>CAVWQI010000001.1:0-476506 GCA_963757185.1 uncultured Gemmatimonadaceae bacterium
TCGTGGCTCACATACTTCCATGCGCAATCAGATTTTCTAGATAAGTACTTACTTCGGCCGACGCCGTAGGTCCCACAGCCCCTGCACTGCCAGAATCAGGGAGAAGATCCCCGTCACGCCAATCGCGTGAAGCGTCCACACGAACGCGTACGGATCGCCGGATCTGGTGATCGTTCCGGTGAATGGCCCGGCCGGGCCGATCACGTGGCCGGCCGGCATCATGATCGCCAGCAGCGACCCAATCAGCATGATCACATGTCCGGAACGCTTCTCGTCGAGCACCAGCGTTCCATAAAGCCAGATTGCAAGAACCGGCACCGCGACGAGCGTTAAGCCCCCGGCCTCCGGCGTCCCGACCCTGGCACGGGCGGTATCGGCGGCCAAGTGAAGCGTCATGAGGAGTATCGAAAGCAAGGACGCGCTCTTCAATAGAGCATGCTGTTTCATTTCGGTCGCCTCAACAGGCTTGGACTCGCTCATTCTTGTCGCATCAACATCGACGGATCGACCGAGAGCGCGCGCCGCGCCGGAATCCACGTCGCGACGAGGCCCACGAGGAACATCGCGAAGACTGCCGCGATCAGCACCACCGGATCACGCGGTGTGGCTTCGTACACGATCGATCCGAGCACGCGGCTCGCGAGGATCCCGAGGAGCAGGCCCGCCAGCGAGCCCACCGCGAGCAAGCGCAAAGCGCGGCCGACCGACGCCTGAATGACGTCGAGCCCGCCCGCGCCCAACGCCACGCGAATCCCCAGGTCCTTGAGATGCTTGCTGAGCGAATACGCCGCGGTGCCGAAGATCCCCGTGATGGCGACGATCGCCCCCATGGCCCCCAGGATGCCCAATGCGACAGCCGCGGCCCGCGCCGGGAAGAGAGCGCTGCTCATGTCGCGGGTCCACGTTTCGATCGAGGCCGGCAGCCCCGGATCGAACGCGCGGAGCGTGGCACGCACCGCCGCCGACAGTTCCTCGGCATCGCGCGGCGAGCGGATGACGAGCCATGTCTCGCTCGACGGCACCTGTAACAGGGGAAAGAACATCGCCGGCTGTGGGGCCTCGGCGAGGTTCGCCGTGTACTTCCCGTCCTGCACGAGGCCGACCACTTCAATCCGACTCCCATCGGGCAACTTGAAGAATTGATCGAGCGCGCGGTCGGGGGGAGACGCCGCGAAGACTTTGCGGGCGAACGTTTCATTGACGACGGCGACGCGAGGAGCACGTTGATCGTCGTGGAGCGTGAACGCGCGACCGGCGAGGAGTGCCGTGCCGGCGGCCCGGAAGTAGTCGGGCGACACGCTGTACCGAATTGCATCGGCGGCGGCGTTGCCGAGGCGGAGATCGGCAACATCATCGCCGAAGACTTTCGAGTCGTTCCAGCCCAGGTGCATGGGCGGCGTTTGCGCCACCGTGCCGACGGCTGTGACTCCCGGTATGGTTCGCATCGCGTCCGCCAGGCGCTGTTGCATCGCCATCATTCGGTCGGGAGTGTACCCCGACGTCGCGAGGTCCGTGTCGACGAGCAGCACGTGGTGCGCGTCGATCCCGAAGTTGCCGCGCAGCGACCGTTCGAGTCCGCGCACCGCGACGAGCGACGACGTCACGAGCACCGCGCAAATCGCGATCTGCAGCGCGAGCAGCACGTCGCGCATCGCAAGGCGGCCGCTCACGGGGGCGGGACTCACCGAGCCCGATTTCAGGACCTGATATGGGTCCGTGCGCAGCACCTGCCGCACGGGTCCCGCGCCGAAGAGAAATCCGCTCGCCACGCTGAGGAGGAGCGCGACGAGGTACACGCGTGCATCCGGCTCGATCGGCAAGATGACCGCGAACTGCGGGAAGGGGCGCCACGCCGCGAGCCAGTCGAGGAGGAGCACGCTGCCCCAGAGACCGATCGCGCCCCCGACGAGCGAGATGAGCACGGCCTCGGAGAACAGCTGCCGAAGGATCCGACCACTTCCGGCACCCAACGCCAGCCGCAGCGCAACCTCGCGCGAGCGATCGGCAGCGCGAGCAGCAAAAAGGCTTCCGAGATTGGCGCACACCGCGAGGAGAATGAGCGTGGCCAACAGCATCAACCCGATGACAAAAGCGTGCACGGGCTGCTCGAAGGCGTCCCCGCCCAGTGTGGACCGCGACAGCACGAAGCTCATCTTGCCGTTGTCCTTCGGATAGCTCGCCTCGAGCTGCGCCCCGATCGCGTTGAGATCGGCGAGGGCCTGTGCATTGGTGAGGATTCCTTTGCGGCGGCCGAGCACGGCGAGCCACCGATTACCGCGCACGTCCAACAGGCTCGTGCCGTCCACTTGCGGCTGTTCGACGAGCGGAACGAAGAAATCCGTCGTGTAGACGAGCACCGTGCCGTGAAAGCCCGGCGGCGCGACCCCGATGATCGTGAACGGGTGACGATTCAGCTCGACCGTGCGGCCGATGACACCGCGATCGCCGAGGAAGTGCGTGCGCCAGTTCGCGTACGTGAGCACAACGTACGGAGCGCTGCCCGGCCCACGCTCCTCCGAAGCATGGAAGAAGCGGCCCAGATAGGGCTGAAGGCCGAGCACGTCGAAGTAGTTGCCGCTCACCTCGTACACCCAGGCTCGCGTCGGGCCTCCGCCGCCTGCACCGCCGTCTGCATCGAACCACGCTTGATTGGCGATGAAGGCCGCGAGTCCGTCAAAGCCGCGCGTCCGATCGCGAAGGTTTATATAGTTGGGGTACGATTCGCCGGCGAGATGATCGCTGGCGCGCTCGATCGTGAAGAGCGTCTCCTCGTTCGGCAGACCGAGCGGGCGGAGAATGAAGCCGTTGATGGCGCTGAACACGACCGCGTTCGCACCAATGGCGACAGCAAGCGTGACGATGGCCGCGACGGTGAAGCTGGGCGATTTCCGGAGCTGGCGTACGCTGAAGCGGAGATCGCGAAACAGGGTCTCGATCAAACCGCCGGCGAGCGCATCGCGGGCTTCTTCCTTGAAGCGCGCGTGGCCGCCGAATTCCACGCGCGCCTGGCGTTCGGCCGCGCCGCGATCGAGTCCCGTGCGCTCGAGGTCGTCGGCGCGATGCAAGACGTGCGAGCGTAGCTCGTCCTCGAGCTCGCGTTCGAGCGCGTCGCGATGAAGAAAGCGGAATGTCAACGAGCGAAGATACGCGAGCATGCTCATGCGCCCTCCGGCCGTGCGCGCAGCGCGAGCGCGATGGCGGCGACGAGGCGGTTCCAGCTCTCAGTTTCCTCGCCAAGCCGTTTCCGCCCCGGCACAGTGAGCTCATAGAACTTCGCGCGTCGATTGTTCTCCGAGGTGCCCCACTTCGCCTTGAGCAAGCCCTGACGAACGAGGCGGAACAGCGCCGGGTAGAGAGCCCCTTGTTCTACGAGCAGCGCGCCGTGCGAGATCTGGCCGATGCGGAGAAGGATCCCGTAGCCGTGGAGCGGCCCGAGCGAGACCGCCTTGAGAATGAGGAGGTCGAGCGTGCCGGGGAGGAGTTGCGCGGAGCCGGCCATGTCAATGCTCTCCTAATAGGCTCAGGAGAGCGTCTGCCGGCTCTCCTCCTAAGCTGCTGAGGGAAGCATAGGATCGCTCTCCTCATCTGTCAAGGAGAGCGCGACGTCAGGGAACCGGGCACGCCGCATCAATGCGGTCGCCACTACTCACTCCGGAGCGCCGTCATCGGATCAATGCGCACGGCTCGGCGCGTCGGCGCGAGGCCGGCGATCAACGCCACCAGCAAGAGGACGCCCGAAACAGCCATGAGTGTCGCCGGATCAGTGGGCGTGACGTCAAAGAGTGATTTCTGAAGCACGCGCGTGACGGCCAACGCACCAATCAGCCCCAGCGCCAGTCCAGGAATGACGAGCGCCAGCATCCGACGCACGACGACTCGGACCACGTCGCCCGATACTGCGCCGAGCGCGACGCGGACGCCAAGCTCGTGCGTCCGCGCGGCAACGTCGTACGCCAGCACACCGTAGGTTCCGATCGCGGCGAGCAACAACGCGAGCGCCGCGAAGATCGCCAACAGCCGGGTCTCGAAGCGCGAATCGGCGATCGACCCGTCGATGACATCGTCCATCGACTGAATGTTTCGCAGCGCCACGACCGGGTTCAGCTCGTGGGCGATCGCGCGGAAGGACGGCGCCAGGTCCTGCGCGGTTCGCGACGTGCGCACCACGAAGTTAGCGTTGTTGATGAACGGGACCATTTCCGTCTGCGCCAACGGAAAGTACTGAGCGCCGTCGCGCCCCTCCGTCACGCCCTGTTGCACGATGTCGTCGACGATGCCAACGACCGTGTTCCAGTCATCGTCACCGTCTTTCGTGAGGCGCCGACCAATCGCGCCGAGTCCATCGGGCGGCCAAAACTTTCGCGCGACCGAGCGGGTCACGATCGTCACCGGACGCGATGAGTGGTTGTCGCGGCTGTCGAAGTCGCGACCGGCGAAGAGTCGGATGCCCATCGTACTGAAATACCCCGGCGCAGTCACGAGCTTGTCGACCCCATATCCCTTCGGCATCGCACTGACGCCTTCGATGTGGAAATCGCCGTGGACGAGCCCCGACCGCCCGAGCGGAAGCCAGTTCACCATCGTCGCCGACTCGACGCCGGGCACTTGCCGTAAGCGATCGACCATGGTCGCGTCGACCGCGCGAACGTCCGCGGCGTTCGGAAACGCGGCGCGCGGCAGGCTCGCACCGAACGTGACGACTCCGCCCGACCGAAATCCGGGATCGACCGCACGCATTCGCGTGAAGCTCTTGAGCAACAATCCGGCGCCGGTCGACAACACGATCGCCAGCGCGAGCTGTGCGACCACGAACACGCGCCGGAGCCGGTCGTGACTGGCAGCGACTGTGCGTCCGCTCGTCGCAAGTGCCTCCCGCGGATCGCGACGGGTGCTCGCGAGCGCGGGAAAGATCCCGCACACGACGCCGGCGACGAGCGCCACACCGAATGTGACGCCGAGCACGCGCCAATCCACGGTGATGTCCCCGCCGCGCGGGATCCGGCCGGCGGGCGCCGTCGCAAGGAGGACGCGTACGCCCCAAATCGAGAGCACGAGCCCGGCCGCGCCGCCAATGCAGGCCACAAGAGCGCTCTCGGTCACGAGCTGACGAACGATGCGCGCGCGCCCGGCGCCGAGCGCCGCGCGAACGCCGATCTCATGTCCGCGCGTCGACGCGCGGATGAGCAGCAGGTTCGCGACGTTCGCGCACGCAATCAGCAGAACGAACGACACGGCGCCGCTGAAGATCCACAGCAACGGTCTCGCCCTGGCCACGAACAAGTCGACGAGCGGACGAACGGCGGTGATCTGCGTGCCTGGTTTCTCGTCCGCCGTCGACGGCAAGCGTGCGAGCGTCGCTTCCAGCTCACGACGCGCCGCTTCCATCGACGTTCCGGCCGACAACCGCGCGATGACGGGCCGATTGATGAAGTTGTGCGGTTCGGGTCGGATGGAAAGCGGCGTCCAGAGCGTCGCGCCATGAGGAAAGTCGAATGTCGGCGGCATTACGCCGATCACGGTGTACGACACGTCGTCCAAGACGATCGATGTGCCGAGCACCGAGCGCGCCCCGCCGAAGCGCTCCCGCCAGAACTGGTCGCTCAAAAGGACGACGTGATCGTTACCTGCCTCTTCGTCCGCCGCCGCGAACGTGCGCCCAATGGCCGGCGATATGCCGAGGATCGGCATGAGATTCGCCGATACCAGCGCCGTACTGAGTCGCTCCGCGTCACCGCTGCCAGTGAGCGTCATCTGGCTTCCCGAATAGCTGGCGAGCGACGCGAACGCACGCGACGTCGTCGCGCGCAATTCAGCGAATGTATGATCGCTCAAGCCCGACCGGCTGTTGGGCCCACTCGCCGCGGGCCAGTGCGAGAGATAGACGAGCCGGTCCGGCTGCGCGAATGGCAGCGGCTTGAACAGCGCACCGTTCACGACGGTGAACATGGCCGTGTTGGCGCCGATCCCGAGTGCGAACGTGGCGACAGCGACTGCGGTGAAGGCCGCGGACCGACGCAGGCCGCGCGCGGCGTAGCGGAGATCGCGAACGAATGCGTCCCACGACGCGCCGCCCCACATCTCGCGCGTCACTTCAGCGACGTGCGTCACGTTGCCGAATTCGCGAAGCGCCTTGCTGCGCGCGAGCGCCGGCGGTTCTCCGCGCTGGATGCGCTGCGCCACGGCCATCTCGAGATGCGCTTGCAGCTCCTCGGTGAGCTCCGCATCGCGCGCGTTGCGTCGCCACGGCCACGTCATGATTCGACCTCGGCGATGGGCGGGTTCAGAATGCCGGCAATCGCCTGCGTCATCCGCTCCCACTTCGTGCGCTCGGCGACGAGGCGTTTGCGGCCGGCCGCGGTGAGCCGGTAGACGCGGACGCGTTGGCCTTTGTCGGACCGGTCCCATTTCGCGGCGATGAGCTTGGCGCGCTCGAGACGATGAAGCGCCGGGTAGAGCGACCCGGTGTCCACCTGCAGCGTGTCGCTCGAGTGGGCGCGGATCATCTGCGCGACCCCGAAGCCGTGCTGCGGTCCCCACCGGAGCGTTTGGAGGACGATGAAGTCGAGCGTCCCCTGGAGCAGCTCGATGCGTGATTGTCCGCCGGACATTGGCGACCCGTGCGAAAGGTGTAGACGATCTACAGCAAAGCTGGAGAGCATCTACACCCCACCACGCCGATCGTCAAGAGCGGCGGCGCGCGATCGCGCGAAGCGAGCCCGCGAGCGAGCAATCGGCTCCGAGCATTCGGGTTAGAAATGGACCTCAACAGGGCACACGAACGGGCGCAAGCCCGCGGCGGACTGCAGATCGCGCCAACGGGACCGGGATCGACGGCCTTGCGGCCGCGCTGAAGCTCATGATGATTGGCGTCGCGTATTGGCAATGCGTGTGCGGCGATGACGAAATGACCGCGAACAACCACGGCGACTCTACGGATGCTGGTCGCCAGTGGCGCTCGCTCTTGCCGCAACAGCTGAACCGCCGAGATGCTCCCCGTACGCTGATGGCCAGCCTGGTCTGAGGGCGGCATCGCATGACGTGCTCCTCTCTCATTCGACTGCCTACGACGCTCGCCCTCTCGGAAGATGGCGTTCGCGCGTCCCATTCGAATGACTTATGCTCAAGAAGATGGAGTCGCTCAAGACACCACAACGGACGATTCGCGCCTACCACACTCATGTTTCGCCTTGGGCACACCGACGGTCTCACCAACGAAGGCGAGGGGGAACGCGCCGTCCGCTCACCGTTTCATCTGCGGCTGCGCCGAGAAACCGCGCCCCACCACGAGACGCTCGAGAGACAGCTGGACCTGCTCGATCCAGAGCTCTCGTTGGACCGCTATCGACTCGTCCTTGAGAATTTCCACGGGTTCTACGCCGCAGTAGAAAGCGAGCTCCCGCGGCTGGTTGCGACGGCGCCCTCGCTTGGGTTTCCACTCCGGGCGCGGGCCGAGCTCCTGGAGCGCGATCTGCTTTCGCTTGGCTTGTCACGGTCGGACATAGCCGGGCTCCCCGGATGCGCTGACCTGCCTCGCTTGTGCCGAACCGAGCATCTGGCGGGCTGTCTATATGTCCTCGAGGGAGCGTGCCTTGGAGGACAGATCATCGCCAACGCTCTGCGCGGCGGGCTGCCCCTCACAGACGATCATGGCCTCTCGTTCTTCGTGGGCGACGGGAGCGGGACAGGCGCGAGATGGCGATTGGTGCTCGGCTGGCTGGAAGACCTGGTGCGCCGCGGCGCCATCGCCGACGAGATCGTCGCATCGGCACGCGAGACCTTCAGCTCGCTCGGTCGCTGGGCGGACCTGATGGGGGTGTCCAGATGACCGAGGAGCGCGATCTCATCGACCTGACGAACTGCGACCGCGAGCCGATCCACATCCCCGGTTCCATCCAGCCCCACGGCGTGCTGCTGGTCATGACGGAACCCGAATTTGTAGTCATACAAGTCAGCGAGAACGTCGTCGACCATCTCGGTGTTCGCGTCGAGGACGTCCTGACGCGACCACTCTCCGCTCTTTTCGATCGGCCGTCAGTCGAGGCGGTCCGGACGGCTTTGTCGGGAGGACCGCCGGAACGGGCGAATGCAATCCGCATCCTGGCGTCCGGCAAGCCCTTCGACGCCATCGTGCATCGCCACAAGGGCGCGGCAATCCTCGAGCTCGAGCGAGCGTCGGCAGTCTCCGCCGAAGACGTCGGACATCATCCGCTCCGGCAGACCCTGATTCGCGTACAGGACGTGGGCTCGGTGCGTGAGCTCGCCAACATCGTGGTCGAGGAGGTGAAGCGGGTGACCGGGTTTGACCGGGTCATGTTCTATCGGTTCAACGAGGTCGGGGACGGTTCCGTCGACGCAGAATCGGTCGCGCCAGGACTCGAGCCCTACCTGGGCCTCCACTATCCGGCGTCCGACATCCCTCAGCCAGCGCGTCAGCTTTATCTCGAGAACAGGCTTCGAATCATCGCCGACGCCCGTGCCCAGCCGGCGCGCATCGTCCCGCCACTACGGCCGGACACGGGTGCTCCGCTGGATCTCAGCTTCGCGGTGCTGCGCAGCGTTTCGCCCATCCACCTCGAGTACATGGCCAACATGGGTCTTCGCGCCTCGATGAGCATATCGCTCGTCGTGCGCGACCACTTGTGGGGCCTCATCAGCTGTGCGAATCACACCGGCCCGCGCCTTGTCCCGCAGCACTTGCGCGTGGCGTGTGAGTTTCTCGGTCGCCTCACCTCTCTCCAGATCGACGCCCTCGAGGATCGGGAAGCGGCTGCGCAGCGCGCCTCGAGTCAGGCCGCGGCTTCGACGCTCTCCGACACGATGCGCACGCAAGACGATGCGACGGACAACGTGCTCGAAAGCCTGCTTGCGCGCAGCTCGGAGCTACTGCGGCTGGTGGACGCGGAAGGCGTCGCAGTCGTGCAGGGCACAGGGGAGCCGGTAACGGCAGGGCGCACACCGCCGTCTGTTTTCATCCAGGAAATCGCCAAATGGCTCGAGGACCGCACGAGCACGTTCTCCACTGCATCTCTGGCGACACAATTTCCGGCAGCCGTGGAAGCCAAGGACGTCGCCAGCGGCCTGCTCACGTTCGCGTTGCCCGGCCTGCCCCTGCGTCGCCTGCTCTGGTTCAGGCCGGAGATCGTCAGGACGGTGACTTGGGGCGGCGATCCTGCCAAGCCCGTCGAGCGCGACCATTCGATGCGTCTACACCCCAGGGCTTCGTTTGCCGCGTGGAAAGAGGAAGTGCGGCTCCAATCCCATCCGTGGACGGACGGCGAGCTCGCGGCGGCCGAGGATCTTCGCCGGTATGCGCTCGAGATCGACCTCGAGCGTCAGGTCGCGCGCGCCTCTCGAGCGGTGTTCGCTCGAGATGAGATCCTTGCAATAGTATCGCACGACCTCAGGAACCCGCTGGGGGTGGTGCAGCTGGACGCAGCGGAACTGAAAACATGGGAGGTCCCAGGCGACCAAGACACTACCAACCAGCTACGGGCAAGCGCCGATCGGATCCTGAGATCAGTCAGACTCATGAGTAGGCTCATCGCCGATCTATTGGATATGGCGAGGATCGACGCAGGTCGTCTCGACTTGCGGAAGCAACCCACAGCGAGCCGCGCTCTCGTCGAGGACGTTTTGAGCATCCTGGAACCGCTGGCGAACGCCAAAGAGATCACCATCAAGAGGGAGCTGACCGAGGCACCGCCCGTGAGTGCGGATCGTGATCGTATTTTCTATGTGCTCTCGAACATCATCGGCAACGCGATCAAGTTTACTCCTGAGCGGGGCACGATCACGCTCCGCACGGAGAGCCGGCGGGGCGAACTTGTCATCACCGTCGACGACTCCGGGCCCGGTATTCCACCTGAGGAGCTCGCCCACGTGTTCGAGCGTTACCGACGCGGCCGCGCCAGTCAGGATGGCACCGGCCTCGGACTCTATATAGCCAAAGGAATCGTCCGCGCGCACGGCGGAAGCATTTGGGCCGAGGCTGCGGCCGGCGGCGGAGCGAGGTTCTGTTTGACAGTGCCCCTTGTCGCGCCCGTAGCCGGCTAGGCCGGCGCCTATCAACGGCCCGTACCGAAGAACGCTACGCGAGTCCTTTCACGCGCTTGTAGTACGCGAGGTACTCCTTCGGCGTCGACATCGCGATCACCTTCGCGACGGACATGAGCTCGAGATCCTCGAGCTCCTTGAAGTGGAGACAGCACTTCCCCATGTCGAGCCGCTTCCCCGCTTTCTTGAATGCGTCGACGAGCAGCTTCTCGGAGAACGGCGATGTGTACTTGCCATCCGAGCTGTCGTACGTGCCCATCAGGTAGAGCGAGTTGTAGCTCTTCTGCGCGCCGAGGCCCACATAGCAGAGCGGTTGACCGTTGTGCGTGTTGGAGAACTCCTCGAGCGGGATCCCCCAGTTGATCACGCCCCAATTCATGAACTCTGCGTAGCCCTTCGGGATGTGCCTGCAGACGAAGGCGCGGGCCTCGTCGATCACCGCGCGCTTTTCGGGAGTGAGCGAGGCCAGGTAGGCAGCCACGGTGGTTGGGCGAGCGGCTTTCGCCTTTGAGCGTGATTTCCTGGCAGCCATCGACCTGTTCCTCGTGTTCGGGTGCTCCGACCGTTTCGCGTCGGTTGCTGCGCCGTTTCGCGGCCTCACACACACGTCGAACGAGATCAGTCAAAATCGACAGGAGCGCGGGCATCGTCGACGCTACGTCCTCGCGACGTACTAATGAAGAGGTTCGGTCGTCAGAATTGGGTACCGACCCGACGCGGGCGCATGTCCCTCATCCGAGCAGACCTCACCGGTGCTGCCGCCGCCGGTGATGACGATCCGACCGCCGCCGCGGGCCCGAAGCCCGCGGCGGGGCGCGGGCATCGCATGACCGCGCCCGACGGAGCGCCGGCGGTTCTCTCGCGCGAGCTCGGCGACTTTCTGGTCGAGCTTGCGATCGCCATGCACAAGCACGCGATCTATCCCGCCGGCCATCCGCTCCTCGACGGCGCGGTCGACGCCGTCGCGCGCACCCTGCTCGGCCTGCTCGCCGAATATGCGGTGCTGTCGATCGGCGTCGCGCGCCGGCAACTCGTGATCGAGGGCGTCGCCACCGACCCGAATCATCCGCTGCTCAACGAGCTCGCGCTCCGCTTCCATCGCCACCACGTCGGCGCGGTCAAGTTCGAGCGCGGCGTGGAGCGCGCCGAGCTGGGCGACTTTCTGGCGACGCTCGCGGTCGACGCGGGGCGAAATGGCGTCGCGATCGGGCTCGACCCGGACTCGCTGCCGACGCGCTGGACGCGCATCCACGCCTTTCCGCTCACCTACGACCGTCTCGAGCTGCTCGACAGCGAGAAGACGGATACGGTCGACGGGCAGATCGCCGCCGGGCGCGCCGCGCAGCTCTGGGTCGGTCTCGCCACCGCCGCGCTCGCGGCCGATGGCGTGCATGGCGGCGAGATGGACGGCGGGACAGCGCTCGAGCCGATGGCCGTCGCCAAAGCGATCGACGAGCACGAGCACGAACGAGCGTACGACCAGGTCATCGTCGGCTACATGCTGCAAATCGCCAACGAACTGACCGCCGCGCAGCTCTCGGCACTCGGCGCGGGGCAGGCCTCGGGCGGAGCGGTGTCGCTCGAGTCGGCGGCGCTCCAGGCGCGCATGTCCAATATGCTCGGCGCACTCAAGCCGGAAACGCTCGTGCGGCTGCTCCACATGGGCGGCGACGTCGTGCAGCGGCGCAAGTTTCTGCTCGAGGCGACCGAGGGAATGAGCGCCGAGGCCGTCGTGTTCCTCGTGCAGGCGGCCGCGACGACGGAGAAGCAGACCGTGTCGCAATCGATGGTCCGTCTCCTCACGAAGCTGGCGCAGCACGCCGAGTCGGGAGGAACGGCGCGGCGCGCGATGGCGGACCGCGGTCTTCGCGACACGGTCGTGCGAATCCTGAACGAGTGGACGCTCGTGGATCCGAATCCCGCGCACTACCGCGCTGTGCTCGAGGAGGCGACGCGGAGCGCGGCGCCGTCGATCGGCGAGTCGGTCCCGGGCCTCGCGCCGGATTGCGAGCCCGAGCGCATCGTGCAGATGGCCCTCGAGATCGGCGCCGTGGGCCCGACGCTCTGGCGCGCGGTGGAGTGGCTCGAGCGCGACGGGCGTGCGGGCCTCGTGCTGGATCTCGTGGACGACGCGCCCGATCAGAAGGCCGCGGCCGCCGTCGTCCACCACATGGCCACGCACGACGGGCTGCGCGGCCTGCTCACCGCGGACAAGATCGACTTCGCGACGGCGGAGCGGATCGTCGAGCGCGCGGGCGTGGAGGCCGTCCCGGCGATTCTAGGGGCGGCGGCGTCGGTGGCCGACGCTCGCTCGCGCGAGCACGTCTACGATCTCGTCGCGGCGCTTGGTGATGCGGCGCCGCCGCTCGTGGCCAGGCGGCTGTCCGAGTTGGATCGTCCTGGCGTCGGCGCCGTGGTACAGCGCGATCTCATCGCGCTGCTCGGCCGCCTTGCGCCGAGCGGTGTCCTTCCGCACGGCGTCGACCTCCGCCGGTATCTCACCGCGCCGGACGCGCAGGTGCGGCGCGAGGCGATCAAGCTGCTACTCAGGGCCGGCGGGTCGGCGCGCGACGAAGCGCTGGCCGCGTCGATCGAAGACGTCGACGCGCGCATCACGTACCTCGGGCTCACGGCGGCGTGCGAGCGATGCCCGCCTGGCGTCGCCGCGCGCATCCGCGCGCGCCTCGACCGCGGCGATCTGGACCCGTCGCTCCGCGCACTCGGCACTCGGGCGGCCGCGACGGTGCGCACGGCGGACACGCTGGCCTGGCTCGTGTCGCGCGTGGTGAAGTCGTCGCGGCTGTTCGGACGGGTGTCGCTGCTTCCCGCGACCCCGGAAACAATGGAGGCGGTGACGGCGATCGTCGCCGGATGGCGGAACGATCCGGCGGCGGCGCGCGTGGTGGCGCTGGCGACGAAGAGCCGCGACGCGCAGTACCGCGCCGCGGCGCGCGGGCAGACGAACGCGGCGGCGGGCGCCGCATGAGCGATCCCGTTCGCTTCCTCACGTCGTTCGTGCAATCGCTGTCGACGATGGCGCTGTACGCGGACAAGCATCCGGCGCGGGAGCGCGCTGTCGACCGTTCGTTCGACGTGCTGCGCGAGCTGCAGCTCGTGGACTCGCGCCCGCAGTTCACCTTTCTCGGCGCGGAGACGGTCTACGGGCAGTTTTCGCTGCGCGAGATGCGCGACTGGGAGTGGGCGGCGCGGCTCGGCAACGCGGGCGTGCAGCGGCTCGAGTTCGAGCCGGACGTCACGCGCGACGAGTACGAGGAGTTCCTCGAGGAGGTGCTGGCGCGGCTCGCGCTGACGGCGATCGACACGTCGGAGATGCGGACCACGCGGCGGACGACGATCAAGTTCGGGCCGATCGGCGTGCGGGGTGAAGCGCGCGAGGTGCGGGCGCCCGCGGCGGCCGTCGACCCGCTGGCGACGATCGTCACCTTGCACGAGGAGACGGCGGCGATCGAGTGGATGCACGAGGAGGTCGGCGAGCGCGGGAGGCTGCCGCTCGCCGAGGCCGAGACGGTGGTGCGGTCGCTGTCGCTGGCGATGCACACCGAGAGCGAGATGCTGCTGCCGCTGCTCGAGATGCGGCAGTTCGACGAGTACACGACGACGCACTCGCTCAACGTGGCCGTGCTGACGATGGCGCTCGCCGAGTCACTCGAGCTGTCGGCGCGCGAGGTGCGCGCCTTCGGCGTGGCCGGTTTGCTGCACGACCTCGGCAAGGTGCGCGTGCCATTGGAGATATTGAACAAGCCCGGCAAGCTCACCGACGAGGAGCGCGGCGTGATGCAGAGCCACACGGTCGACGGCGCGCGCATCATCATCACGAGCGACCACGCGTTGGATCTGGCCGCGGCAGTGGCGTACGAGCATCACATCATGCTCGACGGCTCCGGGTATCCGCGCTGCCACTATCACCGCGACTGCCACCAGGGGAGCAAGCTGGTCCACGTGTGCGACGTGTACGACGCGTTGCGCACCAACCGTCCCTACCGGGACGCGTGGGCGGCCGACCGGGTGCTGGATTACGTCGAGAAGCGCGCCGGCGTCGATTTCGAGCCCACGATCGCCGCCACGTTCGTGGGGATGATGCGTCGGCTGGAGCACCGGGTGCAGCGGGGGCCAAGGGTCTAGGGAAGTCCGGCGCCGCGGGCTGCCGCGATCCGTTGGCATAACGTCCAACTCCTGCGGTGTCAGGGCCGGACTACGTTGGTCTCCGGCGCAAGGCGCAGACGACACCAAGCATGTAGAAAGGAAGCAGTCTCATGAGGGGACGAAAGCCGGCATCGGTCGCGCTAGTCTGCGTCGGCCTTTTTGCAGTTGTCTTGAACGGATGCGCCAGTGACAGCGAAGCGCGTCAGAGTGCACCCGCAGCGAGCGTCGCATTCTCGTTCGCGGTATTCGGCGACTCGCGAACGATGATGTACTTGCCGCATCGAGCCGAGCAAAAGGCCCAGGCGGCAAACCTCATCGCCGAGATGCTCGAACTGGAGATGCCGCCGAAAGAGGCCAAAGAAGTCGTAGAGAAATACGTGAAGCTCAACTACGACCCGACGAGTGGCGAACTCACAAAACTCGTCATGCCATTCATGACCAAGAGCGAAGTCATGACTGTCACTGTGGACAGCGGATGGGCAACCGAAGCGTCGGTGGAAGACGTGAAGCTGCAGCCTGGTGTTCACTATACGATGTATCGCATCAAGGGCGGCGACTGGGTGACGGCCGGAGTGCTGAAAGCTCTCACGGGCGGTCAGGCCGACTTCGCACTCCATACCGGCGACTGGGTTTGGTGGGGCAGACAAGGGTCGTCACCGTCCGACAACCCCTATTGGCAACGGGTCGATGAGCGTTTTCTAAGGCAGTTGCCGCCGCCTGACAATCGATTGAAGCAAGCAGGATTGGAAGGACGCGTCTTCGGTGCGCTCGGCAATCACGAAGTCTGGGGGGACTCCACCGCCGAGGGTTTTCGGGCTGCCTTTCCCTACGTGACAAAGCTCGGCATGTCCGACGACCAGTTCACGTACAAGTTCGACTACGGCGGCGCGAGGTTCATCCTTTTGTGGACGGGCGGATATGATCCTCATGACCCCAGCGGTTGGAACTGCGACTCAACCCGCGTACGCTGAAGCAGATGAAGGAGCTACAGGCGTGGCTGGCCGAGGCGAAGGCGGCTGGGATCAAGAACGTATTCATCTCCTTCCACGCCCCGGTCTTCTGCCGGTCCGGCATGGGCCCGATCCCTGAGGCGCAGAATCCGCACAAACTGCTCGCCTCGTACGCCAAGGACCTCGACATCGTCGTCTTCACGGGGCACGTGCACACGACGGAGGCGTACGACGTGGACGGAGTGAAGTACCTCGTGCTGGGCGGCGGCGGCGCCGAGCAAGACCCGATCCTGCCGGGACGAACGCACGTCAAGGTTCCCACGAATTATCCGCCAGATCAGTACTGGCAGGGTGCGGCGCCGAAAGAGGAGTACAACTATCTGTTGGTGAGTGTAAGACCAGGCGAACGGACCAGGTTCACGCTCAACCGATACCGCCCGTGGGCGACGCAGCCCTTCGCGAGTGTGGAGCTATTCAAATAGGGCTCGCGGCAGACTCGCCGCCAACGGCCAGAGCGAACGGCACAAACCTTCGACATCCCAAAAAGAAATCCCCGCGAGCGGACAATTCGCCGCGGGGATTGGGTTTAGCAATGGGCCTGGGTAGAGTTGAACTACCACCTCACGCTTATCAGCCGAGTAACGGCGACGGCAATGTACGGCACTCACCACGCAATTTCTTGACGGACAGCGCGATCTGCCGGCATTCAGCTCCGACTGTGCCGGACCTTGCCGCAATCAACGGACAACGCAACGGACAACAGCCGCATGCGGGTTTATGGTCGGGCCGCCGCCGAAACACATCGCGCCCCCCGGCTGCCCGTTGCAACAGTAATCGCGCGCCATCGCGCGCGCTTCCTAGCCGGTCGCTCGCGTAAGTATGCTGGGATCGATGCGCGAGGCGCGCCGGGCTGGGATCGCCGCCGCCGCGAGGGCAACGACGGCGAGCACCACCACGACGAATGCGAACGTCGTCGGATCGGTCGCGGTGATCTGAAACAGAAACCGCCCCAGCACGCGAGTGAGCGCGAACGACGCTCCGAGGCCGACGACGATGCCTGGAACCACCAGCGTCGTCGTCCCTCGCATGACCATCCGCGCGATCTCCGCCGGCGTCGCGCCAAGGGCGATGCGAACGCCGATCTCCTGCTGGCGCTGCGAGAGGTTGTACGATAGCACGCCGTACACGCCGATCACCGCCAGCAACAGCGCCGCGAGCGAGAACGTGAGCAGCATGCGCGACTGAAAGCGCGGCTCCGCAGTCGTTCGGCCGAGGATATCCGACATCGACGCCACGGTCTCGAGCGCGAGATTCGGATCCGCCTCTCGGAGAATGTGCGTCGTCGCGACGGCGATCGGCGTCGATGGCGCGTCCTCATGACGTCGCACCACAAACGCGACGCGACGGAGGAAGAACGGAACGTTGGTCTGTGCGAGCGGAATGTAGTTCGCGGGGGCGGGGCTCGACGTCACCCTGCTCGCTGGGCCCGTCCGGCGGACAAGACCGGCGGCTTGCACGACGTCGTTCACCACGCCGACGACGGTCATCCAATCCGATGGATCGGGCTTTTCGGATGACGTGATTCGTTTCCCGATGGGGTTTTCGCCGGGCCAGAACTTCTCCGCGACCGAGTGGCTGAGGATGGCCACCCGCGCGCCGTTCGCCCGATCGTCGGCGGTGAAGCCGCGTCCGCGCTCGAGGTGAATGCCCATCGCGCGAAAGTATCCGGGACTGACGGAGAGCGCGCCGACGCTGTAGCCTGGAAACTTGTGTCCGTCCTCGGCGAAGAGACTGCCGGAGACGCCGCGGTTGCCAAACGGCGCCCAGTTGATCACGCCCGCTGATTCGACACCAGGTATCGCATTCAGGTTCGCGAGGACGCGCGCGTCGAATTCACGCATGTCGGCCGCGCCGGTGTATCGCGCTGCCGGAAGAGCGACGCTCACCGCAAGCGTGTTGTGAGGATCGAACCCAAGATCGACGGAGCGCATGCGATCGAAGCTCCGAACCAGGAGTCCCGCCCCGGTCAGCAGCACGAGCGCGAGCGCGATCTCACCACCGACGAGCAGCGACCGAAGGCGCTGGCGTCCGCCAGTGACTGTCCGTGCCCCAGCCGCCAACGACGCACGCAAACGATGCTCCGACGCATGCAGCGCCGGAATCGCGCCGCACGCAATGGCTGTCACGATCGCCAATCCCGCCGTGAACGCCAGCGTCCACGGATCGATCCGAATCCCGTCCGCTCTCGGCAACATGTTCGCCGGAGCGAGCACCAAAAGGAGACGGAGGGTCGCTAGCGCCACGGCGATACCGGCGACCGAGCCGAGCGTCGTGAGCGCGAGCGTTTCGGTGAGCAATTGACGGACGAGTCGCCAACGTCCCGCGCCGAGTGCCGCGCGGACCGCCATCTCCCGGTCGCGCGTCGCGACGCGCATGAGCAGGAGATTGGCAACGTTTGCACACGCAATCAGCAGCACGAACCCGATCGCACCGGAGAAGATGAGCAACGGCGTGCGCACATTGCCGACCAGCACCGTCTTGAGCGGAGTGAGCGCAGCGATGAGCCCGGGGCGGGGCGGGCCCTCGCCAACGGGGAGATGCGACGTATACGCCGCGAACATTTGCCCCGCCTGTTGGTCCGTCAGGCGTGGCTTCAACCGTCCGATCACCGGCATGAAGCTGATGTTCGTCTTTGGATCCGAGACGATCCGCCAGGGTTGCCACACGTCGGTGCCGGCGGGAAAGTCGAACGACGCCGGCATCACGCCGACCACCGTTCGGCTCACGCCCTCCAGCATGATTCTCATGCCGATCACCGATGGATTCGCGTTGAAGCGACTATGCCAGAGCGCATCGGAGAGAATGATCGACGTGCCGTCATCGCCTGCCGCTTCGCTCTCCTCGAACAGACGGCCGAATTGCGGGCGCGCACCGAGCACGGAGAAGAACTGATCGGTCACGCGCGCCGCGCTGACGAGCAACGGATCTCCAACGCCCGTGATGGTGAGCGACCTCGTGCCGTAGGCCGCCAATCGCTCGAAGATCGACGTATCCTTCGCCATCTGGACGTAGTGATCGTCGAACATTCCGGCCGCCGACCCGACGGCGGCCATCTCGTATGATGGAACGAACAGTCGATCGGAGTCGGCGAATGGCAGAGGACGGAGCAGCACGCCGTGCACCACGGCGAACATCGCCGTGTTCACGCCGATTCCGAGCGCAAGCGTGAGCGCCGCAACGATCGTGAACGTCGGCGAGCGCCGGAGCGAGCGGGCCGCGAAGCGGAGATCCTGGCGCAATCGCTCGAACCAGACGCCGCCCCACATCTCGCGCGTGACTTCCTGCACGTATCCCACGTTGCCGAACTCGCGTCGCGCCGCGGCCTCAGCGTCGCCGCGCGATTCGCCGCGCGCCATGCGATCGCGCACGGCCATCTCGAAGTGGACCCGAATCTCGTCGTTGAGGTCGAGGTCGCGCTGCGCGCGTCGCCTCAGAAACCCAAAGATGCTCATCGGTCCGCCGTCGCTGGGCGCATCACGCCGGCGATCGCCGTCGAGAGGAGCTCCCATTTCGACCGCTCCACGGCGAGCTGTTTGCGTCCTGCCGCGGTGAGCTTGTAGACGCGAACGCGCTGCCGATTCTCGGAGACGTCCCAGTCCGCCGAGATCCACTTCTTTCGCTCGAGGCGGTGGAGAGCGGGATAGAGCGAGCCGGTGTCTATCTGGAGCGCCTCATTGGAGTTCGCGCGGATCTGCTGCGCGATGCCGTAGCCGTGGCGCGGCGCCCAGCGGAGGGTCTGCAGGATGATGAAGTCCAGGGTGCCTTGGAGCAGCTCGATGCGCGACATGGGTAGCGGGGCTCGAGGTTCGCGGTGGGAGTAGAGTGTCTACATCCCTGAGGTGTAGGATGTCTACTCCCGCACGATTCGTCAACCCTGGCGTCCTCGGTCAACTGGCCCCGCAGCAGACACCGACCTCACGCGATGGTGCCAAAATGAAAGCCCCGCCAGAGTGTAACTCTGTGCGGGCTTCTATTTGAAAGAGTGGGCCCGGAAAGAGGTGAACCTCCGACCCCACGCTTATCAGGCGATGAACTAGGGGTCGGGAAGTCCGACGAAATGCCGCCTTTCCCTCGGCAGCTCGCGCACTCTGCCGGCATTCCCTCCCCCGAAAATCGGACCCTGCCGAGACGAACAGACACAGTAACGGACACAGTCGAGGTCCGACCGAACGCGCCGACCCCCGGAACCCCAGTCGAGTCAGTGGACGGCGAACTACAACCAGATGTCGTGTTTCAGAGGGGAATCGAGCGTCGGCACCGGAGCGGCGCCGATGGGGCCAGTGCTCGTGCGGAACTCGCCGAGGCGTACGATTACTTATCGGTGAGATGACCGCGATCCAGCGCCCTGGCCACCGCGGCCACGACCACAGGCCAGAGCCCCGGAGCACCTTCCTCGATCGGAGCCATGCGCGCGAGCACCTGACTCCGAGCGACACCGTGCAACCGCCACGTTCCGCCGTCGCCCGGCGTGTCGTTGGTGATCAGACCTTGTAACCGGTCGACGGCATTGGCGAAGCGCGCCGATGGCGTTTCCCCCACCTCGAACTCAGTCCAGAAGGCGCGAAGATGATGCGCGAGGTCGGCTGGCAACAGGCCGTACAATCGCGCCGCTGCCGCGTGTTCACGCGCCTTCTTGTCGAGGTTCGCCGCGCCATCGAATGCGAATGTGTCGCCAGCGTCGATCTCCACGATGTCGTGCACGATGAGCATCTCGACAACGTGCGCCAGCTCCGCGCCCGCGGGCGCGTACTCGAATAGGGTGAGCGCCATCGCGGTGAGGTGCCAGCTATGCTCCGCGGTATTCTCCAGCCGCGAGCGGTCGATTAACGACGTCCGCCGAAGCACCGACTTGAGACGGTCGAGCTCACGAATGAAGTGCAGTTGCCGCGCCAAACGGTCAGGGTCATCGTGCGCCGGTGGTTCACTCATCGGGAATCGGAACCAGCTTCCGCCTCGGCCAGCGGCAGCGACGGAGCGAGGACCAGGATCGCCAGCGTTTCCATCGTGCCTCCGCACGTGAACATGGACCGGCCTGCCCCGGCACCGAGACAGCCGCGGCGTGCCCGGCCGAACTAAACCGCGAGAGCCGGCGCGTCGAGTTGAATCGCGGATCCGTTATAGGTGATGGCGACGGTGGCTGACTGGCGAAGTGTATTGACGACTTGACAAGCCCGGCCCGCAATCTTCACCATCCTTCGCCCGAGTTCATCATCCGCGCAATCCGCGGTGACGTCGAGCACGAACGATGTGAATCGCTCCGGCGTGCCGTCCATCGTTCCCTGCGCGACGACGCGAAGGTCGCGCAACTCGGCGTCGCGGCTCCGGATCGCGGCCAACAAGTGGCTCGTGAAGCAACCGCCGAGGCCAACGAGGAGATACTCGCCACCAGACGGCCCGCGGTCCATGCCGCCCTTGGCCACGCTCCGATCCACCACCAGGTGATGCGTCCGCACGGTGGCGTGCGAAGTCACGTTCTCGACCTGCTCGAATCTCGCGTTTACCGTTGCAGCCATTGTTCCTCCCGTTGTCGTCGGCAACATACGAGGGCCCGTCTTACTTCGTCCAGCCGGCGTTCACCAGCGCGTCGATCCCTCATGTTCGCGGCGCGTCGACGTCCCCGTGTTCCCATCCGTGCGCTCGAATTCGATCTATCGCCCTCGAAGCGTGCGTGTTGGGTCCCGGTTTATAGTCGATAGTCCGGAAGCGTGATGTCGTCACGCAAGTCACGATTGAGAAAGATCTCGGCGACGAGCGGAATCCGCAGCAAGCCAGTAACGAAGTTGCGTAGCTGAATGCCGCCCTGAGTGCGCGGCGCAAAGGACGAGGCGAACCGCGCCGCCGCCGCTTGTTTACGCCTTAGAAATGGCATCAGGCGTCTCTCATAGCTCGAGAAGGCTGCGGCGGCATTCTGGCTGGCCCTGTGAAGCTCACCCGCGAGTACATATGCCTGTGCCATCGCGAGTCCGGTACCCTCGCCCGCGAGACGGGACACGGCCGACGCGGCGTCTCCGATGAGCGCCGTGCGGCCGCTCGTCCATCGATCCATCAGGACTTGACTGATGCGATCGAAATAGAGATTGTCGGCGACCTCCAGCGCGGCGAGCGCGCGGTCGCATTCCCAACCGAGTCCGGCGAAGATCTCGTTCAATGCGGCCCTACGCTCTTCGGCGTTCGATGGCCAGTTCGCGCTCAAGTACTCTTCGCGAAATACACACAGAAAGAGCGTCGCATTGCCTCTCAGCGCGAATCGGGAGATCTGTCGTCCCGGCACGCCGTAGGTTACGAAGGTCAACTCGTCGCGGGGCTGGTACCCCTCGGCCTCGAACGCGGCAACGGCATACCCGAGTGGCGCCTCAAAGTCCGCTTCTGCGCCAAAGGCAAGCCGCCGGACGCGCGAATGCAGACCATCGGCGCCGACGACGAGGTCGACCGCACGCGCCGGGGAGCGATCGAACGTGACGCGCATGCAGCGGCCGCGATCTTCGATGCCGGCGATCGAATCGCCAAAGATCGTTTCGACTCGTCCGTTCAACGCGCTGTAGATCGTCGCGGCGAGGTCTGATCGGCGGAGACTGGTAAACCGTCCTCGCATGGCGCGCGCGACGACCTCCGCGGAGAACCCGGCCGGCTTGCGGCCAGTCTGGTCGACGAAACGGACCTCCCGCACCTGGTAGCCGAGCTGACGAATGCGAGGGAGGAGCCCCATCCGCTCGGCGATGTCGTACCCGATGCCCCAGAAATCAATGACGTAACCGCCGGTGCGGAGGACCGGTGCGGTTTCGACCAAGAGCACCTCGTGTCCGGTACGCTCGAGCCAGTACGCCAACGTCGGCCCAGCGATCCCGACACCATTGATCGCAATTCTCACGGCGGCACAAAGAAAGATTTAGCCCGGCGTCGGCTCGGTTGCGGCTCGGGACCAGTGATCGTAATATGGGGTACACCCCGTATGATATGGGGTCTACCCCGTATGTCAATCACTCGCGCCGGCCGGTGAGGCGCACCGCTCGTCACGGTTTTGAATGGAGGCCATCATGCGGTCGCAGATCAGAACACTGTCGTGTGTCGCATCCCTCACCCTCGCCGGAGTCGCGGGCTGTCACCACGCACCGCCGCCGGCCGCCTTGACGCCGGCATTCGCGACCACCGGAGTCAACGCGAACGACGACCGCGCCGCGCGTGCGCGCGCCGCCGCCGATGCCGCGCGACGCGATTCGATCGCACGAGCCAACGCCCGTGCCGACAGTCTGCGTCGGGCGGCGGCCGCGGCGCGCACCGCCGAGGACGCGCGCCGCGCTCTGCTCCAGCCGGTACACTTCGAGTTCAATCGCGACGAGATTCGCGCGAGCGAGACGCCGTTGCTGGAGCGGAAGGTGGAGATCCTGCGCGACAATCCGAGCTTGCAGCTCCGCATCGAAGGGAACGCCGACGAGCGCGGGTCCGACGAGTACAATCTCGCACTGGGAATGCGCCGCGCAGCCGCCGTCGAGCGCTACATCCAGGAGCGCGGCATCTCCGCCAACCGCATGACGACTATTTCGAACGGCCTCGAGCGCCCTGTGTGCACGGGCCACGAGGAGTCGTGCTGGAGTCAGAACCGCCGCGACGAGGTTGTGATTACCGCAGCCGGCGACCGTCTCGTGCCTTGAGAGCAAATCGCCGGAGCAGCACCTGACTCACACAACAGCAATTCTGGACGAGCCCCGGGACGCGAGGTGGTACGAACGCCTCATCACGCTCGTCGAGGACGTTCGCCGGCGCGAGGATCGTCTTGCTCTCGCCCTCAGCCTTCTCGTCGGCGCGCTCGTTGGCCTCGTCGTCGTCGCATTCATTCTGCTGACGGGGCGTCTGGCGGCGCACATGTTTCCGCCAGGCGGAGCGGGCGGGCGGCGCGTCGTCATTCCGGTGCTCGGCGCGCTCATCACGGGGTATCTCCTCTATCGCTTCTTTCCGGAGGCGCGCGGCAGCGGCATTCCACAGACGCGCGCCGCCATTTTCATCAACGACGGCTGCATCTCTCTCCGTACCGTCCTCGGCAAGTTCTTCCTCTGCTCGACGTCGCTGGCGAGCGGCATCGCACTCGGACGCGAAGGACCGTCCGTACACATCGGATCTGGCATCGCGTCCGTCATCGCTCGCCGGCTCGGCCTGAGCACGCCGCAAGTCCGCTGGCTGGTGCCCGTGGGGGCTTCGGCTGCTCTTGCCGCCGCGTTCAACACGCCAATCGCCGCTGTGCTCTTCTCGCTCGAAGAGATCATGGGCGACATGCATGCGCCGATCCTCGGGTCCGTCGTCCTCAGTTCGACGACGTCCTGGATGGTGCTGCATCTCGTGCTAGGCGACGAACCACTCTTCCACGTCGCCGCGTACCATCTCGTCGATCCGTCGGAGCTGCTCGTCTACGTCGTCCTTGGCATCATCGGCGGGCTCGGCTCCGTCGTGTTCGTCCGGTTGCTCCTCAAGCTCCGTAAGGCGTTCGCGCGCCTTCCGAGATCGACAGTATGGTTGCAACCGGTAGCCGGAGGACTGTGCATCGGCCTCATCGGCTTCTTCGTGCCGCAGGTGATGGGGGTCGGGTACGACCAAGTGGATCGCGCCCTCAGCGGAGATTTGGTGCTGCACGCGCTGGTGCTGTTTGCGGCGCTCAAGATCATCGGGACCGCCATGTGCTACGCGTCGGGGAACGCGGGCGGCATCTTCGGTCCGAGCATGTTCATCGGTGCGATGATGGGCGGAGCCGTCGGGCAGGTCGCGCACAGCCTGCTGCCGGCGACGACCGCCGGCCCTGGCGCGTACGCGCTCGTCGGCATGGGCACCGCGTTCGCTGGGATCATCCGCACGCCGTTGACGTCGGTGATCATGATCTTCGAGGTCACGCGCAACTACACGATCATCGTCCCACTGATGATCTCGAACCTGCTGGCGTTCTACATCTCGCAGAAGTTCCAGCGGGACCCGATCTACGAAGCGCTCGCGCGCCAGGATGGACTGCATCTGCCGAGCGGTGAGTTCCGCACGATGTCGCGACAACTACGAGTGAGCGCGGCCACGATGGCTGCTCCGCCGCCACTCGCGCCCGAATTGCCTTCCGAAGAAGCGCGCCGTCGTATCGGTGGCTCGGCTCTTGGATCATGGCCGGTCGCTGATGAGGTCGGGCTCTTGGGAATGGTCCGAACCTCGGACATCATCGCCGCTGCGTCAGACGGTCGAGGATCCGTGCCGGTGCGACAGCTCCTCGACACGATTACCAACGCCGACCACGGCGGACTACCGCACGTCCACGGCGATCATCCCCTGGGACTCGCTCTCTCGCGCATGGGATCGACCCGACACTCGGTACTGCCGGTGGTGAGCCGAGCCAACGTTCGCACGATGCTGGGCGTCGTGACACTGCCGGACATTCTCCATGTGTATGGCGTGGAGCGTGTCGACGAGGTTCCCGACCTTGCCCACCGTGGCGATGACTGATACGAGCCTCCACCCGACCACGCAGTTCCGCGTTGCGAACGCGTCCATTTTCATGGGCACGATTGCGGGCATCGTCGTGTTGATCGGGCTACTCCTGTCGTTCGATTTGTTTCTTGCGCACCTCGATGAACGCGCGTCTGCGACGCGCGCCGCCAGCGAGTATCAGAGCGGTGTGTCGGCCTTGCGGGCGGGACGTCCATCGGACGCGGCGGATCACTTTGGGGCGGCCGTCGGGATCGAACGCTCGAACGTCAACTACGCGCTTGCGCTCGGCGAGGCGATGTTGCAGGAGGGGCGGACCGCCGACGCCGAGGCGACGCTGCGGACCTTGCTCGAGCGCGCAGAAAACGACGGCGCCGTAAACCTCACGATGGCGCACGTGATGGTCCGTGAAGCGCGAACAGAGGACGCGAAAGCATATCTGCATCGTGCGATCTTCGGCCGCTGGGGCGCGGATTCGATCGAGCGACGCAACCAGGCGCGGTTCGAGCTGATCGATCTGCTTGCCAAACACGGCACGCCCCGGGAGCTTCTCGCCGAGCTGCTGCCGCTTGAGGAGGTGTCGCCCGATAGCGTTGCCCTGCGGCTCCGACTCGGCAAACTGTTCATTCTCGCAGGGTCGCCCGTGCGTGGGGCAACGATGTTTCGCGAAGTGCTCAAGCGCGATTCAACCGACGGCGAAGCGTACGCCGGCCTCGGCGAAACAGCGATCGCGGCGGGCAACCTGCGGACGGCCCGCGCGGATTTGGCCGAAGCGGTGCGGCTCCGCCCGGACGACGCGGAAACGTTGCGCCGGCTCGAGCTGGTGGACACGGTGCTCGCCCTCGACCCAACAGCGCGGGGTATCGAGGCGAGCGAGCGACTATCGAGGAGCCGGGCGCTCCTCGCGAGGGCGCTCTCCGCGGTGTCGTCGTGCGCCGGTCCAGCCGCGGGCGCGCTGGACTCAGCGAGAGCACTGCTTTCACCGCCGCCGAAACAGCGTCCATCCCAGCGGCGCGACAATTCCGACGCCGATGCTGATCGTCTGATGCAGGCGGTTACCGACGTGTGGGCAACTCGCACCGCCGCATGCAATGCGGCCACACACGACGACGTCCTGCGGCTCCTTGTTGCTCGGATAAATCAATGACAAAGTCAAGAGCGAACCACGAGCCGAAATCGGACATCGCCGACGCAGTCGATGCGTTTCGACGCATCCTGCGCGAGTTGCGCGTCGTCGCACGCCGCACAGAGCTCGCGACGGGGTTGAGCGCGGCCCAGATGTTCGTGCTGTCGGCGGTCGATGAGGCGCCTGGCTGTTCGATCAACGACCTCGCAAAGGCAACGATGACCGACCGCAGCTCTGTTGCGACCATCGTGGATCGGCTCGTCGACACGGGGCACGTCAAGCGCGAGGCGTCGGGCGACGACCGGCGCCGCGCGTCGATCGCGCTGACCGCACGTGGCCAGCGAGCGGTCAGCACGGCCGAGTCGCCGGCGCCGACCGCATTGCTCATCCAAGGACTAGAGACGTTGCCGCCAGCGCGGCTTCGAGAATTGGCTCGCGGACTCGCGGCGCTGACGACGGGGATGGGAATCGCGGGTCAACGCGCGGAGATGCTATTCGAGGATGCGCACCGCGAACCTCGGCCGCGTCGCGGCGTGACTCGCCTTAGAGAGAGGAGAGCGTCGGCGTAAGACCGCGGTCCGCAGGGCCCGGCGCATGGGAAATTTTGGGTCAGCACTAGAACGAGGAACTCCTGATGGGCGATGGCGTGAGAGGTCGCGGTTTGCTGGGCGAGCTGGCCTCGACCGCTCTCGTGGCGGCGACCGTCTTGGCCGCGACGCTGTTGACATTGGTCGCCGACCGGTTCGCCGCCGAAACGCTGTACGTCTTTTTCGTCGCCGCCGTCGCGTTGGTGGCGTGGCAGGCCGGCTGGCGCCTCGGACTCGCGACACTTGCGCTGTCGCTGGTCGCAGTCGATTTCTTTTTCATCACGCCGACCGGCAGCCTGCGGCTTCACTCGGTCGTCGCCGTTTCGCGCCTTCTGAGCCTCACGTTGGTCTCGCTGGCGATGATCGGCATCACCCGCGCGCTTCGCACGGAACGGCAGCGAGCGGATGCCGCGGCGTGCGCGGCCCAAGAAGCGCGCGGCGCAACCGAGCGAGTCAGTGAGGAGCGGGCCCGGTTTCTTAGGACGCTGTCGCACGAGGTCCGTACACCACTCAATGCCATGCTGGGGTACGTGGATCTCCTCGACGCAGGAACTGCCGGCGGACTTACCGCCGAACAACTGGCCCTACTACGCAGGGTGCGGGGCGCCGGGCATCACCTCGTTCGCGTCGTCAACGGCGTCCTCGACATTGCGAAGGCTGAATCGGGTCACCTCCCTGTCGAGCATGCGCAACTCGTCGTCAGCGCCGTCGTCGACGCGTCGCTCGCCTTGACGGCGCCGCAGGCTCATGTCAAACATCTCATCGTGACGGTGCAGGACCGAGACGATTCGCTCACGTGCGTCGGCGACGCCGACCACGTTCGCCAAATTCTGATCAATCTCCTGAGCAACGCTGTGAAATTCATCCCCGACGGCGGGCGCGTCACCATCTCCTGCGGTCGAACGGTCGCCGGAACCCCCAACGTGTGGATCCGCGTCTGCGACTCCGGCCCCGGTATCTGCTTCGACGACCACGAGCGGATCTTTCGGCCATTCGAGAAAGCGGACGGGCGGCCGCCGGGCAACCAGGAGGGCGCTGGGCTCGGGCTCGCGATCAGTCGTCAACTCGCACGCCTGCAGGGCGGTACGCTCGCTGTCGCGAGCGACTCCGGTCGCGGCGCGTGTTTTACGCTGACTCTGCCATCCTGAGACCTTTTATCATTCCGCTCTAAGGCCGCGTTCACCGAGGACTGATCGAGATCATGACGGCAAAGCCGAACAGGACCGCTGGATTCGTAACTTCTTCGCTCCGCCGACCGCACTCGCAGTCAGAGTGCGCAGGGTCGCGGTCCGCGCCAAGAGTCCGCCACCGTGGCCTGCCGGTGACGATCCGATTGATCCCTTGTGCTCGGCGGGAGAAGTGACCACGGCCGCCACACTCGTCGTTCTGTTCTCCATCGCGTCGGCGGTCGCGGTGGCCGTGCGCCGCCTACCGATCCCGTACACGGTCGCGCTCGTGCTGGTTGGCCTCGTTCTGGGACCGCTTCACGCCGTCGAGCCCGCGCGGCTCACAAAGGAGCTGCTGTTCACCGTCTTCTTGCCCGGCCTGCTGTTCGAGGCCGCCTTTCATCTCGATTCCAAGGTTTTTCGGCGGATGTGGGCGGCGATCGCCGCGCTAGCAATCCCGGGCGTGATAGCCACCATCGGAATCACGGCGGCGGTCTTGACCATCACATTCCGCGGCCTGGGAATCGTCCCAGATTTCACGTGGGGTACCGCGCTCGTGTTCGCGGCGCTCATCGCCGCGACTGATCCGGTTGCCGTGACCGCACTCTTTCGCCGGCTCAGCGCGCCTCCGGATCTCCTGGTGTTGATCGAAGGCGAAAGTCTCTTCAACGACGGCACGTCGATCGTCTTCCTATCGCTGACTCTCGCGTACGTCACGGGGACTTCGATGACGAGTGCGAGCCTCGGCGCAGAGTTTCTACTTGTCGCGGGGGGCGGCGCGGTGGTTGGACTCGCCGCGGGCACACTCGCCGTTCAGACGATAAAGCGCGTCGATGACCAGATGGTCGAGATCACGCTTACGACCATCGCCGCGTACGGATCGTTCGTGCTTGCGGAGAGTTTTCATGTCTCCGGAGTCATCGCGACGGTCGTTGCGGGCATGTTGTGTGGAAGCAACAGCCGCTCCGCGATGTCGGAGAAGACGCAGGCGGCGGTCGAAGTCTTCTGGGAGTATGTCGCATTCGCGCTCAACTCCATCGTGTTTCTTCTCATCGGCTTCGAAGTGTCCCTAGCAACGCTCGCGGCGTCGTGGCGCGAAATCTTCATCGCGTACGTCGCCGTACTTCTCGCTCGCGCTGTAATCATCTTTGGCGGCAACTTTGCCTGGCAAGTCATACGACGTGGGCGAGGACCCGGGATCCCGTTCTCGTGGAATATCGTCCTGGTATGGGGAGGCCTACGCGGCGCACTCTCGATGGTGCTCGCCCTGGCCCTGGGGGCCGACTTCGCGAATCGAGACCTCGTCGTCACGATCACCGCCGGAGTTGTTCTCCTCACCCTGCTCGTTCAGGGCCTCACGATGGCGCCGCTTATACGCCGGTTGGCGGGCACCGAACAGCACCGAGACTCATGGGAACGAGCCGAGCTTGTAACAAAGCCCAATTGAAGGTCGTAGAACTGAGAGGCACGGCCTGCTTCCCAACCTGTTCCCGGCCTACTCATGCTGCGTCGCATCGGTTCTCTTCTGCTCTTTCTCGGCGTTACCGTTGGCGTTTCGGTCGGCGTCGCCATGCTGCTCGACCTTCGCCCGGCCGCCATGTCGTGGCTCGTGGCGGTTGGTCTGACCAAGTTGACGCTGATCGCGTCGGGTGGGCTGATGGCCGCAGGAGCTTTGTGTCTCCGTCTCGACAATCGATCTCGCAGGGAGTTCGCGGGTGCCGATCACGGCCGATAGGGAGGGCGCAATGGTTTGACGTAGATGATGTCGACGTGGCCGGGAGGCCGTCCTTCGACAGCGTACTTCCAGATGTAGCCCATGCGCTCGTAGAAACCCAGCGCCTGGAAATCGTGCGTCGCCAGAGTGACTTGAGCGCAGCGCCGTGCCTTGGCTTCTGTTCAGCGGCGCGATTCGGCGTTAGGGATCGCGTAGCGTTAGCCGAACGAAACGTTGAAGCTGGCAAGCGAACACGATGCGCGCCGCGCTGGCGCGGCGGGCGGAACGTCGAGCATCGACCGCCTGATGCACGAACGCACAGTGAACGGACACACCTCGCCCGAGATCACAAAACAGAAGCCCCGCCGAGCCGTAGGCTCATGCGGGGCAACGCTCTAGAAAATGGGCCTGGGTAGAGTTGAACTACCGACCTCACGCTTATCAGGCGTGCGCTCTAACCACCTGAGCTACAGGCCCTTACGGGCATTTTCGTGGAATCGAGAAAGCTAGCGGGAGTCGATGACACGGTCAATCAGAACGCCTCGACCGCCGGAAACTCGCGCGTGCGACCCGACTGCTGACGCCGACGTGCCGCGCATAGCAACGACGACAGCCTCGCCGCTCGCCGCACGGGTCTGCCGTGAGCTAGTCGAGCGGTGCGATCGCGACTGGCGATTGGTCCTGACGCAGACGATCCCCAGTTGGCGAGCAGCTCGTCTCGATGCCCGTCGCGCCACTCGTATAGCAACGCCAAGCGATGCCGCGGGAATGAGCCACTCAGCCCGTCGCCTTCGATTTCCATTGAGCCCTTCGATTTCCATTGAAATGGAGTGTTCGCCACGCCGCGCGTCTGAGTGCGGGCGCGCGTGGTCGACGTAGGACATGGTGATGACGATGTCATAGAAACGGCTGATCTCCGGCATGCCCGCACCCTGCCGCAGCTCGTCCCACAACTCGGCATCATTCGCGCGCGGAACATCTCTTTTCGTTTCAGCGACCAGGCGGTGCAACGACTCCGGCGCCCAGTCGGCGCCGCTCGGCCACGCGAGCGCTGCGAGAACGACAGCATTTCCCTACTCGTGCCGATCGATCAGATCGGTGAGGTCGAACGCCTGGGAGAGCTGGACGGCGATGGCGTGGCCGCCCTGGCCTCTGAATCCCCCTCCCGGCTTCACCCACCAACGATCGCCCCGCACCGACACCTTGAGCAGCGCGCTCGTCGACACGCGATAGCCGCCGCCGATTTCGCCGTCGACGAAATCGGTGAGGCGGCCGGAGTACGTGCCGCCGACGGCGGTCGCGGCGCGAATGAATGGATAGTCGTTTCGCTCTGCTCGGCCGGCGAGGAAAAAGCGCGGAGTGAACGTGTACTTCACTTCGCCATAGTACGTGAAGCCGGTGATCGAACCGCGCGCAGGCAGGTCGTACGCACCTCGCGCCGCCTCGACATGCGTTTCGAGGTAACCGCGCGCGTACGACGCGTCGAACGCCGCGACTCGTTGATGGAAATCGGACCAGCTCGTTCCCGCCGGCAGCGAGAGGGAGTCGTCCTTGTTGAGGTACGAGCCGACCGTGAAAGAACCACCGAGTCTCAGGCCGACGATGGGCGTGATTCCTCCGCCGACGGCGGGGCGAAGTCTCGCGCTGGGTTCGGGCTCGTAGCCGACGTGTGTCGTCGGCAGCGAAACCATCGCCGCGCGGTAGTCGAACATGCCGACGCGTCCGGACACCTTCGCGCCCACCGGATACTGCAACGTGTAGCCGTCGGGCGTGCCGATGAGCGGATTGCGCGTCGAGAAATGCCGCGGCGCGAACGTGCCGATGACCGGCGTCATCTTGCCGACGTCCACGACGAACGCCGGCGTCGTCGCGTAGCGGACGCCGAGTTGGTTGCCGGTGACGTTGGTCGTCGTTGTGCGTTCCGGTCCCGCAGGGCCGCTCTCACCAGTGCCCTCGGCGTAGATCACGAGCCCGCGTACCGGCTCGGCGGCGCCCCACAGATCGAGACGCAACAACCCGGCGGGCCGTCCGCCGTTTTTCGTGAGCAGGTTCGACGAGTTGTTGGTGAACCAACCCTCGGCGTCGGCGATGCCTTGCACGAGAACGCCGCTCTGCGCGCGCGCGGGCGCGCTGCCGAGTACAAGAAGGAGTAGCGCGCGGGCGAGAGGCTTGACAGCCTGACGGCCAGACGGCAAGACAGCAAACCGTCTCTTCGGCTGTCGAGCTGTCGAGCTGTCGAGCCGTCGGGCTGTCGAGCTCTCCGGCCGTCCAGCTGTCGAGCCGTCCCGCTGTCCAGCCTCCAATTCAGTCCGCAGCATCTGCCCCCGCCCCCTTGTGCGCGTCGAGCGCCGAGCGAATGACGCGGGCGAGTGTCGACGGAGTGAAGGGCTTTCGGACGAAGACCACGGCGGGGTCGAGCTCGTACTGCGAAAGCGCGTCGTCGGCATAGCCGGACATGTACACGACGAGCGGGCGGTCGCTCATCGACGCGTACTTGGCGACGAGCTGCGGCCCGCTGGTGCGCGGCATCACGATGTCTGTGAGCAGCAGATCGACGCGGCGGGCGCCGGCGATCTCGATCGCTTCCTGGGCGTCGCGCGCGACGAGCACGGTGTAGCCGCGCTCCTGGAGCGTGCGTCGCGCGAGGATGCGGACGTCTTCCGCGTCCTCGACGATGAGCACTGTCTCGGTGCCGCGCGGCAGCTCGCCTTCATCCGGCGTTTGCGCTTCGCCGCCGCCGACCATCTCCGATGCAGGCAGCGCGATCGTGAACGACGTGCCGCTGCCCGGCGCGCTGTCGACGCGAATCGTTCCGCCGGACTGGTTCACGATCCCGTACACGGTCGAGAGCCCGAGGCCTGTGCCCTTCCCCGGTTCCTTCGTCGTGAAGAACGGCTCGAACGCCCGGTCGCGGACGTCATCGGTCATGCCTGCGCCTGTGTCGTTGACCGACAATTCAACCGCGCTCGCCCGATCGGACGTCACAACGGTGCGGGTAGCTATCGTGAGCTTGCCGCCGCGACCGGTCATCGCGTCGCGCGCGTTGACGGCGAGGTTGAGCAGGACCTGCTCGAGCTGCCCGCGGTCGGCGCGCACGCGCGCCAGCGGGCCGGCAGACTCGATGCGCAGCTCGATGTGCTCGCCGATGATGCGCTGGAGCATCGGGGCGATTCCATCGACGACGGCGCCGAGATCCAGCACGGTCGGCTGGAGCACCTGCTTGCGGCTGAAGGCGAGCAGCTGGTGCGTGAGGTTTGCCGCACGGTCGGACGCGTCGACGACCTGGCGCAGATCGGCCGCTTCGGGCGTGCCCGACGGCGTGCGCATCAACGCGAGCTGCGTGTAGCCGGTGATGACCGTTATGAGATTGTTGAAGTCGTGCGCGATGCCGCCGGCGAGTGTGCCGATGGCCTCGAGCTTCTGCGACTGTCGGAGTTGCGCCTGGCTCTCGCGCAGCGCCTGCTCCACCCGCCGTCGCTCGCTGATCTCGTCGGTGAGCACGACGTTCGCCGTGATCAGCTCGGCCGTCCGCTCCTCGAGCTCCCGGCGGCGCGTGGCGAGCGAATCCATGAGTTGGTTGAACGACTCGTTGAGCGTGCGCACCTCGAGTGCCTCGTTCGATGCATCGAAGCCCCCCTGCCGCTCCTCGGCCGCGGCGCCGGAGCGCATGTAGCCGACGAAGCGTTTCACCGGACCGAGGACCGTGCGCGCCGTGAACGCCGCGCCGACGGCGGCGACGAACACGGCGAACGCGCCGTAGACGAAGAACTTCGTCCGCAGCGGCGCCATGAGAGCGGTGACGCGCGCGGTGAGCGGGTGCAGCATCCAGAGCCGCACGGGCTCGCGCGCCTGCGTCTCGCCGAGGAGAACGGGCGCAACGACGTAGTCGGCGCCGCGGACGCGCACGACGGCCGCCGCAGTGTCGGTGCCGCGCGACGCGAGGAGCGGGGCGGCCGCGGCTGCGTCGACGATCGAATCACCGGCGCCGACGACAGTCCCTCCGGCGGTCAGAATCACTCCGGCGTCGGACGTGGCGCGGGCCGACGCGATGAACGCCGAGTCGAGCCGGCGTCCCAGCACGAGCGAGCCGAGCGTAATCCCGGCCTGCACGAGGGGATACGCGGCGACCTGATAGTAGCCGACGTCAGTGCGAAGCACGCCGAGGCCGCCGACGTCCGCCGGCGTGTGAGGGTCGAGCGCGCGCGCGACCGCGCCGAGCGCCGTGAGATTCGTCCCTCGAGGAACGGTGATGCCGTTGGATCCCGTCGCGGCGAAGACGCGGCCGGAGTCGTCGGTCACGAGGAGCAGATCGCCGTCGACCCGGCGCAGCCGCGTGCGGAGCTCGTCTTCCATCGTGTTGACGAGATCCGTGCGCGAGCGCCCTGCCGTGTTCTTCTCGACGCGGTAAATCGAGAGGTCGTACTGGAAGCTCGGCACCTGCGTGATGAGGCCCGCGGCGAAGACGAGCTGCGACGCGTCGTGCGCCTCGATTTGCTGCAGCGTCTTCTGGTTGCGCTGGAGCTCGGCGTTGAGCGAGCGTTCGGTTTCGCCGCGGATCTCCACGCTCAGCGCGAGAAAGGCCAGCAGGACGACGACCGCCGTCACCAGGGCGCCGAGCGCGGCGAGCTTGACGCTCAACGCGCTGCGGCGAAGCCGCATGAAGAGCGACGCTCCGGAGTCGGCTGGCGTATTCGACGCGACCATCATGAGAAAGACCGCGCTACGGCTTGGGCGCCGGAGCGAGCGGGATGTTGAAGTCCAACGTCGTCGTCTGTCCGGCGACGACGTGGATCCGCTTCACGACCGCGTTGGCCCGCTCGTGCCACCCGACGATGGTGTAATCGCCGGCGGGGACGTCGTCGATCAGATAATGGTGATCGTCGGCGGGCGAGGCGAAATACGGATTGGGGCGCACAAGTACGACGGCGCTCATGTCCTGATGAATGTGGCAGAACACCAGGACGGTTCCCGGCGTGTCGAACGTCCAAGACTTGGACGAGCCCTTGGGGTACCGGCCGAGGTCGAAGCCCTTCCCGTTTGGAGCGGCCTCGCTCGAGAGCGAGAACACATTGTGATAGACGTTGTCCTCGTTGGGAAACTGGACAACGGCGCCGCGGAGCACCGGGAGGACGTGGGGAACGAAACGCTCGTCGCGCTGCGCGATGCTGCCGTGGCGGAAGCGCTCGGCGCGCTCGGGAGACGCCGGAAGTGTCGCCGAGTCGCCCTCGAGGTAGATGACGACGTTTTTCAGCTCCGCGGCCAGTTGGTCGCGGGAGCGCGGCGCGGGCGGGATGGAGCCGGTGCCGGGGTCGGCGTAGATGCGAAAGTCCGGCCGCCGCGCGGCGAGCGCCGTGGAGACGACGACGTTGCCTGAGATGCTGCCGGCAGACCGGTGGATCGGTCCACCGGCCCACCCGCCAATCGCCAACCCGACGCCCAACGCGCAGAGCGAGAAGCGTCGACCGTGCCGCGAAGCCGCGCTTCTCGTCCCGCGCCCTTCAGTCACTCTTCGTAGCGGCCCGGCCGCGGGGGTCGATCTTCCTCGTCGACGTCGTCGTACTCGTCGTCGAGGTCCACGAGGTCGTCGTCGAGCCCGTCGAGGTCGTCATCATCCTCGTCGTCGTCCTCGTCGTCCTCATCATCCTCGTCCTCATCCTCGTCTTCATCGTCGTCATCTTCGTCGTCTTCGTCGTCGAAGTCGACGTCGTCATCGAGATCCTCGTCGTCGTCGTCGAGATCGTCGTCGTCGAGGGGTTCGTCGTCGAGATCGTCGTCATCGACCTTCTTGGCGTCCAGAAGGCGCGACAGATGCGACGACTCGAACATGGCCGACATTGCTCGGTTCTCCTTTGGAGATCGAAGAGTGAAGAACGGGTCGAGAAGGGTATCGCGTTTCCTTCGAAACGTCACCCCGACGCGCGTTCGCGCTTGGCCTCGCGCGACAGGCGCTTGCGGTCAGACGTGCTCAGGTAGCGTTTGCGCAACCGGATCGCCTGCGGGGTCACCTCAATCAGCTCGTCGTCCTCGATATACTCCAGGGCGGCTTCCAGAGTCAACTCCCGCGGCGGCTCCAGCTGGATGTTCTCGTCGCTCGATTTGGACCGCATGTTGGTGAGCTTCTTTTCCTTCGTCGGGTTCACATCCATGTCGCCCGGCCGCGCGCTCTCGCCAACGATCATCCCCTCGTACACCGTGTCGCCCGGTTGAACGAACAGTGTGGACCGCTCCTGCAGGTTCGCCAGGGCGAACGCGACGATCGTGCCATGTTCCATAGAGACCAGTGATCCGCGCGTGCGCCCGGCCAGCGGCCCCGCCCACGGGCCGTAGTCCAGGAACCGGTGGTGCATGATTCCCGTTCCCCGCGTGTCGGTGAGGAATTCGGAACGATAGCCGAACAGGCCGCGGGCCGGAATGCGGTACAGGAGACGCACCAGTCCCTGCCCCGGATTCTTCATCTCCAGCATCTCGCCGCGCCGAGGGCCAAGCTTCTCGATCACGGTGCCGAGGAATTCCTCGGGGACGTCGATCGACAGCTCCTCGTAGGGCTCGAGTCGCTCGCCGCGCGACCCTTCGCGCGTGATGACGCGAGGGCGCGAGACCTGGAACTCGTAGCCCTCGCGGCGGATCGTCTCCATCAGAATCGTCAGGTGAAGCTCACCGCGCCCGGACACGGTCCACGTGTCTGTGGAATCCGTGTCTTCGACACGGAGTGCCACGTTGCGCTCCAGCTCGCGGTAGAGACGCTCGCGCACCTGGCGAGACGTGACGAATTTCCCTTCTTTGCCGGCGAAGGGTGAGTTGTTGACGATGAAGTCCACCGAGATCGTCGGCTCCTCGACGGCGATGCCCTCGAGACGGTCCGGGTGCTCGATGTCGGCGAGCGTGAGCCCGATCTCGACGTCCTCGATCCCGGCCAACGCGACGATCTCGCCGGCGGGCGCGTTCGGCACCTCGACGCGATCGAGTCCGTCGAAGGTGTAGAGCTTGGTGATGCGGGCCTGTTCGACCTTCTGATTCAGGTCGAGCGGGAGCAGCGCGATGTTGTCGCCGACGTGCGCCACGCCGCGCTCGATGCGCCCAATCGCCAGCCGGCCGAGGTACGGCGAATGGTCGATGGTGGAAACGAGCATCTGAAATGGACTCGACGCATCGCTCGGCGGCGGCGGCACCTTGGCGACGATCGTCTCGAAGAGCGGCGTGAGATCCTGGAGCGGCTGGTCCATGTCCATGGTGGCCGTGCCGTCGCGCGCCGAGACGTAGACGACGGGCGCATCGAGCTGCGCCGCGTCAGCTTCGAGCTCGATGAAGAGGTCGAGGACTTCGTCATGAACCCGGAGCGGGTCCGCTCCGGGCCTATCGATCTTGTTGATGACGACGATGGGGGTGCGGCCCAGCGCGAGCGCTTTGCGCAGCACGAACCGCGTCTGGGGCATCGGCCCATCGAACGCGTCGACGACGAGCAGGACGCCGTCGACCATGCGCAGGATGCGCTCGACCTCGCCGCCGAAGTCGGCGTGTCCGGGCGTGTCGACGATGTTGATCTTGTTGCCGTGCCAACTGACGGCGGTATTCTTGGCGAGGATCGTGATCCCCCGCTCGCGCTCGAGCGGGTTCGAGTCCATGACGCGCTCCTGCACGACCTGGTTGTCGCGGAACGCCCCAGCCTGCCGCAGCATCTTGTCCACGAGCGTTGTTTTGCCGTGATCGACGTGGGCGATGATAGCGATGTTGCGGATTTGCATAGCCTTGAAAGATAAGGCGGCGTGTTGGCTACATGCAGGTCGGAAGCTTTCGCCAATGGGGTTGCTACCGGCGTCGACGCCTGCGGCAGGCCCCTGAGGCTGACGCTGAAGCCTGACGACTAGAGAGCCAGTCTCGGCAGCGACTGCCATGAGTCCATGGCCGTTAGCCAACAGCCATCAGCCTACGCGGAGGCGCCGGCAGGCTGGAGCGATCCGAGTAACCCTTGCGTAACAGACCGGTCGAACGCACAATGCGAGGGGGGGGTACGATCCCCTGACAAGTCTCAGGACGCCCATTCGCGGAGGTGAGACCATGAATCAGGCGGACGAAGCCGCGTTGGAGAATTATCCCCACGGACGCGGTTACGGACACGATTACATGCGCGGCGGCGAAGTGTTCGGCGGGTACGGTTACGCGGAACGCGACGAATACGCCAAGGCTCGCGGCGAGTTGACCGGCGAGCATCCGATCCAGGAAAGCGAACAACAAGAAACGGTGGCTGAAACGTAGGACCGGGCTTTCGAGCCCTCATGGGTGCGGGTGCAGCTCTCTCCCTCCTAGCGCCTCGCACTCCAGCTGAACGGTGACGTGCTGGATCCCCATCTCCACAAGGAGATCGTGGGCCTGCTCGAGTACGCCCTGGTGACACCCCGCGTCGCGCACGATCGCGTGGGCGCTCATCGCGACCATCCCTGACGTCACCGTCCATACGTGCAGGTCGTGGACGGATTCGACGTTGGGGATGGACTCCAGCTTCGCTCGAAGCGCGTCGAGCGCGATGTGGGGCGGCGCGCTCTCGAGCAGGACGTCCACCGACTCACGCACCAGTCGCCACGAGCCGGCGACGATCAGCAAGGTCGTGAGAAGTGACGCGATCGGGTCGGCGCCGAACCAGCCGGAGAACCGGATAATCACGGCGGCTACCACGGTGCCCCCGGACGCAAGCATGTCCCCGAGCACGTGGAGGTACGCGCCGCGGACGTTGAGGCTGCCTTCGCGCACACCGTGAAGCAGCCATACAGCGACGCCATTGACGACGAAGCCAAGGATGGCGATGCCCATCATCAGACCACCGGAAACCGGCTCCGGCGCCTTGAAGCGCGAGATCGCCTCGATCACGATCCACACCGAGATCAGCAGCAGCGTGGCGCCGTTGATGAGCGCGGCGAGAATCTCCCACCGCAAGTAACCGAACGTCTTCGCGCCGGAGCCGGGCTGACGCGCGAGCCAGGCGACGAACAGCGACAGGCCGAGCGCGCCGGCGTCGGTGAGGACGTGTCCGGCATCGGCGAGCAGCGCCAGCGAGTTGGACAGCCATCCGCCGAGGCCCTCGGCGATCAGAATGATCACGGTGAGGCCGAGGGACCATTTCAGGGCGCGCGTGGAGGCGGCCGCTCCCGCGCCGTATACGGGTCCGTGCGTGTGACTGTGGCCATGTGAGTGGCCGTGACCGTGGTGATGATGATCGTGTGAATGCCCCATGACGCTCCGTCTTGTCGTGACTGGTCCGTGGGGCGTCAGGATCGACGGTGACCCACGGCAGCCATAGATTCACCCCGTGCTCGCGCGCCTGATCGCCATCGCCGTTCTTCTGCTCGTGAACGGCTTCTTCGTCGCCGCCGAGTTCGCGTTGGTACGTTCGCGAAGGACGCGGTTGGAGTCGATCGCGCGCACCGGCGACTGGAAAGCCCGCCTCGCCCTCCGCGCCTCCGGAAATCTCGCGCGGGTCTACTCGGCAAGCCAGTTGGGCGTGACGCTCGCGAGCCTCGGGCTCGGCGCGTTGGCGGAGAGCGCACTCGCCGGCGTATTCGCTCGTCAGCTCGCCGAGCTGCCGTTCTTCATTGAGGTTTCTTTGCGGGTCGGCATCGGCGCGGCAATCGCGCTGACGATCGTCACGTTTCTGCACGTCGTGTTCGGCGAGCTCGCGCCGCGCGGCGTGGCGCTGGCTCATCCGGAGGACGTCGCCCGGTGGCTGACGCCGCCGCTGCTCGCGTTCGCTTGGCTCGTGACGCCGTTCACGAGTCTGCTCAACCGGTCGTCGCAGATCGTGCTGCGTACCTTCGGCCTCCGCTCGGCGCGCGAGAACGTGCACTCGGCCGAGGAGCTGCGAATGCTCGTCGAGCAGAGCGAAGAAGGTGGCGCGCTGGAGACGCAGGACGCCGACCTGCTCGAGGGAGTCTTCGAGTTCTCCGAGAAGAACGCGCGCGACGTGATGACTCCGCGCACGGCGATCGACGCGCTGCCGATTGGCGCGACGCTCGACGACATCGTCGCGCTCATCGCGGAGAGCCGGCGGTCGCGCTACCCCGTGTACGAGGACACGATCGACGACATCGTCGGCATCGTGATCGCCAAGGACCTTCTTCCGATCCTGCACTCCCCGCCACGCACGTTTTCTCTGCGCGACATCGCGCGGAAGGTCCACGTCGTGCCTGGGTCGAGGCAGGTCGAGGAGGTCCTCTCCGACTTCAAGCGACTCAAGGAACACATGGCCATCGTGCTCGACGAGTACGGCGGCACGGCGGGCCTCGTGACGATGGAGGACCTGCTCGAGGAGATCGTCGGCGAAATTCTCGACGAATACGACGAGCCGCCCGAGCACCCCGAGCGCGCCAGCGCCGACATCATCATCGTACCGGGGGCGACGGACGTGGCGGAGATCAACGAGCGCTATGGTCTCCAGGTGCCGGAAGAGGACTACACGACCATCGGCGGCTTCGTCTTCGGCGCGCTCGGACGCCTCCCGACCGTCGGCGACCGAGTCGCGGCCGGCGGCGCGGTCTTCAGCGTCACCGAAATGGACGGCCGTCGCGTGGATGCGCTCGCCGTCAATCTCGGCGCGGCGCGAGCGGCCAAGGGGTCAGAGAAACAGGGTTGATTTGGACGCGTGTGCTTCTGCGTCCGAACGGGCCGTAACAATGGGGCACGGAAACAAACGGATGGACGGAAGCGATTTGTGTCCGTTGATTCTTGTTATGGCGTTCCGAGCGGCAGTACGGTCGAGGCCCGGGTACGGACTCGCTTGGCGATGCGGGCGCACATGAGAATCGCTTCGATCATGCTCGACGGATCGGCCACGCCGCGGCCGGCGATGTCGAGCGCGGTGCCATGATCCGGCGACGTGCGCGGGAACGGAAGACCGAGCGTGACGTTCACCGCGGCGCCGAAGGACGCGACCTTGATCGCCGTCATGCCGACGTCGTGATACGGCGCGATCACCGCGTCGAACTCGCCGCGCATCGCGCGCACGAACACAGTGTCGGCGGGAAATGGGCCGGCGATCTCCGACTCGACGGCCGCCGGGCGTAGCACCGTATCGTCCTCGTCGCCGAAACGCCCGTCGTCGCCGGCGTGAGGGTTCAAGGCGCAGAGCGCGATTCTCGGCTCGGCGATGCCGAACCACTCTATGAGACCACGGCGAGCGATGCTCGCCGCCGACGCGATGGCTTCGGTCGTCACTGCCGCCGGCACGTCGCGCAACGGCAGATGCGTCGTCGCGAGCACCACGCGCAGCGGACTCTGCGAACCCGGCGACGGCCGCGTCGCGGCGAGCATCATCGCGACTTTGCGCCCCGTGTACGTCGCGATCATCTCGGTGTGGCCGGGAAACGAGTAGCCGCCGGCAAGGAGCGCCGCTTTGTCGATCGGAGCGGTGACGATGCCGTCGACTTCACCCTGCAAGGCGAGCGCAACGGCCCGCTCGATGGCGCGCCCCGCGAACCGGCCCGCGTCGCCGGCCGAGCCGCCCGGCGTCCATGAACCGGTCGCCTCGGTCACGGTGATGCCGGCGCCGGAGGGCCCCACGAAAACGAGATCGGCGGCCTCGCGCACTTCGCGCGCCGCCGCCGCCTTCTCGATGATCTCGGGTCCTATTCCGCGCGCGTCGCCGAGTGTGACGGCGAGCAGCGCCTTGCGTTCCGCGTTCACGCCGGCGTCGGCCCCCTACGGATTCTGCGGCTTGGTCGCGTCGCCCGACTTGCTGGTCAACGCGTCGTACCGAATTGCCACGAACGTCTGCCTCTTGAGCGTATCCACGTAGCGGCGAACGCCGCCGCGCTGCGCGAGATCGCTTCGCACGGCGGACTTGAGCTCGGCGAGCGTCTGCGGTCCGCCCTCGTCCGCGGTGAGCAAACGCGCGACGACGAACTTGGGAACGTCGGGGCGCAGCGACGAGCCGGGAATCTGGAACGCGACGACGTCGCCCGCCTTGGCCGTGCCGAATCCCTTCTGATACGAAGCCGGAAGACTGTCACGCACCCACGGGGTCAGCAGGCTCGTCTCCTCCTTGCCCGCGTAGTCGTGGAATTTCTTGGCGAGCGTGTCGAAGGAAACGCCGTTGCGCATTCGGTCGGCGACGCTGTCGGCGAGGCGCGCCGTGCGTGCGATGTCGCTGGAGTCGATGGCCGGCACGATGAGAATCTGGTGCGACTTGACCTCACCCGTCTGCGCCCGGTCGACGCGGACGATGTGGAACCCACGCGACGTCTCGAAGACGGAACTGAGCTGGCCGGGAGACAGCGGGGCGAGGAATGGACCTCCGAACAGCCAGCGGTCGAACTCCGGGCCGCTGTCGCCGCGACGCGCCCAACCGAGGTCGCCGCCGGATTCCTTCGTGAGCGGATCCATCGATTCGTGGCGCGCCGTTTGCTCGAAATCCGCGCCGCCCTTGAGTCGCACGAGGAGCGACTCCGCGCGTACGCGCGCCGCTTCCTTCGCCGCGGGACTCGGCTGCACCGCCATCACGATCTGCCTGAACGTGACCGTCGGCGGCTTCGGCGGCAGGAACTCCTTCGAGCGATCGAACTCGGCCGCGACCTCGGCGTCGCTCACCTGCATGGGGACGATCTTGCCGTCCTGTTTCAGCTTGCTGATGACCTTCTCGAGCAGATAGCGCCGCTTGTACTGGTCGAGCATGAACTTGCGGTACTCGTCCGGCGTGCCGAGGGACGACTGCGCCAGCGCGGTTCTATACTCCGACTCCGTCGTGAACTTGGAGCGCGTCTCGCGCACCTGCCGATCGACCATCGATGACACGTCGGCGTCGGTGACTTCGATCTTGAGGTCGGCCGCCTTTTGAATCAGCAGCTCCTCCTGGATCATGTCGTCGAGCGTCTCGAGCTCGAGCGCCCGTTCCGCGGAGTCATTCGGCGGCTTCGGCACTTCGCCGCGCTGAACTCGACCCAGCGCGCGCTCCCTGAGATCGATCATCGTGATCGTCTGATCGCCGACCACGGCGACCACGCCGTCCAGCAGCACCGACGGCTGCGCCTGCGCGGCCGGGGGCGCCGGCGTCGCCGGAACCGGTTGCTGAGCAGCAACCGGCCCGGCGGCGAATAGTACGAGTGAAGCGACAGCGGCGATGCGTTTCATGCGAGAAAGTGACTACGGTTTCTTCGTCGTCGGCGGCTTGGTCGGCGCCGGCGCGGGCTGCGGAGGCTGCGCACCTTGTGGCGCTTGTCCCGCAGGAGGCGCGCCTACGCCGGGGAGCGGAACCTGTGACTTGGGCTGATTCGCCGCGCGCGTCGAGTCCGCGGACTTGCGGAGCTTCTGCGCACGCTCGAGACCGCGATCGATGCCGGCAGAGTTGATCGACGACTCGTACTTCGCGTCGAGCAGCTTCTTGAGCGGAAGCGGAATCGTGATCGGCTGAGCCTGTCCGGCCATCATGCGGTCGAGGTACGCGTCCACACGCGACGCGGCGAGACGTTCCTTCTCAGGAACGCTCTTCGCGCTGTCGGCCAGCATCTTCGGCTCGACGCCGAGCGTCGTCTCGAGGTTGCCAACCAGCTGCCCGATCGACGAGTACATGCTGGCCTTGTCCTCGTCCTTCAGCGCCACGTGAGCGCTGTCGGCGCGATGGAGCAGGACCTGCTGCAGTGCCACCTGCTGGAGGAACGGCTTGAGCGCCGAATCCGCCGCGCCGGGAATGCGCTGAAGGATCCCCTGCTGCGGCGGCACGGATTCCATCCAGCTGATGAAATCGCCCGTCGTCAACTCGCCGCCGGTGAACGTGGCGAGCGTCGCCTTGTCGGTGCGGTGCTTGGCCGGCTCCTTGGCGGCTTCCTTGATCGCCGCCGGAGCATTGTCCTTGACCTGGATTTTCGCCGCGGCCTTGGCCTGCTCGAGGTACATGCTGTCCGCGAGACGCGCGGAGATCTGCGCGTACTGCGGCGCGAAGTCCTTCTGCGCCTCGGCGTACGTCAGACGCTGGATGATGTGGAAGCCGAACTGCGTCTCGACGAGCTTCGAGATCTCGCCCGGCTTGAGCGCTGCCGCGGCGTCGTAGAATTGCGGCACCATCTGGCCCTTCGGGAACACGCCAAGGTAGCCCTTGGTTTGCGCGGCATTGGGCTCGTTGTCGTACTTCTTCGCCATTTCGGCGAAGTTCGCGGCGTTGACCTGGGGCAGAATCGCTTCCGCTTTTTTGCGCACCGAATCCTTCTCGGCGGCAGTCGGCGGGACCTGCGGATTCTTGAACGCGATCAAGATATGACGCGCCGCGATCAGTCCGCCGGCGGCCTGGTTGTAAGCAGCTTCGCTCCCCGAGTCGACCTTGAACGTCTTGGCGACCGAATCCATGAACATGTTCAACCGGCTCGCGTTCGCCATCGGCGCGAGCGCGACGTCGATCGCCTTCTTGTCGTTGAGTGAGTCGCTGTGCGCGGCCGCATACGCCAGCTGCTGATAGCCGGTCCAGATGTCGGTGAGGATCGCGGCCGTCTCACGGGAGACGGGAACCTGGATCTTGGCATTGCCAAGAAGTTCGCCGAGCCTGTTGACCGACAATTCCTGCGTGCCGGCGCGAGCGACGACGTCGACGTGCGCGGTGAGGGCTTCTTTCAGTCCTTCGCACGCCGCCAACAGCGCGCAGCCGGCGACGAGGCCGACGAGAGAGCGAGATCGCATTCGGGAACCGGAGATTATGAACGAGTGAGAGGAAAAAACAGCTGCGGAAAACGTTGCGGACTTCGTGCGGCGACTAGCGAGCGGCGGGCTGAACCAGCCCTCGCAGCGCCCGGACGAGCCCGTCGAGCATCGGTGCGCCGCCGAGACGAGTCAACTTGAGCGACAACGGAACCGCGCGGCGGACATCCGCCTGGAACTGCACGTCGTGAAACGCGGCCGAAAGGCCTTTGACCCTCGGAACCGCGGAACCTCTAAACGTAATACGCGCCTCGTCGCCCCGCACCAGGATTCCTTCTATCCCCAAGGCGCCTCCAATGATCCGCAGTTGGGCGAGCGCGAGCATCGCTTCCGCCTGCGATGGGAGCGGGCCGAACCGGTCGCGGAGCTCGCCCCGCAACTGCTCGACGTCGGTCGGTTCCTCGAAGCGCGCAAGCCTTCTGTAAACGTCGATCTTGGCGTCCTGCGAGACGACATAGTCGTCGGGAAGGTAGTTCGGAACGTCGATCGTCACTTCAGATGGAACAAATTTTGGCGACGAGTCTCCCGACATGAGCCGCCGCACCGTGTCCTCGAGCATCCGCAGGTACAGGTCGAAGCCCACGGCCTGCACGAACCCGGACTGTTCCGCGCCGAGCAGGTTCCCCGCTCCGCGCATCTCGAGGTCCTTGAGCGCGATTCGATAGCCGGCGCCCAACTCCGTGTGGTGCTCGAGCACCTGTAAACGCCGCTCGGCGTTGGGGTCGATCGAATCGGGCACCATGAGGTAGCAGTACGCGCGCCGGTGGGACCGGCCCACGCGCCCGCGCAGCTGGTACAGTTGGGCGAGTCCAAAGTAGTCGGCGCGGTTCACGAACATGGTGTTCGCGTTGGGCACGTCGAGCCCCGATTCGACGATCATCGTCGACACGAGCACGTCGATCGAGCCGTTCACGAAGGCGTGCATGACTTCTTCGAGCTCGCGCTCGCGCATCTGCCCGTGGGCGACGCCGACACGGGCGCGCGGCGCGATCCTCTTCACGTGGTCGGCGTTCGCCTGAATCGTCTCGATCCGGTTGTGCACGAAGAACACCTGGCCGCCGCGATCCAACTCGCGCGCGATGCCCTCCTCGATGAGACCGTCGTCGTTCGGCTCGACATAGGTGAGCACCGGCGACCGGTCGCGCGGCGGCGTCTGCATCACCGTCATGTCGCGCAGGCCGGCGAGCGAGAGATGGAGCGTTCGCGGGATGGGCGTCGCCGTGAGCGTGAGCACGTCCGTTTGCAGCTTGAGCTGCTTGAGCCGCTCTTTGTGCTTCACGCCGAAGCGATGCTCTTCGTCGACGACGATCAGGCCGAGCTCCGCGAACTGCACGTCCTCGCTGAGCAGCCGGTGCGTGCCGATCACCACGTCGATCTTCTTTTCCTTCAGCTCGACGAGCGTGGCGGCCTGCTCTTTCGCGTTCTGAAATCGGCTCAGCGCGGCGACGCGGAGCGGAAAATCGGCCAGGCGTTCGCTGAACGTGCGGAGGTGCTGGTCCGCCAGAATCGTCGTCGGGACGAGGACGGCGACCTGCCGGCCCGATTGCACGGCCTTGAACGCGGCGCGCACCGCGATCTCCGTCTTGCCGTAGCCCACGTCGCCTACGAGCAACCGGTCCATCGGCCGCGTGGACTCCATGTCGGCTTTCACCTGCACCGTCGCCGTGCGTTGGTCCGGCGTGTCCTCGAAAAGGAATGCCGACTCGAGCTGCCGCTGCCACGGCGTGTCCGGAACGTGTGCCGGACGCGTTGCGATCTTGCGGCGCGCGTAGAGGTCGAGCAATTCGACGGTCATCTCCTGAATCGCCGCGCGCGCCTTCTCGCGCTGCTGCGCCCAGCGACGTCCCCCCAGGTGATGCAGGCGCGGCGGCGGCGCGTCCTCGGAGACGTCGTCCGACGAGCGATATCGCTCGAGCTGGTCTATACGATACAGAGGAACGTTGAGCCGGTCCCCCCCTTCGTATTCGACGACCGCGACCTCGATCGTGCTCTGGCCGACGAAAATCGTCTCGATGCCCCGATAGATCCCGACGCCGTGCTCCAAGTGCACGACGAAATCGCCGGGCTTGAGCGACAGCGTGTCGATCGTCGTCGCCGTGGCGTAGCGACGAGCGCGCCGAATGCGGCGTTCGCGCCGAAAGATCTCGTGGTCGGTGAGTAGGCGGAGCGTGTGCGGAATCAGGAACCCGCCGTCGAGCACGCCGATCGAGAGCGCCGCCGGCGAGGGGCGACGGTCGTCGTCCGCGAGCAACTCGTCGAGACGCTCGGCCTGACCCTCGTTGTCGCAGAGGATGATGGTCGGCGTCCCGTCGCGCACGAGGCGCTTGAGCTGCTTGATGTCGCGGTCGATCGGCTCCGGCGGCTTCAGCGGAAGCACGACGTCGGCGTCCTCGTCCGCCTCCGACAACGCGATCGTTCCGAGACGACGAAGCCCGGCGGCCGTGACGTCGGGGGACTCGAACAACTCGGCCCGGTCGCTGACGTCCTCACCGCGGCGGTGCGCGAGGTCGATGTGATGCTGCGCGTCGTCCCACGTTCGCTTGAGCTCGGGCTCGAGGTGCGCGCCGCGCGGGATGAGCAGGAGCGTGTCGGGCGGCAGGAGCGACGTGATGGCGCCACGCTCACCATCCATGACCTCATGCCGGACCTGGCCGTCGACGGGAAGCACGAGCGCGCGATCGACGACGCGGCTCGATCGCTGAGTCACCAGATCGAAGTGGCGGAGGTCCACGATCTCGTCGCCCCAGAACTCGGCGCGAACCGGCTCCGCCATCCCGAACGAATAGACGTCGAGGATGCCGCCGCGAATCGCGAACTGTGCCACGTCCTCCACCAACGGAACGCGCTCGAAGCCAATGCTCTCGAGGTGATCGGAGAGCTGGGGCAGCCGGTGACTGTCGCCCTTCTTGAGCTCGACGCGAAGGTCGCGCAGCGCGCCCGGCATTCGAGTCTTCTCGGCGAGAGCGCGGGCGGTCGTCACCAGCACGCGCAGCTCGCCGCGCGACAGACGCTCGAGCGTCTCGACGCGCTCGCCGGCGACCTCCATGTGCGGCTCGGCCTCGCCGAACCCTTCGCGCGGCGGATAGAGCGCCACAGGAACGTCGGCGAGCAGCGTCTCGAGGTCGGCCAACCATCGCTCGGCTTCAGCCACGCCGTCGGCCGCGACGACGAAGAATCGCGTTGGGAGGCGCCGCGCCGCGGTCGCGAGCACCGCCGCGCCGGCCGACCCGGGAAGTCCGGAGACGCGCAATCGCTCACCCGGCGAAGGGAGCGTGTTGACGATTCTTTGAAACGCCGGCAGTCGCTCCAGCGTGTCGAGCAGCGATTCGAGCGCCATCAGGCCGCCTGACGAAGCGCGCTGCGCCGCCGAATGACGAGGGTCTCCGAGATCAACAGCAGGAGAGCCGCGATCAATGCGGGCTCGATCAGCGACCGGCGGGCCGCGGCCCGGAACGACAGCGACGCCCACGCCCCGGCGTCCGGCGCGACCAGCACGCGACTCACGCGCAGGCTCGGCGCGAGCTCTCGCGCGGAATAGCGATCGAGCACCGACTCGCCCGGCGGAGGCGCGACGACGAGTGCGCCGACGCGGCGCCCGTTGAGCGTCAGAAAGTACGTGCCCGTGCGATCGGGAACGTCGAGCGCGTCGCCGATCGGCGTTCGCTGTCCATCCGCCGTCTCCATGCCGTCGGCCCATCGCGGGCGTGGCAGGTGCTTTCCGGGCTCGGAGGTCAACACCTGCCCCGGTTCGCCGACGAGCCGCTCGCTGAGCACGCCGCCGAGCCACGGAACGAACGACGCGCGGACGGGAAGATTCGTCGCGTCGGGAGAAATCGGAGATCCGACGATGACGTATCGCCCGCCGGCCACGATCCACGCGTCCTGGCCCACACTGGCGAGCGTGTCGGCTACCGCGCCGGTCTGCGCCACCAGCTCGTAGCGCGCAGAGGTCGTCACGCCGTCGAGCTCCGCGCCGCGCGCCGACGCTTCGCCGGATCGACGCGCGCCGAAGCGCCAGGGAATGCCCAGCCGCTCGAGCGCGCGGTTCGCCGCGCCGAGTTGAACGGGGTCGCTTGGTGCGACGATGAGCGCGGGCAGGCTCGCAAGCTCGTTGGCGCTGACGACCGCTATGTCATGACCATCCACGACCCGCGACGACGATTTCAGGACGTCGATCGCGTTCTTGAGAAACTGCCCGGCGCCGGGCGACACGCTCACGCCGGGGGCGGACCCGATCCAGACGGCGAAGGGGCGCGAGTTGTCGGCTGCCAGCTCGTCGGGCTCGAGCTCGACGGTGCCGGCGAGCCAACCGCGCTCGGGCGGCGACGCGTGCACGGTGACTTCTTCGTTGGGCGCGGCGGTGCCGCGCGCGAACGTGCGCCCGTTGAGCGTGATGCGGTACGTCGTCGAATCGGTGGACTGGAATCGCGCCGCGACTTCTCCGCGCGGAGTCCAGCGCGGCGGCCGCGCCTCGGCGAGCGTCACGGCACGATTCACGGCGACAGGGCCGTTCGGCACGTAGAGCACGACCTGCGCGTCGGCGAGCGGAGGAATGTGCTGCCACTCGGTGCGCTGGCCGTCGGTGACGAGGGTGATCTGTCGCGCGGCGAGCCCCGACGCGCGAACCACGGCGGCGGCGCGCGAGAGCGCGAGCGCGGGATCGCCGGCGCCCGCTTCCGCTTCCATACGGTCGATCTCGTCGCGCAGGAGCGCGACGCTGCCGCCGCGCACGTTGCCATCGATCGTCACGATCCACACGCGGTCCGCGGACGTGGCGCTCGACAGCACGTCGCGCACCATCGACTTGAACTCGGCGAGCAGCGGATGGCCGTTCACGACGACCGACGAGCTCAGCGAGTTGTCGACGACGACGGCGAGGGCGGTGGGCGCGTGGCCGGCGCCGACCCATTCCGCCAACGGCCGCGCCGCCGCGAATGCGATGGCGAGCACCGCGAGCACGCGCAGGAACATCAGCAGCAGATTCTTGATCCGCAGGGTGCGGCTGTGCTCTTTCTCGGCGCGAAGCAGGTAGCGCGCCGCGGGGAAGTCGATGCGCGCGCCGATTCGGCGCCGCATCAGATGGATGAGGAGCGGCACCGCGATCGCGGCGCCAAGTGCGAGGTACAGTGGTGCGAGAAAGCTCACGGCAGCTGTTGGCGGACCGCGAATGCGCGGCGCAGCGGAACGCCGAAGGGAGCGTCGGTGGAGACGACCTCGTAGCTCACGCCCGCGGCGCCGAGGACGCTCCGCCATTCGTCGATGACCTCGACGACCGTGTTCTGGTACGCAGCCCGAACGTCGGCCACGCTCGCCGGAACGGAGAGCTCGCTTTCCGGATCGACGAAGAGCGCCTCGCCGGCGGCGGGGAGGTCGCGCTCGTCGGGGTCGAGAATGTGGAGCACCACGATGTCGTGACCGATCGCGCGCAGCGTGCGCATCGCCCGTTCGACGTCGGGCATGTCCATGAGCAAATCGGAAATCAGGACGATGAGCCCGCGACGGCTGATCAACCGGGCTGCCTGTTGGAGCGCGTTGGGAGCGCTCGACTCCCTGCCCTCTCCCGGTTCCTCGAGCGCGGCGATGACCCGGCGCCACTGGCCGTGCCGGGCCCGGGGGGGAACGGCGCTTCGGACGCGATCGTCGAAGCGGACGAGACCGACGGCGTCGCGCTGTCGGAGCAGCAGCAGCGCGAGTGCGGCGGAAAGCCGCTCCGCGTATTCGAGTTTCGTCAATCGCTCGGGCGCGCCGCTCCAGGCCATGGAGCGGCTGACGTCGAGAACGATCGTGGCGCGAAGGTTGGTTTCTTCCTCGTATTGGCGAACCACCCACCGGTCGGAACGAGCGGCGATCTTCCAATCGATGTAGCGAAGGTCGTCGCCCGGCTGGTAAGGGCGGTAGTCGGCAAATTCGACGGAGAAGCCTTTGCGCGGCGAGCGATGGAGGCCCGCCATGAAGCCGTCGACGACCCACCTGGCGACAATCTCAATGCGCCCCAGGGCAGCGAGGCTGGCTGGGTCGAAGAGGTCTGCGCGGAGGGCTCTGGTGCTCTCCATGGGAGGCGGGAAAGGTAAACCGGGAGGGCGCGCGGTTGCGTCTGGCCCACAACGCCCATCTAATTCGTGACGTAGGTGTAATAGAGGTAGGGAAGGTCGGCCGGCCGGGCGGGTATGGGTCGGAAGGTCGCGGGAAATTGGGTCTTGCGTGACCGGCCGTGTGTATGCTTAATTGTATACACCTCTCTTTCGCGGGAGTCGCGAATGATGTCGCGTCGTCGAGTTGTCGCGTCGGTCACCTGCGCTGCGATTGCGGGCAGCGCGTGCGTCGCCTCGAGCGGCGCGTCCTCGAGCTCCTGGTTCAACCAGGACCAGGCTGTGGCCTCGGCGCCTTCCGGTGGGAGTGAGTCCTCACCCACGATCACGCGCGCCGGCGGATTCGCGAATCAGGACGGCGGCCCCCGCGTTTCGATCTACGCGGAGGTGGAGAACTCCGCGGGCGCGAATCTCGTTCGCGCGAACTTTCACCTCGACGACGACGCCTACGTTCTCGTCGGACACATCGACGCCGACGGCGTCCTGAGAATCACGTTTCCCGAAGCGCCGGTGGACAACGGATTCGCCCACGGCCATGCGTCATATCAGACCGCGCAGTTCTTCGGCGGATTCGTCGGCCAATATCGCGAGCGGTTCACGGCCGGTGGCGTGCCCCACATGAGCAGTTCGGCGCCGAATGACTCGTACGACGGCGGACTGGGTTGGGTGTTCGTGATCGCGTCGTGGCAGCCGATGCATTTCGAGAAATTTTCGACGGGCGGGTTCTGGGATTCGTTCGAGCTGAACGACGCCGATTACATGAAGGATCCGCGCCCGGCGGTGTACGAGCTGGCGGCGCTGCTCGCGGGAACGAATTCGTCGACTTACACGGTTCGTTTCGCGAATGTGCACGATACGCAGACGCTCTACGGCGGCTCGCGTTCGCTCTTCGCCGCCAACAATTTCGGCGCGGAGATGTGCAACGGGTTCGGCTACGGCTTCTCTTCCGGTTTCGCGTCGACGCCGTTCGGAATGAGCTCGTTCAATCCGATCTACATGTACGGATACGGGCAGCCGTTCTGGTGGCGCGGAAGCCAGTACTACTACGACTCGGCGTTCGATTGCTACTATCGCGCTGGGAGTTACCAGCCGTTCGGGTATCATCCATACGGATACGGTCTCATCGCACAGGCTCCGCCGACGGCGACACCGGGTATCGGAAGGCTGATTGGCGTCGATCAGATTCGTCGTCCGCCGCTTACGCCGCAGCCCGGACCGATGCACCTCGCGCCGGGCGGCGCGATGGACGTCGGCGGTGGGAGCGGATCGAAGATGGCGCTGGCGCCTGAGACCACGTCTCCGCAGTACCGTACGCGCGGACTCGTCTCGCACCCGGATCCGGTGGGCGCTGAAGTCCTCGCCCCGCGCACTGTCGGTCCGGACCGTCGCGCTCACGACGCCGGCAACGGTTTCCAGACGAACGGCATGGTGATCCGCGGCGGCAACGATTCCCGATCGCAGGCTGATGCGGGCAATGACGGATCTGGCGGTCGGCGCACCCCGAGCGCTCGCGGCGGTGATGCGCCGAACGGGAGCTCGCCGCGCGTCGATTCGCCGCGCAACGACGCGCCGCGTGCGGCTCCGCAGCCGAGGGTCGAGTCCCCGCGTTCCGAGGCGCCTCGCATGGCACCGGCGCCGTCACCGCGAGTGGAGTCTCCGCGCATGGAGACGCCGCGGGCCGCGTCGCCACCGCCGCCGCGAGTCGAAGCGCCGCGGTCGGAGCCGGTAGCCCGAAGCGCACCAGCTTCGTCTCCACCTCCGGCATCGTCGTCTTCGTCGACCGGAAAGCCGCCCGGCAAGAACTAGTTTTCGCGTCTGAGGTGAGGGGAAGACGGGCTGCCACTCTTGGCGGCCCGTCTTCGTTTTTTCGCTCGCAATACCCCGCGGCTCTCCCGCCGTGTACGCGGCCCGACGGGCGAATAAAGGCGAACGCGACCGGATTCGCGCGAACATCAATAGGTTTCACTCGCGCGCACAGGACCCCGGGGCGCGCGCCGTGCTCTTTCGCCCACCACCTGCACCGCCGACGCGACGAGTCCTGATTTTGAAGCTCGACCATATTCGTAACTTCTGCATCGTCGCGCACATCGACCACGGCAAGTCCACGCTGGCCGACCGCCTTATCGAGGCGACCGGGACGCTGCAGAAGCGGGAGATGAAGGAGCAGGTGCTCGACACGCTCGACCTCGAGCGCGAGCGCGGCATCACGATCAAGCTCAACGCGGTGCGGATGACGCACACCGCGGCCAACGGCGAGGCGTACGAGCTCAACCTCATCGATACGCCGGGGCACGTGGACTTCACGTACGAGGTGTCGCGCTCGCTCGCCGCGTGCGAGGGCGCGATCCTCGTCGTCGACGCGTCGCAGGGAATTCAGGCGCAGACATTGTCGAACCTGTTTCTCGCCCTCGACGCGGGGCTCGAGATCATTCCCGTCCTCAACAAGATCGACCTTCCCGGCGCCGAGCCCGAGCGTCGCAAGCAGGAAGTGCACGACCTGATCGGCGCGAGGCCGGAAGAGATTCTGCTCGTGAGCGCGAAGGAAGGCTTGGGTATCGACGCGCTTCTCGAGGCGATCGTCGCCCGCGTGCCCGCGCCGACCGGCCGCCCCGATGCGCCGCTCCGCGCGCTCATCTTCGACTCCTACTACGACCGCTATCGCGGCGCGGTCGCCAGCGTGCGCGTCGTCGACGGATCGATTCGCCCCGGCATGCTGGTGAAGTTCGCGGCCGGCTCGGGCGACTCGTACCCGGTTGCCGAGGTGGGGTACAACCAGTTGCGGCAGGTCGAAGGCGAAATGCTCGGGCCGGGCGAAGTCGGCTACATGGTCGCCAACGTGCGCACCGTGCGCGAGACGCGCGCGGGCGACACGGTCCTCGACGCGTCGGCGCCGCCGGTCGAGCCGCTGCCCGGCTACAAGGACGTCCACTCGATGGTGTTCGCGGGCCTCTATCCGACGGACACGACGCAGTACGAGACGCTGCGCGACGCGCTCGAGAAGCTCCAGCTCAACGACGCTTCCCTGCACTATCTCCCGGAAACGTCCACCGCGCTCGGCTTCGGATTCCGCTGTGGGTTTCTCGGGCTGCTGCACATGGAGATCGTACAGGAGCGGCTCGAGCGCGAGTTCGACCTGGCCCTCGTTACGACCGTGCCGAACGTCGAGTACCACGTGTACCACACCGACGGTACGATGGAACTGCTCGAGAGCCCCGCGAAGCTCGCCGACCCGGGCGTCATCAGCAGGATCGAGGAGCCTTTCGTCAAAGCGCGCATCATGGCGCCGGCGGACTACATCGGTCCGATCATGACGCTCGGCACCGAGCGGCGAGGCGTCTACAAGAACATGACGTACCTCGACTCGTCGCGCGTCGAGTTCGACTGGGAGTTTCCGCTGTCGGAGATCATCCTCGATTTCTTCGACAAGCTGAAGACGATCAGCCGAGGCTATGCCAGCCTCGACTACGAGATGCTGGATTACCGCGAGAGCTCGCTGGTCCGGCTCGACATGCTGATCAACGGCGACCCCGTGGACGCGTTCTCGGTGATCATCCACCGCGACAAGGCCTACGAGTGGGGACGCAAGATCGCCGACAAGCTCAAAGAGCTGATTCCGCGCCAGTTATTCGAGGTCGCCATTCAAGCGGCGATCGGCAACAAGGTCATCGCGCGGACGACGGTGAAAGCGCTGCGCAAGGACGTTCTCGCGAAGTGCTACGGCGGCGACATCACGCGCAAGCGAAAGCTTCTCGAGAAGCAGAAGGAAGGAAAGAAGCGCATGAAGCAGGTCGGCTCCGTCGAGATTCCGCAGGAAGCATTTTTGGCGGTGCTGCAGGTGGATTGAGGCGCGCTTCGTGCAGCGCTCAGACGTTCACACCGTCTGACGGAGGCAGGACCATGGCTTTCGAAACGCTGCGCGATTTGTACGTCGACCAGATTCAGGATCTCTATAGCGCCGAAGGACAAATCCTCGACGCGTTGCCGAAGATGATCGACAAGGCGTCGCACGTGAGGCTTCGCGACGGCTTTCAGCAGCATCTCGAGCAGACTCGACAACACGCCACGCGGCTCGAGCAGATCGCGCGCCGCCTGAACGAAGCGCCGCACGGCAAGACGTGCAAAGGCATGGCGGGCCTTCTCAAGGAAGGCGAAGAGTTCATCAAGGACGACGGAGACCAGGACGTGATCGACGCTGGGCTCATCGCCGCGGCGCAGCGCGTCGAGCACTACGAGATGGCGGCCTACGGTTGCGCGCGCGCGTTCGCCCGGGCCCTGGGGCTCGACGAGGACGCGGAGCTCCTCCAACAAACGCTCGACGAAGAAGGCGAGACGAACAAGAAGCTCACGCAGATCGCCGAGAGCGTCGTCAACCCGGACGCCGAGAAGGGCATCTCCGTCGACCGCGAGGTTCCGTCGACACCGACCCGCGATCGCGATTTCGGCCGCGACCGCGATTCCGAGCTCCGGCCGTAACAGCCGGAAGAATCAACCGCGCCGCCGACCGCGTACTTCAGCCGATCAGCGTGCGCAGGATGTGATACCCGGCCGCGTGTGCCTCCTGAACGCGCGGGATGTGCTGTGACGGCGCGTTGATCACGTGTTCGGCGTGGCCGTCGTTGGCGATCTGTCCGCCGTCGTACCCGGTGAAAGCGACGGTCAGAGCGCCGCGGCGGCGCGCCTCATCGAGGGCCGCGATCGCATTGCGCGAGCTCCCGCTCGTCGAGAACGCGACGGCGACGTCGTCGGGACCGGCGAGCGCGGCGACCTGCCGCGCGAAGACGACGTCCACACCCACGTCGTTGGCGAGCGCCGTGAGAATCGACGGGTCTTCGGTCAGGTCGAGCGCGCGGCGCGGCCGGAGGTTCAGGTCGCGCGGCGGCGCGCGCAGATCCGCCACCAGATCCATCGCGTCCGTCGCCGAACCACCGTTCCCGAACGCGAGCACCGCACCACCAGCGTCCAACCGCTGAGCGATCTCGTGCGCGGCGTGGGCGAGAGCCGCGGCGCCGCGATCGTCGAGCATCCGGCCGCGAAGGGCGTTGACGTCACCCATCTTCGCAACGACGGAAGCCGACACGTCACGGACGATCGCCGACCGATCCTTCGTCGCGCCGACCAGGAACGGGTAGAGGAACGCCGATTGTCCCGGGTGCGCCTCGGGCGTCGCGGTCGCCGCGCCGTGCTCGAAGAACACGTGGACCAGTTCCCACAGCACGTGATACAGGGTCTCGACGGCCTCCTGACGAACGAAGACGTCGTCGGACGGCGGTTGCAGCTCGACCTCGGCGCCGATCGGCTCGAACGCGACCGTGAGACATCCGCGTCGGCGGTACTCGGTGAGCGAGTCGGACAACGCCGGTTCGCTGCCGAAGACGATCACCATGTCGTCCGGGCGAGCCAACCTCGTCAAATGTTCGACGACCTCTGCGGCATCACCCGCCAGCCCGATCGCCGGGAGGGCGCGTTTGCCGACGATGACGGGATGCATGAACTCTACGGCGACGTGCCGAGCGTCGGACCGCGCCGAGGGCGACGCACCTACCGCCATAAGGCGTCCACCGCGGACGAAGCGATCGGCTATCGTCGCGCATAGGTCGGCGATTCGATCCGCCTCGGCCGCGAAGAACGCCGAGTTTGCCGCGGCGCGGCGCGCGACCATCTCGGCGATCGATGGCGCGCCGCCGACGACTCCCGGCGGCGAGCGTATGACGACACTCGCCTCACCAACATCGGTCGGCGAGGGGGACTGCGTCGTCATGTCATCGCCGGCTGCGCGCGGCGCATCGACACGAGCCACTGACACCACGCCTCGACGCCCTCTCCGGTGCGCGCGCTCGTCAACAGACAGGGCACGCCGGGGTGAACGTCGTCGATGTTGGCGAGCAGCTTGGGCAGGTCGACGTCGAGGTGCGGAAGCAGATCGATCTTGTTGACGATCACCAGTTCGCACGCCCGGAACATCAGCGGGTACTTGATCGGCTTATCCTCGCCCTCGGTCACCGCCGTAATCATGACGCGGTGGTCTTCGCCGACTTTGAACTCGGCCGGGCAGACGAGGTTGCCGACGTTCTCGATCATCAACAGCTCGATGGCGTCGAGCGGCATCGACGGCAGCGCGGAGCGAACCATGTTCGCGTCGAGATGACACTCGCCGCCGAACCCGCCGTCGGTGTTGATCTGGACTACCGGCACGTGGAACTCGGCGAGCCGCTGGGCGTCGAGGTTGCCGTGGACGTCGCCCTCGATGATTCCGAGCCGCGGCGACGGCTCGATCGAATCTCGCTCCTCGAACCGCGCCAGCGTGCGCTCGAGGAGCGTCGTCTTCCCGGCCCCCGGAGCGCTCATGAGGTTCACGACGGTGACACCGGCGCGGTCGAAGTCCTGACGGTTGGCGCGGGCGATCGTGTTGTTGGCGTCGAGCGCTTCTTTGACCACCCGGATTCGCTGCATGTGCATGAGAGTTTCCTCAGGACCGGATTACATCGCTTTCATGCGAAAGTACCGGCGCAGTTGGGGGATTTGCATGAAAATCGTCCAGATGATCAGGATGGCCACGATGATTCCGACGATCGCCCAGGCCCAGGCCGCTGTCGACATCGTCCTTCTCCTCGGTTCGGTGGAACTCGGTGGATGTGATGTTGCGAATGATCGTTTTCACGAGGCTCACCGCGGGTTCGACCGCGGCGCGGACCGGCGGCGACAGCGCGACGAGTCCGTCGTCCAAGGGCTCGCCGCCTTCGATGGTGAGCGGCTCGCACCCCACGACGACGATCCGCGGTGGAAGCCGCCCGAGCGCCGCCGCCAGACGCAACACGCGAACGGGGTCCATCACGTGAGCATCGAGCGTCGCGCCGATCGAATCGGTCTCGAGGTTGGGCTCGAGTACGTGTAGGGAACCCGCTTCAGCGCCGCGCGCCAACGCGTCGATCAGCACCGCCGCGTCGAGGTCTTCCTGAAGCGCGTACGCGAGATCGAGGCCGCGAATGCCGAAGTCGCGGACGATGACTCCGCGCGGGGATGCTTCTTCCGCGAGACGGCGCGCCACGGCGACGCCGAATCCGTCGTCGCCGAAGAAGATGTTGCCGATGCCGGCGACGAGGACGCGTACGCGCGCGGAATCGCTCGCCGATTCGCTGCCGTCGCGGCCGGTGTCGACGATCGGCTCGATCTCCTCGGGGCGAAAAAAGAAACGGTGGCCCGGATACCGCCGGCCGCCGAGGTCGCGCCCGGGGTCGTCGTCTACGGTGACGACGAACCGCGGCTCGCCGTCCGTCGTCACGTCGATCGAGTCGACGACCGCGAGACGGCCGGCAAGCGCGAGGTCCATGACGTCTCCGCCGGCGCTGGGCTGGAGACGAACGCGATGTCCGACGGAGACCGGCACGCCGCGCACTGCCACCGTCTTCGGCGTCGGCGCGTCGAGATCATCCCACGCGCTCGATTCGCTCACTGTCTCGCCTCGGCGAAAGGCCGCTCGCGCGTGACACCGTGAAGGCGGAGCAGATCCTCCCGCGACATGCCGCGGCAGCGATCCAGAATGTCTCGCGCGCGCGGATCGGTCTCGCGCACCTGCCGCTGCTCGTCTTCGGTCAGGCTGAGCATGTTGAGAACCAGGAGTTGATCGATCTCGGCGCCGTCGAAGAAATCGCCTTTGCTCTCCGCCGCGACCGCCGGGAAGTCGGGGAGGATGATGGGCGACGACAACAGCGCGTCGCATTTTCGGGGATCGCCGACGAGGACGGGCCAGGTGCCCGCGTTCTTGCACGACGCGGCGGCCTCGGCGAAGCCATCGGGAGGATCGGTGAGCGAGACGAATGCGCCTCCGCTGACCCCGAGCCGCGCGTGTGTCGACGCCATCGTGCGCAGGAGCGTCAGCTCGCGCGACTCACCGGCCCACGCCGATCGGTTCGACACGTCGACGCGAACTCTCCACGCGCGGTCGCCGGCACGAACGGCCGAGACGTCGAGTCTGCCGGAGAGCGAATGCCAACGCCGCACGATCGTGCCGACGAGCGATCCGTCGCCGTCGACGATCGGTTCGGATTGTTCACCGCCGTCGATTTCGATCGGCGTATGTGCCGGTCCGTCGCCGATCCTGATGGCAGGCGGCGCGACGACTCGTTCGGTCGCCTCCTGCCACGACACGTGGGTCACTCCGCCGGCGGTCATCGAATCGACGAAGCGGTGCCCGCCGGAATCGTGTCGCAGGACCCGGCGCTCGACGACGTGTAGAAAGCGAATCGACACGTCCAGCTCGACGATCGCGTCGCGCTCGGCGGCGACGAGACACTCGGTTCGCATCAGCCACGCGTCGTCGCCGTGCCCCGACGTGCTGTAGGCGCGCGGATACACTCCGCCGAACGTCCACCGTCGCTGGTTCTTGAGGGCCGAATGGCGATAGGGCCACAGGATGTAGCCCTCGTAGAGGACGCTACGAGCGATCGCCTCGACCGGATCGGGCGCGAGCGAGCGCGTCGTCATGGGGGAGACAACTTCGGCATCGCCGGGTCGATCGCGTCGCGGGCTTTTGGGTTGATCCCCGTCGAGCGCTCGGAGTTGGACCGTCCGTCGGCGAGGTGGCCGGGCTGCTTCTCGTAGTTGCCTCGCGAATTGCCTTCGTTGATTCCGGCCACATGGGACGGAGCATCCGGATCGACGTCGGCCTTTCCCTTCCTCACGTTGTCGCCCACCTGGCCTCCACGGTTTCGCTGGTTTGGTTGACGTTGCGAGCGGCGTCGCGATTCTCGTCTCGACGCTTCAACCGGCGGAAGAACGCGTCGACGGTTTCGCGCATCGCGTCGCCGCCGGAGATCCCCTGCCAGGTGACGCGCATCGCGCCGGCGAGCCGATAACACTCGTCGACAGGCACGATCCAATAGTCGCGCGCGCCGCGCGTTCGCCGCACGAGCACCGCCTCGACGTCGGGCTCGAGGGACGCGAGCAGCGGACTCCGCGCGGCGATCTCTTCCCAAGCCGGGAGCGGAAGCGCCGATTCGGTCGTTCCCATCGGCCCGGGGTAGAACGCGACCGGCCGGTTCGCACTCGAGCTGAAGAACATGAACGTCACGTCGACGGGCAGCTCGAGACGCTCCCACAGGCCGTCTTCGAGCAAGGATCGATCGAGCGACCGGTAGCGCCGCGGCACCAGGCGGTATCGGCCGCCGGCAGCGGCCCGACCGTCGAACAGAATGGAGCACGCCTGGCAGGCGCACGTGATTTCGCGCCGCTCGACGTCGATCAAATGCCGATGGTCGGGGGCGATCGGCGCCGCGCACAGTTGACACTTCTCTTGCGCATGCTCGTCGGCCGCGAAGAGCGTTCGCTCGTCCTCGTCCACCGGATCATGGCGACGGCTCAGTTGGATCAGCGTCGGCGGATGCGCCGACCGAGGGAGCAGGTCGTGGATGACAAGCAACTGGGTGACGACGTCGTCGTCGCCGCGAAGGACGTCGGCGACACGTCCCTCGCGCTCGGCGATCGCTATGCGCGCCAACCCTTCGCCATAGAGGAGCATGAGCGCGTCGATGGCGTCCATGGCGAGCGAGTGCGCACGCGACGCCGGCTCTTGCTCGAGCTCGGCGAGCGTTTCCTCGAGCGACTGCGCGGTCGCCTGGGCGGCGACGTCGTCGAGGCGGACGGTCACCCGCCGCCTCCGATTCCCGCCATCGGTGAATGCACCAAGTCGATCGTCTTGCCATCGCCGACGTACATGTGGACGCCGCACGGCAAGCAGGGATCGAAGCTCCGCACCGTGCGCATGATGTCGATGCCCTTGAAGCCCTCGCGTCCGTTCTCCTCGAAGATCGGAAGGCCTTGCACCGCGTCCTCGTACGGACCCGGTGTGCCGTAGCTGTCGCGCGGGCTGGCGTTCCAAGGCGTCGGCGGATACGGATGGTAATTGGCGATCTTCTTGTCGCGGATCACGAGATGGTGCGACAGCACGCCGCGCACGGCTTCATGGAATCCGCAGCCGAATCCATCATCGGGCACGTCGAAGTCGGTGAAAGTCCGCGTGCGGCCGGCGCGCACCTCTTCCATCGCCTTCTCGTAGAAGAAGACGGCGAGCCCGGCGGCATAGGCGACGAAATACATGCGCGCGCGATCGCGCTCGATGGTGTTCGCCCCGGCCTGCGGGATCTTCCACTCGAACTCCATCTCGGGGAACTTCGCGCTCTTCGGAAGAAGAATGCGCACGCTGCTGCCGGTCGCCTTGACGAACGGCGTGTCGACGAGGCCGGCGAGGGCCGTCGCCCACAGCCGGGCCAACGCGCCGCCGCCCGTGTCGAGCGCGAGAAGCTTGTCGGTCCGCCGGTCGTGCCACCGCGGGCTCATCACCCAGCTGTACTTGCCGTCGAAGTCGCGCTTCTGCGGATGCGGCAGCGTCGTCTGGTTCCACGGGTGTCGCCGGTCCACGCGGTTCCCCAGCGGATCGTGGGTGACGAACATCGTCTCCTGCTCCCAGTCGTCGTAGAACGAACTGCCGAGCAGAATACGGATTCCGAGGTTGATGTCGACGAGGTCCGTCGTGACGAGCTTTCCGTCGACGACGACACCGGGCGTCACGTACATCGCGCGACCCCAGTCGGTCATGCGCCGGTAGTCGTAGTCGCAGACGTCCGGATTCTGGAACGATCCCCAGCAGCCGAGCATGGTGCGGCGCAGTCCGACCTTCTCGTAGCCCGGAAGGGCGTCGTAGAAGAAGTCGAACAGATCGTCGTTGAGCGGCACGGCGCGCTTGATGAAGTCGAGCGTCCGAACGAGGCGCACGAAGTAGTCGCTGAACACCTGCGGCGACGCGACCGTGCCGACGCCGCCGGGATACAACGTCGACGGGTGCACGTGCCGGCCTTCCATGAGACAGATCATTTCGCGCGTCGTGCGGCTCACCTGGAGCGCCTCGAGATACATCGACCCGGTGAACGGGTTGAAGGCGCGCATGATGTCGGCGATCGTGCGGAACCCGTGGATGTCGGCGTGCGGGGCCGCGGTGTTCTCGGCCTTGGCTAGCAGCGACGGATTCGTCTCTTTCACCATCTGCTCGCACCAGTCGACGAACACCAGGTTGTCCTGGAAGATCGTGTGGTCGAACATGTACTCGGCGGCTTCGCCAAGGTTGATGATCCACTCGGCGAGCGGCGGCGGCTTGACGCCGTACGCCATGTTCTGCGCGTACACCGAGCAAGTGGCGTGGTTGTCGCCGCAGATGCCGCAGATGCGGCTCGTGATGAAGTGGGCGTCGCGCGGATCCTTGCCCTTCATGAACACGCTGTATCCGCGGAACATCGACGACGTGCTGTAGCACTCCGCCACTTCACGATTCTCGAAGTCGATTTTCGTGTAGATGCCGAGATTGCCGACGATGCGCGTGATCGGATCCCAGTGCATGTCGACCAGGTTGCGTTTCTTGGTGACGACGGGTTCCCGCGTCGCGGTCGCCATAGGTGCTCCTCTCCTAGCGGTTCATGTAGCGCGGATTGAACCCGGTCGTGAGCTCGCCGCGATTGTGGCGCCACTTCGGTTCGTGATTGACGCTGTTGTTCGTGATCGCGCGCAGGCGGCGGAGCACCACGCCCCAGCTCGTCGCGACGCCGGTCGAGACCACGGCGCCGGGCGGCTCATCCATGAACGGCATGAACTTGTCCGGGAATCCGGGCATCGTGCAGCCGATGCAGATGCCGCCGACGTTCGGGCAGCCGCCGAGGTTGTTCATCCAGCCGCGCTTCGTGACGTTGCAGTTCACGACGGGACCCCAGCAGCCGGTCTTCACAAGACATTTCGGCGACGTGTAGTCGTGCGCGAAGTCGCCCTGCTCGTAGTAGCCGGCGCGGTCGCAGCCTTCGTGCACCGTCTTGCCGAAGAGCCATGTCGGGCGGAGCGCTTCGTCGAGCGGAATGGTCGGCGCCTTGCCGGCGGCTTGGTAGAGCAGCCAGAGCAGCGTCTCCATGAAGTTGTCCGGCTGCACCGGACAGCCCGGCACGTTGACGATCGGCAGGCCTCCCGCCGAGCGGAAATCCCAGCCGAGATAGTCGGCGAGGCCCATGCAGCCCGTCGGATTGCCCGCCATCGCGTGGATGCCGCCGTAGGCGGCGCACGTGCCGATTGCGATCACGCCCCACGCGCGCGGCGCGAGCTCGTCGATCCACGTCGTGAGCTTCTTCGGCTGCCCGGTCGCGGGGTCGTTGCCGAGGCCCGTCCAGTAGCCGTCTCCGTCGATCTTCTCGTTCGGGATCGAACCTTCGATGACGAGGACGAACGGTGTGGGCAGCTCGCCGCGCGACGCCTGCCAGAACGGGACCATGTAGTCGTCGCCCGTTTCCGTCGCGAGCACCTTGTTGTGGAGATGGACCTTGGGCAGACCGGGCACGAGCCCGAGCAGTACGTCCTCCAGGCTGGGCTGCGACGCCGCGGTGATCGATACGGTGTCGCCGTCGCAGCTCATGCCTTCAGAGATCCACAATACATGGAGCTCGGTGACACCCTTTGTCGCGCCATCGCCTTTCTGCCGCGCAGGCATCGGCGGCGCTCCGTTTCCCGTCAACGGCATCGTCATTCCTCCGTTTCGATCCAGTCGACCAGCATCTCTTCGCCTTTCGTGACCCGTACGTTCGTGGTGCGACATCGCTCGCACGCCAGCGGAAATGCCTTCGGACTGCTCTCGACGGCGCAGTCCGTACACCAGACGGCCGCCGGCACGGCCTCGATCTCTAGCTCCGCGCCGTCGAGCGGCGTGTCCTTCGCGACGAGCGCGAAGCTGAAGCGGAGCGACGAGGGAACGACCTGTCGCAAGTGTCCGATGCGCATTCCGACTCGCGACACGCGGCGGCTCGGCGACTGCTCGACGAGCATCGACACCACGGCGTCCGCGATCGCAAGTTCGTGCATCGACGGCTCCGCTCAGCAGATCCGCGGCAACGGATCGCCGACGAGGAGATCCATCACTCGGCGGCCGCCGAAGGCGGTGTTCACCAGCACCATGCCGGTCGCGTCAGTCGTGACCTCGCCGATGACGGCCGCGCTCTCCGATCCCGGCATCTTTCGCAGGAGACTCAACGCCCGATCGACCGCATCCGGCGCGACGCCGACGACGAAGACGCCTTCGTTCGCGACGTACATCGGATCGATGCCCAGCAACTCGCACGCGCCGGTCACGGCGGGAAGCACCGGCACGCGGGCCTCGTCGACGACGATGCTCACGCTCGACGCGACGGCCAGCTCGTTGAGAACGGTCGCTACTCCGCCGCGCGTCGCATCGCGCATGCAGCGGAGGTCGGCGCCCAGATCGAGCAGTGCGTCCACCGCGGGCCACAGAGGCCGCGTGTCGCTGAGAATCGCACCATCGAGCTCGAATTCCCCGCGGGCGAGCATGATGGCCATCCCGTGCTCGCCGATCGAGCCGGTGACGACGACCCGATCCCCTGGCCGCAGCGACGCCGGCGACAGCCGCGCGCGCTGGTCGCGACGCCCGAGGCCTGTCGTGCAGATGTACATGCGATCGGCGTGACCGCGCTCCACGACCTTCGTGTCGCCGGCGACGATCTCGACTCCGGCGACGTTCGCCGCGCGCGCGATCGCGCCGACCTCCTCCCGCAGCACGTCGGTCGGGAGGCCCTCTTCGAGCACCAAGGATATCGTGATGCCGATCGGCCGCGCGCCGACCATCGCGAGGTCGTTCACTGTTCCGTTCACGGCCAGCTCGCCGATCGAGCCACCGGGAAATCGAAGCGGGCGCACGACGAAGCTGTCCGTCGTGATCGCCAGACCGACGCCGTCGACTGAGATCAGCCCCGCGTCGTCAAGCATCGCGAGCGACGGCGACGCGAACGCCGGCGCGAACAGGCCGCCGACGAGCGACGCCGTGGCCTTTCCGCCGGCGCCGTGCGCCATCGTGATCCGCTCGTCGAGGAACTTCGGAGCCCGCAGCGCCACGGCCCGCGCGCGCGCGATCTTGGCGAGCGCCTCCCGTTCTCGCTCGTCGGCGATCGCGGTGGGAGGCGTGAATCGCGTGGACGTCACGACGCCATCTCCACCGGACGCTCACGCGCGCGTCGCGTCAGTCGCCCGAAATTGTAGTACGCGGCGCACGCCCCCTCGCTCGACACCATGCACGTGCCGATCGGGTGCTCCGGCGTGCACGCCGTACCGAATACCTTGCACTCCCACGGCTTGATGACGCCCTTGAGCACCTCGCCGCACTGGCACGCCTTTGGATCGGCGACGCGTACGCCCGGCACCGCGAAGCGCAGCTCGGCGTCGAACTCGGCGTACTTGGCCGAGAGCTTGAGCGCGCTCTGCGAGATGAAGCCGAGTCCGCGCCACTCGAAGTGCGGGCGAAGCTCGAAGACGTCGGCGAGAACGCGGAAAGCCGCGGCGTTGCCCTCCGCCGGCACCACGCGCGTGTACTGGTTCTCGACCTCGCATCGTCCGTCGGCCAGCTGGCGCAGGATCATGTACGCCGATTGGAGCACGTCGAGCGGCTCGAACCCGGAGATCACGACCGGCTTTCCGTACTCGGCCGCGATGAAGTTGAACGGACGCGCGCCGACGACGGTGCACACGTGGCCCGGGCCGATGAACGCGTCGAGCCGCAGATCGGGCGACTCGAGCAGCGCGCGAATCGGCGGCACGATCGTGACGTGGTTCGAGTAGACGGAGAAATTCGAGACTCGCTCGGCCTGCGCGCGAAGAATCGTGAGCGCCGTCGACGGCGCCGTCGTCTCGAAGCCGACGGCGAAGAACACGACCTCGCGCTCGCGGTTCGCCTGCGCGATGCGCAGGGCGTCGAGCGGCGAGTAGACCATGCGAACGTCGGCGCCCGCCGCCTTTGCTTCCGTGAGGGAGCCGGTTCCGCCCGGCACGCGCATCATGTCGCCGAAGCAGGTGAGAATGACGCGCGGCTGTTTGGCGATCGCGATCGCGTCGTCGACTCGGCCCATGGGAATCACGCAGACAGGACACCCGGGACCGTGGACGAGCTCGACGTTCGACGGCAGCAGGTCGGCGACGCCGTAACGATAGATGGTGTGCGTGTGGCCGCCGCACACTTCCATGATCTTGTAATGCCGCGACGGATCGGCGACCGCGGCGATCTGATCGGCCAGGCGCGCGCCGAGCTCGGCGTTTCTGAATTCGTCGACGAATCTCATGGAATCTCCTCGACGGGCGCCGCGAACGACAGCGCGACACCCGCGTGGACGAGCACCTCAGCCCCGGGTCTGGCGTCAGGGGTCAGCCCGAGCAGCACTTCGGAACGCCGGCCCGCGTCGTCGACGCAGACGCCGATCGCGCCGTCGTCGTCGACCGACACGATGCGCATGCGGTCCGCCGCGTCCGAGCAGGTGATGCAATGAGTGGAGTCCTCGCACGCAATGAGATCGCGGTGCGGGGTCATTCGATCACGCTCGCGCGAATTTCTCTCAACTCCTGCTGATACTCGGCGCCCATCTGCTCGAGCAGATCGAGCGTGGCCATGGCTTCGCTTTCGTCGACGCGGGAAATCGCGAAGCCGACGTGGATCAGCACCCAGTCGCCGCTGGCGACCGCGACCGGGGCTCCGTCGAGGAGCGCGACGTTCACGGTCCGCCGCACACCGGCGACGTCGACGCGAGCGAGCCGACGCTCCGCGTCGACGACGTCAACGATCTGCCCTGGAATCGCGAGACACATTCTTCCTCCGCCACGCGGCCGCGACTGCTTGGCCATAGGACAAACCGCCGTCATTCGGCGGGAGGAGCCGCGGCACGAGAACGCGATGGCCGCTCGCGGTCAACGCGGACGCGATCTCCTCGAGCAGAATCGTGTTCTGAAACACGCCACCAGAGAGCGCGATCGTGCGCGAGCCACGGACCTCCGCTCCGCGTTCGGCCCCCAACAACGCTGCATAAACGAGACCGCAGTGCACGCTCGACGAGATCTCACCAACGTCACGGCCGCCGCGCGCATCTGAGTCGACGCCACGGACGAGTCCGCGCGGATCGATCACGATCTCGCCGTCGATGTCTTCGACTGTGATCAACGCGTTGTAATCGCGTCCGCTCTGGCTTTGCCGTCGTCTCGCCCGCGCGCGTCGAGCCGCCCTCGCGGCGACCTCGAACTCGATCGCTGCCTGCGCCTCGTAGGTGACGCGCGCTCGCACTCCGCACAGCGCGGCACATGCATCGAGCAATCGCCCCACGCTCGTCGTGAACGGCGCCGGTCCGTTGATCGCCAAGCGAGCAACGGCCCGCCATTGCGTGGACGTCACGATGGGTGAAAGAGAGTCAGGCATCTCCGGCTCGCCACCCAGCGCGTCGGCCAGCCAGGCGCACGCCATTCGCCAGGGTTCGCGAATCGCGCTCTCACTCCCCGGCATTCGGACCGCGCGCAGATGTCCAATGCGAATTGTCTCGCCGAGGTCGCCATAGAGGATCTCTCCGCCCCAGATCGCGCCATCCGATCCCTGGCCGGCGCCGTCGAAAACGAGTCCGATCGCCGGACCTGTCTCGCCATGCTCGGCGAGGCAAGCCGCGAAGTGGGCGTGGTGATGCTGAACTCCGATCGACTCGAGTTCCCTCCGGTCGAGCGCGTAGCGCGTCGACGCGAAGTCCGGGTGCAGATCATGGACGACGACCGAGGGCGGTGTGCCGATCAGTTGAGTCAGATGGTCGACGCCCCGCGAGAATGCGGCGAGCGACCGCGCATCGTCGAGGTCGCCGACGTGCGATCCGACGATCGCTTCCGACCCGCGCGCGACACACGCGGTGTTCTTGAGTTGCCCGCCGGCCGCCAGGATCGTTTCGGTCGAGCTCAGCGGTATGGGAAGAGCCTGCGGGACGAAGCCGCGCGATCGCCGGATGAAGAGCGGCTGGCGGTTGCCGGCGACCGTGACGACGCGGACGACAGAATCCTCACACGCCGCCTCTATTGGACGGTCGTGAGACAAGAACAGATCGGCGATCCCCGCCAGGCGCCGCGTCGCATCGTCGTCGCAAAAGACGATCGGCTCGTCGCTCACGTTGCCGCTCGTCATCACGAGCGGGCCATCGACGCCGGCGATGAGCAAATGGTGCAGCGGCGTGTACGGCAACATCACACCCAGTTCGTCACGTCCCGGCGCGACCTGAGGATCGACGAGCGCACCCGGTTCGATGCGCGCGATGAGAATCGGCCGAGCGTCGCTCGTCAGGATCTCCGACTCGGCGTCGTCGAGCCTCACGAGTCCGCGGGCGGCGCCGAGGCTCGCCACCATCAATGCAAATGGCTTGTCATCGCGATGCTTCCGGCGTCGCAAGCGCGCGACGGTTCCCGCGCCGTCGGCGCGGCACGCGAGGTGGTAGCCACCGAGCCCTTTCACGGCGACGATCGCGCCGTCGCGGATCGCGTCGGCCGCGGCGGCGATCGCGTCGCCTCCTCCCGTCGGTACGAGCACACCACGCGCGTCGTGCAACAACGCGCAAGGACCGCAGCAGGGGCATGCGTTCGGCTGCGCGTGGAACCGCCGGTCGGTCGGATCATCGTACTCGGCGCGACACTCATCGCACATCGTGAACATCGCCATCGTCGTCGCGGCGCGGTCGTAGGGAACGCGACGCGCGATGGTGAAGCGCGGGCCGCACGCCGTGCAGTTGATGAACGGGTATCGGTAGCGCCGGTCCGCCGGATCGAACAACTCGCGGAGGCAGTCCCCACACGTGCAGAGGTCGGGTGGCAGCAGGGCGGACGAGGATCCTGCCTCGCCGCTCGCGACGACCACGAACTCGCGGCCGCCCACGCTCTCGAGCTCCTCCACGAAAACGCGTCCGACGCGCGCGTGCCGCGGCGCGTCGCGCACGAGCCGCGCGAGGAACCCGTCGATGGCGCCGTCATCGCCTTCCACCTCGATCGTGACACCGCTCGGGTCGTTGCGGACGAATCCCGTCAGACCCAGCTCGCCGGCGAGCCGGAATACGAACGGCCGGAAGCCGACGCCTTGCACCGTTCCATGGACGTCGACGCGTACTCGGCGAGACGTTGCCAACGCGAGAACCATGTTGCCCAGACCCCTCGTTCTTGACGGCTGAGCGCGTGAGTGGCCGCGCGGCGAAAGTGCCATGCACGAACTGTGCACGCCGCGTGATTCGCATCACGTCGTCCGGTGGTCAATCGATTCGCGTCGTCGGCTCGACGTGGGTCAGGCAGTGGTGCGCCTCGCGCTCGCGACGAGCGTCGTCGACAGGACGACGGCGCCCAGAGCAAATACCGAGAAGAAAATCGTCCGCCAGTCGATCGGCACGAGGTTCGGCATGACGAGCCAGTAGGTGTCCACGTAGTGGAAGGCGAGCAGCAGCACGCCGAGAGCGGTGAGCGCGCCGCCATTTCGCCTGGTTCGTCCGAACAAGAGAATCAGGAACGGAATCGCCCCGGCACCCAGGAGAAGGAGGAGCGCTACTCCGCCCCAGGCGCCGCGCGCGCGGACGACGTACCAGATGACCTCGCGCGGAATGTCGCCGCTCCAGATGACGATGTACTGCGCGAAGCCGATGTAGGCCCAGAACAACACGAACGTCAGCAGCAAACTGCCGAGCGCCAGCCAACGTTCGCGCGATACCGCAACGCCGCCGGCAGATCGAGCGAGCAGGGCCAGGAGCGCGAGCGCTCCGATCACTCCGCCCGCGAACCAATAGACGCCGTAGACCGTCGAGTACCAACCATCGGAGAGCGACATCATCCAGTCGAACGACGCCCAGGTCAGCGTGATCGCCAGCGCGACAAGTCCGCCGGCGGCGAGGCGCGGCGAGTGTGATGAGGAACGCAGCCCGTGACCGATCGCGAGCCACGATCCCCAATACGTGACCGCTCGCAGCACGACGAACCAAGGCGACATGTACAACGCATGCGCGGCGCCCGGCACCGGTGAGCTCGCTTCTCGCGAGATCGACACCGCGACGGGGACGACGCCGAACACAGCCAAGACCGGTAGCGAAGAGAGTACACGCCGAGCGAGGTTCTCGAACGCCCCGAACCATGTTGCCGTCGTGAGCTGCGCGATCATCATCATCGCCATCGTCCCGAGAACCACACTGAGCGCGGCGGCATACGCAGTGACCAACGCGGCCGCGGTTTGTCGCGGATCGATGACGAGACCAACGATGCTCACGGCGATGCACACGACGGCGATCGCCGACCATCGGTTGGAGATTCCGGATGTGGTCGTCATCGGCGAACGATGGGCAACTGGAGAATGCTCCGCACGCTTGCGCCCGCCTTCTCCAGCGAGTCCAGCCGTTGCAATCGTGCCGCCTCCGCCGAATCAGCCGACACCGCGGCTGTCGGCGGCGCTGTCGCGATGCTCCGCACGTACTCGAGCACGGCCGCCCGAGCCGCGGGCGGCAACTGCCACCCGAGCGGCGGCATTCGACCGATCCCGGCCGTGACGATCGTCATGAGCTCCGCGGGCGATGTGCTGGCGATGTGCGCGCTGCGCAACGACGGCGGTCGTTTCTCGCCGAGGTTCGGCGCGATCGGTCCGCCGCCGAATCCTCCCGATCCATGACAGGGAGCGCACGAGATCTCGTATTGCGCTTGGCCGTTGAGCGCCGACCGCCGGCCACTGTCGTCTCGCGCCACCGTATTCGTTGGCGGCGCCTGCATCACCGCGCCGTTCGCGAAGAAGCGGCTCGCGTCATAGGCATCGTAGCGTTGCTGATGACGCATCCGCTCGAAGTCGCGCGCGTCGCGACGACTGGGCGTTTGCCAGCACGCGAGCGCCGCGCAAGCCGCCCCTCCCGCGAGAGGTATTCGTAAGACGCGGCCCAATCGGATCGACGGCATCGCACTCAATCCAGCGCCGGAACGCGAACGACGCGACGCGCTCCGAGCGCGGCCAGATCGGCGGGGGTACGACGCGCGTCAACTCGATCGTCCATCGCGTCGATCGCGATCCAGTATCGGTCGACTGAGGCGCGCTCGAAACCCTGAGCCTCGAACATCGGGTGCCAGGGGCGCGGAAGATGAAGCGACCAGAAGAGTCCGATGAATGCCGCGAGTGACGCGCACAACACGGTCGCTTCGAACGTCGGGATCATGAAGGCGGGAGTCGCGTGTGCCGGGCGAGCCCCGATGTTGAGCGGGTACGACACGACGTTCGCATACCATTGAATCCAATAGCCCAGCGCGGCGCCGGCGAGTCCCGCGAGGAACACGACCAGCGGGAGTCGCGAGCGGCGCTCGAAGAGTGGCCGCTCCACGTCGAGCACCGGATAGGGCGAGTACGCCTCGACCCTCGCGTACCCGGCCCGCTCCAACGACCCGACGGCGCGCGTGAAAGTCCCCTCGTCGTCGAACTCCGCGGCGATGGCGCCCGATGGCCAACGGGCGTCACGCATGCGGAAGCCCGAGCTCGCGCCCACCGTTTGCCGCCAGTTCGTGGCGGAGGCGCTTTACCTCGCTGATCGCCACAAACGGCACGAAGCGCACGAACAAGAGGAAGAGCACGCCGAAGAACCCGACGCTACCGAACAGCAATCCGAGGTCGACCCAAGTCGGGCGATAGAAACGCCAGCTCGACGCGAGGAAGTCGCGATGCAGCGAAACGACGATGATCACGAATCGCTCGAGCCACATGCCCATGAGGATCGCCAGGCTCGCGGCGAAGAGAACGGCGACGCTTGTGCGACACCGCTTGAACCAGAACACCTGCGGCACCACGACGTTGCACGCGATCATGATCCAGAAGATCACGGCGTACGTTCCGAACGGCCGCTCGCGAAGAAAGGTGAATCGTTCATTTGGATCGCTGCTGTACCACGCCACGAAAAGCTCGACCGCGTATGCATATGTCAGCAGGAGCGCCATGGTCAGAATGAGCTTGGCCATGGCGTTCAGGTGACGTCTGGTGATCACGTCCTCCAACCGATACGCGGCGCGCAACGGCAGCAACAACAGAATCACCATCGCGAACCCGGAGTAGATCGCGCCGACGACGAAGTAGGGCGGGAAGATCGTCGAGTGCCACCCGGGAAGCTGGGCGATCGCGAAGTCGAGACTCACGACGCTGTGCACCGAAACGACGAGGGGCGTCGCGAGCCCGGCCAACAGCAAGAGGGCGAGACGGTGACGACGCCACTCGGCGCTCGCGCCGCGCCAGCCCAGCGCGAACACCCCATACGCGATCCGCGCGGCCCGCGAGCGGGACCAGTCGCGCGCGGTCGCCAGGTCGGGCACCAGCCCGGCGTACCAGAACAGCAGAGACACCGTGAAATACGTCCCGACGGCCGCGATGTCCCACGGCAGCGCGCTCTTGAAGTTGGGCCACACGCCCATCGTCGCCGGATAGGGCACGAGCCAGTAGAAGAACCATGGCCGGCCCAGATGAAGGATCGGGAACAATCCCGCCTGCACGAGCGCGAAGATCGTCATCGCCTCGGCGATGCGGTTGATCGACGCCCGCCAATGTTGGTTGAGCAGCAACAGAAACGCCGAGATGAACGTGCCGGCGTGTCCGATCCCGATCCACCAGACAAAGTCGGTGATCGCAAACGCCCAGGCGACCGGGATGTTGTTCCCCCACGTGCCGATCCCCTTCGCGACCGTGTACCACGCGCAGAAGGCGAACACGCCGGCGCCGACGAGGGACGTGACGAAGAGCCCCCACCAGACCGGGCCGCCGCCGAGCAACGGCGCGAGCAGCCGGTCCGTGAGCTGTTGATCGTTTCCCTCGAACCGGAGTACCGGCCACTCGGGGGCGTCCGCTCGTGGCTCGCGGGTCCACGGTTCGATCGAGGTCGTCATCCGTTGCGCGGCAGGTCGTCGTTCGCATTGCGGATGCGAGCGAGGTAGCGCACGCGCGGCTGCGTGCCAAGCTCGTGCAGCGCGGAGTACGCGCGCGGCTGCGCACGCGCGCCGACGACCGCTGAGCCGTCTTCCGTGAGCGAACCGAAGACGATCGCGTTGGTCGGGCAAGCTTGCTGACACGCCGTTCGCACCTCCGACCCGCGAAGGTCGCGCCCTTCGCGTCCTGCGGCGATCTCGGCCTCGCGAATTCGCTGCACGCAGAACGTGCACTTCTCCATCACGCCACGCTCGCGCACGGTGACGTTCGGGTTCTTCGCCATCAGCTCTGTCTCCGATAGGCGCGCGTTGTAGTCGAACCAGTTGAACCGGCGCACCTTGTACGGACAGTTGTTGGAGCAGAATCGCGTGCCGACGCAGCGATTGTAGACCATCTCGTTTAGCCCGTCGGCGCTGTGAACCGTGGCCTCGACGGGACACACGTACTCGCACGGCGCTTTCTCGCAATGCTGGCAGAGCATCGGTTGGAGCAGCGCGGCGACATCGTTTTCACGTTCCTCGAAGTAGCGATCGATGCGGATCCAGTGCATCGCCCGCCCGTTGCGAGAGTCGTCTGGGCCGACGACTGGGATGTTGTTCTCGGACTGGCAGGCGATCACACATGCATTGCATCCGATGCACGTGCCGAGATCGATCGTCATCGCCCACTGATTGGTGCTGTTCGACAGCGGTGGCACCGGCGGTTCCGGATAGAGCGAGAGAACTCGTTCCGGCCGCTGCCCTACGCTCGCCGGAGACGTTCGATACTCGTCGAGCGTGGCAGTTCTGACGGGACGGCTCGCCTCGAGGGTTCCATGCGTTTGCGCGATCACCAGCTCAGCATATCCACCCGTCGCCGCGATCGAGCCGCGCTGGACCCACGTGTCGGGCGAGGGCCACAGCTGATACGCGTTCGAGCCAATGCCGCGCGCCACCGACTCCGCGCCGGTGCGTCCGTAGCCGAAGTGGAGGGTCACCGTGTCATCGGCATGGCCGGGAACGACGAGCACGGGAACGCTCAGCGTGCGACCGTTTGCCGACAGCGTGACGACGTCGCCGCTCGCGACATTCGAACGCCGCGCAGTTGGCGGACTGAGCAACGCGGCGTTTCCCCATGCCAGCTGCGTGAGCGGAGCCGGCAGCTCTTGAAGCCACGCGTTGTTGGAGAACGAGCCGTCGAGGACCTTTGGATCGACGGAATACACGATCTCTATTTCGCCGGCGGGTTGATCCGCCGAGCTCGCGTCGCTTGGCGAGGTAGTGACGACCGGCGCCGGCCTGGCCGCGTCGACCGGAGAGAAGGCCGTACCAGCGACAACGCCGCGACGCAGCGCGGCCGTCCACTCTTGCTCGGCGTCGCCTGTGGTGCGCGCGTTCCATGATGACCGCAGGAGGGCGTAAAGCCCGCTGTCGGTCGTCACGCCGGCGAGGGACGCATATAACTCCGCCGCCGTGATCGACTCGTAGAGCGGATTCACCAGCGGCTGCACGATCGAAAGCGTGCCGTCGTACGCGCGCGCATCGCCCCACGACTCGAGGTAGTGCGCCTTGGGGACGAACCAATGCGCGTCGCGAGCCGTCTCGTTTTCGTATAGGCCTACGTACCCGACATTCGGAACGGCCTTCAGCAGCGACGACATCGCGACCGCGGCGGGCGACATGTAGGCCGGATTGCCACCGACGAGGATCAAGGTGTCGACTGACTTCGCCCGCAGCGCATCGACCAACTCGAGGAACGGCCGGACCGGGACGACGCCGCCGATCAGCGGCGTCGGGGCGTACCAGGTGAGGCGCCCTGGTCCCGCCGCACCGACTGCGCGATTCATCTCGTCGATCATTCCCCGCTCTTCGGCGGACAGACGCGCGCCCCCCATCACGACGCTGCGTCCCGAGTGACTCTTGAGATCCCGAGCGACGGCCGCGACCCAATTCGGCGCTGCGCCCTGCGCCGAGCCACTGCCGGCGACCTCGAAGAGCAGCGCGCGCAGGAGCGGCAGCCGATCGCGCGGTCTGACGGCGAATCGATGATCGGCCGCCGAGCCTGTCGGTGTGAAATCCGACTCTATCACGTACAGCCGATTCATCGCGGCGGTCGGTGCGTTCAACCGCCGGCCGTCGGCGAACTGTCGCGCGTAGCGCAAGTGAAACGGCCCGCTCGCCAGGAAATCGGCGTCGATCGACAGAATGACATCCGCCCGCGTGACGTCATGGTGCGCTACGACCGATGACGCGGTGCGGTCCGCGAACGTGGGCGCGTACATGTGAATCCCGGCGGCGGGATACCGCTCCAGCACCCGCGCCAACAACTCTTCTTCGAACGGCGACGACGTCGGCTCGATGAGAACGCGAAGTCGCTCTCCGCGAGGGCCCACGCGCGTGCCCAACATGGCGGGCGTCAGACTCTGTCGAATCGCGCTCCACGTGGAACGCCTTGCTCCGACGCGCGCGAGCTTCGCGCGATCCGGGTCGTACAACTGGAGGATCGATGCCTGCTCGATGGCGCCGCTCGCGCCCAAGCTCGCCGGGTGATCGGGATTGCCTTCGATCTTCGTCGGTCGCCCCTCGTGACTCTCGACGATGAGTCCCGTCGCGATGCCGTCGACGCACATGGCCGTGGCGTAGTGCTGACCGATGCCGGGCGTCAACTCAGGGCGATTGTCTACGTACGGCAGGATGTTCTCGGCGGGCATGCGGGTGCATCCGTCGAGCCCGGCGAACGCGATGCTCGCTCCCGCGAGCCGAAGGAACTCGCGCCGATCCAGCCGAGGCCCGCGCGCGCTGTCGTCGTTCATCGGTGGCAGGTGGAACAACTCGTGAGGCTCAGCACGCCGTTGTCGTGCATAAGTCGCCGGCCGAGCGAGTCACGCGCCTGTGCGCTGTGCGCCTCGAGCCAGCCCATTGTCGTCACCTCGGCGCGCGGGCGCAGATTTGGGGCGGGGTCTCGATGACAGCTCACGCACCACGCCATCGACAGCGGCGTCGCCTGGGAGACTTGGGCCATCTGGTCCACGCGCCCGTGACACGTCTCGCATCCGACGCCCTTGGCGACGTGAATCGAGTGGTCGAAATACACGAAGTCTGGCAGCGCGTCCACGCGCCGCCATGCGATTGGCCGCTCCGACGCAAGGCTCGCGCGGACGGGAGCGAAGGTCGGAGACTCCTGAAGGGCCTTGGTGTGGCATCCGACGCACGCCGTGGTCGGAGGAATGCCGGCCGGCGCCGCGATGTCGACCGACGAGTGGCAGTAACGGCAGTCGAGGCGAAGCGAGTATGCGTGGACCCTGTGATCGAACGGCACCGGTTGCGGCACGATCGCGTGCTGCCCAGTGGCGAACGGCGTCCGCACCCAGGCCATCAGCGCCACGGGGATGCCGACGGCGACCAGCATTGCCGCGAGCAACGACGCGCGTGCGACGGAGTTCGTCCACCACGGAAAAAGCGCCGGCATCGTTCCGATTTCGACGCGCTTCGGCGTTGCATGAATCGATCCGTTGCGCTCGCCGTCAGCGGAGCCTCGCCACGTAAGACGCCAGCGCGCGCAACTCGGGTCCGCTGTACACGTTCAGCGTCGGCATCGCGGCGCCCGGCTTGATCGCTTGCGGATCGGCGATCCAACCCTCTATCGAACCGAGAGAATTGGCCAGCGTACCGGCGGCGATCGTGCGTCGGCTCGCCACATGGGTCAGGTCGGGACCGCTCACGCCGCGCGCGTCGGTGCCGCGAACCGAGTGACACGTGGCGCACGCTCCCTTTGTGAAGATCTCCCGCCCCACCGCTGCCGCCGAGTCGAGCGTCTTCGTGATGGGCGCGGACTCGGCGGCCGCCCACTCTTCGAACGACGCTGAATCCTCGGCGATCACCAGTATCGCCATGTGAGCGTGCTGAGCGCCGCAGTATTCGGCGCAGGCGCCGGTGAACGTTCCGGCACGGCGAGCCTCGATCCGGAGCTCGTTCGTGTCTCCGGGCAGGAGGTCTATCTTGCCCGCGAGCGACGGTACCCAGAAGCTGTGAATCACGTCGTTCGTCGTCACGCGAAGGAGAAGCGGACGCCCGACCGGAACGTGAAGCTCGTTGGCAGTGCGAAAGCGAGGGCGGCCGGCGCCCAGATCGTAGTCCAGCTGCCACCACCATTGGTGCCCGGTAACGACGACGCTGGCCGCGTCACGGTGGGCTGGCCGGTCTCGCATCACGCGTACGGCGACTACGGAAATCAGCGAGAGCACCACGACCGGCATCACCGTGCCGCCCCAGAGCAGCCAGCCGCGCCCGCGTTCGTCGAGCCCCACGACGGCGTCGTCGCCCGCACGGCGTCGTGCGATGGCGACGAGCATGACGCCGCACACGAGCACGAAGATCGCCGCCGACAGCGCGAGCATGAGCCACGAGAGATTGGCCGTGCGCTCGGCTGCGGCGCTAGCGTTCGAGAACGTGCTGAGCGGCGTCGCGCATCCGGCGACGGGCAAATCTCGCGATGCTCGCGATGCTCGCGATGCTCGCGATGCGCATCGGGGCGAGCTTGCGGACACGTGATCCGATGCGCGTCGTCACCGCTTCGAGTACAGATACGCGGCGACGTCGCGTGCCGTCTGTGGCGAGAGTCCGAGGTTCGGCATCGTCGTGCGTGGCGCGAACGCAGGCGGATCCTGTAGCCAGGCGACCATGTTGTCGGGCGTGTTGGCCAAGACTCCACCGATGATCGAGCGTCCGACGACGCCGGCCAGCGGCGGCCCCACTGCACCTGCCCCGCCCGGAATGCCCGGAACCACGTGGCACGCGCCGCACCCGGCCGCGACGATCGCCGCACGACCCCGCTCGGCGTCGCCACCGGGTACCAGCCGCGCGTCGGCGCGTCCGCAGCTCGTCACTCCAAGAGCGCCGAGCGCGCCGGCGCCGATCGTCACCGCCCGCACGCGGCCGGAATCGTCGAGCCATGCGACGAACAAGACGCTCATCATGATCACGTAGATGACTCCGCCCGGTACCCACATCAGCATTCCGGCAAGACGCTGATCGTCGAGCGGCGTCATGCCCCACGCGGCCGCGGCCGACGACTGCGAGGGATAGATCACGTGACGGGAGAGCGCGAAGAGCGCGCCGAGCGCGGTCGTCTGTAGCGCCGTCGCGAAAAGGATCGCGATCCCAACGCCAAACGCGCTGCGCCGCGCTTCCGGCCCAATCCCGCGCCGCCGAAGGATCGCCCACCAGAGGGAGATCCCGGTACCGGCCAGGCTCAGGTGCTCTGCGGCATGAACGACGTCGTTCCGCAGCGCGCCCTCATATAGAAACGGCGCATGCCACGTCCAGATTGCCGACGCGTGAAGGAAGCACGCGATGACGGGTAGCGTTACGAGCTGCCAACCACGGCCAAGCCCGGTCCGCGAGACGAACGCCGCCGAGAATCGTGACCACCTCGACGACCTGGCGCGAAACGCCGTGACGTTCGGCGCACCGCGAACGAGCAGAGGCGGAGCGATCGTCGCCAGCAGCATGTGCTGCGTCATGTGCGCTGAAAACAACCGTTCGCTCAGTGGCTCGAGCGGCGACAGCAGCGCGATTCCTAACGTCGACAGGCCGGCCAGGAACCAGAGCGCCTGCGCTCTCGTCGCGACGCGCTCGCCCCGCGCGCGCCCTACGCCAACCGCCATCGCGTAAGCGATGCCTAGCGCCGCGACGGCCGTCGTCGGACCCGCGTCATCGAACCAACCGACGCCAGCGGCGGCAAGAGTCACGGTCGCCTCACGACCAGCGCGGCGAGAGATACAGCGACGTCACGATCACCAGCCACACTCCGTCCACGAAATGCCAATACCACGACGCGTTGCTGATCGCGAGCGACCTCGGCGGGCGCGCGGTGTTTCGAGTTTCCCGGAGCAGCGCCCAGAGCAGGAACAGAATTCCGAACGCCACGTGAGCGCCGTGCAGGCCCGTGATGGTGAAAAAGAGCGACGCATACGAGTTCTGTGACGGACTCAGGCGACGTAGTTTGTCCGAATATTCCACGCCTTGCAGAACGAGAAATGCCGCGCCGAGGACGACGGTGACGAAGACTCCAGCGCGGTATCGCCCCCGACGACCGGCCGTGAAGCCGCGTTCGGCGAACGCCAGCACCGCGCTGCTCGACAACAGAAGGCCCGTCATCACGCCCGGGATACCGAGCGACGGCCGTTCGACGCCGGCCGGTGGCCACGTCGGATTCACCAGCGCGAGATAGAAGTAGCTGCTGATCAGGCAGGCGAAGAGCGTCGCCTCGTTGACGAGAAAAAGCGTCATCGCCCAACGGCCTACCTCCTCGCTGCCGTGGCGTCCGGACGTTGCGGGCGCCCCGCCGACCCAACCGATTGCCGTCACGCTTCCGCCGCCGCGACTGTGGCCGCGCTCTCGGGCCACATCCAGCGCGCCAGGCATAGCAGCGTGACTCCGAGGCCGGCCGCCGCCAGCGCGTCGATGCGAGCGAGGAATGCCGAGAACGCGATCAACATTCCGACCGCGATCAGAACGCTCCACACACTGCCTTCCGGCAACTCGACCGGCGCGTCGAGATCACCGTCGATCGTGGTGGTGAGGGGCGAGAGCCGACCTGCGTCCAAGGCCGGCCCGGCCCGGTAGCCGCCGTCCCACAGTGGATGGCGCGAATCAACCAGCGGGATGTGAGCAAAGTTGAACGGTCGCGGTGGCGACGTCGCGAGCCACTCGAGCGACGCGGCTCCCCACGGGTTCGCTCCGGCCGGCGCTCCAGTCGTGCGGCAGCGATACAGACCCCAGAGTCCGATCGCGATTCCGATCGCCAGCAGGTACGCGCCGATCGTCGACGTCATGTTGAGCGCCGCCAGTCCGCTGGACGATGAGTACGTATACACGCGGCGCGGCATGCCGAGCAGACCACTCATGTGCATCGGGAAGAATCCGACGTTGAACCCGACGAACATCAGCCAGAACGCGAGCTTGCCGAGACGCTCATTCGGCAGGCGGCCGTACGCCTTCGGCGCCCAGTAATACGCGCCGGCGAATAGCCCGAAGACGCTGCCGCCGAGCAGCACATAATGGATGTGAGCGACGATGAAATACGTATCGGTAGCCTGCCAATCGAACGGAATGGCGGCGGTCATCACGCCACTCACGCCGCCGATGACGAACTGGACGATGAAAGCGAGCGCAAACAGCATCGGCGTGGCGAGAACGACCCGGCCATACCACATCGTCGCCAGCCACGCGAAGATCGTCACCGCGCTCGGTATCGCGATGAGCATGCTCGCCCCGCCGAAGAAGCTCATCTCCAGCTGCGGCAGTCCGGTGGCGAACATGTGGTGCACCCACACTCCGAAACCGATCGCGCCGGTCGCGACGGTGGAAAGCGCGACGAAAGCGTGTCCGGTGATCGGCCGTCGGGAAAAGGTCGGGATGATCATCGACAGCATGCCGGTCGCGGGGAGAAACACGACGTAGACCCAGGGGTGCGCGAAAATCCAGAAGAGGTGCTGCCAGAGAAGCGCACTGCCGCCGCGCGCCGCGTCGAAGAAGGCGAAATGCCACTGGCGCTCGAGCTCCAGGTAGCCGAGCGCGACGGTCAGCGCTGGCATGGCGAGGATCACCGCGAACGAGACCGTCAGGGAGCTCCACAGAAAGAGCGGCATGCGCGCGAGCGACATCCCCGGAGCCCGCAGTTTGAGAATCGTGACAATCGAGTTGCAGGCGCCCGCGGTCGTCGAGATCCCCAGGAACAGCAACCCAAGCACGTAGAAGTCGATGTTGTGCCCGGGGTCGTGCAGCGAGTCGGCGAGCGGCGTGTAGTTGAACCAGCCCGCGTTGGGCGCCTGTCCGATGGCAAAGCTCGCATACATGAAGACGCCGGCGAGCAGAAACGCGTAGTAGCTGAAGGCATTGAGGCGTGGAAACGCGAGCTCGCGCGCACCGATCATGAGCGGCGTCAAATAGAAGCTGAACCCGGATAGCACGGGCTGGATGAAGAGGAACATCATCGTGACGCCGTGCATCGTCATCAGCTGATTGTACGTTTCGGGCGAGAGCAGCCGGCTGTCCGGTCGCGCGAGCTGCGCGCGAATCAGCAGCGCCTCGAGGCCGCCAACCAGGAAGAAGACGAACGCCGTGTACACGTATCGTTTGCCGAGCGTTTTGTGATCGACGGTCGAGACCCACGAGAGCCAGGTGTCGGGCGTCTCCCACAACGCGGTCAGCCGCGCGCTCAGCGCCGGGTCGCCTCGTCCGATTTCGTCATCCGCCGATGCCAACGGGGCTGACACGCTCACGCCGCACCGCCGTCGCCTGACCGCACACGTAAGCCCTATGCTCGAGGTCGTCGCATCAAAAGTCGGCTTTGATGGGACTGCATCAGGTGTGCCCCGGCTTGTCGCGCCATTCAGTCCGCTCGAAGCACGTTGTCGCCGCGCCGCCGATTGCGGGCGATCGTCGAGAGCAGCGCAAACACGAAGATCGTCGCGAGCGCCGCCTGAGCGACCACGGTCGGCCACGCGGCTCCGGGCAGTTGGTGGGTCACGATCTCCGCGGTGCGGAGCACGAAGCCACCGACCTGCACGAACAGATTCGCGATGAGAATCGCGCGGAGGGTGTTCCCCTCCGCATCGCGGCCCAACCAGTTCAGCACGGCAAACCCGAGCACGACGATCGCCATGTGTCGAGCGACGATGATTCCGTCGCCGTGCGCCTCGAGGCCAAGACCTTTGAGAATGGCGTCTGGCGTCGTGATGAGCATCGCTCCGAAGAGGAGCGCGCATGCCGCGCAGATGACGAGAGCTGTCTTTGGTTTCACTGTCGGTCCAGAGTAGGGTCCGCCACGATAGGCGTTACCAACGCAGCGGACGGGCCAGAGCCGCGCGGAGCCGATGCCCACACGTGACGCGGCGATCGCTCACACGCGCCGCATCGCCGTCGTTTCGGGGCATGTTGATTGCGGCGAGAGACAGGCTGCCAATCGCTCGGCGCAGCCGGCGTCGAGCATCCCCGGCACTTCCCTCCCCGAACCCTCGGGGCCCACAGGAGAATCCAATGGCCGACGATCGGGACTACACGCGCGATGAGAACCCTCATCAGGGCGCAAGCCACAGCTTCGGGAAGAACATCGGCAGGTCCGACTCGGAGCGTTCAATAGAGACGGGACGCGAGACGCGAAACCAGAGCGCGACGAGTGCCCCCGCGAACGCGCCGGCCCGCGGCACCGGCTCCCGAGCCGTCACGGTGATGCGGCGCATGGCCGACGACATGGATCGCTTGTTCGAGAACTTCGGCCTCGGTCGCGCGTTTGGTCTCGGAGCCCCGGGCGGCTTGTGGCGTGGCGCCGCGGCCGAGGACCAAGCAGCCTGGCTCCCCGAGGTAGAGACGTTCCGCCGCGGCGACAAGCTCGTCGTGCGCGCCGACCTGCCCGGCTTGAAGAAGGAGGACGTGAAGGCCGAGATCGAGAACGGCATGCTCACGATCTCCGGACATCGCTCGTCGGAGCGCGAAGAGAATCGCGATGAGTTCTATCGGAGCGAACGGAGCTACGGGTCGTTCTACAGGGCTATCCCGTTGCCCGAAGGCGTCGAGTCCGACAATTGCGAGGCCACGTTCAAGGACGGCGTCCTCGAGATCACGCTGCCCGCGCCCAAGCTGGAAGAGCGTCGCGCGCGGCCGATCCAGATTCGGTGAGCGCGGCCGCCGGCGACACAAACGGAGGCTCCATGCCCGAACGAGCAACGATCGAACGCGCGCATCACGACGCGGCACAAGGTAAGTCGCCGTCGACTCAAGCTGGCGAGTTCGTGCGCGAGGAGATTCACCACGTTCGCGAAGGAAAGCACGGCGCGCGGTCGACGAAGCAGGCGATCGCCATCGGCCTGTCCAAGGCCCGTCGATCGGGTGTCAAGCTGCGCGCGAGCAAGACCAGCTCGGCGCGAACACGCGCCCAGGCGAAGCGCGACCTGGCAAAGGGAAAACGCCCCAAACGCAAGCCGTCGCGTACACGCTCGCGCGCGGTGGAAGTCGCATTGCGCCGCGAAGGCAGCCGCGCCGCAACGCGTAAGTCGCTGAGCCGCCAGGCTCACGCGAGCGCGCGACGCCGAAGCGCGTCGGCACGTTCCGCGTCCGCGAAGCAGGCGGCTCGCACCAAGGGCGCTCGTGGACGATCGGCGGCCGCAAAGAAAGCGGCACGCACCCGCGCCCGGCACGCACGCTAGCCGGCGCGATTCGCCGCTAGCCGCGGCCAAACGCGTGCTTGAGCTCCGCCTTTGCGCGCTCGAGCACGCGTCGCCGCGTCGGCGGCAGGTTCGCCCCCGCCCGGTTGACGTAGAACGTCAACATCGACATCGCCGACCGATATGGATCCGCCTTGCGCCGTCGGCTCCGCTCGGCCGAGCGCTTGAGCGATCTCGCAATTCGTTTCGGATCGCTCCACGTGAACAGGCCGCGGTCGAGGTCGAGCGCGTTGCTCTCTCGCGTCACCCTCGCCGACCAGCGGCGTGCTCGTTTCGGCTTGGGCGGTTCGCCTCCTCCGGCCCTCGTTAGCTTCGCCGGATGGCTCTTTCGCCCCTTGGCCCCTTCGATCTTTGTCATTCGACGTTGCCGTAATAGGTGCGGGTGCTGCCGGTCTCGCAGCCGCCTCCAAACTCCGCGAGAAGGGCTCCAGCGTCGTCGTGCTCGAGGCCCGGTCGCGCCTCGGCGGCCGCGTCTTCACACAGCATCAGGCGGACCTCGAAGTCCCCATCGAGCTCGGCGCCGAGTTCATTCACGGCGAAGCGGAGCCGATTCGCGACGTCGCGTCCGAACATCATCTTCCAACGCTCGACATCGCTCCGCACCGCCTGTTGCGCGGGAGCGGAAGGCTTGATGTGGTGGACGACTTCTGGAAGTCCATCGATCGGGTCATGCGGCGACTCGACGGCGACCGCGACTCCGATCGCTCGTTCGCCGACGCGCTCGCCGCGAATCGATCGCTGCGCCCCGCGGACCGGGACCGAGCGAAACGGTTCGTCGAAGGCTTCCATGCCGCAGATCCGGAGCTGATCAGCGAGCAGGCTCTCGCCGACGGCGGTTCGCCGCAGGGAGACCATCGCGAAATGCGCATGGGACGATTGGTTGGGGGCTATGACACGCTCATCGAGCGTCTCGCCGACCCCGTGCGCGCGGACATTCGATTCGAGACGATCGCCGCGAGCGTCAGGTGGAGCGATGGTCACGTCGAGGTGGGGTGCCGCGACGTCGGCGGGAAAGACATCGCGAGCGTCGCCGCACGGGCACTCATCGTCACCGTGCCGGCTGGCGTACTTTCCGCGTCGGAGGGAGCGACCGGGGCAATCAGCTTCGACCCGCCACTACCGACGGCCATCCTGCGAGCCATGAGCCTCACCGCCATGGGCGCTGTGGTGAAGCTCGCGCTCAGATTCAAGCGCGCGTTTTGGCGAGATGAAAAGCTCGCCACGCGACTCGGGATTCCCGACCTCGATACGACGTCCGTCCTTCAGGCGCGAGAACGGCTGCCTTTCCCCGTCTGGTGGACGTCGTACCCGATAGACTCACCGATCATGGTGGCCTGGGTTGGTGGCCCGCCGGCTACCGAGATGTCCCGGTTGCCTCGCACGGAGCTCGAGCGCCGCGCGGTATTGTCCCTCGCGACGATCCTCTCGATGAAGCCCGCGGCAATCCGCCGCGAGCTCGTCGCCACCTTCTACCATGACTGGATCAACGACCCGTTCTCGCAGGGCGTCTACTCGTACTCGCGAGTCGGCGGCGCGCGCGCGTGCGAGACGCTCAGCCGTCCCGTGCGCGACACGATCTGGTTCGCCGGTGAAGCGGCCGATCGACTCGGCCGCACCGGGACCGTTCACGGCGCGATCGATTCCGGATGGCGAGCGGCCGCCGGAATCCTTCGCCGCCGATGACCGGCGTTCGTCAGATCGGGCGACGACCCTGAATCACGCGCAGCAGCACAGCGACGATCGCGATGACGAGCAGCAGATGGATCAAACCACCGCCGACGTGAAACGCGAGGAAACCCAGCGCCCAGAGAACTACGAGTACGACGGCCAATGTGTAGAGCATCGATTCATCCTCAGGTTTTCGGAGTCGGTGGCTCAAAGGGCAACTGTCGTACCCAGCGGTTTGGAACCAAGCGGACACGAGCGTAGATGCCGCTGACACTTCGAGTCGGTCCGAGCTTTGCGAATTCGTTGAAGCTCGTCCAACGCAGCGAACCGATCGCGTGGCCACGACCGTCGAATCAACGGGATCGGCGAGCGACTTCGTGCCGCCTCGGCCGACCTTGCCCAAACTGCGCACCGCGGTTCAGGGCTGTCGCGGCTGCACCCTCTACGCGAACGCCACCCAGGCCGTGTTCGGCGAGGGGCCCAAGGCGGCGAAACTGTTCGTCATCGGCGAACAGCCAGGCGACGCCGAAGATCGCGCGGGGCATCCGTTCGTGGGGCCGTCCGGGCTGCTGCTCGACCGGGCGTTCGACTCTGCCGGTATCGATCGCGACGCGATCTACGTGACCAACGCGGTCAAACACTTCAAATGGGCCCGGGACCGCCGAACTACGCGCCGGCTGCATAAGACGCCGAGCGCCGGGGAGGTCCGGGCGTGCCGTCCCTGGTTGCTGGCGGAGCTGTCGCTGGTGCGTCCACAGGCGATCCTCTGCCTCGGCGCGACTGCCTCCAAGGCGGTGTTCGGTCCGGCGTTCAGCGTGATGAAGCACCGAGGCACTCCGCTCGAGTCCGAGCTGGCGCCCGTCGCCTTCGCCACGGTGCATCCGTCCGCCGTGCTTCGGGCGCCTGAGGGCGAACGAGCCGCCGCCGAGCGTAGATTTTTCGCGGACGTCGAACTTGTCGCCCGTCACATGCGCTGAGTAGACGCGGCGCGGGGCGGCGGACATACTCTCTCCCCTTGCCTTCTTTTCTCGTCGTTCAAACGAGTTTTCTCGGCGACATGATTCTCACCACGCCTCTCCTCGCTCGTCTGGCGACGGAGGGGACGGTGGACGTCGTATGCACGCCGGCGGCCGGCGCCCTGCTGGCGAATCACCCGGCCGTGCGCGACGCGATCGTCTACGACAAACGCGGCAAGGATCGCGGCATCGGTGGCATGGCCCGGCTCGCGGGTGTGCTCCGCGCCAAACGGTACGATGCCGCATTCCTCGCGCAGGGCTCGGTGCGAAGCGGAGCGCTCGCGTTGGCGGCGGGGATCCCTGAACGAATCGGGTTCTCGACGTCGGCTGGACGCGCGTTCTATACGAAGCGTGTCGCGTCGCATGAAGGGGAACACCACGCGTCGCGACTCCTATCGCTCGCCGATCGCGGCGCGAAGGTCGACCACGCCGACCGCGCGCATCCGCGGCCGAGTCTCTTTCCGGGCGACGGCGAACGTGCCGCGGCCGACGAGCTATTGCGCCGCGCGTCCCCGGGTGAACCCATCATCGCGCTCGCGCCGGGGAGCATCTGGGCGACCAAGCGGTGGCCGTACTACGCGGACCTCGCCCGACTCATGGCGGGAGAGGCGCGCATCGTCGTGATCGGCGCGGAGGCTGACCGCTCGCTCTCCGACGAAATCGCGGACGCAACCGGCGGACGCTCGATCGACGCCACCGGCCGTCTCTCTCTGCTCGCGTCGGCCGAGTTGATCGGCCGCGCTCGACTGTTGGTGACGAACGACTCGGCGCCACTGCATCTCGCGTCGGCGATGAACACGCCGACCCTCGCGGTGTTCGGGCCGACAGTCCCGGCGTTCGGCTTCGGCCCGCTGGCCGAGCGCGCCGCGGTGGCGGAGATCGAAGGGCTCGAGTGTCGCCCGTGCGACCGGCACGGCCCGCGGCGATGCCCCCTCGGACATTGGCGCTGTATGCGCGAGATTACTGCCGGCGACGTGGCAGCCCTGGCGCGCGCCCTTCTTGTCCCCCGGAACTCCTGATTCATGGCGACCAAGTCGTCGGCCACCAAGAAGCAGCAGCAATACATCATCGGCGTGGATCTCGGCGGCACCAATATCGTCGTCGGCGCGATGTCGGCCGACGGCACGCAGCACTACGCCATGCGCTCTATCCCGACGAGCGCCGAGTCCGGGGCCGAAGCAGTGGCGGATCGAATCGTCGGGCTGATCGAGGACGTGATCAAGGAGACGATGACCGAGACGGGCGCCTCGCGCGACGAGTTCCTCGGCGTAGGCATCGGTGCCCCCGGTCCGCTCGATCGTGAGAAGGGCATCGTCATCGTCGCGCCGAACCTGGGCTGGCGAAACTTTCCCCTCCGCGACCGAATCGCCGAGAAGCTGAACCTCCCCGCGACGCTCGACAACGACGCAAACTGCGCGACGGTCGGCGAATGGTGGCAGGGCGCCGCTCAGGGAGCGACGAACGTCATCGGCATGACGATCGGCACCGGGATCGGCGGCGGTTTGATTATCGACGGCAAGCTCTTTCACGGATCGTCCGACGTCGCCGGCGAGATCGGCCACACGACCATCGACCTCAACGGCCGTCACTGCAAATGCGGGAACTACGGTTGTCTCGAGGCCTACGCCTCGGGGCCCGCCATAGCCACGCGAGCGCGCGAGGTGCTGGTGCGCGAAGAGACCGCGTCGCTCCTCCCGTCGATGGTGGACGGCAAGCTCGAATCCATTACGGCTGAGACGGTGTACAAGGCCGCGCAGCAGGGCGACGCCGTCGCCAACGAGATCGTGCGCGACACCGCGCGGTATCTCGGAGCCGGCATCGCCAACCTCCTCAACATCGTGAACGCGGACGTGGTCGTGGTCGCGGGGGGCGTCACCCAGGCGGGCGAAACGCTCTTCACGCCGATGCGCGCCGAAGTCCGCCGCCGCGCCTTCCGCCCCGCCGTTGACGCGGCACGAATCGTCCCGGGCACCCTCCCGGGCACCGCCGGCGTCGTCGGGGCGGTCGCGACCTTCAAGATGCAGCACCTCGGCGGTTTGTAGGCGAGTCCGCTAGGATTCCGGTGGACCGGTGGACCGGTGGACCGGTGGACCGGTGGGCCGGTGGACCGGCCGCGAGATTCGCTCGTCGCTTGACCTTTTTGGAGTTTGCCCGTTTCGAAGTTCGCCTGTTTCGAAGTTCGCCCGTTTCGAAGTTCGCCAGTTTCGAAGTCCGGCCTCCCTCGTAAGTTCGGCTCTCTTCGCCTTTCGTCTTTCTAATGTCCGCAACCTCGTCGCCCGAGCTCGACTACCGCCCGTCCTACCTCGCCGCGCTCGGCGTCTCGCTCGGCGCACTCGTGTTGTATCTGATCACCCTTTCGCCCTCCACGGCGATGTGGGACACGAGCGAGTACATCGCGGCGGCGTACACATTCGGGCTTCCCCACCCTCCGGGGAATCCGCTTTTCGTCATCCTCGGCCGGACGTTCTCGATCCTGCCGATCGCGACGACGGTGGCGGTGCGGATCAACATCCTGGCGGCGATCTGTAGCGCGGCGTCGGCGGGGATGTGGTTCCTGATCACCGAGCGGATCCTTGTCGGATGGTTCCCGGCGCGGTGGCAGCGGGTGCTCGGCGGCGTGCTCGGGGCGCTGCTCGGCGCGACGGCGTTCACCGTGTGGAATCAGTCGGTCGTGAACGAGAAGGTCTATACGGTCTCGCTCGTCGGCATCGCCGTGATCTCGTGGCTGATGATTCGATGGTCCGACGACCCGGACGGCCGCAAGGCGGACAGGATCCTCGTGCTCGTCGCGTACATCTGCGGGCTCGGGTACGCGAACCACATGGCGGGAATGCTCGCCGCTCCCGCGGTGGGCATCGCGGTCCTCATCCGGAGGCCGCGAACGATCTATCGATGGAAGCTGCTGCTCGCGTGCTTCGGCGGGGTCGTGCTCGGCCTCACACCGTTCGCGACGCAACCCATCCGCGCCGCGTACTTCCCAGCCATCAACGAAGGCGAGCCGACGGCCTGCCGCACGAAGCTCGAGCTCTCGTGCACGTTCTCACGGGGGACGTATGACGCGTTCGAGTACAACTTCAACCGCGGCCAGTACGGCAAGCCCGACCTGAGCGACCGGCAGGCGTCGTTCCCCGAGCAGATCGGGATGTGGTGGCTCTACTTCAAGTGGCAGTGGATTCGCGACGCACACGGCGACCATCCGTTCGCCCAGGCGCTGCTCGCCGCGGGCGCGTTGGTGCTCGGCCTATTCGGCGGTTGGGTGCACTTCAAACGCGACCAGCGGAGCTTCTGGTATTTCGGTTCGCTGATGTTCACGATGACGCTGTTGTTGATATTCTATTTGAACTTCAAGCTGGGAGCGTCGCAGGATCCGTCGTCGCCGGCGCCGCACGAGGTGCGCGACCGCGACTACTTCTTCCTCTGGAGCTTCTCGGCCTGGGGAGTCTGGGCCGCGCTGGGGCTCCTGTATGTCTGGGAGTCCGTCGCCGCGCTGTTCGGCACGGAGACGGTCAAGGTCGGGCGCGACGCCGTCATCATGCCGACGCAGAAGAGCTGGCGACTCAGCTCGCCGGTGCTCGCGATGGCGCTCATTCCGCTTTTCGGCAACTGGCACTGGGCATCGCGCGCCGGGCACCGCGACACACGCGACTTCGCCGCTGACCTCCTGAATTCCGTCGAGCCGTACGGCGTGCTCGTCACCGTCGGAGACAACGACACCTTCCCTCTCTGGTACGCGCAGGAGGTCGAGGGAATTCGCCGCGACGTGATCGTCGCCAACACGTCGCTTCTCAACACCGACTGGTACGTCAGGCAGATCATTCGTCGCCCGATCTACGAGTACGATGCGGCGAAGGGGCCGTCGATCTACAGCCACTCGCAGTGGACCAAGCCGACGCGATCCCCGCTCAACATGACGATGCTCGACGCCGACTCCGTGCCGGCGTACTACCCGCTCAACGCGCCGATGAACTTCACCGCGGGCCCCCTCAAGGCGACGATCGACCCGCGCAATCTCGACCACGGCGTGCTCCAGCGTGCGGACCTCTTCGTGCTGCGCATGATCCAGGACTCGTGGCCGAACCGGCCCATCTATTTCGCGCGCACGTCGGGCAGCTACGCCAAGCAGCTCGGGCTCGGCGACAACGTGATCACGCAGGGACTCGCCGCGAAGCTCTTCATGCCGCCGGGCGTGGCGCCGAAGGATTCCGTCTATCTGCAGGGCGACGGTTGGCTCGACGTGGCGACGAGCGACTCGCTCTGGATGCACACCTTTGTCGGCCCCAAGTCCGTACTGAACACCGGCGACTGGATCGACCGTCCATCGGTGGGCATCCCCTATCTCTACGTCGCGACGGGAATCGAGCTGGCCGAAGCGCTCAAGATGCAGGGCAAAACGGCGCAGGCGAACGCGGTCTTCAACACGTCGCGCCAGGTCGCTCAAGCCGTGCGCCTCGAGGATCTGCTCCGCGGTGCCGAAGCCGAGTTCAACCAGATGACCGACACGGGCGCGGCGACCCCGCTTCCGGGAGCGATCCCTGGTGCAGTCCCCGGCGCGGCGCCGTCGACGCGCGACTCGGCCGGGAAGCCGGGGACGAAGCCGTCAGCGACCAAGCCTGCTGCGGCGACCAAGCCTCCGGCGACGAAACCGCCCGCGAAGAAGCCCTAGTCGCGCCGCGGAGGTCGCAGGACCTCCCGGCGCGTTGTGATCAGTCCGATGCGATTGGCGTCCACCGCGACGCCGAGCCCCGGCGATTCTCGCGGCACGTGAACCATGCCGCTCGCGTCCATCGTCCACTCGGGCGACACGATGTCGGTCGCCCAGTAGCGTGAGCTGGGACTCAGGTCCCCAGGGAGCGAGAAGTTCGGGAGCGACGCCAGCGCGACGTTGTACGCCCGCCCCACTCCGCTCTCCAACATTCCGCCGCACCACACCGGGATTCCGGCTTCGGCGCAGACGTCGTGGATCGCCTTCGACGCCGCGAGTCCGCCGACCCGCCCGGGTTTGATGTTGACGATGCGGCCGCTGCGGAGCGCGATCATGTCGCGCGCACGTTTTACGTCCGTGATCGACTCGTCGAGACAGATGGGCGTGTGCATCCGGCGCTGCAGCGCCGCGAGGTCCAGCAGATCGTCGGCGCCGAGCGGCTGCTCGAGCATGATCAGTCCGTACTCGTCGAGCCGCGTGAGATGCGTCGCGTCGTCGATCGTGTACGCGGCGTTGGCGTCGGCCATGAGCTCGATGTCCGGTCCGACCGCTTTGCGAACCGCCCGGACGAACTCGACATCGCGACCCGGCTCGATCTTCAGCTTGACCTTCTGGTAACCCGCGGCGACCGCGGCTATCGCGCGTTCCACGAGGGCGGCGGGCGTTTCCTGGAGCCCGAGCGAGATCCCGGTCGGGACTTCGGTGCGCGTGCCACCCAGGAGCACGGACAGCGGCAGCTTTCGCATCACCGCCTCGAGCCCCCAGCATCCCATCTCGATGGCGGCTTTCGCCATGTTGTGGCCGCGGACGTTCGCGGCGAGCTCGAACTGCGCATGCGACGCGTCGATGAGCCGGCGCCCGAGAATGCGAGGCGCGAGCCACTTGCTGATCGCCAGCCACGCGGTGTCGATGGTCTCCGACGTGTAGTTCGGCAACGCCGAGGCAACGCACTCCGACCAGACCCGCGCGCCGCTCTCGTCTACCAGCTCGAGCAACAGAATCCGGCGCGTGGATTCGACGCCCGACGAAATGCGAAACGGCTCTTTGAGCGCGAGATGAATTTCGCGCATGGTGATTCGTTCGAGGCAGATCATCGCGTGATCGTGGAGGGACTGCCGCCGCGCTAGTGACGCGAGCCGCGCGACGGATGCACGAGGGGAGAGAATGCGACGCCGTCGGACCAGTTGCCGGTCGGCGCGAGCGCAATGATCGCGCCACGCTCGAGGTCGATCGTCGCCACGCGATTGCGCCCCTGGAGCGTCACGAACGCCCATCGGCTGTCGCGCGAGATCGTGACCCCCTCCGGCGACGGCGATCCCGCCACCTCCGCCGTGGCGACGAGGCTGTCGGCGGCAACCGCGATGTCGAACCGCTGGCGGCGCGTCGCCGCGTCGAACACTCGCACTCTGGCCTTGATCGGATCGGTGACCACGGCCGTGCGGCCGTCCGGCGAAATCGCCATTCGGTACGGGAGGCCAAATCCGCGCAACGTGTCCACGACCGCTGCACTGCGCAGATCCACCACGAGCACCACACTGTCGCGGTTGCTCCCCGCCCACGCGAACGCTCCGTCGGGCGAGATCGCGACTCCCTCGGGCTGCGCGGCGACGCGAATCACCCGGCCGCTGTCCGTCGCGAGCGGATCGAGCACCGTGATCGTCCCGTCGCTGATGTTGCCCATGACGAGCCGATCGCCGCGCGCACTCAGGCCGAGCATGTGCGTGCCGCGCCCGGAGCTCGGCCGCGTCGCGACGACCGTACCGCGACGCAGATCGACCAGCAGCACCGCGCGACTCACCTCCGACGTGACCGCGAGCAGCGTGTCTCCCGGGAGGAAGACCATGCCGTGCGGGCGCTGGTAGTCGCGTAGATCGATCGTGCGCAGCGTGTCGAGCTTCTCGACGTCGACTACGGTGAGGGAGTTACCGGGCTTTCCCCGCACGCCGTAGTTGCTCACGACGGCGCGGCGCCCGTCGTGCGACACGGCGACCTCGTGCGGTCCCTCGCCGGTGCGCAGAGTCGCGAGCGGGCGACCGCTCTCCGCGTCCACGAGCATCATGGTGTTGTCGTTCATGTTGCTCACGACGATCGTGCCGCGCGGACGCCCTTGGCCTCGCGCGCTCGACACGGCAACCGCTACGCCCACGACGATGCGAATCGCTCGATGCGTCATTCTCGCTCCTCGGCTCGCTGACAATCTAGGCGTGCACCTACCCTGATTCGGCAGTTATGCGTTCGCTTTGCGGGTTGCCGGTCCGCCGACTTTCGCCCTTTCCCTGCCCCGACGATCTTTGACACCGGGAGGGCTGGCAGAATGGCTAATGCACCGGTCTTGAAAACCGGCGTCCGCAAGGACTTGGGGGTTCGAATCCCTCGCCCTCCGTTGAGGCTCCGCGAGCCGGACAAGAAACTGTGGGAAATCGTCCTGAGAAGCGCGGGTCAGCCTAGCTTTCAGAGACCGAAACAGGGCGCGCGAGCATGCAGAAGAAAATCCTGGCCGTAGACGCCGAGGCTGGACCGGTGACGGTCGCCCTGCGCGACGCGCGCGAGCAGCACCACGACCTGAAGTACGGCGTGGAGACCTTGGCCGTGCCCGGCTCGCCGGGCTGGCAGCGGGTTACGCTGCGCGCGGAGGAGCCTGCGACGCTTCGCGATGTGATCGGCTTACTCGAGCAACGATTCGGCGAGGCGAAGGTCGACGAAACGATGGCGGTGTTCGGAAAGGGACAAGTTCCATGAACGTTGTGGCCGCTCCGCCGAGGCTGCGAGATCGCTGATCGGCCTCGTGCGGGCGCGCCCGGCACGAGGGCGCCAGGAGCGCAGCTGCGCCATCGCGCCAACTAAATTGTTCGTATCGTGTAGTCAGTGCGACCGCATGAGAACACGCGCAGCCGCCGGTAAGAGCTTGAAAATCGGCGTCCGAAAGGACTTGGGGGTTCGAATTCCTCGCCCTCCGTACAACGTGCACGCCGCCAAACGGCTCAGACGCGCGTTTGATCCGCGACGAAGTTCGCGGCCTTGGGCTGAGCTCGTGGCGTCCGTCGCGGCGACGATTGCCGTTTTCGTCACCGCGCTCGCCTCGATGACCTCGATTTCCTCCCGTCGTTCGCAGCCTGATGGAAGCCGCGCCCGGACCGAGGTCACGTTTCTCTCGCCGCCCCCGGCGCCCGTTCCGCCGCCTGAGAAGCCCGTTCGACCGCGACCGACGGTCCGCGAGCCGCTGCCCGCTACTCCGCGGATCGCGGAACCCGTCGTGCCGACTCCTCCACCGGCGACATCACGCGTCGATACAGCGACGGTCCCCACCCCTCCGCCGGCACGACTGACCGACATCACGGTCCCGAACGACAGGATCGACTCTCGCTCGAACGCTCCCGCCGCCCGCTCGGGACTGGGATCGCCCTCGGCGCCCGCGGGCCTCACCGACAACTCGCGCGCCATTCGAGCATTCGCGGCGATGACGCCACACGACTCGGCGTTCGCGGCTTGGGCCGCGGCGGCGCACGAAATTCAGCGTCGGAACACGACGAGCGACGCCACTAAGTCGGAGATCGCGCAGAGCGCGGAACTGATCACGAAACTCTCCCAGCGAGTCGGCACCGCCGGGAACTCGGGCGACGTGCACGTGATGACGGGCCAGGGTAAGGACGGTGTCGGCGCGGCGGGCGGACCGGGGACGGGAAGCATCGGCGTTCCACTATTCTCGCGCGGCCGCTCGCGCGAACAACGAATGCGCGACTCCGTTATCGACGCCGAGATCCGCGCCGGGCTCGCTCGATCCGCGGCGCTGATCGCCGCGAGACGCGACTCGGTTCGCGGCGACTCCCTTCGGGCCGACTCACTTCGCAAGATCGCTCAAGCGCGCAAGCCGTAGAGCCCGGTTCGGCCCCCGTCCGGCCGTCCACCGGTCCACCGGCGTGACCGCAGCGTGTCGCGGCTCGTCCCTCCTATATGGCCGCCTTTAGAAAATTCTCTTGTCTGCTCTTGCAAGGAATGCTCGCGGGCGCCGTGATTCCAGTCACCCTGACGTCGCAACAACCCGATACTCGTACGGCAGCGGGGGATCGCGCGGTACGAGCCGCCCCGCCCCGTCCCGCGGCGCCTCGGAGATCGGCGACGCTCGACACGCTCACGATCGTCGCCGGGCCGGGAATTCGCGGTCGGGTCGGCTCGCAGACGATTCGCGTTCGCGGCGCCGGCAGCGACGACATTCGGACGCTCGCCATCGTCTCGCCGCGCGGAAAGAAGTTGGCGTACTCGATCGCGGCGGACGCCGGCTTCGAGAATCCGGTCGTGCTCCTCGACGATGAGTCGGTCGGCGTGAAGGGGACCATCACCGTCACCGGCAATCAGTCTCTCGCCATCGCGGCCGATCGCTCCATCCGCGCCGGCACCCCCGGTTGGAAGCTGTACGACCTGCTTCGGCGCCAGCTCACCGCGACCGATCCGCTCTCAGCCCACGTCGACGTCGAGTGCGAGACCGAGCGTTTGCTGAAGTCGTTCCCGGACTCCGGCAAGAAGCTGATCGACGCCGCCGAGCAGCGCGCCATCGACGCCACGCGCGACGCCAAAGCGCTGCGACGCGTCGACGATTCCTTGAGCGGCCACGTCTTCGGCGGTTGCGCCGCGGACCGCAAGAACTACCCGAAGAAGCCGTAGCTCCGGCTACTGGCTCCGGACGAGCCGCACCGCATCCGTCTTGAGCTCGAAGTGAAGCGGCGTCTCCATCTCAACGAGCTCGCCGTCGACGGCGATCGTGGCCGTCCGATGCCGTAGCGCCACGTCGGCCTCGGTGACGAGATGTGAATCGATCGCCTCGAGCCGGAGGAAGTCGTCGCTTCCGCGCAGGAGCGCGCCGAAAACCAGCGCCGCGATCCGCGGCCGGCGCCTCTCGTCCACGACGATGACGTGAAGCGCGCGCGGGCCATCGGATGGCGGACGTCGCTTGCCCAACCCGCCGCGCCCGAACTCGCGCTCACCGACGCCCACGAACAGCAGCGGCGTGCGGAAGCTTTGGCGGTTGCCGTCGCTCGTTCGCAGGCCGACCTCGACCCACCGGGGACGAAAACACACGCTCACGGCCGCGACCAGACTGGCCAGATGGTATCCGAGGTACCGCTCGCGCGACTCCCGGTGCCGCACGAAGTCGACGTACGCGCCGACCGAGGCGGTGTTCACCATGACGCGACCGTTGACGACACCGACGTCGATCGGCTCCGACGGCGCTGTTGCCGCGACGTCCAGCGCTTCGGCCGGATCGAGCGGCAGGCCGTAGTCGCGGGCGAAATGGTTGAGAGTCCCGGCAGCCAGAACCCCGAGCTCGAGCGCCGTCCCGGCCGCCGCACCGATCGCCGCGGCGATGGTGCCGTCGCCGCCGCAGACCAGGACGCGCTGTCGCCCCCCACCCACTCGCCGCGCGGCCTCGGCGCGAATCAGCTTGGGGATCTCGTCGGGAGCGGCCTCTCGCGGCTCGAAGCGCCCATCGCGCCCGAGCGCGTCGCGGGCCGACGAGGCGCTACCGGCTTTGGCGTTGACGAACGCCGGAATTCGCTCGTCCGTCGACCACTGGTCGGACAGCACACCGGACATCGGCGCGGGCAGGCCGCGCGGCTAGCTCGCGCGGCCAGGAAGCGCGCGCGTCACTTCACGAATGAGCCGCTTGGCGACGCTGTCGCCGAGCGAATCGGCCGCCGCGAACGCGTTTTGAGCATCGGGCGATGCGGTGCTGGCGGCGTTGGGAACCCGGACCGGAATGACGATCCGCACCAGCGCTTCCTCGGTGTGTCCAAGCAGCGCCGCGTCGCGCAGAAGATTCCACTTCACGCGGTACTCGCTGGCGACGACTCGGCCGCGCCCCTGATACCAGTAATACACGACGTCGGTCGCCCTGCCGTTCTTGAGCACGTAGTAATTCACGACGTATGATGCGCCGCCCACGGCGATCGTGCGAGCGCCGCCGCGGAGAATCTCCCAGCCGGCCCCGGGGAGACAGTTGCGCGGCGAATGGATCGTGCTGCCCTGCCCCTGCCGGTCGTAGTACGACACGAGGGTCTGGAATGCCTGCACCGAATCGCGCATGTACGCGCGGGCGACGTAGTCGGACATGCCCGCGACGCGACGCTCGTTGTCGCCGATGTGAAGGTCGGCGACCGTGTAGCCGTCGAGCGACGGGATGATCGACGTCAGCGGCGCGGCCAACGACATCGAGCGCTGCGAGTGCGTCTGCCACACGAAACCGCAGCCCACCAGGAGAATGAATGCGGGCACGAACGCCCGCCAACCGAGCCCGTCGCTGGGGCTACGCATGCTCGGGCTCCTGCGACGGAAGTGGCGATCGCCCCAGTCCTTCGACAAGGCCGCCGAGCCACGCCATGCCGGCAAGGATGGACAACGAGACGAGAAAGAGGAGCCACCCCTCGGTGATGTGCATGAACCCCTCGCCATACGCCGGGCTCACGTAGTACACGAGGAAACCGGTGAGAAACACCCGGATGCCGTTGACGACAATCGCCACGGGAACCGCCAGCAGCAGGAGCGCCACGCGGGTCACCGGCTTCTTGAGCACCAGAGCGCCGAGCAGCACGCCCATGCTGAGAAGCGCGGTCAGCGACCGAAGCCCGCTGCACGCCTCGGTGACGAACAGCTCGCGCCCCGGCAGTTGAATCACGTTCCCGGCGAGACGGACCGGCACGTTGCGCATCTGGAGGAGCGCCGCGCCCATGCGCGAAGCTCGGAACTGGAGCGGCAGCGCCAGCGTCTGCGTGATCAGCTCCGGCAGCGGAATCGACAGGCAGACGAGAGCGAAGGGGAGCCACCAACGAAGGAGCTGCTTGAACCCGAACTCGTAGACCGTGATGCCGGCGAGCGCGATCACGACGGAGCCGCGCATGGTGAACAGCTCGGCGGCCAGCCCGGACGCGGTGCGCACGGCGATCGCGAACAGAAGCAGCGTGATTCCGAGCGTCCGATTGGGCTTCGCGTCCGGCCCGATGCCCGACTTCCACGCCATCCAGATCGCGACGGGCGCGAGGAGCAGGCCGTGACCGGCCTCCGGCATGGTCCACCAATCGCGCGCCAGGAGGTAGATCGGCCTGCCGAACAGCACGGAAAAGACGACGGCGCTCGCGATCCAAGGGAGATATAGAGCGGCGCGCGCGCTGCCTACCGCGCCGTCATGGGAGCGGGCGGCGGATTCCGACAGATCTGAGGAAATCGGAGGAGAGGAAATGCCGGTTTCCATACCTATTGCCTGTTCGAAACGAAGGACCCAGGCCTTTGCGGCTCCGGTTGGCCTGTTCAATATACCGTTTTGGCGGCCCAACTCCGCGACGCCAATTCGATACATACCGGAAGCCCGGCGTGCGGAGAACAAAACGGGCCGGGCGAACTCGCCCGGCCCAGAACATCGACGGAAGCCGCGTCTACTCGCGTCGGCGGCGCCGCCTGGCGGCGCCAAACCCGCCGAGACCAAGAAGACCGGTCCCCACCAAAAAGAGACTCGCCGGCTCTGGCGTCGCGGTCGTCGGCCCAGCGCCGCAGCCGGCGTCGAGGTCACCGTAGAAAGTCGTCGTGCCGCCCTGCGCGTCGGTCTTCGTTTTCGCCGAGCAACTTGCCCCCGTCGAGGTCGTTAGACCCTGGATGTGGGCCGCTACGTCGGCGGTCGAAATGTCACCCGAGTTACCAGTGTACGTGAACGTGAATTTCACGTCGTGTTGCTTGTCGCCGTTGTTGTTGTCGCAGATGTTCGTGGTTACGGGATTCAGATCGTTGCAGCCTCCGAAATCCCACCCGCCGCAGGTGCCGCCAGCGCAGGGGTCCACACCGGTGAACGTGCCGCTGCCGCTTGCGCCGAACAGGCCGAATGACGAGAACCCGATCCCGGACGGGGGAGCGCCGCCGTTGATCGAGTTGAGAATCAGCTCGAGCGAGTAGTTCTGCGAGCTCGAAGTCCCGATCTGGATCAGGCTGAACCCAAGGCAGATGTTCAACGACCCGCCTGTACACGAATTGGCGGTGCTTTCGAGCGTCGTGTCGGCGACCGCTGTCGACAGCGGAAGCAGGCCAACAGCGCCCGCGACCAGGGCCGATCGGAGAACCTTTCCAAATGTCAGCATGATCCGACTTCCGTCATCGATGAGGTTGATGAATACACGCCGGTCCGCTTACCTAGCATGCCCCGTGCCCGGAGACACCATCGGGGCGCGGAAGAGGCCGCAAGATCACAAGATGCTGCAATAAAGTCGCTTAGCGCGGCGAAAGCGGAATGCCGGCAGTCCACGGGCCGAACGGATTGTTGACGGGATGCCACAGAACTGACGTTGGGATCCAACGCTCCGGTCTGAACGACCGCCGACAAAAAAGCCGTCGCGAGTTGTCGCGACGGCTGCCCAGCGGTGGATCGAAAAACGAGGCTACGACTTTCGCCGCTTCCGCCGGATGCCAGCGCCAGCCATGCCGATAAGACCCGTACCCACCAGCCACAAGCTCGCCGGCTCGGGCGTGCTCGTCGTTGGGGTCGGAGATCCCCCGCAGGCGGCGTCGTCGAAGTTGAAGCTGCCAACGCCATCCTTCCCGGCCGTCGAGAAATCGCTCGCGCCGGTGCCCATCTTCACCGAGCAGCCGTTCAGAACATCCTGAAGGTGAACTTGGAGGTCGTTCGCGAAGCTGCCGTCGCTGCCGTTCGCGGTGAACGTGAACGAGGCGAAGTCACCCTGGTGAAGACCGCCGCCGCCCGTAGGGCCTTCGATGCACTCGTCGAGCTTGGGCAACCCGCTGCATCCGGTGTCCCAATTGAGGTTCGGCGACCCGTCGACGAGGATGTTCTGGACGTTGTTGAGCGAGACGCCCGGGTCGTTCGACGCGATGCCGAACTGGTACAGGCTCGCCGTGCCCGGGGCGGCCGTTACGCTCACCTGCAGAGTGAACGTCGTGCCGATGTTGGTGAGCGAGAAGTCGACGCAGACGTTCGCGCTACCGGTGGTGCAAACCGTGCCCGCGCGGGCCACCGCCATCGGAGCGGCGCAGACGAGGAGCGCGGCAACGCCGGACTTCATAAAACGCTCAAGCATCTTTGATTCTCCCGAACACGTAACGGAACGACAGGATCAGAGCCGCCAAATACGCGATCTCATACGACGCGCCCATGACCACTGTCCGAACGATTGCCTTCTTGATCGCCGTCAGCGGCGGTCCAGGCGGGGAACGTAACGCCAACGGGACGTCGAGCGCAAATAGCACCAGCGCCGCGCCGACCACTAAGAAGAGACAAAGAAAGGCCACGCCCATCACCATCACCCCCTCGCGCTTGGCCCGCGCGAGAAAGCTGGCCAACAAGATCGTCATGCCGATCGTCAACAGCGGGAGCGACGCGATGGTCACGGCCGCGGTCCCGAACTCCCATTCGGCGCTGTGAAACGCCGGCGGATACCACTGCGACAGCACGTCGCTGCCGCCGATCACCACCAGCAGGAGCCCGAACCAGCCGAACAGCCGCCACGCAGCCTTCGGGGCGCCCTGGGTGATCGGGTCGCGCGCCCGGCGGTCGGACTGAATGACTACGTGGGGCGCGGACGTGGGCGTCGTCTCCGGCAGGCCCCCCCTCCCCCTCCCCCTCCCCCTCTCCCGCGCCTGCTCTCCGTTTCTGCAGCCACAGCGATGCGCTCCGAGTCGCGGACAGGCCACCACCAAAGACTCACGACAAGCGGGGCGGCTATCAGCGAAGAATATGCCAGCCCTCTAAAGAGACGGCAACCGCAATTACCGATATCCGGCCGCCTGCATCGCGAACAACTCCGCGTAGAGTCCACCGGCCTTCACCAATTCATCGTGCGTCCCTTGCTCCACGATTTCCCCCTTCGTCAGCACCACGATCCTGTCCGCCATTCGAACCGTCGAAAAGCGATGGGAGATGACGACCGCCATGCGCCCCGCCATCAGCGCATTGAAGCGGAGGAACACGTCGTACTCGGCCCTCGCGTCCAACGCGGCCGTGGGCTCGTCGAGAATCAGCAGCTGCGCGTCGCGCATGTAGGCGCGCGCGAGCGCGACCTTCTGCCACTCGCCGCCCGACAGATCCACGCCGTCGTCGAAGCGGCGGCCGAGCATCTGACGGTACGAGCCCGGAAGCTTCGGTAAGAGGGAGGCGGCGAGCGACTTCTCGGCGGCACGCGCGATCGCCTCCGGCGGCTGCCCGTCCCCGTTCGTGCTGGACGGCTCGGCGTCGAGATAGTGCCGCACATCCTCGACCTCGCCCACGCCGACGTTCTCGTCGAAGCGCATGTCGTAGCGCACGAAATCCTGGAAGATCACGCCGATCGCGTGGCGCACGCCGTCGAGGTCGTACTCGCGAAGGTCCACGCCGTCGAGCAGGATCCGCCCTTCACTCGGGTCGTAGAGGCGCGCCAGGAGCTTGGTGAGCGTCGTTTTCCCCGCGCCGTTCTCGCCTACGAGGGCGACCCGCTCGCCCCGGTTGATCGCGAACGTGAGATGACGCACCGCCCACTGCTCGCTGCCGGGATACTGAAACCCGACGTCCTCGAACACGAAGCCCTGGCGAATGGGCTTGGGCACGGCGAGCGCGCCGGGCTTGCTCTTGATCGACGGCTGCATGTCGAAGAAATCGAACAGGTCCTTCAGGTAGAGGCTCTGCTCGAGGATGCCGCTCGCCGACATGAGAAGCGACTGAATCAGGTCACGGCTCTGGCGGAACGACGCGGCGAGAAAGGTGAGCGTGCCGATCGTGATCGCCCCGTGCATCGCGCGCACGAGCACGACGACGTAGGCCGCGTAATACCCCGCCGTGCCGACGAGCGAAAGCACGGAGCTGACGAGCGCCTTTCGGATGACGAGCGAGCGGTTCTCGGCGTAGAACCGGTCGGAGAGCGCGCGGTACCGGTCGATGAGCCACGGGGCCAGACCGAAAAGCTGGACCTCCTTCGCCGTCCGGTCGCTGGCACCGATGTAGCGCACGTAGTCGAGTTGACGCCGCTCCGGAGTCCACCGGAAGAGCAGCGCGTACGAGAGTGCCGCGAAGTGCGTCTCGCCGAGGAAGCTGGGGAGCACCGCGAGGGCCAGGAGCACGAGCAGCCAGGGCGCCTGCGCGGCGAGCGCGGCACTCAGAGAGATGAGGGTGAGCATGCTCTGCCCCATCCCGAGAAGCTGCGAGAGGAGCGCGACGCGTCCAGCCGTGCCCTGCCGCGCCCGCTCCAACCGGTCGTAGAACTTGGGATCCTCGAATTGATGAAGATCGAGCGTCGCGGCGTGTTCCATGAGGCGTACGCTCATCCGGTTCGTGAACCGGTCGCCGAGCAGGGACTCGATGAGCCCGGACGTGCGCGCCAACAACTCCCCGGTGACGACCGTAGCCATTTCGAGCGCGACGAGCATCCACAGGTGGCGCGACTCGCCACCCACCCGCGCCAATCTGATCACTTCATCGATGATGAGCTTTCCGACCCAGAGGGTGGTGACCGGCACGAAGGAGCGCGTCACGCGGAGCACGATCATCGCCGCGGTGTATCCGCGGTGGGTCTGCCAGACCAGGCCGATGAGTCTCGGCACCAGCCGCATCGCCGCGAGCCGTTCGCGGAGCGGCGGTTTGGGGGCCCGTGGATCCGGACGCCCTCGCACGATCATGGGATGACTCATCGGGACAAAGTTACCGGGGACGAGGATCGAACCAACGATCCCGCGCCCGGGGCTGTACCATCGGCAGCGGAGGAGGAACGGGGGATCGTCGCGCGCGTGCAGCGCGGCGACGTCGAGTCCTTCGACGCTCTCGTACGTCGCTACATCGATCGGGCGCTCGTCGTCGCGCGACGCATCACCGGCAACACGCACGACGCCGAGGACCTGGTACAGGACGCGTTCATGCGCGCGCTCGACCGAATCGGCAGCTTCGACAACTCACGTCCGTTTGGTCCGTGGTTCTTTCGCGTCCTCACCAACACCGGTCTCAACGCGCGCCGGGCGCGGATGCTGCGCATGACGGAACCCGAGGCGGTGGATGCGCCATCGGGGGACGCCGGGCCGGACGAGGTGGTGGAACGACTCGAGATTCGGGAGCGGTTCGACGCGGCGCTGGCGGCGCTCTCACCTCGCCAACGCATCATCGTGACCTGGTTCGAGGTGGACGAGGTCCCGTCGTCGGAGATCGCCGAACGACTGGGGATTGCGCAGGAGACGGTTCGATGGCATTTGCACCAGGCACGCCGCATCTTGCGCGACGCGCTGGGAATCGTCAGAGATTGAGACGGCCACGGAGACCCGAGTGACGCTCCCCCCGATGCGCCCTTCCCGTACAAAGCCAGACGACCGGTCGGATGGCGATCCGCCGCGCGATGCGCAGCTTGGCGCGGCGCTGCGACGGCGCGATGCCGCCGTGTCGGACACGGACACGCTTCGCCGCGCGATCGCGGCGAGCGCGCGTGAACGCCTCGCCCGTCTCGAGGCCGGCGACGGCGATCAGTGGTGGGACTGGACCGCCCGCTGGTCGCGCGCCGCGATTCCGATCGCCTGCGCCGCCGGACTGGTTGGCGTCGCCGTCGCGACGATGCTCGCGCTGCCGGCCGTGGAGGAGCAACAGGCGTTGCGTGCGCCCGTCGTGGCCTTCGCCGCCATCACCTCCCCGGAAGTCACCGGAACGCAGCTCACCGACTCGCTGGTCGGCCCGGCGACGCACGACTGGGTGTTGAACGGGGCCGTCTCGCGATGACCGCGCGCGGCACGGCCGCCGTCGTCCTGGCGCTGTGCGTCTCCGTCGGGACAATCGCTGGTGTGGTGCTCGACCGTGTGCTCCTCATCCCAAACCACATCGGCCGCCGCGCCCCGCCGCCTCGCGGCCCGCGCGCCCTCTGGCCGGCGAGCCAGGCCGCTTCGCGCGATCGTCTGGCGACCGAGCTCGCGCTCACGGACTCGCAGCGCGTGAAGCTCGACACCGTGCTCTCACGACAGACCGCGCGCTTCCGCGCCGCGAGAGAAGTGATCCAACCTCAGGTCGACACCATCTTCCAGCAGACGCGGGCGCAAATCGATTCGATGCTGACGCCGCAACAGCGCGATCAGCTCCGGAACATCCGCGATCGGAACCTGTTCGGATTTCCGCCGGGGATCGGGCCGCGGCCGAGTGACTCGTCGAGGCCGCGCAGGCGCGGGCGGTAGTTCACCGCCCACCGACCCCGCACTCGTTCCAGTTCTCCGCCCACCGCCCCCGCACTCGGCCTCAGATCCACCCGCGCCATCGGTACTTGATCATCGCCAGCTCTTCGTAGAGCCAATCCGCCGTGGCGTGCAGGCGCGTGCTCGACGAGTTGAACGTGTACACGGTGTAGAGGCGCTCGTCGGCCGGAACACAGGTCACCTGAAAGCCGACCTTCTCGAACGTTCGGCAGGCGCGCCTGGTGTGGAGTGGACTTGTGACCACCGCGACGCGCTTCTGTTCGAGCGGAAGCAAGAGCGCGGCGGTCCTTACCGCTTCGTCGCGCGTCGACGAAACCGGACCGACCGCGTGCCAGCGCCCCGTATCCGCGGCGAGATCGATCAGTCGGCGGCGATCCGTGTCCGACTCGAGGCGATGATCGGATTCGGAGACGGCGCTGCGCGTCGTCACGAGGAGACGAGCGCCGTTGTCGCGGAACAGCGCGAGCCCCGTCAGCAATCGCTCGACGGCGGTCTCGTCGAGAAGGCTGTCGGCGGTCACGGTTGACGACAGCACGATCACGGCGTCGAGCCGCTCCGCGGGAATCGAGTCGCGGCGGATCAGCGCGTGCACCGGTCCGCGCATGACCGACGTGAAGCCGAGGACGTAAACGAGAAGGGCAACGATCGCGCTTCCGATCGCGACCGCTCGCGCCGACACACGTGCGCCGAGCCACGCGCCGACCGCAATCGCGAGGACGTGATCGAGCCACGGAAACGGAAACGCGCGCGGCAGACCGGTCGCGACGTACGTGACGATCAGCACGAAACCGATCGAGGCGCCGATGATCGCGCCCGGCCAATTCGCGCGGGGATGTTTGCGCGCGCCGTGCAGGTAGACGGGAGTCTTCAGCGGGCCATGTCGGGTGAAATGTTCGTAGGACGACGAGCGAACGCGCTCGAGCGTCCCACTCTGTAGCGGTCCCGCTGCATCGGATAGTTCCCCGAGGTTGGCGATTCGTGCTAGATTTGCTCGAGTCGGGGGAGGTGGCCGAGAGGCTGAAGGCGGCGGTTTGCTAAACCGTTATACGGGCTTAAACCCGTATCGAGGGTTCGAATCCCTCCCTTCCCGTGCAAAGACGGCGTGAGCCCGCGACCGGCGGGCTCTCGTCGTTTTCGGAACGACGAATCGCCCACCTCATGGCCCATCGACTTCGTTTCGCTCCCTCGCCGACGGGATATCTCCACGTCGGAAGCGCCCGCACGGCGCTCTTCAACTGGCTCTACGTCAAGCACTACGGCGGTCAGTTCCTGCTGCGCGTCGAGGATACCGACCGGGCGCGCAGCACCGAGGAGAGCACCCGCGCGATCTTCGAGGGACTCGGCTGGCTCGGGCTCGGCTGGGACGAGGACGTCGTGTTTCAGGGAGCGAATTTGCCGCGGCATCAGGCCGACACGCAGCGCCTGCTCGACGCGGACGCGGCGTATCGATGCTTCTGCACACCCGCCGAGCTCGATGAGATGCGCAAGGCGGCGGAGGCACGCGGCGACGCGTTCAAGTACGATCGCCGCTGCGCGCGACTCGCGCCGGACGAGGTCGCGCGGCGGGTTGCGACCGGAATGTCGTTCGCCGTGCGCTTCCGGGTGCCCGATGGTGAGACGTCGTGGACGGACCTCGTGCATGGACCGATCAAGTTCGCCAACAAGGACATCGGCGAGGGTGACTTCATCATCCTTCGCTCCGACGGCACGCCCATCTACAACTTGGCGGTCGTGTCGGACGACATCGCGATGGACATCACGCTCGTGATGCGCGGCGACGACCACATCTCGAACACGCCGAAGCAGATCCTGCTCTACAAGGCGCTCGGTGCGACGGTGCCGGAGTTCGCGCACCTTCCGATGATCCACGGGCTCGACGGCAAGAAGCTGAGCAAGCGCCACGGCGCGACCGCGGTGGGCGACTATCGCCACATGGGGATTCTCCCAGAGGCGATGCTCAACTTCCTCGCCCTTCTCGGTTGGTCGCCGGGCGGAGACGTCGAGGTCATGACCGTGCCGCAGATGGTTCAGGCGTTCTCCGTCGAGGGGCTGTCGAAGAACGCGGCGGTATTCGACACGAAGAAGCTCGAGTGGATGAACGGCCAGCACCTCAGCATGATCCCGGCCGAGGAGTTGATGCCGACGTTCGTCAAAGCGGTGCTGGCGGCGAGTCCGCCTTCCGTCGTCGGCATTTCGGCGGCCGACGAGAATTGGCTCCGCATGCTCGTCGACCTGCTCAAGGTGCGCGCGCGTACGGTGGACGACATGGTGCGCCAAGCGGCGCCGTATCTGCAGGACGACATTTCGTACGACGAAGACGCGGTCGCCAAGACGTGGAAGGATCCGAAGGCGGCGCATGAGGTCCTCGCCGCGACTCGCGGCGCGCTCGCCGACGCAAAGCCGTGGGACGCGGCCTCACTCGAGGGAGAGCTCCGCGCATTCGCGGAGTCGCGAGGGATCGCGGCGGGAAAGCTCTTTCAGCCGCTGCGCCTGGCGCTCACCGGCGTGACGGCGAGCCCGGGGATCTTCGACGTACTCGTGTTGTTGGGACGCGATCGGTCGCTCGCCCGTTTGGACGCGGCGCTCGCCTGGCTCGGCAGCCGCGGGCGCCGCTACGGGCGAGGTTACGGAATGATCGGCGACTGAGTCGCCTTCGTGTCCGTCGCGTCTTTCCGCTCGCGGTCCATTCGCTCGCGGATGCGCTTCACGGCCGCGCGGAAATCGTCCTCGCTCATCCCCTGCGAGTGCGTGTAGATGTCGTTCTGAATCCAGCTGGCGTTGCGCGCCTCGATGATGCGCGAACCTTCCACGCCGCCGCGGTTGAGCGGCAGAGCGGCGAGAATCGCCGACGGAATCTTGAACTTGCCGAGGTAGATGTACTGCGAGTCGAGGCCGTACTTCTGGCCGTCGTGCGACATGGTCCAGTCGCGCGGGCTGCGTCCCCGATGTTCCTCGGCTTCGATCTCCGCCTGGCGGAACGCGACGTAGATCGCCTTCACTGCGCTGTCGTTCTTCTGCGCCATCGTGAGCGGCAGGCGTTGCCCGTTCGGACGCAGCTCGATGCGCGGGTCGGGAAGTGCCGGCTCGATTCCGGTCGCCATGCCGTTCGGAGCACCACCCGAGCCGTTGGGCGTTCCAGAGATCGCGCCAGGGCTAACGGTCGGCGGCGGCAGCGGAGGGATCGATGTTGGAATCGTAGACGGCGGAAGCAATTGCGCGGGGCTGATCGTGCGCAGTGTCTTTCGTTTCGGCTCGGCTCCGTTGCCGACCGCGCCCCTGGGCGCGGCGGGCGCGACGCGGACGTACTGGACGCGTTCAATGGGCGACTTGTCGCGCGAGCCGAAGAGCGACGCTAGCGGATACCTGAACGTGATCGAGGCGATGGCGACGATCGCCAACACGTGGATCACCAGCGACAGGACGATCGAGCCCTTGTCCTTTTTGGGCGGCGCGATCATCAAGCGGCGAGCGGTCATGCGACCTCCGCGGCGATCGATGCCAACACGCGGCCCGCACGCCTCGCCGCCTCGGCTATTCGCTCCGGGGACGTGACGAACGAGATGCGGAAGAACCCTTCCCCACCGGCACCAAACGCCGACCCTGGCATCACGACCACTCCTTCTTCCTCCAATAGTCTATCAGCGAAGAGCGCGCTTGGCACCTCGCCCGGGAGGGGAATCCACAAATACATGGTCGCGCGCGGGGATTCGCAAGCAAATCCGGCGGCCCGGAAGGCCGTTACAGCCGCGTCGCGGCGGGCGCGGAAGGTCGCAACGTTGCCCGGCACAAAGGTTTCATAGCTCTCGAGCGCGGCGACCCCGGCCGCCTGAACCGCCATGAACTGCCCCGTGTCGGTGAACATCTTGATCCGCGTGAGCGCCGACGCGATCTCCGGCCGGGCGACAGCCCAGCCACATCGCCAGCCGGTCATGTTGTACGTCTTCGAGAGCGAATGGAACTCGATCGCGACATCCCGCGCGCCCTCGATCTCGAAGATGCTGGGCGGCACATAGCCGTCGAACGCCAGCTCCGAGTACGCGTTGTCGTACACGAGCAGAATGCCGAGCTCACGGCACCGCGCGACCACGCGCGCGAGATAATCCGTGGGCGCGATCGCCGCCGTCGGGTTGTTCGGATAGTTCAGGTAGACGATGCCGGCCCGCCGCAGCGTGCCGTCCGGGATCTCGTCCAGCTCGACGAGAAAATTCGTGCGCGGCCGCAGGGCGTAGCGATACACCTCGCCGCCGGCGAGCAGCGCACCGCCCTGGTACGCGTTGTAGCCCGGCTCGGGAACGATCGCGACGCGCCCCGGCTCGACGTACGCGAACGCGAGGTGGGCGATCCCTTCCTTCGACCCGATCAACGGCACGATCTCGGTGAACGCGTCGAACTCGACACCGAACCGCTTGCGCATCCACGCCGCGATGGTCTCGCGAAACGAGACGAGCCCCAGTCCGAAGCCGTAGCGATGCATCGACGCTTGATGCGCCGCGTTCGCGATCGCCTCGATCGCCTTGGGCGGCGGCGCGAGATCCGCGTCGCCGGCACCGAGGTCGATGACGTCGACGCCGCGTGCGGCCAGCTCCCGCTTCTTTTGCGGAATCGTCGCCAGAGGATACTCTGGCAACGTCTCGAAACGGGCGGCCAACCGCGGCAAGTGCACTAAGCGTCCACCTTTACTGGGTTCGTCACGCGAGAGTGCCCGACGATCTCTACTTCTACCTCGTCCCCGGGCGAGAGTTTCCCCACGCCGGCCGGCGTGCCGGTCAGAACCAGATCGCCGGGCTCGAGCGTCATCACCTGCGAAACGTAGGCGAGCACGTCGGGGATCGGGAAAACCATGTCCGAAGCCTTGGCTCGCTGCCGCTCCACGCCGTTTACCCGTGTAACGACGGTCAAGCTGGACAAATCGGCGGGCGGCGGAACGAGTTCGCCAGTCGGGCAGAACGTATCGAACCCCTTGGCACGGGTCCACTGTGAATCCGAGCGTTGCAGGTCGCGAGCCGTGACGTCGTTCACCGCCACTATCCCCGCGATCGCGCCGCGCGCCTCCGTGCTCGTTACACGCCGCAGCGTGCGACCGATGGTCACTCCGATCTCGCCCTCGAATTCCACCTGCGCCGATTGCGGCGGCAGCACGATCGCGTCGCCGGTGCCGATGACGCTGCTCGGCGGCTTGAGAAAAATTAGCGGTTCTTTGGGAACGTCGTTCCCCAGCTCCTTCGCGTGGTCCACATAGTTGCGGCCGACGCAGACGATTTTTCCGGGGCGCTGGCTCGTCGAAGAGGACGGATTCATCTCAGGTCGAAATGGGGGGAGCGTTGGCGGCGCGAGCGCCGAGTGAAATGCCGGAGCGACGGACCGCGCCGGCGGGTGTTGAATAGAACTCTCGAATCGCCGGGAGCAACTCCGCCCACGCGCCGACGAGCCGCCGGGCCGGCGGCAATCCTTCAATCAGAGCGCGGCCGTACGCTTTGGTGACGACGCGCGGATCGGCGATGACCACCACCCCGCGATCCGTGCCGCTGCGGATGAGCCGTCCGAATCCCTGCTTCAATCGCAGCGCGGCGTGCGGAAGCATGTACTCCACGAACGGGTCGCCGCCGCGTTCGGCGATCGCTTCGCAGTTGGCCGCGGTGATCGGTTCGGTCGGAACGCGGAACGGGAGCTTGGCGATGAGCAGCGCGCGCAGTGCGTCGCCCGGCACGTCCACGCCTTCCCAGAACGACGAAGTGCCGAGCAGGATCGCGCCCCCCGAATCACGGAAGCGTCCGAGCAGTGAATCGCGCGAATCGTCGCCGTGAACGAGTATGGGCCAGCGCTTCTCCGCACCCCGCACGCGCAACTCGGCGGCCATGGCGCGCACGTCGCGGTGGCTGGTGAACAGAACGAACATTCCGCCGTCGCTCGCTTCGGCGAGATCGTGTGTGAGACGAGCGACCGACGAGAAGTGGCCGGCGGCGTCGACGTTCGGCGGCGGCACGTCGCGCGCAACGGCGAGAATGGCTTGCTCGCGGTAACGGAACGGCGACGCGTAGAGTCCCGTCCGCGGCTCGAGCTCCGAGTCGTCGAGGCCGAGGCGCGAGGCGAGAAAGTCGAACCGCCCCTCGGTGGCGAGCGTGGCGCTGGTCACGACGGTCGTCGTCGCGCGCCGGAACAGATCCTCACGCAAGATCGGCGCAAGGTTCAGCGGGACAGTCGAGACGCTCGCCGCGCGGTCGCGGCCCTTCGCCTCGATCCAGCGAATCGACGGATCGTCGTCGACCGGCGGGTCGAGCGCGCGACGCAGGCCGTCTCCCGCCGATTGCAGGCGCCGCGTCACGGCGCGAATCTCGTTGATGAGCATCATGACCGAGTCGTCCGGACGCTGCGCGCTCTCCAACCGCTCTCGCACGAGATCCAGACCGTCGGCGAGAAGGTCGATTTGGCCGAGCGTGTCCTCGAGCGCGAGTCGCAACCCCGAGCGCCATATGGGATGCTCGCCGAAATCGGCGGTCAGGCGCTGCACCGGCTCGCCGCTGTTCGCGAGAAACGTCTCGAGCAGATCGAAGAGCGTGGCCGCCTTCGTCCTCGCGGATTCGAGCGCCGGCGCGAGACGCGTCAGGACGAGATCGAAGCTCGCGGTGCTGAGCAGGTCGTCGGACCTCGCGAGACGCGCCATGAGCGCGCCGAACAGTCCCTTGCCGCGGCGATCCAGACGGCCGAAGAGGCGCTGCAGCGACCGGCGTGAGACGGTCGCGCCGAGATGGCTGGCCGCCGCTTCTTCCAGATGGTGACCTTCGTCGATGACGAGACGGTTGTAAGCCGGCAGCACGGCGGACTCGCCCCAATTGCCCGAGATGCGCCGCACCGCGAGGTCCGACAGCAACAGATGGTGATTGACGACGATCACGTCCGCCTGGGCCGCTTCGCGCCGCGCCTTGAACAGAAAACACTTCTCGTACGCCGGGCATCGAGCGCGCTGGCAGAGATCCGGTTCGGCGGCCACTTCATCCCACACCTCGGGTCGCGGCGTGATCGTGAGGTCGCTCAGCGATCCGTCGCGCGTCCGTTCCGACCAGGCGCGAATGGCCTCGAGCTCGTCGTTCAAGCCCTCGTCGAAGAGCGCGTTTCCCGACGCTCTGGCTTGATCGAGCCGCACCAGGCACAGGTAGTTGCGCCATCCCTTGAGCAACGCGAAGCGCACGCGCTGGTCGGAGAGCGCACGCTCGAGAAACGGCAGATCCTTTCCGACCAACTGCTCCTGAAGGTTGATCGTGTTCGTCGACACGACCGTGCGTTCGCCGTTGACCGCCGCCCACCGCAGCGCCGGTACGAGGTAGCTCAGCGATTTGCCGACCCCGGTGCCCGCCTCGAGCAGACCGACGCCGCCGTCGTTGTAGAGCTTCGCGATCTCGGCGGCCATCGCGCGCTGGCTGGGACGATCCTCGTAGCGCGGCAGCACGCCGGCGATCGGGCCGCCGGGACCCAGGTCATCGTCGACGGAGTCCGCGCTCAGCTCTCGCAACTGGGCGTGTTCGGGGACCTCGACGACGACGTAGAGCTCCGACGCGTCGTTGTCCACGATCGCGAAGCCGATGCCGTCGTCGTGGATCCGCGCGGCGACCTCGAGGTCGGGATGCGACGGCTCGAGGCTGCCCGACGGATGGTTGTGGATCAGCATCTGCCCCCGCTGCGCGAATCCGGGGAGCGCGAGCACGGACGTGGAGTCGCCACGCGCGACCGTCTTGACCGTGCTGACGACGCCCTCGTCGTCGAGCGTGGCGGCAAAGCAGACCTCGCGTCCGCCCGCCAATCTGATCGCGGCGCGAATGGCAACGGCCGCGGTCGGGCTGAGTCGTGTCGCCGGATCCGCGGCCGCGTGGGAGGGCATGGCCCGAAATTTAGCCTACGTCTTGAGCGGTTTCTTCTTCGCGGCGGGGAACAAAACGTTGTTCAGAATGAGCCGGTAGCCCGGCGACGTCTTGTGCAGCGACAGGTCGGTGGGCGGGTTGCCGATTCCGTGGGACGGGTCCTCGGGATCGTGGCCGCCGTAATAGGTCCAGGTGCCCTTGCCGTAGTCGCCGTGGATGTACTTGACCCAGGGCGCGCCCTCCTCGTCGGCGAGGATCGTCACGCCCGGCTTGAGGACGGATTTGTTGAAACTCGTGGTAACCCCAAAGAAGTCGTTGACCACGGCGCGATGGTTCTGGACGAGCATCGAGTTCACCGGGTCGATCTTCGCCGAGAAGTTGAACAGCGTGAACGTGCCCAACGGCTGGCGCCTGCCGGCCACGTTGACCTGGTGTCCATCTATGTCGCTCATCGAGTTCACGAACGGCGACATCTCGAGGTGCGCGTCCTTGAACGCGAACGTTCGCTTCCAGTCCAACTTCCTGTCGGCGTCGGGATCCATCGGCGTGCCGTCGATGAACGCCTGAGCGATGTCGACGTGCTGGCTCGCGATGGCCAGCTCGAGCGTCTCGGTGGCTCCGCACATGGCGAACAGAAAGCCGCCGCGGTCGACGAACTCCCGAATTTTCTCCGCGACGTCCTTCTTGAGCGCCGGGATGTTGGCGAACCCGAGCCGCTTCGCCGCCGCCGTGTTCTTCTGCAGAAGATCGATGAACCAGGGTGCGTCGCGATACGTGAGATAGAACTTGTTCAGCTGGCCCGTGAAGTCCTCGTGGTGCAGATGCAGCCAGTCGTACTTCGACAGGTCGCCGCGCTCGACTTCGTCGTCGTAGATCGCCGTGTATTCGATCCCGGCGTATTTGAGGGCGAGCGTGACCGCGTCGTCCCAGGGCAGCGCGTCGGGCGGCGTGTAGACGGCGATCTTCGGCGCCTTCTCGAGCGGGACCGACTCCATGTTGCTCGACGCGATCTGCGAACGGATCTGCCCGAGCTGCGCGTCGTTGACCGACTCGAAGGTGATGCCCGCCAGGCCCGCCTGGCGCCGCATCTCCGGCGTATCGCCGAGCAGGAACGAGCCGCCGCGATAGTTGAGCAGCCACTCCGCCGTCACGCCGGCCTTGATGGCGTTGTAGGTGAGCCCGTACGCCTTGAGGTGGTTCTGCTGGGCGTCGTCCATCGGCACGAGCAGCCGCTGTGCGCCCAACGGCGCGAGCGCCGCGACGGCCAGAACGGCGGCGATTGAAAGCTGTTTGAGAATTCTCATCGGTCCGGCGGTACGGAAGGGGGATTTCTGACGAGGTCGAGCTCGCGCCTCGCCTGCGGCACGAGCGAGCTGCCGGGGTAAGTGAGGATCAGGTGCTCTAGATGATTCGCCGCCCCGGTCGCGTCACCCTTGCGGCGCAAGAGGCGCGCCCACTCGAGCTCGACCTGCGGCGCCTCGGGCGAATCCTTGTCCTGGTCGAGCACGCGAGTCCAGAGGGCGACCGCTTGGTCTTCGCTCCCCAGCGCCAGATCGATCTGCGCCGCGGTCGCGAGAAGCAACGAGCGGACGGCCGGAGTGGAATCCCCGGCGACGACGAATTGCGCCGCGGCGCCGGCGCTGTCGCCTTTCGCCAAGGCGAGGAAGGCGTGGCCTACCGCCGGCGCGCTGTCCACCTTGAGGCGCGCGACGAGTCCCAGCGCGAGCGCCAGCTCGGGGGAGCTCTCCGTGCCGCCTCGCAACAGACCGCGCGCCACCTTGAGGTTGCCGTCGTAGAGCGCGAGCCAACCCGCCGCGTCGCTCGAGTCGCCTTCGACACCGGTCGCCGCCAGGGCCGCGCGCGCCCTGGCCATGTCGCCGGTGCGAACCCAACCCCAGGCGATCGTGCGGGTCAGCGAGTTCTTGGCGCCGGGCGTGAGAAATCTGTCATACGCATCGACGAGCCGCTGCGCCTCGATCGGCCGACCGACGGCCGACAGCGCCTTCACGCGAATCGGCAGATACTCGCGCGCGGCGAGCGCCGAGTCGTTGCCCGCATCGGCCAGCGGCGCCAGACGCAGGGCGGCGGCGCCGTCTCCGGAGTTGAGCGCCGCGTTCGCCGCGCGCACGGCGAGCTCCGGCGTTCGCTTCCAGCGCAGCGCCGACTCGAGCGCCTCGCGCGCCAGCGTCCATCGGTCCTCCGTCTCGGCACGCTGCGCGAAGTCGGACCAGGCCGCGGCCGACACGCTGTCGGGCGGGAGGCCCTTGAGCGCGTTCCAACCGTCGGCGAGCGAACCCCAGCTTCCCTCCAGGTCGGCGAGCGCACGGCGCGCCGCGACGTCGATCGGCAGAGCGAGAAAAATGTCGCGTACTTGATCGCGCGCCGACGACGGTGCTGGCGCGAGCGCGTACGAAGCGGCCTGCGAGAGATACTCCGCGTTGGCGAGCGCGTCTCGCCAAGCGCGCGCCGACTCGACCCACTGCCCCTGCGCCGCGCGCGCCTGCGCGACCTCCAGCGAAAGATCCTTCGTCGTGCCGAGCGCCGCGGTCGCGCGGCCGATCACGCTGTCGGCGGCAGCAGCGCGATTGTGCTGGAGCAAGAGCTTGGCGTACTCGCGATACGGCGCCGCGCTCGACGGGTCGTCGTGAATCCATTTGTCGAACGCGCGATGCAGATCCGCGTCGCGCCCGACGGCGTCGAGCGTACGCAACTGCACGGTGCGATAAGTCTCTTCCTTGGGGTTCGCCGCGATCAGCGAATCGAGCGGGACGACGAGCGAATCGGTCCAACCGAGCTCCGCGTACACACGCTCGAGGCCAAGCAGCGCGTTCACGCCGGCCGGTGTCCGCAACACGGATCGAAAGAGCGGCGCCGCTTCTTTGTACTTGCCCGCCGCCTCGAGCTCCATGGCGCGGTAGAACGCCATCGTGTCCGCGGCCTGCGCGCCGAGCGGGGTGCGCGAAGGGGAAAGCGCGACCAACGCGATCAACGCGATGCTACGGCGGATTCCCCGCATTGATCCGTTTGAAGTATTCCAGAATCGCCCGACGCTCGTCGGCCGTCAGTCCGCGCAACTCCTCCCACGTCGGCTCGCGGAACTTCACCGCGGCTTTCCCGGTGGCGTTCGCATTCTGCGGCTGGAATTCGTTTCCGGGCTTCGCCGACGTCGCTTGTCGCTTGCCGGTGTCCTCGCGGTCCTCCTTCTCCAGCGAACGGCCCGCGTCGAGCAAGCGCCGGAACAGCTGCTGCTGCCGCGCCACCGTGGCCGCGTCGAGGCGTCCACCGTCGAGGGCGTCGGCGAGCGTCTTCGCTTCCTTGGCCAACTGCGCGGCGCGGTCGCCGCCGACGGATTCGCCCAGCTCGTCCAGCTGCTGCGCCACCTGCCGCTGCTCGCGCGCCAACGCGCGCGCCGTCGCCTGATTCCCGGTCGACATCGGTTGGCCGAGTCCGGGCAGGAGCCCCTGCGCCTGGGCGTTGATCGATCCCTGCTTCTTGGCCATGTCCTGCAGCTGCTGCATCATGTCGGCGAAACCGGTCGCCGAGCTCGACGAATTTGCCTTCTCGCGGTCGCGCGCCAACGACGCGGCGGCGCGATTCAGTGCGTCAGACGCCTCGCCGAGCGAGCTCGCCGTCTGCTGGCTGCCGCGCGCGTCGCCCGTGGATTGCAGCGCCTCGCCTACCTTCTGCTGCGCTTCGGCGACCGACCGCTCGGAGCGCCCGGAGAGCAGCGAGGACTTCTGTCCTTCCTGTTGCAAGCGCTGCGCGGCGTTGTCGAGCCCCTGCTTCACGGCGCTCTGCGCGCCGCGAAGATCCTCGGGCTTGGACTGACCCGACCGCGCCTGCTGCTCGAGCGATTGTTCCTGCCGCGCCATCTGCAGCATGTCCTGAACGGCCTGGTCGAGCGCGTTGGTCAGCTCCGACTTCCATTCGCCGACCTGCGCCGCGCGCGCCTGCTTCATCGCGTCGGACGCGCGCTCCATCTGCGACGCGGCTTCTTGCGCGTTCTGCGAGAGACCGCCGCCCTTTTGGCCGTTCTGCTGATTCTGTTGTCCGTTCTGCTGTTGGCCGTTCTGTTGGTTGCTCTGCTGTCCGGACTGCGGCTGGCCGTTCGGTTGTGGTTGGCCGTTCGGCTGCGGTTGGCCGTTCGGCTGCGGTTGGCCATTCGGCTGCGGTTGGCCATTCGCCTGCTGCTGTCCGTTCTGCTGCTGCCCGGCCTGTTGCTTCTGTTGATCCGACGCCGCCTGCCGCATTGCCTCCTGCGAGGCGTCGGCGTGCTGCTTCGCTTCCTTTGCGCCGTTCGCGCCCGCGTCGGCCTTCGCGTTGTCGAGGCGCTCTTGCAGCTTCTTCACCTCGTCGGAGAATCGCTGCGAGCGATCGGCGAGCTGCTTCGCGTCGCGCTTCTGCGATTCCGTCTGCTTGGCGGCCGCCGAGTCGGCGAGCGCTTTGTCCTTCTGCGCGATGTCCTTGGCTTCGTCCTTGAGCGTCTCCATCGAGCCCTCGAGCGCCGCGCGCTTCAACATCTCGGCGCTCTTCTCCAGCTGTTCCCGCAGGCGCTGCTGCATCGCCTGGAGATCCTTGAGCGATTGCTGCGACTGTTCCTTCGACAGTTGCTGCGTCGCGTTCTCGAGCTTCTGCATCTGCGCGAGCAGCTCGGGCGTGAGCGCGTCGCGCAGCATCGCCTGCGCTTCCTGGAGCTGCCGCTGAATGGCGGTGTCGAGGACACCCGCCTGCTTCAGTTGCTGCTCGATCCCCGCGGCGGTTTGCTGAAGGTTCTTGACCTGGTCCGCCAGCTCGCGCTGGTCCTTCGCGACGGCTTTGGCTTTCTCCGCCGCTTCGTACGTCATGTTCCCCTGCTTGCCGTTCGCGCCTGTCGGGGGCGGAGCGTCGGCCGGCGTTCGCTGACGATCGCGAGCCGCGTCGGTTGTTCGCTCCTGAAGCGACTTCTCGGCGGCCGCGGTCGCCTTCACTTGACTCACCGCGGAATCCATCGCGTCGCGCACGATGGCGCGACGTTCCTCGAGCGTCGGAATCTTGAGCAGCAGCTCGCGGCTCTCGCCGTGTTGCGACCACGGCGAGTTGTCCGTTGCCACGAACTTCACGTGAAGCGCGTCGCCGGGATGGAGCTTCAGCTGGCCAAGGTCGAGGGTGCTGGTTCCGTTCCAGACGGTGCCCGCGGATTCCGCGGCGCGCTGCAGAGTCGGTGCCCGCTGGCCGACCCACGAGCTTGCCCACGACATGATCTCGACCGTGGCGAGTCCATGATCGTCCGTGGCGGTCGCGTGGAGCGTTATGCGATCGTCCCCGGCGACGAGCGTGTCGGTCTGCGGAGAAACAATTTCGACGTGCGGCGCCGAGTCGGGAACGACCTCGAGCTCGACCGGCGCGGGGACGTCGGCGATCGGACCGGTCGTTCCCGCGGCGATCCATGTGTAGCGGCCCGTATGGCGCGCCGCGAAGCGACCCGAGAACACGCGGTCGTTCGCGCTCAGGTTGACAGTGTCCGCCGACGCCGCGAGCCGCACGCTGCGCAGCGCCGCGGACGCGCGCCCCGCGACGTCGATGACGGTCCCCTGCGGCACCTTCGCCGGCTCACCGATCGGCAGCCCTTCGGAAGGGCGCGCCAGGTACGACGGATAGGTCGCGCGCATCGAGACCGCGCCGACGAACGGGCGGTCGGTCACGTGCACGAGGCCGGTATCGCTCGCGCTGCGTCCGTCGCTCGCGACGACGCGCAGGTCGCCGCGCAGCGGCCCCACCTCGACCGACGCGATCCCCGTGCGCGGATCGACCGTCAGCGTTTGCGTCCGCCACGCCTCGCCGGGTACTCGCTGAGAGAGCGAGACCGTCGTACGGCGGGGCGCGCTGACGCGGATTCGGACCGTCTCGCCGCGCAGGACGTCCGGCGGCAGGTTCTCGAACGCGAGGTGCGGCAGCAGCGTGCCCTTCCACGCGCTGACCGGCTCGAGAATCGCCAGCATGCCGTCGTTGAAGTTCGGTACCGCGAAGACGAGCGCGGCCACCGCCATGGTCGCGGCGCCGGTGGCTTGTGCCGCGCCTCTTCGAACGAGGCGTCGCTCGCCGACGGCGAGCTTCCCGGCCTTGGGGCCGAGCCGTTCGCTCAGTGTTGCCGCGGCTCTTCGGCCAAGCGCGCCGGATTCCGCCACTTCGATGACACCGCGCAGCGATCCGGCGCGAAGAAGCTGTTCACGTTCGATCGCGGCCGCGACGCTGTGGCGCGTCGCTCGGCGGTCGAGCCGCCGGATCGTCCAGGCGACGACCGCCGCGTCCGCGATGAGGACCACGAGCCAGACGAGGAATGGCGTGCCTCGCGGCAACCCGATCCACCGCGCGCCGCCGAGTGCGGAGGCGGCGGCCGCGAGCAGGGCGCACGTCGCCCCGATGGCAAGCGCGGCGCCCGCCAGCACGTAGAGTCGGCGCAGTCGCGCTCGCTCGCGTTCGACCAGCTCGACGACGGTCATGGCGTGGGGCGGCTGGTGACGGCGTATACGAAAAGGTTCACGCCCATGCGCAATGCGGCCTCGTGCAATTCAGGCGGGTCGTGGTAGACCTCGGGATCTTCCCAGCCGTTCCCGAGGTCGCTCGAGAAGCTGTAATACACCGCCAGCCGGTCTCCAAGGAAGATGCCGAATCCACGCGCTGGAAGCCCGTCGTGCTCGTGGATCTTCGGAATCCCCTTCGGGAAATCATAGACGATGTGGTAGATCGGATGCGTCAGCGGCACGTCGACGAGCGGCCGGTCCGGGAACACCCGCTTGATTTCTCGTCTAAAGCTTTCATCCAACCCATAATTGTCGTCGACGTGGAGAAAGCCGCCTTTCGCAAGGTAGTCGCGGAGCCGCACGATCTCGGCGTCGCTGAAATGGATGTTGCCGTGCCCCGTGACGTGGATGAAGGGATAGTCCCAGAGCTTGTCGTCCATCAACGTGACGCGAGCCTCGGTCTTGTCCACTTGGAGCGAGGTGCGCTGGCGAATCGCGGCCAGAAGGTTGGGAAGGCTGGACGGGTTCGCGTACCAGTCGCCGCCGCCGTCGTACTGAAGCCGCGCAATGGTGAGCACCGGGGGCGCCGGACGCGCTCCACTCGCCAGCGGAAGCAAGGCCGCCAGCGCCAGGGCGCGATATCGATGCAACAGGCCGAAAGTCATTCCCCGGTTTCTCCACCGTCGCTTCGAGCGAGACGATACGCCACACGCTTGGAAACACCCATCTCCGCCGCAACCTGCGCCGACGCGTCGCGTGCGCTGAGCCCCGCCGCGCGTAGCGAGCGCACACGCGCTGCCACGTCCTCCTCACTTGCCACCGGAGCGACCGCCCCACCGATGACGAGCACGACCTCGCCGCGCACAGGCCGTTCCCGATAATACGCTAGGAGGTCCGCGACCGTTCCTCTTTGGATGTTCTCGAATTGTTTGGTCATTTCGCGGGCCACGACAGCCGGGCGGAGTCCGCCGCCGAGGCGCTCGAGCTCGGCGAGGGTGTCGGCGAGGCGGTTGGGCGATTCGTAGACCACGATCGTGTGGGACGAGTCGACGATCTCGGCGAACGCGGCGTGCCGGTCGCGCCCCGACCTCGGAAGGAATCCGAGAAAAAGAAACCGGTCCGCGTCGAGGCCCGATGCGACGAGGGCGGCGAGGGCGGCCGACGGGCCCGGAATCGGGACGACGTTCACCCCCGCGTCGATCGCCGCGCGCACGAGCCGGGCGCCGGGGTCCGACACCAACGGTGTGCCCGCGTCGGACACAAGCGCGAGCGACTCGCCTGCTAGTAGCCGCGCCACCAACCGCGGTGCGGTCTTGGCCTCGTTGTGCTCGTGATACGGTGTCGCGGGCGTCGAGATGTCGTAGCGATCGAGCAGGTGCCGAGTGTGCCGCGTGTCTTCGGCGAGCACGAGGGCGACGGACTTGAGCACGTCGACCGCGCGAAAAGAAAAATCCCCCATGTTGCCAATGGGGGTGCTGACGATGAACAGGGTTCCGGGTGCCTCTTCCGTCACGTCACCTTCCACGGCATCTGGTCGAACAAACCCGCGGATTGGAAGATGTGCCGGCGCTCGTACGTGAGCTCGCGGAACAGGTCCTCGGGCGGCGCGTCGTCCGCCCCCTTCGCGGTCCAGAGAACTTCGCGGATCCACGCGGCGACGCCGCCGGTCAACTCGCCGGTGTCGGCGACAGGATCCGCGCCAGGGCGCCCAGAGACGGAGAACGCGTCGAGTACTGGATGCTTCGGCGCGAGCATCTGACGGGCGCGCTCGGCGAGCGCAGGCGCGTCCTCTTGTCCGCGCTCCGCCACACGGCTGACGAGCGCGCACACGAGATCCCGATACGCTTGAACGAGCGCGTGCGGCGCCTGCGTGGGAACCGGCGTCGGCGGCGCCCAGCGCGTCACCCGGAGCTCGCCCACCCGGCCCTCTCGGCCGAACACCTTCGCCACGCGCTCGATGACCGTTCCCATCGCCGGGGTGCTCAGGAATGCTCTCGACACGGCGCCGTTCTGCAGCACGAGGTAGTTCACGTGATCGTTCGCGACGATCTCGATGAACCCGTCGAACGTCGTTGACGCGAGATATGGAAACAGGACCGTGGCGTCGCTCGCGTTCATCCCGGAGGGCCAGGGCTCGGCCGCGGCCGTACGCGACGCGAAGATGCACGCCAGCTCTTCGGGCGCCGCCTCGTGGAAGCAGCACTCGCCGTATTCCGGCTCGTGCGGGACTTTCTCCAGCGCGCTGGCGATCGGAATCGCGCGCGAGCCGTGCGTATCCGTCAGCGTCGCGTTGGCGACCTCACCGTTCAGCAGATAGAAGAGGACCAGCTCGTCCAGCTGCGAAACGGCGACGTAGCCCGAGATGCGCGCGCCACGATCGCGCTTCGCGTCGGTGAGGAGATTGCGAAGGTGGACGTAGGCGAGCCGCGTTCGCGCAAGAAGAACGCGGCTGTGTGGAAAATGGAGCGCGGCGGGCGACGACACTGCGCTCGCGCCGCGGCCTTACGCCGCCGAGTGTTGCTGCAGCTTCGCCTCGATGAATTCGCGACGGACGGCGCCGATGATCTGATCGACGACGCGCCCTTGCTTGAAAAACAGCAGCGTCGGGATCGACCGCACGTTGAAACGCGCGCTCGTCCGGACGTTGGCATCGGTGTCGAGTTTGGTCACCTTGACCTTGCCTTCGTAATCGGTCGCGAGTTGATCGAGGATCGGCGCGATCATGCGGCAGGGGCCGCACCACGTCGCCCAGAAATCGACGATCGCGAGGCCGTCGTGTTTCTCGACCTCGGCCTCGAATGTGGCGTCGGTCACGTGCAAGACGTTGGACATGGTTTCCTCGGACATATTCTCATTGGCGCCGGACGTTGTGCCGGAGCCGGTTGGGGCGGTCGGATGGGCGAGAACTGAACGCGTCCTCAGCCCGCTGACTATAGCTTAATCACATGGAAAAGGCTTCCGGCAGCGCGCAAGCGCGCGGCGGCGCGGTCATCGCGCACATCGGCATCGCGGTGAGCGGTCTGGACGCGGGCGTTTCGTTCTACCGCGACGTCCTGGGCCTCACCGAGGTACCGCTCGCCGATTCAGACGGAGCGAGGATCGCCGGCTTCGCGGCCGGTGACGCCCTCGTCGAGCTGTTGGAGCCGGCGACCGACGACTCGCCGATCGGGCGCTTCGTCGCCAAGCGCGGCGGCGGACTTCATCACGTCTGTTTCGCCGTGCCCGATCTCGACGCGGCGTTGGCACGCTGCCGCGAGTTCGGCGTTCGGCTCATCGACGAGACGCCGCGAAAGGGAGCGGAGGGCAAACGCATCGCCTTCCTGCACCCGTCGTCGACGTCAGGCGTCCTGGTGGAACTGACCGAGCACTGATTCCGCTCGGTGTCGCGTCGCTACGCGATGCAGACCGACTGGAGTGGCTTGAGGTCTACGTTCTGCACGTACCATCGGCTGTGAGGGCCGACCACCAGGGTCAGGTGAGTCGTGCTCTCCGTGTCGTGGTACTTCATGTTCACGATGACGTCGCGCGTACCGCCGGTCGCCAGCGCGTCGCCCACGACCTCGTAGCGATCGTGCTTGAGGCAGCGGAGCATGATCAACTCGCGCTTCTCCAGCTCGTCCTTGGCGATCAAGTCGCGGGTCGCTCCCTGCGAGTCACCCCACCACATCGAGAGCGACTGCATGCTCTGCAGCTTCGCGGCCGCCATGAAACCTCGCACCGCGCTCGTCGCATCGGTCCCGCCCGTCGCGCCGCTGAACGAGGCCATCCCCGGACTTGGCGCCGGCGTCGGAGCCGACGAACATGCGGCGAGAGTCGAAAGCGCGACTACGGCCGTGATTAGTTTCCTCACGCGAACCCCCCTATGACCAGAGACCTGAAACCAGCGACCTGAGATGCTCCACCAGCGTCTCTACATCAACGTCGACCACATCGCCACGATCCGCCAAGCACGCCGGTCGGCCTATCCCGATCCAGTGGAGGGGGCCGTCGCATGCGAGCGGGCGGGCGCCGACGGCATCACCGCGCATCTGCGCGAGGATCGCCGTCACATTCAGGACGACGACGTGGAGCGTCTCGCAAAAACAGTTTCTACGGTGTTCAACCTCGAGATGGCCTGCACCGACGAGATGATCGGCATCGCCCTCCGGCTCCGCCCGCACCAGGTCACCCTCGTCCCCGAGCGGCGCGAGGAGGTCACCACCGAAGGTGGACTCGACGTGCTCCGGGAGAAGGACCGAATCGAGGCAGGTGTGGCACGTCTGAACGCCGCCGGCATCCGGACGAGCCTCTTCGTCGCTCCCGATCGCCCGACGATCGAGGCCTCACGCGCCGCGGGCGCCGCCGCGGTCGAGCTGCACACGGGCGCTTATGCCCACGCGTCGAACCACCTCCGCGATCTCCGTGACGCGGCGGGTTACGGGGCGTCGATTGGGTTGGCGGTGCATGCAGGACATGGACTTACCACGGCGAATGTGGGCCCCGTCGCAGCGATCCCGGAGATCGAGGAGCTAAACATCGGACACTGGGTCATAGCCCGCGCAATCATCGTCGGTTTGGCCGACGCGGTTCGCGAGCTGCGCTTTGCGATGGACGCCGCCCGGGCAACTTTCTAGCTTGCTGGCGCTCGGCGCAGGCAAATCGGATCACTCGGAGAACGGATGACCGCACCTGCGGGTTTTCTCGAGTTCTTCATCTTGGAAGCAAGCGAGTACGTCGAGCAGTTGGACGGACTCCTGGCCGGCGCCGGCGCGTCGGGGCCGGACAGCGCCGCGTTCCAGCGCACCGCGCGCGCCCTGCGCGGCACCGCGACGATGGCCAAACTTGGTCCGTTCGCCGAGGTGGCCGCGGCGCTCGAGCGGGTCGGCCGTGTGTTGCAGGACGGCGCCCTCCGCTGGGAACCCGCGTTGCGTGGCGCCCTCGTCGCCGCGGTCGACGATCTCAAGGTTCTCCTCCACGGCGTCCGATCGTGGTCGCCCGCTGAGGATTCGCGAGCGCGGGCGCGCGCGGCAGAGCTCGCGAAGTACCTCCCCGGCGCATCGAGCACACCCGTCGCGCCGAACGCGGCGAGTGCGACAGCGGCGCCGTTCCTCGCCGGCGAGGCCGCGAACATCGCCGCCGGACTCGAGCTTCTCACGACTCGCCCGGGTGACATCGCGACCGCCGCCAACGTGCTCAAGCGTGTTCGCGCACTCAGGGGCGTGGCCGGCGTGTCGAGTGTCGGGCCGCTCGCCGACGCTCTCGAGGCAACCGAGGACGCGGCGCGTGGACTCGAGACGGGCAGCGAAGGAATGACGCCGCAAGCGCGGGCGCTACTCGAGGCCGCGGCGGCATACCTCCGAACGCTGTCGAGCGCGATGCGGGGCGGCGCCGACGTGAACGCGCCGAGCCTGGCGCGCGACGCGTTCAACGCCGCGCTCGACGACTGGAGCGCGAGCACCAGCGAGCGCGAGCGCGTCGTGCCGATCGCCGATTTGTTCTATGGAGAGAACGAGGGCGTGGTGACCGCGGCGTCCGCGCCGCCGACTTCGGCCTCCGAGCGCTTCCGTCTCGAGCTCGTGAGCCAGGGCGAGCACCTCCGCCAAGTCGTCGCAGGGGCGCGACAAGCGCCAGATTCGGCGGCTCTATCACGATCTCAGCGCGATCTTCGACGGGCATTGCGCGCCCTGCAAGCCGCGGCCGAGAGTTTCGGTGAAACCGAGGTCTCGAAGCTGATCGGCCAACGCATCGACGCGCTGAGCCAGCTCGACGGACGCGCGCTCGACGACTTGAACTCTGTCGCCGCCGCCCTCACCGATGCGACGGCGCCCGGCACCGACCTGCGCACGCGCCTTCGTCAGATCGCCGACAAAACGGTGACGCGGGCCGCGACCCCGCCTGCGCCGACTGTTCGGGCGCCTCTCGAATCGCCGCGCGGCCGTACGCCTGGGCGGGTGGCCGCGCTGCTCGACTCGGCCGTCTTCGCGATCGAATCACTCAGCGGCCAGCCGCTCGCGGCGGCCGTCGAGATCCCCGAGGACGCCCTCGTGCCGATCGGCTCTCTGCTCTACCGCGGCCGCGCCGCGCTCGACCGTGCTCTCGAGATCCGCGACGAGTTGCGCGAGTCGGCGGCGCGCGGGCCCGCGAACAAGGCGGCGCTCGACGAGTTGTTCGAGCTGATCGATCTCGCGCGAGAGGAATAGCTCCGAATGAAGTTCGGCTGGCGCACGGTGCTGGGGATCGCGATCAGCATCGCGTTCCTGTACTTCGCGTTCAAGGATCTCGATCTAGCGACGGCGATGAAGACCGCTCGCGAGGCCAACTACTGGCTGTTGATCCTGAGCGCCGCGACCGCGACGTGCATGTTTCCGCTTCGCGCGCGCCGCTGGCGGACGATCCTCGATCCGGTGGCGCCGAAGCTCCCGTTCGGCCCGCTCTGGCGCGCCACGGCCATCGGCGTGATGGTGACGAACGTGATTCCGCTGCGCGCGGGCGAGCTCGCTCGACCCTTCGCCCTGACCCGCCAGCTGCCGAGCGTGAGCTTCTCGACGTCGCTCGCGTCGGTCGCCGTGGACCGCGTGTTCGACGGTATCGTCGTCATGGTGCTGCTGGCGATCGGCGTGGCCATCGCGCACTTCCCCACCAACACGACGATTCGCGGCTACTCGCTGACGCACGCCGCGGGGTTCGTCGTCGGCGGCGCGCTGGCCCTGCTCGTCGCTTTCTACATCCTCGTCTTCTTTCCAAAGACGCTAATTCGAGCATTCGAGCTCGTCGCGAGGCGCGTTTCCCCCGCCATCGAAAGGCGCGGCGCCGAGATGCTCGCGCGATTCGCCGAGGGGCTGAGCGTCCTCCGCACACCCGGGCATTTCATCGCCGTCTTCGGGTGGACGCTGGCGCACTGGCTGGTGCAGCCGCTCGCGTTCTGGTTGGCGTTCCTCGCCGTGGGTGTCCACGTGCCGATCGCGGCCACCCTCATCGTGCAGGGAATCATCGTCATCCTCGTCGCGCTGCCGTCGGCACCAGGGTTTTTCGGGCCGTTTGAGTATGGGGCCGCGGTCGGGTTGTCTCTGTACGGCGTCGGTCAGTCGGAGGCGGCGACGTGGGCGCTCCTCTTCCACATAGCGTCGTTCATTCCGATCACCCTGATCGGCGCCTACTACGCCGTGCAGCTCGGTTTCTCGGTCGGCGACATGCGCGCTCCGCCGCCCGACGCTTGACGGCCTCCGCCCACGTCGCGGCGCAAGCGAAGATCAACCTTTTCCTCGACGTGCTCGAGCGGGAGCCAAACGGCTACCACGCCCTCGAGACCGCGTTTCTTCGCATCGACCTCGCCGACGACGTGACCGTTCGCGAGGCGCCGGGTCGCGCTCTCGACGTTAGCGGGCCCGCCCTTCCCGCCGACGGACTCGGTCCCGCCGAGAAGAACCTCGCCTACCGCGCCGCGACGGCGTACGCGGACGCCACCGGCTGGCCGTCAGGGTTCGCGATCGAGCTCGTGAAACGAATTCCCGCCGGGGCCGGACTCGGCGGCGGAAGCGCGGACGCCGGCGCTGTTCTCCGCGCACTCGACGCGCTCTCCCCGAGCCCGCTCGCCGCCCGCCTTCCGGAGATCGCCGCGACACTCGGCGCCGACGTCCCGTTCATGTCCATCGAGGAGCCGATGGCGCTCGGATCCGGCCGCGGGGATCGCCTCAAGTCCATTCGTGTGCTCGAACCGCGCGCGATCGTACTCGCGGTGCCGCCGTTCGCGATCTCGACCGCCGACGCCTACGCCTGGCTCGACGCCGACCGCGCGGCGCTGTCCCTGACCTCCCGCACCGGTCGCGCGGAACCGATGGCGACTTGGGAGGACGCGGCTGGATCAGCCCACAACGACTTCGCCGCCGTCGTCGCCCGGCGGCACCCCGAGATCGGCGCGCTCACCGAGCGACTCCGAGCGGCCGGAGCCTCAATCGCCCTGCTCGCCGGGTCGGGGTCGACCGTGTTCGGTGTCTTCGACACGCCGCCCGACGTCGCATCGATGGAATTCGACGACAATGTGCGCGTCATCACCACATGGACCAGCGATCGAGTTGAACGCGTGACCGTCGATCGGTAGCTTTAGAGGCTCGCTGCCCCCTCGTCCAATGGCAGGACATCGGACTTTGGATCCGAGAATGGTGGTTCGAATCCACCGGGGGCAATGCCGCGAGCCCGACGGCAAGGAAATGGACGCGCGCCACGTCCGCCCCCGTTACAGCTTTCAGCCAACCCCGCTCGTTCGATGCTTACCGCCCAAGCCCCATCGCCGCGCATGGATGGACTAGCCGTACCGAGCCACGGCCTCAAGCTGCTCTCCGGGACCGCCAACCGGCCACTCGCCGAGGAGATCGCGCGCAACCTCGGCGTGGATCTCTGCCGCGTGAACCTCGGACGCTTCGCCGACGGCGAAATCTCCGTGCGCATCGATGAAAACGTTCGCGGCAACGACGTGTTCATCTTCCAGCCGACGAATCCGCCCGCGGAGAACGTGATGGAGCTGCTGCTCCTGATCGACGCCGCCCGGCGCGCATCGGCGGCGCGTATCACGTGCGTGATGCCGTACTACGGCTACGCGCGACAGGATCGCAAGGATCAACCGCGCGTGCCGATCGGCGCGAAGCTGATGGCGAACATGATCCAGGCCGCCGGCGTCGACCGCGTACTCGGCGTCGATTTCCACCAGCACCAATTGCAAGGGTTCTTTGACGTTCCCGTCGATCATCTCTATGCGATGCCGGTGTTCACGGCGCATTATCGTAAAATGCAGCTCATCGAGCCGGTGGTCGTCGCGCCGGACGTCGGGTCGGCGAAGATGGCGCGCGGGTTCGCCAAGCGCTTGAACGCGACGCTGGCCATCATCGACAAGCGGCGGCCGCAGCCGAACGTCTCCGAGGTCGTGAACGTGGTCGGCGACGTCGAGGGACACGATTGTATCCTCGTCGACGACATGATCGACACGGCCGGGACCGTCAGCGAGGCCGCGCGCGCGCTCCGCAACCTGGGCGCGAAGGACATCTATATTTGTGCGACGCACGCGCTGCTTTCCGGACCGGCGCGGTCGCGTCTCAACGACGCCCCGATCAAGGAAGTCGCGGTCACGGACACGATCGCGATCCCGGAAGAGCGACGGCCGAACAAGCTGTGCGTGCTGTCCGTCGGCGAGCTGCTCTCCAAGGCGATTCGCTTCACGCACGCGGAGCAGTCGGTCAGCTCGTTGTTCGATTGAGGCAGGTCTTGTAGGGAGCTCGCGCAGTCTCATGGTAGGGAGGACGCAGCCTCCCGAGAGTAGACGGACGGCGCGAGCGGGCTGCGATGGTCAGGCAATTCGACGGAATTCACTGAAATGGCAACAGCATCCTTGAACGCGACGGTTCGCGACAACGTCGGAACCGGGTTCGCGCGCAAAGTTCGGCAGGCCGGCAACATCCCCGCGATCATCTATGGCCATGGCCGCGAGCCGCAGAAGCTCTCGCTCGTGGCGCGCGAGGTCGATCGACTCCTCGGCACGATCTCGGCCGCCAGCACCGTGATCGAGCTCTCGGTGGACGGGACCACGGCGCGCACGCTGATCCGCGAGGTCCAGCGGCATCCCGTGAAGCGCAACATCATCCACATCGACTTCCAGCAGCTCGTCGCCGGTGAGAAGGTCACCGTCAGCGTGCGCATCCGGTTCACCGGCACCGCGGACGGCGTTCGCAACTCGGGCGGCATTCTCGCCGAGACGATGCACGAACTGTCCGTGCGCTGCGATCCGTCGCTGATCCCCGAACACGTCGAGGTGGACGTCACGCCGCTCACGATCGGGCACAGCATTCACGTGCGCGACCTCAGGCTCCCCGAAGGCGTCCAGGTGCTCGACGACGCGGGCGCCACGGTCTGCGTCTGCACGGCCCCGGCGGCGGCGATCGAAGAGGCAGCACCAGCCGAGGGCGCCGCGCCCGAGGCGGCGGCCGAGCCCGAGCTCATCCGCAAGGTGAAGCCCGAGGAGGAGGAAGAAGAGGCCAAGTAGCCGGCGTCGTGCTGCGATTCCTGTTCGGACGCGGACGATCGTCGAAGCCGGACGCCGAAACGGCGGACGGCGCCGACGAACCGGACGTCGAAGCCATGAAAGTCATCGTCGGCCTCGGAAACCCCGGACGGGAATACGAGCGCACACGGCACAACGTCGGCTGGTGGGTCGTGGACCACCTCGCCGACGTTTGGCATTTCGAACCGTGGAAGCGCGATGGCGAAGCACGCGTCACGACCGGCGCGGTGGGACGCGTCCGCGTGCGGCTCGTAAAGCCGCAGACGTACATGAACCTCAGCGGGTCGGTGCTCCGATCGTATTTGCGCCGTCCCGCGTGGTCCGCCGGGTCGGACTTGATGATCGTGGTGGACGAAGTCGCGCTGGCGCTCGGCCGATACCGGTTTCGCGCCCGCGGAAGCGCCGGCGGACACAACGGATTGAAGAGCATCGAAGCCGCGGTCGGGTCGCAGGACTACGCCCGGCTCCGCGTCGGCATCGCGCCCGATGATCCGCGCCGCCGCGGCGATCTGAGCGACTTCGTGCTCGACAACTTCGGCAGACATGAGGCGGACGTCGTCCGCTCGCTCATGCCGACGCTGACGCAGGCGCTGGAGCTGTGGACGACGCACGGCATCACGCCGGTGATGAATCGATTTACCGGAACCGGCGACAACGGCGGCGCCGACGAGTAGCCGGCATCAAGACCTGAACTTCATAACATGCTGAAACTCGGAATCGTCGGACTGCCGAACGTGGGCAAGTCCACCCTCTTCAACGCCCTCACGTCGGCCGGCGTGCTGGCCGCCAACTATCCGTTCGCGACCAAGGATCCGAACGTCGGCCGCGTCAACGTCCCCGACCCGCGGCTCGACGTGCTCGCGCGCATCGTACGCCCGGAGCGCGTCGTCCCCGCCGTGGTGGAGTTCGTCGACATAGCGGGGCTCGTCAAAGGCGCGTCGCAGGGAGAGGGACTCGGCAACCAGTTCCTCGCCAACATCCGTGAGACCGACGCCGTCGTGCACGTCGTGCGCGCGTTCGACGACGACGACGTGCTGCACGTGATGGGCGCCGTGGATCCCGTGCGCGACCGCGAGGTGATCGAGTTCGAGCTCGCCCTCGCCGATCTGAGCATCGTCGAGAAGCGTCTCGACCGCGTGCGACGGGCCGCGAAGACCGGCGACAAGGAAGCCCTGGCCGAGCTGGGCGCGCTCGAATCCGCGAACGCGGAGTTGAAGGAGGGACGCGCGCTCTGGCACGCCAAGCTGTCGGCCGACCACCGCCGCACTCTCGCGCCGCTCTCGCTCCTGACCCTCAAACCCGTTCTCTACGCCGCGAACGTGACCGACGTGGAGCTTTCCGGCGCCGATCAGGAGGGAACGCACATCGGTCAGTTGCGCCGGGCCGTGGCGGAAAGCGGCGAGATCGCGGAGGTCGTTCCCTTCTCCGCCAAGATCGAAGCGGAGCTCGCGGATTTGCCGGAGGAAGACCGCAAGGCGTTCCTCGAGTCGCTCGGCCTCGAATCGGCGGGACTCGACCGCCTGATCCGTGCCGGCTACCACCTGCTCGGACTCCAGACGTATTTCACGGCCGGGGAGCAGGAAGCTCGCGCCTGGACGATCCACAACGGCGACACCGCACCGGTCGCGGCGGGAGTGATCCACACCGACTTCGAGCGAGGATTCATCCGCGCCGAGACGGTCGGCTACGACGAATTCGTGGCCAACGACGGTTGGAAAGGGGCGCGCGAGAAGGGCGTCGTGCGGTCCGAGGGCAAGGACTACGTCGTTCGCGACGGCGACGTGATGCTGTTTCGGTTCAACGTCTGAGCTCCAAGGTCGGTTAACCTCGCCGATCTTAGGGTTCACTGCGCATACAGTTCCAAAGCGAATGGCCCTGATGACCTGAGGCCGCTCTCACCGGGCGACGAGCTGCGAGTACGAGCCCCCCTAACAATCCCCTGGGCTTCCTCTGTGCACGAGTCCCTCGCACGTCACTATCTCGCGCAGGCCATCGCCACGATCGACAAGCGCGACCGGACGAGGCGTCGGGTGCGACGATGCGACGATGCGACGATGCGACGATGCGACGATGCGACGATGCGACGATGCGACGATGCGACGATGCGACGATGCGACGACGACGTACATCGTCGGTCAAGCAACTTCAAGCCCAACCTGCCGACGAGCCTCGTGCCGGCGCCCGCTCCGAATGACGGTCAGTCGTCGATCGCGTGCAATGATCCCGGGCCCCCGGAAGAGCATGGCGTCGCCCGCGCCGGCGCCCACGCCGAAGAGCCAAGTCACCGAGACGCGCGAGAGTTTCGACCCACGCGCGGAGCAAGGTATTAGCGAGGCGTTTCCTTGCAGCAGCTCCGTAATGAGGGCTCCTCATGCGGGGGCAAGCGCGGCCGACGCCATCGATTTTGAATGGATCATCTCGAAACGCAGCGATAGGGCGTACTACGCGGCGTTCGCTTTCGCGTACGGCAGAAAGCGAACGTCCACCAAGTGGTGCCTCCTGCCGCTATTCTCGGCGGCAAGCGCCCGAAGCCTCGAGGAGCGCTTGTACTCGACCAGGCTCCTCGGGGCGCGTTCTATCCGCGGGCCGCGCGCGCGGACGCTGGCTGAATCAGCGTCGGTTTTTTCGGGACTATTTGACACCCCTCGCTGTGACGAGCCGAGTGGAATCAGCAACGAACGATGCGAGACTGCCGTCTGCGTCGATGAAGACGCCAGCAATAGTCGGCTCCTCCTGGGCGAGCGCGACGAAAAGGTCTTCATCCGGGCGCCGATACTTCGAACCATGAACGCGCGCCAACGCGTGTGCGCCTTTCCCCGGAGAGGCGGGTCCCGTCGTGACCTCCCGATCTCGATCGTAGGCCAGCACCAACATGGCGAAGCACACCGCGCCGATGAATAACTGCTGCGATCCTCGCCTTTCGCGCCGCATTTCGGACCTCCTCAAGGAGGGAGTACGGTTACCCCAAAAACTTTCGCGCGACTACATCCCTAGCACCTGAAGCTTCGCCGTGACGTCGATTGTCTGCGCCGGGTGACAGCCGCCCGACGGGACGCTTACCGTCTGTTTCCATTCCGCATAACCCGGTTTCTGCACCAAGAGATCGTATGTCCCACCGAGGTCGCCAACCTCGAATACCGACGAGTCAGTTGGCGGCATTCCGGGAAGTGGGAGCGTATCCGTCCCTCCCTCTCTTCTCGCCGCGATGACGCGCGTGTTCGCAGCGATCGACATCCCCGTCGCCAAGTCGCGGACTTGGAGCCGGATTGCGGGTCGAAGAAACGCGTCGCACGCGTCGTCGATGCCGCTGCACGCCGCTAAGGCGAAGCTGCTCAGGAAGGCAGCCGCCAAGAGGGAGATCTTTCTTAGCATTTAGACCTCCTGTTGTTGGTGGTGTTGCACGCTTCGTCTCGCACGGACGGGTCCTCCTTTGGTCCAACTCGCTGGGAAAGCGCGTCGTCACCCCCGCCCGTCGACCGATCGTGATGGGCGATCCGGGTGGCCGATGAACACCGTCTAGGCTCGTGCTCGCGTAGATGGCATGAGGATGGCTTTCGCGCTAATCAGCGCTCGGGCACCGCCCGCCAGAATCACCGCCATCCTCGGCGACGACGAAGCCATCATAATGCGTACGCCGCCGTGCACGCAAGCGGAGACTAATGAGAACGTTCTAATCTTCGACAAATCAGCTGCGATGGGCAGGTGCTCATCGCAAGGTGTTTCACTGCCCGCGTCCCGATGGCAACGCTATGTGGTTGCAAGCGATACAGGACCATCATTACAAATCGTTTAAGGTCACAAGCTTGTCGGCCAGCGGTCTCATCGGTCGCAAACAAATCTTTGCGCGCTGCGCGCATCGCTGATTGCGTTTGCAAGGATCGCGATGTTTTGATCCGAGACCGTGCTTCGATCGCCGTGAACCGAGGATGATGTACCCACCAATCATGAGAGACCTCGCGCCGTATGTGGCGTGGGCACGCAAGCACTCCCGTCGCGCCAGGCCGGTGGTTGCTGTTGATGGGCGTACTTCAGGTCGGCGCTTCGTGGCGGTGGTGCGCACGGTTCGTTGACGTTCGTTGCGACGCGGGTTCTGATGGCGATCGTCGCACTTCTGGCGTTATTGGTATCGGCACTTCGGGCGGCGCGCAGCGATCCGACAGACTAGCGGCAGAGCCTGCGTTGAGTCCCGATCAGCCTCGAGCGCGGATTCATCCGCGCCGAGACGGTCGGCTACGACGAATTCGTGGCCAGCGACGGTTGGAAAGGGGCGCGCGAGAAAGGCGTCGTGCGGTCCGAGGGCAAGGACTACGTCGTTCGCGACGGCGACGTGATGCTGTTTCGGTTCAACGTCTCAGCGAGTGCCGTAGGTCGACGACGCGATTCCTCGACGGCCCGCGGTCAACGCCTCGGCCGTTGTCGCATTTTTCCGATTCAGCGGGTGAATCGTCCCACCGAAAGCGGACCGAACCGGATCAAATGGGGTGTTGAACCCATTTCCGGGCGCTAGCGTAGTATCAGGTAGCGGCGATCTCGACCGCCGCCCCACGTGAGAGAACGCTCTTGATTCTTCCTGGTCTTGGTGTCGTTTGGCGTAGCGCCATGGTAGTCCTCGGCATCGCGGCTGTGCTTCCAGCCGGCGCCGGGGACATGCGCTCGCATCCCAACCCGACAACAGACTATGAGGCGGCCATCGGCGCGGGCCGAGTCAGTTCATCGCCGCGGACTCCGCGGTCGTCGCGCCCGGCGGCGAGTCCATCCTGCTCGTCCACGGTGCGAGAACCCCGCGTGCGGTCGTGCTGCTTCACGGCTTCACGGACTCGCCGCGGCAGTTCGCCGCCCTCGCCGATTCGCTCTACGCGCGCGGCGACAACGTTTTCGTTCCGAGGCTTCCCCACCACGCAGAGCGCGGACGCGACGCGCGGCAGTTGGCGCGGCTGTCGGCCGCGGATCTTTGCCGCACCGGTGACGCCGCCGTGGACATCGCGGCGGGCCTCGGCGATTCGGTCATCGTCGTCGGATTGAGCGTCGGCGGCACGATCGCGGCGTGGACGGCCGAGCATCGCCCGGAAGTGCGCCGCGCCGTGGTGATCGCGCCGCCGTTCGAGGTCAGCCACGTCCCGTCGATGCTCGAGAAGCCGCTGGTCAACTTCAGCTCACACGTGCCCAACGTGACACGGCGCGCCGCGCCGGACACGACTCGCCCGGATCGCGACCCCGGTTATACGACACACGCGCTGGCGCAGGTTCTCAAACTGGGCATGGCCGTGCGTCGCGACGCGCCGCGCGACGTGCCGGCGCGGGCCGAGGTGCTTTTCCTCGTCAACGCCGACGACGGCACGGTGAAGACGCCGGCCGTTCTCGACCTGGCGCGGGTCTGGAACGACCGCGGCGTACCGGTTTCGGTATACGAATTCCCTGATTCGCTCGGCCTGCCGCACAACATCCTCGATCCGATGTCGCGGCGTTCGGACGCGGCCGTGGTCTACCCCACGCTCGAAGCCCTCGCCCACGGACAGAATCCGCCGGCGTGGCTCCGCGCGCGTCGCTAACAGCTGCCGAGCGCTAGCGAACTATCACGTTGCTGTTCTGAAGAGTGGCGCCCACCGTGAAGACGATCGTCTGACCAGGGCCGACGGCGACGTTTCCGCTCGACGCTCGCCCCGCTCCTCCGATCGGCACGGCGATCAGGTGGAAATCACGCGACCCCACCGACGGATCGAGCAGGAAGTGGCGGCTACCGTTACCGGTCACCGTCCCGAGTCTGGTCGACAGGCCGTCGACGATCGAGAACACGTCCACGTCCAGGAAGTTCTGGTTTCTGACGTCGAGTCCGACTGCGGTAGCGGGCACGACCTCACCACCGGCCTCGTTCGTTCGGCCGCACGCGGTCAGCCCTGCCCCGGCCGCGATTGGCGCGACGGCGAGCAGGACGGCAAAGATTCGCAGGTTCTTCATGTATCCTCCATAAAACGATTGCGTGGGCCGAGCCTATTGGCCCTTGGCAACCCATTTGGCAGGTCGAGTGCCAACAGCCCACGCGGCTTGAGATAATTCGTTGGCGCGGCTATGATTAGCGAGCTGGGCGCATGTCCGCGCACAGCGCACAACTTTCCCCTCCTCTCGCTCAGGCAACCAGCGAGGGGCGGCTCAGACCAAAGGGAGGATTGCCTGCGCATGACGCGCCAATACGAGGCGGTCTACGTCTTCGACTCGACCCTCGAAGACGCCGCCATCAACGAGAAGCTCGGTCGACTGCACGGACTCCTGGGCAACCCCGGCGACCTGCAGGTGAACCACTGGGGCCGGCGACAGCTCGCCTACCCGATCGGCCGGCGCGAGTCCGGCTACTACGCCGTGGCGCGGTTCACCGCCGATGCGACGACGCTCCCCGAGTACGAGCGCGCGATCAAGCTCGACGACGGCGTCGTCCGTCACCTGATCACGCTCTTCGAACACGAGGTAGGCGCTCCGCCGATGTCGGAAGAGGAGATCGCCGCCGCCAACCGTCGTCGCGATGCAGACGACGATGACGACGAGGAGTAGACCATGCGACGACCACAGAAAGCCTGCCCGTTTTGCGAGACGCGCGTCCGATACGTCGACTACAAGGACGATCGCACGCTCGGCCGTTTCATCACGGACCACGGGAAGATTCTCCCGAGCCGGCTGAGCGGCACCTGCTCGCGCCACCAGCGTCAGCTCTCGACCGCGATCAAGCGCGCTCGATACCTGGCAATCATTCCGTACACGCGGGGCCTTCAGCCCTAGTTGATGACCGACCCCGCGACCCCGCCCGCCCCCCAGACGCCGACCGACGTTTCGCCGCCGCCCACCGACGCTTCGGCGACGGTGCCGCCGCCGGCGCCGTCGGAACGTGGCTGGGGAAAGCTCTTCCTCGCGCTTGCGGCGTTCGTGTTCCTGCCGCTCACGCCGTACGTGCGCGCCGTTCTGCCGATCGAGCAGACGATGCTGCTCTTCGTGCCGGCGGTCGCGGCGTGCGCGCTCGTCGGATGGTGGGCGGGCGGCCGGGCGTTCTTCGCGATCGCGTGGGTGGCGATCGCCGTCGTGCTCACGGTGCAACCGCCGGGCACGATCGGCGCGTTCAACAACCTGGCGCGCGGGTGGAGTCTCTTGTTGGCCGGCGCGTTCGGCATCGTATGTCTGCTGTCCACCGAGCGGCCGTTCTTCACCCGTGCGATGGCCGCGCTGGTGATGACGCTGGGGCTCGCCGCCGTGATGGCTCTGCTCGGCCCGGTTTCGGTGTCGCGCACGGCGACGCTGGTGTCGGACGAGTTTTCGCGTCGCAACGGCGAGACCATGGCGACCGTCACGTCGGTGATCGAGTCGCATCCGAAGGAATGGCAGCAGCTCGTCGACAAGGTTCCGGCCTTTTCGGAGCTGCCGACGGAGACGGAGCGCGGACTCGCGTCCGTGTCCGACGTGGGGCGGACGATCTTTCCGTCGCTGCTCGCGCTCGAATCGCTCGCCGCGCTCGCGCTCGCCTGGGCCACGTATCATCGCCTGGGGCGCACGCGACTCGGCGCGCCGCTCCAGCCGCTGCGCGAATTTCGCTTCAACGACCAGTTGGTTTGGGGACTCATCGTCGGACTGACGACCGTCCTGGTCCCGACGCTCTCTACGCTGAGCGGGTTCGGTCAGAACCTGCTCGTTTTCTTCGGAACGCTTTACGCCGTCCGCGGCCTCGGCGTTCTATCGTGGTTCATGGCGCCCGGAACGCTGGGCGTCGCGCTCACCATCGGCGCGGTGCTGCTCTTCGCTCCCGTGCTGCAGGTGTTCGCCGCACTCGCGTTCCTCTTTCTCGCCGTGGCGGCGATCGCGCTCGGCCTCGGCGACACGTGGGCCGACTGGCGCGGACGCGCCGCCCGGCCCGCGCCGTAACGTCGTCTTCACATTCGGCAATTCGATCGGAGCTCAGTCATGGAAATCATTCTTCGCCAAGCCGTCGAAAATCTCGGCAAAACGGGCGACGTCGTGAACGTGAAACCCGGCTACGCCCGCAATTATCTCCTGCCCCACGGCCTCGCGTACGAGGCGACGCCGGGCAACCTCAAGCGCATCCAGCAGGAGCGCAACCGTCTCGAAGCCGCCGAGAGCGAACGGCGAGGCTCGGCGCAAGGCCTGGCCGAGAAGCTCGAGCAGGTGTCGCTCACCTTTTCGGCGCGGGTCGGCGAGGAGGGCAAGCTCTTTGGCTCGGTGACGGCGACCGACATCGCGCAGCAGCTCGAGGCGCAGGGCTACCGCATCGAGAAACGGCAGATCGATCTCCACGAGCCGATCAAGGCACTCGGGGTATACAGGGTGCCCATTCGCCTCCACGCGGACGTCAAGCCGGAAGTCCGCGTCTGGGTGATCAAGGGATAGATCGGCGCGCCGGTAGGGGGACGAAATGACCCGAACGGCGTGGCGCCTGCCACGCCGTTTCGTGCTAAAGGAACTCGATCTGTTCTACCCTTCTTGAGAACCAACGTTATCCTACCAATGAGCCTTCGGGCTCCCCATCTCAGCGGAGCGTCAGCCGGACCTTCATGCCAGCCACTTCGACAAGCGGAACCGCGCTCGCTGCGGCGCAGCGCGCGGCGCAGATCGCCATCGACAACAAAGCGCACGACGTAGTTCTGTTGGATTTGCGGGGCATCACCGACATGACGGATTTCTTCCTGATCGCGAGCGGCACATCGGACACGCACGTCCGCGCTCTCGGTGAGCACCTGATGACGGGGATGAAGAAAGAGGGCTGGCCGGCCCATCACGTCGAAGGACTGGAGAAGGGACGGTGGGTGTTGCTGGACTTCGTCGACATCGTGGCGCACGTGTTTCACCCGACGTTGCGAAACTTCTATCAACTCGAGCGCTTGTGGTCCGACGCCGAGCAGATTCAGCTGGAGACGGGCGTCTAGCGCGTCTCGTCGCGAGTCGGGCGAGGGCGCGCCGATTCGCGGCGGCCCTCGGTCTCGCGCTGGGCGCGACGACGGGCATCGGCCGCTCGGCGCGCGCGCAGAATTACTTCGGCCAGAATCAAGTCCAGTACGACAACTTCAAGTGGCAGGTTCTGGATACCGAGCATTTCCAGATCTACTACTACCCTGAAGAACGGCAGGCGACGTGGGACGCGGCCCGCATGGCGGAGCGCGCGTACGCCCGCCTCTCCCGCGTGCTGGACCACCAGTTCCGCGAGAAGAAGCCGATCATGCTCTTCTCGTCGCGCGCCGACTTCGGTCAGAACAACGTCACGGGCGACCTCGGCGAAGGCACGGGCGGCGTCACCGAAGCGACGCGGCACCGCATGCTCGTGAACTTCACCGGCGACTACCGCAGCTTCGAGCACGTGCTCACGCACGAGATGGTGCACGCGTTCCAGTACGACATCTTCGCGCACGGTAAAGCCGGCAACGGGCTCGAGACGCTCGCCCAAGTGTCGCCGCCCGCCTGGTTCATGGAAGGAATGGCCGAGTACCTGTCGCTCGGGCCGAGCAGCACGATCACGAACGTGTGGATGCGCGACGCGTCGCTCTTCGGCAAGCTCCCGACGATCCAGCAGATGAGCGACGACCCCGACAAGTATTTCCCGTATCGCTACGGGCAGTCGGTGTGGGCGTTCGTCGGCCAGAACTGGGGCGACGAGACGATCGGGCAGATCATGAATTCCGTGCCGACCGTCGGCGTCGAGCGCGCGTTCGTCCGGGAGCTCGGCGTCACGCTCGACGACTTGAGCGACCAGTGGCGCGAGGACGTCCAGACGCGGCTACTGCCGGCGATCGGGGTGATGGATCGGCCGCGCAAGTTCGCGCAGGCGGTTCTCACCAAGAAGCAGAGCGAGGGGGACATCTTCCTCGCGCCGGCGCTTTCACCGGATGGACATTCCATCGCCTTTCTCTCGAACGGCAAAGTGCAGCGCGGCGAGGTGTTCATCGACCTCTGGCTCGCCGACGCCGAGACGGGCAAGCGAACGGCGCGGCTGATCCCGAGCCAGTACGACCCGAACTTCGAGGAGCTCCGTTTCCTCTACTCGCAGAGCGCCTTTTCGCCGGATGGACAGCAGCTCGCGTTCACGGCCCAGCGGCGAGGCAAGGACGTCCTCTACATCCTCGACGTTCGTTCGCGGAAGGTCACGAAGCAGTTCAACCTCGCGCTGGAGTCGGTGACGAGTCCGACCTGGTCGCCCGACGGATCGAAGCTCGCGTTCAGCGGCGGATCGGGCGGGATCACGGACCTCTTCGTCGTCAACGTCGATGGCACCGGCTTCCGGCGGCTCACCAACGACAAGTACGGCGACTTTCAGCCGCAATGGTCGCCCGACGGGCGAACGATTGCGTTCGCGACGGATCGGGATTCGGCCAGCTTTCCGCTGCTGCGCTTCAAGCCGTGGCGCATTGCGCTGCTCGACCTGGAGTCCGGATCGATCCGCGTTCTTCCCGGACAGGCGGGGCTGAACCTGAATCCGCAGTGGGCCCCTGACGCGCGATCGATCGCGTACGTCTCGGATCGGACCGGCACGCCCAACGTCTTTCTCTACGACCTCGACGCTCGCGCGCACTATCAACTCACGCGCGTCGCGGGCGCCGTGCAGGCGGTGACCGAACTGAGTCCGGCGATCACCTGGGCGCGTGGGGCCGACAAGCTGGCGTTCACGTACTTCGAGAACGGCGCGTACACGGTGTGGTCCGTGAACAATCCGCGATCGCTGCGAAGGACGCCGTTTCAAGAACTGGCGATGGTCGACTTCTCGCAGGCGGCGGTCCCCACGCCGCAGACGCCCGAGGACAGCCTCACGCGCACGGTGTCGCTCGTCGCACTGCTCGATTCGGCCGAGCTGGGGCTCCCGGATACGAATCGCTTCCGCGTCGTGCCCTACCGCGTCCGCCTGACGCCTGATTTCTCGGCCCGGCCGACGATCGCGTATTCGCCCGACGCGCTTGGCGGGCGCACCGTGTTCGGCGGCACCACGCTCGTCATGAGCGACATGCTCGGCAACAACCACCTGTCGATCTCGGGCGAAATCAACGGACGCATTCGCGAGGCGGCCGCGCTGCTCGGATACACGAACCTCGCACACCGGTGGCAGTTCACGACGGCGCTCTCCCAGAATCCGTACTACTTCCTCTCCGCGGATTCGATCGCCAACACAAGCGATCCCGACGTCGCCAGCGAGAACCAGCAGATCACGACGTACGTGGCGCGACAGGCCTTCGCGGTCACCGCGTATCCGCTCGACCGGTTCACGAGAATCGAGTTCGGCGCGGGGTTCAACAACATCGACCGAACCCGCGACTTCATTACGCGAAAAGTGACCGACGGAACGGTCGCCGGCGGCTACTCGGTCGACAGCACGCACCGCGATCCGTCGCTCAACTACGTGGACGGCCAGGTGGCTCTGGTCTCCGACAATACGGTGTTCGGGTACACCGGCCCCGTGATGGGGCGCCGGTTCCGCGTCCAGGTGAGCCCCGTGACGGGCACGTACCACTGGGTCGAGTATTTGGCCGACTATCGCCGCTACGACCCCATCATCTTCAACTACCTCACGCTCGCGACGCGCGCCTACACCGACCTTTCGATCGGCAAGGACGAAACGGCGTTCCAGAAGTACATCGCGCGTCCGGACTTCGTGCGCGGCTACGACCGCAACAGCACGTTCTACCTCTCCTGTCCGGTCGTCGGCGCAAACCCGACCAACTGCAGCGCCGTGCAGTTGCTGGGAAGTCGGGTCGCCGTGGGGAACGCCGAGCTTCGCTTTCCGTTGATTCGCCGCCTCGAGTTGGGATTTCTCCCTGGCGCGTTGCCGCCGCTTGACGGACTTTTCTTCTACGACGCCGGACTCGCTTGGTCGCACGGCCAATCGGTTTCGCTTTCGCGGCCGCCCGGCTACGATGTCACCAAGGACCGCATCCCTCTCCGCAGCTACGGCTTCGGCTTGCGACTCAACCTGTTCAACTACGCCATCCTGCGGTGGGACTACGCGATTCCTGTGAACCAGGACGGGCACAAGGGACTCTGGACGTGGTCATTGTGGCCCAGCTTCTGACGGCGGCGCGCCCTCCGCGCTCGTCCACTCCGCCTCGACGGCGGACATGACGGCGCCCGCGACGGAGCGGGGGGGTGGATTCGACTGGGAAGCCGCCGGGCAGGGTCTCGGCGAATCGCTGAATCTCCACCACGCGATCGTGGTGGCCGGTCACAATCCCGATCAGACGGGCCAAGTCGCTCTCGGCATCGCGCGAGCGCAGTCCGCCCATCGGCGCGTGACGGTCGGCGATTTGTTCGCCGATTCGCCGCCGATCCATCAGCTCGTGCACGACGACGACGCGCACGGCCTCATCGAATCCATCTCGTACGGCATCTCGCTCGCGCGGGTCACTCGCTCGGTCGCCGGCTCGACGCGTCTGTTCGTGATCCCGAGCGGCTCCGAGCTGCCGGACTACCAAGAGCTGCTCTCCAATCCGCGGTGGGCGCGCGTCGCCGCCGAGGCGCGGGCCACCGACTCGCTTCTCATTCTCGCCGCGCCGGCAGGCGCGCCCGGCATCGCCGAGCTCGTGGCGTTGACCGATGGCGTCGTCGTCGTCGGCGACGCGGTGCCGGCGGGCGTCCAGGCTTCGTCGGTCGTCGCGATGCTGCGCGAGTCGAGGCCGGCCGCGCCAAGGGCAGGAGAGCAGCGTGCGACGCGCGCGGCGCCCGCGAAGCGACGGCAGTTCAAGGTCACCTCGATGCCGGGAATCGCGCTGCTCTCGCTGCTCGTGATCCTCGTCGGATGGCTGGCATACCGGCCGCTCGCCGGTGGACCGGCGCACCTCGGCCCGAAGCCGGATACGGTGAATCACCGCGTCATTCCGGCGCCGATCGCCGTGCAGCCCGCCACTCCCGCCGACGGCATCGACACGGTGGCGATCGACACCCCGTATTTGGTGGCGAATCCGTCCGACTCGACGTCGTCCGCCGCGTACGCGATCGAATTGGTTGCGGCAAATACGCAGTCAGGCGCTATTTTGAAGCTGCAACAAGACGGCAACAACGTCCCGACGGAAACCTTCTCGCCGGCGCAGGTGCAGGGTGCGACGTGGTACAAGGTGGTCAGCGGCGCGTACACGGCGCGAGCGCAAGCCGACTCGCTGCTTCGCGCGCTGAGGCAACGCAAGCTCCTTGACCGCTCCAGCGGCACCATAGTGCGACTGCCGTTCGCGTTCTTGATCGATTCAGGATTGCCACCATCGGCGGTACCCGGAGTGATCTCGATGTGGGGGTTCCGGGGACAGCCGGCGTACGCGCTCCAACAGACCAACGGCTCGGCGTGGCTGCTCGTCGGCGCGTACGAGTCAATCGGTCAATCGGCTTTGGCTGTTCCCTCGCTCCGTGCGGCCGGTATCAAGCCGCTGCTCGTCTACCGCAAAGGGAGATCCTTCTAGTGCGACTGACCAAGCTCGAGTTGCAGGGCTTCAAGTCGTTCGCTGACAACACCCAGATGCAGTTCGATGCCGGGGTGACGGCGATCGTCGGGCCGAACGGGTGCGGCAAGTCGAACGTGTCGGACGCGGTACGGTGGGTGCTCGGTGAGCAGCGCGCGCGGTTGTTGCGCGGCGCGAAGATGGAGGAGGTCATCTTCCAGGGATCGTCGGCGCGGCGCGCGGTGAACGTCGCCGAGGTCTCGCTCCACTTCTCGAACGAAGACGGCACACTGCCCGTCGCGTTCCAGGAAGTGGTCATCACTCGCCGGCTCTCCCGGTCGGGCGAGAGCGACTACTTCCTGAATCGCGCGCCGTGCCGGCTCCGCGACATCTCCGATCTGCTGCGCGGCACCGGTCTCGGCGCCGACACCGGCGTCGTCATCGAGAGCAAGATGATCGACGCGCTCCTCTCGGATCGGCCTGACGACCGGCGCGAGCTGTTCGAGGAAGCGGCGGGCGTCGGCCTCTATCGCGACCGCCGGCGCACAGCCGAGCGGCGGCTCGACGAGACGACAGTCGACCTGCAGCGGCTCGACGATCTGATCAACGAAGTACAGAGCCAGGTGCGTTCGCTCGCGAGACAGCGGCGGCGCGCCGAGAAGCACTCCGAGCTCAACGCGCGGCGCTTCACCGTCGAGCTGGCGCTCGCCAAGCGCGAGATGGAAGCATGGCACGACGAGCTTGGACGATTGACCGAGCGCGTGCGCGCACTGCGCGAAGGCGCTCCCGAGGCGGATGGAGCGGTCGGCACGGCCGAGCAGGCGCGCGACACGGCGCACGGGAACCGCGCGGCCGCCGAGGCACAGCGCACCGAGCTGCTTCGTCTCGTGTCCAGCCAGCGAGAGCAGGCGCTCCAGATCCGCTCCGAGATGAAGGTCGCGGAAGAGCGCCAGCGAAACTCGTCGGCGCGCCGCCAGCGCGCCGAGATGGAGGCTACGGACGGCGTGGCGCACGGGACGCGTCTCACGTCGGACATTCAGCTCGCCACCGACGATCGCGCCCGACAGGACGAAGCGCTGGCCGCGGCGCGGGGGACGCTCACCGAGCGCCAGCAGCGCGAGGACGAGTCGAGGCAGATGGTCGCGCGTAGCCGCGCGACGGTCGACGACGTCGAGCGCGCGCACAGAGAGCTGCAGGACCGTTCGCGCCGCGTCGACATCGAACGCGAGCGGACGCGCCAGGAGAGCGACGAGTTGGTGCAGCGCCTCGAGCAACTGGCCGAAGAGCGCGCGCAGCTCGCGGACGCGCTGTCGGGTGTCGCGCGAGAAATCGAGGACGCGTCGGTGGTCATGGCGGACACACATCGCCGCGTCGCCGAAGCGGTATCCTCGCTCGAGGCCGCGCGGGCGACCGATCGCGAAGCGCGCGAGCGCGAGTCGGCGGCGCGCGCCGAATTGTTCCGCGCCGACGAAACGCATACGTCGATCCAGGGACGGGTCAACGCGCTCGATTCGCTGGAGCGCGAACGCGTCGGACTCGCTCCGGCGGCGGCACGCTTGCTTCGCGAGCGCGATCGCTTCGGCGACGGCGCGGTGCTCGGCCCCCTCAGCGACTTCATCAACGCCGACGAACCTTCGGCGCTGCTCGTCGAGCGCTTCCTCGGCGCGACGGTTCACGCGGTCGTCGTTCGCGACATGTCCGTCGCGTCTGACGTCCGCGCGTGGCACGCGACGGCGAACCCCGGACCGCTGCTTCTTCTTCCCCTGGACGCGATCCCGGACGCGCTCGTGGCCGACGAGCGCGCGGATGCGCTGTCGCATCGGGTCGACTCTTCAGGCCCGGTGCGCGCGTGGGTTCGCGGACTCCTCGGTCACGCGAGCCCCGTGGACGAGGGCGCCGCGTTCATCGACATGCGCGGCGCGGTTTGGCTGCCGGGCCTCATCGGCGGCGCCGGTCCGCTCCGGCGGCGCGCCGAGCTTTTCGCGCTGCGCGCCGAGCTGACGGCGACGGAGAAAGCACGGGCATCGGCGATCGAAGTCGCGGACGCGGCTCGCGCGGCGGCGCAGGAATCCGAGCGCGCGGCAGTCGCCGCATCGGCCGCGCTCGAAACGGCGCAGGTCGAAGCGCGACGGGCGACGGAGCATCACGGTGAGCTCGAGCGGCGGCGGCAGCGGGTCGAGAAGGAAGTCGGCGACGCCGACGCGTTGTCGATTCGCCTCACGCAACGCCGCGACCAGCTGACCGATCAGGCCGCGCGGCTCGACGACGAGGCGCTCGCCGTCTCGCGCACGGTTCTCGAGTCAGCGGAATCAGGAACGCGCGCGCGCGATGCGCTCGCCGTCGCGGAGCGCGCGTACGAGGATGCGCGCGAGGCTCGTACGGCGGCGCAGATCGAAGTCGCGCAGTGTCAGGCGCGTCTCCAGGTCGCGCACGACCGCGAGCATCGGCTCACGGAGGAACAGCGCTCGGCGGCGAGCCGCCTCGAGGCGCTCCGTGCCGAGCTGTCCGACTTGGCGCTCGTGGACTCGCGACTCGCCGAGCAGATGGCCGAGTGGCAGTTGGACCTCGAGACCCGAGACGCCACTCTCGCCGACGGCGAGCAGCGCCTCGTCCTCGCCGAGGAAGGCGTGCAGGGCGCCGATGGAGCGCTCACGTCGGCCGAGCACGCGCTCGACGACGCGCGACGCCGCGCGCAGGCGCACCACGACGAGCTGCACCAAGCCGAGTTGCGGCACACGGAGCTCGGCGGCCGTCGCACGGCGATCCGCGAGCGCCTCGAGGCCGAGTGGCGCCGTCCGCTCGACGACATGCTGGGCGAGGTTCAGGCGCTCGAGATGGACGACACGACGCTCCGCGCCGAGGCCGAGTCCCTTCGCGACGAGATCGAGCGTCTCGGACCGGTCAACGTGCTCGCGATCGAGGAGCACGACGAGACGGTCAAGCGACAGGACTTCCTCACCAGCCAGCGCACCGACCTCGCCGACGCGAAGGCAACGCTGCTCCAGGCCATCCGCGAGATCGACACGACGGCGCGCGAGCTCTTTCTCACGACGTTCGCCGAAGTGCGCGACAATTTCAGACAGATTTTCATGTCGCTGTTCGGCGGCGGCGAGTGCGATCTCCGCCTGGAGAATCCGGACGCGCCCCTCGACTGCGACATCGAAATCCACGCCTCGCCGCGCGGCAAGCGTACGCAGCGAATCCACCTGCTGTCGAGCGGCGAACGCGCGCTCGTCGCGCTATCGCTGTTGTTCGGCATCTTCCTCACGAAGCCGAGTCCGTTCTGCCTGCTCGACGAGGTGGACGCGCCGCTCGACGACGCCAACGTCGGCCGCTTCGTGAAGATGCTCACGCAATTCAAGACTCGCACACAGTTCATCGTCATCACGCACAACCCGCGCACGACGACCGAAGCCGCCGACGCGGTGTACGGCGTGACGATGCAGGAACCGGGGGTCTCGTCGCTCGTCAGCGTACGAATGCGCGGCGCGGCGTCGGTGGACGAGGTGCTCGCCACGGTGAACCCCGACGGTGCCGTGGCGCAGGTGTGAGTCATTGGACGTGACGGACGTCGCATGATGGCACGGCGCCGCCACGCGGCGCTCGCGCTGGTCGTCGGACTGATGGCGGGCGTGACGAATCGCGGCCTCGCGCAAGCGGTGTCGGCGGTGTCGGTCACGCTTGCCGTCACCAACGACAGCATCTCGCCGGCCCCGCAGATCCTCGTGCTGGGGACCGCCGGGCCGCCGGCGCTCGGGCCGTATAACATCACACTCGAGGTCGCGCTCGAGCCGCTCTTTCGTGCGCCGTTTCTCGTCCGCACGTCCTCGAACCTTTCGGCGTCGTTCCAGGTCGACTCGCTGCTGCCCGAGCGCACGGTCGTCTTTTTCCGCGCCCGAATCTTCGACCGGCTCGGCAACTTCAAGGAACAGGTAGTGTTCTTTCCCGTCCACACCTGGCTGCGGCTGGTCAGCCCGACGCGCAGCGTGAACGACGTCCTGTTCACCCGCCAGCCGACATTCATCTGGAGCAGCCCGCCCGTCACCCTGCCGCCGGGGCCGTGGACGTACGAAATCACCATCACGAATACGGCGAACGGACAGATCAAGCAGTTCACGGTCAATGACACGACCTTCGTTCCGCCGACCCCGCTCGAGGCCTGTACGTCGTACCGGTGGAACGTCCACGCGAACATGGTGAACGGGCCGGCGTCGGACCAGATCACGGCCAACAGCCCCGGAACCTTCGTCATTCAGACCTCGGAATGCCCCACGGCGACGCTGCTCTATCAGAATTTTCCAAATCCGTTCGGCGGTGGGCTTCAGCCGAACACCTGCTTCTGGTTCGATCTGGCCCATCGCGCGAACGTGTCGCTCAACGTGTACGACCTGCGGGGGCGCCACGTGCGCACGATCGTCCCCGGCCTGCTGCCGGCGCAGCTCGACTCCGGGGCCTACGGACGGCAGAGCGGAACCGAGGGCGGATGCAACACCAGCCTCCAGTGGGACGGGCGCGACGCCGCGGGGCGGAACGCGCCGCCCGGCGTCTACATCGCCGTCTTCATCGCCGATGGGCTTCGCTCGACCATCAAGATCCTGTATCGAGGTCCCTGACGTGCGTTTCACCGCGCTAGGCACCGGCACGATCTCGCTCTCGGCCGCGCGCAGCTGTTCCGGTTATCTGCTCGAGACGGGCGACGTCCGCCTCCTCGTCGACTGCGGCAGCGGCATCACACGCCGGTTGGCCGAGCTCGGGCCGTCGTGGCAGACGATCACGCACGTCGCGATCTCGCATTTTCACATCGACCATCACGGCGACCTTCCGTCGTTGATCTTCGCCTGGAAGTACGGCTTCCTGCCGCCGCGATCCGCGCCCGTCGATGTGATTGGACCGGTGGGAACGGCGGATCTGTTCGCGCGACTGGCCGCGGCCTACGGAGAATGGGTCACCGCGCCCGGATTTCCGCTCACGATTCACGAGATCGGACCATCGGATGCGTTCGCCCTCCCGGGCGGATTGCGCCTGTCGTGCCATCCCGTTCCGCACACGCCCGAGAGCGTGGCATATTCCATGGAGCGCAACGGGCGGCGGATCGTCTACACGGGCGACACGGGACCTTCCGAAGCGCTTGCTGTGTGGGCCCGGGGGTGCGATCTGCTGGTCTGCGAATGCTCGCTGCCCACCGGCATGCACATTCCCGAGCACCTCACCCCCGAGCAATGCGGCGATCTCGCCGCTAGTGCGGCGCCGAAGCATCTGGCGCTGACGCATTTTTATCCGCCCGTCGAGCAGGTCGACATTCGCGCGCTCGTTGGCGCGCGCTTCGCCGGACCCGTCACGCTCGCGCGCGACGGTTGGTACTTCGACTTCGAGGACGAGTAATGCTGGTCGTGATGCAGAACCACGCGACGCAGGAACAGATCGACCGCGTCGTGAAGACGATCGAGGAGATGGGCTACGCCGCCCGGCCGATGCCCGGCGAGACGCGCATCGCCATCGGGCTCGTCGGCAACGACGGCCGGGTCGACAGCTCCCGCGTCGAGGCGCTGCCGGGCGTCGCCGAGATCATTCACGTCAGCAAGCCGTACAAGCAGGTCTCGCGCGAATGGCGCGAGGAGAACACGCTCGTCACGATCGCGCCCGGCGTCACCTTCGGCGGCAACGACGTGCAGATCATCGCCGGTCCCTGCTCGGTCGAGTCGGAAGAGCAGATCATCGCGGCGGCCCATCTTGTACGCGCCGCGGGCGCCACCGCGCTGCGCGGCGGTGCGTTCAAGCCGCGCAGCTCACCGTACGCTTTTCAGGGACTCGGCAAGAAGGGACTCGAGCTGCTCGCGCTGGCGCGGCGCGAAACGGGTCTGCCCGTCGTGACCGAGGCGCTCGACGAGGAAGGCGCACACCTCGTGGCCGAGTACGGAGATTGCATTCAGATCGGCGCGCGAAACATGCAGAACTATTCCCTGCTCCGCGCCGTCGGACGGCTCAACAAGCCGGTGCTGCTCAAGCGCGGCATGGCGGCCACGATCACCGAGCTTCTCATGAGCGCGGAGTACATCCTGGCCGAGGGAAACGGACAGGTGATTCTGTGCGAGCGCGGCATCCGCAGCTTCGACACGATGACGCGCAATCTCTTCGATCTCACGGCGGTTCCTCTCGTGCAGCGACTCTCGCACCTGCCGATGATCGCGGACCCGAGCCACGGCACGGGGCTGCGCGACAAGGTGATTCCCATGGCGCGCGCCGCGATCGCGGCCGGCGCCGACGGGGTGATCGTCGAGGTCCATCCGACCCCGGACCGCGCGCTGTCCGACGGCGCGCAGTCGCTCTACCCGGACCAGTTTGCGAGGTTGGTCACAGAGCTGCGTGCCATCAGCGCGGCCATCGGACGCTCCGTGGCGACCACGGGAACGCCGGCCACCGCGGGCGTGTAGGAAAACTCATGCGAATCCCCACCCCACTCGCCGTAGCAGCCATCGTTCTGGCGACCGTCGCGCCCGGTGCGCGCGGTCAGTCCGTGGATGCCACCATCGACCGCGCCGTCGCGGCGTGGGCCAAGGTCAGGACCGTGCGCGGGACGTTCGAGCAGACGGTCACCAACCAGCTCACGAGCTCGACGGCCACCGCGCGCGGCGAGTACGCGCAGCAGCGGCCAAACCTGCTCTCGATCCGGTTCACGCAGCCGGCGTCAGACGCGATCGTCTCGGACGGCAAGGCCGTCTGGGTCTACCTGCCGAGCACGGCTCCAGGCCAGGTGATCAAGCGATCGGCCACGGACCGGAGCGAAACGCCGATCGACCTCACCGGCGCCTTTCTCGATTCGCCCCGCACGAAGTACGACATCACCGCCGCGCCGGCAAAAACCGTGGACGGCCACGCGGCGCATGGACTGCTGCTCGTCCCCAAGGCCGGCGTGAGCGCGCCGTTCACCAAGGCGACGGTCTGGGTGGATGACGACGACGCGTTGATTCGAGAGTTCGACGTGACCGAAGCGAACGGGATCTCTCGACACGTCCGCCTCACGACGGTCGAGCCGAACGCGCAGGTCTCGAAGTCGCTGTTCGCGTTCTCGATGCCCGCCGGCGCGAAGATCGTCGATCAGACCAAGCCAGAGTAGTCGACCCGCGCGACGAATCAGCTAGTCCGTCGTCGCGAATTCCTCGGGCCAGCGCGCCGACAGCACGGACAACACGCGCGCGAACACCTCGCGCTCCGTCCCGCGGCCGTCGATCGCCACGATCGTTCCGCACTCGGCGTGCGCGGCCTGCCATGGCGAGGTCGCGAAGTCGGCGAATGCGCGAGAGACCCGTTCATGGAAATCGAGGTCGGCCCGCTCCATCCGATCGTGGCCGCCGCGGTCCATCGCGCGCGCCAATCCGTCCTCGACCGGCAGCGTGATCAGCAGCGTGACGTCGGGTACGAGGACGCCCGTCGCCATGCCGTTGGCGGCGCGCAGCGCCTCCTCGGGGACGCCGCGTCCGCGCCCTTGATACGCGTAGGTCGATAGAAAAAAGCGGTCGAGGAGCACGATGGCACCGCGATCGAGTGCCGGCCTGATCTCTCGATCGACGAGTTGCGCGCGCGACGCCATGAAGAGCAGCGCTTCCGCGCGCGGCGTGATCTCCGACGACGGATCGAGCAGCACGCGGCGGATCTCGTCACCGACCACCGTGCCGCCCGGTTCGCGCACGGTCACGACGTCGCGGCCGCGCGCGCCGATCCAATCGGCCAACCGCCTCAGCTGCGTGGTCTTGCCGGCGCCCTCCGCTCCCTCGAAAACGATGAGCAGGCCGCGAGACATTGCCGCGACGGTCAGCTGAGTGTGATGATCGGGCTGGCTGCGCCCTTCTCGAGGCCGTCGAGTATCCAGTCGTTCACGCGCGCCATCGTCTTGTCGAAGTTTTCCTGCGCGACCAGCAGGCGCTGATACGTGGCTCGCCCCTGGATCTGGCCGAGAAGCACGTCGAGCTCCTTCTCCATCGCCTCGGTTGGGCGCTCGCCGCGCGAGAGCAGGCGCTGCGCGTCGACGCGGAGCTGCTCCATCTTCTGCAGCAGTCCGACGGTGTCCTTGTCGTCGTTCAGCGCGTCACCGGCGCGTTTGACTTCCTTGTACTCGTTGCTCTGCCCGATCAACCGCCCGAGATCTTTGGCTTTGTCTTCGATCATCGCTCCCTCAAAGGGGCAGAGTTAGTCGAGGCGCCGGGCGAGCACGAAGCGCTCGCGGCCGGCGAGATCGAGTTCAACTCGTACAGCATGAAAGCGCCGCTCGCTCGCCACGAGCTCCGCGGCCAGCGACGCGCGGCGCGCGTCCACTTCGATGGCGAACAAGCCGTCGGGCTCGAGCACCGCAGCCGCTTGGCGCACAAGCCGCGCCGTAGCCGACAGACCGTCACCCCCGCTGAACAGCGCCGCGGCCGGCTCCCAGTTTCGCACGCTCGCCGGCAGAAGTTCGGCTTCGCTCAGCGCAATGTAGGGAGGATTCGACACGACGACTCGGCAGCGCACGTCGAGCAGCGGGCCGAGCAGCGTACCGTGCACGAGATCGACCGACGCTCGCAACGAACGGCGGGCCGACGCCACGTTCGCGCGCGCAACGGCGAGCGCGTCGAGCGAAATGTCGGTCGCGTAGACGCGGGCGAGGCGGCCTTCGGTCGCCAGAGCGAGGGCAATGCATCCCGATCCCGTTCCGACGTCGACCGCCACGCCGCCTCGCTCCTGTCCCAGATCCTCCAGCACGAGGTCGACGAGGTGTTCCGTCTCGACCCGCGGGATGAGCACGCGCTCGTCCACCTCGAGCGTCAGGTGGCGGAAGCTCGCGCGGCCGACGGCGTACGCGAACGGCGCTCCCTGCGCGCGCCGCTCGACGGCGATCCGCGCGCGCGAGCGCACGGCGTCGTCGACCTCGACGTGACCATTCGTCAGGGACCAGAACCGCGGCACGTCGAACAACGCGGCGACGATCTCCCGTGACTCCGACACCGGCTCGGCGATGCCGCACTCGTCGAGCGCGCGCGCGAGCTCCTCGGCCAGCCGCGCGACGGTGCGCGCCTTGGTCAGACCGTCGGCGGTCATGAATGCGTTCCGTCGCCGTCGCCGCCGAGCTGCTCCTCGACCTCGGCGAGCTTGAGCGCCTCGACCACGGGCGCGATCTCCCCGTCCATGAATCCTTGCAGATCGTGCGTCGTCCAGCCGATGCGGTGGTCCGTCACGCGGCTCTGCGGAAAGTTGTACGTGCGGATCTTGGCCGACCGATCGCCGGTGCCGACCTGCGTGCGCCGCATGCGCGCGCGTTCGGCCTCCTGCTGCGCGACGCGCAAGTCGAGCAAGCGCGCGCGGAGCACTTCCATCGCCTTCAGCTTGTTCTGAAGCTGAGACTTCTGGTCCTGCTGGCTCACCACCAAGCCACTGGCCAGGTGCGTGATGCGCACGGCCGAGTCGGTCGTGTTTACGCTCTGACCGCCCGGACCCGACGCGCGAAAGACGTCGATGCGGATGTCCTTGTCCTCGATCTTGACGTCGACCTCCTCGGCCTCGGGGAGTACGGCTACTGTTGCCGCCGAGGTGTGGATACGCCCCTGGCTTTCTGTCGCCGGAACGCGTTGCACGCGATGAACTCCGGACTCGCGCCGCAGCGCACCGTACGGCCCTTCGCCGGCGACCTTGAATATCACTTCCTTGGTTCCGCCGAGCGCGCCGTCGGAGAGCGACATGGTCTCGAGCTTCCAGCCGAGCCGCTCGCAGAATCGCGTGTACATGCGGTAGAGGTCAGCGGCGAACAGAGCGGCCTCGTCGCCACCGGTGCCGGCGCGGATTTCGACGATCGCGTTGCGCTCGTCGAGCGGATCGCGCGGCAACAACGCGTGCGTGAGCGACGCCTCGAGCTGAGAGATGACCGGCTCGAGCCGCTCGATCTCGGCGCGGGCCTCGGCGGCGAGCTCGGCATCGTCAGACGAAACGAGCTCGCGCACCTGCGCGAGCTCGTTTTCGGCGCGTTCGAATTGCGCGCCCATCTCGACGATCGGCGTCAGCCGGCTATGTTCACGCCCTAGTTCGGCGAATTGCCCGGAGTTCAGCGCGCCCGGATTGGCGAGCGCGCTCTCGACCTCCTTCGCGCGGACGAGGGCGGCCGCCAATCGATCGCGGAGCGCCAGACGAACCGAGCCTCAGGTCGACTGCTTCGCGAACTTCTGTCGGAAGCGCTCGACGCGGCCAGCGGTATCGACAAGACGCTGCTTACCCGTGAAGAACGGGTGGCACTGCGAGCAGACGTCCGTGTGGATCTCGGCCTGCGTGGATCGCGTGAGAAACGTATTGCCGCAGGCGCACTTGACCGTGGCCGTAGCGTACTCAGGATGGATGTCGGATTTCATTGTAACGACTCTCGTTCGGTGGAACCTCGATGGGCCGAAGCGCGAGGCACGGACGTGCCCGGCAACCCTCGACCACGAACGGCTCCGGTAGGTAGTAGCCTGATAAATATAGAGCGAAAAGGCGGACGGCGCGATGGCCGAAAGGCGCGGTCGCCGACCGAGTGTTTTCGACGCTAGCGCCGTTCGGAGGCACTCCCGCCACTCGGCGGCCGCCCCTTCCGGCCGTCGCGCCCTCCGGCCGTTGCGCCCAGGCCGTCGCGAGGCTCCAGCCGTCCGCCGTTTGGAAGTTCGCCCTATCCGTACTAATTTCGCCACACGTCTATCCCACACGAGAACGTGACCACGACGACCGTAGACTTTCTCGCGACGGTGCAGCTGTTCAACGGGCTCGATCGCACCGAGCTCCAACGGTTTGCCGACCTGACGCGCGAACGGTTCTATCCTCGCGGCAGCGTCATCCTGTTCGAGAACGACCCTGGCGACTCCCTCTTCGTCGTCCGCCAGGGACGCGTGAAGGTCGTGCTCATCGGTGAAGACGGGCGCGAAGTGATCCTCGGCGTGCTCGGCGTTGGAGAGCATTTCGGCGAGCTGTCGCTGATCGACGACCGCCCGCGGTCCGCGCACGTCATCGCGATGGACGACGCGCACCTGCTCGTTCTGCGGCGCGAGGACTTCCGGAAGCGAGTCGAGTCGTCGCCCGCCGTCGCGTGGGCGCTCCTCACCGAGCTGTCGCGCCGCCTCCGCCGCGCCGATGAGAAGATCGGCGGACTCGTGCTGCTCGACGTCCCTGGGCGCATCGCCCGCTTGCTGCTCGATCTCGCCCAAGAGATGGGGAGCGACACGATCGACAAGCCGCTGACGCATCAGACGATCGCACAGATGATCGGCGCGAGCCGCGAGACGGTGTCGCGCGCGATGAAGGACTTCCAGGACGCGAACTGGGTGACCGTCGAACGCCGGCGCATTACACTGGCGGATCGTCCGGCGCTCGAGGCTCGCGCACAGGCCAAGCTCTAACCGCGTCGCGCTGGCCCGGCACGTACGGTCATGACGCTGCACCTGCACTTCTGGGGGACGCGTGGATCCGTTCCGACGCCCGGCCCGCACACCGTGCGCTACGGTGGCAACACGCCGTGCGTCGAGGTTCGCACCGGCACCGGCGCGCTCGTGATCCTCGACGCCGGCACCGGAATTCGCGAGCTCGGGCAGTCACTGGTCAACGGCGCGAACGGGTCGCCGATCGCCGGCGACATTTTCCTCTCGCACGCGCATTGGGATCACATCCAGGGAATCCCCTTTTTCGCTCCCATCTTCGAGCGTGGCAACCAGTTCACCATCTGGGGCGCGACGTCGCTGCGGGCTAACGTCGGCCGCGTCGTGCGCGACCAGATGTCGCCGGTCGTCTTTCCCGTGACCTTCGACTCGCTCCCCTCGCATGTCGAGTTCGCGGAGCTCACCGACAGGCCGCACGTCGGCGACGGATACTCGATCACGGCCTTCGCGCTGCACCATCCCGGCGGCGCGCTCGCGTATCGCGTGACGGACACCACGCCCGGCGGACGGTCGTTCGTCCACGTGTCTGACAACGAGCTCGCGCCGCACGCCAGCTACGGCGACGACCCGGGGTGGCGAGACCGGCTGGTCGATTTCGTCCGCGGAGCCGCGACGCTCGTTCACGACGCGACCTACACGCCCGAGGAATACGATCGGCACCGCGGGTGGGGACACTCGACCTACGAAGACGCACTCGACCTCGCGCTCGACAGCGGCGTCGGCGAGCTGGTGCTCTTTCACCACAAGCCCGAACGTCACGACGACGACCTCGACGCGCGCCTCGCGGCGTGCCGGGCAGCGGCGGCTCGACGCGGCTCGGCGCTCAAAGTGGTCGCGTCCGCCGAAGGAATGACGCTCGCGGTATAGCGTGCGCTTCACGCCGTTGGGCGACCGCGCCGTGATGATCACGCTCGGCGCGACGATCGACGAGGCGACGCACCGCCTCGTTCGAAGCGCGTCGGTCCGCATCGACCAGCGTCCGCCCACCGGATTCGTGGACCAGGTGCCGGCGTTCACCAGCATCGCCGTCCACTACGATCCTCTCATCGCCGCGCACGGCACGTCCAAGACGCCATACGCGCGAGTCGTGGACGAACTCTCCGCCGCCCTCGACGGGCTCACCGCCGAGCGGCTTCCTCCGTCGCGCATCGTCGAGGTCCCCGTTTGCTACGGCGGCACTCTCGGACCAGACCTCGACGACGTGGCGCGCGCGCACGAGATCACCGCCGACGAGGTCGTGCGGATTCACACCGGCGGCGACTACCTCGTCTACATGGTCGGCTTCATGCCGGGTTTCGCCTACCTCGGCGGCTTGTCGCCGCAGCTCGCGACGCCGCGGCGCACAACGCCGCGCACGGTCGTGCCTGCGGGCACGGTAGGCATCGGCGGGAGCCAGACCGGCGTGTATCCGCTCGATTCGCCGGGTGGTTGGAATTTGATTGGTAAGACGCCGCTCGCCGTCTTCGACATCGCGCGCTCCCAGCCTGCCCTGCTCGCGACCGGAGATCGCGTCCGTTTTCGCGCCATCACGGAGAGCGACTTCCGGAATTGGCCGGCGTGAGCGCGCGAGTCGTGAGTGGCGGACTCCAGACGACCGTGCAGGACCTCGGCCGCGCGCACACGCAGCGACATGCGGTGCCGGTCGGCGGCGCGATGGACACGATGGCGCTCCGCCTGGCCAACCTCCTGGTCGGAAACGAAGAAAGCGCCGCGGGGCTCGAAGCGACGCTGATCGGGCCGGCGCTCGAGTTCGACGAGCCGACGCTAATCGCGATCTGTGGCGCCGACCTCACCGCGACGATCGACTCGGTGCCGCTCGGCCGCTGGCGTGCGGTACTCGCGCCACCGGGCGTCACGCTCCGATTCGCCCGCCCCGAAGCAGGTTGCCGTGCTTACGTCGCGTTCGCCGGTGGCATCGACGTGCCGGAGGTCTTCGGAAGCCGTGCTACGTATTTGCGCGGAGCGTTCGGCGGCGTCGAGGGCCGAGCGTTGCGCGACGGCGACGAGATTCGCTTTGGTCAGCCGTCGCAGCTGTCGCGACGCATCGCGGCGTCGCTCCACGATGACGCCGGCGGACTCGGGCTGGCGCGGTGGTACGCCGGCGTCACGCTGCGGCCGCCGTATTCCCAAGAGCCGATCGTGCGCGTGATCCCGGGCGCGCACGCCGACGCGCTCGACGCCGCTTCGCGCACCAGCCTATTCGGCGGCCGATTTCGCGTGTCGGCGAGCTCGGATCGCATGGGATATCGACTCGAGGGACCACAGCTTCAGTTGCGAGAGCGAGTCGAGATGCTGTCGGAGGGCGTGACGTTCGGGACGGTACAGCTCCCGCCGGGCGGCGCGCCGATCGTCCTCATGGCCGACGGGCAAACGACGGGCGGCTATCCGCGCATCGGCGAGGTCACGACCGTCGATCTACCCTTGATGGCCCAGCTCAAGCCCGGAGATCACGTGCAATTCGCGCCGATCTCGCTCGACGACGCGCAGCGGCTGTACCTTGAGCGCGAACACGAGCTGGCTCAGATGAAGATAGGAATCGGATTTCGTTTCTCTCGAGGCGGCGACGCGCCATGACGATGCAAGTCGATCTCAACTGCGACATGGGGGAGAGCTTCGGCGCGTACACGATCGGCGCCGACGACGCGGTCTTCCCTTTCATCACGTCGGCGAACGTCGCATGCGGCTATCACGGCGGCGATCCCGCCGCCATGCGGACGACGATCGCGCGCGCCAAGGAGCGCGGCGTCGCGGTTGGGGCCCACCCGGGGTTCCAAGATCTCATCGGATTCGGCCGACGTTCGATGGACGTGACGCCCAGCGAGGCGTACGACCTCGTTGTGTATCAGGTCGGCGCGCTCATGGGCTTCGCACGCGCGGCCAAAAGTCGAGCTCCAACACGTCAAGGCGCATGGAGCGCTCTACAACATGGCGGCGGTCAACCGCGAGCTCGCCGCGGCGATCGCAAACGCGACGGCCGACGTCGATCGCGGATTGGTGCTGTTCGGCCTCCCCGGCAGCCACCTCGTGAGCGAAGGAGAGAAGGCGGGCCTTCGCACGGCGAGCGAGGCGTTCGCCGACCGCAATTACATGCCGGACGGATCGCTCGTCTCCCGGCGGCGGCCGGACGCGCACGTCCACGACGCCGACGAGGCCGTGAGGCGTGCGATCCGCATGGTCAAAGAGGGGCGCGTGCGCGCCGTGGACGGGAACGACGTCTCGCTGCGCGCCGATACGATCTGCATCCATGGCGACGGGCCGCACGCGGCGGAATTCGCCGAGCGGCTGCGATCGTCGTTCGAGTACGAGGGAATCGCCGTTCGCGCGCCGGGGCGAACGTCCTCGCCCAATTAGAAGCGGAACTCCTTTCCTTCGTCGGCGGCCTTGTAGATCGCTTCGACGATCTTGTGCAGGACGACCTGGTCGGTCGGCGGGTCGAAAGCCGTCTCTCCGGCGACGACCGCGACGAAGTGCGCGAGCTCCGCGCGATACGACTGAATAAATGCGCTCTCACGGCTCGCGGCGCCGCTTGGTGAAACATCCGTGGCCCGGCCGTTCAGCTCCTTGACCACTCGCAGAGGAGCGAGGCGCGCGCTGCCGCGCGTGCCGAGCACCTCGAACCACCAGCGCTCCTCTTCGCCGACGTACGCCGACGAGACGTCGAAGAGGAAGGCAATCCCGGGCGCGCATTCGAGCTGCGCGAGGAGCGCGTCCTCGACCGCGCTCGCGCCGCGCCCGCGCTCCATGTGCGCGGTGACGCGGACCGGATCCGGATTCTCGGCCAGCCAGAGCGCGAGGTCGAGCAACGGAACGCCGTGCTCGAGAAACGCGCCGCCGCCGGCCTCGGCGCGTCGAAACCGCCAGCCGTCGGGTGGGCGCTTTCCGCGAAACGCGCCGGCGCGCACACCGACGATGCGTCCCAATTCGCCGCCGTTGATGAAGCGCGCGAGCGTCTGGACGTCGGTGCGATAGCGGTGATTGTTCGCGACGGCCACGACGCGGTCCGCGCGTGTCGCGGCCGAGAGAATTCGTTCGACCCCCCGCGAGTGAAGCGCGAGTGGGCGCTCGCACAGCACGTGCTTGCCCGACGCCAGCGCGCTGAGCGCGTGCGGCTCGTGAAGATGGTTCGGCGTGGCGATGACGACCGCATCGAGCGCGTCTTGCTCGAGCAGATCCTCGATGTCGGTGTAGACGTCGGGGACGCTGAAACGGTCGGCGAGCGCGCGCGCTTTCGGCCGGTCGTTGTCGCAGAGCGCGACGAGCTGCGCGCCGCGCATCTTCGACAGGACCGGCAGATGCGCGATCTGCGCGATCGCTCCCGCGCCGACGACGCCGATTCGAACGGGCTCCTTCATGCGGTTCGCTCTGAGGGCTCTTACATGCCGCGGATGCGACCAAAGTAATACGTGCCGCCGGCGCGAGCCTGCACCGAGCGGAGGCCGCCCACGAGGTCGCCGCGGACAAGGCCCTCCACGCCCACCGAGCGCGAAATGCGGATGCCGACTCCCGCGGTTCCGTAGACCCCGAACGCGATGTCGTCGAGCGTTCGCTCGACGAACGTGCCCTTGATGAGCTTTCCTTCGGCGTTGATCACGTGCGCCGCGACACCGGCCCCCGCGAACGGCTTGATAAACCTGTTCGAGACCGGCGAGTAGCGCAGGTCGCCGCCGAAGGTGACGTCGAATACGTCGATCCGCGACGCCTGAATGCGCGCCGAGGTGTCGGTGAGACTCTTGTCGAGCGAGTCCACGAACGTCCGCACGACCGCGTCGCGATAGCGCGACTCCCAGTAGCTGGCCGAGAAGGACAGATGCCACTTCTGGCCGATCGGTCCGTATTCGGCCTGCGTGGCGTACACCGTCGCCGGCTCGACCTGCGACGGCATGATCCGGCCGATCGACGCGCCGAGCGAGATGATCTGAAGCCGGTCCAGGTTGATGAGCGATCCCCCGCCCGTGCCCTGCCCGTGCGTCACGGACGGAATCGCGCCAATGCTCACGAGCGCGAATGCTCGCGCCAGTGCGGCACTACGGCGCCGGCCCGACCGCGGTGCCCGGATAGTAGGCCTGGAGAATCGCGCGAAAGTCCTGGCCGGCGCGCGCGCGGCCGATCGCGCCCCACTGACACATGCCGACACCATGCCCATAGCCCATCCCGTGGAGCGTGAGACGCGCGAGCGAGCCGTCGGGCGCCGGCGCCGTTGCGACGGAAAAATAGGTGCTCTCGAGAATCTCGCTACCGGGCTTCCGGAGCACGAAGCGAATGTCGTTGGCGCGGAGCACGAAGTTCCCGCGATCGGTCGTCACCGTGAGCGTCCCGACCCGCCCCGACGGCGTGTGAGACGCGATCGACACGGCCTCCACGACGCCCGGTTTCTTCCCGGGCACGTTCACGTAGGCCGCCAGGTACTGCGCGATCGCCGCGTTCAGCGTCGCCGCGTCGAAAGTCCGCGTCCACGTGAATCGCGGCGCGCCGTCACAGTAGAAGCGATCTGTCCCCGGAATACGGTCGCTCACCGCCCGGAGATAGGGCTCGTCACTGGTCCGCCAAATCTCCGACGCGGCCGCCGTCGATCCCCCGCACGCCGAGTGATACGGCGCGTTCACCACGCGACCGCCGAACGTAATGACGAGCCACCGGGTCGACTCCACGGCTTGAGATCCGATCGCGGTTTCGGCCGCGACTCCGCCGTAAAGCTGATCGAGCACCCCGGCCGTGACATCGAACGCGCGAGCTGGCGTGAGGTGGATGTACGCGTAGCTCCGGGCCGTCACCGCCTGCGCCTGCACTGCCGCCGAGTCACCGGGCGGACGGTCGCCCATCTCGAGCGGCACCACGCCGGGGAGATAATCCTCGATCGACAGCGCGTTGATCTCGGCGAGCCCGCTGTCCGAGCCGGCGAACGTGAGCTCGCCGCGATACGGCGATCCGTCGAGCGACAGCAGCGCGGACTCCACCGGCTGCACGCGAATGGCGCCGTCGGCCCACACCGTGGGAACTCCGTCGGGCCGTACCGCTCGAACGCGACGGCCGTCATGCTCGATCCGCCAGGTGGCGCCCGAGGCGCCGCGCGCCATCAGGCTCCCGCCGGCGCTCAAGAGGTTGAATCCGGAGGGAGAAGACACACGTGCCGCCGGCGCGCGCGCCGATAGGAGAACGCGAATGAGCGTCTCGGAACGTTGCGGCGGCGGATCGGCCCTACCGCCGCGGCGGCTCGGCGACGCGATCGCGAGGAGCGCGGCGGCGGCAAGCGCCGTCCGGCCCGTCATGCCACCGACGCCATCGCGGCGTCGAGGCGGTCGAGCGTTTCGTCCACGACGCGTTCCGTGTGCGCGGACGACATGAACGCCGCCTCGAAGGCGGATGGCGCGAGATAGACTCCTCGTTCCAGCGCGGCGTGAAAGAACCGGCCGAAACGCTCCACGTCGCTCGTCTTGGCGTCGGCGAAAGAGCGCACCGGCTCCTCGCGAAAGAAAAATCCCCACATCGTCCCGGCGCTTTCGGCCGTGAACGGAACGCGACGATGAGCGGCGATGCCGCGCAGACCAAGCACGAGCCGCTCGGTTTGCCGGACGATCTCGTCGTGAAGGTCCTCGGTCAGCGCGTTGAGCGTGGCCGTTCCCGCCGCCATGGCGACCGGATTGCCCGACAGCGTTCCCGCCTGATAGACGGGACCATCCGGCGCGATCTGCCGCATGAGATCCCGACGGCCGCCGTAGGCGGCGACCGGAAATCCCCCGCCGATCACCTTGCCGAGCGTGGTGAGGTCGGCCGTGATGCCGAAGCGCTCGCGCGCCCCGCCAAACGCGATGCGGAATCCGGTCATCACCTCGTCGAACACGAGCAATGCGCCGTGGACGTCGGCCAGCTCGCGGAGTCCGGGAAGAAACGCCGGATCGGGTGCGATGAAGCCGGCGTTGCCCACCACGGGCTCGACGATGATCGCCGCGACCGAGTGCGCGCCGAGCAACGCTTCGACCGCTGCGAGGTCATTGAACGGAGCGACCACGGTGAGCGCCGCGAGCGCGTCGGGAACACCGGGCGAGTTGGGCAGGCCAAGTGTCGCGACGCCCGAACCGGCGCGCACGAGAAAGGAGTCCGCGTGGCCGTGGTAGCACCCATCGAACTTGAGGACGACGTCCCGGCCGGTCGCCGCGCGCGCGAGGCGAATCGCGCTCATCGTCGCCTCGGTGCCGCTGGAAACGAAGCGCAGCATCTCCACGTGCGGCATTCGCTCCGTCACGAGCTCGGCCAGCTCGACTTCGGCTTCGGTCGGGATGCCGAAGCTCGTGCCACGGCGCATCGCTCTTCCCACGGCATCGAGCACAACAGGCGGCGCGTGCCCGAGGACGAGCGGCCCCCACGAGAGGACGTAGTCGATGTACTCGCGGCCGTCGGCGTCCCAGATGAGCGCGCCCTCTCCGCGCTCCACGACGAACGGGTCGCCGCCAACGCCGCGAAACGCGCGCACAGGCGAGTTCACGCCGCCGGGGAACAGGTCGCGCGCCCGACGCATGATCCCCCGCGAGCCGCCGCTCACCGACCGTAGCTTCCGATGGAACCGAGCATGGGGAGCGCGCGCACGCGGCGCGCTCTGGCGGGTGGCGCCGACACGACGCTCACGAGCGATGCCGCGAAGTCGACGTCGTCGACCACCTCGTCCAGCTCGACGTCGACGAACGAGCCCGGCGCGACGGTAGACGCGCCGGACAGGCGCGTCACCCCATCGATGTCGTCGGCTTGCCAGACGACACGTGCCTGGACGCCGTCGTCGTCCACGCGATCCACGATCGCGCGAACCGTGCGGCCGAGTCGCCGCTCGTATCGTTCCGACGTGATGAGCCGCTGCGTCTCGTTCAACCGTTCGAGCCGCTCGCGCTTCAGCGCTTCGGCCACGTCGTCGGGCATCTCCGCGGCACGTGTTCCCTCCTGCGCGGAGTACGTGAAGGCGCCGACGCGGTCGAACTGGATCTCCTCGAGGAACTCGAGCAGCGTTTCGTACTCGTCCGGCGTCTCGCCGGGGAATCCGACGATGCACGTGGTCCGAATGGCGATGTCGGGAACGGTCGCGCGAATCGCCTCCACTCGCGAGCGCACGGTCCGCTGCCGCTCCGGACGCCGCATGCGAGCCAACACGGCGTCCGATCCGTGTTGGATGGGCATGTCGAGGTACGGCACGATCCGCGATTCGGTCGCCATCAGCTCGAGCACTGCCGGGGTAAGTCCGGACGAATAGACGTAGAGCATTCGAATCCACGGGATCGACGTCTCGCGCACGAGCGCCGTGAGCACGTCGACCAGACCGAGCTTCTTGTCCCGAATATCGCGGCCATAGTGGGCGAGGTCCTGCGCCACGAGATTGATCTCGCGCGCTCCCTGCGCCTCGAGTAGCTGCGCTTCGCGGACGATGTCGTCGAGCGTGAAGGATCTGTGCTTGCCGCGCATCAGTGGAATCGCGCAGAACGCGCACCCGTGGTCGCACCCCTCGCTGACCTTGAGGTAGCGCACGTGCGGGAGTCCGGCCACGAACTGCCGGACGCCTGGATGGGGGACCGGCGCGTCATCCGCGGAGAGCAGGCCGCGCTCGGTGAGCTCCGGCACGAGCCGATCCATCTCCGACGCGCCGAGAAAGAGGTCGACCTCGGGGAGCGCCGAGAGGAGCTCTTCCTTGTGGCGCTCGACCATGCATCCCACGCCGACCACTGCCTTGCAGGAACCGCGGTCCTTGAGCCGCCCGGCCTCGACCATCGCGTCGATCGATTCCTTTTTCGCCGCGTCGATGAAGCCGCAGGTGTTGACGAGCACGACGTCGGCTTCGTCGAGGTCGCGGGTGTAGGTCGCGCCGCGGTCGGCGAGTTGCGCGACATAGCGCTCGCTGTCCACGGTGTTCTTGTCGCAACCGAGTGTGATGACGGAAACCTTCATTGCGGCTCTATGGCGGCGTGAAAACTGGCGTTACCACGGCTCAGTGGCGGGCCGGGCGGGACGGCGCCCCGGCGCGGGGAAATCTAAAGTCTGTCGGGGCTGGGCCTTATGCCCCGGGGGAGGGACGCGAAGAATTGAGTCTTGCGGGTCTGCACTTTGCAACATAAAGTACTTGCCATGACATCACCTCTTTACGGCGCGCCGCCGGACCGTGTGTCCGCCGCGCGGACCCCGGCTCCAGCGGTCTCCCCCGCCGTGGCTCGAACGACCCTGACCACCGCGGTCTTTCTCGGCGCGGCTGCCGATGGACTCATGCACGACGGGCCGGGCGGCGTCGGACTCGCGCTCTGGATCGCGATGCTCGCGGTCAACGCGGCCGCGCTCTTCTTCCGCGTCGGCCGCACGCCGACTCGGCAAGCACTCCTCTGGCTCGCCGCCGCGGTGCTGTTCTCCCTCGGACTCGCCTGGCGGAACTCGGGAACACTTCAGACCTTCGATTTCCTCGCCACGCTCTTTTCGCTCGCAATGGCCGCCGTCTCGGTGCGTGATCCGCGTGCCGCGCTGTTCGCGCGCCGGATGCGGGACACGCTGCTCACGGGGCTCGACGTCGCGGCGAACACCGCCTTCGGCGTGTTGCCGCTCGCGTTCCGGGAGGCGCTCTCCAACGAGACCGGCAAGCAGGCCTTCGGACGCGTGCGAGCCTTCGTTCGCCCGGTGGTGATCGGGGTCGTCGCGCTCGTCGTCTTCGGGGCGCTGCTCCGAGCCGCCGACCCGATCTTCGCGAGCTGGGTCGACATCCCGTTCGACGTCGGCACCATCGTGTCGCACCTGATCGTCGCGGGCTTCTTCGCGTGGATCGTCGCCGGCTGGGCCCGCGCGGGCGTCGTGGAAAACCCCACGTCGCGGCGCTCGACCGCTTCGCTTCCGATTCAGCTCGGCGCGGCCGACATCACCGCCGCGCTCGGTACGCTCGGCGTTTTGTTCGCCGCCTTCGTAGCGTCGCAGATCGGTTGGCTGTTCGGCGGTGAGAAACTGCTCCACGCGAGAACGGGGCTCACCGCCGCGGCCTACGCACGACAGGGCTTTTTCCAGATGGTCTGGGTGGTGACGCTCGTCGTCCCCGTCCTCGTGGGCACACGCGCGGCGTTGGGACCGGGAAAGGCGCTCGCGCGGCGTCACACGCTGCTGTCGATCCCGGTCATCGTACTTCTCGGCGCGATCATCGGCTCGGCGATGCTGCGGATGAAGATGTATGTGCACTACTACGGGCTCACCACCGACCGTTTCTACCCCGCGGTGTTCATGCTCTGGCTCGCGACCGTGATCGTGTGGCTCGCCTTCACCGTGCTTCGCGATTGGGGACGCCCGTTCGTCGGCGGCGCCGTGCTCTCGGGCATGGCGTTTCTCGTCGGACTGAACATCGTCGACCCGGACGCGATCGTCGCGCGCGTCAATGTCTCGCGCGCCGAACGGGTGACGCCCGGAACGGAGCCGGCGCTCGACTTGCAGCACCTCGCGTCATTGAACGGACAGGGCGCCGCCATCGCCGCCGACGCCGTGGTGCACGCCGATGCGCTGAATTCCTCCGCCTCGACGCCAAATTCTCCGGCGGCGCGTCGATGCCTGGCGGCGAAAACGCTGCTCAGTCGATGGAGCCCGGCCTCCCGTGCCCGGCAGGCCTCACAGCGAACAGGCGCGTGGCGCTACTGGAATCACGACGACGTTGTCGCGTTCCGCGCCGTCGATGCACGCATAGCCGATCTCGCGAAATTGGCTAACGAGGGGTGCGCGACCGCCGACCCGCACTAGCGATAGTTGCCGAACTTCAGCTCGACGCCGAAGTCCTTCTGACGCAGGAGCGCCATCGCTGCTTGCAGGTCGTCCTTCGACGGCGAGGTGACGCGCACCTGCTCGCCCTGGATGGCGGCCTGCACCTTCTTGAGCTTCGCGTCCTTGATAGCGGCGGCGACCTTCTTGGCCGTCTCCGAGTCAAGCGCGGTCTTGAGCTTGATCTCGCGCCGCACCGTGTCGCCGCCCGCCGGCTTGATCTCGCCGACGTCGAGGTTCTTCACGGACACGCCGCGCTTGATGAGCTTCGATTGGACGATGTCGAACAGCGCGCGCATCTGGAAATCGCTGTTGGCCACGAGCTCGAGGAGCGCCTCGGCGCGCTTGAACTCGATCGCCGCGCTCGAACCCTTGAAGTCGTAGCGCTGCGCGACCTCTTTCTGCGCCTGATTGACGGCGTTGTCGACTTCCTGGAGATCGACGCCCGTCGTGACGTCGAACGACGCTTGTTGGGGCATGCGGGAAGCCTACGGAGCGCCGTCCGCCGAGACCAGTCGTCCGCCGAAAAAGACCTGCTTCGCGTTGAGGGGCGCGAACGGGATCGTCGCCGCGATCCCCGTGCGGGCCGCAAGGACGGCGGTTTCGCGGAGCTGCTCGCCTCGCAACGCGTCTCCCAGCGTGGTGGTCGGCCCGCTGGCGATGATCGTTCTCCGCGTCTGATAGCCGAGGCTGAACGCCGCCGCGTCCGACTTCGTGACGGACTGCGCGGAACCGCAACCGTAGCCGCCCATGACGGTGGTCCATGCGCAGGTGTGGTGGAATCCCAGCGCGTGCAGCAGCTCGTGCTTCATCAGGCTGCGGCTCGCCAGCGCGGCGTTGGCCGTCACGCGAGTCTTGGCCGACAGCATGTTCAGGCTTCCGTCCCAGATCCAGTTCGTGTAGCCCGCAAAGCCGCTCAGCGTGCTGTCCACCCACACAAGCACCGCCTTGCGCGAAAAGCCGTTCACGTCCTGCGGCGGCAGCGACGACAGCGTCGCCGGCACGAACAGCTGGCGGCCCAGCTCATTCTGCATCTCGGCGATGATGTTCCACAGGTTGATCGAATCGGCCGCGCTGATCGGCGACGTCGTCGCGCTCGTATTGAACGCGAGCGGAACCGGAAGATCGGCATCGTTCCACAGGATGACCGCGGACTTCCAGATCTGTGGGAAGAAGCTGTTGCAGTTCGCGTTCGAGTCGTCGGTGCAGACGCGCTGGAACGCTTGCACGAGACTCACGTCGACCGACGACGACGGGTACGTCGGCGTCGAGAACACGGACGTCTTGGGCACGAGCATCGGCCGCAGCGCCGTCGACGACACGCGGCTCGTCGCCACGAGCGAAAAGATGGGGTGATAGCGCCGCGCTCCACTCGCCACGTCTACGAGAACGCTCACCGAATCGGCCGGGCCGAAGGTGAGCGGCGCCGCGATCTGAAAGGCACCCGCGCCGTCGAGCGAAGCGGTGAAGTCTTGCGTGTTCGTGCCCGTGCCGCTCTCGACGCCGGCAACCAGACCCGCGACCGCTCCGCCGTCGATGGCTGCTACACGCCCCGCGACGGACGTCGGTGTGACGACCGTCGCTTTCGTCGTGCCGGTGGCGCCGCCGTACGTCGCGCTGATCGTCGCGACGCCGGCGCGCAGGCCGGTCACCAACCCGGCAGCGCTGATACTGGCGATGGATTGGTCGGAGGAGTGAAAGGTGGGCGCCGCCCCCGAAACCGGATTGTTCGACGCGTCGAGAACGCGGGCGCTGATCTGGGCCGATCCGCCGACGCCCACGAGCATCGGGGCGGGACTCACGACGACGCTTGCTGTCGACCCAGAGGTATGCGTGTCGGTGGTTCCCGAGGATCCGCAGGCCGACAGGCAGCCGCAAACCACGACGCCGAGCACCGCGCTCGAGGCGCGGCGCCGGCTGCTAGCCGAGGTAGGACTCCAACGCACGCGCGCGGCTCACGTGCCGAAGCCTGGATAGCGCCTTCTCCTTGATCTGCCGGACGCGCTCGCGCGTGATGCCGAGCAGCGCGCCGATCTCCTCGAGCGTCATCGGCTCACTTCCGTCCAGGCCGAAGTAGAGGCGGAGGATCTTCGACTCGCGTTCCTTCAGGTGCGACAGCGCTTCCTCGATCGACTCGGTGAGCGCTTTTTCGAACATCGACTCGTCGGGCGTCGGGTTGAGCGTGTCGGGCAGGTAGTCGAGGAGCTTGTTGTCTTCACCAGGGGTGAGCGGCGCATCGAGCGAGAGATGCGTCTGCGAGATCGCCATCGTCTTGGCGACCTCTTCCTCGGTGATGTCCATGCCATGCGCGATCTCGGCATGCGTGGCGTCGCGGCCGAGCTCCTGGAGCAAAGCGTTCGCACGCTTTCCAATGCGGTGGAGAGTCCCGGCGCGATTCAGGGGCACGCGCACGATGCGCGACTGCTCGGCCAGCGCCTGGAGGATCGCCTGGCGAATCCACCAGACGGCGTACGAGATGAACTTGATCCCTTTCGTTTCGTCGAATTTGTGTGCGGCGCGAATGAGACCGAGGTTGCCCTCGTTGATCAGATCCGAGAGCGACACGCCCTGGTTCTGATACTTCTTCGCGACCGACACGACGAACCGGAGGTTGGATCGCACGAGCTTGTCGAGCGATTCCTGGCTGCCGTCGCGGATGCTCTGCGCGAGCCGCACTTCCTCATCTCGTGAAATCAGCGGATAAACGCTGATGTCACGGAGATATTGGTCGAGCGAGCCTTCTTCGTACGACGATTTCTTGTTGCCGGTAGCAGCCATGCGTTGTCGAGGCAATCTATCGGATCCGCTCACCGAGCCGCGTCCAGCGGATGCGCGTGAGCCAAGCCAAGCTGTGTTCGGAGGAGTCGGGCGCATAACTGTAATAGATCACGAACGGCTGACCCTTGATCAATGAATCGGCGACCCAGCCCCAGTAGCGGCTGTCGTACGAGTTGTCCCGGTTGTCGCCGAGCGCCAGGTAGTTCCCTTCTGGGACGACCAACGGTCCCCAATTGTTTCGCGAAGGGCGATATGCCACGCCAGCGGCCGCAGCCGACTTCACAAGGTAATCGCGCTGCCACCGAAATTCTTCCTGCTGAGGGTCGATATCCGGCTCGGTATGCTCGACGTACCGCTCGCTCACGACGTGGCTGTTGCGAATCAGTGTCCCTTCTCTCATCTCGACTGTGTCGCCGGGCACACCTTCCAACCGTTTCACGAAATACTTCGTCAGGTCGCCCGGGTACTCGAACACTATCACGTCGCCGCGGCGCGGATCCCGAAGCCGCGGCAGCCGTTTGTGCGTGAACGGCACCTCGGCGCCGTACACCAGCTTGTTGACGAGAAGGAAATCGCCGATCTGGAGCGTGTTCTCCATGCTTCCGCTCGGGATCTTGAACGCCTCGACGAGGAACGTTCTGATCACGACGAACAGGAGCACCGACACGAGAAAGATCTTCGCCCACTCGCCGAGGAAGTCCAATCCGGAGCGCTTCCGGTTGAGGTCGCGTAGCGCGTCGGACTTTTGCTGATCGGAGATCGAGCGCGTAGCGGGCGCGGCCGTGCTCCCGGCCGGCGGCGTGACGGGTTCCTGGTTCGGTGACGGCGACGCCTGCTCGTTGAGACTCATCCAATGCCCACTGCGCTCGCTGCCGGGGATGCGGTTGTGAGATAACGCCCGTCAACGGACTCGGCTAGGCCACCCACAAGATCAATCCGGTGTGCCGAGATAGTTGTCGATCTGCGCCCGCTGCAACGCGCCCGAGAAATCCAGATATCCAACCTTCGTCTCCGAGAAGAACTCATACACTTCCCACCCGCCTTCCCGGTGGCCATTCCCCGTTTGTTTTACGCCGCCGAACGGGAGATGTGCCTCGGCGCCGATCGTGGGGGCGTTGATGTAGGTGATTCCGGTGTCGAGCTCGTTCAGCGCGCGCATTGCCACGTTGACGTCCCGGGTATAGACGGATGACGACAAACCATAGCGCACGTCATTGTTGACCGTGAACGCTTCGTCCGGCGTGCGAACGCGAACCACCGAAAGCACCGGTCCGAAGATTTCTTCCTGTTCGAGACGCATGCCAGCGCGGACGCGCGCGAAGATCGTCGGCTCGAAGAAATACCCGTGATCGAGCCCCGATCCGTTGGCCCGGCGTCCGCCACACAACAGATCGGCGCCTTCCTTTTGCCCGATGTCGATGTAACGCTCGACTTTGGCGATCGAATCCTGATTGATCATCGGGCCGACGTCGGTCCCCGCCTTGCGCCCGTCGCCGAGCTTGAGCGAACGAGCGCGCTGGACGAGGCGGCTCACGAACTCGTCGTGCACGCCGTCCTGCACGATGAGGCGGCTCGTTGCCGTGCAGCGCTGTCCCGTGGTGCCGAACGCGCCCCAGAGCACGCCGTCGAGCGCCAGATCCAGGTTCGCGTCGTCGAGGACGATCATCGCGTTCTTGCCGCCCATCTCGAGCGAGAGTCGCTTGTGCATGCGGCCGCAGACTTCGCCCACGATGCGCCCCGTCTCGGTCGATCCGGTGAATGAGATGACCGGAATCGACGGATGGTTCACGATGGCCGCGCCCGCCGCTTCGCCGACGCCGTGCACGAGCTGGATCACTTCAGGCGGCAGCCCGGCCTCGAGCAGAATCTCGACGAGCACGTGCCCGGTATGCGGCACGTCTTCGGCGGGCTTGAAGACGCACGCGTTTCCGCAGACGAGCGCCGGAAACATTTTCCACGTCGGAATGGCGAGCGGAAAGTTGAACGGCGTCACGATCCCGGCGATGCCGATCGGACGACGAAAGCTCATCGCCCACTTGTCGCGCAACTCGCTGGGCACGGTGTGACCGAACAGGCGGCGTCCTTCGCTCGCGGCGTAGTACGCGGTGTCGATCCCTTCCTGAACGTCGCCGCGTGTTTCGGCGAGGGGTTTCCCCATCTCGCGCGTCATGAGGTCGGCGATGTCTTCCTTTCGGGCGGAGAGGAGGTCGCCGACGCGACGCAACACGTCGCCGCGCGCCGGCGCCGGCGTTCGGCGCCACAACTCGAATCCCCGTTGCGCGGACTCGACCGCCTGCTCGACGTCGGCCGAGCCGGACATCGGGAAGCGGCCGATCGTGTCGCGCGCGTCGGCCGGATTCTGATTCGCGAAATATTCACCGCTCACCGGCGGCACCCATTTGCCGCCGATGAAGTTCTCGAACGTTTTCATGGTTTCGTAGTTGGGGCCGGAGGCTTCGCTGGCGTCGGAGAGGGCGCGGGTGTGGTGGGCGCGGGCACCGGTGCCTGCTGAGGCTTGGTTGGAACGGCGGAACACGACCAGGCCGCGGGATGCTTGTCGGTGGGATACGCATAGCCGATACGGGGCAGAATCTCCAGGGAGCCGAGGAGCACGCCCCATACCGTGATGGCGAGCGACACGAGGTGAGCGCGGCTCGCGCGATGGCGCCACGTCCAGATCGATGCCCACACGCCGCCGGCCGTCATCACACCGACGGCGCCGAGATAGCCGATGAGTCCCACGCCGCACCGCGACGGATAGGGCCAAAAGGCCATGGCGATTCCGACGGCGAGTGCCAACGTGAGTCGCGCGAACACGCCGAACGACGACGTCGGTCTCGGCTCCGCGGGTGCCGGAGCGGCGGCGCGTCCGCCTCGCGCCGGGACCACCGCCTTTGCCTGCTTCTCCGGCGCGGCCGGCATCAGCGCCTCGTCGGGCAGCGACGCCAACTGCTTGTCGATCTTGGCGAGCTCTTTCTCCCAATCGCGGTCAGGAGGCATCAGGTCACGCTCTCTCTCGTGAGGCCGTAGCGCTCGATCTTCTTGTACAAGTTCGAGCGCGGCATGTCGAGCCCTCGCGCCGTCTCCGAAACGTTCCAGTCGTACTCGCGCAGCTTGGCGAGCAGAAACGCGCGCTCGGCGGCATGCTTGAACTCCTCGAACGTCTTGCAGTCGAGAAGCGATCCGAGCCCGGTCTGGTCGGTGTCGTGGCGGCCGCCGAGGCGCGCCACGTCGTCCGCCGTCACCCGCGGGCCGGCCGCGAGAATCAGTAGCCGCTCGATCGTGTTGCGGAGCTCGCGCACGTTCCCCGGCCAGTCGAGCTTCGACAGCCGCTCGACCGCCTCGGGCGCGACCGTCCGCGCGGCGACGCCCTCCCGCTTCGTGAGCACGTTCACGAAGTGCGCGACAAGCAGCGGAATGTCCTCGCGCCGCTCGCGCAGCGCGGGCACGTGGATCGGCACGACGTTCAATCGATAAAAGAGATCCTCGCGGAACCGCTGCTCGCTGATCTCCGCCTCGAGGTTCTTGTTCGTCGCCGCGAGCACGCGGACGTCCACCTCGACCGTCTTCGCGCCCCCGATGCGCGTTACGACGCCGTCCTGGAGCACGCGCAGAACCTTCGCCTGCGCGGCCAGGCTCATGTCGCCGACTTCGTCGAGGAAGAGCGTGCCGCCGTGCGCCTGCTCGAACTTGCCGGCCCGGTCGGCGACGGCACCCGTGAACGACCCCTTCATGTGCCCGAACAACTCGCTCTCGATCAATTCGCTCGGGATCGCCGCGCAATTGACCTCGACGAACGGCTCGCCGGTGCGTGTCGACTGCGAGTGGATCGCGCGGGCCACGAGCTCCTTGCCCGTGCCGTTCTCGCCCGTGATCAGAACGCGAGCCGGCGTCTTCGCGACGCGGTCGATCTTGTCGATCACGAGGCGGATGCCGTACGATCGCCCGACGATCTCGTACCGCGACTGAATCGTCTCGCGGAGCCGTGCGTTCTCCTCGTGCAGATCCAGGTGCTGGAGCGCGTTCCGCAGCGTGACGAGGATGCGGTCCGTGTCGAGCGGCTTCTCGAGAATGTCGTACGCACCGAGCTGCGTCGCTTCGACCGCGGTCTGGATGGTCGCGTGGCCGCTGATCATCACGACGATGGCGGTCGGATCGTGCTCCTTGATTTTCTTGAGCGCCTCGACGCCGTCGATCCCGGCCATCTTCACGTCGAGGAACACGAGATCCGGGCGCTGCTTCTGGTACTCAGTGATCCCGTCGACGGCGTTGCCGACGGCGCGGACCTCGTACCCCTCGAACTCGAGCAGTTGGCCGAGCGTCGCGCGAATTCCCTGCTCGTCGTCGACAATCAGGATGCGCCGCGCAATGCTCATCGCACCGTCTTGTACAAGGTGATCTTGCTGTTCGCCACTCGAATGTCACCTATGTAGGCGGGGATCGGCAACCGGAGCGCGTTCGGCGCGACGCCGGTCTGGCGCGGCCCGGGCTGGATTCGATCGATGAGCGACACGATCATGCCCCTGGGGATGGGCAGCCCGTGAATCCGGGCGTCGGAGACCTCGAACACGGCGACCCCCGGCTTCGACACGCCGAGCGTTCCCGTCAGCTCGACGCGCTCGCGATCGTGCACGATGCCCACTGCGTCGCCGATCGCTCCGCCCAGATCCGAGACCGACACCACGGCGCGCATCGAAAGCTTGTCGCCGTTCGCCATCGCTTCGACACTGTCCGCGGCGGTCGGCAGCCGCTTCGCGACCTGCTGGTAAGCGTACGACGCGAGCGCCGCCGGCGAGACCGTCTCGAAGACCTGGCCCCGAGGCTCGCTGAGCCGCTTCAGCGCCGCCCGCGTCGTGTCCCCGGCGGCGTCGGACAGCGGCTCCCAGTGTTCCGTCGCGACGACGGCGGTCGGCGCATGGCTGGCGCGCGAGGCGAGGCGTGACATCCACATGTCGCGCGTGAGCCAGCCGACCACCGCCACCCCGACGAGCACAAACAGACAGCCGAGTCTCGTGATACATCCCATGTCATTCGCTCCTAAGCGGGGCCGATGCGATGGTTGAATACTTCGAGCCGCCAGGTCCCAGCTCGCTCTGCATGAGGTCGAGCGACTGCACAGTCACATCGGCCCCGTAGTCCACGCCGCGCGCGGCCTCCGTCAACACACGCACGCGTTCCTCGGACAACGGATGCTTCACGCGTGCCAAGGTGAGGTGCGGGTGAAAGGGGCGACCGTCGACGTCGAAGCCAAGCGCTTCGCACGCGACCTCGATGTCGTTGTGCAGTAATTCCAGGCGCGGATCCTGTTCCACCCCCATCCATACGACTCGCGACCGCCGAAAGTTCGGAAACGCCCCGATGCCACCGAGGTGCATGGTCAGCTCGCGGTGGCGGCCCGCGATCTCGGCTGTCGCGGCGCACACGGCGTCCGCCATCTCTGGGGGCTGATCGTCGAGGAATTTGAGCGTGAGGTGCAGTCTCGCTTCGTCCACCCACCCGAGCTCCGGGGCACACTCGCGCAGCGGCCCCGTCGCCGCGACGATGTCGTGGCGGACGTCGAACGGCAGATTAATCGCCAGAAACAGGCGCACTCGCCGCGTCCGAGGCGTGGGTTCGCGCGACCCGCGCCAGCTCGTTGAGCGCGCCCGACCGGAATCCGCGCGGATCGATCTCCACACGCTCGTAGCCCGCTGCGATCAGCGCATGTTCGAGCACCGCACGCCGATCGTCGGTGCTCCATCGTGACAGCTCGGTCGGCGTGAGCTCGACGCGCGCCAGCTCCCCGAAGTGTCGAACCCGAAGGTTGCCCCCGATGCCGAGCTCGCGCAGCGAGGCTTCGGCGCGCTCCACGCGTCTCAGCCTTCCCACCGTGACGGGCGTGCCATATGGGATCCGCGACGAAAGGCAGGGCGACGACGGTTGCTCGGACGTCGGCAGCCCGAGGGCGCGAGAGCGGTCCCGGATCTCGGCCTTCGTGAGACCGAAGATCGCGAGCGGCGAAACGACGCCGAATTCGCGCGCGGCTCGGGCTCCTGGCCGATGGTCGCTCAGATCATCGGCGTTCGTGCCGTCGGCCACGACGGCTATGCCGCGCGCGCACGCAGCCGGCACGACGTGGGACCAGAGCTCCGACTTGCAGAAGTAGCAGCGATTCGTCGGATTGGCCGCGTAACGCGGATCTTCCAGCTCGGCCGTATCGATCTCGAGTACCTCGAGTCCGATCGCACGCGCGGTCTCGCGGGCGGCGGCCCACTGGCTTTCCGGATAGGACGCGCTTCGCCCGGTGACGGCGAGAACGCGGTCCGCGCCGAGCGCACCGACGGCGACCGCGGCGAGATACGCGGAATCGACGCCGCCGCTGTATCCGATCGCGATTCTCCCGTGCTCACGTAGCCAACCGTGCAGCTCAGCTTCCTTGTGGGCCGCCATGCGGGAAACGTAATCGCCCTCGATGCGCGCCACGCCCGCGCGACGAGCACCCGGACGACACGATCCCGGTCGAGCGAGGCTCGGCCGGGATCGCCTCCACTGTCGACGGTGTCGTTACCGGCGGATCGAGAGCCGGTTGCTCGACGGGTTGTAGCGACAGGTGATCGGTACGCCGTCGCGCCCGTTACGGCGAACGGTGAGCGCCACGTCCCAGAGACTGCCGCGTCGCGTCGCGGGGCCGACCGCCATCACGTGATAGCCCGGCGCCGAGTTCACGAAATCCTCACAACGGCGCTGGGCGCGCTGGTCCTGCGTTTCCAAACGGCCCGCGGCGGATCCCGATCGCTCGAATCCGGGCAGATCCACCAGGCCGCGAGATCCGTCGTAACGACAGGTCACGTCGGTCTCCGTGGCGCCGCGGCGCACGTGCATCGGAAACGCGTACATGTTTCCTTGCACCGATTCACGGTCACGGCGGAGAACTACGTATCCGGCGCGGGTGGCGGCGGCGCTGCACGCATCGCGCGCGCGGCCCCACATTCCGGGTTGCTGTGCCTGGACGCGCGTGCTGAGCAGCGTCGCGGCGGCGAGTGATGCGAGGCCGATGTGCATCCACGGCCGTCGAGTTCGGTCATTCATGGCAGCTATACCTCATCATTGATGGCATCGCGTTAACGTTGCGCGGTTCGAGTTCCCCGCGCGCGTGTTAGCCCTTAGGGCATGATCCGCGCCGCACGTCGCGTGATCCGCGTCTCAGTCGTCATCGCGGACGGAACCGCAGCGCCTCGGCTACGTGCGGCTCGGCCACGACGTCGCTGCCACCGAGGTCGGCGATGGTGCGCGCGACTCGCAGCACCCGGTGATAGCCCCGCGCCGACAGCTTGAGCGTTTCCATCGCCGTCGTCACCAACTCGCGCGCAGACGGCTCGATGCCGCCGTGCGAGAGAAGCCAGCGACCCGGGGCGTGCGCGTTGCATCGAACGTCCTGAAGCCGTGCGTAGCGGCGCCGCTGCACGGTGCGGCTCCGTTCCACACGCGCGCGGATCACCGACGACGTTTCGCCGTCGCTCGGCTGCTGGAGCGCGGCGGGGGCGACTGCGCCAAGAGTCACGTGCATGTCGATGCGGTCGGCCAGCGGCCCCGACAGCCGCGCACGGTAGCGAACGATCTCGGACTCTGAACAGGTACACGCACGCGTCGGCTCCCCGGCGTTGCCGCAGGGACACGGGTTCATCGCCGCGATCAGCGAGAATCGCGCGGGGAACGCGACGCTCAGCGCCGCGCGGGCGATGACCACGCGGCCGTCTTCCAGGGGTTGCCTCAGTGCCTCGAGCGCCCCGCGAGGAAACTCGAGCAACTCGTCGAGAAAAAGCACGCCGTGGTGCGCGAGGCTCACTTCGCCTGGACGCGGAATACCTCCCCCGCCCACCAATCCCGCCGACGAAATGGAATGATGCGGTGCGCGAAACGGTCGAGCCGACACGAGCCCGCCGGACGATGGCAGAAGGCCGACGACGGAGTGGATCGCCGTAACCTCGAGCGCTTCATCTTCCGTGAGCGACGGGAGAATCGACGGCAGGCGGCGCGCGAGCATCGTCTTCCCCGCCCCGGGCGGGCCCACGAGTAGGCACGCGTGCGCGCCGGCGGCCGCGATCTCGAGCGCGCGTTTGGCGCTCGCCTGCCCCGAGACGTCGGCGAAATCGACGTTTTCGTCGCACGTCACGCTCTCGATCGCCCGTGCGGCGCGGGACAACGATCCGGTCCGCAATGACTCGACGAGCGAGGCGAGCGAGTCGGCGGTGAACGTGCACAGCGATCGAACGAGCGACGCTTCGGCGACGTTCGGCGGCGGAATGACCATTCCGCGAAGCGCCGCGCCGGCGAGATGTCGCGCGACCGACAGCACGCCTCGCACCGGCCGAATCGCGCCGTCGAGCCCTAGCTCCCCGAGAAACACGAGCCCGTCCACGCACTCGGCGGGCAACGCGCCGAGTGCCACGAGGAGGCCGACCGCGATCGGAAGGTCGAAACCCGTCCCGGCCTTCCGTTGGTCGCCGGGGGAGAGACTCACCGTGACACGCCGAGCCGGGACCACGAAGCCGGAATTGGCGAGTGCGGCGGTGACGCGCTCGCGGCTTTCCTTTACCTCACCGGACGGAAGCCCGACGATCGTCCAGTGCGGCAGCCCCTGGGCGACGTCGACCTCGACGCAGACGTCGTAGGCGTCGATTCCGAGCACAGCGGCCGAGCGGATCGCGGCGAGCATTCCGCGACGCTAGCATCGTCGCCGACGGACGCGTCATCATCTCATTGCCGAGTCGCTCTCGATGACGCACCGCGTTGTCCATAGCCCGCGCGTCCTGGCGCGCGACCGCTCAGTTCGGCGACGGTGGACGATCGGTGTCGACGCAGAGCACCTTGAGCTGCTGTTGCGCGTACGGATCGAGCTGGTCGAGCATGTCGAGCGACTGCTTCGCCGTTTCGGCGAAGGAGGTTTCACCGGCGTGAAGCCCGACGCGCGCGAGCGGAATGACGTCCGTCGCCATACGCACTCGTTTGCAGCTCTCGCCCTTGTCGGTGAGCTTCATCGATTCCTTGAGCGCCGTTTGCGCGACGGCCAGTGCCGCTACCCCGGTGAGAAAGCGCGCCTGTTCCGACGTTTGCACCGAGTCGGCGAACGCCAGCATGCGGAGCGCGGCCGCTAGATCGGCGTTGGATTGCCCTCCGCTCGCTGCCGCCTGGTACAGCGCGTTCCCCTTGGCCAGTGCGAACATCCCGACGTACGCTGAGTCGTCGCCGCTGGTCAACGCGGCGTGCAGCGAGGCGAGCGCGCTGTCCGGGCGGCCAAGTTCGATTTGAAGCTGCGCGATCGACATGTGCCCGTGCTTCGTGGCCGAGTCAAGCGATACCAAATGCCTCGTGGCGTCCAATGCCTCGGCGACCTTGCCGCGGGCGTGCAATTCCGTGGCGTGGAGGTTCAGCAACTCCACGCTCTGCGGAAAGAGCGCGAGGCCGCGCGGCAGCGCGGTGTCCGCCTCGGCTTTGATGTACTGCGAGTACAACGCGTACATCTTGGCATCGTGGGGGAACGCGTTCACGCCGTGCGCGATCGTCTCGACCGCTTTGATCGGCTGGTTCGCCGAGTGATACGCGAAACCGAGGCGGTAGAAGAAAAGCGAATCGCGGCGGCTGACCGAGTCGCGCTCGAGGAGTGTCTCGCCGGCGGCGATCGCGACCGGCCAGTGCTTGTTCTCGTACGCAGCGCGCCACTTCTGCAGGACGAAACGGACGTCCTCCGGATGCGCGGTGCTGAGCGCGACAAGGAACGGCTCGGCCAGCGATGCGTTGCCACCGTCGAGCAGCGCGTAGCCGACGCGTACGGCGAGGTCGAGGTCCGTCGTATCTGTGGCCGCCAGCCGGAGCCAATATCCGGCCGCCGGTTCGCGGCGGCGGAGTGAGTCGAGGGCGACGGCGGCGGCCTCGAGACCGTGCGGGCTCACCGAATCGATCGCGAGGAGCGACTCGGCCGCCGCGAGTACCTCTTTCGCTGGGGCGCCGTTTTGATGCAATGCCCACACGAGGCACGTCCGAACGATCGAGCCACGCGGATACGCGTTGACGCCTTCCCGCGCCGCCTCGACGGCGCGGAGGCCGCTCCCCGCTCGGAGCGCGTTCTCGCAGCGGCGCTCGTGGACGAGCTGCACGCGCGCGGCGGCGATAGATCGCGCGAAGAGTACGGCCGCCGAATCGAGCTTCGGCGCGGTCGCATCCGGGAGCGGTTGTCGCAACCGCTCGTCGCGGAGCAGCACGAGCGATCCTGAAAGGCGTGGACCCGCAGGCCCGCTGGACACCGACGCCATCACGAACTCGTCTGCACGGAAGAACTTTCCCGCGGAGCGGATTTCCTGAAGGTCGTAGGTCGTGTCGGGGTTGTAGCCCGCGCGCTCCATGCGATACCCGACGTCCCCCGCGTCGATGAGGTCGACCTCCTTCTTGTCGACAAGGCGGCCAACGCGCGAGCGCACCGCGTCCGCGGCCTTGCGTCCGAGTTTCATGTCGGCGCCGGCGCGGGGTGCGAAGTTCACGATGAGCAGGCCCTGACGCGTGAACTCAGGCTGGTCCTTCTTCCCGCGCTGCGCGGCAGCGGATGCTGCGACGGCAAGTACCAGCGCGGCACCACCGGCCATCGCCATACGCGACGGACGAGGGGCGCACGGAAACCTCCGGCGGAGGGGTCGGCGTTCGAGAGCGTGGGTGGGAATCAAGCTCTAACGATGCAGTTGGTGGCAGCCCGGGCGACACCCATCCGGGCCCGAACCAAATGAGTACGGGCCAAGCGGAGGGACTGCTGAACACTACGAATTCTGGGACGGATTGCCGACATCGGCCAATCGAGGCGGACGAATTGTCCCCTTCAGCGCGACGCCGAATCCATCGGGCACTGCTCGGCGGTGAGCTTGTCGAAGTCCGGCATCCGGACGCGCCACCCGTACTGAAGCGTCGCGTGCGCATCCCCCGCGGCAAGCTGGCACTGATAACGACCGAGGTAGAAGTCGAACGGATCACGCGAATCGGAGTCGACGAGGTCGAGGTCGGAATCCACCATGGTGAGCTTGCCGAACTTGAGCTGGCCGCGCCGAATCGCGACGAAGTTCGGCGACGCCATCGCGGACGGCACGAGCGCTCGCAACGCCGAATCGCTGACCGCGCCGGGCGAGCCGATCACGAGGCCGATACCGTTCGCGCAGCAGTCGAGCGACGCGATCGTGCCGTGAAGATGCGGCGGCGGCAAGTTCGAGAACACGTCGATGAGGATCGTGTTCTTCTCGACGCGAAGGTTCCCGCTCGCCGGGGCGTTGATCATCGCCGACAGGCTGATGTGAAGTGCGCTGAGCAGACCGGTGACGCCGACAGCACCGATCTTGACCTCTTTGGTCTCGATCGCCAGCCAACGTCCCTCGCGAATCGACGGCGTGCCCGCCATGGTGAACGGGATCGTGGCGCCCTTCGAGAGCGTTCCGTGGATGACCAGGTTCTGGCCGTCCGCCTCGACGCGAAGGTTGCGGACGTTCGCGTTCGGATAGGCGAAGATCCGCGTGTTCAGGAGAACTTCGACCTGCGGCTTCGTCAGGTGGACCGTCGCGCCGCTGACGTCGAGGTCGAAGCTCGCCGGATCGTCGAACGACACGACGGTGGCCGGCGGCGCCGGACGCATCTGCGCGTGAATCCGGTCGATACCCACGATCAGGTCCTTCGTGAACCTGAATTGAACGTTTCGCATCGTGAGGACGGGCGAGACGTTCGGATCGACGACCGAATCACGCACGGCGAGGCGAGCCGAGTCGGCCACGTTTCCCGCGGCCATGGCGGGGGTCGTCGGACTCGAGCACGCGGCGAGGCCCGCCGCGAGACATGCGGCGAGAATCCATTTCCCGGCTGTCGGCCGAGATGACCTCACGAAGCGCGCAGCTTCTCCCATATATGCCGTATCCCCCCACATGCCGGCGGGTTCGCCGGTGTCCTCGACTTCCCATCTCGCAAGGAACGGTCTAACTCGTCGGCCGCCTCGTCGCCGGTGGCGACGCGACTTAACTTGTCGAAAGGCCGAGTACGGAGGCGGGCTCATGGGCTACCAGGCGAAGTGCCGCGTGCGTGTGGTCGAGAATGGCGCCGCCCGGGAGGCGGACGGGACAGTTCTCCTCGAAACGGACGAGCTCGTTGTGCGCGGCGAGGCGCGTGTGCACGTCAAGCGCACGGCAATACAGCGTGTGACGCGCCGGGCCGGCGCCGTCACGGTCACCGCGCCGACCGCCACCATAACGCTCACCCTTGGCGAGCCCGCCGCGACTCGCTGGGAGAAGAAACTCGGCGAGCCGCCGAAGCGACTCATCGACAAGCTCGACGTGAAGCCCGAGGCCGCCGTGCTGCTCATCGGAACTCACGACGGCGGCCTCTGCGAGCAGCTCACGGAACGGACATCGCGGGTGTCACGCGCGACCGGCGCGAAGAATCGCGACGTCGTGTTCGTGGATGTGAGCCGCGCGGCGGACATGACTCGAATCGCTCGCGCCAACGCGGCCATCACGGACGACGGCGCGATCTGGGTCGTGCATCCCAAGGGACCGACCGGAATCGCCGACACGGCGATTTTCGCCAAGGCGAAAGAGCTCGGACTCACCGCCACCAAAGTCGCGCGCGTGTCCGACACATTGACGGCGGAGAAGCTCGTGCGTCCGCTCGCGTCGCGCCGATCGGCGCGGTCGGCCAAGTCGATCGGCGCTCGCCGACCTCGTCTAGCGCTACTCCACCCCTAAGAAGTGTCGTACCGCCCTAAGGACCTCGTCCCGATTGCTCACGAACACCCAGTGATGCGCGCCGTGGATCTCGAGAACGGTGCCATGTTCGACCTCTCGGCGGAACTGATCGCGCGAACTGCGGTCGACGCGATCGAGTCCTCGGATCACGTCTTGCCACGCCGCCGCGTGCTCGCGGTCGGTGCGCTGCCACGGCTCGAGCTGGGAGACTGAATCGGTGACGGCGTAGATCGCGAGTGCCGGAGCCTTGACCGCCGCGTAGTTCGGGTGCTCCGCCTGGATCGACTGATACGCATCGCCGATCTCCTCGCGCCAGCCGTCGTACTTGAAGCGCACGCGAATGTCGGCCTCGGGAATGTTCACGCCGCGCACTCTGTGGACGAACGCGACGTAAGCGGCCGGCGTCGCGGTGTCGGCGGCGGTCGGCTCCGGGCGCCCAGGCAAGTTCGGGGGCACCGGAAAGATCTCCTGCAACTGCGCATCGGCGGCCACGCGGTCGTAGGCCCCGTCGAGATACACGAGCTTGTCGACGAGCGACGGGTACTGTCCGGCCAGCCGAGTGATCTCTTCGCCGGCGATCGAATGCCCGATCACCGTCACGCGGCCGAGGTGCAGCGCGGTGATCGCCGCGCGGATGTCGGCAACGAGACGGCGCGTGTCGTAGCCGGAATCGGGATGATCCGACTCGCCGAACCCACGCCTCGTAAGAGCGACGACATGGAACTTGTCGGTGAGCAGCGGTGCGAAGTCGTCGAACGAGTGGGCCGTATTGCCCAAACCCGCGAGAAAGAGGATCGTCGGCGCGCCGGCCGGGCCCCCGAAGTCCAGGTAGTGAAGCCGCACGCTCGGCGCGACGCGCACCATGCCGCTCGTGTGATGCGTCGTGTCGCGCCAGGCGTCTCCAAGGGCGCGCGACTGGGCGGCGGGCTGCGCACGCGCCGCGCCGAGCGCGACGGCGCTCAGCGCGAACGCAGCGGCGACGCGACTACGGAACGACCTTGCCCGACGACAGCTCTTTGGTGAGGCGATAGAGGAATTCCTCGCTGTCGTAGTACGACTTGATCAAGACGCGCTCGTCCTTGCCGTGCGCGCGGTTGTCGTTCGGGTCGCCGAACAATCCGGAAACTCCGTACCCGGGGATGCCGATCGCGCGCAGGTATTTGCTGTCGGTCGCGCCGGTGCCCATCGTCGGAATGACGAGTACGTCGGAACCGAACATCTCGTGCGTGAGCTTCTCGATCGGACGCATGATCTCCGGGCTGAGCGGCGACGGCGCCGCGTGCTCCATCGCCGGCGCGCGCGAGATGCTGACCCCGGTGTCGCCGGTGGCCTTCAAGAGCGAGGCACGCACGTCCTCCGGATCGTGCCCTGGCGCCATGCGGCAGTTCACGTTGGCGCTGGCCGCTTGCGGCAGCGCGTTCCGCGCGTGCCCGCCGGTGAGCATTGTGGCCACGCACGTCGTGCGCAGCATCGACCGGTATCGCGGGTCGCGCGAAAGCGTCGCCGACGCGTTGGCATCGTTCGGGTTGGCGACGATCGCGCGCATCGCGGCCCCGATTTCTGGCGTTTCGATCGTCGCCGTACGCGTGAAGAATTCGCGCGTCACGTCGTTGAGCATGACCGGAAACTGGAACGTCGCGATGTGGGTGAGCGCCTGAGCCAGCTCATAGATGGCGTTGTCGTCGCGCGGCACCGACGAATGTCCGCCGCGGTTCGCCGTCGACACGGTGAAGTTCGCCGACACCTTCTCCGCTGCGCCGACCGAGTTGATGAACGGTTTGCCTTCGCGCAGCGACCCGCCGCCGCCCTCGTTGAGCGCGTACGCGGCGTCGATCAGCTCGCGATGGTTGGCGATGAGCCAGCGCACGCCGTTCGCGGGCCCGCCTTCTTCGTCGGCCGTCAGCGCGAGAACGATGTCGCGGTCGGGAACGTAGTGTTCCTGCTTGAACCGAATGAGCGTCGTGACGAAGATCGACGCCATCGCCTTGTCGTCGCCCGAACCTCGGCCGTAGTAGTAGCCGTCGCGTTCGGTGAAGACGAATGGATCGATGTCGGGCGACCAGTCTTTCTTAAGGGCTTGGACGACGTCCAGGTGCGCGAGAAGAAGCAGCGGTTTGCGCCCGCTGGACCCGTTCCCGTGATACCGGACGACGATGTTCCCCTTGTCCGCCCGCGGGCCGCCCTGGAAGATGTCGGACTCCGCGAACCCGGCGTCGCGCAGCCGCTTCGCGACGGCATTCGCCGCCACGGTCGTGCTCCCGACCGAATCGGCGGTGTTGATCTCGACCATCTCTTTGTAGATGTCGTGCGCCAGCCGTTGGTCGGCGCGCAATGGAGCGCCCTGCTGGTATTGAGCCGTGAGGGTGGCGGGAAGTGCGAATGCAGCGAGCGCGACCGCGAGTCGCATCGAAGGCTCCGGCGAGGGTGCGCGGAAGTGTACGATGCGAACGAGAGGGCGTGAAGATCCCCGGAACGGTGGATGGGGGACTCGGCCACTCTGAGTTCGAGCGCCGGTTGGATGTATCGGCTTTGCGCTCGAAGTCGGGAACGGATGACTGACCACAGACCACAGACCCGGCGAGACTCGGTGGAGTCCCGTGCGGCAACGAAGCGCCGCCGCACAACGCCTAAACCGGTGTCAGTTGTCTGAGGTCAGTTCCAGACTTCGAGTGATAAGCCGTACCACCCTCGGCGACGACAGGCCGACGAATGGCCGCGATCCCGCCGCCGTTCGGCGCGCCCTTTCAGCCGGCGCCGAGTCTCTTCCTGATGTCTCTCGCGCCCGACGACACCCCTAGCGCCACCGACAACCCGAACAGCAACGCCGTCCCGATCCCTACGAGCGGCACAATCATCACGACCGGGATGGCCACGATCGCGGCTCCAACTCCGGCGAGCACGGGCGCCAAGCCATTCTGGACGGCGTCCACGTATTGCAGCCGGTTCACGGTGAAGCGACGCGCCTGCCAGAAGCCGAGCGCCGTTGCGGCGACGGTCATGGCGAGACCGGTGATTGAAGCGAAGAAGTGGAACACGAGACCCTCCGAAATGACACGCGACGTTGCTCGTGCATCAGTACGTGAATCCTGCACCGGAGTTTCAGCGCGCCGCTAGTCTCAGCCGAAGCCGTCCGATAGCTTTGGCGTGGCGGCCTGAGAGACGGCACGCGGTGCCCACCACGCATTACGCACGAGAATTCGATGGTCACGTTGCGCGTCGTCCGTCATGACCGGGAACTGGTGCTGGCCGAGGTTCCCAGCGACGTGATCCCCAGCCGCGGCGAGGTGCTGCAGCTGGACACCCTGGACGACACCGGCGAGAAGACGAGACCCAGCACGCTCTGGCGCATCGTCTCGGTGACGGTGCACGTCCCGTCCCTCGCTTCGTCGGTGCAGCGCGACGGATCTCCGCTCGCCGTCCGACAGGTCGAGGTCGCCGTGCTGCCCGACATCGCCCTCGTCCCCGAGTTCGCCGCGGCGGCCGAGAAGATCCTTTCCGAGTCGAAGATGTGACGGACGCTCCGTCAAGCCGCGTGACCGGGGGGGAGATGCGTTGGCGGGAGCCGACCTCGCAGCGGGCCGGCTCCTGTCCATGTACACCAGAACGCAGGAGCTGCCGGCGCATCTGCGCGAATGGCGGCTGCCGCCGGGTTGGGCGTGGGGATCGGAAGGACTTCACACGCAGCATCGCCACTACCAGGAAGTCGTCGACGCTCTCGGGCGGTCGCTGTCGTTGGTGACCGCGCCCAACGACGCGCACGCCGTGTGGCTCGAGTCGGAAGCGCGCCACTTGGCGCACCGAAACCACCCGGCGATTCCCACGACGTACCACTACTGGTCGACGTTCGCGGTGAATCAGCGCGGGCCGGGTTATCTGCGCCGCTGGATCGCCGGCGAAACGATCGCCGCCAGAATGGCGCGCATGGGGCCGGACGACGTTCCCGGCGCGCTGCGCGTGCTGCGTGAGATCGGCTCCGGCTTGAGCTACCTCCACGACCTCGGGGCCGCGCACGGATGCATGTCCTCCGAGACCGTCTTCGCGTCGCCGATGGGGCGTTTGTGGATGATGGGATGGCAGTGGGCGATGCCGATGTCCGAGATCCCCACCGGCATCTCCCCCGACTTCCGGTTCATGCCGGTGCCGCACGAATGGACCGACGGCGTCTGGTGTCCGACTCCCGCGAGCGATCAGTGGCAGCTCGCGGCGACGTGCTTCGCCGCGCTCACCGGTGAAAACCCGCCGCCCGATGGAGTGCCGCCGATCCAGCTCATGCGTCCCGACTGTCCGCGCGCGCTCGCCGGCATCATCGATCGCGCGCTGAGCGCCGACCCCGAGAAGCGATTTCCGTCCATCGCCGCCTTGCTCCGCTCGATCGATCGACTCATCGGCGGACGCACGATGGTCGCGCTGGCGGGCGACGAACCCGAGACGTCACGCGCCAACGAGTCGCCCGAAACGCGGCTCCGCTGGGCGCTCGCCGACGACTACGAGGTGCTCGCCGCGCTGGGCTCCGGTTCATTCGGCTCCGTGTGGCGTGTCCGCGACCTGACACTCGGCCGCGAGGTGGCGCTCAAGCTGCTCCATCCGCGCGTCGCGCGCGACGAACGCATCGTCGGGCGTTTTCGTCGCGAGGCACGGCTCGCGGCGCAGCTAGCCCACCCGGCCATCGTTCCGATCTTCGACTGGGACAGCCGCGGCGACGTCGCGTGGTACACGATGGAGCTCGCCGAGGGCGGGTCGGTCGCTGACCTCGTCGCGCGATCCGGCCCGCGGACGCTCAACGAGATCGCGCCGCAGATCGATTTCATTCTCAACGGGCTCGCGGCGGCGCACGCGGTCGGCATCGTCCACCGCGACCTGAAGCCGGAGAACGTTCTCATCGACCGCTATGGACGTTGGCGACTCGCCGACTTCGGCATCGCCAACGCCACCGGCGAAGAAACCGCCGGCGCGTCGGGCACGCCCGCGTTCGCACCCCCCGAGCAACTCCTCGGCGAAGAACAGGACGCGGCGGCCGACTGCTTCTCGCTCGCCGCCATCGTCGCGTACGCGTTGACTGGAACGCCGCCTTTCGGTGAGCGCGACAGCGCGTCGATTCTGGCGCGGGAGTTGCGCGGCGACGTTGATCTGTCGTCGCATCCCACGGAACTCGCTGAGTGGTTGCGCCGCGGTCTCGCGGCGACGGCGGCGGAACGTTTCGAGGACGCGGCCGCGATGCAGGCCGCGTGGCGCGACGCCATTGGCGCCGTTCTCGAGCAGGACAGGCAGGTCCCGTGGTGGAGACGTTGGTTCGCCGGCGACGCCGCCGAGGGCGGCGTTTCGTGGACGGGAGACACGTTTCTCTCCAAGTAGGCGGAACGACGGATGGCGATAACGAGCACCGATCCGGCCACGGGTGAACAGCTTCGGGAATTCGCGCCGCTGACGCCGTCGGCGATCGAGGAGAAGCTGTCGTGCGCCGACCGCGCCGCGCACGCATGGGGATCGAGTCCGCTCGACGAACGCACGGGCGTGCTTCGGCGCGCCGCCGACCTGCTCGACGAGCGCCGCGACGAGTACGGAAAACTGATGACGCGCGAGATGGGCAAGACGTTCGCCGCCGCCAAGGACGAAGCCGCGAAATGCGCGACCAGTCTTCGCTACTACGCCGATCACGCGGCCGAATTTCTCGCCGACACACCGGTCGCCGTCGACGGCGAACGCGGATATGTGGCATTCGAGCCGCTCGGCGCAGTGCTCGCCGTGATGCCCTGGAACTTTCCATTTTGGCAGGTCATCCGCTTCGCCGCTCCGGCGCTGGCGGCAGGCAACGTCGGGCTGCTCAAGCACGCGTCGAACGTGCCGCAGTGCGCGCTGGCGCTCGAGCAGCTCTTTGCCGACGCGGGCGCGCCGGCCGGCGTCTTTCAGACATTGCTCATCGAGGCCGGCCAGGTCGAGTCGCTCATCGGCGACGAGCGCATCGCCGCGGTCACCCTCACCGGGAGCGAAGCCGCGGGAACCAGCGTCGCGGCGGCGGCCGGACGGCACGTGAAGAAGACCGTGCTCGAGCTGGGCGGCAGCGATCCCTTCATCGTCATGGAAAGCGCGGACATAGACGCGGCGGCGCGGACCGCCGTGGCGGCCAGAACGATCAACAACGGCCAGTCGTGCATCGCGGCGAAGCGCTTCATCGTCGCGCAGCGAATCGTGGAGGACTTCACGACGCGGTTCGTCGAGCGCATGCGGAGCCTCGTCGTCGGCGATCCGATGGACGAGCGAACCAACGTCGGACCGCTTGCCACGGCCAAGATCCGCGACGACCTGCACTCGCAGGTGACCCGGTCGGAGAAAGACGGCGCGTCGCTTCTCGTCGGCGGCGCGCCGCGCGCGGGCAAAGGGTTCTACTACGAGCCCACCGTCATGCGCGACGACACGCGCAACAGCGCGGCATTTCGCGAGGAGACGTTCGGTCCGCTCGCCGTGATCACGAGCGTCCGCGACACCAGCGACGCCATCGACGCCGCGAACGATTCTCGCTTCGGGCTCGGCGCGGCCGCTTGGTCGCGCGACGAAAAGGAAATTCGGCGATTCGCGCGCGAGCTCGAAGCCGGCAGCGTCTTCGTCAACGGAATGGTGGCGTCGGACGCGCGCTTTCCATTCGGCGGCGTGAAGAAGTCCGGTTACGGCCGCGAGCTCTCGGCGTTCGGCATGCACGAGTTCGTGAACGTGAAGACGGTCCGCATCCGCGGCGCGGCGGCGACGTCCGGGAGCGCTACGGAGTAGGCGCGTCCTGCGCCGCCACGGCGCGCAGCGCGATCGTCACCGTCGCGCCGCGGCGTCCGTCGGTAGGCGGCTCGACGCTCGGACTTCGCACCGTGATCGAACCGCCCCACCCTTCGACGAGCTGCCTGCTGATCGCCAGACCGAGCCCGCTCCCGCTCGTGCGCGTGGAGAAGTGCGGCTCGAAGATCCGCGGCAGCACATCCGCCGAAATTCCGTTGCCGTCGTCGCTCACCGTGATCGTCGCGTGCTCGCCGCTCCCGTTTCCCGGCGGTTCGACGCTCACGTGAACGCGCGCGGCGCCGGCGAGACGCGCGTTTTCCAGAACGTTCAGCAGCACTTCCTTGAGCTCGTCGACGCGCGCCAGTGCCGCGACGCGCGAGTCGTTGCCGGTTTCGATCCACTCGACGTCGTCACCCTCTCCGCCCTCGCCCCCCATTCGCTCGAGCGACACCACCTCGCGCACGATCGCGGCGATGTCCACCTCGCTCGGTCGGGCCCGCTCGTCGGGGGCGGCGCCGTAGCGGCTGAACGCGCGCGCGATCTCGTCGAGCCGGTCGATCTCGGCGAGAATCTGGTTGACGTTGTGGTCGAGGACGCGATCGAAGTCCACGCGCTTGTCGGCTCGCGCCCGGCGCAGGTGCTGCACGCCGAGGCGGATCGGCGTGAGCGGATTCTTGATCTCGTGGGCGACCTGCCGCGCCATCTCACCCCACGCCAGCACGCGTTGCGCACGAGCAATCTCGCTCACGTCGTCCACCGTGATGACGATGCCGCCGCCACCGCGAGAGAGGCGGGTGAGCGTGCCGCGCAGCTGTCGCTGATCCACGGTCACCTCGAAATCGTGCTCGTCGGCCGCGCTGTCGATGAAATCGCCTACGCGGCGGGCGACTTCGGCGTTCACCGTGTCGTCGATGTGCGCGCCCGCGGGCAGTGAAACGCCGAGCAGCTGCTCGCTGCGCGGGTTGGCGAGCGTGATCCGCCGCTCGCGGTCGACGGCGACGACGCCGCTGGCCACGTTTCGCAGTACCGCGGCGGTGCGCCGCTGTGCTTCCTCGAGCGCCGAGCGACTCGCGTTCAGATCGGCTGTCATCCGGCGGAACGCGGCAAACACCGGGAGGAACTCCACCGTGGGCTCCGACTCGAGCGGCGGCGTGCGACTTCCGCCCGCGATCGAGAGTGCCGCTTCGCGCAGCGCACCGATCGGCTTCGCGAGCTGGCGAGCGGCCGCGCCGCTCAGCCAGAGCGCGGCGAGCGCGCCGAGGGCCGTGGCAAACAGCACCAGCACGCCGAGGTCGCGCCGCCGTCGCCCGAGAGGAGCGTCGGTCGCGCGCGCCGGCGCCGCGATCACCACCGGCGGCAAGGGCGCCACCGTCAACGACCGGTAGCCGAACAGCGTCGGGGCGTCGCCAACCGACTCGACCTCGGTGGCGGTTTCCTCGGAGTGGACGGCGAGCGTCGATTCGATTTTCGGCGGAAGAAGCCGGCCTGTCGGGGCCAGGTCGTCGTAGAGCTGGTCGCTGGTCTGCCGCAGCTCGCCGCCGCGGAACAGGAACAGCGGCGTTTCCAACCGCTCGCTCTCGTTCGCCAGATGGGCGAGCGCGCCCACGCTCGGCTCGACCGACCGCAGCGTTTCGCCCACCAGCACGGCGCGCGACTGTATCGCGTCCGCTGCGAGCTGTCCGTACATCCAGATCGCGAATGCAAGACCCGGAATGACGAAAAACGCAAAGAGGGCGAGCGAGAGCCGCGCGCGATAGCTGCGGCCGAGCGTACGGCGTCGCGCGCGTAGCCACCGCCCCGCCCCGCCGTCGGCGATCACCGCCGCCAGCCAAAGTCCCCCGACGATCGCCAGATCGAGCAGGACGATGAGCGCCCCTCGCTCCACCAGCGCGTCGAGCGGCCGGAGCTCGACGTCGACGTGGGCCGGCGTCGCTCCTTTGCCGGTCGCGACGATCCGGTCGCCGTGCAGTTGCGTTCCCTCTCGACGCCACCGCGTCGGCCCGACTGTCGTGTCGCCGCGCGGCAGCAACGGAGGGCGCAGCCGCACCGAGTAGGGGGGCTCGACGTCGTGCTCCTCGACCAGGCCGAGGAGCTGCGCGAACGGATTCGACTGGAAGAGACGGCTCGGCGGCGCGAGCACGACGCCGGTCGCGCCGCCTCCCGCCGAGGGCGCGCCCATCACCAACTCCACAGCCGTGTCGGTGGCCACGGGTTCGATGATCACGGTTCCCGTCCGTCGCGCCGTCGCGACGACGCGGGCGACCTCTGACGCCGGATTGGGAATGTCCGCCGTCGCGAACATCGCGACGGCTCCAGTGTCCGTCGGCCACGCCGAGAGGATAATTGGATTTCCCGCGGCGGCGATGTCCGACGTGACGTAGTTCTCGAGCAGCGATTCGCGAGTCGGCGGCGCTTCACCGGCCAGACTCAGTCCGAAGCGCTGCAACAGCGTCGCGGCGACGGAATCGGGCTGGCCCAGGCTCGCCAGGTCGTGCTCCGCCGACTCGACTCTCCCGCGCGCCGTGCGCCCCCACACGAGCGTCGTCGCGCCGAGCGCGGCAACCGTCGACGCGCTGAGGATGACGCGGCGCGATCGTCGGCTCAACGCGAGGAGACCGATCGCGACGATCCATAGGATGGAGTACCACCAGGGCCACCGGCCCGGGGCCTCCCAGACGACGGGTGCGAGCACGGCCGCGGCGACGGCGACGATCGGCGCGAGCCAGGGCGGCGCGCCGCGCCGCGGTCCCAGAACGATGGCGCCCGCGGCGGCGCCCGAGAGCAGCACGGAGACGGCGGCGAGGAAGAGCGGCACTTCCCACACGAGCCAGAGCGACGCGTCCACGCCGCGCAGCGGTGTCTGCACGCCGCGCGAGAGATCTCGCAGTAGAAACGGACCGAGACCGGCGACGGCCAGCGTGGTGACGATGGCGGCCCAGCGCGACGTGCGGCGTCCGCCGCGACGGAAGACGGCCAGCACGCCGAGCAACACCACCGCGCTCGTCATCGCCAGCGCGGCCGCGTTTCCGGTGAGCGGTCCGCCCCGCGCCATGAAGTACACGGCAGGATCGAAGAGGCGGCTCGAGTTCGAGTACTGGTTCAGCGGGACCAGCCCCACGCACGCGAGCCCGACCGCGAGCGCGGCCGCCCGTCGCGGGTTCGTTTTCGTGGCGCGCCAAACGCCGATCACGAAGCACATGAGCGCGATGACAAGCGCGATGCCGGCGCGGGCGCGGGCCGTTTCCGCGATCTCCTGCGAGACCTCCCCCTGCGTCAGCGTCATGGCAGCCACGTCGAACAGACGCAGGTGGCCCGTCGCATAACGAAGAAGGTCCGGGGGAGCGGTGTCGCTCGGCTGAATGAATTTGAACTCCTTGAGTCCAGCGCGATCGGCGATGGGTTGCGCGAGCGTGGAAACGAATCGGTCGGCGGGCGGGGCCGCGTCGAGCAGCACCGCGACGACGGCCCGGTCGTCGCCGCGCCGCTGCGTGACCTGCAGCGCCAGATAGAACGGAGTCGCGACGATCGTCGTCCCGTCGCGGACCTGGTCGATCGGAGCGCGAAAGTCGCCGGCCCATGCAAAGGCGCTGTCGCGGCGGTAGACGACAACGCCGCCGTCGTCCAGACCACGGGCGACTGCACCCATTTCATCAAACGCACGGTCGCGTGATGAGTCGGCGGCTACCTCGAGAGCGGCACGGGCCCGTCGTGCGCCATCCCGGGTCGCGTCGTCGAGCGCGTGTTGCAGCGCCCTCAATCCGCGCGCCGACTCGTCGCGGCGCGCGCCTTCCCAATCGTGTGTCGTGATCCAGAGCTCTCGTTGCGCGGCGATAGCGATCAGCGACACGGCAATCAGCGCCAGGAATGACGCGAGGGCCCAACGTCGAGCCGGACCGCGGACCCGAACCGCCGTCGCAACGGTCGCGGCGGTGGCGACGATCAGCGGGACCAGATACTCTACGCTTGGCGCGTGGAGCCACTGGCTCGCGGTAAGCAGCGACAGTCCGGCGGCCGTCGCCCACCACGTCCATACCGCGGGCAATCGGGCGGGGGAGGAGGCGAGGCGTTCAGCCATCGCTGCCGTCTCGACTGACTGCCTTGACCACCGACCCGAATTTCTGGACGAAATGAGTCAGTTGCCCGCCGTCGACGGCGTCAGCGCGCCGCTCCGTCTCAAGCTGATGCAGCCCGAGGACGTCGCCGCGTGCATTCAACGCGACCCCCGGCTCATCGTCCCCGTCGGGACGTGCGAGCAGCACGGCAGGCACATGCCGCTCGGCGCCGACTCGATCATCGTCGAGCGGCTCGCCAACGACCTGTCGGTGGAATCGGGGGTCCTCGTCGCGCCGACGGTCGAGTACGGCGTGAACGTCATCACCGAGCGCGAATATGCCGGGAACGCCTCGCTCCGGAAAAAGACGCTTCACCGCGTTCTCAACGACCTCATCGACACGTGGGAATCGACCGGCATTCGTGAGTTCATTCTGCTCACGTCGCACGAGCACGACCCGCACCTCGAAGCGCTCTCGACGGTCATCACGTCGGGCGCGCGCGTGCGGGTCGTCGACGTCTTGAGCGTGGATTTCAGTGACCTGCTCGAGGGGCAAAGCGAACCGATGCACGGCGACGAAGTCGACACTTCTCTGCTGTTGTACATAGCACCAGAGCTCGTCGCCACGAACCGCGCGCAGGATTATATGATGTCCGAGGACGAGGTGCGACGTTACAGGCGCGGTTGGCTGCGCGTCCCGCGAGCGAGTCCCGGGTCGATCGGCCGCCCGTCGCTGGCGTCGGCGGAAAAGGGCCGAGCGATCTATCAACGGATCTACACTCGGATTCGCGACCGCATTTTCGTGTCGCCGAGGGACGAGGCGTGAACCAGACGGTCTCAACCGGGTAGGTAACCTCATGACACACGTCCGTTCCATGACCGCCGCGACGTGTTTGGCCGGACTCGTGATGGTCGCGAGCGCCGGCGGTTCGCTGCGCGACGCCGAATCCGTGCAGGGCGCGATCGTCGACGAAGGCGCCTTTCGGATCTCTCGCGGCGGGGGAGCGGCGACCGAGGTGGAGAGCTTTCGGATCTCGCGCGGCGACAACGGTCAGCTCGTCGCGACGAGCCAACTGAACGCCGGCACGCGCCGCCTCGTGACGAACCTGGTGGCCGACTCGATAGGCACCCCCATCACGTATACGCTGACGGTCATGGACAACCACGCGAGGACGGCCGCGGTCCAGGCTGCCGCCCAGTCGGGGAGGCTGGCGACGCGGGTGACGAACCAGCGGGGCGACGAGTCCGACCGGGATTATCCAATGGGGCGGGAACGGACCGTCATTCTCGACGACGAATTGGTGCACCAGTTGTATTTTTCGGGTCTGTCCAGCCGATCGGGCGGGATTCGCGTCATCAGTCCACACGTCGCGCGGGCGGGCATGTTCGTGATTGCCGCCCATGGAATGGAACCCGTCGACGTGGGTGGGCAGTCGGTCACGGCGACGCATCTCTCGCTCGTCAACGGCGCGGACCGACGCGATTTCTGGGTCGACGGCGACGGGCGGGTGTTGCGGGCGGAAACGTCCTCGGGTCTCAAGGCCGTTCGCGACGAGTTGCCTAGAAAGCGCTGAAGACGAGACGGCCTGAAACCCGTCTCGGCGTGTCTCCGTACTCCCCCCCAGACCCCATCCACAAGGATTGCCGAAAATGCGTTCGTTGCGGTTCGTCGCGGCCCTGGCGATCTCCGCGCAGGCACTGATTGCGCAGCAGCCGGCTGGTCGTAACTCCCTATCGCTCGATGAGGCGATCAGCATCGCCCGCCTGAACAACCCGAACTTCCTGTCCACGCAGACCAACGTTCGCGTAGCGGCGTCCGGGGTTCGTCAGGCCTACTCGGCGCTCCTGCCGTCGGTCTCGTCGAGCTTCTCGACGAGCTATCAACAGGCCGGAACCCAGTTCGTTCAGGGCCTTGCCCTCGGGGCCAGCGGCGACACGTATCAGTCGTCGTACAGGCTCGGTCTGAACTACTTCATCACGGGGGCAGTTGCCTTCGCTCCACGGCAGGCGCGCGCCAACCGCGACGCCGCGGAAGCCGACGTCGTGAGTGCTTCCGAAGCCACCCGCGCGCTCGTGACCAACCAGTACATCGCGGCGCTCAAGTCGAAGGCTCAGGCGGCGCTCGCCGACTCGCTGGTCGCGACGGCGACCGGGCAGCTCGACCTCGCCAACGCAAAGGTCAAGGTGGGTGCGGGCACGATCGTCGACATCCGCACGGCTGAAGTCGCGGTTGGCCAGGCGCAGGTGAACCAGGTGCTCGCGCACAACCAGGCGGTCATCGACAAGATCCGTCTGTTCCAGTACATGGGTGTGCCCGCCGACACCACGATCCAGCTTACGACGCAATTCGCGATCTCGCAGCCCGGCTTCACGCTGGACTCGGTCCTCAACGTGGCTCGCCACGTGAACCCGGACGTCGCCGCGGATGAGTCTCGGCGATTCGCCGCGGAGATGGGTGTGAAAACGGCGTCGATGGGCTACCTGCCGTCGCTAAGCGTCGGGACGGGCTGGGGCGGCAACTCGTCGTCGTATGCCGACGCGAACTTCCTGGTGAGCAGTCGAAACAGCCAAATCGCCGCGAATGCGGCCTCGTGCCTCAGCTTCGACTCCCTGCGCACGCGCGTCGGCCTGGCGAACATCCCGTGCGGGCAAACCGATCCGCTTTCGGCCGACCAGATCTCGGCAATTCGCGCCGGGAACAACCAGTTCCCGTTCAAGTTCATCAGGAATCCGCTGAGCGTCGGTGCGACGCTCTCCCTCCCGATCTTCAACAACTACTCTCGCGAAGCCCAACTCGAGCAGGCCCGCGTGACGCGCGACAACGCGAACTACACGCTCAGGGCCCGCTCGCTGCAGCTCACCACCGACGTCACTAACGCGTACTTGTCGGTGATCGCAGCCGCCAAGACGGTGCAGTTGCAGGAACAGACAGCACAAAAGGCCTCCGAGGAGCTCGCGGCCGTCGAGGAGCGGTACAAAGTCGGTGCGGCGACGTTCCTCGAAGTCACGACGTCGCGCGGCTCGTATGAAACGGCGCAGATCGGCCGCGTCAACTCGATCTACGACTACCACACGGCGTTCGCCAATCTCGAAAGCGCAGTCGGGCGCCCACTCCGCTAAAGGACTGCTGACCATCATGGGTAAGAAATCGAAGATCGCGATCGGAGTCGTGCTGCTGGCCGGGCTCGTCTCCGTCTTCGCGTTCAGTGCCGCCAAACGCGGCAACAAGGCGGTCGAAGTCCGTATCGAACCGGTGCAGAAACGCGATCTGATCGCGTCGGTCACCGCGAGCGGACAAGTGCGGCCGCAGACGAAGGTCGACGTCGCGTCCGACGTCAGCGGCAAGATCACCAAGCTTGCCGTCAAAGAAGGGCAGATGGTGAAGGCCGGCCAGCTCCTCCTGCAAATCGATCCGACGCAGGCGCAGGCCGCCGTCGAGCACGCGGAGGCGGCGCTCGCGTCGAGCCGCGCGCAGTTTGCGCAAGCCCAGTCCAGTCTCGAGCAGGCCAAGAAGAGCTACGATCGATCGGCCCAGATCAAGAAGGCAAACGCGCAGCTCATTTCCGATGAGCAGCTCGAGCAACTCAAGACCGCGGTGGACGTGGACAGCGCGCTCGCCGACGCGGCCAAACACGGCGTCGACCAGGCCATCGCGTCGGTCAACGACAGCAAGAGCTCGCTCGACAAGACGACGATCTTCGCGCCCATGGCGGGCCAGGTCACGCGGCTTGCAGTCGAGCAGGGTGAAACGGCGGTGCCGGGGACGTTCAGCAAGGACCAGGCGCTGCTGCTCACCATCAGCGACATGTCCGTGCTCGAGACGCGCGTGAAGGTCGACGAGACGGACGTCGCCCGCATCTCGGTCGGCGACTCGGCGCAGGTGCAGCTCGACGCTTTCCCCGACACGACCTTCCTCGGCCGGGTGACGCGCATCTCGAACAGCTCGGTCAAGCCGGCGAGCGGCACGACGACGACCGACCAGGCCGTCGACTACGAGGTCACGATCCAGCTTTTGAACGCCCCCAAGGACACCCGTCCCGACTTCTCGGCCACCGCCAAGGTGATCACGGACAAGAAGACGCACGTGCTGTCGGTGCCGATCATCGCCCTCACGGTGCGCGAGAACCAGACGATCCAGCAGGGAGACACGGCGGTGGGGTTGGGCAAATCCAAGCCCGCCAAAGAGGTTGGCAAGAAGGACGTGGAAGGGGTCTTCGTGGTCGGCACGGACAACAAAGTGACGTTCCGGGCCGTAAAAGTAGGTATAGCCGGCGAGAAGCACTTCGAGATCATCGACGGTGTCAAAGAGGGGGAGCGGATCGTCGCCGGTACGTACCAGGCGATTCGCGACCTGAAGGACGGCACCCTCGTTCGAGAGACCAAGCCGGATCCCAAGAAAGCCGCCACCCCGGGGACAGGAACCAAGTCGTGAACCCAACCTTAGAAACACCGCTCGGCGAAACCGCCGAGCGGCAGGTAGTTACGGCCAAGCCGGGATCAACACCCGACTCGAAATGGATCATCGTGACGCGCGGCGTGAAGCGCGAATACGACATGGGCGGTGAAATCGTGCGCGCCTTGCGCGGCATCGATCTCGCCATCGGCCGCAACGAGTACGTCGCCATCATGGGCCCGTCGGGCTCCGGCAAGTCGACGCTCATGAACGTGCTCGGCTGCCTCGATACGCCGAACGCGGGCGAGTACTGGCTCAACGGCCAGCTCGTCTCGAAGATGAGCGACGACGCGCTGGCCCGCGTCCGCAACAAGGAGATCGGGTTCGTCTTCCAGACGTTCAACCTCCTTCCCCGCGCCACTGCCCTGCACAACGTCGAGCTGCCGCTCGTATATGCCGGCATCGGCTCCGACGAGCGGAAACGGCGCGCCATCGAGGCGCTCACCAAGGTTCAGCTTCAGGACCGAATGGACCACCGGCCCAACGAGCTCTCCGGCGGTCAGCGGCAGCGTGTCGCCATCGCGCGGGCGCTGGTCAATAACCCGTCGATGCTCCTGGCCGACGAGCCGACCGGTAACCTCGACTCGCAGACGTCCGAAGAGATCATGAGAGTGTTCGAGTCGCTTGCCGATGCCGGACAAACGGTCGTCATGGTGACGCACGAACCGGACATCGCCGCCCACGCCCGCCGGGTGGTCGTGCTGCGCGACGGCCTCATCTCGACCGACGAGCGCCGCGAGCAGTTCCAGGCCCGTCTGGGCACCTAGGAACCGTCGTAACTTCGGCTGAGGTTTCCTCGTAGGAACGGGAGACGTCTGACGGGCATCCGACCCGATAGCGTCTCCCGCTCGCATTTCAGGCCATGTCATTCTTCCAAGCCGTTCGACTTGCGTGGGAAACGATCCGCGTGCAGAAGCTGAAGAGCTTCTTCACGGTGATCGGCGTGACCATCGGCGTGACGTTCCTGATCGCCGTCGTCTCGATCGTCAGCGGGATGGGTCGCTACATGAAGGACGACCTGATCGGCAAGCTCATCGCCGTCAACTCGTTCAACCTTCGCCAGCGACCCGACATCCAGCTCGGTGACGTGACCCAGGACGATCTGCGCGAGTGGCGCAAGCGTCCGCACATCATGGATTCCGACGTGCCGGCCGTTGCCGCCGCGCTCCCGCCGGATGTCCTCTGGGCCACCGAGAGTGGCAGCAACCTGGACGTGGAATCGGCCTACGCGTCGCCGCGCAACACGCAGTGCTCGACCGTGTCCGAGCAGTGGTTCGCCATCAAGAAGATGGGCGTATCGCAGGGGCGTCCGATCGCGCCGCAGGAATACCAGATGGGAGCGCCGGTCGTGATCATCGGACAGGACGTCGCCGACCACTTCTTCCCCAACCTGAATCCGATCGGGCGCGCCCTCCGCATCCAGGGCATTCCTTACACGGTCGCCGGCGTGGCCGAGAAACAGGGGAGCGTGTTCGGCCAGTCGCTCGACAAGTTCCTGATCGCGCCGGAGCGCTCGGCGCTCAACCGCTGGGTGAATCCGCACGGCGTGATCGACCAGATGGTCATCCAGGGTCCCTCGGACGAAGGCATGCGAGAGGCCATGGAAGCGGCGCGCGCCGTGATGCGCGCGCGTCACCATCTGCACCCGTCGCAAAAGGACAACTTCGCGCTCGAAACGTCCGACTCTGCGCTCGAGTTCTGGAACAAACTGCAGAGTTATCTGATCATCGCCGGCATCGCGCTGCCCACGGTCGGGCTGGTCGTCGGCGCGATCGTGATCATGAACATCATGCTCGTCGCCGTCGCCGAGAGGACGCGTGAGATCGGAATTCGGAAGTCGCTCGGTGCACGCCGCCGCGACATCCTGAACCAGTTCCTCGTCGAGTCGGCTACCCTGGCGACGATCGGCGCGGCACTGGGCGTCGCGCTGGGGATCGGCTTCGCCAAGGGGCTCGCGGCGATCTCTCCGCTGCCGGCATCGGTGGAGATCTGGTCGATCTTCGTCGGCGTCGGTGTTGGAGCGGGCGTCGGGCTCATCGCGGGCGTCTATCCCGCGAGCCGCGCGGCGATGCTCGATCCGATCGCCGCCATGCGCCAGGAGACCTGATGGCGAGCCTTGGCGTGCGGGTCCTCACCTTGTTCGAGGGAGTCGGCATCGCGCTCGACTCGCTCAGATCGAACCGCGTGCGTGCCGCGCTGACCATTCTCGGCGTGGCGGTCGGCGTATTCGTCGTCGTCGTGATCTCGGCGGCGATTCACGGCATCAACGCGAGCGTGGCGCGCGATTTCGAGAAGGCCGGGCCCAAAACGTTCTTCCTGTCGCGCTATCCGATCACGTTCGAGGCGTGCGACGGAACGGACGACACGTGCAAGTGGCGTCATAACCCGCATTTCAATCTCACCGACGCGCAGATGCTCAACACCTTGCCGAGCATCATGGCCGCCGAGGCGCAGCTCGGGATGAGCAAGGAAGTGCGGTACCACGACCACGTGTTGAGCGGCACGCAGGTGATCGGCGCGATGGCCAACTGGACGTTGGTCGACCACGCGGGCGACCTGTATCCGGGACGCAGCTTCACGGAGTCGGAGGCAGCCAACGGCGAGCGCGTCGTGATCGTGAACGACGAAATGGCGAAGCGCCTCTTCGGCGACTCCGATCCGCTCGACAAGGTCGTGACCATCGGCGGATCGCCCTTCACCGTCATCGGCGTCTATCACTACGAAGCCAGCTTCCTCACCGGCGGGAACCGTCCGCGGGCCATCGTGCCGTTCGAGACTGGCTACCGCACGCTGAAGGGCGGCATCGGCAACATGGGAATCGCGATTCTTCCGCGCGACGAGGTCACGCGCGACGAAGCGGAAGATGACGTGATCGCGGCGATGCGCGCGCGGCGCGGCCTTCGTCCCGGCGTCGACAACAACTTCGCGATCATCACACAAGACCAGCTTCTCGACACGTACAACAAGATCTTCGGGATGTTCTTCCTCGTCATGATCGTGCTGTCCGCCATCGGGTTGATGGTGGGCGGCGTCGGCGTGGTGGCGATCATGATGATCTCGGTCACGGAGCGCACGCGCGAGATCGGCGTGCGCAAGGCGCTCGGCGCGACGCGCATGACCATTCTCTGGCAGTTCCTGGTGGAAGCCGTCACGCTCACGGCGATCGGCGCGATCATCGGCCTGATCTTCGGCGGCGCCGCGTCGGTGATCATCCGGAGCGCGACGCCGATCAAGGCGTCGGTCCCGCCGCTCGCGATCGTCGCGGCGCTCGGCGCCAGCGCGATCACCGGCGTGCTGTTCGGGATGCTCCCGGCGATGCGCGCGTCCAAGCTCGATCCCGTCGAAGCATTGCGATACGAATAATGCCGATCTTCGAGGCGGTGCGCCTCGCGCTCGCCCAGATCCGCGTCCAGAAGCTCAAGAGCTTCTTCACGCTACTGGGCGTGATGATCGGTGTGATGTTTTTGATCGCGGTCGTCTCGATCGTCGAGGGAATGGGCCGCTACATGGAGGACGACTTCGCCGGTCGTCTTCTCGGCGCAAACACATTCACCCTCCGTCGCTATCCGTGGTTCGGCAACCACGTCACGCAGGCCGAGTGGCTCGAGTGGCAGCGGCGCCCGCGCGTGTTCACGGCCGACGTGGCGTTCGTGCGGTCGGTGTTGCCGCCCTCGGCGCGGTGGGCGGTGGAGAGCCAGGACAACGTGATGGCGTCGACGTCGTACGCGCGTCCGCGACAGGTCGATGCGCATGCGGTGGACGGCGACTACTTCACGATCAAGAAGTACGACCTCGCATCTGGGCGCACGATCGCGCCGCAGGAATACGAGCTCGGCACGCCCGTCGTGGTGATCGGTGAGGAAGTCGGGAAGTTCTTCTTCCCCAACCTGAATCCGATCGGTCGCGAACTGCGGATCGCCGGCATTCCGTATCAGGTCATCGGCGTCATCGCGCACCAGGGCTCGCTGTTCGGCCAGTCGCTCGATCAAATGGCCATCGCGCCGTTCGCGTCGCCGCTCCATCGCCTCACCAATCCGCGCGGCGACATCGACGGGTTGCTGGTGCAGTCGTCGAGCACCCTGATGATGGACGACATGATCGAGCTCGTGCGCGAAGCGCTTCGTGCGCATCGCCACCTCCGGCCGGCGCAGCCCGACAACTTCGTGATGGAAACGACCGCGTCGGCGCTGGCGTTCTTCGAGCGCATCAAACAGACGATGACGATCATCGGCGCGGCACTGCCCGGCATCAGCCTGATCGTCGGCGGCATGGTGATCATGAACATCATGCTCGTCTCGGTCGCCGAGCGAACGCACGAGATCGGGATTCGCAAATCGCTTGGCGCGCGGCGGCGCGACATCCTGCGGCAGTTTCTCGTCGAGGCGGCGACGCTCAGCACCCTCGGCGCGATGATCGGCATCGCCCTCGGCATCTCAGCGGCGAAGATCATCTCGATGAAGACGCCGTTGCCCGCGGCGGTAGCGCCCTGGTCGATCGTGGCGGCGACGCTGCTCGGCACTGTGGTCGGCATTGCGTCGGGCGTCTATCCTGCCCGACGCGCGTCTCGCCTCGACCCCATCGAGGCGCTGAGACACGAGACGTGAGATTCCTCCTGCATGCGGCCGAGGGCGTGTACATCGCGCTCGAATCGATCCGCGGAAACAAGTTCCGTGCGGCGCTCACGATCATGGGCGTGGCCGTGGGCGTGTTCGTCGTCGTGGCGCTGTCGTCGGTCGTGCGCGGCGTGAACGAAGCGTTCGCCCGCGACGTCGCGGCCGCCGGCCCGACGTCGTTCTTCGTGTACCGGCGGCCGCTCAGCCCCTTCCAGAGCTGCGACCCAAGCGACCCGAGCTCGTGCCCAGAACGGCGCAACCCGGCGATCACCAACGACGAAGCCCTCGGGCTCGCCGCCCTTCCCTCGATCTACGCCGTCACGCAGCACGTCGCGGGCGGCGCCGAGTTCAAATACAAGGATCGGTCGCTGAACGCCGGCATCGAGTATTACTCGGCGAATTGGACCGACGTCGACGGCGGCGACATTTCTCCCGGACGCAGCTTCACGCAGGCGGAGAACGCCGGCGGCGCGCGCGTCGTGATCGTGAACGACAAGATGTCGCAGACGCTGTTCGGCACGTCCGACCCGATCGACAAGGTCGTCATGGTCAACGGCGCACCGTTCATCGTGATCGGCCTCTATCACTACACGGCGAGCCCGATGGGAACGCCGACGTCCGCCGGCGGCGGCGATTCGCCGAAGGCGATAATTCCCATCGAGACCGGCCGGCGCCACATGAACCTGTGGGTGCGCGGCAACAACCTCATCGTCAAACCGCGCGCGAACGTGGGCGTGCAAGACGCCGTCGACGACGTCACGGCGTATCTGCGCTCGCGGCGAGGGCTGCGCCCGCGCGACCGCACGAACTTCGCCGTCGTCACGCAGGACCGGCTGATGGACGTCTACAATCAGCTCTTCGGGACGTTCTTCGTCGTCGGTATCGCGCTGTCATCGGTCGGGCTCTTGGTCGGCGGAATCGGCGTCATTGCGATCATGATGATCTCCGTCACCGAGCGCACGCGCGAGATCGGCGTACGCAAAGCACTCGGCGCGACCCGCGGCACGATCCTCTGGCAGTTCCTCGTGGAAGCCGTCACGCTCACCGGGATCGGCGCGGCCGTCGGACTCATCCTGGGCTTCGCCGCGACCGTCATCGTGCGCACCGCCTGGCCGTCGATTCCCGCGTCGACGCCGCTCTCTTCGATTGTCTCCTCCCTCGCCGCGAGCGCCGTCACCGGCGTTGTGTTCGGCATGCTCCCGGCCGTGCGCGCCGCCCGCCTCGACCCGGTCGCCGCGCTGCGTTACGAGTAGGAGCGCGGCGCGTGCTCCGGGCGGGGCCGTCGGGCGCGCGGCTCAGCCTCCGTGGACCAATGCTCGGGGTGGAACTGTCCTCCGCGGACCGCTCGCAGTATTGCCGAAACTACCGGCAATACTGCAACGGCTCCGCTCCGGACAGCCCCACCCGCTCGCTCACTCGAATCGGCGAACGGCAGACTGCGTACGTATTTCGCCGCGCGTCGCGATCAACGCGCGCGACCGCACGACTGCGACGCAGCGCGCGCCGCGACCGCGCCTCACGCAGAGAGGCGCACGCGCACGGAGGCAGCGCCGAGACGGCCCGAGGCGCGTGTGCGGCCGAGCGAGGATGACTGTTGAGCCAAGGGTGTCGCCGGGGCTTACTTTCACTTCCATGCCCGCCACAGAAACTGATCGCGTCGACCTGCTGGCCATCGCCGCGCATCGCGACGACTGCGAGCTGACCTGCGGTGGCACTCTCGCCCGAGCCGTTCGCCAGGGCCATCGCGTCGGCATTCTCGACCTCACACAGGGCGAAATGGGCACGCGAGGATCTGCTGACGTGCGCGCGGAAGAGGCGATGCGGGCGGCGAAGGTGCTCGGCATCACGCTGCGCGAGAACCTGGCTCTGCCCGACGCGGCGATCGTGAACGATCCGCCGACCCGTGAGAAGCTGGCGCGCGCGATCCGGGCATTGCAGCCGCGCGTGGTCATCGCGCCTGCTCTCGAGGGACGCCACCCGGACCATCACGTGGCGGCCCAGCTGGTGCGGGATGCGTGCTTCATCGCAGGGCTCGCCAAGGTCGCCCCCGATCGAGTCAAGCACCGCCCGCTCAAGATCCTGCACACCCTCGCGTACCGGCAGGATTTCGTGCGGCCGTCGTTCGTCGTGGACGTGTCCGACACCTTCGAGCTGAAGATGGAGGCGATTCGCTGCTACAAGTCGCAGTTCGAGGGTGAGACCCAGGCCGGCGAGGTGTATCCGAGCGGCGAGCCGCTCGAGGACGTCGTCCGCCACTACGGCGCCTACTACGGAACGCTGATTCGGCGGCGCTACGGCGAGCCGTATTACACGACCGAGATGGTCGCCGTAGACGACGTCGCCGCGCTCGAGGTATCGACGTTTTGAGCGAGGTCAACTACCAGTCGTATCTGTCGCTCGACGAGCTGCTGTCGCTCCAGCATCCGCGCTCTTCGCCGGAGCATCCCGACGAGATGTTGTTCATCGTCGTGCACCAGGCGAGCGAGCTGTGGTTCAAGGCGATCCTCCACGACCTCGACGGACTGGTCGGATCGCTCACGAAGCGCGACGCGGGGCAGTCGCTGTGGCACCTGCAGCGGTTGAACGGTCTGGTGCACATCGTGTCGGCCCAGCTCTCATCGCTGGAGACGCTCCCGCCGCAGCATTTCGCGCAGTTCCGCCGATTCCTCGGCACGTCGAGCGGTGCGCAGAGCGTTCAGTTCCGCGCGATCGAGGCGGCATCCGGGCTCCGCGATCCACACTTCATGCAGGCGCTCGAGGAGCACGGTCCGATCCCCGAACTCGTCCGGCGTGCGCTCGACCGGCCCACGCTCCAGGACCTTTTTCTCCAACTGGTCGAGGCGAGCGACACGACGATCGAGAACCTCTACCTGGGGCCGGGTCCGAAGATGCTGTTCTTCGTGGCCGAGGCCTTGCTCGAGTACGAGCAACAGTTCGCCCAGTGGCGGTTCAAGCACGTCCAGCTCGTCGAGCGCGTGCTCGGCCCGCAGACCGGCGGGACCGGCGGAACGCTCGGCTCCCGATACCTGATGCGGACGATCGACCAGCGCTTTTTCCCGCGCCTCTGGGAGGTCCGCTCGCGCTTCTTCGGGGGCAGCGAGGCGTGAGGCACTGGCCCGACTGAGGCCAGTGCCGGGGCGTGATAGAACGGCTACAAAAGCCTATATTTTTCCCATGCCGGAACCCATCTACCTCGACCACGCCGCTACGACCCCGGTCCGGCCGGAGGTTCTAGAGGCGATGCTCCCGTTCTACGGCCCGCGCTTCGGGAATCCGTCGAGCACCCACCGTTGGGGGCGCGACGCCCGCACCGCGTTGGACGAAGCGCGCGAAAGGGTCGCGAACTGTCTTGGCGCCCAGCCCGACGAGATCTGCTTCACCTCGGGGGGAACCGAGGCGGACAATTTCGCGATTCTCGGAACGTGGCGGGCGCTCCACGCAAGCAGCCGAAACGCCGTCGTCACCTCGCCCATCGAGCACAAGGCAGTCCTCGGCGCCGTCCATCAGGCGGCGCACGAGGGAGCGGAGGAGCGCCAGTGCGCGGTGTTGGCCACAGGCGTCGTCGACACGAAGTCTTTTGCGTCGGTCGTCCGCGATGACACGACGATCGCCAGCGTGATGTGGGTGAACAACGAGATCGGCACCGTCCAGCCGGTCGTCGAGCTGGCCGCCCACGCCAAGAGCGTCGGGGCGATCTTCCACACCGACGCGGTCCAGGCGTTCGGCAAGATCGCCATCGACGCGGCGGCGATCCCGTTCGACCTCGCGTCGGTCTCGGGCCACAAGATTGGCGCGCCCAAGGGAATCGGCGCGATGTTCATTCGCCGCGGGATCGGCATCGAGCCGCTGCTGCACGGTGGCACGCAGGACCGCGGTCGCCGCGCCGGCACCGAGAACCTCGCCGCGATCGTGGGCTTTGCTCGGGCTGCAGAGTTGGCCGTCGCCGAGCGGGAGGAGGAGTGCACGCGGCTCGAGCGTCTGCGCGACCGGCTCGAGCAGGCGATCACGTCTCGCATTCCTGACGCCGTCATTCATGGACGAAGTGCGCCACGTCGCGCGCCGCACATCGTGAACGTCTCGGTGCCCGGCACGGACAGCGAGTCGATGCTCATGGCGCTGGACCTTCGCGGCATCGCCTGCTCGGCCGGATCGGCCTGTCAAAGTGGAAGCGTCAACGCGTCGCACGTGCTCGAGGCGATCGGCGTTCCCGCGGATCTTGGAAACGCGGCGATTCGCATGAGCCTGGGGTCGCTCTCGAACGACGCGGCGATCGATCGGGTGTCCGAGATCTTCCCGGCTGTGGTGGCCAAGGCCCGCGGCGTGTCCGCCGCGGCCGCGGACTGACGCCGATGAGCGCCGTTCGTAGTTCCGGTCCACCGGTCCACCGGTCTCCCGGTCCACCAGCCAGAGAGCGCGTTCTCGTCGCGATGTCCGGCGGAGTCGACTCGTCGGTCGCCGCCGCGCTCCTCGTCGAGCAGGGCTACGACGTCGTCGGCGCGACGATGAAGCTCTTCTGCCACGACGGCGATCTCCCCGACCGCCCCTGCTGCTCGCTCGATTCGGTGAACGACGCGCGGCGCGTCTGCCACACGCTGGGCGTTCCGCACTACGTGTTGAATCTCGAAAGTGCTTTCGGCCGCGACGTGGTGGACGACTTTGTCGGCGAGTATTCGCGCGGGCGCACGCCGATTCCTTGCGTTCGCTGCAACACGTTCACGAAGTTCCGCGACCTCGTCGTGAAGGCCGACGCGATCGACGCTCGATGGGTCGCCACGGGGCACTACGCGCGCATCGTCGACGGCGTGCTGCACCGCGGCGTCGATCCGTCGAAGGATCAGTCGTATTTCCTGTGGGGAATCAACCGTTCCATGTTGTCGAGGATGCTGCTGCCCGTCGGGGCGCAGACCAAACCAGAGACGCGTGCCGTGGCGCACCGCCTCGGCCTCGAGGTCGTCGCCGAGAAGACCGAGAGCCAGGACATCTGCTTCGTTCCCGACGGCGACCACACGAAGATCATCCGCCAGCGACTCGGCGACGACGCACCGTCGCTGGCGCGCGGACCCTTCGTGCTATCGAACGGCGAGATCGCGGGCACGCACGACGGATTCGCGCGATTCACGATCGGCCAGCGTCGCGGACTCCCCGGCGGATTTCGCGAGCCAATGTTCGTCGTCGAGATTCGTCCCGAGGACCGCGCTGTCGTGATCGGCCCTCGAGAGGAGTTGCTCGGACGCGGCGTGATCGCGCGAGAAATGAATTGGCTGGGGGATGCACCCGCCGTCGGCTCACGCGTCGAGATTCAGGTCCGCCATCGCGCCGCACCGGCACGCGCCGAGATCGTGCGAATCGACAGTGACGAGATCGAGCTCGCCCTCGACGAGCCCGTCTCCGCGATCACGCCTGGCCAGTCACTCGTGCTCTACGACGGCGCACGCGTGCTCGGCGGCGGGATTATCGAGCGCGGAACGCGGACTGGACTACCGGTGTTGGCGGCTTGACGGCTTGACGGCTTGACGGCTTGACGGCTTGACGGCGATGAAATGATCCGCGTCGCAAGAGAACGGTCCGGGAATAACGCGCGATTGGCATTACCGTGGGGCATGCGCGATCCGGACAAGCTCAAAGTCTTCGCTGCCGCCGAAGAGTTGGCCGTCGCCGCCTATCGCACCACGGCGGCCTTTCCAGCTGTCGAGCGATTTGGACTCACGGCGCAGATCCGTAGAGCAGCCGTTTCGATCGGATCGAACATCGCTGAGGGCTGTCATCGCCAAGGCAGCCGAGCGCTCGCCGCGTTCCTGCATCAATCCCTTGGTTCGACAGGCGAAATGCAGTTTCAGATCCGGCTAGCCGTGCGCTTGGGATTCGGCAACGAGGCCGAACTCAAATCCCTGCTTGCCAGGACAATAGCTTGCAAGAAGATGATCGCCCGACTGATCGTGCGGCTTCGAGCGGATAAGACCTAAGCCTGCGCCGCCGAGTTCTCCGGCTGTCGAGCTGTCCAGCCGTCCAGCTGTCGAGCCGTCCAGCTGTCGAGCCGTCCAGCTGTCGAGCCGTCCAGCCCTCAGTACTTCAATCCGCCCGCGTTCGCGAAGTCCTTCATCGCCTTTTCCTGCTCTTCGGTGAGCTTCTCGGGCACGCTCACCTGAACTTCGATGATCAGATCGCCGGTGTGGTCATCCTTCGTGATGCCCTGACCGCGCACACGGAATCGTTTGCCCGCCGGCGTTCCCGCGGGAATCTTGATCGCGACCTTTTTTCCGTCGAGCGTCTTGACGCTGATCTTCGAACCGAGCGTCGCTTGGGCGATATTGATCGGCACGGGCGCGACGACGTCGAGCCCCTCTCGCCGGAAAAAGCGATCCGGCTCGACCTGGAACGTGATGAGGAGATCGCCGGGCGGGGCGTTGCGCGTTCCGCGGCCGCCCTGCCCCTTGAGACGGATCTTGGTTCCGGTATCGACCCCCGGCGCCACGGTGATCATCACCTTCTTCCGCGTGCGAACCTCGCCCGCTCCGTTGCACGTCGGGCATCGCTCGCTCGGGACGGTGCCTTTCCCCAGGCACATGGGGCACGGCCGCTGCACGGCAAACCCGCCCTGGCCGAAGGAGATCGTCCCGCGCCCCTGGCACTCGGGACAGGTCTGGATCTTCGCGCCGGCTGCGGCGCCGCTGCCGTGGCACGTTGGGCACTCTTCGTTCACCTCGAGCTCGATCGGCACCTTTCCGCCGAGCGCGGCAACGCGAAACGGAATGGTGAGCTGCGACTCGATGTCCTGGCCCCGTTCGGGTCCCCGCGGCCGCGTTCCTCGCGCGCCGCCACCGAACATCGAGCTGAAGAGATCCCCGATCCCGCCAAGGCCGACGTCGTTGAAATCCTCGAACCGAAACGAGCCGCTGCCGAACGGATTCTGCGCGCCCGCTCCGGGCTGCTGCCCCCCCCCGGGCCCGGGGCGTCGCTGACCGCCGCCGAATCCGCCGAACGCACCCAGTGAGCGCATCGTGTCGTACTGCTTGCGCTTTTCGGCATCCCCCAAGACCTGATACGCCTCCGAGATCTCCTTGAAGCGCTCGGCGGCCTTGGGATCGTTGGGATTCTTGTCCGGGTGGTGCTTGGCGGCGAGCTTCCGGTACTGCTTCTTGACCTCGTCCTGCGACGCCGAAGCGGACACGCCCAGGACCGAGTAGTAGTCCTTCGTCTGAGCCATATGGATCAGTACGTGCTCAGCCGTTCCACTGCTTCACAACGACGCGCGCCGGGCGTAAGAGCTGGCCGTTGAACACGTAGCCTACCTGGAACACGCGCGACACGACGTGGTCGTCCTCGGGCGACAGGGCCGGCTCCGTTGTCACGGCCTCGTGCAGTGCTGGGTCGAAGGTCTGGTCGATGGGGTTGATCAACTGTAGGCCGGCCGTCCCGAGCGACTTGAGGAACTTCCGCTCGACCATCTCCACTCCCTGCGCCAGCGTCACCGGGTCGACGGTGGCCGGATCCACGTGGGCGAATCGACCGAGGTCGTCGAGAGCATCGAGCAGGTGCTTGGTGAGATCGGCCTGCGCACGGCTCGTCAGCTCGCCACGTTCGCGCGCGGTTCGTTTGCGATAGTTGTCGTACTCGGCGGCGAGCCGGAGGTACTTGTCCCTCTCCGCCGACAGCTCGCGCTGCGCGTCAGAATCCGCGAGGACCGGCCCGCCCGGCGCGTCGGTGTCGCCCGGATCGGGCTCCGGCGCGAAGTCGGTGCCAGGGGCATCGATGTCGTCGGCGTCCCCGTCGGCTTGGCGACCCGCGCCGTCGGTTTCGGGAGGCGATCCTGCGTTTGGTTTTTTCGGCTGCTTCATCGTCCTGAATGTTCGCGGTACCGGTGGCGGGGTGCAACGGGCATACCCTGCATCGCTGCCGGAACGGCAGCGGCCCCCTGGCAGCACGTTACGGACGGTCGTAGGCTGAATGTCGCGACCAATTTACTCGGAGGCTTCTATGGCCGGCCATCTGCTGCAGATCAACTTCAAGCTGTCGATCCCCGTCGAACAGTACGAGCACGCCATCGAACACGCTTCACACGCGATCTCGGGCGTCGCCGGCCTGCGCTGGAAGATCTGGATCGCAAACGCGGAAACGCAGGAAGCGGGCGGGATCTATTGCTTCGACAACCGCGAGTCCGCCGATGCCTACCTCAGTGGACCGATCGTGGCGAACCTCAAGTCGGCCCCGTTCGCGCACGACGTGAGCGTCAAGCACTTCGATTATCTCGAAAACGCTACTGGCGTGACCCGCGGCCCGGTCGGCGCCACGCTGCAGGCGGTATAGATCGGCCGGAGAGCACCTACGCCAGGCGTACCGTTTCGCGTCCGTTCTAGCCTATACGAGTTGAACTACCATTTCGCGGAGGAGGCGGATTTCGCGGAAACTGAAAAAACATTTTTTCAAATTTTGCATTTCGACGTTTCCGGCAGTGCTCAGCTTCTTCCGCGAAATTGTAGTTCCAGAGTCGTAGATCTCCGTGCAGGCGCCGAAAAACAACTATCGCGCGACGACCGCGCCCGCAGCGGGACTCGCTGGCGCGGCGTGACTCGCGAGGAGCTGGACTCGTAAGAGATCCAGCGTGTACTGGGCGGCTCGTTCGCGGATCTCGCCGCGGTCGCCCCACAGAAGATGGCGCTGAGTCGCCACCTTCCCGTCGACGTCGACCGCAAGCCAGACGGTACCGACGGGTTTCTCCGGCGTTCCGCCTGATGGTCCGGCGATGCCCGTGATCGCCAAGCCGACGCGGGCACCGGTGACGCGGCGCGCGCCCGCCGCCATCTCGCGCACGACCTCCTCGCTCACGGCGCCGTGTGCCGCGAGCGATGCGTCGCTCACGCCGAGCGACTCGCGCTTCACGTCGTTGTGATAAGCGATGACGCCGCCGAGCATCACGTCGCTCGACCCGGGAATCGCCGTAAGCCTGGCGCCGAGCAAGCCGCCGGTGCAGCTCTCCGCGACACCTATCGTGAGGCCGCGCGAGCGGCACATCTCGAGCGCGACGGCCGCGAGATCGTCGTCGTCCTCGCCGTAGATCCACGGTCCCGCGCGCTCGCGCAAGCGAATCGACGCGCGGTCGATGGCGTCGATCGCCTCGCGCGCCGGCGCGTCGCGAACGGTGAGACGGAGGTCGACGCCGGCGATCGACGGCAGATACGCGAGCTCGACGTGCAGCGGGCCGCCGTCCATCGAGTCGATTTTGTCGGCGAGGAGCGACTCGGAGATTCCCGTCGTGCGCAGCGTACGCGAGCGAACGACCGTTCCCGAGGTGACGCGCGCCGCGAGTCGGGGCAGCAGCGAGTCGGCGAGCATGCCGCGCATTTCTCGCGGAACGCCGGGGAGCATCGCGACCCACCGGCCGCGCTCGTCCTCGAGCCACACGCCGGGCGCCGACCCGTGGCGATTCTCGAGCTTGGTCGCGCCAACCGGCATCATCGCCTGCTGCCTGTTCGCCGCGGGGAGCGGACGGTTGAATCGCGTCCGCCAGCGCTCCTCCATCCAGCGAAAGTGTTCCTCGTCCAACTCCATTCCCCGGCCGAACAGCTCGGCGATCGACTGCTTGGTGAGATCGTCGGAGGTGGGGCCGAGACCGCCCGTCGTGATGACGGCGCCGCTGCGCTCGAGCGCATCGCCGACGGCGCGCTGAATGGCCGCCGCCGCGTCGCCGACCGTCGCCCTGCGCACGACGTGCATTCCGATCGAGGCAAGCGCTCGCGCGAGATGCGCCGCGTTGGTGTCGACGGTGAAGCCGAGCAGCAGCTCGTCGCCGATCGTCACGATCTCGACCGCGGTTCCGCGCTTCGGGTCCTGCGACATCATTTCTGAACCGCGGTGGAGAAGACGCTCCCGAAGCTGCGCAGGTACACGGCGAGCGAATAGATCGTGAGCGCGACGGCGACGATCATCGACAGGAGTCCGACCGTGCCGTTGAACATCGCGAAGGCGCGCCACGGCTCGCCGTCCCACGATTGCGCTTCCTTGAGCGCGACGGCGAAGAACCAGCAGTAGGCGCAGCCCTGCCACAGCAGCTGAATCGCCGTCTTCCATTTCGCGGGGCCGATCGCCGCGATCACCACGCCGCGGCGCGCCGCGGCCTGGCGAAACAGGGTCATGAACAGCTCGCGACCGAGCACGACGAGGACCACCCAGATGGGCAAGCCGATCATCCCGATCGGCGTGACGAATGGCAGGTGCTGGGCGAGCAGGTACATCGGAATGAACGTCGCGACGAGCAGCAGCTTGTCGGCGAGCGGATCGAGGAGTCGCCCGAGGTCGGTTTCCTGTTTGCGCGACCGCGCGAGATGTCCGTCGATGTAGTCGCTGATTGCCGCCGCGAGGAACAGGATGAACGCGGCGAGGCGAAGCCCCCACGAGTTCGCCAGCGGCAGGGTCGCGATGAGCGGCGTCGCGACGATACGGCCAACGGTGAGGGCGTTCGGCAGATTCATGTCGACGGGAACCTACTTGGGTTGCGGGCGGCGCAGCGGATCGCGCACGGAGTTACCTACAATCTCCCGCCCTCCAACGCCCGTTCCAAGACCCGTCCGCCGGCCCGGCGGAGGTCACGCCAGGGACTTCAGCACCAGCTTGCTGACCGCCTTGAGCGTGTCGAACACACCGTCGCCGTTCACGGCCACCGCCTCGATGTACGGGGCGCGCTCGATCCATTCTCCGGTCGTGAGCTGTTCCACCAGGCGCTCGCCGGGGTGCACCGCATCGGGCGTCACGCGCATTCGCGACGGGTCGGTGACCTCCCACCCCGGGTTGAGCGACGCCTGGAGCTCGCGGATGGGGGAGGCGTTGGGCAGATCGCGCTTGTTGTACTGGATCACGAACGGCATCGACGTCAGGTCGTACCCGTACTCGGCCATGTTGTCGTACAGGTTCTGCATGGCCTCCTGATTCGCCTCCAGCCGCTCCATCTGCGAGTCGCCGACGAAGACGATGCCGTCGACGCCCTTGAGAATCAGCTTGCGGCTGGCGTTGTAGTAGACCTGTCCCGGCACCGTGTAGAGGTGAAACCGGGTCTTGAATCCACGGATGGTGCCGAGGTCCACCGGAAGGAAATCGAAGAAGAGCGTGCGCTCGGTCTCGGTGGCGAGGGAGATGAGCTTGCCGCGAGTGTCCGGCTCGACCTGGCCGTAGACGTGCTCGAGGTTCGTCGTCTTCCCGCCCAACCCGGGACCGTAGTAGACGATCTTGCAGTTGATCTCGCGTGACGCGTAGTTGATCATCGACATGGCTGTCTTCCGCTATTGAAACAGCTTGTCGATTTCGTCGTCGGCGCCGGCGAGTACGCTGGGCGCCCCGGCCGCTTGGGCGCTCGCGCTCCGTGTGAATACGTGTTCGAACAACTGTGTTAGCTCTCCGACGGTGTGGCGAAGCTTGAGCCGCACCAAGCCGAGCGTGGTCCGGTTGTCGAACAGCACGACGAGGATGACGCGGCGGGCGACGTCGGCGAGATACATCGATTCCTTCTCACCCTGGTGAAAGAGCGAGTTGAAATCGTTCTCGCCGATCAGCTTCGCGAGTTGATCGTTGGCGCTGAAATCGGCGGCGGTGAGGGTCGCGAACGCGGTCGGGTCGAACGTGGGGCGTTCGCCGACGGTGGCGACGAGCTGACCGGTCCGATCGACCAACAACGCGCATCGCGCGTTGCAGTCAACGAGAAACCGGTCGAGCGCCTTCGTGATCGCGCCAAAATCATCTTCGGTGAACGACCAGCTGGCGCTCACGGAAGGGGCCATTGCGAGTGCGGTCCTATTCGAGGTGGGTGTACATGCGGCGGAGGAGCCGTTCGCCCGTCCGGCGAAGCGACGGGCTGCGTTCCCACGCTACGTAGTCGTGCAGAAGGTGGACGGCCTCGGGCCCCGGTCGTCGACCGAGGTATCCAAGCGCCGCCAGGCGCCTGACGGGCTTCGTGCTGAACAAGTCACGCCTCGACCGCCGGATCTGTGAGTTCCATGCGGCCGCTCCGACTATTAGACCGACGAGGAAGCCCCCGGTCACGGCCCATCCTGTTCCAAGTCCGTGTCTTTCGCGCCTTCTCGCTGTCCCGGTCCACCGGTCCACCGGTCTATCGGTCCACCTGGCGTTCACATCGCCCTCCGCGCGCTGAGCGCCTGCGCGATGGTCACGCCGTCGGCGTATTCCAGGTCGCCGCCAACCGGCAGCCCGCGCGCGATGCGTGAAACGGCCACACCGGTCGGCACGAGCTGTGTCTGCACGTACAAAGCGGTCGCCTCCCCCTCGAGGCTCGGGTTCGTGGCGAGGATCACTTCGCGCACCCCGCCTCCCTCCCCACCCTCGCCATTCACGGTTCCGCCGCTGTCCGCGGGATGCACTCGCCCCAATAACGCATCCACGGTCAGATCAGCAGGACCCACGCCGTCGAGCGGAGACAGCCGTCCGCCGAGGACGTGGTAGAGGCCTCGGAACTCGCCGGCCCGCTCGATCGCCCCAATGTCGGAGGCCTGCTCGACGACGCAGATCAACGACGGGTCGCGACGCGGATCGCGGCAGATCGAGCAGACTTCATCTTCCGTGAGGTTGAAGCATCGCGTGCACGTTCTGACCCGCTCGCCCAGGGTGATCAGCGCGTTCGCGAGACGCTTGCTCTGCTCCGGCGACTGCCTCAGGAGGTAGTACGTGAGCCGCAGCGCGGTCTTGCGACCAATGCCTGGGAGTCGCGCCAGCTCCGTCGCGAGATCGTCGATCGCCGACACGTCTGGTTCGCCCTACTCGATTCTCGCGGTTTCGGCGCTCAGAACGGGAGCTTGAACGGCAGTTGGAGGCCGCCCGTGAGCTTTCCCATCTGTTCCTGCGCGGCCGCCTGGGCCTTCTGCTGCGCGTCCGACACGGCGACGAGGATGAGATCCTCGAGCATCTCGAGGTCCGACGGATTCACGACGCTCGCGTCGAGCTTGATCTTCGTTATCTGGCCGGTCCCCGTGACCTCGGCCGTTACCATGCCGCCGCCCGCAGACCCCGAGACCCGCTGCTGCTGCAGCTCGTCCTGAATCTTCTGAAAGCGACCCTGCACTTCCTGCGCTTGCTGCAGGATTTTCATGAAGTCTGGCATGTGATCAAACCTAGGGGCCGTGCGTTCAGTCGGCCACGTCGAGGTCGAGCGCCTCGATGGCCGCGTCCAGCAGCGGTTCGCGCTTCCGCAGTGCGGCCACGCGCTCGGCACGCACCATTTCGTCGGTCAGGCGCTTCGGCGGTGCGGCCGGAGCCTTCTCGTCGCGCCGCAGGTCGACCCGTTCGACTCCGGCGAACCGCTCGCGCAGCACGACGAGAATCTCCGCGCGACCTGTGCCGATAGCGTGCGTGTAGATGTCGTTCGGCTCGTCGAGCTCGATCGTGACGACACCGCTCGCGGTCACCGCGACCGGCGTCGCATGCGAGAGCGCCGAGGCGAGCATCGGCTTCGTGCCGCGTAGTCGATGGACAATTTGATCCCAGGCCGCCGTGAGTTTGCTCATCTCCAACGGCACGACGCCGACCATCTTTCCGTCAGCCCCGGCGACCGCGACAAGCTCGAGATGCTCCCCGCGGATTTTCACCGGCGCGGCGTCGGCCAGCTCGGCGCGAACCGCGGGTCCGTCCGCTCGAGCGCTCGGACGCGGCGCCGGAGGCGAACCGACGGAACGCGCGCTGCTCGACGCGCTCGGCGCCGGCGCGGCCGCGGCGTCGACACGCGCGTCTCTTCGCGGAGTTGGTGCGGCGCTCGTCTCCGACCGCGCCGACGAACCGCCGCTTGGAGCCCCACCGCCGGAGCTTCCTGAACCGCCGATCGAACGAATCAGCCCTTCGATCTCGACCGCGCGATCCATGAGCGCGAACCGAACGAGCAGTGTCTCGACCAACAGTTGTTGTTGCCCGCTCTTCTTGAACCGCGGCTCGAGCTCCGTGATCAGCTGGAGCATACGAAGCAAATCCGACGCGGCGATCCGTTCGCGCCGAGCCTCGAGCGCCTCGCGTCCGCGCTCCGACATTTCAGTGGCCGTGCCGCCGAGTGCGACGCTGAGCAACGAGCGCAGCGTGTCGGCGAGCCCGTTGAGGAACCCGCCGAAGTCGATGCCGGCGTCGGCCAGCCGCGACACCGCCGGGAAGACGTCCGCCGCGCGCCTGTCGGCGATGACGTCGATCAGCGAGATGAATTCGTCTTCGGCGACGAGGCCCAGCGCGTCGCGAACACGGTCCGCGGTCACGCGGCCGTCGCCCATCGAGAGCACCTGGTCGGTGAGGCTCAACGCGTCGCGCATCGAGCCGTCGGCCGCGCGCGCGATCGACGCCAGCGCCTCGGGCTCGGACCCGATCTTCTCCTCCGCCAACACGTGCGACAGCCGGTCTCGAATCTCGGCGGCGCCGATGCGCTTGAAGTCGAATCGCTGCAGGCGGCTCAGGACCGGCGCGGCGGATTGCGCGATCTTCTGCGGCTCGGTGGTCGCGAAGACGAACACGACGCGCGGCGGCGGCTCTTCGAGAATCTTGAGCAGCGCGTTCCACGCCTCGCGCGTGAGCATGTGCGCTTCGTCGACGATGTAGACCTTGTAGTGATCGGCGCCGGACGGCGCGTACATCGCACGCTCTCGCAGCTCGCGCGCGTCGTCGACGCCGCGGTTCGACGCCGCGTCGATCTCGACGACGTCGAGGCTGGTCGCGCCAAGCCAAATGCGCTGGCACGAGGAGCACTCTCCGCAGGGTTCTCCCGCTTCGCGGGCGAACGTTTCATAGGCGTCGCTCACGCCTTCGGCGCTCGCTCCCGTTCCCCGCGCCTTGTCGAGCTCGGCCAATTGTCTGGCCTTCTCGAGTCGCCGCTCGCAGTTGAGCGCCATCGCGAGCACGCGGGCCAGCGTCGTCTTACCGACGCCGCGTGGACCGCAGAGAAGGTAGCCGTGCGCCACGCGTCCGCGCGCGATTGCCCCTTTGAGCGTCGACGACACGTGCGACTGCACGGCGACGTCGGCGAAGCGCTTTGGGCGATATTTTCTGGCGAGCGCGAGCGACATTGAGCGAGTGCGGAGGACGGAGAGCGGGGTGGACAATGTACCGAAAAGCAAAGCGCGGGGACATCGCTCGAACGAGCGTTGTCTCCCGCGCGATACCCCAGGTCTGACGAAGCAACATCAGACACCTCTTACCGCTGCTACCTTCGGGGTCCTGACGGAGTTCGAAGGCTGACGCCCTCCGGGACCTGAGGCACCTTGAAGTTAACCTGGGGGACGGTCGCTACAAACGGCCTCGGCTTGCGGCTGACGAACTGGCTCGACTTGCCGCCGACGGCCGATCGACTACGGCCGCTGCCGGCGTGAGGTAACAGCCGGCCCTTCACTCTTGCGCACCTCGAACCGCCCAGCGATTGTTACCGAACAGATGCCGAAGAACGCTTCTCGCTCTCGCTCACTTTCGAAACGCCCGGTCAAGCGACGCCCGCGCCCGAAGTCTGCGCGCAATCCGCTCGACCGTCTTCGCTCGATCTGCCTCGGCCTTCCGCAGAGCACCGAGGTCGAAGCCTGGGGCGCGCCGACGTTTCGCGTCGGGAAGCTGTTCGCGATGTACGCCTCGCCGTCGTCGCACCACAGCGGCGGACGTCCGGCGGTGTGGATCTACTCGATCAGCGTCGAGCAGGACCTCGTGATCCGCTCGCGGCCGGACAAGTACTTCAAGCCCGCATACGTCGGCGCCTACGGCTGGATCGGCGCGTGGCTCGACAAGAATCCGCCGTGGAACGAGATCGAAGAGCTGCTGCGCGACGCCTGGCGCCGCCGTGCGCCGAAGAAGGTCATCCCGCTCCTCGATGGCGAAAATGCGATCCTTGCCAAGGGGCCGCGCCCGAAAAGGAGTTAGTTCCAGGACAATCCGCGAAGCGGGTCGAGATTCACGTTGCCGCCGGACAGCACCGCGACGACGCGAGATCCGGCGGGCATCTTCACGAGTCCGTGAAGCAGTGCGCCCACTGGCGCCGCCGCCGCGCCTTCGACGACCAGCTTGCACCGCTCCATCACCCAGATCATCGCCTCGAAGATCTCTCGGTCAGGCAGCGTGACGATGTCGTCGACGAATCGCTGAACCACCGAAAGATTCAGCTCGCCGACGCGCCGCACGCGCAGCCCGTCGATGATCGTCTTGCAATCGATCGTCTCGAGCTTGCCGGCCGCGACGCTGCGCTGCATCGCCGGCCCGTCGCTCGACTCGACACCGATGACGCGGATGTTGGGGTTGTGTCCCTTCACCGCCATCGACACGCCGGAGATCAATCCGCCGCCGCCGATCGGCACGATCACCGCGTCGACGTTCGGCCAATCCTGCACGATCTCGAGTCCGAGCGTGCCCTGCCCCGCGATGAGCTGCGCGTCGTCGAAGGGATGGACGTACGTGAGACCCTCGGTGCGCACGAGCTCTTTCGCCTTCTCGTTCGCCTCGTCCCAGATGTTTCCGTGCAGCACGACCTCGGCACCGTACGCTTTCGTCGCCGCGATTTTGGCCGGCGTCGCATTCGTCGCCATGCAAACGACGGCCCGAATCCCATGGATTCGCGCCGCGAGCGCGACGCCCTGCGCGTGGTTGCCCGCCGAGGAGCACACCACGCCGCGGCGTTTGTCCTCGTCCGACATCAACGCGAACTTGTTGAGCGGGCCGCGGATCTTGTACGACCCGACGCGCTGAAAGAGCTCGGCCTTGAGGCGAACGTCGAAGCCGGTGGCGTCGCTCAACTGCTGCGACGTCAACAGCGGCGTGTGCTTGATGTGCGGCGCGATCCGGGCGCGCGTCTGGACGAAATCGTCGAGCGTCAGCGTCAGCATTCAGTGTCCACGCGTAAGGGCCGTACGCAGCACCGTCGCGGCGCGGCGGCAATCGTCCGCGCTCACGTCGATGTGCGTCACCAGCCTGATTCGAGTCGAGCTCCATTCGGAAACGAGCACTCCCTGTTGCCGCGCCTCGGCGACGACGTTCGGCACCGACTGGCCGGCGACCAGGTCCACCATCACGATGTTCGTGTCCGGCGCGACGATTTCCGTGCCGGGAATTCCCGACAACGCCTTCGCCATCTCACGCGCGTTCGCGTGGTCGTCGGCCAGCCGGGCGAGCTGGTGGTCGAGCGCGTACAGCGCCGCCGCGGCGAGGACGCCGGACTGCCGCATCGCGCCGCCGAACAGTTTGCGCGCCGTCCACGCGCGTTCCATGGCTTCGCGCGTCCCGGCCAGCATCGCGCCGATCGGCGCGCCGAGTCCTTTCGACAGATCCACCATCACCGTGTCGGCCGGCGCCGCCAGCTCGGGCAGCGACACGCCGCTCGCGATGCTCGCGTTCCACAACCGCGCGCCGTCGAGGTGAACAGGAACGCCCTGCTCGCGCGCGATCGCGCACATCTCGCAGAAGTCGCCGAGCGGAACGATCACGCCGCCGGCGCCGTTGTGCGTGTTCTCGACGCAGACGAGCCCAGGTGCCGGATAGTACCGCGAGCGCGGGCGAAACGCCCGCCGCAAATCGTCCGCGGACATCACCCGCCCTTCGGGTACGACGGCAAGGATCTGCGCGCCCGCCAGCGCCGCGACGCCGGCGATCTCGCTGTGAACGATGTGCGCGTCGACGTCCGCCAGCACCTCGGTGGCGCGCGGCGCGAGCAGCCACACGGCCGCCTGATTGGCCATCACGCCGCTGGGGAAGAAGAGCGAGTCTTCCTTGCCGAGCATCTTGGCGACGCGTTCCTCGAGCCGCCGCGTCGTCGGATCGCCGTCCCGCTCGTCGTCGCCGACATCGGCGTCCGCCATGGCGGCACGCATGCCCGGCGTCGGCTTGGTGACGGTGTCGCTTCGCAGGTCTATCGGCATCGCCGGAATATGGCGCACGGCAACGGACGGCGCGAAGCCTCGATCGGCGCCGTTGCCTCCGACGTTCGGGAGTTCGCGCCGTTCGCGCGTTTCGGAAGTTGGCGCCTTCTGGAAGTTGGCGCTTTCGGCAGTTGGCGCCGTCTGGCAGCGGCGCCGTCTAGCCGTTCAATCGGTGAGTACTTCCCTCTGCAGCTTCCGCACTCTCCGCAGCTCGAATACCTGCCCGACCTCGCCGCCGAGGATGAAGATCAGCGCCGCGTAGTAGCACCACACCACCACGAACACGATGGCGGTGAGCGTTCCCCTGTACATCCCGACCGGGTTGAACGTCGTGGTGTAGTACGCGAAGGCCGTTCGCGCGCCCTCGAAGCACACGCTCGTGAATCCGGCCGCGACCCACGCCGACGCCGTCGTCACGCGGCGGATCGGCAGAAACTTGTAGAGCGCGTAGAACATCAGCGCGAGAAACGCGAAGCCGAGGACGCGGCCGACCCAGTAGTCGACGCCGCTCAGCACGTCCGTGCGCAGGCCGACCGACACGAGCGCATGCGACGCCAGGCCGACATAGGTCGTCACCGTGACGCTCGCCGCGAACAGCAGCGTCGACACGACCGTGATCTTCACGTCGAACACCTTGCCGGCGATGATGCCTCGCTCGGTCTCGATGTCGAAGACGCTCGCCAGCACGGTGCGCAGCGATCCGAAGAGTCGCGTCGAGAACCAGATGAAGCCGATGGCGCTGTAAATCGTGATCGACCTGCGCGTCCGCAGCAGGTCGTTGATCAGCCTGTGGACGGGCGAGTCCGTCTCGACGTGTGCGGGCAGAAGCCGGTCGAGAAAGACGCCGATCTGGTCCGTCGAGTTGATCGAACCGGCGTAGACGATCGGCAGGAGGTACGTGATCCCGGCCGCGAGGAGGAGCAGAAAGGGCAGCGCGGCGAGCAGGATGTTGAATGCGATACCGCCGGCGAGGAACAGAACGTTGTCCTCGCCGCTGTTGTCCCAGACCCGCTTGATGTAGTCGCGGGCCGTCCAGAGAAAGTCGGAGACGGGCGACCGGTGGACCCCGCCCTCACCCGTGTTCACGCTCGCGGACAAAGGCCGTGCGGGGTTCGCCGATCAGTGGTCGAGCCGATCAGCCGTCGACCGGCTCATCGGACGCCGCGTCGTTGACGCGCTTTGCCGCTTTGACGCCCGCCGTGTACGCCGCCTTCGTCGTGGCAAGTCGGTTTTCCAGATCCTCGCGCGCGTCGTGCGCCGCGGCACGCCCGGCGTCGACCGCTTCGCGGGCGGCGGTGCGACCGGCTTCGACGGCACGCGTCACCTGGCGGCGCTTGAGGTCCACCGCGTCCTTCGCGCTGTCGATCGTCTCTTCGACGCGGCGGCGCGCGTCCTGGTAGGTCTCGCTGACCGTGTCCGTGAGCTCGGACGCTTTTCGCTCGGCCAACTTGCGCGCGCGGATCGCGCGCCGCTTCAGGTCGCGGCGCGTTTCCTCGCCGGATTTCGGCGCGAACAGCAGCGCAGCGCCGGCACCCAATGCGAGACCGATGATGAACGGCATCACGCTGGTCGAGCGCTGTTCGATCACCACGTACGGGTCGTTGTCTTCGAAGTCTCGGCGTGACATGGCGATGCTCCTCTGAGTTAGCGTTTTCGCGCGAGCGGCTTCTTCACCGAAGCCAGGACGCGCTCTTGTGGCAGGTCGGGTTTGGGCCGGCCGTTGGTCGCAGTTTCGTCCGTTCCATTGGCGGCGGGCGGCGACGAGGCGAGCGTTGCGGGACCCTCGTTCACAAACGACAGCAGGTCCCGACGTACGTCATCCGCGACAATGCCCAGCAGCTTGGCTGTCTTCTCGATATCGCCGGAGGTGGACGCGAAAGTCTGGAGCGCGAGCAGCCGCCGCGCCTCGGTCGCGGTCGCGCCCACCGGAATCGTCACCGATGTCGGCACGGCGCCCCCGCCCGGAGCCCGCAGATGCCGAGGCATGACGTCGGTCAGCGTGATCGTGTCGCCGCGCGTCATGATCACCGCGCGTTCCACGGCGTTTTTCAGCTCGCGCACGTTCCCCGGCCAGTGATACGCGAGGATCCACCCCCACGCGGCGTCGTCGAAGTCGCCGATCTTCTTTCCGTTCTGGTCGGAGAATCGGGCGAGGAACTCCGTCGCGAGAAGATGGATGTCTTCCGTTCGCTCGCGCAGGGGCGGAAGCGAGATCTCGACGACGGCCAACCGATAGTAGAGATCCTCGCGCAGGTGTCCGTCACTGATCGCCTGTTGAAGATCCTTGTTCGTCGCCGCGACGATGCGGATGTCGACCGAGATCTCTTTCTTGCCGCCCAGACGTCGAACCTGTCGCGTCTCGAGCGCCCGCAGCAGCTTGACCTGGATGTCCGGCGACATCTCGGCCACTTCGTCGAGGAAGATCGTGCCGCCGCTCGCCATCTCGAACGCGCCCGGCTTCTCGTTCACTGAACCTGTGAACGCGCCCTTCTCGTGGCCGAACAACTCGTTCTCGAGAATCTCTTTCGGCAGCGCCGCGCAGTTGAGCGCGAAGAAGGGCCCGCTGGAACGCTCGCTCTTGCTGTGCAACGCACGGGCGACGAGTTCCTTCCCCGTGCCCGACTCGCCGAGGATGAGCACGCTCGCCGTCGACGGTGCGACCGCGCCGATGACCTGGTAAACGTCGCGCATCACCTCCGACTGGCCGGTGAGCTCGCCGTAATGGGTAAGCCCTTCGAGGCGGGATGTGAGCTCGCGGTTCTTTTCCTGGACCTCGAACTTCTCGAGGGCCTTTGGAATCAACGCCTTGAGGCGGTTGAGCTTGTCCGCGTTGAGCGGCTTCTCGATGTAGTCGTATGCGCCCTGTTGCATCGCCTGGACGGCCGAGTCGACGGTGGCCTGCCCGGTGATGATGATGCATTCGGTGGCGATTCGGCGTTGCTGTAGCTCACGAAGCAGCGCCAACCCATCGAGCTTCGGCATCTTGAGGTCGGCGAGCACCACGCCGTAGCGATCGTTCGCCAACCGCTCGAGCGCCTTCTGGCCGTCGGGGGCGATATCGACCGCGTACCCCTCGTCGGCCAGAATGGCGCTCAGGCCTGACGTAATCGCCTGTTCGTCGTCCGCAATGAGAATCTTCGCGTTCGTGTGTTTCATTCGGTGTCGGAGTACCCCGGGGCCTACCGCCCTTCAGGTAGGGAACGTAATCGTAGCGCCACTTTCCGAGATGTCGAGATGGACGCCGGCACTATATGCCGCTGAAACGACCTCGTCGCTTAGCGCAATTCTCGATCCGTCGCGCTCGCCGCAAGAAACCCGGAGTGCAGGACCGCCGCTGGCGTCCACGGCCGAGCAAACCACATCCTTCGAGGTCTCGACAGCCGCCAGGAGCACCGCCGCGATCACGAGACGTGCGGCCGCCGCCGGCGCGCTGGTCGTCCCGACGCGTTCTACCCCTTTGTCGACGGTAAGTCGCCTCCTGTCTTCGGCCTCGGCCGGTCCCGCGCCACGCGAGGCCAACACGGCCACGTCCCGCGTGATGCGAGCGACGTCCGCTGGTCCGCGCGGCGACCGCGCCAGAGCCAGCATCGCTTCGGCCGACTGGATCACCGACTCCAGCTCGGCGGCCGCGGCTTCGGCGAAGGGCTGGAGCGCCGAGGCTTCCGCTTCACCTCGACCGCTGCGCGACCGCACGACCTCCAGGTTCACGGCCACGCCGTTCAAGGCGCCTTTGAACTGGTGCGCCGTTGCGTCGCAGAGCCGCTGGAAGACGCCCAGCCACAGCTCCTCGGCCGTTGACAAGCTTCAGTCGCTCAACTCCGCGTCGTCCGGAGCCGCCGCCACGGCGACGGCGCGCGTTGGATCGTCGCGGTGGATGGCGACGGGCTTCACGAAGCGCGCGACCATCGCGGCCGTGTCGCCAATGGCCAACTGGTCGAACAGAAAGCCGAACTTCTCGTCGTACGCGGCGTCGAGCGCGGCGCGTGTGGCGTCGGGAACGTCCCAGATCTGCCGCTTGAACGGACCGAGCGCCTTTTTGCGAGTCTTGTAGTAGAACTGCTCGTCGGAGTCGGTCGGCTTGCGCTCGTCCTTGGCGTTCGCGTCGAGCCACTTGTAGATCTCGCCGCGCAGCGAATCCGGCAGATGATCGAACAGCATGTTCTGGAAGTTCGTCGCCAGATGGATCTCGGCTGTCTCGCGCTTCGGGAAGTTGTGAAACGCGGTATCCGGCAGCGTCGACGCGCCGTGCTGCACCGCGCCGGAGAGTCCGTAGTCGTCGCGCGCCACCTTCGACAGTCGCTCGAGCGTGTCGAGATCGAGTTTCACGTCGGCGATCGAGCCATCGGGCAGCACCACCCCGCCATGCGACGTCCCCGATTGGACGCTGATCTTCGAAAGGCCGATCGTGTCCTTCGGCAGCCGTCGAATCAGGCCGTCCATGTACGCTCGCAGCTCTTCGACCGTGCTGTTCTGCGTGCCCACTTCGCCGATCTCGCCGCCGATGGAGATCGTGACGGCGTCCGGCTCCAGCTCTCGCACGACTTTCAGAATGTCGACGCCGACCTCGCAGTTGAGCTTCTGCTGTTCGTCGAGCGTCGGCTTGGAGATGTCGACGAGCGTCGACGTGTCGATGTCGATGTTGAAGAATCCGGCCGCGATCGCCTCACGAGCCAGCGCCTTCACGGCATCCACTTCGGGGGCGGGATCGGCAGCGTACTTCTTGGCGTTGACCTGGAAGTGATCGCCCTGAATGAAGACCGGGCCGCGGAATCCTTCGCGTATCGCCGCGGCCAGCACCACCGCGACATACTCGGCAGGGCGCTGGTCGGTGTACGCGATCTCCGAGCGCGCGATCTCGAGAATGAACGCGCCGGCCTTCTTGGCGATCGCCGTCCGAAAAATCGACCGCGCCGTATTGTACGCCATCCCGCGGACGTTGATCGCGGGCACCGTGAATCCGTGGCACTCGCCGCGGCCGCGGGCCATGTACAGCTCCTGGATCGACGATGGAATCACGCCGACCGCCTGGCCAATCTCCCAGATCAACCAGCGCGCATGCTCTTTCTCGGGTCCGCCGCCGAAGACCGCCGCGCGTACCAGCGTGTCCATCGCGGGCGATGCGACGGCCTTGGCGTTTGTCACGCTCACCCGTCCATCGCGCACCTGGACACCGGGGCCGAACAATTCATTGAGTGATTCGACAGTATTCATGAGAGTCTACATGTTGTTCCGGTCCACCGGTCCACCGGTCCACCGGTCAGCCCGTCCACCCGTACCGCGCGTCCGGTTTCGGCAGAAGATTCCACTCCTTTCTCGCCTGCTCCGCGTCGACGCGGCCGAGTTGCGCGTAAGTGAACTGCTTGCCGAGCTCCACGCCCGGCTGGTCGAGCGGATTCACTCCGTAGAGCGCGCCCGCGTACACCGTCGCGATCTCCAGCAGCATGAAAAGCGCGCCCAAGTACCACGCATCCACGCGATCGACGTGAATCGTCATGCTCAGGCGCCCGCGACGCGCCAGAGCGCCGGCCGTCGCCCGTTGCTCGATCGACAGCAGTTCGCCAAGACGATGACCGCCGAGGTAGCCGAGCTCCTTCACGTCGGAATGTAGCGAAGGAATGGTCACGTCCGACGACGACTCGCGGACGGCGATGAAGGTGACGGTCTTGTCCAGCGGTCCTTCCATGAACAGCTGCACTTTGCTGTGTTGGTCGGTCGCTCCGAGCGCGGCGAGCGGTGTCGGCCCGACGCCGTGGTCGCCCGGCTGCCGGTGTTTGCCGAGACTTTCCGCCCAGAGCTGCACGAACCAATCGGCGATGTCGCGCAGCCGATCGGAGTACGGCATCAGCACCTGGATGTGCCGGCCGACGGTCGAGTCCGCGAGGAACTGAAGCGTCGCGAAGAGACCCGCTGGGTTCTTCGACAGCGAATCACTCGTGCAACGCGCGGCGATGTCGCGCGCTCCGGCGAGCAATTGCGCCGTGTCCATCCCGGTCAGCGCCGCCGGAAGAATTCCGACCGGCGTGAGCACGCTGTAGCGCCCGCCGACCGCCGGCGGAATGTCGAGTGCCGGGATCCCCTCGGCTCCAGCGATCTCTCGCAACGCGCCGTTCTTCGGATCCGTGACGAACACCAGATGCGCCTTCGCGTCGCGCGTCCCTTTGTTCAACCGGTCGCGAACGACGAGGTATTGCGCCATCGTCTCCGCCGTTCCGCCGGACTTCGAGATCACGACGAACAGCGCTCGCTCGAGCGACAGGCGATCGAGCAGCGCGGTGATCGTGTGCGGGTCGACGTTGTCGAGCACGTGCAGGCGCGGGTTGCCCGCGCGCTCGGCGTCGCTCAGCGAATTCCAGTCCGGCGCCAGCAGCGCCGTGCGCAACGCGATCGGACCCAGCGCCGAGCCACCGATGCCGAGTACGACGACGTCATCGAACTGCCCTTTCGTCCGCGCGGCGAAGTCGGTCGACTGTTTGTGGAGCGCGGCGTCGTCGGGGAGCGCGAGAAAGCCCAGCTCACCGGCCGCGCGCCGTTTGCCGAACGTGTCGTGCGCGGCTTTGAACGCCGCCGGCGCGGCCGCCCAGTCCGCCGCCGAGATTCCGCCGGCGACGACATCTCCCATCATGTTCGAGAAATCGAGATCGAGCGCCATGGTCCTGGTGGTGCGGGTGCGCGTCAGTCGACGCGAACTACGAGTCCGTCGAACGCGGGCGTGATGCCCCGCGGCAACTCGGCCTCGAGGTCAGCATGGAAGTTGTCGTGCGTCAGGTGCGTGAGATAGGTGCGCTCCGCTCCGACCTGGCGCGCGGCGCTCACCGCTTCGGGAAGACTCAAGTGCGTTGGGTGTTCAGTTCGAAAGAGGGCGTTGATCACGAGCACCTTCGCGCCGGCGAGCAATCGGAGCGCGTCCGGCGGCAGCGACTTGGCGTCCGTGACGTAGGCGATCGGCCCAATGCGATACGCAAAGACCGTGACACTCCCGTGCGGCACTCCGACAGGCAGCACTTCCATGTCCCCAACCGAGAACGAGACGCCCGCGGCAACGCGATGAGCCTTGCCTTCGGGCTTCGACGTTCCCGGCAATGGCCGGATCCGGTCGTCGAAGATGTAGCGGAACTTCGTCTCCAACTCGTCCAGCGTCTCCTTGGCGCCGTAAATGGGGAGCGGCGCCTCGCGGTCGACCGTGATCGCGCGCAGGTCGTCGATGCCGTGCGTGTGATCGGCGTGGCCGTGCGTGTACGCGACCGCGTCCACCCGGTCGATCCCCGCCGCGATCAATTGCAGCCGGAGCTCGGGCGGCGTATCGATGAGGAGCTTCGTGCCGTGCGCGTCCTCGACCACCGCGCCGACGCGGTTGCGTTTGTCGCGCGGGTCCGGCGACAAACACACCGGGCAGCGGCACCCGATCTTGGGAACGCCAAAGCTCGTGCCGGTGCCGAGGAAGGTGAGCTTCACGGTGCCGCGGTCATGCGACGGGACGAACCCGTCACACCGTTTCGACCTTGAGCAGGTTCGTCGTGCCCGGAACGTCGAAGGGCACGCCCGCCGTCACCACGACGCGGTCGCCGTCGCGCGCGAGGCCGCGCCGCTGCACCGCCTCGAGGGCGAGCTGCACCATCTCGTCGTACGTGTGGCAGTGCCTCACGAGCTCCGGAATCACGCCCCACACCAGCGCGAGCTGGCGGAACGTGCGGGGCACGTCGGTCAGCACCAGGATCGGTACGCTCGGCCGGTGCGCGGCCACGACGCGCGCGCTGAAGCCGCTCTTCGTGAACACGATCAACACCGGCGCGTCGAGCATCGTCACCGCCGCCGCGCTCGCCGCCGCGATCGCGAATTCGGTCGATATCGCCGTCTCGTTGCGCCGCCGGTCGTCGCGATGGCGAGGACGCACACGCGTCTCGATCTCGGTGATGATCCGCGTCATCGCCTCGACGGCCAGGCGCGGGTATTGGCCTGTGGCCGTCTCCGCCGAGAGCATCACCGCGTCGGTGCCGTCGAGGATCGCGTTCGCGACGTCGCTCGCCTCCGCTCGCGTCGGGCGCGGATGCGTGATCATCGACTCGAGCATCTGGGTCGCCGTGATGACCGGTCTTCCCAGCCGGTTGCAGAGCGCGATGATGCGTTTCTGGGCGTACGGAACCTCCTCGAACGGGAGCTCCACGCCGAGATCGCCGCGCGCCACCATGACGCCGTCGGACGCGCGCACGATCGACTCGATGTTCTCGAGCGCCGAGTCCTTCTCGATCTTCGCGACGACGAGCATGTGCTTCGTCACGAGCTGGCGCAGCTCGGCGATGTCCTGCGCGCGCCGCACGAAGCTGAGCGCGATGTACTCCAGCTCCTGCTGCACGGCGAACGCGATGTCCTCGCGATCCTTCGCCGTGATCGATGGCGCCGACACCTGCACGCCGGGCAGGTTGATGCCCTTGTGGCTGGAGAGCTGGCCGCCGTGGACGACGCGCGCCGTCACGCGAGGCTTGCTCACGTCCAGTACGACGAGCTCGATCAGCCCGTCGTTGATGAGGATTCTGTCGCCGTCGCTGACGTCGTCGGCGAGGGCCTCGTACGTGATCGGGATCTCGTCGCCGTTTTCCTTTCCCTCCGGCGCGAAGACGACGTCGCTCCCGTCGGGCAGGTCACGCGGTTGGCCCAGCTCGCCGATGCGAATCCGCGGGCCCTGGAGGTCGCCGAGAATGGCGATCGGCCGCTTCGTCTCGGCGGCGACGTCGCGAACAAGCGCGATCGTCGCCGCGTGCTGTTCGTGCGTGCTATGTGAGAAGTTGATCCGCGCGACGTTCAGGCCCGCGCCAACGAGGCCGCGCAACGCGTCGCGCGTCGAGCTCGAGGGGCCCAACGTGCAGACGATCTTCGTTCGGCAGTAGCGCAATAGTGGAGTTCGTGTTGACGCGTGAGTTCAGCGGCTCTCGACCAGCTCCTTCCCCAACGCCTTCGTCTTCGTCTGCAGGCCGGCGATCAGCGAGTCGTACGACTTCTGGAAGCTGGCGATGCCGTCGACCAGGAGCTTGGCCGTAACGTCGTCGATCGAGATGCCGTACCTCCCCAGCTCGTCGATCGTCGCCTGGGATTCGTCCACGTCCTTGTCGACCGTTCGCGCCACGTTTCCATGATCGCGGAACGCGTCCACCGTTTGCGGCGGCATCGTGTTCACCGTGTTCGGACCGATCAGCTGCTCGACGTACATCACGTCGCGATACGCCGGATTCTTCGTGCTCGTGCTCGCCCAAAGCGGGCGCTGGACCGTCGCACCCTTCGCCGACAACGCCATCCAGCGCGGCGAAGCGATCTGTTCCTGATAAAGCTTGTACGCCAGCTTCGCGTTGGCGATCGCCGCCTTTCCCTTCAATGCCTCGAGCGCCTTCGCGTCGGCGGGGCGTCCCTTGGCCGCTGCGTCGAGCCGCTTGTCGGTTTCGGTATCCACGCGGCTCACGAAGAAGCTCGCCACCGAATGGATGTTCGAGATGTCCTTTCCTGCCGCGACGCGCTCCTCGAGCCCGGCCATGTACGCGTCGATGACGCGCGCGTACGCTTCGATCGCGAACAGCAGGGTGATGTTGATGTTGACGCCGGCGGCCGTCAGCTGGCGCACCGCTTTCGCGCCCTCGACGGTTCCGGGCACTTTCACGAAGGCGTTGGGCCTGTCCACTGTTTTCCAGAGGCGCTGGGCCTCGTCGATCGTCGCCGTCGCGTCGTTGGCCGCGCCCGGCGAGACCTCGATCGACACGAAACCGTCGGCGCCGTGCAGCGCATCGTGGGTCGGACGGAAGATATCGCACGCGTCGCGCACGTCGGTCGTCGCGATGCGCTCGAACAACTCCATCGCCGTGAAGTCGCCGGCGGAGAACCGAATCTGATCGTCGTACGTCGATCCCTCGGCCAGTGCCTTCTCGAAGATCGTCGGGTTCGACGTCATTCCGGTCACGGCGTCGTCGCGAATGCGACGCGCGAGCTCGCCGTTCTTCAGGATCGTGCGATCGATGAAGTCGAGCCAGATCGCCACGCCGGCGTCGTGAAGGTCCTTGAGTCGATTCTCACTCACGTCGTTTCTCCTCGCTTCTACCGGTCCACCCGTCCACCCATTTCCAAGCTAGCCGGTACTACTTGCCCTCGTACACGATCTTGTAGATGCGTCCGCCCGCGTCGTCGGCGACGAACAACGAGCCGTCGGGTCCCTGCGCAAGACCGGTGGGCCGGTGATTGCCCTGCGGCCGCGGGGCGGTGAGGTTCGGGGCGAAGCCATCGGCGAACACTTCGAAGGCTGCGCCGGCTTTCCCGCCGCTTAGTGGCTGGAACACGACGTTGTATCCCGCCTGCGGCTCGGGGGCGCGATTCCACGACCCGTGGAACGCGATGAACGCGCCGCTCTTGTACTTCGCGGGAAACATCGAGCCCGTGTAGAACATGAGTCCGTTCGGAGCCCAGTGCGCCGGGAACACGGCAACCGGCTCCTTCTTCTGCGCGCACTCGCCGACTTTCTTGCCATCGCCGCCGTATTCCGGTGCGAGCACCAAGTGATGTTCGTCGACCGAGTAGTAGCAATAGGGCCAGCCGAAATCGTCGCCCTGATTGACCTGAATCAGTTCTTCCGCCGGATTTTCCGCGTTGTAGTGGACGCTTTGCGGCCACTGGCCCGAGCCCTCCGGTTCGCCGCCGAGTCCGTCCCGGCCGTGCTGCGTCGTCCACAGCTTGCCGTCCATCGGATTGATCGCGATGCCGACCGCATTCCGAATGCCGCGCGCGAAATGGTTCGCGGCGCTCGGCTTCTGGTGCTGCTTGCGCGCGTCGAACTTCCAGATCCCGCCGCGAATCTCGACCTCGTCGCACGGACGCTTGCCTGGCACTTCCTTCTTCCGGTCGTCCGACTGACAGGAGTTCGTCGCCGTGCCGAAGTTGACGTACATGTTGCCCGCGCGGTCGATCGCGAACGTCTTGACCGGGTGGCTCCCGCCGCCGGGCAGATCCTCGGCGACAGTGTCCGGCTTTCCCGCGGGCGCAAACGTCCCGTTCGCGAACGGGAAGCGCAAAATTGCCGTCGTCGTCTCGGTGTAGAGGTACCCGTCAAACAGAGCCACCTCGGACGACGAGAAGCCGCTCGCGAATTGGACCTGCCGGTCGGCTTTCCCGTCTCCATTGTCGTCGCGAAGGATCCACACGCCTCCGGTCGCCGCGCCGCCCGAGCCGCCCCGCTGCTGCCTGGAAACGATCAGGTCGCCGTTCGGCGCCACGACCATGTGCCGCGCGAGGCGGACGGTATCCGCGTACACGATGGCGCAGAACCCTTGTGGAAGCTTGAGTCCGGCGCCGTCAGGGTCGCACTTCTCCGATCCGCGCTGAGCGCCGAGAAGGGCCGGGATCGCCAGAACCGTGAGCGCAGCCAGAGTCGAGCGTCGTCTCATTGATTGTGCCTACCGGTTGTAGGTGAAGAACCGAACGCGAGTGTTCGCGAGAAGAATGGTAACACCTTGGTGATGATTCGCTCACCGATCCGGCTCGTGTGCGTGCCATCGTACGTCTCGAAGGTGTGAGCCACGCCGGCGCGCGTGAGCGCCGTGTCCATTGTCGCGAGCTGCGACGGCGGCACGAGCTCGTCACGTGTCCCGACATCGAACGCCAACCCGGCAAGGCGCTTGAGGCGGTCCGCCGAGCGCGGCAGCATGTCGAGTGGATAGTGGTCCGTCCACTTCGCCGACGCCGCGTCCACCCGCTCCCAGCGGCCGTCGCTCCGTTCGACAGGAAAATCCACGTAGAGCGGCGGACGGTTTGGATTCGGCGAGAACGCGGCCGCGAGCGCGAGGTCCACGGCCGCGCCGAACGGCAGACGCTTCGCGTCGTCGAGCGACGTCAGATCTTCGACGAGCCCCCACGCCGCGGTCGCGCCGGCGTCGGTGGACGTTCTGAAATGCGTGCAGCACGCGCTGAGCGCGTACGCCGCGCCGTAGACGTCGCCAGCGTGTCGCATCGCGAGGTAGAACGTGCCGAACCCGCCCATCGAATGTCCGGCGATCCCTCTACTCCGCGGCGCGGCCAGCGTGCGGTACTTCCCGTCGATGTACGACACGAGCTCGCCTGAGATGAAGTCGTCCCAGCCGCCCGCCGACGACGAGTTCACGTAGAAGCTGCCGCGCAATCGGTTGAGTGCGTTCGGCATGACGATGATCATTTCGCGCACGGCGCCGGCGGCCACGAGCGAGTCGGTGGACCGGCTGATGTCGAATCCGGCGTAGCCACGTGCCCAGGAAACTTCGCTCGCGGTGAAGCCGTGCAGCAGGTAGACGACGGGGTATCGCTTGGTCGGGTTGGACGCGTAGCTCGGCGGCAGGTAGACGAGCACCGACCGATTCGGCGAGTCGCCGTACTTGTTGCCCTCGAGCGCGACCGAATGAACGGTGTCGTGGACGAGTCGGCTCGCTGGCGCTTGCGCGTTCAGCGCCGCCGCGAAAACGAGGAGGAGCGCAAGCCCAGAGCGAAAACGGAATCGTGTGGTCATCGCCGCACCGTCGAGGGTGACTCTCGTGGAAACGGCGATGACTTACGACGCGACGGCCTCCGACGCAACCGCGCGCGCGGTCAGTCGTGATTCACGAATCAAAGGCGGACGCCGCCACGTCGCGGCGTCGCTCAGCGAGCGACCGGAGTACCGGTCTGGGCAGTCCCGCCGGCGTTCGACCCGCCGCTCTTGAGAAACCCTTTCTCCACGGCGACCAGCGCCACCGACGTGAGGAACGCCGCGAACAGCGTGCGCGACGGTGAGAATCCACGGATGTCGATCTCTCGAATCAGCGGACGCGGCACCTGAACGACTTCTTGCCGCCAGGGCGCACCGGTTCCGTCGCGATGCACCGACTCGTCCATCGCGACCGACAGCGAGGTCAGATCCTCGGCGATGACGCTCCCTCGCAACTGCTCGACCGCCGGTCCCACCTTCGCCGCCAGGACGACGGAGCCGGAGTCGGTGAGCGTCGCCTGTACTTGTCGCCCGGTGAGCCGTTCCGACTCGCCGAGGTGCGGCGTGTTGTACGCGTAGCACCCGGAGGCAAGCGCGCCCGCGACGAGGAGCGCGCCGACTCGGGCGGCTCCGCTCAGAACACGGGCACCAAGCATTCTCTCTACGATCATGCGACTTCACTCCTGCAAGAGATCGCGGGGAGGGCGAGGCACGCTCACCCTCCCCGCTTCAAGGCTAGCACTTCAACTCGGTTGCCTCACCGACTCGGCTTACGGACAGCCGTTCGGGTCGTTCCAGTTGCGACCGGTGGCGAGCGACGGCTCGTTGGCGGGCGCGTTGGTGTTCGTCTGCGTTTCCGTCGTGCCCCAGAGGAACCGTCCTGGAACCGCCAGTTTGTTGCGCGCCGGCTTGAGCGCTGGGATGCACGTACGCTTGTAGTCGTTCCACGCCTCGACGTTCTGGAACGTGATGATGTACTTCTCGTTCATGATGTCGGTGAGCGTGGGGCTCGCGATCGGCGCCTTGCTGTACCGCGCACGCACGGTGTTGAGCGCGGTGGTCGCCGTGGCTTTGTCGTTGGTCTGGAACGCCGCCTCGGCGATGATCAGTTGGTTCTCGTCGTAGGTGATGATCGGCTGGCTGAACGTCGGGTCGTTCGTGCGGCCCGAGCCCAGGATCGACGAGACCGAGTCGGCAGGCGTGGTTTGCGTCGACACGTCGAAGCCGGCATATCCGCCGAGCGAGTTCTGGGCGAAATAGTCCGGTAGCCGTGGATCGTTCTGCGCGACCATGATCTTGGCGAGGACGGAGCCCGCAACCAGATCTTGGCCGAACGACGTGAGTTGGAACTGCGCCCACAGGTTGCGTTCCGAGGTGGCCGTCGAGTGCTCCGTCAGCCAATCGTTGGCCGGGGCCGAGATACCCTTCTTGGCCTCGCTCAGCGCGCTCGTGTACTGCGCGACACCGAGCTTCTCCTCTTGGTGGAGGAAAATGCGGGCCTTGAGCGTGTGCGCGGCCTCGATCCACTTCGCCGTCGATCCGCCGTAAATGAGATCGTACGCGCCGGGGCCCTTGCCGCCCGACCCCATGTCGGTGATGGCCTTGTCGAGGAGCGCCAGCAGGTCGGCGTAGATCTGCTGCTGTGGATCGAAGTGGGGGGACGAGTTGCTGGCGACCGCCTCGCGGTACGGCATGTCGCCCCAGATGTCCGTGCCCCACAGGATGTCCATCGCTTCGACCACCTCGGCGATGCCGAGATAGATCTTGTCGTTCGCGGCCGTCGCGTTCGCCTCCACCTGGCGGATCTGAATCAATCCACCGCTGGTGTATACGGACTGGAACGAGCCGTCGAACGTGTCGGAGTCGATCGAATACGTGCCCTGCGTGTCGACGAACCGTCCGCCGGTGCCGGCGCACTGCTGCATCCACTCGCAGACGTTCATGGCGACGGGCCCTTCCTGCTGGCCCATGATGTTGGCGATCGCGCCGCCGAACAGCTGGTTCGTCGTCGCCGCCGTCGGGGCGTTGGGATTCGCAACCGCCGCCTCGGAATCGAGGAAGCTGTTGCACGCGCTCGGGGTCGCCAGCGCGATGACCCCGACGAACGCGGCGTATTTGGAGATTCGCATTCGAGAGTCCTCGCGTTAGCGGTTGAGGCTGACCGAGACGACGAACGAACGAGTGAGCGGCAGGTTGAAGTAATCGGCCGCGCCGATCTGCTCGAACGGTCCCGCGACGTTCGTCTCGGGATCGAGCCCCTGGTACTTCGTCCACGTCTTCAGGTTGCGACCGGCGACGCGCACCGTCATCGTCGACAGGTTGAGCAGCCGACTCACCCACGCACCGTCGAACGTGTAGGCCGCCGAGATCTCGCGCAGCTTCACGAAGCCGGCGTTCTCGAGGCACGGCTCGTCGATGGTCGTGAACGGACACGCGGCCAGCCCACTCTCCTTGTACCAGTTCTGGCCGATCGGAATCTTCTGACCGGCACCCGGACCGGTGACCGATCCGGGATACCAATCCGGATCGCCGAACGCATGCAGGTTGCCCGTGCAGGATTCGTTGGTCGAGCCCGTGCAGATCGCGCGGTTCTGCGTATCACCCGAGGTTCCGTAGCTCCACAGCGCGCCGCGCGTGCCGTCCCACATCAAACCGCCGTGGCGGACGTCGAGCAGCGTCGAGAGCTCGAGCTTCTTGTACTTGAAGCTCGTGTGCATGTTGCCGGTCCACTTCGGATTCGGATCACCGAGGATGCGCGGGTTGTCGAAATCGGCGCAGGGCATGCCAGCGTTCGCGCACCCGTTCTTGCCGTCGTCGATGTAGAGCGTGCCCGTTGGTTTGCCCTGGCAGGCGGCAGCGGCCACTGGGAAATTGTCCTGCAGGTATTTCGTTGGGGTAACGCCGCAGCGGATCCATCCCGTACCGCGGATCGCGCCCAACGGCTCTCCGACATCCGCCACTGTGCCGATGAACGACGACCCGGTGAACAGGAACTGCGCGCCCGCGATGGCGTCGACGTGAGACCGGTTGTGTCCCCAGCCGAAGCCGAGATCCCACTGATAGTTCGTGCCCATCAGGGGGCGAAGGTTCAGCGATAGCTCGGTGCCGCTGTTGCCGAAGATGCCGGCGTTCTTCGCTTCACTGCCGAATCCGGTCGACGGCGCGATCGGCGTCACGAGGATGACGTCCGTCGTGCGCGACTTGTACCACGTGGCGCTGAGGTCGGCCTTTTCACCCCAGAAACCGAGATCGAATCCACCCTCCGTTTCTGCCGTGCGTTCGGGCTTGAGGGACGTCGCCGGTTTTACGCCGGTGAAGAAGAGACCGCCCAATCCACTTTGTGTCGGCGTGAGGCCCGTGCCCTGCGAGATGCCGCCCACCGTTCCCTGACCATTGAATACCGCCGAGGTGAGATACGGCTGCGGCTCGTTGCCCGCCTGTCCGTAGGACAGGCGCGCTTTACCGAAGGTCAGGCCCGGCACCTTGTGGAAATTCGTGAACGTCCACGCAGCGCTGGCCTTTGGGAACGCGCTCGTCTTGTTCGAGCGCCCGAACGTCGTCGAGCCGTCGCTGCGCAGCGCCCCCGTGAGGTAGAGCTGCTGACGAATGTCAAACGTCGCCTGGCCGAAGTACGACTCGTTGTGGATCTGCGTCTGGAAGTCGCTGGCCGGGTCGCGCGACAGCGTGTTGATGATGTCGAGCGGCTGGGGCGCGATGAGCGTGCGACCCACAACCGAGAACGTGCGGAAGTTGCGCGCGTTCAGGTTCTGGCCCGCGGTGAACGTGCCGCCGAGGTTCGAGTTGAAATTCCAGGTCGCCGTCGCCGTGAGGTTGTGGTCGATCTGGTAGTCGACGATCTTGCCCTCTGTGACGCGGCCGCCGGCCGCGACGTCGGAGCACTCGGCCGGGCAGCCTTCGGTGCGCTCGTCGTTCGAGTAGTCGGCGCCGAGCGTGTAGGCGAACGTCAGCCAGTTGTTGGCGACGTACTGCGCGTTCATGTTGCCGAACGTGCGACCAGCCTTCTGGTCGTTCAGCTCGTCTTGCAACGTGAAGATCGGATTGTTGAAACCGCGCGACTGGCCCGCCGTTTCCGGAGTGGGGTCCTGCAGCCGGTACGAGCGTTGAAGGCCGGTCGTCGGGTCGAGCGCCGGAAAGTTGTTGAAGCCCGGCGGCGTACGAAACAACCCGAGGAGGAGACCGTTCACGTTATTCCCGCGCTGCGTCATGTGACCGCGCGTGTCGGCGTACGAGAAGTTGCCGCCGAGCGTGAAGTTGTCGGTCAGATGGTGCGTCGCGTTCAGGCGAACTGTGCCGCGGTCGAAGTAGTTGTTCGGCCCGATGAACACGCCCTGGTTGTTGTTGTAGTTGCCCGAGATGTAGAATGTCGTGCGATCGTTGCCGCCTGACGCGCTGAGCGTGTTGTCGAGGACGTGGCCCGTGTCGAACGCTTCGCTCGCGTGGTCGTACGTCGGCACGCCCGTGAGCGCCGGACCCCAGCTGCGCAGGCAGCTCGAGTTGCCGATGTCGTCGCACGTACCGGCGGCCACGTTGAACGACCCCTGGCCGAAGCCGCGCTGGAGCGGCTCCTTGCGCGTGATCTGATCGTTTGAGCCGGACGAGCGGAGCTCGTAGTGCGTCTGGCCCGAGCGGCCGTGCTTCGTGGTGATCAGGATGACGCCGTTCGCCGCGCGCGCGCCGTAGATGGCCGCCGCCGCCGCGCCCTTCAGAATCTCGACGTTTTCGATGTCGTCGGGATTCATGTCGATCATGCGGTTCGGAGAGGACGTGCCCTCGAACTCGCCGCCGTTGTCCTGACCGCCGACGCCGCCGCCGCCTGCATCGATCGGATTGAAGTTCGTCGTCGAGAAGGTCGAGTTGTTGACCGGAATGCCGTCGACGATGAACAGCGGCTCGGTCTGCCCGTTGAGCGTGCGCAAGCCACGGATCTGAATCTTCGACGCCGCGCCCGGATCCCCAGCGCTCTGGCTGACGACGACGTTCGGCGCTTTCGCCGCCAACGCCTGGACGATGTTCGACTCGTTCGACTTCTGAACGAGCGATGAATCGACCTGGTTGCGCACGTTGCCGAGCTTCTCGACCTGCATCGTCGTGCCCGCGCCGGTCACCACGACTTCGCCGAGTTGCAGCGGATTCGCTTCGAGCGTGAAGTCCTGCGTGATCGTGCCGGGGTTGAGCGTGACGCGCGCGGTCTTCGGCTTGTAGCCCACGCGACGCGCCGTGAGGGTGACGGCCGCTCTCGTGACACGCGCGCCGGGGACCGTGAACAGGTAGGTCCCGTTGTCCTTCGTCGATCCGCCCAGTCCCAGTTCCGGAATCGAGACCGCGACACCGGCCAAACCACTACCACCTTCCCCTGTGACTCGTCCGGTAATCGTCGCGGGCTGTTGCGCCGCGAGAGCGACCGGCACCGCTACTGCGACAGCCCAAGACGCAAGGATGCCGCGGAACGAGAGTGCCATGCCTCCTCCATCGACCGTGATACGGGGTGAGGGCCGAATCGCGATGGGCGAGCACGTGCGAAGTCGTTTACTCGGGAATCGCAAACCGGCGCGAGCACGGAACTGCGACTACACGAAGCACGAGCGCAACGGGGACGCTCGTCCCACCGGTGGTCCCACCGGCGTCACGGAGAGAACCCCTCCAGGTGACAAATCGTCACCCAGAAATTGACACAACCGCGACGCATATATTATCCAATCCTGATGACTTGGCTAGATCGCTTGCCGTCTGCTTTCAGACGTGTAACTCGTGGCGTTTTGGGACGGATCGTCCCACCGAAACTGCATCGGCTCCCGCGTGATCGCCGATCGGCGATAGATCACGGTTTGCGGCTAACGGCCGCGGCCGATGGCCGGCGGCTCGACTGACTGCGGACGTCAGCCGAAAGCCCCGCGAGTAATCGGGTCTTACCGGCTGGTCGAGAGCAGGCGTTCGCGCGCCGCGCGCACGACGGCTGTGTCTCCGAGTTCGGTCGCGAGATCGATCTGCAGTTGCAGTCCGGTCTCCTTGTATCGCGGCCACCCGCGACCGAACGAGCGGCGCTGCAACGCGGCGAGCGCGTATCGAGAATCGCCGAGCGTGCGATACTCTCGCGCCACGAGAAGATTCGCGTAACGCATCGCGTCGCCGACCGCCGGGCCGCTCAGCATCAAGGAATCCAAATGCGCGAGACGCTCGCGCGCGTTCGGCGCGTCGGTCTCAATCGCGATCGCCGCGTCGAGCAGCGTCGCACACGCGTTCGGGCTCGCGCCGACCGGCACCGGAAACGCCGCCGTTCCGCCGGCGCGCAGCATGGCGAGCGCGTCACGCGCCCCGCGCACGTCGCCCGTCTTGAGACGCCACTGCCCCAGCACGCAAGCGTCCGCCAGCCGCACCGCGCTGTCGGCCACCGACGCCATGCGCGGCTCGCGAAGGTGCTCGCTCAATGCCTCCGCCTCCCGCCGCGCCGATGCTGGAACGTCGCCGGAATAGAGCGCGTCGAGCACGCGCAGGCGAAGTCCCGGGTGCAGCCCGGGAGGAAACGATTCGAGATCGTGCGCGATGGCGTTCGCCGTGGCGCGATCGCCGCGATTCAGCGCGCGGCTGTGGCGCGCCAGCGCGACGTCCACGCGCTCGCCGTCGGTGACCGCGCGGCGGGCGAGAATCTCGATCGCCCGGTCGCCGTCGCCGACGCTGATGCCGTCGAACTGCGACGCCATGGCGATGTTCCGCAACGCGCCGCTCGGCGCGTCGCCGAGTCGCGACCGCAAACGCCGCACGTCCTGCGAATCGCCCAGCGCCTCGGCGACGCGCCATCGTACGAAAACACTCAACGCGTCACCCGAGTCGGCCGCCGGCGCCGTCGCGACGAGTCGGCGCAACGACACGGTGTCGCGCAGTCGCGCATATAGAAGCGCGAGCATGCGCCGCGACGGGCCGAAGGAGGGGTCGAGCTGCAGCGCGCGCGAAAACGCTTCGCCCGCGCGACTCGCCGCGTCGCGCAGGCCGATGATCTCGCCGTCGTTGTACAAGCTCTCGCCGAGCTCGTACCACCCGTCGGCGCGGTCCGGCGCGACGCGTACGACCTCGCGCCACGCGTCGAGAATTTCCGCCGCGGACGACGGCTGCGGATACCGCGGCCCGGCGAACGCGCGTAGAAACGCCCGGTCCGCCGGCGGCAGCGACGCTTGCTGCGCCCACGCGATCGCCACGCCGCGATCGTGCTGCTCCGCGGAATTCACCTTGTCCGCCGTCATCGCCAGCCCGAGCGCCGCGAGTGCGAAGCTCGGTTCTTCGGCGAGCGCCTGCCCATAGGCGCGAAGCGCGCGGTTGTAGTCACTGAGCCGGTACGCCGCGCGGCCGGCGAGATAGTCACGGAGCGCCGACGGCGAAATGCTCGGTGGCTCGGGCAGCGACGATGTCCGTTCTCCCGATTCGGGAAGAATCAATCCGGCGACGATCTTGTCGACGAGCGCGATGAGACTGTCGGCCGGCCCGGACACGTGCACCGACGCGACGACGCGGGAGTCGTGTACGTCGATGAGCGTCGCGGCGATCGCCACGGCCCCCGCGGCCGCCGGTTCGATCGAGCCGGCGACGATTTCCTCCGCGCTGAGCGACTTGGCCAGACGCACCGCGTCGGCGATCGTCGGCGTCGTCGTCGCGTCACTCATGAATCCACTCGACCGCGCGAGGCGAAGCACGCGCGACGGATCCGTCCCGCGCTTTCCGTCGGCGAGGGCGATGCGCGAACCGAGCAACTCGAGGAGCCCCTCGCGGACGTACGACGCCGACGCGTCCGACGCGTTGACGTGGAACGGCGCGACGGCGATGACCGGCTCGTGCTCCGACGCTCGGGCCGTGGCGAGACGCCACGCCGACGCGGACATCGCGCCGATCGCGATGAGGATCGTCGCGGCGAGCCCTCCCCCCATCCACGCCGCGGCAGACGGCTTCAGCCGCCTCGTCACTTTCGCTCGCGGCTCCGCACGCCCTGCGAGCAGTGCATCGGAATCCGCCGTGATCGCGGCGGCGAGCGTCGTCTCGGGAACACCGGATGTCGAATCGGCCGGCGAAACGATTTCCGCGACCCCGGAGGGCGGAGTCTCGCGCTGTGGTGCCAACTTGCGGAGCTTGATGAGGAGCTCGGCGACCTCTGGCGCCGGCGGAAGGTCGAGCTCGCTCTGCATTCGGATCTCGTGCCATCGCCCGCGCTGCATCGCGCCGGCGTGGTCGCCGCTCTCCGCGAGCGCCGTCATCAGTCCCGCCATGGCGACGCCATTCAACGGATCTTGATCGGCGAGCCGAATGCGCCAGTCGATCTCCGCCTGCCGATCGCCCGCCTCGCGCGCCTCGCGCGAGAGCGACTCGAGCGACTGCGCGAACGCGCGCGAGAGACGATCTCGCTCGGTCGCCGCCCAGAATTCGAAATCGGGATCGCCGTTCAGATAGAAGCCGTCGAGGAACGGCCCGCGATACACACTCACCGCGTCGGCGAGACGGCCCTGCGCGAGTGCGAGCTGGAAGTCGCCGACGTCCGACGTCATCGCGGCGGGGTCGACGCGCAAGTCAGCACCGCTAAGGAAGATTCGCTCGACGCCGAGCGCTTTTCTTATATGGTAAAGCGACTGAGTCAGTGCGTGTCGCGACTTGTCGGGCTCGCCCTCGGACCACAGGAGCCCGAGCAGCTTGTCGCGAGACATTCCGCGATCGCCGACTGAGGCAAGGATCGTGAGAATCGCGAGCAGGCGACGCTGCCCTGCCGGCCCCGTCAGGATTTCCCCGTCCCGCGACAGGTAGACGCTACCAAAGGTGCTGAGTCGGAGGGGTGGGGTCATCGGGCAGGCGGCGGGACCGTCTGACATCCATCTGAGGGGGGGGCATTATAGATGGACCGTCGACTAGAGAAACGCAACGTCCGTCGTCGGCGTTTCGTCGGCACTTCCACCACCCAAGCGTCTCCGATGTCCGCTGCGATACCTCTGAACCTGTCGGCTCTGCACGAGGGGACGTCGGTCGCCTCCACCGATGCCGCAGCGGAACACGGCGTTGCGGTCAGCGTCGTGATGCCGACGCTCAACGAGGCGGCGCAGATCGCCCAAGCTGTCGCCGACCTGTCTTGGGCCAATGAGGTCATCATCGTGGACGGCGGCTCGTCGGATCGGACGGCCGGGATCGCGGAGGCCGCCGGTGCGCGCGTCATCGTCGTCTGCGGCGAGACGATCGCCGCGCAGCGGAACGCCGGGATCGAAGCCGCGCGAAATCGCTGGATCCTCGCGCTGGACGCCGACGAGCGCGTCACATCCCAGCTGCGGGCCGAGATCTCGCAGATCGTCACAGGGCGAAACCCGACGCACGCCGCGTACCGGATGAAGTTTCGCAACCATTACCTCGGACGGGAGCTGCATCACGGACCGTGGGGGCGCGATTGGCACATACGGCTCTTCACCAACGAGCGGCGCTACGTCCGCCACCGCGTGCATGAGCATCTCGAGTCGATCGAGGACGTCGGCACGCTCACGGGGCCGGTCGTTCATCACCCATATCGCGATCTCACCCATCACGTCACGAAGATCGTGAAATATGCCCGGTGGGGAGCGGAAGACTTGCACGCGCGCGGCCGTGAAGCGCGGATGCGGGATTTGGTCGGCCGCCCGGCTTGGCGATTCTTCCGCGACTACTTCGTGTATTCGGGGTGGCGCGACGGAAGCGTCGGGTTCGTCGCGTCGGTGCTGAGCGGGTTCGCCTCGTTCCTGAAGTACGCGTTCCTCTTTTCCAGGAGTCGATCGACCGAGGGATGAAGCTCACGATCCTGATGTATCACAAGATCGATGAGCTGGCGTCGGACGTTCGCACTCCAGGCAACTTCGTCGGACCCGCCCTCTTCACGCGGCAGCTCGACGCGCTCGACGCGTGGGGCTACCGCACGATCGACTTCGCCGACTGGCTCGCCTACCGCGACGGCGGCCGGACCCTCCCCAAGCGCCCGCTGATTCTGACGTTCGACGACGGCTACACATGTTTCGACGAACACGCCTGGCCCGCGCTCCTCGCGCGCGACATGGGCGCATGGGTCTTCCTGGTCGCGAGCCAGATCGGCGGCACGAATTCGTGGGATCGCGGTGAGCGATCGTTCCCTCTGCTCGCCCCCGACCGCATCGCGGCGCTGCAGCGCGACGGCGTACGATTCGGGTCCCACGGCGACCGCCACGTCCCGCTGGCTCGCGTGCCTCGCGACCTGGCCGCCGCCGATCTCCGCCGGTCGCGCGAAACACTCGGCGACCTGCTCGGCCATTCGGTGGACGTGGTCGCGTATCCGTTCAGCAACCAGAACCGCGCCATCCGCCGCGCCGCGCGCGACGCCGGTTATCGCTGCGCGGTACGCGGGACGGGCCGCATGAACTCCCCCCGCACCGACCGTTTCGGCCTACGCCGCATCAAAATGGACTCGACGATGACGGTCGAACGGCTCGAGCGAACCCTTTTTATGGAACGCTACTTTAGGTTTTTCTAGCGCTCGACGGCGTGCGCCCAGCTTGCACCGCAAACCCCCTAGAGCATTCTCCGTTTGTTTCCGTTAGATCCGCTTGTGTCCGTGTCACAATTGTTATGGCCTGCGTGGCGCTCGAGACTGGCCCGCCACACGGGCATCAACAATTGGAACCCGGAAACGAACGGATTCCACGGAAACAAACGGAGAGTTTTTTTTCGACTACGAAAGACGCAAGAGCAGGGGACGTTAAGCCTTCGGCTTGAACTCCGGACCGAGCACTCGAAGCACGACGGCTTGCAGGGCATCCAGGTCTTTGCGGAGCACCTGATATCGATCGACGGCGTCGCGCCCGATGCGTTGGTCGACGCGCGCGGTCATGCCGGCCAGATACGTGATCTGCGTCTGCAGCCCGGGGCGCCCGTAGCGAACGCCCTCGTCGGGGCCGAAGAGAGTCGTGGCGAGCGAATCTACTTTCGCCAGCGAGTCGGCGTTTCCGCCGCTGCGCAACCGCGTCCGCGCCTGGCGTACGCGATTCGCGACGCGCCCCACTTCGGCGACCATGTCGCGCATGCGTACGTTCTGCTCGTATTGCTCGCGCAGTTCGGCGGTCGTGACGTGATCCGCGACGAGCCGCGGGTCCGGCGTCAACGTGAGCGGCTCCGTGTCGTTCCACGAACCCGCCGACATCTTCACGCGATACGAGCCCGGCGGCAGCATCAAGCCGCCGTCGTTGTTGAAGTCCCAGACCAGGCGATTCACTCCGGCGTTCGCCGTCAACCGAACGGGCGGCGCGGCGCGGCGGAATCCGCCGCCGCCCTCTTCGTCGTCAGGCGCGGCGGCTGGAGCGTCAGCCGACGCGGCTGTGACCGAGGCCTCGCTCGAGTATTTCCGGATCTCGTGATTGGCCGAGTCGAGAATCGCGATCGTGACAGGGCCGGGCTGCGGCCTCGGCAAGTAGTACTCGATCGACGCGCCGTTCGGCCCGAACTGCGCCTGCCCCGACGCCGCGGCGCCACCTCCACCGCCCCCGCCCCCGCCGCCTCCAAAGCCACGGCCGCCGCCGATGCGTGCACGGACGGCGTCGCGAGGCTTGAAGAGCACCGCGGCGGTCGTCGCGGTCTGCGCGTTGACTTGCCGCAGCGCTGAGACGTCGTCGAGGATCCACATCGAGCGTCCCTGCGTCGACACGATCAGGTCGTCGTGGTGCACCTTGATGTCGGTGATCGGAACGTTGGGGACGTTCAGCTCGAACGACTGCCAGTGGGCGCCGTCGTCGTACGAGATGAACAGCCCGAACTCGGTGCCGGCGTAGAGCAGATGCTCGCGCACCGGATCCTCGCGGACGACGCGCGTCGGCCAGTCGGCGGGAATGCCGTTCTTTCCGTCGGTCAGCCGCGTCCACGTCGCGCCGTAGTTCTCAGTTTTATAAATATACGGCTCGAAATCGCCCAGCAGATAGCGGTAGACGGCGTAGTAGGCGGAGCCTTTGCGGTGCGGGGAGGTCTCGATGTACTGGACGCGGCCGCCGGTCGGCAGATCCTTCGGCGTGACGTTCTTCCACGTCTTGCCGTTGTCGCGCGAGATGTAGAACGGACCGTCGTTCGAGCCCGTCCAGATGACGCCCGGCTCGGTCTTCGACTCGCTGATCGCGTAGAGCGTGCTGTAGAACTCCTCGCCCGTCACGTCGCGCGTGATAGGCTCGCCGCTGCCGCCCTGGCAGCAGGCCGGGTGCGCGGTGAGGTCCGGCGAGATCTTTTCCCAGTGCACGCCGCCGTCCTTCGACCGATGCAGGAACTGCGAGCCGTAGTACACGACGCTCGAATCCCACGGCGACGTCTCCATCGGCGAGACGCGCTGAAAACGGAAGATGAGATCCTTCGCGTCGTTGCCGTAGAGCGACTGCGCGCCGACCCAATAGTTCTGTTCCTGACGCGTGTTCATGAACATGCGGCCGAACTGTCCCTTGCACGCGCCGTAGACGATCTCCGGATTCTTAGGATGCGGCATGATCGGACCGGTCTCGCAACCGGGACCGGACTCGAACGCCTCGGTGTTGCCGGCGACCGGATTGCTCGGCACGATCACCGTGCTCGCGTCCTGCTGCGCGCCGTACAGGCGATAGGGCGTCTGGTCGTCGAGCCACACGCCGTAAATCTCGGCCGTGGGCTGGTTCATTTGCGACGACCAGGTGCGGCCGCCGTCCTGTGAGACGTTGGCGCCGCCGTCGTTCGACTGAATCATGATCTTGCCGTCGTGCGGGCTGATCCACATGTCGTGGTTGTCGCCGTGCGGCGTGCGGAGGGGCGTCCAGTTCGCGCCGCCGTCCGTCGACTTGTAGAAGCTCTCCGCGCCGGCGTAGACGACGTCGGCGTTCGTCGGGTCCGCGGCCAGCGCGACGTAGTAGAACGGTCGTGTGATGAGCTGCGCGTAGCTGCTGAGCAATTTCCACGACGCGCCGGCGTCGTCGGATCGATAGAGCCCGCCGCCGGGCTTCGCCTCGACGAGCGCGTAGATGCGATTCGGATTCGCCGCGGTGACGGCGAGGTTCGCCTTGCCGACCAGCTCCGTCGGTAGACCGCCGGTGATCTTGGTGAAGTGCTCGCCGCCGTCGGTGCTCTTGTAGAAGCCGACGCCGGTCGAGTTCGGCGCGCCGCTGATGATCGTCCACGGTTTGCGCTGCCCGTGCCACATCCAGGCGTAGACGATGTCGGGGTTCGTGGGGTTGAGCTCAACGTCGGCCGCGCCGACGCTGTCCGACACGAACAGCACCTTGTGCCACGTCTTGCCGCCGTCGGTTGTCTTGAAGACCCCGCGCTCGGCGTTCGGCTTGAAGGCGTTTCCGATCGCCGCCACCCAGACGACGTTCGGATTCGTCGGATGGACGCGCACGGCGCCGATCTGTCCGGCATCGTAGAGACCGGCGAAGCTCCAGGTCGTGCCGCCGTCGCTGGTCTTGTACACGCCGCGCCCGGTCGAGACGTTGCTGCGAATGTCGTCGGAACCGGTGCCGAGGTAGATCATGTTCGGATCGGATTCGGCGACGGCGATCGAGCCGGTCGACCCGACGGGAACCTTGCCGTCGGTGATCGGCACCCACGAAGCCCCGGCGTCGGTCGTTCGGAAGACCCCGCCGCTGGCGACGCCCATGTAGAACGTGCGGGGTTGCGAGGGAACGCCGGTCACGGTGGTGACACGGCCGCCGCGCGGCGGGCCGACCATTCGGAAACGAAGCCCGTGGAAGAGCATCGTGTCGACGGAAGCGAGCATCGGCTGGTGGGTCGCCGGCGATCGCTGCGCCTCGGCGAGCGAGGGAAGAACGATTGCGCAGATCGTCACGACCGCGCGGAGAGCAGGACGGCTCATAGGAAGCTCGGGAGAGAGTCGGGGCGACAGGAAAACTGGAGGGAACGCGCGGAGTTGCTAGTGGGATACGACGGCAAGTGCGCACGAATCGCGATCTCTGTCGGACTGGGACTCCAGGCGACTAGAGTGCCAGCGGCCACAGCAGACGCCATATGGCCGCTCCGCGCGCCGATTTACAACGAGTCGCCCTCCCCCATCGTACCTCTCTCGACTCTTACGCCCTTGTACGCCTGGGCGTATCGTCAACGGCCCTCACTTCCCTCCTCGATGCGCCTTCGCCCCGTCGCAGTCGCGATCCTCTCCGCTGGTCTCTCGGTCTCGCCGGCGCTTGCTCAGCAGGCGGCGATCCCAACCCCCGCTTCGATCCTCGGTTTCGAGCCCGGCGCCGATAGACACCTTCCGAGCTGGAAGCAGATCACCGACTACTTCACAGCCCTCGGCAAGGCGAGCCCGCGCGTCACGACGCGCGTCCTCGGCAAGACGACGCTCGGCCGTCCGTTCCTGGCGGTCTTCATCTCGGACTCCGCGACGCTCGCGAACCTCGAGCACTACCGGCAGATCCAGCGACGACTGATGGACCCGCGTCTCCAGGCGAACGGCGAGCGCGAGAAGCTGATCGACGAGGGGAAGAACGTCATCCTCGTCACGTCGGCGATCCACTCCAACGAATCGGGCGGGTTCACCACGCCCATCGTCCTCGCCGACCGCCTGGCGCGAGCGCAGGATCGCGAGTCGAAGGAGATCCTCGCCAACACGATCATCATCCTCGTGCCGTCGCAGAACCCGGACGGCGTGGACATCATCGGCGACTACTATCGCTCGACGCTGGGCACGCCGATGGAGGGACGCGATCCGCCGGTGTTGTATCACAAGTACGTCGGCCACGACGACAACCGGGACTGGTACGCGTTCACCCAGCCGGAAACGCGATACACGGTGGATTCGCTCTACACGCCGTGGGATCCGGAGATCGTCAACGACATCCACCAGCAGGGATCGAACGCGGGGCGGATCTTCATTCCGCCGTACATGGATCCGATCGAGCCGAACATCGATCCGATTCTCACCGCGGCGACGAACGGACTCGGTATGTCGATCGTGTGGCGCATGACGAACGAGGGCTTCACCGGCATCGGCAGCAACGCGTCGTACGACCAGTGGTCGCCGGCGAGGCAATATTCATTGTATCACCGCGGCGCGCGGCTTCTCACCGAAACGGCGAGCGCGCAACTGGCGACGGCGATCGACATTCCATTCGATCGACTCGGTGCAGGACGAGGCTACGAAGCGAAGACCGTCTCGTGGAATTTTCCGTCGCTCTGGGTGGGCGGGCACTGGAGCTACGGCGACATCGTACGGTATCAGGTCGCCGCAAGCTGGTCGCTCTTCCTGGACGCGGCTCTCAACCGACGGGCGTGGCTCGAGGGCTACGCGGCGCAAGCGGATCGCTCGCTCGGCGATCTGCCCGCGTGGGGGCGCGACAAGTGGCCCTCGGCGATCGTGGTTCCGAAGACGCAGCCCGACACGCAGGCGCTTCAGCGCATGATCTGGACGCTCCAGCATGGACAGGTCGAAGTACGCGAGTCCACGGCGCCGACGACGATCGACGAGAAGACCTATCCCGCCGGCAGCTACGTGATCCTCACGAAGCAGCCGTTCGGCGCGTACGCGAAAGCGCTTCTCGAGCGGCAGCACTATCCCGATCTGTTCGACTACCCCGGCGGACCGCCGAAGCGGCCGTACGACGTCACGGCGCACACGCTGCCGCTGCTCTTCGGCGTGGACGTCGCGCACGACATGGACGCGGCGCCGGCAACCGGGCCCGTGATCAAAGAAGTGCCCGAGCCCAGAGTGAGCGCGAAGATTCCGACGTCGAAGCGAATCGCGTTGCTCCGTCCGAGCACGAACGAGCCGATCGACGAGGGTTGGACCCACTGGATTCTCGATCTCTACAAGGTTCCGTTCACGCCGATCACCGAGAAGGACGTCGAAGCGGGCTCGCTGAATGAGCGCTTCGACGTGATCGTGATTCCCGAAGGCGGCATCGCAGGTGCCGGCGGCCGGGGCGGCGGAGGCGGGGGCGGCGGCGGTCGTGGTGGCCGAGGCGGCGCTGGTGGCGCGGCCGGCGGCGGCGCTGGCGGGGCCGCGGATCCGTTCGGACCCTTGGACGCGTTCGTGAGGAACGGCGGATCGGTGTTGGCGTTCAATACGGCGTCGAACGCAGTGATCTCGGGGCTCAAGCTCCCAGTGAAAAATGTCCTCGGCGGCGTATCGAGTAACGATTTTTACTGCCCCGGTTCGATCCTCGCCGTGGAGCTCGATCGCTCGAGCCCGCTTGCGCGAGGCTTCACATCGAACGTTCCCGCGATTTGGTTTGAGAACGGCCCCGCGTTCGAGATTTCCGACCCCTCCCAAGCGACCGCGGTGGCGACCTATCCCGTTACAGGAAACCCGCTCCTTTCAGGGTGGCTCCTTGGCGGGTCGAAGCTCAATGGCAAGGCCGCGTTGGTGGACGTGAAGCTCGGGCGCGGACATGTAGTGCTGTACGGGTTCCGGCCGCAGTATCGCGGCCAGTCAGTGGCGACGTACCCGCTGATTTGGAGTGCCATTGGGCAATGAGCCGCGCCGCAACGCGCGGATGCACGAAAAAAACGAAACGTTTCGGAAACGTTGTGGTGGAGTGCGGGTAAGAGTGACAAGTGTGATTTAGATCACTCTCCCGCCTCCAAGCGGCAGTGAGAACCCCGGTCTCATTTGCCGACTCGAAATAGGTTCTTCCCTCCCCCGGGCGCAGTCGCTCCCTCCTCCGCAGGTCACATGCAGCATCGCCGGTCTGTTCTTGCGCTCGGTCGCGTCGCAGGCATCGTTGGAACCGCGCTCGCCGCGGCCGCCGCGCTCAATTGTTCCGCGTACACGGCCACTGGTCGTGATGGAACCCTCGACGGCTTCACCGAGCCACGCCGAGCTTCCGGCGATTTTATTTCGCGCGAGGCTGTGCTCTCCGCGGCCCCCGGCACCTACATCGAACAGGTTCTCGCCGACCGCGACTCGACGATCGAGCGGTGGCCGGCGCGTGTGGCGCAGCCGATCCGAGTGTGGATCGATTCTACGCCGCTCTTGAGCGGGCCCCAGACGAATTTCCCCGAGGCCGTGCGTTCCGCGTTCGGTACCTGGAGCACGGCCGGCATTCCGGTTCGCTTCGCGTTCGTTCCCTCGAGCCACGACGCCGACATCCGCGTCCACTGGACGACGCACCTCGATCACAAGACCGGTTCCACCACCTGGCGCACGGACCGCAACGGTTGGCTGACGCAGGGTGACATCACCCTCGCCACACACATCAGCGACGGGATGCCGCTCGATTCCCGCGGCATGCGCGCGATCGCGCTGCACGAAGTCGGGCACGCGCTTGGACTGAGCCACAGCCTGAATCCGCAGGACATCATGGCCCCGCTCATTCGTGTTGACGTCTTGAGCTTGTCCGACCGAAACACGATCAAGCTGTTATACTCCTTTCCGGCAGGTCCCATCCACTAAATCCCCCCCTTCAGTTCACCCCGGCCCCTCGGTCCAATGCGCAAACTCGGTCTGCTCATCCCCGTCGCCGCGGTCTCGATGCTGGCAGCATGTGACCCACAAGCGTCAAGCAAGCTCAAAACCCTCGCGCACGCCGATTCGCTGCGCACCGACTCGCTGATCTCGATCAAGAACGACCTTCTGAACGAGGTCATGTCGTCGACACAGTTCGTCAACGACCTCAATAGCGAGATCTCCAGGCTCAAAGCCAAACAAAACGTCGCGCTCTCCACGAAGCTGACGAGCGAATCCGACATGACCGCCATCAAGGAAGAGCGCGCGGCCGTCATGAAGCGCATCCAGAACATCGTGGCCCGTCTCGACTCGAGCGAGGCGCGCGTGGCGGCGCTCCGAAAGCGAGCGTCGACGCTCGCCATGCATGACTCGACGCTCGTCGTCCAGGTCGCCGAATACGAAAAGACGATCGCCGACCTGCGCCATACGGTCGATCAGCAGCGCGCCGACTACGAAGCGACGATTGCCAAGCAGACCGCTCAGATCGCGGGGCTGAACTCGAAGGTCGACACGATGACCACCGAGAATACGCGCCTCATGGGCGAGGCCAAGACCCTCACTGATACCGTCACGCAGCTCACGACGGCCGTAAACACGGCCTACTACGTGATCGGCACGAAGGACGACCTCGTTAAACAAGGCGTGCTCGTCGAGGAAGGCCACCGTCGTTTCCTCCTGTTCGGCGGACGCTCGCTGTCCCCCGCCCGCGAGCTCGACCCGGCGAAGTTCACACGCATCGACCGCGCGAAGGACAAGGTGATCAACTTCCCCGAAGGCGACTACGTGATCTTCACGCGCCAGAACCCCGCGTACGCATCGCCGTTCGCGTCCAAGGACGGCGCGATCTCCGGCGGCCTCCGCATCGACCAGCCGGAACGGTTCTGGGAAACGTCGAAGTTCCTGATCATCGTGAAGACGTGATGAAGGTGGACCGGTGGACCGGTGGACAGGTGGACCGGTAACAGCCGACAATCGACGAACACACGAAGGGCCGGCTGATTTTCAGCCGGCCCTTTCGCATCTTCACGCATGCCACTGCCGATAGAGCCGATCCTGCCCGCCATCCGCGACGCCCTGGGTGAGAGCGGATGTGTCGTCGTGCAAGCGCCGCCCGGCGCGGGCAAGACGACGCTGGTGCCGCTCGCGCTGCTCGACGCGCCGTGGCTCTCGGGGCAATCGATCGTGATGCTCGAGCCGCGGCGCGTGGCGACGCGCGCCGCGGCGTGGCGGTTGGCCGACCTGCGCGGCGAGGAAGTTGGACAGACCGTCGGCTACCGCATGCGCGGCGAGCGGCGCGTCGGGCGCGCGACGCGCATCGAGGTCGTCACCGAAGGCGTGCTGACGCGCCGGCTCCAGCGCGACCCGACGCTCGACGGCGTCGGCGTTCTCGTGTTCGACGAGTTCCATGAGCGAAGTCTCGACGCCGACCTCGGCCTCGCCCTCGCGCTGCGCACGAGGGCGCTCCTCCGCGACGACCTGCGCATCGCCGTCATGTCGGCGACGCTCGACGGCCAATCGGTCGCCAGGCTGCTCGGCGACGCGCCGATCGTGACGAGCCATGGCCGGACGTTTCCGATCGAGACGCGCCACGTCGAGCCGCGACGCGAGCTGAGAATCGAAGCTGCGGTCGCCAATGCGATCGTCGAAGCGTTGCGCGCCGACGAAGGCGACGTCCTCGCATTTCTCCCTGGCGCCGGCGAGATCCGTCGCGTGGAGGCGTCGCTCGCCGATCGACTGGACAGGGGCGTCGTCGTCACGCCGCTCTACGGGATGCTCGAGCGCGACGCGCAGGATCGGGCGCTTTTCCCGGATCGCGATGGCCGCAGAAAGGTCGTGCTATCCACGTCGATCGCCGAAACGAGCCTCACCATCGAAGGAATTCGAGTCGTCGTGGACAGCGGGCTCTCGCGCGCGCCGCGCTTCTCGCCTCGTACGGGGATGACGCGGCTCGAGACGGTGCGTGTCTCGAGATCGTCCGCCGATCAGCGTCGCGGGCGCGCCGGCCGAACGGCGCCGGGGGTCTGCTACCGTCTCTGGGCGGAGCACGAGACCACGCATCTGCTCGAGCAATCTCCGCCAGAGATTCTGCACGCCGACCTCGCCCCGCTCGCGCTCGATCTTGCGGTAGCCGGTGTGACCGAAGCCTCGGAGCTCGCCTGGCTCGATACACCGCCCGCCGCGGCGTTCGCCCAGGCCCGCGAGCTGCTGGTCGAACTGGACGCCGTAGACACCTCCGGCATCGCCACCACGCACGGGAGGGCGATGGCCGAGTTGGGGGTCCATCCTCGCGTCGCGCACATGCTCGTCCGCGCGAAAGAGCTGGGCGTGGAACGAATGGCGTGCGACCTCGCCGCGCTGCTCTCGGAGCGCGACGTGCTTCGATCGCCGCAGGGCGTCATCGATTCCGACATCGCGCACCGCCTGGACCTGATGCGCGGAACCCGAGATGCCTCGGCGAACGTCGATCGCGACGCACTTCGTCGGGCTCGCCTGGAGTCGGATCGGCTGGCCGCGCGCCTCGCGTCGCTCGCGATAAATCGCGGTCCGGCGGTCCACCGGTCCACCGGTCTACCGACGCTCGTTGCTCTCGCCTATCCCGACCGCATCGCGCGCCGCCGACCGGGAGGGGGACCGCGAGCACGCTTCGTGTTGCGCAACGGCCGCGGCGCTGAGCTGCGCGAAGGAGATCCGATCGCGGCGTCGCCGTTCATCGTCGCGGCCCAACTGGACGACCGCAAACCGGAAGCGCAGGTGTTTCTCGCCGCCGCGATCGACGAGGACGATGTCCGGTGGTTGTTCGCCGACCAGATCGCGAGCGAGGAGTCGGTGGACTTCGACGACGCTACCGGTACCGTCGTCGCACGGCGCGTCGAACGACTCGGCGCAATCCTGTTGCGCGAATCGGCGATCGCCGCGCCGTCCGAGGAATCGTTCCGCACGGCGCTGTTGCACGCGATCCGGCGTCGCGGAGTCGCGATGCTGCCGTGGTCTGACGGCGCGACGCGAATACGTGAGCGCATTGGGTTCGTGGCGGCGAACGATCCGGAGTGGCCCGACGTCTCCGACGACGCGCTCGCGGCGCGTCTCGACGAATGGCTCGGGCCGTCGCTCGGCGGCGTTCGGCGGCTCTCGGCTCTCCAACAGGTGGATCTCGCGGACGCACTTGTCTCGCTGCTCGACTGGCGGCAGCGTCGCGCGCTGGACTCGCTCGCTCCGTCGCACGTCGTCGTCCCGACCGGGTCGCGTATTCCGATCGACTACTCGGATCCGCTCGCGCCGAAGGTTGCGGTGCGGTTGCAGGAAGTGTTCGGGCTGATCGAGTCGCCGCGCGTTCTCGACGGCCGCGTTCCGCTCACGATGCAACTCCTGTCGCCCGCGCACAGGCCCGTGCAGACGACGCGCGACCTCGCGGGGTTCTGGCGAACGAGCTACTTCGACGTGCGGAAGGATCTGCGCGGCCGATATCCGCGCCACGAGTGGCCCGAAGATCCGCTCACCGCCGCGCCGACGAAACGCGCCAAGCCGCGCCGCTGAGCGCGCTCGGGACGGGCGCGGCCGTCGTCAGAACTGCCAGAAGGGAGTGCTGCGGTCCGCCGGCCGTTTCACGAATTCCAAGTCGCGGACGCGGTTGATCGTGAGTGTGAAGCCGGTGATCGCGCCGCGGTCGCTGCGCACGATCCGCAGGAGCATCTGGTCGTTGTTCGTGAACAGGTCGGTCGTGAACGTGATGAACCGGAGGTCGGACTCGTGCGCGCGCCGGAGTAGGAGAACGCCCTCCCGAGGCGCGAGCGACACGGCGAGGTCGAGCTCGGGACTGTAGTAGTCCCCGGCGAGCTGCGTCAGCTGGTCGTTTCGCTTGCGCGCGATCGTCGAATCGCCCGGCGACGGAGCGGTTCCAACGCTGAACGGGCCGGCCGCGAAGTCGATCGCGCGGGCCGTCGCCGCGGTGCGCTGCTGCGTGATCAGGCCAAGGTGGATCGTCGCCACCTGGTCGACGAGAGTCGTCGGCGCCCCCGAGGTGTTGCAAAGCGTGATCACGCTCAGATGACGCGACGGAATCATCAGCATCGCGCTCCGGTAGCCGCCGTACGCCCCGCGATGTGAGAACGTGCCCATGCCGGCCATGTCGCCAATGGTGAGTGCGAGCGCGTACGGAATCGTCTGACCGTTGTTCAGCCGGCCCGGCTCCTCGAGCTCCGCCACGCCTTCTTTCCCGCCGACGCGTCCCGACTCGAAGTTCGCATCCCATTTGGCGAGGTCTTCGATCGTCGAAAACGCGCCGCCGTCGCCCACGACGTCGAGCTCGGGCTGGTTCAGTCGGAAGCCGGACGCCGTCGCCTGATATCCGACGGCCCGATGCGGAATCAACTGCGTGTGATCGTCGCGAAACTCCGTGTGCGCCATGCCGAGCGGTTTGAAGATGTGATCGGCCGCGTAGTCGCGCAGCGACTGGCCCGATGCCCGCTCGACGACCATCGCCAGCAGCGCGTATCCGGTGTTGCTGTAGAGGAATTCGTCGCCCGGCGTGAAGTTGAGATTCTTCTGCCGGCTCACCAGATCGATGAACTGCGGCTCGGTGAGGAGCCCGTCGCTCGGCCAGCCCGACAATGCGAGAAGTGTGAAATAGTCGCGCAGTCCGCTCGTGTGATGGAGCAGCTGACGCAACGTGATCGGCGCGCCGAACGATGGGACCTGCGGCACCCAGCGGCGAACCCAGTCGTCGAGCGACAAGCGGCCTTCCTGCGCGAGCAGGACGATGCTCATCGCCGTGAACTGCTTGGACAGCGACGCGATATAGAAGCGCGTCGACGGCGTGATCGGCGTGTCGTGCTCGAGGTCGGCCATGCCGTACCCCTTGGCGAACGCGAGCTGTCCGTCGCGAATGACTCCGACGGCGCACCCCGGCGATGATGTCGAGCTGTACGGCGCGAAGATGGAGTCCACCCATCGGTTCGCCGAGTCGAGCTGCGCCAACCGCGTCTGTGCACCGGCCGATGCGCTCCCCGCGCCAAGCGCGACAATCAGCACGGCAGTGGTGCGCCCAACCAAATCCATGGAGGAGCCTCCTCCTCTACCCACGTTCAATGCTTTCACAGTTCGCAGGGGATGTCCAGCAGAGGACTGAAATCCTTGCAACCCGTAACCTCGTGGACAACTGCGACCTAGGGACTACGACCACGCCGAGTTGAAGGATTCGGCGGCCGACCGAACGCTTCGGTTGGCGTCTCCCCGTTCCGCCTCAGCTATCGCTCGAAGCCGGGCTCGCTTCCCACATCGAGTTGTCAACGAGCCGATCGAACTCTCTCTCAGGATCCTCGAAACAACTCCAACACCGAATCCCGACCAGACAACGCTCCGCGGGCCACAGCTCGTCCGAGCATCGCTCCAATCACGTTCCCGGTCCCGGAGTACGCGCCTACTCCCCACACTCGAGGCCGCACTTCCTCGGCGACCGGCAGCCCGCCCTCGGCGTACGACACGGTCGCCGCCCAACGATGGGTGACGGGTTCCGTCACGCCGAGCCTGTCGCGCAGCAAGTGTTCGATCGCGTCTTGGACGACGTCTGTCGTATCCGTGCTCGTGGTCCACTCGATCTCTCCGCCGGCGTCGCGACATCCGCCGAGCACGAGCCGTCGGTCGGCGCGTTGCTGCCAATAGTCGAGGCCCCAGCGTGTGTATACGGGCCGCGGCCAGCGAATCGTCGCAAGCGGCTCCGTGGCGAGTATCTGCAAACGTGCGCTGCGTACGCGCGACGCAAGCTCCGGTAGAATGCGCTCGAGCTTTCCGTCCACCGCGACGATCACGGTCGACGCGCGTACGTCGCCGCCCGGAGTGCGCACGCGCCCGGCGTCGACGGATACCGCCGGCGTACCTCCGAATAGACGCGCGCCCCGAGCGATCGCCGACGTCGCCAATGCTCTGCACCGCGCGGCGGGGTCGAAGGCGGCGTCGCGAGGAAAGAGCAGCCCCCGCCCCTCCGGGCCGGCGTAGCGCTCGACCGGAAGCTCATCCATCTGCATGGCGACGAACTGACGGTCGCAGTCGGACTCTTCTTCGCTCGACGCGGCGATGCGCAGCGAACCTGTCCGCCGCACGGCGTCGGGCGTTTCGGCGACGACGCGTTCGAGCTCGTCGAGCGTCGCGCGATAAATCGCGGCCGCGCGTTCACGACCGAACCGTTCGACGGCGTCGTGGTGGAACAGAGACATGCCGCCCATGAGGAATCCGCCGTTGCGGCCGGCGGCGCCGCCGGCGATTCCGATCGCGTCGATGCCCACGACGCTCGCCCCGAGCATCGACAGCTCGGCAATGCACGCGAGCCCGGTGCCCCCAAGCCCCACGACGCAGACGTCGGCGGAGACGTCGGCGCTCAATACTGGCGTCGCGACCGTCGGCGCCTCCGTCCCCCAGATCGGTGTGTTCGCCATGCGGAGAATCTACGGTCGACGCGAATCGAAACGACACACCTGAAACCCGATCAAACGACGGCCGTACTGCCGCTTGGGGGGCAGGTCGCGCTCACTCTCGCCGGGACCGGACATGCAATCGCTGCTTCGCGACGTTCGCTACGGGCTTCGATCCCTGTTGAAGGCTCCAGGCCTCACCGCCGTCGCAGTGCTCGCGCTGACACTCGGCATCGGGCTGACGACGACGATGTTCAGCATCGTATACGGCGCGCTGCTCAAAGGACTGCCGTACCCCGACGGCGCCCGCATCGTCAACATCAACCGATCCAACTCCGCGCGCGGCATCAACCAGTCCGGAATCTCGATTCTCGATTACGGCGACTATAAAACGCAGCAGCGATCGTTCGCCGAGCTGGCGGCGGTCACGTCGGGAACGATCTTCGTGAGCGGCGACGAAAAGGCCGAGCGGTTCGACGGCTCGTGGATCACGGCGAACGCGCTCTCCATGCTCGGCGTGAAGCCGATCCTCGGCCGGCACTTCCGCGCGGGCGAGGACACGCCCCAAGGCGAGAAGACCGCGATCCTCTCGTACAGCATGTGGCACGACCGGTACGCGTCCGACGCGAACATCGTGGGCCGCGTCATCCGTGTGAACGGCGTGCCGACCACGGTCGTCGGGGTGATGCCGGAGCGCTTCGATTTTCCGCAAAACGACAAGATCTGGCTCCCGCTGCAGACGGACCCCAACGCGACGAACCGCCAAAACAGTCCGCAGCTCACGGTTCTCGGCAAGCTCAAGCCGGACGCGTCGCTCGATCAGGCCAACGTCGAGCTGGCGACGATCGCGAAACGCCTCGCCGCGGCATATCCCGAGGCGGACGAGGGGTTCACCACCAACGCGCGCGGCTTCATCGACTCGTACATCGGGCCGCAGCCTCGCCAACTTCTTTTTACGATGCTCGGCGCCGTCTTCTTCGTGCTGCTCATCGCCTGCGCCAACGTCGCCAACCTCTTGCTCGACCGCGCGGCACATCGCACGAAGGAAGTCGGCGTTCGAGTAGCGCTCGGCGCCTCGCGCGGCGCGGTCGTGCGACAGTTCCTCGCCGAATCGCTCGTGCTCTCTGTCGCCGCGACGGTGTTGGGCATCGTGGTCGCGAAATTCGGAGTGGACGCGTTCAACCGCGCCCTCACGGTGACACAAGTCCCGTTTTTCATCGACATCCGGCTCCATCCCCAGGTACTGCTGTTCACGATCGGCGTTGCAGCCATCACGACGCTCGCCGCGGGGGCGATCCCGGCGTATCAGTCGTCGCGCGCGGACATCAACGAGATTCTGAAAGACGAGACGCGCGGGTCGTCGAGCTTCCGAATCGGCCGTATCAGCAAAGGGCTCGTGATGTTCGAGATCGCGCTGTCGTGCGGGCTGCTCGTCGCGGCCGGACTGATGGTCAAGAGCGTCGCGGCGCTGCGCAACCTCGATCCGGGGTTCACGACGAAGGACGTCTTCACGGCGCGCGTGGGCTTCCCGGCCGCGTACACCGACACGAATGCGCAATGGCGCTTCTTCGACGAGGCGCTGCAGAAGGTCTCGGCGATTCCGGGCGTCGTGTCGGCGTCGGTGAGCTCCGGGCTCCCGGCCACGCGACAAGGGTTTCGGCGGCAACTCGTTCGGCGTCGAGGGACAGAGCTACCTGAAGGACAAGGACTACCCGAACGCGCGTTGGCTGTCCGCGACGCCCGACTTCTTCAACACGCTCAAGTCGCCCGTCGTCGACGGCCGCGCGTTCACGATCAGCGACCGCCCGGGCGAGCTCCCGGTGGCGATCGTCAACCGTGAATTCGTCTCGAAGTTCTTCAAGAACCAGAGCCCGATCGGCAAGCGCATTCGCCTCGGCAACTCGAGCAGCAAGCAGCCGTGGCTCACCATCGTCGGCGTGGTGGGCAACATGTTCACGGGCGACAACGAGCGGCCGATCGTACCGGCGATCTATCAGCCGTTCGCCCAGTCGCGCGTGAACTTCGCCTGGATCTCGGCGCGCACGTCGGGTCCACCGATGACGATCACCGCGTCGGTTCGCCAAGCGGTGGCGTCGGTCAACCAGGACATTCCGCTTTATTGGGTCGACACGTACGAACACCAGATCGCGCAGCAGGTGTGGTTCGTCCGCGTATTCGGCACGATGTTCATGATCTTCGGCTTCGTCGCGCTGTTCCTGGCATCGGTCGGGCTCTACGCGGTGATGTCGTTCTCGGTGAGCCGCCGGATTCGTGAAGTGGGCATCCGCATGGCCCTCGGCGCGCGCGCCGCCGACGTCGTGCGCATGATCTTCCGCCAGGGCCTCGTCCAGCTCGTCGTCGGCATGACGCTCGGCTTGCTGTTCGCGACGGGGATGGGGCAACTCCTCAAGGCCATCCTCTTCCAGGTTCAGCCGCGCGACCCGTCGATCTTCGCCGGCGTGGCCGTCGTGTTGACGCTGGTCGGATTGGTCGCCTGCCTGGTGCCGGCGCGTCGTGCGACACGGGTCGATCCGCTCGTCGCCCTGCGGAGCGAGTGACGCATGGCGTTGACCACGCGCGTGACGGTATCTAGCTTGCTCCGCATGACACACGGCGCACTGAACCGCAATCGCTCGAATAATCGGAACTCCAACCGGAGACCTGGTTAGGGCGCGCTCGGCTGTTCAGTGAAAGCGAGGCCCGCCAGAAGTTGAAAACGGCGGGCCTTTTCGTTTGGAAGTAAGAAGGAACGACGATGTGACGTCGGGGCGTTCGGCAAGTCTGGACGATCGATGGGCAGTGTCTGAGAGCTGTCGATCGACCGGCAGGAGAAAGTCGGTATTTGATGGGGCGTAGGTCAATTGGCAGACCGTCTGACTGTTAATCAGAAAGTTGGTGGTTCGAGTCCACCCGCCCCAGCTTCAATAGCGACAATGCAGTTACACGCATAAACCCCGGTCGAATTCACGCCGGGGTTTTGTCTTGGGGTTCCACCGGGCTTCCACGCTGGAGGAAGCCACCGTCAATGCGCCCTGACGGGAAAAATGCTGTGCAGTTCCTCAGAACTGTCGCTCTTGCCTCCGTTCCGAACTGGGGCGGGGGCGACCGCCCAGTCAGATAGGGTCTTAACGCGTGGCGAGTGCTCGCGATCGACGCTATGCCGCACCAGCTTTCGCGCGAAGGTGCGACCGCGCGAACCCAACGAACGATCGCGTCAGTTCGGGAGCGGCGTCGCTCGGATAGCAGACGAAGAGCACAGCGCGCTGGCCGGCGGCGGAAAGGCGCCGAACGATCGTACCGCGGATTCCGAGTGCCGCCACGCTCTGCGGGGCGATCGAAATGCCAAGGCCCCCGGCGACCAGCGCGCTGATGGTGTGCCATTCCTGCGCCTCGTGCACCACGCGCGGCGCGAAACCAGCCTCGCCACACAGCGCGGTGATTTGATCGAACAGCGTCGGCGCAGTGCGCCGGGCGAAGAGCACGAACGCCTCGTCGGCGAACCGCGCCAAGTCGATCGCCCGTATTCGAGCCAGAGGATGCTTTGCGGGCGCGAGCAACACGAGCGGCTCGCGAAGAAGCTCGTGTGATGCAAGCGCCGGGTCTGTGGTCGCCTCGCGTAAGATCGCAACATCGAGCGCTCCGTTCCGCAACGCATCGAGCTGCTCGGCCGAGTGCATCTCGCGAAGCCTCACGTCCACGGCCGGGTGCGCGGCCTTGAATCGCTTCACGACGGCGGGAATCGCCGTGAGTGCCGCCGAGGAGGCGAGCCCCACGCGCAGCGCAGACCGGGTGCCGGCACCGACGCGCCGTGCGGTGTCGGTGGCCTGGTGCACGTGCGCAAGGGCTCGCCGCGCCCCCGCCATCAAGGCCAGTCCTGCTGGCGTCAAGCTGACGCGCGGCGCCCGCACGAGGAGAACGGTGCCGAGCCGCTGCTCGAGTTGGCGGATCTGCTGGCTCAGCGCCGGTTGCGCGATGTTGAGACGCGCCGCCGCGCGAGTAAAGCTCAGATCCTCCGCGATGGCGACGAAGTAGCGGAAGTGACGCAGCTCGACATCGTGCACCATAAGCAGTCCTTATGAGAGTGGTAGCCATGAGATATTGGACTTCTATCGCGCCGTGCGGCAAGTATTCGCTATGGCAACGATAGTCACTCGCACCCCGATCACGCTCTGGCTCGTGATGGCCGCCGCGGCCCACACCCGGCGCGCGCCTGCACAAGCGCCGCGGCTCTCGCCCACTCTCTATTTCTCCGATTCCTCATCGGAATGGGCGAGCCGAGCAGCGCTTCACGCTGGCATCCAAACTTTGGCCAGCGCGATCGCGAGCGCGGATTCCGCGTCGCTCTTGCGACGTCTGAATGAAGCGAACCAGACCCTGGTCGCCGTGCAACGCCACGATGCGTATCTGCGGGTTCGCACGCTCGAAAACACTCAGGACCGCACGGCCAAGGATGCCTATGCGTCCGTGCGCAGCGACGAGTCGACCGTGACGGTAGCAATCGAGTCGCGATTGGCGCAAGTGCCGTCCCGCCAGCTCGTGGGGTTAGGACCATTCGCCAAGCTCGCGCGCGACGTGAACGCCGGCTCCGCACACCGGCTCACACCAGACGCCGAACAGTACCGCGAAACCGTGACCGTGGCAGCGGAGCAAAGCATTGCCGACGCCTATGACGAGGAGATCGCATCGCTCGGCGACCCCGGACTCGTGACGTCGGGCGACCTTGCGATCCGCCGTACCGCGCTCGCGCGACGAGGCGCGACGTTCGACGCGTCGGCGCCCGTCACCGCGACGCTGCTTAGCACGTTGGTCGACATCGAGAACCGCGATGCGGCCGCGCATGGATTCCACAATGCCGCCGACCAGAAGTACGTGTCGCTCGCGCTGAGTGACACGCTGGTCGATCGCACGCTGGCCGCGGTGGCGGCGGCGGCACCCGTTTACCGGCACTACGAGCAAGTCGTCGCTCGCCGCGCCGAACGGCGCCTTGGCCTCTCATCGATTTTGTACGACGAGCGCGAGATCGGCGCATCACCGTCCGCAGCCGTTTCGTTCGATCAGGGCAGACAGATCATTTTGGATGCGCTCGCGCCGCTGGGCGCCGACTATGTTCGTCGCTTCGGCCGCCTGCTCGATCCGGCCAACGGGCGTCTCGACCTAAGCGGCGGCCCGCACCGCGCGAACACGGGGACCTCGATCGTCGCCTACGATGCGCCGGTCGCCCTGTACATCACGAGCTACACCGGGTCGCTTGGGAACTTGAGAGTGATCGCGCACGAGGGCGGTCACGCCATCCACCGAGAGCTGATGAACGCCGATAGTCTCCCGGTGTACGAGAGGACGGGAGCGCACGATCTCTTCGAGGGCTACGCGATCTTCAATCAGTGGCTGCTCTTGGACCACGCGGCGAAGGTCGCCGGCACGGCCTCCGACCGCGAGCGCGCCCTGGAAGCACTGCTCTCGTCGATGTCGGTCGAGATCTTCACGTCGGCGGAGGAGACGAGCTTCGAAAGGAGCCTTTACACAGCGGCCGCCGGACATGCCATGCTCGACCGCGCGCGGATCGACGAGATCTATCGCGCGTCGATCGCGCCCTATGAGTATTGGCCGATGAGCGACGTTGGCACGTCAGAGCGGTGGATGTCGAAGGGGTTGCTGTTCGAAGATCCGCTCTATCTCGTCAATTACCTGTACGCCAGTTTCGTCGCGGTCGCGCTGTGGGAACGGTCGCTGGCGGACGCCGATTTCGCTGGCAAGTACGAGGCGCTTCTGCGCCGAGGGTTCGACGCGGACCCAAATGTGTTGCTTGCGTCGATGGGCATTCGCCTCGGCGATCCCGCCGTGGTCACGCGAGCGAGCGCGTTGTTCAAGGCGAAGACGGACGAGCTTGAGGCGCTGTATGCCGCGGACGAAACCCCGCGCTATGAACACCGTTCTCGCTGAGCAGCCCGGCGCGAGGTGGCACGGCAAATTGTCAGCATGGGGTATCGCCGGGGGTATCGGTTCCGCGCTAGCTCTCGACTGCAGAAGGGAAAGCTGTTACGGATCGCAAGCTATGCCGAGCCGGGTCGATTCCTCGATCGTCTACCGGTCTCCGCGCGGTTGCCGTGTTCAGTGACCTGCTCTCTCCCCCTTGCGCGGCGGGCCCAGATCAATAAGTATGACATTGTCATGGTAATGGAGCGGTCATGCTTGGAGAGCTCGAGCAGGTCCTCCTGCTCGCGATCATCCGGGTCGGAGAAAATGCCTACGGTGTTCCGATCCGCGACGAGGTGCTGCGTTGCACCGGGCGAGAGCTGGCACTCGGCACGATTTACAAGACGGTCGGGCGCCTAGAGGAGAAAGGGTTCGTGACTGCACGCACTGGAGCACCCACTCCCGTGCGCGGCGGGCGCCGCACTCGCTGTTACACCGTGACCGCCGCGGGACGCCGCGGGGTGCGCCACACTCTCGCCGGGCTGAGGCGTCTATCGGCAGGCCTCGATCTCGGGACCGGCGCGTCGTGAGCACGTCGGAGCGCACACCCCTACCGCCAGCCGCGGCCCTGTGGCTGCTCCGCGCACTCCTCGGCTCTCACGAGCAAGAGCATGTCGTGGGCGATCTATTGGAAGATTTTCATTCCAGAACCGCAAGCGCCGGCCATGCGAGCGCCCGGCGGCGCTTCTGGCGACAGACCGTCGCCGCGGTCTGGTCGCTCGGCATCTCGCGTCGCCGCGCCTCGAGCTCACTTCGCACCGCGTCTCAGGAGTTCCCGATGCGCCACCTCTGGTCCGACCTTCGCTATGCGGCGCGTCTGCTGCGTACCGCTCCCCTGTTCACCGTGCTCTGCGCGCTCAGCCTTGGCCTCGGCATTGGGTCGGCTGCCGCGATGTTCGGTATCGTCAACCGAATTATTCTTCGCGGACCCGAGTCAGTCATCGAGCCGCAGCGGGTCATGCGTTTCTACGCAACGGTGCGGCATCCCCCCAACGAGCTCGAGACCGGCAGCATCACGGGATACGCGGCGTACAGCGCGCTGCGGAATGGCACGCGCGATTTCGCGGGGTTCGGTGCGTACCAGGCGAACCAGTGGATTGTCGGCACGGGGGCCGAGGCGCGAAGTCTCCCGGGCGTCGCGGCATCATGGGACCTTTTTCCCACACTCGGCGTGCGCCCGTATCTCGGCCGCCTCTTCACAGCGAAGGAAGACGATCCGGGCGCGCCGCAAGACGTCGTCGTCCTATCATATGAGTATTGGATCACCGCGTTCGGCGGCAATCGGGACTTGCTCGGCAAAACCCTTTCAATCGCCTTTCGACCGTTTACCGTGATTGGCGTGGCCCCTGCAGGTTTCACGGGGACCGATTTGGGCGTGGTAGACTACTGGATTCCGATCAGTGCCGGTGCGCACCCGCGCCGGGACTGGCCAACGACCTGGCAAGCGCGATGGCTCCAAGTGGTCGGGCGCCTCAAACCAGGCGTGAGCTCCGGTCAGGCGGCACGCGACGCAACGGCGGCGATTCGCGCAGTCTACAACGGCCCCGACACGAACTGGCGTCGCGTCTCGATGAGCGTAGGCCCAATGTCGTTTACGTCGGAGGGCACGGAGCCGGCGGTGAATAGTGTGGCGCGGTGGTTGACCGCGGTCACTATCGCGGTTCTGCTGATCGCCTGCGCGAACATCGGCAACCTTCTTCTCACGCGTGCGCTTCAGCGGCGCGGAGAGATCGCCGTTCGCCTTGCGCTCGGCATGAGCCGAGCGCGACTCGCACAGTGGCTGATCGCCGAATCCGTCTTTCTCGCGGCGATCGGTGGAGCGGTTGGTGTGATCGTCGCGTACGTCGCAGGGACAGCTATCCGGCGATTCTTCCTGGCCGACGTTGTCTGGCCAGCGCCTCCGGTCGATCTCGGAATCGTCATCGCGTTAATCGCACTCACCGCTGCGGTCGCGGTGCTTGTCTCACTCATTCCACTCACGCAGTCGAATCGCGTGGACTTTGTCCAAGCGGTGAAAACCGGCGTGCGCGATGGCGGCGGGCGTCACGAACGCGTGCGCAGGGCGCTGATCATGGTCGAGACCGCCCTCACAGGCGTGCTTCTCATCGTAGCCGGCCTATTTTCAAAGAGTCTCATGAACGTTCGGCGCCTCGACCTAGGCGTTCAGACCGACCGTGTCGTCGCGGCATCGGTGTACTGGCCGTTGATCACGATCATCGACAGTGCGGCGAAGGCGGCCGAGGCGGAACGTGAGCGGTTGACGCTCGAGCGCATTCGCGACAGCCTCGCGCGTCGCCCAGATCTCGCGGGAGCCAGCCTCGTGGTCGGCTCGCCTTTCAGAAGTGCGTTCAGCGTCGACCTTAAAGTCCCGGGCTGGGACACGCTCCCGACGCTGGGCGGCGGTGGGCCATACATCTCGGCAGTCGGTCGCGACTATTTCCGGACCGTCGGGACGCGCGTCGTACGCGGTCGTGAGTTCAGGCCAACGGAAGGACAGTCGGCGGCACGCGTCGCAATCGTCAACGAGACCATGGCACGCACACTCTGGCCAAAGGGCGACGCAATCGGCAAGTGTTTGCTCATCGGCGTCGTTACGCAGTGCTCCACGGTCGTCGGTATCGCGCACGACGTCCACCGGTTCGGAATCAGGGAAGAGCCGGCGATGCAATACTACGTGCCCCTGGGGCAGGAGACCGGTATATCGGGCACGGCCGTCGTGGCCAGGGTGCGCGGCGCCGCCGGGCCGGCTATCGACGTCGTGCGCCGAGTTACGGGCGGGCTGGTTCCGGGAGCACGGTACGTCGATGCGGCACTGCTCCAGGACCGTGTCGACCCACAGATTCGGCCCTGGCGACTGGGCGCGTCGATGTTCGGCGTGTTCGCAGCCTTGGCTCTGATCGTCGGCGCCACGGGACTGTATAGCGTGATCGCCTACCTCGTCGCGCAGCGCACGCGCGAGTTCGGAATTCGGCTCGCCGTCGGGGCGACAGCGAGCCAGATACTTCGCCTCGTCATCGGCTACGGCGTGCGCACGGTACTCGCGGGCACGGTCGTTTCCGGCCTTATCGCGGCCGCGTTGGCCAGCCGGCTCGCGGCGCAGCTTTTCGACGAATCCCCGCGCGATCCGGTCGTCTACGGCGGCGTTGCCCTCCTCATGATCGCCGTCGCCGTAGTGGCGTTGCTGGCGCCTGCGATTCGCGCGTCAGGCACGGACCCGGCGGTGGCGCTGCGGGAGGAGTGACGGCGCGACGGTCGGCTCCCGGACTCGCGGGCACGTTCTGCGGATCGAGGCCAGAGGCAACCGCGACCGAGTACCTTGAGCGCCTTCCGAAATCATCTGCGCGACGTAATCGCGCGGCTTTCCGAAATCACGTGTACGACGTAGTCGCGGGGCTTTCCGAAATCATGTGAGCGGCGCAATCGCGCAGCTCTCAACGATCCTCAACGACCTCGTGGCTACGACAAATGGAGGAGAATCAGCCCGCCCACGATCGCAGCGGCGAGGACGCACGCGAGAATGGTCATTGCCGAGGAGGCGACGTTCCGATTGCGCATTTCGCTACCCCGTCGAAGGTCGTTGGCGCGCGCGAGCGGCGCACCGGGCGTGCTTGTCCACGGCGAGCGGTCGTCACGTCAATCTCGGCATTTGGCCAACTGCCCCAGATGCCGTTGTCTGCTGCCTACTCCGATCAGTCGGAAGGGGGCAAACCCGTTCTCCCAGGTCCTCCAATACCGCGCACACGGCGCGGCAGCCGTGCACTCAGATCGACGCTGAGAACGCACCTCGTGACGCGTCTTTCCGAAATCATGTGTGCGACGTAATCGGGCGGCTCTCAGCGATCGTGCTCCTGCTCGGCGGGTGGACACTATGTGCGATCGCGGTCGGAGAGGTTCTCGTTCCAGTCAGTCTCTTTCGACTCGTCGTCACCCGCGCCAGGGCTCAGACTCTCAACGATTCTCAACGATTGGCTGGTATCCCGTCAAACGCCGCGGTGCTGATTCCGCTTTGAAGTTAGTTGCGATCGGTCACCTCTGACGATCAGAGGGCTCCACGATCGTAACGGCATTCGATATCACCGTCTCGCTCCAGTACGGAGCGAGGGCGAGGCCCTTCACGTCAAGACTTAACTCGGATGCCTCTGGTCTGCGCCCCGTCAATCTTGCACGAATGGCGTACCGTCCGCTTCGGATGAGACCGCTCCCGTCTCGGGTCCCGGTCGAGGTGAACATGTATCTCGACACTCGCAACGGCAGACGAAAGGACGCGCCAGCGGGCAGGGACAGGATGAATGGGTCAACTCGACCTGCAGCCCCGGGTGGGTCGATCAGCGTACCCTCGCGTTCTGTTCCAGCAAAGTCTCGCGACGAGAGCGTCACCGCCGTGGGATACTGCCTCGCTCCGTTCGCCAGCATGATTCCGATATCAATCGTCACATCGGTCGCGGAAACATTCCTGACTTCAATAGACAGGACGTCGGGTATCGATGTTGGTTCCAGACAGAGTGCGACACCGTTGACCGACTCGCCACACCCGTTGCCACCAACCGCCCCGGGGGCCGCTCGCTGCGCCGCCACCCTCGTGGAAAGCATTGATGCAGCGATGAAACCAACCATGATTCTCATAACCCGCACTCCTATCGTGAATCGAACGATTGCCAAGGCTGATACCTCTACGTGAGACGCAACCCAGACCAGCCGCCGAGTAATAAACTCCGCCGACGCCCAGCGGCGCTTAGTGACGCGTTAGGGTGACCCGTGCGAATGGTCTGCGCACTCCGGAGCTATCGTTGTCCATACGCCATTGCCACGAATCTTTCGAACGGTCGTAGAGGAACGTCGTGTGAAAGCTCGTTGTGGCCGTGTACTGGAAAAGGAAGGAGATAGAATCCCCGGCTGCGGAACCGCGGCCCGTGCCCTCGGGCGGGAAGGCCGCCGCGGCAGTGTTATCCATCCACACGCACGCGTACTCGCCGGTCTTAGGGTCGCGTCCGAAGAGCACCACGGCTTCGTAGGCGGGAGTGCCATTCGTCGCGCGCTCGCGTGATACCTCGCGCATTTGAACGTACTCGCGGCCAAGCAGCCAATCGAAAGTTACATCGTGGACGGTCTGCTGACGGGCGATGGTGCCGCGCAGTACCCAGCGCCCCACCAGGCGTGGGAATAGCGAGTCAGGATGCAGCGCCTGGCCGAACAACCCTGCGGGCGCGCACAGTAGCCCGAGAGAGAACAACAGAAGCTTGCGCATGTTGCTACCTCGTGTAGGCCTCGGAGCCCGTTGCCACCTGACGCGTTAGCTAGGCTGCAGGCCAAGAAGGCAGTTGACTCTCGTCGCGATCGGTACGCCGGGAGGACGCTCCCGCTCATCGCGGGTTAGGCAGGCAATGGATCTGCGTTTGAGCGGGCGTCTACCCTCGGGCCAGGCACGAGACGCTCGGCACGGCGGCGTTCGCAGCCGGTTGCATTGACCAATCTGTAAACGGCGTTGTTGGGCGGATGATCGCCGCTCTTCGACGGACCTCGTCGCGCGTCGGCTAGTGCGCGCGGAGCGCCTCGATGGGATCGACCTCCGCGGCTCGACGCGCGCCGGCCCAACTTGCGACTGTGGCAACGATAAACAGGATCGCAGACACCGCGACGAGCGGACCAACGGCATTAGGCGCCAAACCGGTAAAGCTGGACGCGACGACACGGGCCGCACCGATTGCCATCAGGGTGCCGGTGAGGATCCCGATCGCCGCGAGGCGCATCCCTTCCATGACGAACATAGAGGTCACCCGTTGCGGCGGCGCGCCAAGCGCGATGCGCACGCCGATCTCTCGCGTGCGCTGACCGACGGAAAACGACACGACGGCGAACAGACCGACGCTTGCAAGCAGGACGGCGACGGCACCGATCCCGGCGAGCAGCGATGATCCGAACGCGATTGGACGGATCCGCTCGTGTCGATATTGCGCCATGCTCTCCATGTCGAATAGCGCAAGCGTGGGGTCGACGTCGTGAACGACGTGCCGGATCCCCTGCGCGACCGCGGTCGCGTCGCCGTTGCCGCGGACGACAAAGGTCACCGTGCGAGCGGGCGCTTGCGCCAGCGGTCGATACACGACAGGCCAACCGGTGCCGGATTGGCTCCCTGTGACGATCGGTCTCGTGATGCCGATGACCGCGAGCTGCGCTCCGCGCGACCCCGTTAGGCGGAGTCTCTTTCCGACCGGATTCACTCCCGGCCACATCCGTCGCGCGAAATCGGCGGTCACGATCGCGACCGGCTGGCTGGTGGAAACGTCCGTGGGCGCGAAGGTTCGACCCATGGCGAACGACATTCCCATGGCCGCGAAATAGTCCGGCGACACATCGTTTTCGTAGGCCGATAACAACCCGGGCCTCGCATCGCGACGATCGCCCGCGGAGGTATCCACCGTCGTCTGGCGCTCGCTCAGTGGGAGCGACGTCGCTGATCCGACGGCTACGACGCCGGGGAGCGCGCGCAGGCCTCGGGCGACCGTCTCGACAAACCTGAGTTGACCCGCCGAATCGTATCGGGCGGCCGGAAGCTCCGCGGAAGTCGCGAGCACGCGGCTGTCAGCGGTGAAGCCGAGCTCCACGCTCGCGGCGCGATAGAGGCCGTCGAGAAACAACGCTGACGTTCCGACCAGCACGAGACTCAGAGTGACCTGGAAGATGACGAGGGCGCGTTGCAGGCGCGAGCGTCGTCGTCCAAACCCGACGCCGCCTTCGTTGAGGGGACGCGCCAGGTCCATGCGCGTCGCGCGCAGCGCCGGGAACAGACTGCATGTCAGTGTCGACGCCCACGCACAGGCCAAGGCAAATACAATCGTCGACGGCGCGATCGAGGTACGAACACTCGGCAACAACGTCGAAGCGAGCGCCTTCGCGAGCGCGAACGCCAAGCCAAGGCCAATTGCGCTGGCGGCCGTCCCGAGGACGACTCCCTCTGTTAGCAGTTGGCGAACGACACGCATTCGCGCAGCGCCAAGCGACAGCCGAACGGCGATCTCCCGCCCGCGGCCGGTCGCCCTGCTCAACAGCATGTTCGCCACGTTGGCGCAGCACACGAGGAGGATGAGCAGCGTCACAGCGACGGCGAGTGCGCTGATCGGAACGATGGACGCGATGTCGCCAGGCGCCACCCCTCCGCGAACGCGCACCAGGGTCGCCCCGACGCTGAGCGGCTTGCCTCCAGGTGCCACCATGCGCTTGATGCGTGTGGCGACACCGATCCTCGCGCGATCGAGCGGCACTTCCGGCGCGAGGCGCGCCATCGCGGAGAGCCACCATGCGTCGGGATTGCGAATCGAGAAGTCGGGAACGACCGTCGGTTGCATTGACAGCGGCACCCAGACGTCGATGGCGGATTCGCCGGCGTCTGGTCCATTGAATCCGTCGGGTGCGACGCCGATGATGCTGGCGGCGACGCCGTTCACGCTCACCGTACGTCCAAGGACGCCGGCGTCGCCCTGATATCGCTCCTGCCACAGATGGTAACCGAGAATCGCGACCGGGCTTGATCCGAGCTCGTCGTTTGACGTAGCAAACGCCCTGCCTAGAACCAAGCGCGTGCCGAGTGTCGCCCAATAGCCGGCACTGACGATCTGTCCGTGCACCCGTACCGGTTCGCTCTCGTCAGCGAGCTGCAGATCGACTCCGGAAAATACCGCGGCGCTCTCGAACGTTGCCGCGTCATCGGAGATCTGGCGAAAGACCGGATACGAGAGCGGAATCGGGCGTCGCCCAGCGTTCAGTGACGCAGTGATCCACACCAAGCGCTCATCGGTTCGTACCGACGGCATCGGCTTGAACACCAGAGTCTGAATCAGCGAGAAAAGCGCGATGTTAGCTGCCAGCCCGATGGCGAGGGTGAGGGCCGCCGTTAGAAAGAAGCCAGGCGAGCGGCGGGCTTGGCGGATCGCGTAGCGAACATCGGCCAGCATGGGACCTCCGAGAGTGCGCGACCAACCGTCCTACGCACCCCGCCAAGGCCGGTTTCAACTCCCGGTCTTGGGGTTCGGGCGATCCGGGGTTCATAGATCAAAGCAGATCGAAAAACGGCGGGCCGGGAATGCTTCTATATCGTCAGCGAACAAGCTGGCGCATTAGACGCCGCGTCACGCGCACTTGACAACGGCTTCTTTAAGTAGGCACACTATCTAATCTTATGTAGAGAGTCTACCCTCGAACCGGCACGCCGCTCCGCGATCGGCGTCACGCTCGCGGCGTGAGCGCTCTCCGAAACGATGTGCTACGTCATACGTGTTACCGCACTTCCGTCTCGCACGCCTATTCCCGAAACATGTTGGTCGCTTCTCTGATACGGACTTCCTCACATCGAACGGCGGAATTGGTGGCGATCACGTCAACGAGACGGTCCCATATCTCGAGCGAATTGTCGGTCGTCATCTCGGGGAAGGTGATGTCGAGCGTGACTCGCATGCGCATGCCGGCGTCGAGCGGGGCCGCGCGTGTAGCGAGCAAGTGCTTCACGAGCTCGACGCGCCGGCAGCTTTATCCTGGCGACCAGCTCGTCGGGATGGGGGAACTTCTCGGGCGCGATGTCGTGTAAGACGGCGGCTACTTCGGCTTCATCCGCCGATGGCGAGTAGTCGAGCTGCCCCTCGAGTAGACTGGGAAGAAACGGCGTCATCCTGACGATCGTCCTTCCCATGAGTTGCAACTGCTTCTCCCGAGACGAGGCAAGCCAATCGACGGGCGCAAGTCGCTCCGCGGTCCACGGCAGGATGCGAACAAAGCTTCTCTTCTCGAGGAGCTGGGCCACCGCCAGAGCGTCGAGGATCGGAAGGCCGACTCGTCCAGCGAGGTCATTGAGGGAGACGTCGGCCTCGCCCGAGTACGTGGCGCGGTGGAGTGCAAGGGCAAGCGCAATGGCGCTCGCTGGCAGTTCGCCCGCCCAGCCCGAAAAGCGTTGCCGCTCGTCGTACCATCCTCGAAGTCCGCCCATCGGTCTCTCCGCGAGTTCTGGTCACGGTTGGCCCTGCACACTTACGCTGCAAACCCGACCCATAATTTTTCCTTCCGTGCGCCCCTTCCCTTTTATATGAATGCGCGGCCCATGTGCGCCCGCCGACCGGGGTCTCAACTACTGCGCTCGTGCCCTGGAAGTCTCCGGCAACACTGGGAACGGCTTAGTTGTTCATGGTTGATCAGTTTCGCGACGACGTCGGCGCGCGGCGACGAACCAAAAAACCCACCCAGTCACAGCGCCCGCGGCAAACCCCACGCCCGGAAAGAAATCCCAGGTTCCGCGTGGGTCGATCGCGTGGAGATACACGGGAAACAGCATGCCCCCCGCTAGCATACCAATGAGCGTGAGACTCCACCACGTAAACGCTTCGGTATCGCGCAACAAGACGCCGACCGGCCATAAAATGAGGAGCGTCGCCCCGTAGGCAAGCGGCGCCCCGTACACTGCTAAGATCACAGTCAGGAACACGAAGGCGGCGACTGAATTCGGTCCGCCGAGGCCGACGCGAGTAGTTAAAATGGCGTGCACGGCGGTGCCCGCCATCACAGCCAGCGGCGCCGATAGCGGGGCAACCAGAACCGCGAGGCCGAACCTGGGGACGCCCCTGTCTCTATTCACCGTCCGTTTTCCCCCATGCGATGCGCGATGGCTTCAACAACACGTTCATGATCCGCCGTGTGCCACGATCGCGCGCCGCACTGAAATCACGCCCTCGGACAGGGCAAACGACAGCTCGTCGTCGCATGAGAAACCGCGGATACGCTGCAACGCTTCGAGCATGACCTCTGCGAGGGCGACGCTACATCCTATTCGCGTTTCGTTGGTAGAGTTCGTGTCCTCGAACTCGAAGCGCTGGTCGCCGCAGCTTGCCGCGTCCGCTGTCGTGAGGATCATCGCATTCACAAACGCGTGTGCCGCGGGAAGCGGAATCGTGAAGCGCACGATGGTCATGATGAATATGTCCAACCTCAACACGAGACGCACGAGACCAGCCGCCGAGCAGTAGGCTCGATCGACACACCGAGTGCGGTCAGCGCTCTTGCCCCCGGGCGACGTGCACTCCCTGGCGGACGTTCCGCTCACTCAGCGCAGCGCCGCTTGACATGCGCCTGGTAAGTAGACAATCTACCCGCCAGTAAGTAGAGAGGCTACATTCAACGCGCATCTCATACCCGTCTATTCACGTGCCGCGGTTTAGCGCCGGGCCAGCGTCACGACGGTCAACGCCAAGTACGCCACGACCAGGACTCCGCCGGGCGTAAATGCCCTCCACTTTCCCCGGCGCGTACCAAGTCGTAGCGTGGCTGCGACACACGCGACGCTCAGGAGCCAATGTGCGAGACAGCCGACGAACGCCTTCGTGGTGTCGACACGCTGTGCTTGAACCGTGCGCAGCCACGCGCCGAATGCCCCCGCCTGCGGCCGCCCGCCGCGGGTGATTCGCCGAGATGATCTCCCGCTACCGCATCCCTGTCCACGCGGGCGGGGTCACGAATTTCGTGTCGTACTTCGACAGGCCGGGACCCGGCATTCCGGTCGTCTTCGTCCATGGCCTGGGCAATTCGGCGGACAATTTTGCCTCGATGGCCAACCAGCGCATCTTGCTGCGCCATCGGCTCCTGGCAATGGACCTTCCCGGATGCGGTCGAAGCCCATATCCGGCGGACGGCGCCCTCCGGATTGACGATCTCGTTGATCTCATTGACGCTTTTGTCGCAGAATTGGTGCGCGGGCCAATCGTCTTGGTGGGCGCAAGCATGGGTGGCCTAATCGCGCTTCTCTACGCCGAACGAACGCCCGATCGAGTGGCTGCCTTCGTCAACGCCGAGGGCAATCTCAAGCCTGAGGACTGTATGTTCTCGCGGCGCGCCGTACGTCACACGTTTGACAATTTTCAGCGGTGCGAACTTCCGAGGATAAAAGCCGACGTGGCTGCCAAAGCCGGTCGCGGGTTCCTGCGGCACCGGCAGGTGTTGAAAATCGCCGATCCCCGCGCCTACTACGACTACAGCTTCCAGACCGTGAACTACTCGGATGACGGCCATCTCCTGCAGCGGTTTCTTGCGCTGCGTTGCCGGCACCTTCACTTCGTTTATGGCTCCATAAACTCAGGTCTGTCGTACTTGCCGATACTCCGCGACTCGCGGTGCGAGGTTTCGGAGATTCGTGGCGCTGATCACTTCATGTTCTACGATGACCCGTCGGCATTCGCGGCGTGCGTTAGTCACAGCTGCGAGCTGGTTTCGCACGGCCCTGGTGGGAGGGAGCCCGGGTAACCGATATGTTGGTCTAAGACGTAAAGTCATTCTCAACACGCACGCTCAGTTGACCATTCCGGCGGAGTCGCCGGATTGCGCGCATGGCCGGTGCACGCCCTCTTACCGCGCCGACGAGTCGCTTGACGCAACCAATTGAATGATTTGCGATGGCTGCTTTCGCTGCGCCAAATCCTCGTAGATCAAGACCAGCTGTTCGCCGGTCCTGCGGCGCACCGCGTACACCGTGAGGAGAGGCCGCACCTGCACGGCGGAACTCGTGTTTCCCTTCACGCCAGTCACGTAGGGCAGCGCGGTAACTGAATAGTTTGCCGATCGAACCTCGACATCGGGAGGTAGCGTGACCTGATATCGCTCGATTACAGTCGTAGCCGAGACGGGATACGGCTCCGTCACTACGCTTCCAGGGTTACATCCAACTCCGGCGCACAGACTCGCCAACATGAGACCCCGCGTTGCTCCCTTCACGTTCACTCCATTTGCTGTTGAGGGTAGTAACGCAGCGATCCCTCGGCCCGCTGCGGGCTTCTGCAGTGCAATACGCGCGAAGTGCCGGTCGGCGCATCGCGTCCACGGTCGTGGTACGACGAACCGCTTCGATTTCAGTGACTCTCCCGAGCGTCGAAGCCTGGAACATGGAGCACCGACTCACGGTCGTCATGAATCTGAAAAGGAGGCGGCGCGTATGTTGCTAGGTGGCTTTGGTGCCAACTCCGTCTACTGTGGGATGTGATCGCGAGAAGACTGAGCGTTACAGCGTCTGGCTTAGCGCGCGTTTGAACGCATTGATGGCCTTCTCGTTGCGCCTGTAGAATGTCCACTGCTTGATGCGCGTTGCATCGACGATTCCCGCGTCGACCAGCACCCGCATGTGCTCACTCACGGTGGGCTGACTGACACCGAGCTTCTCCGCGATAAGGACTCCGCAGACCCCGTCGTCAACCAGATCGCCGTCGGTTTGCGGCGGAAAGTGGCTCTCGGGATCCTTGAGCCAGTCAAGAATTTGCAACCGTCGATCGTTGTCAATTGCCCGAAGAGTGTTCGGCAGATGAACGCCCGTGGCAGCGATTGTCTTTGGCATAGTCTCAAGCGCCGGCGATCAACGGCATGTCATATCGAACAAAGCCGCGAAACGTCGCGACCTTGTCGTATAGACTCCTCGCCGTTGCATTGTCCTCTTTGGTGGTCCAATACACGCGCGCGCAGTGCCGGTCGCGTGCCCACTCGGCGACAGCGAAAATGAGCGCGCGCCCGACGCCACGCCCGCGCACAGACGTCTCAGTATAGAGGTCCTGTAGATAGCAAACGTCGGCGGGCAGCGACGTGTTCGGATGCGTGAGGAAATGCGCGATACCGACAATGCGTTCGTCTAGAACCGCCACCATGGCGTGCACGCGATCGCCGCGCAGCAATTCCTGCCAGGCGCGATCATACATCTGTTGCGGTTCGTCCCGCTCGTAAAACGCGATGTACGCGCGGAAGAGTGCTTCCCACGCGGCACGATCGCCCGGGTCGAGAAACCGTATGCTCAGCACTTGCGAGGGAGCCTCATCTCGGTTGACTGACCGGGCAGCGACAACGTAGATATCGGGAATTAGGAAAATGCCGAAGTACGAATCTCGGCGCAAGTCATGCTGCCGCACCCGCGGAGCCAGCCCCTCATGCTCATGAATCGTTCCGCCATCGAGGCAGTCGGCGCAGTGATACGCGAGTACGTGCGCTGGACCCCAGTTATCGAGTTGGACGGCCGCGATATAGGGCTCGGCGATTGCCATCTCGTCTTCAAACTCGAGTTCCTGCAGCGCACCGGCTCGTTCAAGGCAAGGGGCGCCTTTGTCAATCTGCTAATGCGAAGCGTGCCGGAGGCGGGAGTGCTGGCGGCGTCTGGCGGCAACCATGGCGCTGCGGTAGCACATGCCGCAGCCAGGTTGGGCGTAGCGGCGACGATCTTCGTTCCACGGGTGTCGGCTCCCACTAAAGTCGAACGCATTCGCAGCTATGGCGCTAAAGTGCAAATCGTCGGAGAGACGTACGGCGACGCCTTCGCGGCGAGCCAAGCGGAAGCCTCCGACAGCAAGAAACTCTATGTTCATGCATTCGACCAACTCGAAACGGTTTTGGGCCAGGGCACCGTGGCCTTGGAGTTGGAACGCCAAGCGCCACGGATGGATGCCCTTCTCGTCCCGGTCGGTGGTGGAGGATTGCTTGGCGGCATTGCGTTGTGGTATGGTCGAGCGATCCGAGTCGTTGGCGTGGAGCCACGCACGGCACCCTCGCTGCAGTGTGCTTTTCGGGCAGGCCGGCCCGTGGACACGGAGACCGGAGGAGTGGCGGCCGACTCGTTAGGCGCTGCGCGCGTCGGCGACCTCCCGTACGAGCTCATTCGGTCGACGGTGGACGACGTGCTCCTGGTCGACGACGACGCAATTCTGGCGGCGCAGGCGAAACTCTGGGAATTGCTGCGCGTGCGCGTCGAGGCTGCGGCCGCCGTCGGATTTGCGGCACTGTTGGCAGGTGCGTATGTACCCAGGCGCAACGAAACAGTGGGGCTTATCCTTAGCGGCGCGAACGCGGCTTAGCCACGGCAGCGATCGAGTCCCGTCAACTGGCTTTTCCGATCCGTTCGATGCGGGGGCGAGCAATGCGTGCGTAGTCTCCCGTATCAAGCTCGACTGAACGATCGAGACGCGCCGCGTTGAAATAGAGCTTGGGCGATTGCATGAGTGCGGGATCCGCGATGAGAACCAGACGCTCGTCGAACGCAAACGGAAGGACGGTGCCCACCATCGATCCCGCGAGCTCCTCGGCAATGTTGCTCGACGCGAAGGAGACATACGTTCCGCCAAACAGCTGTTTGATCGCATCCAAATCGACTCTGGCGGTGCCCGGAACAACGGCGAGAACGTACACCGTCCGCTTCTTGCCCACCTTCACCATCACGATCATGCACTTCGCGGCATACTCCGTCGCGTGTCCCCGGAGCGGACTGACGATCTCAGTTCGCCCTTCGGGCGCATGATCTATTAGTCGATATTGCGCATCCGCTCCGTCCAAAGTCTCGATGAGTTGTTCATACCGTCCGTTGATCGGGCCGCTCATCGGGCGACCACTTCGATCTCGATGGCGGCGCCCAATGGAAGGGCGGAGACGGCAACGGTCGTCCTCGCAGGATAGGGGGTCTCAAACTGCCGCCCATAGACTTCATTCATCGCCTTGAAGTCCTCCATTCTCGTGAGATAAACCGTAGCCTTGACTACGTGATCGAGTGACTTGCCGGCGGCCCGAAGGACAGCGTTGATGTTCCTGAACACTTGTTCTGCTTGAACGGTGACATCCCCGGCGACGAGCTGGCCAGTCATCGGATCTTGCGCGACCTGTCCACTCGCGAAGAGGTACGCTTCATCTAGAATGGCCACGGAGAATGGGCCGGCGGGCTTCGCAACCTGATTGGTGGACACTGCCATGCGCATAACGCTTGTCCTGGCGTAGAAGGATACCTGCTCAGTTGGATATTACCGGATACTTCGGGTGTTAGCAATATGCCTAAGTGTGCCGAAGAACGGCCACCCGAAGCGCAGGATCGGCTCAGCGGCCCTCGCTGCCACCGGGACAATCGCCGACTGCGCTCCCTAAACCCCAACGTATCTACGCGAGCCGGATGACGCCGACCCCGTCACATCCGGAACCAACGCATGCAAGGCATGCGTGGCCGTCAGTCTGTTGTCGAAATACCGCGCGTGCTACTCGGCCTCTTGACTTGCTCTTGCTAGGTAGACACTCTACATAGGCCACTAGAAGATCTGCCTCGGGAGCCAACATGCCCAACAACGATCCGCCGACATCTCGCATCGAGCTACTGCAAGGCACGCTCGATTTTATCATCCTGCAGACGCTCCGGTGGAAGCCGTGCCACGGCTACGCCATCGTGCAGTTGATCCGCGCGCAGTCGCACAACACTCTTCAAGTCGAGACAGGCTCGCTCTACCCAGCGCTTCAGCGCCTCCTCCGCCAAGGCGCCATCGCTACCGAATGGGGCATGTCGGAGAACGACCGCCGGGTGCGCGTCTATCATTTGACTCGAAAAGGACGCGCCCGGCTTGCCGCGGAGCGTTCCAAGTGGGAGCAGTTGTCGGACGCGATGGCCGGCGTCATGCAGCCGCCGAAAGCCACCGAATCATGAGCTTCTTTGACTGGTTACCGTGGGTGCGCGACCGGCGCACCCGCGAGCTCGCCGACGAGCTTCGAACCCATCTTGAGATTGCGACGGCGGAACGCATTGCGCGTGGCGAGTCGCCAGACGACGCCGCCGCCAATGCGCGGCGCGAGTTTGGCAACGTTGGTTTGGTTAAGGACGTTGCGCGCGATCGCTGGAGCGGCGTGGCGCTCGAGCGGGTCGTCCAAGATGTGCAAGTCGCGCTGCGGATGTTCCGTCGCGCCCCCGGTTTCACCACGATCGCCGTACTCACGATCGCATTGGGCATCGGAGCCACGACTGCCATCTTCGGCGTCGTCGACGCCACGCTGATCCATCCGCTTCCCTACCCGCGCGCCGAGCAACTCGTCCGCATCGAAGACGACCTGCTTGGCGTTGGCGCGAACGACGTCGGCATGTCGACGCCGGAGTGGCAGGATCTCGTACACTCCGGCGTCTTTACGTATGTCTCGCCTACCTGGTTCGACGACAACAATCTCACCGGCGTCCAGCGGCCGGAGCGGGTAGGGCTCCTCATCGTCGCGCCGAACTATTTCGCGATGCTCGGCGTTAGGCCGGAGTTGGGGGTCACTTTCGATCCCACTGATCCCACTCCCGGATTCAGTGAACAGGTTGTCATCAGCGACGCCTTGTGGCGCCGCGCTTTCGGGAGCGATCCCGGCGTGTTGGGCCGCGTCGTGCAAATTGATTCTGATTCGTACCACGTCGTCGGTGTCATGCCGCCTGGGTTTCAAGCTCCAGGACGCACCAGGGAGGAACGAAGCACCGAAGTCTGGTCTGCGATGGGCTTCGCGGGTGCGCCGATCACGACATATCAGTTGCGGAGCACGCACTTTCCAGGCGCTACCGCGCGACTCAACCCAGACCTCACTATCGCCGAGGCGCAGCGCCGAATCGACGTCCTCGTCACCTCTCTCCAGCGCCAATATCCGGCGGACTACCCGCCGCGGAGCGGTTGGACGATTCGGTTGGTGCCGCTCAAGGACAATGTCGTCGGCAACGTCCGGCAATCGTTGCTTTTCTTGCTCGCCGCGGTCGGACTCGTTTTCCTCATCGGCTGCGTAAACGTCGCCAATTTGCTGATCATCCGCGCCACGGCTCGCGGCCGCGAAATGGCCGTGCGCCAGGCAATTGGCGGCGGCCCGTCGCGGCTGACGCGCCAACTGCTGACTGAAAGCATCGTGCTGTCGGTACTGGGCGGGCTCGCCGGTGTCGTGATATTGCTGTTCGCCAAGCAATATCTCTTGCGTCTCGTACCCGCGAGTCTGCCGCGGCGCAACGACATCGCAATTAGTTGGGTCACGCTCCTTTTTGCATTCGGTATCAGTCTCATCGCGGGTTTGTTGTTCGGCCTCGCGCCGGCGCTACACGTCCGCGGCCTCGATATTACGCGCGTGCTCAAGCAGGAAGGCCGCGGCTCGACCGGCTCAGTGGCGCAGACCCGGACTCGCCGGACGCTCGTGGTCGCCGAGCTCGCGCTTTCGCTCATGCTCATGACGGCGGCCGCGCTCCTGCTCCGCAGCTTCTGGGGCCTCAACACTGCTCCCCTCGGCTTTGATTCCCAGGGCGTCACGATCATCCGCACACGGTTGCCGTACCCGAACGATCCGAGGGAAGACCTGTACGCCACTGCTACCGACGAGGCACCGTTCATCCGCGAGCTGCTGGACCGCGTACGAACGCTGCCCGGTGTCCAGGACGCCGCCCTGGGTAGCACGTCATCGATTCCCCTCGACCACCCCGAGCAGGATCAGAACGTGCTCCACGTCATCTTCGAGGACCGCGCGGCCGAGCAGCCGTCGTTCGTGACCGGCGCAGTAGTCCTCCCAGAATATTTTCGTCTGCTCCATATACCGCTGCTTCGGGGCCGGTTGCTCACCGCGTTCGACGACGAGCATTCCCCATCTGTCGCGGTGATCAACGAAGCGATGGCGCGAACCTACTGGCCGAACGAGAATCCCGTGGGGAAGCGCTTCAAGTTCTCTTCACTTTCACCCACCTGGACAAGCGTCGTCGGCGTCGTCGCCGATGCTCGCACTGAGACGTTGCAGAGCGAACGCGTCCCCGTCGTATACGCCAGCGTGTATCAGCGAAGCGCCAAGCACCTGGCCATTTATCTGCGAGGGAGCTTCGCGGCGGCGGTGATCACCGATCAGGTGCGCCACGAGGTGCAGGCCGTGAATGCGGCACTGCCCGTATTTGGCTCGACGACCCTCGCCAAGACGGTATCGGGAGCGCTCGACGTCCGGCGGTTCTCGATGGAGCTAATCGCGATCTTCGCGCTCACTGCATTGCTACTTGCCGCGCTCGGCATCTACGGTGTGATCGCATACATGGTCAGTGAGCGCACTCACGAGCTTGGAGTACGCGTCGCCTTGGGTGCCAGTGCGGCTGGCGTAATGCTAATGATACTGGGACAAGGCTTGAGGCTCTCTCTGACCGGCGCTGGGATCGGCGTGGTGGGTGCACTAATCGTGTCGCACTTGATGTCGGGGTTGCTGTACGGCGTAAGCCCGACCGACCCACTCGTCTTCGCGGCTGTTGCTGCACTTCTCACCGCGGTCGCGTTGGCTGCGTGCTGGGTGCCGGCGCTGCGAGCGGTACGCGTGGACCCGATCGTTGCGCTTCGCTGTTGATAGCCCGCGTGCACACAATGGCCTGCGGACACCCGACGCCGATTCGATCACATACGAGGCCAGCTCTGTCGCGTGAGAACCAACGTGCGGACAGGAATTGTTCTGTCCATCGCGCCACTCGCCAGTTTGAGCAGTCACGGCACGGAACTCTCGATTAAGCCTGAGTCTGTCTCGAGGATCGTGCGGGCGCTCAAGCGGGAGCTCGCCCAATAGCAGGAGTGCGCTCACGAATGCTGACCGCCGTTCGCGACGATTCGGGCGCGTCTCGGGCAGCCGACGAATTCCTTGTGTTCGACGCCGCCGGTGTTCGGAGAGTCGGCTACTAGGCGGGAGCCGCGTCGGCTCTTTGGGGTCCACGACGCGTCTTTCCGAAACCATGTGTGCGACGCAATCGCGCGGCTCTCAACGATCCTCATACACCGGCATTCTGCCAAGGTCGAAGATCAGATCGCCCGCAACTATGGTCGCAGCCCCGAGATCCAGACGAAGCCGATGGAGCGACAGCAGTGATCCGGAGTGACGGCGCGACGGTCGGCTCCCGGACTCGCGGGCACGTTCTGCGGATCGAGGCGAGAGGCAACCGCGATCAACGAATAGCCGCTGGAGGGTACCCGTCCCAAAGAGCAGCCACGATCACGGCCCACACCCGCAGGAGCGGGCGCGCACGTCTATTCCCGATCATACACGAGGATGCTCTGAGGCCTGGCTTGACCCACCAGGCGTACCGTCACCGTCAAGGTCTTGAGATCTGCCGAAAGCTCGATCTCCCGGGTGCCCGTAATTTTGCCTTTGACTTTCTCTGTGATTTCCAGACTGCGCTCATTCACGCGGCGGCCCGCATATGCGGAGCCTGAATCCCCATTCGGACTGAGCTCCGGATAATCGTTCCCATCGAACATGATTCTCTTAGGCATCTTTGCAGGACCGCTATCCGGACCACTATTGAATGATAGGCCGTCATACTCGTAGGGCTGGATCTGGAGCTCGAGCCCCGCCCCCACTTTCGCACTCTCGCTGTCCCATGTGCCCGCCCAATCTGCATTTCCCGCCGTCCGCTCGTACACATACGGCAAGAACAATGTCGAACCGCCGGGCAAGGGCTGCGAGAACAATGTCGTACCGTCGGGCAAATACTGTGTGAAGGCGTCGTTAAGTGTTTTGCCGTCTGCGGAAAGCGTCCAATACGCCGTGAGAAGCGTGCGGCCCTTCATCTTGCGGATGATTTCCCAACGGTTGGATCCTTTCACCGTGATCGACAGGGTGGTTCCGCTCAGAGCCGGCTGGTCACGCCCATCGGCCACGACTGTGTCCACTAGGCCGGGGGCAAAGGTGATGATCTATCTGTTCGCTCCTGCAACCTCAACTCTCATTTCGTCGTTGAGCGTGCTCTTGGACGGGATCACCTTCCATTTGCCTACGAAGGGATCTGTCGCTGCCCCTAAGGAACCCGTAACCAGACCAGCAACCAGCAGCGAACTAAGAGTACGATTTAACATTTAGTGCTCCTTAGACGTTCGGGTCCTGTTTCTTTGCCGCGTTTCGCGCCCGAGCTCTATGGGGGACAATCGCGCTTGACAAGCGCCGATTGAGTAGACAATCTACCTACCATTGCGTAGGCCGTCTACCCTCTGGCAGGTGGCCCATGCTCCACGCGCGGAGCGCCTTGAACCTGCCGATGTTCGCGATCGTGGACTCGGGATCGGAACCGCCGCGTTTCTCGCGCCCGAGGACGGCTCTGTGCTGTGATCGTGACACACCCGTCCGACGCCCTTCTGTTGATCGGATCTCACAGCTTGACATCCCACGCGGAACAAACGCATTCTCTTCCATCCAGAATCTGAATGGAGAGTCTGAATGAAGCAGGCAATCTTACGCATGACCGCCCTCGCCGTCTGTTCCCTCGGGCTGCCATGCGCGGCGGTTACCGCGCAGGCACCGCCTCGTGTTCCCGAGATCGACCGCGTTCGCATTCAGGAGGCATTCCGCTTGGGTGCACAACTGGGCGACTCGATTTGGCCCAATTGGCACCTGTCGCGATGGTCGATGATTCTGGTCCTACCGGACAATCAGTTTCTCATTGGGCAGCCGAACGCTCCCGCGGATTACACGCCGGTTCCCGGGGACACGCTGCTGGGCGAGCCAGTGTTCTATCGCGCACGGCAATTTCCGACGGCGATCCAAGCGACCTTCCCGGCCGTGAACGGCATCAACACCATCGTCATTGGGGAGCCGGAGCAAACCAGCGACAAGACCTCGACCCGCTGGGTGGTCACCGTGCTGCACGAGCACTTCCACCAACTGACCAATTCGCGTCCGGGCTACTACGCCGGCGTCGATTCTCTCGGGCTGGCGCACGGCGACCAAACGGGGATGTGGATGCTCAACTACTCGTTTCCGTACGACTCGGCGCATGTACAGGAGACCTTTACAACGATGAATCACGCCCTCTTGCATACGCTTCGGGCGCCCAGCGGGGCGACGCTGGCACAATCGCTCGATACCTATCGTCGTGCGCGCCAGGCGTTTCGAGAATCGGTGCCGGCGGAGGGGGCGCGGTACTTCGCGTTTCAGCTATGGCAGGAGGGAGTCGCGCGCTACACTGAATGGCGTCTTAGCGAGCTCGCCGCGGACCGTTACACGCCGTCTGCCGATTTCAAGGCGCTCCCGGATTTCGTAGCCTTCGCCGACGTTGAAAAGCGAATACGCGACCGGATCTTTACCGACCTCGAGTCTATCTCGCTGGCCAGGAGTCGCCGAGAGGTGGTCTATTCGGTGGGTGCGGCAATGGCGATGCTCCTCGATCGGGTGCGGCCCGAGTGGAAGGTGGAATACTTCGCGCATCCATACCGGCTCCCGGATGAATAAGGCGCGCTCTCGCTGAATGGTGGCAACCTGACTTGCCGAAAGATCGGCGGCCCGGGCGTCTGCATCAGCCCGGGATCGTTAGAAGCGCGCGCAGAGGCGCCCAGTATTCCGATGAGAGGCGCGGAGCGCATTCGACGATCGGCGTAGCCGGGCTCGAAGTTCACGTCGCTCACGGTTGCAAGATTGAGAAGAGAAATCCGCTCCAACGACCTCAAGTAGTTGCCTCAGCGGACGGCGTCATGATTCCCACTCGCAACGACAACGCATCCATGGATCCTGCGCTCGACCACGCGTGTCGCACCGGCCCGTCGGGCGACGTGCCGGTGTCCGTATTGGGCCTGCCGCAGCGATGCTAGCGGCTGACTTATCAGATCAAGGCAAGACGTTGATCGCGCTCTCGAGCCCGGCGGTGGGGCTTGCGCCAACGGAGCCGCGATAGTAGGCTCTCTACCAATAATGGTAGACATTCTACTATCCGTCCATGCCCCATCCCTCCGTGGATCGTGTCGAGCTGCTTTACGGCACCCTCGACATGCTGGCCGCGGCACGCCGCCGATTGGGAAACGATCCACGATCACTTCCCTCGCCTTCCGCCGCGCGCACCACGCGACCCGTCGGTCAACTCTTGGTGACGCGCGTGTGAGCCGCGAACCGAGTTCGTCTCTGCGGCGTAAAACCCGCACGCGGGACCTGTCGCACTAAACCCGCATGCGGATCAACTTCGCCGCCGTCGCCAGCTCCCTCCTCGCCGCGCTCAACGGCGCAGCTGCGCAGTGTCCGCCCCCGCTCGAGAAGCTCGCCGTCGATCAGAAATATGACTCGGCGCGCGTCGAAGTTGGGCGATTGCTCAAGGCCAACCCCGCCGCCGACACGGTGCTAGCGTGCATGGGCGAGACCTACGAGCGGGAAGGGAAGTCCGGCGACGCCGTGGACTGGTATGAAAAGGCGATCAAGGTCAACGAACGAGATCCGCAGCACCACCTATCGCTTGCTGGGGCGCTCGGCACCGAGGCGCAGAAGGCGAACAAGCTGCGACAGCCGTTCCTCGCGCGACGCCTGAAGTCGGAGCTCGAGCGCGCCGTCGCGCTCGATCCAAACCTCGTCGACGCGCACGAAGGCTTGCGGCAGTACTACACGGAAGCGCCTGGAATCCTCGGCGGCAGCATCGATCGCGCCAAGGAGCAAGCTGAGATCATCGCAAGGCTCAACCCGTTGCGCGGCCATCTGGCGCTGGCCGCTATCGCGCGCCATCAAGGCGACGTCGCGGCGGCCGAGAACGAATACAAGGCCGCCGTTACCCAAGCCCCGGACTCACTCGTGGCGGCGTACTCGCTTGGCGGACTGTATGAGAACCAGAAACGCTGGGTCGACGCCGCGGCGGTCTACGATCGCCTTATCGCCCAACGGCCGACTGAGCTGCTGCCGCACTTCTTCTACGGCCGCGTGGCCGCCGCTTCCGGCGACAACGTCGAGCGCGGTGAACGCGAGATGCGGTACTGGATCGCCAAAGCGCCCGTCGACGCGCCACTGCTGACCCGCTCGGTCGCTCACGTTCGCCTTGGCGCGATCCTGGAGTACCAAGGGAAGCGAGATGCCGCACGCGCACAGTACGACACGGCGCTCGCCATCAACCCGAAGAACGCCGACGCGAAGAAGCGGCTTGACGCCCTCAAGTAGTTGCCTCAGCAGGCGGCGTCATGATTCCCACTCGCGACGACCATCCATCCGTGGATCCTGCGCTCGACCACGCGCGTCGCACCGGCCCGTCGGGCGACGTGCCGGCGTCCCTATTGGGCCTGCCGCAGCGATGCTAGCGGCTGAATTATCAGATTAAGCCAAGGCGTTGATCGCGCTCTCGAGCCCGGCGGTGGGGCTTGCGCCAACGGAGCCGAGATAGTAGGCTCTCTACCAATAATGGTAGACCTTCTACTATCCGTCCATGCCCCGTCGCTCCGCAGATCGTGTCGAGCTGCTCCACGGCACCCTCGACATGCTGATTCTCAAGACTTTGCTCTTCGGGCCAAGTCACGGCCATGGCATCGTTATCTACATCAAACAGACCACGGGCGACACACTCGTGGTCGACCATGGTTCGCTCTACCCCGCGCTGCACCGCCTCCAACGGGACGGCTTTATCTCGTCGAAATGGGAGACGGCGGCCGGGAAGACTCGAGAGCTCAAGTTCTATCGACTCACGGCCGCCGGCCGGCGGCAGCTGACGCAAGAGCAATCCAAGTGGGCCATGCTCGTCCGCGCCATTGGCTCCGTCATTAACCCGATCGCTGAGGGATGACGCATGCTTCGCCGCCTCATGGTGCGCCTTGCTAACCGGACCTCTCCGTCCGACTCCGAGATCGCAAGAGAGCTGCGCGATCACCTCGAGCTCGAAGCCGAGTCGATGAATGCGTCGCGTAACGGGGCGGGTGACCCGGCCGCCGCGGCACGCCGCCGATTCGGAAACGTGACGGCGACGCGCGAAGGGATCCGCGACGTGTGGCGATGGAACTGGCTCGATGATCTCGCGCAGGACACGCGACATGGCGTCCGTGCCCTGGCACGCAGTCCGGCGTACAGCATCGCCGTGGTCATCACACTCGCGATTGGCATCGGCGCCGGCGCGGCCACGTACAGCCTGTCGCACGCAATCCACGATCCCTTCCCTCGCCTTCCGCAGCGCAAGCTGCTGTGGATCACGCAAACAAGCCCGGCCTGCGCGCCCGATTGCACCGAGGTCTCGCCCGCCGGCCTAGCCGCGCTCCGCACGCGGGCCCCGTCCATCGTTCCGCTCGGGGTTGTCGGTTGGAGCACGACGCTGCGCACGTCCGATGGCAGCACCTTCCTTCGCGGATTTCGCCTGTCGGCCAACGCGTTCGAGCTCCTCGAGGCACCCTTCGCCGTCGGACGCGGATTCCCCGACGATGCCGGCGACGCTGGCGGGCCGCGATTCGTCGTCCTCTCCTATGATTTCTGGCGGCACCAGTTCGATGGGCGTGGAAGTGTGATTGACTCGGTCATCACACTTGGCGGCGACCCCTATCGGGTGACCGGCGTGCTCGCGGACGGCGTCGTGTTTCCGATGGCCGCTGACGTGTATGCGGCCTACACCCCTCGCGCGAGCGAATCGTCGATTTACGCGTCACGCACTTATCAGGTGTTCGCGAGGCTCGCGTCGAGCGCAACGCTCGGCACGGCGGCAGCCGAGACGCGGACGATTGGCGCACAGCTCGTTCGCGAGTCGCCCGCGACAGACAGCGGCTGGGCACTCCGTGCGCGACCGATTTCCGAGTTTCATACCGACGACGTTGCGATTCTCGAGCAAATCTCGGTCATCGCTGCCCTCCTCGTGTTTCTCGCGGCATGCATGAGCGCGGCGAATCTCACCTTGTCGCGGCAAGCGGCGCGGCGCCACGAGCTGGCCCTTCGTACCGCGCTGGGCGTTCGCCGATGGCGTCTGGCCCGGCACCTCCTCACCGAAGCGTTGCTGTTGGCGGTCGTCGCCTCGATGCTCGGAGCCCTATTTGCCCGTTGGGCAGTGCACGCGATCCGCGACGCGATCCCCCCGAGCTTCGCGACATTCCTGCCCGGGTGGGCTCGGCTCGATCTCGACGCGGGGGCCCTGGCGATCGCTCTCGCCGCAGCCGTGATCGCCGTAGTGGTATCAGGGGCCCTGCCGGCGTTCCGGGCGACGCGAGTCGATCTCACCAGCGTGCTCTTGGATGGCGGCCGCGCCTCCACCGGCGGCGTTCGCTCAGCGCGCACCCGGGGGACGCTGACCGTGCTCGAAGTGAGCACGACGCTCGTCCTACTAACCGGCGCAACTCTGCTCGTACGAAGCGTTCGGAACATGGTTCGCGACGACCCCGGTGTGCGAATCGATCATACACTCGTCATGCAGCTCAGGGTGCCTCATCGGTTCACCGATTCGGCCAAGGTCGACCTTTACCGGCGCCTCGACGAGCAGCTCCGGTCGGTGCCGGGAATCCGTGCCGCGGGTATCGGTACCACCACTCCGATGAGCGACATCTTCTCGGGCGACATCTTCCAGATTCCGGGGCGCGCGCCTGCGCCCAAGGGACACGAGTTGAGTGCGGTCGACCAACATGTCACGCCGGGATACGCGGAGGCATCCGGTTTTCATATCGTCTCAGGGCGCATGATCGGCGTGCAGGACGTGCCGGGCGCACAGCGTGCAGTGGTCGTAAACCAGTTCATGGCGGAAGCGTTCTGGCCGGGCGAGAGTGCGATTGGGCGCCTCGTGACCATCGACAGTTCATCATGGACGATCGTTGGCGTGGCGTCGAATGTCCATCACGGCGGCCTGGACGAGCCGATGCGGTCCACCATCTACCGGTCAATCCTCCAGTCTCCGTTGTCATACGGGGTGATCGCTGCGTGGACGACCGGCGATCCGGAATTGATGCGCGATGTCGTGCGGCACGCGGTCGCGCGAACCGATCCGTCGGTAGCCGTGGGCGAGGCGATGACGATGGAGCAAATGCGAGCGAGGCACGTCTCCGCGTTCGCGCTGATGGCGGACATGCTCTCCGTGTTGGCCGTCGTGACGCTGACGATCGCTGTCGTTGGATTGTACGGCCTCATCGCCTATGGCGTCGCGCAGCGAACTCGTGAGATCGGCGTACGCATGGCCCTTGGAGCTCGCCCACGCAACATCGTGGCGCACGTCGCCGCTGGCGCCGTCCGCCTTACGGCAATCGCTCTGGTATTCGGCGCGGCCGGCGCGGCGCTATTCGCCCGCTTGTTGGCCGCGATACTCTACGACATCACGCCAAGCGATCCGCGCACGTACATCCAGATCTCTGTGGGCTTGCTCGCCGTGGCGCTGGCCGCCGCGCTTGTCCCCTCATGGCGCGCTGCCCGCGTCGACCCAACGATGGCGCTGCGCGGCTGACGAGGAATGCGTCCTGCCCGCACCATCTGGCTGGGTCTATCCCTCAGGTACCACCCAAGTTCTTTCGGACGACATCCCGTGGGCGGCGGCGCTCCGCGGCCAGCCGGCCTTTCTGCTGGGCTGGGTCCTCGGGTACCCGTCCGTGCCGGGGACCCTCGACATTCAAGGACCTGTCGAGCCCCAGAGAGTGCGAAGGCTCCTCGGCTTCGGAGACGGCAAATCGTTGAAGCGCCGTGACGGGTTTCATATGTAGCCCTCGGGTTTCATATGAACACCTTGAAGCACGCCGGGCGCCGTCAGCGATCCGTCCTGTTGGTGGCGTGCAGGCTCTTCTTCGATCTGCGAGGATTTCGGATTAGGGTAGTCGCGCGCGAGCGTAGTCGTTGTTCGCCCCGCGGCCGACCCTGGGACCTCCCACGATCAAGCAGCGATTCCAGCACGTGTGTACGACGCTCGACCCAGATCGTCACCGATACGAACGTCACGCCGATGACGAACGAGATCACAATCATTGCGCGATCGATGGTCCGGGCGAGCGTGTGATTGAGATCCATGGTTCGTCATCCGAATCGCTTCACATGCGACGTCGTACGCTCTAGCCCGGCCATCCAATGGTGCTCCAGCAATCGGCGCGCGCGGATGCCGTCTCCCCGGCCAATTGCCTCGATGATCTCACGATGCTCGAGCACGGAGGCGCGATAGGACGCGCGGCGCTCGGATCCGTATGCCCAGTCGTAGCGCTGAATGTGCGGACGAGCGGCCTCGTACGCGGCCTTCAGATGTGCGCTGGCGCAGGTCCGCATCACGACCTGATGAAACTCCGACATCAGTTGGCTGACGGTGGCGACGTCGCGGGGACGTCGTGTGCTCGCGGCCGACAGCGCGTCGTTCACCTCGGCCAGCTCCGCCGCTAGTTGGCGCCGCCGATCGCGACCCATCGACCCTACCGCGAGCACCGCGATTCCTTCAATGGCTCCCGAGAGGGTCCAAAGGTCGCGCGCCGACGCTGGATCGAGCGGTGCAACGACGAGCTCCGTTCGACGCCCCGAGGACGCCGGCACAAGGAAGCCTTCACGCGCGAGCCGATCGAGCGCCTCACGGACTGGCGTGCGGCTCACCCCCAACTGGAGCGCGCATTCTGACTCCGTGACGCGCTCTCCCGGAGCAAGGCGTCCGCGGATCACCAGATCGCGGATGCCAAGATAGGTGTATTCCGACCGCTCCCCAAAAGGGGTCGCGGCTTGCGCCAGGCGGTTCGCACTCACACGCGTCATGTACAGCAACCTAACAAAACCGCTCGTTGCATGCAAGCAGAGCGCATTGCATACTACACAGGCAGGCGAGCCCGCGTGGCCACCAATTTTCCAAGAGTCTTATGCATGATGTCTTGAAGCGTCTTGCCGTCGCGCTGGCAGTCTTTGTTGGTCAGTCGAGCATCGGACAGGCGCAACCACGACTGCCCGCCTACCGCCTCGCCGTCGACGTTCGGCCCGATTCGTCTTGGCTCGGCGTCACGGGGTCTGTGACACTCCCTCCGGTCGACACGCCGAGTTCCGTGGTTCGGCTCCGCCTGCACCCCGTCTTCCGAAACGCGACCTTTGAGATCGTCGCGCCGCGTCAGGCCAATCCGATCGCCGTCTCGACGGATAGCACGGGCGGGTATACGATCTGGAACTTGGCGACGGCTCGACCGATTCCGCCGCATACGTCGATCACGGTGCGTTTCACGTACTCGGCACGCGTGGCGTCGGCGCGTGCGTTCCATGTGGGAATCGACGGCTCGTTCTTGGAAATCGGGTGGTACCCACAGGACCCCGACGTGACGGCGCGTGATACTCGGGCAACCGGCGACGTCATGGTCGAGACGCCGGCCGGCTATACCGTCGTCGGTGCGGGCGATCGCAGATCAACCGACGCTGACGAACGCGCTGGCCGCTATCGCTTCATAACGAGGGTTCCGCGGCGGCTTGCGTTCACGGTTGGCCGCTACACCGTTGCCCGAAGCGTGGGTCCGGTTCCCCTAGCGCTCTACCTGTTGCACGACCGCGCGGCGAAGCAGGCGTATGTCGATTCCGCCGCGCGTGCTCTTGGCATTCTCGCATACGAGTTTGGCCGTTTTCCCTATTCCGAGCTCGCGATCGTCGAAGTCCCGGGCGGCCCTGCGCGGTCAGCGGGGTTTGGCGGCAGAGGCGTCAACGGCATGATTCTGATCGACGGGTCGAATATCGATCAGGGTTTTTCCCTCGCCTTCGTGTCACACGAGATGTCGCATCAATGGTGGGGGGACGCGATTGAGCCGACCGGCTCAGACGGCGAGCAGTTCCTGCTGACCGAGGCCATGGCAAACTATGGCGCACTGCGTGTGGTCGAACGCGTCCAAGGCGTCGCCTTGGCCGAACGGTTTCGCCGAATCGGATATCCCGGGTATCACGATACCGATCTCGCGTACTACCTGAAGTTCGCGGCGACCGGACTTGACACAGTTCCGCTCACTCGCCTCACCCAACCCCTCGCCCACGATTTCGCCGCCATCAAGGGCTTTCGGGTGTGGGACATGCTCGCCGACGAGATCGGGCGCGAGCGGTTTCGCATTGCACTGAGCCATTTCGTGCGTGCACACGCGTTTACAACGATTACATGGCAGACGTTTACCTCAGCCATGGGCGCCACCGCTGCGCGGCCGATCGACTGGTTCTTTGACGAATGGTTTGCCGCTCGAACCGGGGCCCCTGAGTGGCGAGTCGTTTGGCGATGGGACGGGGGCGCTGTACGTGGCACGATTAGAGCGGTGGGAGCGCCCTATCGTGCGAAGGTGGACGTCGCGGTGTACGGCCGCGCTCTCACGACCAAGGCGCGTGTAACGTCGGTCGAGGTACAAGGCAGGGAGACGAACTTCTCTATCGGCGTACGATCGCAGCCTGATTCCGTCGTGCTTGATCCACACTTCCGCGTTCTTCACTGGACTGCGGACAATGCGGCCGAGCCGCGGGGAACGGCGCTCGCCAACCGTGCCAGCTGGCTCGATCAGCTTGGCAAGACGTCTGAAGCCCTCGCGTCGTACGAGGCGGGCCTCGACAGCATCCCAGCAGGTGACGAATGGAACCAGCGATATTTGCTCGAGTACGGACTTGGCTGGATGAACTTGCGGACGGGCCGGTGGGAGGACGCAAAGACCCACATGCAGCGCGCGCTCGCGCGCGCGAACGCACCGAACACAAGGCCGCTCAGCTGCCGGCAACCCGGTTTTAGCTGCGCAGTCCCATGGGGATACTTCGTGATCGCGAAGGCCGCGCAGCAACTCGGAGACTCTGCCCTGCTCTGCCGGACGCTCGCGGACGCGCTGGCCGCTGACTCGGGATCCCGATGGGGCGCGGCGAACCAGGTGCGAGCGCTCGGCCCACGCTGCAGCACCGAGAAATGACTGAACCGCACGACCAGCCGAGCGTCACACAGGGGCTCGGTGCGGTGTGGGACCTCCGCACTGAAGTGAATGGACGTCGTGAACTTCGCGCATCACAGACAAATCGCGGGTGCATGCGCGTTGTCGCCATCCTGGTTGCAACCGTGTGGATAGGATTGTCGTTTTTCGCGTGGTCGACGGGCCGATCCCTGCCGCTCGGCGCCACGCCTGCCGTCGCGGTTCTGGGGGACCGTTGCTGTCGCATCCGCCGTGTGGATTGCCTTCGCAGACGACGTGTTGTTGCTGGAGCGGAATAGCATCGAGCATCGCGTCGGCCTTGGCCGCCTTTCCAGAGCCAACGGTTACCGCGATGCGACGATTGGTGGGCTCATTCACTGGGGTCACTGGGGCAGGCCGTTCGGACGCGTCTACGTCGTGACCGCCGACGGTCGCCGTTTGTTGTTCGTGCGGAACGCGGACCACGCCGTTGCGGTAGCAGATTTCCTTTGCTCGATGACCGAATGGCAGCGCCGAGACTCTCCCATGGGAACGGCGTCCTAATACGCCATCGTCGCCCCTGCAGGCGCAGTCTCGCGGACCGACGCGATCGGCGTTATGGTCTGTTCATGAGAAGTCGACCATACTGCCTCGTGGTTCTCGCACTCGCTGCTTGCGCGCCGCATGGATCGGGCGCGCCCGCGCCGCCCGCGCCGCCCGACCGCATCGGCGTGTACCGCTTCACGGAACGCCCCAGCGGCCTGAACACCCCGATTGAGGGACGGGTGCTCGTGACCCACGACAGCGTCGTGGTCGAAGCCGAGCCTGGACCGTGCCGCTACGACTCGCATGCGACCTCGCCGGGCGGTCCCATCGTGTACCAATGCGCCGACATCTCAATCTCGTTCGACCGCTTCGATCCCGTCGGGCGGGCGACCTACAGGACGACCAAGATGGTCATGGATCGGAAGACCACGTGCGTCCGTTACACCACTGACTCGAAAGGCAACCAGGTCTGCGCCCAACAGCAGACCGAGACCACCGAGCGTTCGGTGCCGGTAACCGGCACGCTTCATCTGAACGTGATCGCCCACGCCGACCCCTGACTTGCTTCCCCGGTCCCGCTGAATACCGGCAACGACCCCCGCCGATCAACGACTCGGTCGTCGCCGTTCACGAGCGGAACATGAAGTACACCGCCCCGACGATGCACAGCGCGGCCCAGAGAAAATCGAGCTTGAGCGGCTGGCGCATGTACAGGACGGCGAACGGCACGAACACGCCGAGCGTGATCACCTCTTGCATGATCTTCAACTGGCCAAGCGACATCGCGCCGAACCCGATGCGGTTGGCCGGCACCTGAAGGGTGTACTCGAAGAACGCGATCCCCCAGCTCGCGAGGATCGCGATTATCAGCGGGCGGCTGCCGAGGTTCTTGAGGTGGGCGTACCAGGCGAACGTCATGAAGACGTTCGAGCCGACGAGCAAGAGCGCGCTACGGACGATCGTGGGGTTCATCGAATCGATTGTACGGGTCGCGTGAAAGATTGAGCTGTGCGCGGAGACGTGCCATTCTAATTGTTGCACCCCGGAAGGCGTCAGCACCCAGCGGAGCGCACCGATGATGTGGCAACTGACCGTCCTCACGCTCGCGGCAGGCGTCGTGATCGCTCGCCCGGTGCTTCGCGCCCAAGGCGGACCTTCTGCTCCGGCCGCGGCTGCGGCTCGCGCCTTTCCGGCCGACTCGGTCGTGCTGGCCATCATCGAGCAGCGCGTGGCCGACAAGCGCAGCGCTGGAATCGTCGTCGGCATGCTGGAAGCCGACGGGCGAACGCGAATCGTGGCGTTTGGCGATCCTGGCCCGGGCCAGCCGCCGCTCGACGGGAATTCCGTCTTCGAGATCGGCTCCATCTCCAAAGTGTTCACCGCGACCGTGCTCTCCGAGTTGGTGAAGGACGGGCGCGTGCGCCTCGAGGATCCGATCGACAAGTATCTGCCGGCGTCGGTTCATGTACCGGAGCGCAACGGCTTGAAGATCACGCTGGGCAACCTCTCCGAGCAGAACTCGGGGCTGCCGAGGATGCCCAACAACTTCAGGCCGAAGGATCCGAAGAATCCTTACGTGGACTACGGGGTCCCGCAGCTCTACGACGAGGGCGCGGATGACGTCGGCATGCACCTGTTGAATCCGGCGTTTCCCCTCGCGCCGAAGCCGACTCCGCCCAAGGTGCGAACGGCGGTCACCGTGAGCCGCGACGTGCTTCAGCGCTACGTGGGGACATACCAACTCACGCCGCAGTTCATGCTCGAGGTGACCTTGGGAGAGTCCGGGCTCCAAATCCATCCGACGGGCCAGAACATCTCGGACCCGTTCCCCGAGTCGGAGACCGAGTTCTTTTTCAAGGTGGTCGACGCGCAAATCAGCTTCGTCCGCGACGCGCAGAAGGCGGTCACCGGGCTCGTCCTCCACCAGAACGGCAACGATCTTGCCGCCAGACGCATCCACTAGTGGGACCCTTACCACTCTAGGCGGAGGACTTACGATGCGAAGGCTGCTTTTTCTCGCGCTCCCGCTCGCCCTCATGGCGTGTGGCAGTGACAGCGACACGACCGTAACGGTCGCAACCCTGGCCGGCACGTGGAATCTGTCGACGGCAAATGGGGCTCCGCTCCCGATCACGATTGCGACTACCCCAGCCAAGGTCGAGCTGCTCAGCGCGAGCGTCGTCGTCCTCTCGACCGGGGCATTCACGGGCACGGAAAACATTCGGACGACGGTCAACGGAACGGCCACGCCATCGACGCTTCCATTTGCCGGGACGATCTCTCTGAGCGGCACCCTCGTGACCGTGACGATCACCGGATCGGCAGCCGTGTCGGGAACACTCATCAGCAGTACCCAGTTCTCGTACCCGGATCCCGTGACCGGCGCGACATTCGTCTTCGTGAAGCAGTAGAGTAGCTTTAGTGACGTAGAGCACGACGGCGCGCGCGACCCTTGCGGTCGCGCGCGCCGTTCTGTGCCGTGCAGCGTCGTGCCGCTGCGCTGACCCGCGTCACGCGGCTTTCAGCCTGCCTTCGAAATATCCCAGGACCGTCATCGCCAGGAGCACGCCGGCAAGCGCGACCACGCCCGCGGCCAGCAACCATCTCGGATACTCCCGCACCGGCACGACGCTCGAAAACAACAACGCGACCCCCAAGAGGATCGCGTCGATGAAAACTCCGAGAATCGCTCCCGACGTCGCGCTCCACCAAATGACCGACGCGCGCATCTCGAAGGTCAGGGCTTGATCTGGATCGGCGCTCCCTTCGGCACAGCGGTGAAGATCTCGTCGATTTCCGCGTCCGTCACCGCGATGCACCCCTCCGTCCAGTCGACGTCTGCCTGGGCCGCGCCGACGCTCTTGTAGACGGGCGGCAGCCCGTGGACCATGATGTCGCCGCCCGGCGAGACGCCCATCTTCCTCGCCTGCTGCAGGTGCGCCGCGTCGGGATACGAGATGTGCAGGGCGAGGTGGTATTTGCTCTGGTCGTTCTTGTAGTCGACGCGGTATAGGCCTTCCGGCGTACGCCCATCGCCGCGCTTCACCTTGTCACCGACAGGCTGGCCGCCGAGCGCGATGCGATATGTGCGAACTGCAATGCCGGTCTGGTAAAGCGTCAGCGTCCGCTTTTCCTTCTCGACGACGATGCTGTCCGCAATGATGTGGCTGCGGACTCCGGTCACCGGCGTGGTCTTCACCGTCGGTGTGCCCGACCGGGAAATCCAGACGGCCGAGTCTGACGGGACCAAAAGGGAGGCGGCGAGGCCGACGAGCGGGAGAAACATGCGACCGATACCTGCGACGGGAGGGACGCGCCCAACCTCTGACGCGTCAGATCAGGAATGGTGCCGGAATATACCGTGGCGCTCGCCCGCGGTTCCAGGGAGGGGCCTTGGTCCATCGCCGAGCCCAACCGTTCGCGTCTGATTCGCCGTGCGCAGGGCGAGCGGGCGGGGCCCTATGCGTGCTTCTTGAGCCTCTCCAGATACGCCTTTCGCACCTTCGCGACCTTGGGGGCAATCACGATCTGGCAGTACGGCTGGTTCGCATTGTTCGCGAAGTAGTCCTGGTGGTATTTCTCGGCGGAGTAGAACGTCGACGCCGGCGCCACCTGCGTCACGATCGGATCAGCCCACACGTGCGCGCGCGTCAGCTCCGCGATCACCGACTCGGCCGTTTCCTTCTGCTGGCGTGAGTGGTAGAGGACGATCGACCGATACTGCGTGCCCGTGTCTCCCCCCTGCCGGTTGAGGGTAGTGGGGTCGTGGATCGTGAAGAACACGCCAAGCAGGTCGCGGTACGAGATCTCCTCGGAGTCGAAGGTCACCTGCACGACTTCCGCGTGCCCGGTGAGGCCCGAACAGACGTCGCGATAAGACGGGTTGAGGTAATCCCCGCCGGCGTAGCCCGATTCGACGCGCTCGACGCCGCGCAGCTCGCGGAAGACCGCGTCGAGGCACCAAAAACAGCCGCCGCCCAGCGTCGCGACTTCTCGTGTGTGTTCGCTCATGGTTCGTGCTCCTCGCTGCCGCAAGTTAGCGTCGGGGGGAATGGCGGCCTTGCCCGCGGTGAGCGATCCGTGCATGCTCCGCGAATGGCCGAACGCCTCGCCGAAACCGTCGACATCGAGACCCCGGAGCTCGTCGTCGTCAGCTACACGCTCGCGGGTGTCGGGTCGCGCATCGCCGCCGGGCTGATCGACCTGTTCGTCTGCGCCGCGCTCCTGCTCGGCGTCATCCTGCTCGCCGTCTTCGTCGGCTCGCCGGTGAGCCCGGAAGAGATCGGCCGCGGTACCAACTCATCGACGGCGTGGGCCTCGGCCGTCGTGGTCTTCATGCAGTTCGCCATCCTCTGGGGCTACTACCTGCTGTGCGAGGGTCTGTTCGACGGACGGACACTCGGCAAGCGGATCCTTGGGCTGCGCGCGGTGCGCGACGGCGGCTATTCGGTGGGATTTGCCGCGTCGGCCGTGCGCAATCTCATGCGCATCATCGACCTGCAGCCGCTCTTCACGTATCTGGTCGGGATCGCCGGCATCGCGATCTCGAAGTCCGGCAAGCGGCTCGGCGACGTCGTCGCCGGAACGATCGTCGTGCGCGAGGCGATGGTTAAGCAGCCCATCTCTCGCGTCGAGTCGGCCGCGGAGACCGAGCCGGCGCCGGCGACGGCGCTCCTCAGCGACGCCGAGTATCAGTTGCTCGACCGTTGGGCGGCGCGCCGCGGAGACCTGGACGCGGACCGCCGGGCCGAGCTCACGCGCCAAGTCGGCGGCCGACTGCGCAACGTCATCGGCGACGTGGAGCCCCGCGAGCTGAGCGGCACGCTGTCGCGCCTCCTCGCGAGTGAGCGTCGTGCCCGGCAACGGGGCGTCGCGTCGCGCGGCGCGACGGGCGCGAGTCGCGAGCGCTACGCGATCGTCACGACACGCTCGCCGCGCTGGATCGCGTTCGCGGCGCAGCTGTCGACGGCGCAGCGACGCGGCCTGCGGTCGTTCAAAGAGACACAGGTGAAGGAGTTCGTCGAGGAGTATCGCGCGCTGTCGACCGACCTCGCGCGGCTGCGCACCGCCACTCGGGGCTCGTCGAGCGACGACCTCTTCTACCTCGGCCGCCTCGTCACCGGCGCGCACAATCTGCTCTACCGGGATCGCCGCAACACGTTCCGCGAGATCACGCGCTTCATCGCGATCGACGTTCCGGCGGAGGTGCGCCGCTCGGTGGTTCCGATCGCGCTCGGGGCGGCGTTTCTATTCGGTCCGGCGGCGATCGCGTGGACGGCAGTCATGCGCAACCCGGACGTCGCGTCGACGTTCATCCCGACGTCGATGCTCGACCGCGCCGAGGAGGGCGTCGAGCGGGCAAAGCATCAGTCGGGATACATCCCCGACCCCGAGGTTTTTCGGCCGCTCATGGCGAGCCGAATCATCGCCAACAACGTGCAGGTGACGTTCGCCGTCTTCGCGTTCGGCATCACCGCGGGCCTCGGCACTCTATTGATGCTCGTGCTCAACGGCGTCTCGCTGGGCGGCGTGATGGGCCTCTATCAGTCGAAGGGAATTCTGAAGCTGATCGTGGCCTTCGTCGCGCCGCACGGAGTCCTCGAGCTTTCGGCGATCTGCATCGCCGCCGGCGGCGGCTTTCTGATCGCGGCGGCGATGCTCGTCCCGGGCGATCGCACACGCCGGCGCGCCCTCGTCGAGAACGGCCGCCGCGCCATGAAGCTCATCGCCGCCTCGACCCTCTTCCTCATCGTCGCCGGCTCGCTCGAGGGGATGGTGTCGCCGATCCCAAACTGGCCGCTCTGGGGCAAGCTGGCAGTCTCGGCAGCGACGCTTGTGTTGATGGTCGCGTACCTCACCGGCGGCGTCCAATTTCGTCGCCCCGCGCGAGCAGCCGAATTGGCGCCGCGCATACCCGAAGCGAAACCGCTGCTCTCGCTCACCGACTCGACCCTCGGCTGACGCGGCTGGGGTCTGTCGCACTCGGCCTCACACGCGCCGAGCCGCCCGAGGGCCGTCTCAGCGCTGCCTCCGTTCGCGGGCGCGATTCCACGTGCGGCGTGGTCGCGGTACGGGCTCGCGGTTCACGCAGTCGCGTCACGCGCAGGCACGGGCGAGGCGAGCGGGTGGGGCTGTCCGGAGCGGAGCCGAGGCACTATTGCCGGGCAGTGTCGGCAATAGTGCACTGGTTCGCGGAGGACAGTCCCACCCCGAGCCCCGAACCGGCGCCCTGAGCTCGAGCTCCGAGTCCGAGTCCGAGCCCGAACACGAACACGCCGTCACAACTGCCCGCGGGCCTTGATCTCCAGGTATCGATTGACGACCGCCGCCGCCATGCGCGCGGGCGCGACGTCGAGCACGACGAGGCCCGCGCTCCGCATCCGAGCCAAGGCTTCGTCCCGCTCGTGCACCAACTCCTCGGCCGCCGCGCTCCGATAGAGCGCCGTCGCCCCCGACGTACTCGGCCTGGCGGCTGCCAGCAGCGCTTCGTTCTGAATCGCCACGACGACAAGAAGGTGACGCTGCGCCGAGCGGCCGGCGTACGCGATGAAGTTCTTCGCCAGCCGCACGCTGACGACATCGGTGAAAAAGACGACGAGCGCCCGGCGTCGCTGCGACGTCGCAAGGACCCGGAACGCAGAGAGGTAGTCGGGCTCGGTGAGCGTCGCCTCGAGTCCGCTCAGCGACCGGTGCAGCGCGCGCAACGCGCGATCGCCGCGCTGCGGCGGCACCGACGCGCGAATCTGGTCGTCGAAGGCGAGCAGCCCGACGCGGTCGCCGCTCGTCGCCGCCACGTCGCTCAGCACCAGCGCCGCCGACAGCACGTGCTCGAAACGCGAGTAGTGCCCGGCGAGCTGGGTCATCGCGCGGCCGCAGTCGACGAGCGAGATCACCGTCTGCGACCGCTCGATCGTCTGTTCGCGGCTGATCAACCGTCCGTGACGCGCCGTCGCCTTCCAATCGAGCATGCGTGGATCGTCGCCGGGGACATAGTCGCGCAATCCGGCGAACGCCGTTCCTTCACCGCGCAGCTTGAGCGCGCGCACCCCCGCTTCACTGAGTCGATTCTGCAGCGCGAGCAACCGGAACCTGCGCACGTTGGTGAGCGACGGGACGACCGTGATCGACTCGGCGTCCTTCGGCGGCGTGACGACGATTCGCGCAAGCAATCTGAGCGGAGTAACGATGCGCATCGCCACGGGGCCGAGCGCGTAGCGTCCGCGCGTCTCTCCGACGACCGCAAGCGCGAGGACGCTCTCGTCGAGCGGCGGCACATCGTGCTCGCCGGCGCCCATCTCGCCCGACATCCCTTCGGGGATTCGATCGTACAACGTCGCTCGCGCGGGCCACGACCACGCCGAGCGAATCGTGTACGTGATGTCCGCCGTGTCGCCAAGACCGAGTGGATCCGGCGCGCTGCGCTCGACGGTGATCGCGTCGCGGCGCGGCAGGCGCAGGTAGTCGAAGACCACAGCGGCGAGAATCGCGACGAGCAGCGCGACCGCGAGCTTGGTTCCGACGACCGGGACGATCCACGCGAGCGCGGCGGCGAGCACCAACCCCGCGAGCCGGCGCGTCGGATAGACTCGCCACCACGGGCGTTTCGCCCGCAGGCGCGCCCACCAACCCGCATTGCCCATCAGGTTGGAGCGACGACGCGCGTCAAGAGCGCGGAGAGCACCTCGTCCGTGGTTCTTCCCTCGACGCCCAACTCCGGCGCAAGAATCACGCGATGTCTGAGCACGGCCGGCGCGCGCGCCTTCACGTCGTCGGGCGTAACGAAGTCCCGGCCGTCCATGACGGCGCCGGCGCGCGACGCCCGCATGAGCGCGACGCTCGCCCGCGGGGATGCGCCGAGCACAAAGCTCGGATCGTCGCGCGTGGCGCGAGTGATCGAGGAAATGTATTCGCGCACTTCGGGCGCCACGCGGACCTGGTCGACGAGCTGCCGGCACTGCCGCGCCTGTTCGGCGGTGAGCACCGACTCGACGATCACCATCCCGCCGCCTTTTTCGGGATCGAATCCCGACTCGTGGATCTCGAGCATTTTCGCTTCGGCTTCGGCGGACGGATAGCCGACGATGACCTTCATGAGAAAGCGGTCGAGCTGCGCCTCGGGGAGCGGGAACGTGCCCTCGTGCTCGACCGGATTCTGCGTCGCCATCACGGTGAAGAGCGCATCCAGCGGCCGGCTCGTGCCGTCGGCCGTCACCTGACGCTCCCCCATCGCCTCGAGCAGCGCCGCCTGCGTCTTCGCCGGCGCGCGGTTGATCTCATCCGCGAGGAGCAGGTCGGTAAAAACCGGGCCGGGTTGAAACTCGAAACCGCGCACGGGATCACGGTACAACGAAACGCCCGTGACGTCGGCGGGCATGAGATCCGGGGTGAACTGGATGCGGGAGAATCGCACCGCGAGCGCGTTGGCGATCGCGCGAACGAGCAGCGTCTTCGCGGTTCCCGGTACGCCTTCGATCAGCGCGTGGCCGCGAGCCAGGAACGTCGCCATTACATCCTCGATGGCGGCGTCCTGACCGACGATGCGCGTCGCGACGACGTCGCGCACCCGTTTCGCCAGCTCCGCTCCTTCTTGAACCGTGAGTGTCATGATCGCGTTGAAGGTGTCGATTGCAACTGCTCTTCGATGGTGGCCAGGGCCTGGCCGACCGCGGCGAAGTCGCGCTTCAGAGTGTCGCTCGAGCGGGCTCGGTTCAGAGTCTCGACGCGCGGCGCCAGCGATGGAATGCGCCGCTCCACCGCCTTGAGAAACTCGCCGTCGTCGGCCGATGACGGGACCGCGACGATGGCGCGCATCCGTCGCCGCAACCCGCTGACGAGGCTCGACGTCGCCGTACGCGTCGCGCCGACGTCCTCGTACGCCCGTCCCAGCGCCGCCGCGTGCTCGAGCGGCGAGCGACGCATGACCTGCGTCACCGTTCGCGGCACAAGCGGCCGCGGCGCCATCGCCAGCAGCAAAATGAGCCCGGCGGCCAGCGCCTGCGCGAGCAGGTGACCAGTGCTTGCGCGCGAGAGATACGAGACTGCCGCCTTGAGACTCCCGCCGTGCACGCCGAACCCGTGATGAAATTCGTCGAAGACGAGCACGGCGTTCGTACCGCCGGGCGGGCGCGTGTACTCGACGAGCCGCATCGCGGCGATGTCCGCGTCCAGGCGACAAACGCGAACCACCGCGTTGCTGAATACGTCAGACCCGCCGACGATCGCCACGCGTCCCTTCCCCATCCGGAAGCCCACACCTGAAACGAATCGAGAGCCCGGTTCGACGTGGGTCAGCGGCTCGACCCGGCCCGGTGCATGGCGAGTCCATGTGATCTCGCGCACCTCGGGAGGGATCACAAACAGATCTGCCGCCGACACAGTCCGCCCCTGGTCGCAGGTCGAGTCGACCCGCGTCGTCATGAGCCGGCGAATACCGTCGGTCACGCCGATCGAGTCGAGCAATGCATCGTCACCGTCCAGCGAGAAGATCAAGCCCCCGCCCTGTCTCACGTTCTCGAGCAAATTGTGAATCTCGTGCGCGCCAAGCGGCTCGTTCGGCGCGAGCACGACTTGGACCGTCGGGCGAGTGTCGCCGCGCCGTCGCAGCGAATCGAGCGTCGTGGTGCGCCGCTCGGTGTGCCATCCGAATCGGCCGGCCAGATCGTAGACGATTCCGGCGCCGCCGGGCGCCGTCGAGTAGCTGCTGAGCCCACCCTGCGATTTGCCCGGCGCCTCGGGGGTGAACAATGCGATGAGCAGCGTGAGCACGCCGAGCGCGATGGCGATGCTCGCCGCGCTGAATCGGCCAAGGCCGGAGCTAGTGCCGGCGGCCGGCGGCGGCGGCGCGGGAGGAGGAACGGTCACGCCGCGGAACGTCTGGCGGGCGGCACGATGGCGTCCGCGGCGCGCGCCAAGCGAACGTATTCGTCGTGCGTCGGGGTGGTCCATCCGAAGACGCTTCGGTCGAACTGCCGCGCGAAGGCAGCGAATTCATTCGCGACCGGTGACTGCCGCTGTCTCAGATCGCGGGCGTAGTCGCCGCTCGTCTTCGACGCGTGGTATCGCAGCGCGCCCGTGCGGGAGAGCGCGTCGAGTACGCCGAGGTACAACGCGTGACACGCCCCCACGTAGTTCCCCGCCGCATCCAACTCGGCGGCCAGCGCCCAGTAGTCGCGGCGTTCGCCGCCGAGCGCGCGGAGCCCTGCCCCGGCTCGACGGCGCGCTTCCATCTGTTGTCCGATCACGATCCGGCCGGCAATCACGATGATGATCAGCGCGACCGCCGCGATGAGAACATACCGCGCGCCGGGCCATGCCTTGATCTGCTCGAGGAGGTCGCGAATCCAGCGGAACAGAGTCTGGAGGACGCGGCCGAGGATGGACTGGCGAACCGGCGTTGCGTACGCCGGCTGGCGCACGATGGCCGCGACCGTGTCGTGGATCTGCTTCGCCGTCCACGGTCCGGCTACCGCCTGAGGCGGAAGGAGGATCATGTGCCCCGGCTAGGCGACGGGTCCGGCGGTGGGCGATGTGTCGGTCACCGCCGACGCGAGATACTCGACGTCGAACCCCTCGTTGCGAATGCGCGCATCGAAGTAGAGGAGTGTCTCCGTGATCGGGATGATCGGATACACGACGATGGTGAGCGCCGTGGCGAGCACGTTGGTGATCACCTTGCTCGGCTGCAGGTTGATGAGCATCACGGCGCCCACGTTCACGACCGTCGTGAGGATCACGACCAGAATCAGCGTGCCCAGGATGTGCAGTTTATTGCCTCTCGACAGGCGGCTCGATCGTCCGAGCGCGGCGGCCACGCCGTTGCTCTCCAGCACCACCGCCTGTCTCATGGCGAAGAAACTCGCGACGACGTACAGGCCAGGAACGATCAACAAGACGATCCCGAGGCCGATCAGGAAAAACTCCACGAGTGTGCCGACGATCAGCGGCACCAAGCGCCGCAGCGTCTGACGAAACGCCGAGGCGACGTCCACCGGCTCGTCTAGGTACACGGCCCGCGTGAGAACGGCGGCCGCGCCTCCGGCGAGACCGTAGATCACGATGCTTGCCGCGCTCGAGGCGAGCAGCACACGCGTCAGGTTCGCCGTGATCTGATCCGGCGTATCGGGAACGTTGAGCTGGAAGACGAGCCGGATGGCGAGCCATGGCACATAGATCAGCGCCATCGCGACCATGAAGGGCCCTGGCGACCGGCGATACACCTGAAACGCCGCGTCGATCAGTTCGGTCGCCGAGCGGGGACGCAGAACGAGGTCGGACATGACGGGTGGACCGGGGGACAGGTGGACCGGTGACGGCGCTGGCGGAACGACTTCATAACTTGCGAACACCCGACTCCGCGCGCAACAAACTCGAAGTCGTTAGCTCCCCGCGCAGCCGCCCTTGAGGATGTACGACGAATTCTTCGGGTTGAAGATGCTGTTCTCGGGCACCGTGGAATCGCCTTGCTTCAGGATCTCGACCAAGTCCGCCGCTCCACTCTCCAACCGCCAGTCACCCGGGCTTCTCCCGTCGGCGCCCGAGAGCCGAAGCAGGACCCGGAGGTCGGCTGTCGTGACATGTTCGCGACAATACACGCGTTTCAACCCGGTCCCCGTCACCCGCCAGCCCGGGGAGACGATCGCGTGCCCCATCCAGGTCCACTGCATCGACGATGACAGTGAGTTGCAGATCTGCGACCCTCGCGCGTCATCGACGCGAGTGCATCCGATGTCGCGCGAGATCATCGCCGAGTTGGGCCAGCAGAACGCGATCACGACCGCGAGCGGCACGGCGATCAGGAGGCCGCGCAGCAGGTAGCGACGTGCTGTTCCGCTCATGAAATGAAATCGACGCCGTCAATGACACGAGCGCCACGAGGGATTCGAAATTCCCTCGTGGCGCTCGTCATTTCCTGAGACCGGAGACCGGTGACCAGCTAGCTGCCGGCTACGCCGCCATCCCGTCCTTCAGAACCCCGGCCGTATCGCTTTCGCGCAGCCGCTTGAGCGCCCGATCGCGGAGCTGACGAACACGCTCGCGCGTGACCCCGAGCTCACGGGCGATTTCCTGTAGCGTCATCGGCCGGTTGCCCTCGAGCCCGAAGTACAGGATCAACACCCGCCGATCGCGGGGCGGCAGTACCTCGAGCGCGCGGCCGATCGCCTCGCGCCGCGAGTCGCTTTCGATGCCACCGGGAAGAACGTCCTCGTCCTCGCCGCGGTCGAGCACGAGCGTCTCGCCGAGCGTTCGGCCGGGCTCACCCGAAATGGCCGGCTCGTCGAGCGACCGCGTCGGCTGGAGCAGCGCGACGAGCCCGCGCGTGACGTCGAGCGAGAGGTCGGCCACGCTGGCGATCTCCTCCTCGTACGGCTCGCGGGACAGTCGCTGGCGGAGCAGCTCCTGGGCGCGCGACACGCGCGACAGATCCGCCGCACGGTTCAGGGGCACCTGCACCGTACGACTCTGGCGCTGCACGGCCGAGTGGAGGGCCTGACGAATCCACCACACCGCGTAGCTGATGAAGTTGACGCCGACGTCCGGGTCGTACTTGTCGGCAGCGCGGACGAGACCCGCGTTGGCCTCGCTCACCAAGTCGGCGAGGGGCACACCGCGGTTCTGGTACTGTTTAGCGACCGAGAAGGCAAAGCGAAGATTGGCGCGGATGAGCTCCGAACGGGCAGCGTCGCGCTCGTCATCCGAGGTGGTGCGGCGCATCTGGCGAGCGAGCTCTTTCTGCTCGTTTGCCTTGAGCACCGGCTCACCCCGAAGCTCTTCTATATAGAGGTCGAGGAGGTCGCGGTCGTTGGTGGTCGGGTACATCGATCAATCACCCCCGGCGCCTGCGGGCGCCGAACCTAAAGTCATACAGTAGTACAACCTTATGCGTCGCTAGTTCATCCGCGTGGGCCACTTTTATCCGGACAACCCGGATTCGGCGCCCCCCGCTGTCACTCTCGCACGTGTGCAGCCAATCGCCCGCGTCCCACCTTGGAACGGGCGGGCGCCGGGATAGGCTCCACGGCCATCAGCCTCCGCAACTCGGCCATGTAGGTCTCGAGCACATCCGGCCGAGTCCGGTAGTAGACAAACTGCCCATCGCGTCGGGACTCGACCAGTCCAGCGCCCGCTAACTCCTTGAGATGATGGGAGATAGTTGCCTGCCGGACCGGAAAACACCCGCACAGTCGCTGGCAGCCAACCTCGGCTTGCTGTGCGATGTGCTGGAGGATCTCAAACCGCCTGGGATCGGCCAAGGCTTTGGCGATCCGCTGAAACTGCTGGGACTCCACTGGCTGCTCATGCTCCGAAATCGTACGATCTATAGATAAGCATCTAATTGTATGGCGCAAGAGGCTCGGCGCTGGCGTGTTGGCCGACTGGCCGCCTCAGCGGTTTGAGAACCGCGGGGACGGCAAAATGGCGTTTCCGCGAGTTCGCGGAACGCCATTTTTGCACCTCAGGCCGCTGGCCGGCCTAGGCGGCGTCCCTCTGTTTCGTCGAAGCGACCCGGTTTGAGTGGAAAAGCTCGATGTGCTTCGCGACGTATTCGAGATGCTCTTCGACGGCGAAGTGCCCCGCATCGAGGCGGTGTATCTCAGCTGACGGAAGGTCGGCGAGGTAGGCTTCGCCGCCGCCGGGCGTGAAGAAGATGTCTCCCTGCCCCCAAAAAATCAGAGTCTCCGGCCGCCGCTCGCGAAGGAACGCCTGCCACCGGGGGTACAGCGGTACGTTCGTGCGGTAGTCGTAAAACAGATCGAAGTGCAAGCGCTCGGCGTGCGGCCGTTGTAGAAGCGCGATGTCCGACTCCCATGCGTCCGGGCTCACGAGCTCCGGCCGATTCGACCCATGCAGATAGATCGCCTTGACGGTCTCGCGGGCGAGAAGAGCGCGCAGCGGGACCTCTGTCTCTTCGGTGCGATCCTTCCAGAGCGCGCGAAGGCCCGTCCATGCCTGACTGAACCCGATCTCGTACGCGTTCGAGTTCTGGACGATCAGCCACTCGAGCGCGCCAGGGTTGGCTTCCACCAACCGAAATCCTATTGGGCCGCCGTAGTCCTGCATGAACAGTCCGAAGCGGCGGAAGCCCTTCAGCGTTAGGAAGCGGCCGACGACCTCGGCGATCCGGTCGAACGTGTAGGTGAAGGCCGCCGGGTCGGGAGTGTCGCTCAGGCCAAAGCCTGGATAATCGGGGGCAATGAGGTGGAAACGGTGACTCAGCGCGCGAATCAGGTCGCGGTGCTGGTGCGACGACGACGGAAAGCCGTGCAGCAGCACGAGCTTGGGATTCGCGCGATCGCCCGCCTCGCGGTAGGCCACGTTGATGCCGTCGACGGCGATGCTGCCGTATTCGACGGCGTTGGTTTCGTTGGACAACTGACGCTCCTGGAGAAGTGTTCCCCCCTTAGCGTCGCCGGCCGGCGAAATCTTACCTCGAGCCTTCGTCCCGCTGGTCCCGCAATGCCGCCAACAGGCCCTCCATGTCTTCGCGACACGCCGCGCAGTTGCTCATGTGTGTGAGGAACTCGCCGTATTCCGCGGTCACCGGTTCGCCACGGCTCACGAGCTCGCAGTAGGCATCCATCAGCTCACCGGCGTCGTTGCATCCGGGGTCGTCGTGCGCGCTGCCGAGCAGGCGATCCAGATCGATGTCACTCATCGCTCGACTCCGTCGGTGTGCCCGGATTCTTCGAGAACGCGCCGGAGCTTGGCGCGCGCGTCATGCAGCGTCTTGTAGATCGCGCCACGCGTCGTTCCGAGGCGTTCTGCGAGCACGTCGGTCGGTACTTCCTGCATTGTCACGCTCTGAAAGATGAACCGCTGTCTATCGGTGAGTTGCTCATCGATCGCACGCCGAAGCGCCGCGAGCAATTGCCGCTGCTCGATGGCCTGAAGCGCCGGAGGCGCTGTGTCGGCGAGCCGATCCCAAATCGATTCGTCGATCTCGACTTTGCGGCTCCGCCATGCAAGCCGGCGAAGGCGTGACGAGGTCTCGAGGATCGCGAACTTGCAGGCCCACGTCGTGAACCGGGCGGCGCCGCGATACGAATCGAGCTTCGCAAGGACGGCCATGAGAGCGTCACCGGCCGCCTCGATGCAGAGGTGATCCAGCTCATCGAGGGCGCGCTGGGGCACGGTGGCGCGCCGCCGCGCGGCCTCACCTCGCGCTGTGCGAAGCAACAAGTGATGTAAGCGCGCGGCCGCGTCCTCGCGGGCCGCACCGCCGGGCTGTAGCTCGCGGATCCACTCCGCGGATTCCTCGTCGAGAACGAGCGCGTTCGTCATGCGAATGTGGGGCTCAAACTAATCGGGCCGCGACTCGGCGGGCGGGCGGTCACCGATCAGAGACGCCGCCGACGACGTCGGGCGGCAAAAATTAGAGCGCTCTAATCTTTGGGGACACTGGCGCGGGATCGGTCAATAGTTCAGCTTTCCGGGCGTGAACGAGCGCCCTCTCCACGTCCTCCTGGTCGAAGACGAAGATGCCGTGCGGCGCGCGTTTGCACGCGCTCTGACCGCCGACGGCTTCGCCGTCGACGAAACGGATTCGGCGGAATCCGCGCTGACGCTGGCGAACGGCACGGTCTACGACATCATCGTGCTGGACATGAGCCTGCCCTCGCGGGACGGCGTCTGGTTCATCGAGGAGCTCCGTTCGCAGGGCTTCGAGACGCCGATCATGGTCAGCTCTGGGCGCGGCGCTGACTCGGACGTCGAGGGAGCGCTCGACGCGGGCGCCGACGAATACGTCATCAAGCCCGTGTCGGCGACAACGCTGTCCGCTCGTGTCCGAGCGCTCGCCCGGCGCGCGGCCCGCTCCGCCAGGCGCGCCGCCGTCGGTGACCTCGAGCTCCACGCCGAATCGCACACGGCCTCCGGGTCACTCGGCTCGACCAGCCTGACGGCGAAGGAATTCGCGCTCCTCAGTCTCTTCGTGGAACAGCCGCGGCGATTGCTGTCGCGCGACGACCTGCTCCAATCGGTGTGGGGGTATTCGTTCGACCCGGAGACGAGCGTCGTCGATGTCGCCATGCATCGATTGCGTCAGAAGCTCGCCAAGGTCACGGAGCAGATCGCGATCGAGTCGCGCCGGGGAGCCGGATTCATGCTCGTTGCCACGTTCGCGGCGACGCCGCCGGGACCGGCTCCTTCGAGCCCGGCCTAGATCACCTTCTCGACGACGCGTCGAATCAGCTCGTCGAGTGGAATCCTGGTGAGCGCCAGTGGAATGAACGGCGCCGCCAGCAGTAGCACGTGGACCAGGAGCACCGGAAGGCTGATCGGAATGAGCCGGATGCTCGTCACCACTTGATACGAGTTCGCCAGATCCGCGAGCGACTGGATGTCCGACGAGCCCACCAAGTCGTGCTCCTGCACGCTGGGGTCGACCATCCACTTTCGCCGAAAGCCGTCGACGTAGCGAGTCGCGAGGCTGCCATAGTCGACCGACCCCTTCAGCCGAACCTGAACGAGCCCGAGCGAAAAGAAACTCAGGGGCAGGATCGACAGGAGCGCCAAGAGGACAGGGGTGATCCACATCTCCTGCGCGAAGCTGTCGAGGCTCGCGCCGTCGTGGATGATGCGTCCGCCGATCCTCGCGGCGAGGGCCGTGGTCTGCGCGAGAAAGCCCAAGCTGAGGGCGGGCACGCTCAGCGCGAGAAACCCGAGGCCGCCCGTTCGGTCCGGGTGTAGCGGGTTGAGATTCAGCTCGAGCCGCGAGACCTGCCACAAAAAGCTGTACCAAACGACGAGGCGATAGTACCAGCGGAGCAAGACGAACCGAAAGACGTTGAGGCTCACGAACACGTACCACCAGCCGCCGATCGTCAGCGAGACGTCGCCGTTCGGGCGAGCCGCGACGTACCAGACTCCTGGGCGAATGGACCAATTCTGGTGCCAGATCCAGCCGGAAAGGACCGTCGTGACGATCGCCATCGCCAGGGCCACGAGGCCGGACGTGCGCAGCTCCTCGCCACGCTCGACGAGCGCGTTGAAGCGCGCCTGATCTCGCGGAGCAATGAGCCCGCGTTCGAGGAACGGTCCGACGATGTAGCGGGAACGGCAATGAATCAGCGGCTCCGCCGCAATCAGCAGCGGGAGGGCGATGAGCAGTCGAACTTGTGCGTTGAGGTCTTCGAGAAACGACTCGCGGACGCCATCGATCGCCCTACCCTCGATGAGCGTGATGACGAGCAGGGGTAGCCACGCCACGCAGAGGACGAGGATGAGATCGCGCCTCAATCCGGGGCGCAGAAGCGCGCTACGCCATTGCTGAAGTAGCCAGATCGCTCCCCCTCACGTCGGGACGACGTCGTCCGGCTTCCACGTCTGGTCGAAGAACGGTTCGAGCGGCCCGTAGAAGCGGAACAGCACGAACCATCCCTTTCCCGGCCTCGTCTGAATCCAGTTCTTCTCTTTTCCCGGCGGCGCCGTGGGGCCGAAGAAGACGTCGATCGAGTCGTCGTCGTTCGACTTTGGGCCGGTGTACGTACTGACCGAAGGAAACGGCTGGTCGTTGCGCAGCAGCGAACGGCTGTCGGCGTCGTAGGCCACCACCGACCAGAAGTTCTTTACGGGAACGTCGGCCGGCAGGTGAAGGCGATAGTTCTTGCCGCCATCGAGGAACGCCCCTGACACGTCGCGCGGCGTGAACAGATACTGCGATCCGGCGCCGACGTGCTTCTCGACCATCGCCGGCGACATTCCGATCGCGATGTAGGCGAAGCTCGCTCGACGGTCGGTGTTCGTGAACCCCTGGCTGTCGAACTTGGCGCTGCCGCCCACGAACGCCCATTCCCAACGACGATCGGGGTACACGAGCCGAGCGTCGTCTTGCGACGCGAAACTGTTGGTGCGCGCGATCGCCTCGGCGAACTGCGCGGCCTCGTCGAGCAGCTTGCGACGCTCGGCGTCCGGCTGGAACGGCTTGCCGCGCTCGATGCCGACCGCGGCGAGCTGAAAGCGGTCCCGGTCGGAAAACCGGTCCGCCGGCTCGCGCTCGACGATCCATGCCAGGTCGTCGAAGAAACGCGCGTCGTCGCTGAACAGCGTATCGACCGGCTGCTGCGACGCGTCGACGAACGCCGTCGGCGGCGGCGCATCCGCTTTGCTGAGTGGATAGATCCTCGTCGTCTTGATCAAGTCGACGGCCGGCGCTGTTTTTCCGTCGACTTGGAAGCCGCGCACCCCAAGGCTCGCGCAATACGTCGGTGATTTGACGACCATGTAGTCGCCGGAGACGTCATCCTTGGAGTCGGGGGGCAGCACGAGGAACTTGCCGCCCTTGCCCTTGTCGACTCCGGTGGTACCGATGTCGGCGATCGAATTCTGCCAGAGGTCGTTGATGACGCCGAGCATCGACGGAGGAACCTCGACGACGACAGGACCGTCGCGCTTGAGATCGAGCGAGGCCAGGCCGTAGATCGTTTCGGTGTTGCCGGTCAACACCAGCGACGCCGAGTCCATCAGCGATTCCCAGATCACCAGCTGATTCGGCTTGCCCGCGCCCGCTTCGATCACGCTCCGCCAGACGTGCAGCCACGACACGGGCGGCATGTGGACGAGATACGCCTCTACCGCGCGAATGAACACGAGCGAGTTGCGCAGCTGGCTCGCCGCGGGACCGGCCGGGAAGCTGTTCTGGAACTCGAAAGCTCCGAATCGCGTCCTGACCGTTTCCGTGCCGAACCAGCCGTGCCCCTTGGTCGGTTTGGCTGGAGCGCCTTTTACCTGCGTGGCCATCGACAGTCCCTCCCGTCCCCGACGCATAGTGCCCGCGCCTGCACCAAGGACCCATCGGACCTTGGCCCAAGCGTCTCACCAGCCGGTCTCACCCAGCGGGTTGTGCGGGAGGAAACGTCCACGTGCCGTGGAGAATCGCCGGCCGCGGTCGATACAAGCGAACCGTGTAGTTCCAGCCGGGCATGATCGGCAGACAGTTCGGGAACCCGCCGTCACAGGTGCCGAAGTGCACCGTCACGGACTGATCGTCGTTCTTCTCGGCCGTGAGGTTGTTGGTCGTGTACGCGTCGAACGGATTCGGCTCGAAGTATCCTTGGGCGTTGTAGACGCTGATCGACCAGAAACCGTCGACGGGCACGTCTCGCACCGTGAGTCGGTACGGCGTGACGCCGTCATTCCTCTCCGGCGTCACGTTCAGATAGGTCGCGTCGCGCTCGGGATTTCCTCCCCATGCCATCGCGCTGCCGATCAAGTGGCGAATGGGATCGACCTCGGTTCGCGTTCCGAACATCTGGCGCGAATCGGTGACGGTCGTGCCGAGCGCGAGTAGCGCTTCGCGCACCTTCTTCTCGCTGGCGCGGTCCCAATCCGGCAGCTCGAGGCTGCCTCGTTCACTCTGTCCCACGACGATCGCGTCCTGGAGCGCGCGGGCCGCCTTCATATCATCGGGGTCGTTCGTGTTCACCAGCGTGCGGATCGCGACCATGATGTAGCGCGTGGCCAGGCGCTCCTTCGTGTACGTGTAGCGCCCCTTACCGTAGACGACGCCGGCGGCGTACTGATCCTCGTCGATCACCATCATCGACATGAACCGCGAGCCGGGGTCCGGCAACGTGATCGTCACCGGCCCGGCGTCGAGGTCGAATACGGCCGACGAGTAGAGCGTGTCGCGGTTCGGCCGGACGACCACCTGGTTGTCCACCGGCATGACGTCGCGACGGTGGAGAAATTTCCCAATCCCGCCGGCCTGTTCCACCGCGCTCGCGAAGTACAGATCCGTTTCCGCGCGGTTGAAATTGTCGGCGGTGACGAGGCTGATCATCGTGATCCCGTTCGCGATTCTCAGCCGGCCTTCGGCATCAGCTTCTCGACCACCTCGTCGAGGTTGAAGCTCGCGGGCTTGGCCCGGATCGGGAATTCCTTGAACGATTCGATCCACTGGGCCGCGAGCGCCTGCGCCGGAATCAACAGGAATACGCGGTCAGCCATCCACTTGTCGTAGAAGAGCGTGCTGTCCTCGCCCTCCTCGAACGGATCGGCGAGCAGATTGTAGATCTTCGGGGTGCGCAGCTGAACGAAGGGCTCTCGCCATACGTCGAGGCCGTGGGCGCGTTGCTCCTCGAAGGTCACCTTCCACTGATGGACGCGAATGGCGAGCACTTCTCCGTCGTCGCTCCAATACAGGAATCCTTCGCGCGGGCATTTGTCGACGTCACCCTTCAGGAACGGCAGGAGATTGTAGCCATCGAGGTGCACTTTGAACGTCTTGCCGTCGATCGCGTAACCCTTTTTCACCTTCTCGACGAGGTCCGGCTCGCCGGCCGCAGCGGCGAACGTTGGAATCATGTCCTGCAGTGAGCAGATGTCGTTGATCACACGGCCCGGCTCGATGACTCCGGGCCACTTCATGACGAACGGGACGCGCCAGCCGCCTTCGTAGTTCGTGTCCTTCTCGGAGCGGAACGGCGACGTGCCGCCGTCCGGCCACGACATCTTCTCGGCGCCGTTGTCCGTGGTGAACACGACGACGGTATTGTCGGCGACCTTCAGGTCCTCGAGTTTTTGGAGCAGTTGGCCGACGTAGCCGTCGAGTTCAACCATCCCGTCGGGATAAAGACCCAATCCGGTCTTGCCGACGGACGACGGCTTCAGGTGGGTGAAGATGTGCATGCGCGTGGTGTTGAAATAGCAGAACCACGGCTTGCCCTCCTTCGTCTTTCGATCCATGAAGTCGAGCGCCGACGAGAGAAACTCTTCGTCCACCGTCTCCATGCGTTTCCGGTCGAGCGGGCCGGTATTCTCGATCGTCTGCTTGCCAACCTTGCCGAACTGCGCGTCGATCGTGGTGTCGTCCTTGTCCGTGGCCTTGCAGCGCAGCACGCCGCGGGGGCCGAACTTCTTCCGGAACGCTGGATCCTTCGGATAGTCCGGATTCTCGGGCTCCTCTTCGGCGTTCAAGTGATAGAGGTTGCCGAAGAATTCGTCGAAGCCGTGCACCGTCGGCAGATGCTCGTTGCGGTCGCCGAGGTGGTTCTTGCCGAACTGACCGGTTGCGTAGCCGAAATTCTTCATGAATTGCCCGATGCTCGGGTCCTCGGCGCTCAATCCGAGCTGAGCGCCGGGCAACCCGACCTTGGTGAGCCCGGTGCGAATCGGCGATTGGCCGGTGATGAACGCCGCCCGGCCCGCAGTGCAGCTCTGCTGTCCATAGAAATCCGTGAAGAGCGCGCCTTCGTTGGCGATCCGGTCGATGTTCGGCGTGCGGTACCCCATGATGCCGAGGTTGTACGCGCTCACGTTGAACCAGCCGATGTCGTCGGACATGATGAACAGGATGTTCGGCTTGTTCGTGGTCGAGGGCGTTTGTTTGGTCGGCGTGGCCATCCCGGGACTCCTACCGGTAGAGGTCATCGATACAATCGCGTCGCGCCGTCGGTCGTCATTCGAACGGTCCGACGTGGAAGGCAAGACTCATGACAGCGAACAAGCCGATCGCGAGAAGCAGGAACGCGACGATCAGCGTGTACGATCGAGGAAACTGTGTCTCGGCGTGGATCAGCCCTTCCGCGGCCAACTTCATCCGGAGCGAGCGAAGCCCGGACATGAACGCGATGTCGTAGCCGATGCCGACGAGAAGCATCACGAGGCCGAGCAGCACGAGCGAGAGCCCGAACCGTCGCGCCTGGCCGGCGCCCGCCCCGATCGTCTTCGTTTCCGTCATTCGTTCGAAGAATTGATAGATCGTGAAGCCGAAGCTGATCAGTGACAGCGACGTCCTGATCACCGACATCAACGTGCGATCCGCGCTCAGGCGAGTCCGCTGGAACGACATCCCGGTTCGGCGCGCCGAGAGCTCGACGGACGGATCGTCGAGCGGATCGTTCGATGAACTCGGCGATCGCGGTGAAGTCGAATCGTCTGGCGCCATTGGGGGCGGTCGCGCGTACGAGCGGGCTTGAGTTGCGCAACCTGCGCGCTTGAGCGCGACGCTCCCCATTGGACTTTCGCCGCACGGATTCCGCGGCGTCGGACCAAATGCCAATGGGGCCGCCGACGAGCGAGACGTACGCTCGAAGCCATGCAGTCTGCCACGCTCATGGCCGCGAAGGCTTTCATAGTTCCGCTCGTGAAGCTGAGCCTCGCGCTCATGGTTCTCGCCATTGGTCTGCGCTCCAGCGAAGGCGATGCCCTGTGGCTCATCCGGCGGCCCGGCTTACTGGCACGCTCGATTCTCTCGATCAACGTCATCGTGCCGCTCGTCGCGCTCGCCGTCGCGCAGGCGTTCGATCTTCAGCCCGCGGTGGAGGTGGCGATCGTCGCACTCTCGATCTCGCCGGTTCCGCCGGTTCTGCCGATTCAAGCCGACAAGGCCGGTGGCGCATCGGCGTACGCGATCGGCCTGCTCACCGTCGTTTCGCTCGGCGCCATCGTGCTTGTGCCGCTGAGCGTCGTGGCCCTCGCCGCGCTCCTCGGGGGGACGGCCCCTCTCGCCGGCCGACCGGTGGCCGTGCTAATGCTGGAGGGCGTGCTCGCTCCGCTCGGTGTCGGGTTGGCGATTCGCCGCCTCGCTCCTCGGTTTGCGGTGCGCGTCGCCAAACCGGTGAACGCCGTCGGAATGTTCGTGCTCGCCATCGGTTTGATCTTGATCCTGATCGCCGCGTGGCCCGCGATGCGGAGCTTGCTCGGCGGCAGAACGCTCCTCGCGATCCTGATCGTCACCGCGCTCGGGCTCTTCGTGGGGCACGAGCTCGGAGGACCCGTCGACGCCAATCGGCCGGTGCTCGCGCTCGCGTCCGTGAGCAGACATCCAGCGGTCGCGATCGCCCTCGCCAGCGCCGCCTTTCCGAGCAGCAGGTTGGTGGCTCCGGCGGTTCTGTTGCAATTCGTCGTCGCCGCGCTCGCCTCCTTGCCCTACATCAGACGGTTGAAACGGATGGGCGCACCGCCGCGTCGTGTCGCGGCGACCGAGCCTCGATCGGCGGCGACCGTCGCGGCGCCCGGCTCCTCGGGACGGTTCGCCCCACCGACGCGAAACGGCCGCTCGCGCTGACCAACCGGATTCGCGCGCATGCCTCCTCCAAAGGTCCAATTTGGAGTCTTTCGCACGCGCGTGAGTTTCCGATCGGTCACTGATGCAGGAGTTGTAATGAAGCACTCGAGAATTGGGGCGCGCGTCGCTGTGGGAATAGCGGCGCTCGCCGCGGTCAACATGGCGCCGAGCCGGGCCGCAGCTCAAGACAGCACGTACATGAGGCAGGTCGCCGACACCGGCGACGACGCCGACAGGATCGACGCGAACGCGATCGCCGCGCTTCAGAAGATGGGCACCTACCTTCGCACGCTCAAATCGTTCGGCGTCCACGCGATGGTGACGACCGAAGACGTGATGGAGGACGGAGAGAAGATCCAGCGGTCGAACGTCACGGATCTGATCGCCGTGCGGCCGAACAAAATGCGGGTCGACATCGCCGACCAGCGCCAACCGCGCACGCTGTACTACGACGGCAAGACGTTCACGATGTGGGCTCCCCGCGTGAAGTACTACGCGACCGCCCCCGCTCCCGCGACGATCGGCGAGCTAGTGGACACGCTCGATGCCAAGTTCGACATCGACGTTCCGTTCGTCGATCTCTTCCGCTGGGGAACGCCGGAATCGGACGTCGCCGACATCACGGACGCGACCGACATCGGGCCGGTATCGATCAACGGCGTGACCTGCGAGCAGTACGCGTTCCGCCAAAAGGGACTCGATTGGCAGGTATGGATCCAGAACGGCGAGTATCCGCTTCCTCTCAAGCTCGTGCTCACCACGACCACGGATGATGCGCGGCCCGAGCACTCGTCGCTCTACACGTGGAACCTTGCGCCCTCGTACAACGACAAGGCGTTCGTATTCGACCCGCCGGCAGACGCGAAGAAGATCACGTTCGCCGAAGTCGCGGCCGCGCGCGCCGCCGAGAAGAAATCCGGGGGGTACAAATGAGACGCATCATTGGACAGCTCCTGCTGGCGGGGCTCGCACTGTTGCTGATGGTCGGCCACGCCGACGCACAGCGACGCGGTGGCGGCGGCGCCCGGCGTGGTGGCGGGGGGTTCCGCGGCGGCGGAGGCGGCGGCTTTCGTGGCGGCGGCTTCTCGCGCAGCTCGGCGCGATCGAGCGTCACGCGCCCGAGCTTCAGCCGACCTTCGTACAGCCGGCCGAGTCAGCCGATCAGCAACCCGGGCTTCAATCGCGGCAACGTCAACCGCGGAACCATCGCGAACCGCCCGGGCAACATCGTGAACAACCGGCCGGGCAACATCGTCAACAACCGCCCGGGCAACATCATCAACAACCGCCCGATCGACGTCGGTGACGTCAACGTCATCGGCGGCGGCGGCTATTACGGCAACAACTGGGACGGCTGCTGTTATTACGGTGGCTGGGGCGCGGCGGCCGCGGGGTTCGCCGCCGGCACCATAGCCTCGACTGCGATCGGAAGCACGGTGTACGAGCTGCCGTCGACGTCGTGCACGAGCACGGTCGTGAACGGCATCACGTACCAGCAGTGCGGGAGCACGTGGTACAAGCCCGAGTTCACCGGGACGACGGTGAGCTACGTGGTTGTGAGTCCTCCGTAGTGCAGTACGTCGCGCCTCGGTGCGCGAGAGCAACGGACAACTGATTGCATTGAAGAACGCACCCGCTTCCCCGGCCACGACGTGGACCTCCGCCCGTCCAACCGGAATCAACATCGAAGCGGGTGCGTTCTCGTTAGTGACTCGGCAAGCGGCTCGGCCTACTACTCCCACCAGAAACCGCTCGGCGGACACGCGCCGAGCCGCCCGGGGCCGTCTCGTCGCTGCCTCTGTGACTGCGCGATTTCCTGCGTGGGACTCGGCGCGGGCGGCCGCAGTCGCAGCGGTCCGCGCCCGCCGGCGAGTGCGACGCGCGTGGCGCCACCTGCACGCAGGCTGTAGTTCGCCGATTCGAGTGAGCGAGCGGGTGGGGCTGTCCGGAGCGGAGCCGTTGCAGTATTGCCGGCAGTTTCGGCAATACTGCGAGCGGTCCGCGGAGGACAGTCCCACTCCGAGCCCCCAACGGGCGGCCGATCGCCGTCAGCGGCAAGAAGCGGCCGAGGGGCAGGACCAGTTGGTCCTGCCCCTCGGCCACCCTTCGCTCACCGATGTCTCGACGGCCGTCAGCGGGTCGGCGGCTTGGGTGGCCTCGAGTCGATGGGCGGCAGGAACGCAGGTGTCACGCGGCCGATGCAGGATGTGGACGGATCGGCGTGCGGATCGCGCAGGAAGGCATCCATGATCAGCGCCGCGCACGCCATCGCTAGCGGGCGGGCAAACGCGACGTGTCCCGCGTTGGCGAAGTGAGCGCGGTGTGCGTTGGAGAGTGTCTTCGCGGCTTCGTCGGCGAGGGCGGCGGGCGTCTGCGCGTCGTATCCCGACGAGATGAGCAGCGTCGGAATGGAGCTCGATACCGGGTCCACCGCTTCGTGACCCGAGAACGGAACGCCGAGCGCGTCGCAGAGCATGCGATTGCCGGCCTTCGGCTCTCCCTGCGGACGATCGCCGCAGAGCGCGATGTAGTAGATGAGCGGCGCGGTCTGTCGCGAGGCGGTCTGCAGCGAGGGATCGATCGCCGCCGCCAGGAAGACGCGCAGCGCAAACTCGTCGTGCAACGTGTCGTCCTGAGCGAGCTCGCTGATGATGCGCGGCACGCTCGCGCGCATGCCCTCGTCGCTCGAGGCGACGCCGAGTACGCTGAGCACCGACGCGCCGGCCACCTCGATCGTATGCCAGGGATCCGCGGTGCCGAATTGCGCGGTGCGACGCAGCGCTCCGCTGCCGTCGGTCAGCTTCGCGACCCACTTGGCGAGGTCGCCATACTGCGCCACGCACACGGAGTCGCTGCGGCATTCGTTGACGACCTGCGCGGCGATCGCGCGTCCGGCCGTGGCGACGTACGTGGAGTCGAGAATCTGCGTCGCGCTCGGCGGCGCGATGCCGTCGAGAATCGACGCCTCGACCATGTCCGGATGGCGGCGCATGAAATGGAGCGACTCGCGGCTGCCGTACGACGCGCCCAACAGGATGAGCTTCGACACGCCGAGCGCGCGGGCGACGTCGGCGATGTCCTCGACCGCCGGCAGCGTCGTGAAGTTCGCCGGATCGACGCCGTGCGACCGCAGTTCCTTCGCGCGACGCACCAGCGAATCGTTGAGCGGCTTGACGGCGAGCTCACGCCTCGCGCGCGGCTCGAATACGATCGTGCCGAGGTCGGGCGACGCGCGGTCGGGAACGGACGAGTAGCCGCGCCGGTCGAACGCGACGATCGGGTGGTCGCGCAGCAGAGTCTGTCCCGCCGGCGTCTCGAGCAGGACGCGCTGCGCCGCATCGATCGACGACTCGCCGGGTCCGCCCGGCAGGAAGAAGACCGGATTGCCGTGCGCGCCAGGCATGGAATATTCGACCACCGGCAAGACGACGGCGAGCAGATGAGAGTCCTTCGGCTTGGCGCGGTTCTGCGGGACGGTCACCGTGCCGCACCGCATCGCGATGCCGGCGGTGGGCGGCGGACCGAAGGTCGAGTTGCACGGCATTTCGGCGAAGCGCGGCGGTTCGGCGGCGGATTTCGACGCCTGTGCGTTCGCGACGTGACCGCTGGCCAGCGCGGCTCCCGCAAGCAGAGCGCACGCGGCTCTGACGTTCTCCCTTCCCGACGACATCATCCACCTCGGCTGCGTGACCGCGGCGCGACGGCGGAGACTGGTGTGTCAGCGCCCCTCGCGTCACGATGCGCAACGTCGGTGACGACCGGTGTTCCCGGTCATTGGCCGATGAACCAACGCGATTGCGGGCTCGCGTGGACCGTTGGTCCAACGCGTGTGATTGCCGCACCGGACCGCCCCGCCGCGGCATCGTTCATGAGATTGAGACGGTTACCCGGAGCGCGCCGCCTAGAGCGAGCCGCTCGGGGCTAGTCAGTTTACCTCACGCGGATACGTGAGATCAGGAGTAATCGCTATGACAAGAACGATGATGCTCGACGTGCAGGAGTTGCGACGCCCGGCGCGAAACGCCGCGCGTCTGCTGGCGCTGCTGTGCGCACTCGCGGCCGCGCCGCGCGTGCACGCACAGAACGTGTCGACCACGCGGCCGCAGCCGAGCCTGAGTTACGTGCAAGGTTCGGAGGCCAAGATCACCGGTTTCATCATCAGCCGAAACGGCGACAGCCTGCTCGTGCGTGACGAGACGACCGACGCGATCAGCCTCGTGACCGTCACCGACGAGACCAAGATCTCGACGCCGTCGGGCACGTTGGCGCTGGGCAAGAAGCGGCAGGGCGAAGACACGCTCATCCCCGGTCTGAAAGTGCACTTGAAGGGAGCCGGTGGAATGGGCGGTGAGCTCGTTGCCTCATCGATCCTCTTCCACGCCAGCGCGCAGAACGTCGCTGAGGGCGTCGCCGCCGGCACGCTCGACATGAAGGTGTTCATGGATTCGGCTACCGCAGCCAACCGCGACAGCCTCGAGGCTGTGACCCGCCGCGGCCGCGACACGATCAACGCGCTCCTCACTCGGGCGCGTGATTCGATCGGCTCGATCAATGAACGTATCGCGAACATCGACAAGTTCGACCTCTCGCAGTCCCGCGCGGTGTTCTTCGCCAGCGGCCGCGCCGAGCTCCTCCCGCAGGCAAAGCGGCAGCTCGATGACATGATCACCGCCTGCAAGGGCATGAACGGCTGTGTCTTCGAGGTCTCCGGTTATACGGACTCACGCGGCAGCATGTCGCTCAACGAGCGCCTCAGCTACTGGCGTTCGCAGTCGGTCGTGCAGTACCTGACGCAGACCGGCGGCATCGCCCTTCGTGACATCGCCACTCCGGCCGGCTACGCCGAGTCGGAGCCGATCGCTACGAACGCGTCAGCTAGTGGCCGCGCGATGAACCGTCGCGTGCAGGTCAGGTTGCTCGTCAACCGCGCGTTGAACCAGTGACGCTGCGTCGAGGCCGAGCTCCACTCGTACGCACGCGACCGACGTTCATCGCAGGTCTCGCGCGCAACGCGGACTCGGCCACCCTCCTGGCCTTCGGGCCGGGAGGGGATGCGACGCAAATGGGCCCAGCGTCGCGGAGTGCCGGTGGGAACGTGCCCGACCTCGAACGATTGTTCTTCCTTTCCTCCCCCAAGGCGCCCAGCAAGTAATGCGACAGATCCGCTGGCGGCGCCCTCTCGTCAGGAGCGCCGCCGCCGCGGCGTTTGGGCTGGTTGCGTCGTGTTATCACTGGGCCGAAGTCACCACGATGTGGGGCGCGCCCGGACACCGTGCGATGCATTTCGACAACGTCGTGGCGGTGTTCGCCTCGAGCGATGACTCGCTCCGCCGCGCGATGGAGAATCGTCTCGCCGCGCAGTTTCCGCGAGCCACTCCGTCCTACCGCGTGCTCGGCTCGACCAGCCCCGACGACGTCGTCGCGGTACGCCGCGTGCTCGACGACCAGCAATTCGATTCGGCCATCATCATCACCGTCGTGCTCGCGGACCCGCGTCCCAGCTCGATCCTTGCCGCCGACCTCCCGAGGTCGCGGCATTCGTTCCCTGCCCGGACATTCGGGGAGCAGTGGGACCGCGTCTGGAATCCTGCGTTCGACCCCGCGCTCGTACCGAACAAGCGGCTGGTCGCGATCGAGGTGCAGGTCTACGCGCTGAGCGACGACCGGCTCGTCTGGGCGGGCCGGGGCGATCCGGGCGACGCTCGAACGATCGCCAAGCTCGGCGACTCGGCGATCGGCAACCTCACGCGCGAGCTGGCGCGAGAGGGCATTCTCGCGCTGGGTCTCGAGCCGGACGGTTCGCGCGTCGTCGAATGAGGGCCGCGGCGCGCTGACCGCTCGGCCATCTCGCGCCGCACGAGGTCGTACGTCGTTGGACCAACGTCCACTGCGGCGTCGTCCGCACGCGCCGGTAGGTTGCCCGACCGCACCCGCCGCTTGCCAGGCTCTTGCCGTCCGCGACCGTCACGTCCATCCACGACTGTGAGGCTCCCCCGCATGCCCTCTGCAAATACTCGGACCGAGCACGACCTTCTCGGTGACTTCCACGTGCCCGCCGACGCGTACTATGGCGTTCAAACCGCCCGCGCCCTCGAGAACTTCAAGATCACAGGCCAACCGCTGAGCGTCTTTCCGAACTTCATCAAGGCGCTCGCCATGGTGAAGCTCGCGGCAGCGCGCGCGAACTTCGAGACGGGGGGATTCTCGAAGGAGGTTCTCACCGCGATCGAGAAAGCGTGTCAGGAAATCATCGACGGCAAGCTCCACGACCAGTTCCAGCTCGACATTCTCCAGGGCGGCGCCGGCACGTCGACGAACATGAACGCGAACGAGGTGATCGCCAACCGTGGGCTCGAGCTCATGGGCAAGAAGAAGGGCGAATACAAATTCCTCGACCCGCACGACCACGTGAATCGGTCGCAGTCGACGAACGATTCGTACCCGACGTCGATGCACATCGGCATGGCGCTCGGCAACGCGCAGGTCGTCGCCGCGTACCAGGAGTTGATCGACGCGTTCAAGGCGAAGGGCCAGGAATTCAAGGACCTGCTCAAGATGGGACGGACCCAGCTGCAGGACGCCGTCCCGATGACGCTCGGCCAGGAATTCGTCGCGTTCGGACGCACGCTCGCCGACGAGGTCCGCGCGCTCGAAGCCGTCAAGGTCGTTCTCTGCGAAGTCAGCATGGGCGGCACGGCGATCGGCACCGGCCTCAACGCGCCGGAAGGCTACGCGCAGAAGTGCGCCGACCATCTGGCAAAGGTCACGAATCTCCCGATTCGCCTCGCCCCGGATCTGATCGAAGCGACGCAGGACACGCAGGGGTTCGTTCTCTACTCGTCGGCGCTCAAGAGTCTCGCGATCAAACTCGCCAAGGTCGGCAACGATCTGCGTCTGCTCTCATCGGGTCCCCGCTGCGGGCTCCACGAAATCAACCTGCCGGCCACGCAGCCCGGCTCGTCGATCATGCCGGGCAAGGTCAATCCGGTGATCCCCGAGGTCACGAACATGGTCGCGTACCGGGTGATCGGAAACGACCTCGTCGTCACGATCTCGGCCGAGGCCGGGCAACTACAGCTGAACGCGTTCGAGCCCGTGATGGCGGCGTGCATCTTCGAATCGCAGAAGCTGCTCGTGAACGCGGCGAACACGCTGCGCAAGTTCTGCATCGAGGGGATCACGGCCAACAAGGACGTGCTCAAGCACTACATGGAATCGAGCATCGGCACCGTGACGGCGCTCAACCCGGTGATCGGCTACGACAAGGCGACCGAGCTCGCGGCTGAGGCGCTGCAATCGGGCGAGGGCATTCTCGAGCTCGTGCGCGAGAAGCACATCCTCACCGATGCGCAGATCGACGAGATTCTGAGCCCCGCGGCGCTGACGGGCTCGGGACGGTAGAGGAGCGGGTCATGGCTCTGCCGCTGCGACGACCGGCTCCAGACGAGTCGCCGTCCACGGCGCCGGCGACACTGCCGGCGCCGAAGCCGGACGAGGAGCGGCCGAAGCCGAAGCGCCTCGCGCGCGCCATCGCGCTGGCGATCGCGCTGATCATCTGGTTCATCCCGCCGCCGGGCGGGTTGACCGCGCAGGCATGGCATCTCTTCGCGATCTTCGCGTCGACGATCCTGTCGGTCGTGATCGGTGCGTTTCCGATCTTGACTGCGTCGGTCTTCGCCGTTGCGGCCGCGGTCCTCACGGGAACGCTGTCCGCCGATGAGGCGTACGATTCGTTCGCCAACCCGACGATCATCCTCATCATCGTCGCGTTCCTCGTCGCACATGCCGTCGTGAAGTGCGGACTGGGCCAGCGTCTGGGGTATCGCGCGATCAGCTGGTTCGGGAAATCCACGCTCGGCCTCTCGTACACCATCTTCGGCGTCGACGCGCTCATCTCGCCGGCCTTTCCGAGCAACACGGCGCGCTCGGGCGTCCTCTATCCGCTCGTTTTCTCCATGGCAGAGGCGGCCGGCGCGACGCCGGAGCGCGAGGACCGAAAGCGACTCGGCAAGTTCCTGATGTTCTCCGGCATGGCCAGCCTGACGCTGTCCTCGGCCCTGTGGTTGACGGCGATGGCCGGCAACCCCCTCGGCGCCGAGATCGCCAAGAAAAGCGGCGTGAACATCGGTTTCGGTTCGTGGCTGGTCGCGTCGGCCGTGCCGACGATTCTGGCGATGGTGCTCGTACCGTTTCTCTTGTACAAGATCATCAAACCGGAAGTGACGGCGATGCCGAACGCTCCGGCCGACGCGCGCAAGACGCTCGCCGAGCTCGGGCCGCTCACGCGCGACCAGAAGGTGGTGGGGTTCACCTTCCTCGGCATGGTCGTGCTGTGGGGACTCGCAAGCACCCTGCACATCGATCCGACCGCGGTGGCGTTTCTCGGGCTGGGGATCCTGCTCGCCACGAGCGTGCTGACTCCGCGCGACATCGCCGGTCAGGGCGACGTCCTCGCCACGTTCATCTGGTTCGCGTCGCTGTTCACGTTGAGCAGCCAGCTGAACAAGCTCGGCTTCATGGAATTCGTCGGCGACCGTCTCGCGATGCGGCTCGGAGGTCTGCCGATTCCGCTCGCCGCGGTGATCCTGATCGTCGCGTATGTGCTGCTGCACTACCTGTTCGTCAGCCAGACGGCGCATCTACTCGCGCTCTTCGGCGTGTTTCTGGGCGTCGGAGTGAAGCTCGGCGTCTCGCCTCCGCTGCTCGCCTTCCAGCTGCTCTTCGCCACGAACTACTTCGCGGCCATCGCACCGCAGGCGTCGAGCGCGAATCTGTTGTTCGCGGGAAGCGGGTACTTGTCGCAGGGCGATCTGTACAAGCTGGGCGCGATTCACACCGCGTTCTGCATGCTGCTGTACCTGGTCGTGGGCACCGGGTGGCTGTGGCTGGTTGCTCGGTAAACCGTTGTCGCACCGGAAGCTTTCACTGTCGAGGCGTCATATGCGGAAAAGGAATCTGAGTTCGCTGTTCCTCGTCGTCGTCGCGTCGGCAAGCGCGTACGCGCAAGGCGGATCGGCAAGCGGGTCGGTGGCGGTCGACACGATGACGCTCCCCAAAGTCGTCGTGCTGGCGACGGGCGGAACGATCGCCGGCGCGGCCAAGAGCAACGTGACCGCCGGCTACTCCAGCGGCCAGGTCGGAGTCGACGAGCTGCTCAACGCGGTGCCTGAGGCAAAAAAGCTGGCCAGGCTGAGCGGCGAGCAGGTCTCGAACATCGGCTCGCAGGACATGAACGACCAGGTGTGGATCAAGCTCGCCGACCGCGTGAATGCGATCCTCGCGATGCCGGACGTATCCGGCGTCGTGATCACCCACGGGACGGACACGATCGAAGAGACGGCGTTTTTCCTGAATCTCGTGGTCCATTCACGGAAGCCAGTCGTGCTGACCGCGTCGATGCGCCCGTCCACGGCGCTCTCGGCGGACGGCCCCCTCAACTTCTTCAACGCCGTCGCTGTGGCCGCGGACAAGGAATCGGCCGGTCGGGGTGTGCTCGTGGTCGTCAACGATTGGATTCACGGCGCGTCATCGCTCACGAAGACCAGCACGACCGCCGTGCAGACCTTCCTGTCGCCGCTCTCCGGTCTCATCGGCACGGTGAACTACGGCGTGATGGAGTGGTATCGCGGGCCCATCGGCAAGAACACCGTGACCTCCGAGTTCTCGGTTGATCAGAACACGACGCTGCCCCGCGTCGACATCATCATGGCCACTGAGAACATGGACGGTGCGCTGATCAACGCCGCTGCCGCGAACGGGGCGAAAGGGATCGTGATCGCCGGCGTCGGCAACGGGAACATGACGAAGCCGGCGCTCGAGGCGCTCGCGGCGCAGGCGAAGAAGGGGATCGTCTGTGTCCGCTCGACGCGAGTGACCACCGGCGAGGTTGGACGCAACGTCGAAGTGAAGGACGACAGCCTCAACTTCGTCGCGTCGCTCGGGCTCAATCCGCAGAAGGCGCGCGTTCTCCTACGGCTGGCGCTGCTCAAGACGAGCGACCCGAAGACCATCCAGCGCTACTTCGACGAATACTGATTCTTGGGAGGCCGCGTCAGGGGGCGCGCGGCCTCCTTCGACTTCACCCTGACACTGCGACTGATGATTGCTCCCAATTCGCGATCGCTGGCGGGACTGGCGCTCTGCGTCGCAGCGGGAAGCTCGGCGCTCGGACAGAAGCCGCCGAAGACACGCGCGGATTCGGCGCGCGATTCCACGTTGTCCGTCGAGCTGACCGCCGGCGAGGCGGACAACGAGCCGATGCGTCGCAACTTGTTCCGCCGCCTCGAGTGGAACTTGGGATTCACTACGATGCACGTCGGCGGCGGTCTGCTCTTCGACTGGATCGCCTACTCGCAGGACTCGGCGAGCAAGGAGCAGTTTCCGGATCTGACTCCCCAATACAAGTTCCGCGACGGGCGCTTCCTGCTGGGCGGACGTTTCAAGACCAAGCGGCCGTTCACGTGGCAAGCCGGCATCATGTGGGACCAACTGACCAACAAGTTTCTCGTCCGGCAGACCGGGCTCATGGTCTCCGTCCCGGAGATCTACAGCCACTTCTTCGTCGGCCGCGCCAAGGAGGGGTTCAGTCTCAACAAGGTGATGGGGGGCTACGATGGATGGTCGATGGAGCGCCTTCCGTTCACCGATGCCACCGTCCCGCTGCTTGCCGACGGCATCAAGTGGCTCGGCTACATACCCACGAATCATCTGTTCTGGAACGTCGGTGTGTTCGGGGATGCGTTTTCCGAGGGGCAATCGTTCTCGAGCTACAACCATCAGTTCGTCGTCCGCGCGGGCATAGATCCCTTCCCCGGCGATTCTGGCGGGAAGCTCCTGCACGTTGCGATGAACTTCCGTATCGGCGACCCGGACAAGGATTCGCTGCGGCTCCGCTCGAAGCCGGAGGCATTCCCCGCCCCGTACTTCATTGATACGGGTGAATTTCCCGCGACCTCCGCGCTCGCGTTCGGCCCAGAACTCTATTACCGCCTCGGACGGGTGCTGATGGGCGGAGAGTATTACTGGCAAAAGGTGCAGTCGCCGCAAACGGGCGACCCTTGGTTCCACGGCGGCGAGGCAATGGTCTCCTGGGTCACCTCGGGTGAAGTGAGACCGTTCAACCTCGCCGGCAACTACTTCACGGAAGTCGTACCCGACAGCACCGTGATCCAAGGCGCAGCCGGCGCGTGGGCGCCGCTGCTGAAGGTCTCGTACAGCAACCTCACCAACGGTCCCATCCAGGGGGGAATCCTCTGGCGTATTACCCCGATGATCAATTGGTATCTCACCGACAACGTGCGTTGGGAGTTCGCGTACGGATACTCCGTGCTGACGCGATTCGAGTTGCGCGGCGCGGCGATGTTCTTCCAATCGCGAATTCAGCTGCGGCTGTGACCGAGACGCACGCGCCGCCGATGGGGGGGAGGAGCGCGGGAGTCGGCCTCCATGCTGAATGCGAGGTTCGTCGTGCTCAGCATCGGGCTGGCCATCGGCTTGTTCCTGGCGATGTTGCTGCTCCTGGAAATCGGCCGCAGGATCGGCGTCGAACGCGCGCACACTCGTGGGAGTAAGGCGCGCGCCGGCGTCGGCATCGTGGACGGCGGCCGTGTACAGCCTCCTCGCCCTCCTGACCGGCTTCATGTTCTCCGGCGCCGCCAACCGCTTCGATCAGAGACGGCTCCTCGTCGGCGAGATCGCGAATTCGGCGGGACGCAGCTGGAAGCGCATCGACATGCTGCCCGACGACCAGCGAACGTCCGTTCGGGCCGGACTTCGCCGCTACATGGACGAGCTCATCGCGTACTATGCGGCGCCCGTCACTTCGACGGCGCAGCTTCGCCTGCCCGCTCTGCTTTCGAAAGCCGAGGACACCGTGTGGGCGCGTTCTGTCGCGGCGTGCAAGGCGCCGGGCGGCGAGCTGGCGCGCATGCTGCTGCTGCCGGCGCTAAATGATACCTTCGACGCCGTCGAGCGCGAACGTGTAGCGCGGCGCGTTCACCCACCGCCGTTGATCTTCGTGATGTTCGGGATCGCGGCGTTGGCGGCGGCGCTGTTCGCGGGCTACGGCATGGCCAGCGGCCCCACCAGAAACTGGATGTTCACCATCGGCATCGCCGCGGTCGTCTCGATCGCGACCTACACAATCCTCGAGCTCGAGTATCCGCGGTTGGGACTGGTCCGCGTCAGCGGCATCGATCAGGTCCTCGTGGAAGCCCGAGAAGCGATGAAATAACGTGCGGCTAGGCGTGCTGCCGGTCGCGGCCGCCGGACTCCTCGCGCTAGCCGCATCGGGAGGAGCGCAGACCAACGAGCTGTGGCCGGAGCTCGACGTCTATTGGCAGCCCGCCGAACATCAGCGGACGTTCCTCGAGATCTCGGCATCCGCCGAGCAGGAGGGCTCGAAGCGGCAGGATACCGCCGGCCTCTATCAGGATTATCTGTTTCTTCCGAACGGATATGTGCGCGGCGGCTACCGCTACACGTTCAGCACGCACGACGCGAGCTACCGCGAATCCCGGTTGGTGGGCGAGTGGGTCGAGCGGGTGTTCTCGCACGGAAAGGCCCGACTCGTCAACCGCGCGCGGTTCGAGATGCGCTGGGTCAACGGCGACCCGTCGTATCGAATCCGCGAGCGTCTTCACCTGCAGCGCGTGCCACCGAACACTCGCTGGCCTGCGCTGGCGCCGTACGGAACGGTCGAGGTCTACTACGATTCACGACTCGGGGCCATCTCGCGTCTCGCCGGCCGAGTCGGTACCGAGGCTCGCCTCTTCGGGCCGGCATCCATCGACGTGTACGTGGCGCGCCAAGACAATTTGCGAGAATCGCCGAGCTACGTGAATGCGCTGGGCACGACGGTCAAGCTGGTCTACTAGGGGCGTCGATTGGACGGAAGCCCAATGGTCCAACGCGCCATCGCGAGCGCCGCCGTCGCCCGGCACAATCCGCGTACATGGATGTCTATCACTCGTTCCTCCACTTCGCCGACGCGTTCGCCGAGTGGACGCGCCTCGTGCTCGAGACGCTGGGCATCGCGACGATCGCCATCGGCGCCGGCATGGTCGTAGTCCGGATCGCGCGACAAACCCATACGGAACGACACGTCAGCCTCACCGAGACGCGATTCATCCTCGCCCGCTATCTGGTGCTCGCCCTCGAGTTTCAGCTCGCCGCCGACGTGCTCGAGACGGCGATCCTGCCCGAGTGGTCGAAGATCGGGCAGCTGGCCGCCATCGCCGCGATACGTACCGCGCTCAACTACTTCCTGTCCAAGGAATTGTCCGAGGAGAAGCGGGAACTCGCGTCGCCTGCATCGTAGCGGGGACGACGCGCATCCGACCCAAGCCGGCCGCTCAGCGTGACGGCCGTACGATGCAGCGGAACCCGAGGTGAGTGGTGGAGGTGTCGATCGGCTCCGGGAAGCGCGCCGCGGGCCGATAACGCTGGCAATAGTTCGGCGAACAGAGGTGCGATCCGCCCTTCAATACCTTGCGTGGAATCCACGTTCCGGGCTGCGATCGATCCATGCTGTCGAGCATGGTGCCGCCGCGCGGATTGTGGGGCGTGCAGCAGCTCGTTTTGCCCTGTTCCACATGAGACGTGCGATACCAATCGCACGTCCACTCCCACACGTTGCCGATCATGTCGTACAGCCCGAAACCGTTGGGAGGAAATGCGCCGACCGGCGACGTGCCTTCCCATCCGTCAACGAGAGTATTCTCATGAGGGAATCGTCCCTGCCACGTGTTGGCCATGGGTCTGCCGTGCGGCATGAGCTCGTCTCCCCAGGCGTACGTCGCGCCCTCGAGCCCTCCGCGCGCCGCGAATTCCCATTCCGCTTCCGTCGGCAGCTCCTTTCTTTCCCAACTCGCGAACGCTTCGGCGTCGTTGTACGCGACGTGGACCACCGGGTGGTCGTCGAGCCCCGCGGCGGTGCTTCCCGGTCCCTGCGGATGACGCCAGTCGGCGCCGTGCATGAAGCGCCACCAGTTGGAGATGTCGTTGAGGTTGACTGCGTGCTTCGGCCGCACGAAGACGAGCGAGCCGGGCTTCAACTGCTCCGGCGGCGCGCCGGGATAGTCGCGCGCGTTCGGCGGCAGCTCGGCAAACGTCGTGTGGTGCGTCTCGGCGCAGAAGCGCGCGAAGCGCGCGTTCGTCACCGGCGCCCGATCCATCCAGAAGCCGTCGACCGTCACGCGATGGATCGGACGCTCCTCCGGGTAGTGCTTGTCGGAGCCCATGTCGAACGTGCCGCCTGGAATCCACACCATGTCGGGCGACGGCGCATCGCCGGGCGGCGACTGCGGAATTGTGCCCGGCTCGTGTGTGGCCGGCGCGGGTGCTGACGTCATCGTGTCTACGTTGGGCATCGACATGTCCCGCCTCCTAACCGAGGGTAGCCGCTCCCGCGTGCGCTTCGGACAGCACGGCTCGCATGGCGTCGAACGAAACCGGTTTCACGACGTGCCGGTCGAACCCCGCCGAGCGCGCGCGCTCGACGATGTCTTCCGAATCCCAACCCGTCAGCGCGATGAGGAACGTGGCTCGCGTGGACGACATCGAGCGCAGCTTTCGCGCGACGGCGAACCCGTCGAGCAACGGCAACGACAGATCGATGAGCGCGACGTCGGGCAGAAAATCCACCGCGGCCGAGACGCCCTCGATGCCGCTCAACGCGGCGCGCACCTGGTAGCCCTGGGACCGCAGCAAGCGTCCCACGCTGACCACCGATTCGACGTGATCGTCCACGAGCAACACGCGGAGCCCGCCGCCGTTCGTTGCGCTCGCTGTCGTAGGGCTGTTTCCGATCGGTGCTTCGTCATTCATGCTGCATCTCCGAGGTCCGGCGCTTCTGAGACATCGGCGGCCCGTTCCGCCCTCGCGGCCGGCCGCTGCGCCCCGCCCCCGCCGCCTCCCCCACCACCGCTGCCGACGCCGGCGAGCAACAGGCGCGTCGCCGGCGCGTCGTCTCCCCACAACGCTCCGCGGTCGAGCCGCCATCGCCGTCCGAGAAAGTGAAAGACGTGGCGATGCTGCGGCTCGTCGCGGAGGTACACCGTTCCATGTCCGCTCATGACGCGTCCGGTGAGTCGCTGCGCCCACGCGCGGAACTCCCGGCCGTCGATCGGCGCGTCGGCCACGAGGCACCACGCGCAATGGTTTTCGCACGTCCTCGTACGCGCGGGACGCGATTGCTGCGGCACGTAGTCGGGGCGCCATTCGGCGAGCACAGCGCGCGCATCGAGCTCCGACGGCTCGACGGGCAACCCGAGGAGCAACGGCGGGGCGATGCGCCCATGATCCGACCACACGACGCGTGTGGCCGGCGCCAGTCGCTCGAGCGTGCGTTGTGCCGCCGCGGCGCGATCGGCGTCGATGCGGTCGATCATGTTGAGCAGGACGACGTTCGCGATGGTGGCCTGCTCCTGCAGGTGCGACTCGTCGGTCCCGTCCATGTTGTTGAGCGCCGGATTCGACGCGTCGACGACCAGCACCGCGCCGTTCAGCGAATAGCCGGGCATGTATCCGTAGCCGGTCATGCGGCGGAGATCCGCGAAGCCCGCGCGATCGATGATGACGTGCTGCGGACGTTCGCGCGACGCGCTGAGCGCGGCGAGCGCCGCCGTGCCGTCGTCGTCCGCGCGTACGTACGCGCATCCGTTGTTGAGCACGACTCTCCATCCATCGGACTCCGCGACGAGCGACGGATCGATCTCGACGCTCTCACTCACGATCGCGGCGGCGCGCCGGCCGGCGGCGTGCTCGAGAAGATGTCGCACGAGCGACGTCTTTCCCGTCCCCGGCGCGCCCCCGACGATGGTCAGGGGAATATTCTCGCGGTGACCAAGGGACGAACGCGCGCTCTGCATCTGCGCCTCGGCGAAAATCGGGTTGCTTCGAGTGCGGCACATGTTGGTCCGCAATCGAAACACTCTCTATTGGCCAAAGAGCCAATGCCTGTGACTTCGATTACACAAGAAACTCGTTGGACATGACGCTCGAAGAAACGACCACCCCGACTAGCGAGCCGAACGCGGGTCACGCTGGACATCAACGATCGCCCCGTCTCGTGCTCTCCGGCGACTTGGTCGCCGCGGTGACTCATGACCTGCGGCAACCGCTCACCGCCATCGAGATGAACGTGTCAGCGGCGATGCAATTGCTTCGCCGTCCCGACGCGGTGATCGCCGACGTCCTCGACGCCCTCGGCGGGGCGCTCGACCAGGAGCACCGCATGCGCGACGCGGTGCAGGTCTTACAAGATCTCGCAACGCGGCGCGAGCCGCGACGCGAGGCCTGCGACCTCTCGGCCGCGGTGCGCGACACGGCGGCCCTGATATCGAGCGACGCCGTGGCGCGCCACGTCACCGTGCAGCTCGACGACGAGCCTTCGCTTCCGCCGGTAGCCGGCGACGGCTTGTTCATTCGACAAGCGCTGCTCAACGTCCTCGTCGCCGGCCTGGAGACGATCGCGCCCGAGGCCGACCGCCGGAGTATCCTGCGCATTCTCGTCCACCGCGCGGGCAGCGAAGCCGAAGTGTCCGTGACGTGCCCTGGTGTTCTGGGCATTTCGGGCGACGTCGCCGACTGGGAGTTGAGTCTCGCGCGTTCCGTCGTCGCGATCCACGGCGGCACGATGAGCGTTCAGCCGCTACCCGGCGGCGGCACGGTCGTCACCACCACCTGGCCGCTCCATGCAGCGTGATCCCATGCTCGTCGCCGTCATCGACGACGACGAGGCGACCTGCCTCGCGGTGGGGCGGCTGCTCGCCGCGACCGGTTACCGCGTCCGCACTTTCACGACGGCGCGCGACTACCTCGATGACGTCGACGCCGCCGCGCCGTCGTGCGTGCTCGTCGACATCCGCATGCCGGACGTCGACGGCCTCGCGCTCGTCCGCGCGATGCGCGAGGGCGGCATCGAGGCGCCGACGGTCTTCATGACGGCGAGCGGCCACGTGCCCACCGCCGTCGAAGCGATGAAGGAAGGCGCCATCGATCTGCTCGCGAAACCGTTCTCCGCCGGAGAACTCGCCGCCGTCATGGCTCGAGCGGCCGAGTCGTCGGAGCGCCTCCGCGACGATCGCCGCGCGTCGGCGATGCGTTGGCGGCAACTCGAGCGCGTCACGCCCCGCGAGGCCGAGGTCTGCGCGCTCGTCGCATGCGGCCTGCCGAACAAGTCCGTCGCCGTGCGCATAGGTACTACTGAGAAGACTGTAAAGGTGCACCGCAGCCGCGTCATGCAGAAACTCCGCGCGACGTCGCTGGCGGCGCTGGTCCGCTTCGTCGACGCGCTGCTCGCCGATCGCGCTCGCAGCATCGTGCGCCTCGACGGTCTCGAGGTCGCGCGTCCGCGCGCCGCCGACATCATCATCGCCGTCACGGCGCGCGAGCGCGCAGGCGCCGCGGCTGCCATTGCGCCGATGGCCCCAGACGCGTCGGACGAGTCCGTAGACCATCGGGCAATGCATCACCCCTCGTAAACAGTCGTAGGATGGCAGTAGACCCACTGGGAAGGTCGGATGCAGCTCGAGACGCACGTGCCCCCCGCATGGCCGCTTCCCGCGGCGGAGCTACGTCCCGCGCTCGAACTGGCGCTGACGCTCGCGCGCGCGGACATGACCGTACTGTTGCTTCATGACGAAACGGCCGGGGCCCTCGTCCCCGCCGCGGCGTTTGGCATCGACGACGACCAGATCGCGCTGATCGGCGCTCACACGCCCGGCGCCGACCCGTTCAGCGTCGCTCTGCTCGAGCATCGCCGAGTCGTCGTGCGCGACGCATTGGAACGCAACGAGTCGTTCGGTCCTCTCGCCAGCGCGCTCGGCTTCCGCGGCATCGAGCTCGTTCCGCTGTTCGCCATCGACGGGCAGACCATCGGCGAGCTGGTGATGATGTTCCGCGAGGCGCGCACGACGAGCAAGCGGATGGTGAAACTGGTCGAGCAATGCGCGCGTCTCGTCGTCGTCGCCGTCAGTCAGGCGCGCGGCCGCGCCGACGCCGAGCGAGCTCGGGAACGCACCGAGCAAGCGGGGCGCGCCAAGATCCAATTCTTCGCGCGCATGAGTCACGAGCTGCGGACGCCGCTCCAATCGATCGCCGGCTATATCGACCTGCTCCGTGTCGGAGCCGCCGATCCGCCGACGCCCGAACAAGCCCGATTGCTCGCTCGCGTCCACGACAGCGAAGAAGTGCTCGTCCACGTCATCGACGATCTCATCACGTTCTCGCGCCTCGAGGCCGGGCACGTGTCCTATCAGATCGCGCCCGTCTCGGCGGCCGAGGCGATCCGTATCGCCCACTCCGTCGTGGCGCCGCTGGCGTCGAGCCATGACGTCTCGCTCGAGACCTCGACGTGCTCCGGGTTGTTCGTGTCCGCCGACGGCGACAAGTTGAAACAGATTCTCGTGAATCTCGCGGCGAACGCGGTGAAGTTCTGCGGCAAGGGCGGCGTGGTGCGCATCTCGTGTCAGAGAGACGCCGACAGCGTGTGCTTCGACGTCAGCGACAACGGACCCGGAATTCCGGGCGACCGTCTGGGCGACATCTTCGAGCCGTACGTCCAACTCTCTACGCCGGCGTTCGAGGGATTCGGCGGAACCGGTCTTGGCCTCGCGATCAGTCGCGAGTTCGCCACCGGAATGCACGGGCAGCTCACCGTGGCGAGCAATCTCGGGCGCGGATCGGTGTTCACGCTGAGGATTCCGAGCGCCGCGTCGCTCGCGGTGACCGCGGCGACGACTGCCACGACCACGCGCGACTCCGCGGCGCCCTTGGCCGACACCACTCCGGCGGCGTGACGAGTTCATGAGCGCGCTCGAGCTTCCGGCGCGGCGACGTGCGCCCTGCACCGTGCTCGTGGTCGACGACGACGACGCCACGCGCCTCGCCGCGCGCGTCGTCCTCGAGCACTACGGATTCGTCGTCCGCGAGGCCAGCAGGGGACTCGAGGCGCTCGCGCTGGCGCAGATGAGCCGGCCACGCGTTGTACTTCTCGACGTCGTGCTCCCGGAGATCGACGGTCCACAGCTCGCCGAGATGCTGCGGCGCGACCCCGCCATGTGCGACGCGGCGCTCATCGCGGTCTCCGCGTCGCCGGCCGACGAGGATCGCCGTCGCGCGCTCGACGCGGGGTGTAACGAATTTCTTTACAAGCCGATGACACCCGCGTCGCTGGCCGGCGCGATCATCCGCCAGGCAAGGCGACCGCCCCGAATACGACTTTGATCCTATGGAGCCGACGGCCTGGGCGGGGCAACTATGCCTCCCCGCTCCAAACCCCCTTCTAAATGTCTCTTCCTCTCCGGCAGTCCGACCTCGCTCGTCAGAACTTCCTCAGCGCGACCGCGATGCTGCCGCCGTGCGTGCTCGTGGTCGACGACCACGAGGAAAGCCGCACCATCGCCCGCCTGGTTCTCGAGCGCGCAGGATTTCGAGTGGCCGAGGCGTCGACCGGTTCGGAGGGTCTCCGCCTCGCGGGGCTTCTGCGTCCCGCGGTGGTCCTCCTCGACCTCATCATGCCGGGCCTCGACGGATGGGAGCTTTCACGTCAGCTCCACAAGAATCCGGCGACCGCCGGGGCGGCCGTCATCGCGTTGACCGCCGTGGCAATCCCCGAGGATCACGATCGCGCGATTCTGGCGGGGTGCGACGCCGTGCTCACCAAACCGGTGCGCCCGATCCGAATCGTCGAAACCGTCCAGCAGTTCGTCAGTCCGACGCGGATCGCCGCGCGCGTCTGACGCGCGCGGGACATCGAAAGCGCATGATTGGCTGACGGCGCCCGCCGTCAGCCGAGCGCCGGAACCGCTTCGCGCGGGTCTCGGTTCGCTTCGCGCGGGTCTCGGTTCGTTGCGTCGCGCTTCTCGCCGTTCAACGTGTCGTACATCCTGACGAGATCGGCGATCGACTCGGCCTGCATCTTCGTCATGACGCGCGCGCGGTGAACCTTGATCGTTTTCTCGGTCGTGCCCAGGGCCGCCGCGATCTGCTTGTTGAGCCGACCCGCGGCGACCCAGGAGAAGACCTCGCGCTCGCGCCGCGTCAGTTTGCCGACGCGCGCCCGGAGCTCCGTCGTCAGCGCCTCTTCTTCCCATTGCCGCCGCGCCGCGTCGGCCGCTCGGCCGAGCGAGGCGAGCAGCACGGGCTCGTCGCACGGCTTCTCGAGAAAGTCGAGCGCGCCGGCGCGAATCGCGCGCACGGACGTGGCGACGTCGCCGTGACCGGAGAGGAACACCGTCGGAATCTTGATGCCCCGTTCGGTCAGCATCGATTGCAACGTCAGCCCGTCGGTGCCGGGCATGCGGAGATCGACGAGGAGCATCTGCGGCTGCCATCGCTCGAGCGACGACAGGAATGCGTTGGCCGACGGGAATGTCGTCACGTCGTAGCCACACATCGACAACATGCGCGAGAGTGAGCGCAGCACGGTCGCGTCGTCGTCGACGAGAGCGATCTGCCATCGCGGATCGGGACTCTTCGGTATCGCGAGCATTGGCTGATCCACTAGCAAGCGGGCAAGGTCACCCGGAATGCGGCGCCGCGTTCCTGTGGTGTTTCGAGTCGCACCTGGCCACCGTGAGCTTGCACGATCGCGCGCACGATCGCGAGACCCAAGCCGGTGCCCTGGCGCTTCGTCGTAACAAACGGTTCGAACACCCGATCGCGCAAGGGCTCCGGGACGCCGACTCCGCTGTCGTGCACCCGAATCTCCACCTCGGAAGGCGAGACGCGGCGAGTCGTGACACTGACGTTACGTCGACCGAAGGGTTGTTCGTTGACCGCCTCGATCCCATTGAGAAGGAGGTTCATCAGCACCTGTTCGAGCTGTGCCCGCCCGCCGGCGACGGAGCCGGCGCCTGGATCCAACTCGAGGTCGATGACCACCTGTCGAATGATCGCGTCGCTCTTGAGCAGCCGCGCGACCTCCGAGACGATGTCGTTCACCGGAATCGGCTCGACGACGGCGTCGTCGCGTCGAACGATCCCTCGCGTCTGCCGCATCACGTCCGCCGCGCGCGCGGCGGCGTCGAGGATGTCGCGCGCGATTGGCTCGAGCTCTTCGTCGCCGGGGCGATTCCGCGCGAGACGTCTGATCGTGGACGCCGCCGTCATGATCACCGTCAACGGCTGATTCAGGTCGTGCGCGATCGTCGTCGCCAGCTCGCCGAGCGTGGCCAGTCGCTGCATGTGCGTGAGGTCGTCGAGCCGCCTCGTCAGCGACTCGGCCGCGGCGTGATCCGTGATCTCCTCCTGCATGACGAGCGCTCCCAGCGGCGGAGGCTCGAGGCGTAGGGCGCGGACGCGAAACCATCGCTCGGCAGGCTCACCGGGAACCGACCAGCTGTAGTCGATGAAGAAGCTCTCATCGACGCCGACCAGCACCCGTCGAATTCCGTCGGCCGCTTCGCCGGCACGAGCGTTTCCCCACTCGCCGACCTGCCGGGCAACGTCGAGATAGCTGGCCCCCAGAAATGCGTCGTCGCGGCCGAAGCGGCGCGCCAGCTTCACCCACTCATGGTTGACCTCGATCACCACGCCGTCGCGGTCGAGGACCGCCGACGACGCGGGGAGAGCGTCCCACACCGAGCGGTACGTCCTCTCGGCCGATCGCGTGTAGTGCCAGCTGCTCCCCCGGGTGCCTTCGGCGTGGCCCGCAGCCGGGTGCTTGCCGGCGACCTCTCCGAGCCCCAGGGCCTCACGCAGGTGCCGCGTGGTGAGCCCCAGCGCCTCGAGCACGCGGTGTTCGTCCGTCACGTCGAGGTGCGCACCCGCAACGGTTCGGCCGTCGTCGTCGGCGCGAAGCACGCTGGTTCGGAGCCAGCGGACCGATCCGCCGGCGTCGTAGATGCGATACTCGCAGAACGCCCCGCGGTCCGGTCTGGCCTCGTGCGAGTGATCGAGAAACGACCGCAGCCGTCGGCGGTCTCGGTTATGGGTCCGGTCGAGCCAGAACCCGTCGGCTCGCCACGCGTCGCTGGCGTAGCCGAGCATCCGAACGACCCCCGGGTCGATCGACTCGATCGCCCAAGTGCCGGCGCGCGCCGTCCACCGGACCACCCCCAGGGCGTCGATCGCGTCTCGGTTCGCAACGTACTGAGTGTGCATTGGGGACCGATGGGAATGTCGCGCCGTCGTCCGTCGCCGGGCCGGCCGCAGCGGTCTCCAATATAAGAATGCTCCTACGCCGACCTAGGGTTCGGGGACCAACGGCATGTTGGACGTTGGTCCAATGGTCGATGGGCCGGCGGACCCGTCTTTCAGTCCACCGGCCCAGTAACCCCGCCTACGCGTCTTACAAAGGATTTACGACTACGGGCGTCGCCACGAGGTACGGCGACAGCGCGAACATCTTGTCGATCGCGGTCGTGATCGTGAGCGTCGTGATCGACCCGTTCAACAAGCCGGTGGCAACGCCGGCCCAGGCCGCCTGGATGGTTTCGTTGGCCTGGTCGATGCTCGACGTCGGCACGATGGTAACGATCAGCGTGCCCCGGTCAAACGCGGTCACGCCGATCACCGGAGCCCACGGGAAAATGATGCCCCACGCCGAGCTGAACCCCGGCGTAAAGAAATTGAAAACAGGCGAGAATCCCCAGAAGTTGAACCACGGGAAGGTGACGAACGCGGGCGAATTGTCCGTGGCCGTCACGCCGACGAGCGCGACGAAATCGGGAGTGACGCCCGGGGTGTTGCTGACGTCCGTATAGCCGCGCGCCAGCAGGTCCGCGCGGACCTGATTCAGCGCGACGGCGTCGAACTGGCCGGTGATGGGCAGCGGCGTCCCGGTGATGGGAACGAGGTGCGCGACCGTGTCCGGCATGGCGAACGTATGGAGCGTAGTGAAGTTGAAATTGGAATCCTTGAACGTCGTCACGACCCCCGATGATATCACCCCAACGAGGTTGTTGTTGTCGCTGCAGCCGATGCCCGCCAGCACGGCGACACCGCTCAGGAGACCGAGTGTTCGCCGGAGGCCAAATGCGCGGCGCCGCGTCTCCCCCTTGATGCTTCTGACCATGTGCTCCTCCAAAGGTGCTGTCGTGGTTGACTCGCGGCACGCGCCGCACATCCACTTTGGCGGTGGAGCGCCCGGCGACGTATTGGCTGTTGGCCCGTCGTCCTTGGTCCAATGCGCTGCGCCGCCGCGCCGTCATGGCTGGCATTGGACTAAAGTCCACTGTGGGGCGCGGCCTCGGTCGCGCACGCTACACCCCGATTTCGGGCCGGCGGATACGATGGATTCCACCCGATGGCGGGAGACACCAACACCGTGACGCGCGAGCGCTCGCGGCAGCTTGCGTTGATGGCGATTGCCACCGGCGCGGCGTACTACGCCGCCGCCAGAGTCGGGCTGGCGCTCACACCGAGCGCGGAAGCCTTGTCGACGCTGTGGCCGCCCAACGCCGTCCTGCTCGGCGCTCTGCTGCTCGCGCCGCTCGAGTGGTGGCCCGCGCTCATCTTCGCGACGTTCCCAGCGCACCTCGTCGTCGAGCTCCAGGGTGGCGTGCCCCTCGGCATGGTGCTGTCATGGTATGTGAGCAACTGCGCCGAGGCGTTCATCGGCGCCGCGTGCATCAGGTATCTGATCCCGCGACCCGTCCGCTTCGACAGCTTCAGGCGCGTCGCGATTTTCATCGGGTTCGGCGCCTTCCTCGCCCCGTTCCTCACCTCGTTCCTCGACATCGGATTCGTCCGCCTCAACGGCTGGCACAGCAACTCGGCGGACTACTGGACGATGTGGCGCGGGCGGTTCTTCTCGAACGCGCTCGCCATTCTGACGCTCGTGCCGGCCATCGTGCCGTGGGACGTCGAGACGTTAAAGGCGATTCGCGTGATGCGAGCGCCCCGGCTCGCCGAGGGGGCGCTTCTCGGAGTGGGGCTGCTCCTCGTGTGTACGCTGGTGGTTTGGCGGGAGCCGGCCTTGCCGCTTACCGCCCACATTCTCCTGTTCGTGCCGCTGCCGTTTCTGCTCTGGGCCGCTGTGCGGTTCGGGCCGGGCGGCGCGGGTGCCTGTTTGTTGACCTTCTCCGTGTTGACGATCTGGGGCGTCGTTCACGGAGAGGGTCCCTTCGTCGGCCCGGCAGAACCCGACGACATCCTGTCCATCCAGCTGTACCTCATCGTCACCTATATCCCGATCATGGTGCTGTCCGCGGTCACTCGGGAGCGGACGCACGCGGAGTCGTTGGCGCGTCGCAACGAGGAGCGGCTCAATCTCGTACTCGGCGCGGCACAGATGGGCACGTGGGACCTCGACATCTCTAGCGGACGCACGACACTGTGCGGCCGCTCGCGCGAGATCTTCGGGCTCGCCGACGCACCGTGCGAGATCGGATGGTCCACGTTCGCGGACTCGCTCGGCGACGCTGACCGCGACCGCGTCGAAGCCGCGACGACTCGCGCCATCCAGCACGACGAGCCGTACGAGGTCGAGGTCCAAGTCGGCGTGGCGGAGTCCGGCACGCGCTGGGTACTCAGTAAAGGAAGCGTGGTGCGCGATTCTCACGGACGTCCACTGCGCATGCTCGGCATTCACGTCGACGTCACCGAACGAAAGCAGGCCGAGGCGGCGCTGCGAGAGGAGGCCGCGCTCCGCGCCCTCCGCGAAGAGCTCGAACAGCGTGTGGCGGAGCGCACCGCCGAGCTGTCGCTCATCAACCGCGTGCTGCTCGAGGAGATCGACGTGCGCGAACGCATCGGCCGAGCGCTCCGCGCGTCGGAGGAGCGGTTCGCCAAGGCGTTCCGCGCCAGCCCCGACGCGATGTCGATCATCCGCCGGGCCGACGCCCGCATCATCGAAGTCAACGAGCGCTGGGTCGCGATGTTCGGCTTCGCGCGCGAGGAGGCGATCGGGCAGACGCTTCAGTCGCTGGGGATCAGCCCGCGCGACTCGAATCACCGCGACGGACTCGGGCCGCTGTCGTCGCCGCAGGGGTCGGTGCGCGACGCCGAGGTCGAGCTGCACAACCGGCGCGGTGAGGCGCTCTACGCGCTCGTGACCTCGGAGACCGTCGAGGTCGCGGGTGAGCAGTGCCTCATCGCGATGATCAGGGATGTCACCGAACGGCGTCGCGCCGAGCACGAAGTGGTCGCCCAGCGGCGGCAACTCGCCCATCTCGGGCGCGTCGCGCTCCTCGGCGAACTCTCGGGTGCCCTCGCCCACGAGTTGAACCAGCCACTCGCGGCGATTCTCGCGAACGCGCGGGCCGGACAACGAATGCTGTTCCGCGACGAGTTGGATCGCGTCGAGCTGAGCCGCATCCTCGAGGACATCGCCGCCGACGATCGGCGGGCCGGGAGCGTGATCCATCGCGTGCGCGCGATGCTGCGCCAGGGAGAAACCGAGCCGCAGCGCGTCGTCGCGAACGACCTCATCGCCGAGGTGCTCGACCTCGCGCACAGCGACCTGATTCAGCGGAGCGTCACGGTCACGACGCGTCTCGATCCATCGCTGCCGTCCGTGGCGGCGGACCGCGTTCAGCTCCAGCAGGTGCTGCTGAACCTCATCGTCAACGCGTGCGACGCGATGGGCGACAACGCGCCGACGGATCGCCACATCTGGATCGCGACGGCGAACGAAGGCGCCGCCATCCGTGTCTCGGTCTCCGACTGCGGCGCCGGGATCAGCCGTCACCCCGTCGACTCGGTCTTCGAGGCGTTCATCACGTCGAAAGCGCACGGGCTCGGACTCGGGCTTTCGATCTGCCGATCCATCGTCGACGGACACGGCGGCCGCATGTGGGCGTCGAACAACGAGGATCGCGGAGCGACCTTCACCTTCCTCTTGCCGAGGACCGAGGTCGCGCTCGAGGTACCGCCGGTTTGGAGGACTTCCGAGCTGATGGGAACGGCTCGCTGACGGGCTCGCCATAGCGAGTCGGTCGCCATCGCGGCCCGAGGCTGGATGCTGTATCAATGTGTTCCATCCGCTCGCGACGTCGAGAGACCGGCGATACGATCACGGCTCATCCTTGTATGAGAGCGGTGCCGTGTTCGACTTGGCGAGGACGATCCGGTTTGCAATTCCAACCGTCGTGGCTCGAGCTCTTCCCGTGTGGGATTTGTCAGCTCGCGCACGGATTGACGGAGAGCTGGGGCCGCGACTCGAGTATTTCGAGTATCGATATCCGCGGCACGAAGTCGTCCTCACGTGCGCCGCGCCGATGGCGCATTTCGTTCTTCGCCAGCTCCACACGCTCGCCGATAGAGCCGCGATGGAGGACGAAGTGAGCCTCGCGGCGGCGACGGCGCTCGCGATCTCGGCGGCGCGACAGGCCATCGCGGCGCCGCAAGAGGAAGCGCCCGGTCTGTCGCCGCGCGTTCCCTAGCGCCGATAGGTCTGGGCGCGGAAACAGCCCGGCGGCGCCTCTTCGCGCCACCGGGCTGCTTCCCCGTCGTTCAATCCGTCAGGGGCGTTAAGCGTTTACTGACAAGCCGGCTCGCCTTCGGCCGCACCCGTCACGACCGGGTTCGTCGTGTTGATGCCGACGCCGCACTTGAACGGGCTCGCGATCTGCGAGTGGCTGACCGTCGCGTACCAGTTGCCCGTGCCCGCCGTGATCGCCGGCGACGCAACCTGGTTCGTGCTCTGGAACTTCAGGTCCGTCACGACGCCCGTGTACTTCGAGCTGTCGGCGAAATACGCCTCTTCGGCCGTCACGAGGTTACGCAGGTCCGACTTCATCGCCGTGATGTACGCCTTCTGCTTCGTGTTCGCGAACTTCGGAATCGCGATCGCGGCAAGAATGCCGATGATGACCACGACGATCAGAAGTTCGATGAGCGTGAAGCCTTTTCGCAGATTACGCATGGGTTCCTGACTGGATGAAGGTGAGTTGGGGCACTGACGAGGTTGGCAAGACCGGGACCCCACTCGACGCAATCACTCAACCCACACGCGCGTCGCGCGTTGCACTATTCCATCCTAGGAACGTCCGACGCCTCGGGTCGTGCGAACTGCACGGCCTCAAGCACTTCGCCTCCTCGCGGCGCCGATTTGCGTCGGCCCATTGTACCGGACGCCGTCGCGCCGTCGAATCGTTTTGTCGCTAGCGCCGGCGATGGCGCAACAGTTATCCGCACTCGGAGTCGCCGCACGCATACGGCTTGAAGTCGCACGGTATGGTGGAACCCGGCGCCGAGCAGGCGCGGGCCCGAGCGATCGCGGCGTCGATGCTGCGGAAGCCGATGTCCGGGCTCGGCACCTCGACGTGCCGCCAATCCCACGAACGATCGGGCTTTCCAATAATTCTAAACTCGCCGTCGTGATAGGCTGACACCCACTGGCGAAAGGCGACCCACTGCTGCCGCGTCGCCGGGCGCTTGAGACGTGCGTCGCCGATGACGATGTCGATCGCCCGGCCGTACGAGTGGAGCGAAGTGAGCGTGTAGGTTCGGCGGCCCAGCCGCATCAAGTACGCTTCGCGCACCGGCGAACGAAACGTGGCGACGACGTGGATGTCGTAGCCGGCGGCGTGTGCGTCGGAGAGCATCCGCTCGACGTCGGCGCGCACCGCCGGATCCAGTGCGGACGTCGACGTGCTGCCGACGTGCGCGGACTCGGGGAACGCCGCCGGCGGCGTCGCCTTCACACGTCGCTCGGCTTCTTCCCACGACTCCCCCGCGCGGCGCACCGAGACGAAGCCGATCCGGTACGAGTTCACCATGCAGGACGGACACGTCTTACGCCGCGTGTCGTACTTGAGCACGCCCTCCTGCGATTGATCGACGAGGTAGAGCCGGGACGGATCCTCGACGCCATAGACTCGTCGAAGGAGCGCCCGTTCGTCGGGAGTGAACTGGCGCGTGGTGTACTGCGGAATTTCGGCGGCCGAGTCGGCTTCGTCGAGTTTGCCCGCGGCTTGTCGCGCGTTTTTCGGTGGGGAACTGCGTCCGCAACCGAGCGCGGCGGCAGCGAGCCAGAGGTACACGGCGGCGCGCTGCAAGGACTTCATCAGCGCGGCTCTCATGCCCCGTCATAAGGGCAAGGACGAGGCCCTCGACGGGCAAGGACGAGGCGCCGCGTTCTCTTTCGACAGCCGCTAGCTCAACCAGGCAGCTCTGTCGAGGCCGCCTCGTTCGCGCGGTGGGCGCCCTCACTCGACGCCACGATCGTATTGAGGTCCGACGACTCGCCGCGACGCGACATGCCGGCGTCGGGCGTGGGAGTGATTCGGCGCGAGAAATCCTCGCTCTTGATCGACAGCCCGATTCGACGAACGCGGGGAAAGCGATCTGGCACGGCGACACCGATCCGTTGAGGCCGATACTCCAAGGTCAAGTTCCGTGCCTCGGCTGTGTCCGTATCGAGACCGGTCGCTTCGCGGCGAGATTCCAGAACTGACGCTCCCCGATCACCGTCACCTTGTGTCCCTTCGATGCGAGACGGCGGACGTTGATCAGCTTGGAGCCGCCGTCTTTCCCCGCGATCTGCAGCGCGTTCGGCCGCCCGCGAACCAGGACGTCGGTGCCCTGCCCCGGCTTCGACTGCACGATCGCGCCGGCGCGCTTCGCGGCGGCGATCGCTTCGCGGCGGGGTCGCAGGAGAAAGCCCGTGAACGACAGCCGCACGCCTTTGAGACTTTTTATACGACCGAGTCGCGGCTCCTTGGGCCGGTGGCGCAGCGCAGCGATCAGTTCGCTCGCCGCTTCGTAGCGAGCGCCGCGCGAGCCGAGGCAGCGGTGGATGACTTCCTTGAGATGGTCGCTGCACGGGAGTCGACGCACGTCCTTGCTATGCATCGCGCTCGTGATGTCGCCGCGAAGGAGCATCGCCGCGATGAGCCCGACCTGGTACACGTCGTCGCGCCGCTGCCAGCGCCGCACGCGTCCCCACGCGATTTCGTTCGGGACGTGGAAGACGTTGAACGCGTCCGCCGTCACCCCGCGCCGGCTCAGCTGGTGTGTCGCGATTCCGAAGTCGCCGAGCTTGAGCTTCTCACCCGCGCAGACGAAGACGTTGAATGGCGTGAGGTCGCGGTGCAGCGCCTGACCGCGATGGACAGCGTCGAGCGTGCTCAGGACCGCGGCGATCTCCCGGCGAACGAAGCGCTCCGACTGCGCGCCGCGTTGAGCGAGCCAGGCGCCGAGATCGCCGTGCTCCGCATACTCTAGCGCCAGGCAGTACCGCACTTCGCCGCCATCGGCCTCGGCGAAGCGGTCGAGGACGCGAAGCGCCCGGTCTTCGCGAGCGAGCAGATCGGCGAAGTACGCCTCGCGCAACCAGCCGGACATTCGGTCGCTGATCTTGATGCAAACCTGTCCGGGGAGAGCGGGCCCGCCGATCGTGGTGGCGAGGTAGACCTCGCCGAAGCCGCCCTTTCCGATCCGCTTGTCGAGGCGGTACGTGCGCCCCGATTCCGAGCTGTACGCCGTGCGATGCGACGCGGCCTCCGGCGCGGCGTGGGGAGGCGCGCCGTGAGGGGCCGGCTGCGTGAGCCGGCGGGTGGCGTGGGTCCGGCGGGTGACGTTGTCTGCCATACGCGGCCGGACGAAATGTACCGCGCGCGCGCGAACCGGGCGGAGACGTACGCGCTCAGCACCCGTCCTGGCGGAGCCATGGCTCGTCGAGCGTCGCGGGCTTCACCGTCGCGAGGTGGCGGCGCCATGCGGACCATATGGTATTCGTCGCGGAGCCGAGTGGGTTCGCCGGCGTGACTTCGAGCGCCTCGCCCCGCCAAAGGGCGCGCACCGCGGCCGTGCCCTCGCGATGCTGAAAGAAGTCGACGAGGCTGGCCGCGGTATAGTAGGACGGCAGCTCGGGCAACGTGTCGAACGCGGCACTGGCCAGCAGTGTGAGCGATGGCGCGTCCTCTCCGTGACCACGCGTATAGCCGGCAGCAATCGCGTCAATGGCGTGCCCCTGACACGTCCCCGTCGCCCGCGTCGCCAGACCCTCGTCCAACCACGATCCGCTCCGGCGGCGTCCCCAGCGATGTGCCACGTAGGTATGCGTCAGCATGTGGCGGTAGAACGCACGATAGCCGTCACCCGCCACGAGAACCGCCGTCAGTTCGCTCGGATAGCCGTTGCCGGTCACCGGGTCGCCGATCAAACGGCGCATGTCGTCGCGCGTCTCGACGAGGAAGAGCTCGACCGGCTCCTCGCCATCGATGTCGGGCTCGTCGATCAGCGCCAGGACTATACGCCGAGCGTTTTCGACGGAGTCGGCGATCACATCGACGCGCGCGGGGTTCATCCCGTTGGCAAGATGGATTCGGAAGTGTGTCGTGGCGAAGGACCGCCACATGAAGCCGTGCGTCGAGAGCAGCGTCCCCGCGATCGCGCCGGTGGTCTCGACCGCGCTCGACGGAATCGGCCGCGGCCGCTCGCGTGCCGGGTGATGGCACGCGGCGACGGCCAGGAGGGTGAACCACATCGTCGCGCGCATAGGGTGCGTACCACTCCGAGCATGGATCATGACGCGTTCCCACTTCGCCGACCCCGGCCGCTGGCGGCCACCGTCGGCCGGACGCAATTTCACACATGAAATTCGTCCTGTTCTATGAGGCGTCGCCCGACTTTCGGGGGAAGGTTCCGGCGCACATCGAAGCCCATCGCGCACTTTGGCGATCTTTTTCGGCCGACGGCCGCCTGCTGATGATCGGCCCGTTCGGCGATGAGCCGGCGGGCGGAGCGATGGGAGTATTCACCAGCCGCGGCGCCGCCGAAGACTTCGTAGCCCACGATCCTTTCGTCGCGAGCGGTCTCGTCGCGAAGTGGACCGTCCGCGAGTGGATGGAAGCGTTGGTTCCAGAGTGACTTCGCAAGGGATCACGATGACTCTGCCCGAATCGCTCTTCGCTCCGTGGGAGACGTTCTACGTCATCGTCGGCTCCTCCGGCGGCGCGTTGACCGGTCTTCTCTTCGTCGTCGTCGCCCTCGCCGCCGACCGGAGCACGCCGGCCACGGAGAGAGGGCTGAGCGCCTTTACGACGCCGTCCATTTTTCACTTCGTGGTCGTGATGGCGATCGCCGCGCTGGTGACGATGCCGCGGCGCGGGTTGGCGAGCCTCAGCGTGTTGCTCGGCCTGTGCGCTCTCGTCGGCGCCGCGATCACGGTTACCGCGGTGCGGCGCATCATGACGTTCGAACAGTACAAGCCGGTGGCCGAGGACTGGCTGTTCCACGGCATCGCTCCGGCCCTCTGCTACGTCGGCCTACTCGTCGCCGCGATCGCGTTGCGCGCGGAGACGGAGCTCGCGTCGTATCTCATCGCATCGGCGACGTTGGTGCTGCTCTTCGTCGGCATCCACAACGCGTGGGACGTGGCCCTGTACAGCGCGATCAACATGCCGCGCCGCGAGGGCGCGCCGCCGCCGCAATAACACCGTGTCGGTGGCGGCGCAATCGGGCCGGCTTCGCGCGAGGACCGATCCACGATCTGAACGACAGCGCCAAACGAGTCGGCGGCCCCGCGTGTAGTCGTTTCGGCGGAGAGCCGCTTCGTCACGCTCGCGCGCCGCGTGGTCCGAGCACGGCCCGGCGTCAATAATTCTTAATGCGTGTTTTGTGACTCACTGCCCGCCGCGGGCGGTTGCTCCGTCGACAACACGCTGATGCGGGACGGCGACGGGGGGCCGCCGTGGCGCGATGTGCGCCACCGCGTGACGTGTTCCAACCACATCCTCCGTCATGAGACCATCTCTATTGCGAAGGGACCGTCCCGGTCGCAGCCCAGCGCTCGCGCTGGCCGCCGCATTCCTCCTACCGTCGCTCGCCGGAGCGCAAGCCACGGTGACCGGCAAAGCCACCGCCGCCGGCCAACCCATCGTCGACGTCCGCGTGCTCGTTCGGGGCACTAGTCTCACCGCCTCGACGAACGCCCAAGGCGTCTACACTTTGCGCAACGTCCCGAGCGGCGCGCAAATCATCGAAGCGCTGCGAGTCGGCTATCGCGCGCAACAAGCGAACGTGCAGGTGACCACCGGCGACACGAAGACCGTCGACTTCGCGATGGAGACCGCCGTCGTGCAGCTCGCCGACGTCGTCACCACGGCGACCGGCCAGCAACGCCGAGTCGAGCTCGGCAACGCGGTCACGACCCTCGGCGACGTCAACAACACCGTCGAGACGACGCCGATCAACACGCTCGCGGATCTCATGGTCGCGAAAGCGCCAAGCGTCGTCGTGCTCCCCGGCAACGAAACCGGATCGAGCCCCGTCGTGCGTATCCGCGGCACGAACTCGCTGTCGCTGAGCAACGCGCCGATCTACGTCATCGACGGCGTGCGCCTGACGTCGAGTTCCGTCGGCGTCGGCACGGGCGGCACGACGTCGAGCTTCCTGAACGACGTGAGCCCGGAAGACATCGAGGACATCGAGATCGTCAAGGGTCCGTCGGCCGCGACCTTGTACGGCACCGACGCGGCGAACGGCGTCATCGTCATCACGACGAAGAAGGGGCGCGCCGGCGCGACGCGGTGGACCTACTACGGTGAAACCGGGAGCGTGGACGATCGCAACCAGTACGCGAGTCAGTACGCGCTCTTCGGGCACAACTCGAGCGGCACGTTGACGCGTTGCGTGCTCGAGACGGTCGCACTCGGCACCTGCGCGCCCGACAGCCTGCTCTCGTTCAATCCGCTGCTCAACTCGAGCGTGACCCCGATCCACCTCGGCCACCGCGACGAGTACGGCGCGCAGGCGAGCGGCGGCAACGAGGCGGTACGCTTCTTCGTCGCCGGGGATCTCGAGAACGAGATCGGCCCGATCAAGATGCCGGGGTTCGCGCAGAACTGGCTCGACTCGGTCGCCGATCCGGCGAACAACGGCGAAGTCTATCCGGAGGCATTCCAGCGCCAGAGCCTGCGCGCGAATCTCAACGCGACGCTCTCGCCGAAGCTCGACCTGAACGTGTCCACCGGATTCTCGAACCGGAATCAGCGGCTTCCGCAAACGGACAACAACAGCACGAGCATCTTCGGCACGGCGCTCAAGAATCCGGGCTTCCAGCCGAGTCACTCCGTGTGCAGCACCACGCCGGCCAGCTGCCTCGGCTACAGCGACGTGGGCAGCCTCGGCGAAGATCTGCACGGCTACGGCAATTTCATGCCCGCGCAAACGTTCCAGGATCAGCTGACCGAAGGCGTCCAGCGGTTCATCGGCGATCTCGATGCGAACTGGCGTCCGTTCGCCTGGATGCAGAACGAAGGGAACGTCGGCGTCGATTTGTCCGATCGTGACGATTGGCAGCTCTGCAAGTTGAACGAATGCGCCAACTCGGGCACGACGCGCAACGGGTTCGTGAACGATCAGCGGGGCGACAACCGCAACTTCTCCGCGAAGCTCGTCAGCAACTCGAGCTGGCAGGCAAGCCCGTGGGCGAACCTCAAGACGACCTTCGGCGCGGACTACATCAACACGGTGAGCGACTTCGTCGCGTCGAACGGCACCGGGCTTCCTCCGGGCGCACAAAACGTCGGCCAAGCCGCCGTGCTCGGTGGCAGCAACCAACTCGAGACGGCGAACAAGACGCTCGGCCTGTACGCGCAGGAGCAGGCCGGCATCCGCGACCGTCTGTTTCTCACGGCGGCCATTCGCACGGACCAGAACAGCGCGTTCGGCACCCAGTTCCAGCGCGTCTTCTATCCGAAGTTGAGCGCGTCGTGGATCATCAGCGACGAAAATTTCTTCCCGCACATCAGCTGGCTCGACCAGCTGCGCCTGCGAAGCGCGTACGGCGCGTCCGGCGTGCAGCCCGGTGCTACGACCTCGCTCCAGACGTTCAGCGCCGTGACCCGAGCGATCAACACGGTCACCCCGGGGAACGCGACGGGCACCGACACTCCCGGCCTCATCGCCAACGCGCTCGGCAACCCGGCGCTCCGCCCGGAAAAGTCGGCCGAGTTCGAGTCGGGATTCGAGTCCCGCCTGTTCAACAACGTCGTGAACGTCGACTTCACGTACTACAACAAGAAGACGCACGACGCGTTGATCGCCCAGCCGATCGCCGGTTCAGCCGCGCCGTCGGCGACGAGCGTCACGCGCAACCTCGGCTCGGTCCAGAACTCCGGCCTCGAGGCGACCGTCACCGCCCGCTTGCTGGATCGTCGCGCCTTCGGGTGGGACGTGACGCTCGCCGGCTCGCACAACACGAACAAAATCCTCTCGTTGGGCGTCGACGCGACCGGCAAGCCGAACCCCACGATCGGCACGGGTACGACGCGCGATTCAGTCGGGCTCCCGGCGAACGCGTGGTTCTTCCTGCCCTACACCTTTGCCGACTCGAACCACGACGGGATCATCGCGCCGTCCGAAGTGAAGGTCGGTTCGCAGGCCGTTTTCATGGGCTACTCGCAGCCGCGCGACATCTTCTCGGTGTCGAACGGATTCGATCTGCTCAATCGCAAGCTCCGGCTCAACGTCCTCGTGGACTACAAGGGCGGGTTCAGCGTCTTCAACACCACGGTCGAGTTCTACTGCTCGAACCAGCCGACCTGCTACGAGGAGACGAACAGCAGCGCTCCGCTCTGGCGCCAGGCGCGCAACATCGCGCAGCGCTACGAGCCGATAACGACGCAGGCGGGATACCTCGAGAACGGGCAGTTCTGGCGCCTGCGCGAAGTCTCGGCCTCGCTGAGCATGCCGAACGCGCTCGCCGCCAAGCTGCGCGCGCGCGACGCGAGCCTCGTCTTCAGCGGCCGCAACCTCCACCTCTGGTCGAAGTACACCGACGTCGATCCCGAGCAGAACTACACGACGGGCGATGTCCAGACGGACTTCGAGACGATCGCTCCGCCGACGTACTTCATCGTTCGCCTGAATCTTCACTACTAACGCCGACCGGATCGAGGACTATCTGATGCTACGATTGCTTCGAAGCGCCGAATCGGCGCTCGTGACCGGCGCGACGACCTTGTTGCTGCTCGCCGCGACGGCGTGCAACGCAAAGGACGAACTGCTCGCGCCGCAGCAGCCGGGGGTCATTTCCCCAGGCAACGTTCAAAGCCCCATCGCCGCCGAAGGCCTGTACGAAGGCGCCGTCGGCCAATTCAAGCAGGGGTTGCTCGGCGGCAACGGCAACCAGGAAACGATCTGGCAGTTCGCCGGCCTGTTCACCGACGAGTATCGGTCGAGCGACACTTTCTCGCAGCGGAACGACGCGGACCAGCGCGTGACCCAGACGCAGGATCAAGTTCTCAGCCCGCTCTACGTCACGCTGCAGCAGACGCGCGGCTACGGGCACAACGCGCTCCTCGCGCTGCAGCAGTTCGAGCCGACGACGAGCAACACGCACCAGGCCGAGATGTACTTCGTAGTCGCGTTCGCGCAGATCCAGCTTGCCGAGGATTTCTGCAACGGAATTCCGCTCAGCTACACGGTCGGCGGCATTCCCCAGTACACCGATCCGATGACCGACTCGGCCGTCTTCGCTCTTTCGGCGGCGCAGGCCGACAGCGGTATCGCGCTCGCCACCGGCACCGACGCGGCGACGGCGCAGGTCAAGAACGCGCTCACGATAGCCAAGGGGCGCGCGCAGCTCGACCTGGGACAGACCGCGGCCGCCGCCGCGACGGTGGCCTCGGTCCCGGCGAATTTCCAGTACGCCGGGAACTATTCGCAGACCACCAACGACAACGGCTGGTGGATCATGACGACGAGCAGCAAGCGCTACTCGGTCGGCGACAGCACCGACGCGACGGGAACGATCACCAATGCGCTGCCATTCGTTTCGGCGCACGACCCGCGCGTTCCGACGACGCACATCGGCAACGGCTTCGACAGCATTACGCCGTACTTCCAGCAGGGGATCTGGAACCGCGACGACCCGGTCGCCATCGTGGACGGGTTGGACGGACAGCTCATTCAGGCGGAGGCCAAGCTGCGGGCCAGCGACGTCGGCGGCATGATGTCGATTCTCAACGCTTTGCGCGCGACGCCGCCGACGCAGGGGATCTTCAAGCTCGCGAGCACGCTCGCCCCGCTGGCGACTCCTGGCAGCCAGTCGGCCGCGACGTCGCTGTTCTTCCGTGAGAAGGCGTTCTGGACGTTCGGCCGCGGCCAGCGGTTGGGCGACCTGCGCCGTCAGGTCCGCCAGTACGCGCTGGCGATGAACCAGGTGTACGAAGTCGGATCGTTCTTCAAGAACGGTCAATATGGAACGCTCACGCAGTTCCCCGTGCCGGACAGCGAGCGGAGCAACCCGAACTTCCACGGCTGCCTCGATACGAACCCGTAGGACCGGTAAAGCGGTAACCGGTGGAACGGAGACGGGCGGTCGGCGGATATCGCCGGCCGCCCGTCTCTGTGTCGCCTACGGCTTCTTCGGCTTCGTTTCCGCGGCCGCTTCCTTCTTTTCGGCGGCGGCGGATTCATGGCTGACGCCGACGACCTTTCCTGTCATCGCATTCACGTTCACCTCGTCCGTCCCGCTCTTTCCCGCAGTCTTGAGCTCGTAGGAATAGATCAACTTCCCTTTTTCCATCTCGAGCTCGACGGCTTCGATCTTTCCCTTCGGGACGCGTTTCTGGGCCGTTTCCGCGGCGACGGACTCGGTGATCTTCGCGCGCTTCGCGAGCGAGTCTGGGATGTCCTTCTTGTACGTCTCCTGGGCGCCGGCTGAGATGGCGGTAATCACGAGCGCAGCTGCGGCGACGGCGACGGCTTTCATATATCCTCCGCGGGATGGGTGTGGTCGGTCGACTTGGGAGAAGCGTAGCTCGGCCTCCTGACCTCACGCTGACAGAGCGGCGTCGACCGGCGACCTGAGGAAGAGAACGACCGCGGCTCACTGTGGCGGTGTGAAAGCGCGCCCCATACGTTCTGTTGATGAGAACGTTTTTCACCAACGCTTCGATCCTGCTCACGACGGCGGCGTGCGGGACCGTTGCGCCGCCCGCAGACTCCCCGTCCTACAAGCCGCGCACGCGGGAGATCGCCGTGACGACAGTGCCTCTCCTGGTAAGGGAAGCGGAGACAGTCTATCCGTTCTTGAAGCCGGCGTTCGCCAAGGGCGGCGTGCTCGATGGGAAGGAGGTGTACGGCTTCTCACCGAGCACGATCACCGTCGTCGAAGGCGACACGATCCACCTGACACTGATCAACCCGGAGGACGACCTTCATTCCTTCGTGTTGCCTGACTTCGCCGTCGTCCTGCCGGGAGGCAAGATCACGGAGGCGACGTACGTGGCACGACATGCCGGGATCTTCAGGATTCTCTGCTCGGTGCCGTCGCACCTCCCGATGATGTCCGGACAGTTGGTCGTCCTGCCGGCCCAGACCATGGCCGGTGCGGATGCGCGAGCACCCTCGTCGGCTCGCTAGACCGAACGCGTCCCTCAGGGCCGGGCCACGGCGGCCGGCGTATCCACCAGATGCTCCGAGACGAACCAGACCTGCAGCTCGTTCGTCCGCAGCACGTCCGACACCAGAATGTCGTTCGACGACATGTCATCGAGATCGTCGGCGCGCGACGCAAGCTCCCGCGCCTGATGGATGATCAACTCGTGCGCGTCCAGGAGGCGCGATAGCATCGCCGGCACCTCCTCGGCGCCGTCCGGCGGACGCGGAATGCTCGTCAGTTCGGCGACGTGTCGGCCGTCGCCAACGGCGATCGCGCCGAGCGTCTGGATGCGTTCCGCGACGAGGTCGATCAGCTCCTCCTGCTCCTCCGCGTGCTTGTCCATGAGCAGGTGCAGTTGATAGAACGTGTGCCCGCGCATCAGCCAGTGAGTCTTCTTGTACAGGTCGTAGAGGACGCGCGTGTCCGCCAACAAGCGATTGAGCCCTCGAGCCATCTCGGCTCGCACGTCCGAGGACAATCCGATCGGCATGTCGACCAGCTGCTCGAATCGCTGCACCTCGGGGCTGTGCTGATGGAGACGGGGTTGGGATTGGCCGTTCGCGTGGCGCGCGTGGCCGTTCGTGTGGCGGACCTTGGACAGTGCTCGCTTCGTCATTGAACTGTGCTCTCTGTGCATTGTAGGGGTTGGCTCGGGCGCCGGGGTCAGACGCCTTGGGGAGTCAGTGCAAGGAACGGCCCGCAATAGGTCTACGAATCGCCGCGGTCCCCGCCTCATGACCCATCTCGGTCTTCCTTCGCAGAGCGATTCAAGCTGGACGCGTGACGAACTCAATGGCCTGACGCTTGCATCCCGCGTGTCTCCCGTGATCGAGCGTCGAACGGATCCCGGAGCGCGCCAGCGATTCGCGGCCACGTGTGCCGAAGTGCGCACGCTGATGGAGCAGGCGTGCCCAGGAATGCCATCGCCGCAGCTGGATCGATTGGTCGCCGAGATGGCGCGGGTCCAACTTCGCTACGAGCCGTTGACGTCCCCTCTCGCCGAGCACTATTTCGTGCCGCGCCAGCGGCACTGAGCTGAGCCAGCCGGCGCCCCCGGCACTCGAGCTCCAGGTCCTTCGCCCGTGGCGGGGCGAGTCTAGTCGAATATCAACCGCGGTTGGCCAATCTCGAAGAGATGCTGCGCACGCCGGCCGGACCGACTAATGTGAACGTCATGCGACCGGACCACGCGCGCCTCGGATGGCAGCCGCGGTGAGCGCTCCCTGCCCGACTTTCGGCTTCACGATTCAGATCGAGCCGCGTGCGACCGTCGATTTCTCGGCGCTCGCGGACGACTTGCGCCGGCTGGCGCAGGCAAACGGCCTCGTCGTCGCGCGCCGCGGACCGCGCGATCCGCGTCCGCTCGCATTCGACGTCACTCGCGAGGGAAGCCAGGCGACGCAGGCCGACCGCGAGCTGTTGCTCGAGTGGGCGGCGCGCTGGAACCGGGTCGCCGCGATTTCCGTTACTGACCTAGGGGACATGAGTTCCGCCGCGGAGTGACGTAGGGCCGACACGGCTCGGGTCGCTCCCCTTCACCAGGGTGCTTCGATGCGATCCCTTCGCCTTGTGCCGTTTCTGCTGTCGCTCATCCCGGTCGGCCTCCCGGCACAATCGGCGACTCCGACATCGTTCGTGACGACGATCGGAAAGGACACCTTTTGTCTCGAGCAGTACTCGCGGATGGGAAACGTCGTCTCCGGGACGTGGGTCGTCATGCATCCTCCCGGCGTGTTCGTTCATGACTATCGAATCACGCTCGACCAGAACGGGCTCCCCGTGCGCTATACCATGAAGTACAGCACGCCGGGCTCGCTTACGCCCCCGGACCTCGACTCGCTCACCGTGACCTACGGCCGAGACTCGGCCAGCCTGCGCTTCTTCACGCGGGATTCTTCATTCACGCGGCCGATCGCGATGCGCGAAGCGTTTCCACTGCTCGGCCAGTCGTTCGTCGGCGTCGAGCTCGCACTCACGCGCCTTCGCCGCATGCACGTCGACTCGACGAGCATCACGCTCCATCCGCCGTCCGAGCCGAATCGACCGGCGACCATCGTACCGGTGCGGTTCGTCGGCGGCGATTCGGCGATCGTCGGGACCACGGTTCGCGTTCACGTCGCGCCGGATGGCAGCATACTCGGACTCCGGTCCGGACCGACCGAATTGCGGCGCGTCGCGCCCTACGACGTTCGGGCGATTACTGACGGATTCGTCAAGGCGTTCGCACCGCGCGTGGCGGCCCAGGCCGCGGCCGCCGCGGCCCGGGTGGAGATCGCGCTTTCACCGGCGCAGCTCGATCGTTTCGTCGGTGAATACTCGCTCGGGGCGACGACCGTCCCCGTCACCCGCGACGGCGATCACCTTCTGATCCGGTTGCCGCAGGCGACTCCGCTCCAATTGTTGGCCATGTCGCCCAGCGAGTTCTTCTTGAAGAAGCCGGATCTCGTCGTGGCGTTCGAGACCGATTCCACCGGCCGCGTCACGGGCCTCACCATCGCCCAGGGCGAAACCAAGCAGCGTCTGAGCCGATCGAAGTCGCAGTAGGGACGAGTCAGCACGCGAAGACCGTGGACACGAACGCACTCGTCAGCGGGCTGCTGCGCGATCTCTCAGCCGTGCAGCCCGAGCGACAGTCGACCCTCGGCTACGAGAGAGCAGCGAACGCCATCTTGAATCTCGAGCGGCCGCTCGAGAGCTACGTCGAGCCTGACGGCACGCTGCGCAAGATTGCCCACGTCGGTCCGAAGTCGGAACGGGTCGTGCTCGATGTGTTGCGCACGGGCGGCTCGCCGTTCGTTGAAAACGCGATTCTGGCGAGCGCACACGCGGCCGACGTGGAAAAGGGTCGCGCCCTGCGCACGAACTTCATGAGCCGAGCGCGGGTGGTCGAGACGCTCGAGACATCCGCGCCAGGAGCGGTCGCCGCTGACGACTATCGCGGTGACCTCCAGATGCACTCGACGTGGAGCGACGGAAGTCAGACCATCGAGGACATCATCGAGGCGGCGCTTGCTCGCGGTTACGCATTCTGCGGCCTCACCGACCACTCGTATGGTCTTCGGATCGCGCGCGGCGTTTCCATGGCCGATCTCGACGAACAGCACCGCGAGATCGACGCTCTCAACAAGCGCTACCAAGGCCGCTTCCGACTACTCAAGGGGATCGAGGCCAACATTGGCCCGGACGGTTCGATCGACATGGCCGTGGAGGAGCTCGCGCGTCTCGAGTTCGTCGTCGCCGCTCCACATTCCGGTCTTCGCTCCCCAGCGGACCAAACGGCCCGCATGGTCGCCGCCGTTCGCGCTCGCGGAGTGCACGTGCTCGGACACCCGCGCGGACGTCAGTACAGCACGAGGGCCGGGATCCAAGCCGACTGGTCCCAGGTGTTCGCCGCCGCAGCTGCTCGGAACGTCGCCATCGAGATCGACGGCGATCCGTGGCGGCAGGACGTCGACTACGAGCTCGCGAGAGACGCGCTCGAATCGGGATGCCTGTTCGCGCTGGACAGCGATGCGCACTCGCCGCCGGAACTCCGGAACGCGGAGATCGCCATCGCCCACGCCCGCCTGGCCGGAGTTCCGCGCGAGAAGGTGATCAACTGCTGGCCGACGGATCGCCTGATCGCCTGGCTCGCCGAGCGACCGTGACGGGCTTGCCCGGCGCAGCCAGACGGATTTGTTCGTTTTGACGAACATCCGCGGCCGGGCTTAGCTTCGCCGCATGACCCTCGACCAAGTCGTCCAAGTCGTCCAGGTGGCTTACCCGCAGGTGTACCTCGCCTGCCACACTCGTCACCAGCGCAAGCGATCGACCGATCACCAACTGTCGGCGCGCGACGCGGCCATCCTCGCGCATCTCGACCTCGACCGGCCGATGCGCCCATCACACCTGGCGACCCATCTCAATGTCACGCGCTCGACGCTGTCCGAGGCGTTGAAGCGACTCGCCGGGCTCGGTTTCGTTACGCGAGTTTCGGCGTCGGACGACAGACGGTCCGCCGGCGCGCTCCTCTCGCCGAAGGGCGCTCGCGCGATCCGCGACACCTCGGTCCTCGAGACTCGCCAGCTTCGCGCCGCGATCGAGTTCGCCTCTCGCGAGGACCGAACGGCGATCGTCTTTGGCATGAGCCGTCTCGCCGATGCGTGCCGGCGAATGACCGAACAACGGAGGCGCGCGTGAAGATTGCTTTGATCGTGCTCGGCGTCGTCGCCGCGCTGCTCGTCGTGATCGTGGTGATCGGGTACAGCCTGCCGGTGAAGCACCGCGCGCAGGTAGCGGCCACGATCGCCGCGCCACCAGACCGGCTATACGCGCTGATCACCGATGTCGCGGCATTCCCGACCTGGCGTACGGGCGTGCGGTCCGTCGAAATCCTGCCGTCTCCAGACGGACAACGCCGTTGGCGCGAGGTGTCGAAGGACGGGACGATCCCCTACCTCGTCGAACGCCAAACTCCGCCGACGGTCCTCGTGACGAGAATCGACTCAGGGTCGCTGCCATTCGGCGGAACGTGGACCTACGATTTGCGGCCGGATTCGTCAGGCGCAACGCGCCTCGAGATCGTCGAGAACGGTGAGATCTACAATCCGATCTTCCGCGTCGTGAGCCGATACTTCATCGGCTACGAAGGCACGTTGCGCCAGTACGTCACGGACGTGGAGCGGAAGCTCGGCTCACCCGTCAGCGCAACGGCGGTCCGCCGATAGCCGAAGTCACGCGTGGGCGATGGTCCGCAATCCAAAAGTAGGCATCGGCTCGAACATCACGTCGTCCACGTAGCAGTAACCCCAGTCGTCTTCCGGCTCGAAGCTCCGGATGACGGGGTGCTGCGTCTGGTGAAAGTGCTTGGTCGCGTGCTTGTTCGGCGACTCGTCGCAGCAGCCCACGTGCCCGCACGTCAGACAAAGCCGGAGGTGCACCCATTCGCTTCCGGATGCCAGACACTCCTCGCACCCGTCGGGAGTCCGTGGCTCGGGCGGGTGAAGCCCGACGACGTGAGTGCACCGCGGAGGACGATTGGCCATGTCGTTCACCGATCTCTTTCAGGTGACTACTTAAACTGCGCCGCCGTGCCCGCGGCTGGGAGGTCCCCGGTGAAGCTTAGCGAGTTCAGATCGCTGACCAACATGCGGCCTGGAGCGTGTGTCAGCGCGAACGGTATTCTCGCGACCGCGATCGCCGCCTGTGGCGTCACGCCGCACGCCCAGAACACGGGAACCTCGCCGGTCGCGACCTCGACCGGATCGCCGTAATGCGGCATTGAGAGATCAGAAATGCCGATCTCCTCAGGCGCGCCCGCGTGCACCGGCGCACCGTGTGCCGAACTGTACTGCGCAGTGATGTCGATGGCGCGCGCGACATCAGCGGCCGCGAGCGGCCGCATCGAGACGACGAGTGGACCGGAGAATGGCCCCGCTGGTTCACATGAGATGCTCGTGCGGTACATCGCGACATTCTTCCCCGCCGCCAGATGTTTGAGCGGAATCCCGGCCGCCGTCAGCGCCTCCTCGAACGTGAACGAGCACCCGAGAACGAATCCGACGAGGTCGTCACGCCAGAGATGCGACACGTCGCCGATCTCCTCCGCCAGCTCCCCGTCGCGCCACACGCGATAGCGAGGAAGGTCGGTTCGGAGGTCGAGGTCGGCGCCGAGCTCCGGCACACGCGGTACACCGGGCTTGGTCACGCCGATCACGGGGCACGGTTTCGGATTGAGCCGGCAGAACGCCGCGAAGTCGTCGGCGACGTCAGCCGGGACGACGACGAGATTTCCCTGCACGAATCCCGGCGCGAGCCCCGCCGTCGGTCCCGTGAGCGTGCCCGCTCTCGCCGCCAGCCGAACGTCCCGCCCCCGCCCGATCACGATTCCAATGCTCGGCCGCGTGTCTCGGGAAGCAGGAATGCCGCGATCCCCATGAGGCTGTACGCGATCGTCGCGAAGATCGCGATCGCGCGCGACAGAGGCATCGTGGCCGAGATGTAACCGACCAGCGCGGGGAACGTCGCGCCGATGCCGCGCCCGAAGTTGTACGCGAACCCCATTGCCGAGCCGCGCACGCGTGTCGGAAAGAGCTCAGAGAAGAACGCGCCGAGCCCCGAGAAGTATCCCGACGCGACGAAGCCGAGCGGAAAGCCGAGCACCCAGAGCACGTTGTTCGAGACCGGCGCGCGGGTGTAGATCAGCGTCATGACGAGCGCGCCGGCCGAGAATATCAGAAAGAGCTTGCGCCGCCCGACGCGGTCGGCGAGCCACGCGCCGGTGAGATAGCCCGCGAAGGCGCCCGAGATGAGAAACGCGAGATAGCTCGTCGAGCCGACGATCGTGAGATGCCGCTCCGTCTGTAGAAACACCGGCAACCACGTATTCACCGCGTAATACCCGCCCTGCGCGCCGGTGCCGAGGAGCGCCGCGAGCGCGGTCGTCTTGAGCAAGCCGGGACTGAAGATCTCCCACATCGAACCCGTCGCCGCTCTGTCTTTTCTTGCCGCGGCGGCCAGCGGCGGTTCTTCCACGAATCGGCGAACGAAAAGCACGTACAGCGCGGGCACGAACCCGAGCGCGAACATCCAACGCCACGCCTGTTGCTCGGGGACGAGCGTGTACACGATCGCCTGGAGCAGCACCGCGCTCCCCCACCCGACCGCCCACCCGGACTGCACGCATCCGACGGCTCGCCCGCGGTAGCGCGGACGAATCGTCTCGCTCATCAGCGCCGCCGCCGCGGTCCACTCGCCGCCGAAGCCAAATCCGAGGAGCGCACGACACAACGCCAGCTGGTTGAAGCTCTGCGCGAACGCGGAGAGAAGACTGAAGAGCGCGAACCACAGCACGGTGATCTGCACGGCGCGCACTCGGCCGGCGCGATCGGACACATACCCCGCGACCCATCCGCCGATCGCCGAGCACAGGAGCGTCGCGCTGACGGTGAGGCCGGCCGACCCACGATCGACGTGCCAGAGCGAGATGACGCTGCCGAGTACCAGCGTATAGATCGTGAAGTCGAGACCGTCGAGCGCGTAACCGAGCGCGCAGGCGAGCATGGTGCGTCGCTCGGGCACGGACATGCCGCGGTAGAACGCGGCCAACCCGGAGTCATCGCCTTCGGCGGCGAGGGGGGCGTTCGCGCTAAGCGCGGCTTCCGACGGGTCGGTCACTGCGGCGAACCTATCCTCTCGAGATGGCCCACGCCATCGAGCCAGACGGAACTGGCGTGCGCCGCGGGCCGCCGCCAGCTTTGTCCGGACACACACAATTGCCGCAATGCGCATCATATCGTTCGCCACGAAAGAATCGGAATGGAAAGCGCCCCGCATGGGCGTCATTCTCTACGCCAAGGGCGTGGACACCGGCGAGCGCCTCGACTGCGAGAGGCTGTTCGCCCCTGACGACCGCCCATCGAATCCGCTGGCGTGGTTCGACATGGACGGCCGCTGGTTCCGAACGGTACGCGACACCGCCTTCGAGCTCGGGCGCAACCCAAGCGCGCTCACCGAGGCTCGCAAAAAGGGTTGGCTCGTGCCGCGTCAAGATGCCTACTGGTTCGCGCCCGTTCCGCGTCCGGGCAAAATCGTTTGCATCGGCATGAACTACCACGACCATGCCGGCGAGATCGGGCTCGCGGTTCCGAAAACGCCGGCGATCTTCTCGAAGTTTCCGAGCTGCGTGATCGCGCCGGGCGAACCGGTCGTCATTCCTTCGACGAGCGAGCAGGTCGACTACGAGGCGGAGTTGGCCGTGGTGATGGGACGTCGCGCTTCACACGTCTCAGCCGACCGAGCGTATGACTACGTCCTCGGCTACACCGCGTTCAACGACGTCACCGCGCGCGACTTTCAGTTCGGCGACGTGCAGTGGCAGCGCGGCAAGTCATGCGACACGTTCGCGCCGATGGGTCAGACGATCGTGACGACCGACGAGATTCCCGATCCGCACACGTTGCGCATCAGGCTCACGGTCAACGGCGCGGTGATGCAGGACTCGAACACGAGCCAGCTGATCTTCCGGGTGCCGCAACTCATCGAGTTCATCACGCGCAGCATCACGCTCGAGCCGGGCGACGTCATTGCGACAGGCACGCCGGCGGGCGTCGGCCATGGTCGAAAACCTCCGGTATATCTCAAGGCCGGTGACGTCATGGAAGTGAACATCGAGCGCATCGGCGGACTTGGGAATCCGATCGTGGCCGGAGCGGCCTAGAGAAGTGCTGAACTGATCGAGTCGTCCATTCGTTCGAGGCCTTGGCGCGTGGAGTCAGTCACGGCCCGAACCAGCCGACGTCGATCGTAACGGCAAAGGCGTTGTAGCGCGCCGAGGCTGGGCCCAACACGCCGAACATCGTCCCTCCGATGCCGAAGAACGTGCGCGGGTTCAGGTGCGCCTCGAACGAGTAGGCCATCTCGGTGCTGCTCGGCCGCGGAGGCGGTTCGGTGCACGGTCCGTCACAGGTCAGCGAGGACGCGACCTTCGCGGTACCGATCGCGCCGATGAGGAACGCCGTAGTGCCTCGCGTTCTCGCGCCGATCAGAAATGCCTGATCGCTTCGGTGTTCACCGAACAACTGGTCCGCGGCCGCGAGGCGCACTCCGGCCGCGACCGGGCCGACCGAATACCATCCAGTCGCGACCCCGGCGAGCGAATGATATGGCGAGTTGCCGACGCCGACGCCGGCGCTGATCCAGCCGCGCTGCGGCCAAGGGTTCGACGCTTGCGCCGAGACTTGAATTGGCGCGGCGACAACAAGGGCAGCACACGCAAGAGCGCGGCGGGCGGAGAACGACGTCATGCCCGCACACTCGCCGGCGGACCGCGCTACGTCAACCGATCATATTACTATCTCTCCTTCTGAGGAGTGCATCGACATGGATCGTCAAATCCTTTGAAGCCTCCCAACGCCGTTCTCCTCGACGTCGGCGACACGATTCTCCGACAGCACTGGTTCGACCTGTCGCTCGGTATCGACGCGGTCGTACACGACCGCCCGCGGTCCGAGGAGCTCGCGGCCGTCTTTCGCGCGTACGAGCTTCCGGCGTACGAACGGGGTGACGAGTGCCTTCTCGCTGAATGGCTGCGTACACAGGTCCCGTCCCTCGCCGAGCTTTCGACGGAAACGATCGAGGATCGAATCTGGGCGACGGTGGTTCGCATGGAGCCGCTGCCACGCGTCGAACAGGTATTCGCAAGCCTCAGCGACGATCGAGTGCCCGTCGGCGCCGTGAGCAATGCCGCTTTTTCGGGCCGAGCGATCCGCGCCGAGCTTGCACGGCATGGACTCGCCGCGAATCTCCAATTCGTGTTGTCGAGCGCCGATCTCCGCATAAGAAAACCAGCGCCCGGCATTTACGCAGCGGCGCTCGAGAGACTGCGCGCTCGGGCGTCAGAGACCTGGTTCGTCGGCGACACGTACAACGAGGACATTGTAGGCGCGACCGCTGTCGGATTGCAGCCGGTTTGGCTCACGTCGGGCCGCGCGGTGGACCGGCCGAGTGTCGGCGTTCCGGTCGTGCGGGACTGGTCCGAGTTCCTGGCGCTCTACTCATCGTGCCGAGCGAATTGAGGTGAGCGCCGGCTCCCCCCCGAACGCCCGATCGGCCTGACGCTCAGAATGTTGCTCGCGATCATCGGCCTGGCCGCTCTCGTCGCCGCGTGCATCGTCGCCGTCACGCAGCTCCGATCGACCGCCCAGCCGGCGATCCTCGCCCTCGTCGTCGGCTTCTGCGTGGTCGTCGCCATCGGAGGCGTTCTTCTCGTCCGCGGAGCCCTGCGAGGCCGTATTCGCTTTCGTCGCATCCGACGGACGGACGCTCGCTACCGCTAGTCGCTCGACCGAAGGTGCCGTCCGGGAGTCGAACCCGGCTGGTGGTTCCGGCGCCCAGGATGGTTCATGGGAATCGAACCCACCGCGCCGGCCTTCCCCCGGGCAACCACGCCACGGCACCATGAGGAAGGTAATGCCCCCAGCGTCCACCCTGCTTCCGAAGGGCACGATTCGTGGTGATCGACATTCTCCGGCAGGCCGTCACTACAAGGAGAATGTATGCGAGGCGCGACCGCGGTCACGGATTCTCATCAGACGGCGCAGACCCATTTCATCGATGCGAACGGCGTCTCGCTCGCTTATCGCCGGATTGGACCGCCACTCGGCATCCCGCTCGTCATGTTGCAACGCTTTCGCGGGAACATGGACGATTGGGATCCGCTCGTCGTGGATGGACTCGCCTATGAACATCCCGTCGTTCTGTTCGACGGCCGCGGAATCGGCCGCAGCGGTGGAACGACGCCCGATGACGTAGGTGCCATGGCCGACGACGCCGCCGCGTTCATCGACGCGCTCGGCGAAAGACACGTCGACCTGCTCGGCTTCTCACTCGGCGGGATGGTCGCTCAGCAGATACTCATCGAGCGCCCCGACCTCGTCCGCACGACGGTACTGGTGGGCACCGGTCCACGGGGCTCCACAGGCGTTTTCTCTCCCGACGTGGTGAACGCGGCGTCGACGATTCCCGCGGACGCGCAGTCGCTGCTCTCACTGTTCTTCGAGCCCTCGGAGTCGAGCCAGAGCGCGGGGCACCGCCATCTCGAGCGGCTGATGGTCCGCGCCGACCGAGAGCCGCCGGCAGGCGAGAACACGGTGAGAGCGCACGTCGACGCGATTCATGCGTGGACGCAGAAGGCTGCGGCGGCGGATGGCCTCGCCAGCGTGAGGCAGCCGGTCCTCGTCGTGAGCGGGAGTCATGACATCATGATTCCGACTGCCAACTCCTACAACCTGTCCCAGCAGCTTCCGAATGCCGAACTGATCGTGTATCCGGATTCAGGACACGGGTCGCTGTTTCAGTATCCGGAACGCTTCACGAGAGACGTGGCTCACTTCGTCGCCGACTCAGCGCCCTGAGTTTGCCGACGAGGCAAACTCTTGCCGTTGGCTCTCTCGTGACGGACTAGGTCACGTCGTCTCCGTTCGACTATTTGCGCAATTGTGTAAAGCTCGCGCGCAGCTCGTCTGAAAACGATTGTGGCTGCTCCCAGGCAGCGAAGTGCCCGCCTTTGGGGAGCTTGTTGTAGCGAATGAGCTTGGGATACGCGCGCTCGGCCCAACTCCGCGGAGCTTGGTAAAGCTCGTCGGGAAAGGCCATTACGGCTACCGGGATCTGAACGTTCCTGACGTCGAAGAATCCGGCTTTGGCCGTTTGGTTGTTGTCCCAGTAGAGGCGAGCCGACGAGATCGCCGTGTTCGTCAACCAGTACAGCGTGACGTTGTCGAGGACGTCGTCTCGCGTCAGTCCTTCCGCCTTTCCGTCGAAGACGCGCACGATGAGGGCGTAGCTGGCCGCGTCGTGGTCGAGCATCCACGCCGCGAGACCGATGGGCGAATCCACGATCCCGTAGAGCGTCTGCGGACGCAGCGACATCTCGTTGGCGTAGCCGAGGCCGTTCTTGTAAAAGAAGGCTATCTGGTCCCACGCGTGCCGCTCGTCGGCCGAGAGGCTGGTCGGCGGCGGGCTGCCGGACGTGAGCGCCTTGTCGATGTCAGCCGGCACGGCCGCAGGCATGTTGGTCGAAATGGCGAGCAATTCCGGCGGCGCCTGGAGAGCCATGTTCTCGGTGACGGCATTTCCCCAGTCGCCGCCCTGTGCGACGAAGCGCGTGTATCCGAGACGCCTCATCAGCACCGTCCACGCTCGCGCGATGCGCGGTGGATCCCAACCGGGCGCGATCGGTTTGCCTGAAAACCCATAGCCCGGCAACGAGGGAATCACGACATCGAACGCGTCGGCTGCGTTCGCGCCATGCGCCGTGGGATTGGTGAGCGGATCGATGACTTTCAGCTGCTCGATGATCGAGCCAGGCCAACCGTGTGTGATGATGACCGGCAGCGCCTTCTCATGCTTCGAACGGACGTGAATGAAATGAATGTCCAGCCCGTCGATGGTCGTCATGAAATTCGGCACGGCGTTCAGTCGAGCCTCGACCTTGCGCCAATCGTGTTCGGTCGCCCAATAGGCGGCGAGCTTCTGCATCGTCTCCAGTTGAACGCCCTGCGACGCGTCGGGGACCGTTTCGCGGTCGGGCCACCGTGTGGCCTTGACGCGCCGGCGCAGTTCGGCGAGGTCGGTGTCGGGAAAGGCCACGCGAAACGGGCGAATGTCGGGGTTTTCACCGCGCGTCCGGCGTGCGGCCTCAGGCATGACGTCGGTCATGGCTTTAGACCTTCCTATGGATGTGCGATCGAGAAAAGCGAGCGGGCCGGCCGCGACGGCTGACGCCGCGGCCGCGCAAAAGCGGCGGCGATCGATAGGGGGCGTTTCCGGCATTGCAGTCGCAAGGCGGCGTTGGAGCCAAGCTGCGCGAGGGTCGGTCAGTCTAGGGCCACCGTCGTCATTGCGGAATTCGGCCTTCGTCCAATCCCGGCGGGAGAGCGATCAGCCCGTCGACGATGGCAAAGCTTTAGCTTCATTTGGCAGGGGGGCGCCTCGCGGCGCCCGCTTCTGCTACAAGCGTTCCTTCAACGCGGTGCTCACGTCGCCACTTTGAGTCGCACTTCATCTATCGTCGCCGCCGCGTCGCTCGCACTTCTGATGGCCGCGACCGGCTGTGTCATGGCGCGACCCTCCCACGCGACTATCGGAGCCGCGCCGGCGGATCTTGGCGCCGAGAGTGTGATCTACCCGAGCGGCTCCGGTAGCAACATCCACGCGTGGCTTGCTCGCGGAGTGTTGGGTGGCGGGTCGGTGTTGCTTCTGCACGGCGTCGGCGCGAATCGCACGAGCATGCTCGAGCGCGCGAGATTCCTGCACCGCCTTGGCTTCACCGTGCTGGCGCCCGACCTACAGGCGAATGGTGAGTCACCCGGCGAGCACGTCACGTTCGGTGCGCGCGAGAGCCTCGATGCCGAGGCATCGATGACGTTTCTGCGCGGTGCGATGCCGGCGGAGCGAGTCGGCGTGATCGGTATCTCGATGGGCGGCGCCGCGGCGCTGCTCGGACCCGGCCCGCTCGACGCGAACGCATTTGTTCTCGAGTCGGTCTATCCGACGATTCGCCAGGCCGTGAGCGATCGGCTGGGCACATGGTTAGGGCCGCTTGGCGGAGTGGCGCGCCTCTTCACGCCGGCCGTCCTCCACTTTGTCGGCGACGAGGTTGGAGTCAGGGAAACCGAGTTGCGGCCGATCGATCAGATCGCGCGCTTGCGCGCACCGTTGTTGTTCCTCGCCGGCACGGCCGATCCGTACACGCCGATCGCCGAAGCGGAGTCGCTTTATGCGCGTGCTCCCGCTCCCAAGACCTATTGGCCCGTCCAGGGTGCACGTCACGAGGACCTGTACGCCTACGACAGAGTCGAGTACGAGCGGCGAGTCGGAGGGTTCCTGTTCAGAGCGCTACGCACGAGCGAGGCGCAACGGGAGCGGTGACGCGTGAAAGAGGCGTATTATCTGCCGCGTTCGGTCAGGCGGCGCCGACGCGCAGCTCGACGCGGTCGGTGAGTGCGTCCGGCTTCTCGCCGAGGAATTCCACCCACTGCTTCTTGAGCGAGCGGTAGTGCGTGGCGGCTTCCACGAGTTCCAGGAAGCACCCGATCGTCTCGGCAAAACGCGCCTGGAGGACGTCGTTGGCGAGGCTGCCGTCGGCCGAGAAAGCTTCGTGCGCCTGAGCGAGTGAGAACATGTCCGGGTAGACTCGGCTCCCGAGATGCTCCAGCGGAATGCGGAGGGACCATAGCCCGCGGTTTCCGCCCGCCATCGATGGCGACGCCGACATCAACAGCCCCTGCTTTCCGTTGAACGGTTGCGGGCGCACTCGCGATACCCAGTCGATCAGGTTCTTGAGGGCGCCGGGGAGCGACGCGTTGTACTCCGGGGAGGCTATGACGAAGGCGTCCGCCGCCTCGAGCCATCGGCGAAAACGCATTGCCGTCTCGGGGACGCCCGTCTCCTGCTCGACATCGAAGTCGAAGGAGACGCTGTCGAAGTCCTCCATCGTTGCCCGTTCGACAGTGGCGCCCTCCTGCTGAATCACCTGCTCCGCCAGCCGCGCGAGCCGCTCATTGAGGGAGTTGCTTCGCAGCGACGCGCTCAGAACTGCGACGCGGACCGGTTGCCGATGTTCCGTTGCCACGGGATCGCTCCGATGAAGGATGGACGTTCGAGCGAGCATCTTGCGTGCGCGGTCAAAGCCGCTTCGTCTCTCCAATCGCGAGCGTCCAGTTCGCGGCCGGCGGAAAGGCAGCTTCGTTCCATCGCTGTGCAAATCGGGACGGCGGTTCCTCGACCGGTTCGTCGGTGAGACGAAACGTCCCCCAATGCAGCGCCAAGCATGGCGGGCGCGCGTCTCCACCGGAGGTGACCGCTCGGTAGGCCTCCATCGCGTCCTCCGGATTCATGTGGACGCTCTCCATGAACCAGCGCGGCGCGTAGGCGCCAATGGGTAGCATCACGAGATCGAACGGCCCCGATCGCTCGCCGATCGCGGTGAATTCCGGGTGGAGCGCCGTGTCACCGGCGAAGTAGACGCGGACTCCGTCGGCGGCTATCGTCCAGCCGCACCACAACGTCGCCCCGCGATCGCGGAATCCGCGCCCGCTGAAATGGCGGGCCGGCGTGCAGGTGGCCGTATAGCCCGCGCCATCCACCGTCTGCCACCAGTTGCGCTCCTCGATGCTCCTGACGCCGAAAGAGGTCAGCAGCTCGCCGAGTCCGAGCGGGCAGAGCCAGTTCGCACCGGGAAACTGCTTCGCGATGCGGCGGACCGTGGGCGCGTCGAGATGGTCGTAATGGTTGTGTGAGAGGAGAACGACGTCGATGGGCGGCAACGCGTCGAAGTCTACCCCGGGCGGAGTCAGCCGCCGCGGACCGATCCACCGAAATGGCGACGCGCGTTCGCCCCACACGGGGTCGGTGAGGATGTTCAGCCCGCCGAGTTGAAGCAGGACGGTCGAATGTCCCACCCACGTGGCGGAACGATATCCGGGATCGGCGCGGGGTACGACGATCGACGGCGTACGCCGCGGCAGCCAGCCACGCGGAGGATTCGGCGCGATCCGCGTATGTAGACGATCGCGAAAACGCCACCGTAAGACATCTTTGAAGCCGCGCGGCTGACCGGGCCAGGGATTCTGAAACGTCATTTGCCTTCGTCCCGCGAAGGTGCGGCGTGTAGAAGAAAAGCGGACTCCGCCGATCAGTGTAGGCGGCACGGTCGACGGGGACAAGGTGAAGAACGCCCCTTGAGGCGTTCGAGGAGGCAGGATTCGTCGCGCTCACGCCCGGTGGGCCGGACGATCCCGAAACGGTCGCCGAAGCAAACGCTCATCCGGAGGTGATGGCGCAGAAGACGATCATGCAGGTCGCCGATCACTTCGACACGATCATCGCGGGGCTCACGCGAAAACCGGCGATCATAGGGCATTCGTTCGGCGGTCTGCTCGCGCAGATACTCGCCGGGCGAGGACGGTCGGGCGCGACCGTCGCGATCGACCCAGCGCCATTCCGAGGCGTGCTCCCGCTGCCGATTTCGGCGCTCAAGTCGGCGTTGCCGGTGCTCGGCAATCCCGCCAATCGCAAGCGCGCCGTCCCGCTCACCTACGAGCAGTTCAGGTTCGGATTCGCCAACGCGGTGAGCGAGGAGGAGGCGAAGGAACTGTACGATTCGTTCGCGGTGCCGGCGTCAGGAGCGCCGCTGTTTCAGGCGGCCGCGGCGAATCTCAATCCGTGGACCGAAGCGAAAGTCGACACCGACAATCCCGATCGCGGTCCACTGCTCGTCATTTCCGGCGAGAAGGACAACACCGTCCCGTGGTCGATCGCGCATGCATCGTTCAATCAGCAGAAAGACAACCCGTCGGTCACGGAGATCGTCGAGATGCCGAACCGTGGACATGCACTGACGATCGACAGCGGCTGGCGCGAAGTGGCAGACAAGGCACTGGAGTTCGTTCGACGGTTCGTTTGACGCGGGGCGGCCGGCTCCTTGCTCGCTCGTGCGTCATGCACAGAGACACACGTGGATCGCTCATGCCGCTGGGGCTACTCGCCGCGGCCTCGGGTGCGCGTACATGGTCCGGCATCGCCGCCATCTCGCGCCGCACGCCTACGAAATTGTTCGCCGCGGGCGAATTCATCTACGACAAGGTGCCGACCGTGCCCAGTCGCCTCGCTCCGCCTCTGCTCGTCGGACGCATCGCGGCCGGGGCGTTGGTGGGCGCGACCGTGGGGGGTCGAGCAGGGCGCAATCGAGCCGGATCGGCGATCCTCGGCGGACTCGTCGCGTTCGCGAGCGCACACGCTACATATAGAATGCGGCGTGCGCTCGGCAGGCGTCTGCCGCCGATGGCGGCCGCGCTCGTCGAGGACGCGGTCGTCGTCGGCGCGGCCGTGGCGGGTGCGGCGTTGTTGCGACAGAGTCACTACTGACGCTGCATCCGGACTTCCGCCGGCGTGGCTCCATCAGGAGTCGACAATCCGTCGAGCACGTTCTGCGACACGAGCGAGCCGTCAAAGCGCTCGTGAAAGGCCGGCCGGGGATTGCCTTGAGTCGTGACGAACGTCAAGTCGAGGTGAACGCCGTCGTCGGTGATCCCGCCGGTGATCGTGATCGTACCGCCACAGCAAGCCTCGCCGGACCAGTCGCCCGTGCCCGCAACCGTGTTGCCGGTCACCGCGAGCGTCCAACTCTCGTGAGATCCAGGCACCTCGTTCGGACGGATCCAGGTGCCGTTCAGCGTCGCCGACGACGGCGTGACTGTGTCGCTGCCACAGCCGATGGCGGTCACCATCAGGGGGGTTGCCAGTAGGATGGCACGGAGTGTTCTTCGCATGCCAGCCAAACCACCGGTCAGCCCGGGGCGTCACGCGGTCGCGAGCCACCGCCGGCATTCGTCCGCCATCGCTCGCAAGACGGTGAGATCGGCTTCGAGTGGCGCCGCGTCCTCGGCGTGAGGCATCATCTCGACCAGCGCCGCCCGCGCGGCACGGTCGTCGCCCGCCCGAATGGCGTCCATCGCCCGCTGCTCGATGACCCGCTGACGCGCTCGAATTTCGCTCAAACGCCCGTCAACGGCGACGATCTCGGCCTCGAGTCCCGCCAACTCGCGACGAAGCCGATGCACCGCCGACTGCACGTCTCTTTGATGAGCGTCCTGCGAATCAGCGTTCATCGACGCCGCCTACATCCGCCGATAACGAGCCGACGCCTTCCCGCCCGCGTCCGACGAGAGCAAGCGTGGCCAACGCCGTGAACCCGCCGACGGACCCGAGTAGCGCGAACGTGCCATACGCGCTCGAGGCCAAGTGCGAATTGGGGAGCAGGGCCAGCACGACGGCGCTGATAGCGATTGGCACTCCGGCGCCGGCCGACACGCCCCAAACGAGCAATCGGCGCGGCGAGAGCCGATCGACGGTTTGATTCCGCTCGAGACGAGCGAGGAGTAGGGCGAACGTCAACCCGCTCGCAAACCCCAAACCGCCAAACATCGCAAGCGAGTACCACTCGAACGGCCGGAACCGCATCCAGCCCGTCGGCCAACCCAAAGCGACGTACATCGGCAGCCAGACAAAACTCCACAAGGCCCCCAGCACAATAGCACTTCGTATTCGGCGTAGCATACCAGACTATCGCCCCCGACCAACTTCCCTGGCAAGCCGAACCGACAACTCCTCATGTACGCGATATCGCGTGGGAGGCCGCCGTTTGCTCTTGCGCTCCCGACGCGCATACTTTGGGCATCCTTCCCTCTTCCTCATGACATCCATCGGCGGCGACGTCGCCTCCGCATTGTCCGGCCGCTACCGCATCGAACGCGAGCTCGGTCGCGGCGGTATGGCCACGGTCTATCTGGCCGAGGACCTGAAGCACGGGCGCAAGGTCGCGCTCAAGGTGCTCAAACCAGAGCTCGCCGCCGTCCTCGGCGCCGAGCGATTCGTCGTCGAGATCAAGACAACCGCCAGCCTCCAACACCCGCACATCCTCCCGCTGTTCGACTCCGGCGAGGCCGACGGGCTGCTGTACTACGTCATGCCGTACATCCAGGGCGAAACGGTTCGCGAGAAGTTGAACCGCGAGACCCAGTTCGCGGTCGACGACGCGATCCGCATCGCGCGCGAAGTGGGCGACGCGCTGGACTACGCGCATCGCCACGGCGTGATCCATCGCGACATCAAGCCTGAGAACATTTTGCTGCACGATGGACGCGCGATGGTGATGGATTTCGGCATCGCGCTCGCCGTCAGCGCCGCCGCCGGCGGGCGAATGACCGAGACGGGTCTCTCGCTCGGCACGCCGCACTACATGAGCCCCGAGCAGGCGACGGCCGACAAGGACATCAGCGCGCGCAGCGACATCTATTCGCTGGCGAGCGTCTTGTACGAGACGCTCGCCGGCGAGCCGCCGCACACCGGCGGATCGGCGCAGCAGGTGATCATGAAGATCATCGCCGAGCCCGCGAAGCCGGTGACGACTCTGCGGAAATCGGTGCCGGCGAACGTGGACGCCGCGCTCGAGAAGGCGCTCGAGAAGCTTCCGGCCGATCGATTCGAGAGCGTGAGGGCGTTCAGCGACGCGCTGGTGAATCCCGCGTTCACCTCGACGGCGGCGTCCATGGCGCGACCCCATGGCGCCGCGAAGCATGGCGTTTCTCGCTGGATGTTCGGCGCCGTATCGTGCATCGCGATCGCGTCGCTTGCTGCGGCGGCGTGGGCGTGGCGACGACCGACGTCCGCGTCGCCGGTTCCGCCGATGCGCTTCACGCTCGACCTTCCCGACTCTCAAGACATCACGGCGAACGTCGGGACCCGCGCGCTCGCCATCTCGCCCGATGGGGCGGAAATCGTGTACATGGGAAGGTCGCACGGAAGCCGCGCGCTCTTCCGAAGACGCCTCGACGAGCTTACGCCGCACGAGATCATCGGCTCTCTCGGAGCGCTGGATCCGGTGTTCTCTCCCGCAGGCGAGCTTGCGTTCGACAGGTCGGATCGTGCGCTCGCGACGTTGCCGACGGATGGACGACCGTCGACGAGAATCGTGGAAGACGCCGGGCGCACGAGTTGGGGCGAGGGCGGCGTGATCGCCTTCATTCGCGGCAGCTCACTGTGGCGCTCCAACAGCGCCGGCGGTTCGGCCACACGGCTGACCACGCCCGACTCGGCGAGCGGCGCGGGGCACAGTTGGCCGTTCGTCTTGCCGGGCGGAAGAGCTGTCCTCTTCAACGATTTTCGCGAAGCGCGGACGCCCGACGAGCTGGACGTTCTCGTCGTCCGTGTCGCCGACGGTCAAGTAAAGCGACTCGGCATCAAGGGCTCGAATCCGCGCTACGTGAGCAGCGGACAAATCCTCGTCGCGCAGAGCGACGGGGCCATCCTCGCCGCGCCGTTTGACCTGCAGGCCCTCGAGCTGCGAGGTCCGCCGGTTCGCGTGCTCGAGGGAGTGTTCGTGCGACCCGGCGGCGTGGCGCACTATGATGTGTCCCGAAACGGAGTGCTGGCATACGTCGAGGGTGCGGAGACGCAGCGGGCCATGGTCGTCGACCGCGCAGGCCACGAGCATGACGCCGGCTTCCCCGACGGCGCTTACACACATCCGCGATTGTCACCGAGCGGAGATCGCGTCGCGGTGGCGCGCTCCGATGGCGCCAAGTCCGACATATGGGCCGTGACCCGGGCGACCGGCCAGCCCGTTCGCTTCACTCGCGACGGCCAGAGCAGCGCGCCGGAGTGGAGCGCCGACGGTGGTCGGCTCGGCTGGCTCCATTCCGATTCCACGGGCGCGACGATTCGCTGGCAGCGCGCGGACGGAAGCGGCACGGCCTCGCCAATTCCGACGGCGGGTCTCGCCCTGTTCTACTTCGTGTTCACCCCCGATGGCAAATCGATCGTCGCCGTAGTCGGCACTCCGTTTCACCACGACATCCTGCTTCTCCCGATCGACGGATCCTCCAAACCGCGCGTTCTCGCCGGGTCCGACGCCGACGAATTGCAGCCTAGCGTCTCGCCGGACGGACATTGGGTGGCCTTCACGAGCAACGAGACAGGGCGCGCGGAGGTATTCGTCGCGAGCGTCGACGACCCCACGACCCGCCTTCAGGTCACGAGCGACGGTGGACGCGAGCCGTTATGGAGCGGCGATGGGCATTCTCTAATCGTGCGAACCCCCGGCGCATCGTTCACCTCGATCGCGCTGAACTTCGCTCCCAGTATCGCGATCACTCGGCGCGATACTCTATTCGCCGACCCATACACGGTTGGATCCCCCGACCGGGCGGTCGGCGTGAGCCCGCGAACGGGCGAGATAGTCGCGCTGGCGCGCAGCGGCTCGAAGCGCGATCGAATCGTCGTCGTCACGAACTGGTTCGACGAATTGAGGCGGCGTATGGCGCAAGTGAAGACGCCGTAGGGCGCCGTTTGCCCCTCGTTGCCGCCGATCGTGCAGGCAATTTCTGATACGCCTTGACCCCACCGTGGATCACCGAAAACTTGGCCGTCCGACGCCAAAATGAGGCTGCTCTGGTCAACCTCGTTTCACCCCATCACTCCGCCTCAAGTGAGCGACATCGACTGGAACCTCGAGCTCCGCAAGATCGAGCGTGAGTACGACGGGCTTCCCCCCGAGCGGTCGCGGACGCAGCTCCGCCTGCAGAAGATTCAAGAAATTGCCGCGAAGGACCGATTCCTGGAGCGCCTGGCGCTCGTCGGGATCTGGGTACGACTGATCCTCATCGCGGCGCTGGGCCTGTCACTCTTCTGGTGGCCGTACGGACGCAGCTGCGGAATGCCGTTCGCGGCTTACCTGTTCTCTAATGGCATCGTGATCATCGGCGCGGTCACGCTCGCTCTACATGCTTGGCGCGATCGCGTGCCGTGGCTATTCATCGGCTCGACGGCGTGCGTGGCCCTCGCGTGGACGGTCATCGCGCTGAACGTCATGCCGCGCCTCGGGTACTCGCCGGCCGGCGGGTCGACCGCCCGATGGAGTTGCGCCGCGAGCCGCTAGCCTTATCCTCCGGGGCGCTCGGCGTCCCAGCCCCTTCAACCAATCATCTCAATGTCGAGCGTCGACCCTCTCTGGCCGAGGCCGTCGGTGATACCCGAACATTCGCCGAGTTATCAAATGATTGACATAAGTGCGCTAGCATAGAGGCGGCGGGCAATGATGACTTTGGGTCGAGGCCGAGTTGTACTCCGTGGCCACCTCAACCGACCCTGAACTCGGCGAGCAACGCCGAGTGGTCCGAGAGGCGCGTTTCGCGCTCGGTGTGGGAGTAGTAGCACCGCGTCGCGTCGCCGGCCAACGGTGCGGACGCCATCGCATGGTCGATACGGAAGCCGTTGAGCGCCACCCCGCCCCGGCCGAAGCTGAACCACGTGTGCTCCGTCTCCTCATTGCGCGCCCGCCACAGATCCACGAAACCCGCGTCGCGAATGGCGACCAGATAGTCGGAGCTCATGAACTTGTACGCGTGCGCGTCGACGAATGACTCGCCCGCGTTGAAGTCGCCGATGAGGAGATAGCGATTGTCGGCGCGACGCGTGGCGTGCCCGACCATTCGGTCCCAGAAGGCGCGCAGCGTAGCACGTCGCAGTGGCCCGTACACGGCCCCCACGGTCGCCCAGCCATCCACGTCGACCTCGAGGAGGCCGTGCCGGAAGACTCGGGCAGGTCCGCCGGCGCGGCGTCGGCGGAGCGGGACGCGCGCGGCGATCAGCGTGCCGTTTTCACTGCTGGCCGGGGACGTGTGTTCGTGAAACGCGAGGCCTCTCGCGCGAAAGGCCGCGACGAGCTGCGGTGCGGTTCGGGCGCGCAGCTCGTTGACGACGACCACGTCGGGTTCGTGGCCCGCGATGGCGGCGACGATCGCATCGAGGCGCCGCCCGCCGCCCTGGCGGATGTTCCAGGACAGGATCCTCACCTACCCCACCGTTGCGATCAGCCGAGACCGTTGTAGAAGCTCGGTCGCCCACGCAGATGAAGCACTCCGTGGGCGACGAGCTCTATTCCGACGAACACCGTGCCGGCCGTGGCCCACGTCAGCCACGCCAACGATCGGTGCTCTGACAGCAAAGTCGCCGTCAACCGCGCGCCGAGCGCAAGCATCATCCCCCCGACGAACCACACGGCGATGCGTGCGACAACCTGAATTTGACGGGACGCCGGCAGACGCGGCCGGAGCCAATTCAAGAACGCCAAGTCGATCCAGTGGCCACCGAACGCGGGCCACAGCATCAGCAAGCTGAGAAGAGGCCAGCGGCGAATCCCCCCCGACCGCGACGCGACGACCGCACCGGCGACGATCGCGATGCTGATCGTCCGCGTCAGGGTTACACGCAGTGGCTCGCGGTAGGGTCGCCAGTCGGCCATCTATTTCACTTGAACGCTCACCTTTCCGGCGCCGGCCCGGCCGCCCTTCCGAGGGGCGATTCGAACTTCCACGTCGCACCCCAAGCGAGCGAGATACTTGACCAGGCGATCGAGCGAGAAACCGCGCAGCCGGCCGTTCGTGATCAGCGACAGCTGCGATGGTTGCTCACGGATGAGATATGACGCCTCCGTTTGCGTCATCTGCCGGTCGCGCAGAATACGCCCGATCTCTCGGGCCAAGAGCTCTTTTTTCAGATCGACTTCTGGTGGCTTGGCCAACCGTAGCTTCGTCGCCATCGGTTCTCCGGTGAGGTGTATGCCTGCGCGAACCTTCTCTGTCGCCGCAATTTGGCGCCGTACTGGTCGGTGGGCCAGACGCAATCGCTGGGACCCGGAGGAACAAGCTCGCCAGTACGGCTCCCGTCCTGTATCAGGTCCCGGTTCTGCACTGCGGAATCTTTGCGCGACCCTGAAGCAATCACCAGGAATGTCCACGTGGACCTTTCATCGTTCATCCTGTCAAATCGCGAGGCGATCCTCGCTGAATGGGAGAACAACGCTCGGCACCGAGTACCGGGGGATCAGCACGTCGAGATCGCCGAGCTCCGCGATCACTTGGGTGAGCTACTGGACACGGTGGCGCACGACATCAGCGCACCCAAGGCTACGCGCCACGGGACTGATCCGGGAACCACGCGCGGCGCGGACGGAAGCGTTGAGTCCGTCGCCGAGAAGCACGGCGCCCGGCGAGCACAACAAGGGATGACGCTGCAGCAGGTGGTCTCGGAGTTCCCAATCTTGCGCTCGTGCGTTGCGCAACTCTGGGTTCGATCCCAGCCCGACACCTCGCCGTCCGATCTGGAAAGCCTCATTCGTTTCGACGAGGCCATCGATTTCGCTCTCACGGAGTCCGTCGCCGAATTCATGGGGCGGCTGGACCGATCGAGAGGGACCTTTCTCGGAATCCTCGGCCACGATCTTCGCGATCCTCTGTCTACAGTCATCTTGGGCGGGCAACTGCTGCTCGAAGGCGGGATCGATGACGCGACGGCGCGTGAGGTCGTAACGCGAATCGTCGCCACGGGGGAGCGAATGCATCACCTCGTCACCGATCTGCTGGAGGCTGTTCGGACGCAGCTCGGTGGTCACATTCCGCTCCAGCGGCGTGAGGCCGACCTCGGCGACACCGTGCGCAACATCGTAGGCGAGTTCACTACGGCTCATCCCGATCGCGACGTCCACGTGAGTATCTCAGGTGATTCGCGCGGACAGTGGGACGACAAGCGGATCGGTCAGGCCGTCGCCAATCTGACGGCAAACGCGTTTCGGTATGGGGCCGATGGCACGCCAATCGGCATCTCGGTCGCCGCTGACGACGAAGTCACCATCGCGGTTCACAACGACGGCCCGGCAATTCCCGAGGAACGCCGGGCGTCACTCTTCGACCCGTTCGTCAGCGTCAACGCCGGCGACGCCGGCGCAGAAGATAGCCAGCGCCTCGGCCTGGGGTTGTACATCGCCAAGGCGATCGTTGACGGACACGGCGGCCGGATCGCGGTCGACTCGACGCCAGAGCGCGGAACGACCTTCACCATTCATCTGCCGTGGACTTCCGGCGATTGACCAACAACGGCACGGGAACGCTACTCGAGGCGAATGCGCCAAGGCACCACAAACCATAGTCCGACGAACATTCCCAGCGAGAACAGCGCGAGGACGGCGCTGACCACCGACTCGTGAGTGACCATCGTCGAAATGATGTACACGTCCGACGACAGCCCGAGAGCGAGGGGCGGCATGCTCCACATCAGCAGCGCCGAGGAAAGTCGGATGAACTCCCTCGACACGCTCGTCGGCTCGCGCAAACGGTGCAGCGCGGCGGGAGTCATGACCAGCGCGATCGCCACCACCACGCATAAAATGGCGAAGAGATGCAGGCGTTGTATCGCTCGCGACAGGCCGGCGAACGGCGGCTGGAATACCGCGATGAGCTGAAACCCGAGTAGCGTCTGGATTCCGGGCAGCACCATGCGGCACTCGTTGAGGAGCTGCGACGAAGCCTCGCTCAGCGAAAGTCGGGCGACCCGATCCATCAGTCGTCGCGGGGCAAGCGCGATGCCTGTCGAATCGGCGAGCGACTCACGCTGCCGCTACTTCTTCGAGGCGGCGAATCGACGCTTGCCCCGACGGACACACTCGCGCGCTCGCTTCGGCCCGTGATGGTCCTTGACGACGAACTTTCCGCCTTCGAGCCGATTGTAGGCGACGAAGAACTGTTCGATCTGTTCGACGATGGCGTTCGGCAAATCCGCGAGTTTGCGAACTTTCTCGTGGAGCAACGACGACGCGCCGACCGCCAGCAGGCGATCGTTCTCGACCTTCTCACCATCCCCGCTCGTCTGCCTCGCTTCGATCACACCGATCAGCCGGGCCGGAACGACCGTTCCGGTGGGCACTGATTCGTCGAGCAGAAGAATCACGTCGAGCGGGTCGCCGTCACCGCCGGTAGTCGATGGAATGAAGCCGAAGTCGAATGGAAAGCTCAGGCCCTCCGGCAACACCTTGCTGACGACGAAACACTCTCGCTTCACGTCGTAGTCGAGCTTCGTCCGGCTGCCTTTCGTCGTCTCCACCACCGCCGTGACCTTCCCACCGCCGTTCCCGCCACCGTTCCCGCCGGCGCCCTTGAGCTTGTCCAGGTTTGTCAAAGCGAAACGATCCGGAGCAGTAGAACAGGTCGAAGGTCAAGTTCTGTGCCCCATCCGTGCGTCGCACACCGTCACCGCGCTCTCGATCCTGCGTGAGAGCGCGGGAAGGGATTGCGGACTCCGTCACGCCCTCACGTCGGACTCACCGGGACGACTCGGGCGCTGGCGCGAGGCCGATTGCCGAACCTCGGGCTCGACCGAGACCTCTTGTTCGGAAATGGCGTTGATCAGCGACAATCCGAGCGTCGTGAGCCGCTCGTCGGTCTCCGCTTCTTCATCCAGCGTCTGCTGGAGCAGGTCCGCGTCGTCCTCCAGGCCGAGCGCCTCCGCGTAGGTGCGGGCGCAGCCGTAGGCGGCGATCTCGTAGTGTTCTACCCGTTGGGCCGCGGCGATCAAGCCGGAGTCGACGATCGTCGGCTCGCCGTCCGCCTCGACCGCCTCCTCGCCCTCCTTGAGCAGGCCCGCCATCGCCTTGCACTTCTTTCCTCCGATTTCCTCCTGCATACGCTCGCCGATTTCCTCGAGGCGCCGCACGTGTTCGCGAGTCTGCTCGAGATGCTCCTTGAATCCGGCGCTCAACTGCTCATCCGTTGCCGCCTCCACCATCTTCGGCAGTGCATCGACGATCTGCTGTTCCGCGCTATAGAGATCGCGTATCTGATCGAAGTAGAGGTCCTGAAGGGTGTCCAGACGCATGCTACGCCTCCGCTGAGAGAGAGCCTGTGAACGACAAGAACGGGTGGGCGTGGGCGCGCACTATTCGAGCCTGAGACGACGCCGTGGGCCTGCTAGCCTCGTGGATCGCATCGGATGTGAAGTGGAACGGCGATTGCCAGTTGCGTTTCCCAAACTTTTGAAATGGAGTAGGTCCATGCTTTGGACTCTGGCGATCGTCCTCTTCATCCTGTGGGCGCTGGGCTTCCTTGCTTTTCACGTGGGCGGCGGACTCATCCACCTCTTGCTCGTGGTCGCGTTGATCGTCGTGGTCGTTCGCCTGGTTCAGGGAAGACGGCCCGTCTAACGACAAAGAGGCCCCGGCAGCCGCCGGAGCCTCTTCTCGTCGTGCATCGTGGTTAATCGTGGTTAGTGAATCATCGTCAATCCGAGAATGCCTGCTGCGATGTCGCTCAGAATCGAGGCGTTCCCGTTGAGGAAGGTTCCGTATCGCGCGCGGTTCCAGTACGCGTCGTCGTACCCGCGTTGGAAGCCCTCGCGAACGTAGTAGCTGTAGTCGCTCAGCGGCACGTAGGCGCCGGAGTACCCGAAGTTGCCGTTCTCGAACTCGAACGCTCGCTGAAAGTCCGCCGGCACGCCGTCGCGGCGGTCAACCAGGCCGGCCCGGTAACCATCTTGGTACCCCTGGTTGACGGCCTGTCGCAGGGCGTCCACTCCGAACTCGTTCGTCTCGCGGTACACGCCGCCCATGTTGTACCGATACTCATATACCAAGTGGTCGCGATCGCGGTCGAAGGCTCCGCTCGCCTGTCTCTCCCGCTCTCGTCGCGCGAGCTGCGCTTCCTGCTCGGCCCGCTGCGCCCGCTCGAGCTGCTGCTGCTGAGCCTGACGGGCCTGCGACTCACGCTGCTGCTCGGCTAGCTGAGCGTTTCTCCGCTGGTTTTGCAGTTCCGCATCGCGAGCCTGTTCCGCGCGGCCTTGCTCTGCGCGAGCTTGCTCGGCACGCGCCTGCTCGGCCCGGGCCTGGTCGGCACGCCCCTGATCCGCTCTAGACTGCTCTGCGCGGGCCTGGTCGGCGCGTGACTGCTCCGCGCGGGCCTGATCCGGCCGACCCTGATCTCCGCCCCTCTGCTGGGGCATCGCGGCTCGCGGGTCGCCGCCTTGGCGCTGCTGATCCTGCCGCGACACCTGCCCACGCTGATCCGGGTGACCTCCGCGATTGTCCTGACCGCGCTGCGCGTGTGCCGCCGTTGCCACCAAGAGCAGCGCCGCCGCTGCCGAAAGAACCTGTGTGCGTTTCATACGCCCCCCCATCCTGAGAATTTCTACAGTATTCAATACACTCGGCGGCGCCCTGCGTGCCGTGTGGGACAGGGAACTTTCCCGGACGCGTAAGCTGGCCGACAGCTGTCAGCCAGCTTACAGCGCTGCCCATGCGCGATTATGAGCATTTGCATATCTGCGAATGCTGAACAGCGCCAAGGCGTGGCGCCGCTATCTGTAGGTGAACGTGGGAGAGATCCGGCTGGAGGACGCCAGGACCGGACGCCGGGCCGCCGCCAGCCGTACGACGCGAGTACGACCGAACGCGATCCACGCCGTGATGATGCCGACGACCGCCGGAAAGACTCCTGCCGACACGCCCATCGCCAGAACGCTGATCGTCGTTGCACCGATCATGATCAGCGTCAAACCTGCGGCGGCCAACGGCGTGAGCGACGTGCGGATGCGCAGCACTCCAGGCAAGATCAGCCCGAGCGCGCCGAAGCACTCGCAGACGCCGATGAAATGGAGGAAGGCGATCGGGAGAATGATTGGCCCCTGCTGCATCTTCTCGGCGGGGAGAATGAATTTCATGGAGCCGGCGAAAAGGAAAAGGACAGCGGCGAGGCTCTGGGCGGTCCAGAGCGCGCGGTTGACGGTCTTGGCGCTCGAGGTCGGCATGATCGTGGTCTCCCGTGGCGTTTTCGGCGGCTCAGGAGCCCGAGGGTTCGAGCGTCCTTCCGCGCCTCACTACCACGTCGAACGACCACCCTCGAAATCGACACGGCGCGAACGAGTCGGCTCGGCGCGTGTCAGCCCGCGCCGCAGCGCGACGACTGGCTTCCCGTCCGGATCTCGAGCCACTCCTCGTCCCATCGCCGACCCACGTTCGAGAAGTAGGTGGCGATAGCCTCCGCATGACGATGCTCGGCGACGAGACGCCGAACCTCGCATGCCGGCCCGGGCCACAAGACGTGATCACAGCGACTCACGATGTATTCGATCAACTGCCCGGAGACTCCGTGGTCGTCCGGGGCCGTGGCGATGAGTCGAACACCGTCCGCTGCCCGCACGACGGCGGTGTGAAGGCGCTGGTCGAGCGCTGTTGCCGTCACGGGGCCCCTACAGCGTCGGCTTGAGGATCATGACGACGACGATCGACGCCATGATTGCAAGGAGGAGCGTGCTGGCCTGGCGAACCTGCGACCCCGCGCGCGCCAGGTCGACGTCATTCCCCCCCGACACGGCCTTCTCCAGGGCAGTCAACCGCTTCGACATGACCAGGCCGCCGTACGCTCCAAGAAGGATGATGCCGCCGAAACCGAGGCCGATCCACAATGACCTGAAGGTCATCCGTCCGACGAGGACCATCGCGATGCCCGTTACCAGCAGCAGCCCGGCCGCCGGGCCAGCTATCGCCTGCATGGTGCGCGTCAGCTGAGGGATCACCGGCGCGAGCGTGGCCCGATCGCCGGACCGGAGGAGACGCGCCATGAGGAACGACAACGCCGCGCCGCCGCCGATCCAGACGATCGCCGACAGCACGTGCGCTACCTTGAGGACGCCATACCAGTTCATGCACGCCTCCGAGCAATCAGGGTTATACTCCATGTATAATCCGAATTATACGTGCTGTCAAATGAAATAACGTCACGATGACGCCGCGCTCGTACGACGACCACAACCGGAAACGGACGGCGGACGCCGGCCGCGACAGGATCCTTGCCGCCGCTCGGGAGATCCTCAACCTCGACGACCTCCGGTCCTTCTCGCTGGATGCCGTGGCGCGGGGCGCCGGCGTCACGCGGATGACCGTGTACAACCAGTTCGGCTCCAAGTCGCAGCTGTTGGCCGAGTTGTTCGACACCCTCATCGAGCGCGACGCATTCAGCAAGATGCCGGACGTCTTCCAGCAACCGGACGTCGGCGAGGCCTTCGATTCGCTGGTCGCGATCCTCGGGCGCTTCTACACTGACAACCGCTCGCTGATGGTGCGCATGGCGGGCGCCGCGGGGCTCGATCCGGACCTCGACGAAGCGATGCGATCGCGAAACCTGCGGCGCCGCCGCGTCGTCGAGACGCTCGTCCAGCGCCTCGGCGAGGATCACCAACCGGCCGTGGCGCCGGCCGAGTTGGTGAACACGCTCGATGTGCTCCTCAACTTCGCCACCTTCAACGGCATCGCCGGTCCGACCCGGACGCCGAAGGCAGTGATCCCGCACATGCGCGGGATGATCCGGAGTGTGCTCGGCCTTCCCGCGCCAAAGGCGGCGCGGCAGAGGCGGACGAAAACCTGATGGGGTTCGGCTAGAGCTTGGGTATCCGACCGCCTCCGCACTCGTCCCTCATCCTCGTTCCAGGTCTCCGCACTCCGTCTCCGCACTCCTCGCTCACCCGTCGCGCAACGCGACGCTCGGATCTACGAGCGACGCCCGGTGCGCCGGCAGCAACCCTGCCGTCACCGCGACCAGCAGTAGAATCACGAGCGCCCCGGCGAAGCTCACCGGATCGCTCCACGTCACCCCGAACAACAGTCCGCTCATCGCCGGCACGACGACCATCGCGCCGGCGATGCCGAGCGCCATTCCCGCCACGGCGAGACTCAGTGTGTTTCGCATGATCGAACCACGCACGTCGCCCGCTGATGCGCCGAGCGCGATACGAATGCCAATCTCCTGACGGCGCTGCGTGACGCCGTACGAGATGAGCGCGTAGATGCCGAGCGCGGCGAGCACCACGGCGAACGCCGCGAACCCGCCGAGCAGCACGACGACGAATCGCCTCGGTGACGCGACTTTGTCGATGAGCTCCTGCATCCGGCCCCACTGCCCTTTCGCCGCCACCGGCGCGATCGGCTCGAGCGCCGCGCGCGCCGATGCCGAGAGCTGCGACAACGTCAGCGATGTGCGCACGACGAGGTCGACCCGGGACGTGAAGTACTGGCCCACCGGGAAATAGACTTCTCCCGTGAACGCGCTCTCGAGCGTGGTGTGGCGCGTGTCTGCGACGACGCCTACCACGGTGGGATAGGCATCTCCCTGCCATATGCGCTGGCCGATCGCGTCCCGATCCGGCCACAACGTTCGCGCCATGGATTCGTTGATGATCACGACCGGCGGCGCATCCCGCTTGTCGCCATCGCCGAAGTCGCGGCCGGCGCGGACGGGAATGCCCATCGTGTGGAAGTAGCCGTTGCCGATAACCCGAATGAACCCTTCCGGATACTGACCGCGCTGGTACACGTGTCCTTCGGCGGGAATCGCCCAACTGCGATCGCCGGTGAACGGCAGCATGTCGTTCAGCGACGCGTCGGCAACGCCCGGAATCGCGCGAACGCGACGAAGCACTTCGTCATAGTAGGCGGCGGCCGTGGCGAGATCCGGCAGTCGCGCCGGTGGATCGACGCGCAGGCGCGCGAGCTGCGCCGGGGCGAAGCCGAGCTTCGTGTCGAGCACGCGGACGAAGCTGCGCAGCAGCAGCGACGACGCAACGAGCAGCACGAGCGCCGCCGCGATTTCCGTCACGACGAGCGCCGACCGCACCCGCGCGTGACGTCCGCCGCGCGTAGCGCTGCGCGTGCCTTCCTTGAGCGCGTCGTTCGGGTCGGCCGGCGCCTGCAATGCCGGAAACACGCCGACGACGACACCCGTGACGAGCGCGACGATCGCCGCCGCAGCGAGCGCCGGAACGTCGACCGTCACTCGCGCAAGCAGCGGAATGTCGAACGCGCGCAACTGCGACACGTAGCGAGTGGCGAGCACCCCGATCGCGACTCCGAGCGTCGCGCCGCCCGTCGCGAGCACGAGGCTCTCGGTGAGCGTTTGACGAATCAGCCGTCCTCGCGACGCACCCAGCGCGAGTCGCAGCGCGAGCTCGCGGCCCCGCGCAGTCATGCGCGCGAACTGGAGGCTCGCGAGATTCAGCGCGACGATCAGCATCACCACCGCAACCGCGAAGGCGAGCACGATCAACGCCGGACGGAAGTGGCCGTTCACGTGCTCATCGAGCGACAGCACGCGCGGGCGGATCGAGTTGCGCCGCGGAAACTCTTCCGTGAGCTGCTTCCCTAGCGCGACGAGCTCCGTGCGTGCCCGATCGACCGACCCGCCGGGCTTCAACCGCCCGATCATGCCGAGCGTGTTGCCGTTGCGATTGTGCTGCTCGCTCAGAGCGTATGGGGTGAAGAGGTCGACGTTCGTGCCCGGCGCGAACACCGACGCGAAATCGAACGACGCCGGCAGCACGCCGATCACCCGCACCGGCTTGTCGTTGATGGTCAACACGCGTCCGACGATCGACGCGTCGGCGGCGAACTGCTCGCGCCACGTCTTCTCCGTCAGCATCGTCGTCGCGCCGCTGTTGTCGAGACATTCGTCCGCACTGAACGACCGGCCAAGCCGAGGCGTGACCCCGAGGAAGGGGAAAAAGTTGCAGGTCACCGGTATGCGCGTGAGGCGCTGCGTGTCACCGCCCGTCGTGCTCAGGACCGCGTCGCCAATACTATAGAAAGCGAAGTACCCCGCGACGTCGCTGAGCGACCGGCTTCGGGCACCCAGGTCGACGAAGTGCGCTACCTGAACGCGCCATTCGTCGACGCCGTTGTCGCCGACGTTGCCGATCCAGACCAGGCGCGACGGATCGCGGAACGGCATGGGGCGCAGCAGCACTCCGTTCACGAGACTGAACACCGTGGCGCTCGCGCCGATGCCGAGCGCCATGATCGCGAGCGCGAACGCGGTGAAGCCCGCGTCGCGACGCAGCGTTCGGAACGCGTATCGAACGTCGCCGCGCAGCAGATCGAACGAGTCGCGCCAGCGCAGACGCCGTTCCTGGCGAGCGGCGGACGCGCGCGATCGTCGCCGTTCGTCGTCCACCTTGCCGAAACGGCGCTCGGCTTCAGCGCGCGCGGCCGACGGAGACATCCCTTCGCCGATCAACTGCTTGGTGCGGAGCTCGAGGTGGATGCGGATCTCCTCGTCGGCGTCCCGCTGCATGCTGCGGCGGGTGACGAGACGGAGCAGCCGGCGAATTCCCGGGCGAATTTCGGCACGATTCTCGGACGTCATCGGTCTGCTCCTACGCCGGTCCCGGCGCCGAGGTGAGGATGTCGGTGACCGTCTTCGCGTAGCGAACCCACTGCGCGGTCTCGGCGGCGAGGCGTGCGCGCCCGGCCTTCGTGATGCGATAGTACCGCGCCCGCTGATTGTTCTCGGTCACGCCCCACTCGGCGACCACGAGATCGCGTTCCTCGAGGCGGTGGAGGGCCTGGTAGAGGGCGCTGTCGCGGATGTCGAGCGCGCCCCGGGATCGGGCCTCGACCCACTGCGTGATCTCGAAGCCGTGCATGGGGGTCCAGCACAGGGCTTTCAGGGCGAGGTTGTCGAGCGTGCCTTTGACGATCGGGAGGGGATCCTTGTCGGCCACGATGATCTCAGACTAAGGGTACAGAGTCTGACACCATTGCCGACCAAAGGGTTGGGTACGTTTTCGAGCGCGGTGGCGGTGTGCGGCGGCCGGGAACGAGAATGAGGGACGCGCGTTATACTGGAAGGTTCTCGCGGCAAGGATTCCCCATGGCTCCGGTCATTCCCAACCCGAAAAAGATCAAGGCCTTTCCCACCGAAGTGGCGTTCGAGACCTGGCTCCGCGCGAATCACGATCGCGAGACGGAGATCTGGCTCAAGATCCACAAGAAGGAGACCGGTCTGCGGACCGTGACCTACGCGGAAGCTCTCGAGGTGGCGCTTTGCTGGGGCTGGATCGACGGCATTCGAAAGGGGTTCGACGAGCGCTCGTTCCTCCAACGATTCACTCCGCGCAGGGCGAAGAGCATCTGGAGCCAGGTCAATCGCGAGCACATCGCGCGTCTCACGGCCGCCGGCCGAATGACACCCCATGGCCAGCGACACGTCGAGGCGGCGAAAGCGGACGGACGGTGGGATGCCGCCTATGCGCCGATCAGCAGTGCGAGCGAGGACACGCTCCCCGACGATCTTCGCGCCGCCATCCAGGCCAACGCACGCGCGCGAAAGACCTTCAAGACCCTTGGGCGCCAGAATCTATTTGCCCTGGCGTTTCGGACGAACAACATGAAGACGCCGGCAGGCCGGGCGAAGAAGATCGCCGAGCTGGTCGCGATGCTCGCGCGCGGCGAAACCATTGTGCCCGAACGGCCGCGCCGAACCACGGCGAGTGCTGCCCGCCCGCGCTGAGTCCGCAACGGCACGGATGCTGCCAGCAATCGAGGCAGACCACTCACCGAGGCTGAAGTGACCCACACGCACGAGTACGACTGCATCGTTTGCGGCGCGCATTTCGACTCGCAGGACGATCTAGCCCGGCATGACCGCGAGGAGCACGAGCCGAAGCAGGTCGCCCCGGCTGACGATCCGGCTGAGCCGATCGGGAACGAAAGAGTACGGGACGAGGATCGCTCAGACGACTCGATGCGCTGAGTCGTCGGCATCCGTCTGACGATCGGTTAGCCCGCGGGCTTGTCGGTTCGCCCGAACGCCGCGGCGTTGTCGACAGCCCACCGATAGAAGGTCCGCGGCGGCGATCCGAGGATCTCCTGGACGGTGGACGTCACGTACGCCGCATGGCCGAGCGTGGCCGCCCACGCCGAGAGGAGCATGTCGGCGATTCCAGCGGGCCACGGTCCCGCCAGCCCGCGGCGAAACTCGTCGGGCGACTGCTCCTCGAATCGGAGTTGTCGCCCGATCGCGTCACCGATCGCGCCTACCTGCGCGGCCTGGCTGAGCGACTCGGGACCGGTGAGGACATAGTCGCCCGTCGCGTACTGAGCGTCGAGCAGCACGCGCGCCGCCACCGCCGCGACGTCGCGCTCGTCGATTGGCGCCGTCTCGGCGGCGCCATACGGCCAACGCACCACGTCGCCGCGCGAGATCTGCGGCCCCCACCAGTGCCGCGCGTTCGACGCGAACATCCCCGGTCGTACGATCGCCACGTCGAGACCTGACTCCGCGAGCAGGTGCTCGATCTCGACATGAAGGCCGCGCATCGCATTCGGCTGCTGGAAGAATGGATGCGGGGTACGGTGCGGCGACGAGAGAAGGACGATGCGCCGAGGCTCGGCGGAGGTGTGAGCCGCGAGGCGCGCGATGACATCGGGAAGGGCGTGCGGTGGAGCGGTCCAAACGAGGAATACCGCCCCGACGTCTTGGAGTGCCGCGTCGAGCGATTCGGGTGCGGTGAAGTCGCCCGCTACTACGTCGGCGCCCGCGGGCAGCGCCGCGTTTTCCGGCCGGCGCGTAAGCGCGCGGACGGGCGTGTCGGCGCGCAGCAGTTCGTCGACTACAAGGCGCCCGATCCGGCCAGTCGCGCCGGTCACGAGAACCGCGGTCCGGCGCGTTCTCGTCATTACCTGCGAGTTGACGGCCGCTTCGTCCTCATTCGCTGGCTGCGCGTCGGCCGCTGGTTTCCTGCGAAACGATCGCGACCGCGTGGCGAGCGGCCGAAAGTGCGGCGATCCCGGCGCCCGCGCCAAGGACGGCGCCGATGCCTCCCGCTATGAGACTTTGGAAGAGCACGCCGAGTGTTCCAGCAGTCGCGACGGCTCCCCACGTTGCGAAACGCCACATGCGAAGTTCTTCGATCTTCTTACCGCGCTCGGTGGCGAGCACGATACCCGAAAGGGTCAGTCCGTTGACGACGCCGACGATCGCGCCCGCGAACGTCAGGGCGCCCACGATCCCCCCGAGGAACGGGCGCCCAAGTTCGACGTAGGTGTCGGGAATGAGATTCAGTCGCAACACGAGGCCGATGAGAAATCCAACCGCCGTCCAGGGGACGCACGTGAGCACCGTGGTGCGAAGGATGCCGCGAAGGCGCTGTCGGAGCATCTGACTATCTCGGGGAGAACCATCTCAACTTAACGCGCCAGCTTTGTTGCTACCCTGTCGCGCCCAAATTGGCGGAAGACGAGGCCCGTCACTGCACCGCGGGCATCGCGTGTGAAGGTCACCTGCGCGTCCACTTCCTTGACGAAGAACTGGACCGCGCTTTCTGGCCAGAGACGCACGGTCGAACCACCAGGCGTCGACCTGATGGACAGCTCGCCGTCGCTTATCGTGACCACGAGCTCGAATCCGGGTGCGAGCTCGTACACGCCGACGTACGGAGACAGCGTCGTTGCCGGAAGCTCGATCGACGTTCGTTGTTTCGGAGGGAGCGCCGACGGAGGCACCAGGCCGAGCAGCCGCATGTAGACGGATAGTTGGCTGTAGTGCTCGGCCAGGTCCGTCTCGAACAGGAGGAGGTTGCTCACGACCGCCGGGGAGTCGAGCGGTCCGAGCCTCTCGAGAGTCGCGGTGCAAAAGCGGAGTGACGCATCGAAGCGCGCCACGAGGGTATCCTTGGGCCACCGCGCCTTGACGGTGTCCGGCAGCGAATCCTTGGATGTCCGAGGATGCTTGGCGTCGCCGAGTCGCTCGCACAGGCTGTAGTTCGCGGCCTCGAGATGCTGGGCGATGTAGCCGACCGTCTGCTGCAACGCCGTCGGCCGGTACCCGTACTGAGCGGCGGGAATCGAATCGAAGGCGATGAGCAGGCGGCCGCCAAAGATGTCGGCGAACCGCACGAACTGAATGCTGGCCGCGGTCGGCGACTGGCGCGTCGGCGACGGCTGCGCTGTCAGCGACGCGGGGAGCAGGAGTGCCACAAGGACCGCGAGACGACGGCGCATGTGATCCTGGAAGGTTCGAGGGACGAGCGCACTACCCGCTCTGCGGTACGACGTTCCCAGGACGTCTAAGCCGCCGCCGATCGACTCCGCACTCGTCCTCGTTCCACGTTCCAGGTCACCGCACTCCGCCTCCGCATTCGTTCCCAATCCCATTTCCAGGTCACCGCACGCCGCCTCCGTCGCCGCGTTCGCGCTCAGAGGATCTCGATGCTCCGCTCGGCCACGATAGGCAGATTGGTCCCGGACGTCAGCATCACGCGCACGCGATACTGTCCTGGTTTGAGGCGTGAGAGGTCCACCGTCACGCCGCGCGACGCGATCCCGCCGTCGATCGACGGCGACTCGCGCCACCGAATGTCGAGACCCCGATCCGGATCCATGACGTGCATCCCCACGAGAGCGCGGTGGATCAATCCTTCGTCGACAGGCTCCACCTCCACCGCGTAGTCGAACGTCTCGCCCTCAGGGCGCACGCCGTACGTCTCCCAGAACACGCCGATCTGCCGATTGCCCGTCACCGTCATGGCGTGCAACGCCAGTGGAACGGCTTCGGCGATCGATTTCGGAGGCGTGGAATCGATCGGCGAGTACAGCAAGAGGTCTGAAAGGCTCAGCCGGGTGCCCGCGACGGGCAACTTGGGCGCGAAGCGCGCGCGCTCCGCGGCGTGGTTCGCCGAGTCGAGGACCTCGAGGCTGACGATCACGGGGCGCCACGGCGCCATCAACGTGGCGACGATTTTGGCGCCCGCGTTCTCGATCGTCGTGCCGAATGGGGGAAGAACGCCGCCCCGATCGACCGCGGCCGCGAAGAGTCCGGCTGCTCGAGGTTCGTTGCGCGTCCCGCCGTCGTTGACCTCGAACGCCGCGACGATGAACGCCGAGTCGCCGCGCCGAAAAAGCGCGACTTGATGATTGATGAGCGGCTCGAAGCTGACGGCCCAGATCGGCGCATAGGTCGGCCTGCTCTCCACGTTCTGAAACTCCCAGTCCTCCGGCGCCAGTTGATCGGGCGACGCGAACACGTGCGCGTCGGGGAAGAAGTTGAACGCCGGTTGGCGACGGATGCCGGCGATCGGGGGCGGCCCCATCGAGCCGGGGCGCGCATCTCCCTGCGTGTACCAGAGCGCCGGACCGTAGCGAAGCACTGTCTCGCGATCGTCCCCGCGCGCCCAATCGCCCATCGTCGTCCGGCTGTCCCGCTCGATGTACATCCGGGTGATTCGCGCGAGACATTCAGTGCGCAGATCGTTCTCGCTCGTCAAGTACAGCGGTTGAACGAGTCGCCAGAACGCGGCCGTCATCGAGTCTCGCTGCTCGCCGTCCGCACGGTCATATGGCCCGGCAGCGCTTCCGATCAAGAGCGCGAGATCCTCGAATCGCTTGCGATCCGACTCGGGCAGCTCCTCGAGCGCCAACGAGAAGGCGCCGTCGGCTCGCGGAAATTTGCCATACTGTTGGGCCGTATATCCGACGAGCGCGAAACACCAACTCGTCGTCGCGCGGACTGTCGCTGACGCGGCGCACGCGACACCCAGACTATCCGCCGCTTGCGGACGGCCGGCCTCGATGAGATAGCGGACCCGTTGGCCGAGAATCCACCGATCGCCGGGAATGATGGCGGCGAGACTGTCGAGGATCGTCAGAAGCCGAGCTCGCGCCGCGACGACCTCGAGGGCTTCCTGCGGTGGATCGGACGCGACCTGCTGGAGAAAGCAGTAGCGACCGACGACCGCGTCGCAGCCGGTGGCGCCGACCAACGTCCCGTGCGGCAAGAGTCGCCGCCGCAACTCTTCGAAGTCGCCCTGCGCCCGCCGCGCAAGGCGCCACGCCCGCGTGGAATCGCGGCTCGTGACGGCGACGGAGGGCGCCGACTGTCGAACGGGCGCGAGTGCGTCGGCCGTTTGGGACGGCACGGCGGTCTGCTGAAACCACGGCGCCGCTGCCGCGACGATGAGCGCCGACAAAGTGACCAACATTGGTGTGGCGGTACCTCAGCGGTGAAGCATTTCCGCTGAGGCACGACGGGCAGGCGATGTGCCGTCCGATTTGGCGAATGCGCGCCGACGAGTAGTACCATCGGCCAATGAGGAACGAGTGCGGAGGCGGGGTGCGGAGACCTGGAACGAGGATGAGGGACGAGTGCGGTGGTACTCGCGGCCGCCCGTTAAGAGATCTTATATATGGGATGGACCAACCCCGCACTCCGACTCGTCCCACGTTCCAGGTCACCGCACACCGCCGCCGCTCTCCGTCCCGCCCCGCGTCACGCGATCAGCTTCGCACGCGTCGCAGATACGCGCGGAGCCTGGACACGTCCGCGCCTGCATCCGCGAGTCCGACATATCCATCCGGCCGGATGAGATAGAGCGCGCCGTCGCGGACGCCGGCGTCGCGGGCGGACTCGCTCCAAGTGAACTCGCAGAGCTCGATGCCGAGCGCGGAACACTCCGCCTCGAGCTCCTTTCGCGCGCGGCCGTACACGTGGACTTGCCACCGTAGCGATGAAAGCGGCGCGAAGTTGTCCGATCCATTCGTGCTGATCCACGGAAGTCGGTCGCCCGCGATGACCGAACCGGTCTTTCCCTCACTCAACGCGCTGTCGTGGTATGACACGTTGATCTGCGACACGGTGCGGAAGAACAGCCGGCGCATCGCGCGAATGCGAAAGACGATCGGCGCCACGATCGGAACGATGCGCGTACGGACGACCCGTGCGACCCTGCCCTGTTGCGTCACGATCGTGAAGCCGCGATCGGTGGTCTCGACGAGCCGCCGCGCAAAGGCGATACGCTCGGCCTCGTACGTATCGAGGATCGCGGCGCCGGCCTCGCCCCTGAGCACGGACGCGAGCTTCCACGCGAGATTCACGGCGTCGCCGATGCCGGTGTTCATCCCCTGCCCGCCCACTGGACTGTGGACGTGCGCGGCGTCACCGAGGAGAAACGCACGTCTGTCGCTGAAGCGCGGTGCCACGCGATGGTGGACACGATACGTCGAAAACCAGTTCACCCTGGCGTTCGCCAGCTGCATCCGATCCACCGCTCGACTCTTGACGTCGTCGAACGTGACCGCGTGATCGGGCTTCTCGCTTCCGTGCACGAGGCCAACCAGGCGCAGGTTGCCGACGCCCTTCAAGGGGAAGACGAGGAGGAAATCCGCGTCCTCGATGTCGACGTGCAGTTCGTCGTTGACGAGGGGGCCGTCCGCATGGACGTCGGCGACATAGAAATACCCCTGGTACGTGCCGCCGGGGAACTCGATGCCGAGTTGGTGTCGGACGGTCGATGACGCGCCGTCGCAGCCGGCGACGTACGGGGTATCGAAGCGTTCCTCGCCGGTTTTCGTGCGGAGCGTCGCGCTTACGCCGTCGGCACGCTGATCGAGATGGACGAGCTCCGTCTCGCGTTCAACGCGAATGCCGGCCCGCTCGAGATGGTCGATGAGCATCCGCTCATGCGCGTCCTGTGGATACACGAGCGCGAAGGCGAAGGGACTCAGTCCTTCGCCGATGGCGTCGATCGGGATACGAGCCCGTCGGCGACCACTTACCCAGAGATTGAGGGCCGGTACTTTGACGCCGCCCGCAATGGCGTCGTCCGCGATGCCGATCTGCCGGTAGAACTCGAGCGTGCGCGCCTGGACGGCCAGCGCGCGCGACGTCGTTCCCGGCAGTTCGGCGCGATCGATGATCCGGACCGGTATCCCGAGCCGCGTCAGCCAGAGGGCGAGGACCAGTCCCGTCGGGCCGGCACCGACGATGAGGACGGGGGCGCGCTCCGCCTTTGGTGCCGTTGGGTCGTCGTGCATTCTAAGCGTCAGTCCCCTCGGAATTGGACGGCCAGCCTCGGGCGCTACCTGATCGGCGACACCCGAGTGCGGAAACGAAGTGCGGAGACGTGGAACGAGGAGGCGCGAGGCGCGCGGCGGTGCGCTCGGGCAGCGTCGGAAATCTCAACCGCCCGCGCGAGTTGCACGCCGCACGATCGCCGACAACCAGTCCGCGTAGGCCGCCGTGCCCACCCACGGAAAGTCCGGACGCCACTGATCCGACGGCTGATGGTAGTGATCGAACTTGCGCATCGCCTCGGCGCGTTGTGCTTCCGTGTATCCGCGCCACACTGCTCCCGGAATCGGGAACACGATCGGCACGCCGCGCTGTGCGAAGACGAATACGTCGTTGATCGGCCGCGAGACCGACGCGGTCGTCGTCCAACCGCGCACGCGCGCGAGTGAATCCGCGATGCGCGCGCCGGGATTCGGCGGCTCGGCGCCCATGATCTGCCAGGCGAGCGCCTCTCCGGCCGGCGACCCGGCGTCGACGCCGATCAACAGCTTGAGCCGGTCGATGAACGGCGCCGCGTCGGCGCGCGCTGCGAGTGCCTTCGCACCGAGCAGTCCCTGCTCCTCGAGATTGAAGAACATCACGACAAGCGGGCGGGCGCCGGGAGACTGAACGTATCGCCGAGCGACGTCGAAGATCATCGCGATCGACACGGCGTCGTCGAGAAAGCCGTTGTAGATCGAATCGCCCGTTGCGTCCGGCGGGCCGACGCCCAAATGATCGAGATGCGCCGTCATGCCGACGAGGTCACCGGTCGTCGTGCCGTTTCGCGCGGGGAAGACGCCGACCACGTTGTAGACCGTGTCGGAGGGATGTGGCTGAGTCGTGAACGGAACGAGCACCGACGTGCCGAAGACCGGCCGCGCTCCGGCCTGCTCGAGCATCCGCGCCAGCTGTCTGGCGACGCGCTCGTTCTCCGGCGTCCATGGGCCGCGTCCACGATTCGCGTCCGACGACAAATCGCGCGCGAGGGCCGCGATCGCAACCGTATCGACGGTTGTCGCCGGCCGCTGCGCCGCCGCGCTCGACAGCGGTGCCGCTGGCGTGCCCGCCGCGACTAGAAGCGACGCGAACCCGATCCGTCTGCCGAACCCGGCCATGCTACCTCCGCCATCCCGTTCGATCCAACGGCCAGTAGGACTCAGACTGGCCGGCACTCGGCCAGGTTCCATCTTGGGTTCGGCCACGAGGCGCGGCGTCCTCCAACCTCTGTACGCAGCCTGTGTGCGCTCGATACGCGCCCGCCGGGGCGCCGACCGCCATGCCGACTCCGGTCGTGATGAGGACGCCTCGATTGAAGTCGAAGTGGTGGCCCGACTCGCTGGCGGCGAGCGCCGGCGCGAAGAGGAGGAACGGCGCCACGAGGAATCCGCCAAGCCCTCCGGCGAGGGCGCCCTTCGCGGTGCCGAACCATGCGGCGTGCCGGCAATCGCTTGCGCTCGTCGGCAGCGTCGGGCCGGGCAACCTGAGATCCGGGCATCGGTGAGTCGCCGTCAAGCGACCGACTGCCGACCCCAACACCGCACCCCAAGTCGCGCCCCAAAGATATGGAAGCCGCTCGTTGGCGGTGATCCGATGGTCGCGATCCGATCGCAGGGCCATGCCGAGCACGAACGCCGCGGTGACCGCGCCGCCGATCACCATGCTGCGCGTCGGCTCACCGCGACATGCGTTCGAGGGTTGAGCGAGCGCTGAAGTACACGGTGCGGCTACTAGAGCAAGGCACGCCGCGGTGCGGCAAAAGTGGCGGCCAACTCGCCCGATCACTCCAATCACCCAGTTGAGCGGATTCTCATCCGACCTCAGTCGCATGAATTCACCCTTGGCGGGCGTTACGGCTGAATACGCTTCGCCCACCACTCATTGACGGCCCACCGATGACTCGCCGGTGCCAAGAGCGCAGCCGCCTTTCCGGCCGGCATCCACTCGAGAAGATGATCAGGTTCACTCGGTTCACCAGCCGCGCCGAGCACAGCAGCGTCGCAGAACGTGTTTCGCTTCTCGAATTGTGCCTGCTCCGCCTTAGAAAACCCGTGTTCGATCGCAGCGCGACGCCAGCGCCCGACTCGAACGTCGAGGCCACATTCCTCGCGCGCCTCACGCACCACCGTGGCTTCCGGAGCCTCCGCCTCATCGCTGCCGCCGCCGGGCAGCGAGAGTCCGAGGGGAGTGTGAACGACGGCGAGGCGTCCCTCGGAGTCAGCGATTATGCCATACGCGCTGGGGCGGGCGATCGCGAACACGCCGGTCGGCGGAGCGCCAAAGACGGGGACGTTCGTCCAGTCAGTCATCGAGGAGATCGTCAATCCAGAATCCTTACGGTCGCGTTTCGCCGGCGGTGGGAGTCAACGCGCATTTCGCCGAAGAGAGTCTACCTGGCGAAGCAATTGCGCCCGAGTGACCGAGGGCGGCTTGAAGTGAGCATTCTCCGGGCCTCCGTAGCCGCCGAAGTCAAAGCCCGTCGAGAGATAGCCGCAAACCTGCCAGCGCTGTCGGCTGCTATCGGGGACGACGCGCATGATCACCGTGTCAGTCTTGATTCGTGCCCTCACTTCCGAGTCGTACACGCCCGTCGTCGAAGGCACCTGCTCCGCGACGGTCAGCAACTCGACCCTGGCTTTCAGCGTGTCTTCTACTTGGCCGGCGTATCCCAAGAGACGGCCACGCGCGAGCCAATAGTTCGAGGATCCATCGCCGTACATCTCCTCTTCACACGGTCCGCTCCTCATTCGCATGCGCTCGAGAGCGACGCCATCGTAGCGGTCTCGTTCGCTGGACAGGTCGAGATAGGTGGTGATCATGCTGTCGGCCGCCTGGCGCGATGGCATCAGCCGCCCGTCGGTCCGCGCGGTGGCGGATTCCGCTGCAGAGCGGTTCGGTGTCGAGCGTTCAGCCGAAGAACACGCGGCTAGGGCAACCACTCCGACGACTATCAAGCGCATGGCTACTGGAGTTGATGACGGGCTAGGGATACTCGAGCAACAGGCTTGAAACACGGGGGTTGAGTGTCTGCATCGCGCGGCTGTGCGACGAGAACTCACGGTCGCCGCGGACGGTCCGATACGCCTCGGAGCTCCGCCCGGCGGCCGTGAGGGAATCGACGTAGACGCGGCGCTGACAACTCGACCGCGCTGGTGTTTCCAACCGCCCCCCGTTCCATGAAACCACGGCGCCGGCCGCATCAAAGGCGAATCCGGCGAGATGAAATGGTCGGCCGTTGAGACGCTCGAGCTCGCGAAGCGGAGTGCCAATGGTGATGCCGTCCGCCGTCCGCCATTTGGTCGGTCCACCGGCGACGCGCACAAACCGCGGGTCACTGCGCGCAACGGTGTCCTTCCAAACGATTTCGATGCGGCGCGTCGGATCACGTGGAAACAGCACGCTTGCCGGAACCATTTGTCCCTCGACCGCGCCGAGGGGTACCGAATCCGTCGCTACGTCCGCCACGGCGAAGGTTGTCCGCACAGTCGCCAACGACGCGCTGTTCGGGAAGGTCTCGCAACTCAACACGAGAGGACTCGCGTCTCGACCTCCAGAGCTTGCCAAGCCGAGGGCAACACCGGCCATCATAAATTGCAAAACAGACCGAAGCATGATCGTCCAGCTTACCCGTTAGCCGAGCTGCAAGGGAACATATTAGAGTACGCGCGGAGCGCGGACGATCAATAGCTCCTTTGTCAGGCTCGCCCTTTCGTTCGACAGCCGGCGCTAGAACCCAAAACGCCCGGTCAACCAATCCTCCATTTGCTGCGCGAGCTGACTGGGGCTGGGAAGCTCGTAACGAAACGCTCGGCCACATCCTGGTGTCCCGCGCGGAACGAGCCCGATCGCGACACTCCAAAATGCTCGGTGCCGCCTCGAGGCTGGAACGCGGCCGCTATAGAGGCGTGCTTCGTAGTTACCGAACTCCCACGCGCTCACCGGCCCCGACTCAGCCGAGGTGGCGTCGCAGCTCAGCGGGCGCCCACCGGCGGCGTAAACGCTCCGGCGAAGGGAGTCCGTCATTGCCCACCATTGCACGGAGTCCGAGATCATCCATGCTCGAGACGCGAACGAGAGGCCGCGGGTCCATCGATTGAGCTGGACCATCCCGGCGGTCAGCGAGCCATGCTGGGGCGGTGGCCGAAGGATGCCGGACGCGCAGACAACTTCGGCGCCATGCGCACGGCATGTCGAACGATTGACGACTGTCGGCCACTCGAGCCCAATCAGGCGCGCCTGACGAATCGGTCGGAGGTACCAGGCGCCGGCGAGGGCGAGCACGAAGGTAACAAGCAGGATCCATTGCCAAGTACGAATGCCCATACGGCCGCGTGATCGAGTACTCTGTGGCTAGCTAGCGGTATCTATACAGGCGACGCCCTTCGCAAGCCGCGGGACACTCGAGCGGACCTGCAAGCATCTGGCGCGAATCGCGGTACCGGTCTCACTTACAATGCTACCGCGTCCCGCTCCGGAGCACACCCACGTGCCTAAATTCATCGGCATCGCGACCGATAACCTGCACCTCCGTCCGTTCTCGCCCGCGGAGCTGCTCGCGCTGCGCGAGGGTGACGAGCAGTTCGCGGCCGAGTCGCGGCTCAAGCCGGGTGACGGCCTTCGCGCGATGCTGGTGTCCGACGAAGTCTCGCCGGCTTGGCTCGAGCGCCTGCGCACCGCCGCCGAACCGGATCCGTGGCAGTTTGGCTACATCGTGCTCGAGAAAATGACCGGCGTCGCCGTCGGAATGGCGGGCTTCAAGGGTCCGCCCGACGACCACGGCGTCGTCGAGATCGCCTACGGGATCGCCCCTGCGTACTGGGGACGCGGCTACGCGACGCAGGCCGCGAAGGGGTTGGTGGAGTTCGCGAGCGACGACGACCGCGTGAGCCGCATCCGCGCGCACACGCTTCCCGAGCGCAACGCGTCGACGTCAGTGCTCACGAAGGCAGGTTTCGAGCTGCGTGGCGCGGTCGTCGATCCCGAGGACGGGCCCGTGTGGCGCTGGGAGCGCGACCCCGACGAGCGATATCGCTAGGCCGAGCTGATGTCCGGCCTCGAGCTCGTTCTCCTGCTGCTCGCGGCATCGGTGTGCCTGCGCATCGTCGCCGAGCGCTGGCGAATTCCGTACGCGACGTTGCTCGTGCTGGGCGGGCTCGCGCTCGCCGAGATTCCACATCTTCCCCGCATCGAGCTGGCGCCGGACGTCCTGTTTCTGGTGTTCGTCCCGCCGCTGCTCTATTGGGGAGCGGCCGCGTTTCCGCTCCGAGATCTTCGACGTTCGTCAGGGCCGATCCTACGGTTGGCCGTGCTCATGGTGCTTGTGTCGTCCGCGGCTGTCGCGGTCGTGGTGCGCGCGATCGACCCGGCGTTCACGTGGGCCGCCGCCTTCACGCTCGGCGCGGTGATCTCGCCGCCTGATCCCGTAGCCGTCTTGTCCGTGATGCGCTCCGTGCGACTTCCGCGAGACGTCGAGCGGATTCTCGAGGGCGAGGGATTGCTCAACGATGCCACCGCGCTCGTGCTGTATCGCATCGCCGTGGCGGCTGCGGTGACGGGCGCGTTCGTCCCGGGGACCGCCGCCCTCCAGTTCATCGTCGTCGGCATCGGCGGCGCGGTGATCGGAATCGCGATCGGCGTATCGATTCTCCGGCTGCGCCGGCTCACGCAGCGCAGCGACGTCGCCGACACCACGCTGTCGCTGTTGACGCCGTTCGCCGCGTACCTCGCGGCCGAGTCGGTGCGGCTCTCGGGCGTGCTCGCCGTCGTTGCCGCCGGCATGTACGTCGGGCGCAACATTCAGGCGATCATGTCACCCGCGTCGCGCGTGCAGACCGCGAGCATGTGGACGGTCACGACCTATCTCCTCGAATCATTGATCTTCATTCTCGTCGGTGTCGAGTTGCCGTACGTCGTGCGAGATCTCGAACCGGCGAGGCTCGCGTCACTGATCCGCGAAGCAGGTGTGGTCTTCGCGTGCATCGTCGTCGTGCGGCTCATCTGGCTGTTTCCCAGCGCGTACGTCGGCGCGAAAATCGGCCGCTGGATCGGGCACAGCCACCGGGCGCCGCCGACGTGGCGCCAGGTTCTTTTCGTGGGATGGGCCGGAGTACGCGGCGGAGATTCGTTGGTCATCGCGCTCGCGCTTCCGCTGGCGACGGCCGCGGGACAACCGTTCCCGGCGCGCGAGCGCATCATCTTCATCACGTTCGTCGTGATCCTCGCGTCGCTCGTGCTACAGGCGCCGACGTTGCGTCCGCTCGCGCGCGCGCTCGGCCTGCGCGCCGACGGAAGCGCCGAAGACGAAGAGGCCCACGCGCGATTGGCTTCCGCCGAGGCGGGGTTGGTCGCGCTCGACGGAATACCGCGGGACGGCCTGCAGTATCCCGAGGTGTTGCGCTATCTGCGCCAGCGGCATCTGCAACGCGCGCGGCGGTGGGCGGCCGACGAGACGCGACGCTTCCAGGACCGCCCCAGCGAGATCGACCACCAGCACTTCGTCTCGTCGCCGCCGTCGCATGAGGCCGGTGAGCTCGACGCGCGCCGCGCCGTCGAATACCGCCGCATTCGCTCGGCGATGATCGCCGCCGAGCGGCGCGCACTCTTCGACCTTCGCGACCAAGCCGTGATCGGCGACGACGTCATGACGACCGTCCAGCACGAGCTCGATCTGGAGCAGATGCTGCTCGACGGCGCTCAGCCGGTCGTCGAGCCGCCGAGTGAGGTGCAGGTCTCGGCGGGGTCTTGAGCGCGGAGACTCGGAACGAGTGCGGAGACGGAGTACGGAGACCGGGAACGTGTGCGGAGGCGGGGTGCGGAGACCTGGAACGTGTGTGGAGACGGGGGTGCGGAGGGTTAGGATGAGGAAGAGGGACGAGTGTCGTGATGCGCGTGCTGTCTACGAGCGAACTTCGCCGTCAGAGTTGAGCCCTATCAGCGCGTAGTATCGAGCTCGCGGTTCCGCGGTCCAGCCATTGACGCCTTTGCGCGGCAACCACCACGCGTGAACCACGCCGACTCCCGTGATGATCAATGCCAAGAGGAAGTACATCCACGGTCGGCCGACCCAAACACTGGTAGCGATGAGGAGGCCCGCGCCGAGAAGTGTCTTCAAGCAAGCGGCGTCCCCGCGATTGGTACTCGACGAATCGGCCGAAGCAGAGCTGCCCCAACATGAATACGGTCATGGCAACACTGAGATCGAACCAGTACGTATTTGTGTCCCACATTGATGCGGCTCGCGAGAGGAACCTGTCTGGATGCGGCGAGGCGCCGCCCAATTGGAAAAACGCGCTCGCGGTGCCGGATAGGCCAACGAGACGAGGGCTGGCGAGGAGCGAGTGCGGAGGCGGGGTGCGGAGACCTGGAACGTCGCAGTTCGTGCTTTTGCGACTAGGGCCTTCGCGGCGGCCCCGAACCCGGCGGCTCGTTGTGTATCCTCCACGCACGAGCCAACTCGTTCGGAGTCGCGGCCGACGACGCGGACGGCGGAACGAGTCGAACCGTGGTGATGCCTCTCGTCTCCAGTTCGCCGGCGATCGCGTGGATCAGATATCGTGTGAACCGCCGGTGCGGCCGGTCCGAGATCGCGACCGTATTCGTGTCCGGCAAGCGCGACACGATGCAATCGGCGCCGTCGAAGATGGCCCAACCGTCGGTGGCGCAATAATTCCACATCGATGTGATCTCGATTTCGAGGGACTGTCGCGCGTCCCACGCCGCCACCAGCGACGCGATTCGCTCCTTCGCCTCGCGAAGGCGAGTCGAGTCGGCGAGAATGTCCTCGACGAATTCCGGCGAAGCCTCACTCATGCATCGAACATGTAGTTCCGCGCGGCCGGACGGCAAGTCGCAAGAGCGTTACGTTCGCCGTCACGTTCGCGTTACAGAGGAGAGGATGATCAGCCGGGTTTCCAAGCGCCGTGCGGGTTTTTTGAGAGGAGTGCGGGACGGAGTGCAGAGACGTGGAACGAGGGCGAGGGACGAGTGCCAAGTCTTTTCGCGATGACTTGACGGAACAGCCTGGCACGCATCTTTCAGTCGCCGAGCGATCAGTTGGAGTGACGGTTCGGAGTTCGCGCTACCTTCGGCCGCGGCGGCGACAACCGTTCAGCCGCACGGCAACGACAAACCATCGAGGAACGCATGACCGACCAATCGATGCGAACACGCGTAAGGATCGGACGGTTGCACTGCGCATTGCTCGCGACCGCACTCGTCATCCTTCCGATGACGGCGCGCGCCCAGACGCAGCCCAAGGTTCCGTTCAAGAACGACCCGTGTCAGGCGCTGACGGCGGCGGATCAGGCAACCCTCAAGATCCAGGGTCCGATCGAAGCAACTGCGGACAAAGCACCGTCAAATCTCGCGTCCGCAAACATCTGCAACTACACGCACGGTGGAACACGGGTTTCACAGATCGGCTTCATGAGCAAGGCCGACTACGACGCGAACAGCAATGGCAACCGCAGCAAGACGCACCAAGCACCGGCCGACTTGCCGGGCGCCTTCTACGACGGCCAAGGCGGTTTGTGGATCGCGAAGAACGGCTATTACGTCGTCCTGGCCGGCAAGAGTGCCCTCCGGGAGCCAATCGCGAAGCTGCTTGCGGGCAAGCTCTGAGTGACTGGAGCACACGCGGCCGAGTTCGCCATGCGTCAGGCTGCGCGATGAAGAGTGGACACGACGTCCATCGACAACGCCTGGTCTGATGTCCGATGTCCGACATCAGACCGTCTGATTTCGGGCGCGAGCGAACTATAGGCCGAGCAGTCTCGAAAAGAACGATCGATATCGCTGAAAGATCTGGCGCAGGTCTTCCGTCGACACGTCTCCTCCCTTTCCCCACTGCCCTTCGAGCTGCGCGCGCCGTTTGCCGAACGAGTCGGCGATGTCCGCAATCACGTCGGAGACCAGGGCGTCGGCCTGCTCGACCGCCCGACGCGGCTCGTCGACGAAGCTCGCCTGTATCTCGGACCAGCGGCCGTTGAAATTATCGAGCTCGCGTCGCTCGAAGAGCGCGGTCTGCTCGATCGGTGCCGCGTCGGACGGGGCGTCGGCGATCGGGCGGCGCGGGATCTCGCGATCCGCGACTTGACTGTCGTACCCGAGTCGATTGCTCGGCTCCTCCGTGGCGGCCGACGCATCGGCGCCGGTGCGAGTCGGCGGCGGGGAGACCGGTGCGGATTCCACCTGGTCGTTGGAGTCCACCTGTTCGTTGTCGTCGAAACTCATCGTGCCTCCCGGTGAGAGCGCGGTGGAGCGATCGGCTAGAGATGGCGCTCAGCGTTGCATCTTGGGTGCCAGCGACAGTTGCCACGACTCCGCACTCCGTCTCGTCCCCGTTCCAGGCCTCCGCACTCCGCCCCCGCACGCGTCCCCACGCGCACAGCGCAGCCGAACACTGCGCGTCCCGTTTCAGACTCGTGACCGGATGGCAGTCGCAATGGAGAATGAGTGAACGATCCTCCGGCCCTCGCTTCTCATTGGGCATTCTCTTCTCGTTTCAACTAGGAGGAATCGATGTCGCACGGCAGACGGTTTGGCGCGCTTGGTATGTTGGCCCTTCTCTCCAGCGTGGGCAACACAAGCGCGAGCGCGCAACAGATCAAGACTGTTTTTGTGATCGCGATGGAGAATCACAATTGGACTCAGCCGGCGAATCAGTTCACCGGCACCATCCAGCAGATCTTTCAGAATCCGGCCGCGCCGTTCATCAACAGCCTCGTCGACGGCTCGGCCTACGGAATCGTCAACGGCTCCCTCGTTCACATAAGTGAACAGGTCGCGTACGCGACGAACTACCACAGCGTCCTGGCCACTCCCGGCGGAAACAATCCTCATGTCCACCCGTCCGAGCCGAACTACATCTGGGCGGAAGCCGGCACCAACTTCGGCGTGCTCAACGACAACGATCCGTTCGATCCCAAGGGCCCGACCAACCAGGACACGGACCAGCATTTGGCCGGCCTGCTCCAAGCAGCTGGAAGGACGTGGCGGTCGTATCAGGAAGACATCGACCTGATGACGAATGGCTCCGGTCAGCTCACCAACGTCCCGCTCCCACAGGAACAATGGACCGTTCCTCTCAAGAGTTTCAACGGGAACTTCGCCGCCGGCTTCTTGAACGATTTTGATCTGTCCAACCAGTTCAACTACGCCGCCAAGCACAACCCGATGGTGTACTTCACCGACACCAACGGCGGGAATGACCCGAGCACCGCGAATCCGCTTTCGTCCAACTATGCACCGCTTCAGCAGCTGTTCTCAGACCTCGACAACGGCAACGTCGCGGAATACAACTGGATTACGCCCAACCAGTTCAACGACATGCACACCACGCTCACGGGTGGTTACAAGGGTCTCAGCGGCGATCCGGCAAAAATCAAGCAGGGCGATGACTTCCTCGCTCAGATCATCCCGGTCATCATGGCCTCGGACGCCTACAAGAATCACGGCGCGATCATCATCTGGTTCGATGAGTCCGAAGCCGACGCGGTCGGCGACAATCCCGACGACTTCAGTCACACCATCGGCGAGATCGTCATCTCTTCTCGCGCCCACGAGAACGTCGGCGGCCTGCCGTACGCCAGCACCATCAACTACACGCATTCTTCCGATTTGCGCACGATGCAGGAGATCTTCCGCGTCGGGCCGCTTCTCGGTGATGCCGCTACCGCCAAGGACCTGTCGGACCTGTTCAAACCGGGGGCCGTTCCAAAGAAGCCGTAGCCCGGAATCGTTTCATTCGATCCACATGGGCGACTGATGTGCTCGGAGTGGGACTGTCCTCCGCGGACAGTCTCACCATCTCCCTTTCAGCGACCGAAGTGCTGGTTGATCCACGTCGCTATGAGCTCGAGCGCGCTCGGCGACACAGTCTCCTCGATCTTCTCGTACTCAGTCGGCGCGCCCGTCGTCGCCGTCTGAAAGAGGTGGTTGAGTCCTGGCATCCGCACGACGCGATAGTCTCGGTTGCCACCTTCCTTCAATGCAGCATCGATCGCCGTAAGGTCCTCCTCGGGAGGAACCTGAAGGTCCAGCGTCCCGCCGAGCGCCAGGACGGGCACGTGCACTTTGCGCAGCGTGGGGCGGGGGTCATAGCGCAGGAAATAGCGCATCCACGGCTGTTCGAGTTCTTTTATACCCTGATCGATCTGCGCCGCGGCTGTCGCTCGCTGCGCGTCGGGAACATCGACGAGCATGTCGTTTCGCGCGGCCTGGAGGTTCGCGACTTCCGCCGCCGAATCAGGGGCGGTCTTCAGCGCGTGGATCAGGCGCCGGTTGCCGGCGATGGTTGCGTCGACACGCGTCGCGGAAGCGCCTCCGGCGAGAGCAATGAGCCGTTCCTGAAGCAGTATGATCGAATCGCCGGGTATGCCGGGCCCGGCCATCATGACCACGAAGGCGACGTCGCGCGAGCGAGCGGCGACCAAGGGACCGATGAGCCCTCCTTCGCTATGCCCGATGATGCCGACGCGATCGCGAGAGATCCCCGGAACGCCGCGAAGGAAGCGAACGGCAGCTTCGGCATCGTCGGCGAAATCGGCGCTCGTCGAGCTCGCGAAGTTTCCCGTCGAGTGAGCGACGCCGCGGTCGTCGTATCGCAGCGACGCGATGCCGTGGCGCGCCAGGTAATCGGCGATCACCAGAAATGGATGATGCCCGAGGAGCGTTTCGTCGCGATCCTGCGGGCCCGACCCGGTGACAAATACCACGGCGGGGAACGGACCAGCGCCATCCGGAATCAACACAGTGCCGGCGAGCGTCACGCCGGCGACGGAGGAGACGGTGACTTCCTGCGACCGGTACGGGAACGGAGGCTTGGGATCCTGCGGCCTGGCCTTCGCCACGACGGCCGGCGCCGCGCCGCGGCCCATCGCGAGCGGCAGCGGCGAGCCCTGCGACCAGACTCCGTGCAACGAATCGCCCGCCGGAGTCGCAACCGCGGTGTACGTGCCGCTCGCGGCCGGAATCGAAACGATGAGTGTGTCGCCGCGAACACTCATCTGTGCTGGAATCACTGCCCCACCCTGATCGATGCTCACCATCTGACCCCGCAGGCCGCCCGCCGAATCAGGCTTTACCGAGAGCGCAATGCGAAGCTTTGCGGCGCCCACGACGAGCACTCCCTGCCACTCTCCGACGAACCGTCTGCCGACCGCACTCGGCGGCGCGGATTGCGCGGCTCCATCCGCGAACGCCGAGGCCTCGATGACAGCGAGCGCGCAGAACAGGCGATGAACGCGGAACATGGCATCTCCTCTGGACGGCGGGTCGGGACTGCGGTCCGCGCCGGAAGCGCATCTCGGCGACGACTCCACGAAGTATTGCACCGTTTGCCAGTCGGCGCAGGAGTCGGCCGATGTTCAGCGGGCGTTGCGGGCCGCGACTCCGTCCTCCTTCCCGTTCCTCGTTCCAGGCCGCCGCACCCCGCCACCGCACTCTATTTCTTCGAGTGCTGAGCTCTCACCTCACCTCGACCCAGACCGCCGGAGCATCACCCACATCATCGCCGCCAGCGCGGCGCTTACGCCGACGACCAGCGTGTGGCCTTCCACCAGCTGGAGCAGATCCGCCACTCCCCATTGAGAGAGATTGGTCGCCGGTCCACTCGCGAACAGACTTTTCTGTGGGGAGAGCTGCACGACCGACCACCCGCAGAAGATCGCGAGGGCGATGCAGACCAACCCAAACCAGGGCACTCTCGTGTTCGAAGACCGCGGCGGCTCGCTCGAATGCGTGATCACGATTGGGCTCCTCTCAACCAGCGCCGATTGAGTGACTAGAACTCTGCGCAATATCGTTACGTCTCGGGCGTTCACGGCACCCAGGGAGGCAACCCTTTACCGAGATGTAAGTGACTGAGCGCGAATAGTTAGGCGGGCCGACGCGTGACGAGCGCGTGATAGAGCATCCGCGCTCCCACCAACAGCAGCGCCGCGGCCAGGCCGCGAAGAATGAATTTCGGCTTGGCGCGCTTCGCCCACCACGCCCCGATCTGCGCGCCCACCACCACTCCAATACCCAGCGCGGCGGTGCGACTCAGCACGCTGCCGACAAACGTGCCCGAGGCAATGTGGGCCGCCGTGCCGGCGCCCGCCGTCATCGCGAGCACGAAGTGCGAGGTGGCCGTGGCGACGTGGACCGGGAAGTCCAATACGTGCACGAGCGCGGGAACGTGCATGATGCCGCCGCCGATTCCGAGCAGGCTGGAGATGAATCCGACGACGAATGCCAGCGCGAGTCCGGTCGGCCGGTGGTGCTTGATCTGCGGCCCGAAAAGATCGTAATCCCCCGCCTCATGATGGCCGGGCACCGGGCGCCTGGAAACGAGCAGGAAGACGGACGCCGCGATCAAGACCACGCCAAGAAGGACTTCGAACACCGTGCGCGGAACGCGCGACACCGCCAAGGCACCGAGAATGGAGCCCGGTACGGCTGTCGCGCCGAACCACAGAGCCGACCGCACGTCCACCTTGTGCTGGCGCAGGTAGGCGAACGATCCCGACGAGGCGTTGAGGAAGACGACCGCCAGAGAAACCGAGGTGATCGTCGCCGGATCGTCGTTCGGGTACATCAGCAAGAGAATCGGCACGAGCAAAAAACCACCGCCGGCGCCGATCAGCGTGCCGAAGGTACCCACGGCCAATCCCAACAGCGTCAAGCCGAAAAACTCCATGGCGTACGCTAACCAGCCCTCCCACCGCGTCGCATCGGCCGAATGAACGCGCCTGAACACGCATAGATTGCCCGCATGGAATTCAAGCGCCACAGCGAACAACTTGCCCTCGAGACGTTCTCCGTCGTCCTCGGCATCATTCTGGCGCTCGGCGCCAACGCGTGGCACGACCGGCGCGTCCATGGGGCGGATGCCGCGGAGGCGATGCACGCGATTCGTTCTGAGCTTGGGAGCAACGACTCGCTGCTACGCGTGAAGGTGCCTTACCACCGCGCGATGCGGGATTCCCTCGCCGCGCTCTTGCGACGCACAACGACCCGCGACGCCCCGGGCGGCCTGCTAGCGATCAAGAACTGGAACGGCTCGCAACCGGCGCAACTGCTGGACGACGCCTGGCAAACCGCGCGCGCGACGCAAACGATTCAGTATGTGCCCTACGACGTCGTGGTCGGTCTTTCACGGACCTACGCGATGCAACAGCGGATCAGCGACGTGAACCGGGCATTCTACGGTGCCGTATTCACGCCGCAGTTTGCCACGGGAGGCGTCACCTCCCTCGCGGCCATGGAATCGTACCTGGGGGACATTTCGGCGAACGAGGCGCAGCTCGTCGAGCAATATGATCGCGAGCTGACCCGCGTCGATTCGTTCAACGCTCATCCGCATTTTCGGTAGCTGCGCGGATGTCTGCCAATTCGCCGCTACATGGTGCGGTCGAGCCTCATGACGCCGGCCACACTGTCGCGAAATCCGGCGGCCCGAAAGAACGGCGCGAGCTCCGCCTCGTAGTCGACATGAAGCCACTGACAGCCTCGACTCCGGGCGAGTGCCGCGGCACGGCGAACCAGTTGCAGGCCAATCCCGCGGCGGCGAAAGCCTCGGTCGACCGTCGGATCGAGCAGGAACGCGTGTGCGCCGCCATCGGTCGCGATATGAACGAAACCAACGAGCCGGTCTCCCACGAAGGCAGCGAGGGTTCCGAGGCTTCGCGAAAGGACCGGTTGAAACGCGCGCGGCGAGTGATCGGGCCACGCCCGCGTAAACAGGTCATTCAGATTCGCATCATCGAGCGGCGGATCTATGCGATAGTCGACTGTTTCAGTCATCGAAGCCCGGGCATCCAGTGACGTCATGGTGACACCAGCGGTTCAGCGAGAAGCACGGGGAGTTGCCGGTGCAAAAGGCGTGACGACTAGTCCGCGCGCGCCGATTTCCCGTAGTACCGCTCGATGCACCAACCCACCATGTCAACCAACAGCTTGTCCTTGCCTTCCAGTTGCTTCGGCGACGGAACGATGCGCGAGGAGTGCAGACCCGCCTCGTTCGCGACTCGCTTGACGGCGACGATGACGCGCTCGGGCGGTAGGCCGAGACCTTTCAGCTCGTCGGCATACTCGAACACCTGCCGCTGAATCTCGCGCTCCACGGAGGCGTTCAGCGGGAAGTGGATTTCGCCAAGGCGGGCTTGCAACACACCCGCGATTTCCGCGGCGCGGTCGTAATCGTTCACGCAATCAGATTGGCGCCGCCGGCCTCTTTTCGCCAGCCGCCCCCAATGCGCCTTTCTGCCTCCTGACCCTGGAGCGCGGCGAACGGCAGCCAATAGCAGACGATGGTCTTCGACAACAACAATCTCATAGAGCAGGAGCCGCTCCTCGAGGACGCGGAGGGCACAAGGCTGGGCTTCCAGCGACCGACTCCGCACTCCTTCCCGTTCCAGTTCACCGCACACCGCCACCGCACCCGCCCCTAGATATTTCTTCGCGAGGCGCCGCGGATCAGTCGGAGAATGAACAGCAGCGCGACCGCTCCGATGAACGCTACGAGTATCACGCCGGGGAGTCCGCCGAGTGGGACACCGGCACCCAGCGTCCGCAGAATCCAACCGCCGAAGAACGCACCGACAATTCCGATGATGATGTCGCCGACGAGGCCGTACCCCGTGCCGCCCATCACGACCGATGCGAGCACGCCGGCCACGAGTCCGACGATCAACCATGTCAAGAGATCCATATGGGCGCCATGGAAAGAGTTGTCCGCAATCCAAGGCAATGGACGTGCCTGCCTGCTCGGACGGCTGCGCTCGCTCGTCAGCTTTGGTTCATGATCAGAGGGTCGGTTTGGTCGGCGTCCTTCGGGAGTTCGCGCCCTCAGGCCCGCGCCACCCTCACGATCACATTCCCCCGCTTGTGTCCCTCTTCCACGTACCGATGCGCCTCGACGATCTCCTCCAGCCGATACGTTCGGTCGATCACAGGCTTCAACGCTCCCGACTCGGCCAGTCGCTTGAGGATCAACAGATCTTCCCGACGCAGGCGGGGAAATCTGTCGTCGATCGAAAGGACCCTGCCCCCCGACGCCAACGCGCTACCCGCGCGAAGCATCGCCGACGCGCTCTTTCTCTTCCCCACCGCATCGAGGATGACGTCGTAGCGCTCGCCTGCCGTCGTGAAGTCCTCGCGCGTGTAGTCCACCACGCGTTCGGCGCCCAGCGACTCGACCAGCGCGAGATTCCTCGTGCTGCACACGCCGGTCACCCTTGCCCCGAAGTGTTTCGCGAGCTGCACCGTCGCGGTGCCGATCGCGCCGGAAGCCCCGTAGACGAGAACGCGTTCGCCGTTCTGGATCGACGCCCTTCTCAAGAGGTGTAGCGCGAGCAGACCGCCGTAGGGCAACGCTGCCGCCTCGTCATAACTGAGATTGGCGGGCCGCGCCGCCAACATTCCGCGCGCGGACCAGCACACGTACTCGGCGTAGCATCCGGCCTTCCATTGCGAGAGCCCGAAAACCTGGTCGCCCGGTTGAAAGGTCCTGACGTTCCGCCCGACGGACTCGATCTCTCCAGCCAACACCATCCCGAAGATCGAGCGGCGTGGTCGCCTCACTCCAAGCAGCAACTGTGCGAGAAGACGATATCGACGCGGAGCCGCGAGGCGCCTGGCGATGCAGTCGCTCGCCGTCACGGAGGTCGCCACGATTCGAACGCGGACCTCGCCCTTGCGAGGCGTAGGCCGCTCCACGTTGACGAGCCGCAGCACTTCCGGCGGGCCCCAAGCCGTGCAGACGACGGCCTTCATGGTACAGGCGGGATCATGGCGCCTACTCTATAGAAGAGCGAAACGCCCGCCCATGACGGTCCGTATCAAGAACATGACAACTCGTTTCATCCGGAACGGCACCGATGCGTGAGCTGACCATCGCGGCGAGCGTCGTGCGCGCGTTGATGGATCTGGGCGTCTCCAAGGGTGCCGACCGAACCGCGCTCGGCACACGCGCGCGCGTCGATCGCGTGGATCTGGAGGATCCTGACAACCGGATCCCGTTCAGTAAGTATGTCGCGTTGATGCGCGCGGGCCAGGAGTTGTGCGGCGATCCCGCACTCGCGCTTCACTTCGGAGAGACCGTAGACGCCTCCGAGATCTCCCTCGCTCACGCGGTCGGCGGGGGCGCGAACTTTGGCGACGCCCTCGCGCAGGGGAACCGCTATGCGCCGCTTGGCGTCGAGGTCGAGACAGATGGCACGGGGAATCGTTTTCAGCTTTGTAGCGTCGCGGGGGAGCTCTGGCTGGTCGACGCCCGCTGGAATCCGAATGCCTTTCCAGAGCTCACCGAGTCCACCTTCGCGCGCATGGTCTGCACGATGCGGCGGTTCGCGGGCGACGAGGCGTTCGTCACCGCCGTGGAAGTGACGCACCCGGAGCCGATCTACCGCGCGGAGTACGAACGCATCTTTCGAGCGCCCGTGACATTTGGCAGCCACCGGAACGCGCTGCGAATCGATCAGACGCTGCTGTCGCGCTTCCGGTTCCCCACGCCGCCAGGCTATGTCACTGGTGTCCTGCGGGATCACGCCGACGCGCTCCTCGAGAAGCTCGGGCGTTCGCAGTCGACCCGCGAACACGTCGAGCGTCTGTTGATGCCGATGCTGCAAACCACGAAGGTGAGCATCGACCCGATCGCGGCCGACCTCGGCCTGAGTCGCCAAACGTTGTTTCGCAGGCTGCGAGCGGACGGAGTGACCTTCCAACAGGTGCTGGACGAGCTGCGGCACAAGCTCGCGCTCGACTACCTCGGCGTGCAAAAGGCATCCGTGAAACAGACTGCGCGGCTGTTGGGCTATTCCGATCCATCAGCCTTTTCGCGCGCGTTCAAGCGGTGGACGGGATCCAGTCCGCGGAAATAGCGCCACCGTGCTCCGCACTCTTGATTCTATCTATCGGCGACGACAATGCGATAACCGATATCCAACGACTCAAACGCGAGCAAGTGTCCGTTTCGTGCGCTCCACGTGCCGTCGGCCAGGTCGGAGCGAAGCCGCGCGAGGCCGTCGTCCGCGCCGATGCGATCGAACGATGACATCCCGGATCGTACCCGTGGATCGAGATACGCAGCCGGTCGCGCCCAGTACGCCCCCAGAAACCCGTCGATACAATCCCGCGGGATCGGCACGGGAAGAGCTTGGACGCGCCAGTCCGAACCAAACGCGGACGCGAATGCTTCCATTGAAGGAAACCGTTTGTGGTCCCGTACCATGAACTGGGGTAAATACTGCTGCGTGAGCCAGAATCCGCCCGCTCCCGGATCCCACGTAAAGAAAACGACACGCCGCCGAGCAACGCGCGCACACTCCCGCAGACCGCCGACTTGGTCCGACCAATGATGGAGCGTGAGAACACCGAACACCGCGTCAAAGGCGGCGTTGGTGAACGGCAAACTCTCCCCTGTCCCTTGCACGACCGGCGCGGACCCGGGCGATCGTTGGGCCATCATCACGGCTGAACGTTCGAGGGCGACGACTTGTCGGTCGGTCGGTTCATACGAGCCGGCTCCGGCACCCACGTTGAGCACGGAGGCGGCGTCGGCCAGCGCGGCCGAGATTGCGGCGGCGATCCGAGGATCAGCGCGGCGCTGCTCAGCGTAGCCGCGCCCGATGACATCGTAGATCGGTAACTCGGACAAAGTCGTCACCCCTGCCGGCGATTGAGTGACCCTGACCAGATGGCCAACGCGCGAACAGCCTCGATGACGACGACAAATAAGTATCCGACAACGAGCGCCCACGCGGCGCCGATACCCATCGCGTTCATGAATTCACGGACTCCGCCGCCGGACCCCGCCGTCAGAGCAAAGACCGGCGCAAAGGGTATCGCGATCAGAATTGGCGCCAGCCACGCGATCTTCCGTAATGTGGCCGCATCGGCGCGCACGAGCCATTTCCGTGCGACGAGCAGAAACAAAAGATACGGAAGCGTCGAGTAAAGCCCAATGATAACGAACAGGAGCGCCCAGCCGGTGATGGCGCGGGGCGCCTGGCGACCCACGTGAGAGCCGATGGCGAGAACAAGAATGGCCGCGAATGGAACGACGAGCGGTAAAGCCGCCGCCATCGCATAAAACCGCTTTTCTGTCACGGGGACAACTATGCCTGCGATCTCGGTGGCGCCGCTAGCACTGCGAACGTCGCGCTCCCGTCACCGCACTCCAAACGGCACCACCCACGAGAGTCATACGTCGAAAGTCATAGCGCGGACCGCACGTCCGGCGTATGGCCGCCATGACTGCCCACAATTAGCTTTTTCCCATGCGGCACCCGCGCTTCGTCACAGCGCCATGGAGCACATGGAAGTAGCTCGAGGGTCCTCCATTCGCGTCTTGCTCGCCGACGACCATACGATCGTGCGGAGTGGTGTTTCGCACATCCTCAACGACCAGCCGGACATCGAAGTGATCGCGCAGGCGGCGGACGGCGAGGCCGCCGTCGCACTGTACCGGCGGGAACGCCCGGACGTCTCGCTCGTCGACCTCAGAATGCCGGCGCTCGATGGCGTTCATGTCGTCGAGCAGATCAGACGCGAATTCCCTGACGCCGTGCTCGTCGTTCTCACGACCTTCGACACGGACGACGATGTCGATCGGGCACTGACCGCGGGCGCGAAAGCCTACCTGCTGAAGGACGTCTCGCCGGCGGATCTCGTCGCCTGCGTACGTACCGTCCACAGCGGTGGCACATGGGTCTCGCCGGCCGTCGCCTCCAAGCTCGTGGCGCGGATGACGCGCGTGCAGCTCACGCTACGCGAGATGGGAGTCCTGCGACTCGTGGCGGCCGGCAACTCGAACCGGGAGATCGGCGAGACATTGAGCATCAGCGAGGGAACGGTCAAGATTCATCTGACGCATCTCTTCGAGAAACTCGGGGCGACGAGCCGCACCGAGGCCGTTGCCAAGGCCGTCGAGCGCGGACTGATCCGCTTCGGATCGTAGGGGTCGCCGAATGGAAACACTCACGCCGAACGCGGACCTCACGAACCGCGACAAGACGCTCTTTCGTCTCGTCGACGCGAACATCATCGGCGTCGCGACGTGCGACGCCGACGGTCGCATCCTCGAGGCCAACGACGCCTATCTCGACATGTTGGGGTACAGCCGCGACGATCTCGCGTCAGGCCGAATCGGCTGGCGCGAGCTGACGCCGCCGGAGTGGGAGGACGCCAGCTCGAGAGCCGTCGCCGAGATTCAGGACACCGGTCGCTGTGAAGTCTTCGAGAAGGAGTATTTCCGGAAGGACGGCAGTCGCGTCCCCGTCCTCATGGCTTCGGCTGCCATCGACGAGGCGCCGCGCCAAGTTGTCGCCTTCGTGCTCGACCTGACGGCGCGCAAACGTGCCGAGGAAGCGCTCAAGCGAAGCGAGACGGCCGCCGAGGAGGAACGAGAGCGCGTACGGCGGCTCGAGGGCGAGCGCGAAGCGGCGATCGCGAACGAACGCACTCGCCTGGCCGGGGAGATCCACGATACGCTCGCCCAAGGCCTGGCGATGATCGTGATGCAGCTCGCGGACGCCGAGGCCAAGCTCGGTCCGGAATGGTCGCGCGCCGAGAAGCCGCTCTCCATGGTCCGCGAGCTTGCGGTCGAGAGCCTGGCCTACGCTCGACGTTCGGTCAACATGCTTCGCCCGAACGTTGGCACCGGCGGCCTCACGCGCTCCGTTCGCGAAGTCGTCGACAGCCTCGCCAGGCATTTTAGCGGTGCGATGGAGCTCACGGTCGACGGAGACGGCGTCCTGTTCGACGCGGCCGTCGAGTCGGCGCTCACGGGCATTGCCCGTGAGGCGATCACGAACGCCGTGAAACACAGCAACGCGAGTCGCATCGCGGTGGAGCTCGATTTCGCGAAACGCGGCGCGGTGCGCCTGGCCGTCTCGGACGACGGCGTCGGCTTCGATCCCAACGCGGTACGCACGGACGCGTATGGCCTGGTCAGCATGCAGGAACGCGCGGCTCGCGGTCAGGTCGCGCTGACGTTCGTCACGGAGCCGGGCGCCGGCACGACGATCGTCGCGAGTTGGTCGCCGGAGAAGGCTGGACTCGTGTCCAGCGGCGCCTAGTCGATCACACCGTCGCCATCCGTGTTCACCGGCGAAGCAACCCTCGGCTGATCGCGACTGTCACGGCCTCAGTACGGCTCGAGACGTGGAGTTTTTCGAAAATACTCTTGAGATGCGACTTCACTGTGCTCTCGCCGATGTGAAGGATCGACGCTATTTCGCGATTGCTCTGCGCCTCGGCGAGCAGCCCCAACACCGAGCGCTCTCGGTCCGTCAGAGGCTCGTCGGTCACTCGATGTGCAAGCTTGGCCGTGAGATTGGCGGGAAGGAGCGTATCTCCCGCGTGCACTCGGCGAATGGCCTCCACCACTTCGCCACGTCTGGCGTCTTTCATTAGATAGCCGCGGGCCCCGGCACGGACGGCCTGATAGATGTCTTCTTCCGTGTCATATGTCGTGAGGATCACGACACGCGCCGACGGATCCGTCTTGCGGATCTCCGTGACCACGCCGATCCCATCGAGTCCGGGCATGCGCAGGTCGACGAGCGTCACGTCAGGGCGATGCTGTCGCCACTGCTTCACGGCCTCGGCGCCGTTGTCCGCTTCGCCAACGACGGTCATGTCCGGTTGGCGGTCGATCATCGCGGCGAGCCCCTCGAGCACGACCGCATGATCGTCCGCGAGTAAGACGCGAATTGCTTCGGCAGCGGCGCTCGTCATGCCGTCGCCTGCGAGTGCGGGACGGTCACGAGGACTGTCGTTCCGAGCCCCATCGTGCTTTGCACCACGAGTTGCCCGCCCATCGACGCCGCCCGCGCCCTCATTCCGTCTAGCCCTAGCCCGGCGGAGCTCGCGCTGTCATCGAAGCCTCGGCCGTCATCGCTCACTTCCAGCCGTACGTGCTCCGCATCGAACGTGAACCGTACGATGATGTGCGCCGCCGCCGAGTGTCGGAGCGAGTTCGTCAACGCCTCCTGGCCGATGCGCAGGAGGTTTGCATCGCCAGACTCGGACAGCGAACGCGGCAACCCACGTTGCGAAAACTCGGTCGTGATGGGCGTGCCGATCGTCATTCGGCCCAACATCTCCTTCAAGGCCGATGGGACATCGCCGCGTTCTAGCGCCTCGGGACGAAGTGCCATCACCGATCGGCGCGCCTCCTTCAACCCCGATCGCGCCATCTCTTCGGCCCGAGCCACATGTCCGCCTGCCTCGGCGGCGAGGTCGCGCGCCGTTGCGTCGTCGGCCGCCTGCAATTGCACGATCACGCCGGTGAACGCCTGCGCGAGCGTGTCGTGCACGTCGCGCATCAGCCGATGACGCTCGGCAGTCACGGCGGCGCGACGGCTCTGCTCGGAGAGTCGCGTGAGCTGAATGGCGAGCATCGCCTGATTGGCGAGCGCTTGCGCAAGCTCGGTCTCCTCGGGCTCGAGATGGCGTCGTCGATCGAAGCCGATCGCGATCAAACCCGCCACGGAGCCGGCGATGAGCATCGGCACGACGAGGACTGTCTCGAGGCCGATTGAAAGATTGTATTCGCGGAACGGCACCGAACCGCTTGCCGCGATGTCGGCGCAGAACTCGAATCGTTTCGTGGTGAGAATTCGGCGCCACACCGGATTGTCCTGCTCGGCAATCGAGAGCCGCGCGGCCGGATGCTCGGAATCAGCGCCGGTGAGTAGCTCGCCGCCGAGGTACTGGTACGCGAAGCCCACGCGCGGCGTGAGATCGTCGGTCAGCCAGACGGTGATGCTGAAAGCGTCGAACTCCTGTGCGATCGCCCGCAGCACGACGGCCGGCAGTCGATCCGGCGAAGCTTCCTGCACGAGCGCGTCCAGCGTTTGCGTCAATGCCGCCAGCTGGCCGCGCGCGAGCGTCTCCGAGGTGCGCAACGCATTCTGCGTCCGATTGCGCGCGGTCACGTCCATCACGGTTCCGAAGACGCGCACGACGCGACCCGTCTCGTCCGTTACCGGCTGCGCAACCGTTTCGACGTCGGTCATCTCTCCGTCCGGCGACACGATGCGGTAGCGCAGCGGACGCTCCTCGCCCATGCGCACGCACTCGCCAAAACCGTCGAGGACGCCGGGCAGGTCGTCAGGATGCACGTTCGCGAGGCATTCCATGTAATGCGCCGAGCTGGTCTTCCCCGGCAGCCCAAGGATGCGGTATCCCTCGACCGAACAGCACGCGCCACCGCCGATTGGATCGATCACCCAGCTGCCGGTCTTCGTGAGACGCTGCGCATCCGCGAGCATCTGCCGCGCCTCGGCGAGCTCATGTCGCACATCGGTCTCGGAATCGATTGTCGTCACGGATCAAGCTTTGCGCGCCGAGCCGACTGCAGCAAGTGCTTCGACGGGTGCCTCCCCCGAATGGGGGAGCTTCGTCTCCACCGTCTGGCCGATGGCCGGCTTTCCCCGGTCCGTTTAGTCTGACGGCCCTGCGCAACGAACCCAGCTTCATCGCTCCGCCGAGGTCCCTAGATGTCAGCGAGCAGCCAGCTCTCGATCAACGCCCAAACGCAGTCGCTGCCGGTGAAGGGCTTCGAGACGTATGCGTATCGCCGGTTCGGCAGTGGATCGCGGCTGCCGCTGCTTCTTCTTCAACACTTCACCGGAACGCTCGACAACTGGGATCCCGCGTTGACCGATGCGCTCGCCCGAGAACGGGAGCTCATTCTGTTCGACAACGCGGGCATTGGTCGCTCGTCGGGCACGGTGCCGACGACGGTTGCCGAGATGGCGAAGCACGTCGTCGCTTTCCTCGACGAACTTGGGGTAGCCACCTGCGATGTGCTCGGCTTCTCGCTCGGCGGTGTGGTCGCGCAGCAAGTCGTGCTCGACCGCCCGCGGATTTTCCGGCGCTTGATCCTCGTCGGCACGGCTCCTCGCGGCGGCTCCGATTTGATGCGCCTCGACAAGCCGGTGCTCGCCAAAGCGCTCCAAGACCCGACGAACACCGGCTACAGCGTTCTGCAGAAGCTCTTTTTCCCGCCGACCCCCATCGGCCAGGCCGCCGGTGCCGCATTCGTCGAGCGACTGGGGCAACGAAAGACAGACGTCGATCGACCATCAGGGCCCGAGGTCGCCAGCGCGCAGATCGCCGCGTTCCGAGAGTGGGAGCGCTGCTCCGGAGAGCGCTTTGCAGATCTCAAGCGACTTCTCCACCCCACGCTCGTCGTCAACGGCGTTCACGACGAGATGATTCCAGTCGTCAACTCGTATCGGTTGGAGGAGAACCTGCCCAACGCGGTGCTGTTGGTGTATCCCGATGCCGCGCATGGGTCGCTGTTTCAGTACCACGAGTCGTTCGCGCGGCAAGCCGCCGCGTTCCTGTCGGTCGATTCTCAGTCGGCGGTCTACTGATGAATCGCCACGTGCGGAGACTTGCGTCATGCCGATGATCGACATCTATGCTCTCGCGGGGACGTTCGCGGACACCAAGAACCTCGCGACCGACGCGGCGGCACTCCTAGAATCGGTCGAACAGGTCCCGGACATTCCAATGTTTCGGAAGAACACCGCGGCGTTTGTGCACGAGATGCCCGCCACCGCCATCTCCAACGTCGACGGCGACAGCAACTATGTGCGCGTTCAAGTGTTGACGAACGCCGGCGCCCTCGATCGCGACAAGCAGATCGCTCTCGTCACCGCGCTGACTGATCTCGTGGCAGCCGCGGCCAACGATCCCACACTCAGATCCCGAACGTGGGTGTTGTTGACCGAGGCGGCCCCGGGCGGCTGGGGGCTGTGGGGACGAGCGCACACCAACGAGGAGTTGGTGACGGCCGTGCGAAACGAGATCGCGCGTCTCAAGTCCGGAGGACCATCATGAGCGCAGAGGCAGCTTCGCCGATCACCACCTACTTCCGAGTGTGCGACGGCGTGCGAGTGAGGTTCGCGGACAACAAGGCGGACTCCGACGTCACCGTGCTGCTGATGGCGCCGTGGCCAGAGAGTCTTTGGGCCTTCCGCCGCATCTGGCACCGCGTGTCCGCAATCGGTCGGGCGGTAGCCATCGACCTGCCGGGATTCGGCCACTCGGATGGCCGCCCGGAGCTGATCGCTCCAATCGCCTCGGGCGTTTTCCTGGCCCGCTTGATCGACGAGTGGCAGCTAGGCGCTCCGCACATCGTCGGTCCGGACATCGGCACGGCCGCGGCGCTGTTCCTCGCCGCGAAAGCTCCAGAGCGCGTAACGAGCTTGACCGTCGGCGGCGGCGCTGTACGCTTTCCCATCGAGGCCGGCGGCGCGCTCAAGGACATCATCGAGGCGCCGAGTCTCGATGTCGTGCGCGGGTTGGATGCCAGAACCAACATCGACTATGCCGTCGAGCCGGGTGCCTCGCGCGAGAGCGAGCCCGAAGTGCACGAGGACTATGTCAGCGCCTATGACCTCGGGCGCTTCGCGGAGTCCGCCCGATTCGTGCGGCTCTATCCGGAGCAGAGCCCCGTGCTGCGCGATCTCCTGCCGACGATCACGACGCCGACCCAGATCGTGGCGGGGCGCAACGATGACCTCGTGCCGTGGTCGAACAACCAGTACCTCCACGACCTCCTCCCGAACAGCGAGATCCATGCACTCGACGCCGGTCACTTCGCGTGGGAGCAGGCGGCGGAGGAATACGGGCGCCTCGTGGTCGATTGGGTGCGCGGTGGATACCGGCGCGTCCCAGGAAGATGAACCTACTTCTCAGGACGCTGCCTTCCGCCGTCTGATAGCGTGTCGGACCGATTGCGTCGTTGTCGTACGTCGTCTCGCTCTCCTCATCCGGTGGCTTGAGCTGCCGCCGGGAGCGTGATCGCGGACCAGTCCTGCTCGCGGGCCCACGTGGTGAACCGGTGCCAGTCGACTTCGGGATACAGCGATCGCAGGCCGACGACGTCCGCGTCGTATCCCACGCGGTCGAACCACTCGTACATGCGTGCGAGATCGTCGTTCCACTGACGCACTGAATCGACCGAAACCGCCGTGTACTCGATGTCCCGCCCCGACGCCTCGGTGATCGCCGCGGCCACCGCCGTAGGCGTCAGCTCGTCGGACGCAATGTCGATTCGTTTGCCGAGGAAGCTCGCGCGACGTTCGATGACGAGCGCGGCAAACTGCGCGATGTCCACGACCGCGATCTGTTGCAGACGACGCGTCGCCGGCACGGCCATCGAGATCGATCCTTTGGCGAGGCCCTCCACCATATAGTCCGCGAGAAAGTTGTCCATGAAAAAGACCGGCGCCACGATCGTGAACGGCACGCCGCACCGCCGGACCTCCTTCTCGACCTCGAACTTGCTGTCGAAATGCGGAATGCCGGTCGCGCGGTCGGCGCCGGCCACCGACGAATAGACGAGATGCTTGACGCCCACGGCCGCCGCCGCGCGAACGACGTTGATGCCCTCGCGTGTTTCCGTTTTTTCGTCGGTCCCGAACGGCGTCGACATGGCGAAGACGGCATCGACGCCACGTGCGGCGCGCTCGAGACTTCCTTGGTCCTGAAAGTCCCCTGAAACGATGCTGGCGCCGAGCTCCGCGAGCGCCGCGGCTGCCGGCGACTCTGGGTTCCTCGCTAGCGCGCGAACCGAGTGCCCGCGCGCGATCAGATCGCGAGCCAGGTGGCCGCCTTGTTTCCCTGTCGCGCCCGTCACGAGCACGCTCAATTTGCCGGACACTCAATTTGCCGGACATATGATTCACCCGTTTGTGTTGTCCTGAAGGAGGCGTTCGGTGAGTACGATTTGGATTACCTGCCGGACCGTCTCGACGCGCGCCCAATCGCGTTGAAGCTCGCACGCCAGCGACACCCAGCTCACCGGCTGCCCTCCCGCGAGAGCGACACGGTCGAGACCGGCGCGATGCGCTTCGATTGACGTGCCGCCGATGGCGTCGACGACGGGATAGACCTCAAAGCCCTCGCGCAAAGCGTCGAGCGCTGGAAACGCCATGCAGACCTCGGTCCACAGGGCGCAGAAGATCAGTTTCCGTCGCCCTGTGCTTCGCACCGCCGCAACGAAGTCGGCATCTTCCCACGAGTTGATGCTCGTCCGATCGATCGGCGGGTTGTCCTCGAGGACCGCGGCAAGCTCCGGAATCGTAGGCTTCCCGCGACCGGATGCGACGTTGATCGTCGAATGGACGATCGGCAGCCCAAACGCCTTCGCGGTCTTCGCCGTAGACACCACGTTCTTCAGCAGCAGTTGCGAGTCCATCGAGCGAATTGACGCTACTTGCGACGGCTGGTAGTCGATTACGAGCAGCGCCGCATTCTCCGGCGTGATGAGATGATCGGCGCGTGGATCCCGTCTTGTTCCAGTGGTCATGAGTGTCGTCCGAAGTGCGACTGGGTCGCAACCGTTCCGTCGAGCTGGCCTTTCACCGCAGCGACGTCGGCTCGTAATGCGTTCGCTACGACCGAATCCTCCGAGCTGAGCGGATGAACAGTCAGCCAAGGCGCTTTCGTGGCTGTGTCGGTCACGGATGAACCTGTGACCCGAAGCCGAGATCGAGGCGAATCGACTCCATCACCCAGAACGTGGTGCTCGCCGTGTATACGTCGGCCGCGGCCAACACGCCGGTGTACTTGGCGACGACTGGTGCCGCGGCGACATCTGCCACCTCGTCGAGATATCCCTTCACCCCCGCCCACACGTTCTCGCCGTACTTCTGGAAGTACCGTGTCGGATCGACCGTGCCGATCGCCAGCTTTACATTGGCAACGATGTCGGCCATGTACTCCTGGTGCAGGGTCACGTCGGCGCGAGTGCCGAGCTTCCCGAGGTGGCCGCCGATGAAGTGCTTCCACGGAAAGGCGAGTGCCTTGGCCGGTGCGTCGATGTAGCCCGGGATGTCTTCGCTGAGGTTTGCGACGCCGATCGGCGCCCATCCCACGTTGACGATGTCGATCAGCATCAACGTGTCGTGATCCGGCAAGTGGATGTAGATGTTGTCCGGCGAGTGATTGCTGCCAAGCCAGGCGAGCTCGATGCGCTCGCCGCCGATCTCCAGAGTGCGGCGATCCTGGAATGTTTCATCGGGCGCGGGCCGGGCCGGGTCGTTGTCGCGTAGCAAGAGCCGTCGCGTTTCATCGTGGCCGATGCGAGTGACGCTCTTGTCGAACAACGACGATGCGCCGCCGTGGTCGGCGTGATGATGCGAGTACACGAGATGCGTCACCTTGTTGCTCACGCCGTTCTCGGCGGCGATCTGGTCCACCGCACGCTGGATGTTGTGGCCGATCGTCGGCGGCGCGTCGAGCAACACGACGCCGTCCCGCGTCGTCAGGAAGGCTGACTGATAGACCCCATCAGTGATCCAGTAGAGATTTCGCTCCACTCGGCCGACGTAGAACCCCTGCTCGTTGAGCGCTGGCCCCAACGCGGATCGAGGCACCGGCGCGTAGTCCGGCAAGTCCGTGGGGCTCGGAGCACGCAGCGTCGAGGGGCTCGCGGATTGCGTTTCGGGCAGTGTTTTCACAAGAGCCTCCGATGTAATCGCTCGCTCACGACGTCGATCTCGACGCCCGCGGGGAATGTTGCCGCTGGCCGATCGTGTGCGACAATCCGACGAACGGCTAATCGGGATATGACTTTTGTCCAACTCGCCTCGACCGAGGGGCAAGGACGACGGCTGGCTGCTCGCGGACGAGCGCCTGGCCGCTCGACTTACATTTTGCTTCAATGAGCGACGACACGACGGGTCCATATTCCGAGCGACTGTTTCCGACGCTCACTCCGCAGCAGGTGGAACGGCTCGCGACCTACGGGTCGCGCCGCTCGATGCGGCGAAGCGAGACGCTGATGGAACCGGGCGAGCAACACGCATCCTGCTTTGTGGTCGTGGGGGGCTCGGTGGCGATCCTGCGCGCGCAGACCGAGGGCGAGACCGTCGTTCAGGTCATTCACGCCGGACAGTTCACCGGCGAGGCCAACCTGCTCACCGGGCGGGCGGCATTTGTGCGTATCCGCGCGGAAGAAGACGGAGAGGTCGTGGTGCTCAATCGCGACCAGGTGCTTCGCGTGCTCCAGCTCGAGAGCGAGATCAGCCAGATCGTCATGCGCGCGTTCATCTTGCGTCGCGCCGAGCTCATCGCTCGCGGCTACGGTGACGCCGTGCTTCTCGGCTCGGCGCACTGCGCCGGAACGCTGCGCTTGCGTGAGTTCCTGACGCGGAATGGACACCCATTCGTGTACATCGATCTGGACACGCAACAGGACGTCCAGGCCTTGCTCGACTCGCTCGGGGTCACACCAGCCGACATTCCGGTCGTCCTGAGCGGCGGCACGATCATACTCCGCAATCCAACGAATGAAGAGGTCGCCGACAGCCTCGGGTTCAACGTCGTCGTCGATCTCGAGGCGATACGCGACGTGGTGATCGTCGGCGCGGGGCCTGCCGGCCTCGCCGCCGCCGTGTACGCCGCCTCAGAAGGACTCGACGCGCTCGTCATCGAACCGGCCTCCGCGGGGGGTCAAGCCGTTTCCAGTTCGCGCATCGAGAACTATCTGGGCTTTCCGAACGGCATCACCGGTCAGGAGCTCGCGGCGCGCGCCTTTGCCCAAGCGCAGAAGTTCGGCGCCGACTTTCTCATCGCGAAACGCGCCGCCAAGCTTGCATGCGAGCGGCGTCCGTATTCAATCGTGATCGACGGTGGTCAGCGGATCGCGGCGCGCTCCGTCATCATCGCGACCGGCGCGAAGTATCGCAAACCCGACCTCCCGCGTCTGGGCGACTTCGAGGGCGCCGGGATCTACTACGGCGCCACTGCGATGGAGGCGCAGCTTTGCGCGGGCGAGGAAGTCGTCATCATCGGCGGTGGGAACTCGGCGGGACAGGCAGCCGTGTTCCTCGCTGAAACCAGCCCGCATGTGCATGTTCTCATCCGCAGCGACGGGCTCGCCGATAGCATGTCGCGGTATCTGGTGCGCCGTCTGGAGGCTACCCCGACGATTTCATTACGCACGCGGTCCGAGCTCGTGAAGCTCGAAGGCAACGGCCACCTCGAGCACGTGACCTGGCGCAGTGCCGCGGCGGACGCGGTCGAGCGGCGCGATATCCGCCACGTCTTCATCATGACCGGCGCGCTGCCGGCGACGGACTGGCTGCATGGTTGCGCCGCGACGGACGACAACGGTTTTGTGAAGACGGGCGGCGACCTCGGGCCGGCTGATCTCGCGGAACGACATTGGCCGCTCACCCGGTCACCCCATTCCCTCGAGACGAGTCTTCCGGGCGTATTCGCCGTAGGCGACGCGCGGTCGGGAAGCATGAAACGTGTGGCGTCGGCAGTCGGCGAAGGCGCGGCCGCCGTTGCTCTGGTCCATCGGGTCTTGCGGGAACAGGGCGTCGTCGAGCGGCGAGACTAGCCGTGTCCGGAGGCGACTATCGCTTCCGACCCGGTGCCCGCCCCGTAGCCTTCGCGCCGCGCCCCGCGACCCTCGCGTCGACCAGTCGCACGAGATGCTGCCCGACCCGCTTGAGGCCGATGCACTGCACGCACGACCGCGCGCCCTCGAGCAAGAAATAGAACTCGTCGGCCGTCAGCTCCGGCTCCGCGAACCCCGCCTCCCGGCACAGCGCGAGAATCCGTGTGTGCTCTCGCTGGCGGTACTCGTCGATCACACGGCGCGCCGGATGATCCGGTTCAGGCAGCTCGGCCAGCGCATTGTGCAGCGCCGAGCCACGATCCTCCAACTCGGCGAGCGTCGTGGCCGTTCTGCGGCTCCACTCAATTAGTTGGGCCGACGGGTCGCCCGGATGCGCGGCCGCCAATTCGCTCCACGACTGCTCTTTCTCCGCGATGATGCCGCGCACCCACTCGGCGATCAACGCGTCCTTCGACTCGAAGTGGCGGTAGAGCGTCATCTTGTTCGTGTCCGCCGCCGCCGCGATGGCCTCCACGCCGACGCCGCGAATGCCGATACGCCGAAACAAATCGTCGGCGGCGGCTAGGATCCGGTCTCGCGGTGGCTGTACGGGCATCGTCTCGATGGGCACAAAGGTGCGTGGCTTGACTCCGATGTTACTGGTCGGTAACATACCGATGTTACCGATCGGTACCACCCTTTGTTCCTTCTACGAGTAGAGTCGGTCGATCGCTGAGCTCACCTTAATGAGACACGTCGCGCGCGGTTTCACCAGTGCGCTCGGTCCGGCCCGATCCGCTCCAATGAAGGACAGTTCGCTGCTGTATTCACTCGAGGTTCAGACTCGACGTTTCCCGTCGAAGGAGATCCACCAGATGTCTCGCAGCATGAATTCCGATTCCTCGGCCGTGAGTGTTCCGGCCGCGCTTCGCCCCGCCACGCTTCGCGCCAGCCTTGCGCTCGTCGCTCTCGCGGCGCTTACGGCCTTTGCCCTTCGCGCTGAAGCGCAGACACCCGTCCAGTCCGCGATCAGCGTTCGGCCGATCGTCGGCGCCTTGGTCGCCACCGGCGACGAGCGCGATCTGCTCAAGAACGCCGTTGTCGTTGGCGGACAGGCGTCCTACAACCTCAACTCGAACTTTGCCGTGCTCGGGTCGTTCGCCTGGTCGCCGAGCGAGGAGAAGACGATCACGCCGCGGCCCAAGGTCGATCTGTATCAGTACGACCTCGGCATCGAGGGAAAGTTGGACGATCTGACGTCCGGTTCGTCGGTGGCTACGCGGCCATTCGCCGCGGTCGGCGGCGGTGCGCGGACGTACAGTCTCCGCGACGTTCCGGGCTCGAGCGCCCAGACCAATCCTCTGGCGTTCGGCGCGGTCGGTCTCGACGTCGCTCCGTCCGGCAGGCGGGTCGGCCTCCGTCTGGAAGCCCGCGACAACGTGACGTGGTTCAAGGGCCTGAGCGGTGAGCTCCAGGACCGGAAGTCGCGGAACGATGTCCAGTTTGCGGCCGGGCTGACGTTCGGCTTCTAGCGGCGGTTGAGCGACATGGGGGGCGTCCGACGCCGGGCGCCTCCCTGCCCCTCTCACAGCAGCCTCTCCATGTATCCTGATCAGAGTTTTTTCACGCGCGCCGCGGCGATCACTGCGGCATTGCTCTTCATAGCAGGGCCCCTTCCCGCGCAAACCGCGACGGCCGAGTCGGGACCGCCGATAGCCCCGGTCCCGTTCGCCGTGGGCGAAGAGTTGGTGTTTCACGCCAAGTTCGGCGTGATCCCGGCCGGTACGGCGCGAATGCGCGTGGAAGGAATCGACACGGTACGCGGACGAGTCGCGTACCACGTGGTGTTCGCCGTCGACGGCGGCGTTCCGTTCTTCCGCGTGCACGATCGTTACGAGAGTTGGATCGACGTGGCGACGTTGTCTTCGCTCCGTCACCGGCAGGACATCTCCGAGGGCCGATACTCGCGCAAGACGACGTACGAGATCATGCCGGAGAGCGGCCAGTACAGGAAAAACGACGAGCCGCCGAAGCCGACGGTCGCAAACCCGCTCGACGACGGCTCGTTCATATATGCCGTCCGCGCCGCCGGCATCCGCGTCGGCGAAACGCGGCGCGACGACCGCTACTTCATGCCGGACCGCAACCCGGTGGTCCTGGCCGGCGTGCGCGAGGACACGGTTTCGGTAGGGGCCGGGACGTTCGTCACCACTGTCGTTCGGCCGACAATCAAGACCGGCGGCATCTTTTCGGAGAGCGGCGAGGCGCAGGTGTGGTTCACGAACGACGAGCGCCGACTACCGGTCCTCTTGAAGACGAAGTTCTCGCGCTTCTCGCTCACGCTGTCGCTCGAGTCGGTCACGCACGGCGATCTCGCCGCAGCGCGATAGGAAACCCGGGCCCGCCTTTCGCGTCTGGTGGCGCCGAGAGTTCCTCACCGGAGATCGGCGCCCATGCCCAAGTACAAGACGGTAGCGGCGAGGAAAACACCTGCCGCTGCCCCGACGACGCCAGATGAGTGGCCGCGTCTGGCGCTGGCCGAGTGGCTCCCGACATATGAGACGCTGCACCGTTGGGTGCAGATCGTCGGCAAGACGCGTCTCGTGCTCGAGCCTTTCATGAATCATTGGTGGCACACCGCGCTCTACGTCACGCCGCGCGGGCTCACGACCTCGTCGATGCCGGCGGACGGCCACGCGATCGACGCGGAGTTCGACTTTGTCGACCGCGCGCTCACGGTGCGGGACAGCGGTGGTGAGACCCGAAGGATCGAGCTCGAGAGAAAATCGGTGGCCGACTTCTATGGACAGTGGCGAGAGCTGCTGCGCGGACTCGACGTTGATGCCCGGATTTGGCCGCGACCGAATGAAATCGCCGATGCCACGCCTTTCGCGGCCGATCGGGCACATGCGAGCTACGACGCCGAAGCCGTAGCGAGGTGGTTTCGTGCCCTCGCGAGCGTCGATCTCGTCCTGAAGGAATTTCGTGGCCGGTTTGTCGGCAAGTCGAGCCCGGTGCATTTCTGGTGGGGTGGGTTCGACTTGGCGTGCACCCGTTACTCAGGCCGCCGAGCGCCGCCCCACCCGGGTGGAATCCCGAATTGCCCGGACTACGTGATGCGCGAAGCCTACTCGCACGAGTGCATCAGTGCCGGTTGGTGGCCGGGCACGGCGGGATCACCCGTGGCGGAGGCGGCGGTCTACGCGTATGCGTATCCGGAGCCGGCCGGTTGTGCAGCCGCACGCATCCGGCCGGCCGCGGCCTTCTATCACCCCGAGATGCACGAGTGGATTCTCCCGTACGAAACACTTCGAACCGGGTCCGATCCCGCCGGAGCGATCATGGCCTTTCTCGAGAGCACGTACGAAGCTGCGGCGACGCTCGGCGGCTGGGACGTCGACGCCTTCGCGATCGAGCCGGTCGTGACGAATCGGTGAGGATCAACGCCAAGTGGCGTGTCCCGTCTCGGAAAGCGCCCGATCGAGAAAGGTCGCGGCGCTGATCAGCGCGAGATGCGTGAACGCCTGCGGGAAGTTTCCGAGGTGTTCGCCACTCGATCCGAGCTGCTCGGAGTACAGACCGAGATGATTGGCGTACCCGAGCATCTTGTCGAAGAGCAGGCGCGCCCGTTCCGTTTGGTGTGAACGCGCCAGACACTCGATGAACCAGAATGAGCAGGCGGTAAAGCTTCCCTCGGAGCCGCTCAGGCCGTCGACCGGCGAACCGGCGGTGTCATATCGATAGACCATCGCATCCTCCGTCAGATTCCGATCGATGGCGTCCAGGGTCGACAGCCACCGGGGATCGACGGGGCTGATGAACCGCATCAGCGGCATGAGCAGAACCGCGGCATCCAGCGTGTCCGCGCCTTTGTGCTGCACGAACGCCTTGCGGTCGTCGCTCCAGAAGTTCGTGAAGATGTCGTCGGAGATCGCGTCTCGAACCTGACGCCAGCGGTCTGCCGGCCCGGCGAGCGACCGCTTCTCGGCGAGGCGGATCATGCGGTCGAACGCGACCCAACACATCAACCGGGAGTGAAGGAACTCCCGCCGCCCTCCGCGCACCTCCCAAATGCCCTCATCTGCCCGCTGCCAATTCTTCTCCAGCCACTGCATGCCGCGTTGTATATCCTGCCATTCATCGTACGAAAGGGCGTCGCCGTACTTGTTCGACAGATAGATGGCATCCCCCAGCGCGCCGTAAATGTCGAGTTGGAGCTGGTCGTGCGCGGCGTTGCCGATACGAACTGGACGGGAGTTCCGATAGCCCGCGAGAGACTCCAGAACGATCTCGTCCAGCTCCTGCCCTCCGTCGGCGCGATACATCACCTGCAGCGGTCCATGCTCGGCATCGCCGCGCGCAAGGCGCCGAATCCATTCAGAGAAGGCACGCGCTTCGTCGACGAACCCAAGCCGCATCATCGCATACATGCTGAATGCCGAATCGCGCAGCCAGGCGTATCGATAGTCCCAGTTCCGCTCGCCTCCAATTTTTTCGGGAAGGCCGAATGTCGCCGCGGCAATCAACGAACCATGTTCGGCGCTGGTCAGCAGCTTGAGAACCAGCGCCGACCGATCGACCATCTCGCGCCAACGGCCCCGATAGGTCGATCGACTGATCCAATCGCGCCAGAAACGCGACGTCTCGTCGAAGAGCTCACGGATAGCAGTGGGATCGAGGGCTACGCCTGGCATCTTCCCGTCGTCTGGCATTTCCCCGAACGCCATTGTCGCCATTTCGCCGGCGTTCAAGGTGAACGAGGCATGGGCATCGGTGCCGACGATCCGCAGCGGGAAGGTCGCGTGCAGCGCCACTCTCGGACACGTCGCGCAGTCCGGCGTGAAGACGACAGCGCCCTGAGCCGCCTCCGCTCGGTGGCCCGATCGGGCGTAGTCGAATCGCGGCGCGCAGGACATGGCGAAGCGGACCTGCCCCTTGATCACGCGCAGCACGCGGATGATGTGGTTGGCGTACTGCGGCCTGTGCGTGCCCGTTTCTTTCCCGATGGGCATGAAGTCGGTGACTTCGGCGACGCCCTTCTCCGAAAGCAAGCGCGTGAGCAGGATGTTCGTATTCGGCAGGTAGAGCTGCTTGACGCGCATGTCGTCGCACTCTGGGTTCAGTGCGAACGAACCGCCGCGCTCGTGGTCGAGTAGCGCCGCGAAAATGGTCGGCGAGTCGAAATTGGGGTAGCAGAGAAAATCGATCGACCCTTCGACGCTGACGAGCGCGATGGAGCGCATGTCGCCGATCACACCATAGTTCTCTATGGGTTGATCGCCGCCGCCCCTGCGAGCGGTCATGCCAGAGATCAGCGGACGAACCTCAGCCCGTCATTTATGCGCCACAGGCAAGGTGGCTGTCGGCTTTCCTGGTTTGTCAAAGTTATAGACGACAGCGAGACGGTAGTTCGTGCGATTGACGTTGGTGGGCTCGTCGATCGTCGGGCCCGAGAGCGCACGAAACGACCTGTTGCCGGTGAAAGGATTGTGTTCTGAGGACAACGTTGCTTCCAGCCGCCCACTCCACTGGTGGCTCGCCTTGAACTGAACGCCGAACGAAAACAGCGGGCCGACGCTGAACGGTGTCCCTGCGCCGTTGGACGTGACGAACAACGATTTTTCATCCAGCACCCACCAAGTGCCCTGGACACCGAGCGTGCCGTACGGAGTGAAGGACGCGCGCGCCGGCAGCATGTAGCGCATCACCTCGACCGCCACCGTATGCGACTTCAAGGTGCCGACGTCGTCGATGTCGAGCGCGTCCGAGCCGTTGCCATTGTTCGTCTTGAAATTCAAGTTGCGCGACGAGAAGGTGTAGCTCGCGCGAAGTCCCTGGCGCAGAAGGAAGTCTACGCCCACTCCGAGGCCAAGATTGTATCCGGTCGACCCCTGCAGCGACCGCTCGCCGTCGATCGTATTGGCGGCTTGCTGAAGGACAAACCGATCGCCCCTCGTGAATCCACCCTGCACGAACACGTTCCGATGCGGGCCGAGTAGGCCTCGCAACACGTCGTGAACGAAATCTTTTGCGTCGTCTTTGGTTGAATCCGCCAACTGGCCTTTGGTTGAATCCGCCGCCTGTGCATTCGAGATCGCGGGCATCGCGACGAGCGAGCAGATCAAGGCGGCTATCAGCCATCGCGACTTCGACATAGGGTTCGAGTCCGTTCGTGAACGGGTTTGCCCACGCCGTGCCTGCGCACGAGCGGGGATGGAGGGTCTTTCGTTACGACCCGTGAATATCGTGACCGACCAACGATCGCGAATTGGCACTTGGTCCATCGGCCGCTTCGCGAGCGCATCGGTGCGCTTCGCGTCGTTCCACGTCGACGGGCCGACATGTTGCACGCGCGATCGACGCGCTCGACCGACAGGCGCCCTCCTCGACGCGACAACGATTCCATGGCGACACGCGCGATGATCGATCTCTACCGCGACCGGCTGAATCCAAGCGCACTGTGGTTCTGGGGTGCGAAGACGCTATTCGAGTCGTAGGCGTCCCTACGTGCGCCGGTGTTCCTTCGGACACGTTGGCCGCTTCCTCATCGTGCTCCTGTCGGCCTGCAGGCAATCAAAGGCACCGGCCCCTTCGGCTCCGCCGGTCGTCGAAGTGGTGCGGGTGCAGCAGCGAGACGTGCCTGTCTACCGCGAATGGGTCGCCACCCTCGACGGATACCGCAACGCACAGATCCGGTCCAGCGTGGACGGGTATCTCGTGGCGCAGCGAATCCGCGAGGGCTCGTTTGTCCGGAAGGGCGAAGTGCTGTTCGACATCGATCCCCGCCCATTCCAGGCCGCGCTCGATCAAGCAAACGGCGACCTCACGGCACGCATCGCCGACGAGCGTCGCACGGCCCGCGACGTCGCGCGCGACCGACCTCTCGCCGAGGCGCGGGCGATCCCGCAGAGCCAGCTCGACAACGACGTCCAGCTCAATCGCGCGGCCGAAGCGGCCGTCGAGTCGGCGCGCGGCGCCGTCCGTCAGGCCGAGCTGAACCTCGGGTTCACGCACGTCCGGTCGTTGATCGATGGAATCGTCGGCATCACCGAGGTGCAGATCGGCAACCTCGTTTCTCCGGCCAGCGTTCTCACCACGGTATCGCAAGTCGAGCCGATCAAGGCGTGGTTCGCGATCAGCGAGTCGGAGTACCTCGAGGTCGCCGACCGTCTCCATGGCGCCGTGGTCGCGAGCGCCGACGGCGGTAGCCCGTCCCGACCCCTCCCCCTCCCTTTCGAGCTCACCCTGACCAACGGTTCAGAATATCATCACACCGGCTCGTTTCTCTTCGCCAACCGGCAGCTGGATTCACTGACCGGTACGCTCCGCATCGCGGCGTCGTTTCCCAACCCCGCGCGGCTGCTCAGGCCGGGGCAGTTCGCCCGCATACGCGCCGCGACGACGATCCTGCGCGACGCCCTGCTCGTTCCGCAGCGCGCGGTCACCGAGCTACAGGGCACCTACCAGGTCATGGTGCTCAAGCCCGACAGCACGGTGACCGTTCAGCCGGTCGCGGTCGGTCCACGCATCGATTCACTCTGGGTGATCACTCGCGGGCTCCAGCGCAACCAGCTCGTGGTGGTGGAGGGCACGCAAAAGGCCCAGGCGGGAGGCAAGGTCGCCCCCAAGCCGTACGTTCGCTCCGCCGCGTACTGACCCATGTCGAAGTTTTTCATCAGCCGTCCGATCGTGGCCATGGTGATCGCTCTCCTCATGGTGATCATGGGCACGGTGTCGATCCTTCAACTTCCGGTGGCGCAATATCCCGACATCGTGCCTCCCGAAATCGTCGTGCAGGCGAACTACGTCGGCGCCGACGCGCTCACCATCGAACAGGCCGTGGCGACGCCGCTCGAGGAACAGATGAGCGGCGTCGACAACATGAGCTACATGTACTCCGTGAACGCCAACAACGGCGTGATGCAATTGCACGTCATCTTCGACGTCGGAACAGCACCGAACACCGATCAGATCCTCGCGCAATCCCGGGCATCGCAGGCGAACGCGAGTCTTCCCGCGGACGTCATCCAGTTCGGCGTCACGGTGCAGAAATCGTATTCGTCGCCGTTGATGCTGGTCAGTCTCTATTCGCCCAAGGGTACGTACGACGAGACGTTTCTAACGAACTACGCGTTCATCAACCTGATGGATCCGCTCACGCGCGTGCCAGGCGTCGGGCGCGTCCAGATCTTCGGCGGCCAGTACGCCCTCCGCTGCTGGATCAAGCCGGATCAACTGGCCAAGCTCGGCATCACGATTACCGAGATCACCAATGCGATCGGCGCGCAGAACGCGGTGAACCCGGCGGGGCAGATCGGCGGCGAGCCGGCGCCTCAGGGCCAGGAGTTCACGTATACGGTGCGGTCGCGAGGGCGACTCGAGACGCCGGAGGAATTCGGCGAAATCATCGTGCGCGCCAACCCCGACGGCTCGGTGCTGCGGCTGCGCGACGTCGCCCGAATCGAGCTGGCGGCGCAGACCTACAGTTTGATCGCGCGCTACAACGGCAGCCCGGCGGCCGTGATCGCGATCTACCAGTTGCCCGGCTCGAACGCGGTGCAGGCCGCCGACGGAGTCCGGAAGCTGATGGAAGAGTTGAAGCAGCGCTTTCCCGCCGACGTCGCGCACGAAGTCTCGTTGGACACGACGCAGGCGGTGAGAGAGGGCCTCCGCGAGATCATCACGACGCTGCTCATCGCCATCGGGCTCGTGGCGCTCGTCGTGTTCATCTTCTTGCAGGACGTACGCGCGACTCTGATTCCGCTCGCCGCCGTGCCGGTCTCACTGGTCGGCACCTTCGCGTTCTTCCCGTTGCTGGGCTTCTCCATCAACACGTTGTCGCTCTTCGGCCTCGTCCTCGCGATCGGGCTCGTGGTCGACGACGCGATCGTCGTCGTGGAGGCCGTCCAACGTCACATCGACGAAGGCATGACGCCTCACGACGCCGCGTTGAAAGCCATGGAAGAGGTTGCGACGCCGGTGATCGCGATCGCCTTGATCCTGGCGTCGGTGTTCATACCGACAGCGTTCATTCCCGGCATCAGCGGGCGGTTGTTTCAACAGTTCGCGTTGACCATCGCTCTATCGGTCGTCATCTCGGCGTTCAACGCACTGACACTGAGCCCGGCCCTGGCCGCCAAGCTGCTGCGGCCGCGCGAGAAAGGGCGAGGCCTGATCGGCCGTGCTTTCGGAGGCTTCAATCGGGTCTTTGCGGCAGCGACCGACGGGTACATCCGGATTTCCGGTCTGCTGATCCGGCGGGCAGCCATCATGTTGCTGTTCCTCGCGATCGTCGCCGTAAGCGCCTTCCTCGTCGCGCGTCGAGTGCCCGCGACGTTTCTCCCGCAAGAGGATCAGGGCTACGCGTTCGTTGCGATGCAGCTGCCCAACGCCGCGTCCTTACAGCGCTCCGACGCCGCGGCACGCAAGATCGAAGAGATCATGAAGCACACACCCGGCGTGCAGGGCTACACGAGCGTGGTCGGATTCAACCTGTTCAGCCAGGTGCAGGCAACCTACAACAGCTTCTTCTTCGTCACGCTCAAACCCTGGCGGGATCGGCCGACGGCCGACGCGATTCAAGCCCGATTGAATCGCGACCTCTCCACGCTCGTCGAGGGCATGGCATTCTCGTTTCCGCCGCCGGCGATACCGGGAATCGGCACGTCCGGAGGTGTCACGTTCGTGCTCGAGGATCGCACGAGCCGAGACATCAAGTTCCTCGCGGACAATACGAACCGGTTCATGGCGGCCGCCCGGCGGCGCCCCGAGCTGACGAGCCTGAACACCACGCTCCTCGCCGACATCCCGCAGGTCTACGTGGACGTGGACCGCGCGCGCGTTCTCGCGCAGCGCGTGACTCTGTCCGACGTGTACCGAACCATGCAGGCGTTCATGGGCGGCGCGTTCGTGAACTACTTCAATAGATTCGGCCGCCAGTGGCAGGTCTACGTCCAGGCGGACAGCGAGTACCGAACACGCGCCGAGGACATCGGTCAGTTCTACGTCGCGAACGCAGCCGGTCAGCGCGTGCCGCTCTCCGCCGTCGCACGCATCCAAGACACCACGGGACCGGAGTTCACGATTCGCTACAACGGGTACCGCTCGGCTCAGATCATCGCGAGCGCGGCGCCGGGCTACAGCTCCGCGCAGGCCAGACGAGCGCTGGAAGAAACCTTTGCCCAGACCATGCCGCCCGACATGGGCTTCGGGTACCTCGGCATGTCGTTTCAGGAGCAGGTGGCCGAGCAAGGCGTTTCGCCGATGGTCGTGTTCGGCCTCTCCCTGCTCGTCGTCTTTCTCATCCTCGCCGCGCAATACGAGAGCTGGTCTCTGCCGTTCAGCGTGCTTCTCACGCTTCCTGTCGCCGTGCTGGGCGCCTTCCTCGCCATCACGTTCCGGGGGATGGAGAACGCGGTCTATGTGCAGATCGGTCTGATCATGCTCATCGGCTTGTCCGCCAAGAACGCAATCTTGATCGTCGAGTTCGCGAAGCGGGACTACGACGGCGGCAAGCCCGTCGACCAGGCGGCACTCGACGGCGCGCGATTGCGTTTCCGGCCAATTCTCATGACTTCGTTCGCGTTCATCATGGGGTCGATCCCGTTGGCGATCGCGTCCGGCGCGGGCAGCGCGGGACGGCGCATCCTCGGCACGACGGTCGTCGGCGGCATGTTGGCCGCGACCATTCTGGCGATCTTCCTGATCCCGGCAATGTTCGCGCTCGTCGAAAACCTCGGCGCTCGCGCGCGGCGACGGTCGGCGAAACAGCCGGTCGTTCCCGAGCTGTCCAGCGATGGCGATGCGCATTAGGCGGAGCGCTGTCGCTGTGTATGTGCGCCGCGCTCTGGTCGGCGTGCAGAGTAGGACCGCGCTACGCGAGGCCGCCGGTCGACGCTCCGGCAACATTTCGTGGCGCGCCGGCGGACTCCACCCGAGCCGCGTCGCTCGGCGAGGCAAGGTGGTGGAACGTATTCGGCGACGAGGAGCTGCAGAAGCTCATCGCCGAAGCGTTGAGCGAGAACTACGACGTGCGCGTCGCCGCGGCACGCATCCTCCAAGCACGCGCCCAGCTCACGATCACGCGCGCCGATCAGTTTCCCACCGTGACGGCCAACGCCAACGCGACGGGAGAGCGAACGCCGGCTACGCGACAGGGCGGATTCGCGATTCCCGCGTCGACTCAGGGACTCTACCACGTCGACGCGACGGCGGTGTGGGAAATCGATTTCTGGGGCAAGTTTCGCAGCGCCACGGAAGCGGAACGGGCAACCCTGCTCGGCACGCAGTGGGCGGCGCGCGCCGTGCTCGTCAGCGTGGTCGACCTCGTCGCGCAAGGCTACTTCACGCTCCGCGAGCTGGACCTCGAGCTCGCGATCGCGCGACGGACACTCACCGCGCGACAGGAATCGCTGCGTCTGACTCGCGTCGCGGAGACGGGCGGCACCGTGTCGATGCTGGACGTGCGCGAGGCCGAACAGCTTGCCTACACCGCGGAGTCGGTGATCACCGACACGGAACGCTTGATCACGCAGCAGGAGAATGCGCTCAGCATTCTCCTCGGACGGAATCCCGGGCCGATTCCGCGCGGTCGTCCGCTGGTCGATCAGCCGGAACCCGCCGAGGTCCCCGCCGGGACTGCCGTCGAGCCTTCTCGAGCGCCGGCCGGACATCCGTCAGGCCGAACAAACCTTGATCGCGTCGACGGCTCGCGTCGGTGTCGCTCAGGCCGCGCTGTTCCCGGACATCACGCTCACGGGAACGGGCGGATTCCAGAGCAACGCGCTCTCCACACTGTTTTCCGGGCCGGCTGCGCTCTGGAGCATCTCGGGCGGCCTCGTTCAACAGATCTTCAATGCCGGGCGTCTCAAGGCCACCGTCAGGCTGACGGAGGCGCAGCAACTGGAGTTCGTCTACACCTACCAGCAAACTGTCAAGCAGGCGTTCCGCGAGGTGTCCGATGCGCTCGTGGGCTATCAGAAGACGCGCGAGCTTCGCCGGCAGTTGACCGAGCTCGTTGCCGCTACGCAAGACGCCGCGCGTCTTTCCGACATTCGCTATCGTGGCGGCGTGGCAAGTTATCTCGAAGTGTTGACCAGCCAGACCAATTCCTTCAATGCGGAGCTGACACTCGCGCGGGGCCGGTTGAACGAGCTACTCGCTCTGGTGCAGCTCTACGCCGCCCTCGGCGGCGGTTGGCAACGGTAACACGGTCTCAGGGGCCTGCCGCGTGTGCGTCACCGTCTCCGCGGAGACGAAGTGTCGGACCACGCTCGTGCCGGTGACGTAGCGAAACACGCGACTCTCGATGGTTCGATCGGCGGCCGTCGATCGGTCATGCTGACGGAGATGTTCGGCCCAGGAGCTGACGAGGAACGTCTCGATATATAGGTTTTCTTTTTCGATGTCGCGAAATATTCCCCATCGATACGCGCCGTCGCGTCGGCGCACTCGGGCGTAGGCGTTCATCGCCTCCAGAAACTCGTCCGCGTGTCCCTCCGGCACGGTGTACTCGGCAGTCACCAATACCGGACCATCGTTGAGTGCCGGTTGGGCATCTGCCAGCGGGACCGGCATTCGCCAATGGTTCCACGGACTGGCGTCGACCGTGGTGTCCGGCAATCGGACCACGCGAGCCAGGGCAACCGACAAGATCGTTCCGAGACCGGCGCCAACAAGTGCGAACAATATGCTGCGATGCGCTGCAACCGTCCCCCAGAACGCGCTGCCCGCGGCCAAGCCTCCTTGAAATACGAGCAGGAATACGGCAAGCACGCGCGCCCGGACCCAATCCGGTGCGAGAACCTGAACCAACGTGTTGACCAGCGAGATGAACACGATCCACGCCGCGCCGGCGACAAGCATCAGGGCCGCGAGGACTACCATGACGTGGACCAACCCGGCGGCGATTGTCGCGAGGCCGAGGACCGCGACGCCGCCTGACGCAACAACCTCCGTCGACCACCGCGATCGTACAATTGGCATCACCGCCGCGCCTATGACAGCACCGGCGCCGAAGCAACCCAACAGGACTCCGTAGCCGGTCGGGCTCGAGCTCACGCTGCGCGCTACCGACGGCAGCAACGCGAGCAGCGCGCTCGCAAAGAACATCGTCACGCCCGCCCGGAACATCACGCGGCGCAACGCCGGCGAATATCGAACGTACCGCCCTGCCGCGACGATCGCGCCCGCCACTGTTTCCGGCGGCGTCGCGCGACGAGTTGGCGGGCGCTTCCATCGCGCGACAACGGCGATCACGCCGGCAAACGACAGCACGTTGACGGCGAACGCCGCACCCACGCCGGCCACGGCGATCACGACGCCGGCGAGGGCCGGGCCGACGGCACGGGCAAAGTTGAATTCGATGCCGTTGAGGGCCGACGCCGCTGCGAGGTCCTCTTTGCCGACGAGCTCCGGAAGGACCGCCCGCCACGTCGGCGACTCGATGGCGTCGCCCGCCGACAGCGCGAACGTCAGCGAGAGAAGTAGCCAGGGAGTCATCGCGCCGCCGAAGGTGACGACGGTGATCACGATCGCCACGCCTACCATCCACGTCTCGGTAAAGAGAATCAGCTTGCGCCGATCGACGATGTCACCGATCGCACCCGCCGGAAGCGCGAACACGAAGAACGCGAGCGCAGACGCGGTCTGCGTGAGTGCGACGTACATCGGGCCGGCTCGGAGCGAGACCATGAGCCAGGCGGCGCCTACCGTCTGCATGAACGTGCCGACGTCGGACACCACGTCGGCAAGCAGCAGTTTGCGGAAGAGCGGGGTGCGAAGGGGGCGCCAGGCGCTCGCTGGCTTTCGCTGCCCCGCCGGTTGCGTCGAAGTCATGCCGCGATGATGCCGGCCGTCGCGACGGGCATTCGGCCGGGACGCCGGGTCACGTCGGTGAGCGGAATCACGCCCATGTTCGACTCCGATGAGTGCCCGTCGATTCTAACGCCTACACGACAGGGAGCGAGCCCCCGAACCGTTGTACCCCTGCTCCGGTTCGCTCGCGATGGCGAGCCTGGGCTCACGCCGTGTAGTGTGCGCTGTCGCCGGCGGTCGCATCGTACGTCGCGCCCGAGACCATGCGAGCGTCGTCGGAGGCGAGGAAGACCACCACCGGAGCTATGTCCTCCGGTTCGATCCAGGGTACGCCGAGCGGTGATGAGGCAATGAGAATCTGCCGCGCGCCCTCCTCGTCCGCCGCCGACCCGGATGGCGGTTTGCCGGCGGCGGCGAGGGCCTGCGCGTAACGCGATTCGTGTCGCGTGAGGGGCGTGTCGATGAGTCCCGGCACGAGTGCGTTGACCGTGATGCCGTATCGGCTGAGCTCCAGCGCCGCCGATTTCATTAGCCCGATGATCCCCCACTTCGAGGCCGAGTAGGCCGCACCGTGCAGCGTACCGTGCCTGCCTTGTGTGGAAGTGGTCACGATGATGCGCCCACCACCCGTTCCAGCGCAGCGCTCGACGATGTGCGGCGCAAACGCGCGAATCGCGTTCGCCGTTCCCGTGAGATTGACGTCGATGTGCACGCGCCAGTGGCCATCGTCCATCTCGAGCAGCGGCTGAAAGGCCTGGGTGCCCGCGTTCGCGAACAGGATATCGATTCCGCCGAGTTCCCTTGCCGCCCGCGCGGCGGCGCCGCGCAGAGCGGCGAGATCACGCTGATCGCAGACCACGCTCACCCACCGCCGGCTGCTCGCCTCGACTTGCCTGCCCGTCTCTCTCAGATCGTCCGGGACGGCCGGCGTGACTCCAGACTGCGAGTCGACCACCGCGCAAATATCGATGCCGGCAATGTCGGCGCCCTCTCGCGCCATCGCCACAGCCGCGGCCCTGCCAATGCCGCGCGCGGCGCCAGTGACTACCGCGACCTTACCGCGAAGCCGCTCGCTCATCTCGATGTGGGAACAAGCTGATGCAGGCGTGAACCGGAGGTCGACGCGCGATGGACGTTGGCGTCATAGGCCTTGGCATCATGGGCTCAGGGTGAGTGATGCCCGTCCGATCCGTCGCCATCAGCCCATCGGCCCGCGCCGGCGCCCGGCGACTGAGCCGCGGCTGGTCCTCGCTCCATGGGAACCGCAGACCGATTCAGACCAAGCAGCTCCAGCGGTAGCGGAAACACTATCGTCGTGTTCTGTTCCGTCCCGATCTCGATGAGCGTTTGCAAATAGCGCAACGTCACCGATATCGGCTCGCGGTTCAGCACGGCCGCGGCCTCGGCCAGTTTCGTCGCGGCTTGAAACTCTCCCTGCGCGGCGATGACCTTGGCTCGGCGAGTGCGTTCCGCCTCCGCCTGCGCCGCGATGGCGCGCTGCATCTCCTGCGGCAGGTCTACCTGCTTGACCTGAACCTGCGCCACCTTGACGCCCCACACCTCGGTCTGGTCGTCGAGAATCCCTTGAAGCCGGGCATTCAGCTTGGCGCGCTCGGCGAGAAGGTCATCCAACTCGACCTCGCCGAGCACCGACCGGAGTCCGGTCTGCGCCGCCTGCTCCACGGCATAGCGAAAGTTCTCCACCGCGACGATTGCCTTGGTGGCGTCGGTGACGAGATAGTAGACGACCGCATTCACTTTGAGCGAGACGTTGTCGCGCGTGATGACGTCCTGTGTCGGGACGTCCCAGGTGACGACGCGAAGCGAGACCTTCACGAGCTTGTCGATCGGCCAGAAAATGAACACCAAGCCCGGCCCCTTCTCGCTCTTCATCACCCGACCCAGCCGAAACACGACGCCACGTTCGTATTGCCGCAGAATATTGATGCACCGCGACAAGAGAATGAGAACGACGACGGCGCCCAGCACGACCGCGGCGATGGTCGTGAGCGACTGACTGATGTTGGCTGTCATGGCGAACCTCCCTACTAGAACGGGCGTCCGCCGGGGCTCTGCCCGGCTTCGCCAGGGCGTGCTCACGGGCTCGCTCGCAGTGTCCCGGCGCGGCCCCGCTCCCTCGGGTCAACGCATGGAACGGTCCCCCCGACCATGTGCGGCCCTCAGTCGTTGCATAGTCTCTTGCCGTCCGGGCCGCTTGGGAGCCCGCGTCTCGCCTTATCGCTTTTCCCGATACCGGAAGTCGATTAGAAACACCCGCCGTCCCGGCCCGTGTTTCGCCACCTTGAGAAGATCGACAAGCCCGGCGAAGCCCGATGCCCGGGCGAGCTCGGGCGTGACATCAGCCAGGGCCACCTCGAGGATCCTGGTCACGACGATTTCTCCGGGAGGCAGTGCATATCGGCCGCCCACCTTCACGTGTGGCCGTTGCCATAGGCGGACGGTCGTCGTGATCTCCCCTCGACGAATCGGATCGCGGAGCGATTTGAGGAATTGCATGTCAGCTCACGCCGAGCTTTCGCTCAACTCGAGAGACATGAACACGCTATTGCCATTCTCTATGTAAGAACCGAACGGTCCGCATTCACGGAACCCGACGCCGCGGTAGAGCGCCTGCGCGGGCTTGAACGCCGGATGACGGCCCGTCTCGAGGAACAACTCCCGGTAGCCGCGCTCGCGGGACACGTCGAGGATGTGGTTGAGCAAGGTCCTTCCCGCGCCGTGCCGACGACGACTCAGCGGCGTGCGCATCGACTTGATCTCGCCCTGAGTCAGCGACAGCTCCTTGAGCGCCGCGCAACCGAGGAGCGTTGCGTTCTGCCATGCGGTCCAGAACGTGACGGCGGGATCCCGGAGCCTATGTGCGTCGAAAGCGAATACCTGATCGGGCGGAGAGAGCTCGTGCATGTTCCTGAGGTGCTCCTCGAGGAGTGCGAGGACCTCTGGTCTGGTGACGTCGTCGATCTCGATTCTCATGACACCCGGTCGTCGTTGCGGAGGCGCTTTGTCAGTTCTGGGGATCAAGATCTTCCCTCCACGACCAGGAGCCATCGCTGTTCCGCCCAAGCGAGATGATCTCGGTGATTCTCTCACGTGTTTCCGCCTGGGCGCGGGTGCGGCAAATCTGAGCGTTGCCGCGGCTGATGCCGTGGCCGGCGGCGAACTCGCTCAACTGCGTCGCGACTGCCAGCGCCTGTTCGATGAGAGCGGCCCTCTCAGTCGCCGGAATGCTGGTGCCGTATTGGATCGTCAATGTCTTCTCGCCGGAGAGCGCGCTGAAAATGATGAGATTGAAGAGTTGGACGACATCACCGTTCGCGAGTGGAAGGGGCTCGTCGATCGCTGGATAGGGCCAATCTTGATTCTGCATAGGGCGCGGGCGTTCTACTCCACTTCGGGAGATGCGAGAGCACTCAGTTGGTGAAGTTCCATTCCGTGGGCGGTAAGCGACGAAACATCTCTCGGATCGGAAGATTGGCCAGCTCGGCGACTCGGCGAAACGCTCGTGCGGAGAGATAGGTGTCGCCCGATGGGTGGACCGCGGCCACGCGCGCATACGAGCGGCGAGTGCTCTCGCGATCATAGGCGCCGCCACGCAGAAACCCCCCGCCGTTCGCGAGTACTTCGGCGGCCGCGCTTGCGATGAGCGCGAGGCTGACCCCCAACCCCCGATAAGATGGGACGACGAACAGGTCGGCAATCTGCGCTCCGCTGGTCGCCCAATGCATATCGTACACGACGTCCCACGCCACAAACCCAACCGCGGTGTTCCGGGTTTCGGCCAATAGAACGTGGTGGAGCGAGCGCTCCCGCAACACGTCACGCCGGAGCTGCTCGGGTGAGCTCCCAACGTGGTCGGGGTAGCTCTCCCGGAGATAGGCGGCAAGGAGCGCCGCCAGCGTGTCAGCATCGTCTGCGGTGGCTCCGCGAACCTCCAGCCAACGCTGGTGCGATGCGGGAACGCTCATCCGTTGTCGTAGCCCGCCCCGAGCGTCGCGGCTACGTCCTGGCTGAGGAGTCGACTTGCGCGAGCCTCGTCGCCGTCCGTCACGGTCATGAGGCCCGATGGGGGCGGCGAGCCGCCATCCACGCAACAAGGATCAGAGCAGGCGCTCCGAAGAAAAGCCACGGACCGCCCAGAAGGCGGACGGTGATGGAGAGCTCATCGCTCGACGGCGGCGCGGAATGTCGCGCCCCGATCACAGCGCGTCCGATCGAGACCACGAGAAGTAGGAACATCCCGAGAAAGGCGATGCCAAGAACGCGACGAAAACGCCAGGCACGAAAGCTCATGGGATCGTGGAAGCGAGCTGTTTGGTGTAGTTCAGAACGGGACATCGGCGCGGCGCGGGCCGCGGGCGGCGATCAGCAAGAAGACCCCGAGCACGATGGAAATGACGAGGATCATCCGTTTAATAAATAGCCGACGGTCTAAAGCCGAGCGCGCAGCGACCGAAGCGCTACACCGTCACGCGGCAGCGATTTCTCGAGATCGTTCCAGAGAGCAGTCCATGCCGTCGCGATGCCACTCGGGTTGCGCAACGTCGGATCCTTCTGCGCTTCTGCTCGGGCTTCGGCGCGATGCCGCGCCACGATGCTCCGGATGACGCTTCATTTCCATGTCACTCGCCGCAAGCGACGTTTCGATCGTCTGCTCGTAGTAGCCCGCGTCGTCGTTCGCGAGCGACACGCCGCGAATTGCGTCGGGGCTCAGTGTGCGGTGTGACGCGTCGATCCCTAGGCGAGCGAGCGGCAGCGTCCAATTGTCGGTGACGAATGACCCAGCGGGATTCGGCAGCCAGACCCACGCGTGCAAGATCGAAAGCCGGGGCGCGCCTGGACCGGCATCCGTCGCCATCCCAGCCGCGTGGTGCAACGGCAGACTCTCCTCGGCGATGCTCCCGTTGTGCTCGTGCCAATACGCTTGCGGTGCGGCGCTCTTCGGTGGTAGCTCACCCTCGGCCAGCAATGCTGTGTAGGCGACGCCGGCCAGTCGTCGCCGACCACCGTCGGTGATGTACGTGAGCACCGACGGTCTCGCCGGATCGAACTTATTCTCGAGCACCCGGGCCAGATTCACCCAGTGCTCACCCATGGCGGGGAACTCGACGCCGACGCGCTTGAATCCGTCAGCGATCGCCGAGTCGATCGAGCGATAGCGCATGGTTCCTTCACGGGCAGCCGAGAGCATGCGTGCCGTTGCGTCCCCACCCCCGCTCTGCGCGCTGGCGAATCGCACGACACCGACGGCGAGAAGGAGCGCGATGCGTCTCATCGCGTGCGCGCCGTGTCGGGCGCCGAGCGGCCCATCTTGGACAGAATCGCTCGCATAGCCGCGTCCGGGATGCCGTACGGAAACCGACTCGCATAGCGGAGTTGGTCCAGGTTTCTCGCCGACGGCGCTCCGACTATGTTGACGTCGATCGCCGAAAAGCCGCCGCTCTCGATTTGCGAATACGGGATGACGACGACGGCCTCCGACGTCCGCATCGTCAGATCGGCCTTCGTGACGGTGAGCAGCTCGCCCTCGTAAGTGCGCGAGCCCACGGTAACGACCCCGGCCACGCCCTCCGGGGAATTGGCGAGCGGTGCTTTCGAGGGTGAACCGCCGGTATAGATGCAGCCGCTCACCACGAGTCGCCAGGACGCCGAGCGCGGTGAAGCTCCTGTTTCTCACTGGACGGGCACCCGATCGCGGAAAAAGCGATGCTCGAGCGACTCGCGCGACGCGACCCATGCGCGTAGCACTTCCTGCGTCGTCGTCTTCGGCGAGAACGGAAGAGAATCCGTGGCCGCGCGAATCCAGGCCGGGCGTACCCATTCGACGTAGTACCCCTCCACGGCGACAAGGAACGTTCGCGGTGTCGCGTCTCGCCCGACGTCGAAATCCACGTAGAAGCGATCGCCCGGACTCGTCACCAGGCGCCGGTCGTCGGCGGCGCGAATGAAATCGCGCACGTCGTCGCGCCGTACACCGCTGCTCTCGGTGACGCGCGCGGCGGAAATCTTCCGCGCCTCGACCGGACGAACGTCCCACGACGTCGCGACGCGATCGATGCGGAATTCGTCGGTGACGAACGACAACCGCAGGTGAATGCTGTCGCCGTGCAAGCGGCCGGCGTGAGGAATCACCGCCGCGACGGTCCGCCAGGCGGTCGGTCCAAAGTCCATCATTCGCACGACCGGCTTCCAGTCGTCGCCGTCGCGCACGCTGACGCGCAGCCCGAAGTGATCGGTGTACCATCGCGCAACCTGGGCGACCGTCGTGATCTTCGAGAGATCGTGTCCCACCCAGTCCAGCGACCGCGCGCCATGCCGGGCGAGCATCTCGTCGTAGAAGATCGTCGTCGACAGCAGGCTGCTTCGCATGTCGAGAAGCAACGCGAGGGAGTCCCGGCCGGCCTCGCGAGGTACGGTGATGTCGATGTGCTCTTCGCTCGGACCTGAACCGTTTGCGGCGGCGGCGAGCGCGGCGTCGCCCGAGCTGAACACGCGTCCGTCGGCCATGCTCAGCTCTTCCCGCACGTTCCGTCCGCGCGAGTCGACGATCGACGCCGGCGTGTCGACGCGGCGGAGCGCCACGAATCCGCCCCGCGCCACCGGCGCCACGATCTCGTCGGCGCGGTGACGCGTCTCGAGCAGCTCGATCTGCTCTATGTAGTGCGTCTCCAGCGCCTCGTTGCGCACCTCCAGCCGGATCACGCCGTTCGCGTCGGGTTTCACGTTCAGCAGATCGACGTCGCGCTTGGCGAGCAGCGGCGCGATGCTGTACGAGAACGACTCGGCCTGGAGCGACGGGACCCCGGCGCTGTCGGCGTAGATCGTCGGACACGAGCCGAAGATGGCGACCGCGAGCACGGCGACGACGACGGTCGAGACGAAGCCGGATATCGGCGCGTAGATCAGCGTGCGCCCCGGATTCACCTCGCGCTCGAACGACTCGACGCCGACGACGCTGTCGAGCGCAATGCGCCCGACGGGCGAACTGTCGAGGGTGGCGCTGAAGCGAACGCCGTCGCCGACGATCTGCTGGTTGCCGACCGTCGCTCCCCGGCGAAAGAGTACCGTGGACCCGTCGCCGAGGTGCGCCTTGATCGGCGAGTGCACGAAGCGCTCGGCGCCGGAGACGTCCAACGATTTGGGCCGGTTGGTCGACGAGATCACGCACGCGACGATGATGAGCGTCGTCAACGACAGAGCGGCGAAGAATCGGCGGCGCAAGTAGATTCGCATCCGTGCCTTCTCGAGGGCCAGGGGTAAACGTGGGCCGCCGCGCGAGCGAGGGCAAGGTCTCGTGAGAGTTCTATTACTCGACGAAGGCTTCGTCAGCGGCGCGTTGACGGCCCTCGGTTTGCAACGCGTCGGATGTACTGTAGACGTCATCGCCGCGACAGGCGGCGCGGGAGAGTGTCGCACCGACGCCGGCACTTGGCGTCTCGCCCCTCGAGTCGGTCAGCCGGAATTGCGCGATCTTGTGTCGCGACAGCGCGGGTATGACGTCGTGTACGCGGTGACCGAGCCCCTTCAGCAACTTCTCTCCGGTGCACGCAGCGACAAGAGACAGACGAGCGCGCAAATGCACGCTGTCGGGATTTCCGTCCCGGCCGAGCAGTCCGCGGCGAGCGACACCGATTTGCGCGACGCCATACGCGCGCTGCGTACACCGCTCGTCGTCAAAGGGTCGGTCGGTCGAGGTGGCAAGACGACGTTCATCGTTCGCTCGTTGAGCGAAGCGCGCCGCGCGGCCAACCGCATTCGCGCCGTTGGCGCGGACCCGTTCGCGCAGGCGCACATCGCCGGCGTGACCCATCTCGCCGGGGGGCTGTTCGAGAACGGGCGCGCGTTGCGTCTCTACTGCGGTGCGAAGCGCGTGCAGGTTCCCGCACGAACCGGTCCCGCCGCCGAGCTCGTTTCCACCGACGACCCGGCACTCACCAGTGTCGCATTGCGCGCCTTCGAGGCGTCGCGAGTCACCGGTCTGGCGAGCGCCGATTTCATTCGCGACGAGCGCGGCATCTATCACTTTCTCGAGTTGAACCCAAGACCATGGGGATCGATCGCGGCTGCGCGCGACGCCGGCGTCGATCTCTTCACTCCTCTCGTCGCGCTCTGGAGCCGACAGTCAATCACCGCGGATCTGTCGTTTCGCCCTGGCGTGCGATCGACGGTGTTTCCGTTGGCGCTCCTTTCCCTGCGTTGCTGGGCATCGGGCTCCGCGTTTCGCTCCGCCCCCGCGCCACGCAACCTGAGACTTGCCGCGCATCTCGCGCACCGGCTCGCGCGCGTCGCGTACAACTGGTAGACGTCGGGCCCGCCGTCATCAAGTCGTCAAATCGATCCGCACGATATCCGAGTGCTCCTGCACCTGCTCGATGACGAGCTCGCGGCCGTCGGGAGAAACGTCGAAGTCGCGAACGACGATGTCGCGTCCGAAATTCGTCAGCGGCCGCTCGCTCCCCGTGTCCACATCGATCAGCCAGACGTCCTTGTGCCCCATCTCGCCTTTCAAGACGATCAGCGCGAGGCGGTCCCGCAGGAATGCAAAATGGCGCGCTCCGCGCGTGAGGACGAGATTGGGAAAGCGGCGCGGCTTGCCCTCAACGGTCGCGGCTCTCACTTCGAACGTCGTCCCGATGTCCGGACCCGAATAGGCGATGAACGAACCGTCAGGCGCCCAGACCGGATCGACCGAATACTCCGACAGGATCGGCGTCGGAGCGCTCCCGTCGAGCGACACGCTGTGCACGCACGGTGTGCCGGTCTCGTCGGCCGCGGTCACCAGAAGCGATCGCCCGTCCGGCGCCCAGACGGGTGCCCCTCGCAACGCGAGCGAGTCGGCGGCGATGCGCGAGTCCGTCCCGTCTGCGTTCATGATGTACAGGCGCGATTGCCCGCGCTCGTTCACCGAGACGGCGACGCGCGCTCCGTCGGCCGTGACGGCGGGGCCGCCGACGATCTGGGCGCCGGGCGGCGCGCTCCATAGTTCGGCGGCCGCACCGTCCACGAGTTTCCAGAGGCTGTCGCTCGTCCCCCCCCCGTCGACGCGACGTACAATAGATATCCGGGTCCAAACCGCGGCGAGCGCCCGGAGCCCGTCGGCAAACGCATGCGAGTCGCGCTCGAGATCGGCGCCGGCGCGTCACAGAGCGCGGCGCGCCAGAGCTCTGCTTTCGGATTCGATCTCGTCGCGACGAGCCGGCGGCGGTCGCCGCTCACCGCAAGCGACGTGTAGCGGTCGATGCCGGAGCCGATCCGATGCGCGACGCGCCGGTCGACGTCCAGGGCATGCAGCCACGGTCCCGACCCGTCAGTCCCGGTCGCGAGATACAACAACGTCCGGTGATTCACGAAGACGGGATACGCCACTCGCGAGTCATGAAAGGTGACGCGTTCGGCGGCCCCGCCGGCCGGTTTGATCCGCCAGACGTCCAATTCGTTCGGCACGATTCCGCCGACGAAGTAGATGTAGGCCTCGTCGGGCGACCACACCGGGAAGTGGGCATGACGTCCCGGCGATTCGGCGAAGATCCGAACGCCAGGCGGCGGCTGATTGGGACCGGTGACGAAGATCGGATCCCCGGGCGCCGCCGTGTGGTAGACGAGGCGCCCGCTCTCGCTCCAATCGAGCTCCGGCACATCGTCGAGGTACGGACGCGGCTCTCCGCCGAGCGTGGGGACGGACCAGATTCCGACGCGGCCGGCTGTCGATCCTCCCGCGACCGAAGTGCGCGCCCAAAATAAGACGAGCGCCCCATCGGGTGAAAACGACAGCGTGCGAACGTCGTGGTTGAGAAGATCGAGGGCGGGGGCCGCGCCGCGGGTCAGGTTGTAGAATCGCCCAGCGCCGATTTGAGTGATCCAGACGTCCGTTCGTCCGTCGAGATTCGAGAGGAACGCGACGAACTTCCCGTCGCGCGAGATCGCCCCCGCTTGTTGCGCCCCGTCAAAATCCGTGACGGGCGCGAATTCCGCGCTCGCGATCGGATTCCGCCCGAACGCCTCCGCGTCCCGCCGCCACGACGCCGGTTCTTCCTTCGCGCCGCCAACGACGACCGGAACCCTCCGGCCTTGCGACCACGCGTCAAGCTCGGTCCGGAGGGCGGACACGGATCCCTGCTTGTCGTGATGATGGCGATGGACGGGCATCCCCTCGCGCTTTTCCCAGCGCTGGACCGTGCTCACGTCGCGGCGGAGATAGGCCGCGATCTCCTTCCAGGAGTCGAGTCGAGACTCGCGGGAACTCGCCACTGGGGGGGGGGAACCGCCGGTGCATCTGATGGGAGTTCGCTCATGGCGCAATCTTGGCTCGACTGGCGGCTTGACTGGCGGAACTCGATTCTAGCTCACGCCTCACACAGCGGCAATCGACGGCAATCGACCGCATTCGACGTCAGAGCGGACCTTTCCGCTTGTTGCCACGGGCTAGCGGCTTACGTTCGCCATCCCATTCCCGCAGACACAGGGAGATGCATCATGAAAAATTTGCGCTGGATCGCTCTCGTCGGGCTTCTCGCGGTCGCCGGAAGCAGCCACGGCTCCGCCCAAGGCCAGAGGGGGGGCAACAATGAGTTCAACGGTCTTCATTTGACCGGGTCGATCAACGACTTCACGACGCCGACGTTTGGCTCCTGGGGGGTTCAGGGCACCTGGTCCCTGGACATGACAGGAGGACCGAACGGTCCGAATTTCACGGCGGAGTTGACGATGGAGCGATCCGATCTGTTTTTCAGCCTCACGCCCACGGCGAATCCCAACAGTCTCGCAACGCGCAACCCCCATACTCATCACATCGCGGTGGCCGGCGGGACGGTGACGGCGATTCCGGGGGGTTTTCGCGTCACCGGACAGGCGGCCGAGACGATGATCACGGGGAATGGATCGACCGCGTCGTTTGAAACCACTCCGCCGACGTCCACGCTGCAGATCGACGTCACCGGGGGCAACCTTGTCGCCTTCTCGAACGTCGCGCTGACGTTTGGGGGTGCCGCGGCCAAACACTTCGGATCGAATCCGATCGCCGGGGTCGTGAATAGCGTGAAATAACGGCCGAACCGCTAGGCGGATCGCGGAATCACCGCGGGTTCTCGGAGCTCGACAGCGGCGACTCACCCACGGCGCGCCGCTTCGATTGCGGCGATGTCGATCTTTTTCATCAGCATCATCGCGTCGAAAGCGCGCTTGGCGGCGGCAGGATCGGGATCGGTGATCGCTTTCGTCAGGGCGATCGGCGTGATCTGCCAGGACAACCCCCATTTGTCCTTGCACCAGCCGCACGCACTCTCCTCGCCGCCGTTGCCGACGATCGCGTTCCAATAGCGATCCGTTTCGGCTTGGTCAGCGGTTGCGACCTGAAACGAGAACGCCTCGTTGTGCTTGAACGTGGGTCCCCCGTTCAGCCCGAGGCACGGAATGCCGATCACGGTGAACTCCACCGTCAACACGTCCCCTTTCTTTCCCGACGGAAAGTCTCCCGGCGCGCGGTGCACCGCGCGAACCGACGAATCGGGAAAGGTCTCGGCGTAAAACCGCGCCGCGTCCTCGGCGTCGCGATCGTACCACAGGCAGATCGTGTTCTTTGCCGGCGTAGCCATATCTCAGCCTCACTTGGAGAACTGCGAAATTCTTCCAGTATAGCGCGCGCCGGTGTCGCTTGCCCCTGCCCCGCCGCCTCAGTGAAACCCGGCCCTGGCAGGTCTCGTATGGGTAACCCATATGACAAATCCACTCGCTGAAACCTCGCCCAGCGCGCGCGGCCGAATCCTCGCGGCGCTCTACCTGTTCGTCATCGTCGCCGGCGTCATTGCCCAGAGCTTCATCAGCGACCGGCTGATCGTCGGGGGCGACGCCGCGAGAACGGCGGCCAACATCCTCGCCAACAAGTCGGTCTACCGGCTCGGCTTCACCATCTTCATGCTCGAGATGGTCGCGCAGCTCGCGGTGACCGCAATGTTCTACGACCTGCTGAAGCCCGTGAACCGGAGCGCCGCCCGCATCTCCGCGATCGTCGGATTCACCGCCGCCGGCATCAAGACGTTCGCGCGCGTGTTCTACTATGCGCCGCTGTTCCTGCTCGGGGGAGCGTCATACCTCTCGGCGTTCCAGCCGGCCCAGCTGGAAGCGCTGTCTCTCGCCTTCCTCAAGATCAACAGCCAGGGGGCGGCCGTCGCGCTCGTCTTCTTCGGGTTCGAGGTGTTGATCCAGGGCTGGCTGATGTTCAAGTCCGAATTCCTCCCCCGCTTTCTCGGCGTACTGGCGATGATCTCCGGACTCGGCTGGCTCACCTACCTCTGGCCGCCGCTTGGCTCGCAGGCGTTCGTTCCGGTCGCGATCGTCGCGATCGCCGGGGTCATCGCGACGACCGGGTGGCTGTTCATCCGCGGTGTGGACGACGCGAAGTGGAGAGCGCGCGCCGCTCTGTCGGCAGCCTCGATCTGGCGGTAACGACGCTCGGGTCCGCCCGCCGGCGTCGATGGCGACGGCGCGGACTTGCGACCAACGCCCTTTTTGCGGATGATCAGCCGAGCCGACTCGGGTCATGTCATCCCACAGGCAGGTCCCCGTTGACGACTCGCCGGACGTAGCCAGACGGCGTTGGCCACGGCGCGTCGAACAGATCATGCGAGAGTTCCCGTGGATCTGCGCGGGCCTCTCGGTGACGATCGGCACGTTCACGCTCCTCGGCTGGTTTTTCGGCCGCCCGGAATGGACGAGCGTGCTTCGCGGGCTTCCGCCGATGGAGGCGAACAGCGCGCTCATGGCGCTGTTCGGTGGCGTGTCGCTCGTGCTGCTTGCACCCGCCCACGCGTCGAGGCGGCGGACCGTCGCCGGCCGAATCATCGCCGCCGCGATGCTGGCGTTCGCGATCATGCCGCTCGTCGAACAGCTGTTCGGCGTCGACTTCGCGATCGATCGCGCGCTCGTCAGCCAGAGCGAGTCGCTATTTCATCATTTCCCGGGTCGACCGTCGCCTCAGACGGCGACGTCGTTCGCACTCGTCAACGCCGCGCTGCTCTTGCTCGACGCGAGGACCAGGTGGGGAAGCCGGCCCGCGCCGGTGTGCGCTGTGCTGGCGGCTCTCATGCCGCTCGTTTCACTCTTGGCATATGTATTTGGGACGGCAGAGCTTCTCGGTGCCCAGACGCTGTATCCGTTCGTCGGCATGGGCGTGCCGACGGCGGCCGCGCTGCTTGCTCTCAGTACTGGCGTCCTTGCCGCCCGCGCGAGCGAAGGGCTGCTCTCCGTACTCATGCGGCAAGACAGCGGAGGCCTCGCCGCACGACAGCTGGTCGCGTGGCTGCTGGCACTCGCGGCGGTGACGTGTGGAATCGAAGCCGGTGCCCGCTTCGGCCTGTACGCGGCGCCCGTCGGCTCGGCCGGCGTCGTACTCTTTGGCATCGTCGGCGGAAGCGTGTTCGTGCTGCGCGTCTCCAATCAGCTCAGCCGCTTGGACACGGAGCAGCGACGGCGCGAACTCGACGCGGCGTTGCTCTCGCAAGTCGGAGGAATTCTCACTTCGAGCTTGGACTACGAGGCGACGCTGCCGGCGGTTGCACAGCTCGGGGCGAGCGGGTTCGCCGACTTCTGTGTCGTCGATCTCGTCGAGGGCGAAACGGTCAGAAGATTGGCGGCGATCGGCCGCGAGGCTCTCGGAGCGAGCCCGCCGCTCATCGACGTTCCGCTGGAGGTCCACGGCCGGCCGCTCGGCAAGATTTCGTTCGCGCGCGTATCCGGCTCCGCGCCTTTCGATCGTCAGGACGTTCATGTAGCCAAGGATCTCGCGCAGCGCGCCGCTCTCTCGATCGAGAACGGCCGGTTGTACCAGACCGCGCAGGCGGCGGTTCGCGCGCGCGACGATCTGATGGGAGTCGTGGCGCACGACCTTCGGAATCCGCTGAGCGTGATCCTGATGTACGCGGAGGCCCTTCCCATGCTGAACGGCGACGGCGACCAGCAAACACAAGAAACCGCCGCCGCGATCGCGCGTTCGGCGAGGCGAATGAATCGCCTTATCCAGGATCTGCTCGACGTCAGTCGAATCGAGGCCGGCGGGCTGTCCGTCCGATGTGTGCCGCTCGACCCCACGAGACTCGTCGCGGATGCCGTCGAGAGTCAGAGGCCGCTCGCGTCGTCGGAGCAGTTGGACTTACGCCTCGACGTTTCGACACCGCTTCCCGAAGTGCAAGGCGATCGAGATCGGCTCACGCAGGTACTCGAGAATCTGATCGGCAACGCGATCAAGTTCACCGAAGCGGGGGGACGAGTCATCGTCGGAGCAAAACGACACAATGGAGATGTGCTGTTCTGGGTCGACGATGCCGGCGTCGGAATTCGCCCCGAGGACGTGCCGCGAGTATTCGATCGGTTCTGGCAGGCGACGGGGCAAGACAAAGCCGCATTGGGATCCGGGCTCGGGCTGCCAATCGTAAAGGGAATCGTCGAAGCGCATGGCGGCCGAGTCTGGGTGGAGAGCGCCCTCGGCCGCGGAACCACGGTGCTGTTCACCATTCCGACGACTGCGCCGTCAGCGGCCCAACGCTCCCGACAGGGTGGGCATGGATCGGGCAATGGCCAAGCGACATGAAAGCTCAGGCGTGGCGTATCACGAGCCGAGTGTCGCGGAGTGGGCAGCCGCCCGAAGCCACATCGCTTTACCCTCCCTGCTTGCGAAACGAGATGAGTTCCACGGGAGCCCCGTCGACGACGATCATGGCAGCTCGCACACCATCTGAGGGCGAGCCGGGTGGAGAGATGACCTCCTGACCTATTAGCGCCGAGTCGAGGTCGTCGACCTCGAATGCAACATGTGGCAGTGATTTGATGAGAGGATGGAGCGGCGAGCTGTCCTCGAAACGCATCCACTCGATTCCGTAGGGGCTCGTCGGGAAGCCGGAGACATACAGACCGTAACGCTCGAGGAAGATCTCGTTGGCGCGAGGGACGGTCGTTGGAATGCCGACGTGGTGATACCGCCAGCCCCGCTCGGCGACGACGTCGGGCGGCTCGTGGCTTCGACGGAGGCGGGCAGCTTGCTCGGCGTGGTCGGCGTGGTCGGCGTCTGATCTCATATAAGCTTTTCAATCCGACGAATGTTGCTAATCGCGGCCGAAGCGATAGGCGTCAATGACCGAATAGCAATTCCAGACGAACGCAAACAACATGGCATGACGGAACCCAACCGCGGAGCCAATCACCACGTAGGCGACGACCGTCGTGAACTGAACGGCGGCGGCGAGGCGACGCCCTTGCAGCAGTTGGCCGACGCCGGGGACGAAGCCACTGGCGAGCGCCTCCGTAGATCGCGCGCGCGGTTCGGCCGAGAGTCCTTTTGCCATCGACGCCCGCATCAGCATTTTAGACGGTGAGCGTGCTCACTCCGGCGCTCCATCAGCATTTGACTTGCGACGGCCGCGGCGACGAGGGCAAGAGCAAGGGGAAGCCACGAGGTGCCGTTGACTCCACCACACCCGAGAGAAGCAGCGTCACCGCTTCTGAATGTGATGGTCGCCCCGCACGGTGGGCGCGTCGGATTCATTAGGCCGACGACAAACAGAACGAGGCCCATTCCGAGGCCGGCCCCAATCACGCCTTCGGGAAACGCACGACAGCGCCAAGCCGCGACTCCACACGCGACAACAGCGAATGGCAGCACGAGCACGCCGATCGACATCACCGCAGCGGCCGCGAACGTTGCCATCGCGAAGCCCAGAGCCCATCCCGATGCCGCGCGCCAGCCCGCAGTCCGCGAAAAACGTCGACCGCGAATACGTCCCAAGATCAACTGAATGAGCCTGACGGCGAGCCCAACGATGAGCCCGACCGCCGCTGCAGCCTCGAGCATGAACAGCCCAAACCGATCCACGTTCCGGGCCTCCATGTGAAGTGCCCTACCACGCAACGTAAGGGAGTGGCCTCGGGATGCCGGCTTCAAGTGGCTGGCGCTTCGATCTCCGACGCAAAGACCACGAGAACGGTCCACACAACCCCATCAACGAGTGCGCTCGGGGGCGCTTCCCGCAGCGCGTCCGCGTAGTGTTCAGGCTCGTAACGACTCTCTAAGAGAGAGACTTGAAGCGGAAGATAGACTCGGCCCGACGCATCGTGGACCGTCAGCTGCTTTTCGACCGGCACCCCTTTCTTCTCGTCGAGCGACATCGGGTGAAGCGCACCTGTATTCGGCTGGGGCCGCGCGGAGCGTTGATAGCGTTGTGCCACAATGTCGGGTTCGACGGGACGTTGCTGCACCCCGAAGCCGGGAATGGGTGGCGCGATCTGCCAGATACCTTCGCACGGCGGAGCATCGACAGCGCGAACGAGAAACGCCGCGAGCGACGGCGGCTTGCCTGCCTGATGATTCGATATCTCGCGTGCTGACGAACGCGGAAGCAGTTCGCCAACCAGTTGGTCGCCACGCCACAGTGTCAATGTCATAAGCCTTCCCTATCTATCTTCTCGGCTCATACCGCATCGCCATGGCCCCCGAGCCGAACTCCAGCCGGCTCACGAGCCTCAAGTCGATGAGCTTCGAGAGCCCCGCGAACAACGTCGGCCCATGGCCGGCAACCCTCGGATGCACCACGAACTCGTATTCATCGATCAACCCCAGCTCCGCCAACGCCAGCGGGAGCTTCACTCCTCCCACGAGCAGCCCCTTGCCCGGCTCCGACTTGAGCTGCTGAACGGCCTTCCCCAGATCCCCGCGCACGAGCTCCGCGTTCCAATCGACCCGGTCGAGGGTGCTCGACACGACGTACTTCTTTGCCGCGTCGATCGCTTGGGCGAAGGGTTCCATCCAATCAGGCATCGCTCCCGGCGGTACCGGCAGCCGCCACGCTGCCTCCATCATTTCGTATGTCACGCGACCAAAGAGGAGGGCATCGGCCCGGCCAAGGTTCTCGGCCGCGTTACGATGCAGGTCTTCGTCCGCGATCATTACGCGATGATCGCAGCAGCCGTCCAAGGTGACGTTGATCGAGTATCGGAGGGGTCGCATTGCGCGCCGTTCGGCAGTCGTGCCGTTTACAGGGTTTCGCTGTTTCACTCACGTTGCGCCTACACGCCTCCGTGATGCAACCTGAGTGATATGACTTATCGCGCGATTTGTACTACATCTTAGCCCAGCTCAGCCGCAGTTTCCGCTACCCCCTCCCCCTGACCGCAACCACCCTGCGCGCGCTCCCGCGGCACTTCTTCCTTCTCGGCGCGCTGCTCGTGGCGGTCGTGTCTCCGATCGGCGCTCAGACCGTCGCGCCATCGACGGCGTACGTCCGCGAGAACTGGACGGTTGCCGACGGGCTGCCGATCAATACCATCACCGCCCTCGTCCAGACGCGCGACGGCTACCTCTGGCTCGGCACCAACGACGGCGTGGCGCGATTCGACGGCGTTCGGTTCACGGTCTACAACGCGGGCAATACGCGGGAAATCCCGAGCAACCGCATCGTCTCGCTCCACGAGGACCGGGCGGGGGTGCTGTGGATACTCACCGAGCAGCAGCACCTCATCCGCTACTCCGGCGGCCGCTTCACGTACATCAACGCCGACCATGGGCTCACGTCCGGGGCGCTTCGGTTGAGCGAGATGCGCGACGGAACCCTCGTGCTGGCGACGACGCGCGGCGCCGGAATCGTTCAGGGCTCGCGGTTTACTCCGATCGCCGACAGCCTGACGATCGAGTACGGGTACGGAGCGGCGGTCAGACGGCGCGACGGCAGCACGTGGATCATGGGGCGCAGCCGTCTCTGGCGAATCACGAACGGACGCGTCGAAAACGTCACACCGCCTGCCATTCGCAAACCCGCCTTTACACGAATGGAGTTGGATGCCGACGATCGTATCTGGCTCGCCGACACGGCCGGCGTGTGGACGGGTGATGGGCGTTTGCACGAGGTCCGGCGTGCGAGTCTTCCGGTGCAGGACGCCGACAAGTTCGCGTTCGACACGATCCGGCGACGCACGTGGGTGATCGGCCAGACCAACGTGGATGTCGCCACGGACACGACCGCGCGACTCGTCGCCCGGTTCGTCGGCTCTCGCGGCGGAGTCGTCACCGCGATTGTTATCGACTCCGCCGGCGCCGCATGGTACGGCAACGGTCCGGAGCTCTTCCGCGACGGCCGGCGTGTCGCCGTGTTCGACGGAGCGGCGGGCGACAATCTGGCGTCCGGCGCGATCGTGTCCCTCACGATCGATCGCGAGGGGAGCGTCTGGGTTGGCACACGGTCCTCGGGACTGCATCGGCTCAAGCCGTCGTTGTTCAACGTCATCAGCGCGCCCGAAGGACTCGGGTCGGGCAACGTGTACTCCGTATATCAAGATTCCTGGGGGAGCGTCTGGCTCGGCACGTTGGGAGGCGGCGTGAGTCGCATCGACGGCGGTGGCAAGGTCACGACCTTTGCCGCCACGCCGATCGCGCCCGGTGTGTACGCCTATCCGCCGCACCCGCGCGACTTCCTCTCGGATCGTCCGGATCGCCTGTGGGTCGCCGCGCTCGACGGCATTCGCTCGTGTACGCTCCCCGCGTTCCATTGCACGATGTCCGGCACGTCGGCGCCGGGGGTCGAACCGGCCGTGCACGCGCTCCACACCGACGCGCAGGGACGCCTGTGGGCTGGCTCCGACCGCGGCGTCCTTCGCCTCGCGGACGGGCAGTGGCGACCCGTTTTGGGATGGCCGCTCAAGGACACGCAGGTCCGCGCCTTCGTCAACACGCCCGATGGCGCCCTCTGGATCGCAACGGGCGGCGGCGGCGTCGTTCGGTACCACACCGATCGCTTCACGCAGATCTCCGTCGCCGACGGTCTTCCGAGCGACGTCGTCCGCGCCCTGTACGTGGACCCCGACGGCTACCTCTGGATCGGCACCGAGGGACGCGGTCTCGCGCGCCTGGACCCACGCGCCTGGAGCGACTCGACGCACGATCGCCGCATCGTTCGCGTCGGCACGGAGCACGGCCTGTACGACGGCGCGATCCACCGGATCCTCGCCGACGACGCCGGCCGTCTCTGGATGAACACGAATCGCGGGATCTTCTGGGTTCCGCGCGCCGAGCTCTCGGCGTTCGCCGATGGGCGCATCCGCGAGGTGCATTCCACTGCGTACACGGAGCGCGACGGACTCCGCAACCGCGAGGGAAACGGCGGCGTGCAGTCGGCGGGAACGCGCACGAAAGACGGGCGCCTTTGGTTCCCCACGCAGGACGGCGTCGCCATCGTCGACCCGCGCGCCGTCACCGCGCGGCGCGTCTCGGCACCGGCAGTCATCGAGCGCATCGTCGCCGGCGATTCGAGCCTGATTCCATCGGGCGTACAAGTGAGCCTCGGAGTCGAACAGCGCAATCTCACGATCGAGTATACGGCGCTGTCGCTGCTCGAGCCGAAGAACCTGCGCTTCCGGTATCGCCTCGAGCCATACGATGCCGACTGGGTCGACGCCGGCAACCGCCGGACCGCCTTCTACACTCGCGTTCCGCCGGGACACTACACGTTCCGCGTACAGGCGTCGTCGCCGGACGCGGAATGGACGTCAGTGGGCGCCGAGCTGCCGCTGTCGCTGGCGTTCGAGCCGTGGGAGACGCGGACGTTCCGGTTCGGCGGGGCGTTGCTGCTGATCGTTGCCGCCGGCGCCGGCGCCGTGCTGTGGAATCGGCGCGTGAGGCGCCGCGCGGCGGAGCTCGAGCTCGTGGTCACCGAACGCACCGCCGCGCTGCGCGACCGCGAGCAGCAGCTCGCGCGTCAGAACGTGCAGCTCTCGGAGCTCGACCGCGCGAAGTCGCGCTTCTTCGCCAACGTGTCGCACGAGTTCCGAACGCCGCTGACGCTGACGATCGGTCCGCTCGAGGGTATCGCCGACGAGGTGCGCGGCATGAACGGCCGCGTCGCGGGCGCGTTCGAAATGTCACTCCGCAACGCACGGCGGCTCATGCGCCTCGTCAACCAGATCCTCGACGTCGCGAAGCTCGAGGCCGGGCAGATGCGCCTCAACCGGCGTACGCTCGATCTCGCGTCGTTCGTCCGCAGCATCGTCGAGGCGTTCGCGCCCGCGGCGGAGGGCAAAGGCGTGGTTCTCGACGTCGATGCGCCGTCGTCGCTCCGCTGCGCGTTCGACAGCGATGCGCTGGAGAAGGTCGTCACCAACCTCGTGTCCAACGCGCTCAAGTTCACGCCTGGCGGCGGTCGCGTGACGATCACGCTGCGTGAGACGAGCGAGGGCGTCATGCTCCGCGTCGCCGACACCGGCCCCGGTATCCCGTCCGAGCATCTGGCGCACGTCTTCGAGCGCTTCTATCAGGTAGACGAGACGCTCACGCGCGCCGAGGCGGGAACGGGCATCGGGCTGGCGCTGGTGCAGGAGTTGGTGGCGCTGCATGGAGGCGCGATCGAGGTGTCGAGCGGCGACCTCGCGCCCGGTGCCGTATTCACCGTCACGCTGCCGTTGGGTGAGCCGGACATCCGCACCGACGAGACGCGTGCGGTTGTGATGGAGGGGAGCGACCCGGCGCACGAGGCGTCCAACGGGCATCGCCCGGTGAACGGCACTGAACCGCATGGCGACGTCGGCGACGACATTCCCACTCTGCTCATCGTCGACGACAGCGCCGACCTCCGGGCGTACGTGCGCGACCATTTCGCGTCGCGATTCCGCGTCTTGGAGGCCGCGAACGGTGCGGAGGGAATCGCCACCGCTCGGCGCGAGCTGCCCGACGTCGTCGTCAGCGATCTCATGATGCCCGACACCGACGGCCACGCGCTCGTGCGTGCGCTCCGCGAGAGCGCGGACACGGACTTCCTTCCGATCATCCTCCTCACCGCGCACACAGGCATCGACCAGCGGCTCGCCGGGCTGCACGGCGGCGCCGACGACTATCTCACCAAGCCGTTCGACATGCGTGAGCTGGATGCGCGTGTCGGGAACCTCATCGCGCTCAGGCGACGGTTGCGCGAGCGATTCATGGCGGCCCGGGCCGTCGACGTTCCGGCGGCCGTCGCGGCCCCTTCTATAGAAGAAGACGCGTCCCTAGAAGACACGTCGCTCGACGAGACGGACCGCGCCTTCATGGCGAAGCTGCAGGCGACCGTCGCGCGCCACCTCGCCGACCCCGATTTCGGCGTAAGCGCGCTCGCGGGCGCGATGGCGCAGGATCGCTCGCATCTGTTCCGCCGCACGCGCGACGTCCTCGGCCTGTCGCCGTCCGACCTCCTTCGACAGGCGCGGCTGCAGCGCGGGGCGACGCTCCTCACCGACTCGACGGATACAGTGGCGGAGATCGCGTACGCCGTGGGGTTCAACAGCGTGTCGTACTTCTCCCGCTCCTTCCAGGCCGAGTACGGCGTGACGCCGACGGCGTTCCGCTCGCGCGAGGCGCAACATCCGTGAACAAACGTGCAACACGTGTGATAGGTCGTTCGTGACATAGCTGTGAAGTTGGAGCGTGAATCCCGCAGCCGATGGTCGCCAGGGCGACCCGCCTCCCGCACCGTCGTCGCTCGTCGCGCTAGAAGTCGCGCTGCTCGCGTCGGCCGAGCATGGCACGCCCGCCGGCGCGCCGGTCGCGCTGGTGGTGGCGTCCGACGACGACGAGCGCGCGTACGTCGGCGACGCACTTCGCCAGCGAGCTGACCTCGTCGTCGTCGCCGCTTCGACGGTTGCTGCCGCGCTCGAGGCGGCCGCGCATCGAACGCCGCGCGTGATCGTCGCGACGCACGACGCGCGCGTCGTCGTGCGACATCTGCCCGCAGTCCCCGCCGTGCTTCTGTCCGACGACACCTCGGCGCCCGAAGCGGTCGACGCGAATCGTTTGGCGCCGATCGTGGTGCTCCGCGGCGCGTTCCGCGGCGCGCGGCTGCTCGAGGTCGTGGCAACCCTTCTCGGGGAACGGCCGCGCGCCGACTAGGCACCACCAGTGAAAGGTTTTCACTGTGGTTGCGTGCAACACGCATGAAACGCGTTCGCAACGTCGGTGATCGGTGGAAGTACGACGAGGGTTGTAGTCTCTCCCCGCGATCTCGCCCCACTACCCGGAGAGAACCATGCAATCCCGCTCGCTGATCTCGCGAACCGTTCGCCGTCTGCTGACAACCCTCGCGCCGGTGCTCGTGCTCGCGGCCTGCGAGGACCATCGCCTACCCACCGCCCTGTCGCCGAGCCGGCCGGCTCGCGACGTGGCTGCCCGACCCGTGCATCGTCACCAGCACCGGCGACGCGGGCGACGGGTCGCTGCGAGCGGCCATCGCCGAGCCCACCTGCAGCACGATCACCTTCAACCTCCCGCTCCCCGCCACGATCACATTGACGAGCGATCAGCTCCTGATAGATCGGACCGTGTCGATCAACGGGCCTGGTGCCGACAAGTTGACCGTGGCGCGTAGCTCGGCCGACGGGACGCCTTCGTTCCGGATCTTCTACGTCGATGGCGGGACGGACAGCATTTCCGGTGTCACCATCACGAATGGCCGCGCCGGCATCTTTGGAGGGGGTGGCATCGTCGTCGGCAACGCCGACCTCACGCTGGATCGGTGCGCCGTCATAGGGAACACCGCGTTTATCGATGGCGGCGGAGGTATTAGCGACGCCGTTGGCAGCGTGACGATCGCCCACAGCTTGGTTGCGAACAACAGCGCAGCTGGCGGCGGCGGAGGGATCTTTCAGGCGAGCAGAGGCGCCAGCGTGAGCCTGATCCACACCACGGTGTCCGGCAATCATGCCACGCAAGGGTCGGGAGGAGGGATACTCGTTAGCAACTTTATGCGAATCAGCAGTAGCACGATCGTCGGCAACGTCGTCGAGACGCCTGGCGGCTTCGGGGGCGGGATCGACAAGAGGGCCAGCACCAATATACCGATTTGGAGTAGTGTGGTCGCCCAAAACAGCGCCGACAACGGACCAGACGTGCAAGGCGTGACCGTATTCGAGGATCTCGCGGTTCGCTACAGCCTGATCGGGAGCTCGCGGGGCAATAGCATCACGTCAACACCCAACAGCCACAACCTGATCGGCACCGCGGACACGCCGCTCGACCCGAAGATCGGACCGCTCGCGCTCAATGCTCCGGGGTCCACGGAGACATACGCGCTCCTCGCGGGGAGCCCCGCGATTGACGCGGGCAGTTGTACCGACGCTCAGGGTAGACCGGTCACCGAGGACCAGCGCGGCGTCACCCGTCCGCAGGGCGCGACGTGCGACATGGGCGCCTACGAGTTCGCGGCCACGACCTCCACCACGACGGTGCTGTCGATCTTGCCGTCGACCCAGCAATACAGCGACAAGGTCTCGCTCAGCGCGAGCGTATTACCCGCGGCGGCGACGGGCAGCGTACAGTTTCGGAAATCCATCGACGGAGGCGCCACGTTCACCGATCTCGGATTGCCCGTCACCGTTCCGAATGCCGCGCTCAACGACCATCAGATCCTCCAAGCCGCCGGCACCGCGGTGGAGTTCGAGGCTGTGTTCACCGCCACCGGCAGTTTCACCGGCTCGACAAGCGACGCGGCGTCGCTGACGGTGACGAAGGAGAGCGCGACCATCCTCTACGCGTCCACGAACGTCGCCGCGCTGCAGGTCGGCGCGCCCGGCGGCACGCTCGCCGCCAACAGCTTGACGTTGGCGCTGTCGGTCAAGGAGACGAGCCCGGACCTCGCAACGCTCACGGCCGGTCTCGGTGACATCGCCAAGGCTGGCCTGAGCGTCACGCTCGCGCCGGTAGGCCCCGGCAACAGCTACGCGCTCACGTGCACCGCGGGAACGGTCACCGGAACAGGGTACGCGGCCGCGCGTCCGTTCACATGCAAGAACCCCGCGGCCATCGCGGTCAACGCCTACGAGGTCGTGGCCACGGTGACGGGCGACTACTACGCCGGCACGTACAGCGACGCCTTCACCGTATTCGACCCGAGCCTCGGCTTCGCCACCGGCGGCGGCACCTTCGTGCTCGCGGGCGACAAGGTCAACTTCGGGTTCACGATGAAATACGGAAAGAACGGTTCCAACCTACAGGGAAACCTCATCGCGATCCGGCACCGCACCGACGGCACTGTGTCGCGGCTCAAGAGCAACGCGTTGGGCGGCCTGGCGCTAGGCGAGGACCCCACGGTGCCGATGGGATGGGCGACGTTCAACGGCAAGGCGACGTACACCACGTGGGATGCGACGGCCGGCGCGTACGTGACCGTCGGCAATCAGAGCTTCTCGGTCTACGCCGAAGATAGAAACGATCCGGGGACGGGTATCGACCGGATCTGGCTGGGCGCGCCCGGCGCGCTGGCGATGCCCGGGACGGCGTCTACGGCGGCGAGCAATACGGCGGCGCTTACCGGTGGCGGCGTCGCGGTCTCCCATCACAGCAAGAAGTAACGCAGTACGCAGGCAGCTCGTGCAGCGGATGCTCGGGGTGGGGCTGTCCTTAGCGGACAGCCCCACCCGCTCGCGGGCATTGCCTACTGAGGCAGCTCTACCCTCTCCCTCATGAGTTGCCGGAGGGCTTCGGCGTTTCGACGCCGCGCCTCGTTGACCGACGCCGGCGCGACACGCTCGAACAGATTGCCGACCTTCCAGGCCAATGACTCCGGTCCGCGGAACGCGTCTCGGTAGCCGAACGAATAGCCGGCAATGGCAACCACGAGGAGCCAGAAATAGCGACGGCGCGGAATCGACGCGATGTCGCGGAGGAGATCGACGGCCACGTCGCGTAAGGCCGCGACGCTCATGCTGGTTTTCATGGCAGCATAGTATAAATCTATGCACGGCCGCAGGGAAGCTCGCAGCGCTTCCATGCCCGCCGCATCGCCCCCTCAATCACCGGCCCTTCACTGGCCCCGAAACTTTACCACGAACCGGTACGTACCCGACCGAGCGCGATCCACCGGCGCATCTCCCCTCCGAGCGTCAGAGTCAGCGTTCCGACTTGTACCGCGAAGAGCCTGTATGAATACGGTCGCATGCGCGAACGTATGGCGCGGCTATGGGACGGGAAGGCGATCCGGGGTCGGAACAGAACCTCGCTCACCTCCCCACCCCGTTGATCCAGTCCACGATCAGCGCCGGAAACCCATCGGCATAGCGAGGCCAGCCCAGTGCGTCGGCCGGCGGGACCCGCAGCGCGTGATCGGCGCCGCCGAGCACGCGCACGGTGACCGCCGTGTCGTGATTCCGCTTGAGTAAACCGGCAATCGCATCGATGCTCTTGCGCGGTGGGACCACGTCGTCCCGTTCGCCGTACAACAGCAGCACCGGCACGCCGATCGCCGCCCACGCGCGCCGATTGTCGGCGTTCCCGACGCCCCGATACCACGCCCAGATCCAGTCCTGATCGTCGGGCAGTCCTAGCGCGTCATACCACGCGGCCGACCGATGCTTCGCTGCGTCGGCATGAAGCCGATCCCGCGCCAGCCCGCCGCGGGCGACGTCCACGAATTCCCTGTACAGCGACGTCGCATCTCGCAGGTCCTGGCCCGTGTATCGCTTCGCCAACATCGTCTCGACGCGGTAGAGGTCCTGTTCGTACTGAGGCCCGACGTTGCCGTCCGCGTCGACGATCCACCGCACGTCGTTGTTGCCGGCCGCCACCATCGGCGCGATGAAGCCGCCCTGGCTGTGGCCATACACCCCCACACGTCGACCGTCGACGTCTGCCCGGCCCGCGAGCAAATGAACAGCCGTCTTTGCATCCCGAGCGAGGTCGTCGAGCGTGCTCGTTTTCCAATCGCCCGTGGACTCGCCGACGCCTCGCTTGTCATAGATCAGCGCGACAATGCCTCGACGGGCGACGTAGTCGGCGAGGAAGCCGTTCGCCCATCGGCCCTCTGGACCCGACCCATGGATGAATACGACGGCGGGATGCCGGCCCGGCGTCCGCGGCGACAGCACCGCGCCGGCCAGCTCGACACTTCCATTCTTGAAGTGGATGGAGGTCGACGCGTACGGTTTGTCGGTCGATACCGACACGCGATGCAGCGAGAACGTACCGTGGGACGAACCCTCGGCCATCGTTCCGACGATCGAGTCGGCCGCCAGCCTACCGGTGAACGTCATCGTCGTCTGGTCGCCCACCAACTCCCAGTGCACGTCGGACCCGAGTCGCACGTTTCGGAGCGGCACCTCCATCGCGCCGAGGTCTCCCGCGGTAAAGAACCCTCGGCTGGGAGTTCCCGTGGGCAGGTCGATGGCGATTGGCAGCGCCGATGCCCCCCGCCGCATCATGCCCTCCCAGCGGCCATTTACCGAGGATTGGGCTTTCGCGTTTGCGGATATCGCGAGCAGAACGACGGCACTGGCGAGCAACCGCGCTGGATCCCAGCGGGAGCCGAAGCAGGATGTGTTCATGAACCCACACTACGACCCCGCCGCTCGTGTCCACAATGGCCGTTCTCCGACGATTTCGGCCGTCTGCGTCCTACTTCACGCTAAACCTCGACCGATACGCCGTCGGCGAAACGCCGTAGCGCCTTTCGAACGCTCGCGCGAACACGTCTTCGCTGGAATAGCCGACGGAGCGAGCGACGGCGGTGACTGTGACGCGGCGTGCGCACAATCGTTCGCTGGCGAGGCCCAACCGGAGCTCTTCGACGAACGACGCCGGCGTCGTACCGAACTCGTTCTTGAATGCCCGCGCGAAGTGACGCACGCTCAGGTTCGCGCGATTGGCGAGCGCCTCGACACTGAGATCGGCGCTGAGGTGGCTCTGGATCCATGCGGCCAGATCGCCGAAGTTGTCGGTCGCCTCCACCTGAAAGCGCAGCGGCTCGGAAAACTGCTGCTGGCCGCCGGGCCGCTTGAAGTACACGACCAGTTCCCGCGCGACGGCAAGCGCGACCTGGCTGCCCAGGTCCTCCTCGATCATGGCGAGCGCGAGGTCGATTCCCGCGGTCACGCCCGCTGACGTATAGAAGCGGCCGTCCTTGATGAAGATTGCATCTGGCGCGACCTCGAGACGCGGATAGCGCCGAGCGATGTCGCGCGACGCGCTCCAGTGCGTCGTGACGCGGCGTCCATCGAGCAAACCCGTTGGGGCGAGGCCGTACAGGCCCGTGCAGACGCTGGCGATACGACGCACCGAGCGCTCGATCGACGAGATCCATTCGGCGGCCTTCTCACCGATGCCGGGTCGACGGAGCCCCGCCCCTCCGGGGATCACGAGCGTGTCGAGACGCAGCTTCGAGCCCGCGCTTGCGTCGGCGTGCATGACGAGCCCCGCGCTCGTCGTGAACCGTCTCGCCGTCAGGCCGATGACGACGATCTCATAGGGTCGCTGGCCGGCGCTCTCGCCGAGAATGGCCGAGTCGAAAACGTCGGATCCGAAAGCGTCGGCCGGACCGACGATGTCGAGCGCCTGGACGCCGTCGAACCCGAGGAAGCCGATGCGGCGCGGTGCGTTGTTGGGCATGACGCGAACGGTACGGCCCGGCGGCGAACGCCCGCAATGACCATCGGCCGATGATTTCGGCCAAACGCTTTGTGGCACTGCTTACACGCCGCCAAATACTTAGGTATTTACAAAAGTGTTCGCCGGTTGTACAATCCCCTCGGTCAGATCGGATAACCCAGCACTGGGATGGTATCGGAATGGCTCAATCCGCAGCCGCTGACGACGTTTTTCACGCCTTGTCCAACCCGACTCGGCGGCAAGTCCTGGAGCAACTGTCGGTCGGACCAGCCACCGTCAGCGAACTGGCGGCGCCGTTCGACATGCAACTCCCCTCGTTCGTGCAGCACCTCTCGGTGCTCGAACAAAGCCGACTGGTCAAGTCGAAGAAGCGCGGGCGAGTGCGGACGTATGAGATCGCGCCCGAACGGCTCAAGGTCGTCGAAGACTGGCTGACCGCGCGTCGTCAGTCGTGGGAAGCCCGGCTGGACCGGTTCGACCACTACGTCAAACAACTCAAGAAGAAGGAATCGGAATCATGAGCAAGCAATTCACCTTCAATCCGAAACTCGATTTCGCCATCGAACGGTTCATCGACGCTCCCGCGCGGCTCGTCTGGGAAGCGTTGACGAAACCGGAGCATCTCAAGGAGTGGTACATGCCCAAGGCCTGGGGGCGTGTGGCGCGATCCGAAATGGACGTGCGACCGGGCGGCATCTTCAGCATCGACATCGCGGTGGCAGACGGTCCGGACGTGCCCAACCTCGGCTGCTTCCTGGAGGTTGTTCCGATGGAGCGACTCGTCTGGACCTCGATGTTGTTCCCCGGCTATCGCCCGGCTGTCTTTGACGACATTCCGATCACCGCCATCATCACGATGGAAACCGTGGGAACCGGCACTCGCTACGTCTTCACGGCGCTGCACCGGGATGAGGCCGACCTCGAGAAGAACAAAACGAGTGGCTTTTACGAGGGCACCCAGATCGCCGTCGACCAGTTCGTCGAGCACGTGATCGCGATGAAGTAGTTCTGCGCGAAGCGTGCGCTCTGCGGCACAACCCATAGGCGCACTCGCCGTGCGCCTGCTCAGGGACGTCTTACAAACCTGAAGTAGAAGGCTGAGAATACCAAAAGGATTCCGACATTCACGGTCAGCCGTCCCCAGAACTGATTTCTGAAAAACAGAACATCGACCGCCACGATAGTGGCTATCAACAGCACTATGTAAAGCACCGTAGGCGTTTGCATTATCTGATCGGGGGCGGAGTCGGGACGAATCGACCGTACCGCAGGCTAAGTCGCTTTGTAGGCGACAACCTCGCCCGCTGTGACCTGCGGCGGGTTTGGAAGTAATGCGGCCAGATTCTGCCGCACCCAATCCGCGGCCTTCCTGGTCGATTCTTCAGCGTGAGATCGATCTTGAAAGACGCTCGTTGAAATCATCACGCCTCCCCCGGCATCCACCCAGTAGTACGCGACGAACCCAGGGATCTGGCTGACGAGCGGCGCAAAGCCTTCATTGACCCGCCGCCCGGCCTCACTTGGATCGGTCACACCGTCGTACCGCCGTACCGTTGCGTACATATCGCGCCTCCTCTGGCCTGACGCCAAAGTTAGCGTTCGAGTGATTCATAAAGAGCGAGCCGAGCCGCGGCTTTCGTAGCGCGCTCGTCAGCCTGAACGACCAGCCCGGTCGTTCATCAGTACTCTCCGTATCTCCCCTTCACCGACGCGAGCAGCTTGCCAGGGTCGTATCCCACTCCGTCCTTGAACACGAGCTCCACGTGCTCGATGTCGGCGATGCGCACCGCCGGATCGCCCTTGACGACGACGAGATCCGCGTGCTTTCCGACGGCGATCGACCCGATCTCCTTCGCTCGGCCCAGGAACGTCGCTCCATTGAGCGTCGCGATCCGGATTGCCTCGAGCGGCGAGAAGCCCGCTTCGACGAGAAGCTCGATCTCTCGCTGATCGCTGAAACCAGGGACCAAACCGTTGAGGCCGACGGGATCGGGGCCGGCGAGCAACAGGCCGCCGGCCGCGACGAACTCGCGCTCGAGATCCATCTCTCGCCGCAGCAACAGCGCCGTCTTCGATCGCGTGGGGCTGGGGTGCGCATACCAATAGTCGAACGCGTCGCGGAGGCCTGGAGACATCGCGTCGCGAACTTCGGGGCGAAGGGGCTGGCCGTCGGCCAGGTTGCCGATGCCGGGCACCGACGTGGCGCGCAGCGGCAGCGTCGAGGTGAGCGCGACGTGATGCGAGAGGAGCAGCGAAATGAGCTGTCGCGCTTCGGGCCCGCCGGGTTCCATCTGCTCGAGCGTGGCGTCGCCGCCGCTCGCACTGCACACGTCCGGTTTCTTGTCCGGATCGTGCTCAGTGTTCGCCGAGAATCCGTGCTCGAGATTGTCGATGCCGAGCCGCGATCGCCTCGGGGTACGTGACGGAGCATAGGTGTCCAGTCACCTTGAGGCCGCGCTTGTGCGCTTCGTCGATCGCGGCGCGCAATTCGTCACGCGTGATGTTCTGGTATGCCTTGAACGACGTCGCGCCGCGGTCCGCCCAGAAGGCGACGGTTTGTCGCGCGTCCTCCGGAGATGACAGTTGTGGAAGCTGAAGCGCCCCGTTCGGGTTGGGTCCCTGTAGATAGGGCCCGGTCACGTCCATGTGCGGCCCGGGCAGCGCCCCTCGCTCGATGGCGCGTTTGACGTTGAGATCGGCGTAGGGCGACATGCTGCCCGCGGTTCGGATCGTCGTCACACCGTTCGCGAGATACAGGCGCGGCGCCGAAAAGGTCATGTCGCGATCGACCACCGGACTATCCGACGTATTGTCCGGACGCAAGTTCGGCCGAGTCAGCGACCAGAGGTGGTCGTGCATGCCGACGATGCCGGGCACGATCGCGTAGCCCCGGAGATCGAGAATCGTCGTGCCGTCACTCTGCGGCATGTCGGCGCCGGCGGCGATCAGCGAGATCTTTCCGTCTTCGATCGTCACGTTCTGGTCGGCGCGCGCCGGTGCTCCGGTCCCGTCGATCACCTCGACGTGTTCGAGGATCACGCGCGGCGACATGACGCGGACGAACTTGCGCACCTCTGGCCCGAGCGAGTCGGGGCGTTGCGCGTGCGCGGAGCGAAGACCGAGAGCGAACGCGATGCAGATGGTGGTAACCAAGGGGTTCTTCACAGCCAACCTCGATGGCGCGCTATTCGCGCGCGGGCACTAGCTGCGATTGGCCGCCGGACGCGCCGATGGGGGAAGCATACCGTTGAGCCGCGTGTAGTTCGCCGGTTGGCTTTGGCCGACACAGGCCATGCTCCGTTTGGTAGACATTCTACGTATGGTGCGTAGTCTGTCTACCTAACCCATCACCGTCAAGACCTAGCCTGGCGATGTTCAAAAGGCGTCGACTTCGACGATCGCAGCCGCGAACGCCTGCGGCGCCTCTTGCGGCACGTTGTGGCCGATGCCCTTGAGGACCCTGTGCGAGAGTACCGGCCAGTGTACAGCGCCGCGTAGGCGTCGCCACTCGCGGCGGGACCGTCGAAATCACTCGAGATTGTGATGGCCGGTACGGTGATGACCGGTGTGGTAACCAGCTTCTGCTCGAGCGCGTCGTACCGCGGCTCACCTTTCGCCAGCCCCTGCCGCCATCGGTAGTTGTGAATCACGATGGCAACATGATCAGGATTGTTGAACGCCTGCGCGGTGATCCCGACGGATATCCTAATCGAGGTCGGACAGAGCACCGACCTCGCGTACGGCTGATTGTCGTCCCACACGCCGAGTCGTCGTCATTTCGGATCAGGGCGACGGGCGGCGACTAAGAAGCGTGACCGCCAACTCGGCGACAATCAGCAGCACGATGGCGATCTCGAGCAACTCGGACCGAGCGGCCTGCGCCTCACTGTGTAACATCGCGTACGTTTCGCGTAGAATGCGGAGTTTCCGATCGATGCCGCGCTCCCACGCTTCCTCGCGAAACAACTCGAGCGCGGCGGCGTAAATTCGTGCCAGATAGACGTCATTCGTCACCTTGAGCGCGTTCTCCACTCGTTCCGCCGTCTCCGTGATGTCGGCGACGGTCGTCTGCAGCTCCGACAGCACCCTGCGAAACCGTCCCGAAAACCGTGGACGACGGCGTGCTCGCGCAGCGGCGACGCGATCGTACAGAGGCGGCAACGCGCCGTCCAGTTGAAGGTCGTACATGCGAAGCTCCAGGAGTTGCGCATTCGCGAATTCGAGGACGTACTCGACGTCGCGATCGTCGACGCGCGGCTCCACGACGAGCGCATTGTCCCAGGTGAGGACCGTGAGGTCATCGTCATAGTACGAGAACCGGTGCGGCACGAGCTCGCGCCGCGCCGCAGCTGACAGTGGGCGTCGTTCGCCGAGTAGGAGCGCGACGAGCTGCTGATCGCTCACCAGCTCGGCGGCCGGTCGCGGGTCGTCGCCCGCATCCAACCGGTCGATGCGGAACACGATGTATTCTTCCGAGAGCGGAGCAACTCCGGGCCGCTCGACCGCCGGTGCGATGCGCGCGAGGAACGTGGCCAGCGCCTCATCGAAAACCGCGCCGACATCGGCCGACGACTGCACCGCTGAGCCGAACTCGGAGAACCTCGTCCATGACAGATTCGGCGGTGCGCTGATGCGAAGGTGCAGCGAGCAAACGCCGAAATCGAACAGGTGCGCGGTCAGGGTCGCTGTGCATTTTTCCCCGTCGATCGACACTTCGCGAGTTCCGAGCGCCGCGAACAAGGGCGGATTCCTGATCTGAATCGCGCGCGCCTCGACACGAGCTGGGCGTACACGACCGCTCGGGATCTTGCCCAGGACTCGCGCCGCTTCGTCGAGCGCGATCGTGTACCCGACGTCGTACAGCCGGTACACCGTCGCGCGTCCGTCGACGTGCATTTCGTTCGCCGGCAGTGAATCCCCCATTCGAAACACTTCGAAACGCGGCCGATCCCTCCGAAAAGATCATGGCCGACGGGCCGGACGGAGTCCGCGTGGTGTCGCCGCGCTTCGCATTCGCGCGGAAGTCCCCCGCCGAACGACTAGCCTCGCTTACCTCACGACCATTTCAAATCCTCGCCAATAATCGGCAGCGTGCGCACACGCTTGCCCGTCGCGGCGAAGATGGCGTTGCAGACGGCGGGCGCGGCGGCCGGTAGACCGGCCTCGCCCAGGCCCGTCGGTGGAGCGACCGACTTGATGAAATGAACTTCCACGAGCGGCGGTGCGTGTTTCATGCGCATCATCGGATACTCGTCGAAGTTCGTCTGCTCGGCCGCTCCGTGCTCGATCGTGATCTTCTGGAACCACGCCGCGCTGATGCCGTCGAGCATCGCGCCCTGAATCTGAGCCTCCGCCGCGCTCAGGTTGATGATAGTCCCGGCATCGACCGCGGCCGTGAGCTTCCTTAGTGTGAGCGCACCTTCGCGGCTCACCGCGACGTCGGCGACGATCGCGATGTAGGCGTTGTTCGTGTGCGTGATCGCGAGGCCCATCCCCTCGCCGCGCGGACGCGGCGCACCCCACCCTGCCTTCTCTGTCGCGAGCTCCATCACGGTGGTCATTTTCGCCGGATCGAACCCGCGGCCGCCGGCGGCCGGAGCAGGAACCGCCCCCACCAAGTCGAGCGTGAACGCCAGCGGGTTGCGGCCGGCGGCATGCGCGAGCTCGTCGACGAAACACTGCGTCGCCCAGACGTTCCCGTTGTCGCCGGGCGCTCGCCAAAACCCCGTCGGAATGCCCGGCGGAAGCTTGCTCGACTTCACATCCGAGCCGGCGACGGCGATGAACGGAAAACCGCCGGCGCTCATGTCGCCGGGGCCGCCTTGCATCTTCACGAACGCGTCGTGAAGCGCGACAACCTTCCCCGTCCCGTCGAGACCCGCCGTGAAATAGTGCCAGCCGTTCGAGCGATAGTTGTCGTGCGCGAAGTCATGCTCGCGCGTCCACATCAGCTTCACCGGCGTGCCTTCGAGCCGCTTCGCGATCGCCGCCGCCTCGAGCGAAAACTCGTTGCTGCCGCGCCGGCCGAAGCCGCCGCCAAGTCGCGTGATGTGGACGATGACGTCCTTGGGGGCGAGACCGAGTCCGTGCGTCACGAGACCCTGGCCGCTCGCCGGGATCTGCGTGGGCGTCCACATCTCCATGACGCCGTTCTTGAACACCGCGGTGCAGTTCTGCGGTTCGAGCGTGGCGTGAGCGAGGAATGGATAGTGGTAGACCGCTTCGATAGGCTTCGCTCCCTCCGGGAGCGGCCCCGGTGGCGTCGATTTCGCGAGCTGGTCCGCCTGCCTTGCCATCTCCGCGCTGTTCTGGCTCGCGACCGGACCCTCGTCCCACTCGACGCGCAGCGCGTCGGTCGCACTGAACGCGTTCCAGGTCGTGTCGGCGACGATCGCGACGCCGGACGCCAGCCCGTCGATGCCGTCCAGCACAAAGGCATCGCGTACGCCGAGCCGCTTCTTCACGTCGTCGAGATTGGCGTTCTTGACCTTGCCGCCGAACGTCCGGCACTTCGTGTACGTCGCGAACAGCATTCCGGGCAGCTTGACGTCGATCCCGAACAGCGGCGTGCCCGTGACGATTTTCTGATTGTCGACGCCGGCCACGCGCGTGCCGAGCAGCTTGAAATCGGCCGGATTCTTCAAACGGGGATTCGTCGGCGGCGTGAGGGTCGCGGCCTTCGAAACGAGCTCGCCATAGGTCGCGCGTCGTTTCGACGCGGCATGAATCACCGAGCTTCGCTCGGTCGTGCATTCGCTTTCCGGCACGTTCCACGTCTGGGCGGCGGCGGTAACGAGCATGGCGCGCGCCGTGGCGCCGGCGAGGCGAAGCGGCGTGAAGTTGCCGACCGTCGAACCGCTGCCGACCGAAAACTGGCGGCCATACGCCGGGTTCAAGTCCCCCTGCACGACCGTCACGTTTTCCCACGCGACATCGAGCTCCTCGGCGACGATCATCGGGAGCCCGGTCTTGATGCCCTGCCCCATCTCGGAGTTCGGCGCGATGATCGACACCGCTCCGCTGGGCGCGATCGAGATGAACGCGTTCGGAGCAAAGGACTCGGCCGTGGCGGACGCGGTCTCCGCGTAGGCGAGTGATTCGCCGAAGCGAAGATACGTGCCGACCAACAAGCCGCCGCCCGCGAGCGCGCTGACTTTGATGAACTGGCGACGGTCGACGGCTGGCGGCGAACCCTCACGCGTCGATCTCATGACCGGCCTCCCTTATCGGACACGCCGGTGGAGATCTCGGCCGCACGCTTGACGCCCGCGCGCATGCGCGTGTACGCCGCGCACCGACACAGGTTGCCGGCCATCATCTTGTCGATGTCGGCGTCGGTCGGGTGCGGATTCTGTTTGAGCAGCGCGGCCGCGGTCATGAGCTGGCCGGCCTGACAATAACCGCATTGCGGCACGTCGAGCTCGCACCACGCTTGTTGCAGCGGGTGCTTGCCGGCAGGATCGAGGCCTTCGATCGTCGTGATCGCGGCGGGGCCCACACTCGAGACGGGCGTCTGACACGCGCGCCTTGGCGCCCCGTTCACGTGGATCGTGCAGGCGCCGCATTCGCCAATGCCGCAGCCGAACTTCGTGCCCACGAGGCCCAGCGAATCCCGGAGCACCCACAGCATCGGGGTGTCTGGCGCTACGTCAACGGACCGGGATTGCCCGTTGACGCTGAGAGTGTACTTGCTCATACGCGTCCCTTGGAAGTCGCTATTCGTAACACATTGACGGCGGTAATGATCGGGCGCAAGTCCGGGTCAGGAAGGCAATATTCGTCGGCTCCTCGCCCCTCGAACGGGAGCGAGACCGCGTCGCCTCCGGCGCAAAGGTTGCGGACGTCAGGACCTCATGAGCACCAGGAAGAAACGCCCCCGACCCACCCGCCGATCGCTACCAACAATGATGCGAGCGGCCGCAATTGACCGGTTCGGTCTTCCGTCCGTCCTGAAGACTCACGAGCTGCCCATTCCGACCGTCGGCGCTCGCGACGTTCTGATCGCCGTGCACACGGCGGGAGTCGGCACCTGGGATCCTGACGTGCGTACCGGCGCGTGGGGTGCAAAGGGCGCGCGCTTCCCCCGCGTACTGGGCATGGACGGATCGGGCACGGTCGTGGCTCGCGGCGCTCGCGCGCGACGGCTCCGCGTCGGAGACAAGGTCTACGGCGTCTCGTTCGACCCCGCGAAATCGGGGTTCTATGCGGAGTACACCGCCGTGCCCGAGCAGAACGTCGCGCGGATTCCGAGACGACTCGACCTTCTCCATGCCGGCGCGTTGTCGGCCGTCGCGCTCACGGCGCTTCAGGGTATCGACGACGTCCTCGAGGTCAAGCGCGATGAGAGTGTCGTGATACTCGGCGCGAGTGGCAATGTCGGCGTCTTTGCCGTTCAGTTCGCGAAACAACGCGGCGCGGCGGTCCTCGCGATCGCTTCCGGCCGGGACGGCTGCGCGCTCGCCGAACGACTCGGCGCCGACGTGGCGATCGATGGAAAACGGGCCGACGTTGGGGATGAACTGTTGGAATTCGCGCCCGACGGCGTCGATGCCGTCCTCGGGCTGATCGGCGGCAACGTGCTCGCGAAGTGCATCACTGCACTCCGTCGCCGCGGACGCGTCGCGTATCCAAACGGGATCGAGCCCGCGCCGCGCAAGCGGCGCGGAATGAAAGTGATTTCGTACGACGCCAAGCCAGGTGTGAAGGAATTCGCCCGTCTGAATCGTGCGCTCGACAGGACCTCGTTGATCGTGCCAATCGCCAAGCAATTCCCGCTCGGCCAGGCGGCGCAAGCGCACCGCCTGGTCGAGAAGGGACATCTGTCGGGGAGGGTCGTCCTGCGAGTCGCACGGCGAACCTGACCGGGCGCTGCGACGATTCACCGTGATTGGGCGGAAGCAGGCCAATCACATTCTCTTGGGAGAGCTACCATGCCTGACGCTCGAAGCAACTCTGACAAGAAGACGCAGGACTCCGGACGGAATGAGCGTCAACGCGTCGAGGGCGAGGTCGCTTCCCGCCTGCGCTCGCGCGGGGTCCATCTTACCGGGCGAGAGACCGACGAGGAGCTCGTCGCGCTTCTCGAGGCGGTCGAACGCTTCGAGCGGACGGTAGAGCGCCACGGAGGCGATCTGATGGTGGATGAGCCGATGGACTCTGGGCAAGCTCGAGAACCTGACGATCGACGCTTCACACTCCCCCGTCGCCGCGATGGAGAAACGGTCGACGCATTTGTCAGTCGGATCGCCGCCGCGACGGATCGGGCATCCTAGACTGCGGCATCTCCCCTTCCCGAACCGCCTGCGCCGCGCTCCGTTGCTACTGAGGCAGCGCCATCTGGATCGGGCAGTGGTTCCGTTATGCGACCGGACGGATCGAGGTCGGTTCCGCGTTTGCACTGATGGGGCCGCGTGCCGCCGTCTTTGGCGCCCTGGCACTCGTGCCCACGATGATCGGCGCGATTCTGGCGCAGCTGTTCATCGTCCATTCGTCGCCCGTTCCGCCGGCGGTTCTTCTCGCTGGCGCAGCCCTGGTCCTCTGGGCTCATCGGCATGAATTGCCGATCCCGAAGCAATGGGCGCGCTAACGAAGTCGGTGAATCAACCCCTCAGGAGGTCGCAATGCGTGCAGTGACAATCAGCGAGTATGGTGGCCAGCCACGCGTCACCGACATCCCGAAGCCGAACCCCGGCCCAGGCCAGGTGCTCATCAAGGTGCTCGCCGCTGGAGTGAATCCGATGGATCGGTCCATCGCGATGGGGGCCTGGAAGGATCGGATGCCGGCGAAGTTCCCGCTCGTGCTGGGCGCTGACGTAGCCGGGGTGGTCGAGGAGATTGGTGCGGATGAGTCGCGGTTCTACCGTGGCGACATGGTGTTCGGCCAGCTCCTCGTGCCGCCCCTTGGATCGACCGGGACGTACGCCGACTACGTCGCCGTGGCGGCGGAGGCACCACTTGCCAAAATCCCCGCCGGCCTCGACCCAACGGTCGCGGCGGCGCTGCCGACGCCTGGGCTTACGGCGTATCAGCTTGCGAAGCTGGTGGGAGACGCGCGGGACAAGACTGTTCTGGTCGTCGGAGCGGCGGGCGCCGTGGGGTCATTCCTCACGCAGTTGCTGGTGCAGTCCGGCGCGCGCGTAATCGCCGTCGTTCGTGGCCGCAAGACGGATCGCGTGCGCGAGTACGGTGCTCTGGACACGATCGACTACACCTCCCAACGAGTAGCCGACACGGTGCGGCGGATCCAGCCGAACGGCATCGACGCGTTGGTAGACGTGGCGAACAATGGGGCGGAGTTCGCGGCCCTTGCTGCCACGGTGCGGCGCGGAGGCACGGCGATAACGACGAAATACGTCGCTGACGTCGATGGGCTCTCCAAAGCGGGTGTCACCGGAATCAATTTCCAGTTGAAGCCCTCCGCCGAAGAGCTTGGAAGCCTGGCGGACGCCGTGGCGAACGAACGTATCGAGCCACCGCCTATCAGCCGCGTTCCGCTGGCCGACGCACCGGCAGCTTGGGATCACGCAGGCGCCGGTCAGAGGGGCGGTAAGACCGTGCTCACTCCGTGACAGCGCGGCATTTAGCCCTCGCGCTTCATGCGCCCCTGGCGCGCGCGTTCAGCGTGGCTCGGTGAATCGAGCGCGGTATCGCCGATCTTGATCTCACCGGCGCGCTCGTAATGCGCGATCATCAGGCCCGTGCTCGAGACCCGCGATCTGGTCAGCTTGTAGCGGTGCGGCGCTGAGCCGTCCGCGAACAGCTTTTTGCCGCCGCCGAGTACCACCGGCACTGTGAAGGTGCTCATCGCGTCAACCAAGTCATTCGCGAGCAGCGCATGCACGAGTTCAGTGCTGCCCTGCGTGACGAGCTTCGGGCCGTCCTCTTCCCGCAAACGCTTCACGTCGGCGATGTCTCGCAGCAGCACCGATCCCTGCCAGCTCGTATCGACGTCGCCAGAGCGCGAGACCACGTACTTCTTGATGTCCTTGAACAGCTTCGCGATGCGGCCATGAGGGGCGGTTTCGTCGTAGTAGGGCCATATGCCGCGAAAATTTCATAAGTCTTGCGCCCCAGCAGGAGATCGAACTTCTCCTTGAACAACGGTCGATCTCTTCGCCGAATGCGTCGTCGAAATAGGGCATCAATCAGCCGACGAACTTGAAAACCTTTGTGGGATCCTGCGACGGCCACGAGGCGCATGCATGACTCCGTCCATGGAGATTTGGGCGCTGACAATGGACTCTCCCAAGGGTCATAATCCTTGGGGGCGTGGGAAGTCAGCATCCGTGCCACTCACCGCACGCGGAACGGCGGGAGCGTCATCGACCGCACGCACGACGTATCGACCGGACTGGTCGGGGCCGCAAGGAACTGGCGTTCCATAGCATTGACGCACGGTCCGTTCGGGACGTGACCTCCGGGCGCGATCACGTGAATGCTGTGCGGAAAATACCGCGCGACGTCGGCGCCAAACCGCGGACGGGTCACTGGGTCGATCGTTCCCGAGAGGATGAAGATCGGTGTCTCGCCGCGTACGGGCGCCGAGTCGCGCGCCTGCACCGCCCCGTGCACCCACTGGCGGCACGCCGCCTGTTGTTGGCGCACTCGCGTATCGCCCAAATATGTGTTCGCGGTCTCTCGCGTCACCTCGGCGTCGGAGATGCGCGGGACGTCTTCAAGGCACGTCTGAGACAGCAAGAACCCGAACCGGATAGCCGTTCGCGTGCCGCGGCTCCCCTGCACGCCCGCCGTGATGAGCGGCGCGTAGTTGCCCAGCGCCGCTTGATGGATCACGAACGGTAGCGCGCGTTCAGTGGACATAGTGTAGCTCATGGTACGAACGACTTCCGCGATCATCGGCCACGTGAGCTCGACGATCGTGTCGCGTCCGCCGAGCTCCGGCGGCGCCCGCGCTACTATAGAATGGCGGCTTGCCGTCTGCCGAAGCCGGGCAAAATCGTCGCGCAGCCGCGGAAACGCGTCGTTGCAGGCGGTATCGCGCGCGCACTGCGTGAAGAGCGAGTCCAGAGCCTCCTGTGCCGCGGCGGCGTGCGGCAACGGGTTCTTGAAGCTCACCGGCGCCGAGCCCTCGATGATCGCGGCGCGCACCATCGCCGGGTGCCGCCGTATGAACTCCAGAACCTCTCTCGTCCCGCCGGACACGCCCAACAAATTCACCCGGTGAAGCCCAAGGGCGACGAGCGCATCGTAGAGGTCGTCCATGGCATTCGCCGTTGTGTATTCGCTCAGATTCGCGCGCGTTTCCAGCAGGGCGCGGCACTTCTTCGCGACCACGCTGTCGAACGCGCTTTCGAGATATCCGAGCGGCGCGTCGGGTGAACCGGGGGTGTCGCAGTCGAGACGATCGGGCCCGCTGGTTCCGCGCAGGTCGACCATCACGACGTCGCGGTCTCGTTGCCACCCGCGCGCGTACGCGCCCGCGACGAAATCGCTGTTCGTGGTGCCCGGTCCGCCGGGCGACACGAACACCAGCGGGTCCGCGCGCGGCTCGGCCGCGGACGAGCGTATGACCCGGACATACAGCGGAATCCGGCGGCCGCGACGGTGTCCGCGGTCCTCGTAGACCATGTACGTGCCGCACCGAACCGGTGCCGGCACGTTGGCCACTTGGCACGGCTCGAGGTCGACGCCGGTCGTCCCTGGTCCACGCGTCGCCGGCGCTTGTGCGAGCAGAGCCGCGAAGAGGAGAAAAGGCCGCGGTCGCATCAGGCAGGGAGCGCGATCACGTGGCGGTCAGCGAACGTGCACTGTCATTGGCGCAACGACGTGGTAATGAGCGGCGAACGCGGTGATTGTGGCGGTGCCAGAACGAAAGCCGATGACGACTCCAGTGGTCGTTCCGACCGTCGCGATTGCGGTGTCGGAAGATTGAAACGTGATGGTGTCGCTCAAGCGCTTCTGGCCACAACCAGTGAGGTCTAGTCGAGCGGTGTATTGCCCACCGAGTCCAATCGTGGTGTCCTGCGGCGAGAAGGAGACGTGCAGAACATCGCCCGCGCACTCGGTGAGTTCACCACAGGAGGCTACAGCGAATGTCCCGAGTACGAGGAGAAGTGATCGGTACATCATCTTAGCGCTCGTTAGATATGCGGCGCGGGTCAGTCCGGGTCGGGCATCACGGGAGCGGCATCGAGCAGCGCGCGGGCGTTTGGATGAAAGACGCCTATGACGCACGCGCCATGAGCGGCGAATATACCTGTTCGTCCGGATGGCCCACGCACGGTCAGGAGCGCGGTCACAGGGGCGGTGCCTGTCGATTCGCCGCAAATGGCGCAGTTCATCATCATTCGCTTGGCTGCTTCTTCCGCGTCCAAGGGTTCCTCCGAGGTGATCATGCGTATCTAACGCCCGAGCTCGGCTGCGAGCGGGTTGACAGCAGCAGCGTTCGTTACGGCGGCGCGACTCAGCGCGACTGACGCTGATGGCTCAGAATGTTGACAATGGTTCCATTCGGATCGACTACGAAGAAACGGCGAACACCCCATGGCTCGTCAGTGAGGGGATAGACAATCTCGAGAATTTCGTCGAACCGGCGACGCGCGTCGGCTCGAGATCGACGCCGCCCTGACCGGTGTCGCCGGTCCCATTTTGTCCCTCGTCGTTCTTGCCCCAGCAGTACGCGTCGCCGCTCGCCGTGATGCCGCAAGCGTGAGCTTCGCCGGCGTAGATGGATTGAAACGCCACGGTCGCGGTAGTCGGGCCCGTCGGACCGGTGGTCGTCGAGTGATCGGAGCTATCCGAACCGCAGGCGCCAATGATTGGGAATCCCGCGGCAATCGCGCAGAGAGCTCGACGTCGCATCGCTCGAAGGGGAGATGTCGGTTGTTTAGCTAACTCTTTAGCTAAGCTGCGACCGACTCAATAGAAGCGCGCGGCGAAGCGCCGCGCAATCCTTGCCGCCGAAGCACGCCGCCTCGGCGCGTGGCAGCACGCGGCCGTCAGGGTCAGGGCGGATCGCCGATGACGATGCGCATCAGGCCGAACGCGCTCGCGGCGTTCTGTTCGGTCAGCGTGCCATCGATCCGATCTCGCGAGGTCAGCACGCCGACGAATTGTTCGGTGTCGGGCTTCAGTTGCGGAAACACTGCTGGGTCGGCAGTGAAGACGATCGCCAGTCGCAATGAATCGTGCGCGACACTGCCGCTGACCGCGACTGCGCCAAACGGAGCGGCTTCGCCGGCGAAAGTGCCCGTTCCAATGACGACGCCATTCGACTCGTGGAGCGCAACGAGGAAGGAGTTACCCGGGCTCAGCACGCCGTTGGTGTTCTGGCTCCAGGAACCTTCGACGTCGTGATCCACCGGGACCGGTGGCGTCGTCGATCCCGTCGAGCATGCGGCGGCGCACACGTACGACGCTGCAAGGATGTGATGAATGAGCCTCATAATCGCCCAACCAACCCGCGCCCACGACGGTCACACTCGTGGCGCTACGGTCCGGCGTCGGGAGGCGGCAGGGCAACATACCAATAGTGGTGCAAGACCCTTTGTCAGCCGGCCGGCGCGTCGCGGACCCAGAGCTTTGTCTCCCGTCGAATCGAGCCGTCGGAAGCCTGTCGACCAGGCAGTACTTCGGCCGTCACCGTACCAAGGCGGCGAAAGCCCAGCCGGCGCGGGATGCTCTCGCTCGAGACGTTCGTAGAGTCGTGGCAAACCACGACGCGCTGTGCGCGGAGTTGGGTGAATGCCAAATCGATGAGGCAGGCCGTCGCCTCCGTCGCGTAGCCGTGACCAGTGGCATCGGCTCGCAGCCAATAGCCGGTCTCGAGCGCGCCCGACCCCGACGAGTGTGATGAGGGCAGCCTCGGGACGGTGAATGGCCAACCCCACCCAGCACGCGTGTTACCGCCTGATCAAAAATGCTGAACGTCCAAGCTTCTCCCGCATCGAACGCCGTTGCGGAAGCGTCAAGTCGTGCCTGAAGGACCGGCAGGGGCTCCGGCGCGCTTTGAGCCCATGCGACGGATGCTTGCAGATGCTCGAGGCTCGTATCGACAGCCTCCTTGATCAGCAGCGCGTCGTGCGGGTGCTGGCGTCGGAGCATTAGACGTCGCGTGCGGATCGCTGAAGGGAGCGACGGGTTCGAAGTCAACCTTGCGCGACTATTCATGGCGCAGCGCTTCGACCGGTTCGATGCGAAGCGCAGCGCGAACCGCCAGCAGCGACGCACCAAGTGTGGCCGCGCCAAGCACGAGGGACATGAAAACCATCGTCGACGGCGCCAGAGCGACCGCTCCGGCCACCGTCGATCGCAATGCGAGAACGACGCCGAATGCGATCGGAAGACCAATCAGCTCAGCGACCGCCAGCGGCCGCGCGACCTCACGAGCGAACTGCGTTAGCACCGCGCGCCGCTGCGCGCCAAGCGCCATTCGTATGCCGATTTCCCTCTTGCGCAGCGAAATGCCGTACGCCAGCGATGAGGCCAGGCCGGCTACGCCAAGCAGCAGGCCGAGAGCGCCGACGACCGTGAGAAGCGTGCCGGCCACGCGGAGGGGCAACATCGCGTAGTCCAGCTGGTCGGCGAGTGGGCCGGCGCGTGCATCGAGGAGATTCGGGTCCACTCGCGTCAGCGCTTCGCGCATCGCGCGGAGGGAGCGTACCGAGCGATCGCGCGTGTGGACGACGACGGTCATCTTCGATTGCGCGTGCTGTAGTGCCGCACGGTACACGACCGGCTGCGCATTCTCGGCGAGCGACCGGTACTTTCCTGTGGCCGCGACGCCGACCACCCGCGATGTCGTTCGGACGTCGCCCTCGCGAATGCGCAGCGTATGCCCGATCGCATCGTCGCCGGGCCACCAGCGGCGCGCCAGCGCATCATTGACGATGACGACCGGCGCCCCGGGCGTCGCATCGGTGGGCTCGAACTCCCGACCGCGCAACCCCGTTCCCATAGTCTCAAAGTACCCGGGGCCGACGTCGAAAGATTGGACGGCGATTCCTTCCGTGGACGGCGGCTCTCCCGGTCGGGTCGGTTCTTCGACCACGACGCTACGATAGGTTGTCTCGAGCGGCAGGTAGTTCGCCGCACTCGCCGAGATCACGCCAGGCACTCGAGGGATGTTCGATAGAATCCTTCTCAGCAACTCGCGTGACGAGGTGTCCGACGCATTTCTCAGATCGATGGTGAGCGTGTAGCGGCCGTCGGTCTCGAATCCCGTAGCCGTGTCCCGCGCGCGCAACACGCCCTGGATGCACAGTCCGGCGGCGATCAGCAGGACTAGCGATACAGCGAGCTGCATTACGACCAGGGCACCGCGGAGGCGCGAAGCACGTTGGCTGGCCGTGCGCCGCCCCACCGCGCTCGGCCGCGCTCGCGCCGCTACGATCGCGCCAAACGTCAGCCCGACGACGGCGACGATGAGCCCGACCAGTGCTACCGCTTTCCAGTCGGAGCGGACGACGATATGAACGGGAAGGCTGGCGGGAATGAGTCGAATCAGGAGGCCGGTGGCGAGTCTGCCCGCCAGCAATCCGACGACGCCTGCCGTCAGCGCAAGGAGGAGGCTCTCCGTGGCGATTTGTCGAAACAATCGGCCGCTCGATGCGCCCAGGGTCATCCGCACCGAGATCTCCGAAGCACGGCTCGCCGCCTGGGCGAGCAACAAGTTCACGGCATTGGCACAGGCGATTGCTAGAACGAGAATCGTGAGAACTTGAAGGAGGCCGGTGAAGCCGATGACGTATATGCGGTACGGACCGGGAACGAGCGCCAGAGGAAAGAGCGCGGTGCTGATGCGCGACTGGCTCGTGTCTTCCGCCGCCATCTGACGCGCAAGCAGCCGCGATTGACTCAGCGCCTGCTCGCGGTCGGCCGGCCGCTGAAGGCGGGCGACGGCAAAAAGCCACGCGGCACCGCGGCTCTCGAGCAGATTGCGATCGTGGAGCATTCCCGGCGCGTCGGTGAGTGGCAACCAGATATCCGGCGCGAGGCCGGCGAGCAGTCCGGAAAACCGGGGCTCGGCCACGCCAACGACCGTCACCGCGCGACCGTTGAGGATGAGCGGGCGGCCGATGACGGAGCTGTCCGCGCCGAAGAGACCGCGCCACGCGTGATGGCTGAGCACCGCCGCTGAGCCATCGCCATCGGCGTGCAATCTGCCGATGAGGGGCTGGACGCCGAGCACCGCAAAGAAGTTGGGGGACACAAACTGGGCGTGCAGCAGTTCGGCGCCCGCTGCGGTCCGCCAGATGAGCGTATTCGGGTCGCCGTCG
>CAVWQI010000002.1:0-1333078 GCA_963757185.1 uncultured Gemmatimonadaceae bacterium
CCCCCCACCGGAGTACGCGACTTTGGCTCCCTGGCCTGGGTCCGCCTCGAGGAACCGGGAACGAATGAAAAAGCCGGGTTCTCGTATCCGGACTACGTGGATTTCGCGCGCGCGTCGGCAGCGCTTCACATCGCGGCATACGCCGGCGGCGCGCGCAGCTTCGGACGCGGCACCGCAACGCGGCAAGCAAGGTTCCTCGCCGTCACGCACGAGTTCATGCCCATGCTCGGCGGGCCGCCGGCGCTTGGACGAAGCTTTGACTCGGCCGACGATCGGCCAGGCGCCGCACCGGTTTGCGTGCTCGGATATGAGTTCTGGAAGAGTGAATTCGCCGGACGCGACGACATCGTTGGTCGAACTGTACGCTTGGATACCACCCTCTACACGGTCGTCGGCGTCGCGCCGCGCGACTTCAACGGGATCGAGCGTTCACGCGTCGACCTGTACGTGCCACCGATAATCTTCGCCATTGAGCGCCCCCAGGGATCTCCGTTCACGAATCGTGAGTTCCACTGGGCATCGATTCTCGCTCGGCTCGAGCCAGGGGTGCAACGCGAACAGCTCGCGGCAAAGCTGAACGCCATCTATCACAACGCCGACGCCGGCAACAAGTACCGCGCCGAGCGGACCGTCATCACGGCCGCGCCAAACTCTGTGGTCGCGATGGATCATCGGCAGGCACAGGATGTCCAGGTCGCGCTCTGGCTGTACGGCGTTGCGGCCGTCGTCCTCCTCATCGCATGCGCGAACGTGGCTAGTCTGCTTCTCATCCGCGCCGCGGGGCGGCAACGCGAGATCGCCGTCCGCTTGGCGCTCGAAATCAGTGGGCTGCGCCTTGCTCGTTTGCTCATGACCGAGAGCACCTTGCTGGCCGGAGTGGGATGCATCGCGGGTCTGGTCCTCGCCCGCTTGTCGGGCGGCATCTTCAAGGCGACGATCTCCGGCATAGACGCCGGCGCCGGGCTCGTCGATTTGCGCGTCGTGTCGGCAACGCTCATTGCCACGGTTTTCACCGCCATCGTCTGCGGGCTCGCGCCGGCGCTGGTGGCGACACACCCCCGACCTCGGGTTGGTGCTCAAGTCGGGAAAGCGGGATGGCTCGCGTGGTCGTGGACGCGCGAACAGGAGCATGCTGGTCGGTCAGGTCGCACTGACGCTCATGCTGCTTGCCGGCGCCGCGCTCTTCGTGCGCAGCCTGCGGAACTTGAACAATCTCGATCTCGGGTTCGATACGCCTCATCTGCTGCGGGCGCGACTCGTTGCCGGCGCGACTGGCCCGGGGGACGCGGATCGATTCTTTCGCGAGGCCCTGAGACGCGCGAGCGCGCTGCCCGGCACTCAACGCGCCGCCCTCGCGACTGGCGGCCCATTCGCCGCCTATGGAAATCGCGCGCTGGCGATTCCCGGACTTGCGCGCATTGAGCCAAGCGACTGGCCGAGGGTCAATGGGGTGACGGCTGATTATTTCGAGACGCTCGGCATGCCGCTCATCCGCGGTCGCAACTTCACCTCGGCCGACGAAGATGGTGACGTTCATGTCGCGATTGTGAACGACGTGATGGCGCGGCGTTGGTGGCCGTCGGGCGACGCGCTGGGCAAGTGCCTCCAAGTGGGAGGCGACACGAATGCCCTGCAGTACAATCATCGGCATCGTGCGTGCGGTGCAGCAAGGCAACGTCGTGGACAAGCCGGTCGAGAACGAGCAGGCGTCGGCCGCGTACTTTCTGTCCGTTCGACCGCGGCAGCCGGACGGACGCATGGCTGTGGATGCGGTCGGCCGGGGACGGCGCGCAGCTCGTTCCCGCAGTTCGTCGCATCGTGGAGACTCTTGCCCCCGATTCACCGTATCCCGACGTGGTCGCAATCCGCAGACCGCCTCGCCGAGGAGTTTCGACCATGGCGATTCGGCGCGACGATGTGCGGGATCTCCGGCGGCGCGGCGTTCCTGTTGGCGCTCGTTGGGCTGTACGGAGTCCTGGCGTTTCGTGTGAGCCAGCGAACGCACGAGATCGGAGTGCGCATGGCCCTGGGTGCTCAGCGCCGTGATGTGCGGCGGCTGGTGGTTGGGCACGGGTTTGGACTGGCCGCGATCGGTGTCGCTATCGGTCTTAGCGCATCGCTGGCCTTCGCGCGTTTGCTGAACCCACTCCTATATAAGGTTTCAGCCAGTGATCCGCTCACTCTTGCGTTGACCGGCTGCGGACTTCTCACCGTCGCGTGCGTGGCGAGCCTTGTCCCTGCGACTCGTGCAACACGAATCGACCCCATGGAAGCGTTGCGCGAACTTTGATGGCCAGCTGCTCCGCTACCCCGACGCCATCGCGGACGCCTTCTCGAACGTTCCGTCGACGATGGCGACGAAGTTGCGTTCTTCGCGCAGGATCAGCCGCTTCGCTTGCGCCATCGCCAGGTTGGCGCGTGCGTCGGGATCCGACTTGATCCGCGCGCGGTATCGCTCGTACGACGCCAGGCTGTCGAACGCGATGAGGCCCCACGCGACGTCGTTCGTCCCCTCGTGCGGCGTGAAGTAACCGATCAGGTGGCCCCCACAGCGCGGGATGATCGTTCCCCACGCCTGAGCGTACTGCCGGAACGCGTCGAGCTGAAACGGATCGATCTGATAGCGGATGAAACACGCAGGCCAACTGCTTGGGCTTCGGGCATCAACACTCTCGATGTGGGAACCGTTGCAAGGACCGCCACGATGGCGGCGATGGATTGGATCGACTCTCGTCGATCCATCGGCACGTCCGACCCGTCCATGTGCGGCATGTCTTCATGATGCCTCTTGCCCGACCGGCACGCTTCGTCTACCATCGAAGTATGGCTTCGGATCGATCGGAGGAACGCGCGTCCCGCATCGCGGCGGCGATCGGCGAGCCGTCGCGCGCTCGCATGCTCTACTGCCTCATGGACGGTCGCGCGCGAACGGCGACCGAGCTCGCGCTCGTCGGCGACATCACGCCGGCGACCGCCAGTGCTCACCTCGCGCGGCTGAAGAACGAGCAACTCGTGGGCGTTCTCGCCCAAGGGAAGCATCGCTACTACAGCCTCCGCAGCTCAGAAGTCGCGGAGGTGATGGAAGCGCTGAGCGTCCTCGCCGGGTTTTCGACCCAAGCGCTGGACACTCGCACGCCAAGCCACCTGCGAGCGGCCCGCTCATGCTACGATCACATGGCAGGCGCACTCGGCGTGGAGCTGCACGACCGCCTCATGACGCTCGGCTGGCTGTCGCCCGCGGGGCAGCGCGAAGACTATGATGTGACGGCGAAGGGAGAGCGCGCGCTCGAGACGCTGGGCGTCCAGGTCGACGGGCTTCGACAAAGCCGGCGGCGGTTCGCGTTCGCGTGCGTGGACTGGAGCGAGCGTCGGCCCCACCTCGGCGGCGCGCTCGGCGCGGCACTGTTGCAGCTGGCTCTCGATCGGCGGTGGGTCTCTCGCGATCGCGACAGCCGAGCACTCTCCGTCACCGCCGCCGGACGGCGAGGGTTGATGAACAGCTTTGGCATCGGCGGCTCGGCCGAGTGAGAATACTTGCTGGCAACCTCGCCGACGCCGTTGCGCTGATCTGTGTCCTCGCACCCGGCGGACACGCGCAGACGGCGGGGGAAGATCCCCATCGAATGGCCGTCGCGCTTTCGGCCGACGTCGGACCCTACCCGGACGCGTTCACGGTGCGATGCGGAACCGCCCCGAACTCAGCGGGTGACGGAGCGCAGATCGGTCTCGGCGCCGGTGTGTCGGCGATCGACCGGCCGCGATCGATGGTGTTTGTCGAGGCTGACGTGCGGGCGAGCATCTATAGAGGCAGCGCATGCGGCGGAAATGTTGGGGACGGTCCTGAACTGAGGACCGTCTTCCTCCCGGTCCCAGGAACGCCGGGCATGCCGCTCGTCAGAACGGTGCTCCATACGGGGATCGAGACGCCCCCGAGTTACCCGTTGATGCTGCGTGCGACCGTGGGCGCCGGAATGATTTGGAGCGCGCACACCGCGCCGCTCGGGTCCGTGACGATTGGAGCCGGCAGCAACAACCCCGGCCCCCGGTTTTTCACAGAGTTGGAGTGGGACGTCAGCCGAGCGCGGATGACCGTGGAGAAAGACGTCTCCCTACCGACGGGGAACGCCGACTCGTTCTCCACCGAGGTCGCACACCCGGCGTGGATGGCGCTGCGCATCGGCGTGGAGTGGCCTCTGCGCTGATCGACGTCGCGGTGCCGAAGCGAGCGGGCAGGCTCCCCGTTATCTTGTTTAGTAATTCTCGAAGGGTAGTTCTGTGATGCGACTTGTGACTACGCTTCTGCTCGCCAGCGCCTCGTTCCTGTCGCTCGAGAGTTGCTGCGAGCCCGGCGTCCGTTCTGTCGGCCTTGTTTTGCAGCCGGAGAGGGCTGGAGTTAACATCGCCTACGTGTGGACTGGTGATTCGCTCACGTTGAGCGCCGTCGCGGGGACGGACCCGCACGAGTTCTGTTACCACGAACTTTTCACCTCGGCCACTCTCCCCGAGCGGTTCAGCTTTCAGTCCACCAGCCCTAGCGTTGCGGCCGTAAGCCCGTTGGGGGAATTGGTTGCGCAATCCGTTGGGACGACCACGGTCACCGTCACGACGACGGGCGTGACGAGTTACCCGCTTAATGTGGTCGTCAGTCCGCCGATCGCCTCCATTCGGTTCACCGCGGTGCCCCCGACAATAAGAGTCGGCGACACGTTGAACGTGCGGATCGACGCGCTCGACGACGCGGGCCAGGTCGTAATGGGCGGTCTGGTGGATTATGGATTGTTGCGTTCGCAAGACTCGATAGCGACGACGGTCCTCGCTCCACGGCCGGTGCCACCCTCGGTCGAGCTGGCAACTCCACTCACGATTCGACTTCGAGGCGTCCACGCTGGCATCGCGACTCTTCAGGTCCAGGTCCTGCGCTACACCGTGAGCCTCCAACCGGTGATAACTGCCACCGTCGACATAACCGTGTCGCCGTGAGCGACTACGCGAACCACAGTTCAACCAGACTCTTGCATTTGCCTTAAGCATAGACCGACCGCCTCTATCGCCTTAGAGTGGGCGATGCTAGCGTTAATCCTCTAACGATGATTTCTGGGGTGGTTCTGTTGCCCGGAACGCTGGTTTCTTGTCGTAGACTGGCAATGGGGTGTTTGGCCGCAATCACCGCGGTTTTTGCGGCCGTGTCGAGTTGCGCGGCGCCTGCGGAAAAGAGCATTGGCCCTCCACCAGATACTTCGAGCGCGCCGCCGTCAAACCCGCTAATTCCCCTCGCGATCGGCACGCGGTGGACGTACGACCTGATCGACTCAGTCGAAGTTACGACCGATACCAGTCGCGATCATTCGTTCCACCAAAGGCAGTCATTCGCGGTGATCGCCGACACTGTTGCCGCGGATGGTTCCACTTGGGCGGTCTTGGACAGCGCGTACCAAGTCATCGAGGGGGGCGTCGTGCCAATCGGCGCCCACAGCTACGTGGCCAATCGGAGCGATGGATTCTGGAGTTGGTCGCTTCCACCCGGCTATCCGGCGCTTTCTTTGTTGTTTTTTGAATTCCCGTACCCGACGAAGGCCGGCACGAGCGCGAATCTCGGGGTCACCTCGGTTCTGTCAACGGACACGGTCGTCACCGTACCCGCGGGCACATTCCATTGTTTGCTGTACCGCGAATCCGGCGACAGCGTCTTCGTGGCGCCTGGCGTCGGCGTTGTCGCGCGCCTAACTGACCGGACCAGTTATCAGTACATCTCCGGCCAGCTCGTGTATCTAGCCCGCACCTACTACGTCCTCAAATCGCTGACGGGACCGTGACGAGTCGTGTCCTCACCGTCGCTATGACAATCGACAGACCGAGTTAAACCGGGCTGCGCTAGTGCGAGGGAGATCCGCTGTGCGATGGGCGAACGTCCGAAGGATGGGCCAGCGCCAGACGATGCCGCAGCAGTCGAGCGCGGCAATGCCCGGGCGAAGAAGCTGACGCCGCGCAAGCGGAAGGCGCGCTCGTTAACAAAGAGAACTAGCGGGGGCAGCGCAATCGTGGCGGACACGCCGTAGCACTTACGCGCTTGACCGCCTCTTCAGAACCATGTCCGTTCTGCGAGGTCACCTCCGTTCCGTCCGACCACTGGCCCACGGGAACGTTGAACTCGATCACCGGCGCCGGATCCCAGGACACAAAAAAGTTGGCGTTGTCCTGAAATACGCCGTTGCGTGGAAGCTCAAACATCACGTGGGCTAGGTTATGGTCCCCGCGATCGGTGAGGTACGCTTCCTTGGACATCATGTAGGCCATGGAGCCCAATTCGGGAGGGCCCAACTCTTTCTTGGCGACGGCGGTCCTGATCGCCTCGGTGATTTCAGCTTTGGAAGCGCCAGCCAATGCCAGCCCTGCTTGTTTCATGGCATACGGCATGAGCGACCGCGCGGCGGGAGGATTGAAGCAAATGGGGCTCCGGTTTTTCGGATTCCAAAACTCCGGGTTGGTCAAGGGCCCCGCAAATGCTCTGCCCACCAGGCAGACGAAACCGTTCTTGCCGTGGACCGCGGTTTCGAAATTCTTTTGGCCCAGCACCAGAATCTCCGCATCGCGTGATATCGAGGCCGGGGCCGCAGTCCGGGCCAGCGCTATTTCCGCGTCGCGGTCCATCCGGTATTGCGCGACGGGAGCCATGCGCGGATACGGGGGGGGCGATTTGGTACCCTCGGCCTTTGTATCCTGTGCCTGGATCGGCCACGCAGCGCCAACCACCGCGATTCCCCATCCGATCACCTTTACCGTGTTTCGGAGCATTCGTTGTCCCCTGTGTGATGAACATTTCGCCGGTGGCGCGCGGCCCTTCGCGGTGACAAACGCCGCTTGGAGATGGGTGCCGCCAAACGCGGAAAAGGTTGGACTAAGGCTTACCCAGACTGGCCGACCGGACATGACGCCCGCGCTCGCGCACAGCCATGGCGGGCGCCTCAGTCGGGTTCCAACCTTTTGCAGGTCGAGCGCAACTCATTGGCAGCGGCAACCTTCTCTCCGGGAATGATGACCGACGCGATGGCGGTGGACCCCATCACGCATCAGTGACAGACGACCTCGCGCTCGTCGAGCGGTTTCTTCGCGGGCGAGGCGAAGACGCATTTCGTGCGCTGTATCGCGCGCATACGCCGGCGCTGTACGCGTTAGCGCTGCGCCTCACGGGCGGTGATCGAGGCGAAGCGGAGGACCTCGTACAGGAGAGCTGGGTCCGCGCGCTCACGGCGCTGCGCACGTTTCGCGCGCAGTCGGCGCTGCGCTCGTGGTTGTGCGGCGTGTTGGTGAATGTCAGGCGCGGACGCATCCGCGCCGACTGGCGCATCGTAGATGCGCCGGAGGTCGAGCCGCTCGAGGACACGACCCGCCGCGATGATGCGATCGATCTCGAGCGCGCGATTGCCGCGCTCCCCGACGGCGCACGCGACGTGTATGTCCTTCACGATGTCCACGGGTACACGCACCGGGAGATCGCCGAGCTGATGGGCATCGTCGAGGGCACGTCGAAGAGCCAGCTCAATCGCGCGCGGTCTCTGCTCCGGAGCTCCCTCCCATGACGAAGCTTCCGCGGGAAACCCAGCCGGATTCCGCGCTGGAAGAGCGCGTCGTGTCGAGGCTCGTCGCCGTGGGGCTCGTGCGCCGCCGACGTGCGTGGCCCGTGTGGGTGGCCGCGGCCGTCGCGGCGATCATACTGGCCTTTGGCCTGACGATGTTCCGTCCGAAGCATGTGCCGGGGCCGGGCAAGACGTACGTGGTGCTCCTGTACGAGGACTCGACCTACCGCCCTCCGCCCGGGGGAAACAACGCGGAGCGAATCGCCGAGCTCACACGTTGGGCAGACAGCCTCGACACGTTTGGGAAGTACGAACGCGCCGGCCGTGTGATTGGACCGGGGGAACTCGGCGGGTTGTTCATCGTACGAGCGGCGGACGATGCCGACGCGGCACGGATTGCGGCGTCGTGTCCGTTCAGAAAGTGGGGAGGGCACATCGAGGTCAAACGTTTCGAGCGATGACGGGCGTTCGTAGGCTTCGCCGTCCGGCCCGTGCTGCCGCGTACGCACCGGCGAGACCGATCGCGCAGCGGAGATCTGCTATCGGGCCATGCGATCCTGCCACCGCTGAACGAGCGTCAGTTGATAGATGCCCACGTCCGGCGGCGTCTGAATGAGAAATCGATCGCCTTTCGGCGTGACGTCAAACCGCGTGTGGAGTAAGGGGTCAGTCCCGAATGGCTCCGGGTTGATCACAACCTTCGATACCGAGCGTGGCTCACCGACCACGGGTGCGCTCTTCAGCTCGACCGACACCGACGCGATGCGTCCATCGCCGCCGATGAAATAGAGCTCGCGCCCGTCGGCACGCCAGCGTGGACTCCCGCCGCCGGCCTTCGACACGCGCAGTGGCGTCGTCGTGCCCGAGATTGGCCCAAGATAGATCTCATGGCGTCCGGTGGCGTCCGACTCCCATGCGATCCACTTCGAGTCGGGAGATACTCTCGCGTCCATCGGGTTTCCCGGACCGGTCGGGACGTGTTCGTTCGTGCCGGTCGCCGTCATGTAGCGCCATAGCTCCCACTGCGGGCGCAGGGCTGACGGTTCGCGCACGTAAAAGATCGCTGAGCCATCCGGCGCGGCGTCGACGGGATCAGCCCACCCTGCGTCGCTGCTCGCCTTGAGCGTGCGCTCAGACGACTCCCCGCCAAGTGGAATTTGCGCAAGATTCTCGGCGTCTACCACGACAATGGAGCGATCGTCGTGCGACCACACCGGTGGCCAGGGCGCCTGCGCCTTCGTCGGCACGCGGATTGACACATCGCGATCCGGGTCGTACAGCCACAGGCCTTCGCCACCGAACATGACGCGGTGGCCGTCATGAGAGATCCTGAACGTCCACGTCGTCCCGGCGCCGGTGATCGGGGTCGTGCGACCGGTCGCCCGGTCGAGCCAATAGATCGATTCCTTGGCGCGCGGATCGGGCGGGATGCGCGGCTCGCGCATGAGGAGAAGGTCAGGCGTCGCGCTCACCGCCGCGAACTGAAATGGCCGATCGACGCCGCGACTCAGGGCAACCGGTTGACCGGTGAGAACAAGGCGGCTGAGGTCGAACTGTTGCGCGAACAACGCCGCGGGCTGCTCGAGGACGGTGCGATCGGACTCCTGAAAGAACAGGAGATATCCAGGCGCGAAGTATCGCGGATGAGAAATGCCATCGGCGATGCGGCGAACCTCGCCGGTCGCCACATCGCCGACGAACGTCGCAGCGGGCTTTCCATTGTCGCCCGGCACCCAGTACAGAAATCGATGACCGTCGGGCAAAAAGGACGGTGTGCGTCCCTCTGCGCCGGCGGTGAGCTGCTTTGGCGTCCCACCGTTCGCGGCGACGGTCCACAGTCCGGCGAAGAGCGGCGAGTACACGATGGAGCCCGTCGGACTCCACGCCGCACCGAGTGACGGGTTCGGCGCGGGCGCGAGAGTGCGCACGGAGCCTGTGGCAATCTCGATCGTGCGGAGCGACCCCGGCGCGAAGAATCCGATGGCCGAGCCGTCCGGCGCCCAGAAAAGTCCGCGAGCGCCCTCCGTTCCGGCGAGTGCGTGCGCGCTCCCGTCGCTCATGCGACGAATCCAGATTCGTCCGCCGTCGACAGCCGCGCTGCTCACGAATGCCAGGCTGGCGCCGTCCGGAGAAAGCGCGAAGTTGCTCAGATCGGACGGCGCCTCCGGCGGGGCGATGATCGTCGACGTCAGCATCGCGGAGCTGACTCGCGGCACGCGAAGTCGCGGAACGAGGAGCGCGGCGAGAACCACGCAGAGTGCGAGCGCCGCGACGGCGGTCTCGCGCCAACGCCAACCGCGGCTCGCCTTCCCCCGGGGCAGGTTGGCGGGCGCGTCGGCCACGAGCGCGTCGCTGAACTCGCGGGCCGAGGCAAAGCGGTCCGCCGGCACCTTCTCCAGCGCCTTGAGAACCGCGGCCTCGACGCTCGGCGGCACGGCTTTGCGCTGCGTCGAAATCGGCCGGGGGTCCTCGGCGAGAATCCGCGCGACGACGGCCTGCATGGTCGCGCCGGTGAACGGTGGCTCCCCGGTGAGCATCTCGTACGTGATGGCGGCGAGGGCGTAGACGTCGGACCTTGCATCGACCGTTCGTTCGCCCATCGCCTGTTCGGGCGACATGTACTGCGGCGTGCCGAGCGAGAGACCGGTCTGCGTCATGCGAGCGTTTCCCGCCTGCTGCACGGCGAGCGCGATGCCGAAGTCGGCGACCATCGCATGGCCGCGCTGGAGGAGGATGTTCTCGGGCTTGACGTCGCGGTGAACGATCCCCTGGCCGTGAGCATACTCCAACGCGTCAGCGACCTCTCGGGCGATCCGGATGGCGTCGGCGACCGGCAGCATGCGCTCGCGATCGAGCCTCTGTCGCAGCGATTCGCCCTCGACGAAGGGCATTACATAGAACAGGAACCCGTCGACCGCGCCCGAATCGTGGAGCGCGACGACGTGCGGATGTTGCAGGTTGGCCGTCGTCTTGATCTCGGCGAGAAAGCGATCGGCGCCGAGTGCCGCGGCGAGCTCCGGATCGAGGACCTTGAGCGCGACGTTCCGATCGTGCCGCGCATCGCGCGCCAGGTAGACCGTCGCCATGCCGCCGTGGCCGATCTCTCGTTCGATCTCGTACCGGCCGGCGAGGGCGGGCGTGAGTTGCTCGATGCGGTCCACGAGGTCTACTCCTTGGTCATCGTCGGCCGCGGGTCGGCGAGCGCATTATGGTCGCCAGCGGCATGAAGGGGAAGAGAAGCCGTTGGAGAGCTTCCCGATTTCCTCGCCGCGCGAACTACTTTCAGACTGCGTGTGCCAACGCGATGCCGTGGCAGGACCCAATCTTCACGGAGTGAACCATGCTCAGTCCCCTCTTCGGGATGCTCTTGTCCGGCCAAGTCGCTCCGGTTAAGCCAGCAGACGTGCGTGCGATTACCGCGATCGTCGTCGAAGATGTCGCTCCGGCTGCTGGCAAACTCGGGCAACGGGCAACGACCGAGCGCCCGTTAATCGTAGATTACAAACAGATCACGAGAGCCTTCCAGGCTGCTGGCGGGCCTGACACGGCTGACCCCCCAGAACTTGGTCGACCGTTCTCGGTACATGCGCACGACGAGGTAGTAACGTGTTCCGAGCCGAAGATTCATCGCGATTGTCGAGTCGCCAACGATGGCATTTTTGTCACGATCACAGAAGTGTCTTTGGATAACGCCACCGGACAGATTCGCGCTCGCGCTTCTGTGACCTGGACGCATGAGTTACCGGGGGCCGTTCATCACCTTGAGGGGTATACGGTTGACATTTTCGTCGGCCGTGATGTGAGCGGCTGGAAGATATTGCGACACGGGATTTACCTTGCTTCGTAGCGAGAGCCGAACTGAATAGAAGCCGGGCGAACCAGCTGGACTCGGCATCGATCATCGCACAAACAGTGTGAAAACAAAACGGCGCCCTGCGGCGCCGTTCGCATGAGCGTTCACCGCAACTTCACTCTATCCGCATTCACTAAACCCGCACACGTGACACTTCACGCACCCTTCCGCGTACTCCATCTGCGACCCACAGTCCGGGCACGTCCCGATGAACGCCTCGCTCGACCGGTGTAACCCGAACGCCAACTCCGCTTCCGCCGCCGCATTCCCCTGCGGACGCATCGCCGCCGGAACCTGGTGCGTCATGCTCGTCGTCAGCTCGCTCGCGCCCGGCGCCTGAGTCGGCGTCCCCGCCGCCGGCGTCGGCGGCATGAGCTCCTGCTGAACACCCGTCACTCGGTCTCGGTGCCACTCCTCGATCGCGATGCCGATCGCGTCGGGCACGGAGAGCACCTTGTTTGGACCGAGGCCCACCGCGCGATCGCTCGAAATGCCGCGCAGCTGGCGGTGGACCTCGGTAATCGGTATGCCGGATCTCAAAGCCAACGAGATCAATCGGCCCATTGCTTCGGTATCGGCCATCGCCGAGCCGCCGGCCTTGCCGAGGTTGATGAACACCTCGAACGGCTGACCCTTCTCGTCCTCGGTGATGTTCACGAACATCACGCCGAGCGGGGTCTCTTTCCTTATGGTCGTGCCGCGGAGCTTGTCCGGACGGCTCCGCTTGGCGCGGCGCTGGAGGTTCTCGGCCTCCACTTCATATAGTTGCCGCTTGAGACGGTCGATGTCGGCGTCGCGCTCGGCGATCGTGCTCTTGAGATCGGCCACGAGCGAGCGGTCCTCTTCCCGGCGCGGCGCCGCGTTTTCGCGCGCTTCCTTGGCCCCGGCGGTCGCGCCAGTGCTCAACACCTGGTTGTCTCGGCTCCCGTCGCGGTAGACCGTGACACCCTTGCATTTCATATCATACGCGAGCTCGTAGATCTTGCGAACGTCATCCACCGTCGCGGTGTGCGCGAAATTGGTTGTCTTGGAAATGGCCGAGTCGCAGTGCTCCTGGAAGGCAGCCTGCATCTTGATGTGCCACTCGGGGGCGATCGCGTTCGCCGTGACGAAGACGCGCTGCCACTTCTTGGGCACTTCGGCGTGTTCGACCGAGCCGGTCTTGGCGATGCGCTCCATCAGCTCGTCCGTGTACCAGCCCTCGGACTTGGCGATGGCGACGAAATCTTCGTTCACGTCGGGCATCATCACGCCGGCCTGGTTGCGCATGAACGCAACGGCAAAAAGCGGCTCGAGTCCCGAAGAGCAGCCCGCGATGATCGAGATGGTTCCCGTCGGAGCAACTGTGGTGACGTTGCAATTGCGCAGCAGCTGCATGGGACGAATGCGCTTGCCGTTCTCGTCTCGCGCACACGTCTCATCCGGGCCCCAGATGCTCTTGGCCCACTCGGCGAACGGTCCGCGGTCGCCGGCGAGACGCTCCGATTCCTTCTTGCTTTCGACGTCGACGAACTCCATCACCTTGCGGCCGAACTCCACGCCCTCGGCCGTGTCGTAGGCGATGCCGAGCCGCACGCACGCGTCGGCGAAGCCCATGACGCCGAGCCCGATGCGGCGGATGCGCTTGGAGAGCGCGTCGATCGCCTCGAGCGGGTACTTGTTGACGTCGATGATGTTGTCGAGGAAGTGCGTGGAGAGATGGATGTCCGCCTTGAAGGCGTCCCAATCCAGCTTCCCGTCCTTCACATAGAAACCGACGTTGATCGAGCCGAGGTTGCAGACGTCGTAGGCGAGGAGCGGCTGCTCGCCGCAGGGGTTCGTCGCTTCGTATCTGCCGAGACTCGGCACGGGGTTATATCGATTGGCTTCGTCGACGAAGAAAACGCCGGGCTCGCCCGTGCGCCACGCGCCGAGGATCATGCGATCCCAGACGGTGCGCGCGTCGAGCTGGGAGACGGCTTTGCCGTTCGACGGATCGATCAGGTCGTAGCTCGTGCCGGCTTTGACGGCGTCCATGAACTTGGACGTCACGGCGACGCTGATGTTGAAGTTCGTCACCTGCGTGAGGTCTTCCTTGCAGGCGATGAAGTCGAGGATGTCGGGATGGTCGACGCGGAGGATGCCCATGTTCGCGCCGCGCCGCGTGCCGCCCTGCTTCACCGCGTCGGTGGACGCGTCATAGAGCTTCATGAAGGAGACCGGTCCCGACGCCACGCCGGTCGTCGAGCGGACCATCGACCCCTTGGCGCGCAGGCGCGAGAACGAGAAGCCGGTGCCGCCGCCCGACTGATGGATGAGCGCCATCGCGCTCAGCGTGTCGTAGATGCCGTTCTTGCCGTTGGCCAGCGCGTCTTCGACAGGCAGCACGAAGCAGGCGCTGAGTTGTCCGAGCGGACGGCCGGCGTTCATGAGCGTCGGCGAGTTGGGCTCGAAGCGACGCTGCGTCATCAACTGATAGAACTGCTCGGCCACTTCGCCGACCTGCTTGTCGGCCGACCCATAGCGCCGATCCGCCTCCGCGACGACCGTCGCCACGCGCCAGAAGAGATCTTCTGGCTGCTCCACGGGCTTGCCCTTTTCGTTCTTCACCAGGTAGCGCTTTTCGAGAACGGTGCGCGCGTTGGCGGAGAGCAAAACGGGACCCGTTGGCGGGTTGACGGGAATCGGCATGTTGACGGGACTCCGGGGGATGGGGCTGATGGCGATGACGGCGGCGGCGAAGGCAATCGATCGGGGAATCGATTGTAACAGACGGAGTTGTCTAGGCTTTACCGCAGGCGGGAACTGCTGCGGGGCGGCATTCTATTCATGTTCGTGATTCCACGCCAGTAGTAATGTAAGAGCTGATGGAAGCAGGAGTTACGAAATGAACATCACGATTGTGCGCGGTGCCGTAATTCGAGGTTGATAAGCGGGGTGGGCCGCGCGCTGGGAACCGGATAGACAGGTAGACGGTTGACTGCAGTACAGCCGGCGAAAGGACGCAACGAGCCAGGATAAACGAGTTGTTGCTTGCTGCCCGGCCGTCCAGCTGTCCAGCCGTCCAGCGGCCGCGCACCGGCGCACCGTCATGCTGTCGCGACACTGCTGTGACGATTTGCCTCCAAACACGTCATGCATCAGGCAGGCCTGTACCGCTGCTGGAGCTCGACGTAAGACTGCACGGTCTTTTGTATACGATCGCGGTCGGCGTCGGTCGTTTGACGGATGACCTTGCCGGGCACACCCAGCACGAGCGAGTTGGGCGGGATGCGCATTCCTTCGATGCAGACCGCGCCCGCGCCGACGATCGAGCCGGTACCTACGTGTACACCGTTGAGCAGAATCGCGCCCATCGCGATCAGGCAATCGTCTTCGATCGTCGCGCCGTGCACGATGGCGCGATGACCGATGGCGACACGTTTGCCGATGCGCGTCGGAACGCCGTCGTCGACGTGCACGATCGTTCCGTCCTGGACGTTGCTGTCGTCGCCGATCACGATCGTGTCCGAGTCGCCGCGAATCACCGCGGTGGGCCACACCGAGACGCGCTTTCCGAGAGTCACGTTGCCGGTGACGATGGCGGCGGGATGGATGAACGCGGTGGGATCGATCACGGTGGAAGCGAACGATAGCGATCCCGCGCGCGCGCGCAATTTCTTGACAACGAAAATGCCGCAGATAGTGCGGGAAATAACCGTTGACTTCCGCGACGCGAGTTTGTTCCCGAGGGAAGTGCGGCGGGCTTTGATCGGCGCGTGGGCTACGCTCGCAGAGCGAACAGAATTCAACGCAGATGACGCCGACACAAACGACAATCCCGCAGATGAACCCCGAAAAAATCTGCGGGATTGATTTTCTAGATCCGCGTCATCTGCGTTGAATTTGTTTCGATCCTGAGAGTGGCCGGCTTCTCCCGAGAGAAAAACAAAGCCGTCACGCGGATGCGCGCGGATGGCTGACCAGCACGGCGTGGATTGCAGGCAGCTACGGCGGACATTATCGTCTGCGCATGAGAATTTTGACGACGGTCGCCGTGCTGGCGTGTGCCGCGTGCGCGTCGGATGCGTCGATGCCGAGCACGGCCGCGGATAATGGAAAAGGGACGACGGTCTCGGGGGCCGCCGGGAGCGTGCACCAGCAAGAGACGACGATCGCGAAGTCGGCGAGCGGGCGAGCCGTCGTGGCGTGGATCGGGACGATCTCGGGGGCGCTGACGAGGATCGAGTACGCGGTCTCCGAGGACGCCGGTTCGACTTGGGGGCCGCCTTTCATACTGCCCATTCCGCCGCAGGTCGATGCGATGAGCGACCCGATCGTCACGGTCGACGCTTCGGGAACGTTCTCGCTCGTCGCACTGGGCGACGGGCCGCACATGGGTGTATTCGTGTTTCGGCTCGCGCCCGGGGCGCGGTCGTTCGGCGCGCCGTCGTCGGTCGACGAGATCGACGCGACGTCCCATCACCTGGACAAGACGCAGATCGTGCCGACGGCGACGGGATACCTCGTCACCTACTCGCTGTTGGACAACTCGGGCGGCGGCGCGCTGGCGATGGCGGCGACGAGCGCCGACGGCATCACGTGGCAGCGAGACACGGCGGCGGTGAACAACCCCGTGCTCATCGCGCCGTGTGCCGACGGGAATGCAGTGACGGCCGTGTACATCGACAATCGCGCGGGCGGCGTCTGGTCGATCTCGAGCTCCGACGGGGGCGTCCACTGGACCAGCGCCGTAGAGTTCGATGCGAAGGCCACCTCGGCCACGCTCCCGTCCTGCGTCCGCAAAGGCAGCGAGATCTGGGCGCTCTACGGGCTCGGCGTGAGCGGAGCCGCGATCGCGCACTCCAGCGACGGCGGGACGCGCTACGATCCGTTCTTTACCCTGTCCACCGGCGCGGCGATTTACGGTCAAATCGGACTCCGTGCGGACGGCTCGATCGACATCGCGTACTATCTGACCAGCACCGCCGTTCCGTTCGGATTCGTCCACTCGATACTGAGCACGGGCGGTGCGACGCAGAATCTTGAAGTGGTCCGCCAGGGAATGCACTTACCCGCAGACCGTTACGGCACCCAGGGCATCGCCGACTACGTCGGGGTCGCGCCCGGTTTGATCGCGTTCACGGACAACTCCAGCGGGACGTCGCACATCGTGGTCTACAAAGAGACGCCATAGGAGAGAGAGGGGTTCAACCCTCGGCCGACGGGCGATGCGAGTTTGTTTCCGAGGGAAAGCGCGGTCGGCTTCGATCGGCGCGTGGGCTACGGTCGCAGATCGAGCAGAGTTCAATGCAGATGAAATTGTTTCGGGTCATGAGAGTGGCCGGCGCCTCCTCGGTGCGACTCGGCGGGCAAGTCTTGAAGCGCCAAGTCAGGCCATAACGATTGGGACACGGAAAAAAACTGGGAAAAACGGAAACAAACGGACAAGGGCGAAACGACAAAGCTTTGCTAACTACCTCGGGGCGCATCTCTGCCCTCTCTCTCCCATCACACGGGTGTCCTATCGAGCCAAAAGCCGTCTCCGTTTGTTTCGGTTTGTTTTCCGTTTGTTTCAGTTTTCAAATCGTTATGGCCAGAGTCGGCGCCCAAGCCTCTCCACCGAGAACGCCACGGCGTTGCTTGGCTCTCAGAGGATCGTGAGGTTCGCCAGGTAGTCCTCGAGCTCTTTTCGCGCGGCGTCACGCTTGGTCGTGAGCGCGTCGCGATCGGTGTGCAGCGACTCGAGCTGCGATTCCTGTTCGTTCAGCTTCGTGAGCAGCCGCTGGTAGTACTGCGTCGTGTTCGACACCGTCTTCATGTTCTCTCTCATCCTACCTTGTTCTGCCGTAATCCCATTGATGTCCTGCGTGCGCGCGGCGATTTGGCGGTCGAGGTCGGTCACGGCGTTCTTGAGCGTGATGGCCTTGGCGATGGCGTCGCGGACCTTGGCCGGGATCGAGCCGTTGCGCTGATAGACGAGCAACACGCTGACGTCCATCGGCAGCATCGCCAGTGATTCGCTCCGGACCGACTCCTCCTTCACCGCGAGCGTCGCCAGTTTGTGCGCGGGCGCTTCGCCCTTGAAGCGGTAGACCGCGGGCGTGGTTTCGAGCGGCTTGGGCGTGTCGACCAGCGTCCAGCCGGAGCGCACGGGATGCTCGATGATGATCGCCTTGTCTTTGTCGCTCTTGTTCTCGAGCGCGTAGGACTTTGTTGATTCGACGTGCGTGTCGACCCAGAGCATGCCCTTGATGATCCTGGCGGTCGTCACCCTGGCGTCGCTCGACAACCACTTGGTCGAGGCGAGCGTCTCGAGGTCGACTCCGTAGCTGAGCAGGCGGTCCTGGCCGGGCGGAACGTCGTCGATGCGCGCGTCGCCGGCGTAGCCGCCGTCCATCACGGTGAGCGGCCCCTGGAGCAGATGCTTACCGCTCGTGTTTTTCATGCGGACGCCGTTCAGCGGGTGGCTGCCGAGCACGTTTTCGTTGTAGATCGACAGCCGCTCGACCTGGACGCTGTCGTTCACGATGGGCAGCATGGCGGACTTGTGGCGCGCGAGCGTGACGTTGCCGACGGCATACTGAAACAGCTCGCCCATAGCGCCCGACGTACCGAGCGCTTGAACCGATGCCATCGCGTCGAGATCTCTCTCCTCGTCCTTGCCCGCGACGACGACTTCGCTAAGCGCCAGGGCCACAGGACGACCGTTGGCGTCGTAGCCGATCCGGCGGCCTCCTTGGCCGGCGTCCTGGTAGATGGTCGAGCCTAACGTACGTTTGAGAGCGGTCGCCGGCGCGGGTGAGGCCGCGGGGGCGAAGGCGATCGAGTCCGCGATCGACATCGCGGCGTCGTAGCGCTGCGGCGCGAGCCCGGCCCACAGCTCGGGGCGCACGACCGGCCGCGTCGCGTAGAGCGGCCGATAGAGATCCATGGTGAAAGACACGGGCCGTCCGCTCACCAGTGAGAGCGACACGTTGTTCCAGTCGCTCTCCGTCTGATTGTCGACCATCGCCCAGCCTTGGAGAAACGCCGCGCTCTTGTCGCCGAGCAGCAGTCGGTAGCTCGTCTTCCACACCGGCGTCTCGACGACGTAGCCGATGCGCACGTGGCGGTCGCCGGTGCCGGCGAAGTTGATTGTCACCGGCTTCTTGTCCTGGTCGCGCGCCTGGACGAGCGCCGTGAGCGCCTTGGTCAGCTCGTCCTGGAGTTGGGGATCGTCGAGCGTGAGGCTGGCGATCGACGGCAGCTCGATCGACCGAATGGAGGCGCCGGTCAGAAGGTTGAGGACCGGAACTTCGACGGGCTCCTCGCCGCGCTCGGGCGCCTTTTGTCGCCGCTCGACTCCAAGGATCGTGCCGGTCAGGTGTTCGGCCTGAACCGCGATCGTGACGCGTGCGCCGCGGAGCTGGTTGAGGAGGTCCGCGAGACTCGGGTTCCGGGTGATGTCGACCTGGAAGCTCCTGAGGGTCTTGTCGAGAGGATCCTGCGACGGGTACGTGATCGCGCCGACGCGCCCGCCGTCCTGGTCTTGCAAGACGAGCGACTTGAGGATGTCGTTGATCTGGCTCGTCTTGAACCGCAGCTCGGTGGACGCGTTGCCGCGGACGCTGCCGGCGTGCTCGAAGTAGCCGACGCCGGACGAGAAGAGCATGACTTTCGTGACGGGAACGCTCTGCGCCCCCGAAATACCGAACGCGGTCAACAACACCGCGAGTGCGGTTCGCAATTGCGCGCGCATCTGGGCCTCGTCTCCAGTAGATACTATTGCAACTTCACATATGGCCGGTTTGGCCACATCTCCCTGGGAGACGCGCGGGGGAGAGTTACTTGCACACGGGCAATTGAAACATTGTGTGCCGGGAGGGCCGCCCGCCGGCTTCGATTGGCGGTCGAAAAAAACTCAACGCAGATGACGCAGACCTTGAAAAGCGATCCCGCAGATTGGTTTGTCGTTATCTGCGGGATCGTCGTTCCAAGTCTGCGTCATCTGCGTTCAATTTTCTTGCACAGCACAGTGGCCGTTCTCGCCGTGTCGCGGCGGGTCTGGCATCAACAATTGGGACACGGAAACAAACGGTGCACAGACCGAAACAGACGGATGAAAGCTTTGGGGAACTGCCTCGGGGAGGAGACTCGCGCCGCGAGCCGCGACCCCGATGCGTGTGCAGGTTCCAAAGCATTTGCAGTCTTCCGTTTGTTTCCGTTTTTTCCCGTTTGTGTTCCGTGTCCCAAATCGTTATGGCCAGCACCGGCGCACCGGACTTTCCACGCCACACCGGAATCACTTCCGATAAACGATTTTCCAGATGCGCCCGCCCTTGTCGTCCGTGAGATACAGGGCTCCGTCGGGTCCTTGGGCGAGGCCGACAGCGCGATGGGCGGCGCCGGTTGGCGAAAGCGCGCCGCCGGCGAGTCCGGTCGCGAACGGCGTGTAGTTCGTGGCCTGGCCGTCCTTGAAGTGCAAGAAGATCACTTCGTAGCCGTCCTCGGGCATCGGACGGCGGAAGGACGAACCATGGAAAGCGATGAAGGCGCCGCCTTTGTACTCGGCGGGGAACATCGACCCCGTATAGAACAGGATCGACATCGGCGACCAGTGCGCGGGGAAGGTCACCAGCGGCTGGATCATGCGGTCGCAGCGTTCCGTGCTCCGGCCGTCGCCGCCGTACTCGGGCGCGAGCTTGCGTTCGTCCTTTAGATAATCGTAATAGCAGTACGGCCAACCGAAGTCGGCGCGGGAGGACGCGACGCGGACCATCTCTTCACCGGCCGCTTCCGCCGCCTCCGCTTCGGAATAGAAGGCCGGCCATCCCTCGTGCAGCCCGTCCCGGCCGTGCGACACGGCGACGAGCGCCGAGTCGGCGGGATTCACGGCCAGGGCGACGGCGTTGTGGAGGCCGGTCGCGATGCGGGTGCCGTTGGCCAGCGTCTGGTGCGGCGGGTCGAGCTTGAATTTCCAGATGCCGCCGCTCGTCTCGAGCTCGGGACACGGATTCGCCCCCGCCGCCGACGCGGACGAATCTTTGCTCGACGCGCAGCCGTTCGAGTTGGCGCCGATGTTGACGAGCAGATTCCCCCTGAAGTCGATCGCCAGGCTGTGCGACGGGATCGGCCGCTCGGCCAGTCCGGCGATCATCGTGTCGACGCGGCCGCGTGTGCCGAGCTTCGCCGTCAGGTGGAAGCGGAGGACCTGGTCGCCGGTCGACGCGATGAGCGTCGAGTCGCTCTGAAGCGCCACGCCGTGGACTCCCGTTTCGCCGAAGCGCGCGCTCAGGTCGGCGTGGCCGTCCTTGTTGGTGTCGCGCAACGCGAGCACGCCGCCCGGCACGCGCCGCTGGTCGACGATGCCGACGTAGACGTCGCCGTTCGAGCGCACGACGATGTGCCGCGCGGGGCCGACGGTGTCGGCGAAGACGAGCGCGCAGAAGCCGGGAGGGAGCGTGATGCTCGCGTCGCAGGCGGCGTCGGTGGACGGCTTGGCGTGAGAGGCGCAGGCGGCAAGTAGAAAGACGCTGGACAGCTGGACGGCTGGACGGCTGGACAGCCAGCGAACAGCGCGGCGGACCACGCCACGGTTCGCCGTTGCCGTCAAGCCGACAAGCCGTCTAGCCGTCCAGCCGTCCACCTGTCCAGCCGTCCAGCCGCCTTTCAGAAGTACACCCCCGTCACGACGTACACTTGCACCGCGCTCTGTCCGAACAATGCACGATTGTAGGTCGGCGCGACGACACCTAAACGGAATCGATACGGCGAGTCCCACGAGAGCACGCCGAGGTTGACGTTGAGCTCCGCGCCGGCCGAGGCAATCTCTATGCGCTTGGTGAGGAGCGGGTCGAAGCTATTGCAGACCTCGCGCCCCGGGGCGACGTTCGGGCACCACGCTGAGCCGACGTCGGAGAAGAGCGTGAGCGAGGTCCGATCCAGAAAGAACGGCAGAATTCCCGGCGCGTCGCCGACCATCCACAGCGGCGTACGATACTCGGCCGAGCCCGTGAACGCGCGCGTGCCGAAGAGCGTGCCCGACGGGAACCCTCGCACGGGAAAAGTCGAGCGACCCTCGCCGACGGTGTAGCCAGGCACGATCTGGATAGTACCACCGCTGATTCCGCCGACGTCGTAGTAGCCGGCGGCGTTGACGTCGGCCCAACCCACGGCGCCGCGCAAGGCGAGCACGTGGTGCGAGAAACCGGGGAGATCGAGCGACTTGTACAGCGAAAGAATTCCGACCGTGCTGAGACTGCCACCCCCCTGTCCCGCCGGTCCGCTGCGCAGCCGATCGCGCAGAGTCGCATTGAACTGAATGCCGTCCTCAGGCGAGATGCTGAACGCCGGACGCTGGTAGTTCGCATAGCCGAGCGCGGCGGTAAGGGTCGGGAAGGTCGGACTTCCCAACTCACCCGCTGTGTCGAGCTCGGAGAGTGGGACCGGGGCGTTGGTGGAATGCGAGCGGGCTTCGACGCCGAATCCGCCTGAGACCGAAAGCGCCGATCGCACGCGCTGGCGGAGCCATGTCGCGAGGAAGTCGGCCTCACGCGTGCGGCGGAACACTTCGCCGATGATCGGGCGGCCCGGATCACGCGAGAAGACGCCGCCGAGCGTCTGCCAGTCCTGAAAGGCGTCGACCGACAAGATCGGGAGACCGAGGCCGGCGTACTGGTATGAGACTTCTCCAACGACGCCGGTCTTGTTGGTCGGGAATTGGAGCGTCGCCTGCATCGAGTGGCGTCCGATGACATCGTTGCCGGTCGTGGTGAGCCCGAACCGGTAGCCGCCGTCGATGCCGGGGTTGACCACCGGCAGCCAGTAGCGCGGATAGAACGAGCGCCACGCGTGATACGGGCCGACTCGTCCCGTGTCGTCGGTGATGAGCGGAGCGACGCCGGCGTGCGGAAGTGTGTCGCGGTAGTCGGGGACGGGCGTTCCCGACGACGGTTCGTAGTTGCCGACGCCGAGGTGGTAGCCGTCGATCCGGAAGGCGACCGCCGTCGCGCGTCGGCCACTCGGCGACGGCACCGCGTCGAAGGCGCCGGTGGTGACGTCGCTCAAGCGGCGCGTCGACGCTTCGTCGAACGTACGCGCGTCGGCGAAGCGCTCGACGTAGATCTGGGTCGCGCCGTCGCGATCGGAGCTGTACATGATGCCGGTGTCGCCCGGCAGCCAGCTCGGCGCCGATTCGATCGAACGTCCGCTGGAGACGATGTGCACGATGCGGCCGAGCGTGTCGATGACGACGATCTGCGACACGTTGCCGCGCAGCCAGTGCGACGCGACGATGCGGTCGCCCGAGTGCGACCACTCAGGTTCGGTCCACCATTCGTCGAAGCTGCCGCCGGTGAGCGGTGTGATCGCTTTGCCGTCGGGCGAGACGCGGACGAGACGCGTGATGCCGGGAAGGATCTGGGCGGCGACGATGGCGCCGTCGGCGCGGACGTCGGGGTGCGTGAGCCGCTTGTCGAACGTGAGCCGTTGCTCTTTTCTGCCGCGCTGCACGAAGAGGTCGGAGCGCTCCTGATATGGATTCACGAACTCGATCTGCGAGTACAGCAGATCGCCGTTCGCGAGCAGAAGATTGGGAGTGCTGCCATTGCGCCGACCGATTCGGTGACGCGCCCCCGACGTGTCGACGCGATAGGCGCCAAACGTTTGTTTTCCCGGCCCCCCGCTATATAAAATTGCCGAGTCGCCGACCCAGCGCGGATCGAACGCATAGGGACCGTCGCGCGTGAGCTGTCGCCACGCCTGGAGCGGGCGGGCGCCGGGCTCGCGAATCGTGCGCGCGATCGAGTCGCGAAACTCGCCCCAGGCTTTCGAGAACGAGACGCCGAAACCGCTGCGCGCAGGAGGGTTCAGCAAATACGGAATGAGATATTTGCTCTCGGCCTCGACGAATTTTCGTATGGACGTATCGCCGCGCGTCTTCGCGAGATAGTCCATGAAAAGCGAACCGTACGCATAAGCCGCTTCGCCGAACGGGTAGCGGCCCTGTCCCAGGCTCCACGCGCCGAGGTGCGGAAAGGCGCCGTCGATTGTCGACGAGCGAGCGATCATGCGGTGCTCGGACCCTTGGACGCGCCCCGCGCCGGCCAGGTTCGACTCTTCGTAGACCGCCATGCCCTCGAGGAGCCACGAGGGGGCGTAGAGATTCGGGAAGGTCGGCGCGGCGCGGCCGAAGATGTGCTGGCTCAGCGCCCAGATGCCGCGCGTGCGATCGAGCTGGAAGATGTGCGTGAGCTCATGCGTGATCACCATCTGCGTCCAATCGTTCGTGTAGCGAAGCGCGCTTTCGTCCACGGGCGGATTGGCGTAGACGATGATGCGGTTCGTCGGGAACGGTGATGCGGATCCGTTGGAGAAGTCGACGTCGTCGCTGAGCGTGACGTCGATCATGCCGCGCGGCGGGTGCATCTCGCGCGAGAGCTGGTCGTACGCGCGCTCGGCGTCGGCGGCGAGTCGGCGGGCCAGCGGCTCGAGCGGCGGGGTGAAGTTGACGCGGAAGTGGTGCGTGGTGAGCGTGCGCCAGGTGAGGTAGGGGGCCTGGGCGCGCGCGGCGCTCGCAATGAGCGCGATGGCGAGGGCAAATGCGGCCGCGCGCAGCTTGACGGCGTGACGGCGTGACGGCTTGACGGCCGGCTTGCTGTCTAGCCGTCCGGCTGCCCAGCCGTCTAGCACGCTTCTCACTGCGCGATCGATCTGAAGTACGCCTCTATTCCATCCGCGACGCCGCGAGCGTAGCGCTCCTGGAATTCCGGCGTCTTGAGCGCGTTCTCCTGCTCGGGGATCATCAAGAACGCGCCCTCGCAGATGAGCGCCGGCATCCACGTGGTGCGGCCGATGGCGATGTTCTGATAGTGGACGCCGAGGTCGCGAAGACCCATCTCGCCTTCCATGCCGGACTGCACGAGGCGGGCGAGGGGTTCGGTCTGGGGATGGAAGAAGAGAGTGCTCGTGCCGACGTTCGGAAAGGGATCGACGCCGTCGCCGAACGCGTTGAGATGAATCGAGACGAGCGCCGCGGAGTTCGCGCGGCGCGCGATCACCGAGCGAAGGTGCAGGTCGACGGGATCCATCGTGGTCCGCGTCATCACGACGTGCGCGCCGCGCGACTCGAGGATGTCGCGCAGCTTGAACGCGACGGGCAGCACGCCGGCCGCTTCGGTCAACCCGGTCGGGCCAATCGCGCCGCCGGGGGGATGCCCGGGATCGACGGTGATCGTGAGTCCCTCCAACGGACGCGCGGCCGAAATGCGCGGCGGACGTCGAAGACGCAGGACGAATCCGCGCGCGTCGGACAGCACCAGATAGCCGAACGGCGGACGCGAGAGCTCGATGTCGAGACGAATGCGATCCGACCCGACGGGAACCCAGTTGATGACGCGGATGAACGGCTCGTTCTGGAGATACTTGATCGTCTCCGGCGAGGCCTGAGTCCCGTAGAGCGTGAGCGCGACGTGTCGCGTATCCTGCTCGACCAAAAACGGCGGCGGCGACGAAATCGGCAGCACGAGATCCACCCACTCAGCGGCGCCCGTGACGGACATCGGGCCGATGGTGCGATGCGGAGCCGGGTAGCCGGGCGCGAGCTGCTTGACGCTCGTCGAGTCCACCCAGACCTCGAGCTGGGAGTCGAGTCGCACGCGCACGTTGTCGCCGACGCGGCCCGTCTCGAGGACGATCGTGCCGGGGACGAACATCCATTTGTACGTGCCGCCCGGCGTGGACCTGCCGATGACGTCGGCGTCTGTGTCGCGCTGAGCGATCGTGTCGCCGAGCATGACGAAGTGCGGAGGACGCGGCTCGTAGATCTTCGCCAGGTCCATGCGGATCGTCTCGCCGCCGCGAGAGACGATGAGCTGTCCGCCGTTCCGCAGGTCGACGGCGCGCACGTCGGTGGCGTAGAGGTTTCCGCCGAGGTAGACGAGCGGCTGATTCATTCCGTTGGTGACGACGGCGGCGTCGGCGTCGAGCGAGGCGCGCACGCTCACGCGAACCAGCTCGTCGTCGCGCAGCGCGCGATATCCGCCGCGCGGCGACACGCTCGACGAGTCGATCGCGAGCCGGCCGGACGATAGATCTGGGCGCGGCGGCGGAACGCGGACGCGAATGATCGTGCGCGCGCTGTCGGTCGCGGTGCGCACGAACAGCTCGTAGCGCGGCGCGGTCGGCGGAGGCACCGGGAGGTACGCCAGGAACGCCCCGTTCGGGGCGACCGGGACGGGCGTCCCATTTATTGTCAGGTCGGCGTGCCCGTTGCCGACCGAGCCGAAAATGAAGTTGGAGTCGCGAACGCTGATGGCCTCGTTGGCGGACGGGAACTCCACCTTCACGGCGATCGGACCTTCCACCAGCGGGATTGGTGGGAGGGGTGCCGGGTGCGGAGAGACGTCTCGCGGAGCCACGGCCGCGGCCGGGGCGACCGACGCCGGCGGATTGGTTGTCGGCGCCGCGGTTGGTTTGGCGGGCGCCGGGGCCGGCGGCTGAGTCCGCGGAGGCGAACTGCACGCCGCGGCGAGGCTCAGAATCGACGCGATCGAGATTAGGCGTACAGGTCGCATGCGGAGGGAAAGGTATTCCGACCGGACGGGCGGACGGTAGGACGCTTCACACCATGTTCAGGACGTCGTGCAACATGCGGCGGTGCAATTGATTGACCACCCCCTCCCCGTCGGTCTATATTCGCCGGCCATGTATTCCCGCCCGCTCACCTCGCCGGTCAGTCGGCGACGGCGGCGATGAGGGCGCGGGCTCAGTCTCGCCCGTCTGCCTCGTTGCCCGCCATCGTCCACTCTTCCGACCCCGCCCCTTCCGATATCTCCACCGTCCCTACTCCGGTCCCCTTCCCTGTGACGCCGAACTCCGACGCGATTGGTGCTGGGATCGTCGTGCATGTGTTCGGCAAAACAGATGTGGGGCGGACTCGTGAGCACAACGAGGACGCCTACCTCGTCGTCGACCTGACGACGAACGATTCGTCGTTGCCGACAGAGACGCGAACGCAGGGCGCCGGTCCGAAGGGTTCGCTGTTCATGGTCGCCGACGGCATGGGCGGAGCGGCGGCGGGTGAGATCGCCAGCGCCATGGCCGTCGAGGCGGTCCTGGGCGAGATCCGCGCGAACTGGGTCACGTCGCCGGAGTTGGACGCCGAAGCGTTCGTGCTCGCCATCAAGACGGCGACGAAGAATGCGAACACGCAGATCCACTCGTACGCGGCGCAGCACTTGGAGTACCGCGGGATGGGGACGACGGCGACGATCGCCGGGCTGCTTGGCGATACTCTATATCTGGCGCAGGTCGGTGACTCGCGCGCCTACGTCGTGCGACGAGGCATCGCGCGGCAGATCACGAAGGATCAGTCGCTGATGCAGAAGCTCGTCGAGGCGGGCGAGCTCACCGAGGAAGAAGCCGAGCACAGCGAGCGGCGCAACATCATCCTCCAGGCGCTCGGCCCCGAGCAGAACATTCGCGTCGACCTCACGCACCAGGCGGTGCGCCGCGGCGACACGCTCGTGATATGCAGCGATGGACTCTCGAGCCAGGTCGGCAAAGACGCCATCGCCGAGGTGGTGACCGAGCAGGACGACCTCGAGATCGCGTGCCAGCAGCTGATCGATCTGGCGAACGCGAGGGGCGGGCCGGACAACATCACGGTGATCCTGGCGCGCTTCGAGGGGTCGGGACTCTTTCCGCCCGCCGACACGGACGAAGTCGGACACCAGGTTTTTCCGCTGCCGACGAATCTCACTCCGGCGGACCCGATCGACGCTTTCGACATCGATCCGCGCATCTTCCCGACAGAAGAGATGGAGGCGATGGGCGGGATTCCGGGCAGCGTGACGGACGAAGCGGGGGACGAGCCGGTCCAACCTCGCCCGCCGCTATTGTCGCCTGCCGAGATGCTCAAGAAGTACACGCCGCAGAAGCCACAGGCGCCCGAGGTGCCCCCCCCCGTGGTGTCGGACGCTCGGCGCAGTACGGGCCGAACGATCTCGATGGGCTTGCTCGGGCTGCTGATCGTCGGCGCATTGTGGTACATCTACCACTGGCTGACGGCCGTCACGGGCGGACGAGCGACGCCGTAACTGCGGGACTACGGCGAGGATCTCGGTCCAACTGTGCTGTTCGTTAGGGCGAGATCAACGGTGGTACGCGGACACAAACGGATGGTACGGACACAAACGGATGAAAAGCTCTTGGGGAACTGCACTCACCTGACAGAGCAGTTCCCCAATGTTTTTCTCCGTTTGTTTCCGTCAGGTCCGTTTGTTTCCGTGTCCCAATCGTTATGGCCGACCGGCCAGAGCCAACTCGACAAGCACACAGACCTAAAGCGCCGTTCACGCTGGCGTGAGCTTCCCGAGTAAGCGTGGCCCGCGCGCTCCGGTCGCGCGAGGGACGTTGCCTGCGCGATACTCCAGGTGCAGATGTGCAAGGAGCGCGAAGGCGACGGCTTCTTTGGCTTCGCCGTCGAAGTAGCGGTCGGCGAAAGGGCGGACCGAGATCGGCGCCACGGCGTGCGCGATCATGCCGACGAGCGTGGGATTCTTCGCGCCGCCACCGGAGACGAGCACCTCGGTGATCGGCTCGGGGAGAAAGCGACGATAGGAATCGGCGATGCTGCGCGCGGTCAGCGCGGTCGCTGTCGCGACGACATCCTCAGCCGTGGCGCCCGGCTTGGCCTTGCGACAGTCGGCGACGAGCGACTCGGCGTACGCGCGGTCGAACAGCTCGCGCCCCGTCGACTTGGGCGGCTCGGTCGAGAAATACGAGTGCGTGAGAAGACGATCGACGACCGAATCCACCGGAGCACCGGCGGCGGCCAGCGCGCCGTCGGCGTCGAAGGTCATCGACGGATTGAGCAATCTCGTAACGGCGTCGATCACGGTGACACCGGGGCCGGTGTCGAAAGCACGAACGCCGCGCACGTCGCCGCCGGGAGGAACGACCGTCACGTTGCCGATCCCGCCGATGTTCTGGAGGGCGCGCCAGTCGTCGCCCGCGAAGAGAATGGCGTCGGCGATTGGGACGAGCGGAGCGCCCTGCCCTCCCGCCGCGACGTCGCGGACGCGGAAGTCGCTCACCACTGCGATACCCGTTCGCTCGGCGATGACGGCGGATTCGCCGAGTTGCCAGGTCGAGTGCGGCGGGTCGTGCCAGAGCGTCTGTCCGTGCGATCCGATCGCGCGCACGTCGCCGCGTGAGACGCCGGCGTCGGCGAGCACGCCGATCGCCGCCTCGGCGAGCCAGTCGCCGAGGTCGAAGGCGAGGTTGCAATAGTCGCGCGCCGATCCGCGCTCGAGCGCCGCTTCCAAGCGCGCGCGCTGCGCGGCGCTGTACGGCGACGAACGAAACGCGAGGAGCTGCGGCTCGATGCGGTTGTCGTTGGCGTCGTCGGGAAGAAAGCGGACGACGGCGGCCGAGATGCCGTCGAGCGAAGTGCCGGACATCAACCCGACGTAGACGCTCACAGCGGAATGTCTGGAACGGGCGGAGGCGGACGCTCGACGACGCGCCGGATCACGCCCCCCGCGCGCTCGAGCGCACGGTCGGCGTCGGCGCGGGAGGTCTTCAGGAAATGCATGACGATCGCCGTCTTCACGACTCCACCCGCGTGCTCGAGAAGTGTGCGCGCGTCTTCGCGGCCGATCTCGCAGACCTCCATGAGGATTCTCTCGCTGCGGTCCTTGAGCTTGTTGTTGGTCGCGCGGAGGTCGACCATGAGGTTGCCGAAGGTCTTCCCCAACCGGATCATCGCGCCGGTGGTGATCATGTTGAGCACGAGCTTGGTCGCGGTGCCGGCCTTCATGCGCGTGGAGCCGGTGACGACTTCGGGGCCGGTGAGCGGAAGGATCAGGATGTCGACGGCGTCGAGTGTCTCTCGGGGAGGAGGGGAGCAGGCGACGAGGGCCGTCGCCGCGCTCACGACGCGGGCATGCTCGAGCGCACGTCGCACGTATGGCGTGGTCCCGGAGGCGGCGATCCCGATGACGAAATCACCGGCGCGGACGCCGTGGGCGCTAAGATCTTCGACGGCGCTCTCGATTCGGTCCTCGGCGCCTTCCTGCGAGCGGGTGAGCGCGGGCGGCCCGCCGGCGATGATTCCCTGCACCATCTCGGGGTCGGTGCCGTAGGTCGGCGGACACTCGGAGGCGTCGAGCACACCGAGTCGTCCGGACGTGCCGGCACCGACGTAGAAAAGGCGACCGCCGCGGCGAAAGGTCGCTTCGGCGGTCTCGATGGCGCGGGCGATGGCCTCGCGCTGCGTGCCGACGATCTCGGGAACGGTCCGATCTTCGGCGTTTATAAGGTCGACGATTTCGAGCGGCGTTGCGAGATCGATCGCGGCCGTGCGGGCGTTCCTGCGCTCGGTGAGCCGAGGGTCGATGAACGTCATGTCGCGGTCAACTTATGCGGAGTCGTGCGCGACCCGCAACAATGAGAGGAGGTCCGAGTGCGACAGCGAATCGCGTGGACGTGCGTGATCGTGGGGGCAGCTCTGGCGACTCGCGGCGACGCGCAAATCATCCCCCGAGCTCCGCGCGGGGCGGCACAGACGAGTCCCTACTGGGTCGGTCTGTCTTACGGACTCTTCGAGCTGGGCACGTACGAAGACGGACGGAGCAATACGCAGTGGAACTTCGGATACACGACGGCACTCACCGCGACGTTGGAGAAAACGCTTGCCGCCGGCGCGGCGGTGGGCATCGAGGCGACCTTTGCCAATCCGAAGTTGAACTACAACCCCATCGGCACATTCACGACCTGCCCGACGGGGTGCACGGCGACAGCCGACGTGACGCAATACATGGCGACCGGGCGGATCGGCGGCGGGTTCCTCGGCTTTCAATCGTCGCTGGTCGTCGAGGCCGGCGCGACGCAGTTCTCCAATTTTCGCGACGTGACGACCAACACGAGACTGGACGGAGTCGGCGGCCACTGGGACCCGACGTTCGGCACGGGATACGACTTCGGCGTGGTGTTGAGGCCGACGACGGATGTGTACATCGAGACGGGGCTCCTTTTCGTGATGCACGATCAGGGCAACACGGTCACCGCCGCGCCGCCGATCAACTACACGCTCAAGGTCGGGGTGCGGCAAGGTTTCTGACGGCGCCGCGGTTCTCTGCGTTCCCGGGCTGCGTTCTGAGGCGGGCAACCTGCAACAGCAACAGCAACTACTCGACGCAGGGACGCGGAGGGCGCGGAGACGCAGAGGGGTTTCCCGGATGGTCCGGCTCCGCTCGCAACGAGCCGGATCTTTTTTGGGACAGCCGCTCGGGGTGTTACCGGAGCCTCCCGAGCGGCTGCTCCCAAAGAATTCTGGCTCGTTGCGGTATGAGCCTCTGCGTCTCTGCGTCCTCCGCGCCTCTGCGTCGAGTAGTTGTAGTTGAGCAGTTGAGAGACATGAAAACGGGGCGCCCCCGCACAAGGAGCACCCCGTTTGAACATCTCTAAAGGTCGAGAGGCTATGCCTTGACCGTCGCGGACGAGTTGAGCTTGACGACGATCGATCCGCCGGACGGGACGCAGCCCTGGTAGTTGGCCGTCGCGGCGGCGACGCCGGCTCCGGCGGCGGCGCCCGCGGCGCCACCGATTATGGCGCCTTTGGTGCTCTTGCCGATGAGCTTTCCGGCGATCGCGCCGGCGACAGCACCGACACCGACCTTCTGCACATCCTTGGCCCTCGACTCGTCGCGGACGCGGTCGATCGACGCCGATGTCACCGACGCGTCGAGCGGGTAGGTCTTACCGCCGAACGTCACCGAGTTCACCGCGAACTGGATGACGATCGGATCGTTCGAGTTCTCGCTGCGCTTGAGCTGCGTGACGGTCATGTTGACGGTCGCGCCCGAGGGAATCGTCGCGCCGTTCGTGCCGGACACCGCGCCGTCGAGCGTGGCGGTCACGTGATCGCCGATCGCGTTGGTGTTCGTGCAGATCTTGTCGCTCGAGTGCAGGTTGAGCGTCGTGCCGGCGGCGATCGTGCCGACCGCACCGCCGCCGTTCGCGGCTTCGCTGCCCGCGGGGTTCCTCGTCATCGTGTTGCCGCTGGGCGTCGTCGCGGCGGCGCCAGGCTTCGGCGTGGACGGCCTCGCATCGTGCGCGCGTGGCTCGGGACGCCGGCGCGTCTGGGGAGCGGGCGTCGCGGCGGGTGCGGGAACATCCTTGAGCTCGGGCTTCGGCGCGCTGTCGTGGTTGGCCAGCGCGAGGTCGCGATTCAACGAGCTGTCGGCGCCGAGCGCGGCGCTGTCGGGGGGGGACCCTTCTTCGCTTCTTTGCTGCACGCCGCAAAGAGCGCGGCGGCGAGCACGATCGAGGCCGCAATGCGGCGCGTATCTTTAGCCATGATGGGTGGGGTCATGGGGAATCCTCCTGGAATAGGCTGAAAAGTGGCAAAGTCGGTGCCGTCGCTGCGCTCGCTTCGGCGACTTCTTCCTTACTATGGACCGTACCGGCGTTCCGTGGTCACGGGCGTTGTGCTTGTCGTCACATCGGCGGCCTTCGCGAGCACGGGGCCGTGGTTCCTTAGCCGAGCGCTCGACGGCATCCGGGCTGGTGCGCCCTTGCGTTCCATCTGGCTCCTCGGCGCAGCCATGATCGGCGTGTCGCTCGTCGGAGGTGTTGGACGCTTCTGGATGCGGGAGCTGCTCAACGGCATGAGCCGTTGGATCGAATACGACCTACGCAACGATCTGTTCAGAAATTTAGAAGGGCTCGACGCCACATACTACTCCCGCGTGCGAACGGGCGACCTCATGGCGCGGTTGACCAACGATTTGAGCGCCGTTCGGATGGCCGCGGGACCGGCGGTGATGTACCTCACCAACACGATCGCCGGCGGTGCGTTCGCCCTGGCGTATATGGTGGGCATATCGCCAGGATTGACCGCAGCCGCCGCGCTCCCGATGGCGCTCCTCCCGCTGGTGGGCATTCTCATCGGTCGACGAATCCACGCGCGCTTCGAAGCCGTGCAGGCACATTTTTCCGATTTGACCACGCTCGCGCAGGAGAATCTTGCCGGGGTGCGCATCGTGCGCGCGTTTCGGCAGGAGCGCTCGGAGGTCGCACGGTTCGCGGAGCTGAACGAGGGGTACCTCGTGAAGAACATGGCGCTCGCGCGCCTCTACGGCGTCATGCAGCCCGGCTTCGCGATTCTCGCGGGACTCGGCATGGTGAGCGTCGTCGGCTTCGGGGGCGTGCTCGTGCTGCGAGGGACGATCACCGTCGGACGCTTCGTGGGTTTCGGCCTGTACCTCGGGATGCTCACCTGGCCGCTCATCGCGCTGGGGTGGGTCATCAACCTCTTTCAGCGAGGCGCCGCGTCGATGACGCGACTGCTCGAGGTTCTGGACGCCAAGCCCGCGCTGGCGCAACCCGAGCATCCGCGTGCGCTGCCGCCGACCGGGGGGCGGGGCGGCCGGAGCATCGAGTTTCTCAATGTCGGTTTCCACTACCCGACGCCAACGGGCGGCGAGCCTCGTTGGGTACTCCGCAATGTGAATTTCAACCGTCCCGGCGGGTGCAACGATCGGCGTCGTCGGCGCGACGGCGAGCGGCAAGAGCGCGTTGATGGACCTCGTGCCGCGACTGTTCGATCCGCAGGAGGGTGAGATTCGAATCGACGGCGTGCCGATTCGAGAGCTCGATCATCGCCTCGCTGCGCCGCGAGATCGGCTACGTGCCGCAGGAAAGCTTTCTCTTCTCCGACACCGTCGGGAGCAACCTGACGTATGCCGACACCACCGACGCCGACGGACGCTGGGCGGCCGACGTGGCGCAACTCACCGACACGATCGAATCCTTCCCGGGCGGGTACGACACGGTGCTCGGCGAACGCGGGATCAACTTGTCCGGGGGTCAGAAGCAGCGTGCCGCGCTGGCACGGGCCCTGGCCCGCAAGCCGGCCATCGTGTTGCTCGACGACGCGCTGTCGGCGGTGGACACGCACACGGAAGCCGAGATCCTGCGGTCACTTCGCGAAACGCTAAGCGGCCGCACGGCTCTCATTGCGTCCCATCGAGTGAGCGCGATTCGGGACGCGACGTGGATCATCGTGCTGGATGAAGGGCGGGTGGTCGAACAGGGCAAACACGCCGACCTCCTTGCGGCCGGCGGGCGTTATTGGTCGCTTTTGAGCAGGCAGCAGCTCGAGGAGTCGATCGAGGAAGAGTCCGGCAGTAATGGCGGGAACGGGGGTCGGGGACCCGACGACGGGGAGCGGGTTACGGAGTTGGCAGACGCGATTCCGAGAGGTAAACTCAACGCATGAGCCGGGTTGAAACCGCAGCAGACATCCGATCCCCCATGACCTCATCGACGAGCGCCGAGTCGCGACTCGCCGCGCTTCAGTCGCGCTTCGAGGAGGCGATGCTGCAAATCGCCGAGCTCCGCACGCGCGACAAGCTCAAGACGCAGTTCCTCGCCAACATCTCGCACGATTTGCGCACGCCGCTGACCGCGGTGATCACGCACGCCGAGATCCTTCGCGACGGAATTCTGGGCGACCTGGCGCCGAGACAGCTCGAGAGCGTGAACGGCATCATCCATGGGGGCCGGCAGCTCCTCGATCAGGTGGGGGAGATCCTGACCTACGCGCGCGGAGCCGCGGACCAGCTCACGATCGTCGCGACGCGTTTCGCCGTCCGCGAAGTGCTCGAGCAGGCGAGCGCGCTGAACGAGTCGCTGCTCAAGAAGAAACGGCTGACGCTCTTCGTCGAGGCGGACGCGGGGGTGCCCACGCTGACCGCCGACCGCGAGAAGATCGCCCACGTCGTCGGCAACTTGCTCGGCAACGCGATCGAGTTCACGCCGGCCGGCGGCCGCGTTTGGCTCAAGGCCTGTGTGGCGAGCGCGGAGCCGGTGCAATCGATCATGGTTGAGGTGGGCGATACGGGCGTCGGAATCGCGCCGGAGCATCACGACCTCATCTTCCGCGAGTTCGCCCAAGTCGACGCGACACCGTCGCGGCCGCACCACGGAACGGGGCTCGGGCTCACGATCGCTCGCAAGCTCGTCGAGATGCATGGCGGGCGCATCTGGGTCGAGAGCCGGCTCGGCGCCGGCAGCCGATTCTTCTTCACCGTTCCCGTTGCGCGCGACCGAGCGGACTGAGCTCCGTGTGGCGGAGTCGCCTAGTGCCGCCCAGTCGGCCATTACGACTCGGGGACTACAATTTCGCGGAAGAGGCGGAGTTGCGCGGAAACCGCAAAAAATAGAATTAACAAAACAAAAGCTTTGAAGCGTTTCTCCGCGAAATCAGCTTTCTCCGCGAAATCGTTGCAGTATCAATTCGTATAGCTACCCCGGCGAGTGCGCGGACCGAGCGGAGTAGAAACCAGCGCACGCAAGGGTTAGCCGGTGCCGCCGCACATTTTGATCGTCGAGGACAACGAGCATGTCACGACGGCTCTCCAGATAATGCTGGAGACCGTGCCGTGGCGCGTCTCGGTCGCGGATACCATCGGCGCGGCGTTGGCGGTGACGCGGGATGATCCGCCGTCGGTGGCGTTGCTCGACCTCACGCTGCCTGACGGCGACGGTCTGGCGCTCGTCGCACCGCTGCTGGCGTCGGGGGCGACGAGGATCGTCGTGCTGACAGGTCACGACGACCGCGAGACGCGGCAGCGCTGTCTCGACGCGGGATGCGCGGACGTGTTGGTGAAGCCGATCTCGGTGCGCGACCTCATCGACCGGAGCCGCGGGTGGATCGCGGAGCTACAATAGCTGTTTGAGCGCGTTGGGCGTCCAGCCCTGGAGAACGCCCGTGAGCACCGACATGTAGTCGCTGATCATGAGAACCGCGACGAGCACGAGGACCGCTCCGGCGACGCGGCTCACCCAGAACATGTGCCGGCGGATCACCGCGAACGCGGCGAGGAAGCGCTCGACGGCGACGGCGGCGAGCACGAAAGGAATGGCCAGACCGAGCGAATACGCGCCGAGCAAAGCGACGCCTCGCGACACCTCCGCCTGCGTCGCCGCGTAGGTGAGGATGCTGCCGAGGATCGGGCCGATGCAGGGGGTCCACCCCGCACCGAAGGCGATCCCGACCAACAACGTTCCGAGGTAGCCGAGCGGCTTGTCGGTAAGGTGGATCCGGCGCTCTCGAGCGAAGATGCCTAGGTTGAAGACGCCGAGCAGATATAGGCCAAAGGCGAGAACCAGCACTCCGCCGACCCGAGTGATCCAGACGCGATACGTGACGAGCAGCCGACCGATGAGCGTGGCCGACGCGCCGAGGGCGAGGAAGATGAGCGAGAACCCGGCGACGAAGAGCAACGCGTGGACGAAGGTCGTGCGGCGCGCGCGGGCGACGTCGTCGAGCGAGAGTCCCGTGATGAAGGTGATGTAGCTCGGGATGAGCGGCAGCACACACGGCGAGAGAAAACTCGCGAGCCCAGCGCCGAACGCGATCGCCACACCGACGGTGCCCGCCAATTCTCCCCCTGAAGCCGAAGGGCGACCCATGGAGCGGAGGCGTCCGTCTCGCTTGTTGAAGTGGTACTTCGCCCTCAAATATCGCGTCTTCCGGCGGGAGCGGCGACCGCGCGACGGACGCCGCGGGCTAGTGATGCTGCAGATCGACGCGCTCGCATACGCCGAGCTGCGCCGCGCGATCGAGCTGGGCTACTGCCCGACGATCGAGCAAATGGTCCGCGAGGAAGGCTACACGTTGCGCAGTTGGTTCTGCGGGCTGCCCTCGGCGACGCCCTACTGCCAGGCCGGATTCTTTCACGGCGAAAACGACGGGATTCCCGCGTTCCGGTTCTACGACAAGGCCGAGCAGCGTGTCATCACGTGCAACACGCCGGCGGGAGTGCAGTACATCCGCGATCGCATCACCGCGCCGGGCGCGCTGGCCGGCGGCTCGAGCTACGTGAATCTGCTCGATGGCGACGCGCAGACGGTCGCCTTCACCGTCGCGACGCGCGAGCAGGCGTCGGTCTTCGCGCGGCTCGGCGGGTGGCGGATGGCGATGCTCATGCTCATGCACCCGATTCGCGTGTTGCGCATGGGCGTGCAGGCGGCACTCGAGTGGCTGCGTGAAGACTACGAGCGCAGCATCTCGGAGTTGACGGGAAGGCGGACGCACAGCGAGGGGCTGTTTCCGTTCATCCGTGTGCTCACCGGGGTGATCGTCCGCGAGCTGCAGACGATGGCGATCCTGCTCGACGTGTACCTCGGCGTGCCGATCATCTACAGCACGTTCATGCAGTACGACGAGCTCGGACATCACTTCGGGCCGGCAAGTTTCCAGGCGCTGCGCGATCTGCGGCGGACGGACGCGAGAATCCGCGAGATTCGCCGCATGATGCGCAACGCCGGCGGGCGCGATTACGACATGGTGATCCTGTCCGACCATGGCATGACGCCGTCGGTCAGCTACCGCGTGCGCTTCGGCGAGACGCTCGGCACGACGATCGAACATGTGTTGCAACGCGACGCCGCTCGGACCGGTGAGCGGCCGCTGAAGGCGAGCACGAGCTTCGCGCAGGACGGCGAGTACGCCGACATGAGCGCGCGCGTCGTGGACGCGGTGGCCGAGGCGACGCCGGAACGGCATCGAACGCTGCGCGGAGTGATTTTGCGGACGCGCGACTGGGTGCGGAGCAAGTACGGCCTTCGCGAGCTGATCCTTCCCGAGAAGTACCGCGTGGAAGCGGGCCACGACGTAGTCGTGACGTACAGCTCCGATCTGGCGCTCTTGTATTTCGCCGACGACCCGCGGCCGATGGACCTGGACCAGATCGCGGACGACAACCGGAAGGCCGCGCTTTATGACGCGCTGCTCGACCACCCCGGCGTGGGCCTGCTCGCGGCGCGCAGCGGAACCGCGGTACACGTGGAGAGTAGCACAGGGCGCGCGATTCTCATCGACGGGACGATTCGCGTGATCCAAGGCGCGAACCCACTCGAGCCCTACGGGACTTCATCTCTTGTGATCCGTGCGCTCGAACGACTCGTCTGGCAGCCGAACACCGGGGATCTCACGATCTTCGGCGCGTACGACGGCTACGAGATCGTGTCGTTCGACGATCAGATCGGCGCGCACGGCGCGGCGGGTGGGAACCAGCTGCATCCGTTCCTGATTGGTCCGCCGACACTTGATCTCGATCACCAGACGATCGACGATCCGCGAGACGTTCATCGGGTGATCCTGTCGAAGTACGTCGCCGGCGCGGCGCTGGCGTTTGCGTGCCTTGGATTGGGTGCAGCGCGAAACTCGCTTCACGCGCAACAGACACCCAGGCGAGACACAACCGGCGTGATCGTAGGTCGAGTCCTCGACGCTGAGCGAGCCGAGCCGCGCGCGGGCGCCGCCGTCTCGATCGTCGGAACAACGCAGGGCGCACTCGCCGACGCCGACGGCCGATTCGTCATCAGCGCGGTGGCGGCCGGCGAACGAACGATCCGCGCGCACCTGCTCGGCTACGCCGCGCTCGACCGAGTGGTCGTCGTGCGCGCCGGCGACACGACGCGCGTCGAGCTGCGGCTGCAAGCGGAAGCGCAGGTGCTGAACGCCGTGCGCACCGAGGCGCGGCCGGTCGACCGCGAACTGTTCGACTCGAAGCCGGCGGTCGGCACCGTGCAGATCACGGCGCGCGCGGCCGAGGGGGTGCCGAAGCTCGGTGAACCGGACGTGCTGCGCATCGTGCAACTGCTGCCGGGCGTCGAGGCGCGAAACGATTTCTCGACGGGCTTCAACGTGCGCGGCGGCGAGGCGGATCAGAATCTCATTCTCCTCGACGGCTACCCGATCTACAACCCGTTTCACGTGGGCGGCTTGTTCAGCACGTTCATCGATCCGACCGTCGGCGACATCACGCTGATGACCGGCGGATTTCCTGCCCGCTACGGCAGCCGGCTATCGAGCGTGCTCGACGTCCACTCGGCCGACGAAGCGCGCGCCGGCGTGCACGGCACGGCGGAGCTCTCGCTCCTGTCGTCGACGGGTGAGTTGGGCGGCTCGTTCGATCACGGGAAGGCGTCGTGGATGGTCGCGGGACGGCGAACGTACGCCGACGAGTTCGTGAGCCTGATCAGCAACAACCAATTGCCGTATCACTTTCGCGACGAGCAGGCGCACTTCTCCTACTCGTTCTCGCCGACGACGAGACTGACGGTCACGGCGTACGACGGTCGCGACGTGCTCAACGCGAACATCGCGGCGTTCGACGACACGACCGGCACGAATGCGGCGGGCGGCACGTTCCTGTTCGATTGGGGCAACACGGTCGCCGGCGCGACGTTGTCGACGTCGTTCCGAAAGCCGGGAGCGCGGTGGCTGTTCGGCGACAGCGCGACGGCGGAGCAGCATCTGTCCCGTTCGCGATTTTCGACGCGGCTCGACCTCGGCGCAGGTTCGCTCACGCTCGCGAACACGGTGATCGACACGCGGCTCGGCGGATCGATCACCGCGCATACCGGGCTCGCATGAACGGACGCTCGGCTACGACGCCGCGACGTACACGATCGACTATGGCGCGTCGTCGCCGCAGACGGAGACGTTCCTCTACGCATTGCACCAGCGCCCGACCTCGGGCGCGTTGTTCGTGGACGACCTGTGGCGCCCGTCGGCGTCGTGGCTGCTGGAGACGGGGCTGCGCGGCGAAGCGTACAGCGGCGCCGGCTTCAGCTGGCTCGGCATCTCACCGCGTCGTGTCGGCCAAGTATTTCGTCACACCGGAGTTCGCGGTGACCGCGGCCGTCGGCAAGTTCACGCAAGGGATGCACTCGCTGGCGCGCGAGGACATTCCCGTTCGGCTGTTCGACTTCTGGGTGGCGAGCGACTCGGTGACGCCTGTGTCGAGCGCGTGGCACTACGTGACGGGCGCCGAGAAGTGGTTCGGGACGTCGAGGTACGTGCGGGTCGAGGGCTTCTACAAGCGGTATTCGGGGCTGCTAGACGCGAATCCGTCGCCCGATCCGGACGACCCGCGGACCAACTTCTTTTCGGTCGGCGGGGAATCGTATGGAGCGGACGTGCTGTTGCGACAGTTCGAGCGCGGGCCGTTCAGCGGATGGATCGCGTACACTTATGCCGTCGCGACGCGCCAGCTCGACTCGCTGCACTACTTCCCGGGGCACGACCGGCGCCACGACTTCAACTTCGTCGCGAACTGGCGGGCGAAGAAGTATCTGATCGGCCTGCGGTTCGGTTACGCGACGGGAACGCCGTACACGGACATCGTCGGCGAGATCGTGCGCCGGATCTACGATCCGGGCTCCAACACCTTCGGCACGCGCGGCGGAAGTCCTCAGAACGAGTTCGTCGGCGGCCCGCGGGATGGCGCGCGCTTGCCGGCGACGCAACGACTCGACCTGAGCGTGACGCGAACGTATTCCGTGCGCGGCACGACGGTCGCGCCGTATCTGAGCGTCGTGAACGCGTACTATGCGAAGAACGTGTTCATGTACGTGTTCGACTATACGGCGAGCCCGCCGACGAAAGAGGCGATCTCGCAATTCCCGCTGCTGCCGTCGGCCGGTGTCTCGATTCACTTTTAGGGTTGCTCCGGTCGTACTCGCAGCTCTCGTCGTCGCCGGATGCGAGCTGTCGACGGTCTCCGTCCCGCCGACGACGCCCAGCGTCGTCGTGCACGCGGTGATGAACCCAAGCGAGGGAACGCAGATCGTGTTCCTCGAGCGTACGCTCACGGGAGCGGTGCACATCCCCGACACGGCCCTCTTCGACCCCAGCGATCCGATCGTGAGCGCCGGCGGCATCCCGATCTCCGGCGCGCTCGTTGAGATCAGCGACTCGAGCGGCTTGACGTTGACGGGAGTCGAGGCATCGACGTTTCAGCCGAATGGCCAGGGGCGCGGCGTCTACGGCGTCCCAATGGGGTTCGCGATCCGCCTCGGACAGCGCTACAAACTCCACGTGCACACGCAGGAGGGCGAGGACGTGACGGCGTTCACGCGCATCCCGCTGCCGGAGGTGTCGTCGACCGGCGCGCTCACGCAAACGCTCAATCGCGACCACGACACCCTGAACATTTCGTGGGACGCATCGCTCAAGGCGCGCGCATATGCGATGCGCGTCGAGAGCCCGTTTGGTCCGTTCTTTCTGTTCACGGACAGCTTGCACGTGCGGCTCACGGGCGACCTGCGAAACCTTTTCGCCGGAGAGCTGCAGCACGTGCTCGTGCCCGGGTTCCACCAGGACCTTCTCGTCGCGGCCGTGGACTCGAACTTTTTCGATTACTACCGGACGAACAACGACCCGTTCACCGGCGCCGGCATCATCAGTCGGATCAACGGCGGACTGGGGTTGTTCGGGTCGCTCGTGACGCTGACCAACGGGACGCTGACGGTCATCGCCGATCAGACGGAGCCGATCGAGGGACGCTTTCGGATCCAGGCACCGGTTGACTCGGCGGTTCAGGTAACGTCGTTCAACCTCTATGTCGAGTCTCCGGCGATCAACAGCAACGCGCCCGCGGCACTCAGCGGCAGGTATGTCATGACGGGTCCAAACCCTCGCATCGATGGCCTGATCGGCAAGATGAAAGGGAACGACGTGACGCTCGCGTTTCTCGCCAATCAGAGCGCGGGCGATACAATCGCGGTCTTCGTCGGCCAGTTGAGCAACGGGGTGCTCAAGGGGCAGTTCGCCGCCGGCGGAGTCGCGGCGACGTACGCCAAGTAGGTCCTTCGCGGAAACGGCTTTTGGGAACGGCTTGTTTTTCTTCTCGCTCTTGCCTTTTCCGCGTTACTCCGGCCCTTCGGCGAAATTGTAGTTCCCTAGTCGTAATGGCCGACCGGGCGGTATGGTCGGCTACCGGAGGCCGCTGAGCGTCGTGCGAAGCTCGTCGCCGTCCAGGCGTGTCGGGTCGTCGAGGTCCCCCGATCGCCGCTGCACGCCGCGGACGACGGCGTCCACCGCCACGAGCGGCGCGTCCGCCTCGGCGACGATGTTCGTCTCCCACTTGCCGCGGTCGGGACCCTTGAGCACGAGGCGATAGAGCGCCGTGTAGACGACGTAGCGCGGCTCGCGGTCGGCGAGGTCGGGACCCTCGAATGGAATCGCGGCGACGACGGCGATGCCGCTCTCGACGCCGGCTTGGCGGATCGGCGCGAATAGATGGATTTCGGCGATGCGGTCGGCGGCGATCTGCGCGGTGATCGCCTGAAGGAATCGCTCGCGCGTTTCCAGCGGTTGCGTCGGGTACGCCGCGATCATCGGGAGGCCGTCTCCGCCACGCCCCGCGCCGGGGTCGCGCGCGTCTGGATTTCCTTTTCGACGTAGAGCCGAAGGATGTGCATGAAGTCCTGTGCGTTGGTGACGACGCCGAACGCCTGGTGCGTTCCGCGGTCCTTCAGCTTGCTCACGACGAACTCCGACGAGTCGACGCAGATGGTGGGAAGCTCGCGCATCGAGCCGTCGGGCTGTTGTACGAATGCGGGCAGCATGTTGCCCGTCGCGATCGCGTGCAACGCGGTGGCGATCATGATCGCCATCGTCGCTTTGATCGTGTGGCGACGCATCGCATCCTGCGCGACGAGCATGTCGGTGATCACACCCGGGAGCGGACCGTCGTCGCGAATGGAGCCGGTGAGCACGAACGGGACGTCGTGCTTGACGCACGAGTACATGATCCCGTCGGTGATGATCCCCTGCTCCACCGCCTTCGCGATCGATCCGGCCGCCCGCACTTGATTGATGGCGCGCATGTGGAGCCCGTGCCCGCCCTGCGTGATCTCGCCGGTAGCGCTCATGCCGAGTGTCGTGCCGTAGATCGACGCCTCGATGTCGTGCACGGCGACGGCGTTCCCCGCGAGCAGCGCGCCGACGAATCCGTTGGCGATGAACCAGCTCATGTCGGACCGCGCGCGCGAATGAACGAGCGCCGGTCCCGTGATCCAGATCGGATAGCCGCCGCGATTCTTCTCGTCGATCAGGACACGCGCCATGTGCGCGTAGTCGATCGGCTTCTCGCGCGACACCTCGCTCGACATGAACGTGAACGCATCGGGGTCGGCGCCGTGCGGCACCATGTGCGTCTGGACGAAGATGCCCTGCGTGCCGTCTTCCTTGTCGCCCACGGCGACCATGTCGCCCTTCGCCAGGCGACGCCCCTCGCGGACCCAGACGTTGCCGTCGCGGTCGAGCACGAGCCCGCCGTCCATGCGCGGCTCGCGCGGCGCGAGCCACTGCCCCTTCACGCGGACGAAGGTCGGGAGATTCGTCGTCGAGAAGAAACCGTCGGGCAGGACGCCGTCAGCGGGAGCCGGGGCGAACCGGGCGTCGGGAAAGCTGGCGAACGGCGGCTGGGTGAAATCGGGAGGCGGGAAGTTCGACACGCACTGGAATGTCGCGGGTCGGGGGGTCGGATTGCAGGGTGGATCGAGAGCTAGACAGCTGGACGGCCGAACAGCTCGACGGCCGGACGGGCCTGCTGTCTTAGCCGTCAAGCCGTCAAGCCGTCAAGCCGTCTGGCTAGCTGTCTAGCAGTCTAGCTATCTAGCTGCCCCTCACCGCCCACCCCAAACGAACCCCATCCCGAAGCCCATCCCGAAGCCGCTGGCGTTCTCGGTGAGCGCGTCGGCGTGCGCGAACGACCCAACGGCGTGATAGTCGCCCTCGGCGCGCAGCATGAAGTGGCGCGCGACGTACCAGTCGGCGCCCGCGCCGAACCGCGCGCCGGCGGCAGTTTCGGTCGTCGTGGACGTCGCGCCAAATACTGACGCGTCGGCGACGGAATGGACGTACGGTCCCGCGGCGAGCGAAAGAAACGGTCGCAGCGTTCGCGTCAGAGCGAGCGGTTGTGGCGAATAGCGAACGCCGAACAGGACCGGCGCGATCGTGTTGGCGTGGCTTCGTCCGAACTGCTCGAAGGTGTCCGTGTTCAGCACGCCGACGCTGATTTCGATCGCCGCTTGTGGGCGGACGTAGTGGCTATAGCCGATGTATCCGAGCTCGCCGGTCGTGTGCGTGCTCGATTGCGCACCCGTGGCCGACACGTCTCGCGCGCCGGTGAGGCCAACACCCAACGAGATGATGTTTCTGCCCGCGAGACTCAACGTGTCGTCCGATCGCTGCGCGAATGCAACCGACGGCGCAATGAGCGAAACCAACAGGGCTGTCGCTGTACGTCGCATAGCTGATTCCTGAGAATGGTGGGTTCCGAGAATGCTATCGACCTCGACCTCCGTACCACAGCTTCAGCCGAAAAGTTTCGCGCTCGTCCGAACGTATGAGATCACAAATGTCATAGGAGCGCAACCGGGTCGCGATCGAGCGTGACACGCAAATCCGCGCGCTTCGGCACCTTGAACCGCTCCATGAAATAGCGTCCGACCTTGGTGAGCTCGGCCGCGCGATCGGATTTGAGCAGCGCGTGCCAGCGCCATCGGTTCTTGATCCGCTCGATCGGACACGGCGCCGGTCCGATGATGGTCAGCCCGTGGATCGACCGCTTGCTCGACAACGCCTCGAGCCACGCCACCGCCGACGCCGCGAGACGCGCCGTGTCGCTCTCCGTCGTGCCGCTGAAGACGAAGTTCGCGAGTCGAATCGTCGGCGGATACGCCGGCGATTCTCGCGCGGTCAGTTCCTCGCTCACAAAGCCGGCGTAGTCGTGCTTCACCGCGCAGACCACGGCGTGGTGGTTCGGCACACGAGTCTGAATGAGCACTTCGCCGCCGAGCGGCCCTCGCCCCGCTCTTCCCGCGACCTGGCTCAAGAGCTGAAAGCAGCGTTCGGACGCGCGGAAGTCCGGCAGGTTGATGCCGACGTCGGCGTCGACGACGCCGACAAGCGTCACGTTCGGAAAATCCAATCCCTTGGCGATCATCTGCGTGCCGAGCAGCACGTCCACCTCGCCGCTGCCGACGCGGTCGAGGATCTCGGCATGCGCCCACTTGCCGCTCGTCGTGTCCACGTCCATGCGCGCGATGTTCGCCGACGGAAACCGATCGGCCAACAGGCGCTCGACCTGTTGCGTGCCGAGGCCGCGCTGCCGCATCACCGCGCCGGAACACCGGGGACAGGCGCGTGGAAGTTGCTCGGTGTGCCGGCAATAGTGACAGACGAGACCTTCGGGCGTTCGGTGATAGGTGAGGCTGATCGAGCAGTTGGGACACGTCGCGACGAACCCGCACGTCTCGCACTGCACGAAGGCGGCGTAGCCTCGGCGATTCAGCAGCAGGATGCTCTGCTCTTTCTTTTGCGAGCCGCTTCGACAGGGCGTGTTCGAGGTCTTCGCTCAGCACGAGACGCAGCCAATCGGCCGCGTCCCGTTCGGCGGCGGGTCGCACCGCGGCCGCACGCGCCGCCTCGCGGCGATCGACGATGCGAACGTCGGGCAACCGCCCGCCGCCGACGCGCTCGGGCAGCGTGATCAACGTGTACGCGCCGCGCGCCGCGTTCGCCCAGCTCTCGAGGCTCGGAGTCGCGCTCCCGAGCACCACCATCGCGCCCTCGCGACGAGCGCGCACGATCGCGACCTCGCGGGCGTGGTAACGCGGCGTCTCGCCCTGCTTGTAGCTCGACTCGTGCTCCTCGTCGACGACGATCGCGCCGAGGTTGGCGAGCGGCGCGAAGATCGCCGAGCGCGCGCCAACGGCGATTCGCTTGCGTCCCTCGCGCAGCGCGAGCCATTCGTCGTACCGCTCGCCGTCGCCGAGCGCGCTGTGCAGCACCGCGACGGCGTCGCCGAACTCGGCGCGAAAGCGATCGACGGTCTGCGGCGTGAGCGCGATCTCGGGCACGAGCACGATCGCCGTCTTTCCATCGCGCAGAACGAGCCGCTTGAGAAGCTCGAGGTAGACGAGCGTCTTGCCGCTGCCGGTGATCCCGTGAAGGAGAAAGACGTCTCCGCCCTTGCCGCGTCCGAGCGTCACGAGCGCGTCTCGCTGCGCCGGCGAGGGCTCGTGCCCCCTCGCCGCGGGCGTCGCACGACGGGCAAACGGATCGCGCGACACCGTCTCGGCGGCCAGCGTCACCAGCTCGCGCTTCACCAACGTCCGCAGGATGGCCGGCGAGAACTTGTGCCGCTCGGTGAGGTGCTCGACCGGCACGGGCCCGCCGATCGACTCGATCAACTCGAACAACGCCCGCTGCTGCGGCTTGCGAGCAAAGGTTTTCTCGCGCTCGAGGAGCGACGGCAGATCGTCGCGGATGGCGACGACGCGCCGCGTGCGCCGCGGAGGCTCGGGAGTCGCGTGCGACGCGAGCGATGCCGGCAGCGCGCTGCGGATCACGACTCCGAGCGGAGCGACATAGTACTCGGCGATCCACGCGCAGAGTGAGAGCATCTCCGCGCTCATCACCGGCTGATCGTCGGGAATCGACTCGATCGGTTTTGCCCGAACCTTGCCCGGCTCGACGTCCGTCTCGACGATCATTCCCATTCCGGAGCGATTTCGAAACGGAACGACGACGCGCATGCCGGGGCGCGCCCGGTCGGCTAGCTCGGGCGGGACCTCGTACGTGAACGTGTGGAAGAGAGGAACCGGGAGGGCAACCGAGACGAGCATTCTCGGAAAGTTAGACCAGCCCGCGACACCGCGGGCCGCCCTAGTTGGCCCAGAGCCCCTCTACCGCCGGAATCGCCAGCGGCAATCGGACGATGAACGTCGTTCCGACTCCGAGCGTGCTCTCGACTCGCACCTGCCCGCCCAGTTGCTGCGTGAGCCGGCGGGCGATGCTGAGTCCGAGCCCGGTGCCGCCGTACGAGCGCGTGCGCGACTGGTCGAGCTGGCGGAAGTCCTCCCAGATCGCGTCGATCTCGTCGGGGCGGATGCCGACGCCTGTGTCGGCCACGCGCAAAACAACGGAATCCGCCTCGCGATCGACTTGCAGCCGGATCGAGCCGCGGTTCGTGAATTTGACCGCGTTCGACAGAAGGTTGAGCAGGATCTGTTTGAGCTTCGTCTTGTCAGTCAGCAGCGGCGGACACTGCGCGGTGATCACCTTGCGGAAGGCGAGCCGCTTCGAGGTCATCATCGGCTCGACCTGCTCGGCCACTTCGTTGATCAGATCCTCGAGCAGCACGCGCTCGACGTGGAGGGGCATCTTGCCCGCTTCGATGCGCGACAGGTCGAGAATGTCGTTGATCAGCGAGAGGAGGTGGTGCGCCGCCGCGCGGCTGCGAGTGATGTAGTCCCGCTGCCCTTCCGTCAACTCGCCGGCGATGCCGTCGAGCAGCAGCGCCGAATAACCGATGACGGCGTTGAGCGGCGTGCGCAGCTCGTGCGACACGCTGGCGAGGAAGTCGGTCTTGAGCTTGTTCGCTTTCGCCAGCTCCTCCGACTGCCAGAGCAGCCGCTCGTTCTGCTGCGCGAGGTCGGAGGTCGCGGCAACGATGCGATCTTCCAGTTCGCCATTGAGCTGCTTGAGCGCGTCGTAGAGCCGCTCGTTCTCGACCTGCTGCGTGAGGTCGTGCAGCACCGAGACGATCGCGATCGGCTCGCCGCGGTCGTTGCGGATCTTTCCCGAGACGACTTCCACGGCGAGCGGCGCGCCGTTCATCGGGTGAACGAGCACCATGCGTTCCCGCTTGAGCCGCTCGTCGGTGAGCGCGAACTCGGAGATGAACGACGTGAACATCGTGTCGTTCTGCCGCACCGACTTGCGAGACGCGATAGCTGCGCGACCCGCCCTTGGGCCCGTGGAAGAGCTGCTCCGCCTCGTCGTTCATGAGGATGATGTTGGCGGCACGGTCGGTGACGAGAATCGGGTCGGCGACGTTCTCGAGAATCAGGTTGAGCCGGTCGCGCTCGTCGGTTGCCTCGACCTCGGCCTGACGGACGCGCTGGACCTGTCGCTCCAACTCGTTGGACGCGCGGCGCAGGTCGGTCACGTCGCGCAACACGGAAAGGACCGCGTCCGCCGGACCGACCCGTTCGGCGATCGGATGCGTGAGGACCTCGAACAACAGGTCGTTCCCCTCGTCCGGGTCGACGAGGTTGAGCTCGCGCTGGCCCTCCTCGTGAGAGCCGCTCATCGTCGCGCGAGAGAGGAAAGAGCTGAACAACAGATTGTTGACCTCGACCGCGCGGCGCCGGCCCGGCGAATCCGAGTCGCTCACGAACAGCAGGTGCTCGGCGCGCTTGTTCTGCACGATGATGTCGTTCCACGCGTCGGTGATCACCACCGGGTCGGGGAGCGAGTCGACCATTTGCTGATACCGGCCGCGCTCCTGACTCACTCGCTCGTAACCCCGCTCGGCGTCGAGATGCGCCGCGACCCGAGCGATCACCGGGCCGGCGTACATCACGATCGCCCCGACGTCGTCCAGGACCTGCGGTGGGAGCACCGCGTCGACGATGATGACGCCGCCTGGGGCGCCGGCGAATCCCCGGCTCTCGCGCTTCACCATGCGCACGCCTCCGCCGAGGGGAGCGAGCACTTCCGCGGCGTACGATTCCGGCCAGAGCGCCGGCGCACCGCGATAGTGCGGGCGGGGCATCGGAAACGCGGTCCATTCGTCGAACTGAATCTTGGTCGATGATCGCGGCGCCGAGTCGGCGACGACGGTCGCCTGCGCCAGCGTGGCGACCATCCACGGATGCGCGCGTTCCGCGATCGTCAGCTCGAGCGGAGCTTCATCCAGACCGGACTGCGAGATGAGGACGAGCTGCTGCTCCGACGAGTCGAATCCGAGCAGGCACGCTCTGCGCGCCCCGGTCGCCGCGAGGACGTGGCTCAGCAGGAATCCCGCGGCCGCGTCCATGTCCGGGGCCTCGGCCAAGGCGGACAGCAGCGCCAGCTGGGTCCGATCGCTCGACGGCAGCGACCGAGCGACGGAAACTGATTCCATCGTCATGACACCCACAATCTTCCCCGCGGGCGCGAACGTCCGCTAGTCCGCCTTTTCCAACTTCAGCTTGATGTTGACGAAGTTGTAGGGCGGCCAGGGACCGGAGTACTTGAACGAAAGCACGTCCTCGTACTTTCGGCTCGTCTCTTTCACTCGCTCGTCGAACGCTTGTTCCTGGGCGCGCTCGACGAGAAACGCTGCGTTGAGGATCATGCGGTCGCCGATCGGCTTGTTCGACCGGCTCGCGACGGCGACGGGCTTGAGCGCGTCGTGCACGTCGGCGACATACTGCGAGCTCATTTCCTCGAGCGCCGAATCGACCAGCCGGCCCAGCTGCATGCGCGCGAAATACGTGGAGGTCGTCGTATGGCGGCTGATCTCGTCCTTCAGTCGGCTGATCTCGTCGTTCTGCCTCTCGAGGTTCGCGATCACTTTCTCGCGGTCCCACAGAACCTTGAGGCCGAACTCGATCTTGTCCTGCATCTTGTCGAGGACGTCGCTGAACGCTTGATACGTTGAGCGGAGCAGCTCGGTCACGTCCTCTTCGGAGCGGAACACGGTGCCGAAGGACATCGGGATCACCGTAAACTCCTTCATGACGGTCTCGTTCACGAATTCGTGGGCGAGGACGTTGTCGCGAGTTGGGTCGTAGATCACAATCGGCGTGTCGCTGACTACCGCGGCGAGGTCCTGAAAGGCGACGGTGAACACGCGCTGCCCGCCGCCGATGCCGATTGCCCCAAAGTCCCGCTGTCGCTCACTGCGTACGATGCAGTAGACGTACTTTCCGCCGTCGATACCGGCTCCTAATACCGGCGGCGACTCCGCAATCTGAGGCTCAGACATGCCTTCCCTCGATAGTGTAAAGCCGACTCTGCCGCAGGCAGCTAAAGCATTGCACGCGGGAGCGTTCCGCGCTAGTCGTGGTAACCAACTTCCGACCGTCGAGCCCGGCGGAGATAGGGCTGAGACATGACAGACATACGTCCGTGGTTTGCCGCCGATGGCGGTTGGCGTCCATGCTGTGGCCGCTTGGCTTTTGTGACCTTGATCACGGTCGCAATCGCCGGGCCGTCGCGCGGGCAGGTTCCCACTGGTGACGCGCTTCGTACCCGCGTCCGAGCGTATCGGATCGCTCACGACACGTCAATTGTGCGTGAGCTGCGCGATTTCGTCGCCATTCCGAACGTCGCTTCGGACACCGCCAACATCCGGCGAAACGCCGAACGACTCCGGGCGATGATCGAGTCGCGAGGGATCGCGGCGAAGATTCTCAACTCGCCGACCGGCGGGTCGCCGGCGGTCTACGGGGAGCTGTCGACGCCTGGGGCGACGCGGACGGTGGTCTTCTACGCGCACTACGACGGCCAGCCGGTCGATCCGGCGCAGTGGGCGTCGCCGCCGTGGACCCCAGTCCTGCTCGACAAGCCGCTGGAAGCCGGCGGCAAACCGGTGGCGCCGGCGGCAGGGACGGTCGCGATGCAGGGCGAATGGCGCCTCTACGGCCGCTCGGCGAGCGACGACAAGGCGCCGATCGTCGCGATGCTCACGGCCGTCGACGCCCTCAAAGCCGCGGGCGTCCGGCCGTCGGTGAACCTCAAGCTGTTCTTCGAGGGCGAGGAGGAAGCCGGCTCCGGGCACCTCGAATCAATCCTCGAGAAGAACGCCGCCCTTCTTCGCGCCGACGCCTGGCTCTTCGGCGATGGACCGGTGCACCAATCGCGGCGGCAGCAGGTCGTGTTCGGGGTGCGAGGCGTTACCGGAGCGGAGATCACGCTCTACGGCCCATCGCACGCGCTGCACAGCGGCCACTATGGGAACTGGGCGCCGAACCCGGTGACGATGCTGGCGAATCTCATCGCCAGCATGCGCAACGACGACGGCCGCATCCTCATCGCGCACTTCTACGACGACGTCACGCCGATCACGGCGGCCGAGCGGCGCGCGCTAGCCAGCATTCCCTCCGTCGACTCGGCGATGCGCGCCGAGACGTTGTTGGGGGCAACGGAGGCGACGAACGCCGCCCTGGTCGAGCGAATCATGTTGCCCGCGCTCAACCTGCGGGGCATCCACGGCGGCGCCGTGGGCGCGACGGCGGCGAATGCCATTCCGACGGAGGCGACGGCGTCGATCGATTTTCGACTGGTGCCGCGCCAGACGCCCGAGCACGTGCGCCGTCTCGTCGAGACGCACATTCGCGAGCGCGGCTACTGGATCGTCCAGCACACGCCGTCACCCGAGGAGCGCATGCGCCACCCGCGCATCGCGAAGATCACCTGGGAGGCCGGCTACGCGCCGACGCGAGTCGCGATGGACTCGCCGCTCTCACAGGCCGTGCTGCGCGCGACGTCGGAGGCCATCGGTGGTCCGGTCGTGGCGCTTCCGACGCTCGGCGGAAGCCTGCCGATGTACACGTTCGAGAAAGTGCTCCACGCGCCGCTCATCGTGCTGCCGATCGTGAACCACGACAACAACCAGCACGCGGCGAACGAGAACGTGCGGCTGCAGAACGTGTTCGACGGGATCGACGTCTACGCAGGCGTGCTGGCGCGGCTCGGCACGTACTGGGATCGGGAGCGGATCCGGCCGTAGCGCGTCTAGAAGCTCAGGGCGTACGCCGGTCGAGCGCCGTTCGCCCTGCCGGCTCTAACAATTGGGACACGGAAACGAACGGGGAACAAACAGAAACAAACGGATCAACAACTCCATCCGTTTGTTTCCGTGTCCAATTGTTGATCTCCGCCTGACCGAGCAGCACGGGACCGCTGTGATCCTGCCCGCCCGGTTAGACGGGCACACCACGCCGCCGAAGAAGTTCGAGAATCGGCTCGCTCGCCTTGATTTCGTCGAGCTTTGCGGGGATCAGCGCGCCGCCGTCGAGGAGCACGTCGACGACGCCGGCGTAGTCCGCCGTGGGCCGACCCCACCCGTGGAGCGATCCGTAGAACGCCCAGCCGAGCGGCGTGCCGCCGTGTTCGCCGTCGCGCGCCTCGGTCGGTGCGCCGCGGGCGACGAGCAGCTTCGCCAGCTCGACGTCACCGTGAAAGCCGGCCCAATGGAGCGCGGTCACGCGCGTGGGCATCGTGGCGTCCATCGGCCAACCCGATTCGAGAAACAGCCGCACCGCGTTCGTGTTCGACGCCTGAGCGGCCATCGGCAGACGCGCCAGCTCCTCGTCGCCGAGCGTGTCGATGATTCCCGGGTTCTTCGCGAGCAGCGCCTTCGCGTCTCGCTCCTGCCCCAATTCGAGGAGCACCGCGAGCGCGAACGGGGCGCGCGTGCGCGAAATCAGCAGCGCGAAGACGTCTTCGTGCCCGAACTCGCGCGCGACCTGGTGCGCCGTCTTGTTGCCGCCGAGGGTCCAGATGTAGATCGTGCCGCCGGCGCGGGGGTTTCGCTTTGGGAAGTAGCGCTCGGAGACGCTCGTGCGCACGCTGGCGGGAGCATTGTCGAGGCAGGCCCGCACCACATCGACGTCGCCGAGCGCGGCGGCCATGAGGATATCGGTCTTCGCGCCGCGAGAAACAAGAAATCGCGCGACGTCCTGTCGCTCGCGAATCGCCCATTGCGCGGCGGTAGACTCATGGTCCACATCGACGGCGTCGATGTCGGCGCCGGCGTCGAGCAGTATGCTCGCCACTTCGACATTGGCGGCAAAGTGTAGCGGAAGCTGGCCGTCGCCGCCGCGCGCGTGAACGGCTTGCGGGTCCTCGCGAAGGATCCGCTCGATCTCGTCGATCAGGCCAAGACGCGCCGCAGCGTGTAGCGTCAACACCGCGCCACGCTCGCGGAGGAAGGGCACGAGCGACGCGTCCGCCGTGTCCATCGGCCCGAAGCTTCCCGCCCACCAGTGGCTGCGCGCGTTCGGGTCCGCGCCGGCGCGAACGAGCAGGTCGATCATCTCCCGCTGCTTCGCCTCCACCGGATGACGAAGGATCGTTCCGCCGAAGCTCTCGCCCGGCGCGGGATCGTTGAGCCGCGACGAGAGTGACGGGTCGGCGGCGAGAATGGATTTGGCGCGCTCGACGTCGTCGGCTCGGACGGCGGCCGCCAGATCGGCGAACGTGTCGCCGGTGCTCACCGCCGCGTGACTCCGAGCCCGGGGGCGTCGGGGATCTCGATGCGCCCGCGCTCGATCGTCGCGCCGCTGTATGGATCGTCCGACAACAGCGCCGCGCCGTCGAAGTCGGCGTAGTCCAGGAGCGGCGCGAAGTGCGCCGCGGCGGTGATGCCGAGGCTCGTCTCGATCATGCAGCCGGCCATCACGAGCATTCCATGTGCCCTGGCCGTCGCGATCATCTTGAGCGCCTCGCGCAGTCCGCCGCACTTCGAGAGCTTGATGTTGATCCCGTCCACGACGCCGGCAAGACGCGCGACGTCCGCCGGGCCGACGCACGATTCGTCGGCGATCACCGGCAGCCGGGATCGCTCGCGCACGAAACGCAGGCCGTCGAGGTCGTTCGCGGCGACGGGCTGCTCGACGTACTCGACGCCGCATTCGGCCAGCACGTCGACCATCCGCAGCGCGTGCTTCGGCGTCCACGCCGCGTTCGCGTCGACGCGCAGCACCTTGCCCGGCGCGGCGTCGCGCACGGTATGAATGATTCGCTCGTCACGGTCCGTTCCCAACTTGACCTTGAGGACGGGATACGCCGCGGCGTCGGCGACGCGCTTGCGCAGCTCGTCGTCGTTCGCCGCGATGGCGATCGTGAAGCTCGACAGCGGCGCGCGCGTGGGGTCCAACCCCCAAAGTCGATAAACTGGAACGCCGAGCCTCTTGCCGGCGAGGTCGTGCAGCGCGGCGCTGATCGCCGACTTGACGGACCCGTTGAATCGCAGTGCGCGGTGCAGCTCGCCTTCGATGTCCTCGATGTGCCAGGGGTCGTGCGCCGTGACGATCGGCGCGAGGCGCTCGAGCGCGGCGAGCGCCGTGTCCGTCGTCTCGCCGTAGAATCGGTTCGGCGCGGCCTCGCCCCAGCCTTCGCATCCGTCGTCGGCGATGAGACGCACGCGAAGGAGGCGGTGCTCGCTCGCGCCTCCACGCGCGATGACGAACGGATGGGTTGTATGGACGGTCGCGAGGTCGTGCTCGAGCTTCATCTGCCCGAGAGCAATCCGGCACGGCGCGCGATCGACGCCATGCGGTACGGCGTCGAGCCGTCGGCCGTCGAGCGGAGGAATCCGATGAGCGCGTCGGCGAGCTCGTTGCCCCGCCCGTAGCGCCCGGAGGGCGCTTTTGAGAGGCACTTCATCACGATGTCGGAGAGCGGACCCGGCACGCGAGGATTCGCCGTGGACGGCGGGACGGCGTTGTCGTGCACCTGCTTGTAGCTCACCGAGAAAGCGTCGGCGGCGTCGAACGGCGGCTGACCGACGAGCGCCTCGTAGAGCAGGATCCCGATCGCGTAGATGTCGCTGCGGCCGTCCACCAGCTTGCCCATCGCCTGTTCCGGCGACATGTAGTGGGGCGTGCCCATCGCGCGTCCGGTCGCCGTGAGGCGTCCGTGGAATCGCGCCGTCGCGATGCCGAAGTCGGTGATGATCGCGTTGCCGTCTTCGTCGAACAGCACGTTGTCCGGCTTGACGTCGCGGTGGATCACGCCGCGGCGGTGCGCGTAGTCGAGCGCGCACGCCACCTGCGCCGCGACCGCCGCCGCTTTCGTCGGCTCGACCTGCCGCTCCACCTGGATGAGATCGGCCAGCGCGCCTCCCTCGAGGAACGGCATGACCGTGTACACCACGTCGTCCGTAGCGCCGTAGTCGAGGATCGGACAGATGTGCGGGTGGACGAGCTTCGCCGCCGCTTCCGCCTCGCGGCGGAAGCGCTCGGCGACCTCCGCGTCGCGCGCGAGGTGCGGATGCAGAACCTTGATGACGACCTGTCGCTCGAGCTGCGCCTGCTCCGCGATGTAGACCTCGGCCATTCCGCCGCCGCCGTGGCGGCGAAGGACGCGATAGCGGTTGCCTGTCGCGCGGCGGAGACGCGTCAGCTCGTCATCCGGGCGCTCGAACGCGCCGCGCTTGAGCTCGGGCAGCGCTTCGCCGCATCGGTCGCACGCCGCGGACGATGCTCGATTCCAGGTTCCGCACTGAGGGCAGAACACGGCTTCAGCTCCCGAACTGCATCTGCACGAAGTCGTACGGCGCCCACGGCCCGGTCACTTCGAACTTGAGCCCGTGGTGCGCCTCGTGCTGCTCGGCCACGGCGCGCAAGAAATCCTTCCAGTGGTCGCGCTCGACCAGGAACGCGGCGCTGGAGACGCGCCCGCTCGACGCGTCGTACGCCAGCGGCACAGCCATGACGGCGGCGCGGCGCAGCGCGCGGACCGCCTCGTTCGCGGCGTTCGCGAGGTCGGCATCCGCCGCACGGTTGGAATTGTTCGCCGTGTGCGAGATGTGCACGCGCGCAGCCGCGCGATCCTCGACAAACTCCAGCGCTCCCGTCAACGCCACGTAGTGAAGCTCCATCCACCGGGTGAGTGCATCCGCCGACCGAAAGACCACGCCCACCGGCGCGGGGAGCACCGGTGCGATATGGAAGACGGCGTCGACGATGGCCCGATGCTCCTCGATTCGGGCGCTGTCGACGTCGTCCAGCGCAAAACTCTTCTGGTCAGAGACGACCGCGCCGACGTCCCGATACGAGACGAGCCGCGTCCCCCGGCCCGAGCCGGGCACCTCCGGCAGGGCGTGCCCATCGGAGAGGACGATTCCGTGCAGCAGGAGCGATGTCTGGGTGGGTGACATTGACCAGGTCTATTCTAGAGCCCGCATGTGCATGACGCACGCCGCCGCCAGCCGTTCCGGAGCATAGCCCCCCTCTAGCGCACTGACGACTCGCCCGTCGCACCACCGCTCCGCGCGTTCCACTACGAATCGGGTGAGCTGTTGCACGTGGTCGAGCTCGAGCGTGAAGCCTCCCAGCGGATCGCCGGCGAGCGAATCGAAGCCGGCCGAGATGAACACGACGTCAGGGACGAAGTCCGCGGTCGCGTCATCGATCGCGCCCTCGAACGCGTCGACGTAGACCTGCGGCGCGAGCCCCGGCGGCATAGGGAGATTCCAGACGCTGTTGTGGGGACCTCGGTCATCGGCCGCGCCGGTTCCCGGATACCACGGCCATTGGTGCATGGAGACGAAGCGAATGTCTCGCTCCTCTTCGACGAGCGCTTGCGTCCCGTTGCCGTGGTGAACGTCCCAGTCGACGATCAGCACTCGCTCGGCGCCGTGGCGCTGACGCGCGTAGTGCGCGCCGATGGCCACGTTCCCGAAGAGGCAGAAGCCCATCGCGCGCGCGCGCAGAGCGTGGTGGCCGGGCGGGCGAACGGCGCAGAAGCTTCGCCGCGGGCCCCCGCCGTCGCCGAACGCGAGGTCGACGGCGTCGAGCACCGCGCCCGCCGCCGCGGTCGCGGCATCCCAAGATCCTTCGCTTACCACCGTGTCCGGATCGAGCCGGCCCCCGCCCGCCTCGCAGAGTGCGCGCACTCCTTCGACGTAAGAGCGATCATGCGCGATCGCCAGCTCGTCGACAGACGCGTGGCGCGCTTCAACGTGAGTGATGCGTCCGAAGAGCTCGGGATCGTCGCGCAGCGCGCGAGGAATGGCGCGAAGCCGGCCGGGATGCTCCGGGTGACCCCAGCCGGTGTCGTGGCGACCGCAGTCGGAGCTCGAGATGAGCGCGATCGTCACGGAGGGCGCCTAACGAACCGGCCGCCTCCGCCGAAACATCATCACGAGGATCGATCCGTCGACGACGCCGGAGTCGGTAAGCGACGCCATCTCGTCGAGAATCTCCCAACCGCGCAGCTTGACGACCATCTCTTCCGGCGCCGCGTCGGGAAAGAGGGCATTCAGCGCCGCGGTCTTCACCTCGATGACGGGTTGCTCGGGCGCGGCGACGACGCGGACGACGTCCCACACCTCGGGCATCTCGACGCGAATCGTGATCGCCGGTCCACCCTCCGGCGTGAGACGGATCGTGGAGCGGCGAGCGCGCAGCGTCGTGACGAAAGGCACGGTCACGACGACGCTTCAGGAGCGGAGTTGAGCGTCGAGAAGAAGCGCGACACTTGCATGTCGAACAGGTAGCTGGACCCGGTCACTCGCGTTCCGCCGTTTGGATTCGGCGCGACGCCGATCGCGATCTCCTCGCCTCCCTGGCCGCGGAAGGTGCAGAAGCCGGGACCTTCTTCATCGATGTACGCGGTGTAGAGCGACGGGCGGTTCGCGAAGAACAGCTTGGCGCGAGCGAGCACCTCGTCGGGACTCACGGTGGTGGTCGTTTCCTGAAGCGTGGGCATGGATTGCGAGGTCAGTGGGCCGGCGTCGGACGCGGCGCGCGAAGCGGCACGTCGAGTCGGAAAGTAGAGCCCTGTCCAACGGTCGACGTTACCGTGATGTCGCCGTGCAGGAGCCGGGCAAGCCGCCTGCCGAGCGCGAGGCCGAGCCCCGAGCCGCCGTACTCTCGGGTGAGGCCGCCGTCCACCTGCTGGAATTCGTCGAAGATCGAATGGATGGCGTCGCCGGGAATGCCGATGCCCGTGTCGGTGACGTAGTAGACGACGCGCTCGTTCGCGATCTCGAGCGAGACGCGCACTTGCCCCGTGCGCGTGAACTTGTACGCGTTCGTGACCAGGACGCGGATCACCTTTGCCAGCATCCGGCCGTCGCCGATCATCGGCGGCACGATGTCGGGCTCCGAGACGTTGAGCTCCACGCCGTCGCGCTTTCCTTTCGCGGCCTTGAGCGCGTCGCGCATCGGCGCGCGCGGGTCCAGCTCGGCGAGCTCGAGGTCGAGCGCGCCGCGCTTGAGGGCCGTCAGCTCGAGCAGGTCGCCGATGAGAGTGAGCAGGTGCTCGCTCGCCGCGTTCACCTGCTCCAGCGTGTGCTTCTGCTCCTCGGTGACCGGGCCGGCGACACCCTCCTCGAGGAGCGCGGTGTATCCCATGACGGCCGTGAGCGGCGTGCGCAGCTCGTGCGAGATGTTCTGCAGGAACTGGTCTTTCACGCGCCGAGCCTCGAGCGCGTCCGCGTATTGCTGCTCGAGCTGGCTGTTCGTCGCCGTGAGCGCCGCGTTCGCCCGTTTGAGATCCTGAATGAGACGCGACTTCTCGGCGGTCGCCGCCATCTGATCCGCCACCATGCGGACCAGGTGGCGCGTGTCGCGCCCGACCGCATTGGGAGACGAGAAGTAGAACGTCACGGTCCCCAGGACGGCCTGCGGCGTCTGCAACGGCAGCGCGACGAAGGAACGGAAGCCCAACTCCCTCGCCACCTCGCGCCAATCGTCGAGCGACGGGTCCTGAAAGACGTCCAACACTTCGATCGTGCGACGCTCGGCCGCCGCGACGCCGCTCGGTCCGTGACCGAGTCGCACGCGCATCTGGTTGAGGAACTTGGCGTAGCGCCCGGGCCAATTGTGGACCGCCGCGAGCCGCATGAGCTCGCTGCCATCGTCCACGACATAAACGCAGCCGAACGACGCGCCGATGAGCGGACAGACCCGGTCGAGCGCGAATTGGAAAACCTCTTCCGGGCGCTCCGCCGTGATGAACGCGTGGACGATCTCGCGAGCCGCCATGAGCTCGCGGAGCCCGACATCTCCGTCGGGGCCACGGTAGGCCGTCGTCGACACCGTCGTCGTCACGTAGACGGAAACTAGAGTGCGGATTGACCGGTGGACAGGTGGACCGGTAGACCGGTGGTCGGTGGACCGGTGGACCGGTGGACCGTGGACCGGTGGACCGGTGGACCGGTGGACCGGTGGACCGGTGGACCGGTGGACCGGTTCTACTCGTTCAGAACTTCTAACGGAATCGACAACCGCCGTCCGTTTTTTCCGGTCGCTCGGTCATCCTACTTCTTCGGCACCGTCAGCGTCCGAATCTCCACTCGATGGATCAGCACCGCCGGCGGCGTGGCCAGGATCGACGCGACCGCGTCGGCGACGTCGCTCGCGGCGAGCGCCCAGCTCGAGTTGTCGCGCTCGGAGAAGCTCGTCGACACGGACCCCGGGTTCACCACCGAAACCTTCACGCCGAACTCGCGAAGCTCGAGCATCAGCGACTCGGCGAAGCTGTTTGCCGCCGCTTTCGTTGCGGCGTAGCACGTGCCGCCCGCGGAGGGGCTCCGGCCGGTGATCGACCCGATCATCACCACGTGACCCGACCGCCGCGCGACCATCGCCGGCACGACGACGCGCGTGACGTCGAATAGCGCGTTGAAGTTGAGGTCGACCATCTCCATCCATTGCTCGCGGGTCAGCTCGAGCAGCGGCTTGAGCACGCCCATCCCCGCGTTGTTCACCAGAACCTGTGCGTCGATCCCGCCCAATGACGCCTCGACCGCCGCCGGATCGGTGATGTCGATGGGGACGGACCGGCACGATCCGCCGGCGGCGACGATCTCACGCGACAACGATTCGAGTTGGTCGGCGGAGCGCGCGGCGGCGACGACGTCGTACTCCGCCGCCAAACGCTTGGCGATCGCGCGGCCGATACCGCGTGACGCTCCGGTGACGACGGCGATGGGCTTGGTCATTCGGCTTCTCCGTTTGTGCCCGTTCCACCCGTTTGTGTCGCAGAACCCCCGCCGTCTCACAAACCGGAATGCCAATCCGCCTCCGAACGGCTAGCTGAGCATTCGCTCCACGGCGCGGAGGAGCGGCCCGAAGGACAGCCCCTTTCCGGCGATGCGTTCGGCCTGCTCGTGCGCCAATTCGCGTTGGCCTTCACCGAAGAGCGCGGAGCAGATCCACGGGCCGGCACGCGGATTCCGCCACCAATCCACGTCGTACCGCTCGACGAGCGTTTCATTGATGAGCGCCTGCAGCTGCCACGCGCGCAGATAGCGCGCGGCGTAGAAGCGCGGATCGACGTCCACGAAGGCGTCGGCGCGGCCGTAGCGAAAAGTCGTCGCCGACGTCAGCCGCTCGACGTACACGTCGGGGAGCGACTCCCAGCTCGTCGCGCCGCCGTAGAGTTCCAGCTCGTAAATCAGCTTCGCGCAATAGCGGCGGAGGAAGTGCAGCTCCTCGAAGCCGATCGTGCGAATGAACGCCGGCAGATTCGTCGCGCTCAGCTCCGTGTACCGCGCCAACCAGCCGCTGTCCTGCATGCGGTGGTCGAACAACATCGCGTACCCTTCGGTGATCGAGTTGTCGCCGAGCCATCGGTACTCGAACGCCAGGTCGGGCTGCATGTACGCGAAGTGCAGCGCGTGCCCCAGCTCGTGGAGGAAGGTCATCCAGTCGGTCTGGCCGCCGTGCGGCCGCATGACGAGATACACCTCGTCCGGCACGCGGACGCTCGAGCAAAAGGCGCGCGAGCGCTTCCCTTCCCGCTCTCCGGTGTCGAGCACGATGCGGCCGGCGGCAAGCGGATCGATGCCCATCTCGCGCACCTGACGCCTGATCGATTCCTCCATGCGCGCCGCCGGGAACGACGCGTCGAACGACCGCGCGCGAAAGAGGGCGGCCGCGTCGGCGCGGGTCAGCTCCGACGACGCCATGCCCAGGACGCGACGCGAGAACTCGGGCAGGACCTCGCGCCACATGTCGTCCGTGTCGCGCAAGAAACCCTGGCATGCTGCCGCGAGGTCGACAAGCGAAACGCCGCTGAGCAGCTCGAACGTCTCGACGTAGTCGCCCAGCCCCAGCCGTTCGACGATGTCTCGCTCGCGCTGAAAGCGTTCGCGCCGGAGCGGCGCCAGCTCGGCCGTGACGAGCTTGTCGCGCGCGACCTCGATCGCATGTCGCGCCCCCGCGTCGCGCTCGTTCGCCAGCTCGATGGCCACGGCTTGGAACTGCAGTTGACGCGTGCCGTCGACGTTCACGACGGCGGTCCCCTCCCACTCGATCTCGCGCTCGTCCTGCGCGGCGAGCTGGCGGGAGCTCTGCGACTCGACTTGCCAGTCGAGCAAAGCACGCGCCGAGCGCCGGTCCTCGCTGCCCTCGGGCGCGGCAACGAAGGCCTCCCGCGTGAGCTCGAACGACTCGTCGCCGAGGATGGGCGCGTGCTTCGCGTACACCGGCTGGAGCTCGGGCGACTGTTTCTGCCCCGAGTAGGCCAGGTAGTACTCGCGCGAGATCTCCTCCATGAAGACTTCGCCGTCTCGGCGAAGCCGATCGAGCGACATGGTCACGCGGAGAGACGCTCCTCGATGATGGCGCCGACGCGCTCGGCGGCGATGCGGTCCTGGAGAAGCGTGTCGCGATCACGCACGGTGACCGTTCCGTCTTCTGCCGTCTGTCCGTCGATGGTGACGCAGAAAGGCGTTCCCACTTCATCCTGCCGGCGATAGCGCCGCCCGATCGCCCCCGATTCATCGTAGAAAACGGGGAAACGCTTGCGCAGGTCGGTCGTGAGCTTCTCGGCGAACTCCGGCATGCCGTCCTTTTTCACGAGCGGAAAAACACCCGCCTTGATCGGCGCGAGCGACGGATGGATGCCGAGGACGGTGCGGCCTTCGTCTTCGCCCTCCACCTTCTCCTCGCGATAGCCATTCACGAGAATGGCGAGCGTCGTACGGTCCGCGCCGACGGACGTCTCGACGACGAACGGCACGTATCGCCGATTGTTCGGCTGGTCGAAGTACTCGAGCTTCTTGCCCGAGTACTCCTGGTGGCGCGAGAGGTCGAAGTCGCCGCGGTTGTGAACGCCCTCGATTTCTTGGAAATCGAGGGTTCCACCGAAGTCGAACTGGATGTCGAACGCGGCGCGCGCGTAATGCGCGAGCTCCTCGTTCGTATGTTGGTGGAAGAGCAGCCGCTTCGGGTCGAGTCCGAGCGACTTGTGCCACTCCATACGCTGCTCCTTCCAGTACTCGAACCAGTGCATGTCGGTGCCGGGCTCGACGAAGAACTGCATCTCCATCTGCTCGAACTCGCGAGTACGAAAGATGAAGTTTCCCGGAGTGATCTCGTTACGGAACGCCTTGCCGATTTGGGCGATGCCGAAGGGCACCTTCTGTCGCGTCGACTGCTGGACGTTCAGAAAGTTGACATAAATGCCCTGCGCGGTCTCGGGACGCAGATAGGCGACCGACGCGCTGTCCTCGACCGGCCCGATGAACGTTTTGAACATCAGGTTGAACATGCGCGGCTCGGACAACGTGCCTTTCATTCCGCACGCCGGGCACTGCGCGTCCGGCGTGCCCGGCGTGCCCTTGATCTTCGGGTCGTCGGCGCGAAACCGCTTCTTGCAGTTGCGGCAATCGACGAGCGGATCGCTGAAGCCGGCGACGTGCCCGCTCGCTTCCCACACCCGAGGATGCATCAGGATCGCCGCGTCGAGGCCCTCGATGTCGTCGCGCGCGCGAACCATCGCCTTCCACCAACGATCCTTGACGTTCTTCTTGAGCTCGACGCCCAGCGGACCGTAGTCCCACACCGATCCCGCGCCGCCATAGATCTCCGACGACTGGAAGATGAATCCACGGCGCTTGCAGAGTGAAACGAGCTTTTCGAGGACGTCGGGTTGGTTGGGCATGTGGTGGGCGGGGGGTTCGGGCGCGAAGGCCAGAAACCGAAATTAGCGCCCCTGGACAGAGGGCGCAGACTCCCGGAACCGAGCCTAGGTGTCCAGCTCCGCGCTCAGCTTGGGCTCGCTCGGCGCGCGAGCGCCGGTCAGCCGGGCGACGATCTTGTCGCCGTGGTAGCGGCCGTTCTCGATGAACACCTTGTTCGCGTCGTACCCGGCGATCACCACGCCCGCGATGAACAGGTCGGGAATCGTCGTCTCCAGCGTTTCCGGATCGTGCGACGGAATCCCCGTCCGCGCGTCGATCGGGACGCCGATGTCGCGCAACAGGTCCGTGTTGGGCGCGAACCCGGTCATCACGTAGACAAGATCGGCCGGAAGACTCTCCTCCCCTCGTGACGACGTGATCGTCACGCTGTCCGGCTCGATGCGCACGACGCGCGAATCCCAGCGCGCGGCGATGCTCCCCTCTTTCTCCCGGTTCAGGAAGTCGGGCAGAACCCACGGCTTGATCTTCTTGTCGAACGTCGGCCCGAAGTGCACGAGCGTGACTCGCGCGCCACAGCGCCACAGGTCGAGCGCCGCCTCCGCCGCCGAGTTGCCGCCCCCGACGACGACCACCGTCTGATCGAACGCCTCGTGCCCCTCGCGGAACACGTGGGTGACGTGCGGCAAATCTTCGCCGGGCACGCGCAGGTAGTTGGGCGACCCGAAATATCCGGTCGCGACGACGACGGCACGCGCGCGCGTCACGCGAGGTCCGTGCGCCCGCGACTCGGATCGAACCACGAACCCGTCTCCTCCCCCATCCCGCTCGATGGCCACGACGCGCTCGTATTGTCGCACCGGCAAATCGAAGTAGCGCACCACCGCGCGGTAGTACGCCAGCCCGTCGCGGCGGGTCGGCTTCTCCGTCGCGATCACGAAGGGCAGATCGCCCAATGCCAACTTCTCCGCTGTCGAGAAGAAGCGGACGTACGTCGGGTAGTGCGCGATCGTGCTCACCACGGCCGCCGCCTCGATGACGACGCAGCGCAATCCCGCGCGCTTTGCCGAGATGGCCGCGGCGAGCCCGCAGGGCCCGCCGCCGACGATCACGAGATCGACGGCGTCCGCCATTTCAGAGACCGATGATCTGGTCGCGGCGCGTGCCGACGCTCACGTACGTGATGCGCGTCTCGATCAGCTCTTGCAGGCGGTCGAGGTATGCGCGCGCCTGCGCCGGGAGGTCCGTGAGACGGCGGCACGCGCTCGTCGGGCTGAGCCATCCCTCGAGCCACTCGTACCGCGGCGTGATCTTGTCGAGCGCGGCCACGTCGCCGGGAAACTCGGTGTGCAAGTCGCCGTCGTACTCGTATCCGGTGCACACGGCGATTCTGTCGAGCGTGTCCAAGATGTCGAGCTTGGTCACGGCGACGTCGGTGAGCCCGTTGATGCGCGTGGCGTATCGCACGACGACAGCGTCGAACCATCCGCAGCGGCGCGGGCGGCCGGTGGTCGCGCCGAATTCGCCGCCGAGAGTCCGGACGCGCTCCGACATCGCGACATCCATCTCCGTCGGCAGAGGTCCGGCGCCGACGCGCGTCGTGTAAGCCTTCACGACGCCGAGGACGGCGTCGATCGCGCGAGGCGAGATCCCCGCTCCCGTCGCCGCTCCTCCCGACGTCGTGCTGCTCGACGTCACGAACGGATACGTGCCGTGGTCGACGTCGAGGAGCGATCCCTGCGCGCCTTCGAGCAGAACCGCGGCGCCGTTCTTGATCGCGCGATGCACGACGAGCCCCACGTCCTCGGCGAGCGAGAGGAGTCGTTCACTCACCGCGGACAGTACGTCGATCGTCGACTCGACGTCGGCGCGCTTCGAGCTGCCGAAGGCCGACAACTGTGCGTTCGCATGCGCCACTCCAGCTTCGACCAGCTCGCGCATCCGCGTGGGATGCCGGAGGTCGAGAACGCGGATGCCGCGACGGGCGACCTTGTCCTCATAAGCCGGCCCGATTCCGCGACCCGTCGTCCCGATCGCCTTGGAGTGCACGCTCTCGGCGTCCAGCAGCTTGTGATAGGGCTGGACGAGATGCGCCCGGTCGCTCACGTAGAGCCGCCCCTCGACGTCGATTCCGTCGGCGACGAGCTGGTCGACCTCGGTGAACAGCTTCTCCGGGTCGAGCACGACGCCATTGCCGATCGCGCAGCGCACACCCCGATGGAGGATTCCGCTCGGAATCTGGTGGAGCACGAACGACAGGTCGCCCAGATCGACCGTATGGCCGGCGTTCGCGCCACCTTGGTAGCGGACCACCCAATCGGCCCGCTCGGCGAGGACGTCGACCAGCTTTCCCTTCCCTTCGTCGCCCCACTGTGCGCCGACAACGACGACCGTGCGGTGGGACGAGCTGAACATTTTCGGAGCGGGCGGAGGGAGACGGAGCGGCGGGCTGACGAGGGGGCAAAAAAATACGCCCCGGCGAACCCCGGGGCGTTGTGTCAATCTATCGGGGCCAGGAACGGAGTCAATGAACGGCCCGGCAACGCGTTGCCCCCCGAGTGGCAGGCGCGAAGAGCGTTTCTTAGTCGCCCGCATTCTTTCGCGCGGGGGATGACACGCCTATCGTTGAGCCCGCCCCATCCCAACCGCCGCTGTCGGCGCGCAGCCCTCTCCTCCCGGTCGTACCCCTTTCTCTCAGCCGGAGGCAGTCATGGCCATCAACACCTCGAAGGTCCTCGTAGGCGGCATCGTCGGCGGCGTCGTCGCGAACGTGATCGACTTCATCGGGAACTCGTTCATTCTCGGCGGCATGCACCAGGCGGACATGGCGAAGTTGAATCCGGCGCTGGCCGCGAAACCAACCGGCGGACAGATCGCCGGGTTCGTGATTTTCGACATCGTCTGGATCATCGCGACGGTTTGGATCTACGCCGCCATCCGTCCGCGATTCGGCCCCGGACCGAAGACCGCCGTGTACGCGGCGATCGCGTCCTGGGCCATCGGCACCTCGGTCGCCGGATTCTTCTGGGCTCTGCACATCTTCGGCACGAACGTGTTCGTCGCAACGGCCGGCGTGGAGTTGGTCAACGCGATCGTCTCGACGCTGGTTGGCGCCTGGCTCTACACAGAAGAGCCGGCGTAGACGTCAACGGAGAATCGTCGCCGCGACCATCCAGACGGCCATCACCAATCCGATGGCGATCTTGGTCGCGGCGGCGGTGACGCGTCCGAGAAACGCGCCCCACGCCACGCGCGCGGCCGCACCGTGGCCGCTGCCCGCGCTCCACTCGGCGACGAACGCTCCGACAAACGCGCCGGCGAACGCGCCCACGATCGAGCCGACGATCGGCACCGGCACTCCCACGAACGCGCCGATCATTCCGCCGAGGATCGCTCCCCACGACGCGCGCCGCGATCCGCCGTAACGCCGAGTGAATCGCCCCGTGAGGACCCACTCGAGTCCTTCGGCGATCACCATCAACGCGCCGACGCCCACGACCGTGACTAACCCGATGCCACCGGCCGGTACGACCAGGTAGTAGCAGAGCGCCGCGGCGAAAAGGACGAGCGTTCCCGGAAACCCGAAGGGGATCATCAGCAGACCGAGCAGGATCGCGGCGACGAGCAGCAGCTGTTCCATTCACACCAACCTCGACGCGGTCCGGGCGAGCACGCGCGCTGCGCCCGCGATCCCCACGCCGCGCATCGAGCGAAGATTGTCGCGCGACGTGTGGATCCTGAGAAGCGTACGGAGCGTGCCGCGGCTCAGTGTCAGCGTCTCCCATCCGGCGTCGGCGAGCGCGACGCTGTCGGTGAGGATTCCCGGCACCAACCGCGCGATTCGCAGCGTTTCATTCGAGGAGGCGGCCGCTTCGGCGAGCGCCGACAGGAGCCGGGATGGGCGGCGTCGCGTGAACATCGCCGTGAGGGGGCCGTCGTCGTCGACGCTGTCGCAGTTGAGCGCCACGCCGGCCGTCCGGGAACGCGCCCACGCACGCGCGCCGGCGAGCGAGAGCTCCTCGGCGTCTGTGATCAGTACGCCGATCGGAAGGGCGGGAGAGAGTGCGGACGCGGCGTCCAAGACAGCCGCCACGCCGCTTGCGTTGTCGAGCGCCCCGTCACTCCGCTGACCGACGACAGACAACATCAGCGGCAGTCCGCCGGCCCACGCGACGACGAGCGCGGCGACTGCGGCACTCGGGTGAACGAGCAGCGACAGCGCGACGCCGGCAAGGCCGACCGCCAGTACGACAACGCCCGCGACCCGCACGAGCATCGGGACGGGCTGGGACTTCGAGTCGAGATGCGCGACGAGCCAGAGCTTCGTCGGCGACGGTCCGCGAGTCGCTTCGATGTTCATGCCGGACCGTCGCATGACGGGAGCGTTGAGCACGCCCCGCGCCAACCCGATCGCGGCCGCGATCGCCAGGCCGATGAGGACGATCGCCAACCACGGCACGTCCGCCGCATCGCCGTTCACGACGACGACGCCCAATGTGGCCGCGGCGGGCAGCAGCAAACCGAAACTCGGAGCGCCGAATCGACCCGCGAACGCGGAATACTCGAACGGTTCCTCGCGCACGGTGAATCCGAGACGATGCAGCTCGATCGCGCAGTAGGCGCGCGCCTGGGCGATGGCGACGCCGCCAGTCGGACGCGGACTGGCGGCGAGCCGGGCGAGGTGTGGTGCCGCGCCCGCGCTGTTCACTTACGCCGTGACGAGCTCCGCACTTCGCAGTAGCTCCGCCACGGTTTTGAGTTGCGCCGGCTCGAGCGGGAGCAACGGCGGCCGAACGGGTCCGCCGACGAGGCCCGCGCCGACGGCGTCCATCGCCGCTTTCACGCCGGCAATGCCGAACTCGCCGATGATCTTCGCGCCGAGCGGGGTCATTCGCGCCTGCGACGAGCGAGCGGACTCGCTCTCTCCGCGGCGGAAGGAATCGTAGACGTCGAGGGCCAACGCGGGCGCGAACAACGAGGACGCAAGGATGCCACCGCGCGAGCCCATCCCGAGCGCGTCGAGGAACATCGGCGCGTTGCCCGTGAGCACCGCGAACGTGTCCGACTGGGCGGGCATGTACGACGCGAACAACTGGCGGTCGCCCGAGCTGTCCTTGATGCCGACGACGTTCGGGTGCTGCGCCAAATCGGCGACCAGCGACGCCGGCAGCGCGAAGTGCATGTACTTGGGGATGTTGTAGAGCAGAACCGGCGCCGGCGACTCGTCGGCGATACGGTGATAGTGCTGCGACAGCGCGCGCTCAGTCATCGACGGACCGTAGTAATGCGGCGCGACGACGAGCACCGCGTCCGCTCCGCGCCCGGCGGCGTCCTTTGTGATTCGGATGCAAGTTCGCGTCGACTCGGCGCCGGTGCCGACGATCAGCGGTCTGCCGCGAGGAACGCTCGCGCGGGCCACGTCGATCAGGGCGTTTCGTTCCGCCCCGCTCAGGAGGGCGGCTTCCCCGGTCGATCCGTTGACGACGATTCCGTGAATGCCGGCGGCGAGATGCGCGCGGATGTTGGCGCGGAATCCCGTGAAGTCGAGCTCTCCGGTCTTCGGAGAGAACGTCGCGATGACGGGGGCGTAGATCCCCTCGAGCAGCTTGTTCATTGTGCGAGGAAGTCTAAACCTCCCGTCTGCAGTCCGTCGAGCGCCGCTTCGACCGGCTGCGGCGGCCCCTCTTCTTCTTCCGCCTGTTCCGGTGCCGGCGGCCCGCTTGCTGCGGCCCGCGATCCCCCTGACGAGTCCCCCGAGAACATCTTCATTTGAAGCTCGAAGTCCGACGGGTTCGATGCCGCGGCCTTCGCGACCTCGAAGGTCACCACGTCGTTCCTGACGAGGTCGGCCAGACACTGATCGAAAGTCTGCATCCCGTACTGCTCGCGTCCAGCGGCGATGAAGTCGCGGATCTCGCCGATGCGCTGGCCATCCATGATCAGATCGCGGATCGACGGCGTGTTGATCATGATCTCAGCCGCCACGGCGCGTCCCTTGCCGGCCTTCTTCGGCAACAGTCGCTGCGAGATCACCGCGTACAGAGATTCGGCCAGGCGGATGCGGATGATCTCCTGCTCCTCCGGCGGGAACATGGCCATGATGCGGAGGATCGTGCTCTGTGCGTCCGGCGTGTGCAGCGTCGACATCAGCAGGTGGCCGGTCTCCGCCGCCTTGATCGCCGTGTCCACCGTCTCGGCGTCACGCATCTCTCCGATCATGATGACGTCCGGATCCTGACGGAGCGCGGCGCGCAGTCCCATCTTGAAATCCGTCGTATCCGAACCGACCTCGCGCTGCGTGATCGACGATTGGTTGTCGCGGTGCAGGAACTCGATCGGGTTCTCGAGCGTGAGGATGTGGCGGCTCTCGCGCGAGTTGATGTAGTTGATGAGCGCAGCCATCGTGCTCGACTTGCCGGATCCCGTCACGCCGGTCACCAGCACCATGCCGCGTTCAACACCCGCGATATCGGCGAGGACCGGCGGAAGGCCGAGCTGCTCGAACGTCGGCACTTCCCACGGGATCACGCGCATGATGATCGAGAACGATCCGCGCTGGCGCATGATGTTCACGCGGAATCGCCCGATCCCGGACGCGGACCACGAGCAGTCGTAGTCGAGGATCTTGTCGATGCGCGCCTTGTCGTCCTCGTTCTGCATGAGGTGCAGCGCGATCGAGCGAGTCTGGTCGGGCGTCAACGCCTGTTTGGTCAGCGGGACGAGCTCGCCATGAACCCGCGCGCGGAACACGTCGCCGGCCTTGATGTGCAGGTCGGAGGCGCCGCGATCGACGGCCGCCTTGATGATTTTCTCCATCATCTAGTAGCCGGCCTGCTTGTCGACGAGGTTTTTGAGGGGCATTCCGCTCACGTAGCGCCGCCAGTTATCGAGGAAGAGATCCAGTTGCCGGGGCCAGAAACGTCCGGGCGAAACGGGCGAGACGTGCGGCGTGAGCAGAACTTGCCGGAGCTGCCACAGCGGACTGAACGTCGCCAGTGGCTCCTCTCGAAATACGTCCAGCACCGCGCCGCGCAGCCTTCCATCCCGCAGGCGTACGACGAGCGCCTCTTCATCGAGCAACGCACCGCGCGCCACGTTCACCACGATCGCCGAGCGCGGCAGTAAATCCAGACGCTTACCATCTAGTAAGCCAGCGGTGTTCGAGGTGAGCGGGGCGGCCAGAACGACCACGTCGTGGTGCGGCAGCTCCGCGTCGAACGCCTCGAGCGACACCACCCGCTCGAACCCCGGTGGAGGGCCGAGCTCCGGCCGCCGTCTGATCCCGGTGCAACGAGCGCCGAGCGCGGTCAATCGCTCCCCGACCGCCTGTCCGATCCCGCCCGTTCCCACGACAAGCGCCCTCACGGTGTCCATCTCGCGCAGCACCGAGTCGAGGCGCACGAAGGGCGTCTTGTTCCACTCCGTGCGATGCTGCTGGTCGGCCGCGTAGTCGAGCCCGCGGAGAAAATGAAACACGCCGGCCACGACATACTCCGCCATCGGTATGGCGTGGACGCCTGCCGAGTTCGTGAATGCCACATCCCTGGCGAGCATCTCGGGATAGAGGGCCGTTCCGACGCCGGCTGCCGCGGAGTGCACCCAACGGAGATTCGGGGCCGCGACGAGGAGCATGCGGGGGATTCCAAACCCGAAGTAGACCTCCGCGCCGCGAACCGCCTCGAGCACCTCGTCGCTCGGACGCGGAGGGCCGTCGCCGTCGGAGCTCGTCGCCGCTTCGACCATGTGAATCGTCCATCCGGGCGGGGCTTCGGCCGCGATTCGGCGCGCGCCCTCCGGCGTCAGCGCCCAGTTCTTCGACGTCGCCGCGAGATCGACGACCAGCAGCCGCGTCGTCACTCGGTGATGATGCTGACCACGTTCTTGTCGCGGCGGAGGGCGTCGACCATCGCGTCGAGCTGTTGGGTCGCGCCGACCAGCATCAGCTCGAACGTTCGATCCTGCTCGTGCTCGAACGTTCGGTGCGAGAAGACATGAATGCCTTCGACTTGAATGAGTTTCTCCATTTGCCCGAATGTTACGCCCGGCAGGACGCGCAGCGTTGCCCGAACCCGCCGGCGCATCCGCATCAACTTCTGTTCGAGCGGCCGCAGGCCGACGAGCACGAGCACGATGATCGCGGTTCCTCCCAGCGCGTCGACGTAGGCTCCGGAACCCACTGCCGCGCCGATCGCCGCGACCACCCAGACCGTCGCCGCCGACGTCAGCCCGACGATCGCGCCCTCGGCGTGCAGGATCGCACCGGCGCCGAGGAATCCGATCCCGGAGACGATCTGCGCCGCGATGCGGGTCGTGTCGCCGTAGGGTCGGCCGTCCGGGGTGAAGCCGATCTGCGCGATGTCGATCGACAGCTGCGTGAACAGCGCCGCGCCGACGCAGATCAGAATGTTCGTGCGCAGCCCAGCCGGTTTGTTCGACAGCTCGCGCTCGATGCCGACCGCGCCGCCGAGGAGCGTGGCGAGCAGCAACTTGACGAGGACGGTGAGGCGGAGCGCGGACGCCAACGCGGCGAACGGCGTCGGAGCGGGGACATTCTGCACGACGAGCGCGGCAAGCTCGGGCGTCATCTGATTGAAAACTGCCCGGGCGCGGCGGCGCGCGCCAGCGGTTCGCTCAGGTGAGCGTCGGTGCTTGCAGAAACGCGAACACGACCTGCATCGCGATCAAGCCGAGCGGCATGGCGTAGGCCGCGCCCGAGTTCCGTACTTCTTGGCGCAACGACGCCCGGTACACGAGCCAACACGCCACGACGACCACCGACTCGAGGACCGCGTCGCGGTACGAGTGCGTGTAGAGGTGCAGCCCGACGGACGGACCGCCGGGCCAGGTCGGCTTGAGACCCGTCACGCAGTCGGCCACCCAATGCGAGACGTAGGTCGCACCCACGATCGCGGCGTCGATGATGCCGAAGAACGGCAGCGTGCAGAGCACCACGACCAATGAGACGATTCCGACCGACACGAGCGAGTGCGACACCTCGGGATTCGGATGGTGGAAGACGTGGCTCAGGAGATCGATCCAGTCCGGTCCGAACGCGACGGGAACGAGCAACGCAAGCGGCAAGCGCGGCCTCTTTCCCTTCACGAACGTCGCGATCGCGGCGTGTCCTGCGAACACCGGGTTCCGTCGCTCAGCGCTGACGGTTCAGCAGACGGTCGATCGCGACCAGCCAGATCCACGGAGCCAGAAGACCGATCAACGTGATGCCTCTGATGGCGACGTTCCGCGGCACCAGCGTGATTGCGGCCATGAAATGCTCGACGCTCAGAAGCCCATCCGGTCGCGGACTACATCCATCGTCTCTCGCGCCAAGCGGCGGCACTTCGCGGCGCCGGCCGAAAGCGCGTCGTCAACGAGCTCGGGCTTCGCCTCCAACGCCACCGCGCGCGCGCGAATCGGCACCAACTCCGTCTCCATCGATTCGGCCAGCACTTTCTTGCAATCGATGCAGCCCCACCCCGCCGTCATGCATTGGGTCGCCACGTGTTCGACGGTGGCGACCGGGCTGAATGCCTTGTGCAGGTGGTAGATGTTGCAGACCTCGGGCGTACCCGGGTCCGTGCGCTTGATGCGTTTCGGGTCGGTGACCGCCGGCCGCAACTTCGCCCAGATCGAATCCGGCGACTCGAGCAGCGCGACGGTGTTGCCCATCGACTTCGACATCTTCGACTGGCCGTCGAGTCCCATGATCCGCCGCGTCGGCGTGAGCAGCGGCTTCGGCTCCGGGAAGAATTCCTCGCGCTCTTCTCCACCGTCCGGCGTGCGCCGTCCGGTCAGTCGCCCGAACGACGAATTCCACCGGCGAGAGATGACGCGCGACAACTCGAGGTGCTGGACCTGGTCTTCGCCGACCGGCACCATGTCGGCGCGATAGAGGAGAATGTCGGCCGCCTGCAGCACGGGATAGTTGAGGATCCCTGCCGGGACGCTCTCCTGGCGCTGCGATTTCTCCTTGAACTGCGTCTGCCGCTCGAGCTCTCCGAGTGGTGTGATCGTGTTGAACATCCACGCCAGCTCGGTGTGCTCCGGAACCTGCGACTGCACGAAGATGGAGCACTGGTTCGGATTGAGACCGGCGGCGAGGAGCGAGACCGCCATCGCCCGGCGTCGCTCGCGCAGCTGTTCCGGCTCGTAGGGCTGCGTGATGGCGTGGTAGTCGACGATGCAGAAGATCGACTCGTGCTCGTACTGCAAGCGAGCCCAATTCTTGACCGCGCCGAGGTAGTTTCCGATGTGGAGCTCCCCGGACGGTTGAATCCCACTGAAAATCCGTGACATCCGTTCAACATAACAACGGCCGGGCGCTGCTCGCGACTTGCGTAGCCGCGTCCGCGCGTGCCGCGGACATCATCCGACGCGGCGCCGAGACGCGCGGCTCGCTCACGTGGGAAAGAAAGGGCGCGACCGACTTCGTCAGCGACGTCGATCGCAACGCCGAACGAGCGATCAACGAGGTCGTCGCGTCGCGCCATCCGGACGCGCGCGTGCTCGGCGAAGAGCTGACGCCGTCCACCGAGAACCGGTCGGGACTCGTGTTCGTCGCCGATCCGCTCGACGGCACCACGAACTTTTTGCACGGCTACCCGTGGTACGCGGTGTCGATCGCCGCACTCGTCGACGGCGAGCCTGTGGCGGGCGTGATCCTCAACGCCGCGACCGGTGAGCTCTTCTCGGCGACGGCCGGCGGCGGCGCGCGTCGGAGCGGACAGCCGATCAGCGTCTCGACGATCACCGACCCCGCGCTGGCGATCGTCGGCACCGGTTTTCCGTTCAAGACTCCTCATCTCGTCGACCCATACGTGAAGTCGCTTCCCGTCGTGATGCGCGACGTGGCGGGAATTCGGCGCGCCGGCTCGGCGGCTCTCGACCTCGCCGACGTCGCGTGCGGCCGCTTCGACGGATTCTGGGAATTGTCATTGGCGCCATGGGACGTCGCCGCGGGCATTTTGTTGGTACGGGAAGCCGGCGGTGTCGTGACGGACGCGTCCGGGGTCCCGGCGACGGTGAGCCACACTTCGATCGTCACCGGCAATCCGAGCATGCACGCGTGGCTGTTGGAACGCGTGCGCATGTGACGGTCGCGCGCAACGCGCGCGGGTCGAGACCGGCCTTCCTATATTGAGGCACGTTTCGGGCGCCGCCTTCGGCGCCCTTTGCCGCGTCCAACCGCCCCCCCCGACACCAACCGCCGCAAACGAGATGAAGCTCGTCGAGTGCGTCCCGAATTTTTCCGAAGGCCGCCGGCCCGAGGTCGTCGCCTCCATACGTGACGCGATCGCCGCCGTCGAGAGCGTCGCGCTGCTCGACGTCTCCTCCGACGCGTCGCACAACCGTACCGTCGTCACGTTCGTCGTGGGAGTCGAGCACGCCGTCGATGCGGCGTTCGCCGGAATTCGCGCCGCGCGCGACCGGATCGACCTCAACTCGCACAGCGGCGAGCACCCGCGCATGGGAGCGACGGACGTCGTCCCGTTCGTCCCGCTCGAGGGCTCGACGATGGAGGACTGCATCGTTCTCGCGAAGCAGCTCGGCGAGCGCGTCGGCAAGGAGTTGGAGATCCCCGTCTTTCTCTACGAGCGCGCGGCCTCGCGCCCCGATCGCGAGAATCTCGCCGACATCCGGCGCGGCGAGTTCGAGGGGATTCGAACCGAAATGGCCGCGGGCGCGGGGAATCGCGCTCCCGATTTCGGCCCGTCGAAGATGCACCCGACCGCCGGCGCCGTGGCGATCGGCGCGCGGCCGTTTCTCGTCGCGTACAACGTCTACCTCGGACCAGCGTCGAACCTGCAAGTCGCGAAGAACGTCGCGAAGGCGGTGCGCGGCTCCTCCGGCGGACTGCGCTACGTGAAGGGACTCGGGCTCGAGGTCGACGGACAGGCGCAGGTCTCGATGAATCTCGTCGACACCGAGAAGACGCCGCTCTATCGCGCCTTCGACGCGGTGAAGATGGAGGCGGAAGCGCAGGGCGTGTCGCCGACGTGGAGCGAGATCGTCGGAGTCGTCCCCGAGCGCGCGCTGTTCGAGACCGCGGCCCGCCACATCCAGCTTCGCGACTTCAAGCCGGAGATCGTTCTCGAGCACAAGGTGCGCGCGGCGGTGCAAGGCGGCGAGTCGGTGTCCGGATTCATCGCGTCGGTCGCGTCGTCGGCGCCGACACCGGGCGGCGGCAGCGTCGTCGCCCACGCCGGCGCGCTCGCCGCCGCGCTCGCGCAGATGGTCGCCGGGCTCACCGCGGGTCGAAAGAAGTACGTCGCGGTCGACGCCGAGATGCGTGCGCTCGGGCTGGAAGCGGCGGGGCTCGTCAACACGCTGTCGGCGCTCGTCGTGAAGGACGCCAACGCGTACGGCGCCGTGTCGGCGGCGTACAAGCTGCCGTCCGAGCCGGCCGACGCTCTCGCCAAGCGAAAGCGCGCGATCGACGATGCGCTCATCGGCGCGGCCGAAATCCCGCTCGAGACCGCGCGCGCGTGCGCCAAAGTCGCCCAGTTGGCGGCGACATGCGCGACGAAGGGAAACTCGAATGCGGTCTCCGACGCCGGCGTCTCGGCGCTCCTCGCCGACGCCGCGTGCCGCGGCGCGGTGTACAACGTCCGGATCAACGTCGCCGGCCTCGACGACAAGTCGCGCGGCTCTGGTCTCGTCGCCGAGGCGAATCAATTGCTCACGAAGACACGCTCTCTCGTGGATCAGGCGACCGCCGCCGTCGAGGCCGCAATCGGCTAACGACAACTGCAACTGCAACTGCAACTGCGACGGCGACTGCAACTACCTCAACGCAGAGAACGCGGAGGACGCAGAGACGCAGAGGGGAAACGGCGAAGGACTTTTTTGGAACGACCTCGGGGCGCCGCAGTGTGGCACCCCGAGGTCGTTTACCAAGGTTCTTTCGTTGCCGTACTCCGCGAAATCCGCGGGTTCCGCGAAATCGTTGCAGTACCAAATCGTAGATCTCGACTCGGCGCGACGAAGGCTTTACCCCAAGCAGGAACCGGTCTCTCGACGCGCGACCCTAGTGCCGCTTGCCATCGTCGGGGTGACAGGCCTCGTCGATCACGACCGCCACGGCGAGGAGTAGCACCTGGTCCTCGGTGCCGCGGATGTCGATCCCGTAGGTGTCCGCCCACGCAAACCACTGCTTGGACACGCTCGCCACGACTTTCTCGCCGCGCATGATCTGATACTCGTGGTCGGTGAGGTTGCCCTCGGCGTCGAAGTTGTCGTCGATGCCGGGGACTTCGACCGTGAAACGGTGCTTGAAGAACGCGAGCGGCTCCTTGCGGACCGTCGCGACCACGTTGCCGTCGCGGAAGATCTCGTAGGTCTTTCCCCACGACAGCACGCGCTGCTTGATGAACGCCAGCTCGTTGCCGGCGAGGTCCTGAAACGAAAGCTGGTCGCCGATCGTGAACGCTTTGCCGTCCACGAAGTAGATGTCGTTCCCGTCCTTGTCTTTGATGTAGAAATCGTCACCCCAGGACAGCAGCTTCTGCTTCATCATGTATTGCATTCAGCGTCTTCTCGCTCGAGTCGTGAGTTGGGTGGTGCCGCCTACTTCTTCGCCGCCACGTCGACCAACGTGCGGTAGATCATTTCGGTTCCCTGCTCGAGCGACGTGATACTGACTTTCTCGTCGTTCCCGTGCATGCGCGTCAGCTCGTCGGCGTCGATCGGGTACGGATAGATGCCGTACACCGGAACGCCTCGCGATCGCCACGCTCCCGCGTCGGTCCCCGCCTGGAAGAGATAGGGCGTGACCTCCGCACCCGGGAACATCGCGTGCGCTTCTTTCTCTAACGCGCGATAGAGCGCGGTTGTGTCAGGCGACTCTGGAGACGACGCGTAGACGCGGCTCCCGATCGAGAAATCGAGCCCCGGGTCGCCGGCAACCTGCTTCAACGTCGCGACGACGGCGGCCGGATCGGTCCCCGGAATCAGCCGGAGGTTGACCATCGCCTGCGCCGACCCGGGGATGACGTTGTTGCGGAACCCGCCGTTGATGATCACCGGCGCGATCGTGCTGCGAATCAGCGAGTGCAGCAGCGGATCGCGGCTCACGATCGTGTCGGCGCGGCGGGCCTTTACCGGATCGTCGCCGACGACGTCACGATAGTAGCCGGACATCGGCGGCGCGCTCGTCTTGGACAGCGCGATGAAGAACCGCCTCGTCGACGGCGAGATGGTGAGCGGCGTCTCGTATGCCGAGATCTTCGCCATTCCTCGCGACAGCGCGAAGATCGCATTGTCGGGGCGCGGCATCGAGCTGTGGGTCGATGTCCCGTGCGCCGTGATCGTGAGCGGGATCGACAACTTGTCCGCGGTCGAGATGCTCACGTAGCGCACGCCCCCGTCGTCGCCCTTCATGATCCAGCCGCCTTCGTTCAGCGCGAACTCGGCGTCGATGTCGGACCAGTTGCTCTTCGCCAGCCATTCCGTGCTGTACGGACCGCCGCTCTCTTCATCCGCTTCGGCGAGAAAGATGACGTCGCGTGCGAGGGGCACCTTTCGCTCGGCGAGCATCATTACGGCGCGTGCGAAGACCGCCATCCCGCCCTTGAAATCGATCGCGCCACGGCCGTAGACGTAGCCGTCCTTCTCGATCCCGTCGAACGGCTCGAGCGACCACTTCTCGCGCTCAACGCCGACGACGTCAGCGTGCGCCGCGACCAACACCGGCCGCTTGGACCCGTCGCCGCGCAGCCGCGCGATGATGTGCGTCTTCGCCGAATCCGGTGTCGGTACGATCTTGACGTCGAATCCGAGCGCCCGAAATCGCGCCGCGAGGATCTCGTCCACCGACTGCGTTCGCCCCGGAGGGTTCGACGAGTTCGCGCGGATCAGTGCGCGCAGCAGCGACACGGTCGAGTCTTCACCGGTCTGTGCGCCAGCGACCGCCGAACAGAGCAGCGCTGCCGCGGCGATCAAGGGCAGACCTACGGTACGCGCTCGAATCATGAGGTGGTCGGCGGAGGGAAGGGAGTGTGTCCGGAGTCCGGATCTATCTACGGGCCGTCGGGCCGCCTGTCCATCTAAACGCGGACGGCGCGCTTCATCTCAGTTGCCAGACCGGCATCGAGCGTCGAGCGTCGAGAAAAAAGAGAAGCCGGAACCGCTTTGCATCCCGCTTGGCGAGAATGGCTTCGGTGCACACCCAGAAGTGAGGACTGCTCGAGGACTCAGTTCTCTGATGTCCGACGTCCGAGACCTCAACGGCTCAGCAGTCTGACGCCTCGGTGTGCATCACAGCAGGTCAGGGCGCATGGAGTCCAAAGCGGTTCCGGCATCTCGTCGCCTCGATGCTGGATGCTCGATGCTGGTCTGCCCTCTGTCGCCGGCCAAGTCGGAACGCCCGACGCCTCTACTTGCTCGACAGATTCGCGTACATGTCCCAGTACACGGCCACACCGCAGCGCTGGCCAGCGCCCGAGTCCCACATGTAGCGCTGATACTCCTTGGGAACGTCAGCCGGCGCGGGGTAGATCTCGAGCGCCATCAAATCCCACGGAACATCCGGGACGAAATTGGCCGCCGTCGCCGGGCGGCCGTCGACGAGCGACACCATGCAGTGGAGTCCGTTCGCCACGGGAATCCTGCGGTTGCCGGTGCGCGTCGGACGGACGTCGACCCGGAATCCCGGGATGTCGCGGAACAGGTCCGCCGTCGTGAGCGGATCCTTGTCGTCGATGTCCATGTAGTCCATGAACACGCCCTTGTCGCCGCGCTTCCGCCGGCACATGAAGCCATCGAGCGAGCGCTCGGGGCAACTGCCGTCTTCGCGGACGACCACCGTATCGAGATCGGCTATCCGGTGGTCGAGCGTGATCTTCACTTCGGCCGAGCCGTCGCCGTGGATGTCCGCCGTCGACTCCCCCGCCGAGTACCCGAACTTTCTGGCGTGGAGGACGTATTGCCCGCCGCCGATGCCGGCCATCGTGAACCGACCCAGTGAATCCGTGCGCGCGCGGTGCGGGCCGGGCGTCGCGACGACCTCGACGTTGAAGAGCGGACGGTCGGCGGAATCGCGAACCACGCCGCGCAACGTCCCGCCGCCACCCGCTGCGCCTTGGGCAGTGAGGCTGGCCGGAAGCAGGGCCAACGCGCAGAGGGACACGGCCGACAGGCGCATAACTCGGAACCTAAGGGGTGGTATGGATGACCGCGCCAACTGGGGGCCAGACGATCGCGAAGTGCGCGCCACGGGGACGAACCGGAGCCCTGTCGCCGCCCGGGCTCGGCGAACATAATTGTCGATCTCCCGCGACAGACGAGCGACAATGAGCATTCGCGAAGACCTCGAGCTTCTCGACCAGACCCAACACGAGCTGGAATTCCTCGGCGAGGAAATGGAAGAAACGCAGGGCATCGACCGACGCGACTTCGTCTTCTGGTCGCTCGTGACCGCCGCCGCGAGCACGTTTGGTTTCGGCGCCAGCGCACTCGCGCAGGCCCCGACTACGGCCCCCGGCACGACACCGCCGCAAGCGGCGCCGCTTCCGCCGCTCGGCAACGGCGAGCCGGTCTCGTGGACGTTCCAGCCCTATCACGAGGGCACCGGCGCGCTGATGGAAAAGCTCATCAACGAGCGCGGCGCCGCGGCCTTCCAGCGCGCGACGTTCGTCGTTCAGCCGTGGACGGGAAAGGTGCCCACGGATCCGAACGAGATCGCGTTTCTCCCCGCGCACCGTCTGTCCGCCCTCATCAAGGGCCGTCACATCACGTCGACGCAGCTCACGCGGATCTATCTCGACCGCATCAAGCGGCTCGATCCGACGCTGCTCTGCGCCGTGACGATCATGGAGGACCAGGCGATGGCCGAAGCGGCAAAGGCCGACGCCGACCTCAAGGCCGGCAAATATCACGGCCCGCTGCACGGCATTCCCTACGGCGTGAAGGACCTCTTCTCGGTAAAGGGCGTGCGCACGACGTGGGGCTCGAAAGACTTCGAGAATCGCATCATCGATGAGGACGCCGAGGTCACCGTGCGGCTCCGCAACGCGGGGGCGGTGCTCATCGCCAAGCTCGCGACCGGTCTGTTCGCCCAGGGCGACCAGTGGTACCGCGGCCGCACGAACAACCCGTGGGACATTCGCCGCGGATCGAGCGGTTCGTCGGCTGGTCCCGCATCGGCAACGGCGGCGGGTTGTGTCGCGTTCGGCATCGGCACGGAAACGTCGGGTTCGATTGTTTCGCCGTCACGCGAATGCGGACTCAGCTCGCTGCGTCCGACGTTCGGCCGAGTGACCCGGCACGGGGGAATGGTGCTGGCCTGGTCGCAGGACCGCGTCGGTCCGCTCTGCCGCACGATCGAAGACTGCGCGATGGTCTTCAACACGATCCACGGCGTCGATCCGAAGGACCCGGGCACGGTCACCACGCCATTCCACTTTGATCGCAACGTCAAGCTCGCGTCGATGCGCATCGGCATCGATGCCAACGCGCCGAAGGAATTCGTCGACAAACTGCGCGAGCTCGGCGCGTCGCCGAAGGAGATCGCCGCGCGACCGGCGGCCGGCGGCGGCGGACTCGGCGTCGAGTCGTCGGCCGCATTCGATTCGTATGTGCAATGGAAGGCGAAAGAGCTCGGCATCGACCTCGCGACGATTCCGGAGCCGCAGGGTCGCGGTGGTTTCGGCGGAGGTGGCGGCGGCGGTGGCGGCCGAGGACGCGGAGCGCCGGGAGATTCGGTGACGCTCGCGGGACGCGGTGGCGCGGCCGATAGCGCGGGCGCTGGTCGTCGAGGTGGCGGCGGAGGAGGCGGCGGTGGTCGCGGAGACGCCGGGAATCCAACGGGCATGGCGGCGCTCACACGCTGGACCGGCGGCCGGTTCCCGCGCGCGTTCGATTTCGTTCAGCAGCAGCGGCGACGGCAGATCCTCATCACGCAGATGGCCGCGCTGCTCGCGGACTTCGACATGTACGTGCCGGGCGCGAACGGGTACGATGTCGGGCTGCACGCGCAGACGGGACATCCGTGCGCTGTCGTGCCATACAAGTTCGAGCCGCAGCCCGCGGGTCGTGGCGGTCGAGGCGGCGGGGGCGGAGCGGCCGCCGATTCGACCACGCCACCGGTCACCTACAACCCACAGCCGATCTGCGCCGTGCTCGCGGGGAATCTGTACAACGACGACAAGATTCTCTCGGTCGCGCACCAGTATCAGATTCACACGGAGTGGCACACGAAACACCCTTCCATCTAGCTCGGAGGAGGATTCAACCGCGATGCAACGCCGCGATCTGCTTCGTGCTTTCGGCGCCGCGACGGCGCTCGCGTTCATCCCCCGCGACGCGATGGCGGCGTGGGAGCGCGTCGCGAGCGGCATTCGTCCCGCCGCCGGGCTGACCGACGCGCAGCTCGCGCTCGTCGGCGCGATCGCGGATACGATTCTCCCGCGCACCGACTCCCCTAGCGCGACCGACGTCCGCGTGCCCGCGTTCATCGACGTGATCGTGAGCGAGAACTACACCGATGCGGAGCGCACCGCGTTTCTCGCTGGACTCGACACGCTGAACACTTGGACGCCGGTTGCCCCGGGTTCGTCGGACACGACGGCGCGGGCAACTCCCGCTTCCCGTCCATTCGCCGATCTCACCATCGACGAATGCGGCGCCATTTTGACCGCGATCGAACACTCACCGAGCCGCCGCGAAGAGCCCATGCGCACGTACTGGCGCCTCAAGGGTCTCGTCATCCATGGCTACTTCACGAGCGAGCGCGTGTCCAAGGACGTGCTCCACGTAGAGGTGATGCCCGGCCGCTTCGAGGGCTCGGCGCCGCTCGCAACCAAGGCGGCGAGCTCCTCCTCACGCGAGATGCACGACCATGCGTGAGACGACGCATTTCGACGCGATCGTCGTCGGCTCAGGGATCTCCGGCGGCTGGGCGGCGAAAGAGCTGACCGAACACGGGCTCAAGACGCTCGTGCTCGAAGCGGGCGGCCCGGTCGACCCGAATCACGATTTCGTCGAACACGTGCAGCCGTGGGAGATGCACTTCCGCGGACTCGGCGACCGCAAGCTGCTCGAGGCCGACTATCCCGTGCAGCGCGACTGCTACGCGTGCGACGAGATGGGACACAAGTTCTTCGTGAAGGACGCGGAGAATCCGTACACCAATCCGCAGGACGCTCCGTTCAAGTGGTTTCGCGGCCGGCACGTCGGCGGACGCTCGATCACCTGGGGCCGGCAAGTCTATCGCTGGAGCGACCTCGATTTCACGGCGAACGCGAAGGACGGCCACGGCAACGACTGGCCGATCCGCTACGCCGACATCGCGCCCTGGTACTCGCACGTCGAGCGCTTCATCGGCATCACCGGCGCGCACGAAGGATTGTCGCAGCTCCCCGACGGCGAGTTCCTGCCGCCGATGCAGATGACCTGCGTCGAACAGGACGCTCGTCCCAAGATCCTCAAGGCGTTCGGCGGCGAGCGCGTGATGACGATCGGGCGCGCGGCGATTCTCACGAAGGATCACAACGGGCGCCTCGCCTGCCACTATTGCGGCCCCTGCGAGCGCGGCTGCATCACGCACTCGTACTTCAACAGCCTCGGCTCGACCCTCCCCGCCGCACAGAAGACGGGCAACCTCACGCTGCGACCGAACAGCGTCGTCGCCGAAGTGATCTACGATCCAAAGAAAGGGCGCGCGAGCGGCGTGCGCGTGATCGACGCGCAGACGATGGAAGCTCGCGAGTACACGGCGCGCGTCGTTTTCCTCTGCGCATCGACGATCGAGTCGGTTCGCCTTCTGCTCAACTCGAAGAGCACGCGCTTCCCCGACGGTCTCGCCAACTCGAGCGGGCTGCTCGGCCGCTTCGTGATGGACCATCACTACGGCTCTGGCGCCGGCGGAACCGTTCCCGGCTTCACCGACAAGCGCACGATCGGGCATCGGCCCAACGGCATCTACATCGCGCGCTTCCGCAACGTGAAATCGGCGCACCCGAACTTTCTGCGAGGCTACGGCATGCAGGGCGGCTCCGGGCGCGGCGGTTGGGGACGCGGGTCGAGCATGCCCGGGTACGGCGCCGCGTTCAAACAGTCGTTGATCGACGAGCTCGGACCGTGGTCGCTGTCGGCATCTGGCTGGGGCGAGACGCTTCCCCACCCGGACAATCGCGTCACGCTCGACCCGAACGTGAAGGACAAGTGGGGAATCCCGTCCGCGCACATCGAGGTTCGCTGGCGTGAGAACGAGCGCGCGATGGATGAAGACATGAAGACCGCGATGGCCGAGATGCTCGACGCCGCGGGATGCACGGACATCCGTACGCACGGATCGAACAACCCGCCCGGTCACTGCATCCACGAGATGGGTGGCGCGCGCATGAGCAAGAAGGCGGACGAGGGCGTGCTCAATCGGTGGAACCAGGCGTGGGACGTGAAGAATCTGTTCATCACCGACGGCGCCTGCATGGCGAGCAACGGCTGCCAGAACCCGAGCATCACGTACATGGCGCTCACGGCGCGCGCGGTGTCGCACGCCGTGAGCCTCACGAAGCAGAACGCGCTGTGACGCGCGACCTCTCTCGGCGCGAAGCGCTCGGCGCGCTCGGCGCGCTGACCGCCGGCGTCGCGCTCGCACCACGGGCCGCTCTCGCCGAATCGCCGAACGAAGTACGCGCGTCGCGGCTCAAGCAGTCGGTCTCGCGGTGGTGTTACGCCAAGATCCCGCTCGACGACCTGTGCGAGTCCGCGAAATCGATCGGCTACAAGTCGGTCGAGCTGTTGAGCGAGCCGGAATGGCCGGTCGTGAAGAAGCACGGGCTCGACTGCGCGATGGCCAATGGTTTCGGCCAGATCCCCGTCGGATTCAATCGCCCCGACAACCACGACAAGCTCGTCGCCGACGCGACGCGAATGCTGCCGCTCGTCGCGGCGGCGGGAATTCCGAACATCGTGGTGTTCAGCGGTAACCGCGCCGGCCTTTCAGACGGCGAGGGGATCGCCAACTGCATCACCGGCCTCAAGCGCGTCACGCCCATGGCCGAGCAGCACGGCGTCACGCTCTGCCTCGAGATGTTGAACAGCAAGGTGGATCACAAGGACTACCAGGGCGATCACACCGCTTGGGCCGTTCAGGTCGTGCAGGGCGTCGGGTCGCCGCGACTCAAGCTGCTCTACGACATCTACCACATGCAGATCATGGAAGGCGACGTCATCCGCACGATTCGAAACAACGCGCAGCACATCGCGCACTACCACACCGGTGGCGTCCCCGGCCGCGCCGAGATCGATGACTCGCAGGAGCTCAACTATCGTCGCGTGATGCAGGCGATCGCCGATACCGGGTACGCAGGCTTCGTGGGACAGGAGTTCGTTCCCAAGCGCGACCCGATCGCGTCGCTCAAGCAGGCGTACGAGATCTGCGACGTGTGAACGGCGATTCCGCCGATGCCGCTGCGCGAGGCGGACTGGCCACGATCGCAGGGGCAGACAATTTCAACGCAGATGACGCAGATTTGAAAAGCGATCGCGCGGATGAAAAACGAGGGGTTCATACCAAGTCCCCCGCCGTTTCATCCGCGTCATCGCCGTTCAGATCTGCGTTATCGTTGTTCCCCTTTTTCCGGGCTCCAATCGTAGCCGACCGCGCGCGATGAATGTGCCGTCCGCTTGCCGCTGATCCTCGCGCCCCGCATACTTTTCCGAATACTCCGACCCTAGAATCCCGACAATGGCTCCCTTCATAAAATCCGACTACATCTGGCTCAACGGCGAGCTCGTTCCCTGGGCCGACGCCACGATCAACGTCAGCGCCCATGGCCTGCAGTACGGCACGGGCGTGTTCGAGGGGATGCGCTGCTACGAAACGCCGGACGGCGCCGCAATCTTCCGTCTCGACGCCCACATTCGGCGCCTTTTTCTGTCGGCGTCGTTCTACGAGATCGAGATTCCGTTCGACTTCAACCAACTGTGCGCGGCGTCGCTCGAGGTCGTGCGGGCGAACGGGCTGACGAACGCGTACCTGCGCCCGCTCGCGTTCTTCGACTCGTACAGCTTCGCCGTGTGGCCAAAGGACTGCCCGGTGACCATGGCGATCATCGCCGTGCCCGGCAAACCGTACTTCCAGGGTGAATCGAACCGCGGCGTCCGCACGACCGTCTCGACGGTGGCCCGCATCGATTCGTCGACGCTGCCGCCGTTCGTCAAGGCGTGCGGGCACTACACGAACTCCGTCCGCGCCGTGCAGGAAGCCATCCGACGGGGCTACGACGACGCGATTCTGCTCAACTCGAAGGGCGACGTCGCCGAGGGATCAGGCGCGAACCTGTTTGTCGTGCGCGACGGCACGCTGATTACGAACGACCTGGACGCGTCGATCGTCATGGGGATCACGCGCGACAGCGTGATCACGATCGCGCATGACCTTGGTATCGAGGTCATCGTCCGGCCGATCAGCACGACCGACATCGCGCTCGCCGACGAGCTGTTTTTCTCCGGCACCGCGGTCGAGATCATGCCCGTGACCGAAGTCGACGGACGCACGGTCGGCGACGGACGCCCGGGCCTCGTCACGAAGCGCGTGCAGCAAGCGTTCTTCGACGTCGTGTACGGACGAGACGCCAGCTATCGCGAGTGGCTGGCGTACGCGTCACACGGCGAGGGATCGGGCGCTACAAGGGAAGCGGTCGCCGGCGTCTGACGCGCGGCGACCCGCAGTAGCGCGCGCATGCCGCGCTACTGCGCGTACAGCAGTTGCACCTTGAAGACGAGCGTCGAGTTGCTCGGGATCGCAGGCGGCCTGCCCTGGGTGCCGTAGGCCAGCGCCGATCCAATCGCGAGCAATCGCGTGCCCCCCACGCGCATGCCGACGATCCCCTGGTCCCACCCGGGGATCACCTGCCCGACGCCAAGGATAAACCCAAGCGGCGTCTTGCCGACGTTGCTGTCGAACTGCGTGCCGTTCGATAGCCAGCCGGTATACGTCACCGAGTCGGCGTGCCCCGACGTCGCCACCGCACCGGAGCCGGTAACGAGATCCTGGTAGTAGAGCGCATCCGACTTCTTCGTCATCGTCGAGATGTTCACGCCGAGCGACGCGGCGTAGGTCTCCGTCGCCGGGTTGGTGCCCCCGCCTAAATCGGAGGTACCGGGCCCCGAGGAATCGCCCCCGCAACTGACGACGGCCGCGAATAGCGCGCACGCGGCGGCGAATGTCCTTCTACGCAACAGCATTCGATTTCCTTTGTGGGTGACTAGCGGCCGGTCGTATCGATCGCCACGGCCGGCACACCGTACGATCCGGTCTGCAGCCTCGGCGTCGCCTCGTTGACGACACCTGCTGGCAGCGTGAGCCGGAAGCAAGACCCTTCGCCCGGAACGCTCGTCACCGTGAGCTCGCCCCCCATGCCGTGGGCGAGATCCCGGCTGATCGACAATCCGAGGCCGACGCCCTCGTTCGTCCGCGTCAGCGAACGGTCGAGCTGCACGAACGGTTCGAAGATCTCGCGTTGGCGCTCGAGAGGGATGCCCGGACCCGTGTCGCTGACCTCGATCGCGACGGTCGCGTCGTCGAGCCGCCGTGCGCTCATCGTGATCGTCGCGCCGCTCGGCGAGTACCGCACGGCGTTCGAGAGAAGGTTGAGCAGGACCTGACGCAACTTCTCGCGGTCGGCGAACGCCCCCAGTTCCTGCTCGCTGCGATAGACCAGGGTTTGCTTCTTGGCCGTCGTCTGCGGCAGGACGAGCGCCTCGAGCCCTCCGAGCAGCGGATTGAGCGCCACGTCTTCCTGGGCATAGGTGACCTGCCCGCTCTCGATGCGACTCAGGTCGAGCAGGCTGGCGATCAATCCGAGGAGATGCGATTGGCTCGTTCGAATCCGGGAAAGGTCGCGGCGCTGCTCCTCGGTGATCGGCCCGCGCACGCCCATCTCCATCAGCTCAGCGTAGCCGCCAATCGCGTTGAGCGGCGTACGCAGCTCGTGACTCATCGAAGCGAGGAAATCGGATTTCGCGCGATTCGCCGTTTGGAGGAGCTTTCGGTCGTCGCCGATCTGCTGCGCCATGCGGTTGAAGCGCGACGCCAGACGCGCCACCTCGTCTGTACCTGCCGTCGGAACACGCGTCGAATAGTCGCCGCTCGCGACCGAGTCGGCAGCGCTCGTCAGATCGGTCAAGGGTCGGAGTACGCGCCGACCCACGAACCACGTGATGAGCGCCCCCACGAGAGTAAGCATCACGCCGAGCAGCGCGAGCTGTCGCGCGGCCGCGTTCGCGACTGTCAGGATGGCGGACCGGGGTGCTTCCATCCCCAACACGAGCGGGGTGCCGGCGACCCTGGCTTCCGCGAACATCACGCGCCCCACGGGTCGAACGCGTTCCCCCCTTCCACCTTCGCTGGATAGGGTGGAGTCCGCGGGGCTTTCGGGGAACCCGCCGAATGACGTCCACGTGGTGCCATCGACGTTTCTATAGTAGCCCGACGCCGAATTGCCGCTGAGCTCGCGAATTGTTGTCTCGGCCTGCGGATTGGACCCGATGTGCCGCCGCGATGCGACAAAACCGAGGAGCTTCTTGCCGTCGCGAACCGGCATCACGAGCCAGAAGAGCGTGCGTTCGCCGACCCGCTGCAGCGCCCCGATCTGGACTGAGTCTACGATTCGCAGAGAGTCGAGGCCGCGGTCGCGGATCGATTCAGGCTCGGGCCCTTCGGCGGGGATGTTCAGACCCAGAGTCGCTCCGCTGTCGGTGCCGACCGATCCCAGCGGGCGCCCTGTCTCACTCCAGAGCTCTATCGGCAGGCCGGAGTCTGGCCGAACCTCGAGACGGCGTAACGCGGCCCGTGCCGCGTCGAGAGTTTGCGGAGCGGGCGACTCGAGCGCGTTGCGAATGGCTGCGTCTTCGGCGACCCGTGCGAAGCGAACCTGGGTGGTCCGAACGCCACTCGCCGTCACCACCGCCAGCTGTCTGACGCTGCGGTCCAAACCGACCCGTGCGTCGCTGATGGCAGCCCGGGTCAACGTCGCCCAAACGACGACCACGGCAATGCCGAGTACCGCTGCCACGATCGCGGTGCTGGCAAGCGACAATGTCTGCGCGGCGGATAGCCGATAGCGGGTCAGGAGCCTACCCCGTTGTGTCGAAGGTCACGTTTTTCCTTGCACACTCGGGGCCGCCACGGCGCACGAGCCAGGGAAGAAGACAGGGGATCTGCTCGCGGGCCTCGTCGCACACCGCGCCGTCTCCTTCCCGATGGCTCATCATACGCCCCGGTGGGCGCGCCCTGCAAGCGGTCGTCCCGTTCCCCGCCCTCGTCGTCGCCAAAACTGGGAGTCATCGGGGGGGCGAAGCTGACCCGGCACGACGAAAGAAATCGTCGAACGCTTTGCGAACGTCCGCCGGGCACTCCAGATAGCTGAAGTGTCCGCAGTTGCCGAGCATCACGAGTTGCGCGCCGGGAATCGCCGATGCGATGTGCTGAGCGATCTCACCGGGGATGAAGTCCTTGTCTCCGGCGATGACCAGCGTCGGCATCGTGAGGGCGCGCAATTTGGGCAGCAGGTCGTATCCGCTCAACGACCACGAGTCCGCGTACAACCGGTCCTCCACGGCGCGCGCTTTGAGAATACCAGCCTTCCCCTGGCTGACGAACGCCGCCTTCATCCTCGCCATGAGCGTTTCGTAATCCTCGTTGCGCGCGAGAGCGGCCTCGAAATGGAGACGGTATCGCGCCGCGACGGTCTCGGGGTCTCCTTCCTTGTAGGCGGCGCTGGCGAGGATCTCCCGCTGTCGATCGAAGTCTTTGCCAAGCTTCTGGGTGTAGGCGCGTCGCAGCAGCGCGTAGTCGCTGGTCGAGGCGGGCGCGGGATTCATGAGGATCAGACGCGACACGCGTGTCGGATGACGCAGTGCGTACTCGAGGGCGAGGACCGCCCCCCACGAGTGACCGAGCACCGTCGTTTGTTCGAGATGAAAGCGATCTCTCACGCGATCGATGTCTTCGACATCCGACGCGAGCGAGACCTCCTCGGGTTGAACGCGATCCGCGGACCTGCCGCGCCCGCGCTGGTCGTAATAGATGAGGTGGTACGAATCGGCCAGCCGATCGAGGTCGGGCAACAGATAGTTGATGTCGAAATCCGGGCCGCCGTGGAGCACGATGACGGGCGAGCCGCTTCCGATGTCTCGGACGTAGAGCGAGGCGTCGTTGCCGACGGGTATGCGGCTCTCGCGCGGCGTGGGGAAAGGGCTCTGCCGCGACTGGAGCGCGGTTGCCGGATCGGGCGATGCCGCAAGCTGAACGCATGCGGCGAGGCCGACGAGGAGGACAGTTCTCATGACGCGTAGCCTCCGTCTTGGGTGGGTACAAGAGGCGCCGCGTCGCGCCGGCCGTGCGCTTTTGCCCTCGAGAGATTCGCCGAATATTCGGCGAGCCGGTCGCGAGGTCAACGACCCGCCGGAATGTATCGAATTGCGCCGGCACTCCGGAGGCGGCCAGATTGCAGCGTCGTAGTTGCCCGCCCCCGCCGAGACCCGCATGACCTCTCCGCTCCCCCCCAACGCCCTTCGGTTCCGCACCTCCTCTCGCGCGCGGAGCAGGGTGCGCTGGGTCGTGCTTGGCTTGGCCGCCGCGATCCTCTTCGACGTGCTCATCGCGCCGTGGCTCGCCAGCAGCGCGACCGACTGGCTCTGGTTTCGAGAGATTCACTTCGAGTCGGTCTTCGTGACGTCGCTCGTCGCGCATACGGTGCTCTTCGTCGTGGCGGCACTCGTCGCCTACGGGTTCCTCTATGCCAATCTTTCGGTCGCGCGGCGAGGCATCGTCGGCGTGCCGACGCCGTTCCTGAATCGCAACGGCGAAGCGATCGACCTCACGCGGTTCGTGCCCAAAGTCCTGCAACTCGGCGCGCTGTTCGTGGCGTTCGTCGCCGGGGTCGTCGCGGCCGCGCAGTGGATGACGGTTCTCACGGCGCTGCACGGCTCGGCCGTCGGCGCCACCGATCCGCTCTTCGGGCGGGACATCGGCTTCTATCTGTTCCGGCTTCCCGCGATCTCCGCCGCGTTGAGCATGTTCGCCGCGCTCACGACGCTGTCGCTCGTCGGCGTGGCGCTGCTCTATCTCGCCGGCGGCGTCGTTTCATTTGGCCCGCGCCGGGCGTTGATCGAGTCGGGCCCATCGCGTCACGTCGGCGGCCTGGTCGCGCTGCTGTTCATCATCTTCGCCGCGCAGCTCTGGATCGTCGATTCAGCGGCACTCCTGCACTCGACAACCGGACCGCTGGCCGGCGCGAGCTACGCGGACGTTCACGTGCTGCTGCCCGGCATTCGCATCTCCGCCGTCGCGGCGGTGCTGGCGGCCGGCCTCGTGGTTTACGGCGTTATTCAGGACAAGCTTCTCTGGTTCGCCGCTCTGGCGATCGGCGGCTACGCCGCCGTCGGCGTCGTGTCGCGCGGGCTTCTGCCGGCGGCCGAGCAGAAGTTTGGCGTCGCGCCGAACGAGCTGGCCCGCGAGCGTCCCTACATCGAGCGACACATCGCGGCGACGCGGCGCGCCTGGCGACTCGACAGCGTCGCGACGCGCGACCTCGAGGGCGACATCCAGCTCACCATGGCCGACGTGCGCGCCAACGCGCCGACGATCGACAACGTGCGGCTCTGGGAGCGGGATCTGCTGAAACAGACGTTCGGCCAGCTCCAGGAGATTCGAACGTACTACGACTTCGCGTCGGTGAGTGACGACCGCTACATGATCGACGGCCGATATCGTCAGGTCCACGTCTCGGCGCGCGAGCTCAACACGGCTTCGCTGCCGACGCGCAACTTCATCAACGATCGCCTGACGTTCACGCACGGCATGGGCATCGCCATGGCGCCGGTGAATCAGGTGACGGCCGAGGGGTTGCCCGTGCTGTTCATCAAGGATCTGCCGCCCGTGTCGACGATCTCGGTCAAAGTCACGCGCCCGCAGATCTACTACGGCGAGCTGACGAACAGCTACGTCTTCGTCGGCACCGGGCAGAAGGAGTTCGACTACCCGGCCGGCGACAAGAACGTCTACACGAATTACACCGGCCGCGGCGGGGTGCGCGTCGGCTCGTTCCTTCGCCGAGCGCTCTTCGCCTGGCAGTTCGGATCGATGGACATTCTGCTGTCGTCCTACCTCGCGTCCGACGCGCGCATCCTGTATCGGCGCAACATCCTCGAACGCGCGAAAACCGCTCTGCCGTTCCTCGACTTCGACGCGGAACCGTATCTCGTCGTGAGCGACTCCGGTACGCTGAAATGGATCCTCGACGCCTACACATCGAGCGACGAATGGCCGTACTCGCAGCCGACCAGCGACGGCACGAACTATCTGCGCAACAGCGTCAAGGTCGTGATCGACGCGTACGACGGGACCGTCGACGCGTATCTCGCGGACCCGGGCGACCCCGTCATTCGAACCTACGCGGCGATCTTCGGCTCGATCTTCAAGCCGCTCTCGGCGATGCCGGCGGACTTGCGCGCCCACGTTCGGTATCCCGGCCAGCTCTTTCGCCTTCAGACGTCGTTCTACGCGCGGTATCACATGGTGGATCCGGACGCGTTCTACCATCGCGAGGATCAATGGCAGTACCCCGGCATCGAACAGGCGCCGAACGCGAACACGTTCATGCGACACATCATTCTGCGCCTGCCGGGCGAGTCGACGCCGGAATTCATCTACATGACGCCGTTCACGCCGCAAGGAAAGGACAATCTCGCGGCATGGATGGCGGCGCGCATGGACGGCGCGAACTACGGGAAGCTCGTCGTATACCAGTTTCCGAAACAGAGCCTGGTGTATGGTCCGAAGCAGATCGTCAATCGGATCAATCAGGAGACGAGCATCTCGCAGCAGCTGACGTTGTGGGACCAGAAAGGCTCGCAGGTCATCCGCGGCGAGCTGCTGGTGATTCCAATTAGAGGTTCGCTCATTTACGTGCAGCCGCTGTATCTCCGCGCCGAGGGAGGCTCGATCCCCGAGCTCAAGCGCGTGGTCGTCGCCCACGAGAACCGCGTGGCCATGGCCGAGACGCTCGAAGACGGACTGGGACTCCTGTTCGGCGGCGCGCCGCCCGCGCGCGGGGCGCTCGCGTCCGCCGATTCGACGGCGGTCGCCGCGCCGACAGCCGGCGCGTCGGCCGTTCCCGCCGACGTGCTGCATCAGGCCCAGGACCACTACGACCGGGCGATCGCCGCCCAACGCGCCGGTGATTGGGCCGCCTACGGACGCGAGATCGACCAGCTGGGTGCGGTTCTCAAGCAGCTACGCGCGGGAGGCCGCAAGCCGTAGCGTCTCCGACGAGGCGACGGGGATGATCTCGCGTCGACGGGCCGCTCTATCGGTCGGCCTACTGAACTACCTCACCGCAGAGACGCAGAGGGCGCAGAGAACGGCCGCGGAAGGCTTGCTCCGTCGCGCAACGAGCCGGATGCTTTTGTGAAAGCCGCTCAGGATGCTTCAATTTCGCGGCGGAGCCTCCACGGAGCGCGTGCCTCCCCGAGCGGCAGTCCCCCAAAGAATCCGGCTCGTTGCGCGACAGTGCTTGCCTCCGCGGCTATTCTCCGCGCCTCCGCGTCTCTGCGGTGAGCAGTTCCAGACCACCAAGAACAGAAAGCCTGGCCACGACCTCGAGACGAGCGGCCGGCCTCAGCGCGAACCAGAGCGGGTCTTGCGAATGATCGCCGTGCCGGACTTGTCGGGCATGAGCACGAGCGCCTCGCCCGTCTTCGCGCGCATTTCGTCGACTGCTTGCGTCACGCCGGGCCAGATCCCGGAAGCGTAGTCGTGCAGGAACAGGGTACCGCCGCGCGCCAGACGAGGATAGAAGAACTCCAGCGCCGCCTTGGTCGGCGCGTAGAGATCGCAGTCGATGTTCACGACGGCGTATGTCGCGCGTTCCGCGGCCGGCGTCACCGATTCCGGAAAGAACCCCTGCACGTACGTGGTATGCGCCTCGTGCCCGACGGTCTTTCGGACCGCGTCGAGTGACGTCTCCGAGAATTGCGCGGAGCGATGGCCGTCGATGTCACGGAGATCCCGAGCGTCGAAACCGGTGAACGTGTCGAACAGATAGACGTGCCGATGGTCTCGCTCGGCAAAGTGCGCGAGCACCGCGGCCGAGTTGCCGCGCCACACTCCGAGCTCGGCGAAGTCGCCCGCCACGCCGTCGGCGAGGCATTGCTTGATGTTGAGGATGAACGCGTACAAGCGCGTCAGATCTCCGCCATTTCCGCGCCGGTTGCCGGCGATCCACGACTGATACAAGGCGCGAAACTCGGGCAGTTTGTGCAACTCGTACGCGGCGTCCGGGTGATACGCGACATGCACGGGGCCGTCGGCCCAGCGCAGTCGGTCGATGAGCCGGCGGCCGATCCACGCGCGGATTTGCCGCGCAACCGTAGCCCGCGGGCGCGGAGACTCGTTGTCGTCGGTCGTGCGGCCTGCGTTGTCAGTCACGACGGCCTCCCCCTCCCTCCCGGATACACCACGGGCCCGCTCTCGCGGGCCCGTGCGTCATTTTACGGAACGATCGCCTGGGTCATGTTCGTCGGCGCGTAGATGCCGTTGAACAGGAACTTGAACGTCCCGTGCGGCTGCCCGCGGAACGTGATCTCGGGTCCGAACAGATAGACCTTGCCCTTCCCCACGCTCGACTCGACGACGGCCGCGCCGCCCTCGAGATAGTTCTGTCCCCACGCCCAACCGCTGCGCAGCGGCGACGCGCTGTCGAACCAAGCGACCGCCTTGGTGCCCTTCAGCGCCGCGTCGGGCGACAGACGGAACACCGGACTGTTGTCGAAAAAGACGTCGAGATGCTTGTCGAAACCCGCCGCGACGGGATCGGTGTTATCCACCGCGACGTTGAGGATCGAGCCCGGCACGTAGTACTCCTCGCCGGTGAGCGTCCGATCCGGCTGGCCCGGGCCGCGCACGACCAGGTGATTCTCGATCGGCAGGTCGAGCGCGTAGCCGAGCGACGTCGCCGACCCGACGGCGACGATGACTCCGCCGTCGTTCAGGAACTGTTTGAGCGCCGGCAGCGTCGTCTCCGGCGTCATCTGACCCGTCATCTTCTGATACTCCGCCGGGATGTTGCCGCCGCGGCCTCCACCACCGCCGCCGCCGCCGCGTCCACCGAAGGCCGCCCCGCCGGCGCCGCGGATCTGCGCGCCCGATGGAAGAATCAGCACGTCGAACTTGCTCTTGAGATTCCCGGCGTCGAGGTCCTGCGGATACACAGTCTGATAAGGAATCTCGAATTGCTCGAACTCGTAGCGCGTCCAGCCCGACGGCATCGATCCGCCGTATTGGTCGAAGAGCGCGATGCGCTTCTCGGAGAGCTTGATCGCGTCGCTCGGCCGTGATGCGACACCGGCAAAGCTCACGCCGAGGTCCGCCGCCGATTTCTGTAGCACGGGAAGACTCGCAGCGGGAATGAAGAACGTGCCGGCCGGCCATGTCTTGCCGCCGATCTGGAGCGGCGACCGCAGCCAGTCCACTTCGCCGTTGGCCTTGAACACGCGGTTGAGCACCGTCACCGCGTCGTTCTCCTCGTGCGACATCAGGAAGCCGGCGGCGCCGGACGCGTTCGCGATCGTGGCGGCCATCGGCTTCGCCAGCTCGGTTCCGCGAATCTGCTTCACGTTCGCCACGTCGAAGCCGTCGAGGACGCGGTCGAACTTCACACCCATTTCGTAGGCGAGCGTCCAACCGGCGTTGTCGTACGGGCGACGCGGCGGACCGCCGGGATAGGCGAAGTCGTTCGGGTGATCCTGCGGCTCCATCATGTCGAGGACCTGCCCGCGGGCGGCTTGCGCCGTCTTGATCACGAATGAGCCGGCCGGATAGTTCTTGCCGGCGACCGCGAACGGTCCCGTCGCCTGATCGACGTACACGCCGACGTGGCGGAGCGTGTTCACGAATTTGATCGCCGTGAGGAAGTCCGGCTGATCCGACGGAATGATGTATCCGCGCGGATCGCGCTTGTCTTTCGCGTGGAGCACGTCGTTGTACGCGTGCATCTGCGCTTCGACGTTGGCGTTGCCACGCCCGAACGGCGCGCCGGGATTCCCGATCGCTCCACCGGGTTGATCCCCGGCTGGAACGGGCGCGGCGGCGGCACCACGACCGCCGCGGCCTCCTCGTCCGCCGCCGGCCGGAGCGCCAGCTTGCACCGCGCTGCCGCCGGTGAGCGCCGCTTCAGCCTCGGCGATGCGCTTGCCCGAGATCGTCCAGTTGTCGCGGTTGCCCTCTTCGATCGAGTGCTTGGCCATCAGGTACTTGTCGTACAGGAACGTCTCGCGATAGCGCGACGCGAGGTCGAAGATCGCGTAGTTCGCTTCGACCGAGTAATCGATCGCCGTGCGGAAGTGGAAGACGCCCGGCGTCACCGGGGCGGGCAGATCGCCGCGGGGGAGCTGCTGGTCGGGGATGAACGGAATGCGCTCGGGCGTCGGGTTGCCGATCGTCTCGGTGAGAATGCCGATGATGCCCTGGAAGTAGCCGATCGTGCGGAACCCGCCGTTCCACCACGTCGAATAGCTCGACCCCGAGCGCATGGTGAAGCCCGGCATGTTGTGCTCGAGCAGCCGCTGGTGGATCGCCGCGCCCACCATGTCGAGCCCCATCACGATCATGGGGTCGAAGTTGTAGTTGAACGGATCGCGGAACGGCGGCGAGAACATCACCGTGCCCGCGGGACCCGTCTGGTGATGGTTGTACATGATCACCGGATGCCAGTCCCAGAACATGAAGTGGTTCACGTTCTTGGTCTCGGCCAGGTTCGACATGAACGAGTCGCGGTTGTCGTCGTGGCCGGCGTATTTGTTGTAGAGACGGGGGATGTTCATCGACCGCGCCAGCGAATCCTTGTCCTTCATGTACCAGTCCGCGACCAGCTGCATGCCGTCGGGATTGGCGTGCACGGCGAGGATGATGTCGTCGTGCAGGATGCGCTTCGTCTCGTCGTCGTTCCGGCTGATCAGCTGGTACGTCGTCTCGATCAGCTGGTTCGCGCCGAGGACTTCGGTGGCGTGGAGGCCGCCGTCGAACCACACGACCGCCTTGCCTTCTTTCGCCAGCTCGTGCGCCTGGGCGTCGGTGAGTCCTTCACCCTTCGCGAGCCGCATCGAGATGTCTTGGTACTTCTTGAGCAGCTTGAAGTTCTCCGGCGCCGTGATGATCGCCGCCATCTGCGGGCGACCCTCCGACGACTTCCCGATCTCGACCGACTGCATGCGATCGGACTCCTGGTCGATCTTCTTCCAGTACGCCAGGAACTGGTCGTAGTTGGGCAGCCAGTAGTCGTCACCGATGTTGTGGCCGAAGAACTCCTTCGGCGACGTGACGTGGCCCTGCGCGCCGGCGGTGACGGCGGCGAAGGCGATCGGCGCGAGCGCGAGGCGCCAGGAGCGGAGAATCCGCATTGTCTCTAAAACCTCGACAGCATGTGGGTGTGTGGCGGACGCCGGGTGGAGGCGCCCTGACCGAGGCCAAAACGTCCTCGGGCCAAGGGATAGATTGGCCTCTGGGAGTACGGCCCGGAAGGGTCCAGCGCTGGCGGGTGGCGCTCTTGGGTAACGCCTGGTGCCCGGATGCGATTCGGACCTCCGGACGTTCAAACTATTCGGCGGCGGGCGGCATCTTTTCCTGCATCGGACCACACTCGGAGAACCGCGTGATTCGCTCCCTTGCCAAGCTTTCCCTGCTTCTGGCGGTCGGCCCCGATTTGGCCGTGGCCCAAGCCCCCTCGATGCAGGGTTCTTCGTCGGCCGCCGTACCCTCGGCCGACAGCGCCGCGAAGCTGAACCGGGCGGGTCTGTGGCACGACGCGCTGATGGTCGCGCGAATGCGGATGCCGGCGGCCACCGCCGACGAGAAGTGCTCCCTCCGGATCGACATTCTCGAGTCAATGGAGCGCATGGGCTTGCTCGAAGGCGCGGCCAGCGAGTTCAAGACCTTCGACCCACAGTGCGGCAGAAGCGCGCCGGCACGAGCGCGGGCCGATGAGGTGGCGCTGATTCGGTCGCACACGACGCTGCCTCCCTTGCCCAGCGCCGGCCTCGACTTTTCCGGCGTCGACCGGTTCTGGGAGCTCGCCGACCAGCTGACCAAAGACGTCGAACCCTCCGAAGACGACTGGCGCCGCATGGCCTCGTCGGTGGGCTATCGTCTCTCTCTGCAGCAGGTCCCTACCACGCGATCCGACATGGAGATCGCGCTCCGGCCGTCTCGGCGCGCCGAATTCGACAGTCTCACGAAGATCGACAACGACGAGGCCGATCGGCTACGGCATTTTCGGGCGACGATGACGCATCGCGAGGCGCTCGCCGTATACCGGGACTCGCTGACCCGATCCCTCCCGATCGAGAAAGCCGTGGCGATCGCCGCCCGATTCCTTCCGCCGCACGCGACCGACGGCAAGACCGCGCCGCTCGTAGCGTTCGGCCTATTTCGAGACGATGCCTACTCGCTGGGACCCCGCGGCGTCGTGATCGACCTCGACCACGTATATGAGGAGGGAGGGCTCGAGGGATTGTTGGCGCACGAGTTCCACCACTCCTACCTCAGCGCGATGAGCAGCCTGCGCGTCCCCGACGGCGACTCGTCCGCGGCGCTCTACTTCGCGCTCCGCAACATGCGCAACGAGGGCATCGCCGATTTGATCGACAAGCCGCACCCGCTCTCGTACCCCAATAGCGCGATCATGAGCGCGTACGCCACGCGCTACAACGCAGCCTACGCGCGCACGCCGGCCGTGATCCACTCGATCGATTCGGCGTTGGTCGTCGCGGCCGACGACTCGACAAAGTTGGCCGCTGTCGGACGTCGAGTGAACGAGTTGCTCCCGTCGTCGGGCCACTACAACGGCTCGTACGTTGCGCGGGAGATCTACGAGACCTTCGGCGTGGACTCGCTCTACCCGGGCGTCTATGACTTCTTCGCGTTCCTGCGAACGTACGCCTCCGCCGAGGTAAAGCGGGGGAATGCACCGCCATTCTCGCCAAAGGCTGTGGCGCTCCTCGACGCTCTCGACAGGCGGTACACAATTCCGAAGTAAAGGTCGGAGTGCGGCCGGCGATGCCCGGCTCAGCCGCCGCCGTCCGCCTGTCGCCGCCTTGGACTGACGTCCGGAGGCGCGATATTCTCCGACATGGCCTCCGCTCGAGGGCGCAGCATGTCGGCCATCGTCGTCGGTTCCGGTCCCAACGGCCTGGCCGCCGCTATCACTCTGGCGCGCGCCGGATTCTCGGTCACAGTCCTCGAAGCTGAGAGCACCATCGGCGGCGGCTCCCGGTCGGCCGAGCTTACGCTCCCCGGGTTCACGAACGACGTCTGTTCGGCGATTCATCCGATGGGCATCGCGTCACCGTTCTTCAACTCACTCCCGCTCGCGGAGCACGGGCTGACGTGGATCCACCCGACGGTCCCGCTCGCCCATCCGCTCGACGACGGCAGCGCGTCCATCCTCCAGCGATCGCTCGACGCGACCGCGGTGTCGCTCGGGCCTGACGGTCGAGCATATCGACGCATCTTCGCTCCACTCGTCGACGACTGCGACGCGCTGTTGGACGCGCTGCTCGTCCCCCTCATTCCGCCGCGGCACCCGATCGCGCTGGCGCGGTTCGGTGTGAACGCGATTCGTTCTGTGGAAGGGCTCGCGCGCGCGCGATTCGACGGCGACGGCGCGCGCGCTCTCTTCGCCGGCATCGGCGCGCACTCTCTCCTTCCCCTCTCGGCGATGGCGAGCGCGTCGTTCGCGCTCGTCCTCGGAATGGTCGGACACGCGCGGGGCTGGCCGCTCCCGCGCGGCGGCGCCCAATCGATCGCGAACGCGCTCGCGGCACAGCTCGCGTCGTTGGGCGGCGAGATCGTCACCGGCCATCGCGTCGTCGATCACGCGGAGCTCGGCGACGCCGGGATCGTGATGTTCGACGTGAGCCCGAAGCAGCTCGTCGCGATCGGTGGCGACCGACTCCCCACCGGTTATCGATCGCAGCTTCTGCGTTTTCGGCATGGCCCGGCGGCGTTCAAGCTCGACTGGGCGCTCAGCGCGCCGATTCCCTGGCGTGCAATCGAGTGCCTGCAAGCGGGGACAGTGCACGTCGGAGGCACGCTCGACGAGATCGCGGCCGCGGAGCGCGACGTGGCCGACGGACGGCACCCCGAACGACCGTTCGTGCTGCTCGCGCAGCCGAGTCTCTTCGACGACACCAGAGCACCGGCGGGGCGGCACACGGCGTGGGCGTACTGTCACGTTCCGAACGGATCCACCGTCGAGATGACCGCGCGCATCGAGGCGCAGGTCGAACGATTCGCGCCGGGCTTTCGCGACGTGATCCTCCAACGGTGCGTCACCACGCCGGCGGAATTGGAGCGGCACGACGCGAACTACGTCGGCGGCGACATCGTGGGAGGCGCCAACGATCTGTGGCAGACGGTCGCGCGCCCCACGCTCTCGTTCAATCCGTACTCCGTTCCCGTGCCCGGCTGGTACCTGTGCTCCGCGTCGACTCCGCCCGGCGGCGGTGTGCACGGCATGTGCGGATTCAACGCGGCGCGCTCGGCGCTGCGCTCACTCGGACACCGCGCGTGATCTCCGCGTCGGACCTCTTCGGCGGGAGCGCGACGAGCGAATACTGGATCACGCGTCTTCTGCTCCAGCGCGGACTCGCCGGCATCTATCTCATCGCTTTCTTCGTCGCGGTCAATCAGTTCCGTCCGCTGCTCGGCGCGCATGGACTTACGCCCGTGCCGTACCTGGTGCAGAACACGCGCTTCGTCGAATCGCCGAGTCTCTTCTTTCTGCACTACTCGGACAGATTCGCGATGGGACTGTCGTGGTCCGGCGTCGCGTGCGCACTGCTGGCGTTGAGCGGCGTTTCGGAGCGATTCGGCACACCGGTGAGCGCGGCGATCTGGGGATGGATGTGGCTCGTCTACCTGTCGATCGACAACGTCGGGCAGGTGTGGTACGGATTCGGGTGGGAGGCCCTGCTTCTCGAGTGCGGATTCCTCGCGATGTTCCTCGGCGCGCGCGATACGGCGCCTCCGACGGTCGTGATCTGGATGTTCCGCTGGGTGCTCTTCCGGCTGATGTTCGGCGCGGGGATGATCAAACTGCGCGGCGATCAGTGCTGGCGCGATCTCACCTGTCTCGTCTACCACTACGAGACGCAGCCGATCCCGAATCCGGTGAGCTGGTACCTCGCGAAGTCGCCCCTTTGGCTCAGCAAAGCCGGCGTGCTGTTCAACCATCTGTCCGAGCTCATCGTGCCGTTCGGGTACCTCGTACCGGTCGCGAACGTGCGCCGCGTGGCCGGCGTGATCACGGTGCTGTTCCAGGGATCGATCATCGTGAGCGGCAACCTGTCGTGGCTCAACTGGCTCACGATCGTTGTCGCGATGTCCTGCTTCGACGACGGGATGTTGTCGAAGATTTTTTCGCGCCCGGAGGCGCTTCATCCGCTCGCCACGCCACACCAAGTCGCCGTCGGAGCGTTGACGGTGCTCGTCGCGTTGCTGAGCCTCCGGCCCTTGCTCAATCTGTTCTCGAGCGAGCAGATGATGAACGCGAGCTTCGAGCCGTTGCATCTCGTCAACACGTACGGCGCGTTCGGCGGCATTTCGCGCAAGCGCTACGAGGTGATCCTCGAGGGTACGGCGGACAGTGTGATCACGCCGGCGTCGGAGTGGAAAGAGTATGAGTTCAAGGCGAAACCGGGGGACGTGCGCCGCTCCCTGCCGCTCGTCGCACCCTACCATTTGCGACTCGACTGGTTGATGTGGTTCATCCCGTTGAGTCCGGGCATGGCGGGCTCGTGGTTCCCCCCCTCGTCGCGCGACTCCTCCAGAACGACAAGCCGACGTTGTCGTTGATGGCCGGGAATCCATTCCCGGACAAGCCGCCGGTGTGGATCCGCGCGACGATGTATCAGTATCGATTCACGACCTTCGACGAGCGTCTCGCGAGCGGCAACGTGTGGATGCGGACGAGCGCGGGCGAGATGATGCACCCCGTGTCGTTGGGAACGCCGGGCTTTCTTCAGTCGTTGGAGGCGTCGGGCTGGGTGAAGTGAGCGGACGCGCGCCGGAGCCGTCCAGCTGTCGAGGCGTCCAGCTGTCTAGCCGTCTAGCCGGGTCAAGACCCTCGGCCCATGCTCGGTGATCGCCACGGTGTGCTCGAAATGCGCCGACAGTGATCCGTCGAGCGTGACGATGGTCCAGCGGTCGGCGAGCGTCTTGGTCGCCGGTCCGCCGACGTTCACCATCGGCTCGATCGCGACGGTCAGCCCCGCCGACAGTCGCTCGCGCCGTTTGGGTTTGCCGTAGTTCGGCACCTGCGGCTCCTCGTGAAACTCGACGCCGATGCCGTGGCCGACGAGGTCGCGCACCACGGTGAATCCGGATTCCTCGACGACGCCCTGCACCGCCGCGCCGATGTCGCCGATGTGATTGCCGAGTACCGCGGCGTCGATCCCCGCGGCGAGCGCGCGCTGCGTGACGTCGAGCAGCCGCTGGGCCTCCGGAGAGATCGTACCGACGGGAACGGTCGTCGCGCTGTCGGTGAAGTAGCCCTTGTAGCCGACACCGACGTCGAGGGAGACGATGTCGCCGTCCTTGAGGACGCGCTTGGGCGACGGAATGCCGTGTACGATCTCGTTGTTCAGCGACGCGCAGATGCTGCCGGGAAATCCATACAGCCCCTTGAACGCCGGCACCGCACCCTCGTGGCTGCGGATGAACTCCTCGGCGATCGTGTCGAGCTCGCCTGTGGAGATGCCGGGGCGAACGGCGCCGTGCAACGCCTCGATGGCGGCCGCGAGGATCTTCCCGCCCTGCGCCATCAGTTCCAGCTCGCGCGCCGACTTGAGCTGGATCACGCCTTCAGCGCCTCGAGCGCCCGCTCGGTGATCGCGCCGACTTCGCCGACCGCGCCGACCACGACGACCTTGCCGTCGTTCTTCTTGTACCAGTCGAGCACCGGCGCGGTCTGCTCTTCGTAGACGCGGAGCCGCGTGCGGATCGCCTCGGGCTCGTCGTCCTTCCGCCGCACGAGCGTACCGCCGTCGTTCTTATCGCACGGCGAGCCCGGCTGTCGCCCCGTGTACGGCGTCTGGCACTTCTCGCACACGGTTCGCGTGCTGAGGCGACTCACGATCTCGTCGTTGTCGATGTCGAACATGAGCACGGCGTCCACGCCGCGCCCTAGCGACGCAAGCATCTTGTTCAGCCCCTCGGCCTGCGGCACCGTGCGCACGACGCCATCGAGGATCACGCCGCGCGCGTAGTCGGGCTTCTTCAACTCTTCGGCCACGATCCCGAGGATGACGGAGTCCGGCACGAGGTCGCCGCGATCCATGAACGACTTGGCCTCGAGTCCGAGCTTGGTGCCGGCCCGCACCGCGCCCCGCAACACGTCGCCCGTCGCGAGCGTCGGAACGCCGAGTTGCTTCGCGAGCAGCGGAGCCTGCGTTCCCTTTCCGGCGCCGGGTTTTCCGAAGAGGACGATGATCATCGTACAGAAATGTATGGAGAAATTGGTTCGGCCGGGAATCAGGAGATGGCGGTCAAACCGCCTCGACGGGCCACTCTATCGGTCGGCTTGCCTGAACTGCTTTACCGCAGAGACGCCGAGACGCCGAGGAAACCTTGAAAGAGTTGAATGAGGTGAGCGGGACAATTGTCGATGCGGCCATTCAGGTCCACTCGGCCTTGGGCCCCGGGCTCTTGGAGAGCGCTTACCAGACATGCCTCATGTACGAGCTCCGAGAACGAGGATTGACGGTCCGAAACCAGGTCCCGCTACCCATCGTGTACAAAACCATCAGGTTGCCTGTCGGCTATCGAATCGACTTGGTAGTCCACGAAACGGTGATTGTGGAGCTCAAGACGGTACCCGAACTGCTGCCGGTTCATAGGGCTCAACTTCTTACCTACCTGAAATTGAGCGGTCGCCGGTTGGGCCTCCTCCTGAATTTTCACGTCCCTCGCATGCGCGATGGGATCAAACGGATGGTCAACCGCCTCTGAGGTTTCCTCTGCGCCTCCGCGGCTCTGCGGTGAAGCAGTTCCGGCGCGACGACAAAAAAAGAGGCCCGGCCATTGCAGCCGGGCCCCGACGGTCATCGCGACGGAGCTAGTATCCGCCCGGCGCTCCCTGTCGTCCACGGAACTTGATCCGCCCCTTCTTCATGAAACCGTCGTACTTCCGCAGGAGCAGGTGCTGGTTCATCTGCGTGATCGTGTCCAGCGCGACGCCGACGACGATCAGGAGGGAGGTTCCCCCGAAGTTGAACGGCACGTTCATCGCCGTCGAGATCCAGATCGGCAGCAGCGCGACGGCCGTCAGGAAGAGCGCGCCCGGAAGCGTGATCTTCGAGACGACGTCGTCGATGTATTCGGCCGTCTTGGCGCCGGGCTTCACGCCCGGCACGAAACCGCCCTGCTTCTTCAGGTTCTCGGCCACGTCGATCGGGTTGAAGATGATCGACGTGTAGAAGTAGGTGAAGAACAGGATGAGGATGGCGGAGAAGATGTAGTAGAGCGTCGTCCCGGGAGCGAGCAGGTCGGCGAAGTCGCGCAGCTTGGGGCTGCCCATGAACTGCGCCACGGCGCCCGGCACGACGATCACCGACTGTGCGAAGACGATCGGCATGACGCCCGACGCGTTGACGCGCAGCGGGATGTAGCTGCGGCTCGCCTCGCGCATGCGGCCCTTTTGCATCGTGCGCTGCGGTATCTGGATCAGCACCTTGCGCGCCGCCATCGTCACCGCGACGACCGCCGCCACGACGCCGGCCATGATGATGATCAGCACGACGAGCGAGAAGGCGCCGATGACGCCCGTGCTCACGTAGCCGAACGCCGAGAAGATGCTCGGCCAGATGCGCTCGACGATCGAGAAGAAGATCATCAAGCTCGCGCCGTTGCCGATGCCGCGCTCGGTGATCTGCTCGCCGAGCCACATGACGAAGATCGCGCCGACGGTGAGGAAGAACGTCATCAGGACGCGGAACTTGAAGCCGGGGTTGACCACCGCGCCCTGAATCCCTTCGGCGAAGATCGCGAAACCCCACGCCTGCACGGCGGCGAGCGCCACCGTCGCGTAGCGCGACCACTGGTTCAGCCGTTTCCGCCCTTCCTCGTCCTTCGACATCTTGTCGACCTGCGGCACCACGGCCTGCGCGATCTGCTGGAAGATGCTGGCCGAGATGTACGGCATGATCCCCAGCGCGAACACCGTCGCCCGGGCGAGCTGGCCGCCGGTGAACAGGTTGTACAGCCCGAGGAGGCCGCCCCCGTTCTTCTGCGAATCGATGAAGTCCGAGATCGCCTGCGGGTTGATGCCCGGCGCCGTCACGTGCGCGCCGATGCGATAGACCAGCAGGCAGAGCAGCGTGAACAGGATTTTGTCTTTCAGCTCCGGCGTGCGGAACAGATTCTGGACCGCGGACGCCGCCGCATTCGACTGAGCCATAGTGGAGTTCCCTCGATTACTCCTCGACGCGGCCACCCGCCGCGGCGATCTTCTCGCGCGCGCCCGCGCTCACCTTGAGCCCGCGCACCGCGATCGCCTTCGTGATCTCGCCGTTGGCAAGCACTTTCACCGGCCCCTTGTTCACGCGGATCAGCCCCGCCTCGGCGAGCGATTCGCGCGTGATCTCGCCGGTCAACGACTCGAGGTCGTTGAGCCGCACGATCTGCGACTCTTCGCGGAACGGATTGGTGAAGCCACGCTTCGGCAGGCGACGTGTCATGGGCATCTGGCCGCCCTCGAAGTGCGGCTTGCCGCCGCCCGGACCGTGGTGCCCCGCGCGCGCCTTGATGCCCTTGGTGCCTTTGCCCGACGTCTTACCGGTGCCCGAGCCCGGACCGCGGCCCAGGCGCTTGCGGTTCCGCGTGGAACCCGGCGCCGGCGTGAGGTTGTAGAGGCCGATCTTCTCGACCGTCTTGGCCGCGGCCTTTGCTTTTTTCGGCATTTACTTGGCCTCCGCCTCCGCTTTCGCCTTGGCTTTCGGCTTCGGCTTCGGCTTGGACTTGGACTGTCCGTCGATCACGCTCACCTCGATGAGGTGACGCACCTGTTTGAGCTGCCCTCGCAGTCCGGGCGTGATCGCCTTTTCGACCACGGCCTGGTGATGCTTGAGGCCAATGGCCTCGAGCGTCGCGCGCATCCGCCACGAGTGCCCGATGCCACTGCGAATCTGCTTGATACGAACGTTACCCGATTCCGGAAGGTTTTGCTTTTCCGTCTTCGCCGGCCCGCGTCGCGGGTGCCACACGAACGTCCGCGCCATTAGGCCGTAGTCTCCGTCGCCGGGGCGCGACGCGAGGGCACGACGTCACGCGACTTGGCGCGCGACCGGTAGGACAGGGACGACGTCTCGATACCACGCTCGCGCGCGATCTGTTCGACTGTCGTCAGCTGCTGCAGCCCCTGCATCGCCGCGCGAACCATGTTGTGCGGATTGGTCGAGCCGAGGCTCTTGGTGAGGATGTCCGAGATGCCGGCGCATTCCATGATCGCGCGCACCGCTCCGCCCGCGATCACGCCGGCGCCCGGCGCGGCCGGCTTCATTAGTACCCGGCCCGCCCCGTGTGATCCAACGATCTCATGGGGAATCGTGCTGCCGGTGAGGGGGATGTTCACCATCTTGCGACGCGCCGCGTCGACCGCCTTGCGGACGGCCTCCGACACCTCGTTCGCCTTGCCGGACGCGAAACCAACCTTCCCCTGGCCGTCGCCCACGGCCACGAGCGCGTTGAACGAGAAGCGCCGGCCGCCCTTCACGACCTTGGCCACGCGGTTGATCGCGATCACGTTCTCGACGAGATCGCTGCCCTCGCCGCGGCCGCCGCCGTCGCCGTGACGGCCGCCTTCGCGCCCGCCGCCTCGACCGCCGCGATCTCCTCCGCCGCGTTCACCGCCCCCTCCCCCGCCACCGCCGCCAGGACCACCGCCGCCGGGACCGCCGCGTCCACGGCCGCCGCCTGGACCGCCAGGACCACGACCACCGCCGCCGCGTCCGCCGCGACCGCCGCCGCCGCCACCGCGACCACCGCCGCCACGGCCGCTCCGCGCGCTGCCGCCGCCGCCTGGCCCGCCGCCGCCGCTACGACCCTGCGCGGGGCCGGAGGCGCCCCCCCCCGAGGTTCCGGATGTATTCTGAGTCTCTTCCATTATTAGAACTCCAAGCCGCCCTCGCGGGCGCCGTCGGCCACGGCTTTCACGCGGCCGTGGTATTTGTAACCCGCGCGATCGAACACGACCTTGCTGATCCCGGCGCCCTTCGCCTTGGCCGCGACCCGCTTGCCGACCTCGAGCGATTTCTCGGTCTTCTTGCCGGTCTCCAGCTCCGTGCTCGAGACTGTCATCAGCGTGCGGCGCGACACGTCGTCGACCAGCTGCGCCGTGATGTGCTTGAGCGAGCGGAACACGACGAGGCGCGGGCGCTCCGACGTGCCGGTGACTTTTTTCCGAACGCGGAGGTGGCGGCGATGCCGCTTCTGCTCACGCGATTTTCCAAACGTTGGCATGATTACTTGGCTCCCGTCTTGCCGGCCTTGCGACGCACGATCTCGTCGGAGTAGCGAATCCCCTTGCCCTTGTACGGCTCGGGCGGGCGCAGCCCGCGCAACTCGGCCGCGACCTGTCCGACGAGCGCCTTGTCGGCCCCGTCGATCACGATCTGCGTCGGTTGCGGTGCGGTCAGCTTGATTCCCGCCGGCGCCTTGTACTCGATCTGATGCGAGAAGCCGAGCGCGAGCTGCAGCCCGTACGGCCGCTGCTCCGCCTTGTAGCCCACGCCCGTGATCTCGAGCTGCTTGCGATATCCCTTCGTCACGCCGTCCATCATGTTGTTGATGAGCGACCGCGTGAGGCCGTGCAACGCCTTGTGATTCGTCTCGTCCGACGCGCGATTGACGTTGAGCGAGACATCCGTCTTCTCGACGGAGATGCCCGCCGGCAGCCGATGCGCGAGCTCGCCCTTGGGGCCTTTGACTTTCACGGTATTGCCGTCGACGGCCACCGTGACGCCGTTCGGGATCGAGACGGGCATTTTTCCGATTCGCGACATGAGAGTTCTCCTACCAGACCTTGGCGACGAGCTCGCCGCCGGTACGCGCTTGTCGCGCCTCACGGTCGGACATCAAGCCCTTGTTCGTGCTGAGGATCGCCAGGCCAAGCCCGTTCCTGACGCGCGGGATCTCGCCCGCGCCGACATAGCGGCGGAGCCCGGGGGTCGACACCCGCTGCAGCTGGCGGATGACGGACTGGCCGGCGGCGTACTTGAGCCGCACGCGCAGCACCTGCCGTCCCTCGTCGGTTTCGAGCGTCTGATAATCCTGAATGTAGTTGTTCTCCTTCAGGATTCGGGCGATCTCGGTCTTCATCCTGGACACCGGAATGTCGACGCGGCGGTGCTTCGATCCGCAGGCATTGCGGATCCGCGTCAACATGTCGGCGATCGGGTCGGTCATGCTCATAGCTGAATCGGTCTCCTCTCGTATCCGAATTGGACGTGGAGGAATAGGGTGAAATGCCAGGTCTCTGGTCTCCGGTTTCGGGTCTCTGGGCGTTTCCCAGCGACCAGAGACCGGTGACCTGTGACCACTCTCTCTACCAGGATGCTTTCCGTACGCCCGGAATCATCCCCTGCAACGACAGCTCGCGGAAACAGATCCGACACAGTCCGAACCGGCGCAGGAACGCGCGCGAACGGCCGCAGCGGCCGCACCGGTTGTGGACGCGGACCTTGAACTTCGGCTTCCGCTTGCTCTTCTCGATCATCGCCTTACGAGCCATCTGGATCTCTCTGAACTAGGTGAGGGTCGCCGTCACGCGGCGCCGCGCGTCTTCTTCTCGTCCGTCCGGAACGGCATGCCGAGCTCGCGCAGCAACGCCATCGCGTGGTCGTCGCGATTCGTGCTCGTCACGAACGTGATGTCCATGCCGTGGATCGATTCGATCGAGTCGTAGTTGATCTCGGGGAAGATCATCTGCTCCTTGAGACCGAGCGAATAATTCCCGCGGCCGTCGAACGACCGGGTCCCGAGACCTCTGAAGTCGCGGATGCGCGGAATCGCGACGCTGATGAAGCGGTCGAGAAACTCCCACATCCGCGCGCCGCGCAACGTCACCGCGGCGCCGATCTCCTGCCCCTGGCGAAGCCCGAAGTTGGAGATCGACTTCTTCGCTTTCTTCCGCACCGGCTGCTGGCCGGTGATGATCGCCAGCTCGTCGACGACCGAGTCGAGCGCCTTGGGCTGCTTGATCGCTTCGCCGACGCCGCAGTTGAGCACGATCTTCTCGAGCCGCGGCACCTGGTGCGGATTCGCGTAGGAAAACTGCTGCGTCAGCTTCGGGCGAACGGTCGCCTGATAGAAGTCGCGGAGTCGAGGCGCGGGCACGGGCAGCTTCGCGCCGGCGTGCGGACCACGCGCGGGCGCTTCGCCCCCCTTTTTCTTTCCTTTGCCCTTAGCGGGTTTCTGTTCTTTGTTGGCCATGGGTCTCAGTCCTGTGTCGGGCTACTTCAGCGCTCGCGGAATCGCTTCGCCGCTCTTCACGGCGATCCGCTCTTTCGTTCCGTCGTCGTCGATCTGCCGGCGCGTTCGCGTCGGATCGCCGTTCTTGGGATCGAGGAGCATGACGTTCGACGCGTGGATCGGCGCCGGAAAGTCGACGATCCCGCTCTGCTCTTCGGCCGTGCGCGCGCGGCGATGGCGCTTCACGATGTTGATGCCCTCGATCGTCACCCGGCCGGTCCGGTGGTTCACTCGGATGATCTTGCCTTCCTTCCCCTTGTCGTCGCCGCGCATCACGCGGACGGTGTCGCCCGTCGTCACGTGCAACTTCACGCGGGCGGCGTTGTCCTCGTGGCGCTTGCGGTTGACGGCGCGCGGCCGGTCGGTCTTGCGATGCTTGAGACGTCGCATGTCAGATCACCTCGGGCGCCAGCGACACGATCTTCATGTACCGCTTCTCGCGCAGCTCGCGCGCGACCGGACCGAAGATACGGGTCGCCCGCGGCTCCCCTTGCTCGTTGATGATGACCACGGCGTTCTCGTCGAACCGGATGTAACTCCCGTCCTTTCGCCGCGTCTCCTTCGCCGTGCGCACCACCACGGCGCGCGCGACATCGGACTTCTTCACGGTGCCGTTGGGCAGCGCGTCTTTTACGGCGACGATCACGACGTCGCCGAGGCCGGCGTAGCGCCGGCGCGTTCCGCCAAGGACGCGGATCACCAGGGCGCGCTTGGCGCCCGAGTTGTCCGCCACCTTGACTATGGATTCCTGTTGAATCATCGATTCGTCTCCCGGCTCAGCGCGCCCGCTCGACGATCTCGACGACGCGCCATCGTTTGTCCTTCGACAGCGGGCGCGTCTCCGTGATCCGGACGGTATCGCCGGTCTTGGCCGCGTTCTGTTCGTCGTGTGCTTTCACGCGCGTCGTGCGCGTGACCATCTTGCCGTACACGGGATGCGGAACGCGGCGTTGAATCGCCACGACCACGGTCTTCTGCATCTTGTCGCTCACCACGAGCCCCGTGCGGACCTTTCGCGATCCGCGCTCGCTGGTGGATCCTTCGGCCGGCGTTGCGCCGTTGTTGGTCGTCATGTCAGGCATTGGTTCTCCGCTTTCCGCCCGTTTTCGCGCTCGCCTTGGCCTTGGCCTTGCCACTCGGCTTCGCGCTCGCCTTGGCCACCGGCTTCGCGATCGCCGCCGTGCTCACGCCGGCCGCGCCCGTTTCGCGCAGCACGGTCTTGAGGCGCGCGATGTCGCGCCGGATCACGCGCAGACGCAGCGGATCCTCGAGCGGTTCCGTCGCGCTGCGAAACTTGAGGCGGAACTGCTCCTCCTCGAGCTCGCGCACGCGAGTCACGATGTCCTCCGTTCCCATTTCTCGAATCTCTTCAGCTCGCATCGCTCAGGCTCCTCCCTCCGCGCCTTCGCGCGTGACGAACTTGGTGCGCACGGGCATCTTCGCCGACGCGAGCGCCATCGCCTTCTCGGCGATCTCGCGCGTCACGCCTTCGAGCTCGAAGAGCACGCGGCCGGGGCGGACGACCGCCACCCACATCTCCGGCGATCCCTTGCCTTTGCCCATGCGCGTTTCGGCGGGCTTCTTGGTGATCGGCTTGTCGGGGAAGAGGCGAATCCACACCTTGCCGCCGCGCTTGATGTGACGCGTGAGCGCCACGCGCGCCGCCTCGATCTGGCGCGCCGTGATCCACCCCGGCTCCACCGTCTGCAGCCCGTACGTGCCGAACGACACTTCGCCGCCGCGCGTCGCCAGGCCGCGCGTGCGGCCCTTGAATCGCTTGCGGAATTTCACTCGCTTCGGTGCCAGCATTGCTCGCTCGTCTCCTTACATGCCGGAGGAGTAGGTAGTGCCGCGGCGATCCTCGACCTTCTCACCCTTGAAGATCCAGACCTTCACGCCGATGGCGCCGAAAGTGGTCTTCGCGGTCGACGTCGCGTAGTCGATGTCCGCCCTGAGCGTGTGCAGGGGAACTCTGCCCTCGTGGTAGCCTTCGACGCGCGCGATCTCCGCGCCGCCGAGCCGGCCGCCCGCCTTCACCTTGATGCCCTGCGCGCCCATCCGCATCGCGCTCTGCACCGCGCGCTTCATGGCGCGGCGGAACGAGATGCGCTGCGCCAGCTGGCTCGCGATGTTGTCCGCCACCAGCTGCGCGTCGAGCTCGGGGCGCTTGATCTCTTCGACGTTGATGCCGACTTCCTTGCCCGTCAGGTGCGCCAGCTCATCGCGCAGCTTGTCCACCTCGGCGCCCTTCTTTCCGATGACGACGCCAGGGCGCCCGGTGTGCAGCGTGACGACGACCTTTCCCGGCTTCCGGTCGATCACGATGTCCGCGATCGCCGCGTGCCCGAGACGCGCCTTGAGATACTTGCGCAGCAGTTCGTCCTCGCGCAGCAGCGCGGGCAGCTCGCGCCCGGCGTAGTAGCGAGACTTCCAATCCTTCGAGATGCCGAGTCGGAATCCGATCGGATGCGTCTTCTGTCCCATTACCGGCTCCCCCGCTCGGCGATCACGATTTCCACGTGACTCGTGCGTTTTTGGATTGGAGTAGCGCGTCCCATCGCGGCCGGCGTGAACCGCTTGAGCTTCTGGCCTTCGTTCACGACCGCGCGCTTGATGTAGAGGTCGTCCACGTCGACCGAGGTGTTGCCTTCACGCGCCGCGTGCTCGGCGTTGGCGACGGCCGAGCGCAGCGTCTTCTCGATCTGTTTCGCGGCGTGCTTCTTCGAAAACTGCAGATAGGCGAGTGCGTCGTTGACGCTCTTGCCCCTGATCTCGTCGATGACGAGTCGCATCTTGTAAGGCGACTGACGCGCGGAGCGCTGCGTCGCGCGGGCTTCGGCGGCCATGGCTTATCTCCCCCCGCGCTGGCCGGAACCGGACGACGCCGGTGCGGCGGCGGCCGGTGCCGCGGCGGTGCCCGCCGCCGGTGTCGGCGCCTTCTTGTCCACCGCCTTCTGTCCCGTGTGTCCGCGGAACAGACGCGTCGGCGCGAACTCCCCGAGCTTGTGGCCGACCATGTTCTCGGTCACGTACACCGGGATGAACTTGTTTCCGTTGTGCACGGCGAACGTGTGGCCCACGAACTCCGGCAGCACGGTGCTCGCCCGCGACCAAGTCTTGATCACGCGCTTTTGGTTGCTGGCGGTCATGGCCTCGACCTTCTTGGCCAGCGCCTCTTGAACGAATGGACCCTTCTTTACGCTTCGTCCCATAGGATCGATACCTTATTGAGTCGCTTTGCCGCGCTTGCGGCCGCGGACGATGAGGCGCTGCGACGACTTCTTCTTGTTGCGCGTCTTGACGCCTTCCTTCTTGCCCCACGGACTCACGACGTTGCGGCCGCCGCGCGTGCGGCCACCGTGCGGATGGTCCACCGGATTCATGACTTCGCCGCGGACCTTCGGGCGACGGCCAAGCCATCGCGTCTTACCGGCCTTGCCCCACGACACGAGCTCGTGCTCCTCGTTGCCGACGACGCCGATCGTCGCCAGACAACGCGCGTGAATGAGCCGCATCTCGGTCGACGGCATGCGCAGCGTGACGTACTCGCCTTCCTTGGCGACGACCTGCGCCGACATCCCCGCGGACCGGCAGAGCTGACCGCCCTTGCCAATCTTCAATTCGATGTTGTGAACGGACGTGCCGAGCGGCATCTCCGAGAGCGGCAACGTGTTGCCGGTGCGGATGTCCGAGCCGGGGCCGGACATGATCGTGTCGCCGACGGCGAGCCCTTTCGGGTGCAGGATGTAGCGCTTCTCGCCGTCGCTGTACGTCACGAGGGCGATGCGCGCCGAGCGGTTCGGGTCGTACTCGATCGTCGAGATCGTCCCCGGCACGCCGTGCTTGTTCCGCTTGAAATCGATGACGCGGTACTGGCGCTTGTGCCCGCCGCCACGGCGGCGCATCGAGATGTGGCCGTGGTTGTCGCGCCCGCCGCTTTTCTTCAGCGGCTCGAGGAGCGACTTCTCCGGCTCGACCGCGCTCAGCTCGGAGAAATCCGACACCGAGCGGAATCGCGTACCCTTCGTGACCGGCTTGAATTGACGAATTGGCATTGGTTCGTGTGCTCGCTGCTCAGGCTTCGAAGAACGGCTCGATCTTGTCGCCCTCGCGGAGCGTCACGATCGCCTTCTTCCAGTTGGGCCGGCGTCCCACGGTACGGGTCGCGCCGGCGCGCTTGTCCTTGCCGCGCACGTTCATCGTCCAGATGTTCGTGACCTTCACGCCGAACAGCTGCTCGATGGCCGCGCGGATCTGCGTCTTGGTCGCCTCGCGGTGCACTTCGAACGCGTACTCGCCGCGATTCTGATAGGCGGCCGACGTCTTCTCGGTGATCAGCGGCCGCACGATGGTGCGATGGACGGTAGGCATCGGTTACTTCCCCTTCTTCTTTGAGGTGCGCGACTTCGACCGCGCGCCCGCCGACTTCTTCGCGGCCTTGGCCGGCGACTTCTTCGCGGCGGCCTTGGCCTTCGGCGCGCTCGCGGCCTTCACCGCCTTCTTCGCCGGCGACTTCGACTTCGTCGCGCGCGACGGCGCGGAATGCTTGGCGCCTGCCTCGTCGCGCTCGGCCAACGGCGTGAGCGGGAAGCCGATCGCGTCCGACTCGATCAACACGACGTCGGACCAGAGCACGTGATACGTCGAGACCTCGGCGTAGGGCATCACGTGCACCATCGGGAGGTTGCGTCCGCTGAGGAACACGTTCGGCTTCGATCCGTCGGTGAGGATGAGCACCTTCTGATCGCCGACGCCGAGCTTGTCGACGAGCGCCTGGAGGCGCGACGTCTTCGGCGAGTCGTACTCGAAGCGGTCGATGACGAAGATCGCGTTCTCACGCGCACGCGCGTTGAGGGCGCTCTTGCGGGCGAGCGCGCGCACCTGGCGCGGCACGTACTGGGCGTAGCTGCGCGGGATCGGCCCGAAGACCGTGCCGCCGCCCACCCAGTGTGGAGCGCGCGTCGAACCCTGGCGCGCGCGGCCCGTGCCCTTCTGCTTCCAGGGCTTCTGGTTTCCGCCGATGACGAACTTGCGGATCTTCGTCGCCGCGTTGCCCTGGCGCTGGTTGGCGAGGAACGCCTTCACCGCCTGATGCATCACGGGCATGTTCACGGTGCCGTCGAACAGCTCGCCGGGCAGCGCGATCGAATCGCGCGCCGTCCCGCGGGCGCTGTACGCGTTGGCTCGGAACGAGGTCTCGGTCGTGGTATCAGCCATGAGAGTTCTCTAGAGCCCTAGCTCAGCTTGCGCACGACCACGACACCGCCGGGCTTTCCGGCGACGGACCCGCGGACGTAGATCAGGTTGCGCTCGGCGTCGATCTTCTCGACGCGAAGGTGTGTTTGCGTATGGCGCGCGTCGCCGTAGTGGCCCGGCATCTTCTTCCCTTTGATGACGCGCGACGGATCCGTGCCGGGGCCGATCGAGCCCGGGCGACGGTGCTTCGTGTTGCCGTGCGTATTCGGCCCGCCGCCGATTCCGTGGCGCTTCACGACGCCCTGAAAGCCGTGTCCCACGGACGTGCCGGTGACTTTGACCGTGTCGCCGACGGCGAAGACGTCGACCTTCACGACGTCGCCGACGTTGTACGACGGGATCTGCGCCTTCGCGTTGCCCGGCTCGTCGAGCCGGACCGAGCGCAGCACGCGTGGCGGCGCCTCGAGGCCCGCCTTCTTGGCGTGGCCGACGGCGGCGAGCGTCGCGCGATGTCCCTTCGGCGCGCCCTCGCCCCGCTTCGACGCCCGACGGAGACGCGACGTGCCGAGGCCGAGCTGCACCGAGGTGTAGCCGGACTTCGCCGGGTCGGTGACCGCGACGACCGGATTCGGCGGCGCTTCGATCACCGTCACCGGGATCTGCTGCCCCGCCTCGTTGAAGATCTGGGTCATGCCCAGCTTTTTGCCTACGATACCGATCATATCTCGTTCGTTCCTCGTTTAGTCGCTGCGGGCCCTGGGCCTAAAGCAGTTGGACTGTGGGATTGGCCGCTGTAGTCGTCAGGCGTCTGTCGGCAGTCTCCTGTCGACTGTTGCTGCCGACTGTCGCTAGAGTGTCCGCCAGTCAACCAATCCCGTTTAGTGTGCGACCGCCCTTCTACTCCACCTTGATCTCGACGTCCACTCCGGCAGGCAGATCCAGCTTCGTCAACGCGTCCACCGTCTGGGCGCGCGAATCGAGGATGTCGATCACGCGCTTGTGCGTCTTGAGCTCGAACTGCTCGCGGGACTTCTTGTCGACGTGCGGCGAACGAAGGACCGTCCACCGCTGCGTCTTGGTCGGGAGCGGGATCGGGCCCGAGACCTGCGCGCCCGTCTTCTCCGCCGTCCGCACGATGTCCGCCGACGCCTGATCGATCACCGCGTGATCGAATGCCTTGAGACGGATGCGAATTCTGCCAGCCATGTTGGTTCCCGAATTAGATAGCGTAAACCGTCGATTGCTCAACAGCGTGACGGCTCAACGGCTGGACAGCCTACGGTCAGGCTGTCGAGCCGTCAGGCTGTCATGCCGTCACGCCAAGATTTTCGTTACCACGCCCGCGCCGACCGTGCGTCCGCCTTCACGGATCGCGAACCGCACCTGCTCTTCCATCGCGATCGGCGTGATCAGCTCGATCATCATCTGGATGTTGTCGCCCGGCATGACCATCTCCGTGCCGGCCGGCAACTCGATCGAGCCCGTGACGTCCGTCGTGCGGAAGTAGAACTGCGGACGGTAGCCCTTGAAGAACGGCGTGTGGCGGCCGCCCTCGTCCTTGGTCAGCACGTAGACCTCGGCCTCGAACTTCGTGTGCGGCGTGATCGAGCCGGGCTTGGCGAGCACCATGCCGCGCTCGATCTCGTTCTTGTCGACGCCGCGCAGCAGCAGACCGACGTTGTCGCCCGCCTGGCCGTCGTCGAGCAGCTTGCGGAACATCTCGACGCCGGTGACGATCGACTTCTTCGTCGAGCCGAAGCCGACGAGCGCGATTTCCTCGCCGACCTTGATCTTGCCGCGATCGATACGCCCCGTCGCCACCGTGCCGCGGCCCGTGATCGAGAAGACGTCCTCGACCGGGAGCAGGAACGGCTTGTCGACTTCGCGCACCGGCTGCGGAATGTACGTGTCGAGGGCGTTGTAGAGCTCCTCGATCTTGCCGACCCAGTTCGCGTCGCCGCTGATCGCGCCGCTGGCCGAGCCTCGGATGACCGGGGCTTCATCGCCGGCGTAGTCGTACTTGCTCAGCAGCTCGCGCACCTCGAGCTCGACGAGGTCGAGCAACTCGGCGTCGTCGACGAGGTCGCACTTGTTGAGGAAGACGACGATCTGCGGAACGTTGACCTGGCGGGCGAGCAGGATGTGCTCGCGCGTCTGGGGCATCGGGCCGTCGACCGCGCTCACCACGAGGATGGCGCCGTCCATCTGCGCCGCCCCCGTGATCATGTTCTTCACGTAGTCGGCGTGGCCCGGGCAGTCGACGTGCGCGTAGTGGCGCTTCGGCGTCTCGTACTCCACGTGCGACGTCGCGATGGTCAAAATCTTCGTCGCATCACGGCGGCCCTGCGACTCCGACGCTTTCGCGACCTGGTCGTAGGAGATGTACTTCGTGCCGTAGCCCTTGTCGGCCGACACCTTCGTGAGCGCCGCTGTCAACGTGGTTTTGCCGTGGTCGACGTGGCCGATCGTGCCGACGTTCACATGCGGCTTGTTCCGCTCGAACTTTGCCTTTGCCATTGTACGAGTCCTGGTTGGTTTGAATCCGAAGTCCGAATGCGAGCACGGGTTCAGTCGTCCCCGCTTCCGTCGTCCCGCGTGCCTGCCCCCTGCCCCCTAGCCCTTCACCTTCGCGATGATTTCCTCGGCCTTGCTCTTCGGTACTTCCGCGTAGTGCGCGAATTCCATCGAGTACACCGCACGTCCTTGCGACATCGAGCGCAGCTTCGTGGAGTACCCGAACATCTCGGCGAGCGGCACGGTCGAGGCGATCACCTGCGCTTCGCCTCGCTGCGTCATCCCGCCGATCTTGCCGCGGCGCGCCGAGAGATCGCCCAGCACGTCGCCCATGAAGGCATCCGGCGTCACGACCTCGACGTTCATCATCGGCTCGAGAATCACCGGGTGCGCCTTCTTCGCCGCTTCCTTGAACGCCATCGAGCCGGCGATCTTGAACGCCATTTCGCTGGAGTCCACGTCGTGGTACGAGCCGTACACCAGCTCGACCTTCACGTCGACCATCGGATAGCCCGCCAGCACGCCGTTCTCGAGGGCCTCCTTGATGCCCTGCTCGACCGGCGCGATGTACTCGCGCGGGATCACGCCGCCGACCACCTTGTCCTCGAAGACGAAGCCCGCGCCCGCCTCGGACGGCTCCATGTTGATCACGACGTGGCCGTACTGTCCCTTGCCGCCCGACTGCCGGATGAACTTGCCCTCGACCTTCTCGACGCGCTTGCGGATCGTCTCCCGGAACGCGACCTGCGGCTGACCGATGTTCGCGTCGACCTTGAACTCGCGCAGCATGCGGTCGACGATGATCTCCAGATGCAGCTCGCCCATTCCTGAGATGATCGTCTGGCTCGTCTCCTCGTCGGTGTGGACGCGGAACGTCGGGTCTTCCTCCGACAACTTCGCCAGCGCGATGCCCAGCTTGTCCTGATCCGCCTTCGTCTTCGGCTCGATCGCGACGTCGATGACGGGATTCGGGAATTTCATCGCCTCGAGGATGATCGGATGATCATCATCGCACATCGTGTCGCCGGTCCGCGTGTCGCGGAGGCCGATCGCGGCGGCGATGTCGCCGGCGCGCACTTCCTCGATCTCCTCGCGCTTGTTCGCGTGCATCTGCAGCACGCGGCTCACGCGCTCGCGCTTGTCCTTGGTCGAGTTGTAGACGTACGAGCCCGACTTGAGCACGCCCGAGTACACGCGGAAGAACGTCAGTTTTCCGACGAACGGATCGGTCGCGATCTTGAACGCGAGCGCCGCGAACGGCGCCTCGTCCGAGACCGGACGCTCGGCATGGTGTTCGTCGTGGTGCGGGAGGTGCCCTTCGATCGCCTTGACGTCCACCGGCGCGGGGAGATAGTCGATCACCGCATCGAGCAGCGCCTGGACGCCCTTGTTCTTGAACGACGCGCCGCAGAGCACCGGAATCATGTTGCCGGTGATCGTCGCCTTGCGGATCGCGCTCCGGATCTCCTCGCAGGACAGCTCTTCGCCGTTCAGGTACTTCTCCATCACGCTGTCGTCGTTGGCGACGGCGTGATCGATCAGCTCGTGGCGCGCCTGCTCGACCGCGTCGCGGTATTCGGCCGGCACGTCGACGACGTCGAACTTCTTCCCCAGCGATTCGTCGTCGAAGATGTACTGTTTGCGCTCGATGACGTCGATGTGGCCCGTGAAGAGCTCACCCGATCCGACGGGGAGTTGCAACGGAAACGCGTTCTTGGACAGTCGATCCCGAATCATGGTCATACACCGATCAAAGTCGGCGCCGACCCTGTCCATCTTGTTCGCGAAGATGAGGCGCGGCACGCCGTAACGGTCGGCCTGTCGCCAAACGGTCTCGGTCTGCGGCTCGACGCCGGCGACGGAATCGAGGAGCGTGACGGCGCCGTCGAGCACGCGAAGCGAGCGCTCGACCTCGACGGTGAAGTCGACGTGTCCCGGCGTGTCGATGATGTTGATGCGGTACTCGATACCGTGGCGCGTCCAGAACGCGGTCGTCGCGGCGGACGTGATCGTGATGCCGCGCTCCTGTTCCTGTTCCATCCAATCCATCGTCGCGGTGCCGTCGTGCACCTCGCCGATCTTGTGCGCCTTGCCGGTATAGTAGAGGATGCGCTCGGTCGTAGTCGTCTTACCGGCATCGATGTGGGCCATGATGCCGATATTGCGATAGCGGTCGAGCGGTGTTTCGCGGGCCATATGAAGTCAGTTCAGCGAATCGAAGTCGGTTGAGTCGTCGTGCGATGACCACCAGCAAAAACGCGGGTGGACCGGACCCCTCGAGAGGGCGGTATCCATCCGCAGTCGCCGGGTGCACTCGCCGCTGCTGCGCGAGTGGGGACCCAAGGCGCGCCCGTCCCGAACCAGCTGTCGCGTCACCGCGCTGTTACCGCGCGGCCGGCGACTCGGGATGAACGTCAGATTGTCCTGCGTTTCTTTTCGGGAGCCGCAGCGCTCACTCGAGCGCGTCAGCCGGAGCAGACCCCTGCGTCATGCAGGCCCATAAGAGTCGGCGCGCAGTACGCCGATGGATCGCTCACGGTTGGCCTCGTAGTGAGGCGCCAAGACCCGGAGCCCTTTGAAGTTATTGGGGTTTCGGCGGGTGTCAACCGGTGGACAGTGGTCGTGGACGGGTGGATCGCGCCGCCCGCCCCCTTCACCATTCGCGGTTAGGCACTCCGGTCTACCGATCCACCTATCCACCGGCCTACCGTTCCCGACGTGCCTTCTCCTTCCGGACAGATCATCGCGATGGGCGGCGGCGGGTTCTCCATGGAACCCGGCAACCCGCTGCTCGACGACTACGTCCTCTCGCAGTCTCGGCGCTCGAAGCCGCGCATCTGTTTCCTCGGGTGCGCCAGCGGCGGCGCCTCGGCCTACGTCGAGAAATTCTACCGCGCGTTCAGCCGGCGGCGCTGCGAGCCGACGCATCTGCCGATGTTCGACACGCCACCGCCGGATATCGCGCGCATCGTTCCGCGGCAGGACATCTTCTACGTCGGCGGCGGCAGCACGCGCAATCTGCTCGTGCTCTGGCGGGAGTGGGGGCTGGATCGGCTCCTCGCCCGCGAATGGCGCCGAGGCAAGGTCTTCGCCGGGCTCAGCGCGGGCTCGCTCTGCTGGTTCGAGTCGGGCGTCAGCGATTCGTTCGGGCCGCGGCTCGCGCCCGTCCATGCGCTCGGCTGGATTCGGGGTAGCCACTGCCCCCATTACGACGGGGAGTCCGAGCGCCGCCCGGCGTACCACGCCCTCGTACGCACGGGCCGGCTACCGGCCGGCTACGCGGCCGACGATGGCGCCGCACTCCACTTCATCGGCAGAAAGCTCCACCGCGCCGTGAGCTCCCGGCCGAACGCGAAGGCCTATCGCGTCGCGCGCGCCGGCCGAACCGTGACCGAGCGGCCGCTCGAGACCGAGTTTCTCGGCGCTCGCCGGGGCGCGCGGCGCCGAGACTGAAACGAATCGCATCGGTCCGTTTCAACTTGGTCTGCGTTAGCCCGTGACGCGCGGGCTCATCCGACCATCTAGAAGATATGACAAAGCTGATGGTCTTTGCCGGCGCGACGCTGGGCAGTTCGGTCGGGTGGTGGCTCGGCGCTTTTGCCGGGGTCTTCTCCGCCTTCGCGCTGAGCATGGTCGGCACCGGCGTCGGGATGTACGTCGGACGCCGCGTCGCGCTGGAACATTTTCAGTAGTCGCCGCTGGTCGCCGAGACCGGCGCAAATCCGCCGCGATCCGGTCACGGAGAGCGACGCGTTTCTTTGTGCGCTCAGGTGGCCTCACGATCGCCTCGATTGCCTCGCAATCGACGCGCGGACACTCGGTTGCGACAGGCTGGTCGGTACGCGTCGGATGGTGTGCCCGCGTCTTGCACTTTGAGCATGTGCAAGGCTCGCGGCGCGGACAAAGCCGCGACGCGAAGTACCGAAGGAGAAGCAGGAGCAGCAATGCGTATTCACAGCCTACTCATAGCGGGCGCACTCGCGGGTTTGATGGCCAACGCCACCCCGGCACGCGCCCTGGAAGTGAACGCGCCGGTGCATCACACGATGAAGCCGACGAGCCATCACCATAAGCACGTCACCAAGCACGCCGGCTCTGAGAAGCACCTCGCCATCACGAAGGACGGAAAGACCCGAACGGCGGGCGGCACGGTTAGCAAGCAGTTGATGGGCAAGTCCAACCGGTCGGCGGAACGCACCGGCCAATCGTTCCGGCGCTCATCGAAGCACCATGTGACTTCGAGCAACGCCAGCATGAAGCACCACAAGAAATCGGGGCAGTCGAAAAAGTCCACGTCGACCAAGTATCAGTGACGGGACTCACGCAGATCGCTGAATAACGCCCGATAGCACGACGCCCCCCGCCGGGATTCCGGCGGGGGGCTCTTTTTCGGCGGCCAAGCCCAACTCTTTTCCTGTCGCGCCCGCCGCGTGTGCCCACCTCTTGCATTACTGGCTGCCGAGGTTGGCGGCTCTGCACGAGCCCGCGTCGCCGGCGCCCGGTCGGTCGCGACGCGTCACTTCAACGACCGAACAACGTGGAGCGATCTCCATGCGAATTTATAAACTACTCATCACGGGTGCCGTCGTCGGCGTGGCCGCCGCGGTCTTCCCCGTCGCGGCTCGCGCGCAGGAAGGCACGTTGCACAAGACAGGCGCGGTCGTGCATCACACGCTGAAGAAGAGCGGCAACGCGGTGAAGCGCGACGCCAAGAAGGCCGGGAGCGCGACCCACCAGACCCTGCGGGCCGCCGGCAACAAAACGAAGACTGTTGCCGGCAACGTGACCGGCGTTCACAAGGTCGGCGGCTCGGTAGGCGCGGCAGCTCAGAAGGTGAGCCACGTCGGGAAGTCGGCCGCGCGCAGCACGAAGGCCGGCGTGAAGTCCTCCAAGGCCGCCGTTCACCACGACCTGCAGAAGATGGGCGATACGACGAAGGCCGCCGTCAAGAAGCCTGCGTAGAACGGAACACAGTCGAAACGCGACGCCCTCCGCCGATTCACCGGCGGAGGGCGTTTCAGGAATTTTCGACGAGGCTACCAGCGATAGTGAGCGAACGCCTTGTTCGCGTCGGCCATGCGGTGCGTGTCTTCCTTCTTCTTGATCGCGTTGCCTTCGCCCTTGGACGCGGCGATGATCTCAGCGGCGAGCTTTTCCGACATCGACTTCTCGTTGCGCTCGCGCGAGTACGAGATCAGCCAGCGCATGGCGAGGGCGGTGCGGCGCTCGGGTCGCACCTCGACCGGCACCTGGTACGTCGCGCCGCCGACGCGGCGGCTCTTCACTTCGACGACCGGCTTGATGTTCGACAGCGCCTGCTTGAAGATGTTGACGCCGGGCTGGCTCGTCCGCGACTCGACGAGGTCCATCGCGCCGTAAAAGATGCGCTCGGCCGTGGACTTCTTGCCCTGCAGCATCATGGCGTTGATGAACTTCGAAACCGTCTGGCTGTCGTAGCGAGCGTCCGCGAGAATCGGACGCTTCACTGATCCTTTGCGGCGGCTCACTTCTTACCTCCGGCCTTCGGCTTCTTGGTGCCGTATTTCGAGCGGCTCTGGTTGCGGCCGTTCACGCCCGACGCGTCGAGCGAACCGCGCACGATGTGATATCGCACGCCCGGCAGATCCTTCACACGGCCGCCGCGCACGAGCACGATCGAGTGCTCCTGCAGGTTGTGGCCTTCACCGGGGATGTAGGCGATGACTTCGAAGCCGTTCGTCAGGCGAACCTTGGCGACCTTGCGGAGCGCGGAGTTCGGCTTCTTGGGCGTAGTCGTGTACACGCGCGTGCACACGCCACGACGAAACGGATTGGATTTGAGCGCCGGCGACTTCTCTTTCTTGGCGACGTCGCGGCGGCTGCGGCGGACGAGTTGGTTGATCGTTGGCATGAAATCCTTAATTCGAAACGGGATAACCCCGTGGCTGCACTTCCCTCCGGACCGGACGTGGACCGGGGGAGACTGATAAACGTAGACTGGGCCGACGCCGCTGTCCAGTCGTAATGTGTTATCCCGACTGCGGATACGGCCGGGTCAGCCGGCGCTCGGCGGCAGCGCGCGGCGCTCGCCGGCCCATCCGGTCATCGAGTGTTGAGAGAATGAACGAGCGGCAGCGCGTCACGCTCTCGCACGGCCGCCGTGAATGGACCCAGCAGGTGCGCGATGCTGTTCGCGTAATAGCTGATCAGCTCGCGGCCGCGCGGCATCACCGCGAACCCATCGCCCGCCTCGACCAACACCCGGCGCATCCGCAACATCCGCCACGCGCGGTCGAAGGTCTCGTCGATGCTCCGGTCGTGTCGAATCACCCGCCCGTTCAGCTCGAGCAGCACGTCGCGAAGGTCGGTCATCCGGTCGAGCAAGGCACGCCGGGGCAAGAAGTCGCGGTCGAGACTCTGGATCGCCGCGCAGGCGTCATAGTTGACGGCGACGGGCACGATGTGGATGCGCGACGCGAATGCCCGATCGCGCGCGATCCCCAGCACATAGTCGAGGAGACCGATCTTGGGCGGCTTGAGCGTGCCGTCGCGGGTGAGGCCTCCCTCGAGGAAGATGCCTTGCGTCACGCCCTCGCGAGCCGCGAGCTGCACGTAACGCTCGAGCACCGCGTGGTAGAGCGGCTCGCGATAGCGGCGTCGCACGAAGTACGAGCCGAACGCCTTGAAGATGTGCTCCAGCGGAAACGCCCGCGCCCATTCGCCCACGGCGTACGAGAGGGCGACCCTGCCGGCGAGCGCGTAGCTCACGAGCACGTAGTCGGCGTTCGACCGGTGGTTGATCAGGTAGATCGCGACAGCGTCGGCGGGGATCGCCTCGTCGGTCTCGTGATCGAGCGTGACCTTGTAGAAAATGCGCGCGCACTGCCGCCGCCACGGCCGGGTCGTTCAGCAAACGCTCACGAACGCCGCGGCGATCCATCCTCGCGGGAGGGCGTACCGCTGTCACGCGCTTGCCGCGTCACGGCGGCGCCGGGCCGCGCGCGCGTAGATCTCCTCGTGCCGATCGAGCCACGAGTCGGCGTTGAAGGCGCTCGACAACCGGAGCGTCGCGCGCCGCGCGCGTTCGGCGGCGGCCTCCGGGTTCGCGAAGACCGTGCGGATCGCATCGGCGAGAGCGGCCGGATCTTCGGGCGGAAGGAGAATGGCTTCGCTCCCGGACACGACGTCCGGGACTCCGCCGACGCGCGTCGCGACGACGGGCGTTTGCGCGGCCATCGCTTCCAGCAATGCGATAGGCGTGCCCTCCGTCCGCGAGCTCTGGACGAACACGTCGAACGCCGGGCAGAGTCGGCTCGCCATGGGCACCATCCCCCTCCATAGCATGCGCGCTCCGACCCGCTCGGCATGCGCCCGTTCGCGCTCGCGCTCCGCCCCATCGCCCACGACGCACGCGACGATGCCTTCGTCGCGAAGGAGCGCGAGCGCGTCGACGAGCACGTCGATTCCCTTCTCGCGCGAGAGGCGGCCGACCCATCCGACGACCCGCGCGTCGGCCGGCAGATCGAGCAGTTGGCGGGCATCGGCGCGCGGCATCGGCTCGGCGACGGCGGCGAATCCGTTGCGCACCAGGTACACGCGATCCGCGGGAACGCCGTCCGACGTCAACTGGTTGGCGATCGGTTCGGAGACGGCGATCACCGCGTCGAAGCCACGGAGGCTCCGACGGTGCACGTACTCATAAAAGCGATTCTTGAGCGACCCTCGCGTCCAACCGTGAAGCGTCGATACGGTTGGAACGCCGAGTCGCCGGATGACGTCGGCGTCGACGACGTCGGTGCGACTGCCGTGGCTGTGGACGACGTCGGGCGACAGCTCGCGAACCATATTCGAAATCGCCTGGCGCTCGGAGCGGTAGCGCCGCGGCGGCACGACGATCTCCCGGATCTTCACGCGCGCGAGATCGAGCGGCGCGCGAAACGGATGATCCGCCATCGGCTCTTCGCCGACGGCGAAGACGGTCACGTCATGGTTGCGTTTCGATTGCCCAATGGCGAGCCCTTGCACCACGCGCTCGAGCCCACCGATCCGGGCCGGCGCCAGCAAGTGGACGATTCTCAACGTTCGCGGCCGGCGCCGGCTTCGCGGCTCTGCACGCCCTTCACCGCGCCGAGGATCATCCGATTCAGCGCGGCGATCGCCAAGCCGCCCGGATCGCTCGGCGGAATCGTGGCGAATCCAATCGCCGACGCCTTCGGGTAGCGCGCGAAGATCCGCTCGAACAGCGCCGCCAGCTCCTCGCTCGACGGCCCGCCCGGCACCGGGTTCACGTGCATCGACACCTCGCGCGGATCGAGCACGTCCATGTCGACGTGGATGTAGAGCTTGTCGACCTGGGAGTTGAGCCGGTCGAGCTGCGCCCACACCGCTGGCGTCATGCGGCGAATGTCGTTCACCGACAGTTGCTGAATCTTCGAATGATCGAGCAGGTCCTGCTCCAGCGGGTCGACGAGCCGCACCGCGCCCATGACGACGTCGTCGTCGCGTAGCGGCGGATCGAGCGTCGCGTCGAGACGAAGGTTTTTCAGCGCTCGTCCCGTTGCGATTGCGACCGGCATGCCGCCCATGTTGCCGCTGCGCGTCGTCTCCGGCGTGTTGAAGTCGGCATGGGCGTCGAGCCACAGCATACCAATGCGCAGCGGACGACTGTCGACCCCGGAATGCTGCAGTCCCGCGACCATGCCCGGCATCGACGGACAGGTCGCGTAGAGGCCTACCGTGAAGAATCCGTCGCGCTCGTTCCTGGCCACGATTCGTGCGAAATCGCCGAGCGCCCAGCCGAGTCGCTTCCACGCGCCATACTCGGTGTCCTGAACAGCGGTGAGCTTCGACTCGTCGACGCGGACGATCGCGCCAATCTTCACGAGCGAGTCCATGATGCCGCCGCTCGCCATCGTGGCCGGCCCGGTGGACGTGCCCGTTGGGGAGAAGGGCTGCTTCGCGAGGTCGACGCGCAGCGATTGCCCGTGAGCCGCCGCCGCGATGGGCGGCAGGAGCGCGAAGCACAGTGTGGGCGCGAGGCGGCGCATGCGACCGAAGAAACGCGCGAGCGAGTCGGGGCGCAAGAGAAAAGGGCGAGCCCGAAAGCTCGCCCTCTTCAATCGTTCATTTGCGCCTCTCCGACTACTCGGCGCCCTTGACCGCCGGACGCGGGAGCGGCGGGAACGGCGAGTCCTCGTCGTCCGCCATCGAGAAGACGTTCGGCAGCTCCGCCTGCATCGGCGGGAGCGGCTCGAAGCCTTCCGGCACCGAGAGCGCGATCTCGACATCCTGATACCGGTACATACCCGTACCGGCCGGGATGAGGTGACCGATGATGATGTTCTCCTTCAATCCGAGCAGATCGTCCTTCGCTCCTCGAATTGAGGCGTCGGTGAGCACGCGCGTGGTCTCCTGGAAGCTCGCCGCAGAGATGAACGACTGCGTCGTGAGACTCGCCTTCGTGATGCCGAGCAGAAGCGGCTCCGCCGTCGCCGGCGTTTCCTTCTTCTTCTTGGCCCGATCGTTCTCGTCGCGGAAGATCTGGCGATCCACGTGCTCCCCTTCGAGGAACTCGGTCTCGCCCGGATCCATGACGCGCACCTTCTGCAGCATCTGCTTCACGATGACGCCGATGTGCTTGTCGTTGATCTTCACGCCCTGCAGGCGGTAGACCTCCTGCACTTCGTTGAGCAGATACTCCTGCACCGCGCGCGGGCCCTTGATCCGCAGGATGTCGTGCGGATTGACCGGACCCTCGGAGATACGGTCGCCGGCGCGGACGCGGTCGCCTTCGTGCACGCGGAGGTGCTTGCCCGCGGGCACTTCGTAAACCTGCGCCTCACGCGACTCGTCGAGCGAGCCATCGGGGTTGATCGGCGCGACGTACACCTCGCGCTTGCCGCGCTTGATCTCGCCGAACCGCACGACGCCGTCGATTTCTGAAATCGTCGCCGGATCCTTCGGACGCCGCGCCTCGAACAACTCGGCGACTCGGGGGAGACCGCCCGTGATGTCGCGCGTTTTATATGCTTCCCTTCCGACTTTGGCGATGATCGTTCCGGGGAAGATGCGCTGTCCATCTTGCACGGTGAGCTGCGCGCCCGCCGGGATGATGAAGTCGCGCACGCGCTTCTCCTTGCCGCCTTTCTCCTGGATGATCTCGATGTGCGGGTGGAGCTTCTTTTCCCGATCCTCGATGATCACGCGCTGGCGCAAGCCGGTGAGCTCGTCGAGCTCCTCGGACACCGACTCCTCTTCGACGATGTCGACGAAACGCACCGTACCGTCGACGTCGGCGAGAATCGGGTTCGTGTATGGATCCCAGGTGAAGATCACCTGGTCGCGCTTCACGTCCGATCCATCCTCGACCATCAGGATCGCGCCAAGCGGCACTTGCAGGCGCGCCGCAATGTTGGCGTTGCGCTCCCCGCTCGACTTGATGAGGATCTCGCCTTCGTACGACGTGACGATCCGCTGCTTCTCGGGATTCGTGACGACGACCAGTCGGTCGGAGTATTCGACCGTACCGGCCACCTTGGATTTGCGCGCCGTCTGCTCGGCGATACGAGCGGCCGTTCCACCGATGTGGAAGGTGCGCAGCGTGAGCTGCGTGCCAGGCTCGCCGATCGACTGCGCGGCGATGATGCCGACGGCTTCACCCAGGTCGACGACGTTCATCGTCGCCAGGTTGCGGCCGTAGCACATGCGGCACAGACCGCGCTTCGCCTCACACGTGAGGACGGAGCGGATCTTGACTGTTTCGATGCCCGACTCCTCGATGTCGCGCGCCTTCTCCTCGTCGATCAGCTCGCCGGCTTCGACGAGCAGCGTACGGCGACCCGACTCGTCGAGCTCGTGCGGATCCTCGACGTCCTCGGCGGCGAAGTTGCCGACGATGCGCTCCGAGAGCGGCTCGATGACGTCCTCGCCTTCCTTCAGCGCGGCGATCTCGAGTCCCTGGATCGTACCGCAGTCCTCCTCGCTGATCGTCACGTCCTGCGCGACGTCGACGAGACGACGCGTGAGGTAGCCGGCGTCGGCCGTCTTGAGCGCCGTGTCCGCGAGGCCCTTGCGGGCGCCGTGCGTCGACGTGAAGTACTCGAGCGGCGACAGGCCTTCACGGAAGTTCGACTTGATGGGGCTCTCGATGATTTCGCCGATGCCGCCCGTGAGCTTCTTCTGCGGCTTGGCCATCAGACCGCGCATTCCGGCGAGCTGCCGGATCTGATCCCGGCTGCCGCGTGAACCCGAATCGAACATCATGAACACCGGATTGAAGCCGTCCTTCGACTCGCGCATCGACTTGACCATCTCGTCGGCGATGTCGGAGTTGGCGTGCGTCCACGTGTCGATGACTTTGTTGTAGCGCTCACCGTTCGTGATGTTGCCCGTCTGGTAGGCGCGCTGGAACCGCTCGACGCGCTCCTCGGCTTCGGTGAGGAGTTGCGCCTTCGCGACCGGAATCTCCAGGTCCTCGATGCCGATCGACACGCCACCGCGCGTGGCGTTGGCGAAGCCGAATTCCTTGAGGCGGTCGAGGAACTGCACGGTGCCGGCGAGGCCCGCGGCTCGATACGACTCGAACACGAGCTCCGACAGCGCCTTCTTCTTCATGTCGTGGTTCTTGTAGCTGAGCTCCGTCGGAATGATCGCGTTGAACAGCACGCGACCCGCGGTCGTCTTCTCCCACCGAGGGCCGGCGGCGTCTTTCACCCAGTAGAGCAGCGCGCTGTGACGCGTGAGCCGCCCGAGCGTGAGCTCCATCTCGATCTCGGCCACGTCGATGAACCGGCGCAACGACTTCACGTCGACCGTGTTGAAGTTGGCCGGCGCTTTGGTCGCGAAGTAGCAGCCCAGCACGATGTCCTGGCTCGGCTCGGCGACCGGACGGCCGTCCGACGGCTTGAGGATGTTGTTGCTCGAGAGCATGAGCAGGCGCGCCTCGAGCTGCGCCTCGAACGAGAGCGGCACGTGCACGGCCATCTGGTCGCCGTCAAAGTCGGCGTTGAACGCCGCGCAAACGAGCGGGTGAATACGAATGGCCTTGCCTTCGACGAGCACGGGCTCGAACGCCTGAATGCCAAGTCGATGAAGCGTCGGCGCGCGGTTCAGGAGCACCGGGTGGTCGCGGATGATCTCTTCCAAGATCTCGTAGACCTCCGGCGACTCGCGCTCCACGATCTTCTTGGCGCGCTTGACCGTCTCGGCGATGCCCTTCTCCACGAGCTTGTGGATGATGAACGGCTTGAACAGCTCGAGCGCCATCAGTTTCGGAAGACCGCACTGATGCAGCTGGAGCTCGGGACCGACGACAATCACGCTTCGGCCCGAGTAGTCTACGCGCTTACCCAACAGGTTTTGACGGAACCGGCCCTGCTTGCCCTTGAGCATGTCGGAGAGCGACTTCAGGGGACGTTTCCCTCTCCCACGAATCGCCTTCGAGCGCCGGCCGTTGTCGAACAGCGCGTCGACCGCTTCCTGCAGCATGCGCTTCTCGTTCCGGAGGATGACCTCCGGCGCGCGATGCATGATGAGCTTCTGCAGGCGGTTGTTGCGGTTGATGACGCGGCGATAGAGGTCGTTGAGGTCGGACGTGGCGAAGCGCCCGCCGTCCAATGGAACGAGCGGACGGAGGTCGGGCGGGATCACCGGCACGACGTCGAGAATCATCCACTCCGGGCGGTTGCGAACGTCGCCCGACTCTCCCGAGTTGCGGAACGCATCGACGATCTTGAGCCGCTTGAGCAGCATCTTCTTGCGGTGCTGCGACGTCTCGGTGACGACCGACGCACGAAGCGTCTCGGCGAGACTGTCGACGTCGAGGCGGCGAAGCAGCTCGCGGACCGCGGGCGCGCCGATGTCGGCGAGGAACGCGCCGTCGTTCTCTTCCTTCGCCTTCGTGCGGAGCGTGAGATACTGGTCTTCGTCCAGCAGGTCGTTCACCGAGACTTCCTGTTCCCCAGGCTCGATGACGACGTAGTTCGAGTAATAGATGACCTTCTCGAGATCACGGAGCGTGATGTCGAGCAGGTTGCCCATGGGGCTCGGCAGGGTCTTGAAGAACCAGATGTGCGCGACGGGAACGGCGAGCTCGATGTGTCCCATGCGCTCGCGGCGCACCTTGCTCAGGGTCACTTCGACGCCGCAACGGTCGCAGATCACGCCGCGATAGCGAATTCTCTTGTATTTGCCGCAGTGGCATTCCCAGTCCTTGACCGGACCGAAGATCCGCTCGCAGAACAGGCCGTCTTTCTCCGGCTTGAACGAGCGGTAGTTGATGGTCTCGGGCTTGGTGACTTCGCCCCACGACCACCAGCTGCGGAGTCCCTGGAGCTCGAGTCGCTCGCGCTCCTTGGGATCCTTGGGACCGCGAATCTCTTCGGGGCTCGCAATGCGAACCTGAATGAAGTCGAACGAGCTGGCGCGCTGTTCGCGCACGCTTCGGAAATCAATCATCGTTTACTCCTCGCTCCCTGTGCCGTTGGACGACGTACCAGTGTCGACGCCGGTTCCCCAATAACCGTCGACGCTCTGTCCCATCGTGACCTTGATGCCGAGAGCCTGTAGTTCCTTCACCAACACGTTGAACGACTCGGGGATGCCGGGCTCGGGAAGGTTCTGTCCCTTCACGATCGCTTCGTAGACCCGGCTGCGGCCGTTCACGTCGTCCGACTTCACCGTCAGAATTTCCTGCAACACGTGCGCGGCGCCGTATGCCTCGAGCGCCCACACTTCCATTTCTCCGAAGCGCTGGCCGCCGAACTGCGCCTTGCCCGCCAGCGGCTGCTGCGTAACGAGCGAGTACGGTCCGATGCTCCGCGCGTGGATCTTATCGTCTACGAGGTGAGACAATTTGAGCATATAAATTTCGCCGACGGTCACCGGCGACACGAACAGCTCGCCACTGCGTCCGTCGCGGAGCCGCACCTTGCCGTACGCGTTCAGGCCGGCGAGCCGCATCAGCTCGACCGCCGCGGCGTCGACGTCCGACTCCGACTTCTTGCCGAGCATCCCGGCCAGCGCCGGCAGCTCGTGGTCGTTCAGCAATTCAGCCGAATCGAGCGCCTTGCGCTTCTCGAGCTGCTTGAGCGCCGCCTTGTACTCGGCGCGCTTCGACGCCGACTGCGTTTCGTCGTCGACCCACGCCGTGTGGAACGCGATCTGGTTCGCGATCGCCGTTGCCTCCCGCTCGGCCCATTCCTTCGCCGCACCGGCGAGGAAGTCACGCATCGCGTGGTGCATGTCGCGCGTCTCCTGCGACATGCCGCGCGCCGAGAGCTCGTTGAGCGACGCCTCCTGCAACCGCACGAACACCTCGTGCTCCCGCGACACGTCCGGCTTGACGTCGGCGAGCAGCGCGCGGACGTTCTGGTCCGTGATCGTCGGCGCCACCGTGCGCAGTCCGAGCGCTCGCGCCCCCCAGATCACGCCGGCCATCTTCAACAGCAGCCCGATCTCGCGCTCGTTCGTCCCCTGGAAGACCGGCGTCTTGGCGTAGAACCCAAGGATGCGCGCGACCCACCCGAGGTGCGTCTCGAGAATCTGACCGACGTTCATTCGGCTCGGCACGCCGAGCGGATTGAGCACGATGTCGACGGGCCGGCCGTCGGGGAGGAACGGCATGTCCTCCTCGGGCACGACGCGGGCGACGATGCCCTTGTTGCCGTGTCGGCCGGCCATCTTGTCACCCACCGAGACTTTCCTCTTCTCGGCGAGGTAGACCTTCACGAGCTGGATGACGCCCGGCGGCAATTCGTCGGGCTGGAGAATGCGGTCGATGCGCTCTTCCGCCTTCTCCTCGATCTTGGCCTTCTCTTCGTTCGACGCGTCGATGATCTGACGCAGCCGCTCGTTCACGCGCTTGTTCTCGACGCGGAGCGTCTTGAGGTCGATCGTCGACAAACGCATCTCGCGGAGGCTCGCCGACGTGACTTTCGTCCCGGCCGCGATCGCCTCTTCGACCGTGCCCGCCTTGAGCGCGAGCGCGATCGTCTGCCCATCGAGAACCTCGACGAGCTCGGAGTCACGCACTTCGTTGACGCGAACCTTTTCCTCGCCCTCGAGGCGGCGAACCTCGCCGATTCGCTCGCCGCGGTCCTTCTCGACGACCTGGTCTTCGATGCGTGAGAAGATCTTGACGTCGATGACGACGCCTTCCATGCCCGGCGGAACCTTGAGCGAAGAGTCCTTCACGTCCTTCGCCTTCTCGCCGAAAATCGCCGTGAGGAGCTTCTCTTCCGGCGAGAGTTCAGTCTCACCCTTCGGAGTGATTTTGCCAACCAGGATATCGCCCGGCTTCACGTGCGCGCCAATACGGACAATGCCGCGCTCGTCGAGGTCGAGCAGCGCCTCTTCCGAGACGTTCGGAATTTCGCGCGTGATCTCTTCCTGACCGCGCTTCGTGTCGCGAACGTGCAGCTCGAGCTCCTGGATGTGGATCGACGAATAGACGTCGTCCTTCACCAGGCGCTCGGATAGAACGATCGCGTCTTCGAAGTTGTGGCCGTACCATGGCATGAACGCGACGGTCACATTGGCCCCGAGGGCGAGCTGCCCCGCCTCGGTCGCGGCGCCGTCGGCGAGCACGTCGCCGGCCGTCACCTTCTGGCCCTGGCGAACGAGTGGACGCTGGTTGACCGCCGTGTCCTGGTTCGTTCTCCAGTACTTCTTCAACCGATAGCGGTCGTGCTGCGTGAGACGCGCCAGCGGGCGATCGCCTTCCTCGGTGCCGCGCTTTCGCTCGACCGCCGCGGCGTCGATGATGATCTCATCGGCCGTGACGCGCGCGACGACGCCGGCCCGGCGCGCGATGACGACCGCGCCCGAATCCTTGGCGACCTTGTCTTCGAGCCCGGTTCCGACCAGCGGAGTCCGCGGGTTCAAGAGCGGGACGGCCTGGCGTTGCATGTTCGAGCCCATCAACGCGCGGTTCGCGTCGTCGTGCTCCAGGAACGGAATGAGCGCGGCGGCGATCGAGACGAGCTGTTCCGGCGCCACGTCCATGTACTCGATGCGATCCTTCGGCGTGAGCGGCGCGTCGCCCTGCTGGCGGCAGAGCACGAGGTCTTCGAGGAAGTTTCCGTGGTCGTCGACGCGAGCGCTGGCCTGCGCGATCAACGCGCCTTCCTCGCGATTCGCGTCGAGCCACGCGATCTCGTTGAGAACCCTGCCGTTCTTCACGACGCGATACGGCGTCTCGACGAACCCGAGGTCGTTCACCTGCGCGTAGCAGGCGAGCGACGTGATGAGTCCGATGTTCGGACCTTCAGGCGTCTCGATGGGGCACATGCGGCCGTACTGCGAATAGTGCACGTCGCGCACTTCGAAGCCGGCGCGCTCGCGCGTCAGACCGCCCGGTCCGAGCGCCGAGAGACGACGCTTGTGCGTCAGCTCGGCCAAGGGGTTGGTCTGATCCATGAACTGCGACAGCTGCGACGATCCGAAGAACGCCTGGATCACCGCCGAGACGGTGCGCGCGTTCACGAGGTCGTCGAGCGAGATCTTTTCCGGATCGGTGTTGATCGACATGCGCTCCTTGACGAGGCGCGCCATGCGCGAGAGACCGACCGAGAACTGATTCGCGATCAACTCGCCAACCGAACGAATTCGGCGGTTGCCCAGATGGTCGATGTCGTCGACGTGTCCGCGGCCTTCGTGCAGTTCCACGAGGTAGCGAATGATCTCGACGAAATCTTCCTTCGAAAGCACGGTGTAGTCGGCCGGCATGGTCATGCCGAGGCGCTGGTTGATCTTGTAGCGCCCCACGCGGCCGAGGTCGTACCGCTTCGGCGAGAAGAACAGACGCTCGAGCGCCTGTTTTGCCGTCTGCGCGTCCGGCGCGTCGCCGGGACGGAGCAGCGCGTAGATCTGCGACAGCGCTTCCTTCTCGCTGTGCGTCGGATCCTTGGCCAGCGTGTTCTTGATGAGCGTGGACTCGGCCCGACCCGACGTGACGAACACGCTGACCTTGTTGATCTCGGCCTTGCGGATCTTCTTGATCACCGTGTCGTTGAGGAGCTGGCCGGTCTCGGCGATCACTTCGCCGTCGGCGTCCACGACGTCGAGCGCCAGGCGTCGGCGGACGTCACGCTCGCCGCGCTCGATGGCGTCCTGCTCGTCGCGCAGGTCGACTCGCATGTGCGACGAGAAGACCTTGATCGTGTCGATGCCCTGCCGGCGGAGGCGGTTGAACACCTCCTCGGTCAGCTCGTCGCCTTCCTTGACGAGCAGCACGTTCTCGGCGCGCTCGCGCTCGGCCTTGGCCTTCTTGGTTCGGGCCTTCGGCGCGTCCTCGGCTGTCGCTTCACCGGGAAGCGCGATGTCCTCGGCGATGATCGCCCCGAGCAGCTCGCGCTGGTCGGTGCGGCTCTCGCGCTTCTTGGTCAGGTCGAGGTCGCGGACGGCGAAGAAGAGGCGGAGAATGTCCGAGTTCGTCCCGTAGCCAAAGGCGCGCAGAAGCGCCGTGGCCGGGAACTTCTTCTTCTTGTCGATGTGGACGTACACGACGTCGTGGATGTCGACCGTGAACTCGACCCACGAGCCGCGGAACGGGATGATGCGCGCCGAAATGAGGCGCTGGCCGTTCGGGTGCGTCGCCTCCTCGAACACGACGCCCGGCGACCGGTGCAGCTGGCTGACGATGACGCGCTCCGCCCCGTTGATGACGAACGTGCCGAGCGGCGTGAGCAGCGGCAGCTCGCCGAGATAGACCTCTTTCTCGATGATGTTGCGCGGGCGCTTCTGCTCGTTGACGACCTCGTTGATGACCAGCTGCAGCGTCGCTTTGAGCGGCGCCGAGTAGGTCATGTCGCGCTCGATGCACTCCTCGACGGAGTACTTGGGTTCGCCGAGGGAGTAGCGGACGAACTCGAGCGAGAAGTTTTCGTGGACGTCGGAGATGGGGAACAGGTCCTTGAAGACCCGCTCGAGGCCGATGTCCTCGCGATCGTGTGAGGCGGCATCCAGCTGGAGCAGCGCCTCGAAGGCGCGCGTCTGGATGTCCAGGAGGTGGGGCATTTCCATCCCCTGGTCGAGCTTGGCGAAAGAAATTTGCTTGATGTCAGACATGATTCACCGGAGACCTGGCGACGGACAGATCCCCCGCGCGGGCGCGCGACAGCGCGTCCGATCGGAGGACCAGGGACTGCACAGAGTTGTTGGTGCGCGATGTATTCGTATTCACTAATGGCGCTTGGCTGAAGGAAGAGATGGCGGAAACCCGCGCATCACTTCACTTCCACCGTCGCGCCCTGCTCTTCCAGCTTGGCCTTGATCGTCGCGGACTCGTCCTTCGAAACGCCGGCCTTCACCGTCTGCGGCGCGCCGTCGACGAGATCCTTCGCTTCCTTGAGGCCCAGGCCGGTGATCTCGCGGACCACCTTGATGACCTGGATCTTCTTGCCGCCGGCGTCCTTCAGCAGAACGTCGAACTCGGTCTTCTCTTCCGCGGCCGGAGCCGCCGCCGCGCCGGCGCCACCCGCGGCCGGAGCGCCCACGGGGGCCGCGGCGATCGTCACGTTGAACTTCGATTTGAAGGCATCGATCAGCTCGGCGAGCTCGAAGACGGACTTGTTGCCGATCGCTTCGAGGATCTCGTCGTTCGTCATGGTCGTAGGCATCTCGTCGTTCTCCCTATGTGATAATGCAAGTCGGTCAATCGTTGTCTCGGTCAGTCACTGCGAACCCGCGGTCGGTCGACTGACCGACTTATCCCGCTCCGGCGCTCTCCCGCTGCGCGCGCAACCCTTCGAGCGCGCCCGCGAACATGTACAGAATGCCGCTGAGCGCGCCCACGAACCCGGCCAACGGTGACTGGAGGCCGGCGCCGAGTTGGGCGAGCATCTGCTCGCGCGACGGCATCGAGGCCAGCTTCGTCACCTGCGCCTTGTCGATCTTGGTTCCTTCGAACACTCCGCCCTTCACCGCCGGCTTCTGGTCGTTCTCCTTGGCGAAGTCGGTGATGACCTTGGCCGCGGCGATCGGATCCTTGGCGACGACGAGTCCCGTCGGGCCGCGCAAGCGCTCGCCGATCAGGCCACTCTCGTTTACGGCGCGAAGGGCGAGCGTGTTCTTGATGACCACGTACTCGACGTTGGCCTTGCGCAGCTTGCGGCGGAGGTCGGTCATCCGCTTCACGTTGAGGCCGGTGAAGTCGGTGTAATAGAGCGCCGTGGCGCTCTCCAATTTCGTCTTGAGGTCTGAGACGAGCTGCTCTTTCTCGGTGCGGTTCATTAGGCGCTCCCTGCCATCCGGTAGAGCGTGTTGTCGATCGTGACCCCGGGGCCCATGGTGCTGGACACCGAGACGTTCTTGACATAGACGCCCTTTGACGCCGGCGGCTTGGCGCGGACGATCTGGTCCATGAACGCCGTGTAGTTCGTCTCGAGCGCGTCGATGCCGAACGACACCTTGCCGATCGGCGCGTGCACGTTCCCCGCCTTGTCCACGCGGAACTCGATCTTGCCCGCCTTCGTCTCTCTGACCGCGTTCGAGATGTTGAACGTGACGGTGCCCGCCTTCGGGTTCGGCATGAGCCCGCGCGGACCGAGCACCCGACCGAGCTGGCCCAGTTGGCCCATCTGGTCCGGCGTGGCGATCAGCACGTCGAAGTCGAGCCAACCGTCCTTGATCTTCTGGATGAACTCCGCGCCCACGTAGTCGGCGCCGGCGGTCTCGGCCTCCTTGGCCTTGTCGCCGACGGCGATGACGAGCACGCGAACCGACTTGCCGGTTCCGGCCGGGAGGACGACGGTGCCGCGCACGACCTGATCGGCGTGGCGCGGATCGACACCCAGGCGAACGGCGATCTCGACGGTCTCGTCAAACTTCGCGAATGCCGATTTCTTGACGATCTCCAGCGCCTGGCGCGGCTGGTACGTCGAGGCGATGTCGCGATTCTTGGCGGCGGCCGTGTACTTCTTTCCGTGATCGTGCATCAGTCGATGACCTCCAGGCCCATCGACCGCGCCGCGCCGGCGACCATCTGCATCGCCGACTCGATCGTGTCGCAGTTGAGATCCGGCATCTTGATCTCGGCGATCTTGCGCACCTGGGCGCGCGTGACGCGCCCGACCTTGGTCCGGTTCGGCTGACCCGATCCCTTGTCGACGCCCGCCTCCTTCTTCAGCAAGACCGCCGCTGGCGGCGTCTTGGTGATGAAGGTGAAGGACTTGTCGGAGAAGATCGTGATCTCGACCGGGAGAATCGTATCCTGGCCCTGAGTTCGAGAATTGAACTCCTTACAAAAGGCCATGATGTTGATGCCCTGCGGACCGAGCGCCGTTCCCACCGGAGGGGCGGGATTGGCCTTGCCCGCGGGGATCTGCAGCTTCACGAACCCCGTGACTTTCTTGGCCATAGAACTCCTTATAGACGACTGCTAGAACAATCTCCCACTGGGACTGATCCGTCGGAGTGGTCGCCGACTTTCAGCGTGACAGCTGGACGGCTCGACTGCTGGACGGCTTGGCTGTCTTGCTGGCCAGCCGCCTTGCCGCCTAGCCGCTTTAGTACGCCCTCAACTGCAAATAGTCCAACTCCACCGACGTCGGCCTGCCGAACAGCGAGACCGACACCCGCACTTTCCCCTTGTCGACCATCACCTCTTCCACCGTTCCATTGAAGTCGGTGAACGGACCTTCGGTGATGGCGACCGCCTGACCGACGAGGAACGGGATCTCCTCCTTCGGCTCCTCCTCCTCCTGCTCGACGGCGATGCCGAGGAGGCGGTTCACTTCATCCGCCCGCAGCGGCTGCGGAAAACGCTGGTCGTGACCGACGAACTTGATCACGCCCTGAATGCCGTTCACCACGTGCGCCGTTTCTTGGTTCATCTCCATCTCGACCAGCACATACCCGGGATAGAGCTTGCGTTCGACGTTCACCTTCTTGCCGTTCTTGATCTCGACCACTTCCTGGGTCGGGACGAGCGCCTGGCGAATCGACCGGACTTCCGGCGCCCGCGCGTCCCCGTCGATCTTCCGCTGGATCAGCGAACGAACCTTGTTCTCGTGACCCGCGGTGGTCTGGATCGCGTACCACCGATGTTCCGCCATGGTAATCAACGTCCGGCGAACAGCGATGGAATTCCTTTGATCAGCAAACCCTGAAGAATCAGATCGAGAATCGAAATGACCGCTCCGAGGGCCAGCACGAAGAGGATGATCGAGATGGTCGCCTGCTGGACCTGCGGTCGGTCCGGCCACGTGACCTTCTTCATCTCCGCCACCACGCCGTGATAAAACGTCACGAGACGCGAAATCCAGTTCGGCCCGGGAGTGGTGGGCGTGCCCGACCCGCCCGCCCGCGTGACGGCGTCGGCCATTACTTGGTTTCCTTGTGGACCAGGTGCTTGTTGCACCGCGGGCAGTACTTCTTCCACTCCACGCGCTCCGGATGGAGCCGCTTGTTCTTCGTCGTGAAGTAGTTCCGGTTCTTACACTCGCCGCAGGCGAGGATGATCTTCTCTCGAGGCATCTGCCAGGACCTGAAAAAAACGTGGTGCGCGTACGTCGCGAAGGTATTGCTTGTGCTTCCGTACCGAACTCCGAGAGCTGACGACCGGGATTGAACCGGTGACCTCACCCTTACCAAGGGTGTGCTCTACCAACTGAGCTACGTCAGCAACTTCTTACGTCGTTCGTCTCCCGCTGTTCCTCGGCTTACGTCGCCGCTCGTATCTCGCGTGCTTCCAAACGTTCACCAGAGCGGGAGACGGGGCTCGAACCCGCGACATCAAGCTTGGAAGGCTTGCGCTCTACCAACTGAGCTACTCCCGCCGAATGATCCGCCGTCCATCGCTCGCCGCGTCGCGCTCTACTCCGCCCGAACACTTGTGTGCCACCAAATGGTGGGGGAAGGATTCGAACCTTCGTAGGGCGTAAACCCGGCAGATTTACAGTCTGCTGCCATTAGCCACTCGGCCACCCCACCGGAGTGTTCCGCACTCCTTCGACCATCTGCTGCTGTACCTGCCGGTCACACGAAAAATCGCCTTCCAGCCCGATCGGCAGAGCTGACGGCGAGAATCGAACTCGCAACCGCCTGATTACAAATCAGGTGCTCTGCCAATTGAGCTACGTCAGCAGACGGCCATTTTTTTGCCAGACTCGTAGGATACGCGGTTCGGAAAAGAGTGTCAAGCCGCGCTCCGGTCGACGCTTACGCGTCGGGGCCAAAAACCTGCCTCTACCGGGCCCGTTTCCACGTCGTCCGACCGCCGGCATCCTCGATCGCGATCCCCTTGCCCACCAACTCGGCACGGATCCGGTCCGCCTCGGCAAAATCCCGGCGCTCTCGCGCCGCTCGCCGCGCGGAAAGCCGCTCCTCCACCCACGAAACGAGCGCCGCATCGTGGACTTCCCGGTCCGGCAGGATGTCCAAGACCCCGTTGATGCGCTCGAACGCCAGCCGAGCCCGGGCAAGAGACTCGACGTCGGATCCCCGTCGATCGAGCTGGGCGTTCGCCCGATGGATGAACGTGAACAGCCCGGCCAGCGCGTTCGGGGCGTTGAGATCCTCGAACAGCGCAGCCTCCACTTCGGCAACGGCCGTGTCCGCCGCGGCGGCCAGCTCCGGCGTCCCCCCGGTCGCCGCCGCCAATCGATCCGCGAAGTCCCCCACCCGGCGTACCGCGTTGATCGACGCCTCGAGAGCATCGTCGGAGAGGTTGAGCTCCTTCCGATAGTGCGTGTTGAACACGAAGTGGCGCAGCGCGGCCGGCGACACATCGGCCTCGCGCATTCCCTGCACCGTCGTCACGTTGCCAAGTCGCTTGGCCATCTTCGCGCCGTCGGTGAGCAGAAAGGCCCCATGGCACCAGAACCGCGAAAACGTCTGCCCGGTGGCCGCCTCAGACTGCGCGATCTCATCCTCGTGGTGCGGAAACACGAGATCGATGCCGCCGCAATGGATGTCCAGCGTCTCTCCCAACAAGTCGATCGCCATCGCCGAGCACTCGAGATGCCATCCCGGACGGCCGCGGCCCCACGGTGAGTCCCACGCCGCTCCAGTCACCTCGTCGTTGGGCGTCGCCGCTTTCCACAACGCGAAATCCTGCGCGTTCTCCTTCGAGTAATCGTCCTGCGCGACGCGCGCGCCGGTTTTGAGCTCGCGCTTGTCGAGACGCGACAGCCGGCCGTAGGCGGGGAACCGATCGATCGCGAAATAAACGGAGCGGTCGTCCGCCTGGTACGCGACGCCGCGCGCAATGAGCTGCTCGACGAGCGCAATCATTTGCGGGATGTAGTCGGTCGCCTTCGGATAGGCCTCGGCGGCTTGGATGCGCAGATATTCGCGATCCTTGTGAAAGATCGCCGTCACCGGCTCCGTGACCTCGCGAATCGTCTTGCGCTGCTCGTGCGCCCGCCGGATGATCTTGTCGTCGACGTCCGTCAGGTTCATCACCTGCCGGACCTTCCAGCCGCGCAACGCGAGCGTGCGCCGCATCAGGTCCACGAAAAGGAACGTCCGGAAGTTGCCGAGGTGCGCCGGATTGTAGACCGTCGGCCCACAACTATAGATACGCACCGTCTCCCCATCGGCCGGGGCAAACGCCTCGGTCTGGCGGGTCAGGGTGTTGAATAGCCGAAACTCGCGCGTCGCGGTCCCGGTCTTGGGCGCCCGCGCCGGCGAACTGTGGCTGTCGGCGGATTGAGTATGAGACGGACGCATCGACTCGCGAGACGAGCAGTTGCGTGAATGCTAGGCGTGTCGGCGGGGGCGGTCAACGAAAAGACGCTTCGGCGACACGACGCGCCGCCGCGTGCGCCACGACTCGACCTGCGCGAAGCACCACGGCGCGCTCTGCCAGACGAGATGCCAGGGTCGAGTCGCGCAACGCCATCAAGACGGCGTCGCCGGCCTCACGACGTTCAGCGATCCATGCGCCGAGACGGGCCGCTTCGACATCGCCGACGTCGATCAGGTGGATGAGCGACTCGTCCGCCGGCGCCGGCTCGTCGAGCGACGAGCGGCAGTAGTGCAGTCGCGCACGTCGGAGCGACGCGGCGCGATTGGAATCCCCAAACCAGGAGACGATGCCGGCGTCGGCCGCCATCAGCCCGGCCGCGCACAGAAGCAACGTCGTCTTCCCCGATCCGCTCGACCCAACGACCGCCACCGATTGTCCCTCGGCGATCGCGAGATCAACGTCGGCAAGGGCGTGCGCACTCGCCAAGCACGACCCACACCCCGCGACGAATCGCTTGGAGAGCCGGGAGACTTCGAGCGCCATTCGCACGCCGATCGATAGCGCGCGAAGCCACGACGAGCGTCATCGCTCTATTTCGAAGATCATCACGGATTCGCAGTTCCCCGGTCTACCGGTCCACCGGTCCACCCCGTCCTACGCGCTCTGCCGCCGACCCTCGCTCTCCGCGAACGTGACGATGTCCGGCGCGGGGCCGGTGGGCGCCAGGACACCGCCGCCTGGGCCGGGCACGCGGAGCAGCATCGGCCGCTCGCGTGTGGTTCGGCGGAAGCCCTGACCCTCGTAGATCCGGCTGATGACGATCCGCCGCACGATCACCATGAGGGCGGCGAGCGTCGGCAGCGCGACGACGAGGCCGAGGCCGCCGAGCAGCGTTCCCATGATGAGCACCGCCATGATCGTCATGACCGGCGGCAGGTCCACCTTCTTCGACATCACGAGCGGCGAAACGAGGTTCCCCTCGATCAGGTGGACGACGACGCCGAGTCCGACGACGAGCAGCGCGTGACCGACCGGGCTGAAGCCGAAGTAGCCCTTGCCGTTCAGAACGAACAGCGCGGGAAGAGTCGTTGACAGCAGCGTGCCGAAGAAGGGCACGATCGCGACGAGGCCGGTGAAGATTCCGAACAGGAACGCGAACGGTACGCCGAGCAGCGCGAGTCCGAGGCCCGTGATCAGGCCGAGAAAGGTCATCGTCAGCAGCTGCCCGACGATGTAGGCGCGCAGCGAATCGGCCAGCTCGGCGAGCACGTCCCGCACGAGGTCGCGGTGGATCGGCGGGAAAAGGGCGATCAGCCACTCGCGATAGAGCGCCGGGTGAACCGAGAGATAGATGCTCATCACGAGCACGGCGAAGATGTTGATCGCCGCTTCCACGATCTCGAACAACTTGGTCGGGATGCCGCTGAACAAACCGCTGAGCTGGTCGTACGCGGCGAACAACGCCTTGTGCTCGACGGGCTTGCCGACGATGTCGCTCACGCCCGGGAGCTTGGCCGCGACTCGATCGATGCCGACCTCCCACGCGTTCATGAAGTCGGGAAGCGCGAGGAAGAGCTGGCGGGTCTGCTCGACGATCGGCGGAACGAGGATCCAGGCCAGCAGCACGAGGCCGCCGAGCGAACCGATGATGGCGATGGCGAGCGCCATGCTCTTGGAGAGCGTCGTCCGGCGGTCGAGCCAGTCAGCGACCGCGCCGAGGTACAGTGAGACGAGGACGGCGAGCATGAGCAGCACGAACACATGCGCGACCGTCTTGAACAGCCACAGCAGGAGGAAGGTGATGACCGTCGCCGCGAGAATCGGCGCGAACTTGAACTTCGTCGCGCCGATCGTGACCGAGCCGGTCGTTCGCGGCGAGTCGGCGATCAAGGCCGTTGCTTCTCCCCCGCGACGTCCTCTATCTCGGCGTGAACCGTCTCTTCGTCGTTGTTGCCGGCGCCGAGCTTTTTGGCTTCAGGCGAACCCGCGGGGAGCATGCCCATCTTTTGTTTGAGCGCGAGCAGCTGCATGTCGACGCCGCCGGCCGTCGCCGATCGCTCGAGCTGCTTGAAGTCCTGGGCGAGCCGGTCGCCGGTGAACTCCTCTTCGATTTCGACGGATGCCTTGAGCTGGCGCTCGTTGTTGTCGATGCGCTCTTCCATGCGGGCGAACGCCTCGAACGCCGACTTCTCGGACAGCGACGACATCGTGTCGTGGATGCGCTTCTGCGCCTCCGCGCGACGCTGCCGGGCGATGAGCAGATTCTTCTTGCGCTTCGCTTCCTCGATCTTGTCGTTCAGATCGCGCAGCGCGTTCTTGAGCTTCTCGGTCTCGAGCTTGTGCTGCTCCCACGTCTGCGCCAGCTGCTGGCCGTGCGAGTTGTGCTCGGTCTGGCGCATGAGCGCCTGCTTGGCGAGATCGTCGCGATTCTCCGTGATCGCGAGCCGGGCCTTGTTTTCCCAGTCGCCGCCTTGCTTGAACTCGGCGTCGGCCTGGTCGCGAAGCCGCTTCTCGTCGGCGATCGCCGTGGCGACTTGCTGCTTCGCCTTGGCGAGCTGCGACCGCATGTCCGTGATGATCTGATTCAACATCTTCTCGGGATCTTCAGCCCGAGAGATCAAGTCGTTGATGTTCGACCGCAGCAGGGTCGAAAGGCGATCGAAAAGGCCCATGGTCAGCGTGCCTCGCGATACGTGCCGATCTCGCGCAGGTGCGACGCGAGCGATACGGTGATGCCCTCGTACGCGGCGAGGAACTCCTCGTAGTCGAGGTGCGCCAATTCAAGCGCTTCGGTCATGACGATCGAGTCCTTCTCGATGCCGTACGATCCGTGGAGCAGATCCGTCGCGTTGAGCTCGAGCAACCGGCGGCTGAGCGTGGCGAGCGACTCGGGCTTCGTGGGCAGCGTCATGACCTTCACACGCAGCAGAACCACCGGCGGCGAGAAGTGCACGACGACGTTGAAATCCAGCTCGCCGCTCGGCCGCACGATCCACAAGCCCGGCTCTACTTCGGAGTGGCTCGCGCCGTCTGCCCCGAGGCGGTCGAGGAAGCCTTCGATCTCGTCTTTCGTTACCATCGTGAGTCCTGTTGTCGATGAATACTGAAAGGACCTACGAGCGGGATTCCATGCGCGTTTCATCGGTGGACCGGTGGACCGGTGAACCGGTGGGCCGAAAGCTATGAGACGAATCGACGGGTGGCGAGGGCGGGCAAGCCCTCACCCGCGCTTGATTTGCACGAGGCGCTCCCGAGCCAATCGCCGCCCGGTCGGCGTCGCGGCAAGACCGCCGCCGGCTGTCTCACGATATCGCACGTCCATCTCGCGGCCGATTTCGCCCATCGTGTCGATCACCTCGTCGGCCGGAATGGCGAAGGTGATGCCCGCGAGCGCCATCTCGACCGCGGCAAGGGCGATCGCCGCTCCGGTCGCGTTGCGGAAGACGCACGGCAGCTCGACGAGACCGCCCAGTGGATCGCAGACCAGTCCCAAGGTTCCCTGCTGCGCCAGCGCCACCGCATGCGCGACCTGCGACGGCGATCCGCCGAGCATCTCCGTTGCCGCGCCGGCGGCCATTCCGGCTGCGGCTCCCGTTTCCGCCTGACAGCCGCCTTCGGCGCCCGACAACGACGCACGCTCGGCGACGACAGCGCCGATGAGCCCCGCCGTCGCGAGCGCGTCCACCACCGCGTCGTCCGACAGGTGGCGAGCGGCGGCAAGTCCGGTGAGCACCGCTGGAAGCACGCCGGCCCCGCCCGCCGTCGGCGCGGCGACAATCACACCCATCGCGGCATTCACTTCCTGCACCGCGAGCGCGCGGGCCAGGATGTCGCGAAACGGAGTGCCGGCGAGCGGCCCCGCCGGTCCGCTCACGAGCTTCTCGGCGTCGCCGCCGACGAGTCCCGACGGCGATCTCAGATTCCCGGTCAGGCCTTGCTCGACCGCGCCGCGCATCACGACGAGCGCGCGATGCAATACATCGCGAATCTCGCCAATCGGACGTCCCTGGTCGTCCGCTTCCGTCTCGAGCGCGAGGCGCGAAAGTGTGATCCCGCGTGCTTCCGCGTCGTGTACCGCGGCGGCGAGCGATTTGTACATGCTCGGAATCTACGCGCGCCGCGGCTCACGAAACTGCTCCACCGCGGAGAACGCGGAAGAGACCTGAGACGCGAAAACGCGGGAATGGGTTGAACGACCTCGGGGTGCCACATGTATCCTCCGGAGGCCGTTCAACAACTTCTTTTTTCCCCTCTGCGTCCTCCGCGTCTCCGCGGTGAGGCAGTTTGCAGTTGGCCGGTCTACGCCGAGACCTTGTCGAGCCGGAACGCCCAGCGCACCCACGGCAGCGCACGGATGTGGTCGCGGACGGTCTCGGCCGGGTATTCGTCCAGCTCGATCACCATGAAAGCGTCGCCGCCCTTTCGCTGCCGCGTGAGTTTGAGCGTCGCGATGTTGAGCCCATCGTCGGCGAGCAGGGTTGCGATCTTGGCGATCGATCCGGGTACGTCCTCCGCGACGAGCACGATCGTGTGATAGTGCCCGGAGACGTCGACGGGAAAACCGTCGATCTCGCTGACGCGCACGCGCCCGGCGCCGAGCGACGAGCCGATCATGGCGGCCTTGCGATCACCGCGCTCGAGCGTGATGCGCACCGAGTTGGGATGCGCCTCTTCGTCGAGCGTCGTCTTGTCGAACGTGTAGTTCAATCCCTCACGCTCGGCGATCTCGAGCGCGGTGCGAATGCGGTCGTCGTCGGGGCGAAAGCCCATCAGGCCCGCGACGATTGCCTTGTCGGTGCCGTGGCCCTCACCCGTACGCGCGAACGAGCCGTGAAGTTCGATCATCGCGCGGTCCGGCGTTCCGCCCACCAGCCCGCGCGCGAGGAGCCCAAGCCGGCACGCGCCCGCCGTGTGCGACGACGACGGCCCGACCATGACGGGGCCGATGATGTCGAGTAGAGAGACCATATGCTTTGCTTTGAACCTAAGCCCGCGACCTCGGAGTGGACGAAAGAGGCGGCCTTGCGTAATCCCCTGTATGGACATTACAGTTGATCTGTACATACATCCGCTGGGAGATGGCCGTGGCGAAGAAATACTCGGGTGCGAGAAAGACGCCGCGCCGCGTGAGCGAGACCAAGACGCCGATGAGCTATCGCCTCTCGCCGGGCAAGATCGCGCGCGCCCAGGCGATCCTCGGCACGGCCACCGCGACCGCGACGATCGAGGAAGCCCTCGACTTGGTCATTTTTCGTAGCGAGCTGATGGACGGCGTCAATCAGGCGTTCGGGCTGCCGATCCGCGACGCATTCCCGGACAACGCATCGGGCAAGTGATCGCCAGGGCTCGGGGGCGGCGGTACACGGTCGACACCAACCTGTACATCGATGCGCTGAGGACAGAGGAAGGAAGAACCGCCCTCAGCGCGTTTCATGCGGCGTACGCGCCATTCGAGCACCTGAGCGCCGTCGTCGTGCAGGAGCTCCGGGCCGGCGTGCGGGGCGCGGCCGCCGCGAAGCTGGAGGCTGCGATCCTTGCCCCGTTCGAGCGGCGCGGGCGGCTGGTGACGCCGACCTATGATGCGTCGAAGGAGGCCGGCCGCGTACTCGGCGAGTTGATCTCTCCGAACGGATGGAGCTCAGTGTCGCGCAGCTTCGTCAATGACGTCTTGTTGGCGATGTCGTGCCGGGAGTCCGGCATGGTGCTCGTGACGAAGAACGTCGCGGACTGCGCGCGCATAGCCGCGATTCGAGAATTCGATTTCGTTCCGCCGTGGCCGGTGCCGGCGGCTTGACGCCGCGTCAGGGATTCGTCGTCATCGTCGAGCGGTGACCGGTGGTCGTCGTCCAGTAGTCCATCCACCGCAGACGAATCCCCTCCGTCCGCTCGAGCAGCTCTTTGCTCGGCGTCTTTCCGTGTTCGACAACGACGACCATTCCCGTATTGAAATCTCTCTGTGAATGCTGAACGTCGGGGAGCCGAGGCCCCTCGGCGGCGACTACATCCTGGATCGTCACTCTCGTTCGATCTCCCTTGAAGATCGGATGACCGTTCGCGTCGCGCCCCTGGGGAACGAGGTTTCTCAGAATGAAGAAGTCCGGAACCTCATTCGGCGCGATCAGACCCATCAGATAAAGGTCCAGGTACGACCATCCGGTCGCCGGCACGTAATAGTCGTCGTCGAGCTGCGTGTACGTGCCGTCGAGGTTGTCCTGCCAAACGCCGCCGCCCATCGCTGACGCCTCTACGGGACGCTGATACGGGAACGCCACAGGCGCCTGCAACCCTCTCGCCCAGTGCGTGGGACCGAGCTGGATCGTCTCGCCGTTCACTTTCGCCGACACGAACGCGCTCCACCGGTGGCCCATCTCGTGTCCGATCTGCGACATCGCATAGTCGTACGGCGGGATCTTGCCGTTCGACGTTCGCTCGGCGAGTTGGTGCGCGTACGCCGTCACGTTGTGGGTGTTGCTGTCCACGAGGCCTTCCGGCGGATACTCGGCCATCTGATTTGCGCCGACGAACACCGGTTGGATGTACTGCCACTGGAAACGTCCCTTCGTGCAGTAGTTCGCGAGGTTTCGCTGGTTCGCGCCGATTCCGGTCACCGCGCCGCCTGCTGGACCGCCGCCCAGCGGGCCTGTGCTCGACGTACCCGCCTCCGGATTGTCGATGCGAAAGTCGGAGTAGTACGCAAGCATGTCGAACTTGTCACCGAGGGCGTTGATCACGGTGCAGGTGAGATCGACGGCGCGCGGCGGCTTCATGTAGTGGAACGCTTCGTACACCGCCGCGAAGGGGCCGTCGGACTTTTTCACTGACGAGAAATCGATCGCGGCGACGGAAGCGCCGGCCTGTTCGACACCCTTGTCCGCGACCGGATACACGCCGACGATGGCGTCTTCCGCGTGTACGTCGTCGTAGGTGAGCTCGATCGTTCCGTCCTTGCGCAGCACCGCCTGGAAGCGGTTCACCGTCGGTGTCCACGTCATGTCCTGGATGCCGCCAACGGGCTCGGTCAGCGTCCACGTGACGACGGCGCGGTCGGCAAGTTCTTTGAGGTAGCGCGTTCCCGACATCCGCGGCTTGAAGAAGACGCTGATCGCCGGTGTGGTGTTCACGAGCTTCGATGCGGCCTCCTGCAATTGGGCGAAGCGGTCGACGGAAAGTCCGCCGCCGCCCCGACCGCCGCGGCCGTCGGTTGGTGGCGACTGCTCGAACGTCATCGAGCCGGTCACACCGACGGAAAAGGAATTCCAGCTCTTGCCGGAGAATGGGAAGGCGAAGCCGGCGAGCGTGGCGCGGCTGTTCGTCAACGGAGAGCCAAACTCCGCGTCCCACTGTTCCGGGAGATTTTCGACTCGGTAGCCAACTCCGTCCGGTGTGAAGCGGAGGGTGCGGTGAGTGAGGTCGAAAAGGTTCGCCTTCCCGAGCACGCCTTCGTTCAACGTCATGACGATCAGGTTTCCCCGCGTCGTGATCGTGCCGATCGATCGCCCCGGTTCCTGGCGAGACTGTGCACGTCCGACGGACGGACAGAATAGCGACGCAGCGAAAACTCCGAGCGAGGCTGAGACGCCGATGCGGCGCCGACCGATGCGGTTCACTTCGAGCTCTCTGCGTGCGAGTGATGCCTGACTAAACCCCACTGAGGCCCATTTCGTAAAGGGGTGGCGCGGACAGACAGCTGACAGCCGTATTTTCTGACGACAACACACAACGTCAAATGCTTCGACGACTCCGTCCCATCTCGCTCGCCATCGGCGTAGCGCTCGTGGCCACCGCGGTTTCACGCGGACTCGACGTCGAGCAGACGTCGCCCGGCGATCGCCCGCCGCCGATCGCCGTCGCGAGCTTCGACGGACTCGGCGTCGGTTTCAGCGGCCCGCAGGGCACGTACACCGGACGGAATCCATCCGACAACTCGCTCGCTGTCGGCCCCGATCACGTCGTACAGATCGTGAACACCCGCATGGCGATCTACACGAAGAAGGGCTCGCGCTTCGACAGCACGGGACGCGTGCTGTACGGCCCGGTCGAGACGCGCAACGTCTTTCGAGGCTTCGGCGGTCCGTGCGACCAGCGTAACAACGGCGACGCCGTCGTGCGCTACGACCAACTCGCCGATCGGTGGCTGATCGTCATGCCGATCTTCTCGCGCATTCCCGACCAGACCGACGACCGGCCGATGCCGCGCGCCGGCGAACCGGCGCGGAAGAGTCTTTCCGGAATCGCCGGGCAGCCCGGGCCGGCCGTGCGACTGTACGAGCCACCTCCTCCGCCGCCTCCTCCACCGGCGCGCCCCGATTCGCAGAACGCGCCGCGCGACACAACGCGTCGGCGTCCGGCGCAGCCGACGCAAGGCGTCTACGCGATGTGCTACGCGATCAGCACCGGCCCCGACCCCTTCGGACCGTACTACCGCTACGAGTTCATTCGACCGCTTTTCCCCGACTATCCGCGGCCCGCCGTATGGCCCGACGGCTACTACGTGCCGACCAGCACCGGCGACGAGGTCATCCAGAAGCACGCGTGCGTCGTCGAACGCGCCAAGATGCTCGTCGGCGGCGACGCATCGGAGCAGTGCGTCGTGATCGACAGCGTGAACTTCCTCAACAACGCCGACGTCGATGGCAAGGCCGCGCCTCCGCGCGGCGCGCCGAACGTCATGATGGCGGCCGGCGGGATGCAACTACAGAAGATCATGGAAGACAGCGTCATTCTCGCGTGGTCATTTCACGTCGACTGGTCGGACCCGTCGAAGACGCGCGCCGAAGGCCCCAAGCGAATTCCCGTCGCACCCTACCACTATCTCTGTGACGGGCAGCTCACGAACTGCGTGCCGCAGCTCGGCGCCGAGCGCCGGCTCGACGCGCAGGGTGACAAGCTGATGGCGCGCCTCGTGTATCGGCGCGTCGATGGCCACGAGTCGGTCGTCGCCGCGCACTCCGTGAACACGAAGGCCGGCGGCGGCGGCGTGCGCTGGTATGAATTCCGTCTGGATCGCCGGCGCGAGCCGACGCTCTACCAGCAAGGCACGTATGCTCCCGACAGCGCATTCCGCTGGATGGGAAGTCCTGCCATGGACGCGCGCGGCAACATCGGAATCGGCTACTCCTTCGGAGGGGCGGGCTCGTTCGCCGGCCAACGCTTCGCCGGCCGCCTCGCCGCCGATCCGCCCGGACGCCTCACGCTTCGAGAAGCCGTCCTGGCGGCGGGCGAGGCCGCGCAGACCAACACGTTGCGGTGGGAAGACTATTCGCAGACGGCCGTCGACCCGACGGACGACTGCACGATCTGGTACGTCGGCGACTACTTCAAAAGCGGCGCGACGACCTATTCGACCCGTATCGGGGCGTTCCGTTTTCCCGGCTGTGCCAAGTAGTCCGCGCTCGGCAACTACGAAAACGGTACTGCAACGAGATCCCGACCGAGCGCGCGGAGAGTCAAGGCGGAACGACGGTGATGACGATGCTGTCGCTGAAGATTCCGAGACGCGCGTGAATCGCGGTCGAGCCCGCGGACATCAAATTGAACGTGACCAACAAGGCAAACACGTGCGGCACCGGCGGGTCGGTGGCCGGAACGGCGATCGCCGAGGCCCATTGCGCGATGGCGGGATTCGATGAGGTGACTTCAGTGGTGCTCGCGTCGGCCGCCGCTCCGCTCGCGTCGGAACTGGTGACAACGACCCGAAGCTGCCGTCCGACGATGAGAGCGCCGGTGTCGGGGCGAATCGCCAGGCTGCCGAAGTCGGACGGTACCGGTCGGGGGTCCGTCAGCTGTTCCGGGATGCCGGCATTGGCGGACGGGTCGCACGCGACCGTGATGATGCTGAGTGAGAACAGGACCAGCAGCTGTCGCACCGCCTCTCCCTCGAAGCCCGACGTTGTCAGCCGACTTTCTTACGCTGCCTCGCGCGGACGAGAGGCCGCAAGTAGCGCCCCGTGTACGACGCATCAATCTCCGCCAGATCCTCCGGGGTTCCCGCCGCGACGATCGCTCCGCCGCGATTCCCTCCGTCCGGCCCCAGATCGATGATCCAATCCGCGGTCTTGATCACGTCGAGGTTGTGCTCGATCACGAGCACGGTGTTTCCGCGATCGACCAACCGGTGGAGCACGTCGAGCAACACGCGAACGTCCTCGAAGTGCAAACCGGTGGTGGGTTCGTCGAGAATGTAGAACGTCCGTCCCGTGTCGCGCTTCGAGAGCTCGGTCGCCAGCTTCACGCGCTGCGCCTCGCCACCGGACAGCGTCGTCGCGCTCTGGCCGAGGTGGATGTAGCCGAGCCCGACGTCGACGAGCGTTTGCAGTTTCTGAGCGATGCGCGGCTGGTTCTGGAAAAAATCGAGGGCGTCGTCGACCGTCATCTCGAGCACGTCGGAGATCGTCTGGCCGCGGAAGCGCACCTCGAGGGTCTCCCGGTTGTAGCGGCGTCCCTTGCACACGTCGCACGGCACGTATACGTCGGGCAGGAAGTGCATCTCGATTTTCACGAGCCCGTCGCCCTGACACGCCTCGCACCGCCCGCCCTTCACGTTGAAGGAAAATCGCCCCGGCCCGTAGCCGCGGATCTTCGCCTCGGGTAGCTCGGCGAACAGCTCGCGCACGGGCGTGAACACGCCGGTGTACGTCGCCGGATTCGAGCGCGGCGTGCGGCCGATCGGGCTCTGGTCGATGTCGATCACCTTGTCGATGTGCTCGAACCCGGTGATGCGCCGATGTTCTCCGGGGATCACTCGCGCGCGGTAGAAATGCCGAGCGAGGGCGCGGTGCAGGATGTCTTCGATGAGCGTCGACTTGCCGGAACCGGAGACGCCGGTGACGGCGACGAAGAGGCCGAGCGGAATTTCCACGTCGAGGTTGCGCAGGTTGTGTTCGCGCGCGCCCTCGATGCGGATGACCTTCCGCGCGTCGAACGGCCGGCGTGCGGCCGGCGTGGGGATCGAGAGCTCGCCGGAGAGATAGCGGCCCGTGATCGACGCCGGGTTGCGCGCGATCTCATCGACTGTCCCAAACGCGATCACCTCGCCGCCGTGTTTCCCGGCGCCCGGCCCGAGGTCGATGACGTGATCGGCGGCCCGCATCGTTTCTTCGTCGTGCTCGACGACGATCACCGTGTTGCCGAGGTCGCGCAGTTGCTCGAGCGTGGCGAGGAGCCGGGCGTTGTCGCGCTGGTGCAAACCGATCGACGGCTCGTCGAGGATGTACAGCACGCCGACGAGCCGCGAACCGATCTGGGTCGCGAGGCGGATGCGTTGGGCTTCCCCGCCGGAGAGCGACTCGGCCGCGCGCCCCAGCGTGAGGTAGTCGAGCCCGACGTCGACGAGGAAGCGCAGACGCTCGCGCACCTCCTTGAGAATCGGACCGGCGATTTCGGGGTCGAGTCCGGGCGCGCCCTCGCGGCGGACCGGCACCTGCTCGAAGAAGGTGAGCGTCTCGGTGATCGGCAGCTCGACGACCTCGCCGATGCTCCTCGAATCGATCGTGACCGAGAGCGCCTCCGGCTTGAGACGCCGCCCTTTGCACTCCGGGCACGGCACCTCGATCATGTACTCCTGCAGCTCCACGCGGATCGAGTCGGACTCCGATTCGTCGTACCGGCGCTCGATGTTCCGCAGCACACCCTCCCACTCGACCGCCGACGGGGGCGCGGCTTTGGCGGCCGCCTTCGCGTCACGCTTGTCGCCGTGGAGAATGGCGTCGCGCACCGATTTCGGCAGATCGCCCCATGGGGAGTTGAGATCGAACTTGAGCTGACGCGCGAGCGCCGGCAGCACGATCTTGCGCAGATATCCGCTCGGCTCGCCCCACGGCAGAATCACGCCTTCGAGAATCGAGATGCGCGAGTCGCCGAGGATGAGCGCTTCGCTCACGCGACGCCGCGTGCCCAAACCGCCGCATGCCGTGCACGCGCCGAAGGGCGAGTTGAAGGAGAAATGGCGCGGCTCGAGCTCGGGCAGCGAGATGCCGCACGTCGGACACCCGTAGCGCTCGGAGAACATCTCGATCGTCTTCGCGTCGACGTTGCCGACTTCGACGACGCCTTCAGCGAGCTTGAGCGCGGTCTCGAGCGAGTCGGCGAGCCGGCTTCGATCCTCCCGCCGGACCGCGAGGCGATCGACGACGACCGAGATCGAATGGTTCTGGCGGCGATTCAGCTTGGGCGGCGACGCGACTTCGATCAGCTCACCGTCCACGTACGCGCGAATGAATCCCTGACGCCGAACACTTTCGAAGAGTTCGCGGAACTCGCCCTTCCGCTGCTGCACGAGCGGCGCGCGAATCTCCAGGCGAGCGTCGGGCGGCCAGGTCAGAACGATGTCGGCGATCTGCGCGGCGCTCTGGCGCTGCACGGGCCGCCCGCAATTCGGACAGTGCGGCGTTCCCGCCCGAGCCCAGAGCAGACGCAGGTAGTCGTAGATCTCGGTGACCGTGCCGACCGTGGACCTCGGGTTGTGCCCGGCGGTCTTCTGCTCGATCGAGATCGCCGGCGAGAGTCCCTCGATGGAGTCGACGTCGGGCTTTTCCATGAGGCCGAGGAACTGCCGCGCGTACGCCGAGAGAGACTCGACGTATCGACGCTGTCCTTCGGCGTAAATGGTGTCGAAGGCGAGCGACGACTTGCCCGAGCCCGACAGGCCGGTCACGACCGTCAGGCGGTCGCGGGGGATCGTCACGTCGATGTTGCGGAGGTTGTGCTCCCGCGCACCGCGAACGATCAGTGAATCTTCTGCCATAGCCTGGGTAAGCTGCCGTTCGGACTGCCGCGAAACAAGTCTCCGACATCCACCGGCGGCGAGCCGCCTGGGGCCCCTCGGCGTCGGCGGCAAACCTATCGCGGAAGGCAACCCGAACGCCCGCCCGCGTGTCAGACGTTATGCTCAAATTGAGCATATCCATCCCTCGCGTCTGGAGGCCCCATGTTTCGACCCGTCGCGGGCTCGTTCGCCGCTGCGCTGCTGCCTGTCGTGCTCGGCGCTCAAGTCGTTTGTCCGGCCGGTGCCGCCGCGCCGTACTTCGGCTGGAGATCGACCGAATGCGGTCGACGGCGAGGCGATTACGACGGCGGCGGCGTGGCACCGGTTGCGCGACGCTCGGGCCGGGGAGCACGTCCGATTCCGGATGGAGCGCGGGCAGGACACCGTCGAAACGACGATCGTCACCGCGCAACACTGCGTGCCGGTCATCGCGGGGGCACCGTCGAGCGACGTCCGGAGCCTCCGGCGGGATCGCTCGCCCGCGGCGAACGGGGGGCGCTCGTTCGAGGTCGGGCGCTCAGTCGTCGAGGTCGAGGGCCGGCCGGACAGCGTGTCGTACGATCCCGCAACGGGCCGTCTGTCGGTAACCGCCGGCGGGGTGGTCGTGCGAGTGCGGCCACGGGCCCCGTAGCGAGGGCGTTCGGCGGGGACCGACCGGCGGCCATTTCGCGTCGGCGAGGGGCCGCGCAACCCTCGCGCGCCGTTACGTTTTCGCCGTTTTCCCCGTCTCATCCCGTGCACACCGACGCGATCGTAGTTCTGACCACGATGGCCTCCGACGAGGAGGCCATTCGTTTCGTCCGTACCCTCCTCGAGCGCCGCCTCATCGCCTGCGGCACGATGTACCCCGGCGCGCGGTCGCTCTACCGCTGGCAGGGCAAGATCGCCGACGAGCGCGAGGTCGTCGTGATGCTCAAGACGCGCTCCGCGCGGTTCGAGTCCGTGCGCGAAGCGTTCTCCGAGCTCCATCCGTACAAGGTCCCCGAGCTTCTCGCGCTTCCCGTGGAAGCCGGACTCGACAAGTACATCGAGTGGATCAACGGCGAAACGACGCTCGCTCTGAGCTGAGCAGCCACACCCGCGGGCGCGAGGGGGAATCTGCGTGAAGCGCAGGACGGTGGCCGGCATCGGGATCCTCGTCGCGTGGGGCGGTGGCGTCGGCGTTCTCGTGCAACACGAGTATTTCCGGCCGCGCCTCGAGCGACTCGCCGAAGCGGCAACTCGCGTCGCGCCGGCAACGCTGTACTACGCGGCGATGCAGGGCGGGCGGCAGGTCGGTTTCGCCTCGTCCACGATCGACACGGCGAACACGTCCGTCTCCGAGAACGACTACTTCGTCGTGGAGCTGCCCTCAGGCGCGACGATGCGACGGGCGACGTCGCGCACCAACGTCACGTTGTCACGCGCGCTCCGTCTTACGCGATTCGAGCTTTCTTACGAGACCGACAGCGCCCGTACAGACATGACCGGTCGAGTCGACGGCGACTCGGTGCTTCTGGTTCACACGACGACGTCACCGAAATCCGATACGACCCGCGTCTCGCTCACCGAGCCGCTCCTGCTGCCGACGCTCGTGCCGCTCGTGGTCGGCCTGGCGGAGAAGCCGTCGGTCGGCAAACGCTACGTGTTGCCCGTGTTCGATCCAGCGACCAAGGCGCCGCGCAGCATCGGGTACTCGATACGTGCCGAGTCGCTCTTCGTGCTGAGCGACAGCGCGGTGCTCGACACGACGGTGACCCCGGCGCTGTGGCACGGCGCGCGCCCGGACACCGTGCGCGCGTGGCAGGTGATCCCCGACTCGGGCGTCGACATCGGATTCTCCGGCTGGATCGACGACCAAGGTCGCATCGTCGCGACGTCGCAGCTCGGCCTCGAGCTTCGGCGACAGCCGTACGAGCTCGCGTTCAGAAATTGGCAAAACGACCCGACGGCGCATGCGTCCGACGCGAGCCACATCATCGGCACGACGGCGCTGGCCGCGGGCAAGACGCCGAAGCGGCGCATCGATTCTCTCGTCGTCCGTCTGGACAACGTCGATCCGAAGCTCGGGCTCCGTCTCACGGGGGCCGGTCAGCACGCGTCGCACGACACCGTGTTCGCGTCGACGGCCGACGACAACATGCTGGTGTCGACCGCGACGCTGGGTCCTCCGTCGAAGATTGGACTCGGCCCTCAGGCGGCGGCGATCACGCACGAGAGTCTCGAGCCACAGGTCGTGACCCGGCGTCTCGTCGCCTGGGTGCGCGATTCGATTCGCCCCCACGTGTCGTTCGAGATGTCGACCCCCCAGCACGTCCTGCTGACACGGGCCGGGGATTGTAACGAACTCACCCAGGTTTTCGTCGCTCTAGCGCGCGCCCGCGGGCTCACGGCGCGACCCGTCAGTGGACTGCTGTACGTCGATGGGAAGTTCTACTACCACGCGTGGGCCGAGGTGCTGTTGAAGGACTGGGTTCCGGTCGACCCCATGCTCGGCCAGGCGCCCGCCGACGCCGCCCATATCCGACTGATGCAGGGGTTGGCACTGCGAACCGATTTGATTCGCCGCTGGGCCGGCCTCGACGTCAACGTCGTGTCGGTGAAGGAAACCCAACGCAAGCTCCCTCCGAGTGAGACGACCCACCGATGATCAAGCTGACGAATCTCACAAAGCGGTATGGGGCGTTTACCGCCGTCGACGGCATCAACCTCGAGGTGCCGAAGGGGGAGCTCTTCGGGTTCCTGGGGCCGAACGGCGCCGGCAAGACGACCACGCTGCGCATGATCGCCGGCATTCTTCGTCCGACGAGCGGCAAGGTGGAGGTCGGCGGCATCGACGTGGTGGCGAGTCCGGTCGCCGCGAAATCGAAGCTCGGCTTCATCCCGGACCGTCCCTTCATTTATGAGAAGCTGACCGGCGGCGAGTTTCTGCGATTCGTCGCGGGGCTGTACGACCAGCACGGCCCGGAGATCGAGCATCGGGGCCGCGAGCTGCTCGCGCTGTTCGACCTCGAGGCGTGGCGCGACGAGATGGTCGAGAGCTACAGCCACGGCATGCGCCAAAAGCTCATCATCGCGAGCGCGTTCGTGCACCGCCCGGAGGTCATCGTCGTGGACGAGCCGATGGTGGGCCTCGACCCCAAAGCGGCGCGCATCCTCAAGGATCTCTTCAAGGAATACACGCGGCGCGGCCACACGATCATGATGTCGACCCACACGCTCGAAGTCGCGGAAGCGATGTGCGACCGCATCGGCATCATCCAAGGCGGTGTGATTCGCGCCTGCGGGACGATGGACGACCTCCGAGCGCACGCCGAGTCGGGGATGGACGGACTCGAGCAGATCTTCCTGCGACTCACCGGTGAGAACGCCGCCCGCGCGCTTGTCGATGTCCTCGATGCCTGAGAAGCGCGCGGTTCAGCCGCGCCCCCTGCCCGATCCCAAGGCGGCGGCTCTGCCGCTGCCAGATCCATCAACGGCACACCTGCTGAGCCCCAAGTGGCTCACCGCCCGCGCGCACCGCGAGTCCGGGCGACGCGCCCGGACGGTGTTCCTGCTCGTCTTCGGGTTCGTGTTCTGGGCATTCATCTACGTGATGCTCTACCGGCTGCTCAGCTATCTGCAGAAGACGCCGGAAATCGGGACCCTGATCGCCGGCAAGGTGCTCGGCCTCATCCTCGCCGGATTCTTCTCGATTCTGTTGTTGTCGAACGTCATCACATCGCTGTCGAGCTTTTTTCTCGCGCGAGATCTGGATCTTCTGGCGTCCGCACCGGTGGATTGGCTCAAGTTCTACGTCGCGAAAGTCCTCGAGACGTTGGTGAACTCGAGCTGGATGGTGCTGCTGCTCGCGATTCCGATGTTCGCCGCTTATGGGGTCGTCTATTCGGGCGGTCCGCTCTTCCCGCTCATCGTGCTCGCCACGTTCGTTCCGTTCCTCGTCGTGCCGACGGTGATCGGAAGCGCGGTCACGCTGCTCCTGGTCACCGTGTTTCCCGCGCGCCGGGCCCGCGACATTCTGAGCGTCATCGCGGTGCTGGCAGCGGGCGGGCTCGTCGTGCTCTTCCGGCTACTGCGCCCCGAGCGCCTCGCGCGGCCGGAGGGATTCAAGTCGCTTGTGGAGTTCGTGACGCTTCTGCGCGGGCCGACGTCGCCGTTCTTGCCAAGCGAGTGGGTGCAGCGCGCGGTGATGTCGTGGCTCAACGGACGGCCGCAGCTCCTGCCGTACTACCTCCTCTGGTCGACGGCGGCCGCCGCCGTGGTGCTCGGCGCGTTGCTCCACCGCTGGCTCTACGCCATGGGATTCAGCAAAGCGCAGGAGAGCGCGCAGCGCTGGGCACCGAGCGGGCCGGTGAGCCGAGTGGGCCACGCGTTCCTGGCGCCGTTCGGGATCGTGCGGCGGGAGCTGGTGCTCAAGGAAGTGAAGTTGTTCTTCCGCGACACGACGCAATGGTCGCAGCTGATCCTGCTCGCCGTGCTCGTGGTCGTGTACGTCTTCAACATCAAGTTTCTGCCGATCGGCGGGCAGGGCGTGTCGTTCTTCCTGGCGAACGTGGTGCCCTTTCTGAATCTGGTATTGGCGGGGTTCGTGCTCGCCTCGGTCGCGGCGCGTTTCATCTTCCCCGGGGTGAGCCTCGAGGGAAGAACGTGGTGGCTGCTGCGGTCGAGCCCCCTGCGGATGCGCGACCTGCTCTGGTCGAAGTTTTGGGTCGGCACGCTGCCCTTGCTCGTGCTCGCGCTGCTGATCGTCGGGGTCACCGATTATTTGATGCAGGTTTCGGCGTTCATGTTCGTCGTATCGACGCTCACGATCGGCTTCATGACGCTGGCGATCGCCGGCCTGGCGATCGGAATGGGGACGCTCTTCCCGCGGTTCGAGACCGAGAACGCCGCGCAGATCCCGACGTCGTTCGGGGGACTCGTGTTCATGATGAGCGCGATCGCCTTGATCGGCGTTGTCGTGGTCCTCGAGGCCAAGCCGGTCTACACGTACCTCGGATCGAGGGCGTTCGGCACGGCGGGCGATCTCGTCGAGATGGTGGCGGGATTCGGACTTGCCGGCGCGGTGTGCGCCGCCGCCACTGTGATTCCGGTCACCGTCGCGCTGCGACGACTCGAGCGACTCGAGCGGTAGATCGCGGCTCGCGAGTGCATTGTGACGACCCGCGAGATGCCCGGGTCGTTCATGCCGGATGCCCCGAACGGTTTTCGGGAATCCGCTCGTACGTCACACAGGCTCGCTCCCCGCCCCGGTTGGAGTGGGCAGCCCATGGGTCAAAAAACCCACCCTCGGAGGAAGTTCGAAATGAAGCGTATCGCACTCGCGGCCGTTGCGGCTCTCCTGGTTGCCGGCACGCAGCTCCACGCCCAGCAGGGCAATCAGAAGCAGGACAGCACGAAGAAGAAGCCGGCCGCTGCGGCGACGGTGAAGCCCGCCGGCACGCCGGCCGCGGCGCCCGCCGACACGACCAAGCCGAAGAAGAAGCGCGCCTCCACGCACAAGGCGGCCGCGAAGGACACGAGCAAGGCGGCCAGCACGACCGCCGCGGCGCCGAAGAAGAAGTCAGCTCCGGCGGCGAAGAAGGATTCGACCACCAAGAAGCCGTAACTCAGGCTGCTAGGCGGTTTCCACAGCTGTTGCAGTATCGCGCCTCGGGCGCGACGACAGGTGCGCCACACGTGGCGCACCTGTCGTTTAGGTACCTACCGCAGTTCGAGCAGTAGACCGCGTCGGATTCGGGGCGCGGTCCGCACGATGCGCATCCGGCCAGACGCTGGCGGTGCGCGCGAACAGCCGCCTCGACATCAGCGTCGGTCGGACGCGCGGTGGGCTGGTCGGCATCGGCGCCGCGGCGCATGGCGGCGATGGCGGACTTCGTGTAGCGCGCCTTGAGATCCGCGTAGTCGGCGTCGGAGAGCTTGCCCGTCGCGCGGTCGAACTCGAGCTCGCGCAGAGCGGCCACCGCCGACGACTCGTCGCCCTCGACGACGGCGCGCGCTCGCGCCGACGCCGTCGGCGCCGCCACCGCGGTTGCCGACCCGAAGAACACCGGATAGAGAACGAACGCCAGGGCGCCGAGCGCGAGCAGCGTTCCGATGACGAGCGCCGTCACTATTCCCCGTCCCGCCGAATCGCCGCCTCGAGTCGTGCGAGTTCGTCGTCGGTGGCGTCGACCCCCTTCGCGGCCGGCCCGAGCGGAGCCGTCTTCGACGATTGCGAACGGCGAAGAAACGCGAGTATGAACGCGGCGGCGACGAGCACGGCGATTCCCGGCGAGACCCAGGCGAGGATGTTGAATCCGGATCGCGGCGGCGCCATCAGCACGCGCTCGCCGTACGTCGAGACGAATGCGTCGATGATCTCTTGCGCGCTGTAGCCGCCGTCGACGAGCGCCATCACGTCGCGGTGCATCGACGGCGACACCCGACAGGAGAAGTCCGTCGTGCGGCAGGTGAAGACGTCGAGCGTGCATCCGCACTGGCAATGGAGCTGATGCTCGAGCGCGTCACGCTGCGTGTTCGTGAGCTGCTTGACGGCGTTCGGCTTGGGCGGCAAGCGCACCGGGCGCGCCGCGCCCTGATCCATCGCGAAGAGATTCGACGTGTCGCGCACGAGGGATGAATCGTGCGTCATCCTCGCGCGCGGATTCGGCTGTTGCGACACCGCGCGAACCGCGACGACCATCGATCCCATTCCCGCCCCCGCGCCGGCGAGAAACCCGCGGCGCGAGAGAACCCTCGCCTGCTGGTCGCTCATGCGCCGACCGGTTCGCCGCCTGCTGTCGCCGGCCGCATCACCGCGACGTACCCCGCCTGCGCGCGCCGCCGCTCGGCCTGCGGCCACATCACGATCAAGCCGCCGATCATCATCACGAAACCGCCGGCCCATACCCACACCACGAGCGGATTGAAACTGATGCGCAGCTCCGCCGTTTCCGAGTCTCGAAAGCCTGCGAGTACGACGTAGGTGTCGAGCGCGGCGGTCGTGCGAATGCCGACTTCCGTGATCGGTTGGAACAACTGATTGTTCTGCGAGTCCTTGTACGTTCGCTTCTCGCTCCGGATGATCCCGACTCGCTTCCCGTCGCGGAACGCCTCGAGGCCAACGCCGACCACCTGGGCGTCGCGGGGCTCGGACGTGGAAATGCCCTGGCTCACAAACCGCCATTTGTGGCCGTAAGGGTCCTTCGTCTCGAACGCTTCGCCCGTCTTGAGCGTCACGTCGTTCTCGAGCTTGAATGCCATGCCGGCGAACGCCGCGAACAACATCACGATGCCCGCGTGCACGATGTAGCCGCCGTACCGCCGCCGGTTGCGCGCGACGAGATGACGGAACGCCGTGACGACGGACTCGCCGTGAATCGTCTGGCGCGCGCGCATTCCTTTGTAGAACTCTTGGACGATCGTGCCCGTGACGAACCCGCACAGCGCATAGGCGACGAGCACGTACGGCGCCCGCATTCCCATGGCGAACAGCAGCGCGCCGGTGACGATGCCGACTGCCGCCGGCGTCGCGAATTGACGCTTGAGATTCGACAGCGACGCCTTGCGCCACGCGATCAGCGGTCCGATCCCCGTGAGCGCGAGCAACAACAATCCGAGCGGCACGTTCACCGCGTTGAAGAACGGCGGGCCGACCGTGATCTTGTTCTGCGTCGCCCACTCGGACAGGACGGGAAAGACGGTTCCCCAGAATATCGCGAACGCGATTCCGATGAGCAGCAGGTTGTTGTACAGGAACGCAGCCTCGCGGCTCACCATGCTTTCCAGCTCAGCCTTCGCCTCGAGATCGCGAAGACGCGTCGCAATCAGGTAGATCGTGACACCCGTGGCGACGGCGAAGAAGGTCAGGAACCAGGGCCCCACCGGCGATTGGGCGAACGAATGCACGCTCTCGATCACGCCGCTCCGCGTGAGCGTCGTGCCGAAGATCGCGAGCAAGAAGCTCATCACGACCAGCACCACGTTCCACTTCCGCAGCATGCCGCGCTTTTCCTGGATCATGATCGAGTGCAGGAACGCGGTGTTGGTCAGCCAGGGGAGGAACGACGAGTTCTCCACCGGATCCCACGCCCAGTACCCGCCCCATCCCAGCTCGACGTACGCCCACCACATCCCGAGCACGATGCCGATCGTGAGGAAGAACCACGACAGGAGCGTCCACCGTCGCACGATGCCGAGCCACTGCGCGTCGAGCTTCCGCGTGAACAACGCCGCGATGGCGAACGCGAACGGAATCGCCGTCGCGACGTAGCCGAGATAGAGATTCGGCGGATGGATCGCCATACCCGGGTTCTGCAGCTGCGGATTCATCCCGCGCCCGTCGAGCGGAATGAAGTCGAGCCGTGTGAACGGGTTCGCCTTGAAGCACGTCGTCGCGATGAAGAAGACGAGCACGGTCGAGATCGTGCCGGTCGCCCACGGAATGAGCTCCTCGTTGCCGCGTCGGCTCGTCGCGATCGCGATGGTGCCGTACATCGACAGGATCAGGGCCCAGAACAGCATCGAGCCCGCCTGTCCGCTCCAGAACGCCGTGAAGATGTACACGCTCGGCATCGTCGAGCTGATGTGGCCCGCGACGTACTCGAGCGAGAAATCCTTGGTGAGGAGCGCGGTCCAGAGCCCGATCGACGCCAGCAAGACCATGGCGAACGTCGCGTAAAGTCCGCGGACGCCGCTGTCGGCGAGATCCGCGCGCCGCGTCGCGCCGCCGGCGAACGACACGGTCGTCGACCATGCCGCCATGAGCAGCGCGACCCACAGCGACAACTCGCCGATCAGGATCACGCGCGGCCGGCCGTCTTCGTCTGGGCCGCCTTGTAGCCTGGTGTCCCGCGATACTTCTCCGGCGCGTTTTCATAGCGAGACGCGCACTTCGCGAGGAGCTCCGTCGCGTGGAAGGTGCCGTCGGTTCCCATGCGGCCCCCCACGACGACGTCGACGCTGTCCGTAAACGTGTCCGGGGCGATGCCGCGGTAGACGACCGGAATGGTCTGGCTGCCGTCCGTCACGCTAAATGCGTACTCCTTTCCACCGGCCGCGCGCTGCACCGAGCCGGGGACGACGCGAGCGCCGACCTTCACGCCAACATCGGTGAACGTCGGATCGGCCTTGAGTTTGGCGGACAGCTCGCTGGGCGTCAGATAGTAGACGCCGGTCGAACGAATCGAGCTGGCCATCAGATAGCCGGCGGTGGCGAGGACGATCGCGCCGCCGATCATGAATTTCGTGCGTGGCTTCATCGTGATTGCATCCCTGCCGAGGCCTTCAATATAGCCGCCGGGTCACGGCTTGGTTTGGTGCAACAGGACACCGGCCGCGGCCATGCCGACGCCGTCCCACGTCAGATCCTTGAGGCTCGGATCGCCACCGGAAAAGCGGTCATAGACCTCTTTCCCGATGCTCACCCCTGCCGCGACGCCGATCGCGGTGTTCAGCGCCGGCGTTCGGTGCATGCCCGTGAGACGCAAAGCGCTGAAGGTCCCGCTCTCCACGAACGCCGCCATGAAGAAGTGCTTGGCTTTGTCGGGACCGAACCACCGATCGCCTGCCTGAGTTGGACTCAGGTGCAGCGTGAACACGAGAAGCAGACCGTGCATGGTTCAGTATCCCCCTCCCGCTTCCGCGGTTCCGGCGTCGTCGTGCGCCCAGGCGATCGCGGTTCGGACGGCTCGCTCCCATCCGCGCATTCGTTGATTCCGCTCGTCGCGCGACATTCGCGGTGTGAACGTCGTGAAGCGTCGCGTCGCGAGAAATTCGTCCACGCTTTTCCAAACGCCCGCCGCGATGCCGGCCAGGCCTGCGGCCCCGAGCGCCGTCGTCTCAACCATGTCCGGCCGCTCGACGGGAACGCCGAGGACGTCCGCCTGAAACTGCATCAGCCAGTCGTTCATCGTCGCGCCGCCATCGACACGTAGCCGCGAAAAATCAGCTCCGCTCGCGTGGTGCATCTCGCCAAGGACCTCCGCGGTGCCGTAGGCCATCGCCTCGAGCGCGGCGCGCGTAAGGTGCGCGCGAGTCGTACCTCGCGTGAGCCCCACGATCGTGCCCCGCGCCTCGGACTCCCAGTGCGGCGCGCCCAGCCCGGTGAGCGCGGGCACGAAGTACACGCCCTCGGTCGAGCCGACGGACCTCGCCAGCGCCTCGGTCTCGCGCGCGTCACGGATGATTCCAAGCCCATCCCGTAACCATTGAATGGCGGCACCGGCGATGAAGATCGCCGCCTCGAGCGCGTACACCGGGCCGCCGCGCGCATCGCAGGCGATCGTGGTCAACAACCCTCCGCGACCGCCCTCCGGACGCTCCGTGCCCGCGTTGAGCAGAAGGAACGCGCCGGTGCCATACGTGTTCTTGCCGCTGCCGCGTTCGGTGCAACCCTGCCCGAACAGCGCCGCCTGCTGATCTCCGGCCACGCCGAGGATGGGAGCGTCGAACCCGAGGACGTCGCGCATCGCGACGCCGAAGTCGCCCGACGACGGACGCACCTCGGGCAGCGTCTCCTTGGGCACGCCGAAGATCGCGCACAGGTCGTCGCTCCACGACCGCGCATCTATGTCGTACAGCATCGTCCTCGAGGCGTTCGTCGGATCCGTCGCATGGACGGCGCCACCGGTGAGTCGCGACACGAGCCATGTGTCGATCGTGCCGACCGCGAGATCGCCCAGGCGATAGCGGTCGAGGAGGCGCTCGTGGTCCAGCAGCCACTCGATTTTCGTCGCCGAGAAGTACGGGTCGGGCACGAGCCCGGTGTGCTTCGCGATCCACTCCGCGCGCGGCGCGAGCTCTCGGCAGCGCGCCGCGGTTCGCCGATCTTGCCACACGATCGCCCGATGCACCGGCCGACCCGAGTCGCGCTCCCAGATGACGACGGTCTCGCGCTGATTCGTGATGCCCACCGCATCTGGCCGAACCGAGGCAGCGTCGACGGCGTCACGCGCCGCCGACTTGACGCATTCGAGGATCTCGTTCGCGTCGTGCTCGACGTGACCGGCAGCCGGGAAATACTGCGGGACTTCGCGATAGCCGCGCCCGGCAACCTTGCCGTCAGCGCCGATCACGAGGCACGTGACGCCTGTGGTGCCAGCATCGACGGCGAGGACGTGCTTCACGCCGCGCGCTCCGAGAAATCGTACGGCGGCCGGTGGATCCCGCGGTCGCTCACGATCGCCGAGATGAGCTCAGCGGGCGTGACGTCGAACGCCGGGTTGTAGACGGGTACGTTCGCCGGCGCCGTTTGCGCTCCGAGCACACGCCGTAGTTCGTCGGCGGACCGTTGCTCGATGAGGATCTCGTCGCCGCGCGGCGTCGCGGGGTCGAAGGTGCTCGTCGGCGCCGCGACGTAGAACGGCACCGAGTGGCGGCACGCGGCGATGGCGAGCGGATACGTGCCCACTTTGTTGGCGACGTCGCCGTTCGTCGCGATGCGGTCCGCGCCGACGATGCAGAGGTCCACCTCGCCGTCGCGGAGCAACGACGCCGCCGCGCCATCGGCGAGTACCGTCACGGGAATGCCGGCACGCTGGAGTTCCCAAGCCGTCAGCCGGCTCCCCTGAAGCAAAGGGCGCGTCTCGTCGGCGTAGACCTCGACGCGCTTTCCCGATTCGACCGCGACATACACCGCGGCGAGCGCCGTGCCGATCCCGCCGGTCGCGAGCGCTCCAGTGTTGCAGTGCGTGAGGACGCGGGCGCCGTCGGCGATGAGAGTCGCGCCGTGCTCGCCGATGCGCCGGCACATGGCGCGATCTTCTTCCAGGATTTTCGTGGCTTCGTCGCGCAGCGCTCTCCGCATCCGGGCCGCGTCGTCGCGATGCCGCAGGCCGGCCTCCATTGCGCGATCCAGCGCCCGAGCCAGGTTCACGGCTGTGGGACGCGTACCACGAAGGCGTCGGTCGGTGTCGGCAAGAACGATGGCCAGGTTGCCGCGCGACCCTGCTGGAATCGACAGCGCCAACCCCATTGCCGCCGCGATGCCGATCGCCGGGGCGCCGCGCACCGCCAGCGTGTTGATCGCCTCGCAGACTTCGTCCACCGACCGCAGCACGCGGTACACTTCGCGCTCCGGAAGAAGGCGCTGGTCGAGGATGCGAACGCCGTCGCCGTCGTCCGACCACGTCACGGCCTGGATCGGTTGCATGGTCCAAAAACGTAGGTTCGTCCTGCGGCCGGCGTAACGGGTTTCCCTTAGATTCCGCTCATGTCTTACGAGACGATCACGCTCAACGTCGCCGACCGGATCGCGACGGTCACGGTCAACCGGCCGGACAAGCTCAACGCGCTGAACAACCAGGTCATCGCGGAACTGGGCGAGATGATCGACTCGCTGCGGGCGGATCGCGACGTAGGCGGAATCGTTCTCACCGGCGCGGGGCGCGCGTTCGTTGCCGGCGCCGACATCTCCGAGCTGGAGCAGGTCGCCGGCGATTCGGCCGAGGCGCTCGCCAAGCGCGGACAGTCGGTATTCCGCCGGTTCGAGACATCCCCCAAGCCGACGATCGCCGCGGTGAACGGGTTCGCGCTCGGCGGCGGGTGCGAGCTGGCGATGGCGTGCCACGTCCGCATCGCGTCGGAGAACGCGAAATTCGGACAGCCCGAGGTGAAGCTCGGGCTCATTCCCGGCTACGGCGGCACACAGCGGCTTCCGCGCCTCGTCGGGAAAGGGCGTGCGCTGCAACTGTTGCTCACCGGCGAGATGATCGACGCTCAAGAGGCATTTCGGATCGGCCTCGTGAACCGCGTCGTCGCCGCGAATGAATTGCTTGCAGCGGCGAATGCGATGATGCGGGCGATGCTGGCCAACGCGCCGCTCGCGCTCGCTGCGTGCGTAACCGCGGTCAACGACGGCGCGGACGCCGCGCTCGACACGGCGCTCGCGCTCGAGGCGTCGGCGTTCGGCCGCCTTGGCGCGACGGACGACAAGCGCGAGGGGACGCGCGCGTTCCTCGAGAAGCGGGCCGCGACGTTCACCGGCGCGTGAGCGCCGGGGCGGCTCGACTAGCGCGCCTCGTCGTTCGCGACTTTCGGAACCTCGAGCATGTGGACCTCGCTCCGCCGGCCGCGGGTTGGGTCGTCGTCGGCGAGAACGGCCAGGGCAAGACGAATCTGCTCGAGGCGATTCACTACCTGCAGCTCCTGCGCTCGTCGCGCGGTGCGCGCGACGCGGATCTCGTCCGCTTTGGAGCGGAGGCGTTCCACGTCGCGGCGCAGGTCGACACCGGCGGAGCGTGTCACGAGATCTCCGTCGGCTTCGAGCGCGCCGGGCACCGAAAGCGCGCGCGCGTCGACGGCGCCGTGCCCGAGCGGCTGAGCGACGCGCTCGGCGCGCTGCCATCGGTGATGTTCGCGCCGGACGACGTCTCGCTCGTCACGGGTTCGCCCGCCGAGCGACGGCGCTTTCTCGACGTGGTGCTGGCGGTGACAGATCACTCGTATCTCGTCGCCCTCCAGCAGTACCGCGCGGCGCTCGCTGCGCCGGAACGCCGCGCTGCGCTCTGCCGCGGTGAACGGCGGAGCCGACGCCGTCGCGGTCTGGGAGCCGGCGCTCGCGCAGTACGGCGCGGCCCTTTGGCGCGAGCGGCGCGCCTGGGTGGTGTCGATGGAAGACAGGCTCGAGACACTCTGTCGCGAGATCGGCGAGGGCGCCCGCGTTCGGATGCGCTATGCGAGCACGCTCGCCGCGGCGGACGATCCCCGTTCCGCGCTCGCGCGGGCGCTCGAGGAGAAGCGAGCCTCCGACCTGCGGCGCGGCCTCACGCACGTCGGCCCGCATCGCGACGATCTCGTGGTGACGCTCGACGGGCGCGACTTGCGCGTGTTCGGGTCCGCCGGGCAGCAGCGTACGGCGGCGATCGCGCTGCGGATGCTCGAGGCGGCCACGGTAACGGATCGCCGCGGGCTCGCACCGATGTTCCTCCTCGACGACCCGTTCGCCGAGCTCGACGCGCGGCGGTCGGCCCGGATCCTGTCGTTGCTGGAGCGCGAAGGCATGGGGGGGGGCATGGGGCAGACGGTGCTCGCGGTGCCGCGCGAGAGCGACATTCCGAGGGAGCTCACAGGACTCGAGCGCTTTCGAATCGAGGCCGGCATAGTGACGCCCGCCAATGCGGCATGAGATGGAGTTGAGCTCATGAGGGGCCGTGGCGACCGCGGCGACGGAAAGAAGAAGCGCCCCGAGACGGTCGGCTCGATCATCGCAGGCGTGCTCGGCGATCGCGGACTTGCCGATCGCGTGAAGCAGGCGGCGATCATTCCGGAGTGGGCGTCGCTGGTTGGCGCACAGATCGCCAAGGTGACGACGCCCGAGTCGATCACGGCGAACGGGACGCTTTTTGTGAGCGTAACGACGAACGCGTGGATGAACGAGCTTTCGTTGCTGGAGCCGGAGCTGTTGCGGTCGCTGAACGCGAAAGGCGACCGTGCCCCGGTGCGGCGGATTCGCTGGATGTTGGGCCCGGTTGGAAAGGCTCGATAACGCGTTGCGAATCAAAAGGTTGGCCGATCCGAAGCCCGTTGCGCGCGACAGTGTTTAGAGCTATTTTTTACAGGTTGGATCGGGTTGTGTTTTCGGTATTTGTACGGGGCGTTTTCTTCCAGGGGAATCATGGGAACGAGAGGCGAGATCGATTCGGCCGGCGCGAAGTACGACGCGGGCCAGATCCAGGTACTCAAAGGTCTCGATGCGGTGCGGAAGCGCCCCGGCATGTACATCGGTTCGACGTCGGAACGCGGACTGCATCATCTCGTTTACGAGGTCGTCGACAACTCGATCGACGAAGCGCTCGTCGGCTACGCGGACGACATCCGCGTCACGATTCACGCTGACAACTCGATCACGGTCGACGACAACGGCCGCGGCATTCCGGTCGACATCCATCCGACGGAAAAGATGCCGGGCGTCGAACTGGCGATGACGGTGCTGCACGCCGGCGGCAAGTTCGACAAGAACACGTACAAGGTGTCGGGCGGTCTCCACGGCGTCGGCGTGTCGGTCGTGAACGCGCTTTCGGAAACGCTCAAGGTCTGGGTCAAGCGCGACGGCAAGGAGTACTACATGGACTTCGCGCGCGGCAAGACGACGACCAAGCTCAAGACGTTGCGCGAGGTGCCGAAGAACGAGAGCGGAACCAAGGTCTACTTCAAGCCGGACGCGCAGATCTTCACCGATCTCGTGTACCGCTACGACACGCTGGCGATGCGGTTGCGCGAGCTCTCGTTCCTCAACAAGGGCGTGATGATCACGCTCACCGACGAGCGGGCCGGCCAGGAGAAGGCGGACACCTTCCACGCCAAGGGCGGCCTCAAGGAGTTCGTGCAGCACCTCAACGCGATCGCGCAAGGCGCTGCACCCCGAGGTGATGTACGTCGAGACGACGCGCGACGACGTCGGCGATCGAGCTGGCGATGCAGTACAACGACGGCTACAACGAGAACATCTTCTCCTTCGTCAACAACATCAACACGCACGAAGGCGGCACGCACCTCACGGGGTTCAAGGCCGCGCTCACGCGCGTGATCAACACCTACGCGTCGAAGGGCAACTTCCTGAAGAAGGCGGACTTCACGCTGTCGGGCGACGACGTGCGCGAAGGTCTCACCGCGGTGCTTTCGGTCAAGGTTCGCGAGCCGCAGTTCGAGGGGCAGACCAAGACGAAGCTCGGCAACTCCGAGGTCGAGTCGGCCGTCAAGACGCTCGTCAACGAATGGCTCGCGGCGTACCTCGACGAGCATCCGCGCACGTCCAACATCGTCATCGAGAAGGCGGTGTCGGCGGCGCGCGCGCGCGAGGCGGCGCGCAAGGCGCGCGACCTCACGCGGCGCAAGTCGGCGCTCGACGTCGGCAACCTGCCGGGCAAGCTCGCCGACTGCTCGCTCACCGATCCCGCGCTCTGCGAGCTCTACCTCGTCGAAGGCGACTCGGCCGGCGGCTCGGCCAAGCAGGGACGCAAGCGCGAGTTCCAGGCGATCCTGCCGCTGCGCGGCAAGATCATCAACGTCGAGAAGGCGCGCATCGACAAGGTGCTGTCGAACGAGGAAATCCGCACGATCATCACGGCGATCGGCAGCGGCATCAAGGAAGAGTTCGAGCTCGACAAGACGCGCTACCACAAGATCATCATCATGACGGACGCCGACGTCGACGGCGCGCACATCCGCACGCTGCTGCTGACGTTCTTCTTCCGCCAGATGCCCGAGCTCATCGAAGCGGGCTACATCTACATCGCGCAGCCGCCGCTCTACCGCGTGGCGAAGGGCAAAGAGGAGTACTACGCGTACGACGAGGCTGAGCGCGTCGAGATCTCGACGCGGCTCGGCAACGGCGACGGCAAGGCGAGCGTGAACATCCAGCGCTACAAGGGTCTCGGCGAGATGAACCCGGACCAGCTCTGGAACACGACGATGGATCCGGAGCGCCGCACGCTGCTCAAGGTCGGAGTCGAAGAGGCGACGATCGCATCGCAGCTGTTCGAGACGCTCATGGGCGACGAGGTCGAGCCGCGGCGCATTTTCATCGAGAACAACGCACAGTTCGTGAAGAACCTCGACATTTGACGTCGTAGGTTCCCTCACGAAGAACGACGGGCCCGTCCAGCGACGGGCCCGTTTTTTGTTCCTTACGGGAGATCGCTGGCGCAGCCGTGATCGCATGCTGTGGCCCTTCGTCCACTGTGTACAGAGCGTGTCCGCGGGCGAGTCTGCACCGGTCAAAAACCGTTGCCGCCTATGCTGGTTCAAATTGCGCTCGCTCTGCAACTGAAAGCCGACCCGTCGCTGCAACCGCGACTCGAGGGCGTCCCGGTCGCCTCGAATGCGATCACCGACGCCGCCGGCTACGCCGTGCTCAACTTTCTCACGTCCTGGCGCACCGCGTGGCTAGGCAGCGTCGACTGGCGCGGGTCGAGCAGCACCGACTCTCGCTTGCGCGACGACCACTGCCACTGGGATGGCAGCTACAGCGCGGGGGGAGGCCGAGGCTATTTTCGTCCGCCGACGCTGATCCACCGCGGCAGCCGGCGGTCGATGTGCCCCGACTGGTTCCCCGCCGACGAGCAAACACCCGAGGACGAGCGCGTCTTGCGCGACGCCTCGCTCACGCCCGAGTGGCGCGACCGCGTACACTCGACGCGCGCCTCGCTTCTCGACTCGCTGGCGACGCTCGCCAGCCTCAAGCCGGGCGACGCGTGGATCACGGGAGAACGTGTGCGCTTTCTCGTCGATCAGGGGCAGTTGAAAGAGGCGCTCGAGATCGCCCAGAGCTGCACCGCCGACCGCGTGTGGTGCGACCAGCTCACGGGATTCGCGTACAACGCCGCCGGCGACTACGCTCGCGCCGACTCCGCCTACGACGCCGCCTCCGCCGCGATGACGCCGGAACGCCGCTGCAAGTGGAACAGCGTACAGCTGCTGCTCGACGACGACGGACAGTCCGCGTACGACCACATGAGCTGCGACGATCGCGTGAAAGCCAACCAGCGGTTCTGGTGGCTCACCACGCCGCTCTTCTCCGACTCGACGCCCGACCGACGGAGCGAGGATTTCACGCGCAAGGTGCTCATCCAACTGCACTCGGCACTTCCGTGGGACGAGCGCTTCGACTGGCGCGACCGCTTCGGCGGCGACGCGCTCTCCGAGATGCTCATGCGCTACGGATGGCCGGCGTACTCGGCGTACGGCGGCGCGCAGGAGGAAGCGAGCCACGCCGGCTGGATGGGATTCTACGACAGCACGCGCACGGCGACCGCGGAGTATCCGATGGATCGCCTGCACCTCGTGCCGGCGTGGAAGGCGTTCGGCGACCCGTTCCACGCGGGAGCCGACGCGTGGCAGATCAACATGCCGGCCCTGAGCCCTGACGAGGAGCCGGCGAAGCAATGGTGGCCCACCGAGCACTACGCGAGAGGGGCGGGCGGCATCGTTCAGCTCTCCGACCAGACGGTGATGCTGCGCCGCGACTCTGACATTCTTCTGGCGACGGCGTCGGGGCTGCGGTCCGCCGGGAAGGAGCTGCACGCCGACACCGCGGCCGCGGTACTCATTCGCACGACGAGCCCAAGCGACGTCGAGCGCCTGAAGCACCAGACATTCAAGAACGCCAATGCCATCGTGGTCACGGCGAACATTTCGCCGAAGCCGGCCATCTTCGGAACGGAGCTTCCCGCGCCGCATGGAGAGCTCTCGGCCCGAACGCGGTTCGGCATCGTTCCCCCCGCGCCGCTCGCGACGCTTCGTCCGGGCGAGGCCGCGATCTCGGATCCCGTCCTGATCTCGGCCGACGACGATGCGCCGCCGGGCCCTGACCGCGCGCTCCAGCAGATGCTGGGCTCCACGCGCGTGCACGGCGCCAAGGTGGGCGTGTACTGGGAGACGTACGGCTACGCCGCCGGCGACTCCGTGGACGTGGCCGTGATCATCTCACGACACGAGCCGATCAGCAAAGTGCGCCGCATCGGCATGTTTCTCCGCCTCGCGCACGACCTCAACGGACAGGTCGCGGTGCGATGGGGCGAGCCGACGCCGGGACACAGCTCGTGGACCGTTCCGGGCGTAGTGCCGATTCAGGCACGCAGCATTCGCCTAGACCTGTCGCGCATCGAGCCGGGTCACTACACGGTGCAAGTTCTCGTCGGCAAGCACGGCAGCACCACTCCGGCTTTGATCTCGAGCCGCGATTTCGTCTTCGAGGGCACGTAGTAGCGCCAGGCGAGGATCTACGACCGGTACTGCAACGATTTCGGTACTGCAACGATTTCGCGGAATCAGCGGAAATCCGCGGAGTACCACGCACTGCGAAACCGCAAGGAATTCTTGAACGACCTCGGGCGCCGAACGGTGGGCTCCCGAGGTCGTTCATTCAAGGGCGCTTTCGCCCTTGTCGTACTCCGCGAAATCAGCGGGCTCCGCGAAATCGTTGCAGTACCAATTCGTGGATGCCCGAGAGCGCGCGCAATTCCAAGGGATCTAGTTGTTGAAGTTGATGACGCCCGTGCCGCAGCCCACGCCCTGAATCCAGATGTTCTGCACGCCCGGCACGTCATCCGCGAGATCGTGGTCGGCGACGAACATGTTCGCGTGGAACGACGCCTCGTCACCGTCACCCGCTCGATAAAAATCGGCGCGCGCGACGAAGACACCTTCGCCCGTCGTCGCGGTCTTGCCTTGCTCGCCGACGACGCCGCCGCACTTGAACCCTGAAGAGGCGAGCAACTGGACCGTATCCCAGTGCGTGCCCTGACCCGCGGCACATCCGGCGAGGGGGGTCGACGCGAAGTCCACCAAACAGCTGAATCCTCCGTTCCCGTGACCGCTGGTCTCGGAAGGGATCGTGTTGTTTCCCGACAACGGATCGAACGACCCGCCGCCGGTGAGGTGGACGACTTCCCCGGCCGCAGTGACGATCGTGCCGTTGAACCCGAACCCATTTCTCCCGTGCGACCGTTCCACGGAGTAGTTCGGGGCCTGCGGATCGCGCGGTCCGGTGTGCGAATCGCTGCAGCCGAACGAAATGAGACCAGTGAGGAGTACCGCTAACGACTGAACAACCTGCTTCATGACGACTCCGTGAGTGATCGGTTTGCCGCGCGCAATCGTTCGCGGCGGTATCGATCAAACGGAATCGCCGGGTGAATGCGGTCGCCCGTTTGCCGCACCGGTGACGCCGCGCTTCGACCCGCGGTTAGGCCCCTCGGACACCTCAACGAGGGCACCGAGATGGCCGCTCGTCCTCTTGCACGGCTCCGCGTCGCCTCCAGACTCGCGTGTACGCTCCTGATCTTCGCCGCCACACGCGCCGCGGGTCAGGTCATCCAGATCAAGACGCTTCCACTCGCCGACGGCGATCAGTGGCGAATCTTCCCGTCCGCGGCGTCGGCGCTTGGCGACGTCTCGATCGCGCTCGCCGATTCGCTGCTCGACCCCTTCACGAATCCGGCGAAGGGATCGCGCGTCGCCAGCGGGCGCGGGCTGTTCTTCAGCTCGCCCACGTTCTATTCGTTGTCGGATCACGCCGGCGGCGGTCGGACGCTTCCGATCGGTGGTATCGCGCGCTGGGGTTCGAACTTCGGCGGCTTCGTGCTCGCGCTGCAGGAGATCGACAGCGCGTCCGGCGCGTCGCAGGCGTTTTTTCCGCCCGGCCCCGTAGCTCTTTCGTCGCAAACGGCGCCGGGGGTCACGCCGGTCGTGACGACGACAACGATTCAGCGGCCGAATCCATCACGGCAGAATCAGTTCGCGTTCGGAAGCCTGGGCCACTTGTTCGAGAGCTCACGAATCTCCGTCGCGGGGAGCGTGCTCTGGTCGGGGCTTCACGACGTCGACGGCACCGAGTTGATGTACGCCGGCAGCGCCGGCGTCGTGCAGCACGGCAACTCGTTCGACGCGCGCCTCGGCGTCACGAAGGACTGGAGCGCCGGCGGGGACCGCGGCGACCGAACGGCCGAGGTGATCCTGCTGCGCAACTCGTACTCGATGACGCACGACGTCACCTGGATCGATCAGGTCTGGGATCCGAACCAGCGGACGTTCACCAACGCGGCGCGCATCGACAACAACCTCGACCAGACGAACACCTGGGGACTTCACGTCGGTTACTCGCAGCCGGTGTCCGACTCCGGCTTCCGCGTCGGCGCGATCGCGACGATGAACCTGGCGTCGCATCCCAAGCTCCCGGATTACCAGATCGCGCAGGTCGCGGTGATCCCGTGGGACCCGGGACACTCGGCGGCGTACGACCTGGGCGTCGGCGTGGCGCGGGTGCAAGGACCGCTCACCTTCGGGCTCGACGCGATTTACGAGCCGATCCTCTCGCACACCTGGGGCGAGGCGCACGGCGCCACGCCAACGGCGTCCGGCTCGACGATCCCCGACGGCGGCAAGACCACGGAAAACAGATTCCACTTCTCGAATGGGATTCTTCGCGCCGGCGTCGGCCATGATTTCGAGACGGGCGCGCACCAAATCCTGCGCGTGCAGCTCGGCATCGGCGTGCGATCGATCGACTACACGCTCGACCAAACGGACCACGTCGCCGAGACGACGCTGCGGCAGAGCGAGCACTGGAACGAGTGGACGCGCACGTGGGGGCTGAGCCTGCACTTCACCGATCTCGAGCTGCGCTACGCGGGACGAAGCGTGACGGGGACCGGGCGGCCGGGCATTATCGCGGACGACAGGGTGTTCGCCGTCGCGGACGCGGCCGGACCGAACATCCTCGCCGCTCCGAGTGGGCCGCTGTCGCTCACGAACGTGTCGGTGATGACGCACCAGTTCTCCGTCTCGCTCCCGATTCGCTGAGGCCTATGACGATGCGGACTCTCGAGATCAGCGCGCGCGCCGCGGTCGTGGTGGCGATGGCGACCGTGATTTCCTGCGGCGACGGTTCGGTCACGTCGATCACTACAAATCCGTCGCTCGACCAGCAGGTGCGACAGGCGATCAGTCCGTGGGGCGTCGTTCCGGTGCTCCCCGTCTCGGCGCCGGATCCGGCGCTCGTAGACCTCGGGCGCTCGCTTTTCTTCGACAAGATCCTGAGCGGAAACCGCGACGTTGCCTGCGCGAGTTGTCACGATCCACGCAACGGCACGGACGACGGACGCTCGCTGTCGATCGGCACGGGAGCGATCGCCGCCGGAACGTCGCGCGCGCTTGGCCCGGGCCGCTCGGTCACGCCGCGCAACGCACCGGCGCTGTTCAGCGTGGGGCTCGGCGCTTTCTATCTGTTCTGGGACGGTCGCGTCACCGATGCGAACGGAACCGGCGGCAGGTTCACGACGCCGGCGGGCGTTGCGCTGCCGACCGGCGTGGCCAACATGGTCGCGGCGCAGGCGATGATCCCCGTGACCAACCGGACCGAAATGCGCGGCAACGTCGGCGATCGTGACGTGTTCGGCGGCGAGAACGAGTTGGCGATCCCGAACGACAGCGCGTTCGCGGCGATCTGGAAGGCGACGATGACGCGCGTTCTGTCCGTGTCCGCGTACGTGCAGAAGTTCAACGCCGCGTATCCCGGGATCGCGACGAGCCAACTCGGATTCGAGCACGCGGCAAACGCGATCGCGGCGTTCGAGATCGCTTCGTTCTCGAAGACCGGCTCACCCTTCGACCGGTACCTCGCTCGCGACGACGCCGCGCTCTCGGCCGACGCGAAACGGGGCGCGATCCTGTTCTTCGGCAAAGCGGGATGCGCGTCGTGCCACAATGGTCCGCTGCTCGGCGGACAGTCGTTCGCGAATACCGGCGTGCCGCAGCTCGGACCGGGCATCGCGCCCTCGGCACCGCTCGACGCCGGCCGCGGCGACGTCGCTGCCGGCGGACCGCCTCAGACAGGTCGGTTCACGTTCCGAGTCTCGCCACTCCGCAACGTCGAGCTGAGCGCGCCCTACATGCACGACGGCGCGTACCCGACGCTTGAGGCGGTCGTGCGCCACTACAACAACGTGGACTCCGCCCTCGTCGCGTTCGACGCGACGCAAATCGATGCGACGTTGCGGGCGATCTACCACGGCGACCCCGGCACCTTCGCCGCGGTCCGGAAGACACTCGACTTCCGCCTTCAGCACTCGCTGGGCCTCACGCCCGATGAGCAGCAGCAGATCGTGGCGTTTCTCAAGTCGCTCACCGATCCGGCCGCGCGCAACCTCGGCGCGCTCGTGCCGTCGTCGGTGCCAAGCGGACTGCCGCTGCCCTAGCGACTCCGCCGATCCGTGGTCAGCGCGCTTCGCTGACGAGTCGGAGCTGCGTCCCCCACGGATCGCGCGCCGACGCGGTCTCGCCGTGGCGTTCGACAGGGAACCCGGAGGACTCGAGGCTGGCGGCGGCGTCGGCCACGTCACGCGCCGTCGGAACGACGATCTCCCACTCGATGAGCTTGGCGTCGTCGTCCGCGGCGACGGGCGCCGACGCGGCCCACGTATTCGTGCCGAGGTGATGGTGATACCCGCCGGCGGACATGAACAGCGCGCCGGGATAGCTCCAGACGATCTTGTCGAACCCGAGGGCGTCGTGGTAGAACGCGGCGGCCTGGTCGATGTCGCGCACGTATAGATGAATGTGCCCGATGACCGTGCCCTCGGGCGCACCCGTCCACGGCTCGTCTCCGCCCGCGGAGACCAGGTCTTCGACGTCGAGCGGAATCGTCGTCATCGCCAACTGGCGCGCCTCGTGGCGCCATGCGCTCCGCGGCCGGTCGGCGTATACCTCGATACCGATGCCGTCGGGATCGCTCAGGTAGATCGCCTCGCTCACGAAGTGGTCGGACATTCCCGGCTGCTCACCGATGTCGGTCAGATGCTTGAGAAAGCGCCCGAGCGCCGCCCGGTTCGGCAATAGAATCGCAAAGTGGTAGAGGCCGATGCGTCCCCGGCGCCCGACTGAGTGAACGCCGGGCTTCTCGTGAATCTCCAACAGGGTGACGTCGGCGCCGTTCGGTCCGAGGCGCGCCACGCCTTCGGCGCGCTCGAGAACGCGAAAACCGATCACCTCTTCATAGTAGGCGATCGATCGGTCGAGGTCCGCCACCTGAATACGAACGAGTCCGACGTGCGTCGCCGGCGGGAGCCTGTATCCCGTGGGCGCGATCCCGTAGTCCGCCGACGCGTCGCTCACGGGTGTTTCGCCAGAAACGCGAGTATCAGAGAATCGGTATGCTGCGCCTGCTCGATGATCGGCAGATGGGCGGCGCCTTCGATCGAGTGGAACTCGGCCGAGGGAATGGCGCGACGGACCGATCCGTTCGTCTCGAACGGCACCGTCCGGTCGGCGATTCCCCAGAGGAGGAGCGTGGGGACGCCGGTCGCGCCGACCGCGCGATAGACCGAGTCCATGCTCGTGCCCGCGATGTTTCGCCTCGTCGACAGCAGCGCGTGCCCGAAACCGCGGAACCTCATCTGCGTGCGATACCGCGCCGCCCAGCGGGGGAATCGCTCGGGGCGCAGCAGGTCGCCGGTCTGGCCTTCGGCCATGCGCGGAACGGCGAGCGTCTGCCAGAGGTAATCGCCGACGAGCGGCAGCCCAAAGAGTCCGCCCGGCTTGGTCGCCGTTCCCGTGACGGGATCGACGAGCGTGAGCGTGCGGACGCGCTCGGGGTGGCGGCTGACGAAGGTCGCGGTGACCCAACCGCCCATCGAGACGCCGGCGACGTCCACGCGTTGCACGTGGAGCGAGTCGAGCAAGTCGCGGAGCTGGCGTTCGTACAGCTCGGCGTTGTACACGATCGCCGGCCGGTCGGACCAGCCGCGGCCGTACTCGTCGTAACGAATGACGCGGTGACCCGAAGCGGCCAACGCCTTGGCGGTGGAATCCCAGATGTAGTAGGGCACCGAAAAGCCGTGCACGAGCACGATGGCGCGCCCGGAGTCGGGACCCGATACGTCGTAGTGCGTCACGCCGTCGGTCAGCCGAACGAATTTTCCTGGGGCGGACCTTCGCGCGTCGGCGTCGATCGCATCGCGCTCCGGATTGCGGAGCATCTCGAACCCGGTCACCCCGAGGATGAGCACGGCGAGGCCGATTCCGGCGCCGACCCAGCCCTTCATGTCAATTTACTCATGACCGTCACGTCTCGGCCGGGGTGAATCCGCGGAACAACAGAAGCGGCTCGACGCGCGGATCTCGGCCGACGAACGCCCGGTAGAGCTCCGCCGGATCCGCCGTTCCGCCGCGCGACAGCACCATCTCTCGAAATCGCTGCCCGGCCTCGCGCGACAAGCCGCCGTGAGTCCGGAACCAGTCGTACGCGTCGTGATCCAGCACTTCGGCCCAAAGATACGCGTAGTAGCCGGCGCCGTAGCCGCCGTTCCACGCATGCGCGAAATAGGTCGAGTGGTAGCGCGGGGGAATCTCCGGCACCGCCAGGCCGTGCTCGCGCAGGACGTCGCGCTCGAACGCGTCGATGTCTCCGACGGAGCTTCCGCGCCGCTGAAGATGCCATGCCATGTCGAGGAGCGCGGCCGAGACGTACTCGGTGAGCGCGAATCCCTGATTGAACGTCCGCGACCGTTTGATTCGCTCGACGAGCGCCGACGGCATCGGCTCGTCGGTGAGATGGTGGCGAGCGTACCGGGCGAAGACCGTTTCGTCGAGGGCCCAATGCTCGTTGAACTGCGAAGGGAACTCCACGAAATCGCGCGGCACGTTGGCGCCGGACAGCATCGGATACTCGACGTCGGACAGCATCCCGTGGAGCGCGTGCCCGAACTCGTGGAACAGCGTCGCGACTTCGTCGAACGTGAGCAGCGCCGGCTGCCCCGGCGCGGGCTTGGTGAAGTTGGTGACGTTGTAGACGATCGCGCGGGAATTGAGCAGGCGGGACTGGTCGGCGAACATGTCCATCCACGCGCCGCCGACCTTGTTGTCGCGCTTGAAGAAGTCCGCGTAGAACAGCGCCAGCGGCGATCCGTCCGCGTCGAGCACGTCGAACACCCGGACGTCGGGGTGATAGACCGGAATTCCATCGCGTTCGACGAGCTCGATACCGTACAACCGATTCGCGGCGAAGAATACGCCGTCGCGCAGAACGCGGTCCAGCTCGAAGTAGGGTTTGATCTGGGATTCGTCGAGCTCGTACTCGGCTTTTCGCAGTCGCTCCGCGTAGAGCTGCCAGTCCCACGGCGCCAGCACGAAGCGCTCACCCGCCGCGTCGACCATCGACTGGAGCCTGGCGGCGTCGTGCCGGGCCTTTGCCGCCGCGTGCTCGCCGACCTGATGGAGGAGGCGCATCGCCGCATCAGGCGTCTTCGCCATCTGATCGTCGAGCACGTAGGCGGCGGCGTTCTCGTACCCGAGCAGCGCGGCACGCTCGGCGCGAAGCTCGGCCAGCCGAACGATGATTTCGCGCGTGTCGACCGGACCGTCGCGGTCCGCGCGGTGAACCGACGCTTCGAACAGCCGGCAACGGAGCGCGCGATCGCGCAAGAAGGCGAGCGCCGGCTGCTGAGTCGTGTTCTGGATCGCGAGTGCCCAACGGTCGGGGGTGCCCCGCTCGGCGGCGAGCTGCGCCGCCGACGCAATGTCCTCCGGGCTCAGACCGTCGAGCTGCGCGACGTCTTCCAGCATGATCGACGCGGCTTTGTTCGCCTCGAGCAGCCGACTTTGGAATTCGGTGGTGAGCGTGGCCTCCTCGCGGTTCAATTCGCGAAGCCGCGCCTTGTCCGGCGCGGCGAGACGCGCGCCGGCGCGAACGAAATCCAGGTGATGCCGCTCCACGAGGCGCCGCTGTTCCGGAGTCAGGGCGAGCGTGTCGCGGCGGTCGTAGACATTGCGTACGCGGGCGAACAGCCCGTCGTCGAGGTAGATCGAGTCGGAGTGCTCGGCGAGTCTCGGCGCCTGGTCGGCCTGAATGGCTTGCAGTCGCTCGTTGGTATTCGCTGACGTCACCGCGGCGAACACGCGCAGAACGCGCGTCAGCAGTTGTCCCGACCGCTCGAGCGCGGCGAAGGTGTTGTCGAACGTCGGCGGCTCACCTTGCCCGACGATCTCGGCAACCTCGCGAAGTTGCCGCGTCATCCCTTCCTCGATCGCCGGCGCGTAGTCGTCGTCGCGAATCAGGTCGAAGCGCGGCGCTCCGAATGGAAGCGAGCTCGGCGCGGCGAAAGGATTCGCGTCGAAGAGGCCGCCGGTTGCCCGGGGGTGCGGCGACGACGGAAGCGCGGCCGACGATTCGCCGCGCTTCGCTTCGTCCCGACGCGGCTCAGACGCCGCGCGGTTCGCCACGACTCAGAGAAAGAAGTTCTTTGCCGATCGCCACGTGGACCGCGATCAAGGCGACCACCACCAACCCGACCGAAATCCACGTGACCGCGGACAGGGTCTCCGTCATTCCACCGGTCGCCGTGTGACGGCTGATGTACGCGACGAGAGCGAAGAGCGCGACGAACCCCGCGCACGCGCCAAAAGCGCCCAGTCCGGCGAGCTTCGCGTATTTCGTCGGCATGAAATCGTACGGTTGAAGGATTCTAAACATCTCCGCGGCGCCGTCGACGCGCAACTCGGCGCGCGCGACTCACTCGGACCTGTAGAGCTCAACCCCCGCGGTCGTTACGCGATGCGAGATCAGCGGGAGCGGGGGCTCCGCCTCGTCGGCGATCACGATCGCGCTCAACAGCGTCTCACGTCCCGCTTCGATTCCCTCGCGGTTCCGGGCGAAGATCGTCGCGAGCGGATCGCCGGCCTCGACCCAATCGCCGGGCCGAGCGGTGATGACGAACCCGACCGTGGGGTCGACGATGTCACCGAGGCGCGTCCGGCCGCCGCCGAGCCGGGTAATTCCCCGACCGATGGCCTTCGGCTCGACCCGCGCGACGAGCCCCCGGCGAGGCGCGGGATAGATCTCGCACTCGACCGCCTGCGGCAGCACGGCCGGGTCGTCGACCACCGAAGGATTGCCGCCCTGCGCCTCTATGATTCTCTGAAATGTTTGCGCGGCGCGTCCGGTGCCGATCGACTTCTCCAACTCGCGGCGGGCGGAATCGAGGTCGGGCGCGGTGCCGGCCAGGACGAGCATCTCGGCGCCAAGAGCGTACGTGAGGGACATGAGGTCCGGCGGCCCTTCCCCCTTGAGCGCGGCGATCGCCTCCTCGACCTCCAACGCGTTCCCGCACGCGCGGCCGAGGGGCCGATCCATGGCCGTCACCAGCGCGACGCAGTTGCATTCGTGATCCGCGGCGAGCTTGATCATCACGTCGGCCAACTCGAGAACGTCGTCGAGCTGGGGAAGAAAGGCGCCGCTCCCCCGCTTGAGATCCAGAACGAGGCCGGTGAGATCCTCCGCCAGCTTCTTGCTCATGATGCTCGACGCCATGAGCGGAATCGACTCGACTGTCGCCGTCGCGTCGCGCAGCGCGTACATCTTGCGGTCGGCCGGTGCGATCTCGGCGCTCTGTCCGATCATCGCGCAGCCGACGTCGTCGAGCTGCCGGCGCGTCTCCTCGAGCGAAAGATCGGTGCGGAAGCCCGGGATCGATTCGAGCTTGTCGAGGGTACCGCCGGTGTGGCCCAGCGATCGGCCCGACATCATCGGGACGACGACTCCCGTCGATGCGACGAGCGGCGCGAGGACGATCGACACCTTGTCGCCGACGCCGCCCGTCGAATGCTTGTCGGCGCGCGGGCGGCCGAGGTGCGCGAGGTCGAGGCGCTCGCCGCTGGCGATCATGGCCTCGGTGAGCGCGGCCGTTTCGACGCGATCCAGACCCTTGAGGAAGCACGCCATGAGCAGCGCGGCGATCTGGTAGTCCGGCACGTCGCCGCGGGCGTACGCGGACGCCAGCGAGCGCCACTCGGCGGGCTCGATGCGGCCGCCGTCGCGCTTCCGCTCGATCAGCCCCTGCGCGAGCATTGGATGGAGCGCGGGCGTTCGTGGTCCACCGAGAGGCCTGGTTTCATGGATCGTTCGAAATCTCGAATCATGATGACTGCGGTAGGTGCCGCGACTGCGCTGCTGCTCGGCACCACCGGCGTCGCGCGGTCACAATCGGCAGCGGAGCGCGTCGCCCTGGGCAACAAGGAGCGCGACGCCCGCAACCCGACCGCCGCGCTCCAGCACTACGAGGCGGCGATCGCCGCCGACCCGAACGAGTACGACGCGCTGAGAAACGCCGCGTACGAGTGCGTGGAGCTCGGCGAGTTCGAGCCGAGCGCCGAACGTCGCACCGCGTTGTACCGAAGCGCCGAACAGTACGCGCGTCGCGCCATCGCGGCAAATCCGCGCGACGCCGACGGACACTTTCAACTCGCCCAAGCGCTCGGACGAAACGCGCTGACGATGGGGGTGCGCGACAGGATCAAGCTGGCGAGCGAGATCCGGAGCGAAGCCCTCGCCGCGCTCGCGATCGACGCGAAGCATTCCGGCGCCCTCCACGTCATGGGCGTGTGGAACGCCGAGATCATGCGCGTGAACGGTTTCTCACGGACGATCGCGCGGCGGTTTCTCGGCGCGTCGATCTTCGACGCCGCGAACTGGAACGACGCGCAGAAGTATCTGGAGGACGCCGTCGCCGCGGATTCGACGCGGATCGTGCACCGCCTCGATCTGGCGGCGGTCTACGCGGACCGCGATCAGCGCGCGAAGGCGATCGAACAGTACGAGTGGATCGCTCGCGCGCCGGTCACGGACTACAACGATCCGAGCTACAAAACCGACGCGAAGCGCCGCCTGACGGCGCTTCGCTGACGGCGGAACTCGTCACCCACGTCGCCCAGCATTTCGCGGCTCCGACGAGCCAGCCGTTTGGACTGGCGGGTGAGAGCCCGTCGCGTGTCCTCACCGCTTTGTGGCGCGGTGAGCAGGGCGGCCGCCGCGCCGAGCAGTGCCCCGACGGCGATGCCGGCGGCGAAAATCAGCGCGCGATTGGGGCGATCGGCGTCCACCTCCGACCGGCGGGACGAGGGCGCAAGTGAGCCCCTATCAGTGGGTTCCGTCAGCAGTGCACCGTTGGCGCGGGAGCGCGCCCGGCGGAGGATCGGTCCGGCGAAGGACATATTGGCACCTCTCGGTGATCCGACGTGGTAAGGAAATTGCGGCTTGAGCAGTTCGAGACGATCTTTTTTCGCGCCTGAAACGAGGCCGAGACACCCGTCGACGGCCCGAGGGAACGCATGACCGCAAACGGCAAGACCGTTCTTCTCGTCGAAGACAACGAAGACAACCGCATCGTTTATTCCACGATCCTCCGCCACTTCGGCTTCTCGGTCACCGAGGCGCTGAACGGCGAAGAGGGGATCGCGAAGGCGCGTACCGAACGCCCCGATCTCATCCTGATGGACATCTCCATCCCCGTGATCGACGGGTGGGAAGCGACGCAGGTTCTCAAACACGACCCCGACACCCGAAACATCCCGATCATCGCTCTCACCGCTCACGCGCTCGCCTCCGACCGCGAAAAAGCGATGGAGGTGGGATGTGACGGATACCTGGCCAAACCATGCGAGCCTCGCGCCGTGGTGGCCGAGGTGCAGCGCTTCCTGGGGAAAACGGATGGACGCCCGGCGTGAGAGCGATCATTCCCGCATTCTGATCGTCGACGACAACCAGGACAGCCTCGAGATTCTGCGCGCGCGCCTCGAATCTTGGGGCTATCGCACGCAGACCGCGAGCGATGGCGAAGACGCGTTGGAGAAGATCGACGTGTCGCCGCCCGATCTCATCCTGCTCGACATCATGATGCCGCGCATGGACGGGATGGAAGTGGCGCGCCGCGTCAAGGGAAATCCGTCGCTGCCGTTCATTCCCATCATCATGGAAACGGCGCTCGCCACGACCGAGTCCAAGGTCGAAGGACTCGACTCGGGCGCGGACGACTACATCACCAAGCCGATCGATTTCGCCGAGCTCAGAGCGCGCGTCAATTCGATGCTCCGCATCAAGCGGCTGCAAGCGGAGCTCGAGGACCGCGAGCGCGAGTTGCTCGACGTCAACGAGCAGCTGCTGCACATGAGCCAGACCGACGCGCTGACTGGGCTCGACAACCGGCGCCACCTCGAGCACCGGCTGGAGGAGATGTTCGCCCATGCGCGCCGGTTCAAGGAGCCGATCGCCTGCGTCATCTGCGATCTCGATCGCTTCAAGGCCGTGAACGACACCTACGGACACCCGGCGGGCGACGAGGTGCTGCGGCAGTTCGCCCAGATCCTGCGCAGCGAAGCGCGCTCGATCGACCGGGTCGGCCGGTTCGGCGGCGAAGAGTTCATGTTCCTGCTGCCGGGGGCCGGGACCGACGCCGCGGGTCGGTTTGCCGAGCGGGTGCGCAAACAGGTCGAGTCGCATACATTCACGTTCAACGGTGGCGGGACGTCGATTCGCCGCACGGCGAGCTTCGGCGTTTCCGCATGGCCGCACTCGCACATCGGGGCGCCCGAAGTGCTGGTGCGCACGGCCGACGAGGCGCTGTACGTCGCCAAGGAAACCGGCCGCAACCGTGTCGTGCGGTTCGATAGTGACGCCTTCAACGCGCACACCACGCCGGAAGATGGACGAGACGAGTCCGACCCCTCAGGATCCGACGCACGCCCTTCACACTCAGCGACCCGGGTCGCGCCCGTCGGCGACGCCGGGGTCCGATGGGAGAGATGACGAGCTCGTCCGTCTGCATGCCCGCGTAGCCGAGCTTCAGCGCGAGCGCGACCACTTGGTCGCCATCGTCGACATCCTGCAGGAAATCTCGTCCTCACTTCATTTCGTCGACATTCTCCAAGCCATCGCCCGCAAGTTGGGCGACGCGTTCGGCCTCGATCGCGCGTCGATCTTCCTGTCCGGCGAGAAGGACGAGGTTCGACTCGTCGCCAGCTACGAGGATCCGGCGATCCGCAACCTCGTCGTCGACCTCAATCGCTATCCGGAGCTGAAGCGCGCGTTCGATTCGGGCGACACCGTCTTCATCCCCGATGCCGCCGCCGACCCCGACCTCAAATCGATCAAGGACAAGCTCGACTCGCGCAACGTTCGCTCGATCATCGTGCTCCCCATTCGATGGCAGTCGTCGACGATCGGCGCGATCTTCCTGCGCACCGACCGCGACGCGCAGCCGTTCTCCGAATCGGACATCCGTTTCTGCCAGGTCGTCGCCTCGCTCACCGCGAAGGCGCTGCTCAACGCGCACCGCCTCGAGGCGGTAATGCGCGACCAGAAAGACACACTCGCCGCCCAGAAACGCGGCGATCTCCAGCGAATCGCGCTCGTCTCGTTCTTCCGGAAGCTCCTCGACCGCTACGCCTCGAGCTACGATCAGGCGTGGGCGGAGAGTCTCCTGCCCAAGGCGTCCGGCGAAGAGCTGGACCGGCTCGTAGGCGTCGCGATGCAAGTCATCGATGAAGAATCCAAGGGATGACGACGACCTGAGCGAGCTGGCCGCGCGCGCCGAAGACCTCCGCCGTCGTCTCGAGCGTGCCTCGTACGAGTACCACGTTCTCGACCAGCCGACGATCGCCGACGCGGAGTACGATCGGCTCTACCGCCAGCTCGTCGACCTCGAGGAGGCGTACCCCATCCTCCGAACGCCCGACTCGCCCACACAGCGCGTCGGCGCCGAGCCGCTCAGCCAGCTCGCGAAGCACACGCACCTCGTGCCGATGCTGTCGCTGGCGAACGCGTTCAACGAAGAAGAGCTCGCGGCGTGGGAAGAGCGCATCGTACGCATGGCGGGTGAAGAGGTTCGCAATTCCGGCTACACCTGCGAGCTCAAGATCGACGGAGCCGCCGTCAGCCTCACGTACAAGGACGGCGTGTTCGTCGAAGGCACGACGCGCGGGAACGGGATCATCGGCGAGGCGGTGACGGCGAATCTGCGCACGATTCGGGACGTACCCCTCAAGCTGCACGGCGCCGACCTTCCGCCCGTCATGGAGATTCGCGGCGAAGTCTACATGACGTTCAGCGGTTTCGAGCGCATGAACGAGCAGCGTATCGCCGCCGGACAACCCGTTTTCGCGAATCCGCGCAACTCGGCCGCGGGCGCGCTCCGCCAGCTCGACCCCAAGGCCACCGCCGCCCGTCCCCTCCACTTCTTCGGCTACGCCATCGCGCTCCCCGACGGCGCGAAGCTTCCCACGGCTACGCAGGACGACCTGCTCGCGCGTCTCGCCGCCTGGGGCGTGCCCGTCGCGCCGCACCACGAGCGCTGCGCGACGCTGAAAGACGTGCACTTGTGGGCGCACAACGTCGAACACTCGGTGCGTGCGGCGATCGACTTCGCCATTGACGGGTGTGTAGTGAAGGTGAATGAGCTGCGGCTCTGGCCCGACCTCGGCGTCGTCGGCGGACGTGAGCCGCGGTACGCGATCGCGCGCAAGTTCGCGCCCGACATCGCCGAGACCACGCTGCGCTCGATCAACGTCAACGTCGGACGCACGGGCAGCATCAACCCCTACGCCGTTCTCGAGCCGGTGGAGATCGGCGGTGCGCAGGTGCAGCTCGCCACGCTGCACAACTTCGATCTCGTCGCGCGAAAGGACCTTCGCGTCGGCGACGTCGTGCAAGTCAAACGCGCGGGCGAAGTCATTCCGCAAATCATTGGTCCGGCGCCGGACAAGCGCGACCCCGAGAATCCGCCGCAACCGTATACCCCGCCGACGCACTGCCCCGCCTGCAACACGGAGCTCGTTCCGGGCAACGAGCTCGGGATGCTCTACTGCCCGAACTTCGCGTGTCCCGGACGGCAGCTCGAGGGACTGGTCCACTTCGCCTCGCGCGGCGCGATGGACATCCGGGGTCTCTCGTACGCGCGGATCAAACAGCTGATCGACGCTGGGCTCGTCTCGGACGCCGCCGACGTGTACGACCTGACGGCGGAGCAACTCGAAGGAATCGAACGGCTGGCCGAGAAAAGCTCCGCGAATCTCGTCCAGGCCATCGCGGCCACAAAGGAGCAGCCGCTTTCACGACTCCTCTTCGCCCTCGGAATCGAGCATGTCGGGGAAACGGCGGCGCGCGAGATCGCCCGGCACTTCGGCACGATGGACGCCATCCTCGCGGCGACCGTGGACGACATCCTCGGCGTCCACGGCATCGGCGACAAGATCGCCGAGTCGATCGTCGGCTGGTTCGGCGACGAGCGGGCGCGCCGGCTCATCGAGCGCCTTCGCGAGCGGGGGCTTAGGTTCGACGAGCCCGTCACTCGGTCGGGCGGAACCCTGAAAGGCCTCACGATCGTCATTACAGGGACGCTCCCGACGCTTTCCCGGGAACAGGCTGCCGCGCTCGTCGAAGAGAACGGCGGCCGCGTGTCGGGAAGCGTCTCCAAGAAGACCGCTTTCGTGGTCGTAGGGGCGGACGCGGGGAGCAAGCTGGAAAAAGCCCGGCAACTCGGCGTCGAGACGATCGACGAGGACGAGCTCAAGCGGCGAGTCGGGTGGGGAGTTGGCGGGTGACAACGAGCGGCACGATCCGGAGAGCCTGATGGCACAGTCGATCGGTCTGAATGAGAACGCGCTGGTCGCGATCACTCGCGACTCGCTGTCCGTTCTACGCGCCGCGCTGTTTCGCGAGGTCGGTCCGAGCGCCGCGGCGCTCTTGCAGGAGGCGGGATTCGCCGGCGGACCCGCGCTTTACGCCGCGTTCGGCCGATGGCTGGCGTCGCGGCGGCTCCCGGCGCCGGAGTCGCTCGCCGCCGAGGATTTCAGCACGCGCGCGTCGGAGTTCTTTCGCGACATCGGTTGGGGCTCAGTCAGCGTCGGCGAGCTTGCGTCGGTGATGACGCTCGATTCCAACGACTGGGCCGAGGGCGACCCCGATCACCCACTCGATTTTCCGGGCTGCTACTACACCGCTGGGGCGTTCGCCGAGTTCTTCGGCCGCGTCGCCGGCGAGCCGGTCGCGGTGATGGAGGTCGAGTGCCGGTCGATGGGTGCCGAGCGATGCCGCTTCTTGGTTGGCGCCACCGAGATCATGCAGCGCGTGTACGACGCGATGGGCGAAGGCGTCGCCTACGACGAGGCGGTCGCCGCCGGGACCTGACCCCGGTTCAGACGTCGCCTTTCAGCGCGGCGGCGTAGAGCGGATTCGGGAGCAAGTCGCCGTCGATCAGCACCTCGCGGTCCCACGGCAGCACGATCGTGCTCTCGGTCGCCAATGCGTGAAAATCCGGCGTGTACGCGCCCGTCTGAAACGCCACCGCGGTGCGGACTTCCGCCGCTCCCGCGTTGACCATTGCGGCGACGGCGAGACGGATCGTGTCCCCGGTGTCGCACGTCTCGTCGACGATCAGCACGCGCCTGTTGCGGACCGACTGCGGCGCGGCGCTGAGGACCGCCGGCGTCTCGCGAACGGACTCCGCCCCGAACCGTCGGCTCACGACCATCGAGTGGAACTCGCGTCCGAGGATCGCGGCGATCACCGCCGCCGGGACGACGCCCGCCGTCGCGATTCCGATCACGACCTCGGGATCGTAGGCGCGAGCCACCTTGAGGGCGAGCCCTCGAGAGAGCTCGCCGAAAAGCGGCCATTCGACCTCGAAGATCCCTTTGGAGTGCTCGACGGTGGTGCGGCGCGGAGACATGCAGGTAAGCTATCCAGACGCCGAAATGCGTGGAAGAATCCGCGCGGTGAACCATCGCTCACGCGGCAACCGTTGCTCCAGCACTCTCGAACGCGTAGCTTTGCCGCGAGCCTAGACAACCTTCTGATTTCGTTCGGGAAGGGCTGTCGGCGCGACGTCGCGCGGCCGTCCTCCCTCCCGCCGTTTCGTCTCCAATACCCGAGCCGTATGTCCTGGTGGAGCCGCATTCTTGGCGGGAGATCGCAGCCTGAGGTCAAACCGCAGCGCCTCGACTATTTGAGCGAGGCGATGGCGCTCGAGCGGCAAGGCGACTACGACGCTGCGCTGACTTCATACCGCCTCGCGCTACGCGACCGGCCGAACGACACGAAGATCCTGCAGAACATGGCCATCGCGTTCACGAAGACGAACCGGCCGGAAGAGGCGATTCGCTGCTACAAGAGCGCGCTCGACGTCGCCCCCCAGTTGTCAGGCGCACACTACGGACTCGCCTTCCTGCTTCTCAAGCGCGGCGACCAGACCGGCGCCGAAGAGCATCTGGACGCGTTCCTCGCCTCGCCGCCGAGCGGCTCCGAAGCGGAGCGATGGATCCACCACGCGCGCGAGACCCTGGAGTCGCTGCGCGGCGGCGGCGCGGCCGCCGAGGATTCCGCCGCCGAGGACGCCGAGACGTAACGTGGGTCAAGTCCTCGCAGTCGTCAGCCAAAAAGGGGGAGTCGGCAAGACCACCACAGCGGTGAACCTCGCGACCGCCTTGGCGCGTCGCGGCGTGAAGACGCTGCTCGTGGATTCCGATCCGCAGGGTTCCGTCCGCTACGGACTTGGACTCAGCGCCGCGGCGACTCGGCTCGGCCTCTCGGATTATCTGGCCGGGACGCACCAACTGCATCAGGTGGTGCGGACGACAACGTTGCCTTGGCTCCGAGTTGTTTCGGCGGGCAGCGTCACCGAAACCGCATCCCACGACGCGTATCAACATACGGTCGCCGAGTCGCCGCGCACGGTCGAGCTGTTCGAGCGCGCACGCGAGCGCGGATACACCGTGATCGTCGATACGCCGCCAGGGCTGGGGCCGGTCGTCAACCGGGTTCTGGCGTGCAGCCAGCACGTGCTCGTCCCGTTGCAGTGCGAGCCGCTCGCGCTCCAGACGACGACGCAGATTCTCCGCGGCATTCGCGCGTCGTTGGGCACGAATCCGGCGCTCGTGCTCGACGGCATTCTGCTCACGATGGTCGAGATCGGGAATCCGGCGTCGGAGCGCGTCGCGACGTACGTGCGGGAACAGCTTCCCGCGGGGTTGGTATTGGAGTTGGCCGTGCCGCGAACTCAGGCGTCGGTCGAAGCCTTCGCCGCGGGGCAGCCGGTCGTGCTCCGCTCGCCCGAGGACCCGGCGGCGCAGGCGTATCGCGCGCTCGCCGCGCTTCTCGTTGGACGGCTCGAGTAAACCAGTGACACGTCGGCACGCGACAATTCTCATGCTCGTGCTCGCGGCGCTCGGCGTCGCGTGCCTCGACCTGTCCGCTCCGATAGGTCCGGCGTCGATTTCGACGATCCAGCTGCCGGCCAACTTCGTCGTGCGCGGCGACACCATGCGCGACAGCGCCGGCACACCCGCTCCGCTGGTCATCAACCAGTTCAACGTGAAGGGGCAGCTGATCGGCGGTGACGCACCCCAGTTCTTCATCCTCGACACAGCGCCCGCGGCGCACTTCGACCCGACGACCGGCGTGCTCGTCGGCGATCACCTGGGCACGGTGAACATCGTCGGACAGATCCGCGGACTGCAAACCCCGACCATCCAAGTGGCGGTGACCGTGTTGCCCACGGTGATCGACCAAGGAACCGGCGCAAAGGACACGATCCAGGCGCCATTGACCCAGGACACCACGGTCGCCCCAGGGAGCTCGACGCTCCCGATTCTCGTGCGCGGGCTTGGCGATACGGGCGTTCAGGGCGTGGTGGTTCATTACGCGATCACGAGAACGCTCGCGTCGAACAACGCCAAGCCGGCGGTCTACATCACGAGGGGCGCGGGCGGGCCGCTGACGACCACGGACACGACGGTCTTGGGCGGCGGCGCCACCAACGATCTCCTCAACGTGCGCGCCAGCTTCCTCGCCGACGTCGCTGTCGCGACCGGACAAAAGGTGGACAGCGTGATCGTACAGGCGACGGCGTCGTACAAGGGCACGGCCCTCGCTGGATCGCCGGTGACGTTCGTATTTCACGTCGTCGGCGTGCTCGGGTCGCCATAGCACGCGTCGTCGCATTCGGTTTCGCGCTATCGTACTGCGTCGTATACTGCGTAGTTCGCGCTCCAGCCGAGGGTCTCGATGATTTCAACGGGCGGTCCGCGCAATTCGGCGCCGGGCACTCTCAACCAGCTCTTCTTCAAGGCGTGCGAGCGCCGTAAGCCGGACGCGCTGCAGGTGAAGCGCGACGGGCGCTACCAGCCGATCTCGCACGACATGCTCAAGGACCGCGTCCGCCGCGCGTCGCTCGGGCTCGATGCGCTCGGCGTGCGCCCCGGCGATCGGGTCGCGATTCTCTCGAGCAACCGCCCGGAGTGGGTCGTCGCCGACCTCGCCTGTCTCACGACGGGCGTCGCCGACGTGCCGATCTACCCGAACCTTCCCGCCGATCAGACCGCGTACATCCTTCGCGATTCGGGCGCGGTAGCGATCTTCACCTCGGACGCCGAACAGACCGCCAAGGTCGCGTCGATCCGCGGCGAGTGTCCGACGCTTCGCCACGTCATCACGTTCGACGAATCCGTCGGCGGCGACATGACCCTCGCCGCGCTGGAATCGAAAGGCTCCGGCGCCGACAACGACGCGTCGCGCACGGCATATCTCGCGCGGGCGAACGCGGTGCGTCCGGACGATCTCGCCACGATCATCTACACGTCGGGCACGACCGGCGATCCGAAAGGCGTGATGCTGACGCACGACAACCTGTACTCCAACACGATCGCCGCCTGCGCGGCGATTCCGAATTCAGGCGACGACACCTGCCTCAGCTTCCTGCCGTTGTCGCACAGCTTCGAGCGGACGGGCGGCTACTACGTGATGCTGAACTTCGGCGCGAGCATCGCGTACGCCGAGTCGATGGACACGGTTCCGAAGAACCTGGTCGAGGTGCGGCCGACGCTCGTGCTTTCCGTGCCGCGCTTGTACGAGAAGATGTACGCCCGCGTGCTGGAGAACGCCCTTTCGGGCGGACCGCTCAAGAAACGGATTTTCTACTGGGCGCGCGGCGTCGGCGAGCGATGGGCCGACGTGAAGCTCGCCGGAGCGACGCCGGGAGGACTGCTGGCGCTGCAATACGCGATAGCGCATCGCCTGGTGTTCTCGAAGCTGCAGGCGCGCACCGGCGGGCGGCTCAAGTATTTCGTCTCCGGCGGGGCTCCCCTTGCGCCCGAGATCATCAAGTTCTTCTACGCCGCGGGGCTCGTCATTCTCGAGGGCTACGGTCTCACGGAGACGTCGCCTGTGATCGCGGTCAACACGCCGGCGAACTATCGCATCGGCACGGTAGGCAAGCCGCTGCCGGGCACCGAGGCGACGATCGCGCCGGACGGCGAGATCCTCGTTCGCGGCCCGCAGATCATGAAGGGCTACTTCAACAAGCCCGCGGCGACCGCTGAAGCGATCGACACGGCGGGTTGGTTCCACACCGGCGACATCGGCGAGCTGCGCGATGGCTTCGTCGCGATCACCGACCGCAAGAAGGACATCATCGTGACCGCCGGCGGCAAGAACATTTCGCCGCAGCCGATCGAGAACAAGATTCGGACGAACAAGTTCGTGGCGCAGGCGGTGATGATCGGCGACAAGCGGAAATTCCCCGTCGTTCTGATCGTGCCCAACTGGGAGAGTCTCGAGAAGTGGGCGAAGAGCGATGGCGTCGCCTGGGGCCCGCACGCCGAGCTCCTCGACTCGGCGCCGATTCGCGAGAAGATGGAGCGCGAAGTGTTGGGCGAGATCAAGGGACTCGCGCACTTCGAGGTCCCGAAGCGAATCGGACTGCTCGAGCACGACTTCTCGGTCGAGCGCGGCGAGCTCACGCCGACGTTGAAGGTGAAACGGCGCGTGATCGACAAGACGTACAAGTCCGTCATCGACGCTTTGTACGAGGGAAATCCGAGCGAACACGAGCCCGCGCTGGCGGGTTAGTTCCGTAGGGTCCGCCCGGTCGGCATCTACGAATTGATACTGCCACGGATTTCGCGGAGATGGGCGGATTTCGCGGAGCCGGCAAACTGCGAAAGAAGAAGGCTTGGGAACTGCCTCGGGGGACCTCACGGTGGCCCTTGTGGCTCCTGCCGCACATCAGAGTTGACGCCACGGCCTGGCCCGTTCTCTCGCTTGGTACAGATCACTCGGTGGAACTTCGCCGAACGGCCGAAGTGAAGGAGCAGACCGATTTCGAACCTCGTCGCGCGTAGGTAGTTGTAGAGCTGTCTTTTCGCGTCGCGATGCAGGTGCTCCGTCGATTTGATCTCGAGGACCACTTTGCCGTCGACGACCATGTCGAGTCGCTGATGGGCGATGTCGGCGCCGTCGTACTGAACGAGGACGTTCAACTCCCGATCGACACGGTGGCCGCGATGGAGCAGCTCGCGTTCGAGCGCAGCCGCGTGGACGTGCTCGAGAAAGCCGAAGCCCAGCGCTCGGTGCACAGTGTAGAAGGCTCCGATCACTGAACGAGTCAATTCCTCTTCGAGCAAGTGCATCACCAACGATGCACGCGAGCTGACCGTCGCCCGTCACCGTTCCAATCCCCAGCGGATGATTTGAACGCGAAGCGGAGCAACGTGCCTGCCCCACGCGCAGCCCTTACACTACGACCCCTTTTCAAGGCAGTTGCCGTGTCCGCGGAATCCGACGGACTCCGCGAAATCTTCAGTTACGAGACGTACTTGCCCGCCGGCCACGCAAGACTCGCGAGCCCCCGAGATCCCCACCGCGTCACGAAAGCGCTAGCGCGCCCCAGCCAGCTCAGACGATCGATCGAGCACGGCCGGCCATGCATCTCGCACGCAGCCGACAGCCGGCCGCCAGTCGCTCAATTCACGCAGCTTGCGATTCGAAATCCTCTGCGAGCGGGACATCAACTGGGTCGTCCCGCCGCCGAGCACCGTGAGCCAGTGCGGGAGCGTGAGCGGCGGCTTGGCGTCGAGCGCTTTGGCGAGCGACTCGACCCACTCGCCGCGCGTGATCGGCTCGTCGTCGGAAACGTTGTAGATCCCCGCGGGAAGATGGAGCGCCTCGACGACCGCGGCCGCCGCGTCGTCGTGCGACACCGACGAGTAGTACGCGTCGGGCGAACCGACGAGCGGGCTGATGCCTCGCTTCACGCTCTGCATCATCTCGCGAGTCGCGGTCGAATCCGGGCCGTAGAAGTACGCGAACCGGAGCACGATTCCGCGGCCGCCGAACTTCGTGAACTGGGCGGCCGACGCTTCGGCGTCGAGCACGGTCTTGTTGTAGCGCGCGGGAGCCACGGTCCAGCGCTCGTCGATCCACTCGTCGCCGTGATCGGCGTAGACGGGCGCGAACGATTCCTGAATGACGCAGTCGGCGCCGGCGAGACGCGCGGCGGTGGCGAGATTCGCCGAGCCCGTGCGCCGCACGCGGTCGTTCTCGCGCCACGCCCACGGGAGCATCATCGCGGCCGGGCTGCCGGGGATGTGCGTCGACAGGTTGACGACCATGTCCGGCTTCGACATCGCGCGCCGAACGCTCGTCGCGTCCATCAGATCCATCTTCACCGGCTCGGCGCCCATCGCGCTCAACCGCGCGGTGCCCGTTTCGCTGCGCGTAGCGGCGGTCACCGCGTAGCCGGCCTTCACCAGCGCCGGGACGACGCGGCGTCCGATGACGCCCGTTCCACCCGCAATGAAGACCCGAAGCATGCGTGCGCTGGGTTTAGAGAGTTGTTACGCGGTGTCAGCGCGGAGCGCGGCGCGAGATGGCGACCGGAGCCCCGGTGGCGGCGCCCACGTCCAGTTGCGCGACCCAGACGTCGGCGTCGCGCGCAAGCTCGCCAAAGCCGGGAGGGATCGGAACGTCGGCTCGCGCCAGCAGCCGCCCGCCGCCGCGTAGAGCCCCGCGCATCGATTCAGCCATCGCGCTGCCCGCATGATCGAGCGCGGCGGCGTCTGCCCACGCGGCCGCGACCGGTGCGACCGGCGCGCGCACGATGGAGATGCCGTCACCACTGGTCACGCCCGTTGGAGGATTGACGAGAAGCATGTGAGCCGGGGAAAGGCCGCGCAGGATCGACGCGTGTGCGCCCCACGAGCCATGCAGAATCGCCGTCATTCGCGCGTCGGTCAAATCGAGGGCCGCGGCGAGACGAAGCGCCTCCGCCGGGCTGGGCGTCTCGCTCTCGGCGACAGGAGCGTCACCGAACCACACGACGCCCTCTCGAATTCGGTATTCCGCCGAGCATACCGGACAACCCAGCGTCCCCTCGAGCACGTCACGTTCATCCGCCCGATCGATCGATGCCACGAGCCACGTGTCCTCGTGCGCGTTCAGGCAGCGCAGCCGGTCGATGAGCGGCAGAAACATGGATCACGCCCCGGACAGCCGCAGCTCGTCGATGTTTACGTCCGACGGCTGGGTCACGGCGAACATCACCGCCGCCGCCACGGCCTCGGCGCGAAGCATCTCGCGTCGCGCGGTGAACCCGGGCCGTTCGTCCGGGTTGACCGGATCCCAGAGCGGCGTGTCGACGGCCGACGGCGAGACGAGCGTCGCGCGCACGCCGCTCCCCTTCAATTCGGCGCGGAGCACCTCGTGCAACGCCCGAACGCCGAACTTGCTCGCGGCGTACGCGGCGTTCTCGGGGAAGGCGACGCGGTCGGCGATCGAACCGATGGACACGATGTGCCCCGAGCGGCGCGCGCGCATCGCGGGAAGAAAGGCGTGCACCAGACGAAACGGAGCGACGAGGTTGACGTCGATCGCCGAGCGAAAGTCGTCGACCGTCGTCGCGTCGACGGTGGCAAGGGAAAAGAAGCCGGCGTTGTTGACGAGCACGGCGGGGGCGTCGCCGAACTCGTCGTTCACGCGCGCGAGTGCGCCGTCGAGAGCGAGGCTGTCGGCGACGTCGCAGACGATCGCCAGGGCGCGTTCGCCGATCGAGCCCGCGGCGGCGGTGAGCGCGTCCGCGCCGCGCGCCAGCATCGCGACCCGGTAGCCGGCGGCCACCAGCGCGCGAGAAGTCGCCAGCCCGATCCCCCGCGACGCGCCGGACACGACGGCCGTCCCCGCTGTCGTCATCGACCGTCGTACTCGACGTAGTTGTTCGGCGTCTCCCAGAGCACGAGTCGCGTGAGGCGCGCCGGCGCGAGTGCCGGTTCGAGCACTCGCCACATCGCGGCGACGAAGTTCTCGGTCGTCGGGATGACGTCGCGGAGAAAATCGACCTCGAGGTTGAGATTCCTGTGGTCGACTTTGTCGATCACTTCGCGCGTCACGACCCGCTTGACGACGGCGAGGTCGATGACGTAGCCGGTGCGCTCGTCGACCGGCCCGGTGACCGAGACGTCGAGCGTGTAGTTGTGGCCGTGCCAGTTCGGGTTGTTGCACTTGCCGAACAGCGTCTTGTTTTCGGCGTCGGAGAGCGCCGGGTTGTGGACGCGGTGCGCGGCGTTGAACTGGAGGCGGCGAACCACCGTGACATTGGGCATATGGGAATTTCTCGCGCCCGGGCGAAAAGAACGAGCCCCGCGGGGTTACCGCGGGGCTCGATAGAATTCGGGTCCGGAGAGGGTTTTGTGAAGCCCAGTCGAATTATGAGGTCCTCACCGCCAACCTTCCGCCTTCCCCCGCACTGGGGGCATGACGTCGGTAGTAGATTTTCGAACCCACTCGAAGGACTTGTTGGCTCAAAAACGGAGTTCTCCGTCCCGAATGTTTCCTTCGTGCGTTGCGAGAAGCAATTTACGGGCGAGCACAGATTCGGTCAAACCCTGAGGTCACGTGATGGATCTCGGAATTCTCGGCGGCATTGCGCTCCTTGTCGTGTGGGGCATCGCGTTTTTCGCGTTTGAACCACCCGGCTGGGTACATCTCCTGCTATCAGTCGGCGTTTTCGTGATCATCGCGAGAATCGTCATTCGCGGCACGCCGAGTAAGGCGCCTCCGCCCAAATAGGACGAGCAGAGCCGTCGATCGTCTCACGGCGGCTCGTGCACGCTCACGGTGCTCTGCCGCAGCACCGGCGCGACCGTGAAGTCGATCATTTGTCCGAGGCCGAGGCTGAGCTGGCCGCTGTTCGCCGATCCGCGGCCGCCGATCGGCACGGCTTGTAGCGCGATCGACTGGCCGACCGTGATTCCCCAGTCGACCGTGAAATCGCCGGACCCGTTCCCCGTCACCGTGCCGAGCCGCCGGCTGACGCCGTTGACGATCATGAACACGTTGACGTCGAGGAAATTCTCGTTCCGAACGTGAACCTGGATCGGATCGGGTTTGACCTGCGGTTGCTCGTCCTCGGTCTCGGGGTGCCGCGAGCATGCGGTCGCGAGCGCCAACAACATCAGCGCCAACGCGGTCGAGCGGAAACGAAATCGGAATGATGTCATGTGTCATCCGGGTGGGTCGGAGACGAAGACGCCGAGCGGCGGGTCAGATCTCCCAATTGGACAAGACGAGCCCCCGCTCCGGGCGTCGTTCTTCGTACGAACTCAGTGACATTCGCAGGTCGGTCCACCGCACATGCGCGCCGAGCGCGATCACTCGGCGATAGGCCGGCCCGAATTCCCCCTGCACGCGCAGCGAGACGCGGCGCGTTCCGCTGCGCCGAGCCAGATCGCTCACCGCGCGCAACAGGTCCTCGAATCGCGATTCATCCTCCACGGCCAGCTTCAACACGCGTAACTCCTCGCGGACACGTCCCTCGACGAGCGGGGCCGTGTGCGCGAGCGCGAATCCCACCAGACGGTCGTCGTCGTAGAGCAACACCGTGTCGCCGACCGACAGATCGCTCGTGAGCGTGATCTCGCGTGAATAGTCGTACCCCGGAAGCAGCCGTTGCACCAGGGCGCGGCACTGTCCGAGGGCGTCGTCGCGCGCCCGCGGCGACATCCGGCCGAACAGAACCGCGCCGTCGACCGACGCTTGCGCCTCCAGCGTCATCGTGATCGTCAGACGGCCGGGGAGAAACCCGAGCCGCGAGTAGAACCCGATGTTGTCCATCGTGCGAGGCATCGTCTCGAGCCCGATGACCGACGAGCCTTGCGTCTTGAGCCACTCGACGCCGCGCTGCACGATCTCTTTGCCCATCCCGTTGCCCTGATACTCCGTCCGCACCGCGAGCGGACCCATCCATCCCTCGGCCCCCGAACGGTGCACCATGTTGAACGCGGCGATGTGATCGCGATCATCGCGCCAGATCATCGCGCCCTCAGCCGCGTCCTCCAGAGCGTAGCGCCAAATCGACGGATTGAGAAACGGCACTCGCACGCCGACCATGCCGTCGCGGCGATAGCGCTCCGTGAACGACTCGCTGAACACCTGGTTCAGCTCGGCGATGTCGGCGGCGGTCGCCCGCGTCGGACCGTCGAACGCCTGCGGACGAAAAGCGCGCGAGGTCGCCATCAGTCCGCCGCGCCCGCGTGAAGCGCGAGCACCGGCTCGCCGCCGCGCGGCGACTCGGCATCGACGCGCGACGTTCCCGTTTCGTCGTCGTAGCTCACGGTGATCACCCGATCGACGGGCGCCTCGCGCACGGACTCGATGTGGGTGATCAGTATGATCTGCTCGAAGCGGTCGTGCAGCCGCTGCAGGAGACCCACGACGTTCTGGCGCCGCGACTCGTCGAGCGAGCCGAACACCTCGTCGAGCACGAGAAGCGAAAAGGACTGGCCCGCGCGTTCCGCGATCATCTCTGAAATTGCCAGCCGGAGCACGAGGTTGGCGAGGTCCTCCTCGCCCCCGGAAATGACGGGCTTGGGAATCGCATCCTCGAGCAGGACGATCTGGTAGTCGTCGTCCAGCTCGAATTCGGTGTACCGACCGTCAGTCAGATCGCGGATGTACCTGCTGGCGAGGTCGGAGATTTCGGGGCGCATGGCCACGTTGAGCTCCGTCCGGAGGTCGGAGAAGGCGCGATCCAGCTCCTCGTGCAGCCGGCGGTCGCGACCGAGTACGGCCAGTCGCTCCTCGGCGCGCGCCAACTCGGCGTGCGCCTGTTCGGCCGTCGTCAGCGCGTTCTTGGCCGCGGTGAGCTCCGTTTCCGCGCCAACCGCCGCCAGCTCTGCTGTGCGGAGCTCGCCCTCGGCCGAGTCGAACCTTCCGCGCAGCGCGTTGAACGCCTCTTCCGAAAACCCCAACGTCTGCGTCTGACGCACGACATCGGCGCGACGACGCTGCATCTCGTCGAGCTTAGCCCGCACCGCGGTGCGTTCTTCGACGAGCACCGGCTCGCGCTCGAGTTGCGCGGCGAGCTTTGTCGCGCGCACGGCCAGCGGCGCGAGTCGGTCGACCAGCGCGCGAACCGCCACGTGACGCGCGGCATCGTAGTTGACCGCCAGACCAGCCAGCTCACGCGCGACCGTCGCGTGTCTTTCGTCCTTCGCGACCAAGTCGGCGTGGAGCGTGGACAGCGTGCGTAGTCCCGCCTGAATTTCGACGACTCGCCGCTCGAGCTTGGTCGCCGCGTCCGTCAGCTCGCGTCGGCGCTCGCCGAGAATCGTGATCTCCGGCGGGACCGGGGCGAGCTGTTCGATGCGCGCACGAAAATATTTGCCGTCGACGGTGATCGTCTCGATCTGATTGTCGAGCACGTCGAGCACCGATCGAAAGTGCGTGCCGAGCGGGCGAGCGCAGATCGGGCAGATGCCGCCCTCTCCCAACTCCACGATTTGGTCGCGCTGGGCGCGGACGTCCTTCAACTGTTCGATGAGCGCCTGCCGCTTCGTCTCCGCTTCCTGCTTGTCGCGCACCCAGTCGGTCTGCGCGGCTTCGAGACCTCGTTGAGTCTCGTCGAGCGACTCGCGGGCTTGCTTGAGCGCCGCGGCGACCTCAGTCTCGAGCGCCGGCGCGACTTCGATCTTCGATGCCCGCTCGCGCAGCTGCGCGATCTCCTTGGCGAGCGTGGCTTCGGTCTCGGTGAGCGTTCGCTTGCGGCCGGCCTCGGCGGCGCTCCGCTCGAGCTCCTTGAGCTCGGCCTCGAGCGATGGAAGCGGCGCCAGTTCCTTCGCGACGCCATCCAGCTCGGCGCGCGCGGTTGCGGCATCACCCAGCTCGCGATCGATCCGCGCGATCTCGCGATCGATCGCCGCCAGCTCGCCGTCGGCGACACGCGATTCGGCGGCAAGCGCCTGCGAGCGCTCGCGATCGCGCTGCCCCGATTCCCAGCGCGGCGTGATCTCCTCGACGGCGCGCCGCGCCGTCGTTCGTCGAATGCCGAACTCATTCGCCTTGCGCGTGCTCTCGGCGATCCGCGTCTTCGCGTCGGCGAGCGCGCCTTGCACGACGTCGGCGTCCGGCATCCCGGCGCGAAGTCCCGTCGCTTCGGCGACGAGCGTCTTTCGGCGCTCGCGCGCCAGGTCCTGCGCCGCTCGCAGCCGCTCGTAACCGAGCACGCGCGAGAGGAATTGGCCGCGTTCGGTCGGGCCCATCGCGGCCATCACGCTGAGTTCTTTCTGCCCGGTGAAATAGGTATGGAAGAACTCGTCCCGGTTCATCCCGAGCCGGCGCGCGAGCACGTCGGTGACCGCCGAGATCGAGGTCGCGATCGGCGACGACGCGCCGTCGAGGTACAGCTCGGCGTTGGTCAGCCCGCGCGAGACGCGATAGCGATGCGCGCCGAGCTCGAACTCGAGCTCCACGTTGACGACGGCGCGAGGGCCGGCGCGGTACGAACGAATCGACTCCCGCTTGCCGCGCGCGGCGGGGGCGCCGTAGAGCGCCCACGCGATCGCCTCGAGCAACGTGGACTTACCGGACCCGTTCGGTCCGATGATTCCGGTGATGCCCGTCGAGAAGTCGATGTGGGTGTCGACGTGCTGCCTGAAATTCGTGAGGTGCAGACTGTTCAGTCTCATCTCACGCCTCGATCGGCGCCGGCGGCGTCGAGACCACGGCCGCGACTTGCGCCTCGTCCAGGTACGCGATGGCTCGCTCGATCAACGCGTCGCGGTCGATGTCGGCGTCGATGGTCCGGGTCGCCAGCTTTTCGCGCACGATCTCGTTGAGCGACGGTCGCCGCGCCGGCGCGCCGGATGTCGTGACGCGGTGCAGCTCAGGGCGGCGGAGGTCGAGCTGGAAGCTCAGCGCGCGGCGCTTGTACTCCCGAATCGACTTGTGATCGAGCTCGCGCGCGACGTGCCGCGGAATGTCCCACACCGTGAGACGCACGATCTTGTCGTCGATTCCGTCGACGCACGCGTCGACGATCGAGCGAATGCGGCTGGTCAATGTCCGCGCGCGGCGAGATTGCGCGCGTTGATCTGGGGAAGCTCGATCAGAGGGCGCGACGGCGGGCAGCGCGATGAAACGCTGTTCACCGGTTACGAGGTCGCGCTCGATGAATCCCTTTCCCTTCGGTCCGGTTTCGCCCTTGGGATCCTCCTCGCGCCGTTCACCCCACGTGTCGACACTCGTGTAGTCGATCGAGCCGCTGTAGATACGTGTTCGGGTTGACTTCGCGATACACGTGGTAGTGGCCGAGCGCGATGTAGTCCCACGCCGGAGCATTCAACTCGGACGGCGATACCTCGACGGGGCGGCCGGTCCCACGCGACGCTCGTCCGTCAGCCCTTCGATGCCGCAGTGCATCGCCAGAACGTTGAACCGCGCGTTCGAGTCGACCGTGAACGACGGCTTCACCAATCCCGGAACGTCCGGCACGGCAAGGACGGAAAGATCGAGATGCGGGAACGAAAGGCGCCGCGGTTCGCGGTCCACGACGTCGAGGCCGTTGAGCTGCGCGAAGAGCTGGAGAATGCCGCCCGTCTCGCTCGTGCGCGGCGTGTCGTGGTTGCCCGCGACGAGGACGATCGCCGACTCCGGAAGCGCGCTGACCAACCTGTTGAACTGGAGGAAGGCGTGAACGATCGCCTGGTTCGACGGGCGGACGTTGTGAAAGACGTCCCCCGCCACGACGACGAGCTCAGGCCGCAGATCGATGATCCGATCCACCACCAGACGGAACGTCGCGGCGACGTCGGCTTCGCGCTGGTTGACCCCGGTTGGTGTCAGCCGTTGATACTGCCGGTAGCCTAGGTGCAGGTCGGAAAGGTGAACCAGGCGCATGCGGCGGGAGGCGTTGAACGAATCTAACGCTCTCGCCGCTCTGCCGTGCGCATGTGTTGGATGATTCGCATCTGCAATCGCAGCGCGGCCGCGGCGGGAGGGTTCGTCACGGACGTCATCACGACGATGTTGAACCACGACTCACTGAGCCATCCGCGCCTTCGGTCGAGCACCATCGTCCCGCTCACCGTCCCTTGCTCGAGCACAGCCTGGGACGCCGCCCCCGGACCGGTCGCTGGTTGCATCTCGCCGCGCATCGAGACGAACGCGAGCTCGCCGGCATGGGTCACCGAGTCGAGGCGCAGCGTCACGCGCAGCATGCCCGAGAGCTGCGCGCCAAACTCGGTGCCGGAGGGCAACGGCATCTCGCGCATCCATGTTTCGCCGACCTTGATCGGACCCTTGGGAAACGTCGCGGGCATCAGTGACACGAGGTGCGTGACTTCGCGGGGTGTGCCCGCCGCCTCCATCGCGAGCAGCCCTTCGGGCGTGACTCGGAAGCGCACCCGTTGACCCCGCAGGCGAGCCTCCATCTGTCGAGCCGCGACGAACCCACGCTGGTCGGTGCTCCAGAACCTCACCGAATCGGTCACGGCGAGGACGGCCGTCTCCTCGTTCGCCTCCCCCTCGACGATTGCCCGGGAGAACATGGCCATCGTCGTGACCAGACTCGGCGGCCCAACCCCGGTTCGCGTGACCCCCGCGCCCGTGTAATCGGTTTCCTGGTCGAGGCGCATGCGAAGTGTGTCGCCGGCCCGCGGGCGGATCTGCAACAGCAGTTCCTGCGCGAACGCGCCTTGGGCCGAGGCGACCGCGAAGAGTCCAACGCTTGCGCCGATGCGGACCCGCCGCGGGAACATGCGAGGGCTCAGAATCCGTACGGGTCGTCGGCGGGAGCCGAGCGGATCGCAGCCGCCGGCTGACGCTCAGTCGCCTGCGCCGCGACGATGGGCTTCAGCTGCGACTGGAAGAACTTCTTCACGTCGGCCGGGCGCTCGCGCATCGTCGCGTTTCGCGCCCGAATCACTTCCTCGTCGTCGCGAATGCCGACCGCGTCGCGCACCCAATTCAGCGTGACCGACGGATCGAGCGAGCGAAGACTGCGCAGCACCGCCGCGTCGAGGTCGATATCCACCGCCTGCGGATACTTCTCGATCCCGTCGCGGCCGCGCATGATGGCCGGCCGGGGAAATCGGACGAAGATCGGCTGTGTGAAATGCGGATGACGCACCATCAGCTGCCCCTTTTCCAGCGTCGCGAGCTTGGTCTTCACGGCCTGGCTCAGCACCGCGTATCCAGGTGTCGCCAACTCATCGGCGTCCATGCGGCCGAACAGCGCCGTCCCTGAATTGCCGACGACCCGGCGATGGACTTGCGAACGAAATTGCTGCGCTCCGAAGAGCACGAGACCGAGGTACCGGCCGCGTTCCGCGAGATCGAGCAGCATCTTTCGCACATAGGTGTCTTGTCCATCGTTCGGCGCGTACTTGTTCAGCTCGTCGACGAACACGATGACGTGGTTCACGCCGAGGTCGCGCTTCTCGAGGTGCTCGCGAAGGCGAGTGACGACGCGCGCAAAGATCAGGTCCTGCGCGTCCTCCTCGAGCGAGGCGACGTCGATCACGTACACCGTGCGGTCTTGAAAGCTCCCGAACGGCAGGTCGCTGACGGTTCCGGCATCCGTGACCAGCCCCGCGCAGCGGGTCGAAATATTGGAAAGCCGGTTCCGAACCTTGCGGATCGTCGCCACGTGGTGCGTCCGCCAACCCTCGTTCCCCTTGTTCTCCATGCCGGAGAGCACGTCTCGGAACCACATCTCGAGATCGGCGAACGAACGGACGAGGTACCGTTTGTTCCCGAGGAGTGGATCGGAGAAATCGCGGTCCACGATCCGTTCTCGAATGAAGTCGATCAGCGCGTCGGCCTTCGCGTCCACGTCGTCCTTGTTGAGCAGCACCTCGGCGTACTGCAGCACCTCGCGAAGCCCCCATGTGAGCGGCGTCACATTGTGCGTCAGCTCGTCGTTGGAGCGAAGGGTGTTGAGCGAGAACCCGTCCGACTTGAACGGCGCGAAGTACTGGACGTTCTCGAACGGTGTAGCCGGGACGCCGCACTTGTCGTAGAGCGCCATGTCGCGGTCGTCGATCGTGCCGGGCTGGTCCAGGAAACAGAGGTCCGGCCCTTTGACGTTGAAGCACACCGCTGCAATCGAACCTTTCTGCGCCGGAAAGTGCGTGAAGATCGAGCCCATGATCCACTCGATCGCGCTCGTCTTCGTCGCCAGGCCCGACACGCCAGTGATGTTCAGGTGCGCCGCCTCCGGCCCGATCAGGAAATCGGCGTCGAGGTAGATCGGCGCGTCGGTGCCGCCGGCGTGATACACGCCGATCGGGATGCCCGTTCGCGCGCCGTCGCGCAGATACGCGTCCATACGCAGCGCGATCTCCACGTCCGCGTCCGCCGCCAGAAACACCTGACCCATCCCCACCGGTTGGAGGGGTTCTTCGGGGATCTGACGGAGCACCGCCGCAGTGTACAGACGGATCTCCGCTCGACGCGTCGCCGCGAGCGATGCCGACGTCGGCGCGCCGTCGTGGCCCAGCACGTCGTGCAGCGGCGTGGCGAGGTCGGTGTAGCTGAAACCCTCGACCACGACACCGTAGATCTGTGGGATCTGGCCGTTGACCGGCGCGTCCCCCTGCACACGCACGATCGTGCCGATGCCGACGGGCGAATCGAGCGCCGTCCAGAAATGAAATTCGTGCGGCGTGTTCGGCTTGCGCTCGGTGGCGACTACGCGGCCGAGCGCGGCGGGAGTGGCTGGTTCGTTCGGGGGGAGGGTCACATCACCGCTCGGAGAAACTCTTCACAGTCGCGAACTCCGTAGACCATCTTGTCCCACCGCCCGTCCGGCAGCGCCAGCGGCGCCGCCTCGGCGAGGATCCAACGCGAAACTTCGTCGGCGCGCGCGCCGATGTCATCTCCGCCGGACGGTGCTGAGACCTCGATACGGACGAGCCCCCACATCGGGTCGCGCCCGACGCGGTCGCGGAGGCGCAGATACCAACTTGCTACGGGCGCCCGTTTCTCGGGGTTAATCGAGAAGACGCTCGTTCGCTCCGCCGCGCCGAGCCCTAGCGTCACCCGGAGCGCGTCACCCTGCACGTAGAGCGTGCGGTGGCTCTTCACCACGCCGATGGCGCACGCCGAGCGGGCGATCGGCTGAGCTGCGCTGATGCCGCCGTCGATCAGGAGCGGACGCGTTTCCGCGCCGCACCACTGCTGCGCCAGTGCGTGCTCCAGTGACTCTCGATCGTTTCGCACGAGGTTCCTGGCGAGCTCGCGCAACGCGAGCGGGTGCTCGATCGACTCGGCCGCGCCCGCCGTCGTGTCACGGACACGAGTGCCGCTGGCGTCGAGCGCACGCCGGTCCAAGTCGCTCAGGTATCGCGCGGGAACGTAGATGCGCTGATCGACGCGATGATTCCAGGTGAACATGCGACGGTCGCGGCGCTCGCGGATCACGGCGCCGATCGTCCCCGCGACGATCGGTACGCCGCCGGGGCGGTACATCTTGACCGTGCTCTCCTGGCGTCCGTCGAGAAACGCCGCGATCGCTACTTCGGGCTCACCCCGCACCGCGATCGCTCGCAGGTCTCTTCCTTCGATCACGGTGGCCTGGGCGAACTTCGGCGGATCGGCCGTCTCCGCGACGAACTCCAACGGAGCCTCGCCTTCGATCGCTTCGCCATCCGGAAAGATCGATGCGAGCCATCGGCCGATCGCGTGGTCGGGGCGCACGCCGGCTCGGTCGGGACTCGCGCTTGTCGCCGTCATGAACCGACCCGCCCCGCGAGGACGATCACCGGCCACACGATTCGTCGCGGGGCGCCGTCCTGCCAGATCGCGAGCAGTTCCTCCCCGACGGCCGCGACGGGGTCCACGCTGTTGGCTTTCACGTAACGCGACGTCGCCGACATGCTTCTCATGTACCCCACGATCTGCGGCAGCGTCCAGTCGTTTTCCAGTGAGAACGGCGGCGCGTCGATTCGCTCGAAGGGAAACGGGATCGTCCTATACTCCGAGTCGACGTACTTCCGTTCGGGCGGCCAATACGAGCCGATGTCCTCGAACATGAACCTGCGCAGCACCTCTCCGACGTCGCCCTCCATCCGCGGCGCGGCGTAGGTCCACGCCACGATCGGCACATCGGCGGCAGTCGCCGCGCGCTTGACCTCCGCATAAAAGGCGTCGTGTGCGAACCAGTGCAGCGCCTGGGCGACCGCGATCGCATCGATCGTGTTGGATCGGATCGCCGTCCGCTCCGCCGCGCACGCCACCCAACCGACACTCGGATCCTTCGACGCCCGCGCCAACTGGTCCGCGCTCAGATCCGTCGCTACGACGAACTCGAAGTGCCGAGCGATGTCAGCGGTCGCCTGACCCGAGCCGGCCCCGCAGTCCCAGGCGATCCGCCGGCGCGGCGCGAGCGACGCGAAATAGTCGATGAGCGCCGCCGGATATCGCGGGCGAAACGCGGAGTACGCTGCTGAGACTGACGAGAAATGATCGGCGGGACTGCTCGCGCCGCTCACCGCACGACCGCGACGGCGACGCCGTCGTGGGTCGGAACGATGATTCCCAGCACGCGCGAGTCACTCGCCAGACGGCGATTGAACTCCCTGACTGCGCGCGTGCGATCGTCGGTCTCGTCCTGCTCGTACACTCGGCCGCCCCACAGCGCGTTGTCGGCGATGATCAGCCCGCCGGGGCGCACCAGCCGCAGCGCCCAATCGAGATACGTCGGCAGCGGTTCCTTGTCGGCGTCGAGGAAAATCGCATCGAAGCGCTCGCCGTCGAGCGAGGGCAGCACGTCGAGCGCCCGGCCCACCTTCACTTCGATTCGATCCGTGAGCCCCGCCCGCTCGATGTAGCGCCGCGCGAAATCGGCATGCTTGGGTTCGATTTCTATCGTCAGCAGCCGGCTTCCCGGCGGAAGCGCGCGAGCCATGCAGATCGCCGAGTACCCGCCCAGCGTTCCGACCTCCAGCACGCGGCGCGCGCCGATGGAGGTGAGCAGCACCTGCAACAGCCGGCCTTCGTCGGCCGAGATGGCGATCGGCGGAAGTCCGGTGCGATCGGCTTCCTCGCGCAGCGCCGAAAGGATCTCGTCCTCGGCGCTGAACAATCCGGCGATGTAGTCCCCAGCTCGATCTGACATCGTGGCTACTCTGCCTCGGTGCTATTCGACGCCGATGTCCCAGGCTTGCTGCAGATCCTTCCGCGAGTAAGCGCGGAACGCGGTGAGCGTCTGCGTCCGCTGAATCCCCGGGACGGTCGGAAAAACCTCAGTCACCACGTGCGCGATCTGATCGTACTGCGGCACCCGCACGATCGCGACGAGATCCCAATCGCCGGAGACCGAATACACCTCGGTCACGCCCTCCACGCCGGCGAGCATGTTCGCCGCCGTGGGAATGAGCGTCGGATCGACGCGGATCAGCACGATCGTCGTGATCATTCGACCGTCGTCGCGGGCGGACAGGGTGGCACGTTGAGGAGCCACAACCCCGAGATGCGGTTCTTGTCGTCCACGTCGAACAGGAGATCCTTGGCGACCCGCACGGTGCGCGCGCCGCGCGGCGCGCCGAGGCGGAAATGAAAGTTGCGCTGGCCGGCGTCCACTTCGGCGAACAGATGCGTGTCGACCTCGAGCGACGCGACGTCCGCCTTGGTCTTGCTCACCGGCACGACGACTTGGACGTCCTCGATCTGCGTCGGGAGCGACAGCGCGGGGATCTGACGCACGTCGGGCCACACCGCGACTTCGACGCCCGCGATCCGGCCCGCCGCCACGTCCAGGATGACCCACGAGCCGTCGGATCCCTCGAGACCCACTGAGCCGGACAACCCGTCACCCGACGTCCGCGGCGAGAGCTGCGCCGAGAGAATGTCGGTGTCGGGGTCCCACGTGTATTCGACTGCCGCCGGCGAGGCGTCCGCCGGCCTGATGTCTACGGAAACCTTCACGAACCTCTCCTCCAGTCGAGTCGAGCGTCAATCTGGCACCCGGCGCGTCGACGAGCAGTTCCGATTTCACGCGCCGCCGATCATGGTGTTGCGGCTCTATCGTATGTTCGCCGTGCACCGCCCCGCGCTCGCCGTTCCTCCGCACCCTCTCCGCACCCCGCCTCCGCACTCCTCGCCCCCTCGCGGCTAAGATAAGCCCGCGGCGACGATTCGACGAACCCCCTCGAACACGTCGGCGGTCGGGGCCGCGAACGAGACGCGAATCCACTCAGGCGCGCGGAACGCCGAGCCGGCCACCACCGCCACGTCGTGGGCGTCGAGCAGATGTTCAGCGGCGCGAGTGCCCGGCTCCGGATCGTCGGGGGACGCCTCACCGGCGCGCACGAACAGGTAGAACGCGCCTTCGGGCTCGAGTACCTCCAACCCCCCGCCGCGAAGCTCGCTCAGCGCGCCGTCGCGACGTCGGCGCAGCTCGCGCATCATCTCGGCGAGGGCGGATTGGTACGCGTTCGTGTCCGCCAGCGCCGACAGCGCGGCGTGCTGTGAGATGGTCGTCGCGTTGGAGGTCGTATGCGACTGGAGCGCGGCCATCGAGCGCGCCAGGGCCACCGGCCCGATCGACCAGCCGACGCGCCACCCGGGCATCGCCATCGACTTCGCGAGGCCGTCCACGACGACCAGCCGCCCCGATGACGGCGCGACCGAGAGCAGCGACGTCGCCTCGCCGGTATAGCAGATCCCACGGTAGATCTCGTCGCTCAGGATCCACCAGCCCGATTCGTCGGCGACCGCGACGATCTCCTCGAGCTCGGCGCGCGAATACACAGCGCCCGTGGGGTTGCTTGGCGAGTTGAGGATGAGACCGCGGGTCTTCGCGGTGCGGGCGCGCTCCAGCTCGCGCGCCGAGATCTTGAACGCGTTCTCGCGCGGCCCCGTCACCGGCACGGCGGTCGCGCGAGCGATCGTGAGCATTTCGTAATAGCTGGTCCAGCCAGGCGTGGGAACGAGCACCTCGTCACCGGCGGCGAAGAGCGCGAAACAGGCGTTGAACAGGGCCTGTTTGGTGCCCGCCGACACGACCACCGCGCTGGCATCCACCGGCGCCCCGCGCCGGCGAGCGGCGTCCTCGGCAATGATGGCGCGCAAGGGCTCGATGCCGGCGACGGATGTGTACCGTGTGGCGCCGGCGTCGAGCGCTCGATGCGCCGCGTCGATCACGAACCGGGGCGTCGGGAAATCCGGCTCTCCCGCCCCGAGATCGATGATCGACCGCCCCTCCGCACGCAGCCGCTTGGCCCGCGCGGACGCCGCGATGGTGGCGGATTCGTGCAGATGATGGATGTTCGACGAAGGGGTGTAGTTGGTCACCGGTCGCTCCACGCAGCTATACTTACGTCCCCGCCTCATCACGTCCGACGTCTTCCGTCGATCCCAAATGTCGTCCGTCGATCCCGACAGCGCACTACCATCCGTCTCGCGCGGCCAAAACGCCGTCATCGTTCTCCCGCACGACTGGGCGTCGATCGCGGAGTTCCTGGCCCCGCTCATCGAGCGCATCGACCCCGACGTGGCGGACCTTCAACTCCTCGTCGCGACCGCCGACGCCGACGCCGCCGCGAATGTGATCGCGGCGAGCGCGCGCCTCATCGGCGACCGCCCGATCCGCGTGCTTGCCGCGACATCGGCGCCGCGCGCCACACGCCTCGCGCGCATTCGCCCGCCGCACATCGTCGCGGGCACGCCGACGACGCTCGTCGATCTCGTCCGCGCCAGCGCGCTCAAGCTCGCCGATCTCCGCACGGTTTGCATCGCTTGGGCCGATGAGCTGGTCGCGCGCGACGAGACGGCGTCGCTCGAGACGCTCATGGCCGAAGTGCCGAAAACCGCCCCCCGCACGATCGTGGCATCCGTCGTCACTCCCGCGGTCGATGAACTCGTCGAACGATACGCGCGGCGCGCACGACGGGAAGTCACGCGCGTTCCTGAAGGTCATGAGCCGATCCCGCTGGAGTACGTGCTCGGGTCGCCGGCCGCGCGCCCGCTGACGCTGCGTCGCCTGCTCGACGAGCTCGATCCCGCGTCCGCGCTGATCTTCGCCCGAGAGACCGAGAGCCGGTCGTCGGTCGGCGGTCAGCTTCGCTCGCTCGGCTACGCTGAGGACGGGGACGTACGCTGTGCCGCGGCTGCCGCTCCCGGAACAGCGCTGACCGTCCTGTACGACTTGCCGGCGACCCACGAAGAGCTTCGTGAAGCCGTCGCCGGCGCCGCTCGGCGCATCGCGTTCATTCAGCCGCGCCAGTTGGAGAGCCTTCGTGCGCTCTCCCTCAATGGCGCGCTCAAGCCGCATCGCTTGCCCGAGGCGGCAGCGGCGTCGAGAGCGCGCGACGCGAGCGTGCTCAAACAACTCCGCGCGCTGCTGGAATCGGGCGCTGCGTCACGCGAGCTCCTGTCCCTCGAGCCGCTGCTCGAGGACTACGACGGCGCCGAGGTCGCGGCGGCGGCGCTCAAGCTTCTCGAGCAGGAGCGGCTGGCCGAGCGAACCCGCGCCGCCGCGCAAGAACGTGTGGCGCCGAGCGAGCGTCCGGCTCAGCCTCCTCGTGAGCACGCCGCGGGGGGGCCAACGGTCAGCCTGTTTGCCAGCGTCGGCACGCGAGAGGGCATCCGTCCCGCGGACCTGATCGCAATGATCACGAGCAAGGCGGGCGTCGCCGGGAGCGACGTCGGGCGAATCGAGATTCGCGAATCGCACTCCACGATCGAGGTGTCGAGCGAGCTCGCCGATCAGATCATCGATCGGGCGTCCGGCACGGTGATGAACGGTCGTCGCGCGCTCCTGCGCCGCGACAAGGGACCTCCGCGCCGCGATGAGCGCCCCCCACGGCGCGAAGGTGCGGGTCGACGCGAGGGCGGCGGCCGCGATGAAAGGCGTCCACGTGAATCGCGCGGCAGCTTCCGGCCGCGGGATCGCCACGATGACCGGCCTCGCCGCGACCGCGACTCCGACGATCGACCTCCGCGGGGCCCGCGCGGTCCGCGCCCCTCACCGCGCGCGTGATCTCCGACGGCTCCTTCTCCAGCGGTCGCGCCGGGTGGATCGAGGTGATCTGCGGCGTGATGTTCAGCGGCAAGAGCGAGGAGCTCATACGGCGCGTTCGTCGCGCTATCATCGCGAAGAAAAAGATTCAGGTCTTCAAGTCGCACCTCGACGAGCGCTACGCCGGGATCTACCAGGTATCGAGCCACGACGGGCGCACGGTGAACGCCGAGCCGGTGGACACGACGGAGCAGATCGCCCGGCTACTGCTGCCGGACACGCAGGTCGTGGCGATCGACGAAGCGCAGTTTCTCGACGCCGGCATCGTGGATCTCGTGACGTCGATCGCCAATCGCGGGCTGCGTGTGATCATCGCCGGCACCGACACCGACTTCCGCGGCGAGCCATTCGGTGCGATGCCACAGCTGCTCACCGTCGCCGAGGTGGTGGACAAGCTCCACGCGATCTGCGTCGTCTGCGGCAACCCGGCCAGCCGAAACCAGCGGCTGATCGGCGGAAAGCCGGCGCGCTACGACTCGCCGACGATCATGGTCGGCAGCACGGAATCGTACGAGGCGCGATGCCGCGCCTGCCACTCGGTGCCGCGGCGCGACGAGGACCAGGGGCGGCTGCTGTAGAGCGGCCGCCGCCGCCGGACCTCACCCTGGGAAGCGGGGCGCGTGTGCCAGTGTCAGGAACTCTTCGCGCGTGCGCGGATCGGCGAGAAACGATCCGCGAATGGCGCTCGTGATCGTCTTCGAGTTCTGCTTTTCGACGCCGCGCATCATCATGCACAGGTGATATGCCTCGATCACCACGCCGGCTCCCATCGGCTTGAGAACGTCGTCCAGCGCGGTCGCGATCTGCTCGGTCAGGCGCTCTTGAACCTGGAGGCGCCGCGCGAAGACTTCCACGAGCCGAGCGACCTTGCTCAACCCGACGATTTTGCCGTTCGGGATGTAGGCGATGTGCGCCCTGCCGTAGAAAGGCAGCATGTGGTGCTCGCACAGGCTATAGAGCTCGATGTCGCGCACCATGATCATGTTGGAGGCCCCTTCGGCGTCGAAGAGGGCTCCGTTCACGACCTGCTGGACATCCATTTCATAGCCGCGGGTGAGCCAGGCGAGGGCGTTGGCGACGCGCTCCGGCGTGCGCTTAAGTCCTTGCCTATCAGGGTCTTCCCCGATCAGCTCGAGCTGCCGGCGCACGAGCCGGACAAACTCGTCCTCGGCCCCCGCCCCATCGTCCAGGTCGGCTGACTCCGGCTGGCGCCGGGGGTTCGCCGAGAGATGCGCCCCGTCTTGCATATAGACTCCAAAAAGCAGGTTTTACGTTGACGGGTTCCCGGCCCGCACATACCTTGGCCCCGAGGCGTAACCATCAAAAAGGCCGCCCGAGGACCTGACATGCTACTTGTTGGCCTCACCGGCAACATCGGAAGCGGAAAGTCGACGGTCGCCCGCATGCTGTCCGAACGCGGTGCAACGATCATCGACGCCGATGTTCTTGCCCGGCGCGCCGTCGAACTCGGAACCCCCGCCTACACGAAGATCGTGGCGCGGTGGGGGAACGTGGTGCTTTCCCCCGACGGTCACCTCGACCGCGCCGCCCTGCGTCGCGTCGTCTTCGCCGACCAAGCCCAACTCGAAGAACTTAACGAGATTGTGCACCCCGAGGTCGAGCGCCTCCGCGATCACCTCGTCGAGCAGGCGCGCGCGCGCGGCGACCGAATCGTCGTTTGCGACATCCCGCTCCTCTTCGAGAAGGGGATGGCCGATCGCTTCGACCGCATCCTCCTGGTAGACGCTCCGCGCCCGATCCGGCTCGAGCGCCTCCTCCACGACCGCGGCTTGCAGACCACCGAAGCGATGGAGATCATCGCCGCGCAGATGCCCGCTGAGCTCAAGCGCGCCCGCGCCGACTTCATCATCGAGAACGGCGGCACGCTCACACAACTCGAGCGTCGCGTTCAGGATCTGTGGTCGTCGCTGATGCGTGCTGCGGGCGGGGCGAGGTCGGTCGCGCGATCGTAGGCGCAGCAGGACGGCCTGACAGCTTGACGGCCTGACAGCTTGACGGCCTGACAGCTTGACGCCTTGACGGCTGTCCAGCCGACCAGCCGCCGTTGACGCCCCCTCCCGACGCGGATAGACTCCGCGCGCGTTCGCCCCTCACGCCGACCCCGATTTGGAGCACGTCGTGTCCGATATTCCGAAGGACCTGCTGTACACCGAAGATCACGAATACCTGAAGCCCACCGACGACGCCGACGTGGTGGCAATCGGCATCACCGACTACGCGCAGGGGGAGCTCGGCGACGTCGTGTTCATCGAGCTGCCCAAGGTCGGTGCCTCGTTCTCCAAGCACGACGTGTTCGGCACCGTCGAAGCCGTGAAGGCCGTGTCCGAGCTCTATTCGCCGGTGTCCGGCGACATCGTGGCCGTCAACGACCGCCTCGACAAGGAGCCGGCGCTGGTCAACAGCTCGCCGTATGGCGACGGCTGGATGATCAAGGTCCGGCTCAAGGACCCGAGCGAGCGCAAACAACTGCTCGACGCGAGCGCCTACTCGGCCCACCTCGGCGGCTAGCACGCGCCGCCGCGCAACTGCGACAGCAACTGCTCTACCGCAGAGGCGCGGAGGACGACCGCAGGGGCACGCTTCATCGCGCAACGAGCCGGATGTTTTTTTGAAAGACGCTCAGGGAGCCTCATCGTGGCGACGCAGGCCCCACGACACGAATGGCTTCCTGAGCGGCAGTCACAAAAAATCCCGCCTCGTTGCGCGACGGAGCTCGTCCTCTGCGGCCGTCCTCTGCGTCTCTGCGCCTCTGCGCGTTGAGTCGTTCATGCAGGCGGCCCGACAGAGGGAACTACTCGCCGCGACGAGCACGACTAGTCGGCGGCGTACTCCTCCGTCGGGACGCAGGAACAAACGAGATTTCGGTCTCCGTACGCGCTGTCCACCCGCCCGACGGACGGCCAGAACTTGTACTCGCGTGTCCACGGTGCCGGAAGCGCGGCCTTCTCGCGTCCGTAGGCATGGCTCCACGTGTCGCTCATGACGCGCGACAATGGGTGTGGCGCGTTCTTGAGGACGTTGTCGTCGCGGTGCGCGACCCCCGACTCGATCTCCCCGATCTCGGCGCGGATCGCGATCAGACGCCTCGCAGAACCTGTCGAGCTCCGCCTTCGATTCGCTCTCCGTCGGCTCGATCATCAGCGTTCCGGCGACCGGGAACGACACCGTGGGCGCGTGGAACCCATAGTCCATCAGCCGCTTCGCGATGTCTTCGACCTCGACGCCGGCCGATGACTTGAAGGCGCGCGGATCGACGATGCACTCGTGCGCCACCATCCCCTGCTTGCCCTTGTACAGCACCGGATAGTGCGATTCGAGCCGTTTCGCGATGTAGTTCGCGTTGAGAATCGCGACCTTGGTCGCCTCCGTGAGCCCGGTGCCGCCCATCATGTCGATGTACATCATAGAAATGGGTAGAATGCTGGCGCTTCCCCACGGCGCCGACGAGACGGCGCCCGCGCTGTGCGACCCGCCGACCTTCACGACGGGATTCCCGGGCAGGAATTCGACGAGGTGCTTCGCGACACCGATCGGCCCCATCCCCGGACCACCGCCGCCGTGCGGAATGCAGAACGTTTTGTGAAGGTTGAGATGGCAGACGTCCGCGCCGACGTCGCCCGGGCGCGCCAGGCCGACCATCGCGTTCATGTTCGCGCCGTCGAGGTACACCTGGCCGCCGTACTTGTGAATGATCGTGCACACGTCGGCGATCGTTTCGTCGAACACGCCGTACGTGGACGGATACGTGATCATCAGCGCCGCGAGCACGTCGGCGTTCGCCTTGGCTTTCTCCTCGAGATCCGCCATGTCCACGTCGCCGGCGTCGGTGTTCTTCACGACGACGACCTTCATTCCGGCCATCACCGCGCTCGCCGGGTTCGTCCCGTGCGCGGACTGCGGAATCAGACACACGTTCCGCTTCGAGTCGTTGCGCGCTTCGTGGTACGCGCGAATCACGAGCAGCCCGGCGTATTCGCCCTGCGAGCCCGCGTTCGGTTGCAGCGACACAGCGGCGAAGCCGGTGATCTCCGCGAGCGCCTGCTCGAGGCGATCGAACATCTCGCGGTAGCCCTTCGTCTGCTCGGCCGGCGCGAACGGGTGCATCTTCCCGAACTCCGGCCAGGTCACCGGATACATCTCGGCCGTCGCGTTCAGCTTCATCGTGCACGAGCCGAGCGGAATCATCGACGTCGTGAGTGAAAGATCCCGGTTCTCGAGACGCTTGAGGTACCGCAGCATCTCGGTCTCCGAGTGGTAGCTGTGGAAGACCTGATGCGTCAGAAAAGGCGTCGTGCGCGCGAAGCGCTCGTCGTATCTCGAATCGACTTCGGAGCGCAATCCATCAGACGTCGGCGCCGCCCCGTGGCCGGTCGCGAAGACCTGGAGCAGGTCGTCGACGTCCGCCGGCGTCGTCGTCTCGTCGAGCGCGACACACACGCGCGATTCGCCGAGCGCGCGGAGGTTGATTCCCTTCGCGCGCGCCGCGCCGATCACGTCGGTCGCCGGCTGCGCGCCCATCTCGACGCAGATCGTGTCGAAGTAGTCGTCGCACGCCAGCGCATAGCCAAGCGACTCGATCCCTGCCGCCAGTGTGGCAGCCAACTCATGAATGCGGGAAGCGATCGCCGTGAGGCGCTCTGGGCCGTGATAGACCGCGTACATGCCGGCGATCACCGCGAGCAGCACCTGCGCCGTGCAGATGTTGCTCGTCGCCTTGTCGCGGCGGATGTGCTGCTCGCGCGTCTGAAGCGCCATGCGGAGCGCCGGCTTGCCGTCCGCGTCGCGCGACACGCCGATGATTCGCCCCGGCAGGTGTCGCTTGTACTCCTCGCGCGTCGAGAAGAAGGCCGCATGCGGCCCGCCGAAGCCGAGCGGCACGCCGAACCGCTGGCTGTTGCCGACGCAGATGTCGGCGCCCCACTCGCCAGGCGGCGTGAGCAGAACGAGGCTCATCAAGTCGGTCGCGACCGTCACCATCGCCTCGACGGCGTGGGCGCGCTCGCAGAACTGACGGTAGTCGTACACGGCGCCATTCGTCGCCGGATACTGCAACAGCACGCCGAACACTTCTTCGCCGATCGCCGCTTTTCGCCAGTCGCCGACGACCACGTGGACGCCGCGCGCGTGCGCTCGCGTCTTCACCACTTCGATCGTCTGCGGATGACACTCGTTCGAGATGAAGAAAGTCTCCTTCCCCTGTTTGCCGCGGACGCCGTAGGCCATCGCCATCGCCTCGGCGGCGGCGGTCCCCTCGTCGAGAAGCGACGCGTTCGCGATGTGGAGGCCCGTGAGATCGATCACCATCGTCTGAAAGGTCAGCAGCGCCTCGAGACGTCCCTGCGCGATCTCGGCTTGATAGGGCGTGTAGGCCGTGTACCAGCCGGGGTTCTCCAGCACGTTTCGCTGGATGACCGGCGGCGTGACACAGTCGTAGTAGCCGAGCCCGAGGTACGACCGCGCGATCTGGTTGCGGCGGGCGGTCTCGCGCAACGAGGACAGCGCCTCGTGCTCCGACATCGGTGCATGGATCGAGAGCGGACGGTTCAGCCGGATGCGCGATGGCACCGTCGCATCGATCAGAGAATCCAGCGAGTCGTAGCCGAGCAGATCGAGCATCGCGCGGATCTCGGCGGGTGACGGGCCGATGTGTCGCGGGATGAAGCTCGTCGCGTCCACGGGAGCAGCGGTGATTTCTCGAGCGTGAGTCGTCATGCAAGTCCTCGATCGCGGGCGGGAAGAGGCCCGGTGAGTTCGGGAGGGGCGCCAACTGCGCCTTGAATTTATGTTAGGGTCAAACCCTCCGCCCCGACCTCCCTCTCGTTCGCCTGATGCCTCACGAGCGCTGGCGCGTCCTGGTCACCCCCGCAGCGGCGGGAGCCGAAAACATGGCGCTCGACGAGGCGCTGATGGCGCGCGCGCGCCGCACTGGCGAGTGGGCGTTGCGCGTCTACGCGTGGTCTACGCCCACGATCTCGCTCGGCCGCAACCAGCCGGCGATGCGTCACTATGACCGAGAGCGGATACGGCGCCGCGCCCTGGCGGTGGTCCGTCGGCCGACCGGCGGCCGGGCGATTCTCCATCATCGGGAAATCACCTACAGCGTCACGGGACCCGCTGCCACCGCGGGCACCGAACGGGAGTCATACGCTCGCATCAACCGTTTGCTCGTTCACGCGCTGAAGAATCTCGGCGTCGACGCGCGCATCGCGCCCAAGCGGGGGCGGGCTCGCCTGCCGGACGCCACGCCCTGCTTCGAGCTCCCCGGCGAGGGCGAGTTGACGTTCGAGGGGCGCAAGATCGCCGGGAGCGCGCAATGGCGATCCGACGGCGCCCTCCTTCAGCATGGGTCCATCCTGGTGGACGACGACCAGACGCAGCTGGCCGATTTCAGTCTGTCCGCGCAATCCGAGTTGCCGCCCCCAGCGACCCTCATCGACGCCATGGGTCGAGCTCCTTCGCTCGAAGAGGCAGCGGCCGCGTTCGAGATCGCCGTTCGGGAGCTCGAAGACCCTCTAGCCGCGCCCCTGGAAATCGACGCGGAGTTGCGTGCCCGTGTCTCGGCTCTCGTCGTCCAGTATTCGGATGATTCGTGGACGTGGAGGCGATGATGGATGATCGTCTACGCGTATCCCCCGCCGACTGAGGCGTCTCGGGTATCCTTCTCTTCTCCGCCCCTCTCACCCGAATGCTCATGCGCCCCTGCCCCTCCCACCGCGTTCTGGCGTTTCTGGTGCTGACTTTCTTCGCCGCGTGTACTTCGAACGAGGGCGGATCCAAGGCCGGCGCGGCGGGACCCACCGGCGGCACCCTCATCTTCGCATCGCCGGTAGACCCGACGTCCGTCTTTCCGCCGTTTGTCACGGAACAGGTCGGCGCGGCGGTCATCGGCCTCGTCTTCGATCACCTCGCGGACATCTCGAATGATCTGAAGACCACGGGAGACAAGACTTTTTCGCCGCGGCTCGCCAAGAGCTGGACGTGGGCGCCGGACTCGCTGTCGATCACGTATTCGTTGGATCCACGCGCCCGCTGGCACGACGGCAGACCGGTGACCGCGGCCGATGTCCGATACAGCTTCAAGGTTTTCACGGACCCCAAGGCAGCCTCGCCCGTGGCGGCGACCCTCACCAACGTCGATTCAGTCTCGGTCAAGGACTCGCTGACGGCCGTCGTGTGGTTCAAGAAGCACACGCGGGAACAGTTCTACGATGTGGCCTATCAGCTCTACATCGTCCCGGAGCACGTGTACGGCTCGGTCGCGCTCGACAGCCTGCGGACGTCGACCGTAGCCCGCACGCCGATCGGCAGCGGCCAGTTTCGGTTCGTCCAGTGGCAACCCGACGTGAAGTTCGAGCTCGATGCCGACACGGCGAACTATCACGGGCGTCCGCTGCTCGATCGCTTGATCCTGACGCCGACAACGGATCCGTCGGCGCGGCGCACGCAAGTGCTCACCGGGCAGGCGGACTTCATGCAAAACTTCCCCGGCGAGCTCGCGGTGCTGGACAGCAGCAAGGTGGCACGGCCGCTTCTCATTCCGGCCCTCCAATATGCGTTTTTGGGAATGAACCCCTACGCGCGCAAGTCGAACAATCAGGCGCATCCGATCTTCAGCGACGTGCGCGTGCGGCGCGCGCTGTCGATGGCCGTCAATCGCGCCGACATGCTCCGCAACGTATTCGGCGATAAGGGGCTGGTTGCCTACGGGCCATTCCCGATGTCGCTCGCCGCGTCGGACAGCACAGTGAAGCTGCCTCCGTACGACACCACGGCGGCCTCGGCGCTTCTCGACTCCGCCGGTTGGCGGCGCGGTCCCGATGGCATGCGCGCCAAGCACGGAATGCCTTTGAGCTTCTCGCTGTTGATGCCGGCGACCAGCGCGCCGCGCCAGAAGTATTCGCAACTGCTTCAGGAGCAGTTCCGCCGCGTCGGCGTCAAACTCCAGATCGACGCGGTGGATGGGAAGACCTACACAGACCGCATCCAGCCCGGCCCGAAGGCCGGCGATTTCGACATGGTCATTCAGGCGTTCAACACCGACCCGAGTCCGAGCGGATTGCGCCAGAATTGGGGCACGGCCGGCATCGGCCCCCAAGGGCAAAACTTTCTACGCTATTCGAATCCGAAGACCGATGCGCTCATCGACAGCCTGACCGAAACGTTCGACTCGGTCAAGGTGAGGCAGTACGCCTCGCGCGCCTTTCAGCAGATCGCCGACGACGCTCCAGCGATCTGGCTCTACGACCTGACCGAGATCGACGCGATAAACCGCCGCTTCAACATCCCCCGAACGCGCGCTGACGGCTGGTGGTTTACCCTGGCCGAGTGGTCCATCGCGCCCGACAAGCGGATCGACCGCGACCGAATCCCGTTGAGCGCTACTCCGCCGGCCCGCTGATCGTGCGCAGGCGCCTGGCAGCGCGCCTCGGACAATCGGTCGTCGTCATCTTTATCGTCACGACGATCGCATTCTTCGTCATCCGCTCGGCCCCCGGCGATCCTTTTTCGTACGACTCGGGGCGCATCACGCCCGCGGTCCGCGCCGAGTGGCGCGCGCGTTTCGGGTACGACAAACCGCTCATCGTCCAGTACGGGCGGTACCTGTGGAGTGTCTCGCACGGGCACCTCGGATACTCCACGCTGAGAAACGAGTCCGTCGCGAAGGCGCTCGCCGAAGCGCTCCCGCGTACGCTCGCGCTGGCCGGACTGGGCCTTCTTCTCAGCTTCATCATCGGCGTCGTCGTCGGCACGGTCCAGGCCGCGCGTCGCGGCGGATGGTTCGACCGGATCACGTCGTCCGTGTTGCTCGTGCTCTACTCGATCCCCGATTTCTGGGGCGCGTTGATCATCCTTCTCGTCTTCGCCTATTGGTGGCACGCGTTTCCCGCCGGGGGCCTCGTCGACGCGATGCACGACTACATGAGTCCGGGCCGGGCCCTCGCCGATCGGCTCGAGCACCTCGTGCTGCCGCTCGCCTCGCTCGTGCTGTTGACGACGGGGGCCATCAGCCGATTTCAACGCGGCGCGCTGCTCGAGGTCCTGCCGGCGGACTACGTGCGCACGGCTCGCGCGAAAGGCGTTCCGGAATCCGGGGTCATCTGGAAGCACGCGCTGCGGACGGCGCTCGCCCCGATGATCGTCCTGCTCGGCGCCATGCTTCCGGCCATGATCGGCGGAACGCTCTTCGTGGAGCAGGTGTTTTCGTGGCCCGGTATCGGCCTGCTCGCCTCACGCGCCATCGGGAGCCGCGACTACGACCTCGTGACGGCGACCGTGGTCGTGGGCGCGGTGCTCGTCGTCGTCGGCAACATCGTCGCCGACGCGCTCCACGTCGCCCTCGACCCTCGCGTCCGTGAATAATCCCGGCTCGACATGGGCGAAGCTCATGGCCAATCGCGGCGCGCGGTGGTCGCTGTTCGTGATCGGCGCGCTCGTCGTCGCGGCGGTCGTCGGGCCGTTTCTCACGACGCAGAGCTGCGTCGAACAGCTGGACATCGTGCGGCTCAAGAACGCGCCGCCGTCGCTCTCGCATCTCTTCGGCACGGATGGATACGCGCGCGACGTCCTCGCCCGCGTGTTGTGCGGCGGGCGGATCTCGCTGGCGATCGGCGTGTTGGCCGTCGTCGTCTCGACGACCATCGGCGCCGCGTACGGGCTCGTCGCCGGCTACGCCGGTGGCCGTCTCGACAACGTGATGATGCGAGTGCTCGACGCGTTCATGTCGATCCCGCGCGTGCTCATCCTCATCGCCGTGCTCACGATTTGGCATCCGGTGCCGCTCGCCGGGCTGATCGTGCTCATCGGCGTCACCGGTTGGTTCACCGTCTCGCGGCTCGTGCGCGCCGAGACGCGGCTGGCGAAGAACGCGGATTACGTCGCGTCGGCGCGCGCGCTCGGCGCGTCCGACCTGCGAATCGTGCTTCGGCATCTGCTGCCCAACGTCTCGGTGCCGATCATCGTCAGCTCGACGCTCGCCGTCGGCAACGTCATCTCGCTCGAGGCCGGCCTCTCATACCTCGGCATCGGCGCGCAGCCGCCCACGGCGAGCTGGGGGTCCATCTTCCTCGACGGCATCGAGACGTTCACGACCGCGTGGTGGGTCGTGCTGTTCCCCGGAATGGCGATCATCGTCACCGTGCTGGCGTTCAACGCGCTCGGCGATGCCTTGCGCGACGTGCTCGATCCTCGGCAGGTTCACCTCGATCGTCCGATGCCCGACGCGACGATCGAGCTCGAGTCGGCCTCGAGGCCGGCGCCTCCCACGCACCAGCTCGCGCAGAATGGCTGAATCTTCTTCGCTCCTCCGGATCGAGAACCTGCGCACCTATTTCTACGGCGACGGCAGCGTGGCCCGGGCCGTGGACGGCATCACGTTCGAGGTCGGCGCCGGCGAGACGGTCGGTCTCGTCGGCGAGTCGGGATGCGGCAAGTCGGTGACGGCGCTCTCGATCCTGCGCCTGGTGCGGCCGCCCGGTCGCATCGAAGCCGGCAGCGAAATTCGCTTCGACGACAAGAACCTCGTCACGCTCGATGAAAAATCGATGCGCAAGGTTCGCGGTGCGCGCATCTCGATGGTGTTTCAGGAGCCGATGACGGCGCTCAATCCCGTCTTCACCGTCGGCGACCAGATCGCCGAGGTCGTGCGCATCCATCACGCGGGCACGAAACAGGAAGCGTGGGACCGCGCCGTGAAGATGCTCGAGACGGTCGGCATCGCCGACGCCGCGCAGCGTGCGCGCGACTATCCGCACCAGCTCTCCGGCGGCATGCGCCAGCGCGTCGTCATCGCGATGGCGCTCGTGATGCATCCGGCGCTCGTCATCGCCGACGAGCCCACCACGGCGCTCGACGTCACGATCCAGGCGCAGATCCTCGAGCTGCTGGCCGACTTGCAGCGAAAATTCGGCACGTCGATTCTGCTGATCACGCACGACTTGGGGGTCGTCGCCGAGACGGCGTCGCGCGTGATCGTGATGTACGCGGGCGAGATCGTCGAAGAATCACCGGTGGCCGAGCTCTTCGCCCACGCGCACCATCCGTACACCGAGGGACTCCTCGCCGCGATGCCGCGCGTCGGCCAGGAGCGTGAGCGTCTGACGACGATTCCGGGAACCGTGCCGCCTCCGACCGCGTGGCCCACCGGATGCCGCTTCCACGACCGGTGCGCCTACGCCTGGGACCGATGCTCGACCGAGCACCCGCCGCTCTATCAGATCGGCGAGGCTCACGTCTCACGCTGCCACCTCGCCGAAGAGCCCGCGCGCCGCTCGCAGCGCCACGAACCAGCAGCAACGCACAAATCGTGAGCGACTCACCTGCGGTCCACCGGTCCACCGGTCAACCGGTCAACCCCGGCGCCCAGCCGCTGTTATCCGTCCGCAACCTCGTCAAGAATTTTCCGATCAAGAAAGGCGCGTTCGGCCGTCCCGCCGGCTTCGTACGCGCCGTGAGCGACGTGTCGTTCGACGTGATGCCGGGCGAGACGCTCGGACTCGTCGGCGAATCGGGTTGCGGAAAGTCGACCACGGGACGAATGATCCTGCGCCTCATCGACCCCACCGCCGGACGCGTGGAGTTCGACGGCGTGGACCTCACGTCCCTCGACGCGCGCGCGATGCGGAAGATGCGCCGCAAGATCCAGGTCATCTTCCAGGACCCGTTCTCCTCGCTCAATCCACGCATGACCGTCGGCGCGATCGTGCGCGAGGGACTCACGATCCACAAGATCGCCGAGGGCGCCCAGGCTGACGCACGCGTGCGTCAGCTCTTGGATGAAGTCGGCCTCCGGACCGAGTACGTCTCGCGGTATCCCCACGAATTCTCCGGAGGCCAGCGACAGCGCATCGGGATCGCGCGCGCGCTCGCCGTCGAGCCGAGCTTCATCGTCTGCGACGAGCCGGTGTCGGCGCTCGACGTCTCCGTCCAGGCGCAGGTCATCAACCTGATGCAGGACCTTCAACGCGACCGCGGCCTCGCGTACCTGTTCATCGCGCACGACCTGTCCGTGGTCGAGCACATCGCCGACCGCGTGGCGGTGATGTATCTCGGCAAGATCGTCGAGTTGGCGAGCGCGGCCGATCTCTACCGCGATCCCGTCATGCCGTACACGCAGGCGCTGCTGTCGGCCGTGCCGGTACCCGATCCCACCGCGAAGAAGTCGCGTGTCGTGCTCACCGGCGACGTTCCGTCGCCCTCGAACCCGCCTACGGGCTGCGTGTTTCACCCACGCTGCCAGCATCCCGCGAAGGACGCCGCCTGCGCCGAGATCGTTCCGCCGCTCGAGGAAAAAGCGACGGGACATTGGGCCGCGTGCATCAAACAGCCGCCCACGGGGGTAGACTGGCGGGTACAGCAAGCGGCGGGAGGAACGAAGGAGCCGGTCCGATGGATTGGAAAGGCGCCCGACAGCTAGAGGGCTGGGCAGCTAGACAGGCACAAGCCGTCGAGCTGTCGAGCCGTCAAGCCGTCCTGCCGTCACGCGCGTCTACCGGTCCACCTGTCAACCTCTCCCAATGACAATCATCGACGTCCGCGAACCAGACGTTCCCGCGGCACTCGGCGCCAGACCGAGCGCCCTCGACGATCGCGCGCTCTTCGGACAGCCGCGCGGACTCGGTCTCCTCTTCGTCACCGAGATGTGGGAGCGGTTTTCGTACTACGGCATGCGCGCGATCCTCGTGCTCTACCTGGTCAACGCGCTCAAGTGGGACACGCCGCACGCCGCGAATCTGTACGGCACCTACATGATGCTCGTGTACCTCACGCCGGTCATCGGCGGCTTCCTCGCCGACCGGCTCATCGGGACACGACGCTCGCTCGTGATCGGCAGCATCGTCATCTCGCTCGGCCATTTCACGATGGCATTCCCGGGGATGACGACGTTTTACGCGGGACTCGGTCTCATCATCATCGGTACGGGCTTCTTCAAGTCGAACGTGTCGACGATGGTCGGGCAGATGTATCGTGAGGGCGATCCTCGCCGCGACGCGGGCTTCACCGTCTACTACGTCGGCATCAACACTGGCGCGTTCCTCGGTCCCCTCTTCTGCGGATGGTTCGCTCAGAATCCGCGCTATGGCTGGCATTGGGGATTCGCGTGCGCCGGCGTCGGCATGCTGCTCGGGCTCGTCACATACCTTTGGGGCCGCGACAAGTATCTGCCGGGCATCGGCACGTCGCCCACGCGCACGCAGCCGCTCCCCGGAGCAGCGGCAGATGTCGGGCCGAAGGCGAACACCACGATGCACGCCGTGATCGGAGTCGTCCTCGGCGCCGCGCTCGCGTGGTTCCTCGGCAACGGCAGCGCGCTCGGTCTTCTGATGGGGGTCGTCATCGGGCCGGCGCTCACTATCAGTCTGCTCGGGTCGCACGGCGAGGAGCGCAAGCGAGTCATCGCTCTCTTCATCGTCGTCTTCTTCGTCGTCTTTTTCTGGTCGGCGTACGAGCAGACTGGCAGCTCGATGAACCTGTTCGCCGACAAGAACACGAACCTCAAGGCCGGCTCGTTCAACATTCCGTCGAGCTGGTTCCAGTCGGTCAATCCGTTCGACATCATCGTCTTCGCGCCGCTCTTCGCGTGGATGTGGACCGCGCTCGGCAAACGGCGTCGCGAGCCGTCGACCGCGCTCAAGATGGTGCTCGGTCTCGCGCTCCTCGCGACTGGCTTCCTCTTCATGGTGATGGGCGGGGCCCGTGCGGATACAGGCGTGCTCGTGAGCCCCTTCTGGCTCGTCGCCGCGTACACGTTCCACACGTGGGGAGAGCTCTGTCTGTCGCCGGTCGGCCTCTCGTACGTCACCAAGGTCGCGCCGGTACGCTTCGCGTCGCTGCTCATGGGCGTCTGGTTTCTCGCCAACGCCGTCGCGGGCAAGATCGCCGGCGCCGTCGCCGCGTTCACGCCGACGCCAGGCGAGAAACCGCAGGCCATCGCCGGCGGCATCGGCGGATTCCTGCAATCGGTGAGCGCGACGCAGCAGGGCTTCTACATGATCTTCGTCGTCGCCGGATTTTCGGCCGCTGCGTTGATGCTGCTCTTCGTACCGTTGCTCAAGCGGCTTACGCGAAGCATTCAGGCTTGAAGGCCCTCGGCTTTCGGCTGGCGGCTGAGGTCACAAGCCGCTAGCCGAGTGCCTTACGGCCATCGAAATACGCTCGATGGCACCGTCTGCTCGCGCGTCGCCTGTACGTCGAACGGCTCCGGCAAGAAAAACGTCGTAAGGTCCGAGCTGCCAAACCGAAGCTCGAGGCGCCGGCCGCCAGCCTCGGGGTTGAGCGCGTACGCGACGTCCAACCGCCAGATCCGCGGTGAGCCGGGCGGCAGGGAGCCGAGGAGGCTCACGCCGATCGAGCTGCGCGTTGGCGTGTTGACGCCGTAAGGGATGTCGCCGGCCCACAGGCGGCCCGCATCGACGAACGCACCGACGCCGACGTCGGCGAATCCATTCGGACGGCCCAGGTACTGACGTGTATCGAGGCGGCCCACGAGGCGCCGGGCTCCGGGATTGTTCGAGCCGGAGTAGCCGCGGACACCGCCCACCGGGTCGCTCAGCGTGAAGTTGTAGGGGATGCGCTGCTGCCAACCGCCGCTGTAGGCGAGTGAGAGGGTCGACGTGTTGCTCGGCACGGGCTTCAAGTACTGGATCGCGATGCCGTTGGCGAGTATCCCGTCCCAGACGTTGCTCGAATTGTCGTGGCGCCCTTCACCCTCTACCTGAAGCCGGAGCGCGTTGTTGTGGCCGATGGCGCCCACATAGAGATCGCTCGACAGGAAGATGTCGTCGTCCCGCGCGCCGAGCGCGGTGACGCTGCGCCCGAATATCGTGCCGGCCTGGAAGCCGATCGGGAAGTCTTCCGTCGCCGTCAGCGCATCGAGACCCTTCACCCGGGTGAAGCCGATGTCGCGAATTCCCCAGAGCAGATTCACGCGGGCAATGCGATGGTCGACGTACCGGTTGAGAAGCTGCGTACTGGTATCGGGCGCGAATCCGCGATTGGTGACCAGTACCTGGTCCTGGCCCGGACGCTCGTCGTCGCCAGCGATGGCCAGCCCGAAGAGACTCAACCGCCCCGGCGGACCGATACGCAACACGCCGCCGAGCTCGAAGAAGCTCCGCACGAGGCGAATCGCATGGGCCGAGTTGATGTCGTTCTCGAACTGCACGAAGTCGTCGAGCGATCCGACCTGTACCAACCACGCGAGCCGCTGGATGTCGGTGTAGAACGGGTGGAAGCCGTTGGCCGTCCACGCGGTTCCCAGCGGATTTCGATAGGCCTGGGCGCTGAACGTGTAGGGCCGGCCGAACATCTGATTGTCGACGAGGCGCCCCCCGAACGCGTCGCGAAATGCGCCGCCGTTGCGCCAATCCCCGGCGATGTATAGCCCCTCTCCGTCGAGATTCGCGTCCCCAAAGCGAAGGAACCGGACGGGCGGATGCCCGGCGCCGATCGCGGCGTCGAGCACCAACGAGATTTCGTCGCTGGTCTCGACGAGCAGCGTGACGCCGCCGTCGGTGTCGGGAATCGCGCGCACCGAGGCGTCGGCGATGAACGGCTGAGCGCGTAGGATGCGCTCGGAGTCCGCTCGGCGGAGCTCGTCGCACGCGTCGCCGCGCGAGAGCAGCAAGAACCGCTGAATGACCTCGGGGTTCGTCGTGACGTGAATCGCCGACACGATGTCGCGCAGCACGGGCGCGCGGCGGAGAAAGGACGCGGTCGGCGCCGAGCTCCGCACGACGATGCCGTTGATGCGCTGCCCGAAGCAGTGCACGAAGAGCGTGTCCTGCGCGCCCGCGCGAGCCGCGAGGACACACGCGGCGAAAAGCGCGACGAAGGTCGGACCCAACCGACGAGCAGCGAGAATCCGAATCGCCTACTTCCCCATTTTGCGTTTCAGCTCGTCGAGGCGCCGCGCGGCGTCCTCTTCCCGATCGGCCCGCTCTCGTTGGCGGCCGAGCGCGTCGATTTCGGAGCGGATCGAGGACGCAGCCGCTTCGTCGCCGAGTCCCAGATCAGCATCGCTGACCGGTCCGCCGACGTGGTTCGGCATGGGCGCTCCCGAAAGCGCTGTCTTGAGCTCCGCCGACATCTCCGCCACTTCGCGCTCGGCCAGCGCCACCTCGGCCTCTTGCGCGGCGACCTTTGTTCGGAGCACCTCGCTTCGTTCGGTGTGCATCTGCTCGTATTTCGCTGCCAGTTCGGTGGTCTCGCGGTCCTTGATACCTTCGGCGAGCTGCTTTCGCCGGCGGACCGTCTCCAACTCCCGCTCCTCGTTCGCGAGCCGTTGACGGGCCTTCGCGAGACCGTCGCGCAGGTCGTCGAGACCGAGCCGAGCTTGCACGAGCGTGTCCTTCATGCGCGACGCAATCGCCCGCCGCTCTTCCGGCCGCGTGGCGCGTGCCAGCAACTCGTCGAACGAACGCCGAAAACCCTCGAATGCCATGCGGTTCTTTGCTCCTCCGAGCGATCACGTGTACGATACGTTGCGGGTGGACAGGTCGACAGGTGGACAAGCGGACAGCGGGATCACGCCTATTCGAACATGAAAAAACCGCGCCTCGTCATCCTCTCGGCTACCACGGAGTCCCTACGCGGCCGCTCGCGCGTTCGAGTCAACGAGGCGTACGCCAGCGCGCTCGCCTCGGCCGGACTGATCCCGGTCATCCTGCCGCCGGTCGACGCCGCGATCGCGACGGCTGCGCTCGACGGCGTCGCGGGACTCGTACTCACCGGCGGTGAAGACGTCGGCGCCGAGCACTTCGGACAATCTCCTCACCCCGCAATGGGAATACCGCACCCGGGGCGGGACGAATACGAGCTCGCCCTCGCGCGAGCCGCCCGCGAACGACGCGTGCCGACGCTCGCCATCTGTCGCGGCGCGCAGGTCGTCAACGTGGCGCTGGGCGGGACGTTGATCCAGGACATCCCGTCCCTCAAGCCGTCGGCCGCCGACCACGATCAATCGAAGCGGCGCACAGAGCGCGTGCACCCGATCGCGATCGAGCACGGTACCTCGCTGGCGAGCATCGTCGGCGACACGTCGATCACCGTGAACTCGTCGCACCACCAGGCCGTCGACGCCGTCGCGCCAACCCTGCGCGTTTCGGCGACGAGCCCGGACGGCGTGATCGAAGCGCTCGAGCCGACTCACGACGATTGGTGGATGATCGCCGTCCAGTGGCACCCGGAAGAGCTCACGGACACGCCGGAGCCGTGGGATCGTCGATTGTTCTCGGCGTTCGCAGAAGCCGTACGGTCGGGAGACTGAGGCTCATCGACGCTCGGAGTTTTAAGCGCGCTTCCGGTCCACCGGTCCACCGGTCCACCCGTCTACGCCGGCCGCTTCCAGAGAAACTCATTTCTCACCTGGCGCATCAACCGCTCGGGCGTGTTCACGGCCGGGAAGAAAAGCGTGTCGCTCACGGTATTGAGCGCCGCGCGTAGAAGCCCGAAGTGGGCGGCCGCGTTGGCGAACAGCGAAGTGAGTCCATGCTCCTCGGCCAGGCGGTGGTCCGCGGCCAGCTGGAAGCCGCGTCTCCCCATCGCCTCGTAGTAGTCGAGGTCGGGACCACCGCGTTTCGAGTGGCGCTGCTCGATGAAGTCGGGGAAGATGCCGCTGAGCCAGAGCGCGTAGTTGCCGAGATGAGTGCGCACGAGGAAGCTGCGACGTGCGTCGGGATCGTTCAGGTCCTCGCACAGTTCTACGATCGCGTCGTAGACCTCGTCGTCCGAGTCCGAGATACGGAGCGCCCGCCCTCGCATGCCGAAGTTGAGAACGATCGACGTCACGTAATCGGCCATGCCGCGGTCCGACTCGCCCGCCTCCCGCAGCGCCGAGCGGATCATCACATACGCGAACAAGGTCAATGACGCGTGCGCTCCACGAGGGTCGCGCCTTAGCGCCGCGGACAGCCGCGGGTCGTCGAGAATCGCGTCGATTCCGTCGTCCGCCAGCCTCGTCTCGAGCGTCGCGAGGTCCTGGCCGGACTCGCTAGCCAACAGCCGCGCGGCGAGCTGTGCGTCGTCGCGAGTGAGGCGGTACCGCGTGTCGGCGAGAATCATCGGGCTCCCTGCTACGTTTTGTTACACCGCGCTGGGCGATTTAGCCGGTGGTCCGGTGGACGGGTTGACCGGTGGACCGGAACAGCCCGACTGCCTAACCGTCCTGTAAAGCCAATCCCGTTCCACCCTTGTTCAAGGACGCGCGACAGGACGGGCCCGTTACCCGCTGAAACGCACCGGCACCGACCGGGTATTGCTTTGGGTAGATTGGCTTAGACCTTCGTCTTGAGGCCCGGTCCACCGGTCCACCGGTCCACCGGTCCAGCGGTCCACCCGTCCACCTGTTCACCTTTCCGTGCTGTACCTCTGCATTCCCGCGTACAACGAAGCCGAAACGATCGGCGTGCTCCTGTGGCGCATCCGGAAGGTGTTCCAGGACTATCCGCGCGACTACGAGATCCTCGTCTACGACGACGGTAGCTCGGACTCGACCGGCGAAGTCCTCCGGGGCTACACGGACGTGCTCCCGCTGACCATCCTCGGCGAGTCCGAGCACCTCGGCTACGACCGGGCGCTCGACGCGCTGTGCCGCGCGGCCGCGGCGAGAACCCGGTATCCGCGTCGCGACGGCCTGATCACGATGCAGGCCGACTTTACCGACCAGCCCGAGCATCTCCCCGAGCTGATCAAACGCTTCGAGGGCGGCGCTGATCTCGTCGTCGCCGAGCGGACGCTCCCCGAGTCGACCCCGAAGGCGGTCCGGAGGCTTCGCTGGATCGCGTCGTGGGCCGCGCGGCGGGCCGGCAGCGTCGCCGGCGTGAGCGATCCGTTCGGCGCTTTGCGGCTCTATCGAATCTCGCTCATTCGAGATCTCTTGAAGGACGTCGGCGACGGGCCCTTGGCGAAGGGGCAGGGATGGGCGGCGAACCTGTCGCTCTTGCTCCGCGCGGCTCCGCGTGCACGACGCGTGGAGACCGTGGCGCTCGAGCCTCGGTACGACGTTCGAATGCGCGAGACGCGAATCCGCCCGTGGGCCGACGGACTCGCTCTTCTGCGCGCGGGGCGCGGGCTGCGCGCGGAGCGCCCGGCGTCGTGATCCTCCCGCGCGCCTCAGGGCTTCGCTCGCTGTTCATCGGCGCCGTGCTGGCCGTGCTCCCGGCTAGCGCCCAGGACACGACTACGGCCACGACGCCCGCGGTCCGTCCCGCCGAGGCGGCGCGCGTGCCCTTCGGCGTCGGGGAGCGCCTCGAGTATCAGGTGAAGTACAAGGGGATCTCGGTCGGCAGCGGCGACATGGAAGTGCTGCCGATGGACACCGTGCGCGGCATCGACACGTGGCACACCGTCTTCCGCATAAAGGGCGGCGTCCTGTTCTACCGCGTGAACGACAAGTACGAGGCGTGGCTCGATACACACACGCTCTCATCGCTTCGCTATTGGCAGGACATCGATGAGGGGTCGTACGAGCCGAAGCGACACTACGAGATCTTCCCCGACAAGCGCGAGTACATCGAGAACAACAAGGCGCCCGCTCCCAGTGTCGAGCACCCGCTCGACGATGGCTCGTTCCTCTACTATATCCGCACGGTGCCGCTTCACGTCGGTATGGACACGACGCTCAACGACTACTTCAAGGCCGCAAAGAATCCGATCCGTTTCAAGGTCCTCCGCAAGGACACCATCGACGTTCCCGCCGGCAGATACCCGGCGATCGTTGTGCAGCCGATCTTTCAAACGAGCCTGTTCAATGAGGGCGGACACGCCGAGGTCTGGCTTTCCGACGACGACAATCGCATCATGCTGCAGATGAAGTCGAGCGTGCGCTTCGGTTCCCTCAGCCTCTACCTCAAATCGTACCGCCCGCCCCCGACGGTGACCTCTCCGGCGCCGGCCGCAAGCAAACCGCCGACCGACACGGCGACCCCGCGCCCGCGCGATTGACGCGCGAAGCGGATCTCGCCGCGATCCGCACCGTCCCCGTCGCTCGCCGCCCGAACAAGGTGAACACCGAGGAGTTCGCGCATCCGCCGCGCGACGATCGGTCGTTCCACGCATTCGTCGCATCCCTGCCCGATGTGCTCGTCGCGCGCGATTTCGTCGCCGTCGCCGACGCGATCGCCGATGCCGCGCGTCGAAAACGGGGCGTCGTGGCGATGCTCGGTGGCCACATCGTGAAGACCGGCATCTCGCCGCTGCTCATCGAGCTGATGCGACGCAACGTCATCACGCACATCGCGATGAACGGATCGGCGGCGATCCACGACTACGAAGTGGCGCGGTTCGGAGCGACATCCGAGGACGTCGCCGCCGGACTGCGCGACGGCACCTTCGGCATGGCCGAGGAGACCGGCCGCGAGATGAACGCCGCGTTCGTCGAGGGCATGCGTGCGCAGCAAGGCATGGGCGAATCGCTCGGCCGCGCCCTCGGCGCGCGATCGGATCTCGCGCACCCGGAGATGTCGCTCCTTGGCGCGGCCACAGAGTTGGGAATTCCCGCGACGGTCCACGCGGCGTTGGGCGCCGAGATCATTCACCAGCATCCGGCGGCGAACGGTGCGGCGATCGGCGACACGAGTCATCGCGATTTTCGCCGCCTCGCCGCGTCCCTCATCGACATTCACGGCGGCGGCGTCGTGCTCAACCTGGGCAGCGCGGTGATCATGCCCGAGGTTTTTCTCAAGGCCCTCACCATCGCTCGCAATCTGAACGAAGGCCGCCCGCGCGAATTCGTCACGGCCGACTTCGACATGCAGCGCCACTACCGTCCGCGCGTGAACGTCGTGCAACGCCCGACACTCGACAGCGGAAAGGGCTACGAGATCACGGGGCACCACGAGATCATGGTGCCGATGCTCGTGTGGGCCGTGATAGATCGGCTCGAAGCGTAGAGGCGCGACTGCAAGGAGCGCGGGAGCGCGGCCACTCTGGGGACTGTCTTGCCGCGGCGGGTACGGCTTTGCGCCCGAAGTCAGGGACTGATATCAGAAAACTGACACCAGTTTCGGCGTGACGCGGTGGAGCCTCAGTTGAAACTGAGCTCACGCCGCCAAACGCAGGGTCTGTTGGCTGTGATCAGTTGTCTGTTCCCGACTTCGAGCGCGCAGCCGATACATCGAACGGGCGATTCGAACCTAGCGTGGCCGGCCCGCCAGTCTGTCTTCTCAGAGCACAAACTCCCGGCTCCAACCTTGAAGTCTCGGCCGTTTCGCCGTTCTTCAAGCTCGGAGCCGGGAGCTTAGAGCGGTGTTCGCAGCGGCCGTTTACGGCCGGCCTGACCAGCGCTCCCTGAGGTTCCTCGCCGTATCCGGGCTCACGATCCGGATGATGAAATAGACGACGAGCAAGACTAGCCCGATCTTCAAGGCTAGGAAGAGGAGCGAAACGAACAGCCCGACGGCCAGCCCGAAAATTCCAAAGATGAACTTCAGGGCGATCAGACCGAGCACGGCGAACAGGCCGATCGAAAAAATTGTGCGGAGCATGCGCGGGATCTCCCGAATGAGCAAAAAGCCAGTCTTTCCTGCACCCTACTCTACGATCCACAGCCTCCAGCTGTTTCAGCCGATCCATCGGTTCGGATCGCGGTTCAATCAGTAGTGCCCGCGCCCTCGCCATCTCATTTCGACACAGCCGTCATAGGCGACGGCATCATCGGATTGTCGGCTGCGCTCGAGCTCGCGCGCGGCGGAGCGTTGTGCGCGCTGTTCGGCGCATCCGAGCCCGGTGCCGGATCCGGAGCGGCCGCGGGTATTCTCGCACCATCCGTGGGCCAGCGCGACGGTGAGATTCAAGATTTTTTCCGCTACAGCCTGAACCTGTTTCCAGCCTTTCTGGCACCGCTGCGCGAATTCGACCCCGATCTCGAGATTCTCGAGGGTCTCCTCGAGGTCGTGTCGTCGACGCCCGGGGCGCCCGAACCTGGATCCCGCTGGCTGAGCGACACCGAACTTCTCCAGACGGAACCCGCCATTCGCGCTCCCCACGGCGCGCTGTGCCACTCGCACGACGGCGCCGTGGACAGCACGAGAGTGATGGCCGCGCTTCGTCAGGCCGTCGCGCGGCATCCGCTGATCACGGTCCCAAGCGACGCGGGCGTCGCCAGAATCGATGTCGCCAACTCGCCGGCCGGCGTCTTCACCCGCGATGGAGGTTCGTTCCGTGCGAGATCTCTGGTTCTCGCGGCCGGGGCGTGGGCCGCGAAGATCGGCGGGTTGCCGCGCCGCGTCCCCGTGTTCCCGCTCAAGGGTCAGATCATCGCCTTCGACGCGCCGAACCTGATTCACCGGCCCGTCGCCGCTGATCATGTCTATCTCGTCCCGCGAGGCCGCGAGGTGGTCGCCGGCGCGACGAGCGAGCGCGCGGGCTTCGACACTACCGTGAGCGACGAAGGTGAAGAGACGCTCCAGTCCGCCGCGGCGGCCATTTGCCCGGCCCTCGCCAGTATGCGCGTGACCCGCCGATGGGCGGGCCTCCGTCCGGCCACGCAGGACATGCTGCCCATCCTCGGCGAAGACCCCGAGTCACCATCCCTGGTCTACGCCTGCGGTCACTCCCGCAACGGAATCCTTCTCGCTCCAGCGACAGCCGTGGCCGTGCGCGCGCTCGTGGAGCACTCGGCCCCCGTGCATCCGGCGATCGGCCGTTTCTCGATAGCCCGGTTCGTCGACTAGCCGGCTCGGGCCTTAGCCGGGGCTATGGCGGTCGGCACCGCTAGCACCCAAGATCTCGCTAACCTTCAAGATTAGACTTCAACAGGTTATTCGATTCTTCCCGCCACTTTCCTTCTGCCCTAGATTATTCGCGCCCAACCAGTTCCACACTCCGGATCCTACAATCAAGGCTCCCCCCCAGCTCCAACCTTCCGCGCCCTTGTCCGAACCGCTGTATCAGATCATTGGCCGACACCGCGCCGAGACCCTCCCTGACCGAAAGCCGGGCTGGTTGAAGGTTCGCGCCCCCGGCGGGCCGCAGTACCTCCGGCTCAAGCAGCTGATGCGCGAGCTCGACCTCCACACAGTGTGTGAGGAGGCTCATTGCCCTAACGTCGGCGAGTGCTGGGAGCACGGCACGGCCACGTTCATGGTCCTCGGCGACGTCTGCACGAGGAACTGCGCCTACTGCGCCGTCGCCCACGGCCGGCCGCCGAAATACGACATCGACGAGCCCGCGCGCGTCGCCGACGCGATCGCCGAAATGCGGCTCCGACACGCGGTCATCACGTCGGTGGATCGAGACGACCTGCCCGACTTCGGCGCGTACATCTTCGCCGAAACGATCCGGCAAATCAAAAACCGCCTGCCTGACTGCTCGGTCGAAGTGCTCGTGCCAGACTTTCAAGGCAACGAGGACTCGATCCGTACCGTGCTCGAGGCCGAGCCCGACATCTACAACCACAACACCGAGACGGTGCCGCGTCTCTACAAGAAGTGCCGGCCCGGTGGGCGATACGAGCGCGTGATGCAGATCTTCCGAACGTCCAAGCGTCTCGCGCCGGATATTCCCACCAAGACGGGCATCATCCTCGGCATGGGTGAGACACTGGAAGAAGTCGAGCTCGTCATGCGCGACCTGCGCGCTGTCGACGTCGACATCCTCACCCTCGGCCAGTATCTGCGTCCGTCCGAGTCGCACATCCCCATCGACCGTTACGTCACGCCGGACGAGTTTCGCCGGATGCGCGAGATCGGAATGGCCTTGGGATTCAAGCACGTCGAGTCAGGACCACTCGTTCGATCCAGCTATCACGCCTGGGAGCAGGTCCAGGCGGCGGGAGTGTGAAGATGGGCAGCCCAGAAGTTGCCGGCGCAGCCGTTACCGGCACAGCCGCTACCACCACGGCCGTTACCGACATCGAGTCATCGAAAATGCCAAAGAAGAAGTCGGCCAACGAGCCGTCGACCAACGGCAACGCGCCGGCGTCGAGCCCCGAGCTGAATCGCGAGCTCCTGCACTCGATGTTGCTCCAGCGCCGCTTCGAGGAGCGCACCGCAGAGGCATACGCGGTCGGCAAGATCGGCGGGTTCTGTCACTTGTACATCGGACAGGAAGCCGTGAGTACCGGGGTGCTCTCGTCGCTTCGCCCCGACGACTACATCATCACGACGTATCGCGACCACGGCCAGGCGCTGGCGCGAGGGATGGCTCCACGCACGGTGATGTCGGAGCTGTTCGGCCGCATCGACGGGTGCGCTCGCGGCAAGGGCGGCTCGATGCACATGTTCGACAAGAGCCTCAACTTCCTTGGCGGTCACGGCATCGTCGGCGCAAACGTGCCGCTCGCCACGGGTGTCGCGTTCGCGATCAAGTATCGCGGCGGCGATCAGGTCTGTGTTTGCTTCATCGGCGAGTCGGTGGTGAACACCGGTGCCTTTCATGAGGCATTGAACATGGCGGGACTGTGGAAGCTGCCCGTCGTCTATATCATCGAGAACAACCGCTACGGCATGGGCACGGCGCTCGAGCGCGCGTCGGCGATCCACGACATTTATGAGCGTGGAGCTTCGTATAACATGTCCAGAGCCGTCTGCGACGGACAGGACGTGTTCGAGGTGCGCGCCGCCGTGCAGAAGGCGATCGATCGCGCGCGGACCGAGTCCACGCCGACGCTGCTCGAGGTGCGCACGTACCGCTTCATGGGCCACTCGATGTCCGACGCCGTCAGCGGCACCTATCGCACGAAGGCCGAGCTCGAGGAGCACATGAAGCGCGACCCGATCGTGCTGCTGCGCACGCACATGATGGAGCACGGCGAGTTGAGCGACGACGAGCTCCACAAGATGGACGACGAGATCAAGGCGGTCGTGCAGGACGCCTGGGATTTCGCCGACAAGAGCCCCGAGCCGCCGCTCGAGGCGCTGTACGAGGACGTCTACGTCGACACGACGAGCGACGCCGCCGCCGACGCCGTCGCCTGAGCTTCCGACAACATGCCAGTCATCACGTACAGAGACGCGCTGAACGCGGCGCTTCGTGAAGAGATGCAGCGCGACGACCGCGTCTTCCTCATGGGCGAGGAAGTCGCCGTCTACCAGGGCGCGTACAAGGTCTCGAAGGGACTGCTCCAGGAGTTCGGCGAGATGCGGGTCGTCGACACGCCGATCACCGAGCTCGGATTCGCGGGCGTCGGAGTCGGCGCGGCGATGGTCGGCCTCCGTCCGATCATCGAGTTCATGACCTGGAACTTCGCCGTGCTCGCGCTGGACCAGGTGCTGAACTCCGCGGCGAAGATGCTCTACATGTCGGGCGGCCAGTTCAACATCCCGATCGTGTTCCGCGGCCCGAACGGCGCCGCACTCCAGCTCTCGGCGCAGCACTCGCAGGCGTTCGAGTCGTGGCTCGCGCACATCCCCGGCATCAAGGTGATCTCGCCAAGCACGCCGTACGACGCCAAAGGGCTGCTCAAGTCGGCGATTCGCGACGACAACCCGGTGTGCTTTCTCGAAGGCGAGATGCTCTACAACATCAAGGGCGAGGTGCCGGACGAGGAGTACCTCATTCCGATCGGCAAGGCGGATCTCAAGCGCGAGGGCGACCACGCCTCGATCATCGCCGCCGGCAAGATGGCGCTCGTCGCGATGCAGGCCGCCGATCAATTGGCGAAGGACGGCATCAACGTGGACGTCGTCGACCTCCGCACCGTTCGGCCGATGGACGTCGACGCGATCAGGGTGTCGGTCGAGAAGACGAATCGGGCCGTGGTGCTCGAGGAAGGTTGGGAGATCGCCGGCATCGGCGCGCAGGTCGTCGACTACATCCAGCGAGACTGCTTCGACTCGCTCGACGCACCCGTGCTGCGCGTGCACCAGGCCGACGTGCCGATGCCCTACGCGAAGAACCTCGAGCGCGCCGCCAAGCCCGACGCGGCCAAGACGGTCGCGGCGGTTCGCAAAGTGATGTACCTGGAGTAGTCCGGTCCACCCGTCCACCTGTCCACCGGTCCACCCGCTAAATGGCCACCAAAGTCTTCATGGAGGCGCTCTCCCCCACGATGGAAGAGGGGCGCCTCGTCAAATGGCTGAAGAACGAAGGCGACGCCGTGAAGAACGGCGACGTCCTCGCCGAGGTGGAGACGGACAAGGCGGTCATGGAGCTCGTCGCGCGCGGCGACGGCGTGCTGAGAAAGCGCCTCGTCAACGAAGGTGAGGCGAGACCAGTCGGCCAGCTCGTGGCGGTGATCGCAGCGGCGGACGAGAACATCGATGCGGTGATCGCAGAGGCGGGAGCCGCAGCGGCTCCGGCCGCTGCGGCTGGACAGCCCGACAGCTCGACAGCTGGACAGCTGGCAAAGACGCAACCTGCGGGGCCGCCGACCGCTCCCACGGCCGTCGCTCCTCCGCCGCCCCCCCCGCCTCCGGCGAGCCGTCCGGCTGTCCAGCCGTCTAGCAGTCCGGCGCCGTCGCGCGCGCCCGGCAACGGCGGCCAAGTCAGATCCTCACCCCTGGCACGTCGCCTGGCGTCGGACCGAGGGCTCGATATATCGGGTCTGCAAGGCTCGGGACCAGGCGGGCGGATCATCAAGCGCGACATCGAAGCCGCCGCCAGCGCGCCCCAAGCAGCCGGCGGTCCACCGGTCTACCGGTCCACCGGTCAACCCGACTTCGAAGACATCGGCCTGACCCAGATCCGGAAGACGATCGCCAAGCGTCTGTCCGAATCCATCGGCCCGATCCCGACCTTCTACCTCACGGCCGACATCGACCTCACGCGCGTCACCGAGCTGCGCGCCGCGATGCTCGAGCTGGGCGACGAGTTCAAGGTCTCGGTGAACGACGTCCTCATGAAGGCTGTCGCCACCGCGCTGGCGCAGCACCCCGAGGTCAACGCGCACTGGCTCGGCGACCGCATCCGCTACCATCACCGCGTCAACCTCGGCATGGCCGTCGCCACGAACGACGGGCTGATCGTGCCGGTGATCTTCGACGCCGACCGCAAGCGCATGAGCGAGATCTCCGCCGAAGCGCGCGAGCTCGCCAAGCGCGCGCGCGAACGGAAGCTCAAGCCCGAGGAGTACACGGGTTCGACGTTCTCGATCTCGAACCTCGGCATGTTCGGGATCGACCAGTTCACCGCGATCATCAATCCGCCCGAGGTCGGCATTCTGGCGATCGGTACGGCGCACGACGTGATCGTCCCCGGGAAATCCGACGGTGCGTTCGGCGTTGAGAAGCGCCTGCGTCTCACGATGAGCTGCGACCATCGCGCCGTGGATGGCGCCGTCGGCGCGACGTTCCTGCAGACGCTCAGACGGCTGATCGAGAACCCGTTGATGCTGGTATTCTGATCGTCCGGCTGCCGAAGCCAGAGTGGCCGGCCCAGCCTACGCCGTTCGCCCTATCGGCTATTCCGGTGGCTTGTGCGGGTCCCTCGTCCACACCACGATCGCCCCGCAGATGCCCTTTCCGGCCTTGTCCAGCTCCGCCGGCACCTCGGACGTCCCTACGTAGACCTCCACCGCCTCGATGTCCTCGGCGATGAAGTCGTCGAGCGTGCCGCTATAGGCCATGTTGTGCACGAACATCTGCGGCACGCACGGGCGCGGCCCGTCGCCGCGTGTCATTATGACCTGGTTGCCGATCCCACCGCGGCGCGGGACGAGGCGAATGCCCGGCACCGACCTCACGACGTCTGTGCCCGTTCGTGCGCCTTTGCGCTCGATCTCTGCGCGGCCGATGAACGTACCGCGGTTGGTAGAGGCTCGACGGCCGAAGTCGTCGAGCCAGTGCGTCTTGGTCGCGGTATCCGACACCGCTACGAGTGGCAGCGCTTGGGCGGTCGGCGTGAGCGAGAACTTGGCGCGCTGCGTCTTGCCGGCTTTCAGGACAGCGGTGAAGCTCGCCGACTCGAAGCCGATGCGACGCACGTTGAACACGACGGCGCCCGACGGCAGACCGGGGATGCGGAACTCGCCGCTGTCACCGGTAATCGCGTGCACCTTGTCGGACTTGTTGAGCGTGATCTCGGCGCCGGGGAGTCCTACCCCAGTGCTGTCCACGACGTGTCCGATGAGCGTCGCGGGAATCGAGTCGCGGCTCGTGGTGTCCGACACCGGCGTGAGCTGAGCACGCAGCGGAGTGACCGCAGCGGCGCTCGCCGCGGCGCAGATGGTGACGAGGCGTCTCCAGCCTTTGCCCATGCCCCCCCCCAGTCCCGCGTTCGCCATGGTGCTACACCTTATGGATCGGTGAGACTTCCGGCAAGCATCACGTATCGTACCGCGGACGACGCCCACGCTGGTAGCGCCGTCTTTTAGAACCCCGGTATCTTTGGTCGGCGTCACGGATGGGCCGGAAAAGCGCGACACAGCTGGACAGCCAGACGGCTGAACAGCCAGGCAGCCGTTGCTTGCTGTCCAGCCGTCATGCCGTCCTGCTGTCGAGCCATTTCCACGCTCCACTCGCAATCTCATGCCCTCTTTTGACGTCATCTTCATCGGCGGCGGCCCGGCCGGCTACGTCGGCGCCATCCGATGTGCCCAATTGGGACTTAACACGGCCGTCGTCGAGAAATCAGAACTCGGCGGCACCTGCGTCATCTGGGGGTGCATCCCCGCCAAGGCGCTCCTCGAATCCGCCTCCCTCGCCACCCATGTGAAGAAGGGGGCCGAGTTCGGCGTCACTCCAGGAGAGATCAAACTGGACTTCGGCGTCGCGATGAAGCGGTCGCGCGCCGTTGCCTTACAGAATTCCAAGGGCGTCGAGTTCCTCTTCAAGAAGAACAAGATCACGTGGATCAAAGGGACCGGAACGCTTGCGGGCAAGAACGTCGTGGCGGTCAAGACGGTCGACGGCAAGGACGAAAAGCACGATGCGAAAAAAGCCATCATCGTCGCGACCGGTTCCCGGGTGCGCGGTCTGCCCCAGGTCGGGCTCGAGTTGAACAAGACGACTGTCATCTCGTCCGACGAAGCGCTCATCCTCGAGAAGGCGCCCAAGTCGATCGTGATCGTCGGGGCCGGCGCCGTGGGCTGCGAGTTCGCCGACGTTTTCAACGCCTTTGGATCCGCAGTGACCCTATTGGACGTGATGCCGGTCATTCTGCCGCTCGAGGACGCCGATTCGTCCAAGGAGGTCGAGCGCTCCTTCAAGAAGCGCGGTATCACCGTGCTCACCGGGGCCAAGATCTCGAACGTGAAGCCCGGCAAGACCTCCGTCTCGATGACGGTCGAGGCGGGCGGAGAGAAGAAAGAACTCACGGCCGACGTCGTCCTCGTCGCCGCCGGCCGCGCGCCAGTCGTCGAGGGGCTCGGTCTCAAGGAAGCCGGCGTGCAGCTCACCGACCGCGGCTTCATCAAGATCAATGACAAGATGGAGACGGCCGCCAAAGGCATCTACGCCATCGGCGACGTCGCCGGACCGCCGATGCTCGCGCACAAGGGCGAGCGCGAAGGCGTCGTCCTGGCCGAGCTGCTCGCCGGCAAGAGCACACACGGGATGGACTACGGCAACATCCCGAACGCGACCTACTGTCACCCCGAAGTCGCGTCGGTGGGCCTCACCGAGCAGCAGTGCAAGGACAAGAAGCTGGATTACAAAGTCGGGAAGTTCCCCTTCATGGCCAGCGGCCGCGCGCGCACGTCGGGCGACACCGAGGGCTTCGTGAAGGTCATTCGCGACGCGAAGTATGGCGAGATCCTCGGCGCCCACATCGTCGGCGCACACGCGACCGAGTTGATTCACGAGCTGGTCGTCGCGCGCGCCAACGAGTTCACCGTCGAAGAAGTGGACCTCGCGATTCACGCGCATCCGACGCTGTCCGAGGCGGTCGCGGAGGCGTGTCTGGATTCGCTGGGGAAGATGATCCAAGCATGACGGCTGGACAGCTCGACGGCTGAACAGCTGTCGAGCCGTCCGGCGGTCGAGCTGTCCAGCCTTCAACCACGATGGAATCAACGAGCACGAGAGAGCTCTGGATCGAACGACTCGGCCTCATGCCGTACGGCGAGGCGCTCGAGTACCAGCGCGCGGTCGCCCGCGCGCGCATCAGCGGCGAGATCTCGCAGGACGTGCTGCTGCTGGTCGAGCATCCGCCGGTGGTGACGCTGGGCCGCTCGTCGAAGGAGCGGCACCTGCTCGCGTCCCCCGAGTTGCTCGCGTCGCGGGGCATCGAGCTGTTCGAGGTGGAGCGCGGCGGCGACGTCACGTTCCACGGGCCCGGGCAGCTGGTCGGCTATCCGATCATCGATCTCAAGCGCCACCGCCGCGATCTGCACTGGTACCTTCGCACGCTCGAGGCGGCGCTCATCGCGGCCCTGGCGGATTTCGGCATTCCGGCCGAGCGAAACGTCGGCTTCACTGGCGTGTGGACCGAGGGTGGGAGCCGCAAGATCGCGTCGATTGGCGTGCACGCGCGCGACTGGGTCACCTGGCACGGCTTCGCGCTCAACGTGACGACGGATCTCAGCTACTTCGACGTCATGGTTCCTTGCGGTATCGAGGCGGTGACGATGACGTCGATCGCACGCGAAACGGACGGAAACTCGGCGGACATGGCGGGTGTAGAATCGGCGGTAATCGCCGCGCTCGCTTCGGCGTTCAGCCTGACGCCGCGCGACGTCGCTCGTCTCCTGGGTGATTCGGCGGCGACTGCTGAAGTCCGCGCAGCCCACTAGGTTTTTGCGAAATCCGCACGCAGTCCATCTATCAACCTGTCCACCCATCCACCCATGAATCACTCTTTCGTCAGACGCAGGGCCGTTTTGTTCGCGGGACTCGCTTCAGCCACGCTCGTCGCCGCATGCGAGGACAAGCGCGTCAAGCAACTCGACACCGGGATCACGCGTGATTCAGCCGTCACGGTGATCGCCCATGACCTCAAGCCAGGCCTGCCCACCGATTCATTTCCGAACGTCTACACCCGCGAGCGTTTCGTCATCGGCGGAAAGAACATCGAAGTGTTGTACTTCACGCCCGAGAACGACAAGGCGCCGCCGCCCGTGAATGGTCGCGCCCCGTCGGCGGGGCCGGACACGATCATCCCGTACAAGCGTCTCACGCCGCTCGTCTTCGTCGACAATCGGCTCGCCGGCCGCGGATGGCCGTACTGGGATAGCGTCGCCACCGCGAACAAGATTCCGCTGAAGAAGCGTTAGACCGCGCAACCTCCACGAAACACGACGGCGCCGAGGCATCCTGCCTCGGCGCCGTCTTTTTGTGCGTGCAAGTGACGCCATGAAACCGAAAGGGCCCCGTCTTTCGACGGAGCCCTTTCGTACTGCTTGCAACCCTGAGACTACGGGTTGGTGACGGTGATGACCTGGACCGGCGTCTGGATAGCGTCGCCGTTCGCGTTGATACCGACGATCACGACATCGACGCTGATCGTGCTAGCCGTCGCGGGCGTGAGCGTGACTGGGCCACCCAGGTGACTCGCAGGCGTTCCCGCCGGCGGGTTCCACGTGAAGGCAAAGTTCCAGGTGCGGTTGATACCGTTGTCCGACGTGCTCGGGCCAGAGGCCGTCGCATCCGACGCCGGGGCAAGGAACCAGACCGCGCCACCCGTCGGGCGATACCAGAGCTGCGTGGTGGCAAACGGGTTGGTGAAGATGCCCGTCGCACCAGTCGCAACCGCGGTGATCACCGTCGAGGTCGGGTTGACAGCCGTAACCGACGCCGGGCCGTTCGACACGTTGGCCGCGCTTGCACTGATCGCGAAGCCGCTCGTGAAGTTCGTCCACGTCGTCGCCGAGCCGGTGAAGTTCGTCGGCTGGGTCGAGAGAACAACGTCCTTGAAGCCGACGTTGGCCGACGGATCCTGAGCGCTGACGAAGAAGTCCGTCGCGTTCGTGGTGTTCGCCGTCGTCGCGGTCGGAGCCGTAACGCCGTCGCTCACCTGGAGGTTCTTGATGAAGTTCGGCAGCGACGGGCTGATCGGGGTCGCGTTCGTCAGAACGTTATCGAACGAAACGCCCGGGCCAGTCGTGACCGCGTACTGGTAGATACCGCTCGGGTAGGCAACGGCCGGCCACGAGGCGACGAAGTCACCGACGCCCTGACCAACGTTGTCCGTCACGTTCGCCGGGAGGGCGACCGTGCTGTTCCCCGCGATCGTCGGCGGAACGTCGACGTTGACGACGATCGGCACCGTGTTGTCGCCCAACACCGTCGCCGTGAACACGGCGCTGAGGTTGTTGGCTTCGTCGGGTGCGATGATGCGGGTCGTGTAGTAGCCGTTGAAGAAGTTGCTGCTCGACGGAATCGTCTGGGCCGTCGGCGGGCCGCCGGCCGTGAACGGAATCGGCGTGCAGAAGCCGACCGTCGTGCCGTTCGCCGCAAGAACCGGGAGCGCGTTCGCGCCAGCCTTGGCCTGGGTGGCGTTGAAGCGGCCGATCGTGCAAGGAACGGTGTTCGCCGCCGGGTACGTGCCGAGGGTCTCACCAAGGCCCGGGCGGTTAGCCGCGGGGGTGTTCGTCTCGTTCACGTTCTCGAAGGCCGTCACGCTGCTGCTCGTCGTGAAGCCGTTCCACTGACGAACCTGCGCGACGAGGATCGTGCCCGCACCCGCGTACGTGCCGACGCCAGAGGCACCGACCGAACCCGGATCCGTGATGTTGAACACGTAGTTGCCCGGGGTCGCCGGGTTGTTGTACGCGTTGCCCTGGACTTCGCCGCTGACGAACGTCGCCGTCGGCGCGGTCTTGTCGACGCCGAACTTGGCCGACGCCGGCGCGGAGTTGCCCTGCCACTGGATGCAGTTACCGGTCGTGCAGACCCACGAGGTATCCGCATTGCCCAGTCTGTCCGTCGTGATCTGGCGGAGCAGGTTGGCGGTGCCCGTCGCCGTCTCGGGCAGGTTCGCCGGGTTCGCAACGGTCGTGAACGTGCCGGTATTGGTCGTGCCGGTCTGGAAGATCACCGTCACCGAATCGATACCATTGAAATCGCAGTTGCTGATCGACGACGTCGCCGCGCAGCCCGAGACGCCAAGGCGGTCGGCACCGCGGTAACCAGCGGCCGAGTCACCCGCGAAACGGAACGTCGCGTTCAGGAAGCCGTTCGGACCGGTGTTCTGATCCGTGTTGCTCGCCAGCGTGAAGCCACCAGAGATCGGCTTCTGCGTGTCGAGGCGGAACGGATTCGTGCCGCCGAACGGCGGAACGCCGCCGTTGGCCGGATTGGCCAGGAACGACGCGGCGGTCACGATGCCGAAGCCGTTCGGGTTCTGGAAGTTGTTGCCCGAGTTGTCGACCGCGATCACCTGGACCGTAACGTCCGAGTTGGCATCGGTGACACCATCGATGCTGAGCGGGTTGGTCGAAGCCGGGTTGTTCGTGTCGAGGAACGTCACCGACTGCGTACCGCCGGCGGTGATCGGTGCATTCTTACCCTCGTAGAAGATCGTCGCCGAAACGGCCGAACGACCCGGGGTAAAGAAGACCGGCGTCTCGGAGATCGTCACGTCGCCACCCTTCCAGTTCAGACCACTGACCGGGTTGAGCGCGGACTTCGTCGAAGCCATCGTACCGATGATCACGTCCGGGTTCACGAGGACGAGCGTCTCGGTGTTGGAGCTCGACTGGGTGCCAGCCGCCGTGCGAGCGCGACCCTTGAGCGTACAGTTGCCGTTCTTGAACGCAACCGCACCCGTCGTGGCGTTGAAGCTCGCCGTGTTGAAGCTGAGCTGCACCGGAGCCGAGGCCTCTTCGCCGGCGATCGGCGCCTTATCCGTGCCGTTGTTCTGGCTCGCGACGACCGTGTCGGTCGCCGAGTTGCCAGTGCCCGAGCAGTTCATGATCAGGTCGACGCCGGTGAGCGTCTGCGTACCCGGGTCGACGTTCAACGTCACGTCGATCTGGCCCATGATCGCGGCGATGTTCGCCGGAACCGAGTTACAGTTGCCGAGGAACGAGCACGTGGTCTGGTTGACGCTGGCGACCGTGACGGTCGCGTTGACGCTCGCGCCGACCGTGATCGCGGCCGCACCGGACACCGCCGGGTTCGCGGTCGCCTTGGCGATGACCGACGCCGTACCACCGGCGACAGCCGTCACGACACCCTGCTGGTCGACCGTCACGACAGCGACGTTCGACGACGACCACTGCACCGTGCGATCGGTCACGCCCGCGCCGGCGTCAACGGACGCCGCCAGAGTGACCTTGTCGCCGATCTTCATGTTCGGTACCGACGCCGGCGACACAGTTACCGAGTGTACTACGCTGTCCACTCCATTGTTATTCCCTTGGACGATCTTGTCGCCGCAGGCCGTGAGGCCCGCAAACGCGAAGATGCCCACCACTAAAGAAGAACGAACCACGGATTGCATCTTACCCCCTTGGTAAGTGATGCGTTGTGAAAACCAATGAACTGCGACTTCGCTACCCTTCGACTTCGCACATCATCACAGCGCGCCACGTACTCCGGGTAAAACGACCGCGGTCGTCTGCGACGCTCGGGGAAGCGTGGCTCTTCCCCATGGGAAAACTCGCAAAACGCACTACTGGCACAAAAAGAGTCAGTTCGGCAAGCGACGCAAGATATCGGCGACCGTCAAGACGGTCAAGAACGAGTATCCTGAGCGATTTACGCGTTTCACCGACTCTGTTTTCTCAAGCCGTCATCGGCTCCATGTCCGTCAGCGTGGTCCCGCAAAGCAAAGAAAACTGACAAAAAACCACGCGACTCCCGGCCCGAATGGGCCCGGCGTCGGGATTAGGACGCGGACCCTCGTTTCAGGTAACGGGAACAGTCACGCCGACCGGCCACTGTCATCAATCCATTGGCTCCGCGTGACTTCCCGCACTACGCAGCTACCGAAACCATCCCGAAGCGATATCTTGCCGCCATGCCCGCCCCCCCGAGCGACGTCGCTTCCACCCCGCTGGTCTATCCCCCCCGCGAGCGTAGTGTCGACGCCACACCCCGCGACTTCACCGCGGAGCTGAACCGCGAACAGGCCGCGGCGGCCACTCACGGCACCGGCCCCCTCCTCGTCATCGCAGGCGCCGGCACGGGCAAGACGCGGACGCTGGTGTACCGGGTGGCGCATCTCATAGAACGGGGGGTGGCCCCCGAACGCATTCTCCTCCTGACCTTCACCCGCCGCGCCGCCCACGAGATGCTCTCCCGCGCCGAGCGGCTCGTCGGGTCGGCATCAACCCGCGTCCAGGGCGGAACGTTCCACGCGACCGGACACCGCCTGCTCCGCCAATTCGGCCCGGAGGGGGGCCTCGCCCGCAACTTCTCCATCATGGATCAGGGCGACGCCGAAGACCTCATGCAGCTCGCCCGCGGAAGCCTCGGCTTTGCAAAATCCGAAAAGCGATTCCCGAAAAAGGAAACGCTGCACTACGTCTATTCTCGGCACATCAACGCCGAGATTCCGATCGAGACGCTGATCGAGCGCGAGCTGCCGCAGTTCCTCGAACAGATGCCGGGTATGATCCGCGTCTACGCCGAGTACGTGAGCCGGAAGTCGGAACGCAACCTGGTCGACTACGACGACCTGCTTCTCTTCTGGGCCCTGATGCTCGAGCAGTCGCCGGCGCTCGCCGACCGCATCGCGGGCCAATACGACCACATCCTCGTCGACGAGTACCAGGACACGAACCTGCTTCAGGCTCGGATCCTCCGCGGGATGTGCCGGTCGCATTCTAACATCACGGTCGTCGGCGACGACGCGCAGAGCATCTACTCGTTCCGCGGCGCCAGCTTCCGGAACATTCTCGACTTCCCGAAGCAGTTCGAGGGAACGCAGGTCGTCGCGCTCGAGCAGAACTATCGCTCGACACAGCCGATCCTCGACACGACCAACACGCTCATCTCGCGCGCGCTCGAGCGCTTCACCAAGGCGCTGTGGACGGAGCGCACCGGCTCGGAGCCGCCCTGGCTCGTCACGGCGCGCGACGAACAGCTCCAGACGCGCTTCGTCGTCGACCGAGTGCTCGAGCTGCACGAGGAGGGCATGCCGCTTCGCGAGATGGCGGTGCTCGTGCGTGCCGCGTACATGTCGGCCGACCTCGAGATCGAACTCACCAACCGCAACATCCCGTTCGAGAAGTGGGGCGGCCTCAAGTTCCTCGAGGCGGCGCACGTCAAGGACGTTCTCGCGTTCCTCCGGGTGCTCGACAACCCGCGCGACGAGGTGAGCTGGTATCGGATTCTCATGCTGATGCCCGGCATCGGCGACACGACCGCCCGCGCGATCATGCAGACGCTCGCGGAGCGCTCGTGGGATCCGGACGCGTTCGCCCGATTCGAGCCGCCGGCGCGCGCCCACGACGCGCATCGGGACCTCGCCGACCTCTTGCGACGGCTGAGCGGCGCCAGACGCGGCGAAGGCGGTGTGGGCGAGGACATCGACGAAGTCCGCCTTCTATATGATGCGCTCTTGGCGGAGCGCTACGACCGCTCCGAGCCCCGTCTCGCCGACCTCGATCAACTTCGCGTGATCGCCGCCGGCTACCCGAGCCGCGCCGCGTTTCTCGCCGCGCTGGCGCTCGAGCCGCCCCAGAGCACGCAGGACCTGGCGTCCGGCAGCCAGGAGGAGGACGATGCGCTCGTGATCAGCACCGTGCACAGCGCGAAGGGCAAGGAATGGGACGCGGTGTTCGTCATCTGGGCGGTCGACGGCTGGTTCCCGTCTTCGCGATCACTGGACGACGAAGATCAGTTGGAGGAGGAGCGACGCCTCATGTACGTCGCCATGACGCGCGCGCGAAACAATCTGGCGGTGACGTATCCGCTGAACGTCTACGCCACACGCCGCGGCTCCGACTACTCGATCGACCAGCTGTCGCGTTTCATCGACCGCGGCGTTCGCGACAAGATGCGGCGCGTCGTGCCGCAAAATCCGGCGGCACCGGCTTCGGCGGAACGTCAGACTCCGGCCGATTCACCCCCCATCGATCTACGAGCACTCTTGCGCGGGCGGTTCGAGCCGCCAAGCGGGCCACCGGAAGGGCGAGCAAGCTAGACGCGGATGACGCGGATCTGAACAACAATTCCGCAGATGCGCGGGATTGTTTTTCAAATCTGCGTCATCTGCGTTCAAAATTTCTCGAGTCTCACGTGTGGCCAGAGCGGGCGCTCCGATAACACAGTGTTTGTCTTTCTCCGTTTGTTTCTGTTTGTTAGCCGTTTGTTTCCGTGTACCGATTGTTGATGCCTGAGTGGCGTGCAAGACTCTCGCGCCACTCAGGCATCAACGATATGTACACGGACACAAACAGATGGAACTGAAACAAACGGACAACAGCAAGAACTACTTGTTGTTTTTCGACGGTGCAGGATCATTCCTCGGTGCGCTGACCGGGAGCAGGTCGACCCAGGAACGAATCGCTCCGAACGGATCTCCCGGCCGACTCTTCGCCAGATCGATGATCCGCGGGATCGCGCGCCGGAGGTCGCCCTGCTCGCGCACCCAGACTCGATCGAACAGGTCGAGATTGGTGTTGTAGATCCGGTGCGCCAGCAATGCCGCGTTGTCGAGGCGCACGCGCGAGAGCGCCGCCGCGGGGATCGTGCGCAGCTGGGGCCCAAGCGTCGTGACGAGATCGTGGCGCGCTCTCGCGTAGAGCGAGTCGCGCGCCGCGATGCGCGCGAGCGAATCCGTGGAGTGCGCGCGAAAAGCCGAGTCGACGCTCGCGTACAACGCCGCCCAGAACTGCGCCAACAGCTTGTCGTCGGCCCATCGCGCGTCGGCTTGGTCCGCTGCCGCTGAATCGCCGCGCGACCGAAAGAACCACGCCGACCCCCGCGCGCCCACGAAGCTCGCGAACGACTCGTTGAACACGGCCTGGCCCGGCGCGTAGAACGTGTTGTGGGTCAGCTCGTGGATCACGGTGTTCGCCAGATCGATCGTGTCGGCGCGCAATGAAGTTGAGAGCAACGGATCGTTGAACCAACCGAGCGTGCTGAACGCCGGCGACGGTCGCAGATAGACGTCGAACCCTTTCGCCGACAGGTCGTGCTGTGCCGCGCGCGCGGCCCCGAAATCGAAGAATCCCTTGTACGGAACACGGCCGACGATCGGGAACCACCATGTGTACGGCGCGAGCCGGTCCGGATATGCGCCCGACAGCACCAGAACGAGCGTATCGCGGTCCAGCTGCGTGTAGGTCGTGAAGCTCTTACGTGTGCGCAACTGGATCGAGTCGGCCGCGAACGCGCGCGCCGCAAGCACGAGCCGCAGCTTGGCCGCCGCCTCCAGCGGCGTCGCCGGATCGGCAACAATCGCCTCGATCGACCGGCGCCGCGCCAGAATGGTTCCCTCGGCCCACGCAGCTCGCACGAGGTACCGACCCGTGGGCGAGAGCGCGAGCCACGCAATCAAAACGAGAACGAGGATCCCGAAAAGGCGACGGATTCTGCGCATCGGAGAAGGCTAGACGGCTGGACAGCGTGACAGCTAGACAGCCGTCAAGCTGTCAGGCCGCCGAGCTGTCCAGCTATTTTTCGTAATGTCATTCGTCCATCTCCACTGTCACTCCGAGTTCTCGCTCCTCGACGGCGCCAACCGGATCGACGACCTGATTCGCCGGGCCCAGGAGTTCGAGCAACCCGCGCTGGCGATCACCGATCACGGTAACCTCCACGCGGCTTGGGAGTTCCAAGAGCACGCGCGAGCCGCGGGGATCAAGCCGATTATTGGAATGGAGGCCTATGTAGCACCGGGAGATCGGCGCGCCCGCGGGCGAACAACCCCCACAGCCAAGCCATACTACCATCTGGTCCTTCTGGCCCGTGACGCCATTGGGTACCGGAATCTCGTGAAGCTCTCCTCCCTCGCCTACACGGAGGGCTTCTACTCCCGCCCCCGCGTCGACCGGGAGCTGCTCGCCAAATACAACGAGGGAATCATCGTCTCCTCGGCGTGTCTGGCCGGAGAAGTCGCGCAGCACCTCATGGCCGACGACCAGGCCGCGGCACGCGAGGCGGCGAGCTGGTACGCGGAGCTGTTCAAGGACCGCTACTACCTCGAGGTTCAGGCGCACGACAGCGAGGGGCAGGCGACCCTGAACCCGCGCGTGTTCGCGCTCGCCAAGGAGCTCGGACTCCCCGTCATCGCCACCAACGACGCGCACTTCCTCAGGAGCGAAGACCACGACGCGCACGACGTGCTCCTCTGCATCGGGCTCGGCAAGGATCGCAGCGATCCGGACCGCATGCGCTACGATCGGGGGCTCTACTTCAAGAGCGCACCCGAGATGGCGAAAAGCTTCCCGGATCGGCCGGACGTGCTCGAGAACACGCTGCGCATCGCCGACCAGATCAACGTCGAGTTCGGGAAGAAGTACCACCTGCCCGCCTTCCCGCTTCCGGCCGGCGTCACCACCGAGAACGACCTGCTCACGACGCTGGCGACCGCCGGCGCCAAAGAGCGCTACGGCGATCCAATCCCGGCGAACGTGCGCGAGCGTCTCGACTACGAGCTCGGCGTCATCACCAAGACCGGCTACGCCGGCTACTTCCTCATCGTCGCCGACTTCATCAAGGCGGCGCGCGATCGCGGCATACCTGTGGGACCTGGCCGCGGATCTGCAGCGGGCTCGCTCGTCGCGTATTCGTTGCGCATCACCGACGTCGATCCGCTCTTCTACGACCTCCTGTTCGAGCGCTTCCTCAATCCGGAACGCGTCTCGATGCCCGACGTCGACGTGGACTTCTGCTTCGAGCGGCGCGGCGAGGTGATCGAGTACGTGCGGCAGAAGTACGGGCGCGAGTCCGTCTGCCAGATCGTGACGTTCGGAACGATGAAGTCGCGCGCGGCCATCAAGGACGTCGGCCGCACGCTCGGTTTCACTCCGGCGGAGACAGACTCGCTCGCCAAGCTGATTCCGAATCAGCCGAATTTCTCGCTGACCGTCAAAGAGGCGATCGAAAAGCTCGACGACGTCGGCCGCCTCTATCGCACCGACGAGCGGTATCGTCAGTTGCTCGACTACGCGGCCGCGCTCGAGGGACTCTCGCGGCACACGGGCGTCCACGCCGCCGGCGTCGTCATCGCGCCGGGACCGGTGGACGACTACGTGCCCATCTGCACGCAGTCCACCAAGGGCGCCGGCTCGGTCGACGAAGAGCAGGTGATCGTGAGCCAGTACGACATGAACTGTCTCGAGCACGCGGGCATGCTCAAGATGGACTTCCTCGGCCTCACGACGCTCACCGTATTGCACGACGCGCTCGCGGCGATCGAGCAGCGGCACGGCACGGCGCCGGATCTGAACACGATCCCGATGGACGACCCGCTCGTCTACAGCATGCTTCGCGCGGGCCGCACGGTCGGCGTTTTTCAGTTCGAATCTCCGCTGGCGACGGATCTGCTCCGCGGGATGCGCTGCGACCGGTTCGACGACCTCGTCGCGTCGAACGCGCTGATGCGCCCCGGCCCGCTCGACGCCGGGATGCATCGCGTCTACCAGCGACGCAAGCGCGGCGAGGAGCCGGTCTCATACGCGCTCCCCGAGCTTCAGCAGATTCTCGAGCCGACGTACGGCGTCATCACCTACCAGGAACAGGTGATGCGCATCGCGCAGCTTCTGGCGGGGATTTCGCTCGCCGAAGCCGACGTCCTCCGCAAGGCGGTCGGCAAGAAGGACGCGGAGCTCATTCGCGTGGAGCTGGGCAAGTTCGTAGAAAAGGCCGTGGCGCGAGGGTACGACCGTCGCGTCATCGAAGAGCTGGCGGGGCAGATCGAGACCTTTGGGCGTTACGGCTTCAACAAGTCGCACTCCGTCGCTTACTCGGTCATCTCGTATCACACTGCGTGGCTCAAGGTCCATTACCCGGCCGAGTTCATGGCCGCGCTGCTTTCGTCGTCGATCGGCGACACCGACAGCGTCGTGAAGTTCATCAACGAGGCGCGCGAGCTGGGGATCGAGGTACTCGCGCCCGACGTCAACGAGTCGGGCTACAAGTTCACCGTCGTCGGCGACAAGCGGATCCGGTTTGGCCTCGGCGCGATTCGAACCGTCGGCCGAACGGCGATCGACGCGATGTTGGCCGCCCGCTCGGAGAAACCTTTCACTTCGTTCCATGATTTCTGCGAACGCGTGGACCTCCGTCTCTGCAACAGGCGCGTGATCGAGGCGCTGATCGCGTCGGGCGCGCTCGACAACCTTGGCGGGCACCGAGCCCAGTACTGGGCGGTGCTCGACAGCGCGCTTGGCGAAGCGTCGCTCAAGCAGCAGGAGGCGGCCGTCGGCCAGTTCTCGCTGCTTGGCGGCGTCGACGAGTCGACGTCGGTCGCCAGGCCGCACGTGCTGCCGAACATCGCCCCGTTGGGCGAGTCCGAGCGTCTCACGAAAGAAAAGGAGATCCTCGGCTTTTATATCTCGGGACACCCCTTGGAGCCGTTCCGTGTGGAGTGCGAGCTGTTCGCGACGCACACGGTTTCGGAGCTCGGGAAGTGGACGGATCAGCCCCTCGCCCTGGGTGTTGTTGTGACCGCTGTCAAGAGGCAAATCAGCCGGAAATCGGGCGCCGAGTTCGCACGGTTGACAGTCGAGGATTTTTCGGGATCTTCGGAAGTTCTGGTGTTCCCGGAAGCTTGGACGATGTTGAGCGACCGGGTGAAGACGGATGTCCCCGTTCTGCTCAAAGGCAGCTACTCGCGGCGCGACCAGGACGCCGACAACCCGACGTTCATCGTCGAGTCGCTCACTCCGCTTGTGGAGAAGCGGCTGAACGGGGAGGTGGCGGTCGCGATCGATCTCCAGTCCGGAGATTCGCTCACGCCGGACGTGATGCGGGACGTGCGGGTGGTGGTCGAGACGCACGCGACGGCGAACGTGACTTCGCCGCCGCTCGAGGTGCAGTGGATCGACGGAAGCGGTTCACGGGCGAGACTCAAATCGCGCTCGTTGAAGTTGGCGGCCTCTCAAGCCGCGTTGCGCGATCTGCGCCAGTTGCTCGGCGAGGATCGGGTGCGGGTCGTACGTGCGGGTGGAGGTGTGGGGGGGAACGCCGAGAGGAACTGACGTGGGCACTTCTGCAACACTGGACTTCGAAAAACCGATCGTCGAGCTGGAGAAGCAGATCGACGAGCTGAAGAGGCTCGCCGGCGGCCAGCAACTCGACGTCAACGACGAGATCGCGCCGCTCGAGCGCAAGCTGGCTGATCTGCGCGAGGAGATCTACAAGAACCTCTCGCCGTGGCAGCGCGTGCAGGTCGCGCGCAGCGCGAAGCGTCCGTTCACGCTCGACTACATCCAGCACGCCTTCACGGACTTCATCGAACTGCACGGCGACCGCGCCTTCCGGGAGGATGCGGCGATCGTCGGCGGTTGGGCGCGCCTCGACGGCGAGACGATCATGGTCGTCGGCCACCAGCGCGGCCGCGACACGAAGGAGATTCTCAAGCGCAACTTCGGGATGCCCCACCCCGAGGGTTATCGCAAGGCGCTGCGTCTCATGAAGCTCGCCGAGAAGTTTTCGGTCCCGGTGATCACGTTCATCGACACGATGGGCGCGTGGGCGGGCTTGGGCGCGGAGGAGCGCGGCCAGTCGGAGGCGATCGCGCGCAACCTGTTCGAGATGAGCAGGCTCGAGGTGCCCATCATCGCCACGGTGATTGGCGAAGGCGGCTCCGGCGGCGCCCTCGCGCTCGGCGTATCCGACCGCACGAACATGCTCGAGAACGCCGTCTACTCGGTCATTACGGTCGAGGGGTGCGCGTCCATTCTATGGAAGGACGGCAAGAGCCAGGAATTGCGCGAAAAGGCGGCCTCCGCCCTCCGCATCACGGCGCAGGATCTCCACGAGCTGCGCGTAATCGACGAGATTATTCCTGAGCCGCCAGGCGGTGCGCACTCGAACCACGAGGCCGCGGCCGCCAACGTTCACGACACCCTCGTGCGCCAGCTCGAGGACCTGCGCCGGTACAAGCCGGACAAACTGGTTCGGCGGCGACGAGAGAAGTTTTTGCGAATCGGACAGTATCTGGAATGACCGCTGAACAGCTAAACGGCTGGACAGCTCGACGGCCATACCGTCGGTTCCCGTCTGCCTGTCCAGCTGTCTAGCCGTCGAGCCGTCAAGCCATGTCTCACCTCATCGAAGTCGCCTTCAAAGGCAATCGAAAGGACTTCTTCCTCTGGGAATCCGAGGAGGCGCCGCCGCTCAAGTCGGCGGTGATCGTCGACGCCGACCGGGGTGAGGACCTCGGCCGCGTTCACGCCGTCGGCGAGCTGGCCCACAAGCGAAACGCCGGCGTGCCGCACGGGTACGGCAACGCGGGCACCACGAAAAAGGCTCGCCGGCTGGCGAGCCGCGACGACGTGCGTCGCGCCGACGACCTGCGAACCCAGGACGACGACGCCCGCCGCCGCGCCATGGAGCGGGTGAACGCGAACAAGCTGGCGATGAAGCTGTCCGACGCCGAGTGGCAGTGGGACCGCAAGAAGCTCACGCTCTATTTCACCGCCGAGAAGCGAATCGACTTCCGCGCGCTCGTGCGCGAGTTGGCGTCGATGTTCCGCACGAGGATCGAGCTCAAACAGATCGGCGTGCGCGATGAAGCGAAGCGGCTCGACGGCGTCGGCCGTTGCGGCCGCCAGTATTGCTCGGCGTCGTGGCTGCCGGAGCTGCGACCTGTGAACCTGGGCGTCGCCAAGGATCAGCGTCTGTCGCTGAACCCGTCGCAGATCTCCGGCGCGTGCGGGCGCCTGATGTGTTGCCTCCGCTACGAGCACGAGTTCTACGTGCAGAGCCGCAAGCGATTCCCGAAGGAGGGCAAGATCGTGAAGACAAAAGTTGGCGAGGAGAAGGTCGTCGCCAACGACATCTTTCGTGAACGCGTCACGCTGCGCAGCGACGACGGCGAGCAGCGAACGATTCTGCTCCTCGACCTCCGCGCCGAGGCCGAGGAAGTCGGCGCGCCGCTTCCGTTCGCGCCAGGTCCGAGGATCGTGACGCTCGACGAGCACGAGGAGGACATCGTGCTCGAGGAGGCCGTCGTCGCGGAGCGCGTCGTCATTCTCGGACCGTTGGATGAGGGCGGACAGGTGGACGGGTGGACGGATGAACCGGAGGAGGCAGAGGACACAGCAGAAACGCAGGAGCCGTCAAGCCGTCAAGCCGTCCAGCCGTCCAGCGACCCATCAGCGCAGCAAACCACCAGCCCGCCCGACGATCACATCAAGCGCCCGCGGCGTCGGCGCGGTCGGCGCGGCGGGAGACGCAATCGGCCTGGAGGCAGTGGCGGCGACGGCGGAACGTCCGGCGGCGCTGACGACGGCACGCCGCCCGGCGGCGCTTGATGGGCAAGTTCTACCTCACGACCGCGATCGACTACGCGAACGGCGATCCGCACATCGGGCACGCGTACGAGAAGATCGGCGCCGACACCATCGCGCGGTATCGCCGCATGCGGGGTGACGACGTCTACTTCCTGACGGGCCTCGACGAACACGGGCAGAAGGTCGCGCAAGCCGCCGCGGAGCGCGGCATTTCGCCGCAAGAATTCGTCGACGGAATCGCCGGTCACTTCGAGGAGATGTGGCGCCGGCTCTCGATCTCGTACGATCGCTTCATGCGGACGACGGGCGACGACCACAAGCGCGGCGTCCGCGCGTTGATCAAACGCATCCACGACTCTACGCCCGACGATTTCTACGAGAAGTCGTACGAAGGCTGGTACTGCGTCGGCTGCGAGTTGTTCAAACGCGACGACGAGATCGAGAGCGGCCACTGCGTGCTTCACCCGACGCGCGAGCTGCAGTGGACGACCGAGCGCAACTGGTTCTTCCGGCTCACGCGCTACGAGCCGTTCCTTCGGCGGCTGTTCGCCGAGCGCCCGGAATTCCTCGAGCCGGAAACGCGACGTAACGAAATACTCTCGCTGCTCGACCAGGGACTCGAGGACATCTCGATCACGCGGTCGCGGTTGTCGTGGGCCATTCCCTTCCCGCTCCAACTCTCCAACGGCGAAGAGCAAGGCACGTGGGTCTGGTTCGACGCGCTGCCGAACTATCTCACGGCGACAGGCTTCCCCGAGAAGCGCTACCACGACCGCTGGCCCGCGCAGCTGCACGTCATCGGAAAGGACATCACGCGGCTTCACACCGTCGTGTGGCCGGCGATGCTGCAAGCCGCCGAGCTGCCGCTTCCCGAGCGCGTCTGGGCGCACGGCTTCGTGCTGCTCGGCGGCGAGCGGTTCAGCAAATCGGCCGGAGTCCGCCTCGACGTCGACGAAGCGATCACTCGATACGGCGCCGACGCGCTGCGCTACTTCCTGCTGCGCGAAGTCGCGTTCGATACCGATGGAAGCTTTTCGTTCGAGCGGTACGACGAGCGCTACACCTCCGACCTCGCGAACTCACTCGGCAACTTGGCGAGCCGCGCCATCTCGATGGTCGAGAAGTACTGCGAGGGTACGGTCCCGCTTGGTGCGACGATGGACCTCGATCGCGCCGACGCCGCCGATCTCGCCGAGTATCACGGCGCGCTCGATGGTAGCCGCGGCTTCCTGCTGCACGAAGGCCTCAAGCGCGTGATGTCTTGCGTGTCGCGCGGCAACGAATTCGTGCAGTCGCAACAGCCCTGGGCGCTCGCGAAAAAGCCGGAGTCGCGCGGCGAGCTCGAACGCGTGCTGGCCGCGATCGTCCGGCAGCTGGCCCGCCACGCGATTTACCTCGCGCCGTTCATGCCGAACAAGGCGCAGGAACTATGGACGCAGATCGGCGGACCGGGGCGAGTCGAGGAACAGCGATTCGACGACGCGAAAACGCTTGACGTCGCCGGATGGCGCGTCGCGAAAGGCCCGTCGTTGTTCCCCAAGCCCACGCCCAGCGTCGACTGACGGCTCGGCGTTGGGGCTCGGGTCTCTACGGTTTCGCGGGCGGCGTCGCGGCGGGCTTCGAGAAATCGACCGTGGGCGGTCCTTGCTGCGCCGACGCATTCGCCGTGAAATACTTCCGGTCCTTCGCGCCCGTGACCTTCGCGGTCAACACGGCCGGGAATTGGCGGATGTACGCGTTGTACTGCTGCACGGCCTGGTTGTAGTCGTTGCGCGAAACGGCGATCCGATTCTCCGTACCGGTCAGCTCGTCCTGCAAGCGAATGAAGCTCTGATCGGCCTTCAGATTCGGGTACGCCTCGACGTTGATCGAAAGACGGCTTAGTGACGCCGTGAGCTGTGCGTCGGCGTTGGCCATGGCGGCCGGGTCGTGTGACTGAATTGCGTTCACGAGACCGGAACGCGCTTGCACGACTTCGTTCAGCGTCTGCTCCTCGTGCGTCGCGTATCCCTTGACCGTGTTGACGAGGTTCGGGATCAGATCGGCGCGTCGCTGCAGCTGCACCTCGATCTGTCCCTGCGCCGAGTTGGCCTGCTCGTCGAGCCGCTGAATTGTGTTGTACCCGCACGATGCGAGCAGCGGCAGCAGCAAAAGGGCGAGCCAGCGTTTCATTGTCGTGCTCCGAGACGAACTGTGGGTGGAATGACCTGCCCTCACACTACGCAACACGGCCGAGCCGGGTGACAGTGTCACCCAACTGGCTGATAATGGTCGAGATACGCCACCAGGCGCTCCACCCCCCGCAGGTAGCCGGCCAGCACTTCACCGGACTCGGCGGGCTTGAGGGCAGGATCGCCGCGGATGTGTCGCACGACTCGGGCAAAGGGAACGGCGTCGAACCCCGCCCGCTGCGCGACCGCCTCCACCAGCTCGATGTTGTCCTTTGGCGGATGCCCGCCGTGTAAGCGGAGGAACGCGCGGAAGACGATCAGAATTGGGCTCAGGCTCGTCGCCAATAGGTCGAGCTCGCGCTCAGGGTCGTTCCCCGCGCCGAGCAATCCCTGTCGCAGACGGATCAACTTCCCCATCGTTTCCTGCTCGAGCTGAAGCCTCAGATCCTTCATATCAACTCGGATCCCATCAAAGGGCGGCTCGCCGTGCAGCACCCTGTGTCTGTCGAGAATGTCCGCGTACTCCATCGGGAAGATGTCGGCGGATCCCGCCCATTCTTCGCGCGTGAGCGTGAGGGGCGCGTGGTTGCCGGCGTCGACCCAGGCCCTCGACGCCGCCGACGCCGCGCGCAGCCGCGATGCGTCGAGCGAGTCGACGATCACGAGCACGTTGTGATCCTGCTTCTTGGCGCCCGGTTCACCGCCCGCGGACGAGCCGTAGAGCACGATCGAGCGGAGCGCCGTTCCATACGCGGCGCGCAACTGCTTCACGAGTTCGTCGAGTGTCATTCGCGCCATGGGTCACCAAGATCCGCTGGAGCCACCGCCGCCGAAACCGCCTCCACCTCCGAACCCGCCAAATCCACCGCCACCGCCGCCGCCGCCGAATCCGCCGCCGCTCCAACCACCGCCTCCTCCACCCCCCCATCCGCCGCCACCGAAGGGCAGGAAGATGGGTAGACATCCCCCGCCCCCACAGCCGCGACGCCGGCCCCCGCCGAGCAGCGACAGGACGACGAAGAGGAGCACGAACCAGACGACCGGTGGAATGCCGCCCCCAGAACTTCCGCGCGGCGCCGGCCGCTCGACTTCGATCTGCGGCTGAACGTTCGGGTTGACCTGGAATTTGAATTCGTTCGCGTAATGCGCGGCGATGCTGTCGACCATCAACAGGATGCCGGAGCCGTAATCCCGATTCCTGAAATAGGGAATCGCCAGGTCGCGGAATTCGCCGGTCGTCGCGTCGGTGAGGAAACCCTCGGCGCCGAATCCGATCTCGGTGCGTATGTGTCCGTTCCCGTCGGCGCTGGTTTCTTTCGGCACCACGAGGAGGATGACGCCGGTGTTCCTGGCCGGATCGCCGGGGTTCCCCTTCTTCCCAACCTTCCACAGTCGGCCGATCTCGAGTCCGACCTCCTCGACCGGGCGTCCCTTGAGATCGGGAAGCGTCACCACGACGATCTCGCCGCCCGACTTCGCTTTCACGTCATCGATGATCGCCGAGATGGCGGCCGCCTTGTCCGGCGGAATGACGTGCGCGAAGTCGTTGACGTAGCCGACGTACGCGGGGAGTTGGAGCCCCTGCGTCTGGGCGCTCCCTTGAGCCACCGCTATGAGCGAGGCGAAAACGAAGAGCGGGAACGCGCGGATGTGCACGGTCGAAGGCTATCCCGCTCCTTCCCCGGGTGGAAGCGGCCATCGGCCGGGCGGCGCGCAACGTTCTGATTTGGCGGGTGTCGCGCCGGCACGTAGATTCAAGGACGACAATGTCATACCGTTCGATTGGAAGCTTGCGGCGGGTCGCCGTCGAACTGGCGGCTGCCCTTCTATTGGTAGCGGCGTGTTCCCGCGGCGACGCTGCCGGGTCATCCGGCAAATCGGCGGCGGCCGTCGCCAGCACGGCGTCCGCCGCGGTGCCGGCCACCGCCGGCGCGGCGGATTCGATCAACGTGCGAGCCGACCGCGGCCGCATACTCGGCGACTCGAACGCGAAAGTCTGGCTGGTGATGGCCAGCGACTTTCAGTGCCCGTTCTGCAAACAGTGGCACGACTCGTCGTTCTCGAACATCGTGCAGAAATACGTGAAGTCGGGGCGCGTGCGGATGGCGTACCTCAACATGCCGCTCAGCATTCACCAGTTCGCCGTGCCGGCGGCCGAAGCTGCGATGTGCGCCTCCGCGCAGGACAAGTTCTGGCCAATGCACGATTCGCTCTTCGCGACGCAGAGGATCTGGGAGGTGCTCCAGAGCCCGGCGTCGTTCTTCGACACGCTGGCAAACCACAACCACGTCGACATGGGCCCGTGGCGGACGTGCGTGTCGCAGCACCTCACACGCCCGCTCATCGAGGCCGACTACGATCGCGCGAGGCAGACGGGCGTGACCTCGACGCCGACCTTCATCGTCGGCGCCACAAAACTGGCGAGCGCGGACGCCGACGTGGCCGGCGCGCTCGACGCGGCGCTCGCCGCGAAAGGCAAGTAGCCTCACCGCCGCCTTACTCGCCACCGCGTGCGCTTTCCAGTCCAGCTCGGATATCGCGCGCTGGCGCAAATCGCGCGCGGAGCGGCGTTCGTAACACCCAACACCAATTCGAAGATCCTGCGCTCGCTGCGCGCGCGGCGCGGCATCCGGTCGCGCTACCGCCGTTGGGCCGAGGCGCATCGTGACGCGAACCGTCCGCTTCTCTGGATGCACGCGCCATCGGTCGGCGAAGGTCTGCAGGCCCGGCCTATCCTCGAGCTGGCGCGGTCGCGCCGGCCCGACGTCCAGATCGCCTACACGCATTTCTCGCCGAGCGCCGCCGCGTTCGCCCGCTCGCTCGACGTCGACTTCACCGACTATCTGCCGTTCGACACGCCGGGCGACGCTCGCGCCGCCCTCGACGCGCTGCAGCCGACGGCGCTCGTGTTCTCCAAGCTCGACGTTTGGCCGATGATCACCAGCGAGGCGCGCGAGCGCGACGTTCGCCTCGGTCTCGTCAGCGCGACGCTGGCGCGCGGATCATCCCGGCGATCCTTTGGCGCCAGCGCGCTCCTGCGCGACGCATATGCAGCGCTGGACGTCGTCGGTGCGATCGACGAGGCCGACGCGGATCGCCTCGTGCAACTCGGCGTTCGCCCGCAGACGATCACCGTCACCGGCGACACGCGCTACGACCAAGTATGGGCTCGCGCCCAGGCGGTCGACCGCGAATCGCCGTTACTCCGGCGCCTACGCGGCGCGAGCCCGATAATCGTCGCGGGATCGACGTGGCCGTCTGACGAAGCGGTCCTCCTGCCGGCCTACGAAGCGTTGCGGCGCACAAACGCGGAGGCACGGCTCGTGATCGCCGCACACGAACCGACGAAAAAGCACGTCACCGAATTGCTGGCCTGGGCCGAGCGAAGTTCGTTGCGCGCGGATCGTCTCGACGAAGCGACGAGCGACACGCACGTCGTCATCGTCGATCGGGTGGGTGTGCTCGGCGACCTCTACGCGCTCGCCGACGTCGCTTTCGTCGGCGGCGGCTTCCACGCGGCCGGGCTGCATTCCGTTCTCGAGCCGGCAGCGTTCGGCGCGCCGGTTCTCTTCGGTCCGCGGTTTCAAGACAGCCGCGACGCCGCCCTGCTCGTGCAGCGCCACGGCGGAGCGTCGGTCGCGGACGCAGCCGAGGCCGAGCGCCGGCTGCGTTTCTGGATCACGGATCCCACAGCCCGTCGCGACGCCGGCGACTTCGCGCGCGCGCTCGTCCGGAGCGGCGTCGGTGCGGCCGAACGGTCGTTCGCGCTCGTGGATCGGCTCTTACGGTAGGTTCTCTCCGCCCTTCGATCCACCGTCGCAGGCCCGCAAGAAGTGAACGCGGATTGCCGCAGATTTGAAAAACAATTGCCGCAGATCTGCGGGATTGTTGTTCAGATCTGCGGCATCTGCGTTGAATTTTCTACGGCCGGCCTCGTGGGCCGCCTGGCACACAACAATACGTCTTACGCCGCCGACGCCTTCTCCGTCACGACGCGCACGATGTTGTCGACGACCTGCAAGAATCCGCCGTCGACGTTGAAGCGGGGGCCGCTGTCGCTGCCGAGCCGCAGCACGCCTTTGCCGAGGAGCGTCATCATCGGCGCGTGGCCGGTGAGGATGCCGACCTCGCCGTCGAACGCGGGAGCGACGACGGAATCCGTCGTCCCCTCGTAGAGCACCGCCTCCGGCGAGATCACCGAAACGTTCAGCATCGTGGCGCCTCAGCTCTGCAGCTTCTTCGCGTTCTCGACCACGTCGTCGATGCCGCCGGCCATGAAGAACGCCTGCTCCGGCAGGTTGTCGAATTCGCCGGCGACGAGCCGCTCGACCGACGAGATCGTTTCCTCGAGCTTCACGTACTTGCCCTTGATCCCCGTGAACTGCTCGGCCACCGAGAACGGCTGCGACATGAAGCGCTGGATGCGGCGCGCCCGGCCGACGATCTTCTTGTCCTCTTCGGAAAGTTCGTCCATGCCGAGAATCGCGATGATGTCCTGCAGCTCCTTGTAGCGTTGCAGAATGCGCTGGACGTCGGTCGCGGCCTTGTAGTGCCGTTCGCCGATGAACTGTACGTCGAGAATTCGCGACGACGACGCGAGCGGATCGACCGCGGGGTAGATGCCCAGCTCGGTGATCGCGCGCGAGAGCACGACCGTGGCGTCGAGGTGCGCGAACGCCGTGGCCGGCGCCGGATCGGTGATGTCGTCGGCCGGAACATAAATCGCCTGCACCGACGTGATCGAGCCGTTGCGCGTCGAGGTAATGCGCTCCTGCAGATCGCCCATCTCCGTCGCCAGCGTCGGTTGATAGCCCACCGCGCTCGGCATACGACCGAGAAGCGCCGAAACCTCGGAGCCGGCCTGCGTGAATCTGAAGATGTTGTCGATGAACACGAGCACGTCCGCGTTCTCCTGGTCGCGGAAATACTCGGCGACCGTGAGACCGGAGAGGCCGACGCGCAGACGCGCACCCGGCGGCTCGTTCATCTGACCGTAGATGAGGGCCACGTTCGGAAGAACGCCGGACTCCTTCATCTCGAGGTAGAGATCGTTCCCCTCGCGTGTTCGCTCACCCACGCCGCAGAATACGGATCTGCCGCCGTGTCCCTTGGCGACGTTGTTGATCAGCTCCATGATGACGACCGTCTTGCCGACGCCCGCACCGCCGAAGAGACCGATCTTGCCGCCCTTCACGAACGGCGCGATCAGGTCGATGACCTTGATGCCCGTCTCGAAGATCTCGGTCTTCGGCTCGAGGTTGACGAAGTCCGGGCGCTTGCGATGGATCGGCCAACGCAGCGCGTCCTTCGGGATCGGCGGGCCGTTGTCCACCGGTTCGCCGAGCACGTTGAGGATGCGCCCGAGCGCGGGAGCGCCGACCGGTACCGAGATAGGACCGCCGGTGTCGACGACCTCCATGCCCCTCACGACCGAGTCGGTGGACGACATCGCGACGGCGCGGACCTGGTTGCGGCCGATGTGCTGCTGCACCTCGGAGACGACGCGGATGTCGCTGCCGTCATCCGACTTGCCCGTGATGTCCAGCGCGTTGTAGAGCTCGGGCAGGTGCTCGGCCTCGAACTCGACGTCGAGCACGGGGCCGATGACCTGGACGACCTTTCCTATGTTGTGAATCGCTGTGGCGGTTGCCATGGAGATTTTCCTAATAGCGTTGGTACTGCGGGACTGGCACTCTAGCCGTCAGACGGCAGCGGCAGGAGACAGGAACTGCCTTAGCCCTGTAGGGCCGCCGCGCCGCCGACGATCTCGGCGATTTCCTGCGTGATGTTGGCTTGCCGCGCGCGGTTGTACGTGCGGCCGAGGATCTTGAGCATGTCACTAGCGTTGTCCGTCGCGTTCTTCATCGCCGTGCGCTGGGCGGCGTAGAACGCGGCGGTCATTTCGACGAGCGCGCGGTACACCGAGTTGCGCACGTACAGCGGCAGCAGCTCGCCGAGAATCGCCTGCGCGTTCGGGGCGAGGATGTAGTCGCGGCGCCTCGCGTCGCTCGCCGGCGGAGTCACCGGCAGCACCTGAACGGTCGCCGGCGGAGCCGATAGCACTGACTTGAAATTGGGATAGACCACATACACAGCATCGATCTCGCCGCGCGCGAACGCGGCGGTGAGATCGTTCACCAGCTCGGCGGCATTCGCGGCCGTCGGACGATCGCTGATGTCGGTCCGGCTGCTCGCGACCTTGCGGCCGATGTAGCGGAAGTATCCGAGACCCTTGCGGCCGACGGCGTGAATGTCGACCTCGACGCCCTCGCGCTCGAGCCGCGCGATCGTCGCGCGCGCTTCCTTGATCAGGTTCGCGTTGAACGCGCCGGCCAGTCCGCGGTTCGCCGTCATGAGCATGACGGCCGCGCGCTTGGCCTTCGCCGGCTGGCGCAGCAGCGGGAACTGCTCGGCGAGGTCGGGCGAGTAGAGGCTCGCGATGACGTCGCGCAGCGCCTGCGCGTAAGGACGCGCGGCGCCGACGCGATCCTGCGTCCGCTTGAGCTTGGACGTCGCGACCATCTCGAGCGTACGCGTGATCTTGCGCGTGTTCTCGACGGACTTGATGCGACCCTTGAGCTCGCGACCCTTAGCCATGGAATCTCTCGGCCGAGTGTGTCGTGGCGAATGTGTTCACTACAGATCCGATTTCTTGATGCCCGCGGGCTTCGTCGTCACCGCGGTCTTCTTGTACGCCTCGATGCCGCGACGGAGCTCGGCCTCGATCTCCTTCGTGAGCGTCTTGCCGGTGCGGATTCCGTCGCCGACTTGCGGGAAGTTCGCCGCCATGAACGCGTGGAAGCCTTTCTCCCACTCGCGCACGCCGGCGACCGGCACGTCGTCGATGAAGCCGTTCGTCACGGCGAAGATGATCATGACCTGCTGCTCGACCGGCATCGGCGCGTACTGCGGCTGCTTGAGCACTTCCACGGTTCGCGCGCCGCGGTCGAGCTGACGACGCGTCGCCGCATCCAGGTCCGACGCGAACGCGGCGAAGGCCTCGAGCTCGCGGTACTGCGCGAGATCGAGACGCAGGCGTCCGGCCACCGACCGCATCGCTTTCACCTGCGCCGAGCCGCCGACGCGCGACACCGAGATACCGGCGTTGATCGCGGGACGAACGCCCGCGAAGAAAAGGTCGGACTCCAGGAAGATCTGACCGTCGGTGATCGAGATGACGTTCGTCGGGATGTACGCGGAAACGTCGCCGGCCTGCGTTTCGATCACCGGGAGCGCCGTCAGCGAACCGCCCGGCTTGAAGATGAACTTGCCGTCGACGACCGAGGGATCCTCGCTGATCTTCGCGGCGCGCTCGAGAAGGCGCGAGTGGAGATAGAACACGTCACCCGGGAACGCCTCGCGGCCCGGCGGACGACGCAGCACGAGTGACAGCTGGCGATACGCGGCGGCCTGCTTCGAGAGGTCGTCGTACACGCACAGCGTCGGCTTGCCCTCGTGATACATGAAGTACTCGGCCATCGCGCAGCCCGAGTAGGGCGCGATGTACTGCATGGGCGCCGGGTCGGAGGCGGAGGCGACGACGACGATCGTGTACTCCATCGCGCCGGCTTCCTTGAGCCGTTCGACGACGGAGGCGACGGTCGACGCCTTCTGGCCGATCGCGACGTAGACGCAGATGACGCCCTGGCCCTTCTGATTGATGATCGTGTCGATCGCGACGGCGGTCTTGCCGATGGCGCGGTCGCCGATGATCAGCTCGCGCTGTCCGCGGCCGATCGGAATCATCGAGTCGATCGCCTTGATTCCCGTCTGCAGCGGCTCCTTCACGGGCTGGCGCACGATGATGCCCGGCGCCGGCGACTCGACCTTGCGGCTCGTCGTCGCGTTGATGTCCCCCAAGCCATCGATCGGAGTTCCGAGCGAATCGACGACTCGTCCCACGAGCTCCGGGCCGACCGGCACCTCGAGCACTCGAGAAGTGCGACGGACCTCGTCGCCCTCTTTGAGCTGCAGGTAGTCGCCGAGAACCACGGCGCCGATGTTGTCTTCCTCGAGGTTCAGCGCGAGCGCGGTGACGTGATTGCCGGTCTCGGAAGAGGTGACGTCGAGCATCTCGCCGGCCATCGCCTTCTGGAGGCCGTAGATGCGCGCGATGCCGTCCTTGACCTCGAGGAGCGTCCCGACCTCTTCGACATCGAGTTCGTGAAGGTCAGCGGCTTCGATTTGCCGAAGCAGGATGTCTTTGATTTCGCCAGGTCGGAGCGTCGTGTCGGTTGCCATACGCGGTGATGGAAATCGAGGGGCGTTGGGTGGGGCCTGGTGGCTTGTGAAAAATATCACAAGCTATGACTTCGAGCAAGCACAAGTTCTCGGCCGTGCGAGGGGCAGTCGAGCTAAATCCCTGTTCCCCCATGCATTGGCCCCGGTCCGAGACAGGGGCAGCCGTTGCATACCGATGATGCGACTCGCGCTCGAACGATGACGCAAGTTCGCGGCTGCCCGGACAGAATGCACGAGGTCACAGGTCTCTGGTATCTGGTCTCCGGAAAGAGCGCAGAATGCCAAAGGCCGACAACCGGTGACCTGAGACCAGAGACCCGAGACCTCCAAATGGCCGGCACAGTTCGCGACCTCAAAGTCTGGCAAGAAGCCGTGGCGCTCGCCGCCGAGACGGTTCGGTCGGCGCGGCAATCGGCGAAACGGGAGACCAAGGTGGTCACCGACCACATCATGATCTCCGCGCTCTCAGCTGCCGGCGCGATCGCCGACGGATACGGCCGCTACACGGCCCCCGAGCAACGCCAGCTATACCGTACGGCGAAGCGCGAGCTACTGCGCCTCGAAACCCAGCTCGCGATCGCACGCCAGGCGGACCTCGTCTCGGCTCACACGCACGCCGATCTGTCGGCGCGAATTCAGGGCGTCAATAGACTGCTCGGCGGATACCTGGTGTACCTCGAGCGGCAGCTCGAAGCGGCCAATCAGTCGAAAGAATCGGGAACAGCATCCTAGGTCAGCCCCTGCTTCTCCCGTGTCCTTTGACGAACCGATCCACCAGATCCACAGTGCGCAACCGAGTGAGCGACGCCGCTCGCGTTCCGACGACGCGCGAAGCGGTGCTCGCCAAATGAGACGCAGACGCGAAGCCGAGTATGTTGGCGACGTCGCGTAGGTCGTAGCCGGGATTCTTGGCCAGCTCCGCGGCGGCGATGATGCGCACGAGGTCGATGATGCGCTTGAGGTTTGGTCCGCCGCCGGCCGCGAATGATCGAGAAAGGTGCTCTCGCGTCACTTGGAGCGTGTTGGCAAGCGATGAAGTGCGCACCGGGCGGCCGGCGTGCGACACGACGAACCGCCACGCCGATGACTGGAGCGGCGACTCGAGCGCGAGCGGACGGGGCGGCCGATCGAGCGCGCGGGCGAAGCGCGACGAGAAGGCGAGGGGCTGCACCACTTCACGCGCCGCCGCCTCGTCGACGCCGTCGACGAGGACGTCGGCGAACTCGTAGGCCGCACACTGCGCCAGCGCGGGTCCGTCGGCGGTTCTGAGCGCGGCGAGCCCGAAGAACGGTATGCTTGGGTATTCGCGAGCGAGCGACGCGACGCGCCACGTGTCTTCGTGAGCGCTCCCGACGTCGACGACGGCGGCATCGACGAGCTCCGACTTGAACGCCGCCTGGAAATCGACGACCGACCGGGTGACGAGGACTCGCGCACGCCGGCGCGGAAAAGCCGTCTTCATGAGCGCCCGCGTTCGTTCGCGTTGGGCGTAGAGGACGATGGCCGGCAGCAGCGCCGTCGTCGTCGCGTGCTCGGCCTGAATCGGCGGAGGAAACGGCGCGCGAGTCACCGAATCAACCGCGCCGCTCGAAGCCCGACCGACGATCGGCCGGCGCATCGGCCTCGGCCTCGCGGATGAAGCGCTCGGCCGTCAGGTGTTCCGGCCCTTCGTCGCTGTCGAGGTTCGCCCTGCCTTCGATGAACTGACGGACGATCGGATCGGTCGTGTTCCGGATCTCGTCCACGGTTCCTACCTGCCGTACCTGGCCGTCGTAGAGCATCGCGATGCGGCTGCCGACCGTGTACGCGCTGCGCATGTCGTGTGTGATGACGATCGCCGTGACCCCGAGCTTCTCGCGCATCCGGATCATCAGCTGGTCGATGACGGCGCTCGTGACCGGGTCGAGACCCGTGGTCGGTTCATCGTAGAGGATGTACTTCGGGCGAAGAGCGATGGCGCGGGCGATACCGACGCGTTTCCGCATGCCGCCGGACAGCTCCGCCGGGTAGCGGTCGACGACGGCCGGGAGGTCGACGAGATCCAACGCCTCCATGACGCGCGTGTGGATCTCGCTCTCCGAGAGCTCCTGCTGCTTCCGCAACCCCATCGCCACGTTGTCGCCGATGGTGAACGAGTCGAAGAGCGCCGCGAACTGGAAGACGTATCCGATCCGCGCGCGCAGAGCGTAGAGATCCCGGCGGCTCAAGCGCGGCACCTCGAAGTCATCCACGAACACTTGGCCGGAGTCGGGCTCGAGAAGTCCGACGATGTGTTTGATCGCGACCGACTTGCCGGTGCCCGAATAGCCGATGATGACCATCGTCTCACCCTCTTGGATATCGAGGGTGAAGCCTTGCAGCACGTGCTTCGGGCCGAACGATTTGTAGACGTCGACTAGACGGATCATTTGGCCGGTGGGAAGCCGAGCGCGGCGCAGAAATGTGATCCCGTCGGAGTCGCGCGGCTAGTGTTCAACGCGACCGAACGCACAAAGGGCCGGCGTTGCGCCGGCCCTCTGCCGTTCTTTGTGTAGCAGCGTGTAGCAGCGCTTATGCGGCGAAGCTTCCGAGCGCCCGGCCGACGTCGCCTTCGCGCAGGCGCTTGAGCGCGCGATCGCGCAACTGGCGGACGCGCTCGCGGGTGACGCCGAGCATCGAGCCGATTTCTTCGAGCGTGTGCTCGCGCCCGCCCTCGAGGCCGAAGTAAAGCCGGAGGACCTTCGCGTCGCGTGGCGGCAACGTGCTGAGCGCCTGCTCGATTTCGTCGGTGAGGAAGCGGTTCATGGCTTCCTCTTCGGTGTCCGGCATCTCGTCGGCGACGAACCGCTCGATGAGCGACCGGTCGCCTTCGGGATCCATCGGCGCGTCGAGGCGGACGTCGCTCGTGTTGAGCGCCGCCAACGACTGCACGACGTCCACCGACAGCCCGGTGAGCTGGGATAGCTCCTCGGGGCTCGGCTCGCGGTTCAGCTTCTGCCGCAGGATTTCCGACGCCTTGATGATTCTCGAAAGGTCGGCGGTGCGGTTGAGCGGCACGCGGACCGTGCGTCCCTGGCGAGCCAGGGCCGACAGAATCGCCTGACGGATCCACCACACGGCGTAGGAGATGAACTTGACGCCCTGGTCGGGGTCGAACTTTCGGGCGGCCGTGAGCAGCCCGACGTTCCCTTCGCCGATCAGGTCGATGAGGGGGAGTCCTCGGTTCTGGTACTTCTTGGCGACGGAGATGACGAAGCGGAGGTTCCGCTTCACCAGCTCCTGGAGCGCGTCCTGGTCGCCTGCTCGGATCTTCTTCGCGAGGTCGATCTCCTCCGTTCCCTTAAGGAGCGGATACGTCGACACCTCGTAGAGATACTGATCGAGGATGTCGCGTTCGGGTTCGTTCGGAGCGATCCCAGCGGGGGCCGTGCGACGGCGTCGACGCTTGAGTTCGGTCATGGTTGCGGATTGCCCTCGCGCCCACGGGCGCGATTGGAGTCGTATCTAAGGAGCGGCGGCCAGCCCACGATACCGCGTCGCTACGGTTTACAATGCGCACTGCTCTGCTGTTCCGCTGTGCTGCGGTACACAGCCCGCGCGGCGTCCACCGACCAGACCTACTGCACCGACACTACGCGCACCTTTCGAAGCGAGTTACGAGAGGCGCTGCAAAATACCGGCCTTTCAGTTTTACGCCAGTCCCAATTCGTTGACACTCGCGGATACCCCCGGCTATACTTGGTGGTTCCTGCGGAACCGCTGCTGGACAGCGTGACTGCTAGACGGTCGGACAGCCGAACGATGAACCAAAAAAACTGTCTCCTGTCTGGCCGCCGAGCGGTCAAGCCGCCCGCAGGGCACGGGGGCGTAGCTCAGTTGGGAGAGCGCTTGAATGGCATTCAAGAGGTCAGGGGTTCGATTCCCCTCGCCTCCATGGCGAGGCGAATCGAAGCGTAGGACGCCCTCGCTGTTGGGATGAAAGTTGGGACGAGTGGCCAGTTAGTTTCTGTCGTTGTCGGAAAGTGATCGGCGGACGCATCCAGTCGTATTAGTTCTGCGGGAATAGCTCAGTTGGTAGAGCACAACCTTGCCAAGGTTGGGGTCGCGGGTTCGAGTCCCGTTTCCCGCTCTCCACGTCAGCGGGGGCTCGAGTCGTCTGTGGTGGTTCAGGTCGGCTCCGGTCTCCGCGGATTTCGGGCGGTTAGCTCAGTTGGTTAGAGCGCCACGTTGACATCGTGGAGGTCACAAGTTCGAGTCTTGTACCGCCCATGCGCCCATAGCTCAATTGGATAGAGCATCTGACTACGGATCAGAAGGTTGGAGGTTCGAGTCCTTCTGGGCGCGCTAAACGGCGGTTGGACCGCCGGCGGTAAGAAAAGTCGGCGGGGCGTAGCTTAGCCCGGTAGAGCGCCTGCTTCGGGAGCAGGAGGTCGCTGGTTCAAATCCAGTCGCCCCGACCATTTCTATATCAAGACGGCCGCGCTCGCGATTGCGAGCGTGGCCGTTTCCGCATTTCCTATCTCCTGGCCAAACCGCGCAAACGGACCTCGCGGCACGGTAAGCGGTACACTCAGTGAGACTCTGGCCAGCGAACTCGACCAACCAGCCATCCGAGTACTACATGAACCTCGTCCGCCTCGCTGCCTGCGGCGCCGCCATTCCACTTTTCGCGTGCGCGCATCCGCAACCATCCACCTCGACGACGTCCGAGCCGAGCGCGCAAGAGAACCGCGTCGACTTCACCCGTCAGCTGCGCGACCAGCTCACGCTGACGCCGGCCGAAATCAAGTCTCTGCAATTCTACCTCTCGAAGCCGATCACCCTCCAACGCGAGCTGTCGTCAGGCGACCGTCAGGTGAGCCACGGCAAGCTCGTGACCAAGGACGGCAAGTACATCGAGGAAGTGGACGTCCTCGACGGCACACCGGGCGTTGCCGTCGACGTGAATCCGGACGGAAATACGATCGACGTCAGCTTCGAATCCGGCACGAAGCTCAAGTTCACGGGGTTGCTCTATACGCTCCTCGCCGACACGTGGGGCGGCAAGGACGGAGCGGGCAAGATCACGTTCGATGGCCGCGTCTACGACGCGATCGACCACAGCTACCTCGCCCACCTCGCGATCGACCGGCAGTCCCTGTCCAAGCTGGAGAAGGACCGCCGAGTGCTGAAGGGCGTTCGTGTGGACACGACGGGAAAGCCGCCGGCGTCGCGATAGCGAATTGTCCGGTGGACCGGTCCACCGGTCCACCGGATCTACGGGCGCTGGGCGTCCTTCCAGCTGCGCGGCGCCCGGTCGCACTGCGGAACCTGCATCGGCTGTCCGGTTCGCGGGCTCGTCGGCGGCACCCGCCGCGCCCGTGAGACGAAGTTCGGGTCCTCGGACGCCTGGTACGCGAACATCGCCACCAGCGTCGCGTTCCGCTTCACTTCGTCGAAGTTGACCTTGTCGTAGGTGTCGCGGTTGGTGTGCCACGTGTAGTCGGTGTACGACCAGTCCGACGACGATAGAAAGAACGCGGGCGCGTCGCGGCAGTCGAACGCGTCGCTGTCGGTGCTCTCGTCGTGCGCGACCCCGGGCAGCATCAGCGCCACGTTCTTCGTGAGATCCGCCGGCATGCGCGACATCCAGCGCGCCAGCGACGGCGCGGCGTCGACGAATCCGTTCGTCTGCACCGAGTCGATTTCGCCCGTACCGTTGTCCTGGTTGAACAATGCCTGGAGTCCCTTGAGGATCTCCGGATGGTCGGCCGCGAACGCGCCCGACCCGATGTCCCCCTCCTCTTCCCCGCTCCAGTGGCCGACCAGAATCGTCCGCTTGGGGTTCGGATACGCCGTCTTCAGGATGCGCATCGCCTCGAGCATGGTGATCGTGCCGGTCCCATTGTCCGTGGCGCCGCTCCCGGCGTCCCACGAGTCAAGGTGCGCCGAAAGCATCACGTACTCGTTGGGCTTTTCCGATCCGTTGATCCTGGCGATCGTGTTGAAGACCGGAGCCTCGTTGGGCGCCAGGGTGGCCTCGGCGATGGCGCGCACCCGCGGATGCTGTCCGTTGGACGCGAGGCGAGCGAGGAGCGTGTAGTCCTCGCACGAAACGTCGAACGACGGCACCAGCGTCGCTCGCGCCGACTGGATCTTGTCCACGCCCCATCCGCGCGACCAGGTGTTCGACAGGATCCCGGCGACGCCGGCACGCTCGAGCACCGGGCCGAGCATGCGCCCGTTGACGCGAGCCGCGGTGAGCCGCGCGTTCCAGTCCGCCTGCGCGCTGTCGCGCTGCGCGACGGCATGGTGATAGACGGCCGAGTCGGCCCAGAAGCGAATGTCGGAGTCGGGGCGGCAGGTCGTCTGTGGCATGCTCGCGAGCACGAGCTTTCCTTTTACCCCGCCGAGCCATCGGACGAAGCCGGCGCTGTCGCCGATTTCCGCCGCGGTCGGGATGATCACGACGTCCGCCGTGACGCCGCCGGCCGGCGTCGCCGCGCTCCAGGCGTGCATCGTCGCCTCGAGCACCCTCACGCGCGGCGCGACGAGCTCGAGCCGGCTCGGTCCGCGCGTCCAGTCGCGCCACGTGCCGTACTGCTCGTTCTTGGCGTCGACTCCCCACGCTTTGTACGTGCGGAGCAGCCATTCATTCGCCGCGCGGTTCGCCGGCGACCCAGTCAGTCGCGGGCCGATGGAATCCATCAGCGCCTGCGCGAGACGTGCGGCTTGCGACCGATGCATGCCTTCGTCGTAGATCTTCTGCACGATCGGGTCGCCGGTGGGGTTGTCCTGGGCGAGCGCCGGCGAGACCGACGTAAGGATCGAGACGAGAGCGAGAGAGACGGCGTGAGATCGTCGCATGAAATCGAAGTGAGTGTCAGTTCTCAGCCCCGGCCAGCTTCTGACCGGGGCTGAGTGGTAGTAGGCGGGTCACGAGCTCGAAGCTCGGAACCTTCGGTTCAAAGCGACGGCGCGAATTGTCAGCTCAAGGCCTGCCACCGCGTCCTGTCGCACTCCCCGCTTGCACCGCCCCCGCCCCAGGCGCGGTCGTCCCGTCCTTTAGAATTCTCTGACGCGCGAGGTAGGTCTCGCCATCGGTGATCCACGGCGCCGGCGGATCGCCCTTGAGGAAGTAGCCGAACCACTCGAGCTGCCGGTGCAGATAATCGGCCTGGCTCTCCGGACGGGCGACGTTGTGGTTCTCGCCCTCGTAGACGAGATAGACGACCTGTTTCCCCAGCCGCCGGCCGAAGTTGTACAGCTCCTCGCTCTGGAAATGGTTCACGTTTCCGTCGGCGTCGCCCTCCTCGAGCAGCAACGGCGTGTGGAGCGAATCCACGGCGTAAACGGTGGAGTTGCGGATGTACGCCTGCGGGTCCTCCCACAGCGGGACCTGCATGCGCTCCTGGCTCGTTTCGTAGTGGCCGGTCTCGGGAAGACCGCTGTTGCCCGACGTGTAGCCGTACATGCTGATCAAGTCGGTGAGCGGCGCGCCGGCGATGGACGCGGCGAAGGTGCCGTGGTTGTGCACCGCATAGAACGCCGACTGATACCCGCCCCACGAGTGACCCATGTTGCCGACGTGCTTCGAGTCGATGTCGGCGACCTTCGCCTCCACGGCCGCAACCGCCGACGTCACGCAGTCGAGCCCGGAGTATCCAGGATTGCGCGCCTGGAAGACGATGTCCGGACGCAGCACGAAGTATCCATTCTGCGCAAAAACCGCCGTGTTATACGGATTCCGCTCGTTGGGCATCAAGTACGAGTTGAAGCCCTGCGAGAGCTTCTCATAGTAGTAGACGACCATCGGATACTTCTTGCCCGGCTCGTAGTTGGCCGGATAGGTCAACATCATCTGCAGCTTGTCGCCGCGCTTGTTGCCGTAATTCATCAGCACCTGCTTCGGCCACGCATAGTCGCTCTGGAACGCGTTCGAATGCGACACTTGTTTCGCATCGCCGAGCGAGGCTCCCGCCACGAAATAGTTCGGCGATTCCTCGGCGGTCTGCTCCTCGAGCAGGAAGACGTCGGCGTTCTCGGCGCGTCTGAGACCGGTCACGCTCTTGTCGAGCCAGACGAGTTGCTGTGCCGGCTGGCCAATCGTGAGCCGAGTATATCCGCTCTTCTTGTTGTACTCGCCGGCGGCCGACAGCACGAGCGGCTTCGATGCGTCGATCGTTCTGCCTTCGCCGTCGAGCTGACACGGCGTCGCCCGCGCAGCGCCGCCTCCTCTCCCTCCGCGACCACCGCCACCGCCACCGCCGCCTTCGTTGACGCAGCGGTAGACGGTCGAATCTTCGCGGCCTTTCGTGAGGCGGGTCGCCGACGATCCGTCGATCGCGATCTGCCAGAGGTCGAAGCGGTCGTTCACGAGAACCGACTTCTCCCCCGTGGTGAAGCCGGCGAGCCCGTACGCGCGCCGCTCCGGAACCGGGTGGTCGTCCTCGGTGTTCACGAAGCCGACCTTGAGTTTGCCGGTCAGGTTCGTGCGCGCGCCGCTCTTGAGGTCGAGCACGTTCCACTGGCCGTCCTGCTGGTAGGCGGCGTATCGGCCGCTGGGGCTCAGCGTCGCGCCGTAGAGCGATTTTGTCAGGATCTTCGTGCGCTTGCCGCTGGCGACGTCCACCGAGTACACGTCGCGATACTGGCGGCCCGACATGAACTCGCGGGCGTACGGTCCTTCGTCCGTCGCCAACGCGGCGGCGCCGTTCTCGGAGAGCTGTACGGTCTCCAGCGGATCGACGCTCAGGCGTGCGATCGACGGCTCGCCGATGTGCCAGGAAACCAGCGAGATGCGGGAGCGATCCTGGTTCGCGCTGACTTCCTGCTGGTGGAACTCGCGAACGTCCTTCCAGTGCCAGACCTGCACCTTGGCCGGCGGCAACTCGCCGGGCGCGCGGCGCTCGGGCGTAACCTTGGCCTCGCGCTGCGCGACGCCGAAGAACAGCGTCGCCCCGTCGTCGGACCAGGTCGGCGTGCGGTACGCGGCGACGCGAAGCCCGGCCGGGAACGACCGGTCGTTCGAGAAATCATATACTTGTTTCTTGGCCGCGGCGCCGACTCCCTTCCACGCCAGTACGGCGTACGCGGTGTCGGCGAACGCGCTGTCCGGCTTGCTGCGCATGGCGGCGAGGTCGTCCGAGTGCGCACGCCACGTCAGCCCGGTGTAGATCGCGTCGCTGGCGTCGAGTGACTTGATCGCCCCCGTCCGCGTGTCGAGCAGCTGGACGCCGTTCCCCGTGTGGCCATCGACGTCGATCGTCATGGCGAGCATCCCGCCGTCTTCGCTCCACGACGACTCCGAGACGTTGCCGAACGCGAGCTCGGTACCCGCTTCGAGGTCTCGCACGATGACGTCGGCCGCTCGGCGCCCGCCCGCCGCATAGCGGCGCAGCGCGACGTGCGAGCCGTCGCCGCTGAGCGTGTACGACTGGACGTCGTCGAGCGTCGTGATGGCGCCCGTTCTCAGATCGACGACACCCACCTTGTTGCGATTCGGAGCCGCGCCGCCCTCAGCGGGCGCTCCGCCGCCCCCTCTGCCTCCACCGCCGCCGGCACGACCCCCGCGGCCGCCGCGTCCACCCGCCGTGTCCGGGGCGATCGTGTAGAGGAGCCAGCGGCTGTTCGCCGAGAACTGCGGGTTGGTCGCCGAGCGCGCCGATTGGTCTTTGTCGGAGCCGACCGTGCGGTAGTGAAGCTCGGTCGTTCCGTTTCCGCGACGGAAGTCGAACGCCACCCATTTTCCGTCCGGCGAGAGCGCGCCGGCGCCGAGCGTCTCCCATTTGGCGTAGTCGGCGCTGGTCAGCGTCGGCTTCGCGGGGGAGGGCGCGTGCGGTTGCTGCGCGAAAAGGGGCGCTGCTGTCAGAACGATGGCGAGAAACCAGCCGGAGCGCGGCATACGAACCTCGAGTAAAGGCGGGGAGATCATGAGATGATATCGTGCGGATGGCGCCTTTGCGAATCCGCCCCCACCGGATGCGGGCATCGCGGCCGGGAGCGTCGCCTACGCAAGACAGCCCGCGACGAAAAGTCGCGGGCTGTCGAGGTCAACCACAGAAACCGGGCTACGGGTTGCGGTCCGTGCAGCCCTTGAACAGCGGGTTCGAGAGCTCCGTATTGGTGACGGCCAACTGAATCGTGTGACCGTACGAGCCGCCCTTGAAGTACGAACCGGTCGGGAACACCTGGTCTTCCGTCCGATGATACTGACGCATCTGCCGGCGGTCGTCGTTCAAGCGCTGGCCGCGGCCGAACGTCCAGAACGCCTTCTCACGGAAGAACAGCGTTGTGGCGGCGTCCTGGGTGGCCGGCGTCGGAAGCGCTGCCATCGCCACGGGCTTGAAGTTGCTGATCTTGGGCGGCGTCGCTCGCAATTTGTTTAGGATCGTCATCATCCCGGCGATGTCGCTGGCTTGCAGCTTCGCCTCGGCCTCGATCAGCCGCGCGTCGATACCCGACACCATCGGGATAGGATCGAACCGCCCAAAAAGCTGTTCGATGAACTGCGGCGTCGAACCATCCTCGGCTACGACCGGCGGGCTCGCGTTACCGCCGAAGAGTACAGGTACTCGCGGGTCCTTCGCCGATGCAAACGGCAACGCGTTCTTTGTCGGCGTGCTGGCGCCGTTGACGATCTCGGCGCTGTCGCTCACGCTGAGTCGGGCCGTGGAGTTCACGATCGACCACAAACCGAGGCTCACACCCTTGGCCTGTGAGGTCCCCATGTTGTAGCTGAACGTGTCGGGTACCGTCGCGAGGAGCGCCGGCGCCGCTGCGAAGTTGCCCTGGTCGATCAGGACTCGCGCTTTGAGGATCGACGTCGCCTGCTTGATGAACGTCGCTTGCGCGCTCGTCCCCGTGTTGATGGCCAACGCCGAATCGAGGTGCGACGATGCGCTGTCGAGCACCTGCGCGTCGGTCAGGCCCGGCCCGAAGGTGAAGACACCGCTGACCGTGTGCCCCAGCGGAATCCCGTTGCAGTAGTTCTCCGCCAGCGACATCTCGAGAAAGCCCAGGGACATGTACATCTCGCCGATGTCGGCGGTGCTGTCGGGGATGTACTGCCTCACGGCGGCGATGGCGTCGCGCACGAAGCCGCGCTCTTGCGTGACGCTCGTGTATGGATTCGACGGATTGTCGTCGCCCATCGACCGTTGGTCGATGTCCTGACGGGTGTTCTGGAAGTCGGCGTTGTGATACTCGTCGGTGAGATTGCCGATCTCCTCCCACAGGCATTCGGAGTTGCCGCCGCAGTCGACGACGGCCGTCACCTTGCCGACCGCGCCGACTTTCAGCGCGTACGCTGCCGCCGCGTTGGCGACGGCGCTCGGGTCCACCGTGCCCGGATTCTGTGGAGCGAGCAGCTCTTGCTTGACGTTGCATGCCGCGACGGCCAGCGATCCCGCGACCACCGTGGTCAGGGTCGCGATCCATCGGGCGCGATTGGTCACAAACGACATATATGATCCTCGTCCTCGATGGGGTTAGTACTTGAGATTGAGACGGAACACGAAGTAGGCCGGCGGCGGCGCCGTCTGGAACTCATTCTGGACCTCCGAGCCGTTCAAGCCGTAGTTCGACTCTGGATCGATGCCCCAGAAGCTGCTCCACAGGTGCAGATTGCGCGCGCTGAAGACGAGCGTCGAGCCGTCCGCGGCGTGAAGCAGATTGTTCACGCGCCGGGGCAGCTGCAGAATCGCCGACGCTTCACGCCATTTCCAGAACTGTCCGTTCATGAAGTAGCCGGCGCCCGACTTGAACGACGTCCCGCCGATCGTCGTCCCGTACGTCTTGGCGATCGCGGCGGCCTGCTGCGCCAGCGGCGCATGCGGATCCTGCGTCGACTGGCAGGAGAGGGGCACCGAGTTGCACTGGAAGTTGTCGGCGCCATCCTGCGTGCTGTAGCCGCCCTTGGAGTCGAACAGCGACGTCAATCGCAGCTTGTGATTGAACAGATCGACGCCGGTGTTGATCGCCAGCAGGTCACGCGGGATCGCGTTGCCGTAGTTCTGGAACGACGAATCGACGTGCACCTCGCTGACCTGAATGATCCCGTCGTGGTTGGCGTCGGCGTAGGTGTACGGGTGATACCATTGCGCGTCGATCGGCTGACCGTTGCGTTGCTCCGTGAGTCCGCCGGCGCCAATGATGCGTGCAACCCCCGTCGACGGATCGATGCCGAGGTCGACGATGAGCGCCGTGTTGTGCGACGCGGTGACGGTCACATCCCAGCCGAATCGCCTGTTGTCGATGAGCTGTGCGTTGAGCTGCAATTCGTGTCCATAGTTCTGCGTCGAGCCGACGTTCTCGAGCAGGCTCGTAACGGCCGCACCCGCTGACGGAGCGACCGGCACGCTGATCAACGCGTCGTGCGTGGTCTTTCGATAATAGGTGTAGTCGAGGTGGACGCGGTTGCTCAGCAAGTACGTCTCGAATCCCGTCTCGAACTCGGCGGACCGCTCGGGCTTGAGGTTCGGGTTGCCCGGGTTCTGCGCGCTCAACGACGGCGTGTCGGTGCCCGTCGTCGAGCTGCGACCGTCGATCGTGACGGTGCCCGGGGCAAACGTGATGAGCCCTTGCGTCCGGCCGGGCTGCACGCCGCTCGCGCCGTACGACGCGCGCACACGGAACTGACTGAGGAAATCCAACTTCTGCGGGAAGAACGACTCGTCGGACAAGAGCCACGATAGGCTCGCCTTCGGATAGAGAACGCGCTGGAAGTTCGTGCCGAAGGCGCTGTTCTGGTCCGAGCGAGCCGCGGCCGTGACGAACACCCGGTCCCGGAACGACGCGGCTTCCTGTACGTAGACGCCGAGCGTCTTCGTGACCGTCGGCTGCTGCTCACTTGCGGTGATCGTGGTGGCTGCGGCCACCGTCGTCGCGCCTGGCGGCAGGCCCTGTCCGGTGCTGTTGATGAAGTCAGTTTCGAGATTCACGTAGTCGGCACCGACCGTGGTCTTGAGGTTCGCCCAGGGCTTGGCGTTCCAGCTCGAGGTGCTGACGACCTTTGCCGAGAAGTTGCGGTTGCTCTGACGGTTGTCGTTGATGTTGCCGATTCGCGCCGTGGCGCTCTGCGGCGGACACTGGTTCAGTGCACAGAGATGGAAGTAGTTCGACGAAACGAGGTCGAGGCCCACGGTTCCCTCGTTCGCCATCCAGGGCATCGGGCGCCAGCTCGCATTGAAGCTGCCGAGCATTCGCTGGACGTCGCTGAAGCTCGTCGCCTGCATGATGTCGCCGGGATCCCACTGCAAATAGTCGTTGAGCGGAACGGCGGTGCCGTCGGCGTACTTCGCCTGCGTGGTCACCTTGTCGAGTCCCGGACCCTTGAAGCCGTAGTTCTGCAAACCGGTGTACAGGAGCGCGATGATCAGGTCGCTCTCCGGCTCGATCCGGTTGTCTTCTTTCAGGAATCCGGCATTCGCGGTGAGATCGAACTTCGGACTCACGGACGCACTGAGGTTCGTCCGGAATGACGCCTGTTGCTGGGCGAGCGGATGGAACCACGCGTCCTGCACCTTGACGTTCTCCGACTGGAAGCGTTGCACGTCGAAGCCGGGCATCTGAATCGGACCGACCTCGTTGTTCAACCCGCCGCTCGCGAAGTAGCGGACGGCGTCCGAGCCGCCACTCACCTGCGCGCTAGCGGCTTTGCGGTTGCCGAGGGTAATGAACGTTCGCGAGGGGTCGGCGAGGAGGTTGTAGTGCGTGACACTGTCCGAAATGCACGTGTTGTTCGACGTCGGCGTCGTTCCCGGCGGGGCCATCGTTCCGAGCTGGCAACGAACCTGTTTCGTCGGATTGCCGAGCGTGTGTCCCCAGTTCGCGTACATGTCCGGATAGTCGTTGCGGTCGTCGACGTTGCCGTATTCGCCACCGAACGACCACCGCGATGCCCCGGCTCGACCCTTCTTGGTCGTAACGACGACGACGCCATTTGCTGCGTCGGTCCCGTACAATGTTGCCGCCGACGGGCCCTTCACGATCTCGATGTCCTCGATCTCGTCGGGGTTGAGATTGTTCAATAGCGAGAAGCGCGTGTCGGTACCGGACGTGAGGTTGTCAGTCGCGATGCGAACGCCGTCGACGACCCAGATGGGCGCGTTCGACAGGCTGATCGACGAGACGCCGCGCACACGTACTGTCGGTGCGCCGCCGAGAGTGGTACCCGGCAAGACGATGACGCCGGGCGCTTTGGCCGTCAGCATGTCGGCGGTCGTCGAGATTTCGGAGACTTCGGCCGCCTTCGCTACGTCGACCGTGGAGACGGCGTTACCGAGTTCGACCCGTCGCGCCTGGCCAGTCGCCGTCGTGACGACTTCCTCGAGCTGCGCTACCGCGACCTCGAGTGTGAAGTCGCTGGTGGCCGTTCCACCGGCAGGGACTTCCACGATTCGCTTCAGGGAGCGGTAGCCCACCCGCAACACCTGAATCGTTACGCTACCCGGGGGCACGTTGCGCAGCGTGTATTTGCCGTCTTCAGACGAGCTTGTGGACAGGCTTGATTGGAGGACGATCAGGCGCGCATCGGGGAGCGGCGTGCCCCCCTCCTTCGCCGTGATGCGCCCCGTGATGGTGCCCCCCTGGGCGGCCAACCGACCGCCAAGGGACGTGAGCGCGAGCGCGGCTCCTGCAACGGCGAATTTCCAGCGTCCCAAAGTCATTGTGACTCCTTTCGAGGAGGTCGAGCGGGGAAACGACCGAGATGCGCTTGCGGCCAAACGTCCCGACCCCGGATTGCGTGGGAGGGCGGGTGCGTGGGGACTGCGGTTCGACAGCTGCTGAACTGCGCGGACTGCGCGGACTGCGGTGGACTGGCACAACGTCGATCGGCCTCTTGGACGCGATCCGCAACTCGCATCGCGAAAGAAGCTCCGGGGCGGGGGGGGGAATGCAATGTCAAGAACTACTGGCGCCGCCGGATCGGTCACATAAAAGATGTAAGCGAGGTGGCGATATTCGGTTCCGGTTTGACGGTGCGGGCGAAACAGGAATGTCCTCGACGCCACGACCGGTGGAGAGGCCGACGTGAACCCCGACGACGAATGGCGCTGGGGCGGCCGGCGAACCGACCGATTTAACACAAAAAACGGCCCGCGGCAAATCGCCGCGGGCCGGACCCCACCAGATCTCGGGATCTTTACGCCTTGCGATCCAGGCAACCGTGGAACAACGGATTGGTCTGCTCGGAGCTCGGCACCGGGAAGTTCTCGTCGGCGCCGTAGTTGCCGCCTTTGAAATAGGGACCGGTCGGGAACACCTTGTCATCGGTGCGGCCGTACTGGCGAACCAGGCGCCGCAAATCGGGCAAGCGCTGTCCACGCCCGAACGTCCAGAACGCCTTCTCACGAAACAGCAGGTCGGTCGCGGCATCCTTCGACGCCGGCGTCGTCGTAATCGCGGGCATGACCGGAACTTTCGTCGCGGCGATGAGCGGGCTCGATGCACGCAATGCGTTCAGGATCGACATCATCCCCGGAATGTCGTTGGCCTGGAGCTTCGCCTCGGCCTCGTAGAGACGGGCGTCGACGCCGGAGAACAGCGTCATCGGATCGAACTGATTCTTGTACAACTGTCCAAGCCACAGCGGCGTGGTGACACCGTCCTCGGCGGCGACCTTCGGGGTTTGGGCCGAACCCAAGACGACCGGAACGCGCGGATCGTTCGCGGACGCGAATGGCAACGCGTTCTTGATGGTGACCGGCACGCCACTGGCGACGTAGAAGCTGTCGCCGACGCTGACACGAGCCACCGAGTTGTTGAGGCTCCAGTGGCCGTTCGAACTCGTCGAGGTCGAGAAGGTAAGGTCGTAGATGTACGACGTTGGGACTGCGGCAACGACGGTCGCTGCCGCGGCGAACTGTCCCTTGTCGATCAGCACACGCGCCTTGAGGACCTGCGCCGCGCGAAGGACGTACGTGCTGGCCGCGTCCGTGCCCTTCACGAGGGCAATGGCAGTATCGAGATGCGCCGACGCACTGTCGTACACCTGCTGCGTCGTGAGCGGCTCGCCGTTCACTTGCACGCCGTTGGTCGTGTGGCCGAGCGGAATGCCGTTGCAGAAATTGTCGGCCAGCGTCACCTCGAAGAACGCGAGCTCGGTGTACAGCTCCGAGATGAGAGCGGTGCTGTCGGGCGCATACGTCTTGAGCGCCGTGATCGCGTCACGCACGAATCCGCGCGATTGCGTCACGCCGTTGTAGCCCCACTGCACGAGCGGGTCGGTCTGTCGCTGATCGACGTTGATGCGGTCGGTGTTGAAGTCCGAATTGCTGAACTCGTCGGTGAGCACGCCAGCATACTCCCACACCACTTCGCCATTCTCTACTTGTGTATATCGGCCGAGCGCGCCCACGCGCAGCGCGAGCGCGCCGGCGAGCGTGGCGTTGCTGACCGCCCCCGGATCGACGATCCCCGGATTTTGCGGTTGGAGGAGTTGATCCTTGACGTGATCGCAACCGGCGACCAGCGCGGTCGCGGCGAGGCACGCCGCGAGCAATCGGGTGCCGCTCTTCGAGTGCATCATGAGACGATTGGCTCCCGGTTGGGTTAGTACTTGAGGTTGAGACGGAACGTGAAGTAGGTCGGCGGCGGGCTCGTGTTAAAGTCCTGTTGCACCTCGTTGCTCGTGCCGTAGTTCTCCTCCGGGTCGACGCCCGTAAACTTCGACCACGTTTTCAGATTGCGCGCTCCAAATACGAGCGACGAGCCGGGCGCCGCACGCAGCTTTTGATTCACGAAATTGGGCAACTGAACCACCGCCGACAGCTCGCGGAGCTTCCAGAACTGATTGTTCATGTAGTAGCCCAGTGCCGACTTGTAGTTCGTGCCGTTGTACGTCGTGCCGTACGTCTCCGCAACGGCTCGGGCCTGCATCCAAAGCGGCGACGACGCATCCTGCGTCTCCTGGCACGCCTTGGGACTCGACGAGCACTGAAAGTAGTTGCCGTCGAGTCCATTGCCGCCGCCCTTGTAATCGAACAACGCCGTGACGCGAACCCGGCGGCTGAACAGGTCGAAGCTGTTCTGGATCGAAACGAGGTCCTTGGCGAACCCGACGCCGTGATTGGTCAGAAGGCTGTCGACCTTTACCTCCGACAGCTGGATGATGCCGTCGTGATTGGCGTCGTTATATGTGTAATTCCTGTAGAATTGCGCGAAGAGGGGGAGTCCCACTCGCTCCTGCGTGGTCGTGCCCGCGCCGATGACCCGTTCCACGCCCGTGCCCGGATCGATGCCGAGGTCGAGCCACTTGTTGTCGTTGTGTGAGGCGCTGAGCGTGACGTCCCAGCCGAAGCTGCGGCGGTCGACCACGCCGAGATTCATTTGCAGCTCGTTGCCCCAGTTGTTCGTCGAACCGACGTTCAGCAACAGCGAGGTCGTCGACGCGCCGACCGACGCCGGAATCGGCACGTTGATGAGCGCGTCGTGCGTGGTCTTGTTGTAGTGCGTGAAATCGATATGCAGACGGCGATTGAACAGCTCGGTCTCGAAGCCAGTCTCGAGCTCTTGTGATTTTTCGGGCTTGAGGAAAGCATTCCCCGGATTCGAGGCAAGGAGTCCGGGCGTTGCCGCGCCTGTGTTCGCGTCCTTCGTCGTGATCTGAGACGTGCTCGGTGCGAACGTCTGCAACGCCGCCGTGGCGCCGGGCTGCACGCCGCTCGCCCCGAACGCCGTGCGGAAGCGGAACGAGTTGAGCCAGTCGGCGTGCGGGAAGAATGACTCGTCGGACAGCAGCCATGACGCGCTCAGCTTCGGGTAGTTGATGTTCTGAAAGCGCGTCCCGAATGCGCTGTTCTGGTCCCGACGAACCGCCGCAGTGAGGAAGAGTCGCTCGCGTAACGCGAGCTGCTCTTGCGCGTAGTAGCCCAGCGTCTTTTGGGCGCTGAAGGTGGTGGCCGACATACTCACGAACGTCGAGACCGCCCCGAGCGACGATGCACCAGGCGCGAGGCCGCGTCCGCTCGCCGCGAGCGAATCGCCCTCGATGTTCGCGTAGTCAGCGCCAATCGTCGTCTTGAGGTTCGCCCACGGCCGCGGCGTCCACGACCCGGTGCTGTTGAGCTTCGCCGAGAAGTTGCGGGCGTTGCGCTTGCTGTCGGAGACGTTCCCGACGCGCGCCGTGCCGCCGGAGTTCGGACACTCGTTGAGGCGGCACACGTGGTACGCATCGTTGTCCGCGAGGTCGACGCCCACCGTCGCGTCGTTGGACATCCAGGCAAGCGGACGCCAGTTGCCGTTGATGCTGCCGGTGAACCGCTGCAGGTCGTTCGTTGTCACGAACTGCATGATCGAAGCAGGCGCGAACGAGTTCGCATCGTAGAGAGGGAAGCCCGTCGGATCGTAGAGCGGTTTTGCGTCGGAGCCGGTCATGCCGCAGCCTGTGGTCTCCGTGCCATGCGGGCATCCTTTCCACCCGAAGCCCGATTGCTGCACATAGAGCAGTCCGATGATCGAGCTGTTGTCGACCTCGATGTTGCCGTCGGACTTGCCGAATCCAGCACTCACGTTGAGGTCAAACTTGGGACTCAGGGCGGCGTTGAGGTTCGCCCGCGTGTTGAACCTGTGCGACTGCCGCGGGTGAAGCATCTGGTCCGTCACGGGCACGTGCAGGGAGTCGTCGTAGAAATTGATGTAGTCCTGCGGCATCTGGATCGGGCCGTATTCGTCATCCAGGTCGGAACTGACGTAGAACCGAACCGCGTCGTTCCCGCCGCTCACGTTCGCGCCGTACAGGCTGCCGCGGCCGAGGTGAATGAAGGTCTGAGCGGGATCCTCGAGGTTGTTATAGCTCGTCAAGCTGTCGGAGATGCATGTGGCGCCCTGCGCCGCCGAAAACTGCGGCGTTTGCATCACGTAGAGTTGGCAGCGGATCGACGCGCCGGTGCCGCCGATCTTGTGGCCGAAGTTGGCGAACTGCGCCTGGTATGGATTTCGATCGTCGATCGTGCGCGTTTCGCCGGTGAAGCCCCATTTCGTCGAGCCGGCCCGTCCCTTCTTCGTCGTCACGACGATGACGCCGTTCGCCGCCGCCGTTCCGTAGAGCGTGGCGGCCGACGGGCCCTTCACGATTTCGATGTCCTCGATCTCTTCGGGGCTCAGATTATTGAGCAACGTCAGCGAGTTCGCACCCGCCGAGCTCGTGTTGTTCGTGTTGTACCGGACGCCGTCGACGATCCAGATCGGTGCGTTGGACAGCGACAGCGAGGAAACACCGCGAACACGGATCGTCGGCGCGCCCCCTACGACCGGGCTGCCAAGCACCTGAACTCCCGGCGCCTTGGCCACCAGCAGGTCGGACATCGACGTCGTCGAGCTCTGCTCTACCTTCGTGCCGACGTCGCCAAGGGTCGAGATAGCGTTTCCCAATTCGATCTTTCGCTGTTCGCCCGTGGCCGTCGTCACGATCTCCTGCAATTGGGTGACCGCATCCTTCAGCACGAAGTCGGCGGTCACGCTCCCCGTGGCCGGCACGACCACGGCGCGTTTGAGGGACTGCTGACCGACGTGGAACGCCTGCAGCTCGAGCGACGCCGCGGGAAGATTGCGAATCGTATATCTCCCGTCCTCCGCCGTCGTCGCGCCCGCCGAGCCGCCGACCACGATGACGCGGGTATTGCCGAGCGGCTGGCCAGCCTCGTTGGTGACCCGGCCAGTGATCGACCCCTGGGCGCCGAGCAACCTGGCACTGGTGAATAGGAGCGCGACCGCAACCGCCGAGTACGATCTCCAGCGTTGGTGCGTCATGTGTTTCCTCCAGAAGGAGCAGCGCAGCGAGCAACGGGAACAGGCAAACGCGCGAGTCTCGCGCGATGGAATTTCAAAGCGCTGTTGTACCCACTGGTCCCAGAGGGGGTGGAGCTGGTCCCCAGCTGGTCGCATCTCGGCTTCGGATGTCGGAGACGCTACCGGTCGAAGGAATCGACGTCAAGAACCGGCGCTAGGGGCTAGGCCCACTCGGCAGGTGTCCGCGGGTGCGGCGGTGTGGTTCCCGTCTCAGGTGCTGGTGCGATTCCGCCGCGCACCGCATTTTCGCATCGTCCCACATTGAATCCACCCCGAGGAGACCAACTTGTCCCGGATCATGCGTCCAACCCGAACGCTGTTCCTGCCCATCGCGCTGGCCGCCGCTGCCACGGCAGCCGCGCAAAGATCGCCAAGCACCGGAGGAGGATCCTCGATTCCGACGCCCGAGTCGGTCATCGGCTTCCCCGTGGGCGAGGACTTCAAGCTTTTCACGTACGACCAGTCGATCGACTACTTCCGCAAGCTGGCCGCGGCGAGCAACCGGGTCCGTTTGATCACGGTCGGTAAGACGGCCTATGGAAAGACGTGGACGGCGGTCCTGATTTCTTCGCCGGCGAATCTCGCGCGTCTCGACAAGATCCGCGAGACGAACATGAAGCTCGCGCACCCGGCGGGGCTCACCGACGCGCAGGCGCGCGACCTGGCGCGACAGGGGCGCGCGATCGTGGACATCAGCGGCGGCTTGCATGCCTCGGAGATCGCGGGATCGCAGCACACGCCGCAGGTCGCCTACGAGTTGCTGTCGCGCGCGGCCGAACCCGAGATGAAAACGATTCTCGACAGCGTGGTCTTCTTCCTCTGGCCGTCGATCAATCCCGACGGACAGGACATCGTCGTCAACTGGTGCCGCGCCAACGAGCCGGATGCGGCGCACAATGGGCGCGGCGCCGTGCCGATGGAGCTGTACGAGAAGTACGTCGGGCACGACAACAACCGCGATTCTTATATGCTCAACGTCGTGGAATCGCGCGTCATCCAACGGACGTGGCGCGAATGGGAACCCGACGTCATCTACGTGCAGCACCAATCGTCGCCCTTCCCCACGCGCATCTGGATTCCACCGTTCGCCGACCCGGTCGGCCTGCGCGTGCCGCCGATCATGGCGCGCGAGGTGAACGCCATCGGCACGCGCATCGCTGAACAGCTCGACGCCAACGGAATGCCGGGCGCTGTGTCGCAGCTCGAGACGTACGATGCGTGGTACCCGGGCTACATCGACTACATGCCGATGTACCAGAACATCCCGTCGTGGTGGACGGAGACGCAGGGCGGCAACTGCGCGACACCGCGCACGTCCACCGTCGCCGATCTTCCCGCCGACTACGCGGAGCTTCGCCCGACGTCGCTCTACTCGAGCCCGTGGGCGCAGGGGAAGTGGGGGCTGCGCGACGCGGTGAACTACATGGTCACGGCGGACATCGCGACCCTCGACTATGCGGCGCGGTTCAAGAGCGAGCTGCTGTTCAACCGCTATCAAGCGGCGCGCAACACGATTCAGCAGTTCAAGACGGGCGGCCCGTACGCGTACTTCATTCCTCAGGAGCAGCACGACCGCGTGGCGCCGGTGGAGATGCTGCGCCGAATGGCGTTCATGGGAATCCGCGTCTCGCAGTTGAGCCGCGACGTCAACTACGGCGGGGCGAATTACCCGAAAGGCACGTGGGTCATCCCGATGGACCAGGAGTACGCGCAGCTCGTGCGCGAGCTGTTCGAGCCGCAGAAGTATCCCGACATGGGAGAGGACACGCCGTACGACGCGGCCGGCTGGACCTTGCCGTACCAGATGGGCGTCAACGTCGTAGAGGGGAAGTCGCCGCTCACCGACGACATTCGCGCCTCGCTCACCTCTCCCCGTGGCACTCCTATAGACTGGCACACCGACCCTACGGAGCCGTTCACGACGAACGCCGAAGCGGCGGGAATCGTCCCCGCTCCGGGCGAGATTTCTGGAACGGGCGACGCCCTGGTGCTCGATCCCGCGCAGAACAACTCGTTCCGCTTGATCAATCGCGCGCTCGCGGAAGGAGCATCGCTGCGATTTGTCGCGGCCTCCGGCGCGGGGGGCCGCGGAGCCCGCTACGTCGTCACGGGTGTCGACGCGGCCAAGGCCGACGCGTGGGCGAAGGAACTGTGGGTCACCGCCGAACGCACCTCGTCACCGCCGGCGGGAGCGACTTTGCCGACGCGAATCGCGCTCTACAAGTCACAGCCAGGCGTGATGGACGAAGGATGGACGGAGTGGCTGTTCGACACCTTCAATGCGAAGTACACCCTCATCACGCCGAACGATCTTCGGGCCGGGAATCTTGGCGGCAAGTTCGACGTGATCATCGTCGGCTCGCAGGCGATCGGCGGGCGAGGCGGACGCGGGGGCGGCGGTGGGGGCGGTGGTCGCGGAGGACGAGGCGGCGCGCCGCCGGACAGCTCGGCGGCCGAAGATCAGCGCGCGGTGGATGAATTCGTGCGCAGTGGTGGAACCGTCGTCGCGTGGAATCAGGGAGCGAATTCGATCATCGGCACCCTCCGTTTGCCGGTGCGGAACGTCGTCGCTGGACTTCCTCGCAAGGAGTTTTTCACCGGCGGGTCGATCATGTCGGTCATCACCGATCCGACGCACCCGGTGATGGCGGGAATGCCGGAGCGAGCCGACGTGATGGTCTTCAACAGCCCCGTATTCACGACGCTCGAAGGATTCGACGGCGCCGTGCTCGCGAAGTATCCGACCGATGTGTCGCCGCTGCGGTCCGGATTCCTTAACGGTCCGCAACACGTTCAGGGATACGCGGCCGCGCTCGACGTGAAGCACGAGAAAGGCCACGCCGTTCTCTTCGCGTTCCAGCCCGAGTGGCGCGGGCAACCGACCGGGACCTTTCGAGCGGTGTTCAACGCGGCGTTCTTTGCGCATGACGCGGCCGATCAGGCAAAGGGCGCGGCTGGGTTCTGGACGGCGAAACCGTGAATCCGTCCCCGGTCTCAGGTTTCCGGTCTCCGGGGTTCGCAGTTACCGGAAACCGGTGACCGGAGACCAGATACCGGCACCTGTCCTCAACCCCCCCGACCCGGCATCTTTCTGTCGGCGCGGCGGGCATTGAAGTCGCACCGTTTGCGCGCGTAGCTCAGCTGGATAGAGCGTCGGCCTCCGGAGCCGAAGGTCACAGGTTCGAATCCTGTCGCGCGCGTCCTTGACCCTCTCGGCCGGCGTCCATAGCTTCGCTGGCCTCAGATCCTCAGTTCGCGGCGCCGCCCCCCACAGTGCGGCACAGCGCGCGCTCAGTACGGTACGTCGCGATGTCGCGCGCACCAGGCATGGCTGAGCTACGGCTCGAAGGCCTCCCTCAATTCGCCCCATCCCACCCGATCCCGTCCGAATCGAGCCCCCTCCCCGCCCCTCCGGCGCCTGCGCTGGCGCTGAACTCGCATTCGGATCTTAGGGCCAACGGCCCATTCCTTTCAGTAAGTACCGCTCAGAGCAGTAGGCGGTGCCCACCGTCGCGTCCCCCCCCGTCCACCCTTGAACATCGCCGAGTTGAAACGGAAGTCCGTCCCCGAGCTCCACGAGATGGCGTCATCGTATCTCGTGGACGTCGACGACGGCCTCCGTAAGCAGGATCTCATCTTCCGCATCGAGCAGAAACTGCTCGAGGTGAACGTCGCGCTCACCGGCGAAGGGGTGCTGGAGATCTTGCCCGAGGGTTACGGCTTCTTGCGCAGCCCTGACTGGAACTACTTGTACGGCCCCGACGACATCTACGTCTCGCCGTCGCAGATCAAGCGTTTCGACCTGAAGACCGGCGACATGGTGTCGGGCCAGGTGCGTCCGCCGAAGGAGTGGGAGCGCTACCTGGCGCTGCTGAAGGTCGAGTCGGTGAACGAGGACCCGCCCGAGGTCGCCAAGGGGCGGGTCACCTTCGACAACTTGCGGGTGCGCTATCCCGAGGGCCGGCTGCGCCTCGAGACGCAGGACGGCGATGTCAGCATGAGGATCATGGACCTGATCGCGCCGATCGGGAAAGGACAGCGCGGGCTGATCGTCTCGCCGCCGCGCGCCGGCAAGACGATCCTGCTCCAGAAGATCGCCAACGCCATCGTCGAGAATCACCCCGAGGTGACGCTCATCATGCTCCTCATCGACGAGCGGCCGGAGGAGGTCACCGACACGCTCGCCAGCGTCGACGCGGAAGTGATAGCGTCCACCTTCGACGAGGAGGCGACGCGCCACGCGCAGGTCTCCGACATGGTCATCGAGCGGGCGAAGCGGCTCGTCGAGAGCAAGAAGGACGTCGTCATCCTGCTCGACTCGCTCACTCGGCTCGCGCGCGCGCACAACACGGTGACGCCGCAGTCGGGCAAGATTCTCTCGGGCGGCGTGGACGCGAAGGGTCTCGAGAAACCGAAGAAGTTCTTCGGCGCGGCGCGCAACATCGAAGGTGGAGGATCGCTCACGATCATAGCCACCGCGCTCATCGAGACAGGCTCGCGCATGGACGAAGTGATCTTCGAGGAGTTCAAGGGCACGGGCAACATGGAGCTCGTGCTCAGCCGGAAGATCGCCGAGCGGCGAGTCTACCCCGCGATCGACATCGGCAAGTCGGGGACGCGAAAAGAAGAGCTGCTGTTCAGCCAGGAGGAGCTCAACCGCGTGTACCTGCTCCGCAACTTCCTAGCGGACATGCCTGAGGCGGAAGCGATGGAGTTCCTCCTCAAGCAGATGTCACGCTCGAAGAGCAACAAGGAGTTCTTCCAGCAGATGGCGCAGGGGTGAGCGGGGGCGGAGTGCGGCCTCCGGGGTGCGGGGAACCACGGCCTCGAGGTCCGGCGAAGCATGCCGAATGAGTTGCGCGGTCGGCTGTTGGCGATCGACTACGGTGAACGCCGCATTGGGCTCGCCATCAGCGATCCGACGGGAACGATCGCTTCGCCGGCCGGCGCGATCGTCCGGCGCGCCGGAAAGCGCCCACCCGTGGCGGAGATCCTGCGACGAGCGGAAGCACTCGAGGCGAGAGGATTCGTCGTCGGTTTGCCGCTCGACGGAAACGGCGAGGAGACGCCGCGCTCCCGCGAGGTGAGACTCGTCGCCGACGCCATCGGCGTGCGCTCGGGCAAGCCGGTCGAGCTCGTGGACGAGCGCTACACGACGGCCACGGCGCTGCGCGCCGTCCGCGAGATGGGCGGATCGACGCGGGGGCGAAAGGCCGAGGTGGACGCGCTCGCCGCGGCCGTGTTACTGCAACGGGTGCTCGATCGCCCAAACTAGGTGGACCGGTGGACCGGTGGGCAGGCAACCGATCGAGCATGCGAATGATTTGTGCGCAGAGCTTAATGCGAAATGTTGCGCTGGCCGCCGCCGCGGCGACTCTCGTCGCTTGCGACGGCGGGCATGGACCCAACGTGCGCGTGACGATTCCGCCGGGCGCGACGATGCGCGTCGCGGCGGAGTCGCTCTCGCACGCGAACGTGATTTCGTTCGCCCGCGGCTTTCGACTGTATGCGTCGATTCGCGGGAACGACCGGGACATTCGCGCCGGTACGTACCTGTTCCACCGCAACGCGAGCTGGGGTTACGTGCTCGACGCGCTGCGAGCCGGCAAAGGGCTCGTCCACATCGTCACGATCCCCGAAGGTTTTTCGCTCGCCCAGATCGAGTCGTCACTCGAAGACCAAGCTCGGCTCGACTCGCGACTCGATCGTCGCCGCGGGGCGCGACAGCGGACTGCTACACTCGCTCGACCTTTCGACGCCGACGCTCGAGGGGTACCTCTTTCCCGACACGTACGTCTTCCCGGACGGGACGACGCCCCGCGCCGCGGTCGTCGCGATGGTGCGCCGGTTCGAGCAAGTATGGAAGCCCGAATGGACCGCCCGCCTCGACACGATTCACCTCTCTCGAAACGACGTGATCACGCTCGCGTCGCTCGTCGAGAAGGAGGCGCGCGTCCCCGAGGAGCGTCCGGTCATCGCCGCCGTCTATCTCAACCGGCTGCGGGAAGGAGTGTTGCTACAGGCCGACCCCACGGTCCAGTACGCGCTGGGCAAGCACGTGGCGCGAGTGTTCTATAAGGACCTCGAGGTCGACTCGCCGTACAACACGTACAAGCACAAGGGTCTCCCGCCGGGCCCGATAGCTTCGCCGGGGAAGCCAAGCATCGAGGCGGCGCTCTACCCGGCAAACGTCCCGTACAAGTACTTCGTGGCCTTCCCCGACGGGCACCATGAGTTCAGAACGGACCTGGCCGCGCACGAACGCGCGGTCGCGCAGGCGCGCCGAGCATGGGACTCGGTCGACGTCGCCGGTGGACGGCGCGGGGATACGCTTCGCCCCAAGTAGGATTCATACGACGTTGGTGTAGTGGCGCGGTCCAGTGCGGCACCGTAATTTCGCCGCGAATCCACTCACTCGAACGCAGGACGCACGATGCGGGGGTTCACCGCGGTGCCGCGGCATTTGGGTTGCCGCGAGATACGCCTCCTCGCCTGTTGCGTCGGCCTGGTCGCCGTCGGGGCTGGGGCACAGCCGGGCGCGGCCCAGACCGGTATCCTGCGAGGGGTCGTCGTGGACTCGGCCGACGGCGCACTCATCGAGAACGCCGACATCCTGGCTGCATCGATCAGACAGGTCGCGCGCACGAACGCCAAGGGACAGTTCACGTTGAGCAAGGTTCCAAAGGGCGAGCTGGCGATCACGGTTCGGCGGCTCGGGTATCAACCGCAGGAACAGACCGTCGTTCTCTCCGGCGGCGAACATGATTCCGTGAAGGTCGTGCTCGTCGCGCAGCCGGCGGTGTTGGAGGCCGTCGCCGTCGACGCAAGCGAGCGACATCGGCGCCAAGGCATCGAGGACTTCTACGTACGGCGAACGCAAGGGATCGGCACATACATCACGCGGCAGCAGCTCGAGCAGTTGCGCGGCACGCAGCCGACTGACGCGCTCCGCACCGTGCCCGGCATCCAGCTAATCCGAACGCGTAACGGCGACAACGCGGTGCGCTTCACCGGCACGTCGTCGATCAACCACCGCGACTGCCCGCCGAGCCTGTGGCTCGACGGCCAACGCGTCACGAACATGGAGCTCGACCAAATTCCGGCGAGCAACATCGAGGGGATCGAACTGTACCGCGGCGCGTCCACGACCCCCGCGCAGTTCTGGCAGGGGAACACACAAAACACGTTTTGCGGAACGATCGTCGTTTGGAGTCGTCTCCCCGGCACGTGAAGTCGGCGGGGTCGGCGGCGCGCGCGTCGTGGGTGATTCCCCTCGCGATCGCTGCCGCCGCGTTTGTCGCGTTCCTGCCCGCTCTCGACAACGGGTTCGTGAGCTTCGACGACGACAAGAATTTCCTCGACAACCCAAACTTTCGCGGGCTGGGTCCGGCCCAGCTCCACTGGATGTGGACGACGTTCCACATGGGGCACTACGTCCCGCTGTCGTGGATGACGCTCGGCCTCGACTACACGCTGTGGGGAATGAATCCGCTCGGATACCACCTGACGAGCCTTCTGCTCCACGCAGCGAACGCGGTGCTGGTCTATGCCATCGCGCGCCGGCTCCTTCGCGCTAGCGGCTGGAATCGCCTCGACGGGCGCGACGACCTCGTCACCCTCGGGGCGGCGACGGCCGCACTCTTGTTCGCGCTCCATCCGTTGCGCGTGGAGTCCGTGGCGTGGGCGACCGAGCGGCGCGACGTGCTGTCGGCGTTCTTCGCGATGTCCAGCATCCTCGTGTATCTGCGCGCCGTCGAGGGGCCGCGAACGACGGCCAGATACTGGAGTGCCGTGGCGCTGTTCGCGTGCGCGCTTCTCTCCAAGGCCACGACGATGACCGTGCCCGCCGTATTGGCGATCTTGAACGTGTATCCGCTCGAGCGACTCGGTGGGTCCGCTGGCTGGTGGACCGACGGTGCGCGCCGAGTCTACCGGGAACTGATTCCGTTCGCCGTGTTGTCCGCCGGCGCCGCGGCCCTCTCGATCGTCGCGCTGCATCCGCCGGGCCAGTTGGGCTTTGGGCAGAAGCTGGCCGTGTCGGCGTACAGTCTCGCATTCTATTCCTGGAAGACGATCGTCCCAACCGGCCTCGCGCCGCTGTACGAGATGCCGCAGCACGTCGACCCGACGGCGCTTCGGTTCCTGGCCAGCTACGCGGTGGTGCTGGGTCTAGCCGCGGCCGCGTGGCTGGCGCGCCGACGCGCACCCGCTGTAACGGCGGCGATCGCGGCGTTCGTCGTCGTGTCACTGCCCATGCTCGGCGTCGTGCAGAACGGACCGCAGATCGCGGCCGACCGATACACGTACCACGCGGCGCCGGCGCTCGCGATACTCGGCGCGACGGCGTTTCTGATGCTGCCGCGCCCGCGCGCGTTGATCTCGGTCTTCGGACTCGTGGTGGTTTGGGGAATCCTCGCCACACTCACCTGGAGACAGACAGAATTCTGGCGCGGACCGGAGACGCTCTGGTCCCGCGTTCTCGAGGTGGACAGCGCGTCGCCCATCGCGCAGAGCGCGATGGCGAACGTGCGATACAAGCAGAATCGCGTAGACGAAGGAATAGCGTTCAGCGAGCGGGCCGTCGCGTTGGCGCCGGGCTACGCCGAGGCCTACAACGGACTGGGCGTTGGGTTTGCGCGCGTGAACCGAACCCCGGAAGCGATCAAGGAATACCAGCAAGCTCTCGCGCTGAAGCCGGGATACGACGAAGCGGAGAACAATCTGGGCATCGCGTTGGCGAGCATCGGCCTCGCCGACAGCGCGATCGTCCACTATCGCCGAGCGCTCGAGAGGAATCCGGACAACGCGAGCGCGGACATCAACTGGGGGAACGCGCTGGTGCGCCTCAATCGCCCGGCCGACGCGATCCCGCACTACGAGCGCGCGCTGGCATTGCAGCCGGCGAGCGCCGACGCCCATGTGAATTGGGGCGTGGCTCTGGCGCGCGAATCCCGATACGCGGACGCCGTCCAGCACTTTCGTGCGGCGCTGGCGATCGATCCCGGCAACGCCGAGGCCGCGGCCTACCTGGAGCGCGCGACGCGGCTCATGCAGAGCGGGCCTCCTCGCACGTGAACCTGCAACCGCAACTACAACTGCAACTACAACTACAACTACTTGACGCAGAGACGCAGAGACGCAGAGACGCCGAGGTGACGGCGAAAGAACTTTGGTGGGACGGCCTCGGGGTGCCACACGTGGCTCCCCGAGGTCGTTCCCAAAAAGCCTCTTCGCCGTTACCTCGGCGTCTTTGCGTCTTTGCGTTGAGTAGTTGCTGTTGCAGTTTCGGATGGCGGCCGAGCCGTAAACGTCGGACTGCCACGAGCCGTACTAGAATTAGAGAGTTGGGCTATCCTGATCCTGACGAACGGAGGACCGCATGTATCGTCGCGGACTGGTGTACGTGCTCCTTTCGAGCCTCGTGAGCGGATTTCTCGGGACCGAGCCGGCGAACGCACAGCAGCCGGCGCCGAAACCCGCCGGCCCGAAGACGCTGGTCGGGATCGTGACCGACACGGTCGGCAATCCCATCGACAGCGTCGAACTCGTGATTTCGGCGCTCAAGCGCCAAACGATGAGCAAGTCGGACGGCACCTTCCGGTTCGACGACATCAAGCCCGGACCGTACCAGGTCCTCGCTCGGCGGCTGGGCTACTACCCGCAGGTTCAATCGACGACGGTCGACGACAAAGGCGGTGTCGTGTCGTTCTCCATCCTGCCGGGGATTCGCGCGCTGCCGCCGGTCGTCACGTCCGTCGCACGTGGTGGATTGAGCGGAGTGATCGGAGATACCGCGTACAACATCGTCGGCGAGGCGCAGGTGGCGGTGATCGCCAGCGACCACCGGACGCTGAGCGACTCGTTGGGCCGGTTCTATCTCGACCTCAAGCCGGGGAAGTACATGGTCAGCGTCTCGCGCCCCGGCTACCGCACGCGTCTCGTGAGCGTGACGGTCCCCAGCGACAGCGGGCGCCGCATGACGGTTTGGCTCACGCCCACCAACGTCGGCCAGAACAATCGCGACGCGATGGCGTTCGACGCGCTCGCCGCGCGCCTCGCGCGGCGCAACCCCGTGTGGTCGAACATCTACACGCGTGAGGACATCAACAAGACAGGCATCGAAGAGGGCGCCCAGCTCGCCCGGCTCGGCGCGAACAAGAACATGGACGACACGTGCTCCGCGATCATCGACGGTGGACCGCGGCGACTCCCGCTCTGGGCGATCGAGACGGCGGACATCGAGGCGATGGAGACGTACACCACACCGCCGCCCCGCCGCACGATCACGAGCATCAACCGGAACGCGCCGATCCGCACGCAAGCGCAGGGGACGAACGTGTGCGGCGCGACGGTTTTTGTTTGGCTGAGGAAGTAGGTGGTGGACCGGTGGACCGGTGGACCGGTGGACCGGTGGACCGGTGGACCGTCTACCGCTTAACGACGATTTCCTTGGCTCCAACCGGAACAGCCGTTCTCGTCTCGCCACCGCCGGGCCAGCGGACCCAGACCTCGGTTGGCGTGCCGGAGAGACCAAATACCTGAGTCGCTCCGTTCTGCGACCAGTAACCCGAACCCGTCTGGATCTCGCGGACCGGTCCCATGCGATCGCCGTAGACGACGCGCACCTGCGCGCCGACGGCGTCGGGATTGGACGCCGGGCCGACGACGCGAACGCGGAGGCCCGGTTTCGCGCCGCGGTTGTGGAAGAGCCGTGTCGTCGAGCCGTTCTGTGAGACGACCAGATCGAGTCGGCCGTCGTGGTCGAAATCGGCGTACGCCGCGCCGCGCTGGTCGCCGTAGACCTCGATGCCGGAGAGCGCGCCTGACATCGGCGTGAGTCCGCCCTTGCCGTCGCCTTTGAGCAAGAGACCGCGGCCGTTGTCGTAGCGCGGAAGGCCGACCGCGGTCGGGAAGAAGTTCTGGCTCAGGAAGACGTCCTCGTTGCCGTCGCCGTCGAAGTCGGCGATGCCCGCGTACGACGCGGGAGCCAGCTGCGCTTCCATCGGCAGCGGGTGCGCCTCGAAGTGGTCGCCGCGGTTGAGGAACACCATGTTGTCGAGCGTCGCCGCCGATCGGCGCTGCACGTCCTCGATGTGCGGCCCGAGCACCTGGTCGAGCGTCGCGTCGGCGTAGGCGCCGAACGTCGAGATGCGCGTCGCCAGATCCGGCATCACGCTTCTCACACGCGCGTAGCTGTTCAACGGCGCCAGACCCCTTGAGACGGGGATCGTTCTTGGCGATCACCATCTCCACTTCGGCGTTGGGCGCGAAGCGGCCGTAGACCATCACCAGCGGATCGGCGGTGTCGGCCTTGGCGGGCACGTTGCGCCCCCAGCTCGTCGCCACGATATCGAGCTTACCGTCGCCGTCCAGATCGCCGACGGCGATGCCGATCCAACGGCTCGTCCACTTGTTGAAGCCCCACGAATCCGGCGCCGGCACGAAGCTGCCGTTCCGATTCAGCAGGATGAGAATCGATCCCCACTCCCGCGCGAGCACGAGATCGGGATGCCCGTCGCCGTCGATGTCGGCGAACATCGCGGCGGAAACCATGCCGACGTCCTTGAGCATCCGCGTGTTCGCCGTGTCGAGGACGTACGTGCCGCGAATGTTTCGATAGAGCTCGGACGACGCCGGCAGCGGATACCGCCCGGGAAGCGCGCGTCCGCCGATGAACAGGTCGAGCGTGCCGTCTCCATCATAGTCCGCGACGGCCATCGGCCCGGTCGACGAAGGCTGCGACGGCACCACCGTCGTCGCCGCCGAGGCGACGCCCTGTGGGCCGGCGTTCACCTGCAACGCCGCGGGCACGTCCTTCCCTTCCCAATTCGACAGGCCGATCAGCACGCTGTTCGTGCCGTTCCCCGCCGCGCCGAGGACGGTCGTGAAGTCCGCCGGCGCGATGGGACCCTGCGACGGTTTCGGAACGAGCCGGCCGTGCTCGTTGTGGAACACGCCCAGCCGCCCGCCGTTTCCGGCGCCGATGAGCAAGTCCTCATACCCGTCGCGGTCGTAGTCAAACCATGCGACGCCCGGTCCGAGCTGCGAGAGCGAGTTCGGGAGCAGGAACTGCCGCTCCCAGTCGTCGAACCACGGGTCGACGTGCGTGTGCCCGCCGAGCTGCGCCGTCGCGTCCGTGAAGAGAGTGGAATCGTCGTTTCCGGTCCACCGGTCCACCGGTCAACCGGTCCACCGGCTTGGCGGTCTGTTGAGAGATCTCGTACAGGCGGTTTGGCCGTACGCCGTGCAGGGTCGTGCGGCGGCCGTCGCGCCAATCGATCTCCAGCGTCGCGCTGTCGGACTTGCCCATCGCCAGCGAGACCTCGTAGTCGCTGTGCGACATGTACAGTCCGCCGACGACGATCTCCTTCTCCTGTTCGGGGACCGCGCCGCCGAGGAGTCGAACCTTGGCGCCGACGGCCTGCGTGTTCGGCGCGTCGCCGACGAGGCGCACGGCGACGCGCGGCGCCGACGCGTTGTTTCGCAGAACCAGCGGCGGCGCGCGCAGCCGGTTGATGACCACATCGAGATCGCCATCGCCGTCGAGATCGGCGGCCGCGATGGCGTGCGAGTAGTCGGCCTCTGTGCCGAAATTCCACTTCGCGCTCACGTCCTCGAACGTCATGTCGCCGCGATTGCGGAACGCGACGTTCTTGAGCGGCAGCGGCGGAAACTGCCAGCGCAGGCGCTGCCACGGAAAGCTCAACAGGCGATTCTGGAGCGCCTCCTGGACGTCGGCGTCCATGATGTCCCAGAGATGACCGTTGGCGACGAGGATATCGGGCCGGCCGTCGAGGTCCACGTCCATGAACAGCGTGCCCCACGACCAGCCGCTCGCCTGCACGCCGGCGTACATCCCGACTTCGGCGAACGTGCCGTCGCCGCGGTTCAAGAACAGCGTGTTCCGCTGGTGCTGGAGCTCGGTCTCGATGTCTCCGGGCTTCTTGGGCAACGCCGTGTGCGTCGGGATCTGCGTGCGCAGCTTGTGCGTGTCGTTGCTCAGCATGTCGGTGACGAAGATGTCGGGCTTCCCGTCGCCGTTGACGTCCGCGACGTCGACACCCATCGCCGAGTTGCTGATCTGCCGCTGCGCGTTCCAGTCGGCGCGCTTGAAGTGGCCGTGCCCGTCGTTCCACCAGAGCTCGTCGACGTCCTCGAAGTCGTTGCTCACGTACAGGTCCGGCGCGCCGTCGCCATTCAGGTCGACGAACTTGGCGTCGAGCGTGAACGACTCGGCCGGTTCGGCGATCGGCTTGCCCTGCGCGTCGAGGAAGCGGCCGCCGGTGAACGGCACCTTGGTGAAGTGACCGTGGCCGTCGTTCGTGTAGAACTCGTCGACGGCGCCGCGCTGCGTCATGCGCATGCCACCCATGTCCGGGCGCATCACGATCTTATAATCGTTCCGGAATTCCGGGACGACCTCGAACTTGTTCGGCCCGACCTGGCGCACCGTCTGGTTGAACTGGTGGCGCTGCGGCGGAATGCTGTCGTCGATGTTGTACGCCTTGTAGTTCGCGACGTACATGTCGAGGTGCCCGTCGCCGTCGACGTCGGCCATCGTGACCGTCGTGCCGCCGCTGCCCGACGTGTCGAGGCCGAGGTCGCGGTGCTCGGTGAAGTGGCCGTGGCCGTCGTTCAGAAAAATCGCATTCGGCCCGCGCGTCGACAGCAGGATCAGGTCGAGCGTGCCGTTCCCATCCACGTCGGCGAACGCGGCGCCGCTGGAGTTCCTGTCGCACGCGCCGACGCCCGCCGCCTTGGTGATGTCCTCGAACTTCCAGTTGCCGAGGTTCTTGTAGAGGGCGCTGCACCCCTGGGTCTTGGCGAGAAAGACATCCGGGAGGCCGTCGCCGTCCACATCGCCTAGCGCGACGCCCCCTCCTTGTCCGAGGATGCGGTTTCCCAACAACAGCGAATCGCTGACGTCGTTCTCGAAGCGGATGCCCGTCTTGTTCGCGGGCATCGCCGTGAACCCCGGCTCGCCGCGCGGCACGACGAGGTCGCGCCAGCGATAGCCCGTCTCCTGATGCCACGGCGGCGTCGGGGGCGCGCCGCATGCGCCAGCGGCCGCGGACAGGCAGAGCGCCACGCCCGCGGCCGCGCGTCGGTTCATCGTCGCGATGTCGAACAGCCCTCGGGCGAGGCGACTAATGCGATCCAGGACCGCCGCCGAGTTTGTCGCGAACCATCTCGTCCGCCTCGGCGCGCTGTTTCTGGATCAGGTCGTTCGCCTGCTTTTGTTGCGTCTCGTCGAGGAGGGAAACGGCGTCGGTCGCCGCCGCATCGTATTGCACGCGAATTCCGGTGACGACTTCGGTGAACCGGCGGCGCGTGTCCATCATGCGCGCCTTGTCGCCTTCATCGGGAGTGCGGCCCGCCGGCGTGGCGATGCGGCGCAGCGAGTCGAGGGCGCCGAACGACGGCTTCATCGACTCTTTGAGCTTGTCGTCGCGATCCTTGAGCTTCGCGAGCTGTTCGTCGGTGAGCTTCAGGTCCTTTCGCTTGTCGATCAGCAGCTTGAGCGGGCTGACGTTCTCGATGTCCTTGTTCGACAGCTTGATCGTGCTGCCGCTCATCGTGCTGTAGTCAGGGGGCTTGGTGCCGCGGTCGCGGCTACCTCCGCCGCCACCGCCGCCGCGCTGGGCTAGGACGGGGAGAGACAGTAGCGAGAGCGCGGGCAGCGCGGCCATCAGAGCGATTTTAAGGGATCGTGTGCGCATGGGTGTTGGTCCTCGGTGACGACGGCGAGCCGATGGGTGGGGGGGGATCGGGGCTATCGGGGATCGACTGGTCCGAAGCTGCTTCAAGACGTCCGTAAAACGCTGCGCTCGGGCGCGGCGTTCGTCAATACGCACGGTTTCAGGTCGTCGATCTCGAGTCTCCGGGTTTTCCGGAGACCGGAGACCCTGTGACCAGAGACCGAACTACGGATTCGCCTCGGGGGAAAGCCGGAAGTCGTACTCCAACTTGATCGAGTCGGCCACGCTGAGGAGGACCGGCACGCGTGGCTGGTCGAGGCCGAAGTCCTTGAAGGTGAAGATCGTGGCCGCGGAGCCGACGACGTCCGACCCGTCGGCGTGGGCGGTCACGTGCCAGGTGGTCGGATGCGTCACGCCGTGCACCGTGAGATCGCCGATGACGGAGAACGTCTTCGTCGTGCCCGGAGGAATGGGCTCGGTGAGCCCGTCGAACATCGTCGGGACCAGCGCGACCTGCGGATACTTCGCGGTCTCCAGCGTGTTCTTCTGCACGTATCCGTCGCGCCGGGTCTTGTCGCTCTTGAGGCTCGTGACTCCGACGACGATGCGGGAGCTGTCGCGGACGATCTTCCCGTCCCGGCCGACGACGATCCGGCCCGTGACATCCTTCGTCGCACCGACGGCGTCGTTCGGAAGGTCGAGGCCAACCAGCTGCTCGCGAACCCGATACCGCGCCTCGTTTCCGGTCGGCGCGACGACGAAAACGAGCTGAGCCGGCTTAGGAGCAGGTTGCGGACGGTGAGTTTGGGCGTGAGCCAGGTTGGGCGATATGACGCCGCCGACGACTAGCAGGCACGACGCGACCGTAGCTGCACGACTACGCATGAACATTCTCGTTTGGCTCGGGGCTGCAGGGCCTTGAGGGCCCGTGGGGGTCTTGCATTCATACGCGACGCGCTGGCGCCGCGCTGACCCTCGTTTTGACGCCCCTCCCCGCAGTGGCGGTTTTGCCCCCCTTGTCCGGCGGCGAGACGTGGGCAAACAGGTCCTTTCTGACCTCCGGGTTGCTGATCTTCCAGATCACGCCGTCGGTGAAGTAGTGGTGAATGTTGATGAACATCAGCAGGAGGATCGGCGCCGACTTGCCGGGCGTCTCGCCGAACACGTTGCCGATGATGCTCATTGCCGTGCCGGGGACGAGCTGCGTCACGACGACGCTCACCACAAGGAGGCCGAGCCCGTACAACGCCATGTGACGCGCCAGACGCGTCGCTCCGCGAGCCCGGGCCGCGTTCGTACGGTTGATCTCGACGCGAACCGGAAATGCCAGGTACTGCAGCGCATGCGCGATCTGGATCCAGAAGAGCGCTCTCGGATCCCGAGCCATCATCGCGTACCAGACGAATAGCGCGATCCAAGCGACGAGCGTGCGCGCGGGCGGGAGCACGCCGGTGCGGCGCCACATCCTGAACAGGCCGATCGCGCCGAGCAGGAAAGCCAATCCGATACCGGCGCTGACCACGATGTAGACGGGGCGCACGAAGCCGCGGAATGGCTTGTCCAGCTGCGTGTAGACGAACCAGCAGACGTGCCACGCCAAAAGGATGCGAAGGCCCGTGCGGATGAGTAGCCGCTCCGACTTTTCGAAGCGCGCGCCGCCGAGGTAGGCGTATGACGCCATCATTCCCCACACCTGGCCGGTGTAGTGCCACGCGAGATATCCGCTGGCGACGGCGATGAGGAGCGTCATGAGGAGCGGCCGACACGCCGGGTCGGCGACGTTCGCCCGAATCGCTTCGGTGCAGCCCTGAGGGAGGAAGTACTGGATCTCCATCACGGCGAACGCGATGTACCCGACCAGAATCAGCGGCACGTAGATCGATGCCCACTTGTGCTTCATGATCGTCTCGCGGTCGCGGTACACGAGCCGGTACGAGGCCATGAAGTGCGGCATGTTGATCGCCGTCCCGATCCACGCCTGCGCTCCCGCACCCACGAGCACCAGATCGGTGCGGCCGCTCAGCAGAAGCGGCACGAAGACGATCAGCGACAGCCCGCCAACGAGGAGAAGGTCGATCGCCGGCGTGAAGATCGAGCCCCGCTTGGCGCTCGCCGGGGGAGTGAACGAACCGCCGGGGGCGCTAGCCGGCGCCGTGACTGGTGGGGTTGAACTGGTCATGAACTACGAGGGGGACCGTTGGACCGCCGGCCGATCAGCGGCCGGAGAGCGTCACCCCAAACGTAGTGTCGGGACGGACGTGGCGGAGCCTGACCACGAGCGTGACCACGGTCGCGCGAGACCCGTATTCGGTCTGGGACTGCGTGGGCCCCAGATAGCGGACCTCTTCAACGGTGCCCGCGGTGAGGCTGTGGAGCGCCTCGATGCCCCCGGCGCGACGCGCGTCGATGTAGACCGTCGTGCCGTGCGGCATGCTTGTTGGCTGCACGCCCGGAGGCGGCTCGAAGAAATGGGGGCGGAGGCTCTGCACTGTTTCGAAGAGATCCGATCCTTCGCGCGCCGCGCTCACGATCTCGTCGTGCGTCAGCACATTGCGGTCGCGCGGCGCGGGCCCATTGGACACGGGCTTGCCGCAGGCGAGCATGGCAATCGCGACCGCCGATGCAGCGCCGAGGAGCCAACGAGTTCTCATGTTCGTTCTTCCCCCCAAACCCGATGGGATGGCATCGGGCCGTCAAAGTGAGAAGGCCGTCGGGCAAGCGCCCGACGGCCAATCTCGCATTCTACTTCAGTTGACGCGAGCCGTCAGACGCCCGGCGGACGCGGCGGCCGGCGATCCCACATCGTCACGACATTGGGAATCTGGAAGGCCGCTGTCTGCGGGGTCCGTGCTCCGGCAACGGATCGCGGGAACACGATCATCGTGGTCGCGGACCCGGCGACGGTCGTTCCAGGCGAAGCATCGATGTCGATTTTGCCGCCCGCGCCGGCGCTCGAGAATGCCGCTGCGCCCGGCAAAGCCTGGCGATCGACGAACATGGCTGTGGTGCCGCCGGCCGCTCGAATGTTGTAGTCGATCGTGCCGGGGGGCTGGTTCACCCAGGTCGACGCGCTGTACGGCGCGACGGCGGCCCAGGTCGCGGTCGCGGGCACGGCGGTGCCGCGAGCGTAGGCGCGAGCGTCGATCGCCGAGCTGGTGGCGTTGATGACGCGCAGGCCGACGCTGGCGGCCGGATCCGCGGGGGCCTCGTCGAGGACGGTCAGGTGCATCGCATCCGCCGCGCCTTTCGGCGAGCGGCCGTTGCCCCAGAGGATGAACGTGTAGTTGTGGGTCGCGGCGAGGGTCACGGTCGAGTCGACGACGACCACCGAGGCGATCGACTGGAGCGTGTCGCTCAAGAAGATGCGAAAATGGCGCGAGCCGGCGCGCGCGTCCTTGAACTCGATCTTCGTGCCGACGACGAGCGTGTCGCTCGTTCCTGTTGCTACCGTCTGGTTCGGCGCATCCCGAAACGTGACGAAGAATGCCGAATTGGATTCGACCAGATCGACGAAGCGCATGTCGAAGCCGAACGCGCCCGAGCTGTCGGGCACGGCGTTGATGAACCGAACGCCGGCTGTCGGGATATTCTCCGTGGTCACGACCTGGTCGGGATAGCACGCACTCGCGACGCTTGCGGCAAGGCAGAGCACCGAGAGCTGGGAGATGCGGCGCATGAACGTACTCCGTGAAGGTGGGCGACCGTTGTCGGCCTAAGGCCGGCGACGAGTGGTTTGACTGGTGTCTGTGGGAGACTTTGCGGGATCCGTCTGGCCGCCGCCGAGGATGGACTGGGTGGCGATCAACGCCACGACACCCACTCCAATCGCACCGAGGGCGATCGACTTCGCCTTCGAAAACTTTTTCTCGTACACCGACGTGACGTACTCCGACTTGATGTGTACCGGCTCTCCGGACCACACCTGCTCGCCGCCCCTCAGCATGTGAATCGCCGACACGGCGACGAGATAGTCCGCACTGCTCTTCTCGATGAGGCGTCCCTCGATCTGCGCGATCTCGGGACCCATCGAACCGCCCAGCGCCACGCGACCTTGGTCGTTGACGTCGAAGGCGACCTGCGTTCCTACCGCCGGCGCCGGTCCGGTGACGGGCTCCAACTCATAGCAGCCCGCCGACAGGACCGCGGCCAGCACTCCAAAACAGCGTCGAAACACTCTGCCTCTCTCTTACCAGCCGTAGGTCGTCGGACCAACCGCAACCGAATTGGGTGCGTTGCCCGGGCCAGGGCCGGTGCCATAGATCGCACTAGCGGGTTTGCCGCGCGCCTGGAGATCCTGGTATGGCGTCGCCCAGTAGAGCGGTGAATTCGCCGGCAGATCGCCCCAGCCACGCTCGTCGAGGTACCACGGCGCGTAGGCGACGTAGCCGGCCTCGATGTACTTCTCGTATTTGATAGCGTCGAGCAACTTGCCGCAGCCGACCGTGTTGAAGGTCGGCGGTTGCGGAACCTTCGGAATGCACGTTGCGGCCGAGCCTGGGACCGGCGAGGTCGCGTCGAATGCCGTGATCGCCGGCAGACCGTTCTTGGTGCGCGTGATGTTCACGAGCGCCGCGGCCGCCGCGAAATTGCCCTGGCGATAGAGACCCTCGGCCTGGAGCATGTCCAGCTCGGCCTTCACGAAGAACGGCGTGTTGCCGTTTTGCCCAGTGCCGCCGTCACCCTTGTTGACCCAACCGTGGAATCGTGCGAAGTCGTATTGCGAGTAGCCCCAGCCCGGACCGGCGAACTGGTCGCCGCCGGATGCGCGGTTGACGAAATACCGCGCGCAGTTCGTCTGGCCTTGAACCTCGCACGACTTGATCGAGAAATCGGCTTGCTGCGCGGCGCGTGTTTCACCCTGCGGGAATCGTTTGTCCGGCGTCGCCATGAAGAAGTTCTGGCTGTTGCCGCCGCGCGCGCCCAGCGGCTGCGCGATCCACGCCGCGTAGTTGCCCGAGGTGTCCGCCCACCCGATGATGAACGGCGTCATTTGGTGCCACGTGCCGAACGAGTCGTACTGCGTCCGCCACGCGGGACCTCGCGGGTTGTTCGTCGTGCTGGTCGTGATGAGATGGTCGCTCGTGATGCCGTTCTGCGCATCGGCGACGACCGCCGCCCAGTCCACCGCCGCCCGCTCGGTGGGCGTCCGCGCGACGTTTGCACGGATGCGCGCCCGGTACGTGCGAACCAGCTTGATGAACTCGGCCTGGTTAAAGGTCGTCGGCGACGGAATCCAGGTGGATGGCAGCGGGAACCCCGGCGGGCTGGTCGAATTGGACGATTTGTTCGCAAGGTCGATGGCCGCCTGAAAGTGCACCATCGCCGTTTCGGCCGCCGCCTTGTAGTCGATCAGATTGCCCGCGTCCTGCGTGCTCTGACCGATCGATACCACGGCGAGCGAATCATGCATCAGCGCCGTGTAACCGATCGAAATGCCGTTCAGGAACTCGGCGAACGCCAGGTCGCGATTGTCCTGTACGGCGCTGCCTTCGGTGAGCCCCTGGCCCTCGAGCGTAATGAAGTTGGTCGCGACGCGATTCACTTCACCCATGATCGAGTAGAGCCGCGACTGCTCGCCGAAGCAGACGTTGCCGGGCTGGTTGTTGTTCACCGACGTCGAGAACGGGTAGTGCGAGTTCTGACAGTTGTTCGCCAGACTCGACAGGTTCATGAGGGAGAAGATGTTCGCCATCCCCTCCATGTCCGTCGTGCTGCCGTACACGCCGGTCGACCATCGCTTGTAGTACGACCCAAGCAGGTTCTCGGCGTCGGCCGGCGAACCCAGCACGCGTTTCGTGTCGCCGGAGTTCGGATTGTTCACCGCCAGCGAGTTGTCGCTACACGCGCCGACGACGACCACCGACGCCAGGACAGCAAACCGAATAAGGTTGCGCATCATGTCAGCTGGCTCCTAGAACCGCGTGGACAGTGAGACCGTGTACGTACGGAGGGTGGGGTAGCTGAATGCGTCGACCTGGTTGACCAGACCCGAGCCCGCGTTGCCGCCTTCCACGCCGACTTCGGGATCGTAGCCCGAGTAGTGCGTGAAGGTGAACACGTTTCGGCCGATCACGCCCAGCGTCCAGTCGCCGCCCACACCGCGCACGCGACCGATGCGATACGTCACGCTGAGCTCACGAACCTTCGCGTACGAGCCGTCCTCGGTGTTGTAGTTGTTCGGGCCGAGGAGGTCGTAGAAGCCGCCGTCGCCGGCGCCTTCCGGCGCACCTGCGCGCCAGCCGTATCCGACCGGCTTCGCCGTTTCGACGCTCTTGTTCGCCTGGTCGAAGTAGCTCGACGCGAAGTCGAGCAGGCCCCAGCCTTCACCCTGATTGTTGATGTGGTTGCCGATCGTGCCGTCGAGCAGCCCGTAGAACGTGAGCCGCTTGTACGTGATCGTGTTGTTCCAGGTGAAGCGGTAGTCCGGGAAGACGTTGCCAAGGATGTTGTTGGTACCCGTGCCCTCCCCCAACTGGCCACGCAGCGGACGATCGACGATCGGGTGGCCGAAGTACAGCGGGTAGTTCCACGGCGACTGCGCGGCCGGGAGCTTCGTGTCCCAGAGGTTCTTCGTGATGCCGTCTTTCCAGCTGTTGCCGTCGCCGACCCACACGACCCAACCTTGGTCGTTGACCTGGTACGCCTTGCCGGCGCCGCACTGCGACTGGACCGCGGACGGCATGTCGCCGCACGTCTTGTAGAACTTGCGGCCCCAGATGCTTCCGTAACGGTTGACCGGCACGCCGTTGTGCGTTGAATCGGCCGCCGTGATGTAGAAGAAGCTTCCCGTGCCCTGTCCCGTGCCCGCGCTCTGGAAATACGCCGGAACGAACAGCTCGGTGATGTAGGTGCGGGTGCGATCCCACGTGCCCTTCATGTTCCAGCTGAGATCACGCTTCGAGATGACCGGCAGGTTGGCGGCCAGCTCCCACGTGTGATTCGCCAGCGTACCGGCGTTCTGCCACTGGTTCGTGAAGCCGAGGTCCGCCGGAGTCGGAACGTTGAGGATCTCGTTCTTCGTCTTCGAGTCGGCCTTGGTGAGCTCGATGCCGAGGCGGTTGAACAGCGTGAAGTCCGCACCGAGCTCGGTCTCCGCCGTGGTCTCGGGACGAAGGTCACGGTTGCCGGCCTGTTGCAGCGAGCAGCCGCCGGTGTTGCAATTGTACGTTTCGTACTGCGCGTTGAAGGACGGTGTGTTGCCGGCCGTGCCGTGCGACGCGCGGAGACGGAAGTCGGTGATGTGCGGGACCTTCCAGAAGGACTCTTCGGACACGCGCCATACACCGGAAACGCGGCCGAACGGCGCCCAGCGGTGACCGGCGCCGAACAACGAGCTGCCGTCGTAGCGGTACGTTCCGTCGACGATGTACTTGCCCTTGTAGTCGAGCTGCGCGCCGGTGACGAAGCCTACGTCCTTTACCGTGGAGCTGCTCGACGTCACCGTCTGGTTCGTGCTCGTGTTGCTGAGCGTGAACACGTCCTTCACGACGAACTGCTGGCCCGAACCGAAGTCGTCGAGCTGCTTGGTCTGGTCGAACTGGCCGCGCAGCGTGAGGCGACCCGTGAGGTCATTCGTGAGGTTCTTGCGAAGCAGCATGCCGTAGCTGCCGTTCATCGCCTCGTTGTTGCGGTCGGCGATCGACATGTTGCCGAAGTTGCTGCCCGAGCTGAACGTCACCGTGCGGAAGCCCTTCGCCTGGTCGGAGTTCTCGTAGCGAGACCGCTTGTCGTAGGCAAAGGTGCCGTCGAAGGTGACCCAATCGGCCGGGAAGTACGTGCCCGTCACCGACGCGATGTAGCGGCCGGCGATCAGCTGGTCGGTCGAAGCCGAGAAGGGGTACAGGAATGCCGCTCGGCTGTTGTCGGTGCCGCGGAAGTTCGCGCCGCCGCCCTGGAGGATCTCGCGGCCCAACGTGTCGACCGCGAGATAGTTCGTGCCCGCCGGAGCGCCGCGGAGCAGCGTACCGAAATCAAAGCTGCGGTTGTCCAGAATTTCCTTGTCGTACACGGTGCTCAACGACAGCAGCAGGTTGCTGCGGAGATCGTAGTCGAGGTTCACCCGCGCCCGCGCCTGCTGGTCGCCGGTGAGCTGCTTGAGTGCACCGTGGTTGTCCGTGTACTGGCCGCTCGCGAAGAAACGCACCGTGCCGATCTTGCCCGTCGCGTCGACGGAGCTGAGCTGCGTCGGGGCGGACGTCGCGACCTGCGCGAAGCTGTTGTAGTACTGGTTCGGCCAGATCTGCGCCTGGAAGACGTTCTCCAGCGAACCGTCGGTATTGTTCAGCGCATTCCACTGGAAGCTCTGCGCCGTGCGGTTCGTGTCGGCGTTGATGTTGTTGATGCGCATGATTTCCGTCATCCAGTCGACCGTCTTGGAGCAGGGGGCCGACGTCGACGTGCCGTTGATGCAGAAACGCTTGCCTGTTTCGTCGAGCTGCAGGTGGTGGTTCACCGGCTCGCCGTAGTGGACGCTGTTCATGTCGCCCACGCCGTACTCTTCGCGGGCGTTGAACTGGATGCCGTCGCTGTTCGCGCCGCGCTTCGTCTTGATCGTGATGACGCCGTTCGCCGCTGTCGTTCCGTAGAGCGACGCGCCGGCGGCGCCCTTGATGACCTCGATCGACTCGATGTCGAGTCCGCCGAGCTCGCCGAGGTTGCCGACGTTCATGACGACGCCGTCGACGACGATGAGCGGGTTCGTGCTGCGGCCAGTGACGTTGATCGACGTCGGGCCGCGCAGCATGATGTCGGGCGTGGAGCCCGGCTGGCCGCTGGTCGAGGCGATACGCACGCCGGCGACCTTACCCTCGAGTGACGTCATCGGGTCGAGCGAGGGCACGGGCAGCTCTTCCGACGTTACGCGGCCGATCGCGAACGGCACCTTCGCTCGCTCGGTCGCCTCGATCGAACCGGTGACGACGACTTCGTTCAGCCGGTTCACGTCCTGTTTTAATGTGAAGTTCTGCGTCTGCGTTCCCACCGTGAGGCGGATCGGAATGACGCCGGGCTGGAAACCGATCGCGCGAACGCGAAGGTTGACCGCCTGTCCCAGCGAACGAGCCGATGGAATCGTGATCGTGAATGCGCCTTGGGCGTTCGTGCCCACCGAGATCCCGGCTATATCATTGATGTAGACGTTGGCTTGGTCGATTGGCTGACCGAATTCGCTCATCACCTTACCGGTGATGACCGCGCCTTGTGCTTGTGCGCTGGCGGCCGGCACTGCGAGCCAAAGGCCCAACAGTGATGCCGCGACCACTCGAACACGATGCAACGTGGTCCTGGTCGTCATCTCTCACACCCTCGGGGGAAAAAGGGGGGACTGCCACTCCGCACCTACGGTCGATTCGCCTGCTGTCGTGCGAGGTCTTGCGCCTCCACCGCGTCGCTCGGCCCCAACTCCGGGCCGCTCACGTCACGGGCACCGCAACAAAAAAACCGCAAGCCGCCGCTATCGCGGCGGCGCTCATTCAGCGCGTCTGGCGAGGACTCTGAGGTACTTCAATGACAACCGGACGTATTAACTCGGGAGGGATGACAAAGCGTCACATGCATTGCCTCGGGCGGCCTTTGGACGTGGCAAGCCGTCCCGGGCGGGGCGAGCGGGCAGGAACGTACCGTGAGGCTCACAATGCCGCAAGATCGACTCGGATACATTCCAATCCGTTCCACGGCCCCTCGCGCATCTCCCTGTGAAACAAGCACCTCGATGACCGACGCCGCCCACGTCTCGGCCCGCGCAGCACGCCGTTGGTCCCTCGGCCATCCGTGGATTTTTCGCAGCGATGTGACGGTTCGTCCCGACCGTTCCGCCGGAGCCGTGGTCGTTCTCGACCACCGCGGCAAAGAGATAGGAACGGCACTCTGGAGCCCCGCATCGGAGATCGCCCTCCGCATGGTCGACGCGCGCCCGTTCGCCGACCTGGACGACCGCTGGTGGCGGGACCGGATTCAGATGGCCGTCAAACGCCGAGCGCCGCTCGCCAATGTCACGAACGCGTATCGCGCGGTGCACGGCGAGGCGGACGCCTGCCCGTCGCTCGTCTGCGACCGTTACGACCGATGGCTGGTCGTGCAGCTGCTCAGCGCCGGTCTCGAGGCGTTTCGCGCGCCGATCGTCGCCGCGTTGTGCGACGCGCTCTCACCCGCCGGTATTCTCGCCCGCAACGATGTTCCCGTGAGAAAAAAGGAAGGCCTCGCGACGGGCGTCGAACTTCTGGCGGGCGACGTTCCACAGGAAATCGAAGTGAACGAGCATGGCGTCAGATACGCCGCCGCCCCGTGGGCGGGACAGAAGACGGGCGCGTTTCTCGACCAGCGCGAGAATCGCTTGATGATCGGCGAACGCGCGCGCGGACGCGCCCTCGACTGCTTCAGCTACCACGGCTCGTTCGCGCTGCACCTCGCGCGGCGCGCCGACGACGTCGTCGCCGTGGACGTCTCCGGCGACGCGTTGAAGCGCGCGCAGGAGAACGCGGCGCGCAACGACCTCACGAACATCCGGTTCGTCGAGGCCGACGTATTCGACTACCTGCGAGAGGTCGAGCGCTCTCGCGAGCGGTTCGACACGATTGTGGTGGACCCGCCGGCGTTCGCGAAGACCCGCGCCTCCGTCCCCGGCGCGCTCCGCGGATACAAGGACGTGAACCTTCGCGCGCTGCGCGTTCTCGCGCCCGGGGGCACGCTGTTCACCGCGAGCTGCAGCTTCCACGTGGGGCGCGCCGAGTTCTTCGAGATGCTCCGGTCGGCCGCGGCGGATTCGGGGCGACGGGTGGCGTTGCGGGCCATGACCGGGCAGCCGCTCGACCACCCGGAGGTGATGACGATTCCGGAAACAGGATACCTCAAAGGGGCGCTCCTCGAGGCGCTGGACTAAGAAACGGCGCGGGTGTGGCTTAGACGAGATCGCTGTGGCGACGGGGACTCTAGGCGTCACTCGGCAGCGACAGGAGACAGGAGCGCCGGAGCTGATTGACCGGAGTCTTCACCGAAGAACGCCGAAACTGAGGTCAGATGTCTGATGTCAGTTCCTGATTTCGAGCGCCAGCCGTCCTCTCCCGTGCGCGCGATCTCGCGTGGGAGGCGCCGTTTCAGCGTTGACAATGCGGACAGTAGTAGGTCGACCGCCCCGCCTGCACGATCCGCCGTATCGGCGTCCGGCATCGCCGGCACGGCTTCCCTTCTCTGTCGTACACGGCTAGCCGCGCCGTCGAGTCGTCCGTGTACCGCGCACCCGTCGCCCGGCGAATCACAAGTCTGACTGCCGAGAGGAGAGCGGCGACCTGTCGAGTCGACAGCGACGATGCGGCGACGGTCGGCGAGATGCGGGCGTGCCAGAGCGACTCCGCCGCGTAGATGTTGCCGATGCCGGCGATGACGCGCTGGTCGAGCAGCACCGGCTTGATCGGCCCGCGCCGCTTGGAGAGCACGGGAGCGAACGTCCGTGCCGTGAGTGAGCGGTCGGTCGGCTCGGGGCCGAGCGCGAGCGCCGGCGGCGACCCCGACGCGTGAAGGTCCAGCGTGCTCAGCGCGCGAGGATCGTCGAGGACCACACGCGTGCCGTCGTGAAATACGATCGCCGCGCGCGCGAAACGCGGCAGCGGATCGCTCGAGCGATCGATGGTCCAGTCGCCGGTCATGCGAAAGTGAGCGGCCAACGTTCGCCCGTCCTCGAGCGAGATCAGTTGGTGCTTGCCGCGGCGATCCACGGCGCGGACGACGGCGCCGCGCAGCGCGCGCCGCTGGGCCGGCTTGAGCCGGCGCAGCAGCGAGCGGTGCAGCAGGTCGACTGTCTCGATCCGTTTGCCGACGATCGCGCGGCGAAGCCGTCGCGCGGCGCCTTCGACTTCCGGTAGCTCTGGCATTCTCAATCGCGGTTGACCGGAAGTTCGACGGGCGCGCAAGTTCCACGGGTGACTGCCCCGGCCCCCGCCTCCGCCCCGAACCCCCGTCCGATGACGACGCCCTCCGGCTCGAGCATGGCGCGCAACGCGCCCGCGGACTGGGCCGGCGTACGCCGCGTTCTGGTCGTCGTCCTTCTGCTCAACGCGGCGGTTGCGGCGGTCAAGGTCATCGTCGGCATTCGCACCGGCGCGCTCACGGTGCTCGGTGCGGCGCTCGAGTCGACGCTCGACATGCTCAACAACGTCATCGGCGTCGCGCTCGTCGGCGTCGCTGCGCGCGGGCCGGACGAAGATCATCCCTACGGCCACGACAAGTTCGAGACGCTCGGCATGCTCGCCATCGTCGGCTTTCTCTCGATCTCCTGTTTCGAGCTGCTGCGCGAGGGGATCACCGCTCTGGCGACGCACCGCACGCCGCGCACGATCGAGGCGGGCGACGTCGGCGTCATCGCGGCGACGCTGCTCGTGAACGTGTTCGTTGTCTGGTACGAGCGGGCGAGCGCGCGAAAGCTCGGCAGCGCGTTTCTCGTGGCCGACGCGTCGCACACGGCGGGCGACATTTTCGTGACGCTCCTCGCGCTGACGACGCTCGCCCTCTCGCGCGCCGGGCTCGCGTGGCTCGACGCGCCGCTCGCGATCGCTGTGGCTCTGGTGATCGCGTGGAGCGGAGTCGGCATTCTCCGTCGCTCGATCCCGATCCTCGTCGACCAGGCGGCGATCGAGACGAACGCACTCAGGGGAATCGTGATGGCCGTTCCCGGGATTCGCGACGTGCGGAAGCTGCGGTCTCGTGCGACGGCGTCGGGGCAGCTCTTCGCCGAGGTGACAATCGTCGTCGCCGGCCGGACTTCGGTGGACGACGCACACAAGTTGGCGGACGCGGTGGAGGCAGCGATCGAGCGCGCTTTCGGCACGTCGGAGGTCACGGTGCACGTCGAGCCGGCATGAGCACTTGCCAAACTCGATGTGACGTCTAGGTTTACGCGCAACCGGCCTCGTTTTTTATCTCGACCGCAGCGGCATGGCGCCTTCATCTCCTCCGCCCCATCGACCTACGCGATCGCTCAGACACGAGTACCAGCTGTACGTCGAGCAGGAGATCGAGAACTACAAGGAGTCGGTCGCGCGCAGCGTCCTGCTCGCCATTGGCGACGAAGCCGTAGCCGTGCTGACGTCGGCCCCCCAGTTCGCGCTCACCGAGCTGCTTCTCTGCGAGGAGGTCGACCGCATCATCGTGCGGCGGCTTCGAATCCCGGGCTACGACACGTGGCGTCGGCGGCGCGTGAGGCTGATCGACGAGTTGCGTAGGCCGGAGCACTGGGGCCTTGGCCCGGACGACGTGCTGGTTCGCGCGCTCCAGCCGTCGAGCGATAGCCGCGTGCTGGTGGCGGGCGCTAACGACGAAAGCTCCACGCTCTACTTCGCCGCCAACGGCTGCGACGTCACCACACTCGGCGAAGAGATCGATGCCGTCGAGCGCGTGATGCAGGCGGCAATCGGCGCGGGGCTCGCGGGGCGCGTGCACGCGGAGCTCGCGGATCTCTCGTCGTGGACGCCGCCGCGAGAGCGGCTGCTCAACGCGGTGATCGTGAATCCCGCGGCGCTCGACCGACTTTCGTCCGACGAGCGCGCGCGAGTGATCGCCGACTTGCAGCGCGCGACGCTCAGTGGCGGAGTGCACCTCGTGCGCACGATTCCGCCGTCGGCGCGGAGCACGGGCGGAGGCACGTCGGTGTCCCTCGAGGAACTGCGCAGCCGCTACAAGGGCTGGGAAGTGACGGTGGAACGGTCCGAGGGGCGAGCGAAGACTTTCTTCGCCAGAAAGGGAGCCGCCTAACGGCGGTTTGTCTGTCTCGATCTGACCCTTTTGTGTCAGATTGAGCTGTGTCCGAGCGACACCGATGGGGTTGTTTCCCGGGTCGTTCGCAAGCGCAAACCGTTGGTGAGTAGCCTCTTAGTGTCGGATGCCGAGTCCGGCACCATGGGTGCTCAAGGGGACTGCGGCCGGCGCACACGCCGAGCCCGTCGCGGGGCCCGTTGCGGCGAACCGTTCTCGCCGCCGGGCCGGACGATCCAGTGCGACGCTTCGAGCCCGATCCTCCTTCGCATCTCCTCATATATGAAGGCAAACCAGAGCCAGGCCCCGCAAGAACCCATGGGGATCATCATCTCGCCCGGAGCGCGGCAGGATCTGGCGCCGGCGAGATTCGCGTACGTATGGGCGCCGCCGCCGGAAGACAAAGGCGACGAAAAGAACTAGCACCGTCGACGCACAGACTGCACTCCGCCTGACGCACGCGCCGAGTGCTGCGAGGTCTTCAGCACAGCATTCACGCGCCGAGCCGCCCGAGGTCTTCCGCGCGACCGCTCGCAGTATTGCCAATACTGCCGGCAATACTGCGAGCGGTCCGCGGAGGACAGTCCCACCCCGAGCGCCCCCGCACGCAAGCGGCAAGCGGCTATTAAGGCAGGTGCGTAATTTCGGCGAGGATGCGCGCCGAGATGAAAGAGAAAGCTCAGGTACGTTCGAAAAAGAGACCGGGATCGGCGCGCGACGCGAAGGGGCGTGAGCGCGCGGCTCCAGCGACGGTGGCGCCGCGAGGCGGCGTAGGGGTCGTCTGCGCGGTCTCGATTATCGCGAGCATCGCGGGGATCCTGAACGCGTTCACGCAGGACGACGTCTCGATCCTCGTCGACTCCGCGCGGCTCCACGGACTCGGCGCGCTGCGGGACATTCTCACACTTCCCTACTGGCCGCCGCCGGCGGCGCCCGACCTGTATCGGCCGGTCGCGTCGATTCTCCTCGCGGCGCAGTACGCGTTGGGAGGCGGGGCGCCGTTCGTGTTTCGCGTCGTGAGCTACGCGCTCTACGCGCTGGCGAGCGTCGGCGTGTATCGGCTCGCGCTGCGACTCTTGCCGGCGTCGCTCGCGCTTTTTGTCGCGGTGATCTTCGCCGCGCATCCGGTGCACGTCGAGGCGGTCGCGCTGGCGGTCACGCAGAACGAGTTGATCGTCGGCGCGCTGGCCGCGTTCATGACCCTGCTCTACCTCGACCGACGTCGCAGCGAGTCCGGTGCTCTCTCGGCGCGAGACTGGGCGATGCTCGGCGCGGGCTACGCGATCGCGGGATTCTCGAAGGAGCAGGGACTGCTGATCCCGGCGTTCCTGATTCTCGCGGAAATGCTTCTCGCGCCCAGTCGTGCGCTGGACGCGCGTGTGCGACAGCTGTGGCGGGGATTCGGGTTGCTGATCGCGATCGCCGCGGCGATGATCGCCGTTCGGACTCTGGTGCTGAGCGGTGTGGTCGGGCCGACGATGATCGCCGAAGCGTTGCGCGGACAGACGATGGCCGGACGTCTGCTGACGATGCTGCAGATCGTGCCGCAATGGGCGCGTCTTCTCTTCTGGCCAACGCATCTGCGGGCGGAGTACTCGCCGCGCGAGTTCGTCGCGTCCACCTCGTTCGGCGGCGAGGAAGCGATCGGACTCGCGATCGTCATTCTCGTCCTGACATCGATCTGGCTCGCTCGCAAGCGCGCACCCGCCGTCTCGTTCGGCCTCTCGTGGTGTTGCGTCGCGCTCTTTCCCGTCAGCAACGTCGTGATCCCGACGGGAATTCTCCTCGCCGAACGGACGCTCTTTCTGCCGAGCGTCGGATTCGTGCTCGCGGTCGGCGGCGCGCTGGCGTTCGTCGCAACCCGGCGGCCGGTCGTCACGCAGCAAGCGCGGACGATCCTCACGGTGGCGGCGAGCGCGCTTGTGATCGCCGCCCTAGGGCGGAGCACCCAGCGGCAACGCGTCTGGCAGGACCCGGTGACGCTCACCGTCGCGAGCATCCAGGACGCGCCGCGCAGTTGGCGCGTTCAGCAGGCGTATGGCGACATGCTGTTCAGCCAAGGGCGCGCGGCCGACGCGATCGCGGCGTTTCGCCGCGCCATTGATCTCGCGCCCGAACCCTGGCGCCCGCGCAACTACTTGGCCGAGCGGCTTCGCATGATCGGCGACGACAGCGACGCCGTCACGCTGCTCCGCGCGAGCCTGGCCGAGGATCCGCGGCAGATCACCACCGTAGCGGCGTTGGCGCCCGCGCTGCTCGGCGCGGGACGCTACGCGGAAGCGAAGCATCTGGCGGACAGCATCGTCGTCGCCGAGAACGCGCCGCCGATGATGGTGCAAATGAGCCGGCTCGCCGACAGCGCGATGAAGGTGAACGCGCCGCCGGGCAGCATCCGGATCGGCGTTCCAACGTACTGAGCGAGGCTTCCGTCGTACCATCGGGGGTGCGACGTTTCGTGCGCGCCGCCTGCAGCGCTTTAGCAACTATTTCACAGCGCGCGCGGCGCAGCCCCATCCAACTCTCACGGAGCAAAGCACGCGTGAAAGCGCTTGTGAAGGCCGCGGCCCGACCGGGTTTCGAGCTGAAGGACGTTCCCGAACCGACGATCCGCGACGACGAAGTTCTGATTCGCGTCCGCCGCGCGGGCGTGTGCGGGACCGACGTGCACATCTACGACTGGGATCCGTGGGCGCAGGGGCGCGTCAAGCCGCCGATCATCGTCGGGCACGAGTTCGCCGGCGAGGTGGTGCAGGTCGGCCGTCTCGTCACCGACGTACACGAGGGAGATCGCGTGACCGCGGAGGGCCACATCGTCGACGGACGATGCCTGCTCTGCCGCACAGGGAATTCGCACGTCTGTCCGTACACGAAGATCATCGGCGTCGACCGGGACGGCTGCTTCGCCGAGTACATCGCGATGCCGGCGACGAACGTTTGGCATCTGGACGACAACGTTTCGTTCGACGTCGGCGGCATTCACGACCCGATGGGAAACGCGTTTCACACGGCGCTCACCGCTCCGATCCCCGGATCGACGGTGCTCGTGACCGGCTGTGGGCCGATCGGAATTTTCGCGGTCGGCATCTGCAAGGCGGCGGGCGCGTCGCGCATCATCGCGAGCGACGTGATCGAGGCGCGGCTCGCGCTGGCGAAGAAGATGGGCGCGCACGACGTCGTGCATCCCAAGGAAGCGGAGGCTGTCGTCAAGCAGCACACCGACGGACTGGGCGTCGACGTGGTGCTCGAGATGTCCGGCGTTCCGGCGGCGATCCACCAGGCGTTCTCGCTCGTGCGCGTGGGCGGGCGCGTGCAGCTGCTCGGCATTCCGTCGCAGCGCGTTGACTTTGATTTGGCGAACGAGATCATCTTCAAGGGACTCACGGTGTACGGCGTCGTCGGACGCCGGATGTACGACACCTGGCTCTTGATGACGCGGTTCCTTCGGTCCGGCCAATTCGATCCGACGCCGGTGATCACGCACCGCTTTCCCCTCGACGCCGCCGATGAGGCAATCCGGGCCATCAAGTCGGGTGAGGCCGGCAAGGTCATCTTCGAGATCGCCTGAGGCCGCGCTCGTCGCGGCCCTCGCGATCGGCGCGTCGATACGCGGAATCTTCAACGATTTCGTGTACGACGACATTCCGATCGTTCGGGACAACCTGCGCGTACATCACTTTGACGTCGCGCATGTCCGCGCGATCTTCGGGAACGCGTACTGGCCGCCGCCGTTCGTCGAACAGTTGTACCGGCCGCTGACGCTCGCCGGTCTGGCCGCGCAGTACGCGCTGGGCGCGGGCAGCCCGATGGTGTTCCGGCTGGTGAGTTACGCGCTCTACGCCATGACCGCGCTTCTCGTCTATCGTCTGGCGACTCGCGTGCTCGATCCCTGGCCGTCGCTCGGGGTCGCGGCGTTGTTCGCTGTTCATCCGGTGCACGTCGAGGCGGTGGCGCTCGGCGTGAACCAGGCGGAGTTGCTCGTCGCGCTGATCGCGCTGGTCATGACGACGTCGTACGTCGACTGGCGTCGAGCCGGCGCGATTCGCGCGCGACGGTGGGCGCTGCTCGCGACGCTCTATGCGTTGGCGACGCTGGTGAAGGAGAGCGGCTTCGTGCTGCCGCTCTTTCTCGTCGCGGCGGACATCACCGTTCTGGGCTCGAACGAGTCGCGGTGGCCCAGGCGCGCCGACGTTTTTGGCTACGCGCTGTTGGCCGCCGTGGCCGCGGCATCGCTGGCGCTCCGGTTTGGCGCCGCCGGTTCGGCGGCGTTCGCCGTGGTTCCCGCAGCGGAGTTGAGAGGACTCGACGTCTTCGGCCGGATCGGTGTCATGCTGCACGTCGTGCCGATGTGGCTGCGACTGCTCGTGTGGCCTCAGCATCTGCAGGTCGACTTCGCACCCGGCGAGATCGTGTCGGGCGGCATGATAGAAGCGGCGTTCGGCGTCCTGCTCATGCTGGGATTGGTCGCGGCGATCGTGTACGCGCTGAGACGCGACCGCGTGCTCGCGTTCGGGCTCTTGTGGATGGCGATTGCACTGCTCCCCGTGTCGAACATCCTGCCGACGGGGGTGGTGCTCGGTGAGCGCACGTTGTTCTTGCCCAGCATCGGGTTCTTGCTCGCTGTCGGGGCGGTCGCGCAGCGCGTGCTCGCCAGGCCCGCGATGTCGCCGAAATGGCGACGGCTCGCGCTGGGCGGTGCGTGCGCGCTGCTCGCCGTGCTCGGACTCCTGCGGAGCGCCGGTCGGCAGGCGGTATGGAACACGCAGCACGTCAGAGTCAATCCGGCGTCGTCTGAGACGGCTCCGTGAGGACATCCGTTGCGTATCCGACGCGGCGATGGGTTAGAGAGACGCTGCTCGTAATCGGCGGTCTGGCGGCGATCACCATCTTGGAGGTCGTCGCAACACGAAGCGCAGGGATCGTCTCCCACCCCATGTGGCTGGACGAATGCGTGACGAGCCTCCTGCTCAACGATCCGAGCTTCCGTCACATGGCGGCCGCGATCCATGGCGGTGTCGACACCAACGGTCCGGCATTCTACGTAGTGACGTGGCCGCTCGTTCACGCATTCGGCGCCACCACGGTGAGCGAGCTGCGATTGGTGACCGCCGGTATGATGCTGCTCGCGCTCGCGGGGATCTACGCCACGTGTCGCGCATTCGTGGATCCCGGCCGAGCGGCGATCGCAACGTTAGTGGTGGCAGCCCATCCCGGCGTCGTGGTCCAGATGTGGCAGGTGCGGATGTACGGATTCTGGCTTGCCGCCGTGGCTTGGTTCTGCGCGTATACCGCGTTGGCACCGGCGCGACCGCCCTGGATCGCTCGGGTGCTGGGCTGCGTTCTCGCCATCCTCGTCGTGACAGCCCATTGGCTCGGCGTGTTCGCTCTCGTATTGATCTCGGCGCCCGCTTTGATTCTGACCTGGCGGGATCCCGATCGGCGATGGCATCACGCAGTTCCTCTCGCGGCAGGCCTTGCAGTGCTGGGACTATCCGCTCCGCTCATCGCGAGCCAGAGACGGATTCTGACGGTCGCAACCTGGATCGAACCGGCCAGCATCGCGACGATCCTGAGGCAGGGTCATTTGCTCTTTCTCGTCCCGTCGGCTGGAGTCATCGCCGGCTACGCGCTTTTGCGGGTAGCGCAGCCACGCCGATGGAGGCCGGCGATCATCGGACCGCCAGCCCGGACCCTGCCGATTCTTGCACTCCTCCTGTTTCCGCTGGCGTTGCTCGCCATGTCCGTCGCGATGCAGTCAGTTCTCGTCGAGCGGTACATGCTACCCACGACCGTCGGATTGGCGTTGGTTGCCGCGGTCGTCGCGCTGCCGTTGCAACGCTGGGTCGGCCTTGCGCTCGGTTCGGTCGCCGCGTGCACGCTCGTTCTCGTTGCATGTCTGGAGTTGAAGGCGCTGAGGGGCGCCGTCCAAGGGGATGACGTGCGAGCAGCGCGGGTGACCGCAATCGCCGAACGAGTGATCGCAAGCGGGCAACATCTCGTGTTCGCACGCCGGTTCGAGGCGTATCCGCTGATTCAGGCGCGACCGCAGCTGGCGGATTCGGTCGCCGTGTTCGACTTCGACGGGGCGGGTGAAGGCCTCATGCGCCGAACACTTTTCGAGCGCGATCTCGGCCGGGCCGTCGGGCGTTTCTATCCGAACTACCATTTAGTGTCCGAGGATGAGCTGCGCCGATGGGGACGCTTTATTGTGATCACCGATTCAGCCGAGGAAGACGAATTGCGGCGTCTGCTGCCGGGATTCCAGATCACGCGCCGCGGAATTGACGAGTATGAGGCCGTAGCTCACTAATTTTTTTGCCTTCTTCGTGCCGAGCACGGACAGGAAGAGACTCCACCTTCGAACGAGCAATGTCACTCAACACGGAATTCACGAAATCGCTCGAGGACACGATCGAACAGCTCAAGCGCGATCGCGTCTACAAGCGTTTGAACTACTTGGACTCGCCGCAGTCGTCACGCGTGAAGATGGAAGGGCGCGGCGACGTCCTGATTCTGTCGTCGAACAACTACCTCGGGCTGTGCGACGAGCCGGCGGTCGTGCAGGCGGGGATCGACGGACTCAAGCAACTTGGCGCGGGAACGGCGAGCGTGCGCTTCATCTGCGGCACATTCGCGATCCATCGCGAGCTCGAGGCGGCGTGTGCGAAGTTCGTCGGCTGCGAGTCGTCGCTCAGCTTTGTGTCGGCGTGGAACGCGAACGAAGGACTCACCGGCACGGTCGCGCAGGAGGGCGACTTCATCGTCTCCGACGCGCTCAATCACGCGTCGATCATCGACTCGATGCGACTCGCCAAAGCGATCAGCAAGTGCACGACCGCCGTCTTCAAACACGGCGACATGGACGACCTGCGCGCCAAGCTCGCCGAAGCAAAGGGGGGGGATTCAAGCGGCGAATGATCTGGACGGATGGGATCTTCTCGATGGAAGGCGCGATCGCGAAGCTGCCCGAGATTCTCCAGATCGCGCGTGACACGAATTCCATCGTCGCCGTCGACGACTCGCACGCCACGGGCGTCCTCGGCAAGAATGGACGAGGGACAGCGGAACACTACGGCGTGCTCGGCGAGGTCGACATCATCACGTCGACGCTGGGCAAGGCGCTCGGCGGAGCGGCGGGAGGATTCGTCGCCGGACCGGAGGCGCTGACCGACTATCTCACGCAGCGCGCGCGGCCACAGCTCTTCTCGAACGCGCTGCCGCCGACCGTCGCGGCGAGCGCGCTGGCGGCGGTGCGGCTCGTTGAAGCGGAGCCGCAGCGCGTCGAGACGTTGCGACAGAACACGAAATACTTCCGCGAGCAGATCACCGAAGCGGGGTTCAAGCCGATTCCGGGAGAGACGCCGATCGTGCCGATCATCGTCGGAGAGACGGCGGCGGCGATTCAGATGAGCGACATGCTGCTCGACGAAGGGGTGTTCGTCACCGGGTTCGGATTTCCGGTCGTGCCGCATGGGACGGCGCGAGTGAGGTGCCAGATCTCGGCGGGCCATACGCGCGACGATCTCGACGAGGCGATTCGCGCGTTCAAAAAGGTGGGGGGAAAGCTGGGGCTGATCTAAGAGCGCGAACTGCAGCTGTGACGGACCGCACGGCTTGTCGCGCCCCCAGCTCGTTTCCTTAGCCTATCTCCTCGGTAGTATCGTTTCTTTTCACTGCCGACTTTAGCCACTTTCGCGGTCGCTTTTCGCGCGTGACGCGAGGGGCGTCGTTTCGTCCGACATAGAGACCAATCGAAGTTCTCTCTTTGTCGAGGACCTGTATGCGAACTCTTCGTGCCCTGACGATTGCCGCCTCAGTCGTCGCGCTTCCTTCACTCGCGACGGCGCAGCAAGGGCGACCGTTCAAGGACGCGTGGTTCTGGGGCGTCAAGGCTGGCGGCTTTACCCTGGCCGACACCGGCGGCTCCAACAAGTTCGCGCCGATGTTGGGCGCCGAGTGGTTGATCACGCGGACGCACGGTGGCCTGTACATCTCGGCCGGCCAGGCGTTCTTCAATTCTGAGACGCTGGCCGCTTCGAGCGAGTCCAACACGAGCCTCCGTGTCATCAGGCTCAACAACCTGCGCAAGTTCGACGTGGCGCTGATGGCGTTCCCGGGCGAGCACGACCGCTGGCATCCGTACGCCGGCGCCGGGTTCACGCTGAATGCCATCGCCGACGCGGACGGCGAGCCGCCGTTCAATACCGTCGACGACCTCGCATTCACGCAGGCCCTGATCCAACAGAACAAGGTGAGCTTCTCACCCTTCGGGATCGCGGGTGCTCAATACCGGCTCACAGCGATCTCCGTGTTCGGGCAGGCGACGCTCAACCCGACCCAGCACAACTTCCTGCTCTACAACGGGCAGTCGTTCAACTTCTCGCTGGAGTTCGGGGTCCGGTACAACGTCGGGTCGTCGATCGACAAGAACTAGTCGGACGGCTGGACAAAGAAACCTGAGTGGCCGGCCCCAATCGGGGCCGGCCACTTCGTTTTTGGGCCCCGGCAGGCGGGTGTACCCGGTGGACGGCTGGACCGGAGTATCGGGAAAGCCAAAACGACGCTCGAGCCAACCGAAGCGGGCGCTGCGGGTTAAGCTACGGCGTGAGCGCGCGTCACCCACCCCGACTCGGCTGGCTCGCCGTATTTCTCGTCGCCGCCGTCGCGGCGTATGCGTCGGCCATTCGCGCTCCATTCGAGTTCGACGACCTGCCGGCGATTCAGCAGAACCAGACGATTCGGTCGCTGTCGCCCGCGGCGCTTCTCCCTCCCACTCAAACGGCGGTCGCCGGCCGGCCGCTCGTGAACCTCAGCCTCGCCGTCAACTACGCGATCAATGACGCTCTTGGGGTCGATCAGCGCGGCGACCCGGAGGGGCCGAACAAGACGGTCGGCTATCACGTTCTGAATTTGCTGCTCCACATCGCGTGCGGCCTGCTTCTGTTCGGCATCATCCGGCGCACGATCGACCGCGATCGATCGGCCGCCGCGAGTGTGGACGCGGAACGGGTGGCCGGCTTCGCCGTCCTCCTTTGGCTGGTCCATCCGATCCAGACGGAGGCGGTGGACTATGTCATTCAGCGCACCGAGATCCTTGTGTCGCTCTGCTATGCGGCGACGCTCTACGCGTCGATCCGCGCGTGGGATTCCAAGAAGCGCTCGGTGCGTTGGTGCGTCGCGTCGGTAGTCGCGTGCGCGCTCGGGATGGCGAGCAAAGAGGTCATGATCACCGCGCCGCTCGTCGTTCTGCTCTACGACCGAACGTTCCGCGCCGAGTCGTGGACGGCGCTGTGGCAGAACCCGCAGCGACGCCGGCTCTACATCGCGCTCGCCGCGACGGGTCTCATCGTAGTGATCTCGATTCTGGCCGGGGTGCGCAGCCAGAGCGTCGGGTTCGGGCTTGGCGTACCGTGGTATCAGTATTTCTACACGCAGGCGTGGGCGATCGCGCGCTATCTGCGGCTGCTCGCGTGGCCGAGCGGGCTGACGTTCGACTACGGCGAGCGGCCCGTTGCGTTCCCGAGCAGCATTCCGGGGCTCGTTCTCTTGACCCTGTGCGCGATCGGCACGGTGGTGGCATTCACGCGCAAACGGTGGATGTGGCTGGGCTTCCTAGGAGCATGGTTCTTTCTCGTGGTCGCACCGTCGTCGAGCGTAGTGCCGATCAAGACCGAGATCGCGGCGGAACGGCGAATCTACCTGGCGAGTGCCGCGATCTTCGTCCTCGTGGCGATCGGCGCTGAGCGTCTCGCGCGACGGTATGCGAGAGGGCTGACTCTCGAGCGCGCCGGGTTCGGAGATCCTGGCGGCGATGCTCGTCGCGGCCACGGCCGCGCGCGGTCTGACGTACCGCAGCACGGAGACGCTCTATCGAGACGTGATCGCCAAGGCGCCCGACAACCCGCGCGGCTATGTCGGCGTCGGGCTGGTTTATCTCGAGCGCGGACCCGCGTCGTTTGTGGACGCATCGGCAATGTTTCGGAAGGCCATTCAGGTCGACTCGAATTCATCCATGCCGTGGCGGAGTCTCGCCCTGATGGCGTCGCTCAACCGCGAATGGCCAAGCGCGATCGCGTCATATCGGCGAGTGCTGGCGATCGACTCGACCGACGTCGGCGCCACGGATGGCATCGCCCGCGCCCTGCTCATTCAGGGCGAGACGGATGCGGCGATCCCGTTCGTCGAGCGCATGGGGACCGCCGATCTGGAGCTCTTGTGGTCACTCGGCGGCAGGCTCGTCGCTCTGGGGCGCGGAAAGGATGCGGTGCGCTACCTCGAAGCGGCGGCGAACAGCGAGGTGCCGTCCGCCGAACACCTGGCCGTTCTGAGCAACGCGTACGCGCAGAGCGGACGAGGTGACGACGCGGAAAAAGCGGCAGCCGTGGCGACGGCGAGCGCTGGAGATACTGCCGCGGTATTCGTCGATGCGGGGCGCGCGATGGTGACGGCGAATCGCGTCGGACAGGCGCGCCGGTACTTGCAGCAGGCGCTGGCGATCGACTCGACGCTAGTCGGGGCGCGCAAGACGCTCGACTCGTTGGGCGCCATTCACAACAACTAACGGCGCAACCGGGCCGTCTCGGCGCTGCCTCCGTGTGCCCGCGTGATTCTGCGGCGAGCGCGGTCACGACATGTCGTATGCGTCCGGCGCGTGAGAGCGAGCCGCCGACGCCGTCGCGCCGCGCGCGCGAACGGGTGGGGCGAGCGGGTGGGGCTGTCCGGAGCGGAGCCGAGGCAGTATCGCCCGGCAGCATCGGCGATACTGCACTAGTCCGCGGAGGACAGTCCCACCCCGAGCCCCACGCGAGAACACTGCCTCGGCGTCACCCGCGAGCTGAGTGTGGCGGCTTTGCGGAGACGAACTCGCTGTCGCGGACGATCCAACGCAAAGGCCAATCGGCGCAGCGCGTGATGCCGATGCGTGGCGTGATCGCGACGCGTGAATCGTGGATCGGCGAGCCTTCACGAATCGTCAGCGGGCCGCGCTGAAGAACGGCGCGGTTGAAGTGGCCGTCGATTCCGAGCGCGTCGCACAACTTCGCCGGACCATTGGTGAGATCCACGTCACGCCGCACGCCGCGGCGCTCGCGCATCAACTCGATGCCCTGCACCGGCTCGATCGCGCGCACGAGCACCGCGCTCGGCTCGCCCTTCGCGCGCGTCACGGCGTTGAAGCACCAGTGCATGCCGTAGATGAAGTACACGTACGCGATGCCGGGTGGCCCGTAGAGCGGCGCGGTGCGCGCGGTGAGGCCGGCGGCGGCGTGGCAGGCGAGATCGTGTTCGCCGAGGTACGCTTCGGTCTCGACGATGCGGCCGGCGACGACGCCGTCGCGCGTGCGGCATTCGAGGATCGCGCCGAGGAGGTCGCGCGCGACCTGTTCGGTGGGACGATCGTAGAACGACGCGGGCAGCGGCGCCCCGATCGGCACCCTGAGACGCGAACGCCGCGCTTTAGGCGCGGCGTTCGCGGTCATCTCGACCTCGTCACGCGCATGGCGTCATTCGTCCGGGGACGAGGCGACGCCTTTCTTGCCGCGAGGGCGGGCGGCGGCCTTGGTCACGGATTTCTTCGCGGCCGTCTTCGTCGCGGCGCGACTGCCACGCGTGCGCTTGCCGCGCGGCGCGGGAGGACCGCCGTTGCTCTCTTCTTCGACGTGGGCGGCCACCGCGGCGGGTGCCGGCTCGTCGACGACGCCGACTGCGAGCAGCTCGGGCGGCGGCGCGCCCGGCAAACTCCGCCCGCCCGCACGATTCCGTCCGCCACCGCCACGCGGACCCATGCCGAGTCGCTGCGTTGGGGCCGCGGCGGGCGGCTGGCTCAGCGCGATCGCCGTTTTTTCGTGCTTCGCGAGCTGATCGGCCACCGATCCCGATTCGGTCGCGCGGGCGATCTCGAAATCGTTGCCGCGGCGGCGCAGGTCGATGATGCCTTCGTCGTGCGCATCCTTGAGGATGCGAACGAACATCCGGTCGCTGAGGCTGTCGGAGTCGCGGCCGAGGAGCTGGCGCGCGCGCGCGCGGACGGCGCTGGCGCGCACCGTTTCGTCATCGCGCACGAGGTCGGCGACGGTTCGTTTGAGGAGATCGAACGCTTCGGAGCGCGTGAGGCGATCGCCGCTCGTTCCGGCGGCGTTTTCACCGGGAACTCTCGGCTCGGCAGCCGCGCCTGCCAATTCCAATTGCTCGCCCACGGCGGGGCGGCTCACTGGGGGCGTCGGCGTGACGGCGTGCGGCGTGACAGTGTGCGGCGCGGCGGCGGGCGTCGCCGCCACCGGCGTGGCGATCGGCGTCTCGGCGGTCGTCGTCAGCTCGCGCGAAACTCGCGTCTCGCGGCTCTCGCGATCCCCACGGCCGCGGCCGCCGCGACGTCCGCGGCGACGACCGTTGGGGCGCTCTTCTGCCGCGGCCGACGCGCCAGACGGTGCAGCCGCGGCGGCGGGTTCGGCGGAGGCTTCTTCGGTCGCGCGGTGCGATGCCGCGGCCGGCGCCGTCTCCGGCAGGTCGACCTCGAGCTGGCCGTTGTCGAGCTTCGTGACGCTGAGGAGTCCCTTCTGCGCCGCTTCCTGGCAGAATCTCGAGAACTTTGATATTCCGAGATTCTTCTCGTCGAACGTCGCGTCGATCTCCTGCATCACCTGCTTGAGGCGGTCGGAGCGCATGACATCGTTGCTGCGCTTCATGCGCTGCACGGCTTCGGTCACGAGCTCCCACGGATCCCACTTTCGCGCGGGCTCGTCGTCCTGCGCTTTCACGAGGCCGGCGAGGGCGTTGTAGCTGTAGTACTCGTCGCAGTTCTGGACGAGCAGGTCGCTCGACGATTCGCGGATGCCGACGCCGATGACGTACTTGCCGTACTCCTTGAGCTTGATCACCAGGCTCGAGAAGTCGGAGTCGCCCGAGAGGAGAATGAACGTGCCGATCTCCGGACGCGTGAACACCAGCTCGAGCGCGTCGATGGCGAGGCGGATGTCGGTGGCGTTCTTCTTCGAGGATCCGTACGCCGGCGCGAAGATCAGGTCGATCGAGGCTTCGGCGAGCGGAACGATGTACATCGGGTAGCGCCGCCAGTCGGCGTAGGCGCGCTGCACCGCGACCTTGCCCTTGATGATCTCCGACGACAGGAGGCTGCGAAGCTCCTTCCCGAGGTCGGACCGGATCCCCATCGTGACGTTGTCGAAGTCGATGAGGAGGGCGGCGTTGGGCGCGTGGATCGGCGCCTGGACGAACGGTGCGGCGGCGGACATCGCCTGCGGCCCGCGGTGAATGAGGGCGCTCGACGCGCGAGTGGGCGAGCGCGGTTGTCTAGAATTCATGCATCAGCTGTGCGAGTCAAACCGGAAATGTAGGGCTCAACACCCGGTAAAGCCATGCTGCGGCTCAATCTCCCATCGCCTTGAGGATCACGCGCTTGGGACGCTGTCCGTCCCATTCGCCATAGAATATTCGCTGCCACGGCCCGAGATCGAGCTTTCCGGCCGTGACCGGCACGATGACCTCGTGGCCGATGGTGATCGAACGGAGATGCGCCGCCGCGTTGTCCTCGCCCGTGCCGCTGTTGTGGCGGTATCGCTCGGGATCCCAGGGCGCGACGGACTCCTCGAGCCAATCGAGGATGTCTTTCCAGAGTCCCGGCTCATGGTCGTTCACGAACACGGAGGCCGAGATGTGCATCGCCGAGGCGAGCACCATCCCCTCGCTGATCTTGGCCGACGCCCGACAGCGTTCGACGGCGTCGGTGATGTCGATGATCTCCTGGCGGCTCTTCGTCGTGAACGTGAGATAGTCGGTGTGGGTCTTCATGTCGTTTCTCAGGGTGGTTGGTGCCCAGTACCACCAGTATGTTAGACCCCGAAACCGTCGTCATGCGCACCTCGTAGGAGCCCCTGTGAAGCGCGTCGGATTTCGCGGCCGCCTCTTCGCCATTCTGCTGGCATTCGCCCTCGTTCCGTCGATCCTCATTGCCGTCGCGTGGAATGCCACCGGATCCTTCGTGCTTCCGCTCGTCTCGGGGACCGCGGCGTGGGACAGCGTGGCGGCGACCGGCGAGCGGGCGGTGACGGCCATCCGCGGAGCGAACCTGTCGGACGCGCAACGACGAGCGCTCGACGCGCACGAGCGCGTCCTGCGGAGGAGCGTGGTGAACTCGCGCCAAGCGGACTTCGTATTTCGGCAGGGCGCGAAGATGATCGCGTTTACGACGCTCCTAGGCGTGTTGGTGATCGCCGTCGTCGCGTCGCGCGTCGCCGGACATCTGAGCCGCAACCTGAGCCGGCCATTGCGCGAGCTGGTCGGTTGGACGGAGCGGGTCGGCCGCGGCGAACAACTGCCGACGACGCCGCCGCGCCGCGGCGCGCCCGAGTTCGAGGTGCTGCGGCGCAGCATGCGCGAGATGGCCGGCGAGTTGGAGATCGGTCGGGCGAGAGCGGTCGAGAACGAGCGCTCGGCCGCGCTGCGCGAGAGCGCGCGGCAGGTCGCGCACGAGCTGAAGAATCCGCTCACGCCGATCCGCTTCGCGGTGGAGCGATTGCGACGAGAGGCGCCGCCCGAGCTCGCCGAGACGGTGGAGGTGCTCGCGACGGAGTCGCAGCGCCTCGAGGCGTTGGCCCGCAGCTTCGCGCAATTCGGACGGCTTCCCGAAGGACCGCGCGCCGAGGTGGACGTGGGTGAGCTCGCGCGCTACACGGCGCGCGCGACGATTCCGCCCGGCGTCACCGTCGACGTGGACGTCGCCGACGACGTGCCGCTGATCCAGGCGCACCACGACGCGCTCGCACGCGCGCTGTCGAACGTGATGCTGAACGCGGTGGACGCGTGCAAAGACGGCGGCGCCGTCGGCGTGCGTGTGCGCCGCACCGCGCACGCGGGGCGAGACGCGGTCGAGATCGCGGTGGCGGACACGGGGTGCGGCATCTCGCCGGACCGACTGTCGCGCATCTGGGATCCGTACGTCACGTCCAAACCGGGCGGCACGGGGCTCGGCCTCGCCATCGCTCGGCAGGCCGTGCTCGCGCATCAAGGCACCGTGAGCGCCGACAGCCGCATCGGCGGAGGCACGGAGATTCGATTCGTGCTCCCCGTCGACGGCAACCGAAACGGAGTGGAGGAAGCGCATGCATAACGAGGAATATCTCGTACCGATCGCGTTCTTCGTGATGATCGCGGTGACGGCGATCGGCGTCCCGCTCGCGCGGGCGTTCGCGCGCCGGATGGAGCGCCAGCCCATCGCGCCGGGGATTTCGCCGGAGCTTGGGGCGCAGATCGCGCGAATGGAACAGGCGATCGACTCCATCGCCATCGAGGTGGAGCGCATCTCCGAGGGACAGCGCTTCACGACGAAGCTTCTCGCGGAGCGAAACAACGCGGCCATGAGCGAGTCCGCGGCGACGGCGTTCGGGAAGGCGACATGATGCTGATCGCGGCGTCGATTCTTCAACCGGGTCCACCCGACATTCCGCCCGGTGCGATCGAGGTCAGCGAGGCGTTTTTCGCGACGATCGCGGTCATCGCGCTGGGCATTCCGATCATCCGCGCCATAACGCGGCGCTTCGAGCGCGGCGCTTCGGCGCCGGCGCAAGTGTCGCCCGAGGTGCTGAGCCGCCTCGAGCGGATCGAGCAGGGCGTCGAGGCAATCGCGGTCGAGGTCGAGCGAATCGCCGAAGCGCAGCGGTTCACCGCCAAGCTGATGGCCGAGATGCAGAAGAACGCCCTGCCGCACGCCGACTCGGCACCTTAGAGAAGTATAAATGCCGAGCGTGTTGATCATCGACGACGAGTCGAACATCCGCCGGATGGTCGGCGCGCTGCTCGTGGCCGAGGGCTACGAGGTCCGCGACGCGCACGACGGCGCGGGCGGGTTGTCGCGCGCGCTCGAGGCCGAGCCCGACGCGCTACTGCTCGACCTGATGATCCCCGGCGAATTGGACGGGATGGCGACGCTGGCGCGGGTGCGCGAGTCGCTCCCCGACGTGCCCGTCATCATGATGAGCGGACGCGCGGGGCTGAGCGACGCGGTCAAGGCGACGAAGCTCGGCGCGTTCAACTTCCTCGAGAAGCCGCTGAGTCCGGAGAGCGTGCTGCTCGCGCTGTCGTCGGCAATGGAGCTGCGTCAGGCGCGGCGGGAGGCGCGGACGCTGCGCGCCGACCTCGGGCTGAGCGGCGAGATGGTCGGTGACAGCCCGGGAATGCGCCAGGTGCGCGGGCTCATCGAGCGCGTCGCGCCGAGCGATTCACGCGTCATGATCACGGGCGAGTCGGGCACGGGCAAAGAGCTCGTGGCCGCGGCGATCCACGCCGGCAGCGGCCGGCGCGACCGTCCGTTCGTGCGCGTGAACTGCGCGGCGATCCCGCGCGACCTCGTCGAAAGCGAGATGTTCGGCCACGAGCGCGGCGCGTTCACCGGCGCGACGGACCGCCGCATCGGCCGGTTCGAGCTGGCGCACCGCGGCACGCTGTTCCTCGACGAAGTGGGCGACCTCGGGGCCGAGGCGCAGGCGAAGCTGCTGCGCGCGATCGAAGCGAAGGAGATCGAGCGCGTCGGCGGCGGCAAGCCTGTGCGCGTGGACGTACGAATCGTTTCAGCCACGAACAAGGACCTCGCGCGCGGCGTCGTGGACGGCGCGTTCCGCGAGGATCTGCTGTTTCGCTTGAACGTGATTCCCATTCCGCTGCCGCCGTTGCGCGACCGCCCGGGCGACATCCCGTCTCTCGTGCGTCACTTCGCCGCGCTGCACCGGCTGCGCACGGGACAAGCGGTTCCCGACTGGACCGACGACGCGATCGCCGCGCTGTCGCGTCATCGCTGGCCCGGCAACGTGCGGGAGCTCGCCAACATCATCGAGCGTCTGGCGATCCTCCACGCCGGACGCCGCGTGACCGAGGCCGACGTCGCGTCCGTTCTGCCTCTCGAGCGCGCGCCGCGGACGCCGACGCCGCCGACGGCGCTTCCCCTCCCCGATCCCGCCGAGCTCGAGTCGTCGCTCAGCGACACGCTCGACGACTACGAGCGAACGCTGATCGTGCGCGCGCTGTCGATGGCCAGCGGCAACGTCGCCGAGGCCGCGCGACGCCTGCGCACCGACAGGCCCAACTTGTATCGAAGGATGCGACGGCTGGGCATCGCCGTCGGCGCCGAGTAGCGGGTGACGGCCCGCGATCCTTGACTGGAGTTTTCATGTGTAGGCGAACCCTGATAGGGGCCCTGATCGGCGCGGCATGCGCCGCCGCGATTACGCGCCCCGCGCCCGCAAACGCGCAGGAAACCGCATCGACGGCGCGGTCGCCGCTGCCGCGCGACGTGCGGCGCGAAGCGGTGGACCGCTGGAACGGACAGAACGCGTTGCGCGCGACGGAGCAAGTCGAGATCGCCGCGGGGCAGGAAGTGAGCGGCAACGTCGCGGTGCAGCACGGTCCACTCCTCATCTCGGGACACGTGACCGGCAACGTGCTCGCGCTCAACGCGAGCGTCGTGCTTCGCGCCGCGGCGCACGTGGACGGTGCGCTTCTCGTGATCGGCGGGCGAGTGGAGGGCGCGGACTCGGCGCGCATCGACGGCGGCGTGCGGACGTACGCCGATTCGCTGGTGTATCGGCAGGACGGCGAACGAATCGTCGCGATCACGACCGGCGAGACGGACGAGGACACGTGGTGGCGCCGCCTCGAGCGAGAACACGACGAGAACTGGGCGAAGGCGGTGCGCATCGTCCAGGCGGGCGCCTACAACCGCGTCGAGGGATGGCCGCTGAACGTCGGGCCGGTGCTCCACAGACTGACGCCGTGGGGGAGCGTCGACGCGGGCGCGTCGGCGATCGTGCGCACGGGGAGCTTCCAGTCCGAGAACGGCGACGTCGGACACGATCTGCGAAGCGAAGTGCGCTTCGGCCGCGAGCGCGGGATCGGCATCGGCGGACGCGTGTTCAGCGTCGTCGACCCGGTCGAAGATTGGCAGCTGAGCAGCGCCGAGACGGCGCTCGCCGCGTTTCTCGTGCGGCGCGACTACCGCGACTACTTCCAGCGGCACGGCGCGACGGCGATCGCGACGCTCTACGGCGCGCGCAACGTGCGCCTCACAGGGACGTACGGCGAGGAGCATTGGGATTCGCGTCTACTCAAGAATCCATTCACGCTGTTCAACGACGCGCAGGATTGGCGCGCGAATCCCGAAGTCGACGCCGGCGTGTTCCACATCGGAACCCTGTCGCTGACGTTCGACACGCGCACGGACCAGGACGATCCGTGGTCCGGTTGGTTGGCGCTGGCGAATCTCGAGCACGGCGCCGGCCGGCCGACGGCAGTCGGTCCGACGTCGCTCGTGCGCGAGACGCAGGCCGGCGACCACGTCGAGTACACGCGCGGATTCCTCGACCTACGCCGCTACAATCGCCTCGGACCGAACGATCAGCTGAACCTGCGCCTCGTCCTCGGCGGATGGCTCGGCGGCAACGAGCTGCCGCTCGAGCGACGCCTCTCGGTAGACGGCCCCGGCGCGATTCCGGGATACGACTTCCGCTCGGTGGTCAGCCCGAACGTCGGAGACTGCAACTACGCCGGAGCGCTCTTGCTGGGACAACCGGCCGAGTGCGATCGGATCATGCTGGCGCAGGTGGAGTACCGCGGTGATCTGCGATTCGATTTCACCGGACGCTGGCCGGATTGGCCGCGGAACTACCACAGCGAGCACGGCGACGTCGCGTACGTGGTGTTCGCCGACGCGGGCCGCGGTTGGCTCGTCGGCACCGCGCCCGGCAGCGTGGGCATCGGCTCGACGGAGATTCCGCCGCTGTCGACCTTCCGAACGGATATCGGATTCGGTCTCGACGTCGGAGGCATCGGCGTCTACACCGCGAAGTCGCTCTCGACGCCGGCGCAGAGGCTGAACTTCTTCTTCCGGCTGAGGCATCGGTTTTGAGGCGTCGGCCGCGCCGGTCGCCGGCGATGTCGATCGTGGCGGGCGTCGCTCTGATCATGGGCGCGCTCGCCGCGCCTCTTCTTGCTCAGGAAGGCGGCGTGCGTCTCGGCGTCGCCGTCACGCCGCCGACCGCGACGAAAGAAGGACCGTCGATCACGAGCGCGAACCTGCTCGCCGACTCGAAGACGCGCGAGCTGCTGCGCAACGGATTCCCGGCGCGCATCCACTACCGGCTCGAGCTCTGGTCGAAGGGCGGATTCGGCGGCGACGACCGCACCGACTTCACCGAGTGGGACGTGCTCGTGGCGTACGATCCGACGAGCCAGCTGTTCAACGTCCGACGGCACACGATGGCGAACGGCGTCAACGAGAACTTCGGCGGATTCGCGTCGCTCTCGGCGGCCGAGGTGCAGTTCGGCCGTCCGTACCGCGCGGCGATTCACCCCAATCGAGCGGGGAGTTTTTACTACAATCTCTCGGTGGACGTGCAGACGCTCACGGTGAGCGATCTCGACGCGCTCGAACAGTGGCTTCGCGGGTCGTCGGCGCCGCGGCACAACGTGTTTCGCGGGATTTGGAGCGGGATCGGCACGCTTGTGTCGCGCATACTCGGCGGGGACAAGAGGAAGTATGAGCAGAGGTCGGAGGTATTTGAGGCGCAGTGAACTGCGTTGACGGCGCAGCTGACTGACTGCGCGGCTAAGTAACGGCGCGAACTCCGGATGGGCGCGACTGACGAAGGGCGCGAACGGCGCGACCGCCAAACTGCGCGAAGGGCGCGACTGCAAAACTGCGCGAGGGGCGCGACTGCAAAACTGCGCGAGGGGCGCGACTGCAAGACTGCGTAAGGCCCCGACTGCTGGGCGCTGCGTTGGAGTGATCCGAGTCGCGACGAGGCGGTGGTGATTCCGGCGAAGGGCGCCGCTAAAGTGGCGTATGGAGAACCACCGGCATCTCGCCGTCCTCGAAGCAGCGCAAGTCGTCGAGGATGAGATCAACCGGCTCATCGATGACCGCGGGCGGCGGCTGTTGCATGTTTCTCAGTTGCGTAGGTCCGCCCACGCGGTCGTCGCGGGCATTGACGAGGCGTTTGGTCGCGGGCCGGACGGCGGCAGAGCTCAGCCGCTACGCGTAGCGCGAGGCGAAGCCGAGGAGACGATCGGTCACTTACGCGCCAACTTTGCCGTCAAACGCATCGACAAGGCGACCTTCTGGCGCCTCCGCAATCGCCTGATCACGATCGTCAAGATGCTGAACGCGCTCGAACGCCTTTGACGTTCCGCCGTTCAACCCGCGCCCGTTTGTCAGTCGCGCCTTTCGCGCCGTTTGTCAGTCGCGCCTTTCGCGCCGTTTGTCAGTCGCGCCTTCGTCAGTCCGCGCCTTTACTGAGTCGCGCCGTTTGTCAGCTGCGCAGTCCAGCAGTTTTCAGCCCCCGATGCTCCAACTGTTCCAGATGATGGAGCACTTCACTCCCGTAAAACGTCTTGATGTATCGAGCCTGCGTCGGCGTGAGCCGCCGAACCGCCCAACTGAGGTGCACGAAGTGCGGCTCGACCGGGTGCGAGAGCGGGTGCATCCCGATCTCTTCCGGAAGCCGATTGCCTTTGCGCGTGTTGCAGGCGCTGCAGGCGGCGACGACGTTCGTCCACTCGTTGGTGCCGCCGCGGGAGAGCGGGATCAGGTGGTCGCGCGTGAGCGCCTCGCGCAGCTTGAATTCCGTCATGTGGCGGCCGCAGTACTGGCAGGTGTAGCGGTCGCGCGCGAACAGGAACGTGTTCGTCACCTGGCGACGGAAGCGCCGCGGGACGTGGATGAACTTCGTCAGCCGGATTACGGCTGGCCTCGGCATGGTGAGTCGCTCTGACCGCACGACGCGATCGGAGTCCGACTCGACGATTTCGGCCTTGCCGTCAATCACGAGTCGGAGCGCGCGCCGCATGGGGACCATCGTCAGCGGCTCGTACGATGCGTTCAGGGCCAGGCAACCAAGCACCACGAAGCTTCCCCTCCCTCTATTCGAGGATCGGCACACGGACTCCCCCAGTACAGCGGCGGGAGAACTGCGACAGGCGGTCGACGGCGAAGCGCCCAAACTTGGCCAAACATGGGGCTACGGGCGCAACTGCATGTGCCGGAAGGCTCTACAGCAAGCTATTCAGACGCCAGCGACGCGACAAGATCGAATCCCCCCCAATCGCTCCATTGTCGCTACGGTCTCGTTTCCCCCCCGGCGTCGAGCCAATCGGCGAGCGCATCACCCAACTCCTGCATCCTCGCGGCAAGTTCCGGGCGCCCGCTGGTGAGCCGTCCGCCGGACACGAGCGGTTTCCCGGCCACGGCCACGAACGCCGCCTGAGATCCGCCGAGCGCGAAGACGGCGGCGGTCGTCGGATCGGTCGTCGGGGCGACGGCGTCGAGCGCGGAAGGCCGCCAGGTCGGCCTGTTTCCCTTCCTCGAGCGACCCGACGACGTCCGCCAAGCCAAGCGCCGCCGCGCCGCCCAGAGTCGCCAGCTCGAGGACGTCGGCGGCCGAGGGGGTCTCGAACGACTGGAGACGCGTCCGCTGCGACAGGAGCGCGACGCGGGCTTCGTCGAGCAAGTCCATACGATTGTTGCTCGCCACCGAATCCGAGCCGAGGCCGACCGTCACACCTGCCCCGAGCAGCTCGACGAGCGGCGCGACCCCATGGCCCAACTTGGAGTTCGAGATCGGACAATGCGCGACAGCGCACCCGCTTCGCACGATGGCGGCGATGTCGCCCTCGTCGGCGCGCACGCAGTGAATGAGCAGCGGCCGCGCGTCGAGTACGCCGAGCCGGTCGAGCATGTCGATCGGCGAGCGGCCGCGGATGCCGACGTGAATGCCGCGGCCGCGCAGCCCGTCGGCGAAGGGGCCGGCGCCGTCGGCGATCAGCCGTTGCTCTTCGATGCTCTCCGCCGCGTGAATCGCCATGCGGAGTCCGTGCTGTCGCGCGAAGTCGGTCGTCGCGCGAAAAAGAGAATCCGAAACAGTGTACGGCGCGTGTGGCGATACGCCGACGCGGACGAGCGGCGTCTCCAGATAGCGAAGCCCGGCGACTTTCTCGCGTAGCTCGGCGAGCGACGCTTCGCACTGCGCCGGATCGGGGCCGAACACTTCCTGGTAGACGATGCCGCGCACGCCCGCTTCGCGCATCGCGCGGACGACGACGCCCGAGCTGCTCGTGTCGGCGAACGTGGTGATGCCGGCGCGCAGTCCCTCTTCGATACCGTAGCGCGCCGAGTCGAGCAGCGCGTCAGTGTCGAGCACGTCGCGGCGAGCCGCGGTGAGTCGCAGGATCCAGCGGCGAAAGTCGAGGTCCTCGAGAAAGCCGCGCATCGCGGTGAGCTCGAGGTGCGTGTGCGCGTTGACGAGACCCGGAAGCAGCAGGACGTCGCCGAGGTCGTGGTCGTCGCCCGGCGGAGCTTCCTCGTGCGGACCGACGAACGCGATGCGATCGCCGTCCACGGCGACGATACCGTCGCGCACCGGCTCGGCGACAATGGGCACGACCCAGCGCGCGCGATATCTGATCACGCGAGGAAAGATATGAGTTTCCGGCCGGTCCGCCCTAAGTTTGACCCATGCCAAAGCCGGGATTGCTCGATGAACTGAAGTGGCGCGGGCTGTTGTATCAGCACACGGAAAGCGTCGGTGACGCGCTGGCCGCGGGCTCGGTCGCCGGGTACATCGGCTTCGATCCGACCGCGCCGAGTCTGCACATCGGCACCCTGCTCGTGATCATGCTGCTCGTCCGCCTTCAGGCGTACGGTCACAGGCCGGTCGCGCTCGCCGGCGGCGGCACCGGCTTGATCGGCGATCCGTCGGGCAAAGGATCCGAGCGCCCGCTCGCCGACGCGGACACGATCGCGACGAACACCGCGGCGATTGGCAAGCAGCTCGAGCGCTTTCTCGACTTCACCGGCTCGAACGCCGCCAAGCTGCTCGACAACGCCGAGTGGCTGACGTCGCTCAAGGCCGTGGACTTCATGCGCGACGTCGGCAAGCACTTCACCGTGAATTACATGATGCAGAAGGACTCGGTGCAGGGACGCATGGAGGCGGGTATTTCGTACACCGAGTTCTCGTACATGCTGCTCCAGGCGTACGATTTTCTGGAGCTGCGCCGGCGCCACGACGTTCGGTTGCAAATGGGCGGCAGCGATCAGTGGGGAAACATCACGGCGGGCATCGAGCTGATTCGCCGCTCGGCCGGGCTCGACGCGCACGCCATCACGTCGCCGCTCGTGACGACGGCGGCCGGAACGAAGTTCGGGAAGACGGAAGCGGGCGCGGTCTGGCTCGACCCCGCGCTCACGTCGCCATACAAGTTCTATCAATTCCTCGTGAACGTCGACGACCGCGACGCCGGGAAGTATTTGCGTTACTTCACGCTGCTTTCGCAGGAGGCGATCGAGGCGCACGAGCGGACGGTCGAGGCGTCACCGGAAAAACGGGAGGCGCAGCACGCACTCGCGGCCGACGTCACGACGCGCGTGCACGGCGATCGCGCGGCCGCGACAGCGCGAGAAGTGTCGGATCTGCTCTTCGGCGGCGGCGAAGCTCACGCGCTCTCACGCGACGCACTGGCGGCGCTGGCGCTGGAGATTCCGGTGTTCACGGTCGTCCTCACCGACCAGCTCACGACGGGCGACGTCCTCGACGTCCTGTGTACCGGGCCCGACGCGCTGTTCAAGAGCAAGGGCGACATGCGCCGGATGGTCCAGCAAGGCGGCGTCTACATGAACGGTCGCCGACTCGGTGCCGAGCGCGAGCCGATCGGATTCGGCGAGCTCTTGGGCGGCGAGCATCTGTTGATTCGGAAAGGCGCGAAGACGTATGCGCTCGTTCGAATTACGCGGTGATCAGCGCGAGCGCGCGATCGATCTCTTCGTCGGTGTTGTAAAAGTGCGGCGAAAATCGAATCGAACCCTCGCGGAAGGAATGCACGACACCAGCCGCTGACAGTCGCCGACTCGCGGCGAGCGCGTCGATCGGCCGGACCGCGATCACGGCGGCGCGATATCGCGGGTCCGCCGGCGTCACGAGCTCGACGTCGTCGCGCGCCACGGCCCAGTTCACGATCCGCTCACCGAGCCGCTGCGCGCAGCGTGCGACGTTCTCGAACCCGACTTCTTTGAATAAGTCGAGACTCGCGTTCATCCCAGCGTAGTCCTGATAGGGCAGCGTCACGAACTCGAAACGACGCGCGTCCTGGCGCCACTTGAGATCGTAGTCCGTGAGGCGCGTGAAGTCGTCCGACCCCTCGACGGCCATCCAGCTCACGTCGTGGGGCTCGAGCTTGTCGACCAGCGGCTGGCGCACGTAGACGAACGCAGCGCCCCACGGCGAGAGCAGCCACTTCTGCGCGCCGCACGCCAGGATGTCGACGTGCGTGGTCGACATGTCGAGCGTCAGCGGCCCGAGACCCTGGATCGCGTCCACCACGAAGTACACGCCGCGCTCGTGGCAGAGCGCGCCGAGCGCAGCCAGATCCACGCGCGCACCGGACGCGAACTGCACCCACGACACGGTGACGAGCTTCACGCGCTCGTCCTCGAGCTCGCGCTCGAGGCGGTCTCGATGCAGCACGCCGTCGTCGCACTCGAGACGCCGGTACTCGATGCCGCGCCGCTCGGCGAGCTGCATCCACGGGTAGACGTTCGCGGGAAACTCGAGGTCGGGCGACAGCACGACGTCGCCGCGCTTCAGCGGCAGTGAAAACGCGGCGAGGTTGATGCCGAACGTCGTATTCGTCGCCAGGGCGATCTCCGCGGGGCTGGCGCCGATCATCGACGCCAACATCTCGCGCGACCTCGTGAGCGTGCCGAACTGGAGCTCCTGCGACACGAGCGTCGGGTTCGCGCGGCGGCGGCTCCAATCGTCGAGCGCGGCGATCGATCGCGTGGGCAGCGGTCCCGTCGACGCGTGGTTGAGAAACACCGTATCGCCGGCGGTGACCGCCGGGAACTCCTCGCGCCGTAGCGCCTCGAGGTCGAACGAGGAATGGGGCGAGGCGCTCGTCTCGATCAGTGAGCTCACGATGTTCTCACGGCGTCGCGGGGTTGGTGAGGGCGCCCGGCATTCTCGTGCGCAGCGTGCGTGGGTCGAGCGCGTCGCGCAGCGCGTCACCCATGAGATTGAATCCGAGTACGGCCGCTCCGATCGCCAGTCCCGGAAAGACCGACGTCCACGGCGCGTGCCGCAGCTGATACAAATCGCGGCCGTCGGCGATCATCGATCCCCAACTCGGCGTCGGCGGCTGAACGCCAAGCCCGAGAAACGAGAGCGACGACTCGGCGATGATCGCGCCGGCCACGCCGAGCGTGCCGGCGATGACGACCGGCGCGATGACACTCGGCAGCACGTGGAGCAGGATCACACGGGTGTCGCGTGCGCCGAGCGCGCGCTCGGCTTGGACGAATTCCAGCTCGCGCACGACGAGCACCTGTCCGCGGACGATGCGCGCCATCCCCGCCCACCCGACGACGCCGATCGTGACGAACACCACGGTGAGGCTCGGCTGCAAGGCCGCGACGAGCGCGATCAGCAACAACAGCGTGGGGAACGCGAGCGTGACGTCGGCGAGCCGCATCACGAGCTCGTCGACCCAGCGGCCGTAATATCCGGCGACGAGGCCGAGCAGATACGCCGAGCGACAGCGCGATCCCCTGCGAGACGATGCCGACGGTGAGCGAGATGCGCGCGCCATAGACGAGACGCGCCCACACGTCGCGCCCCTGGACGTCGGTGCCGAACCAGTGTGCGCGCGACGGCGGCAGCAGCGAATTGACGAGATCGACGCCGAACGGATCGTGGCGAGCGACGAGCGGCGCCGCGATCGCGAGCACGATGAGCAGAACGATGACACCCGCGCCGAACCAGGCGCGCCGATCGCCGCGCAGACGATCGGTAGAGCGACTCACAGCGGATCTCCGAGCTCGGGCGGAGTCCCGGGCCGCTGATGCTTCCAACGGCGGTGATGCCAGAAGTACTGCTCGGGCGAGCGGCGGACGTGGCGCTCGAGCGCCGCCGTGTAGTCGGCGACGATGCGGTCGACGTCAGCCTCGCGATCGCCCGTCTCGACCGGATCGATCGCCTCGAACGTGAGCACGTACCGTCCCGACGGCCGCCGCACCGCGACGCCGAACACGATCGGCGCGCCGAGTCGCAGCGCGAATACGGCCGGTCCGCGCGGCGTCTTGGCGAGTCGCCCGAAGAACGGCACCCACGTCGACGCGAGTCCGACTGCACCCTGGTCGACGAGAAACGCGACGGCTCGCCCTCCGCGCAGCGATCGCGGAACGCGTTTCACCGCTTCCTCGTCGTGGATGATCGACATCCCGATCCGCTCGCGCGTTCGCGTCAGGTAGCGATCGAAGAGCGGGTTCGCCATGTGCCGCGCCACGGCGTCGATCGGCACGCCGCGCGCCGCGATGTACGCGCCGCCCAGCTCCCAGTTGCCGAGGTGGCCCGTGATGACGATCAACCCTTTGCCGCGCGCGAGCCGCTCTTCGACGATGTTCCAACCGTGTACGTCCTCGAACAGATCGATGATCTGCTGGCGCGAGCGCGACGGAAGGATCGCCGTCTCGACGCTGGTTCTCCCGAGGCTCCCGTACGCCGCGCGCGCGATCCGTTCGATCTCGGCGCGATCGGTAAGGCCGAGCGCCGCCTCGAGCTGCCGTTCGACGACGCGACGCCGAATCCCCAGCGGAGAAAAGCCCAACCGGCCCACCGCGTCGCCGATCGAACCGGCGCGAGAGAAGCTGAGCGTCGCGGCGGCGGCCACGGCGCTGCGCAACGCCGCGTATTCGGCGCGGTGGGCAAGCGACGGGTTCATGACGTCGGCGGCGCTCAACTTGCCTGTTTGACGCGGCCGCCCGCCGCGTTGACCGCGCGGTCGAATCCGTCGATCATCGCGCTTTCGGAGAACTCGCGCTGCACACGGGCGCGTCCCGCGTTCCCCATCGCCGCGCACCGCGCGCGGTCGGCGATGAACTCGGCCACTTCAGACGCAGTGTCCGACGGATCCGCCTGCGCGAGCAGCAGACCCGTGATGCCGTCGGCGACGTACTGCTGCGTCAACAGGTTTCGCTCGGCGATCACCGGAAGGCGGCACGCCATGGCGTCGAGACAGGCGTACGCGCCGGCGTCTCCTTCGGCGGCGACCCACCCGATGTTCGCGGAGCGCATCACCGCCGGCGCGTCGTCGACCTCGCCGAGGAAGGTGACCGACGCGTTGACGGCGAGCGCCGACGCATGCATGCGCAGCGCTTCGTCGAGAGAGCCTGGGCCGAACACCACCGCGTGCAGCTCGGGATGGCGCGGCGTGAGCAGCGCGAGGGCGCGCAACACCGTCGCGATGCGGGCGCGACCCGAGGGTTCGTACGAACAAGCGACGAGCTGCGCGTCGCTGGTGAGTCCGATGTCGCCGCGGGGCATCGCCTCGGCCGCGTCGAACGGCGCGGGGTCGACGCCGAGCGGCGCGATGCACGGCGGGACTGCCCAACCTTTCAGCGTGGACTCGGTCGCGTCCTTCTCGCTGGAAAAGATGAGACCGGATGCGGCGAGCTTGAGCGCGAGCTTTCCGCCGCGGCCCAGCTGAATTCTCTCGAGCGGCCGAACGTGTCGGAGAATGGCCCCGCGATTTCCCAGCAACCGGGCCGACGCGACGACGAGGTGGTCGCGCTCGTTCGTGACGATGGCGACCTCGATCGAACGGTGCTCCATCGCGCGGCGCAGATCCCACGCGTCCCCGGCGGCCGACGCCGACTTCCCCATCGTGACCGCGTCAATTCGCGCGTCGGACGTGCGCGCCGCGAGCTGGCTCCCCTCGGCGCAGGCGACCGCTACTTCGTGCCCGCGCGCGGCGAGTCCTTTGGCGGCCGTGATCGCGACACGCGCCGACGCGGACCAGATGGGACTGCTCACGTAGAAGAAAACGCGCATCGTCAGACGCCCGCGGCGACGCGCTCGTCGCGGAATTGGAGCGCGTGCAGCCGGTAATACGCGCCGCGCTCGGCGAGCAGCCCGGCGTGCGTGCCCCGCTCCACGATGCGGCCGTGGTCGAGCACGAGAATCGTGTTCGCGTGCGTGATCGTCGAAAGGCGGTGGGCGATGACGAACACCGTGCGTCCGGCGAGGAGGCGATCAACGGCCTCCTGGACGAGGCGCTCGGATTCGGTGTCGAGCGCCGACGTCGCTTCGTCGAGGATGAGAATCGGCGGGTCGACGAGCAGCGCCCGCGCGATGGCGAGGCGTTGCCGCTGGCCGCCGGAGAGGCGCGTTCCGCGCTCGCCGAGGACGGTGTCGTACTGCTGCGGCAGCGCCATGATGAAGTCGTGCGCGTTGGCCGCGCGCGCCGCGCGCTCGATCTGCTCTTGCGAGAATTTCCCGGCAGACGCGTACGCGATGTTGTTGCGCACTGTGTCGTTGAAGAGCACCGTGTCCTGGCTGACGATGCCGGTCAGCAAGCGGAGCGACGCGAGCGTGATGTCGCGCGTGTCGATTCCGTCGATGCGAATCTGCCCCGCCGTGGGTTCGTAGAAGCGCGGAATGAGATCGACGAGCGTGCTCTTGCCCGCCCCGCTGGCGCCGACAAGCGCGATGACCGAGCCTTTCGGCGCGTCGAAGGTGATGTCGCTGAGGACAGGCTCGGTGTCGTAGGCGAACGCCACGTCATCGAATTCGACCGAGCGCTCGAAGGTCTTTATCGCGCGCGTTCCGCGATCGAGTTCCTGCTCCGTCGGCTCGTCCAGCACCTCGAAGAGTCGCTCGGCGGCGGCGAGCGACTGCTGGGCGGTTGTCGGCGCCTGCGAGAGCTGCTTGAGCGGCGGCAGGAGCGTCATGACGAGCGTCATGAACACGATTAGCGAGGCCGCGTCCATGCCGCGATTCGTCAGTACGTCGACCGCGCCGATCCAGAGAATCAGCACGGCAATCGCCATCCCGATCACCTCGGTGAGCGGCTGCGAGAGCGCCGACACGCGGTTGATGCGGACCATCCCTTCCGAGTAACGGTGGCTGGCGTCGCCGAATCGCTGGTCCTCGTAGCCCTCGCCGCCGAACGACTTCACCAATCGCACGCCGCTCACGACTTCCTGGAGCACGCTTGTCGCTTCGCCAAAATCAGCGCGGCTGCGGCGGTAACCGCGGCGCAGGCGCTTGAGCACGGGCTGGAGCGTGAGCGTGAGGATCGGCGCGATGACGAGCGACAACAGCGTGAGCTTGACGTTCATCGCGAGGAGGACAGCGATCGTCGCAACGATGTTGGCCGTGTTCTGCACGGTGCGCGTCACCAGCTCGGTGACGAGCGCCTTCGTCTGATCGGTGTCGGACAGGATCTTCGAGATGACCTGGCCGGCCTTCGTCCGCTGGAAGTAGCGGAGCGGCAACCGCTGCATGTGCGAGAAGACTGCGTCGCGCATGTCGCGCGTGACGTATTCCTGGAGCGACGCGCCGAACTGGCCGGCGAGCCAGACGAACACGTTCTTGATCGCGACGACGATCATGATGACGATGATCACCGCCGCCAATGACCGTCGCGGATTGTTCTGGTCGACGAACGCGCCGATCGTCAGGCGCTGAGCCGTCTCGACCCAACCGGCCGCCTTCGAGAGCGGATTCGGCTGGTTGAACAACGTGTTTAGAAACGGGACGAGCAGGGTGTACGAGAACGCGCCCAACGCCGCGCCGATCACGTTCGCCACGACGTTGCCCGCCATGCGCCACCAGTGCGGCCGCAGGAACACGAGCAGCCGGCGATACTCGGCGAATCGCGCGGGGGCGGGGGCCGGGCCGTCGGGGCGGGTAGTGATGCTCACCGGCGTGGCGTGAGAAGGGCGACCGGCAGAATGCACTCCTCGGGGGTCACGCCGCCGTGGAGAAACGAGCCGCGATACCGGCTCTGGTACTCGCGCAGCTTGGTCGGATAGACGAAGAACGAATCGCCTGTCGCGAGCAGCGAGTTGGCGCCCATTCCGCGGCGCGGCAGGCGAAGCGAGTCCTCGTTGGTGAAAAGCATCGCCTGTTCCGGATTCTCGGCGCGAAGATCTTCACCGAACTTGTAGCGAAGGTTCTGCGTCGCGTCGCGCTTGGCGAAGACGGTCGCCGGTGTGCGACAGTGGATCGAGCCGTGGTCGGTCGTGATCAGCACCTTCACGCGCTTGCGCGACGCTTCCTGCAGCAGCGCGAAAAGCGCCGATCGGCGGAACCACTGCTGTGTGAGCTGACGAAGGGCGATCTCGTCACGGGCGACCTCATAGAGAATCGCCGACTCGGATCGGCCGTGCGTGAGCAGATCCACGAAGTTGAAGACGAACGCGGAAATGCCTTCGGGCGCGATCGCGCGGGACATGCGTCTCTCGAGGTCGTCGCCCTCGGCGGCGGTCGAGATCTTCTCGTAGCGCACCGGCAGCTTGCGATTCATCTCTTGGAGTTGCGCCTCGAGGAGCTGCCGCTCGTGGGCGTTGAGCGTCTCGTCTTCGCGCTCGCCCCACCAGTCAGGGAATCGAGCCGCGATTTCGCCGGGAAAGAGTCCGCTGAACAGCGCGTTGCGCGAGAACGGCGTCGCCGTCGGCAAAATGCTGTAGTAGTACGTCGTCTCGACGTCGTAGAGCGGCGCGATGAACGGCTCGAGCGTGCGCCATTGGTCGAGGCGCAGGCAGTCAATTACAACGAAGATCCCCTGTTTGGCCGAGTCGAACATCGGCATCAGGAACTCGGGCACGATGTCGATCGAGAGCGGCGGCCGGTCACCCTCGAGATTCTTGAGCCAATCGGGGTACGCCCGCTTCATATAGCCGGCGAATTCGCGGCGCATGTCGGGGTACAGCCCCTGGAGCGACTCGTAGAGGCCGGTTTCGTTGGCGGCTGTGAGATCGAGGTCCCAGCGCGTGAGCTCCGCGTAGCGCTCGATCCACTGTCGCCAATCGAGTCCGCGGAACGACTCGGTCTGCATCTCGCGGAAGCGCTGCACGAACTCGCGCGCGACCACCTGCTGCCGGATGCGCGCGCCCTCGAGCAGGCGCGTGACCGCCGCGTACACCTGTCGCGGCGTCACCGGCTTGACGAGATAGCCCTCGAGTGCGGCGCCGATGGCCTCCGTCATGGTCGAATCTTCTTCGCTCTTCGTGACCATGACGATCGCCAAGTGGGGATCGATCTCGCGCAGCTCGCGGAGCGCGTCGAGGCCGCGGCGGCCGGGCATCTGCTCGTCGAGCAACACCAGGCTGAACGGGCGGCGGCGCACGAGCTCCAGCGCGTCCTCGGCGTTGGTGACCGTCTCGACCTCGAACCCTTTGTCTCGCAAGAACATGCGATGGGGTTCGAGCATCTCCGCTTCGTCGTCGATCCAGAGGACGGACTTCGCCGGATGCGCCATGGACCAAATATATCGGCCGCGTGAGCGGCCAAGCTATCGGACAGCGTTTTCAAAACGCACATTGTCTTTCGATGCCGAATCCGCCGTACGCGGTCCCGTCCACCAGCTTCCGCTTCGCCGCGCTCGCGACGCTCGCGGGAAAGGCACCGCTCGGCGGTCGGCGAGAGGTGGCGCTCGCCGTGTATCTCGCGGCGCGGCTGGCGGACGACACCTTGCCGGAGCGCGGCGTTTCGCCCGAGGCGAGAGTGGAGCGCGCGTCGCACGCGAAGAGCTGGCTGTCATCGATGGCGCTCGCGGCGCCGATCCGGTCGGCGCTGGCCCGTCTGATCGACGCGACCGCGACGGGGCGGGTCGCGGCCGCGGCCGCATTGCCCGCTGTCATCGCTGCGACCGGGACCCAACTCGACGCGGGCGCACGCGCCGAGCTCGATCGTCTGACCGCGCTACTTGCGGGGGCGTGATACACACAAACTCATCGTCGTCCTTGCCCTCGGCTGTGCAAGCGTGAGTATTGGGACCTCATGACGCGCACCACAGACATCTCACCGCTTTCGGTCTTGCTCTCGCGCGTCGATGCCGTTTCGGACGGCGCGCCGCCGCCGTGGACCGTCCCCACCGGATTCGCCAGCGTCGACAAGATGCTCGGCGGCGGCCTGCGTCGCGGTGATCTCGTCGTGCTCGGCGGCGACACGGCAAGCGGGAAGTCGGCGCTCTCTCTGGCGTTCGCGATTCGCATGTCGCTCGCGTCGGCGCGCGTTCTCTTTCTCACGGCGGAGATGTCCGCCGATCGCGTGCTCGAGCGCATCCTCGCCATCGAGGCGCGCACGAAGATCGACGACCTGCGACAGGGCACGCTCGACGACATGGCGCGCGCGAATGCCGGGTCCGTCGCGCTCAAGCTGCGCGAGAATCTGCCGATCGTGGACCGACCGCCGTTCGGCGGTGTCGCGGCCCTTGCGTCGATGCTCGACGGTCTGCCGCTCACGGAAATCGTCTTCGTCGACAGCCTGACCGCGACGATCTCGGGGAACGCGTTGTTCGACGAGGAGATCGCCCGTTCAGTGAAGGACCTGAAGACCCTCGCCGTCGAGCGCCATGTCGTCATCGTGACGACGGCGACGGTGCGCGACCTCGGCCCACGCGCCGATCGGCGGCCGACGCTCGAAGACTTCGACACGCGCGGCGCGGTCAAGGAGCACGCGGACGTCGTGATGGCGCTCTTCCGCGAGCAGATGTACCAACCGGGCCGCGACGTCGAAGGCGCGACGGAGCTGATCGTCCGCAAGAACCGCAACGGTCCGACAGGCTACGTCGACCTCTATTTCTACGCCCAGTGGTTGCGGTTCGAGGATATGCTGGATCCGGAGAGGTGAGCGGGGTGTCCAGGATCTATATTTAGGCCCGAACCCCTGCCTGGTCGCGTAACATGGCTGGCCACAGTAAATGGAAGCAGATCAAGCACTACAAGGCGGCCACCGACGCCAAGCGCGGCGCGCTGTTCACGAAGCTGATCCGCGAGATCACGATGGCCGCCAAGATCGGCGGCGGCGATCCCGGCGGTAATCCGCGTCTTCGCCTCGCGATCGACACGGCGCGGTCCAACTCGATGCCGAAGGAGAACATCGAGCGCGCGGTAAAGAAGGGCACGGGCGAGCTGGAAGGCGTCGACTACCGCGAGGTCACCTACGAGGGGTTCGGCCCGGGCGGCGTCGCCCTGTTGATCGACGCAGTCACCGACAACCCGACGCGCACCGTCGCCGAAGTCCGCAGCAAGATGACGCGGCTGGGCGGCAACCTCGGCGCACCGAACTCCGTGGCGTGGATGTTCGAGAAGAAGGGGCAGCTCTACGTCGAGGCGTCGACCATCGGCGAGGACGCGCTCATGGAAGCGGCGCTCGACGCCGGCGCCGAGGACGTCACGCGCGAAGACGAGCGATTTCTCATTTCGACCGACCCGCACCACTTCCACGCCGTGCAGGACAAGCTCAGAGCCGGCGGCGTGAAGATCGCCGAAGGCGAGCTGGCGATGGTCCCCAAGAACACGGTGAAGGTGAGCGGCAAGGACGGCGACGCGCTCCTCAAGCTGCTCGAGACGATCGAGGACCTGGACGACATCCAGAAAGTGTGGGCGAACTTCGACATGGACGTGACCGAGATGGCGCGGAGCAACGAGTGACGCTCGCCCCGGCCCGGTGATCGTCCTCGGCATCGATCCGGGCACGGCGAACACCGGCTACGGTGTCGTAGAGGGAGACGGTCCGACCATCGGCGCCGTCTCCCTTGTCGAATGCGGCGTGATCCGCACGCGCCCGCGTGATCCGCTCGCCACTAGGCTGCGCGACATCTATGAAGGGGTCGTCGAGCTGATCGAACGCCACAGACCGAACGCGATCTGCGTCGAGGACGTCTTCTACGCGAAGAATGTCCGGACGACCGTCGTCCTCGGACATGCGCGCGGCGTCGTGCTACTCGCGGGGAGTCGCGCGAATCTCGATATCCGGGAGATTCCGCCGGCCGAGATCAAGAAAGCTGTGGTGGGAACGGGCGCGGCTACGAAGGAACAAGTGCAGTTCATGCTCATGCGCCTGCTCCGGCTGAAAACCGCCCCGCAACCATACGACGCCGCCGACGGCGTAGCGGCAGCCATCGCGGGGTTGGTCGCCGCACACCGCCCCCGCACCCGTTCCGCCGTGAAGCCGACCGTCGAGATTCGCGCATGATCTCGCACGTTAGCGGGACCCTCGTCGCCAAGGAGCTGGACCGCGTCGAGATAATGACCGCGGGCGGTGTGGCGTACGAGTTGGCCATCCCGATCAACGTCTACGAGTCATTGCCTCGCGCCGGCGAACCCGCGTCGCTGCACACGTATCTCGTCGTGAAGGACGACGGCTGGCAGCTCTACGGCTTCTCGACCGCGCACGAGCGACGCGTCTTTCAACGGGTGCTCGACGCGAAGGGCGTCGGCCCCTCGCTGGCACTCGGGCTGTTGTCGACCCTCACGGCCGACCGCCTCGTTCGGGCCTTGCGGGACAAGGACTTGGCAACGCTTCAGAGTGTGCCGCGCGTAGGCAGAAAGAAGGCCGAACAGCTCATCCTGGACCTCGCCGACAAGCTCGACGACCTGCATGTTTCCGCTCCCGGCGGTCGCCCTGGCAGCGGTGTGCCTGGCGCCGAGGACGCCGTTCGCGCGCTCGTGTCGTTGGGCTACTCGACGCCCGACGCGGAGCGAGCGGTCAAGGCGGCGCTCGACGACGGTGGAAAACCGGGTGAAACTGCCGATCTCGTTCGCCGATCGCTCGGCAAAATTCGAGGATAACCGCAGGACCGGAGAGAAGACACGTGCTTGCAGCTCGACGAACCGCCACGTTCACCGAATCCGTGATCCGCGAGATGACGCGGATCGCCGCCATACACAACGCCGTGAACCTGGCGCAGGGATTTCCCGATTTCCCGATGCCCGACGCGATGAAAGCCGCGGCGTGTACAGCGATCAACGGCGACATCAATCAATACGCGGTCACGTGGGGCGCCCCCGTGCTGCGCCAGGCGATCGCCGAGAAGTATCGACGTTGGTACGACATGGAGGTCGACCCGGACCGCGACGTCACGGTGACGTGCGGCGCGACCGAGGCGATGGCGTCGGTGTTCATGGCGCTCATGGAGCCCGGCGACGAGGTGATCATCCCCGAGCCCTTTTATGAGAATTATGGTCCCGATGCCATTCTGGCGGGGGCCAAGCCCGTGTTCGTGCCGATGGAGCGGCCCGACTGGACGTTCGACCCGGATCGTCTGCGCAAGGCGTTCAACTCGCGCACAAAGGCGATCATCGTCAACACCCCTCACAACCCGACCGGCCGCGTGCTGACGCGCGACGAGATGTCGATGATCGCGAATCTGTGCGTCGAGCACGACACGTGGGCGATCACCGACGCGCCCTACGAGCACATGATCTACAAGGGCCACCATCACGAGATCGCGACGTGGCCCGGGATGCGCGAGCGCACGATCACGATCTCGTCGCTCTCGAAGACGTACAGCTGCACCGGTTGGCGCATCGGCTGGATCATCGCCCCGCCCGCGCAGACAGGGCCCATCCGCAAGGTCCACGACTTCCTCACCGTCGGCGCGCCGGCGCCGCTGCAGACCGCCGCCGCCGTCGGATTCGCGTTCGGCGCCGACTACTACAACGAGTTCTCGGCGAACTACAAGCAGCGCCGCGACTTTTTGTGCAGCGTGCTGCGTGAGCAAGGCTTCGAGTTCGCGACACCCGAGGGCGCGTACTTCGTGCTCGCGGATTTCTCGAAGATCAGCGATCTGGACGACGTGACATTCGCCAAGTGGATGACCGCGGAGATCGGCGTCGCGACCGTTCCGGGGTCGAGCTTCTACGCGAACAAGGAAGACGGCCGGTCGTTCACGCGCTTCGCATTCTGTAAGAAGCAATCGACGTTGGACGACGCGGCCGAGCGATTGTCCCGGCTCCGGGCGACGGTTTAGTCTCGGGCGAACTGCAACTACTTAACGCAGAGTCGCGGAGTCGCAGAGAACAACCGAAGAAGCCAGCATTTCGCGCAACGAGCCGGATTTTTTGTGACAGCCGCTCAGGATGCTTCGATGTGGCAGCGTAGGCGTCCACGGAGCGAGTGGCCTCCTGAGCGGCTGTCAACAAGAATCCCGGCTCGTTGCGCGGCAGGGCCCTGCGGCCGTTCTCTGCGTCTCCGCGGCTCTGCGTTGAGTAGTTCCCGAGCCCACCTCAAGAAGGAGCAGCCGTTACCGCGAGCGGACTCAAATTTCGGGAACTCTTCGGGTATATTCCAACCCGCATACCGCCAGCGCGCTGGCCGAATCTCCCCTCCGACCGGTAGTCTGAACCGAATGTCGCGCGCCGAGATCACCACGCCCGAGGTGCTCGTCGACGAATCCGTCGTCGAGCTGTCGCTGCGACCGCAGCGGCTGTCGGAGTTCATCGGACAGGACAAGGTGAAGGACGCGCTGCGCATCTACATCGACGCCGCGCTCCAGCGACGCGAGCCGCTCGACCACACGCTCTTTTTCGGCCCGCCGGGACTCGGCAAGACCACACTCGCCGAGCTGATCGCGCGCGAGTTGGGCGTGAACATCCATACGAGCTCCGGCCCCGCGCTCGAGAAGCCCGGCGACCTCGTGTCCACGCTCACCAACCTGCGTCGCGGCGACATTCTGTTCATCGACGAGATCCATCGGTTGCGGCCGATCATCGAGGAGTTTCTCTATCCGGCGATGGAGGACTACAAGATCGAGATCCGCCTCGGCGACGGACCGAAGGCGAACACGGTGACGATGGAGATCGAGGAATTCACGCTCGTCGGCGCGACGACGCGGCTCGGGATGCTGACCGCTCCGATGCGCGCTCGGTTCGGGATCGAGCAACGCTTGAACTTCTACCCCGCGGACGATCTCGAGCTCATCGTGCAGCGCACGGCGGACGTGTTGAAGGTCGACGTGGATCCGGCCGGCGCGACCGAGATCGCCCGTCGCGCCCGCGGCACACCGCGCGTCGCCAACCGCCTGCTCCGGCGGGTGCGCGACTTCGCTCAAGTGCGCGGCAACGGCGTGGTGACCAAGTCGATCGCCGACCAGGCGCTGTCGATGCTCGACGTCGACGCGTTCGGGCTCGACGACATGGATACGCGAATCCTGCGCACGATCATCGAAAAGTTCGACGGCGGCCCGGTGGGCCTGAACACGATCGCAGTGGCGATCGGCGAGGACGCGAACACGATCGAGGAAGTGTACGAGCCGTTCCTTGTGCAGCACGGATTCCTGCAGCGCACGCCGCGCGGGCGAACGGCGACGAGAGCAGCTTACGAACACTTTGGGATCATCGCGCCCGGGGCAGCGGGGCAAGCGACGCTCTTTTGAAAAGCGCGAACGGCCTCGGGCTGGCGCCTCGCGGCTGGCGAGCATCGCCGATTCGGAGGCGAGCCCTGCCTTGAGCATGAGCCTTAGCAGGAGCTTTGAGCCAAAGTGCGGGAAGCGACGCGTCGAACTCGAGTGACTGTGGCTCGCTCATGGCTCATGCTCAAGCTCATGCTCGCGGCAGGGCTCGCGCCAACCGCGGAGATGTCCGCTCGCACGCAAGCCGCCAGAACGTCAAGCTCGCCCAAATGACCGCAGGCGATCGCACTTCCGACTACGATTTCGCCCTCCCGCGCGATCTCATCGCCCAAGAGCCGCTCGCGCGCCGCGATGCGAGCCGGCTCATGGTGGTCGATCGCGCGTCGGGCGAGATCCGGCACGAGACGTTCACCGCCATCACCGAGCTGGTCGCACCAGACGACGTCCTAGTCGTGAATCGTACCCGCGTCATTCGCGCGCGCCTGCTCGGCTCGCGCGCGTCGGGCGCCCCCGCGGAGATTCTGCTTCTCAAACCGCTCGGCGACGGGCGATTCGAGGCGATGGTCTCGCCGGGCGGAAAGCTCAAGCCGGGTCGCCGGGTCAACATCGCACCGGGTTTCGATGCCGAGATTCTCGAGGTGACCGAGCGGCGTACGCGTATCGTTCGGCTCGAGAGCGACCTGCCGCTCGACGAGGCCATCGAGCGGCACGGCCACGTGCCGCTTCCGCCGTACATCGAACGGCCGGATGCGTCGGAGGACGCGGAGCGCTACCAGACCGTGTTCGCGCGAGAAAAAGGATCCGTCGCCGCGCCGACGGCCGGGCTGCATTTCACGCCGGAGCTGTTGTCGTTGCTCGAGCGTCGCGGCGTGGCGGCCGCGGAGATCGTGTTGCACGTAGGCGCGGGAACGTTCAAGCCCGTCGAGGTGGACGACCCGTCGACGCACGTGATGCACGAGGAGTGGTATCGCGTGTCAGCCGAAGCGGCGCGGACGATCAACGACCGGCGCGGCGGAGGTGGTCGCGCGTGGGCGGTCGGCACGACCACCGTGCGGACACTCGAGACTGTGGCGGCCGAGGACGGCCGAATTCGCGAGGGCGAGGGTGAGACGCGGATCTTCATCCGACCCGGCCACCGCTTTCGCGCGGTGGACCGGATGGTGACGAACTTTCACCTGCCGCGGTCGACGCTGATCATGCTGGTCGCGGCGTTCGCCGGATACGAGCTGACGATGCGCGCGTACCGCGAGGCCGTCGCGGCGCGATACCGGTTCTATTCCTACGGCGACGCGATGGCGATCATCTAGCATCGTTTAGCATCGCCGCATCGAACTCAAACCAGACACCCTTGTCCGGCTTCGGCTTCACGATCGAACACGAAGACGGCGCCGCGCGCGCCGGCGTCTTCACTACGCCGCACGGGCGCGTCGACACGCCCGCGTTCATGGCGGTGGGCACGCTCGCCACGGTCAAAGCGCTCGACCCCGACGATCTCCGCGCGATGGGCGCGCAGATGATCCTCAGCAACGCGTACCACCTGCACCTGCGCCCCGGCGACGAGGTCGTCCGCGAGATGGGCGGGCTGCACGCGTTCATGGGCTGGGACGGGCCGATTCTCACCGACTCCGGCGGCTTTCAAGTCTTCTCATTGGAGGGACTCCGTACCGTCTCGGAGGACGGCGTCGAGTTCCGCAGCCACATCGACGGCTCCCTTCGCGCGTTCACGCCCGAATCCGTGATGCGGATCGAGCGCAACCTCGGCGCCGACGTGATCATGCAGTTCGATCACGTCATCCCCGGCCAGAGCGACGAGCCGACCGCGCGCGACGCGAGCGAGCGGAGCCTCCGCTGGCTCGCCCGCTGCGCGGCCGAGGTCGCGGGATGGGAGGGGGAGGCACGCGAGTCATCACAGGAGCAGGCGCTCTTTCCGATCGTGCAGGGCGGCATCCACGAGTCGCTGCGGCGCGCCGCCGCCCAGTCGATTCGCGATTCCGGCGACTGGGTGGGTTACGGCATCGGCGGCCTGTCGGTCGGCGAAGCGAAGCCCGACATGTATCGAATCCTGAACGTCCTCGACGGCGAGCTGCCGCGCGGTCGGCCGCGGTATCTGATGGGCGTCGGCTTTCCGGAAGACCTCGTCGAAGGCGTGCGCCGCGGCGTCGACCTCTTCGATTGCGTCGCCCCCACGCGACTGGGGCGCAACGGAGCGGCGTTCACCCGCGACGGCCGGCTCAACATCAAGCGGGCCGAGTTCCGCATCGACAAGCGGCCGCTGGACCCGGAGTGCGACTGCTCGGCGTGCCGACGATTCTCGCGTGCGTACATCCGGCATTTGTTCACCGCCGACGAGATCCTCGGGCTTCGCCTGCTTTCCCTGCACAATGTACATTTCTTGGTTCGTCTCATGCGCGACGCCCGCGGAGCGACCCGCGACGGGACGATCGACGCGTGGAGCGAGGATTGGCTCGCGCGATACCTCTCACGACCGGTGACCTCGGAATGACCACGCTCGATCTGCCGCTGGCGCTCGCCATCATCCAGGCGCCCGGCGGCGGCTCCTTCGGCCCGCTGATCTTCGAGATCGCGGCGTTCGCGGCGATCTTCTACTTCATCGTCATGCGACCGCAGCAGAAACAGCGACGCGAACACGAGACCTCGCTCAAATCGCTCAAGAAGGGCGACGAGATCGTCACCGCCGGCGGCATCGTCGGCGAAGTGATCCACATCCGCGAGACGTCCAAGGAAGGCGGCGCGAATCGGATGGACGACCGCGTCACGATCAAATCCGGCGAATCGCGGCTCGTCGTCGAGCGCGGACGGATCGCGCGCATCGTCGGAACGTCCTCTGCGGCGAGCAACCAACCGGCGTCGTGAGCGTCCTCGACATTCGGGTCCTGGGCGACCCGGTGCTGCGCGAAGAGACAAAGCCCGTCGCCGGCATGACCGACGAGCTGCGCGAGCTGATCAAGAACATGTTCGAGACCATGGACCTCGCCAAGGGCATCGGGCTCGCCGCGCCGCAGGTGGGTCGCAGTGAACGCGTCGCCGTCATCGGCGTGGAGAACGACCGCTTCGCGATCATCAACCCCGAGATCGTCGAGTCCGACACGAAGTACGCGAAGGCTGAAGAAGGCTGCCTGTCGATTCCGGACGTGTACGGAGACGTCGAGCGGCCGGCCCGGGTGAAAGTGCGAGCGATCGGACTCGACGGCAAAACGTTCGAGGTCGAGGCCGGCGATCTGCTCGCGCGCTGCCTGCAGCACGAAATCGACCATTTGCACGGCAAGCTCTTCGTCGACTACATGAGCATCCTGAAGCGGCGCACGGCGATGACGAAGTGGGCGAAGGAAAAGGACAAGTACCCCGGGTTCATCAGAAAACTCGAAAGCGACCCGTCGAGGAACCACGAGCACCCCGACGAGGAGCTGTGAGTGCGCGTGCTCTTCTGGGGCACGCCCGACTTCGCGCTGCCGCCGCTGCGCGCGCTCCTCGGTGAAGGCTTCGACGTCGTCGGCGTCGTCACGCAACCTGACCGCGCCATCGGGCGATCGCGCTCGATTCTCGAGCCGCCGCCCGTAAAGCGCGTCGCGGCCGCCGAAGCGATCCCCGTGCTCCAACCCGACCGCCCCCGCGGCGACGACTTCGTCGCGCGGCTACGCGACCTCGCTCCCGACGTCTCCGTCGTCGTGGCCTACGGACACATCCTGCCGCAAACAATCATCGACCTGCCGCCGCGCGGAACGATCAACATCCACGCGTCCTTGCTTCCATTGCTGCGGGGCGCCGCACCCATAGAGGCGACGATTCGCGAGGGCCACGCCGAGACCGGCGTCACGATCATGCGCATGGTGAAGGCGCTCGACGCCGGACCGTCGATCCTCCAGGTCCGCACGCCCGTCGCCGACGACGAGACCTCCGGCGAGCTGCGACTGCGACTCGCCGAGCTCGGAGCGCTGGCGTTGATCGAGGCGCTCGCGCTCATCGAGTTGGGTCGCGCCGAGGAGACGCCGCAAGACGAGTCGAAGGCGACCTACGCGCCGAAGATCGATCGCGCCATGGCGCGCGTCGACTGGACGACGGACGCGGCAAACGTCTCGCGGCTCGTTCGCGCGTTCGATCCGCGCCCCGGCGCCTACGCCGTGCGATCGGCAGGCGAGGCCAGCCAGGAGGTAAAGCTTTTCGGCGCCCGCGTCGCCCCGCGGACGTCGGATGCGCATCCCGGCGACGTCCTCGCCATCGACGACCAGGGCATGACCGTCGCCTGCGGCGCCGCTGGGGGGGGAGGTGGTTCCGTGCAAATTGCAAGCGTGCAGCCCGCCGGGAAGCGCCCGATGTCGCCGCGCGAGTGGGCGAGCGGCCGGGGCATCACGGTCGGCGAGAGGCTATCTTAGACATCATGCCTGGCGCAGATCAGGACCGGTCGCCCGCCGGCGTTGTTGGAGGAGGAGTTCTCGCTGTTCGCGCGGACGACGTCGGGGCAAATGCAGCGGTGGCGCACAACGCGCTTCGGAAGCCGGCCTCGCCGAGCGTGACCGACGCGCGGCGCGCCGCGGCCGACGTGTGCGCGGATCTTCGCGCCGGCGACCTGCTCGACTTCGCGTTCGACCGCCGCACCACTCGGCTCGACGGCCGCGATCGGCGTTGGACGCGCGAGTTGCTGTACGGCATGCTGCGCCGGCGCGCGTGGATCGACGCGCACCTCGACGCCCGCGTGCGCGGCGGCATCGCGCGGCTCGACGGCGATCTCCTCGACCTCCTTCGACTCGGCGCGGCGCAGCTCCTGTACATGGAGAGCGTGCCGGCCTACGCCGCGATCGCGCAGAGCGTCGAGTTGGCGAAGCAGCGGCATGGAATGGGCGCCAGCAAGCTCGCGAACGCCGTGCTTCGCCGCCTCGATCGCGAGCACGAAACGCTCTCGCTTCCCACGCCGGCAGAGATGCCGAGCGCGCTCGCGCTCTCGGGCTCGCACCCGCGGTGGTTGGTCGCGCGGTGGTTGGAACGATTCGGCGCCGACGAGACGCGGCGTTTGCTCGACGCGAACAATCGAGAGGCGCCGCTCATCGCGCGGCCGTATCACGTCGTGCGCGAACAGCTGGAAGCCATGCTCGAGACGGCCGGCATCCGCGTCGACGACGCGCCGCTCGTGCGCGACAGCATTCTTCTGTCGAGCCCGGTCTCGTCGCTCACGGAATTGGGCGCGTTCCGGCAGGGGCTGTTTCACATCCAGGACCCGGCCTCGACGCTCGTCGCGCAGTACGCGTGCGTACCGACCGGCGCTGTCGTCGCCGACGTTTGCGCCGCGCCCGGCGGCAAGTCGATCGAGCTCTCGCGCACCGCATCCACCGTGTTCGCGAGTGACGCCTCGCTCACGCGGTTGCAGCGCGTGCTGGACAACGCCCACCGGCTGGAGATTCCGACGCTCGCCGCGTACGTCGCCGACGCGAGACATCCGGCGATCAGGCCGGTCGATCTCGTGCTGGTCGACGCGCCCTGCACCGGTACGGGCACCTTCCGCCGGCACCCCGACGCGCGCTGGCGCCTCAAGGTCTCGGACATCGCGGTGATGGCGACGCTGCAGCGCTCGATCCTGCGCGCGGCGGCGTCGATCGTTCGCCCGGGCGGTCTGCTCGTGTACGGCACGTGCTCGCTCGAGCCCGAAGAGAACGACGAGCAGATCGATCGCTTTCTCGCGGAGCATCCCGGCTGGCGCCTCGACCCTCCGCCCGAGGGTGTCGTGCCCGCCACGGTGCTCGATCGCGGACGTCTGCGGGTGCTGCCTCAGGTGCACGGGGCGGACGGCGCGTTTGCCGCGCGGCTGCGGAACGTCGGCGGCAATGTCGGTGTCGAAGCCGGAGCGGGGACGGGGCACGCCGAGTGAGCGTTCGGATCGTCCCGTCCATCCTCAGCGCGGATTTCGCGCGTCTGGGCGAGCAGATTGCGACAGTGGTTGCGGGCGGCGCCGACTGGATTCATATCGACGTCATGGATGGGCGCTTCGTCCCCAACATCACGTACGGCGCAAAGGTCATCGAGACGGTGCGCAAACTCACGACGCTGCCCCTGGACGTGCACCTCATGGTCGTCGAGCCGGAGAAGTTCTTCGACGACTTCGCCTCGGCGGGCGCGAACGGCATGACCGTGCACACCGAGGTCTCGCCGCATTTGCACCGGCAGCTCGACCGCATTCGCGAGCTGGGGTGTCGGGCCGGCGCGGCGATCAATCCGTCGACGCCGCTCAGCGCGGTGCGTGAAGTGGTCCCCGAGCTCGACCTGCTGCTCGTGATGACGGTGAACCCCGGCTTCGGCGCGCAGAAGTTCATTCCGTATTCGATCGACAAGGTGCGTCGCGCGCGCGCGATGCTCACGGAGGCGCGCAGCGGGGCCGCGCTCGAGGTGGACGGCGGCATCGGACGCGACACGATTCACGCGGTGTGGGACGCGGGCGCCGACACGTTCGTCGCCGGCAACGCGGTCTTTTGCGCGAGCGATCCGAAGGCGGAGATCGGCGCACTGCGCGCGCTGTGCGGGGTGACTGTATGACCGCGCGCAAGCAGTGGACGATCGTCGGCGCGATCGTCGTCGTTCTCGCCGGGGGATTGGCTGCCGCGTCGCACTTTTTGCGCGACCAGCTGTTTCCGGTGACCGAAGGCTCCGACGCGCCGAACTTCCGCGCGAAAGTGCTTGGCGAGAATCGCTACAAGACGCTCGCCGACTACAAGGGGCAAGTCGTGTTGCTCAACATCTGGGCGACGTGGTGCGGTCCGTGCCAGGTCGAGATCCCGAGTCTCCAACGCCTCTACCAGGCGTACGGCGACAAGGGACTCAAGCTCGTCGCGGTGAGCATCGACGACTACGTGGGCGAAGATTCCATTCGCGCGTTCGCCAAGCACTTCGGCGTTACGTTCGAGGTGCTTCACGACTCGACGCATTCGATCGAGCGTGAATACCAGGCCACGGGCTACCCGGAAACATTCATCATCGGACGCGAAGGGTCGATTCGGCGAAAGTGGATCGGCCCCGACGACTGGAACTCCCCCGGCAATCGCGCGCTGATCGCGCAGCTGCTCGGCCTGCAACAACCCAAGACCGTCGCGAACGGCGGCGATCGCTGAGCGGGGCGCACTGCGATGTCCGATGTCGCGCCTCCCTCCCGCCCCCCGTCTCTGCCGCCGCGGTCGACCGGCTCATTGCAACGACGCGTCACCGCGGCGTTCACGCAGCAGCTCGGCCTCAAGGGAATGGCGGTCCTCGTCGCCGTCGTGCTCTGGTTCGTGGTCAACGCCAAGGAGCCGCAGGTCGCGCTCGTGCCCGTGCGTTTCTCGCCGCTGCTCGACAGCTCGCTCGTGTTGCGTGATCCGCTCCCCGAGTTGCAGGCGATCGTCGCCGGCTCACCGAAGGAGCTGATCAAACTGACGTCCAATCCGCCGTTCATCCGAAGGCCTGTCGGCGCCGACTCGCCGGACACGATCGTCGTCGACCTGCGCCCCGACGACGTGACGCTCCCCGAAGGCGTCGATGCCGTCGTGCGCGACGTAGAGCCGCGCAGCATCACGCTTCGCTTCGAGTCGACCGCGAACCGCAAGGTGCCGATCGTCTCCGCGCTCTCCGTCAACGCGACCGGCGTCACCGGCCCGATCGCGACGCGATTCGACCCGGAGAGCGTGCTGGTCTCCGGTCCGCGGCTGCGCGTGGCGCAGGTGAAGGCGGTGCAGACGATTCGCACCGTCATCACCTTCCCCGATTCGCTGCCCCACCTGGTCGACGTCGACACCACGGGTTTCGGAACCCTTCGCGTGAAGCCGTCGCAGGTGAAGGTCATACTCGTGGGACCGATGCCCGTCCCCGCGCCCACGCCGGCGGCGCCGCACAAGTGACGCGAATCCTCGGTATCGAAACCTCCTGCGACGAGACGTCGGCGGCCGTGCTCGAGGGAGCCGGCGAGGACGTCCGCGTCCGCTCGCTCGTGATCCTGTCCCAGGACGTGCACCGCGTGTTCGGCGGCGTGGTGCCCGAGATCGCGTCGCGCGCGCACCTGACCGCGATCGTTCCCGTCGTCGAGCAGGCGCTCGCCGATTCCGGCTCCAACGACGTCGACGCGGTCGCGGTGACCAATGCCCCGGGGCTCGTCGGCGCGCTGCTCGTGGGCGTGGCGTTCGGCAAGGCGTTCGCGTTTGCCCGCCGGGTTCCGATGATCGGCGTGCACCACATGGAGGGACATCTCTTCGCGACGGTGCTCGAAGACGCGGCCGCCGTGCCTCCCTTCACGGCGCTCCTCGTTTCCGGGGGACACACGCTGCTGATCGACGTCGAGGCGTGGGGACGCTACCGGCTCCTCGGGCGCACGCGCGACGACGCCGCCGGCGAAGCGTTCGACAAGGTCGCCAAGCTTCTCGGGCTCCCCTACCCCGGTGGACCTCACGTCGAGCGCATCGCCGCGCTCGCCGCGACGCCGCGCGCCCGCAACGGGCCGCAGGCGTTAAGGTTCGCGAGGCCAATGTTACGCCGCGATCAACGTCCCGGAGACGCCGAGTACTATGACGTGTCGTTCAGCGGGCTCAAGACCGCCGTGCTCAACGCCGTGAAGGCGTCGCCGTCCGAAGGCGACCGGGCGCCGATCGCGCGCGCGTTTCAGGAGGCCGTCGTCGACACGCTCGTCGAAAAGACGGCGCGCGCCACCCACGCCTACGGGCGTCGTCGCGTCGTACTCGGCGGCGGCGTGGCGTGCAACGGCGCGCTCGTCGCGGCCATGCGGGAACGTTTCGCCCGCGACGGTGTCGATGTCTTCGCCCCGACCCCGCGTCTCGCGACGGACAATGCCGCGATGATCGCCCGCGCGGGCCTCTTCCACCTCGAGCGCGGCGAGCGCTCGGGGCTCGACCTCAACGCGTTCGCCGCCATGCCCATTCCGGGACTCGTCGCCGCATGAATTCCAATTTCCTAATCCGCGCCGCGGGTCCGTTCATCCACCATCCGTTCACGTTCACCGTGTTCGGCTTCTCGTTCACGGGCTTCGGCATCGCGGTGCTGCTCGCGTTCCTCATCGCGCAGATCATCTCCGAGCGCGAATTGGCGCGCCGCGGACGCGACAAGGAATCGGCCGCCGTGAGCGACGTCCTCTTCGCCGCGCTCCTCGGCACGCTCCTCGGCGCCAAGCTGTACTACGTCACCGTCGTGACGCACAACTGGCGCGACCTGCTCGGCCGCGGCGGATTCGTGTTCTGGGGCGGTTTCATCGGCTCGGTGGTGCTCTGCGCGTTGACCATCCGCTACAAGAAGCTGTCGTTCGTTCGCTTCGCCGACGTCGCGGGGATCGCGATCGCCGCGGGCTACGCCGTCGGACGCACGGGGTGTTGGGCCGTCGGCGACGACTACGGCCGGCCGTACACCGGACCGCTCGCCGTCGCGTTTCCGCAAGGCACGCCGCCGTCCACCGCGTTCGAGATGCAGCAGGCGTTCCACGTCCCGATCCAGCCCGGCACCGATCCGTCCACGGTTCTGTCGGTGTATCCGACGCAGCTCCTCGAGGTCGCGCTGGGCATGATCATGTTCGGCATCCTCTGGCGGATGCGGAACCACAAGCACGCCGAAGGCTGGCTGTTCGGCGTCTACTGCGTGCTCGCCGGCCTCGAGCGATTCATCGTCGAGTTCCTCCGCGCCAAGGACGACCGCTTCTCGTGGGCATTCGGCTTGAGCATGGCGCAACTGATCGCGCTCGGGATCACGCTCGCCGGAGTGCTCATCATGGCCGCGCGCAAGAACACTGGCGTCGGCCGTCCGGGCGTCAGCGAGGTTCTGGCGCCGGCGTGACCTGACGGGCGTTCGTACAGGCACGCGAGTCTCGACCGCCCCGCGTGCCTGTACGATTTGAACAGAAACGATTTCGCGGAAGGAAGCCGGACTATCGCGGAGCAAACAAACTCTTTTTTGTTTCTCCGCGTAAATCTGAGTAATCCGCGAAATTGTAGTTCCGAAATTGTAGTTCCATAGTCGTACTGGCCGGCACAGCCGCCGATCAAGTCATCCGGCGCACGGAGCCCAATCAAGGCCCGCGTCGAGCCTAGTCGCGGCGGGGCACCCCGGACCGGTCGCGCTCGAGCGACGAAACTCGCGCGGCCAATCGCTCGACCTGCGCGGTGAGCGATGCGACGTCGGCGACGACTTCCCCGGCCGGCGCCGCCTCGGGCGGCACCGTCGGCAGCGCGACCGAGCGCTTCGGCCAGAACGTCTTCGCCACCGCAAAGACGAACAGCCCGAGCAGCACCAGCTGCGCGAGAACGGTCTCCCACGTCGGGTAGAAGCCGAGCCCCTCGATGGTCGGGAAACCGCGGAGAACGTTGATCGGAACGACGCCGCCCTCCTGCAGCTCGTGCACGCCCTTACCCATGAACACGAACGCCATGTAGTAGAGCAGGACGCTCGTCACGCTGAAGAACGGCCGGAGCGGAATGCGCACGCCGAAGCGATAGAACAGCGTGAAGATGACGACCAGCGCCGCGCAGCCGGCGAGCAGGCCGAGAGTGATCGGCAGCGCGACCCTGGAGCCTTCGTTGAACAACGCCTGGTAGAAGAGCGCCGTCTCGGCGCCTTCGCGATACACGGCGAGGAACGCGACGAACGCGAGCGCGCTCCCGCCGCCGTGCTCCAGCGCGCTGGTCACCTTGTCGCGGATGAACGCCTGCCACTTGGCCGCCTCGACGCGCGAGATGAGCCAGTAGCTCACCGAAAAAAGCACGGCCACCGCCAGCAGCAGGGTGCCCCCTTCGATGATCTCCTGCGTCGCCGGCAGCGCGCGCAGCGTCGTGCGAAGGACGATCGCCGTCAGCCCGCTCGCCAGCACGCCGAGCGCGATCCCCCACCAGATGGATCGCAGCCGTTCGCGATGCCCCGTCTTGAGAAGAAACGCGACGACGGCGCCGATGACGAGGATCGCTTCGAATCCTTCGCGCACGATGATGAGGAAGCTCTGAAGGAAGGCCTCCGATCCGCTGCCCGGCGGCTGCGTCAATTCGACGACGCGTTCCATGTTGACGTCGATCGCATCGCGCGCGTGCTCGGCGCCCTCGATGTCGTTGGCCTTGATCGACGCCTTGAAGTCGCCGAACAGCTTTTCCATCGACGCGACGACGCCCGGGTTGCGGGCGCGCGCCGGCGTCTCCAAGGGCTCGAACGCGAGATACGCGTCGAATGCGCGATCGCCGGCGTCGACCCATCGTCCGTTGCGCGCCGCCGTGAGCGACTGATCGAGCAGCGAGACGGCGACCTTGGACGCCGCCTCCGGCCTCGACCCGGTCACGCCGCGGCCTGTATCCGCCTGCGCCGCCGCCGCGATCGTTCGTTGGCGGCTCGGCAGCGAACGGAGATATGCCACGACGCTCTGAACTTGCCGGTCGGTGAAGCCCGAGGCGGGTGGCATGGGCGTGCCGGGGACTCCGGCGCGGACCGCGGCCGCCAGTTGCGCGTCGCTGTGCTCCACCTGCCACGCGAACGATCCCAACTCGCTTGGCGCCTTGCTCAGCGTTCGCGCCATCGCGCCGTCGCCAAGTCCGGCCGAGCCGTGGCACTCGACGCACCCCTGCGCGTAGAGCCCTTCGCCCTCGGCGACCTGCTGCGGCGACGCGTGCAGCGATGCGATGTAGGCGACGACGTTCCAGCGCTGCTCGGCGGTGAGCTGCGGCGAGAACGACGGCATGGCGGTGCCCGTCACGCCCACGGAGATCTTGCGAAACATCATGGCCGGCGTGACGTCGGCGACCGCGGACGCGTTGCCGATCGCCGGCGGTTTGGGCGAGATCGCCGCGGCCGCCGGTCCGTCGCCCATACCGCGAGGCCCGTGACACGACGCGCAGTTGGCGACGAACAGCTTCTCCCCCGCGGCGGCGTCGAGCGGCCGCGCCGGGAGCTCGAGAGCCGCCTCGCTGCCGAGCGAGGACGCGAACCGATTGGCGAGCGCCCCTAGTTCCGAGGGCGGACGCTTGGCCGTCACAGCGAGAATGATCGAGTCCAGGAGAGGCGACGACGCGGCGAGTCGGTCGCTTGGCAGGCGCGACATTGCCGCGCGCGCATCGCGCAGGAATCCGACGGTCTCGTCGTATTCGTCGCGCGACGTCATGCGGCCCTTCTCGTCCACGCCCTTCCCGTATTCTTCGATGGCCACACTTACGATGTTCGCGACGCGCTGGGTCGGGCGCTCCTGCTGCGCCCCAAGCGCGCGCGCTCCGAGCGCGGCGGACATCGTAAAGGCCGCACCGGTCAACAGCACCGATGCGGCCCGGCCAAACTTGGTTCCGAGCCTCATTGCCGAGTGAATATATCGGGATTCGCCGGACGCGTGTAGGCCGCGTGACACGAATCGTTTAGCCGTGCGCCGTAAACCGGTCCACCGGTCCACCGGTCCACCGGTCCAGCCGGTCTACCGGTCTACCGGTCTACCGGTCTACCTACCGTTCCAGTATGACCACCGCCACCGCAGTTGCCGCGCTGTGCGTCAGCGACACGTGGACCCTCTCCGCACCCAACTCGGCGAGCCGCTCCGCCGCGCGGCCGTAGAAGCGGAGCTCGGGCGACCCGTCGTCGCGGCTCACGACTTCCACATCGCGCCAGCCGATTCCGCGAGCCAGTTCGTTCCCGGCGAGTGCCTTGTACGCTGCCTCTTTTGCCGCGAGGCGCACCGCCATGTGTTGTGCGGGCTGCGGTTTCGTCGCGAGGTACGCGCGCTCCACGTCGCCGAACAACCGTTCGAGCATTCTCTCCGGCTTGTCGGCGAACATTCGCTCGGCACGCGAGATGTCCACGGCATCGATGCCGAGGCCGACGATCATCGACGGGTGGTCGGGGGAGAAAGGCGGGCCGCGGTTCCGTGGGCCGCGTCGAGTGCCGTGTCGAGCGCGGCCCACACGCGATCCGCAGCTTCGAAGACGTCGCGCAGCGAAAGCGCCCACGAACGCCATGCCCGGATCTCGTCGCCGCGTTCCAGCGCCGCGGATGCGCGTTCACCGAGCGCGCGCAACGCCAGCTGCAGGGGTTCGCTCGAGTCCACCAGCTCCGCCTCGAGAGCTCGGCGCGCGGGGGCGTTCTGGCCGAACCGCTCGCTGGCGAATCGGCGCAGCGCCTCGTCGAGCGCGTGGGTCAGTGCCGCGCTCTCGAACGCGGCGATGGTCTCGGCCGCGGAGGGACTCTTCGACGCGACGCGCCGCGCGTCGACGAGCGGCGCGAAGAATTTTTGTTGCTCGGTCGCGGCGCCGGGACGGCGTCCGCGTTGGCCTCGTCGCGACCCGAAGGTTCGCAGCGTGCGGGTCAGCTCGGGAAGCACGAAGCACCGCGCCACGATCTCGCGATGCAGCTGGGCGGCGTCGCCGCTGGTCATCGCGACCTGTCGGCCGTCGCGCACCAACACGACGACTTCGTCGCCGTCGATCGCGAGCGCGTCGATCGCCGCGATCGGAATTCGGAGCAAGCGCTCGGCGCCACTCGGCCGAGCGATGACTGTGAGCACGTCGTCGTCGACCGTGGCCGTGCCTTCGCCCAGATCGGCCCGACCCACACGCGCGGCGCTCACCGCGATCGTTCCCCCGCTCCTCGGCGTATCCGCCATATCGGAAAATGTACTTGGCGGGTGCGTCATTCAGCCGCCGACGATGGTGCGAACGACCGACGTCGTGTCGGCCAGATCCTCGAATGCTTCGTCCGCTCCGAAATCGCGCAGCTCGTCGACCGAGTAGTAGCCCGTCGCGACGCCGATCGTGAGCGCCCCGACCGACCGCCCGCATTCGACGTCGGCCGGCGTGTCTCCGATGACGACGACGTCGGATCCTTGGACGGTCACCCCCAGCTCGTCGCGCGCCCGCCGCTGCGCCACCGCCGGCAGTTCGACGCGAAGCTCGTGATCGGAGCCGTACGCTCCTACGCGAAACCGCGCGGGATCGATGCCTCCCGCCCGCAGCTTCGCGGCCGCGCCGGCGGCGAGATTCCCTGTGACAAGCCCGAGCACGACGTCCGATCGCGCCTCGAGCGCGTCGAGCAAATCAGCGACGCCCGGCATCAGCCGGACCGCCGTCGACGGTTGTTCGAGCTCATCGTGCAGGAAATCGACGTATCGGTCGAGCAAGAGTGACATGCGCGCATCGATGTGATCGTCGGCGTGTCCCTCCATCCGCATCAGCTCGCGGACAATTTGCGGATCCGTCTTGCCGTCGAAGCGATGCTCGAGTCGTCCCGGCGCGCCGAACACCTCGGCGAGGGCGCGATGCACGGCCCGCTTCCCCGCCCCGCTCGTGAGCAGGATGGTTCCGTCGATGTCGAACAGGACGAGCTTCACGTTCGCGTGAGCAGCAGTCCGCCGACGATGCAGCCCGTGCCGACGCCCTGCCACCACGTCGGGTTCTCGCCGAGCAGCCACCAGGCCATGAGCACGGCGACGACCGGTTGGAGGTTCGAGTACATCGCGGTGCGCGTCGGGCCGATCACGCGCACGCCGCGGTACCAGAACAGGTACGCGATGACGAGCGCGAAGATTCCGCTGTAGAGAATCGCCGACCATCCCTTTGCGGGAAGCTGCGACCAGTGCGTCGCGGCGATCCGCGGCGACGCGAGCAGAGCCAGCGGGATCGCGCCGCCGAGCATGGTGAACGCGGACACGTGCAGACCCGACAGATGCTCCGTGTATGGCTTGAGCATCACGGTATAGAACGCCCAACACAGCGATCCGGCGAGAACGAGGAGGTCGCCGATGATCGTCGCGTCGCCCGTGGTCGCGTTCGTCGTGCCGAGCACCACGAACGCGATGCCGCCGACGGACATGAGGATGCCCATCACGCCGCGCGAGCTGACGCGCTCGACGCCGAGCATTCGGCCGACGATCGCGATGAACGCCGGCGAGGCCGCGATGACGAGCCCGGCGTCGCTCGCGCGCGTGCGCGCGACTCCTTCGACGAAGAAAACCTGGTAGACGCCGTTCCCCAACACGCCGAGCGCGAGCAGAATCGCGATCTCGCGGACGGACGGAAGCGGACCTCGGCTGGCGAGCGCGATCGCCAGCAGCAAGACGGCAGCGAGCAGAACGCGGACGCCGTTGAAGGCGAGCGGGTCGATGAGCGACGTCCCGAACTTGACGATCGAGAAGTTCACGCCCCAGATGATCGCGACGAGCACGAGCGATGCATCCGTGATCCAGACGGCGCCGCCCGGTTGCGCCGTGCCGGCGCCCCCGGGCAAGATCGATTCTGTCGCGGCGTCGCCGGCGCTGGAGTCCATGCAACGAAAACTAGGCGTGCGGGCTTTGGCCTGTCTATGTTGCTGAATGCGCGTTGCGTTTGCTCTCTTCGCCGATGCGGCGAATCTCTCGCAGGAAGGAAAGCTCAACGTCCTCGGCGTCTTCGACGCGCTGCAGGTCGCGGCGCTGCCGGCCGTCCACCCGCGGGCGAATCTCGTCGTCCACATGAAAGGCAGCGGAGCCGACGTCGGCGCTCACACCGTGTCGTTCCGGTGGCTCAGCCCGAACGGACAGGAGCTGTGGCGCAGCCAGGGTGACCTCAACGTCGGTCCGCCGCCGCCGGGCGTCCTCGAGATGGACCTGCCGCTCATCGCGCAGTTCGACTTGCCGATGGATTCCCCCGGCGGATACACGATGGCGATCGCCGTCGACGACCAGCCGACGATCGACGTCGGCGTGCAGGTTCGCTCCTCGACGACGATGGTGCCCAACGGCTTGGTGAGCTAGACGACGCGGCGCGCGAACAGAAAGCGCTTTCGCAGCAGCGCGACGTACGCGTCCTTCCGGTCGGCGAGCCGCTCGACCGAATAGCCGCCCCGGCCCAGACCGAGATGCACCATGCGCTTGTCACCCGTCGCGATGCCGACGTGCGTGACGTGCTTGTCCTCGCGATCGGAAAAGAAAAGAAGGTCCCCGGCCTCGAGCGCCGCCGTCGCGTCTGTCCCGGCATCTTCACCGGCCTGCGCCTGCTGCGACGCGTCGCGGGGAAGCTGCTTGCCGTGGAGAGCGAACACCGTCTGCACCAATCCCGAGCAGTCCGCGCCCCAGGGCGTGACGCCGCCCCACAAATAGCTGGTACCGGCGAAATACGTTTGTGCGCTGCTCACGACGGCGCCGGGGTCGAGGGGAAATCTCGCCGCGCGCCGCGTCGACTCGATCACCTCGCCCGACGTCAGCGTCTCGTCCGGAGCGAGAAACGCGCGGAGCGGAAGTACGCGGCTCACGCCCGATGCCGTCTTCGTGGAGCAGCCGAGTGAGATGCGCGTTATACGACGGCTTTGTCGAGCCGTCGTGGCCGGCGCTTTGGCAAGAAAGCCGGCGTGAATCCATCCTTCGTAGCCGTCCGTCCCGCGGACGCGCGCCCACTCGCCGTCGTCCGCGAGAGCGTCGACACGGTGACCGGCGAGCTGCTGCGAGACCATCGCGCTCGAGATTCGCGGCTCACCATGCATCGGCGCCACCGGCGCGCGAATGATCGCGCAATAGAGAATGGATTCGCCTCGGGCGCGCGACTCAGGCATGTGCGTCGGCGAGTCCCGGAATTCCTTCGCGCCCGCGCGCGCAGCGCACGGCGCGCTCGATGGCGTTTTCCAACGCCGCGACGGCGAGCGACTCGACAACGAGCGCTTCGACGCGCGCGACCTCATCGGCCATCGGCGACAGCGCGAACACGATGTCGCCGTCGAACGACGATCCGCTCGGCGTGATGCGACGGAAGAGCGCGGCGCTGGCCGCGCGCGCGAGCTGCGTCAACGTGTTCGGCGAGAGTGGCACGCTCGCGGCCACGGCGGCGAGCGTCGTGTTTTGCGCGCCGAGGTCGTCGAACTTGCTCAGCGAGCGAATGTCCCCCGACGCGAGCACGCGCGGAGTGTCGGCGAACCCGCCGCTCGGCCGGCGCGCCCCCGCGATGATCTCGCCGCGGGCGTCGCGCACGTCGCCGAACGCGTTCACGACCACCATCGCGCCCACGGAAATGTCCTTCGACGTGGTCGCTTCGATCGCGCAACCGAAGCCGCCCTTCATGCACCACGCGGGCCCGGCGACCTTGCCGACCGTCGTGCCCGTCCCGGCGCCCACCGACCCCTCCGACACTCCTTCGCTGCGGGCCGTGTCGGCGGCGGCGTATGCCATCTCGGCCGTCGGGCGCGCGTCGAACCGTCCGAGCGGGGCGAGGTCGAACACCACCGCAGCCGGCACGATTGGCACGACCCCGGCGCCCACCGGGTGGCCGTGTCCCCGCTCTTCCATCCAGCGCATCACACCGGCGGCGGCGTCGAGTCCATACGCGGAGCCGCCGGTGAACAGGAGCGCGTCGACACGCCCGTCGACGTGATGGTCGGCCGATGCCGCGGCGATCTCGCGACTCCCTGTCGCGCGGCCCACGACGCAGACGCCGGCGCGCAGTGGTCCCGTCATGCCGCGAACGACCGTTAGTCCTGTCGCGCCGCGCTCGTCGCTCGCGTGACCGATCGCGATTCCAAGGCGGCCGAAGTCGACGGACGCGCTCACTGCACGGGCTTTGGTTGCTCCGCCGCGCTCACTTGTCGCTTGGCCTGGCATGCTTTGCACCGCGTCACGCCGCGCAAGTCACAGAGGATGCACAGGAAGGTGCCGCAATCCACGCACGGATAGCCTTCCGAGGCGCGCTCCTCGTTGCCGCACGCACGGCAGGTCATCGCGTCGCGCTCTTGAATGCCCATGCTTTCAAGATAGCGCTGTCAACTCGGCTCGGCCGTGAGGACGACCGCGGCCAGCTCGTCGAACAGGAACGGCTTCCCGACTACCTCGCAGCCGGTCGCCTCGAGAACGGCGCGGGCGGCCGCGCTCTGCGTGTCGCCGGTGACGAACACGACCCGGCCCGGAGCGCGCCCCTCTTTTTGAAGCTCGCGAAGAATCGCGTCGCCGGTCGAGTCCGGGAGACGCAGGTCGAGGAGCATCACGTCGTACGTCGCGTTGCGCGCGCGGCTCAGTCCTTCGGCGCCGCTGGACGCCACATCCACGACGTGGCCCAGCGAGCGGAAGAAGATGGACACGGCGTGTCGGATCGCTTGTTCGTCGTCGACGACGAGCAGTCGCTTCGTCCCTGGAACGACCGCGACCGGCTCGTCGCCGCCCGTCGGCGTCGACGCGGGCGGCATCGCGTGCGGCAACTCGATCTCGAACGTCGCGCCGCGGCCGGGCTGCGAGTCCACGCGAATTCGTCCGCCGTGTTCGCGGACGATTCCATCTGAAATCGAGAGGCCGAGCCCCGTGCCTTCGCCGACGGGCTTCGTCGTGAAGAACGGATTGAAGATGCGCGAGAGATTTTCCGGCGAAACGCCCGGACCCGAGTCGGCGACCGAGACGACGAGCTGGTCTCCGCGTCGTGCCGTGGTCACGACGATGCGCTTCTCCCCGGACCAATTCGACAGCGCGTGCTCGGCGTTTGTGAGGAGGTTCAGCACCACCTGCTGGAGCTGGAACGAATCGGCCCACGTGAGCGGCAGATCCGGGTCGAGGTGCGAGTCGATCTCGACCTGAGCCGTGCGCAGCGCGTACCGGCGCAGCTCGAGCGTATCCTGCACGACGCGATTGAGATCGGCGATCGTGCGCTCCGGCTGGTGCTGGCGCGCAAATGTGAGGAGGTTGGAAACGATCTTCGCCGCGCGCTTTGCTTCCTGGTTGATCGCGTCGATCGCTTCACGGTCGGGCAACGAGTCGGCCGGAGCCGCGAGCAGGAGTTGAGCGAACGCCATCACGCTCGCCAGCGGGTTGTTCAGCTCGTGCGCGACGCCGCTCACCAGCTCGCCGACGGCCGCCAGCTTTTCCTGCTGCACAAGCTGCTCGGTGAGACGACGCTCGTCGGTGACGTCGCGGACGATGCCGAGCATCCCCGTCACGACGCCGGCTTCGGTGAGCGGGGTGACGGTCAGCGAACAGTGACGGACCTCGCCGTCGCGGTTCGTGTAGCGGAGCTGGCCGCGCGGAAATTCGCCCGCGAGCGCGGCGCGAAGGCCGTCCTGCGCGTCCAACTGGTCTCGCGGGTCGATCAGCGACACCACCGGCAAGCCGATCAATTCATCGCGACTCTTCCCCGTCGCTTCCTCGAGCGACCGGTTCACGCCCGTCAGGAGTCCCGACGTGTCGGCGGTGAAGATCGCGTCCGACGCCGATTCGACGAGCTGCGTGTAGCGAATCTCCGAGCGTTCGAGAGCGAGATCACGCTCTCGCTCGTCGGTGATGTCGCGCGCGACGCCGAGGATTCCGATCACCTGCGACCCATGCCGGATGGGCGAGTTCGTCAGCGACGCGAGGCGCGAGCCCCCGTCCGGCCGGATGAACCGGCACTGGTACCGTCTCGCTTGGCCGAGCAGCGCCGCCTTGAACTGTTCTTTCACCATGCCCGTGTCGCTCGACGACACGAAGGGCAGCGGACTTCGCGCCAACAGATCGGCGCGGTCGCGGCCGAGGAGCTCACAGGTCGCTTCGTTCACCGACGTGAACGCGCCTTGCGGATCGAGCGTGTAGATCGCGTCGGTCGCCGTCTCGAATAGGTTTCTGTATCGCGCCTCGGACTGTCCCACGGCCTCGCGCGCGCGCCGCTCGTCCTCGACGGCCTGCCGGTAGCGCTCGGCGACGGCCTGCGCGTCTTCGTAGAGCCGCGCGTTCGTCACGGCGACGGCGACCTGGTCGGCGAGCCGCTCGAGCACGACGGCGTCGTCCTCGGAGAACGGACGCTCTCGATTGATCACCGACAACGCGCCGATAGGACCGCTGCTCGAGAAGAGCGGAGCGATCAGCGCGCGCTCGACGTTCGCGGCGATGCGCGTCGGCGAGTACACGTGAGGCACGTTCGTGTCGTTGCAGATGAGCGGCCGCCGCTCGGCGATCGCCCGGCCGCTCAAGCTCGAGTCGAGCGGTAGGGGCGCGCCCGTCAGACATTGGCCCGCACCCAATCCGGCGACGACCATCAGCTGTTGATCGCGCACGAGGCTGAGCGTCGCACCCTGCGCGTGGAGCAGCGCCATCGCGTGGCCGAGGCCGAGCGTCATCACGTCGTCGAGCCGCAGCGATCCGCTCACGGCGCGCGCGATGTCGGAGAACGCCTCGCCGCGTCCACGCTGGCGTTCGCTCTCCTCGTAAAGGCGCGCGTTCTCGATGATCGACGCGACTTGCTGCGCGAACAGCTCGACGGTGCGGACGCGATCGGCCGTCGGCGCCACGCCGTCGACGGGATCGCCCAGCACCAAGGTGCCGAGCGCCGCGCCGCCGACCGCGCGGAGCGGCACGAGCAGGTCGTTCGACGCCAGCACGATGGAATTGCTGATCCGCCGCGCGACTTGGTCGGCCGGCGGCATCACGAAGTCGTCGTGCGTTTCGACGCGCCCATAGCCGATGCGCTTGATGGCGCTCTCGAGGACACCCAGCCGTTCCTCGAGTGAGCGCGCGCGTTCCACCTCGGCCAGCGCTTCGTGGAGGAGGAAGAGCTGGTTGCGCTCGCGCAGCAGCCGGGCGACCGTCGCGAGCGGTGCTTGCTCCACCGCCCTCAGGCGATGCGCGGGAGTCGGGAGCCCGGTCAATGCGTCAGCCGCGCGGTACGAGCAGGCGAACCGCCAGCGGCTCGATCGTGGCGTCGAAGGGAGTCGTGCCCATCACGTCGCCGTCCGCCTGCCAGAGTCGTGGCGGATCCGTCTCGACTCGAATGTGGCGCCCGGCGACGTAGAGCACGCACGGATCGTCGGCGAAGTCGCGGAACGCCATGCGCCGCACGATCCGCAGCGCGTCGCGCATCGAGTTCGGCGAAAAGAGGCAGGCGTCGAGCATCCCATCATCGGGGCGAATCTCCGGACCGAGCACCATGCGCTCGCCGAGCACCGCACCCACGTTGGCGATCATCACCATCGCGACGCGTCGCTCGTGAACCACACCATCGACCGTGACCCGGGCCGTGAAGAATTCCCGGCGGCCCACGGTGCGCAGTGCGGCGCGCGCGCCCATGATCATGTAGGCGAGGACACCCAATCGACGCTTGAGCCAGCCCGGCGTTTCAGCGATCATCGCGGCGTCGATCCCCACCCCGGCGGCGACCGAAAACCCGCCCCCCCCATTCAGCCGGCCGAGGTCCACTCGGCGCTCGACACCCGCGAGGAGGGCCGGAACCGCTTTCGAAACCGAAAGGGGTATCCCAAAGGCGCGCGCAACCAAGTTGCCGGTACCGCCGGCCAGAACTCCGATGGGGGTCTCGCTTTCGTGGGAGGCGAGCGCCGCGGCGACCTCCATGACCGTGCCATCGCCGCCGACCACGAAGACCGCGTCGTACGCGTGCGCGTGACTCGCCGCGAGCTCCGCCGCGTGCCCGGGCCGCTCGGTGAACACGAGGTCGCATTCGACGGAGCGGGCCCTCAGCGCGCGCTGCGCGTGTCCGGCGAGCCGTCGTCCTCGGCGCGACGCCGGATTCGCGATGACGATCGCGCTCTTGATCAGAAGCGGAAGGTGTGGTGCAGCGAGAAGCTGAAGTTCTGCGGCTGGGGCACGACACCGATGATGCTCTGTCCGCCCGAGCACGTCCGCGCGGTCGTCGATGGATCGATCGCGATCTGGGTCGAAAGCTCCGGCTTGAAGCGGTACTCGACCTTCGCGCCGACTCCGGAGAGCAGACTGGTCTGCGTGAATTGCGGGTCGAACTGGCAGAGCCCCGTATTCAGGCTGAGGAACATCTTGTCGGCGAACTGCTTCTCGACGCCGACCGTGGCGCCGTAGATGTACTGCCCGACGTTGCTCGACGTCTGACCGGACTGCTGCTGCTGCGTCCCGCTGCCCAACTCGAATCGGAACGCGTCGACCCACGGCCCGACGAGCTGGCGAAGATTATTGGCAGCGAAGGCGCTGAGCGTGGGTCCGATGAACTGGGCGAGGACCTCGCTCTTCTGTGCACTGAGCTCGAAGCCCGGCGCGCCCGTGACGAGATAGCTGACGAGATCCGACTGCGAGATGGCGTAGTCCGCGTTGCTGGTGAAGGTGATCTCCGGATAAGGGATCAACGGTCCCCGCAGATGGACGATCACGCCGAGGTCACGGTCGCGATACTGCTTCACGTTGTACTGGCCCGCGATGTCGAGCGTCGGATTCTCCGCGTCGCCCGTGAAGTTCACGGTGCCGTCGGCTAGAACGTCGAATTGCCGCTGGGCGAGACCGAGGTCGAGCGTGTAGCTGCCGCCGATCGTGCGCAGCGTCCCCTCGAGGCCGAACTGCGGGATCAACTGATTCGTCGACGCGAGCAGATGGCTCGCGCGCGCCGTCGACTTCACCACGTTGAGGGATCCGGCCAGACGAACGTCCGCTTCCTTGGACTTGAGCCGGACGTCGTTGCCGAGCGTGACAGTGAAGTTCGGGGTGAGGTTCGTGAGGAGCGTCGACAGCCCTGCTCGTCCGCCGACCACCGTCTCGCCCCCCCTGAAGTCTCCGAAGAGCTCTTCGCTGGTTTGGAGCTTGCGCGCGAGGTCGCGGTCGGCGAGGAAGATCGCGCTCCGGTCGACCTGGACCGCTCCGGTGAGCCGCGCGGCGTTCAGGTCGCCGACGAGTCGAATCGAATCGGTGGGGAGCGGCGTGGTCACGTAGACATCCGCGACGCTGCGCTTGTTGAACGCATGGAACTGGCGCAGTCCGACGGCGATCCGGAAAGAAGGAGCCGGCGGCGGCTTGAGCGGATCAGGCTTCGTCAGAAGGAAGCGCGCGACGTTCTTCGCCCAGCCGTCGACAGCCACCGCGCCGCGCTCCGCTCCGCGCTGCATTGCAGGCGACGTGGCGCTGCACCCAGAGATGCTGAGGCTGTCGCCTCCGGTGAGCGCGCCGGCCCCAGATACGGTGCACTGAATGTCGGCGAGATCGACCCCGAGCTGCGGCAACTTCGCGGATCCGTTCACGATCTGCACGCCGCGTGCGCAGAGGAGGAGCGCGGACCCGCAGTTGACGGTATCTCTGAATACCGGCGCGGTCGGCGTTCCGGAAATGATGATGTCCCCGCGCAACGTACCAGACACCTGACTGAACGAGCGCGACGCGAGCTGTACGATCGACAGATCGGTCGCCGGAACGTGGATCTCACCGTTCATCGCGTCGTTCCGCGTCTTGATGCTGAACAGCTTGAAGTCGATCGGGAGCTTGAGGCTCGCCGTCAGCGTCGTCGCGCCTTTGCTCACGACAGCCAGGCTCAGATCGGCGTCGCGATCGTGAAATTGGCTGTTCAACGTCACGCGATCCAACGTCACGCCGTTCCGTTGCAAGCCGGTGATCTGGGCCTCGCCCGTGAGAATCGGGTGATCGCGCGTCCCGGACAGCGTCGCGTCCACCCGGCCCAGTCCGGCGACGCTGTCGGCGAACTGCTCGATGACGCCGATGTCGTCGAGCGGGAGATTCGTCGCGCGGACGCGGCCGCTGACGCTGCCTGTGATAGGAACGTCGCCGCTCATCGCGACCACCGCGGTGTCGCGGTTCCTCAGGATGAGCGAGTCCAGCCGCGTACCCGTGCTGTCTCGCTCGAGCCGGGCCGGACCGGCGAGGCGCCACTCGTCCTTGCCGACGACGAGGTCGAGCGACGTGAGCCCGACGGCCCACGAATCCTTCAGCAGGCTCCACGTTCCGCCGGCCACGCCGAGCGGGCCGTTGTGGCTTTGCGCGCCCACCGTGAACCGCGCGTGCGATGCATCCTCGGCGATCAGCGTTCCACCGAGCGTGTCGAGCGCGACTCCGGCGAGGGTAAGGGAGTCGGCGCTCACGCTGAGCTGCCCGGCCATCGCCTTCGGAACGTTCACGATGTCGAACCCGACCGTGAGTGAGCGGCTCTTGTCCTTTTCGACGTAGAGCTGGTTTCCCGTGAGCGTGCCGGCGACACGCAGCGAGTCGAGGCGTCCCTGGGCGAAACCTCTCACGCTGATCTCGCCCGATAGCGAATCCGGCGCGGCGGTCGAGTCGGCGCTCGACAGATAGCGGCGAAGACCGCCGAGAGAATCGAGCGTGAACTTGAACGCGAGCGAGTCGCTGGGGCCCTTCGGCAGACCGATCGCTCCGCTCGCTTCTAACGTTCCAGCGCTAGTCTCGACCATCAGCGTGTCGACGCGCACGCGCCCGTCGGCGAACGTCGCGCGCGCCCGCGACGGGTAGATCGTGACGCCGTCGAACGACGTGCGCTCGATCGCGACGCCCGCTGTGCCGTTGACCACGCTCGCGTTCTTGCCGTTGACGTTTACCTCATAGTGACCGCTGAACGCGCCTCGCGGACCGTCGGTCTTCGCGAGCAGCGTCGTCGGGCTCAGCGCGCTGAATTGCCCATGTCCGCGCGCGCCGAGTCCGCCGACCGAGTCGAGGTCGATGCGTCCGTCGAAACTGAACGTGCCGGCGTCGCCGGTGAGCGTCGTCGTGAGCGCCAAGTCAGGCGATTGTCCCTGCGCCTTGACCGGACCGCTCACCAGCCCACGAAGCGGATTCGGATACGAGCGCGAGAGCATCGTGAGCGACAACGGCCGCGCGTCGAGCGTCACGTCGTACGTCATGAACGGATCGCCGTAGGTGATGCGCCCGCTTCCGGTCAGGTGCGACGGATCGCCCGGTCCGTCCTGATGGTAGACGTCCGCGTTCGAGAAGCGGACGTCGAGCCACGACGAGTCGAGCGTCGCCGTGCCCGACACCGTACCGCCGAGCCGCGGAAATGCCGGATAGAGATACTCGATCGAGCGCAGATCCACCGACGTCGCGTTCACGTCGAAGTGATGGAACGCGGTGAACGCCGGGAACAGGATGTCGAGCTCGCCCTTGCCGGTGGCGTGCGTCGTCGCGCCGGGCACGTGCGCGTCGTGAAACGTGACGTCCGATTGGTCGACGACGAAATGCGTGAGCGGACCACCGCGCCCTTTCACGGTTCCGTACAGCTGTCCGCGCCAGTCGACGGGAAACGGCTTCTGATTGATGTACCGAACGAAGTCGAAGTCCACCGGATCGCCTTTCAGATCCACGTTCCGCACGAGCAGCACGGGCGCGCCGATGCCGAACGCCATCGTTCCCGTGACGTGCGATCCGGTCGTCTTCACGTCCATGTTCGACAGCCGGAAGTCGACGATCTGCATGTTCGTCGGATCGTTCCGAATTGAGAGATCCACCGATCCCCCGCCGGTCGTCGGCAGCGGCGGGTACGCCCAGTTCACGTCCTCGAGCGCCACCGACGTGCCGTGGACGATGATGTCGTAGCGCACGGGAAGGTCGCTTCCCCACCAGACCTTCCCCGCGCCGCGTCCGTTCGACGACGGCAGCTCGAAGTGCGGCGACTGAAACCAGACGGAGTCACCCTGGAGCCGCGCATCGGCGACGACGTTGCGGAACTTGAACGTCGGCTCGAACTCGTCCGCGGATAGCGTGGCGACCTTGAACTCTCGGCCGTACTTCTGGTCGCTGTCCGGGTCGGCGAGGCGGGCGTGCGAGATCAGACCGTTGATGTTGCGCCACGCATACAGGCGCCCGAATCCGTCGTACGTCGGTGTCACGGCGCGCGCGGGATTCGCGAGGATGACGCGGATCACACTGTCGCGGCGCGCGCCCTTCAGCGAATCGTCGGGCTGCCAGCGCAGCGTGGCGAGGAACGTCGCGTCGTGGAGCTTGACCGAATCGGCCACGATGTAGTTGCCCCAGCCGCGCGTGCTCACTTCTTTCGGCTTCGCCGGCGACGTGCTGGCGAAGATTTTCTTGAAGTTCCAGCTGTAGTCGTTGTGCTGGATGACGTGGACGTAGGGATGCTCGATTGTCGCGCGGCGGATGAAGGCGCGCGCGTCGAGAAGGTCGCGCGGGTTGTAGTCGAGCGTGATCGTACCGGTGCTCACGAACAGCTCGCCGCGTTCGTCCCGGATCGCGATGCTGTCGATCGTCAGCTGGTTGAGGAAGCTGCCGCCGAGGTGCCCCAGGTAGAGGTTGCCCTTGATCGCGCGGGCAATGAGGGGCTGGGCAAACGACCGCACGTACTCGCGTCCGCGGTAAGTGCGCGTGACGAACAACACCGCGGACACCGCGAGGAGCCCGAGGAAGACCAGGACGCCAGCCGCCACCAGGGCGACGAGACTGCGGCGCTTCATGCCTGAGTCAGAAGCTCGTTGCGATCGAGAAGGTCTTCGTCAGCCGTTGAAAGAAGCTAGATGCGCGCGGCGGCGCGAACGACGCCGGACACTTCCCCTGAGCCACCGAGCCGTTCGCAACTGTCACAGGGACGGTCGGCGCCCCGGGTGGCGTCACACATATGAGCGGCGCCGCCCCCGTGGTGGGATCGACCGGCGACGCGAAGTACACCGGGCCCGGCTGATTCGGGTAGGGATTGTACCCCAGACTGATCTGAATGGGACCGATCGGCGACGTGATCCGGAACCCGAGCCCCGGCGTCACCAGCACGCCCCGCAACAGGTGGAAGTTGTTGACGTTGGGGACCTGGGTCCACACTTGGCCGCCGTCCACGAACGGGACGTACTGGAGCAGGTTGGGCAGGAATGGATCCCGGATCCGAAACTCCGCGTTGAACACGAAGAGCGCGTTGCCGCCGAGCGGTTGGGTTCTCGTTGTGGTGGAATTCGGATCCCTGAGCACGTACGTCGTCGTCGTGGCTGCGTTGGTGTGTGCGACCGTGTCGACGTTGAACTGCCCCGTTCCCACCAAGTAGACGACCGGACCGAGAAGGTTTTGCGCGAATCCTCGCACGCTGTTCGGCCCACCGGCGAACAGGCGTTCCTGATACGGGGGCAGCTTCGCGCCGGTCGAATCGGCGGGCGCGTTGATCAAACCGCCGCTGATCCGCGCCGCCACGACGAAGTTCTTCGACAACGACTTGTAGCCTGAGATCTCGATCGTGCCCTTCCCGAACTGCTGCGACGGATCCGATCCGATGACCGGCGCGGCGCCGCGCAGCTCGCCAGCGATGATGTAGCCGCGCGTCGGCTCCACGCGATCGTCGACTCGAATGCGTTGCAGGGACACGCTGGCGATGGCAAGGCGCAGCGTTCGCTCGAACTCCTCCTGCTCCTCCGTCGTGCAGCGGAAGAACTCCGCGCAGAGCACCGCCGGCTGCGCCTGGGTCTTTCCGTACTCCAGCGTGTAGCCGACACGCAACGGCATTCCCTCGCCGATGGACCGCGTCGCCGACACGTCGCCGCCGATGTACGTCGTGCGGAGATACGCGAGATATTCGCCGCGCCGTTCGGTGTACGCCGTATACGCGGGAACCCAATGCGTGCCGAACAGCGTCGGCTGCCGCATTGACGCGCCCAGGTAATAGTTGATCTTCCGGCTCGCGATGCTGTCCTGGTCGAGGCGCGGCCGGTAGCACAAGTTGCGCGTCGAAGGATTCGCCAGCGGGTCGCCGTAGCCGATCTTCGAGAGGCGTCCCGTGAGCTCCAGGCGCCGGGCGTCGTCGAGAAAGTTCTTGTTCGTGTACTGCGCGTTGAGACGGAAGCAGTCGAGCGTCGCCCACCCTTCTTCCTGGTCGTACTGGCGCATGTAGTCCTCGCGCAGCGTGACCATGACGTCGGTGAGCGTGTCGGCGAGACTGTCCTTCGCGGTGCGCACCGTTGCCGCACCCGCCGGCGGGCCGCTGCCGTCGGTCACGGAGGCGTCGCGGCTCGTCGAGTCGACGCCGACCTCGACGTGCTTGAACGCGCCGAGGTTGTAGAGGTTTCGTTGGGCGTTCGTCAGCGCGTTGTCGCTGTACCGATCGCCGGAGTCGAAGCCGAGCAGGTGGCGCACGACGGTCGAGTCGATCTTCGGCGGGCCGCCCGATTGCGCCGTGCTCGCGACGCGAATCGCCCCGATGCGCGTGCGTACGCCGGGCACGACCTCCAACCGCACTTCGGCTCGGTGGTCATCCAGATGCGTCTCGAACTGCGGGTAGATCTGTGCCTTGGGATACCCGGAGTTGTGGAGGCGCGAGAGAATCGCCGCCTCGTCGGACACCATCTTGAGCCGCCCGACCCGTTCGCCCACCGCGAGCTGCAGATCCTCGGTGACCTTCGAGGAGTCCGGGACCGTGCCCAGTCCGGTGATCTCGAGCGAATCGAGGAGAAGCGGCCGACCTTCGTCGATCCGAAAGGTCACGTCGACCACACCCCGGCCGACGATCGTCACGGCGGTATCGACGCGCGTGTCGTAGAAGCCGTTGGCCTTGTAGAAATTCTTGATGTTCGCCGTGTCCTGGGCGAGACCGCCGACGGGATAGCAGCGCGCCGTGCCCATGAACCGGAAGTGGCGCTTGGCGAAGGACGACGCCGTGGTCACCACGTAGGCCGACAATGCGTCGTCGTCGAACGTCTTGTTGCCGACGAAGTGCAGCGACCGCACCTGACGGTCGCCCTCGCCGCACTCTTGCGCGCGGGCGCGGGTCGGCAGGAGCAACGCGAGGGACACGAGAGCGGCGGCGACGCAGACGCGGGTCACCGAAACGACTTTGGGATCGCCCTGTGTGTGAATGGCCGTCACTGCCCCTCGTGAGGTCCGGCCGCGGCCGGCCGGGGAAGCGATCATCATGAACACCACCCGACGCTCCGGCGGTGCTGACGCACGACGCGCCCGCGCGGACAGCCTCCGGCGGGCGCATATGATTGACGCTTGACGGCGGGATGGCGTAAGTTCTCGCGCCACTCAGCCAGTGTCAATGGAAGACGCACGACCGCGCGTCGCCGCGGCCGCCCTCGCGCTCCTCTCGGCGTTCGTGCTCGCGACATGCGGCGCGCCCGGAGCGCCGTCGCGAGACGAGATCGTCGACTCGCGCGACAACTACGATCCCAGATCACTCGACCCCGCGCTCTCGACCGACGTCCCCACCGGCCGCGCCGTCGCCTACCTGTTCGACGGCCTCACGCGCTTCACGCCGGAGGCGCGCGTCGAGCCGTCGCTCGCCACGCGTTGGGAAACCTCCCCCGACGGCCGCCGCTACACGTTTCATCTCCGAACCGACGTCTCGTTTCACGACGGCTCGCACTTCACCGCTCGCAACGTCGTCGCCAGCTGGGAACGCGCGCTCGCTCCGGCGACGAAGAGCGGCGCGGCGCAGTTCCTGTTTCCAATCGCCGGCGCGCGGGCGTTCAACGGCGGAACGGCCAAATCCATCTCCGGACTCGCCGCGCCGAACGATTCCACGGTCGTCGTCACGCTCGACGAGCCGCTCGCGATCTTCACCAAGATGCTGGCGATGCCCGTCGCCTCGGTCGTCCCGCTGAACCCCCCGGCGAACTTCGGCGAGCACCCGATCGGCACCGGCCCGTGGACGCTCGTCACCTGGAAGCACGACGACTTCCTGCTCTTCGCGAAGAACCCTCGATACTTCGGCGGCGCGCCAAGAACCGACTCCCTCCGCGCCCGCATCATCGCCGAGCCGAGCACGGCGGTCGCCGAGTACGAGAGCGGAAACGTCGACGTTTTGCAGATCCCTGCCTCCGAAGCGAGTGAGTGGGTGAGCGATGAGAGCCGCTCGTCGATGCTGATGTCGACGCCGGCGCTCGAGCTGGTGTACATAGGTATCAACACGACACGCGGTCCGTTGGCCGACCCGCGCGTCCGCGAGGCGATCAACTACGCGATCGATGTAAATCGGATCATTGAGCGCCTGGTGGGGGGACGCGGCATCCGGGCCAACGGCGTGATTCCTCCCACACTCGGCGGATATGACAGCTCGCGCGCTCCGTATGCCTACGACCCGGCGAAGGCGCGCCAGTTGCTCGCCGCCGCGGGCCACGCGAACGGAATCGACATCGAGCTCTGGGTCTCCACCAACCCCATTTACCTTCGGATCGCCGAAACGGTCCAGGCGTACCTGAACGTCGTCGGCATTCACGCCAAGATCGTCCAGCGGGAGTCCGCCGCGTCACGCGCCGCCGCCCGCAAGGGCGAGACGGACATGATCCTCAAGGACTGGTACGCCGACTATCCGGACGCCGAGGACTTTCTCTATCCGCTGCTCCACACCGCGAATCGCGGCGCCGGCGGGAACGTGTCGTTCTTCTCGAACCCGCGCTTCGATTCGCTGGTCACCGCCGCGCGCCGGGAAAGCGATGAGACCAAGCGAAACGCGCTCTACCGCCAAGCCGACTCGCTCGCGTTTGCCGAAGCGCCGATGGTCTTCCTCTATTTCTATGATGAGCTCTACGCTGTTCAGCCCTGGATCAAGCACTTCGTCCCGCCGGTCATCTTCAACGGCCAGCGCTGGCTCGACGTGACGATCGACCGGGGAGCCGCGCGGAAATGAGCGGGTTCATCACTCGGCGATTGCTGCTCGCGGTGCCGACGCTGTTCGGCGTTCTCGTCGTTGCGTTCTTGCTCCTCTACGTCGCGCCCGGTGATCCGGTCGAGGCGATGATCGGCGAGCGCGCCGACAGCGCCACGATCGCGCGCCTCCGCGCCGAGCTGCACGTCGACGATCCGCTGCCCCAGCGCTTCGCCCACTACGTGAGCCGCGTCGCGGTGGGAGACCTTGGCCGCTCGTACATCACCGACCGCCCGATCGCCCAGGACATTCGCGAACGATTTCCCAAAACGCTCCAACTCGCCGGCGCCGCGATGCTGCTGGCCTCGTGCGTCGGGATCACGCTCGGCGTGCTCAGCGCGCGCAATCCCGGCGGACTCGTCGACCGCTTCGCGCTCGGCCTCGCCTACCTGGGAATCTCGTTTCCGGTTTACTACGTCGGACTGCTGTTGATCCTGCTCTTCGCGGTCACGCTCAAATGGCTGCCGCCGTCGGGATACGGGGGTCTTCGTTTTCTCGTGCTCCCCGCGCTGACGCTCGGCATGCGCTCGATCGCCTTCCTCGCGCGTATGACGCGCTCGGCGATGCTCGATGCGCTCAACGCCGATTTCGTCCGCACCGCGCGCGCGAAGGGGCTCGGCGAGTGGATCGTCACCACGCGCCACGCTCTCCGCAACGCGCTCATCCCGGTGATCACCGTGCTCGGCCTCGACTTCGGCGCGTATCTCACGGGAAGCATTCTCACCGAGACGATCTTTTCCTGGCCGGGAATCGGGCGGTACGTCGTGAACGCCATCTCGCGCCGCGACCTGCCGGCGATTCAAGGCTCGGTCCTGTTCCTCAGCACCGTGTTCGTCATCGTGAACCTGATCACGGATCTCGCGTACGCAAAGGCCGATCCGCGAGTGAGGTTTCAGTAGGCCCGGTTTCGTTTGGCGTACATTCTTGGTCTCGCCCGTTCTTCGCTGTACGAATTGAAAAGAAGATTTCGCGGAGGAAGCGGAATCACGCGGATTAATACATTTGTGAAAAGAACGATAGTCTTTCCCATACCGCCCTTCTCAGTATGAACCTTGACGACTATCAGCGTGCCGCATTGCGCACGATCAACCCGGCACTGAGCGATCGCGATCGTCTGCTCGACGCGGGTGCAGGGCTCGCCGAGGAGTCAGCGGAGCTTCTCGGCCTCATTCGCAAGCGAGTCTTTCAGCAGCGCGACGTCGACGAAGCACGCTTGACCGAAGAGCTCGGCGACACATTGTGGTGCCTCGCGGTCGCGGCGAACTCGCTCGGCATCTCACTCTCGAACGTCGCCGCGGCCAACTTGTCGAAATTGGCCGACCGTCACCCGAAGGGATTCAGCACGGGCTACGACCCTGGAGGCTACGGCCCGAAGCTGGTGTGATCACCGGTCCACCGGTCCACCGGCCCACCGAGCTTCAGTCGTCCTTCTGCCCGAACAGCTCCATGTTCGACGAGTGCCCCGGCGCGACTTTCCGCTCGGGATAGATCCAGTGAACGGCCTGGTTGACCGCCGCCGCGGCCTCGGCGAAGCCCGTCGCGATGAGCTTCAACTTGCCCGGATACGTCGTCACGTCGCCGGCCGCGTAGATCCCGGGACGCCCGGTCTCCATCATGCTGTTCACGACGATCTCGCGCTTCTTTTCCAACGTGAGACCCCATGAGGCCAGCGCGCCAAGGTCGCTCACGAAGCCGAGCATCGGGATGATCGCGTCGGCGTGCACCATGCGCGTCGCCTTCGACTTGACGTCGCGAATCTCGACGTGCGTGAAGACGTCGGCGATCTCGACGCACTTGATGTCGTGAAGTTCGTGGAACGTGAATAGATCCGCGCGCCCCGTCTCGACCGCTTTCATGTACTGGGCGACCGTCGCCGCGTGGGCACGGAATTGGTCGCTGCGATGCACCAGAGTCACGTGGGCCGCGCGATCGAGCAGCTGCGTCGCCCAATCGAACGCCGAATCGCCGCCGCCGATGATCACGACGCGCTTGCCGCGGAAGGTCTCCGGATCCGTCACGATGTCGTGAATTCCGCGGCCGTACCAGGGTTGCGCGCACTCCTGCGGAAGACGCCGCGGTGAGAACGCGCCGATCCCCGCCGCGATCACGATCGCGCGCGATGGAAACCGCGCCTTGTCCGTCACGAGCTCGAAGTGGCCGTCGACCTCCTCGAGACCATCGACTCGGTGGCCGAGGTGCACCGGCTCTCCGAAGCGCGCGGCCTGCTCGGCGAGCGACTTCACGAGCTGTTTCGCCGGCACGACGGGATAGCCGCCGACGTCGAAGATCAGCTTCTCGGGGTAGAGCGCGGTGAGCTGCCCGCCCAGCTCCGGCAGCGCGTCGACGATCTGCGCCGACGCGCGGCGCATGCCGGCGTAGAAGAGCGCGAACAGCCCCGTGGGACCGCCGCCGATGATCGTGATGTCGCGAATTTCGTGGGCCATTCCGTAGACAAGAATAGCGAGACCGGCGGCCCGCGGGCGATCGTGAAGCCGCCGCCATACATTAGACCGCGATGAAGATCTACACGAAGACCGGCGACACCGGCGACACGGGACTCTTCGGCGGCGGTCGCGTGCCGAAAAGCCATCCCCGCGTCGAGGCCTACGGCGACGTCGACGAATTGAACGCGACGATCGGCGTCGCGCGCGCGGCGGGGCCGCCCCCCGACCCGCAGATCGACGCGCTGCTCGTTCGCGTTCAGCAGGACCTCTTCGCCATCGGCGCGCTGCTCGCGACGCCGGACCGCGAGCGAATGCGCATGCACCTCGACAAGGCCAAGATCGACCAGGAGCGCGTCGCCGAATTGGAGCGCGCGATCGACGCCGCCGACGCGGAGCTCGAGCCACTGCGCGCCTTCATTCTCCCTGGCGGCTCTCCCAAGGCCGCCGCGCTCCACGTAGCGCGCACGGTGTGCCGCCGCGCCGAGCGCCGCATCGTGGACATCGCCGACGAGATGGAGATCCCGCCACTCGTCATCGTCTATCTCAACCGGCTCTCCGACCTTCTGTTCACGCTCGCGCGTCTCGCCAACAAGCGCGCGTCCGCCGAAGAGACGGCGTGGTGACGGCCGCCGAGAGCGGCACGCGGCGGATCGCGCTGCCGACGTACGACGTCACCGTCGCCGCCGGAATCCTCGAGCGCCTCGGCGACATCGTGCGCGAGGCCGCGCCGGCACACCGCTACGCCGTCGTCACCGACAGCAACGTCGGCGTCGCCTACGGGCCGCGCGTACTCGAGGCGCTCGGCGCCGAGCGCGCCGCCATTTTCACCGTGCCGGCCGGCGAGTCGCACAAGACGCGGGAGAGTTGGGCGCGCGTCACCGACGCCCTGTTCGCCGCCCGCTTCGGCCGCGATTCGGCGATCGTCGCACTCGGCGGAGGCGTGATCGGAGACCTCGCCGGCTTCGTTGCGGCCACGTTCATGCGCGGCATTCCATTCGTGCAGGTGCCGACGACGCTGCTCGCGATGATCGACGCTTCCGTCGGCGGAAAGACGGGCGTGGACACGCCGGCGGGCAAGAATCTCGTCGGCGCGTTTCATCAGCCCGCGGCCGTCGTCGCCGACTTGCGCACGCTCGCCACGCTTCCGTCGGCGGAGTTGACGTCGGGAATAGCCGAGGCCATCAAGCACGGCGTCATCGCCGACGCCGCCTATTTCGACGGCGTCGCCGCGGTCGCCGAGCGAATCGACGAGATCGACCTCGGCGGCGCGCTGATGCTCGACCTCGTCGCGCGAAGCATCGAGATCAAGGCGGACGTGGTGCGCCGCGACGAGCGCGAGATGGGACTCCGCAAGATTCTCAACTTCGGACACACGATCGGCCACGCGATCGAGCACATGAGCGGCTACGCGATCTTGCACGGCGAAGCGGTCGCGGTCGGCATGGTAGTCGAGAGCCGCATCGCCGAACGACTTGGCATCGCCGAGTCGGGCACCGCGTCGCGAGTGGAATCGGCCGTGCGCGCGTTCGGACTTCCTGCCTCGCTCCCCTCGCGCATGTCGGCGGGCGGCGTCATCGAAGCGACGCACGGAGACAAAAAGGCACGCGGCGGCAAAGCCGAGTACGCGCTTCCGACTCGCGTCGGCACGATGGCCGCGGAAAACGACGGTTGGGCGGTTGCGGTTCCCGATGCGATCGTTCGAGAGGTGCTCGCCTGAGCACGGCTCGCTGCTTGCTTAATTCGTGATGTAGTCGCTCTTCCCTGTGTGCTATGTCACCCTTCGCGGGTTATCTGCTCGGTCTAATCGTTCTGGTCGCGGGTTTGGCGGTCGCGGCGTATCTGCTCAACGTGCCGACGGCTGCGGTCATCGTGGTCGTCGTCGTCGCGCTCGTCGCGATCGGGGCGTGGGCGACACGCCGTCCGCGCGCTCGGCGGTCGAAGTTCACCGGCGAGACTACGAACGCGCCGACGCTCGACCGCACGGTGCTGACGGAGCTGAAAACGACCCTGATGGAACAGGCCGAGGCGACCAGAACGCAGCCGACGACTCGCATGCCGCCGGCGAGCGAGTCGAGGGGGCAACCCACGACGCACATCGAACGGCAGCCTGCGGCCTCCAAGCGAAAACCGCCCGCGCCCGACGACGGTTGAGGTTCAAGAGGCTGGCTCGGCGTGACGACTGGGCTGCAAGCGTGGCTCGGTTCCGTCCGCCAGACGACTGCGTACAATCGCGGCGTTTGTTCGGCGCGAAGGTGTGTGATTTCGGTCACGCTGACCGAAGGAACGGGCTCAAGCAGTACGCGTCGAGTAACCCCCAAATTCCTGTCGGGCCAACGAGATAGAACCATTCGGACGCGCGCAGCGCCGGAAGCGCGCAAATCTCTGTTGACGCCCCTATAACCCAACATTATCCTGCCGTCCCCTGCTACGGCTCTCCAGGCTCTACATCGCGCGCGGGTGTACCTTTGCTCGCGCTACCCTCACCGGCGTCAATCGGGAAGGAGTGTGTATGGAGCAAGTGACCGAGACCAGATCGTCGAAGGGTTATTTCCGATCGTCTCCGTCTACCGCGTTCGATCAGTACCTCCAGGACATTCAAAAGCTCCCGTTGATCAGCGAGCCCGAGGAAGAGCGGCGACTGGCGCGCCGGGCTCAGAAGGGGGACGAGAAAGCAGCCGAGCGACTCGTCACGGCGAACCTCCGGTTCGTCATCTCGTACGTCAAGAAGTACCAGGGCCACGGCCTCGACCTCAGTGAGCTCGTCGCCATCGGCAACGAGGGTTTGCTAAAAGCGGTGCGCAAGTTCGACCCGGACCAGGGCGTCAAGTTCATCTCGTACGCCGTCTGGTGGGTCCGACAAGCTGTTCTGAAAGCGCTGGCCGAACAAACCCGCTCCGTCCGCATCCCGCTCAACCAGAACTCGCAGCTCATCCGTCTCGCCCGCGCCGAGACGATCCTCGCCCAGGTCCTCAAGCGCGATCCCACCGAAGGCGAAGTCAGCCAGCTCCTCGACGAGACTCCCGAGAACGTCCGCTCCGCGCGTCAGATGTCGGCGACCGAAGTCTCGCTCGACGCTCCCATCGATAGGTCGGATCGCGAAGCGTCCACCCTTGGCGAGCGCTTCGCCGGGGTCGACGGCACCGAGATCGAGGAAGTCACCGATTACAAGCTGATGCGCGAGTTCATCGATCGCGTATTCAAGAAATATCTCACGCCGCGCGAACGAAAGATCCTCTACCTCTACTACGGGCTCGAGGAAGGCTCCGAGGCGATGACGCTCGAGAAGATCGGCGCCCTCATGGGTGTCACCCGCGAGCGCATCCGTCAGATCCGCGAACGCGCCTTCGAGAAGCTCCGCGAGTCCCCCGACGGCCGAGCCCTCTCCGGGTTCTGGGCCGCGTAAGGCCCGCCCGCTCGTTGACGACGCCCCGGCGCGCTATGACCGCAGCGCGCCGGGGCGTAGTTTTTTTCGAGTGACCTCCCCCTCTCGCCCCACTTCCGAGACTCTGCGTCTCATCGACGGGGCCCTCGCCGCGCGCCTCGCCACGATCGTCGGCGAGAAGCGCGTCCTGTTCCGGCCGAGCGAGCTGCTGACCTACGCGTCCGACGCGCTGCCCACGTATCACAAGCAGCCGGGACTCGCCGTCTTTCCGGGAACACGCGACGAAGTCGTCGCCGTCGTGCGTGAGCTGGCGCGGTCGAACGTGCCCTTCGTGCCGCGTGGCGCCGGCACCGGTCTGTCGGGCGGCGCGCTCGCCGAAGGCGCCGTCCTCGTCGGGCTCAATCGTCTGACTCGCGTCATCGCCGTCGATCCCGACAATCTGACGGCGACCGTCGAGCCCGGAGTGGTAAACGCCGCGTTGAGCCGCGCCGTCGCGCCGCACGGGCTCCACTACGCACCCGACCCGTCGAGCCAGGCCGCGTGCACGATCGGCGGCAACGTCGCCGAGAACGCGGGCGGCCCGCACTGTCTCAAGTACGGCGTCACGACGAACCACATCCTCGCGATCACGGCGCTCCTTCCCGACGGCGAGATCGTTTCGCTCGGCGGCGCCTCCGGCGAGACCGACGGCTACGACATGGTCGGCTGCTTCGTCGGATCGGAGGGCTGCTTCGGCATCGCGCTCGACATCACCGTTCGCCTCACACGAAATCCCGAGGCTGTTCGCACCATCCTCGCCGATTTTTTGTCGCTCGATTCAGCGGCGCGGGCCGTCACGTCCATCGTCGCGACGGGCATCATTCCCGCCGCGCTGGAGATGATCGACCAGGCGACGATTCGCGCGGTCGAGGCGTCGATCTACGCGGCCGGATACCCGACCGACGCCGCCGCGGCGCTCCTCATCGAAGTGGATGGCGCGGCCGCGGGCCTCGAGCACGACGTCGCGACGATCGAGTCCATCTGCACGTCGAGCGGAGCGCGCACCGTGCGCGTGGCGCGTGACGAAGCCGAACGCGCGCGCCTCTGGCAGGGACGCAAGAAGGCGTTCGGCGCGATGGGCCGCATTTCGTCGCACCTGGTCGTACAGGATGCAGTCGTGCCGCGCACGAAGCTGCCCGAGGTTCTCGAGAAGGTCCGCCGAATCGGCGAGGACCTTCATCTCCGCGTGGCGAACGTGTTCCACGCGGGCGACGGCAATCTCCACCCGAACATCGCCTACGACGCCAATGACCCCGACGAGTCAGCGCGCGTTCAGACGGCGATGCACGCCATCATGCGCGCGTGCGTGGACGCCGGCGGAACGATCACCGGCGAGCACGGCATCGGGATCGACAAGCTGCAATACATGGATCTGATCTTCTCGCCGGAATCGCTCGCCGCCATGTGCAGCTTGCGCGACGTCTTTGATCCCGAGCGGCGTTCCAACCCGGGCAAGGTCGTCCCGATGCACTCGTGCCGCGAATGGCACGGCGCTCGCGCGGCGAGGCCCGCGCGAGGACCCTCGGTCGCATGACCACTGCGGTTTCTCCGTCGACGGAGACCATCGCCGCACGCGTTCGCGACGCGGCCTCGCGCGGCGCCCGCCTACGAATCGCCGCCGCCGGTACGTGGCTCGACGCCGGACGCCCCGTCGACTCGGCCGATCAGCTCTCGCTCGCCGCGCACTCCGGTATTTCCGAGTACACGCCGGGCGACCTCACCCTGACGGCGAAGGCGGGCACGACCCTCCGCGAGATCCACGATGCCGTCTCGCCGCACGGGCAAATGTTGGCGCTCGACCCGTTCGGCTCCGACGACGGAACGATAGGCGCCACGATCGCGACGGCGTCCGCCGGCCCGCTCGCCACTCGCTTCGGCGCGCCCCGCGACCTCGCGCTGGGCCTCGAGTTCGTGAGTGGACTCGGCGCGACAGTCCGCGGCGGTGGGCGAGTCGTGAAGAACGTCGCCGGCTTCGACCTCACACGACTCCTCACGGGCTCGTGGGGAACACTCGGCGTGATCACCGAAGTCACGGTGCGGCTTCACGCGCTGCCCGAGGCCGACGTCACGCTGGCGGTGTCGTCGAACGAGGGGCCAGTCGATGTCGCCGGAGTGCGCTCCGCGGTCGGCCGCTGGCCGTTCGTTCCACTCGCCTGCGAGGTCGTCAACGACACGCTCGGCCATCACATCGGCGTCGACGGTCCGGCGGTGCTCTTCCGTATTGGTGGCAATGGCGAGGCTGTCGTCGCGCAGCGGCGCGCGATCGCCGAGCTCGGCGAACCTCGCGAAATGGAATCGAGCGTGTGGCCCGCGCTTCGCGCCGCCGAGGCGGACGCGTCGCTCGTCTTGCGACTGTCGCGCGCGCCCGCCGACGTGAGCTCGACGTGGGCCGATGCGATCGCCATCGCCGCGCCATACGCCGACGCCCACGTGAGCGCGTCGCCCGCGCGGGGCGTCGTTCGATGCGCGATTCCGCTGGCCGCTGCGTCCGTCGACCAAACCGCCGCGACGCTCGCCGGGGTGCGATCGCGCGTAATCGCCGAACGCGCTCCTGCGAAGCTGTGGAAAGTGCCGCCGCTCGCGCGGCCGGCCGATCCGCTTCGATCGCGCATTCGCGACGCATTCGATCCACGGCACATCTTGAATCACGGCATCCTCGGCTCCGTGTCGTGACGCCGTCTCCCTTCCCGTCCTCGTCCGCCATCGCGCTCCCCCCCGACTGCGCCATTCCCGGCACGCCGCTCGCCGGCCAGCGCGCCGGACTCGACGCGTGCGTCCACTGCGGGTTCTGCCTTCAGGCGTGCCCGACTTATGTGACGCTCGAGGACGAGAACGACAGTCCGCGGGGCAGAATCGTACTGATGCGGTCGGTCTACGACGGAACGCTCGACGTATCGAGCGAAAGCGTGCAGACGCACATCGACCGTTGCCTCGGCTGCCGCGCTTGCGAGACCGCGTGCCCGTCCGGCGTGCCGTACGGATTCCTGCTCGAGGCGACGCGTGAAACGATCGCCGAGCACCGGCCGCTGCCGCGCGTCGCACGCATCATTCTGTCGACGTTCGAGCGCCCGAGTCTGCTCGGGCTCGCAATGTTCGGGGGACGCGTGCTGCGAGCCACGGGAATAGCCCGGCTCCTGTCGCGGCTTCCCGGGCGAATCGGTTTCTCCATGGCGATGCTGAGCTCGACGAGCCGCCGTTTCCCACGGCGCCAGCGAGACCACGCCGCGGTGAACGCGCCCGCCGGCGAACGCGGTCGAGTCGCGCCGCTCGACGGCTGCGTGATGGAAGGACTTTTCGCCGAAACGAACCGCGCGACCGAACGCGTGCTGTCCGCCACCGGCTACGCCGTCGCCGACGCTCCGGGCCAGGGTTGTTGCGGTGCGCTGCACGCGCACGCCGGCGACGCGGACGGTGCTCGCCGACTCGCGCGGCGCAACATCGCGGCGTTCGAGCGCGCCGCCGTGGACTTCGTTTGCGTCAACGCGGCGGGATGTGGTGCGGCGATGAAAGACTACGCTCAGCTGTTGGCCGACGACCCCGAGTGGCGAGAGCGAGCGGATCGGTTCGCCGCCAAGGTCCGCGACATCTCTGAGCTCGTCGCCGTCGCGGGCCCGCACCCAGGCGGAGCCGTGCAGATGAAGGTCGCCTACGACGCGCCCTGCCATTTGCTCCACGCGCAGCGTGTGTCGAACCCGCCGCTCGCCGCGCTTCGCGCTATTCCAGGGCTCCAGCTCGTGCCCCTCACCGAGAGCGAGATGTGCTGCGGAAGCGCCGGGATCTACAACCTGGTCGAGCCGGAAACGTCGGACCTGGTGTTGCAACGCAAGCTGAAGAACATTGAGGCGGCTGGAGCCGACGTCGTCGCGACGGGCAACCCCGGTTGTATGATGCAGATCGGCGCGGGATTGCTGCGCGCCGGCTCGAAGGTCGCGGTCGTTCACCCCGTCGACTTGCTCGACGAGAGCTACGCGGCCGCGCAGCACGAAACGAGGAGCACGAGATGAGCAGTCCCCACGTCACTCCCCCGATTGAAACGGTTCCGCGCGTCGCGGCCTCGGCGTCGCCCGCGACGCTGGAGCTGGGCGGACGCGATGTGGTAGTCGCCTACTCCGACGTCGGCGCCGAGTTCGCGGCGCTGCGCGCGGCGGCAATCGTCGTCGACCGAAGCTTTCGCGGACGGATTCGCTTCTTCGGCGAGAAATCCGGCGAGGCGCTCACCGGTCTCGTCACGAGCGACGTCGTCGCCACGCCTCCGGGGCATGGCCACTACGCCGCCGCGCTGTCGGCGAAGGGACGCATCGTCGCCGACCTGCGGATCTTCGCCATGCCCGTGGCGTCGTCGTACCTCGTCGACGCTCCGCCGCGCGCCTGGCCCGGATTTCTGGCGATGGTGAAGAAGTACGTGAACCCGCGATTGTCGGGATATCGCGACGACTCGCATGCGATCCGGGACATCGGAATCTTCGGCGCCGAGGCGCGCCGCATCGTCGCGCGGATCTCCGGCGTCGCGGCCGACGCGCTCGGCGCGCTGGCGCCGTTCGACAACTTGACCGCGACGGTACACGGCGCCGAAGTGATGATCGCGCGAGTCCCGGACCTCGGGCTCGAGGGCTACGACCTGTTCGTTCCGTTCGAGACGTTCGAGAGCGTGTGGCGCGACGCCGTGGCCGCGGGCGCGGTGCCGGCCGGCCTCGCGGCGTGGGAGATCGCGCGTGTCGAAGCGGGGCGTGCCGAGTGGGGGATCGACATCGACGAGAACACGCTCCCGCAGGAAGCAAACTTCGATGAGATGGACGCGATCTCGTACACGAAGGGGTGCTACATCGGGCAGGAGGTCGTCGCGCGCGTTCACTTTCGCGGCCACGTGAATCGGCATCTGCGAGGACTGCGCTCCGCAGCAGGAGGCGCGCCGCCGCCAACGGGTTCGCAGCTCATCGACGACACCGGCAATCACGTGGGCGACGTGCGTAGCGCGGTGTCGTCGCCGCGGCTGGGCGGCATCGCGATCGGAATGGTGCGGCGAGAAGTGAGCGCGGGCGCGTCGCTGACGGCGCGGTCGGAGCACAGCGAGCAGCGAGTCGACGTAGCGGCGCTTCCCTTCTCGGCGTAGCGCCGGCGTGCCGCGCGCGCTCGTGACGGGCGGCACGGGGCTCGTCGGCTCGCACGTGATCGAGCGGCTCGCGCGCGACGGATGGAGCGTACGCGCGCTCGTGCGATCTCATTCGCGTTTGATCGAAACGCTCGGTGCCGAATGCGCGGCCGGAGACGTGCTCGACGCGGACGCGTTCGCGCGGGCCGCCGCGGGATGCGACGTGATCTTTCACAACGCGGCGGCGGTCACGGCGAGCGGCGGCTGGGAGTCGTTTCGTCGGACCAATGTCGATGGCACGGCGAACGCGATCGCCGCCGCGCGCGCGAGCGGTGCGCGGCTCGTCCACCTGAGCAGCGTCGCCGTCTATGGCCCGGCCGCGCGCTACCGCGACGACGGGCTCGAGACCGACGAAGCGACGCCCCTCACGCCGCTCCCCGAGCGCGCGTATTACGCGCGTTCCAAGCGGGAGTCGGAGGAGCTCGTGATGCGCGCGCACGCCGCCGGCGAGATCTGGGCGACCGCACTGCGTCCCACGGTCATCTACGGTGATCGCGACCGGCAGTTCGTCCCGCGCGTCGCGCGGCTTCTTTCGCGCGGCATCGTCCCGCTGGTGGGAGGCGGCGTAACGACGTTCTCGATCGTGCACGCCGCGAACGTCGCCGACGGCGTCGTGCGGGCCGCCACACGCGACGCAGCGGTGGGACGAGCGTACAATCTGGCCAACGATTTCGACCTCACGGTGCGGCGCTTCTTCGAGCTCGCGGGAGAAGGCGTCGGCCGGCGCATTCGGTTCGTGAAGCTTCCGACCTCCGTCGCGCGCGGTACGCTGCGCGCCGTCAAGGCGATCACGCGCGCGCTGACCGGCGGCAAGATGAGCGTCGTCTCGAGCGCGTCGCTGGCCTGGTTGACTCGCGACAATCCGTTCACGTCGGAGCGCGCGCGCGCCGAGCTGGGCTGGGCGCCGTCGGTGCGCCCCGAGGCCGGCGTGCCCGACGCGTTCCGCTGGTGGCGCGAACACCGCTGACCGAACTGGTATTGGAAAAAGAAAAGGCGCGACCGGTGGAGGTCGCGCCCATGTGACTCCGAAGGGAGAAGCTTACGGCTTCTTCTTCGTCGTGTCCTTCTTCGTCGTGTCCATCGTCATCTTGCTGCTGTCCATCTTCATACCGGTATCAGCAGGCGCGGCCGACGGAGCGGGCGCCATAGCGGGCGGCGTCGTGTCCTTTGCGGCGCTTTCCGACTTCGAGCATGCGGCGACAATCGCGAGCACAGCGGCAACGACAGCCAGGCGCTTCATGACAATCTCCTGAAGAGTAGGACGAGAGTATCCGCGTGGTTCGTGCACGCGACGGGGGCTCGGGGTGAGCGGCGTGAAACTTATGGGCGCCAGGAGGCCTGTCAAGAGCGCTCAACCGTGGGGCAAGTCGGCCTAGATCAACGAGTTCCTTGCACCGACGCGCGGTCGTCTCGACCCATCGGGACTGGTTCGGACTTCTCGACTCTCCTAGCTTGCCAAACATGACGCCCGCCGCCGCGCCAGCGGTGCAGGATCCGAAGGCTTCGTCGCGCGTCGTACGTGGCGCGTGCCCGCACGACTGCCCAGACACGTGCGCGATGCTCGTCACGGTGGAGTCCGGCCGCGCCGTGCGCGTCGCGGGAGACCCTGAGCATCCGTTCACGCGCGGCTTTCTTTGCGCGAAGGTCAATCGGTACGTCGAGCGCACGTATCACGAGGACCGGCTGCTCCATCCGATGCGCCGCGTCGGCCCAAAAGGTTCAGGAAAATTTGCGCGGATTTCGTGGGACGAGGCGCTCGACGAGATCGCGGCGCGCCTGAACGAGATCCGGAATTCCAGCGACGGGGGGGACCGCAAGCGATCCTTCCGTACTCGTACGCCGGCACGATGGGCATCGTGCAGGGATCGTCGATCGACCGCCGGTTCTTCCACGCCATCGGCGCGTCGAAGCTCGACCGTACGATCTGCTCCACGGCGGGCAAGGTCGGAATGCAGATGACCGTCGGTGCGAACGTCGGTGCCGACCCCGAAGGGATTCCCGAGAGCGATCTCGTTCTGCTCTGGGGAACCAACACGCTGACGTCGAATCCGCACCTGTGGCCGTTCGTGCTCGAGGCCAAAGCTCGCGGCGCGCCGATCATCGCCATCGATCCGATCCGCACGCGGACCGCCGCGCAGTGCGACGAATGGATCGGTCTCCGGCCGGGAACCGACGCGGCGCTCGCCTTGGGCATGATGCACGTGGTCCTCGAGCGCGGCCTGCAGGACGACGACTACATCGCGCGCTACACGACCGGCATCGATGCGCTGCGCGAGCGCGCGCGTGAGTACACGCCCGAACGCACGTCGAGAATCACCGGTGTCGCGCCCGAGGTGATCGTTTCCCTCGGCGAACGCTACGGCCGCGCGAAGGCCGCGTTCATCCGCGTCAACTATGGTTTGCAGCGCCACGGCGGCGGCGGAATGGCGGTGCGCACGATCGCCTGCCTGCCGGCGCTCACCGGCCACTGGCGGCGAGCCGGCGGCGGGGTGCAACTGTCGTCGAGCAACAACTTCAAGTTCAACACCGCTCTGGTCGAACGACCCGACCTGTCGCCGCCGGTGCGCACGATAAACATGATCCGCCTCGGAGAGGCGCTGACGACGAAAGACGCGGGCGTCGGCGGGCCGCCGGTTCGCGCGCTGATCGTCTACAACTCGAATCCCTGCGCCGTGGCGCCGGACCGCAACGCGGTGCTCGCCGGCATGCGCCGCGACGATCTGTTCACCGTCGTGCTCGAACATTTTCAGACCGACACCGCCGACTACGCGGACATCGTTCTCCCGGCGACGACGCAGCTCGAGCACTGGGACCTGCACCTCTCCTACGGCCACCACTACGTCACGCTGAACCAGCCGTCGGTCGACCCGCTCGGCGAGTCGCTCCCCAACAGCGAGATCTTCCGCCGCATCGCGGCGCGCATGGGGCTCGACGATCCGTCCCTGCGCGACGACGACGTCACCCTCATTCGCCAGGCGCTCGACTCGACGAGCGAGAAGATGGCCGGGGTGACGCTCGAGACGCTGATCGAACGCGGATGGACGCGGCTGAACGTGCCGTCGCCGTATCTGCCCTACGAGAAGGGCGGATTTGCCACCCCATCCGGCAAGTGCGAGTTCTACTCGCCGCGCTTGGAGAAAATGGGGATCGATCCAGTGCCGACGTTCACCGCGCCGTACGAGTTCCCCGAAGAGGTGCCTGAGCTCGCCGGCCGCTATCCGCTGACGTTGATTTCCTCTCCCGCCCATCAGTTCCTGAATTCGACCTTCGTGAACATCGGCGCGCTGCGCCGCGGCGCCCGCGAGCCGGAGTGCCTGCTGCACCCGATCGACGCCGAGGAGCGCGGCATTGGCGTGGGTGCGCGCGTCGTCGTGCGCAACGACCGCGGCGCGTTCACCGCCGTGGCCCGCGTCGAGGACTCGATCCGCCCGGGCGTCGTCTGGGCCCCGTCGATCTGGTGGGGCAAATTCGCCGCGGACGGCGCCAACGCGAACCAGACCACGTCGCAGCGAGAGACCGACCTCGGGCACGGACCCGTCTTTTACGACAACCTCGTGGAAGTGGGGCTGGCCGACTAAAAGCCTCGGCTCGCGCTCTTGCGCGGCCTTCGTCTAGTCGCCTTGATTGAACCAGGGCCGCGATGGTCGCGGGCCCTCATTGGCTGCAATCGGAGATTGTCGTGCAGGCGCATCCAGAGACCCTCGGCGCCCTCAAGCGCTCCCCATACGGCGTCCCGGACCGGGCGTTCCGCTCGGTCAAGGACGAAATGCGATACAACCTCCTCGAGCGCCTCTGTCAGCGCGGCTCGGGACCGTTGTTCGCCGGTGTGATCGGATACGAAGACACCGTCATGCCGCAGCTCGTGAACGCGGTGCTGTCGCGCCACAACTTCATCCTACTGGGCCTGCGCGGGCAGGCGAAGTCGCGCATTCTGCGCGCGCTCGTCACCCTCCTCGACGACGCGATGCCGATCGTCGCCGGGAGCGAGGTCAACGACAATCCGTTCGCCCCGATCTCGAAGTACGCGCGGAACCTCCTCACCGAAGCGGGCGACGACACGCCCATCGCGTGGGTCGGCCGCGAGAATCGCTACGTCGAGAAGCTCGCCACGCCGGACGTCACCATCGCCGACTTGATCGGCGATCTCGATCCGATCCGCGCCGCGCGCGGCGGACACATGCTCTCCGACGAGCTGACCATCCATTACGGGATGCTCCCACGCGCGAACCGCGGCATCTTCGCGCTGAACGAGCTTCCGGACTTGGCCGGCAAGGTGCAGGTCGGGTTGTTCAACGTCATGCAAGAGGGCGACGTCCAGATCAAGGGATACCCGATCCGCCTTCCGCTCGACGTGCAGCTCTGCTTCACGGCGAATCCCGACGACTACACCGCGCGCGGCAAGATCATCACGCCGCTCAAGGATCGCATCGGCAGCGAGATCGGCACGCACTATCCAGCGACCGTCGACTTGGGAATGGACATCACGCGCCAGGAGGCGTGGATCAAGCGCGACAGCCGCGCCGTCCGCGTCCCCGACTTCATCGCCGAGCTGATCGAGCGCATCGCGTTCGAGGCGCGCAACGACCGCCGGATCGACAAGCGCTCCGGCGTGTCGCAGCGCATGCCGATCTCGGTCACGGAGAACGTCGTTTCCAACGCCGAACGGCGCGCCATCGTGTCGGGCGACGCCGACATCGTGCCGCGAGTGTCCGACATCTACGCCGCGCTCCCCGCGATCACGGGCAAGATCGAGCTGGAGTACGAGGGCGAGTTGGTCGGCGGGCCGGCGATCGCGCGCGAGCTCATTCGACGCGCTGCCGACGGCACCTTCCACGATCGCGCCGGCGGCGTCAACGTCGACGACATCATCATGTGGTTCGACGAGGGCGGCGCCCTTCAGGTAGCGGACGACGCGCGCGCCGAGGTCGCACTCGAGGGGTTCGAGATCGTGCCGGACCTCACGCGCATCGTCAGGCACGTCGGACTCGCGGCGGAAGACGACGCGGGCACCGCGGTCGCCGCGTGCGAGCTGGTGCTCGAGGCGCTTGTCGCGCGCAAGAAGATCTCCCGCTCCGACGGTGGCCAGTACGGGCGCGCGGCGCCTGAACCGCGCCGGCGCCCGAACCAGGATCTGTTCGGTGGCGGCCCGAGCTGACGCATCGCGCCGAGTCACGGTACGGCGCGCCGAGCCGAGCGACCTCGCGACGGTCGTCTCGCTGCGTCTTGCACTGCTTCGCGAGTACGGCGACCACCCGCTCTACGCCGACCTTCACCACGAAGTCGTCGACCGCGCGTTCGAGCTCTACCACGCGCAGATCGTCGCCGCCGACGAGCGGCTCTTTCTTGCCGAGCTGGGCGGCGAGGCGGTCGGGATTCTCCGCGCCGTCGACGTTCGCGGATCGCCGCTCGTCCTGCCCGAGCGGTATTGCTACGTCTCATCCGTCTACGTGGTGCCGTCTGCCCGGCGCCGAGGTGTGATGCGCGCGCTCGTGCGCGCCGCCGAGGATTGGTGTGACGAGCGCGGACTCGGCGAGATGCGGCTGCACAACGCCGCGTCGTCGCGCATCGCCGTAGCGGCGTGGAGCGCGCTCGGTTTCGAGGTGGTCGAGCAGGTGCGACGGCGGGTCGTCCGCGCCCCCGCCAACGCGCACGATGATCGAGAGTATCGCGTCGCAGATCGCTCCCGCGCGCTGAATGCCCGTCATCACGATCTCGCGGATGTACGGCTCCGGCGGATCGGAAGTGGCACAACGAGTCGCCGGCGCCCTCGGCTGGTCACTGGTCGACAACGACATCATCGACGCGATCGCCGAACGCTCGGGGTTGACGCGCGCCGAAGTGAGCGCGCAGGACGAGCGAGTGCCGTCGCTCGTGGAGCGACTGGCGTCGGCGCTGTCGCTCGGATCACCCGAGATGCTGCCGCCCGTTCCGACCGGTCCGGTCGAGACGACGGAAGAACGAATCATCGCGGTGACGCAGCGCGTCATCGAAGAGGCGGTGCAAGCCGGACCCGCGGTCTTCGTCGGCCGCGGCGCGCAGTGTCTTCTCGCCGAACGCGAAGACGTGCTGCACGTCTTCTGCTACGCGCCGCGCGCCGCGCTGCGCAAGTACGCGATGGACGCGTTCAAGGTCGGGCAGGACGAAGCCGACAAGATGGTCGCCGAGCAGAACAAACAGCGCGAGCAGTACGTTCGGCGGCATTGGAATCGCAACTGGCTCGCCCACGAGAACTACCACCTCTGCCTGAACACGGCGTGGCTGGGACTCGACGGAGCGGCGGCGCTGGTCGTCGACACCGCGCGCAAACAGTTCGGGTCCGCGCCGGCGCCGACCTACTAGCGAGGTCGCGCCCGGAGCTCAGACGTCTCGCAGCGCGTTTCCCCGCTCGAAGGCGACGTACGAATAGACGAGGAGAATCGCGGCGCCGCCGCCGATCGCCCACGGCGTGCCGATCACGTGCGCGACGCTTCCGGCGATGAACGAGCCGATGACCGAGGAGAGACCGACGACGACGAACGAGTATGCGGCCATCAGCCGCCCGCGCAGCTCGTTCGGCACGATGTGCTGCAGCGTGGAATTGCAGACGGCACTCGTCACGATCATCGTGAAACCGACGCCGAGAAGGATCGGGTACGCGGCGCCGGCGGTGCGCACCAACGCGAACGCGATGAGCAGTCCGGAGTAGACGTACGCCGTGATCGCGAGCAGCCGCATGCGATTGAATCGGTCGCCGATCGCGGCGAGCCACAACGCGCCCGAGACGCCCCCGACGCCGACGCACGCCAGCATCGCCCCGTAGCCGCCGGCGCTGAGCCCGAGATGGTCGCGCGCGACGACGGGCATCAACGTGAGGTACGGGACGCCCAGGATCGAGTAGACGGTCACGAACTTCATGAGCGCCGCGATGGACGGAGTGTCGCGCATGAACAGCACGCCCTCGCGGATGCCCTCGAACGGCGACACGACGTGTTCCGGCGGCGTCCACGCGGGAAGGCGAATCAGCATCAGGCCGCCCATCACGGCGATGTAACTCAGCGCGTTCACGCCGAAGCACCACGCCAAGCCGAGGCTCGCGATGATAGCGCCGCCGATGCTCGGGCCGACGACCCGCGCGATGTTGAACCCGCTCGAGTTCAGCGCGATCGCGCCGGGCAGATCTTCCCGTCCGACCAGTTCGACGACGAAGGATTGTCGCGCCGGGATCTCGAACGCGTTGATCACGCCGTTGATCGTCGCGAGGATGAGGAGCCACGCGACCGTGATGTGGTGGCTCCAGGTGAACCACCAGAGCGCGCACGCTTGGAGGCAGAACGCGATCTGGCCGATCTTGACGAGGCGAAGCTTCTCCACGCGGTCGGCGAGGACGCCCGCGTACAACGAGAGCACCAGGACGGGAAGCGACCCCGCCGAGGCCACGACGCCAACGAGGAAGGCGCTATTTGAGAGCTCTAACGCCAGCCATCCCTGCGCCATCGTCTGCATCCACGTGCCGATGAGCGACACGGTCTGGCCGATCCAGAACAGCCGGAAGTTCCGGTGGCGTTGGAGCGTCTGGAACGGATTGAGCGACGAGACCACGGCGCTAGCCGCCGGAGTGAGCACCGCGGCCGATGGCGGTGCGGTGCGGCGGGGTTTAGGCGCGGTCGTCGGGTCGGGCACGATTGAAAAATACAGCCACAGGCCCGCCGATTGGCGGCGCACCTGATATCCCGTTTGTTTCCGTTGGCGTTGCCGTTTGTTTCCGTGTTCCAATCGTTATGGCTTGACGCGGCGCTCGAGCCTCTCGCGCCATGACGAGCATCAACAATTGGGACACGGAAACAGACGGAACAAACGGGAATAGACGGAGAAAACCAACAACGAGGTCGTCGATGACCAAGGCATTCGGAAGAGCCGTAGGGCTGTTGGTCTCTTTCATGGCGAGCGTTGGGGCGGCTCAGCAGACGGCGGTTCCGGCGTTCAACTGCCGATTCGAAATGATTGCGGCCCGCGACGGCGTGCATCTCAACACGAGCATCTGCGAGCCACGCGGGTCGCATCCGGCGCTGCCTATCCTGATGACGCGCACGCCGTATGGCATCGCCGGCGACACAGTCGTGTCACCGTCCAGCCGCTTCCTCGCCGCCGACGGCTACATCTTCGTCACGCAGGACATCCGCGGGCGCTATCGCAGCGAGGGACAGTTCTTCATGAACCGTCCGCTGCACGATCCGCGCGACGCCAAGGGCACGGACGAGAGCACGGACACGTACGACTCCGTCGATTGGCTCATCAAGAACGTGCGCGAACAACAACGGCCGCGTCGGCGTGTTCGGCGTGTCGTACCCGGGATTCCTCGCGACGATGGCCGGCATCAATCCGCATCCCGCGGTCAAGGCCATATCTCCCCAGGCCCCGATGACGGATACATGGATGGGAGACGACTTCTTCCACCAGGGCGCGTTCCGGTTGTCGTACGGCTTCGAGTACGCGAGCGATCTCGAGCTGAGCAAGGATCAGTCGATTCCGTCACCGATCTCGCACTGGGATGCCTACGACTGGTATTTGGAGCTCGGCCCTCTGGCGAACGCCGACGCGAAGTACTTCCACGGACGCGTCCCGACCTGGTTGGCGTTCACGCAGCATCCGAGCTACGACGCGTACTGGCAGGCGCGCGCCGTCGAGCGGGATCTCAAATCGCCCAGCGTTCCAACCCTAACGGTGGGCGGCTGGTGGGACCAGGAAGATCGCTGGGGTCCTCTCGCGACGTACAAGGCGCTGGAACCCGGCGATACGAAGCACTGGAACTTCCTCGTCATGGGACCGTGGAATCACGGCGGATGGCGCAACCAGGCGCGCGCGATGCCCGTCGTCGATCCCGGTACGGCCGACGCGTTCTTGCGCGACGTCGAGGCGCCTTGGTTCGCTTACTGGCTGCACGACAAGGGAAGCATGAGCGAGCCCACGGCGTATCTCTACGACGCCGGAGCCAAGCGCTGGCGCTCGTTCGATACGTGGCCGCCCAAGGCAGGCGCATCGGACCGGAAGATCTACCTGCATTCGAACGGAGCGCTTTCGTTCGACGCGCCAAAATCTGAAGCCTCGCCGTACGATCAGTTCGTGTCCGATCCCGCGCATCCGGTGCCCTATCGTCCGCGCCCGGTCGAGCAGACGTACGACCCGCGCGGCTCGCGCTGGCGCACGTGGGAGACGCAGGACCAGCGCTTCGTGCAAGGTCGCCCCGACGTGCTCACGTGGGAGTCGGCTCCGCTGGCGGAGGACGTGACGATCGCCGGCGACGTCGTCGCCCACATCGTCGCGTCGACGACGGGACAGGACGCGGACTGGGTGGTGAAGCTGATCGACGTCTTCCCCGACAGCATTCCGAGCCATTGGGACTGGGGCGGCTACCAGCTGATGGTGGCGCACGAGATCATGCGCGGACGCTACCGCGAAGGGTTCACGACGCCCAAGCCGATTCCGTCGAGCACGCCCCTGCCGTTCACCGTCGACCTGCACCAACAGACGTACACGTTCGCGAAGGGCCATCGGATGATGGTGCAGGTGCAGAGCACCTGGTTCCCGCTCTACGATCGGAATCCGCAGACGTGGGTGCCGAACATCTTCCAGGCGAAGGCGAGCGACTTCAAAGCGGAGACGCACCGCGTGTGGCACACGCCCGAGCAAGCGTCGTACGTGGCGGTTACCGTGCTGCGATGATTACTCGGCGCGTAGCGCGATGTTCGGATCGACTCTCGCCGCCCGCGCCGCGGGCACCACGCTCGCGACCAGCGCAACGACGATCATGATCGCGGAAACGGCCGCGTACGCGACCGGGTCTTTCGCCGACTCGCCGTAGAGCAACGGCTGAATCCAACGCGCCGCCGCGAGCGCGACGAGCACGCCCAACGCGACGGCCGCGGCGACGAAGCCAAAGCCCTGCCGCGCGACGATCGCCAGCACGTCGCGTGAGCGCGCGCCGAGCGCGATCCGCACGCCGATCTCGTGGCGCCGCTGCGCGACGTCGTACGCGATGACGCCGTAAAGTCCGACCGCCGCCACGACGAGGGCGAGGAGACCGAACGTCGTGAACAACACCGCGCCGAGATGCCACGAGCGTCGCGAGATGTCGACCAACTCGGCGAGCGGGCGCACGACGACGAAGCCGTCTCCCGGCATGGCCGACTGTAGCGCACGTCGCACGCGCTCCGGCCCGTCCGTCACCGAGGGCGAAACACGCACGAGAATGGTCGTCGCCCAGCCGGGATTGGCTTGATCCACCGGGATGTAATACATGTAGCGCTCTTCGTCCGTGACGGTCTGCATCGCCGCGTCTTCGGCAACGCCGACGACGGTCCTGCACGGCGGCCGCGATTCCGGATGCAGGGCATCCCACCCGACTTGAATGCACTTGCCGATCGGATCCTGGTTCGGCCACAACGCGCGCCCCATCGCCTGACTCACGACCGCCACGAGCGGCGCTCCCGCCCTGTCCGACACGTCGAACGCGCGCCCGCGCACGATCCGCGTCCGCATGACGCTGAAATAGTCGGGCGTCGACATTTGAAAGTTGAAACGGCCGAGTCGGCCGATGGAATCGATCCCGGGCACGGTCAGATACGCCGTATTCGTGCTGTACAGCAGGCTGTTGACGCGAGCCGCCGATTCCACTCCGGGAATCGACTTCGCCGCATCGAGCAGACGGCGGCGCACCGCGACGCCCGTCGTGCTGTCCATCGGAAATCCGCGGAAGTCGAATATTGTCTCGACGACGTTGTTGGCGTCGTAGCCGAGCGGAATCGAAACCACGCGCGTCAGGCTGCGAACGAAAAGCGCCGCCCCAATGAGCAGAACGACCGAAAGCGCGCCCTGCGCGACCAGCAACGTCGATCGCAAGCGAGAGTGCTGCGTGACGCCGGCGCGCGCCCCGGACTTGAGCGAACCGGCGAGATCCGATCGCGTCGCGAGAATCGCGGGGCCGGCGGCGACGAGAAGCGCCGAAACGCACGCGCAGGCGGCCGCCGCTCCGATCGTCCGCCAATCCGCGATCAGACCGCCGCCCGGTCCGGTCACCTGAAGGAAGAGGAGCCGCTGAACGGCGATTCCGGCCCACTCCGCCGCCACCAACCCGGCGGCGCAGCCGAGCGTGGCGAGCAGCGCGCCCTCGACGATGAACTGCGCGACGAGGCGCCGGCGGCTCACGCCGAGGGCGAGTCGCACGGCGATTTCGCGACGCCGGCGGAGCACTCGCGCGAACATCAGGTTCGCGACGTTGGCACACGCGATCAACAACACGATCGCCGCGACGCCCGCTACCCAGAGCAGCACGCGCGACTCGAGCCCCGCGTCGGGCGCGGCCCATGAACGCAACGAACCCTCGAGGGAGCGCGGCCTGGCGAGCGAATCCGGCGTCATCCGCGGATTGAGCAGCCGCTGCGCGTTCCGGCTCTGAATGAATGCGTTCGTGAGGTCGGCGGTCGCCTCGGCGTCGGACACGCCGGCTCGTCGCCGGACGATGATCTCCGTCCAGTCCCACGTGTACGTCGTGAGATAATTCGCTGCGGCTATCGGGTTGACGTTCGCGGGGATCGTCGTGATCGGGACGAACAGGTCGGGCTCGGCGCCGTTGTTCGCGGTTCCGACGAATCCCCGAGGAGCGACGCCGATGACGGTGTACTTGGCGAGCCCGACCTGCATCGGCTCGCCAATGACGTTTCGCCCGCCGAATTCCGTTTGCCAGAACGGATATGCAAGCACCGCGACGGCTGTCCCGTTCGGCGCCTCGTCCTCGGCGGAGTTGAAGTAGCGGCCCCGCGACGGCGGCGCGTCGAACAGATCGAAGAACGACGCGCTCACGCCGTCGACGTGCCGGACGTGCGTGTTCTGCCCGGTGCCGACCGCGAGACGCCATTCCGAGACCGCGGTGATTTGGGAGAATGAGCGAGACGCCCGCGCGATGTCGAGATAGCGCGTGTACGGCATCGTCGCGTAGGTGAACGTGCGCCCCCTGCCCGTAGTGCGCAGGTAGACACGGTGCACGTCGCCGGGCGCACGCATGTAGGGATACGGCCGGAACATGAGCCGGTCGATGATCGAGAACATCGTCGTGTTGGCGCCGATGCCGAGCGCCAGCGTGACGACCACGGTGGCGGTGAAACCTGGCGACCGTCGCAGTCCGCGCATCGCGTAGCGAAGGTCGTGCAGCAATGCGTCGAGGGCCGGAAATCCCCAGACGTCGCGGCTGGCTTCGCGGGCGCGCAGTGTGCTTCCCACTTGTCGGCGCGCTTCGGCCCGCGCGTCCTTGGCGCTGAATCCTTCACGCTCGAGGTCGCGGGCAAGCAGCTCGGCGTGCGCGTTCAATTCGCCCGTCAGCTCACGCTCGAGCTCGCGACGACGAATCCACGCCAGGCTTCGGCGCCAGAATTCGCCGGGCGTCACGGCTCGGCCCCCTTGAGAACGCGCATCGTCGCCGCGACCGAGCGCTGGAACTCCGACTCCTCTTCGCCGAGCTGACGTCGCCCCGCCGCCGTCAGGCGATAGTACCGGGCCGTTCTCCCCGTCGGGGACTTTTTCAGTTCGGACGCGATCCATCCCTTCGCCTGCATTCGCTGCAGTGCCGGATACAAGGATCCTTCTTCGACACGGAGGGCGTCGCGGGACAGACGCTTGATGTGCTGAGCGAGACCGTATCCATGGAATGGTCCGGCCGAGAGCGTCTTGAGGACCAGGAGGTCGAGCGTGCCGGCGAGGATCTGTGAGCGGGGGTCGTCCACGGTAGTCAGGGCTATGGTTGTCACGTCTAGGTATGGATCGGACACTGCGGCAGAGCAAATGGTTGGGATGGTGCGGAGAACCGGGAGGGGTGCGGCGGCGGAGTGCGGGGAACTGGAACGAGGCTGGAACGAGGGCGGAGACGGTGTGCGGGGAACTAGAACGGCGAGCGGTAACGGCTGCGTTCTCGCCAGGCATGCACACCCCCGCTCACCCTCAGATCTCCGCACTCCGTCTCCGCATCCGTCCCAGTTCCCCGCACCCCGCCTCCGCACTCGTCCCCCCGGGGCCCGTGGCACCACGGCGGTTCGCGACGTATCCTGAGGTATGCGGTTCCATACCTACACCAAGTTCAGTCCTGAGCTCGCCGACGCGATCGACCTGCAGTCGTTGCTCGACAAGCTCGCCGACTTCCTGCTGCAATCGGGATTCGCCGGCGGCGACAACCAGTCGTACTACGGGTGGGATACCGGCGACGAGCAGAATCGGTCGCTCGAGGCGCTCAAGCAGGCGATCCTCGACGCGCTCATGGAGAGCGGCCAGTTCACTCCCGAGATGCTCGAAGCGCTCCGCGGCGGCGACGATTCCGAGGGACAGGCCAAGCTCGCGCAACTCCTCGACCAGCTCGTCCAGCGCCTGATCGACGAGGGCTACCTCAACGTCGAGAACGCGCCGCAGATGCCGGCTGGGCACCAGGCCGTCACCGGGCCCGGCGGTCTCGCCAAAGCCGCCGCCCGCGACGTGAACTTCAACCTCACCGACAAGGGCATCGACTTCCTCGGCTATAAAACTTTACGAAACCTGCTCGGCTCTTTAGGAAAGTCTAGTTTCGGAAGTCATGACACGGCGTACCTGGCCACGGGGATCGAAGCCGACGGATGGAGCAAGCCGTACGAGTTCGGCGACGTGCTCAACCTCGACGTCAACGAGACGCTCAAGAACTCGCTGGCCCGCACCGGCAAGATCGAGGTGCCGATGGACCTCGACTATTCGGACCTCATGGTTCGCCAGGCGGAGTATCGGTCGTCGTGCGCCACGGTGCTGATGCTCGACTGCTCGCACTCGATGATTCTGTACGGCGAAGATCGCTTCACGCCGGCGAAAAAAGTCGCGCTGGCGCTCACGCACCTCATCCGCACGCAGTTCCCGGGCGACACGCTCAAGGTCGTGCTCTTCCACGACTCGGCCGAGGAGATTCCGCTGGCGACGCTGGCCACGGCGCAGGTCGGACCGTACCACACGAACACGGCCGAAGGGCTCAAGCTCGCGCGGCGGCTGCTGCTCGCCCAGAAGAAGGACATGCGGCAGATCATCATGATCACCGACGGCAAGCCGAGCGCGTTGACGCTGCCCAACGGGCAGATCTACAAGAACTCGTTCGGGCTCGACACGACCGTCATCGCGCAGACGATCCGCGAGGTCGCCAACTGCCGGCGCTCCGGGATCATGATCAACACGTTCATGCTCGCCCGCGACCGCATGCTCGTCGAGTTCGTGAAGCGCGTGTCGGAGATCAGCAAAGGCAAAGCCTACTTCACGTCGACGATGACGCTCGGGCAGTTCATCCTGATGGACTTCCTCAAGCGGAAGACGCGAAAGGTCAGCTGAGCGCGCGTTAGATCTCGCGCGCCAGCACCCGGCGCAGCAACCCGACGTCCATGTTGCCGCCGCAGAAGACGATGCCGACTCGCTTTCCGGCGAGTCGGTCGGCCAACTTGGGCAGCGCCGCGAAGCCGATCGCGCCCGACCCCTCGACGAGGTTGTGCGTCTCGGCGACGATCGTACGCAGCGATTCGGCGATCTCGGCGTCCGTGACAGTGACGAATCCGGCGAGCCCCTCCTGCAAAGCCGGGAACGTCAGGTCGTAGGTCGTGCGCGTGGCCACGCCCTCGGCGAACGTCTCGGCGACGGCCGTCGTGAGACGTGTGCGCGCGTGCCACGAATCGTGAATCGCGCTGGCGCCCGCCGCCTGCACGCCGTAGACCTCGAGCGCCGGCGACAGCACGCGCGCGACGGTCATCGCGCCGACTGCCTGCGACCCGCCGCCCGTGGCGATCACCAGGGCGTCGAGGTCCGGCTCCTGCGCGAGAATCTCGAGCGTCATCGTGCCGGCGCCGGCGACGACGCGGGGGTCGTTGGTCGAGTGCGCGATAACGCGTCCCTCGTTCGCGGCGATGCGCTGCATCACGCCGACGGCTTCGTCGTAGTCGCGGCCTTCTTCGACGACGGTCGCGCCGAGCGACCGCATCGCGGCGTTCTTGTCCGGGTTGTTCCCCGCCGGCACGCAGACGGTGACGCTCACTTCGGCCAGTTGACCGCCGAAGGCGATTCCCTGCCCGTGATTGCCCGTCGACGCCGCGACCACGCCGCGGCGCCGCTCATCGGCGTCGAGCGCGGTCATGAACGACAGCCCGTTCCGGATCTTGAACGAGTTGGTCGGCTGGTGGTTTTCGTGCTTCACGAACAGGTCGATGTCGTGGCCGACGAGCGCCGAGAGACGCGGATACCGGCGAAAAGGAGTCGGGGACAAATAGCGCGCGATGCGCTCGCGCGCGGCTTCGACGTCGTGGTACGTGATCGGCCAGACGCCTTTCTCGGTGTGCGGTGTCGCTGTCATTGGGGAAGCGATGTCGAGACCAACATTGAAGTGAGCGCGATGATCACGACGCCGACGACGAGCTCGGCGGACGCGGTGCGGCCGAACCGGCGTCGCGTGTCGTCCGTCCACTCGGGAGTAACGACCCGCCGCCAGTGGTATACGCCGAATGCCAGCGCGATCAACACGAACACGAGCTTTCGGAACAGCCAACTGCCGTAGTCCGTCGTCCAGAGCGCGTTGAACGCCGGCAATCGAAGAAACGCGGCAATCACCCCGCTCAGGACAACGAGGATCACGCCATCCACGGCGGCCGTGTGATAGGCGCGCGTCAACGACGACCCCGCCCGCGGCGCGTCCGCCGGATTCATCCGGCCGAGCGCCGGCAGGCCGACGCCGACCATCACGAAAAGCGCGCCGATCCATGCGCCGGCGCCGAGCACGTGAGTCACGTCCACGGCGACCGAGAGCGCCGTGTGACGCAGCGCGGCGGCGTGCCCGGTGAGCGCCTCGCTCACGCAGATGAGCACGGCGCCGACGGCGACCATGAACCACGCTCGAGTCGCTCGTGCCGCGCCAAAAAGACCGAGAAGCGCGAGGACAGCGCCGAGCGCCCCGGTCAGCCAACCGTGTCCCCATCGCGTGTCGCTGATCACCGTCATCACCGCCGACATGGGCGAGCTGGAATTCGCGACGAGTTGCGATTGGAGCGCCACGCGCGCGACGGTCGTCACGGCGAACAGCGCGATCGCCGCGAACGCGACCCTTCGGGTGCGCGCGGCGACGTCGAGCGAGGCGTCGTCGGGGAGCGCCGCCTCGGGGAGGACGGCGAGTCGGAAAACCGCCGTGCCGATCAGCAATATCAGCGCGACAAACTCCGCCCAACGTATCGGGGCCGGCGTCGACGCGGCTTGCGGCGCCCCCGCCGGCGTGCTCGGGGCTACCGGCGTGACCGTCACGCTCGGCGCTGGTGCGGGGGGCGGCGGCGCGCCGCGCGCGGCGGCGACGCGGAACGAGAAGTTGCCGTTCGTCGCGTGCCCGTCGGATGCGGCGGTGCGCCATACTACGGAATAGCGCCCGGGCGGGAGTGCTCGCGTGATCGTCAGCGTGAGCCCGTTCTGCTCGACGCTCGTCGGTGCTCCAAGCGGAATGGCCGACCCGGCCGAATCGAGAAGCTGAATCACCGTGAAGCGCGGCTCGGGCCGCTCGGAGAACCAGAGTCCCAGCGTCGTCGGCGCCGAGTCGAGCACCGCGTTCGCCGCCGGCGAGCTTCTGACGAGGTGGGCGTGCGCGAAGAGAAGAGCCGGTGTGGCCAAAACCATGATCGCCGCCGAAATCGCGGCGATAGGATGGCGAAGCATTTTCTGGAGTTGCACGCCCAAAGATCGAACGCGAGAGTGTCCGGCGCAAACGGGCGCCGGGGGGGCGCATTCGAGACCCGGTCCTTTCGACGTCGCACGCATTCTGCCGTGCGGACGTACATTTCGCGACCGTTCGACCGATCAACCCGGCCGCCTTCGATGCTCTCGTTCGCTTCGATCCTGTTGCTCGGATTCGTGCTCGGCATGCGTCACGCGACCGATCCGGATCACGTCGTCGCCGTCACGACCATCGTGAGCGACGAGCGCTCGCTCTGGCGCGCGAGCGCCGTCGGCGCGGTTTGGGGCGTCGGGCACAGCATCACGATCCTGGCCGTGGGCGGCGCGATCGTCGTCTTCCGGCTCGTGATTCCGCCGCGGCTCGGGCTTCTGCTCGAGTTCTGCGTCGCCGTGATGCTGATTCTCCTCGGCATGCTCACGCTGAGCGGCCGGCGCGTCGGCTCGGCGACAAACATGGCGCGTCCGCTCGTCGTCGGCATCGTGCACGGCCTCGCGGGGTCCGCGTTCGTCGCGCTCATGGTTCTCGCCGCGGTGCCCGGGGCGATGCTGCAGCTTCTCTACTTGGCGTTGTTCGCGGCAGGCACCATCGCCGGAATGGGCGTCATCACGATGGTGGTCGCGCTTCCGTCGGCGGTGACGGCGCGCCGCTTCGTACGCGCACAGCGTTATCTGCGCCTGGCCAGTGGCTTGGCGAGTCTCGTCTTCGGCCTCGTCCTCGTTGGACGCGGCGTCTCAGAGGGACTGTTCGGTGCGGTGCCGCACTGGACGCCGCAATGACGGCGGGGGCCGCCGCGCGCCGGGAATTCAGCCGGCGGTTGCGGCGCTGGTACTCGCGCAATGCGCGCGACTTGCCGTGGCGCCGAACGCGCGATCCATACGAGGTCCTCGTCTCGGAGCTGATGCTGCAGCAGACGCAGGTCTCGCGCGTCGTCACCTACTACGGCGAATTCCTCGAACGCTTCCCCACGCTTCACGACCTGGCGCGCGCGACGCCGAGGCGAGTCATGGAAGCGTGGGACGGCCTCGGGTACTACGCCCGTGCGCGCAACCTGCACCGGCTGGCGCGCGAAGTGACGGACCGCGGTCGCTCCCCGGACGCGCGCCTGCCGGCGAACCCCGCCGAGCTCCGCGGGCTGCCGGGAATCGGCGCGTACACAGCGGGTGCGGTATCGTCGTTCGCCTACGAGCGACGCGCCGCGCTGGTCGACACGAACGTGGCACGGGTTGTCAAACGGGCCTTCGCCCCGTCGATCGATCCGAAGTCGTCGCACGGCCAGCGCGCCGCGTGGGAGATCGCCGAGTCGCTCTTGCCGCGCACCGGCCGCGCGACGTGGACGCACAACCAGGCGCTGATGGAGCTCGGCGCCCTCGTCTGCACGGCGCGCGTGGCACATTGTGACCGGTGTCCGGTTCGGTCGCTCTGCGCCTCAGCGACGAAACCCCGCCGGAACCGTCGGCGTACTAAGATTGTGACGTAGCCCACTCAGCCCATGGAGGAACGCAGGTGGACACCCCGGCAACGATCATCCTGACCAACATCTTCGTTTTCGCGGGCGTCGTCACGGCGATGGGCTGCTTCACGGGGATCGTCACGACCTGGATCAAGTACCGCGCGAAGCGCGTCGTCAGCGCCGACCTCACGACGCGCCTCGCCGAGATCTCCGACCGCATGGCGAAGCTCGACAATGCCGTGGACGCGATGGCGGTCGAGGTCGAGCGAATCTCGGAAGGACAGCGCTTCGTGACGAAGCTGCTGGCAGAGCGCGGCACGACCCCGGCCTTGCCGGACGCCGCGCGCGCCGGCGGGTCCGCGCCCCGCCACTAGGCCCTAGATTTTAGCTCACGTGTGACGGAGCCAGCGTGCTCCGTCCTGGGTCACTCTTGGAGATTCGTGAGCACATGAGCACCACACTGGCCGCGCCGACAGGCGGGCCCTCCGCTCCGGGCGGAGGCGAGCTACGCGCGACGGGCAATCTCGACATCACGGATTCGCGCACCAGCAAGTCCTACTCGGTTCAAATTCTCGAAGGCGGCGTGGAGGGCGACACGGCCTCCCGCGCGATGGACCTGCGCCAGATCAAGACGTCGCCCGATGAATTCGGGCTCATGACGTACGATCCCGCTTTCATGAACACCGCGTCTTGCAAGAGCGCGATCACGTTCATCGACGGCGACAAGGGAATTCTGCGCTACCGCGGCTATCCGATCGAACAGCTCGCCGAGAAATCGACGTTTCTCGAAGTCGCGTGGCTGCTCAGGAACGGGGAGCTTCCTACGCAGACCGAGTACGACTCGTGGGTGCACGACATCACGTACCACACGTACGTCCACGAGAACATCAAGACGTTCCTGCAGGGATTCCGCTACGACGCGCACCCGATGGCGATGCTCTGCTCGACGGTCGCCGCGCTGTCGTCGTTCTATCCCGAAGCGAAGAACATCCACGACCCGTCGCAGCGGAACATCTCGATCATCCGCCTTCTGGCGAAGCTTCCTACGCTGGCCGCCTTCTGCTACCGGCACATCAAGGGTCTGCCTTTCATCTACCCGGACAACGACCTGAGCTACGTCGAGAATTTCCTCTCGATGGTGGCGCGCATGTCGGAGCCGAAATACGAGGCGAACCCGGTGTTCGTGAACGCGCTGGAGATTCTGTTCATTCTCCACGCCGACCACGAGCAGAACTGCTCGACGAGCGCGGTGCGCGCCGTGGGATCGTCACACGTCGATCCGTTCTCGGCCATCGCGGCCGGCGTCGCGGCGCTGTACGGTCCGCTGCACGGCGGCGCCAACGAGCAGGTGCTGCGAATGATCAATGAGATTGGCCACCCGAAGAACGTCCCCGCGTTCATCGACGAGGTAAAAGGCGGAAAGGGCAGTCGCCTCATGGGCTTCGGGCATCGCGTGTACAAGAGCTACGACCCGCGGGCCAAGATCGTGAAGAAGCTCGCCGACGAAGTCTTCAAGCAGGTCGGCGTTGACAAGGACCTCGAGATCGCGCTCAAGCTGGAAGAAGTCGCGCTCAACGACGACTACTTCGTCTCGCGCAAGCTGTATCCAAACGTCGATTTCTACACGGGGCTGATCTATCGGTCGATGGCGTTCCCGACCGATTTCTTCACCGTGCTGTTCGCCGTCGCGCGGACCGCGGGCTGGCTCGCGCAATGGGAAGAGATGCTGAACGACAAGGAGCAGAAGATCGCGCGCCCCCGGCAGATCTACACGGGTTACGGCGAGCGGCCGTTCACGTCGCGGTTGTCGAACCGGTTCCCGCCGGCCAAGCAGAGCCCGATGAAGCCCTGATCAAACCGGCTTGCCGCGCGCCAGCTTCATCACGGTCTCCCATTCCTTGGGCGTGACCGGCTGAACGGAGAGGCGGCCAAGCCGGACGAGCGCCATCGACGCGAGGGCATCGATTTTCTTGATCTCGTCGAGTGACACTGGGCGCGGCAGCCGCTCGATGCCGCGCAGGTCGACCATGAACCAGGTCGGCGCGTCGGGCTTGCTCTTGGGATCGTAGTGCGCGTCGTTCGCGTCGAACGCCGTCGAGTCAGGATACGCCTCGCGCGCGACCTCGGCGATGCCGACGATCGCCGACGGGTTCGCGTTTGAGTGGTAGAAAAAGACCCGGTCGCCCTTTTTCATCGCCCGCAGATGTCCGCGCGCCGCGAAGTTCCGCACGCCATCCCAGAACGTCGTACGATCCGGTCGCGCCAGCAGGTCGTCGAACGAAAACGCCCCGGGCTCGGACTTCACGAGCCAATAGTTGGGCCCTTCGCCGCGCGAGGCGGGTTTCTTGGCCGCAGCGCCTGCACGCGGGCTGACTTTCTTGGCGGCCGGCTTTCGCGCCTTCGTGCGCTTCGCGGTTGCTTTTGGCATGGGGGCGGTTTGAGGCGGGAGCGTTCGTTCGCTCTCAGTCTAAGAGATTCTGGTTTCGGGGGACAATGCTCCGGGTGGGGGCTCGGGGTGGGACTGTCCTCCGCGGACCGCTCGCAGTATTGCCAATACTGCCGGCAATGCTGCAACGGCTCCGCTCCGCACAGCCCCACCCACTCGCTCACTCGAATCGGCGAAACTACAGACGGCGTGCGCGTGTGCCGCGTGTCGCGTTCAGCACGGGCGTACAGATCACTGCGGCCGCCTGCAGTCTGCCGATCGAGTCTCACACAGAGCCGCGCAGCCGCACGGAGGCAGCGCCGAGACGGCCCGGGGTATGGAGCGCGAGCCGTTGCAGTATTGCCGGCAGCATCGGCAATACTGCGAGCGGTCGCGCGGAAGACCCTGGGCGGCTCGGGCGCGTGTCCGACCCGCGGGAATGAGCTCGGTGCGACACGGGCGCGCGCCCACCGCCGAATGTGGCTTGCTGCGCCCGCACGCCGCGTCCAGTTTTCGCGCGTGAACATGGCAAGCGGTTTCGACGCCGTCGTCGTCGTCGTGAAGATGGCCCTCCTCGGCCTCGGTGCGCTCGTCGTCCTCGCCTGCCTCCTCGACTGGGCCGTTCGGACGCGACGAGTCAGTCCGTTCAGCCGGATGGCGCGATTCTCCAGGGCGCGGATCGACCCGCTCATGACGCCCGTCGAACGGGTGATCGTGCGGGCCGGAGGCGTTCCGTCGTCCGCGCCGCTCTGGATGATCGTCGGCTATGCGCTGCTGGGCATTCTGCTCGTCAGCGCTCTGAATCTCCTCGGCGGCGTGCTCGCTCAAGTGGCTTACGTGGCCCATTCGCCGCGAGCGTTGCCGGTCTTGCTGGCCTCGTGGGCGTTTTCGCTGCTTCGGTTGGCGCTGCTTGTGCGAGTCATTTCGTCGTGGCTGCCGATCTCGCCGTACTCGGGATGGGTCCGGTGGTCGTACATCTTGACCGAATGGATGGTCGCGCCGCTGCGCAGGCTGATTCCGTCGCTCGGACCAATCGACATCACGCCGATCATCGCATGGCTCTTGCTCAGTTTGTTGCAGAGCCTCCTGGGCATTCCGTGAGCGGTTTGCGGGTCGAGATATTGCAGGGTCGAGCTCGGTTGGCCGTCCGCGTCCAACCGCGCGCGCCACGAAGCGAAATCGTCGGCGTTCACGGCGAAGCCTTGAAGGTGCGACTTAACGCGGCGCCGGTGGACGGCGCGGCGAACGAGGAGCTCGTGAAATTACTCGCCCACACCTTCGCAGTCGCGCGACGAGCCATTAGAATTCTCGCGGGCGAACACTCGCGATCGAAGATCGTCGAGATCGAAGGAATCACGGACGGCGCGATTCGCGCCATCGTCGAAGGCGGGGCTCGATGACGGTCCTGCCGCCGGAACAATGACACAAATTCTCTTGATCGGCACAGAGACACCGCTGCTCGAAGGACTGGCGCAATCGTTCGCCGCGCTCGGGCTCACGACGTCGGTCGTGCATACGCTGCACGAAGCACGCGAGATGGCGGCGCAGCAGGCGCCCCTCATCGCGATCGTGAGCCATACGCTCGCCGCGGAGTCGACCGGCGAGACGTTGAACGTTCCGCTGGCGCCTGGCGGCGCGCTGGTCCTTTATAGAACGGGCGCATCGGGAACCGCGGCGCTGTCGCCGACGTTGCAGCGCGCCGTGCTCGCCGACCTCACGCTTCCTCTCGAACGAAATCGTCTGATCGCGCTCGTGCAGCACGTCGGCGAACGCGCCAAGACCACTGGCCGCGGCTTCGACGACTCGAGCCGCGAACGACTGCCGCGCGCCTAAGCTTTACCCGAGCACTCCACAAATGCGCGACCCGGCGGCGCTGCGGATTGGTTTGCTCGCGTTAGCGCTGGGTCCGCTCCTAGCGGTCGCCGGGCACAATTCGTTACAGCGTACCGCGCCCCCTCGCTTGAGAGTCATCGGGACGAACGACTTTCACGGTGCGCTGGAACCGCGGCGCGACGCGCGCGGTGTATTGCGCGGCGGCGCCGCGGCGCTCGCCGCGACGATCGAAGGCGCGGAGGCCGAGTGCTCCGCTCCCGACTGTCAGTGGATCCTGGTAGACGGCGGCGACGAGTTTCAGGGGACGCTGGCGTCGAATCTGGCGTACGGCCGCCCCGTATCCGGGATCTACAATCGTTTGGGCTACACCGCCGCGGCGCTGGGCAACCACGAGTTCGATTGGGGGCCCGACACGCTCCGCGCGCGGATGCGCGACGAGCACTACGACGTCCTCGCCGCCAATGTGCGCTTCATCGACGGGCGCGACGTTCCGTGGATCCGCGACGACACGATCGTCACGCGAGGTCCGTTCATCATCGGCATCATCGGCGTCATCACGCGATCGACCGCGACCGCGGCCAAGGCGAGCGTCATCGCCGGCCTCCGGTTCGACGACCCCGCGCCGATCGTCGACAGTCTCACGGCCGACCTTCGCCGGCGCGGCGCGAACACGGTGATCGTACTCGCCCACGCCGGCGGATTCTGCGACGCCAATGGATCGGGGGCGTGCAACGGCGAGATCTTCGACATGGTCCGCTCGCTCAAGCAGCACGTCGACGCCGTCGTCGCCGGCCATTCGCACTCGCTCGTCAACACCGTGATCAACGGCGTGCCGATCGTGCAGGCGTATTCGCATGGTTCGGCCATCGATGTGATCGACATTCCCCTGGATCGCTCGACTCCGACGCAGCACGAGGTGCGGAACGTCTTCTCCGATTCGATCCGTCCCGACGCCGCCGTGGCGAGCGACGTGAGCGCCGCGGTCTCCGCCGTCGCAGTCCGCGCCGGTGAGCACGTCGCGACGATCGCCGAGGATCTTCCGTCGACGGACGAATCGCCGCTCGGCGATCTCGTCGCCGACGCGATGCGCGCCGCGGGGCACGCCGACTTCGGGATGATGAACCACGGCGGCCTCCGCGCGCCGATGCACCAGGGGCTCGCCACCTACTCGGACGTTTTCGAGGTGCAGCCGTTCGGCAATACGCTCTACAAGCTGTCGGCCAGGGGCGCCGACATGCGGCGTTACTTCGAGCGCGCCGTGGGTGGCAGAAAGCCCAGCGCGTGGCTCGGCGGCGTGCACATCATGTACGACCCTGCCCGGCCAGCGGGGTCGCGAATCACGTCCATCACGTTGGCCGACGGCCGACCGTTCGACGACGCGGCGACGTACACCGTCGTGATCAACGATTTCATGCTCACCGGCGGCAGCGGGCTCGGTTTCCCCGGACAGCCGATCTCGTCGCAGTCGGTCGACATCACGGACCTGGACGCGCTCATCGCCTACCTCAGAGCCGCGCCACAGCCGGTGCAACCTCCCCGCGACGCGCGAATTCACGCGGTTGCCGCGAACGGCGCAACGAAATCGGGCTAGCCATCGTCCTTCGCGAGGGGTTAGACTACAAGTACAACCGTCCGTGGCGATTTTCGGCAACTTGCGGCCACGTTAAACATTCCGCTAAAGCGCCAGCCCGAGCGCTAGCGTTGCGGGCATTTTTTCTTTGTCCCCCGAACGGCACTTCCGATGGCTGAAGAGACGTCCACTATCGCCCGTACCGCGCACGCGACCAAGAGCGCGACCGAGTCCGCGTACCTCGCGGCGGTCGCGCGTGGGGTGGTCGTGTTCGACGGCGCGATGGGGACGAACATTCAGCGCCATCATCCGACGGCGGAGGATTTCGGCGGGAAGTCACTCGAAGGGTGCAACGACCACCTGGTCCTCACCCGCTCCGACATCATTCAATCGATCCACGAGTCGTTTCTCGAGGTCGGATGCGACGTCGTCGAGACGTGCACCTTCCAGTCGACGCCACACCGGCTGCGCGAGTGGGGGATCGGTGAAAAGACGCGGGAGGTGAACGTCGCCGCGGCCAGGCTCGCGCGCGCCGCCTGCGACAAGTACTCGACCCCCGAATGGCCGCGCTTCGTCGCCGGATCGATTGGGCCGACCGGCCTGCTCCTCTCGAGCAGCGACCCGGTCCTCTCCAATACGACCTTCGAGCAGCTCGAGCAGAACTACTACGAACAGGCGAAGTACCTCGTCGAAGGTGGTGTCGACGTCCTGCTCATCGAAACGGCGCAGGACATCCTCGAGGTGAAAGCGGCGGTCGCCGGCTTCGAGCGCCTCTTCGACGGGATCGGCCGGCGCGTGGCCGTTCAGGCGCAGGTGACCCTCGACACGAGCGGCCGCATGCTGCTCGGCACCGACATCGCGAGCGCGATGACGACGCTCGAGGCGCTCCCGATCGACATCATCGGATTGAACTGCTCCACAGGTCCGGAGCACATGCGTGAGCCGATCCGCTACCTCGCGGGCAACGCGTCACGTCCCGTGTCGTGCATTCCGAACGCCGGTCTTCCGCTCAACACGGGCACGGGCGACGCGATCTACCCGCTCGAACCGGCGCCGATGGCCGACATGCTCGGCGAGTTCGTCGAGCAGTTCGGCGTTCGCATCGTCGGCGGCTGCTGCGGCACGAGGCCCGAGCATCTCGCCGCGATCGTCGACCGCGTGCGAGCCGCGACCAGCGGCAAAACGCCCCGCCCGGAGGCCAAGCCGGCTCCCGCTGCCGGCAGCGTCCGCGGGTCGCGCGTTCCCCGCGCGTCATCGGCGATGCGCGCGATCGACTTCGACCAGAACCCGAAGCCGCTGCTCATCGGGGAGCGGGTGAACTCGCAGGGCTCGCGCAAAGTGAAGCGCCTCCTCCTGGCCGACGACTACGAGGGGATCGCCGACGTCGCGCGCGAGCAGCTCGAGTCGGGCGCGCACGTGCTCGACGTGTGCGTCGCGCTCACCGAGCGCGCCGACGAAGCCGAGCAGATGGCGAAGGTGGTGAAACTGCTGTCGATGACCGTCGAGACACCGATCATGGTCGACTCGACGGAGGCGACGGTCGTGCAGCGCGCGCTCGAAGCGATTCCCGGCCGCGGCATCATCAACTCCATCAACATGGAGAACGGCCGCAAGCGCATCGATACCGTGGTTCCGCTGGCCAAGCGCTACGGCGCCGCGCTCGTCGCGCTCACGATCGACGAGATCGGCATGGCCAAGACGCGCGACCGGAAGCTCGAGATCGCCAAGAAGATTTACGACATCGTCGTCGGAGAATACGGTCTCGCCGCGCAGGATCTGATCTACGACGACCTCACGTTCACGCTGGCGACGGGCGACCAGGAGTGGGTCGACTCGGCGGTCGAGACGATCGAGGGCATTCGCCTGATCAAGCGCGAGCTGCCGGGCGTCTTCACGAGCCTGGGAGTCTCCAACGTGAGCTTCGGGCTCGCGCCGGACGCGCGCGCGGTGTTGAACTCCGTGTTCCTGCACCACTGCGTCGAGGCCGGGCTCGACATGGCGATCGTGAACCCGGCGCACGTGCAACCGTACGCCGAGATTCCCGCCAGCGAGCGAGCCCTCGCGGACGATCTCGTTTTCAATCGACGACCCGACGCGCTCCAGCGCTTCATCGAGCACTACGAGTCGCGCGGTGGCACCGGCGCCGCACGCGCGGCCGAGGTCGAGGATCCGATGGCGTCGATGACGCCGGATCAGCGCGTGCACTACATGGTGGTTCACCGCAAGAAGGACGGCATCGAGGCGGCACTCGACGCCGCCGGCGTGCGCGAGGAGCCCGTGCGCGTGCTGAACACGGTCCTGCTCCCCGCCATGAAAGAGGTCGGCGACAAGTTCGGCGCCGGCGAGCTCATTCTGCCGTTCGTGCTGCAGTCCGCCGAGGTGATGAAGAAGGCGGTCAAGCATCTCGAGCAGTTTCTCGAGCGCGCCGAGGGCTACACCAAGGGTCGCGTCGTGCTGGCGACGGTCTACGGCGACGTGCACGACATCGGCAAGTCGCTCGTCAACACGATCCTCTCGAACAATGGCTACACCGTCTTCGACCTCGGCAAGCAGGTTCCTGTAAATACTATTATCGAAAAGGCGCTCGAGGTGGACGCCGACGCGATCGGCCTCTCGGCGCTCCTCGTGTCGACGTCGAAGCAGATGCCGCTCTGCGTCCAGGAGCTCGACCGGCGCGGACTCAAGATTCCGGTGCTGATCGGCGGCGCGGCGATCAATCGGCGGTTCGGGCGTCGCGCGCTGTTCGTGGAAGGCGAGCGCGCGTATGACTCTGGCGTCTTCTATTGCAAGGACGCGTTCGAGGGGCTCGAGACGATGGATCGCCTCCAAGACGGCGAGACTCGCGCGGGTTTCCTGGCGCGTCTGCTCGACGACGCGCGCAACGACAAATTCCTCTCGACGACGGTCGGCAAGGACGTCGCCGCCGGCACGGCCGGCGGCGCGCGAAGCGACGTCAACGCCGACAACCCGGTTCCCACGGCGCCGTTCTTCGGCGTGCGGACGCTCGACGACATTCCGCTCGACGAAGTTTTCTCGCTGCTCGACCTCGACGAGCTGTATCGGCTGCAGTGGGGCGCCCGCGGATCCGGCGAGGCGTACGACGCCGCCATCCGCGAATTCGAGCCGACGCGCGCGCGTCTTCAGGAGTCCGCGAAGTGCGACGGCTGGCTCCGGCCGCGCGCCGTCTACGGACTCTTTCCCGTCCAGTCGAGCGGAAACGACGTCATCGTCTATGACCCCGACGCGTACTCGCGGGACGGCACGACGCGCGAGATCGCGCGCTTCCACTTCCCGCGACAAGACGGTCGCGAGCGACTGTGCATCGCCGACTACTTCCGATCGGTCGATTCGAGCGACGTGGACGTCGTCGGCTTCCAGATCGTGACCGTCGGCGACGCGGCCAGCGAACGGTTTCAAACCTTGCAGACCTCCGGTGAGTACACGGAGGCCTACTACGTCCACGGTCTCGCCGTGGAAACGGCCGAGGCGGTCGCCGAGTGGATGCACCGGAAGATTCGACACGACTTGGGGCTGCCGGGCGGCCAGGGAAAACGCTATTCCTGGGGCTACGGCGCATGCCCCGACCTCGAGGATCACGCGCACCTCTTCAAGATCCTGCCGGCCGAGCAGTCGCTCGGCATGCAGCTCACGAGCGCGTTCCAGCTGATTCCCGAGCAGAGCACGGCCGCGATCATCGTCCATCACCCGCAGGCGAAGTACTACGCCGTACGCGCCGAAGGCGCGGGCACCGCCGCCCCCCGATGAACGCGACGATCGAACGGCTCCTCGACCCTGAAGCGATAATCGTCTTCGACGGGGCGATGGGGACGATGCTGTACAGCAAGGGCGTGTTCATCAACCAGTGCTACGACGAGCTGAACGTCCGCGCGCCCGACCTGGTGCGCGACATCCACGCGCAGTACGTCAAGGCCGGGGCGGATGTCATCGAGACGAACAGCTTCGGCGCGAATCGATTGAAGCTCGTGCAGCACGGGCTGCAGGATCAGGTGAAGGAGCTGAATCGGGCGGCCGCGACGGTCGCCCGCGAAGCCGCCGATCGGCGCGCGCTCGTCGCCGGCGCCGTGGGACCGCTGGGCATTCGCCTCGAGCCGTACGGGCCGACGAGCAAGGACGAAGCTCGCGCGATCTTCAAGGAGCAGATGGAAGGTCTCGCCGAGGGTGGCGTCGACCTCTTCATCCTCGAGACTTTCTCAGACCTCGACGAGATCGAGCAAGCGATCCTCGCCGCGCGTGCTGTCGACCCGAAGAAGCCGATCATCGCGCAGATGACGATCGGCGCCGACGGACGCACGCCGTACGGCGCCGAGACGGACGTCGTCGCGCGCAAACTCGACGCGTGGGGCGCGGACATCATAGGACTCAACTGCTCAGTCGGCCCGCAGACGATTCTCGAGTGCGTCGAGAAGATGGCGCCGGCGACCCGACGCAAGCTGAGCGCGCAGCCGAACGCCGGCATGCCCCGCGACGTCGGTGGCCGCAGCATGTACATGGCGAGCCCCGAGTACATGGCCACCTACGCCCGACATCTCGTGCAGGCGGGCGCCAAGATCGTCGGTGGCTGCTGCGGTACGACGCCGGAGCACATCCATGCGATGGTCGAGGGCATCCGTCCTCTGACGCCTCGCCTCGCCGGAACGGCTGCGATTCACGAGCCGGCTCCGTCGACGGGCGGCAACGGCGGACACGTCGAGCGGCGTCCGCTCGTGTCGGTCGAGCCGGTGCCGTTCGCCGAACGGTCGAAGTGGGCGGCGAAGCTGGCGAAGGCGGAGTTCGTGTCGTCGGTGGAGATCGTGCCGCCGCGCGGCGTGGATGCGTCGCGCATGATCGCGGACGTGCGAAAATTGAAGGACGCCGGCGTCGACGCGGTGAACGTCCCCGACGGGCCGCGCGCGCAGAGCCGCATGGGCGCGCTCCTGACGAGCGTCCTCATCGAACAGCAGGTCGGGATCGAGACGGTGACGCACTACGCCTGTCGCGACCGCAACCTGCTCGGCATGCTGAGCGACCTATTGGGCGCGTCGGCCGTCGGCCTGCGCAACCTGCTCGTGGTGACGGGCGATCCGCCGAAGATGGGGCCCTACCCCGACGCGACGGCCGTCTTCGACGTCGATTCGATCGGCCTCACGAATCTGGTGAGTCATCTGAATCGCGGTCTCGACCCGGGCGGCAACGCGATCGGCCAACCGACGCGGTTCGTGATCGGCGTGGGCGTGAATCCGGTGGCGATCGACGTCGACCAGGAGATTCGCAGGTTCAGCTGGAAAGTGGACGCAGGAGCCGAGTTCGCGATCACGCAGCCGGTGTTCGATGCCGCGCAGTTGGAGAAGTTCTTCCAGCGCGTGGGGGGCCAGCACATTCCGGTGATCGCGGGCATCTGGCCGCTCGTGTCCGTGCGCAACGCCGAGTTTCTGGCGAACGAGGTGCCGGGAGTATCGGTGCCCGACGCGGTCATCGCGCGGATGCGGCGGGCGAACGAGAAGTCGAAAGAGCACGCCGTGGCGGAGGGGATCGCGGTGGCACGGGAGATGTTCGAGCGGGTGCGGCCGCTCGTCCAGGGCGTCCAGGTTTCGGCGCCGTTCGGGAAGGTGGAGCTGGCGCTTCGCGTATTCGAATAAGTAAGGGCGGCGCAACGCTTTCTTACTTGATCGCAAAAAATTGACTGTGTATGGTTGTCGTATGAGCTCTCTCGTACGACGATTCCCCGTTGCTCGTGCGTTCGCCGCTTGTGTTTTCCTGGCCTGCGGCGGGGACCAGACGAATCCGGGCGGCGGAACCGGCCCCTCGGCGCCCACCATCACCGCGGTGCAGCCCGGGAACATCCTGGCGACGAATCTGCCACAGGCTGTCACGATCCGTGGCAGCGGATTCGACGCGGCGACGGTGGTGCTCACGTCGCCCGCCGGAGACACGACACAGATCGCCGGGGCGCAGCTCGCAAGCGTCAGCCCGACGAGCATCTCGGGTCAGATGACCGTCGGCGTGGCGGGCGGTTGGCGGGTCCTCGTGAGAAACGGAGACGGAAAGGCGTCGCTCCCGGTCACATTCACCGTCGGCCCAGCGGCGCCGCCAACCGTTCAATCGATCTCGCCCGTGACCGGTCCGTCACCGGAGGGCCCACAGCCAAAGTGTCACCATCACGGGGACCGGATTCCAGCGGGGCTCGGTCGTAGTGTTCACACGAGGTGAGATCACGGACTTTGCCACGGTGCGCGGTGGCCCGGATAGCCTGTCATCGACGTCGCTGTCGTTTTCTTTGGCGTCGCAAGGCGGGCACCTGGACTACGACCTCTTCGTCGTGAACCCGGATGGACAGATGAGCGCGAGTTCGGTTCATCTCATCGGCAGGCAGGCGACTCCGGACCCCACCGTCGCATCCGATCACGCCGACCACGATTGGCATCGCGGCGTCGAAGCAGATAGTCGCGTTCACGGGCACAGGATTCGAGACTGGGATTGCGGTGTATGCTGACGGACCCGAACGGCGCGAGCCAGAGTTTTGTGAACGCGACGCTGCAGACACCGGCCCCCGGAACGATTCGAGCCTTCGCGCTGCTCAACGTCACGGGGACCTGGAAATACCGGCTGATCAATCCGGACGGAGGCGAAGCGACGGCACGTTCGGTGTCGGTCCGGCGCTTCCGAACCAGGCACTACCACCGGCGATCACCGGAATCACTCCGGGCAATCTCGTCGCCGGCGACGTCGAACAGGTGGTCACGATCCAGGGAGCGAGATTTCAATCCGGACTGACCGCCACCTTCAGATCCCAGAGCGTGGGGTTCACCGACACTGGCACGGTCATCTCGGTGACGCCGAACTGCCATTCAAATGAGAGTGCTGCTGAGGTCAGTCGGGGAGTTGGTCGCTGAGTCTGCAGAATCCGGACGGCGCGCCGTCGAACACCTTCAACTTCGCGGTTGCAGCCGCCCCGCCGGCGCCGACCGGCGCCAATCAATATTGTCTCGGCGCAGCCCAATCCGGTGCTCGCAAGCTTGAACAGTCAGACTGTGCTTCTGAGCGGCACTGGTTTCCGGTCGACATCTATCCTCAGAGTGACGCCGCCGGCGGCCGACCTGGACGTGACAACGACGACCATCGCAACGTTCTTTCTCGATCGCCTGTCACGAACTCAGATGCGGCTCAACGGTGTGTTCGATCGATCCGGCGTCTGGCAATTCGAGGTCGACTCGGCTTCGGCCCAGTCCAACGTCTTCGACGATTCTGGTCGAGACGGCGACCGGGGCGGCGCCGCGTGGTCGCCAGCCTTAATCCAGCGCCAGTTCGACGCGGGGTCGGCCCAGATCCTTCGCTCGAGCGGCTCGAACTTTCAACCGGGGCTGCGCCTGTATGGTCGTTGGAGACGACAGCTCCCGTTTGTTACTCGCCGTCGAGTTTTACCGTCGATTCCGTGACGCCGACGTCCGCCCGGTTCGTGGGTCGCCTGCACGTTTCGGGACGACTTCAGATCCAGAACCCCGACGGGCAGGTTTCGAACATTCTTCGATTCACGTCGGTCCGGTTCCGCTCAATGACCGTGGTCGGCTCATACTATCGCTCCGAGTCACCGCAAACGATCGCGATGGTTTGTCAATCCGCGTCCAAGCTGGCGATCACGGTCGATGCTGACCGATCCAACCGGCATCGCCACGGCCGATATCGGACCTCGCGGTCGGTTCGCCGTTCGGCAACTCCGCGTCTGTTTCGTTCAAGGCTACGCTCGACAGCGGTGGACGCTGGACCGCGACGGCATCGAATCCCGATGGCCAGAAGTCGCCGAGCGCGTTCGCCGTATTCGCTTTTCCGGCTCCCACGCTTACCGGCGTCGCCATCATCCCCCCTGCTAGCGTCCCACACCCACAAACCGTCGTCATTCAAGGGACCGGATTTCAGAATGGACTCAACGCGTCTTGCCAGGCCGTCTATCCGCCGTCCACTTTCACGTCGTCGCAGATCACGAATCTGACCCCGAAGTCGTTCCAGATCAGTCCGACGCTGTGGCTGGCATAGGGACGTACGCGGTGGTCATGTCACCAATCCCGATGGACAAGCCGTCCAGAGCACGTTGATCAGAGTGACCGGTTTGGCAGGTGCGCCGAGTGTTGTCCGGGGTCTCTCCGTCGACGCTCCCGCGATCGACACCCGGAAACCTCGATCACCGTCTACCGGGCAAAACTTCGAACAATCGCTCGGAGTTGATCCTCACGTCTCCCACCGGCGTGAAGTTCAAACCCGTCGATTGCCGGAATGGTCAACCGCACGTCGACGCAATTCCAGTTCTACATGGGGTTCGACCAGCCAGGAACCTGGAAGCTCGCGGTCCGGAACGCCGACAATCAGCTGAGCAACAGCATCACGTTCATCGTGCAGTAAGGTGCGAACGGATCGCCACAGCGACAGTCTTAACGTCACTCGCTAGACGCGATCCAGCGCCTTCTTCGCCGCCTCTTCGCCGCTGATGAACGCCTGGTCCGTCCAGGCGTGGTTCCAGTCGCCGTAGCGACCGCAGTAGTGGATCCCGACGTCGTTCAGAAAACCGTGAACCGTCGCCACGGCCGCCGGACGGTCGACGTCGTAGATCACGTTGGCGTAGCGGTTCATCGCGACGTCCTGCAACAGAATCTTGTCCGTCTCGCGGATGAAATCGGCGCGCCGAAGATCCGCGATCACGCGCTCGATCAGATCCGACGGATTGGCCGGCACCGGACGGTACTTGTCCGAGAAATACACCTCGGCTTGAATCGTCCCGCACCCGGGCGGCGCATTGCGCGGCGAGAACATGTGCGGGAGGTTGACCCGCGAGAAGATGATGTCCTCGTCGTAGAAGTACGTGATACCGGCGTCCGAGACGTCCGCGCGATCGATTCCGAGGTTGATCAGCACGGCCGTCGTGAACGCCAATTGCTTGGCTGCCCGCCGAACGTCGTCGGGGGCGCGCGCGATCAGCGGAATGAGCTCGGGCAGCGGAATCGACGAGACGACCCGGTCGTAGGATTCCGTCTTCCCGTCCGCGAAACGCAGCGTTCTTGCCTTGGGGTCGAGCTCGACGAGCTTGTGATCCAGGCGCATCTCGTACCGGTCGGCGAACGCCGCCAGATACGTTTTGAACCCGCCGACCCTCGGGTAGCGGAACATGTCGACATAGTGGGCGCCGTTGGCCTGCTTCGCCCCCGCTATCGCGCCGCGAAACACCTCTTCCAGACTCGGACGGTACATCCGCGGCCCGATCCAGTCGGTCGTCAGCCGGTCCATCGTCGTCGTGTGATACTTGTGCCCGTAGACCATCGGAAACGTGCTGGCGAAGGTCTTCCCATACGCTCCGACGAGCCACTCGGCGTAGCTCGCGTCGGGCCGCAACGTGCTGCCGAAGACTGACGCATACTCGGTCAGGATCTCCACGCTCAAATCCGGCGGCAGCTTCGACAAGTTGCACTGAACGGGGTGAGGAACGCGCAGCCCCTTCCAGTAGTTGTCCGCCCCCAGCCTGCGCTCCTCGAACTCGCCCTTCACGTTTTCGGCGAGAATGTCGCGCACGTGGGCGTGCTTGGTGAACGAAACGTGGCCGCCCTCGTCGAAGACGAAGCCGCTGTCGTAGCGGAGCGAGTGGGTGTGGCCGCCGTAGTACGGATTCCGGTCGTACATCACGAACGGCATCCCCGCGGCCTCGAGAGCATGCCCGGCGCCGAAGCCGGCCATGCCCGTTCCCAAAACGGCGATACGAGTCACGATGCTTTTCTCCAACGCAGGTCCGAGTCGACGCGGCCCTGCTCGAGTAGGCGAAGAATCGATTTCACGCGCGAGTAGCGCGCTCCTTCGAGATCGTCGCGCGTCAGTCCGATGGCAACGAACGCGTCGCGCAACTGATCGATGCCCCGCTCGACGGTCCACGTCGGTCGAAACGCGGGCAGCATTCGAACGATCTTGGAGAAATCCACGCGGTAGCAGCGCGGATCGGGGCCGGCACCTTCGGCGAAGGTCACTTCGCTTCCCGGAACGGCGCGCTCCACCATCTCGGCCACGTTGCGAATGCGATAATTCTCGCCCGGACGCCCCACGTTGAAGGCCTGCGCGTGGATGGCCTCTTGCGGCGCGAGGAGGATCGCCTCGAATGCTCGGCAAACGTCCTCGACGTGAACGAGCGGACGCCAGGGGGAGCCGTCGCTCTTCAGAACGACCTTGCCCGTCGTCACGGCCCAGCCGACGAGGTTGTTCACGACGACGTCTCCTCGCAGGCGAGGGGACACGCCGTACACTGTCGCATTGCGAAGGAAGGTCGGGCTGAACGTGTCGTCGGCCAATTCGAGCAGACCGCGCTCGACGGAAACCTTCGACTCAGCGTAGGGCGTGATCGGGGCGAACGTCGCCTCCTCGTCGAGCACGTCGTCCGGGCTCGACGCGCCGTAGACGCTGCACGACGAGGAGAAGAGAAACCGCCGAACGCCGGCTTCCTTCGCCAACCGAGCCAAGTGAAGCGATGCGCGGTGGTTGATACCGTACGTGCATTCCGGGTTGAGATCGCCCACCGGGTCGTTGGACAGGGCGGCCAAATGCACGATCGCGTCGAATCCCGCGAGGTCGTCCGGGCGAACGTCGCGCAAGTCGCGGTCGATGACCGGAATTCGCGGCGTGTCGTCGCCGAAGGCACAATCGCGGTAATAGCGCGTATCGAGCCCCACGACCTCGTGTCCCCCCCCCTCGGCCGTCAGAAAAGGAGCGAGGACGGCGCCGATGTACCCGTCGTGCCCCGTCATCAGCACTCGCATATGACGCCTCTCATCAACCGCCACCGGGGGCGATCAGAATCTTGCGGGCGTGAAACGCTTCCGCATAACCTTCCGGCGACGCGCACTCGACTCCGCGGAGTCGCATGAGGCCGTCGAACGTCGAGGCTGAAAACCATTTCTTGCGGCGCTGGCTCGGAAAGGCGGACATGAGGTGTCGGACCTTGCGGCGGCGAATCGCCGATCCGAGCGAGACGAAGACATTCGGGCGTCCGAGATCGCCGTCGTATTTCGGAATCTCGTACTCCAGGATGCAGTAGTCGCGGAAGGTGTTCCACGTCAGCTCGGACACCATCCGGTGATCCTGGTGGGCGTCGTCGCCGCGGTGCGTGAAGATCAGGTCGGGATCGATCCGGCGCTTGAGCAGCTCGAAGCGCTCCTTGAGCGCCGCGCCCGCGAACGGGAAGAAGCCGTCGCGAAAGTCGGCCACCTCGATCTCCAGGTTGGCGACTCCGCGCATCAACCGGGCGGCGCTCGTGCGGGCTTCGTGAGCGCGCCGGGCATCGCCGCTCAGCACGACCCAATGAACGTCCACGCGCCGTCGCTCGGCCACGAGGCGAAGGAGCGTTCCGCCGCAGCCGATTTCGATGTCGTCGGCGTGCGCACCGAGGCAGAGCACCGCGAGAGGACCACGCGGCGAGATGCCGAGCGTGAACGACAGCATGTCTATTTTCGGCCGTTTTCCCACGGCGGACCGCCGCGGGCATACAACTCGTCGAGTTGTTGCTTGTCCTTGAACGTGTCCATCGCCTTCCAGAATCCGTCGTACTCGTACGACATCAGCTGCCGGTCGGCGATCAATCGCGAGAACGGACCGTCCACCAGATCCTCGCCTTCGCGCAGGTAGTCGAAGATCTCACGACGAAAGATGAAGAACCCTCCGTTCACGCGAACGCGCGCCGCGCGGACGTCGGTCAGCGCGGTGACGAGGCCGTTGGACGTCGCGACATAGTGGTAGCTGACGTTCGGCGCGACGGTGACCATGGCGGCGACGACCTTGCTCGCGCGAAACCGCTCGATGTATCCAGAGAGGTCGAGATCGGTGAGACAATCGGTGTAGTTCGCGAGGAAGATCTCCTCGCCCTCGACGTGACGGCGAACCTGCCGCAACCGCTCGCCGATCGGCGTCGCCGGCCCGGTGTCGGCGAACGTGATGCGCCAATCCTGAATGTCGGTGTGCAGCAGCTCGACCTTGCGCGCCCCGTCGGTCAGGACGAAGTCGTTGGACAACGCCTCGTTGTAATTCAGGAAGTACTGCTTGATGACGTCGCCCTTGTACCCGAGGCAGAGCACGAAGTCGGTGTGGCCGTGGTGCGCGTAGTACTTCATCAGATGCCACATGATCGGACGATAGCCGATCGTGACCATTGGCTTGGGGAGGTTCTCGTCGTAGTCGCGGAGGCGCATTCCCAAGCCTCCGCAGAAGAGAACGACCTTCATCGAGCCACCAGATCCCGCTCGATGGCGGGGCGGGGCGAAGCGGCGGGTCCCGCGGGCCATCGCAGCTGCTGCTCCCGCCAGAGCCGGTCGCTGATTCGCTCGGCCGGCATGCGAACGTCGGCCGCGGTGAGAACGGCGTCCTTGGCCACGTCGCGCACGAGCGTGCATCCCTCGGCGAGACCGATCGGGAGCGCATCGATGCCGCGCGCCGCCGACGCGTTGTCGATCAAGCCGTAGGTGCAGAACCCGCCGATCGCATCCAACCGTTCACCCGCGCGCAGGTCGCGTTTGGCGACGGCGAGGACTTCGCATCGCGGACCGTCGAGCGGGGTCACGGTCGGATCGCCGAATAGCGCCGCGCGTCCGATCGTCGACGCGATCTGGAGGTGCGGGAGGTGGAAGGGCGTGAAGAACACGTGGAACGGGCCGTCGCCCATTCGGTAGTACGTGAGCTGCGCCGACTTGAGCGGATTGGTTTCATGCACCACCGCGAAACCGCCAGTCCTCGGTTCCGCGCCCAGCGAGTAGTCGACGATTCCGCCGTCGAGCATCGCTTCGGCGGGAAGCAGCGTCGCGAGCTCGCGGACGTCCTTGCACGCCGGGCCATACATGCCGCGGCGTCCGACGTGAAAACCTGTCGCGTTCGCGAGGACCGTCGTTTCCATCGACAGCTTCGTCGCGTCGGCGAACGACGTCACCTTCCACACGTTCTGGTCGTAGCGCGCGGCGAACTCGCGCTGCGTCTCGGGCGTTCGGTAGTGGTCGACCATGCCCTTGATGTTGCCGGCCGCCACGACGTTCAAGCCGATGCCGCGGAGATAGCGCACGAGCGTCATGGCGACGCCCGGCTCGTCGCCGTCGGTATTCGTGATCACGACGCCGGCGGCGTCCGCTTTCGTCTTGAGAATCGGCCCGACGAGCGAGTCGAGCTCCGCGTTCACGATCACTGTGTGTTTCTTGTGATCGATCGCGTCGAGAACGATTCCGGCGGCGAAGTCGATCGACCCCGTCACCTCGACGATCACGTCGATCTCGGGAGAGCGGACGAGGAGCTCGGCGTCGTCGGTTAGCACCGGGACGCCGCGCCGAATGCTGTCGGCGGCCACGCCGCTCTGGTCCGTGTTGGTCCAGTGCGTGATGCCCGCCTCTCGAAACGCGCGCTCGGCATTGGCCGGCGTCCGGTTGGCGATTCCGGCCAGTCGGATTCCGGGGACGGGAGTCCCGAGTTGGAGAGCGATCGCGCGTCCGGTCGCGCCGGCACCGATCATCCCCACGCGGACAGGTCGCCCGTCGGCCTCGCGACGTCGCAGCGCCGTGTCGAGCATCAGCGTGAACCCCCGGCTCCAAGGAGATGATCCTGCAACGATGGCCACCTCGAGTCCTGCTCCGAGACGGCGGTAGGCGGCAACGGCCACTCGATGCCGACCGAGGCGTCGTCGAACTTGAGACCGCGAACGGCGCTCGGTTCGTAGACCGCTGACGTCATGTAGTAGACGTCGGAGTCGTCCACGAGCGTCTGGTACCCTGTCGCGCACCCCCGCGGAACGAATAGCATGCGCGCGTTCTCCGCCGAAAGCTCAGCGCCGGCCCAGCGCCCGAACGTCGGCGAGCCGGGTCGCAAGTCGACCAACACATCAAAGACGGCGCCCCGCGTGCATCGCACCAACTTGGCTTCGTCGTGCGGCGCCGCCTGGTAGTGCAGTCCCCGCACCGTCCCCGCGGCGCGGCTCGCTCCGATGTTGGCCTGGAGCGGAACGAAATCGATGCCCAGCGCGGTGAACTCGTTCGTGCACCACGCCCGGAAAAACCTTCCGCGGTGGTCGGCGTGGGGGGAGGGATCGATCGTCCAGGCGCCGCGAATTGGAAGTTCGGTAAAGTGCATGCCGAGGTGGGAGGCTTCTTACCGCAAGGAGGGAGGCTTACCGCGTCAGCGCTTTCACGGGCGCTGGTGCGGTGGCGTGCGACCCCGCTCCTTTCGCGCGTGAGAAGACGCGCTTCGCCAACGGAAAAAAGGTGTTGAGTGGATTCAGCGCGGCTTCGACCAAGTAAAGCATTTCGTACTTCCTCAGGCGCGGGTGGTCGATGCCGCGCCCGAGATCCGTAGCGAGACGCTCGTGGAAATCCCAGAACTCGTCGCCGAGGGATTCGAAGCGGCTTCGCGCCAGCATTCTGTAGTACAAGTGTTCCAGATGACGCAGCCGCTTCTGGTGCTCGACGGGCGTGAGGTAGATCGGTCCGAATCGGGTCACCAGGTCCACGACCTCGGCCGGGCGCGCTCGCACGCGCTCCAGGTACGGGGTGGTGGCGGCCTGCTGGTCGCGACGCTGGAACGAGAGCACTTGATATACGAAACCGAAATCGTACCGCTGCATGATGTCGAGGTACGCGTCGGTGTCGCCGTGGTAGATGCGCCGGTTGCAGAACGGACGTTTCTCCCGGACGACGCTGGCCCGAATCAGCGAGGCAGACGGTCCGCCGAAGGAGTCGACGCCCTCGAGCAGATATCGGCGCGCCGCGTCGCGTCCCGTCCAGAGCGGACCGGCCCATGGCAACCCGTCGAAGACGACCCGATTTTCCCGCAGCATGTACGACGACACCATGCCGGTCGTCGGGTACGCCTCGGCGACGGCGACCAGCTCCGAGAGGCAGTTGGGAAAGAGCCAATCGTCGGCCATCAGGATCTTGCAGTAGGCCGCGTCGTCGGAAATCAGGGTGAACGCCCGATTGTGGCTGTCCACGACGGAGACGAACTCCGTCGCGTGGCAGATTCGGACCCGCGGATCCTTGCGCGCGAACTCTTCGACGATCGCCGCCGTTCCGTCGGTGCTGCAGTTGTTCGCGATCGTGAGGTTGAAATTCGAATACGATTGCGCGAGCACACTCCGAATGGCGTCGGCAATGGTGTCCTGGCCGTTGTAGACCGGGATGACGACGCTGACGAGTGGCGATCCGCCGTTAGCCATGTGCACGACCAGAGCAAGTGTCCGACCCAAGCCCGTCGGTCGACGGGCCTCCCGAGTGTCGAGCTAATTCTCCATAGAGAGCCGTGTTCGTGCAATAGACATAATCTGGCGCGTCAGAAATCGTTGCCGCTATCATAAACTACTGTGAATCATAGGCTTGACGCGAGCGATGCGCCGGCTGATTCTCCGGTTCCAGCGGCGCGATTTTCGATAGATGTTGCGTGGCCGCCACAGTCCGCATGGCGCGGGTGCGGCAGTTGGGTGTGATCGGCCCCGCGTTCTCGGGGTGAGCCCGGCCACGTTTCCGACGCGTCATGCGACCCGGAGGTCGACTCGACGAGCACACGTTTCTTACGATCGCGGCGCCGGCTCGCGGACAGACAATGAGTTGGGCGGTGAACTAAAGTCCGCCGGCAGCATCGCCCGCGTTCGCCGGTGACGCCAGTGTTCGGAGAGGGCGCCCCATTTGCGAGATGCGTCGATGAAGCTGTCGAACCAAGCGGGATGCCGCGCGACGCGCCGCCACAGGTATTTCAACTGAGCCTTGGCGGTCGAAAGGATCATCCAGCGGGGCACGCCGAACAGCAGCTTCGTGCCCTCTGTGTCCCACTCTGACAACCGCACGGTCGTCATGGCCTGACCGATGTAGTTCCGGCGCACGAGATCGAGCGTGAGGTGTTCCGGACCCACGACGTGTTGCACCTTGGCCGAGGGAACCCAAACCCCTCGGAATCCGGCCTTCACGAGTTGATCGCCGTAGACCTCGTCCTCCCGGTCCGCGCGCTCTCGCCCGCGGCGTCCGATATCCGACCGAAAACGAATCTTCTCGAACGCGGCGCGCCGATACGCCATGCTCCCTCCCCAGGGAAATTCGCGCGGTCCGAGCGGGCGCTCCGTGTCGCCGAGGTCGTGGTCCTCTCCGAGGAAGCTCGTGAGTATCCGTTCATTGGCGCGATACCAGCGTGGCGGCTCCTCGACGTACAGCGGCGTGATGAGTCCACCGAAGTACGCGGCGTCCGGCCATCGCTGTGCCGCGGCCCAGAGCTCCGCGAGCCAACCTTCGTCCACGAGGACGTCGTCGTCGGTGAAGATCACGAGGTCGCCGCGCGCAACGTCCAAGGCATGGTTTCGAGCCCTGGCGAGACCGAGAACTTGCTCGACCTCTCGCACGATCGGCAACCGATCGGCGAATGACTGGATGACCGCCGGCGTCTCGTCGGTGCAATTATTCTCGACGATGAGCAGTTCCCAATTGAGACCTTCGGGAACGAGCAACCTACAGAATTGCCGTAGCGTTCTGTCCAGGAACCTGGCTCGGTTCCAAGTACAGATCACGATTGACACGTCCACGTTGTCGCCCGGGTGGGGGGGGGGCGCTAAGAAATCTTTACGCCCCTGCTCCCCCCCGCAATTGGCACAATCTCACCGACGGGTCCGCCTGCCGCGGGAGCGCAGGAAACGGCGCGATGGAGCTGGACGACGCTGACATCTCAGCCCTCGGGAAGGCGGCTCGGCTCGCGGTATATTTCCGGCCATGCGCGCCGTCCTTCTCGTCGACCACGGGTCGGTCAAAGTCGAAGCCAATCATATGGTTTCGTGCATGGCCAACTTGCTTCAGCACATGGTCGGCCGGGACGTGATCGTGCGTCACGCGCACATGGAGCTAGCCCAGCCGTCCATCGCCGAGGGGTTCGCGGAGTGCGTCCGCGCCGGCGCGACCGAAGTCGTGGCATTTCCATACATGCTGTCGCCAGGTAAGCACGTCACCCGCGACGTTCCCCGGCTCGTAGCCGAAGCGGCGCGGGAGTTCCCGAATACCGCTTACAGGGTAACGGACGCCTTTGGCGTTCACGAGAAGTTGGCCGAGTTGATTTCACTGCGTGCCGGCATCGACATCGTGCGTGCCGTCGACGCCGCCGACGCGTGCCGATGCTGGGAACCGAACGGGCAGGTCGGGTCGTGTGGTGCGGCCTGCGCCGCCCGGGCCACGGCGAGTGTTCCGCTCGAGCACTCGACGTAGCCAGATTCCCACCTCATGTCGCCCCCCCTTTCCCACGCACCGCTGACGATCCTCTCCGACGACGAAGCGGCATTTCGTGACGCCGTCGCCGGATTCGCGAACGACGAAGTCCGCCCGCGCGTGCAGCAGATGGAGCGCGAGGGAAAACTCGACCGCGCACTGATCGACAAGTTTTTCGAGATGGGCCTGATGGGGATCGAAGTCGCCGAGGACTACGGCGGCGCCGCCGGATCGCTGGTGATGGTGGCGATCGGCGTCGAGGAGATCAGCAAGGTCGATCCCGCGGCCGCGATTCTGATGGATGTCCAGAACACGCTCGTCAACTATCCGATCCGCTCGTACGGCACCGACTATCTCAAGTCGACGTACCTCCCGCGCCTCACATCCGAGAAAGTCGGCGCCTACGCGCTCTCCGAGCCATCCAGCGGATCCGACGCATTCGGCATGCAGACGCGCGCCGAAAAGCGTGGCTCGTGCTGGGTGCTCAACGGGCGCAAGATGTGGATCACGAACGGCGCCGAGGCCGAGGTCTACGTCATCTTCGCGAACGCGAATCCGTCGGCCGGCTACAAGGGGATCACGGCGTTCGTCGTCGAGCGTGGCTTCACGGGCTTCAGCGTCGGCAAGAAGGAAGACAAGCTCGGGATCCGCGCGTCGAGCACGACCGAGCTGATTCTCGACGACGTCGAAGTGCCTCACGAAAACGTGCTCGGCCCCGTCGGCCAGGGCTACAAAATCGCCATCGAGACGCTCAACGAGGGGCGCGTGGGCATCGGCGCGCAGATGATCGGCGTCGCCGCCGGCGCGCTGCACGCCGCGACCGACTACGTGAGAGAGCGCACGCAGTTCGGAAAAAAGCTCTCCGATTTTCAGGGGATCCAGTTCCAGCTCGCGCAAGCGCGCACCGAGCTCGAAGCGGCGCGGCTCATGGTCTACAACGCCGCGCGGCTCAAGGACACCGGGCACGACATCGCGATGGAAGGAGCGATGGCGAAGCTCTTCTCGTCGCAGGTCGCCGAGCGCGTTACGTCGATCTCGCTCGAGCTGTTCGGCGGGTACGGCTACACCAAGGACTATCCGGCCGAAAAGTTCTACCGCGACGCGAAGATCGGCGCGATCTACGAGGGCACGAGCAACATGCAGCTGCAGACGATCGCCAAGGCGATGCTGCGCGGCTGATGCGCGCGATCCGGTTTCACGAGACGGGCGGGCCCGACGTTCTGCGTCTCGAGGACATCGCCGAGCCGTCGCTCGCACCCGACGAGCTCTTGATCGACGTCGAGGCGACCGGCGTCAACTTCATCGACACGTATTTCCGTCAGGGATGGTACCCGACGGCGCTCCCATCGACGCTCGGGTCGGAAGCGGCCGGAGTGGTGCGATCGATCGGTGCAAACGTCAGTGGATTCAAGGTCGGCGACCGCGTGGTCTCACAGAGCGTTCGCGGCTCGTACGCCGAGCGTGCCGCGGTGCCGGCGGCGAGCGCCGTCGTCGTTCCCGAAAACATCTCGTCGAGAACCGCCGCGGCGTTGTGGCTGCAAGGGATTACGGCGCACTATCTGTCGACGTCGCTCTATCCGCTCGCCCCCGGGCACCGCGCGCTGGTACACGCGGCGGCCGGCGGCGTCGGCTTGCTGCTCTGCCAGATGGCGAAGCGGCGCGGTGCGTTCGTGATCGGCACCGCTTCGACTCCCGAGAAGCGCACGTTGGCGCACGACGCCGGCGCCGACGAGATGATCGACTACACGACGCAGGACTTCGCCGCGGAGACGCGCCGCATCACCGGTGGCGCTGGTGTGCACGTCGTCTACGACTCGGTGGGGAAATCGACGTTCGACAAATCGCTGGACTGTCTCGTCCCACGCGGAATGCTGGCGCTGTTCGGGCAATCGAGCGGACGCGTCCCGCCGTTCGATCCGCAGATCTTGAACCGGAAGGGATCGCTGTTCCTCACGCGACCGACGGCCGCGCACTACATCGCGACGCGCGCCGAGCTGGAGCAGCGCGCCAAGGACCTGTTCGACTGGGTCACCGCCGGTCAGCTGCACGTGCGCGTCGGTGCGGAATTCCCGCTGGCGCGCGCCGCCGACGCGCATAGGGCGCTCGAGGGGCGGAGGACGACGGGCAAGGTATTGCTCTTGCGCCAATAACGGCGCGCCGCGAAACCATCCGGCAGGAGCCGGGGTACGTGCGCATAGTTCTGCCGCGCCGGCTCGTCGCCGGCCGGAACAGTCGGGAAGGAGGGCAGCATGCCTTTTCACGTCTCGCTTGCGCCGCGTCGCTCGTTGATGTTGGCCGTCTTGGCCGCCGCCGCGCCGCTTTGCACCAACGCGTACGCGCAGGGCTCGCGCGCCATCGTTCGAGTGACCGCGCGTGATTCGAGCGGCGCGCCAATTCCCAACGCGGAGCTCGCCGTCATGCGCGGCCTGCACGACGTGCTCACGCATGGCGCCACCGACTCGGCCGGCAGCGCGACGCTGACCGTCGATGGGTTGCGGGACTCCACCGATCTTCAAGTCGTGATGCGGAAGATCGGCTACCAGCGCGGCGATCATTTCTTTCCGGCGTACCCGCACGACACCGTGAACATCAAGATCGTCGTCGGCGCGGTATCCACGCGGCTGCCGACGGTGGAAGTGCGTGCGGCGACGGATCTCCGGTGGAAGAGCTATCACCTCGACGCGGACGACATCGCGAGCAGCGATGCGCCGTTCACCGACGCGTGGGACGTGGTGAAGAGGTTGCGGCCCGACATCCTGCGGAGCCGCGGCGGGTGCGAAAGCGGCGTTCAGGAAGTGTGGATAAACGGCAAACGAATCCGGTTGCCGTTGATGCCTTCGGGAATGGCGAAGACGCGCGCGTTCATCGGCGCGCCGCCGGGCACGCGCATCAGCTACATCCCGATCTCCGTTCTTTCAGACATCGCGCCCGAACACATCCAGGAGATGGTGTACCACGACTGCTTCGATCACTCGATGGCCGCCGTCGGCAGCGTGAACGCGCTCTTCGTCACGCTCAAGCCTGGTGTGGCGTTTCAGCAGGACGTCGGTAGCTTCGTGGTCGACTCGAGCGACGACAAGAAAACCAACTCGCGCTGATGCGCAGGTGAGCGCTTCGTGACCGACGACCGCGACGACCAGACAACCATCAGCCGTCGCGGGTTCGTCGGCTCGACCCTCGCCGCCGTCGTCGCCGCCAGAGGCGCGAAGCTCGACCCGGCGGCCGAAGCGCGGCTCGGCGTCGCGCCGTTGGGAGCGGGCGGGGCGCAACCGCAGGTCCCTGGCTTCGCGCTCGACGAGTTGACGATCGAGGAGCTGCAGGGTCGGATGCAGTCCGGGCAGGACACCGCGCAGTCGCTCACACGGCTCTACCTCGGCCGCATCGAGGCCATCGACCAGCGCGGACCGGCGATCAACTCGGTCATCGAGCTCAACCCCGACGCGTTGGCCATCGCGCGCTTGCGCGACGACGAGCGCAAAGCCGGTAAGACGCGCGGTCCGCTGCATGGCGTTCCGGTGTTGATCAAGGACAACATCGACACCGCTGACCACATGCACACGACCGCGGGCTCGCTCGCGTTGGCGGCGCACGTCGCCGCCAAAGACTCGTGGGTCGCCGAGCGGCTGCGGGCGGCCGGCGCGGTGATCATCGGTAAGACGAATCTCAGCGAATGGGCCAACTTCCGCTCGACACACTCGTCGAGCGGATGGAGCGGCCGCGGCGGGCAGACGCGAAATCCGTATGCGCTCGACCGCTCGCCGTCCGGCTCGAGCTCAGGGTCAGGAGCGTCCACGGCCGCGAACTGCTGCGCCGTCGCGATCGGCACGGAGACCGACGGATCGGTGACGTCGCCCTCAGCCGCGTCCGCGCTCGTCGGCATCAAACCGACAGTGGGGCTGATCAGCCGAGCGGGCATCATTCCCATCGCGCACAGCCAGGACACCGCCGGCCCGATGGCGCGCACGGTGCGCGATGCGGCGATTCTGCTCGGCGCGCTTACCGGCGTGGATCCGCGCGATTCAGCGACGCGCGCCAGCGCGGGGCATTCGCAGACCGACTACCGCACCTCACTAGACAAGGACGGGCTGCGAGGAGCGAGGCTTGGAGTCGCGCGAAAGCGATACACCGGCTATTCGCCGGAGACGGACAAGGTGTTCGCCACGGCGCTCGATCTGATGCGGCAACACGGCGCGACGATCGTCGACCCGGCCGACATCGAGACGGCGGGAAAGACGGACGACTCGGAGTTCGAGCTGCTGCTCTACGAGTTCAAGGCTGACTTGAACGCGTACCTCGCCGGCGTCGAACCGAGCATCGGCATCAAATCGCTGGCCGACGTGATGGCGTTCAACACGAAGAACGCGTCGCGCGAGCTGCGCTACTTCGGCCAGGAGATCATGGAACAGGCCGACAAGAAAGGCCCGCTGACGGAGAAGAAGTACCTGGCCGACCTGGCGAACAACCGGCGGCTGATGGGCGCGCAGGGCATCGACGCCACGATCGCCAAGTACAAGCTCGACGCGATCGTCGCGCCGACGCAGGGGCCGGCGTGGCTCATCGACCTCGTGAACGGCGACGCGGGCGGCGGCGGGTCGTTCACTGCACCGGCGGCGGTCGCCGGCTATCCACACGTGACGGTGCCGATGGGACAGGTGCGCGGACTTCCTGTCGGCGTGTCGTTCGTGGGTCGCGCATGGAGCGAGGCGACGCTGCTCAAGTTGGCCTTCGCGTTCGAGCAGGCGGCGCCGGCGCGTCGGAAGCCGACGTTCGAGGAGACAGTTCCGCTCGGCGAAACGGGACGACCGTAAGGGTTGAGCCCCCCTTGCGCTTCTACAAGACGAACCGTATCGTCTTGTAGAAGTGCAAGGGGAGAATCCAGTGGCTGACGACAAACTCGATCTTCCGCAGGGGACGCTCGATCTCTTGATCCTCAAGGCGCTCTCGCTCGGGCCGATGCACGGCTGGGCGATCTCCGAGCGCATCCACGACGTGTCGCGCGAGACGCTGCAGATCCCGCAAGGGTCGCTTTATCCCGCGCTGCATCGGCTCGAGCGCCGCGGGTGGATCCGCGCCGAGTGGGGCGCGTCGGACAACAATCGCAAGGCGAAGTACTACGAGTTGACGAAGGTCGGCCGCAAACAGCTCGCCACCGAGGCCGATGACTGGGCGCGGCTCACGGCTGCGGTCGCGCTCGTGCTTCGGATGGACTGATCGGCGAACTCCATCGACGAAGGGATCAGGGCATGCTCATCGAGCTGTGGAGTGATCTGCGGTTTCGGTTCCGCGCGCTGTTTCGCCGCGCCGACATCGAGCGCGAGTTGGACGACGGAGCTCAGCTTCCACATCGAGCGCGAGGCCGAGAAGCTCGCGCGGCGCGGCGTGTCGCGAGAGGCCGCGGTTCGCGCGGCAACACTCGCGTTCGGCGGCGTGGACCGAATCAAGGAGGATTCGCGCGACGCGCGAGGCGTGACGTGGATCGAGCACGTATCGCAGGACGTGAAGTACGCGGTGCGCGGAATGCGCAATCGTCCCGCGTTCACCGCCGTCGTCGTCGCGACGCTCGGCCTCGGCGTCGGCGTGAACGCGGCCATGTTCGGCGTGGTGGATCGCGTGCTGTTCCGCGCGCCGAAGTATCTGATCGATCCGGGGTCGGTGAACCGCGTCTACTACGCTTTCACGAATGCCCAGGGTCAGCGGACGTTCGAACGAGCCCTCGAATACAAGCGCTACCAGGATTTCGCGCGGACGAGCCGCGCCATCACTCAAGCCGCGGCGTTCGGCTATCGCAGCATGGCGGTGGGCGACGGCGAGGCGACGCAAGCACGCGTCGTCGCGATCGCCAGCGCGACCTACTTCGACTTCTTCAGTGCGCGACCGGTCCTCGGCCGCTTCTACACGGTGCAGGAGGACTCGCTGCCCGCCGGCGCCGGAGTCACGGTGATCGGCTATGGCTTCTGGCAAACGGAATACGCCGGAGCCCGCGACGTCCTCGGCAAGTCGATACGGATCGGAACACGACTCTACACGATCATCGGCGTCGCTCCGCCGGGGTTCGAAGGCGCGAGCGACGGACGCGCGCCGGTCGCGTTCATGCCGCTCACGACGTTCGCCGCTTCGGTCGCGCCCGATTTTTATCGCGACTACGGTTGGAGCTGGCTGGACGTCATCGTCCGACGCAAGCCGGGCGTGAGCGCGAGCGACGCAAGCGCCGACCTGACGAACGCGTACGGCCGGAGCTGGGAGGGGGAGCGGAACACCACCGGCGACGTGCCGCCCGCCGACGTCTCGCGCCCCGAGGTCAACGTGGGGCCGCTGCAGTTGGCGCGCGGGCCGATGGCGGGGCCGGAGGTGAAGGTTCTCGCGTGGATCGGCGGCGTCGCATTGATCGTGCTGCTGATCGCATGCGCCAACGTGGCGAACCTGCTGTTGGCGCGCGCGCTTCGGCGGCGGCGCGAGCTTGCCGTGCGGCGAGCGATCGGTGGAACCCGCGCGCGGCTCGTTCAACAGCTGCTCACCGAGATGGCGGTGCTCGCCGTCTTCGGTACGATGGCCGGCTTGGCCGGCGCGCAGCTCGCCGCGAGGACTTTTCAGAGATTGCTCGTCGCGGCGGCCGGCGACTGGCCGGTGGTGAGCGACGCTCGTACGATCATTTTCGCCATCGCGCTTACCGCGGCGACGGCGATCCTCGCCGGCATCCTGCCCGCGCTCGACGCGGGGCGCGGCGACCTGGCCGGCTCACTCAAGGCCGGGACGCGCGAAGACGGCTACCGCCACTCGCGGTCGCGGTCGATGCTGCTCGTCACGCAGACCGCGCTCTCCGTCGTGCTCCTCGTGGGGGCGGGACTGTTCGTGCGAAGCCTCCAGGCGGTGCGCGCGCTTCACCTCGGCTACGACGTGGATCGAATCGCGTACGTGGAGGGGAGCATGCGCGGGGTAACGCTGAACAAGGCGCGCCGGCTGGCGCTGGCGAATGACCTCGTGAACACGGCGCGAGCCGTGCCGGGCGTCGAAAACGCGACGCTCCTCGTGTCGGTGCCGTTCTACTCGACCGAGGGACGCAGCCTGTATGTCGCGGGAATCGACTCCGTACGCCGCCTGGGTCGATTCATGCTTCAGGCGGGATCGCCCGACTACTTCGCGACCGTCGGAACGCGCATCCTTCGCGGACGCGGATTTACCGCCCAAGACCTCGCCGACGCTCCGCGGATCGCGGTTGTGAGCCAGGCGATGGCCAACGTGCTCTGGCCGAATCTGGACCCGCTCGGCAAGTGCTTCCGCATCTCGAGCGATACCATGCCCTGCACCGCCGTCGTCGGTGTCGCCGAAGACATCAAGTCGCGTGAGCTGAGCGGCGCCGGGGATTTCACGTACTATCTGCCCATGGCGCAGTACACCGCGTCGTTCGACCCGCCGATGCTGGCGATGTTCGTGCGCGTTCATGGACGCCCCCAAGACTTCAGCGCCCCGCTGCGCGCGCGATTGCAGCAGTTGATGCCATCCCCCGCGGCCCTGCGCACGCTTCCGTTGCAGGAGATCGTCGATCCCAAGATGCAGGCGTGGACGACTGGAGCGACGATGTTTTTCGCGTTCGGCGCGCTCGCTTTGGCCCTGGCCGGCGTCGGGCTGTACGCCGTGATGGCGTTTGCGGTCGCTCAGCGGAATCGCGAGATCGGAGTGCGGATCGCGCTCGGCGCCGAATCGCGCGACGTGGTTCGGCTGGTGGTGGGCGAGGGCGTTCGCGTCACAGTCGCTGGGGTAATCGTCGGCGTCGCGCTGGCGACGGCGGGCGCGGGGCGCATCGGCGCACTGCTCTTTCACGAATCGGCGTACGATCCGACGGTCTACCTGACTGCCGTGGGGACGCTGCTCGCGGTTGGAATCCTGGCGAGCGCGATTCCCGCCGCGCGAGCGGCGCGCGTGGATCCCAACGTGGCGCTGCGAGACGAGTAGCGCGGAAGGGCTACGCGAATCCCGAGCCGCCCGCCATGTTCATGCGATGCGCATCTCGGTCGTCGTCCTCGCCCTGGGCGTAATCGGCTGCTCGACGCTCGCCAAATTCCGCCATCCTGCCCCGCCGGCGCCTCCGCCGATACAGGCGTCGCGCCCGCTCCCCTATCCGGTGTTCGAGACGCACGCCTTCGCGAGGGCGGTGGAGCGCGGCACGCGTACGCGCGTCGGCGAACCGGGACCTAACTACTGGCAGCAGTACGCGCACTACACGATCGACGCCGAGCTGATCCCCCCGACGAGCCGCATCAACGGCCGGGAGACGGTGCGCTACTACAATCGATCGCCGGACACGCTGCGTACGTTGTGGATCGAGCTGGATCAGAATCTCTTCGCACCGTCGTCGCCGCGCGTCGTCACGACGCCGGTCACCGGCGGCACGGAGATTCTGCGCGTCGCCGCCGCCGGCCAGGCGCTGGCGAGTCGCGACACTGGCGCGGGCTATTCCGTGTACGCGACGAACATGGAGCTCCGACTTCCTCGCGCCCTCGTGCCGCGAGATTCGGTCGATCTCGACATCGCGTGGGCGTTTCAGCTTCCGCCCGACGGCGCGCCGCGCGAGGGCACGACCGGCGACGTCTTCATGGTCGCGTACTGGTACCCGCGCCTCGCCGTCTACGACGACGTCGTCGGTTGGCAGAACGATCCGTACCTCGGCGCCGCCGAGTTCTACATGGGGTACGCGGACTACGACGTGAATCTCACGGTACCGCAAGGTTGGCTGGTTGCGGCGACCGGTGAGCTGTCGAATCCAAATGAGATCCTGACGAAACAGACGCGCGATCGGCTCGCCGAAGCGCGACGCTCGAAGGAAGTCGTGCACGTGGTGCGCGAGCAGGATCGCGGGTCCGGAACGAACAAAGCGACGATGACGGGATTCGACCGCGCGCTCACCTGGCGCTTTCGCGCGCGGAACGTGCGCGACTTCGATTGGGGCGCCTCGCCGAACTATTTATGGGACGCAACGGTCGCCGTCGTCGGCGACCGCGATGGCGACGGCAAGCAGGACTCGACGAGGATCAACACGTTCTACCGGCCCTCGGCGCGCAAATGGTCGTGGGATCTCTCCGGCGAATACGAGCGGAGCGTCGTCGAATTTTTGTCGAACTATCTATGGCCCTACCCGTGGCCGCAGATGACGGCGCTCGAGGGTCCGGTTTCGTGCGCCGGAATGGAGTACCCGATGCTCACCTGCATCGGCGGCGCGCGCGACACGCTGCTGCTCTACTCGGTGCAAGTCCACGAGACGGGGCACATGTGGTTCCCGATGCAGGTCGGGTCTGACGAGCGGCGCTACGCGTGGCAGGACGAGGGGCTCACGCGATTCAACCAGGCGCAGGGGATGCAGGCGTTCTTCAAGGGCTACGACCGCGAGGGGCCGGCGCGCGAGAGCTATCTGGATCTCGCGCGTACCGACGGCGAGGTGCCGCTCATGCGACCCGGCGACCAGTATCCGTACGACACGCGCGCGTACAGCGTCGCGTCGTACGACAAGATGGCGACGAACATGCGCGCGCTGCGCGCCTTGCTGGGTGACTCGATCTTTCTCGCGGCGTATCGCACGTACGGGCTGCGGTGGCAGTACAAGCATCCGACGCCGTATGACTTCTTCAATACGTTCAATTCGCTCGCCGGCCGCGACCTTTCGTGGTTCTGGCGCACGTGGTGGTACGAGACGTGGACGCTCGATCAGGCGATCGGCGCCGTGCAGACGGTGAACGGCAAGCTGGACGTGACGATCGAGGATCGCGGCCTCGCGCCGATGCCCGTGCGCTTGGCGATCACGCGCCGCGACGGCAAGGTCGAGCGGCGCGTGATTCCGGTCGACGTGTGGCTGACCGGCGCGAAGCGCTACTCGTTGACGCTCGATGCGCCCGAGACCGTCACGTCGATCGAGATCGATCCCGAGCTGGCGTTTCCCGACATAGACCGCTCCAACAACAAGTGGACGCGGCGCTGAGACTGAATTAGCGGACCGAATTAGCGGCTTGATCGCGGAAATACCCTGAGAATCCGGCGGGCATGGCAGACGACTTGCGACGAACGCGAGCATGGCGTTTCGCGTACATCGTTTCCCGCCGATCGTCGAGCCGCCGCAGGCGCCAGTTCCGGCGGCCGTGCCCGCTCTGGCGCAACGCGGGGCGCCCGAGGCGCTGAGTCTGTTGCGGATCGTCGCCGCGCTGCTCTACTGGGAGCACGGGCTGCAGAAGCTCATCAACTTCCCGCCGTCGGCGCGCGGCCCGATGCCGTTCGTGCTCGACTCGTTGATCGGCGTCGCGGGTGTGATCGAGACGGTCGCCGGAGTCCTGTTGATCGTCGGATTGCTGACGCGCCCCGTCGCGTTCATCACGTGCGGTGAGATGGCGGTCGCCTATTTCAAGGCGCATCTCCCGCGCGGGTTCTTTCCGATCAACAACATGGGCGAAACGCCGATCCTCTTGTGCTTCATCTTCCTGCTGCTCGTCTTCGCGGGGGCCGGCCCGTGGAGCCTGGACGCGCTGATCGCCAACCGACGCTCGCCCGTTAAGATTCGGGCGTGACGGAACGCCTATACGTGCTCGCCGAGAGCACGTGGAAACAAGTTCGAACAACTCAGTACTCGGTCGCCGTGCTCCCTTGGGGCGCGACGGAAGCGCACAACTATCACCTGCCGTACGCGACCGACAACATACAGGCGGAGCAGGTCGCGATTCGCGCCGCCGAGCGCGCATGGGCGCAGGGAGCGCGCGTCGTCGTGCTGCCGACCGTTCCCTTCGGCGTGAACACGACGCAGCTCGACATCCCGCTGTGCCTCAACATGAACCCGAGCACGCAGCTCGCGCTGCTTGGCGACCTCGCCGCGTCGCTCGACGGGCAGGACATTCACAAGCTTCTGATCCTGAACGGGCACGGCGGCAACGACTTTCGGCAGATCGTGCGCGAGCTGCAGCCGCGGACTCGCGTTTTTCTGTCGGTCATCAACTGGTGGTCGTGCGTCGACGTGACGCGCTTCGTCTCGGAGCCCGGCGACCACGCCGGCGAAGCCGAGACGAGCGCGATGCTCCACCTCGCGCCGGAGCTGGTCCGGCCACTCGAGGAGGCCGGCGCCGGCCGCGCGAAGGGGTCGCGTCTTCGTGGGATTCGCGAAGGCTGGGCGTGGGCACCTCGACGCTGGACGCAGGTCACCTCGGACACGGGCATCGGCGATCCCGCCAAATCCACGGCCGAAAAAGGCGAGGCGTACGTGGCGGCGGCGGTGGAGCGGATCGCCGAATTCCTTGTCGAGCTCGCGGCGGTGCCGCTCGACGACCTCTACGCGTAGCGCGTCGACTCCCTGCGCGTGAGCGATTAAGCTCGGCGCCGCTTCCATTCCGGGGGGTCCGTCGAAAGGTTTGTGGGCGATGACGGGTTCCCCCCGCCCACTCACGGAACGTGAACGTACCGCGCTCGCCGCGGTGTGCGATGCTTTTCATCCGTCTCTCGCGCCCGAGGGGACGGATGACCCGACGCTCTTCGCGGCCAGCGCGGCCAGTCTGGGAGTTCCGCGCGCGGCGGAGGACGCCATTGACATGCTCGCCCCCGCGGATCGCCGCGCGCTCCTGCGGTTGTTGCGGCTGCTCGAGGGCCCGCTACTCGGCCTGACGATCGGCAAGCCGCGCCGGCTGTCGGCGATGAAACCAGCCGACCGCGACCGGCTGCTCCGTTCGATGTCGACGAGCCGGATCCCGCCGCTGCGCAGCGGATTCCAGGCGCTCAGGCGACTTTCGAGTTTCTTGTTTTACAGCGCGACCGACAAGGCCGGTCACAACGCCGTCTGGCCACGCATCGGGTACACGCCGTCGCCGCGAGGCACGGTCGGCGCGAGCAGCGTCCGCAGCATGCGCTACGACACCGACGGCACGGTCGATTGCGACGTCTGTGTGGTGGGATCGGGCGCCGGCGGCGGGACGGTCGCCGGAGAGCTCTCGACGCGGGGCTACAAAGTCGTACTGATCGAGAGCGGCCCGGGCGATCAGGCGCCGAATTTCTCGCAGGGCGAGCTCGACGGAACACGCCGCCTCTATCTCGACAGCGGTCTCACCGCGACGCGCGATCTCGGCGTCGCGATTCTCGCCGGCGCGTGCCTTGGCGGCGGCACGACGGTGAATTGGCAGACATGCCTTCCCACGCCGGACTACATCCGCGACGAATGGGCCGAACGTTCAGGGTGCGGTCTGTTCACCAGTGACCGATTCACCCGGGCGCTCGACGTCGCCGCGATTCGCCTCGGCGCGTCGCGCGACGAGAGCGAGGTGAATCCGAACAACGCGGCGATTCGGCGCGGCTGCGAATCGCTCGGCTACGAGTGGTCGGTTACCGAGCGAAATGCGCGCGGCTGCGACACCGAGCAATGCGGCTACTGCATCTACGGCTGTCGGGCGGGGGGAAAACAGTCGACGGTCGTCACGTATCTCCAGACCGTGCCTCGAAAAGGCAGATCCACGATCGTCACCGATTGTCGCGCGGATCGCCTCATCATCGAGCGCAACAGGGTCGAGGGCGTCATCGCGAAAACTCTCGACGCCGGCGGTTCGCTCGTGACGACCGAAATCCGCGCGAAGGTCGTCGTCGTATGCGCGGGCGGCATTGGAACGCCGACGTTGCTCGAGCGCTCGGGCATCTCGCTTCCGCAGCTCGGACGCAACCTGTTTATTCACCCGACAACGGCGGTCGCGGGTGTCTACGCCGATCCCATCGAAGCGTGGCGCGGGCCTCCGCAGTCGATCATGTCGGCGCAGTTCGAGCGTGTCGCGGGCAACTTTGGCTTTCGCCTCGAAGCGGCGCCGGCGCATCCCGGTCTTCTGGCGATCGCCGCGCCGTGGACTTCGGCCCAAGCGCATCGGCGGTTGATGCAGCGCGCCGCCCACGTCGCTTCGATGATCGCGCTCACGCGCGACGCGTCCGGCGGGCGGGTTCGCGCGCGCGCCGACGGCAGCGTACGGATCGACTACAGGCTTGGCAAGTCGGAACGCGCACTGGTCGCGCAGGGTATCTCGGCGGCGGCGCGTGTTCATCTCGCCGCCGGTGCCGACGAAGTGCACACCCTCCACACCCGCGGTTTGGCGCTCGCGAAGTCCGCCCCATCTTCGGAAGTGGATGCCTTTTACCGCCGCATCGAGAACGAACCGGTGGATCGGAACTGGTCATCGCTGTTCAGCGCTCACCAAATGGGCACATGCCGGATGGGAATCGACGGGTCGACGGCCGTTTGCGACGAGCGGGGCCAGGTATTCGGCGTCTCGGGTCTCTACGTCGCGGACGCCAGCGCCTTTCCCGCGTCGAGCGGGGTAAACCCGATGCTCACGGTTGTGGCGATCGCGACCTGCGTAGCCGAGGGAATCGCCAACGGTGAGGAGTGACGCTAGGATTCGTCGGTCGATGCCTCGAACTGCGCTGCGCGCCCTCCTGCTCATGGCCTCGACCGCCGTGTTGTCGACGCCGGCGACGGCTCAGACACCCAACGCACAGGCGGCGGTCGGCACGTCGCGCACCGATCCTCTTCACCAAACCGGCCGCAACGTCACCATCTCGCTGCTGACGATGGGCAACGGCACGCAGGTGTGGGAGCTCTTTGGTCACAACGCGATCCAGATCCACGACCTGGTGACGAACCGCGACACGGTATTCAACTGGGGCGTGTTCGACTTTCGCCAGCCGCATTTCATCCAGCGTTTTCTCAAGGGAACGATGCTCTACTCCATGGGCGGCGACTCCATGGACAACATCCTTCTCGAGTATCACTACTGGAATCGTTCAGTGGTCGCGCAGGAGCTGGATCTCACGGCCGAGCAGAAGGATTCGGTCTTGGCGGCGATTCAGCGAAACGCGCAGCCGGAAAACGTCCAGTACCGCTATGACTACTTTCGCGACAACTGCTCCACGCGAGTGCGCGACATTCTCGACCACGCGATGGGCGGTTCGCTGCGAAAAGAATCGGCGGGTCTGACGGGAACCACGTACCGCTGGCACGCCTTGCGGTTGATGCAGGTGCTGCCGGCGATCATGCTCGGCGTGGACATCGGACTCGGCCGCCCGTCGGACTTCGACCTCTCGAAGTGGCAGGCGATGTTTCTGCCAAGGCAGCTGCACGACTTCGTCGCAGGCATAGTCGTGACGGACGGCGTCGGCGCAGGCCACCCGCTGGTTCGTCGCGAGACCGTGCTCTTTCAATCGACGCGAGCGGTAGCCGAGCCCGACGCTCCGCCGCGCTTCGGGATCTGGGCGCTGATCGGCGGCATCGTGGTGGCCGCGCTGTTCCTCTGGCTCGGCGTCGCCGCGACGAGCCGCGGCGATTGGACGCGCGTCGCGGCGAGCATCCTGATCGGCCTGTGGTCGCTGGCGGCGGGGCTCTTGGGCACGATCCTCTTCTTGCTATGGACCGTGACCGACCACGTGTTCGCGCATCAGAATGAGAACCTGCTGATCTTCAATCCGCTCTGGCTCGCGCTGGTCGTGCTCGTCCCGCTCTTTCTTATGTCGGGCCGTGCGGCCGGCGCCACGAGAGCGATCGCGCTGGCCATTGCCGCCCTCGCCGCGATCGCGCTCCTGGCCCATTTCGTCGGCTTGTCTTCACAGAACAACTTTCCGATCGTCGCGCTCGGCCTGCCGCCGGCGCTCGCTGTCGCGCTCGTTACGGCGCGACGTCCAGTACGGGCTGACCAGCGGCGCGAAGCTTTGCGTTGACGGCGGCGAGCTCCGTCGTCCGAAGCGCCGTCCACCGAGCACTCACCGCGTCGGCTGTTCGCTTGGCGTCGAGCACACTCGCCATCCCCTGAGCAGTCAGCTCTGTGTCCGCTTCATCGATAAGCGACAGAGCCGAGAGGAGCTCAGCGTTCGCCGACGCGATGCTCGGCTGAGCCGCGGCGCCGCGTCCACCGCGACCGCCCGCCGGTGCCCCACCGCCCCCGCCGCCTCGACGACCGCCGCCGGCCTGGCCAGCGAGTGTGCCCAACTGCGCGTCGTAGGTCGATAGGGTTTGCGCGAGCGACGCGTCGGCGCGGCCGCGCGCTTCGCCGATCTTAGCGCGAAGGTCGCGGATCTGCGCAGCGGCCACTGAATCGCGCGCGACGTCGTCCCACAGCGTGACGGCCAGCGCATGCTGCCGCGCGAGAATTTCCGGCGCCGTCTTCACGCGCGGGTCCATCCTGAGCGTGAGCGGCTGTGATTGCGTCTTGTCGCCGACGGTGAGCCGAATCTTGTAGCTGCCCGCGATGGCGAACGGGCCGCGCGGTTCGCGCGGCGTATCGAAGGGGACCGCGGAGATGGGATACTGTCCCGGCTGCGCGCTCGTGCCGGCAGGCGGCGAATAGTGCAGATCCCAGACGAAACGGTGAAAGCCCGGCGCCGCCGACAACACTTTCGTCGGGCGGATCCAGTAGAACGGCGTCTCGCCAAGATCTGCGGGGGCCATCGAGGTGTCGCGACTGGTGTACTTGCGGATCACGCGATCACCCGCGCCAAGAATCTCGAGCGTCGCGTCGCCGCCGGAGCCGGGGCCGACGAAGTAATCGATGATCGCGCCGTCGGGCGGGTTCTGCGCGCCGGGCTCGTCGGGCGGAATCGGTGTGTCGGGATACTTCGCCGAGCGGAAGCGGATCGTCGTCGCCGGCTTGAAGAGCGTGAGCGCGGCGGACGATGTGCTCCCCGCGATCTCGCGCAACGGCTCGATGTCGTCGAGGATCCAGAAAGCCCGTCCGTGCGTGCCGACGGCGATGTCGTCGTCCTTGAGCACGAGGTCGCGAATGGACGTCGCCGGCATGTCGAGGCGGAGCGACGACCAATGGTCGCCGTCGTCGAATGAGACCCAGACCTGCGTCTCGGTTCCCGCGAAAAGGAGCCCGCGGCGCTTCGAGTCCTCGCGAACTACGTTCACTGTCGCGCCGTCGGGAATGCCGCTGGTGATCTGCGTCCAGGTCTTGCCACCGTCGTGCGTGCGGAAAATGTGCGGCCGGAGATCGTCGAGGCGAATCGTGTTGACCGCGGCGTACGCGGTCTTCGCGTCGAAGCGTCCGGCGTCGATGATCGACACCTTGCTCCACGGGCGATCGCGCAATTCAGGCGGCGTGACGTCGGTCCAGTGCAATCCGCCGTCGACCGTCGTATGAATCAGCCCGTCGTCGCTTCCGGCCCAAATCCGCTTGATGTCGACGTACGACGGGGCGACGGTGTACACGACGCCCGGATGTCTCGCCCGCGCCGGGGCCGACGTCGAGTAGACGCCGACGCTCGCGGGAACGATCGAGTCGGTGCGCGTGAGGTCGGGACTGATCGCCGACCATGTCTTGCCGCCGTTGGTCGTCTTCCATACGACGTTCGACGCGAAGAAGAGCGTGTGAGGGTCGACCGTCGAGAACAACAGCGGCGCAGTGCGCAGCGTTCGATAATCGCTTACGCCGCCCGGCGGGGGTCCGCCTCCGCGCCCGATGCGCGGACCAACCTGCTCGATCAAGCCGGTGCGCCGATCGTAGCGCGTCACCTTGCCGCCGTAGACGATGTCGGGATCGAGAGGATCGGGCGCGACGTACGCGTATTCCTCGACGCCGACCGGGTGCCAGTCCCACGACAGGATTCGCCCGTCGTCGCCGCGGCTCCGCACGCACGCCGACCCTGACTCCTGCTGGCCGCTGCACACTCGGTACGGAAACGAATTGTCGGTCGACACGTGATAGAACGCGGCCGTCGGCTGATTCAGCCACGAGCTCCACGTCGCGCCGCCGTTGACCGTGACGATCGCGCCCTGATCGCCGACGAGCAGAATCACGTTCGGGTCGATCGGGTTGATCCAGAGGCGCTGGTAGTCGTCGCCGCCAGGCGCGCCGCGAAACGCCTTGAATGTCTTGCCGCCGTCGGTCGACTTCCACGATACGACGGTCGCCGTGTAGACGACGTCCGGGTTCTTCGGATCGACCTTCACCTCGGCGGCGTCCGAGGGGCGCGTCGCCACACGATCGTCGGTCGTCGCCAGGTGCCAGCTCTCGCCGGCGTCGTCCGACCGATACAATCCCGCGCCGCGGCGCGCCTCGACCGTCGCGAACATCCGGCTCGGCATGCTCGGCGCGACGGTGATGCCGATGCGGCCGAGTCCATCCTGCTCGAACGTCGGCAGACCGGTGCCAAGTCGCTTCCACGTGGCGCCCGCGTCGGTCGATTTGAACAGGCCGCTGCCGGGTCCGGAGAACACGCCGTTCTCCCACGGCCCCTGGCGCGCCTCCCACAACACAGCGTAAACGATGTCCGGGTTCACCGGATCGAGCACGACGTCGACCGCGCCGGTGTTCTCGTCCTTGTAGAGGATTTTCTGAAATGTCTTCCCGCCGTCGGTGGACTTGAAGAGTCCGCGCTCGGCGTTGGGACCGTACGGGTGGCCGAGCACCGCGGCGTACAGACGATCGGGGTCACGCGGGTCGACCGCGATCTGCGGAATCTGTTGCCCGTCGCGCAGACCGAGGTGCGTCCAGGTAGCGCCGGCGTCGGTGGACTTGTAGATGCCGTCGCCAACCGAGAGGTCCGGGCGTTGGAGCCCTTCCCCGCTCCCCACGTAAACGATGTTCGGATTCGACGGCGCAACGGCGATGGCGCCGATCGACCCCGTTGGCTGATCGTCGAAGATCGGATTCCAGGTGCGGCCGTAGTCGGTCGTCTTCCATACGCCGCCGTTCACCACGCCGACGTAGAACACGTTCGGCTGGTTCGGAATGCCCGCCGCGGCCTTCGTGCGACTGGCGCGATAGGGTCCGATCATCCGCCAGCGCATCTCCGAGTACGTCGACGGGTCGATGCGTTGCGCGGCAAGCGCGATGGGACACGCGGCCAGGAGAGCGAACGACAAGCGCGAGAGGCGCACGGTTGTGACTCGGATTTTCGAGGGGAAAGCGGCGAGATCGCGTCGGCGCCGGATTGTCGCACGCAGGGTTGCCGACGGCAAGAGATTTCGGCCTATGAACGAACTTCTCCTCGCACTGATCGGCCATATGAGATGGGCCGACGCGATCGTCGCCGAGTCGCTGCAGCGGAACTCACCGCCCGATCCGGAGGCGGCGCGGCTGTTCGCGCACATCGCCTCCGCCGAGCATCTCTGGTTCGCGCGCATTGAAGGCCGGCCGGCGGCGCACGCCGTTTGGCCGGCGGACATGGCGCCGGCGCGGGCGGCGGCGCTCGCGGCGGAAAACGCGGATCTCTATCAGTGGCTCGTCGAGGGCGCGAACGCGGAGCAGCTGGCTCGGCGCGTCGCCTACCGCAACAGCGCCGGACGTGACTTCCGCAGTCGCGTGTCCGACATCGTGACGCACGTCGCAATGCACGGGAGCTACCACCGCGGCCAGATCGCGCGGCAGCTACGCTCGGCCGGCCTCGAACCGCCATACACTGACTTCATTCAGTACACGCGCCGCGGTCAGTAGTCACATCCGACAATAATCGTTCGCGAATCGACGTCGCGGCATCGATTCTGCCCCTCTTCACCGAACCGGTCCGCCGCACACGCGAGACCGGTAGGAAAGGGGGAACGGAAATGTCAAGAATGCGAATGCAACGCGCCGCGGCGATGCTCGTCGCGGCGCTGATTGGCGGAGCGTGCGCGCGTTACCACGAGTCGTCGGCCGGCGGAGAAGTGATCAGCGCGCAAGACGCGGCCGCGACGGTAGTGCTGCACGTTCAGAATCTGGGATTGAACACGGTCGAGCTACGGGCCATTGAAGACGGGCGGTCGAGATTCATCGCTTCGGTCAGTGCCCACGACAGCTCGAGCATCCTGCTCGACCCACTGCTCTTCCCGACGGCCAGCCTGTTCATCGCCGCGTACGCTCAGGCCGGCGGGCAGCGCGTCGTCGTCGGACCCCTTGCCGCCGGCAAGGGCGACGAGATCGATCTCACCGTTCAGGAAGGGTTGGTCGGGAGTCAGGCGAACGTGCATCGCTGACCGCGGTGTGCAGCTCGGCCAATCGTTTTCGGATGAACCGGCGCTCCGGCTCGAGGGTCGCGAGCGCCAACGCTCGTCGGTAATCGCGAACCGCGGCGTCGATCTTTCCGACGCGCCGGCGCAAGTCGGCGCGAACGGCGTACAGCAGGTGGTAGTCGGATAGCTCGCCGCGCGCGTGAATCGCGTCCACGAGAAAAAGCGCGGCCTCCGGTCCGTCGACCATCGCGACGGCGACCGCGTGGTTCAACTCGACGACGGCGCTCGACGTGTGCGACATCAGCAGCGCGTATAGTCCGGCGATCTGCCGCCAATCGGTCTCCGCCGGCGACGCGGCGCGCGCGTGGAGCGCCGCGATCGCGGCCTGAATCGCGTACGGTCCGGCGCGACCGCGCCTCAGCGTGTCCTCCACCAGCGCGAGCCCCTCGTCGATCTGCGCTCGATGCCACCGCGACCGGTCCTGGTCCTCGAGCAGTATCAGCTCGCCGTCGGGCGAGCTACGGGCCTCGCGCCTCGCGTCGTGCAACAGCATCAGCGCGAGCAGCGCCGCAGCCTCTCGTTCGTCGGGCATCAGCGTCACGAGCAACCGGGCGAGTCGAATCGCCTCGGCGCAGAGCTCACGGCGGACGAGCGCGTCGCCCGCCGTGGCCGCGTACCCCTCGGTGAACACCAGGTAAATCACGGCGAGCACCGAGTCGAGGCGTTCGGCAAGCTCCTCGGCCGGCGGAACGCGATACGGAATCCGAGCGTCGCGAATCTTCGCGGTCGCTCGCACCAGCCGCTGCGCCATCGTCGCCGGTGGGACGAGAAACGCGCGCGCGATCTCGTCGGTCGTGATCGAGCAGACGGTGCGCAGTGTGAGCGCGACCTGCGCCTCGCGGGCCAGCGCCGGGTGACAGCACGTGAAGATCAGGCGTAAGCGATCGTCCTCGACCTCGTGCTCGGACTCGTCGCCGGGGACTTCGTCCGCGCGGCTCTCCCGCACCGAGGCGGCGACCAACGGGCTTCGCTCGACGAGCCGCGCCTCTTTCCTCATGCGATCGATGGCCCGATGACGACCGGTGCTCACGAGCCACGCGCGCGGATTCTCCGGCCACCCGCTGGTGGGCCACTTCTCCACGGCGACGGCAAATGCGTCTTGTGTCGCCTCCTCGGCGGCATCGAAGTCGCCGAGGAGGCGGATCAACGTCGCGCGAACGCGCCCAGACTCATCGCGATAGAGCGCCGCGATTCGGTCGTGGGCGCTCGCCGTCATGCCGGAACGGGGGCCGTCATTTCCTGGATCGGACGCACCTCGATCGCTCCGCTGCGCGCGCCGGGGATTCGCGCGGCAAGGGAGATGGCCGCGTCGAGGTCGGGCGCGTCGACGAGGTAATAGCCGGCGAGCTGCTCTCGCGTCTCGGCGAACGGACCGTCGGTCGTCTGACGCTTTCCGTTTCGCACGCGGACGGTGGTCGCCGTCTTCGTCGGCTGGAGCGCGTTTCCGCCCTTGTAGTTGCCGCTGGCGACGATGCTCTCGGTGTACTCGCGGTAATCGTTCGACATTTCCCTGACGGTGTCCGGCGCGAGGCGATCCGCTTCGTTCGAGTAGATGAGCAAGAGGTACTGCATGTGGCCGTCTCCTGTGAAAAGTGAGTTGTCGTGCGCTGCAACCGACAACTAGTCGAACGAGACCGTTGAAAATCGACGCGGCCGGCGAAGACTATAAGCAGGTTAAGGTTACGCCTATCCGTTGACCCCGGCGACCGAACCCGAGTTATAGGGGTAGAAGCGCCCGCGATCGGTTCGTACCTTTGCCGAGTCGGCTCTTTCACCGGTGGCACCCCCAATGAAGGCACACAACCAAACGATGCGCCCCCGCCCCCGCGCGGCGCGCACGACACTCGGTCCTTGGATCACGGCTCTGTTCGCTTTGGTGCTTTCGGCACCGAGCGCTCTCGGTGCGCAGGCGGCTCCGCCTCCCACGGCGGGATTCGCGAAGCTCCAAGGCTTCGTCATCGACAGCGTGCACAACGGGCCGTTGGCGAAGGCGGTCGTGCTGATCGAGGGGGCATCTCGTCAGACCATGACGGATATGGACGGGCGCTTCACGATCGACAGCATCCCGCCCGGGCAGCATCGGATCATGGTGTTGTCCGCGGTGCTCGACACGCTCGGGCTGTCGATGCGCACCCCGGCCTACCCCTTCACGGCAGACAAAACGAACGAGCTCGACCTCAGCATTCCGAGCCCGGAGCGCATCGCGAACGCGATCTGTCCGTCGGCGCAGCGCATGCGCGGCCCCGCGGTGATGGTCGGGTTCGTGCGCGACCCCGACACGAAGGAGCCCGCGATCGGCTCGAAGGTGCAGTTGGTCTTCAACGAGAAGGATATCATCGGCCGTCCGCAGCCACGCCTGCGTGAAGCCACGGTCGATTCCTCGGGCCTGTACAAGATCTGCGGCCTCCCGGGCGACATGAGCGGTAAGGTGCAGGTATTCCGCAACGGCGTCAGCTCGGGCGAGGTGCCGGCCGAGGTGAGCAACGGGTTCCTCGCGCTTCGTGGTTTCAGCATCGTCGGCAAGCACGACACGATGGTCGCGATGAAGACCGACAGCGGGAAAACGAAGATGGTGGCGCGCGGGACCGCGCGCGTCACCGGCAAAGTGATCGACAAGAAGGGGTCGCCCCTGCGCGACGCGCGTGTCTCGCTGCAAGGCGGCAGCGACGTCGTGCTGACGAAGGCGAACGGCGATTTCACGCTCGACAGCCTTCCGTCGGGCACGCAGGCGCTTCAGGTCCGAAAGCTCGGATACTCGGTCACTGAGGTCGCCGTCGAACTGTCGGCCCGCGAGCCGGCGCAGGCGACCGTCACGATGAGCGACGCCGTGCCGCTGCTGGCGACCATGCGCGTCGAGGCGGCGAAGGACAAGGGGCTGTCCCAGGTCGGCTACTTGGAACGTAAGCAAACGGGTATGGGCTACTTCATGGACGGCAACCAGATCAACAAGGACGCGATCTCGTTCGCCGACGTGATGCGCGTGGCTCCCGGTCTCAAGGTCCAGCCGCTCGGCGATGGCCGCACATACGTGATCACCGACTCGCGCAATCCGGCTGGCAACGGCTGCGTGAACTTCTACGTCGACGGCACGCGGTGGACGGAGATCACACCCGGCGACATCGACACGTATGTGCGTCCGGACGAGTTGGTCGCGGTCGAGATCTACCACGGGTCGGAGACGCCGCCGCAGTACACGACGCCCGGCATGTCGAGCTGCGCCACCGTTGTCGCCTGGACGAGGGCGCGCATCCGCACCGAGACGAGCAACAACAAGAAGCCCTGACGTGAACCGGAGCCGCTCGGCGTGAGCCCTCGCGTCCGCGTCTTCGCGCACAGCGAGATCGCGACGGAGTGCGACGCGTGCGGCGTCCGGTTTCACATCACCGCGGGCGGCGCTTGCGTGAAGTGCCGTCGGGTGCTCTGCGCGCAGCACCTTTACGGTTCCTGGTTGCGACGACTCGCCGTGGATTTTGGCGCCGCCGCGGAGTGCGTCACGTGCCGGCAGACGGCCGGAGCGTGACGAGCCACGAGGCGCAGGACCCCGAGTTCGAGCGCCGCGTTCGCGGCAGCTTCAATCGCCAGCGGTTCATGGAAACGCTCGGCGCGCGCCTCACCCGCGTCGAGCCTGGCGAGGTGGACATCGAGCTCACGGCGCGTGAGGAGCTCACCCAGCAGCACGGGTTCCTTCACGCCGGCGCGCTGGCGACGGTCGCCGACAGCGCGTGCGGCTACGCGGCGCTCTCGCTGATGCCGCCCGGAGCCGCCGTCCTGAGCATCGAGTTCAAGATCAACATGCTCGCGCCGGCGAAGGGCGACCGCGTCGTGGCGCATGGCCGCGTGCTGCGCGCCGGCAAGACGATCACCGTGTGCCGCGGAGACGTCGTCGCTCACTCCGCGGACGGCGAGCGTCTCGTGGCGACGATGGTCGGCACGATGATGACGGTGCGGGACCGCGGAATCACCGACTGACGCCCCCGTCGACCGACCAGCTCAGGCGAGCAGCGTCCGCAGCTTGTCGATGGCGATGTTGCCGCCGCTCACGACCGCGGCTATGCGCTGGCCGTCGCGAAACGGAACCGCGCGCGTCAGCACCGCGGCCGTCGCGGCGGCGCCGCCGGGTTCCGCGAGAAGCTTCGCGCTGACGAGGAGCTCGCGCACCGCGTCGGCGATCACGTCGTCGTCGATCAGCACGACGTCGTCCACATAGCGGCGGATGATCTCGAAGTTCACCTGCCCGGTCATTGGCGCGGCGAGGCCGTCGGCGATCGTGTTCACCGACTCGAGCGTCACGGCCCGCCCGGCGTCGAGGCTGAGACGCGTCGACGGCGCACCGCGTGGTTCCACGCCGAACACGCGAATGCCCGGATTCATCTCCTTGATCGCCACCGCCATGCCGGAGATCAATCCCCCGCCGCCGATTGGGATCACCACCGCGTCGAGCTCCCCGGCCTGCTCGACGAGCTCCATTCCCGCGGTGCCGGCGCCCGCGCAGACCACTTCGTCGTCGAACGGGTGCACGAAGACCAGGTTGCGTTCCTTCTCGAGCTCCCGAGCGCGCGCGATCGCCTGGATGCTGGTGGCTCCGTACAGCACGACCTCGGCCCCGTATCCGCGGCTCGCTTCGATCTTGGCCGGCGACGCCGCCTCGGGCATGACGACGACGGCGTGAATTCCGGCGGCGCGCGCGCCCCAGGCGAGCGCCTGCGCGTGATTCCCCGCCGATACTGTGACCACGCCCCTCGCGCGTTCCGACGCCCCGAGGCGGCTCAGCTTGTTGAGCACGCCGCGGACCTTGAAGGATCCGGTCTTTTGAAGGTTCTCGCATTTGAGAACCAAGTGAACGCCCACGCGCTCCCCGATGCGGGTGGCCGACATCGTGGGCGTGACGTGGACGCGGCCGGCGATGCGCTGGCGGGCGTCACGTATCTCGTTCAATCCGATCATCGCCGAAATATGAGACTCGCGTCGGCGAGCAACCACCCGCCACGCGAGAGGCCGGGCTGATTACATTGGCGCGTGCTCACACGACAGGACAGCGTCATCATCGGCGCCACAGTGGCCGCGGTCATCGCCGCGGCGGTCCTGCGCCTAGCCGGCGCGAACGACGTGCTGCGCTTCATCGCGGCCGCGGCCGCTCTTTCGCTGCTCGCCGTGAACGTGTCGCGCGGGACGGAGCAGCTCGGCGCCCATCTCGGCCCGGCCGCGACAGGCATTCTTCAGGCGGCGCTCGGCAATCTTCCGGAACTGCTCGTCTGCACGTTCGCGCTGCGCGCCGGTCTGGTGTCGGTGGTGCAAGGCGCGTTGATCGGCTCGATCTTGGCGAACTCGCTGTTGGTCCTCGGACTGGCGATCCTCGTGGGCGGTCTCAAACACGGCCGAATGCACTACGACGCCGAGTCGCCGCGATTGATCGTCTCCTTGATGATGCTGGCGGTCGCCGCGCTCACGATTCCAACGCTGGCGTCGGAGCTGCACACGCCGGCGGCCGGCCACGAGAAGCCGCTGAGCGTCGCCTGCTCGCTCTTGCTGCTGGCCGTCTTCGTGGCGAGCCTGCCATTCTCGCTGGGCTCCGATCCGGACCGGTCCGCGCGCCCCGTCAGCGCCGGCGCCACCACGACGGTCGCCGAGTGGTCCATGTCGCTCTCGATCACGACGCTCGCGTGCGCGTCGGTCGGCGCGGCCGTGGTGTCCGACTGGTTCGTCGAGGCACTGAAGCCGGCGATCACTGCGCTCCACATCTCCGAGGCTTTCGCGGGAATCGTGGTCGTGGCGATCGCGGGCAACGCCGTGGAGAACGTCGCCGGCATCCGCCTCGCGGCGAAGAACAGGCCGCAGTACGCGATGAGCGTGGTCCTCAACAGCTCGCTGCTCATCGCGTTGGTCGTGATTCCGATCCTCGTGCTGTTCTCGTTTTCGTTCGGCGGCGGCGCGCTCACGCTCGTGCTCCCGCCGCTCCTCATCGCCGCCCTTCTCCTCAGCACGCTGACGTCGGCGATGATCGTGAACGACGGTGAGGCGACGTGGATCGAGGGGGTTGCGTTGATCGGCCTGTACGGCATTTTCGCCGCGGCGTTCTGGTGGGGCTGAGACTCCGTTCGAGGGAGGACGATCGATGACACGCGTCACCGCGTTGGCAGTTCTGGTTTCGTTCGCGACGAGCGCGCACGCTCAATGGATTCCTCAGCCGAGCGGAACGAGCGCCGAGTTTCGCGGGCTCGTGGCGACCAGCGCGTCGGTCGTTTGGGCGAGCGGCACGCGCGGGCGCGTCGCGCGAACCACGAACGGCGGCGCCACATGGTCGCTCGATTCCCTGCCCGGCGCGTCGGGGCTCGACTTTCGCGCCATCGCGCCGCGCAGCGACCGCCTTGCGTGGGTCATCAGCGCGGGGCCCGCCGAGCAGGGGCAGGCGCAGATCTTCCGAACGACCGACGGCGCCAACTGGATCCGCCAATTCACGACGGCACAGACGGGCGTCTTCCTCGACGCGATCGCGTTTTGGGACGATCGCCACGGCATCGCGATGAGCGATCCGGTCGGAGGCAAGCTGTTCATCCTCGCGACCGACGACGGCGGTGAGACCTGGACTCAGGTTCCGGCCGATGCCGCGCCTCCCGTGCTTCCCGGTGAGGCGGCCTTCGCGGCGAGCGGGACGTGTCTCGTCGTTCAGGGATCGTCGAACGTGTGGATCGGTACGGGAGGAGGTGCGCGAGCGCGTGTCTTTCGATCGACCGACCGCGGACGCACCTGGCAGGTGGCCGACACACCGCTCCACGCCGGCAACGCGGCGTCGGGAATATTTTCGGTGGCGTTCAGCGATTCGCGGCACGGTGTCGTCGTGGGCGGCGAGTACTCGAAACCGAAGGGGGAGTTCGACAACGTCGCGGTGACCGACGACGGCGGCGCCACTTGGCGCCGGGCGCGCGGTCCGCTGCCGCGTGGCTACATGTCGGCGGTGGCGTTCATTCCCGCGTCAGGTGGGCGACAGCTTGTCGCCGTCGGACTCGGTGGCACCGCGCGATCGGACGACGCGGGCGAAAGCTGGACGATGGTAGACACGATCGCCTACAACTCGATAACGTTCGCTCCGAGCGGCGACGGCTGGGCGGCCGGTCCGCGAGGGCGAATCGCGAAGTGGTCGCCAACGCCCGCACCGAAGAAGCCGTAGCTCACCGAGTCGCTCGCCTTTCCGCTTCAGTCGTTTCTCGCGTCACCACCCCGACGAGGACCAGCATGGCCGCTCGACGAATCCTGCTCGGCGCCGTTGCGTCATTCATCGTGCTGTCGTGCGGCCACGGAGGCGGGAGCTCCACGCCCGCGCCGGTGCCCGCACCTGCTTCCCCTGCTTCCCCTGCTTCCCCGGCACAGACTCCCTCCGGGCAGCCGGCGGCGGGACAGCCGGTGACGCTCGCGCCGCGCCGACCGCCGCCGTCGCGCGACAGCCTCGAGAAGCTACGCGCCGTCTACGTAGCGCAGATCATGGGCGAGATCGCCGGCCGCGAGAATCAACCGGCCGACCAAGTGTTCAAGAACGTTCAAGTGCTCAAGGGGATCACGGCGGCGGAGCTCGTCCACAAGATGGACAAGGAGTACGCGACGCCGCTCAGCTGGAATTGCACGAACTGCCATCGCTTGGCGAACCAGGGGAACTGGGCCAGCGACACCGCCACCGACAAGAAGCGCGCGCGCTTCATGCAGCAGATGACGAACGACATCAACCTCGTCACGCTGCCCAAGCTCTACCCAAAGGATACGCCGAAGGTGACCTGCGCGACCTGTCACCGCGGCTACAATGAGCCGCCTCCGCCGGAGTACATGATCCCCGAGCGCGGCAAACCGGGCGGGCTTCCGCTGCCGCCGGCGCGCGGTACCACCGGCGCGCCACCGCCGGCCGCCAAGCCTCCCGGCGCGTAAATCGTCTTAGCGCGATCCGCACTGAGCGAGCACGCGCTTCGGCTCGGCCGCATTCGGCTGAAGGGCGCGAGCGGCGCGTGCCTCGGGGCGTGACCGGACACATTCGCCGCGCGCCACGTACGCCTCGGCGAGCTTGAGATGAATCCGGTATGAGCCCGGATCTAGCCGCGCGGCACGCTCGATCGTCGAAATGCGCGAGTTGGCGCTGAACGTCGCGATCGCGGCGAGCTGCGCGGCGCTGCGACCCACGGCGACGATCCCGAACACGACGATCGTCAACAGCGCCGCGAATCGAAGCGACGGCCGCGCGACGATCGTGCGATCAGAGGGCGGCGCCAGAGCTCCCGCCAGCGTCCAGACGAAATACGCCGGAGTCGCGACGATGAGCGCGGCGTCGAACGAGCCGACGACGATCGCCGCGGCGAGCGTGCCGACGAGCGCCATCGACGTCATCACGTGCTCCGAGTCCGCCATCGGCGTGCGGGGCTGGGTGGAGCGCACGTCCATGTACGCGCGTCGCAGCAGACCCACGAGGACCACGAGCAGCGCGGCGAGTCCGACAACGCCGCGCTCCGACAGATACGCGACCCAATCGCTGCTCGGCCACGGATTCGCCGTCGTGCCTTCGTCCTGCGCGAGCGACGGATCGTTGCGCGACGCGTACTTCGGGTAGACGACCGGCCAATTTCCCGGGCCGACGCCGAGCAGCGGTCGCGCCTCGGTCATGTGCAGCGAATTCGTGTATTGCACGAGACGGCCGTGCCCACTCCCCTGTTTGTAATTCACCAAGCCGACCGCCGAGTCGATGTACGGCGTGTCGCTCTTCCACTCGAGACGGTTGGGCAGGAAAATCGCCGCGATCGCGCCGATGAGAGCCGCGATGCCGATGTACGAGAGTCGCGGCAACGTTCTCGCACCGCGCCACTGTCCGCGGCTCATCGCTCCGGCCACGACCACCGCGCCGATCGACACGATGACGGCGAGCCAGGCCGCGCGGCTGCGCGACATGGCGAGCGCCGCGGCCACCGCAAAGCTTCCCGCGACGCCGATCACGACCGTCGCCGGACGCCGCGCCGTCACCGTCACGAGCGCGACGACGGGAATGCCGATCGCGCACAGGTGAGCGACGAAGTTCCGGTTGCCGAACGTCCCTCCGGGTGCGCGGTTGAGACTGAAGTACTCGCTCCGCAGACCGTACGCCTGAGCCAGCGCCGTGGCAGCACCGAGTATGACGGCGGCCGAGAGGGCGGCGAGGAGCGGGCGCGCGAGACCGTCGCGCCGAATCGACGTGGCGCACCAGAAGAGCGCCGCGCCGCCGGCCGAAATCGCGAGCGCTCGCTCCGCCGCCCACGGGTTGGTCGCGCCGATGGCCGAAGCGAGTCCTGCAACGAGGAACAGCACCATCGCCAAATCCACGACGGTCAACGAGACGCGAGCGAGTCGCACCGCGACGAGCAGCGAGGCCGCCGCGGCGCAGAAGAGGAGCACGAGCTCCTTCGGCACGAAGTAACGGTCGAGGTCGAAGGGTTTGTACGGCGTCGCGGCGAGGACGACGGCGATCGCGCCGAACTGCAGGATTCTTAATGGCCGGCGATCGGCGACGATGTCCGCGGGCGGGTTGACACGCATGTGCTCGGAAACAAATCAGGCCGTCGCGCCCGGCGCCAGCACGACCCCAGCACGGAAATGGCGTGTGGTACGGCTGTTGTAAGAAGCCGAATCCGTCCGAGGCCTCGGCACGGATGGCGCCGCTACTTTTCGGCACGGCGGCTGGGCTCACTGCCGTCGCGACGGGGTACTGGCTCGAGTAGGCACAACGCCTCGAGGCTTCTCAATCGCACCAGGCACATGACAATTTCGAAATCGCACGTCGCGGCGTTCTTCGCCGCGTTGGTCGTCGCCGGCGCCCCGCTCGGAGCTCAATCCAGCACTCAGGGAGCGCGGCCCGCGACGCCAAACCCCATCGCCCGATTCGACCCGACGGGCTCCGGCGACACGTCGCTCTTCGCGCCGCTGAACCTGCCGAACGGCAACATCTATCGGAGTGGCGACGGCTCGCCCGGGCCGAAGTACTGGGAGCAGCGGGCCGACTACGACCTCCACGGCACGCTCGACACCGCGGCGAAGGCGTTGCGCGGCGAAATGACCCTGCGCTACACCAACAACTCGCCGGATACGCTGCGTTTCGTCTGGTTCCAGGTCGAGCAGAACGCGTTCAAGAACGGGTCGCTCAACTCGTACGTCTTCCCGGCGGAGTCGCGCTTCGGCGCGCGCAACTTCGAGGGCGGTGACTTCATCGACCGCTTCAATCAGGTCGCCGGTGCGGCAAAGGGCGCGAAGGGCGCGGGCGTTCCGCTCAAGACGCGCGTCGAAGGCACGGTCATGAAAGTAGACCTGGCCACGCCGCTCCCTCCGGGACAGACGACAACGTTCGACGTCGCGTGGCACTTCAACGTTCCCGAGCACGGCGCGGATCGCATGGGCCGCGACGGCGCGCTCTACGAGCTCGCGCAATGGTATCCGCGCGTCTGCGTCTTCGACGACCTGCGCGGCTGGAACACCGAGCCGTACCTCGGGCAGGGCGAGTTCTATCTCGAGTACGGCGACTACAACCTCTCGGTGACCGTTCCCGCGGGCTACATCGTCGCCGCGACGGGCATGCTCCAGAACGCCGCCGAGGTGCTGACGCCGACGGAGATCTCGCGCCTGGCGCAGGCGGCGAAATCCGAAACGCCGGTGCACATCATCACCGAGGACGAGTTGAAGAGCGGCGCCGCGCGTCCGAAGACGGCCGCCGGCATGGTCACGTGGCGTTTCACCGCGCACAACGTCCGCGACGCCGTCTGGGCCGCGTCGCCCGAGTACATGTGGGACGCGTCGAGCTGGCAGGGCCACATGGCCTTCGCGTACTACCGGCCGAGCGCGATCGAACCGTGGAAGGACGCGGCCGACATGTCGCGCATGTCGATCAACGAATACTCGGAGCGCTGGTTCCAGTATCCGTATCCCCAGATCAGCGCCGTCGAGGGGCCGATCAGCGGCATGGAATACCCGATGCTCGCCATGGAGGACCGGAACCCCGAGAAATACTCGCTCTACAACGTCATCACGCACGAGATCGGGCACATGTGGTATCCGATGATCGTCGGCTCGAACGAGCGGATGCACATGTGGCAGGACGAAGGATTCAACACCTTCATCAATTACTTCTCCGAGGCACGGCGCTTCCCGGAAAAGGGCACGTACGACCAGCGCGTGGCGCACGACCGCCGTGAGGTCGAGGCGTACATGCAGCACAACGTCGACATCCCGCTCGAAGTCCAACCGGACCGCATCGAGCCGATGCTGCTCGGCGAGAACGCGTACGTGAAGACGGCGGTCGGACTCGGACTTCTGCGCGACGAGATCCTTGGCCCGGCGGCGTTCGACGACGCCTTCCGCGAATACACCCGCCGGTGGGCGTTCAAGCACCCGAGCCCGGCGGACTTCTACCGCACCATGGAGAACGTGAGCGGCAGGCGGCTCGACTGGTTCTTCCGCGAGTGGTTCATCGAGAACCCGCACTTCGACGTCGCCGTCGACTCCGTCCGGCAGAAGCAGGTCGGCGACATCGATTCGGTGCAGGTCTTCTACGGAAACCACGCGCGCGGTGTATTGCCGCTGCACGCGCGGTTCACGTTCAGCGACGGCTCGACCGAGAACTTCGACTATCCGGCCGAGATCTGGAGCACGGACGAAGTCAACTACGACCGCCTGTACGGGTTCAAGGGAAAGAAGATCACCAAGATCGAGCTCGACCCGGACAAGCGGAGCATGGACACGGACCGGTCGAACAACGTTTGGCCGCGGTGACCACGGGCGTCACTCGGCGCGCAACGCGATAGCCGGATCGACCCGCGCGGCCCTCCGCGCGGGTACGATCGCGGCGACGACGGCGACCGATCCCAGCACCACGCCGACGGTCGCGAACGTCAGCGGATCGTTGGCGCTCACCTGGTAGAGCATCGACTGAGCTAACCGGGTGACGGCGAGCGCCCCGCCGAGGCCCAACGCGACGCCGACCGCGGCCATCGAGAGCGTCTCGGTCATCACGAGTCGAACGACGTCCGAGCGCGCGGCGCCGAGCGCGACTCTGATTCCCAGTTCGTGCGTGCGCCGCTCGACCGTATACGACAACACGCCGAGCACGCCGACGGCGGCCAGCAACACGGCGAGTCCCGCGAAGCCGCCGAGCAGCATCGCGACGAGCCGGCTGCTCGCCATCGATTTGGCCATGGCGTCATCCATCGTCGTGACGTTGGCGAGCGCGATTGCGCCGTCGAACGTCCGGAGCTCGCGCTTGATCAGCGCCAGCGCGGCCGATGGGGCGCCGCGCGTCCGCACGGTGACGATGCCCTGATGCCACGCGTTATTCTGCGCGTACGGCACCCAGACGAGCGAGCGAGCAGTGTCACTCGCGCCATAATACTTGACGTCCCGCACGACGCCGACGATCTCGCGCTCCACCTTTTCGTCGCGCGACGACATCGCGCGCTTGCCCATCGGATTCTCGCCGGGGAACATCGCTTTTGCGAAGTGCTCGTTCACGATCATCACGGGCGGCGATGCGGAATCGTCGCGCGCCGTGAAGTCGCGTCCGCGCACCATCGGCACGCCGAGCGCGGCGAAGTATCCCGGCGTCGTGACGTTCCAGTTGATCGACACCTCGGTCGCCGACGACACCTCGCGCCCTTCGGCGACCATCAGCCGTCCCAGATAGAACCCGCCCGCCCCGAGCGGGCTCGCGCTGGAGATGCCTGCCGCGTCGACACCGGGCGACGCGGCGAGCCGGTCGCGAAGCCCGTACAGAAACGAGATGACCTTCGCCTTGCTGTCGTAGCGAACGCCCGGCAGTGAGATCGACGCTGTCAAGACGTTTTGCGTCTGAAAGCCCGGATCCGCGCCGCGCAGCCGCATGATGCTCCGCGTCGCCAAGCCCGCGCCGCAAAGCAGAATCACCGACAGGGCCAGCTCGACGACGACCAGCGTGCGACGCGTCTTCGCGCCGCGACGGCCGCTGGCCCGCGTGCCGCCGTCGGCCAGTGCGAAGTGCGGATCGCCGCGCGCCGCGTGCACCGCCGGCACGACGCCAAAAAGCAGCGCGACGGCCACCGACGTCGCGAACGCGAATGCGAGCGCCGTGAAATCCAGCGTGGCCAGCTCGATACGCGGCACGTCCGGCGGTGCGGCGGCGACCACCAAGGCGACCAGCACGCGCGCGAGAAGCACACCGAAGACGCCGCCTGCCAGCGCGAGCACGCCACTCTCGATGAATGCCTGACGCACGATGCGCATTCGGCTCGCCCCCAACGCGCGGCGGAGGGCCAGCTCACGGTGGCGAGCGGTGGCGCGGGCCAACTGCAGATTTGCCGCGTTCACACAGCCGATGAGCAGCAGGAATCCGACGGCGCCGAGCAGCATCCAGAGGACGCGCGGAGTGGTCGGACCGAGCAGCGATTCCATGATCGGCGTGGGAACCGTCGTCACGTCCTTGCGAATCGTCGGCTCGTCGGCGGCGACGCGCGCCGCGAGCGATGCCATCATGGTTCGTGTCTGCTCGAGCGACGCACCCGTCTTCAGCCGCGCGATGCCGCCAAATACGAAATTGTCGCGGCGCCTGAGATCGGGGTCCTGTTCGGTCGTGATGCGGAGCGGAAGCCAGACGTCGGCGTCGAGAGGCCAGCGCGCGCCCGGCGGCAGCACACCGACGACCGGCCGCTTGATCCCGCTCATCTCCACCGTCGCGCCGACGATGTCGGCGCGCGAGCCGAACTGGCTGCGCCAAAATCGATCCGAGATGACGATGGCGCGCGGGGCTTTGGGATCGAAGTCCACCGCCTGCAGCACCCGACCCTTGGCCGGCGGCGCGCCGAGCGCGGCGAAGAACTGCGGCGTCACAGCGGCGACGGACACGCGTACCGGCTCACCCGCGCCAGTCAGGTCCATGTCGACGCCCTGATACGCGGCGACGGCCTCGAAGACGTGGTTATCGCGCCAGTCGGCGAAGTCCGAGTACGTGATCGACCATGTGTGACCGGTAGTGACCTGCCTCGACTCCGGGATCACGATGCGATCCGGGTGGCCAAGAGCGAGCGGCGCCAGCAACACCGTGTGCACCACGCTGAAGATCGCCGTCGTCGCGCCGATCCCCAGCGCCAGTGTGCCAACCGTGGCGGCGCTGAAGCCGGCGCTTCGACGGAGTGATCGAACGGTCTGTACGATCTCGCGGCCAATGAAAGACATGCGCTCTCCCATGCCGAGCGGTGCTCGGCTCGATTCGTAAACGGGCTCTCCGGCGCGCAGCTCGCGCGCCCACTCCGCGACCAGCGTCGTCGTGACGTCGCCGAGCGCGCGCCGCCACACGCGGACCGGCGATTCGCCCGCGCTTCGTGCTTCGGCGAAACGCTCGCCTTGAAAGGCGAGCATCGCGTCGCCGTAGCGCCTCCGAAACTCGGGCGGATACAGCTTCATCAGCGCGCGAATCAATCGCGGCGCATCGCCGGGCGAGCGCTCCATCACGTGCGCACCGGCGCGATGACGCGCCGCGCCTCCGCCAAGCGAACGAGCTCACGCATGCGCAGCATTTCCGTGGCGAGCACCCGCTTGCCTGCCGGCGTAAGCCTGTAGTGAATCCGCCGAGGGTCCTCGCCGCCGGCGCGGCGAGTCGAGGCGGGTTCGATCATGCCATCCGACTCCAGGCGGCGGATGTGGCGATAGAGGCCGCCGGCCTCGAGCTCGATGCGTCCTTCGCTATGGTCCAGAATGTCCTTGCGGATGCCGTAGCCGTGGCGATCGCCGGCGGTGAGCATCGTGAGTATGAGCGTCTCGACGGGCTTGAGGGGCAGCGACGACTCGAACGACGGCTCGGAACGGGCGGGCGTCATTGGCGCGTGGGCTAGAGTCAATCCGACTATAGCCGCTTCGACACCTCGATCGGCCGAATCGTTTGACCTGGCGTCCGGACTCGGCGCCCGGTCATCTTGAATCCTCAGCAGCGGCTACTCTGAACCTCTTGGCGAACATGTCGAAACTCGTCGTTCGAAGCTTCGCGATATCCCTCGACGGCTACGGCGCCGGAACGCGTCAGGACCTGGAGCACCCGCTCGGTGTGCGGGGTCCCGAGCTCATGGAGTGGTTCTTCAACACGCGCGTGTGGCAGCAGACGCACGGCGGGCCCGACGGCGAGACCGGCGTCGACAACGACATGGCCGCGAAGAGCTTCGAGAACATCGGCGCCTGGATTCTCGGCCGAAACATGTTCGGACCGATTCGCGGCGCCTGGCCCGACGAGAAGTGGAAAGGCTGGTGGGGCGACGAGCCGCCTTATCACACGCCTGTCTTCGTGCTCACGCACCACGCCCGCGCCCCGATCCAGATGGCCGGAGGCACCGAGTTCCGTTTCGTCACCGACGGTATCGAGTCGGCGCTGAAGCAAGCCAAGGACGCGGCACGGGGTCGCGACGTCCGCCTGGGCGGCGGCGTGTCGACGATCCGCCAATACCTGCAAGCGAAACTCATCGACGAGCTCCACCTCGCCGTGCGGCCCATCGTGCTCGGCGAAGGCGAGAATCTCTTTCAGGGACTCGACCTGCACGCGCTAGGCTACCAGGGCGCCGAATCCGTCGCCGGAGAGCGCGCGACGCACGTCATCCTGCGACGGACCACCGCGTCCTGACTCAGCGCTTCTTCGCCAGGATCGTCCCGCGGCACGTGCGGGCGCCGCAGTTGCACGGATAGCGCCGCTTGGCCGCCGGCGTGTGGCGCTCCTCGAGGACGAACGCGTAGTCGTACGCCAGCTCCTCGCCCGGAGCGATGTCGCGGATGGCCTCGATCCAGATCCGCGCGTCCTCGATCACCGCGTCGCAGTTCGGGGCGCACGAGTGGTTGATGAAGCGCGCCTCGTTGCCGTCGACGGCCGCGTCGATCACGACGTCGTCGTCGATGGCAAAGAGAAACGTGTGGTGGCGCGCCTGCGATTCGTCGTCCGGATAGCGGGTGTCGGCTTCGTCGCTCGTGATGCGCTCCCCGGTGTACTCGATGAGACGCGTGCCTTTGCGAATCGCCCGTGTGGCGAACGCGCCGACCCCTTGAATCGGCGAGCGGCGAATCTCGAACGGCAACTCCGGCGGCCGCGCCTCCACGCGTTTCGCGGGGGCTCTCGGCGCGCGCGCGCGCGTACGTCTCACGTCGGCGTCTGTCGGGACTGAACGTGGGTGACGCCGCCCGAGATGATGAATGCCATCACCGCCGCGGCATCCGCCTCGATGCGCTGGACCCGATCGGCCGGCACGACGAGGATGTGCCCGGCCAATCCATATGACTGCGGCATGTATACCGACACGTGCCCCGACACCCCCAACGACGCCAGCGAGTCCGACGTCAAAAAGGCCAGCACCTTGAGCGAACCGTCGGCCGAGAGCGATACCAGCACCGGTTTGTCGAACCGGCGCTTCTCGCCCACGAACGCGTTCAGCATATCCTTGGCCGACGAGTACAGCAGTCGCACGAACGGCAGCTTCTCGAAGACCTCGTCGAGCGCGCCGAGCACGCCTCGCGTGACGAGCCCGGAGGCGAGGAATCCGACGACCGTGATCAGCACGATCGTGATGAGGAAGCCGACGCCCGGGATCGCCAGACCGAGCCAACCGTCGATCGTCCGGAAGATCAGCGCGCAGACGTAGACGGTGAGCGCGAGCGGGGCGACGACGACGAGGCCCCGGAGGAAGTATTTGAAGAGGCGCGACATGCCGACGCCAATATACACGCGCCGGAAAACCGGACGCGGCTAGCGGGGGTTGGGCGGCTTGAGACTGAGAAACACCGCGGCTCCGGTCGGCGTGAGCGTTCCGTACGCGAGGCGGAGCGATTCGGGGAGTCGCGTCAGCCCGATGCGCGCTCCGAAGCCGATTCGGCCACGCTCGCTCGCGATCAGATCGCGGGCGACGCCGAGTGTGAGCTCGCGAATCGTGAACGATTGACCGAGATCGCCGCCGAGGAAGCCGAGATCGTCGGCGGTCTTCTGCACCTGCTCGACACGGCCGAAGAGTGCCGTCGTCGATCCCAGCTCGAGCGTCGTCTCGAAGAGCGCGCTGGCGCCCAGGTGATGTACTGGAACGACGGCGTTCGGGTCGTGGACGTGCTCGCGCGCGCCATGGTGATGCACGTCGAGCCCCCACACCAATGCGCTCGACCACGTTCCGCCGTCCACGCCTCGCAGCGTGGTGAGTACCGACGCGCCGTAACGTTGCATCCCGGTGCCCGGATCGAGCGGATCGTGGTCGAACAGATATCCGGTCCACGCGGACAGGACCACGCGGTCCGTAGCAGCCACCGAGAGCCGGCCGGAGTAGGAATCGAGACTCGCGCCAGTGTAATCCGGCAGGTTGTCGCCGGTGTCCGACTCGCGCGCGTTGAACACCGAGCCCTCGACCTTCACGCGACCAGTGTAGAATCCTCCGGTCAACACGCCGTTTTGGTCGTGTGTCGCGTCCTCCCAGTGGTGGGCCAGCGGCGCGAACGGGTCGTCGGCCGCGGACGGTCGATGCGTGAACGCCACGGGGCCGATCGCCGGTTCACCGACGGCCGCCGCGTAAGTCTCCAGCGCGAGCCCTCGAATGAGCGTTTGGTCATATTCGACGGACAGCTGCATCAAGGCGGGATGCGGATGCTGACGGTTCGCGATGCGCGCGTCCTGGTACGCGCCCCCGCTCTGCAGAAGCTCGGGATAGCCGTGCGGCCCATCGACCAACGACTCGAGGCTCGTGCCCAGGGTGGCGCCGATCACACCCGGGCCGACGGCGCGCAACGCGCTGGCCATCTCCCAGTCGACGAGGCCGAACTGGCGACCGCCGTGCACGGTGGTCTGCGTGTCGTACTGGGCGAACAGCGCGCCGTGCACCATCACGTTCCACCCGCCCGCCGACGCGTGAAACATCGGCACGCGAGACGAGTCGGGGAGCCACGACGTCCCGGATCCGGGGCGCGCCGACGCGACGCCCAGGGGCAGTGACGTGCCGGGCGTCGTCCCCATGAGCATCGTGTCGTGCTGCGCCTTCAGGGGCGCGACGCCGAAGCCGAGCGCCGTCGACAGCACAGCGAGCGCGAGCATTCGCGTAGACATCAATCGGTCGGCGTCCCAATGATCTGCATGTAGTCCAGCCTATCCTGACACGAGCTGTGCGGTTCCACAATCGGTGCGGTCGACGCGTAAATTTTGCCGATGCCCGACTATCGCGCTTCCGTCCGTCACCTCAAGCGGGTCGACCCGGTGCTCGCCCGCGTCATCGAGTCCGTCGGTCCCTGCCGCATGCCCGTTCGGAGCGAAGGGACCCACTTCCAGGCGCTCGTCCGCTCGATCGTCTTTCAACAACTCTCAGGAAAGGCGGCGGGAACGATCCATGGACGTTTCGCCGCGCTCTTCGCGAACGGCGATCCCGAGCCGACGCCGCTGCTCGCGTTCACCGATGTTCAACTTCGCGGGGTGGGACTCTCGCGACAGAAGATCGGATATCTGCGTGATCTCTCTCACAAAGTCGTCTCGGGCGCGTTGCCTCTGGACGAGGTCGATCGAATGAACGATGACGAGCTCATCGCTCATCTCGTACAAGTGAAAGGAATAGGTCGCTGGACCGCGCAAATGTTCTTGATGTTCAGGCTCGGTCGTCGCAACGTACTTCCGGAACTCGACCTGGGGATTCAAAACGCGATTCGACGCGCGTACGGGAAGCGAAAGCGACCGAGCCCTAAACAAGTCCGCGCGATCGGCGCGAAGTGGAGTCCGCACAGCACAGTCGCGTCTTGGTACCTATGGCGATCTCTCGAGAACGGAGATGGCCAGGGCGCGACCTGAGAGTGCGGCGCCGCGGGGCGGGGACATGACCGCGACGACTCTGCCGGCGCCGAGCTTCGCTGAACGGGTTTCGCCTACGCAGCTTCCGCTCGAGCGAAAGCTGCCGATCCTCGTGCTCGCGCTCTTCAGCGTGATCCTGGGCGCGTGGGCCCTCGCGTCGTACTACGAAACGCGCCGCGCCGCCGAAGCCGGCGCGGCGGAGCGATTGTCGACGCTCGTGCGAGTCGTGAGCACGACCATCGAGCAGACCCACAACATGCGCTTGGCGGCCCTCTCGTCCGCCGCGCACGACACGTCCATCGTGTCCTCGCTTCGCTCTCCGGCGCGTCCGCTCTCGCCCGCGGCGTCGCGCGCGCTTTTGGCGGTGTCGTCACCAGCGGCGAACGCGCCGGCGGCGCCGCCGGCGGAGCTCTGGACGGCGGACGGCCGCGTAGTTGGAGACCTGGCGGAGGCTGTCCGTTCCGAAGCACGCGCTTTTCGCGACAGCTTGCTTCGCTCGCCGCCCGGGATGCGCGACTCGCTTCTGACCAGCGGCATTTACGTCACACCCCGCCGCCAATCGACCGTGTGGTTGGCGGCAGTCGTGCGCGACGGCTCGGGCAATCGCCTCGGATACGTCGTACAGCAGCGCCGTTTCGGCACCAACGCGCAGATCAATCGCATGCTGCACGACCTCGTCGGCAGCGATGGACACGTCTACATGCACGACGCCGCCGGCTCGAACTGGGTGCAGTTCACAGGCGAGCCGGTTTCCGCGCCGCTCCGACACCGCGAACTGTTCGACAGCCTGGGCCTCGTCGAGCGCCCGGATGTCGGCACGATGCTGAGCGCGAGCGCGCCGATCCTCCGCACGCCGCTCTCCGTTTCCATCGAACAGCCGCTCAGCGGCATCCTCGCGAAACAGACCGCGTCGCTCCGAATCCTGGGAACGCTCGCGTTTCTGTTCGCCGCCGCGGGAGCGTTTCTCTCATGGATCGCGACGCGCCGCATGGTCCGCCCGCTCACCGAGCTCACGAACGCCGCCGAGGCGATCGCGAACGGCGAGGTCGCCTGGCGGGTTGACGTCGGACGCACCGACGAGATCGGGCGGCTGGGGGCGGTGTTCAACCGAATGGTGCAGCGCGTCGAGGACTCGGCCACGGCTTCGGCGGGCGCCGTCGCGCGGCTCACCAAGTCCGTCGATACGCAGGAGTTTCTCGCCGAGGCGAGCCGCATCGTCGCCGGCTCGCTGTCCGACGAGCGACTCCTCGCCGACCTGGCTCGACACTGCGTGCCGCGCCTCGCCGACTACTGCACGATCCACGTGGCGGAGGACGACGGGACGATTCGCCGCATCGCCACCGTGCATCGCGACCGGTTGAAACAGGAAGCGGTCGTCGACCTCATGCGCCGATTCAAGTACCGCGTGGACGGACCGGGTGAGGTGCCCGAAGTGATCCGCACACAGCGGCCCATGATCGTTCCCGTCATCGACCGCGAGGCCGTTCGCGCGACGATCAATTCGGAGGACATGAAGCGGTTGCTGCAGCAGGTCGCTCCGAACTCGTTCATGTGCATCCCGCTGATCGCGCGCGGCCGCGCGTTCGGGGCGATGTCGTTCACGATGACTACGTCGGGACGCCGGTTCGGCGACGAAGACCTCGAGATCGCGACCGAGGTCGTGCGGCGAACGGCGGTCGCGATCGACAACACGCTCATTTATAGGCGGTCTCTCGATTTGCGGCTGGAAGCGGAGTCGGCGAGCAATGCCAAGTCGGATTTCCTCGCCAAGATGAGCCACGAGATCCGCACGCCGATCAACGCGATGATGGGCTACGCCGAGCTGCTGCAGATGGGGATCGCCGGTCCGGTGACCGCCGCGCAAGCGACGCAGCTCTCGCGAATTCGCGCCAGCGGCGAGCATCTGACGTCGATGATCGGCGAGATCCTCGACCTCTCGAAGATCGAAGCGGGGCGGATGGGCGTGGAGTCGTCCGTGGGCGTCGTCGGAGACGTCGCCGAGGCCGCGCTCGGACTGATTCGGCCGGCGGCGACGACCAAGGGCGTCGATCTCGACGCGCGTCTCCAGGGCATCCCGCGCACGAGCTACGTCGGCGACCCGCAGCGCGTTCAGCAGATTCTCACCAACCTGCTCGGCAACGCGGTCAAGTTCACCCCCGCGGGCGGCACGGTGTCGGTCTGCTGCGGGAGCGCCAAGCAAGGCGCGCCGGTCGAGCGGCCCGGCGCGCCGTGGGCGACGATCACGGTGCAGGACACAGGCGTCGGGATCGCGCCGAGCGACCTCGAACGGATCTTCCAACCGTTCGTGCAGGTGGACGGCGGATATACGCGATCGCACGGCGGCACGGGACTCGGTCTCACGATCAGCCGCAACCTCGCTCAGATGATGGGCGGCGACATCACGGTCGAGAGTGTGCTCGGCGAAGGTTCGCGGTTCACCGTCTGGCTGCCCACGCCAATGCCGACGGGCAACTGACCGCACGCCGGCGGCTAGCTTTGTAGCATGGCCGTCGCCGCCCCTGTGCCAACCGAAATCACCGACCCGCTCAACGCACGAATCCTCGCGGTGTCCGAGGATCGCATCGCGGGTTTTCTGATCGATCCGTTCGCCGAGATCGCCCGCCTCGCCGACGTCGACGTCGCCACGGTCCAAGAGCGCCTCCGCGCGATGCTCGCCGCCGGAACGATCCGGCGCATTCGGCAGACGCTGATGGCGACGAACCTCGCTCCCGGCGCGCTGGTCGCCTGGCGCGTGCCGAGCGACCGTCTCGATGCGGCATTCGATTTCATGTGGAAGGAGGATCCCTTCTCCGGCCACATCGTCATCCGCTCGACCGATTCCGAGACGACGGGATCGGCGTTTCGTCTCTGGACCACGCTCAAGGTGCCCCAGGGATTCTCGATGGCGCGGCACTGCGACGTGCTCGCCGCGCGTGTCGGCGCGGAGACGTATCGCGTGATGCCCGCGAAGCGGCTGTTCGCGCTCGGTGTCGGCCACGTGAGGCGTCGCGGGATCGAGCCCGGGAGCAAGACCGACGGGCCGGGTCAGGTGATCGACACGAACATCGTCGAGCTGAGCGACCTCGAATGGCGCGTGCTCGAGCCGCTGAAGCGGGAATTCGCGGTCGAGGAGATCGTCGACGACCCATGGCAGGCGCGCGCGCGCGAAGCGGGGCTCTCGCTCGATGAATTTTCATCGGTCGCCAGGTCGCTGAACGAGCGTGGCGTGATCGGACGATTCTCGACGTTTCTGGAACACGTGAAGCCGTCGACGTCGGGGACTCGAGTCACGCGCTACAACGCGCTCTTTCATTGGCGCGTGCCCGCCGGCCGCGAGATCGAGGCGGGCCGCGAGGTCGGACGGCATCATATCCTGACGCACGCGTATTGGCGCGAGGGCGGACCCGACTTCGCCGACGTGAACATCATGGCGGTCGCGCACGGCACGGAGAAGCCGACCGTGCTCGCGCACAAGGCGGCGATCGACGCGCACCTCGCGTCGATCGGTATGCCCGTGTCCTACACGAACGTTTTTTGGGGCGGTCGGAGCGAGATCAAGCCGTCGGAGATCTCGCCCGCCGCGTACGCGCGCTGGTGCGAGACGATGGGGCTCGACCCGCGCAGCATGCGACCCTGAGGAGCGACACGACCGACGGATGTCGAGAGTCGTGGACGGATGGTCGAGCCCAGACCAACAGTTTCGGCGCGATCCGCTACGGAAGGTGGCTCACTTCGAGCGTCAGACCGACAAAAGCGGCATCGGGACGTCGAAATCCTCGGCAGTCGACAAAAGGATTGCTAGAACAGTCCTGTCGAAATGGTCGACCTCGGACGCCGGCGAGGAACAGCTGCCAGTCGACTCGCCGGTGGCGCCATTGGTATGCGATGCTCGCGAGCCATCCGTCGTCGCGTAGGCGCTCGTTGGCAGACGATTGCCCGTCTAGATCCTCGCGAACGAAGCCCTGAGTGACGTAGAACCCGCGCCCGCTGTCGCTCTTGGCTCCCGCCTGAAAGTAGATGAGCTGCGAGCCGGGCAGTCCGAGACCCAGGACCGCTGTGGCGCCTACACCCGCGTCCAGTGAGCGCGACCACAGTTTAGGAAACTGAACGTAGATGTCCGGTACCAACGACACAGTTGGAACCATGAATTCGTTGCCGACGCGCAGGGCCGGCAAGTCATCCGACCCTCGCCAGCCGTAGGCAAGACTCCCGCCGAACGTTGGGAGATCGAACGGTCCGCTGCCGAATAAGCCTGTGTCGTATCGACGGACGACTGTCGGAAGAGACCCGCTGCCGCCAAACCTGAACCCAGGCTCGACCCGCGGTCCGTGCCCCGGCGTGGGAAAGCACGCGCCCACACTCAACGCCAACCAACCCACAGCAGCTCCCGACATCAACCGAAACAACATGAGCGAACCCCGCCGACACGGCGCCCGTTGAGCTGCCTCTATCGATCGTTCTTGTAGACTTTGCCGCCCTTCATCACGAACTGCACGTTGCGCAGGGTCGTGATGTCCTTCGTCGGGTCGCCGCGCACGGCGATGATGTCGGCCTGCAGTCCCGGAGCGATCGCCCCGATCTCGTTGCCGAGGTGCATCGACTCGGCGGTGAGCGATGTCGCTGAGGTGATGGCGTCGAGCGGCGACTGTCCGCCGTCCTTCACGCGGCAGACGAGCTCCTCGGCGTTCCGTCCGTGCGCGCCGGCGACCGCGTCGGTCCCGAAGATGACCTTGAGGCCGGGCGTGTGGATGGCGCGCTTGTACATCTCGGCCGCCATCGGCAGCGCCTTCTCCATCGCCGCGAAGCCCGCTTCGTTGTAGTTGCCGATCCCCTCGTACTTGGCGCGGTTGTCGAGGTAGTTGCGGAAGACGAGGCAGACCTGCGGATCGAAGTAGACGCCGCGGTCGGCCATCAGCTTGAGCACTTCGTCGTTGGCGAACACGCCGTGCTCGATCTGGTTGCAACCCGCGTTCACCGAGGCGCGGATGCTCTCCACGCTGTGCGCGTGGACCATGGTGCGCATTCCTTGTGCTTTCGCCTCGCCGCAGATGGCCGCGAGCTGGGCGTCGCTCAACGTCTGCGCGCCGCCCTCGCGGATGCTCGCCGACGCGAAGATCTTGATGACGTCCGCTCCCTGCGCCTTTCGCTGGCGCACGAGCGCGCGAAGCGAGTCGGCCTCGAGGCGCGTGTTGTTGAACGGCGACAGCGACGTCAGCACGCGGGGCCCCGGCACGCCGCCCCCCGCGATCCATTCGCGCAGATCCTTGTCCTCGGGATCTCCGGGACTCTGAATCGTCGTGAAACCCGCCATCAACGTGGCGTAGGCGTTCGCTGCCATTGAAAGCATCGATTCCACCGGCGTGTCGCCGTCGGCGCGCGTGTGATAGCGGCCCTGCCGGTTGAAGTACCACGACAGATGCGCGTGCGCATCGATCAGACCCGGGAGTAGCGTGAATCCGCGCAGGTCATACGTGGGCGTTCCAGACGCGGTTCTTGTCGACGCGCACGATCTTGCCGTTTTCGACGACGACGTCACCGCCCTGAATCACGTTGCCCCGGCCGTCGACGATGCGGTCGGCGCGGATGATGATCGGAGCGGACTGGCCGGTCGTGTAGCTCATGTGCGGGCGAGCAGACGGATTCGGGAACGTCACCGAGATCCCTTGGGCGGACGCGAACGCGGGGACGGCCGCAGCGAACAGCGCGAGCAGCGAGCGCATTGACGATTCTCTCGGGTGAGACCGAGAGACAATACCGCGCGCGGCCTCTGGATTCCAGACGCGGCCTCAGGCCGCGGCGTACACCTCGAAAAGCCCCGCCGCGCCCATCCCACCGCCGATGCACATCGTGACGAGACCGATTCCGCCGCCCCGCCCCCCGAGTTCGTGTATGAGCTGCGTCGTGAGCTTGGCGCCCGTCGCGCCGAGCGGATGCCCGAGGGCGATCGCGCCGCCGTTCACGTTGACCTTCGACTCGTCGAACCCGAGCTCGCGAACGACCGCGACGACTTGCGCGGCGAACGCTTCGTTGAACTCGATGAGCTTCACGTCGTCCAGCTTGATGCCGGCGCGCTTGAGCGCTTTCGGCACCGCCTTGATCGGCCCCACGCCCATCACGTCAGGTTCGACTCCCGCCGCCGCGAAGGTGATGAAGCGCGCGAGCGGCTTCAGACCCAGCTCCTTGGCGCGTTCGGCGGTCATGAGGAGCACCGCGGCCGCGCCGTCGGAGTACGGGCTCGCGTTCCCGGCGGTCACTGTTCCGTTGACCTTGAACGCCGGTCGCAGCTTCGCGAGCGCCTCGAGCGTCGTGTCGGGGCGCGGCAACTCGTCGCGCTCGAACTTCGTCGTGCTCTCGGTTTTCTCGGCGCCCTTCCACGTTACGCGCTCGACGTCGACCGGCAGGATCTGCCCGTCGAACGCTCCGCTGCTCAACGCGCGCGCGGCCTTCTGCTGGCTTCCCAGCGCCCACCGGTCCTGATCCTCGCGCGACACCTTCCATCGCTCGGCGACGCGTTCGGCTGTGTAGCCCATGCCGATGTACGACTCGGTGATCTCCGGATCGAGCCGCGTGTGGTAGCCGGACATCGGCACCTGGCTCATCATCTCGACGCCGCCGGCGAGGGCGACGTCGGCCATGTCGCTCATGATCTCCTGCGCGGCCAGTGCGACGGTCTGCAACCCTGACGAGCAGAATCGATTCACCGTCGCCGCGGGGACGCTCACCGGCAGACCCGCGCGCAGCCACGCGAGGCGCGCGACGTTGAGCCCCTGCGTCGCCTCCGGCATCGCGCAGCCCCAATACACGTCGTCGATCGTCGCCGGGTCGATCCCCACGCGATCGATCGCCGAGCGCATCATCGCCGCCGAGAGATCCACGGCGTGCACGTCGGCAAGCGACCCATCCTTTTTCCCTCGGCCGACCGGACTGCGGACGGCGGAAACGATCACGACTTCTCGCATTGTTCAAATCCTCATTGGCTGGACGGCTGGACGGCCAGACAGCTCGACAGCTCGGCGAATGGCGTACTTCTGTTCAGCCGTCCAGCTGTCATGCTGTCCCGCCGTCCGGCTGCCCACCATCAGTTCCTCAGCGGCTTGCCAGTCTTCAGCATGTACTTGATACGCTCCTGCGTTTCGCGTGTGCCGAGGAGCCGGAGAAAAGCTTCCCGCTCGAGGTCGAGAAGGTCCTGCTCGGTCACTTGGCGCGGTGGCCCGTCGCCTCCGGTGAGCACGTACGCGAGCTCGTGCGCGATGCGAACGTCGTGGTCGGAGATCTGGCCGGCTTCCTTCATCGCCCACGCGGCGTACTGGAGGTTGCCGAGCGCGTCCTTCCCCATCGCCGTGATTCGCCGCGGCACGGGCGGTATGTAGTCGGCCGCGAGATCCGTGACGCGGGCGACGGCGTCGGCGATCAAGCGGTCGCGATTCATCGTGATTCGATCGACCGGCCGCAGATAGCCGATCGAGCGCGCGTCGAGCGCGCTCGTGCTCGTCGTCGCCATCGCGATCGTCTGGAACGCGCGCCGAACGCCCTCGAACGGATCGGCTTCGACGTACGGCGCCAGCTCGCCGGCGAAGCGGAACAGCAGCTCGGTCGTGCCGCCTCCCGCCGGAATGATCCCCACTGCGACCTCGACGAGCCCCATGTACAGCTCGGCGTGCGCCTGCACGCGATCAGCGTAGAGCGAGAACTCGCACCCGCCGCCCAGCGCGAGGCCGAACGGCGCCGCGACGACGGGAAACGGCGACTGGCGAATTCGCAGCGCCGTGTTCTGGAAATGGCGAACCGCTTCGGCGGCACGCGACCAATCCTTCTCGTCCACGAGCGACAGCATGTACATCAGATCGGCGCCGGCCGTGAACGTGCGCGGATCGTCGTTGCCGATCACCAGGCCCGTGAGCCCGTCGCGCTCCACGCGGTCGAGGGCGCGATGGATCATCGCGATCACGCCTTCGCCGAGCGTGTTGAGCTTACTATGGTATTCGAGCACGGCGACGCCCCCGCCGACGTCGATCAGCGACGCGTCGCGCGAGTCTTCGAGGACGCGCGAGCGACTCGACGGACGATGGAAATCGGCGAGTCGAATCTCGCCCGCGGGCCGTTCGATCGGCTCGTAGCCCTGTTTGAACGAGAGGACCGTCGCTCCGTCGTCGGCAAAGAACCCGTTCTTCGCTCGACCGAGTAGATCCGGTTCATCCAGCGACAATCGCGAGAACCCGCTCGCGAGGAACTCGGTCCCGAGCAGGTCCATTTGCGCGAACGGACCCGCTTCCCACGCATAACCCCAGGCCATCGCGTCGTCGATCGACGGAATGTCGCGCGCGACGATCGGGCCGGTGGTCAACACGTAGTGCGAGAAGCGCAGCAGATACTCCTGCACGAACGCGCCATAGCGATCGCTGGTATCCCAGCCGCGGATCGCGGCGAATCGCTCGGCCAACGGCATGGCGGCGAGGCGCGACAGCTCGGCGCTCTCGGGCTTGGACTGCGGGCCGTATTCGCCCGTCTTCCAGTCGAGAGTCTGAATCTCCTTGCCGACGCGCCGGTAGAAGCCCGCGCCGCTCTTCTCGCCAAGCCGCCCGGCCTTCACGAGATCGAGAACCCATGACGAGAGCGCGAAATCCTCACCGGTTGCCTCGCTCAACTCCTTGGTCACGTGCGCGATCACGTCGATGCCCGAGAGATCGGCCGTGCGGAACGTCGCGGACTTCGAGCGGCCGGCGAGCACCCCGGTGAGCACGTCAGCCTCGTCAATGGTGAGGCCGTGCTTCTCCATCTGGCGGATCGCTAGCACCATCCCGAAAACGCCGAGGCGGTTGGCGACGAATCCGGGGACGTCGTTGGCGACGACGATCCCCTTTCCGAGGATTCGATCGCTGAAGCGGCGCACGGCGTCGATCGTCGCGCTCGACGTCTGCGGCCCCGGAATGATCTCCAACAGATGGAGGTACCGGGGCGGATTGAAGAAGTGCATGCCCACGAAGCGCGACCGGAGATCCACGCCGAGTCGGTCCGTGAGCATGCTCATCGGGATGCTCGACGTATTCGACGCCACGATCGTGTGGGGCGGCAACAGTTTTTCGAGGCGCGCGAAAAGCGCCTGCTTCGGCTCGAGCTTCTCGATGATCGCCTCAACGATCAGATCGCACTGCGCGAGCCGTTCGAGGTCGTCCTCGGTATTGCCGACCTCGATCAGCGCGGCGCGGTCGGAGGCCATGAACGCGGCGGGCTTCGCCTTCTTCGCCCGCTCGACGCCGCCGCGCGCCACCGCATTCCGATCGGGTCCGGGACCCGGAACGTCGAGAAGGGTCACGGGCACGCCCGCGGACGCGGCGAGCGCCGCGATCCCGCCTCCCATCGTTCCCGCCCCGATCACCCCGAGCCTGCGAATGCTCATGACCTAGTTCTCCGTCGGAACTGTCACGTTTTAGAACAATACGAGGGTGTGAAAATCCGTGACGACGCGTCGCGCGCGACCGTCCTCAACGTGTTGCTCGACGAACGTTTACGCGGCTGTCATGTCTCTTTGGCAGCGACAACTCGTGCCGATGCTCTAGGGTTACCGAACCGTCGCGCCTCCAGTCCTTTGAGTGATCGGGCTGCGTCGAGCGGCCGATATCGTATTTCGCACCCGAGCACCCCTGTCATGACATCGCTTGCTCTTTATGCGCGTGCACGTGGAAGCTCGCAGTCTCGCCGAGGCTTCACCCTCATCGAGACGATGGTCGTGCTCGTCATCGCCGGCATCACGATGGCGATCGCGATGCCCAAGTTCGCCGGCATGCGCGATCGGATGTCCGTGCGGTCGGCGAAGCAACAGTTCAGCAGTTATCTCGCCACGGCGCGAGCCGCGGCGATTCGCCAGTCGCAGTTGGGACACTTCCACACGAACGGCAACACGATCTGGTCGAACGTCAACCAGCCGGACGGCACGAGCATCAACGTCTCGAAAGGCGTGTCGCTGATGAACGCTCGCGGAGTCGCGATCACGCTCGGGGGTTCGGCGCCGAGCAACGACTCGATCATCTTCGATTCGCGCGGCATGAGCAACAACATCTTCACGGCCGCGGGTCGCACTTACGTCTTTACTCGAAACGGCTTCAAGGACTCCATATGCGTTTCTCGACTCGGTCTCATCTCGCGAACGTGCGGGCAGTAAGGCACGACGCGGCCACGGAGTCCGCTCCGCGCGTCCGCGCCGGATTCACCATGCCCGAGCTGCTGATCGCGATCATCTTGATCAGCGTCGGCTTGCTCTCGCTCGCTAGCGGCGCGGTGGGCGTGCTTCGCCAGATGAGGTGGGGCAACCAGTCGGCGCTCGCCGCCATCGTCGCCACTCAGCGCATGGAGACTCATTCGCAGCCAGGGGTGCAACCTGCTCGGAACCGGCGGCACGGCGACAACGCGTGGCCTTGCCTGAAGCGTGGTCGGTCACGGCGATCAACGGGAAAGGCAGCGCTGTCGTCGAATCGGTGACCTACACGCCGCGCGCCGGCCTCACCCGTTACGTCGAGATGAGATCGGTGGTGCCATGCGCATGAAATCGCGACGCATGAATTCGCCGCAGCCGGTCGCGCACTCGCGCACCGGCTTCACGATGGCCGAGACGCTCGTGGTCCTCGTGCTGCTCGCCATCGTGGGTGGATCCCTGATGAGCGTGTTGACCAAACAGCAGCAGTTCTACAACGGCACCGGCGACCTGATCGCCATGCGGACGCAGCTTCGTCAGGCCGAAGCCATCTTGGGCGGCGACCTTCGCGGCATCTCGAGCTCCGGCGGCGACATCACCACCATGACCGACTCGTCGCTCGAGTTCAACTACACAATCGGCACGTCGGTCGTGTGCAAAACGCCGTCGGGAAGTTCGGTCGTCATTCCCCCGACCGGCCCATTGACGAACAACAATACGCTGACCTCCTGGATCACCAAGCCCAACTTCGGCGACCAGGCGTACATCTTCGACGAAGGTCTTATTACGACAGACGCGACCGACGACACGTGGAAGCTGTACAGCGTGACGTCGCTGCCCCTCGGTTCGGGCAGCTGCGACGGAGCGTTCAACGCGCCGGGCGCCAACACCGTCAACCTTGGGAGCGCCGTCTCGGCCACCATTCTAGACGGCGCGCCGGTCCGCTTCATCCGCACGGCGCACTACAGCCTCCATAAGTTCCCGGACGGCCTCTGGTACCTCGGCTACTGCAGTCCGGCGTGCGGCGCGGGGATCGCCATCAACCCGATCGCCGGCCCGTTCCGGTCGTACGCGCCGCCGACGACCCCCGACACGAGCGGCATCCGGATGACGTACTACGACTCCACCGGCACGGTTACCAACGTGCCGGCGCAGGTCTCGCGAATCGACATCACGATTCGCGGACAGACGACGGGCTATGTCCACATCCAGGGCATGACCAAGGGCGTGTACCACGATTCGCTCTCTATGAGCGTCGCCCTTCGCAATAGAAGCTGACCAGGAGCCTCACCATGAATAGAAGCCGACGCTTGAGACTTTCGGCCCGAAAGGGTCTCGCGCTGCCGATGGCGATCGGGTCGATCGTGTTGATCGGCATGATCCTCGCCGGCGTGTTCTTCACCGCGACGCAGGAGAATCGCGTCGGCCGGAACACGATCACGCAGGAACGTTCCTTCCGCGCGGCCGAGTACGGGCTGAATAACGCCTACACGAACTGGAACAACTCGGTCATGAGCAAGCTGGCGACCGGCGCCATCGCGACCATCGGCGACAAACAGGCGTCGCGCGGCTTCGCCGACACCGTGCAGGTCACGCATTTGAATACCAACACCTACCTGCTGGTCTCGACGGGATACGCCGGTTCGGGCAGCACGCAGGCGCTCCACCGGACGAGCAACGTCCTTCGCCTCAACTTCCCGGCGATCAACGTTCTCGCCGCGTTGACGTTGCGCGGCGCGCTGAAGTTGGGCGGCAGCTCGTTCATCGACGGACACGACACGCCGCCATTGGGCTGGACAGACTGCGGCCCCCCAGGGCCGCAGCAGCCCGGTATCGCGGCCACCGCGGGCGACAGCAGCACGATCAGTCTTTCGGGTTGCAAGAACTTCAAGTGCGTCGACGGCAACCCGGACGTCCAGGTAACTCCGGCTGCCGGCGACAGCAGCACCTACTTCAACTACGGAAACGGAATCACGTGGGCGACGCTCACGGCGGCAGCGACGATTCCCTTAACGCCGGGCCAGGTTAGTGGCGGGCCGGCTCCGGCGTTCACGGCCGGGGGCGGGTGCGACACGGGCAACCGCATGAACTGGGGCGACCCGACCCGGAACACGCCGGCCGGCCCGTGCGAGAGCTACTTCCCGATCGTCTACGTCTCCGACACACTGGGGAACACGCACATTACCGGCGGATCGGGCCAGGGAGTGCTGCTCGTCGACGGTGACCTCCAGGTCGATGGCGGCTTCCAGTGGTACGGCCCGGTCATCGTTCGCGGCCACCTCCAGACCGCGGGTACGGGCGGACACTTCAACGGCGCCGTTATGGCCGCTGACGTCGACCTCGAGCTCAACAACCTCCTCGGTAACGCGCTCGTTACCTACTCCTCGTGCGCGATCGCTGACGCCATGATCGGTGCCGCGATCCCCAAGAAGCTCACGCAACGCTCTTGGGCGGAGATGTACTACCACTAGTAGGCGTTCTTTCCTCCCCGCCGCCGTCAGCCGGGGTCGATCCCGAAGGGATCCCCCGGCGGCGCGACGAGCGAGCGAGTGAGCTTCGGCAGCTCGCCCTTGTCGATCCACCGCGTGCAGTCGTTCACGATCGACAGCCAGTGCGCCCGTTCCTCGTCATCCTTGGCCGCGGCGAGCTTGCCGCGCGCGCGGTTTCGTAGGTCGCCAACCTTGAGCGCCGCCATCGCACGCACCTCCGGCGCCGCGTCGGAATCGGCGGCCAGGTAGAGCAGCTTCTCCGTCACGACCCGCTGGGTGACACGTTGAAGCGCCGCCAGCTTCGGTGTCGCCGCCGCACCGTTCCAGGTCGCGCCCACCAGCGCATCGATCGTCGCGCCGAGCGTCAAATGCGGACCCGACCCACGCGTCGCGAACTGAACGAGGCGCGCCGCCCGATCGCGCTGCAGGATCATGTCGACGATCATCTGCGCCAACGTCTCCCCCGCCCCGAGCTCGTCGAACGCCGGGCGCGTGCGGCTGCCGAACAGTTCCACGAACGGAGTCACCGCCGTCGCGTTCGGCGACATCAGCGAGAGCACGGTGTCCGGAATCGCCAACTCCTCAGGGCGCAGCGCGGCGAGCATGTCGCGCAACGCGTTCGCCTGCTGTTGGTACGAGATCGGCCTCGTCGCCTGCTGTCCGTCGCCGCGCACGGCGTTCGAGTATTCCATCCCGCCAATCGTCTTCGAGAGAGCGTTCAGCGCGAAGCGGTGCATGAAGTAGAGCGCGGCGAAGCGCTCCTGAAGCAGGTTGATCGGCTCACCGGCGCGAATGTTCCGCTCGCCGAACGCCGACATCGCCACGCGGCGCACCGACGTCTCCGCTTTCAGGAAGTCGAACGCCGACGCGGCGTCATCCCACAGATTCACGCGCGGATCCGACCCATACTCGGGCCGGGCGTCCGCGTCCGACAGAAACAGATAGCCGCGGCGAAGCCCGTCGGCGACGATCGCGCGAAGTGAATCGCGCTCGCTCGCGGCCGCAAAGACGCCGTACCCCCAGTGAATCGCCCAGATGTCGTACACACCGGGGCCCACCGCGTACGCCTGCGACACGTCGATGCGACCGTTGGCGTCGAGCCGCACCCGCGGCGGTGGATAGTCCATCACCGACGCGCGCTCGTACGTCGACGCGATGTAGTTGTGCTCGAGACCGAGCGTGTGCCCCACCTCGTGCGCGCTCACCTGGCGGACGCGCGCCAGCACGAACGCTGTATCGACGGGCGTCGCATCCGCGCCCATCAGCGCGGCGAAGAGATTGTAGTCGGTGCGCGCGCGGTGGGAGTCGAGCCTCGCCATGCCCTTGATCATCTCGCCCGTGCGCGGGTCTGTGAGCGCGCCGCCGACCGACCATCCCCGCTCGTTTCGATTCTCCCACTGCACGACGTTGTACCGCGAGTCCATCGGATCGACGCCCTCGGGGAGCAGCTCCACTTTGAACCCGCCGACGAGCCCCGCGCGGTCGAACGCCTGCTCCCACCACTTCACGCCCTCGAGGGTCGCCGACCGAATCGGCTCGGGGATTCCGCGGTCCACGTAGTAGCGAATCGGCTCCTTGATGGGCGAGCGCGGATCGTTCGGGTCGACTCGCTGCAGTCGGTGCCGCGCGGCGAGCGTCACCGCCAGCGACTGCTGGATCGGGCGCGCGTAGTCCTTGTACGTCACGCCGAAATAGCCCACGCGCGGGTCGCGTTCGCGCGTCCGGAATCCGGCGTCGGGCAGCTTCACGAAACTCAGATGCTGGCGTAGGGTGAACGCCTTGCCGTCGGGGACGATCGACTCGACGATCGGACCGGGGCGAGCGCTCGCCGCGAACGTGATCGAGGCGTCGATCTCGGTGTTGTCGGGAAAGGCCTTCGTGTCCGGCCGGTACACGCCGGACCGGTCGCGGGCGACGGTGTACGTCCCTTGCTGGGTTTGCGCCAGCGTCCGCGCGACGTCGTTCCAGTCGCGAAGCGCGACATCGGTCGCGTCCACCAGCAGCCTGCCGTTCTCCTCCGCCAGGAGCGGCATCGACGCCACCGTACTCGGCGGGAACGCCTCGGCGATCGCCCGTTCATGGTCCGGATTCGTCGGCGAACCCCGGTACGCCCAGTTCTCGAGAACGAGAAGGACGCGGTCGCCGTCGTGGTCGAACCGGGCTACGTGTGTCTCTCCACTGGCACCGCGATCGATCCCGATCGGGTTCGAGCCGAGTCCCGTCGCTTGCGAGACGAGCAGGAGCGCACGGGTCGAGTCGCGGGGAATCTCGAGCAGGATTCGACCTTGGTGCCGATCGAGATAGATTGGAAGGAACCCGTCGAGACGCTCCATTCCGGTCGTGCGTCCGGCGATGCTGGTGGCCGGCGCGGTTGGAACTTGCGCGAGGACGGGCAGGTACGCGGTGGTGACCAGAGAGGCGATGCCAGCGACCGCGAATTTGATGATGGTCATGAAAGAATGAGGGTGAAAAACGTGTCCCGAGCTCTCGTGCGCTGGGATAGAATACGGGTCGGCGTCCTTCTCGTCATCGTCGCGTCGTGCGTTCACGGCGCGCCGCACGTGTACGGCCAGTACAACGACCTGGCGCCCAAGGTCGCGCCGACGGCGGGCGAGCGCACACCCCGCCACCTCACCGTCCAACTCGCGAAGCCGGCCAACGTCGCCGTGTTTCTCGTGGTGCCGGGCCGCGGCAGCCGGCTGCTTTTCCCGATGGACTCGACCCAGAACCAGTACGTCGAGGCTGGGTCGCACCTGGTCGAAACCGCGGCCACTAAAGGCATGCTGAGCGATACGTCGCGCCTCGCCCGTCTCCCGGGAACGAACCAGCCGCCGCAAGGTCAGCGCGGACGCAACGGAAACCAGCAGTCCGGCTTCTCGCGCGACTCGTCGATGGGGCTCGGCGTTGGCTTCAATCAGCGCGGATACCTGCTGGTCTACGCCTCGCAGCAGCCGCTCAGTTATTCGCTGCTCAACACGCGAGTAGCCGGGCTGTCGATTCCGATCGACGACGACGACGCGCTCAACACGGTGTGGAAGCTGATCCGGTCGGTGACGCAGACGTCAGGGCCGTGGGCGGCATCGGCAGTCGAATTCCCCTGAGAAACGGCGACTAGCGCGCTTCAGCCGCCGTTCAGCCGGTGATCCCCTTCAGGATCCCGTTCCGAATTCTCACCGCTTTTGCGCTTGCAGCGGGATCCGGTTCGACCATCGGATCCCCCGGTCCGAAGCGAAGCTTCCCCGGGAGCGTGAGCGTCTCCGATCCGCGGCGCACCTTGATCGGAAGCGGAGAGCCTTCGACCGAGGCACCGAACTTGGCGCGCAGGCGGGCGCCGAATTGCGCGTCCTGCACGGCGACGTCGCCGACCGTCAGCAGATAGTCGCCGGCGCGCACGCCGGCCGCGGACGCGGCGCTCCCATCCTGCACCTGCGCGACGACCACGCCGTTCGAGTCGATCTGCGTCATCACGCCGAGGCGCGGGACCATCGCCGCGCGCGTCCGAAGGCCGGCGAGCGGCAGGACGCTGTCGATGGGAAACGGCGCGCGGCCGTCGATGTACTTGGCGCTGAACCCAGCGAACGATTTGCCTCCAGCGGCTGCGCTGACCGCGGACCACCAGTCCGACGCCGTGAAGCCGCGGCCGCGCTTGTAGTCCGACTGGTAGAGACCTCGCATCACGTCATCGAGCGAATGCGCGTTGTCGCTCGCGTCGCGGATCATGATGTCGAGCAGAAGTCCGGCGAGCGAACCCTTCGGATAGTAGATGAATTCGGTGCCGTCCACCGGGTGGATCCACGCGTTGAGCGACGCGTCCTCTAGTGACACCGGCCCGGCCTCGGCGACTTCGATCAGCTTTCCGGCCGTCAGCGCGTAGAAGCCTTTCTCATCCACGACACCGCCGCGCAACTCGGCGAGGTCGGCGTAATAGTCGGTGATTCCCTCTGAGACCCAAAGCCACGGCGTCGGCTGCGGCCGCGAATAGTCGTACGGCCACATGTCGGCCGGGCGAAGCCGCTTCACGTTCCACGAGTGAAAGATCTCGTGAGCGTAGAGCGACGGCTGAAACTCCCCGCCCACGTAGGCCGACGCGAGGATGTCGACGTGAGAGTTCTGGTGCTCGAGTCCGCTCGCTCCACCGTACGTCGAGTCGACGATCTCCATGACCGTGTAGCTCTGCCACGGCGTCTCGCCGAAGACCGCGGTCTCCGGCGGAATCACCCGCTTGAGCTGGTCCCAGACGACGATGCGTTGAGCGCCCGCGATCGCTCCGGCGGGATAGCTCGCCAGTCGGACCCACCGGTCGACGATTCGCGCGCTGTCCAAATCGAACCGGCCGACGAAGAACGGCATGTCCACGAGGTCGTGGTAGTTGCTCGCCGTGTACGTGCCGCGGGTCGGCCCCGCACCCATCGCGCTCACGGAGCGCCAGTCGCTCTCCGTGTGAATCGTGACCGTCGCCGGAAAATCGAACGGCTGTCCCTCGGGATACATGAAGAGGTTCGTGCCGTTGAACAACAGAAAGTCGTGCCGCGCCCACGACATCGCGTTGTCCAGCGAGTCCGCCCTATAGCGGAAAGTCACCCGAACCGACTTCGCGCCCGCCGGGCGGATACGCCACTTCTCGAAGTCGAGCTTGTCCCATGAGAGCGGCTTGCCGTCGCCGGTCGCGTCGAACGCGCCGACCCAGCGAGCGTAGTTGCTGATCTCGTACGCGCCGGGCGTCCACGCGGGCAGCGACAGCACGACGTTCGACGGTCCCGAGGTGGCGAACGTCATGGCGACGTCGACGACGCGGTACTGTGCGTTGGTCCGCGTGAACGTGACGTCGTAGCGCACGTCGTGGATCGGGGCCGACGCGCTGTCGTTGCGTGCGACCTGCGCGGTCAGAACCGAGGGGACGAGCGCGAGCCAGAGACGCTTCATCAAAGAGATGTGTGGCACATAGCGCACCAAAATTCGCCCATGCGCGGCGCCCTGTCACCTCCGGCGCGCACATTGGGAGAACGTCGTACACTCTCCCTACACTCCCACAACGCCCGCCGCTGGCCTAGCGCCGGCCGCGGGCGCCTGTCCGGACGCTGACATACATTGTCCGGCGCGCCGGTCCGTCCCCCATTCCCTTCTCCTACATAAGGTCATCGGAAATGATTGTCGTGCGACGTCTCGCCGCGGCCGCGCTCTTCGTCATCAGCGCCGGCGGTGCCGCGCGCGCCAACGGCCAGCGCCAGGCGCCGGCCCCGGCCGACCTCATTCTCGTCAACACAAAGATCTACACCGTCGACGATTCGCATCCGTTCGTCGACGCCATGGCGGTGCGCGGCGGCCGCGTGGCGTTCGTCGGCTCGACGCGCGAAGCGCTTCTCCTGCGCGGACCGTCGACGCAGGTGTTGGATCTTGCCGGCCGAGTCGTGATCCCCGGTATGGTCGACGCGCACGCCCACCTGTTCGGGCTCGGCACCTTCCTGCGCGACATCGACCTCACGGACACCCGCTCGTACGACGCGATCGTCATCCGAGTCGCCGGACGCGTAAAGGAGCTTCCGGCCGGCCGCTGGGTGATCGGCCGCGGGTGGGATCAGAACAAGTGGGGCGACACCCGCTTCCCAACGCACGACGCGCTCTCCCGCGTCACGCCGAACAACCCGGTCGTGCTCACGCGAATCGACGGACACGCCGTCCTCGCCAACGCAGCGGCGATGAAGGCCGCCGGCGTGACCGCCGCGACGCGCGACCCGGCCGGCGGACGCATCGAGCGGACCGCCGCCGGCGAGCCAACGGGCGTTTTCGTCGACAACGCGATGGCGCTGGTCGAGCGCGTGGTTCCGCCGCTCTCTCACGACGAGATGCGGTCCGCGGCGCTCGCGGCGATCACCGAGTCGAACCGTTGGGGGTTGACCGGGCTGCACGATCCGGGCGAGCCACGGGAAGTGCTCGACGTCTTCGAGGAGCTAGCCAAGGAAGGCAAGTTCAATCTCCGCGTCTACGGGATGATCTCCGACGACAGCGTCGCGATCGAGCACTACTTCCAGCGCGGGCCGCAGATCGGCCTCTACGACAACCACCTCTGGATCCGCGCCATCAAGCTCTACGCCGACGGCGCCCTCGGCTCCCGCGGTGCGGCTCTTCTCGATCCCTATGCCGACGACCCCAAGAACATCGGACTGCTGAAGTCCACGCCCGAGCATCTGCGGGATGTGTCCATCCGCGCGCTCCAACACGGATTTCAGGTCGCGACGCACGCCATCGGCGATCGCGGCAACCGCGTCGCGCTCGATGCCTATCAGGCGGCGTTGGAGAAGGTGCCGACCGTGGACCACCGTTTCCGGATCGAGCACGTCCAGGTGCTCGACCACGCCGACGTGCCGCGCTTCGCGCAGCTCGGCGTCATCCCGTCCATGCAGGCGGTGCATCAGACGAGCGACATGTACTGGGCGGCGACGCGCGTCGGCCCGTCGCACGTCCTCGGCGCCTACGCCTGGCGCTCCCTGCTCGAGACGGGCGTGATCATCCCCAACGGCAGCGACTTCCCGGTCGAGCGCGTGAACCCGCTGTACTCCTTCCACGCCGCCGTCTCGCGCCAGGACGAGCACGACTGGCCGCCGGGCGGGTGGTATCCGGAACAGCGGATGAGCCGCGACGAGGCCCTCAAGTCGATGACGATTTGGCCGGCCTACGCGGCGTTCCAGGAACAGCTCATGGGGTCGCTCACGCCGGGCAAATTGGCCGACTTCGACGTTCTCGACCGCGACATTATGGTCGTGCCGGCGTCCGAAATACTCGGAACTCAAGTGCTCGCAACGTATATTGGAGGACGGGCGGTGTACGAACGCGGTCGGTAAGGTGCCACCGCGGATTTGCGAGGGTGTGCGAGACATGGTTCCACCGATCGCCGAGCTCGGCCCGCCGGCCGAGGCGGTCAGCGAACGATTTGGCTGGTTGTCGCCGGACAGGCTCACGCGCGTGCGCGCCGTGCTGCTTGGCCTGACGCTCTTTTTCGGTCTGGCCGTCTACGTCTTTCACACGATCGGCGTCGCGCACCTCGCGCAGGCGACGCTCGTCCGGAAGCTGCGCGGACTCGGCGTGCTGACGTGGTTGTACGCGCTCGTCCAGATGGTTGATTTACGGTTCTATAACAGCCGCTGGGCGCGGCGCCGCCGCGCCGCGGTGGGCATCCCCGACAGCCTGCAGGGTTGGCTCCTCGGCCAGATGCTGGCTTGGTTCGGGATCCTGTACTATGGTTTGACGGAAGACGTGCGCTGGTACGTTGCGGGGCTGGTCATCTTTGGCCTGAGCTTCTTCGCGTTTCCGATTCGCCGGCGCTCGATGTAGGGCGCTCGAGCCCTCCGCCGCCCTTCCACCCCTACATGCTCAGCACGTCATCGCTCGCCTTTCTCAAGCGGCTGCTCGACACGCCCGCTCCTTCGGGCTTCGAGGGCCCCGCCGCGCGCGTCTGGCGCGAAGAGGCGGGCTCGTTCGCCGACAAAGTCACGAACGACGTCAGCGGCAACAGCATGGCTGAGGTGAACCCCAACGGGTCGCCGACCATTCTGCTCGACGGCCACATCGACGAGATCGGCGTCATCGTGCAGTACATCGACGACGACGGCTACGTGTACTTCTCGCCCATCGGCGGGTGGGACCCGCAGGTTCTCGTCGGCCAGCGAATCCGGTTTCTCGGCCGCGGCGGCGACGTGCTCGGCGTCGTGGGGCGGAAGCCGATCCACGTCATCAAGACGGCCGACCGCGAGCACGCGGCGAAGTTGACCGACCTGTGGATCGACATCGGCGCGTCGAGCCGCAACGAAGCCGAGGGGCGCTTGAGCGTCGGCGATCCCGGCGTGATCGATTCGAAGACGGTCGACTTCCCGAACAACCGCATCGTCTCGCGCTCGATCGACGACCGCATCGGCGCGTTCGTCGCGCTCGAGGCGCTGCGGCGCTACGCGCAGCGGCCAGGCACGGCGCGCGTCGTCGCGGCCGCGACGACCCAGGAAGAGATCGCGTACCACGGCGGGGGCGCGCTGGTGTGCACCAACTGCGTGAACCCGCAGATGGCCATCGTCGTGGACGTCACCTTCGCCAGCGACCATCCAGGCATGGAGAAGAAGGAGGTCGGCGATCATCGCATCGGCGGCGGCCCCGTCATCTCCCGCGGCTCGATCATCTCGCCAGTCGTGTTCGATCTGCTGCGCTCGACCGCCGAGCGGCACCAGATCAAGTACACGGTGCACGCCGCGGGGCGCGAGACGTCCACCAACGCCGACGCGATTCACATCGCGCGCGAGGGCGTCGCGACGGCGCTCGTGTCCGTACCGAACCGCTACATGCACTCGCCGAACGAGCTCGTGAGCCTCGAGGACGTGGACAAGACCGCGAGCCTCATCGCCGAGACGTGCCGTGAAGTGACGAGCAAGACGGACTTCTTGGCGCGCTGACGCGCCGGCACACGGAGCCGTCGCCGCGTGCACGTCTGGTCGAGCGCGAAGTACACGTTTCCCCTGCCGAGCGGGCATCGGTTTCCGATCGCCAAGTACGCGCTGCTGCGCCAGCGCGTGATCGACGAGCAAATCGTTCCCGCCGAACACGTCCACGATCCGCCTCCGGCGACGCGCGAAGACCTGCTGCTCGTCCACACGCCGGACTACGTGGATCGCTTCACGGCCGGCACGCTCGCGCGAGACGAGGAGCGGCGTCTCGGATTCCCCTGGTCGCCGGCTCTCGTCGAACGATCGTACCGCGCCGCCGGCGGGACGCTCGAGGCGGCGGTCCGCGCGCTCGACGACGGAATCGCCATGAACCTCGCCGGCGGCACGCACCACGCGTTTCCGTCGCACGGTGAAGGATTCTGCGTGTTCAACGACGTCGCTGTCGCCGTGTGCGCGCTCCAGCGCGACGCACGCATCGCGCGAGCCGCGATCATTGATCTCGACGTCCACCAGGGGAACGGAACGAACGAAGTGTTCGCGGGCGACGATCGCGTGTTCACGTTCAGCATGCACGGGCGAAAGAATTATCCGTTCCACAAGGTCGCCGGCTCGCTCGACGTCGAGCTGGACGACCATACCGGCGACGACGAATATCTCGAGCTGCTCGCCGACGCTCTGCCGCGCGCGCTCCATTCCGCGAGGCCGGATCTGGTCGTCTACCTTGCCGGCGCCGATCCATACGTCGGCGACCGACTGGGGCGCCTCGCGCTCACGTTTGGTGGGCTCGCTCGACGCGACACGTTCGTTCTGAGCCAGTGCCGCGAGGTCGGCCTCCCGGTCGTGGTCACGATCGCCGGCGGCTACGCGGAGCCGATCACGGACACGGTCGCGATCCACACGGCCACGGCGCGCATCGCGGCGTCGTTCTCGCGGTCCGCGGCTCAGCACGCGTAACCCGGGAACGACGCATGGCTCCGATTCCGCCGCCGCGAGTCTCCGGTTTCACGAGCACGACGCCCGCGCCGCTCTACTGGGCGGAGTACGGCCCGCCGGGCGCGACCCCGCTTCTCGTTCTGCACGGCGGTCCCGGCGCGAATCACGACTATCTCCTGCCGCAACTGCTCGCCCTCGCCGACGAATATCGACTGATCTTCTACGACCAGCGGGGCGGCGGCCGGTCGAAGACCGCGGACCGGAGCGCCATCACCTGGCAGACGCACGTCTCGGATCTCGACGCCGTCATTCGGGAGCTCTCGCTCGATCCGGCGACGCTCGTCGGCTACTCGTGGGGCGGCCTCCTCGCCATGCTCTTCGCCATCGAGTCGGCGGCCGGGCGAACCGCGAGCCACATCGCGAGGCTGGTGCTCCTCGACCCGGCTCCCGTCAACCGAGAGTACCGCCGCCAGTTCGAGGCCGAGTTCGCGCGCCGTCAGAACAGCGAGACCGTGACGAAGCTTCGCGCAGATCTGGCGGCGAGCGGGCTTCGCGAATCCGATCCGGACGCGTTTCGCCAGCGCTCATTCGAGCTGAGCGTGGCCGGCTACTTCGCCGATCCATCGGCCGCGCACGACCTCACGCCATTCCGCGTGATGGCTCGGATTCAGGATTCGGTTTGGGAGAGCCTGGGCGACTACGACCTCACTCTCCCGGGCCAGTTGGATTCGGTGACCATACCGGCGCTGGTCGTCCACGGTCGACAAGACCCTATTCCTCTCGAGTCGTCCGAGGCCGTCGCGCGCGCGCTGCGCGCCCCCCTGGTCAGCATCGACGGCGCGGGGCACGTTCCATATGTTGAACGACCCGCCGAAATGTTCGCCGCGATTCGATCCTTCCTGTCTTCCGCGGCTACTCCGACCTGATCCCTCGAGCCCTACCTCTCACTTCGCATGCCGAGCGATCCGAACAACCAACCGTTCATCGGAACGATCGAGACGTCGGGGCGCCGGTACCAGGTGACGTGCCGCGTCGGCTTCGACGGCGTGGAGTACGTCGGCCGGCTGTGGTTCGCGGAAGAGGATTGGGAGGACGCCGGTCTCCCCGATCGAGGAGCGATTCCAGGAAAGAGCCGCGAGGACGTGCTCTCGCAGGCGCGCGAGTTTTCGCAGGAGGACCTCGTGCTGCGCTATCGGCGCGCGCTTTCCGACAAGCGGCGCTACCTCAAGCTCCGCCGCGACACCGACGAGATCCTGACGAAGATCCGCTATCTCAACCAGATCGCGACGTCGGTGCGCAACGGGCTGCTCGACGAGGAAGGCGCGAATCAGGAGATCGATCTGACCGAGCACCAGCTGCACGAGTGCATCCAGCGCCTGCGCGACGACGCGGGGTTGGAAGGCTGAGCCGGATGCCCGCCGCAGCCAAACGCCGCCGCGCGCGAAGTGCGACGCCGCTCCCCCAGCGGGCGCGCGAGATCTACGCCCGCCTCGTCGAGCACTATCCCGACGCGCATTGCGCGCTCGACTTCAAGTCGCCGTTCCAGCTGCTGATCGCCACGATCCTGAGCGCGCAGTGCACCGACAAGCGGGTGAACATGGTCACCCCCGCCCTGTTCAAGCGCTACCGCACGCCGGCCGCGCTCGCCGTCGCCAAGCCGGAGGACCTCGAGGAGATCATCAAGTCCACCGGCTTTTTCAGGAACAAGACCAAGAGCCTGCTCGGAATGGCGAACGCGGTGGCGGAGCGGCATGGCGGCAAGATTCCGGACACGATGGACGAGCTGGTGAAACTGCCAGGCGTGGGACGAAAGACGGCGAACGTCGTCCTCGGGAATGCGTACGACAAGAACGAAGGCGTCGTCGTCGACACGCACGTCGGACGCGTCAGCAAACGGCTGGGTCTCACGCGCCAGACCGACCCGGTGAAGGTCGAGCAGGACCTGATGAAGCTCTTCCCGAACGACAGCTGGACGATGCTGTCCCACCTCCTGATCGAGCACGGCCGCCGCATCTGCGAGGCGCGTCGCCCAAAGTGCGAGTCCTGCTTCCTCTCCGACATCTGCCCATCCTCGACCGTCTAGGAATTCGAACTCTCACATGACGCTAGGGTCCTTGCTCCTGCTGGGCGCCGCCGCCGGCGCTCTCGCCGCCTGCTCGTCCGCGCCGCCGCCGGAAGCCGACATCAAGCCGCAGGTCCTCACGGACGCCGGTCCTCCGGGCGCGTTGCCGGTGGCGGCGGGCGACTGCGCCGAGGCGCTCCGCCGCGCCGTTGAAAAGCCCGACCTCGTCGTCGATCAACTGCCCGTTCTCGTCACGGCGAAGCCCAAGCCTTTGCAAAACCCGCCGCGCAGCGCACTCCGCAAGGACGGGAGCGCCGAGGTGAAGATCGACGTCGTCGTCGACACGCTCGGCAAAGCGGACTTGAAAACGTTCAAGATCGTCGCCACGTCGAGCCCGTGGCTCGCCACGAACGTGAAGAGCGTCATCGGCAAGTGGACGTTCTCACCGGCGCAGCTCGCCGGTTGCAAAGTGCCGCGCGTCTACCATTTTTACGCGGCGGCGCCGCCACGCGCGAAATCCGGGGACTGACTAGCTTCCACCCATGTCGAAAACAGCAACTTTCGAGACCAACAAGGGCAAGATCGTCGCCGACCTGTTCGACAAGGAAGCGCCGATCACCGTCGCCAATTTCGAGAAGCTCGCCAACAGCGGCTTCTACGACGGCGTGAAGTTTCATCGCGTGATCGCCGACTTCGTCGTCCAGGGCGGCGACCCGCTTTCACGCGACCTGCCGGCGGGCGACCGCAAGATCGGAACGGGCGGACCGGGCTACCACATCAAGTGCGAGACCGCCGGCAATCCGCACAAGCACGAAGTCGGCGCGCTGTCGATGGCGCACGCCGGCAAGGACACCGGCGGCAGCCAGTTCTTCATGGTGCTCAGCGAAGACAACACGCGTCACCTGAACGGCGTGCACACCGTGTTCGGCAAGATCTCCGGCGGTCTCGACGTGATGAAGCAGCTGAAGCAGAACGACGTCATGAACTCCGTGCGCGTCGCCTAAAGGCCGCGCCTTCTAGACCGCCATGGCAAACGACCACACCGACCACTCGCACGACGCGCCCACGTTCGGCGCCGACACCCGCGCCGCGTTCCTCGGCCTCATCATCGGCGCGATCGTCCTCTTCGGCATCGTTCGCACGATCATCGCCCTGACGAACGCGAAGTACGCCCGCGAGGCCCCCGCGGCGGAAGCGACGAAATAGCGGTGGACCGGTGGACCGGTGGACCGGTCTACAGGTGTCTGAGAAACCGCTCCGGCGCGTTCAGGAAATCGCGCGTGATCACGACGTGATCCAACTCCTCGAACGGCACCGCTTCCACAGGCGTCCGGTCGAACGAGTAGATGAGAGCACCGGGGAAGCCGAGCAGGATTGGTGAATGCGTCGCGATGATGAACTGCGAGTCCTGCGCGATCATGTCGCTGATCATCGCGATCAGGGCCAATTGGCTTTGCGGAGAGAGGGGCGCTTCGGGCTCGTCGAGCAGATAGAGCCCGCCGGGGACGAAGCGCGACTGGAAGAGCTTGAGGAAGCTTTGGCCGTGTGAGTTGGCGTCCAGGTTGACGCCATAGCGCCGCTCCATGTCGGCGAGCGACGACCGCACCGGTCCCTTGGCGAGGCTTTTGGCCTTGTCCGACCGTTCCGCGAATGCGACGTCGATCTCGTCCAACCGGGCCAGCAACTCCGTCCGTTCGCGCGACAGTGCCTTGGTGAAGCCGAAGAAATCTTCGGCGCGCAGAAAAAACCCGCGGAACGCCCGCCGGGCCCACGTCAGCTTGAGCGACTTGCCCAGAAGGCGCTGAGCCGAGAGCGTCTCGTCTCTGTCCACGGCCATGCTCCCCACCGCCGGCAAGCCGGCCGCGACCGCGATTCCCTCCAGGAGGGTGGACTTCCCCGACCCGTTCTCGCCCACCAGGAACGTCACCGCCCGGTCCACGCGAAGGACGGGTAGAGTGCGGATCACGGGAACGGTGTAAGGAAAACGGTCCGCGGCGGCCGGAGGAATCTTCCGTAGCTCGATGGAGCGGAGGTGGGGGTCCATCCGCGGATTCTACCGGTCTACCGGTCTGGTTATTATACCGGTCCACCGGTCCACCGGTCCACCGGTCCACCCGAAGAGCCGGGCGCCGCGCCGGGTGGTAATATTTATGGATGCCCCCCACCGAGAACGGCGGCTCGTCCCCCGCCCTACCGCCGCGCGACGAGGCGTTGGCGCTGATGCACGAGTACACGGCCAGCGAATCGCTCCGGAAACACATGCTCGCCGTCGAGGCTGCCATGCGGGCCTATGCCGTCCAGTACGGCGAAGACCCTGAACGGTGGGGGCTGGCCGGGCTGATTCACGATTTCGACTATGAGCGATTTCCTAACGCGTCGCGCTCGCCGACCGACGAGCATCCGTCGGCCGGGGTCGGGATTCTACGCGGGCGCGGCTGGCCGACGGACATTCTCGACGCGATCATGGGACACGCGGCGTATACCGGCGTGCCTCGGGAGACGCGGATGGCGAGAGCCCTGTTCGCCGTCGACGAGCTGTCGGGGCTCATCACCGCGACGGCGCTCGTCAAGCCGACCAAGAGCGTGCACGACGTGGACGCCAGGTCGGTGATGAAAAAGATGAAGGACAAAGCGTTCGCCAAGGGCGTCAGCCGAGAGGATGTGACGCTGGGCGCGCAAGAGCTGGGTGTCGATCTCGAGCAGCACACGCAGTTCGTGATCGGAGCGATGCGCGGGGTCGCCGCCACGCTCGGCCTGGCTGGAACGCCCGCGAATCCGCCCGCACCCGCGGCCTGACCGGCCGAGGAGCGGGCACACTGACCCTGTCTTCAGACCCTTGGGAACTCGTCGATTGCGCGATCAACGTTCAACCGCGGCGGTCCGTTAATGAGAGTGGACACCGGCCACGTCTCGATGACCGCTGCGACCACAATCGAGCTGCCGTTCGGCATGTCGCCAGCAGCTGACGCCAAGCCGGACGAGCGAGCCCTCGTCGTCGCGGCGCAACGCGGCTCGAGCGACGCGTTCGCGCAGCTCGTCCGCTTGCATCAGCGTCGGGCGTATGCCGTGTGTCGCGCCATCGTGCTCACGCACGAGGACGCGGAGGACGCGGTTCAGGAAGGATTTCTTCACGCCTTCAAGGCACTGGACCGGTTTCTTCCAGACCAACCGTTTGGCGCGTGGCTGTACCGCATCATGGCCAATGCGTCGCTTGACTTGGTGCGGCGGCGGAAAGTCCGCGACGCGGACGAGCTGCCGGAAGGGGTCCCGATGCCGTTTCGGGATCCCGGAGAGTCGGACGAACTTCGGCGCCGTCTCAACGAGGCGTTGACGAAACTGACTGACCGGCAACGGTCGGTGATCGTATTACATGACGTGGAAGGTTTTACGCACGGCGAGATTGGCGAGATGTTGGGTATACCCGAAGGCACTGCACGGTCGGACCTGCATCACGCACGCGCATCGCTGCGCCGCATTCTCGGGGACGTTCGGAGCGACCTATGAGCGACATTCGATTTGGCCTGTTTCCAGACGACGACGACGTAGTGCGCGGTCTGCGCGCGATCTATGCCGCGCCGTCGGGCGATGCCTACTGGAACGAGCTGCAGTCGCGCGTGATGGCGCGCGTCGCCGACGTCGAGCTGGGATGGTGGACCGAGCTGGATCGCTGGGCGCGCCCGGCGCTCGCCGCCGCCGCCGTTCTGCTCCTGTCGGCCGGCGTCGCCATGTTCCGTGCTCACCAATCGGAGGCGGAGATCGCCGCCGACGCCATGCTGTCTTCACCCGCCGTGCCCGTATCGAGCGCGATTCGGCCGGCATACCAGGACGAACAGGGGGCGCGCCTGCGCTTCCTGCTCGGCCGATAGACTCGGAGTCCACCATGCAGCGCTCAAAGCAACAGGCGCTGATGTTCCTGCTCGGAGCCGTCCTCGTGGGCGGCGCGCTGGGCTTCTCGGCGGACCGCTACCTGGGCCACGAAAAGTTCGCCGCGTCGTACGGGCCGCGGTCCAAGTTCTACGACGCGATCGGGCTCTCCGAGCAGCAGCGCACCACGCTCGACTCAATCGCGTTCTCGCAGGACTGCGCCATCCGGGCGCTCCTGAGGCCGGAGAAACCGCAGCTCGACTCGATCCGCGCCGCGTTCAAGGTGCAGGTCCGCCGCGTGTTCTCTCCCGAGCAGCTGGAGAAGTACGACCAGCGAGACGCCGAATTCAAAGCCCGCCGCGACGCGGAAATACAGAAGGAGCCGAAGAGAACATGTTCCGCAAATTGATCGTTCTGCTGGCCGCGCCGCTGGCGTTGGGCGCGCAGCAACCGACCGATACGACGCTGCATCCGATCTCGCTCGCCGAGGCGATTCGGCTGGCGGGTGACAGGAACGTCTCGAACATCATCGCGTCCAACAGCATTCGTTCCGCGAACAACGCGGTGCGCCAAGCGCGCGCCGCGTTCATTCCGAACGTGAGCCTGAGCGCGGGGCAGAGCAAGAGCTCCGGAGAACGACTCGGTCCGCAGAACAACATCATCGGATTCGGATCGGCGTGGAGCTACAACACCGGCCTCCAGATCAACAACTTCACGCTGTTCGATGGCGGGCAAGATGTTCGCCGACATCAAGACGGCGAACGCCAACGTCGCGGCCGCGGAAGCCGGCGAGGTGAACACCGAGTTCGCCGTCGCGCTCCAGGTGAAACTGAACTACAACCTGATCCTCGCCGCCAAGGAATCGGAAGGCGCGGCCATCGCGCAGCTCGAGGCCGCGAAGGTTCAGCTCCAGACGTCCATCGCCAAGGTGAACGCCGGCGCCGCCAACGTCTCCGACTCTCTGCGCAGCGTCGTGCTGGTCGGCAACGCCCAGCTCGCGCTGCTCCAGGCGCAGAACTCGTATCGCACTTCGGCGGCCGCGCTCACGCGTCTCGTCGGCACGCCGTACTTCGTGACGGCGCAGTTGGCCGACACCATCGAGCACGCGCCGACGCCGATCGACAGCGCCCAGGTGCTCGCGCTGGCGCTCGACGGTCCGGGGATCCGCCAGCAGCAGGCCACGCTGACGGCCACGTCCGCCGCGCTCCGTTCGGCCAAGACGGCGTATTTGCCGACGGTCACCGGCGGGTTACAGCATCGGCGGAAGCGGCACGAGCGCGATCTATGGCTTCAACAACAATCCGTATCCGTACGCGCGGACGCTCAACGTTAGCCTCAACTATCCGCTCTTCAACCGCTTCAGCCGCGAGAACAACATCGCGACGCAGCAGATCAACTTGGAGAACGCGCAAGCAACCCTGAAGGACGACCAACTCGCCGCTCAACAGAACATCATCACGGCGATCGCCACGATGCGGAACGCCGAAGAGACGATGCGCGTTCAGCAGATCAACGTCGAGGCGAGCCAGGAAGACCTGCGCGTGCAACAGCAACGGTACAACCTCGGCGCCTCGGTGCTCCTCGACGTCCTGAACTCGGAGTCGGCGCTGGTCGCGGCGCGCCAGCAGCTCATTCAGGCGCGTCTCAACTACCGGAACGCGCGCGCGCAGATCGAGTCGTACATCGGGAAGGATCTGCCGCAGTAAGACGACCACAGCCGAACAGGCACGGGGGCGGGAGCTGACGGCTGCCCGCCCCCTTTTCATGCCCCGGCGCCCTCAGCGATCTCGCCTTCCGGCGCGTACCTCCAATAGGCAGATTGAACAGCTCGCGGCCAAGCCACCCGGCCGATAGGAGACCACTTCAGTGAAAAGATTTGTCGGAGCGGCGTTGCTCGCCGTTGCCGCGGCTTGTGCCCGAAAGTCGCAAGCCCCGACGGTGCAGACCGCTGTCGCCACCCGCCGCGACATCATCGTCGACGCGCAGGCGAACGGCACCATGGAGCCGATCGCCGTCGTGGACGTCAAGTCCAAAGCGTCAGGCGTGATCAACAAGATGACGGTCGAGACGGGCACGAACGTCAAGCCGGGCGATCTCATCGTGCAGATCGACACGCGCGACGTCCAGAACAAATACGACCAGGCCAAGGCGATGCTCGACGCCGCGAACGCCAAGCTTCAGGTGTCGACGGCCAACAAGGCGCGCAACGAGGAAATGTTCAAGGCGCGCGTCATCACGCCGCAAGAATTCGAGCAGGTCGCCGTCGATTTCGAGAACGCTAAATCCGGCGTCGTGAACGCGCAGGCGAACCTCGACCTCGCCAAGCAGAGCCTCGAAGACGCCACGGTGAAGGCGCCGAGCGAGGGCACGATCATCACGAAGAACGTGTCCGAGGGCACGGTGATCGCCGGCGCGACGAGCTCCGTCAGCGGCGGCACGACCATCGTGCAGATGGCCGACCTGAGCGTCGTCCGCATCCGCGCGTTCTTCAACGAGTCGGACATCGGCAACGTGCACCCGGGCGAGCCGGCCAACGTCACGGTCGACGCATACCCCGACCGCCGCTTCGGCGGCGTCGTACAGAAGATCGAGCCACAGGCCGTCGTGCAGCAGAACGTCACGATGTTCCCGGTGCTCGTGAACCTCGACAACAAAGACCGCCTCCTCTCTCCCGGCATGAACGGCGAAGTATCGGTTCTCATCGCCGAGGTGGACAACGTCATCGCGGTCCCCAACGACGCGATCAAGAATCCGCGTGAAGCTGTCGCGACGGGCGCGATGCTCAACCTGTCCGCCGATTCGGTGAACGCATCGCTCCGCGCGCAGGGCTTCACCGGCGGCGGCAACCGAGGCGGCGGCTTCGGCGGTCGGCCGAGGCGGCGGCGCTGGCGCTGGTGGTGGTCGCAACGGCGGCGGCGGAGCGCCTGGCGCCGGAGCTACGAACGGCGCCGCGGCGACGAGCGGCGCGGCGGCTTCGACCGGCACGGCATTCGGTGACGTGCAATTCGCCAGCAACCCGGTGTCGCCCCCGCAGGGCGGCCAAGGGTTCGGCACGCAGGTCTCGGACGCCGACTGCAAGAAGGTCGACGACGTTCTCAAGAAGCACCCGAAAGAGAAGAAGCAGCTCGACGATCTCCGCGCGAAGATGCAGGCGCTCCGTCCGGCCGGCGCGAACGGGGGCGGCGGCGGCCGCGGCGGATTCAATGCCAACGGCGGCAACCGGCAGCGCGGCGATTCAGCCGGCGGTTTCCGTCCGCGTGGTGACTCGACGCAGCGCCGTGGCGGCGCCAACGGCGGTGGCTCCAATCCCGGCGGTGCTGGCAGTGGCGGTGGCGGTGGCGGTGGATTCCGCGGCAGCCCGGAGATGCAGGCGATCAACGAACAGATGCGCACGATCTACACGGCGCTCAACCTCGACCCGCGTACGGCTGGATCATGCGCGCGCCGCCAGAGCGGTGCGGCCGCCGGAACCCAGGCGAACGCCGGCGGCGCCCGCACGCAGGGCCAGGGCGGCCAGGGTGCACTCACGCCCTCGCCCGAGATGACCTCGCGGCCCGTGCGGCAGCGGGCCGGTCTCGTGTTCGTGTCGGACAGCGCCAAAACGCACTTCGCGCCGCGCCTCGTCCAGCTCGGCCAAGGCAACCTCGATTACACGGAAGTCGTGAGCGGTCTCAAAGAGGGCGAACGCGTCGTGATGCTCGGCGCACTCGCCCTCCAGGCGCAGCGTCAGGCACAGCAGGACCGCATTCGTCAGAACGCCAGCCCGCTCGGCGGGCAAGCGGCGCCTGGCCCCGGCCCGGGCGGCGGTGGTCCGCGCGGCGGTGGAGGCGGCGGCGGTGGTGGGCGCGGAGGCTGATTAGATGCTGATCGGCGAAATCATCAGCGTCGCGCTCGGCGCGCTCCGCGCCAACAAGCTGCGTTCGCTGCTCACCATGCTCGGCATCGTGATCGGCGTCGGCGCTGTCATCGCGGTCGTGGCGCTCGGTACCGGCGCGCAGCAAGCGGTGAAAGACCGCATCTCGGCGCTCGGCACCACGCTGCTCACCGTGAACCCGGGACAACAGCGCGGTCAGGGCGTCGCGATCGGTGGCGCGCAGCAGCGGCTCACTGTCGAGGACGCGAAGGCGGTCGACGAGCACGCGATGCATCTGTTGGGCGTGCAGCCCGAGATGCGGTCGATGCAGCAGATCGTGTTCGGCAACAAGAACGCGAGCACGCAGATCATCGGCACGACGCCGAACTATCTCGAGGTCCGCAAGTACACGATGGCGGTTGGGAAGATGTTCACCGCGGCCGACGACGAAGGCCGTCAGCGCGTCGCCGTCGTGGGCAACACGGTGGTCAACAACCTCGGCCTGACGTCCCCCGAGGCGCTTGTCGGCGAGACGGTTCGCATTCGTGGCACGCAGTTCACCGTCACCGGCGTGATGGCCCCGAAAGGATCGGCGAACGCGTTCCAGGATCCGGACGACGAAATTCTCGTTCCGATCCAGACGGCCCGCTTTCGCGTGAACGGATCCGACAGGCTCGCGTCGATCAGCGCGCTCGCCGCGTCGGAGGACGAGATTCCCGACGCGATGGCCGAGATCCAGCGCGTGCTCCGCCGGCAACACAAGATTCGCCAAGGCCTGCCCGACGATTTCCAGATTCGCAACCAGGCCGACATCCTGCAGACCACGCAGGAGACGACTCAGGTGATGACTTACCTGCTCTCCGGCATCGCGGCGGTCTCGCTGCTCGTCGGCGGCATCGGCATCATGAACATCATGCTCGTATCGGTCACCGAACGCACGCGCGAGATCGGCATCCGCAAAGCGCTCGGCGCCACCCGCGCGAACATCCTTCTGCAGTTCTTGATCGAAGCCGTCGTGCTCTGCCTTCTCGGCGGAATGATGGGAATCGCGCTCGGAGCCGGCGGCGCGACGATAATGAGCCGCACCGCCGGATGGTCCACCCAGGTGTCGCCAGGCGCGATCGTCATGGCGTTCGCGTTCTCCGCCTTCGTCGGACTTTCGTTCGGCGTGTGGCCGGCGCGACGGGCCGCGGTCCTCGATCCGATCACCGCGCTCAGGTACGAATAGCGAGTCGCCGAGTCTTGCATTGAGACGCGCCCGGACCCAGGTCCGGGCGCGTTCTGTTTGTCCTCCTCGCCGAACCCGGTTACCCGCGCCTCAACACCAACGCCGCAGGCCGGCCCCCGCCGCACTCCACCCCCTCACCGCACCCCGCCTCCGCACCTCCGCACTCTTGACACGATATATCTCCCGTTATATCGTACTTCCAACGATATATCGCACTTGGAGGTTGTATGTGGGAACCGTTCGTTTTTAGGGTCAACACGGGCCATTGCGGCGAACGCCGAGCCCGATGGGGTTGGGACGCTTTCGGTGGCTGGGGAGCCGGAGGAGGGCCCCGGGGACGCCACTGGAAGGGTCGCGCCGGCCGCCTGTTCGAGCAGGGAGACCTCAAGTACGTGATCCTGCGCCTGCTCGAGGAGAAACCCAGGCACGGCTACGAGATCATCAAGGAGCTGGAAGGGCGCTTTGGCGGGTCCTACGTGCCCAGCCCGGGCACCGTTTACCCCACCCTCACCATGCTCGAGGACCTGGGCTACGCCAGGGCCGTCCCCGAAGAGGGTGGAAAGAAGGTTTACGAGATCACGGACGAGGGGCGGAAATACCTGGCGGAGCACAGCACGACCGTGGACGACATCTTCGAGCGGATCGCGAAGTTCGTGGAGGGGTTCACGGACACCCCGATGATGGAGCTCAACCAGGCCTTTCAGCGGTTGGCGCGAACCACCTACAAGACAGCCACGGGCCACCTTGGCGAGAAGGAGGTGCTCGAGCGTCTGCGCGACATCATCCGACGAGCCGCGGACGAGGTCGAGGCGGCCACCAAGGGGGCGCCGGAGACGCCGCCGCCCGCCGAGTAGTAGACGGGTAGCCGAAGGTTCGCTGCACGTACCTTCGCTGAGCGCTAGATTTGAACGATGGGTCGCGGATCTCTTCCGCGACCCATTTTTGCGTAGTCTCTGACGGGTCGTCTCCCGTGCGACAACGGAACGACCTCGTCGCTGAAGCAGCGTTCATGACCTCTCACCCTCGACCGGAAGGCAGTGCCGCGAGCGATCCACCGCCCGCGCGCTCCGCGTCCGGTTCGCAACAACCCAGTTCCCTCCCGCAACAATCCGCTTCCGCCGGACCGACGACGCCGCTTCCTCTTCCGGGGAGCGCGCCGGCGGCCACAGGCACGACCACCGGCTTCCACGCTGCGGCGATTCCGCAGCGGACGCCGGTCGAGACGAATCCGCGCGGAAGGCGACTCGGGCTGCTTTCGCTGACCGCGCTCGGCATCGTCTACGGCGACATCGGCACCAGCCCGCTGTACGCGCTCCAGCAGTGCTTCAACTCCAAGGAGCACACGATCCCGCCGACGACGGCCAACGTCTACGGCGTGCTCTCGCTGATCGTGTGGCTGCTCGTGCTCGTCGTCGCGGTGAAGTACATCGTGTTCATCATGCGCGCGGACAATCGCGGCGAGGGCGGGATTCTCGCGCTCCTCGCGCTGATCCTGCAGCAGGAGCGCCGCTCGCTGTCGCGACGACGGATCATTCTCGTCGGACTCGGGCTGTTCGGCGCGGCGCTGCTGTACGGCGACGGGATGATCACGCCGGTGATCTCGGTGCTCGGCGCTGTGGAAGGCCTGAACGTCGTCACGCCGGCGTTCCAGAGCATGATCGTGCCGATCTCGGTGGTGGTGCTGCTGCTGTTGTTCACCGTGCAGCGGTTCGGCACCGGGCGGGTCGGAACCGCGTTCGGCCCCATCATGTGCGTATGGTTCGTGGCGATCGGCGGGTTGGGACTCTGGGAAATCGCCAAGGAGCCGCGCATCCTCGCCGCCCTGAATCCGCTGCACGGGTTATGGTTTTTCGCTGCCAACGGCCGCATCGGGTTTCTCACGCTGGGCGCGGTCGTGCTGGCGGTGACCGGCGCCGAAGCGCTTTACGCGGACATGGGACACTTCGGCAAGCGGCCGATCCGCCTGGCCTGGTTCGTCCTCGTGATGCCGGCGCTGCTGCTCAACTACTTCGGCCAGGGCGCGATCCTGCTGCGGAATCCGGCGGCCGTCGCGAACCCCTTCTATTTCCTCGCCCCGCGCTCGATGCTCGTGCCGCTGGTCGTGCTGGCGACCGCCGCCGCGGTGATCGCATCGCAGGCGTTGATCTCTGGCGCCTTCTCGCTCACGCGACAGGCGGTGCAGCTCGGCTACTCGCCGCGCGTGACGATCCTGCACACATCGCGCAGCGAGGCCGGCCAGATCTACGTGCCGGAGATCAACAATATCCTGACGATCGGCTGTGTCGTGCTCGTCGTGGCGTTCGGCTCGACGACGGCGATCGGGGCCGCGTACGGCATCGCCGTCACCGGCACGATGGCGATCACGTCGCTGCTGTTCGCGGTCGTGGCGCGCTCTCGCTGGAATTGGTCGCTCTTCCACGTGCTGCCGATCATGATCGCGTTCCTCACCATCGACGTGTCGCTGTTCGCGGCGAACGTGATCAAGATCTGGTACGGCGGCTGGGTGCCGATCGCCATCGCCATCGGCGTGTTCACGCTGATGAGCACGTGGAAGACGGGCCGCTACCTGCTCACCAAGACGCTCAACGCCGGCGCGCTGCCGCTCGACCTCTTCCTCGGTGACGTGGCGCGCCGCAAGCCGCTGCGCGTGCCGGGAACCGCCGTGTTCATGACGTCATCGAACGAAGCCGTGCCCGTCGTGCTGCTGCACCACCTCAAGCACAACAAGGTGCTGCACGAGCAGGTGATCCTGATGTCGGTCGTGACGCACGAGGTGCCCGAGGTTCCCGCGGCGGATCGTGTGTCCGTCGAGAAGCTCGAGCACGGGTTTTATCGAGTGACGGCCGGCTACGGATTCATGGAGTCGCCCAACGTGCCGGAGATCCTCCAGCACGCGCGCGATTTCGGGATCAAGGCCAAGCGCAACGAGACGACTTTCTATCTCGGGCGAGAGCGCGTGATCGTGGCCGACGGCAAGGCGCGCACCGAGTCGCGGCGTCCCCCCGAAGGCATTCCGCTTCCCACCATGTCGCGGTGGCGGAAAAAGCTCTTCGTCATCATGTCGCGCAACGCGCGGTCGGCGACCGAGTTCTTCGGCATCCCGCCCAACCGCGTCGTCGAGCTGGGAGCGCAGGTCGAGTTCTGACCGGGAGCTCTCGGCGCCGCGACGAGTCGTCGCGGACGCCGAGATCCCAGACTGCTCTCACCACGACACGCGGTTGCCGAACATGAAGCCGCGTCCGAATCCGCTGAGCGCGCCGCCAACGGCAGCGTTGGTGGCGACCCGCGCGCCCTCGAGCGCGCTTCGCACCTTGTCGCCGATCTCCTCGCCGTTGATCTCGATCCGGCCGCCGGGGACTCTCGTCACCGACGGCAGAAGCACGTTGTCGCCGCCGATGATCGTCATCGCTCGGTTGCGGCGGGGCAGATCGGCCGCGCGGACCGCCTTCACCGTGACGTTCTTGTACTGACCGTTGTAGTAGATCCGCAGCGTCGCGTCGTCCCCGGCTTTGAGCTTCGATACTTCGCGCTCGAATCGCGACACGTTCGACGTTCGGAACATGGTTTCATCTTCGTCGCCGGCGCGCGCTCGCACGTCGACGTTGTTGATCGACGCGATGCGGCTTCCCTCTTCGATTCCGGCCTTTGCGGCCGGACCGGATTCGTCGAGGCCGATCACGAATACGCCGATCGTATCGCGGCGGCTGCCCGTGCTGGCGAGTTGGAGCCCGAGCGTCGCCCGGTCCTCCCAGGTGCGGCGCGCCATCGACTCGTACAGCGAATCGGACGACACGGTTTTCACCTTCACCGATTTCGTCTGACCGCTGGCGTAGACGTGCAGGTCGACCTCGTCGCCGGGCTTGAGCTTGTCGATCTCGCGCGTGAGGCGGCGAGTCATTACGCCGGCCATGTCCTCGTCGCCGACGTCGGCCGGCGCGAGCTTGAGGCTCACACCGTTGACCGAGGCGATCCGGTTCCCTTCCTCGATGCCGGCCTTCTCGGCGGGGCTCCCCGTTCGAACGGAGTTGACGAGCACGCCGAGCGTGTCGCGGCTTGACGCCGCACCGGACGTGGTGATTCCGATGACGGCTTGCGGCTGGCCGATCAGGGACATTCGGTACGGACCGGGCTCGATACGCATCGCGCGCGGCGGATTTTGCGCCGCGAGCGCGCCGGCGGCCAGCAGCGCCGGACTCAAAGCAATCAGTCGCATAACTCCTCGTGAAATCGTGGGTGTGCGACCTGTGAGTCACGCCGATGGCGGATCAGGGTTTACCGGGCGACTTCCGTCCGCGTTCCCGCACGACCTACCTTGAGACATGGCCCAGGCCCCCCCCGCCCCCCCGCCGTCGTCCAAACGCACCCCTGACCTCCACACCTTCCATCACCATTGGCAGGACGAGGCGGACGCGGCGTACCTGTACCGGCTTCTCGCCGACGCGGAGAAGGATCCGAAGAAGAGCGACCTGTATCGACGACTCGCCACGGTCGAGGACCGGCACGTCGAGATCTGGGCGCGGCTGCTTCGCGAGCACGGCGGCGACCCCGGGACGTTCCGGCCGAGTGCGCGTACGAGGATCTTGGCCGGGCTTGGCAACATGCTCGGGCCGGGATTTCTGCTGCCGATGCTGCTGTCGGAAGAAGGCCGCGAGGTCAAGAGCTACCTCGACATGCACCGGCGCACGGCGCGGGGCGCACCGGGCGCGTCGGAGTCGCTGCAACTGGCGCGCGAATCCGCCGAACACGCGACGACGCTCACCCACATCGCCGGGCGGAGCGGCGAGCCGTGGCACCGGACCGAGTCCGGCGGCTTTCTGCGGAACGTCGTCTACGGATTCAACGACGGGCTGACGGCGAACTTCGGTCTCGTTGCCGGCGTGATCGGCGCGTCGGCGGTGGCAGCGCATCACACGGTCATCGTGGCCGGCGTGGCGGGACTTATCGCAGACGCGTTGTCGATGGGATCGAGCGGCTACCTCGCCGCGAAGAGCGAGCAGGAGGTGTACGCCAACGAGATCGCGATGGAGCGCGACGAGATCGCGCTCATGCCCGACGTGGAGCGCGACGAGCTGGCGTTGATCTACGAGACGAAAGGCATGTCGGCCGACTCCGCGCTCGCGCTGGCGACCGAGGTGATGGCCGACCCGAAGCGGATGCTCGACGAGCAAGTGCAGGAGGAGTTGGGGATCGGCGAGCCGCACATGTCGCCGCTGCGCGAAGGATGGGTGACCGGCCTGGCGACGGCCGTCGGTGCGTTCATCCCAGTATTTCCATTTCTCGTATGGTCCGGCGCCACCGCGGTGGCGCTGGCGTTCGCGATCTCGATGGCGTCGCACTGGATCGTGGGCGCGGCGCGGTCGGTGTTCACGGGACGCAGCGTGTTCCGGTCGGGCCTCGACATGTTCGTCGTCGGGCTCGGCGTCGCGGTCGTCGGGTATTTCGTTGGCGAGTGGATCGCGCGTCTCGTGGCGTAGCGGCTGTACTTCCACCGCGGCCGTGGGCGGGCGGACAGGTGAGCGGCGTCAGCGTTTCTCGACGTCGCTCAGTCGCGCGAGCCGCTGCTTCACCTCGTTGACTTTGGGCTGAAGCTCGGGATCCGCGTTCTTCCACAGGTCGACGAACTTCACATAGTACGACGCGGCCTTCTGCTTGTCGCCTTTCGCTTCGTACAATTCGCCGAGGCGCTTGTACGTGCCGGCGAGATGGGTCATGTCGACGCGGTTCAAGCGATTCCAGAACGTCGTGGACGTGTATCGCTCGAACGCTGCGATCGCCGAGTCGGGCATGCCGGCGAGATCGAACGCGCGCCCGATGGCGGCGTCGAAACACGGTTGACAAGGGTCGACGGGGCCGTCGGGCCGGCGATCGCTCAATCGCACTTCTTCGACTGCCTCTCGAGTTTTGCGTTCGGCGATGTCGATCTCGGCGAGCGCGGCGTGGCGTGCGGGCTCCTGCGAGCGTCGAACGGTCGTGTCGCGCACGTCGGCGTCGTACTGCGCCAGCACCGCACGCGCCTTGTCGGGGCGGTTGGCGAGTGCGTAGATGCTCGCGATTTCGAAGTCGCTCCGCTGGTCGACGGGCAGTGTGCGCAACGGCGTGCGCGCGATGGCACTGTCGAGGGTGGCCACGGCGCGTGCCGGTTGCTCGCGAAACCAGATGTCGACCCGCGCGCCTTCGGTGGCCGCCTGGAGCGGCGGCGCGGGAACGCCGAGTGCGGCGTTTTCGGTTACCGATTGTTGGCGCAACTTGGCGGCGTCGGCCAGACGGCCGTGCGTGAGCGCGACGGCGGCGAACGTCTCGTCGAACCGTTGACGAATCAACGGGCTGCTCGATGACGCGCGCACCGGCGTCATCTTGGCCACCGCCGAGTCGAACAACCCTTTTCCGAGGTCGATCTGTCCGATCACGCTCTGGGTCACGGGCGTCCCCGGGAAACGTCGCTGCATCTCCGATTCGACAGCGGCCGCGTCGTCGAACCGGCCCTGACTGACCAGGTTTCGCAGCAGATTGCCGTACTGCAGGGTGGCGTCGGGCGCCAAGGCCACGCTGCGCCGGTAGGCGGACTCCGCTGGAGCCCAGGCCCGCCGGCCGTCGAGACGCAAGCCGAGGTTGTTGTACATCGTGTAGTCGGTCGGATACCGCGCGATGTAGTCCTGTAGCGCCGCGACCTCGCGGCTGCGGTCGCGCGCCGGACCTCCGAAATAGGCTGCCGTCGTGAGGAGGCGCTCTCGTTCGGTGAGGTGGTCGCGGAAACGGTACGCCTTCGCATACGCCGAATCCTGTTTGTCGCGCGACACGCGCAGGTTGCTGTACGCGACTCCCAGACTGCGATACGCCATCGCGAACGTCGAATCGATGGCAACCGCTTGTTCGAGCAGCGAGATCGATTTGGCGAAATCGCCCTCGATGTTGTTGGCGCGGCGCGCCTCGGCCAGTTTCCGGAGCGCGTCGAGCGACGTCGTCGTGTATTGCTCGAGCGGAGGCTCGGCGTGCACCGTCTTGAGTGACTCGCCCATCTTGCCGCGCAACTCGCGAACGAGTTTGTCGAGCGTCGGCAAGAGCTCCCTGAGCGCGTCGGCCGTCTCGTGAAACGACGCGAGCTCGGTGCCTGAGTCCGCCGTGACGAGGCGGAGCGACACGACGAACCCCGAGGCGAGCGGCGTGATGTCGCCGTCGACCACGGCCTTGGCACCTTCGCGCTGCGCGATCTCGCGTCCGACCGGGAGGTCGACGCGACTCGTCGCCGGACGCTGCATTCGGCGCAACGCGGCGGCGACCGTCGCCGGGGGCATGATCGTGAAGACGTTCGACTGACCGAGCTCCGTGCGAACCGCTTCCGTCACGACGGTCGAGAGCGACGAGTCCGCGCCCTTCACGGCGAAGTCCGTTACGAGCACGCGATCGCGCGCCGAGAGACGCCCGGCGGCGAGGAGCGATCCCGCGGGACCGATGCCGAGTGCGCGCAGCACCATGAACACGCCGATCAGCACGACGAACCCGCCGACCGCGTACACGCCGCCCATCGCCGCGCGCCGCCACGACAAGTGCGGGCTCGCCTTCATCGCTATCGTCGCCACCGTGCCGTGCGCGAGCGACGGCGTGCCGCCCGGCGTGAAGGTCGGCGACACCATCACCGAACGGCGCGCGACGTACTGCGCGTACGCCGTGAGCAGGATGACCGGGAGACCGAGCGCCATCAGAACCAGTGCGCCGGGAAAAACCCAATCCGGCAACCCGATGCCCACGATGGCCGCCTTGGCCACAACCGCCACGACGACGAACGCCGCTGCGTAAACGGCGAGCGCCTTGCGCAACATGCCGCGCCCGCCAAGGAGAATCGCCGGCATCGACACTTGCCCGGCGTCGCTGATCGGTGTGTCGAGCGCGGCGAGCAGATCCGACGCCGACTGTGGCCGCGCCGCCGCGTCCTTTTCCAAGCAACGCATCACGAGCGCGCCGAGCATCGGCGGCACGTCGGGACGCAACTCGGCGATCGGCTGCGGCTTCTCGCTCATGTGCGCGGCCATGAGCCGCTGCGGAGTGCGATTCGTAAATGGCGGCTGGCCCGTGATCAGCTCGTATGCCATGCAGCCGAACGAATAGATGTCGGCCCGCTGGTCGATGTCGGGATCGCCCGCCGCTTGTTCGGGCGAGATGTACGCCGGCGTGCCGATGGACGTGCCGAGTTGGGTCAACGTGGCGCCGTCGCCCGACGCGGTGCGCGACGCCGAGATGGCCTTGGCGATGCCAAAGTCGGTGACGACCGCGGCGCCGCCGGAGAGAAGGACGTTGTCCGGCTTGATGTCACGGTGGACGATGCCTCGCTCGTGCGCGTACGCGAGCGCGCGAGCGACGTCGCGCAGCACGCTCACGGCCTGCGAGACCGGCATCGCCCCCGAGACGCGAAGATGCGCGCGCAAGCTCTCGCCTTCGACGAACGGCATCGTGTAGTACGGCACGCCGCCCGACTCGCCGGCGTTCAGTATCGGGACGATGTTCGCCTGTTGCAGCGACGCCGCGAGTTGAATCTCCCTCTCGAACCGTTCGGCGCTGATGCCTTGCGCCAACTCGGGCGAGAGCACCTTGACGACGACCTGGCGATGCAGGCGCGTCTCATCCGCAACGAACACGCGAGACATCCCGCCGCCGCCGAGTTCGCGTTGCAGGGTGTACGAGCTGCCGAGCGTCGATTGGAGTTGTTCGCGCAGATTCACGTCGTCGTGGATCCGGAACTGATGGGGGAGTCGCGCACTGAAAGTATGGGCCGAGCCGCGGCCCGGCTACCGGCGATCAGTACTTCCATCAGGGCACGGTCGCCCTCTCGATCCGCCTCTCAACGAAACGTGCGACCGACGGTAGATTGGGCGGCGCCCGGGAGCACGCCTGTCTCAATCCGCACTCGCCCCTCGCTATGACGCTTCGGTCGATCCGATTCGCGTCGGCAAGAAACGACTGCCGGCTCCGTAAGCTCGATTTTCACTCGAGGTGATTCGTCGATGAGATTTCGCCGCATATCGTTCGCGCCGGTCGCGATCGCCCTCGTGATGTCCTCGGCGTGCGGCGGCCAGACTCCGCCGGCCGCAACGGAGGTCGCGGCGAACACCCGCGCGCTGGTCGCGCTGCCGGCGAAAAACGGCGCGAAGGTCTCCGTGACGACGCCCGCGTTCAGCGACGGCGGCGACATTCCGTTCGAGAACACGCAGTACAAGGGCAACGTCTTCCCCGGCCTGTCGTGGACGGCCGGTCCCGCGGGGACCAAGTCGTACGCCATCATCATGCAGGATACGGACGGCACCATGCGCAACTCCAATGGTCTACCGATTCTGCATTGGACGATGGCCAACGTTCCGGCAAACGTCACGAAGCTCGATGCCGGCATGACGAAAGAGCCAGAGGGAGCCGTGTACGGTCCCAACGCCCGCGGAGCGAATCAACCGTACCTCGGTCCGCGCACGCCGCCGGGAGCGAAGCACCGCTATCACATCCAGGTTTTCGCGCTCGACACGGTGCTTTCGGCCGATGCGCTCGCCTCGTACGAGTCGCTGATCGGAGCGATGAACGGCCACGTGCTCGCGAGCGGCGAAGTCGTGGGGCTCGGGCGGGCGATGTAGCCGGAGCCGCCCCGAGCAGCCGCCCGAGCGCGACGCACTCAGACGACGATGTTCAGCAGCCGCCCCGGCACGAAGATGATCTTCTTGGGCGTGCTCGCGACGAACTTCGCGATCGCGGGATCGGCAAGCGCGGCGGCTTGCACCGCGTCCTGACCCGAGCCGACCGGGATCTGCACTGTGCCACGCGTCTTTCCGTTCACCTGAACGGCGATCGTCATGAGATCCTCGGCCGCGATGGCGGGATCGAACGACGGCCACCCCGAGTCGAATACGCCTTCGGTATGGCCCAGGCGCTCCCACAGCTCTTCGGCGACGTGCGGCGCGAACGGCGACACGAGCTGCACCAACGGCTCGACCTCCGCACGATGAGCGGTTCGTTCATCGCGACGCACGACGTTGATGTACTCCATCATGGCGGCGATCGCCGTGTTGTAGCTCAACGCCGGAACGTCCGTCGACACCTTCTTGATCGTCTGGTGAAGCTTGCGCATGACGAGCGGATCCGGCGTTCCATGCGACACCGCGCCCTCGACCGACGCCCATAGGCGCTCGAGGAAGCGCCGCACGCCGGCGATGCTCTGATCGCGGAAGTCGCCGCCTTCTTCGTACGGTCCGAGGAACATGAGGTACGTGCGGAACGTGTCCGCTCCCCAACGCTCGACGTACTCGTCGGGAATCACGACGTTGCCGCGGCTCTTCGACATCTTGGCACCGTCGCGCACGATCGTCCCGTGCGCGCGGAAGCGCTTGAACGGCTCCTCGAAACGCAGCAAGCCGGCGTCGTGCAGCACCATCGTCGTGAATCGCGAATAGAGGAGGTGCAGCACGGCGTGCTCGTTGCCGCCGATGTACGACTCGACGGGGAGCCACTTCTCGGTGCGCGCGGCGTCGAATGCAACGTCGTCGCGTTCGGTGCTCGGATAGCGCAGGAAGTACCAGGCGCTGTCGAGGAACGTGTCGGAGACGTCGGTCTCGCGGCGAGCGTGTCCGCCGCACGACGGACACTTTACTCGATACCACGACTCGACGCGCGCCAGCGGCGAGACGCCGGTGTCATCGGGCTTGAAATCCTCGACGAACGGCAGCTCGACCGGAAGGTCTTTCTCCGGCACCGGCACGGTGCCGCATTTGTCGCAATAGATGATCGGGATCGGCGGTCCCCAATAGCGCTGCCGCGAGATGCACCAGTCGTGCAGCCGGTAGTTCACGACGGCGCGCGCATGCCCCCTCACGTTCAGCCAGTTCGTGATCTCGCGCTTTCCATCCTCGATGGAGCTTCCCGAGAACTCCTCCGAATTCACGAGCCGAGCGCCGGCCGTTTCCGTGTACGCCTGGTCCAGCCGCGCGTGCGCGGCGTGCGGACCCGGACCGGCGACGACGCGCACGATCGGCAGGTCGAAGGCAGTCGCGAACTCGAAGTCGCGCTCGTCGTGACCGGGGACGGCCATGATCGCGCCGGTGCCGTACTCCATGAGCACGTAGTCGGCGACCCAGACGGGGATCGGGCGTTGCGTGGCGGGGTTGACGGCGTACGAGCCGGTGAAGACGCCCGTCTTTTCCTTGCTCACTTTGCGCGACACGATGTCCTGCTTCGCCGCGTGCGCGACGTACGCCTCGACCGCCTCGCGTTGCTCGTCGGTCGTGAGGCTGTCGAGCAACGGATGCTCGGGCGCGACTACGAGATACGTCGCCCCGAAGATCGTGTCCGGCCGCGTCGTGAAGACGCTTGATGTCGATGGGCCTGAGCGCGTACTCGCCACTCAGCCCGATCTCGGTCGTCGCCGTGCCGGTGAGCTCTTCGAGATCCTGGACGCGGAAGACGATTTCCGCGCCGTCGGAGCGCCCGATCCAGTTGCGCTGCGCCTGTTTGGTCGAGTCGGACCAGTCCAGGTAATCCAGGTTGGCGAGCAGCCTTCCGGCGTAGTCGGTGATCCGGAAGAACCACTGCTCGAGGAACCGCTGCTCGACCCTCGCCCCACACCGTTCGCACTCGCCGGCGATGACCTGCTCGTTGGCGAGCACGGTCTTGTCGTTGGGGCACCAGTTGACGGCCGCGCGCTTCTTGTACGCGAGCCCGCGCTTATAGAGCTGTAAGAACAGCCACTGCGTCCACTTGTAGTACCGCGGGTCGGTCGTCGACAGCTCGCGGTCCCAGTCGATCATCAGCCCGGCGCGCTTAAGCTGGCGCCGGAAGTTGTCGATGTTTCTAGGGATGAGTGTCGCGGGATGGGTCCCGACCTTGAGCGCGAAGTTCTCGGAGTGAATCCCGAAAGCGTCGAACCCCAGCGGCTCCAGGACCGTGTGGCCCTGCAAACGCTGGAATCGTCCATAGATGTCGTTGCCGGTGAACGCGAACAGGTTGCCGACGTGAAGTCCTTCGGCGGACGGGTACGGGAACATCATGAGGGCGTAAAACGGCCGCATGCCCCCGTCGATGTCCGTCGTGTTCGTCCCACGGGCCTCCCAGCGCTCCTGCCACTTTCGCTCGATGGCGCCGGGGTCGTAGCCCCCCGGCTCGGTGGCCGAGGTTGGTTCCAGTGGTTCTGTCATGAGTTGCGGAGTTACAGCGGAATCTAAGGCGTAGATGAATCCCCGTCCCAGTACGAGCATGTTCGCGATCTCGCATTCGCGCGGCGCCAAGCAGTCGGCGCGGTCGCTACGTTGGCGCTTCCTGAGCCTGGCCGGCACGGGAGCCGTTCTCGTGCTCGGGATCGTCGCCTACGCGGGGCTGCTCGTCCTTCAGAAGTCCATCGCCGGTGACGAAGACGCGCGCATCGTCAACTCCGCGTCGCTCTCCGAGCAACTCGTCCAGCGCCTCCTGTCCGAGCGGGCGCGGCAGGTCCAGCTCATCGCCGCAGAGCCGAACATCATCGCGGCGGCCAAAAAGGGCACCGAGATCTCTCGCGCCAAGGGCCTCCCGAACCACTCGATCGATGACCTCGAGCAGATGTTCAAGGGGCCGCGCTCGCAGCAGGTGGACGAGGGCGCGCTCCGCTACCTGAACGGGCTGCTCCCCAAGCTCGACATCGCCGAAGTCATGCTCACCGATGAATTCGGGTATAACGCGGTGACCACCTCGTTGTCCTCGGATTTCGTCCAGAGCGACGAGGCCTGGTGGCAGTCGGCGTGGGGGAACGGGATGACGACGGCGCAGGCGACCATCGACCCCGTGATGGGGCGAACGGTCGTCGAGCTCGCGGGCGTCGTACGAGAAGGCAACGTGCGCGTCGGCGTCGTGAAAGTGAAATTCGGCCTTTCGATGCTCGACTCCGTGCTCGCGCAAGGCAGCAACCTCGGCACCACCATGCGGGTCGACCTCGTCGACTCCGCGGGCAAGGTCATCGCCAGCTCGGGCCGCGCCGCGCGCTTCAAGCCGCTCTCCGGCTTCTCGACCGTCGCCTCGCAAGACGTTGGCAGCGTCTTCAACTTCTCAGCCGACTCCATCCGTCGCCGAGGCTCGGTCTTCGCGACGAACGGCGGCCGCTGGCGCGTCGTGGCGCACATGAGCCTCGCCGACGCGACTCGCGCGTATTCCGAGGCGCGCTGGGGTCTTCTCATCGGTCTCGCCGTGATGCTCGGCCTGATCATCTCGTCGTTGTCGCTGATCGGAAAGTTCATCGAGCGCCGCATCACGGGTCCGGCGCGGGAGTTGGCCGTGGCCGCCGAGGCGGTCGCCGCCGGCGATCTCTCCAAGCAGATCACCGACATGGGCGACGAGGACGAGATCGGCCGCTTGGCGAGAGCGATCGGCGCGATGATGCTCGAGCTGCGGCGACTGGCGTCGGCGCTCAACGAGTCGGCCGCCGAAACCGGCAGCATGACTGTCGAGATCACGTCGAGCTCCGAGGAGATGGCGGCGTCGGCGGGTCAGATCGCCCATACCGCGTCCGACCTCTCGCAGCAGTCGGCCGTGATGGCCGGGACGATTCAGACGCTGGCGGCGTCGTCGGAGCACCTGGTGGGCGTGGCGTCGACGCTCGACGCCGGCGCGCACGAGGGCGTCGAGCGCAACGCGCGTCTCCGCGCGCTGGCGCTCGAGAATCGCGCGCGACTCGACGACAGCTCCCGTTCCCTCGCCGCATTGAGCGGCGACGTCGAGGCAAGCGCCGCGGCGATCGAACAGCTCGCGTCCGCGTCGGAAGAGGTTCGCACGTTCGTGACGCTGGTGCAGAAGCTCGCGCGGCAGTCGAAGCTCCTCGCCCTCAACGCGGCGATGGAAGCGGCCCGCGCCGGAGAGCACGGCCACGGCTTCGCGGTCGTCGCCGAGGAAGTGCGCCGGCTCGCGGCGATGTCGTCGGACGCCGCCGAGCGAACGGAACGCGTCGTGGGCGAGGTGCTGAGAGGCGTCGCTCAGTCGCGGACGTCGAGCGGACGCACCGTCGAGACGGTTCGTACGGTGCGCGACGCCACGGAGCAGGGCTCGCAGTCGTTCGGCCAAATCGAGCGAGCGGTGGCCGAGGCCGACGCGTGGACGGCGTCGATCGAAAACGCCGTCACGGCCGCGGGCAGCCTCGTTCGCGAGATGCGCGGCAAGCTCGACTCGTTGGCCGCGGGCACGGACTCGTTCGCGGCGGCGATGGAAGAGGTGGCCGCGTCGAGCGAAGAACAGAGCGCCAGCACCGAGGAGATCGCCGCCGCGGCGGGCACGCTGTCGGGCGCGGCGGAGCGTCTCACGCAGCTCGTGTCGAACCTGCGGCTCGAGGAGCCGCCGAAGCCGCCCGATTCAGATCCGCCGGCCGGCGAGACGCCCTTCAAGCAGGCGCTCCGGCGTGCCAGCGAGCCGCGCAGCATGCCTGCGATCCGCGTCGGGAAGCCGCTCCGAGCCTAGTCGTCCGCGTAGTGCGGCCTGGTTTCCGGAGCGCATTGATCCTCGTGACGTCGACGATCGCTGCTGCTATCTGGCCGGTACGACCTGTGGACTGCAGGATTTCGCGGAGCCCGCGGATTTGCGCGGAGCAACCTTGTAAGAGTTTTTCAACAAAATCCTTTGCTTTTTCCGCGACAATCCGGCTCCTCCGCGAAATCTGTTTCAGTTCCGGGTCGTTGAAGCCGGACCCCAAGATCAGGGAATAAGAACGGCGGAATGTTTGCTTCTTACCGCCGCGTCGCGAGCGGGCGGATCCAGCCGCGATAGCGGACAGGCGTCCAGCTGCTGTCGGGCGGCGGCATCGTGGAATCCGGACCGACAGACGCGATCGCGACCTGTGCGCCCGCGGCGGCGAACGCGGTCAGCAGCGAGTCCTGACCTCCGCGCGACAGGCGCCAGAACATCGGGGCGACAGGCCTCGGAACGCTCGCGACGATCTTGAGCCTCCCCGTGCGAGCCCAGTACGAATCGGCGTGGGGGCCGATCACCGCGATGCGAGTGCCCGGACCGACGCCGCGTGCGGCGAGGTCGGCGGCGATGTTCGCCGACAGATTCCCCCAGCCCGAGGCGGCCGCGCGACCGAACGCGTCGTCGTCCTTTCGAAGACGCTGGGCAAACGGGTAGACGAGCCACAGCGCCGCGGCGAGTCCGCACGCCGCCATCGCCCCGCGTGTGAACCGCACAGGGCGTCCTCCATGGATCGCACCGCGTGACATCCACCAGAGAGCTGCCGCGAGGGCCGCGCCGCCGAGGAGCAGAATGCCCGGGAACGCGGCCGGGAGCAGTACGTGAACGACCTCCGCGACGACGATCACGCCGAGACCCCACAGGAACACCGATCGCATCGGGATCTTCGCGCCGGCCACCATCGCGCCGACGATCGAAACGACCACGGCGAGAGCAACCGCACTCCGGTCGTCGATGGACAGCAACCCTATCGGGATGGCGACGCCGATGAGCAGCGCGAGTGGATGCGCGCGCCGCGGCGACGGGAGCGTCGCCAGCAGCACGAGCGTTCCAGCGAGCACGAACGGCATGACGTAGCGCGCCGTCACGAGCACCATCGCGTAGCCGAACATTCCGGCCGCCGCGGGCACGAGGACGATCCATCCGCTCCGCCACGCGTCACGCCGCGCCTCGGCCGGGGCGACCGCGATGAGCAGAATCAAAAAGAGAAAGGGCGCCAGAGTCTCGACGTAGAATCGTCCCGCCGTCAGGAGCGACGCGACTTGGTCGTGCATGTCGAATTGGGGCCGTAGCCCGCCGCTCCATCGTTCCGGATCGAACCACATCGGGTCGGTCCCCGGCGCATCGCCCGTTACGCCCGAGCGCGGAAGAATCGCGTCGGTTCTCGCCGTTCTCGCGCCCATCGGCACGCCGCCGAGCGAAGGCGCGTCCCGGTTGTTCACGAACCACGCGTAAGTGAGTCGGCCGGTGTCTCCAAACGTGAGGCGGCCGGCGGCGCGAGACAACAGCACGGTCCACGGACCGACGAAGACGAGCCAAACGACGACCGCGCTCACGAGCGGCTTGAGGCCGGTCCTACGCAGCGATACCGCGAGGAGGACGAAGCAGACGACCGCCCACGGAATCATGAATGACTTGGCGAGCGCACCGAGACCGAGGCTCACTCCGAGGACGACGGCCGCGGCGCCATCGCTCGGTGAACTTCGCAAGCGCAGCAACGCGCCAAGCGCCGCGAACGTGGCCGCGGCGGTGAGCAGATCGGGCGTCGTGAGCTCGATCGGCGTCAGCGTGAACGCGAGACAGATGAAAAGGCCGTACGCGATTGCGCGCGCCCATCTGCCGCCAAGCACGGAGTGGCGCGTCTCGGCCGCCATTCGGAGAACGGGCGCGAGGAAATACTCATAGGCGGCGAACGTTGCGAGAAACGCGGCGGCGTTGACCGCATGCATCACGGGCACCTCGCCGGCCGGCGACGCGCGCGTGACGATCCGCGCCAGCCCGACGAGCATCGGGTAGAGCGGACTCCAATAAAGGTTGACGAGGCCGGACCAGTGTCCGGCGACGACGGCGTCGCTCAGATCGAGATAGGCGACGCCGTCGGGTCCGACGACGTATCGTTGCGCGTACGCCTGGAACACGGCGATCGCGACGACGAGCGCCCACGCAAGAGCGCGCGGCCCGCGCGTCACCCCGGCCGTGCCCGACGACGCTACGGCTTGATCATGTTGCCGCTGAGCTGCGGTGTAGGCTGCTCCGACTTCTTGTACATGTAGGCGCACTCTTCGAGACGAACGCCGCTCGAGTCGGCAACCGCGAACTTGGAGCCCTCGTAGCAGCACGCGCCGGCGTACTCGCCCTTCTTGTTCACGGCGTAGTACTGGAGCTGGAAGAAGGGCTTGCCGTTGTCGGCGAGAAGTCGCTTCTCGGTCATCGCGATGACGCGCTCCATGACCTTCATGAGCGCCTGCTGCGGTGCCATCCCCTGGCGCATGAACTCGACGGCTAGGAATGCGCCGCAGACCTTGATGTTCGCTTCGCCTCGTCCGGTCGATCCCGCGGCGCCGACTTCGTTGTCGCAGTACTGCCCCGCCCCGATGATGGGCGAATCGCCCACGCGTCCCGGGATCTTCCACGACAATCCGCTCGTCGTCGTCACCGACGCGATGTCGCCGCGCGCCGTCACGGCGTTCATGTTGATCGTGCCGTACGTGTGCGGAATGCCGAAGCGATCGTACTCGATGTGCGCGTTGCTCGCATGCTCGTCGTCCTGACGCGTTGGACGAATCGGCGGCTTGGTCCCCTGATCGAGCCAGGCGTCGTTCGGATTCAGCCGCGACTTCCAGCGCAGCCAGTCCTGCCGGCTCGCCTCGGTGAGCAGGTTCTGCTGCTTGAACCCCATCTCGAGCGCGAACTTCTTGGCGCCGGCGCCCACGAGGAAGATGTGGTCGGTGTTGTCCATGACGGCCTTGGCGACCGCCGCGGCCTCGGCCACGTCCTCGAGGCACCCCACGGCGCCGGCGCGCTTCGACGGTCCATGCATGCAGCTGGCGTCGAGCTGGACTACGCCTTCCTCGTTGGGCAGCCCGCCCAGACCGACCGATTGATCGTTCGGATTGAGCTCGACGATCTGCACGCCGGCGACGACGGCATCGAGCGGATCCGCGCCGCTCGTCATCATGTCGTAGGCGACCTTGATCCCCTGCTTGCCGCTCGGGTCCTTGTCGAAGCCGTTGGCGGCCGAGATGATGACCGGCCGCCCGGCGAACGATCGCCGTCCGGCTCCGACCGGTCGCGAACGACGATTCTTGGCATCGCCTCGGCGATGTTGGGGATGCGCGAGGCCGGCCGCGGCTGCGGCACCGGCACCGAGAAAATCACGGCGCGAGACGGTCATTATCGGTCTCCGACAAAGAGTCTGGGGCTGGGCTTCAATGATACGCTCGCAACGCGACGCGGGCCATCTCGCGCTCGGGCATCACCCGTGGCGGCGGACTCGCGTGCCCGGGACTCGCAGGTGGCGTCATCCTCCGCGCGACCGCTCGCAATACTGCCGATACCGCCGGCAGTATTGCAACGGCTCGCGCTCCAGATGATGCCACCCGCTCGCTTGATCGCGCCGAACTGCTCCAGAGGGCGGGAAATCGATGACGTGCGTCGCGTGGTTTGCGCTAGCCTTTGCGCGTGAATCCCGACCCGATCCCCGCGCTCAAGGAGCAGGCCGCGCGCGCGCTAGTCCCTTTGGTCGAGCGCTGGAGCCGCGGCGACGCGGCGGCGCTCATCGGCGTAGAGCGCGAGCGTATCCCTGAGTTGTGTCGCGGCAAGCTCGATCGATTCTCGCTCGAGCGGCTGATCCGGCTCCTCGTTCGCGCTGGAGCCCGCGTCGATCTGCGGATCGCGCCGCCCACCGCCGGCCCATCCGCGCCGCGAGGCCGCTGAGCGACAGCCCTGCGCCGGAGTGCGCAGCGAGGCATGAGCGAAGAGCGGCCTGGTGTCCGGAGTGCGAGCCGTTGCAATACTGCCGGGCAGTATCGGCAGTATTGCGAGCGGTCGCGCGGAGGACATCAGGCCGCTCTTCGCCCCGGGCGCATACCAAGAGGGTCGCGACGCGGCGGCCACAGCGGTGCGTTAACTTGTCCGGCGATGTCAGCCACCGTCCGCGACCGACTCCGTCAGACACAGTTCCTCGAGGGGCTCACCGACTCGGCGATCCACCAGCTCGCCAAGGTCGTCGCGCCCGTCGCATATGAAGCGGACGCGGTGCTTTTTCATGAAGGGTCGCCGCGCGACTTCATGTCCATCCTGATTTCCGGCGCCGTGGCAATCGAGAAGGGGATGAACGGAAAGCCGGTCCGCCTCGTCACCCTCGGGGCGGGGCAGGCGCTGGGCGAGGGGCTGCTGCTCGACGAGCTGCCGCACGGCACGAGCGCGAGATCGTTGCAGCGCACCGAGGCGTATCAGCTGACCATCGCGCAGGTGCACGAGATGATCAAGGAGCAGCCCGCGCTCTACGCGGCGCTCGTCGGCCGCGCGGCGCGGTCGATCTCGCAACGGCTCGCCGCGACCGACGCGACGCTCGTCGGCCACAAGCGCACGCTCGGCTTCACCGGATCGCGCACGCGCAAGGAGCACGACCTCCTCGGCGAGCGCGAGGTTCCGGAGGACGCGCTCTACGGCGTGCAGACGTTGCGGGCCATGGAGAATTTTCCGATCACCGGGATCGCGCTGCGCGAATTTCCGGCGCTGATCGAAGCGCTCGCCGCGGTCAAGGAAGCCGCCGCGACGGCGAACGAAGAGCTCGGCCTGCTCGATTCGGCGATCGCCGACCCGATCAAGCGAGCGGCACAGGAGATTCGCGCCGGGCGCCACCACGAGCACTTCGTCGTCGACATGATCCAGGGAGGCGCGGGGACGTCGACGAACATGAACGCGAACGAGGTCATCGCGAATCGGGCGCTCGAGTTGACGGGCCGAGAGCGCGGCGATTACGCGAGCGTGCATCCGAACACCCACGTGAACCTCAGCCAGTCGACGAACGACGTCTATCCGACGGCGGTGAAGCTCGCGCTGCATCACGCCATCGAGGAATTGCGCGAAGCGATGCGCAAGCTCGTCGACTCGTTTCTCGCCAAGGGAAACGAGTTCTCGGCGTTCGTGAAGATGGGGCGCACGCAGTTGCAGGACGCGGTCCCGATGACGCTCGGCCAGGAGTTCGGCGCGTTCGGGCACACCATACAGGAAGACGTCGACCGGCTGGGCGAGGCGCAGGCGTTGATCCGCGAGATCAACATGGGCGCGACCGCGATCGGCACCGGCATCACGACGCCGCCGGGCTACGCCGAGACGATCCGCCGCGAGCTGTCGCGGATCACCGGTCTTTCGCTGATCACGGCGCCTGATCTCGTCGAGGCGACGTCCGACACCGGCGCGTTCGTGCAAATGTCGGGCGTGCTCAAGCGCTGCGCGGTGAAGCTGTCGAAGATCTGCAACGATCTTCGTCTCTTGAGCTCGGGCCCACGCGCCGGTTTCGGCGAGATCAACCTGCCGGCGATGCAGCCTGGATCGTCGATCATGCCGGGCAAAGTGAACCCGGTGATCCCCGAGGTGGTGAACCAGGTGTGCTTCGACGTGATCGGCGGCGACGTGACCGTGACGATCGCGGCCGAAGCGGGTCAGCTGCAGCTGAACGTGTTCGAGCCGGTGATCGCGTATCGCTTGCTGCGCAGCATCGAGACGCTCAAGAACGCGTGCACGGTGCTCCGCGAGCGCTGCATCAACGGGATCACGGCGAATCCGTCGCGCATGCGGCATTTCGTCGAACATTCGATCGGCATCGTGACGGCGCTCCTGCCGGCGATCGGCTACGAGCAGGCGACGTTGGTGGCGAAGGAAGCGCTCGAGTCCGGTCAGGGCGTGTACGACGTCGTCATGTCGCGCGGCCTGCTGACGCGCGAACAGCTCGACAAGGTTCTCGACCCCGAGTCGATGACGGGCGGCCGCCGTTCCTAGCGCGAAGGGAGGACCATAACGTGGCCGGCATTCGCCTCGACTCCGCTGGACTCATCAAGATGAAGACGCTCGACGACGCGCTGGTGCAGCTGCAGCGGATTCACGGCATCGTCGAGCAATACGCCATCGCGGTCAAGCGAGAGCAACCCTCGTCCGCGTTCGCGATGAACCTTCGGAGGCAGCTGCCCTCGCTCGCCGCGAATCTCAAGGCACAGTTCGGCATGGTGTCGGAACAGGTGACGTCGCTCGCCCTGGCGTCGACGCGTGGATCGAGCGAGAACCAGCGAGTGCGGACGTTGCGGGAGGGCGTCGCGCAAGTCCGACAGGCGCTCGAGATCGCGGCGACCCAGACGAAAGAGCGCCACGCGGTGAAGGGCGACAAGCGGTCGGACGAGGGGACGGCAGACGGGTCCGGCGGGCACCGATAATCGACGCGTAAGCTGCTGTGCGATCAGCGTCTAGTCGGGTAAATGCTCGCTTGATTTGACCACTTCGAGCCGGTAGGTTCCGCATGCTCGACCCAAACAATTTCGATCGAGCGCGTTGCCGCTGGACGGGCGGCGGGCTCAGAACGCCGGTACAAGGACACGACATGCCTTTTCTTGCCCGCCTGCGCCGGCCGGGCATCCGCAAAGCGGGTGCGGCCGCGCTGACGGTCGGTCTCGTGGCGTTGTTCGCCGCGTGTGGCCAGAACCATCCCGATTCGATCTTTCATCAGCGAACAGACGTCAATCGGGACGTCGACTTCCTTTTCAAAATTCTGTTTTGGGCCGGGGGCATCGTCTTCGTTCTCGTCGAAGCGATTCTCGTTTACGCGCTCATCAAGTTCCGCAAGCGCCCGGGTCAGGCCGAGCCGGAGCACGTGCACGGCAACACGGCGCTGGAGATCACCTGGACGGTCGTCCCGCTTCTGATCCTCGTGATCATCGGCATCCCGACGATCACGACCATCTTCAAGACCCAGGCGCCGGCGCGGTCCGACGCCCTCCAGGTCGAGGTGGTCGGCCACCAGTGGTGGTGGGAGTTCCGGTATCCGCAGTACAACTTCGTGACGGCAAACGAGCTGTATTTGCCGCTGGGCCGGACCGTCGACTTCTCGCTGAGGTCCGCGGACGTCATCCACTCGTTCTGGGTGCCGGCGCTGTCGGGCAAGCGCGACGTGATGCCGGTGATGGCGCACGCGGTCACGAACCACACGAACCACCTCTGGTACACGCCCGATTCGACGACGGCGGCGGCTTTCAACGGCGCGTGCGTCGAGTACTGCGGCGCGAGCCACGCGAACATGCGGTTCAAGGCGTTCGTCGTGAGCCCGGCGGATTTCGAGAGTTGGGCGAAGCACCAGCAGGAGCCCGCGGTCGGTTCGCTGCCTCCTGCTCCCGTTACGCCGGTGCCGGCCGCGACGCCCGGCGCGACTCAGCCCGCAACCAAGGCCGCTGCCGCTACGCCGGCGGCGCCGCCCGCCGCGACGACCAACGCGTCGGCCGCGGCCCAGCAGCCCGCTCCGACGCAGGTACTTCAGGCAGGATTCATCGCCTTCCCGCGCGACCAGATCCCGGCGGACGTGGTGCCGCAAACGCCGTATCCCGCCGGGCTGACGTTCGACGACAATCTGCTGGCAACGGGTGACGCGGCGAACGGCGTAAAGCTCATGACCGGTCCGGCGGGTTGCCTCGGCTGCCACACGATCGGCGGCGTGCCGGCGATGGTCGGCGTGGTCGGACCCAACCTCACGCACATCGCGACGCGGACGACGATCGGCGCGGGAACCTATCCGAACGACGCGAAGCACCTCGCGCGGTGGATCAAGAACGACGAAGCCATGAAGCCCGGCTCCATCATGCCCGTGCTCGGCGAGGGCCAGTACGATCCCCGGATGCACATGATGTCGCCGTACAGGCTGACCGACAAGCAGATCGCCGACATCGTCGCGTATTTGCAAACCCTGAAATAACGAACGCGGAACCGGAGGCATAGAGGAAATGGCAACCGCCGCCGTCAGCCCGGGCTACGCTCACGCCGAAGAGGCGTACAAGGGCGGTCTCTGGAGCTGGCTCACCACCGTCGATCACAAACGGATCGGCGCGCTCTACATGTACACCGCGCTCGCCTGGTTCGGCATCGGCGGTCTCGAAGCGCTGATCATGCGCTGGCAGCTCAAGGGTCCGAACGGCACCGCGGTGTCGGCCGAGTTGTTCAACCAGCTGTTCACGATGCACGGCACGACGATGATCTTCCTCGTCGTCATGCCGCTGTCGGCGGCATTTTTCAATTTCCTGATTCCGCTGCAGATCGGCGCGCGCGACGTCGCGTTCCCGCGGCTCAACGCGTTCAGCTACTGGGTGTACCTGTTCGGCTCGTTGTTCATGAACTCGTCGTGGATCCTCGGCATGGCGCCGAACGGCGGTTGGTTCGGCTACGCGCCGCTCACGACGATTGCGTACTCACCCGGGCTGAACATCGACTTCTGGATGCTGGGCCTCCAGATCCTCGGCGTGTCGTCGCTCGCCGCGGCGTTCAACTTCATCACGACGATCATCAACATGCGCGCGCCGGGGATGAACCTGATGCGCATGCCGATGTTCACGTGGATGGCGTTCATCGTGCAGTTCCTGCTCGTGCTGGCGTTCCCGGTGATCACGATCGCGCTCGTTTTCCTGCAGTTCGACCGCTTCTTCGGGACGAACTTCTACACGACGACGGCCGGCGCCGATCCGCTCCTCTGGCAGCATCTGTTCTGGATCTTCGGACACCCGGAGGTCTACATCCTGATCCTGCCGGCGTTCGGTCTGGTGTCGGAGATCCTGCCGACCTTCTCGCGGAAGCCGATCTTCGGCTATCCGGTGATGGTCTATTCGGGAATTCTGATCGCCTTCCTCGGCTTCGGCGTGTGGGCGCACCACATGTTCGCGGTCGGAATGGGCCCGATCGCCGACTCGGTGTTCGCCGTGACGACGATGCTCATCGCGATCCCGACCGGCGTGAAGATCTTCAACTGGATCTTCACGATGTGGGGCGGCAACCTGCGCTTCACGGTGGCGATGAAGTACGCGATCTCGCTCGTCGGGCTGTTCGTGATCGGCGGCATCTCGGGCGTCATGCACGCCTCGCCGCCGGCCGACCTCCAGCAGACCGACACCTACTTCATCGTCGCGCACTTCCACTACGTGCTCGTCGCCGGCTCGATGATGGGTCTGTCGGGCGGCATCTACTACTACTTCCCGAAGATCACCGGCCGGATGCTGAGCGAGAAGATCGGCAACTGGCAGTTCTGGCTCACGTTCATCGGCGTCAACCTGACGTTCATGCCGATGCACTGGGCGGGGCTGTACGGCATGCCGCGCCGCGTCTACCGGTACGACACGGGGCAGGGGTGGGAGATCTTCAACCTGCTGAGCACGATCGGCGCGTTCATCCAGCTGGTCGCGGCGCTCATCGGCATTTACAACATCCTCAAGAGCCGGAAGAGCGGCGAGGTGGCCGGCAACGACCCGTGGGGCGGCGGCACGCTCGAGTGGTCGATTCCGTCCCCGCCGCCGGAGTACAACTTCGCCACGATCCCCACCGTGACGTCGCGCTACCCGATGTGGGACGTCAAGACGCCGGGCCTGGTCGCCGACGTGCCGCACAGCCGGCACGGCGACGAGCGCAGCGACATCGCGGTCGCCGGCAGGCGGGTGGGCTCTATGCACGACCACATGAGCGCCGGAACGCCCGAAGGCGGCCTGAATCCGAACGCCAAACAGGCGTCGTCGAAGGTCTCGCTCAAGACGGCCGAGGAGCTCGGGATTCCGATTCCCTACCCGACGATCAAGCCGCTCTTCGTCGCGCTGTTCATGACGCTGATGTTCGGCAGCCTCTTGCTGATCCACGAGAACATGCTGAAGGAAGCGATCACCGGCGTGATCCTCTGCGCCGCCACGATGACGGCGTTCCTCTACTCCTGGCTGACCGCTCCTCTCGAACCCCATCACGCGTGACGCGCTCCGCTCGCGCCGCCGATTCGAACTGACCTCACACATGGCCACCGCCGTCGCTACTCACGCGCATCCGCCGACCAGCACCGGGCTCGATCACCGCAAGATCGCGATCTGGGCGTTCATCGGATCCGAGTGCATGCTGTTCGCGTCGCTGATCTCGACCTATCTGATCTACAAGGGCCGGAGCGTCGTCGGGCCCTTCCCGCACGAGGCGTGCGACCCGCCGCGGTGCGCGACGCACTTGAACGCGATCCTCAACATCCCGGTCACGTCGCAGTCGACGTTCGTGCTGCTGATGTCGTCGTTGTTCATGGTGCTCGCGCTCGAGGCCGTGGAGAACAAGGGGAAGCCCGGTTATGAGGGAATCCGCGGATCGTCCAAGTTCTGGCTCATGGCCACGGCGATCGCCGGCGCCACGTTCCTCGGCTACCAGGCGTTCGAGTTCACGTCGTTCGTGCACGAGGGGCTGACGATCCGCACGAACTTGTTCGGCTCGTCGTTCTTCACGCTCACCGGGTTCCACGGCGCGCACGTGACGGCCGGCGTGCTCTGGCTGCTCACGCTGTTCGCGATCGACGTCAAACGCGGACTGGGACCGAAGGACGCGCTGCTCGTCGACATCTCGGCCCTGTACTGGCACTTCGTCGACGTGGTCTGGATCGCGATCTTTACTCTCGTCTATCTCATCAAATAGGGCGCGCCGGAGCGATTTCAATGGCAGATGACGACATCTTCACCCACACCAACGCCGACGTCGACGTCCACGCGATGGGCGAGGTGCACGAGCACCCGACGTGGAAGGAATACAAGTGGGTGGCGCTCATCCTCACGCTCATCACCGTCGTCGAGGTGTGGATCTACTACACGCCGTTCTCGAAGACGCCGTTCTTCGTCCCGACGCTGCTCATCATGTCGGTCGCCAAGTTCACGATCGTCGTGATGTTCTACATGCACCTCAAGTACGACCACAAGCTGTTCCGCGCGCTGTTCACGGGCCCGCTCACGATCGCCATGGCCACGCTGATCTCGCTGCTCTTCCTCTTCTCGAAGTTCGCGGGAAAGTAGTCCCGGGCAGGATGAAGGTCCGATGACGATGTCGATCGCCGCGCTGCTGCACATCGGGGCGCGGCTCTCCCTCACGAGCTTCTCGGTGCATCCGAGCACCGTCATCGGGATCGCCGCGCTGGCGATCCTCTACGAGTGGGCCGCGCGCCGGTTCACCTCGCCCGCATCCGTGCAGCAGCCGCGCCGAGTTCCGTTCCACGGCGCGCTCGTCATCATGTTCTTCGCGCTCAACGGGTGGCTGCACGACCTGAGCGACGCCTACCTGTTCAGCGCGCACATGGTGCAGCACCTGGTGCTCGCCCTGGTCGTCGCGCCGCTCCTGCTCATGGGCGTGACCGGCGATATGCTCCGTCCGGCGCTCGCGCTGCCCGGCGTCGGATCCGTCGCCCGATGGCTCACCAAGCCCACCCACTGCTTCGCGATCTTCAACGTCGTGCTCGCCGCGTGGCACCTGCCGCCGCTCTACAACTACGCCCTGTCGCACCACCCGGTGCACATCGTCCAACATCTGATGTTCCTGGTCTCGTCGGTCATCATGTGGTGGCCGGTCCTCAGCCCGCTGCCGGAGCTGCCTCGGCTCAACTTCCCGGGGCAGATGCTCTACCTGTTCCTCATGAGCATCCCGATGGCGATCGTCTCGGTCTACATCGCCTACGCCGACTCCGTGCTCTACCCGCTGTACGCGTCGGCGCCGCGCGTCTGGGGGATCACCCCAATGAATGACCAGATGATGGGCGGCCTGATCATGTGGATCCCCGGGGGCCTCTTCTTCTACTCCGTCATCTCGGTGGTCTTTTTCCGGTGGCAGCAGCGCGACGGGGTGGAGAGTCGGGCGGGAGCGCAGGTCGACTGGCACGCGGCCTGACTGGCTGAGAATCGAGGCAGGCAGAGGGCTCTTTCCCGATACCTCGGTGGTAGGATACTAGTCTTCGAGTAATGGGCCTTGGTGCGCTCCCGCGCCCCGTCGGCTCGCCTCGTATTCCCCAACAGGACCGGTGAACGTGGCCACGACCGTTCAACCACCCTCCTCTACCGAGCGCGGCTCACGTCCGGCGTCGCAAGAACCGCCCGGCGGACAGAGCGCGCGCGCCCCCGAGAAATCGCAAACGGCAAAGGCGCCGCGCGAACGGTTGCTGTCGCTGGACGTGTTCCGGGGCCTCACGATCGCCGGGATGCTCCTCGTGAACGACCCCGGCACGTGGAGCGCGATCTATCCTCCGCTCGAGCACGCGGCATGGAACGGCTGGACGCCGACCGACCTCATCTTCCCATTTTTTCTATTCATCGTCGGCGTCACGACCCACCTCTCGCTCAATTCGCGCCGAGCGCGCGGCGACGACGAGGCGGCGATCCGGCGCCAGATCATCCGGCGCGGGCTGCTGATCTTCCTGTTCGGCTTCCTGATCAACGGATTTCCCTTCTTCACCTGGGGACAGGTCGACGGCATCGCCGACCCGACCTTCTTGCAGCGCGTCGTGGACCGCCTCTACCACTGGCGGATCATGGGCGTACTCCAGCGCATCGGGCTCGCGTACATCGTGGCCGCGCTGTTGACGCAGAATCGCACCGTGAAGCGCCAGATCGTCACGGTCGCCGCGCTCCTGCTCGGCTACTGGGTCGTGATGACCGTGATCCCGGTCCCCGACAGCGGCGTCATGGGCTACCGCACGCTCAACGACGCGCCGCGGACGATGGCCGCGTGGTGGGACCGCTTCCTCCTCGACTGGTCTCGATTCGGGCTCGGCAATCACACGTGGGTGAACAGCCTGACTTGGGACCCTGAGGGCATTCTGTCCACGGTTCCGGCGATCGCGACCGCTGTGCTCGGCAACCTGGCGGGACAGTGGATCGCCACGAAGCGCCCGCTCGTCGAGCGTCTCAACGGGCTCTTCGGCGCGGGCGCGCTGGGAATGATGGTCGGGCTCGTCTGGAATTGGGTCTTTCCGATCAACAAGAGCATTTGGACCAGCTCCTACGTCGTCTTCACCGCCGGTATGGCCTGCGTTTCGCTCGCGACGATCATGTGGCTCGTCGACGTGAATGGCCTGAAGCGATGGACGAAGCCGTTCGTCATATACGGCATGAATCCGATGGTCGCATTCGTCGGATCGGCCGTGATCGAGCGGCTCATCTACTCGGTCATTTACGTGACGTACCAGGGGAAGTCGGTTCCGCTCGAATCGGCGATGTACCAGGTCGGGTTCGCGTCCTGGCTGTCACCGATCAACGCATCCCTGGCGTTCGCGATCGCGTTCGTGTTGATGTTCTACGGCATCCTGTACGTGCTCTATCGCAAGCAAATTTTCTTCAAGGTCTGATGTCCGAATCTCGAATTCCGCGGGCGCGACGATGAATCTGGTGAAGCGAATCGCGCTCGCGGCGGCCGTGCTCGCCGCAAGCTTCCCGGCCGTGCTCGGAGCGCAAGCGACACCCGTCTCGTCGTCGTTCGCGGCCGCCACGACCGCGCCGGCGACCAAGAAGCCAAAGCGAACGCCGAAGCCGACGGCGAAAAAGTCGGCCAAGCCGGCATGGACGGCGACGGTCGGCAGCGACGCGCTCGCCTCCGCGGTCGCCAGCGCGTTGGGCAGCCACACGCGAGGCGGAACCTGGGGCGCGATCATCGTCTCGCTCACCAAGGGCGACACGCTCTTCTCGCAGAACCCCGACGCGATGCTCCAGCCGGCATCGACGCTCAAGATGTACACGTCGGCGGTGGCGCTCGACCGATTCGGCCCCGACTTCAGGTTCAAGACGCCCGTCCTTCGCGACGCGCCCGTCGAATCGGACGGGTCGGTGGGCGGCAACCTGTACCTGCGCGGCATGGGCGACCCGTCGCTCAGCACGCGCTTCTGGCACGACCAGAATCCCATGGACGCCCTCGCCGCGGAGATCGCGGCCGCGGGCATCAAGCACATTCGGGGCGATCTCGTCGGCGACGCGACCGCGTTCGATGACAAGCTGGTTCCCGAAGGGTGGAAGACGAGCTACCTCGGCGCCTCGTATGCGGCGCGCGTTTCGGCGCTCTCGCTCAACGAGAACCTCGTTTGGGTCGCCGTCGAGCCGAGCGGCAACAAGGCGGTCGTGACGCTCGAGCCGGCGACGACGACGATTCCCGTGGAGAACAACGTTCGCGTGACGAGCGGCGGCGGCGGACGAATCAGCGCGGTGCGGCAGAACGACGGGTCGATCAGCGTGCGCGGCACCATCGGCGCGCGCTCGGGCCCGCTCAAGTATTCGCTGGTCGTGGACAACCCGCCGCTGTTCGTCATCGGAGCGCTCCGCGCCTCGTTGCGGAAGCAGGGCATCACTGTCGATGGCCAGACGCGCCTGGGCGCTGTCCCTGACGGCGCTGTCGAGGTCGCGGCGATCGCGTCTCCGCCGCTGGGCCAGATCATCGGCGAGATGGACCGTGAAAGCATCAACGTAGTCGCCGAACTGCTCTTTCGCGCCGCCGCGCACGCGGCGACGAACCAGCCCGGCTCCGCCGAGACCGGACTCGCGAACCTTCGCGATTTCATGACGAAGAAGGTCGGCATCACCGGCTCCGTCGTGGAAGTGTCGGACGGCAGCGGCCTGTCGCTCCTCGACCGCGTGACGCCACGGTCGATGGTCGACCTGTTGTCGTACGCGCATCGCGCCGACTGGGGACCGGTGTTCCACGCGGCGCTGCCGGTCGAAGGAGAATCGGGCACGCTCAAGCGCCGAGCTCGCGGCACGCCGGCGCGCGGAAACCTCCACGCCAAGACCGGCACGACGAACACGGTCGCCGCGTTGGGCGGTTTCGTGACGGCCAAGAACGGCGAGGTGTTGGCTTTCTCGCTGCTCTACAACGGCGCCGACCGCTGGAACGCCAAGACGGCGATGGACCAGATCGGCGCGACCATGGCGGAGTTCGTCCGCAAGTAAACGCGGCCCGCACGCCACCGGGTGCGGGCCCGGCGCGGAATCAGGATTCTTTGATGTCGATTCCGCGCTTTCGCAACTCGCTGATGTAGATCTCCGCCGGCACGCATTCGTCGGGCGTGCACACCCCTGGCGGCGCGATCTGTCCGCGAACCTGCATCAACCCCGTGATCGACAGCGAGTAGCCGGTCGTGCGCATCATCGCGCTCACGCCGCGCTTTTCGTCGTAGCGGTCGACGAGCTCGAACGACTTGGTCGCCTTCGTGCCGTTGTTGGAGCCGGTCACGACGACGCGCAGCGCGACGAGATCGCGCCCTTTCGGCTTCGTGAGCTTGGGCTGCACCACGGCGATGAACGCATCTCGCGGCGCGACCTTGACGCCCTTCACCTCGACCGGCTCGGTATCGAGCAACCCGAGCGAGCGAATGTCTTCCATGATCTGCGCGTGCCCGGGATAGCGCAGCGTCTTGTACTCCATGGCGGGGATCTTCCCCTCGTAACGGAACGCCATCGTCGACAGGCCGCCGGCCGTGTGAAACGCCTCGAGCTCGCCGAGCTGCTCGAACTTCACCGGCTCACGCTCGGACAAGGCCGTCACGCGTGTGCGCTTGCCGTCCCGCAGCACCCACGAGAGAGTCGTGTAGTAGTCGAGCGCGCCCTCGAGCGAGTAGACGAGCATGTAGTTGAGCGGCGGCTCCGGATGCTGCGGCAATCCGCCGACGAAGATCTTCACCGAGTCCACCCGATCGAGCTGCTCGATGCCGTGCTGCGCGAGGATGTTCACCATCCCGGGCGCGAGACCGCAGTCGGGCACGACCGTGACGCGCTTCTCCTTGGCGTACGTGTCGAGCTCCTTCTGCTTGAACACGATCTCGGTATTGCCGCCCAGGTCGCAGAAGTGAACGCCGGCCTCGACGGCGAGGCGGGCCATGTCGTAGTTGAAGTAGTATGGAATCGCGCTCATCACCGCGTCGCATTGACGCATGGCGCCGAGGACGGCGGCGTGGTCGCGCACGTCGAGCGTGGTGGGCAGGAGCCGCGGACCCGAGAACGGGGCCAGAAACTCCGTCAGGTGGCCGACGTGCACGTCGGCCAAGCGAACTTCTTTGACGTCGCGATCCTGAAGCAGGTCGTACGCGCAGGCCGAACCTTGCAGGCCGGCGCCCAACACGAGCATTCGCATCTTCGAGGGAGGCTCCGTTTGACTCGGGGGATGGGTCGGGACAGAAAGCTAACGCGACCCTACCGCTCGACGATCAGCGTTCCCCGCTTGGCGTCGAAGGTCCAACCCCGATTTCGCAGCAGCCGCGCCACCTCCGCCGGAGACGCGATCCAGACGCCCGATCGAAGCACGGAAAGTCCGGTCGCCTGATCGAGCGTGGGCAGCCGCTCGCCCGGAACTTCTTCTCGAACGGAACCGTCGGCCCGAAGCGTGAGAGTGCCCGTTTTGGAATCCGCCGTCGGCGCGAACCGGCCGAGCGCGGCCAGTCCGATCAGTCCCTGCGTTCCGGGCGGAAGGGTCGCCACAGTCACCGGCTGGTTGAGCATGGTGAGACGCCCCGCGCCGATGTTCAGACTGTCGGCCACGGCGAGCAGATCGGCGTCGCCGGTGGAGTCGACCCCGGCGGGGAAGATTCGAGGGCGTCGCTCCCTCACGACCGCACGCGAGACGACGATCCCCTGGGCCTGCGAGCTGAGCGACAGGACGATCGCGACGCCATTCACGCGCGCCGCGACGACGCCGAGCGACGTCGAGTCCTGGCCGGGCGCGAGCTTCACGCTGATCAACGAGTCCGGCGCGATGACTCGCGGCTCGTGCGTGGTCAGCCACTTCGCGCGCTCGCGCTGGGCGGGCGACGCCGCGGCGAGCGCGGCGAGCGGCGCGAACTCGCCCGTCGCGAGGTAGGCGCGCGCGAGCTCTCGGCCGACGAACACGGGGTCCCCGCCGAACTGCAGCGATTCCTCGAGCAGCGTGGCGCCGACCCTCGTCGCGCCGCGTTCGACGAGAAAATGGCCGAGGGCGAATCGAGCGACCGGATCGCGAGGGCGAGTTCGCGCGGCAGCGTAAAATGCCGATTCGGCGCGAGCGAGCTGACCCGCCGCAAGGAGCGAATCCGCGACACGCAACGCTTGTGCGTCGAGCGGCGCCGAGAGGAACGACGCGCAGAAGAACGCGACCGCGCAGCTGCCGCGCGTTCGCGATGGATGCATCACCGCGGCGAAGATGGAGCGACTCGCATGTTGGCGAGGAGCGTGACGTTCGGGTCGAGCAGCACCGCCGACGGCATCGTCGGCGATCCGATGCGAATCGAATGTACGTCCGTGTCCGCCGGGACCTGGAGCATCGCGCGATGCTCGCCGCCGAGCGAGTCGACGACGCCGACCAGGAGCGGAACTCGGAATGTGCCGAAGCGCGCCGTCTGGCGCACGTCGATCACGGCTTCGCGCGCCTGGCTGTCGTAGCGCCATTGCGCGTCGATTTCGGGATATCCCGGGCGCCGCAGCCACTGGTCGAAGAACCAGTCGAGCTTCTGCCCCGAGGTCTTCTCCATCGCGGCCTGCAAGTCAGCGGTGAGCGCCGTCGAGTTGCGATGCTCATCGTAGTACGCACGCAGCGCCCGGAAGAACGCCGAGTCGCCGACCTGCGCCCGGAGCATGTGCAGAACGAATCCGCCCTTCTCGTAGCTGTTGCGATTCAGCAACTGCATGAGGGTGGTCTCGATCGTGTCGATGACAGGACGTCGCGTAACGGACACCGAGTCGTGCAACACGGTCGAACGAATGGCGCGCATTCGCGTGCGGAACGCGGAGTCCCCGCGCGCCTCTCGCACCCAGAGCGCCGAGAAGTAGGTCGCGAAACCTTCCGAGAGCCAGACGTGCGGCCACTGCCGTTCGGTCACGGCGTCGCCGAACCACTGGTGGGCCGTCTCGTGCGCGATGAGCTCGTCGTTCATCGTGCCGCGCCGGAAGGCGCCGTCGGCGTAGAAGATCTCGCTCGCATTCTCCATTCCGCCGTACCGCGTTGACGACTGGAGGTGCGCGAGCTTCTCGTACGGGAACGGGCCGACGAGGCGCGAAAACAGCGCGACGATGTCGCCCGCGCTCGCGAACGGACCCGGCATCGTCTTGCTCTGCTCGGGCGCCGTGTACACGTACTGGGGAACGCATTTCCGGTCGAGGCCCAGCCCGCACGCCGTTTGACCGAGGTCGTAGCGGTCGAGCGGGGCTGCGGCGATCACCATCAGGTACACCGGAATCGGCTGCGACTCGCGCCACACGGACTCGACGCGCGCTCCCGCGGCAGCGCCGGCCAGCGGGCGCGTCGACACGAACGCGCCGTTCGCCACGACCACTTGCCTGGGCGACGCACGCACGCGCCACGTCACCGTCGCCTTGTCGCTCGGATGATCGAGACTCGGAATCCAGCGTCGCGCGCGGTTCGGCCAGTTGTCGCCGAAATACGTCCATCGCCCCGCGCTGTCGCGCCGCGCGATCAGACCGTCGGTGACCGCGCCGCCGTACTCCACCTCCACCACCGTCGTGTCGCCAACGCTCGCGTCGGGCAGCACCACGATCACGGATTCCGGCGTCTGTCGGAACGTCGCGGCCCGGCCGTTCACCGCGACGCGGGCGACCGTGAGATCGAGCAAGTCGAGCACGAGCGTGTCGCGCGGAGCGGTGCGCTCGATCGTCAGCGTGGCGTCGGCGTGGATCTTCGCGCCCGAGTCGGGAACGTCGATCGCGATGTCGTAATTGCGAACGTGAAAGCCGGGCCGATATGCGGCGGGCGTCTGCGCCGGCGACGGCCGCGCGGTCATCACGCCGCAAACGGCGAATGCGATCGCGCCGACGAACGTCGCTCGCACCGTCACTCGTCGCTCGTCGTCTTCCGGATCACTGTCCCTCCTGCGCCGCCGCGGCGAACGCTTTCGCGAAATCAACGGCCGTCTGATATCGATCTTCGGGTTCGCGGCGCATCGCCTTTTCGAGAACGATGTTCAGCTGTCGGGGAAACTTGAGGTCGGGGCGCGACTCGTACAGCGGTGTGGGATCCTGTTTGAGCCGCGCGATCATGAGGGCCTGCTGCGTCCGTCCCTCGAACGGCAGCTTTCCGGTGAGCATCTCGTACGCAACGAGACCGAGCGCGTAGACGTCCGACCGGCGGTCCAGCGCTTTGCCGCGCAGTTGCTCCGGACTCATGAACTCGGGCGTGCCGAGCACGATCCCGGTCGCGGTGAGCTTCTCGAGCTCCTTGCCGGCCGTGTGCGCCTTGGCCAGTCCGAAATCCATGACCACCGCGTGCACCCCGCCGTTGCCGCTGCGCACCATCACGTTCTCGGGCTTGAGATCGCGGTGCACGATCCCGTTGTCGTGCGCCGCTTGTAGACCGGCGGCCATGTCGTTCACGAGCCGCACCGTTTCGTCGAGTGGAATCTGGCCGAGCCGGTGCGTCCGTTCGACGAGCACCTCGCCTTCGACGTACGGCATGACGATGTACGTGGCGCCGTCGTCCGTCTGCCCGAGGCGGATGATGTGGCAGATGTTCGGGTGGGCGAGGCGCATGCCGTAGGCCGCTTCGCGCCGCAGGCGCACAAGCGCCTTGGGGTCGCGACCCAGTCCGCGCGTCAGCACCTTGATCGCCACGGTCTCCTGGGTCGTCTTGTCGGTCGCGAGATAGACGAGCCCCATTCCGCCTTCGCCGAGCTTGCGCTGGATCTCGTACCGGTCGTCGAGCGTGAGGCCGACGAGCTCTGGCGTCGCCGGAGTCGGCACGACGAGCCGCGTCCCATCGCGCGTGCAGAAGTTCGCCTCGTCGCCGAATTCGCGGCCGCAGTTCGGACAGCGCTTCTTCACGTTCTGACTTGGTTTCTCCCGCCTGATTTCGCGCGATAGAGCGCTTCGTCTGCCCGCGCGAACAGGTCGTCGGTCGACGCCACGCCGGACGAGGGAAACGTAGCCAGACCGATGCTGACTGTGAGCCGGACCGATCGCTGCCCGCCGATGTCGAACACCTGCGCGGCGATCCGTTCCCGCAAGCGCTCGGCGATCACGGCCGCCCCCTCCATCGACGTCTCGGGCAGCATCGCCACGAACTCTTCGCCGCCGTAGCGGGCGAGCACGTCCACCTTCCGCATCGCGTCGGCGAGCAGCGCACCGAGCTGGCGAAGCACGCTGTCGCCGGCGAGGTGCCCCGCGGTGTCGTTGATTTCCTTGAAGTGGTCGATGTCGACCAACAGGAGCGCGAGCGACGAATCGTAGCGGCGAGCGCGGTCGCATTCGGCGGTGAGCCTGTCGAGGAGCGCGCGGCGGTTGAGCATGCGCGTCAACGGGTCCGTCGTGGCGAGCGCTTCGAGGCGCCGATTTTCGGCGCGCGTCGTTTCCAATGCCTGCGCGCGCCGAATCACCGCCACCGCCGCGCGAAGCACGGCGTCGACGAACGTCACGTCCTCCGCGGTCAGCGAACGTTCTTCGCGAAGCGTGCGCAGGAGCAGCGCGCCGGAGCGCCACCGATCGATGGCGAAGGGGATGGCGGCCGACGAGCGGATCTCGGCCCGCGTGCCTTCGCGTCCGGCGCCTGGAATGCTGGCCAGCTTCGCGAAGAGAGGATGCCCGCGCCCGTCTTCGATCAGCAGCGACCGTCCCGAGGAAATCGCCGTGACGACCTCCGGGTAGCCCTCGAGCCGAACCTCGGGACCGTGCACCGTTTCGCCCTGCGCCGCGGCGAGCATCCCGGTGGACTCGCCGGGGCGGGCCAGGAGAACGACGCAACGGGGCACGCCGAGGGAGCGCGCGATCCGGCGCGCGAGCACGCGATAGATCTCCGACGCCGCGAGCTCGCCGGTGATCTCGTGAAGGATCTCGACGAGACGCCGGTTGTTGGCCGCGTCCTCACGCACCCGCTCCAGCTCGACGGTCGTGTCGTGGAGCGCCGATCGAGCCGCGCGGAGCTGGTCGCTTGCCCTGAGCTGCGTCCGAACGCGGCCCAGCAGCTCGGCGACACGCAACGGCTTGCTCACCCAGTCGTCGGCGCCGACGGGGAGGCCCTCGTCGGCGTTGCCGGCGGGCCACGGCGTTGTGACGACGACGCGCACGTCGTGGCATCGCTCGTCGGCGCGGAGGTCGGACAGCACGGCGACGTCGCGCTGCGCGACGCTGCCGTCGAGAACGATGAGATCCGGCGCGTCGTCCTCGATCAGCTTGAATAGTTCGGCGCGGTCGGCGGCGGTCGAGACGGAGAATCCGTGCTCGCGCAGCAGCCACGAGATCGTGCCGGCAACGACGGGATCGCGCTCGGCGACGACTACGCGCGAGCCTTTCGGCGTGGCGGAGCCGTTGCGGGACGCGTCACCCGAGGAGCTCACGCAGCCCTTCCCACTCGATGTTGCCGCCGCTCAAGACGGCGACCGTCGCCCCGTTTCCGCGAGGCTGAACCTTTCCCTCGAGCAGCGCGGCGGCGGTGATCGCGCCGCTCGGCTCGACGACCAGCTTGAGGCGGTCCAGCAGCAGTCGCATCGCGCCGCGCAACGCCGAGTCATCGACGGTTACGACGTCGTCGAGGAAGCGCTCGTGGTGCGCGAACGTCAGCGTGCCTATCTGGATCGACATCAGGCCGTCGGCAAGACCGCCGGTGTGCTCGAGGCGCACGGGACGACCAGCCTCGCGCGCACGCGTGAGCTTCGGCGCGCTCGTCGGCTCGACGCCGATCACGCGCGCGTTCGGCAGCGTGAGCTTGATCGCGGCGCTGACGCCTGCGCTGAACCCGCCGCCGCCGACCGGGACGAGCACGGTGTCCACGTCGTGCAGGTCCGCGGCGATCTCGAGTCCGACCGTCCCCTGGCCCGCGATGATCCACGGATGGTCGTACGGCGGCACCAGCGTGAGCCCTTCTTCCGCGACGAGTTCCTGCGCGCGCTCGAGCCGATCGGTGGTCGTCGTTCCGGCCAGCACGATGCGAGCGCCGAGGCGCTCGGCGCCGGCGCGCTTCGCCGGCGTGACGGTGGTCGGCATGACGACGGTCGCGGGGACTCCGTAGATCTTCGCCGCGAGCGCGACGGCTTGCGCGTGATTGCCGGACGATGGCGCGACGACGCCGCGCTCACGCGCCTCGGGATTCAACTGCGACAGAAAGTTGAACGCGCCGCGGAACTTGAACGCGCCGCCGCGCTGGAGCACTTCTGGCTTGACCCAGACCGGCGCGCCGATTTTTTCGGTGATGGCGTCGGCGCGGAGGAGGGGCGTGCGCACGATCGCCGGCGCGAGGACTCGCGCGGCATCCTGGATCTCTTCGAGACCGACCAACTGCGTTGTGATCACGGGTTTTCCGCCGGGTCGTGTAAGCTACGGATGACGTTCTATCCCGGAAAGCTAAAGTGCGTGGAACAAGTCGTTCCACGCACTCTTCGCGCGTACCGTCGGCGGGTCCCGCGGCCGGGCTTACTCTTCGTCCGAGCCGCCCACGACTGCCGGCAGTTCGACGTCCTCGCCGGGTTCGTCGTCGTCCGGGACCACGCGGGCGACGTCCATGACCAGGTCGTGCGCCTCCAGATTGACCAGCCGGACGCCCTGGGTGTTGCGTCCCGCGACCCGGATCCCCTTGACCGGCATCCGGATGGCGATTCCCTGCTTCGTGATCAGCATCAATTCGTCGTCCGGCAAAACTTCTTTGATCGAGACGGCGTCGCCGGTCTTGTCGGTGCGATGGACGGTGATAATTCCCTTTCCACCCCGGCGCTGAACCCTGTACTCATCGATGGGCGAACATTTGCCCATTCCCTTCTCGGTGACGACCAGAAGGTTCGCCTCGCGCTTGATCACGACCATGCCGATGAGCCGGTCGTCCTTGCTCAACTCGATCCCTTTGACGCCGGTGGTGTCGCGACCCATCTCGCGGGCATCCTGCTCGTGGAACCGGATCGACAGGCCGTGTTGCGTGGCGAGGACGATGTCGTTCGTCCCGCTGGTCACCTGGACGTCGATCAGCTCGTCCCCGGCCTCGATCTTGATCGCCTTGATACCCACGGTGCGCGGGTTCGAGTACTGCGAGAGCGACGTCTTCTTGACCGTGCCGAGCTTGGTGGCGAAGAGCAGGAACTGATCTTCCGGGAAATCGCGGGTGGTCACGAACGCCGAGACCTTCGTGTCGGGCGACACGTTGATCATGTTGACGATCGGTTTACCCTTGGCCGCGCGCCCCGCCTGCGGGATCTCGTGCACCTTGAGCCAGAAGCAGCGCCCGTCGTCGGTGAAGATCAGCACGTAGTCGTGCGTCGACGCGATGAACAGGTGCTCGATGAAATCCTCGTCCTTGAGCGTCGCGCCGTTGTTTCCGCGCCCCCCGCGACGCTGCCGCTTGTAGGTCGACGCCGACGTGCGCTTGATGTAGCCCGAGTGCGAGATGGTGACGACCATCTCCTCTTCGGCGATCAGGTCCTCGATCGTGAACTCGCCCTCGTCGCTCGTGATCTCGGTGCGACGCTCGTCGCCGAACCTCTTGGCGACCTCGGTGAGCTCGTCCTTGAGCACCTTCATCCGCCTTTCCTTCGACTCGAGCAGCGCGCGCAGATCCTTGATGAGCGCGCGGACTTCCTTCAGCTCCTCCTCGAGCTTCTCGATCTCGAGGCCGGTGAGCTTGGCGAGCCGCATGTTGAGGATCGCCTCGGCCTGACGCTCGGAGAGCTTGAAGCGCTTCTGGAGCTGGGCGCTGGCTGCCGGCGTGTCCGATGCGCCGCGAATGACCTTGATGACCGCGTCGATGCTGTCGACCGCGATCTTGAGGCCATCGAGGATGTGCTCGCGTTCGAGCGCCTTGTCGAGGTCGAACTGCGTGCGCCGGACGATGACGGTGTGTCGATGTGCGATGTAGTGCTCGAGGCACTCCTTGAGCGACATCACCTTCGGCACGAGGCTGCCCGTCGCCGCGTCGGGCACCAGCGCGAGCATGATCACACCGAACGTCGCTTGCATCGCGGTGTGCTTGTAGAGCTGATTGAGGACGACGCGCGGGATGGCGTCGCGCTTCAGCTCGATCACCAGCCGCACACCGTCGCGATCCGATTCGTTTCTCAGATCGCTGATGCCTTCCAGCTTCTTGTCGCGGACCAGGTCGGCGATACTGATGACGAGCCGGTCCGGGTTGACCTGATACGGCACTTCGGTGATGACGATCTGCGCCTTGTTCGACGATTCCTTCTCCTCGATCACCGCGCGCGCGCGCATCACGATGCGCCCGCGTCCCGTCTCCTGATAATCCTTGATCCCCGCGCGGCCGTAGATGTACGCGCCGGTCGGGAAGTCCGGACCCTTGATGAGTTTTCTGATGTCGGCGAACGACGCGTCCGGATTGTCGATCAGGAGCGTGATGGCGCTGACGACCTCGCGCAGGTTGTGCGGCGGAATGTTCGTCGCCATGCCGACGGCGATGCCCGACGATCCGTTGACGATGAGGTTGGGCACGCCCGCGGGAAGAACGGTCGGCTCTTCGTCGTGGTCGTCGAAGTTCGGCGTGAAGTTGACCGTCGCCTTGTCGATGTCGGCGACCATCTCGAGCGCGATCGGCATGAGCCGAGCTTCGGTGTAGCGGTACGCCGCCGGCGGATCACCGTCGACCGATCCGAAGTTCCCTTGCCCGTCGATGAGCGGATAGCGCAGCGAGAAATCCTGCACCATGCGCACGAGCGCGTCGTACACCGAGCTGTCGCCGTGCGGGTGGTACTTGCCGAGCACGTCGCCGACGACCGTCGCCGATTTCTTGTACGGGCGGCCGGGCACGAGCCCCGTGTCGAACATCGAGTACAGCACGCGCCGGTGCACGGGCTTGAGTCCATCGCGCACGTCCGGGAGCGCGCGCGATACGATGACGCTCATCGAATAATTGATGAACGACTCTTTGATCTCGTCGTCGATCAGGCGCGGAAGAATGCGTTCGCGATTGTTCGGAGCGGTCATGGAAAACCGGGAGGCCGATAGGCAGGTTCGCACCGTCGAACGAACAGCGACGGCGTCTATTTCAGGGGCGTTCTAGGAGACCCTGAAAGGTACCCGAACACCCTGCGAAAATCAACGCGGCGGCTGTCCGTTAAATCCTTTGCTCACAAGCGGTTATGGCCGCGTGCGCCCGTTCACGCGCCGAGCCGCATCTTGTGCGCGATGGCGGTCACGCGCCGAGCCGCATCTTGCTCGCGCGGGCGTTCACGCAGTCGCGTCAATCGCGCGCACGGGCGAGGCGAGCGGGTGGGACTGTCCGGAGCGGAGCCGAGGCACTATTGCCGGGCAGTGTCGGCAATAGTGCACTGGTCCGCGGAGGACAGTCCCACCCCGAGCCCCGCGCACCGCAAGCCCGACCATCCCGCGAATACGCGGGCTCTGGTTAGATCTTCGGATCGCTCGGCGGCACGGCCTGGTTGACCTGCGGCGTCTTCCGAGCCCGCTCGGCCGCCTCTTCGGCGCGAATTTCGGCTTCGCCTTCGGCGTTCTCCTCTCGCTCGCGCGCGACCGCTTCCGCGCGCTCGCGGCGATAGCGGTCGTACCACTCGCGCGTGATCTCAGCGGCGAGATCGCGATTGCCGAGGCCGAACGCAAGAGCAAGAGCGAACGCGATGGCGCCAAAGAGAATCGCGAACGCCGTCGTCACGATGTCTGTCGCGATGCCGAGTTGCTGCAGCGCCATGAAAATCGCGAGGACGATCACGCCGCCGCGCCCCAGCCGCGCGAGCGCGCGTCCACCATGGACCGCGCCCGCCGACGCGGCGATCAAACCGCCGACGAAGCCGCCGAGCACGATCCCGACGAGAATGATCACGATCGCCGCGATGACGCTCGGGATGTAGCTCACGAGCGTCGATACGACGTTGGCCAGCGAGTCGAGCCCGAGCGCGTTCGCGGCGAGCAGGATCACCGTGAACATCACGAGCCAGAACACGAGATTCGCCAGCACGCGCACCGGATTCACGTGCGTGCCCGAGCGCTCCACGGCTTGAATCACGCCGCCGCGCACGAGCAGCTGGTTCAAGCGGATCTTGCGCAGCCCTTTCTCGACGGCCTTCTCCAACAGCTTCGCCAACAGATACCCGGCGAAGAGGATCACGAGCGCGCCGAACATAGCGGGCACGGTCCGGCCGAGGAGGTCCGTCACAGCGCCGTGAAGACGCTCGGAGAGGTTCGACGTGTCTGGTTGTTGCATTGGCCGCCTCCAATCTACCGGAACCCGACTCGGCCGTCACGCAGGTCGGGCGGCTTGGCAGGCGGCGCTCAGTTGCGCGTGCCGCGCTTCACGTCGAACAACACGCTGCGGCGGCACTCCGGGCAGATCAGCCACTCGCGGTTTCGGGCGTAGCCCAGGCCGAAGGACCCGCCGCCGATCTTCCGGGTCGTCATCGTCGCGCCGTCGCGCGGGCAGACGAGGGGTTCGCCTGACGCGAAGCGCGCGCGGATCGCCCGTTCCTCTTCCAGATCGTAGCGCGCCGTTTCGTCGGTCACGACACGTGAACCACGACCTTGCCGAAGCGCGCCGGATCGGCCAAACGCTCGAACGCCGCACGCCCTTGGTCGAGGGAGAACTCGCTGTCGACGATCGGCAGCAAACGTCCCTCGCGCAGCTCCGCGACGACTGCGTCGAACTCGGCGTCGTTGCCCATCGTCGATCCGAGAATCGACCACTGATTCCAGAAGAGACGCCGCACGTCGGTCTCGACGACCGGTCCCGAGGTCGCGCCGCAGGTGACGAGACGCCCGCGCCGCCCGAGCGCGATCAGCGACTGCGTCCACGAGGCCTGGCCGATGTTGTCGATCACCACGTCGACGCCTCGCTTGCCCGTTCGATCGCGCACGATGCGCCCCACCTCGACGCGCTCTCGATTCAGCAGCTCGTCCGCGCCAAGCCGTGCTGCGCGCTCGAGCTTTTCATCGCTCGATGAAACGGCCCAAACGTAGGCGCCGATCTGCTTGCAGATCTGGAGCGCCGCGAGCGCGACGCCCCCGCCGATGCCCCAGATCAACACCTGCTCCCCGCGCTGCACCTTGGCGCGCGTCACGATCATTCGCCATGCGGTCAATGCCGCGAGGGTAAACGCGGCCGCCTGCGCCGGTGCGATCGTCGGCGGAATCGCCCTGACGTTCGTCTCGGGAAGGACCAACAGCTCGGCGAGCGTCCCCGGAAAGTGTTCGCCGAGCAAGCCGAAGCGCGGGCACAGCGGCTGTTCGCCGGCGCGACAATACTCGCATGTGCGATCGCTCAACCCGGCGTTGACGACGACGTGATCGCCGGGCACGACGGTCTTGACCGTTTCGCCGACCGACTCGACGACGCCGTACGCGTCGCCGCCGAGAATCCATGGCGGCGTAATCGTGACGCCCGGCAAGCCCTCGACCACGAAAAGATCGAGGTGGTTGAGCGCGGCCGCGCGAACCCGAATACGCACGTCATGCGCCCTTCGAATCTCGGGCGACGCCAGATCATCCCGTAGCTCGATGCGATCGAGTCCACCGTGAGCCGAGATCGTCAGTGCGCGCATGGGGTCGTCGGAAGGACGGCGTTATATTGAAGCCGTCCGTCAAGTTAGTTCCACCGACCCGTGTCCACCGCATGACCGCCATCAAAGTCCCTCCGCTGGGTGAATCGATCACCGAAGCGACGGTATCGCGCTGGTTGAAGAACGAGGGCGATCCGGTCGCGGTCGGCGAGACGCTGGTCGAGCTCGACACGGACAAGATCACGGTCGAGGTCCCGGCGATGATGGCCGGCGTGCTGACGAAGCGCGCCCACGCGGAGGGCGACGTGGTCAAGGTGGACGACTTCCTCGCGGAGATAGACGAAAGCGCCGCTCCAGCCGCTGGATCCTCGGCGCCGGCTGCTCCGCAAAAGGCGCCGGCACCACAGGCTGCCGCGCCGGCGAGCCCGCCGAAGCCGCCGCCTGCCGCGCCCGCGCCCCCCGCCGCTCCTCCGAAGCCACCACGAGCAGAGGACGTGCGCGTGTCGCCGGCCGCGCAGCGCGTGGCCGCTGAACGAGGCATCGACGTGTCGACGGTTCAGGGCACGGGTCGTGGCGGAGTCGTCAGCAAGCCCGACGTCATCGAACGCGCGGAGCAGCCACGCGCCGAGCAGCCGCCGCCGCAAACGCCGCGGCCGCAACCGGTGCAACAGCCGCAGGTCAACGTCGTTCGGCCAAGCGCCCCGACCGCGGTGACGCCTGGCGATGGCCGCGCGACTGCTGAGCGAGAGACGCGCGAGAAGATGTCGACGCGGCGCAAGCGCATCGCCGAAAACCTTCTCCAGTCGCAGCAGGCCACCGCGCATCTGACGACGTTCAACGAGATCGACATGTCGGCGGTCGTGGCGCTGCGCGAGCGGCTCAAGGAGCGCGTCGAGAAGGAGCACGGCGTCAAGCTCTCGTTCATGCCTTTCTTCGTGAAGGCGGCGTGCATCGCGCTCGAGCAGTTCCCGACGGTCAACGCGATGGTCGACGGAGACACGATCGTCTACCGCCACTACGTCAACATGGGCATCGCGGTCGCGGTCGACGCGGGGCTGGTCGTGCCGAACATCAAGGACGCCGACCGGAAGACCATGCTCGACGTGTCGCGTGAGATCGCCGAGGTGGCGAAGCGCGCGCGCGACACGAAGCTCACGATGGAAGATCTCACCGGCGGCACGTTCACGATCACCAACGGTGGCGTGTTCGGCTCGCTCATTTCGACTCCGATCATCAACTATCCGCAGGTGGCGATCCTCGGTCTCCACAAGACGCAGGACCGCCCCGTCGCGATCGGCGGCAAGGTCGAGATTCGCCCGATGATGTACGTCGCTCTCTCCTACGACCACCGGATCATCGAGGGACAGCAGGCGGTGCAGTTCCTCGTGCGCGTCAAGGAGCTGATGGAAGATCCGGCCTCGATGCTCGTGAACTGATCGACATGGGAACGTCGTCGAACCCGTCCGCGGCCGGACCGACGCCCGCGGACGTCGTCATCATCGGTGGTGGCCCGGGCGGATACACCGCCGCGATTCGCGCCGCGCAGCTCGGACTTTCCACCGTCTGCGTCGAGATGGACAAGACGCTTGGCGGGACCTGCGTGAACGTGGGGTGCATTCCGTCGAAGGCGTTGCTCACGTCGACGGAACACTACGATTTCATGAAGCACGCGGCGGCGGCACACGGGATCGGAATCGGCGAGCTGACGCTCGATCTTGCCACGATGCTGAGCAGGAAAGACGAGGTGGTGCGGCAGAACACGCGAGGCGTGGAGTACCTGTTCAAGAAGAACAAGATCACGTGGGCGAAAGGGCGCGGTGTGCTGCGGGCGGGGAACGTCGTCGAGCTCGAATCGGCTGGCGGCGCGGGGGGCCCCCCCGCTGAAAAAATCGCCACATATCAGGCAAAGAACGTCATCATTGCCACCGGCTCCGTACCGATCGAGCTCCCCTTCCTCAAGTTCGACGAGACCCGGATCCTCTCGAACGTCGGCGCCCTCATCATCCCGAAAGTCCCCGACCACCTCATCGTCGTCGGCGGCGGCGTGATCGGCCTCGAGTTGGGCTCCGTCTGGAACCGACTCGGCGCCAAGGTGACCGTCGTCGAGCTCATGCCGACGATTCTCCCCGGCATGGACGACGACGTCATCAAGGAAGTCGATCGCGTCCTCCGCAAGCAGGGCCTCGACATTCGTACCAACACCAAAGTCGTGAACGGCGGCGTCACCGAGCATGGCGCCTTCATCGAGGTCGAGCGCGACGGAAAGCGGGAGCGCATCGAGGGCGATCATGTCCTCGTCTCCGTCGGGCGGCGGCCGTCGACGAACGGGATCGACGCCAAGGCGCTTGGACTCGACGTGGGAAAGCGCGGTGAGATCCTCGTCGACGATCAGATGCGCACGAACCTGCCGAACATCTACGCGATCGGCGACTGCGTGCCGGGGCTCATGCTCGCGCACAAGGCTGAGCACGAGGGCGTGGTCGCGGCGGAGGTCATCGCGGGCCAGGCGTCGCACATGCACTACAAGGCGATTCCGAACGTGGTCTACACCTGGCCGGAGATCGCCGCCGTCGGCCTCACCGAACGGCAGGTCAAGGAGAGCGGCCGCGACTACCGAACGGGCAAGTTCCCGTTTTCGGCCAACGGGCGGGCGCGCTCGATGGGCGAGACGGCCGGGTTCGTGAAATTCGTCGCCGACGCCAAGACCGACGAGTTGCTTGGGGCCCACATGGTGGGACCAAACGCCTCGGAGCTCATCGCCGAAGTGGTGCTCGGGTTCGAGTACCGAGCCTCGTCCGAGGACATCGGCGTCACGATCCACGCGCACCCCACCCTTTCCGAGGTGACGAAGGAAGCGGCGCTTGCGACGCTCGGTCGCGCGTTGCAGATCTGAGGCTGTGACCGGCTACTTCGCGCTCGCTCCGCGCCCGCTGCAACCCGAGGACTCGCAGGGCACCCGCAACCTGCTCATGGGGGCCCTCGGCGTCACGCCATACATCGACCGGGCCATCGAGGTTCTCGCGCTCGCCGAGCGTGGCCACGACCCGGAGCACAAAGCGCTCGTCATCGCGCGCGATGGAACCGTCGCCGGACTCGCCCTCTTCGGTCCGATCGCCGGCACGGCGCACGGGATGCGGCTGCACGTCGCCGTCTTGGCACCCGGCGTCGACGCAGAGGAAGTTGGCGACCGTCTGTTGACAGCCGTCGCCAACGCCGCGCGCGCCGACGGCGCCACGTATCTCCTGGCGGAGCTCCCCGACGATCCCGCGCTCGGCACGGTCGTGGCGCTGCTCAGGCATCACGGTTTCAAGCAGGAAGCACGAATCCCCGATTTCTACCGCGACGGCGTCGCGCTCACGCTTTCTCGTCTGCCCCTCTGACCCTCCCGATGAAAACGAGCCCGATCGCATTCTCCGCCGCCGCTGCGCTGGCACTGTCGGCGTGCACGCATCCGGCCACGAATCCGACACCTGCCTCCGGCGCCCGCTTCGACGTGATCATCGAGAACGGACGCGTCGTCGACGGAACCGGCGCAGCGTGGTACTACGGCGACGTCGGCATTCGCGGCGACCGAATCGCCGCCGTGACTCCGCGCGGTCTGCTGCGTAATGCGGCGGCTACGACTCGCATCGACGCGCGCAACATGATCGTGGCGCCGGGGTTCATCGACATTCAGGACCAGTCCGGCGGACAGTTGCTGCTCGGCGACGGCCGCCAGCTCGGCAAGATCACACAGGGCGTCACGACCGGAATCCTCGGCGAAGGCTCGACCCCAGCGCCGCTCAATCCGGCGAATCTTCCGCCCGACCCGAGCGAGATGCAAAGGCGTTTCTCGCAGCCGCACGGATTCGACGCGTGGCTGAGCGCCATGGAGGCACACCGTATCTCGCAGAACGTCGGGTCGTTCGTGGGCGCCGGCACGATTCGCCAATACGGAATGGCCGAGCGGATGGGCGCCGCGACCGGCACGACGCTCGATTCGATGCGCGCCGCGGTACGCCGCGCGATGGAAGACGGCGCGTTCGGCATGGCGAGCGCGCTGATCTACCCGCCCAACACGTTCGCGACGACGGAAGAACTGATCGAAGAATCGAAGGCGATGGCGCCGTACGGCGGCGTCTACATCTCGCACATGCGCTCCGAAGCCGATCACCTGCTCGAGGCGGTCGACGAGGTCATTCGCATCTCGCGCGACGGCGGCGTGCCGGGCGAGATCTACCATCTCAAGGCCGCGGGCACGCGCAACTGGAGCAAGGAAGCGCCGATGATCGCGAAGATCGACTCGGCGCGCGCCGCGGGTATCGACGTGCAGGCGGACATGTACCCGTACACGGCCGGCGCGACCGGCCTCACGTCGTGCCTCCCGCCGTCGTACTCCGCCGAAGGCAAGCTCTTCGACAACCTCGCGAGCGCGGACATTCGCGCGAAGATCCACCAGGAAGTCGCGCATCCCACGAGCGAGTGGGAGAACCTGTGCGAGCTCGCGAGTCCCGAGGGCGTGCTGATCACGAACCTGCGGAAACCCGAGAACCAGCAGTACATCGGCAAGAGGCTCGCCGAGATCGCACGGATGAAAAACGCGGACTATCTCGACGCCGCGATGGATCTCATTCTCAGCGAGCACAGTCGGGTGGAGACGACCTATTTCCTCATGAGCGAGGACAACGTCAAGCTCCAACTGCGACAGCCGTGGATGAAGATCGGCACCGACGCGGGGGGGCCTGATCCGGACAGCGTGCGCGCGCTAGTCCACCCGAGGACGTTCGGCAACTACCCGCGCATCCTCGGCTTGTACGTGCGCGACGAGAAGGTCATTCCTCTCGAGGACGCCGTTCGCAAGATGACGTCGGCCGTCGCGACGCGGCTGTCGATTCACGACCGGGGTTTGCTGAAGCCCGGCATGTACGCCGACGTCGTGGTGTTCGATCCCGCGACGATCGCCGATCGCGCTACTTATGAGCAGCCTAAACAGCTGTCGGTCGGCGTGCGGGACGTCTGGGTCAACGGCGTGCAGGTGCTGCGCGACGGGAAGCACACCGGCGCGACGCCCGGCCGCGCGCTGCGCGGGCCGGGCTACCGCCCCACGCGTTAGCGAAGCGCTATCGCCGCCTTGGTTCGATCGAGCACGAGCTGCTCGAGGTGACCGGTCGAGCCACACGGGATGCGGTCGGTGCTCCCTTCGCTCACGTCCTGACCCAGCGCCGAGAATGTCACCTGGACGAGCGTGCCGCCCTTGGTGTCGCCGGAAACGTCGGTGGTGAGCGACATGTAGATGCGATAGCTCGCCGCCTTTGCGCCCGTCATTCCCTGGCCGCAATCGACGAACGCGGTCATCGGCTCGCCGCCCATCGTGCGCGATTTATAGAAATTCTGATTGCCGATCGTGTGCGCGGCAGGGTTCTCGATCCCGACCGGAATCTCGAGCGACGTGTAGACCTGCTTGACGGCCGTCCAGACGGCGGCCGGCGGGGCGGCGATCGTCGCCGACGACGGGTGCGCTCTCTCGCCCTCCAACCGCTGAGCGGATTGGTCGCCGGCGTAGATCACCGGCGGTTTCGGCGTGTACGCCTCGCCCGAGTTCCCTGAGCTCGCGCACCCACAAATCAGAATCAACAGCGCAATGCGGCGCATGGTTTCCGCCAATTCGAAGATGTGAACAACATGTGCTGGCGCGCGCTTCCTGAAAAGGCTCAGCGCCGACGGGGGGAGCGAGAACGTCCAGGGCCAGCGGCAGGATCGCGTGGGCCCACTCGACGTACATGGCGGCCGAGGGGTGTAGCCCGTCCGCGGCGACAAGGTTGCGGTTGTTGGCGGCCAGCCGGGAAAGACCCGTGATGTCGGCGTAATGCGTTCCGGCCGCCGATGCCTCGTCGCGGTTGACGGCGTTGAACGCGTCGATGTCGGCCGCGACCTTGCGGCGGTCCCGGCCCTGCGCGTGCGGGGTCACGCCCCAGTCGGGGATCGAGATGACGATGACCGATTCGGGGTGCCTCCCGGCCTGCGTCAGCGCCCGACTCAGCGCGAGACGAAACTGCGGGCGATATTCCTCGGCCGAACGGCCGCGGTACTGGTCGTTCACGCCGATGAGCAGCGTCACCAGATCGAACGGTCCGCGGGGACGCTCGTCGTCGATGGCGGCGCTGAGATCGCGGGTCGTCCATCCGGTGCGCGCGATGATTTGTGGGTCCGCGACGTCGAGCCCCCGCGCCCTTAGCAGCGACGCGAGTTGGACTGGCCAGCGATCGTCCGACGAGACCGACTCGCCGATGGTGTACGAGTCGCCCAGCGACAGGATCCTCGCGCGGGCGCCTTCACCGGCTGGAGTCGCGTGGGTCATGGCTTCACGTAGCCGCCAAACACGAGGTCGGCGTAGCCGTGCAGCTCACCGCCGGCGTAGCGCTTGGCGAACGAGTCGATGGTCTCGATCATCGACGTGCTGATGTTTCCCGGGCCCGGCACGTACAACGGATGCACCATGCCGAGGCGGCCGAAGTAGCTGCGAATGATCACGCTCGCGCTGTCACGCGGCAACGCGATCACGTTCCGTGCGAATTCGTCGAAGCCGCCGTCACGGCCAAGCAGATACTGCTCGACATTGGAGAGATAGAACGCCGAGATCGTGAGATGGTGGTCTGTCGCGTACTGGCCGACCGCCTTGACCGCCTTGTCGCCGGCGACGTTGCCGACCACCGGTACGATCAGGTCGCGCGCCTCCATCGATCGCACGAACTGAAACGGCTCCTCCTCGGCCAGGTAGCTCGCCGCGCGTCCGCTTCGATCGACGGCGAGGATGAGCTGGCGGAAGGTCGGATAGTCCATGCGATTGTTGCGGCCGATGCTCGAATAGCGCGTGTCCAAACCGTCGACGATGAACTCGCTGCGGTAACGGTCGATCATCGAGCGATCGTGCGAGTCGAGCGCCACGCCGAAGGTCGTGATCCGCTCGTTGCTCGATCGACGCGTCTCGGCGACGGCCGCCGAATCGGTCGGCGTGCGCTCGAGGTAGAGAAGTACGAGACCGATTTGGCGTCCGGTCCACTTGTCGATGTCGGGGGGTACCGGCTTGCCGAACAGCCGGCAGAGGAATTCGGTTCGATTTCGCGACAGCGCGAACAGAGACTTGAAGAGCAGATGTTCGAGCAGGTTGTCACGCCGGATGTCGAGCATGAACGCGATCGACGGGCGGATCAGCGCGACGTAGGAGAAGTTCTGATCCGGTCCGACGCCGACGTAGACGCCTCCACGAGTTCCGACCCTCGCGAGCTGGCTCGTGATCTGGAGATAGGATTCTTCGTTCGAAATGATGTTGTCGGAATCGAAGTATCCGGCGTTTTCGGAGAGCCGCGAGACGAGCGCGGCGAACGCGGAATCGGGTGCGCGCTGGGCGCGGGCGGTGGCGACGGCGGGCAGCGCCAGCGCGAGCGTCTGAGCCAGCACGCCCGCGACCAGCCACGCGCGCGTCGCGGCTCGACGAGTGATCGACCTCACATCGGAGAATCTATTGCTTGGGCGCTTGCGTCATGACGACGCGAAGCCGGTGGAGGAACGCGGCCGGTCCGGCACCGTCCGGCAGCGCCGCCAGCACGCGGCGCACGTCGTCCTCGCTCACGGCAAGCCCGGCGCTGAGCGCGTTCGGATCCACGCCCACGCGCTCGAATTCGCGAAGCAACTGCTCGAATCGCTCTTCCTGGGACATTCCGCCTCGCTTGAAACGCGGACGAAAAGCGGCATTCGGGCGTGCGTGCTACGATGAGCCCGCCGAGCAAACTGCATACCCCGGCGCGAGTTGGGAAGTGCGGGCTGGTGTCTTACGAAAGAGAAAGGCCGGCCCAAGGGGCCGGCCTTTCCTTTCTTATGGCTACCAACCGTCAGCGCGCGATCACCATTACGGTGATCGTCACGGCGGCGGCTAGCACGACGATGGCGGCCGCGGTCGTGAGCGCGAACTTCGGCGTCACGACGAACTCGCGGCGGTACCAGGGCGTGATCAGCACTGGTGCCGTTTGCGGCAGCGCATCCATGATGCGGGCTTCAACGTACGCCGGAGTATGCATTCGGCGGCGGCGTTCGACCTCGACGTTGATCTGCTTCCAGAATTCGACGTCGCGACCGGTATCGCCCTTCCGCACGCTTGCTTCCGGAAGTTCGCCATCTAGCCACGCGTGCACGGCCGGAGCGAGCACACGAGCATCCTGTTCCTGGTGACCCAGCGGCACCTCTCTATCGGCGAGCGGACGCTCCTCTTCGGTGCGTCGTCGCGCGCGATCGTGAAAGTGTCCGTCGAACCCGCTGAGGCCGTCGTCGGAGCGGAGATCGTCAATCATTAAGCGTACTTCTCCTCTAAGAGTGCCTGGAGTGCCTCGCGCGCGCGATGAACGCGCATCTTAAGCGCTCCAACTGTGGTACCGAGTAGGTCGGCCATCTCCTCGTAGGAGCGGCCTTCGACATGTTTCATCACGAATGCCTCGCGAAGCGACGCGGGAAGCGTCGATAGCGCGCGGTCCAGATCACTGCGCAACTCCGTCCGATCCAACTCCTCGTCGGGCGTCGCGTAGGCGGAAGGCTGGTCGTCTTCGTCGTAGCTCAGGTGAGACCGACGAATGTTCTTGAGCCAATCCTTACAACCATTCGCAACTATCCTGAATACCCAAGCATCGAAGCGTCCGCGGACTTCCGCGAGGTGTTGGTACGCTTTGATGAAGCTGAGCTGCAGGATGTCTTCGGCAACGTCGGGGCTTCCCGTCATGCAAAGCGCATGTCGATACAGCGGATCGCTGTAGCGCGTGATCAGGATCTTGAACGCGTCCCGGTTGCCTCCCAGAACACGCTGGATCACGAGTTGATCAGTGTTTTCCTGATCAACGACGGTTTGATCAGCCCGCAGAACTGCCTCCGTCGTCTTCACGACAACAGAGTAATTCGGTTGCCGCGCTTCGGACAGTGCGCCAGCTCCGCTTCGCTGTTCCAGAAGGGTCGCCACGTAGTCAAGACGAGGCACCTCGGCAAGGGTAACGAACGGTTGCAACAGAATCTCGCGGGTAAAGTCGCGAGGCTATGTAATAAAGCTTCGGCTGTCTCACGACGATGCGCCGTCGGTGGGTGGGGCTGTAACGTTTTTGAACACATCCCAGCCGAAGCGCCGAAGTATATCGGAATGTTCACCAAGAGAGGGAGGTGGAAATCTCACTCGACCGGGGACACTCGGCGGAACGCCGGTCAACGCGGAAGCGTCTGTGTCCCGCAGCGTCTCGAGAACCGTCCGAACCACGCCGCTCGGTACGCCCGCGCGCCGCAGGCGGCCCCCCCAATGCGCCGCCGGCTGCGTGGCGAGTTGCTCGGCGAAGGCCGCCACGATGCGCTCGCGCTGCCGAAGGCGACCTGCATTGGTCGCGAGTGCGGGATCGTCCGCGAATCGATCCAGGCCTAAGGCGCGAACGCACGCGGCCCACTGCGCGTCGCTGCCCACGGCGACCACGATGTGCCGGTCTGCCGCACGAAACATCTGATAGGGAACCAGATTCGCGTGTGCGTTCCCCCACCGCCGCGCGTCTCGACCCGTGACGAGCGAATTCTGGGCGACGTTCACGAGAGCGGCCCGCGCCGAGTCGATGAGTGAGATCGTCAAGCGCGCGCCCTGCCTCGTTCGCGACAGGCGTACGAGTGCCGCGAGAATCGCGATCGCCGCGTCCTTTCCCGCGAGGACGTCGGCGAGCGCCACGCCGACTTTCATCGGGTCGCCGTCTGGATCGCCCGTAATGGCCATCCACCCGCCCTCGGCCTGCGCGACGAAGTCGTAGCCTGGACGGTCGCTGTCCGGGCCGAACCCTGTAACCGTGCACCAGATGAGGTCCGGTCTACGGGCGCACCAGTCGGCGGGTCCGAGACCGTGCCGGTCGAGGACTCCGGGTAGGAAGTTGTCGACCACGACATCGGCGTCGGCAAGGAGTCGCTCCACGTCGCGACGGCCTGACTCCTGGCTCAGGTCGGCGGCCAGACCGAGCTTATTTCTATTGATACTCAGGTAGTAGGCGCTTCGACCCTCGCCGTCGAACGGCGGTCCCCAGGTCCGCGACTCGTCCCCGGTGCCGGGTCTCTCGACCTTGATGACGTCTGCCCCGAGGTCGCCGAGGAGCATGGTGCAGAGGGGTCCGGCGAGGACTCGTGTCAGATCTAGCACTTTGATTCCGGAGAGCATTACTGTCGCTTTAGTGTCTTGTTAGTATCAGCAAGATGTGCTAATAGCACTGGCAAAGCGCTCGCGGCAAGGTCAAGCCCTCGACACGGTCGAACCTGTCTTGCGTAGCTAACGCAAAATCATATACTTCCGCCGTTCTAAGCCCTGGTTGCCGAACTTAGCGCGCCCGACGGCGCGCGACAACGAGTAGCCGTCGCCAGGATCACGACCGCCCCGCTCGCTCTCTCCCGCGACAAGTCACCATCTATGGCGGAAAAACAGCATCCCCCCCCATCACAACCGAGCGAGTCCGCCGACCCGGTCGCGCCGCGTCGTTCGGCTGGGCATCGCGTGGACGTTCGCGACGTGGTGGCGGAGCTGGCCGAACGGGCTCAGGCTATCAGCCAGGAAGCGGGGACGAAGGTGTCCGCCGCGATGAAGGACGTTATCAGCGCCGCCGCCGGGATTGCCGGTTTTGCCATCGAGAGCGCACGGGATCTCGTTCAATACATGGTACGTCGCGGGCAGATGACGCCGGAGGAAGGTGAGCGACTGATCCGCGAAGCGGAGGCGGCGCACGAAAAGCGATCGCCGGGCGAGAAGGCAAAGGCGTCGGCGGCAAAGCTCGCATCGGAGCGCGCGGCGGCGGCAAAGGCCGAAGCGGCCGCCCGCTCGGCCGCTGCCCACGCGGCGCCATACGCGAGACCCGTCTCCAAGACGCCAGTCGCCGCGCAGTCGAGCGTCCCGAAATCCTCCGCGGGATCGAGCGGCGCGCACAAGACGGTGCCGCCCTCCTCTCCCCCAGCCAAGGGCGCAGCGCCGAAACCAGCGCCGACCCCCTCTCCGCCATCCAAGGCTGCAGCGCCGAAACCAGCGCCGACGACGAAGCCAAAGTCCGCGAAACCGGCAACGGCCGCCAAGCCGCCGAAGGCGAGCAAGCCGGCGAAGAAGCGAAAGTAGTCAGCCGAGGTGGTCGAGCCCGGTCCGAAGTAGAAGGACCGAGTCAAGCAACTCCAACATCTCTTTGGGCGAGCCGACGAAAAACTCGGCGGACGTCGGCCGGGCATGGAGCACCGGCTCCACGGCCACCGTCACGGACGAACGAGCCCGTTCGCGCACCGCGCGCAACATGTCTTCGTCCGTCTCGTCGTCGCCGGCGCACAGAATCGACGCGCCGTAATTCAGCGCGCCGAGTCGCGCGGCTAGGTCCATCGCGGCGGTTCCCTTGTTGATCCGAACGGGCGGACGAAGCTCGAGCACTTCCTTGCCGCCGGTGACATCCAGCTCGAGCTCGCGTGCGATTTTCCGGACGCGGAGGCCGAGCTCGGGAAGCACGTCGTGATCGGCGAGGCGGTAGTGCACGCTGAGCGTCCATCGTTTGTTCTCGAGGATCGTTCCCGGGACGCCGCGAACCAGCTGAGCGAGCCGGGTCGCCGCCGCCTGCACCGAGTGACGGAATTGCGCCACGCTCTCCGGAACGACCGGTTCACCGCCGGGCGCGGCCACCTCGAGGCCGTGATTGCCGACGTACCAGGCGGTGTACACGCCGACGAGGCGCCGTGCGTCTTCGACCGAACGGCCGGTGACGATGGCGACGTGAACGCCGCTCGCGCGCGTCAGCTCCCCGATCGCCCGGCGCGCCTCCTCGGAGACGACGGCCGCCGCCGGCGTCGCCGCGATCGGCGTGATGGTGCCGTCGATGTCGAGCAACAGCAAGAACGGAGTTCCAACGAGGCGCGCCGCGAGGTCCGTCGGAACGGGCAACGCGGGGATGGTCATCGTCTAGGCAGGTTCGGGCTGCGGCCAGAGTCCCATGATTTGGGCTGAACGCTCGAGGATCGACTCGAGCCAATCAAAGATGGTCGAGTTGTGAAGCTGGCGTCGCATGCGGTGCATACGGCGCCGCCGCTCTTCGGGGGACATGGAGAGCGCCGCACGAATGGCCGCGACGAAGCCATCGATGTTGAAAGGATTGATCAGAACCGCGCCGTCGATCTCCTCGGCCGACCCGGTGAAACGGCTCAGCAGCAGCACGCCGCGCTCGTCGAGCTGGCAGGCGACGAACTCCTTGGCCACCAGGTTCATGCCGTCCTGGAGCGACGAGACGATGCACATGTCGCCGGCGCGATAGACCGCGGCCAGAAGATCCGAATCCACGTTCTCGCTGATCAGCACGATCGGGGTCCACTGCGGGCTGCCGAAACGGGCGTTGATGGACGTGACGGCGTCGACGACGTCTCGCTCCAGCGTCGTGTACGCCGGCACCTCGCTGCGTGAAGGGGTGCAGACGAAGATGAACGTGAATTGCTCGCGCAGCTCGCTCGACTCGGTCCACAGTGTGTCGAGCGCGCGGAGTCGCTCGAGAATGCCCTTCGTGTAGTCGATCCGGTCGACGCACACTCCCAATTGCCGCGTTGGGGCGTGACGGGTGCGCAGCGTCTTGGCGAGGGTCCGGCTCGACGGCGACGCCGCCATCTTCTCGAAACGCGCGACGTCGATGCTGATCGGAAACGCGCCCACGTGCACGGCGCGGTCGCGAAAGTGCACGACCTGGTTCGCGCGGTCGATGCGCGCCTCGGGCACGAAGCGGGCGACGCATTCGATGAAGTTCGCGGCGTATCGCTCGATCTGAAACTCGACCAGATCGTTGCCGAGCATCCCGCGCAGCACCGCCTCGTTCGTCCGCGACGGCAGGAGCTGGAGGATGTCGGGCGGCGGAAATGGGATGTGCCAGAACTGGTGGATGAACAACTGCGGCCGCATCGCCCGGAGCAGCGCCGGCACGAGCGAGAAATGATAGTCCTGAATCCAGACGACGACTTTGCCCTGAGACCGCTCGGACTCGTCGGCCACGGCGTGCGCGAACCGCAGATTGACATCGCGATAGCGGTTCCAGTATTCCGCGCGATACTCGAAGTGCTGGATGAGCATGTGGCACAGAGGCCAGAGCGCGCGGTTCGCGAACCCGTAGTAGTACCCGTCCACGTCCGCCTCATCGAGCCACACGCGCCGGAGCGTGTACGATTCCTCGCCTGGCGGAACGGCGAGCCGCCCCATCTCGTCGGCGACTTCCCGGTCGGCCGAGCCCGAACCCCAAGCGACCCAGGTGCCGTGCATCCGGCGCATCGTGGGATCGAGCGCGCTGACCAAACCGCCGGCGGGCTGTTTTACTTCAGGCGCGCCGTCGACGCCCTCCACGTGCTCGTACGGCTCACGGTTCGAAACAAGAATGAACTTGCAGTCGCCGAGATAGTTCGTGAAATCGAGCATTAGGGGCGAAAGGGTTGCAACACGCATGCCCGGGTCCGAATTCGGCGAAGCCCTCGTTTGCGGGTCCGGAACTGGCGCGCGACGGCGGGCCGAACGATCATTTGTGCCCGGTGAGCGAAACGATCATCACGCGTGCGCCAACGCGCATCGACTTCGGCGGCGGTTGGACCGACGTCCCGCCCTACTCGGACGAAGTCGGGGGCTTCGTGTGCAACGTCGCCATCACCCGTTACGCCACGGCGACGGTCACGCGAACGCCGGACTCGGATGACGAGCCGGCGAGCGCGTCGACTTCCGCGGGCGATCAATCGATCGCCCTCGCGGCGGCGCGCCGATTCCGGTTGTCAAACGCGCACATCGACGTGCAAAGCGATTTTCCGGCGGGCGCGGGATTGGGCGGCTCGTCCGCCGTGGGCGTCGCGATCGTCGCCGCACTCGCGGCGGCAACGGGCGAGTCGATGGAGCGCACCGAGCTCGCCGAACTCAGCCGATCGATCGAGATCGGGGACCTCGGCGTTCCCGGCGGGCGGCAAGATCACTACGCCGCCGCGTACGGCGGCGCGCTCGGGTTGCGCTTCTCGCGCGATCGCGTCGACGTGCGCGACATTCCGCTCGACCCGCTGACCCGCGCCGAGCTCGAGCGACGCTGCATCGTGATCTACACAGGTCAGAGCCGCATCTCCGGCGAAACGATCGACGCCGTGCTCGGCGCGTACGCTCGTCGGGAACCGCGCGTCATGACAGCGCTTGCGGAGATGCGCGAAATCGCCGAGCGAATGGCCGAGTCGCTCGCGTCGGGCGACATCGACGCGCTCGCGGCGCTCGTCGCCGAGCAGTGGATGCACCAGCGCTCGCTCCATCCAGCGATTCCGACGCCGCTGATCGACGAGATAATCGCGCGGGGCACGAACGCCGGTGCGGCGGGTGCGAAGGCGCTCGGCGCGTCGGGGGGAGGCTGTGTGCTGCTGATCGCGCGCGACGGACGGAGCGACGAAGTGCGGAGTGCCGTCGCGCCGCTCGGCGAACTGTTGTCGTTCACGGTGGACGAACACGGAGTCCAGCGTTGTCGATAGCACGCGGCGATGCGGTCGCGCTGACGCGCGAGCTCGTGCGCGTGGACTCACGGAATCCGTCGCTCGTCGCCGGCGGCCCCGGCGAGAACGCCGTGGCGAAAACGCTCGCCGCGGTGCTCCAGGATTGGGGACTGCGCGTCGATCTACAGCACGCCGCGCCGCAACGTCCGAACGTCATCGCGCGCGCGGGACGCGCCGGCGGGCGAACGCTGATGTTCAATGGACATCTCGACGTCGTCGGCGTGGATGGTATGTCGCACGCGCCGTGGGATGCGTTTCAGCGCGAGGGGCGCATCTATGGACGCGGATCGGCGGACATGAAAGCGGGCGTGGCGGCCATGTGCGCCGCCGCGGTGCGCGCGGCCGACGACCTTCAAGGACAGGTCGTGATCACGGCCGTCGTGGACGAGGAGTTCGAGAGCGTCGGCACGCGCGCGCTCGTCGCGGCCGGCGTGCGCGCCGACGCCGCGATCGTCACCGAGCCGACGGGCCTCGCCATCATGCCCGCGCATCTCGGATTCGTTTGGGCCGACGTCACGACGTTCGGCCGTGCGGCCCACGGCAGTCGCTGGGAGCTCGGCGTCGACGCCATCCGTCACGCCGGATACTTCCTCACCGAGCTCGATCGCATCGATGCCGAGGATCTGCCGCAGAAGTCGCATCCGCTCCTGGGACGGCCGTCGGTGCATGCGTCGTTGATCGAAGGCGGAACGGGCATGTCCACGTATCCCGAGCGGTGCACCATCAGGATCGAACGCCGCACGATCCCCGGCGAGAAGCCGGCCGACGTCGAGCGCGAGCTGCGCGAAGCGTGCAATCGCGTCGTCGAATATCGGCCCGGTTTCCAAGCCGGGGTTCGGGTCACCTTTTCGCAGGAGCCGTCGGACGTCGCGGTGGAGGCGCCGATCGTGCGCGCGCTCTCTCAAGCCATCTGCGACGACGACGACGAGCCGCGCATCGCCGGAATGTCGGCGTGGACCGACGCGGCGATCCTCAACGCCGCGGGAATTCCGGCGATCTGCTTCGGTCCTGGCGACATCGCTCTGGCGCACTCGGCGGAGGAATACGTTCCGGTCTTCGAGATCGAGCGAGCGGCGACCATTCTCGCGTCGCTGGCCAAGCGCTGGTGTTCGGCGCGCATCTCGTGAGTCCGCTGAGCCACGGGGAATACGACGCGCTCGAGCGCGCATTGTCGCGCGGATCGCGCGTCGCCATCACGCGTCCGGGACGCCGGGAACTGGTGCTCATTCCGCTCACGCTCTCGTTGGACGACGGGCGCGAGATCATCACGGCGCGCAATCCCACCACCGGCCACGAGTTGACCATCTACCTTGACGAGGTGGAACGAATCGAGGCTGTGACGTGAGCGGGGACGAGGGACGGGTGCGGGGGCGGGGTGCGGGGACCAACGGCAGGTCGGGAGCCGGGGACCCCGCCCCGCGGCCGATCGCGATTTTCGCAGACGAATCGTGCCTTGGGAACGGGCGGGAGGGGAGTAACCCGGGCGGGGCGGCGGGCGTCATCGAGTATGTGAGCCCCTCGGGGCGGCTCTCGCGCCACGACTATTGGGTGTCGGAGCCCGCTACCACGAACAACAGGATGGCGCTCCGAAGCGCGATCGAGGCGTTGCGCGGGATCTCACGGAAGGGTGCGCGGTTTCGCGTGTCGTTCACGAGCGACTCGCAGTATCTGGTGAAGGGGATGAGCGAGTGGGTCGAGGGCTGGGAGGCGCGCGGCTGGCGCAAGAAAGACGGGCCGATACTCAACCTGGAGTTGTGGCAGGAGCTCGTCGAGGAAGCGCGTCGGCACAGCGTGACGTGGCATTGGGTGCGCGGCCACGTCGGACATCCGCAGAACGAGTACGCGAATGACCTCGCCGTGCGCGCCGCGAAAGAGCAGTCGTCGTCTGAGGGAATCGTCGCCTCGCACTTCGACGAATGGCTGGCGACGGAACGAGAAAAAGGACGGGTCAAATGAAGAAAGCGTTGGTGGCGTTGATCCTCGGGCTGGCGATGGGGTACCGCTGGGGGTACGGCGAGGGGAGCGACGGAAAGCCGTCGATCGCCCTTCGCGTACTCGATAAATTCGGCGCGACCAAGCTGAAGAACGCTCAGGCCGCCCAGGACAAGCGCGTCGAAGAAGCCAGCAAGCCGTAGCCCCGCACCCGCAGGTTGGTCTCCGCACTCCGCACCCCGCACCCCGCACTCTTGTATGGACAACCTCGATCGGATGTACCGTCATCTGGTGAGGGTCATACGTTCGCGGTTCCCACAACATCTCGCCCAGCCGTTCACTGTCGCCGATCTCAACCAGACGATCCTTCCATATCGTCTGCACCGGCGCGAGCTCGGGCTCGACACGAACGACGACTATGAGATGACGCTCACGGAGCTCGTCTCCGGTTCGCGTGACTACCTCATCGTCGACGACCAGCTGCGGGACACGCTTGAAGCCGCCCTCGCCGCGGTGAACCCGGATCCGTCGGCGTTCAAGCAGTTCGCGCAGTCGGTGGTCGCGCTTTCCCCGAGCGCGCTGCGAAGTCTGGACATCGGACTCGATGAAAGCGCGGCCCCTCCTGCGGCGTCGCCCACTCCCGCTGAACCGCACGCCGCGCCCGGGCCGTCCGTGCCGCGAGCGGCGGCGCGGCCCGAGCGACCGAAACAGAGACCGGCGGCGCCGCCAGCAGCGCCGCCGCCCCCTGCGCCTCCACCGGCAGCACGACCCCAGCCGGCGACCGAAGCCGCGTCCCGGGCGCCGACGCCCAAACCGACTCCGGCCGCGATGCCCACCCCTACCACGACAACAAAAACGAGCGGCGGTGTACGAGTCGTAGTCCCCCAAGCGGGCGATCGGTGTCGTTCGTGCAGTGAACCGCTTCCCACCGGTCGTCCAATCACGTTCTGTCCACACTGCGGCCAGAATGTCACGACCTTGAACTGTCCGGCATGCGGCTCGGAGCTGGAGTTGGGATGGAAATTCTGTCCATCATGCGGTCGGCCCGCCGCGGCGAAGTAGGATCGCCGCGGAGCCCGCGGCTTTCGCGCATACTGGCCGCGAAGAGCATCGCGCTGTTGTTCGTCGCAACGGCGTGCGTGACGCCCGCCGGGCGGCCGGAGAGCGCGCGTCGCATGGCGCCAGGAGCGAGGAATCGCTCGGCGGCCCGCCAACCGCAGACCGCGCAGCAGCGCGGATGGCGCGTGACCACGGGTGAGCAGGTCGATCTGTGGTTGCACGGTTTCGTGATGCTGACCAGCGACACTGGGCGCGTGCCCTTCTTCGCGCGCGGCTACAAGCAGCAAGTCACCGCGCTCAAACAGCAACGCAACGTCTACTCGCTGCTCGACGCGAACCGAGCCGAGCTCTCGTCGCGATTCGCGACGAATCCCGCGCTCGCCAACGCGCAGTTCCTCGCGATGTACTTCTCGTCCTTCCCCGAGATCGTGAGCGCGACGGACTATTTCATTCGATCCGGCGGCAATCCGCGCGCGGCCGCGGATCCCAACATTCAGCAACAGATCGCGTTGTTGGCCGCCAACTTTCGTACGGACGCGGATCGCAAGTGGCTCCGCCTCTTCGTGCAGAGCTTGGACGACGAGAACAAGAAGTTCTACCACGACTACTGGACGAGCGAGCAGCAGACGAGGGGCGCCGCGTTCGCGCAGGCCGTTCAGCAGTGGAACAACACCTGGTACCCGAAGCTGTCGCGCTTTCTGAACAACACGCAGCAGGCATCGGGCGAAGTATTCCTGTCCCTCCCGCTCGGCGGTGAGGGGCGTACGGTGAACAACGGGAAGCAGTCGAACATCGTCGCCGTCGAGTTCCCGAAGACGGTGGACGCGGCGCCGGACGTTCTGTTCGCGTTCGCGCACGAGGCCGTGGCGAACGTGGTGGACGGCGTGCTTCGCGACAACACGACCCCCGCTGAGCAACGCTCCGGCGCCACGTCCGGCTACGTCGGCAATGGCGCCGTGCGGGGCGGTGCGCTGCTGCTGCAACGCGTCGCTCCCGAGCTGGTTCCCGCGTACATGCGCTACTATCTCGGCACGGCGGGTCTGGCGGGCATCGCCGGCGACCCGGCGACGACGTTCGCGAACACCTTCCCGCTCCCGCAGGCGATCCTCGACGCGATCGGTCGCCAGATCGACGTCGTGCTCGGCGGCATCTGAACGACGGTCCGCCCGCTGAAACTGGCGGGCGCGGCGGGCGGTAGAGGTATTTCATCGCTCAGACCGGACGGTAACTTTCGGTATGGCTGACGTACCGGCACCCCGCCCTTCTTCCCCCATCGACCGCGGCGCGCTCGAGCGCGTTCTGGCGCGCGCGGCTGAGCTTCAAGGGAAGTCGGCAGACGCCGATCCGAGCGAAGAGTTCACTGAGGAGCAGTTGATCGAGCTCGGAAAGGAAGTGGGCCTCTCGGCGCAGAACCTTCGCCAAGCGCTCGCCGAGGAACGGACGCGGTCGGTACTTCCGGACGACGAGAACGGCGTTTTCGCGCGGCTCATCGGCGCGACACGGGTCGCGGCGGGCCGCACTGTCGACGGCAAGCCGGACGACGTGCTCCGCGCGATCGACGCGTGGATGCAGCGGCAAGAGCTGCTCATCGTGAAGCGGCATCACGGCGAACGAATCGTCTGGGAGCCGCGACGCGACTTCTTCGTCGGGCTGAAGCGCGCGCTCAAAGCGGGAGGCCGCGACTACGCGCTGTCGCGCGCGTTCGAGGTCGCGGCAACGGCGATCCCGGTCGACGACACGAGAACCCACGTCGCGCTCGACGCGGACTTTCGCTCGCATCGTTCGTTGGCGGCCGGGCAGATCGGGGCGAGCTCGTTCTTCGGAGCGGCAACGACGGCGTCGCTCCTCGTGATGCACGTCTTTCCGCCGATCGCGCTGGTGCCTATCGTGGCGCTGCCGATCGTCGGCGTGGCCAGTGCGCGCGCCGCTCACAACCGGATCCTGCCCCGCGCTCAGCTCGCGCTCGAGCAGCTTCTCGATCGGCTCGAGCGGGGCGACGTTTCTCGTCGCGGCGGCGCGGACGCACTCTTGGGCGCTATCGTCGCGGCGGCGAGCTCGATTCCGACGCGCAGGTTCTGATCTCCGGTCACCGGTCTCTGGTCACCGGCCACCGGGAACTGCCGGAGACCGGAGACCTGAGACCAGAGACCGCCTTGAAATGACCAACGCACCGGACGGATTCCGCGGCGTCTTCCGAAGCGACGACGACGCGCGTGACGTCTACTCCGAATCGGCCGGCATCGCCCGCAGCGTTCCGTTGGCCGTCGCCCTTCCGCGCGACGTCGACGACCTTTCTCTCCTCACGCGTTGGGCGAAAGACCGCGCGCTGCCGCTGATCGCGCGGGGTTCGGGGAGCAGCATGCCGGGCGGCGCAATCGGTGAAGGGATCATCGTGGACCTCAGCCGATGGCGCGAAATCTCGGATGTCGACGTGCGATCGCGGGCCGTGAGCGCAGGACCGGGCGTGTTGCGCGCCGAGGTGGACGCAGCCGCACGCAAACATCGCTTGCGGTTTCCGGTGGACCCGTCGAGCGGAGCGTTCTGTACGATCGGCGGCATGACGGCGACGAATGCGGCAGGTCCGCACTCGATGCGCTTCGGATCGATGCGGGCGTGGGTCCGCGCCATCGACTGCGTGTTCGACGACGGATCGCGCGCGGAAGTTCGTCGCGGCGCGCCGTGGCCGCGCGGCATTCCAGCGATCGAACGCTTCGCGTCTCTTGCGGAAGATCTCAGACGCGCCGAACGAGCCGAGCCCTCGATTCATGCCGGGGTCTCGAAGGATTCGTCCGGGTACGGCATTGCAGCATTCGCGGAAAGCGGCGACCTGGTCGACCTCCTCGTCGGCAGCGAAGGGACGCTCGCGTTCTTCACGCGCGTCGAGCTCTCGCTCACTCCGGCCGCCGGCGCGACGAGCAGCGTGTTCGGCGCCTTTTCGACGCTCGACGACGCGGTGTCGGCCGCCGTGCGCGCGCGCGATGCGGGCGCCGTCGCGTGCGAGCTGCTCGATCGGACATTCCTCGAGGTGGTGGCGACTGGAGGTGGAACGGGTTCGAAAGCCGTTCCGTCCGGCGCGGAAGCCGCCCTCTTGGCGGAAGTCGAAGGAGCGAATGCCGAAACGGCGGGCCGAGCGGCTCGAAACGTGGAGCAACTCTTTCGCGAATCGCGTGCGATCACGGTTCGCGTGGCGCTCGATCAGCCGACCGAGACCGAGCTGTGGGAGCTCCGCCACGCCGCGAGTCCGATCCTCTCGCGTCTCGACCCGAATCTGAAGTCGATGCAGTTCATCGAGGACTGCGCTGTCCCGGCGAGCGCACTGCCGGCGTACGTGCGAGGCGTTCGGGCAATTCTGTCGGACAACGACACGCGCGGAGTCATCTTCGGTCACGCGGGCGACGCGCACGTCCACGTGAATCCGCTCGTCGACGTGCGCCGACCGGACTGGCGTGCGCGAGTCTCGCGAATTCTCGACGCGGTGACCGACCTGGCGGCGTCGCTCGGCGGAACGCTGACCGGTGAGCATGGCGACGGCCGGTTGCGCACGCCGTTGATGGCGCGAGTGTGGAGCGCGGACGCGCTTCGGCGATTCGGCGAGGTCAAGCGCGCCTTCGATCCGACCGGCATCCTGAATCCCGGAGTGAAGGTGCCGCTCGCCGGAGAATCCTCGCTCGGCGACATCAAGTACGACCCGAACCTCGCGCCGTTGACGACGCGAGCGAGAGCGGCGCTCGAGACGGTCGACGTTCGGCGTGCCTACGCGCGATCGCGCCTCGATCTCCTGGACGGCGTGTAGGCGCGTCGGCTCATGCGGCTTGTTTCGAGCGGCGAGATCCCGTTGATTTCGCGCTCATCATGCCGACCCGTTACTACGCCGAACCCGTCATCACGCTTCTCGCCCGTCCGGCGTTCACCACGCCGGAACACTTGCCGGTCACTTGGATCGGCGAGAGCACCGGCGGCGAACAACTCGCCGAGTTCGCCGGCCGTCTCTGTTACATGAGCCAGCACAATCCGGCCAAGCGAGAGACGCGCGAGTACCTCGAGAACATCAAGAAGCAGGGGCACGGCAGCGTGCTGGAGCACGCCAACTACTCGATCCTTCTCGAGGGCGTGAGCCGTTCGCTGACCCACGAGTTGGTGCGACACCGGGCCGGATTCGCCTATTCGCAGCTCTCGCAGCGCTACGTAGACGAATCGGAGGCGAATTTCGTCGTTCCGCCGGCGATCATCGGCGATGAGGCGCTCGAGAGTACGTGGCGCGAGCAGACGGAGGCGGCGCAGAAGCGTTACGTGGAGCTCGTCGCCCAGCTGATGGACCGGTACGGATGGGTGGCCGACAAGGTCCATCGCCGGAAAATGGCGCGTGAGGCGGCGCGGTCCGTGCTTCCCAACGCGACCGAGACGAAGATCGTGGTCACGGGAAACGCGCGCGCATGGCGCACGATGCTCGAGCTACGGTCGAGTGAAGGCGCCGAGCTGGAGATCCGTCGATGCGCGGTCATGTTGCTTCGACTGCTGCGAACGGAAGCGCCGGGATTCTTCTCCGATTTCGAGATCTACGTCGCCGACGATCGACGAGAAGCGGCGCGCATCGGGTATCACAAGGTCTGATCTCGAAAGAAAAACATTGCGCGAAAAAAAATGTGTTCCTATTTTCACTGACGAGGAATTGTCGGCATTCGTTTTGCGCCCTCGCGTCGGTTGGGTAAACGGAACACACGACGCACTTCTCGCCGGTCGAGAGTCTGGTAGCGGGACGCCAGAGGACGACAACCAGGGACGGGATGACGCGCATCGGGTTCGCGTACAACCAAAAACCTGAGCAGGCAATCGTAGGAGGAAGGATCGCCGCCGCGGCTCGCCACGAGTCGCGTTCGAGCGACGACCCTCCCAGTCCCATTTCGGCGCACGATGACGTCTATGCGGAATGGGACTCCGCAGAGACCATCGACGCCGTCGCGCACGCGCTCTCGCCCTTCGGCGACGTGATTCGCATCGAGGCGAACGAAGACCTCCCCATCCGCCTCCGCACCGAACGCCCCGACATCGTCTTCAACATCGCGGAGGGACTCTACGGTCCCAACCGCGAAGCGCACGTCCCGGCGATCTGCGAGTTCTACGGCATCCCGTACTCCGGCAGCGATCCGTTCACGCTTTCGCTCTGTTTGCACAAGGCGCGGACCAAGGACGTCCTTCGCGCGCACGGTGTCCCGACCGCGCCGTTCGCGCTCATCGAATCCGAAAGCGACCTCGTGTCGCTGCTGGCGAATGATTCGCCCCTCGCCCCCCGCCCGACGACCGACGCGCCGATCTTCCTCAAGCCGGTGCAAGAAGGGTCGTCCAAGGGAATCACCGAGCGGAATCTGGTCCGGTCGCGCGCCGAGCTCGAAGCGACGGCGCGCTTTCTCCTCGCCACCTACGACCAGCCCGTCATCGCCGAGGCCTTCCTTCCCGGCGCCGAGTTCACGTGCGGCGTTCTCGGCAACGGCCGAACGGCTCGCGTGCTGCCGCTGGTCGGCATGAACTTCCGCTCTCTCCCGGCGGGGGCGCTTCCCATCTATGGATATGAAGCCAAATGGGTGTGGGATAGCGTTGACCGCCCGCTCGACATCTTCGAATGTCCGGCGCGGGTCGATCGGACCCTCCAGCGGGCCATCGAAGACGTCGTTCTTCGCGCCTATCGTTTGCTCGGCTGCCGCGACTGGTCGCGCGTCGACGTGCGGCTCGACGAGCACGGAGTCCCGAACATCGTCGAGGTGAATCCGCTCCCCGGCATCCTCCCGAACCCCGCCGACAATTCGTGCCTGCCCAAGGCGGCGCGCGCGGCGGGGATGAGCTACGACGCGCTCATTCAGAGCGCGCTCGCCGCCGCGGCGGGCCGGACCGGAGTTCACCTCGACGCACCGTCGCCCGTCCGGACGCCGGCGCGGACCACAACCATGGTCGCATGAAGGTCGCACTCCTCCTCGACGGCGCGTCGGCGTATGCGGCCAACCCCGACCGTCTGATCATCGGCACCGCCGAAGACATCGAGCGATCGCTCGTCGCCGAGGGCAATACCGTCACCTGGATCCCCGTCTACCAGGACGGCAAGTGGATCGACAAGGTGCGCCGCGGCAAGTTCGACCTCGCCTTCAACATGTGCGAGGGAATCGACGGGGTCGCGACGCTCGAGTCGTCGGTCATCTCGGTGCTCGAGCTGTTCAAGGTCCCGTTTACGGGAGCCTCGAGCTACACGACCGCGATCTGCCTCCGAAAGCCCGTCATCAACGCGATTCTGGAGAAGGCGGGGCTGCCGATCCCCAGATTCGCCACGATCCAGCGCGGCGATCCGCTCGTCAGCGTCGGGTTTCCCGCCATCGTGAAGCCGGCGGCGGAGGACGCATCACTCGGCGTCGAGCAGCGGTCGGTGGTGCGGAACACGCGCCAATTGGCCGAGCGCGTCGAGGCGATGCTCGAGCTGTGGTCCGAAGTGATCGTTCAGCGGTACGTCGACGGGCGCGAAGTGAACGTCGGCATCCTCGGCGACACCGTGCTGCCGATCTCGGAGATCGACTTTCGGAAGACGCCGGCGGGCCGCTGGCGCATCGTCACGTACAAATCGAAGTGGGTCACGGGGAGCGACGACGACCTCGCGGCGATTCCGCGCTGCCCGGCAAAGCTGCCGGTCAAGGTGGCCAACGAGATTCGTCGCGTGGCCGGCGCGGCCTGGAAGATCGTAGGCGGGTTCGGCTACGGCCGCGTCGACATGCGCATCGACCAGGACGGCCGGCCGTGGATCCTCGAGGTGAACGCGAACCCCGACATCATGCACAACGCGGGGTTCGCGACGATGGCGCAGGTCGCGGGCGTGGAATATCCGGCGCTCATTCGGAGCATCTGCGAGCTGGGGCTGGACCGTTCGCGCGCGAAGGTCCCGCAGGAGAATTGGGCGTTGGTCAACCAGTTGTCGGGTCTCGAGCCCGAAGCGACCGAGCTCGATCTGTTCGGCGACGTCGGCTCCGCGTTCTCGCCGAATCCGGCGACCGAGCCGACCTGAGAATGAGCGTGAGACTCGGCGCCCTTCAGCGCGGGCATCGCAATCGCATTCGTGAGATTCTCTACGCGACGACGGTTTTTCGTGAAGAAGAGGTCGCGGTGGCACTCGAGTTGTTCGACGAAACGTTCGCCGTCGGTCCGGTACGCGCGCCCTACGATCCGGGCGACGGTGTCAGCGACTATGAGTTCGTCGGGTCGTTCGCGACGGATGGACAGCTCGTCGGATTTGTGTGCTATGGATCGACGCCGGGAACTGATCGCACATACGACCTCTATTGGATTGCGATGCATCCTGATTTTCAGGGAAGCGGCGGCGGATCTCAGTTACTTGATGAAGTGGAACGCCGTCTACGTCAACGGGAAGCGCGGTTGCTGGTCGTCGAGACGTCGTCGCGCGACGACTACGCGCCAACCCGACGCTTTTACGACGTGCGCGGCTACACCGCCGTCGCGACGATCGCCGACTACTACGCGCCCGGCGATTCTCGCGTGATCTACACGAAGCGTCTCACCCGGCAGCACCTCGAAGGGGCAGTGCACTTTCACGACCGAGCCTTGGAGTCGTCCCGCAATGAGTGACTGGCAAAAAGTTCTTCACGCAGGCGTGGATTCGCTCGACGCACTCGCCGAGCGATTCGGGAGCGACGTGATCGACGTCGAGGCCCTGAAACCCGCCTTCGACAACTTCCAGATGCGGATCACGCCGAACTCGTTGGCGTCGATCCAGGAAGTCGGCGACGCCATGTGGCAGCAGTACGTGCCCACCGTCCAGGAGCTCGACGTCGTGGACGGCGTGATCGACTCGCTGGATGAAGACGGCGACTCGCCGGTCCCGAACATCACGCACCGATATCCGGACCGCGTGTTGTTCCTGGTGAGCCCGGTCTGCGCGACGTACTGCCGGTTCTGCACGCGGCGCCGAAAGGTCGGCGACCCGGAGAAGATCCCGCTCAACCAGTACGAGTCGGCCTTCGAGTACATCCGCGCACACCCGGAGATCCGCGACGTGATCATGTCGGGCGGCGATCCGATGATGTTGTCCGATCGGCGGCTCGAATACCTGTTCCAGAGGCTGCGCGAGATCCCGCACGTCGAGATCATTCGCATCGGCAGCCGGATCACCTCGCACCTCCCGCAGCGCATTACCCCCGAGTTCTGCGAGATGGTCAAGAAGTACCATCCCGTGTACATGAACACGCACTTCAATCATCCGGCCGAGCTGACGCCCGAGACGAATGCGGCGCTCGCCCGGTTGGCCGACGCGGGCGTCCCGCTCGGCTGCCAGACGGTGCTCCTCCGCGGGGTGAATGACGACCCGGAGATCATGAAGGAGTTGATGCAGAAGCTGCTCAAGGCACGGGTCCGCCCTTACTACATCTATATGGCGGACCAGGTGGCGGGCGGCGAGCACTTCCGCACGACCGTCGAGAAGGGTCTCGAGATCGTGAAGGCGCTGCGCGGCTGGACGTCGGGGCTCGCCGTACCGCATTTCGTGATCGACGCGCCGGGCGGCGGCGGCAAGGTGCCGCTCCTGCCGGAGTACGTCGAGGAGATCAACGACGACGAAGTCATTTTCCGGAACTATGCCGGTGAGCGGTACGTCTACAAGCAGCCGCGCCAGCCGGCGATCGCGGCGTCGGCGTGCGGCGACGCGGCGGCGGCGCAGTCCGACATCGTGTCGATCGCGGCCGGGACGAAAAAGCGGAAGCACGCCGTCAAGCGCGTGGGCAAGATCGCGAGAAAGCGGAAGACGGGAACCTGACGCGGATCGATCCTCATCCCTCGACAACGGCGCGCCCGAACGGCGCGCCGTTGTGTTTTCTTGCGCGATAGTCGCTCGATCTATGGCGTTACGAGGATGCTCGCCGTCAGCGGCTTGTAGAGCGGGCTTGATATGGTGAGCGTCGCTGGGCCGGGCGAAATGCCTTTCAGGTAGAAGAAGAAGCAGTTTGCGCCCGGAATCGGGAATCCGACCGATGTGACGGGCGTGTTGGGGTCTAACCCATAGAAGCTGGAGATGGAGATGTTCGAGGTCATCGCGAGCGAAAAGAAAGCGCTCGCGGCGTCGAACGTCTCCTCGCCGTCCGGCGCGGCAATGCAGATGGTGCTCACCACCTTCGTCCCGGCAGCAACCGGCGACGGGAAGAACATGATCCGCCCGAGGCCGACGGTAACGACAAACGTCGCCGGCGAAAATCCCGGAGCCGATGCGACGATCGTGTCCGTGCCAGCCGAGGCGGCGGTGATTTGGAAGCGTCCGTAGGTTCCCCCAGCCGCGATCGTGACGGTCGCAGGCACGGTCGTGTGGGGCCCGTGAGTCAGCGTCACGGTGACCGACGCCGCAACGGGGGAACCCGACGCGGGCGCCAAGGCTGCGGTAGCGAATTGCCCCAGTCCGATGGAGGGACTTATCGGGATGGGTGCATACAGCGGATCGCCGATGAACGCGAGCGCCGGCAGCGTCGCCGTCGCATTCGCCGAGGCAACCGTGGTCGTGAAGGCCGCCGTCGCCGTGATCGTCCCGAAGCTCGGGTTCGGACCGAGCGTCCAGACCGTTTGCGCCAATCCTTGGGCGTCCGTCGTCGCCGTCAGCGGCGCAGCGCTTCCCCAGATCGACGGCACCGTAAACGTGATCAGTTGATTCGGGAGCGCATGGCCCGAGCCGTCGGTCGCCTTCACGACGATTGGTAGAGCCAACGGAGTCCCGATGACTCCCGTTTGGCCGCCGCCACTGACCAGCACCAACGCCGGGCCCGAGGGAGGTGCCGGAGGTTGCGTCGGCGGTCCGACGGTCGCCGTCGAGCTGAAGGTCACAGCCGGAACTTTGGGCCACGCGTGCAGCGTCGCGTTCACCGATTGCACGGTGTTGGTTGGCCCCAGCGTCGATCTCGTCGCGCCGAGGCCATCGGTCGTGCTCATGACCTCGGCCGCCGACAACGCTCCGCCGCCGGCCGTGATCGCCCAATCGATCGCGGCGTCGGACACCGGATTGTCGAACGCGTCGGTGACCTTAACCACGTAGTCCGCGGCGAGCGCGTGGTTGACCTCCACACTCTGATTGTTCCCGGAGACCATGGAGAGCTTGGCCGGGTTCGCGGCCGACGCGTTGACCTGGAACGTCACCGTCGCGTCGACACCGTGCAGCGTCGCCGCGATCGTGTTGGCGCCGGCGGAGCGACCGAGCGAATACCGCACGGCCGCGGTCCCGTCGGGAGTGAGGGTCGCCGTCTGCGCTTGCGAGACCGACCCGGCACCGGACATCACGGTCCAATCGACCGAGGCTCCCGGCGTTGCGTTGTCGTGGCTGTCCGTCGCGCGGACGACGAGTTGGTCGCGAAGCTGAGCCGTCACCGTGTCGCTCTGGCCGGACCCGGAAACGATGCGGATCGCCGACGCGTGTCCGGGAAGAGCGGCCCCACTGAACGAGAGCGAAGGGATTTCCGGCTTCTGCGGCAAAGCCGCGCGGACGAGATACGGGCCCCGCCTTCGAGCCGAACGCGAAGTCGAGCGACGCGATGCCGTCAGGGCCCGTCGTGGAAACGGTCGTGTCGCCGTTGATGCTCCAGGCCACTCCGACGCCGCTCGCCGCCTGCCCGTCGAGCCGAACTATGACGCGCAGCGGCGCTGATCGGGCGAGAACCGTATCGACGGGAAGATCGTCGCCCGCGGCGAGCTTCTCGAGCGACCACTGCGCCGCCGGGTGGAGCGGGTCGTCGACGCGGCTGGTGGTCGCGTCACTGCACGCCAGCGCCGCGCCACCAACGGCGGCGGCGACGACGAATAGCGAAGTGACGCGACGCACCTGAAAGCGGCGGATCGGAAATGGCGTCATACGTGGATCCATATGATGGCGTCCACATCGTCGCCCCACAACCGTCAACCGCCTTCAGAACCGTCATAAAACATTACTACCCCTGGTCATCACGGTTTCACCGTGAGACTCGTGACGAGCGTTTGGAAGTTCGGACTCGAGATGGTGATAGTCGCCGCGCCCGCGACCAGGCCATGGGCGACGAAGCGGGTGCAGAAATCGTCCGCGGGAATCGTAACCGAGGTAATGGGCATGGAAGGCGCCGCCTCCGTCGAGAAGCTGACGTTCGCGCTTGGCCCCAGCGCGAACGTCGTAGCCGCGGAGAGAAGGTTGGAATTCCAATTGGGCCCGTACGAGCAGAGAACGACGTCGTTCGTGCCACCCACCCTCAGCGAACTCACTGGAAACCCTGTGAGCACGAAATCGAGCATCCCAAGGCCGACGGAGAATTCGAGGTTCGCTGAAGTGTATCCCGCCGCTGATGCAGTGAGTGTCTCCGTTCCCGCCGAAGTTCCGGATATGCGAAACGCCTGAGAGGTCCCGCCCGTGGCGATGGTCACGCTCGCCGGGACGCTGATGCGAGAGGAGTTGTGCGAAAAGTTGACCGTCAGCGGCGATGCCAGCACCCGCGAATCGGCTGGGCCGACCCGGGCGCTGGCGTATTGGCCGATGCCGATCGAGCCGAACAGCCCGTCGAAGTTGTCCGATGGATCGCCGACGATCGCGAGCGGAGCCGGGATCGCGGTCGCGTGAACGGTGAGGACATGTCGCAGTGAAACTCGCTTGGACCGTCAAGGTCTGCGGACCCTGATCGCCTCCGAATCTCCACGAGGTCGCTGCCTTGCCGTCGTCGTCGGTCACGGCGATCGCCGGTACCGCGGCTCCGGTGCCGCCGGCCGTAAAGGAGATCTGCTGGCCGCGCACACCGTGGCCGTCGGCATCGCGCGCCTGGACCACTATGAGATTTGGTAGCGCCGATCCGACTGAGCCTGTCTGTCCGTCGCCGCTCAGGAGCACGAGCGTTTGGGCCGGCCCTGACGGTGGTGGCGGCGGCGGCGGCGGTGATCCAGATGGAGGCGACACAGATGTCACGCCTGTCGCCGAGAAACTCACGCGAGCCACGCTCGCCGCCGCGTCCACGGCAGCGACTATCGTCTGCGTCCCGGGAGTGGGACCAAGCGTCGAGCGCGTCGTCGCCGTGCCATCGGATGACGTAATGCTGGTGCTCGCCGAGAGCGCTCCGCCGCCATTGGCGATCGCCCAATCGATCGTCACGCCCGCGACGGCGTTCCCATAGCTATCCGTGACCCTCACGATGTCGTCCGTGCCGAGTCGTTGACTCACTGCGGCGACCTGGCCGTCGCCGGAGATCACGGCGAGTTGCGCGGCGTGGGCGGCCGTGGCCGTCGCGGAGAAGGCGATCGGCCCATCAATGCCGAGTGCGGTCGCCATCGCGGAGTTCGAGGCGGCGGTGCGACCAAGGGTGAGCTTCGCGTTCGCCTGGCCATCAGGTGCCGTTGTCACGCTCGAAGTGGGTGAGATCGATCCGCCGCCCGTTGTGACCGCCCACTGAATCGTGACCCCCGGAACCCCGTTGCCATGGGCGTCGGCGACCCTGACGACGAAGTCCGATTTCAGCACCGCGGTCGCGCTGTCAGTCTGATTCGCGCCCGACACCAGAGCGAGCACCGCCGGGTTTCCAGGAGCCGCGCTCAGGTTGAACGTCACGGCTGCGACGCCCGGAACGGAGTCGAGCGCGGCGACCGCGACATACGCGCCGGCTCTTGGCCCGAGCGCGAATTGCAGCGTCGCGATGCCATTTTGATCGGTGGCCGTGGTCGACGTCGTCACGGCGGTGTCGGACGAGACCTTCCAGATCACACGCGCGCCGGCGGCCGGCAGGTCGTTGGCGCGAACCAAGACCTGGAGCGGGGCGATCGTCGCCAGTACGGTGTCTGCCTGCAAGTCGCCGTTGGCCAGCGGGGTTTTCGCGAGCGACCAGCTCGTCGGTGCCGGCGGTTCGCTCGTGCGCGCGGCGGCGCGCGAGTCGCTGCAGCTCGAGGCGGCGAGGAGCGTGAGGGCAATGCACACCCAGTCGCGGCGAATCTCGCGACGCGAAGAAGCATGGAACATTGGAGCGGGCTCCGTTCGAGACGTCCTACGCTTGAGAGCACGCTGCCTCTCCGGGAAACCCGACAATGGCGTACCAACGGAAGCGGGCCGGCGATCGCCGGCCCGCTTCGTGTTAGAGGTTGACGCGCGGCTCGTTCACCGCTAGTGCGCTGTCGCCAACTCCTCGTCTTTCACCTTCGCCGACTCCTCGATGATCTTCTGCTGCGTCTCGTGCGGCGCTTCCTCGTAGCCCTTGAACCGCCGCTTGAACGTGGCGCGACCCTGCGTCATCGACGACAACGCACTCGAGTACCCGTGTAGCTCCGCTTGCGGTAGGACGGCGCGAATCCTCGTGCCACTGTCCCCCGGCTCCGTACCGAGAATGTGCCCGCGCCGCGACGACAAGTCGCCGAGCACGTCGCCCATGTAGTCGTCGGGCGTCTCGATCTCCAGCTCGTCGAGCGGCTCGAGCAACGTCGGCTTGCACTTCACCGCCACGGACTTGAACGCTTGGATGCCCGCCATCTTGAACGACATTTCGTTCGAGTCCACGGTGTGGTACGAGCCGTCGAACACCTCGGCCTGGAAGTCGACCAGCGGGTATCCGGCGAGGATGCCACGTACGGCGGCTTCCTGAATTCCCCGGTCCACGGCCGGGATGTACTGCCGCGGAATCGAGCCGCCGACGATCTCGTCGACGAACTGATACCCGCTGCCGCGTGGGAGCGGCGCGAATCTCACCCAACAGTCGCCGAACTGACCGCGTCCGCCGGACTGCTTCTTGTGTCGGCCCTGTCCCTCGGCCTTGCCCTTGATCGTCTCGCGGTAGGCGATGCGCGGCTTCGACAGCTCGGCGGTCACGCTGAACTTCCGCTTGAGCTTCGACATTCCCACCTCGAGATGCCGCTCGCCGAGTCCGGACACGATCGTCTCGTGCGTCTCGGCGTTGTAGTGCACTTCGAAGGTCGGGTCCTCGTCGTGCAGGCGATGCAGACCCGCCTGGAGCTTCTCTTCGTCCGCGCGGTTGGTGGCGTGCACCGCCATCTGGATCGCGCCGTCGGGGAGCGCGATGAGCGGCAGCCGCACCGGATGGTGACGCGTCGAGAGCGTGTCGTTGGTGTGCGTGTTCCGCAGCTTGGCGACGCAGCCGATGTCGCCGGCGTGCAGCACCTGGATCTCGATCCGGTCCTTCCCCTGCGCGACCGACAGATGGTTCAGCTTCTCGCTGCCGCTTCTCGTCGCGTTGTACAGCTCGTCGCCGTTGTTGATCACGCCGGAGAAGAGCCGGAAGAACGTCACGTCGCCGACGTGAGGCTCGGACATCGTCTTGAACACGTGCGCGACCGGTGCGCAGGGTGTCGGCCGCGTGGATCTCGACGGTCGCGTCGCCCTCGGCGCCCTTGAACGCGTGCAGCTCTTCCATCTCGAACGCGTTGGGCATCAGCTCGACGATCGTCGAAAGGATCGCCTGCATTCCGTAGTTCAATTCGTTGGAGACGACGAAGAGCGGGAAGAGCTCCATCCGCTTCATCGCTTCCTTCATCGCCGCGATCGCTTCGTCGCGTGAGATCTCGGCGCCCTCGAGGTAGTGCTCGAGCAGCGTGTCGTCGGTGGCCGAGATCGACTCGATCAGCTCCGCGTAGTATCGATCGAACAGCTCCTTGGATTCCTCGGGGATCTCCGTCTCTTCGTACTCGCCGGTCTTGACGCCCTTCTTGAACTGGTGGGCTTTCTTCGTGAACAGATTCACGACGCCGTGGAAGCTGTGCGCCTGGCCGACGGGCACCTCGACGGGAATGACCTTGTTCGAGAGGCGCGTCTTGATCTGCTGGTAGATGCGGTCGAAGTCGGCGTGCTCCTTGTCCATCATCGAGACGACGAACAGCACCGGGTCACGCCGGGCGACCGCCTCACGGAACATCTTTTCGGTGCCGACTTCGACGCCGGACGTGGCGGAGACCACGACGAGCGCCCCATCGGAGGCGGCGAGGCCGGCGATCGCATCGCCCTGGAAGTCGAGGTATCCTGGCGTGTCGATCAGGTTGATCTTGGTGTCCTGCCACTCGGCGAACGCCGGACCGAGGTTGATCGAGTAGCCGCGCTCGATCTCTTCCGCGGCGTGATCGGTGAGGGCGGTACCGTCCTTCACGGATCCATGCCGCTTCGAGCTACCTGACACGAAGGCGAGCGCATCGACCAGACTGGTCTTGCCGCTCGCCCCGTGTCCCACCACCGCGATGTTGCGGATCTCCGACCCTTTGTATTCCCTCATACGCGTCGAGTCTCCCGCCCACCGCCGTGCGGTGGGCTACAACAATGTTCCGATGCGCGGGGCCTGCTCGAGCCACGCTCGCAGGGCGTCGTCGCTGACCGAGTCGTCGAGCGTCGCGAGATCCACCGCGATTGCCCGGGCGGCCCGTCGCGTCTCGGTGGCGCAGTTGAAGACGAGGACGTCGCCGCTCGCGGCGGCGCTCCATAGTCTTCCAATCGCGTCGGCAAACACGCGGACGGTGGTGCTCGGGCGCTGGGCGGAGCTCTTGGCGGACAGCTTGGTCATTCCGTGACGGACCTGTTTCCGAGAGACTGCTTCCGGGAGGCCGGGCGCGTCAAGGGGCTGTCCTCTGCGGCGCTCTCAACTGTCAATTTTTGACCTGCCAAAGCGGGCACGAGCCGCCGAAATTGAGCGGACACCCCCTTCATATGGGTACCCCGGCATGCGGCAATCGATCGGTCTCGTGGCTCTCGTCGTCCGGGACTATGAGGAAGCGCTCGCCTTCTATGTAGGGGTGCTTGGCTTTTCGGTGGTCGAAGATCGGCCGGTGCCGGAACAGAAGAAGCGCTGGGTCGTCGTCGCGCCGCGCGGGGCGACGGAATCGCAGCTGTTGTTGGCGCGCGGGGTCGGCCCCGAGCAATCGTCGCGAATCGGCAACCAGACCGGAGGGCGCGTTTTCCTGTTCCTGCGCACCGACGATTTCTGGCGCGACTACAACGCGTACGTCGCGAAGGGCGTCGTGTTCGTGAGGTCGCCGAAAGAGGAGCCGTACGGAACGGTTGCCGTGTTCCAGGATCTGTACGGCAACCTGTGGGACTTGGTTCAAATGAAGGGCGCGGAGAAATCTGAAGTCTGATGTTTCGGCGACATCAGATCTCTTCTCCGAATGCGAAGCGGGGGCGGCCCGGTTGGGCCGCCCCCGCTTCATTCTGACAAGGTAGGGTCTTGTCTCAGTCTCCTTCGGTGTCGAACGCCAGTGCGTCTGCCAATCTGAGTCGCTCGATCATCGACTCGAGCGGGGTGAACACCGGTCCTGTGATTCCAACGATCGGTCCGATCGAGATACTGATCGCCCGTCGGGCTCCTTCCGGCCAATCCGGCATCGACAACCCTGCCACCAACCGCCGGATCAACTGACCGCACTCCGCGAGCAACTGTCTTGCTGTCGAGTGGAGCGTCTCGAGCGGAATCTCGAGATCGCTCGTTATGAGTCTCCCCGAAGGGTCCCTCCACGCCGCATCTCCAACTGCGCCCCGCTCAGGCCACACGCCGAGATGGCGGACTGCGTCGGCCTGTCCATCGCTCGTTCGGTGCGACTCGACTGCTGCCGCAAGAGCCAGCGCAAGCGACTCCGGGTTCGGTTCTCCGTATAGCGTCACGATGTCCCGCGACGGCCGCTCTGACGAATGCAACGGCGACGGAACGGAGTTCACGTGCGCCAATACCGGCGAGTGATCGGGGTTCTCCTCGAGCATTACGAGGATGTCCATTTCCCCCTCCTGGTATTGGTACTTCGGATACTGCGGGTCTGCCCCGCTCTCCTCCGCTTCCACTGCTCCCACCTTCCCGACGCCTCGGACTGCCGATGAGTTTCAAACGAGTGCACCGGGCCCTTCATGAAATCGAACCCGATTCACGATCTGATGTTCCTTCTACAACTGTCGGGTACCACGCCCGGTCACATTCGCGTTTCACCGTGCGACGAATCGTGCATTGCGCGCGAATCCAACGCGTTTTGCGCCACGGCAACTCGAATTCCAACCACCAACGACGCCGCGATCACGACGGCCAGCACCATTCGATCGCCCAGCGGCACAACCGACGCGATACCACTGCCGGTCACGCGCGCGGTGATCCAGGACATCGCAAACTGGGCACATCCTATTACGATGCCGGCGGTCGCCAAACGCCAACCTCGTGTGACCAAGGCCACAAACGCGATCGCCCACACAAAGCTCAGCAGGACATGGGTCACGAAACCGACGATGACCAGCGACGTCGTCCCACTCGAAATAGTCGTATGAGCAAGCGTCGCGCCGATGGCGGCGAACGGAAGTCGGGCGCTTCCGAGCCGCCGTCCGATGGCGATGAGCGCGCCGGTCGACGCCGAGGCGGCGAGACCGCCCGCCACGATCGTCGGTGCAACGACACGGCGAGGGGCTGGGCCTCGCATCGCTGGCGGCGCGGTCACGCACCCAAAGCAAGCGGGCCCCCGTCACCGACTCAAGTCCCGCCGCGGCAGCGCTTGCTCGCGCCTACCTGGACGCGGATCTTGACCTGACGATGCCGGACTCGGCTCAGCACCAATCGATTCTCATCATCGAGGACAACTCGCGGCTGGTCGCCATGCTCGACCGCGCCCTTCGCGAGCAGGGGTATCTCGTCCGCGCGGCGCGCGACGGCGACGCCGGGATGGTCAGCGCCCTCGAGAACCCGGCGGACCTGATCATCCTCGACGTCGGACTCCCGCGACGGAACGGGTTCGATGTCGTGAAGGAGCTGCGCCGCAACGGCGTCCGCGACGCCTATGCTCATGCTCACCGCCAGGCGTGAAGTTGCCGATCGCGTGACGGGCCTCGAGGCGGGCGCCGACGACTATCTGGTCAAACCCTTCGACGTGGACGAGCTAGTCGCCCGCGTGCGGGCGCTTCTCCGGCGCGCCGCGGCGCCGGAACGCGCTCCCACGCTCCGCGTGGGCGATGTAATGCTCGACCCGGTCACGCGCACGGCGGAACGCGGCGCCCGGCCGCTCGCCCTCACGCAACGCGAATTCGAGCTGCTCGAGTGCTTCATGCGTCACCCGAATCAGCCGCTCGGGCGCAACGCGATCGCTCGCTATGTGTGGCACGAAACCGTCGAGGGCGGCGACAGCAACATCGTCGACGTCTACGTCGCCTATCTCCGCAAGAAGCTCGACGCCGACGGCGACGAGCCGATGCTTCACACGCTGCGCGGCATCGGCTACATGCTGCGGGCGCCCGCGACCCACGGATGATGAGCCTGGAAATACGACGGCCCCGGCTGAAAAGCCGGGGCCGTCGCGTTTTCTCCGCCGTTCTCACCGATCATCCGTGGCCGCCGTCCACGTCGGGGCCGCCGTCGTCGACACAGTCCGGATCGTCAGGAGACGGATCGCAGGGAAGACCGGTGTACACGTTGTAGCCGCTGAAATGCTTGATGCGTCGCCACACGATGCCGGTATTGAGGTTCACGTGAGTGACCAGGCTCGCATCGGAACCGGCATCCGTCAGCGACGCCCCGTTGAGCTGCGGGCGATAGTAGATGCCGAGGTAGTGCAGCGCGGACGGGTTCGCCGCGTAGTAGGCGGCGTTCGAAGTGATCGCGTTCGCGTAAACGTTCGTCGCGATGAGAACTCTTGTATTGGGATTGAATCGCAGCGCCGGCGAGAAATCGATCGTGAAGCCGGACGCCGTGAACCCGTAGGTCGCCGTGATCGTGACGGACTGCCCGTCGGCGAGCGTCGTACACGCGTCGTTCCACGTGCCCGGGCCGTACGTGCTCGTCGCCGGATCGCAGATCGAATTCGCCGGGAATTGGAGAGCGTACAGCCCGCCAACCTGGAACGTTCCCCCCGCCGACGTCACGGTGAACGACGTCGAGCGGAGTCCGCCGAACGACGAGCCGGAATTGTAATCGAGCGATGGCTTGTCGGTCGCAACCGTTCTAAGCCGGGATGTGCTCGGTGCAGTCGCCGATTGATCACAACTCATCGACAGGACCGCGAGCACTGCTGCTCCCGTAACCGGGAGCGCCCTCGAAAAGCTACGCATAGTCACCAGCCGTCTCTTGGAGCAACCAGCAAACACGTCCGTCGGCGGAGCGTTAGTCGAAGCTAAGCCCGGTCTCACGGATGTGCTAGCGTCAACTCTACGGCTGTGGTCGCTCCAGGCCGGATTCCAATGCGTCAAATCGTCTCGTCATCTCCGGGTATCCGAGCTTTTTGACTCGATCCGCGTACGCGCGAAGCAATTCTCCAACACGAGTTCGGTCGATTAGGCTGACGGCCTCAGCGCACGACGAGATGAGCCACGCCGCGCAGTACATGTCCGTGGATTCGGCCAGCTCAACCGAGCGGGATAACCGTTCAACCGCGTGGTGACGCCTTTCATCATCACGGACGTCCGTTCGAATCTGAAGCGCTTCTACCACCTCCCGACCCACGAACCAGTCGGTTCGATCTTTGGTCCGACTCCGAAGCGCGCGAATCGCCGAGCGTGCCGCGCCCTCGTCCCCAAGCTCGAGAGCGCAAAGACCGGCCCCGGCCGTCGCGCCCGCCTCGATGTCGGCTTGTCCGATTCGCTGCGCAAGCGAGACGGTCGTCTCATAGAGCTGCGTCGCCGATTCCCATCGTCCTACTTCCCGCTCGGCGTGCGCCAAGTTGAACAGCGCGGCCAGCTGATACTCGCTGTGCTTCACCGCCACGAAAAGGCCGAGCGCTTCGCTGAATAGATCGCGCGCCTTGTCGTAGTCGCCGCAGCGCTGGTGCAATACACCGAGGTTCATCGCGCCGACGCCCCACATGTCGGGAATTCCACCGGCGCGGCCAACCGTGATCGCCTTCGAGTACGCCTCGAACGCGACGTCGAGCCGCGACTCGAATTGCGCGACGACGCCCATGTTTCCGTACGTCCTCGCCTGCCCGCGCGCGTCGCCCGCGTTCTCGTACAGCGACAGCGCGCGCTCGAGAATCGTGTACGCGCGATTCGGCGACTCGCTGAACATCGCGCCGCCCAAGCGAGTGACGGCGTCGGCGAGCAGCAGCGTGTCGCCGACCTGCTCCGCCATCGCCACGCCCTCCGCCGCGAAACGTTCGGACGTTCGCCGGTCGCCGAGCCGCCCGTATGTCTGCGACATCATGAGCAGCACGGCAACGTTCTCGTGGTCGAAGCCGAGCCGCTTCGCTTCGGCCTCGAGCACCTTGAGCGCTTCGAGCGTGACGAGCGCCGGCTGCCCGAGCTCCATTCGCGCGCGCTCGCGAAGCCGCCGCAGAGTGAGCGACCGACGCTCGTCACCCTGGCCGTCGAACCACTCGATCGCGAGATCGCAAAGCTCCTCGACCTCGTCGAAGCGGCCGCCCGTCTCGGACAGATGCGCGAGGGACACGCGAATCTCGGCGAGCTCTCCCGGACTCGTTGCGTTCCGCGCCGCGAGCTGGAGATACGAGCTCCCAGCGCCGAACGCGTAAACGCGCTCGGCCGCTTTCGCCGCGAACTGACCCCAGCAGTACGCGTCCGGCTGTTCGTCGGCCGCGTCATAGTGCAGCGCGATGTCGTCCGCCGAGTCGGGCCGCAGCTTCTCCAGCGCCTGAGCCACTCGCAGATGCAACTGCTTGCGCTGCTGTGCCGGAAGACCGTCGATCAAGACTTCGGCGACCTCGTCGTGCGTGAACGCGAAGCTTCCGCGCTTGCGCTTGCGAGTCGAATGCAGCAGACCCGCGCTGAGCGCCTCCGAGAGCGCAAGGCGGACCGCCGGTTCGCTTCCCGCGCCCGCCGCCACCAGCAGACGAATGTCGAACTCGCGGCCGGCGATCGCCGCCGTCCACAGCACTCCATAGGTACTCGCCGAGAATCGCTCGAGCCGGTGCGCGATCAGCGCGGACCGGCCGGCGGGAACGCGGAGCTCCGACACTGGAGTCCACTCCCAGCGCATCCCGTTGTGCCAGACGTATCCGTCTTCGACCAGCGACCGGAGCAGATGCGCGATGAAGAGCGGATTGCCCTCGGTCTGCCGGTAGATGAACGCGAGCAGGTCGCGACCGACGGCTTGCCGGTGAAACGCGGCGTCGAGCCACTGCTTGACTTCGTCGCGCGTGAGATTCGCGACGGTGATCTGACGGGCGAGCTCCGGGCGCAGATTGGCTCGGCGCATCCACGTGTTGTCGTGCGGACCGCTCCCGAGGCCGCTCGCCTCGGCGCGGAAGGTCATGCAGATCATGATCCGATCGCCGTCGAGCTGTCGGATCAGATGCTCGAGCGCGTCCCACGACCATGAGTCGGCCCACTGCATTTCCTCGAGCACGAGCACGAGCGGCCCGTTCGACGCGAGCAAACGCACGTACTCGGCGAGCTCGCCGAGCAAACGAAACTGGCTTCCCGGACGCGCGACGGCCGGCACCTCGCCGAGCGCGGGCTCCAGGTGTTGCAGCTCGGCCCATTCGCGTTCGGGCGCCGGCTGAAAGACGTGCGTCGCGCGAAGAAGCGCGCGCCACGCGCCGTACGGTTTTGGCAGCGTGCGCTTGGGCGACGCGACCGATGCGAACAAGCCGCCGCGAATCCGGACCTCCGACTCGAGCTGCCTGAGCAGGGTCGCCGTGCCCGTCCCGGCGGCACCGGAAACGCTCACGACGCGCGGTTGTCCCGCGTTCACCTCGTCCAGCCACTGCCTGAGCGACGCGAGCTCTTGCACGCGCCCGGCGAATCGATCGATCGAGAGCGGACGCCTCAGTGCGTCGTGATGGGGAGGCGGCATCGCCGCGGCGCCGTCGCGCCCTTGCGACTGAATTCTGGCGAGCGCGGCGAGAGCCGCCTCGAGCACCGGCTCGTACGATTGTCCGTGATCCGGCGCCGCTGCAGCACCGATCGACAGCGTTCTCGCGCCGGCACCGGCGAAGCCGTTGCCGAAGCGGTGGGTCCTGACGGCCGCGCAGATACGATCTCCGACGCCTCGTGCGTCGTCCGCGCTCGCATCGGTCAAGATCATTACGACCCGACTGCCTAGTCGGCCGATGAGATCGTCGCCGCGGATCGACGCACCGATCATCTCCACCAGCTCTTTGTTCAGCGCGTCGACGTGATCGGGCGACCAAGCTTCGGCATCCGCCTCGGTCTTGCCCGCGTCTTGGTCCACCTCTGCCACGAGCACGGCAACAGGACCGGCGCCGCCCCCGCCAATTCGGCGTCCGGCCTCCGCCACGATCCGTCGGGCGGCGGCGTCGAGCTCGTTGGCGTCCAGGTACAGATGCGACATTCTGTTCCTACGGCCGAATGGGGGGAGTGGCGGTTTACAACCGTAGGAAGGGGGATCGAACCCCGCAAGATCTTTTTGTACCGGAAGTTGGGGCGCTTGGGGAGGATGCCGGGGTATGGTTAACGAGGGGGGTCGCCCGCCGTCTACCTAAGCGGCTACCCTGGTCCGAGATCAACTATGCGCCACCTTGTCGTTTTCTCGTCCGCCCTGATCGCTTCGGCGTGGAGCACCCAGCCGGCGCGCGGTCAGACGCAGGCTATTCCCGCAGCCCCCGGCGCGGCCCGCGCGGCAACGACGACGGGTACGTCCGCGGTCGCGATGCAGGGTGACCTGCTCCCCGACGAGCAGATCCAGCAGGTGCTCAACCGACTTACGTTCGGCCCGCGGCCCGGCGACGTCGAGAAGGTGCGCGCCATGGGGATCGACAAGTGGATCGACCTGCAGCTCAACCCCGAGCGCATTCCCGATCCCGCCGGTGACGACGTCATTAGGAACTATTCCGTCTTCTCGACGCCGACCGGCGACATCGTGCGCCAGTTCGAGGACCTCCAGCGATTGCAGCGCCAGGCCAAGGCCGCGGGCGCGAACGACTCGATGATGACGCGGCCCGAGGCACGGCAGGAGGTGCTGGCGCGGAATCCGGAGCTAGCACAAGCCGCGCAGCGCAATCAACAGATGGTCGGGCAGATCCAGTCCGCGCAGCTCGCGCGCGCCGTATCGAGCGAACGGCAGCTCGACGAGGTCATGGTCGACTTTTGGGAGAATCACTTCAGCGTCTTCGCCGGCAAAGGGCAGACGCGCCTGTATCTCGCCCAGTACGATCGCGACGTCATTCGGCCGCACGCGCTCGGGAAATTCCGAGACCTGCTTGGCGCTGTGGCGCACAGTCCGGCGATGCTCTTCTTCCTCGACAACTGGCAGAGCGCCGCGGACAGCACGCATCCGACCCTGGCCCAGGCCCGTCGACCGATGGCGATGCGGCGGCCGGGAAGGTTCGGGATCTTTGCACCGGCCCGTCCGCTTCCGCAGCAGCAGCAGCAGCGCGCGAAGCGGGGGCTGAACGAGAACTACGCACGCGAGCTCATGGAGCTCCACACGCTCGGCGTCGATGGCGGCTATACGCAGAAGGACGTGCAGGAAGTCGCGCGCGCGCTCACGGGCTGGACGTTCAACCGGCAGAGCGGCGAATTCCAGTTCAATCCGATCATCCACGACGCGGGCGAGAAGACGATCCTCGGCCAGAAGTTTCCCGCGGGACGGGGCGAGGACGAAGGCGAGCGCGTGCTCGACCTCGTCGCAAGCAATCCGTCGACGGCGCACTTCATCGTCACCAAGCTGGCGCGCCATTTCGTGAGCGATGATCCGCCGAAAGCGCTCGTCGATCGGTGCGCGAGCACGTTCAGCAAGACCCAAGGCGACATCCGCGAGACGGTGCGTTGCGTCGTCACGAGCCCCGAGTTCATGAGCCGAGCCGCGTATCGCGCCAAGGTGAAGACGCCGTTCGAAGTCGTGGCCAGCGCGCTGCGCGCCGTGAACGCGACGCCCGACCCAACGCCGCGCACGGCGCAGCTCGTCGCGCGCCTCGGCCAGCCGATCTTCGGCCGGCAGACACCCGACGGATGGCCCGATCGCGGCGACGCGTGGATGAACACCGGCGCGATCCTGAACCGGATCAACTTCGGCCTGAGCCTGGCGGCCGGTCAGATTCCCGGCGCGCAGCTCACGAACTGGACCGACTTCGCGTCGCTGCGCTCACAGCCTCGCACCCAGCAGGTGGACGCGGTCGTGAAGTCGATGCTCGGCGGACAGGTATCTACCGAGACGCGGCAGGTGCTAATGAGCGGCGAGAACCCGATGTTGGCGGCAGGGACGGCGAGCGACGCGAATGGGATGGCCGATAGCTCAGGAATGGGCTTCGGTCGCGCGCGCGGCGGCGGCCGCGGAGCTCAGCAGCAGGCGAAGCCGGACGGAAAGGGATTCCCGCGCGGTCCTGGGGCACAGATCCCCGGGTTCGGCCGGCCGGTGAACCTGCAGGGGCTTCCGCAGGTAGTGGGTCTGGCACTCGGCGCTCCCGAGTTCCAACGGCGATAGACGCGATAGCACGAGGGGTAAGCCCGATAGCATATAGAGGATAGGGATATGAATCGTCGAGTCTTCATGAAGTCGGGCGCGATGGCGCTCGCCACGATGGGATTGAACCCCAGCTTCCTGCGTCGCACGGTCTTCGCGCAGGACCTGCTCAAGGGCGCCGCTCTGCGAGGAAACGGGCGCGGCAAGGTGCTGGTGGTTCTGTTCCAGCGCGGCGCGGCCGACGCATTGAACGTCGTCGTGCCGCACGGCGAGCGCGCGTATTACGCGATGCGTCCGACGATCGCCATTCCGCGGCCCACGTCCGGCGCCGCGAACACGGCGATCGACCTCGACGGGTTCTTCGGTCTGCACCCGTCGCTCTCGCCGTTCAAGCGGCTTTGGGACGACGGCATTCTCGCCCCGGTGCACGCGGTCGGCTCGCCGAGCAACTCGCGGTCGCACTTCGACGCGCAAGACTATATGGAAAGCGGCACGCCCGACAACAAGGGCACGCGCGACGGATGGCTCAACCGCTACCTCGCCGTCAAAGGAACGTGCGACGAGTGCAAGCTGCACGACGCCAACGGCGCCACGAAGGCGTCGCCGTTCCAGGCCGTCGCGATGACGCCGCAGACGCCGCGCATCCTCGAGGGCGACTCGCCGACGGTAGCGATGAACAGCATCGACGAGTTCACCATTCGCACGAACGGAACGCAGGCCGAGCGCATCGAGGCGCTCTATCGCACCGGCACCGCCGATGTCGTACACGCCGCGGGCGGCGAGATGTTCGAGGCGATGAAGATCCTCAAGAACGCGAACCCGCAGCAGTACATCCCCGAGAATTCAGCGGACTATCCGCGCTCGCCATTCGGCCAGCACCTCAAGCAGATCGCGCAGCTCATCAAGTCCGACGTCGGGCTCGAGATCGCCTTCGCCGACGTCGGCGGATGGGACACGCACGTGAACCAGGGCGGCGCGACCGGTCAGCTCGCGCAGCGGCTCGACGACTTCTCCAAGTCGATCGCGGCGATGGTGCAGGACCTCGGCAACCGGATGGCCGACGTCACGATCCTCACGATGTCGGAGTTCGGCCGCACGGCGCGCCAGAACGGCAACGCGGGCACGGACCACGGCCACGCGACGTCGATGTTCGTGATCGGCGGCGACGTCAAGGGGAAGAAGGTCCACGGCAAGTGGCCGGGACTCGAGCCTGAGCAGTTGAACGAGGGCCGCGACCTCGCGCTGACGACAGATTTCCGTTCCGTGTTCTCGGAGGTCGCGTTCAAGCATCTCGGCGCGGCGAAGATGGACGCGGTGTTCCCGGGCTTCCACGGCGATCAGTCGAAGTGGCTGGGGCTGATCTAGATCGGTCTACCCGTCCATTCGAACAAATTCACCCAGCTTCGAACGACTCGCGGGAGAAAGCGCTGGGGCCGCACGCGGTCGATCATGGCATAGAAGGAAAATCGGTCCACGAGCAACTCGCAAAGCGCGGCGCGGAAGCCGAGCTCCCACTCTGCGCGCGGCACCGCGACGCCCGATTCGGCGGCGAGCAGCGACCGACATCGCTCGACCCAGCGTGTGACTACTTCGCGCGCCGCGTCGGGCGACAAGACGAACGACAGGAATTCGGCCAGATCTCGCTGCGGGGCACCGATCGTCGCCAACTCCCAATCGAACGCGCAGAGGCGCAGCCGGCCTGAATCGCGGCGAAGCGCGACGTTGCGCGGGTTGAAGTCGTTGTGAATGAGCGTTCGCGGCATCGAGGCGAGCGCGCCGGCCCACGACGCGACGTCCTCGACGAGCTCATCGTGCATGCGACGCAACCGGGGCGCGGCGAAAGCGGCCGACCGCGCGTGGGCGTGCCGAGCCAATTCGCGCCATAGCGGCGCCATCTCGATCCACTTGCTTGCGTCGCGCGGCACGAGCCACGGCTGGCGTACCAGCTCCGACGTTCGGCCAAGCCACGCCGAGTGAATACTCGCCAGACCGGTGAGCGCGGCGTCGATCGACTCGTCGTCCCAGCGCGCCGGGTCGTTGGCGTTGATCAGCGTGGCGTCGGTGATCGACTCGAGCACGACGATCCAGCGTCGCCGCGGATCGTCGCGCTCGACGAGCACGGGGCGCGGCGTGTGGGCCCGAATCCGAGCGTCATCGAGCGAATAGATCGCGAGCTCGCGCAGGTGCGACCGCGTGAGTCCGAGATCGTCGCGAAACCGGTGGACTTCGTCGCCGAGCGTCGGGGACGCCAGGCCGGCCAGCGCGACGGCGACGTCGATCGAGTGAGTGTCGCGCGACTTCGCCTTGACGAACAACCGGACGTCGCGCGAGGAGCCGTCGTCGCCGGTCGCCTCGACGCTCGCGTGAAACAGTCCGCTCTGCGATCCCGAACGCCACGCGGTCATCTCGGCGACGATGCTTTCCTCGCTCGCCAAAGGCGAAAGCGAAATCCGCCCAACGCGGACGCAGGCGCCGAGCAATTCGCCAAGACCGTTCCGCAGGGCCTCGCTCGGCTCGATGACCGGCCGCACGTCAGTCGGCGCGTGGTCAGCGAGTTCAGGGACGCCGACCTCCGGGACGATTTCACGGCGGACGAAATCGTCGAAGTAGCGCGAGAGCAGCCGCGAGTCCACGTCGCGAATCGTCACGCCCAGAGTGCCGAGAGCGCGCGTGGACGTCGTGCTCTCGACCCGCGAGCGCCGCGACTCTTCGAACAGCTCGGGGAGCGTGAGCTTGCCTTCGTCCGACACACGACGCAGGAAGAACGATCGCAACCCGTACAGCGGGTGGCTCGCGTCCTCGGCTACACGAAGCATCTCCGCCCACTCGGCGTACGGCAGCAACGCGACGTCGTATCCGCGAAGCCGCATCCAGAGCACGCATTCCCGCCAGTGGCGCGGCTGCCCGGAGGTGACGTGATGAATGCCGGTTCCGGCTTCATGGGCCAACGCGAGGCCAACGATCGCGCGCGAGGCGTCGTCCACCGGCACGCAATCCATTCGCCAATCGAGATCGGGCGCCGCGCCCATCCGAATGCAGCCCGCGATGAAGCGTGAAGTCAGATCATCCACGTTCGACCGCCCGCCACGCGACGCGTCACCAGTGACGAGCGACGGCCGCACGATCGTCACAGGCAATCCTCGCGTGCCTGCTTCGCGCACGAGCGCCTCGGCAGCGCATTTGCTTTGCGCGTATCCGAGCCACAGGCCGTCCACGGCCGCGAACACGTCGGTGCGTTCGTCCACGGTTGCCGGCCCGAGCGTCGAATGGCAGACGCTCGTGCTCGAGACGAAATGCAGGGGCTTGGGCGTCCCCTCACAGGCCAATCGCAGTAGTTCGCGCGTGCCGAGCACGTTGGCGTCGCGCAGGCTCTCGTAGCCGTGGACCCAGTTTACGTCGGCCGCCGCGTGAACGATCGCATCGACCTCGCCGGCGAGGCTGCGAAACTCCTGCGCGCCGAGCCCCAGTCTAGGTCGACGCAAATCGCCGCGAACACTGCGCAGGCGCGCGGCGTCGGAATCGGACCAGACGCGGTACGCGGTGAGGTTGCGCCGCACGCGTTCCAGGCCGTCGTTCGCGCTCGACCGCACCAGGCAATGCACCGTCGCCTCGGTTTCATCGAGCAGTGTGCGCAACAGATGCGCGCCGAGGAACCCCGTCGCTCCGGTCAAGAGAATTCGACGAGCGTCGCGCGTTCGCGGGCCTCGTTCGCTCGCGGGGACGATGTCCGGCGGCAGCACCGCGTCGTTTCGCACGCGATCCATCGCGCGCTGGCGAGCGCCATCCGCACCGTCGCCTTCGATGAACCGGCAGAGCGCGTCGAGATTCGGGTTTTCGTGAACCGCCGTGAGCGAGAGCTCGAGGCCAAGCTCATCTTCGAGCGCCGCCGTCAGCTCGACGGCGGCGAGGGAGTCCATGCCGAGCGAGGCGAACGAATCGAACGGACCGATGCGCGACGGATTCACGCGCAACGTCGCGCCAATCGTCGCCGCGAGGCGATCGCGAAGGTCGCCTCGCGACGCAACGCTCGTCGTCACGTGCCGGTTCCCAACGCGACGTCGCTCCGTTCGTACCGCTCGAGGATCCTCGCCGGACGCGCCGTCAGGAGCGGACTCGCCAACTCAGGGTCGGCGACCCAGCGCGCGATCTCGTCGAGCGAACCGTCGCCGAACGCGTCGCGACACGCGCGGCGACGAAGCTTGCCGCTCGACGTCTTCGGCATCCCGCCGTGCGACAGCACGCTCACCGCGGACAGCAGAATGCCGTGATGATCCACGACGGCGGCGCGAACACTGTCGACCAGCGACGCAAGGAACGAATCGCGCTCGGCCGGGTCGTCGAGCTGCGGGGCCTGCCGCCGATCTACTTCCAGCGCGATCGCCACCGCTTCACCATCGTCGCCGGCGACCGAGAACGCGGCCGAGCAGCCTGGACGAATCGCCGCGTGCTGACGCTCGGCAGTGTGCTCCAGGTCCTGCGGGATAGTGCTTGAAGCCGCGTACGATGAGCACGTCCTTGAGCCGGCCGGTGACAAATAGCTCGCCGTCATGGAGCGCGCCGAGATCGCCGGTGCGAAGGAACGGGCCGTCTCCGCCGGCGAGACGAGCGTGGAACGTCTCGCGCGTTTCGCTTTCACGTCGCCAGTAGCCGGCCGCGACACTTGGCGACTCGACCCAGATCTCGCCGACGCGCCCGTCGCTGCACCGCTGGTGCGTGGCCGGGTCGACGATCAGAACGCGCGTGCCGAACGACACCGGCCCGCTCGACACGAGGGGGCGCGCGGCCGATCCTCGCGGGCGAGCGACGTTCAGGCGCCCGCGCGTCAATGCGTCGGTGGACACGTCGCGAATCACCGGCTCGTAGTCGCGGCCGCCGGTCGATACGAGCAGCGTCGATTCGGCCAGACCGTAGACGGGATAGAACGATCGCCAACGGAAGCCAACGTCGGTGAACCGTGCGTGGAACGCCTCGAGCGTCTCGGCGCGAATCGGTTCGGCGCCGTTGTAGGCCGCGCGCCACGAACTCAAGTCCAGCTCGGCGCGCTGCGCGTCGGTGATTTTGCGGACGCAGAGGTCGTACGCGAAGTTCGGCCCGCCGCTCGTCGACGCGCGGTAGCGCGTGATGGCGCGAAGCCAGCGAATCGGCCGGTGAAGAAATGACGTGGGCGCCATGAGGTATGCGGCGTATCCGCCGAATACCGGGCCGAGCACTCCCTCGATGAGCCCCATGTCGTGGATCACCGGGAGCCACGAGACCGATCGCGTCGAGCGATCGCGATCGGCGGCGTGACTGGCGTACGCGAGGTTGTGTAGCAGGTTGGCGTGCGAGACCATCACGCCGCGCGGCGACGCGGTCGATCCGGACGTGTATTGGAGGAACGCGAGGTCGCTCGGGTCGACCGCCAGTTCGCGCCAATCATCGGCGCGGTCGTCGGCGAGCGTGTCCGTCGCCAGCCATGGAATCGACCCGAGCCCAGGCGTCTCGCGCATCATTCGCGCGGCCGCGTCGACGACGTTGGCGTTCGCGAGAACGATCGCGACGTCGGCGTCTCCGACGATGCTCAACAATCGCGGCAGCGTGCGCGACGCTTGCGATGGCTGCGGCGGATACGCCGGCACCGCGATCACCCCGGCGTAGAGGCAGCCGAAGAACGCGGGGATGAACTCGAGTCCGGGCGGATAGAGCAGTAGCGCGCGATCGCCTGGCCTCACGCCGCGCTCGCGGAGCGCCGACGCAACGGCGCGGGCGCGCGCGTCCAGCTCGGCGAACGTGCATCGCGGTCCCTCGTGCTCGCCGTCCACGAGGAAGGTGAAGGCGACGTCGCTCCCCTGCTCCGCCGCGCGCGCGCGCAGCAGGTCGACGAGCGTCTTGTGCGCCGCGCTCATACGAGCGCCTCGGCAGGTAGGGGCGTGCCAGACTCGATGGTCAGCGATTCAGGCAGGCGTCCGGTCGCGCGCATCGAGTCGTGAACGCGAACGAACAGGTCGCGCACGGCGTCGCGATTCCGCTCGAGATCGGCGAGCACCCAGCGCGACGTGTCGATCGGCGGAAGAAAGTAGACGTCGATCAGGCCGGGCTTGGCGTCGTAGCCCATCCCAGGGTTGATCTCGCGCGGAATCGCGAAGTAGACCGGGACGATCTGCGCGTGAAGACTGGTCGCGAGGTGAAAGGAGCCCTTGTTGAAGTGACCGATCTCGCCGGTCGTGACGCGCATGCCCTCGGGGCTCAGGTACACGGAGTCGCCGGTCTCGCGCAGGATTCGGTCGGCGCGCTTGAAGATCTCGACACGCTTCTCGGAATATTCCTGCGGCACGGTCCAGAAGATCCTGATGAGCGTCCCGACGACGCCGACGGGCGGCAGCTTCTTGAGAAAGCCGCTGAGAAAGAATCGCGTGCGTGGCAGGCCCAGCGCGATGAGAACGAAGACGTCGAGCGTGGACGTGTGGTTCGACACGTAGATCGTTTGAATGTCCGCCGGCTGCGGCTCGCCATGCACGCGGTAGCGGACGCCCCAGATGCGAAGCGCCATCTCGCCCAGCCACCGTGCCATCACCTCCGAGTAGAAGCGGCGCGCGAGGAAGAACGTCGGGATGGCGACGAGCAACATCACCAGGGCGCCGAGCGTGAGAAAGACGAACGTGCCGGCGAGACGAAGGCGCATGCCGAGGCTGCTCATGCGCGCCTCCGGCACACGACCGTCTGCATCGCAAAGTTGAGCTGCTTCTCGAACGCGAGCACCGGCGAAAAGAGGATCTGTCCGACGAAGTAGGGATAGATCGCGCGCGAGAGATTGAGCCCCTTGCCTCGCAGCATCTTGAACGCGGCGCCGGCGAAGAGATAGAAGAACGCCGGGAACGCGCCGTACGGCAGATACTCCACGACGTCGAGCCCGGCCTTGTCCATCGCGAGCAGGAACGTCGTGCGGTCATAGAGGACTGTGTGTTGCGGCGCCTGAAGCCCGGGCCATCGATCCCCGTACAAGCGGAAGGTCGTGCTGTCGAGCCTCGGCACCTCGATGACCAGGCGGCCCTCGGGCTTCAGCAGATCGCGCGCGGTCGCCAGCGTGCGCATCGGGTCGTAGTCGTGCTCGAGAAAATGCCACATCGTCACGAGGTCGAAGCGCCTGTCGCCGAAGCTCTGCTCGTAGAACAACCCGCACTTGAAGTCGACGCCGTCGAGCGTCGGGCTCGCGCTCAGGTCCTTGAAGTCGACTCCGGTCGCCCGCGAGCCGTGGCGCGAGCGCATCTTCTGGAGGAACGTTCCCACCGCGCAGCCGACGTCGAGCACGTCGCTCCGCTCGTCGAGCCGCACGAATCGGCTGACGATCTTGTCCTTCTCACGATCGTGCCGGTCCATCGCCCAGTTGAAGAAACCGGTGAGCGGACCCCAGTCCTTCTTCTTCCGGTGCGCGATGTATTCGTCGTCGTAGTACGACTTGATGTGCTCGACGGTGAGTCGCGGGTTCTGATATCGCAGCCCGCATCTCGCGCAGGTGACGAACGTGAAGTGCCCCGGCTTGCCGGTGAGGTCATCCTCGGCCGTGATGAAGGGCGAAGACTCCGTGCCGCCGCAGAGGTAGCAGGCCACTGTCTCGAATTGGTCGGCGACAGGCGGCGCGAGCGTTGGCGTTGCGCGCGGCGGAGTGGCGAGCGCCGTCATGGGATCCTTCCCCCGAACAAGGTTGCGGTCGCGAGGATCACGGACACGAGCGCGCATTCCGAGATCGCGACCCACCGTGCGACGATCGAAGCCCGGAGCGCGGGATCATCGACGATCTCATAGGCGCAGAGCACCAGGTAGAGCGACACGAGCGCCCCCGCGGGCGGCGACGCGGTTGTCGCGGCGAACGCCAGCAGCGGATACTTGAGGAGCACGACGTGCGCGTTGACGACGGCGCGCGCCGAGTCGGATCGCAAGCGATACCACGCGGCGAGAACCGCGATCGCGATGGCCACGCCGGCAAGACGTGAACCCGCGTGCGAACCGCGCACCACCAACAACAAACCGAGCGTACCGAGCATGAACGCGACCGTGATCAGCGGAGTCACGGACCCCGCGACGACCGTCACTCGACTCGGATGTTCGCGCGCATCGCGCGAGCGATCCTCGACGTCGTCCCACACCCGGAACGCGAGCATCAACAAGAGGGCCGTCAGAGCAGTCAGCGCGTAGTCAGCCGTTCCCGTCCACCTGTCCACCCGTCCAGCCGTCAACCTGCCCATCGCCGCCACAACCAAGGCAAGCGGTACGAACACGCTGAGCCTCGCGCGCTCGCGGACGTAGCGGACAATCAGCTCACGCGACGACATGGACCTCTCCCCGATCCGCGTCGACCGTAACCGTCGCGCCGGACGGAATGCGTTTCATGGCGGCCTTCACGCCGACGACGCACGGAATCCCGAACTCTCGCGCGATGATCGCCCCGTGCGACAACATCCCCCCTCGCTCGATCACGAGCCCGGAGATGAGCGGAAACACAGGCCCCCAGCCGGGATCGGTCTGCTTCGTGACGAGGACGTCGCCGCGCGCAAGCAGCGACGCTTGCGTCACGCTCTCCAGCACCGTCGCGCGACCCGTGACGCGTCCGCCGCACGCGCTCGTACCGTACAGAACGCCGCCGGGCCGCAACTCGACCGCCGCACTCGCGTCGATCCGATCGCCGACCGCCTCGTCGAGGTACTCGCCCTCCGCCAGCGTGAACGAATCCGGCGGCGCCGTCGCCGAGAGCCGCGCGTGTTCGGCCTTTCGCGTCGCGATTGTCCGGCGCACCGAGGCGGGGAACATCGCGGCGCCGCCGGTCAGGTCGATGAGCTCGTGCCACGTGAGGAAGAACACGTCGTCACGCTCGGCGATGGTCCCGCGACGTACGAGCTCCGCGCCCATCGCCAGCGCGATGCGGCGACACCGGCTGTAGAGGAGGGCCTGTTTGAGTCTGGCGCGCTCGCGATATCGGATGGCGGCGTGGACTCGCGGCAGGAGCGCGTAGAGTAGCGCCCCGCGCGCAGCGCCGAGGCGCAATGCCACGGCGCGCGTCTCGCGCTCTCGCGCGTCCTCATGCGTGCGGAGCGCGTCACGCGGCGATTCGTCGTCGGAACGGGCGTACGCGCGCAGCACGTCGACCAAAGGCGCAGGATCTTCCTGGAAGCTCGGCGTCGTGAGCATGAGCTCTTCCGAGCACCGGAAGCCCCAGTCGTCGAGGAAACGCTGGAACGCCACGCGAAACTCGGTGAATCGCGGATCGGTGGCGATCGCGTCGAGCACGGCGTGCGTGTCGCCGCCTGCGAACAGTGCGTCGAGGGCTGGGTCCCGCCGCACGAGGCGCGAGAGTTCCCACAGGCGCAACACCGGCTCGCCGCTCACGACGTCCGGGATGGCCTTGAGCAGCGACGTGTGCACGCCGGCGTTCATTCCCGCGCCACGCAACAGCCGCTCGAGCGCGCCGTAGCTGATCATCGCCGCCCCGTCGGCCAAGGACGCGTCCAGCCACTTGTGGCAGCGAATCTCGATGAACCCGGCGAGCAAAATTCGCAGCTCGACGAGCGACAGCCGTTCGAGCCGCGACGGCTCGGCTCGCGCCGCGAACTCGTCCACCGTTCGCTCGAACCGCTCGATGCGCCGGCCGATCCGGAGCAGCAAGGCTGTCGCGCGAGCGGCGATGACCGCGATCTCGCCCGCCTGACGCACTTTGCCGCGTCGCCCAACCGCGGTCGTCTCGACCGCACCGCCATCCGCACCGACGAACGCGTCGAAGCTTTTCGTGAGCGCGTCACCGAACGGAGCGAGGCGCAGCACCGAATGAATCGACGTCAGGTTGTAGTACATCCGCGCGCCGTGCACGCCGATGATCTGCTGAAACGCCGGCTCCATCGCGCGAATGCGCGCCGGTGACACGCCGCACGCCACCGCCAGGTTGCGGAAATAGTGCGTGTACCCCGCTGACGCGATCGAGTACAACAGCGGTGAGATCGGCCGCGGAAAGTTCTCGTTGACGTTCGCGTTCGACCACGAAATCGGTCGGCCGTTCACCGCCGAGGCGACCGGCATCGTCACGATTGCCGTGATCGGCCTCGACTGGACGACGAAGAGCGAGCCGCTCCCGTCGATCGCCCACTCCACGTCCTGCGGGGCCCCAAACTCCGTTTCAGCCGCGAGCCCCACGAGCCGCAGTTGCTCGACCTGCCGCTCGGTGAGCGAACAGTCCTCGTTGCGCCGCAACTGACGCGAGACACCGCTCGCACGATCGATCGCCACGCGCCCCGGATCGACCTCTCCCGCGACCAGCCTGTCCGCGAGTCCCGCCCCGTATTCGACGAGCATTTCGCCGGTCGACGTCATCGTGAACATCACGCCGGCCACGCGCGCGTCCACCTGCCGTTGCACGACGACTCCCATCCCGCGCATCGGCACGCCGCGAGCCGTTCGATAGAACTCGGCGCGCTCCGACCAGAGCGACGCCCACACGTCGCGCACGGCCCGCTCGAGCTGCGCATCATCGGTGACGCTGAGAATCGAATCGAGCTGCCCCGCGAACGATTCCGCCGTACCGTCCTCGCCCACGGCTGAGCTCCGCACCACCACGGGTCCCTGCGCCAACAGCGGCGCCGCATGATTCGCCAGCGCCTCTCGCACGTTCGCGGACAGAGCCGATTCCAACGCTCTCTCTTGTAGTTCCTCTGCGTCTCCGCGTCTCTGCGGTGAGGCAGTTGCTGTATCGCCAAATCCGCCGAGATGCCCGTCGAGCGCGCCAGTCGTAAGAACGAATCCGTCCGGAACGGCCACACCCGCCCGCATCAGTCGCCCGAGCGCGTACGCCTTCCCGCCGACGAGGCTCGCATCCGTCGCCGCGTCGAGCGGAACGAAAACGTCGCTCGCCACGCCAACGCCCGCCGGCGGGCTGAGAGAGGTGTCGACAATCATGCCGGCCTCGCCTTCACGCCGATCCGGTACAACAGCGCGCTGAACGCGAGATGAATTCCGGGCCCGATGAGCAGCACATACGCCCACGTCATCCACGGCGTCGGCACGACGAGCGAGATCGCCGCCAACATCCCGACGATGGAGTCCACTCGATCGACGACGAAGACCACCACCGTGCTCGCTCGACCGGGCGGCGCCATTCCCGGAGCGACGTCGAACTGGCGCTTCATGAACGAATTCGGCAGCTCGCCCAGCATGAACCCCAGTCCCGCCCACGCGCCCAATGCGGCGTAGCCGGGGGTGTCGAGCCGCCAGAGATCGGCGGCGATTTGCGGCGCGACGCGCGCGACCAGCACATGGAACAGCGCGAACGACGCTGCCGCCGCCGGCACCATCACGACGAAGCCGCGCACCGTCTTGTTGTCCCCGAACACGCGTTTTCCGCGGAATCGCGCGCCGCCGTCGATCGGCAGCAACAAGCGACGCGACGCCGGCGTGCGCAGCCACGCCGAATGGGCGAGACCGGCGGCAATGAACGCGACGGTGAGAAAGAGCGCGCAGCTCAGCGCATCGGGTGCGGAGTTCATTCTTGCATGCCGCTCAGATCTCCGCGCCCGTCTCGAGCCGGTTGTGAAAGAGAAAGAGCTCGCCCGGCAGCGCGCGCGCGCCGCGGATCCACGCCCACAGCCCGATCTCGTTCTCCGTCTCGTACCGCACTTGGCCCAGGCGATAGCCCGGCACGTACGGGTACATGTGGTGCAGCTCGTGCGCGTCGATGTGGAGCAGCAGCGCCGAGAGCCATCGAGGGAAGACCAGCGACCGCGTGAACACTTCCTGTTCGATCGTCGGGAACGGCCGCACGGGTTCACCGTGACTCAAGTTCTGCGGGATGTGCGTGTGCTGGCTGAGCAGCAGCAGATCCTCGGCGACGAGCGTGAGCAACAGCGCGACGCCGGCCGTACGAAACACGACCGCGGGGCCGACGACGATCACGATCGCGACGTACGCGGCCAGTAGCGCCACGGAGCTCACCGCGAGCTTCCGTCGATCGTCGCGCTTGGGAAAGAGCTCGAGGAGCCGAGGCCAATTCCAGAAATTGTTGACTCGATAGAGCACCGAGAACAACGGAATCCAGAACCGCCAGCACACGTTGACGAGCAGTCGCTCGAACGTCGCGAGCTCGCGAGGGACGAGCGCCGCTGTTGTCGGATCGACGTCCTGCCACCCGGTCCATTTGTGGTGGCGTCCGTGCACGCGCTTCCAGTTGTAGAACGGGATGATCGAGAAGAAGCCCGCGATCTGGCCGAGCGGAAGGTGCAGCCGCTTGGTGCGGAACATCGTCTCGTGCCCGCACTCGTGCAGCACGGCGAACCACTGCACGAACGACAGCGCGAGAACGATTTGGCCGACCGCCCAGATCCAGACCGACCCGTTGAGCGAAAGCCAGAACCCGACCGCCGTCACCGCGACGCACTCACCGACGCACACGGCGCCCGCGAGGTTCGACGGCCGCAAGTGCGCCAGTTCGCTCGGCTTAGGCGGTGTGGTCGATGCGTCTGATGCGGCGATCGTCGCGGGGTGAGCGGCGATTTGCTGCTGCACAGCGGCCTCCGGCGTACGGGGTGAGGCGCTTCTGCTGCAGGATGCCAGGCAGCGCGCGTCACGGGCCAGAATACGCCGGGGCGGCACGCGGGCGAATACGTCAGATAACGTATGCGTGCCCGGGTTGGCCGCAATCACACCGGCAATCCTCGTCCGGCGCCCCGCGTGGCATTGCGGCTTGGTACCGCCCTCTCAGCCATTACGACTCTGAACTACAGATTTCGCCGAATGGGCGGATCAAAGCCGGAGAAACCCAAAGACTTTGGAAAAACCAAAGGGAGTTTCTCGGCGAAATCGGCCTCTTCCGCGAAATCGTTGCAGTACCGACTCGTACAGCTCCCCAGGCACGTTGATCGCCGTTCGGCGGATCACGCGGCCCGCGCGCAGAATGGTGCTATTTGATGACTTCGAACGCGCTCGAAGGCACGCGCGACAGAGTGGCCAGATCGTCGTCGCTCCAGCGCGGATCGGGCGCGCCGCTCACGTACCAGCCGGAGCCGTTGTCGGCGACGAACATCCCGTAGCGCATCATCGCGCGCAGAATCGCGCGCACGGGCGGCGGGAATGACGTCGTGTCGAAGTTCGCCTTGAGGCGCACGCGCATTCCCATCGGCGGCAGCGCGCTGCTCGTGTCGCTGCTCGCGTAGTGTCGCGCCGGCGACAAGTACGCCTCGCGCGTGCGCGGACAGGTGAATCGCAGCGCGTGGTCGATGTGTCCCTGCGTCACCGCCTCGTCGTAGCGCACGAGCCCCGGGAAGATGGGCAGCCCCGCCGCGTCGGCCGACGTCCACCCCGCCGGGCGTAATGCGTCCGAGCCGAGATCGAATATCGCGCCCGATCCCGCCGTCCAGCTCTTGCCTCCGTTCACGGGATGCGCGTCGAACAACTCGTACAACTTCCACGCGTCGACGTCCACCACGAGCACGTGGCGATCACCCGACGACGACGGCCCGCCTTCGATCGGCGCGTCGGCCGGAATCGGATACGGCCCGGGGTCGCTCTCGTCGTCATAGTCGAACGAGACCGGCACCTTCGTCTGCCCCGAGTGCACCACGATGTACGGAATTCCATTCGGCGCGCCGTCCCACACTGTGCCGAAATCCGGATGGAGATTCCGAACGCCGCACGACGCGATCAGCGTCGACGATTTCTGATCCACCTGCGCGCCGGTGATCACCGTGTTCCACGGATTGTCATCCGGAAACGGACGCCGGCCCCCGAGCGATTCCCCACCGCTCGCCTGCGGCTGACTGCCCGGATCGTTTCCGGTAGCCGTGTCAGTCGTACCCGCCGCGCTGCACGCGACGAGGCACCACGCCAGGAGTGTTCGGTACGCGCGAAGGTGTGCTTGCATTCGGGAACGCTGTGACAATCCGGGACGCCCTCACCGTGCCTGGCGTCACCGATCTCCTGTCACGTATCGCGCATCTCACCGGGACAGGCAGGACGTGGTTCTTACTCTCTATGGCCCGCCGAATCGCCTAGGGAGCTCCACGAATCGGTACTGCAACGATTTCGCGGAATGGGGCGGATTTCGCGGAAAACGCTCTTTTGTTGTTAACAAGAGCTTTGTTGTTACTTTGCTTTTGCTCTTTCCGCGCTACTCCGCCCCATCCGCGAAATTGTAGTTCTAGTCGTACCGGCTGACAGGGCGGAACCAAGCGACTACGCCAAACGAGGCTCCACTAGAAGCCAAGCGCGCAAGAGCCTACCAGCGGATGATTCGCTTCAACAGATTGGCGATGCTGCGCCCCGCCTGCTCGAGCGGATTCTGTCCGGGTGCGTTGATGATGTTCCCGTTCGCGTCGATCGCGATCTGGCCCTGCGGCGGTCCGGTGTGGACCGTGCACGTCTCGGCCGGCTCGGCGCCGAGCTTGAACCACTGCGTCGTGCGAACCGGGCACCAAGGCGTCGCCAGCTGGCCGGTCGTCGGATCCACCACTTTCGAGATCATCCCCGCCGGCACCGCGAAGTCTCCGCCGCGCGGCTCGCGCCAACCGGCCTGATAGATCTCCGCCCACGCCGGCGCGGCGAGACGGCCGCCGCTGGCGTTCACGGCGATCTGCTGCGGCATGTCGTAGCCGAACCACACGCCCTGCACAAGCGTCGGTGTGTAACCGACGAACCACACGTCCATGCCGTCGTTCGTCGTGCCGGTCTTGCCGGCGATCGGACCGGTGATGCCGTAGTCGCGGATTCCCTTGCCGGTCCCGTAGTTCACGACGCCTTCCAACATCTCCGTGAGCTCGAATGCCTCCTGCGGGTTCATCGCCGGGGTCGTCGCCGCCTGCTCCTGCGTCCACAACAGCGTACCGTCGGGCGCCTCGATGCGAGTCACCAGTCGCGGCGTCACGCGATTGCCACCGTTGGCGAACGGCGCGTACGACGTCACCAGCTCGAGCGGCGTCACGCCCTCGGCGCCGAGCGCGATGGCCGGCACCGGAGTCAGCGGACTCACGATTCCATTCTTTCGCGCCGCCGCGATCACCGATCGCTCGCCGATCGCTCGGCTCACGCGCACGGTCGCCGCATTCGCCGACAGCATCAGCGCCCGCGCGAACGTGATGCGGCCGTTGTACTCGTTGTTGTAGTTGGCCGGCTGCCAGACGGTGCGGCCGATGTCCACTTCCACCGGATCGTCGTCGACGTCTTCAGAGGTCTTGTAACCCGCGGAGAGCGCCGCTGCATACACGAACGGCTTGAACGCCGACCCCGGCTGCCGCCTCGCATAGAACGCGCGGTTGAATCCGCCGCGTTGCGTGCGCCGCCCCGGCACGAGCGCGCGGATGTCGCCATTCGACGGATCCATCGACACGAGCGCGCCCTGCACGTCGTCCGGCACGTGGCCGTACGTGTCGCGCGTCTCGGCCGTGATCGACGCGAAATGCTTGAGCATCGTGCGGTCGGCGGCGCGCTGCAGCGTGTAGTCGACCGTCGTGTAGACGTTGACGTCGCCTTCCTTCAGCACGTCCGGGAGCACCGAGTCCACGAGTGCGCGCACCGCGTCGAGAGCGCTCGGCTCCTGTGTGATCGACGGACGCCATTCGGTCTCGGCGATCTGCAGCGGCGTTCTCTCGGCGACCTGCGCTTGCGACTTCGAGATGTACCCCTGGTCGGCCATCAGCGTGAGCACGACGTTCCGGCGCTGTACCGCGCGCGTCGGGTTGCGTCGCGGCGTATACGATGAGGGCGCCTTGGGCAGTCCAGCGAGCAGCGCGGCTTCAGGCAGCGAGAGCTGGTTCGCGTCCTTGCCGAACAGGTCCTTGCTCGCCGCCTCGATGCCGTTCACCCCGTTCCCGAGGTAGATGACGTTGAGGTAGTGCTCGAGAATCTGGTCCTTCGTGAGCTGCGACTCGAGTAGCCGCGAAATGCGCAGCTCGACCAGCTTCCGGCGCAGCGACCGGCCGTGATAGCGATCCTGCAGGAAGCTGTTGTGCGCCACCTGCATCGTGATCGTGCTGAAGCCCTGCCGAATTCCGCCCGAGCTGAAGTTCCGCGCGACGGCTCGCAGCACGCCGTGCCAATCGAGGCCGTTGTGCTGATAGAAGCGGCGATCTTCGGTGGCGACGAACGCGTTGCGCACGTTCGGCGGCACCGAGGAGAGCGGCACGTTCACGCGCCGAACGTTTTCCAGATGGCCGAGCAGCCTGCCGTCGTGATCGTAGACGTTGCCGCCTTCGCTCGGATGGAAGGCGCGAATATCCGCGCGGCTGGGGCAGCCGTAGAAGCCGCAGGTTCCCAACCAGGCGTCGAACGCGATCAGTCCGGCGCAGGCCAAGAACAGCAGGCTCAACCAGGGCCAATGGAGCCGCGGTGCACCCGTGGAATCAGCCGGGTCGCGGCGCAGGCGTTGCGTCAATCGCGCGAGCCGAGTCACAACAGTGCTGGGGACAGGAATGTGATCGAGGGCATGCTACTATAGATATGGTACGCCAATCCCTTACGCATGTTTCCGGCCTGAGCGTCAGCGCCCCGAATCGCTCCCGCAACCCAACGCAAACCAAGTTATGTCGTCGTCGGCTCAAAGTTCCGTGACGCTCGCAGCTTTCGCCGTGATGGCGTGCATCGGCGGCAGTCACGATGCCCGAGTTTCGCGCGCGAACCGCTCGGACACCGCCAATGGATCTCTCGCGGCAAGCGGCGGCCCGGTGGACTCCGCCAAGCTGCCGGCAAATCACGCGGGGCGCATCCCTGTGCTCGAGTATCATGTGATCGAGGGCACAAAAAACAGCCTGTACACGCGCACACCGGAGAGCTTCAAGGCCGATTTAGAGGATGTATACAAGCGCGGTTACCGGCCGATCAACATCGCCCAGCTCCTCGACAAGGATTTCTCGGACGTCCCCGCCGGAATGTCGCCGGTGGTGTTCGTATTCGATGACGCGTCGCCGTCCCAATTCCGATACATCGAGGGATCCGACGGCAAGCTCACGATCGACCCGACGAGCGGCGTAGGCATCTGGCTCGACTTCGCCAAGACGCACCCCGGCTGGAAGAATCGCGCGACCTTCTGCATGCTGAACGGCGCGTCGGCAGGCCACAACTTCTTCGGCGACGGTCCGAAGTGGGAGGGTCAGAAGAAGGCGTGGCGCTTTCAAAAAGTGAAATGGCTCGCCGACAACGGGTTCGAACTGTGCGACCACACGGTCTGGCACGCTCGGCTCGACAAATTCAACGACTCGATCGTTCAGCAGCAGATCGGCGCGAACGCGATGGCGATCGACTCGGCGGCGCCCGGCTACAAGGTGCGCACGATGGCGCTGCCGTACGGGATCTGGCCGAAGAATCGGCAGCTCGCGTGGGAAGGCACGTGGACCGATCCCAAGACGAAGCAGAGCCACAACTACAAGTTCGAGGCGGTGCTCGAGGTCGCGGGCGGTCCGACCAAGAGTCCGTACGATCCCGCGTTCAACCCGCACTCGATCACGCGCGTGCAAGCAGTGGGCAACGACATTCACAAGACGCTCGACCAGCTCGACGCCTCGAAATCGCGTTTCGTGAAGTAGCGCGGTAGGATTACGGGCGTCAGTTCTTCGACGTCCGTCCCCCACCCGCGCGCCATGCTCTCATCCAAGCAGTGGACGCTGGTTGCCTCGATCCTCGCGTCGAGCCTGACGTTCATCGACGGCACCGCCGTCAACGTCGCGCTGCCGGCGCTTCAGGCCAACCTGGGCGCGACCATCACCGACGTGCAGTGGGTGATCGAGGCGTACACGCTGCTCTACGGCGCGCTCATCCTCGTCGGCGGCTCGATCGGCGACCAGCTCGGACGCAAGCGCATCTTCCTGATCGGCGTCTACCTGTTCGCCATCGCGTCGGTTCTGTGCGGAATCGCGCCGAATGCGACACTGCTCATCGCGGCCCGCGCGTTCCAGGGGATCGGCGCCGCTCTGCTTGCGCCGAGTAGTCTCGCGCTCGTCAGCGCCGCGTTCGACGACAACGAACGAGGTCGCGCGATCGGAACGTGGTCGGGCGTTAGCGCCGTGACGACGGCTATCGGTCCCGTGCTCGGCGGGTGGCTCATCGAACATTGGAGCTGGCGCGCCGTCTTCTTTCTCAACATTCCGCTCGCCGTGATCGTCGTGTACCTCTCGGCGCGTCACGTCGACGAGTCGCGCGACCCCGAGCGTGAGGGCGCGCTCGACTGGCTCGGCGCGGCGCTCACGGTCGTCGGACTGAGTGGGCTCGTCTATGGATTGCTGAATTGGCCGGCGATCGGCGGAGGACATTTTCTGACGAGCGGCACGATCGCGATCGGCGTCTTCGCGCTTGCGATCTTTCTCATCGTCGAGCATGGCACGAAAAACCCCATGCTGCCGCTCGGCCTGTTCAAGAACGCGACGTTCTCGCTGACCAACGTTCTCACGTTCCTCCTTTACGGCGCGCTCTCGTCGATGCTCTTCGCCGTGCCGCTGATGATGATCCAGGTCGGCCACTACACCGCGACTCAAACGGGCGCGTCGCTTCTCCCGTTCACGGTCATTCTGTTCCTGATGTCCCGCTGGGCCGGCGGCCTCGTCGACCGCATCGGACATCGCGTTCCGCTCACAATCGGCCCAGCCGTCGCGGCGCTGGGACTCGCGCTCTTCGGCGTCCTCTCTGGCGACTCCTACTGGGTCGCGTATTTCACGCCCATGGTGGTGCTCGCGATCGGCATGGGCATCACCGTCGCACCGCTCACGACGACAGTGATGACCGCCGCCGGCCGCACCCACGCCGGCGTCGCGTCCGGCGTGAACAACGCAGTCGCCCGCATCGGCGGACTCGTCGCGATCGCGGTGCTCGGCGTCATCCTTTCGCGCTCGTTCGAATCGCGCGTCGCGCCTCGGCTCGAGTCGCTCTCTCTTTCGACCACGGCGCGCGCCGAGGTTCAGCGAGAGTTGCCGAAGATGGCGGGCATGAAGCTCGATTCTCTCCCTTCGGTCACACCGAGTGAACGTGGTCAGGTCCGAACTGCCGTCGACAGCTCGTTCGTCGGAGCGTACAAAGTCGTGATGCTCCTCGTCGGTGCGTTGGCCGCGGTGGCAGCGCTGATCGGGCTCATGATTGCGTAGTGGATTGAAAGTTCCGTGAGCGTGCGCTGGCCATAACAATTGGGACACGGAAACAAACGGACTGAACGGACGGAACGGTACGGCGTGAACGGCAGTGACTTTTTTGGTGACTGCTTCGGTCAGTCACGCGGTGCCACGAGCTCCCCGGGGGTCGTTCAACAAGGAAGCATTTCCTCCGCGCGCGGTCCTCTGCGTCCTCTGCGCCTCCGCGGTGAGGCAGGTTTTTTCGGCCCCCGGCCCTTCTACTAACCTCATAGTTGACAATCGCCCAGCCTCGTCCTATTATCTACTACGACCATAGTAGAGAGGAACGATGGACGACTTCGTGCTCGGCGACCGCGAGTTGGACGTGATGGGAGTTCTCTGGGACCTGGGATCGGGAACGGTCTCGGAAGTGCGCGCCAAGCTCCCCGCCGACCTCGCGTACACCACCGTGTTGACGATCCTCCGCAATCTCGAGGCGAAGGAGCTCGTCACGCATACGGCCGAGGGAAAGGCGCATCGCTACGTGCCGAAGGTGGCACGAACGGCCGCGCGAAGGAACGCGCTCGGTCGCGTCCTCGACAAACTCTTTCACGGTTCTCCTGAGCAACTCGTCGCGCAGCTCGTCGAGGACGAGTCGCTCTCGGCGGCGGATCTGAAACGACTCCGTGCCCTGTTGACGCCCCGTGGCAAGAAGAAGGGAGGGTCCAAATCATGATCGCTTCCTGGATGCTCTACGCCATAGCGGTCGGTGCGCTCATGACGGTGGCCGCGTTGGGGCTCGACCGCGTCGCCATCGCGCGGCGGCGGCCGACCCGCATCGTCTGGTTCGCCGCGCTGTCGCTCGCGATCGTGCTGCCCATCGGCCGCGCCGTCGCTCGGCTCGCCCCGGAGCCGACAGCAGCGGTGCGAGTCATCCCGTTCACGATCACCGTGCAGTCACCGGCGATGACGGCGCGCGCCAGCCTCTGGAGCCGCGAGAACGTCGACCGCGCGCTCCTCTTCGGCTGGTGCGCGTTGAGCGCGCTTCTCTTGCTTCGTTTGACGCGCTCGGTGCTGACGCTGCGCCGCACGCGCGACACGTGGAGTTCGACGGACCTCGATGGAACGTCCGTGCGCCTGTCGAAGAACGTCGGCCCGGCGGTGATCGGCCTGCGATCGATGGACGTTGTGCTCCCCGAGTGGATTCTGTCACTCGACGCGCCGCTGCGCGCGATCGTGCTGCGGCACGAGGAAGAGCATCGAAGCGCGCGAGACCCGTACCTGCTCTTCGGCGCCGCGATCGCCGTTGTACTGATGCCCTGGAATCCGGCGCTCTGGTTTCAGGCGCGGCGGCTTCGCCTCGCCATCGAGCTCGATTGCGATGCGCGCGTGCTCCGGGCGCATCCGTCCACCGAGCGGTACGGCATGCTGATGCTCACGATCGCCCAGCGTCGCTCGGTCGGGCCGACGCTCTTTTCGCCGATGCTCACGGAACCAACAACGCTACTCGAACGGAGGCTCCTCGCCATGCGTCCCACGACTCGCCGGTTGGCGCGATTGACAGTTTACGGCGGCAGCGCACTCGCCGTCGCCGCACTCGCATTCGCCTGCTCGCTCCAGTCGGACACGACCAGCCCCAAGGCCGCACCAATCGCCGTGACCGACCATCAGACCTTCCAGGAATTCCAGGTCGAAAAGCCCGCGGCGCTTCTGCCGGGGAACGTCGCTCCCGCATATCCCCAGCAGCTGCGGCTCGCCAACGTCGAAGGAAGCCTGCTCACGCGCTTCGTCGTCGATACGACGGGCCATCCGATCGTGGAAACGGTTCGAGTAATCGAGCGCTCGGACGACCGGTTCGTTCCCAGTGTGCGCGAGGCGATTCCGAATCTGCGCTTCTCTCCGGCCGATGTCGGCGGAAAGAAGGTGAAGCAACTCGTCGAAATGCCGTTCACGTTCACGTTGAACAAGGATGCTGCCGACGGCTCGAACACCTCCGTGGATTTCAGTGTAAGGCAGATTCAGCCGCGAAAAGCGGGAGCAACCGTGGGATCCGTCCCCTCGAACGGGGCGAGGCCGACGCTGCCCAAGGACGTCTACTTCGACTACCAAGTCGAGAGACCCGCGTCGCCCGTGCCGGGCAACACGTCGCCGCGCTATCCAACCGAGCTGCGCAAGGCGAACGTCGAGGGCGAAGTCATGGCCCAGTTCATCGTCAACGAGGGCGGTGTCGTGGATTCGGCGACCTTCCAAGTGGTGCGTGCCACGAACGAAGAGTTCGCGAATGCCGTTCGCGCCTCGATCGCGTCACTCCGCTTCAGTCCCGCGCTCGTCGGCGGCCACCCCGTGAAGCAGCTCGTTCAGATGCCGTTCCAGTTCAATCTCACGAAATAGACTGCGCGTTGGATTCCAGTGGTCGGGAAGGCTCCGCTGAGCGTCGCTGGCCGTGACAATTGGGACACGGAAACAAACGGCTTGAACGGAAGGAACGGTACGGCGTGAACGGCAGTAAACGGCAGTGACTTCTTTTGAACGGCCTCGGGAAGCCATCCGGCGCCAGAGACATCCCGAGGTCGTTCACCAAAAAGTTCTTTCGCTGCTTGCTCCGTTTGGGTCCGTTCGACCCGTTTGTGTCAGTGTCCCAATTGTTGATGCCCGCCCGCGCGCCACCGCAGACTCGGCGCGACGACCCTGCCCTACTTCTTCCGCACTGGAGCCTTCTCCCGACGATCCTCGTCCGCCACATCGACCGAGAACGGGAACACCATCGCGTGCTTCACCGCGGGATAGGACTTGTCCCATCCGCGCGCGTCGTGCCACAAGATCCGATTGAGCCGCTCGGTGGGAGCTTCGTCCGGACTGTCGAGCGTCATTCGAGACGACGCCACGGCCGCCGAGCGGCGCTCGCGCGCGAAGCGGCCTTGAATCGACGCCGGCTTCGGATTCTCGTCGAGCAGTGATATCCGCGGCGCGACCGCCGTGTACGCGGCGAGGTTCGGCGTCTCACCCGGCGCGATGAAGCTCGCACGCATGTCGGTCGCCACGAGATCGAAGATCGACATCGACGGCAGCCCCAGCATCAGCTCGATCGTCTTCACCATGCTCGGCTGCGTGTACATGGTGGAGTCCACCGTGCCGCGCTTTATGAAGGGCGAGATCGCCAGCGCGACCGTGCGGTGTCCGTCGATGTGGTCCACGCCGTCCTGGGCGTCGTCCTCGACGACGAAGATCGCCATGTCCTTCCAGAACGACGACTTGCTCAAGCCCTCGACAATCTTTCCGAGCGCATAATCGTTGTCCGCGACGCACGCGCGGGGCACGCACCAGCCGGCGGACGTGCCTTCCGTGTGGTCGTTCGGCAGGATGACCATCACGAGATCGGGCATCGCGTGCGTCGATTCCCAATCGCCCAGGTGCGCGAGGATGTCGCCGGCTTTCACGACGTCGGGCACTTCCTGCGTCCATCCCGGATACTCGCGCACGAGCGCGCGGTCGAGCGACGGGATGTCGGAGTGCGTGTCGTAGCGTGTCTTGAGCATGTCGCGGTGCAGCGCGAAATCGGTCGGTCGCTCGTTGTACTTCGCGAACATCGCGCGGCGCACCGAGTCGCTCGAGTTGGCGATCGACGGCGCATACTCGCCGAACACGGTCACCGCCAGGTTCTTCGCTTGCGCCGCCTCCCACAGGAAACCCGCCCGACGAGTACGCCAGCGCGTCGATCCCCTCCGACGGGTAGCTCCGTCCATAGTAGAGCGGCCACATCGGGTACTCGGTCTCGTTGGCCTGCGTCAGCCACTGATGCCCGTCCGCCGAGTTGCCGCCGTTCACGAAGAAGTGGTCGAGCGTCACGAACTCCCGCGCCAGCGCGTGCGCGTTCGGCGTCACCTCCCGGCCGTACATCACGAGCGACGAATCGTGCGAACCCATCTCGTGGTCGCCGAGTATTTGATCGTATGTGCGATTCTCGCGGACGATGAATACCACATGTCTTACGAGCGACGAATCGCCCGGCCGCTGTGGCACCGCGCGCGCCGCGGCGACGCCGAGATTCTCCGGCGGCGTGGCGATCGACGCGAGCGCCAGCCTGTCGTTCTCGGCCACGGCGGTCGTATAGGCGACCAGCTCGGCGTCGGTCGGCACGGGGATGACGTTCACCGCGCCGCGCGTCGCGAACACGTAGCGCGCCGTCTTCCCGTGAAGAGTTCCGGTGCCCGCGCCGGGACCGAACAGCGAACCCACGGCGACGTACTGTCCGTCCGGACTCACGTCCACGCTCGACGGGTACCACGACGTCGGCACGAGTCCCTTGAGCCTCGGCGCGCCGCGCACGTCGTAGACGGCCACCGCGTTCACGCCGCCGAGTGTCACGTAGAGCGTGCTGTGATCGGGAGAGAGGGCGAGCGCCGTGGGCGCGAGACCGATCTTGCGCTCGCGGAAGGGCGCGAGGGCGATATTGTCGACGACGGTGTTGCTACGCGTGTCGATGACGGCGATCGAGTCGGAGTTGCCGGCGGCGACGTAGAGCTTCGCGCTCGCCTCATCCCACACGAGCGCGGTCGGGTGCCGTCCGACGGGAATGTCGATAACGGAGTCGCTCGCGAGATCGACTCGAGCCACGCTCCCGGGTTCGGCGATCCCGCGCGCGTCGATGCGCACCGCCTCGGACCGTACGTCGCAGCACTGTTTTGCCGCGCGCTGCGCGGGCGTGGGCTTGGGTCCGCCGAGTATGGAGACGTAGGCGACGCGCGAGTCGGCGGAAATGACGGCGGCGATCGGTTCGACGCCGAGCGCGATCTTGCGGATCAGAGTTCCGGCATCGGCGTCGATGACGGCGAGCGAGTCGTTGGCGGGGAGCGGGAGGATGGCGAGCCGCTTGGCGTTTGGTCCCGCTTGTCGCGCGACCGCTGGTGCTCCGGCCATGAAATCGCCGAGCGCGCCGGAGTTGGCGGTTGCTGCGACAGAGTCGCCGGATGCGTTGCCGTCGAAGATCTGGAGTTGAGCGACCGCCGGGCTGCGCCGCGCGTTGGTTCCGGTGGTAAGGAGTCGGCCGACGGAGGACGAAAGGACGCGATGTGTTACGGGATCGATCGCCAGCGCGAAGATGCCTGGGCGTCCGTCGACGCGGGCGCGCGAGATGACTCGATTGTCGCGCCACGCGACGTGTTGGATGGAGCCGGGGACGGCGACGATGATGTCTTGCGAGGATGCGCCGAACCGGACACCGCCGACCTTTCCGGTGAAAACGGATTGGACGCCGGCGGGGGTGATGCGTTGGCCGGTGGCGATGATGCCGGGGTCGGGGATGGCGCGCGCGGGGGTTTGTGCCGGCGCCAGCAGAAACGCGGGAAATAGGAATGTGAAGAACATTTGTGTGCGGCTCCAATTCAAACTATCTGGAGAGCAGGACTCGTGAAGCGAGAGTGAGCTGAGTCCAGCGAGTCTTGACGGACTTGTTACTCCGGACCTGTTGTCCCCTTGTGTCGAGGTCTTGTTGTCGCGTCAACGGAATGCAGCGCTATCGTCGCGCGACTCACCGCTCGTGCAGCCACACATCCTCGAGCACGACGACGGGCTTGGTGTAGTCACGCCCGTTCACAGTGAGCTTCACATTGTACGTCCCTGGCGGCGCCTGAGCGACGTTGTTTCCACCACGTCCGCCGCCACCACCTGAGCACGACTGATCCGGCGGCCCACCCGCACCACCACCAGTTCCGCCGCCACCACCGCCGGCCCCGCCCCGCCCACCAGCCGCTTGCGGCGCAGTGCCCGGCGCCACCAGCGTCCACTGCACACGATGAATCCCAGCCGTCGACGGCCCAGTCGACGTGCACACGACCTGCCCGAGCGCATTCACGATCGACACGGTGACTGGCCCCGGCGCGGCCGACTTCAAGTAGTAGCTGATCGCCGTCCCGCGCGGAGCATTCTCGCCCTCGAAGCGGTGATCGCCGCCGACGTCCGCGTCCGTCTTGTAGTCGAACAGATACGCGATCGCGCTCCGCACGTCGAACAAGTGCACGTCCTCCGACGCGACCTCCGGCGTGAACTGTTGCAGCGGCGTGACGTCGTCCGCGATCCAAAGACTCCGACCGTGCGTCGCGACGATCACGTCACCGTCGCGCGGATGAATCAGAATGTCGTCCGTGCGCACCGTGGGATAATTGGTCATGAACTTCTCCCAGTGCGCGCCCGCGTCCAGGGAGATGAACATCCCGAACTCGGTGCCGGCGTAGAGCAGGTTCTTGTTCTTCGGGTCCTCTTTCACGACCTGCACGTTGCCGTATTGCGGCAGCGTGCCCGCGATGTTCTGGAACGTCTTGCCATAGTCGTGCGTGACGAAGATGTACGGCTTGAGATCGTCGGAGCGGTGTCCGTCAACGGCGACGTACGCCGTCGCCGCATCGAAATGCGACGCTTCAATGCGAGCCGTCCAATATGCCGTCGCTCCACTGAGCGACGATGTCGGCAGGCCAGGCAGATTCGCCGCGACGTTCGTGAATGTCGCGCCGTCATCTCGGCTCACGTCCAAGTTGCCGTCGTCCGTGCCGGCCCACACAACGCCCGGCATCACCGGCGATTCCGAAATGGCCGTGATCGTGCCGTACGCCGTCACGCCGTCGTTCTTCGAGAGCTGCGCCTGCGTGCCCGGCACGCCCATCAGATTCACGTCGCAGCGTTCTATGTGTTTCGTGAGATCCGCCGACTCGATCCACTTGTCACCGCGATTCACAGACTTGAATAGCCGGTTGCCGCCGATCCAGATCGTGCCCGGATTGTGCGGCGACATCAGCAGCGGCGTGTTCCAGTTGAAGCGATAAGCCTCGCCGGGCTGTCCGTTGATGACGTTCGACGTTCCGCCGCCGCGACCACCACCACCACCGCCGCCGCCGCGTCCCGCTCCACCTCCGAGTCGCCCATCGACGCAGGACGGAGCGCCGGTTTCCGCGCTGTCAGCGGTAGCTCCGCGTCCAGCTCCGCGACCTCCGCGCCCGCCGCCTCGGCCGCGACCACCGCCGCCCGCGCTCGAATCGGCGCTTGCAGTACCCGGCACCGGCGGCGGCACCGGACGAATGCTCGTCGCGCGACCCGTTCTCAAATCCACGCGCGACACCGAGCCGTCCTGCGACGACGAATAGATGATGTGAAAGTCCGTCGGATCCACCGCGGTCTGGAACCCATCGCCGCCGGTGAGATGGAACCAGTCCTGCCCCGTGAGGCCGATCCTGCCACGCGTCGCGCTCGCGCCGGCCCAACTGTCGTTGTCTTGAAGACCGGTGTACACGTAGTACGGATGGCCCATGTCCGCCGTCACCCAGTAGGACAGCGCCGTCGCCATCGTGCGCACGTACTCCCATGTCTTGCCCTGGTCCCACGTGACCATGAAGCCGGCATCGTTGCCGCGCAGGATGTGGTTGCCGTTCTTCGGGTCGACCCAGATCGCGTGCTGGTCTTCACCCATGTTGAAGAAGCCGCCCGCGTTGTCGAGCAGCAGGAACGTCTTGCCGCCGTCGAGCGACTTCGCCATGTGCACGCCGGCGACGTAGATGTTCTGTTCGTTGCTCGGATCGACGCGGATCTGGCTGAAGTAGAGCGGCCGAGCGTCGCAGTTGCTGATGACCGTCCACGACTTGCCCTTGTTGTCGGATCTGAAAATGCCCGAGCGATTGCCGTCGACCGCGGGCGGTGTGCGGTTCGTCGTGTCGGCAGCGCCACCGCGTCCACCGCGGCCTCCGCCGAATCCGCGCCCAGGACCGGCGTTGTCGCACCAGTCATACCCGCCGGCCCGACCTCCGCCAACTCCTCCGCCGCCACCGCCGCCGCCCGCTCCACCGCCGCCCGCCGCGCCAGGGCCGGCACCACGCGCTGGAGCTTCAACCTCCACCGCCGCTCCCGCTTCGATCTGCGCGTACACCACGTTCGGATTCGACTTAGACACCGAGAGGGCGATGCGGCCGAGTGTTCCACTCGGCAGGCCGTTGCCCGTTATGCGCTCCCACGACTGGCCCGCGTTGTCCGACTTCCAGAGCGCGCTCCCGGGACCACCCCCGTTGTAGCAGCATCCGCTCCGGCGGCGCTGGTAGCTCGCCGCGTACAATATTCGGGGGTTCGACGGATCCATCGCGATGTCCGTGAATCCGGTGTTCTCGTCGATGTACTTGATCTTGTTCCAAGTCTTACCCCCGTCGGTCGTCTTATAGACGCCGCCGTCGGGGCTAGGTCCGAACAAATGGCCGGGCGCGGCGACGTAGACGACATCCGGACTCTTCGGATCGATCACGATGCGCGCGATCGTTTGTGTCTCCTTCAGTCCGACGTTCGAGAATGTCTTGCCGCCGTCTTCGCTCTTGTAGATCCCGTCGCCGAAGCTCGACGTCTGCCGGTTGTTCGCCTCACCGGTGCCGACGTATACGACGTTCGCGTTCGTCGGATGGATCGCCATCGCGCCGATCGACGCGCTGCCGTACGTCTCGAACACCGGCGTGAACGTCGTGCCGTTGTTGTCGGACTTGAACACGCCGCCCGTCGCGTAGCCGACATAGATCACGTTCGGATCGCTCGGCGCGACCTCGATGTCGTCCACTCGGCCGCCCATGCTCGCCGGTCCAATCGATCGAAACCGGAACGACGCCAGAACAGGGTTCGGCGAGCGGTTGATCATCGCGGAATCGCGCGCCGGTGGGGGGGCCTGTGCCGAGAGCAGCGCGGCGCAGAGGGGGAGGGGGACGAGGGCGACGCCGGCGAGGGCGGAAATGGATCGGCGTAGGGACATGACGGGAGGCCTTGGGAGGACAGCGGAGGGGGCGGACTCAGAGACTACTACGTGCGAAGGGGGTTTCCCGATGGCGGCCAGCCGTCTCGGAGGCAGCGCATTGATGCGGAGTGCATTGCGCGGTAGCGTAGCGGGCATGCCCACACGTTCACGGTTCCTCCTCGCGGCGTCCGCACTCGTCGCCGCCACCGCCGGCGCGCAGGCGCCGACCGGCGGGCGCCTCACGATCGATCAGCTGATCCAGATCAAACATCCGTCCGCGCCGCAGTGGACGGCCGACGGCAGCCACATCTGGTTTACTTACGACAGTGGTGGCGTGAACAACCTCTGGTCCGTGCCATCGGATGGGAGCGGTCGAGCCGTGGCACTCACCACGTCGCTGCAAGGTGGCCGAGCGTTCGCGCCCTCGCCGGATGGGTCGAGCATCGCTTTCGCTTCCGGGCCGGACGTCATCGTCCACACAATCGCCACGCACGCGGACCTCCGCGTCGCGCACGCCGACAACACCGTCGGCAACGTGAGCTGGTCCGCCGACGGCGCCAACGTCATCTACACGGTTCAGGGGACCGGCGCCGCTGGTCCGATGCAGCACCCGGCATCGCCGCCGGAAATCGGGAACAAGCTGGTCTTCCTCGCGTTCGAAGGCGGTGGCCGCGGAACCGCCTATACGGTCCCGGCAACGGGCGGCACGCCAACCGTCGTAGCCGACGGCGGAGCGGGTGGACGAGGCCGAGGTGGCGGCCGTGGTTTCGGAGGTGCGAGCGCAGTCGATGCCACGCACGTGGTTTCGACGCGGACGTCGAATGGCGGCAAGACGCGGACGACCGAAGTGATCGACCAGGCCGGCGGTGCTCCGGTTCTGCTGCACGAGGAGACAGCGGAGAAGTTCTTCAGCCAGGTCAACGCGACGAACAATGTTCTCTCGCCGGATCGTCGCTGGCTGCTCTATACGAGCGACGCCACGGGGTGGGATCAGATCTACGTCGTCTCCACAAAGGGCGGGACGCCACTGCAACTCACCAAGGCGCCCGGCGAACACTGGCGCGCCGTGTGGTCGCACGACAGCAAGCGCATCGCCTGGGACGCCAACACGGCCGCCGCGCCGGGCACACGTCAAATCGAAGTGGCGACGATCGGCGACGATGCGTCCACCGCAACCGTGGTGACCGTCACGTCAGGCAGCGGCACCAACATCGCGCCCCTATGGTCGCCCGACGACAGGCGTCTCGTCTACCAGCACACCGACGCGCGGAATTCCGCCGACCTCTACGTGGCCGACCCTGTCGCCAACGCCAAGCCGATAAGGCTCACGTCATCGATGCCGGCGAGCATCGATAAGTCGAAGCTCGTCGCGCCACAGCTGATTCACTATCCGGGACCCGACGGTAAGTCGGTGCCGGCATGGCTCTTCGTGCCGCCGAATCTCGACCGCACGAAGCGGCACGCGGCAATCGTGTGGATCCATCCCGACGGCGTGAACATGAACTACGACGGGTGGCACCCCGACCGCAACGAAGCCGTGTACTACGAGTTTCATCAGTATCTGCTCCAGCAAGGCTACGTGGTGATCGCGCCGGATTACCGGGGCAGCATCGGCTACGGTCGCGACTGGCGCAACGACGTCTACATGGATGTGGGTGGGAACGACGCCAAGGACGCCCGGCTCGCCGCGACGTACCTCAAGACGCTCGGCTACGTCGATCCGGCTCGCATCGGCGTCTGGGGACTCAGTTACGGGGGGTTCTTCACGCTGCTCGCGATCACGCAGGAGCCGACGTGGTTCCGCGCTGCCGTGGATGTCGCCGGCGTGGCCGATTACGCGCTCTACTATGAGGACCCGTACCACGGTGGGTGGACCACGAGTCGTATCGGCACGCCGGAGGAGCATCCCGACGTTTACGCCAAGGCCGCGCCGATGTCGCACATGGACCAGATCATCCACCCGCTGCTGGTGCTGCACGGTACGGCGGACGTGAATGTGCCGTTCCTGCACTCGGTGATGTTGATGGACCACGTGCTCAAGGCGGGAAAGGGAGACTTGGTGAATTTCATGGTCTACCCGGGCGAGTTCCACTACTTCGACCGCAGCTTCGTGGTGCGCGACGCATGGCAACGCGTGGATGCCTTCTTCGCGAAACAGCTGCGGCCGGAGGAGACGACCGGCGCTCGCTGAGCATGAAAGAACCGTCGGTTACGATCCGTCGCGCGGTGCTCGATGACGCCACGGCGATCGCCGAGGTCCACGCCGCCTCGTGGCGGACGACGTATCCCGGAATCGTCGATCAGGCGTACATCGACAGCCTTTCGGTACCCGAGCGGACGACGGCATGGGGCAGGCGGCTTGCGACCGACTCCGACACGGCTCCAGACGTCCTCGTCGCCGTAGCTGCCGATGGCGGCGTCGTTGGGTTCATTTCAGGCGGCGCGATTCGCGAGGCGTTGACCGGCTTCGACGCGGAACTGTACGCGGTCTATCTGCTCGACTCGGTCCAACACAAGGGTGTGGGTCGACGCTTGGTGCGCGAATGGGCGGGACTCGCGCTCGCGAGTGGATGGCACGCCGCGGTAGTTCGCGTGCTGGCAGACAATCCGGCGTGTTTCTTCTACGAGCGGCTCGGCGCCGAACGCCTGCGCGATACGCAATACACGATCGCCGGCAAGCCGTATCCCGAACGCTGGTACGGGTGGCGCAACCTTTACGATCTCAGGGCATAACGAGGCTCTTTAGAGTCACGTAACGTCGTCTCCCCCTTTGTCCGAGCGCACATGCCACTCAAATCCCTGCCCGACTTCATCGCGACGACCGGTTTCTATGTCGACGGCTACGACGTCGTGGACACCTTTGGCATCGTCCGCGGGATCGTCGTACGATCCCGCTCGGTCTTCGGGACGCTCGGCGCCGTCCTGCAGGCGGTCAGGGGCGGCGATATCTCACTCCTCACACAGCTGTGCGAACGCACACGCGCCGACGCCTACGCCAGCATGGTCGGGCACGCGCAGGCGCTCGGCGCCAACGCGGTGATCGCTGTCCGCTACGACGCCACGGAGATCATGTCCGGCGTATCCGAAGTGCTTTGCTACGGGACCGCGGTCCGCGTGGCGCCTCGCCTCGCGAAGAACCCGGGCGGTTGAAGACCTTGACATGCTCGCACGCGTCCCAAAGCTTGGCCAGGAGTTACCCAGTCTCAAACGCCGCTGGCGAGAGAGATCGATCGTGAAGTGAGCGAGGGTGAGGTGAGCCTCAAACCGATAGACCAAATGAACGTTCGCCCGGGACTTCCAGCGCTGGCGCTTGCACTCATCCCTCTCACGGCCGCCGCTGCGATCATGGCCGCGCAGGCACCGACGGGCACGCGCTTTCCCACCAACGAGGATCTGCGCCACACGCGCGCACTCAGCGATCCACGGCTCGCTCCGGACGGGCGGATGCGATCGCGAATCAGCCGATCGATGCGACTCGGCTTGCCGTCTACGGGTACAGTTACGGCGGCGAGATGGCGGCCTTCATCGAAGGAAAGACCGACCGTTTCAAGGCGATCGTGTCGTGCGCCCCGGTGATCGATCAATTCAGCGAATACGGCACCGAAGATGGATCGTGGTACGACCGATGGTACTTCGGAAAACCGTGGGAGCGGTTCGAGGACGCGTGGCGACAAAGCCCTCTGGCCGGCGCGACTCACGCCAAGACGCCGTTCATGTTGCTGCAAGGCGAGTCGGATATGACCGATCCACTCGGGCAGGCACAGGAGATGTACCGCGCCTTGCGGCAAGCGGGCGTGTCGGCACAACTGGTGACCTACCCGCGCGATGACCACGGTCCGCTCGGCCGCAACATCAGCGGTGGACCGAGTCCCGAGCCGTGGCATGGCTTCGATGCACGCCAGCGGATCGTGAGGTTTTTCGAATCCGCATTCAGACAACCGTGAGAGGCCTGGCTCACGTCGGCGCGCGGACGCGGCGACGCGGCCCCACCACGCGTTCAAGGAACTACGCGCGGGCCACCCAGCGTGTACTTCGTGATCCAGTCCTGCTCGCGCTGCATCTTGTCGAGCTGATGGTAGTACTCCGCGAGTCCGTGCCCTTCGCGCGGATAGAACACGAGCTCGACAGTCTTTCCGCGATCCTTGAGCGCGCGGTAGAACTCCATCGACTGGCCGATCGGCACGCGCTGATCGCTGCCGCCCTGCTGAATCAGCAGCGGCGTCGTCACGTTGTCGACGAACGTGATGGCCGAGCGCGCGCGGTAGAAGTCGAGCGTCTTCTGGGTCGGAATGCCGCTGAAGAACGTCCCGATGTAGCCGGGGATGTCCGTCGTCCCGTACATACTCTGCAGGTCGGACAAGCCCGCACCCATTCGCGCTGCCTTGAAGCGACTCGTCTGGCTGACGACCCACGCCGTCATGTAGCCGCCGTAGCTCCACCCCTCGAACGCCATTTTCGATGAATCGGCGATGCCGCGTTTGATGACGTCGTCGACGCCCGACATGATGTCGCGGTAGTCGCCGCCGCCCCAATCCATGATGTTCGCCCGCGTGAACTTTTCGCCGTAGTTCGTGGATCCGCGCGGATTCGGGTACAACACGGCCCAGCCCTGCCCCGCCCACACCTGGCCCGGCGATCCCCAGTTCGCCTTGAAGCCGGCGTTCGTCGCGCCGGTCGGGCCGCCGTGCGCCTCGACGAGCAACGGATACTTTCGTCCGGCCTGATAGCCGACGGGCTTGAGCAGGATGCCTTCGACCGGTGTTCCGTCGGTGCTCTTCCAGGTGATCACTTCCGTCTCGCCCAAGGCAATGTCACGCAGCTGCGGGTTGACGTCGGTGAGCTTCTTCGGAGACGCGAACGTCAGGTCGCTCACGTACACGTCGGCCGGCGCATCGGGGGAGCCCAACGTGTAGGCGGCGAGCCGTCCGTCCTTCGATAGCGACGGATTGCCGATCAGCATCTTGCCGACGAGGCGATTCAGCTTGTTCGACGCGACGTCGTACGCATACACCGCGTTCCACGCGCGCTCGCCCGTCGTGAACAACACGCGCGAGCCATCGGGCGTCCAGCGCGGGTTCCCGGCCGAGACGTCGATCTTCGGATCGTACGTGTCCTTCGACTTGCCCGACGCGACGTCGTACAGAACCAGATGATCGTTGCCGATCTCGCGATCCATGATGCTGTCGGCACGAGCGACGTGGCTCTGCGGAAGCACGGAGAATGCGATCGTCTTCCCGTCGGGTGACCACGCCGGAGGCGATCCCGCCTCGGGCTTCGTCGTGATCTTCTTCAAGGACTTGTCGCCGATGGACACGACATAGACGTCCGAGCGCGTGTCCCGGAGCATCGTCGTCGGCACGGCCTGGAAGGCGAGCCGCGTTCCGTCGGGCGACCAGCTCGGCGCTCCGTTGACGGTGAGATTGCCGTGCGCGACTTCGTTGGCGCGCTTGGTCGCGACATCGACCACCCACACGTGCGAGAGCCGGAAGTTCCCCTCGAAGACTTGCGGATCATCGCGCCGAGCGGTCTTGGCTTCGTCGGTCTTGGGCAGCGTGTCGACGGCGAGGAACGCGATGCGCGAGCCATCGCTCGACCACTCGAAGCCGCCGACGCTCTCCTTGGACGTCGTCAGCTGATACGCTTCGCCTCCCTCCATCGGCAGGATCCAGATCTGTGTTTTCGCATCTGGGCTCGCCCCCCGAGCAGACAGGAAAGCCAGCGAGCGCCCATCGGGCGACCACTGCGGCGCGTTCTCGCCGCGTTCGCTGAACGTGACCTGGCGCGGCGCTCCGCCGGCGGCGCCGACCAGCCAGATGTGCGACCGCGTGTCGTGCTTGTCGCCCTTGGCGGTATCGGGCTTGGCCGGATCGGTGGCCGCCCGCGCGTTCGGATGCTCCCAGTTGCTCACTGTGTACGCGACCTTCGACCCATCCGGCGAGAGTGAAACACCGCCGACGTTCTTGAGCTCCATGATGTCCATGAAGGTCAAAGGGCGTTTGTTCTGCGCGCCGGCGCTGGCGGCCGAGGCGAGCAGCGCGACGACGCACACCATTCCGCGCGTCAGATGAGAGGCCATTCGAAGCTCCGGTACGGGTGGGGTCAAGCGTATTCTGTAGCCACGTCCGTGGGATTGCCATAGCAGGCACGGTAGCGGATGAGAAGCGGCCTCCGTACAATCGATAGCTATGTCCAAACGTCGATACGGGGACGACGAAGTACGCGAGATCTTCAGTCTGGCGACGACAGGCGACGCGCGCGATCCGTCGCTGTCCGGCGAATCGGGCGGGACGACTCTCGAGGAGCTGCAACGCATCGGTCAGGAGGCAGGCATCGACCCGGCCCGAGTCGCGGAAGCCGCGGCGAGCCTCGACGCCCGCGGCAGGACGGCGCCCGTGCGTCGATCCTTCGGGATGCCGGTCGGAGTCTCGCGCGTGGTCGATCTGCCGCGCACGCCGACGGACCGGGAGTGGGAGCAGCTGATCTCTGAATTCCGGACCACGTTTGGAACGAAGGGCCGCGCGACGACGTCCGGCGGGCTCCGCGAATGGACTCACGGCAACCTGCACATCTGCGTCGAGCCGACCGCACGCGGCGAACAGCTCCGACTCAGCACGTTGAAGGACGACGGCATCGCGCTCAACGTGATGGGAACCGCGATGGGCGCGATGGCGGCGCTCAGCACGGCGGTGGTCGCCGCCGCCGGCAAGCCGGGGAAAGCGCTGCTCGTTCTTGCCATGTTCGGCGGAATGTCGCTGACCGCGTTCGTCACGAACCTGATTCGGTTACCGCGGTGGGCTCGCGAGCGGGACCGACAGATGGAGGCGCTCGCCGACCACGCGGTAAAGTTGCTGTCCGATTCGTAGCAGCGGCCTTCGGTGAGCGTAATAGGTCCCTATCTGCGCCGGCCAACCCAGTGCTGAGTGTTTCTCCGCCTCGCGTCGATCGTTCGTATCGTTACCTCACACAGGCAAGCGCTTCCTCGTTGTACCGCACCCGCCCCGCTCGCGCCGAGGCAATGAATGGCCCGATCGGACAAAGCGACTGGGCCGGCCCAATGTACCCGCCGAACCCACGGCGCATCGAGTACGGCCGAATGAATACGCTCGCCGAGTCGATCGGGATGGACGCGACGTTTTCATAAAACGCTAACGCCTTCCTGTCCTGAAAGAGATATTGTTCGACGTTCGAGACATAGAACGCGCGCAGCGTGCCATGATGCTGCGTGAGGTACGCTCCGATGGCTCGCACGGCCTTCGGACCGCCGAAGTCGCCCGACACCGGCACGATGAGATTCCGTTCGTGAAGCGACTTGATCGTCCGGTAATTCTCCTCCGAGGAGAGGAAGCTGCGTGGTTGCCCCGTGCTATCGGTCGAGAAGCCGGTGAGCTGGGCGAAGTCGCCACCTCGGCCGTTGGAGAGACCGCGGGTTCCGATCGACGGGCCGTAACTGACGAACGCATCGAAGACGTACTTGAGCGTCTCCCGCTCGTCCGGTGTAAGTGCGAACCCGTGCGTCTCGAGAAGGTGCCGTGCCACCCGCGCATAAGTCTTCGCGGCGAGGGCGGAATCTGTCGCGACGTTGCGATAGGCGGCCCACATCGCCTGGATCGACGTCGACGTATCGAGACCAGGTGGCCGCGGCTTGGCGAAAACGAGCGAGATGAAATCCGCGCGGTCCTTCGCCAGCTCGAAGAGCGCCTTGAACATCAAATGCTGCACGACCGCTTGGCGCCGAATGTCCACGATGAACGCCATGCGCGGCCGAATGGACGCGATGTACGTGAAATTCTGCTCGGGGCCCACGCCCATGTACACGTCGCCGGCGACGTGGTTCTCGCGAAGCATGGTGAAGAGCGAACCAACTTCCATCTCGTTCGAGGTGAAGTTGTCGCGAATCTGGAAGTAGCCGCCCGGCTCCGAGATATCGGCTTGCAGCTTCCAGAACTCGGCGTCGGTCAGGCGAGTCGGGAGCGCGTCCGGCGGCGCGACGCTCGGTCGAGACTCCACTGTCGCCGCTGCCGCAACCGGTGCTGGATTGACCGGCGCCCGCGTGCACGCCGCCAGCAGCGCGAGGACAATGGAGCCGATTAGTCGGGCCGCGTTCATGGCCGTGCCTGAGAGAGTGGATGTACGATATACGGCTTACTCACGGCGACGCTCACGGAGAGACCGAGGGAGTCGTGATCAGGTAGGTCGTCGCCCAACTGGCGTAATAGTGTGAGCCGTCGTATCCGACTGCGCCCATGAGCGGAAAACCAGTCGCCGCCTGAATCGCCGCCAAGCGTCGTAACACCGGCACTCGCGGATCAGCCGCCGGGAGCGCGTTTGCCAGCTCACCCATCGAGGTCGCGCGTACGAACGCGAGTCCGACGATGTGGGACTTCGACGCGATCGCCGCCGGGTTTTTTACGAATTCGGGACCGAGTCCCTTCGTGAGCGGATGAAACTCGGCGGAGTAGAGCGGCGGCAGGAAGGCATCGAGCCAGGGGAGAAACGACTCGCGATCCATGAGCTGGCCCATGATCGCCGCCTCCATGAGACACGGCGACGCAAAGTCACTCGGCCCAGGTTCGGCCGCGGTATTGCAGCGGACGTCGCGCCTGAAAAGGCGTTCGGCCGTGGCGCGGATCTCGGCTTCGAGAGCCGGGTCGAAACCCCTGGCGTAGCCGAGCGCATTGTCCATCGCCATCGCCGTATTCGGATGGACGCCGGTTCGAACAGGCTGCTGGAGACCTTTGAGATAGGTGATCAGCCGCTCCGACATGTAGCTCGCCATCGGCTGAATGTTGGCGGCCCACCGCACGGCGTCGGAGTCGTTCCACGACCGCAGCTCATACTGGAGGCGGAGCAGCCAGGCGTATCCGTACGGCAGCTCGAACGTGCCGGCGGTCTTGAAGAACTGCAAATCGCCGGCGACGTTGCTCGCGCCGAAGTGATCGTTGAGCTTCTGACGAATCGCGGGGGCCGTCGGCAGGTCGGGGAATGACTTGAGAATTCTCACGAGCGTCCACGCCGAATTCACCGCCGAGTGCCAGTCGTAGCATCCGTAGAACGCGCGGGTGGTTTCGTAGTCGGCGACGGGAGTGTACGTCGCGTCCCAGACGTACGGGACGACGTTCGGCCGCGGTTGGGGATGATCCATGCACGACAATGGCATCGTCGAGAGCTGCAGCGCGGTCGACCGGTCCAACGGGTGGGGCGCGACAACCGGCAGCGACGCGTAGAAGGATGCGAGGTCGCTGAACACCGGATCGCTTCTTGGACCAGCGACGCCTGCCTGCACCGCTGTTTGCGCGAGCGCCGCGCCGGCGACGAGTGACAGCACTCCCATCATCGCGAATGCTCTGACGCGACCGATCATTGCCGCACCGTCATATATAGAAGCGCCTGCGCGGGCACCCACGACAGTCCGGCTTGATCATCCCGCATGAGCTCGAACCCACGCTCCGCTTGAATCGCCGAGAGTCGATGCCAGGCGGCAACGCGCGGGTCAGTCGCGGGCAGCGCGCGGGCGATGCGCTCCATCGACTGCGCGCGAGCGAACGACAAGCCAGCGAGTCGGGCGCGCTCGTTGGCGAGCGCGGCAGCCGTCGCTGCTGCCGTTGCCGCTCGACCGGCAGGCGTCGTGTCTATAGGAGCCGCAACCGTGACCGCTTGCGGCGCCGCAGGAGGAGCGGCCGTCGGCATGGCGATCGCCTCAGTCAGTGGCGCGAAGCGACCTGACTGCAGCGGAGGGAGCACTCGATCCAACCACGCGACATACGCCCGCGGTTCGAGTACACGCGACATCAGCGCCGCCTCACTCAAGCACGGCGAGACGATCACCGCGCCGGCCCCACCGAACGGGATGGGCGGCGGCGTCCCGCGCGCCGCCGCGGTCAGATCATTGGTAAGTCGAGAGCTGTCCGCGTTCGACGCGCGACCTGCGCCGCCCCCCCGACCGCCCCCGCCCCGACCGCCAGCGGCCGGCGCCACGCGCTCGGATTGCGTCGAGCAGGTTGAATCCGACAGATAAAACTTCCGCGCAGTCGACACGATAGCAGAGCGCAACCTCGCGTTATGCGCGATGTCGGCATAGTCGAGCGCGAGCGTCATGTTGAACGCCGTGTTGCCCTGAGCCCCTGTGCGAATCGGCTCGACCAGTTTCGTGAAATACGCGCCGAGGCTGTCGGCCATCCATGTCGCGAGCGGCGCAATGTTCGCCGACCAGCGCTTGCCCTGAGTGTCGGGCCACGTACGGAGCGCCGACGAAAGCTCGAGCAACCAAGCAAATCCGTACGGACGCTCGAACAACCCCGTCTGATTTGCCGACGGAATGGGATTGACCGCCTCGGCCGTCGCCCGGAAGAACGACAGCTCGCCGTCGAGATTCGCTCGCCCGAGGTGGGCGTTGAGCTTCTCGCGCGTGAGGTCGCGGAGTGTGGTGTTGGGAAAGCCTTGGAGAACTCTGAGTGCTGCCCATGTCGATGAGACAGCCGAGTGCCAGTCGTTGCAGCCCCAGAACGCGCGGAGCCGATCATGGTCGTTCATGAGCGTGTAGCTGGCGACCCAGAAGTAGCCGGCGCCATTGTTGGCAACAGCGGACGCCGCGCCGCGAGCAGTGGAGGGCGTGCTGCTCGTCGAATCAGCCGCAGTCGCACCGCGACCGCGGGCACTGTCCGTCGACGGCGACGCGTTCGCTCGGCCGCCGCCGCGACCGCCTGGCCGCGGCTGGAGTCGGTCGAGACAGGAAAGCGGGAGAGCGCCGAGCCAGAGGGCTAGCGACTCATCGAATCGGCGCGGTGCGACGGCCGGGAGGTGGACGAGCAGTTCCGGGAGATCGCGATAGTCGGCCCGCGGCAGAACGGTGTCGCGGCGAGCCGCCGGTTGCTGGGCGATCGCCGGCTGCCAAAGGAACATCATGGAAAGGCAGGCTGCGGCGAAATGACGACGGGTCTGCACTTCGGATTCGCTCGGCGCTCGCGGAGACCAAAAACGTAGCGTTTATCCGGAACCGACGCCACGAGGACGCAGAACCGAGCTGTCAAACAGCACGCAGAGATTCCGTCTCAATCACACGCGCGCGCCTACCGCGAGCAGTCCGACGTCGCCGCCCCTTTCACAGACGGCGTGCGCCGTGGTCGCGCGCGCGTCGAGAACACCTCCCATTCCTGAAGCGCCACCGCGGCAAAGGAAGTCCCATCGGTCGACGCGTCGAACACCGCGCGCAAACATCGCGTCGTCACCGGAGAGAAGTCGACATTGTTGTCGGCGTCGAGCGTGCTCATGTACGGCGAACTCGCGCTGACCGCCTTCCAGCCGGATCCGTCGACCCAGTATTCGATTCGCCACGCTTTGGGCGGCGCAACGCCGACGCCCGATCCCGCGGCGTGATCTCCCCAGAAGTGCAGGCTCGATCCGGTGAGCGTCTCCGGCTGCTCCCACTGATACATGATCCATTGTTGCGGCGGATTGTCGCGCGACCACGTGGCCCACATGTCGGGCGGAAGCGGCGACGCGCGCACCTTGCCGTCGTTCACCGCGCGCAACCAGTACTGCGTGGGAACGGGCATGTTCGACGCCGAGATGCGCGCGTGCGACGCGATATTCGCGATCGGCGTGGTGTCGACCGGAGCACCGCCGGTCGGCACGACCTTCCTGATACGCGGTGGCACGACGGCATCGTCCCATTCGAGGCGATCGATCGCGACCGAGCGGCGAAAGTGGCCGCCGTTCGGCGCGTCGGCGGTGTGATAGACCAGGTACCATTTGCCTTTGTACTCGATGATTCCCGGGTGCGACGTCGTCGACGACACCGGATCGAGAATCACGCCGCGATACGTCCACGGACCAAGCGGCGACGGCGCCGTTCCGTACGCGATGCAAGCGTAGTACACGGCTTCCGTGCACTCGGAGGTTGGTCCGGCGGTGTTCGCCGCGTACGCCATGTAATACGTGCGGTTCCGCTTGAAGAGCCACGACGCTTCGAAGAAACCGTTCAGGGTGCGCACATCTATAGGCGTGGTCTTGAAGGTGACCATGTCAGCCTCGAGCTCGACGCCCTTCAAGCGCCCGAACGTTCCCCAATAGAGAAAGACGCGGGCATCGTCGTCGACGAAGATCGTTGGGTCGATGTTTTGGATGTCGTTCGCGATCGGATACGACTGTGAAACGACCGGACCCTGCGGGTGCACATCGATCCATGGACCGAGCGGTGACTCCGCGACCGCCACACCGATCGCAAACTTGTCTCTCGTCGTCGCCGCCGCGTACACGACCGGGGCGTAGAGATAGAACCTGCCGTTCGGACCCTGCGCGATCTGCGCGGCATACGCGCGGCCGGGTGCCGCCCACTTGAAAACCTGCTCGGGTCGCAGGAGGTGCGGGTAATGCGTCCACCGGCCGGCCATCGGGTCGGTGCTCGTGACGAGCATTTGCCATTCGGGCATCCTGAAATCGTTGACGCCGGGGCCGGCCGTGTCGCGACCGGTGATGATGTAGAGTTTTCCGTTCGCGACGAGTGGGGCCGGATCGGCGGTGTAGTCTCTTCCGTCGGCGAGAATCGGATTCGACGTTGCGCGAATGGTGCGCGTTTCAAGTTTGGCCGACTCGTCCGTGCCGACAGTCGTTGAAACGGCGGGAACGTCGGTCGTGACGCGCGCGGGGGCCGTGCACGCCGCGAACGCGGTTAGTACAGTGAGCGTGAGGGGACGCATCACCGGAGGACTCATGCTTCGGGCGACGTCGCCCCGGTCGCACGCCGCTGCGCCCGTTTCGCGCGCCAGTGAAGGACCAGCCCCAGGAGGGCCAGGAGAACCCCAGGGATGATGAAGGCGGCGACGTCGAGAAAGGAGCCGAAGGCCGCCATACCGTCGGACGGAGCATTGGCGCCCGTCATCCGAGATAGTCTGACCAGGCGCGCGACGCCGACCATCGCCCAACACAGGCCAAGTACGACAAGCACAACGCCCACGCAGACCTCCGCGTCATGGAGACGGCCGGAAGAGGTTGGCAACAATACGGCCGAGGAGCAGCGCCAATTTTCGCTCCAGCGCCCGCATTCGTCCAGCACCTTGGACGCCCCCCTTAACGCCTTTGTTATAATTCCCGCATGACCGAGCCCGCCGCACACGATGCGCGTGACGACCGAGCGGCCATGGCGCCGCGCGACCGCCGATGCGATTGAGCAAATCAGACGAGAACCTGCGGCTCGGCAACACCGATGTCCGCCGGATAGGCCTCGGCACGAACCGACTCCGCGACACGGACGAAAACGTCGCGTTCATCCGCGCCGCTGTCGACGCCGGCGTCCAGATGATCGACACGGCGCATCTCTACACCGGCGGCGAGAGCGAAAAGACGATCGGACGCGCGTTGCCTTCCACGCCCTCGAGCGTGATCGTGGCGACAAAGGGCGGCTACGGTGACGCCGGACGCGGCAAGCCCGAGATTCTCCGACGAGAAATCGAGCAGAGTCTCGCGAGCCTGCGAGTCGCCCGCATCGTACTCTACTATCTCCACCGCGTCGACCCGGAGACACCGATCGAGGAGAGCTTGGGCGCGATCAAGGAGTACGTCGACCGTGGCGCGATCGAGCGAGTCGGCATCTCGAAAGTCGACATTCCACTCATCGAGCGCGCGCGAAAAGTGGTGCCGATCGCCGCGGTACAGAACGAGTACAACCTCGCCCAGCGGCAGTACGACGACGTCGTCGATTACTGCGCGCGCGAAGGGATCGCCTTCGTGCCGTACTATCCGTTGCGCGCCGATCCGGGGCGCGCGCTGCGCGAGATCGCAAACCGGCACCAAGTCACACCGCGACAGGTGATGCTCGCCTGGCTGTTGAAGCGCTCGCCGGCGATGCTTCCGATTCCCGGCACGCTGTCACTGGCGCACCTCCAGGAGAACCTCGGCGCGCTGTCGCTCGAGTTGTCCGACACAGAATTCGACGCGCTCGCCGCGGCTGATCCTCCGCGGCGTTTGACAGACGAGCGGTGAGCATCGGTGATGGACCAGTTCGAGGAATTCTTCGTCGAAGTGCAGCGCGTCTGTCCTGAAGCCGCGGACGGGCGTGCCGTTCTCAACGAGCGACTCCCAAACCTGAGCTTTCGAGATCGCATCGAACTCCTGCGAGCGCTGCCCGACAATGCCGGAGTCGCGGCGGTCCTCGCCGCCTGGCGCGCGTTCGCCGCGGCCAACCCCTCGGCCATCGTCAGCGCCGAGGAGACGAATGGGTTCGACTATTGGATCGCCGGCGGCGAGGATGACGACTCGTGGACGGTCGTCGGTCCACCACCCGCCCCGATCACGATCGACGATTTCTATCGCGCACTCATTCTTTCCGGCGAGCCCGTGCGGCGCGCCCGCCAGATTGCCGCCGATTTCGAGCCTGATATCGATCGCCCCGGAGCGATATGGATGGGCGATGCGCTCTTATATGTAGCGTTGCTCTCGTCTGAACATGAAGAGCGTATTCGCGACTACCTCGAGATCGATCAGGCGCGAATGGCGCAGGAGCTCGAGCGGTTGCGCGCCGGGATCGCGGCGCGCGAGGCGAATCCCGAGGCACCGGTCGTAGAGAACTACTACGACTACGAGACCGGAACGTGGGTGACGCCCGAGACGCGCTTTCGGGACTTCGTCAGCCAACCCAAGTTCGCTTCGCTCGACACGCTCATCTCCGCCGACCCCGAGCGAGCATGGCCGCTCCTCCTCGATCTCGTCGCGAACGTGCCCGATGATCTTCTGTACCTGGCCGGCGAGGGGCCCGTCTCCATTTTTCTACGAGAACAAGGTGTGGCGCTCATCGACCGGATTGACGCACAGGCAAGAACAAGCGATCGGTTTCGGAGCTGCCTTGGCGAGAGCGACATCCCGTCTGAAATCTCGGAGCGCCTTTTCGCCGCCAGAAGGCGAGAGCAGTGGCCTCCGGCACACGTTCCAGGGACCGCTCCATGACGGTCGACCTTCTAGACGTTGGCGTGTTCGAGCGACGCCGCAGCTGCGAATGCTGCGGGTTCCCGACGCTCGCCATCTACAACGAGGGCGATCCTGGTTTCGGGTGGGACCTCACGCCGACTTCGTGCGACCTGTGCGAATGGGATAGCCGTCCGCTCGACGTCAACGGCGACATCAGTCCGTCGTCCGCGTCGGACGAAGACCGCAACGACGGCCTCTCTGTCGAGACCGCGCGCGCGAACTTCGCGCGCTTCTCCAGCATCTACGATCCGGCCGACCCTCCCGATTGGAAAGTCTCGCCGCCGGCCGATGGCATCGTCGGTCTTCGCGCCGACTTGCGCTCGGCATACACAGACGTCGTCGCGCACGGCTCCGATCCCGGCTTCGAGCGTTGGGGTCGGGTGCACGAATGCGAGCGCTCTCTTTCGGCCGCTCTCGACGCGCAGCGAAAGCACGATCAGGATGCAGCTGAACAAGAGGGAGACGGCGACGACATGAGTGGCGAGCCGTCGGAATGGCGTGCTCGCTCACCCCACTCACCCGGCGGCGCGGTCGTAGCACAAGCCACATACGTTCGACTGTACGCCGATGAAACCGGCGAATCTCGTTTTGAGAAACTCGCGCTTTCCATGGCGCAGATGGACTTCGCCCCGCCGGCGCCGCCGCTGCTCACTGCTCAATTCTTGCCGACGACGCAGAGCTTCTTGGTCGGCACGCCCTCGGGATGGAACGGTGAGGTTCCTCACCCATCCCCGAGGCGGCAGATCTTTTGCGTTCTGCAAGGCGACTTCAGGATCACGGCCAGCAATGGAGACGTTCGCTACTTCTCATGCGGCGACCTTTTGTTGCTCGAAGACACGTGGGGTAAGGGCCACTCGACTCGGATCACAAGCGAAGAGGACGTTCTCATCTTCGCCGTCGCCCTCGCGGGCGAGGAGATTGGATGATTTCACGTATCTGGCACGGTTGGACGACGCCCACGAACGCGGACGCCTACGAGGCCCTCCTGCGCTCGGAGATTTTCGAGGGCATCCAGAACCGCGACATCGCCGGTTTTCTGGGAATCGACCTCCTCCGCCGCGACCAGACCAACGAAGTGGAGTTCGTCACGATCATGTGGTTCGAGTCACTCGACGCGGTTCGGACGTTCGCCGGCCCCGATTACGAAGTCGCCGTCGTTCCCCCGGCCGCGCGGGCCGTGTTGAGTCATTTCGATGCCCGATCGGCGCACTATGAGGTTCGAGAACGCCGGACTGCTTAGGAGCCCAGGCCTCTGCCGCGCCTGTCGATTTCGCCCGGCTTCTTCCGTCATTCCGATGTCCCGCTCCATCATCAACTCCAACCGGACATCCGACAATGCGCTACGCCCTTCTCATCCACTACCCGCAGCCCCCCGCCATCTCGCTCAGCGAAGAGACCATCAAGCAAGGCATGGCCGCCTTCCAGGCCTACGCCAAAGCGCTCGACGACGCCGGCGTCCTCCGCTCCGCCGAAGTCCTGCAAACCGTGGCGAACGCCACGAGCGTCTCGATGAAGCAGGGGAAGCTCCAGGTGCAGGACGGCCCGTTCGCCGACACGAAGGAAGCGTTCGCCGGCATCTTCACGCTCGACGTCCCCGACCTCGACGCAGCGCTGGCGTGGGCCGAGAAGTGCCCGGCGGCGCACTGGGGCACGGTGGAGATTCGACCGTCGGCCGTGCGATTCGTCGACGGTGCATGGGTGAGAGCGGCCTGACGCTCGCACACGAGCATTCAATGACCACAGAACATGCGATGGCGCGAGCCGAGGAAGTGGCTCGCGCCTCGTACGGCCGCCTACTCGCGATTCTCGCCGCGAAGGACGGTGACATCGAGTCCGCCGAGGATTCTCTGGCCGCGGCGTTCGCGCAGGCGTTGAGCACGTGGACACGCACGGGCGTTCCCGACAACCCCGAAGCGTGGATCCTCACCGTCGCACGAAACCGCCGGCAAGACGTGCGTCGCTCGACCGCGTATCAGCTCACCGACTCGATCGACGACGTCTCGCATGCCGGCGCGGTCTCGGCGCTTGCGACGATGAACGAGATCGATCCCGACGCGATCCCCGACCGGCGTCTCGCGCTGCTGTTCGTCTGCGCTCACCCAGCGATCGACCCCGCGGTTCGCACCCCGCTCATGCTGCAGACCGTGCTCGGCTTCGACGCCGACGACATCGGCCGAGCGTTTCTCGTTCCGCCGGCGACGATGGCGCAGCGCCTCGTGCGCGCCAAACGCCGCATCCGCGACGCGCGCATTCCGTTCGCGATCCCCGATCGCGCGCAGATGCCGGAGCGGCTCACGCCGGTGCTCGAGGCGATCTACGGCGCGTACGCGATCGACTTCTCGCTCGTCGCCGGAACGTCCGAGCGCGACTCGCTAGTCCGCGGAAGCCCACTTCCTCGCGACGACGCTCGCCGAATTGCTGCCGAACGAGCCCGAGGCACTCGGCCTCGCGGCGCTGATCTCGCTCTCGCTCGCCCGGCGCGATGCGCGCGGTTCATCGGAAGAGTTCGTCCCGCTCGACGAACAGGATCCGTCGCGTTGGGACCCGGAGCTCATCGCACTCGGTGAGCGCTACTTGCAACGCGCGAGCACGTTCCGATCCATCGGCCGATTTCAGATCGAGGCCGCGATCCAGTCGGCGCACTGCGCCCGCGCGACATCCGGCGTCGTCGATGCCACCGCGTTGCTAAACCTCCATACCGCCCTCATCGCCGTCGCACCGACGCTCGGCGCACGCGTCGCCCACGCCGCGGCGTTGGGCCGCGTCGAAGGTCCAGCGGCAGGCCTCGCCGCGCTCGACGCGATCGGCGACGAGACTGCTCAACGCTTTCAACCCGCGTGGGCGACTCGCGCGCATTTTCTCGTCGAAGTTGGGCGAACCGACGAGGCGCTGCTCGCCTACGATCGCGCCATCTCCCTCACCACCGACGCCGCCCCGCGTCGCTATCTCCAGCGTCGCCGCAGCCAGGCCGAAGGCCGTTAGCCGCAAGCCGAGTCAGTTCTCACGGCAGCTTCACGCCGATGACGTCCGCCGACTCGATCGTGGGCGGAGCCGACAGCAATGTTGGCGCTTGAGCCATCAGCGCCTGGGCGATGGGCCCCGTGAGGTGAGCCTTCCGCCCGCTCTCGTCGGCGAACGAATCGAAGATCGCGAACGTCGTCGGGCCGAGACGCAACGCGAACCAAAGCGGCGTCGTGGTCTCTTGATTCGCCATCTGCAAACCCTGCTGGAGAAACGCGAGCACTTCGTCTTCTTTGCCCGGCTTTGCTTCCAATCGAACGAACAATCCGACTTTGAGGGTGCCGGTCGCCGATGCTACGGGTGTCATGGTCGGTCTCCTGTCGTTGGCTGTGCTATTGCCCGAGCCGCGAAGGTTAGCCGCGACGTTCATTCGCATACAGTGTCGCGCGCCCCAACTTCTACGGCTGATCTTGCCATTACCTCGACGAATCCAGAGTGGGATGTCCGGGTTCATGGCTGGGATTCGTTCCTCATGTGAACCCGACTCAACCCACCATTGATAGCTGGGGCTCACATGAAACGAACTGTACCGTTCCTCGCATTTGCGTTCGCTCTTGCGGCGTGTACATCGGACTCGCCGATGCCGACCGACCACATGTCGCACGCCGGCGGTCTCAAGCTTTCCGATTTGACGCAGGCGTCGCAGGCTCAGACGCTCAACGACCTGAAGAATCTCACCGCGTCGTTCCACGACGTCGATGCGGCGGTAGCGCAGGGCTATGGCCTCTTCATCGCGCCACCGGCCACCGAGGGCGACGGATGCATCTCGGATCCGATTCTCGGCGGCATGGGATACCACTACACCCGTGGAAACAACATCGTCGACGACGCGATCGATCTGCTCAATCCGGAGTTCCTCGTCTACGCGCCGAAGAACGGACCGCGCCAAAATGACGTCGCGCGAACGCGGCTCGCCGCGGTCGAGTATTTCCTTCCGTTCAGCGCAAAGTTCCCGGGCCCGAATCAACCCGGCTTCACGAAGGCGCCATCGCTGCACGATTTCCCGTCGACGAGCAACCTGCCGGACGTCCCATTCACCGCCACCGACCGGTTCGGCGGCTGGATGTTCCACATCTGGCTTTGGGAAAACAACCCGACCGGGATGTTCGAGAACTTCAACGCGTCCGTTCCGCTCTGTCTCCCTGTGGCCGCTGTTGCGGGGAGGTAATCGCTCCCGGCGCCAAGAGCATCTTGACGAGAGTCGCTTCGATAGATAGAATGCCTACCGTACACGGTAGGCATTCTATCTATCATGCCCGCGAAGCCATCCGGTGAAACCAAGAGCGACGTCCTCAAAGGGACGCTGGAGATGCTGGTTCTCCATACGCTCACCATCCAGTCGATGCACGGGTACGCGATCGTTCAGCACATCAAGCGGCTGACCGACGACGCCCTCCACATCGAAGCAGGATCGCTCTACCCCGCGCTCGAGCGTCTCGAGAAGAAAGGCTGGGTCACTTCGCGCTGGGAGGATTCACCCACCGGCCGCCGCGCGCGCTACTACACGATCACCGCGGCGGGCCGCAAGCAGCTCGGCAAGGAAGTCTCCGGGTACGAGCGCGCCGTGTGGGCCATCGCACGCGTCCTCAATCGCGCCTGACCGCCGGCCCCCACATGTCGCTCATCGACGGCGTGCGCTACCGGTTGCGAATCCTCCTGCAAGGAAGGTCGCACGCCCGCGACCTGGACGACGAGCTCGCGCACCATCTCGAGCTCGGTGCCGCGGATGCGAAGTCGCACGTCGGAGGCGACCTGTCGGACGATGAAGCCCGCTGGCGCGCGCGGCGAGAGTTTGGAAATACCACAGTCTCGAATGAAGAACGCCGCACGATCGCGGGACTCACCGTGTTCGACGCGGCTGGACAAGACATCCGGTTCATTCTTCGGCTCCTTCGACGGCGCGCCGCGTTCGCCGCCGTCACCGTCGCGACGATCGCGCTGGGCATCGGCTCCGCGACGTCGATCTTCACCGTCGCCGACGCCGTTCTCTTTCGCCCGCTCGCCTTCCCGCACGCCGATCGACTGATCGCCGTGTGGCTCGAGCGCCCGGCCTGGAAGGCAATCCCCGGGCTCGCCAAGCGTTGGGACCGCGGGACGTTCTCGCTTCCGCTCTTTCGAACCTGGCGCGCGGCACAGACCTCGTTCGACGACGTCGCCGTCTGGACGACCGGACCCGCCATCGCCGGCGACCCCAACGCGGCCGACGAAGTCACCACCGGAAGCGCCAGTGCGTCGCTTCTTCCCGTGTTGGGAATTCACGTCGAGCGCGGATCGTGGTTCAGCGCGTCCGACGAAGCGATCGGCGCGGCGCCGGTCGCCGTCGTGAGCCACGAGACCTGGGCCGCGCGCTTCGGTAGCGACCCGGGTATCGTCGGACGCATCGTCCTTCTCGACGGCGTGCCGCACACGATAGTCGGCGTCATGCCACGCGGCTTCGACCTCGATCGCAGCGGAACGATAGTCGCCTACTGGACGGCCGCGGGCCGCGATTCCGGCGGAGCGACCGGCCGAAACTCGTTCACGTTCCAGGCGATCGGGCGGCTGAAGCCGAACGTGTCGCTCGACGCGGCGACCGCCGAGTCGGGGCGATCGTTTCGAGCGGCGGCGGAGGATGACGACGACCGCGTGAAAGGCGCAGCGCTCGCGACCTTGCACGCCGACCAGACGCGAATAGTTCGCCGTCCGCTCCTGATTCTGCTCGCCGCGGCGAGCCTGTTGCTGCTCATCGCGTGCATCAACGTCGCCACGCTCCTCATGGGCGAAGCCGCGAGCCGCGAACAGGAGCTGCGCACGCGTTCCGCGCTTGGCGCGAGCCGCACGCGACTCCTCCGCCAGCTTCTCACGGAGAGCATACTGCTCGCCGGCGTCGGCGCGACGGTGGGTGCCGCGCTCGCGTACTTCGCGACCAAGCTCATCGTTCGCTCGGCGCCCCCGACGATTCCCGGCCTCGGCGACGTGCGCGTCGATCTCCGCGTGCTCGGCGTTGCGTTGACCGTCGCCGTAGCGACCGGCCTCCTCTTTGGCCTGGCGCCGGCGCTATCGCTGACGGGAGCGAGTCAAAGCGCGAGCGCGGCAAAGTTCTCCGCGCGCGGACGAGGGCGCGCGCAGCGCAGCCTCGTCGCGTGTGAGGTCGCGCTGTCGATCGTGCTCCTCGTGGGAGCGGGGCTGCTCGTGAGGAGCTTCGACAAATTGTCGTCGATCGGATTCCGCTCGTCGAATCTGCTCGTCGTGGGGATGCGGCTTCGCGCCTCGCCATACACCGACAGCACGCACACGCGGGCACTCTACGCCGAGATCGTGCACCGCCTGCGATTGCTCCCCGGTGTGGACGCCGCGGCCGTGACGACCTTGCCGCCATTCTACACCGGATCGAGCACCGGATCGTTCGAGGTCGAGGGGCGGCCGCAATCTCGCGACTCGCAGGCTCCCGTCGCGCACCGCCGCGCGACGTCGCCGGAGTTCTTCGCCACCGCGGGTGTGCCGATCATCGCCGGCCGCGCCTACTCCGACGACGATCGGAGTGACAGGCCGCCGGTCATTGTGGTGAGTCGTACGCTGGCCCAACGCGAATGGCCGGATGAGACGGCGATCGGCAAGCGAATCAAAGTGAACGGCGCGTGGCGCACGGTCGTCGGTGTCGCCGGCGACATCGAGACCGAGCGCCCCTCAACCGACCCGCCCGAGACCTTCTACGCGCCGCTCGAGCAGCTGATGCTTCGTGCCGCGCCTGCGCTTCTCGTGCGAACTCGCGCCGACGTCGCCGACGCCGCGGCCGAGATTCGTCGCGTGGTGCAGGGCGTCGAGGCGGGCGTCACCGTGAGCCGCGTGGATCGAATGGACGATCTCGTCGCCGCATCGCTCGCCGACGATCGGCTGCGCACGGAACTCATCGCGCTCTTCGGCGCGATCGCGGCACTGCTCGCCGCCGTCGGCACGTATGGCGTCGCGGCGGCGTCGGCCGCTCGACGCACGCGCGAGATGGCGATTCGCGTCGCCGTCGGCGCGAGCTCCGGGTCGATCGCCCGGCTGATCGTCGGGAGCGCGGCGAAGGGCGTCGTCCTTGGCGCCGCCGCCGGACTCGTGCTGTCGCAGCTCGGGGTGCGGATTCTGTCGCCGTACATATATGGCGTTCGGATCACGGATCCGATCGTGTACGCTGGCGTTGGAGTCCTGCTCGCGATTACCACGCTGGCCGCGACGTGGATTCCGGCGCGCCGAGCGACGCGGGTGCGGTTGGTGGACACGCTCGCCGCCGACAGCTAGACGACACGGTGGTCCGACGCGCATATCTTCGATCTGGGATCCGGTGACCGTCGGTCGTCAGATGCAGAGGGGTGACCTTGCCTGAAACGCTCTCTTCGCTCGAGTCGGCGCTGCTACACGTGTTTCGCCAGAAGGGGGCACGCGCCGGCGATCCCATACCCACGGCGGTTCTGGCCTGGAACGCGTTCGGCTCGGCCGCGCCCGTGGGGGGCGAGGTGGAAACGACGCTCCTGAGCCTCGAGTTTCGCGGCTACATCGCGCCGGGACCCGATCCGATCAGTGCCACGTCGTGGATGCTGACGCCCGCCGGCGAAAAGATCGTGAACCGGTGAGATCGGCAACGGCGCGATACTTGGAAGCCTTCTTCAATCGGAGCCTCGACGGCCGCAACGTCAGGGTGCGGCGGGCAGCGAGGTTCTCTTCTGAAAGATGTTCGCCCACAGATCGCCGCGCTCTTCGAGACGCTTGGCCATCGTGCGCAGCGCGAAGGTTCGGGGCCCGGCTTCACCGCTTTCAACTTCTTCCCACGTACACGGGGCCGACACCGGCGCACCTGGCTTTGGACGCACCGCGTACACCGCCGCATACGTGGCACCGAATTCGTTGCGCGCCGTGTCGATGAGAATCTTCCCGCCGCGGTCGGCCTTGTAGAACTCCTGCGTCAACAGGTCCGGCGCGCGCCGAACGAGCTCGCGGCCCAGCGAATGCGCGAAGTGCGCGACTTGTCCGCTGTCCGATTTTTCGTCGAGCGCGAACGCGACGTGGAATCCCTTCGAGCCCGACGTCTTGACCCAACTCGTGACACCGAGCTCCGCCAGCGTGTCGCGAAGCAGGAGCGTCGCCGAGCGCAGTGCGTCGGCGTTCTCCTCGAGCGGGATCGAGGTCGAAGATGCAGAGGTCGGGGTGGAAGAGGTCGGGCACGCGCGACGTCCAGACGTGCGGCGTGATGCAGTTCTGATTCGCCAGCCACATGATTCCGCGCGTGTCGCGCACAACTGGATAGTTGACGACGCCATCCTTTTTCGGCACCGCCACGCGCTCGAGCCACGCCGGCGCCCCCTTCGCGACGTTCTTTTGAAAGAAGCCTTTGTCGCCGATGCCGCGGTGAAACCGCTCGAGGGTCACCGGACGCCCTTCTATATGAGGCAGCATGGCGGGAGCGACCAGCTCGTAGTACGCCGCCAGCTCTCCCTTGGTGATCCCGTCGTCGGGGAACATCATCTTCTCGGGATGCGTGATCGCGATCTCGCTCATTCGTCGCGGGGTTGGTCTCGCACCACGTCGTGCGGCCGGACATCGGTCCGGACGCTCAGGAGCCGCGAGTGCCGCAGCTTGGTGTGCACGGTCCACTCGATGAACGCCACCCGCACGACGACTTCCGGCCGCACCCAATGCGCGCGCACCCTGGGCAGCCCTTTCGCCTTGGTGAACGGCGTTTTCTCCAGCTCCATCGCGTCGAATCGCGCGCGAAGTTCGGTCAACAACTTGGTGTCGAACCCGGTGCCGACCTTGCCGGCAAAGACGAAATCGTCGCCCTCGAAGTAGCCGACGAGTAAGCGCGCCCAATCCGACGCGCCTGCCCTGCGCGTCGGTGAACCCGCCGACGACGAAGTCGTGCGTCAACTCGCACTTCATCTTGAGCCAGTGCTTCGATCGCTTGTGCTCGTACGGCGAATCGCGTCGCTTCGCGATCACGCCTTCCCAGCCCTCGACGCACGCTCGTTCCCACGGCGCCGAATCGTCGAGCTCCGTGACGCGTCGCATCGGCGCCGGGAGCGGCAGCTCGGCGAGAACACGCCGGCGCTCGGTGAGCGGAAGTCGCGTGACGTCGCGGCCGTCGATCCAGATGACGTCGAATACGTGATACGCGGTGTGTCCGTCCCATTCCACTTCGCCGTCGAGGATCACGTCGGCGACCGGCAGCGCCGCCACGGCGGCGGCGATGCCGGGGAGCGCCTTCTCCTTTCGCGTCCGTGAGTACAGTCGAACGACGTCGCCCTGCTTGAATGCGATCAGACGGATGCCGTCGTACTTTCGCTCGAACGTCCAGTCCGGGCCGGTGAAACGCTCCTGCGTGAGCGTGGCCGCCATCGGCTCGATCCAGTCGGGAAATTCCAGGCGAACCGGCGGCGCGGAGAGGTCGGGTTTGGCCATCTCGGTGTGGACGGGCGACGGGCGCGAGTGAGAACGTCTCGAGCATTAGATTGAGGCTCCCTCCCCCTTCGAGCAACGGTAGCCATAGCATGGGAATGCTCCTCGTCGGGATAGCGATTGGAGCGGTCGTCGCGCTTCTCGTCATCGCGGTGATCGCGCCGAAATTCGCCCGTCGCATGCGCGCCGAAGGCGCACTGCAGAGCCGCGCGGTGACACGCGGACAGATCTACGAGCAGCTCGTCCCTTACCTCCCCGGATTCCGCTTCAATCCCAAGGACGCGCAGTTCCTCGGCCGGCCCGTGGACTTCGTGGTGTTCGACGGGCTCGACGAGGGCGATCTGCGACGGATCGTGTTCGTCGAGGTGAAGACGGGCGGCGCGAAGCTGACGACCCGCGAGCGGCTCGTGCGCGACGCGATCCGCGCCGGACGCGTGGAGTGGACCGAGATCCGCGCCGACGCGAACCTGACCCTCCCCCCAACGCGGGCGATAGCCAGACCGTGAATCCGCTCACGCTCAGCGCCCGTAAATGAGTGGCGGTGGTTGCGCGATTCCGTACCGCGCGACCTATTGGAATTGCCTGGTCGTTCACGCCCAGCCGGTCAACCATGGCGGAAGCCACACGGGACGACGCGGTCTCGACATGAGCTGGATCACCATCTTCTGTTCCATGATCGCGGCGTCCTGCCTCACGGTCGCCGTCGTTCATCTATTCGTCTGGCTGCGCGCTCGCGACGCGCGGACGAACCTGCTTCTGAGCAACTGCGCCTTCTCGGCGGCGGTCGTCGTCGGGTTCGACGTCGCGCTGATGCACTCGCGGACGCCGGCAGAGTTTGCCGCCACGCTGCGTTGGCTCCACATCCCGCTGGCGTGGGCCCTCATCTCGGTCGTCCTCTTCGCCCGAGACTACCTCAAGGCCGGGCGCGACTGGCTCATGTGGTTGATCATCGCGGTGCGTGTCGTCGCGCTGGTGCTCAACTTCGCGATCCCGCTCAATCTGAATTTCCGCGAGATCACGGCGATTCAAACCACCTCGATCCTCGGAGAGCCGATCTCCATTCCGATCGGCCGAACGAATCCGTGGATGCTGGTGGGCAACGCGGGCATAGTGCTTTTCCTCGCGTATCTGACCGACGCCTCGATCACGGCTTGGCGGACGGGTCGGCGCGCGCAAGCGCTGCTCATGGGTGCCATCCTCGGGCCGTCGATCTTCGCCGCGCTGATCCGCGGGATGGAGTTCGTGGTCGGCGCCTCGGACTACAAGAGTCCGTATTTCATCAGCCTGGTTCCCCTCGGCTTTCTCGTCGTGGTCTGTGTTGGACTGAGCAGCGACCTGCTCCGCGCGACCGCGCTCACACGCGAGCTTAGGGAAAGCCACGAACAAATGAGCCTCGCCCAGGCGGAGCTCGATCGCGTCTCCCGCCTCACGGCCATGGGTGAGTTCGCGGCCGCACTCGCGCACGAACTGCTTCAGCCGCTCACCGCGATTCTCTTGAACGCGAAGACGGCGTTGCAAACGCTTCCCGAGGCCACGCCCGGGGCCGACGAGATCCGAGCTGCGCTGCGCGGTGTGGTGGAGGCCGGCGAACGCGCGGCCGAGGTGACGCGACGAAATCGAGAGCTCTTTCGCTATCGCACGGTGCGAACCGCGCCGGTCGACATCAATGGCGTGATCGAAGAGACCCGGACGCTTGCCGCGAGACGCTTGTCCGACAGCGGCGTGCACGTCGCCACGGCGCTCGCCACGAACCTGCCGCCGGTGCGCGGCGATCGCGTCGAGCTGCAGCAGGTGATCCTCAACCTCATCGCCAACGCGATCGACGCCACCGAGGCGCGGCCGGCGGCGCGAGTCTGGATCCGCTCGTACGAGGATGTCGACGGCATTCGCGTCGAAGTGGGCGACAACGGCATCGGCCTCGGCCGCGTCGACACTGGGCGCATGTTCTCGCTGTCGTACACGACGAAGCCCAACGGCACCGGCGTCGGTCTCTCGGTCAGCCGAGCGATCGTCGACGCGCACGGCGGCCGAATCTGGGCCGAGCCCAACGCCGACGGTGGAGCGAGCTTCTACTTCACGCTTCCGCAGGGCGGCGCCGGCGGCGACCTCCCTCAATGACGCCGCCCCTTCCCGACGTCACGCCTGATCGCCTCGCAGCTCGCGCGAGGAAGGATCTCGCGACTCTCAGGCATCATGACGTGCCGACGGTGCGGTCAATTCGCCGACGCTATTCGAAGCTGCTAAAGGAACAGCCGGCGCACGCGGTCGTCGCGTTTGCGCTCGCTTTGTCGGCTGACGGGTGTTGGGAGGAGCGCTTGATCGCGTACGAGGTCGTTGCCGCGCACCGTGCCGCGGCCGCGTCGCTCAACGAACGACAAGTAGCCTGGATGGCAAAAGGTCTCGACGATTGGGGCACGGTGGACCTCTTCGGCGTCACCATCCTCGGCCCCGCCTGGCGCGAGCGGCAAGTGTCCGACACGACGATCGATCGCCTTGCGCGATCGACTGATCGCTGGCGGCGTCGCCTCGCCCTCGTCGCCACCGTCCCGCTCAACTCGAAGGCGCGCGGCGCTTCTGAAGGAGGCGACGCCCGGCGCACGCTCCGCGTCTGCCGGCAACTTCTCGCCGATCGCGACGACATGGTCGTAAAGGCGCTTTCGTGGGCGCTGCGCGAGTTGGCGAAACGCGATCCGACCGCGGTCAGAGTATTCGTCGATGCGCACGAGGGCCGGGTTGCCGCACGCGTGCGCCGCGAGGTCTCCAACAAGCTGCGCACGGGATTGAAGACGCCTCGCCGGCAATCCGGCGTCGTGCTTATTTTCTCAGCGTGACGAGGAGATCCGCGTCCTTCTGATGGCGATCAACATTCGAACCGCGACGCCGGCCGACCTCCCCGCCCTCGGCCGACTCGGCGCGCTGCTCGTACGCGCGCACCACGATTTCGACGCCAAGAGATTCATCCCCGCCACTTCCGAGACGGAGGCGGGCTACTCGTGGTTCCTCGGCACGCAGCTCGAGAAACCGAACGTCGCCGTGCTCGTGGCCGACGACGGCGGCGAGGTCGTCGGATACTCGTATTCCGGCGTGGAAGGCCGCGACTACATGTCGCTCCGCGGACCGGCGGGAATACTGTACGACGTCGTCGTCGATCCGAGCCGGCGCAACCACGGCGTCGGGAGGAAGCTCGTCGAGGCGGCTTTAGGGTTCTTGAAGAACCACGGCTCGACGCAGGTCGTGCTCAGCACCGCGACGCACAACGACGCCGCCCAGCATCTCTTCGAGAGCGTCGGATTCCGCCGAACGATGATCGAGATGACCACGGAACTGACGAACTGACGCGTTTCTTTTCAGCCGCGGCTCTAGCCGAGCGTCGCGGATCGGCCGATCTTCATCGGACCTTCGAACCCAACTGCAGCGAGGATTGATACGTGACCGACCCGATGACGCTCACAGCGGAATTCCGCTCCTCGGAATGGGAGCTTGTGTTGAAGTACGAGGACGGCTCACTCCCGGCGACGCAGTGGACCGTCGAGACGCTCACGATGGTCGCGCAATGGTACGCCAAGAATCTCGATCGCGACGCGGCGACGGCGCGGTACCGCGAGTACTACGAGCGGAACCACCGGCGGCTCACGAATCGGCGCGAAGGGGCCGAGGTGGCGACGGCCGCGATCGAGGCGGTCGATAAAGTTTGGGAGTCGCTGTTGACTCAGGCGTTCGGGGCCAAGGCTTAGTTCAGGGCTCTTGGCTGGACGCGTAGCCAGTCGCGAGACCAGCATCGAGCGTCCAGCATCGAGACAGCGAGGCGTGGGAACCGCTTTGGACTCCGTGCGCTGTTACTTGCCTCGCTGCACACCCAGTCGTGAGACTGCTTCCCTGACGTCAGACCTCTGACCACTGATTGCTCGAGCCGTCCTGATTCCTGGGTGGGACCAGTGATCAGTATCGGTGAGAGGAGTTCAAAGCGGTTCCCGCTTCTGTCATCTCGATGCGCGAAGCTCGATGCTGGTCTGACGCTTCAAACGATCGCTCCGCGACACCGACCGCGCGCGATGGACAGCGGCTGACGCTTCTTTCGCCTTTCTGAGCGTCACGAGCGTCACCTCCGGCCTCGCCCCGATCCGAAACGGAATCCCCCAGTACCCGGTCCCTGGGCTGATGTACAGGACCGCGTCCTCACTCGTGTGCGCTCCCATCGCGTGCGCGAGGAACGGCGACGCGAGACTCCAGCCGAGCATCGGAAGCGCGAACTGTCCCCAGTGCGTGTGCCCGCTCAGCGTGAGCGCCACTCCTCGCTTGGCAAGCGACGGCCAGAGCGACGGATTGTGAGCGAACGCGACGACGGTCGCGTCCTCCGGCACTCCGGCGAACGCGCGGTCGATGTCGGGTGCGGCGCGCGACGTTCCGCGACGGCCGCCCGCGGGATCGCCAGTGCCGACGAGCACGATCGCATCGACTCCTCGTCGAATGATGTGCGCTTCGTTCACGAGCACCGTGCCGAGTTTCGCTCGGCGTAGCGCGTCTTCGACGTCGTCCCATCCCGCGTAGACGTCGTGGTTGCCCGGGATCATGAACACGCCCAACGGCGCGGAGAGTGAACCCAGTAGCTCGGCGTAGACAGCGACGTCCTCGGCGCGGTCGTCGATGAGGTCGCCCGTGATCGCGATGAGATCGGGCGCCAGCGCGTGCGTCGCGCGCACGACCTGGTCGATGAAGCGACGCGAGGTGTGCGGCCCGACGTGGAGGTCGGAGAGCTGGCCGATCTTGAGTCCGTCGAAGCTTGGCGGCAGCTCCGGCACGAACGCGTCGACGTGGCGGACGACGAGCGACCGCGAGCCGATGTAGCCGGCGACGAGAAAGATCGCCACCGCGACGAGCATGACGAACGCGAACGCGCGCCCGGCGATGAGAGCGTGACCGAACAACGCCCCGCCGAGTGCGCCGATGAGGCCGGCGCCGGCGACGAGCGGAAGCATCAGGTTGGCGTACAGGAAGGGGCGGACGACGAGGAGTCGGAACGCGGCGCTCGGGTAGAACGGCCACCCGCGCCACCGAAGGAACACGACCAGCGGGAGGATGAAATAGGCCGCGACGGCGAGCGTCACCCACAGTGCGCCGGGAAAGAGCCCGGCGGCGAGCACCGCGATCGTCGCCCACGCGGCGACGAAGTACGCGACGACGCGCGCCAGGATCACGGCCGGCGAGCGGCGCCGGCGGACGGCGGGCCCGCCGGGGGCGGGGGTGGGGGCGGGCTCTGGGTTCGACATGCCTAAATTTGCCGGCGCGTGGAAGCCGTGGCGGTCGGCCGGTCCGGCCCGTATCCTATCCCGCTGGTCCCAGACTATCGTACCCATGTTCACGTCCAAAAGCTTCGCCGCGCTTCTCGGTCTCGCCGCGATTTCAACCGGTTTCGCGTGTACCTCGGGCAAGGCGGCCGACAAGTCCGTCGTTCAGCAATCGATGGCCGACATGTCCGCGCCGGTGACGATTCCCAAGGGCGCGGTGTTCACCGCCGCCGACGTGCATTTCATGCAGGGGATGATCGCCCACCACGCGCAGGCGATCTACATGTCGCGCATGGCCAAGGAGCACGGCGCCAACCCGCGCGTGCTCAAGTTCGCGAACAAGATCGACCAGTCGCAGATCGCCGAGATCCGATTGATGCAGGACTGGTTGCTCCGCAACGGTCAGTCCGCGCCCGACACGTCGTCGTGGCGCACGATGCAGATGCCGGGGATGCTCACCGCGCAGCAGCTCAAGGAGCTCGACGCGTCCAAGGGCGCCGATTTCGACCGCGAGTTCCTCACGCTCATGATTCAGCACCACGAGGGCGCGCTCAAGATGGTGTCCGATCTCTTCGCAACGCCGCTCGCCGGTCAGGACGTAGACGTTTCAGTGTTCGCGAACGACGTCCAGACCGTGCAGACCGCTGAGATCGGGACGATGCATGCCATGCTCGACGAGATGTCGAGCAACTGAACCACTCCTCCACTGGAGCTTCGACTGATGGGAACCACTCGCAGGACGCTTTCGCTAGCCGCCGCTCTCGTCCTCTCCTGGGCGCCGCTGCTCGTCGCGCAGACCTATCCGACCGCCCCGGATCCGCGCAACGGACTCAAGCCCGGCAAGCTCGACGCGGGCATCGCGCAGAGCGGAATGAAGCTCGTCTCGTTCTCGCCCAAGCCGCCCGCGTTCGACTCGACCTCGGGACTCACGTTCATCAACTCTGACTTGGCGTTCCGCGACCACTACGTCTATCAGGGCAATTTCTCGGGCTTCATGGTCTGGGACGTGAAGAATCCAGCGAAGCCGGTGCTGGCCGCGACGGTCGTGTGCGTCACGGCGCAGGGCGATCCGTCGATCGTCGGCCACCTGCTCTTCATCTCGGCCGAGAGCCCCGGCAACCGGAATGACTGCGCGAAGGGCGGCATCAAGGACACGACCGATCACACGTCTCACATGACGGGCGTCCGCATCTACGACGTCTCGAATCCGAGAGCGCCGAAGCTGATCAAGAACGTGCAGACGTGCAAAGGATCGCACACGCACACACTGGTACCCGACCCCAAGGACAAGGGCACGGTCTACCTGTACGTCTCGGGAAGCCAGGGCGCGCGTCCGTCGGTGGAACTCGCCGGGTGCAACAACGGTAGCGACCCCACGGACACGACGAATTCCCTCTATCGCCTCGACATCATCAAGGTGCCACTCGCGCATCCGGAGAACGCCACGGTCGTCGGGGGTGCGCGCATCTTCACCGGTCTGGGTCAGGCTGCGCAGAGCACTGCGCGTCGCGACGCGCAAGCGAACCGCGGCGGGGGTGCGGGCGGGCGCGGCGGGCGGGGTGGACGAGCCGGTGACTCTGCACAGGCGCAAGCCGCGGCGAGAGCCCTCGGCTTCCGGCCAGATCCGTCGAAGGGTCCATGGAACTGCCACGACGTGACGGCCTATCCCGACATGCACCTGCTCGCCGGCGCGTGCGCGAGCTATGGCTTGCTCGTCGACATTTCGAATCCGCTCAAGCCGGTCCGCATCTCTGAGAAGGCCGACACGAACTTCTCGCTCTGGCACACCGCGGTCTTCAGCAACGACGCCTCGAAGGTCGTGTACACCGACGAGTGGGGCGGCGGCACAGCCCCCAACTGTCAGGCGACGAGCATGATGGAGATGGGCGGCAACGCGATCCTCACGATCAGCGCGGACAAGAAGTACACGCAGCACGCGTACTTCAAGATTCCGACGGCGCAGAGCGCGCAGGAAAACTGTGTGTCGCACAACGGCGGGCTCATCCCTGTGCCGGGTCGCGATCTCATGGTGCAGGGTTGGTATCAGGGCGGCATCGACGTGAGCGATTTCACGGATCCCGATCATCCGTTCGAGGTCGCGTACTTCGACCGCGGCCCGGTGGATTCTCCGGCGGATTCGATGACAGTAGCTGCCGCGGGCAGTCCCGCGGGCACTGCTGCGGGGACTCCCGCAGCCACGCCCGCGGGCGGTGGCGGCGGCCGCTTCCGGAATACGATCGGCGGCTCGTGGGGCGCGTACTACTGGAACGGCTACATCTATTCGTCCGAGCTCGCGCGCGGCTTCGACATTCTCGAGCTGCTGCCGAGCGACAAGCTCTCGGCCAACGAGCTCGCGGCGGCGAAGCTGGTGCGATTCACGGAATACAATCCGCAGAGCCAGCCGCACATCGTCTGGCCCGCGGCGTTCCCCGTGGTGCGGAGCTATCTCGATCAGTTGGTGCGAGACAACGGGCTGTCGGCCGGGCGCACGACGGCGATCGCCAAGGCACTGGACGCGGCCGAGAAGCAGACAGGTGGCGCGCGCGGCGCGTCGTTGACGAAGCTGGCGAAGTCGGTGGACGGCGACGTGGCGGGCGCGAAGGATCAGGCGCGCGTGAAGTCGCTCTCGGCGGAGATCAAGCGGTTGGCTTCCGTTTCGAAGTAGCCGCTACCCGTCGCTGGCGCACCGCCGCAAACGACAAAGGACCCTACACCGTGATGGTGTGGGGTCCTTTTGCAGCTTCCAGCGAAGCGCGCCCTGCCCCTCCCCCTCCCCCTTCCCCTCCCATCTCGGAGGCTCACGCGATGCTGGACCGATTCGCCCGGCTTCTCCACGTTTCGACGACCGTTACCGCCATCCTCCTGTTGGTCGCCGCCGTTCAGTTCGCGACGCAGGTGTACGCGTTGGTGGACCTCGCGAGACGCGACGAGGTGTTCGGCGGCAGAAAGTGGGCGTGGGCGCTCATCATTGTCCTCGGCAATCTGCTGGGAGCGATCGGTTACCTCGTCGGCGGGCGGCTGCCGCCGGCGGTTGACGTTTCGGGTTCCAGCGCGAGCACGGCGGGTGGCGCTGCGTCGCGGCGGGCCGTTGATGCGCTGTACGGTCCGCGCGATGAACGCTGAGCGCTTGGACGACGCGCCGGCGATCGAGCTTCGCGGCCTGACCAAGCGCTTCGGCGGCACGCTCGCCCTCGACCACGCCGATCTCGTCGTCCGCCCGGGCGTGGTGTTCGGCTTCCTTGGGCGGAACGGCGCTGGAAAGACCACGACGCTTCGAATCCTTTCGGGACTCGCTCGTCCGACAGCGGGCATGGCTCACGTCCTCGGCCATGATGTCACGAGCGCAGACGACGCGATCCGCGCGCGGATCGGCTTCCTCCCCGATGTGCCGGGCTTCTATCCGTGGATGACGGCGCGAGAGTACCTCGAGTTTGCGGGACGTCTCTTCGGGATCGACGACGAGACGCTCGATGCGCGCGCATCCGCGCTGCTCGAGATGGCTGGCCTCTCCTCGGTTGGCACGCGCATCGGCGGCTTTTCACGCGGCATGAAGCAGCGACTCGGTATTGCGCAGGCGCTGATCAACGCGCCCAGCCTCCTCATGCTCGACGAGCCGACGAGCGCGCTCGACCCCATCGGCCGGCGCGAGGTGCTCGAGATGGTCGCGTCGCTTCGCGGGCGGACGACGGTGTTCTTTTCGACCCACATCCTCGCCGACGTCGAGCGCGTGTGCGACGCGGTGGCGATTCTCGAGCGCGGCCGCGTGGTGGCGAGCGCCGGCATCGCCGAGCTCACGGCGCGCATCGGGGGAGGCGCCAACCGGCTTGTGGTCGAGTTGGAGAACGACGGGGACGCCGCCGCTGTCGCCGGCCTCCTGTCGGGACGAGCATGGCTGCGGTCCTTGGAAACCGTCGAGCGAACGTTGCGCGTGACCGTCTCCGACATGCTCGCCGCACGGCGTGAGGTTCCGGCGGCGATCGCCGCTGCCGGCGTACCGCTTCGGCGGTTCGAGATCGCGGAGGCGAGCCTGGAAGATGTATTTGTGGCGCTCGTTGGGGGGCCACCCACATGACCGGGTTCAGGGCCTTTCTATGGAAGGAGTTCGTCGAGATCCGGAGAACGTGGCGGATCTGGGTGATTCCCGGGATGCTGGTGTTCTTCGGAGTGACCAGCCCGATCATCGCGGCGCTCACGCCGGCATTGGTGCGGTCGATGGCGGCCTCGCAGCCGGGCGTGGTGATCCACATTCCGCCTCCAACCGCACTCGACGCCTACGCGCAGCTCCTCAAGAACCTCAATCAGTTCGTGCTCATTGCCGTGATCATCACCGGCGCGGCGGCCGTGTCGGGCGAGCGCTCTTCGGGAACGGCCGTCCTCGCGCTCACGAAACCACTCTCGCGGCGTGCATTCGTGCTGGCGAAGATCCTCTCGCAGGTCACGCTCCTCATTGCGGCGACCGTGTTGGGCGCCGCCGCCTGCCTGGCTGTGACGGCCGCGGTATTCGGCACCGCGCACCCCGCTCGCGTCGCGACGGCGATGGCGTTGTGGCTTCTCTACGCCTCACTGCTGATCGTCGTGATGACCCTCTTTTCCGCGGCGTTCCGATCGCGCGGCGCAGCCGCGGGTGCGGGCCTCGGATTCTATTTCCTTGCGCTCCTGCTCTCGGCCTGGGGGCCGGCGGCGCGATACAGCTTTCTCGGTTTGATGTCGGCGATGCACGGCGCGCTGATGGGAGAAGCGGTGTCGTCAGGCTGGCCGGTGGCGACGGCAGTAGCCGCGATCGTCGTGGGAGTGGTGGCGGCGCTGGGGACCTTCGAGCGTCAGGAGTTATAAGGGCTCTGCAGGCTCTGCTTCACCGGCTTGGGTTGAGAGCTGCCGGTAGCGGGAAGATTGGAAGTGAGGCAGTGCCGCGAGCGGCCGGACGCTCACGGGTCCCCTGAGCGGCGCTCGGCGCGCAAACGGCACCGCCGCGCGTTATACTGCAAGAGGTTCGCAGTATAACACTCTCATGTCGTTTCGAGGTTGAGCGCGAAGCTCAGGCCCCGCCGTCACTTGGCTCGCTCGGTGGAAGCGGCGTGCGTTTTTATCAGACAGTTGCATCGCGATATAACACGCGATTTCGCAGTCTAATCTCGCTGTATAAATAGCGTTAGGTGGCCGCCCGAGCGCCGCGTTAGATTTGATTGAAGCGGAGGTAGAGTCCCATGTTGAGCTGGCTCGCGCACACTGACTGGGTCATGGTTGTCTGGACGGTCGTGATTGCCGTCTGCGCCGCGATCGTCTACGGACGATTCGCCGACGGGTCACTGCGTTCCCTCGACCCAACTCGGGCTGCACTTCCCGATGGTGGCCTGCGTCGCCGCCGCGATCAGCAACCGTCGTAATGCTGTATGACGCTCGGGGTGAGCTGTTCGCGTTCTCGGCCCGCGCCACCTAACGAACGCTGAAGCTGCCGAACGATCGTCGGATTGCGCGCGGCTTCGCCGCGCTTTTCATTTGATTCGTTCGCAGCTTAGCTAACGCGTTAGGGCAGCAATCCGAGCATCGATGGTATGACAAGCCGCGCCCGTCGCTGTTCATCGCGACCAGCCTGGATGGCCTCATGCGACCGCTCCGATGTTGGGGCGCTCGCAGACAGCCTCCCGAGCCGCTCGAACGTACGGCGGCGGCAAGCTGCCACCGTACGACGCGCGCTCGTCATTGGTCGTCATCGTCTGTTCGTTACTTTCTATCGTCATTACCCGGCTACGGCGCTCGAGCCAAGCCGGCTTATCAGTGGATCAGCTCAAACCTTGTCGACATTCGGTTAAGCCACTGCGGCGCGATGTGCGGGATCGTCATGAGCCGCGAAACGCCGGCGTGAGGTCGTCGATCGTTTGAGCGGACGGCGGTCATGGGTCATCTCGATATCGATGCGCGTGAACCGCTTCAGATCGCTCTCTAACGGTGGTCACTCGTGGCCAGCGCCTGATGCGACCACCGGGTGCCGCTCGTCGCGACTGAGATTGCTCGGCGCCGGTTATCGCTCGCTCCGATCTCGCCGTGGCGGGCGCACCTTGAGCTTCGCGAGCATGCGATCTAACGAACGCTGAAGCTGCCAAAGGAGCTATTGATGTGTTTGCGGCTACGCCGCAAAACTCTTATATGATTCCTTTGCAGCTTAGCTAACGCGTTAGGCGGGCAACGCGACACTGGCTCTTGATGTTTGTGAGCACCGCGGAGCAGCCCGACCATTCGTCTCGAGGTGGAGGATCGCGGTCGCCGGCCCGAGTCTCGCCTTGGAAAGCCTCGGCCACCCCGAGCTCGCGCGCCGGCCTATGAAACTCCCGATCGAATCGTTGGGTTTCCGCCAGGAGCGGCACCGGCCCATGCGCGAGGGCCTCGTTCGTCCATCGCGATCCGTGGCCGAGCTCTCGCTGGCCGGCCACCCTCACCGCCCGCCTAACGAACGCTGAAGCTGCCGAACGAGTCTCGGATTGCGCGCGGCTCCGCCGCGCGCTTTCATTGATTCGTTCGCAGCTTAGCTAACGCGTTAGACGGAGCACACAGGTCGTCTTTTCTTCATGATACGCCCACGGGGCTGGCCCTCGTCATCGTTACTGCTTGCTCGCCTCAGCCCCGTTCCGACGGGCCGCTTGGCAGCGCGGCGATCGCCGAGCTCGGCGAGTCAGCCCGGTGCGAGCACCCAGACGGGACGTCGTTCATCACCTGCCAAGCGAAGCACGGCGACACATTGAGTTTCGAGTATCCTCGACACGGACCGTACCGTGCGCTCGTTGACGCGCAGGTGGCGCGGACCCGACGGACCGCAGGCGTTTCTGCGGCTCGCGATAGCCTTTCTCGGCTCCTGGGCTCGGGTATCTCGTGCGAGACGGACGTCGACGTGTCCTTTGAGGCGGGTCGCGCGTGGGCCCGGGCGCCCGTCGTCACGAATTGCGCCTGGGCGGCAACCTGGGAGCCGGTCAGATCGAACTCACGAGGCGGGTCGCGCGGAGCCCGCAGTGTACGGGTAGCTCCGGCGCGCCGCCCGCCTAACGAACGCTGAAGCTGACAAGGGAGCTATTGATTGTTTGCGGCTGCGCCGCAAACTCTTATATGATCCCTTTGCAGCTTAGCTAACACGCTAGGCGGACGATCGCGCAGCCGACGGGATTCGGGGCGACAGATCGAATCGATAGTGTTGGCTCGGCAGAACTGATCGCGGTGCCGCACTCGAGTTCGCTGTTCGCGTCATGCCGCCATCCTCCCCGCAAGCTGGCTGCTCGTCATGAGCCATCGCATGTGTCGTCCGCATCGAGGAGCTGATGATCGGTGGACGCGCTGGACAGCAACGACGACGTCTCCACGGCATAGCGCCGCGCCTAACGAACGCTGAAGCTGACAGGTCTCGGCATCCGACCGCTCGTAGCGACAGTAGAGATCAAGAATGAGAAGAAGGGTATCTACTCTACTAGGAAATGCAGCTAAGCTAACGAGTTATGCAGACAACGAACTCACAAGGACGATCTGCGATGAAAAGCCAAATACGCACAAGCTCGCGATCGTGATCATCTGCTGTTTCGAGACGAGTGATGGTGCTGTATGCCGGCCCCGTGATCCTGCTAGGGCTCCTCAAGCTCACTCTGAGAGAAAAAAGAGAGACTGATGGAGAGAACACGGAGAGAGATAACACCGAATGGGCGTTCTACCTCCTCGGCGGCGAGTTGCTTCTGGCTTTTGCTAGACCGATCGGCTAGTGGATCGCTCGTGGACTCGATGCGTCGCCGCTTGATTCGCCTGCGGCATAACGCGCTGAAGCTGACAGGTGCCAACTTCCAACCGCTCGTGGCGCCTGTCGAGTCCCGAATGAGTTGTTGAGTATCTTAATAATAGGAAAAGAAGCTTAGCTAACGAGTTAGGTAGCGAATGACTTTAGAAGAAGTGAAAGCGCTGATAGAACGGGAAATCGCTGGGTGACGAGCGCTGATAGTCGAGCCGAGGACCACGGTCGGTGTGCTATGGGATGCCTCGCGCTATCAACCGCACATCGCGGAGCTCAGACGCGCTATGGTGCCTCCGTACCTGCAGCGCTTCCTGCTCTCAGAGATGTACGAGCACATTACGGCTCCTGAAAAGGCCGAAGCCACCTATTGGGTGGTCGCCGTTACGAATGACAACCTCTTGTGATTCGATCCGTCAACGGGCGACTTCGGCCTAGCAATTCCGGCTGTCGATGGACTCCCCACATCGATCGGCGTTCGCGGGGACATAGTTGGTTCGTTCTCGGCTCGATAGCATTCGTGGTGCGCCGCTCATGCCGCCCGATCCGCGCTACCTAACGAACGCTGAAGCTGTCAAGCGATCTGCGGTTGTTGCGCGGATAGCGACCGCGCAATCTTATATGACTCGCTTGCAGCTTAGCTAACGCGTTAGCAACTGTCTAAAAAGTCAAGCAGGAGTCGGCGCGTGCGCAGCGTGACCCGCACACCATGACTGACCGGTCCGCGCCATCGTGTTGAGAATCGTGAGCAGTTTCCGCATGCAGGCGACGAGCGCGAGCTTCTTCGGCTTGCCGGCCGCTAGCAGCCGCGTGTAGAAAGCGCGGATCACGGCGTTGCGTCTCGTGGCAACGAGCGCGCGCCATGTACAGGACGCCGCGCACGCTCGCGCGGCCTCCCTGCACGAAGTGACGACCGCGCAGGGTGCCGGAGTCCCAACTCAGCGGCGCGAAGCCGACCAGCTTGGCGATATCCCGCAGCGACAGCCGGCCGAGCTCCGGAAGATCGGCAAGGACCTTGATCGACAGGACTATACCGACGCCCGGAACGCTATGCAGCAGATCTTCGCGCTCGCGCCAAGGCGACGATCGCCGCACATGTCTCCGAGATCGGTATCGGCATGCGCAGCTCGCGCTCGAGAAACGCGATGTGCGTCTTGAGACTCTTTTTCACGGCCCGCTTGCCGCGCCCGAAGACCTTCCCAAACCGCTTCTGATCCGCCTGCAGCATCTCCAGCAGCTGCCGCCGGCGTGCGAGCAGGGCGTCGAGTTCCTGAGCCTCGGCATCCGGAAAGGCACGCACCGCCAGGCCGCACGCGCTCGTCGAAGAGCGCGAGAATGTAGGCGTCAATGCCATCGGTCTCAGCGAGTTGCCAGTCGCTCTCGCAGAGTCGCGCACTTGGCGCGGGTGCACGACGACGTCTGATAGACTCGCGGCGGCGAGCGCCGCGACACATAGCAGCTCATACCTGCCGGTCGCTTCGAGAACCACGAGTGTCGCACCGCATCACGGCGCAAGAGCTCCATGAGGGTACGTAAGCCCGCGCTCATCGATCTCCACCGTCCACCGCTCGCCTGCTGGCCGCGTTGCCACGACCAGCTCTACCTTGGCCACATCAATCCCGACGAGCATACGCTCTCCGCTCGAGTGGAGTCGCGTCGCCCGTCCTTGTCAGAATCCGGGCTCGAGGAACTCGGCCCCCGCAACTGTTCGGGCTCACAGCGACGAATGATCGGGACGCCGCTCCGGCTAACGCACGGTGTTCGCCTCTTAGGCTCACCCAGGCAGCATCAAGCTGGCGCCCCGATCAGAATGCTATGCAAACTCAACGGAAGAGCTAGATACAAGGCAGCAATCCAACAAAAATGCCATGAAAGACTCCGTATACATCGCGACAAGCCTGGATGGCTTCATTGCGCGCTCCGATGGGGCGCTCGACTGGCTCCCGGAGGGCGGCGGCGAACCGCACGGCTACACTGAGTTTATGGCCACCGTAGACGCGCTCGTCATTGGACGCAAGACGTTCGAGACGGTCTTGTCGTTCACGGAATGGCCCTACGGAACCAAGCCGGTCATCGTGCTCAGTTCAAACCCCGCGACCCTCGAAGCACCGCCCGGCGCGATGTGCACCATCATGGCCGCGACGCCGGCCGAGGTCGTCGATCGCTTGGCCGGACGGGGCATGGGCCATCTCTACATCGATGGCGGCGTGACGATTCAGCGCTTTCTAACGGCGGGCCTCATCCAGCGCCTGATCATTACACGCGTGCCGGTCGTGCTGGGGACCGGGATACCGCTCTTTGGGCTGGTCGCGCGCGACCTCCGATTCGCCCATGTGGCCACGCGAGCGTATCCGAGCGGGCTCGTTCAAAGTGAATACGTGGTTGCTGCCTAACGAACGCTGAAGCTGACAAGGGAGCTACTGATAGTTTGCGGCTACGCCGCAAACTCTTATATGATTCCCTTGCAGCTTAGCTAACGCGTTAGCGCGCGGAACAGAAACGATTTTGGGGTTGTGGAGGAGAGCGCGCCGCGCCATTCGAGCGCCACGTTTTCGCGCCCGTCGTTCGTGCGCCGGCCCGATCTCGCCTTGGCAAGCTTCGACCGCCTCGAGCTCGCGCGCCCGCCCTGGCTATCACGATCAAGTCGTTGGTGCTGTGAGCTACAAATGGACGAGACAGTTTGGAGAGCGTAGGTTGGCTTTTCAACTGAGGATCGTTCGATGGAAACACAGCGCCGGGGTTCGGAGGACGGCGTTATACAGCGCCGAGTTTAAGCGGGAGCAGGTAGCTAGCGTTCTCCGCAAGGAGATCACGTTCGCGGAGTTGATTCGCGAGTTAGGCATCGATCAATCGGTGGTGCGGCGGTGGCAGCACCTCGTCGATCGAGGCAGCTGGGCGGCGGTCGCCGCCAACGAGGACGTGGTGCCCGCGAGTGAGCTCCGCGCGGCGCAGCTCCGCATTCGGGAATGGAACGGGCGCTCGGCAAGAAGACGATGGAGGTCGAGATACTCCAGGCCGCGCGCGACGAAGTCAAAAAAAAGCCACGCTGGTACGGCGTGTCCAAGCGATGACGGGGCGCAAGATCGCCCCGATCTGTCCGAGCTAGGCATCGGACGCGCTTCGGCGTATCGCCGGATCATCGGTGAGGCGACGCTGCACGCGCGCGCCGTTCGTGTCTTCAAGGCGCGGATCCGCGTCGTGATACGCATGCACGCTACGTCCGATTCGCGCTCGAGGCGGGCGCTCGTGAACAGCGCCTTTGCAACCGGCTACAACCTCAAACGGATTCGTCGCGTGATGGAGATCGCCGGGTGGAAGCTGCCGAAGTCGGCGCGCCGACGGACCGGTCGCGCCCACACAGGGCAGATTCAGAGCGACGTGTAGAACGAGCGCTGGTGCAGTGACGGGCTCGAGATCGCATGCTGGAACGGCGACCTCGTACAGGTGGGCTTCGTCCTCGACTGCCACGATCGTGAGTGTCTCGCCTGGACAGCGGTCGCATGTGATCTCACCGCCCGCGCCGTTCAGCAGATGATGGGGAACGCCGTGACGCGGCAGTTTGGGCAGGGCCAACGGCCGGCGACGCCAATCGAGTTTTGGAGCGACAATGGGCCTTTCTATACGGCGCTCGATACGGTGTGCATCGCCGAGCGGCTCAACTGGAGTCGATTCGACACCGAAAGCGAGTCCGGAGTCCAACGGGATGTCGGAGGCCTTCGTGATCTTGCTCGACGGGACGACGTGAGCGGCACCGATTGAGCGACGCCGAGACGGTTTCGGCTCAGGTGCCGGGTTGGATCGCTGAATACATTCACCAGCTCGCCGCACTCGGCGATCGGTCTATCGTGCGCCGGCGCAGTATCGCATTGAGCTCTTGGAATGCTCGAAATCGACACCCGAAGCTGTCTCACGAATTGGGGCTCACAGCATTGGGTTGAACAAGGCGCGATCCATCCCGACCAAGTCGTTGGGTTGCTCGCCGGCTCGCTGAAACGGCTCAGGCGCGCCAACCACACCGAGGGCCAGCACCGCGCCCTTGGCCTGGTTTCGGCCGCGACGCCGACGGCTCACGAGCTAACGAACGCTGAAGCTGTCAAGGGAGCTATTGATGCGTTGGCGGCTGCGCCGCAAACTCTTATATGATTCCTTTGCAGCTTAGCTAACGCGTTAGCCGGGCTACAACCTTTGAGGTTTCGATCGTGTCCCCTTCGCTGTGGGTGCGCGCCGCCGGTCTCGTTTGGCTCTGTTGCGGCTTCGCAGGCCTATCGCCGGCGGCGGCACAGCTGCTACCCGATGAACGCACGCCTGTTCTCCTTGTTGGTTCCTTCATCGGCACCCCTACGGCGCTAGGATTTCAGGTCGCCGATTCGGTCCGGGCGCGACTTCGCGGTCGAGTTCCGCAGCGCGAGCTCTATGTAATCTCGAAAAAGACAATCCAAACGGCCCTTGAGCATGAGTCGCCGCCGGTCTGGACGATCGAAGATGTTCGTGAGCTCGCAAAGGAGCTGCGTGCGGGAGTGATCCTTGAAGTCGTCGCGAGCCCGCTCTCGACTGGCGTCCACCTCGAGCCCCTACTGATCAGGGGACGAAACGAGCCAGAACACCTCGGCGCGATTGACGCGCCGACGGTCGGCGGCGCAGCAACGGTGTTGGCTCGGCGCATCGCGGCGGACAGTTCGCTGCGCCGGAGTCACATGCCGCCTCCTCCCCGCAAGCCGGCTAACGAACGCTGAAGCTAACGCGTTAGGCGTCTAACGAACCTCTTCGTCGAGTAGGTTGTGAATCAGCCGGCATTGCGTGTGTTGCGCGCGCTCGGAGTGCTCATCTTCGTAGGCCTCGTGGCGTGCGGCGACAGCGAAAGCGGGCCCCACGCACAGCCCGTCGCCCTGCACATTGAGGCTCCCGGTTTCGGCTTGCCCGGCATGTTCGTTGAAGTCAACGTCGGAACCACCATGAATCTCGAGGCGATACCGATCGCGCCGGACAGCACGCTTCTAGAGCCGGCAGTGACCGCGACTTGGCAATCCAGCGACACCAACGTTGCTACCATCAGCAACAAAGACGTCTTTCGGGCGCACTGCATCGGTGTCTCAACCGTCACCGCTGTCGCCGTAGTCGGAGGCCGCACGCTATCCGGTTCGATGCCGGTCGGCGTCGGCACGACGGGGGCCAACTGCGCGCCGCCCTAGTGCTTCGCGACGGACGCCTAACGAACGCTGACGCTCGATCTAGCCGTCCGCCCCGGCGCGGAAATTCGCGGCAGTCCGAAACCTTAGAAAACATGACCCAAAAGCCTTGACTGGCCTGCGTTTGTCATTGTATATAACCCGCACGTTATACAACCAGATGATTATGCACGCCTCGGAACCCCTCGACCTGACCTTCGCCGCTCTGGCCGACCCCACCCGCCGCGCCATCCTGGCGCGGCTGGCGACGGGGGAGGCCACAGTGACGGAACTCGCCGAGCCGTTCGAGATGAGCCAGCCGGCCATTTCCAAACATCTGAAAGTGCTCGAGCGCGCCGGCCTCATCTCGATGGACGTCGATGCGCAACGGCGTCCACGCAAACTGAAACCGAAGCGATTGGAGGAGGCCGTGGATTGGATCGAACGTTACCGCGAGATCTTCGAACAGAACTACCAGCGCCTCGATGCGTTGCTCGAAGAACTCCAAGCCAAACCGCCCAAGCGCAAACGAACAAAAAAATAGCGCGGACATGTCGGCGCGCTGTTCGCTCGTTCGTCCTCAGGGCGGCGCGCCATCACGATGAAGCACCAAGGAGAAGACAATGCCTAAGCCCGCAGAAGTTACAGTGCCGAGTGATCGCGAAGTTCGCGTCACACGTACGTTCAATGCGCCCCGCCAATTGGTGTGGGATGCGCATACCAAGCCCGAACTCATGCGGAAATGGCTCGGCTATGATGGCTGGGATATGCCGGTGTGCGACATGGATGTCCGCGTCGGCGGCAAATACAAGTGGCAGTGGAGAAGCCGCGAAGACGGCAAGCAGTTCGGCTTCTTCGGCACGTTCACCGAAGTCAACGGCCCGTCGAAGATTGTCCACGAAGAATACTACGACCCGGGCGATTTGGACTTCGCCATGCCAGCTGGCGATCCCTGCATCGTGTCACTTGAACTCAGTGAGCAGAACGGCGTCACGACGCTCGTCTGCAATATGACGTTCGCGTCGAAGGAAGCGCGTGATGGCGCCGTCTCCACGGGCATGACCGACGGCATGGAGCATAGCTATGCCCGCCTCGATAACATGTTCAAAGCTGCGGCGTGAAGGATGGCGCCGTCTCGGGAAGTGGATTCGCTAGGCGCGATGCGCCGACGGAGGTGTGAGGCATGGGTAAGCTCGTTTTCGGCATGATGCAGTCCCTCGACGGCTACGTGGATGGCGTCGATGGCCCGCTGGCATTGCCTCCGCCTGACGTTGCGCTTGCCCGTCATCTCAACGATCACGTCCGCGCCCTGGCCGGCTGCTTGTATGGTCGACGGATATACGAGATCATGCGCTATTGGGACGAGGATCAACCGGACTGGGATGCGGGCGACCACGACTTCGCAGCGGTGTGGCGGGCGAAGCCGAAATGGGTCGTCTCACGGACGCTGAAGTCGGTCGGCCCGAACGCCACACTTGTCGCGGAGAACGTCGACGCGTTTGCGCGCAGACTGAAGAAGGACGTCGAGGGTGAGATCGACGTCGCCGGGCCCGCCCTGGCGGCGAGCCTCACCGACCTCGGTCTCATCGACGAGTATCGTCTCTACTTCCGCCCGTTCGTGCTTGGCAGCGGCAAGCCGTACTTTGCCGGCGCACGGCCGCCGCTCCGCATCATTGCCAGCGATCGTTTCGGTGAGGAGGCAGTTCGGCTGACGTGTGTCCCAGCCTGAGCATTGCATTCCGCTCGGTCAGACGACCTTTAGCCCGAAGCCAGCCGCGGCGCGGCAGCGGCGATCATGCGCGCCAACCCCTTCTCCGCCATTTTCGCCCATTGCCAGCTGACTTTCAGCCGCAGTGGGGCGCGCACGCCAGACGTCGTACATACGAGACTCACGTCGCCTCCCGGAGCTGCCTCAGTCTCCGCCTTACACTCCCAAACACGACCTTCTTCGTCAGTCACTCGGCGCGATGACATCGTCGGTGTCTCCATAGGTTTGGCCGCGAACCGCTGCACCCTAGGTGGATTGGACGAAGCGCATGGAAGTAACCGACCATCAACGTCATGTGAGAGGAGTTGCTGGCCCCCGGTGAGCTTCGTCACGTCCGGGTACGCGCCGTACCAGGATGGCAACGCCGACACTCTTATTGTGAATCCTTTGCAGCTGAACTTGGTCAGCTTGCGGCGCAACACATCGTCGACGTCACCGCCACTCGCGATTCCGGGATGGTCGGGATAGTCGCGTACGTCGTGCACCCCGTTTGGGGCAAGCCGGTGCCAATGCCCATCGTTACCGGCCCTTCTCTCGACGATGCCGTCACGAAGCTGGCTGGCGAGCTGACGGCAAGGAACTGGGCGCCTTGACGTCGTCGTCCGATCGGCGGACCGACCGACACAACCGCTGCCAGGTGCTGGGCCCGAAGTCTCGTGTCTGCGCCTGGATCACGTTGCAAGATCAGCGGCCGTTTCGCAGCGGTTTTCGCGCCTCTCCTTCGGGACGCGCCACCGCTGGCCCGTTCTCCGCGGCCTCGAGCACCTCTCGGTCCTGCGCCCTTCTGGCCAGCGCCAACGAACCAGCAGCACAGGCCGCGGCCGCAGCGGCGACGACGGGGCCCACTACCGCGAGGTACCGGAGGAACGCGGGATCCCCTCGGGCGACGGCCAGAAAAAAGGTCGCGGAGAGCGCGAACCCCACGGCTGCCCCCCATGCTGCAAAGCGTGGCAGCGACATCTGGTCAAACCGGCGGCGGCCCTCAACAAGCCTCAGGGCTCCTGAGAAAATGACGCCAGCGACGAATCCGAAGGCGCCAAGCATGATGGGAAACGGGGCGTCGGGACGACTGCCGGTTCGCACCAGAAACCCCAGATTGATGATCGTACCAGCGACACCCCCAACGACCGCCCAAGTCAATCCCATTCCAATCGCGCCACGAATGCGCTTCAACCACTTCTTCATGCCGAACCTCCAATCCCATCAGGGATCCTGCCCCACCGCCTGCATCCCGCGAGGTCCGCGGGTTTCGTACTTTGTATGGCAAAGTACATTTTCGCGCCGTCATGGGCAAGCCGGCGAGCGATGGAAGCCCTGAGTCTCGCTGAGTTTGTGCCGCTCGGAATTCCCGTTCGTCCGCGTTCGACGTTTACCGTTGCCCACGATTTTTTAGCTCATGACCGACCGCGACTACTCGTCGATTAGCCAGTCGGCCAAATGGCTCGCTCTCACGAGAGCGACCTCCACGATCCCCTACGCCAGAGAAGCCGCCATTCTCCTCTTTGGCGAAGGCACAGTGCAGCAAGCCGAGGCCGCGGTCACCAACCTGGGCGCGGATCGACTCGGCCATTTTGAACGCCGATACCGGAGCCTCGATCAAGCCTTGGAGATTGTCGGGCATCGGAACATCGTCGAGATTGGAGCGGGCCTCTCATTTCGGGGCCTCGCGATGGCCCAGTCGCCGGGAATCCACTACCTCGATACCGACCTTCCCGAGCTACTGGCGGTCAAGGCCGATCTAGTCGCTCGGCTCGATCATCCGCCGCTGCAGGGTACACTTCGTCTGGAGCCGCTGGACGCCCTGTCATCGGGAGCGCTGGCCGGTGCGGTGCGCCACCTGCCGGCCGGACCCGTGGCCATCGTCAACGAGGGGCTGCTGATGTACCTCGATGCGAGTGAAAAAGAGCGGCTCGCCACTAGCATTCGCGGCATCCTGCAAGAGCGGACCGGGAGCCGATGGATCACGGCCGACTGCTACGTTCGTGAAGCCGATCGGCCAGCGGCGCTCGATCCCGATGTCGAGAGATTTGTCGCTGCGCAACGCGTCGAAGAGCAGAAGTTTGAGAGCTGGGAAAGCGCCGAGCGATTTTTCGAGATGCAAGGATTCGTGATCGAACGGAGGCTTACACCAATCGACGTCCGCCACATCCGGGAGACGTGGATCCTGACGACTGCGTAACCGACATCGGCCGCGGGCGGAGTCGTGACGGGCTCGTGCTTCATCAAGGGGCTCTCATGTCACATTTGACATGAGAGCTGACCGAGGAGGCCACCATGAGCACCCGCATGCCCACTCTCCAGGAACAGTTCGGCGCCATCGACATCTACCTCTTCGATCAGCTCTTGCGCGGCAATGTCTCGAAGGAGATGACGATCTTTGACGCCGGCTGCGGCACCGGCCGGAACATCGTGTACCTGCTCCGGGAAGGGTACGAGGTCTTCGGCGCCGATCCCGATCCGCAGGCGATCGACGCCGTGCGCCGCCTTGCGCCGCACCTGCCGGCTGACAACTTCCGCGTCGAATCCGTCGAAGCACACTCGTTCCCGGATCGCTTCGCCGACGTCGTCATCATCAACACCGTCCTGCACTTCGCGCGAGACGACGATCACTTCCACGCGATGCTCCACGGCTGCTGGCGGACGCTCAAGCCGGGAGGGCTTTTCTTCTGCCGGCTCGCGTCAACCATCGGCGCCGAACGTCTCGTCCGGCATCTGCACGATCGCTGGTACGCGATGGCGGACGGCACCGAGCGGTACCTGGTCGACGAGGCGATGTTGATGCAGGTGACGAAGGATCTCGGAGCCGAGCTCGTCGACCCGATCAAGACGACCGTCGTGCAGAATCTGCGATCGATGACGACGTGGGTGCTGCGAAAAACGTAGAGGTACTAGACTCCTGGTGTCACTCACGCCTTTTCAGAATCCATGGCGTTCGTCGGCCGCGCGGTTGAGGACCCCAACATCATTGATCGTATCGCAACGATCCTGGCGACCGAGTGGGACCCTGCGGGCGCCGTGCGCGATACCCTTCACGGCGGTGCTCTGTTCTACCGGGAACAGGCGGTCATAATCGCCGGAATGCTCTCGGCCGACGCCCATGAGAACGAAGTCCAACGCTATCTTCGCCGGTTAGAACAACAGGCCGGCCCAACCCTGCATCCCGCGGAGACTCGTCACCAGATTGCAGTGGCCCTCTGGCGCGCGGCCCGCAAACTGTGATCTCGATCGGGATATCTGCGTTCCGTTGCAGCCGGTGGGATGATTATCGCCGAATGAGCCATGGTGAACCTCGTAACAAGGAGCAGCCGATGCGGTCGATCAAAGCGGGGTTCCAGACCACTGACCCAGTCACGCAGACCCGCATCGTTGTCGTGAAAGGCGTCGAGGAGACGTCGGGCCGCGGCTGGGTGACAGAAGTGTACTGTCCGCTGGGCTCGACACCGTTCCCGCCGCACCTGCACCAGAGGTGGACGGAGACTTTCGAGATCCTCGAAGGTTCAGCGACCTGCCGACTCGGCGCGGAGGAGCATCGAATCACGCGCGGAGAAAGGATCGTCATGCCGCCGGGCGTGCCGCATGTTCACCCGTGGAATACAGGGTCGGAACAAATGGTCTTTCGGCACACCAACGATTTTGGCGCGACGACTCCGGAGGCCCTCACTGACGTGCTTGGTGCGTTCGCCACCATGTTCGGGCTCGCTCGGGAAGGTCGAGTCGGGAAGCGCGGATTGCCGAAGAACCCGTTGCAGTTGGCCGCGACTGCACGAACGCTCACTAAGCATCGCAGCTTCGACGCGGCGATTCCGATTCCGATTCAACTGGCGGTGAGTGCTACGCTCGGGCGACTCGCCGAGGCGCTCGGCTATCGCGGCGTCTACGATCGATACTTGAGCTGAAAGCGGGGCGAGTGCTTTACAGCCGACATCGGGGGCTCGTTCGAGCAGGCCAGGCACGACTACGTGCTTCCGGCCTACACGGCCATCATGCGCGAGGGCCAGCATTACGCACGACACTCGGCGCCGGCCCTCGCAGAGACGCTGTGTCACGCGGGCAGGCGTTTGGCGGTAACGATCAGCCATTGTCATCGAGGCGGCGGCTCCAGATGGCGGGTACATCCGGGTGCCGCCGCCACACGTACAAGCCCATCAAGATGACCGCGATGAGATTGCCGATTGCGACCTGATACCACGCGAGATCGCCGAGGGCCGTCTGCCCGAGGAGCGCAACGAGCCCGGTGAACCCGACTTCGAAGACGGCGAACAACATCAGCGCCAGCATCAGAAGACTCGGCTGCTTCCTCGCGCGATGCATCAGAAACGTTACGAGCACGCCGAATAGCGCGAAGAGGATGAAGTGAATCGGCGTGTAGAGCGCCGCGAACATCAGGCGGTCTGGACCCTCCGCTGCCGCGATCGGATCCGGCGTACGTAAGACCATCGCGCCGAGCAGCGCGGGCGTGTGGAGCGGGCGACCGGCGATTCCGTCGACGAGCAGGAACCAGAGCGCGACGCCCAGCGCTCCCAATCCGCCTGTGACGACGCCCTCGCGAATGGTCGAGTGTGCCGGCTCCAGGAGCCGGACGCTGGAGCGAGCCGAAGCAGTCATGGGCCTAGTGACTCCGTATACGTGCCCCCAAGGTGAATGGCACGTCGCATACCGGCTGGACGCGGCGGCTACTTCGGATCGGCTGGCCCATCGTGCTCGTCGCACTGTAGCGAGAGCGGCTCGCAGATAGTGGCGAGGCGCTCGACAAATGCTGAATCACATTCGCCTTCTGTAATGTGACCATTTGCCTTAATCAGCTCGCTGCATACATTCAGCCTGCCAGCCTCCCCTATCCCTAACGCTCTCCCTCATCATGCGACGCGTCGCCCTTCTCCTCACCCTTCTGCCCGTGTCGCTGCTGGCTCAAACGCCGCGCGACAGCATCGTCAGCGTGTCGGCGTCCCGCACGACGAGAGTCGCGCCCGATCGCGCCTCGTTCTATCTAATAGTCGAGGGCACCGCGGAGACACCGGCGGATGCGATCGCGCGCGTAGAGACCAAGGTCAAGTCGGTCACCGACGCACTGAAGGGATTGGGCTCGCGCGTCAAGCTCGATCCACCCATCGCGTACGGCGTCGGCCCCAGCCCGGCACTCAACGGGTATCCCGGCGTCGCCGCGCCGGCGACCAACCTGGCACGGTCCGTCATCCGCGTTCAACTCGACCACCCCGAGCAGACCGCTTCGGTCGTCGCCGCGGCCCTCGCCGCCGGCGCCGCCAGCAGTTCGTCACTCGCATTCGAGTCGACCGCCGCCGACTCCGTCCGGCGCGCGCGTATCGCCGACGCACTCAGCGTCGCCCGGAGCGACGCCGAGGCAATCGCGACCTCGCTCGGCGCTCGACTCGGCGCCTTGGTCAGCGTCACCACGACCGGCGGCGCGTTCGGATTCCAGCCGTCATCGACGCTCAACTTTGACAACCGGTTCGGCCAACAGGCACAAACGCCCGATATCGTTGTTACGACGAACGTGACGGTCCAGTATCGGCTCGTGCGATAGGCCGTGGGCGCGCCGAGTTGGGGAGACTCCGATTCGCGGAGCGCCGGCGTGGCGCGCACCGCGGCAGTGACTGCGAGCCTGAGCGCCATTTGCAGCTTGTTGTGGCTGTTGACGGATTCCGTCAGTCTCGCGTGGTTGCGCACCGCTGCGCTCGCCGGAGTCATTGCCTTCGCTGCGATCAGCGTCGTCCTTTCCGGATACGCCGGGTGGATCAGGTCGACCGGCTAGCCGGACGTTTTCAGGTTCATGACCGGCTGCCTCATGAACAGGCGACCTAGCCACCCCGAGCATCCTATGGTCCGCATCCGGTCGATCATCGTCGGCGCTCTGTTTCCGGCCGTTCTTATCGCCCAACGATCGCCATCCGATCCAGAGCCCAACGATATTCGCGCGTCGTTCGCGTACTTCGCCGAACACTATGGCCGCCTCCTCGTCGCCGCCCTCGAGTCCATCCCGGCCACGAAGTACGGCTATAGCCCGACGCCGGCACAGCAAACGGTCGGATACATCGCGCAACACCTCGAGGATGCCAACCTCGGCCTGTGTTCAGCACTCGGCAGACCCGATCCACGAGCGGCGGCCGAATGGCGCATCAGCGATTCCGTGCGAGCGAAATGGCCGAAGGATACGCTCGTTGCGCGGCTCCGCGCGTCGATCGCGTTCTGTACCGCCGCCATTGCCCAGCTCAATGACTCGCGTATTGGCAAGGTGGCGACAATGCAATCCGATTCCGGCAGAACGATCTTGCCGGCGCGCGTGCTGCTTGCTTTCACAACGGACTTGGCCGAACACTATGCGCAGCTCGCCTCTTATATGCGGCAACTGGGCCTCGTGCCGCCGTCAGCAGCGCCGCCGCGCAAAGCCCGCAACGCCATCGACCTGCCGGTCAGCACGCTCTCCGCGTATGTCGGCAAGTACAACTTGTCCCCGGCCTTCGCGGGAATCGGCGTGATGCTCGACGTGCACCTACGCGACGGCGCCTTGTATCTCACGCCCAGCGGACAGCCGGAAGCTCGACTATGGCCCGAGAGCGCGACGGCTTTCTTTTTCAAAGAGATCGATGCGCAGATCAGCTTCACGCGAAACGCGAGCGGAGCAGTGACGGGGCTCGTGCTCCATCAAGGGGGCGAGGACCGGGTTGGGCCGAAGGTGCAATAGCCTGCTGGGAGGTAGAATTCGCGCGTCCACTCAGATTCACAACAACCGGCACAGCGCTTCTCGGAAGGAGAGTTCATGGAGGGCTCGCAACTCGATACGCTTCGTCAACTCGCGGCCAGTTTCCGGAGCGCAATAGAGGAAGCTCGCGCCGGCAACGCCCCCGGCGCGCTGCCCTACTTCCCTGAAGGTGCCTGTCGTCTGACGAGCCGGCTGTTCGCATTGCATCTCTCCCGGCGCGCCGGCGGTGAGATGTTCGGTCCCGCACGCCTGATTAGTGGCGTTCTGCCAGGCAGCGAGCTCGGCGCGCGGCACTATTGGTTGGAACTCGACGACGCCGCGGGCGACCTCACAGCGGACGCGTTTGGCGAACCAGCGGTCGTTGTTGGTGCCCCAACTGCGTTTCATCATACTCTCACGGATCTCGCCCGCGAGCCTGCTGCCGAGAACCTCGTGTCGTTGAGTACGGACGACAGGGCGCGGCTGGCGCGCCAGCTCGCGGCGATCGAGCAACGCATGCCGGCCTTCGCTGCGCCGCCCGCCCGCACGCCGGTCATCTGACGAACGCTAGCTGACCCGTTTTGGCGACCCTGGAGGATTCATGCGCGAGCGGATTGTGGCTTCAATGCTGATGGTCGTCGCCGGCACCGCGCTGACGGCCCAGACGCCGGGGTGTGGGCCAGCTCCAGTCGTCGTGACCATCGGTCGCCGCACGATTTCCATTGATTCTCTACCCGAATGGACGTTCAACTGTCAGGCCGGACTGTCAGAAGGAATGGCAGTCGTCGTTTACCGCTCCTCCTTGACGCGGCCCACCGGGTGGGGCTTGATGTTCGTGACCGAGTGGGCATCGAGCGACAGCGCGGGCTCGTTTGACGATCGCATCAGTGCCGACATCGCCGAAAGACGTCGAGCCGTCGGCGGTGATCTCAATGTCACCGCCGCGGGCCGCCTGAAGACGCGAGATGGCACAGCGGTCGTCCTGCGCCGCCTCGTGAGCCACACTACCCGGGGCACGTTTGAATACGTCGCATACGTGCAGGACGCGCCCATCATATTCGGCGTGAAAGCACTCACGGAGGCGACGCTCGTGGCGACGCTGCCGTACTTTGACCGCTTCATTCAGTCGGTCACGATTCGACCCGATACCGAGCCGTTTCGCCGCGTGCCGCCCAACGAACGCTGAAGCTCAGAAGGGTTCTTGCATTACTTTGTTGGCACGTCTACCTAACGACGATCAGGCGACGAGCCGAGGAATGCCATGGCGGTCTGGCAAGTCGAATTTGCCCTCGTTCCTCGGCGCGCTCTCGCGGCGACGCCTCGCGTTGCGCTGCCGCAACTCATGGATACCTGGCCTCCTACTCGGAGCCTGAAGACGACGAGCCGTAGGCTCCGTCCTCGGCTTTTCTGACGCGTTACGCAACCCAGTTCTGCGGCAGCTCTCGATCCGGGCTAGCTTGCTATCTCGCGCACGATGCAGGTATCCGCAGGACCGGAGGCACAATGGCAAGTCGCACCGTGACTGATTCGGCTGGGCGCACCTGGACCTGCGCGAACGATCCCACTGCGATCGAGCCAAGCGAGTCGACGCAAGGACGCGACGTTGTGCTTTCCTGCTCCACGGCGTCGGTTGCCGACGCAGTTCAGCTCACAGTCGGATGGCAGTGGGAGTCCATGTCTGCGCCAGGGCTGGCAAGGCTCCTCAGCCAAGCCTCCCCCGTCCCGCGCCGCTGAGTCTCCGTGCGGAGCTGTCGTCCACGACACCTTCGGCGTTCGGCCTCTTCGGCGTTCGGCCTCTTCGCAGTCCTGTCTCTCTACGCCAGTAACGAAAGAGTTCTCACCCGGACCGCGGCACTCAGTCTCACTCCGGGGACGGCCCAATTCACATGGTGCACCGAATCGATCTCCCGGGCGAGGAGCCCGTCGACCGTCGAACGAAACTGATCGCGCCCGACGGGGAACGTGAGCCACGCAACGCGCTCCGGCAGCGCGACGCCCTGCGCATAGTCGCCGTGTCGATCGCGCGACCACGCCATCAGCAACGGAACGTGCCGCGCCGCCGACTCGCCGATCACTCCCGCGAGGTTCGCCGCGGGTGCGTCCCAGTCGCAGATCACGAGTGAGGGCTGCGTCCGCATCACCGACAGCCAGGCCGGCTCCGACGTGACCGGAACAATGACGGCAAGGCCGCAGTCGGCGACCATGTCGCGAACGATGTTCACGAACAGATCGCTGCCGGATGCCACGAGCACGGTCCCGCGGCTCACCGCGAATCCATCGTCATACAGACTCATCGGGCTCTCCCAGAACCAAGGAGGACGCTGACCGAAACGGTCTCGAGAGTCCGGTGCGCGGCGTAGCCGCAAGAGACGCGGGAGGAGCGGTCGAGAAACCGCTCACAGTTCTTTAAAACTAACGGCTGCCGCGTTGCGGCGCTTGGATGTTCCGGGTAAGTTTATTGTTGCGAGACACGCGCCGCGCGCGGTGACAAGTTCCGACAACCAGGGGCCTGCCGATTGCGAGCGGGCCTTTTGTGCGTCGTGCCATTTGAGAGGGAGACGGGAATCGAACCTCGCACGACGCACGATCCGCACGGAGTGAGCGCCACGGCCGCCGACGCTGCCGATCGGCGGCCGATGAAGGGAGCGTTGTTCGGTGCGGCCCGGCTCGCGTCGCACGCCCGGAAGTTGGCGCGCCGCCACGTCACGGTACCGCCGCCGCGACCGCGCTGGATCAACCGGCGCGATCGCGGCCCGTTGCTCTCTCGCCTCGAAGCGACGGGCAAGGTCCTCATCGCGGCGCGCGACACGCTCGCCGAGGCCTCGGCCGCCGGCGCCGACGTAGGACCGGCCGGCGCATGGCTCCTCGACAACTTCTTCATCGTCCTCGAGCAAATCCCCGAAATTCGGGCGACGCTTCCGGCCGCATACTATAGAGAGCTGCCGAAGCTGGCCGGCGACGGGCCGCGCGCGGGATTCCCGCGCATCTACGACGTCGTCGTCGAGTTGATCGCCCACACGGACGGCCGCCTCGACGAAGGCAGCGTCTCGCGCATGATCGCCGAGTATCAGCGCGTCACGCCGCTCACGCTCGGCGAGCTCTGGGCGATTCCCGCCATGCTGCGCATGGGGTATCTCGAGAGCGTTCGCCGGATGGCGCTACGCGCCGCGCGCGACGTGGCCGACCGTGCCTCCGCCGACGAGTGGGTGTCGCGCCTGCTCGCCGCCACGCTATCGGGCGACGTCACGAGCGGGCTTTCGGCGTTCGTGCACCGCGGGCCCGACCTGACGCCGGCCTTCCTGACACGCTTCCTCCAGCAGATTCGCAGCCGACGATCCGACTTCACTCCGCTGCTCTGGCTCGAGCAGTGGGTCGCCGAAGACGTGATGTCGGTGGAAGACGCGGCTCAACGCTCGGTGCAGGAGTTGGCCCTCACGCAGTTGGTGATGGCGAACTCCATCGCCAGTTTGCGCCTCGTCACGAGCATCGACTGGATGGGGTTCGTCGAGGCGGCGAGCGTGACCGAGGCCGCGTTGCGCGAGGATCCCGCCGGAACGTACGCCGCCATGACACGCGCGACGCGCGATCGATACAGGCACGCGGTGGAACGGATTGCCAAAGGCACCAACCTCGACGAGCCGTCCGTCGCTCAAGCCGCCGTCCAAGCATCCGGCGATGCCGCGGCGACCGACGAAAACCCGCGCGCACGGCACGTGGGATATCACCTCGTGGGCGACGGCCGCCAACCCTTCGAGCGTGCCTGCGGATTCCGCGCCGACGCCGCCACACGTCTGCGCGAGAAGGTTCTTCAACATCCCGCTCGCTCGTACTTCGGCGGAGCGGCGATCGCAGTCGGGCTCGCGATTGCCGCGTTGGTCACGCCGTTGCGCTTCGCCGCGCCCGGTGAGCGCAGTTTTGGCTGGCTCGTCGTGGCGGTGCTGCTCGTGCTGCTCCCGGCGGCCGACGCCGCGGTGGCGATCGTTCACCAGCTCGTGAACCTCTTCGTTCCCGCATCGCGACTTCCGCGGCTCGACTACGAGCGCGCTGTCCCCGAGGCCGACCGGACCGCCGTCGTCGTCCCTCTCCTCCTTGGAAGCGTCGACGCGGTGGCGGGCGCGATCAGCCATCTCGAAGTCCAGTACCTCGCCAACCGCGATCCGCAGATTCGATTCGCGTTGCTCAGCGATCTGCTCGATTCACCGACGCAGCATGCGGCCGGTGACGAAGCGATCGTCGAGGCGGCCGTCGTCGGGATTCGCGCGCTGAACGCCGAGTACGGAAACCGGAACGGCGACGGAGCGGGCGGGGGCGCCACGCCCAACGATTCTCCATTCTACCTGTTGCATCGGCCGCGTCGATGGAACGCGGCTGACGACGTGTGGATGGGGTGGGAACGAAAGCGCGGAAAGCTCGTCGAGTTCAACGAATTCATCCGCGGATCGGCCGATGACGCTTTCGAGGTCGCGGAAGGCGACCTGCCGTGGCTGCGCGGCGTGCGCTACGTCATCACGCTCGACGCGGACACCGTCCTGCCGCGATCGGGTGGCGCGGCGCTGATCGGAACCATCGCCCATCCGCTCAACCGCGCCGAGTACGACCCCGTGCTCGGGCGTGTCGTGCGAGGGTACGGCATTTTGCAGCCGCGCGTGAGCGTGTCGCTCGCCAGCGCCAGCGAGTCGAGGTTCGCCGCCATCTACGCCGGACATCCGGGTCTAGATCCATACACGACCGCCGTCTCGGACGTGTACCAGGACCTGTTCGGTGAAGGGACGTTCACGGGAAAGGGCATCTACGACGTTGACGTGTTTCGTCGAGCCACTGAAGGCCGCTTTCCTGACAACACCCTGTTGAGCCACGATCTCCTCGAGGGAACGTTCGCGCGCGCGGGGCTGGTGACCGACGTCGAGGTCTTCGACGACTACCCGACGCGGTACCTCACGTCGACGCGCCGGATGCATCGATGGATCCGCGGCGACTGGCAACTGCTCCGCTGGTTGACGGCGCACGTGCCGGCCGCTCCGGGTTCCAACCGCGATCCGCTCTCGTCGCTCTCACGATGGAAGATCGCCGACAACATGCGCCGCAGCGCGACGCCGCTCGCGCAGTTCTCCTGGCTCGTCGCCGGATTGTTGTTTCTTCCCGGATCGCCTGCTGCGTGGGTCGCCGTCGCGTTCGCGGCGTTCGCCGCGCCGTGGATCGTCCCGCTCGTTTTCGCCGCCATTCGCCCACCGCGCGAGGAGGCCTGGCGTCCGTACTACGGGGCGCTGGCGCAAGACGCACGGCGCGCGCTTCAGCAGATCGGTCTCGCGATCGTGCTGCTTCCGGATCAGACCCTGCTCTCCGCTGACGCCATCGTGCGGACGATCGCTCGCGTGCTCGGCAGCGGGCGCCGGATGCTCGAATGGCAAACGGCTTCGCACACGGAGCAGACGACGGCGAACAGCCGATCGTCGGTGTGGCGCCGCATGTGGCCGGCAGTTTTGTTGGGCGCGGCGACGTTGGCGCTCGTCGCCTGGCGCGGATTGCTCGACCCGGTAAGAGGAGGACTCTGGTGGACGTTCGCCGGCGCATGGGCGGCGCTGGCGGTGGCCTGGTTGCTCGCGCCGGAAATGGCAATCGCGCTCAGCGGCCCGTTGACTCGGCGCGACCTCGTTCTCGACGGCGACGAGCGCTTGGCGGCGCTGCGCTACGCGTCGCGCCACTGGCGCTACTTCGAGCGCTTCGTCACCGCGGACACACACTGGCTCGCGCCGGACAACTTCCAAGAATCTCCCATCCCCGTCGTCGCGTCACGCACCTCGCCGACGAACGTCGGCTTGCAGCTGCTCGCCACGGCCTCGGCGTGCGATCTGGGATTCCTCACGCGTGGAGAGATGGCCGAGCGCCTGGAGCGCGCGTTCGACTCGCTCGACCAGATGCCGCGAGTGCAGGGACATTTCTTCAATTGGTACTCGCTCGAGAATCTGCGTGTGCTCGATCCGCCGTACGTGTCGACCGTGGATTCAGGAAATCTTGCCGGCCACCTCGTCGCGCTCGCCGAGGGATGCATGAGCATCGCCGGCGCGCCGGTGGATGACGGACGCATTTGGGCGGCGATCGAAGCGGAAGGGGTGAGGCACCCTGAGAGCGGAGGGGCGTGGGTGGGTGAGCGCCTCTTGGCGTACCAATCGGCGATACTGGAGCTGCGCCGACGCAACCAGGGGAGCGCGGCCGACTCGTCGGCGACCGCGACGACGCTGTGGGCGCGGCAGCGTTTGGAGGCTGCCGCCGGCGAGCTCGCACAATTCGAGCTCGATCCGGAAGGAGACACGACCGCGTCGCTCCGCACGGTGGCGGCGACGTCGCCCGCGGCCGCGGCGCTGGTCGCCCGGCTCGATGCGCTCGCGCGGCGCGCGAGAGAGATGGCGGCGGCGATGGACTTCCGGCTCGTGTACGATGCGCAGCGGCGGCTCTTCGCGATCGGGTACGATGCGCGGTCCGGAAGGCTCGACGACTCGCTCTACGATCTGCTCGCGTCGGAATCGAGGCTGGCGAGCTTCATCGCCATCTCGAAGGGCGACGCCGACGTGGAGCACTGGTTTCGTCTCGGCCGATCGCTCACCGTGACCGACGGAGCGGCGGCGCTCGTGTCATGGAGCGGCACGATGTTCGAGTACCTCATGCCGTTGCTCGTGATGCCGCCGAGGCCGTTCTCGCTGCTCGATCAGACGTGCCACTCGGCGGTGACACGGCAGATGGCGTACGCCCAGACGCGCGGCGTGCCGTGGGGAATCTCCGAGTCGGCCTACAACGTTCGCGACCGGCACGACACGTATCAGTACCGCGCGTTCGGCGTGCCGGATCTCGCGCTCAAGCGCGGGCTGGCGTCCGATCTCGTCGTCGCGCCGTACGCCACCGCGCTGGCGCTGGCGGTCGAGGCCCACGAAGCCTTGCGAAACTTGGCCGAGCTCGAGCGGCGCGGCGCGCTCGGCACGTACGGGTTTTACGACGCGCTGGATTACACGCGCCTCGATCCCGACGAGCGGGTGGCCACCGTCCGCACGTTCATGGCCCATCACGTCGGGATGAGTCTCGTCGCGCTCGACAACGCGCTGAGCGTCGGCGAAGCGGAAGCCGAAGGCATATGGCAACGGCGATTCATGGCCGACGCATCGGTCCGCGCCACGGCGTTGCTGCTCGATGAGCGCGTGCCGCGCCTCTACGTGCCGCGGCCGCCGCAGACGGACGCGCCAGTCTCGGCTTCCGAGGCGGCGGCGCCGGTGCGAATCGCGATTCACGAAGTCGATACGCCGCATACCAAAGAGCCGCACGTGGCCCTGCTCGGCGGACCGAGCTACGGTGTCCTGCTCACGAATTCGGGCAGCGGTCATAGCCGAGCGAAAGGGATCGACGTCCTGCGGTGGCGGGCCGACGCCACGCAAGACGACACCGGCCAGTGGATCTACATCAAAGATCTCACTTCGGGCGCGTTGTGGTCCGCCGCGTATCAACCGGTCCGTGCCGAACCGTCTCGGTACCGCGCGACGTTCTCCGCCGACCGAGTGATTTTCGCGCGGCGCGACGGGCCGGTGGAGACGCGCACCGAAGTCGTCGTCGTCGCCAGCGAGCAAGCGGAGGTCCGCCGCGTCACGCTCACCAACCGGTCGTCGGTCGTCCGCGAGCTCGAGCTGACGAGTTACGGGGAGGTCGCGCTGTGTCCCCCAGGCGCCGACCGCGCCCACCCAGCGTTTCAGAAGCTGTTCGTTGAGACCGAGTGGGTTCCGTCGGCGGCGCTTCTGGCGAGCCGTCGCCCCCGCGCCGCGGGGGAGACGTGGCCATGGTGCGTGCACGTGGTGGCATCGGGCGGGGGCGGGGAACGAATCGGCGACGTGACGTGCGAGACCGATCGTGCGCGCTTCCTCGGCCGCGGCCGAAACGTTCACACGCCGCGCGCACTGGACGACGGCGTAGAACTTTCCGGTCGTGTCGGCGCGGTACTCGATCCGATCGTCGCTCTGCGCGTTCGTCTCCGCGTCGAGCCGGGCCGTTCGGCGACTGTCGCTTTCACGACAGCCGTGGCCCCCACGCGCGAAGCCGCGCTGCACGTCGCCGATCGCTATCGCGACGTTGCCGCTTCCGAGCGGGCCTCGAGCCTCGCGCGGACCGAGGCCGAAGTGGAGGTGCGCGACCTCGACATCGAGCCGGCCGACCTTGCGCTCTACCAGGAGTTGGCGGGCGCGCTCGTCTTCCCGCATGAAGCGCTTCGCGCTCCGGCCGGCGAACGAGCCGCCGTCAAGCTCGGACAGCAGGCGCTGTGGGCTCAAGGAATCTCCGGCGACTGGCCGATCGTGTTGGCGACGATTCGCGCCGTGGCCGGTGTGACCAGCGTCAGGCAACTGCTCGCGGCACACAGGTACTGGAGGACGAAGGGAATCCAATCGGATCTCGTGATCCTGAACGCGAAACCACATTCGTACTCGCAGGAGCTTCACGACCAGTTGATGACGATCGCAATGTCCGGCGAGGGAGGCGTCCTCGAGAAGCCGGGCGGCGTGTTCGTGCGACGCGCCGACTCGTTGTCCACCGAGGAGACCGCTCTTCTCCGGGCGACCGCGCGGATTCACGTGCTCTGTGACGGAGTCGGTCTTGGCGAAATCATCGCCACGAACATTGTGAGCTACGAAACGATCGCCCCGCCGTCGCCGGTCGCTGCGCCACCCCCGAAGTCCGGCGTCGCCGCGCCGGTGTTGGACGAGACCGACGCGTCGCCGGAGCCGGCGAACGGATACGGCGGGCTGACGGACGCGGGCAACTTCGAGGTCGACGTCGCGGGCGAGCGAGTGCCGCCGGCACCGTGGGCGAACATCGTCGCGAATCCGTCAATCGGATTCTGCGTCACGGAGCGAGGTGGAGGGTTCGCGTGGGCGGAGAACAGCTATTTCTTTCGGCTCACTCCCTGGTTCAACGATCCGGTCTCCGACCCGTGCGGCGAGGTGATCTATCTCCGCGACGCGGACAGCGGCGTCGTGTGGACGCCGACACCGGGACCCGTGGCTGCTGTCGGCGACGCGCACCATTCGGCGGGATATCGAGTCGAACATTGCCCCGGCGTGACCCGCTTCTCTCACACGCGCGGTGACATCGTCACCGAGCTCGCGATGGGCGTTCCGGTGAGCGACGCGGTCAAGATCACCATTCTCCGAATCACGAATCGCGGCGCAACGACTCGCCGTCTCTCGCTCACGAGCTACGTCGACCTGGTGCTCGGCGCCGAGCAGGAGCAGGCCCGGTATCAGCTTCACACGCGGCACGATCCGGCAACTGGCGCGCTGTTCGCGCAGAACCTGTTTGCGCCCGACTTTACGAGCCGCGTGGCGTTCTCGTGGATCAGTGAGCCTCTCACCGGCTACACAGCACGTCGCGACCACTTCATCGGTCGGAATGGCGACCTCGCCGCGCCCGACGCGATGCGGGTGCAGGAGCTGTCGGGCGCCACCGGAGCGGGGTACGACCCGTGCGCGGCGTTGCGGTGCGACGTCGCGCTGGAGCCGAACGAGACGAAGGACGTCGCGATCTTGCTCGGCGCGGCGCCGAGCGATCTGGATGCCCGCGCACTGATCGACCGATATGGAGCGCCGGCCTCCGCGACCAAGGCTATCGACGAAGCAACCAAGGGGTGGGACGAGAGGCTATCGGTGATTCGTGTCGACACACCGGAACCGGAGCTCGACACCCTCTTCAATCGATGGTCTTTGTACCAGGCGCTGTCGTGCCGAATGTGGGCGCGATCAGCGCTGTACCAGTCTGGCGGCGCATACGGGTTTCGAGACCAGTTGCAGGACAGCATGGCGTTCGTGTACGCCGAACCCGCCGTCACGCGCGCGCACCTCGTTCGGGCCGCCGGGCGCCAGTTCGTCGAGGGCGATGTGCAGCATTGGTGGCACGAGCCGTCGGGGCGAGGGGTGCGTACGCGCTTCTCGGACGATCTGGCGTGGTTGCCGTTCGTCGCCGATCACTACGTGCGGGTCACGGGCGACATCTCGGTGTGGGAAGAGCGCGCGCCGTATCTCTCCATGCGCGTCCTCGGCCCCGACGAACAGGAGGCCTACGATCTGCCGGCGCCGAGCCATGAAACGGGCTCGGTGTACGAACACTGCGTCCGCGCGATCGAGCGGGCCTGCACCGTCGGCGCGCACGGGCTTCCGCTCATCGGATCCGGTGATTGGAACGACGGGATGAACCGGGTCGGCGCTCAGGGGAAGGGGGAGAGCGTATGGCTTGCCTGGTTCCTGACGGCGACGCTCCGCCGGTTCGCCAGCCACGCAGAGATGCGCGGAGAGGTGGAACGCGCGGCGTGTTGGCGCACGCGCGCCGACGGCTACGCCGCCGCGGCGGAGCGAACGGCGTGGGACGGCGCCTGGTATCTACGCGCGTACTACGACGATGGCGCAGCGCTCGGGACTTCCGGCGATCAGGAGTGTCGGATCGATGCGATTTCGCAGAGCTGGGCCGTTCTCTCCGGCGCGGCGGAGCCGTCGCGCGCGCGCGCCGCGATGCGCGCGGTGAACGAGCACCTGGTCCGCGATGATTTGCGTCTGATGTTGCTTCTCGCGCCTCCGTTCGACCGATCGGAGCGGGATCCCGGTTACATCAAGGGCTACCTACCAGGAGTTCGCGAGAACGGAGCTCAATACACTCATGCGGCGCTCTGGACCGTCCTCGCCATGGCGAAGTTGGGCGACGGGACCCGCGCCGGCGAGCTTATGAGAATGATCAACCCTCTGTCACGGGCGCGCACTCCGGCCGACGTCGGAACGTACATGGTCGAGCCGTACGTCGTGGCCGGCGACGTGTATGCCGCGGCTGGGCACGAGGGGCGGGGCGGCTGGACATGGTACACGGGTGCCGCGAGCTGGACGTACCGAGTGGCGTTGGAAGGGATGTTGGGTTTCGAAAAGCTCGGCGACCGTTTTCGCGTGGATCCGTGCATCCCGGCCGCTTGGCCGGGCTTCACGCTCGACTATCGCCACGGTACGAGCTCGTACCACATCGACGTGCGCAACCCCGACGGCGTGTCACAGGGCGTGGCGGCCGTGACTCTCGATGGAGCGGCGGTGCGCGACCGTTGGGTCACTCTGATCGACGACGGCCTGAGGCATGTGGTGTCGGTCGTTCTCGGAGCCGAGGCCACGTGAGCCTGCCTGTCGCTCTTTGCGCCATGTTCTCATCGCACGCCGTGCATCGCGTACCACGCGCGCACACGCTCGAACATGAGCGCATTGGAACGCGGCGCCAGGTGGCCGCCGTCGTACACGTATAGAGCGTTTTCCACGCCGTGTTGCCGCAGGACATTTGCCAAACGCTCATCCCACGACAGGGGAACGGTCTCGTCCGCCGAGCCGTGATGCAGTTGATATGGCACGGTGATCCGAGCCGCCTCTTCGATGGTGGGTGCCGGCACGATGCGGGATTGTGGAGGGCGAACACCGCCGCCGGTGTGCGAGGCCACCTGCACGTCGCCGGGAAACTCGGCAAGCCAGGCGACTTGTAGGTAGGCGCCCAGGCTGTGCCCATGTGCGGCGACGTGACTGTTGTCGACGTATGGAAGGCGGCGAAGCAGATCCCGCGTCATGTGCGCACGCATGACGTTCGCGCGCGACGCCCCGGTTTCGGATGGGTTGCCTGGCGCGCCGCGTGGAACGTCGACCGCATGTGTGTAGTCGACGGCGATGCACACGAAGCCCCACGTGACCATCGTCCGGCCGACCTCGTTCGCGATAAACCGCGCGTTTCCGCCGGAACCGTGGCTCAGGATCACGGCCGGAAACGGACCGGGTCCATTTGGAACGAGAAGTACTCCCGTCAACTCATATCGAACGCCGTCGACGGAGCCGCGAAAGGACCACGGGGTGCCCGACGATTGGCGGGGGTCGCCGGAAATCACGAACGCGCCCGAATCCGGGATCGACGTGACAGCGGCTGACGGCGCCGCGCTCCCGCCGTGCGACTGCGAAGCACACGCCAGGACTGCGAGTGCGGCCGCGACGCGGAGCGAACGCCTGAGCGTCAACAGTAGCATTACCTGATGCTATTGAGGCCGCACTTGGGACGCCACGTCACGGCTTCGGCGCCGTTCGATTCTCGATCGAGACGGCGAAGGAGTGCCGGCTGGCGGTCGACGTCTCCCTTTTCAGCCGCGCGGTCGGACGCCGAGCTCGGCGTCGAGCTCGCGCACGGCCGCGTCGTAGTACGGATCCCGGACGGGGGTCGGCGCGGACAACTCTCGAATGGGTGCGGGCGGCGACGCTGCGTGACGGCGCGAGCACCGCGCGCGCAAGCCGGAACAGTCCGTACCCGATGGCGCCGACGATTGCGAGCTTGAGGGCGATGACGGCGAAGGCGATCAGAGTGCCGACGAGGCCGGCGGTCAGCGCCAACGCCAGGAACGCGACCGGGATCGCGATCGCGAGACCGATGATGACCTTGAGCAGTGTCCACAGTACACGCATGGGACGCCTCCGAGTGGCATGGCGTGAGGGTGGCGCCGCTCCATCGAGTCTAGGAGCCCGTCGCCCTCGGGCCACACTACGGAAGCAAAGTCCGCGAGGTTCCAGACACCTCGTTTTGCTGGCAATTTGTTGAACTGGCTCGCAGGTTAGTCGGGGCTTGGGCCGCGGAAACACACTCTCTCACCACCACCCGTCCTCGGAGGTTCTATGAGGCGAGTCACCGGCATTGGCGGCATCTTCTTCAAAGCCAAAGACGCGAAGGCGCTACAGGCCTGGTATAAACAGCACCTCGGAATCGACGTCCAAGATTGGGGTGGCGCGGCTTTCACCTGGACCGACGGTGAGGGTAAGCCGCTCGCCGGAACAACCGCCTGGTCCATCGCTCCGGCGCAAAGCGGTCAGTTTGCGCCCAGCAGCGCGACCTTCATGGTCAATTACCGGGTGGAGGATCTCCACGCCCTCGTGAAAGTTTTGCGCGAAGAAGGCTGCAACGTTCTCGAGAAGATCGACGATTCCGAGTATGGCAAGTTTGCTTGGGTCATCGATCCGGAGGGAAACAAGGTAGAACTTTGGCAACCGCTCGACGGCCAATGACCAGGGCGATCGACACTCCGCAGAGAACGTAAAGAGAGGAAGCGGATGGCGCGTTACGTGTTGCGCCTCCAGGAAATCGACCAGACGCAGGTCGAGCTCGTTGGCGGCAAGGGCGCGCACCTGGGAGAGCTCTCACGGATCGACGACGTCCGTGTGCCGGCCGGCTTTTGCGTGACGACGGAGGCATTCCAGCGGATCATCGCGGAATCGCCGTCGATCCCACTGATCCATGACCGGCTCGATCGGCTGTCGCTCCTGAAGCCCGACGACCGAGACGCGATCCGCGCGCTCAGCTCAGAGATGCGCGCCATTGTCGAAGGGATCGTGATCCCCGGCGATCTCGAGGCGGCGATCACGCAGTCGGTCGCGCCGCTCGGCGAGCAGGCCGCCTACGCCGTCCGATCCAGCGCGACGGCGGAGGACTCGCCAACCGCCTCCTTCGCGGGTCAGCACGACACGTATCTGAACGTCGTCGGCGCGGCGGCGATCCTCGAGCACGTCAAACGGTGCTGGGCCTCGCTGTTCACCGAACGGGCCGTGACTTATCGGCTGCGGAACGGCGTTGATCATCGGAAGGTCCGCATGGCCGTGGTCGTGCAGCGGATGGTCTTCCCGCAAGCTTCCGGCATCCTGTTCACCGCGGATCCGATCACGGGCAACCGAAAGATCGTCTCGGTGGATGCGGTCTTCGGCCTCGGCGAGGCGCTGGTGTCCGGCATGGTGAACCCGGACGCCTACAAGGTTCGCGATGGCAAGGTCGTCACCAAGACGGTCGGCGCCAAACCGGCGCTGACGGAGCGCAAAGTCGTCCGCCTCGCGGAGCTGGGGCGGCGGATCGAAGCGCACTTCGGCCGCCCCCAGGATATCGAATGGTGCCTGGTCGATGAGGATTTTCAGATCGTCCAGAGCCGCCCGATCACCACGCTGTTTCCGATACCGGCGGCCGGCGACCAAGAAAACCACGTCTACGTCTCCGTCGGTCATCAGCAGATGATGACCGACCCGATGAAGCCCCTCGGGCTCTCGATGTGGCAGCTGACCACCGCGCGGCCCATGAAGGAGGCCGGCGGACGGCTGTTCGTAGACGTCACACAGGGGCTCGCGTCGCCGGCAAGCCGCGCGGGCCTGCTAGCGGTCATGGGGAAAGGCGATCCGCTGATCGGAGACGCTCTCAAGACCCTCCTCGATCGCGGCGACTTCATTCCATCGCTCGCGGACGGAACGCCACCCTTCTCGTTCGCCGGCGGCGGGCCTCCCGCCTCGATCGAAACTGATCCGTCCATCGTCGCTGAACTGATCGGGCGCAGCGAGGCTGCCCTCGCCGCGTTGAAGCGCGACATCGGGACGAAATCCGGAACCGCGCTGCTCGACTTCATCTACACCCACATCCAGGAGTCGAAGCGGATCCTGTTCGATGCCACCAGCATGCAGGTGATCATGGCGGGAATGGAGGCTTATTGGTGGCTCAACGACCAAATGGATGCGTGGCTGGGGGAGAAGAACGCGGGCGACACGTTGGCGCAGTCGGTCCCAAACAACGTCACGTCGGAGATGGGGCTGGCGCTCCTGGACGTCGCGGACGTGATCCGCCCGCATCCCGACGTGGTAGCCTTTCTCCAGCGGGTCGAGGATGATGGTTTCTTAAACCAGCTGCCCGAGATCGCGGGCGGCCGGTCGGCGCGAGACGCCATCCAAGGCTGGCTCGACAAGTACGGCATGCGCGGCGTCGGTGAGATCGACATCACGCGCCCGCGTTGGAGCGAACGACCCACAATGCTCGTGCCGATGATCCTTGGCAACGTCAGGAACTTCGCGCCGGGCGCCGGCGAGCGGCGGTTCGAGCAAGGACGGCAGGCGGCGTCGAAAAAGGAGCACGAGGTTCTGGAACGTTTGCGGGCCTTGCCCGACGGCGAGCGCAAGGCGCAGGAGACCAAGCGCATGATCGACCGGGTCCGCACCTTCGCCGGATATCGGGAGTATCCGAAGTACGGCAAGGTCAGTCGCGACTTCGTTTATAAGCAAGCGTTGATGGAAGAAGCCGAGCGACTCGTGCGGGCCGGGCTGCTTCGTGAGAGGGAAGACATCTTCTATCTCAGGTTCGAGGAATTCCAGGATGTCGTGCGCACGAATCGAGTGGATTACCAACTCATTCGCCAGCGCAAGGACGCGTTCAAGTCGTATCAGGCGCTCACGCCACCCCGAGTGCTGACGTCCGATGGCGAGGCGATCGCCGGCTCGTATCGTCGCAACGATTTGCCGGTGGAGGCGCTGGTCGGCTTGCCGGTTTCCGCCGGCACCGTCGAGGGTCGCGCGCGTGTAGTTCTGGACATGGCGGAGGCCGATCTCGAAACGGGCGACATTCTGGTCACCGCCTACACGGACCCGAGCTGGACGCCGCTTTTCGTCGCGATCAAGGGTTTGGTGACGGAGGTTGGGGGCCTGATGACCCACGGCGCGGTGATCGCACGGGAGTACGGCTTGCCGGCCGTCGTGGGGGTGGAGCATGCCACGCGGCTGATCCGCGATGGCCAGCGGATCCGCGTGCACGGAACGGACGGGTACGTCGAGATCCTGCCTTAGACTGTCCTCACCGCGACGTCATTGGCGAGGCCACGAACTCGGATCGTGGAGGCGTAACTGGGTGAACGTCGCTCACGCGAAAAGAGATCTCGTCGTCGGCGATCTGTGCCTCTCCGTCATAATCGATTTCGGTCGGGAAGCCCTTCACGGCGTCGTACTCCGCGCGAATCATTTGGGCGTGACCGTCGATCGCGTTCTGGACGAAGGTGAACAGGTCTTCGACTGTCGCACCCAATTGCCGGTCGACCGCCTCACCGGTCTGAAGATCGAGCACGCCGGCGACCGTGTCGCTCAGCACGAAAACGTAGAGCGGATGGACGTTCGCGCAGAAGCAGCTGCGCTGGATGGTGAACGCGTACGTGTGGAGACTTTGTGCCCGCCACAGTTGGTGCGCCGCGTCGAGGTCGGTGGGCTGATGTCCCGGGGCGGTGGCGTCGCTGCACGAAATGGCGACGGCGAGCGATGCGAGGCCGGCAAAGCGAAGTGGGTTCATGTGAGCATAACCGGCGCCCCCGCGCGAGCGTCACCCTGGTCTACTACCTAACGAATTTGAAACTGACGAACGATATGCGGAATATTGTGCGGACGGCCGCCGGACATTTTATTTGAGTCGATCGTGGCTGAGCTCACGCGTTAGCCAACCAACCAACACCCGTGACAGATACAGACCCGCGCATCGGCTTCGCCGACTGGCTGCATTCTGAACTGGTGCGCCGGTTCGCGAATGAAACTGAACCTTGGGCGCTCGAGCGCGTCGAGCGCGTTCAGCGTCGACTGAATGACGCGAGGCCCGGACGGCCCGCGTTGGACACGACGATTCTCTGGATCGCGCTTCCGCTGGCCTTCACCTTCCCCGGAAACCACGTCTACATCTCACGAAGCCTTCTCGAGCGGCTCCCTTCCGACGACACCGCGGCGTTCGTGCTGGCCCACGAAGCGGCGCATCACGACCTGGGTCACCTGGCGTTGTACGGCGCTTGGTCCCAATGGTTGCCACGCAACCAAGCGGCGAGCTATGTCGCGGCCATGCTCGGCGTGATTGAACATCATACGTACGGCCCCGAACGCGAGCAGGCCGCCGACGACTATGCTGTGGATCTCGTGGTCAAAGCCGGCTTCGACGGACAACTGGCCGTGCAGGCGCTAGCCATCCTCGAAAACCTCGCGCTCGACCGCGGCGATGTGGGTGGCGTGTTCGGGCCGGAGAACTTGCTCGACCCCACTGATCCGGACAGGAATTCGACCGGGTTTCACGTTCAGCGGTGGTTATGGACGCACATGCATGGGTATCTCCCGCTCCATGAGCGTGTGGCAAACGCACGGAACCGAGCGCACGCCGTTAAGACTCGCGGCGCAGTCGCCTGACGAACGTACAAGCCGACTAGCCACGAGCATTGGTGATGCTGACTTCGCGACGCCTCCCTCTGTTCTTGCTCGCGCTCTCGTGCTCCGCGTGCGACGGCGATTCGGCGCTGCATCGCCTGGCGATCCCCGAGCACGAGGCGCTCGCGAAGGCCTTCCTGGACAGCGCTCGAGCGGGAAACATCGATTATGCCATCCGGGTTGCCGGCCCCAGCTCCCAGCAAATGCCCGGCGTTCGCGACAGCCTGCGGTCGGCGCTCTCCAAGCTGCCCGGCGGCGCGATCGACACGATCCGGCTGATAGGAGTGAACCGACGATCGCAGAGCGGCGTGACGACCTCTGACCTGACGTATGAGATCCACACGCCGCAGGGCTGGGGACTCTGCGTGATCCGCGTCAACGAAGAGTTGAATCTTCGGTTCGTCGACGGATTCACCGGCCAGCCACTTGCCGGCTCGCTGGAGGAACTCAACTCGTTCCGTCGCGGCCGCGGCGGCCTTGTGCCTTGGAGTGTTCTCTTTGCCGCCATTCTCTGCGTCGCCTTCTCGATAGTTACCGCGGTCAGGATGGTTCGATCCAACCTGCCGAAACGCGGTTGGTGGGCGTTGTTGTCCCTGGTCGGTGGCGGAGGACTCCTCGTCGATTGGACGTCCGGCGAAATAGGATTGCGTCTATTTCTAGTTCAGCTCCTCTCGGTGTCGTTCGCGCGCGCGGGCCCCGCCGCGCCTTGGATTCTCAGCGTATCGGTCCCTTTTGGGGCGATTCTGGCGTGGATCGAATTGCGAAGCTACGCATCGGTCCCTCAGTCGCCCGCCCTGCCGTCGCCGTCCTCTCTCATCCGCCGCCGGCCGTCGTCGCGCGGCGTCCTTTAGGGAAACCGTGATGCGTAGACTCCTGGCGCTTTTGGCGTTCGCGGCCGCATGCGGCGGCTCTGATTCGACCACGCCGGCGACTCAGCGAGGGCTGCGGGTCGTCGGCGGCGGCGGATCCGCTGATACGGCAACGGCCATTTTTGGCCAAGCCTTGATCATCGAGGTACGCGACTCGACGCGGGGCACTCGCCCCGCTCGGAACGGTCGTGCGTTTCACCTCGAGCAACGTATCGATCTCGGCGCTCGACGCGAGCACGTTCACCTCATTCGTCTCTCATGAGACGGATGGCACGGGTCGGGCCGCCGTGCTCGTCCGCCTTGGAGCCGTCGCCGGCATCGGGCACGTGGTGGTCAACGTTCCGGCGATGGCCCTTCTGGACACGGTGAGTTATACCATCCTGCCCGCGTCGGCCTCGCGCGTGACCATCGTGCCAGCGGACACGCTGGTCGACGTCGGTCACACGTTCAAGTTCCGGGGTGGTGTCGTCGATCAATTCGGGAATACTCGCGCCGATCCGGTGGCCTGGACCGTGGAGCAAGGTGCCACGGTGACGCCCGACGGCTCGTTCACGGCCTCTCAAGTCGCGCGGTATCACGTCACGGCAACGGTCACGATCGGGGGAACTACACGCACGGTCACGCCGACCGTGAGTGTCGTCCCCAGTATCCGGGTCGCGGCCTGGCGCAACAGCCACATCGTCGTCATGGATCTCGATGGCGGCAACATTCACGATCTCACCACGGTCGCCGATGGCGGGATCGGCGGCAGCGCGCAATGGATGCCGGATCGCGCCAGCGTGATCTACTCGACGGATGTTTCCGATCGTCAGACTCTGTATGTCGCCGACACGAACGGCACCGTGCGCCCGTTCTTCAGCTCCACGCCGCCAAACGTGACGCACCAAGCCGAGCCGCGTGTGACGCCCGACGGTCAATGGGTGGTGTTCGCCGCCTACGATACCCGCTGCGCCCTCTACTGCCTCTATCGCGCCCGTCCCGACGGCACGGGCGCCGAGCTACTCAGCTCGGCGGTCAACGGATCGAATCCGGTATTCGCACCGTCTCCAGACGGGTCACGAGTCGCGTTTTCCGTAGGGGCGGGAGTTCGGATATTCGACGTCGGCACGAAGACGATGTCGACGTGGACGCTCAACCCCGCGTCGTCGCCCGCGTGGGCGCCGGACGGGTCGAAGATCGCGGTCGTACAAAACGGCTCCCTTGCCCTGATCGACCCCAGCGGATCGGTAATTCGGACGTTGCCAACGAGCCCGCGGTCGAGCGACGCGCGCATTGCGTGGCTGTCGGACAGCCGATTCCTGCTCGCGCGATCGGCGAGCGGCACATTCGATCTCATCGACACGCAGACTGGCGACGCAATCCCGCTCCCGTTCACGAGCGGGATTGCGGCTATGAGCGTCCGTTAAGCGGCGAGGAACTTCCGGATGTTCTCGATCTGACCGTTCCAGCCGTTGCTGTTCATGCTGAACGCCTTCGCGCGGCGTGATTCAGGAATCGCGTCGAAGCCCGACTCGACGATCGAGAGACGCGTCCCGCCGGCGACCTCCTCGAGCGTGAACGTCACGAGCGTCGTCGGCTCGGCGGCGTAGTCGACGCCCTCTTCGATCGCATACGGGTGCCACCGGAACGCGAAGCGCCGCTCCGGCTCCATCGTCTCGATCCAGATCGTCATCGTGAAGTGCTCGTACTTGGGGTGCGCGAACTTGCCGCTCACCTCGGCGCCGGCGGCAAATGGCGACGTGAGCGTTACGCCGAACCATTTGTTGAACTGCGCGACGTCGGTGAGCGCGCGCCAGACGCGGGAGCGCGGTACGTCGTAGGTCACCTGCTTTTCGATGCGATCGGTGGAGGTCGGGGTCGTCGTGGTGGTCGGCATGGCAGTCCTCACTCGGGGTCTGAAGGGTTGTTGTCGGGATGGCGGAGCAGTTCGGCGAGCCGCTCGAGGCGCGTATCCCAGAGGCGTTCGTAGCCGCGGAGCCAATCGTCGGCGCGCTCGAGCGGCCGCGGGTCGATCCGGCAGTAATGGATGCGTCCGCGTACGGTGCGTTTCACGAGGCCGGCCCGCTCGAGGGTCTGGATGTGCTTCGACGCCGCGGCCAGCGACATCCGATGCGGCGCGGCGAGCTCCCCAACGGTCTGCTCGCCCTTGGCCAACCGCTCGAGCATGGCACGTCGGGTGTGGTCGCCGAGCGCACGGAAGACGAGATCGAGTCGCAGTTGAGTATGTTCAACCATGTGGTTGAATATATGGGCGGGAGTTTGATTGTCAACCCTTTTGTTGAATGTGCCGGCCGGGTGTTGCGCGGCCTCCTGTCGCGCTTCCTATTTGCTCGCTTGCAGCCCGGGCCATCCTTCTCTCGGTCGCCGAAACCATGCCAGAGCTCGCCGCAGAGGCGATGATTCCGAACCCACGGCTCGCCGCATTAGCGCCATTGATCGGCGCATGGACGACCGTGGGCGCTCACCCGATGATGCCCGGCGTCACGCTTCGCGGACGCGCGTCGTTCCAATGGCACCAAGGAGGCGCGTTCCTGCTCATGCGCACGGAGATCGACGAGCCCGGCATTCCGAGCGGGATCGCGATCATCGGCAGCGATGACGAGATCGAGGTGCTCACCATGCTCTATTTCGACGAACGCTCGGTCTCTCGGCGGTACGAGATCGCGATGCTGGACAACGGTCTACGGTGGTCGCGCATCGCGCCCGACTTCTCGCAGCGCTACGCCCTCAGGGTGTCCGCGGACGGCAACTCGATCCACGGCGCTGGAGAGATGTCGAGAGATGGGGCAACGTGGGAGCCCGACTTGGAACTCACCTACACTCGAGCGAAGTGACAGCTCGGGATCCGCTAGGCGGAACCCTCCGATGCCTGACGACGTAACCAACGCTCTCCACGAGATCGCTCAACTGCTCCGTCAACGCGTGGACCAAGCCGCCGACATGGCAAAGCGGTCGGAGGAGCGCTTCGCCGGTATTCGCCGGCGCGAGCTCACCGTTCCGGATTTCGCCGCAATCGAATCCAAGCACGAGGCGGAGGCGGCGGCCCAGCGCGAAGAATCGACGCAGCGAAGGGCCGAGGACGTCGCATTTCGCGAGCGCCTGCTCAAGGCGATCGAGGACCAGAACACCCTGCTCCGCGCAATCATCGATCGCGTCGCGCCGCCTGCGTGAAGGTTCCTTTCACTTCGAAAAACCGATGACCATTCCAATGCAGGGCACAATCGTTCGGCGCTCGTTCCTCAGCCGTCTTGCCGCGGTGGGCAGCGCTATCGCCGGCGTCGCCGCGCTGCCGTCGACGTCGGCCGCGCAATCTTCCCCGCCCCGTGGACCGACGCATCCGGCCGACGCGTGGCTCGACGATCTCACCGGCCAGCACAAGAACATCTACGATTGCACCACGGTCGAGAACGGGCCGACGGGGTGGACGTTCGCGCGCAACTTTCTCACCGCGAACACCGGTCCGATCTACCAACTCAAGGATGCGGACATCAACGCCATCGTCTCCGTCCGCCATCTCGCGACCGCATTTGGCTTCAACGACGCAATGTGGGCCAAGTACAAGCTCGGCGAATCGCAGAAGGTGAACGAGGGCGGCGTGCCCGCGGTGAGGAATCCCCACGCGAACACGGCCGTCGATCTCGCCAAGCGCGGCGTGATCGTCACGGTCTGCGGCTTGGCGACGGGACGCATCGCGCGCACAGTCGCGGGCGAGGCCGGCCTCAACGCCGCCGACGTGGAGGCAGACCTTCGAGCGAATCTCGTGACGCCAACCGCGCGCGTCGTCGCGGCGGGCGTGATCGTCACCAATCGCGCGCAGGAGAAGGGTTTTACCTACACCTACGTCGGTTAGCCGCGGGCTTTCTATTTCAGCTGGAACGCAAACCGCCAGCCGAACGCGGTGTCGTAGAGCGCGCTGGCCGGCATCGTCATTACGCCGAGCTCCGAGAATAGCGTGGTTCCCGTCGCGCGCACGGTCGCCGGCGCCTGAGAACGATGCATCCATTCCGGCCCGGTGAACTCCGATGCTCGAGTCGGATCGGTACCGGAAAGCCGGCTGTCGAGCGATCGTACCGTCGAGCTGTCGGACGGTGTGGCCGACCCATCGATTCGCCCGGCCTTCGTCGCGACGGTGAAAGTCACGCGACGCGGTGATGCGACGGAATCGACGTCGAGCGTGACCGACGCGGAACGAACGGAGAAGGCGTGAGAGCGGAACAGCTCGAGGACCGGCGCGCCCGAATCGCCGAATACCAGCGGCACGACAGGCGCGCGCGCGCCGCCGGGGGCGTCGGCGCGCGACTCGACAGCGAGGATGACCGCGGCGATTGCCGCGGTTCCGATGCGCCGATTCCCAATGGCGCTCGTCGGACACTTTGTGATGAACAGCGACGCGGCTGCCGTCCCGTCTTTCGACGGAACGACTCGCCACCGTGGACCGACGAGCGCCTGCATCTTCGCCGCGTCGGCATTGATCGAAACGGTGATGCCGACGCATGGAGCGGTCGAGTCAGTGGCCCAGACGACCGCCGGCATCTGTGCGGCACCGATCGAGGGCGCCACGATCGAGATGGCGACGGCCAAGAGCGCTCGACGCATGACGGGACGACGATGCGGGTGTCTCATGTCCGTCAATGATGCGCCCTCCTGATCGGGAATCAAGCATACGCTATTTTCCGCTTGCCCTGAGCGCCGAGTCAGGCGGCGGTCGCGACGACGAAGACGCCTGCGCCGTGACGGATCTCGATCACGTGTTGCATTTCGAGGCGCATCAACGCCTCCCGCACCGTCGCCGGCGCGACGCGAAATGCGCGCGCCATCTCGTTGATCGGCGGCAGTCGATCGCCGGTACGAAGTCGGCCGGCCGCGATCGACGCGAGAATTCGCTCGGCCAACTCTTCCGAAAGGCGCTGGCGCCGCACCGGGATGAAGGCGACGTCGTCGCTCATGAATCCTTTCTCATCCGCCGCGAAGCGCCTCGATCGCCGGAATCCCGGCTGCGCGCCGCGCTGGAACCCAGCTCGCGACCAACACCGCCAGCGTCAACAGAACGACGATGCCGGCGAGCGTGATGGGGTCCGTCGGCTCGACACCGTAGAGCCGAGCGCGGATCAAGCGCATCGCGAGGAACGCACCGACCAATCCGAACGCTCCGCCGGCCGCGGCGAGCAGCATCCCCCGCCCGACGACCAGGCGGGTCAGGTCGCCCCGCGTCGCTCCCAGCGCGGCGCGGACGCCCATCTCGCGCGTGCGCTGCGCGACCGAATACGAGATCGTGCCAAATGTGCCGATCGTCGCCAACACGAGCGCGAGCACGGCGAACAGCGACAATAGTTGCGCGAGGAATCGCGCGTCGGCGAGCGAGCCGCCGATCCGTGTCTCGAGCGTCGCGACGTCGTAGACGGGAAATCCGGGCGCCACCTCGCGCAACCCGCGACGCGCCATTTCCGCCACGCCCGCTGGGTCGCTGCTCGTGCGCAGGGTCAGCATCATCCGATAACTCATCGGAAACTGATAGTACGAGATGTAGATGTCCGGCCGCGGCGACATCTGAATGCCGGAGTAGCGAACATCGCCGACGACGCCGACGACGCGCGCCGTGTCGGTGCCAAGAACCAGGCGTTTGCCGATCGCATCGACGGCCGGCCAAAACTCGTGAGCCGCGGTCTGGCTCACGACCACGATGAGGGGCGAGCCCTTTCGATCCGCCGCCTCGACCGAGCGCCCGCGCAACACTGGAACGCGAAGCACCTCGTTCCAGTCGGGCGTGACCCAGTGCACTCCCGCTTCCGTGGTTTGCGTCCCCACCTCGCGATCGAGAACCCCGACGTCGCCACCGGAGCATCCACCGGACTGCGGCGCGCAGTCCGCGATCGCGGCGTGCGTCACGCCGGGTATGGAACGCAGGCGATCGAGGGCAACGTCGTAGAAACGCGCGATCGAGTCTCGCGACCACGCCGGCGCGCGATTGACGCGCATGGTGAGCACGCCGTGTGGCTCGAACCCTGGATGCACCGCGGTGAGGTTGACCAGGCTACGGACCAATACGCCCGAGCCCGCAAGGAGGACGACGGCAAGCGCAATCTCGAATCCGGTGAGCGCGTCGCGCATCGACACGCGCCGCGACATCGTCGATCGCGCACCCGTCTCAGTCTTGAGAGCTTCAGTCAACTCGGGACGCGTCGATTGCATCGCGGGGGCGAGCCCGAACAGGATGCCCGTCGCGATCGCGATCGCGCCCGCGAATGCGAACGCCGCGGTGTTCAGCTGGATCGGGTCGACGAACACCGTGCCGATGCCGCTCGCGCTCTGCCCTCCCCACAACGCGGGACGTGCGGCGGAGATCACGTTGACCCCAACGCGCGCCACCACGAGACTGGCGACGCCGCCCGCCAACGCGAGCAGCACGCTTTCCACGAGCAGTTGGCGTACGATGCGGGCGCGCGATGCGCCGATCGCGAGCCTCACGGCGATCTCGCGACGCCGGCCAGCGGCGCGGACGAGAAACAGGTTCGCCACATTGGCGCACGCGACGAGCAGCACCAGTCCCACGGCGCCGAACAAGAGGAAGAGAGTGCGGCGGTCGCTGTCGTCGACGCGCGTCGCGTCGAGCGTGTGCGCGGCAACCCCCCAGTGGCGCGCGCGCGGCCCGTGCTCCGGGAAGCGCGCGTCGATGCGCGGGCCGATCTCTCGCGAGATCGCCGAGGCGCGTTCCGCGGTCACCCCCGGCGCCAGGCGACCAATCAAGAAAAACGTATGTCGGCCGGCGTCGAGAAACTTCGCTGGCTCCCATGCCGTCGGTCCAGCGAGGAATGGGATCCAGAATCGCGCTTGTCCGCTCACGCCGGCAAAATGCGGCGGCGCGACGCCGATGATCGTGAATACGGTGCCGTCGACGCTGAGCGGCTTGCCGACCACGGAAGGATCGGCGTTGAAAGTCGAGTGCCAAAACTCGTCGGAAATCACGGCCACCGGCGAACCGCCGAGGCGGCCCTCGGTCGGCGACATCGCGCGGCCGAGCGCCGGCACGACGCCAAGTGTCGGGAAGTAGCGCGAGTCGATGAACTCGCCGAAGATCCGCAGCGCGTCGTCGCCGACACGCACCGTGTACTGGATGCCGAACCAGGCGGTGAGGTCGCTGAAGACGTTTTGACTTTCACGGAACGCCTCGATCTTGGGATACGACCAGACGAGGTCGTCCCGCGCGCGGCTGCCGGCGGTCGCCGGCACGGTGAGCGAAAGGCTCACGAGCCGGTCGGGCGCGCGAAACGGAAGCGGCGCGAGAAGGAGCGTGTCGACGGCGCTGAAGATGGCCGTGTTCGCGCCGATTCCGATGGCGAGCGTTGCCACGGTGACGGCCGTGAACAATGGGGCGCGCGCGAAGGTCCTAAGGGCGAAGGACGCGTCCTGCGCGAGCGTGTCGATCAGGTCGAGACCGGAGATGTGGCGGGCTTCTTCGCGATAGTGAGTCGCGTTGCCAAACCGCCGGCGCGCCTCGTCGCGCGCGGCCCGCGCCGACAGCGCCCCGCGCGCGGCATGCTCACGCTCGCGCGCCTCGGCACCGACGAAAAATTCCATTTCTTCGGCCAGTTCCCGTTCGTGCCGCCGCGATCGTGTGAGGACGCGCAGCCGGTACCGGATCGAATCGACGAGCGACATATGTCGTGTCTCCCGGTATCTCAGACGCGCCGCAGCACGCGGTTGATGGCCACGAGCATCGCGTCGAAGCTGTTGATCTCGTTGCCAAGTTGGCGGCGGCCGGCAGCCGTGAGCGTGTAGTAGCGCGCGCGGCGGCCGGTCGGTGACTCTCCCCACCGCGAAGTGATCCATCCTTTTTTCTGGAGGCGCTCGAGCGCGGGATAGAGCGAGCCCTGCTCGACGCGCAGCGCGTCCTCCGACAGCGCCTCGATCTGTTGCGCGATGCCATAGCCGTGGAGCGGCCGCACGCTCAGGGTCTGGAGGACGAGCATGTCGAGCGTGCCCTTGAGGAGCTCGTTCTTCTTCTGCGGATCCAGACCGGGCATGGAGGGAGGTCGCGGTGATATGTAGAACTTCTATTGGTCGATAAGTAGGAGTCCGACAGGTCGGCTGTCAAGCGCCGTGCGACGAATCGGCGGCGGCGCGCTGCCGAATGGCCCGGCTCGTCGATTGGTTGCGCGCGGCCGGCATTCGGCCGTTGACCGGCCCTGGCGGCCCTTCCTACTCTACGGTCGAGGGGCCACGCCTTAGACGCAGCACAATCGCCATCGAAATTCGAGAGCGGACATGAGTGAAGAGGAGTTGTCGCCGGATCAGCGACGCGACATCGAGGCGCTGATGGCCGATTTCGAGGCTCAGTCGGTGCGCGTGGGCGTGGATCTTCCAACGGCAATGCGCAGCATCAACGAGATCGAAGCTCCTCGGCGTAGTGCGGTCGAAGGTGACGAAAGCGGCGAGTCGTTCATGGAGTCGTTCACGATCGACGTCACCGGAATCCTCGAGACCCTGCGTGCCCTCCCCGACGGTGCCGGGACCACGGCTTTCGTCGCGGCGTACAACCGCACGCATCAGGACTGGCGAGACCTGTCATCCAACGAGCGCTGACCGTGAACATGTGTGAATGGAGACGGAAATGCCCGACGTGAAGGCCAAATCGCGACTGACGTCGCTCGCTCCCCAGCTTCTCGTCGACGACCTCACGAGCTCGATGCGCTACTACGAGAAGCTCGGGTTCTCCTTCGGCACTCCATGGGAGGAGTTCTACGCGATCGGAGAGTTGGACGGGCTGGAACTCCACCTGAAGGAGGCCCCGAAGAATGCCGCCTATCGGCAGTTCCGGCTCGAGCACGAGCACCTCGACGCAGCAGCAGGCGTGAATGGCGTCGAGGCGTTCTACGAGCACTGCGTCGCGAACGGCGTCACGATCCACAAGACGCTTCAGGCGACCGAGTGGGGCACGAAGGACTTCTACGTCGAAGATCCGGATGGCAACATCATCTCGTTCGGCGGCCGGCCGTCTGAGGTTCAGCGCTAGCCGGATCGGCGAATCGCGACCTTCGTAGGACGCCCCCGCGTGACGTGGCCGGGGAAGCTGGCACTTAATGCAAGCGAGATTCGTAGGTTCTCTCATGACGATTCCGATTCGTCCGACCGAGGCGGTCGATCCACGGCTCCTCGAAACCGTCGAGCGGAAGTTCGGCGGTCTGTGTACGCTTGCCGAGTTGCTGCGCTGGGCCGACGCGCAGACGCAACGCGTGCAGGTCGCCGAGATCGTCACGCAGGACGAGTACACGCACGACGTCGTCCTCCCATTCGGCGCCGCGTTCCTGAGCTTCGATACCACCTGACTAGGCTCGATCACGGCGGTCGCCGTGTGGGGCCATCGCCCGAACGCGGACGAGCTCTTGGCCGATCGACTTCGGCACGGTTGGCGCCCGACGGCTTCGGGGCTCAAGGTGGGCGATCGCGTCCTTGGACACGCCGCATGCGTCCTTCAAACGAATCGTCGGGTGATCGATCAGCAGTCGCGAGTTGCGTTGACAGGCGTCGTCGCGTACGATCGACGTTGACGACAGACGGAGGCATGAACATCGACCGCGCAACAGTTCGCGCCGTCATAATGGCGATCGGAGTGGCTCGATATAGTCAAATGGAGGGAAGACACGCCGTTCTCGGCGAAGTTCAGTTTTCGCTCGACCAACTTGGCACGCCGCCGCCGCCTCGCATCCCCCGGCCGCCCAGACGGCCGGCTTGCGTGTCTGCGATCGACTCGGGCGCCTTCTTGCTCAGCGTCGCCGAGACGACATAGCGCGAGACACCCGGCGGCAGCTCGCTCGGCTCGGGGTCGTTGCGGCGATCCATTTCACGAGCCAGCGCCTTGAACTCGAGTAGGTCGCTGAACCCGATCGACACGAACTCGAGTCGCTTGCCATCGGGGTCGCGCATTTCGACTTCGCTGAGGGTGCGGCCGATGTCGATGACCTTCTGGCCGGCGGGCACCGTTTCGAAAACCCGCTCGATTTCCTCCCGGCTCATCTCTTCCGGCGACATTCGGTTCGCGTCGAGGTACGACTTGAGCTCGCGTCCCGCGGTGAGAATGCCCGTGAGCCTGGGGAAGAGCTCGAGTCCGTAGGGCGTCGGGTCGAAAGACCCGGAGAGATGTCGCGGACGACCCGGCTCTCTCTTCATCTTCGATTCGCCGATGAGGACGCCGCAGTGCCAGAAGGTGTATGTCATGAGCCGACAGTACGGCCGCCGGCGCAAAGCGCGTCACCGGAAAGCCGCGCGCATCATCATTCCATCGCGTCTTATCTTGGCGTCGGATGGAGACTCAGGAAGCGGTAGATCTGCTCCGCGACGCGGTCGGAGAGAGCACTGGCATCTGGGCCGACCTCGGCGCCGGGGCCGGCACTTTCACGCTCGCGTTGGCCGAGCTCCTCGGTGGCGGCAGCACCATCTACGCCGTCGACGCCGACGCGAACGCCGTTCGCGCGCTCGGCGACCTTACGACCGTTGGTGAAACGCGAATCGTTCCGGTCAAAGGGGATTTCACACGTCCGCTAGCGCTGCCGGGTCCTGGCCCCGCGCCGCTCGACGGACTGCTGATGGCCAACGCGCTGCATTTCGTTCGCGATGCGACGGCAGTTCTGTCCCAACTCGTGCAGCGAGTGCGCGTGGGGGGGCGGATCATCGTCGTCGAGTACGACCAGCGGCGGGCGAGCCGGTGGGTGCCGCATCCGATTCCGTCGGCAAATTGGCCGATGCTGGCGGCCGCGGCAGGACTCACCGGCGCTACGGTCACGGCCACGCGACCGTCGATGTATTCGGGAATTCTCTACGTCGGTGCCGCGACACGACTGTAGGACGTGACGCATCGGATCGCGCCGCGGCGTTGACGCATCAGCGGGGTCCTCGCCGTGGACTCGATCGTGCAGGATCGCGTCGTCCGGGGGCGACTCTACGCTGACGAGGCACTCCAGTCATGGCGAGCGTTCAGGTGCGCTACATCGTACGCGACGTCGACGCGGCGATCGCGTTCTACGTCGAGCAGTTGGGTTTCGAACTACAAATGCATCCCGCTCCGCCGTTTGCCATGCTGACTCGCGGCGACCTGCGACTCGTGCTGAGCGCACCCAACCCCTCGGCCGGCGGCGGACAGCCGATGCCGGACGGAACGCAACAGCAGCCCGGCGGCTGGAATCGGTTCGCCATCGAGGTCGCCGATCTGACGGCCATGGTCGAACGACTCGGGAAGGCCAGCGTTCGCTTCCGGAATGACATCGTGGCCGGCGTCGGCGGAAAACAAATCATCGTCGAGGATCCGTCTGGTAATCCTGTCGAACTGTTTGAGCCGACCACGGCTCAGGCTCGGATGTCGGGTCGATGATCGCGCGCGATCGTTGAGCCGCCGCCGCTCTCTGAAACGTCGACTCCCAGACGTCCGTTACCCGATCCCAGTTGTAGCGGGCCAGCACCTTGGCGCGCCCACGCTCGCCGAACGCCGCGCGCTTCGCGGGATCGGCGAGCAAGTCGAGGATCCGCCCGGCGAGACTCGACGCGTCGAACGGCTTGGCCGTCCACCCGTCGACTCCGGAGTCGATGATGCACCGCGTCGAGGCGATGTCCGCGCCGATGACCGGCTTGCCGCACATCCACGCTTCGATCATCACGAGACCGAACGCTTCCTCCACGGACGGCAAGGCGAGCAGGTCGCACGCATCCATGATCGACGGGCCGTCCTCGGCGGCGAAGTCGTCGATGGTCACGACTCGGCAGCGGTCGGCCGCCGTGGGTTGAGTCAGCATTCTCGTGACCGTCGGCTCGCGATGCGCGCGCTGGCCCGCGAGCAGTAGTACCGCCTCGGGGAAATGCTCCCACACCGTGCGCATCGCCTCGATGAGCGTCGGCACACCCTTCGCCGTATCCTGTCGACCGATGAATCCGACGACAGGCCGATCGGTGATGCCGTAGCGAGCCCGAATTGCGGCACCGTCCCGGCGCGCGAAGCGACCAGGGTCCACGCCGACTCCCGCGACGGAGACCGGGTGTCCACCGCGCGCCTCCACGAAGTCGCGCTCCGCGTCGGTGAGGACGATCACGCCGTCGCAATCTTGAAACATTCGCGGGTAGCGCGAGTTGTTCGCCCACTCGCGTTCGATGTGCAGCACCGGAACGGCGACGCGCGGCACGCTCCGCAGCCGGCGTGAGCGGCATACCCAGAACGACATGCCGAAATGCCAATTCACGGACACGATCACGTCGGCCTTGATCCGCGCCAGTGGCATGACCATGCTCAGCCCGCTCGGTACTCCGAGCGGCCAGAGATCTTCGCCGAGCAGCCACGCCGACGTCCGATAGCCTCCGCGCTGTCGCAGCCACCACCGATGCCATTCGTGGATTTGCGCGGTGGACGGTCCGACCCGAATCACGTTCACGCCGTTCAGCGTCTCGCGCCGAGGAAGCCCGGCGCCGCGCAGCGAAGTGAAATCGAGCATCGTCTCGGAGTTGGACGTGAGCACGGTCACATCGTGCCCACGCTCGACGAGCCGCTCGGAGACGGTCTGCAGCATTCGCTCCGCCCCGCCGATGAGCGGAGCGTAGGCCGGCGACACCTGCACGATACGCAACCGACGCGCTGGACTCGACCTGTGCGGCACGGGTGTACCTACCGAAGTCGCGTGGGACTTGAACCGGGACCGGCGACGATGCCTGCCACCTCGCCGGCCGCATGACAGCACGAGAGAAGAAACATGAGCGGGATGCTGGTCCGAACCACCGGCGTCTGGCGAGCCTCGGCGCTCATCGAGCCCAGGGCGGCGCGCAGCAAGTTCCACGGCAGCTGGCGGCGCGACAACGGAACGCGATGCAACCCAGTCGTCGAGCGGCCGTTGTCGAAATGAGCTCGAAGCGTGAACCAGAAGCCGTGAGATTGCACGTGTGTTACGGTGATTCCGTCGTGAACGTGGAACAGTCCCTCGCCAAAGAGTCGTGGACTGATTTCGAGTTCGATGCGGCCTGCAGGAATCGGTCCTGACCCCATGGCACAGCGCCGGAAGGCGACGTTCGCCGGAGGCGGGCAGCGGTGGCGCTGCGCCTTGTTCACCGGAGGGACGCAACTCGCGAAGCTGTGCAGAAAATTCGCGTGATCGATCGGCCGCTCGGTGGATCCATTCAGTACGGGGCCGGTGACGGCCATCACGTCAGGCTTGGTCGAGAAGACGTGGAGGATTTGCTGGCACCAGTCGCGACCCACGAGGCAATGGTCTTCGGTGAGCGCGATGATCTCTCCGCGAGCTCGTTCGACCGCGCGTGCGCGAAGCTCGAACACCGATGCACCGGGAAGCCGAACCCACGATAATCTGCTCGAATCGGCGGCTCTGCTGGCGTCCAACGCGGCGCCGTGCCCATCACCGACGATGATCTCACCGCCGACCGCGGCGACCTGCGGCGCGAGCACCTGCAGGCAATTGGCCAAGTCCGGCCAGGGCTCGGTCGTGGCGAGGATGACAGATAGCGGGACTCGGTCTAACATGCGGGGCGAAGATATTGGGAAATCCCGGCCACCGTCATGCCACGTTATGGTGCGTTGCCGGCGCGACGCTGTCGCAAAATGCGACATGGAGCCGACAGAACAACCTTTAGCGGAACGGCACTCAGCATGTCATACGTAGATTCGCAGTTGCTGACGGGCGAGACGGTGCGTTATCGCGCCAGACTGCATAGAGGAATCTTTACGTGGCCCTCCGTCTTTGGCGTGCTCACCCTTGCCGCGCTCATCGGCGCGATCGCGGCGGGGCATTGGTGGTGGCTGCTCGTCGGCATCACGGCGATCATCGGCGCGTTCACCTTCACCCGAGCCTGGGTGACGTACAAGACCTCGGAGTTCGCCGTCACCGACAAGCGAGTCGTGATCAAGGTCGGTTGGATTCGACGGCGAACGCTGGAAACGATGCTTTCCAAGGTGGAGGGCGTCGGCGTCGACCAAAGCCTGACGGGACGCATGCTCGGCTACGGCTCGATCGAGGTCACGGGCACCGGCGGAACGAGAGAGGAGTTTACGCGCATCGCCGATCCGCTCGAGTTTCGTCGCCAGGTGCAAGCGGCGATCAGCGCGGCCGACGAAGCGCGTTCGGCCGCGGCGGCGCCGTCAGCCGGGTACTTGCCCGCCGACCGGCAGGAACGCGAGTGCCCCTACTGCGCCGAGCGAATTCTGGTCAAGGCGAAAGTCTGCAGGTTCTGCGGTCGCGACGTGAGCGCGGTCGCGCCGACCTAGAGGTCGTTCACCCTGGCTCGAGGGGCTTCGCGTCCTTCTCGCTGCGGGTCGACACGCGCAAGAGGAAGTAGAACAGAGACCAGCCCGTAAGAGACGACACGAGAGCGACGATGCATGCGATGCCGACCACGACGCCGACGGTACCGTGCGGCAGGTTGAAGAATATCACGCCCAAGATCGCGCCGGCCATCATGCGCAACGTCCGATCCGCGTCACCGATGTTCTGCGTCACGTCACCAATCCCGGTTTGGGGGCGGCGGCCTTCGCCGCATCCGCGGCGGCGAAACCGTCTCGCGTCAGCTCGAACACCTCGCGCGCCGCGCTCGTCGCCCTGAGAAGGCCGCCCTTCTCGAGCTCTTCGATCGCGCCTTCCCATCGCGCGAGCGTCCGCGGACTCGAGTCCTCGTTCAACACCTTGTCGTTCGAGCTGATCTCGGCACCGCCGCCGAATCGCTCGAAGAGGATCGTCCCCCCCCCGAGCCATCCGCGCCGGCGGCGGAGAGCAGCGCGAGGGCGTCGGGCGACAGTGGCGCTCGCGTGGCACTGGAGTTCGTCGTCGACTGCGTCGCACCTCCGACCGCGGCAAACGGGTCAGAGTTCATCACGAGTTGCAGGTCCTTTGAAACCTTGCGTCGGAAATCGTCGACGTCGCTGTAGGTCTCGAAGAGACCGCGCGTCCTGCATGAATCCTTGAACGCCTTGAGCGCCTGGTACTGCGCCGGGTCCACGGAGTCGAGCGGCGCCGGCGCCGACGAGAAGTAGAGCATCGCCGGCTTGCCTGCCTTGAGGTGCTCTTCGATCTCTTCGACCGCTCCGCTCGCGTACGCCGCGGTCGGCGTGCCGAGGCGAGTCCAGAACATTCCGACGAGGAGGTCGGCGTCCTTGAGGATTCGCTTGTCGATGATGCTTTGCGGCGCGTCGCCCATTTCAGGGGCGACGTCGGTCTCCCAACCCGTGGCGAGCAGCATCACGTTTCGATGCGCGCCATTCGTGGAATTCCACTCGCTGACCACCTCGCGAACCACGGCGCGTTCGTTCTGAACGTCGCCGGGGGACGCGATCATCACACGGAGAACGGTGGCGCTGAATGGCATGCGTCGAAGCTACTCCAACAACGGACCGCTGGTGGCACCCGCCGGCTGCAGCGTCGCGCCGACCGCCGCGGCGTCGCTCCCGAGCGTCTTCCAGTCGCGCGGCGTATCTGTGACGCGGCGCAGAATCGCGAACGCGACGATCACCATCACGAGAAGCGACAGAATCGCGAACGCCTCGCCGGTGAGCACCGGCATGCCGCTCTTCTCGACGATGATCCACGTCGTCGCACCCCAGATGAGCGGACCGACGACCGCCGAGAACCGGCCGACCATTCCATACAATCCGTAGAACTCGCCGACCCGGTCGGGAGGCGTGAGGCGTAGCATCAGCGGCCGGTCCGACGCCCACGTTCCGCCAAGGCAGATGCCGGCCGCGCAGGCAACGACGAACAACCAGACGATCGTGAGGTGCAAGAAGCCGATGGACGCTGCCCCGACGAACGTGAACATCCAGCCTGTGAGCACGATGTTCAGCGTGCGCTTCGGGCCGATCCGGTCGACGATGAAGCCCCAGGTGATGCCGCCGAGGATCGCCGCGGTGATGGCTACCATGAGCACGAGCTTGGCCTTCGCCTCGCCATCCTCCTTCGTGAGGCCCGTCGAGATGGCGACGTTCACCGTGTAGAGCGACATGAACAGAATCACTGTGTTGATCGCGTCGGTGTAGAACGCGCGACCGACGAGGAAGCGGAGAAGTCCCGGATAGCGGTTCCCAGACTTGAGCGTCTGCACGGTCTGACGCGTCGATTCGGCCACCGCGTCGAAGGTGAAGATCGGGCGAGGGTGGGCGTTGCCGCGCTCGCGCACAAACAGGAAACAGGGCGTGGCCAACGCGAGAAACGCCACTCCGATGAACAGGAAGTAGTTCCCGAACGGGAACTCGTGCGTCTTCGACGCCATCAGGTAGCTGACGCCGACGGCGATGTACGAGCCGAGGTAGCCCAACCCGATCGCGATGCCGTTGATCCGGCCCCGATTTTCCTCGGTGGTCACTTCGGGCAGCAGCGAATCGTAGAACTGCACGCCCGCCTGGTAGCCGCCGTTCGCGATCACGAACGCCAACATGCTCAGCGCGAACGGTCCTCGGCCGATGAGCGCCGTCATCGCGCAGCAGATGACCGTGGCCCACATCAGGAACGGCATCCGCCGTCGCGCGCGGTCGGTCATGGCGCCGAGCAACGGAGAGATGCAGAACATGATGCCCATCGACACGGCGCTGATCCGGCCGACCAGGCTGTCCGCGCGCTCGGATCCTACTATGGAACGCACGAAGAGCGAGAAGTTCAGCGACGTCACGCCCATCGAGAAGATGACGTTGGCCAGATCGTACGTGATCCAGCTAACCACCGCTCGGCGGGGGATTACCCTCGTGGGTTCAGACATCGTCGGTCGCCATTCCTGAATAATGGTCGCCCGAACGATGCGTCCGCGAGCGTCGTGAGACAATACGCACGACGACGTAGAGATCGACAACCCCGGTGGTCAGTGGTCGGCCTAAGACCTTGCGCTATGGCGACATGGCCGCCGGCTTGCCGGACCGGCCTCTGGGTTCGCAGTTTGGGTGGATGCGAACCGCCGGACGTGTCGTGCTCGCGTTGGTGTTCGCCGTGCTCGGAGTCGGCGCGTGGGTTCGAGTGTTCATCAATTTTTTCAGCCACGAGACACACGCGCTCGGCGCTTTCCATCTGTGTCTCGCCATCACGGGCACCGCGGCCGCGGTAGGTAGTTGGACGAGGGCGCGTTGGGCGCCGATCGCGGCTCTCTTGTATGGCGCAACGACGGTAGGCCTGCTTCTGTCGTTGACCTCCATTCTCAAGCTCGATCCGAGCGCCGGGAGTGGTGTGCGGACCGGCGCGGCAATCGTGGCGGCGTTCACGCTCTGGGCCGCGTGGTATCTGCGCCGCTCGTCGAGCGCGCGCGCGGCGTCGGAGAACGGCGCAGGCTAGCGGCGCGTCGACTATTGGTGTTTGGCGCCGGCCCATTTGTAGACCACACCGCCCCGCATCACGAACACAACGCGCCGCACCGCTGTGAGATCGGTGAGAGGATCGCCGTCGAGCGCGATGATGTCCGCCTCGTACCCGGGCGCGAGCGATCCGATGCGGTCGCTCATACCGATCGCCTCCGCGGCAAGTGAGTTCGCCGACACGAGGGCAGCCATCGGCGTCTGTCCGCAGTGCTGCACGCGTCCGAGAAACTCCTCGGCGTTGCGACCGTGGGCGCCCGCTGTGGCGTCGGTCGAGAACACCACCTTCGCGCCAGGCGTGCGCACCGCGATCGTGCAGATCTCGAAGTCGCGCGGCAGGTCGCGCTCCATGATCGCCATCCCTTCGTCGGTGAAGCCGCCGATGCCGACGTAGCGCGCGCGATTCTCGAGATAGTTCTGCACGACGAGACCGACCTGTGGACTGATGTACGCGCCCGCCTTCACCGCGGCGTCGATGTCGGCCTGCGTGGAGTACGTCGCGTGCTCGAGCTCACGACAGCCGGCGCGCGCGGCCGCTCCGGTTTGAGAACGATACGCGTGCACCATGCTCCGCAGCCCGACCGCCGCGGCTTCGTCGCAGAGCGCGTGAAGCTGCTCCTCGGTGATCGTCGGTCCCGCGCCGACCCGCTCGCTCTTCGATGCGAAAATCTTGATGAGATCCGCGCCCTGCGCTTTGCGCCGCCGCACCATGGCGCGCAGCGTGTCCAACGGGACCGAGGAATCCGGTGAAATTGGGGAAAGCGACGTGAGCACGCGCGGACCGGGGAAGCCGTGATCGCGAATCATGTCGCGGAGCGGCGCCTCCGACGGCGCGCCCACCGACTGCACCGTCGTGAAACCCGCCATCAGCGTGACCCACGCGTTGTCGGCTATGGCGAGCGCCGCTTCGGCCGCGGGCTCGCCGCGAGTCGCGATGTGCCCCGTGCGGTCGAAGTGCGAATCGAGATGGACGTGCGTGTCGATCCAACCCGGCAGCACGGTGTACCCGCGGAGGTCGATCGTGGGCTCGGCCGAGGCGGGCGCCGAGAGCGAGGTGATCTTCCCCTGCGACACGGCGATGCGCGCGTCGCGGAGGATTCCACCCCGACCGTCGAGCGCGTGATCTATGAGAATAGTTACGGGTGCGGCCGTGGGGGCCGCGACCGGGCCGGCCTGCGCGCTGAGGGCGGAGGCTAGAGGGAGGAGCGGGAGCAGTGCGAGGCGAGTTCGCATCGTCATTCGAGAGTTTACGTCGTCGGTTCGGTCGAAATTGCGAAGCGAACGCTGCGGCTATGAGCCGTTTCCGACAAGGGAGCGCGCCGTCTCGATGCGATTCTCGAAAGCCGAGTTCGCCAAACCATAGGGGGCCGGAAGTATCGGACCAAAGGTGTAGTTCTCTGGCGAAGTTCGGCGCGAGTCGGCACAATCTCCTGGTACGGCGGTATCATCATCCCCCGCGCACGACGGTGTCCAATCGTAGTGCGCTGCGCTCGACGCTGGGCGTGACGCATCGGGATCGCACCTCTATACAAGGTGGTCTTCGAAAATGCGTTCCGTGCGATGCGATGCGTGCGGCACCAAGGCGCTCATGGCGGCGTCTCAGTGTCCCAAGTGCAGCCACCTCTTCGAGGTGCGCGACGGGTTCGGCGAGCTCCTCCCGCTGTCCTTCTGTTCGACATGCCAATCGTACTATCCGGCGCATGTGGGATCGTGCAAGTGGTGCGGCACCGTGCCCGAGCCGGTTCGGAAGCCGCTCCCGTGGACGCACATCGGCGTCGGTGGATTGATCGCGATGGCGTGGCTGGGTGGCGTGCTGCTGCGCGATCCCAAAGGAAAGACCCACGCGCGCAGCTCGGCGCAATCTCGAGCGAGGTCGCACCCGAAGAGCGCGGCCGACGACAGCGTGCTCCAGGTCGTGGCGAGCGCTCCGGCGGACACGTTCGGTGCGATCGCGCCGGCCGACACAGTCGTCGCTCGCGATACGATCGCCGCGTGGACGAACATCGACGCGCCGGCGCCGGCCGCCGAAGTGCCAACCGCGGTCGCGCCGGAGCAAAGAGTCGTGCAGTCCGGAGCTCGTGTGATCGCGACGAGCACACGCGTCGCTACGCCCACTGTCTATCCGCCCGCGCCGGTCACGTATCCCGCGGCGCCAATCGTTTCACGCACTCCGCCCCCCCCGTTCGCGTCGCCATCGAAGTCGCGGGCGGGCTCGCGGTGGGTGAATCTCGTCGCCAAGAACTGGATCATCGTGCGCACGAGCGCGAGCCAGGACGCGCACATCGTGGCGTCGGTCGGTCCCGAATCGCGCGTTCAGCTGGGCGAGGTTCGCGGGTCGTGGCGACGGCTCCGCTCGCGCGACATCTTCGGGTGGGTCGATCTGCGACGCGCGACGTTCGCCGAGGCGCGAGGCTCGTCGCGCGCGAGCGGGCTGGCGTCGCGCTACTGACCGCGAGACCGGAGCTCGAGGCGACGCTCCGGTCTCGCTCAGAGTCTACGGAGTAGGTCTCGGCCGAGGCAGCGCCGACGGCGGAGTGATGCCGTTCAGGCGCATGTAGTTCGCGAGCTGGCTGTAGTGATCCGACATGTCCAGCGCGTGGCCGAGCACCATCGACGCGCGCGTCGTCGGGCGCGACTGGCCGCCGAACGTTATCGAGGTTTGCTCGGCCAGCTTCGCGTCGTCGAGCTGCGCCATGGCGTCGTCGCAGTATTTGAGCGACTCCTTGAGCTTCGAGACGAGCTTGTCTTTGGACCATTTCGCCTTGACGCTATCCGCGGTCGTCGTGTCCTCCGCGGACAACGTGGGCTGCAACGGACCGAACTTCGTGCAGAAGAGATAGTCGTCGCTCGCCACGTGCTGCGCGATGAAGCCGATGGTGAGTTGCGCCGGCGTCGGCTTGTAGCCGAACTTCGACTCCGGAATCGAATCGAACGCCTGCGCGATATTGCGATGCAGTCCGGTGATGCGGCCCTTGAATGCCGTTGTGATCGGATTCGGCTGAGGACCCGCCGGCTGCTGCGCCGCGAGCGTCAGCGGCAAGGCCAGAGCGAGCAATGTCGCATGTACGATCTTCATAGGTGCTCCCATGGAGGTGACGCGGGTGGCGCGGTTGGTCTGTGATAGTGAATACGCGGGCCGAGTTGCGCAACGGTCTCGCCCGCCGCAGCGTTGTTCGAATCGTTGGCGACGATTTACACTCTCCTGACATTCAGGCGCTCGGGTCCGCGACTCGATTTGGGCGGACACGCGACGCGCCTCGGAGGCGGCCGTGCAAGTAAGCGTGTATCTCAGCTTCAACGGGGATTGCGAAGCCGCATTTCAATTGTATGAAAGCTCACTCGGCGCTCGCGTCGGGCCGATTTTTCGATACGCCGACACGCCATTGAGCGACCGCGTTCCGGCGGACTGGTCGGACAAGATCATGCACGGGAGCATCACCGTCGGCGATCAGGTGTTGATGGGCGCCGACGTCGCTCCGGACCAGTACGAGCCGCCGAAAGGGATCTCGCTGTCGCTGCACACCGACACCGTCGAGGAATCCGAGCGCGTCTTCGACGCGCTTGCGGATGGCGGCAAAGTGCTGGCACCTATCGAAAAGACGTTCTGGGCCGAGCGGTTCGGCATGGTCGTCGACCGCTTCGGCATTCCGTGGATGATCAACTGCGAAACACCCGCGTTGCCAGAAACCTCCGCGCCGCCATCGTGAAGTTCAAACGCGCGCGGCGGCGCTCGAGTGGCTCGGGAAGCCCTGAGCGCCGCCGCCGCGCAAGTCCGAGGTCGCGCTCTCGCTACAAATGTTTCAGCACATCGAGCGCGAGCGCTTTCTCGTACTCCACCTGCTTGTCGACCGTGGCGACGCCGTAAATCTTGACGATGAAGATGGTCCCCCCCTTCTTGACGGCGAGCGGGGCGAAGGTGCCGAAGATTTGGTAGAAGGCATCGTCACCGACACCACTCACGGGGTTAGCGGGAACGCTGGGCAAAACGGTCTTCAGGTGCTCCCACGAAGTCGTAGACGGCTGGAGCGACACGGTCACCATCTGAACCTTCGTGCCCGTCGACTTCCACATGCAAGAGCTCTTGCCCGGGGGCGGCCCGACAGCGATTTCCACCCCGAGAACGGCCTTGACCTGATCGGCGGTGAGCAAAGTGCAGGGATCGATGGGCGCGGACCTCGCGACCGCATTGTGCGCGCTGGACGCGACCAGAGCGCAGGCGATGGCGACGATCGCGCTTCGCGACTGTTTCGAGCTCATTCTCGGCCTCCGTGAATCACCCGGGTGTTTCGTCGACGCGTGCGGCGTCGCCCGCGCTTCGACGACGGATCGGTGATCGCCCCAAATAATGAACGGGCCTCGGCCGTCTAGCCAGGCGCCGTCGTAACGATTTGGCAAGGGCGCCCGCGCGCCCCCTTGCCCGCCCCGGGACAGATCGGACTTCAGCCGTTCCGGCATAGGCCGCCGCCGTTGCAGCGCGGACCCGCGCGGCCGCGAGGACTATTCATCAGTCCGACTAACGAGGCGGTAAACCATCGTGTCATACAAGAGCACAAATGAGAACATATAGAACCTGGAGGCCGTATGAGGCTCGCCAACGCTCTTGTCACGACAGCCGTCCTTCTGGTGTTCACTCCGGGGTGCGCCCGGCCGCCGGTGAGCGTCGGCCAGCCGTGGCCGGCCTCTTCGTCAACCTCGGTCCTGCGCGCCGATCGGCTGCAGAGAATGCCCGGCTCGTCGGCCTTCGACGCGCTCCAGACGCTGGCGAGCTACATGGGAAGAACGATGCGCCAACCGGCGCCGCGATTCATCCTGATACTCGACGGCACGCGCACCACGAATCTCGAGATGCTGAAAGGGATTCAGGCAAGCGAAGTGTTCGAGATTCGCGTGATCGGCGAGAGCCAGTCCATCGGCCACCCTGGCGAAGCCGAGATCATCGTGACGACACTCGCGTCGCACGCCAGGATCGGCTGACGGACGCTCCGAGCCGCATCACGGCAGGCGAAAGATGTTCAGCGTACCGCCCGTCGCGTGGCTGTTCGAGTTCCCGTCGGGCACGGCGATCATCCGGTCCACGACGATCGGACTGTTCCAGTGTCCGCCGCCGCAATCCAGCTTGGTGACGAGCGTGCCGCTCTCGGGCAGATAGACGCGCAGCCCGCCGCCCGGGTCGTACACGTAGAGCAGGCCGCCGGCGTACACTGGGCTCGTGCCCACGTTCGCGTTGCGCCAAGCCTGGTGCAGTTGGCCGGCGCTCACCGTCCACGCCGCGGTGCCGCCGCCGTCCGCGGCGAACATCCATGTCGTGCCGTTCGGCGCGTGCCACACGGCGGGAGCGGTGAAGAGCATGCTGCTCGACGGCGTCTGAACCACCTGCGTCTCACCGCCGCGATGCGGGCCGGCCTGGCGAATCGCGTCGACGTTGAGCAGCCGAATCGTCGCGTCCTTGCCGCCCTGCGCCAACAGTCCGCCGCCGAGTAACACGGGCGAGGTGGATCCGACGTCGACGTCGCCGGCGTTGAGTTGTTCGGTATTGGCGGGCGTGAAGTTGCCGACGACCCGAGTGGCATTCGCGTCGAGCTCGATCACGGCGTCGCCCCAATTCGTGATCCCGTCCCACGGAGCGTTTCCCGTCGCGACAAAGATGTCGCCCGTGGACGGGTCGACGACAGCGCCCGCGCGCCCCCAAATGGCGGCATCGCTTTGCCCGCACGAGCTGGGGTCGATCAGTCCCGTGCGATCGCTGCAGAGCGCGTTCCAGACGTGGAGCAGTTCGCCGCTCGCCGCCTCGATGATCGCGACGTGACCCTGATACGGGGGCGCATCGCCGATGTAGCCGCCGGTCGTGGCGATGACGTGCCCGCGATCGAAGTTGAGCGCGGAGGCGATTTTCTCGCGACTCGGCAATTTGGTGATCGACGTGGTCCACACGACGCTGCCGTCGGCGAGCGCCAATTTGCGAATGTTGCCATCGGGCGACGCCGCGTACACTGATTGACGATCCGGATCGGCGACGGGCGTCGCGGTCGTGAATTGATTCGACCCCGCGAACCCGTTGTACCCGCTCGGCGTGAACTTCCAGAGTATCGAGCCGTCGTTCGCGTCGACCGCGATCGTCTTGCCGTAGGTCGTCGTGACGACGAACACGTCGTGCGCCGCGCCGTTCACCTGCACGCCGTGCAGGTAGATCGGCGAGGCGTCCACCGTTCCGTCGAGCAGCACCTGTTGTCGCGTCATCGTCTTGACGTTCGTCGAGTCGATGCCGGTGGGATCATTCGACGCGTTGGAGCGCGTGGCATCCCACCCGAAGCGCGTCCAGTCGTGCGTGCTGGTGGCGCTCGACGGCTGACCGGTCGGCGGTTGGGTCGAGTCGCCGCCATTGGCCGCGGCCGGAGCCGACTCCGAGCATGACGTTACGCCGACTGCCGCGGCGATGATCGCGATGATGACACTGCGCATATGAGCCCCCCGTGTGTCTCTGATGCCGCGTCGCAAGATAGCGCGGGCGCTTGGACCTCTCGGTACGGCAACTTCCGGGCGAGAGATCTGATATTCGGACGCGATTTGGCGTAGGCACGCCCCCTCTCATGACCCCTGAACAGCGCCAGTGGCTTCGCGATGCGCTGGCGGTGACGCAGTCGGAGCATCCTTGGCTTGCGACTCTGCGGATGTGAACGCGATTCGATTTTTCTTCGCGCGCTTCTCGGGCGGCGGGGTGATGCCATACTCGCGCAACGCAAGGCGAAACACGCTCTGCGCGTGGCTGATGTATTTGCCGACCATCTTGCCCGAGATGCCCAGCTTTTTGCCCGCCTCGGCGTAGGACAGTTCGTCTTCCCGGACGGCGACGAACGCCGCGCGGCACTGCGGCGGAAGAGACGCCAGCGTTTTCGCGTATAGCGCGTCGCATTCACGTTCTATCCACTGTGCTTCCGGGTCCATCCACGTGTGAACGCTCTCCATGCGTTCGCGCAGGTATTCGGCGTCGCGCTCGGCGGCGCGCTTCCAGAGCCGGTAGAGCTCCGCGTTCCGTCTCCGAATCATCGTCGCGACGAGGCCGTTGAGCCCCTCGTAGCCCGGCGCTTCGTCCGCCTCCGTCGTTTTGCCGCCCTCCAATTGAGTCAAAGTGTCCTCCTTACAGATGAATGACTGTGTTCCGCGCGGCCGGGGTGCCGGCGCGGAGTCCGACGACATCATGCCTCCTATATGAGCATTGCCGCGGGTCGCGGTTTGCTACCACGGTTTTACAGATGCCCGGGAGAAAACGCCCCTTCGGGCGGCAATATGGGATGCGAGCGTCAATCGATCGTCAAGCGTGGTCGCCCATCGAATGAGGTTGGTAGCAAATCGCCGCCCGCGGCAATTCATAAGTAGAGGGGCGAGAGACAGGAGATCGCGGCGCGGCGGCCGCCCGACGCTCTCGCTCATCCGGTGGCTCACGTGCCGGCGGCGGGCGTGAATTCGCCCGCTTCTCGCGCGCACACGCACGAGCCGCGATTCAACGCGGCACTAGCTCGGTTGCAAATCGCGCGCGCCCGACTTGCACGCCGCATGCCACCGCCTCACGTCGCAAGAACTCTCATTCACTCGAGCCGTGACTGAGATTCACTCCGCTCGATCCGCGATTCACCTCGCGCGATCCGTGATTCACTCCGCACCGTCCGCGACTCACTCGCGCCGTTCGGCGTTCACTTCGCACGATCACGCGTTTCATTTCGCGCATTCCCGAAGTCAGCTGTCGACGAACTACATCGCGCTCGCCGCACCCGGGATGACGACGATCGCGGACCGCATCGCGCTCGCCGCACCCGGGATGACGACGATCGCGGACCGCATCGCGCTCGCCGCGGATCGAATGAAATCGCGTTCGACCCGCGCGTAGTTCGCTCCGCCCGACGTCATCGCAGCTAACGACGACGTCACGACGCGACGCGACCACTCATAGCGCGGCTCGGCCGGCATCTCCCGCGCCCGGTTCCCACGAGGAACCACGTTCGCCCCAGTGCAATTCCAACTCGTCCGACCCACACGGGACTCGAGACCACTCGCAGTCCCGCACGCCGTTCGGCGCGACATCTCGCGCCGAACATTGCGTCCGGCACATCCCGTGTCCGGGCGCTCTTACTCTCTCTCCCAAAGGAGAAACGCAGTGAAAGCTTCCCATGCATCGACCTTGAACACGCTGACCCGAGTGCAGCGGTTCCTGGACCAGAACGGCCCGACACTCGGAGACATCAACCAGTCCGGCTATCGCAAGATTCTGGACGACGTCGTCGACAAGTTGAGCGGCCACGCCGCCGACCAGACGACGACGAAGCGGGCGGCCGCCGCCGAGGCGGCGAAAGAGCGTGTGTTGCGCAACGCGCTCAAGCTGAACCACATGCGCCCGATCGCGACGGTCGCCAACGCGCAGCTGCGCCAGGTGCCGGACTTCGTGGCCCTCAAGATGCCCGCCAAGAACGCGACGTCGCGCACGCTCATCGCGTGGGCGGCGGCGATGAAGGCCGCGGCCGGCGAGTACGCGAGCGCGTTCGTCGGCGCGGGGCTGCCTGCGGACTTCCTCGATCAGCTGCAGTCGGCGTCGGACGCGTTGAGCAACTCGCTGACGAGCCGCACGTCGAACGGCGCGGCACAGCGCGGCGCGACCATCGGCCTCGACGCCGAGGCGACGCGCGGGCGGCAGGCGGTGAAGGTGCTCGACTCGCTCGTCGAACCGCTCATCCAGGGCAACCTCGCGTTGCTCGGCCAGTGGACCGCCGCGAAGCGGTTCGGCGGCAAGGCGAGCGCGCCGACCAGCACGTCGATCGACGCCGCGGCGCGAGGGCCGGCGACGTCGGCTTCGAGCGCGAGTGCTGATTCGGCGATTCCCCCGGCGGCGGTTCCGGCGCCGGAGCCCGCGCCTGCGTCAGGTGACCAGGCCGCGGCGGCTAGTCCGGCTGCGTAATGCGCACTCCTGTCGAGGAGTCGGTTTCGGCTCCTCGACAGTCCGGACCGGCCTAAAAACGAAATGCCCGTGCCGTCGTCGGGGTTGTCGGAGGATCACCGTCCCTCGAGATTCTCCCTCGGCGCTCCCACCCTCAACTCGAGTGCGACCGATGCGACTCAGTCGATTCGTCAGCCTTGGCCTGCTGGTATGCGCCGGTGACGTCCTGGCGCAGCGCGGCCCGATGCCTCCGGCCGAAATGGTTCACGCCGCGCGCCTCAAGCAGCTCGGCGACTCGCTGACGCCGGGCGCGTCGCGCACGGCGCAGCTTGGACGCGGACCCAACTTCACCTACGCCATCACGCACCGCGATACGTCGGGCGGTCTCGAGCGACACGAGGCCTGGACGGATATCCTGGTGATCGAGAGCGGAAGTGCGACGCTGCTTTCCGGCGGCGTTCAGGAAGGCGCAACGGAGACCTCGCCCGGCGAATGGCGAGGCGGCACCGCTCGTGGAGCGACGCGTCAGGCCATTCGGGCCGGCGATGTCGTGACCACTCCCGCCGGCACGCCGCATCAGATGCTGCTCGCGCCGGGGGAACGAATTACGTACATCGCATTCAAGGTCGCGGCGCCGTAGACGGAAGTATCAACGGCTCAGCGCGGCCGCCCGATCGGAGAACCACTGGAACCAGTCGAGGTCCATCTGTGCGAGAGTGATCGCATGATGCCTCGCCAATACCTCATCGAGGGGCCGGCTGAAGACGTGCGCGTCGATCATTTCGCCGATGACGTCGTACCCGAGGCGCACGGATAGATAGCGGCCCACCAGCACGGACTGCGCATCATAGAGCGCCGTTCCCTGCGGGCCTCGTGACTGATCGCCCTGGCCGGACGGCGTGCCGCCACGCGTGCCGCCACGGCCTCCGCCCATCCCGCCCCGACCACCCATGCCGCCCCCGCCCATCCCTCCGCGACCGCCCATGCCGCCACCCATACCACCACCATTGCCTCCGCCCCGGCCGCCGCGGTCTCCTTGCCCGCCGCTGGGCACGATCGTTGGATTTTCGCCCGGTGTTCGCTCCATGGATAAGAATCTGGGCATCGGAATGAGCTCGTCGCGGTGCGGCGCCAGCAGATTCACGAAGCGATCGACCAACGAATCGGCCGTGAGCGACGGCACCACCTCTTGCGCCCACGCGGGTACGCGCGGGTCTTCAAACTCGCCGCTGGCCTCGGACGGCCGCGCCGGAGTGCCCGTTGCGGCGCTCGCATGGGCGGACAACCACGCGCGAACGACTGGTAGCGAGGGCGTTCGTTCAGCCAATAGTCCAATACCCAGCACCGCGGCCGGACTGCCCTTTTCCGGACCCTTCTTCTTCGCGTTCGGATCGGGGAGCACGACTTCGACGACGGTCGAATGAATGCTCGGCGGGTACGGCGCCGCGGCCACGAACGGTTTTCCTTCCGCCGCGGCACGTCGCACGGTCACTAAGAGGGTGCGGATCGAGTCCGCGGGAAACAATCGATGGATCATCGCGGCCTCGCGGTCGAGCTGCGACGAGAGCACCACCAGGTCGGCCTTCGAGCGGCCGATCAACTCGTAGCCCGTGCCTCGCGCGACCCACGTCGTCTCGCCTCCCACGAGGCGGAGCTCAGCGCGAACCGCCTCCACCGCGGCGGGATCGGTCTCGATGCTGCGTGGGCCACCGGACGCGCATCCCACGATCGCCAGTGCGGCCGCACTCAGCGCGCAAAGAATTCTTGCGACCTTCATTCCGGTCATTCGGGTATCCACGGTGCGCATTACGGTTGAGACACCGCAGCAGCTCGAGACCAGCACTCTTCGCCGCGCTATTGGGGAATCCTGGGCTCCTCGCCCGGGCGCGTCTTGAGAAACGTGAGACCCACCATACGTTGGATCTCGTACGCGGTATCCGGAAGCACGGGTCGCGTTCGATCGGTGTGAAGCACATGCACGGATTGGATCGTCGATGGAACCGAGATCGACGGGACGATCTCTCGAAAATCGGTCACGACCTCCACGGCGGCGATCTGCGGCGCCTCGTCCGGAATGCGCGTGAGGCGCAACGTCGACCGCCGGATCTGAAACGTCTCCCGATCCAGATACATCGATCCCGAGACGTCGGGCGGTTTGATGCGCGCCGAAGCGTTGAAGTCGATGCGAACCACCGCGTGTCCGTCGACCGCGTCGGCGCCGGCGTTGCCAAAGCAGTGGTTATCGAGAAAGCTCCGATCGGCAAACTGCAGCAGCGTCGGAATGTTGAAGACAACCTGGCGGTTGAACGGTTCGGATCCTACGGTGACGATCGTACCCGGCACGTAGTGCGAGCGAACTCCTGTGCCGATGCGCATCGTGTCGATCGACGTGGTGACCGTCTCGCCGCCTACGTAGTGAACCGTCGACCTCCGCTCCATCGCGTATGCGAAAGGGTAGGACTCGGCGAGCAAACGATAGCGATCGGCATTCTCGCGCAGCTCCTCGAAGATCGCCGCGAACGCAGGGTCGGTGGTTGCCGTCGGTGGCCCGGGCGACGTGCAGCGTCCGAGTCCCCGGATGGTCACCCGATTCAGCTCGACGGCGATCCGCGAAAGCTCGACGCGCACCGTGTCGGTCACACCGGCGCGCACGTCGACCGTGAGGCTGATCGGAGAGTACCCGATGTGTCTGACGAGAAGTCTCACGCGGCCTGCGGGGATGGCGGCGAGCGTAAACGCGCCGCGTTCGTTCGTGAATCGCTCTCGTCCCAGGGTCGCCAAAGACACCACGCTGTAAGGAAGGGGCGCGCCCGATTCCCCGGCGACCACGGTGCCGGCGATCGATCCAGTGGAATCGCGCGCGGCCACCTGTGCTCCGGCGGCCGAAGCGGCAATCCAAAGGCTCGTCGCCAGGAAACAGCGCATCCGACGCATCCTCAAAGCTCACGCGTGCACCGGATCGCGTCGAGATCGAATTCGCCGCCGCCATCGCAAGCGCGCCACCGGACTACGCCGCGCGTGAGTGACGACAGCGCTAAGAATGACGCCGACCCCATGGATCGATCCGCCGTTGCCCCCTCCTTGCACTTGGCGAGAGAAGCATCTGAAGGAGGCACCAATGAAGAAACGCTTAGGCCCGTGGCTCATAGCCGGGGTCGTCGCCACCGGCGCGGTCGCAGCATGCTACCATCAGCCAGCGAGTTACGCGGTCGCGAGCGTCGCGACCCGACCACCGCCCCCCGCCCGCATCGAGGTGATTTCGCCCTCGCCCGGGCTCAACTACGTCTGGATCGCCGGCCGCTGGGGCTGGAGCAACAACAACTTCGCGTGGGTTCCGGGATCGTGGGTCCTACCGGCGTCCGGGCAGTCGATATGGGTGCCGGGCCATTGGGAAAGTGATGGGCACGGCTGGCACTGGAGTGACGGGCACTGGCTGTAGTCCAAGCTGAGCCGTCAAAGGCGCCTGAGTGCCGAGCACCTCATCGCGCGCGGCGATGCCGGCTCTACTGCCGGCGTGGCGCGCGGGGATCCGGAAGCAGCTGGTCGATTTTCGGTCGATGAACCATGTCGGCTTCGAGCAGCGTGGACTCCCGCATTATCGACAATAAGCGCTGTTTCCAGGAATTGGAGTCGTCAATGAGCAACGTTCAAATTGAACAGAAGAGCTTTGAGATGCCCCCGCGGGAAGGGATCAGCGTCGCCCATTTTCTCACCGTGAAGGACATCGAACGATCGGCGCGCTACTACGAGAAAGTCTTCGGAGCTCGGATTCTGAGCCTGGGCGACGGCAACGCACCTGGGTACCTTCAGCTCGCCAATATCTGGATGATTCTGAACGTCGGGGGCGGGCCAACCCCGGATAAGCCGACGGTAACGCTCAGCGTCCCCGATCCGGATCACATAAGCAGCTTCATGAATTTCCGGGTAGCGGATATTCAAGCTTGCTACGAGCTATGGAGGAGTCGAGGAGCCGAGTTCATCACGGAGCCGATCCCCAAGTACGGCGAAACGCGCTGCTACATTCGCGATCCCGACGGCTATCTAATCGAGGTCGGACAGAGCACCGACGTCGCGTACGGGTGACGAGGATCTATGCGCGCGCCCCGGTCGGCTTCGCTCCGGATCCGGCGGGGTGGCACGAGACGATCAACGTTCGGGTGCTGAGCGCGGCCGCTTGGTGCTGCAAAAAGGATCGCTGCCAATGTTCGAACCTGCGGTGAGTGGTGAAACCTCCGAGGTCGCGTGGGAGCTCGACTCGATGGCGATGCGCGGCACCCTCGTGCGCCCGCCGGGAGGTGGACGCTTCCCCGGGATCGTGTTCGTCGCCGGGAGCGGACCCACCGATCGCGACTGGAACACGCCGCTCCTTCCGGGCACCAACGGCAGCGCGCGACTGATTGCCGACGCTCTTGCCCGCGCGGGGTTCGCCTCGCTGCGCTATGACAAACGCGCCTCGGGACCGCACGCGCGTGAGAACGTCGAGCGGATGATCGGCACCGTGAGCATGCAGAGCCATCTCGACGAACTCGTCGGCGCCGTTCGCGAACTCGCTCGCCGGCCGTTCGTTCGCAGCGACCGAATCTTCGCACTGGCCAACAGCGAGGGGACGCTGCACGCGCTGAACTATCAGATTCGCGAGCCGAAGATCGATCTCGCGGGACTCGTATTGATCGCGCCACCAGGCCGGAGTGTGGGCGACGTCGCGCGTTCACAGATCGCTGCGCAGATGGCGAGCCTCCCAAACGGCAGTGAAGTGATGGCTCTGTACGACGCGGCGATCGCTCGATTCCTCGCAGCCGAGCCGGTCGCGGCCGACCCGTCGCTTCCAGCCGGCGTTCAGGGGTTGCTCGGGGGCCTCTCCGCGCCGGTCAACCTGCCCTTTGCTCGGGAGCTTTGGGCAGCGGATGGTGCGCCTCTACTCGCCGAGGTGAACGTCCCTGTACTGGTCGTCATCGGCAAGAAAGACATCCAGGTCGACTGGCAGGCCGATGGCGACCCGCTCGCGCGCGCGGCTCGAAACCGCCCGCGGGTTACCTTCCTGTTTCCAGAGCACGCGAATCATGTGCTCAAGCACGAGCCGAAGCCGCGCGCCGACTTGAACGCGGCGAATGTGGTGGCGAGCTACAACGCTCCAGACGCGACGCTCGACTCGGACGCGCTAGCGAGCATCGTCGAGTGGCTCATTCCCCTCGCGAAGTGACAGGCTGTGCAAGCTCAGGGAGTGGTAGCACCTTGTCCCTGAATAAGAGTTTCCCCCTTGATGAACCACGAGACCCCGAACGCCCACAGCGTGAGCGTCTCGAGCGCGTACACGCCAGGGATCCCGATCCAAAGCGTACCGTCGAGCGAACCCTTGAACAGGCCGATCGTCGCGATGCAAACGCTCATCACAATCGCGCACCCCAGATAAATCCTGTTGCGCGTCCGCTTCTCCGGAGTCATGAGCCCTCGCGATTGCCGGAAGAGAAGCGAGAAGATCGTCAGCGCCACAAAGAGTCCGCTGGCGGCCAGGTAATGGTACTTTGCGATCGCCGGGACGGTACACGGAACGAGCGCAACACAGAGAGCGCAGGCACAAGCGAAAATGCCCGTGGCGTGGTCGCGCCAATCAAAGCCGCGATACGTAAACAGGAACCACGCGATCGTGAAGAGAATCCCCACGAACGCATTGCGCGCCGAGTCGATCGCGTAGTAGTTGCTGATCGTCGGCTCGAACCGCCACCACCCCATCGCGACGAAGCCCACCATCGCGACGACGATCGGCAGGGCCACGCCGAGAAGCCCAATGACTCGTCGCAGCGTGTTGTACGAAACGAGTTCCGTGCCGTCCTTGCGACGGTCGTGGTTCGGCGTCAGCGGAGGAAAGACGCTGGCTGCGGCAACGCGGTCGGCGATGGTCACGACGACACCTCTCGAGGGGGGAAGGACCCGCTAGATGTACCGGCGAGTGGCCCACGCCGCAACGCGGGCGAGCGATTGACTGCGATACGAGACGTCCAGTACTTACAGGTTCTCAAGCCCGGACAACGATGGACTTCGCCGCAACCTTTCTCGAACGCTCCCGCTACTACCTCGCGACGGAATACCGCATCAAGATCCGCGCGGCCGTCGAGTCGCTGCCCGACGGCGCGCTGTGGAGCCGGCCGAACGCCGAATCGAACAGCGTCGGCAACCTGCTGATGCACCTAGCCGGCAACGTCCGCCAATGGATCGTGAGCGGCATCGGCGGCGCGGCGGACGTGCGCAACCGCGACGGGGAATTCCAGGCGCGCGACGGCGCGGATGCAGCGACCCTGCTCTCGGCGCTCGACGCCGTGCTCGACGACGCGGATGCGGTGCTCGCCAAACTCACGGCCACCGATCTCGCGGACTCGCGCACCATCCAAGGCCGCGACATCAACGTCATGGAAGCTGTCTACCACGTCGTCGAGCACTTCGCCGGCCACACATATCAGATCGTGCTCGTCGCCAAGATGCATTCGCCCGGCGCGATTCGCTTCTACGAGGATGCCGGCGGCCTGGCGCGCCCCGTCTGGCCGGGACTCACTCGAAGTTGACGTCGGCCCGATGGCCATGGAATTCGCCGAGCGCGTGCTGTACCACCAGATCCATCCGCTAAAGCTGTTCACGGACTGGTCCACCGCGTTCGTCGCGGCGGCGCTGCTTTGGAGTCATCGGTTGGGCGAGGCGATGATCGTGGGGTTCGTGCCGGCGATCGTCGTCAGCGCGGCGTTGCTGCGCTGGGCGGACCTCGAGCCGTACCGCGCGTCGCGATTCGGGCGATACATCAGCGGCTTCATGACGCGGCGCGTGGAACTGGCGCGTTTCGCCGGACTACTACCATTCTGGCTCGGCGCCTGGTTCCGTCAGCCGCTCGTGATCTCCGCGGGCATCCTGTGGATTCTGGGCTGCTGGCTGTGGGGGCTGCGACGCGGCTGATCAGCTTGCGTCCGAGATCCGAACGCGGTCAGACTCAAGCGGTACGGAGGTCGTCATGGGCGGATCGTGCGGCTGGTTTCCACTCTCCCATAAGGAGATTCTGGAGTGGGTCGAAGCCCACGCCGACACGCTTCCGAGCACGCTCGCCGAGCTCTCGGCGTATCCGGTTCCGTTCCGCCGCGTGATCGTGAACCACGTGTCGCCGGAGTTGCGCACACAATTCTGGTGCGACCATTTACGCACGTTCGTCGGCGCGCAGACGAGTTTGAACCCGCAGCAGTGCGCGTTCGTGGAAGAGACCATCGAGCAGCTACCCTCGATCTTCGGCAAGGCGCTCGCCGGCGCTCAGGTACAGATGAAGGCGCTCGAGGACCGAATGCGTGATCTGTTCACGCGCGAGCAGGCCGCGGCGATGTTCGCTATGGTGGGGCCGGCGGAGCCGCCGGAAGGACTTCCCTTGCCGCATGGCACGCGTTTGTCCGCCTGAGAGCCTTCACCGGAGGCGACAGAACTTGCCTGCTCCGATTGTCGTGATGCGCGGGAGCGGACTTCCGCTCCGAGAACCGACCGAGGTTTGCGCGGGCTGTGGCGTTGTGGGAACGGTTGGCCGCGCCATGCGCACCGACAGCAACGGATATCCCGTCGAGATTCACCGATTCTGCGCCGGGTGCTGGCCCGAACATGCGGCGCGATTGGAAGCGCGATGGAGCGAAGAAGCTCGTCTCGCGCGCGAGGCCTGGATCCGAGGCGACCCGTTGGCACCGCCGCCCCCGTCTACGGGCATGGGGTTCGAGACGGCAACGTGGCACACCGCCCTCGCCTACGTACGCGAAATCGTTCGTAGCCTGAATCGAAGCGACCGTCCGAGCGACGCGGACCTCGATCGAATCGCTCGAGAGCTGGCCACGATTGCCCCGGAGCGCGAGGGCGAGATGCCGTTCGAGGTAGAACAATTCATTCGTACGTTCCGCCTCACCTGAATACGTGACGAGCGGCCGGCGCAATACTGGGTCGGAAAACTGCCAATTGGCCCACTGTCATGCTGGCGTCAGCTACCGGGGCTACTATAGAAGTCCCGGCGAATGGACCCCCGCCGGCTCCTGCCCACCCGAACAAACCTCGTCGAGACCACAATGCATCGCTTTCTCGCACGCACGACTTTCGCCGTGGCGGCCGGACTGCTCGCCGTACCCGCCCTCGCGAGCGCCCAGAAGTTCACGGCCACCAAGTTCGACATCGGCGGCGCGGGAAACTTCGACTACCTGACCGCCGACAGCGCCACCGGCCGAGTGTTCGTGTCGCGCGGCAACCGCATCCAGGTCGTCGACGGCGCCACCGGCAAGAACCTCGGCGAGATCCCGAACACGCCGGGCACGCACGGCGCGCTCCTCGTGAACTCCACGAACCACGGATTCACGACGAATCGCACCGACTCGACGTCGACGATGTTCGACGTCACGACGCTCGGCGTGCTCAAGCAGATCCACGCCGGCAAGAGCGGCCTCGATGGCTTCATGTACGAGGACGCGACCAAGAAGGTGCTCACGATCAACCACAGCCCTGAGAATCCGCCGACGCCGGGCACGATCGTCGTCATCGATCCACAGAGCGGCGACGTCGTCGCGACCGGGACGACGACCGGATCCGCTCCCGAGGGCGGCGTGAGCGACGGCAAGGGACGCGTCTTCATCAACCTCGAAGACAAGAACGCGATCGACGTGGTCGACACGAAGACGTGGAAGGTCGTCGCGACGTGGCCCGCTTCGCCGTGCGAAGGCCCGACCGGCATCGCCATGGACCGCGCCGCCAACCGCATCTTCGTCGGCTGCGGCAAGACGTCGCTCGTCGTCGACGCCGCGAGCGGCAAGATCGTCGCGCAGATCACCAACGGCGACGGCGTGGACGGCATCGCGTGGGATCAATCTCAGAAGCTGCTCTACATCCCGAGCGGCGCTGACGGCAACGTGACCGTCGTGCACGAGGATTCGCCGGACAAGTACACGACCGTCGCCACCGTCACGACGATGAAGGGTGCGCGCACGATCACCGTCGATCCCAAGACGCACACCGCCTACGTCTTCACACCGGAGTTCGGTCCGGCGCCGGCGCCCGCGCCCGGGTCGCCGCCGCCGACTGGCCGGGGCCGAGGCCCTCGCGGTCCGATGCTCGGCGCGTGGCTGTTCGCGATCAAGCACTAGGGGTTGGTGGACCGGTCCACCGGTCCACCGGCCCACCGCCAGACCTTCCAATAAATCAAAGCAGTGACACTCGAGATTCTCCTCGTCGCGCTGGCGGCGCTGAGGGCGAACAAGCTGCGCTCGCTCCTCACGATGCTCGGCATCGTCATCGGCGTCGCCGCCGTGATCGCCGTAGTGGCGCTCGGCAGCGGCGCCCAGCAGGCGGTGAAAGACCGGCTGGCCAAACTGGGCACGACCACGCTGCAGATCGACGCGAACCGCATTAGCCAGGGCGGCGTCCAGCTTCAGGTCGCGAAGAAGATCACGATGTCCGACGTCAACGCCATCGAGGCGCGCGGGCTGCACCTGGCGGCGGTCGAGCCGCAGCAGGATCAAACCCGCCAGGTCGTCTGGCACAACCGCAACACCAACATCACGATCATCGGCGCGACGGCGAACTATCTGGTGGTGCGAAAGTACGACCTCGACGTCGGCCGCATGTTCACCAACGCCGAGGACGAGGGGCGGCAGCGCGTGGCGGTGCTCGGCGCCGGCGCGCTCACGCAGCTCGGCATCGACAACCCGGATGCCATCGTCGGCGACAACGTACGGATCGCCGGCATTCAGTTCACGGTGATCGGCACGCTCGTCGCGAAGGGGACGTCCGGCGGGTTCGGCAGCCCCGACGACCAGATTCTCATCCCGTTCAACACCGGACGCTTCCGCACATTCGGAACCGACAAGATCGACGACATCTTCGCCATGGCGACGAGCGAAGAGGACATCCCGCTGGCGATGGAGGAAATCACGCTCGCCCTCCGCCGCACGCACCGCATCGCGCAGGGCGCGCAGGACGATTTCCGAATTCGCAACCAGTCCGACGTGCTCACCGTGCTGAGCGACACGACGCAGGTGTTCACCTTTCTCCTCGCGGGAATCGCCGCCGTGTCGCTGCTCGTCGGCGGGATCGGCATCATGAACATCATGCTCGTCTCGGTCACCGAACGGACTCGCGAGATCGGCGTGCGGAAGGCGTTGGGCGCGACGCGCCGCAACATCCTCGTTCAGTTTCTGATGGAAGCGGTCACTCTGTGCCTTACCGGCGGAGCCATCGGAGTCGGCCTCGGCGTAGGAGCGTCGGTCGTCATGCGGCAGATCGGCGGCTGGTCGACGCAGGTCGAACCGCCCGCGATCGTGCTCGCCTTCGCGTTTGCCGCGATCATCGGCGTCGTGTTCGGCGTGTGGCCGGCACGGCGCGCCGCGCGGCTCGACCCGATCGAAGCGCTGCGCTACGAATGAACGCGCGCGCGATGTTCCGGCCCGCCCTGATCGTCGGCGCGATCGTCATCGTCGCCTCGATTCCCGCCGGCGGCGATTCGGTCGGCTCACGATTCCTCGCCTCGCTTCGCATCGCTCGGCCCAAGACCGTGACGGCCAACGCCCCCGCCCCCGGTGGCGCGCGTCGCCTGAACGAGGTCGCCATCGGGATCATGGCCGAGACGACGGCGGTGGCGACGACCGAAGAGGACCACGCGGCGCCGACGGCCGATTCGGCGAGCCGGGTCGCGGGATTCCGCGTCAAGGTGCTGCGCGCACGGCCCGATGCTCCTTCGGTGAGCGTGCTCGGCGCGCAGACGGTCGGCGCACGCGTGAACCGGGGACAGCTCACGACGTTGCTCGCCGAGGCCGGGCGGCGGGGGGCGGACGCGCGCGTTGATCCATCGATAGACGGCGCCAACATCACGCTCGTCGTGCCGCGCGGCGTCCGCGTCCAGTACGGAAACTGTCCGGCGCCGATCGCGAACACGCTCCAGAATCAGATTCAGGGTCCGCCGCCGCCGTCTACGGACAACGGGAACTGCGTGATCCTGGCCGAGGTTCCGATCGCGACGTCCGCAGCGCCGGCGGCGCTGGACACGACGGCGGTTCTGGAGATCTCGCTCGAGCTGATGGGCATGAGCCCCAACCAGGCGCGCGACTTTCAGCATCTCTTCGGCTGGCGCGCCGCCGTCGCGATGTCTCCGCCGCGTTTCATGCGCTCGTACGAGGTCGTACCCGTGGGCGACAATCAGGGAATGCTCATGATCACCGGCGGTCGTCGCGGCCCGACATACGTGCTGGCGTGGGTGGCCGACGGCCTCGTCTACACGCTCACGGGCTACGGCAGCTCCGCCGACGCGGTGTCCCTGGCGAAATCGGCCAGTTGATCTACCCCGTGTCGGTCCCCGACCTCGCCATCGACGCCCGCGGCCTGCGAAAGGAATTCGCCGGCCGGCTCGCCGTGCGCGACCTGACGCTGTCCGTGCGCCGCGGCGAGATCTTCGGATTCCTCGGCCCGAACGGCGCCGGGAAGAGCACTTCCATAAAGATGCTCCTCGGTCTCGTCCGCCCCACGGCCGGGCAGGCCACGGTGCTCGACGCACCCATTGGCGACGTGAGCGTTCGAAGCCGCATCGGATTCCTGCCGGAGGACTTCCGGTTCTACGACTGGCTCACCGCGACCGAGTTGTTGGAGCTGCACGGGCGACTCGCGGGAATGACGCCCGACCGCGTCCGCTTGCGGGCGCCCGAAGTGCTCGAGACCGTCGGCATGAGCGCGCACGCCGAGCGCCGGCTGCGCGGATTCTCGAAGGGAATGCTGCAACGACTCGGGCTCGCTCAGGCGCTGATACACGAGCCGGAGCTGATCTTCCTCGACGAACCGACGTCAGGGCTGGACCCGATCGGACGGCGCATGGTCCGCGACGTGATCCGTGCCCAGCGCGACCGAGGCGCGACGGTGTTCCTCAACTCGCATCTGTTGAGCGAGATCGAGGTCACGTGCGACCGCGTCGCGTTCATCGGGACGGTGAGATCGTCGAGAGCCGCGACCTGCATCAGGACCAGTCAACGGCCGGACGTCGCGTGCGCATCACGGCACGACAGGTCATGCCCTCGGTGGTCAATCAGCTGACGCAGTGGTCGCGCGCGACCGAGTTGAGCGAGAACGGCCTGCTCGTCGACGTCGCATCGGACGACGCGATCCCCGCGATCGTGCGACACCTCGTCGGCGCCGGCGCGGAGGTGTCGCAGGTGGTGACGGAATCGACGTCGCTGGAGGATGTCTTCCTGCGATTGGTCGGCGAGGACCGCGGACTATGAAACGGGTGGACCGGTGGACCGGTGGACCGGTGGACTGGTGAGCGGCATGTGGATCATGGCCGGAATTACGCTGCGCGAGGCTGCTCGGCGACGAATCCTCTGGACCGCCGCCGGCGCCGCCGCGTTGCTCCTATTGATCTTCGCCGTCGCGCTGCACTTCCAAGTCGTTGAGTTCCAGGGGCGGCCGATGTCGCCGTTCGTCCGGTATCAGGTCGAGAGCGGAATGTTGATGATCGGCCTCTATACCTGCGATCTGCTGGCGGTCGTTATGACGATCCTCACGTCGATCGACACGATCGCCGGTGAGATCAGCTCCGGGACGATCCACGCGATCGCGACGAAGCCGATAGCCCGCTGGCAGATTCTCACCGGCAAGTACCTCGGTTTCGCCGGGATGGTGATCGCGTTCGTGATTCTGACGTTCGCCGGAACGGTTGCCGTCGCGTATGCCGCCACCGGCGTCTTGCCAGAGCACGCCCTGCGCGGTGTTCTGTTGATCATCGCCGAGTGTCTGCTCGTGCTCGCGATCACGTTCTACGCCGGCACGCGGTTCTCGACGCTCACCGCGGGTGTCGTCGTGCTGGGGTTGCAGGGCGTCGCGTTCATGGGCGGTTGGCTCGAGCAGGTGAGCGGATTCTCACAGAGCGATCGGATCGTGTTCATCGGCGAGATCACGAGCCTGATCATGCCCAGCGAGTCGATCTGGCGGCGCGCGGCGTTCGAGATGCAAACGCCCCTGGCGGGCTCGCTCTCCTTCTCTCCGTTCGCGAACGTCTCGATCCCGAGCGGAGTCGCGCTGGTCTACGCAGCGCTGTTCGCGGTCGTCGTCTTTGGCGCGGCTGTGCGCCGCCTCACATTGCGCGATCTGTAGACGCCGCCGAGCCGCTGTGCCCGGTGCACCTCACCGTGAACTTCGGGGTAATCATCGGGGACCTCCGATTTGCAGGTCGGGCGTCCTGAGCAGATTTTTTCTGCCTACCTGCGCCGACCGCGCGACGCCGACCGCGACGCCGGGCCACTCCTGCCTCTAGATGACAGTGACTGATTCGACCGACGCCACCATGCCCGCGCCGGAAGCCTTCTCCGGAACCACGCTCGGTCCGACCGATGCGTGGCCGCCGCAGCTCCGCAGCGCGTTCGACGTATGTCTACAGTCCTCCGTCCCCGCGTTCGTGTGGTGGGGGCCCAGGCTGATACAGCTCTACAACGCGGCGAGCGCGCCACTCCTGCACGCGGGGAATGCTTCGCCGGGTATGCCGGCCCGAGAGGCCTGGGCCGACGCCTGGCCGGTCATCGGCCCGGTAGTCGAACGGGTTCTGCAATCGGGTAGCGCGGGCGTCGCTCGGGCCGTCGCCGTCGCACAGGGCGACGCAGAGTCGCCATCCCACGTCGATCTCTACTACAACGCGATCCAGGGTGAGCGCGGCGGCGTCGCCGGGCTATACGCGATCGCTGTGCAAAGCATGGACGGGGCGAAACACGCGTCACTACATCAGAGAATGCTCGCCGCCGCCGTCCGGCTCACCGGCTCCGATTTCGCGAGTCTCCAACTGCTGGACCGACAGCGTGAAGAGCTACAGCTGATCGCTCACCGCGGCTTTCCGGCGGACGCGGCGGCATTTTGGGATCGCGTCGGCGCGGACTCCGGAACAACGTGCGGAAAGGCGCTCGAGCGAAAGCAACGCATCGTCGTCCCCGACGTGGAAGAGGCGCCGTTCATTCGCGGGACGATCGACCTCCGCGTGTTTCGCGACGCCGGCATCCGCGCCGTGCAATCGACGCCGCTCGTCGCGCGCGACCGCCGTCTGATCGGCATGATGTCCACGCACTGGCGGCGGTCGCACAGACCGGAGCCCGTCGAGCTGGAGCGGTTCGACCTGCTGGCGCGGCACGTGACCGACGTCCTCGCGCGCGACGTCTGACCGAACCCGCCGGGTGAGCGTGAGCCCGGCGTCTACACCGATTCCAGCATTCGCGCTTCGAGCGCGGGGCCCGGCTCCCCCGTGTCCGCCGCGGGCAGCATCAACGTGAAAACGCTTCCCCCGCCGAAGCGCGGCTCGTACGTCAGGCGGCCACCCTGCAGCTCGGCAAGTCGCCTGGCGATCGACAGCCCGAGCCCGGCGTGTCCGACGTCCGGCGCCTCGGACTTCGGCCTGTAAAACGGCTCGAAGATTCGTTCGCGCTCTACCGGCGGAATGCCCGGACCGCGGTCGGCGATGCGAATCGCCAGCCAGGGTCCTTCGCGAGTCGCGTATACCTCGACTTCGCCGCCCGCGCGCGTGTAGCGAAGCGCGTTGTCCACCAAGTTTCCGACGATGCGCAGCGATTGCACGAAGTCGAAGCGGCCCGTGAGCGCCGGTGAATCGAAATCCAGGAACGGCACGATGGTCCGATCCTGCGCGATCCCGGCCGTGCGACGAATCGCTGCTCCGACGAGATCCTCCGCCGTGTTCAGCTCGACGTCGAGTCGCACGCCGCCGGCGCGAATGCGCGACAGGTCGAGCACGTTCGTCACGAGGTCGGCGAGACGATCCACTTCGGCCTCGATCGACTCTCCGCTCGACTCACCGCGCGCCGTGGCGCGCTGGGCGAGGAGCTTGATGGTCGTGAGCGGAGTGCGCAGATCGTGGGAGACGGTCGCGAGCACCTCGTCCTTGGCACGGCTTTCCTCGCGCAGCGCGTTCGCGCGTTCCATTTCTCGCGCCAACCGAAGCCGCTCGGCGCCGAGCGCGGCGTAGTAGCCGATTGCCGACAGAAACCGCCGAGCCGGCGCGTCGAGCTCCCGCGGCTCGCCGTGACGGCGGATGTACATCAGCCCGAGCCGCCTCGACTCGACCGTCAACGGAACGATCAGCGAGACGATGAAGTGCGGAGCCGCCACGCGATCCAACGGCCCGCGCAGCACGGATCCATCCGGCAATTCGGCCGCCGCGTGACCGGCTCGCTCCTCGGCCGCGTCGAGGGCGACAATCTCGAGGCGCTCGGCTTCGCCGTCCATGACGTCCAGCCCGCTCGCCGCCACCGCCTCCGCCGCGACGTTGCCGTTCTCGTCGAAGAGCCAGACAGCCGTCCGGCGCGAGTGAAGCGTGCCCTGCACCAGCTCGGTGATCGCGAGGAGCGCGTCCTCAGGGCGCGCGAAGCGGAGCGTCTGCGATCCGATCAGCGACAGCGACTCGATCTCATCGCCGCGACTGCGCGCCGCCGCTGACTCTTCGCGCGCCCGCATGAGCAATTCGGTCGCGACGAAGGCCGCCGCGAGAAACGCGCCGAGCACGACCCCATCGAGCGGTTTGTCGACGGAGATCAGGTCGTACGGCGGTTGGAAGAAGTAGTCGATGATGAGAAAGCCGAGAACCGCCAGGGTGTAGCCGAGCGGCCGGCCGCCGCCCGCGCTCCCGCCGAGGACGACGAGCAGGAGCGTGAGCGATACGTGCGACTGGTCGATGTCGCCCCGCACCCAAAGCATGATGCCCGCGACAAGGACGAGCGTGGCGAGCCAGAACGCCCATCGCGCCGCGAGATTGTGGTCAGTCCTCGTCGCCGCCCAGCCGATATCCATAGCCCGGTTCCGTGAGAATGATCCGCGGCCGTGCCGGATCGCGCTCGATCTTGCGTCGCAGGTGCGTGACGTAGACGCGAAGGTATTGTTGCGGGTTGCCGTACTCGCGCCCCCAGACCGCGTCGAAGATCTGCTGATGACTGACGGGGCGCCCGCCATGGACCACCAGACTTCTTAGAATGTTCCACTCGGTCGGCGTCAATTTGATCTTTGTGCTACGGCGCCGCACTTCGCGCCGGCCAAGATCGATCGTCAACCCATCGATGTCTTCGACGGCCGCGTCGTCGCCGCGCGGCACTCGCGTACGTCGCAGCTGCGCCTGCACGCGCGCCACGAACTCGCCGAGTCCGAATGGCTTGCTCACATAGTCGTCGGCGCCCGCGTTCAGCAGTCGAATCTTTTCCGCTTCGGCGTGGCGCGCAGACAGCACGACGATCGGCGCCGATGACCAGCGGCGGAGTTCGCGGCACACGTCGAGCCCTTGCCGGTCGGGCAATCCAAGGTCGAGCACGACGAGATCAGGCGACTCGGACAGCGCCGTGCTCAGCGCTTCGGCTCCGGTGCGCGCCTCGAGCACGCGGGCGGGCAGTGACATGAGGCTGTCGCTCAGTGCGCGTCGAACCTGGACCTCGTCGTCGACGATCAGAATGACGGGGAGCGACTTGGGCGAACGCATGGCCTCAGCCGGGGCCCAGGTGGGGACCGTCACGGCGCAACGGTGACGACATCGCTCGCCGCCGCGGCGTTGAGCGCATACACGCTGACCCAATAGTCGTGCAGGGCGGCCAGATACTCGGTTCGAACGTCTTGCTGCGCGCGGACGGCGTCGAGGACCTCGAGCAATGACGCCGCGCCGCGCGAATACGCGTACTGCACCGCTGCGACGCCGGCGTCGACCTTCGCCAGCAGGCGCGCTCGGTAGCGCTCGACGAGCTCGCGCTGCGCGTTGTATTCGGCGAGCGCGGCGACGACGTCGCGCTCAACCTGCGCGTCGGCCCGACCCGCGTTCACCGTCGCCGCGTTCGCTCCCGCCGCTGCTCGCTCGCGTTCGCCGCGGTACGTGTTGAGACTCGGCAGCTCGAACGACAGACCGAATGAATAGAAGTGGCCGTTGTCGAATGGACCTGTCGTCTGACGCACGTACGAGAGCGCCGGCGTCGGAAAGAGTAAGGACGCCGCCGCACGCTCAGCCGACCCGCTCTGCGTCACCCGTTGTCGCGCCGCGAGAAGGTCCGGGCGACGCGCGCGGGCGGTGGCGAGAACCGAATCTTCGTTCAGCCGCGACTCACGGTACTCGAGCGACCCGATCGCCGTGAACTCGGTATCCGCGTGCGCGCTGCCGATCGCCGTTTGAAGCGCGAGACGATCGGCGCGGACCTCGCCGCGCTGGCGCTCGAGATCGGCTTCAGCTCTCACCAGCTCGACTTCGCTGCGAGCGAGGCTGAGCGCCGGGACGTCGCCCGCCTCGAAGCGCGCCGAGTCGGCGCGAAGGAGTTGCGCGATAGCATCCCGGTGTGCCGCGGCGAGCTTCAGTTTCTCCTCACCGAGCAGAGCGTCGAAGAAGCTGCGCGCGACGTTGAGCGTGACCTGGCGATCGACGTCGCGCTGGTCGAACGACACGGCCGCCGCGCCGAGCGACGCGGTGCGCGTGCGATAGTAGCGCTGAGGAGTCACGTCGAGCGCGACGGTCGCCGAGTACTGGTACGGGGAATTCGGAAGACCGGCGAGCACCGGATTTGGGAGCGCGCCGGCGATCCGCCGCTCGGCGGCCGCGGAGTCCACCGCCGCGCGGCTCACGAGCACGTCGGGATTTTCGCGCAGAGCGCGACTTATCGCCTCAGGGAGTGTTATCCCGGACGTCGCCCGCGTGGCAACTCTCGGCGTCTGCGCGTACGCCGCTGACGCGGTCGACAGAACGAGCGCGGCGCTACACGTCGCCATGAACCGGTCGATTTGTGGAGTCATCAACATCATGACTGGAATACTTGACGTGCGAACGCCGGTCGAACCGTACACGCTGGGGTTTTAGCGGGATTTTAGCGCGCGCTTAGCGGTGTCTTAGCACCGCTCGCCGAGCGGCTTGCGATCCTTCTCGCCTACCCTCCATTGGAGCTCGTGGGTGAATTACCAGCAGCAACGCGGGGCGATGACGGGAGCTCTTGTGCTTGCGGCGTCGACCGTTCTCTCAACGACCGGTTGTGGACGCGCGGCCGCCGGCGAGGGCTCGACCCCTGAAGCGCGCGTCGCCGGCGCGCGACTCGAGTTGGCCGCGAACAGCCCGCACCTCGCGGCGCTGACGACGGCACCTGCCGTCTCCGACTCGTCGTCGGCCATTTCGTTGAACGGTCGGCTCACCTGGGACGAGGACGCGACCGTCCGCGTGTTCTCGCCCTTCGCCGGCCGCGTGATCCGCGTGGTCGCCGACCAGGGGAATCACGTGGCAACCGGCGATCGGTTGGCGCTCATCGCCGCGCCGGACTTCGGACAGGCACAAGCCGACGCGCGCCGCGCGTCGACCGACCTCGGCCTCGCGGAGCGAACACTCGGTCGCCAGCGCGACCTGTTGGCGCATGGCGTCGTCGCCCAGAAGGACGTCGAAGCCGCCGAGGCCGATGTGGCGCGCGCCCTCGCCGAGCACGAGCGCGCGATCGCGAGGCTGTCGTCGTACAGCGACGAAACAACGAGCGTCGATCAGAGCTTTGCGCTGCGCGCGCCGCTCGGCGGAGAGATCGTCGAGCGAAACATCACGCCGGGCCAGGAGGTACGCCCCGATCAGATGCTCGCCAACGCGCCGCAGCTCTTCGCGCCGCTATTCGTGATCACGAATCCCTCGCGGTTGTGGGTGATGCTCGATGTGCCCGAAGAGGATTTGAGCCTCGTGCACCAGGGCGCGCCGATCGCGCTGCACGCGCAGAGCTGGCCACGTCGCGTGTTTCATGGACGCGTGACGCTCGTCGCCGGGGCACTCGACCCCAACACACGCACTCTCAAGGTGCGCGGCGTCGTGGACAACGAGGACGGTTCGCTCAAGGGCGAGATGCTGGTGACCATTGAGCTGACGCAACCGGCGGTCGCTCCGGCTACGGTGCCCGAGGCGGCGGTGCTGCTCAACGGAGACGCCCACTTCGTGTTTGTCGAGCAGGAACCCGGCCGATACGAGCGGCGTGCGGTGGTGGTCGGCTCGGCGCACGACGGAGTGGTTCCGGTGCTGTCGGGTCTGCGGACCGGCGAGCGCGTCGTCGTCGGCAGCGCGCTCCTGCTCGAGCAGATGTTTCAGGCCGCCGCGCGTTCGTGAGCCGCGAATGATTCGTCGCGTCGTCTCGTTCGCGTTGCATCAGCCGCTCTTCATGCTGCTGATGACGTTGTTGTTCATCACTGGTGGAGTCTTCGCCTTCGAATCGCTGCCGATCGAAGCCTTCCCCGACGTCTCCGACATCCAGGTCAACGTCGTGTCGCTCTATCCCGGCCGAGCGGCCGAAGAGGTGGAGAAGCAGGTGACGATCCCGGTCGAGCTGAGCCTCGCCGGACTGCCCCACAACGTGCGGATGTTCTCGCACACACAGTTCGGCCTTTCGTACATCGTGCTCACGTTCGACGACAAGGTGAACGACTACTTCGCTCGGCAGCAGGTGCTCGAGCGCTTGCAGACGGCCGACTTGCCGAACGGCGTCACGCCGCAGCTCGCGCCGCTCTCCACGCCGATCGGCGAGATCTATCGCTACCGGCTGCGCGGCGACGGTATGAGCCCCACCGATCTGCGCACCATTCAGGACTGGACCGTCACCCGCTACCTCAAGCTCACACCCGGCGTCGCCGACATCGTGACGATGGGCGGTCTCGTGAAGCAGTACGAGGTCAACCCGGATCTGGAAAAGCTCCGCTACTACGACGTCTCGCTCCTTCAACTCTACAACGCGCTCGGGCGAGGCAACGCGAACGCCGGCGGCAGCTACGCCGAGCAAGGGTCGCAGCAGTATCTCGTGCGCGGCATCGGTCTGCTGCGGTCGGCGGACGACATCGGCAATGTCGTCGTCGCGTCGCGCGGCGGAACGCCGATCCTCATCAAGGACGTGGCGCGCGTGAGCGTGGGCGCCGTACCGCGCCAGGGAATCGACGGCCAGGACAAGGACGACGACGTCGTCACCGGCATCGTCCTCCTGAGGAAGGGCGAGAACCCGTCGGACGTGCTTGCCGCGCTCAAGAAGCGCGTCAACGACCTCAACACGTCAGTCCTGCCGAAGGGCGTGAAGGTCGACGCATTCTACGACCGCACCTGGCTGATCGACACGACGTTGCACACGGTCTTTCACAACCTGGCGGAAGGCGCGCTGCTCGTCGCCGCGGTGTTGCTGCTCTTTCTCGGTAACCTCCGCGCGGCGGCGATCGTCGCGATCGTCATTCCGCTGTCGCTCCTCGCGACGTTCATAGGTCTCACGTGGCGCGGCATCCCGGCGAATCTGCTGTCGCTCGGCGCGATGGACTTCGGGATCATCGTCGACGGCGCGGTCATCGTCGTCGAGAACGTGTTCCGGCGGCTGTCCGACGGCGCGCAACGCGACACGAACGCGCTGCGAGAGACGATCATCGACGCAACGGCGGAAGTCGGCCGGCCGACGTTCTTCTCAATGCTCATCATCATCGCGGCCAACATCCCGATCTTCACGTTACAGCGCCACGAGGGGCGCATCTTCGCGCCGATGGCGTGGACGATCACGTCGGCGCTCGTCGGCTCGCTGCTGCTGTCGCTTACGCTCGTTCCCCTGCTCTGCTACCTGCTCTTGCGTTCCCGGCTTCCGCACGAGGAGAATCGCGTCGTACGGCTGTGCAAACGGATCTACGAACCGATTCTCCGGTCGGCGATGCGCGCGCCGGGGCGCGTGGTAGCGACGGCCGTCGTCGCGCTTGCCGCGAGCATCGCCGTCGCGCCTCGGCTCGGCTCGGAGTTTCTGCCCGAGCTCAACGAAGGAACGATCTGGATCAACTTCAATTTGCCGCCGGGGATCTCCGTTCCGGAGACGATGGCGCAGGTCGCGAAAGCGCGCGCCGCGCTCTCGAAGATCCCCGAAGTGACGACCGTCGTTTCCAAAGCCGGCCGCCCGGAAGACGGCACGGACCCCAAGCCGATCAACATGGTCGAGATGTTCGTCGGCCTCTTGCCCCCGAATCAAGTGGAAGCGGCACGTCACGAAAGACCAGGTCATCGCCGAGATGGACAGCGCGCTCGCGCCGATTCCGGGCATCGAGGTGAGCTTCTCGCAGCCGATCCGCGACAACGTGCTGGAGAGCATCTCCCAGATCGACGGGCAGATCGTCGTCAAGGTGTTCGGCGACGATCCGGTGCAGCTGAGCAAGACGACGCACCAGGTGCTCGAGCAGGTGAGCGACGTGCGCGGGGTCGAGCGGGCATTCATCGACCGCGCCGGCGAGGTGCCGCAGGCGCGCATCGACATCGACCGCGCGCGCGCCGCCCGCTACGGTCTCAACGTTGCCGACCTCGAGGACCAGATCGAGATCGCGCTCGGTGGCCGCTCGGCGACGGATCTCTGGGAGGGCGAGAAGCATTTCGCCGTGGTCCCGCGCCTCGCGCCCGCCGACCGCGGCCTCGCCGCGCTCGAGCGCATTCCGATCGACGCCGGCGACAACGCGCGCATTCCCCTCGGCGACGTCGCGCATGTCACTGAGACGGCGGGCGCGATGAACATCGCGCGCGAGGACGGCCGGCGCGTCATGGCGGTGGGCGTGTTCATTCACGGCCGCGACATGGGCAGCGTCGTGAAGGACATGCAGGACCGCGTCGGGCATCTCACGATGCCGGCGGGATTTGCCGTGACGTGGAGCGGCGAGTTCGAAAATCAGCAGCGCGCCATGCGCCGGTTGATGGTGATCGTGCCGGTGAGCGTGTTCCTGATTTTTCTGCTGCTGTTTCACACGTTCAATTCCGTTCGCTACACGGCGCTCGTGCTGCTGAACGTGCCGTTCGCGATGATCGGCGGGATCTTCGCGCTGCTCATCACCGGCTTCCCGGTAAGTGTGTCGGCCGCGATCGGGTTCATCGCGCTATTCGGCCAATCCGTGCTGAACGGCGTCGTGATGATCAGCGTCTTCAACCATTTGCGCAGCCAGGGCGCCGAGGCCGACGAGGCGGTGCTCGAAGGTTCGCTGATGCGGATGCGCACCGTGCTGATGACGGCGTTGCTCGCCACGTTGGGTCTTCTGCCGATGGCTCTGTCGCACGGTATCGGTTCCGAGACACAGAAGCCGTTGGCGATCGTTATCATCGGCGGACTGACGACGGCCACGCTGCTCGTTCTGGTCGTTCTACCGGCGCTCTATCTCGTGCTTGCCCGGCGCGAGTCGCGCGTTCGGTCGCGCGACTCGGCGTTTGCGGTCGCCGGCCCGCGCACGACCGAGCCATCGCCCACACATCTCAGCGAGGCGCCCCGTGAGATCGATGCTGCGTAGTCGGCGCCCGGTGCTCTACCTCGCCGGCCTCCTCACCGTGACCGGGTGTGCCGGCCGCATGCCGATCGGCCCGCACTTCGAGCGTCCATCGCAACTCGTCGGCGAGTGGATCGACGTCCGTCATACGTCGCTCGGCGACACTGCTCTTTGGGTGTTGCGCGACAATGGCTACGACGGATCGGCGCACATCGTCGCGACGACGCGCAGCGAAAGGCACTACGGCTCCTGGTACTTCACCGGAACGCTCGGCGACGCGTCACACAGTGCGCTCTGTTTCTCGAAGCGACTCGGGCGCGACGGTCCGACGTGTCTGGCGTTTGCGATCGACACAGAGACGGTCGACGGCTTCGAGCGTCGACGACTGACCATTCGCGGCTACCAGGGGGAGCACTACACAGGCGACCGCACGCTGCTCGATCGGCACGTGAGCGTCGTCACGAAATAGCGCGACAGCACGCAAAGAATCGTTAGTCGCTTAACGACCGTACCGTCCCGATCGTCCGCCGTTCAACGGAGGCTTCCACCCCATGCATCCGGCTTCGCGCGTATTCGCCGTCGCCCCGCGGCTGGCCCTCGTGATGAGCTCGATCACGGTGCTCGCCGTTTCGTGCTCCGATTCGCCCCATGCCACGTCGTCGTCAGGCAGCGGTGCGACCTCGCCCTCGGGGGCGATCCGCCCGGAGCTCGCCAAGATCAAGCACATCGTGATCATCATGCAGGAGAACCGGTCGTTCGACCACTACTTCGGGACTTTTCCGGGCGCCGACGGAATCCCGATGGCGAACGGCGTACCCACGGTGTGCGTGACTGATCCGGTCGATGGAGCGTGCATCAAGCCGTTTCACGATACCGCGCGGAAGAACAACGGCGGACCGCACGGTCAGTCGAATGCCACAGCCGACATCGACGCCGGCAAGATGGATGGCTTCATCGAGCAGGCCGAGAAAGCGCAGAAGGGGTGCGCCGATCCGAATGATCCCGCGTGCGCCGGCCCGGGACTCGTCGACGTCATGGGTTATCACGACGACCGCGAGATCCCGAACTACTGGGCGTACGCCGAGAATTACGTGCTCCAGGACCGCATGTTCGAGCCCAACGCCTCGTGGAGCCTGCCCGAGCATCTGTTCATGGTCAGCGAGTGGTCGGCGCACTGCAAGACGGTCGACGATCCGACGTCGTGCGTCAACGCGCTTCAGAATCCGCTCGTTGGCACCGGCGTCTCGGGGTCGTACGCATGGACCGATCTCACGTACTTGCTGCACAAGGCCGGCGTCAGCTGGAAGTACTACGTCGCGGAAGGCTCCGAGCCCGATTGCGACGACGACGCCGCGCTCTGTCCGCCGGTGCCGCAGAAGACGACGACGCCAAGCATCTGGAATCCTCTGCCGTTCTTCACGACAGTCCGCGTCGACGGCGAGCTCGGCAACATTCAGACCATCGACGCGCTCGAGACCGACGCGAAGAATGGAACGCTGCCGTCGGTGTCGTGGATCGTGCCGAGCCAGGACGTCAGCGAACATCCGACAGCGTTGGTAAGCACGGGTCAGGACTACGTGACCGCCGTCGTCAACGCGATCATGCAGAGTCCGAACTGGGGCAGCACGGCGATCTTTCTCGCGTGGGACGACTGGGGTGGATTCTACGATCACGTCGCGCCACCGGGCGTCGACGTCAACGGTTACGGGCTCCGCGTGCCGGGGCTGGTCATCAGCCCATACGCGAAGCACGGCTTCATCGACCACCAGACGCTCAGCTTCGACGCGTACGTGAAGTTCATCGAGGACGTCTTCCTTCGCGGCGCGCGGCTCGACCCCGCGACCGATGGACGACCCGATCCACGCCCTTCGGTTCGCGAGCGCATCAACCTACTCGGCGATCTGTCAACCGATTTCGACTTCAGTCAGACACCGAGGGCTCCGTTCGTTCTGCCCGCGACACCCCTCTCGAGCCTCGTTCCCGGCCTCGTGGTGACGCACGCGGTAAATCGATCGAGTCGCTGACCCGCGGGCGGGCCCGATCTTTGGATCGGTCCACCCACCCACCGTCACCCCAGCATTCCCTGCGCGCGCAGCCAATCAATCGTCGACGAAATCGTCTCGCGGCCATTGCGGAACGTGACCCCGAGCTCGCGTTGCGCCTTTTCGCTCGTGACGAACCAGTAGAGCGTCGCGTACGGCACGACGTGCGGATTGAACGGCACCGGAACGTGCAGCCGAATCGCCGCGCTGGCGACGAATCGCGAAATCCCGTTCGGCACGGGAACGATCGGCACATGGCGCCCCGTCAACTCGAGCGTCAGCTCCGCCATCCGGCGAATGGTGATGTTTTCTCCGCCGAGGATGTAACGCTCGCCGGGACGTCCGCGCTCGAGCCCCGCGACAATGCCGCGAGCCACGTCATCGACGTGGACGACGCTCGTGCCGCCGTCGCACACGAGCACCGGAATCGCTTTCGCGAAGTCGATCAGGTTAGCCGAGGTGCCAAGCGCTGTGTCGCCCGGTCCGTACACCTCGGCGGGATTCACGACGATCACGGCGACGCCGCGGCTGAACGCGTCGCGCGCCACCAGCTCCGCCTTGTGCTTGGCGTGCGCGTAGTGGAGCTGCGGGTTCTTCACATTGAATTCCGCGCGCTCGTCGAAGACTATCGGTTCGTCGGACGCGTTGATCGCCGCCGTGCTGGAGACCATCAGCACGCGGTGTCCGGGGAGCGCCGACGCGGCCTCCAGCACGTTTCGCGCGCCGTTCACGATCACGTCCTCGAGACCCGCCGCGTCGTCGGCGTGCCAGCCACCGGGCGCCGCGAGATGCGCGGTGCCGCCGCAGCCGGCCATCCCGGCGCGCACTGACGCGAGATCGCGAACGTCACCCTCCGCGCGCTCGAACGGCAGCGCGTCGATGCGCTTCGTGTCGCTGGTCTTTCGCAGGAGACACACGGGCGTATGTCCGCGCGCCACGAGCTCGCGGACGACGGCCGATCCGATGAAGCCGTTGCCGCCGGTCACAAAAACTTTCATAGTCGAGTCGGTGAGTAGAAGGGCCCTCCGCCGAGCCCGCCACCCCGGCAAGCTCCTTGATAGTAACCGCTATGGAGTCACTTCTAGTTCCTTGACGCGTACGGCGGCGTGATCGCATGACAAACAGAAGTCTGTTCCTTGTGACAGCATGTCTGGCCCTCGTCAACGATCCCGCCGCCATCGCGCAGGATAGCCCCGCCGGCTTGTGGAGCACCATCAGCGACCGCGACGGGAAGCCCACCGGAGTCGTGGAAATCCGCGAAGTGAACGGCGAGCTCGTTGGCGTCGTCCGCGGAATTCTCGTCGACGCCGGCCCCGAGGATAGCGTGTGTGATAAATGCACCGACGACCGGAAAGGGCAGCCCATCATCGGGATGGAGATCCTCCGCCACATGCGCCAGCACGGCGACGAGTGGAGCGACGGGGAGATTCTCGATCCCGAGAACGGCAAGACCTATCGCGCGACGATGAAGCTCAGCGACGACGGCAAGAAGCTGATCGTGAGGGGCTACATCGGGATACGAATGTTCGGCCGCTCGCAGACGTGGGTGCGTCGCGAGGAGTAAAGTTCTGGCGCTTCGCTCTGGCGTCGGCTCCGTACGGAAGCTTCAACGGGCTCGTCGCGGTCGGCCTGCCCTACATCCTTCGACAGCGCGGCATTCCCGTCGAACGGATCGCGATCGTCGAGGCGCTCGTGCAGGCGCCGTCGATCTGGTTCTTTCTCTGGGGGCCGGTCGTCGACCTGGGGCTCCGGCGCAGGACGTGGATCGTCGTTTTGAGCGTCTCGTCGGCGCTCTGCGCGGCGGCGGCGCTCGGCAACTCGACCGCAACGGTACGATCGCTGACCACGCTCCTCGTGCTCGCGTCGGTATTCAGCCAACCTGTCTCGAGCGCGCTCGGCGGCCTCGTTGCGTCGGTCGTGCCCAATGAACATCGCGGCCGCACCGCGGGCTGGTCGCAGGCGGGGATCTTCATCGGCGGCGTGGTCACCGGCGCGTCGACGGTGTGGCTCTCCGGTCATGCGTCCGGCGGGATGGTCGCGCTCGTGGCGGCGACACTGATTGCCGTACCAAGCCTCGTCGCGCTCACCATCGACGAGCCGAAGCCGGAAGTCGCCAGTTGGCGCCGGCATTTCGCCCGAATGTTGTGCGACGTGCGCGCTACGCTGGCGAGGCGCGACGTCTGGTTGGGGCTCGTGTTCTTTCTCAGTCCGATCGGCGCCGGCGCTTTGACGTATCTCTTCTCCGGCCTCGCTTCTGATTTTCGCGCGTCCACGGCCGTCATCGTGTGGACAGTCGTCCTCGGCGGGGCGCTCACACCGATCGGTGCGCTGATCGGCGGAATGATCTGCGATCGCTTCGATCGATGGTTGATCTACCCGACCGCCGGCCTGACCGCGGCGTTGAGCGCCGGCGTCATGGCGTTCGCGGCGCTCTCGCCGGCGACTTTTTTGGTCGGCGCGGCGGCGTACGCGCTCTCCGTCGGATTCTGCTACGCCGCCTTCATGGCGCTGGCGTTCCAGCTCGTGGGTACCAGCTCACCGGCGAGCGGAACACGCTTCACGCTGTTCATGGCTGCCGTGAACGTTCCGGTCGTCTACATGCTGCGGCTCGACGGGTGGGGACACGCGCGATTTGGGGTGCGCGGGATGCTCGCCGTCGACGCCATCTCGAATGCTGCGTTCGCGGTGCTGTTCCTGGTGGTCCTTTACATCACGAACGCTCACGCACGCGTCGCCGGCCGCACCGATTCTGAGAGCGCGCCGACGAGCCGGTCGATGTCGTCGACCGTGTGATGCGCATTCATGATGAAGCGAAGCCGCGCCTGCCCGAAGCCGACGGCTGGATAGAGCACCGGATCCACGTGAAAGCCGGCGTCGCGCAACTCCCGCGCGACCCGCGTGCACTCGACCTCGTCGCCCAACACGAGCGGAACGATCGCCGTCGTCGTCGCCGGTAGATCGAAGCCTGCCGCCAGCATGCTCGAGACGAAGTGCCGCTGATTGCTCCACAGGCTTTCGCGACGCTCCGGCTCGTCCTCTACCATGTCGATCGCCTCGAGCACGGCCGCCGCCTGATCGGGCGGCAACGTCGACGTGAAACCATAGGCCGCGCAGCCCGCGTGGAGGAGCGTCCGCAGATACGACTCCGTCGCGATGAAGCCGCCGATGCACCCGTACGCCTTGCTCAGCGTGCCCATCGTGATGATGCGCGGACTGTCGACGCCGAAGTGCTCGGTCGTCCCCGCGCCGTTCGGCCCGAGCACGCCCGTCCCGTGCGCGTCGTCGATGTACACGACAGCGTCGTGTCGCTCGGCAAGCGTCATCATGTCGGGCAACGGCACGACGTCGCCGTGCTGGCTGAAGACGCCGTCGGTCACGATGATCCTGACGTTCGCCGACGACGACGCGAGCTTTCGCTCGAGGTCGTCCATGTCGAGGTGCTTGTAGGCGATCGACGGAGCGCCGGATGCGCGTATTCCCTCGCGCAGACTGAGATGGTTGTATTCGTCGGTGAAGAACGCGTGCTTCCAGCTCGTGCTCGGCGCGTAGCCGATCGCGCGCGCCAGATGCGTCGAACGCGTCAGCATCGGCAGCACGCCGAGGTTGGTCAGAAAGCCCGTGGCGAACAGCATCGACGCTTCCTTGCGCTTCAATCGCGCGAGGCGCGCCTCGAGCCGGTCGTACAGATCGAGATTCCCGCCGAGCAGCCTCGACTCGCAGTTGCCGACGCCGTAGCGATCGAGCGCCTGGCGTGCGGCGGCCTTGAGTCTCGGGCTCGTGGCGAGCGCCAGGTAGTTGTTCGTGCTGAACGAGATCATCGTCCGGCCGTCGCACACGAACGACGGATCGGGCAGCGACGACGGCACGAGCGGGTCGTGGGCGTTGGGCCGCTGGTCGAACCAGGCGGCCAGCTCGCGGAGATCGCGCATCAATACCGCCGGGCGAGCAACACGGAGTTCATTCCTCCGAACCCGAATGAATTCGACATCACCGCATCGAGTCGTTTGGATCGCGCCTCGTTCGGCACGTAATCGAGATCGCACGCGGGATCGGAGCGATCGAGATGCGCGGTCGGGGGCACGACGCCGCGCCCGAGCGCCATGATCGCGATCGCCATCTCGAGCGCGCCGGCACCGCCGAGGAGGTGTCCGTGGAGCGCTTTAGTGGACGACACGCAAAGTGTCCGCGCATGGGAGCCGAACGCCTGCTTGATGGCGTCCGTCTCGACGATGTCGCCGACCTGGGTCGCGGTTCCGTGCGCGTTCAAATATCCGACCTCGCCGGCCTCGAGCTTCGCGTCGGCCAGCGCACGGCGCATGGCGCGGACCTGGCCGCCGGCATCCGGCCTCGAGATGTTGGCCGCGTCCGACGCGTTGCCGTAGCCCGCGAGCTCGGCGTACACGCGCGCCCCGCGTCGCTCGGCGTGATCGGCGGACTCGAGCACCAGCGCCGCCGCGCCTTCGCCGAGCACGAGCCCGGTCCGGTCGGCCGAAAACGGCTTGCAGCTGCGCGCCGGATCGACGGCGTCGGCGTGCGCCAGCGCGCGCATCGCGTCCCATGCGGCGAGGTTGCCCGGCGTGATGAGCGCCTCCGAACCGCCGGCCAGCATCACGTGCGCGTCGCCGTTTCTGATGAGACGATACGCCTCGCCGATGCTCGCGGCCGACGACGAGCACGCCGTCGAGAAGTTGAGCATCGGCCCGCGGAAGCCGTGCGCCATCGAGACGTGCGCCGCCGCGGCGTTGTTCATCCCGAGCACGACGGCTGTCGGACGGACGCGCCGTCCGGCGGACTCGAAGTACCTCTTATATGAATCTTCGATCGTCGCCGCGCCGCCGAGCCCCGTACCCCAATAGACGCCCGCGTCGAGCAGTTCGGCTTCGCTGAGCGACAGCCCGGCGTCAGAGATCGCTTGCGACGACGCGACCAGCGCGAACTGCGTGACGCGGTCGAACTGCGCGGATTCGTTGGGAGGCCAGTGCGCGGACGCATCGAAGCACACCTGGGCCGCGACCAACGACGAGGACGCGTTTTGGGCGCCGTTCGACACCGGGGATACCGCGGAGCGCGCTTCGACGAGGTTGCCGAACAGCTCGTCCGCGGTGCGGCCGCATGGCGCGATGACGCCAATCCCCGTGACGAGGACGCGCGTCACGGCGGGCTAGCCCAGCGGAGGAGTCGGTGCCGTCGTCAGCAGCTGATCCACCAGCGAAGCGAGCGCGCGGACAGTCTTCGCGTTCACCGCTTCGTCCTGCGGAATGGAGATGCTGAAGTGATCCTCGAGCTCGAATAAGAACTCGAGCATGCCGAGGGAATCGGCGCCCAGCTTGTCGAAGGGCGCGTCGACGTCGATCTCCGCTGCGTCGCGGCCGAACTGTTTGGAGGCGAGCTCGGTGATGGCGCTAAGGGTGGTCATTTGAGGCTCAAGATACCCTGCGGACTCGGCTTCTCACCTACCCGTGCCGCTAAGATCCCTTGACGGAAACAAGCTCCTGTTGCTGTCCGCACGGTGACAATTCGTGGGCCGGCCACTCTGGGTTCGAGCGCCCGTTCGATGTATCGGCTGTGCGCTCGAAGTCATGAACAGACAACCGGCATCTGACATCAGACCCTGCGTTACACGGCGGGGTCATGGTGTAGACGAGGATCACCGCGTCACGCCTGGTCTGATGTCCGATGTCGGATTTCCGTCACTGATTTCGAGCGCACAGCCGTACTGTACCGGGAACGACAGTCTCCAGAGTGGCCATGAACCGGCTCACGGCTCCAGGCTCACCTCTCACAGCCCAAAGCTCAGCGGATGGAGCTGAGGCGGAGAATTCCGGTGAGCACGTTCGCCAGAATCGAGAATGACCCGTTCGACCCGCTTCCATACTGGAGCCGGCTGTAGTAGCCGTCCTGATAGCCGCGGCTGAATCCCTGGCGGAAGTAATAGTTGTAGTCCCCGAGATCGACGTAGCTGCCGCTATAGCCGAACGTCGCCTCGCGATATTCCGGCGAGTTCTGATAGTCGAAGCGCCAGTGGTCCTGGCGGTCGGCCACGCCGGCCTGGTAGCCGCGCTGATATCCATAGTTGACGGCCTGCTTCAGCATGTCCACGCCGTACTGATTCGTCTCGTGATACGCGCCGTTGTACTGGTAGCGGTACGAGGGCGCGGCGACGACGTACGGCTCATTGTCGTATCGACGCTCGGCGCGAAGCTGTTCGCGCTGCCTGTCGAGCTGCGCGGCGTATTCCTGCTGGACCCGGGCCTGCGCCGCCCGCTTGGACTGCTGCAGCTGCGCCGCCTGTTGCTGGGCGACACGCGTCTGCTCGTCGAGATGCTTTCGGTAATCGTCCGTCCGGCGCTGCTCGTCCTTGATCCGTTTGTCCCGGTCGTCGGACTGCTGCCCGCGCCCTCGCCCACGTCCCTGGTCACCCTGCGCGTGCGCGACTCCCGCGAACGCGGTCGCCGCCACGAGTGCGGCGATGATGGGGCCGATGTGATAACGTCGCATTGATTTTCTCCCGGCCGCGGCCGTTTGAGGTATGAAGCGGCCGCCATGTGGTGGGGGGAACGGCGCCAATTGGCCTTAAGGGCAACGGACATGCCGCTCCGTTTAGAATTCACTATGAAACGGTCTCGGCAGTTGGCCGAAGGGGTTCCGGCCGATCTTCGCGTGAACCTGCGGGCACACCGAGGTGTCGAATCTCCATGCTGACCCTGCTAGCGGCCGCTGCGCTGACCTTCGCACCCTCTCTCGCGCCGAGTCCGGTACCATTTTTCGCGCGTCGGGAGGCCGCGTGCGCGACAGCGCCAGTTCAGAATTCAGCGCTCCCGGCGACGATCCCCGTCGATCTGTGGGGGAATCACATCTATTTGAAGGCCTGCGTCGACGGACGTGAGCTGGACTTCATTCTCGACACGGGCGCCGGGAACACGTCGCTCGACCTCAACACCGCGAAGCGGCTCGGCGTGAAGCTCGGCGCGACGTTCAGCGTCGGCGGAGCCGGACCATCGCGGGTCTCCGCCGCGCGGGTGGACGACGCCTCGGTCTCCGTCGAAGGCTCGTCGATCTCACAGCCGGTCGTCAGCGCGATCGATCTCTCGCGGCTACCCCGCCTCGAAGGGCACCGCATCGACGGCATCCTCGGCTACGACTTCATCTCGCGGTACGTCGTGGCGATCGACTACGCCCGGCGCGAGCTGCGGATCTATGACCAGCCATCGTTCCACTACGACGGTCCCGGCGTCTCAATCCCGGTCACGCTCATCAACCGTTTTCCGCACATCGACGCCGACGTGAAGCTCGCCGACGGCGAGACGATCCGCGGCCGCATGGTGATCGACGTCGGCTCGAATGGATCGCTGTCTCTCACCAAGGCGTTCATCGACAAGAATCGGCTGCGTCAGCGCGTCGGTCCGACGGTCCGGCGAACGGGCGGCGGCGGGGTCGGCGGATCGACGACGTCGGACATGGGGCGCGTCGCGTCGCTCTCGATCGGGGGCATCGAGCTGGCGCGCCCGCTGGTGAATCTCTTCGGCGACTCGGCGGGAGCGTTGGGGGTCTCGAGCTCGTGGGAGGGAAACATCGGCGGCGCCATCCTGCGGCGATTCACGTTGTTTCTGGATTATCAGGACAAGCGCATGATCTTCGAGCCGAACGCGACGCTGCACGACGCGTTCGAAGCGGACATGAGCGGGCTGCTGCTCCGGCTCGACGACTCATTGTCGACGATGTTCGTCGAAACTGTCGCGCAGGGATCGCCCGCGGCGGAGGCGGGCGTCGTAGCCGGCGATGAAATCGTGTCGGCCGACGGAGTGGCCGGAGGTCAGAAGCTTCTCGGCGAGCTTCGCGAGCGGCTGAGAAAACCGGGAGAGCGGGTGGTGTTCGTCGTGCGGCGAGGCGGAGAGGAGAAGCGGATCGAGATAGTGACGCGGCGAATGGTCTAACGGCGCGACGGCTGACGGCGGCGGGTGCTCGGCCACTCTGAGTTCAATCGCCTAGTGGATGTATCGGCTGCGCGCTCGAAGTCGGGAACTGACGACTGACCACAGCCAACAGACCCTGCGTTTTCCGGCGTGAGCCCGTGTGAGGTCAGGACCCCACCGCGTCACGCCTAAACTGTTGTCAGTTGTCTGAGGTCCGTCCCCGATTTCGAGCGCGCAGCCGTACCATCCGGGCCAAGACAGACCGCAGACTGGCCGCGATCCAATCGCCGTTAGAATCGCCCTACTTGGCGATCCCCGCCCCTACTCCAACTCGATTCACGAGAGCCAAGAACCTCGGGTCCGCTCTGATCGGATCGAAGAAGCTCTCCGCAAGCGACTCGCTCGAGTAGAACGAGTCCCGATCCGTCGCCGCGCGCTCGAGCAGGGTCAGCGCCCGCGCACGATCCCCGAGCCCGATGTACACCCGCGCCGCCGCGGCCGCGGCGCCCGCTGAACGCCCGACCTGATTCTCCAACGACTTCGCGATGTCGCTCGCCTGGCGAGTCTTACCGGATTTCGCATATGCGTATCCCAACAAGCCGAACGCTTGCGTCGATCCTGAATCGAGCCGCGTCGCGGTTTCCAGCTCGCGCACGGCGTCGGGCAGACGATTGGCCTGGAGGTACACGGCGCCGAGCATGAACCGCGTGACGACGAGGGCGGAGTCGAGCTCCACGCCGCGCTTGGCCGCGGCGATCGCGGAGTCCGGCTGTCGCGCGACGGCAAGACCAAGCGCGTACGAACCGAGCGTGACCGGCGCCAGCGGATCGAGCTGCGCGGCGCGCGCCAGCTGCGCCCGCGCCTCGGGCGTTCGCCCGAGAATCAACAGCAGCTCGCCGTACCATTGGTGCGGCTGCGCGGCGTTCGGATCGAGCGCGAGCGCGCGTTTGTAATCCCGCTCGGCGTCGTCCCAACGCCAGGCGGCTTGCAACAGCGTCGCGCGCGACGCGAACGATTCCGCCAGCGTGCTGTCCAGCTGAATCGCGCGGTCGATCGCCGACATGGCGAGCGGCATGAGCGAGTCGACGCGCACGTTCGCGTAGAGGGGCAGGAGCGCGTACGCGTTGGCGACGCCGGCGTAAGCCCGCGCGAAGTTCGAGTCGCGCTGCGTCGCCTGCTGGAAGTAGTCGAGCGCGCGGCGCAGACCGGCCTCGCCGCGCTTGTCGAAGAAGTAGCGCCCGCGGAGGTAGAGATCGTACGCCACGAGGTCGGACGTGCCGTGCGGCGCCGATGTGGCGCGACTCGCGGCGCCCGTCTGCGCCGGCGCGGGCGCGGGAGCCGCCGCCTGCCCGGCGCCCGACAGTTCCGGCGAGATAGCGGCGACGATCGCGCCCGAGATCTCGTCCTGCACCTTGAACACGTCACGCGAGTCGCGCTCGAACATGTCGGACCAGACGGTGAATCCGTCCGCCGTGTTTACGAGACGCGCCGTCACACGGAGACGCGTCTTGTCGCGCTGCACGGTGCCCGTGAGCACCATGTTCACGCCGAGCGACTTGCCGAGGTCGATTGGGCTCGCCGACGCGTCGCGCGTGGTGCTCTGCGATCCGGCGACGCGCACGCCGGGAATCCGGCTGATGGCGTTCGACAGATCCGAAGTCATCCCCGCCGCGAAGTACGCGTCGCTGGTGTCCCGGCTGATGTTCACGAGCGGAATCACGGCGATCGACTTGCCGGCGGGTGCCGGCGTCGTCAGCGCAGGGCTGGGCGTATTCGGCGCGTTCGCGGCATGGCGATTCGTGAACCACGCGCCGCCCGCGGCGACGGACGCGAGGATCCCTGCGCCCGCAAGCGCCCACAACACCCGCTTCGGGCGCTGCGCGCTCGGCATCGCGGCCGGCGTGAACGTTCCGCTCACGACGGCCGGATCCTCGAGCGATCGCACGACATCGGCAGCGCTCTTGGGACGCTTGCTCGGCTCCTTCTCGAGCAATTGCATGAGGAGCGAGTTGAGCGCGGCAGGCACGTCGTAGCGGCGCGATCCGATCGGCGACGGTTTCTCGGTCAGATGCGCCGCGAGCAGTTGCTGCGGCGGACGCCCGTGGAACGGCGGCGCGCCGACGAGCATTTCGTACCCGACGATGCCCAGGGCGTAGAGGTCGGCTCGGTGGTCCATCGACGGATCGCCGGCCGCCTGTTCGGGCGCCATGTAAGCCGGCGTTCCGATCGACGTGCCGACGATGGTGATCGTGCCGCTCCGATTTCCCTGCGGCAGCGGCCGCCGCGTTTCGCGCGACGCCGTGAGCGCCTTGGCGACGCCGAAGTCGGTGACCGTTGCCGACCCCGTCGTGAGCAGGATGTTGTCCGGCTTGATGTCGCGGTGCATCACGCCGCGCCCGTGGGCGTAGGCGAGCGCGCGCGCGACGTCCTTGAGGATGCTCACCGTCTCGCGCACCGAGAGCGGCCCGCGCTCGAGGCGTGAGCGCAGCGACTCGCCCTCGACGAACGGCATGATGAAGTACGGCAGCGGAGTCGGCGGCGACACGGACGCGTCGGGCGGGATTTCGCCCGCGGTCAGCACCGGCACGATGTGCGGATGCTGGAGCGCCGCCGACAGCATGATCTCGCGCTTGAACCGGTCGACGGAGACGGCCGCGGCCAGCTCGTACGGCAGAACCTTCACGACGACGGCGCGGCCGAGCGAGTTGTCGCGGGCGACGAAAACGGTCGACATGCCGCCGCCCCCGAGCTCCCGCTCGAGGGTGTAGGTACCGCCTAAAGTGCGCTGGAGCTCGTCTCGAAGAACGGTCACGTCGCGTCGCCGGGCCTGCGAGGCGTCCCATTTAACGCCCCACTCAACACGTAAGACACCCGTTGCGCCGTCAAAGGTTGCGGTAATCGAGGGACCTTACCGAACTCGAACCAGGAATCCCCCCTGGAGTCGCCGCGGCGTCGCGGTTTCGCGGTCTGATTAGGGCGGTTACATTCCGCCCCCATGGCACCCCACGTTGATCGATACGTTCCTGCCGTGACCAACGGCGGCAAGGGCTTCGCCGCCTTCATCATTGCGCTCGCGCTCGCTCTGATCGCGACCGTCACGTACATCCATAAGGAGAGCTACCGCCACCCGACCGACGCGACCTGGCACGGGAAGGGGTCCGGGGACTTGGCGCCGCCCGATGGGGGACCGTAGGCGGGTGGACCGGTGGACCGGTGGACCGGAAAAGCAAGACAGCGCGCGCGACCAATGGCGGGACCTTAGGGTCCCGCTTTCTTTTTAGGCCGTGACACACCCCTTCGAATACCGAGCGGCGACGTCGCTCGAACATGCGGTCCGGGAGCTCGCCGAGCCTGGCGCCATGCCGCTCGGCGGCGGAACCGACCTCCTCGTCGCCATCGACGAGCGGCTCGTCGCGCCCAGCACACTCGTCGATCTTCGGACGATCCCCGGAAGCGCCGACATCGTCATGCATCGGGATGGTTCCGTCACGATCGGCGCGGCCGCGCGCATCGCCGATCTCGCGAAAGATCACCGCACCTCGACGCAATTTCCCGCACTGGCGCAGGCATGCGACGTCGTCGCTACACCGGCGTTGCGGCACATGGGCACGATCGGCGGGAATCTCTGCCAGCGGCCTCGATGCTGGTACTTCCGGCGAGGGATCTCCTGTCTCAAGAGCGGCGGATCGTCGTGCCCGGCGAAGGATGGTGAGAACCAGTATCTCGCGATCCTCGACGCCGGGCCCTGCTACGCCGTGCACCCGTCGGACCCCGCGGTGGCGCTGACGGCGCTCGAAGCGGTCGCGATCGTCTCGTCGTCGCGCGGGAGCCGGAAAGTCGCGATGGCCGACCTATACCTCGTACCGTCGGAGCGCGCCGATCGCGAGACGACGCTCGAGCGCGACGAATTCATTTCCGCGATCACGATCCCGGCCGAATCGGTCGGCGGCACGCAGCGTTACCACAAACTGATGCAGCGCGACGCCTGGGATTTCGCGCTCGTCAGCGCCGCGGCCTGCAAGCGGATGGACGGCGGCGTGCGGATCGTCCTCGGTGGCGTCGCGCCGAGGCCGTGGCGCGTGAATACATCGGTGGAGGAGGACGTCGCGTCCGGAGGGCTGGACGACGAAGCGATCGCGACGCTGGCCGACCGCGCGTTGCTCGACGCGAAGCCGTTATCGAAAAATGCTTATAAGGTCGAGCTCGCGGCTTCGCTGCTGCGGCGGGTCATTGCGGAAGTCGGGTAACGGCGCGGAGTGATCGGCCACTCGGGGTTCGATGGCCGCCCAGACACTAGTGATCTTCGTCACTTACGTGCTATTTTTCGCTCCAGTGATTAGTAATTCCGGATCTCTCTGCCCCGGATCGGATTCGTGCCTCGCCTCACAATTCTTTTCACCGCACTAGCGGTCACCGGTCTGGCGTGCGCCAGCGCCGGAAACAAGGTCGCGGCCCGCGAAGCGTGCGTCATCCCAACCCGCGACTCGGGATTTGTCGGGGTTAGGCCGGTCTACATGGATTGTGCCGTCGACCGCCCCGCACGGTTCATCTCGACCGACGTTCACCCCAACTTCCGCCCCGAGATGAGAGCAACCGCGTGCTACTTCGCGGATCTCGAGTTCGTGGTGGATTCGCTCGGCAGGCCCGAGGTTGCGACCGCGCGTGTCGTGCGCTCGAACTTTGAAGCGTTCGGCACCGCCGTGCTGGAGACGCTCCAGGGGTGGAAGTACGAGCCCGCGATGCGCGACGGGAAAACGGTGAGGCAGATCGTCGCGACGCATCAGACCGCGGCCTCCATGATCGTCGTGTCCAAGGGACCTGGGCCGCCGCCTGGGGGTCCCCCATCACAGCGCGCGCCGACGTGCTAGTCGGGTGCAAACGGCGCTGGGGGATCGGCCGCTCCGAGTTCGATTGGCCGCTCAGAGTGGCCGCGATCCCCGCGCAGTCTCGTCGCCTTTCTAGGGCAATCCGATATCGAACGACCCGCTGATCGCTACCGCCGGTCCACCGCTGGCTGAGGGGAGCGTCGCGCTGAAGGTTCCTTTGGCGCGAGTCGCGGACCAACCGGTTATGATCACGCTGCCCGCCCCCTCGACCGTGCCGGAATTCCAAAGCTGAATAGCCGACCCGTTCGTGAGGCTGGCGTTCATCGTCGATGACGGCGATTTGTTGGTCAGCGCGAACGTCCCGACGCCGTTCACGTTCGAAATCGCCGCCCCCATGCCTTGCGTGTCGTTCGATCCGCCGAAGATCAGCGTCGTGCCGGTCACCTGCCCCATCGCGTTACGCGTCGGACTCGTCGTCACCGCGATTGTCGCCATGGTGAACGGCTGCCCCGCAAGGGTCCCGGTGATCGTGCTGCCCGCGTTGTCCGGAATTGGGCCGACTGCCTGAACGGCGACGACGGGCAGGTCGAACGTACCGGTCGTCACGTTCTTCGTGCTCGTCGAGGGAGCATTGAGAATTCCGTTGGCGACGAACGTGAAGGTTCCCACGATCTCGGTCTGGGTGAGCGACGTGATCGTCACCGAGCCGGCCACGCCGGAGAGGCGCGTCGTCCAGCCGGACGTCGTATTGCTCACCTGGGCCGTGCCGCCAGGGACGCCGAAGTTCACACCGAGTGGGTAGGTGCCCGGCCCGCGAATGGTGTTCAGCGTGAGCAGGACCGTTATCGCCGCCGATGACGAGTAGCCGGCGATCGTGTAGAGGCCTGGCCCCGCCAATCGCGCGCCCGTGATGGAGGCCTGCGCATCGTCCTCTGCCCACGCCGAGCCGTCGATGTTGGCGGTCATGTAGTATCTCGCCTTCCCGTTGGAGCCGCCGGGTCCCGTGGTCGACGAGCCGCCGCATGCGACAGCGAGGAGCGCCGGTGCAGCGATGATCATCGCGCCGGCGGCGCGCATGACGTTCGCGAGGGTTCTCGGGGCGTTCATGGGAGGATCTCCTGCCCGTCGGCGAGTGGGGGGGGGCCGGACTGCGCGACGAGGCATCCTGTCGCCCTATGAGTTGCGCGGCGACGGGCCTAAAAACGTCATCCTCCCGCGAGGGTTCGGCCGGGAGACACGCGGGCTCGTGACAAACTGGCCTTAACCCTCAAACCCGACTAATTTTGTCGACATGGTGGATCGCCCCCGCTTCTCGGGCGAGCGATCCCGCGATGAAGCCCACGCGCCGACCGCTAAACCACTCGCCCGTAGCGAGTTGGCTGGTCGCCTCCGTCGGCACAAAGCTCTTGTGGAGCATAGATGAGTAGCTCGATCGAGTCACTGATCAGTCGGGAATACGAGGCCGGGTTCGTCACCGACATCGAGTCGGACACGTTCCCGCCCGGCTTGAGCGAAGACGTCGTCCGCGCGATTTCGGCGCGGAAGAATGAGCCGGCATTCATGCTCGATTGGCGGCTCAAAGCGTATCGGCGCTGGCTCACGATGAAAGAGCCGCACTGGCCGAACGTCCATTACAACCCGATCGACTACCAAGCCGTCAGCTACTACTCGGCTCCCAAGACGAAGAAGCCGCTCGGCAGTCTCGACGATGTCGATCCCGAGCTGCTGAAGACCTACCAGCGGCTCGGCATCCCGCTGACCGAGCAGAAGATCCTCTCGGGCGTCGCGGTGGACGCGATCTTCGATTCGGTCTCGGTCGGCACGACGATGCGCACGGAGCTGGCGAAGCACGGGATCATCTTCTGCTCGCTGGGCGAAGCGGTCCGCGAGCATTCGACGCTCGTCGAGAAGTACCTCGGCTCCGTCGTTCCGTATAGCGACAACTTCTTTGCCGCGTTGAACAGCGCCGTCTTCTCCGACGGCTCGTTCGTCTACGTGCCCAAGGGCGTTCGCTGCCCGATCGAGCTGTCGACCTACTTCCGGATCAATTCGGCGGACACGGGGCAGTTCGAGCGGACGCTGATCGTCGCCGACGAGGGCTCGTACGTGAGCTACCTCGAGGGATGCACGGCGCCCAAGCGCAGCACGAACCAGCTGCACGCCGCCGTCGTCGAAATCATCGCGCTCGAGGGAGCGACGGCGAAGTACTCGACCGTCCAGAACTGGTACGCCGGCGACAAGGAAGGCCGCGGCGGCATCTTCAACTTCGTGACCAAGCGCGGCAAGGCGCAGAAGAACGCCAAGATCTCGTGGACGCAGGTCGAGACCGGCTCGGCGATCACGTGGAAGTATCCGAGCGTGATTCTTCAGGGCGACAACTCGGTCGGCGAGTTTTACAGCGTCGCCGTCGTGAACAACAAGCAGCAGGCCGACACGGGTACGAAGATGATCCACATCGGCCGCAATACGAGATCGACCATCGTGTCCAAGGGCATCTCGGCCGGCGAAGGGAACAACTCGTACCGCGGCCGAGTGCAGGTGCTGCCGAAGGCGGTCGGCGCGCGGAACTACACGCAGTGCGACTCGATGCTCGTCGGCAACCGCTGCGGCGCGCACACGTTCCCATACATCGAGGTCGGCAACAACAGCGCGATCGTCGAGCACGAGGCATCGACGTCGAAGATCGGCGAAGACCAGATCTTCTACCTGAAGCAGCGCGGGCTGTCGGCCGAGCAGGCGGTGTCGATGATCGTCAGCGGCTTCTGCAAGGAAGTGTTCAAGGAGCTGCCGATGGAGTTCGCGCTGGAAGCGCAGGCGCTGCTTGGTATCACGCTGGAAGGCTCCGTCGGGTAACGGCGGGGTGCGCACTAATTCCGATCACTGTCAACCGAAGACTCTAGCGACAGTCGACAGCGGCAGTCGACAGTCCTGACTACGCCTGACGACTGTCGCTGACGCTATCGCCTACAGACTCAGATATGTCACTTCTCGTTATTAATGCGCTCGAGGCAAATGTCGGCGACAAGCCGATTCTAAAAGGCGTCGATCTCACCATCGAAACCGGCTCGGTCCACGCCATCATGGGCCCGAACGGGTCCGGCAAGAGCACGCTCGCGCAGGTGCTGGCGGGAAATCCGGCGTACGAGGTCACGGGCGGCTCCGTCACCTACGACGGCAAGGACCTTCTCGCCATGGCGCCGGAGGAACGGGCGCAGGCGGGGATCTTTCTCGCATTCCAGTACCCGGTGGAGATCCCGGGCGTCTCGAACGCGTACTTCCTGCGCGCCGCGTACAACGAAATGCGCAAGGCGCGCGGCGAAGAGGAAGTCGATCCGCTCGAGTTCGCGGACATCATGGAAGAGAAGCTCGAGCTTGTCGACATGGATGCGTCGATGTTGAACCGTTCTGTCAACACCGGGTTCTCCGGCGGCGAAAAGAAACGAAACGAGATCCTGCAAATGGCGGTGCTCGAGCCCAAGCTCGGGATCCTCGACGAGACCGACTCGGGCCTCGACATCGACGCGCTGCGCATCGTGGCCGACGGCGTGAACAAGCTCAAGCGCCCGGAGAACGCCACGATCGTCGTCACGCACTACCAGCGGCTGCTCAACTACATCGTCCCCGATTTCGTGCACGTGCTCGTGAGCGGGCGCATCGCAAAGTCCGGCGGCAAGGAGTTGGCGCTCGAGCTCGAGGAGAAGGGCTACGACTGGGTCAACGAACTCGCGGGAGCAGCAGCGTCGTGAGCGCGCCCGTCATGGTGGCTGACGCATACGCGGCGGCGTTCGACGCCGTCGCCGGCGACGGGGGAGCGACCGTTCCGGCGGCCGTGGCCGCGTTTCGGCGTGCCGCGTTCGACCGCTTCGCCGCACTCGGCTTCCCCACGCCCAAGAATGAAGACTGGCACTACACGAGCGTCGCGCCGATCGCCGACCAGGAATTTGCGTTGCTCGCGTCGCGCACTGGGGACGTCGGCCGCGACGACCTCGCGCCGTTCGACTTCGGCGCCCGCGACTGGCACACGATCGCTTTCGTGAACGGCCGGTTCGCGCCCGAGCTCTCGGATCTCAAGAAGCTGCCCGACGGCGTCGAGGTGAGCGACCTCGCGACCGCGTGGGCCGCGGGCGACGTCGCCGACCGACTGGGTTCGGTGGCGAGCCATCAGACGCACGCGTTCACCGCGCTCAACGCGGCGTTCGCGCAGGACGGAGCCGTGGTGCGCATCGCGCGCAACGTCGAAGTCGCTCGTCCAATCCATCTGCTTTTCGTGACCGACGCCGCCGCCGCGCGCGCGATGACGCACCCGCGCAACCTCATCATCGTCGAGCGCAATGCCACGGCGACGGTGATCGAGACCTACGCGTCGGCGACGGACTCGATCTACTTCACGAACGCGGTCACCGAGGTGACGCTCGGCGACGGCGCGTCGCTGCGACACTACAAGATGCAGCGCGAGGCGCCGCGCGCGTACCACGTCGGAACGATCGAGGTCGAGCAGCGGCGCGACAGCCACTTCGTTTCGTTCTCGCTCGCCACCGGTGCCGAGCTCTCGCGCACCAACGTGTACACGACGCTCGACGGCGAGGGAAGCGGTGCGACACTGAACGGGCTCTACATGCTCGACGGTGAACAGCACTGCGACCATCAAACGCAGATCATCCACGCGCAGCCCAATACGTTCAGCCGAGAGCTGTACAAAGGCATTCTCGACGGGCGGTCGCATGGCGTGTTCAACGGCAAGGTCTACGTGCGGCCGATCGCCCAGAAGACGGACGGTAAGCAGACGAACAAAACGCTGCTGCTCTCCGAGACCGCGCACGTCGATACCAAGCCGCAGCTCGAGATCTTCGCCGACGACGTGAAGTGCACGCACGGCGCGACGGTCGGGCAGATCGACCAGGCGGCGCTCTTCTATCTCAAGTCACGCGGCATCACCAATCAGTTGGCGCGGCGCCTCCTCACGTACGCGTTCGCCGCCGACGTGCTGGAGACGATCGAGGTGGACGCCGTGCGTGAAGGACTCGAGCGCGCCACGCTAGAGCGGTTCGTCTGAGGCCGGAGTATCGACAGTGTCCACCGAGGCGCTGTACCAGGAGCTGATTCTCGAGCACAACCGGAAGCCGCGAAACTTCCGCGAGATTCCGGACGCCGACCGCACGGTGGAGGGCCGCAATCCCCTTTGCGGCGACTCGCTCAAGCTCTGGGTGAAACTCGACAACGACCGCATCACCGACGTGAGCTTCATGGGAACCGGCTGCGCCATCTCCAAGGCCTCCGCCTCGCTCATGACCGGCGCCGTGAAGGGAAAGAGCCGTGAGGAGGCCGAGCAGATCTTCGACCGCTTTCATCGTCTGGTCACGGGCACGCTACCCGAGAGCGAGCGCGAGTCGCTCGGTTCGCTCCGCGCACTGGGCGGCGTCGCGAAGTTTCCGCTCCGCGTGAAGTGCGCGAGTCTCGCTTGGCACGCGCTCCATGCGGCTCTCGAGTCCAAGGCTGACGAGGTGCCCGTCGTCTCGACGGACGCCGAGGGTGGGGGTCCCGGAGAGGGCGCGTGATCGTCGACCGCAAGGATTTCCCGCTGCTCGCCGCGAATCCGGATCTCCACTACCTGGACTCGGCGGCAACGTCGCAGAAGCCGCGCGCCGTGCTCGACGCGATGCTCGAGTACTACGAGCGCGACAACGCCAACCCGCATCGCGGCGCCTACGCGCTCTCGGCTCGTGCCACTGAGCGCTATCACGACGCCCGGCTGCGCGTCGCGCGGTTCGTCGGCGTGAAGGACGCCGACCGTCTCATCTTCACGCGCGGCACGACTGAATCGCTCAACCTCGTCGCCTCGGCGTGGGGACGCGCCAACGTGCGCTCGGGCGACGAGATCGTCGTCACGGGGTTAGAGCACCACGCCAATTTCGTCCCCTGGCAGCAGCTCGCCATCGAGAAGGGCGCGAAGCTGCGCATCGCGCAAATCACGAGCGATGGTCGCATCGACGTCGACCATTTCGCGTCGCTCGTCGGGCCGAAGACGAAGGCGGTCGCCTTCCCTCACATCTCGAACGCAATCGGAACGATCAACGACGTCGCGGCGCTGAGCGCGATCGCGCGCAGGGTGGGAGCGATCGTCGTGTGCGACGGCGCGCAGGCCGCGCCGCACCTGTCGCTCGCCATCGACCGCCTCGACGTGGACTTCTACGCGTTCAGCGGCCACAAGATGCTCGGGCCTATGGGGTGCGGTGTCCTGGTTGGAAGGAGAGATCTGCTCGAGACGATGCCGCCGTATCAGACAGGCGGCGACATGATCGAGTACGTCGGCGACGAGCGCACGACGTGGAACGTGCTCCCGCACAAGTTCGAGGCAGGCACGCCCAACGTCGGCGACGCCGTCGGTCTCGCCGCGGCCTGCGACTACCTCTCGCGGATCGGGATGGACAAGGTCCGCGAGCACGAGCACGCCATGACCGCGCTCGCGACGGCGCGGCTCTCGGAGATTCCGGACGTTCGCATCTTCGGTCCGCCGCCCGACGTTCGCGGCGGCGTCGCGAGCTTCACCGTGGGCGGGATTCACCCGCACGATCTCGCCACGATCCTCGACGAGGACGGCGTCTGCATCCGCGCCGGGCACCACTGCGCGCAGCCGCTGATGCGGCGGCTAGACGTTCCCGCTACGGCGCGCGCGTCGTTCTACGTATACAACGACGTGGCGGATATCGACGCTCTGGTGGCGGGGGTCGTACGGGCGCGTGAGTTGTTTGGGGCCAACGTCTGACTGCGCAGCTGACTAACTGCGGGACTGACGGCGCTGAGCGCTGAGCCGTGTTCCTATCGCCCTGTGACAATCGCCGCGAAATCGAGGTTGAGCGGGAAGAGCCGAAGTTCCCGTTTCTTCCGCAACACAGCCTTCGATTCCTCACGATGCGTTCAGGAAATGCGACTCTTGGATTCGCGCGCGGCCTGGCCGCTCTGACACTGGCCGCGTGTTCGACGAGCACCGACACCTTCGGTGCGTCCGCCCTTCGCGAGTCGGCGACGGCGGCCGTCGATCTCACAGTGAGCCGATCGCTTCGGGCTACGCTGACGATCGAGAATGACGGCGTGCCGGCGAACCTGATCTGGGGAAATGATTGCAGCGGGTTCGGCGACGCGCTCACCGTGCGGGCGTATCGACACACCGGGAGCGGGACAGTTCTGGCGTGGAGCTCGGATCGACTGCCAACCGCGGTCCCTTGCCCGACCGTCGCGCATACCCGGACGCTCGCCACCGGAGAATCGCTCGAGCTGGATTTTCTCGCGGGCGTCGATCGCATTCTCGACGACTCGCTGCCGGCCGGAACGTATGACGTCACGGTCACACCGCGCGTCGTCGGCGTGAACCCGAATGAGAACGCTGCCGGTACGGTTTCGCTGACCACCGCCGTGGCCGTGCCACCGGGCACCAACCTCGACGGGCAGTGGATCGGATCGTCGCGCGGCGTAACGGTGACATTCTTGCTGCACTGGACGGCCGATTCGGTGTTCGGCTCGGGAACGTGGAGCGTTGCCGCAGCAAACACCCTCGGATGTGGCGGCGGGACGCTCGTCGGAAACGGTGCCGTCACTCTTGCCGCGCATCGGACGGGCGATCAGATAGCCGGATCGACTCAGTTCAGCAACGGCTGGGGGCCGCCGTTACTTGGCGTGTTAGCGGACGTGAATACGCTTGGGGCACACTGGATGTCGATCGACGCGGGACCTTGTCCGATCACATTCGTGCGAAAGTAGCGGCGCAAAACGTCTAGACCGCGCCCCTACTTAGTCCGCGTCGTTTCGTTAGTATGCGGCGTTCGGCATCAGCGCCGTTACGCCCTGCTCGTCACTGACGCGTGACCGCCTGTGTTACGGATTCGTCAACCCAGTGTCACCCCGCGTCGGGGCAGAAATCCATCCATCCTCCAGCCGGATCACAATGCGACCACAGTATCTCGGAATTGCCGCTCTGGGCCTCGTCGCCGGAATCGCCCACACGACGGCCGCTCAGGTCTGTCAGGGCACGGCTCCGTTTTCCGCCGGATCCGCCAGAGTCGGCGCCGGAATGCAGTTCACGGACGGCGCCAAGGCGTACGGCGGTGAGCTTGCGTTCGGGTCGAGCAACAGCTTGTTCGCTAGCGCGGACGTGTCGCGAACCCAATTCGATGACGTCGACGCCAGCGCGACGGGATTCAGCGTACAAGGCGGATACTCGATCGCCATGAACACGTCGAGGACGGTCCAGCTCTGCCCGCTCGCGGGTTACGCGTATCAGGCAGGCCCTAACTTCGACACCGGATTTGGCACGGTGAATAGCTCGGTCAGCGCCTTTGCTTTCGGGGGAACGATCGGCACGACAGTCCCGATGTCGCCGACGTTCGATTTCGTGCCGTTCGGCGGCGCGACGTACCAGCTGGATCACGTGACCGGCTCGTTCAACGGGCTATCGAGCTCGGGTGACCAGAACTACACGAACATCATGTTGGGAGCGGGGTTCGTGTTCAACAAGACCCTGACGATTCAACCGTCCGTGTCCATCCCCGCCGGGTTGAGCGGCGCAAAGCCGACGTACGGGATTTCGCTCGCCTTCAACTTCGGCACTCCGGCAAAATGACGGAGGGTCGGAAAAGTGGCGCGCGGGCTCGTCGGGCTTTCTATTGTATGGTAGTATGCGCCGGACGACGACGCGGCCGATCGGACTCGCCCCTCCGTTTCTCATCCTTCCGCTCTTTCTCCTCGTTGTCGCACCCCTGACGGGGTGCGACCGCGCCCCGCGCGCCGCTGACTCGAGCCGAGCGGACTCGGGATTCACGCTACCTCCGCCCGTCGCTCCCGAGACGTCGCGGTTCAGCGTTCCGCTCGACTACGACTTCAGCGCCATCCTGCGCGTGGTCGAGCGGGTGGTGCCGAAGACTTTCGGCTCCATAGACAGCGTGCGGCAGGCGGGCGACGACACGCACCGCCACTACGCGTTCCAGGCGGACCGTGGGCCTTTCACCGCCTTCGCCGACGGCCGGCTCGTGCACCTTCAGGCGACGCTCAACTATCAGGTGCGCGGCTGGTTCAAGCCGATCATCGGACCGACGATCGGCGCCGGGTGCGGTAAGGATCCGGCCAGCCGTCCGCGCCTCGTCATCGAGATGGCGACGCCGCTCACGCTCACCGACAACTGGCACCTCGCATCGCACGCGCAGATCGTCCGCGTCGAACCTGCGTCGACGCTCCCGCAGGATCATTGCGACGTCAGCCTCCTGCACAAGGACATCACGCCGCGCGTCGTCGAAGCGGCGCGCCTCGGCATCATCGACCACCTCCCCGACATCGACAAGAAGGTCGCCGAGGTCGATCTCCGAAACCGGTTCGTCGAGTGGTGGGGACTTCTGGAGAGACCGATTCGTCTCACCGACGGCGTGTGGCTGTCGCTGGGTCCGAACCGGCTCGCGATGGGGCGCGTGCGCGGCAGCGGCCACACGCTTCGCGTACCGGTCACGTTGGCCGCGTCGCCGCGCATCATCACGTCGGTCGACACGCCGACCGTCGCGCGCGGCGCGCTCCCGGCGCTCGGGCGCGATACGTCGGCGAACGGCTTTCACATACTCATAGACGGCGTCGTCGGCTACGACGCGGCGACGAAGGCCGTCGCGCAAGCGCTCGAGGGGCACGAGTTCACCACGAGCGGCCGCACCGTCCGCATCGACACAACGATCGTGACCCCAGCGTCGCTCGGCCGCCTGGCGTTCACCGTCGCGTTCAGCGGCGACGCGCACGGGCGTCTGCGCTTCCTCGGCACACCGGTCTACAACGCGAAGAAGCGCGAGGTGCTCGTCCCCGATCTCGACTACGACCTGCAGACCGACGACAAGCTGATAAACACCTACGCGTGGCTCAAAGACGCCGACCTGCGCGCGATGTTCCGCCAGCGCGCGAGGTTCTCGGTGGCCGATGCGATCGACAAGGGCAAGGAGATGCTGCTGATGGGGCTCAATCGCACGATCGGCGACGCGCTGAAGCTCGGCGCGACCGTGGATTCGGTCGCCGTCAAAGGGTTGTTCGTCACGAGGAATGGGCTGATCGTGCGCGGCGAAGCGACAGGCGAGGCGCATGTCGCAGTGCATCAGCGATAGGACAACTGCAACTGCAACTGCTTGACGCGGAGACGCAGAGGAGCGTAGAGGACTGCCTCGCCGGAAACGCTCCTAGCGCCACGAGCCGGGTGTTTTTTGAAAGCCGCTCGGGAACCCCCCCCAATGTGACATTGGTGTCCTCTGCGCGAGTGGATGCCCGAGAGGCAGTTCCCCAAAAATTCCGGCCGTTGCGGACCGACGCGAGAGTGGCGTGCATTCCTCTGCGTCCCTGCGCCCCTCTGCGACTCTGCGTCGAGTTGTTGCAGTTGGCAGTTGCAGACGTTAGCCGGCTAACGCGCGATGCGTTTCAGGAAATCGTACGTGAAGTCCAATCCATCGTCGAACGCGGAAACGAGGATGCGCTCGTCCTTGCCGTGGGCGCGCACATCGTTCGTCGCGATGAACAGGCCGCTGAAACCGTAGACGGGGATACCGGCGTTGCGGAGATAGAGTCCGTCGGTCGCGCCCGTCTCCATGATCGGGACGACCGGCACGTTTCCCCATAGCGCTTTCACCGAGGCTTCGACGGCCGAGAAAACGTCGGGGCGCAGCGGCGACGCGGGGCTCGGCCTCGCGGTGTCGATTGGCGCGAGATGGACCCCCGTGTCGGCGATTGCGCGCACGAGCGCTTGCTCGACGGCTGTCGGGTCGTCGCCGGGGAGCATGCGGCAGTTCACGGTGGCCGTCGCGGATTGCGGCAGCGCGTTCGGCGCGTGGCCGCCGTTCAGCATCGTCGCGACGCACGTCGTGCGCATCAGCGCGTTGTAGAGCGGCATCGTCGTGCTGAGCCGAGCGATCGCGGCCGGCGTCGCGGTTCCCGCGGACACGGCTCGCATGTCGGCGGCGACTTGCGGCGCGACCGTAGAGGCGGCCTGGGCAAAATACTTCTTCACGACGTCGTTCGGCTTCGCCGGAAATTCGTACGCGCCGACGCGCTCGAGAGCTTTCGCCAACTCGTATATCGCGTTGTCCTTGCGCGGCAGCGAGCTGTGCCCGCCGGGATTCTTCGCCGTCAGCGAGACCGAGTGGTAGACCTTCTCGGCCGCTTGCACGTCGAAGAGCGTGTGCTTGCCGTTCTCCAACTCGCCGCCCCCGGCGTCGACGTTGATGACGTACTCCGCGTCGATGAGCGGCTTCTTGTTGGCCATCAGCCATTGAACGCCGTTGTACGGCATGCCGCCCTCTTCGCCGGCGGTCAGCGCGAGAATCAGATCGCGGTCGGGGACGAACTTCTCCTGCTTCATCCTCAGCAGAGCGGCGACGAGCATCGCCGCCCCGCCCTTCTGATCCTGGGTACCGCGTCCGTAGTAGTAGCCGTCTTTTTCCGTCAGCACGAACGGATCGTACGTCCAGTCGTCGCGCTTCGCCTCGACGACGTCGAGATGCGCGATCAGCAGAACGGGCTTGTGGGTTCCGGTGCCGCGGTATCGCACGACCAGGTTGCGATTCTTCGGCGTCGGTCCCACCACTTGATCGTCTTCCGGCAAGAAGCCCGCGTCCTTGAAGCGCACCTGGAGCTGTTCGGCGGCGACCGTCGTGTTGCCGGCGGACGCCGTGGTGTTCGTCTCGATCAGCTCGCGCAGGATCGCGTGGCCGAGCTGGTGGTAGTCGGAACGCGACGGTTGTTGCGTGAGCGCGGGCGTCGCGGTGAGCAGCGACCCGAGCGCGAGCGCGCGAAATGAATTCCTGATCATTGGTGGACTCCCGCGAGCGCCGCGACGAGCAGCGCCGCCCATTGTGGACCGAGATATCCGTTCGCGCCGTCGTCGTACCATTCGCCGAGCGAGTGCGCGCCTTCCGCGTCGCCCCCGCCGTTGATGCGGATGGCGGGGATGCCGAGTGAGATCGGAATGTTCGCATCCGTGCTCGACGCGGTCGTGGACGAGGTGAAGCCGAGCGCCTTGCCGGCGGCGAGCGCGGTCTGCACGATGGGCGCGGAGTCGGCCTGGCCGCCTGTCGGGCGAATGCCGATCGTGTCGACGACGAGCGAGAGCTTCGCCCTCGCGCCAGCCGCGCGCGGACTGGTCCATCTCGCGTTCTCGGCGGCCAGCGCGTCGCGGATGATGCGTTGCACTTTCGCGTCGACGTCGGCGAGCGACTTCGCGTCCTCGGAGCGCATGTCGACTTCCATGGATGCTTCGCCGGCGATCGAGTTGACCGATGTGCCGCCCTGGATCACGCCGACGTTGAAGGTCGTCTTGGGATTCGCGGGAACTTGAATGTCGGAGATCCCCGCGATCGCGCGACCGAGCGCATGGATCGGATTGGGAATGCCGAACGCGCCGTAGCTGTGGCCGCCCGGGCCTTTGTAGGAGATGCGATAGCGATGGCTGCCGACCGCTCGGCTCGCGATGCCGAGCCCCGCGTCGTCGACGGAGATGAAGTAGTCGACTTTTCCTTTGAGCTCTTTACCAAAGAGGTTGCGCATGCCGCGCAGGTTCCCCGGCCCTTCCTCGCCCACGTCGCCGACGAAGTAGACGGTGCCGTTGGTCTGTACGCCGGCTTTTTCGAACGCGCGGACGACGGCGAGAACGACGGCGAGCCCGCGGTCGTCGTCGCCGATGCCTGGGGCGCGGAGCTTGGCGCCATCGTGCTTGACCGTGACGTCGGTGCCTTCGGGGAAGACGGTGTCGAGGTGTCCGGCGATGACGACCGTCGGCCCGCTCCCGACGCCGCGTCGCTCGGCGATGACGTTGCCGGCGGTGTCGACGCGGATGTTCTTGAGGCCGAGTGCTTCGAGACGCTTTTTGAACTCAGCGCCGCGTTTGGATTCTTTGAACGGCGGTGAGGGGATGGCGGTCAGCTCGACTTGTTGTTGGAGCGTCCAGGCGTTGTCGGTTTTGAGGATGTCGAGGGCGGCGCGGACTTTGGCGTTCGACGAGGGGATGGGGAGTTGGGCGAGGGCAGGCGTCGAGGCGAGGAGGAGCGCGGCGAGGGGGAGGCGGGGGGAGGTTGGCATGGGACCAACGTATCGGCAGTGGCAAGCGAGGTGAAGATCGCCCAGCCACCTCCCAAATCGGCCGACCGGGGTGCGGACCCCTGCAAGAAAATCGGCGGAGGCTCGGGGAACCCGAGCCTCCGCCATCGACTCCAGATCGGTACGGTCCGTCCGGCTAAGTGCCCTTGCCGGCGAGGCAACACCCTAGATCACATTCGACCCAGAGATCCTCATCCTGGTCGAACCAGCGCCAGCGCATCGTCGCAGGAATCTGGGCTTTGTCGCCAAACAATTTTAGAAGGTATTTGCTGTGATCCATGCGCTGGGTCGGAATGTCATTCTTCACGCCTTTGTCGTTCCTGACTTGGGTGAACCACACCGTTTTTTGGTCGTTGCCAACATGCCAGATTTCCGCCCGCAACCCGATGATGTTGATTCCTGAGATGAAGTGAAACATTTGTGCGTACTTTGATTCTGGGTTCGGCATAGAATCGAAATACACCCGGCCGACCGTTTGGTACACTTGTAAGCCGCTATCCACGAGGAACTGCGCGACCTTTAGTCCGCCGAGGTTTGGATCGGGGACGGCCGATGCTCGGAAACGGCGACTGATCTTGAAGGTGCTGGCGTTATCCGGAACGCCGAGAACCTGATCATCGAACCAGCCTTTCACGCGCCCCTGAACGTTCGACAGCAGCGGCGAAACACCGGCGTGTGCACTCGGGGGCATCGGTGAACCCGTACCCGGCGGTCCGACGACGCACCAGTGGTTGCCACATTTCACCCCGATCAGGGTGCGTCGGTTCTCTCCGTCGCGGCCTTCTACGAAGCGTGTAGTCGCAGGAATCTCGGTCGAGTCGACGGGAAGCTGTTGGTCGACGAAGACGATGAGTGGCGGCCCAGGCTGATCTACCGGCGCGATTGGACACTTGAGGCTCGCCGGAGGAGGAAGAATGAGCGCGTCGAAACTCGGCGAAGCACGCCCCGGTTGGGCGGCGGCGGACCGGAGATATAGACAATTGAATTGTCCGGCGAGTCGCAATTGGTTGTAAGGCGCGGGGCGGGGGTGATTGGGATCCGGGTCGACTTCGATGATGGCGACCTGCACATAGGTCGGCGTGAAACTGAGACCTTGGAGCCAGGGCGCCGCGAGTACATGCGCGATCGGCCCATACTCGTGTGGACCGCCGCCGTCCGAGAAGCGCTGATCGTCGTCGTACTCCGGTATGCACCAGTTGTAGTAGCCGTTAGCCCTTGCGAAGTTTGTGGCGTTGCTGTCCAATCCACGGTCGAGCGCAAGTTGAGCGTCATTCTTGTTACATACGCTGTCCTGATTCGCCAGCACGGTAGCATCGACGATGACGTTTTCGGACGGTGGCCCCGAGGGCCCGATCGGCACAGGGGTACCTGGGTGACACGCGCCGATAATCGCGACCACCGCTAGGCCAACGGCTACAGCTGCTTGATTCCTTGACGAGACTCTCACAATCACTCCTTTTGCGAGTCGAAAGGATCTGCGGGGAACGAGCCTCCAAAAAACGGGGTCACGCCAAGATGCAACTCTTGCGCGTTGTTCGCTCATTTGACGCCGGCGAGGCAGCAACCGAGGTCGCATTCAACCCAGAGGTCCTCGTCTGAGTCGAACCACCGCCAGCGCATTGTTGCGGGGATGCTCGGCAAAACCAGATTTCCGGCCTGATCGAACTTGCGGTGATCGGTGCGGCGGGTCGGAATGTCGTTTGTCACGCGACCGTTGGCGTCCGTCACTTGTGCGAACCACACGGTGTCCGGCTTCGGATTCAGCGTCGACACGGGATGAAACTCCGCTCGGAGCCCGACGACGTTCACCCCCTGGCTGAATCCGAAGATCTTGACATACTTCGAATCGCTCGGAATAGAATCGGAGAAGTACGTCCTGCCGACGATTTTATAGGACTGCGTCCCAGCTGGGACCATGAAGTCCGCGACTTTCAGGCTGCCGAGGGCCGCATCCGGGACCGCCGATGCGCGAATCCTCCGACGGATACCGAATTTGCCGCTCCCGTCGGGAACGCCCAGCACCTGATCGTCGAACCAACCCGGCACCGCGGCCTGGGCTTTAGACGGCATCCCGCTGGCGGACGCGTGGGCGCTCGGTGGGACGTTGCCGAATCCGCGCGGCCCCACGACACACCACGCGACGGCGCACTTGACGCCGATAAGAGTTCGCCCACCGACGCCCTCGATGAACCGAGTGGTTGGCGGGTAGTCGGCATCGCTATGAGCATTCGTAGATTGAGGCTCGACTCTGACTTCGAGGGCTGTCTGCGTCGCGGATGCCTGCGGCGTCGTGGGGCACACGAGGCTCTTGTCAGGCGGAGCCACCACTGCCAGCCAATCCTGCCACAATCCGGCGAATTTTGTGCGATGCTGTAAGTACAGACAATTGTGCTCCGTGAGTCCGAGATCGCGGTATGGAGCGAGATCGGTGGAGGGTGGCGCCTCGACGTCGACAATGGCTACTTGGATGAATTGTCCATTGAACTGACTGGCCGTTCTCAGAGCCTCCAGCCCGGGGACGGCGAGGACGTGCACGATCGATCCATAGTCCGTGCTATTCGCAAGTCCGTCGTGAAATCGTTGATCGTCGTCGTATTCCGGCACGCACCAGTTGAAGTAGCCGTTCGCTCTCGCAAAAGCGACCGCACCCGTGTCCAGGCCACGCTCCCGGACCATCGCCGTGTCAGCTGCGCTGCAGAGCGTGTCCAATGCCGCTGGCACAGGAAGGAAATGCGGAGGAAGCGTGACCGACGTGTTGATCGGGTTGGGAGAAATCACGTACTCCCGGAGCCCGAGGGCGACCGCGATGAGAAGCGCGGCGGCAAAGACAAGTGTTTTCTGCGTGAGTCTCATGGGCGCTCGCAGTATTGGTCCCGCACGGTCAGAATAAAGCAGGCAGCGCGGACTATTTCAGGATCTCGCGCAGGCGCTCGACGGTTGGTTGGTGTTCTCGGTCAGCGTTGCGCCACATCGCGACCGCGATCCTGGCGCTTTGTCGTGCTTTCACGCGGTCGCGAGTTGCCATCAGCTGCGCGTGCAACGCGTACGCCTGAATTAGGAATCCCATACGACCAGCGTTGTAACGGAATTCATTGGTTAAGAGCGGCGGTGCGTGGCGCGCCGCTGTGAGAGCCTCTTCGAGGGAAGCAATGGCCGATGCGGTATCCGCCAAGAGCAACCAGACCCTCGCTTCCGCGACGACGGCGTCCGCCGTGACTTGTCCGGCAAGGGCGCCTCTACGCACGCGGGCCGCCTCCCGGAGCCGTGCTCGCGCGGAATCCGGCATTCCCTCCGCGATGAACCGCTCGGCGACGATTGTTCGACCGCCTCGACCAGCGAAGCGGTTGACCCACCCGGAGTCGGGCGGGACAATCGCGCGAACGATCGCGTTGAGCTCCAAGTACTCCAACTGCTTTGCATCGTCAGTCGCCTGAGGCCCGAGAATACTCTTCGAGATGTCACTTAGCCGCCGCCAAACTTCGACTGGCCGGCAGCCAACGGAGACGTACGCCTCGATCGCCGCGATTTCCTCCTCAACGTCGCGCGGCAACTTGTTCGTCATTCCCGCATTCGCCGCTGGCGTCGCCTCGCTCCGGCTGAGGAGCTTACTCGTCTGCTCGCACTGGCCGGTCATTGCGGAAACAGGCGCCAAATAGCCCGCGATTTCCGGTGTCGGCTGCGCGTTCGTACCGAGCAAGGAGTCGGCGGAAATCAGAACGTGCTCCAACTTGTCGCCGGACGCCAAGGCGCCAAATTTTAGCTGCATAGATATTCGGGTCGCAGCGAGACGAACTCGCTCACCGCGATCCGTCGTGAGCCGTTCGGCGACCTGAAGCGTGTCGATAGCGCCGGGCTCGCCGTGTATGTCGAGAGAAATCGCTACCGCTTCCTTGGTAGCCGCGCTATGCGGAAACGCGCTAGCCCATCTCGTTACGACCGTGTCGAACACGGTTTGTAACCGCGTGATCACGGGAATCGGACCCGTAGTCGCGATCTTCTGACCCGTGATTGCCGCCTGCGGCCAGGGCACGACCAGAATAGTGTCGGCCGCCAGTGTGAGAATACCGAAAAAGAGCTTTGGCGGGTCAGTCTGGGTTCTCCCGAGAATCCAACGATTGCCGCTCATGAACAAGATTTCCTGAAGGCGGCGATAACCATTGTGCTGAAAGCCGCGATACGTCGCGGGAATGAGTTGAAACGCCCGGGCGTAGGATGTTACGGCCTGCTGAAGGCTCGCCCGAAACCGCCAGGCCGAGCGCGATTTCGCGTCGGGAATGACGATCTGATCCTTCTGATTGCATTCACCTAGGCCGTACCAGCCGACGAAGCTCATCGATTCGTTTTTTATTAGCGTCTTGTAGTTCTCACACGCGTCCGGATACTGACCATGTCCCAGGGCGGCCAGCGCGCGCGCCATCGATCGCTCGGGTAGCGTCAGATCTGTGGTGTCGCGCAGCGCTCGCTCCGCCGAAACGATCCAACTTTGTGCATCGAACCCTTGCCACGATTCCTGTTGTGCCAGCCACAGGTAAGCACGTGAAAAGCCCTGATCCAACGACACGGCCAACCGCAGCGCGGAATCGGCGTGCGACAGGTCCCAATCCTGTCTCGCGCTGATCGCTCGGATAAACGCCTGCGTCGCAAAGAGATGACGGGGGCCGGTCCGGCCGGGGATTCCGCCGTCGCCGGCACCACGCAGTACCATCGAATCGGCCAAGAGCCGCGTACGTCGCTGCGACTTTCGTGGAGTCCGTCGGCAGATCCAACTGCGCCTCGTGCAACGACCCCGTTTCGATGTCGCGGTATTCCGCGAAAAGCGCATTGCCCGTCGGAGTTCGAACCGGTCGCACAACGACGAACCGGCGCGCGCCGAGCGACACCGCTATCGAGCGCATCTCGTCTGGCGCCAGACGGCCGGGACCACGATGCGAAAGCGCGTCCATCGTTCGATCGAGCGGCACAACGTGCAGGTCGATCCACCGACGGAGCGCCGTATGAAACAACTCGTACGGCGGAGGGCCATTGGTTTCCGCCCCGCCCACGTCGAGAGGCAGCACCACGACCTGTGTCGAATCCGTCGGCACACCGACACGGGCCAGCCATCGCGTCACACCGAAGATGCTCAATACCGCGACGATCACGATTGCGGCTGCGATCGACACCATCTGCCGACGCCGACCCCATCGCGGACGCTCTGGCGCCCTTCCCGGTGGCGCGGCCACCGCCGCGTCGAACGCCTTCACGAACTCGCCCATCGTCGCGTAGCGATCCGCCGGCGACAGCGACATCGCCTTCTGAATCACACGCTCGATCGCCTGCGAGATCCCTGGTCTATAGACGCTGATCTCCCTCGGCGCATGCTTGAACCGCAGCGCGATCGTCGATTCCTGCGTCGGACCGTGAAACGCCGGCAGCCCCGCGAGCATCTCGTAAACCACGCACGCGAACGAAAATTGATCGCTGCGTCCGTCGAACTGGTGGTCGCCACTCGCCTGCTCGGGACTCATGTACGCCGGCGTGCCGCGGATGATGCCCGACGACGTCGTCGAATCGCCCGTCACGCGCTCCACCGCGCGCGCGATTCCGAAATCCGACAGGTACGCCTCGTCGCCCGAGAAGAGAATGTTCTCCGGCTTCACGTCGCGATGAATCAGCCCGCGCTCGTGTGCGTGCTGGAGCGCCGAGCCGATCCCGCGCACGATGTCCACTACGACGTCAACGGAAAGCTGCCGCTCCTTGTCCAACAGAGTTCGCAGCGAGCCGCTCTGCATGTGCGGCATCACCAGAAACAGATCCGCGCCGAACTGTCCCGAGTTGAGAATCGGCGCGATGTGCGGATGGTGGAGACCGGCGTTCATCCGGAACTCGCGCAGGAACCGATCGGCCGCGACGCTCTCCACCAGCTCGCGACGCAGAACCTTCAGCGCCACCGACGTCGACGTCGTCTCGTCGCGCGCGAGGTACACCGTAGCCGTACCCCCGCGACCGAGCTCGCGCTCGATCGTGTAACGACCAGCAAACGTGCCAGAGGGGGGAGTCTGCGAGGCCATGGGGGGTGGCGGGAGCCGGCGTCGGCTTATTACACCTTTCAGCCTCACGATATCTCCCCGTTCAGGGGTCCGCTAGAAGGCCCCCGGCGCCCCTAGTGCGGCCAGGCAAAAAATGCCGTTTCGAGGACCGGAATTAGCAGAGGTGAACGGCCGTCGCCTTGAATCCCGCGACGATCTCCCGTCCCACCTCGAGCGACAGCTCCCGGACCGACCGCGCCGTCACGGCGGCCACGATCGGGGTGCCGCTGGCCTCAACGGTCACCTTGCTCAATGCGCCCGCCGGGACGATCTCCACTATGCGTCCACGAAATTGGTTCTGCATAGACGACATCGAGGGTTCGACGGACAGCGACACCTCCTCGGCGCGGATCACGGCGTGCGCGGGGCCGGGCACCACGTCCCCGAGGGCGTAGAAGGTCAACCCGCCGGTCGTGAACGCGACCGGCAGCTCGGCGAACTGGTTCTGCGCGGCATCCCGGAAATCCGGAGCTTCGGCGCGGATCGGGCGCGCGGTCCCCGCGAACACATTCTCGACACCCAAAAAGTCGGCGATGTACGGCGAGACCGGGCGATGGAACACGTCGGCGGGGTCGCCCTTCTGCACCACTTGTCCGTGATCCAGCACGATCGCGACGTCGCCGAGGACGCCGGCTTCGGCGAAGTCGTGGGTGACTTGCAGAACTGTAAACCCTCGTTCGAAGTACGTCGCGCGCAGCTGGCGGCGCGTGGCGCCCCGCGTCCGAGGGTCCAGCGCGCTGAACGGCTCGTCGAGCAGCAGGACCTCGGGCTTCGCTGCGATCGCGCGGGCGATCGCGACGAGTTGACGTTCGCCGCCGCTCAGCGATCCGACGGCTCGATCGTACAGCGCCTCCACGCCGAACCGGTCAGCCGCGTCGTCGGAGTCGGCCGAGCTGGCCGCGCCGTACCCGACGTTTTCGCGAACCGTCAAATGAGGAAACAGGAACGCGTGTTGATAGACGATGCCGAGCCGCCTGCGCTCCGGCGCTAGCCTCGTCACATCTTCGCCGCGCAGGATGATCTGCCCCGACGTCGCGCGCGTGACGCCGGCGATCGTCTCGAGCAACGTCGTCTTCCCCGCCCCGGCCGGCCCGATCACGACGCCGTAGCCGCCGTCGGCGACCTCGAACGTCACGTCCGTGAGTCGAAAATCGCCCACGCGCGAATTGACGAGCCGAAGCGCGATCATGCCGCGCGCTCCCGTCCACCGGTCCACCGGTCCACCGGTCCACCCGTCATTCTTTTCTCAAGGCCCGCAGCGCAGCGAGCGGCACGAGCGCGAGGAGCACGAGCACGGCGGCGACCGGCAGCGCCTCGTTCAGACCGAACGCGGTAAAGCGATCGTAGCTCAGAACGCTCGCGACCTTCGGATTGTACGTGAGGATCACGATCGCGCCGAACTCGCTCACCGCGCGCGCCCACATGACGATCGCCGCCGCCGTCAGGCCGCGCGCCGAAAGCGGCAGCGTAACCCGCGCGAACGCGCGCCACGCGTCGTCGCCGAGCGTGCGCGCGACGGCCTCGAATCGCGCGTCCACGCGCGCGAACGACTCTCGCGCCGCGCTCACGTACAGTGGCGCCGACACGAAGAGCATCGCGCAGATGATTCCCGTCGGTGATCCCGCCACGCGTAGCCCCGCGGCGTAGAGCGCCGAGCCGACCGCACTGCTTCGTCCGAGCACGAGAAGCAGGGCGATCCCCGCCACCGGATGCGGGATGACGAGCGGCAGGTCCATGATCGCCGCGAGAAACGCCTTGCCGCGGAAACTTCGCCGAGCGAGCAGATACGCGATGGGCGTTCCGCCGACGATGCCGAGCAACGTCGCGGTCGTCGCGGTGAGCGCGGTGAGGAGCAGCGACTGCCGCAGCTCCGAATCGCCGGCGAGCGCCGCCACGCCGCGCGCGCCGCCCGCGCCGACGAGCCCCGCGACCGGCCCGACGATGAACAACAAGAAAACCGACGAGACCACGGCCACGACTACGGACGTCAATGCCCCCCGCCCCCCCATCAGGAGCGGGCGACGCGCAGCGGCCGGGAACGTCCCGTCGTTAACGACCGTCCCCACCGCGGAGGGTGGCGGGAGCGCCGGAGCCGTGCACGACCAGAAGTCCGATCATGGCTTAAAGAAAGCCCCCAAAAGGGGGGCGCGCCACGGAGGGAAACTTTCGCCATCTTTCTACGTCTAGTTCCCCAGCCCGTCGGTCTCCCCAACACCACATCATGTCTGATCTGGCAATCGACATCCGCAAGGTCGTCAAGCGGTTCGACCAGCACGTCGCCGTGCGCGAGCTGTCGCTTCAGGTGCCGCGCGGAGCGGTCTATGGTCTGCTCGGCCCCAACGGCGCCGGCAAGACGACGACCATCCGGATGATCCTCGACGTCCTGCTTCCCGACTCGGGGACGATCACGATCTTTGGCCGGCCGAATACCGACTACGGGGTCCTCGACCGCGTCGGCTATCTCCCGGAGGAGCGCGGCCTCTACAAGAAAATGCAGGTCCGCCGCGTGCTGACCTTTCTCGCCGAGTTGAAGGGGATGCGCGCCGCGGAAGTGGCGCCGCGCATCGACGAATGGCTCGAGCGGTTCGGTCTCGTCACGCCGGAAAAGAACTGGGGGGACGCGAAGATCGACGAGCTGTCGCGCGGCATGCAGCAGAAGGTGCAGTTCATCGCGACGCTGCTGCACGATCCCGATCTCGTGATCCTCGACGAGCCGTTCAGCGGGCTCGATCCGATCAATGCACAGGCGCTCAAAGACGCGGTGCTCGAGCTCAAGCGCCGCGGCAAGACGGTCATCTTCAGCACGCACGTGATGGACAACGCCGAGAAGATGTGCGATTCGGTGTGCATCATCGCGCGGGGCGAGAAAGTGCTCGACGGCTCGGTGACCGAGGTGAAGCGCGCCGCCGGCACGCGCAACGTGGCGATCGGACTCTCCGGCGGAGGCGGCGCGCAGAACGGCGTCTCCGAGGTCTTACGCGACCCACGGCTCGTGAAAAAGTTCGACGACTCCAACAACTACATCGAGGTCGAGCTGGCGACCAACGCCGACGCGCAGGTATTGCTGCGGCGTCTCGTGGACGCCGGCGCGGCGATCGAACGATTCGAGCTGATGCAGCCGTCGCTGCACCAGATCTTCCTCCAGCGCGTCGGCGCGACCGGCGTCGAAACGGGGATGTCCGGCCATGGGTAATTTCGGCAAGCTGTTCGTGGTGGCGAAACGCGAGTACATGGAGCGCGTTCGCTCGCGGTGGTTCATCGTGATGACGCTGCTCGTGCCGGCGATCTTCTCCGGCGCGATGCTGTTTCCCGTGTACATCGCGGCGCGGAGCAGCGCGTCGGGGAGCGCGCTCCGCAACATCGCCATTCTCGACGCCAGCGGTACGGGCCTCGGCGAGCAGATCGCCACGACGCTCAAGACCGATTCGACGTTGGCGGGGGTGCGCGGCGCCGACAGCATCGCGCCGCGAGTCATCGTCACGACGACCGCCGACCTTCCCGCTCACGAGGCCGAGCTCCAGAAGCAAGTAGAGCAGCCAAACAACCTGGTCGGCTACCTCGTGCTGACGGACAGCACGCTCACCGGCAACTCGGCGAGCTACGCCGGACGCAACGCCTCGACGATCAACGACATCGACAAGCTGCGTACGGTCGTGCGCCAGGACGTGATGATCGCGCGGCTCCAGCGCGAGGGCGTTCGCGCCGACGTGGTGAAGGACATCGCGACAACGACGTTCCGTCTCAAGTCCGAGCGAATCACGGAGCGCGGTCGGTCGGGCTCGGGCACCGGCGGGTTGCTCGCCGGCATCATCGTGGGCGTGCTGCTGTTCATGTCGATCGTGTTTCACGGGCAGAACGTCCTGGGAGGCGTGGTCGAGGAGAAATCGTCGCGCGTCGCCGAGGTCGTGATCTCGAGCGTGAAGCCCGAGGTGCTGCTCGCCGGCAAGGTGCTGGGCGTCGGCGGCGTCGGCTTGACCCAGCAAGCGGCGTGGCTCGGCATCAGCGCGTACCTGTTGAATTTCGTGACGCCGATTCTCACCAAGGGACTGACCGGCCAGGCAGCGGCAGCGGCGGCGGATCAATTCGGCGGCGGTTTCGCGACGATCAGCATCGCGACGATCGGGCTCGTGCTGGTCTACTTCGTCATCGGGTTCGTGTTCTACGCGAGCCTGTACGCGGCCGCCGGCTCGATGGTGAACACCGAACAAGAAGCTCGGCAGGCGGCCATCCCGGTGCTGGTTCTGCTTCTCTCGACATGGATGATGGTCAATCCGATCCTGCTGAATCCGAACAGCAAGCTCGCGGTCGTGCTGTCGTGGCTCCCATGGTCGTCGCCGATAATCGTACCGCTGCGCATCGGCCTCACGACGGTTTCACCGGTCACGATCATAGGCTCGATCGTCGTCGCGATTTTTGGTTGCATCGGCTCGGTGTGGCTGTCGGCGCGGATCTACCGTGTGGGAATGCTGATGTACGGGAAGAAGCCGAGCCTCGCGGAAGTGGCGAGGTGGATTCGTTACGCGTAGAGCGGCGGTGGACCGGTGGACCGGTGGACCGGTGACTAGTTAGAGGCGCGCTACTCGCTCGATTCGGCGGTCCGGGACTAGCCACACAAGGGCGACGACGACAAACAGCGCGTCCGAGATCAGCGGCTGCACGAAGGCGAGGGGGATCGCGGAGACATAGAGGGCGAGCGAGATCATGCCTTTGCGGTTGGATCCGATCGCGCGAGCGAGCTTCGAGTCGGGGCCCTGGGCGGCGATGATGGTGTACTCGAGGATGGTGTAGGCGATCGACGCAAAGACCATCACGACGCCGTACAGCGCGGTGGGCACGGCCGAGTAGTGATTCGTCCCCATCCACGTGGTGACGAACGGGACGAGCGAGAGCCAGAAGAGGAGATGCAGGTTGGCCCACAGCACCCCGCCGGTCACCCGCTCGACGAGATGAACCATGTGGTGGTGATTGCTCCAGTAGATGCCGAGAAGCACGAAGCTCAGCACGTAGGTCAGCAGGGAGGGCACGACTTCCCGCAGCGCGGACACCGACGCGCCTTGCGGCGCCCTGAGCTCGAGCACCATGATCGTGATGAGGATCGCGATCACGCCGTCGCTGAACGCTTCGAGTCTCCCTTTCGTCATGCCGAAGACTTAAGCTGCGGTCCAAGCGCGGCAAGCCACTCGACACCACTCGACTTCTCATGACGCATCCAGTTCCCCCGATGCCCGACGGCCGCCACCTGCTTCGCCACACGCTGGCGACGCTCGCCTATCGCGCATCGAAGGCCGTGCGCGGCGCGCCGGCTTCGTTCTCGACGTTCAGCGTCGCCGACGGATCGCGGACTCCCGGTCAGATCCTCGCGCACCTCGGCGATCTGATGGACTGGGCGCTGACCCAGGCGCAGGGGCAGCAGAAGTGGACCGACACGCCGCCCGGCGATTGGAACGCCGACGTCGACCGGTTCTTCCGTTCGATCGCCGCGCTCGACGCGTACCTCGCATCCGACGCCGATGTGCACTTCGGCGCGCTGAAGATCTTTCAAGGCGCGATCGCCGATTCGCTGACGCACGTGGGGCAGATCAACATGCTGCGGCGCATCGCGGCGGCGCCGGTGCGCGGCGAGAACTACGCGCGAGCGGACATCGCGGTGGGTCAGGTCACGCACGACCAGCCGACGCCGCGCGCGGAGTTCAGCTGACGCGATCGGCGCGTCGCCGGAAGCTCAGCGCGATTCGGCGGCGTCGAGCTCGGCGAGCGTCTGGCGAAACGCGCCGAGCCCCGCCGCGAACAGTGCGATCGCGCTCGTCATCCCGACGACGTTGACGATGGCGAGGGATCGACCGACCGCCATCGGGTCGTGGAACACGTAGTCGTCAAGCCAGCCGACCGCGCTCGGGCCGAGCGAGCGGGCGATCAGGGCGACTAGCAACACGTAAAGTGCGACGCCCTGTGTTCGCAGGTGCCGGGGCACGATTTCAGCCGCGGAAGCCGACGCCGCACCCCACGGCATCGCCGCAAACACGTTGACGACGGCGAGCCACCAACCCGCCACGGTCGCCGTCGGTGCGAGAGGAAACGCGGTCGCCGCGACGAGCATCCCCGCCGCGCCGATGATACCGACGCGAAGTGGCCCGTCGGTCTTGCCGGCGCGCGCGAGACGATTCGCGAGCCATCCGCCGATGAGAACGCCCACAGGTCCGATGAAAATCGTGAGCAGGCCCTGGAGCCGCCCGGCTTGCGCTTCGTTCCAATCGAACCGCCGAAGGAAGACGGCCGGAATCCAGACCACGAGCGAGAAGTTCACGCTCGACGACATCGCGAACCCGAGCCCCTGCGTGGCGAACGTGCGCCTGTGTTTCGCGACGTGCGCCATCAACGCGCTGAATGACGGCGCCGGCTCCCGCGCCTCGCGCTGGCGGCGCGGCTCTCGAACGGTGAGTAGCAGCAACGCGACGAGGAGCCCGGGAAGACCCACGGCAAGAAACACGAGCTGCCACGATTGGATGAGGCCGAGGATCGGAACCTGTCTCGCCGGCGCGTTGGCCGTCGCGCCGACGATGTAGCCACCGATGGCGTAGCCGGCACCCGAGCCGATGAAGATGCCCGCACTGAGAACGCTCATCGCGCCGGCGAACTTTGCGCGCGGGAAATAGTCGGCGAGGAGCGACGCGGCGGGCGCGTTCAACGTGGCTTCGCCGACGCCTACTCCCATTCGGAGCACGAACAACTGCCAGAACGTCTTTGCCCCGGCGCAGAGCGACGTGAACACGCTCCAGAGCGTCGCGCCGCCCACCATCACGTTTCGTCGGCTCGTGCGGTCGGCGAGCCGGGCGATTGGCAGGCCGAGCACGGCGAAGAACAGCGCGAACGCGACGCCGCCGAGGTACCCGAACTGTGAGTCGCTGACATGGAAATCGCGCTCGATGGGGCGAATGAGCAGACTGAGAATCTGCTGGTCGATGTTTCCGCTGACGCTGAACAGCGTCAACACGCCGACCACGTACCATGGATACCAGCTCCGCCCGCCTGGCTCGGGCGCGCTCGAGTCGTGCATGACAAGAAGATAGCCGCGCTCGACAGGCGGCCACCGCATCGGCTCGCGTGGCGCGATGTCCGGGTTTGCGCCAGTTTTTCGTCGTCACCGACGGAGCGATCAGCCGTGCGCCATCCACGAACGTTGGTTGCAGCCGCTATCTCGGCGTTGACTCTCACCGGCGCGTGCGGACACTGGAGCTGGGTTCCCCCATCGGCGTCCCCTCGAACGACGATCCCCAACGGTACGATCCGGGAGGATCTGTTCGTCTCGGCGGCGCTCGGCACGGCGAAGCATCTCGTCGTGTATCTGCCGCCGTCGTACGCACGCGACACGTCGCAGCGCTATCCGGTTGCGTACTATCTGCACGGGCTTTCGGGAGCGGAGTCGGATTGGGTCGCGAAGGGCGGGATCGACGCGGCCGCCGACTCGCTGTTCAACCGCGGCACGCCCGAGATGATCATCGTCATGCCCGACGGCGACGACGGCTGGTACACGACGTGGACGAACCAGCTCGACTATGGCGCGTGCGCCGATACACTACACGCCGAAGCACCTCTGTCGTATTGCGTGCGTCACCAGCGTTATGACGACTACATCGCGCGCGACGTCGTGCGCTATGTCGATTCGCACTACCGCACTCAGGCGGATCGCGCTCATCGGGGCATCGGCGGCTTGAGCATGGGCGGGTACGGCGCGCTGAGCATCGCGCTGCATTTCCCCGACGTATTCAGCGCGGCGGCGAGTCATTCCGGCGTTGTCTCGCCGATGTACGTCGGCCCCCACCCGTTCGTCGCGCCGCCGCAGTACGCCACGGAGGCGGACATCCTTCGACCGGCGGCCGCCGCGTACTGGTCGCGCTACCAGATGTATTGGGGCACCGACCTCGGACGCTGGCGCGCCGCGGATCCGGCCCGGGAAGCGGAGCTCCTCCAGCGCCACGGCGGACGAATGCCGTCGATTTTCATCGATTGTGGAACCGAGGACGCGCTGCTCGACCAGAACCGCGCGCTACACGACGAACTCACCCGACTCAAGCTGCGACACGACTACGCCGAGTGGCCGGGCGCGCACACGTGGCGGTACTGGAGCACGCACGTGCGGGAGAGCCTGGCGTGGATGGGGGGAAAAATCGGTTGACCGGTGGACGGGTGGACCGGTGGACCGGTGGACCGGTGGACCGGGAAAAGTTGCGACGAAAGGGTACGGCGCGAAATGAAATGATGGTGGGAATTTCACTTGATCGTGCCAGCGTACCGCCATGCGCGATCCGGCGGATCTTCGGGTTCTGGGCGAAGCTCGAGAGTTGGCGATCAAGACTTACGTCGCGACGGCGCGATTCCCTGGTGCCGAGCGATTTGGGTTGACGGCTCAGATGCGGCGAGCAGCGGTCTCGATCGGGTCCAACATCGTCGAGGGATGCCACCGCGCCGGCAACCGCGCGTTTGTGGTGTTCCTCCACAACGCGCTCGGTTCCGCCGCCGAGCTTCAGTTTCAGATCGAGTTGGCCGTGGAGCTGGGGTTCGGTGATCGCGCCGAGCTCGAAGCGCTGCACGCGCGCGCCACCGATTGCAAGAAGATGCTCTCTCGACTCATCGCGAGCCTTCGCCGCCGCGGCAACTAGCCGTCAGCCTTTCGCTTCGCATCCCGGTGTCCACCGGTCCACCCAGTCACCGGTCCACCGGTCCACCGGTCCACCGGTCCACCGTCAGTTCGCCGCCGCTCGGAATCCCTCGGCACTCAGCGCTCCCATCACGCGAGACCGAAGCCGGTCGTCGACCTTCATGTGCGGCCGCGAAGCGGCGACGGCGTCGAGAAACGCGTTCGCGAAGTCGTAGTGCGAGTGGCAGTCGTGGCAGACCTCGAGGTGCCGCACGATTCGTTCGCGTTCGTCTTCGGAAAGAGCGCCGTCGAGGTACGGCCACAGCCGCATGACGACATGTTCGCATTCTGATCGGCTAACCATGGCGGCGCTCGGGTATCGGACGAAGAGGCGTGGAAGAAGGCGCCGCGGCATTCGATGCCTTGAAGCCGGCGTCTATGGCGTAGTCGATGAGTGATTCCTGAAGCTGGCGCCGCGCGCGATAGAGCCGCGAACGCACCGTGCCGATGGGGATGTCCAACGCGGTCGCGACTTCCTCGTACGAGAAGTCGTCTACGTCCACCAATGTGACCACGTCGCGATAGTGCGGCTCGAGCACGGCAATCGCGCGCGCGATCGCCGGACCGAGATCAAGCCGGCTGAACATCCCATCCAGGTCGTGCGAAACGGCACGATTGTGCTGCCGCACCGCGGCAAGATTCTCGAGCTCTTGGTCGTCGGCGACGACCGACTTGGCATCGCGTCGCCGCTGCTCGACGAACGCGTGCCGGCAGATCGTGGACAGCCACGCCTTGCAGTCGGTGCCGGGCACGAACGTGTTCCAGTGGCGGTACGCGCGAAGAAAGGTCTCTTGCACCAGGTCGTCCGCGTCCGACGGGTCGTTGGTAAGCGCAGACGCAACGCGCGCGATTGTTGGCAGAAGCGGCAGCGCGAGCTCTGCGAACTCGCGATCGCGATTTCGCTCGGGCGTCGGCTGCAAAGCGTGCGCGTCCGGTTGAGCCATCTTTAACAGAACGATCGAGGCCGGACCAGAGTTCCCGCCGTCATCCGCCGCCGAGCGCGACCTCGAACGCCGCGGTGGCCAGGGTGGCGACCGGCGTCGGTACGCCGTGCTCTCGCCCGAGACGACGCACCGTCCCGGCGAGCAGATCGAGCTCCGTTGGGCCGCCGCGCTCGAGATCGAGCAAGAAGCTCGGCTTGATGGCCGGGCCGATTCCGAACAGCTCGTCCCGCACCGTGATCTCGTCTCCATCGCCGAGTCTGCCCGCGGCCGCGCGAGCGACCATCACCACTTCGTGCAGCGAGTCCGTGAGAATCCGTCGGCCGGATTCCGACGCGAGCACCGGCCCCATAGGCTGGCGCGACAGTCCGCACGCGATTCCCATTGGCACGATGAACGCGAACTTGCGCCAGATGTCGCCGGAAATGTCGGCGCTCAGTCGCGCGTCGGATCCGCCGGCCGCGAACGCGTCGACGATCTTCTTCGCCCGCTCGCTCGACGGCTGACCGAACTCGCCTATCGTGACGCGGTCGCTCGGACCCTTGCGGTAGACGACGCCAGGCTCGGCGCGCACGAGGCTCGAATGGATGATACCGCCGAGTATCGCCGGTTCGGGCACACCGAGGGCCACGAGCCGTTCGGTGACGTCTGCGCCGTTGAGCAGCGGAACGATCGTCGCTCCACTTTTTGCCGCGCCAACGAGCGCCGGACCGACCTCGCTCAGCGAGTAGCTCTTGACCGCGACGACGACGAACTCACAGTTCGCCACGAGCGCGCCGTCGTCGGAGATCTCCGGACGCACGGTGAACGATTCGTCGGGTGTTCGCACCTCGAGGCCGTGTTCTTTCATCGCGGCCAGATGCGGACCGCGGGCCACCAGGCGAACCTGATGACCCGCGCGACTCAACGTTCCGGCGTAGTAGCTCCCGATTCCGCCTGCGCCGACGATGCCGATGTTCACGGGTGAGAAGTGCGGGGGGCGGGCGGAGGGCGGGGGCGGAGACCTACAGCGATTTCGCCGTGCTCTACTTCTTCGCCGCGCCGGTGAACAGATGCGCGTACTCGCCGTAGCCTTCCTCGACGAGCTTCGACGCGGGGATGAAGCGCATCGAGGCGGAGTTCATGCAGTAGCGCATGCCGGTCGGACGCGGACCGTCGTCGAACAGGTGGCCGAGGTGCGAATCGGCGTGAGCCGAGCGAACCTCCGTGCGCGACATTCCCAGCGTGCGATCGGTCTTCGTCGTGATGTTCTCGGGCACGAGCGGGCGCGTGAAGCTCGGCCAGCCGGTGCCGGACTCGAACTTGTCGCTCGAGCTGAAGAGCGGCTCGCCGGAGACGATGTCCACGTAGATACCGGGCTCGTGGTTGTCCCAATATGCGTTCTGGAACGGCCGCTCCGTGGCTTCGTGCTGCGTGACTTCGTACTGCAGCGGCGTGAGCTCTTTCTTCAGGCTGTCGTCCGACGGCTTCTTGAATGTTTTCATGGCGTGGCTACCCACTTGGGCCAATTTCGTCGTTTGGGCGGTAAGACCGCCCGCGGTCGTCATGCTTGCGGCGGCAATCGCGATCAGGCTGGCGATGCGCGACAATCGATTTCGTTCTGGCATGTCAGTTCCCTTCGAAAGCGCGGTGGAACGCGTGTTCTCCCTCACTCTTCAAAACCGCGCCGTGCGGCGTTTGGTTCCACCCTCGATAAGTTACGCCGACCGGCGGCGGGCGGCATCCGGTTACAATACGCCCGTGGAACCTCGGCGGATCTCGGTCTTTTTGGCGTTCACTCACTGCGGAGCTAGCCGTGGCCGTCGCAATCGATCCTGGTTTGGCACAGACGCTCACCGTCGCGCGGCTGCAGCTGCACCATGCGGCGCAGCTCGCCACGGCGACCGGCATCTCGTACCTCCCGGCGGAGCCGGACGACAGCCACACGAACCTGGAATGGGTCGAGAGCCTGCGAGCGCTTTGCGGCCACGTGATCCCCGCGCCGCAGCCGTTCCGCGCGGTCATCCAACCCGCCGACCTCTCGCTTTCGATCGCCGGTGAAGACAACCAGATCGTCGCCTCCACGCTGCTCCACGGCCTGACGATCGACGACGCCGCGAACTGGCTCCGCGCGCGCATCGCCGAACGCGGCGCCGACGGCGACCGCCTCACGCTCAAACGCCACTACGAGATCCCGCATCACGACGTGGATGACGGCGCGACCTTCGACACGAAGAACGCGGCCGCCTTCGCCCAGCTCGACGCATGGTACTTCGTGGGGAATCGCGCGCTGGAATACGTGCGTTCCTCGACGACCGAGGCGAGCGAGGTCCGCTGCTGGCCGCATCACTTCGACATCGCGACGCTCATCGACCTCGGCGGCGGCCGCACGATCGGCGTCGGCATGGAGCCGGGCGATCAGTACTACGACGAGCCGTACTTCTACGTGAACACGTCGCCGTCGCCGAAACCCGAGGCGGCTACATCGTCGCTCGGCGGCGGCGGAACGTGGCACACGAACGAATGGGTCGGCGCCGTGCTCCCGGGCTCACGCCTCGGCGAGGAGCCGAAGGAACAGGTGCACGCGTTTTTGGATTCGGCGATCATCGCGGCGAGAGCGATACAGCGTTCGTGAAAACGCGGACGGATCGTTGTTCCCTTCTTTCTTCGTTCGCGGTCGAAGCCAGACGGCGTCAGTGGTCCACGGCCGCGGGCTCTCCCTGATCCACCCCGAGCTCCGCCTTCACCATCGAGTGCGCCTTTCGCCCTCCGCGCGCGGTCGTGTGCGGAGCGTCCTCATGGTCGAGCAGCAGCTGCGCCGTGTCCACCGCGCGCGCGACGAGACTTCGTGCTCCCTCGCGCAACTCCGGGCTCATCATCACGGCACGCGTGTTGTTCTCCATGTCCTCGGCCGACCATCCGCGTGAGTGCGCGATGTACGGAAACTGAGGAAAGTGGCAACCGACTTCGGCGAAGAAGCCGAGCATCTGGCCGGCGACCGCCTGCACGTTGTCCTGTCCGCCCGTGATGATGAACGACGCGACCTTGTTTCGCAGAAGCACGCGGTTGGCGATCGTCACCTGGTTCTGCACGCAGTTCATCCGCTCGACCATGCGATAGTAGAGCGAGCTGGCGTTCCCCCAGCGGATCGGGGTCGACACGAGAACGACGTCGGCCCAGTGGACGATCGCCTCGTACACGACCTCCATCTGGTCCTTGGGATCCATCTGCGTGATCGAGCAGGGCCACGTGCACGCGTGCGCGCTCTTCGAGTAGTAGCCCTCGCACGGACGGAAGCGCAGGCCGGCCAGATGAATCGTCTGCGTGTCGACGTCGAGCTCCGTCGCGGCGTGATGGATGGCCTCGGCGAGGAGGTCGTCGGACGTCGAGTAGCGCGGGTTCTGAATGTCCATGTTCGTCGTCGAGATGCCGAGCACGCGCACCCGCCCCGGCGCGCGCTCGATCTTCCGAGCGACCGGATGCGGCGGATGCGATCCGCGCGTCCGCTTCGTCACCGGCGCAGACGACACCAGCACGCGCGCGCCCTCGACCCTCACGTCGTACGACGGCACGGCGTCGATCTCGAATCCGGGTTCGCCGAGCCCCGTTTTGAAATGGTACTTCCAGTTGTGCCACGGGCAGGTGACGTACTCGCCGTCGATCCGGCCTTCGGCGAGCGGACCTCCGGCGTGGTTGCACACGCCGGAGAGCGCGCCGAACGCGCCACCGACGTGTGTGATCGCGACCTTGAGGTTGCCGACCGTCACGCCGGTGAGCGGACGCTTCGACAGATCGGACGTCTCCCCGACGTCGACCCAGATACGGTTCTTTTCGCCCGGCTCCGGGGAGTCGCTCACGAGGCGGCCGTCAGTGCGCCGACCCAGAACAAATCGTTCGCGTCCGTCCAGAGACGGTCGACGCGGAACCCGGCCGCGCTCGCAACCGCCGCCAACTGATCCTCGTCGTACTTGTAGGACGACTCCGTCCAGATCGTTTCGCCGCGCACGAAGTCGAACGTGTTCCCCGCCACGTTGACCGACTGGTCGCGCGTGCTCTCGAGATGCATCTCGATGCGGCTCGCGTCGTCGTTGAAGAACGCGACATGGCGGAAGCTCGCGAGATCGAAGTCGGCGCCGAGCTCGCGGTTGATGCGGCGAAGCACGTTGCGGTTGAACGCCGCGGTCACGCCCTGCGGATCGTCATACGCCGCGTGCAGCACGGCGGCGTCCTTGCGGCGGTCGACGCCGAGCACCAGCGCGCCGCCCGCGCCAACCGTCCGGCGAATTCGCGTGAGGAACGCCGCCGCCTCCGCCGGATGGAAATTCCCGATCGTCGAGCCGGGAAAAAACGCCGCCCGGCGCGAATGCGGCGGCAGGTTCGGCAACGGAAGGAGGCGCGTGTAGTCGCCGCAGATCGGCCGCACGGCGAGTGACGGATAGTCCGCCTCGAGCTCGGCCGTGACGCGCGCGAGCTGCTCCCGCGAGATGTCGATCGGCACATACGCCGCCGGATCGCGAAGGGCGTCGAGCAGAAAGCGCACCTTGATCGCGGCGCCGCTTCCGTACTCCACCAACGCAACCCTCGGTCCGATGAAGTCCGCGATCTCGCGCGAGCGCTCGCGCAGAATCGAGAACTCGCTGCGTGTGAGGTAGTACTCGTCGAGCGTGCAGATGCGTTCGAAGAGCCGCGCGCCGACGTCGTCGTAGAACAGCTTCGGCGGAAGCGTTTTTTGCGTGCCGCCGAGTCCGTGCAGCACGTCGGCGAGGATCTCGCTCGCCTCGAGCGGACGCGCGCCATGCGACGCGCGCTGCGGATGCATCGATGCGCTCATGCGTTCTTCGCCAAGCGGAGGCCCATGAACTGCCAGCGCGCGTCGGACGGGAAAAAGTTGCGGTACGTCACGCGCGCATGCGACCGTGGGGTAGCGCACGAGGCACCGCGCAGCACCCACTGGTCGCACATCCACTTGCCGTTGTATTCGCCGAGGGCGCCCGCCGAAGGTGCGTAGCCGGGATAGGCGGTGTAGGCGCTCTGCGTCCACTGCCACACGTCGCCGTAGAGCTGGCGCAACGAACCATCACGCCCTGGTCCGGCCGGAGACGGGTGGAAGTTGCGCGCATCCACGAAGGCGCCGTACACGGGCTCGTCGCGCGCGGCGATCTCCCATTCGGCTTCGGTGGGAAGGCGGGCGCCGGCCCACCGCGCGAACGCGTCGGCCTCGTAGTAGCTCACATGGCACACCGGCGCGCCGGGATCGACGGGACTCACGCCGGCGAGCGTGAACTCGGTCCAGCCGTCCGCCGCGCGCTCCCAATAAAACGGCGCTTCCCAATTGCCGGTGCGCACCGTCGCCCAGCCGTTCGACAGCCAGAGCTCGGGTCGGTGGTAGCCGCGGTCGTTCATGAACGCGAGCCAATCGGCGTTCGTCACCAGGCGGTCGGCGAGACTGAACTCGTCTACGTACACGCGATGCGCGGGCGACTCGTTGTCGAACGAGAAGCTCCCGCCGTCGTGACCGATGCGGTGAATCCCCGCCGCGACGGAAACCCAGTTGGTCGCGTCGCTCACGTGAGAGACGGGCCGCCTCGCCGTGTACGCGGGGCGCATCGGATTCATCCAGAAGACGTGCTTGATGTCGGTGAGCATCAGCTCCTGGTGCTGTTGCTCGTGGTGAAGCCCAAGCTCGATCACCGGCAGCGCCGGATGATTGGCGTCGTCGCCGATGCGCTCGACCAGCGCCTGCAGCGCGCCGTCGACGTGCGCGCGGTACGCATACACCTCGGCGACCGTGGGCCGCGTGACGAGACCACGTTGCGCGCGACAGTGACGCTCGCCCGCCTGCACGTAATACGAGTTGAACAGGAACGCGTACTTCGGGTTCGGCGTGACGTAGGTCGCGTCGAACGGCGCGAGCACGAACGTTTCGAAGAACCAACTGGTGTGCGCGAGGTGCCACTTCGTCGGGCTCACGTCGCTCATCGTGCTCACGACGTAGTCTTCGACTTCGAGCGGGGCGCAAAGCGCTTCCGTTTGCGCGCGCACTTTGACCACGCGGTCGAGAAGCGGCGGCGCCGTGGCGCGGACGTCGGTGATCGTCATACCGGACAAACCCCCAAATTCCGTTCTATCGGGCCGAGAACCCCCAAAAGGGATACGCCGGCCGCAAAGTTCCAGATTTCAGCGTCGCCGAGCCGTGATCAGCGTTGCGATTTCGTCGGGCCGCGGATTGATGAAATCGAGGCGGACGCGGCCGTCCGGCAGCGTGCTCACCGTCGCGGGAATGCCGCTGTTCGTCAGCACCCATCCCGCCGGCAGGACGACCGCGTTCGACGGCCGCCCGAAGCTCCGGTCCCAGACGAGCTCGTCTCCCGCCAGCTTGTAGCGAGCCGAGTCGGTGTACGTCTCGAACATGCGGATCCGGACCGACTCGCCCGTCTTCACCGGCCCGAAATGAAACACCACGACCTCGAGATCCGGCGTGATGTTGCTCACGGCAAGCTTCGATCGCGCGATCGCCTCGCCCTTGAGAATCTCGAACTTGAGCTGCTCGCCGGTGTCGAGGTTCATGGCACGCGGATTGGAGACCGTGCTGCCGGCCCTCACCTCGTTGATGTAAGTGCTAGTTCCGGGCCGCGATTCCGTGTAGTCGTGATACAAATCGAACGCGTGCGTCTCGGGTTGCTGGAGGAAGTAGACGATCTCGCGATTCTGGTGCGCGCGGTCCCCCAACTTCGCCGCGACGCTCGACGCCGGCGGCGCCCGACACCGTCGGCCCGACGCGCACCGCGCGCATCATGAGCGGCGCCTCGGCCGGCGTGTTGTTCCAGAAGGTGATGCCGATGCGCCCGTCGGTCTCCTGCAACACCTGCGACGGAAAGTTGCACGAGACCAGTTCGTACCCCTTCGGCAGTACGACGGCGTTGCGCTTGATGCCGAGTGGGCGGCTGAAGACGATCGTGTCGCCGCGCAGGAAGTAGCTCGACGCGTCTTCGTACGTCTTGTCGATCAGAACGCGCGCCTCGCCGCCGTCGGCCGGAACCGGGCGCGTGAGCTTGACGCGGATGTAGGTCTGCGTCGTGTCCTGGCTGCGCACGCCGCCGGCGCGCGCCACCGCCGCGCCGACGACGTCGAATTCGAGCGGCTTTCCCGTCGCGCGATCGCTCACGCTCTCGTTGCTCGCGAGGCTGCCCTTGCGGATCGGATTGAAGAAGTAGGTCGCGCCGGCCGTCGTCGCGGTCACATCGTAGACGATCCGGAATTTTGCCGACCCGGGTTCGAGCAGCTCGTAGCGCGTGTACTCGTCGGACTCCGTCTGGCGCGCTTGCGCGCCGAGCGGGCTCGCGGCGATCGCGAACAACGTTGCTCCAAGTGCTCCACGAAGACGAATCATCGTTCCCTCGTTTCGAACCGAGTGGGGGTCAGTCCGGGGCGTTGAACCTACGGTGGCCCGGAGGGGCGCGCCATCCTATCTTCGTCGCCCATGACCGCGGCCGCGCTGGACGCGACGCGCCCTCGCTACAAGTGGGCGACGACGGGCGACATCAACGCCTTCTTCGGGTTGATGCTCGACAACGTCGTCAACCTCGCCGTGCTCGCCGGAATTCTCGTGGCGGGGTTCGGGTTCCCGGCGACGCTCGTGTACACTCGCATGTTCCCAGGGACCGCGCTCGGCGTGTTGTTCGGCGACGTCGTGTACACGGTGATGGCGATTCGTCTCGCGCGACGCACCGGGCGCGACGACGTCACCGCGATGCCGCTTGGCCTCGACGCGCCGTCGACGATCGGCATGGCCCTCACCGTCCTCGGTCCCGCGTTTCTCGTCGCGAAGACAAAGATGTCCGCCGCGGACGCGGCGGTCGCCGCATGGCAAGTCGGCATGGCAACGATGGTACTGATGGGCGTTTTCAAGCTCATCATGTCGTTCATCGGCGACCGCGTGCGACGCTCGATCCCCGAGGCCGGACTCCTCGGCTCCATCGGCGGCGTCGGCATCGCCCTCCTCGGCACGTTGCAGCTCGGCGAGATCTACAGCGAGCCGATCGTCGGCATGATGGCGCTCGGCATCATCCTCTATGCGCTCGTCGCGAAGTTGAGACTCCCGATGCGCGCGCCGCAGGTGCTGGCGAGCGTCGTCGTCGGGGCGGCGATCTACTACGGACTTGGCGCGGCGGGGCTGCTCGTGCACCCGATCGCAAAGGCGGCGGCGCATTTTCCGATGGGCGCGCCGCTGCCGACGTTAGGGTTCTTGAAAGGGATGCCCGTCGCCGTCCACGACTATCTGCCGCTGGCGCTGCCGTTCGCCATCCTCACGGTGATCGGCGGCATCAACGTCACGGAGAGCGCGCGCATCGCCGGCGACGACTACAACACGCGCGACATTCTCCTCACCGAGGCGGTCGCGACGCTCATCGCCGGCGTATGCGGCGGCGTGAGCCAGTCCACGCCGTACATCGGACACCCGGCGTACAAAGCGATGGGCGGCCGTGCCGGGTACACGCTCGCCACCGGGCTGTTCATCGGTCTAGGCGGGATCTTCGGCTACATCGCGTTCATGGCCGACGCGCTCCCCAAGCCGGCGCTCGCGCCAATTCTCGTGTTCGTGGCGCTCGACATCACGGAGCAGAGCTACATCGCGACGCCAAAGCGCCACGCCGCGGCGGTCACGCTCGCCGTGTTTCCGAGCGTCGCGCAGCTCGTCCAGATCTTCCTGTCGCAGACGTACAACGGCGCGTTGATGTCGGCCGCGATCGATCCCGCGGGAACGATGAAGGCCACCGGTCTCACCAACCCGGACTTCATTTCAACCGTTGGCGTGATGGTGATGCTCGCGCACGGGTTCATTCTGACGGCGATGCTCTGGGGCGGCGCGCTCGCGTTCCTCATCGACCGCCGCATCACCGCCGCGGCGACGACCTTCACCGCGTGCTCCGTACTCTCGTTTTTCGGATTCATCCACTCGATCACGCCGTCGGGCGGGATCTATCTACCGTGGCGGACCGGGTCGATGCTGCCCTACCACTGGGCGGTCGCCTACCTGGCGTTCGCGATCCTCATCATGATTCTTGGCAACACCCCCGCCGCCCTCTCGGGCAGCCACGGCCACGAAGCAGTTTGAGCAAATTCAACGCAGTTCCGCGGAGACAAAAAGACAATCCCGCAGATTCACCAAAAGCTCTTGTTGGAATCTGCTGGCTTGCCGTTCAGATCTGCGTCATCTGCGTTGAATTCTTGGTCGTCGTACAGCGATGCCGACCTCGAGAAACGACGAACAGGAGCCTGGCGTCGCGCGTGAATTTCCCACCCACCCGTTCAGCACGCGAGCACCAGAACTCCTGTCGCCTTCTACGCACGCCGCCGAATGACGTTTGGGGGGCAATCTGCGGCGCGCAATGAAATTACGAATTGGCCGCCGACGCTGTTGGTTAAGATTCCACAAAGACGCCCCGCGATCGCCGTAACACGCTGTGTATCAACGTTTTTTAGCGCGCCTCGACGTCGCTCAGACGAGCCAATCGCTTGCGAATGTCGGTCACCTGTGGCTGTAGCGCGGGGTCGGGATTCTTCCACAGGTCGAGGAATTTCGCGTAGTAGTGCGCGGCCTTCGCGCGGTCTCCTTTCGCTTCCCACAGCTCGCCGAGCCGCTTGTACGAACCGGCGAGGAACAGTCGGTCGAGGCCATAGCGTTGGAGGAGCGACGTCGAATTCACGTATCGCGTGAATGCCGCGATCGCCGAATCGGGCATTTGCGCCAGGTCGAACGCGAAGCCCGTCGACGGCAGCCGGCAGATCGTGCAATTCCCGATGTCCGCCGCCTCCGACTCGTGCGCCGAGTCGAGATAGCGGCGTTCGGCCATCGCAATCGAGCTCTGGATGGTGTGGCGTGTCGCCGCCGCCACTTCTTGCGTGTAGGCCGGCGAAATTCGGTCGAACTCCGTGAGCATCGACTTGGCGAGTTCCGGCTTGCCCATCAACGCGTACGCTTGCGCCAGCGCGGCGTACGGACGGTCGAGCGGCTGAAAAGTCGTGAGCGGTACCCGCTTGAGGGCGTTCTGTACGATCGCTAGCGCTTTGGTCGTGTCGTGGAAGAACCACACCAGGGTAATGGCCGAGTCGATCGGCGCCCCCAGCGCGACTTGCCCGTTGCCCTGGGCCAGGTTGTACGCTGTGTTCAGCGCGATCAATCGCATTCCTTCGGTGACTTGACCGCGCGTCATCGCCACGATGCCGACGACCCCGTTGCGTTGCGCCTTGACGAGATCATCCGTCGGATTCGCCGCGGACAGGGAATCCATGAATGCGATCGTGCTGTCGTACTGGCCGCGCGCGAAGAAGTACGTCGCCCGCCCCATCGCAACGCGCGGATTGTTTGCCGAGACCTTCAACACCGCGGCTGTCGTCGAGTCGACCTGCGACCAATTCCCGAGCTCCGCTTCGTTCGTGATCAAGTTGTTGTAGCTCGTGACCCCCGCGGGATTCGACGCGACCGACCGCCGCAACAACGCCGCGGCCGAGTCGAACTTCCGCTGATTCGCGTAGAGCAGCGCGAGGTTGTTGAGCGCCGCATACTGCGCCGGACGGATCGCGAGCAGCGACCTGTACGCTTCGGCCGCTTTCGCCTCGTTCGGATGCGGCCCCTGCGTCCAGTACGTCGCCACGGCGAGCCACCGCTCGGTTTCCGGCAGGCGCGCAGTGTCCGCGTACGCGCGCTCCATCGCCGCGATCTGACCCTCGCGGTCCATTCGGCGATTCGACAGCGCCACCGCCAGCCCGCGGTACGCCGACGCGAAGCCCGTGTCGATCTTGACGGCTTCCTTGAACAGCGGGATCGCCTTGTCGGCGTCCCCTTGCGTCATCGCGCGCTGCGCCGCCGTGTACTTCTCGAGCGCGTCGACGGACGCCGTCGTGACCTGCGCGAGCTCGGCCGACGCCTGCACGTGCTTGAGCGACTCGCCCATCTGACGCCGCAACGAGCGCGTGAGGCCGCCGATCGTCGGAATGAGATCCTTCGCGCCGCTCGCGCTGCCGCTCAGCGACGCGAGGCTCTGGCCCGAATCCGCGCCGACGAGCCGCATCGTGACGACGAACCCGCCGTTCGCCAGCGAGTGCACGTCGCCCGTCACGATCGCCTTCGCTCCCTCGCGCCGCGCCACGACGCGCGCCACGGCCGAGTCGATCCGCGTATTCGCCGCGCGCTGCATGAGTTGCAGATCGGCGGCCACCGTCTGCGGCGTGATGATGGAAACGACCGGCGACTGGCCGAGGTCTGCCCGCACTGCTTCGGCGATGACGCTTCCGAGCGTGGTGTCGGATCCGGTCGACGTGAAATCGCCGATGAGAATCTTGTCACGATCGTGCAACTGCCCGCTCGCCATGAGCGACTTGAGCGGGCCGAGTCCGAGCGGCCGCAATAACATGAGCACGACGACGAGCAGCGCGAAGCCGCCGAGTGCGCTCGCCATGAACCCCCTTGCCCGCTGCCACGAGAGATATGGGCTGGCGCGAACCGCGATCGTCGACAGTGTCGTCGGCGCGGCGGCCATTCCCGCCGCGGTTCGCGGCGTGGACGCCGCCGCCCGGCGGGATACGCGTTGCACGTAGGCCGTGGCGAGGTACAGCGGGATGCCGAGCAGCATGATCGCGATGGTCGTCGGCATCACCCATTCCGGAACCGCGAACGCGACCTCCGCCGCCTTCGCCAGGATCGCGGCCGCCGCGAACGCGATGACGTACATGATCGCTCCTCGGCGGAAGCTGCCCGCCCAATTCGCGGCGGCCACGGGGCCCGTCGCGCCGCTCGAGACCGCGTCGAGCACGCGCGCGATGTCGGCCGCGCGCTGCGGCCGCGCGTCCGGATCCTTTTCCAAACACTGCATCACTATCTCGGCGAGCGCCGGCGGAGTGTCAGGACGCAGATCCGACACGGGCTGCGGCTTGGTGCCCATGTGCGCGGCCAGCAGCTTGTGCGGCGACATGTCGGCGAACGGTGGCCGGCCCGCGAGCATCTCGTAGGCCATGCAGCCGAACGAGTAGATGTCGGCGCGATGATCCGTGCTCGGATCCGCCGCTGCCTGCTCGGGCGCCATGTAGGTCGGCGTGCCGATCGACATGCCGAGCTGAGTCAGACCTCCCCCGCCGTCGAGCGTGTCGGCGGCGCGCGCGGCCGAAATTGCCTTCGCGATGCCGAAGTCCGTCACCGTCGCCGACGCGCCAGAGATCAGTACGTTGTCAGGCTTGATGTCCCGGTGGACCACGTGGTGCTCGTGCGCGTACGCCAGCGCGCGAGCTACGTCTCTCAGCAGCGAGACGCACTCGTCGATCGGAATCGGACCCGCGGCCAGACGCGCGCGCAGCGATTGACCGTCGATGAACGGCATCGTGTAGAACGGCACGTCGCCCATCTCACCCGCGGTGAGCACCGGGACGATGTGCGGATGCTGCAGGTTCGCCGCGACCTGGATCTCGCGTTTGAACCGCTCGACGTTGACGCCCGCCCCCAACTCCGCGGGGAGCACCTTGATGACGACCTTCCGGCCGAACGCGGTCTCGGTCGCCGCGAAGACGCGCGACATGCCGCCGCCGCCCAGCTCGCGTTCGATCTGGTAGGCGCCGCCCAGTTGGGTCTGGAGTTTTTCGCGAAGCTCCATTGCAGCCACCGCCCCCCGCCCGGTCAGGGAAACGACCGCGGGCGTACCGCCGCGGTCGCAAAGGCGCCTTAACCTAGAAAAGAGCGCGGGGCACGGCCAGCAGGCGCCGACGATTGCTCCCACGAGGGTTCAAGCCGTCTGCTCGATGGCCTCGAGCGCGTCGGCGCGCAGCTCGCTCGCCGGCAGGTGCAGCTCGAACACAGCGCCCCCGCCCGGCCGCGGCGAATAGCTCACGGAGCCGCCCTGGATGTGCGCGAGTGTGCGGGCTATCGAAAGCCCGAGCCCCGCGCGCGCCGCCGCGTCCGGCGCCGAACCCGCCGATCGATAGAAAGCCTCGAAGATCCGCGCGCGATCGGCCTCCGCCACTCCAGGTCCGCGGTCCGATACCGAGAACACCAACTCATCGCCGTCGCGCCGCGCCGAGAGCTCGACCGATTCCGACGGCGGCGAGTATCGCGCCGCGTTCTCCAGGAAGTTGCCCAGCACGCGAAGCGATTGCGCGAAGTCGAAGAATCCAACCAAAGCCGGACTCTCGAGATCGATCACTGCGCGCACCGGCCGGCCGCTGAACAGGCCGCGTGTCTGACGGACCGCCGCGCCGATCAGGTCCTCCGCCGTATTGAGCTCCGGAATCGCCGCGAAACCGCCGCTCTTGAGGCGCGACAGATCCAACAGGTCGCTCACCAGCCGCGTGAGACGGTCCGCTTGCTCTTCGATCGCCGCCGCGTTTTCGCTCCCCTGCAGCGCCTCGCTCTGCGCCAGGGCCTTGATCGTGGTGAGCGGCGTGCGAAGGTCGTGCGACACCGACGCGAGAACGATGTCCTTCAACCGGTCCGCTTCGCGCAGCGCTTCGGCGCGTTCGGCTTCGGCCACCAGTCGTACACGATCGAGCGCCAGCGCCGCGTAGTAGGCGATGGCGTCGAGGAAGCGCTTCTGCGCCCCGTCGAGCCGGACGGGCGTCGCGTTCGCGAGGCGCAGCGCACCGACTATCCGGTCCTGCACCTTGAGTGGAATGACGACCTCTTTCACGAGGCCCTCGGCCGTCGTGGTCCAGAGCGCCGACGTTTCGCCGTGCTTGGCGGTGATCGAGCATTCGGACATGCCCATCGCCGTCCTGATGATTTCGGCGATCCGCGTCGGCGCTTCCTCGGCGCGGCCGGCGCTCAGCGTCTCGGATCCGAGCCGCGCGAGAGATTCCACTTCCACCGCGCGGCGCCGCGCCTCCTCCGCCTCCGTGCGCGCGCGCGCCAACAGGTTCGTCGACACGAGCGCCGTCACGAGAAACGCGAACAGCGCGAGCCAATCGAGCGGCTTGCCGACCGAGATCTCGCTGTACGGCGGCTGAAAATAGTAGTCGATGAGGACGACCGCGCTGCACGCGAGCGTGATCCCGAGCGCGCGCCCGGAGCTGGCGCTGGCGAACAGCACGATCAACAGGTACATGAGGACGACGTGTACCTGATCGAAATCGCCGCGGTAGTGAACCATCGTCGCGGTCACCGCCGTCGTGACGACGACCGCCAGACCCCACCGGAGGGCCTGGCGCTGCGGGTTGTGCACGTTCAGCGCGGCTGCTCGACCCGGTAGCCCACGCCGGGCTCGGTGATGATGATCTGCGGAGTCGCCGGATCGGCCTCGATCTTTCGTCGCAAGTTGGTGATGTGGACGCGGAGATACTGCTGCGGACTTCCGAACTCGCGATCCCACACCGCGTCGAAGATCTGCTGATGCGTCAGCGTTCGTCCCGCGGCGCTGAGCAGCGTCGCGAGGATCTGCCATTCGATCGGCGTCAGGTGAATCGGCGTGTCGTCGCGTGAAACGCGCCGATTGATCGTGTCGACGACGAGCGATCCGATGACGACAGGCGCCGTGCTCGTTCCCGCGGCGAACGTCTTGGCGCGGCGGATCTGCGCCTTGGCGCGCGCGGCCAGCTCGAGGACGCTGAACGGCTTCGTCACGTAGTCGTCGGCGCCGGCGTTCAGTAGATCCACTTTCTCGTGCTCTGAATGGCGCGCCGACAAGACTATGATCGGAACGGCCGACCGTCGGCGGATCTCGCGGCACACGTCGACGCCGGCCATGTCGGGGAGCCCGAGGTCGAGGACGACGAGGTCGGGGCGCGCCGACGTCGCCGCGTTCACGCCGTCGGCGCCGTTCGCGGCTTCGTCGACCTTCGCCGTGACGTCGCGCAACGCGTCGCGCACCGCGCGGCGAATCTGCGGCTCGTCGTCGATGACGAGAATGAGATCGGCGTCCGGCGTTACCGACGCTTTGGGGGGAGCAAGATCGGTTTGTGTCGCCATGGGCACAAACTGTCTCGCGGCGCGCTGGCCGGCACGAGCGTTGACGTTTCTTAGCGTTGTGTGCGCCGCGTCGGCACGGCCCGCCACAGGGGCGGTCGTCGGCATGGAAACTGTTCTTGATCCTGTCATGACAAGGCGCCTCCTATTCAGCATCGCGGCGAGCGCGGCCCTCGCCGGCGTGGCCTGCGACACAGCACCGCGAAATCAGATCGGGCTCATTGGACCCGTCGTCGTAACCGATACGACCTTTGGAACGACCAGGTCGTTGTTCATCTCGCCATCGTTCGTGCAAGTCGACGTCGGAAGCTTGGTTCAGCTCTCGAGCAACGCCGGCAATTTCTCCTCGGCGCTCATATGGGAGTCTCGCAATCCGTCGATCGCCACCGTATCGCAAACCGGCCTGGTGACGACCTTCCTGCCCGGCACCGCAACGATCACCGTTCATTTCGTGGCCGATCCGCTCAACCTCGCGATCGCGACGGTCGTCGTTTCTCCCTTCGGAAATCCGTAGCGAACGCACGGCCCCCAACGTTGTACGCGGCAGAGGCGCCTCGTGTTTAATTATATGAGTGCGCCTCGACAAGAAGCTTCTCCTGATCGCGCCGGCCATCGTGCTGGCTTTCGTGGTTGCCGGCATGGTGTACACCGCCGCCGAGCTCCATGTTCTCGCCCGCTCTAGCGATACACTCGCCGCCCGAAAAGAGTTCGTCGACCAGGTCGCCCGCGGTGAAAAACCCCTCGACCAGCGACAGGCCGTGAACATCCTCCAAGTCGCTCTGGAAGTCGAGGGAAAACGAAGCGCTGCCATCGTCGCCAGCCGCGATCTCCTCTTGGAGCTTTCCGCGGTCGCGCTCGTCGCCTGGGTCTTTCTCGTGGTTGGGATCCGAGGGGTTCCAAGGCAGCATTGGCCCAGGTTCGGCCGCGGCGGAACGGCCAGCCCCGCGCCGGCTGAGCAAGCCGCCACGCGCCCATGACCGTTCGACACTATTACACCGACGCGTACCGCGCCGAGTTCACGGCGGCGATCGTCGAGCGCAGCGGCGACGGAACCCGGGTCTACCTCGACGAGACCGCTTTCTACCCCACCTCAGGCGGCCAGCCGCACGACGTCGGAACGCTCGGCGGTGTCGCGGTGGTGGATGTCGTGGATGAGGACGAACGCATCGCCCACGTCCTCGCCGCGCCGGTTGGCGGGGCCGAGCCGCGGCTCGTCGGGCGCATCGACTGGGTTCGGCGGTACGACCACATGCAGCAGCACACGGGACAGCACCTCCTGTCCGCCGTGTTCGAGGACATGTTCGGCGCCAAAACGGTGAGTGTCCACTTTGGCCCCGAGTCTTCCACGCTCGATCTCGAGGTCGAGTCGCTCACGCACGAACAGATCGTCGCCGCCGAGACGCGCGCCAACGAATTGGTCGGCGAAGCGAGGCCGGTCGCTGTGACGTTCGAGGACGCGCAGGCGGCGCAAGGGCTACGCAAGGCGTCGGAGCGAACGGGCACGCTGCGCATAGTCTCGATCGAGGGAGTCGACCGGAGCGCGTGCGGCGGAACACACGTGCGCTCGACCGCCGAAATCGGCGCGGTGCTCGTCCGGTCGTCGGAGAAAGTCCGCAAGACGACGCGCGTCGAGTTCGTGTGCGGGCGCCGCGCGCTGCGTCGGGCTCGGCGCGACCTCGACGCGTTGTCCGCCATCGCCGCGTCGCTGTCGTCGTCGCTCGACGACACGCCGGCCGTCGTCGCGACGCAGAGCGAGCGTCTTCGAGAAGCGGACAACGCGCGGAAGAAGCTCGACCGCGAGCTGAGCGGGTATCGGGTCCGTGAGCGTTACGACGCGACGACTCCCGGAGCGAGTGGCGTGCGGACCATCGTCGTCCGCGACGCGACGTCGATCGACGATCTGCGCGCGTTCGCGCAGGCGGCGTTCGCGCTTCCGCGCGTCGTAGTCGTCGGCGCATTGATCGCGCCGGCGTCGGTCCTGCTCGCGTCGTCCGAAGACTCGGGCGTCGATGCGGGTCGCCTGTTGAAGGAAAAGCTGGCGGCTGTCGGCGGGCGAGGCGGCGGCTCCCCCCGCCTCGCGCAAGGCAGCGTTCCCGACGCGGGCGCCGTCGAATCCGTCGTCGCGTCGCTCGTCAACCGCGACGGCTGAGCGCCGAAGCCCACACCGCGTCGACGGCGTCGATGACGCGGTCGGCCGACAGCCCTTCGAGCGACGCCGACGGGTGAATCACCATCCGTCCCGCGTTTTCGTAGAGTCCCCACCGTTCGCTCTTCTCGTTCGAGTACATCGCGACGGCGGGCACACCGAGCGCCGACGCGGCGTGCGCGATGCTGGTGTCAGGCGTGACCACGAGATCGGCCGTCGCGACGAGGGCGAAGGCGGCGCGAATCGTCGGCGTGGACACGACGCGGGCGTCAGCCGCGTTGGCGATGCGGGTCGCGCGATCGGTTTCCGACGGCGCGCCGATCACTCGGAGCACGGCGTCCGGATGGCGTTCGCGAATGTGGCGCATCACCTCGACGTACCGCTCGTCCGGCCACGTTCGCTCCGACGTTCCCGCCGAGATGTTGACGAGCACGCGCGCGCCGTCGTGCGCGTGCGCGCCCCACATCGAGACGGCCCGCGCGATTTCCATCTCGGGAACGTCGAGCGACGGCCGCCGGTCCATCGTCTCGGGGTCGACGTCGAACGCCCGCGCGAGCGCCGACAGTCGGTCGACCATGTGACCGTCGGGGCTTGGGTCGGGCGGAACGGTGAGCGTGAACGCCGCGTCGTTGCCGCGACCCGCGATGCCGATGCGATGTTGCGCGCCGCTCGCCAGCACGAGCAGCAGGGTCGTCACCGACGGCGACGTCACCATACAGTCGACGACCGCGTCGTAACGAGCTCGACGAAGGCGGAGCGCGGTCGGGATAAAGGATCCGAGAGCGCGCTTGTCGAAGGTGATGACGTCGGCGACATAGTCCGCGCCTTCTATAATCGGCGCGTTCAGCGGCGAAGCGAGCACATCGAGCGTGATCGTCGGGTGCGAGCGCGCGATCGCCCGGAGGACGCCGGTCGAGAGCACCATGTCCCCCGCGCGGTCGTGGCGCAGGAAGAGCACGCGATGCGGACCGTCCTTCCACCGCGGCGACTCCGGCGCCCGGCGCATCAGCCGCACCAACCCTCTGATCCAGAGACGACGCCACCAGAGCTCGAGCCGTCGCAGGCGCATGTAAGGAATCTATGAGCTTCGCGCGAGCCGTTTCGTCACTCGCGCGTTGGCGTTTTCGGTCCCCGACTTCATACTTCGACGGTCGCCTCGATCCTGCCCGGCGCGGGGCCTCATCGAAGGCTCGACCTCCTCCACCCACAGGTTGGCGTCCATGCTACGCATTCGTCTCGGTCTCCTGGCCGCGTCGCTCGTGCCCGCGGCCTCGATCGTCGCGCAAAGCTCCCCCCCCGTGAAAGCCGCGAGCAAATCGGCGATCAACATCCCGTTCGAGAAGTACACGCTCAAGAACGGCCTCACCGTGGTTCTTTCCGAGGACCACACGACACCGACGGTGGCTGTCGAAGTGGTCTACCACGTCGGGTCGAAGAACGAGATACCGGGACACACGGGCTTCGCGCACATGTTCGAGCACGTGATGTTCACCGGATCGGGACACGTCCCGTACGGCACGCACGACCGCTTCACCGAGGGCGTCGGCGGGAGCAACAACGGCCAGACGTACTACGACTGGACGCGCTACTGGGAGACCGATCCGTCCAACTACCTCGAGACGACGCTCTGGCTCGAGTCGGATCGCATGGGCTTCCTCCTCGACTCGCTCGACGAGATGAAGTTCAAGGCTCAGCGCGACATCGTGAAGAACGAGCGCCGTCAAAGCTACGACAACCAGCCGAACGGGCGCGACGGCGAGATGATCAGCCTTTCGATGTACCCGAACGGGCATCCGCATTCGTGGCCCGTCATCGGCGCGATGGGCGACCTCACCGGCGCGTCGGTCGAGGACGTGAAGCGATTCTTCCGCCTGTACTACGCGCCGAACAACGCCACGCTCGCCATCGTCGGCGACATCGACAGGGCGCAGACCAAGGCTTGGGTCGAGAAATATTTCGCCGACCTGCCGCGCGGACAGCCGATCGTGAGACCCAAAGTCTCGTCGGCTGCGCTGCCGAGTGAAAAGCGGGTGACGTTCGAGGATCGCGTGCAGATTCCGCGGCTTACGATCCGCTGGCCGTCCGCCGACCAGGCGAGCGCCGACGCGCCCGCGCTCCGGATGCTCGCCAGCGTCCTTGCCGGCTCGCGCACCGCGCGCCTTACCAAGCCGCTCGTCTACGACGCGCAGTCGGCCGCGAACGTGAACGCGTTCCAGACCGGATTCGAAGGCGCCGGCGAGTTCAACGTCATCGCGACGCCGAGGCCCGGACACACGCTCACCGAGCTCGAGACGCAGATCGATTCGGTCATCACGCGCCTCAAGAGCGAAGGTCCGACCGCGGAGGAGCTCGAGCGCGCGAAGGCCGGCCAGCAGTTTCAATTCCTCAACGGACTCCAGTCCAATCTCGGCAAGGCGTTCGAGCTCGCCGAAGATCAAACTTTCTACGATGACCCGAGCCACACCTTCCGGGTCGAGTATCCGCGCCTCCAGGCGGTGACCGCCGCCGACGTCAAGCGCGTCGCCGCGAAATACCTCGGCGACAAGCGCGTCGTGTTGAGCAACGTCCCGCTGGGCAAGACCGATCTCGCGTCGCACGCCGACAAGAGCACGGTCGTCACCGATCCGCTCACCGAAGTCACCACGGGGATCAAGCCATGACGCGCTTCGTACATCGCCAAATTCGCCGCCGAGCGACGTGGATCGTCGCCGCGGTCGCGTTCGTAGCGCTCGCGGGTCCACTCGCCGCGCAGCAGAAGGCCGTTCAGTCGGGAACCGCCTCGAAGTCGGCGCTCGATCGCACGAAGATCCCGACGGCCGCCAAGTCCGCCGACCTGCGCGTGCCGGCCTGGACGAAGGTGAGGCTCGCCGACGGCGCGGAGCTGGTCGTCTCGGAGAAGCACGACCTCCCGCTCGTCTCCTTCACCATCAACTTCGTCGGCGGCGCCGCGCAGTACGATCCGGAAGGAAAGACGGGGCTTGGCTCGATCGTGGCGCAGATGCTCACCGAAGGCACGACCCATCGCACAGGCGACCAGATCTCGAACGATCTGCAATTGCTCGGCACCGGGATCGGCGCGGGGGTCGGCTCGGAATCGGGGCGCATCGGATTCACGTCGACGGCGGACAAATTCGAGAAGGCGCTCGCCGTCACGGCCGACGTCCTCGAGAATCCGAGCTTCCCGCAGGAGGCGCTCGACCGTCTCAAGGGCCGGCTCAACGTGCAGTTGCTCCAGAATCGGGATCGCACCACGGGGATCGCGGGCGTCGTGTTCCCGAAGGTGCTGTACACGACGAGCCATCCGTACGGTGTGTCGCTCACGCCGGAGACGCTCGCGTCGATCACGCGCGACGACGTGGTGTCGTTCTACAAGACCTACTTCCAGCCCGGTCGCGCGATCATCACCGTCGTCGGCGACATCACGCCTGCCGTGGCGAAGCAGGCGATCGATCGTGAGCTCGCCGGTTGGCAGACCGGCGGCTCGATGCCCAACTTCGCTTACCCGTCCGTGTCCGCTCCGAAGGCGACGACGATCTATCTCGTGGATAAGCCCGGCGCCGCGCAGTCGACGTTCGCCATCGGCGCTCCCGGCCCCGCGCGCGACACGCCCGACTACTACGCGCTGCGAGTGATGAACGAGATGCTCGGCGTGCTGTTCCAGTCGCGGTTGAATCACAACATCCGCGAGGTGAAGGGCTACAGTTACGGCGTCTTTTCGAACTTCGCGTTCGGCAAGGGACCGGGGGCGTTCCGCGCCGGCGGCGACATCGTCACCGCGAAATCGGACAGCGCACTGATCGAGTTCATGAAAGAGCTCCGCGACATTCGCGGCCCGCGTCCGCCGAGCGACGACGAGCTCAAGCAAGCGAAGGCGAGCCTCGTGCAGAGCCTGCCGGAGAATTTCGCTTCGGTCGGCGGAATCAACGGAAGCATCGGCTCGCTCTACGTGCAGGGGCTGCCGCAGGACTACTACCAGCAATTCGCACGGGCGGTCAGCGCCGTTACCAAGGACGACGTCGTGCGCGTGGCGAAGCAGTACGTCGACCCCGAGCATCTGGCCATCGTGATCGTTGGGGACCGCTCGAAGATCGAGGCGCCACTCGCCGCGACGAACATTGCGCCGATCGTGCATCTGGACGTGAACGGAAATCCGATTTCGTAGAGGCACGAGCACTACTTCACCGCATAGGCGCAGAGGACGCGGAGAACTGCCGCAGCGGGAACAGCCCCGTCGCGCAACGAGCCGGATCTTTTTTTGGAAACGCCGCTCAGGAAGCCACTCACTCCGTGGAGGCCTGCGCCACCAGACCGACGCATCCCGATCGGCTTTCACAAAACATCCCGGCTCGTTGCGCGACGGATTGCAACTCTGCGGCTGTTCTCAGCGCCTCTGCGTCTCTGCGGTAGAGCAGTTCGAGCAACCTCCTCGATAGAGTGGCCCGCGACGGCCCTCGTCGACACCAGAGTTGCGCGAATTCCCCTGCCCGTTTAGACTGCGCCCTCCGCGTTGAACTCCACCCGATTGGTGATTCGATGAGCAATCCCATCAACCCGATGCCGACCGCCGGCCTGGCCGCCCTCCCGGGCGTCCCGACGGGCTTCGGCGTCGTCCCCGCTCACAGTCACTGATCGCGCGATAAACGGCTCGGGAAGTCACGAGGGCGGCGCCGCGATCGGTGCCGCCCTTTCGATTTCAATCCAGGCGTTCGCCGCCACGCCGCCGATCCAAACGATACAGGAGTTCACTTGAGTACATCGATGTCCAATTCCGCTGAGAGCGCGATCGTGGCGCCCTCCACCGGCGACGCGGGCGGAGCGGCCGCCCACGACGACGCGGCGCACGCGCCTGTTTCACTCGGCACGGCGATCCGCGAAGCGCTGCGCGGCACGCACCGCGACTTCACCGAAGGCGCCGTCTCGCACGCGATCCTGATCCTCGCCATTCCCATGGTGCTGGAGATGATCATGGAGAGCGTGTTCGCGGTCTGCGACGTGTTCTTCGTCTCCAAGCTGGGCGCGAGCGCCGTCGCGACCGTCGGTCTCACCGAGTCCTGGGTGACGCTCGTGTTCGCGCTCGCCATGGGGTTGGCGATCGCGACGTCCGCGACGGTCGCCCGCCGCACGGGCGAACGCGATCGTGAAGGCGCGGCGCGCGCGGCGACGCAAGGCATCTTGCTGGGCCTCGTGCTCGCGTTCGTGCTCGGCATCGCCGGCGCAACGTTGGCCCCGCACGCGCTGCGCGTGATGGGCGCATCGCCCGACGTCGTCGCGCAGGGCACGGGCTACGCCCGCGTCATGCTCGGCGGCAACGTCACGATCGTCATGCTGTTTCTGATCAACGCGATCTTCCGCGGCGCGGGAGACGCGGCGATCGCGATGCGCGTGCTCTGGTTGGCCAACGCGATCAACATCGTGCTGGGGCCGTGCCTGATCTTCGGGCTCGGTCCGTTCCCCCGGCTCGGAGTCACTGGCGCGGCGATCGCCACGAACATCGGGCGGGGAACCGGTGTGCTGTTCGCGCTGTCACGACTGCTCAAGCCGGGATCGCGCGTCGACATCCACGCGCGTCATCTCAAGATCGAGCCCGCGTTGATCGGGAAGCTGCTGCAGCTCGCGTGGTCGGCGGCGCTGCAGTTCCTGATTGGCATGGGCAGCTGGATCGCGCTCGTGCGGATACTGTCGAGCTTCGGCAGTGATACGCTGGCCGGCTATACGATCGGAATTCGCGTCATCATGTTCACGATCCTCCCGGCGTCGGGGGTCGCGAACGCCGCGGCGACGATGGTCGGCCAGGCGCTGGGTGCGGGCAAGCCGGAACGCGCCGAGCAGGCGGTGAAGATCGCCGGCAAGTACAACATGTTGGTGCTGACGGTTGTCGGTTTGTTGCTCGGCCTCGGCGCCCCGCTGATCGCGCGCCTGTTCACATCCGATCCGAACGTCGGCTCCGTCGCGACGAACCTGTTGCGGGTGGTCGCGTTCGGGTATCCGCTCTACGGGTGGGGGATGGTGTACGGCCAGTCGTTCAACGGGGCGGGCGATACACGCACGCCGACGCTGCTGAACCTGGCGGTGTTCTGGTGCTGGGAGATCCCGCTCGCGTTCGTGCTGGCCATCCCGCTGCGCCTTGGCGCGTTCGGCGTCTTCCTCGCCATGGCGGCCGCATTCTCGACGTACGCCCTGGCCGGTTCGTGGGCGTTCAGGCGAGGAACCTGGAAGCGCCGACGGATCTGATCGTTCGAGAGACGTCGCTCGGTGAAGGACGAAGACGGCTTCTCTGAGGCGCCCTCAGAGAAGCCGTTTTTTTCGCTTCCTCCGACGCCCCTTGGACGATGGCCGCTTCGATTTCGGTTCGCCGACGACGGCCACCACCGCGAGCTCGGCCGTATGCCGGGACGCCGTCCACCGAATCCGTCCTCGCTTCGCCTCCTGGATCTCGCGAACCCGGTCCTCGATCCTCTCGATTTCTTCCGGTTCCTTCGCCATTCGTCATCCTCCCCGTTCCGTTCTTACACCATCATATTGGTTCACGGATCCCCGGTCTTCGAAGTTGGGTCGTTTCGGCTTTCGGCCGTTTCGGCTTTCGGCCGTTTCGTCGTCTGGTAGTTTCGGAGTCAGGCCGTCTCGGAGTTACCCTCTTTTCACCGTCCCTATGTCGACCCTCGTCTCCGCCCCCCCCAGCCTCGACGAACTCTGGCTGCCCTTCACCGCGAATCGCGCATTCAAGCGCGCTCCTCGCCTTCTCGTCGCCGCCAGCGGCATGTACTACACCGCCGCCGACGGCCGGCAGATTCTCGACGGCACCGCTGGCCTCTGGTGCGTGAACGCGGGGCACTGCCGGGAATCGATCACCTCGGCCATCCGCGAACAAGCGGGCGTCATGGACTACGCGCCGCCCTTCCAGATGGGCCATCCGCTGGCGTTCGAGCTGGCGCAGCAACTCGCGACCATGCTCCCGGGCGACCTGGATCATGTCTTCTTCAGCAACTCGGGCTCCGAGGCCGTCGACACAGCGCTCAAGATCGCCCTCGCCTACTGGCAGGCCAAGGGTGAGCCGGAGCGCGTGCGGTTCGTCGGACGGGCGCGCGGCTACCATGGAGTGGGCTTCGGTGGCGTGGCCGTTGGCGGCATCGAATCGAATCGCCGTCAATTCGCCGCGCAGCTTCCGCCCGCCGTCGACCATCTTCCACACACGCACGATCTCGCCGCCAACGCGTTCACGCGCGGCCAGCCTCGGCAAGGCGCGCAGCTCGCCGACGCGCTCGAGGAGATCGTTCGCACCCGTGGCGCGCACACGATCGCCGCGGTGATCGTCGAACCCGTCGCCGGATCGACCGGCGTCCTCGTTCCCCCGGTCGGATATCTCGAGCGGCTCCGCGAGATCTGCGACCGCCACGGCATCCTTCTCATCTTCGACGAAGTCATCACCGGCTTCGGGAGAACCGGCTCCGCATTCGGCGCGACCAGGTTCGGCGTGACACCGGACATGATGACGCTGGCCAAGGGCATCACCAACGCCGCCGTGCCGATGGGCGCCGTCTGCCTTGGGCGCGGCATCTACGACGCGATCGTCGACGGCGCGCCGGCAGGAATCGAGCTCTTTCACGGCTACACGTATTCGGGTCACCCGCTCGCCGCGGCGGCAGGTCTAGCAACGCTAGACTTATATAGAACTGAAGGACTCTTCGATCGCGCCGCGTCGCTCGAGCCGTTCGTCGCCGACGCCGTGCATTCACTTCGCGGATCGCCGCACGTGATCGACGTGCGAAACATCGGCGTGGTCGGCGGCATCGAGCTCGAGCCGCGCCCCGGCGCGCCCGGCGCCCGCGGATTCGAGACGTTCCTCAAGTGCTTCGAGGCGGGCGTCCTCGTTCGATCGACCGGCGATACGATCGCGCTGTCGCCGCCGCTCATCGTCGAGCACGAGCAAATCGAGCAGATGGTCGACACCGTTCGCGACGCGCTTCGCGCCATCGCCTGAGTGAGATCGCGAATGGGCGCCGCCCGCGGGATCGGTCGACGTCGGATCCTCACGATCGGCGCAATCGCGTGCGCGGCGCTCGTCGGCTGCACGCTCCAGGAAGCCGGCCGCGCCGATACGACGGCGACGGCCACGCAACGCACGGCGACTCGCGGCTACAACGCTGAAACCTGGCAGCCGCCGGTCGTCGACAGCACGCCCGACGATCCCCTCGAAGCGTCGATCTACCGCGGATTGGCGCTGATCACCCACACGCGCGACAGCCTCCCCGCCTACGCCGGCGGAAATCTCGTCTGCACGAGCTGTCATCTCGACGAGGGTCGACGTCCGAACGCCGCGCCGCTCATGGGCGTGATGGCACGCTTCCCCAAGTTCATCGATCGCGCCGGCGCCGTCGTACCGATCGAGGATCGCATCAACTACTGCTTCACGCGAAGTCTCTCGGGATCGAAGCTGCCGTCGGACAGCCGCGAGATGCAGGACATCGTCGCGTATCTCGCCTACATATCGAAGGGCGTGCCGACCGGCGAGCATGTGCGCGGCGAGGGATTCCCCACGATGCCCAAGCTGTTCGGCGACGCCGGCACTGGACACAAGCTCTTCACCGACAACTGCGCGCGTTGCCACGGCAACGACGGCACCGGGATCGGACCGGCCCCCGCGCTGTGGGGCGCGAAGTCCTTCAGCATCGGCGCGTCGATGGCGCGCATCGAACGAGCGGCGTCGTTCATCCGGCACAACATGCCGTTCGACAAGCCGGGCTCGTTGACCGATCAGCAATCGTACAACATCGCCGCCTACATCACGTCGATGCCGCGCCCCGACCAGCCGGGCAAGGAAACCGACTGGCCCATCGGCGGCGCGCCCTCCGACGTCCCGTACGACACGAAAGGTCACAAAGCCCTCCACCCGCCGAAGGTGCTTCCGCGCGCGAACCCGGCCAACGCTGTCGTCGGAAATCCGCCGTCCGTCATCCACAAGTAGTCCTTACAGGAGTGCGATGAGCCAGCCCCCACGACCGATCAGCCGGCGCTCGCTGATCGCCGGCACCGCCGCAGCGGCCGGCGGTGCGCTGCTCTCCCAGCTCCCGACGTCAGCCGACGCGCAGCAAGCGACAGCTGCTCCCGCCGCGGCGACTCCGCCGGTCGTCGGTGATCCCACCAAGGCGCCGGGCGCGCCGACCACCGCCGTCGGCGAACGCTCGCCGTTCGTCCAGCCCAAGCGGGCGCCGGTCGGCGACGTCGCGGGCACCACGCTCTCGCCGCTTCAGGATTTGGCCGGCGCGATCACGCCCGCGGATCTGCACTTCGCGCGCATCCACTCGGGCATTCCCACGATCGATCCGGCGACGCATACGCTGCTCATCCATGGCCTGGTCGATCGGCCGATGAGCTTCAGTGTCGAGGATATCAAGCGCTTCCCCGCCGTCACGCAGATCCACTTCATCGAGTGCTCCGGGAACGGGCGCACGGCCTACCGCATGCCTCGTCCGGACATGACGCCGCAGCAGGTCGACGGCATGACGAGCCAGAGTGAGTGGACCGGCGTTCCCCTGTCGCTCCTGCTGCGCGAAACGGGCGTCAAAGGGGGGGCGAAGTGGTTTCTCGCCGAAGGCGGCGACTCGTGTCTGCTGGCGCGCAGCATTCCGCTCGCCAAAGCATACGACGACGCGCTCGTCGCGTGGGCCCAGAACGGCGAGCCGCTGCGTCCCGAGCAGGGATTTCCGATTCGCTTGCTGCTCCCCGGCTTCGAGGGAAACACAAACGTCAAATGGCTTCGCCGCATCAAGCTCGGCGCCGAGCCGTTCATGACGCGCTGGGAGACATCCAAGTACACGGACCCGATACTCGGCGGCAAAGTGCGCCAGTTCAGTCTGGAGATGGACGCCAAGTCGATCATCACGAGCCCCGCCTATCCCGAGCGCATTCCCGCGCCCGGCTGGTGGCCGATCCGAGGACTCGCGTGGAGCGGACGCGGGCGAATCACACGCGTCGACGTGAGCACCGACGGCGGCGTGACCTGGCAAGCGGCGGCGCTCCGGACGCCCGCCATGGCGAAAGCGCAGGTGCGTTTCGAGCTGCCTTGGCACTGGACGGGCGATAATAGTTTTCTAATGAGCCGAGCCGTGGACGAGACGGGATACGTGCAGCCGACGATGGCGGAATTGCGGGCGGCGCGGGGCCCGGCGACCGAATATCACTTCAATTGCATCCGCGGCTGGCGTGTCGCGCGCGACGGCGCGGTGACGTTCGAGGCGAACACGTGAATCGCCGACTCGCCGTCGCCGCGTTCTGCGCGGGCGTCGCCGCCGCGTGCGCGCCGCCATCTCGCGACGCCTCCCCCTCCATTGCCGACGGATTGCCCGCCAACCTCGGCCTCGGGCGAGCGGCGACTCCGGCCGAGATCGCGGCGATCGACGTGGACGTCGGTCCGGACGGCGCCGGACTCCCGGCGGGCTCCGGAACGCCCGAGCAGGGCGCGGCGGTCTATCGAATGAATTGCGCGACCTGCCACGGAAACGACGGAGAGGGGCACCCGCCGCTTTATCCGCAGATCATCGGCGGCCCGCGCGGCTCGTTCAATTTTGCGAACGACCCGACGATGACGCGGACGATCGGGAACTATTGGCCGTACGCCACGACGATCTTCGACTACGTGCGGCGCGCGATGCCGTTCGGCGCTCCGCGTTCGCTGACCGACGACCAGTATTACGCCGTCACGGCGTATCTGCTCCAGCGCGAGGGCATCATCCAGCCCGGAACCGTCGTCGACGCCAAGTCACTTCCCGCGGTCCGCATGCCCGCGCGCGCGCACTTCGTCGTCGACGATCGCGCCGGCACGACCGGCGGCAAGAACGTTCGTTAGGTCCCTCTATCGGCGCGGTTCTGAACGGCTTCACCGCAGAGCCGCGGAGACGCAGAGAACAGCCGCAGAGCCCAGCCCTTCGCGCAACGAGCCGGGACATTTTGTGCAGTCCCGAAAAAATCAGGCTCGGTGCGCGAAGACCTCAGCGCCTCGGCCGTCTCTGCGTCCTCCGCGCCTCTGCGGTAAAAGCAGTTGCAGTTTGGACTAGAACTTCATTTTCCGCCGAGATGCTTCCCGAAGAACGCCCAGGTGCGGTTCCACGAGTCGATTTGCTCGGGCGAGTCGTCGCGCTCGAGGGTCTGCTCGTTCACGCGCCGGCTGAACGTGTGTCCGCAGCCGTGCGGTCCCTCCGGCGGATTCACGTAGATCTTCGTCTCGGCGAGATCGGGCTTGAGGGCCCGCAGCGTGTAGACCATCTGCTGGTCTTCGCGGAAGAACACGTCGCAGTCGTTCGTCGCCACGTGCACGAGCATCGGCACTTTGAGGTTCTCGGCGTGGAAGACCGGCGAGCGCTTGAGGTACTCGTCGATGCAATCATGGTCGTGGGTCGGACCGCAGCTCTGCTCCCAAGGCAGTCCCTGGATGCCGGTCTCCGCCGCGTAGTCGCGCGCGTATCCGGGGCCGTGATCCATCAGCCGGAACACGAGGTTGGTAACGGGCACGATCGCGGCGCCCGCCTTGAACGGATTGTCGTCGCGGAAGAGGATGTGCGACGTGATGAATCCGCCGTGGCTCCATCCCATGATCCCCATGTGCTGCGCGTCGACGTACGGCAGAGTCGCGAGATAGTCCACCGACGACAGCACGTCGTCGACTTCCTTCCCGCCGTAGTCGATCTTCTTCATCCACTCGTCGCCGTAGCCCGTGCTGCCGCGATAGTCCGGGGTCAGGATCACGTAGCCGCGCTTCACCGCCTCGACGATGAACGGATAGAGCGCCGTGTCCCAGTCGCCGTGGACACCGCCGTGCACCCACACGAGCGCGACGTGCTTGGTGTTTCCGTGGTTGATCGGCGAGAAGAGATACGCCGGAATCTCGAGCCCGTCCGCGCGGCTCTTGTATTTGATCTTCTGAAATTCGTAGTTGCCTGGCGCCTTCGCCGCGTACACGCTGTCGGTGCGGTGCTTGTTGGCGATGTCGCGGTCGCAGATCTGCGGCGCGCAGCCGCGCAGGTCCTTGGGATCCTTGCTCACGTACAGCTCGCGCTCACGCGCGGAGTCCACCGAGCCGCGCCACATCGAGGCGGGGCCTGCGCGATGCGGATCGCGCGCCGGTCGGTTGCCGCCCCGCCCCTGCTGGCGAACGGCAGACGTGTCCTGAGCGGCCAGCGGCCGCGAGGCGAGCGGCGCGGCGAAAACGGCGAGAAAAGCGGCGAGCGCGGGGAGACGTCTCATACGACCCTCGGCCAAGCTGTGGATTGACACCTGGACGGCTGTGTGTCGATGACCGCTCGAGCGGTCGTCGGTCGACCAATCTACGCGTGGGACCACCCGCCTCAACTCCCCGACCGGCCGCCCCGCCCCGTTTTCGCTCCGGTGGTTGATTTCGTTCCAACGTCAACAGCGACCTCGGCGCTCTCCACTCCCGTGCGGCTCACCGCCGTGAGGATCACGCGCGTCGTCGCCGGGTCGGGAAGGCGATGCGTTTTGAGCCACCCCGGCAGCACCTCGCTCGTCCAAACGCCCTTGGAGAGCGAACGAACGGTCCAGAGCCACGCGCGGGGGTCTCCCGCAGCCGTCATTCTGAGCAGCAGATCACCGGTCTCCGGGTCGCGCGCCACGGTCGCCGTCGGCCGCGCCGGCGGCTTCGCGCCGAGCCACGGCGATGCCGGGACAAGCGCCGGCTCTCGGTACAGTGACGCCACTTTCTCGGCGAGGCTGTCCGGGTCCTTCATCAGGGCCGTCATGTTGAAATGGATGTGGCCGGCTTCGGCCTTGTCGCGCGCGCGGATCGTGTCGATCTGGTCCACGATTTCCTGCGAGGTGAACCGCGACCCGTTTGCCCCCGCTTCGCCGATGCGGTAGTCGGCCAGTCCGGGCCAGATGTGACGGTGTTTAGAGTTCTGAGACAGCCACCAGTCCAACAAGACCGGGAAGCTCTGCTCGGCCGGCCGAATCTGCCAATAGAGCTGCGGCGCGAAATAGTCGGCCCACCCCTTCTCGAGCCAGAGCTTCGAGTCGGCGTAGATCGTCGCGTACGCGTCGAGACCGTGAATCTGCGGCGGGTTGCCGGGACGCCAGATTCCGAACGGGCTGATGCCGACCCTCACCCACGGCTTCACCGCGTGGACGCCCCGGTAGAGCGCCGCGACCATCGAATCGACGTTGGCGCGGCGCCAGTCATCCTTCGCCAGCGAGCCGCCGGCCTTCTTGTAGCGCGCGTACGTGTCCGCGTCGGGGAAGTCGATCGTGTGTCCCGACGCGTCGGTCTCGGGATACGGATAGAAGTAGTCGTCGATGTGCACGCCATCGATGTCGTAGCGCTTTACGACGTCCACGATCGCGCGAATCGTTCGCCGCCGTACCTCGGCGCTGCCGGGGTCCATCCAGAGAAAGCGGCCGTACGGCCGCACCAGATCCGGCTGCGCCCGCGCGATGTGCGTGGTGGCGAGCGCCGTGTCGCGAACGTACGCCGCGCGGTACGGGTTGAACCACGCGTGCAACTCGAGACCACGCTTGTGGGCCGCGTCGACCGCGAACGCCAGCGGATCCCACGGCGGCTCCGGCGCCCGCCCCTGCCTGCCCGTGATGAACTGCGACCACGGCTCGTAGGGCGACGAGTAGAGCGCGTCGCCGCCCGGCCGGATGTGAAAGATGATCGCGTTCAGCCCGAGACTCGTGGCGCGATCGAGAATCGTCAGCAGTTCGCGCTGCTGGTCCCACGTCGAGAGGCCGGCCTTCGACGGCCAGTCCATGTTGGCGACGGTCGCCACCCACACGCCGCGGAACTCGCGCGCCACGGCGGGGGGCGCACTCTGTCCGGCGCCGGCGGCGGCGAGCGTTCCCCACATCACCGCGGCCGCGCAGATGATTTTCGAGCGCATCCTGAAGCTTATGCGCTCGTGGTGGGACAGAGCTAACTCAGCGTTCGCGCGTCCAAAGCACGAGCACGCCGCAGCCTTCGGAAGTCGCGTTGTACTCCGGGGGCGACGCGGCGCCGCCGGCGTAGTATTCGGCCGCGGCGAGGCTCGTTCCGTCCATCTTGGAGAAATCGAACGGCGCCGCACCCCTGGTCAAGGCCCGATCGTATACCCTCACGCCATCCTGGACGATGCTCACGTAGCAGTTCGGCTGGAGGCAACGGGTCAACGCGCCGCCCCCGCAGGGTTTTCTCGAGGAGACAATGTACGTTTCACCGTGCGGCCCGTTGGTCCGCATGATTCCGGGGACGTGCTCGATCAGGATTTCGGAGAGCGGTTTGCCGTCGTCCTTGCGGAACTGGTCTTCGGTTATGAAGCGCCCGAAGCCCATGCGACGGTGTTCCTCGAAGCTCTTCAGCCCACCGCCGATGTACTGCGGCGCCGTGTCTTTCACGATGACGGGATCCAGTTGCGTTGCCGAGGAGTGGGTCAGGATGACGGTGACCGGCGTCGTGTCCGCCGGCGAGATCGCCACCGTGAGCGTCTGCATCTCGAAGCCGACCTTGCGGATCCGCACGAGGCTCCCGCCTTCGGGCAGGAACATCAGGCTCACCGTTCCCGTCTTGGTGGTCAGCGCCTTGTTGCCATTGAGCGCATCGATGACTTCGGCGCCCTCGACCGGATCGCCGGTCGCCGCGTCGTAGACCCCGAGGAAGCGGTACCGGTACGCGTAGTTGGTCGGTTTCTTTCCCGCCGTGTCAGCGGGGGGTTTCTGCGCCCGAACCGCCGGGGCGACCGCGCCGGCGACCAGCGCGGCGCATCCCAATGCCATCAACGATTTCATAACAAATCAAACCCCACGAAAGCCGTAAACGTCACGCCGCTATATTGATACGCATGGCTAAGTACGACAAGACCCGCGCGTGGAAAGAGGCCAAGGAGCTGGTCGCCGAGCACAAGATGTCGCTCTCGATCGGCTTCGGGCTGATGCTGATAAACCGCGTCGCCGGATTGGTGCTCCCGTTCACGTCGAAGTTCCTCGTCGACGACGTCATCACGCAGCACAAGACCAACCTGCTGATGCCGCTCGCCGCGTTCGCCATCGTCATGACGGTCATACAAGGCGGCACGTCGTTCGCCCTGTCCCAGGTCGTCAGCATCGCGGCACAACGGGCGATCACCGAGATGCGCAAGCGCGTGCAGGCGCACGTGCTGCGCCTCCCCATTTCGTACTTCGACTCGACCAAGACCGGCGTTCTCATCTCGCGCGTCATGACCGATGCGGAGGGCGTCCGCAATCTCGTCGGTACCGGGCTCATCCAGCTCGTCGGGAGCGTGCTGACCGCCGTCCTGTCCCTCGGCGTGCTCTTCTACGTGAACTGGAAGCTCACCAGCGCGACGCTCGTGCTGCTCGGCATCTTCGGCGTCATGATGACGGTTGCGTTCAATCGATTGCGCCCGCTCTTCCGCGAGCGCGGCGCGATCAACGCCGACGTGACGGGGCGCCTCACCGAGACGATCGGCGGCGTGCGCCTGGTGAAGATCTACGTCGCCGAGCCCCGCGAGCGGCTCGTCTTCGCGCGCGGCGTGCACAAGCTGTTTCGTAACGTCGCCAAGACGATCACCGGCACGTCGGTCGTCGGCGCCGGGACGGCGGTCCTCACGGGGCTGATCGGCGTTCTGCTCATTGTCATCGGCGGCCCCTCGGTGCTCAACGGCTCGATGACGCTCGGCGACATGTTCATGTACGTGTTCTTCATCGGCCTCCTCGCCGCGCCGCTCGTGCAGATGGCGTCGATCGGCACTCAGGTGAGCGAAGCGTTCGCCGGGCTCGATCGTATCGCCGAGATCCGCGCGATGACGACCGAGGACCAGGCCGACGCGGACAAGGAGACCGTCAACGACATCGACGGCAACGTCGAATTCGAGGACGTCTCGTTCGAGTACGTACCGGACGTGCCGGTGCTCAAACACGTGTCGTTCTCCGCCGACGCCGGTTCCACGACGGCGCTCGTCGGCTCGAGCGGTTCGGGCAAGAGCACGCTCATCGGCTTGGTCATGGCGTTCAACCACCCGAAGAGCGGACGCGTGCTCGTCGACGGCAAGGACGTCGCGAACGTCAAGCTCCGCGACTATCGCTCGCACGTCGGCGTGGTGATGCAAGACAACTTCCTCTTCGACGGCACCGTTCGCGAGAACATCGCGTTCAGCAAACCCGGCGCGACCGACGAAGAGGTGCGGACCGCCGCCCACATCGCCCACTGCGACGAGTTCGTGGACCGCTTCGAGAAGGGCTACGATACGATCGTCGGCGAGCGGGGCGTGAAGCTCTCGGGCGGACAACGGCAGCGGGTCGCTATCGCTCGCGCCGTTCTCGCCGATCCGAGAATTCTCATCCTCGACGAAGCCACGTCGAGCCTCGACAGCGAGAGCGAAGCGATGATCCGCGACGGCCTGCGCTCGCTGCGCCGCGGCCGCACGACCTTCGTCATCGCGCACCGGCTGTCGACGATCGAGAGCGCCGACCAGATCCTCGTGATCGAAAACGGTGAGATCGTCGAGCGCGGCTCGCACCGCCAACTCATCGCGCTGGGCGGACGCTATCGCTCGCTCTACGAGCGGCAGTACGGCGCGGAGAAGGACGAGTACATCAACCCCGGCGAGGATTTCCTCACCGTCGCCGGGAAGGACGTCGTGCGGAAGATGTAGTTACGAGTCGGCGCGGAGCGCCTCGACGGGGTTGACCGAGGCGGCGCGCCGCGACGGGATGTACGCCGCGGCGCCGCAGGCCTCGCCGCGATAGCTTGCGTCTCCCGCCACGAAAAGAAATAGTCGCGGCGCGTCGTGGAGCGCGCGACGAGCGTGTAGAGCGTGGACGGATCGCGCGCCGCGATCGGCCGGAGCACGTACGCATCGAACAGCGTGAACGCCGTCGTGACGAGCCAAGCCAAGGCCGATGGTCGGACCACGATGCCCACAACGAACGTCGGCGCTCGGCGGAACGTGCGGAGCGCGTAGGTCACGTCCTGCGTCGAAGTTCGTCGAGCAACCGCCACCGAATGCCGTCGCGGGCGGATTCCGCGTGCACCGTCGGGTTGCCGAACGCGCGCCGAGCGGCGTGGCGCGCATCCGTGAGCGACATCCCGTTGGCAACGTTCCGCTCCGTCTCGCGCTCGAGATGATAGCGCAGCTCGTCATCGAGGTCGGCGTCGGCGGCGCGCCGATTCACGATCGCGCGAAGCCGGACGAGAAACAATGCGAGCATCGCCGTCATCCCGTACGCAGGATCAGGCCGAGCGCCTGCTGAAAGCGCTCCCACTCCCGACGCTCCGCGTCGAGTTGCTTCAGTCCGGCGGGCGTCAGCTCGTAGAAGCGCGCGCGGCGGTTGTTCTCCGACGTGCCCCACCGTCCCTTGACGAGTCCCTTGCTCTCGAGCCGGCGCAGCGCGGGATACAGCGACCCGTAGTTGACGTCGAGCACGCCCTTCGACACGACCTGGATGGATTGGGTGAGGTCCCAGCCGTTGGCCGGCGCGGCGCGCAACAGGCGAAGGACGATCAGGTCGAGCGTGCCCTGCAGCAGGTCGGTCTTCCGCACCGCCATGGTTCCTCTAGATTGCCAATAGGAACACGATGACGCCTGCCCTCTAGATTGTCAATAGGAGTGTCCGCCCTGGACCCCCCTGGCTACTTTTCTCGGTCGGGGCTCGCGCCGACGGGACGTCCGCGCCGTTGGTTCGTCCGTGGAGTGAGGGGCCCCGTCGGCGGAGAAACTCCCACCCGCTCTTCCCCACTCGCATGTTGTTGCCACTTCTGTCTGCCGTGCTCGTGGCTCTCTCGCGGACCGACGCCGGTTCGATCGGCGCGACGCCCGAGGACAGCCTGCGCTGCGCCCCGGGCGAGCGACGCGTCGAGATCGCCGCGGGCGCCGAGCCGCGCCCGGGCTACGCGTCGGACGAACAGTTCCAGTATTCGGCCTACTATGGAAAGCTGCGCGTGGGCAGCGGAGAGATGCGCCTCGCGGGTCGCGACACCGTTCGCGGCCTGTCCGCCTGGAAAGCGATGTTCATCATCGACGGCGGCATTCCAGGCGCGCATTTCCACGACACGACCGTGACCTGGTTCGATTCGACCACGTTCAACTCGTTGCGCTTCGCGCAGAACCTGCACGATCCGGGTTATCACGCCAACCGCGACACGCACATCTTCCCGGACGACAAGACGTATCGAACGAAGGACGGCGAAGTGCACCCGTCGGTGGCCAATCCGGTCGACGACATGTCGCTCGTCTATCTCGTCCGCACGCTGCCCCTCGAGCCCGGGCAGTGCTACGTGCTCAGCCGCTACTTCAAACCGGAGAGCAACCCGGTTGTCGTGCACGTCGTCCGTCGCGACACGGTGAACGTCCCCGCCGGACGCTTCCCCGCCATCATGCTGCGCCCCGAGATCAAGACGAAAGGGATGTTCTCGCACGACGGCCACGCCGAACTCTGGCTCGCGGACGATTCGGCGCGCACCGTGCTGCAGCTCAAGACGGGACTCTCCATCGGATCGATCAGCTTGCGCTTGCGCCACGTCGGGCGCGCTCAATAGCGCGGCGAACGACGCGCTCCACGTAGAGGCTGACCGCGCGCATCCGCGTTAAGACATCTAAACGCGGATCTATGCGCTCCCTCACACCACGCGGTCTCCCAACCCATGGAAGCCTCCGCGCGTAGAGATGGTGTCAATTCAAATTGCGAACACCTTCGAGGCTGCCCCGTGTCACCTCGCCGATCGATATCGCTGCTTCTCGTCCTGCTCATTGGTGCGTTCGCTCCGTCGCGCCTGCACGCACAGGGCGATGCGGACATCATTCGCGGCCGCGTCATCGGCCCGGACAAGAAGCCCGTTGAAAACGTCACCGTCACGGCGACGTCGCTCGTCAACCAGACGTCGCGCACCGCGAAGACGAACAAGGACGGCCGCTTCTCGCTCATCTTCAACGGCGGCGGCGGCGATTATATGATGGCGTACACCTCGATCGGCTTCGCGCCGGCGCGGTTCGAGGTGAAGCGCGAGGTCGATGAGGACATTCTCATCGCCGATGCCACGATGAGCAAAACGGCCGTGTCGCTCGATGCCGTCCGCATCAACGCCGGCCGCGAGCGTCCCGACCGCAACGGCAACTCGCTCGACGTCGGCGGCCGAGACCAGGCCGTGAACACGAACAACGTGCCGATCGACATCCTCGGCGACCTCTCGGCGATGGCGGCGACGCTGCCCGGCGTGACGCTCATTCCCGGCGCCGACGGAGCCGCCAACGGATTCTCCGTGCTCGGGCTGGGCGCCGATCAGAACAACATCACGCTCAACGGACTGAACTTCGCCGGCACGGATCTGCCGCGCGACGCCACGACGCAGCAGCGCGTGACGACGTCGAGCTTCGACCCGTCGCGCGGCGGGTTCTCCGGCGCGCAGATCTCGCTCCGCACGAACAGCGGCACCAACTACGCCACGCGCTCGCTGCACCAGACCGTCGACGCGCCGGATCTTCAATACTCGAACACCGTCGGCCGCGCCCTCGGCCAGCAGTTCACCAACTTGCAGCTGAGCGGCAATGCCGCGGGGCCGTTCGTTCTCGACAAGGCGTTCTACGCGCTGTCGTGGCAGGCCGGCCGCCGCAGCAGCGACCTGCAAGATCTGCTGAACCTGACCAGCAACCCGCTCGCGCTCGAAACCGTCGGCGTTTCGCCCGACTCGGTCCAGCGTCTCATCTCGCTGCTGAACCAGGCGCAGATTCCGCTCAGCAACGGCGTCCCGAGCGCCAAGCTCACGCAGAACGGCTCGTTCCTGTCGAGCTTCGATTTCGCGCCGAGCGGCGGCCACTTCTACAACGTGACGGTGAATGGCCGCTGGCAGGGGCAGGACGGCGCCAGCCTCTCGAATACCGCGGTGCCGGATCACGGCGGCGACAACCGCAGCTATGGCGGGACGCTCCAGGCCCGCCACTCGGCCTACTTCCTCGACAATTTCCTCGACAACACCAGCGGCTCGATTCAAGAGAGCGTGACGCAAGGAAGTCCCTACATCGAGCTCCCGTCAGCGACGGTCCGCGTCAACTCGACCTTCCCCGACGGCAACGCCGGCACCTCGAACCTCCAGTTCGGCGGCAACACCAGCCTTCCGCGCAACTCGCACACGCTGAACAGCGAGCTGCAGAACGAGCTTTCGTGGATCAGCCTCGACAACAAGCACCGCTACAAGTTCGGGCTCGACTTCCGCTACAACCGCTACTCGCAGGACAACACGACGAACCGCTTCGGCACGTACACGTACAACTCGATCGAGGATTTCGAGGACGGCGTCCCGGCGAGCTTCAGCCGTCGGCTCCAGGTGAACCAGCGCTTCGGCGACGACGTCGGTGCGTCGGGCTGGCTGGGTGACGCATGGCGCGCGACGCAGCGATTCCAGCTGACGTACGGCCTGCGCGTCGATGCGTCGCACTTCCAGGGCAACCCGCAGTTCAACCCGGCGATCGACTCCGCCTATCAGCTTCGAAACGACGCCGTCCCGCGCGGCATCTACGTCAGCCCGCGCCTCGGCTTCAGCTGGACGTACGGAACGAATCCACAGATCGGCGGCTTCCAGGGCGCGCAGCGCGGATCGCGCGGCCAGATCAGCGGCGGCATCGGACAGTTCCAGAACCTGCCGAGCTCACCGCTCATCGCCGCGGCCGTCGATCAGACCGGACTCCCGTCGGCGGCGCAGCAGTTGAGCTGCATCGGCAGCGCCGTTCCGACGCCCGACTGGCAGCAGTATCTGGAGAGCACGGGAATGATCCCGACGTCGTGCGCCGGCGACATCTCGTCGTTCACGAGCACGGTGCCGAACGTCGTGCTCTTCTCGAAGGACTACATCCCGCAGCGCAGCTGGCGCGCGAACCTGAACTGGAACGCGCCGATTCTGAACAACATGTTCCGGCTCACGAGCGGCGCAACCTACTCGCTGAACCTGAACCAGCAGAGCCAGGTCGACCTGAACTTCGACCGCAAACCGGTGTTCACGCTCTCGAATGAGGGCCGGCCGATCTACGTCGATCCGTCGCTGATCTTCCCGACGACGGGCCAGACGATCGAGACCGGCTCGCGCGTTTCGTCGGAGTTCGCGAACGTCACGGACTATGTCTCCGACCTTCGTTCGCACACGACTCAGTTCCAGGTCGGCATCTCGCCGGTGGCGTTCAACTCGGCGTTCCAGTGGAGCGTCACGTACGTCTGGCAGAAGATCCTCGACGAGCAGCGCGGGTTTGGCGGCGGCAGCACAGCCAGCGATCCGTACCTGATCCAGTGGGCGCGCGGCAACCAGGACGCTCGCCACCAGATCACCTACAACGTCGGCTACACCTTCCATCAGGCAGTGAGCGTCGTGGCCCTCGGCCGCGTCCAGTCCGGGAACCCGTTCACGCCGATGGTTTCGGGTGACATCAACGGCGACGGCTACAACAACGACCGCGCGTTCATCTACGATCCGTCGAAGGTCGCCGACTCGGCGCTGTCGGCCGGCATGCGCAACCTGCTCGCGAACGCGCCGGCCTCGGTGAAGTCGTGCCTCCAGAGCCAGCTCGGTACGATCGCCGGTCGCAATAGCTGCCAAGCTCCATGGTACACGACGCTCAGCCTCCGCATCTCGCTCATCTCGCAGGCGATGAGAGTCGTGCCGGACCGCGCCACGATCTCGCTCGGCATCGCCAATCCGCTCACGGGTCTCGACGCGCTCATCCACGGTTCGAACAACCTGCACGGCTGGGGCGCGCCGTCGTTCGCGGACCCGACGCTGCTGTTGGTCAAGGGCTTCGACCCGGCGACCCAGCAGTACCAGTACACGGTGAACCCGCGCTTCGGCGCGAATCGCCAGGCGACTACGGCGCTCCTCGCGCCGACGCAGCTCACGCTCGACGTCAAGCTCGACGTGGGACCGGAGCGCGAGCGTCAGGACTTGTTCCTCCGCCTGCGCCCGGGCCGCAGCGGTAAAGGGAACAAGCTCACCGCGGATCAGATCAAGATTCAGTACGAGCGCACGTATCCGAATCCGTTCGAGCAGATGCTCCGCCAGCAGGACTCGCTCGGGCTGAGCAACGAAATCGCGGACAGCATCGCGGTCCTGAACAAGGCGTACGGCAAAGTGATCGACTCCATCTGGACGCCGGTGTCGGCGTACCTCGCGGGCCTCGAGGAGAAGTACGACCTCGACGCCGCATACGAGAAGGTGAGCACGGCCGAGAACAAGTCGCTCGACCAGATGGCGATCTACGGTCCGGCGGCCAAGCAGTTGTTGACGCCGGAGCAGGTCCGAAAGCTGCCGCCGTTCATCGCGCTGTTCCTCGACAACCAGGCGATTCGGCAAGTGAGGCCGGGACGGGCGGGAGGAGGAAGAGGCGGGTTCTTCGGCGGGTAGAGGCGTTTGACCTCAAAGAGAAACGGCGCCGTCCTTGGACGGCGCCGTTTCTTGTTTGCATCAGTTCACAGACTCAGACTGGTGGGCCGGCCACTCTGAGTTCGAGCCGCCTGTTGGATATATCGGCTGTGGGCTCGAAGTCGGGAACTGACTCCGGACCACACAGAACAGACCCTGCGTTGTTCGGAGGCGCCCGATGAAAGCGGGAACTCCTCCGCGTCACGCCTGGTCTGTTGTCAGTCGTCAGGAGTCAGTCCCTGACTTCGAGCGCACAGCCGTACTCGCCGGTCCAAGACAGTCCTCGGAGTGGCCGCGATCCACGCTCCTCGCAGTTTGCGTGACTGACCCGCCGCCGGATTCGTCGTTCGAGAGTCGACCCTCCCGCCCTCTCATGCTCCTCGACTCCCTCCGCACCGCCGCCCGCGGTCTCCGCCGCCAGCCCGCCTTCGTCACCGTCGTCGTCCTGTCGCTCGCGCTGGGCATCGCGCTCAACACCACGATGTACGGCATGCTCGACGCGCTCCTCCGTCCGCGCATCGACGTCCGCGATCCCGGGCAGCTCTACTGGATCCGATTCTACGGCGACTACAAGTGGCGTGTGGACGCCCCGACGCGCGACGCGGTGTTGTCGGCGGGCACCAACACGTACGAGTCGGTGACGCGCGCGGAGCTCGCGATCTTCGCGCAACAGATCCAGCACGACGGACACTTCTCCGAGGGCGTCGTGCAGGGCGTCGCATGGAACTACTTCGACGTGCTGGGCGCGCGGCCGCTCGCGGGGCGCACGTTCATCGCATCCGACGAAACGCCCGACGGCTCGGCGATCGTCATCGACGAAACCGTCGCCGCGCAGCTCTTTCCCGACGGCGGGTCGGCGGTGGGCGCCACCGTGACGATCAACCACGAGCCGCGGATTGTCGTGGGCGTCGTGTCCGATTTCACGAGGCTTCCCGGAGAAATCGCGGTCGCCTGGCAGGTCGCGCCCCGCAAGCTGCGCGGAGGCTTGTTCCAGCGACTCATCCGGCTTCGCCCCGGAGCGACTCGCGCCGACGCCGAGCGCGAGTTGGCGACGGTCTCGGCACGGATCGCGATCGCCGCCGGGGAGAGACCGAAGGATGACGTACTGCGTTTTCACCAGGCCGCGAATCCGGAGTTCCAGCTTCGTCCGATGCACGACGGACTCATCGCCGCGGTCGCGGCGATCCTGCTCGTCGCCTGTGCCAACCTGGCGAACATTCAGCTCGCGCGCGGCATCGGACGTCGCCGCGAGCTCGCGCTTCGGTCGGCGCTGGGAGCGTCGCGTATCCGGATCGTCACTCACCTGATGGGCGAGAGCATCATTCTTGGCGTGGCCGGCCTCGCGCTCGGCCTCGTACTCACGTATTGGGGCGCCCGGTCGCTCCACGCGTCGATTCCGCCGAGCGTCGGCAAGTACATCGTCGAGCCGCAGATGAGTTGGCGCGTGTTGGTGTTCGCGGTCGTCGCGCTGCTGTTCTGTCTCTTTGCCGTCGGCCTCGCGCCGGCGATCAGCATTTCGAGAACGGACCCGAACGAGCTGCTCAAGTCGGGGGCGGGGACCGGCGCCACGAAGCGCAATCGCCGCCGATACGCCGTGCTCGTCGGCGTCGAGATCGCGTTGTCGCTCGCGCTGTGCTGCATCGCGACCGCGTCCGTGCATACGTGGATGTTCTACGCGGGCCGCAGTTCAGTTGGGTATGACCCGCGCGCGCTTTCGACCGGAGTGATCACGCCGACGCTGGCCCCGGGCGCGGTCGTCAGGTACTCCGACCTGCTGCAATCGATGTCGACCCGCATCGCGGGCATTCCCGGCGTAACTAGCGCGGGCACGAGCATGGGCTGGCGCGTGCCTGACGGCAACGCGGTGACCATCGCCGACGCGGGCGGAGTTCGCGAGTATCCGGCGCCCATCTTCGCCCCGACTGCCGTGTCACCGTCGTACGTGCGTACGATGGGCTGGCCGATCGTTCAGGGGCGCGATTTTGAAGACGGTGAGCGCGATCATGCCGCGTTGATCATCGATCAGGCGACGGCTCGAAAGCTCTGGCCCAACAACAATCCGATCGGTGCGTCGCTGAAGCTCGGCTATAAAAAGTCGAACCTGCCGTACATAACCGTCGTCGGCGTCATCGGGGATCAGAAGGGCTTCGAGATGCCTGATGAGCAATCGCAGACGGGCGCTCGGCTCGGTCGCGTCTTCTACTTGCCTGGACCAAGTGATACGGCCGTGGTGGGCAGGTCGCGCACCATGTTGACCTTCAGAGCGCGCGCGGCAAATCACCCTGAGCGACTCCCGACCGTCCTCCGCCAGCAGATCTCCTCGTTCCCGGACGCGAGCGCTTCACAGGTGATGACGATGGTGGATTTTCTCGGCATCACCACCGGGCTGCAAGGTGCCCGCTTCCTGTCCGAGCTGTTCGTCGCGTTCGCGCTATTGGCGATCTCGCTGGCCGCGTTCGGCGTATACGGCGTCGTCGCGCACGCGGTCGCCGAGCGCCGGCGCGAGCTGGGCGTCCGTGTCGCGCTCGGGGCGAGCACACGCGACATCCTACACGCGGTGTTGCGCGAGTCGGTCGTCGTCGCGCTGGCGGGAGCCGCGGGTGGACTGTTCCTGACCAAGCGCGGTGTAATGCTCGTATCGGAGATCGCGATGCTCGACGTCTACAACGCGCCGCTGTTCGCGGCCGTCGCCGTCGCGGTGCTCGGCGTCGCGACGGCGACGGCGTTCATTCCCGCCATGCGGGCGACGCGGATCGATCCAACGGAGTCGCTTCGCGCGGAATGATCCGCGCGGTAGTTACTTGCTCAGCGTCGCCCCCGTCAGCAGCGCGACGGCCGCCAGCGTCGTCTGCGCCGCGTTGAGTCCGAGCCGGAAATCCTTGTCATTGTACGTCGAGAACAGATCCGTCGGCTGATGCCACTGCGGGTCCCACCCCGCGCCGATCTGCTCGCCGCGCTCGTTTTCGCGTAGCGAGATCGACGGAACGAGATCCTGGAACGGTCCTGAATCCGTGTTCGTCATGTGCTGCCCGACGCGTGCGGGGTAGTCCGTCGCGTACTTCTCGTTCGCCGTCTGGAAGAACCAGGCGAGCTTCTGCGCGCCGTCGGCCTGCTTCGACGTCGCCTGGAATTCGATGTTGACGTCCGCCTCGGGGCGTTGCTCGGGGCTCATCGTTCCATCCGGGCGCGGCATGCCGTGATCGAACATCATCATGTCGTGCTGGATCATGCCGAGCCATTTCGGCTCCGGGTACTTGCCGGAGCCCGGCGGACCTTCCTTGCCCTGGAGTGAATCGCGCTGCGCGATGTAGGCGCGCGCTCCGTTCGTCCCCGTCTCCTCGTTGTTCCAGAGAACGAAACGAATGGAGCGATCGGTCTTCACGTCCGGGCTGCTGAAGACGCGGGCGAGCTCCATGACCAGCGCCGTGCCGGAGCCGTCGTCGTTCGCGGCCTCGTTCCAGCCGTGGCCGTCCATGTGGCCGCCCACGATGTACATCTCTCCTGGGTGCGTCGAGCCAACCTTCGTGCAGAACACTTCTTCGCGCGGGCCATCGGTCGCCGGCTCCGCGTCGAGCGCGCGAATCCGCGGGTCGGGCTGCCGCAGCGAATCCGTGTTGACGCCGGTCTGTGTGCGGTTTCCACGAATACGTCCGCCGCCCTGGGCCGCGTTCCCGCGGCCGCGTCCGCGGCCCGCCGCGCTGTCGCCTCCGGCGCCTCGTCCGCGCGGGGGTGGCGTCGTGTACGTGTACTTGATGCGCTCGGTCGGCGTGCACCCGTAACTCTTGAGCTGCGCCTCGATCCAATCCACCGCCTTGCGATTGCGTTCTGTGCCCTGGCGCCGGTCGCCGAACTGGGTGAGACCCTTGATCGTCGCCTTGTACTTCTCGAGGTCGAGCCGGGCCACCATGAGTCGAACCGGATCGTTCAAGGTGTCAGGAGGCGGTGTCTGGTTGCCGCCGCGCTGCGCGTGAACCGGCGCGGCGGCGAGGGCGAACGCGCTGGATATGATCGCGACGGATATCGTCGCGGCACGATGCGTCTGGATGCGAGCGAGGGTGCTCATGATCTCGGTGGATTGGACGCCGGATCATGAACACCCTCCCCGCGGCCTGCAAGTGCCGCTAGCGACGGCGCCCGCGCGGCGGGCTGGAGTCGCTGGCGCCACCCACCTGGAAGGAAAGGCCGAACCGCAGCTCGTTCGTGCGCGCCGGAGCCTCGTACGCCGTCGGAAGCACGAACTCCGTCATGCGCCAGCGCGCCTCGCCGAACAGGTCGATCGCGTGGGCCAAGGGGACGTTCGCCCCAAATCCGTAGCTCCAATCGTTGCGCGTCGTCGTGTTCACCACGTTCTGCACCCCCTCGATGCCGACGCCGGCGAAGACGAATGGGGTAATCGACCGCGATAACCCGTCGTTCCGTCCGATGAGGAACATCGCGTCGACGTCGGCCCCCCAAGGCCGAGAATCAGTCGACAGCGAGGCGGAATTGTTCGCGTTCTGAAGGGCGTAATTTCCGCTGGCGCGAAAGGCGAGGCCGCTGTTTCCGCCGAGCGTCAACGCGAGCCCCGCCAGCGGACTGCCTCCGGTAGACGGCAGGAAAGACACGAACGGTGTGACCGCAAGGTTGGGTTGCTGCGCAGACGCCGCGACGACCGGGGCGGCGATGCCGGCGACGACCAGCAGCTGCGGCAGCCGGAATGCGATGGATCGATGCACGGGCGACTCCGGAAAAGGGGTTCGGTCGCTCGGCGAGAATGCACTTAGGCGGCCAGACGGCTGTCCTAGCGCCAACCCGTTGGAGCATGACGACTTGCGCTTCTTTGACTCCGCGCCCGGCGCCCCGACCTGTCCCGTGGTTTGGACATGGTGTGTCGCCCGCGGAGGTCTGGCCGGGCCGGGCGCGGCCATCGGCCTGTCCCTCGAACCCGGCACCGAAATGGAACGGTCCGGTCGCCGATTCGCCGCCGCGCTTTCAGGGAGAGCGCGACCGCGGTAGGCTTTTTCCTCGCACTCGAACGTCGACGGGACCGCGACCAGGAGCATACTCCAATGAGCATCGGAACATCAATGCTGGCCGAATTCGACCGCGAGATGGCGACCACGCGGCGCGTGCTGGAGCGCGTGCCAACGGACAAGGGTACGTGGAAGCCTCACGAAAAGTCCTTCGCGCTCGGCCACCTCGCGCAGCTCGTCGCGGGGATGCCCGGTTGGATCACGATGACGATTCGTAACCCCAGCCTGGATCTGAAGGGCGGCAGCGGGTACTCCTTCCAACCGACGGAAAGTCTCGTGGCGCAATTCGACAAGAACGTCGCCGAAGCGCGCGCCGAGCTGGGCAAGGTCGGCGACTCGGCCTTCGACGAACCGTGGTCCCTGAAGATGGGCGAACGCGTCCTCTCGACGGAGCCGCGAGGGGTCGTGGTCAGAACGCACATCAACCACCTCGTCCACCACCGCGGCCAGCTCACCGTCTACCTGCGGCTGCTCGACGTGCCGGTTCCGTCGATCTACGGCCCGACAGCGGACGAGCGCACGTTCGGCTGACGAGCCCGGGCCTCGGCCGTCGCCATGCCGGCTACCGATTGCGGAAGGTGTACTTGGTCCAGACGACGACCATTCCGCACTCGATGGGCCGGCCGGGCGGAAGCAGTTCCACCGGAACCATGAGAGCGCGTGCATACACCTCGATCGCGGCGACTTCATGCGGCTGCAGATCGGAAATGGCATTTGCCGACGTCTCGATCCCGTCCATCATTATCGTCGGCGAGCACGCGGTGCCCTTGTCGCTCATCGTCGAGAGGAGAACGCTGCCCAGGCGGCGGGACATTCGAATGCCCGGCACGTCGTTGAAGACGTTGATGAACTCGGGATAACGCGCGATCGCGGTAGAGTCGAGCGTGTACCCGGTGCCGTTCTTCCGTCGCGCATTGAATTCCTGGGACATCACCTGCACACCGGGCCTCGCCGTGACCCGCATCCCGGTCAGAACGATCGGCCGGCCGAACTGGAGCGCGACGCGGGTCGTGTCGCGCGGGACCACGTCGACCGTCTGCGTGACGGGCGCGACCCCCACGGACAGGACCTCGACCTGCTGCGTGCCGATCGGGACGTCACGCAACACGAAGCGTCCGTCGGCGTCGGTGCGGACCTCGCGCATTCCCGGCATCGAGACCCGGGCGGCGCCGAACGGCTCGCCGTTCACGCTGGTCACCAGGCCGCTCACGATCCCGACATGGGACGCCACGGAATCCGTCGGCCCGACGAGTAGATCACGCCGCTCGATCCTCCCGCCCCGCGGCGGGAGGTCGATCTCGCCGCTGGAGACCGAATCCGTCATTCCGGCGGCATGGATCGACACGATTTCCCAGGTCGGGACGTCGCAGACGCTGTAGTTGCCCAGGTCGTCCGCGAGCCCCTCGGCCCTCCACCGCCGCCCTGTCACGTGCCCGGATTTGAGGCCCAGCTCCACCCAGGTAACCTCTACTCGGGCGTGCGCCAGCGGTCGCATCGTCGCGGCATCGCGGACGGTCCCGAAGACGAACCCGCTGTCCTTGGGCACGCGAAGACCGGCGCATTCGATCCGCCAGAGAGTACCGAACGAGGGGACGCCTAGGCGAACCTCGTCACCCTCCCCGGCCACCGTCGCCTTGCGCGACACGCCGGAAAGGCCGAGGGAGTCGAGCATGGCGTGCTGCACGGCGAAGGTGTAGTCGCCGGGGGAGACGCTGTCGAACTGAAAGCGGCCGTGAGAATCCGTGGTGGTGTTTCGCGCGCCGGCCCCGCTGCCGAGAATACTTACAAAGGCATCTCTGAGGGGCTGCCGCCGAATGCTGTCATACGCCACTCCCCGGACGGCCATCATCCTGGGAATCGACGCCGACGTGCGAGGAACCGCCTGCGCGGTTGCGCTGGTCGATGCGGCCACGGCGGCGCACAGCACGACGAACGTCTTCAAGGGGAAGAACCCCAGCACGGGTGGGTGCGGCGATATTGTATACACAACAGGGCTGAGAACCGCAAGACCGTTCCACAACGACTCGCCGTCCTAAGGACGAATCATGCCAGTTCGCTCAGCGTTCGTGGCGTTCGCGTCTGGGGTCGGGCGTGGCAGTGCGCTATAGTAAATCGTCCGCGTTACATACAGATTCGTCATCCCTCGAAATGTCTTCTCCCGCCTCAATCCTCAGTCTGGTCGCGTCCCTGGAGCTTCGCCTAGGGAACGGCTTCGCCATTGAAGGAGAGGTCGCCAAAGGGGGGATGTCGCGGATCTATTCCGCCCGGCGGCCCGACACGCGCGAGCGAATCGCGATCAAGGTGATGGTGGACCGGCTCAGCGGCGCATCCGGTCCCGAGCGTCTCGAGCTCGAGGAGCGGTTCCTGCTCGAGATGCAAGTTCTCCAGAAGCTCAACCATCCGCGGATTCCGGCGGTGTTGTCCGCCGGCGACGTCAGCGGATCGCTGTACTACACGATGCCGTTCGTCGAAGGCGAATCCCTCCGTTCGCGGCTCAAGCGCAGGGACCACATCTCGGTTCGTGACGCGCTGCTGTTCACACGAGACGTCGCCGACGCGCTCGCCCACGTGCACGAGAACGGCATCATCCATCGGGACGTGAAGCCGGACAACCTCATGTTGTCGCCGACCGGCGTGTGGCTGCTCGACTTCGGCATCGCGCGCGCGCCGAGCTTCAACCAGGCCGACGCCGCGCACGAGAGACCGAAATACATCATGGGCACGCCGGAGTACACGAGTCCCGAGCGCCTCACCGCGCGAGTGATCGAAGACGCGCGCTCCGATCTGTTTTCCCTGGGGTGCGTGCTGTACGAGATGCTGTCCGGCCGTCCGCCGTTTCCGAACGGCTTGCGCGACGCGATCAAGAAGCACGCGCCACTGCTCCCGATCGACCTCGCGCCGCTGCCGCCGAACCTCCCCGACGAGGTGATCGGTTTGCTGCGCCGTTCCATCGCGCTTCACCCGTCGGATCGTTTCGTGAACGCCACGGCGATGCTCGCCGCCGCCGACTCCGCCGCGAGGCAAGTCGGATACGACTGACCTCAGTCGGGAGTAGACATGACGATGGCCGAATCGAATCTCACGCGTCGCGATTTCGTCGCGGCGATCGTCGCGCTTCCGCTGCTCGGCGCCGTCCGGCGCCCCGATTCGTCGCTCGAGGAGGTCGTGATCGTCGACTTCAATGACGCCGGCGTGCGCCAGGGAACGGCGCGCGTGCCGAAAGTCATGAAGTCGGACGCGGAGTGGCGGAGTCAGCTGTCGCCGATCTCCTACGAGATCACGCGGCAGCATGGCACCGAGCGCGCGTTTACCGGACCGTACTGGAACCTGCACGACCACGGCATGTTCCGGTGCGTGTGCTGCGGAACCGCGCTGTTCGCGTCGGCCGTGAAATTCGATTCGGGCACGGGCTGGCCGAGCTTCTGGCAGCCGATCGCCGAGGAGAACGTTCGTCACGGCGTGCCGAGCCACGGGTATACGGAAAGCGAAGTGACGTGCCGGCGTTGCGACGCACACCTCGGTGATCTCTTCGACGACGGCCCGAAACCGACGGGGCTCCGTTATTGCATTGACTCCGTCGCGCTGCGCTTCGTGAAATTCGCCTGAGCTCTTCTCCGGGGCTCGACGCCGCGCGGCTTCCGAGTTCCGCGATGAACCTACTTCGACGATTGCGACAGACGCTTGGAGGCGCCCCGGCCACGGCAGGCGGCGGCGAGACGTGTCGCATTCGCGGCTTTACGGTATTCGTCGACAACACACGGCCGGACATCGAAACGCGGGCCGTCCTCGAACGGCTCGACGAGTCGCTCGCGCTGATCGAACAGGCGCAGCCGTGGCGGCTGGCGCACATGCGGCGGGACGTGTCGCGTTTTCTCGTGATCCGGTATCCCTGCCGCGGCGCCTTTTTTCCGCACACGCGCGAGTGCATGACCGAGTTGACGTTCCTGGCGCGGCGCGACATCTCGCCGGCGCCGGTCGCGGCGTCGATTCTCCACGAGGGCGTCCACGCCCGCGTCCACGGGATGGGCGTCCGGCCCGAATCGAAGGATCCGGCCCGCGAGGAGCGCATCTGTCGGCGCGCCGAGCTGGAGTTCGGGCTTTCGCTGGCCTCGGACCTCGGCGCCCCTGTGATCGAGCGGGCGCGGCTCAGTCTCGACCTCGCGGATGAAGAGGTGGCGCCGTCGATCGATTGGAGAATTGCAATGAAGCGGCAGGCGGCGGTCGACCGCGAGGCCACGCCAGAGCGGTAAACTCGAGTCCTCAGCGGCCGCGTTCGCTGGACAACAGGATGAGCCCGACGCAAGCTTCTGGGTCAACCTTGACCCTCGCTCGTGTCCGCGTCGCCCTCCGATTCGAACGTTCCACCAAGCCCTGACGCGTCGCCGGATCTGGTCGAGGCGCTGCGCGACCGGTACGAGATCCTCCGCGAGGCGGGGCGAGGCGCGTCGGCGGTCGTCTACTTCGCGCGCGACCTGAGGCACCACCGTTCGGTCGCGCTCAAGTCGCTGAATCCCGACGTGAGCGCCGTCGCGGGCGAGCGCTTCCTCCGCGAGATCGAAGTCTCGGCGGGAATGCAGCATCCGCACATCCTGCCCACGTACGACTCCGGGCTCGCCGCCGGCCGCCTGTACTTCGTGATGCCGTTCGTCGAGGGCGGGTCGCTGCGCCAGCGGCTCGACAAGGAACCGCGTCTGCCGGTGGACGAGGCGCTGCGCTACGCGCACGAACTCGCGGTCGCCATCGCGTTCGCGCACGACCGCGGCATCGTTCATCGCGACATCAAGCCCGAGAACATCCTCTTCTATCACGACCACGCGTGCCTCGCCGATTTCGGTCTCGCGCGAGCGATGGAGGAGATCGACGTCCGCGTCACGGCGCACGGCATGGTGGTCGGCACGCCGGCCTACATGAGTCCCGAGCAGTTGAGCGACGGCGAGTTCGACGGTCGGAGCGACGTGTACTCGCTCGCGTGCGTGCTCTACGAGATGCTCGCCGGCCGGCACGCGTTCGCCGGGAAGACGCCGCGAGAACTGCTGCAAAAGCGGCTCGCCGAGGCGCCCGCCCCGGTGCGGGAACATCGGAGCGACGTCCCCGCGTTGGTAGACACGCTGTTGTCGAGGGCGCTCGCGAGGAAGCGCGACGACCGTTTTCAAAGTGCTCATGAGCTGGCGTCGGCGATCGAAGAGGCGCGGCTCGAGATCTCGACCGGCCGGGCGGCCGCGAGGCGGCGCGTCACGACACGAGGGGTACGCCGACCGTTCATTTGGGCGGGGGCGCTCGCGCTCGCGCTGGCCGTGTCCGCGCTCGCCGCACCGCCGATTCGAACGGCGGTCGCGAAGAATCGAGCCGCCGCCAATGCGCACGCGGAGGCCCTTGCCGACGTCAGGGCGGTTCAAGAGTTGGAACTCGCGCGGGAGGTTGGGACGGAGGGCTTCGCTCTCGCAGCATCGCGCCTCGTAAGAACGCGCGGTCATTTGCGTGGCCGCGACTCTCTCTACGCCGAGGCGTTGATCGCCCTCGGAAGCGGCGCGTTTCAGAGCGCCTGCGCGCATTTCGACGGGCTTCGCTCGACGGATTCGCTCGACGCGCTGGCTTGGTACGGCCTCGGCGATTGCCAGGCGCTCGACTCGGGCGTCGTGCGCGATACCAAGAGCACATCGGGCTGGAGATTCCGCACCAGTTGGTCAACCGCGGCTCGCGCGTATGTCCGCGCGGCAGTGCTCTCACAGCCGACCAATCGCTCCCTGAGCTATGGAATGCTGGCAAGTCTGCTGCCGATTTCCGCCGCGCAGACGCGGGGCGGTCATTCGGTCGACGGAACGGCGCAGCGCTTCTTGGCGCATCCGTCCGCCGATGCGGATTCGGTCGGCTTCGTTCCATTTCCCTTTGCCGACGTGGTTGCTGCGAAGCCTTCGGTCCTTTCTCCAACGCTCCCCGAGGCGCTGCGACTGAATCGTGATCTGCTCGTGAACGCGGCGCGCCGCTGGAGCGCTGCCTACGGCGACAACCCTGACGCGTTCGAGGCGTTAGCCGCAGGGCTCGAGACGCGTGGGGAAATCGGCGCGGGCGACGAGGGCGCCGGCGGCGCGCTCAGGAAGGCACGGTCGCTCGCGAAATCACCCGACATGCGGCTCCGGCTCACCGCAGGCGACGTTCGGCTGCGCATCAAGCGAGGTGAGCTCGAGTCGGCGATGGACCTCGCGGATTCTGTGCTTGGCGCCATTCCGGCGACGCCGACACGTGATCAGGCGGCATGGACCGTCGGACTCGCGGCGCTCACCGGACGCATCGCCCGGGAAAGCCAGCTGCGGTCGATCGTGTTGGCGTCGTACAACGCCTCCGCCGGAATCGCGCCGCCTCTGACGGAATCCGCGAGTCGATTGTTCGCGCGAGCCGCGGCAGGCGTGTGTGACGATTCGCTGCTCGCGTTGCGACGTGAGTTGGAGACCATTCTCGACAGTTACAGTCAGCCGATCCGTCGCACGCAGCTCTCGCGCGAGCTTATCACGAGACCTATGGCGCTCGCATATCCCTGCTTCGGCGCGAAGGCATTCGATGGGCTGCCGACTGACGTCAAGCTCGACGCGGCTGAACGGGCCGCGTTGCGAGGAGACCGCCGTCGCGCCGCGATCATCCTCGATTCGGTGGAGGCCGTCCGACGGGCATTTCTGCCCGGAGAGGTCGCGCTCGATGCGGTCGTGCAGGAAGCGCGGATTCGTGCAACATTACGCGATACGACGAGCGCGATTCGTCAGCTCGATCGCGTGCTCCGCGCCTTGCCGACGCTCACGCGGTTCGCAGTTCGCGAGGAGGCACAGTCGGCGGCATTCGGCCGAGCGTTCCTCTTACGTGCGGAGCTGGCTCGCGCGACGGGAGACGTCGCCGAGCAGCAACTCCGAGCGCGTCAGGCGTTGACGGTGTGGCGCCACGCCGATGCCTCGCTGGCCCCGACGATAGAGCGCTTGCGCGTCCTCGCCTCCGGCGTGCCATAATACCGGAAGCGGACGCGGCGGTCGGCGTCCGGATTCGGAGAGAGCTCCAATCCTTCAACAGCGACATCGCCACGCCGCAATGTCGCGCCGGTGTACCTTCACGCCAGGAGAACGTGTGACGCTGCGATCCAGACGGATGGGCGCGCGGTCGATGGCAGCTGGACTCGGAATTCTGATGGTGATGGCTTGCGGGAAGAGCGACAAGGGAGGGGGCAAAACGGAATCCACCGCGGCCGCGCCCCCGCCCACACCCGCCCCTTTACCGGGCGCGCTCACGAAACCGATCGACCAGTACAGCGGCGACGAGTTCTATGCGCTTACCCGCCAACTGCAGTACGGTGGGGGCGGGCCGCACGGCCGCCGGTGTCGCGGGCGCGGGGAGTGCCGCGGGCCGAACGCACGAGACACGACGGTCATTCAGGTCGACGGCATTGTGGGCGACGATTCACTGAGCGCAACCAACGTGCCGGTCAACGGAGCACTCGCCGTCCGTGCAGTAAACCGCGGGCAGTTCGCCGACTCCCTGTACAACATGCGTCCCGATACGACCTATGAGAACTATCTCATTGTCACGCCGGTGCCGAACAGCGCGACCGTGAACTGGCGGCTGGAGGAGCTCGCAACGACGGCGGGGGTGCGCGCGCATCGGACGCTCGCGACCGGTACGGTTCGCGAGTGCACCGGGCCGGGCCATCAGTTTCAGCGGGGTCCCCGCGCCGACTTCAAGACGTGTGAACAAGCGGCGCAGGTGAGACCGGCCGCGTTGGGGATGGTGATTCAGGGCGACGTCGGACCGCCGATCTGGTTCGGTTGCGCCGTTGGATGTTGCACGACCGATGGCGGGAGTCACACCTGAACGATGATCGATCTGCGATCGCGCGAGTGCGTCGTCCGCACCTATCGCCCCGAGGATGCCGCGAGCCTGGCGCGCCACGGCAACAGCCGGCGCATCTGGGAAAACTTGCGCGATCGCTTCCCGCACCCGTACACGGAAGCGCACGCGTCCGGGTACATCGCCCATCTGCTCGCCGGCAACGACGAGCCGAGCTTCGCCATCGAGGTAGATGGCGAAGCGGTGGGTGGCATCAGCCTGCACCCGGGGGCCGACGTCGAGCGCATCGGAGCAGAGATCGGCTATTGGCTCGGCGAATCGCTGTGGGGACGCGGCGTGGCGACGTCGGCGATCCGGCTGGTGACGGACTACGCATTCACCCGGCGGCGGCTCGAGCGCGTGTTCGCCGTGCCGTTCACCACGAACGTCGCCTCTTGCCGCGCGCTCGAGAAAGCGGGATATCAACGCGAAGGGATGATGCGCCGCAGCGCGATCAAGGACGGGCGCGTCATGGACCAGTATCTCTACGCGAAGACGAGAAGCTGACGATGCGATACGCGCTCTTGTTGGTCGTCGGGCTCGCGGCGTGCTCCGGTGATACGGGGAGGCCCTCCGGCGATTCCGGCGCGAGCGCGGCCGGCACCGTGATGAGCGCGGCCGAATTCAGCTCGGCGGCGAAGTACGTCGGGATACGCTACGACTCTCTGCCGCCGAAATTCACTTTCGTCTCCGGCTCGTTGATCCCGATCGCCCCGGGCGCGAACTCGGTGGGCTTCGACCTGGATCTCGTTCGCACGCCGCGCGGCCAGATGGTTTGGCTCGATTCGATCGTCGCCGTGTCGCAACGCGGGCGTCCCACGCGGATCGTACGAGCCGAGCTCAGGGTGCCTCCGCTCGCCGCGGACGAGCGGCTGGTGATGTCGTCGTGCAGCGTTGACGGCAAGCTCGATCCGCGCGTCGTCGCCATCGTCGTCACCAATCAGGCCGCGTCCGTCGACACGACCGCGCGCTCGATGACGATCCGGCAGGCGTGGCGCGCGGACGCCACGGCGGGTCAGTTCGAGGTGATCCCCGTCACAGGCATCGGCTGCGACGAGCCGGGATCGTGAGCGAGTCGTCGAATCCTTGACAGCTCCGCCATTCACGTATTAGAATGATTTCCCTGGGAGTCGCGTCCCGATGGTGGTTCGTCGTTCTCATGCTTCGGCGTGGCGAGCGGCCTGATCGATGCAGAATGCATCGCTCTGAACATCGGCGGCGCGACTTTTTGTTTTCCGAACATCAACCACTCACGGTCTTCGATGAACCAACCCGCGATTCGTGACCTCGCCGTCACGCGCCTGTCCGGCTTTGCCGCGCTCGCCGATGGTTGGCACGCGCCGGCGCAAGTCGGTCGGCTGCCGCGAGTCGAAGACGTGATGTCTATCGTCGATTCGCAGCGAAACGCAAATCATGCAGGCGGTTGGGCCGGAGTCCTCGCGCGATAGCACACTCCGACTCGACTCGGGCAAGCAACTCCGCCCCGCCTGCGCAGAGCGCACGGCGGGGCGGTTTCGTTTGGCGGGCTGGGGCTGGGGACTTCACGAGGAGGCACGTCCTGATGGAAACAACGCAACGAACGGCCGACCAGGTATGACGCTCGGGTAGCTGGACACGCGACTCCCCTATCCGGCACGCGTCCGCTGCCTGGCCGAGCCTTCGTTTAACACGTCAAGAGAGTCGATGACCGGCGCGTATGGGCTTTAGCCGCGCGCCGTCCGGGTCGAGCTCGAGGAGTACAGGAGCACGGCGTCGCCGCACGACCATCCCATGGGCCGAAAGCCGGGACCGTGAGGGCCAACGTCGCCGAGTGTGGGTGTGATTCCCGCCGACCCGGTCTGTCTGGGAGTGCCCGCCGCAACTCGCGGCGGGCGCGCTCCGTAGTGTGTTCGCACGCGCAGCGTTCGGCGCGCCACTACGGACACGGACGGTTCCCATGTTCACCGACGAAGACCTCCTCAATTTCCTCCTCGTTGCAGCACCCACCTTGCTCGCCACGACGGTGCTGTTCGCCGTCCTCTGGGTCCGCGCACGGGAGCGCGCGCTGCGCTCACAGATGACCCAGCGCAGCTCGGACGCACTGGGCGAGGACGTCGCACATGTCGTCCAGGCGGTGGACGCCATCGCCATCGAGGTCGAGCGGATCTCGGAGGCCCAGCGATTCACGGCGTTGACGCTCGCCGAACGATCGGCCGGAGCGGGCGGTGCCAAGCGGTTTCCGGAGCGCGTGGTCACGCCGCACTGACCGCGCCGCGTTCGAAAAAGGGGAAACGATCCCGGGGGCGCCGGAGTTCGTGGACAGCGCCCGGGGCCCGTCGTACGTTGATGCCGTGGTGGCATTCAATGACTCCCTTTTTCCCGACAGAGCCATGAATCACAGCCTTATCGTCCGACCGACGCTGTTCATCGTGGCCGCGGCAGCGATTGCGGCTTGTTCTTCCGGCGGCGGTGGTTCGACATCCTCCGCTCCCGCACCCTCGGCCGCATCCCCGACCTCACGTCCGGCGACGACGGCCGCCGCGACTCCGGCTCCCTCGTCATCCGCCGCGGTGACCCCGGCGATGATCGCGCTCGGCGATTCGATCTACCACGCGGCGAGCTGCCGCCGCTGCCACGGACCCGATGCGAAAGGCGCGACGAACGGGCCGAACCTGACCGGGCCGACGTTCCTGCACATCAAAGGCACCGGGAGCTACAGCGACTTCTTGAACGTCATCATGAGCGGCGTGCCGGCCGATTCGATCAAGGACCCTTCGCACCGGCAGCCGATGCGTCCCCGGGGCGGTGGCCAGACGCCGCTCACCGACGACCAGGTCAAGGCCGTCGCCGCGTACGTCTACTCACTGAGTCATAAGTCGTAGCGCGATGACGTGGGCCGCTGTCGCTCTGCTCGTGGTCGCGTCCGCATCCGCCGGCGCGCAGGTGTCGCAGCAGTGGCCGCAGCACTCGATGGAACGCCCGAGGCCCCCGGTCGTGAAGCCGGGGGCCTTCGAGTCGGCGCCGCCGCCGTCGGACGCGATCGTGCTCTTCGACGGGAAATCGCTCGCCAAGTGGCGGTCGTCGGACAGCACACACGGGCCGGCGAGATGGAAGGTCGCCGACGGGTATATGGAGACCGCGCCCGGGACCGGCGGCATCGAAACGCGCGACGCGTTCGGCGACTGCCAGCTTCACGTCGAGTGGCGCGCTCCGACGCCCGCCAAGGGCGAGGGCCAGGAACGGGGCAACAGCGGCGTCTTTCTCATGGGGATGTACGAGGTCCAGGTGCTCGACTCGTACAACAACATCACCTACGCCGACGGGCAGGCCGCGGCGGTGTACGGGCAATATCCGCCGCTCGTCAACGCGAGCAGGCCGCCCGGCGAGTGGCAGTCGTACGACATCGTCTGGCACCGCCCTCATTTCGACGCGCAAGGACGTCTCGCGAGCGCCGCACGGATCACCGTGTTCTTCAACGGCCTGCTGGCGCAGGACAACGTGATCCTCACCGGGCCGACGGCACACCAGCACCGCCCGCCATATCACGCGCATGCCGACGCGCTGCCGCTAGGTCTTCAGGACCACGGCGATCCGGTGCGATTTCGGAATATCTGGATTAGAAATCTCGAACCGGCGACAGGCAAATAGGCGGACCGGGTGTGCCCCCTCTGGCTGGCGCAGCGGGTTGCTGAACTACTCAACGCAGAGACGCAGAGACGCAGAGGACGGCCGCCGAGGCCAGGCTCCGTCCGCAACGAGCCTCATTTTTTGGGGACTGCCGCTCGGGGAGCCATTCGCGCCGTGGACGCTTACGACGCCACATCGAGGCAGCCCGAGCGGCTTTCACACAAGAATCCGGCTCGTTGCGCGAAGGACTCGCTTCAGCGGCTTTTCTCTGCGTCCGCTGCGTCTCTGCGTCCCCTGCGTTGAGTGGTTGCAGTGAAGCAGTTACGCCGCGCAGTAGCGATTGAACGCGTTGACCAGATCGTGAGCGATCTCCTCGGCGTGGCGACCTTCGATCTGCCAGCGCTCGAGCATGAACACGAGATCGCCGTCCTTGAACAGCGCGATCTGGGGCGACGACGGTGGGTAGCCGGTGAAGTATTCGCGCGCGCGCTGCGTGGCGTCGGAGTCCTGGCCGGCGAACACCGTCGTCAGCTTGGCCGGCTTGATCGGATTCTCGAGCGCGATCGCCACGGCGGGACGCGCCATGCGAGCGGAGCAGCCGCACACCGAGTTCACGACGACCAGCGTCGTTCCGTCGGCGGCCTTGAGCTCGCGATCCACTTCGTCGACCGTGCGCAGTTCTTTCACGCCGAGCCGGGTGAGCTCTTGCCGCATCGGCGTCACGAGCCGCTCGTCGTACATCTGTTGGGGAAGCCGCATAAAAGTCACTGAGTTGAATTCACGGAATGGACAGCCGAGCGACCGGAGGGGTCACTCGTCACGGACGAGCGCGAGGATCGCCGCCTGCGGGACGACGAGATATCGTTCGCCCTCGAAGGTGATCTCGACCGCCGCCTTGCGGAAAAAGAGCGCGTAGTCGCCGGTGCGGGCTTGCATCGGCACGAACCGCGTCGCGCGCTCGCCCGCATGCCACGGCTCGTCGGAAAACGAGTCGGGGCTCGGCATCGGCAGACCCGGGCCGGTCGCGACGATCTTGCCGCCCTGCACGGCTTGATTGTCGATCGCGGTCGGCGGCAGATACAATCCGACGGTCGTGCGTTCCTCACCCTCCTCGACGCGCACGAGAACGCGGTCGCCGACGACGATGAGCTCTTTGTCTCGCTTGATCATGGGTCGCTCCTGACGCAAGTACTTTGGCCGATCCAAGGAAAGCTACTCGGCGGGAACAAGGGCGGTGGGACGGGGGCGGGTGAGCCGGAAAACGGGGTAGCTCACGACAAGAATCCCCAGCGCAAACAGGCTGTTTCGACGGTCCGCGATGACGGCGCTCGCCAAGAACGCCAGCGACCCGAGCAGAACGAGGACGGTCGTCCACGGATACCCGAACGTGCGGTAGGGTCGCGCGCGATTCGGCTCGCGCAGCCGCAGGCGGATCAGTCCCAGAAATGACGTCGCGTAGTTGGCGACGAAGAAGAACGCGGCGATCGCGATCATCGTCTCGAACGTCCCCGTCGCCAGAAACGCGATGGTCACGAGGCCAGTCGCGGCCAGCGACACGATCGGCGTTCCCCGACGACTGACCCTCGCCGCGACGGGAATGCCGACACCGTCGCGACTCATCGAGAAGAGCGTGCGCGAGGCCATCAGGATGCACGCATTCACGGCGCTCGGCAGCGAGAGAACGACGAGCACCTCGACGATGCGCTCCCCGGCCGTGCCGAAGATCGCGTTCGCGACGGTACCCGCCGCGAGCTTCGAGCCGGCGAGCGCCGACAGGGGCACGGCATGGAGAAACGCGACGTTGATGAGCAGGTAGATCGCAGCGACGCCGGCGAGACCGTAGAACATCGATCGCGGAATCTGCTTCGCCGGATCGTTCAGCTCCTCGGAGAAGTAGATCGGCCCGGTCCATCCGTCGTACGCGTAAATCACGGACTGCGCGGCGAGCAGGAAGCCGGCGAATCCCACGACCGCGCCGGCCGACGCGGGAGCAGCCGGCGCGCCGACGGAAGCCGCGCGTCCAGCAAACGCGAAGCACGCGATGACGAGACCGATCAGAACGACGGATTTCAGCAAGCTCGTGACCTGCTGCGCGCGATCACCGCGCTTCGTTCCGCCGAACAGCAAGATCGTGAACGCCGCCACGACGAGCATCGCCACCGCGGATACGCCGGATGCCGCTCCGGCGAGTTTCACCGCCGACTCGCCCATCACCCAGGCGATCGCCGCCGTCGATGCGGACGTCGAGATCCAGTCCATCCATCCGACGACGAACCCGACATAGTCGCCAAAGATGTCGTGCGCGAACACGTACTGACCGCCGCTCCGCGGCATCATCGTCCCGAGCTCGGAGAGCGCGTTCGCACCCAAGAGCGCGTACAAGCCGCCGATCACCCAAATGCCGATGAAGCCAAGCGCGCTCGGCAAATATCCGGCGATCTCACCCGGTGTGCGGAGGATGCCGGCGCCGATCGTGTTTCCAATCGTCACGGCCAGACCGAAGGTCAGGCCGAGCATCTGAACGAGGGACTGTCTGGACCGGCCGGGTTCGCTCACGGCGCAAACAATCGCTCTCGGTGCGTGCCCGGGCTAGAGCGCTCGAGCCCACTGGCCCAAAAAAGATCAGCGGGATGGAAGCCGTCGAATGCCCGGCGCCACCCCGCTGATTGTGCTTTCGGAGATCAGGCCGACCCCCACCCGAGTCAACGCAACCTCAACGAAAGCGAACGGCAAATTGTCCAGCGATGATCAGTACAACTGCTAAGACACGTGCGTTGGGGTCACCCCGCGTAAAGAATTACTGACAACTGAGACGGCCGAACGGGAGCGGCAGGGTGCAGTTCTGGGTAGTGCCGTCCTCGGTGATGACGACCTTCGCCGTTGCCGACCCGTCGTACGTGATGACTTCACGGCGCGAGGAGGTCGCCGGCGACTGACCGGACAGCGTCACCGTCACCTTCATCGAGCGAATGATCGTTCCTGCAGTCGGATACGGCGGATGACTCGTCGCCGCTGAGCCAACGGGAATCAGCACGCCGGTGATCGTGTCTCCCGCCGAGCGCTGCGCGGTGAACGCGCCCATCGACGACGTCCCGGTCGTATTCTCCGACCCGGCGGACGCGCCGTCGATCGCGCGCTGCGTGCTTCCCTGTGCAAGACCGCTGACCTTCTGACTGCTCGATTCGTTGACGTCGGTCGTGCCGTTATCGTGGCGCGTGACTGTTCCGGTAACGGACACCGTGCTCACGATCGTGTTGGTCGTGTTGTCGATCTTCGATTGCGGATTCCCGCTGGCGTCCGTGTACTGGAACGTGTGCGTAATCGTCAGGCCTCCGCGCGTTTGCTTTCCGCACGTGACCAGATTCGTGCTGCTCGAGAACGCGCATGATCCGTCGTGGAAGAAATCGAGGAGGCCGAGCCCGAGGAACGGCCCGCCGAGTCCACCCATGAAGCCGATGCCGAAGCCCGGGCCGTGGCCGAACGACCAGCGACCGCCGGAACCACCCGGACCTCGCCCGTCGAAGAGAGGCTGGAACGCGCCGTCGGTCGCGGACGCGGCGAAGCTGCTGTTCAGGTCGGAGAAGCCAGCTGGCATCGTCGTGAATGCCGACGATGCGTCCAGCAGCACGGAGCTTCCGCTCGGTCCACTGGATTCGCTACACGACGCAGCAACGACCGCGCTAACGGCGGCGCAGGTAAGTGTGACAAATTTTTTCATGTCTCGGGTCCTGTTCGAGTCCAAAAGCAGACACGTGGCTCATCGGCCACCCTGAGTTTGTCGTCGGGACCAGCGCGGCGTTAACAAAAAAAACCAAATTCGCCCCACCCGAACCGCCGCAAACCGCAGTTACATCGCGGTCGTCGCCGGCAACCACGCCGCGAGGCGCGTGCGCAGATGCTTCAGCGCTTTCCCCATCTGAGACTCGACGGTTTTTATGGAAATGCCGAGCGTTTCGGCGATCTCCGCGTAGCGCAGTCCCTGCTCTCGGCTCAGGCGAAACACTTCGCGGCACGCGGGCGGGAGCTCGGCCACGGCGGCCGTGATCGCGTCGCGAAGCTCCGCCGCGACGAGCCCCGACGCGCCCGCGGCGGCGACGCTTTCCTCGCCCACCAAATGAGGCTCGGCGCGCTTTTGGACGTTGGCGTGCCGGATCTGATTCAGCGCGCGGTTCCGCGTGGAGCGAACGAGGTAGGCTCGCAGCGATTCCTGGATGGTCACCGCGGTGCGCCGGCGCCATAGCTCGAGCATCACCTCCTGGACCACGTCCTCGCTGGCGCTCCGGTCGTGGAGGAGGCTCTGAGCGAGAATGACGAGGGCCGGATAGTGCGCTCGAAAAACCTCATCGAAGGCCGCCTGGTCGCCGTTCTTCAGGCGGTCGAGTAACGCTCGATCATCCATGCCGGTGCGGGGTCCACGCGCCTCTCCGGGGCGACCTTACCGATCCGGCGGTTGTCCCGCGGCGTGGGGGTTCCGTATACTCCCGGCTCTGTGGAACGGTCGTGATCGAGGCCATGATTCGCATAAGGGTATACGTTCTCCGACGTGTCGAAAGGGCATGACCGACGACGCTCCCCGCCCGTCCGGCCCGCCCGATTTCGTCCCGGACTGGGACACGCTCGGTCGTTTCGTCGCCGGTGAGAGCTCGGCGGACGAAATGTCGCAGGTCGGCAAGTGGCTCGACGCCAACCCGGCCGAGCGCGCACTGCTCGAGCGGCTGACCGAGGTCACCGCGGCGGCACCCGTCGCGGGAATCGACGTCGAGGCCGCGCTGTCGAGAGTGCATGCTCGAATGGAAGAGCGGACACCCGCCTTGTCGCCGGCCTTGTCGCCGGCCTCGGCGCGTGCCGAGCGCCGCTGGCAGCCTCTGGCGTTCGTAAGTCTCCTGGCGGCGGCGGCAGTCGTGGCTCTGATTGTACGCCGTCAGGCGGGATCACCGGCCGGGGCGGTGACGATGGTGGCGTCGCAAACTTTTTCGACGACCGTCGGCAAGCGGGATTCGATCACCCTGTCGGACGGGTCGCGCGTGGTTCTTGGACCGGACAGCCGTCTGACCGTCCCGTCGGGGTTTGGCTCCGGCTCCCGCGCCGTCGAGCTCCATGGTGACGCGTATTTCGACGTCCGCCACAACGCGGCCAGTCCGTTCGCGGTGCGTGTCGGCTCGGCGCTGATCCAGGACGTCGGTACGACGTTCATGGTCGAGAGCGACGACGCCAACGCGACAGTCGTGACGGTGGTAACTGGTAGCGTGCGGCTTCGCGCCGCTGACTCTTCGTCGGGCACGGGCGTCCTTCTTGCTGCCGGCGAGCGTGGATCAATCGACGACGCGGGGCGTACCAGCACGGAGCGCGCGTCCTACCCCGATGACGACGTGGCCTGGACGACCGGCAGGCTCGTCTTCCGCGACGCACCGATGTCTCGCGTGGCGGCCGAAATTCACCGGTGGTATGGCGTTCGCTTGCACTTGGATCCCGCGCTGTCGTCGCAGCACTTCGGAAACACGTTTTACACGAACGAACCTGTCGATCAGGTACTTCATGTGATCGAGCTTTCTCTGGGAGTGAAAATCGAGCGACAGGGTGATTCGGCGGTCGTCGTGACCGGGCGGAGTGCCACACCACCGACCCGGTGAGATCGATGCTCGGGCGAGCGTGCAACGTGGGCGCGAGCGCTGTAATGGTGCTCGCGCTTTCGCGTGCCTTGCCGGCTCAACCGCACGTCTGCTCGACGTCGGCTGTCGATTCCAGCTCGAATGGTGAGGCCGCGTGGTCGCCGCCGCTCGACCGGTCGATCACGGTGCGGGCCACAAATCTTTCCTTGCGCGACGCTCTCGACCGCGTGGCGACGGCCGCGCGAATTCGGCTTTCCTACAGCGCCGAGCAGGTGCCGCTCGACCGCGCGGTGTGCGTCTCCGCGGACGCGTCGCCGGCTGGGCGCGTCCTCGCCGACCTGCTGACCGGGACCAACGTCGCGGCTGTCGTCGTGGGGTCCGACCAGGTCGTGCTCACCCCGCGTCCGCGCTCCACGCGTGCCGAAGGTCCGGCCATGGCGCCAACGGTCGGCGTGCTCGATCGGGTGGTCGTGACGGGAACGGCGAGCGGCGCCCCCGCGAAGGAGCTGTCCGTTGGTCTCGACGTGCTCAACGGACGGACGCTCGCGAGAGACAATACCAACACCATCTCGGACGCGCTCGACTCGTACGTGCCCGGTGTATGGTCGTGGGCGCAGTCCCCCTCGAACATGCTCAGCTCGTACGCGAGCATCAGAGGCGCGAGCTCATTCGGACTGAGCTATCCCAAGATCTACATCGACGGTATCGAAGTCGCGAACCCGCTGCTGCTGAGTCGCTTCAGTCCCGGGGCGATCGATCACATCGAGGTGATTCGCGGCCCGCAGGGCGCCGCGTTGTACGGCGCTGACGCGATCAGCGGCGTGGTGAACATCGTGACGCGCCACGACGGCGCGAACGGAGACGGTCCGCAGGCTGCCATTCGCTCCAGTGCCGGCGTGTCTCAGAGCGAATTCACGAAGAACGTTGTCACGCAGGATCACGCGTTCTCTTTGGTCACGGGCACGAGCACGCGGTCGATGGACCTGAACGTGAGTGGCTCGACGATGGGCGCCTTCGTGCCCAACGGGTACAGCCGGGACATCATGGCATCGGGCGGCGGACGGATCGTGGGGAACACGGGAAGTTTGACGACCACTGCGCGGCTGTTCTTCGAGCAAGCCGGCGTCCCGTCGAGTCCTCTCATCCAGACCCCGTCGTCGTCGTCCGGCGGTCCGCCGACCCCGTCGACGCAGAGCGGTTCACCGCAGACGGTCACCGAGTACACCCTCGGCGCCACGGCGATGCGCGCGCCCGGTTCGGCGTGGGTCGACTCGTTCGTCGTCGGCGTCGACGGATATCGCCTCGCGAACGTGCAGACGAACTACACGCCCGTGCCGAGCATCGTCGATTCGGCGCTGCGCGCCGCGCAGGGCGGCGCCGATCGCGCGACGCTTCGCGCGAGCCGCGTTTTCCATTTCAACGCCGATGATCCGACGCGCGGATCGATCACGCTGTCGGCGGAGCACGCGACGCTGCGCGCGTCGACGATGATGTCGTCGGCGTTCGTGTCCGGGTCCGGAAACCGTGGTCCTGGCAGCGGAGGCCCGGGCAGCCAAGACAGTCGGGAAGATCTGCTGACGCCACTCGTCACGTGGCAGAACAGCACCGGCGTGACCGCGCAGACCAACGCGGCGATCGACAACGCGCTGTTCTTCACGAGCGGCGTGCGTCTCGAGGAGGACAGCCGTCTGGCGCCCGGCCATCGTCTCGTCACGCTTCCGATGCTCGGCGTAGCTGGTGTCGACGACATCGGCCCATTCACGATGAAGCTGCGCGCCGCGTACGGACGCGGGATCCGCCCGCCGAGCACGACGCAACGTTGGCAGCTGTGGCAGCCGCAGACCGCGGCGCAGGCGGCTCTCGGACCGGAAGTACAGTCGGGCACGGAGATCGGCTTGGACGTGACGCTCCGCCAGATGCTCACCGTGCAGCTCACCCGATTCGACCAGCGGGCATCCGGGCTCATCCAGCAAGTGCCGTTCGCGTCGGACAGCGCGTTGACCGGGCGACGAATGCAGTACATCGCGCAGAACGTCGGCGAGATCTCGAACGCCGGTTGGGAGCTCGGGGCTACGAGCACGTTGTCGCGCGTCACCATGAATGCGTCGTTCGCGGCGGTGGACAGCCGAGTCCGGAAACTGGCGCCGGGATACATCGGTGACCTCGCCACGGGCGACCGGATGCTGCAAGTCCCGGCGATCACGGCGAGCTTCGGCGCGACGTGGACGGGCGACGCCTGGTCGGCATCGATGGGTGGAACGCGCGCGTTCAACTGGGTCAACTACGACGAAGTGGCGCTCGCGCAGACCTGGTTGTCCGGAACGGAATCGGTGCACCAGATGGTGGGGCCGGAGCTCCGGAACTTCTGGCGGAAATACACCGGCGGCCTGCACCTGCGCGCGAACGTGTCGCACGACATTCGGCGCGACTTCGCCGTCGAGTTGTCGGGCGACAATCTCCTGAACTACCAGAGCGGCGAGCCGGACAACATCACGATCATCCCGGGCCGGACGATCATGACCGGAGTTCGCGTTAAGTTCTAGCCTCGTGACACCCACGAGGGCATGATGACCGCCACCGCGACGAGGCCTGACGCGGGCCCCGCCCACGAAACCGCGCTCCCCACTATCGACCACTGGATCGACGGCGCCGCGAATGCCGGCACCTCCGACCGATTTGGTCTGGTCTACAACCCCGCGCTCGGCACGCCGAGCGCGCGCGTCCGATTCGCCGCGGCGACGGACGTCGACCGCGCGGTCGAGGCAGCGACGAGAGCGTTCGCCGGCTGGAGCCGGTCTGGCCTCGGCAAGCGTACGACGGTGCTGTTCAAGTTCCGTGAACTCGTCGAGCGGCACGCCGACGAGCTCACGCGCTGCATCGTGCGGGAACACGGCAAGGTGCTGGCGGACGCGCGCGGCGAGGTGCAACGCGGGCTCGAGGTCGTGGAGTTCGCGTGCGGCATCCCACATCTCATCAAGGGCGAGTTCTCGGAGAACGTGTCGACGAACGTCGACAGCTACTCCATTCGCCAACCGCTGGGCGTCGTCGCGGGCATAACGCCGTTCAACTTCCCTGTGATGGTGCCGATGTGGATGTACCCCGTCGCCATCGCCGCCGGAAATGCGTTCATCCTCAAGCCGTCGGAGAAGGACCCGTCGGCGTCGATGATGATGGCCGAGCTGTGGCGCGAGGCGGGTCTGCCGGCCGGTGTGTTCAGCGTCGTAAACGGCGATCAGGCAACCGTCCAACGAATCCTCGAGCATCCCGGCATCGCCGCGGTGAGCTTCGTGGGGTCCACGCCGATCGCGCACCACGTCTACCAGACCGCCACCGCGTGCGGGAAGCGGGTGCAGGCGCTCGGCGGGGCGAAGAATCACATGATCGTGCTGCCGGACGCGGACATGGAGCTCGCGGCGGATTCGGCCGTGAACGCGGCGTTCGGCTCGGCCGGCGAGCGATGCATGGCGATCTCGGTGACTGTCGCGGTGGGCGACGCCGCGGACCGGCTCGTTCCGCTCGTCGCGCAACGGATGCGCGCGATCAGAGTCGGCGACGGCCTTGATCCGAAGAACGACATGGGACCGCTGGTGACGAAGCAGCACCTGGAGCGGGTGCGCCGGTACGTTGACGAAGGCGTAGCCGCGGGCGCGTCGCTGGTCGCCGACGGGCGCGAGACCGCGCCCGACGACGGCGGGTTTTTTCTCGGTCCGTGTTTGTTCGATCACGTCCGATCGGAAATGTCGATCTACCGCGACGAGATTTTCGGACCGGTGCTGTCGGTCGTTCGCGCCGCGTCGTACGACGAGGCGGTTGAATTGGTGAACGCGAATCCGTACGCCAACGGCGTCGCGATCTTCACCAACGACGGCGGCGCCGCGCGGCGCTTCCAGACCGAGGTGCAGGTCGGGATGGTCGGGATCAACGTGCCGATTCCGGTGCCGATGGCCTACTACTCGTTCGGCGGGTGGAAAGCGTCGCTGTTCGGCGACGCGCACGTGCACGGGATGGAAGGGGTGAAGTTCTACACGCGCGGAAAAGTCGTGACGGCGCGGTGGCCGGATCCGAGTTTGCGGGGGAAGAACCTCGGGTTTCCGACAACGAGCTGACGAGGCAACGATGATTCGACCCAGGTTCATCGCCGGCGTCTTCGCGTTCGCGGCAATCGGCGGCGTCACCACCGGCGCCCAATCCGTCCCGAAGACCGGCGCCGAAGTGTTTCAGCGGATGCACGACGCGTACGCCGGGAAGTGGTACCGCACGCTCACGTTCGTTCAGAAGACCACGCAACGCCGGCGGGACGGGACCGACTCGGTCAGTACCTGGTACGAGAGCCTGCGACAGGTGGGCAGCCTCACTCAGCTGCGCATCGACTTCGGCGATCTGGCGGCGGGCAACGGCGTGCTGTACACGGCCGACTCGTCGTGGCGCGTGCGAGACGGGAAGCTCGTCAGCGCGAGCGCCGACGGGAACGAGTTCCTGCCGCTCATCGAGGGCGTCTACTTCAACCCCGTGCAGCAGACGATTCGCGAGCTCTCGTCGACGAAGACGGACATGTCGCGCGTGATCGAGGGGAGCTACCAGAAGCGCCGCGTGTGGATCATCGGGGCGGCGTCGACGGCGGACACCGCGTCACCGCAGATCTGGATCGACGCGGAGCGCAACGTCGCCGTGCGCGCGATCCTGAGTCCCCCGGCCAATGCGCCGGCGCTCGACATTCATCTCGACGGCTACGTGCCGATCGAGGCCACGTGGCTGGCGTCGAAGATCGCGATGATGCAGAGCGGCGTGCCGCGGCAGACAGAGGAATACCGCGACTGGAAAGTGAACGTCGATCTGCCGGCGAGCCTGTTCGACGTCGCGACGTGGACGTCCGCTCCGCACTGGGCGAAGCACCCGTAAGGCGCGTTTGAAACGCGCCGCGCCGTCTACGGCGCGGCGACGCGCTTGGTGTCTTCGTCCTCGTGCACGACGGTGCGCCGCACGAGTTGCACCGAACCGGCGAGAATCGCCGACCAGACGATGATCGCGATTCCGCGAATGAGCAGCGCGTTGAGGCTCATTCCAATCCAGTCGTCCCAGTGCGCGCGCACGGTGCCGTTGGCCTCGTGCCCGATCGCGATCAATAGCGCGCTCGTGACCATCTCCGCCGCGACCTCGACGCCGGCGAACGCCGGGGCGCGCCACATGTACTGATGGAGCGGGAAGTTCGCGAGGTGGGCGGTGACCATGCCCAGAAAGAAGATCGCGCCGACGGCGAAGGTCGCGCCGAGGTAGAGCCAGTTGTTGGCGCCGTGCGTGAGGATCAGCAGGCGATACGTGCGCACGACGACGCCGGTGACCAGCGCCATCTCGATCAGGGAGTACGAGAGCCGCCGGAAAGCGCGGGGCTCCCGGATCCGGATCTCGGTGGTTTTTCGGGGGAAGAATTGCGACATGGTGGGGGCCTACCCTTAGACAAACGAACCGCTCTCAGGGTGGCAACCTCTCGCCGCCCGCGCACGGCGGCGAGGGGCGTTTGAGGGGGTTGCGGGCAGGAGCGGGACTACGTTCTCTAGGTCATGAACTCGTGCAGCAGCGAGTGGAAGTGGTGCACGCCGTTCTCGCGCTTGGCCGAGTAGCGGCCCCGGTCATAGACGCGCGAGCGAAGGTTGCGCTGCACCCGCTCGCAGATCTCGACGTCCTCGTCCTGAATATCGTCGCTGAACTTCACGAGCCGCGACCATGACGGATCGGTCGCCGGATCCGCCGGTGGATTCGACGCGAACCACTCGAACACGACGACCGTCTTGTCGTGCGAGACCGGCACGACGACGTTCGTCTGCATCTGGCCGAGGTAGACGTTGAGCATGATGTTCGGAAACACCCAGCCATAGACCGCCTCGGGCACTTTGGCGAGCGACGGATCGTAGAATCGCGGACTCGCCTCGGTGACCGGCTTGAGCGGCGCGTGTTGGATGGAGCTGTATCGCTGCGGCTCGACCCGATAGCTGTCGTAGTCGATCTCCTTGTTGAGCGTCGGGTGCACGACGGGGATGTGGTACCCCTCGAGGTAGTTGTCGACGTAGACCTTCCAGTTGCACGCGAGCTCGTACTCCTTCCGCATCACGTAGCGCATCGACTCGCATCCGAACGCCGCCACACGCCCCGGAATCGACTCCAACATCTCGGCGAGCGGCGGCGCCTTGCCGTCGAGGTTCGCGAAAACGAGCGGGCCCCACGTATCGATCGACACGCCGCGCAGGCGCATCTCGTCGCGATTGAAATACTCGGCGTCCTCCATCTCGGGAGCGCGCAGTAGCTCGCCCTTGAGCGTGTAGGTCCAGCCGTGGTATTTGCACTGCAGCGTTTGACGCTTGCCGCAGCCGTGCGCGACCGGACCGGCGCGGTGGAGGCAGACGTTGTGGAAACCACGCAAGGTGTCGCCGTCGCGCAGCACGACGATCGCATCGTTGCCGATCTCGGTCGTGAAGAAGGCTCCGTGTTCCGCGACTTGATCGAGGCGGCCGACGAGCTGCCAGGTGTGGGCGAACACTCGCTCGCGCTCGAGCTCGAGGTACACCGGGTCCACGTACAAGCGCGCGGGAATGGTCGACGCGCGACGAATGTCCGGATCGAACGGAAAGACGAGCGGCATGTTTGCGTTACGGCAGCGCGAACGCCTGCAGCTTGGCCCCTGAAGCCGCGCCTGTGGCGATCACGACGAATTGTTTGCCGGCCTTCGTCCGGTAGGTCATCGGCACGGCGTAACCGTTCTGGCCGAGGTCGGCCGACCACAACGTCGATCCGTCGCGCGAGTCGATGGCGTAGAGCGTCGACCCGCCTCCCGTGGCGAAGATCAGTCCCGAGGCCGTCACCATCGGCCCCGGCGACCCCGACACGCCGAGCGCCGGCAATTTGAGATCTTTGAGCAAAGGATGATTGCGAATCGCCGGTGTGTCGCCGAGTGGTACCGTCCACTTCGTGTCGCCGGTGTTGAGGTCGATCGCCGTCAGCGTGCCGTACGGCGGCCGGTTGATGGGCAGCGGCAGAAAACGTTGCCCGCTGTCGCGCGGCGGCATGGCGACGCGCAGGTTCGACGCGGAGAGATCGGCCGAGTAGTCGGCATCGACCGTGTCGGAGTGCGCGGGCTGCACGATCTTGTACATCGCGGGAGAATTGCTCGCCTTGACGTAGATCGTTCCCGTCGTCGGATCCAGCGCGCCGCCGCCCCACCCCGCGCCGCCGATCGCGCCCGGCATCACGATCGTTCCCGCCAGCGACGGCGGCGTGAAAATCGGACCGAAGCGAAGATTTTTCGTCTCCTCCAGCGCACGCGCCCTGATCTCAGGCGTGAAGTCGATCAGGTCGCCGAGGCCGAAGCCTTGCTTGGCAAACGCTCTTGGCTTCGTGGGAAACGGCTGCGACTGCGCCGCCTTCTCCCCCGGCACGTCGCTCGCCGGCACCGATCGCTCTTCGATCGGCCATATCGGCTCGCCCGAAACGCGATCGAAAACGAACAGAAATCCGGTTTTCGCCGGTACCGCGACGATGTCGCGTGATTTTCCGCTCACGGTGACCGATGCGAGCACCGGAGCCGCGGGAAGGTCGTAGTCCCAGAGTCCGTGATGCACCGTCTGGAACGCCCACTTGAGCTTCCCCGACTTCGCTTCGAGACAAACGACTGATTCGGCGTACAGATCATTGCCCAATCGGGCGCCGCCGTACCAGTCGTTGCTCGGCGTGCTCACGGGGAGATAGACCAGCCCGCGCGCGTCGTCCACGGTGAACGGTGCCCACACGTTCGCGTGGCCCGTCGTCTTCCACGATTCTTTGTCCCACGTGCTGACGGCGGTGTCGCGATTGTCACGCGGGATGGGACTCCAGCTCCACGCGCGTTTTCCCGAGCGGACGTCGAATGCCTGCACGTCTCCCGGTGGATCGTTCGGATAGATGAGCCGGTCCGCCACACCGTTGCCGACGATGACGAGGTCGCGCCACACGACGGGCGGCGACGTCTCGGTGTAGTGCAGCTTGTTCACCTTCTTGCCGTTTCGCTCGAGACGCGCGGTCAGATCGACGACGCCTGTGTCGCCGAAGGTGCGAATCGGCTGTCCCGTCGCCGCATCGATCGCGACGAGATTCCAGCGGCTGTTGATGAAGATCCGCCGCTGCCGGCCGTCGGTCCACGTCGCGACGCCACGGTGAACGAAGCCCGTCCCGTTGGACGGCTGACCGGCGGCGTACGGCTTGGGATCGTACGCCCAGAACTCTTTGCCGCTCGACGCGTCGAGCGCGACCACTCGGTTATAGGACGTGCTCAGAAAAAGCGTATCGCCCAGCATGAGCGGCGTCGCTTGGAAATTTCCTGGACGCGTGCGAAGCTCGGGTTTCGGCGTCTCACCCGTCGCCCACTCCCACGCCTTCGTCAGGCGCGCGACGTTGCCGCGGTCGATATCGGTGAGCTTCGAGAACTTGGTCGACGCGAGGTCGCCGCCGAACGCGGGCCACTCGACCATTTGCGCGCGCGCGGCGCCTAGCGGCACATCGGCCGCGGCGAGAGCCGCTGCCAATGCCAGCGGTACGGAAAATCGCGCGGAAAATCGCGCGGCAAATCGCATAGTAAGGCGGGTTGGTGGGCCGCCTAATTCTGCACCCAGATTCAGCGCTTGGGCAGACCGCGCTCCAACTCGTGGGCCGAGCGCAGCGCGAGGGCGCAAAATGTAAGCGTCGCGTTGGCGCAGCCACCGCTCACCGCCGTCGGCGCGCCGACGACGAACAGGTTCTCGTGATCGTGCGTTCGTCCCCACGAATCGACGACGCTCGCCGACCCATCCGCGCCCATGCGACAACCCCCCGCCGGATGATCCTGGAAGTTGTCGACGTTGGTACGAAGCACTTTGCCCTTCCCCGCGCGCGCCATCTCGTTGAACAGATTTCGAATCGACTCTTCGGTCGGCCCGCGCTCGGCCACCGACTCCGGCGCGTCCTGAAAGGACAGCTTGGGCAACGGATCACCCCACTGATTCTTCTTGCCCGAGTCGAGAGTCAGCTCGCTCGAGCGGTCGGGGATGACCTCGTAATACGCACGAACGCGCGCCGTGCCCGTCGCCGTTCGCTTGCGCCAGTCGCCGAGAATGGCGTCGCCGAGCATCAACGCGTTCGCAGTCATCGACGAGCCTTGCCACCTTGCCCACCGACGATTCCCAGATTCGGAGGTCGTGCCGAATGAATCGCGTGCCCGGACGCGTGCGCATGAACTGCTTCGTCACCAGACTGTGTTGCTCGTTCATGCCGGGATAGAGTCGCAAGGGCAGGTCGACGTAGCCGCCCACGTTTCGGTGCCCGGAAAGGTATTTGCCGACGAGCCCCGATTTGTTCGCGACGCCGTCCGGCGCGCCACTCTGCGCCGAGAGCAGCAGCAGGTGTGACGACCACACATAGCCCGCGGCGACGACGAACGTCTTCGCGCGAAACTCGACCGGCGTGTCGGGCTGATCGAAGCTCGACGCGACAGCGTGTGAGATGGTCTTTCCACCGTCGTTGAGAACGAGCTTCCGCACCAGCGTTCGCGGCATCAGGTCGATCCGCTTCGTCCCCAACAGTGCGTTCCAGGTGAAATCGGGCGAGTACTTCGCGCCGATCGGGCAGATCGGCGAGCAGGTGTCGTTGCGACAGCAAGGCGGCCGCCCGCGATAGGCGGTCGAGTTCTTGGCCGAGGGCTGGCTCCACATCGGGATGCCGGCCCTGGCCGCCCACGCCTTGAGAAGCTCGAGGTTGTAGGTGAGGGGAATCGGCGGCTGGGGAAACGGCTTTTGACGCGGGTCGAGGTCGTGGGGGCCTTGTTCTCCCGCCACACCCATGACCTCCTCGGCTTCCTGATAGAACGGATCGAGCTCGTCGTAGTCGATCGGCCAATCCGTGCCGACGTCGTACAGCGTGCGCTGCTTGAAGTCCTCGGGCGAGAAGCGCGGCGTGACCGCGCCCCAATGCATCGCCAGCCCGCCGACCTGCATCGAGCGAGACTGCAGCGGCCCTTCGATCTCGTATCCCTCGAGGTGATCCCGTCCCCACGGATTCTCGCCGTATCGCGTGAAGCGATCGCGCGCCGCGGCCCGCAACGTCAGTGGAACGGTGTTGTCGCCCGCTTCGACGACGACGACGCGCGCCGACGTCGTGCGCGCGAGCCGATCGGCGACCATCGCGGCGCTGATTCCCGACCCGATGATGCACACGTCGCTCTCGACGACGCGACGCTTCATCGCTTGGGCCCCTCGGCGAGCGGCAGCGGCTTTCGGGTCTGTTGGGCCAGAGGACGGCACGTCTCGCGGCCGATGCGCGCCTCGTAGCACAGATCGGCGGCGGCCGAGCTCCCGTAGAAGTGCGCGAGCAGAGCGACGGCGACGTGGTTGGCCTCGGCGACGTTCGGCATCCGGTCGAGGCGTTCGCCCTTTAGCGCCTCGCGAACGAGGTCCGCGCGCTGCGCGATCGTCGCCGACTTGAAGGGGCGCCCGTGCTTCGACTGCGCGGCGGCGTCGAGCGCGTCGAGCTGCGACGTCCAGCGCGTCACGGGCGTCGGCCCAGTCGTGCGGAGACGGGACGTGCCGTACCCGTGCACGAGTTCCGCGTTCTCTCGATAGTACTTACCCCAATCGCGGAAAGCGGCGACCGCGCGCGTGGTCCCGGCGCGACCCAACTCCGAGGGAAGGACCGCCTCACCGAGCGCGTCGAGCGTGGCCGGATCGGACTCGAGGTGGCGGACGGCTGCGGCGTGGGCGCGCCGCACGACGACGCTCAGCGGAACCGCGGCCGCGAGCGAGGCGAGGAATCGCCGGCGCGAGATGCCCGTCATGCGAGCAAATCTGCGCCGAGAACCGTCGCCTCGGACAGGGTCATTTCACCCAGTGTCCGATGCGCGACCAGCGAATGTCGGTGATGAACGAAATCGGACGGTCGCTCACTTGGCCGGAGCATTGATCGTTCTGATCGCTGGGACCGGGGACGTACGAGTAGTAAACGAACAGCGGGCGTCCGCGGATGTTATCCCGTGGCACGACGCCCCAGTAGCGACTGTCCTTCGAGCAATAGCGGTTGTCGCCCATCATGAAATAGCGATCGGCGGGAATGACGAGCGGCCCCCACGTGCCGAGCGTCGGTTGCTCGGGCGGCGGTCCGAAGCGCGAGCTTTTCAGCTCGATGTTGTGCTGCCACGTGAAGTCTGGCGACGTGGCGTTGTTGTCGCCCGTCGGGTTCGACGCCGCGAACGATTGCCGCTGCGGAACGCCGTTCAGGCTCAACACACCGTCGCGCATGAGGAGCGTGTCGCCCGGCATCCCGATGAGGCGCTTCACGAGCGTGGGTGTGAAGTCGGGCGCGTTGTCGGCCTGGTACGGCGAGACGAAGACGACGACGTCGCCGTGTTTGGGGCTGGTGTAACCGGGCAGATGCGAGTTCGTGAACGGAATCGTCGGACCGTACGCGAGCTTGTTGACGAACAGCCAATCGCCGACGAGCAACGTCGGAATCATGCTCCCCGACGGAATGCGAAACGCCTCGACGAACAGCGTCTTGATGAACAGGTAGATGACGATCGCGCCGAGGATCGACTTGAAGTTCTCCCAGAACACCTGCCCCGCGGGGCGCGCCGGCTTGCCGCCGCCGCCGCGCGCCTGGGCGACGACGTTCTTTTTGCTTCCGCCCGGCTGCGGCGCCGGTTTGCGGGAGGACGGGTTGGGAGCGGGAGACGAGGACTGTTTGGCCATGAGGCGACGAGCGCTGGTGGCGGCTTCACGAATCTAGTGATCCGTACGCCGCCCGCGCCTCGGCCGTTTCCTCCCGCGATTCCGCCCGGCGGAAAAGCAGCAGGGGGACGAGCTCGCGAGCGAGTTCGTCCCCCTGGCTGAACCTGCGAAGGCTACTTCAGGTGCTTGCTGACCAGCTTGGTCATCTCGAACATCGAGACCTGGCCCTTGCCGCCGAACACCGCCTTCAGGTTGGCGTCCGCATTGATCATGCGGCGGTTCTTCGAGTCCTGGAGGCCGTTCTTGCGGATGTAGCCCCAGAGCTTCTTGGTCACTTCGGTGCGGGGTATCGCCGTACCACCCACGACCGTCGAGAGCGTCGCATCCGGCTGCACCGGCTTCATGAACGCGGCGTTTGGTTTGCGCTTCTTCGCCGCCGTCTTCTTCACCGCGCGCTTGGCCGGTCTCTTCGCCGCTTTCTTGGCGGTCTTCTTCGCCTTCTTCTTTGCAGCCATTCTCACTCCCGGTAGATGGAATGGTGAGGATCATCCTCGCGAGGACGGGCGATTCTCCTATGAAAATCGCCCGCCTTCGAGTGCGAAAAGTATTATCCTCGGCGCAGGACGCAATAGGGAAATGAGTCGTTTTCCCTCTGAGAAGAGTCGTTTTCCCTCTGAGAATCGGCATTTTTCATAGGGAACGAGGTCACTTGAGACGATCGCTCAGCCAGTCGGCGATCGTTCCGAGCACCTCCGGCCGCACGTGCAGCGAGGGCAGTTTGGTGTAGCGCAGCGCCCCCGTTGCGTCGGCAAACGCACCGCTCGAGTCGGCGAGAAAGAGGTGGTTCGTCGCCGGGAACATGCGCACCGTGACGTCGTGATTCCCTCCCGAGCGGAACGCGTTCGCGAGCAGTTGCGCCTGCGCGGGCGGCACCTGCCGGTCGGTTTCGCCCTGCACGATCAGCACGGGCGTTTTCACCTGGCGCGCCGCCGTAGCGGGATCGTAGGCGAGGAAGAAGCCGAGCCATCCGCCGAGCGCGCCCAGCGAATCCACAGAGCGGCCCGCCTTGGCGAGCGCCGCCTCGCGTGCCGCCCCCGTCAGGTGAGAGACGCTGTCGATGACATAGCGGTTCTGCTCCATGATGATCTCGCGCCCTTTCGTCGCCGATCCCGCCATGAGAACGAGGGCTCGAAGATTTGGATCGCCGACGGCGACCATCGGGGCGATGATTCCGCCCTCGCTGTGGCCGACGATGCCGATGCGTCTCGCGTCGATTTCCGGACGGCTGCGGAGATAGGCGATGCCGGCTCGAATGTCGTTGGCGAAGTCCGCGCTCGTGACGGACGTCGGCCCGGCGTCCGACGCTCCGACGCCGCGATCGTCGAGACGAAGCACGGCAATTCCCCTGCGACCGAGCGTGTCCGCCAACTCGCGGAACGGCCGATAGCCTGGGATCGCGCCGGACTGCTCGTCGCGGTCTTCAGGGCCCGAGCCGGTGATCGTGATGATCGCTGGAGCTTTCGCCCGCGGACGCTCGCGCGGGAGCGTGAGCGTCCCCGCCAGGTGCAGCCCGCTCGGCGTCGTGACCACGACGTCCTCGGCGACGTACGGCGCGTTGGCAGGAGCGGAGTAGTCGGTGGTGCGAACCGCGCTGAGCGAGCCGACGGCCGGTCCTCGTACGATGCGAATCCCCTGCGCCGGGATCACGCCACCCATCACGCGCCCCGTCGGCGAGACGGCGAGATCCATCGACGCGCTCGCGTACTGCACCCGCACCGAATCGGCGCCGAGGCGTCGAACCGTTCCCGCGAGTGGTTGCGGGCCACCGATGACGAATACCATGACGGATGCGGGGTCGCCGCCGATGGCACGGGCCCGCAGCACGATCTGCTCGATGAAGCCCACCGCGGGATTCACGACGGCGACCGCCCCGGAAATGCTGGGGATCTTGGCCGGCGCGGCGTCGCCGATCTTGGCGATGATGCTGTCTCCGTCGATCGTGAAGCTCGCCGGGTCTCCCGCGCTCTGCGGCGACCGAAAGGTTCGCAGCTCCACGTGCGTGACGAGCGCCGAGGCGTTCAGCGTCGCTTCATACGTGATTCGCACGTTGCGCAGCCGATCGCGAAACTCGCCCGACAGCTCCGTCGGCGTTCGATTCTCGCGCTCCTCGAAGATCGTATCGCCGCGCAGGAGCAGATAGAACGAGGCGCGCTCCAGGGCCGGCTCCTGCGATCGAAGCGGATGCGTAGCCGCTGCGAGCGCCACGAGCAGAATCGTCGCCGGACCGGCGAGGGGCAATCTCATTTTGGCAGTCTCCTGTTTCCAGGCGAATTGGGACTCGTTTTGCCGAGTGGGCCACTACGATTTGATACTGCAACGATTTCGCGGAGTCCGCGGATTTCGCGGAACACATCTCCCGGCGAAACCGCAACTTTCTTGGGAACGACCTCGGGGAGCTACTCAGTGGCTCCCCGAGGTCGTTCAACCAGAGCTTCTTCGTCGTTGGCCATCTACCCGGCCAGTTCCTCGAGCAGGGCCATCATTCGAACGTCGTACGGATCGGGCGACGGATCCTCGCCGTCGATCTCCTCGTTTTCTTGCGGCGTCTCCAACACCAACGGGATGCCGCGCGACCGCTTGTCTTTGAGGAGGGCCCGGAACGGCTCGACGCCGATATGCCCTTCGCCGATCAGCGCGTGACGGTCCTTGTTCGATCCGAGCGGATTGGCGCTGTCGTTCAAATGAACGAATCCGGGCGGCTCGCCGGTGGCCTCCTCGAATTCGTCGAGCGCGTGCGTCATGCCGTCCTTCGCGGTTATCTCGTAGCCCGACGCAAGCAGGTGGCACGTGTCCAGACCATACCCCGTGCGGTCGCGCAGCGCCTTGGGGACGTGGCGAAGGATGGCGGCCACCTCGGCGGCCGTCTTGGCGAACGTGCGGCCGGCGCCCGCGGTGTTCTCGACGAGCACGCGCGTCTTGCTCTTCGGCATGTGCTCCAACGCGTGTACGATGGCTCCGGCGACTCGCTCGGCGGCGACCTCGCGGTCGTCGTCCAGCGCCGCTCCGGGGTGGAAGCACACGACGCCGAGTCCGAGCGCCGTCGAACGCTCGAGCTCCTTGGCGAGACCAGCCTTCGCGCGGGCGTATTTCTCCTCTTCGTGCGTGGCGGTATTGAGCACGTATGCCGCGTGCGCGATCACGTTCGCGGGGTCGATCTTCGTCTCGGCGAACGCCGCCTTCGCGCGCTCGACACGGTCCGGTTTGATCGACGCCTTGTCGCCGTAGTACATGGGCAGCGTCGTGAACAGCTGCATCGCTCGCATGTGGCCGGCGCCCGCCCGGCGAATCGCCATGTGGAGGCCGCCGCTGTTGCTCGTGTGCGCGCCGAAGAGATGTGTCATTTGATTCGCCCCTGACGGACTACGCGCGTCGCGGCCGAGTCGGCGCCGCCGCCGGCTGTCATCCATGAGACGGCGAGCTCGTCGCCGGCGAGCGCGATCTCCGGCTTGCGGCCGATGTCCACGTCGCGCGACGCCGCGACGTGCCAACCGAAGCTGTGTCCCTGGTTCTCGGAGATCGCCACGTCGATTCGTCGGCGCGATCCATTCGGTTCCTCGTACGCGACGACGACGCGCTGGTCCTGCGCGGCGATGGCCGTCGGGACGACGCGTTCGCCGTAGACGACGGGCACCGGTTCGTGCACCATGCCGCCCATCGTGTGAGCGAAGAACACGCCGCGTCCCTCGGGCGCGTGCAACGAGTAGGCGACGAACACGTCGTCCCCGACCGCGGTCACGGAGGGAGGAGGGCGGTTGCATCCGGCTGTGCTCTGGTCCGTCGTGTCCACGGGAAGCGGTTTCGTCCAGTCACCCGGCGGCACGGCGCTCGACACGAACAGTGTCGCCGCACTGTCCTTTCTCATTGTCCACCACGCGGCATAGACGTGCGCCGTTCCCTTCACGGTTCGTACCGAACCCGGGCACAGCATGGCGTCGTTCGGTGGAACGGCGTTTGGAGCAGGGGTCGCGGCGACCACGCTCGAATGACCCGCCGAATCGACCCTGAGACGACCAAGCGTGTCGTTGCCGGCCAACTCGATGGGGTCCTTCCACTCGATCGGAGCTTGGTCGCAGCCGACGACCGCCGCGGCGAGCGCGGCCGCGCAGACGAGTCGGGCACCGTGATGAGCGCGCATGTGAGGTGACGTTAGCGCCGACGCGAAGGGGGCAGAAGGGCGCTAACTTTTTGGCACTCCTTCCCTCGCCACGATGTCGTCAACGACCGCAGCTCCGACTCCCGCCGTTCGCGCCGCCGCCGAATCCTCGCAGGCCGTCGAGGCGGTTCACCCGCACGCTCCGTCGATCGCCGGCTACAACGGAACGCGGCGTGTTCCGGCCCCGGTGAACGAGCCCGTGAAGACCTTCGCGCCCGGAACGCCCGAGCGCGCCGCGATCAAGAATCGCCTGACGGAGATGGCGAGCGAGCGGATCGAGATTCCGATCATCATCGGCGGCAAGGAGTTTCGCACCGGTGAGACGGCGACGTCGGTGATGCCGCACGATCATCGACACGTGCTCGCCGATTACCACAAGGCGTCGTCCTCCAACGTACGCGCGGCCATCGACGCCGCCCGCCACGCCCGCCGCGAGTGGGCCAACTGGGCATGGGAAGATCGGGCCGCGGTATTCCTCAGGGCGGCCGAGCTGCTGGCGACGACATGGCGCTCCACCGCCAACGCTTCGACCATGCTCGGCCAGTCGAAGACGGTCTTTCAGGCGGAGATCGATTCGGCGTGCGAGCTGATCGACTTCTGGCGCTTCAATCCCGCCTACGCGCAGGAGCTCTACGCCGAGCAACCGCTGTCGACGCCGGCGATGTGGAACCAGCTCGACTATCGGCCGCTCGAGGGATTCGTGTACGCCGTGACGCCGTTCAACTTCACGTCGATCGGCGGCAACCTGCCGACGGCGCCCGCGCTCATGGGCAACACGGTGATCTGGAAGCCCGCGTCGAGCGCGATGCTCTCGGCGTACTATCTGATGCGACTCCTCGAGGCGGCGGGGTTGCCGCCGGGCGTGATCAACTTCGTGCCGGGCGACGCGGCCGAGATCTCGAACGCGGTGTTGGCGCACCGCGATCTGGCGGGCGTTCACTTCACGGGAAGCACGGCCGTGTTCAACAGCATGTGGCGGACGATCGGCGCGAACATGGACAAGTACGCGACGTACCCGCGGATCGTCGGCGAGACGGGCGGGAAAGACTTCATCCTCGCGCACCCGTCGGCGGACCCTCAGGCTCTCGCCGTCGCCATCGCGCGCGGTGGGTTCGAGTACCAGGGGCAGAAGTGCTCGGCGGCGAGCCGGGTGTACATCCCGCGGTCGCTGTGGAAGGACGTGCGCGACCGTGTCGTCGCGATGATGGAAGACATGCGGATGGGCGACATCACCGATTTCCGCAACTTCGTCGGCGCCGTGATCGACGAGAAAGCGTTCAAGAAGATCAGCGACTACGTCGAGGACGCGCGCGCCAACGCGACGATCATCGCGGGCGGCAAGACGGACGGCACCGAGGGCTATTTCATTTCGCCGACGCTCGTACAGGCGAAGTCGCCGGACTATCGTCTGATGTGCGAGGAGATCTTCGGGCCGGTCGTCACGGTGTACGTCTACGACGACGCCAAGTGGAACGACACGCTCGAGACGATCGACCGGACGTCGCCGTACGCGCTCACGGGCGCCGTGTTCGCCAACGATCGCGCAGCCGTGCGCGAGGCGTCGATGGCCCTGCGCAACGCGGCGGGCAACTTCTACGTGAACGACAAGCCGACTGGCGCTGTCGTCGGGCAGCAACCGTTCGGCGGCGCGCGAGCGTCGGGCACGAACGACAAGGCGGGGTCGAAGCTCAACCTAGTCCGCTGGGTGAGCGCGCGTGCGATCAAGGAGACCTTCTCGCCGCCGCTCGACTACACGTATCCGTTCATGGCGGACAAGTAGTTCACGCGCCGAGCCGCCCGAGGCCTCCCGGGCGGGCTCACACGCGCCGAGCCGTGAGGTTCGATCGCCAGCCGCACTGCGCCCGCGATGGTCTGCGCGCGCCCGGTGAGCGCGATGATCGCCCACCCCGAACCCCGCACAACGAAGCCCGCGGGGCCGCTCACTCTTCGCGCAGCGAGACCATCGGGTCGGCAAGGCTGGCGCGCCGCGCCGGGATGTACGACGCGGCCAGGCCGACAAGGCACATCGCGACGACCACGCCGCCGAGCGTGAGTGGATCTGCGGGCGACACGCCGTAGAGCACGGAGCGCATGAGGCGCGTGGTCGCGATTGCGCCTATGACGCCAAGGAGGGCTCCAGTTCCCGCGAGCTTCACGCCCTGGCCCAGCACGAGCGACACTAACGCGTTCGACTCGGCGCCGAGCGCGCGGCGAATCCCGAACTCGCGCACGCGCTGCGCGACGCCATAGCTGATGACTCCGTACAGTCCGATCGCGGCGATGAGCATCGCGGCGCCGGCGAATCCGAGCATCATCCCCGAGATCAGGCGGTCGGGAGCGACGTCCTCCTCGATCACCGACGCCATCGTCGCGACGCGGGTGACGGCGAGATCGTGGTCGAAATCGCGAACGACTCGCTGAAGCGCGGGAGCGACGTCGAGCGGGTTGCCGTGGGTGCGTACGACGAACTGAGCCTGCCGCCACGGCCACTGCGCGATCGGCCGATAGATCTCGCCGGGATACGTGGCGGGTTTCCGATTCCGCGCGCCGTATCGTGTGTCGCCGGCAATGCCCACGACCTGCCAGTAGAGCGTGTCGATCTTGATGTATTGCCCTATGGGATCGAGCTCTTTGAAGAACTGGCGCGCGACGGTCTCGTCGATGATGGCGACCCGCGCGCCGTCCGGCCGATCCGCCTCGGTGAATGCTCGCCCGCGCTTGATCGGGATCTCGAGCGTCGAGAAATAGTCGACGCCCACGGGAACCATTTGTACGCTGAGTCCATGTCCCGGCCTGTCCGACTCCGCGCCGCGGATGCCGAATCCATTCGTGCTCGCCGAGTGCGTGTAGGGAACGCCATACACCGGCGCCGCTCGTACGACGCCGGGCACCCGGTCGAGTAGGCGCGCCAGTCGCTCGAATTTGAGCGAATCGACCGGCGTCGAGTCTTCCTGCAGATGCGGCGGTCCGGTCACGCGAAACGTGAGCACGCGATCCGCGCGGAAGCCCGGTTGCACCGAGTGGAGGTTGCGCAGGGTTCGCGCGAGCAAGCCGGCCGCCGCGAGCAGCACTATCGCGAACGCGACCTCGGCCACGACGAGCGCGCGCCGCGTCCGTGAGGCGCCTCCGGCGGATGTCGCGTTCCGCGCGCCATCCTTCAGTACGTTGACGAGCGTCGGGCGTCCGAACCGCCACGCGGGCCACAGACCGATGACGAACCCCGTGAGAGCGCCGGTGCCGAGGGCGACGAGTAGCGAGGGGACGTCGATCCGCATCGCCGGCCAGTTGGGAAGCTGCTCGACGACGAAGCCCGGCATCGAGTCGCGAACCGCCCGCACAGCCGCCGCGGCTACGGCGGCGCCGGCGGCGCCGCTCACGATCGTCAGCAGCACCGTCTCGGCGAGTAGTTGACGCGCGATGCGGCCCGCGCTCGCGCCCATCGCCGCGCGGACGGCGATTTCCTTCTGGCGAACCGTGAGCCGGGCGATCAAGAGGCCCGCGAGATTGATGCACGCGACGAGCAGGACCAATCCGACCGCGACGTACAGGAGCGCTTCTGTGCGGTCGCCGCGCGTCGGCGACAACCACTCGCGAAACGACATCGCGTCGATCGTCCAATGTTTCATGGCGCTCGGATACTCGGCTGCGAGTCGTGCGCCGATCGCCGCGAGCTCCGCGCGCGCTTGCGGAAGCGCCACCCCCGGGCGCAAACGCGCGATCGCGTTGTCGTTCGTCCACGACCGATCGCTCGCGTCCGCAGGCCCGAGAATGCGCGGCGCCCAGACGACAGCTCGCTGCGGAAACACGAAGCGATCGGCGATGACGCCGACAATCGTCCGCGGAACGGCGTCGAGCACGATCTTGGAGCCGACGACGCCGGGGTCCGCGGCAAAGCGATTCCGCCAGAGGTTCTCGGCGATCACGACCACGTTGCGCGCGTCCGGCGAGGTGTCCGCGGGCGCGATCGTCCGACCGAGCATGGCGGGGATGCCGAGCATCTGGAACATCGCCGGAGTGACCAGCGCGCCGGAGACGATCTCCGTGTGCTCGGGGCCGCGAAAGATGGCGCTCCAGTCGGCGACGAGGGTGACGCCGACGAGCGTCCTTGATTCGTCGCGGACGGTCATGTAATTGCCTTTCGCCAATCGCCAGCACGCGTTGCAGTCGCCGCCGGTGCCCTGCGCCAGATGGACCAACTCGTCGGGTCGGGCGAACGCGAGATCGGTCGCCGTCACGGTACGCTCGATGGCGAATATCGTCGTCGTCGCGCCGACGCCGAGGGCGAGCGTGACGATCGTCGCCGCGGTGAATCCGGGGCTCGCGCGCAGCTGGCGCACGGCGTAGCGAAGGTCCTGCGCGAGATCGTCGAGCAGGCGCAAACCGACCGAATCGCGCACGTCGTCCTTGTGCCGCTCGATTCCGCCGAACGTCGCTCGAGCGACACGGCCGGCCTCGTCCGCTGACATCCCGCCGCGCACGAGCTCCGCGGCTTCCATTTCGACGTGGAAGCGCATCTCGTCGTCCATGTCGCGCTCGCGCTTTGAGCGCTGGACGAGCGACCGGAGCTTGCGCCAGAGAATCACGTCGCCTCGAGGACTTGCTCGATGGCGAGCGCGAAGCGCCGCCAGTCGGCGCGTTCACCGGCGAACTGCTTTCGTCCGACGGCGGTGAGCGTGTAGAACTTCGCGCGGCGTCCCTCGGCGGACGTGCCCCACTCGGCGCGGATCAGTCCACGTTCTTCGAGTCGATAGAGGGCCGGATAGAGCGAGCCCTGATTGATCTGGAGAACGTCGCGAGACCAGTCGCGGATGCGTTTGGACACGGCCCACCCGTGGAGCGGACCGGCGAGGAGGCTCTTGAGAATGAGCAGGTCCAGTGTGCCTTGCAGCAAGTCGGCGCGTTCGGTCATGACGGTCGGTTTCGGGGTTGCCTCAACCTTCGACAACAAGTTGCATTTCTTGTTGTCGAAGGTCAAGGCATCACCGGTTGAGAACGCTTGCACCCATTGCACGTCTATGCCTCATGGCATATCGTCCGAGACGGACTTCGCGTGGAGCGAGCGATGGCGCGCGACAAGGGAGATTTGCTGCAAGGCACGCTGACGCTGCTGATCCTGAAGGCCCTCGTCGGCCGGGACCTGCACGGCTACAGCATCGCCCGGTGGATCGAGGACGTCACGAAACAGTCGCTCGCTATCGAAGAGGGTTCTTTGTATCCCGCGCTGCGGCGCCTCGAGGACCGCGGACTCGTCACCTCGAAGTGGACGTTGTCCGATACCGGGCGCCGCGTGCGGGTCTACGCGTTGTCTCGGACCGGCCGAACCCACCTCACGACAGAAGCGACGGCGTGGATGCAACTGTCGCGCGCTGTGACCCTCGTGCTGCGCGCGGAGCCCTCCCTTGTCTGAGCGTTGGCGCCGCTACCTGCGGTTCTGGGGGCCGGACGTCCGTGGCGACATCGACGACGAACTGTCGTATCACCTCGAGCGACTGACCCAATCCTTCGTCTCGCGTGGACTGTCGCCCGAAGACGCGCGGCGAGCCGCGTCGGACGCGTTCGGCGACACGACGGGTCTGCGACGCCGGCTCCAGACGCACGACCGGCGCAAGCTCAGCCGATACAGGAGAGAGCACATGCTGCAGGATCTCGCGCAGGATCTTCGATACGCGCTGCGTCGGCTGCGTGCCGAGCCACGCTTCTCGGCGTTCGTGGTGCTCGTGCTGGCGCTGGGCATCGGCGCGAACACGGCGATCTTCAGCGCGATCGACGCCGCGTTTCTGAAGCCGCTCCCGTTCCCATACGCAAACCGGTTGGTTTCGATCGCCGACGCGTCGCTGCCACTCGATATCGCGGGACGCGCGAAATCGTCCCCGACGATCGAGGACTTCGCCGCGGATTCATCGGTGTTCGCCGAGGTCGCCGCATACGCGAGCGGTGGACTCAACCTCAGCGGCGGCGCGGCGCCCGAGCGGGTGAAGATCGCGTACGTGACGTCGCGGTTCTTCGCGACGCTCGGCCAACACGCGGCGTCGGGACGGCTCCCGGTGCCCGAGGAATACGCCAAGGGCGGACCGGCGGCGGTGGTGATCTCGCACGGCGTCTGGCAGCGCGAGTTCGGCGGACGGGACGTCGTGAATCGCACGCTGGAGCTGAATGGCAACAATTATCGTATCGCCGGCGTCATGCCATCGGACTTCGGCTTCCCCGGCCGCACCGACGTGTGGATCCCCCTCGCGTTGCCGTTCGGCCTCGAGATCATGTCCGCATTCCGGAATTTCGTGCCGTCGGTCTTCATTGCCCGCCTTGCCCCCAACGCGACGGTCGCGCAAGCGGCGCAGCACGCCGACGTCATCAGGAAACGAATCCGCGCCGTCAAACCGACCGACGATCCGGTCGCGCGATTGGTGCGACCGCTCCAGACCACGCTCGTCGGCGACCGCCGGACCAGCCTCATCGTGCTCGGCGGGAGCGCCGCGCTCCTCCTGCTCATCGCGTGCGCGAACGTGATGAACCTGCTTCTGTCGCGAGCGGCCGTCCGCCGGCGAGAGCTGGCCATCCGCGTGGTTCTCGGTGCCACGCGGCTGCGCATCACTCGACAGCTCGTGGTGGAAGGCCTTCTCCTAGCCGGAGCGAGTGCGGCGATCGCCATTATCGCCGCGCGGTTTGCGATGGACATGCTATCAGCGACGTTGCCCCAGGGTCTCGCCGACGTGTCGCCGCCCGGCGTGGATGCGCGCGTGTTGGCGTTCACGATGATCGTCGCCCTGACGACGAGCCTCGTGTTCGGCGTCGCGCCCGCGCTGGGTGCGTCGCGAACGGACCTGGGCGAGGCGATGAAGTCGGCCGGTGCTGGTGGCGGAGGGACGCGGCGGCGAGGGTCCGGCGCGCGCGGCGCTCTCGTCGTGGCCGAGGTGTCGCTCGCCGTCATGCTGCTCGTGGGCGCGGGCCTGATGATGGAGAGTCTGAACGCGCTGCTGAGCACCGATTCCGGCCTCCGCCCGGAACAAGTGGTGACCGGCCGCCTCGTTTTCTCGGGAACGCGCTACCCGAACGCCGCGGCGAAAAGGGTGTTCTTCGACCGTACGCTCGAGCGGCTTCGAGCGACGCCGGGAATCGCGGCGGCAGCCGCGGTCAGCGCGCTGCCGATGGAGGGCGCCGGCGGGATCGGCCTCCGCGTCGCACCCGACGACGCGCCGACCGACACAACGCGGATGGGCCTCGGCCTGTACCTGATGGCCACCCCGGGCTACTTCGCCACGATGGGTGTGCCGCTGCACGGAGAGGATCTGCCGGCGTTGGCGGATACCATGCATCGTGTCGCCGTCATCAATCAGACGCTGGCGCACACTCTGTGGCCGGGCCGTGAAGCCGTAGGGCGTCAGCTCCTTCTCGGGCAGGAGCGACGAACGGTAGTCGGAGTCGTGGCCGACATCCGTACGCGGCGACTGGACGAGGCTCCCGATGGCCAGATGTACCTCCCGATGACGGAACAGCCGCAAGCCTACGCGTCCATCGTCGTGAGAGGCTCCGGCGAACACTCGGCGATGCTCGCCGCACTGCGCGATGCCGTGCACTTCGCCGACCCGACGGAGCCGCTCTATTCGATGGCGACAATGAGCGACGTGATCGACACGACCGTCGCGCCGCGGCGAACGAACACGATACTGCTCGCGTTGTTCGGTTCGCTCGCCGTCGTGCTTGCCGCCGTCGGAGTTTTCGCGGTGCTGTCGTATGGCGTCGAGCAGCGTCGAAGGGAAATCGGCGTGCGCATCGCTCTGGGCGCACAGCGGGCCGACGTCATCAGCCTGGTCGTGCGGCATGGCGTCGCGCTCGTGGGCGTCGGTGCGTTGATCGGTCTCGCCGCGGCCTTTGCAGTATCGAGATTCGTGGCCTCGATGCTTTACGCCGTGAGCCCGAGAGATCCGCGCGTCTTTCTCGGATCGGCCGCCGTCATCGCCGTCGTCGCGTTGGCGGCGACGCTCGGACCGGCCGTGCGGGCGACGTCCGTCGATCCGCTGACGGCGCTGCGCGAGGAATAGGGCGGAAAAAAGAGCGCCGGCAGGTGCCGGCGCTCTTTGCCCGAAAGGCGACCGGATTCTAGAGGTCGTCGTCGCGCGAGCGGTCGGGATCGCTATCGGAGAAGCGGTCGCTCGACTCATCGACCTTGCGATCGGCCTTGCGCTCCGCCTTGCCGATCGTGTCCTTCACCTTCCCCTTGAGCTCGTCGATCTTGCCGCGGATCTGAAGGTCGCTGTCGCCCGTCAAACCGCCGGCCGAGTCCTTGATGTGGCCCTTGAGCTTGTCGCCCTTGCCCTCGAGCGAATCCTTGAAGCCCTGTTTCTTCAGGTCGTCGCGTTTCTCGTCCATGATTCCTCCTGGTGTCGAGGCCGTTTGTCGTGCTGCCTCGACTGTATCAAGGGCAAGCCAAGTGCCCCGCACGCCGCTGAGGCCGTATTCTTCTGACCCATGTTGATACTCGACCAACAGGCCGTCACCGATCTGCTCCCGATGCGCGAGTGCATCGACCTCATGATGTCGACGCTCTCGGCGCTGGCGCGCGGTGAGACGATCCTGCCGCTCCGCACCGTCGTGTTGATTCCCGACACGAACGACGCATTCGCCGTGATGCCGGCGTACATCGCTTCGCCGAAGACGATGGGCGCGAAGATCATCACCGTGTACCCGGGCAACCACGGCACGCAGTACGACTCGCATCAGGGCGCGGTTTTGCTGTTCGATCCGAACAACGGCAGCCTCGCCGCGTTGCTCGACGCGACCTCCGTGACGACGATCCGCACGGCGGCGGTATCCGCCGTCGCGACGTGGCTTCTCGCGCGCCAAAGCGCGTCGTCGCTCGCCATCGTCGGCGCGGGCGTGCAGGCACACGCGCACCTCGAGGCGATGTGCGCGGTCCGTCCGATCACCTCTTTACGCGTCTGGAGCCGAACGGCGGCGAATGCCGAACGCCTCATCGACGTCGCGCGCACCAAGTTCAACCTCGACGCGTCGTTCGCGCCGTCGTGCGCCGACGCCGTGCGCGATGCGGACATCGTTTGCACGACGACATCGGCTCGCGAGCCGGTGGTGTTCGGCGAATGGATCACGCCGGGCACGCACATCAACGCCATCGGGGCGTCGCAACGTTCGGCGCGCGAGCTCGACACTCAGTGCGTCGTGCGCTCGCGACTCTACGTCGACCGGCGTGAGTCGGCGCTCAAGGAACCGGGCGACACGCTCGTGCCGCTCGAGGAAGGCGCGATCACGCCCGATCACATCGTGGCCGAGATCGGCGAGCTCGCCATCGGCCGCGGCGAAGGGCGACGCGACGAGCGTGAGATCACGCTCTTCAAGTCGCTCGGGCTGGCGATCGAAGACCTCGCTGCCGCGTCATACGTGTACGACGCCGCGCGCCGCGCCGGCGCCGGGGTGGAAGTCGAGCTCGGCGGGGCGCGGCTTGAGGCACATTGAGCCAATCACGATCGGCGACGTCCGCGCGGCACAGAAGCGGATATCGTCGGCGGTGCATCGCACGCCGCTCGTTCGCCTCGAGGTGGACGGCCCCGCGCAGATCTACCTGAAGCTCGAGAATCTCCAACCGATCGGGTCGTTCAAGCTGCGCGGCGCGACGAACGCGATTCGCTCGCTCCCGCTCGGCGTCATCGCGGACGGCGTGTACACCGCGAGCGCGGGCAACATGGCGCAGGGCGTCGCGTGGGGCGCGCGCGACCTCGGAGTGCCCTGCACGGTCGTGATGCCCGACAACGCGCCGGCCACGAAGGTGAACGCGGTCGGGCGACTCGGCGCGAAGATCGTACCGCTTCCGTACGACGATTGGTGGCAGACGCTCCGAGACCACGGGCGCGAGGGAATGGCCGGCCGATTCATCCATCCCGTCGCCGACCGGGACGTGATGGCCGGCAACGGCACGATCGGGCTAGAGATCCTCGAGGATCTGCCGAACGTGGACACCGTGCTGGTGCCGTTCGGCGGCGGCGGCCTCGTGTCGGGAATCGCCACCGCGATGCGCGCGCTACAACCCAACGCGCGCGTCTATGGGTGCGAAGTCGAGACGTCCACTCCATTGACCGCAGCGCTCGCCGCGGGGCATCCGGTTGTCGTCGAGCGAACCCCGAGCTTCGTGGACGGCATCGGCGGCCGCGGCGTGCTCGAGGAGATGTGGCCGATCGTCTCGGATCTGGTCAACGGCGCGCTCGTCGCGACTCTGGCCGAGACGCGCGCGGCAATCAAGCTGTTGGCGGAACGCACGCGCGTCGTCGCCGAGGGCGCTGGCGCGGTGCCCGTCGCCGCGGCGCTCGCCGGTCGCGCAGGAACCGGCACGATCGTGTGCGTGGTGTCCGGCGGGAACATCGATACGAAAACGCTCGTCGAGATTCTGAGCGAGAACGGCGACTAACGGCGGGATTGGCGCGACTGCCGTTGTTAGTGAAGGGTCGTCGGTTGTGAGTTCTCGGTGACTGATGACGTGACAGGCTGTGCGTAAGGCCGGGACAGGAGCGACGGTCTTGCACGGCGCGACTCCGACCAACACCGAGCCTGTCCCGACATCAGTCACTCACAACCCAGAACCGAGCACCCCAAACCAACAACGGCTGTCGCGCGCCAGTCGCCGTTTGCCCTTGTAATTCGAGCTACGCTTTCGCCAGCAGCCCGGCCAACTCCGGAACCGTGCTCGCCGCCGCCCAACTCGCCATTCCCGCTTTCCAGACAAGCGTCGCGCCGGTGAGCGCGCCCGACGCGCGGAGGCCGGCCTCGTCGACGGGACCGCGACGCTCACTACCCACGGCGTAGTACCAGGTGCCGGCCGGCAGCGGGGGTGGCTCCGACGCCGATCGCGCGCTCGCGGCCGCGACCTGCTGGCCGACAACGGCTCCCACGCCGATCGCCATTCCAGCGCCCGCGGCCCCGTTGGGATTCCGCGCCGCGTCGCGAATCGCGTCGGCGCTCTGAAGGCGCGTATACCGGTCGAGATCGCCGAGCATGTTCATGCGGGTCTTCTGGTCGAGCGTCGCTTCGACTTCGGGCGGCAGCGATACGTTCTCGATGACGAGCTGCGCGATCTGGAGACCGTACTGCTGAAACTGGGGCGCGACCTGCTCCTGCACGCGCGCGCCGATCTCGCCGTACTTGGATGCGAGCTCGTAAATCGACACGCTGCCGCCGGCGAGCACGACGCTCACCTTGGCGACGACGAGGTCGCGAAGCTGTTCCGTCGTCTGATCGACGTGAAACGTCGCGTTCGTTCCCACGAGCTCTTCGACGAAGCGCTCCGGCTCGGTGACTCGGACGGAATACGTGCCGAACGCGCGCAGGCGCACGGGTCCCAGCTCCGCGTCGCGGACGATCACGGGATTCGACGTTCCCCACTTTTGCCCGATGAACTGGCGCGTGTTGAGGTAGATGACGTCGGCCTTGAACGGGCTCTCGAACCCGTACTTCCATCCCTGTAGGCGCGACAGCACGGGCAAGTTCGACGTCGAGAGCACGTGGCGTCCCGGCATGAACACGTCGGCGATGTGGCCCTGGTCGACGAGGACCGCGACCTGCGACTGCCGCACGATGAGCTGCGCGCCGTTCTTGATCTCGTTGTTCGGCCGCGAGAAGCGCCACGCCATCGTGTCGTCGGAGTCGTCGACCCATTCGATGACGTCGATCAGTTCGCCGGAGATGAATTCGCGCAGCGTCATGGGAGGATTCCGTTTCTACGAGAAGAGGGTCTTGAGGACAAAGCTCAGCGTCGCGGACGCGAGGTCGTCGGAGTGGGCGTTGGCGCCGCCGCCTGACGGAAGCGGAATCGAAAAGTTCGACGCGAACGTCGACGTCTTGATCGAGATGCCCGGATCGAGTCCGATCGCCGAGAGTTGCGACGCTTTGCGCTCGGCTTCCGTCGCACGCATGCGATCGAGGCCGCCGTTCGCCACGAACTGCAGCACGCCGCGCAGCTCGTCGCGCTCGAACCACACGCCGTGGTTCTTGCAGACGTCGATGATGATTCCGGACATCTTTCCGAAGTTCACGCGGTTCATGACCTTGTCGCAGACCGCGCAGTGGACGTATCGGACTTTGCCCGCGTCAGGCGCCCGCGCCCCCACGCCGCCGGCGCCGAGCGACGTCATGACTGTGCCGCGCTCCTCGCGGTTGCTGCACAGCGAGGCGAAATCGTTTGGCGCGAGCCAGGCGCTGGCGCACTGATCGCATTGGTGCATCGCCGTCGCTCCGAGTCGCACGGGATGCATCTCGCCGGCGCACCCCGGGCACTTGAGCGTCTTGCCCTCCGCCGCCTCGGGCGCCTGGATCTTGGTGCCGCAGTGCGGACAGAACTGCGCGCCGAGGAACATCGAGCCGAAGCACGACGGGCAGGCGACGACCGCGAGGCGTGAGCCGCAGTAGTCGCAGCGGGTCGCGTCAGTCGCGGCGGCGGCGCCGCAGTTGGGGCAGTTCAGCGACGATGGCATCGGCGTGGCGGGTTCGTCCGACGGCGAGGCGCGCCACGAGGCGCCGCCTCTCGACGAAGACGACCACGCCGGATGCCCGGCAACCGCTACGGCTTCTTAGCCCCTTTGCCGATCGACCGGTAGTACTCCTCGACGTTCGACTTGTACGCAGCGGGAACGTCGCCCGACCGCTCGAGCAACACGCGTGTCGAATCGGACTCACCGAGCTTTCGGCGAAGGCCGAATTCGAAATCTTTGAAGCCTTCGATGGTCTTCGCGCGCAGGTCCGTCGAGACGCGCTGATCCTCGAGCGTGTGCGCGTTCGTGAGCTGGCGAAGGTTGTCGATCGCCTGATCGAGCTCCTTCGTCGCCAACCCCTGCCGCTGCAAATCGGCGCGGAGCGCCTGCGCGTCGGCCAGACGCTGCTGCGCTTCGCGGCTGAATTGCTGCGCGTCGTCGGGGGAGAGGCGGCCGTTCGGCACGCCGCCGCCCGGCGCACCATTCGGATTGAGCGGACCGCCCACGCCGTTCATCTGCTGCGAGCCAGGCTTTCCGTTGCCTTGCCCCGCGCCGTTGGCCTGCTGCTGTCCGCGGCCCTGACCTTGGCCACCCTGGCCTTGCTGTCCCTGCTGACCCTGGCCCTGTCCCTGTTGTCCTTGTTGTCCTTGGCCTTGCTGGCCCTGTTGACCCTGCCCTTGCCCTTGCCCCTGTTGGCCCTGGCCTTGAGCCTGGCCCTGGCCTTGAGCCTGGCCCTGGCCTTGAGCCTGGCCCTGACCGCGCTGTCCTTGCTGTCCTTGGGCCTGCCCTTGACCCTGCTGCCCTTGCTGTCCCTGCGCCTGGCCCTGGCCTTGTTGCCCTTGCTGTCCCCTCCCTTGCCGCGCTCGCCCTGCTGGCCCTGACCCTGACCCTGGCCCTGCTGTCCAGACTGGCCCTGCTGTAGACGACGACCCTGATCCGCCCCCTGACCGGCCGCGCCACCCTGGTCGGCGCGCTGTCGCATGCGTTCGTCCATCGACTCGAGTCCACGCACCAAGTCGCGCGTCTTGTCGGCGGCCTGCGCCTGCTGCCGCTGACCGTTGCCGTTTTGCGCGGCCGACTGCGCCTGTTGCATTCGCTGACCGAGATCGGCGATGTCACCCGCGATCTGCGGTTCGGTCGAGTTGAGCCACTCCGCCGGCGCCGTGCGGGCCGCGCCGCTGGAGTAGCGAAGCTTCTCTTCCGTCTTTCGACCGCGCAGCGTGTCCGCCGCGCCGCCCAGGGCGCGCGACAAGTCCTTCTGATCGCGCCGGCTGTCGTTCGACATGCGGTCGAGCTGCGACTTGAGATCCTTTACTTCGTTTGCCATCGCCGCCTTTTGATCGGCGATCGACTGCTGGAGGTCCTTCATCTGTTGCTGCGAGCCGGCGGCTCCGCCGGACGCTCCGCTCTGCGCCTGGGTGAGCTTTTGTTCGTCGGACTGCACCTTCTTTTCCTGGTCGGCGAGCTGTTGCGCCGTCTTCATCGCATCGCTGAGATCGCGCGACGAACGGCCGTTGCGCTCCTGGTCGAGCAGGCGACGCGCGTCGCTCAGCGCCTTGTCCGCCTGCGCGGCATCACCCGACCCTCGGCTGCCGTTCGCGGCCGCGCGACGCATGGCGTCCGCCGCGTCCTGGAGACGACGCGCGGCGTCGGCCAACGGTTGATTCTGCTGCTCGCGCGCGAGACGCTCGAGCTTGTGCGCTTCGTCTTCCGTCTGCTGCGCGAGATCGCGCTGGCCCTGGCCGCCGGACGCGCCCGACTGACCCATTCGGGAAAGACTGTCGGCCTTGGCGCGCGCGCGTTCGTTCTCCTGCTGTTCGCGCGCGGCGAGCTGGCGCAGCTTCTCCGCAGTTTCGTCGACCTGGTTGTCGGCCTGCTGCTGCTGTTGCTGCTGCTGGCCGCGCTGCAAGGTCTCGTACTGATTGCGGATCTTGTCTTTCTGGAGCTCGAAAATGTCGGCGAGATCCTTCGCGTCGGTGCGATTGCCGCCACCGCCGCCCCCGCCACCTCCTCCCATGGAAACCTGGATCTCCCTGAATACGGCCTCGGCTCGCTGCAACTGCGCGAGCGCGCGCTCCTCAGGCTGACGCGCGGACGTCGGTGACCCCTTCGAGAGATTCTTCTCGGCCGTGTCCATCTCGGCGGCCGCCTTCGGCAGGATCTGCGCGATCTTGCTCCACGCGCTGTCGCCCTGCGCGATGCCACGCTCGACGAGCCGGCTCGCCAGCTGGCTGGTCTGCTCGCGCAGCCGCTGCTGCGACAACCGGATCGTGGCGAGGTTCTCGTCCAGCGACTTCTTGTCGGTCTGCGCGCTGTCGCGCGCGGTCTTGAACGTCGCGGCAATGATCTCGCGCTGCGTCTGAGAGAGCTGGTTCGCGTCGTTCTGCTGGCCGCCGCCGCCACCACCGCCGCCGCCCTGTTGCTGGCGGTATTCGTTTTCGAATGGGCGAACCTGCAGGAAGTAGATGTCGGTGGACGCGCCCTGCGCGCCGGTCACCGCGTTGTTGTCGGTGGCGTGCGCGTAGTACGAGACCACGTCGCCCGGCTCGAGCTTGAGACCCTCGAGCATGAACGTGTAGCCCGCCGAGATGTCTTTGATCGCCTTGGTGCCGTCGTGCAACGACATCGTCTGATCGGGCCCGCCGTTCACCGAGTAGTGAAGGTCGACCTTCGCGACGCCGTAGTCGTCCTGCGCCCGGACCTCCGTGTACACCTCGTCGACGGAGAGCACCTTCGAGTCGCGGCCGGGCTTGGTGAACTGCACCGTCGGCGGGCGATCGGGGAGCACGTCGATCGTGTAGTTGAGCGAGCCGGTGACCATGCGCCCATCCGGTCCCTGCAGCTCGACCTTGTAGAAGCCCGGCTGGTTGACGCGCAGCATCGCCATCAGCTTGCCGTCTTCGGTCGGCACGAGCTTGAGCGTGTCACCGCCCTCGACGACGATCCGGCCGCCGGTCGTCGGCACGGTCGGCGCGACGCGCACCCGGACGAGCGTGCCCTTGAGCGCAGCGATGTCGCCTGTGCTGTCGACGTCGTTCGGCGGGAGCTGCGTGTACGCCGGATACCGATATTGAAGGTCGATCTGCTTGACGAACGGCAGGTTCGATACGTCGAGCGTGTACGTGTTCGACCGAATCCCGTTCGCCTCGACGGAGTACTGCGTCTTGGAGCCGATGTCAAAGAGACGGAACGCGAACACGCCGTTCGAGTCGGCGGTCATCGGCAGATGCGTCCACGCCGTCGAGTCGGCCGGGCGCACAAGCAGCTCGACGCGATCCGACTGGAAGCCGCGCAGGTTCGCCGAGATCATCTGGTCGCCGCCCTTCGCGACGGTGGCATTCCCCGGCTCGACGGAGATGCTGAACAGCGTCGAGGCGACATCGCCGCGCCACGGAGCCGCGACCAGCTTGAGGCCGTTCCTCAGCGCCGGCGGTCCGAAAATCGTGAGCAGCATCGCCGCGCCGAGCACCGCGGCGAGAATTCCACCGTTCATCTTCAACTCGCCGGCATCGATCGCCTTGCCGTCGCCGGCGAGACGCACCCGCTCGAGCGCGGTACGCGTCAATCGGTCGATCAGGGCCGGCGATCGGATCGAGATGCTCTCGGCGCGCGCGCTGTTTTGCATCTCGACGGCGGTGATCACGCTCGCCTTGAGCGACCGCTCGTGCTCCTCCAGATAGAGCGCCACCTGCGCGTCGTGCAGCTTGGGCAGGAGCGGCCGCACGATGAACCAGGCGGTCATGCCTAGAATCGTCGCGATCGCCACGATCCGCACGGCGAGGACGACGCCGTCGGCGTAGTGGAACGCGTTCATCAGCACACCGCCGAGCGCGACGAGAGCCCATCCGGCCGCGATGGTGATGGCCGCGCCCCGCAGCGCGAGCTTGGCGCGATACCGAGCGCGCACGCCCCGCACTACACCGAGGAGCTGCCCCTGCTCGCCACTCGTCCCGTGAACGCTTTCCATGGTCCTCCCCCTTTCCCGCTCTCCTTCGTCAGCTCGTCGCGCGCGAGAGGCGATTCGAGACCGCCGTCTCGCCGGCTAGCACCAGTACCGCGACGAGCAAGAGATACCACCACAGCCGTTGACGACGCTCCTGATCCTGCGGCGTCGCGGCGTTGAAGTCACTCCCTGCCTGCTGCTGGGCGCTCGCCGACGTCACGGCGGCGACCATATCCTGCGGATCAAGATGCGACAGATCCGATTCGGTTGCATCGATGTTCACCGCGATGGGCCGTCCGCTGCCGACAGGCGTGTCACGGCCGCGCAACTCGTAGAACCCGCGCTCGTGCAGCGTGGCGAGGTGATTGGGCCCCGTCGCGGTAACGCGCTGCTTCGCGCCCGACGGCGATTCCAGCGTCAGCTCGGTGAGGCTGTCCGCGGTGCGTCCACCGAGAAATGGCGCGGTCAACTCGCCATGCCGCGACAGGTCGAGCACCTCGCCCGTCACGAACGACGGACGCGGATCGATGTAGCGGCCGACGTGCTTACCAAACTGGTGCACGAACGGGAGGAAGACGGGCTGTAGCGGCAGGTTCGTCCAGTACGAGTCGATCGTCGACGCCCACACGACGACACGTCCGCTACCGACTGCCCGCTCGACGAGCGCCGGCGATCCGTCGTCGAAGCGCGCCGAGATCAGCGCGCCAGGCGACGGCGTCAGTGCTCGATACCTATAAAAGCGCGCGGTCGTGAAGTCGCCGCTTCGCGGAGCGTTGAACAGCTCGAACACCGGGCTCGCATAGTCGATCGACGACAAGCTTCCGCCCGCGTCGGAGGCCCGGTCGACGACTGGGCCGATCGTCGCGGGAAGCATCGCCCGCCACGCCTGCGCCCAAGTCTCAGTTCGTTCCGCGCCGGGCACGAACACGATCCCACCGCCTTCGTCGAGCACCGCCTTCAGCTGTTGGCCAACCGCGCCCGTCGGCGACGGAGGCGCAACCTCGTCGAGCACGACCAGCGACCGCCCGTCGACATCCCTCGGCGTGAGCGCACCGATCGACTTTACGTCCACGCGGAAGCTCGGCCGGTCGCCGATCGACAGCGCGCGGCTCATGTACAAGCTCTGGTTCGTGCGCGGCGAGTTCGGCTCGACGATCAATACGGGGACGGACGCGTCGGGCGCGATCGTGAAGTTGCTCACGTCGTCGAGCGTGAGTGAATCAGGGGTGATGCTGATCGAGGCCTTGGTCGGTGCGTTCGGCACCGGTATCGACGTGAACGCCACCTGGAGGGCGCCGCTCGCCGGCACGTTGACGTGCTGGGTCTGCACCGTTCGTCCGCCGACCGACAGGGTCGCGGAGACGGGTCGCGCGGTAGTTCCCGTGTTGATGAGCCGCGTCGCCACGCTCACGTGGTCGCGGACTCCGTTGCTGTCGCGGTCGGTCACGGGTTGCGTGACGGCGACATCCGCCGCCGCCGAGCCGCCGACGTCTATCGGCGTGATGCTCGTGCCGCGCGGAAAGACGATCTCGTTGTGGTTTGCCCAGGCGTTTTTCTGGAAGTCGGAGACGACGACCACCTCGCGCTGAGGAAGCGTGGACGCCGAGATGATCTGAGACGCGAGCTTGAGTGCGGGGGCGTACTTCGTTCCTTCGTCGCCGAGCTTCGCGGCTCCGATCGCGGCCGACACTCGGTCCGCCGTCGACATCGGCTCGCTCGCCACGATCGCGTCGTCGTCGAACAGCACGAGCGTCGCGCGGTCCGCGCCGGAAAGCGCTCGCACGGTCTTGCGCGCGGCCGCCTGCGCGCGCGACCAGCGGTCGCCGTAGGCCATGCTCGCCGAACGGTCGAGCAGGACGACGACCTCTTTGGCGCCGCTCGTCGTGACCGCCGCCGAGTGCCGCTGGAAGAACGGCCGCGCGAACGCGGCGACGAGGAGCGCGAGCGCCGCGCACCGCAGCATGAGTAGGAGCAGATGGCGGAGCTTTTGGCGCCGGACGGACCGATACGGAATCCGCTGCAGGAACATCAGCGACGGAAACTCGACGACGACGCGCCGCTCGCGGTGGATCAAGTGGATGATCACCGGAACGGCGATCGCCGCGAGGCCGGCGAGGAACGCGGGAGCGAGGAAATTCACTTATCGCACCCGGTTGAAGTTCTGCCGCGACGCGAGGAACGAGAACAGCGCCCGGTCGAGCGGCTTCGACGTATCGAACAGCGCGTAGTCGGCGCGCGATTCACCGATGCGCTTGGAGAGCGCATCGGTGTGCTGCTGCACGAGCTCGCGATACTGCTTGCGCAGATACTCGGGGATGATCGGCATCTTCGTCCCCGTTTCCATGTCGATGAAGTTGCTGGCGTCGGAGAACGAGAAGTCGATCTCACGGGGATCGAGCAGCTGAAAGACGATGAGGTCGTTCCCGCGCCCACGGAGGTTCGCCAGCGCGCGCAGAACGTCGTCGGGATCCTCGTACAGATCCGAGATCAAGACGACAAGGCTCCGGCGGCGCAGCGATTCGGACAGTTTTTTCAACGGCGCGTGGAGCAAGGTTTGCCCGGGCGCCGGCTTCGCACCGTGCGAGCCGCTCTCGATGCGCTCGAGCGACTGCAGCACGAGTTGGAGGTGCTTGGCCGACGGGGGCACGTAGTCCACGATGTCGCGGTCGAACGCGACGAACCCGACGCGGTCGCGCTGCAGGCTCGAGAAGTACGTAAGGCACGCCGCGAGATAGCAGCCGTACGTGAGCTTCGACACGCGACCCGACTCTCCGGCGCCGCTGTCGCCGCCGTACCGCATCGATGGCGAGACGTCGAGCACGACGAGGAAGTTCGTGTTCGTGTCGGCCTCGTACTCCTTCACGTAGTGCCGGTCCGTCCGCGCGTAGAGCCGCCAGTCGATCCGCCTGATGTCGTCGCCCGGCATGTACGCGCGATGCTCGGCGAAGTCCGTAGACGACCCCAGGTGGGGAGACCGGTGAAGGCCGTTGATGAAACCTTCGACGACGACCTTCGCGAGCAGCTCCAGATTCCCGATCTTCGCGAGAACCGAAGGATCGAGGAAGCTGGTGGGCTGCGTCGCGACAGCGGTTGCCACGGTTACATCCCCGACTTGGGCAGCGGCACGGCGCGGAGCAGCTTGTCGATGATCTGATCCGACGTGACGTGCTCCGACTGTGCGTGGAAGTTCGTCAGCACGCGGTGGCGCAGCACCGGCTTCGCCAGCGCGCGAATGTCGTCGAAGCTCACGTTGTAGCGACCGTCCATGAGCGCGCGCGCCTTGCCGCCAAGGATGAGATGCTGCGGCGCGCGCGTGCTGGCGCCGTACGACACCCATTGCTTGATGAAGTCCGGCGCGTTGAGTCCGGGCCGGCTCGTGCGCGCCAAATGCACCGCGTATCGCGCCACCGGCTCGGCGATCGGGACGCGGCGAATGAGTTGCTGGAACGCGACGATGTCGGCGCCCGTGACGGCGTGCTGGAAGCGCGGATTCTGCACCGAGGTCGTCGTCGTCGCGACGCGGACTTCGTCGTCTTCCGGCAGATAGTCCATGATGATGTGGAACATGAACCGGTCGAGCTGCGCTTCGGGCAGCGGATAGGTGCCCTCGAGCTCGATCGGGTTCTGCGTGGCGAAGACGTGGAACGGCTCTTTGAGCGTGTACGTCTTCCCCTGCACCGTCACGCGGTGTTCCTGCATCGCCTCGAGCAACGCGGCCTGCGTCTTGGGCGGCGTACGGTTGATTTCGTCGGCGAGGACGATGTTGGCGAAAATCGGCCCCGGCGTGAACACCAGCCGCCGTCCGCCCGTTTCCGGATCGTCCTGGATGATGTCCGTGCCCGTGATGTCGCTCGGCATCAAGTCCGGCGTGAACTGGATGCGCGAGAACTTGAGATCGAGCACCTGCGACACGGTGTTGATCAACAGCGTCTTGGCCAAGCCCGGCACGCCGACGATCAAGCTGTTGCCGCCGGTGAACAGCGACAGCAGCACGAGCTCGATCACGTCCTCCTGGCCGACGATCAGCTTGTGCAGCTCGGCGATGATCTGGTCATGGCCGGTTTTCAGCCGGTCGGCGAGCGCGATGTCGTCGTGGGATTCGAGTGCCGGTGCCTTCGGAAGAGGCGAGATCGTCGAGGCCAAGAGAAATCTCGGTTGAAGTGGTTAGCGTGCCCAAAAAACCAACAGCTTTCACCGCAGAGGACGCAGGGACGCGGAGGTACGCAGGGGACAGCGTTACTACTTGTGTGGTTTCTGTAGTCCTTCCAAAAGTTTCCCTGTGCGATTCCTCTGCGACTCCGCGTCTCTGCGGTGAATGCTTTTGCTTTGTCGTCAGTGAGTGAGCGCGTAGATCACGTAATTGATACCCAGCTTGTAGATCTCGTTCGCCTGTGAGACGGGCACGAAGCCCGAGGCGGACCACTGCCACGACTCGCCGATGTCGTCGTCGACGTTGGCGAGTACCATCATGCGCTTCTTCGGGTCGTTGTCCTGGTAGATCGTCCAGTACGTCGGAGGCCGAGTTCCGTAGGCCGACGTCGATGGCCAGACGACGGCGGACTTCATGTCGATGTCGAAGAACGAATGAAAGATCGGCTCGTCGCCGTTGAGCTGGACCCACCTCGCTGTCGGGATCGCCGCGGCCATGATCTCGCGGAGGTGCGTCCAGTCCATGTTGCCATTCCAACCTTCGCGAAAATCGTCGAAGATCATGAACCCGCCCTTCAATAAGTAAGAGCGGAACGCCGCGATCTCCTTGTCCGATGGGTGCCAACCGCCAGGTTCCGACAGGTAGCTCACCGGGTACTTGAAGAGCAGCGGATCGTCGACGGCGACCAACACGCTGCCGACCATCGGCCCTTGCTCGATGAACGGGCGTATGATGGTGATGTCGCGCAGGATCTTCGCGAAGTTTTCTTCGGCGTCGGGATAGTCGTGGGACCACCCCGGCCCTTCGCGCCCCGCCCAATGGTCGTACCCGGTGTAGCGAACGCGCGCGAAGGTGAAGCGACCATCGTAGGGCACATTCCCGACGAACTGCGGCGGCTGGTACATCTCGTCCGGACTGCCGAAGTATCCGCCTCCGCTGCGCCGCGGCCGAGTTTGCGCCGACCCCGCGCTGAGCGCGAGGGCGCTCAACGCGCACGCAACCGCCACGATTCGCCGTCGATTCATGGTCGCTTCTCTCCGGCCTGCTTGGTCCGAGCGTCGTACAATGTCAGCAGCAACGTCTGCGCCTTCTCGAAATTCGGCGCGTCTTCCAGCGAGCGCAGCACGCTCGTGCGCGCATGCGCGTCATCGCCGGCCTCGTGTTGCGCCAGCGCCAGCTCGTACAACGCCGCCGCCTTGTCCACCGGGCCGAGCGCGACGATCGCCGCTCGCTCTCGCACCGTGCGCTGCTTGTCCCCCGCCGCGCGTGACAACTCGGCCAGCTTCTGATGCATGCCGACGTCGAACGGATTCACGAACATCGCGCGGTCGAGCGCGTCCGCCGCGCCCTTCGCGTCGCCAAGCTGCTCGAGCAACGTCGCGAGCCGCTCCAGCGCCTTCAGGTTGGTCTCGGTGAGCGACGTCCATTTGACGAGCGCGTCGGCTTCCTTGCGCTGGTCGCCTTTCTTCTGGTAGAGCATCGCGAGGACCGCGTACGGACTGTCGTCGCCGCCGTATTCGGGAAAGATCTCCCGCGCGCGCTCTACATATGGAATGGCCCGGTCGAGGTCGTTGTGCGTGATCAAGACTTCGCCCGTGAACAGCTGTACGCCGAAATCGTTCGGCGACTTGGCGGCCACGGCGATCGCCGAATCCACCGGCGTGTTGGCCCCGATCTTCGGCGGCGTCTTGGTCAACGAGGCGAGCACCGCCCCGAAACGGGTGTTCAGGTACGTGTCGAACCGCTTGTCGAACGACTTGAGATCGGTGTTTAGAACTTTCTGGAACACCTGGTCCGTCGTCTGGCCCTCCTTGTACGCCTGCAGCATCCGCAGGATCGCCGGCTCGCCGAAGTCGCGCGCGATCAGCTCGCACACCAGAGACGCTTGGTAATACGAGAACTGCACCTGTTCCGGATACGCGGGATGCATGAACCCGTCGTTCATCCGGCTCACCGGCACCAGCTTCCCCGCCTTGTACGCCGCGAGGAAATCCGGCGTGACGCCGAAGCCCCAGCCGGGCCGCGCGTGATGCTCCTCGTACACCGAAAGCCCTTCGCTCAACCACCGCGGAATCCTGTTGTCCGTGCTCCCGAGCGTGAACGTGTGCGCCAGCTCGTGCCACACGGTCGAGCCCCAGTTGAACGGACCGGCGTCCTTCGCCGCCGGCGAGTCGAACGCGAGGGTCGTCCCGAAGCTCACGCCCAACGCGCCGAGTCCGGCGAGACCGACGGTGCGCACCGAGAAGTCGGCGTGGCTTCTATAGACTTCGATTCGGACCGGTGGCGGAGGCGTGTACGCGTACTTTTTCTCGAACGTCGTGTACGCCTGCTCCGCGAGGTCGCGCAGGTAGATCGCGAGGATCGGCGACTCGTCCTTCTCGATCATGAACTGAAAGCGCGGGCTCGTCGTGAGATCGTAGTTCTTGTACGTGTCGAGCAGGTCGAGCGTGTTCTTGACCCACACGTTGTACGGATCGCCCTTGAACGACTTGTCGAGGCTCGCGCGTCCGGTGTCGATCTGGCCGAGCCGAAGCTGGTTCATGCCAAGCACGCTCCAGGCGTGCCAGTCCTTGGCGTCGAGCGCGACGCCCTGCCGCGCGAAGTCCGAGGCGGACTTGTAGAGCCGCACGTCCGCCGCCAGTTCGGCCAGCGTGGCGTACAGCTCGGCGTCGCGCGGATCGGCGGCCAGCGCGCGCTGCCTGAGCGTCTCGAATCCGGCCTGGTCGTGCGTGAGAAATTTGATCGCCGCCGCGACCGCAAGCGCACGCTCGTTGACCGGATCAACCTTCAGCGCGCGATCGATGTCGACCTGCGCCGCGGCGTAATCCTCGAGACCGAGCAACACCTCGGCGTGCAGGACGTGCGCGTCCGGGTACTCCGGATTCACTGTCAGCGCGGCGCGAAGCAGCGAGTCGCCGCCGGCTTGGCCATCGGCCTGCAGCCGGCGCGCCGCGCCTAGCAGCGCCCGCGGATCGTTCGGGTTCGTCTGGAGAACTTCCTCGAACGCCTTCTGCGCCTCCTCGAAGTTGTATTTGCGGAGGAACAGCTCGCCGAGGCGGATCTTTGCCGCGTCATTCGACGGATCGACCGTCGTCGCGCGGTCGTAGGCCTTCTGCGCGTCGTGGAACAGCTGCGGATCGTTCTCGCCGAGGTATTCGCAAGCGATGGCGACGGCCACGAGGTCGTCGCTCGTGAGATCGTTGCCGAGCGAGCGGTTGTAGACGTCGATGAACTTGTCGAACTCCTTCATCGCCTGGTCGCGGTCGCCGCGGTCGTAGTGCAGCACGGCGAGATTGAGCGACGCGGTGAGGCTGTCCGACGTCGACCGCGCGCGAACGAACGCGCTCTCCGCGGCCGCACGCTTGCCCCGCGTGATCAGCGCTTCGCCGAGTGGATTCCAGACGATCCCGCCTTTCGGCGACAACACCGCGCGGCGCCCGGCCGCCTCCGCTTCATCGTATTTGCCGATGGCAGCGTAGGCGCGGACGAGGTCGCGCTGCGACGCGGCCCAATCGCTGTCGCTCGCCGGAACCTTGTTCAGCGCGGCAATCGCCTGCTGATACTTGCCCCCACGGAACAAGTCGTGGCCGTCGTCCTGCGCGGCCATCGAGCGCGGCGCAAACAGCGCCAACGCAAAGGCGAGCGACACTGAACCGCGGAGCGCGAGCCGCATCATCCGGCCTTCCTCCCTTCCAGCTCGCGGATCGACTTCGAGGTGCGGGCGAGATGCACGAGCAGCACCTCGAGCGCGTCGTCGTAGGCGTCGGCGGTCATCGACGATTTCTTGCCACGCAGTTGGTCGATCTGATCCTCGACCGTGAACTTGTCCTTGTAGAGCGCCGAAAGCTGGGGATCGTTCGCGGCCGTCGTGCTGATCCCGCCATCGAGGAAGAACCGCCGGGCGAGCAAGCCCTGCGCGGTGCGACCGTCGGGATCGCTCACGCCCGTCTTCGCGCCGACGTCGTCGAGCTGCGCGTGCTCCGTCTGAAGCTTCGTGTCGGTCTCGTAGAGCCGCTTCGTCTCGGCCACCGCGTAGCGGAACGCCTCGAGCAGCGAGACGCGCCCGTCCTTGTCGACGTCGGCGACGTCCTTGGTCAGCGCGTCGACGAAGAACTGAGCGAAGTGCGACTCGTTTCGCTCGAAGCTGCTCTTCGTCGCCGTGATGACGACGCGATTCGGCGCCGACACGATGGGCAACATGTCGCCGCTCGCGCTCGTCATGTCGATGAACGCGACTTTCTGCGTCTTGAACTTCGCCAACATCTGCGCGAAGTCCGACGCGCTGAGGTCGGGACCTGGAATGCTGATCTTGGACTCCGCCCCGTCACCGCTTCCATGGCCAATGAGGACGAGCACGATCTGATCGCCGGCCCCAGCACGCGAGGCGAGCTGAGACATCGCGCGCTCGACGTTCGTCTTGGTCGATTGCCCGCGGAAAAACGGCTTCTTCGAGACGCTGTCCTCGCCGAACCACTGAATCTCGGCCGGCGGAATACCAAACCGCTTGTTCGCCGCGTCGGCGAGCGCCTGCGAAAGGTTCGTGAACGAGGCGACGTACTTCGCCTCCCCGCCCAACCCGCTCACGATCACGAGATGCGTCTGCGCCGGCACGATCGTGCTCGTAAGACCCAGAGCGAGCGTCGCGAGGACGACACGGACTCCGATTCCGAGCCGCCGTCCAGCCGTCAGGCCGTCGAGCCGTCCAGCCGACCTCACGCCAGCCCCCGCGACTTCCGATACGCCCACTCCGCGCTCACGAGCAACACGAGCAGCAGGAACGTCGCCGGCATGTCCCACAGATCCATCTGATTCACGACGGTGACGCCGCGCTTGCTCATCGCGACGTCCTCCGCCAGCGTGGACGCCGTCTCGGGCGTGTAGAAGCGGCCGCCCGTTTCCGTCGCGATGCGCTTGAGCAGCGGCGCGCGCATCTCCGCGTCGAAGTACTCGGTATTGAGATCGGCGACGCGCAGGTAGGTCGTGTCGCCCGCCGAAACTCCGTTGGGAAGCGTCGCGGTGACGTGGATCGAGTAGATCCCGCCCTGGTCGGGAGTGAACGTGCCGCGGTACTCGCCGTCGCGATCGATCGCCCAGTCGAGAGGCAGGTCGCGCGAGACGCCGCTGTCGCTCGTGATGTGCGCGACGACCTTCGCGTCGTTGCGCGCGATGAAGATGCTGTCCATCACCGTCGTACGAATCGCGATCGGCGACCGTGGGTTGGCCTTGTCCGTCGGCAGCGACACGACGACGCGCCCCGGCGAATCGGTCGTGATCCAGCGCAGCATCTGGCGCCAGAAGCGCGAGTACGTGTCGTCGTCCACCGGCGTGCTGGGATCCATCTGCCAGACCCACGAGTCCTGAATCGGGAACGCCACCGACAACCCGCGGCCGTAGCGCTGATACACGAGCACCGGCTGGTCGTAACTCCGCACCGGAGCACCGGGCATCCCGGCGCGTCCGCCGGACGCGATCGATCCCGTGACGAGCGTGACGGCGCCCGGCTTCACTTCGCGGATGCGGTTCACCGTCGTGACGGGCGGCAGCGACTTCCAGCGCTCAGCCGATCGCGACGGCGTCGGCGCTATCTGCGCGACCGCGTGGCTCTCGCCGGCCGGCGTCAGCGCGACCTTCAAGTTGGCAAAAAACGTGAGCGAATCGGGTACGGCGTCGCCGCCGATCACCACCGGCATCACGTCGGCGAGCGGCGTCCCGCCGTATCCGCCCTCGGCGAAGGCGCGACGGCCGCCGAGCAGCAGGAGACCGCCGCCGCGCACGTTCACGAAGTCGGCGAGCATCGCGAGCTGGTCGTGCGTGAAGAAGCTCGCTTCCACGTCGCCGAGGATGATCGAGCGGTAGCGGAACAGCTCGGCGCGGGTCTTCGGGAAGCCCGTCACGAGATCGTTCGCGCTGTCCACGTTCAGGCGGTAGAACTTGTTCTCCGCCGTCCGCTGGAGCGTGACGATCTGAAGGTTCGAGTCGGCTTCGACGGCGGCGCGGATGAACTTCATCTCGGGGCGCGGCGTGCCCTCGAAGTAGAGCACGCGCTCTCGATCGTCGCGCACGTCGACGAGCGCCTGCTGCGCGTTGTTCTGCGTGACCTGCTCGCCGGGCTGCGTTGGAATTCGGAAGGTGAGCGACCGCGCGCCAGGATCGTTCGCCGCGACGCTGATTCGCACTGGAGCGACGTCGCCGTCCGGCGGCAGCGTGATCGAATCGCGCGACACGATGCGCCCGCCGTCCTCGACGACAAGCGGCACCTTCTGTCCCGCGTAGCCCCGCTGGCGAACCATGATGTCGGCGACGAGCGTCCCGCCGCGGAGCACCGACGGCGACGTCTCGACCCGCTGGATCTCGATGTCCTTGTCGAAGCGGTCGGCGCCGAGCCCGATGGTGAATATCGGTACCGATTTCGCGCGAAGGGCCGTCAGCTCGTCGCCCATCGGGGCGCGGGAGTTGTCGGCGCCGTCGCTCACGACGACGAGCCCCGACAACGGAACGGCGTCCAGCTCCTGGCGTGCCTGCTCGACCGCGTCGCCGACGTGCGTCTCGCCGGCGTCAAACGTCAGAGCCGATGCGCTGTCGATGCGCTGCGCGCCTGATGAGAATCGAAACACCCGGACCTGGAATTTCTTCCGCAACGACGCGAGCAGCGCGCTATCCGGGCCGCCGAACGCGTGCTCGGCCCAGGCGCTGCGCGGCTGCCCGTTGCGGTCGGCGATGCGCATGCTCCGCGAGTCGTCGATCAGCACTCCGACGTAGTTGCGCTGCGGAACGGCCGCCGAAAGGAGCAGCATGGGCCGCATCAGGCAGGCCAACAGCACGACGAGGGCGGATACTCTCAACGCACCAAGTACCCAACGATCGCGCCGAGTGCTTTTGGCCCGCACGCCGGCGTAACTCAAAACGGCGGGCACGCCGATCGCGGCCGCCGCGAGGAGCAGCAACAGAACCGAAAACGGAACGCCCAGCGCCAGATTGCCGTTGGCGAACTCGTTCGGCCGGTACTTGAACAGGAATTGGAAGACGGCTTCGAACAATGGACGAGATGAGGGATGCTAAGAAGGTTGAGACACGCGCAGACAATCGCCAGTTCCTTGGACCGAGCAACTACATTTTCCCTACATGCGCGCCCGATATCTCACGGCGGACGTTTTCACCGACCACCGCTTTGGCGGTAACCAGCTCGCGGTCTTTCCCGATGCTCGAAACATCGAGCCGGGACTCATGCAAGACATCGCGCGGGAGTTCAACTACTCCGAAACGACGTTCGTGCTCCCGCCCGACGACCCGAGCCATACCGCCAAGGTGCGCATCTTCACCCCGGGCGGCGAGTTGCAGTTTGCCGGCCATCCCACCGTCGGCACCGCGCACGTGCTCGCCGCGACCGGCGTCATTCCTTTGAAGGGACCCGAGACTCGGATCGTTTTCGAGGAAGGCGTGGGACCCGTTCCCGTCACCATACGGGCGACGAACGGCCAGCCGGAGTTTGCACAGCTGTCGGCCGCCAAGCTGCCCGAAGTCGGGCCTCCCCCCCCATCCAGAGAAACACTCGCGGCGATGCTCTCGTTGGCCGCCGCCGACGTACTCGACGGCGCCACGTCTCCCGAGTCCGTCTCATGCGGTACGCCATTTCTGTTCGTTCCGCTGCGCGACCGGGGCGCGGTCGGGCGGGCGCGCATCCGCGGCGACCTCTGGGAGTCGGCGTTGTCGGGCTACGTGACCGACAAGGTCTTCCTGTTCGCCATGGATCCGGAGCATCGCGGGCATCACGTTCGCGCACGGATGTTCGCTCCCGGCATCGGTGTGCCCGAGGATCCCGCCACAGGAAGCGCCTGCGTCGCACTCGGCGGGTATCTTGCGGCACGGGATCCCAGAACCGACGGCACGCTGAAGTGGATCGTCGAGCAGGGGTTCGAGATGGGTCGGCCGAGCATTCTAGAGGTCGAGGCCGACAAAAAGGGCGGGCGTACCACCGCCGCGCGCGTCGGTGGACAGACGGTGTTGGTCTGTGAGGGGGAGATGACGCTGTGACGATCGACTCGAAGGGTGACCTGGCCGGAATGCGAGCCGTGGGATTGCTGGTCGGCCGCGCGCTTCGGGAGATGAAGAACGCGGTGCGGCCCGGGATGACGACCGCCCAGCTCGACGACGTCGGCGCGGCGTTTCTCAGGAAGCACGGTGCGCGATCCGCGCCGCAGCTGACGTACGACTTCCCCGGCTTCAACTGCATCAGCGTGAACGACGAGATCGTGCACGGCGTGCCCGGCCCGCGCCGGATCTCCGCAGGCGACGTCGTGAAGATCGACGTCACGGCCGAGCTCGATGGACTCATCGCGGATTCGGCGATCAGCGTTCTCGTGCCGCCGGTCTCGACGCGCGGACTCAGGCTGGTTCGTTGCGCGCGCTCCGCGTTCGACCGCGCCCTTTCTCGCGCCACCGCTCAACTGCGGATCGCCGAGTTGGGAAGGACGGTCGAAGACGAAGTGAACCGCTGGGGGCATTCGGTCGTTCGGGACATGACGGGACATGGCGTCGGCCGCGCACTCCACGAGGAGCCCGCCGTGCCGAACTTCTACAGCCCGTTCATCCCCGGACGCCTCGAGGAGGGGATGGTGATCGCCCTCGAGCCGATCATCAGCGAGCGGCCCACCGCGCTCGTCGAAGGCGAAGACGGTTGGACGATTCGCACGGCCAACGGCTGCCTCGCCGCACACCACGAGCACACGATCGTGATCCGCCAAGGTGGCGCCGAAGTCCTGACACTCGCGGCGTAGCGTTCGCGTCAGACCTGAAGCCGCTCTTCCATTTCGTCGAGACTCCGCGGCCAGTCCTGACCGAGCAGCCGTGAGAGCGCGCGGTCGGCGAGCAGCTTGCCTTCCGTCTGGCACGTGGCGCAGTAGTTGGTCTCGTTGTCCGCGTATCGGATACGCTGAACGGGTGAGCCGCACACCGGACACGGCTGGCGATACTTGCCGTGCACCGCCATCTCGGGGCGAAACGCCGTCACCTTTTCCGGGAACTCGCCGCCCGCGTCCGCGCGAAGGCGGTCTGTCCACTCGCGAAGCGTCGTGATCGTAGACGAAAAGAGAACGCCGATCTCGTCGTCCGATAGCCGACTCGTGAGCTTCACCGGCGACATGCGCGCCCGATGGAGGATCTCGTCCGAATAGGCGTTGCCGATTCCGCTGAAGAGACGCGGATCGGTGAGCGAGCGCTTGATGGTGTGGTTCTCCGAACGCAGGCGCGCCGCGAACTGCTCGACGGTCGCGTCGAGAACCTCGAGCCCACCGCGGTCGATCGCGGCGATGGCGTCGCCGCCGCGCACGAGCGAGAGCGACGCGCGTCGCTTCGAGCCGGCCTCGGTGAGCGTGAGCCAACCGTTGGGGAATCCGAACGCCGCCAGGTCGCTCTTTTTCGGGCCCTTCTTGCCCGACGGGATCCAGTGCAGACGCCCGGCGATCATGAGATGGAGGACCATGGAAAGCTCGTCGTCGAACCCAATGACGATGCGCTTACCGAGTCTGCCGACCGTTCGCACTGGCTTTCCGACGAAGACGTCGAGCTTCGGTTCGACAGTGCGCAGCAGAAACGGCGTCTGGATGAGAACCGTCTCCAGCGGCTGTCCGACGACCCGCGCGCGGATCGCCTCGACGTAAACGGTGATGTCGGGCAGCTCAGGCATGCCGGAAATCTGTCCGCCAAGGGGACTTGGCGCGCCCGGTCAACCGTTTTTCGCGGACTGGTGTCTGATGGGATGCGCCTCCCTGAACGCCTCAGGGGAGCCGGCACACCATCGACACCGGAACCGACGTGGCGAACACCGACCTCGAGCTCCTGCAGGGCACGCTCGACCTGCTGATCCTCAAGACCCTGACCTGGGGGCCCCGCCACGGCTACGCGATCGCGTCGTGGATCCGCGACACGACCCAACAGCGGCTCCTGATCGAAGACGGCGCTCTATACACAGCCCTCCACCGAATGGAAAAGCGCGCGTGGATCGAGGCGGAGTGGGGTCTGTCCGACAACAACCGCAAGGCGAAGTACTACCAGCTCACGTCGCAGGGCCGGCGGCAGCTGCGAGCCAAGACTGCCGTCTGGACCGAGTACGCGAGCGCGGTTTTTCAGGTCCTGCAGACCGACTGACGCCCATGATTCGCCGATTTCAGGGATTGAGACGACTGCTGCGCATCGAGCGCGGGCGCGCGACCGTGGACCGAGCGGTCGACGACGAGCTGGGATTTCACTTCGACATGACGACGAGGGAGCTCATGGCCGGCGGAATGACACCCGACGAAGCGCGCTACGAGACCGAGCGTCGCTTCGGCGACGTTCAGCGCACGCGCGAACGACTCACGACGATCGACCGCGCCCGCGTGGGACAGGAACGCCGCGCCGAGTGGTGGAGCGCGTTCGCCCAGGACTTCCGCTACGCAGTGCGCGGCCTGCGGCTCAAGCCGTGGTTCGCCGTGGCCGTGATCCTCACCCTCGGACTCGGCATCGGCGCCAACGCGGCGATGTTCGGCATCGTCGACCGCCTCCTCTTCCGGCCGCCGACGTTCCTCAACGCGCCCGCGCGTGAGACGCGGGTCTATCTGGTGCGGTCGATCAGGGGCACCGAGAGCGCGCAGAGCTACACCGGCTACCGGCGTTACCTCGACCTGCGCGAGAGCACGACGTCGTTCGACGCGATGACGCCGTACTACGTGAACAAGACGGCCATCGGCAGCGGCGAATCGACCACCGAGATGCGCGTCGCGATTGGCGGCGCGGATCTATGGAAGATGTTCGACATCAAGCCGGTGATCGGCCGGTTCTTTACGGCCGCGGAGGACGTGCCGCCCGCGGGCACGCGCGTCGCCGTCCTCTCCTACGCCTATTGGCAAACCGAGTTCGGCGGCCGCAAAGAAGCACTCGGCACACTGATGGATATTGGCCCGGCGAAGTACACGATCGTCGGCGTCGCCCCGAAAGGATTCAACGGATTCGAGCTCGACCCCGTCGTTGCGTTCGTCCCGATGGCCGCCGAGAATGACGCCTCAGGACGCGGAGGCGCCAAGAACCCATGGTACAGCACGTACAACATGACGTGGTTCGAGGTCTTCGCGCGCCGAAAGCCCGGCCTCACAGAGGCCGCCGCCACGACGGATCTCACCAACGCGTATCGACAGAGCTACCAGAAACAGATCGCGCTCAACCCGAAGAACACGCCCTTCGCTGTCGCCAAGCCGCACGCAATGGTCGGACCGGTGCTTCGCGACCGCGGTCCCAACGAAGGAAGTGACGCGAAGGTCGCCAGCTGGCTGATCGGCGTCGCGGCGATGGTGCTTCTGATCGCGTGCGCCAACGTCGCCAACCTTCTTCTCGCCCGCGCGCTGAGACGCCGGCGCGAGATCGCCGTCCGCATCGCGCTCGGCGTGAGCCGCGCGCGCCTCCTGATGCAACTGCTCATCGAGAGTCTGTTGTTGGCAGTACTCGGAGGCGCGCTGGGAGTGGCGATCGCGCAATGGGGCGGGATCGCGATGCGGCGATTGCTGCTCGGCCAGGATGATTCCGGACCGACGGCTTTTCTGGATTCGCGCCTCTTGTTCTTCGCCGCCGCGCTCGCGCTCGTCGCCGGCGTGCTCACGGGACTGGTCCCCGCGTTTCAAACGGGCAGGGGCGACGTCGCGTCGGCGCTCAAGGCCGGAGTGCGAGAGGGCGTCGTACACCGATCGCGCCTCCGGGTTGGACTGTTGATCGCGCAGGCGGCGCTCTCGGTCGTGTTGTTGATCGGCGCCGGACTCTTTCTGCGCAGCCTCTCGAACGTCGAAAACGTGCACATGGGCTACGACGCCGACCGGTTGCTGTACGTCGGCGCAAACGCGCGCGGGGTGACGCGCGATTCGCTCCAGAACATCGCGCTGCGGCACGCGCTGCTCGCCAAGGCACAGTCGCTGCCAGGCGTCGAGCGCGCCACGCTGGCACTCACCGTTCCATTCCGGTCGACCTGGGACTTTGCGCTGTATGTAGCCGGCATCGATTCGGTGACCAGGCTGGGCAGCTTCACGCTGCAGGCCGGTTCGCCGGATTTCTTCGCGACGATGGGGACGCGGGTTCTTCGGGGTCGCTCGTTCGACGCGACCGACGGCGAACGCGCGCCGCGCGTCATGGTCGCGAGCGAATCGATGGTGAAGAAGCTCTGGCCGAACGAGGATGCGATCGGCAAATGCGTCCGCATCAACGCGGACACGGCGCCCTGCACGACCGTGATCGGAATCGCCGAGGACGTCCGTCGCGAGAACATCGCCGAGACGGAGATGCACTACTACATGCCGGCCGACCAGTTTCAGCCGAACGTCGGCGGACTCTTCGTTCGAACCCGTGGCTCGGCCGCGAACAAGGCCGAAGAGGTGCGCCGGGCGCTCCAGCCTCTCCTCGACGGCGGCTCGTATGTGACCGTGACGCCGATGACGACCATCATCGGGGCGCAGATCCGTTCGTGGAAGCTCGGCGCACTCATGTTTTCGATCTTCGGAGCGCTGGCGCTCGTCCTCGCCGCGATCGGTCTCTACAGCGTGATCGCGTACAGCGTCACGCAGCGCACGCACGAGATGGGGGTGCGCGTCGCGCTCGGCGCGCAGGCGCGCGACGTGATCCGCCTGATCGTGAGCGAGGGACTTCGCATCGTGCTGCCGGGCGTGGCACTCGGAGCGGTGCTCGCCCTGCTGGCCGGGAAGTGGATCGCGCCACTGCTGTTCGAGGTGTCGCCGAAAGATCCGTCTGTGCTTGTCGGCGTGGTGACGATACTCGTCGCGGTGGCGACGATCGCGAGCTGGCTGCCGGCGCGCCGGGCGGCTCGCGTGGATCCGAACGAAGCGTTGAGAGCGGACTAGCCGGAGCCCGCTCTCGACGCTTCGACCCGCCTAACGGCGTGCCTCCGAGCCCTTCTTCGCCGAGCGACTGCGCGCGGCGCTCGATTCGCTCGAGCTGGCCTTGAGCCCGCCGCGGCGCGACGGTTCGTGATTCTCCGCCTTACCGCGGCCCGAGCCTGACTTCTTGCCGCCGCCCGTTTCGGCGTTCACGGTCGCCCACGCGCGACGCGCGGATTCCTTCGACGACGTGCCGCGTCCTTCGTAACCCTTCTCGATGTGCTCGGCCTGGCGCTTCTGTTTGTTCGTGTACGAGCTCTTGTCGCCTCGTGGCATCATGTCCTCCTGAAATTCCGTCCGAGAATTTGGCGAGCGGTGATCGAGGGACGTGTACTCGCACGCGTCGTGCCGCCCGCGCGTCAACGCGGCGATCATCGTCGGCCATTGACGATGATCGGCACCGCACGGAGCTTCATCGGGCCTCATCAACGTGAAATGGAGCGCAGTCGATGTTGTTTCTGATATTCGCCGCGGCTCTGCTGCAAGGTTCCTCGACGCCGGCGCCGGATTCCACCGGCGTTCGCAATCCCGCCTTCTCGCGCGACGGACGTCTCGCGGTGAGCGTCGCGGGCGACATCTGGGTCGTCTCGAAGTCGGGCGCATGGCAGCGCGTGACGTCGGGGCCGGCGTGGGACCGCGAGCCGGCGTGGACGCCCGACGGCGCGGCGATCGTCTTCTCGTCGGATCGATCCGGCAAGTTCGATCTCTGGCGCGTCCCCATTCGCGCCGAACAGGGCGCCGAGCAGTCGCCCGAGCGACTCACGTCGTCCCCGCTGCCGGACGCCAAGCCGACCGTGCTGCGCGACGGACGCATCGTGTTCGTCCGTGGCCGCCTGGGAGCGGCTCGCCTCTGGATTCGCTCGACGAGCGGTTCCGAGTCGCGCCTCACGAAAGATTCCGCGGCCGAGGAATGGCCCGCCGCTTCGCCCGACGGCGCGCGCATCGCGTACGTCTCGATCGCCGCCGCGTCGAGAAAACTTCACGTACTCACCGTGGACAACGGGCCGGACAGCACCGTGTTGACCGACGCGAGAGTCGAGCGACCGACGTGGTCGCCGGCGGGCGACCGACTCGCCTGGACGGCGACCGGCGCGCGGGGAGCGGTCTACGTTTCGCCGCTCGACGGCCGGTACGTCAACGTCGCCAGCGCTCGACACGCCGAGTCCGCGTGGAATCCCGATGGAAAGACGATCACGCTCGTCGATCTGCCGCCGACGGAGCCGATCGCCCCCGTCGGCTACAACGGCGATCCGGATCGCACCGGAGATCGCGAAGCGAATCTTCTGTCATCGGTCGGCGGGCGCATGTGGACGATCGCCGCGCCGGTCTCACCCGATCTGGGGCTCGTCGAACAGCAAGGGTCCCCCGCCGTCGATCGCGCGATGCACAACGCGGACACGTTCGATCAGCTGTGGGACCGCACCGCCACCCTGTACTACTCGTCGCCCGACGCGGCGCCGCGGCGCGCGCAATGGGAATCGCTCAAGGCGAAGTACCGTCCACGGGCCGTCGCCGCGAAGACGGATGACGAGCTCGCGTCGGTGCTGCACGACCTGCTGCGCGAGCATCCTCCCTACAAGCAGGCGGCGACCGGCCGCGCCGCCGTGTCGAGCGCGCATCCCGTCGCGACGGCGGCCGGGGTCGAGATGCTGGCGAAGGGCGGCAACGTTGTCGACGCGGCAGTCGCCGTCTCGTTCGCGCTCGGCGTCGTGGAGCCCGACGCGAGCGGACCGGGCGGATACGGCCAGATGCTCGTCTACACGCAAGGCCTCGAGCGTCCGCAGCTCATCGAGTTCATGACGCGTGTGCCGGAAGACGCCGGTTTGACCAACACGTCGCTCCTCACGAACGGGCGCCTGCCCGACGGCGGCCCCGCGGTGGCAAACGTGCCGGGCACGGTGGCCGCGATGTACCTCGCGTGGGAGAAATTCGGCAGCAAGAAGATTCCGTGGTCCGATCTCCTGCAGCCGGCGATCCGCGCCGCGCGCGACGGCTACGTGGTGAGCGAAGGATTGGCGACGACGCTCGCCACCGAGCGCGACCAGTTTCTCAAGTACGACGGCAGTCGCGCGCTCTTCTTCCGGGACGGCGAACCGCTCCACGCCGGCGACACGATCAAGAATCCCGACCTCGCCTGGACGCTGGAGCAGATCGCGCGCGGCGGAGCCGACGCGTTCTACAAGGGCGAGATCGCGACGAAGATGGTCGCGGATCTTCGCGCTCACGGCAACGCGATGAAGCCGAGCGACCTCGCCCGGTACTTCGCCGCCGAGCGCGACCCCGTGTCGAGCACGTATCGTGGATATACGCTGTTCTCGAGCGCCCCGCCCGTCGCCGGCGGCGCCGAGCTCGCGGCGAAGCTCAATTCGCTGGAGGCGTTCGGTTCGCTGCAACCGTATCCGGACGACGCCACCTCGCTGCACGCGATGATCGCGGCGTGGCAGCTGGTGCCGTCGACGCGCAACCGCATCGCCGATCCGGGGCTCTGGTCGACGAACGTGGAGCCGTTCACGAACAAGGACACCGCGCGCGCACGTTGGCGCTGCTTCGACCGGGACAAAGCGATCAGCCTGGCGACGCTGCGCAGCGACACCCTTCGCTGCGGCGACGGCATGAAGACCGCGAGCGTCGAGCTCGCGCGTCCGCCGGAATGCATCGCGCACGGCTACGACGCCAACCAGGCCGCGTCGTGCCGATCCGCGGGAACGACGGCGTTCGTCGTCGCCGACGCGGCGGGAAACGTCGTGGCCACGACGCAGACGCTCGGTACGTGGGGCGGGAATTTCTACGTGTCGCCGGGACTGGGATTCATATACAACGACAAGCTGTCGTCGTATGGAACCGAGCCGGGCGGCTACGGCTCGCGTGTGCCCTTCGCGCGTCACGGCAGCACGATCGCGCCGACCATCGTCTTCGAGGGCAGCGGAAAGTCGCGACACGCCGTCATGGCGGTCGGTGCGGCGGGCAACGCGTGGATCACGTCGGCCGTTTATGAAACGCTCATCGGCATGATGGACGAGCATCTCGGGCCACAGGCCGCGCTGGAGCTGCCTCGCTTCCTCGTTGGCGGCGGTGGTGGCGGAGGAGGCGGACGCGGCGGCGGCAGAGGCGGAGCGCCGGCTCCGGCGCCAACTGGGGCGACAATCCAGCTCGAGGACGGCTTTTCGCCGCAGGTGATGAAGCGGCTCGCCGAGCTCGGATATCGTACCCAGCTCGTTTCACTGCCGGGCGAACTACGCGAGGGCTATGGCGCCGCGGTGCGCATCGAGGGCGGACGCGTCACCGCCGGCGCTGATCCGCGGCGCGCAGGCGCGGCCGGCGCGATTCCATAGACGGGCGCGGCGCCGCGGACCCGAGCTAACGAGGCTTCTTCGTGCCTCGCTGGGGCGCGCCCGGCGTCGCGGTCTTGGGCGGCATCGTCATCCCCGGCATCGTCGCGCCGGGTTGCATGCCAGGCTGCGCGGTCGAATCGGGAACGGTGGGAACGTCGGACAGGTGCTCTTGAACCACGTACCAGCGCGATCCGCGCTTCTCGAACGCGGCGGTCCAGGCGCCGGCGATCACATGCGGCTGGTTCTGAGGGGTGAGATGAGGGATGTGATACGTCGCGGTCATCACCGCGGCGTTTGGAGCGAGGACATCCACCACCATCTTGTCCCAGACCCACTGCGGCTGTCGCATGTTGACGCCGACGTTGTCCCAGAACGCCTTGATCCCCATCGCCAGCGTATCGCGCGAGGTCGTCATGCGACCGGCCGAGGCCGAGACGATCGGACCCGCGGGGGGATAGAGACTCAACATGCGTTGCGCGACGTCGGGCTTCGACAAATCGTAAGCGGCTTTCACCTGCCGAGCCAACGAGTCGGCGATGGTGCGACGATCCTCCGGCGAGAGCGTCGGCGACGAACACGCCGCGGTCACGACGGTCAGACCGATCGCGGCCGCGCACCAGCGAAGGATCATTTCTTCCCCGCGTACTTGATCTCGACGGCCTTCCACTCCGGCACTGCGCCGAAGCTCAGATAGCTCGCCGCGGTCATCGCGTCGGCCGTCGCCTGCTGGATGACGGTGCGTTGATGCCACGTGTCGCCGCCCAGCGGATAGTCCGCCTTCAACTCGAACTGCTTCGTTTTCTCGTCGTAGCTGCCCGTCTCGGCGATGCGGATCGAGTTGGTGCTCGAGATGCGCGTGGCTTCGTATTTGTGTGAGTCGGTATTGAAACCGGTCCACGCCAAGGTCGTGAACGGCGCGCCGTTCAGCGTCCCTTCGATTTTCTCTTCGACGAAGAGTCCGTTGAGGATCGGTCGAATGGTGGACGTGGCTTTCGTGGTAATTCCGGGACGGCCGGGCTGGAACCAGAACGTCATCTCCACGTCCCAGGTCCCGCTCATCGCTGCCAGTCGAGCGTGGTCGGGATCGGCCCCCGGTCTTGGCGGAGCTTGCGCGCCGGCCGGGGCGTTTCGGGTGACGATGGCGCCTGCGATGGCAAGCGCGGCAAGCAGACGGGTACGTGGACGGATCATGAAAGCCTCCCGAGCGCGTGCGGCGGTGGCGAGGATTCTAACAGGTTTCTTCCTTGCAGGGGTCGGATCATGAGGGTCGCGGTTGCAGCGCGTGTCCTCTCACTTGGACGCGCGCGTCCGCCGTATGAGACGCCGCCGGGGAACCAAGTTTCCGTATTGCCAGTTTACAAGTGGCGCGTGGTGTGCCATTGTCACTAGTCGGCTGTCGCGCGCCCGACGCGCGAAGTCGTCCCGCCCTGGGGGGCTATGATGCGGAAACTCGTGTCTCTGGCGCTCGGATCGACTGCGATCGTGGCGCTCGCGTGCGGCAAATCCAAGTCGAACGCGACCGCTGTCAACGATGACCTGAAGCGCGACCTGCAGATGGCGACGCAGTCGCAGGCGATTCAGATCAGCCCGGACGAAATCTCGCCGCGCAGCCATCAGGAAATGGCCGTCAAGCCGAAGAAGGCGCCTGACGGACCGCGCACGATCCGGAGCGAGCACCCGACGCGCAAGGCGTCGGCGACACCCGTCGAAGCCGCCGAGATCAAGACGCAACTACCCCCAGCGCAAGTGATGGCGTCGACAGCCACGTCACCGTCGCCGTCCGCCACGCCCTCGCCTGATGCACCGCCGCTGGCTCGGCCGTCGCCGCTGCCTGCTCCTAGCTATCCGTCGGCCGCTCCGATTCCGGAGAACGGCGGAAGCGGCGTCGGCGCCGTTCTCGGCGGGATCTTCGGCGCGGTGATCCGCGGCGGCGTTGTCGGCGATGACGACCACTGCGATCCGCGGCACCCGCCGCGCACCGGCCGGCCGATCGGCAGCGGGGCGCTTCCGCCTGGCGCAATCGGTCGCAGCCCAGTTTGGGGCGGCGGGCGTCGGTTCTAGAACACGCTGAACTGAACAAAGAAGGGCTCCGTAAGGAGCCCTTTTTCATTTCTGGCAGCGACGAACACACGGTGTCGGCTTGGAGCAGTCGGTTTGCGTGTTCTCAGTTCAGAGGGTCGGGTTCGCTGAACGTGTCCTTTCAATTGACCCCGTTTTGATGCTACAGTAGTCCCCATGCGGTGCCTCACGCGCCGCGACCGACTGGTTGCGGCATCGGTCCTCGCCCTCGTACCGGCGGTTGGTCTCGCGCAAGCCGACTCGGCTCAGGCGATACTTCGCGGGCGCGTCATCGACGCGCGCACGACGCGGCCGCTTCCCTTGGTCGTCGTCGTGATCACCGTCGGCGCAGATACGATCGGCCGAGCGCAGACGGACACAGGCGGAGCGTTCGCCGTGTCGACCAGCGCCGCGGCGCGACCGGTCTTTCACTTCACGCTCGCCGGATACCGAACCGACTCGCTCGCGGCGGACGCGGCGACGCGCGCGCGTCCGCTGCGCGTCGCGATGACCTCGACGTCGGCCAACACCATCGCCGCGCTCGGCGCGACGAAGGTCGTCGCCTCCAACGGCACGAACGACTTCGATCGTCGCGTCGCGAGACACACAGGCGGCGTGTTCATCACCGAGGCGGACATCGCGAAGCGTCAGCCCGTCCGCACGTCGGACCTGTTCAAGACGATACTCGGCGTTTCGGTCCGCGACAGCGGCGGCGTGCTGCAGCTCGTGTCCAACCGCGGCCTGCGGGCTTCGTTGTCGGGAACGGCAACGACACCCGGCACGGGCGGACGGGGGACGGCGAATGTCAGAGGCGCGCCGCCCGTGGGCCGCGGCGCACCGTCGCAATTCACGTTCGACGACACGTCGAGAGGTCCCTCGGTCGACGGGCGCAAATGCGTGCTGCGCATCGGCCTCGATGGGCAGCTCATGGATCAGTCCTTTTCCGTCGACGAGATCCCCGTCAACTCGATCCGCGGCATCGAGGCGTACGTGGGCGCGGCGTCGATTCCCATCGAATTCTCGACGGTGCAGCCCGACGCGCCGTGCGGAATCGTGATGATCTGGACGCGCAACCAAGGGCCGCGTGCGCCCTGATCGTCTGGCCCGGCGCTTCGCCGTCGCGGCGAGCCTCGCTCTTTTCGGCGCGGCGCGCGCCGACGCGCAACGCCTCACCGGGACCGTGACTGACCAGGGCGCGCGCGTACCCGGCGCGATCGTCACGCTGATCGGCGGGGACGGCTCGATCGCCGGGCGGGCGGTGTCGAGGGAAGACGGCAGCTTCAACGTCAACGCGCCACGCGACGGCAGTTACACGATTCGCGTGCTGCGCATCGGGTTTCGTCCGACGACCGCCGGACCGGTCGAGCTGCACGCCGCGACGCCGTTGCGCCACGACGTTGCCTTGTCGGGGCGCGTCCGGGTGCTGCCGTCAGTTCAGGTGACCGATCGCGGCCAGTGCCAAGTCCATCCCGACACGACCGCGATCGCTTTTCGCCTTTGGGACGAGGCGCGCATCGCGCTGCTGGCGACGCTGCTCACGGAGTCGGAGCCGCTCGGTGTTCGCTTGACGCACGACGAACGGACGTTCGACGCGAGCGGCGCCAAGGTGCTCGTCGATTCGTCATCCACGACGGACGGATCGTCGCGCAAGCCGATCGTCACGCTGGCACCCGAGTCGCTCGCGCAAGACGGCTACACGACCAACGACGATCGCGGCGGAACGACGTACTGGGGACCCGACGCGAACGTGCTCCTCTCCGAATCGTTCGCCTCGACACATTGCATTCGGCCGGAGCTCCCGCCCGCCGACACAGGCTCGTTGGCGGGCGTGCTCGGCGTCGGGTTCGAGCCCGCCGACGCGAAACGCGGACAGGTGGACGTTCGCGGCGTGTTGTGGGTCGATCGCAACAGCGCGGAGCTTCGATCGCTCGACTACACGTACACGAACGTCGCGTCGGTCGTCGAGCGGGCGCGCGCCGGAGGACATGTGGAGTTTCTGCGCCTCCCCGACGGAACGTGGACGGTCAGCCGCTGGTGGATCCGCTCGCCGATCGTCGCGACGACGGTCTTTCGCGAACCCTCCACTGTTCCCGGCGCGCCACCAGGCCAGCGGACGAGCCAGCGCTTGGTAGGAATCCACGAATCGCGCGGCGACATCCTCGAATTGCGGCGAGGGGGTTCGATGTGGTGGGAGCGCGGACGCGTCAGCGTGTCGATCCGCGTCACCGACTCGGCCGGCACCGCGGTGCGCGCGATGGTCTCCTTGAACGACACGTCCAGCAGCGCCGCGACGGCGGACGACGGCGTCGTCCGGTTCGACCGGGTTCTGCCCGGTCCCGCGCGTCTCGGGGTGCACGTCCCGGCGCTCGATTCGCTCGACGCTCCGCGCACTCTCGCGGCGATCACGATCCCCGATCGTCCGTTCGAGCCGATCGGTGTTCGCGTCCCGACCGCGCAGGAGGCCTTCGCGACGCGCTGCGGCGACGCCTCGCTCGAGTGGAATGAGGGCGCGGTGCGGGGGCGCGTTCCGGACGCCGCCGGGGCGAGCGTGGAGGTGTCGTGGGACATGGCGTACGCGCGATTGGGCGGAGGTCCCGCGGTCACCGTTCACGAGACGCGAACCGCGCCGGTCGATCCGCGAGGCGGCTACTTCGCGTGTGGCGTGCCGCGTGCAATCGTCCTGACCGTTCGCGTCGTGGATGCCGCGGGCGCGGGTCGCCCGCAGCCACGAATCCGCCAGGGCCAGGTACCACCCGGCGGATACGTGACGGTCGTCGACTTCGACTGAGGCGTTACGACTCGACGGCTGGCTGTCCAGCTGTCGGACTGTCTAGCCGTCCCGCGTCTCCGGCGAACCATCTCCCGCGACCTGCTGTCGAACCCACACGGTCCCCGCCTGCGTAGGGCTTCTCCGGCGTGCCCGTGTTTTTCACCCTGCCCTCCGAGGTATCGATGGACGCCCTGCTTCGCGACATCGGCTACAGTTTCCGCCGACTCAGAAAGAGCCCGGTCTTCACGGCCATCGTGCTCGTCACGCTGGCGCTCGGCATCGGCGCGAACACGGCCATCTTCAGCGTCGTCAACACGGTTCTGCTGCGCCCGCTGGCCTTCCGGGATCCTGGCGCGCTTGCGTCCATCGAGCACTTTTATCCGTCGCTCAACAACATGGAAGCCCCGATTTCCGTGGCGGGCTTCCGCGATTATCGCGACAAGACAAGCAGCTTCGAGTCCGTCGCCGTCGAGTCGAATTTCGGCGCGAACTTGACCGGTACAGGCGGCGACGCCGAGCGCGTGCCCGGCGAGCGCGTCTCCGGAGACTGGTTTCACGTGCTCGGCGTGGCTCCGCAAGCCGGCCGAGTGATTCAGCGCGACGACGACCAGCCCGGACACGAACACGTCGTCGTCATCACGGACGGTCTTTGGACGCGGTTGTTCGCACGAAAGCCGTCAGCGGTGGGATCGTCGGTCGAGCTGAACGGCGAATCGTACCAGATCATCGGCGTCATGCCGGCCGGGTTCCGCGGGTTCTTCTCGCGAACGGCGGATCTTTTCGTGCCGCAGGGGTTCGCACCGGCCGCGTTCAACTCGGGCTACACAAACGAATACCTGAACTCCGTCGCGCGGCTCAAGACGGGCGTTCCGCTCGAGCGCGCTCAGGCCGAGATGAAGCTCTTCGCCGATAACTTGAAAAAGGCGAACCCGAACAACTTCTCGCCGACGTGGACGCTCAAGGTTCGCAGCCTCGACGATCTCACGACGGGTCGAATTCGCCCCGCCCTGCTCGTGCTCCTTGGCGCCGTCGGGTTCGTGCTGTTGATCGCGTGCGCGAACGTCGCCAACCTGCTGCTGGCGCGCGCCGCGATTCGCATCAAGGAGATCGCGATCCGTGCCGCCTTGGGCGCCGACCGCGCGTCGCTCGTCCGCCAGCTTCTCACGGAGAGCGTGATGCTGGCGCTCGGCGGCGGCGTGCTCGGGCTCGCGCTGGCCCGGTGGAGCGTCGCCTCGCTCGTCGCGCTCAACCCGAACCTGCCGCGCGCCGGCGAAGTCGGCGTCGACTGGCACGTGATGGTGTTCACACTGGGCCTGTCGGTCGCGACGGGGCTGCTGTTCGGGCTCGCCCCGGCGCTACAGACGTCGCGCGCGAATCTTCACGAAACGCTCAAGGATGGCAGCCGGAGCGGGTCGGCCGACTTCGCCGGGCGCAACGTTCGCCGAGGGCTGGTGATCGCCGAGGTCGCGCTGTCGCTCACACTGCTCGCGGGCGCAGGGCTGCTGATCAAGAGCGTGGCTCGCTTGCAGGGCGTCGACCCCGGATTCGATCCGCACAACGTGCTGGTCTTCAACCTCAACCTGCCGCGCGTGAAGTACGCTACGGACACCGCGCAGATTCTTTTTCAACAACAACTCCAGCCGAAGCTCAACGCGATCTCCGGCGTGAAGGCGGCGGGGGTCACGTCGGTGATTCCGTTCGGCGGCGGCTGGTCCACGGCGAGCTTCTCGATCGAAGGACTGAGCGTGCCTCCGGGCCAGAATGGGCCGTGGGGCGACATCCGCATCGTGTCGCCGCGTTTCTTCGAGGCGATGCGGATTCCGCTCAAGAAGGGCCGCTACTTCGACGACAGCGATCGACAGACCGTGCCGCAGGTCGCGATAATCGACGAGCAGTTCGTGAAGAAGTACTTCCCGCACGCCGACCCGATCGGCAAGCGCATCACGTTTGGAGCGCGGCGCGGTTCGACGGACTCGACGTGGATCACGATCGTCGGCGTCGTGGGGCACGCGGCGCACGAAGGGCTCGATGCCGAACCCCGCATCCAATACTATTTCCCGACCAGCCAGTCGGGCATCGGGAACATGACGGTCGCCATCCGGACGACGGGCAATCCGACCACGATGCTCTCCGCCGCGCGCGAAGCCGTGCACTCAATCGACCGCAACCTGCCGCTGGCGGCCGTCAACACGATGGACAAGCTCGTCGAGTCGTCGGTTGGACAGCGCAAGCTCTCGATGATGCTGCTGGGACTCTTCTCGCTCATCGCCGTGGTGCTGGCGTCCATCGGCATCTACGGCGTCATGAGCTACTCGGTGACGCAGCGATCGCGCGAGCTGGGCATTCGCATGGCGCTCGGCGCGGCGCGGTCGCGCGTGCTGGCGCTGGTCGTCGGCCAGGGAATGACGCTGGCGTTCATCGGAGTGGCGATCGGCCTCGTGGCGGCGTTCGCGCTCACGCGGTTCCTGTCGAACCAACTTTTCTCCGTCGGGGCGACGGATCCGCTGACGTTCACGCTCGTTTCCGTCCTCTTGGTGGCTGTCGCCTTCCTGGCGACGCTGGTACCGGCCATGCGCGCGACGCGGGTCGACCCGGTCGTGGCGCTTCGAGAGGAGTAATCGCACCGTCTAGCCGATCGTGCGACTGAAGGTTGCGGGATGACGGCCGCGACGACAACGTCCGGCCGTCACCCACGACCTTCATGACGACACGACGCGATTTCCTTAGAACGGCGACCGGCGCGGCAGCGGTCCTGGCCGGCAGCCCGGCGCTTCATCTACGCTCGCGCGCCGACGCCGACATCATTCTGCGAGGCGGAACGGTGTTCGACGGAACGGGCGCCGCCGGACGAGAGGCCGACGTTGTGATCACCGCCGGAAAAATCTCGGCGGTCACGCGGCGCTCGACGGACCGAGGGACGATCGAGATCGACGTGCGCGGCAAAGCCGTCGCCCCGGGATTCATCGACATCCACTCCCACGGCGACGGCTCTTTGTGGGACGATCCTCGCTCCGAATCGCTCGTTCGGCAGGGAGTCACGACGATGGTCGTCGGACAGGACGGCTCGTCACGCGCGCCACGCGTGGTACGCGGCGGCCAGGGCGATGATGCACGGAATCAGTTCGATTCGTTTCGCGATCTCTGGAGTTCGTTGGGACGCGTACAACCGTCCGTCAACGTCGCGTCGATGGTCGGACTCGGAACGATTCGCGACGTCGTGGTGGGCGGAGACAATCGTCCGGCAACCGCGGACGAGTTGGCGCGGATGGAGCGATTCGTTCGCGCCGCGCTGGCGGACGGCGCGTGCGGCGTCTCGACGGGGCTCGAATACACTCCCGGCGCCTTCGCGCCGCGCGAGGAGCTGATTGCACTGTGCAAACCGCTCGCCGGCACCGGCCTTCCGTACGCGACGCACATGCGCAACGAAGACGACCACGTCCTCGAGGCGATCGACGAAGCCATCGCCGTCGCGCGCGGCGCGAACTGCGCGCTCCAGATCTCGCACCTCAAGACCCAGGGCCCGCGCAACTGGGGAAAGCTCGACGAGGCGTTCGCGCGTGTGGCGGCCGCGCGCGCGGCGGGATGCGACGCCGCGTTCGATCGCTATCCGTACATCGCTTATCAGACGGGGCTCACCAATCTCTTTCCCGTCTGGAGCCGAGACGGAAGCAACGAGGCATTCCTCGGCCGACTGGGCGATCCGGCGACAGCCGACCGAATTCGAACGGAAACGCTGGCCAAGGTCGAGCTGATCGGCGGGTGGGGGAACGTGATGATCGCCAACGTCTCGAACGCCGCCGATCGTCCCGTCGAAGGACAGCGGCTCGACGCGTACGCCGCCGCACAGCACGCGGACCCGTACGCCGCATCCGTCGCGCTGCTCCAGCGAAACCGCGCGAACGTCGGCATGGTCGGGTTCGCGATGAGCGAGGACAACCTCGCGCGCATTCTCGCGCATCCGCACGGAATGGTCTGCAGCGACGGCGGCGCGTTCGCGTTGGACGGCCCGTCGCGACGCGGGCATCCGCACCCGCGCGGGCTCGGGACCTTTCCGCGCATCCTCGGCCGCTACGTGCGCGAGCGGAAGGCCCTGACGCTCGAGCAGGCGATCAACAAGATGACCGCGCTGCCCGCTTCGCGTATACATCTGCGCGACCGCGGGACGCTCGCGCCGCGCATGGCGGCGGACGTCGTCGTGTTCGATCCGTCGAACGTGATCGACAAGGCGACGTACGAAGATCCCTTCCAGTATCCTGTCGGGATCGACGTCGTGATCGTGAACGGCGCGATCGCGCTGCGCGACGGGCAGCGCGGCGCCTCGCACACCGGCTCCGCGCTGCGCCCCGGCTGATCAGCCGGTCACGCTGAGAACGTGCACCCCGCCTCCTGCGCGCGGTGTACGGCGTAAATGCCGGAGGGCTGAAGGATGACGCCGGGAATCAAGTTTGCCTTGAGCTCTTCGTAGACCGCGCGCTGCTCGCGCTTGACCTTCTTGGCGAGGATAGACGACATGCCGCGCGTGGCGAGGTCGCACGCGAGCAGGGTGTGCCCGTTTTGCGCGAACCAGCCGAGATTGTCCGCGGGACGATTCGGACCGCTCGGCCTCGGCGGCTGATCATCATCCGCGGGTCTGGCCGTCGCTGACGCGTAGGGATTTCGAACGGCCCACTTTCCGGTGGAGTCGTCCTTTACCTTGCGTTCTTTACCGAGCTCATATTTCGACCACATCGCGTCGTTGAACGCGAGCACGACCGCGGCGTGGCGAACGACGATCACGGCGTGCGCGTCCCCTGGCGCGGCCCCGAGTGCGTCGCGGCAGCCCTCGAGCCAGATGACGGCGTGATCGATCGCCAGGCCGTCGTCGACTTCGGGCATGTCGAACACCGCTTTGTGCTTCGCCGTGAGACGCGCGTACCACGAATCATCCCAATGTGTCGGGGCGCTCGCGTCTCGAGCGGTCGCCGCCGGTGCGGGCGCCGTCTGGGCTGGCGACCCGGCGCACGCTGTACCGGCGATAGCGAGGGCTGAGACGGCGATCTGACCTAGGAACTCGCGGCGCGGAGTCGGCGACTCCGATTTGATTCTGCATGTACGCGTCGGCGTGAAGGGAGGCGTACGAATAGCCGACCGCTCATGAGTTCGCTAGTCGCTCGGCGCTCGCGGCTACTTCGTCGCAGATCCCGCGAGCGTCCTGCGTGCCAGCGCGAGGCGCCTTTCCAGATCGGGCATGGCGCCCTGCGCGGCGGGATTTCCCGACAGATTGCGCAGCGCTACGTCGACAGCGTCGAGGCCAAGGCTCGCGCCGAATCGCGCGGACGTCTCTCGAAGGGCGCTCTGAAATCCAGGATCGGACTCGAGCTCAGTCTCGCCCAAGGCTTGCGCCTTGGCGAGAATGTCGGAGAGCACCGCGACGGCACGCTTCGCGTTGGCCGGCGACGTGAGGTCCTTGGAGCTCGTGAACTGCGCGACCTGGGGCAGGCTCACGGCGAACTGCTGCAGCGCCGCCGCTTGTTTCGCGTTGCGCGGATTGTTCTGGTGCATGACCGCCTGCGCGGCGCCCATCATCGCGAACGGCGCCATCCATGCGCGCGTGAGAACCGGTCTGCCGGAGACGACGCCGCTCACCGGGAGACCGATGAGCGCGAGGCTGCCGAGACCGTGAGCGATGTGCAGCGCTTTCCCCTCGATGCGGAATACGATGCGCAGCACGTCGCGCAGCGGGCGAATCCGAAAACAGCCGCGGACACGAGACTCACCATCGCCGCGGTCGATCGGCCATCGAGCTTGAAATGACCGTAAGCGGCGAAGCAGGCGACGGCGACCAGCAATGCTCCGCCGTGCACGAGCAACTTCAAGCCGATGCGTTTGCCGCCAATCGGCGTTCGTCCGGCAAACGCCGACAATTGTTCGAGGCGTGCGGCGTCGCCCGCCGACATGGCCATCTCGTTCACCGACGGCGGGCGGTGCACGGTCAGGGTGTGAACGAGAAGTCCGCGGTGCGCACGCTGCCGTCGGCGAAGGTCACGAACAGGCGGCGGCAGGTCCCGGCCCACGCTTTGTCGGTTTTCCAGACATACGTGTAGATGTCCGTGCTCGGATCGTACGAGAGTCGACTGTTGCCGGCCGTGACGGTGGGCAGCACGTCGCCCGACGACATCCGAGAGTGGGCAGGCAATCTGCGCGGAGCTTGGCGACCCGCTGGCGAAGATGGCGAGACCATGATCGCCGCCGAGGATGAACTGAATCGGCACGCCCTTCCCCGGGTGAATCGGATTCGTTCTGACGTTGTTGATCGGCGGGAGGAAGCCCCTGAAGTCGAGTTCGTAGGCGCCGACGTCGCATCCGCTGCCGAACGGACGTGCGACGCCGCGCTGGTCGGTCGTGATCGTCGTGCCACACCCGTTGACGCCAGTGGGGATCGAGATCCACGGCCAGAGCTCCGGTCAACAGCCCGATCGTGGGCGTCGGTCCGCCGTTGCTCAGCAGGCCGGCGGGATCGAGTCCGGGGTTCGTGTTCGAGTGTGACGTGGCTGCCGTGAACCCACACGTCGTGCCGTCCTCGATGTTGTAGCCGCCGTCGGTCGTGATTGGCGTGATAGCAGTTGCCGAAGGCCTTGTCGTCGAGACGATCGTGCTGAAGAGCGCCATGAAACCGGCACGGTTGTCGATTGCGGGGACCTGGTTGTTCGAGACGGTGGAGTTGATGAGGATCAGAGCACCGGTGTTTTCAATCGCGGCACTCGGTAGAATGCCCTCGTTTCCGGATCCGGATATCGTGCTGTTCGTGATCGTAGCATCGCCACTATTGTAGATGGCACTGCCCACCGGACTGGCGTTTCGGCTAATGGTGCTGGCGATGATCGTGAGCGTACCCGTATTCAATATTCCGCCGCCGGCGCCAAAATTGCTTAGGTTGTTGTCGATTGACACGTTGGCGAGCGTCAACACCCCCGAGTTGAAGATTCCGGAGCCGCCGTTGGCGTTAAAGCCGAGTTCGATGGTCAGCCCAGAAAGGCTGGCGTGTGAGCGGGCGATGAAGAACACCGACTGCCCCGTGAGTTCCGCGTTCACCGCGAGTTGCGAAGCGCCCGGTCCGCTGATCGTCAGATTCTTTTCGACGACGAGGGCACCTGTGGCAAGCATGATCGTGCCGGTGACGCTGAACGTGATCGTCGCGCCCGGGCTGGCGAACGCGATTGCGTCGCGCAGCGTACACTTGGTGTCGGTGCACGTGCCATCGCCATCGTCGGCAAGCGAGTTCACCGCCGGCGAGGCGGAAACCTCGGTCCTGAGTGGAGAGCTCGGCGCCAATAGACGGGTCGGCGTGGACTGGTCGGTGCAGCTAGAGAGGGTTGCCGCCGTCACGAAGATCGCGGCGAATCGCTGGAGCGAAGGGTCGGGTCGGAGCATTGGGAGATACCGCTCAAGGGTTGAGACCCAGCTGGTATTGGCGTCGTCGCCGTCGAGACTTTCTCTGCGCGCACGTTCCCGCGACGGGAATACCCGGCACCGTCAGCGGTCGAAGGAGAAATCCGCCGTGCGCACGCTGCCGTCGGCGAAGCCCACGACAAGGCGCCGGCAGGTGCCCGCCCACGCCTTGTCGGTCTTCCAGACGTAAGTGTACGTGTCCGTTCTCGGATCGTACGAGAGGCCGCTGTTCCCCGGCGTATCGGTGAGAAGCACGTCACCGGAGCCCTGCGAGAGCGGGCAGGTGATCCCCACGGAATTCGGCGAGCCGGCGGCAAAGATGGCGAGCCCGTGATCGCCGCCGAGGATGAACTGAATGGGCACGCCCTTCCCCGGGTGAATCGGATTCGTTCTGACGTTGTTGATCGGCGGGAGGAATCCCTTGAAGTCGAGTTCGTAGGCACCGATGTCGCATCCTGGGCCGAACGGACGTGCGACGCCGCGCTGATCCGTAATGATCGTCGTCCCGCATCCGTTGACGCCTGGCGGGATCGAGTCAACGGCCGGGCTCCCCGGTAGCAGCGCAATCGTGGGCGTCGGTCCGCCGTTGCTCAGCAGGCCGGCGGGATCGAGTCCGGGATTCGTGTTCGAGTGCGACGTGCCTGCCGTGAACCCACACGTCGTGCCGTCCTCGATGTTGAAGCCGCCGTCGGTCGTGATTGGCTTAAAGCAGTTGCCGCCGGCCGGGTCGTTCGCGACGATCGTGTTGATGAGCGTCGTCCGGAGACCCGTGTTGGCGATGCCACTGCCTTGTCCGCCCTGCGACCCCACACTGTTGCCGGCAATTGTGCTGTTGATGATCGTCATCGAACCGGCGTTCTGGATCCCGCCGCCCAAGCCGCCGAAGTTGCCGGATACAGTGCTGTTCGTGATCGAGACGTCGCCATTTACGTTCATGATGCCGCCCCCGTTCCCGGCGAAGTTCGTGGAGATAGTGCTCCCGATGATGGTGAGCACGCCTTCGTCATTGTGGATCCCGCCGCCTTCGCCGGAGGTACTGTTGCCGGAGACCACGGTGTTCGTGAGCGTCAATGTTCCGAAGTTGCGGATCCCAGCACCGAAGGGGGCGGTGGGGTCGGGCACGCGTCCGTTCTCCATCGTCAGGCCGGAGAGGCTCACGTTCGCGCCGGCGGCGATTTCGAACTCACGCGAGCTCGCCGCCCCGTTCACTCGAAGCTGGTCGGCGCCTGCGCCATCGATCGTCAGGTCTTTATCGATCAGAAGTTCTCCGTGAGCAAGAACGATCGATCCCGTGACGCTGAACGTGATCGTGGCCCCCGGATTCGCGAACGCGATGGCGTCGCGCAGCGTGCACTTTGTGTCCGTACACGTTCCATCGCCGTCGTCGGCCAGCGAGTTCACCACCGGCGTTGTGGCCACCTCGGTCCGTAGTGGAGACCTCGGCGTCAGAAGCCGCGTCGGTATCGACGCATCGCGACAACCGGCGAGCGTCGTCGTCAGAACGGTGGCAGCAGCGAACAGCGAGAGCGCAGAGTCGAGTCTCGACATGAGGAGATACTCCTCGAAGGTGATGCCCCCAAAATTGGCATCGGCGGCGTCGCCGTCACGCGTTGCGCGCGCCTTCCGCCGACGTCACGCGACGGAAGCGCGCTTCATGATCGAACACTCGAATCACGAAACGATCACGAATGCGAATCACGCGATCGCGCGGGTGGGTCGCGATGCGACCGCTTCGGCGCGGCGGCAACAACATATGCCGACCGGTCGCGTCCGGCGAGAAGCGCGCCGCCCAATGCGTGAGCTCGCTTGCCGCGGCTCCCGCCAGAGAAGCTGCGGCGACTAACCGAGCCGACGCGCGATCGCCGCCGCGAACCGATCCGCCGAGCCGTCGGCCATGGCAAGAAACACGTTCGGTTCGATGAGCTCGAGCTCCATCAACCGGAACGACCGCTCATCTCCAACGCCATCGACCCGTGCGTAGAGCGGCATTTCGTCGAGCGCGTCGAGCGATCGCTTTGCCTCCGCGACGATCGCCGGCACGACATCCATGGGAGCGACCGTACCTCCGTGCTCCGTCTGCACGCGGAAATCGCCTCGACGCGATCGCTTGATCGCGGCGTGACTGAACACGCCGTCGAAGAAAATCAGCGAGAGCTCGCCGTCGGCCGTGACCTCGTCCACAAACGGCTGGACGAGCACATCGCCGTTCGCCACGACGCGCTCGATCGCCGCGCGGTCCTCGGCGCCGATCGGCAGGCCCAGCGCGTGCGTCTCGTGTGCGCTCGCCGACACCGCCGGCTTGACGACGAATCGCGTCCAACCCTCAGCGTGCGCGACGTCGTGCACGCGGACAAGCGACCCTCGCTCGACGATTCGCGTGGGCACGGTCGCCACGCCGCGCCGCGCGAGATCGATCAGATAGCGCTTGTCGGAATTCCAGCGCACCATCGGCGTCGGGTTCCACACCGGTCGGCGCGACGCGTCCAAGGCGCCGAGCCACGCCACGAATTCCCCGTGACGGCGGTGGTAGTCCCAACACGAACGAATCACCACTGCGTCGAACGAGCGCCAGTCGACGGATCGATCCGACCAGACCGCGGGCGCCGCACCAATGCCGGCACGCTCGAGCGCGGCGGCGAGCAGTTTGTCGTCCGGCGCGAAATCGGGCGCGGCGTCGTACGTCGCCAGCGCGACGCGACGCTGCACTATTGCCGGCAGCGCACGTGCGGGTCGGCCGGCTTCGGCCCGTCGAGGCGCGGCGCGTGATCGGCGTTCGCCACGAACAGCGCCGCGTCGAACACCATCTGCACGAGTCGCGCGTAGTCCGGGTAGTCGATGTACTCCGACTCGTCGGTCACCTGGTGATAGTCACGATGTTCGCCGCGCGACAACGACACGCTTGGAATGCCGTAGCGCGCGTAGCTGTAGTGATCGGCGCGGCAGTAGTACTGAAGTGGATGACCTGGCACATCGTATTCGTAGTTGAATACGAACGGCTGCGGTTCCTTCGCATTCACCGACTCGACCCAGTCGCCGAACTCCTTCGACAAACGGCGCAATCCAACGACCTCGAGATACGTCGGTCCGCCGCCGGCGATGTCCGACGCCGCTCCGCGCCCGATCATGTCGATGTCGAATTCGGCCACGATCGAATCGACCGGCACTGTCGCGTGATCGGTGTACCACGCCGAGCCGAGCAGACCTTTCTCCTCGGCGGTGTGTGACACCAAGAGAATCGATCGGCGCGGATGAACCCCGCTCTTGGCGAACGCTTCGGCGATCTCCAGGAGACCGACAGTTCCGCTCCCGTCGTCGTCGGCGCCGTTGTTGATCGAGTCGAGCCGCGGCGTGTGCAATCGGCGCAGCGAATCCAGGATCGTTCGGATCTCTGCCGCTTCCGATGGCGATGGCGCGTGCGGCGGACTGTCGGCGCCGAGCGGCCGAATGATCTGATCGAACGCTCGAATCGAATCGTGATCGACCGGCCGGTGGTTGAATCCGACGTGATCGTTGTGGCCGCTGATCGACACGTACTCGCCGCGCAGCGCCGGATCGCTGCCGGGGATGACCGCGATGACATTGCGCGCCGGCCCGAGCGGCATCGTCGGGTCGCGGGGGCGAATGTTCGGCACCGTCTGGAAATAGCCGCCGTTCTCGCCGGCGGGACGGAGCCCGAGCTGCTGAAACTGCGCGGCCACGTAGTCGGTGGCCTTGACGTTCCAGATCGTGCCGGCTTCACGCCCCATCATCGTGTCGTGCGCGAACGCGGTGAGGCGCGACTCGAGATCGGGCACCGTGATGGCGGCCGATGTGACGACAGGAGCCGCCGCGGAGGGAGTACCGGGGTTCGCGGTTGCTGGAGTCGGCGCGCCCGCCGGATGCGCGCACGCCGCCGGCAGTGCGAAAGCGAGGCCTGCGACGACGCGGGCGAGTCGCGTCAACGGTCGATCGATTTGCATGAGAGTCGCGTCAGAATGCCGCAAGATCGCGTCGTCCGGAGACAGCGGGCAAGCCATCGGCCGGCCTGAGCGACGAAACCTTACACGCGCACAGGGCGTAATCCCCGCAGCGCGCTTCGCGCCCCTCGCCGATCTTTCAGGGCGACCCGCCTCCGAAACGACATGAAAAACCTTCGCGTCATCCTCCCCGCGTTCCTGTTGGCCGCACCATCGCTGCCGGCCCAAGTCATCGACCTCACGGTTCACGACGTCGGCCTCGCGATCGGCGACAAGCCGACGATGACGGGACTGCGGATCAACTTTCGCGACGCTCATCTCGAGAGAATCACCGGCGCGAACATCACTATCTGGAGCCCGCGGAAACCCGTGAGAGGTTCGGTGAACGGATTGGCGCTTGGACTTCCACTCACCGGCGCGAATCGAATCCAGGGCGTCGCGGTCGGGGTGTTCGGCCTCGGCGTCGACAACTCGATCTCCGGTCTCGGAATCGCCGGCCTCGGTCTCGGGTCCGGCGGCGACCTTCACGGGATCATGCTCGGCGGCCTCGGCGTCGGCACTGGCGGGAGCGCGGAGGGAATCACGATCGGCGGCTTCGGCGTCGGAACCGGAGGCAGACTCCGCGGGCTGCAAATCGGCGGCATCGGAGTCGGCGGCGGTCAGGATGTGAGCGGGATCACGATTGGAGGAATCGGAGTCGGTTCGGGCGGGCGACTCTCGGGCCTCGCTATCGGCGGTATCGGCATCGGGGGCGGGGGCGACTTCAAGGGCATCGGAGTCGGCGGCATCGGCGTGGGCGTCGGCGGCGACGCGACCGGCATCATGATCGGCGGGCTCGGCGTCGGAGCCGGCGGACGACTCACGGGCCTGGCCATCGGCGGCGTCGGTGTCGGTGCGCCCGCCATCAGCGGCGTGGTGCTCACGCCCATCGCGGCCGGAACGCTGAACGCGCACGCGCTCGTCGTGAGTGGACTTTATTTCAAGATCGAAGAGTCGGGACGTTTCGACGGCGGCTCGATCAGCTCGGTGAACAACATCCAGGGCGCGCAGCACGGCCTGACGATCGGATTGGTCAACTACGCGCGCGAGCTCCACGGCCTGCAGATCGGACTGCTCAACATCTCCGACAACGACGGCCACCGACGCGTCATCCCGATCATCAGCAAGCGCTGAGCGCTGCCCGCTCAGCCGCCGCGCCGCGGCGCGCGGCTCATCTCGTCCAGGAACGTCAACACGCTCAGCAGCATCTGGTCGAGACTGGCGAGCACTTCGTTCTTCGGCACGGCTCGAGACGTCGCGACGCGACTGCGATAGGACGTGATCGCCCCGAGGTCGTTGACCTGGAAGAAGAGAAACGCAGAATCGTGCGGCAGGACGGTGATGCGAATGGAGACCGCGAGATCGCTCGACAGGTTCTTCGTCAGTTCGCCGAGGTCGCGCGACGTCGTCATGGCGAGGCGAACAGAATCGGGGTCGATGATCGTGTATTGCTTCGGGCGGGCGCGCAGCATGCGCCGTAAGCTGTCCGCGACAGCGCGTCCGAGGAGTGATGCCTCGGGCCACTGACGCATCGGCGACGGTTCGGTGATGACGAGTCGCCGGGGACCGGTAGACGACGATGCGGCGCCCCCGTTGGCGGCGATGATCGAGTCCATCATCTTGCGCTCGGCCTCCGCCTGGAGACGCGCCTGGGTGATCGAGTCGCGCGCCTTGGCCGCCGCGAATCGCTTGCGCACGACCTCGGCGATTCGGATGGAATCCTCGTGCGTGATGACCGGCTTGACGGGTGCGGGCTTCACGAGAGTGGGCACCGCCGGCGTGGGCACTGCCGGCGCGCCGCCGGACTGCGTCGGATTGACCGGCGCGGATGGCGCCATCGTGGTCTTGCCCGCCACTCGAGGCGCCGCGGCCGAGTCGGGTTTTGGAGTCGACACGGGGCTGCGTCTCGAAATTCCGTACAACGCGCCGACGACCACCAGGGCCGCGGCACTCGCGAGAAGGATCGCGGCCGACTGCCGGCGAGGCTTTTTTTCGACTCCTCCGCTCTGAGGCGTGACGCCGAGTGGCATCGTCATCGCGTCGAGCTCGTGAAGGATCTCCTCAGCGTGCTGCGGCCTGCCTGCGGGATCCTTGGCGAGGCAACGCATGACGAGCGCGGAGAGCGTCCGCGGAACCTCGGGCGACACTTCGTGGAGCGGCTTCGGGTCGCGCGTGAGCTGCGCGGCGAGCGTTTCGCGCGGCGACGGCCCGGTGAAGGGCGAAGAGCCTGTCAGCAATTCGTAAGCAAGGAGCCCAACCGCGTAGATGTCGATGCGGTGATCGGCGGCGGCGTCGCCAGCGAGCTGTTCGGGTGCCATGTACGCCGGCGTGCCGATCGCGATGCCCGCCGACGTGACGCCGCTGATCGGCAGCGCCGCGCTGAGCGCTTTCGCGACGCCGAAGTCGGTGACGAGCGCATGCGATCCCTGGCGGAGAATGTTTCCCGGCTTGATGTCGCGGTGGATGACGCCTCGCGCGTGGGCGAATGCGAGCGCGTCGACCACGTCGTGCATGATGCGCGTGACTTCGCGGACGCTGAACGGCTTCTTGCGCTCGAGCGACGTGCGGAGCGATTCGCCGTCGATGAACGGCATGGTGTACCAAAGGAGGTCGCCTTGCTCGCCGGCCGACAGCAGCGGCACGATGTGCGGATGCTGGAGTTGGGCGGCGACCTGGATCTCGCGACGGAAGCGCTCGCGATTGACGCCGGCCGCGAGGTCGGGCGGGAGCACCTTGACGACGACCTTTCGGCCGAGCGCGCGGTCGATCGCCACGAATACTCGGCTCATGCCGCCACCGGTGAGCTCGGATTCCAGCTGGTAGCCGGTGCCGAGCGCGGTCTGCAGTTGTTCCGCGAAATCGGTCATCTAGTTCTCAGAAAGTCGATCACGCAATGATTCGCGCGTCCATCGCCAGCGTTTTGATATTTTGATTCGTATTACGGCTTGATTCGAAGGTCCGTGGCGTGCAAACATGAATTGGACACAAAGAACACCCGAATCCGCTCACGGATATTCAGATTTTCACCCTTTCGTACGGCACAGGTTTCGCTAAGATTAAAGCGCTCTAATGTTGCAGGACATCTTCCTTCGACCCAATGACCCGTGGCTAGATCCCATGCGCTGCGCCGCCCCCGGGCGGTCCCCGAATCCGTAATCCCGAAGAATGTCCTCGCTAAGGAAATCGCGAGCATTCTCGACGATCAACAGCTCACGCAGACGGAAGCCGCTTACATCATGCGAGATGCGCCGTCGCAGATCTCCCTCGTGGTAACGGGAAAACTGCGCGGTTTTTCCACCGAGCGCCTCATTCGAATGCTCGCCCGGCTTGGCCGCGATATCGATATCGTGATTCGGCCGGCCAAGGGCAAGTCGGGCAAGGTCACCGTTACTCGCCGCTAACAAGCGCGAACGTCCCTCGCGCCAATGCGCGAGGGACCGCGGCCGAACCACGGCCGCCCCGGAACCGAGAGGTTACGAGCGGGAGTTGGAAACGAGCGGGACGTCGTGCGTGGGCGTGAGCGACGTAGCGAACGCGTCGTCCCATTCCCGAACCTGGTCGCGTCCGCCGCGCTTCGCGGCGTAGAGCGTGACGTCCGCACGCTCTTTGAGGCTGGCCGCCACCGCGTCGCCGCCGACGCCCGGCGAGGTCACCACACCGACGCTGACCGTCAGCTTGAGTCGCGTTCCGTTCACCATGAACGCGTGATTTCGCACGGTCTCCCAAATGCGCACCGCCATGCGGTAGGCGCCTTCGGGGCCGGTTTGCGGCAGAAGGATTGAGAATTCTTCGCCACCGGTACGCGCCACCATGTCCCCCGATCGGGCCGCTTGGCCCAACAACATTCCGAGCTCACGCAACACGACGTCGCCGGTGATGTGGCCGTACGTGTCGTTGACCTTCTTGAAGTGATCGAGGTCGACGGCGATGAGCGAGATCTGCTGTCCGGTGCGCCCCGCGCGCGCGATCTCGCGCGCCAACACCTGGTCCAACCCGCGACGGTTGAGACAGCCGGTGAGAGGATCGGTCAACACCATGCTGGCGAGCTGCAGGCGCACCCGGTTGTACGCCCGGCCCACGCGAGTGATCGACTCGGGGTTCGTGTTCGTGTTGACGTCGTACGCGCGGCTGAAGTCGCCTTCCTCGGCCCACTCGAACAACTCGACGATGTGCTCGAGGCGCCGCTGGATGTTCCCGAACTGCACGATGAGCAGGAGGGCGGCGGTGGTGAACAGGCTGATGGACCAGATCTCCTCGATCGGGTCCTGCGGCGTCCCGAGCATCAGCGCGCCCAAACGCACGGCGACGAGGTAGCCGACGACGACCGCGAGCAGCGTCAGCGTGGCATGTGTGCGGCCGAAATACGACTCCACGGAATGAAGGACGAAGAACGAGAGAACGAGAATTCTCTCGTAGTAGGCGACCGGCGATGACGCGATCGTCGACCCGAAGATGAACGCGAGGTCGGCGAAGACGGTGGCGGCGACCATGAGATTTCCCGCCGTCCCGGCTTCGCGCATGCGATGGCTGAGCAGCCTGATCGCGACGACGTAGCCGACCAGCGTGATGGCGACCCACAGGTCGCTGCCGCCAAGGATGTCGAGTTGTTGAAAGAGCAACTCGAACAGCCCGAGAAACATCGCGATCGCGATGCGGGCCGGAGCCTGCCACAGCAGTACATCCGCGTTTGCGCGTGCCGGATCCAGTGTGTCCTGTTTCACTCGAAATGAACCGGGAGAACGTGCATCAACCGGCGGTGTCGCGCGCCGGAAACACCTTCTTCACCTGTAAGTTTCGGCCGATGGGCCAACAACTGATGTACCGTGTCCAACTCTTTGCACTGGATTGATTTAAGCACGTCTGCAAGTCTGTCGCCTGGCAGCGGCTGTCAACCCTGGACGCTCCGGTGCCGGAGGCCGGGCGACCGCCCCTCATTCTGTGCGCCGCGACGGGTTTTGGCCGCGACGCGGGACACAGACAAAAGCGCCGGGGCACCCCCGAAGGGAGCCCCGGCGCCCCGAATACAAGGATCGGCAGGTCAGACCCGGGCCGAAATCACCTCTTCGGCAAAACGCTCCATCTCCTCGAGCTGCGGGCTGCATTGAAGAAGCAGCAAATCCACTCCCGCCTCGGCGAACTGCGCCGTCCGCTCGGCAACCTGCTCCGGCGTACCAACGAGTCCCGCCCGGAGACCCCGGTTGGAAACCGAGTAGTCCTGGAGGGTGACCTGCTGCTCGAGCTTCGTGTTCGCGATCCAATCGCGGTAGTTCTCGTAGCCGGGCGATCCAGCCGCCACGTTCGTGATGCGGTCGATCTCTTCTCTGACCTCCGTCTCGGAATCGCGCACGATCGTGTACGCGGCGACGCCGAACTGCATCGGCGGGAGGTCGACGCCGAGGGCTTCTGAGGCTTGCTCCCGGCGGGCGCGCATGTCGGCGATCTTCGGCGCGATCCGCTCGGGCGGGTCGCCGTGCATCACGTACGCATCGCACTGGCGCGCGATCAACGTCTTGGCCGCTTCCGATTCGCCGCCGGCATAGATCGTCGGCCGCGAGCGGCCCGGCTTTGCCGCCGGCTTCGGCTCGAGCACGATGTCGTCGTGGTTGTAGAACTTTCCATGGTACGAAAAGGCGGGCTCGCGCCACGCGCCGTCCACGACGTCGAGCCACTCGCGCGTGCGCCCGTAGCGGTCGTCGTGCTCGTCGAATGCCGCGCCGAAACGGCGTGCTTCATCCTTCCACCACGCCGACACGACGTTGAGAGCCAGCCGCCCGTTCGAGATGCGATCGATGTTCGCGGCCTGCTTGGCCAAGATCGCGGGCGGATGGAATGACGGGCGCACGGCGACCATCAGCTCGAGCCGCTCGGTGACCGCGGCAAGCGCCGCCGCCGTCGACCAGGCGTCGAGCGACGGCGCCTTGATGCCCTTGATGTCGTTGAGCAGCAACTCGGCGATCAACGTGAGGTCGTATCCGATCTCTTCACTGCGCTGGGCGAGACGGCGCACGTAGTCCCACGACGCCGCCATTCCTTCGTCGTCGACGTTGCGGAGCCAGCCGCCGAAGACGGGTAGCCAGTAGCCGTACCTCATGGCAGGCTCGCTTGGAACGTGGTGCGTTCCTTGTTGCGCTCCGCCGCGCGCCGCGCGGGCGCGCTCCGCGACACGAGATAATCGACGAGTCTCGCCCACGGATCGAAGCCGATCACGTTCACCGGATCGGCGACGAAGTTCGACAAGGCGTTCACATCGTAGAAGTAGTGCTTGCCGTCGCGGTCGTCGATGAGATACTCGATGCCGCCGACGTCGAGCCCCGCGCGGCGAGAGATCGCCTCGACCTGCGCGATGATCGCGGGCGGCGCGTCGTAGCGTTCGACTCTGAGACCCGTCTTCGGCGCGTCCACGGCGCACGCGCCGCGCACGAGCTCGACGCCGTCCGCGGTCTGGCACGCGTCGGCCGGACAGAGGTCGAACGACCCGACCGCGGGGAAGACCTTGATCGCGTACAAGTATTTGCCGCCGAGCGTCTCGACACGGACGATGTGTCCGTCGCGAAGCGGCGCGGATTCTTGCACGAGCGCGACGCCGTCGATTCCCAGCTCGACTTCTCCGCGCTCGATCGCGCCGGCGAGCGCCGCTTCCGTTTCGTAGCGAACGATGCCGGCGCCGCTGCCGCCGATGTTCGCCTTCACCAGCACCGGATAACGAAGATCCTTCGCCGCCTTGAGTGCGAGCGCCGGATCGTTGATCGCGCGCGCGCGCGGATACGGAAGCCCGAGCTCCTCGAGCAGGTCGAGCTGCGAGGCCTTCGACAGCTCGTACGCGTACACGTGCGCACCGTTGACGACGGGCACGCCGATTCGCTCGAGATGCCTCAGCCAATGCAACGTGTGGAAGGTCGTCTGGCGATGGTTGCGCAGATACGCCGACGGGCTCGCGCGGTTGAACACGAGCGAATAGGGGACGTCGTCCTCGGACGGATCGAAGACGTGCGACGCGGCGTCGACTCGTTCGTACGGCAGTCCGCGTCGCTCGAGCTCGAGGAAGAGCGGCTTGAACCAGTCCGGGTGTTCGTGGAAAACGGCGATCGGTTGCATGGCTGTCCAGAGTGTGGGTCGCGGGTGATGCGACTCGCTGGTTCACTCGAGACCGGCGGCGACTGTCTGAAGACAAAAACGCCCCGATCCCTTGGTGAGGACCGGAGCGCGAGTCGCTGCTAAAGAGCTGTGCTAGATGCGACTGCCCGGAGCCTCACATGTCGATTGACACATGGGACACATACACATGCAGCAGCAGCACATGTTTTGGCAGCAGTGTATGGTCCGGGCGGCGCTCATGCGGAAGAAGGTAAGGCGGGCCGCAAGGTCGTCAAGGCTCGCTACACAATCTTGACGTAACGCTTTAATCAAAACTTCGATTCGAGATACAGGTCGACGCGGAACTGTTTCCTCGGATACAAGCCGCGCGCGACGTCGAACCGAAACAGGCCGTCAAGAAACGACACACCCGTACCGACGCCGCTCATCGGCCGGCCAATCTGACCGAGCTTCGCGCGATCGCCGACCCAACCGAGGTCGGCGAACAACGATGGACGGAAGCCGGCGTCGTTCGAACCAAGCTCGGCGCGCGTCAGCCAGAATGCGTTCCCACTCTGTGCTGTGTCGGGACTCTGGCCGCGAACGGTCGTCGACCCGCCAAGATACCAGCGACGCTGCGGCGGCAGCTGGCCGACCGATCCGCCGGCCGAGAGCGTGAGCGAAGCCGCGACGCGGCCGAGCCCGTGCGACGCGGTCACGTCGAACGCGGCGCGACCGTACGCGGAATCGGCGGGTCCGATCGCACTCTCCAACCGCAGGCTCGAGAACACGCGAAGCGCTTCCGGATCGAGGCCCATCTGATCGTCGACGTGCGCGGAGAAGCCGGCGTATCCGCCGCGCTGTGCGACGAGGTTCGCCGGAAAATCGTCGCCATCGACCGAGAAGTTCGTCTTCACGGCCGCCGTGCGCTCCTGCTCGGCGAACAGGCGCCATCCCATCTGTGCGCCTCCGCCGAACGCGCCGTCGAGTGTACGCGTGAGGTCGACGCCGGACGCGCGATAGTAGAACCCTTCGTCGCGCCCGAACATGAGCGCCGAGAACGAGCTGCCGAACGTGAGCGGATGCCCCCAGTCGCTCGCAGACACGAGACGATTGTACGCGGTGAATCGGATCGTCTTCGTGAGGTTCGAGCGGGCGAGCGACAATTCGAGATTCGGTTCGAAGTCGGCGAATCCGAGACGACCGATCGCCAACCCGCTATAGCCCCCGCCGAGTTGTTGCTCGACCGATGCGCCGACCGATAGGCCTTCGACGCGGTTGTATCGCATCAACGACGGCCCGTACGAAATCGTGGGCGGCGGCAGCATCGACAGGTTGAGCTGCAGCGGCGCCTGCGCGGCGAGCGAGAGTGCCTGCGCCTTGAGATCCTCCAGATCCTTCAAGTCGAAAACTTCTTCGCCGGCGTCGTAGATCGACGGTGGGAGATCCGGCGAGTGCGAGAGTGCGGCCGTGTCGCAAGGCACACGCATGGCCACCGGAATCGCCATTTCGTAGCGACGGCTCGTCGAGACCCGGAAGCTGGACGTGTCGCACTGCGTGGTGCGCGGGTCTGCCTTCTTGAGCCCTTGGCGAATCGAGTCGCGCACCGCGCGCGTGTGCACGCGCGTGGCTGTGCGCACGGAGTCGCGCCACGCGATGCGTGCGTCCTCGCTCAGCGAATCGGGCGGTTGCGGGCGAGGCGGCGGAAGGGGGATCGTCGGAAGAGTGTCCGTTCCGTTCACGCTCGCGTACTTGAAGCTCTCCTCCACCTTCACAGGCACGCGCATGAAGCTCACCTGCGCGTAGGCTTCGGCATAGCGGAGACGCGGAAGCCAGAAGCGCCCGTCGTGCAAGCTGTACTCCACGGCGATGGCCGACACCTCGGCTTTCATCGGCGTGATCAGAGGCTTCACCCACACGGGGACGTCGTCCATCGATTTCGGGTCGTCCTCGGTGGCGACGGCCCAAATGTCCATCGGCACGGAGAGCCTGTACGCCGCGCGCACGAGCTGACCCGATCGCGTGTCGAACCAGAGCGAACCGACGCCGAGATTCCATTTCGGCTGTCGCGGCCGAACGCGCAGCTCGCGCAGCTGAATGACCTTTCCGTCGGGCAACTTGAAGCTGACCGAATCGCCGGTCTCGTACGTGTAATACGCCTCGGCGCCGTCGGCGATCGGGTGCACGATCTCGGTCTCGTCGACCTGCGCGCGCGCGACGTCGCCGCCGCCCACCCAGAGCGGCTCGTATCCCGGATAGTACGGGATCTCGCCCATCAGGTCGGGATCATTGGTTTCGTTGTCGATCTCCACGCGCGCCTCTTTCCCGACCATCGGGGCCGCGTTGCGTGCTCCTTTCACGTCCACCCACACGCCTTTTCCTTGTTGCCATCGGACGTGCGCCGCGGCCTCGTGCCGAAAGAGAAGCCGGTCGCGGCCGATGCTCCCGAATCCGAATCCGACCGAGATGCGCTCGTACGTCATCGCGTCGTAGGCGACGAGCGCCGAGTCTTGTTTGAGCCTCGCCGCGCGCGCGGCGAGCAACGTGGTTTTCGCGGTCGCGTCCTTGAACGCGTTCGCCTGAAGCTCCGCCGTGACGGGGCGTCGAACGCCTTGGTGCCGACGTCGGCCGTTCGGCGCGTCCGTCGAATCAGCGTCGGTGCTGTCCCGCACGACCGGGGCGCGAGATCGACCTCCCTCACACCGCTGCGTGCAAGCCGGAGCGCGCCCACCCTGCTGCGCTGGAATGGCGGGCGGCGTGGGTTGCGTCGGTGGGGTCGGTGGCGGCGACCCCTGGAATGCCAGCGCCGCGACGGCGCCAAGAACGAGGACGATCACAAGACCTCGGGACTCGAGAGGCTCAAAGCGATACGAGAGCGAACCAGCCCGGGTTTCGCCCCGTCCCCTCGTTCTGGGCGGCCCCGGCTATGGGTGCCGGCGCGCCGCTTCGGGGTCTCGGGTCCACAGCGCGATCAACCCGCACATCGAATCGCGTGTTCGAAACTCGGCTGGGATTTCCGACGCGCTTCGGTACACCTCGATCCCCTCGAGCGATCCCGGCGGGAAGTCATCCACGCTGCCGTTGGGATAGGGGTTCCCATCGACGTAGAGCGCCACGGTACAGGTCGCCTGGTTCGTCGCGTTGGACGAGCGCTGCATGTGGACCGGCTGCGGCTCGCCCGCCATGCGCTGTGAAATGGTCACGCCGGGCACGTATCGCAGCAGCTCACTGACCGACGAGGAGTGGTGTTTCTCGATGTCCTCTCGCGTCAGGAACACTCCGATTCCCCGTCCGCGGCGTTTGTTGAACGCACCCATCTTGAAATCCCGCGCGGAGTCGGCCGCAACGAGCTGCTCGGCCAACTGAATGACGGCTCGGTGAAGCGCGAAGTCCGCACGCGTCGCGCGCCCCTCGAGCACGTCGACCATGAGGGTTTCGGGCCGGAAGCCGAGATGGCGGGCGATGAGGGTGGTTCGGCCCGGCGAAAGCCCGGTGATGCGATAGGCGCCCGAGTCGTCGCTCACGGATCGAGGTGCGGTTTCTCCGGCGATCGCGATGCCCGCGTCGCGAATTCGCGCGCCGGACGAATCACGAACCACGCCCTCGAGTCGCGCGCGCGACGCACCGCGCTGCGCGCCGAGAAGAGTCGGAGCGAGCGGCAGCAGAGCGCAGTACACGACGAAGCGGGTGGGAATCGCTCGTCTCGACATTTCTCGATCGGGCGGGAGCTGTTCGCACGCTACCGTCAGGCGCGATGACCGGCAAGAGGCAGTAGGTTTCAGCCCCTATGTCGGCTCCGGCGAATCCGTCATCGGCGCTCCTGGTTCAGGATCTCCGCAAGTACTACGGGGACGTGCGCGCGGTGGACGGGCTCGACCTCGACGTCGGCGCCGGCGAATGCTTCGGGTTGCTCGGGCCGAACGGCGCGGGGAAGACGACGACGATCGAGATTTGCGAGGGCCTGCTCTCCCCCGATTCCGGCCGCGTCGAGATTCTCGGACTGCGCTGGGACCGCGAGGAGAAACAGCTGCGGCAGAGACTGGGGATCCAACTTCAGGAGACGCAGCTCGCCGACAAGCTCACGGTCGCCGAAGTGGTGCGTCTCTTTCGCAGCTTTTACGAGCGGGGCCGCTCGGTCGACGAGGTGATCCGCCTCGTCCAGCTCGAGGAAAAACGCGACGGACGCGTGGGGAAGTTGTCGGGCGGCCAGAAACAGCGGCTTGCGCTCGCGTGCGCGATCGTCGGAGACCCCGACCTGCTGTTTCTCGATGAACCCACCACCGGTCTCGACCCGCAGTCGCGGCGTCAACTCTGGGATCTGATCACCGACTTCAAGGCGCACGGCCGAACGATCCTGCTCACGACGCACTACATGGACGAGGCAGAGATTCTGTGCGACCGCGTCGCGATCGTCGACCACGGCAAAGTGATCGCGCTCGGCACCCCGCGCGAGTTGATTCGCTCGCTTGGCGCCGAGCACGTCGTCGACTTCGCGCTGAGCGCCGACGGAACGCAGCTCGACGAGAGCGCCCTTCGTTCGATCGGCGGCGTGCGCGCCGCGCGGGCACGCGCCGGCGGGTACGAGCTCAACGTCGGCGAACTTCACCGCACGGTCCCGGCGCTGCTGGGATTTCTCGCCGAGCGCAAGCTCGAGTTGGCGCAACTCACCACGCACTCGGCCACGCTCGAGGACGTGTTCGTGTCGCTGACCGGCCGTCAGCTTCGGGAGGATTGAGACCATGGCCGAGCGCGACAACCCTCTCGTTCAGCTCATCACGGTTCGATTCAAGGAATACACGCGCGAACCGGAAGCGCTCTTCTGGTCGTTCGGCTTTCCGATTCTGCTGGCGATCGGTCTGGGGATCGCGTTTCGCGCGAAGCCGCCGGACCTCGTCCACGTGGCCGTAGCCGATGGCTCGCCGCAGGCAGCGGCGATCACCGAGTCGCTGCGGGGCGACTCCGCGTTGGCGGTCGAACACATGCCGCTCGACAGCGCTCGTGCGGCGCTGCGCAGCGGGCGCGTGGCGGTCGTCGTCGAACCGAGCGGCGATCGCACCGTCGCCTACGAATACGACGACACGCGCCCGGATGCGCGCACGGCGCGCCTCATGGCGGACGACGACATCCAGCGCGGCGCGGGGCGGACGGATCTGGTGTCGGCGAGCGAGCGCCACGTTCGCGAGGCGGGATCACGCTACATCGACTTCGTCGTGCCGGGCTTGCTCGGCATGACGATCATGGGCGGCGGGATATGGGGACTCGGGTTTCCCATCGTCGACCAGCGGCGGCGCAACCTGCTCAAGCGACTCGTGGCGACGCCGATGTCGCGCGCCGAGTATCTCGCGTCGTATCTGGTTTCGCGATTGGTGTTGTTGGCCATCGAAGGCGTCGTGCTGCTCGGCGCATCGCTCTCGTTGTTTGGCGTGCCGTTGCGCGGCGGACTAGCCGCGGTCGCCGTGATCATGATCCTCGCCGCGATGTCGTTCGGCGGACTGGGATTGCTGATCGCCGCGCGGCCGACGACCATCGAGGGCGTATCGGGATTGATGAACCTCACGATGCTGCCGATGTGGGTGCTCTCGGGGGTGTTTTTCTCGTCGGAGAACTTTCCGCGAGTCGTGCAGCCGTTCATCAAGATCCTTCCGCTCACCGCGACCAACGACGCGCTGCGCGCGAGCATGCTGCGCGGCGTGCCGCTTCCCGCGCTCTGGCCGCAGCTCCTCATACTCGTCGCGTGGATGGTCGTTTGCTTCGCGATCGCGCTGCGAATCTTCCGGTGGCGATGACGGAAAAAGGGACCGGCGATCTTCCGCGCGACGAGCTCGTCGAGCACGGACGCGCGGTGCTCGACTGGATCGCCGACTATCTCGACACGCCGGAACGCTATCCTGTCGTCTCGCGCGCTCGGCCGGGTGAGATTCGCGCGAAGCTCCCCGCGTCGCCGCCGGCCGCAGCCGAGCCGCTCGACGAGATTCTGCGCGATTTCGAGACGACGATCGTCCCCGGAATCACGCACTGGAACCACCCGTCGTTCTTCGCCTACTTCGCGACGTCGGCCGCGGTGCCGGGAATCCTGGCCGAGATGCTGACGGCGACGCTCGACGTGAAAGCGATGCTGTGGAAGACATCGCCGGCGGCGACGGAGCTCGAGCAGGTTGTGACGGATTGGCTCCGGCAGATGCTCGGGCTGAGCGACGGCTGGTTCGGCATGACGACGGACACGGCGTCGATCTCGACGATGCTGGCCGTCGCCGCCGCGCGCGAGGCGCACCCGGGGTTGGCGATTCGTGAACGCGGTATGGCGGGGCGCGCGGATCTGCCGCGGCTCCGGGTCTACGCGTCGGAACACGCACACTCGGCGATCGACAAGGCGGCGATCGCGCTGGGACTCGGGCTCGAGAATCTCGTGCACGTGCCGAGCGATGCGGAATTTCGAATGCGTCCCGAGCTGCTCGCCTCGTCCATCGCGTCCGATCGCGCGCAGGGGTTCGTGCCGCTGGCGTGCGTCGCGACGGTGGGCACGACGAGCACGGCGAGCATCGATCCGGTCCCGGCGATCGCGGAGATCTGCCGGCGCGAGGGCGTCTGGCTGCACGTCGACGGCGCGTACGGCGGCGTTCTCGCGATCGCCCCCGAGTTCCGTTGGGTGCTCGACGGCGTGGACGGCGTGGATTCCTTCGTCGTGAATCCGCACAAATGGCTGTTCACGCCGTTCGATTGTTCGGTGCTCTACCTCAAGCGCGCGGACGTGCTCAAGCGCGCGTTCTCGCTCGTGCCGGAGTTTCTGGTCACGCGCGAGCAGGAAGAGGTCGTCAACTACATGGACTACGGCGTCCAGCTTGGGCGCCGGTTTCGCGCCCTCAAGCTGTGGATGGTCATCCGTGCGTTCGGCGTCGAGGGACTGATCGAGCGCCTGCGCGCGCACTGCGCGCTCGCCCGCAAATTCGCGGGGTGGGTGCGCGAGACGCCGGGATGGGAAGTCGTCGCCCCGGTCGACTTCTCACTCGTCTGCATTCGCTTCGCGCCCGAAGACGTCAGCGAGAAGGAGCGGGACGAGATCAACGAGGCGATCATGCAGGCCGTCAACGCGAGCGGGGAAGCCTACCTGTCTCACACGAAGTTGAACGGTCGATTGGTGCTGAGGTTCGCGATCGGGAATATTCGGACCGAGGAGAAGCACGTTGCGAACGCGTGGGAACTGCTGAAGGCGGAAGCCGGTAGAAGCCGGAGGGCGAACGAGCCAAAGGGCGAGAGGGCCGAGTAGCGATAGTTCGCTGATGGCTCTCTCGCCCTTCGGCTCTGTCGAACTCGGTGTGCCTACTCGTGCGACGCGAGCTTGTCCGTGAAGAATTGCGGGAAATTCTTCTTGAGATTCACGACCTTCGGCGCGTCGTTGATCGCGATGTACCGATCGTCGGGGTGCAGCTCGGCGTAGTTCTGGTGATAATCCTCGGCGCGATAGAACGCCTTGAACTTGGCGACCTGGGTGACGATCGGCTTCGAGTACAGGTGTGATGCGTTGAGCTGTCCGATGTACGCCTCAGCCATGTCCTTCTGCTCGTCATTCATGTAGAAGATCGCCGACCGGTACTGCGTGCCGACGTCGGGGCCCTGGCGGTTGAGTTGCGTCGGGTCGTGCGCGACGCTGAAGAAGACGCGCATCAGGTCGGCGAACGACACCTGCGACGGATCGAACACCACGCGCACCGATTCGGCGTGTCCCGTCGCCCCCGAGCTGACCTCTTCGTAGTCCGGGTGATCCTTCGTACCGCCGGCGTAGCCGGACGTGGCGCTGATAACGCCCTTCACGTGCTGGAACACCGATTGAATGCCCCAGAAGCAGCCGCCGGCGAACACGGCCGTTTCGGTCTTCGGCGGCGCGGCGCTCGGGCGCGCCATGGCCGTCGTGGCCGAGGCCGCCGCAACGAAACCGGCCGCGATGATTCCGCGAGTCAAACCACGCATCATGATCCCACCCTCCGTTCCTTTGAGTCGTTCAACGACGTTCCTTACGCTCGACCGGATCTCCTTCTTCGTCCTCCGGGCCCCCTGGCGTCGGCATCTCCGTCGTGTCACCAGACGCCAGCACTTCGACCACCTCATCGGGAACGTGCCTGGCCCGAACGATCCAGAACCCGACGATCAATAGCAGAATGAACAACGCGACCAAATAGTTCTCGTAGCGCCGGACATGTCCGAGAACGATCAACGTCGTCTCGCCGAACGCCCATCCGATACCCGTAAAGACGACCGCCCAGCTTGCGCAGCTGATCGCACTGCCAATCAAATAGACCGGCAGGGGCAGGTGAGCCGCTCCGCAGGCGATCGGGAGCGTCAACCTCAATCCATACGCCCACCGCACCGCAACGGATGCACGCCAGGGATGTCGGCGGACGATCTTGAACGTCCGGACCATCCACTCGCGAAGCCGCGGCGACCGTTGCCGAGCCCAACGACCCTGCCAGCGCCCAACATAGTACAACCCCAGGTCGGCGAGCCACGTTCCGATCGCTATCGAGAACATCACAGTGGAAAGCCGGAGATAGCGGTCGTGCGCCATGAGCCCGCCGATCAGCGGCGTCGCTTCCTCCGTGACGATGGGGCTTACGCCGAGCGTGATGTACGCCCATAGCTGGTGGAGCGCGGCCATGGCCTCCGGATGCCGCGTGGCGATCTGCAGAAACGCGAAAATGGTCGTCGCCCTCGAGCCGATTTCGGGGGGGAGGAGTAAGGGCGATTCAGGGCGTGATCGACGCGACCGCGGGCGGATCCGCGGGACGCAGCGCATCGAGCCGGGCGCGCAATTCGGCGTGCAGGCGACGCGCGATGGGCCCAGGCGTGCCGTTGCCGACGGGGTTTCCGTCGATTCGTACGACGGGCATGACGTCGGTCGTGGTCCCCAGTAGGAACAGCTCCTCGAGTCGGTGAAGGTCGCGCTCGCCGAATGCTTCTTCGCGCACGGACATCCCGAGGGACCGCGCGATGTCGAGGACGATGTCGCGCGTCACCCCTCGCAGAATGAGGTGGTTTGTCTGGTGCGTGCGCAGCACGCCGTCCAGCACACCGACGACGTTGGTGTGCGATCCCTCGGTCACCACGCCGTCGCGGATCATGATCGCTTCGATCGCGTGTCGCTCCTCGGCCGCCTGTTTCGCCAGCACGTTGGGAAGGAGCTGAACCGACTTGATGTCGCACCGGAGCCAGCGCACGTCGGGCACCGTGATGCACTCGGCGCCGCGCTCGCGGACGTCTTCCGGCGTGGCAAGCCGGTTTACGGTCGCGTACACCGTTGGTGAAACGCCGCCCTTCGGGAAATGGTGCGTCCTCGGCGCTACGCCGCGGGTGATCTCGACGTAAAACGTGGCGTCGCCGTCCAGGAGATCGGAGTCGGTGAACAACCGGCGAGCTATTTCATGCAGCCGATCCGGCGTGGCGACTTCGGGGCGCGGGATTCTCAGCTCGTCCAGCCCGCGATGAAGCCGCGCCACGTGGCGCTCGCTCTCGAACAACGAACCGCCGACCGCGCGCCATACTTCGTACACGCCGTCGCCGAACACGAAGCCGCGGTCGTCGACCGGAACGGAGGCGGCGGACCGCGGTAGGAAGTGGCCGTTGAGATACGCGAGCACGTAAGGGAACGAGAAGGGTGATCGATTAGAAGGTAAGTTGGGTCGGGTACTCGGCACATGTCCAACATCATCCTCGAAACGACGCGCCTTCGGCTGCGCGAGCTCGCCGCGAGCGATCTGGATTTCGTCGCGACCATGCTCGACGACGCCGACGTCATGCGTTACTACCCGCAACGCCTCGACCGCGCGGCCTCGCTGGCGTGGATCGAACGCCAGCAAATGCGGTACGCCCGCGACGGCCACGGGCTGTGGCTCGTTCTCGATCGCGACACGGACGAACCCGTGGGGCAGGTCGGGCTCGTCACGCACGAGCTGAAGGGACTGCCGAGAAGCAGGTATCCGGAAATCGGGTATCTGCTGCACAGACCGTTCTGGCACCAAGGCTTCGCGACCGAAGCGGCCGCCGGCGTGCGTGACTATGCGTTTCGCACGCGGCGCTACGACCAGGTGATCTCGCTCATCCGGGCCGTGAACGAACCGTCGCAGGGAGTGGCACGACGGCTTGGCATGTCGATCATCGGCGAGACGGAGTTTGCCGGTCTACCGCACCTCGTATTCGGTCTAAACACGCCGCGCCTGTGAGGACTTCACAGAACCCGTACAACTATCGCGGCGGCCGGCGAGACCGGCCCGCGCCGCTCGCTCGGCTTGCGACGCGCGGAACTTGGCCGTCCATTCCGCTGATGTCACTCGTCTGGGGACGGACGATGCGCGCTTCGGTCGCCGTCGCGGTAGCGCTCCTGTGCCTGCCGTCGGCCCTGATGGCGCAACTCGCGAGGGTTTCGAGAGCTGATTCCGCGCTCGTGCGAAGAATCTTGTCCGCCGAAGATCGCCGAGACACCGGCGACGTTGCGCTAAAGGAGGGCCGGGAGAGCTCGAACGAGCGCATCCGAGTGCTCGCCGATCGGGCGATCGGGCGGATCAGCGATCCGCGGTTCGCCGCGCGGGACTCGCTGCCGCCGCTGCGGGCACCGATGCCGTGGCCCGAGCCGGCTTGGCGACTTCGTTTTCGCGCGCTGACTCCTCAGTCGGACTGTGGGGCGGCTCGCGCCGCGCTCGCCGACAGCACGTGGCAGGTGCGGCTTCACGCCGCGGATCTGGCGGGCCAGTCGTGCGCGAGCGACACCTCGATCGGGAAGATTCTCGATCAATGGATCGCGCTCGTGCCGGCCGACGCGTCGCAGCGCGCTCGCGGCGCTGTGGCCTGGCAAGCGGCGGCGCACGCGATCGTGGCGCTGGCGCGGGTCGATCCGTCGGACGCGCGGCGGCGGCTCCCCGCCTTGGCCGAGCACCGTCAATGGCAGTTGCGGATGTACGCCGCGCGAGCGGCCGGTGTTCTCTCGGACACGGCCCGTCTGCGAAAGCTCGCGCGCGACGCGAACGACAACGTGAAGGAACGGGCGATCGACGCGCTGAGCGCGCTCACGGGACACGGCGACGACCAGATTTTTCTCGCGGTGGTCAACTCGCCAAGCGCGGGCGCGCAGGCTGTCCGCGCCGCGGCGCGCGCATTGCTCGGCTCGGCGGAACCTGGCGCACACGCCGCGGAGAATACTGCGTTCGCGCGTTGGGTCGCCCGCGACAACGCGTCCGCACGGGATGCGCGCGTCGCGCTCCTCGCCGCCGCTGGGCGGCCGGCGAGCGACGATCGGCCGCCGACGACGCGCGTGGACCTGCCGGCTCGCGCGGTGGCGCTGGCTCTGGGCGCCGAAGCGCGCGTACGCGTCACGATGGCGCGGGAGAGCGGCGGCGGCTCGTTCGTCGTGCGGATGCGCGGCGACGTCGCGCCGATCATGGTCGCGCGTGTCCTCGCGCTCGTGCAATCCGGCTACTACAACGGCTACGGGTGGCACCGCGTCGAGCCGGACTTCGTGATACAGGGTCCCAGTCACGGAGACAACGAGTACGTCGGCTACACGCGCTACTTCCGCGACGAGCTCGGAACGGTGCCTCATGCCCGCGGCACGGTGGGGATGAGCACGCGCGGACACGACTCGGGCGACGGCCAATGGTTCGTCAACCTGCGCGACAATCTGCGTCTGGGCCGAGACTACTCGGTGTTTGGTGAAGTGGTCGAGGGGATGGACGTCGTGGATGGGATTCTCGAGGGCGACGTCGTCGCTCGGATCGAGGAAATCCGGTAGCGAGCATGGCGAAGCATCCTCGAACGTCGCGCGAGCGCTACCTCGGCTTCGTCGATGACTACCGGCGCCGCCGACTCGACGAGTCGACAGAGTCGAACGGCGCCAAGCCGGCCACCGTGCGCCCCGAGAAAAAGTCGCCGAAGGACGAGCGAGAGAAAAAGAAAGGCACCCGCCGCGTGTACGTCCGCGCGTATCTGCGCTGGCTGCGGCCGCACCGGTTCGCGATCGGGGTGGTGTTCACGCTGGCCCTCGTGCGCGCCGGCCTCGAGATGATCGAGCCGCTGTTCATGCGGTACATCATCGACCACGTGCTCTTGAATCGCGCGCTGGACGCGGCGGCGCGGCTCGTCCGCCTGCACTTCGCCGGTCTGACGTTCCTCGCCGTGATCGTCGTGTCGAGCGCGATCAACGTCTTGAAGGACTATCGTCAGCGCCGGCTCAACGTGCAGGTCACGCTGTCGCTGCGCCGATCGCTGTTCCATCGTCTCCTGCATTTGCCGCTGTCGAAGCTGTGGGACATGAAGACCGGCGGCATCCTGTCGCGCATCACGGGCGACGTCGACACCACGACGGGGCTGCTTCAGATGGCGGTGCTGTCGCCGCTCATCTCGGTCGTGCGGTTGGTCATCGCCGTCGCCGTGCTGCTGACGTTGAACTGGCGCCTCGCGCTGACGGCGCTCGCCCTCATTCCGGGCGTCGTGCTGATGAGCTTCACGTTCGCGCGGCGCGTGCGGCCGATCTATCGCTCGCTGCGCAAGGACGCCGAGCAGATCGACGGCCGCGTCGGCGAGACGTTTTCGGGGATTCGGGTCGTGCGCGCGTTTCGCCGCGAAACGGCCGAGCTGCTCGAGTACATGCGCGGCCGGCACACGGTGCTGCGCAAGGAGCTGTTCGCCCAGCGGCGGGAGCTCGCGCTCTGGACGTCGTGGGGACTGCTCCTCAGCGTCGTGAACGTGGTGATCGTGTGGTACGGCGGGTGGCTGAACATCGCCGGACGTGCGTCGATCGGCGACATCATGGCGTTCCAGTGGTACACGTTCCTGCTGCTGAATCCCGTGTGGAACATCGTGAACTCGTTCTCGGAGCTTCAACGATCGCTCGCCGCCACCGAGCGCGTGTTCGACGTGTTGCAGATGGACGCCGACAAGCCCGACCGGCCGGATGCGCGCGACGCGCCGCATACCGTCCGCGAGATCCGCTTCGAGGACGTCGACTTCGAGTATCGTCCCGGGACGCCGGTCGTGCGGGACTTCGGCGTGACGGTGCCGGGCGGCTCGGTCGTGGCGCTCGTCGGCCGCAGCGGCGCGGGCAAGACGACGGTCACCGACCTCGTCGCGCGGTTCCACGATCCGACGCGCGGGCGAATCGTGGTCAACGCCACCGACATCCGCGACCTCAAGCTGCGCACCTATCGCGACCTGCTCGCCATCGTGCAGCAGGACGTCTTCCTCTTCGACGGATCGGTGCGGGACAACATCGCCTATGGACGCCACAGCGCCACCGACGCCGAGATCGAGGATGCGGCGCGGCGCGCCAACGCGCACGAGTTCATCGATCGGCTTCCGGAGCAGTACGACACGTTCATCGGCGAACGCGGCGTCAAGCTCTCCGGCGGGCAGTGCCAGCGCCTCGCCATCGCGCGCGCGATCCTCGCGTCACCGCAGATTCTCATCCTCGACGAAGCGACGAGCAACCTCGACACGGAAAGCGAGCAGCTCATCCAGGAGTCGATGGGGACGCTGCTCGCCGGTCGCACGACGTTCGTCATCGCGCACCGGTTGTCCACCGTTCGCCGCGCCAATCTGATTCTGCTCATGGAAGACGGCCGCGTCGTCGAGCGCGGCACGCACATCGAACTGATGGAAACGCGCGGCGCCTACTATCAAATGGTCCGGCGCCAGATGGACGTTCCGGGCGAAGAGCTGATCAGTGAAGGTGTAGGCTGACGCTGCCCGGCGGCGCGGCGGCCGCCTGCGCGCTGTCCGCCGTGTGGGCGATCTTCACGAACGACTCACTTGAATCGCCGGCCGCGATCTGGTCGCTCACCACGACCTTCGCGTCGGCGTAGTCGCCTTGCTCCACGAGCGTCTCGGCAAGCTCCCTCACGGCGTCGGGCTGATGCGCCTGCTGCGCGAGGCTGAGCCGAAGCTGCGACGTCGCCGCGGAATCTTCCTCCATCGTACGAAGCAGGACGCCGAGCTGGTAGTGGACGCGCCACGGTTCCGTCGCACTGGGGAGGAACTGATCGAACTGCTTGGTGAGGTCAGCGGCCGCCGCGGTCCTGGCCTGCTGCACGCGCAAGCTCCGCGGCGCATCGTGCGCGCTCACGATCCAGATGTGCGCGGCGTTTCGCCAATCCCGGTGTCGAACGGCGCTGCGTCCCACCCCCAAGAGCGCGAGCACCGCGCACGCCGCGCTGAGGGCGCGCAACATCATCTTCGGATGCCGCGTCGAGATTTGCGCGAGCAACGTGGCGGCGCAGCACACCGCGATCACGATTCCGACGCTCGGCAGGAAAAGCGTCCGCTCGGCGAGCACAATGCTCGTCGGGACGATGTTGCTCACCGGAAAGAGTGCCACCGCGCACCACAGGAGTCCGAAGCTCACACCAGGAGCGCGCCGTCTCGCGACGACGATCGCGACGACCGTCGCCACGAGAAGCGCGAGGCCAAGCAACTCGTGCGGACCCATGCCCGTGGATGCCACGATCTCGTTCGGCGAGTAGTCGATCTGGAGATGGGCGGGCCAGAGGAGCAACCGGAACCACTTCGGCACGACCTGCAGCATCGTCAACATCCGGCCGCCGAGGCTCGCACCGACGAGCGCCTCGGCCGTGAACGCGCCCACGACTCGACCGGCGAGAACGAACGCGCGAACCACCACGAGCACTATGGCCACCGCGCCGAGCGCCGCGTATCCGCGCCAGAGAGTGCTCACTCGTTCGGCAAGCGGCTTGTCGTCGACGAGAAAGAGTTCAGCGGCGGCAAGAAGCCCCGGGAGGACGAACCCGTTCTCCTTCGTGAGAATGGCGAGCCCGTAGAGGGCGGCGAGCACGCACCAATCGCCGGTGTCGAGCGACCCCGCGCGGCGCTTGTCGACGTAACGGCAGACCGCGACGAGCGAGAAGATCGCGACCAGCAGCTCTCCCTGGTTCACTCCCTGCACCACCGCCTCGACGTGAACCGGATGCGCCGCGAAGAGGACGCCCGCGGCGAGAGCCGCGCCGCGCGACAGGACTCTCGACGCGAGCGCGAACACGAGAAGCGCGGTCAGCGCGTAGAGCATGACGCTGACCAGTCGAAAGACGAGAGGGCCGCCCGCTCCGATGACGTATTGCAGCGCAAGCGAGAGCGAGGCGACGGGGCGATACAAGTCGGGCGAGTGCGGCGCCGCCCAGTATGGCGTCGTCAGAAACTGAAGCCAGCGCCCCACGTCGAGAATGCGATCGTCGTGGAGGATGACCAGAATGTCGTCGTAGGCGAAATCGTTGCGGATGCCGGCGATCGAAGCGGCGAGCGCGGTGAACGCGACGAGTAGGCGGTGCTGCCTGAGGGTCTGTTTTTCGGTGGGATGCATGAGGCCATGGCGAACCGGACCTTCCAATACCGCTCCGGAGCCGCGGCCGTTGGTCCTGCCGTCTAGACGCGCACGAAGCGGCGCCGCTCGGCCAATTCCACGATCGCGTCCTCGAATTCGCGCAGACAGGCCTCGACACCGTTGACCGAGTGGTCGCCCATATGTCCAATGCGGACGGTAGTCTCTCGGAGCTGGCCGTATCCGCTGCCGATCGTGAACCCGCGCGCCTTTACGGCCTCGATCATCTCCGGCCCGTGCATGCCGGTCGGCAGCGAGACGACGGAGACCGTCGGCGATCGCGCTCCCTCGGGCGCGACTATGCCGAGATCGAACCCGCGCCGTCGCGCCACCCCCTCGACCCAATCGATCGTCGCGTCGCGCATGCGCAGGTGTCGCTCCCAGCGCTGCTCGATTCCCTCGCGCCCGATGTCTCCCATCTGCGCCTCGAGCGCATACAGCAACGACGTCGCCGGCGTGCTGGGCGTCTGGTTCGTGTTCGCGAACTTCTCGTACTGCAACACGTCGAAGTAGAAGCCTCGATCGCGCACGGAGGCGGCGCGTTCGACGTAGTCGGTCGACGCGACCGCAAACGCCAAGCCGGCGGGAAGCGCGAGCGCCTTTTGCGATCCGGTCAGCAAGAAATCCAGTTCCCACGCGTCGACCATCAACTCGGCGCCGCCGGCGCCCGAGACGCTGTCGACGAGCGCCATCGTGCCGTATCGATGCGCGAGCTCCGCCACGGCGCGCACGTCGGTGAGAACGCCGGTCGACGTCTCGGAATGCGCGACGGTCAGCGCCGCGTAGGCGCGGCGACGCAACGCGCTCTCGACGACGTTCAAGTCGAACGTCTCGCCCCACGGAACCGTCACGCGATCGACCTCGCGCTCGCACGACTCGGCGACCGCGGCGAAACGCTCGGAGAATCCGCCGTTGACGAGAGAGAGGATCGCCCCCTCGCGGACGTTGCGGATCGCCATCTCCATGAACCCGGTCGCCGAGGTGGCGCCGACGTAGACCGGCCGCGCGGTGAGAAGCACGTCGCGCAGCCCGGCCTCGATGCGGGCGAACATCGCCTCGAACTCACGTCCGCGATGAACCATCATCGGGCGCGTGAGCTGCGCGAGGATCTCGGGGCGGATTTCCGTTGGGCCCGGAACGAAAAACGTCCCGAATTCGCGCTCAGCCATGACCAAAGTTACACCGGCTCGCGCACGAGCAACGGACGCTATCGGCGGGTGAGCACGCGTCCGGCGAACGCGTTGGCGAAGCGCCCTTCCTCGATGGTCGGCGTTCCGTTCACGAGCAGATAGCGCACTCCCACCGCGAGCAGCGTCGGCTGCTCGTACGTGGATCGATCCGCGAACGTCGACTCGTCGAACACGACGACGTCGGCGAACGAGCCAGTCGCGATTCGGCCGCGGTCCTTCAAACCGAGAATGTCCGCGGTCTCCGCGCTGCTCCGCTGCACCGCGCGCTCGAGCGTGATCACGTGCTTCGCCTCGACGTATTCGTGGAAGAGTCTCGGGAACGTGCCGTACTTGCGCGGGTGCCCGTCGCTGCCGTCCGAACCGGTGACGACGAAGTCCTGCTTCATGAAGTTCTCGATGTCGCTCTCGTTCATGTTGAACGACGCGACGCCCGGATCCGCGCCGGCGGTGATGATCGCGAGCGCCGCCTCGACGGGCGTGGTGTTTCGGCGCTGCGCGATTTCATCGAGACGCTTGCCGAGCAGACTGGTGTCGCGCGTCGAGGAGATGAGCAGCGAATGCGCGCCGTTCCGCCGCTTGAGGTTCGCCTCCATGTCAGCGACGAGCCGCGCGCGAGTCGCCGGATCCTTCGCGCGGGCGCGCAGCGAATCGCGTCCTCCCGCCTCGGCCCAGCGCGGGAGCAGCGATGCGCCGAGGCTCGTGCCGGACGCGGTGTAGGGATACTGGTCGGCGGTGACGTCGACTCCGGATGCGCGCGCCTTCCTGATGATGCCGATCACGCTGTCGCTCTGGCCCCAGACGTCCGTGCCGAGCGCCTTGATGTGCGAGATGTGGATCGGAAGGTGCGCCTCGCGGCCGATGCGAATCGCTTCGTTCACAGCGCCGACGAGTCCGATCGTGTACGAGCTCTCGTCGCGCAGATGCGAGTCGTACAGACCGCCCTTCGCCGCCGCGACCTTGGCGAGCTGGATGACCTCCTCGGTTGACGCGTAGCTGCCGGGCGCGTAGTAGAGTCCCGTCGACATTCCGATCGCGCCTTGATCCATCCCTCGCGCGACGATCGCGCGCATCGAATCGACTTGGGCGGGCGTCGGCGCCGACGCGGACATCCCGAGCACGGCCCCGCGCACCGAGCCTTGTCCGATGTACACGGCTGCGTTCGTACCGATGCCGGCCTTTCGCCATCCGTCCAGCGTGCGGCCGATCTCGATCGATCCGCCGCCGTCGTTGTTCGTGATGACGGTCGTGACGCCCTGCATCAGGTAGGCGAGGTTGGCGTGTCGCTCCGGCGACGACAGGTCCGCCTGCGTATGCGTATGCGGATCGATGAATCCGGGGGCGACGATGAGCCCCGTCGCGTCGATCGTGCGGGCCGCCGTGACTCGACTCGCCGCCGCGTCGCCGACGAACGCGATTCGATCGCCGGTGACGCCGACGTCCGCTCGCCGCCGCGGCGTGCCGCTCCCGTCGACCACCGTTCCGCCGCGAATCAAAATGTCCACGTGCTGCTGCGCGCCAAGCAGCGCGGGCACGAACACGCCCAGCGCGACGACGGCCGAGAGTAAGCGAGGGATTTTCACGCGTAGACGATGCCCCGTTTCCCGCCGATGCGCGAGTGGCTCGACGCAACCGTCAGCCGAAGACCGACTCAGTCTTGAATCCGGTATCCCGTCTTCCTGACAGTGAGAATGTGGCGCGGCTCAGCCGCGTTCTCCTCGAGCTTGCGCCGCAGCTCGGCGACGTGCGTGTCGACGGTGCGGCTATAGACCTCGCCCGAATAGCCCCACACTTCCTCGAGCAGTTCCGTCCGTGACGCTACCTGTCCGCGCCGCTGCAGCAGCGCGATGAGGAGATCGTACTCCTTGGGCCGCAGCGCGACCGCGCTGCCTGCGCGTTGCACGGTGTGTGTGCGCGGGTCGACGTGCACGTCGCCGAACGACACCGGCGCGGCGAGCTTTGCCCCCGATCCCGCCGCCGACGCACGCCGCAGCAGCGCGTCCACGCGCGCCAACAGCTCGAGTAGGCCGAATGGTTTGGCGACGTAGTCGTCCGCGCCGAGGCGGAAGCCGAGCACTTTGTCGGCCTCTTCGCCGCGAGCGCTCAGAATGAGGACCGGCGTATCGACCCCCTCCTCGCGCAGGGCGGCGAGCACGCGATAGCCGTCGACGCCCGGCAGCATGAGATCGAGAATGATCAGGTCGGGCGGCGACGATCGCGCCAGCGAAAGCCCAGCTTGTCCGTCGCCCGCGACCGAGACCTCGTAGCCCTCGATCTCGAGGTTGTTGCGCAATCCCGTCGCCAGGTTGCGATTGTCTTCGATGACGAGGATGCGCGTCACGGGTGGACAGGCGGACGGGTGGATGGGTGGACGGCCGTCGCGGTCGACCGGTCCGCCGGTCCACCGATCCACGCGTCCGCTTTGTGTTCGTCCGTGAAACCCGGCGCCCGCGGCGCGGCGTTCAACTCGATCACGACGCGAGCGCCCTTGCGGGGGGCATCTTCGATCCACGTGTCACCGCCGTGCAACCGCGCGAGCTCGCGAACGACGTAGAGTCCTATCCCGCTTCCCGCGACGGCGGAATTCGCGTGACGATCGAGGCGATAGAACGACCGCCACACGCGATCTCGGTCGCGCTCCGGGACTCCCTCCCCTTCGTCGTCGATCCAGACTCGCACCCGATCGCCGCGAGCCATCGTGCCGACGGTGACGGTCTGGGGACGCCCCCCGTACTTCACCGCGTTGTCCAACAAATTGAGCACCATCTGCCTCAGCGCGTCGCGGTCCGCCATCGCGAAGACGTCGGGCGCGAAGTCGGTCGCCAGACGAACGTCGGCCGACGCGGCGAGCGGCATCCAATCGTCGATGATCTCCTGCACCGCCTGATTCAGGTCGATCGGCTCGGGACCCAGGCGCGTCATCTGCCGCTCGGCGCGGGAGAAGTGCAGGATGTTCTCGACCAGGTGCATCAACCTGCGGCCTTCCTGCACGATCACGCCGGTCGCGGCGTGACGCTCGTCGTCGGTGCGCACGCGGCCGAGGTTGAGCGTCTCGGCGAAGAGCATGATCTGCGAGAGCGGCGTGCGCAGCTCGTGCGAGACGCTGGAGATGAAGTCCGAGCGCAGGCGCGACAGCTCGTGCTCGCGGCGAAGCTGGAGTACCGTCAACACCACCATCGCCGCCGTCAGCGTCAGCAGTCCGACGAGGATCGGAACCCGCGACTCGGGGAGCGCACCGAGCGCGAGCAGCTCGACGGCGCGCGGGCGAATCGCCGCGTGGACGGTGAGGCCGCCAACCTGCTCGAACGCGACGTCGGCCGAATACGGAGACGCCGCGGCCCCGCCGCGCGTCTGGAACACGGGTCGGCCATTCGGATCGCGGACGCTGATCGACAGGATCGAGTCGTTCGGCGCACCACCGGTGGCCGAAACGGGGAGCAGCGCCCGCCGGGCGACGACGTCGCCGATCATCGACGCGCCGACGGCGGCGGCGCACGTGCGAATGCCATAGGCCGCGATCGGCGCATGGTGCTCCGCGTACTTCACCGAATACGCGATCGCGATCGGCGCCTCATTGGGGAGGCTGTCGAGTATGACCGCGTAGTTCCAGTCGGGTTGGTAGACGGTGCGTACGTGGCTCGCGATCGTGTCGGCGAGCCATTGTCGCATCGCGTTCGAGACGTTCGCTCCCGCCGTCGCCAGCGTTCCGTAGCGAATGTCGATTACGAAGTAGAATCGCGACGAGTCCGTGCCCGCCGGACACCGCAGGACGCCGTCCGCGCTCGATGTCAGGACGCTGGGCCCGGGAAGCAATTCGTACGGCGTCGTCGCGCGGGAGCGCGTAATCGGCGCCAGCGCGGTGCCGAGCGTGGTCTGCAGCTCGTCGTTGACGCCGGCGACAAGCTCCCATGCCGCGACGGCGGCGTAGTCATGGAGGGCCCGCTCGGCTGTCGCGCGGTGTGATGCCGACGCCTCGTGCGCCTCGTAGGCGAGCATCGTGGCGAGCACCAGAGTGCACGCCAGCAACGACGCGAGGAGAAGCGTTCGCGACCGCTGCCCGCGCGGTCGGTGGGGGGCGAGATCCGGCGAGACCATCACTCGCAATCTGCCGGTCGGCGCGCACGTACGGCAACGGGATGTCCCCGTCCCGGGTCAAGCTTCTGACACGCTTCTGACACACCGCGTGCCGCCAAGGCGGGCGCGGGCGGTCGGGGGAGGGCGCGCTAGGCGCGCGCGACGCGCAGCACTTCGTCGAGAGTCGTCACGCCTTCGCGGGCCGCGCGCACGCCGTCTTCGAGCAGCGTGCGCATCCCCTTGGCGACGGCCATCGCGCGCAACTCCTCCGATCCGCGCCGCCGCTGCACCTCGAGCCGCAGGTCGTTGTCCATGACCAGCAGCTCGTACACCCCGGTGCGGCCGCGGTAGCCCGTGCCGCGGCACTCCGGGCATCCGGTTCCCTTCCACACGCGCGTGAGCCCCAGCGCCTCGACGTCGAGCCGGCGCGCGGCGGCCTTGTCGGGGCGCGTCTCGGCCTTGCAGTTCGGGCAGATCACGCGTACCAGACGCTGCGCGAGCACCGCGTCGACCGTGCTGGCGACGAGATACGCGGCAATGTCGAGGTCGAGCAGGCGCGTGAGCGCCGTCGGCGCGTCGTTCGTGTGCAGCGTCGACAGCACGAGGTGTCCCGTGAGCGCCGCCTGCGTCGCGATCTGTGCCGTCTCGGCGTCGCGGATCTCGCCGACGAGAATGATGTCCGGGTCCTGGCGGAGCAGCGAGCGGAGCGCCGCGGCGAAGGTGACGCCGACCTTCTCGTTCACAGGCACCTGCGGAACGCCCGCCAGCTCGTACTCGACCGGATCCTCGACAGTGAGAATTTTCTCACGCCCTGTGCGGATCATCTCGATCGCGCCGTAGAGCGTCGTCGTCTTGCCGGAACCCGTCGGCCCCGTGACGAGCACGATTCCGTGCGGGCGCGACACGACTTCGGTGAACAGCTCGAGCGTGTCCGGCGCCATCCCCAGCTCGGCGAGCGAGATGCGTCCGCGCTCCTTGTCGAGCAGTCGCAGCACGACGCTCTCGCCGCGCAGCGTCGGCACGGTCGAGACGCGCACGTCCACCTGACGGTTCTGCAACCGCAGCCGGATGCGCCCGTCCTGCGGCAGCCGACGCTCGGCGATGTCCAGCTCGGCCATGATCTTCAGCCGGCTGATGATCGCCGCGGTGAGGTGCACCGGCGGCGACGGCGCGTTCTGCAAGACGCCGTCGACGCGATAGCGCACGCGCAATCCATCCTGGTACGCTTCGAGATGGACGTCCGACGCGCGCGCGTCGAGCGCTTCGATGAGCAGCAGGTTCACCAGTCGGACGACGGGCGCCTCGTTCGCCAGGTGCAGCAGGTCGTCGAGCGGGATGTCGTCGACGTCGACGGCCTGGGCCTCGCCCGACATACCGGCGATGAGTCCCTCGGCGGTCGCGGCCTCAGGCGCGTAGACGCGTCTGATCGCGGTCCGGAGATCGTGCTCGCCGAACCGTGCCAGCGACACGTGCGCGCCGAAGATCAGTCGCAGATCGTCGAGCGCCAGCGGCTCGACGCGGTCGAGCCAGGTCCCGACCGTCAGCTCGTCGTCGCCGAGGCGAACGGGCAGCACACCGTATTGCTCCAGCCAATCGGCGGAGAGCACGGTCGTGAGCCGCTCGACCTCGAGCAGCTCCGTCGCCGAGTGTTCGGTCTCGGGACGATCGGCTATCGCCATCGCGACGCGCTCGGCGGCTTGGGCGCCGCCAGCGTATCGACCGGCGGCGGCGGCGTGGGAGTTGAATCGGGTGGAGCGGGCGGCCGCCGGCGAAGGCGCGTGAGCGAGTCGGCTTGCTGCTGGACGGAATCGGCCGGCGGCTTGGCGCCCGGGACGAGCGGCTTCGTCTGCACGTTCAGCGTGTCGGATTTAGGCTGAATGTGCGGACCGACGTTCACCTGCTTGAGAAGGTCGCTGCCTTCCCGCACCGCATCGCGGAGTTTGTCGATGTCGTCGTCGCTCGAAATGATGTGCGGCGTGAGGAAGAGAAACAGCTCCGTCGTCGCGTCGCTCTTGGAGTAGTTGCCGAACAGCAGCGCGCCGATGAACGGAATTCGGCTGATGAACGGCAGGCCGGACTGGTTGTTCTGGCGCGTGTTGTCGGCCAGCCCGCCGATCACGGTCGTCTGTCCGTCGCGAATGAAGATCTGCGTGGTCGCCTCGCGCTTGTCGATCACCGGCGCGTCGAATTGGACCTCGTTGGTCGCGCTGTTGTCCGTCTGCGCCACCTGCAGATTGACGTACCCGTCGGGATTGATCGTCGGCGTGATGGTGAGCGTGGTGCCGACGTCGATGTACTGCACGGTCTGCACACGGCCCGTCGGATCGTTCGGCACCGTCTGCGAGATCTGCACGAACGGACGCGAGGAGCCGACGTTCAGCACCGCCTGGCGATTGTTTTGCGCGATGATCACCGGCAGCGAGAGTACTCGTACGTCGCCTCGCTGCTCGAGCGCGTTGATCGCCACATCATAGGTGACGGCGCCGTGTCCGCCCGTGAGCTCGGCGATCAGGTCGAGCGCGCTCGACTGCGACGGCCCGGTGATCGAGGCGGTGTTGCCCGTCTTGTTGTCGCGCTTCGAGACGCCCGACACCCCGAAATCGATCGACCGGTTCCGCTGCACTTCGGCGATCGTCACCTCGATCAGGACTTGCAGCGGTCGCAGATCCACTCCGCCGATGATCTGCTGGAGCAGCGCCCAATCCGTGTCGGTCGCGCGGACGAGCAGCGAGTTGCTCGACTCCTCGGCGATGATGCGAATGTCGCCGGCCTGCGACGACAGCGCGCCGGACGCCGACTGGAGCGCCGTCGCGAGCGCGTTGGCCACCGCGTTGTTCGCGATGCCGGCGTTGCCGGGGTTGTTGTTACCGCCGACGCCGCCACCCGCGGCGCCGAAGTTACCACGGCCGCCTCGTCCCGCCCCGCCGCCGGCGCCCGTGATTGGCGTCGCGATGTTGTTCGGCGGAGTCGAGAAGGTGGTGAAGCCGCCATTGGCGTTCGGAATGGTCACGGTGTTTCCGCGCGCGCCGAACGTCGAGTTGTACCCTGTGAACAGATTGGAGAGCACCGGCGCGAGCTGCACCGCGCTCGCGTGTCGCAGGCGGTAGGTGAACACGTGCATCTGCTGCGCCTGATTCTGCTGTGCCAGTTGTTGCGCCAGAAGCTGCTGCGGCGTGGGCCCCTGCCTCACGGGCTCCGGAGTGGGGCCCGAGATCTGAATCAGCGATGGGCCCTCCGTGACCTTCAGCCCATTCGACTCGGCGACCGTCTTGAGCAGCTCGATCATACCCTCGCGCGTGACCGGACGGCCCATGTGCACCGTGGTCTTTTGCGCCGGGATGTTGGTGAGCGACACGTTGATCTCGCCCGCCGCGGCCAGCGCGTCGAGCACGACCTTGAGATCCTGATCCTGGAAGTCCAGCGACACCGACGCCGGTTTCTTCGTCGTGTCCGGCTTGGCGGGCTGTCGCGGCGGCGGTTTTTGACCGCCGCCTCGCTGGGCGAGCGCGACGCGCGGCGGCGCTGTTGCGGCCCCCGCGATGACGCACGCGATGAGTACTCGTTCGATGGTGTGCATTTGGTCAGGATCCTGGCTTCGGCACGACGAGATCGGCTCGTCCACCCGATGAGTTGATTATCGTCACCTTGCCTCGGTCGATCGCCTTCACGACCCACTCGCCGATCTTGTCGCCCACGTGTACGAGCGTCGGTCGGTCCCCGCCCACTTGCAGCGTCGCGAAGCTCTTCCCGTCGTTCGCGACCGCCGTCCCGAGCACGACGGGCCTGGGCGGCTCGGCCGCCTGCTTCACCTCGGGCGACTTCTCACCCGGCAATCGATACGGAGCCGACGGAGCGCTGCGGTCCGACGAGAACAGGTCGCTCTCGACGGCGGCCTGCACGTCAGCCGGCCCCGGCGGAATGGCGCGCTTTATCGGTTCCGCGCCGCTCGACGAGGGCGGCGTTTCCGGCAGCGCCTCCGCCCGCAGGGCGTGAACGAGAGTCCAGGCGACGGTTGCGAGCGCGATGAGGAGCAACACGATCGCGCCCCGCATCGCCGGCGTCTTGAGCCACGCTCGAACGTCGCTCGTCATCGGTGCGATCCCCCATTCGAAGGCGGCAACTGCGCGACGGTGTGCGCCGCGCCATCGGTGGATGCTGTCGCCGACTCCGGCACGGCAAATCCCGAGATCGTGGCGGCGATCGAGAGCACTTCCATGTCGGTGTCGCCCGCTCTCGCCGACCGCGTGATGTCGAGCCGGTCGACCCGCACCAGCTTCTCACCGCGCTCGAGCGCTTGCAAGAAGAGCAACGTCCCGAGCAAATCCGACTCGGCGCGAATTTCGACGCGCAACGTCCGTACGCCGGTCGGCATCGGCGCGGCCGGGCGGGTGCTCGCGTCCTGCAGGAAGACGCGCGTCTTCCGTGCGACGTCGCCCAGGTACGAGGCCAGTTCGGCACTCGCCATCACGTCGTCCTTTCCCTCGAAGAGTCGAGACCTGGTGTTCTGCATCGCCGAATCGGCCGCGCGGCGCAGATCCGGGTTGCGACGCGACTCGGCGACCGCCGCGCGCTCGCGCGCGAGCGTGGCGCGTTCCGCGACCAACTGGTCCTGCGCGTCGGCCAGCGCGGCGCGATACGGACGCACGACGTAGAGCGCCGACAACGAGACGATCGTGATCGCCGCGCCGAGTGTGACCGTGCGCCGCTCGCGGGCGCTCAGGGCGCTCCACTTCATCGGCGCACCTCGCCGCCGCGCGTCGCGGGGGGGGGCGTTCGCGTCGCGTTGGACGCCGGCATCGTCTTCGACGGACGGACGGACTCGACACGCGCCGCGATCGTGAAATGCTCGAGCGCCGGTCCGTCGTCCTGATTCTCGCGCCGCACCGGGGCGGCGGACTTCACGTCGATGAAACCGCGCGTCCGCTCGAGCGCGTCGAACACGCGCGCCGCGTGACCGGCGAGTCCGTCGACGATGAGCGAATCCTGACGGGCGCGAATCGCCGTGAGATAGGCTTCCTCCGGCACCGACTGGCTCAACGTCGCGATGACCGACGACCATCGCGGAGATCCCGACTCGATCTGGCTCAGCGTCACGAGGTGCTTGTAGGTGGCGTCGACCGTCGTGCGGCCGACCATCGTCGCCGCAAGCTGCGGGCGCAGCGCCTCGCGTTCGGCGCGCACGTCGGCGAGTTGGTGGCGCACGCCCCACAGCTCAATGGCGCCCGCGCCAGCAAACAACACGACCGCCGCCGCGGCGACGATCCACGCGGCCTTCCGCGCGCCGGCTTGCTCCAGAGCGACGGAGTCCTCACCGCGGAGCTTCGGGCCGGCGTCGCTGCCGGCGAATCGCGCGGCGAGAACGTCGGGCCGATGCGAGGCGTCGCCGGTGTCGCCCGCCCGCACGGCCGAGAGACCGAGCGACGCGAGTGCGGCAGCCAGGTCTCGGGCGGGGCCGCTCGCGCCGAGCACACCAACGCGCGCGCTCGGCCCACCGATGGTATCGACGATCATCGCGGCGCCGGATGCTCCCGCACGGAAGCGACGCACGCCCGACAGGCGGCCGCCGTCGAACTGCAGCAGGTCCGTCCGATCGTCCTGCGCGACCAGCGCATGTCCGCCCTGCTTCGCCAGCACGGGCCAGAACGCGAACGCCGCGCCCGTCCACGCCGTCTCGGCCGGTACGATCGCGTCGAGCGCCCATCCCGCCTGTTGCGCCGCGCCGCGAATGGCGGCGATCAGCCGCGCCGGCGCGGCGGCAGCGAGCACCGGCACAGGCGCGCCGCGCGGACGACGCGCGGGCAGCGACACGCCGACCACCTGGGGGCCGCGCGCCTGCACGAAGTAGCGCGACGCGTCTCGCGCGAGCGTTCGCTGGAGCTCATCCGCTCGAAGCGGCGGGAGCTCGAGACGGCGAACCTCCGTGAGCGGCGGCATCAGCGCGACGACGAGCGTGCCGTTCTGCGCGCCGACGGCGCCCGCGCCTCCGAGCGCACGCGCCAACTCGGCGAAGGCAACGGCCAGCGACGACCATCCATTGTTTTCGCTCGGCGGCTCGAGCTGCACCCGCCACGCGCCGTCGCCGGAGCGAAGGTCCGGATGAACGACCGTGAGCTCGTTCGTCGAGATCGCGATCATGACGCGCTGCGCGCGGCGCGCGCCGCCGTCGGCGCGAGGCTGGTTCACCATGAGCGCGTCACCATTTCTTGGTGGTGACGTCGGCCGTCGTGCCGCTGTTTCGAAGGACGGCGATCAACACAGTCGGCTGTGCCTGCGGACCAACGCGTGCGGTGATCGTGAGCTCGACCTGCGAGACGTTCACCTCGGTCCGTCCCTGCAGCGCGTTGACGGCCGCGGTGCTGGCGAGTTGTCCGGGCAATGGCCGTCCGCCGCGCCCCGCCCCTGCGAAGATGTCCGCGACGCTCGCGATTCGCCGACCCTGCGACCGGAGCTGCAGGATCTGGTTGAGCGTCGCGTCGGTCATGCCCGGCAGGGAGCGCAGCACCGGAACCGGCGCGTCGTTCAAGTTGATCTGTCCGGCGCCGCGCGTCGTGAGGTAGGGCGAGGCTTCGGCGTAGATGTCCGGCGTCATCCCCATCACGTTTTTTAGATCGCTCACGTCGTTGAACAGTGTGTTGGCGGGCAGCGCCAGCATGCCGGCTTTGATGTAGTCGTCGCGCTCGGCCCCGCTCGGGCGCTTGACGCTGTCTGCATCGCGCCAATCCATGATCGACTGCGACAGTTGCGTCGACAGCGCATAGTCGCTGAGGAGGAAGCTGAAGAATTGCTGGAGCTCGGTCTCGGTCGCGGTGTTGATGTTCAGCTTCTCGCCGAGGTCGTGCGCTACGATGCTGACCGGCGTGCTGTCGATCTGCACCGTTCCCTTGTAGAGCGAGTCGACGTCATACCAGGGATCGCTCGCGGCGAGGCGCGTGATCGCAACGTTGCCGGTCGACGGCGCGACGCGGATCGCGTACTCGAGCTTGGCCTGCGCATAGGCGAGCGCGCCCAGGGCGAGCGCGCGCTGCTGTCCGCGCTCGGAGGCCATGATGCCGAGCGTGCGGCGCTCCTTCGCTTCCATGCTGAACTGCAGCGCGACCGCCGCGATCGCGACGACGAGCCAGAGCGCCGCGAGCAGCGCGACTCCGCGGCGCGGCCTCATCGGGCCACCACGCGGCGGGCGTTGGCGATCGGATAGATCATCGGCACCGAGAGGATCGGCGGCGCCGTATGGTGTTCGCCCGTTAGCATCGTGATGCGAACGACGGTCGGCGTGATCGTCGCCGCCTCCGACGAGTGGTACCAGCGGTGCGTGCGGTCGTCGAGGAACTCGACGTTCAGCGTGTCGATCGTCGAGTCGAGCATCTTGCGGACGATCGGCTGCTGGGCGTTCGGCTGGTACTCGATCGTGAGACCCTTCTCGGGCGTGTTGTTGTCCGCGTCGATGTACATCCGGATGCGGACGATGCTGAGGAGCGCCGGGTTGGCCGCGCTGGTCGTGAACGAGATCTCGTCGCCCGCCGCCTGCGCCGCGCTCACCGACGACGTGCTGTTGCTCATGCCGGGAGCGGCGGTCGTCGCCGCGCCGCGCGACAGTCCGCGCGGACCGCCGCCCTGCTGGATCTGCACCTGGCCCGTCGAAAGCCAGTCGCGAATCATCTCGCGAAGGGCGACTGCGCGCTCGGTCGAAACGGCCGCGTCGCGAATCACCTTCCGGTGGCTGATCAACGACTCGAACGCACCCGCGCCGGCGGCCGTCATCATGCTCGTGATCGCCAGGCCGATCACGAGTTCCATGAGCGTCATCCCTCGCCGCGCGCGCATCATTGGCGGGTCGCCAGCCGAGGCGTGATGTAGCGATACGTCCGGACCAGATAGGACCCGTTCGCCCAATTCACCGTGACGTGGATGTCGTAGAGCCCGTTCGGGTCGGAAATCGGATTGGACGTCGTGGTCCACGTGTACCCGTCGAACGGCGCCGGGAATTTTCCCTTCGCCACCGAATCCGGCAGCGACTGGAGCTCCGTGTCCGTGAGCAGATCCATGAACTCGAGACGCGAGGTCGCGAGCTCCTCGACCTCGATCGCGCGACGGGCGCGCTCGGCAACGCGCATCTCGCCTCCCGCGGCCTCGAGTGCCGCGACCGACGTCATCCCCACGATCGCGATCGCCGCGACCGCCTCGAGGAGCGTGATCCCTCGGCGCGCCTTAGCGAGAATCCGCATGCGCCACTCCACTCCAAGGATCGACCCGCACGATCAGCGGGATCGTCCCGCCGTTGATCACCGCGGTGTCCGCGAACGCGGCGCCCGTCGGCTCGAACACGAATTGAAGACGCGGTTGGTCCGTCCTGATCGACGCCGCCATGCCGAGGTCGAGCGTGCCTTGCGCGAGAGGCGCCATCCCGAATGCGCCGGCCGTGTCCACCTCGTAGCTCAACGTCTTTGGATCGAGACGGAGCGTCGCCGTGGCGTTGTACTGGATCGCCGCTTTTCGGGTGTCGCGCAGCAGGCCGATCATCGCGTCGGCGCCGCCAGGCGGCTGTTCGGTGCCGAATCGCGCGAGCGCAGGCGCCGCCAGAGTCGCCGCGATGGCCATGATGAGCAGCACCATCGTCAGCTCCCACAACGTGAAGCCGGTGCGCCGGTGTGGCGAGTTTCGCGCGTTCGTCGGCGTCGACATCATTTGAACGAGTTGGCGTTGATGCCATAGATCGCCTGGAGCAGCGACAGCGCGATGAACGCGACGATCACGCCGAACGTCACGATCATCGCCGGCTCGGCGAGCGTGGCCAGCCGGTGAGTCGCACGCTCGGTACGCTCCTCGAAGATGTCGGCGGCCTTCATCAGGAACACGCGCAGCTGTCCCGCGTCCTCGCCGACGCCAACCAACTGCGAGAGCAACTCGGGAAAGAGCGTACTGTCGGCCAACGCGGCCCGGAGCGAGCTGCCTTCGCGGACCCGAGTTCGAATGCGCGCGACGTCGTCGCGCGCGATCGGGTCGCCGATGGATTCGATCGTGTCGTCGAGTGCAGTGAGCAGCGGCGCGCCGCCGCCAAGCAGCACGCCGACGAGACGGGCGAAACGTCCGGACAAGGCGTAGCGGCGAAGCGTCCGCACGCCGGGCAGACCCAACATCGTCGCTGACCAGGCGCGCCGCCCGGCGTCGGTGTTCGTGGCCCACGCGGCGAACGCGGCGATGCCGAACGGAATGAGCAGCAGCACCGGCCACGCCCGGTGCAACAGCGATGAGAACGCGAGCAGCGTCGCGGTGGAGCGCGGCAAGGTCGCGCCGCTTCCCTCGAGCAGCGTCACGAACCGGGGCAGCACGAAAAACAGCAGGACGGTGACGGCGATGGATCCCGCCGTCGCCAACATGATCGGATAGATCGACGCCGAGAGGATGCGGCCTCGCAGCTTCTCGTCGCGGTCGAGCTGGTCGGCGAGGCGAGCGAACGCGGCGTCGAGATCGCCGCTCCGTTCGCCGGCGCGCACGAGTCCGACATACAGCGGCGAGAATAGCGCGCGATGCTGCGCCAGCGCCGCCGAAAGCGTTTCACCGCGCTCGACGTGCCCCTTCACCTCTTGAAGCGCGTCCTTCACGTCACCGCTCGCCACCCCGGACGCCGCGTTCAGCGCCTGCGCGAGCGGCATTCCGACGGGAAGCAGCGCCGCCAGCGCGCGTGTCATTTCCAGGACTTCGCGCCGACGACCAAGACGGAATCCGCGGCGGCGCCCGCCTTCGCCGTCCGCCGACTCGGCGACGTCGAGCACGAAGAGCCCGCGGGCTTCGAGCGTACGCGTCAACGCTCCGGAGCTCACCGCCTGCGCGTGGCCGCGCAAGCGTTTCCCGGATCCATCGACGGCTTGATACGCGAAGGTCGGCATAGTGCTCGGTCCGTGTCTACTTCCAGCTCGTCAGGTCCGCATCCTCGCCCTCGCCGCCGGGCTTGCCGTCGGCGCCGTAGGTCTGGAGGTCGTACCCCTGCGGATTCACCTGTCCTGGAGACAAGTACACGTAGGCGCGCCCCCATGGGTCGAGCGGAACCGGCTTCCGCAGGTACGGCGAGCGCCAGTTGTTCGGCGGATCGACCGTGGGCTTCTCCCAGAGCGCGGCGAGCCCCTGCTCGGTCGTCGGGTATTGGCCGTTGTCGAGGCGGTAAGCGTCGAGCGCTGCCCCGAGCATCTCGATCTGCGACTTGGCCGTGGCGCTCTTGGCCGCGCCCACGTGCTGGAAGATGTTCGGCGCGACCAACGTGGCGAGGATCGCGATGACCACGATCACCACGAGGATTTCGATCAGGGTGAATCCAGCGCGGAGTCTGGATCGGCGTGGCGCGTGCTGCGCCTGGCGAGGCGAGAGGTTCATCGGACGTGGGTCGGCTGACTCGGTGAGCTCGTCGCAGCCGCTCGGGAACCGCGCGCGGGACGAGGTGGACAGTTGGACACGAAACCAGGCGAAACGGTTTTCATCGCGCGACTTAGCACCACATGGACGGATGACGACAGCGCTGAAGCCGTCGTTAAGCGCGCGCTTCCCGGTGTTTCGCCCCCCGTTTCTCTAACACGCGGGTGTTATGCGCAGTTTGTGCTTGGATTTACGGGCCGTGCAGCCGCCTGTCCATTGACGATCGGAGACGTTACGAGTTCCAGTCGATAAGGGGGCCCAACTAGACGCCTCGGACACGCCCCATTGACTTTCTAGGGGAACGTTCACACATTCGCCTCACCTAGAGTTCCTATGGGGCAGCGATGGCGGAAGCCAACGTCGAGGTTTTGCGCGGAACGCTCGACCTCCTCATCCTCAAGGCCGTCAGCTGGCGGCCGACACACGGCTACGCGGTCGCCCGATGGATCGAACAGGCGACCGGAGACGTGCTACAGATCGAGGAAGGCTCGCTCTACCCCGCCCTCCACCGGCTGGAGGCGCGCGGTTGGATTTCGGCGGAGTGGGGCGCGTCGGAAAACAACAGGCGCGCAAAGTTCTACACGCTCACACCCAAAGGGCGATCACAGCTCCGCGTCGAAGCCGCCACCTGGACCCGCTTCGCCCACGCCGTGTTCGCCGCGCTCGAAGCCCCGCCCGAGCCCGCGTGAGGAACGCGAGATGAGCACACCCGCGTGGCGGCGGTATCTCCGGTTCTGGGGGTCGAACGTCCAAAGCGACGTCGACGAGGAGCTCCGGTTCCATCTCGAGATGCGCATCGCCGAATACACCGCCCGCGGAATGTCTCCCGCCGACGCGCGCCGCGTCGCCGAACGCCGTTTCGGCGACGAGCAGAAAGCCCGCGCCGAGTGCATCTCGATCGATGAGAACGCCGCGCGGGCGACGAGCCGCGGCGCGTCGCTCGCGTCACTCGGCCAGGACATTCGCTACGCCGCGCGGCTGCTGCGGCGACAAGCGGCGACCGCATCCCTTGCCGTGCTTTGCTTGGCGCTCGGGATCGGCGCGGCGACGGCGATGTTCAGTGTCGCCGACGCGTTGCTGATTCGTCCGCTGCCTTTCGCGACTGGAGACCGGCTCTTCCTCGTCGCGACGACGCGCGACCGGGGACGCGACGCGGATGTCTCCTCATATCCGGACTATCTCGACTGGCGCGCGCGGCAGCATTCGTTCAGCGAGCTGGCGGCGTTCGGGCAGACGAGCTTCTCCGTCGTGCTCGCGCGTCCGGTGCGCGCCAGCGGCGCCGTCGTCACCGCGAACTTCTTCCACGCGCTGGGCGTGGTTCCCGAGCGAGGACGCCTGTTCGCCGACGGCGAAGACCAGATGGAAGGACCGGCGATCGCCGTCGTGTCGCACGGCTTCGCCGAACGCGAAATGGGCGGAGTCGATCGCGCCGTCGGCTCGACGGTTTCGATCCGTGGAATTCCCCGCACCGTTGTCGGCGTCATCCCGGACGGACGCGCCATTCCGATCGGCGGTGAGCTGTGGACCCCGCTCCCTCGAGACATGGACCGTTCGCTCTTATCGGGGCGGTCGAGTCTCACCCGTTCGAACCGCGGTCTCCAGGTGATCGGCTGGCTCGCGCCGAACGTCACGGTCGCCCAGGGGCGCGCGGAATTCGAATCGTTGGAAGCGGAGCTCGTTCGCGAGTACCCGCAAGACGACGTCGGCCTGACAACCGAGATTACCCCGATCCGCGAGGTGTACGTCGGCTCGGCGCATTCCACACTGCTCGTCATGATCGCGGCGACGATTCTCGTGCTGCTCGTCTCGTGCGCCAACGTCGCGGGCATCCAGCTCGCGCGAGCCACGTCGCGTATCCGCGAGATCGCCGTTCGCTCGGCGATTGGCGCCGGTCGCGGTCGCGTCTTTCGTCAGCTGCTCACCGAAAGCGTGATGCTGGCGCTCGCCGGCGGCGTGCTCGGAACGGCGCTCGCCTATCGCGCTTCCGAGTTCGCCGAGATCTCCGTGCTGGGGCAGTCGCCGCGGTGGCTGATGCCGTCGCTGGACCTCCGTGTTTTGGCCTTCGCGGTGGCGATCTCGATGCTCACCGGCATTGTATTCGGCGTCGCGCCGGCGATGCATCTCACGCGCGTCGATCCAGCCGACGCTCTGCGCGGTGGACGAAGCGCGGTCGGTCCCAGCCGCGGCCGGCTGCAACAGATCTTCGTCGTCGTGCAGCTCGCGCTGTCGATCGTCCTCGTAGTCGCCGCCGGATTGTCGATCGAGAGCGTGCGGCGTCTCGAGGAGCTGCCGCTCGGCTTCGACGACCGGGGCGCGTTGATGTTCACCGCCATGTTGCAGACACCGAGGTACGACGTGGCCGGCGAGCGCGCGCGTTTCGCCGACGCCGTCATCGGGCGCGCCGTCGCGTTGCCCGGTGTGAGCAGCGCCGGCGCCACGTCGCTTCCGCCCTTCCGTTGTTGCTCGCAGTGGGCGCTCGCGGTCGACGGCCAACCAAGGTCCACCGAGCAGAAGCTGATGGTTCCCGGCAATTCGGTGACGCCCGGGTACTTCGATGCGATGGGAATCCCGCTCGTGCGCGGCCGAGCGTTCACGCAGGCGGATGCGGCCGACGCTCCGCCGGTCATGGTCGTCAACGAATCGTTCGCCCGGCGTTTCTGGCCCGACGGCGACGCGCTCGGCCGGCTCGTTCAGGACGGCGGCGACCACGCGACGATCGTCGGCATCGTGCGCGACGTGAAGATCACGCTGACCGAATCACCCGGTCCGCAGTTCTACCGCCCGCTGACGCAGAAGCCAATCACGACGCTCACGTTCGTCGTTCGCGCTCCCACCGGCGATCCCACGCGATTCACGAGCGATCTGCGCCGCGTCGTCCATGAAATCGATGCGACGCTGCCGATCTACAACATCACGACCGCGCGCGACATGGTGGACCAGCAGTTCGCCGGACGAAAGACGTTCGAGTCGCTCATGATCGCGTTCGGGTTCATCGCGCTTCTGCTGGCGACGATGGGCGTCTACGCGGTCACCTCGTTCTTCGTGTCGCAGCGGACGCAGGAGTTGGGGCTGCGCGTCGCACTTGGCGCTGATCCGGCGCGGCTGCTCGCACTCGTGCTCAGGTCGAGCGCGAGCATGGCGGTCGCCGGAGCGTTGGTCGGGCTCGCCGGGGCGTTCCTCGCGGCTCGCTGGCTGTCGCACACACTGTACGGCGTCGGCACTGGCGATCCCACCATCTACGTCGCCGCCGCGGGGCTTCTTGCGGCCGGAACACTGGTCGCGAGCATCGGCCCCGCGCACCGCGCCGCTCGCGCCGATCCGATGACGACGCTGCGCGTCGACTGACCGCCGGGAATAATCCGGGGCGAACGGTGGTCTCCGTGTGAAAACCACGGAGGCTTTCATCATGAGCTCACATCGCGACCGCGATGCGGCGGAATTCGACGCGCACGGCAACACCAGACCGGCGGGCACCAACTACATCACGAACGATCAGAGCGAAGACGGCATCGACCGGCGCGGGTTCCTACGCTGTATGGCATGGGCCGGCACCGGTGTCGTCTGGGCGCTCGAGGGCGGACTTCCGCTCTCGATCCCGCTGAGCCGCATCGGGTCGCTCACGGAACCACAGAAGAAGAGCATCTTCTTCGCTCAGATCAGCGACAGCCACATCGGATTCAACAAGGACGCGAACAAGGACGTGACCGCGACGCTGCAGGAAGCCGTCGCCAAGCTGAACGCGCTGCCGCAGGCCCCAGCGTTTGTGCTCCACACGGGCGACATCACCCAGCTCGCCAAGCCGGAGGAGTTCGATACCGCACGGCAGGTGCTCACCGGCGTGAAGAGCGAGCGAATCTTCTATGTGCCCGGCGAGCACGACGTCGCCACCGACAACGGCGCGTCGTATCTCCAGCGTTACGGCAAAGGAACGAAAGGCGGCGGGTGGTACAGCTTCGACCACACCGGCGTGCACTTTGTCGGCCTCGTCAATGTGCTGAACCTCAAAGCGGGTGGACTCGGAACGCTCGGCGCCGAGCAGCTCGAGTGGCTGAAGAGGGACGTGTCGCGCCTCGCCGCCAGCACGCCGATCGTGCTCTTCGCCCACGTGCCGCTGTGGACCGTATACCCCGAATGGGGCTGGGGGACCGACGATTCCGAGCAGGCGCTCGCGCTCCTCAAGCGATTTGGCTCGGTGACGGTGCTCAACGGCCACATCCACCAGATCATGCAGAAGGTCGAGGGGCACGTGTCGTTTCACACGGCCATGTCGACCGCGTTTCCGCAGCCGGCGCCCGGCACCGCGCCGGCGCCCGGGCCGATGAAGGTCGACCCCGAGAAGCTCAAGAGCGTGCTGGGCATCGCCGATGTGACCTTCGTTCCGGGGCGCGGCGCGCTCGCGATCGTCGACGCGACGCTCTCCGGGCAGCCGCCGGCCTTCGACGAGGCGTCGCATGAAGCGATGATGGAACGTCAAACGAAACGCCGCAGCATCACGCTCGCCGACAACGAAATCGGCATCGACAACTTCAACTTCACGCCGCCGGTGCTGACGGTGAAGCCGGGCACCAAGGTCACCTGGATCAACAACGACGACGTGCCGCACTTGATCGTGAACGTGCAGCGCGCGTGGAAGCAGTCGCCGGTGCTCGACACCGATCAGCGTTTCTCGACTACGCTCGCCACTCCTGGCACCTACGACTACTTCTGTTCACTGCATCCCAAGATGCAGGGGAAGATCATCGTGCGGCGTTGAACGCCTTGACGAACTGCTCGAGCTCGGGGCGGTTGAGGTCCGACACCGCCTCGAGCGACAGCCCGTTGGTGTGCCACCCGATCACGTTGTACCCGTTGCGGTTCGACTCCGACAACTCGCCGCCGCGTTCGCGCGTGTCCGGCCACGCGTAGACGTCGATGAGATGTTGCCGACGGCCGTACACGACCACCGGTACCGTCCGTCCCTGCACGTAGTCGACACGACCGCCGATGAGCGGAAAGCCGGTTGAGTCGAGGCTTGGCACCGGCGGCGACAGGTCGACACGGCCGTTGAACCACGGCTTCACGTTGTGCTGGTTCGTCGACGCGACATCGGTGAGATGTCCCGGCATCAGCGCGCGGATGTGGCTCGAGACGAGCTCCTCGGTGAGCGAAGTGTTCGGGGCTAGGCCGCGAACGAGCGCGAAAGTCAGGATGCTGCTCGCGATCGCGACGCCGATTCCGCCGAGCGCGAGCCGCCGGGTCGGAATCGTCTTCGCCGAGGGTGCGTCCGGCGCCAGCGGGCCCGGTTGCGCGAGCGCGACTCGAATGCGCGCCTTGAGCACATCGGGTGCCTGGTATTTCACGAGTGTCTCTCCGATTCGCCGCGACGTCGCGACGAGCGACGCGTGTTCATTCGCGCACTCCGCGCACGACACGATGTGTTCGCGTACGGCCGCCATTTCTTCGCTGGGTAGCTCGCCGTCGACATACGCATCGAGCAGCTCGCGACACTGGGCGCAGGTCATGTCAGCCCGCCTCCTGCGCGTCGTGCCCCAACGCAGCCGCCAACCGGCGGCGGGCTCTGGCCAAACGGGACATCACGGTCCCGATGGGTACCCCGACGACGTCGCTGATTTCGCGGTAGCTCAGCCCTTGTACTTCTCTCAGCACGATCACCTCGCGGAACTCCGCCGGTAGTGCGTCGAGCGCTCGCTGGAGCGCCGCGCGCTCCGATTGCTCCACCGCTCGGGCGTCGGTGGCCCGCCCCGCGGCCTCGTGCACGACGTCCGCGTCTTCGACGAAGGCGATGTTCGCCCGCTCGACCCGCGCCTTCCGATGCCGAGTCAGGCAGCAGTTGCGAACGATGGCCAACAGCCAAGCTCGCGCGTCGCCCTCGCGGTACGTCTCGAAGTAACGAAGCGCGCGCAACGCCGCGTCCTGCACGGCGTCCTGGGCCTCGTGCTGGTCGCGGAGTAGATAGCGGGCGAGCGTGTACGCATCGTCCAGATGCGGCAGCACGATTCGCTCGAAGCGCTGGATGTCGTTCGAGGGCATTTCTGAGGTCTCAGGCCTCTGGTCTCTGGTCTCGGGAGTTCCCAGAGATCGGAAACCTCGGACCCAAGACCAGACCCTCAGAGCCCCCGATTTATTCCCCGGGCCCCACTATCCGCCGCCGCCGGAAGCCGCGGTGGCTGGCCGGCGACAAGTCGATCATGAGGGCGATCACGATCCCGATGATCGGAACAGCCGACCAGACACCGTTATACCAGTGAACGACGGCCGTGTACCAGAGGAACGTGGTCGGCAGGAAAATGAACCCGAGAACTGGCCAGAGAGCGGTGTTGAACAAGCCGCGGAACCAGGCCGTGAAGAACCACAGCAGCACGATGACGAGCCGCGGCGTGAAGAGCGCGAAGACTACAAGGAGGCAAGGCATCGTCTTGGCTTCCGGTTCAGTTACTCGCTGTTATCTGTCCACCGGTCCACCGGTCCACCGGTCCACCGGTCCACCGGTCCACCGGTCCACCGGTTCAAATTCCCCACCCCGGCTCATAGGTCCGCGACCACTGCTTCGCCGCCTCGGCGTCGCCAACGATGTGGCCGTTCGCAGGATCCGTGCGCAGTGCTCGTCCCGTCGACTGCGCGATGTTGCCGAGGTGGCAGAGGAGGACCGTCGTCGCACCGTCCTCGATCGGCGCGCGCAGCTTGGCGCCCGTCCGGATGCCGTCGAGGAAGTTGTCCATGTGCACCGACGTCGCCGCGTCGTCGCCGGTCAGCTCCAGACCGTCGCCCGCCTTGGGCTCGATGTTCCGCGACGTCTCCTTTCCCTTGAGATCGAAGATGACGTAGCCGTCGCGGTCGACGACGAGCGTCCCGCTCGTGCCGTACACCGCTGTCCCCCGCGAGCGGTCGAACGTCTTGCAGCCGTTGCAGCTCTCGCTCTGCCAGATGATGGTTTTCCCCCCGGCGAACTCGAACGTCGCTTCCTGCGAGTCGGGGAATTGCCAGTCGTCGTCGTAGTGCCGCCGGCCGCCGGTCGCCAGCACGCGCGTCGGATGCTCGACGCCGAGCGCGAGACGCGCGATGTCGATCTCGTGCGTTCCGTTGTTGCAGATCTCGCCGGTGCCCCAGTGAGTGAACCAGTGCCAGTTGTAGTGGATCACGTTGTCGCGATACGGCGTGCGAGGCGCGGGACCCTGCCAGAGGTCGTAGTCGAGATTCTTGGGAACCGGCGCCGCCTTGCCCTTTCCGATGCCGACCCGCGTGTTCGCGTACCATGCCCGCGCGAGATACGGCCGGCCGATCGCGCCGTCCTTGATTCGCTGGAGCGCTTCGATGGTCCGCGCCGACGAGCGCTGTTGCGTGCCCATCTGGACCACGCGATGCGTCTCGCGCTGCGCCGCGACGAGCAGTTCGCCCTCGCGAGCGTTGTGGCCGCAGGGTTTCTCGACGTAGACGTGCTTTCCCGCCTTCATGGCGAGAATCGCCATCGGAGCGTGCCAGTGATCCGGTGTCGCGATCGACACGGCGTCCACCGTCGGATCCTCGAGCGCGCGACGGAAGTCGCCGATCGCTTTCGGCGGCCGCGCTGCCGACTTCATTTCGCCGCCGGCTTTCGCCAGCACGTTCGAGTCGACGTCGGCGATGTAGGCGACCGACGAGTTCTTGAGCCGCGAAAAATTCTGCGCGTGCACCATCCCACGCCCGTTCAGACCGAACACGGCGACCGACACGTGATCGTTCGGCGAGCGGGATCGCAGCAATCCGGGCGCGTGTGAGGTCATGACCAACCCCAGTCCGGTGGCTGACGCGGTCTTGAGGAATTCTCGGCGATCGACGTCATTGTCGTCGGGCGTCATGGCTTCAGCTCCCGAATCTTGATGTCGCGGAAGTACGTCTCGTCGTTGTGGTCCTGCAGAATGATGTGTCCCGTCCGCCGGTCGGCAAAACCGGGGATCGTCCTGTACTTGCTCTTCGCGAGCAGCGAATCCATCCGCGGCGTGCCAAGATCGAACTCGACGATCTTGGCGCCGTTGAGCCAATGCTCGCCGTGCATCCCCTGAAAGACGATGCGCGACGTGTTCCACTGGCTTCCGCCCACGGGTGCGAGACGCTTCGCGCCGTTCGGGGGAATGAGATCATAGAGAGAACCCGCGAGGTGCGACGGAATCTTGTTGTCGTCGCTCAGGGAATCGTCGAGCACCTGGTACTCGAAGCCGAGCGCGGCGTGGTTCGACGCGTGGGCGAGTGAAAACTCCTCGGAGACGTTGTATTTCACACCGCTATTCGCGCTGTCCGCGACCTTCCACTGGAAGGACAGCTCGAAGTCCCGGAATGTGTCGATCGTCATCAGGTCCCCGCCGTTCGCCGGCTGGCCGTCCGCGATCTTCGCCACCTTGCCGCTGGGAATCTTCTCGATCGCGCCGTTCACGACGCGCCAATGCGCGGTCGGCACCGAGTCATATCCCAGCCCGCGCCACCCTTTCAGCGTCTTGCCGTCGAAGAGCAGCCGCCATCCCGCGGACTGTTCGGCCGACGTCAACGTGTTCGGCGCCGTTTGGGCGACGATTGGCGTCGCCAAGACGAGAACCAGGAACCCACCGATTGATCGCATGCAGGGACGATACGGGGACTGAGTCCGAACGCAAGCGCGCCGACCCTGCCCGATGCGGCCTGCCCCTTCGCCCCGCGGGTCCCTCTACCGGGACGCCTTATGAACTACTCGACGCAGAGGACCAGAGGACGCAGAGAAATGCACACCAATCTCGTGTCGGCCCGCAACGAGCCGGATTCTTTGCGAAAGCCGCTCGGGAAACTTCTCATCCCGTGGGCCTTTCGTTGACGCGCCACTGCGTTGAGCAGTTGTCGTTGCAGTCGCAACGGTCGTTCAATGAGCAGAGCACTCCACGGTTGCGCTCAGTCAGCCGCGTCCCCGCCGGACTTGGCCAACTGCCCGTCGACAACGATCAAATTGGCAGTCGCCGGAACCGGGACCGGCACCGGCGCGTGTCCATCCTCGACGCGCTTCTTCTTACCGAAGCGTGCGAAGAAGTGGGAGCCGCGTTCGCTGAGCGTGTCCATGTACGTATAGAACACAGGCGTCACGTAAAGCGTGATCAATTGCGAGAACGCGAGGCCGCCGACAACCGCCACGCCCAGCGGACGCCGAGACTCGGAGCCCGCGCCCGTGGAGACCGCGATCGGCAGCGTGCCCATCAACGCGCACATCGTCGTCATCATGATCGGGCGGAAGCGGATCAGCGCCGCGTGGACGATCGCGTCCGCCGGCGCGCGCCCTTCCGAGCGCTCGGCCTCGAGGGCGAAGTCGATCATCATGATCGCGTTCTTCTTCACCAGGCCGACGAGCAGGATGATGCCGACGAACGCGTAGACGCTGAGGTCGATCTTGAACACGAGGAGCGTGAGCAGCGCGCCGAACGCGGCGAACGGCAACCCGGAAAGGATCGTGATCGGGTGAATGAAGCTCTCGTACAACACACCGAGAACGACGTAGATCACGAAGATCGCGATGCCGAGCAGCGCGAGCATGCCCGCCTGCGTCGATTGGAACGCCTGCGCCGTGCCGGAGAAGCCCGTGCTGATCGACGACGGCAGCGTCTGGTTCGCGATCTTCTGGACTTCGTCGGTCGCCTGGCCGAGCGCTACGCCCGGACGGAGGTTGAACGAGAGCGTGACCGACGGAAGCTGTCCCGAATGGTTCACGCTCAACGCGCCGGCGGTCTGCGTGATGTGGGCGACGCCGCTGAGCGGGACGAGCGAGCCGGTATTGGAGCGGATGTACAGCATGCTCATCGCCGACAGATCCAGCTGGTACTGGGGCAGCAGCTCCATCTCCACCCAATATTCGTTGTTGGGCGTGTAGATCGTCGACACCTGGCGCGATCCGTACGCGTCGTACAACGCCGTCTCGATTTGGCCGGCCGATACGCCGAGCTGAGCGGCGCGCTCGCGGTCGATCTCGACGCTTGCCTGCGGATTGCCGAGCTGCAAGTCGGTCGTGACGTCCTGCAAGAGCGGCGACTTGCGCGCCTGCGCGACCAGCGCGTCGGCCGCCGGATACAACGTCGTGATGTCCGAGCTCTGCATCGTGAACTGATACAGACTCTTCGACACCCGTCCGCCGATCTGAATCGGCGGCGGATTCTGCATGTAGACGACGATGCCTGGAATCTTCGAGAGCTTCGGCCGGAGCTCCTTGATCATCTCGTCGACGTTGACACGTTGGTCGCGCGGCTTGAGTCCGATCAGCAGGCGGCCCTGATTCGTGCCGGAGACGGTGGAGCTGCCCCCGATGGCCGAGTAAAAGCCCGCGATGTTCGTGTCCGCGGAGAGGATGGCATTGACCTGCTTTTGGTGCGCCACCATGTCATCGAACGACGTGCCCTGCGCGGTCTCGGTCGTCACGAACAGCTGCCCGTTGTCCTGGCTGGGGATGAACCCCTTCGGGACGAGCATGAAGAGCACGACGGTGCCGACGAGGATAGCGAACGAGAACGCCATCGCGAGCGGGCGGTGGTTCATCACCCACTCGAGGCTGCTCTTGTATTTCGCGAGCAGCCAGTCGTAGCCGGCTTCGGTGACCTGGTACGCGCGTCCGTGCGTCTCGCCGTGCTCGTGCGGCCGCAAAAAGCGGCTCGACAGCATCGGCGTGAGCGTGAGCGACACGAAGCCCGAGACGAGGATCGACACCGCGATCACGACGGCGAACTCGTGGAACAACCGTCCCACGATTCCGCCCAGGAATAGAATCGGGATAAAGACGGCGGTGAGCGAGATCGTCATCGACAGAATCGTGAAGCCCACTTCCGCCGCGCCGTCCATCGCCGCTCGCATCGGCGGCTTTCCCATCTCCATGTGGCGGACGATGTTCTCCAGCATCACGATCGCATCGTCGACCACGAAGCCGACGGCGAGCGTGAGTGCCATCAGCGACAGATTGTCGAGACTGTAGTTCAACAGGTACATCACCGCGAACGTGCCAATCACCGAGATGGGCAGGGCCAGGCTCGGGATCAGCGTCGCCGACACGTTGCGCAGGAAGACGAAGATCACGCAGATGACGAGGAACAGCGTCAGCACGAGCGTGAACTTCACGTCGGCCACCGACTCGCGGATCGTCGCCGCCCGATCGTACATCAGCGTCATGTTGACGCTGGCCGGAATCTGCTTCTGTAGCCGGTTCATCGTCGCCTTCACCGCGTCGGCGACTTCGACCGTGTTGGTCCCGGGCTGGCGCTGAATGGCGAGAATGACGCCGCGCGTGTAGTCGTTCTTCTGCGCGAACCACGCGATCGATTTGTTGTTTTGAATGTCGTCGAGCACTTGGCCGATGTCGCCCAGATGCACCGGCGCACCGTTGCGGTACGTCACGACCATGCGGCGGAACGACGCCGCGTTGGCGAGCTGTCCGTTTGCCTGCACCGTGTACGTCTTGGTCGGGCCGTTGAGGACGCCCGTCGGCAGGTTGACGTTCTGGTCGTTCACCGCGTCGGCGACCTCGTCGATGCCGATCTGGCGGCTCGCGAGAATATTCGGGTCGAGCTGAATCCGCACCGCGTACTGCGCCGAGCCGTACACGTTCACCTGCGCCACGCCCGGAATCATCGAGATACGCTGGGCCATGAACGTCTCGGCGTACTCGTCGAGCTTGGAAATCGGCATCAGGTTCGACGTGAATCCGTAGAACACGATCGGCTGGTCGGCCGGATTCACCTTCTGGTACGACGGCGGGATGATGCCCGGCGGCAGGTTCTTCAGCGTCTTGGCGATCATCGCCTGAACGTCCTGCGCCGCGGCGTCGATGTTCCGGTCGAGCGAGAACTGAATGGTGATGTTGCAGGCGCCCAGGCTCGACGTCGACGTCATGTTGTCGATGCCGGCGATCGTCGAGAACTGTTTCTCGAGCGGCGTCGCCACCGCCGACGCCATCGTTTCCGGACTCGCGCCCGGAAGACTCGCGCTCACCGTCAGCGTCGGATAATCGACCGTCGGAAGATCGCTCACCGGCAGCCGCTTGTACGCGGTGATGCCGAAGAACAGAACTCCCATCATCACGAGCACTGTCGTGACGGGCCGCCGAATGAACAGTTCCGAGAGATTCATGGCGTGGCGCCGCTCCCAGCCTGGACTGCTTCCGCCGACGCCGAGGTGCTCGGCGCCGCCTTCACGTCGACCCGCGCGTTCGGCGTCAAACGCGACTGCCCGTCGATGACGACCTGCTCGCCAGGCTCCAGACCCTTGTCGATCGTCGTCATGTCACCCGTGCCCACGGATCTCCCGACCGACACGGGCCGCACCTTCGCGATCCGGTCGTTCCCCACGACGAACACGTAGCTGCCCTGCTGTCCGGCGAGCACGGCGCGCGTCGGCACAGCCACGACGCCGGACTGCACCTCCAGCTCCACGCTGACGCGAACGGCCTCGCCCGGCCATAGAAGATCTCGCTGGTTCTGGAACCGGGCCTTGGCGCTCACGCTTCCGCTGAGAGAATCCACCGCGTTGTCGAGAAATGCCAGAGTGCCCGTCTCGTCGATCCCGCCGCTGTCCGCCGCGACAACGCGGACCGGCACGCTCCCGCCGCGAGCCGCGCGGCGCTGGAGCGCGGGGAAGTCGTGCTGCACAATCGGAAAACGCACGAGGATCGGCCGGAGCTGATTGATCACCACGAGGGCATCGTTGTTCGCGCGCACGACGTTTCCGCGCCGAACGAGCAGCCGCCCCGTGCGTCCCGCGATCGGCGAGCGAATCGTGGCGTACTCGAGATTGAGGCGTGTGTTGTCCACGGCCGCTTTGTCCGACTGCACGGTCGCCTGCATCGCTTCGGCCGCCGACTGCGCCTGATCGGCCTGCGACTTCGTCACGTAGTCCTTCTCGACGAGCGCCTTGTATCGCTCGGCGTCGCGCTGAAGCGACTGCGCCTGGGCCTGGTCGCGCGCGAGCGCCGCTTCCGACTGGCGCAGCGTGGCCGCGATCGGTCGCGCGTCGAGCTTGAAGAGGACTTGTCCGGCCTGGACCTCGTCCCCCTCGTTGAACATCACCGTGTCGAGCGTGCCGCCGATTTGCGATAGAACCGATACCGTCTGCATCGGCTCGACGACGCCGTTCGCGTCGAGCGTCAGCGGCGCGGAGATCTTGCTCACCGAGGCGACCTGAACGGGCACCGGCGGTGCCGCCTGCGCCGGCGGCTTGGAGCAGGCCGCGGCGACCGCCAAAGCGATGCACGCGACGCGAAGCGAGGGCAACCCCGATCGTGAAATCATTACCGGGGCCTCACATTCGGAAGCGGGGTGAACGGCGCGAAGGTCATGTCGCCGCGCGCGTTCAGCACGCCGACGTCGTGGGCGAGCTGCGCGAGCGACGTCCGCCACTGCCACCGCGTGTCCACGTCCTGCGCGCGCGCGCTGGCCAGCGCCGATTGCGCGACCAGCAGGTCGACGATGCTGCCGACGCCCTCCTTGTACCGCCCGCGGGCGACCGATTCGGACTGCGTCGCGCTCGTGAGAAGGTCGTGCGCGGTCCTCACGCGGTCGTTCGCCGTGCGAAGCGTGTAGTAGGACGTGAACACTTGCTGAATCACCTGTTGGCGGGTGACTTCCGTGCGCGCGATCGCGGCCTGGTATTGCTCGCTGGCCGCGGCCACGTCGTAGCCGTTCGAGAATCCGGTAAAGACAGGCATCTGCACGCCGAGTGTGACTGAATAGGAATTACCCGCGAAGCCGGAAACGTTTGACGCGTTGTTGCCGCCGATCGCGGAAAAGGCCAGCGCGGGCAAATACCCCGATCGCGCGACCTTGATCTGCGACGACGCGGCGGCCGCTTCGGCACGCGCCTGCGCCAGTTCCGGACGGTTCCGAATCGCCAGCTCGATCAGCGAATCGACCGACTGCGCCACAAAGAAAACTGAATCGGTCGCCGGGACGTCGGGGATCTCGAATGCCGTGTTCGCGGGAAGACCCATCGCGACGGCGAGCGCGCCGCGCGCGACCTGCACCGAGCCCTCGAGAGTCTCCAGGTCGAGCTCGGCTTGCGACCGGGCCGTCTGCGCCTGCAGCACGTCGGCGATCGTCGCCAGGCCGACCCGGTGCCGCTCGCTCGCCGCGTCCAGCGCGGCCGTTGCCAGATCGACCGACGATTTCTCGGCGTCGCGCTGCGCTCGCGCCGAGAGGAAGCTGAACGCCGCGCCCTCGACCTGCAGAATCGTGTTCTCGACCGTCGAGTTGTGCGCGAGATTGGCCGCGACGGAAGTTTGACGCGCGACGTCGATGGTCCCGGAGCGCCCGCCGAAATCGAGCACCGTGTACGTCAGCGTGAGCGTGGGACCGGCCTGTGATCGCGTCGCCGACGGGCGTCCCGTTGTGCCGAGAACGCGCGAGTTGTTCACCGTCGCGCCGGCCGTGATGTTCGGATAGAGGTGGCTTTCGCTCGAGCCGTAGAGATCGACGCTGGCGCGCGCCTGGAGCCAGGTGTTTCGCGTCGCGGGGCTGTTGCGAAGCGCGATGTCGACGACGTCGGCTACGGTGAGCTTTTGCAGTGCTTCGGCGCTCGGAGCACCCACGATTGGGTGGAACGGAGTCCGCGCGTCACGCGCCGCCGCGCCGGCGACGCTCGATGAAGGATTCCAGACCGCGGCCGCGCTCGTCGGTGACGCGGCCGAACCGTCGATCGACGGCGTGGGATGAACGCACGCCGTACCGGTCGCCAGGAGATAAGAGAATGCGAATAGCGATCCGGCGGTGGCCTTCACGGTTTCCTGGTTGATCCCGCTTGCGCGGCTTGCGTCGGTTCCCCGCTCGGCTTGGGAGCCGCCGGCTTCGGCCGGCTCGCTGCCGCGGGTTGCCCTGCTTGTGTTCCGGTCGCTCCCACCTCGGTCGGCGATGCCGGCGGCGTCGGCGGCCGGCGGATGCTGGCCGCGAGCCGGAGCGTCGGCGTAACAGCCGGTTTCCCCATGATGATCGCGCCCAAGATCACGACCTTGTCTCCTTCCTTCACGCCGTCCGTGACCTGCTGAACGCGCAAGTCGGTCGGGCCCGTCTTGACGAGTCGCATCTCGTAACTGCCGTCGGCGAGCGCGACGACGACGTATCGCCCGGGCACGCCGGTCGTTCCTTCGGTGCCGAGCAGGTCCTTCCGCATCTGGCTCGTGATGCTGTCCACCGACAGGCCGAACATTCGCGCGACCGGTGCGAGCTCGTTGGTCGGGCGAATCGCGTCGATCGGGAGCTGAATCACCTGCGACAGGTCCGCGGCCCGGATCGTGACCTCGCCGTTCATTCCGGGCATCAGCAGTCCTTCCTTGTTGCTGATGCTCACCAACGCCTGGAAGAACGTGACGCCCTGAGTAACGACCGCCTGGGGTTCGACCTTCTCGACGACGCCGTCGAAGACGTGATCGGGGAACGCGTCGACGGCGACTGTCGCCGTCTCACCGACGCGGACGTTCGCCATCTCCACTTCGTCGATCGTCACGCGCATGCGCACGCGGCCGAGATCGGCGATCGTCATCAGCGTAGTGCCGCCGCTGGCCGACGTCGCCGACGTGATGATCGTGCCCTGCGTCGTGGGACGGCTTACGACGGTGCCCCCTAGCGGCGATTCGACGGTCGCGTCCTCGAGCGCCTGCCGGCGCAGGTCGAGCGCGGCGCGGCTGTTCACCAGGTCCGCCTGCGCCGCCGTCAGCGTCGCCCTGCTGCTATCGTGCTCCGAGACCGTGATGACGTGCGCCGCGAACAGCGAGTCCTGCCGGGCCTGGTCGCGCTTGGTCGCCTGCAGACTCGTGAACGACACCACGTCGTCGGCGACGGCCTGGTCGAACTGATTCTTGACGTCGCGTGGGTCGATCTTGGCGATTTCCTGTCCTCGCTTCACCACCGACCCAACCTCGACCGGAAGATCGATGATCTGTCCTTGGGCCTTCGACTTGATGTCGACCGGATTGATCGGCTCGACCGTCCCGGTGGCCTGAACCCGGACCGCGATGTTGCCGCGCGTGACCTCAGTGGTCGGCAGCGGCGCTTGCTCCGCTTTCTTGTTCTCGCAGGCGGCGATCGCCACGACGGCGGACGCGACGGCGAGGAACGGTATACGTCGAACTGGCATGGGTTTCGGTGGGGAGACGCTCCGGGGCACCGGGAAAACTTACGCGCCGGGGAGCGGATTGGAACGAAACGGCGCCCCCGAACGGAGGCGCCGCCGCGTTCATCTATTGGTGGTACGCGTGGGGAGGGGGAGGTGTTGACGGGTGGACGGGGGAGGGCCTAGGGGGACTCGGGCCGCGAAATCTGAGGTCAGACGCCCGACTTCAGACCTCAAATTTCTCGCGGTTCCGCCTGCCACCGGTCCACCGGTCCACCCACATCAGTGCCCTGCCGGAGCCGGCGCGTTGCTCTTGGGCTTCCTAAGAATCAGCACCGCCGGAGCCACCAGAACGAAGGTCGCCAAGATCAGCATCCAGGCGTCGTTGTAACTGAGCATCGTCGCCTGCCTCATCACCGACGCATCGAGGATCGCCAGCGCGCCCTGCTTGGCCTGGAGGGCGCTGAAGCCCTTCGCCATGAGCCCGGCGACCGCCGCGTTCTGCCGCGCGACGAGCTGCGGGTTCTCGATGAACGTGTTCGCGATCAGCGTCGCCCGGTGCATCGCGACCTGATGATCCAGAAACGTCGTGATGATGGCGATTCCGAAAGAGCCACCCAATTGACGCGCGAGGTTGATCAACCCCGATGCTTGTTGTGCCTGGCTCGGCTTCAGGTTGGCATAGGCGACGTTGTTGATCGGCGTGAACAGGAAGCCTAGCCCAAGTCCGCGGATGATCAGCGCGTAGCGGGCTTCGGGCTCACCGGCGTCGACGGTCAGATGGCCCAGTCGCCACATCGCCACGACGAACAGGGACATACCGATGTAGATCAGGATTCGAGCGTCGACCAGCGGCTTGGCACCGCTGAGGCTTCTTCCGCACACGATCGCCGCCACTGCCGTGGCGATTCCGCCGGGCATGAGCGTGAGCCCGGTCTCCGTGGGCGTGAAGTGCAGCAGGTTCTGCGTGAACAGCGGAAACAGGAACACCCCGCCGTACAGTCCGAAGCCGAGCGCGATGAAGAGGAAGATCGACCCCGCGAGGTCGCGATTCTTGAGGACGTGGAAGTCGATCACGGGATGTTTGTTCCGTGGCGACAACTCCCACCAGAGCATTCCCGCCAGCGACGCTCCCGCCACAATGCTGAGCCTGATGATCAACGTGTCGTTGAACCAGTCCTTCTCCCGCCCTTCCTCGAGCACGTACTGCAGCGCCGCGAGGCCGATCGTCAACAGCGAAATGCCCGCCCAGTCGATCGACTGCGGTTTCTTGCGCATGCCCGGCGGGTCGTGGAGAAAGCCCGTCACCAGGAACGTGGCGACGATCCCGATCGGCACGTTGATGAAGAAGCACCAACCCCAGTTGTAGTTGTCGGTGATCCATCCGCCGAGCGTCGGCCCGAGCGTCGGCGCGACGATGATGCCGAGGATGAAAATGGCCTGCACCATTCCCTGCTCTTCGCGCGGGAAGATCTGGCGCAGCGTCGCCTGGGCGGTCGAGAGGAGCGCGGCACCGCCCGCGCCCTGAACGACGCGCCACAACACCAGCTCGCCCAGACTGTGCGACGTTCCGCAGAGGAACGACGCGGTCACGAAGATGATGATCGATCCCGTGAGGTAATTCTTGCGTCCGAACGTAGCCGTAAAGAACGCGGTCATCGGCAGCACGACGACGTTCGACAGGATGTACCCCGTGCTCACCCACGCGATCTCCTGGATCGTCGCGCCGAGGTTACCCGCCATCTGCGGCAGCGCGACGTTGATGATCGTGGTGTCGAGCACTTCCATGATCGCGGCGGTGATCAGCCCGAGCAGGATGATCCACCGATACTGATCGCCCTGCTCCTGTTCCTGAGTATCGCCGCGTGTTCCTGTCGTGCGATCGTTCTTGCCAACAGCCGATGTCGCCATCTAATCCAACCGGTGTGAGGTTCCGCGCTGGCGCGCCGGGTCGCTGACCGACCCTCCCGATGCTACAATCATCGCGCCGCTCTCTTGCGCCACCGCCCGCTGCCTTCCGCGGCGGTCGCGCGATTCACCAAATCTCGTTGGGTGGAGAACTCCGTGTGGCCCATGTCCGCCACGAACGCCAACCACTGCGCCCATGACTGAATCGACAGCCGGCGCCCCCGCACCCGCCGCTCCAGCCGCGGCCGCGGGCGTAGCCGCCGCGGGCGGCTCGTGGCTGCGCGCGCTCACCATCGCGGAGCGGCGTGTTCTGATCGCGGCCGGCCTCGGCTGGATGTTCGACTCGATGGACTTCCTCATTTACGTGTTGGCCATCGGGCGCCTCAAATCGTATTTCGGTTTCGGGGACGCGACCGCTGGACTGCTCGGCACGCTGACGCTCGTGAGCGCCGCCGTCGGCGGCCTGTCTTTCGGCGTGATCGCCGACCGCATCGGCCGCGTGCGGGCCCTCAACATCACCATTCTCATATACTCGATCTGCTCGCTCGGCGCCGCGACCTCGCAGAGCGTCGTCCAACTCGCGATCTGGCGTGCGCTGCTCGGCCTCGGCATGGGCGGCGAGTGGGCGTCGGGCGCGGTGCTCGTCGCCGAATCGTTGCGGCCGGAGCTCCGCAACAAAGCGACGAGTGCCATGCAATCGACCTGGGCGCTCGGGGCGATTCTGGCCGCGATTCTCGCCGGCCTCGTGCTCGACGTTCTTCCCCTCGGTGATCAGGCGTGGCGCGTGCTGTTCGCGCTCGGCGGACTTCCCGCGTTCTTCACGCTCTGGGCCCAGCGACGCGTCGAGGAGCCGGCGCTCTGGCGCGCGTCGCGCGCGTCGCCCCACGCCAAGACCAATCCGTATCGCGTGCTGTTCGGCCCCGAGCTTCGCAAGCGCACGCTGCTCGCGTGTCTTCTCGCCTCGCTGCTGCAGTTTGCCTACTGGGGGTTGTTCTTCTGGCTCCCCAATCTCCTCGCCTCGCCGATCGACAAAGGCGGCGCGGGGATGAGCGTGGTGAAGTCGACGGGCTGGCTGATCCCGATTCAGGCCGGCGCCTTCATCGGATATCTCTCGTTCGGTCCGCTCGCCGACCGGTTCGGGCGTCGCCGTGTGTTCGTGGCGTTTGTGTGCGCGTCAGCGGTTCTGGTACCCGTATACGGGCGCCTCGTACACCACCCGACGCTCCTGCTGCTCCTCAGCCCTGTCTTGGGCTGCGCCGGTCACGCCTACTGGAGCGTGGCCGCGCCCCTCATGTCCGAACTCTTCCCGACCGCGGTCCGCGCCAGCGGTCAGGGGCTCGGATACAACTCGGGGAGACTGCTCGGCGCTCTGGCACCCTACGTCATCGGCGTGCTGGCGGCGGTCCCGCACGTCGGGATAGTGTCGGCCCTGAGTCTGACGTCGATGTTCTACCTTGGCGCGGCAGCGGTGGTGTTCGCGTTACCCGATCAGAGTCGAGCTGCTCTCAATTAGAGCGTCGGGATTCCTCTCGCCCTCCCCGGGTCCTCTGCGTCCTCCGCGTCTCTGCGTTGAGTAGTTGCAGTTCGTCGTCCGCGGCGAGAAACGCTACTTGCCCGGCACCGCCGCGATGCACTCGATCTCCACCTTCGCGGCCGGACTCACGAGTGCGGCGACGGCGACGGTCGATCGAGCGGGCGGTTCCTTCGGAAAGGCCTGCGTGTACGCGCTGTTCATTCCGGCGAAGTCCTTCACGTCGGCGAGGAACACGGTGCACTTGAGGACGTTTGCCATCGTACTGCCCGCGGCCTCAACGATCTTCTGCACGTTCTCGAGGGCGCGCTTGGTCTGCCCCTGAATCGTGGAGTCGGGTGCGTCGCGCGAAGTGCCGAGTTGTCCCGACACGTACAGGATGTTCCCTTCGCGAATGCCCGGCGTGAGCGTGGCCGTGGCGTTCATGCCCGGCGCGGTGACGGACTGCTTCTGCGCGAAGAGCGACGCCGGCAGCACGACGGCGGCCAGAAATGCGGCGGAGCGGACGAATCGCATGGAGACCTCGGGGCGAGCGGGGGATGTTGGCCAACCAATTTCCCCCGCCCCGACGACGCGCGGAAGCCCCTAGGGTGCCGTCGGCAGAGGAGCCTTGAATACCGAGTCGCGCTTGTACACGTCCGTGGCGAAGTGAAGATCGCCGTCGCGAGCGTACGCCGTGAAGTACACGATGTACACGGGCAGCCTCTGCGGCAACGTGACGGCGCGATTGTCCTTGCCCGCTTGCATCGCCGCGGTCACGCTGTCGGCGGACCAGCCAAGTACGAACTCGGCGAGCGAATCCGGGTGTTGGACGCGAATGCACCCGTGGCTCTCGGCGCGTACGCTCTTTCCGAACAGCGACTTCTCGTTCGTGTCGTGGAGATAGATGTTGTAGTCGTTCGGAAAGAGAAACTTCACCAGGCCGAGCGAGTTGCGAGGGCCTGGGCGCTGGCGAAGCACGCGCGACCCGTCCTCCTTCGCCCACTCCATGTCGTTGCGGCGCAAATAGGTTGTGTCGGTCTTCAGCTTCGGCAGAATCTCCTTCTTCATGATGTCCGTCGTCGGGCGCCAGTACGGGCGAAAGACGACCGACCGCATGACGTCGCTGAACACCGGCGTCGACTTCTCCTTGTAGTCCGCGCCGACGATGACGCGCATCGACAGCGCGCGCTGCCCCGAGTCGTACGCGTCGAGCCGGAACGACGGCACGTTCACGTACACGTAGCGCTGCCCCAGCGCCCGCGGCAGCCAGCGATGTCGCTCCATGTTCGTGGCGATCTGGTCGGTCCGCTCCTCGGCCGACACGTTGAGCGCGGCGAATGTTGCCTTGCCGATCTTGCCGTCGGGGACGAGGTCGTGGTGCTCCTGCCACTTCTTGAGCGCGGCCACGACTGAATCGCCGTTGACCGCGTAGCCTTCGGCCTCGAGGCGCGACTGCAACTCCGCCATGCTGACGCCGGTGTAGATCTGCGGCCAACCGCCCTGCGCCGCGTACCCCCGATATCGCGTGTAGTCGCGTCGAAGAACGGCGTACTCGGAGTCCTGAGGCGCCATCTGCTCGAGCCCCAGGCTCATCGACGAATCCTCGAGCGTGTGAACGAGCGCCGAGTCCACGGCGGCGGGGCGCGCGGGGATGTACCACGACTGCGAAACCGTGCGCGGATCCACCTGACCCACGAGCATGTCCGACGCGTATCCCACGTACGCCGCGGTGAGCAGGACGTCGGCGTTCGCGAGGTCGCGCGCCGTGGCGCCGCTGTCGATCTTCTGCGCGTCGACGACCCTGTGGATCGAGTCAATCGGGTAGCGATCGGTCTTGAGCGCGTGGGTCGACGCCGAGTCGAGCGCGGCGAGCAGCGCGGTCGCGCGCTCCTTGATGCCTCCCGACTGGATCCAGAGCGGCGCGTTCGAGTAGTGCGCGTAGAGCGCTTGCACCTTTTTCCAGCGATCCGGCGTTACCCAGCTCGGCGGGCCGGCGCTGTCGATGCGCGCGGTGATCGCGGACTGAACCATCTCGGCGGAGACACCCGCCACTTCGGCGACCTGTTGCGGGACGTACTTCGACGGCGCCTTCGCCGTTTCGTCGCGGCCACAGGACGTCGCGGCCACCGCGATGATCGCCACGCCCGCGGCGAGGAATGCGCCCGACCGGCGCGCGCCGCTTCTACGCATCGATGGCTACCCGCTCATCGCCGCGCACTCGTTGGCTCGGCGAGGTACTGATGAATGAAAGCGATCGCCATGCTTCCCTCTCCGACGGCGGACGCCACGCGCTTGATCGATCCGTGGCGAACGTCGCCGGCGGCAAATACACCGGGTGCGGACGTCTCCAGCAGATATGGGTCTCGTTCGAGCGGCCACTTGTCCGCTCCCTGCTCCTGAACGAGATCCATGACGTCGCGACCGGTGCAGACATAACCCCATTTGTCTCGAATGATCGAGCGTGGAAGCCATTCCGTGGCAGCATGCGCTCCAATGAAGACGAACAATGCGTCCGTCGGTCGCCGATCAGTTTTTTCCGACCCGTCACGTTTTACGTCTATCGCCTCCAGCCGGTCGCCCCCGTGGACCCGCGTGATCTGAGCGCGGGTCTCGATCGTGACGTTGTCCTTTGTGGACAGTTGCTCGATCAGGTATTGCGACATGCTGGCGGCGAGCGACGGTCCGCGGACCAGCATCGTGACGGATTCGGCGTAGGCTGAGAAGAGGAGCGCCGCCTGCCCGGCTGAATTGCCACCGCCGACGAGATAGACCCGCCCGCCGCGAAGGCTTTGCGCCTCGGTGAGGGCGGCCCCGTAGAACACGCCGTGGCCGACGAATCGATCGATGCCCGGGATCTCGAGACGCCGCCACTGAACGCCGGTCGCCAGCACCAGGGCACGCGTCGAGACGACGTTGCCGCCGTCGAGCGTGACTACGTGCGAAGGCTCGCCGGACTCGCACGCCAGGTCGAGCGAGTCCGTCCACCGCGTGACGAGGAGCTCCGCTCCGAAGCGCGTGGCCTGCTGTCGCGCGCGGCCGCTCAACTCGTCGCCTGAGAGCCCGGCCGGGAAGCCGAGGTAGTTCTCGATGCGCGACGAAGTGCCGGCCTGCCCACCGCACGCCTCGCGTTCGACGAGCAACGTGCGAAGACCCTCCGACGCGCCGTAGACGGCGCTCGCGAGGCCCGCCGGACCCCCGCCGATGACGATGACGTCGTACTCGTCCCGGGCCGGCTCGACCTGAAGGCCGACGCAACCCGCGACCTGCCGGTTGCTCGGCGCGACGAGAATCCTCCCGTCGGCGAGCACGACGACGGGGAGCTTCGACAGATCCAAGCCTTTCAGCCGTGCTCCCGCGCCGCCCGGCGCGATGTCGCGGATTCGCGCCTCGAGATCAGGGTCGTCGGCAGAGAGCCAGGAGCACGCGACTCGGTTGCGCGCCAGGAAATCACGCAACTCGTGTGACGCCGGATCGGCGCGGTCGCCGATCAGCGTAGCCGTTACAGGAGCCTCGTCCACCGCGATCCGCTGCAGATACTCGACTCGCTCGGCCATCGTCTTCATGATCTGGCCGTTGAGCACTCGGCAGTGGCTGACGAGCTCGTGGAAGTCGTTGGCGTCGAAACGCACGACGCGCGAGGGCGAAGTCGCCTGGACGCTGGAGATCGATGGAGCGCCGAGCAGCAGAGGCACCTCGCCGAAATACGCGCCCGGTTTGTGAGTATGGATGCGCGTGTCCCGTCCGGTCACCGACTTGAAGACGGCGAGCTCACCCTCGAGAAGCGCAAAGAACGCGGGCGCTTGGCCTTCCATCAACAGCCATTCGCCGGCGCGAAGGCGCACGTCGGCCGCGCGCGACGCGAGGGACTCGCGCTCGCTCTGCGGCAAGCCGGCGAAGAGCGGGATTTGCGTGAGCAGCTCGCCGGTGATCATCCGTTCTCCTTAGCCGCTGCGAGCGCCGCCAACACATCGCTCGTCGAGCGCACGCGTCCGAGGCGAACGAAGATGTTCGTCACGGCGAAGGCGTGCGCGTCGGCGTCGAAGCTCGCCATGGCGTCTTCGGCGAACACGATCGCGTAGCCGCGTTCCCACGCGTCGCGCGCCGTGGATTCCACGCCGATGTTGGTCGAGATGCCGCACATCACGAGAGTGGTGATACCGCGGCGCCGGAGTTGGAGATCCAACTCCGTTCCATAGAACGCGCCCCACTGGCGCTTGGTGATGTGGATGTCGCGCGGGCCGGATCCGACTGCCGGCGACAACACGTCCCAGCCTTCCGGCCGCGCACCGCGCGGCATCGGCTCGTCGCTGGGCTGCGACAGCACGTCCGACCCGTCGGCGGCGAACGACACCCGCACCAACACGACCTCCGCTCCCACTGCGCGAAAGCGCTCGCACATCCTGGCCGAGCGCTCGAGGACGTCGGCACTCGAGTGCGGCGCCACCGGTCGCGCGAGGATTCCCGCCTGAAGGTCGATGACGACGAGCGCGGTCTTGGCGGCGATGAGCTCGAGGGGTGGGGTCATGAGACGCTGAAAGGATACGCGTGCGATGCGGCTTCGAGTTTGACACTACCCCGGGTTCTCCGTGCAGCCAAGCCCGCGACCCGGCGGCAACTCTCTGACAGGCGGCCGGTTGACGGCCGCGCGCCGGACGACGAGCATCAGGCGTCAACGGAGCCACGATGCCAACCAACGGAGCTTCTGCGGGACCAACTGACGCCCCAGCCACCGACTACGCGGCGACTGCCGCGGAAGCTCGTGGCTTCTTCGGTCATCCGCGCGGGCTCGCCACGCTCTTCTTCACGGAGATGTGGGAGCGCTTCAGCTATTACGGGATGCGCGCGTTTCTCATCCTGTACATGGTCCACGCGCTCAACTTCGACGACAAGCACGCGGGCTCCGTCTACGGCACCTACACGGCGAGCGCGTGGGCGCTGGCGATCTTCGGCGGCATCATCGCTGACAGGTGGCTCGGCCAGTACAAGAGCGTGCTGATCGGCGGCATCATCATCGCCATCGGTCATTTCACGCTCGTCTTCCACGCGCTGCCGTTCTTCTATGCGGGGTTGGCGTTCATCGCCGTCGGCACGGGCCTGCTCAAGCCCAACGTGAGCGGCATCGTTGGTTCGCTGTACGATACGAACGACCCGCGTCGCGACGCCGGGTTCTCGATCTTCTACATGGGCATCAACCTCGGCGCGGCGCTCGGGCCGTTGGTCGCCGGTTATCTCGCGCAGCGGGTGGATTGGCATGTGGGATTTGCGTGCGCCGGCGTGGGAATGACGCTCGGTCTCATTCAATACATCCTCGGGCGCCGGCACTTGCAGCCGGCCATCGACCGGCTCGCGCGGCAGCGACGGACGGAGCGCGAGGAAGAGGCCCCCGCTGCGCGCACGGCGACCGCAACTCCCGCGGGGACCGTCCACGCGGGCTTCACGACGCTCGAGTGGAAGCGGCTCGCCGCAATGGCCGTGTTCTTCGTGTTCGCCGCGATCTTCTGGGGCGCGTACGAGCAGGCCGGCTCTACGCTCAATCTGTTCGGCGACCGCTACACGCGTACCACGATTCTCGGGTTCAACTTTCCCTCGAGCTGGTTCGTGAGCGTCCAGGCGGTTCTGGTCATCCTGCTCGCGCCTGCCTTCGCGTGGCTCTGGATGAAGCTCGGCAAGAACGAGCCGTCGACGCCGGCCAAGTTCGCCATCGGACTCTTCTTCGTCGGACTCTCGTTCGTGTTGCTGCTCGTGCCCGCGTTTCGGCTCCAGGCATCACCGGGAGTTCGCGTCAGCCCGTTCTGGCTCGTCGGCTGCTACTTCATTCAAGAGCTCGGTGAGCTGTCGATCTCGCCGGTCGGACTTTCGGTCTTCACCAAGCTCTCCCCGCCGAAGATCGTGGGCTTGATGCTCGGCGTGTGGTTCCTCGCGGACTCGGTAGGAAACAAGGTGGCCGGATTGGCGGCGGGGTTCATCTCCTCGGCGCCGATGTCGCAGCTCTTCGGCGTGATCGGCGGCGTGTGCCTGGCGGCGTCGGTGATCGCCTTCCTGATCATCAAGCCCGTGCGCGGGCTGATGGGCGGGGTGCACTGAGGATCTGGCCGCGTCCAACTGTCCAGCTGAGGAGAGAGGCGCGGGCCGGAATCGAACCGGCGAATAGCGGTTTTGCAGACCGCTGCCTTACCACTTGGCTACCGCGCCGCCGTGACGGCTAAACCGCGCCGTTCGGGCCTTCAAAAGTAAGCATCGGAGGCTCCGGACGGGAGATTAACGGTCGAGGGTCGTGGGTCCTTGCTCCTACGCCAATCGAGGAAAGGGGAACGGCAGTACCGCAGACGTGAAAAGCAAATGCCGCAAATGACAACGAAACGGGTTGTATCTGCGGCGATTTGTTGTTCTATCTGCGGAATCCGCGTTCCTTTTGATCGTCCGTGCTAGATGCTGGTAGCGTGGGCCGTCAGAGCTCGTTCGACCGCACCACTCGCACCCCAAAAACCGGAGCGATACGTCCGTTCCCGTTCGCCTGGAATCGGACGGTGACCTTCGATTTTCCCTGCACGAGGTTCGCCGGCACGTCATAGCGCGCGTCGAAGAAACCTGTCGCCGTGCGGTTGGGTTCGAACTTGCCCACCAACGTTCCATCGACGTCGATCTCGAAGTTGCCGAGCACCGGCGGGAGACCGATCTCGTTGAAGTACGTGACCACGATCGCCGTCGGGGATGCGGGATTCACGGCGAGGTCGTACGAGAACCACCCTGTGCCGGTGCGCGAAGGACGGCCATTCGTGCGCGCCGCCGGACGGTCGGCTGGATCGCTCTTGTAGCCGAAGTTCGGCTCCGCTTGCTGATCGCCCGGACGGACGTAAGCGACGGTGGCGGCTTCAAGGCGGCGAACACGTTCGCGCTCGGCCGCCAGCGCGGCGACGCGCGCGTCGAATTCGGTCGGCGTGACGACGTCGAAGTAGACGCTGTACGTACGCTCGTGTGTCCGATAGAACGGCGTGAGCGAAACGTCCTCCGCCTGCTCCGGCTGCGTGAGCGGGCGCGCGACCTGCTTGATCTGGAAGTCGCCCTGTCGCGTGCCGGGAAGAACCCACTCCGAAACCGGACGCTCGGCCGCGACGAGGAGCGGCACCGGCTGGCCAGGCGCGCCCTCGCCGCGCGACTCGCGGCGCGGGCCGAGGTCTCCCGCCAGAACGAGCGGCCCCCACATGATCGCCGCGATGCGCTTGTCGTCCGGCGTCGCCTCGAGCCGGAGTGTCTTCGGCAGCGTGAGCTCGACGGCGTCGCCGCTGTTCCACATGCGCGAGATCTCTACGAACGAGCTCGGCTGCGGCAGAGAATCCTCATTGCCCATCAGGCGTCCGCCGGCGGCGCCGGGGCGAAGGCTCGCCAAAGGAGGAACCTCGACCGCCGTTCCGTTCACCTTCACGACGAATCCATCTCCCGCCCACGTCGGACGGCGAACGGCAAGCGTGAACTTCGCGGACTTAGGAAGCGTGAGCTTGAGCGTCGCCGAGTCGCCGTCGGGAAAAGTCGTCTCCTGCGCGATCTGAGCGCCGGCGAGTTTGAACTTCGCCGTCGACGGGATGAACAGGCTGACCCACAGGGTGTCGTCGGACTCGTAGTACACGCCGTAGCCGTGCAGCGCGTGGTTCTCCATCCCCGTGCCCACGCAACAGGTGAAGCTCTGCTGCATGTTCTGATACTCTTGCTGGACGCCGCGGCCGACCGGCACCATGTACGACATCCGCGCGTTCGCCGGATCCATCGACGCCAGCACGTGGTTGAAGAGCACGCGCTCCTGGAAGTCGGCGTAGAACGGGTCGGGGCGGAAGGAGAAGAGGCGGCGCGACAGCTTGAGCATGTTGTAACAGTTGCACGATTCGCACGTGCGGCCGTCGACGCGTGATCCGAGAACGTCCGCCGGGCCGAAATACTCGGCGTTGCCCTGCCCGCCGGTCGCGTACGTGTGATGCTCGACGGCGCGATCGAAGAACGTCGACGCCGCGAGAATGTCTCCGGTGTCGCCGGTGTATCCGTAGCGCGCCGCCGATCCGATCACTTTCGGGATCTGACAGTTGACGTGCTTACCCGCGAGGTTGTCCTGTCCGCGTTTCAGCGCGTCGGTGAACGCATGGTGCTCGAACCGGTACGACAAGTCGAGCCACCGCTTGTCGCCCGTGTCGACGTAGAGGTCGGCGAGCACTTCGTTCATGCCGCCGTGCTCAGTGAGGAGCATCTTCTGAACCTGGGCGTCGGAGAGCGGCGCGAGCACTCCCTCGGCCCACGCCGCGAATTTCGTCTCGACGGTGAGCGCGGTCTTGTCGCCCGTGTAGCGATACGCGTCGCGCAATCCGGCGTACGTCTTGTGCAGCGTGTACCACGGCGACCAGAGCCCGTTGAGGTCGAACGCGCCCGGGCGGATCTCGCCCTTCGAGACCTGCGCGAACGACTCCCGCCCGTGCTCGAGCGCCGAGAGATAGCCGTCGCCGTTCTTGTCCTGCACCTCTTTCAGCTCGCGCACGATGTATTGCGCGCGCTGCTTGAATCGGTCGTCACCCGTCGCGGCGTACATGAGGCTCACCGCGGAGAGGTGGTGTCCGGCGATGTGCCCGGTGAGGTTTCGTCCGCCGCCGTCCCAGCCGGCGTACGGCTCGGCCTTTTGCGGCAGGCCGGCGCGCACTCTATAGAAGGCCATCATCCGGTCGGGCTCGAGCGAGAGCAGGTATTTGGCGTCGGCCTCCTGCGCGAGTTTCGCTGGTCCGCCGGTGACGCGTACGTCGGCCAGCGGAACCGGCCGCGCTCGAAGAAGCCTCTCTTCGATATCTCTGGCGCCCGGACCACCGGATGCGTTTGGCGCGACGGTCTCGGCACGCGACTCGTGCGTGAGAGGACCGAGCGTGAGCGCGGCCGCGGCGGCCGCGGAGGACTGGAGGAATTCGCGACGATTGTGAGGACCCATGAGTTTCAGTCTGCCGCTGGCGCGACGCGACCGCAAGGCTGGTCGGACCGGCTATTTCGTGCCGGCTCCCGCCGCGGTCACCGCGATGATCGGAGCGCTCGTCGGTTGGGGCGCACCGCCGGTCGCCTCCTCGGTCACGGCCACGGCGCTCAGCGAGTCGCGAGCAAGGGCGTAGGTCGCCCGAACTACCGCGTCGCCGCCTGCGGGATCGAACGTGCCGGCGCTGATCTTGGCGCCGGCTGCCGTCACGAGCCACAGCTGGTACGTGCGCCCGGCCTTCAGCGCCGGCATGTCGTGCGCTACGAAGGTCCACGTGTTCTTGCTCTTGTCCCAGAACATCCGCGCGAACGGGGCGTTGGCCCCGCTCTTCGTAAGCGTCATCACGGCGACGTCGCGACCGGTGATCGCGGCCAACATGCTGTCGCGTGCGAGCACGGCGAGTTGCAAGGAGTCGGTAGTTCGCTGCACGGCGGCGACGCGGGCGGCTTGGCTGCTCAGCGTGTCGCGCAGCCCCTGACGGTCGCGAACGATCCAGGCGAGCACGGCGGCGCTCACCACCAACATGATGCTCGCCGCCGCGGCGACCCACTCGGCGCGCCGCCAGGCGAGTGAGCTGATGACGGCCGACCGGTCGCGGATGTGCTCCTTTTCGACTTCGGCGCGCGCCATGAGGCGCGCACGAATGCGTTGCCGGCTTGCGCCGGCGGTTCCGATCGACGGCGTCGCGGCGTACGCGAGCTGCGCCGTCGTGTTCCGAAGCGCCGTCAACTCCTCGCGGCACGGAATGCAGGTCGATACGTGAGCGATCACCGCGTCGCGCTCGGCGCCGTCGAGCGCGTCGAGCGCCAGCGCGTCGAGCGCGGCGAAGGCTTCGTCGTGTGTCATCTCGCGGCTCACGTGATGGCCTCGCGCAGAGGACTCAGGCGTTCGCGCAGCTTTTGAAGCGCGAGGCGCATCCTCGTCTTGATCGTGCCGAGCGGCTGCCCCGTTTGCTCGGCGATCTCGGACTGGCTCAAACCGCCGAAGTATCCCAGCTCGAGCGCCTCGCGCTGCTCGGTGGGAAGATCGGCGAGCGCGGCACGCACGATCCGACTTCGTTCGGCGTGTTCGGCGTCGGCCAGCGGATCGCTCGGCGCTGCGGGCGTTGGCACGGAGGTGTCGGCCTCGCCGGCTGTCGTGTCGGCGAGCGGATCTTCGCGTAGGCGGCGACGGGAGCGCAGGCGGTCCAGCGCGCGGCTGCGCGCGATCGTGAGCAGCCAGGTTTGTACCGAGCCGCGCTCGACCTCGAATCGTTCCGCCTGTCGCCACGCCTGCCAGAACGCTTCTTCCACGACGTCCTCCACGTCATCCGGCGACTCGAGCATTCGCGAGACCACGCCGTGGACGACTGGGAACCAGCGGTCGTAGAACGTGCCCAGCGCGCGCTCGTCCTTCGAACGCATGCGACGCACCAGCTCGGCGTCCACCGCGGCGCGTGCCGCAGCGTCGTCGCGCGCGGCAGCATCGGTTGAGCTGGACGCGCTCGCCATCGCGGAAGGATACGTCTCCGACTTGGGGGCCGGATTCATCGCCGCGAATGTACCGGCGAAGCCAAGCCCCCGCCATCTCAGAAGTTGCGGCCTGGGGGGCGCTAAATTTTGATGAGGTGGCTCACGACCCGTATGCGGCCCTTCGCGTAGTGAATTATCGGCGGTTCATCGTCTCGACGTTGACGATGACCCTGTCGTCGCAGATCCAGGCGGTCGTGGTCGCGTGGCAGATCTACGACATCACGCGCGATCCGCTATCGCTCGGCTTGATGGGATTGGCCGAGGCGCTCCCGTTCATCGGCATCGCGCTTTTCGCGGGACACGTCGCGGACCGCTTCAGCCGGCGCCGCATCTCGATCTCCGCGCTCGGCGTGCTGCTCGCGTGCTCGGTGTCGCTCCTGGTGTTCAACCTCATTCCGGGTTTCCTCACCCGTTACGGCGCGGTGCCCTTCTACGCCGTGATCTTCGCGAGCGGCGTTGCGCGCAGCTTCCTGCAACCAGCCCGTCAGGCGCTCGGTGCGGAGATCATCGACCGAAAGCTCTACGCGAACGCCGTCGCGTGGCGATCGTCGACGTGGCAGACGGCGGCCGTCGTCGGCCCGGCGCTCGGTGGTCTGATCTACGGCTTCTCCTCGCCGCGCGTCGCGTACATCGCCGACGCGGTCATGATGGTCGTCGCGCTGATGGCGTTTTCGCGAATCGACTACGAGCATCGCCCCATTCGCGACATCACCGAATCGATCGGCGAGAGCTTGGGGTCCGGGCTGAAGTTCGTGTTCAAAGAATCGGTGCTGCTGTCGGCGCTGACTCTGGATCTTTTTTCGGTGCTGCTCGGAGGCGCCGAGGCGCTGCTGCCGGTTTTCGCCGACCAGATTCTGCACGTCGGCCCGCAGGGTCTGGGACTGCTGCGCGCGGCGCCCGCCGCCGGCGCGGTCGTCGCGTCCGTCTTTCTCGCCCATCGGCCGCCCTTCAAGCGCGCCGGACGTACGCTGCTCTACGCCGTCGCCACGTTCGCCGTGTGCATCGTGGGATTCGGCCTGTCGCGCAACTTCAGCTTGTCGCTCGCGCTGCTCGCGGTAAGCGGCGTGGCGGACAATGTGAGCGTGCTGATTCGCTCGACGCTCCTCCAGGTGCTGACGCCATCCGCGATGTACGGCCGCGTGACGTCAGTAAACTCGATCTTCGTGGGGTCGTCGAACGAGCTCGGAGCCTTCGAGTCGGGCGTGGCCGCGAAGTTCCTCGGGACCGTGCCGTCGGTCGTTTTGGGCGGGCTGGCCTCACTCGGAGTGGTGGTGACGATCGGTTTGTGGGTGCCGCGTCTTCGACGGTTGGGCCGAATCGACGAGTTGACCCCGACGGGAACCGCGACCACGGCCCTCGCCGGTTCGCAGGGAGCATGAACTGGGACCTCTTGGCACATTTGGACACGAAATAACCATCAACGGCGACAAATTTGGCTCATTATTGTGATAATGTATCTGCGGAATTGCGTTTTTCGCAGAAATCGTGGTACATTTGACTAGCCGTAGGAGCCGCCGAACTCCCATCCTGAGGTCCTGTCCCGTTCATGCCCGAGACCAATTTGTCAGCCCGAAAAACCGTCATCCGCGAGATCACCGAAAGAGAAGTCCGCACCGAGGCGCTCGGCGATCATGGCGCGCTACCGCGCACCTCCGAGTACTTCGGGATCAACACCTTTGGCGTGCGACAGATGCGGGACAAGCTGCCGCGCGAGACCTACAACAAACTCCTCGACGCCGTTCGTCACGGAAAAAAGCTCGACGTCGACATCGCGCCGCGGGTCGCGCAGGCGGTGAAGGAGTGGGCGATCAGTCGAGGTGCGACGCACTTCACGCACTGGTTCCAGCCGCAGACCGGACTCACCGCCGAAAAGCACGACGCCTTCCTCTCCTTCGACGACGGGCAGCCGATGGAGTCGTTCGGGGCGTCGCAGCTCATCCAGAGTGAGCCGGACGCGTCGAGCTTCCCGTCGGGCGGGTTGCGCGCGACGTGGGAAGCGCGCGGCTACACGGCGTGGAATCCGGCGAGCCCGGTGTTCATCGCCGAGTGGGCCGGCGTGAAGACGCTCTGCATTCCGTCGGTGTTCGTCGGCTACCACGGCGAAGCACTCGACGAGATGACGCCGCTGCTCCGCAGCTCCGACGCCCTCTCCGGGAAGGCGATCGAACTGCTCGAGCTGCTGGGCGACCGCGGCGTGTATCGTGTGTACACGACGATGGGGCCCGAGCAGGAGTATTTCCTCATCGACCGCGCGCACTTCGCGCTGCGGCCGGACCTCGTCATGGCGGGCCGCACGCTCATCGGCGCGGCACCGCCGCGCGGTCAGCAGCTCGAGGATCACTACTTCGGCGGCATCCCGGAGCGCATTCAGGCGTGCATCGCCGAGGTGGAGCACGAGCTGTACAAGCTCGGCGTGCCGATCATCACGCGGCACAACGAGGTTGCCCCAAGCCAATTCGAGATGGCACCGCGGTTCGAGGAGACCGACGTCGCGGTGGATCACAACCAGCTCGTGATGGCGACGCTGCGACGTGTCGCGCTCCGCCACGGACTGCAGGCGCTGCTGCACGAGAAGCCGTTCGCCGGGATCAACGGATCGGGCAAGCACTGCAACTGGTCGATGTCGATCGCGGCCGACAATCACGACCTCGACGGCGAGAACCTCCTGAAGCCGGGACAGACGCCGCACCAGAACATTCGCTTCCTCGTCTTCCTCGCCGCGGTGCTGCGCGCCGTGCACAAGCACGCGGGCCTTCTTCGCGCCGGTATCGGCACGAGCGGCAACGAGCACCGGCTCGGTGCCAACGAGGCGCCGCCGGCGATCATCTCGGTGTTCATGGGCGGAATGCTCACGAAGGTCATCGACGCGATCGCGTCTGGAAAGAACGCCGCCAGCGCAGAACACGAGATGATCAAGCTCGGCGTGGCGCGGCTGCCGGAGATCGAGAAGGACAACACCGACCGCAACCGCACGTCGCCGTTCGCGTTCACGGGCGCAAAGTTCGAATTCCGCGCCGTGGGCTCGTCGCAGTCGATCGCTTTCCCGATCGTCCTGCTCAACGCGGCGGTCGCCGAGGCAATCGGCGAGATCACGACGGCGTTGCGAGCGGAGCTCAAGAAGACCAAGAAGGTGGATGACGCGGTGCTCAAGGTGGTGCGTCCGATCTTCAAGGAGACGTCCCCGGTTCGCTTCGAGGGCAACAACTACTCCGACGAGTGGGTGAAAGACGCCGCCAAGCGCGGTCTGCCGAACCTCCGCCGCACGCCGGAATCGCTGATGCAGCTCGTCACCAAACAGTCGCAGAAGCTGCTCACGTCACTCGGCATTCTGAGCGACGAGGAGCTGCACTCGCGCTATCACGTGCGGCTCGAGCGGTACATCAAGGACATGCTCATCGAGCTTCATACGCTGCGCGAGATGGTCGACACGATCGTCCTCCCGGCGGCGCTCGAGTACTCGGGCAGCGTGGCCGCGTCGGCGGCCAACGCGAAAGCGGCCGGAATCAAGCCGATCCCGCAGGTAGAGGTGGCGAACAAGCTCGGCGCGTCGATCGCCGAGCTCCAGAAGCACCGCGCCGCGCTCGGCAAAGTGATCGACAAGGCCGAGGGCATGCACGACGCGATCGAGAAGCAGGCGCAGCTGCTCACGAGTGACGGCGCCGATGCGATGGCGGAAGTTCGGCGCTGTTGCGACGATCTCGAGCTGTCGGTGAGCGACGAGATGTGGCCGCTGCCCAAGTACAGGGAGATGCTGTTCCCCGTCTGAGACAGCGAACGGCCGCGCACTAATGGCGATCGCTCGGATGCGGGGACTCTAGCGTCAGGCGGCAGCGACAGACGGCAGGAACATCGAGGGGTCGGCGCGCATGCGCCGACCCCTTTGTTTGCGCTGCGCTATGACTGGGCTGCCTGCCGCTGAACCCTAGAGTCTTCGTACGCCAAGAAAATCCTTATGAGTGAGCACGACCCGCTGTCACGGCTGCGGCGTCATCGTTTCGCCCGCGAGCTGCGGCCCGCCCGCCTCCACTGAATTGAGCACGTCCCTCCACGCGAACAGCTTGCCGCTACCTCGCACGTAGAAGTCCATCCATTCCTTCTCGGCCACGGCCTTGAGGTACTGGTTGCGCACGTCGGGAATGCCGTGTGTCGAACCCGGGTACACCCAGAATTCGTTGGGCACGCCGAGCTTGGAGAGCGCCATGTGCATCTCCTCGCTCTGCGGCCGCGGCACGCGCGGATCGCCCTCGACGACGTGAATGAAGATCGGCGTCTTGGCGTTCTTGATGTACGTGATCGGCGATTGCTTCATCCAGACGTCCAGCTGCCCCGGCTCCCAGTACATCTTGTCGCCGAGATACCACTGGCGCAGCCGCTGGGTGTCGCTCTGCGACCACATCGAGACCCAGTTCGCCACGCCCGCGCCCGAGCTGATCGCCTTGAAGCGCGTCGTGTGCGTCTCGATCCAGTTCGAGTAGTGGCCGCCGGCGCTCCAACCGAGCGCGCCCATCTGCGTGCTGTCGACGAGCCCTTGCGCGATCAGGTAGTCGACGCCCGTCATGATGTCCTGGAATCCTTTGGTGAAGTAGTCGCCCTGGCTCTCGATCTTGAACTTCTCGCCGTACTGCGTCGACTGGCGATAGTTCGGAAGCAGCACCGCGTAGCCGGCGCCGGCGTACACCTGGGCGTTGTAGCCGCCGTTGAAGCTGAGCATGTCCGCCGCCGCCGGACCGCCGTGGATCGCGACGATCAGCGGGTAGCGTTTACCCGCCTGGTAACCGACGGGTTTGATCAGAACGCCGGATACCTTCGTTCCGTCGTTCGACTTCCACGTGATCTCCTCCTCTTCGCCGAGCGCGACATCTCGCTTGACCCACGCGTTCGGGTCGGTGAGCTGCGTCCATTTCGAGCGATCGTTGATGTCGCGCAGCGAGGCGACGGTGTAGTTGGCCGGCGGCGTGTGCGGATCGGCGTATGTGATCAGGAATCGGCCGGTCTCGTCGTCGCGCGCGACCGTGATCGTGCCTTTGACGTCGGTCACCTGCTTCGCCTGACCGCTCGCGACGGCGAGGGAGAAGAGTTGCGTCGTCGCGCGGACGCCCGTGCCGAAGTAGATCGTGTCGCCGTTCGGCGACCAGAACGAACTCTCGATCCCTTCCCCACCGCCACCACCGCCGCCGCGACCGCCGGCGCGGACGTCGAGGTCGACGTTGCCGCCGAGTTTGCGCAGCGGCTCTCTGGGCTGGTCGACGTGCCGGACGTACATGCGCTCGTTGTGCATGTACTTGAAGTCGTCCGGCGCCGAAAATGCGAGGAGTTTGCTATCCGGCGAGAAGAGCACCGGCCCTTCGCCGATGTCCGTGTTCTTGGTGAGGCGCTCGATGTTGCCGGTGGCGACGTTGAGCAGATGCAGATCGGCGTAGTCATTCTGCTCGAGGATGCCGCGCTCGTAACGGTTCGCCGACATGCCGTGGAAGCCGATCCACTTGCCGTCCGGCGAGATGGTGAACTCGCCGACGCTGTAGCTCGGATCGTTCGTGAGCCGCCGCTCCTGCCGCGAATCGAGGTCGTAGACCCAGAGGCTCGCGATGGATGCCGCGGGGTTTCGCGGCTTCACGGTGAACTGTTTGTCGGTGCGCGCGCGATCGTCGCGATCGATGCTGTCCGGCGATACGAAGTAGATGCGCTTGCCGTCGGGCGACCATTGCCAGTTGCTGATGCCCGTCGCGTGACGCGTGAGCTGCGTCGGCTTCGGGATGTCCATCGTCGTCATCGGGATGGAGTAGATCTGCTCGTCGCCGGCTCGCCCCGACGTGAAGACGACCGACATGCCGTCCTTGCTGAACGAGAAGTTGGACACCCCTTCGCGCGCGTCGGTGATGCGGAGGGCCTCGCCGCCGTCGACGCGCATGACGAAAATTTGATTGCGGGCGCCGCCTCCCTCGCCAGCGGCTCCTCCACGTCCCGCGCCGCCACGACCGGTTGCTCCACCTGCCGCGGCAGCCGTCGCGTCGCGATCGGAGAGGAACGCGATGAAGCGTCCGTCGCGCGACCACTTGGGACTCGTCTCGTTCTTGTCCTTCGTGAACGTGAGCTGCCGAGTGGTCTGAAGGCCGCGTTCGAACGACACCAGGTAGATGTCGGACTGACGGCGAGCCGACTGCCAGTCGGGTGTGCTCAGCGAGTAGAGCATCGACTTGCCGTCGGGACTGATGTCCTGCCCGGCGACTTGCCGCATGTTCTGCGCGTCGAGAAAGGTCATGGGACGTTGCGCTGATGCCGGTGCTGCGAGAACGACGGCGAGCGCGAGGACGCAGACTGGAGACTGGCCGCTTTTCATGGATGGATCTCCGAAGAGGCAGGCTTCTAGTATGTCGCGGGCGTCGGATGACCGCCACAGAGCAGTGCGGGGTGCGGCGGCGGGGTGCGGAGACCCGGGGACGAGGGCGGTGGCCGAGTGCGGAGAACCGGCGGTCGTGGAGTGCGGCGGATGCGTCTGGCGATGCCAGCGTCGCGCGTTTCTATTTGGATTCCGAGCGCCCTATCCATGGCCCCCAACGAACAGCGTCAATGACCGAGCCCATATCACGACGCGACTGGATCAAGACCGTCGGAGTCGTCGGCGCAGGCGCCATCGTGGCGTCGGAAGCCGTGTTGGCCGAGACGCCGGGTGCCGTGACACCGGCGATCCCGCCGGCGCCGTCGGGTCCGCCAGGAGAGATCGTCGAGCTGGTCTCCACGAGCGAGATCTTCGTCCCGGCGCGCGGGCGCTCCTACCAGAAATTCAGCTACGACTTTCCCGAGCCGTCGGTCGTCTTCGGCGACTACCGCTTCGGATTCCTCGTATTCACGGAAGAAAACACATACGGGCTCGACCGTTCCGCGCTTCGCGCCGAGGGAAACGCGGACTCGATGCGCATCACGTGTGATCGGTTCGTGTGGGCGGGCGGGCAGGAGCATGCGCCCGGTAAGCTCGAAGCGACCCTTCGTCGGACCGGCTCGACGATCGAGTGGACCGCGACAGTGGAAATGAGCCGACCGGTCAAGACGGTCACTACGATCGTACGCGGCGTACCGCGCGGCGCGGTGTCCTTTGGCGGCGGCGGGTTCCCTCAACAACAGAACGACGGCGAAAGCCTGGTCGGATATCCGTTCGGCGGCGGCGATCTCAACGCGTCGGGGAGCATGGGGACACCCCTTCTCATGATTCAGACGCCATCCGACGTCTTCTACGTCTCGTCGCTCGACGACCGCGTGCGGCCGAAGCGCTTCTATCTCGCGCCGGGCGACACGAGCTACCGTGTCGAAGCGATTCATGAACACGATGCGTGGCGAAACGACAATCGCGTCGAGGTCCCGACGTGGCGACTCGGCCGCGTGTCGTCGGCCGACGAAGCGGTGAACCTGCACATGGCGCATCTCGAACGCGCGTACGCCATCCCCGCGTGGGAGACCCGTCCCGACGTGCCCGCGTGGACGCGCAACATCGCGATGGTGACGACGCTGCACGGCATGCACTACACGGGCTACATGTTCAACGACTACGCGAAGATGCTCGAGACTCTTCGCTGGATGTCGACGCAGATTCCCGGCGACCGCGTGCTGGCGTTCATCTCCGCGTGGGACGGCCGGTACTACTGGGATTACCCGACGTATCGCGTGTCGGATCGGATGGGCGGCGAGGCGGGTTTCCGAAAGCTGATAGACGAGGGACACAAGCTCGGATTCAAGATCATGCCGATGTACGGCATGAACTCGGCGAACAAGAAACTCCCGAGCTGGTCCAAGATCTCCGACTCGATCACGCAAAAAGTCGACGGAAACGCTTACAACCTGGACTGGGTGGATTGGAACAACGACCGCCACCAGGACGGTTGGCTCGGCTACATGAACCTCGGCGCTGATTCGTGGCGGAACCACCTCGAGGGACGCATCGCCGAGATGATCGATCGGTACGGGGTCGACGCGTACTTTCTCGACATCGCGGGCGGACACGTCAACAGCACCAACGGCGACATGCACGAGGGCACGAAGCGCCTCGTGACGGATCTTCGGACGAAGTATCCCCACGTGCTGTGCGTCGGCGAGATGCCGTACGACGCTCTGCACGGATTCATCCCGATGTACCACGCCGGCGGCGGGCCGCGCTGGCAGAAGTACAGCAAGTTTTTTCAACACCTGAGCAGCCCCGCGGCGGGTCGCGGGTCCAGCGGCGTGCACGAGTCGGGGTTCGGGCGATTCAACAACGAAACGCTGTCGCTGTCGCCGAACGCGATCCCGACGCTGCAAGTCGTCGACGACACGTTCACGAAGCACCGCGACGTGATGACGGCGATCATCCAGAAGGCGAAGGAACGATCGGGCATCGCGTGAGACCTCCGGACCGTGGATTTACCGTGAGAGCTGACCCGAGCGAGTTCACCGTGCTTCGCACGGCCGCGTGCCGCGCCAACGTCGAATTGGCGCGGCGCGGGCTGGCCCGGTTCACCTTCGGCAACGCGAGCGCGATCGACCGGGAGCTTGGCGTCGTCGCAATCAAGCCGAGTGGAGTGCCGTACGACGATCTCACGCCTGAGTCGATGGTCGTCGTCGAATTGAACCGGGGGAAGGTCGTCGACGGCGACTTGCGCCCGTCGTCGGATCTGGCGACGCACCTCGAGTTGTATCGCGCCTTCGGCGCGGTCGGCGGCGTGGTGCACACGCACTCGCACTACGCAACGGTGTGGGCACAGGCGCAGCGGGAGATTCCGTGCTTCGGCACGACGCACGCGGACTACTTTCACGGTCCGGTACCGGTCACGGCGCATCTCGAGAGCCTCGAGATCACGCAGGACTACGAGGCAAACACGGGGCGCGCGATCGTGCGCCGATTCGAGCGTCTCGGGCTGGATCCGCTGCGCATGCCGGCGTGCCTCGTCGCCGGCCACGCGAGCTTTTGTTGGGGTGCGTCCGTAGCGCGGGCGGTGGAAGTCGCGAATCTGCTCGAGGACGTCGCGCGGATGGCGTACGACACGGTCACGCTGAACGCGGCGGCGAATCCGATCCCGGCTCCGCTGCTCGACAAGCATTTTCTGCGAAAGCACGGGCCGGAGGCGTACTACGGTCAGGAAAAGCGCGACGATTAGAGAGCGATCAAGCCTGGCGCCCAGCCCGGATCTGGGAGCTTGATTGCTCAGAGACTCGCATTGACGGGGCGGCCGGTGAATTCGACGGTCTTCACGGCCGACGAGCCGGCGAGTCGGATGTTGATCCGGCGCGGAGACGGCGAGCGCAGCTTGTAGCCGGGCGCCAGGCGAAGCGAAAGGCGGCGAGCGGCATCGCGCCAGGTCATGATCATCCGCATGGCGTCCCCGCGCCGGTAGTCGAACGACTTCCCGTCGTCCTCGTACCACGTGGATTCGCCGTCGGCGCCGGGATAGACGACGAGCGTCGTCGGTTCGGTCACCGGCTCGTCCGTGTATTGCCTCACGGGATCCATTGGCACGACCGCGCCGGCTCGCACGTAGAGAGGAGTCGTCGCGAGATCGACCGTACGGTCCATCTCGCGACCACCCTCGACGACTTCCTCCTTCCAGAAGTCGAACCACTTGCCGCGAGGCAAGTAGAGGCGCCGGGTTGTCGCGGCCTTCTCAACGACCGGCGCGACGAGAATGTCGCGTCCCCAGAGATATTCGTCGCCGCGCGCGACGGCCGCCGGATCGTCCGCGTGGTGCAACCAGAGAGCACGCATGATCGGCATGCCGGTGTCGTGCGTTTCGCGAACCGCCGTGTACAGATATGGCATCAGGCGATAGCGCAGCTCGAGATACTGCCGACAGATCGGCTCGACTTGCACGTTGTGCAGCTCGGCCGGATCGGCCTTGAAGTTCTGCGTCTCCGGCGGACCGCCGTCGCCGCCGTCCCAACCCCACGGCAAGTGGAGATGCCAATTGCGTCCGTGCGATCGAAAGACAGGACAGAACGCGGCGAACTGGAACCATCGTACGAACAGCTCTCCCGTGTACTCCGCCGTTGGAATGAACCCGCCGATGTCGGTGCCCCAATACGGAAGTCCCGTGAGACCCGTGTTGATCGCGACCGGCACGTGTGTCTTGAGCGTCTCCCATCGCGACTGCACGTCGCCCGACCAGATCAATCCGCCGAAGCGCTGCACGCCGGCCGACGCGTTCCGATGCAGCGCGAACGGACGCTCGTTCGGGCGATAGACCTGCGTCCCCTCCCAGTACATGCGATGCCGATTCAGCTCCGAGGGTCCGTCGAGTCCATCACCTTGGTCGGGCCACCAGCCATCGACGCCGTCGTCCATCACTGATTTGTGAAATGGCCAGTAGCACGACACCTGGCGATCGGGCGGCCACTTGTTGTCGGGCGTACGCCCGCTCGGCAGCGGTGGCGCGGTACAAGCGTCGGCGACGGAACCGGTGAGATGTTTTCCCTCGATGACGACGTGCACGACAACCTTGAAGTGTTGATCGTGCAGCGCCGCGAGTTGCTTGCGCGGCTCGGGAAAATTGCCGGGATGCCAGGTGAACTCACCGTTGCGCGTGTTCCACCCCGATGGAGCGAACTCGGTACCCAGGTAGATGAGCGCGTCGCAGGGCAGCTTCTTCTCACGCATTGTGCGAGCGATGCCGGCGATCTGCTCAGGACCGTCGAGCGTGCGGTGCGACTGGAGATATCCAAACGCCCAACGCGGCGGCATCTCGGGAAGCCCCGTGATCCGCGCGTACTCGCGCATGATGACGACCGGATCGTTCGACGCAACGACGAACAGGTCGAGCGGAAGCGGCGCCTCCTTGGGTGTGAACTTCCCGAGCTCACCCGTGAAGTCGAACTCTCCGGTGGGCTGGTGAACGAACATCGCCCAACCGTTCGTGCCGACGAGCCACGGAATCGGCGCGCGCGTGCCATGCGTCGAGAGTCGATATCCGCCCTGCCCGATGATCATTCGATCGGCCGAGCCCTTACGATCGAACTGCGGTCCGCCTTCGCCGAGTCCGAGGAGCGAGCCGTCGCCGAGGAGGAAGGACATGCGCGGCGAAGCGGCGTCGAAGACGAGCCGTTGAACGATGGCGCCGGAGCGCGTTTCGACGGTGAGCGTCGGCGGGGCGTCGCTGAACTTGAAGACGAGATCCCCGGCGCGAACGCGGGACAGCGACGTCGATGCTCGCGATTGCGCGATCGTCCGTCCGAGCTTCTCGGCGACCAGCTCGCCCGTGACCGGCAGCGAGTCGGCGGCACCGTTGTGAATCGGCTGCAGCGTGATTCGCGCGGTGTTGGGGCTCAGCGAGGCGACCGAGATCTCGACGGGCTGACCGGCGACGACGATCTCGTTCGCTTGACCGCGCAGAAATTGGCGACGGCCGATCGCGATGCCGGCGCCGACGACGCCGAGTTGCTTTAGCGCTTCGCGACGGGAGACGGAGTCCGGCATCGTCTTGGCGAGTTGGCCACTAGTTGGTTTGAAAAGAATTCAACGCAGATGACGCAGATCCTGAAAAGCGATTGACGCAGATGAAAACAATTGTGCTGTTCGAGCTCATCTGCGGCATCGCCGTTCCAGATCTGCGGCATCTGTGTTCCCCTTTCTTCCCTCAAAGTGGCTCATTCGTGGCTCATCCGAAGGTGAGGCGACGCAAGTACTCGCAGTTCGTGCGCGCGCTCGCCATCTCGTCGGACGGATTCTCCTGCTCCACGTAGCACGGCTTGTAAGCAAGATCCGGCACCGCGGCGAGGAAGCGAGCGAAGTCGAACGTGCCTGTTCCGAGCTCCACGTCGCGTGAGCCATCGGCCACGACGTCCTTGAGGTGGAAGCTCCAGTAGCGATCGCGATGCGCCGCGAGATAGCGCATCGGATCGCCGTGTCCCATGAGCATGTTGCCGACGTCGAGCTGGAGGCGCACGGCAGCCGGATCGAGGCGCGCGATGAACACGTCGTACGGCACCGCTCCGTCGATCGGCTTCATGTGATCCGGCTCGTTGTGGAACGCGAGCCAGATTCCGGCGCGCCGCGCGGCGGCGCCTGCCGCGTTGAACCGGTCCGCCCATTGGCGCCACGCGTCGAGCGAGTGCTGTGTCTCGTCGGGAAGGCTTGGGACGACCAGATACTGGTGGCCGAGTAGTCGGGCGTTCTCGAGACTCTTGTCCCAGTCTTTCAGGATCACTTCCGGCGCCATGTGCGCCGACGGCGCCCGGAGTCCTTCGTGATCGAGGGTCGCGCGCACCTGATGGGGCGTGCGGCCGAAGTTGTCGAACGACCAGAGAAGCTCGACGTCGTCGTACCCCATCGCGCGCACTGCCGCCAGCGTTCGCTCCGGGTCAGCGCGCATGGCTCGGCGTACGGCGTAGAGCTCGAGGCCGACCCGCTCGAGCTTCGCCGCTCCCCGAGGTCTCGCAAGAGGGCCGCGGAGCGGTGCGACGAACGCGCCGGCTGCCGCTGACCCGATGGCCTGAACGAAGGCGCGTCGTTTCATGCGACAACTCTATCCCGTATCACCTGGCTTGGCCATATTCGGCGCGCCACAGCAAACACCCATTGGATCAAACCCCACGGCATAAGGATTTCACCGACCGCGTCGCCATCGTCACTGGCGCCGCGCGCGGGCTCGGGCGCGCTGCCGTCGCGCGTTTTCTCGAGCGCGGAGCCAGCGTCGCCGTCAACGTCCGCGACCGGGCGCGGGCCGAGGCGACCGTCGCCGCCCTCGGAGGAAGCGAGCATTTGCTGGCGGTGCCGGGAGACGTGACCGTCGACGGCGTTCCCGAAGAAATCGTTCAACAGACGATGACCCATTTCGGGCGCGTGGACATCCTGGTCAACAACGCGGCCCACGCCCGCCCGACCCGGTTTCCCGATCTCACCGTCGCGGAGTGGCGCCAAGCGATGGAAGTGAACATGACGGCGCCGTTTCTGTTCATTCAGGCGGTGCTGCCGGTGATGAAGTCGCAGCACTACGGCCGGATCGTCAACGTCTCGTCGACCGCGGGGCGCACGGTGAGCACACTCGGCGGGGCGCACTACACGGCATCCAAGGCAGGTTTGCTCGGTCTGACGCGTGCGGCGGCCAAGGAGATCGGAAAGTTCGGCATCACCGTGAACGCGATCTGTCCGGGGATGATCGACACGGAGCTGACGCAGGAAACCGCGTCGTCCGATTTGTTGGAGCGGCTCGCGGCGAGTTTCCCCATTCCGCGACTCGGCACGGCGATCGAGGTCGCGGACCTGATCTGCTTTCTCGCTTGCGAAGAAGCCGGCTACATGACCGGAACGTCGATCGACATCTCCGGCGGCGACTTGATGATGTAGCCCGCCGTTCCACACACGACTTTCTTCTCCAACAAAATGAAAGAAGGCACGCGAATCGTCGTCGCGCTTGGCGCGGCGGTCATCGGTGGTGTGGCCATCGCGGCGTCGGGGAGCGCGGCGGCGCTCAACGCCGCCGACGCCATCGCGCCGATCGGCACGCTGTGGGTGAACGCGATTCGGATGACGGTGATCCCGCTGATCGTCTCCCTGCTCGTGACTGGAGTCGCGTCGACGGCCGACGTCGCGTCGATTGGACGACTCGGCGGGCGAACGCTTCTCGTGTTCGGACTGCTGCTGGCGTGCGTCGCCGCGGTCGTCGTGCCGCTGGCGCCGAGCCTGTTCGCGCTGTTGCCGTTTCCGTCGGGCAGCGGGGCACATCCCGCGCTGCCGGCCGGCGCGGCGGAAGCGGCGAGCCAACTCGCGGGAGCGCAGGGGCAGACGTTCGGGCGGTGGCTCACGTCGCTCATTCCGCCGAATCCAATCGCCGCCGCGGCGAACGGCGACATGGTTCCGTTGATCGTCTTCTCGATTCTCCTGGCACTGGCGATCCTGCGCATTCCGCCGACATCGCGCGAGCCGCTGGCGGCGTTCTTCAAGTCGCTCTGCGCGGCGATGCTGGTGCTCGTTCGTTGGGTCGTGGCGCTGGCGCCGATCGGCGTCTTCGCGCTGGTGCTGCCGCTTGCGGCGCACCTCGGGGCAAGCGTTGCCGGAGCGATCGGCTTGTACATCGCGGCGTATTCGGTGGCGTGCGTTGCGGTGACGCTGTTGTTGTATCCAGTCGCCGTGATCGCCGCGCGGATCCCGCTTCGCCGGTTCTCGCGAGCCGCGCTTCCCGCTCAGTTGATCGCGTTCAGCTCGAGCTCGTCGATCGCGTCGTTGCCGGCGCTGGTCGAGAGCGCCGAACAGGGCCTCGACATTCCGAATCGGATTGCCGGATTTTCGCTGCCGCTCGCCGTGTCGCTTTTCAAGATCGCCGCCCCGGTCTCGTGGACCGTCGGGGCGTTATTCGTCGGGTGGTTCTACGGAATCCAGTTACACGCGCAGCAGCTGGCGACGGTTGCCTTCGCGGCCATGTTTCTCGCGTTCGCGGCGCCTGGAATTCCGCGCGGCGCGTTCATCATGCTCGCGCCACTTTTTCTGGCGATCGGACTGCCTGTCGAAGGGATCGGCATTCTCATCGCGGTGGACGCGCTCCCCGACACGTTCGCGACGGTTCTCAACGTGACCGGCGATCTCGTCGCCGCGACGCTGGTGAACCGCTTCAGTCCACCGGTCGAGAGCGCGTCCTAGCGCTCAGCGGCTCGTCGACGCGGAGCCGGCGGTTCATCGCTGGTCGGGCGCCTTCTTCATGAGTAGCGTCAACGCCGTCGTCGCGCTCGGAGCGATGTCGACGGACAGGTCCAGCTCCTGGTATCCTTGCCTCGTGATCTTCAACAGCGAACTGCCTTCGGGCAAGAAGATCAGACTGACCGTCCCCGTCGCCGTCGTGGTCACGTAGTCGCCCGATTTCGCGTCCGTCACGTGCGCGCCGGCGATCGGGTCGCCCGTATCCTCATCGAATACGCCCAGCAGCCGGTACCGGTACGTAGGGAGCGCTGTTGTCGAATCGTGCGACGGGACGACCGAATCACGCGACGCGCTCTCCTGGCGGGCTGCGTTCGTCTTCCTGCCCGGCTCCGCGGGTTCGTCAACGACGTACGATTTTGCGCCCGGCTGGTAGGCGACCCCTTGCTTCAGCACGATGTAGATCGCGCTGTCGCTGTGAGGTTTGCCGACCGAGGTGTTGAACTCGTCGGCGTACGTGATTTGCTCGATGTGCTCGGGCTGTATCTCGCAGAGCACCTGCATGGATCCGGGCAACATGCCCGCGAGCATTCCGCGGCGGCCGGTCTGGCAGAGCGTGTCGGTGGCGATGCTGCGGATCCACACGCCGTTGACCCAGACGTTCGTCGCCAGCGACGGATTGGGATCACTGACGACCGGACAGGTGCGGCGTGGTTGGAACGCCAACGTGGGACACTTCCGCGCCGGCGTCCGCGTCTGCGCGGCTACGGCCTGCAGCGGAAAGCAGGACCGGCCGCAGATCATGTCCGGCCTGAGCTTCTTGAGGATGTCCGTGGCGTCGATCAACTCGTCGGCATGCTTCGCGATTTCGTCGGCGTCGATGAAGTAGCTCTTTCTCGTCACGTCCTCTTTCGCGTTGATCTCGACGGGCGCCAACGATTGGACGGCACGACGCATGACGATCTGGAAGGTCAGCGGACCGGGCCGCGCGCGAAAGAACTCGGCCTCGCGGAGGAAGCCGATCTTGCGGACGATGATTTGATAGCTCCCTTCGGGATTCGAAATCGTGAGAGACGCCAGGCCCCGCGCGTCGGTCGTGCCGCTGCCGCGGGCGTCGTTCAGTCCTTGCACCACCGCAACTTCGGCTCCGCCCACCGCGACGGCGCCGCTGTCCACCACGTGAACGATTATCGTGAGCGGAGGACGGACCGGCTCCTGCGAGGCGGCGCTCGTCGCCGCGGCGGCGATCAAGATGAGACCGGACAGACCCGACCGGGCAACGGACCAGATCACGACAGCGCCTCGAAGGCAAGACTCATCATGCAAGATGTCATGCGCGCGGCATATCGTCTACGGTCTCGTCGCCCTCTGAACCTCGGGCTTCTTCTTCATCAGCAATGTGAGGGGGGTCGCCACGGTCGGGCCGATGTCGACGGGAAGATTGAGATCTTCATATCCCGCCTTGGTGATGCGAAGAAGTGACGACCCTTCGGGCAGGAAGATGAGACTGACCGTCCCAGTCGGGCTGGTGTTGGCATATGTGCCCGTGTTGACATCGACGACGCGCGCCTCGGGGATCACGTCCCCAGTGTCCTGGTCATAGACGCCGAGCACACGATAGCGATAGGCGGGCAGCGCCGGCGCCGAGTCCCGGCGCGCCGTCGCGGAATCGCGGCCGGGCAACACGCTGAGTGGAAGGGGCGGCGAGGCGGCGGTCTGGACTCCGGGGAGCGCCGCGCGAATGCCAGGGATTGGGGCCGCCGCATCGCGCACATACGACGCCTTCCCGGGCTCGTACACGACGCCTTCCTTCAGCACGATGAACAGCGCGCTGTTGCTCCCGACCTTGCCGATCGAGTTGTCGAACTCGTCGATGAACTGGATTTGCTCGATGTGCTCGGGCAGGATCTCGCAGAGTATCTGCATCGTTCCGGCCGAAAGGCCGCTCAGCGCGCCTCGCTTACCCGCCATGCACACGGGATCGGTCGCGATCATCAGAATGCGCTGCCCGTTCACCCATGCATTCGTGCGCGACATTCCTGGTGTCGCACCGGATCCGGCCGTACGCCGACAACCCGATGGATTGGTCGTGGAGATGGGACACGACCTCGCCGCGCTGCGCACGCTCGCTGGTACACCTCCCCACGGGCTGCACGACCGACCGCAGACCATGTCGGGCTTGAGCTTTTTCAGGATGTCCGATGCGTCGATCAACTCGTCCGCATGCTTCGCGATCTCATCGGCGTCGATGAAGTAGCTCTTTCGTTTGATGTCTTCCCGTGCTGTGACGCGAACCGGCGCCAACGCCTGCGTGTTGCGATGCATGACGACGTCGAAGGACAGTCGCCCGGACGTTCCGCGGAAGAACTGGTCGGAGCGGTTGTACCCGATCTTTCGCACGACGAGCTGATACTCGCCACGCGGTTCCGTCACCGTGAGCGATGCACGTCCGCTCGGGTCGGTGGTGCCTGCGGCCTTCGAGTCGGAGAGTCCCACGAGCACCGCCGCGTCAGCACCTTCGATCGCGATGCCCGTCGAGTCGATGACGTGTACGCTGACGACGAGCGGCGGAACGACAGGCGTTTGCGTCGCTGGGACCGCTTGAGCCGCGGCGCGCGTGGCGAACATGCTCGCCGCAATCAACGTGGCGCTTGCCGCAATCGACCGTCGAGGCGTTCGCCAATCAGTCACCGTCGACCTCGCATTCGCACGATCAGGCACGCGCCTCGGCGGCAATTTGCCTGAGCTCCGGCAGGACCCGCCCCACCTGCGTCACCCCTGCGCCGGGGCTCCCGAACCCAAAATAAAGATCTCTGTACATCGGATACAACCGATCATACACGCGGCGTTGGTCCGGATCGGGCTCGATCACCCGGTACGGCGGGCACAACGCCCTTTGCGCGTCCTCGATCGTCGGAAAAATTCCGGCCGCGCGGAACGCGAAGATCGCCGAGCCGAGGCCCGTGATCGGCCGCTCCGGAACGAGCACCGGCACGCCGAATACGTTCGCGTACACCCGATTCAGGACGTCGTTCTTCTGCGGAATCCCGCCCGCGTTGATCACGCGACGAATCGGCACGCCGTGCTCGGCCATGCGTTCGAAAACGACGCGCGTATGCAAGGCGGTGCCTTCGATCGCCGCGAATAGCTCGTCGCGCGCGTCGTGATTCAGATTCCACCCGAGCGTGACGCCGCCGAGGCTCGGGTTCACGAGCACCGTGCGGTCGCCGTTGTCCCACGTAAGGCGGAGGAGTCCCGTCTGGCCGGCGCGGTACTCCTCGAGACCGTTCGAGAGGACGCGGACAGTCGTGCCGGCGCGGCGCGCGATGGCCTCGAAGATGTCGCCGACGGCGGAGAGGCCTGCCTCGACGCCCACATAGTCCGGATGCACGGATCCCGGCACGACGCCGCAGACGCCCGGCACGCAGTCAGCGTGCTTGGCGATGGCGATGATGCACGTGCTCGTCCCGACGACGTTGACGACATCTCCCTCCTGGATCCCCGCGCCGACGGCGTCCCAGTGTGCGTCGAATGCGCCGACCGGAATTGGAATCCCGGCGCGCAACCCAAGCCGCGACGACCACTCGTCGCTGAGCCGGCCGGCGATGTGGTCGGAGGTGCGATAGCGCCCGCCGAGCTTGCCGCGAACGCCGGCGAACAGCGGATCCACCGAGGTCAGGAAATCCTCGGACGGCAATCCGCCGTTCGATTCACTCCACAGCCACTTGTGCCCCATAGCGCACACGGACCGCGGCACGTTCTCCGCGCTCGTTTCTCCAGAAAGCACCGCGGCGACCATGTCGCAGTGTTCGAGCGCGGTCGCGAAGCGCGCGCGCTTGTCCGGATTGTGGCGCAGCCAATGGAGCAGCTTGGCGAACCCCCACTCCGACGAGTACACGCCGCCGCACATCTCGATCGCCGGCAGTTTCTCCCGGCGCGCAACTTCCGTGATGAGGGCCGCTTCGTCTTTGGCGCGATGGTCAGCCCAGAGGTAGTAGTCGTCGAGCGGCGTGAGATGCTCGTCGACCGGAACCACGGTCGACCCGGTCGTGTCGAGCGCGATCGCCTCGACGTTCATGCCGTCCAAGTTCGCGTCGGCCAGCGCCCGCCGGGTCGCCAACGCCAGCGCGTCCATGTGTGCGGCGTGCGACTGCGTCGCGAAATCCGGGTCGCGGCGGTCGCGGTTGACCGGATACTCGGCCGTGCCCGCGCCGATCGGACCACGCTCGCTGTCGACGAGCGCGACACGTACGCTCTGCGTGCCGAAGTCCACTCCCGCGACGACTGCCACGTTCGTCTCGCGCTCAGGCGTGCCGCAGCACGTCCCAGCCCAGGTAACGCGTCGTCGCCTCGTGCACCGCGTCGGCAACCGTCGCCATGGTCGCCGCGACGTGATGCTCGAAGCCGTTCGTGCAGATGAAGCGCAGCAATTCCTGGAGCCGAGGAATCTCGGCGACGCCGGCGCCGCCGAACGTCGTGAGCGGATCGTCGGTGAAGCGTCCCTCACCGACGTAGCCGCGGATCTTGCCGGTGCGATCGTCGGTCGAGAACCGGGCGTACGACATCGGGCTCGATCTCACCTTGCCGACGACGGTGCCGTACGTGTTGTCGCGGCCGACCGTGCCGGCGATGATCGCCTGATAGTCCATCTTCACGTCTTCGAAGAACGACTTCGGCAGGTTGCTGCAGTGGAAGCAGACCGCCTTGTTCGGGTCGTCGCCGTAATTGTTGTTCCAGTCGAGCAGCGCGCTCGGCGTCTGTGACGCGAGCGTCAGCGCGTACATGCTGATCGTGCCGCAGACGTCCACCTCGCAGGCGCTCGGCATGTTCACATCGCTCATCATGCTCATGATCGTGCACGGCACGACGCCGAAGAATTCCTCGAGCGACGTCCAGCACTGCACGGCGCTCACGTTCACGTCGGTCTCGCGCATCCACCGGTCGATGACGAGACCCAACTTGGCCATCTTGATCAGCGCGTCGCTCGGGATGCCGTCGGTCGGGACGTACTCCTGCATCTCGCCGAGCTTGTAGAGAACGTCGGCATCGTCGTTCGCCAGGTGATTCACCCTGCCGAGCACTTCGGATAGATCGATCGGCTCGACGGCGATGCCCGACGCCTCGAGGATCTTCTCGCTGTAGCGGACAGTCTTGAAGGCAGCGGGCCGAGCGCCGATGGCGCCGATGCGCGCCGTCCTGAGACCCCGCGCCACCCGGCAGGTCGCGACGAAGCGGCGGAGGTCCGCCCGGAAGCTGTCCGACTCGGGGCGCTGGGTATGAAGCGACGTCAGACTATATGGTATGCCGTACTGCGTCAGAACGTTACAGACGGACATCTTCCCGCAGAACGCGTCGCGCCGGAAGTCGATGCCCATCTTCGCCGGGTCGTCGGCGGTCGCGTGGATCAACACCGGCACGTTCAGGCCGGAGAGACGCAGCGTCTCGGCGATCGCCCGCTCGTCGCCGAAGTTCGGCAGCGTGACGACCACGCCGGCAATCTTGTCGGCGTGCTTTCGGAAGAGCGCCGCGCAGGCCTTGGACTCGTCGCGGCTTTCGACCGCGCCGTGGACCGAGTCGCCCACTTCGAGGGCGATGGCGTCGATGCCTTGTTCGGCGAACGCGCGCAGCATCTCGTCGCGGCCCGTGCGAGCCAGGTGGCCGGGGAAGAAGCCGCGATTGCCGACGAGCAGGGCCAGCGTGACACGTTCGACCGGCACCCGTCGCGAGGCGCGCTTCTCCGCCTGGGTCGCGTGCTTCGCCGTGAGCTTGCCGCCGGCGTTGGATTCGAGTTGATGAATGCGCATAGGGAGAGCGGTTTTCGAGAAAACGTGGCGAGCCGGTAGAGCATATCGGGCGTGCACGGTCGCCGGAAGGCCGCCGCGTTGACACGTCGCGCCAGCGGGGTCATTGTTTCGCCCCCGACCCTTCATCGCAGAGAGCTGAATGATTCGCACGCCTTTCCGCCGCCTGAGCCAAATCCTTCTTGCGACCCTTCTCGCCGCATGCAGCGGAGCAAAGACCGACAAGTCGGACGCCTCCCCGGCGGGTGGTGCGACCGCGGCCGGCGGGAGCAAGACCTTCACGATCGCGATGATCGCCAAGAGCTCGACCAATCCCGTCTTTTTGTCGGGTCGGCAGGGCGCCGAGGCGGCGGCGGCGGAGTTGACAAAGGCGAACGGCGTGAACGTGAAGATCGACTGGCTCACGCCGCCGGACGAGGACCCGACGCTTCAGGCGCAGCGCATCGGCGAGGCGGTGAACGCCGGCGCGAACGCGATTCTTCTCTCGGCGAGCGACGCCGGGAAGCTCGTCGGCGCGGTGGACGAAGCCGTGGCGCGCGGCGTGCCCGTGATGACGTTCGATAGCGACGTCGCCGGCTCCAAGCGGTTCTCGTTCTACGGCGGCGACGACGCGTTGATGGGCAGGCAGGTGATGCAGGAGCTGGCAAAGCAGATGGGCGACAAGGGCAAGATCGCCATTCTCGCCGGCAACCAGAACGCGCCGAACCTCCAGAAACGGGTCGAGGGTGTGAAGGAGGAGGCCAAGAAGCATCCGGGCATCAAGATCCTCAACACGTTCTACCACGCCGAGACGCCGCAGGACGCGGCGAAGGAAGTCGTCGACGCGCAGAACGCGTATCCGGACATTCAGGGTTGGGCGATGATCGGCGGGTGGGCGCTGTTCACGCCGGCGCTGCTCACGGATCTCGACCCGAACAAGGTCAAGATCGTTTCGGTCGACGCGCTGCCGGTCGAGCTGCCGTACGTCGACAAGGGGCTCGCGCCGGTGTTGTTCGCTCAGCCGACGTATCTCTGGGGCTACGTGTCCGTAAAGACCATCTTCGACCACGTGTATCTGCACAAGGACGTGCCGGCACACGTGCAGATGGATCTCGTGCGCGTGTCGAAGGAGAATCTTGGCGAGTGGGCTCGCCAGCTGAAGCAATGGGGTTTCACCGACGTGGACCCGAAGTTCCTGTCGATGAAGTAGCGACTACGCGAGCAGCGGGTCTCGGGATTTTCGTCGCGACTATTTCCGCACGAGGTACATCGCGACCGAATGCGCGGCTACGCTCGCCGACACCACGCCGTCGGCGGTACGCTCCGCATGCGCCCACACGTCGCGCTCGAGATGCCGGCCCGCCGGCAAGCCGATCTCTGGCATCGTCGTCGAGATGATCGCCGTCGTCTCGCCGCGATTGAGGAGCAACACCGCGCGATCGCCGTTCGACATTGGCTTGATCCATACTTGGGTCACACTGTCGCCCTTCAGCTTGTAGCCCTGCGAGCCGCCCCAATCTTGGTCGATCGCGACCACCTCGGGATTCGTGAGAATACTCCGAGTCGAGTCGTTCATCGACCGAAGATCGTTCCCGGCGATGAGCGGCGCGTTGAGCAGCGCCCACAGGCTGAAATGCGCCACGTACTCGGCGTTCGTCATCCTTCCATTGCCCACCTCGAGCATGTCGGGATCGTTCCATGCGTTCGGGCCCGAGTATTTCTCGAGGCCGACCTGCTTGTCGAGAATCGAGAGCATCGACTTCCAGTTGTCGCGGATGTCGCCCGTCGTCCGCCACAGCTCGCCGCCCACGAAACGCCCCCACTCCCAGGGCTTGTTCTGACCCCACTCGCAAAGGCTGAACACGATCGGGCGGCCCGTCGCGGCGAGCGCGTCGCCCATCGCTTGGTAGCGCTCGATGGCCGGACGCATTTGGTTGTTGCAGTTGTCGTATTTGAGATAATCGATGCCCCACGCGGCGAAGGTGGTCGCGTCCGCCACCTCGTGGTCGATGCTCGCGGGTCGCTTCTGGCACGTCATGGTGCCGGCCGACGAGTAGATGCCGATCTTGAGCCCCTTGGAGTGGACGTAGTCGGCCAACCACTTCATGCCGTGCGGAAAACGAGTCGAGTCGGTCGTCAGGTTGCCCTGCGCGTCTCGCGCCGTCGCTTCCCAACAGTCGTCGATGTTGACGTACTTGTAGCCGGCGTCGCGCATGCCACTCGACACCATGGCGTCGGCCGTCTCGCGAATGAGATTCTCGTCGATACGGCAACCGAACTTGTTCCAGCTGTTCCAGCCCATGGGCGGCGTCGGGGCAAGCGCGCGCGCCGGGCGCGCGGCGGTGGTCGCGGTCGACGCGGAGCCATGCCACGCCGCCGCCGTCGCCCATACAGTGAGAAAGAGCCCCAAAGCCGGTGTTGCTCGCATGCGTTCCTCGTTCAAAGACGTTTCCGCGGCCCGCCAAGCGCGGCGAATTAACGTTCAGCGGTCGGCGACCGGCGCGGAAGGGTCGGCGTGGCGGCGGAACTGGCGAAGTCGCGGCGCACGACGGAACTTCAGGGCTCGTGACTTTCTCGACGGAGATCGGTATGCGCGCGACGATCATCGCCCGCCTTGGCGCGGGCCTTCTCCCGGTGGTACTCGCCACGCAGTCCGTCGGCGCCCAAGGCACTGCCGTCGACTACTCCCGCGCCGACCAGCTCAACGCGCGCTATGAGGGGCTCGCCGTCGGCATTCCCGACCGCCCGACCTGGATCGGCCGCACATCGCGCCTTTGGTACAGGCGCACGGCGAAGGGCGGCGGCTACGAGTTCACGGTCGTGGACGTCGCGGCGAAGACGAAACAGCCCGCGTTCGACCACGCCCGACTCGCCGACGCCATCATTCGCGCCGGGCTGACCGAGATTCCGAGCGCCGGCCGAGGCGGCGGCGCACCGGGGGGCGGCGCCCCGACCCGTGTCTCGCCGACCAACCTTCCCTTCGCCGACTTCAACTTCGCCGACGACGAGCACGCGATCGAGTTCGTGGCCACAGGCTACAACTGGAAGTGCACGATCACCGACTACGCCTGCCAGCGCGTCGGCCCGGTGAGCGTCGGCGGACGAGGTGGTCGCGGCGGCCGGGGGGGAGCGGGGCCGATCGCCGACGACGAACAGAGCGACATGGTTCCGTTCGAGGGACCGTGGGATGACATCGAGGCGCTCGGCGACGAGGTGATCGCGCAACGACTCGCGCGGCAGCAGGGGCCGCCGCGTCCACCAGCCGACAGCGCGGTTCGCCGTTCGCCGGACGGACAGCACGAAGCGTACATCGAGAACTTCAACGTCTACGTGCGCGCGACCGGCGCACGCACGGGCTCACCGCTCACCTATGACGGATCGGAAGGCGGAGCGTACACGCTGCAATCGCTCGCCTGGTCGCCCAACTCGGCCAAGATCGCGGTGTATCGCGTGACGCCGGGTTATCGACGACTCGTTCGCTACGTCGAATCGTCGCCGGCGGATCAGCTCCAGCCGAAGTACATGGAGCGAGTCTACGCGAAGCCGGGCGACGTGCTCGACGAGCGCGATCCGGTGCTCATCGACGTCGCCTCGAAACACGTCGTTCAGGTCGATCACACGCTCTTTCCGAACCCGTACCAGCTACTGCAGCTCACGTGGCGCAAGGACAGCCGAGCGTTCACGTTCGAGTACAACCAGCGCGGTCATCAGGTCTATCGCGTCGTCGAGGTGGACGCGAGCACCGGGGCGGCACGGCCGATCGTCTCCGAGGAGTCCAAGGCGTTCGTCGACTATCGCTCGGCCACCGACGGGATCACCGACTCCGGACGCCGATTCCGCTACGACGTCGCCGATGGGAAGGAGATGATCTGGATGTCGGAGCGAGACGGCTGGAGCCAACTGTATTTGATCGACGGCGCGACCGGTCGCGTAGAGAATCAGATCACGAAGGGCAACTGGGTCGTGCACAACGTGCAGCACGTGGACGAAGCGAAGCGCCAACTCTGGTTCACAGCGAATGGCATGGACCCGAAGGAGGATCCGTACTTCCTCCACTACTACCGAGTCAACTTCGACGGCAGCGGCCTCACGCCGATGACCCCCGAGAACGGGATGCACACCATCTCGTGGTCGGGCGACAGTACCTACTACGCCGACCTCTGGTCGCGCGTCGATGCCGCGCCGTCGCTCGACGTTCACAGCGCGTCCGACCAGCACGTCGCGATGGACGTGGAGCACGGCGACGTCTCGGCGCTCTCCGCCGCTGGATGGAAGCCGCCCGAAGTGTTCGTCGCGAAGGGACGCGATGGCGCCACGGACATCTGGGGCGTGATCTTCAAGCCGACCAACTTCGATCCCAAGAAGAAGTACCCGGTGATCGAGAACATCTACGCCGGCCCGCAGGGATCGTTCGTGCCGAAGTCGTTCGGCGTCACGAACGACATGCGGAACCTCGCCGAGCTCGGGTTCATCGTCGTGCAGATGGACGGCATGGGGACGGCGAATCGCTCGAAGGCGTTTCACGACGTCGCGTTTCAGAATCTCGGCGACGCGGGATTCCCCGACCGTATTCTCTGGCACAAGGCTGTGGCGGCGAAGTATCCGTGGTATGACATCACGCGCGTCGGCATCTACGGCACCTCGGCCGGCGGACAGAACTCACTCGGTGGAATGCTTTTCCACCCCGAGTTCTACAAGGCCGCGGTGTCGGCGGCGGGGTGCCACGACAACCGCATGGACAAGATCTGGTGGAACGAGCAATGGATGGGTTGGCCGCTCGGGCCGCACTACGCCGCGTCGTCGAACGTCGACAACGCGTCGAAGCTGCAGGGCGACCTGATGCTCATCGTCGGTGAGCTCGACACGAACGTGGACCCGTCGTCGACGATGCAGGTGGTCAACGCGCTGATCAAAGCGAACAAGACGTTCGATCTGCTGGTGATCCCGGGCGCCGATCACACCAACGGTGGCCCGTACGGCATTCGCAAGCGCAACGACTTCTTCGTGCATCATCTGCTCGGCGTCGAGCCGCCGGAACGGAACGCAACCCAAACGATTCAGGCCGGACGCGCCGGCCGATAACCGCGACTTCTCTCCTCCCAATCCCGCCAATGGACAGACGCTCTTTCGTTTCTCGCTCAGCCACGACGCTCGGCGCCATCGCCGCGTCGCGAACCGGAGCGTTCGACGTGCCCCCGCCATCCCTCGACGGGATCACGCTTCAAGCCAAGCCCGCCCCGATCACGGACGACGAGCGCCGCGCGCGAATCGAGAAGGCGCGCCGTTTGATGGCGGAGAACGGGATCGACGCGATGTTTCTCGAGGGTGGGTCGAGCATGTCGTACTTCACCGGCGTGCACTGGGGAAACAGCGAGCGCACGTTCGGCGTCGTCATTCCCGCCAAAGGTGAGCTCGCGTGGGTGACGCCGGGGTTCGAGGAAGAGCGGGCGCGTGAGCTGATCAAATTCTCGAACGACGTCCGCGTCTGGCAGGAGGACGAGAGTCCGTTCCAAGTCATCGCCGGGATTCTAAAAGACCGCGGCGTCACGACCGGCAAGGTCGGCATGGAGGAGCGCGTCCGCTTTTTCATCGCGGACGGCGTGCGTCAGCGCCTGCCCAGCGCGCAGTACGTGATCGCGACACCGGTGACGGCCGGATGCCGCATGATCAAGTCACCGTCCGAGATCGCGCTGATGCAGCACGCGAACGAGATAACGCTCCAGGCGATCGGGGCGACGTTGAAGGCGCTCAAGCCGGGAATGTCGCAGCACGACGTGTCGTCGAACGTCGACTCGGTGACGCAGAGGCTCGGTGGCACGAGCGACGGCGCGCTCGTCATCTTCGGCAAATACACCGCCTTCCCGCACGGCAGCAGCCAGCCGCAGACGCTGCGCGATGGAGACGTCGTGCTCGTCGACGCGGGGTGCACCGTCGACGGCTACACGTCCGACATCACGCGAACGACGGTGTTCGGCAAGCCGACTCAGCGTCAGCGCGACGTGTGGGAAGTCGAAAAGCGCGCGCAGGCGGCCGCGTTCAACGCGGCGCAGGTCGGCGCGGCGTGCGAGTCGGTCGACGCCGCCGCCAGAAAGGTGATCACCGACGCCGGCTTCGGTCCGGGCTACAAGGTGCCTGGGCTTCCGCATCGCACCGGCCACGGCATCGGCCTGGACGGCCACGAGTGGACCAACTTCGTGAAGGGCAACACGACCAAGATTCAGCCGGGCATGTGCTTCAGCGACGAGCCGACGATCGCGATCTACGGCGAGTTCGGCATTCGCCTCGAGGACTGTCTGCACATCACGGAGAACGGTCCGCAGATGTTCACGCCGAGGAGTCCGTCGATCGAGCGGCCTGTGTAGCTCCGCACGCAGTTACGGCGCGAATGGATTCGTCAGCCTGAAATACGTCGAGTCGATTCGTCGCACGTAGCCCAGTGTCTCGGAGTACCGCCACCGCTGGACGCTCGGTGCTATCAACTCGATGTTCGACCACACCGGTTCCGGATATTTGGTCTTGGCGACGCTGAGGGCGCGCCCGATCGTGCCCTCGCCCGCGTTGTAGCTCGCAAACATGAAATGGTAGCGTTCCGCTTCGGGAACGTTTGCCCAGAGTTGCCACAGGTCGCGGTCGTGCAGGATGCCGGCGGCGATGTTCCAGTCGGGCTGGTCGATCGCGCCGAATTCGGGTCGGTGCGAGGCGATCTGCTGGTACGTCGACGGCATGAGCTGCATCACGCCGCGCGCACCGACCCAGCTCGTCGCGTTCGGCTTGAGTTCGCTCTCGGCGAATCCTTGCGCCTTGAAGTAGCGCCAGTCGAAGGCGGAGCCGAAGTACCGTCTCGAGTATTTCTTGAAGGACGGGTCGAAGCGCTGGCTGATTTTCTTCGCCGCGCGCGCCTCGGCGACTCGCTCGAGGGCGTTGGTTGGCGGCGGCGCGGGCGCTCCCCCTGTCCGCCGGCGGCAACGGGGAAGGCTGCCAACACCAACAAAGTGAGCGAGCGGAGCCCGCGCATCAGAGCCTATCCGATGGCGCGCCCGACGATGAGCGCGATCGAGACCCACAACGCACCGATGAAGATCGCGGCGGCGACGTTCCCGCGCTTCAGCTCCTGGGGGAAGTCGACGTCGGGCATGAGCCGGTCGATGACTCGATAGCTCACGTACATCAACACCACGCCCAGGGCGGCGTAAACGAGGTTCAGCGCAAGAATCGCCAGCTGCACGAAGTCCCCTCGTGAAAGATCCGAAAGACCGCCAAGGAAGCGGCCTCATCACAAGACGACAGTCGAGCATGTTGAGTTTCAATTCGGATCGTCGTTGCGCTGGGTGAGCGCGTTTGGCGCTCCAGCGACGATGGAGGCTGGAGCCGCCCGATGCCGGTGGGCGACCCGGCCGGTCAGAGCGTGTCGATGACGGAAGCCTTCACAGACGGATTGGCCAGCAGGTGATACGTGGCGTCGATGCGGCTCACGTATCCAAGCGTCTCTTTGTATATCCACGGGTGCACGCTCGGCGCGACGCGCGCGATGTTGGCCCACGTCGTATCCGCCGGCCACTGCGACGTCGCGAGCTTGTACGCCTTGATGATCGGCCCTCGGCCGGCGTTATAGCTCGCGAACATGAAATGATAGCGCTCGTCGTAGGGCACGAGGTGCCAGAAATCCCAGAGGTGCCGGTCGTAGTAGATGCCGGCGGCGATGTTCCATTCCGGCTGATCGATCGGGCCGAAATCGGGATTCTGAGATACGATTTCGTGATAGGTCGTGGGCATCAGTTGCATCAGCCCACGCGCGCCGACCCAGCTCTTCGCGCGGGGATCGAGCCGGCTCTCGGCGAAGCCTTGGGCCTTGAACCAACGCCAGTCGTACCCCGCGCCGAAGTACTGTTTCGTGTACTTGCTGAAGGTCCCGTCGTATTGCGCGTTGATCTTTCGCGCGAGGAGTGCTCCTGCCGCGTCCTCTATCTTCGCCATCAGGCCCTGCTTGGGCGGGGTCTGCGCGGCGGCGGTCGCCTGCGGCCCCTGGCCGCACTCCATCCTGGCGGCGACCACGAAAATCGCGGCGAGGACCAGCGCTCGTCGTACTCCGGTCACCGCATGCGCCTCGCGCTATCCGGCGGCGGTCAGCTAAGCAATCGCGCGTCCGATGATCAACGCGATCGAGACGAAGAGCGACCCGACGAAGATGGCCGCCGCGATATTTCCACGCTGCAGTTCTTTCGGCAACTCGACCTCATGCAACAGCCTGTCGATCACGCGAAAGCTGACGTACATGAGCATGACGCCGAGCGCCGCGTACACGAGGTTCATCAACAAGATCGCTACTTGCACGGGCCCACCTCAGCGGTTGTCGTGATGCGCGCCGCGCATCACGGCCACGTGGCGGGTGCGATCAGCGCCTAACGTCGACGTGGCAAGCTCCGGGCCGTATCAAGAGCTCGCCGTCGAGCCCGACTGCGGCGCATAAAAGCCGAACACTCGCTCGGTGGTCTTTAGGCACCACCGAGCGAGTGCTGGAGCTCGTTGCGAAGGCTCAGCGCGCCGGCGTCCTCACGCGGGCGGCTTCACCCGCTTGCCCCACGTCGGCGGCGGCGGCTCCTTCGTCGCGCGATCGACCGGGTGCGCCGCCAGTTGCTTCATGCCTTCGGCGACCGCGGCCTCGAGCTGCAAATCGTGACCGGCGATCACTTCTCGCGGCGTATTCTCGACATCGATGTCCGGAGCGACACCCTCGTTCTCGACCGCCCACTTGCCGTCGCGGGCGAAGAATCCGCCGCGCGGCGCGATCGCCGATCCGCCGTCCACGAACGTTGGCGTGTCGGCGGTATGAACGAGGCCGCCCCACGTCCTCTTGCCCACGAGCGTTCCGATCTTGCGATAGCGGAACATGTATGGCATCAAGTCGCCGCCCGATCCCGCCATTTCATTGATGATCATCACTTTCGGACCCCAGATCCCCGCGGCGGGGCTGGTGAACGGCATGCGATCGCCGGCGACGTTGTTGAAGTAGCCGTCGTAGTCGCGCTGCAGCACGTCGATGATGTAGTCCGCGGCCTGGCCGCCACCGTTGTACCGCTCGTCGATGATCGCGCCCTTCTTGTCCTGCTGCGCGAAGTAGTAACGATTGAAGCTCGTGTACCCCGGCTGCCCGGTGTTGGGCAGATACACGTAAGCGAGTTGGCCGTGCGACAGCGAGTCGACAGTGCGCCGATTCGCTTCGATCCATGCGCGAGTGCGCAGCCCTTGCTCGTTCGCCACGGGAACGACCGTGACGTGCCGCGCGCCTCCCCCGTCGGCCGCCGGCGTCGAGTTGACGACGAGTGACGTCTGTCGATTCGCCGTGCCGTCGAGCAGACGATAGATGTTGTCGGGCGCTTTCAGGTCCTGCCCGTTGATCGCCAGGATGTAGTCGCCGACTCTCACGTCCACGCCCGGCGCGGCGAGAGGAGCGCGCAGATCGGTGTTCCACTCCTCGTCGTCGTAGATCTTCGTGATGCGATAGCGCCCGTTCTCGATCGAGAAGTCGGCGCCGAGCAGGCCGCCCGGCACGGCGGCTGGTACGTCGGGCATGTCGCCGCCGCGCACGTACGAGTGTCCGATCGAGATCTCGGCGCCCATCATGTCGATGAGGTAGTTGAGATCCGCCCGATGGTTCACATACGGCAGGAACTGGCTGTACATCTCCTTCACCTTCGGCCAGTCCGCGCCGTGTTCGTTGGTCACGTAGAGGTAGTCGCGCTGGTTGCGCCACGCTTCGTCGAAGATCTGCTTGTACTCCTGCTTGGGATCGATGTACGCGCGCAGATCGGCCGTCACTCTGCCCTGGCCGGCCTGCGGCGGATTGCGGTCGGCATCGACGAGGAAGAGCTGCGGCCCTCCGCCCGCTCCAGGCGCGCCACCACGGCCGCCGCGACCTCCTCCGCCGCCGGCGCCGCGATATACGAGTTTGTGCCCGTCGAGGCTCACGTCGTAGTCCGCCGCGCCCGTGACGAACGGCAAGTCACGATGGTCGCGCAGCGAATAGCGGTGCAACGTCGCCCCACCTCCAGCGCCGCCGCGGCCGCCGCCACCACCAGCACCGCCGGCCTCGAGGAAGTAGACCATCCCGGCGACGCCGGATTTCAAGTTCGAGTATTGACGTTCCGGAATTCCCGGCACGGCGAGAATACGGTGCTCGAGGCCGTCGAAGTCGATCGTGACCGTCGGCATCGGGGCGCGCGGCGCCGGGCGAGCCGCTTGCTCGCCGCCTGCGGCGCTGTCGGCACCGGCCCCGCCGGCGAACCCGCCGGCGCCGCCGCGCCCACCTCGGCCGCCGCCCCCGAAGCCGCCGGGCGCCGCACCGGCCGGCGCACCCTCTTCATCGCTCTCAGGCAGGAACGGCGACGCGTCGCTCTTGCGAAGCATCGCCGCGTAGAGACCGAACGTCTCGGTGTGATCGTAGTTCGTCATGTCCAGCCACTGCGACCGGAGACCGTAGTCCGTCGATGCGAGGAACCAGAGGTACTTGCCGCTCGCGTCCCACGCCGGCGACACGGCATCAGCCAGGCCGTCGGTCACCTGCTTCGTGACGCCCGTCTCGACGTTCACGACTTCGAGCGCGTGGTAGAGCGAGTTCAGATGCTTCGAGTACGCGATCCACTTTCCGTCCGGCGACCACACCGGGTTCATCGTTCGCGTCGGCACCATCCATGGATCGTTGCCCACCGTCTTCGCCTGGCCCGTCGCGACGTCCACGACCCACAAGTGCAGGTTCGTGTCGTGGAACATGATTCGCTTGCCGTCGGGCGACCACGCCGCCGTGTAGAAGTGGCCCTGTGGTCGGAATCTTGATCTCGCGCGGCGGGGTGAGCCCATCCTGTGACTCGATATAGAGCTCGTACTCGCCCGACTTGTCGCTGAAGTACGACAGCTGCTTGCCGTCGGGCGACCACGCCGGCTCGCGCTCCGCCGACGCGCTCGAGTTCGTGAGATTGCGGACGTCGCCGCGCTCGGCCGGAATCGTGAAGATCTCACCGCGCGCCTCGACCGCGATGCGCTTGCCGGTCGGAGAGAGCGCCAGGTTGCTCATGTTCGCCGTCACGTCCTTCCACTGCGGCATCATCCACGCGAAGTCGCCCGCGGCCGTGATGTTCACCACGTGCTCGCTGCCCGTCTTCGGATCGAGAAGATGGATGTCACCCGCCTGCTCGAACACGACCGCGCTGCCGTCGGACGCCGCGTCGACCGCCTTCACGTCGAAGTTCGTGAAGTGCGTCGCCTGCGTCAGCTTCTTCGACTTGGTGTCGTACGTCCACACGTTGGCCACACCGTCACGATCCGAGACGAAGTCGATGACGTCGTCGTTGACCCACACAGGGTCCATGTTCTTCGACTCGGGCGCCGACGGTGCCGAGAAGTGCGACGAGCCGCGCGGCGAACCTGCCTGCGCGACGACCAGATCGGACGAGACGTTCGGCGTCGTGTCGAGCGCGAACGTCTTGAGATCGACGATCCAGATCGGACGATTCTGTCCGCCGCGATAGTTGCGCCGCTCCTCGTCCCACGAGTTGTTCATGCGGTACGCGACGCGGCGGCCGTCGGGCGAAATCTTGCCTTGATACGCGCGCGGGAGCGCCATCGGCGTTTCCACTCCGCCTTCGACCGGCACGGTCCAGAAGCGCGGCGCGGCGCTCGGCGCCGAGGTGGCGCGCGACGAATTGAAGACGATCGACTTGCCGTCGGGCGTCCACCCTTCGACGACGTCGGCGCCCGGGTGCCAGGTGAGACGTTTTGGCTCACCGCCGTCGGCAGGGACGACGTAGACGTCGACGTTCCCGCCGTACTGCGCGCTGAACGCGATCAGTTTGCCGTCGGGTGAGAATTTCGGGTTCTCGGTTGTACCCTGGAAGCTCGTGATGCGGCGCGCCATGCCACCGCTCTTGTCGACGACCCAGATGTTGTTCGCGTAGGCGAACGCGATCTGGGTCTTGCTCACGGTGGGGGTGCGCAGCATGCGCGTTTGGGCGCCGGCACTGAGCGCGGCGAAGGCCGCGATCGCGGCCGCGAACACCATGGAGGAGCGACGCATAGGTCAGGGGATAAGGGACGGGGGTAAGCATCGCTTCCGTACCCTCGGCCGTCCAGCCCAAAGCGTTGCCGAGCCGGTTGACGCTGACGGTCGAGCGGGCCAATCTCCCCCGGATGTCCCACATCGAAAACGTCTCCGACACCGCCCGGTGGGTGGCCGTCTACCGAGCCATGGAGACGGCTCGCCAGGACGCGATCTTCCGGGATCCGTTCGCCGCCCGTCTTGCCGGCGAAAAGGGCGAAGCGATCGTCGACTCGATGAAGCGCGGACGCCAGATGGCCTGGGCGATGATCGTCCGCACGGCCGTCTTCGATGAGATCATCGAAGCGCAGATCCGCGCGGGCGCCGACCAGATCGTGAATCTCGCGGCTGGGCTCGATACCCGTCCCTGGCGGATGAAGCTCCCGGCCGACCTTCGCTGGATCGACGTGGACCTTCCGGGCATCCTCGACTACAAGCTCGAGACGATGCGTGGCGAGACTCCGGTCTGCCGGTACGAGGGGATCCGCGCGGATCTGCGAGAACCGGCCGTGCGCGAAGAGCTGTTCACGCGGTTGGGCGCGCAATCCCGGCGCACGCTTGTCGTGACGGAGGGGCTGCTCATCTACCTCACGCCGGATCAGGTCGGCGCCCTCGCCGCCGACCTGCATCGCCCTCCGAGCTTCCATTCCTGGTTGATCGATCTCGCCCGGCCCGAATTGCTGGCGATGATGCAGCGGATGTGGGGTAAGTCGCAGGGAAACGTGAACGCGCCTTTCCTGTTCGCCCCGGACGAGAACACGAAGTTCTTCGAGCCGTTCGGTTGGCGCGAGGTGGAGTTCCGTTCGTCGATGGAGGAAGCCCGTCGCCTGGATCGCGAGATGTCGATGATGTGGCTCTGGCGCCTGCTCGGGCGGCTCCGTTCGCGGCAGGTGCAGGAGAAGTTCAAACGGTTTTCGGGGATCGTCCTGTTCGATCGAATCTGAGAAACTCACCCACCTGACTGGAGTCGAACGCATGCAACCGATGATGATTGTTTTGCGTCTTTTTCACATTTTTTCCGGAGTGCTTTGGGTCGGCGGTGTGGCGATGCTATCGTGGTTCATCCTTCCCGCCGTGGTGGGCAGCGGTCCCGCGGGCGGCGGCGTAATGAAGTTCCTGCTGGTGAAGACGAAGTTCGGTCCATACTTCCCGGCGCTGGCCGGACTCACGGTTCTGTCGGGGATCTTCATGTATTGGTGGGACGCGTCGCGATCGAACGGCGCGTTCTACTCGTCGCCGATGGGCATGACGCTCGGGGTCGGCGGACTGGCGGGCGTCATCGCATTGATTTTCGGCGGTGCGGTCGTCGGCCGCGCCACGGCTGGCATGGCGACGATCTTCCGGGCGGTCGACGCGCAGGGCGGCCCGCCCACGGCCGAGCAGACCGCAGAGCTCATGGCGCTTCGAGGCCAAGGTCGGCTCGGCCGCAAAGATCGTTCTGCCGCTGCTCCTCCTCGCGGTGATCACGATGGCCATCGCGCGCTACGTCTGATCCGCACCCTTCACCCGAGGGAACTCGAATGATTCGCTCGCGATGCTGCGCGGCTCTCCTGTGCGTCACCGCGCTGTCCGCGGCGGCCGCGCAGGAAACACCCACCGAGCGCGACGCCGCGCGCGACGTCGTCCGCAAGCTCGATTCGCTCGAGAAATCGCTCAACCTTCCCGCGCTCGTCGCCAAGCTCACCGGTCCGAACTCGGCGCGCGACCAGGTCGCCGCGCGCGCGAAGGAGCTCATGGACACCGAGCTCCTCGCGATGGGCGACGACATCACGAGACATCCCGAGATCGGCTTCGAGGAAAAGCGGTCGGTGCAGATTCTCACCGACTATCTCAAGAAACACGACTTCACCGTCCAGATGGGAACGCCGGGCCTGCCGACCGCATTCGTCGCGCGCTACACCAAGTCGACCGGATCGCCGAACCTGGGCGTCATCCTCGAGTACGACGCGCTGCGCGGCACCAAGGGCGCGTTTCACGGCGATCAGCACAGCACACAGGGGCCGATCGGCATCGCGGCCGCCGTCGCGATCGCCGAGTATCTGACGAAGACCAAGACGCCGGGAACGGTGACGGTGTTCGGCACGCCGGGCGAAGAGATGATGCCGCCCAATGCGAAGACCGTGATGTTCAACTCGCACGTCTTCGACGGCGTCGACATCCTCGTGCGCAGCCATTCGACGACGGTGACCAGTCGTCCGGCCGCGGGCTTCGGGACGTGTTGCATGAACATCGATGGCGTGAAGTACACGTTCAACGGCGCGCCGGCGCACCAGCTCACGGCGTGGAACGGCCGCAACGCGCTGACGGCGGTGATCCACCTGTTCGACAACATCGACGCGATGCGCAGCAACATGCGTCCCGAGGCGCGCATCCAGGGCGTGATCACCGAAGGCGGCGCGGCGCCCAACGTCGTGCCCGACAAGACGGCGGCCGACTTCTACATCCGCTATCCGGACGAGGTGTATCTCGCCCAGGAGCTGCAAATCGTCGACGACGCCGCCCGCGCCGCGGCGCTCGCGACCGGAACGAAGGTCAAGATCGACCACTACGGCGAGGCCCGCGACGGGGTGAGCATCGGGTCGATCAACGAGGTTGCGTTCGGGTATCTCAAGAAGTACGGCGGCCAGAACGTGCAGCCGGATCCCGGCAAACCGCAGGGCTACGAGGAGACGGGGAGCGTCTCGAGCGCGGTCCCCGGCGGCGAGTTCAGCGCGATGACGTCGACCGCACCGAACCACACCTACGAGATGCTCGCCGACGCCACGTCGCCGGTCGGGCATCGCGGGTTCGTGACCGACGCGCAGGCGATGGCGGCATTGCTCTACGACTTCGCGACCCGAGCCGACTATCGAGCGATGGTCAAGCACGAGTTCGACACGATTCGCGGCCTCCACACCGAGTACCTCGAGGATCTCAAGAAGGTGTACGGCCTTCCCAAGGTCCCCGAACCGTAGCCAACCCTTTGCTCGTATCGGATGTCTATACGAGCATGTCGCCTTCGCAGACACCGCTTCTCCAGGGTACGCTCGACCTTCTGATCTTGAAGTGCTTGACGCTGACCGACATGCACGGACTCGGCGTCGCGCGGCGGATCGCGCAGATCACGGGCGGCGCGTACGACGTCAAGCCGGGCTCGCTCTTCCCCGCTCTCCATCGGCTCGAGGAGAACGGCTGGGTGGTGTCGGCGTGGGGCGAGTCGGAGAACAATCGGCGGGCCAAGTTCTACCGCCTCACCAAAGCCGGCCGTCTCCGGCTGTCGGAAGAGACCGACGAGTGGAAGCGGGTCTCCGCGGCGATGACGCTCGCGCTCCGGTCGAGCTGAGGGAAACATGGCCATCGCCCGGATCATCACGCGCGCCGGCGCATTCGTGCGCAACCTTTTCCATCGCGCTCGCGTCGACGATGCGCTCGACGAGGAGTTGCGTGCTTACGTTGCCGGCGTCGCCGCGGAAAAAGTGCGCGGCGGCATGTCGGCTCGCGACGCCGAGCGTGCGGCGCGACTCGAGCTCGGCGGGTACGACGTCGTCAAGGAGAGGGTGCGCGACGTTCGGACCGGCGCTCTGTTCGACGGCATTCTGCGCGACTGTCGTTTCGCCGCGCGGACGCTGCGCAAGACGCCGGTGTTCACGGTCGTCGCCGTGCTCGCGCTGGCCCTCGGGATCGGCGCGACGACGACGATGCTCAGCGTCGTACGCTCCGTGCTCGTCGAGCCGCTGGCGTATGCCGACGCCGATCGCCTCGCCGTCATTCTCCACGACGGGCGGAACCCGGCGTCGCCGAGAAACTTTAGTGACTGGCGCGCGCAGACGCGAAGCTTCTCCGACATGGCGGCCGCGGAATACTGGTCGCCGGATCTGACCAGCGGCGACAATCCGACACAGGTCCCGGCGCTGCGGATCACGAGCCGGATGCTGCCCATGCTCGGCGTCGCTCCGGTGCTCGGAAGGGTGTTTTCAGCCGCGGAGGAGGAGCCCGGGCACGACCACGTGGTCGTGCTCAGTTATGGACTGTGGCAACGGATGTTCGCCGGGCGTCGCGACGTCGTCGGCTCGACGGTGTCCCTCGACGGTTCGATTTACACGGTCATCGGTGTGATGCCGAAGTCGTTTGTTTTCGCGCCGTTTTGGAGTACGGCCGCGCAGGCATGGGCACCGCTGGTGCTGGCGAATCGCCTCAACGACGGACAGAGCCTGCGCATCTTCGCGCGTCTCGCGCCCGGCGTCACGATCGAGCGAGCACGCGCCGACCTTGGCGCCGTGACGGCGACGCTCGAGGCGCGAGATCCGGGGAGCAACAGGAACGTCATCCTCACGCCGCTCAAGGAGAAAGTCGTCGGCGACATTCGCACCCCGCTCCTCACGCTCCTCGTGGCGGTGACGTTCGTGCTGCTCACGGCGTGCGCCAACGTCGCGCACATGTTGTTGGCGAGAGCCGCGGCGCGGCAGCGAGAGCTCTCCCTGCGAACGGCGCTCGGCGCCACCCGGGCGCGCCTCATCGGGCAGATGCTCGTCGAGAGCGTTCTCTTGGCGTCGCTCGGCGGCGCCGGCGGGTTCGTCTTGGCGGCGTGGGGGATTCAAGCGCTGGTGGCGGCGAGTCCGGCCATCATTCCTCGCGTCGCTTCAGTGACGATCGACGGCGGCGTCCTGGCGATCGCGGTGGCGATCTCGGCGGCCACCGTCATCGTTTTCGGCCTTCTGCCCGCGCTTCGAGCGGCGCGTGTGGATCCCGTCGCGACGTTCCGCGACGGCGATCGGGCGTCGAGCGATGGGCGCGGCCGCGCGCGCGTTCGCAACGCGCTGGTGGCGTCCGAGTTCGCACTGGCCCTCGTGCTGCTGATCGGCGCGGGGTTGATGATTCGCACGTTGATGGCGCTTCAGCGAATCGACCCTGGCTTCGATCCGCGCAACGTCGTTTCGATGATCGTCTCGACCGCCGGAACGCCTGCCGCGGACACCGGGCATCACGCCTCGTTCTACGTCAGCTCGCTCGCGCGCGTTCGCGCCGTGCCGGGTATCGAGTCGGCGAGCTACATCAACCATCGGCCGTTCGACGGCGACATGTGGGGATTCGCGTTTCGTCTCGAGGGTGCGCCGCATCCCCGACCCGGCGATTGGCCAACCGCGACCTTTCGCGTCGTGTTCCCAGGCTACTTCACGACGATGCGAATCCCGATCCTCCGTGGGCGCGATGTCGCGGAGACGGATCGACTGAACACACCCGGCGTCGTCGTGATCAACGAGTTCATGGCGAAGACGCATTGGCCGGGCCTGGATCCGATCGGCCGGCGCATCACGCTCGACGACTCGACGTGGCTCACCGTGGTCGGCATCGTCAAGGACAACGTGCGCGAATCGCTGTCCGCGCCGCACGAGGAGGAAATGTTTCTCGCGTTCGCGCAGCGGCCTGGGTATGTGAAGGGGCTCGGCGCCTCTCGAACGATGACGCTGGTTGCGCGGGTCGCGTGCCCGCGCGCCGAGTGCGACGCGAGCGCTTTTGTGGCGCCGATACGCGCCGCCATTCGATCGGTCGAGCGCAACGCGCCGATTTCGGCGGTGGCCACGTTCAGCGCGCTCCTTCGAACCGCCACCGCGGAGTCGCGCTTCTATCTGCTGTTGCTTGCCGCGTTCGCCGGCATCGCCGTCGTCCTCGCGGCGGTCGGGATTTACGGCGTGATGGCATACGCCGTGTCGAGACGGACCCACGAGATCGGCATTCGGATTGCGCTTGGCGCCGAAGCGGGGTCCGTGATGCGCGCGGTCGTCGGCGAGGGGGTGTCCATGGCGTCGATCGGTGCAGCCGTAGGGCTGGCGACAGCGCTCGGGCTCACCCGGCTGATGCGCGGCATCTTGTACGGCGTGAGTCCGTTCGACGTGTGGACGTTCGCCGGTGTGACGGCGCTGCTCGTCGCGGTTGCCCTGGTGGCCACGCTGGTTCCGGCGCGCCGAGCCACGCGGGTCGATCCGCTGATCGCGCTTCGTTCAGACTGACTTCAATACTTCCCGCCCAGCAAGAAAGCGCGCGCCGCATCGTGCCGGCGCGCGCTTTTCTGCATGACACTCGGCCGCGAGTCTTATCGCTTCGCCGGGGCCGATGGGAAGGAAGACGGCAGCGTCTGTTTCCCGTCTGTTTGCTGCGGCGGCGCCGCAACCGGTGCGCTGGGTGAGGGGTCCAACAGCCCGCGCGACACGAGCTGTGCCGCGAGCACGGTCTGAATCACGCTGGTGATGTTGTTGGTCGTTGCCGTCGCCGCCCCGCCGGCCTCTCCACCACCGGAGATCGTCACCATCTTCGCGTCGGACAGCGCGGCGGCGATGACTGGCGCTATCTGCGGGAGCATTTCGATCTGACGGTAGCGGAAGTACGACTCGCCGCCCACGGCGATCGCCTGATTCACCTTCTGGATTGCCTCGGCCTGCGCCTCGGAGATCTTGCGAATGCGAATCGCCTCGGCGTCCGCGCCCGCCTCGGCCTCGAGGCGCACGCGTGCCGCATCGGCCTTGGCCTGCGCGATTTGCGTCGCGTCGAGTTCCGCCGTGCGCTGAAGACCGGACGCCTCTTGCCGTTTTGCTTCAGCCTGCGCGACCAGCGCCGCGTTGCTTGCTTTGGTTTGTTCGAGCTCTCGCGTCTTGTCCGAGATCGCGCGCTCGGCCTCGAGCTGCGCTTCCTTGGCGCGGCGCGTTTGGGTCGCAGCCACGATGTCCGCGTTCGCCTGGGCTACCGCCGCGGACTGCCGGCGTCGGGCCTCGGCCACTTCCGACTGAACAACCTTGATGTTCAGCGAATTGAAGATGAGGCCGAGGTCGGTCAACTCGCGCGAGCACGCCTTCCGAATGATCACGGCAAGCGGATCGTCTTCGTCTTCGATCGCGCCGGCCTCGCCGGCCATGAGCGCGGTCGGGATCACACGCACCGGCACGACCGCGGCGGACTCCCCCGGCGGTAGCGCGTGGAGCGGCGCCGCCTTGGCGGAAAAGAGCTGATCGTGCGTGAGCAGGTTCATCGCCCGCCGTCCGGAGCTGGAGAGCAGGTCGGTGAGCGTGCTGAGTTGGTCGGCGTCGCTCTTCGAGAAGAACCGGTTGGCCGCCGTCTTGATCAGCGCGTCGGTGTCGCCGACGGAAACGATGGCGCTCGCGAGCACGCGCACCTTGATCGGGGCCGGCGTACCGCTCGAGTCGACGTCGGCTGTCTGGTCCGTGATGTCCAGGTCGATGTTGATGACCTTGCTCGAGATCGTCGTTCCCGTCGTGAGCAGCGGGATTTCCTTCGACTTGCCCGGCCCGCGATAGATGACCGTGCCGCCGGCCAGCCAGCTGACCAGGCGGATCGTGCCGGCTTCGACGTTGCGGAGCAAGCTGGCGACGATCGTCGGGATGACGATGAGCACGAACCCGACGACGATGAGTCCGATGAGGATGGGCGTAGTGAGTAGGCCTGACATGTTCGACTCCCCGAAGAGAGAATGTTGTTAGAGGATTGATACCGTACAACTCTGCTTGGCCGAGTTCACGTCGTCGATGCGGAGGCGTTGGCCGGGCTTCACGCGGGCTCCGAGCAAACGGTCCTGCGGCTGCAGCGTGGCCAGCACCTGCAACACCTGCCCATCCAGTTCCAACGAGACGATGCCCTGCCCGTTGTTATCGAACGCGCTGACGGCGACCGCTTCGTCGGCGACCGCGCTCTCGAACGTCGATGCCGGCCGCGACGCGAATCGCATCGCGAAGTTCCACAACGGCGTCACAAGAAATCGCTCGAACGCGACCGCGCCGACGGCCGCGGCGGCGAGCAGCGCCGGTCCCGGAAGCACCGGGTGCAGCATCGCACCGGTCGCACCGAAACCGAGCATGAGGCTGAAGAGGAAGCGCGGCGACGTGATGAGCCAGAACGTCCGGCCCGCCATGCCGCTCGTGTGCGCGTGACCGCTCTGAACGGCGCTCGCGTGCGAGTGGCTATGGGCGGCGCCGTGAACGTGGCCCGTCGTCCCGCCATGAGCGTGGCCGATCGTTCCGCCGCGTCCGTGCCCGCCCCCATGCCCGCCCCCGTGGTGGCCTCCCCGACTCCCGAGGCCACCAAGCGCCATGGCCGTGAAGCCGATCGCGCCCAGCACCATACTCGAGATGTAGAGATCCATTGTTCGGGATTCGTGGAGGTCCAACGACCAGACACACAACGGAGTACCCGATCGCGAAGTTGCAAGCGTCGCGATGTGGCCGTGGCTTCGCGAGTTATGCTACCGCGCCCGCCGCAGTTCGGTAACTGGCATTTGCCTTCTTTGTTCGGCGAGGCCGGATTTCGGGCACTTGCGGTTTCCGAGACGCTACTTGAGCGCCGCCTCGACGAACGCGAGGGCCTCCGGCCCCCAGATGTGCATGCCCGGCGCGCCGCCGAAGCAATGCGCCTGCTGCGCCTCGGGCCCGACGGCGGGGAAGACCTTCACTCGGTTGCCTGCGTTGCGCCGCGTGAGAATCGGTCCGAGGACTTTCGCCGGCTCGAGGCTCGCGTCTTTCGCCGGTTGAATTAGGAAAACCGGAATGTCGATCTTAGATACGGCGTCTTTGAGTCGCGCCTGGAGGTCGGGGCTATTGTTCCAACTCAGCGCCGCGGGCGAGATCGGCACGGCAACCCGATATCCGACGTGCCGCGCGGCCCCGAAGATCGTTTGAATGCCGCCGAACGAGCAGCCGGCTACCACGAGGCGCGTCGTGTCCACGAACGGCTGTGCTTTAAGAAATGCGAGACCAGCGAGCTGGTCGTCGACCTGCGACGTCTCGAGAAGGTGAACGCCGAGGCGCAGTCCCGCCGCTTGCCCGTGCCGCGATGACTCCTGCTGAATCGATTCTCTGATGTATTCGCCTTGCGAGTCGCTGTGTCCGCGACGCATGGGCGCGAAGACCGCGAACCCGGCGGGAACGAACACGGCGGCGACCGAATCGAATTGCGGACCGCCGCCGGGATCGGGCTCGCTTCCGTGATTCCAGAGGACGGCCGGAAAAGGACCCGGCCCTGGCGGCTGGTAGAGATAGCCCGCCAGCGTCAACCCAGCGCTCTTGAAGGTGACGTGACGCTTGTTGAACGGCGCGGCTTGCGCGGAAGCCGACGCGGCCGCCACGACGATCACCGCGGCCGCGAGAATCCGTCGTCGCCACCGCCCGAAGGAATTCACTCTGTTGTTTCGTGTCGGATGCAATTGCGACGGAGCTAAGCCATCGCGGTCGCCGGCTCAATGACGTCCGGGCTTTCTCGTTGCTTGGCGGGCTTGAACAACAGACCGAACAAGACGAACACGGCGAACGCGCCGATCGCCGGCACCATCCAGATCGCGTGCCAGTCGTGCACGACTTGCGTACATGCCGCGGCACCCGCGCACGACGGACTCGGCGACGCGTACATCGCGACGACCCGCCCCGACACCGACGCGCCGACGAAGTAGCCAACGCCGTTCGTGACGAAGTTGATGAACCCCTGCGCCGCCGCGCGCACCTTCTCGCCCGCGCGCTGGTCGGTGTAGATCTGGCCGCTCACGAAGAAGAAGTCGTAGCACACGCCATGGAGCAGAATGCCGCCGTAAAGCAGCCACATGCCGCCGCCGACGTTCCCGTTGCCGAACGCGAAGTAGCGGAGCGCCCAGGCGAGCATGCCGACGAGCATGATCACCTTGATTCCGAATCGGCGCAGCGCGAACGGCAGCACGAGCATGAAGCCGATCTCGGACATCTGGCCGAACGTCTGGATGAACGCCGGGTCGGGGGCCTTGATCTCGTTCAGGAAGAGGTTCGTGAACGTGTAGTAGAACTGGAGTGGAATGCAGAGCAGGAACGAGCCGAGCACGAACATGAAGAAGTCGCGATTGCGCAGCAGGCTCAGCGCGTCGAGGCCGAGCGCGTCACGTATGCTGAACGGCGCGCCGGCGCCGGTGGGGGGCGTGTGGGGCAACGCAAGCGAATAGAGCCCGAGCACCACGGACGCCCCGGCGGCGATCCGCATCGGCGTCGCGAGCGCGTCGGCGTGCAGCACCTTGCCGACGAGAATACCCGCGACGATCCAGCCGATCGTCCCCAGCACGCGAATGATCGGGAAGTCGCGCGCCGGATCGCTCACGTTGTGGAACGAGATCGAGTTGGTGAGCGACAACGTCGGCATGAAGCAGAGCGCGTAGAGCAGGAGCAGCGGGTAGAACGTGGCCCACGACGTCTGCGACGATACGAACCACATCACGATGCCGCCGACGATGTGCAGGATCGCGAGCAGCTTCTCGCTCGAGAAGAAGCGGTCGGCGACGATTCCCATGAAGAACGGCGACACGATCGCCGCGATCGCCATCGCGCCGTACGCGGCGCCGATCTGCGTATCCGTGAAGTGCCGCGTCTGGCCGAGGTACGTGCCCATCGTCACGAACCAGACGCCCCACACGAAGTACTGCAGCAACATCATGAGGGAGAGTCGGGTGCGCCCCCACGCGACGCCGCTCGTTTCGGTCATGGCAGCTCCCGAATGCGAATGTTGCGGAGGGAGAGCGTTCCGTTGTGGTCGCCCTGAATCCCGATGTAGCCGCGCTTCGCCAACCCGTAGTTCGGCCAGTCCTTGAACTTGCTCGCCGCTACTTTGGCTTTCCAATCTGGGCTCCACAGCTCGTACTCGACGACTTTCTGTCCGTTGAGCCAATGCTCGACGTGCGCGCCCCTCACGACGATGCGCGTCGTGTTCCACTGGTCCGCCGGCTTTACCACGCCGCGCGGCGGCGCGTACAACCCATACGCCGATGCGGCCGACGTGAGCGGATTCTTTCCATCGCCCGCGTTCGCGTCGTCGAGCAGTTGGTATTCCGGTCCGCTCCAGTAGATGTGGTCGTATTCCTTTGTCGCGCGATAGAAAATGCCGCTGTTCCCCGCATTGCCGATCTTCCACTCGAGCTCGAACTCGAAGTTCGCGAACTGGTCCTTCGTCATGATGTCGCCCGTGCCTCGCGACTTCGTGATCTCGTTGCCGGAGATCGTCCACCCTGCCGGCACGGACTCGCTTTCGTAGCCGCGGAACGCCGTCAGGTCGAGGACGCGAAACCCACTGGCCGCGGCCTGCGTCACCATCGCGACGTGGTCTTGCGTCGACAGCGCGCGATGCACGCATCCGCTCGAGAACCCCAGGGCGAGCGCGCTCGCGCCTCCCAGAAACGTCTTCGCTCGCATCGTCAGATTGCCCACCCCGCGCGGTATTCGCGCGTGAGATATTGGTTTGCGTCAGGCGCGTTGGTGAACTCCACCTTCGCCGCGTCGTAGATGACCTTCTTCCCCTGTCCCGCATGCAGCGCCGCGACGCCGAGCAACATCGTCTCCGTCAACAGCGCGGCGTATTCGATCGGTGAGCTGGCCTTGGTCTCCCCGCGGATCGCCTTCGCCCAATTCAGCTCGTGGCTCCACGTGATGCGCGGCATCGTCTTCGGGACCTTCGCCGCGGCGTCCATCAACCCGACCGGATAGCAGCGCGGGTTCGACCCATACGTGTCGTTGATCAGAATTCCCTTCTCGCCGACGAAGATGACGCCGCCTTCCGAGATGAGCGTGACGTCATCGGGCAGCACGTCTGGACGCGGCGGGTAGAGACCGCCATCGCTCCAGAACAGCTTCACCGGCGGCATCGACCCGCGCGCCGCGAACTGATAGTGCACGTTCGTCGCGGCCGGATACGAGACGGGCCGCTGCCGGCTGCGCGACGCGGGCGCTCCCGCTGGCGCGTTCGGATCGCCCGGAATCGTCATCGTGCCCCACGGCGTCGACGTCGCTTCGATGCTCGTCGGATGCTCGAGGCCGAGCGCCCAGAACGGATGGTCGATCAGGTGCGCGCCCATGTCGCCGAGCGCGCCCATGCCGAAGTCCGTCCACCCTCGCCAATTAAAGGGATGGTAGATCGGGTGATACGGAATGTCCTCGGCGACTGGACCGAGATAGATGTCCCAGTGCAACCCTTCGGGGATCGGATTCGAGCCCGAGGCCATTCCTTCCGCGAGCGTGCGATTCACTCGGCCCTGGTTCCACGAGGTCCCGAACGAAGTCGAACCCGCCTGCATGATCAGGTTCGGCGCCTGCGGCCGCGGTACCGGCTGAGGCCAGTAGCCCAACGGTCGATTCGTCCAAACGTGCACCTCGTGCACCGGCCCGATGACGCCGGCCTGAATCCATTCGTTGATCAGACGCGCGCCTTCGCTCGAGTGCCCCTGGTTGCCCATCTGGGTCACGAGCTTGGGATTCGCCAGCGCCGTCTGACGAAGGACACGCGCCTCGTGCACCGACCAGGTGAGCGGCTTCTGCACGTAGACGTGCTTGCCGAGATCCATCGCCGCTTTGGCGACGACGGCGTGGTTGTGGTCGGGCGTCGCGACGATGATCCCGTCGATGCCCTTCTCCTTGTCGAGCATCTCGCGGAAATCGTAGTACTTCGCCGCCTTGTCGAATTGCTCCTTGAGCTTCGTCCCCGCCGGATTGACGACACCCTCTCGATTCGGACGAAGCTTGCTCGTGACGTTTGTCGCCGAGAAGTTCAAATCGACGTCGCACACGGCGCACAGGTTTTCGGTTTTCGCGAGCTCCTGCGCGTTGCCGGAGCCCATTCCGCCGAATCCGACGACGGCGAAGTTCACGACGTCACTCGGCGCGCGGTATCCCGGGCCTCCAAGGACGTGCCTCGGCACGATCATCGGCGCGTGAGCGGTGATCGCGGCTCCGAGCACCGCTTTGCCGGCGTCGGCGACAAAGTCGCGACGTGTGATTCGGTCGTCCGGTTTTGACATTCTTGGTCCCGCGCAGTGGGTTGGTGTCCGGTGTCGAACGGCCTCCGCGTGATTTATTAATGCACCGCGCGGATGCAGATGGTAAGAAACCTCTTGGGGGCGGCCCCCAGCAAGACCGCCCGAGGAGACGACTGGCCTTGGTCCGGAGTCGGATTCGCCGAACGTCGATTGCCACCGTGGCGGTCTGGGCGCTCTCGTGCGGCGGCGACGGCGCGGAACCCGTCTCGCACACGACGTCGCCGGTGGTTTCCGTGATGGTCTCCCCGTCGTTTGTTCCGCTGGCCGTCGGCGGGACGCAACAACTGACCGCGACGCCGCGGGACGCTTCCGGCACATCGGTGCCCGGCCGCCCAATTTCGTGGGCGACGCGAAACGCCGTGGTCGCGACGGTCAGCGCGAGCGGCCTTGTCACGGCTATCGACACGGGCACGACGACGGTCACCGCCACGAGCGACGGACAATCCGGGATCGTGCTGGTTTCCGTTGCGGCACCGCCGCCGGCGGGGTTGATCGTCACCGGGATCCACGACGCTGCGTCGTCCGTGAATCTCTGTCCGACGAGCGATACCGCCGTCTACGCGACGCTCGTCCACGACTTTCAGCTGCTGAGCGAGGGTCAGCCCGACCCGGTTTCGGTCGCGTGCACCGACCCGTATCCCACCACGAAGCTCACCGACGAGGTCCTCAACTACCAGACGTTGCGGATGGTCTACTACATGAGCCAGGGCACCGCGGGCAAACTGCCGTGGACGTCGCTGAGCCTCTATGACTGGATGAAATCGCAGATCGCCGGCGTGGACTTTCACGTCTCCGGGGGCAACTCGTCCTGCTGCGAGGTGATCAACGGCAAGAAATACATCTCGCTGGCTCGCAAGGACTCGGCGATGCTGACGGCGTATCGCGACTGGTTCGGTGTCGCGAACTGGCTCGCGCTGCTCGCGCACGAGACCCGTCATGCCGCGGGCTATCCGCACGTGAACGGATGCCCCGCGTTCCCGCTGCCGACGGATCCGGCCGGTTGCGATCCGACCTACGACATCAACAACCTCGGCGCGTACGGCATTCAGTACTGGCTTTTTTCGAATTGGGCGAGCGGGGCGCTCAACGTCGGCATCGCGTGCGCGTCGCCGGCGGATGCGAAGACCATGGCGCAGAACTCGGCGAACGGCGCCAACGCATATCCATCGCGCTTCGTGCAGAATCCGCCGCCGACCGTGACCGCGACGGCCCCCTTCGGCGGGGTTTGCTACCCGCCGTAGCCCGCGTTCACGGCCGCCAGATCCCCTGGGCGACCGCCGGGATGAACGTGTCCAGCCCGAGCGGCGGAAACGCGAGCGTCCTACGCTCCTCCGCGCTCTGATACGCGGTCATCAGGACCTTCACGACCTCGAGTCCGTCGTCGAAAGTGAGCTTCGGCTTTTCCTTGCCGAGGAACACGCGCACGAAGTGGCGATCCTCGGCTTCGTAGCCGTATGCGGCCGCCTCGCCGGCGACGACCGGCATCTGGCCGATCTCCGCGTTCTGCTTCTCGACGAGATCTTCGCCCGCCTTCCCCTGTACCGCGCGTGAGAAAAAGAGCTTGAGTCCGCTGTCGAGCGTGTTCCACGACATCGAGTACTCGGGGCCGAGCAATTCGGCCGACAATCGCAGCCCGGCGCCGACGAAGCTCCACGACGTCGACGCCTCGCCGATCACGGTGTAGCCGTCGTCCGTCTCGAACTCGATCGTCGTGCTCGCGAAATCCTCGGCTGGCTCGGAGGCGTAGTTCACGGCGCGACCGAACGTCTTGGCGAGATGCTTCACGTATTCCGGGCGCGTCCACTTGAGGCTCGCGATGTGCGCCGTCACCCGCACGGGCTTGACCGTGGACAGCGGCGCGCCGGGCTTCGTCAGCAGATGCCGAACTACGAGGGCCGAGTGACACATCATGTCGTTCAGCACGCCGCCGCCCTGCAGCTCGCCGCGCCAGAACCAGGGCATGTGCGGGCCGCTGTGCTCTTCCGCCGCACGCGCGAGGTACGGCCGGCCCGTCGTCGCCGCGCCGCGCGCCCAGAGAAGATCGCGCCCCGTGTCGACCTGCGGCGCGAACACTTGGTTTTCGAGGTATCCATGATGAATTCCCGTGCGCTTCACGAGATCGCGCACCTCGATCGCTTCGGCGACGTTCCGCGCCAGCGGCTTTTCACAGGCGATTCCGGCGAGCGTGCCTTTCCCGCGCTCGATCGCGTCGACGATCTCCTCGACGTTTTCGACGCGCGCGTGATTCGGTCCGGTGAGCCAGATGGCATCGATCGCCGGATCGGCGACCATGTCGGCGATCGTCGCATAGGGTTTCGCGTTGCCGACGTCCAGGTCGCGAGCGAGCTGCGCGGCCGACGCGGCGTTCTTCTTGTGCGGACTCCACACGCCGACGACGTCGGCGTCGCGCACCGCGCGAAAGGCCTGCAGATGGAAGCGCGCGTTGAATCCGCTTCCGATGAACGCGACGCCGAGCCGCTTGCCCGGCTTCGCGTCTGTCTTCTTGGGGCTCATCGCTCTTGGGGGCTCACGCGAGTGGTCATGACGTCGTAGCTCACGCCGAGCTTGTCGAGCGCGGCGGGCGGGCAACCGTCGTAGCCGGGATTGAAGACGTTGCCGACGTACTGGAGATCCTTCCACCCTATCGCGCTCGAGTAGAAACCGGATGCGGTCATGTCGCGCAGCCGATTGAAGAACGCGACGCCGTGCGACATGCCGGGCGGCGCCTTTTGCGGATACGCGATGTCGTCGAGGATCTGGCGGCGCTGGGCGTCGGTCGCGTCGACGAACGTCTTGGCAAATCGCTTGTCCGATTCGGTGTCGATCCACGCGAGCCCGCCGCGCATCGCGACCTGCGTCGCCGGGTTGGCGTCCTTTTCGGCGAGCAGGAAGTCCATGTACTCCGGAACTCTTGCGTCGGTGGCGCTCCCCGAGACGTCGTCTCGCGGGATGATGTAGTCGACGAGAACGCGCACCGTCTTCCACTCGTGCTGCGTGAAGAACCGCGGCGCACTCTGCGCGGCCGCTTGAGACGTCGTTTGCGCACCGACTTGCTCGAGCGCGGTCGCCGGGCTCAGCGCCGCCGCAACCGGCACCGCGCCGAGCACCTGGAGCATTCGCCGGCGCGAGATCATCGCGTCGGAGGAAGTCGTGCCCGCGCCTTCGATGTCGCGGTCGTCGTTGGTCGTGCTCATATCGCCCCCGCCGCGCGCTGCTGCGCGATGAAGTCGCTCGTGCGCCACGAGAGCGCGAGGATGGTCCACGTGGGATTCTTGTCCGCCTGCGACACGAACGGCGCGCCGTCGGCGACGAAGAGATTCTTCACCTCGTGGGCCTGGCAGTTCGCATTCACGACGGACGTCGTCGGATCCGCGCCCATGCGCGCGCCGCCCAGCTCGTGGATGATCGTTCCGCCGGCGGCGAGACCGTAGTTCTGTTCCCGCGACGGCATCGGCGACGACGGGGTGCCGCCCATCGCGACGATGAGCGAGCGGAAGGTCTCCTGCATGTGCTTTGCCTGAAGGATCTCGTTGTCGGTGAACTTCCAATGGAAGCGAAGCACCGGAATGCCGAAGCGATCGACCGTCGTGGGGTCGAGCTCGCAGTACGAGTTCTCGTTGGGAATCATTTCGCCGCGTCCGTCGAACCCGATCGACGCGCCGTAATACTTGCGGTAGTCGGCTTTGAGCTGTGTGCCGTAGCCGCCGCCGTTGAGCCGCTGAATCCCGCCGCCGGACCCCGACGACGGCTGCCCGGCGCCGCCATACACTTCTATATGGTAGCCGCGCGGGAAATCGAGCTTCGAGTTGTCGAGCCACCACGGCATGTACACGTGCATTCCGCCGACGCCGTCGTGGTTGTGCGGAACGTGGTCCTCGAGCGCCGGGATGTGTCCGGAGACGCCCGCGCCGGTCGTGTCGGTGAGATACTTGCCGACCATTCCGCTCGAGTTGGCGAGTCCGTTCGGGAACTTGGTCGACTTGGAGTTCAGCAGGAGCCGCGCGCTCTCCATCGCGCTCGCCGCGAGCACGACGACCTTCGCCCGGACGTGGTCGTCGGTGTTGGTGTTCTTGTCGATGTACGACACGCCGTTCGCCAGACCGTCCGGGCCGACGGTCACTTCGCGCGCCATCGCGTTGGTGATGAGCGTCAGCTTCCCCGTCGCCAGCGCCGGCGCGACGAGCACGTCGCCGCTGGAGAAATTCGCCTTCACCTGACAACCGCGGTTGCACTGCCCGCAGTAGTGACAGGCCATCCGTCCGTTCAGCGGCTGCGTGATGATCGACAGCCGGGCCGGAATGCACGTGATGTTCAGTTTGTCCGACGCCTTCTTCACCAATAGCTCGTGACACCGCGGCTTGGGCGGCGGCATGAAAATGCCGTCCGGCGCATTGCGAAGACCTTCGTTCGATCCGTACAGCCCGATGAACCGATCGACGTTGTCGTAGTAGGGCTTGACGTCGTCATAGCTGATCGGCCAGTCGTCGCCGAGGCCGTCGAGCGACTTGCGGCGGAAATCGTCCGGACCGAAGCGGAGCGAAATCCGGCCCCAGTGATTCGTGCGTCCGCCGAGCATGCGCGCGCGCCACCAACTGAACTGCGTGCCTGGCGCGCGCGTGTACGGCTCGCCGTCGATCTCCCAGCCGCCGTCGCACGCGTCGAACTCGCCGAACGGCCGCCCGTGGATCGACGCGCCGCGATGAGGAGTCGCGTAACTCGGCACCAGCATCTTCGAGTCTTTCGACGCGAACCAGCGCGGGCCCGCCTCGAGCATGACGACGCGCGCGCCGGCCTTCGTGAGGACGTAGGCCGCCATGCCGCCTCCCGCCCCCGAGCCGATGATCGCGACGTCGTAGATCGGTCTTTGTCGCATTCTATGGGGTGTCCAGTCTTGTTGCCTGTTTGACGGTCGCGGGATCGTTGAACATCAGCCACTCGACCACCGACTGCGGCAGGCTCCCGTAGCTGATGACTTGGTCGTGGAACGCGCCGAGCCGGAAATCGTTCGGATGAGCGTCGCGGTATCGGCCGAGCAGCCGCATGAAACCCAGCTTCCCGACGATGTAGGTCATCTTCTGCGTCGGCTGTGACGCCGCGCCCGCCGCCTCGCCCTCGGCCGCCTCGTGATCGAGGCCGCCTTCGTTCATGAAATACTGAACCGCCTGGTCGAAGGTCCATTTTCCCGTGTGGAGGTTCGCGTCGACCCCGACGCGCGCCGCGCGATAGCGGGAAAGACGCAATACCTGACCATGACCGCCCGTGTTCTGGGCGATCAAACCCTCGTGAAGCACGACCTCTTCGAGATAGAGCGCCCAACCTTCGGTGAAGACGCCGTCGCCCTGCTGGCGCCGGATTTCATCTGAAAGATGGTTGGCGATGCTGAGCTGCACGAAATGGCCGGGGAATCCCTCGTGAACGATGAGCGGCCGCGGATCCTCGATGCCGGCTCTGATGTAGAAGTTGTTGCTCTTCGGGTCGTACGTCGGAATGAAGTAGAAGCCCGATGGATCCTTGTCGTACAAGCCGGGCGGGTTCATGAAGCCGCCGGGGCTCGTCGGCTTGAACGCCTCCGGCAGTTGGCGGATGTAGAACGGCCCGAGATACGACGGCAGCGTCACCAGCTTCTTGGCGTTGATGAATTCGATGACTTCCTTCTCACGCGCCTGATACGTCTTGAGAAAGTCCGCCTGATCCTTCGGGATGCGCGGCGCGCGCGCGGGATCGGGGTTCGCGAGCCGCGGATCGGGCAGCATCGCCTCCAGCGAGCGATACCTGGCGAGCTCCGTCTGGCCGATCGTGTTGAGCTGATCGGCGCTCATCGGCAGCAGATAGATGTGGTGGAGCATGTACTCGTAGTTCGCCGTCCCCATCGCGCGCCACGGGGGCATCGACTTCTCGCGTGCGGCGAGCCAATCCGCGTACGAGTGCAACGCGGCCACCGCCGAGTCGCGCGCCGAGACCAGCGCCGCGCGCTCGGCCGGCGAGAAATCCTTGGCGAGCGTCATCAGGCTCACCGTGTACAACTCGTCGCCGCCGCGGGCGGCGTCGATCGCGAGCTTGGCGTAGAGCGAAACCGGCTTGGTGAGATTCGCTTCACCCTGGCGAAGCATCGCCGGCGCCGCACGCAGACGCGCCGTCGCCGCGAGCGCTCGCTGGCGCGCCGGCGCGTAGTCCTTGGTCAAGAGCGAAAAGATGCCGTTCGAGATCTCGTTGACGTACGTCTGCGGATCGACGTGCTCGGCGTCCTGCACCCGGTTGAAGAATTCCGCCGCCTCGAGCTGCGACCTGAACAGCACCCAGTCGACCTGGTCGTCGCGGCTCCACTTCGCCGTGTCGACCGCGCGAACCTGGGCGAGCAGGCGACGCACGTACGCGCGCCGCGCCTCAATCGCGTCGGGACGATAGTCCGTGAGACGGTCGTCCCACGTGTGCAGCCCTTGGCCGCTCGACCCGACGGGATAATTCACCTTGATGGAGTCATAGTACGCCGCGGCGATTCGCCGCAGATCCGCCGGCACGGCACCGAGGTGGCGAGCGCTCGGCGCAGTTCGCGCGCCGATCAGCGGCAGCACGCCGATCGGCGCGATCAACAGCACCGCTAGTTCCGCTGCAGCGAGAAGACGAGTCGTCGGAGTCAAACGCGGAATTCGGCGGTCGATCACTAGAATTCCAAGTTCACGAGATATTTGTAGCTGGCTTCGGCGCTGGCCATCGGATCGGGCGGGTTGTCGTACTCGACGAAGTAATGTTCGACGCCCTTGCCATGCGCGAAGATCGTCTTGAAGTCGATGACGCCAGCGCCGACGTCCGCCATCTTGTGGTCCGGCGGCCCCATAGAGTCCTTGGCGTGGAACATGGAAAAGCGCCGCGGATACGCGGCCAGCAGTTGCAACGGATCCGCGCCGCCGTTCACCGCCCAATAAATGTCCATTTCATACGATACGAGCGCCGGATCCGTCTCTTTCATCAGGATGTCGATCGGAAGTACGTCACCGGTCCTGCGCACGATGTCGTTGTGGTTGTGAAAGGCGAAGCGGAATCCTGCGGCCTTGCACGCCGCGCCCGCTTTGTTGAATCGCGCCGCCACCTGCTTCCAATCGTCCGCCGTCGCCTTCGGCCCGCGCGGCAACGACGCGACGGTGATGAACTCATGGCCGATCACGTTGGCGTCGGCGAATGTCTGAGGCCCGCTGGTTTCGATGGCCTCGATGCCGACGTGTGCCGACGGCGCGGTCAGACCGTTCGCCTTTAGCATGTCGTGGATCTCGGTCGCCGCGTGGTTGTAATAACCCGCGAACTCGACCTCTTTGTAGCCGATCTTCGCCAGCGCCGCGAGCGTCCCCGCCATGTCCGCGGCGACTTTGCCGCGGACCGTGTACAGCTCCATTCCGATGCGAGCGAGCTTGTTCGGCACGGCGGGTGACTCGGAGAGTTCCGCGAGCTGCCCGATTCCCTCTCCTAGCGCGCGTCGCGCCGACACACCGAGCGCCGCGACGCCGAGCGTCGCGAGAAAGCTTCGTCGATTCTTCATGTCCTCTTCGGGAGCAGAGTCGTGACGTCGCAAAACATGGCCGGACGCTCAGGGCGCGGCAATGGTGTGACCCGCTTCGCGCGCACCCGCGGCGAGCTATCTTGACGCGCATGCGAACAGCCCGGATTCCTCTCGCGCTGCTTCTCGCCGGCGCGGCTCCTCTCGCGGCGCAAACCGCGAACGACGTCGCGATCATCCCTCGTCCCGCGTCGGTGACCGTCGGGCGAGGCACGTTTCAACTGACGCCGCGAACGGCGCTATGGGCCGACCGCGAAGACAGCGCTGTCGCGCGCCGTTTTGCGCAGGACATCGCGCCGGCCACGGGCTTCGACCTTCGCGTGCGCGTCGGAGCGCCGACGAGCGACAACCGGATCGTCTTCGTTCGCGCGGCGCGCGACACGAGTCTCGGGCCCGAGGGCTATCGCCTCTCCGTCACGCCCGGCGTAATCACGATCACGTCCGCGGCTCCCGCGGGCGCGTTCTACGCTACGCAGTCGCTTCGACAACTCCTGCCGTCTGAGATCTTCCGCGATGCGCCGATCGCCGGAATGAAGTGGCCGATTCCCGCCGTCACGATCGTCGACCGGCCGAGATTCGCGTGGCGCGGAATGCACCTCGACGTGACACGCCACTTCATGCCCAAGGAGTTCGTCAAGAAGTACATCGACCTGCTGGCGCTGCACAAAATGAACTCGTTCCACTGGCATCTCACCGACGACCAGGGCTGGCGAATCGAGATCGAGAAATACCCGCGTCTCACTTCCGTCGGCGCATGGCGGTCGCAGACGCTCGTCGGCAAGGCGCAACGTGATTCGACGCTGGACGTCTACGACCACAAGCCGCACGGCGGCTTCTACACGCAGGACGACGTGCGCGAGATCGTCGAGTACGCTCGCGAGCGATTCGTGCGCATCGTTCCCGAAATCGAGATGCCGGGTCATTCCCAGGCCGCGATCGCCGCGTACCCCAGCCTCGGCAACTTCGGGGACACGGTCCCCGTGTGGACGCGGTGGGGCGTCACGCCGCACATCCTGAATCCGTCCGACACGACCATCGCATTCATGCAGGACGTCCTCACCGAAGTCATGGCGCTCTTTCCCGGCGAGTTCATCCACATCGGCGGCGACGAAGCGATCAAACCGGAGTGGAAGGCCAGCCCGCGCGCGCAAGCGAAGATCAAAGCGCTCGGCATTTCCCCCGACGACCCGGCGAACCCGCGTGATTTCCGCGCCGAGAACGAGCTGCAGAGTTGGTTCACGACGCAGATGGATCACTTCCTCACCGCGCACGGACGTCGGCTCGTCGGTTGGGACGAGATCCTCGAGGGAGGACTCGCGCCGAACGCCGTCGTGATGTCCTGGCGCGGTACGGCGGGCGGACTCGCCGCGGCGCGCGCGGGTCACGACGTGATCATGACGCCGGGCGACTACACCTACTTCGATCACTATCAGTCGCGCAGCACCGCGACCGAGCCGTTGGCCATCGGCGGCTTCCTGCCGCTCGATTCCGTCTACGCGTACGAGCCGGTGCCCGCCGAGCTCGAGCCGCAGTTCGCGCCGCACATTCTTGGCGCGCAGGGGCAAATCTGGACCGAGTACATCGAGGGCCCGAAGAACGTCGAATACATGGCCTTCCCGCGCGAAGCCGCGCTGGCCGAAGTGCTTTGGTCTCCCAAGGCGCGTCGCGACTTCACCGACTTCTCGGCGCGGCTCCCCGCCGAATTCGCGCGACTCCAGGCACTCGACGTGAACTACCGTCCGACGACGAAACCCTAACCCTGCTTGGCGATCGCTCGCAGGTGACTCGGATGAAGCGCCCACTCGAGCGTACCGCCGCCCTTTTTCGGCACCCCGGCAAACGAGAGGAGGCACGCGCCGCCTTTTTTCAGCTCGAGGCGCGAGTGCTTGGTGCCGCAAATCAGCCACGTCGCCAGCGCGCTCAGATGAGGCTCGTGCCCGACGACGGCGATGACATCCTGGGGTCCCCGTTCGGCGATCCAGTTTGCGAAGTCCGCGAACGCGGCCCTCGGTCGAAGCGAGTCCGTCGTCGCGCCGATCTCGAGACCGTATTCCTTGCCGACGATTTCGGCCGTTTGCTGCGCTCGCGTGAGCGGACTCGCTGCGAGAAGCGTGATGTCCGGCAGCAGGGCGCGAAGTCCCGCCGCGCCGAGCTCCATCTTGGCTCGTCCTTCGTCGGTCAGGGGTCTCAGGTCGTCCGATTTGCCCGACCCCGCGAAAGAGTCGCGATCCTCCGCGATCGCATGGCGAATGATCAGCAGGTGCATGAGTGGCCGCATGCCTCGATTGGAGATGCCATGAAACTCATCCGCAGAATCCTCCTGACACTGGCAAGTCTCGCGCTACTGCCGCTACCGGCGTCGCCGCAGAGCTCGGCAGGCCCGAGAACAGATTCCGCCGGCGCCGTAGCGATCTCTGGCGCGTTCGCCCGAGGAGCTTAGACTCGGGGCGCGGGCGAACAAGTGGCGATCAGAGGTCGAGCGCCCACGACGGCCCGGTCCACCCCTGTTCGAGGAGCAGTCATGCAGAACTCGTTGTTCGGCGGGCGCGCCTTCGCTCGCGCCGCTGCGCTCGCGATGCTCGCCTTGCTCGCGCAGTCCGCTCCGGCCCTCGGTCAGTTCGGCGGCGGAAGCAGCGAGCCGATGGTCCGAGTTGGCTTCGGCGGCGGCGTGACGGTTCCCATGTCGGACGCCAAGGACGCGCTCAAGAACGGAGTGAATGGCACCGGTTTCGTGCTCGTGAATCCGTTCGGCGCTGGACTGCCCGCGCTGCGATTCGCGTTCACGTACGATCGGTTCGACTACAGGCCAACGGTGGCCAACGGCGCCGTCGGTTCCACGAGCACAACCAACCCGGGGAGCAGCCAAATCTTCGGTGGCACCGGCGGAGTCAAGATTCATCTCGCGCCCGGACCGGTCCGTCCGTTCGTCACGGCGGGCGTCGGCGCGTTCAACGTGCGCGACTTGGTCAACGCGACGAGCGGAGCGCAAACGACGATCTCCAACACGGACTTCGGCGTCGACGGCGGCGGTGGCATCGAGCTCAGTTTCGGGCGTCTGTCGGCGTTCGCCGAGGGACGGATTCAGAACGTTTTTACGCAGAGCGGCGGTTTGCTCAAGCGGAGCTCGATCCAGTCCTTGCCCGTCACGTTCGGGATTCTTTTCTAATCGACTGGCCCGGTTAGGGGACTATCGGGCGCGCGCGCTTTTTCATCAGCGCCTCGATCTCCGCGATCTCGCGCGGCGCGTTGCTCAATCGCTCGAGACCCGTGTCCGTGATCAGATAGTCGTCCTCGATCCGGACGCCGGTCCCCTCGTACCGCGCGACGGCCGGCCTCACCTTGGCGATGAACGCCCGGTTCTTCGGCGTGTCGGGGAGCGCGTCGAGCATGCGCGCGCTGACGTAGATCCCCGGCTCGATCGTGAACACGTCGCCCGGCTGGTACACGCGGTCGCCGTACGAGAACTGCGCCGGATCGTGCACCGCGAGTCCCAGTCCATGGCTGATGCCGTGGATCATCCACAGCATCCCCTGCTTGCACATCGCCGGCGCACGCTCGCAGTTCGCCTGCCAGGGCGGATCGAACGTCGCGTCCTCGCCCTCGATCAGCCCGAGCTTCGCGAGTCCGCGCGAGCGGACGGCGACTGATGAGTCCTGCGCCGCCGACGCCGCCTTCCCGGGCCGCGCGTTTCTCTCCGCGGCCGCTTGCGCGTCTCGCACGAGTTGATACATCGCGCGCTGCTCGGGCGTATACGTGCCGCTCACGGGAATCGTCCGCGTGATGTCCGCCGCGTAGCCTTCGTACTCGGCCGCCGCGTCGATGACGACGACGTCGCCCGGCTTCGTTTCGCCGCGGTCCTTCATGTAGTGGAGCTGCGTTCCGTTCAGTCCGGATCCGACGATCGACCCGTACGCAGGACGCGACCCGCCGAGACGAGTGAACGTGTACTCGAGCACTGCCTGGAGCTCGTACTCGTGCGACGGAATGGGCGCCGTCATCGCCGCGCGATGTCCTTCGGAGCTGATCTCCGCCGCCTTTCTCAGCATCGCGATCTCCGCGACGCTCTTCTTCGCGCGAAGCTGGTCGACGAACGGCGCGGCGTCCTTCGCCATGAGGCCCGGGTGCTTGGCGACCAGCGATCGTGCGAATACGCGTCCGCGCGTGAGCGAGTCCGCGCGCGAAAAATCGGCGTCCTCGAAATCGTCGAGCGTGTAGAGCGGAAGGCCTGCCGTGGCCAACGAGTCGGCGACGGCTCCGATCGACGCGAACGACCGCGCCTGCACGCCCAACGTCTTCTCGACCGACGTCGAATCGGGGCGCCAGCCGTAGTAGAACGCGGCGCGTGGATCAGCGGGCGTGAGAAACAGCGTCGTCGTCCCGGCGCCGTGGCGTACGACCATCACCATCGCCGCGTCGGGCTCGTCGAAGTTCGTGAGATAGTGAAAGGCCGGCAGCTGATGAAACGGACCGAAATCCGTGATCGGTGTCCGCCCGCCGAACGCGATCACGAACCCGCTGTCGATCCGCTTCGCCAGCGCCTCCCGCCGTGCCGCGAACTCGCGCTGGCTGATCTGCGCCGCGGCCGGCATCGCCGCGAGCACCATGATCGTGGCAACGCGCCCCATCCTCTTCAGTGGGAACATCGTCGTTCCTTTTGGACTGGTTGTTAGCCGTACCGGTCCACCGGTCTACCGGTCCACCGGTTTACGGATTCACCTTCGCGTTCTCCGGAAGCAGCACGAACCGCGCGTAGTTCTTCGTGTCGAAATACTTCTTCGCCGCGTCCTGAATCTGCGCGGCGGTGAGTCCGGCCAACATCTGATCATACGGCTTGAGCAACCCCGCGATGTCTTCACCCGCCTGTCGTCGAGCCAGGATGTTCGCCACCCAGTAGCCGTTCTGCTTGACCTCGACCTCGCGAGCGCGCGTCAGCTGCTCTTTCACCTTGGCGACGTCGACCGCCGACGGCAGGTTCGCCTTGAGCGAATCGATCATCGAGAACACGGTCTTGCTCAGGAGCTCGACGTTCTCGGGCGACGAGTTGAACTGAACGGTCAGATCGTACTCCTGGCGCGGGATGCGGCCGCACCCTCCACCGAAGCTCGGGCTGTACGTTCCACCCAGCTTCTCACGCAGCGTCTCGTCCAACTTGATGCGGAAATACTCGACCAACGCGCGGAACGCGAAGCGAGTCTCGGGCGTGTACGTGCACGCGCCGGTGAACTCGATCAGCGTGTTCGCCTTCGGTTCGACGCCCTTGCGCACGACCTTCTCGACGACGCCTTTCGGCGGCGACCCGCCGTTGTCGCGGAAGGTCTCGTCCTTGTGGGTCGACGGCAGCGATGCGATGTACTTCTCGACGAGCGGCTTGAGCGTCACCGTGTCGACGTTGCCGACGAACAGAAACGTGAAGTTGCTCGCGTCGGCGAACCGGTCCTTGTAAAACGTCAACGACTTGTGCGGATCGAGCTCGGCGAAAACCGGCGCCGTCAGGGGACGCGCGCGGAAATTGTGCTGCGCCATCGTCCAGCTCACCGTGTCGCCGAACACCTGATCGGGATCGTTTCCTTTGTCGGCGAAGAAGGCCGCCGCCTGATTCTTCCACGCGCCGAACGCCGACGTATCGAGTCGCGGCGCCGTGAAGTCGAGGTACGCGAGCTGGAAGAGCGTCTCCAGGTCCTTGGGCGACGCGTGCCCGCTCAGGGCTTCGCCCGTTTCACTGATCGACGGGCTGACGCCGGCGGCCTTGCCGGCGAGCTTCTTTCCCAGATCGACCGCACTGAAGTCACCGATGCCGCTCAAGCCGACAACGCTCGACGCGAAGGCCGCCGAGATGTAATCCGGATCGGCCGCGAGCGATGAACCCCCCATCGCCGAGGCGCTGAACAACACTTCGTCGTCCTTGAAGTCGGTCGGCTTCACCAGCACGTGCGCGCCATTCGACAGCGTCCAGTCCGTGACGCTCACCGCGGGAATCGTCTTCGTCGCCACGATCTTGCCGGGCGAAGGGTCGGTCGCCACCAGCGCCGCCCCCGACAGGTTCTCCGTGTACGCGACGACCGGCGTCTTCCCCGCGCGCTCGAACACCGCCTTCAACTCGGCCGCGGTCGGCACCTTCACGCTGTCCTTCGCCGGCGATTCGGCGATGATCACGCGATTCTCGTCCGTGATCCACGCGCTGGCCATCTTGTTCACTTCGGCCAGCGTGATCGTCGGCACCAGTTGCTGGACGAGCTTGTACTCGTACTCCACGCCCGGGAACGGCTCGCCGTTCAGATAGTTGTCGATGTACTCCTGCACGTAGGACGCCGACTGCGTCTTGTCACGCTCGGCGTAGGCCCGCTCGTAGCCGCGCAGCATGTTCTGTTTCGCGCGATCCAGCTCACTCTGGAGGAATCCGAACTCGTCGACGCGCTTGGACTCCAGCAGAAGCGCTTCGAGCCCCTTGTCGATCGTTCCGTTCTTGACGTTCGCCGAAAGCGTGAACGCATCGCTCTCGCGCCCGATGAACGATCCCTTCGACGCGTCGGCGCCAAGGAACGGCGCGTCCGGCTTCTGCGAGATCTCCTCGAGCCGCGCGTTCAACATCGAGAGGTAGAGCCGCTCCATCAGGTCCCGGCGGTAATCGCCGACCGTCTTCGTCTTCTCGAGCGGCAGCTTGAACATGAGGCTCACGTCCGAGCCCTGCGCCTCTTTGTCCGACGCGACCGCGATCAGCGGCTCCTTGTTGGGCGGCACGGTGATCGTCGGCCGCTTGGTCGGGTTCACCGCCTTGGGAATTCCGGCGAAATGCTTCTTGATCTCCGCTTCGATTGCCGCGGGATCAAAATCGCCCACCGCGATCACCGCCTGAAGGTCCGGCCGATACCATGTCTTGTAGAACGAGCGGACGCGCGCCGGCGTCGCCGTCATGATGCTCTGCTCGTTGCCGATCGGCAGGCGGTCGGCGTAAAGCGACCCGCGCAGCGCGATCGGCAGCCATTGGTGGAGCATGCGATCGCTGGCGCCCTTTCCGAGGCGCCACTCCTCGCGCACCACCCCGCGCTCGTCGGCGACCTCCGATGAGTCGAACAGCTGCCCCCGCGCCCAGTCCTCCAGGATCGTGAACGCCTGATCTACGATCCGCGCCGTGTCGGTCGGAATCGGCAGGATGTAGACGGTCTCGTCGAAGCTCGTGAACGCGTTGAGATCCGCGCCAAAGCGCACACCGATGGACTGCAGATACTTCACGAGATCGTTGTGGTTGAAATGCGTCGTCCCGTTGAACGCCATGTGCTCGACGAAGTGCGCGAGCCCGAGCTGGTTCTCGTTCTCGAGCACCGAGCCGGCGTTTTCGACGAGCCGCAGCTCCGCGCGCTTCTCGGGCTTGTGATTGACGCGGATGTAGTAGCGGATGCCGTTCGCCAGCGTGCCGACGCGGACCTTCGGATCGGTCGGCAGCGGCGTGGACGCCGACGGCGCGGCCGAAGCGGCCGTCCGCGGCGGGGTTTGTTGCGCGCCTAAAGGCGCAATGGCGGCCAGAGAAACGAGCGCGGCTGTAGCGAAGCGGATGGGGGTGTTGGACATGGTCGAATGTTACCCGGTCGAAGCGTTCCCGTTGCCCTCGGATATTGTCGGACTCGGCGATTCGCTTAGGTTCATCGCGCCGATGCCGAGTCGACGCAGATTCGCGGCCAAATTCTGCTTCGAATTCATATGAGGATCGGGACTGAGATGCGACGTCGCGCCGCGAGTCATACAATCGCTTTACTAGTTGTTGGCTTCAGCCTGTTCTCCTGTTCGGAAAACCCCATCGCGCCGTCGAGGATCAGGCCTGGCGCGGCGCGCCTCGACGAGTCGGCCACTCGGCCGGCGATCGTCATCAGCCAGATCTACGGCGGCGGCGGCAACTCCGGCGCGACACTGAGAAACGACTTCATCGAGCTGTTCAATCCTGGCGGCGTCGCCGTTTCGGTCACTGGATGGAGCGTGCAGTACGCGTCGTCGGCAGGCATAACCTGGCAGGTGACGAATCTGTCGGGGACGATCCAGCCGGGCGCCTACTATCTGGTGCAGGAGCAGGCGGGCGCCAACATGAACGCCGCGGCTCTCCCCACGCCCGACGCAATCGGCGCTGGTCTCGGCATCGCAATGTCGGCATCAGATGGCAAGGTGGCGCTCGTTCAGTCTCAAACGGCGCTCACTGGCGCTTGTCCGACGGCTCTGGATCTGGTCAGCTATGGAACCGGCAACTGCCCCCCGGCCCCGAACGCCAACGCGGCCCCCGGTCTCTCCGCCACGACCTCTGATACTCGAAACGACGACGGCTGCGCGTACACCGCGAGTCCGAGCGCCGATTTCACGAGGGTTACCCAGCCCCTCACCCCCCGCAACAGCGCGGCGCCGGTCCACGTGTGTCCCGGGCAGCTGCCCCTCGGACCCCTCGATCACGTGTCGATTGCCGGTCCGGCCACCGTCACACTCACCGCGGGGAGCGCGACAACCCTCGTCGCGACACCGCAGGACGCCAACAACCAGACAGTTCCCACGGCGACCGTGAGCTGGGCCTCGAGCAACAGTTCCGTGGCGAGCGTCAATCCCCAGAGCGGCCAGGTCACAGGCGTCGCCGCCGACCCCAATCCCGTCACGATTACCGCGACCGCGACCGACAACGCCATCACCGTGATGGCGAGCGTTCAGGTCACCGTGACGACGCCGGAAATCCATTTCATCGACGTCAGCTATTCCGCGGACAGCATGCCCCCCGGGTTTCAAGCGCAGATGTTCCTCACCGCCCGGGTCTCGAACGGTGGCACGATCGTGCCCGCCAATTTCACTGTCGAAGCTCTCGATCCGACGATCGCCACGGTCATCGCGCTCCCAAGCGGGTTCATCGTCAACGCGATCGCCCCGCCGGCAATTCCCGGGACCCGGCCGCGTTTCAGAATCACCGCGACGCCGGTCGGCGGCGGCACACCCGACATCTTCACCACCGGGTTGTCGACGTCCATTCCCGTCGAGGTTCCGGTCAGTTCGCCGGCTTCGATCTACGCGAAGAACGACGAGTTCGGAGACCCGACTCCCGCGACCAACTCGAACCCGAATGACCTGCTGATATCGCGAAACCAGTACGTCGTCTCGTACAACGAATCGCGCGGCACGCCGAACTGGGTCTCGTATGAGCTCGACAATCGGCAATTCGGACCCCAGGACCGATGCAATTGCTTCACGGCCGACCCGAATCTGCCGAGTGACAAGCAGATCTTCACTTCCGACTACACCAACGGCGGTTTCGATCGAGGTCACATGACCCGCTCCGCCGATCGCACCACAGCGAACGTCGAAAACGCGACGACCTTCTATCTGACGAACGTCGTGCCGCAGCAGGCGGACCTGAATCAGGGCGTCTGGGCGCAGTTCGAAGACTTCGTCGCCGATTCGGCCCAAAAGGGGCGCGCCGTCTACATCATCGTCGGTCCGCTATACAGCAAGACGCACGGACTCACGTTTCTGAAAGACGAAGGGAAGGTCGCGGTCCCCGACAGCACCTGGAAAATCGCCATCATCGGCCCGCGCATCGGTGGCGTGCCGTTCAAGCTCGGCGACATCCAGACATGGGACGACCTCGCCGGACTCACTGTGCTCGCGGTCAACATGCCAAACGTTGCCGGCGTTCGAAACGATCCCTGGCAGAAGTATCTCACGACGATCGACAAGATCGAAGCCGCAACCGGCTACGATTTCCTGTCGCTACTCCAGACGCCCTACCAGGACGCCGTTGAGGCTGGGGATCATCCGCCCGTGGCCAGCTTCCTCACGAGCGGAACCGCGAATGAGGGCTCGTCGCTCAAGTTCGACGCGTCGGCGAGCACTGATCCGGATCTCGGACGTGGCGATCTCGGGCGCACCGAGGCGCTTACCTACACCTGGTACTTCAGCGACCGCACCAAGTCGTCCGGCAAGGTCGCCTACCACACCTTCCACGACAACGGATCATTCACGGCAACCCTCACCGTGGCCGACGCCTTCGGCTGGGAAAAGAGCTCGACGCAGAGCGTCGACGTCGCCAATGTCACGCCGACCGTCACATTCGGCGCGACGACGCCGACGTCGATTCTGTCGGGTGATGCCGTCAGCGTGTCGGGCAGTTTCACCGATCCCGGAGCCGACGCGCCGTGGCGTTCGCTCATCGACTGGGGCAACGGCACCACGACGCCCGCCACGCTGAACTCGTCCGGGGCGCCGATCGCAGGATCGTCGACCTTCCTCGCCCTTGGCGACTTCACCGTCACGCTCTCGGTGACGGACAAGGATGGCGCGTTAGGCACGAAGTCGCTCACGGTGAACGTCTCGCGGCGCCCGGTTCCGACGACCATCGAATCGTCCACGATCAATCTCAATGGGAACGGCAACGGGAACGTCGCGCTCACACTGACCAATGGAAACGGTGTCGACGTCTCCGTCGTCGACGTTTCATCGATTCGACTCGGCGGCGTCGGTGTCAACCGGAACGGAAGTGGATTCCAATCCACGCTGCAGGGCGGCGCGTTGACGCTCAACTTCAGTCGTCGCGCGCTCGTCGACGCCGGTGTGCTGACGCCGTCGACGACCGAGCTCGATCTCACGGGCTCGCTTTCGACCGGCGTCCTGATCGCCGGTCAAGTGAGCGTTAGCGTGCACTGATCGCGGCGCGATGACCGGCGGGCGCGGTTGCCCGCCGGTCACCCCGGCGGCAATTTCAGCAACGAGCTGAAACTCCGTCGAGGATCCATGCGAAACCGCGTTTTTGCCGTGTCGGCGATGCTCGCCGGCGCGTTGTCCCTCCCTCTCCCGTCGATGGCGCAACAGCGCGCCGTCACCGCCGACGACTATGCGCGGGCGGAACGGGCCATGAGCTACAACGTCACACCGCTCGTGTTTGGAACCACGGTCCGTCCGACGTGGCTCCCCGACGAGCGCTTCTGGTTCCGCGATGCTACGCCGAGCGGCACCGAGACGATTCTCGTCGATCCGGCGAAAGGCACACGAATGCGCTGCGACAACGAGCCGAAACACTGCGGCATCGACTTCCCGCCGGACACCGCCGGAGGCGGGCGCGGAGGACGTGGCGGCCTTGCCGGACGGGGAGGCGGGGGTCGCGGAGGACGCGGCGGCCGCGCGCCGGAGACGATGTCGCCGGACGGAACCAAGGGTGCATTCGTCCGCGACTGGAATTTGTGGGTGCGCGACGTCGCCACCGGTCGAGAGACGCAGATCACGACCGACGGCGTGAAAAACTTCGGGTATGCCACGGACAACGCCGGGTGGCAGAACAGCGATCGGGCGGTTCTCCTCTGGTCGCCCGACTCCAAGAAGATCGCCACATTTCAGCAGGACCAGCGCAACGTGGGCGAGATGTACTTGGTGAGTACCAAGGTCGGCCACCCGGAGCTGCGCACCTATAAGTATCCGCTCCCCGGCGATAGCGTGGTCGCGATGATCCAGCGGGTGATCATCGACCTGAGCGGCGCGGCGCCACGAATGGTTCGCCTCCAGCTGCCGCCGGACCAGCACCGTTCCACGCTCTGCGACGACATCGCCTGCCGCGGCGGCTCGTGGTCCGACGTCGAGTGGTATCCCGACGGCTCGCACCTCGCGTTCGTGTCCACGTCGCGCGACCACAAGCACGAGGTTTTGCGAATCGCCGACGCCGGCACCGGCGCCATTCGCGATGTGCTCCAGGAGTCGACGAAGACACAATTCGAATCCGGCAACGGACGCGTGAATTGGCACGTGCTGCCCGCGTCGAACGAAGTGATCTGGTTTTCTGAGCGTGACAACTGGGGACAGCTCTATCTCTACGATCTCACGACGGGACAGCTCGAGCACCAGATCACGGCCGGCAACGGCAACGTCACCCAGCTCGTCCGCATCGACGAGGCGAAGCGCGAGCTGTACTTCATCGGCGTTGGCAAGGAGGTGGGTCACGACCCCTACTTCCGGCACTTCTACAAGATCGCGATCGACGGCAAGGGGCTGACGCTTCTCACGCCCGAGAACGCGGACCACGACGTGTCGCTCTCGCCGAACAACAAATACCTCTTCGACACGTACTCCACCCCTACGACGCCGCAGACCACCGTGGTGCGCGATCTGAACGGCAAGGTGCTGGTGGCGGTCGAAGAAGCCGACATCTCTCGCCTCGTGGCCGCGGGGTGGAAGCCGCCCACGCCGATCACCGTCAAGGCGCGCGACGGCAAGACGGACATTTATGGCTTGATGTACACGCCGGCGAATCTGGATTCCACCAAGAAGTACCCGATCATCAACCACATCTACCCGGGTCCGCAGACCGGCTCCGTCGGCGGCCGAACGTTCAACCCGGCGCGCGGCGATGCGCAGGCGCTCGCCGATCTCGGTTTCGTCGTGGTGGAGATCGACGGCATGGGGACGCCGTGGCGCTCCAAAGCGTTCCACGATGCCTATTACGCCAACATGGGCGACAACACGCTCCCCGATCAGGTGGCCGGCATGCGCGAGCTCGCGCAACGGTATCGATGGATCGACCTCGATCGAGCCGGGATCTACGGTCACTCGGGCGGGGGCTTCGCGACCGCCGACGCGATGTTCCGCTACCCCGACTTTTTCAAAGTTGGGATCTCGGAATCCGGCAACCACGACAACCGCGTCTACGAGGACGACTGGGGCGAGCGGTACGAAGGCCTCGACGATGGCCACAACTATGACGAAGCCGCCAACCAGAACCTCGCCAAGAACCTGAAAGGAAAGTTGCTCCTCGCCCACGGCACGCTCGACAACAACGTGCCGCCGAACAACACCCTCTTGGTAGTCGACGCGCTCATCAAAGCGAACAAGGATTTCGACCTGCTGATGCTCCCCAACCAAGCGCACGGCTACGGCACGGAAGCCAACTACATGACGCGTCGCCGTTGGGACTACTTCGTCAAGAACCTTCTCGGCGCCGAGCCGCCGAAACAATACGAGCTGGGTCCGAAGCAGGCGGGAACGCCGATCACGCCGTAGCAACTCGAGGCCCGCGCCAGACTGGGCGAATCCTCGACGGGACACACAACCTCGCCCGGTCGCGTTCGCCAAACGCCAGAGCGTCGCCGAGCGCTTTCTGATAGGCAGCGCTCCGGTGTCCGCCATGGACCGTGCCCGAAATGCTGTGCTCGTCTTGAAGAACGTGGCGGTCGTGGCACGAATTCATCTACAGTCTCGACGGCACGCAATGGGAACGCCCTAGAATGGCCGCCCGAATCGAAGACTACGCTCTCATCGGTGACTGTGAGACCGCCGCGCTCGTTTCGCGCGACGGATCGATCGATTGGCTGTGCTGGCCGCGCTTCGACTCGCACGCCTGCTTCGCCGCGCTCCTTGGCGGCCCCGAGCAGGGACGCTGGCTTCTCGCGCCGGCGGACGCGAACGCAACGACCACGCGCCAATACCGCGACTCGACGATGATCCTCGAGACGACCTTCGAGACCCGCGAGGGCGCGGTCACGGTCGTCGATTTCATGCCGCTCCGCGATGGCGAGTCGAACGTCGTGCGCACGGTGACCGGCCTTCGTGGCTCCGTCGCCATGAAAACGCAGATCATCATGCGTTTCGGCTATGGCTCCATTGTGCCGTGGGTGAGTCGCCTCGAGGACGGAACGCTGCGCGCGATCGCCGGGCCCGACATGATCATCATCAAGTCGGAGGTTCCGCTCCGCGGCGAGGGCCTCACAACGGTCGGCGACTTCACGGTTTCCGAGGGCGAGCGGGTGTCTTTCGTGATGACCTGGGGCCCGTCGCATCTCGCGGCACCCAAACCCGTCGATCCCGACCACGCGCTCGAGTTCACCGAGCGCTTTTGGACCACGTGGGCCGGGGAGTGCCAGTACACCGGAGAGTGGCGCGACGCGGTCATCCGGTCCGTCCTCACGCTCAAGGCGCTCACCTACCGTCCGACCGGTGGCATCGTCGCCGCTCCCACGACGTCGCTCCCCGAGCAGATCGGCGGCGTTCGCAACTGGGACTATCGCTACTGCTGGCTGCGCGACGCGACGCTCACCCTGCTCGCGCTCATGGATGCCGGCTACTTCCGCGAAGCGGCGGCATGGCGCGATTGGCTGCTGCGCGCGGCGGCGGGAGCCCCCGACCGCGTGCAGATCATGTACGGGCTGAGCGGCGAGCGGATGCTTCACGAGTGGGAAGTCCCCTGGTTGCCGGGATATGAGAACTCGAAACCCGTCCGCGTCGGCAACGCCGCCCACCAGCAGCTCCAGCTCGACGTTTACGGCGAAGTGATGGACGCTCTCCACCAAGCGCGGCGCGGAGGACTTCCGGAGACGCCCGAAGCGTGGGCCTTCGAGAAGGCGCTGCTCGGACAACTCGAGAAGATGTGGCAGCGCCCCGATCAAGGAATCTGGGAAACTCGCGGCGCGCCGCAGGACTTCACGCATTCCAAGGTCATGGCGTGGGTCGCGTTCGACCGCGCCATCAAGAGCGCCGAGCAATTCAACCTCGATGGGCCGCTCGACCGATGGGGAACGCTGCGCGATGCGATCCACGAGGAAGTCTGCCAACGCGCCTATGACGAGTCGATCGGGGCGTTCGTGCAGTCGTATCAATCGCGCATCGCCGACGCGGCGACGCTCGTCATCCCCCTCGTCGGCTTTCTCCCCGCCGACGACCCGCGCGTCGCGGGCACGGTGGCGTTCGTGGAAAAGCATCTCCTCGTCGACGGGCTCGTCCTGCGCTACGACAGCGAGCACACCGACGACGGACTTCCTGCGGGCGAAGGCGCGTTTCTCGCCTGCAGCTTCTGGCTCGCCGACAACTACGTGCTGCTCGGCCGCCGCGACGACGCGTTGCGCCTCTTCGAGCGGCTCCTCTCCCTGCGCAATGACCTCGGCCTTCTCTCCGAGGAGTACGACCCGCGTCTCGAGCGACAGGTGAGCAACTTTCCGCAGGCGTTCTCGCACATCGCGTTGCTCAGCACCGCGTTCAACCTCGGCCACGCCGAGCACCAGCACGCGCCGCGCCCCGCTGAGCAACGGCCGAACCACGCCACTCACCACGTTCCGGCGTGATCGGTCTCCCGCCCCCTGCCCTCCCCTTCAGCGGATTAGCGCGACTCCGTTCCCCGGCGTAGGAAAACGCACGAACACCTCCGGATCGTGCCCCGGCACGATCAGCCGCGGATCGGACGCGAGGCTCAGCATGCGCGACTGCGCCCGAAGATTCGACGCCGAGTCGAGGGTCTGTGCGATCGGGACGTGCTTCGCGAAGTTCTCGTAGAGATACGCGTTGTCCGACGCGAGCACGACGGTACCGGCCGCCGTCGTCACCGTCGCGAACTGCGAAGCGAAGGTGTGCTTGCCGCCCGTGTACACGGTGATCCCCGGAATGATTTCCTTCCCGTCGCCGTCGATGAGCATGACCCGCCCCTCGTGCGCGATGCCGGCGAGGATCTTCGCATCGGCGGCGTCGATCGCGCGGTCTTTCACGACGCCCGACGAGTCGAGGTGATGATCGAATTCCTCCCGCTGAATCCAGACCTTCGCGCGCGGGAACAGATCGATTCCGTCCAGATGATCCCAGTGAACGTGGCTGACGATGACGTCCGTCACGTCTTCGGGTTTGATGCCCAGCTTGCCGATCGCTTCACTCGGCGGAGAGAAATCCGTGGGATGCCAGCGGCTCACGAGGTCGGCGCGATGGAACCCAGCATCGACGAGAATCGTGCGCCCGCCGCCCTTGATCACCCACACCATCATCGCGAGGTCCATGCGGCGCCCCGTGTCGGCGCCTGCGATCAACCCCGAGACGCGGAAACGCGGCAGCGTCGCGTAGCGAACTGCGTAGACGTCATACGTCGGCGGTGCCTTGGCCGGCACCGTCGCCACGCCAAAAACGGCGAGAGCGAGCAGCGAAACGCGCGATGCGGCAGAGACCACTCTTCCTCCTAGTCGAAATCCTTGCCGTAGCGTCGCCCAGTGTGGCGATAGCCGATACGCTCATAGAACGCGTGCGCGCCCGTCCGCTGGAGCGCCGTCGTCACGACGATGCGATGGCATCCCTGCGCGTGCGCCCATCGCTCCGCCTCCTCGACCAACGCACGCCCGACGCCGCGTGAACGCTGCGACTCGTCGACAACGAGGAGCGTGAGCTGCGCGATCGGCGCTTCGTGGTTGATCGTGTGGCGGATGTGGACCGTGGCTAAACCCACCGGGCCCTCTCCGGAGTCGGCGACGAGCGTGCGCACGTTCGGGTCCCGCTGTAGGCGAACGAGCCGCTGCGGCATCGCGCCCGCCTGCGTCGGGTAGCCGAGTTGCTCGCACAACCGCGACATCGCTTCGGCGTCCTCGGCGCGCGCGTCACGAACAGCCGCCTCTACTTTTCCCGCGTCCACAGAAGCAGCGTCCCGCATTCGCCCGATTTGAACTCCATTGGAAGTGACGCCGATCCGGGATAGAACTCGACGCCGGCGAGGTCGGAAACGAGAAAGCTACTCAGATCCGGCGGTGGAACGTCGCGCCCCATTCGCGCGAGATCGTAGATTTGAATCCCGTCGAGATAGATGGTCGCGTAGCACTGCGGCGGCAGCGGGTTCGTCCTCGATCGGCCGCCACCAACTCCGCCGCCGTTTCGCGTCGACACCATGTAAGCGGCGTCGCCCACATGTCGATAGATACGCATCCCCGCCAACCGTGACGAAAGCACGTCCGGCAGACGGTGATCCTCGTTCTTCCGCAGCGTCGAGTCGTCGATGAAGTAGCCGCCCGCGTGGTTGTGCATTCGCTCGACGAAGCCGTTCAGGTTGGGTGAGATGTATTCGCGCGGCTTCTTCGCTTCGGCGACAACGGAATCGAGGGGAACCGCGCGCTCGCCGAGCACGAAATCATGCCGCGTTTCCGGTCCGGCGCCCAGCTCGACCGTGTCCGCGACGGTGTGATAGCCGATGAGGCGTACGACGACGAGTTGCCTCCCCGACGGGAACTCCGTGAGCCGGAACTCGCCCTTGGCGTTGGTACGCACGCTCGCGTTCAGCGCCGGCGCCATCACCTCGGCATTCTGGATCGGGTGGCCGCGCGCCGAGTCTGCGACGACGGTTCCAAAGATTGCCCCGGTCTGTGCCGCGGCGGATGTCGCGATGCAACAGATCAACGCCACCACGAATGCGCCAAGCGCGCGCCGTCTGAACTGCCGCCTCGTGCTCATGACCCCGCTCCTGCCAACGACCTCAGTACTTCGCCAAATAGCTCTCCAGCTCCCACGCGCTCACCTGCGTGATGTACTCGCGCCACTCCTGCCGCTTTGCGGCGACGAAGTGCGACGCAACGTGCTTGCCCAGCGCATCCGCGATGACGTCGTCCTTCTCGAGCTCGTCGAGCGCCTCGTTGAGATCGTGCGGCAGATCGTCGATCCGCAGCCGGCGCTTCTCGCGAAAACTCATTTCCCAGATGTTCTCGTTCACCGGCTCGCGATGGTCGGCCTCGGTTTCAACCCCGTCGAGGCCCGCCGCCAGCATCACGGCGAGCGCGAGATACGGGTTGGCCGACGGGTCCGGCATCCGCAGCTCGACGCGCGTGCCCGCCTCGCGCCGATCCGGTACGCGGATCAGCGGCGACCGGTTGCGCATCGACCACGCGACGTTCACCGGCGCTTCGTACCCGGGCACGAGGCGCTTGTACGAATTGACGAGCGGGTTGGTGATCGCGCACATCCCTCGCGCGTGGCGCAAGAGCCCGCCGACGTAGTGCAACGCCGTCTTCGACAGCTCCCACTCCGCATCCTCGTCCCAGAAGGCGTTCGTGCCGCCGCGAAACAGCGACTGATGCGTGTGCATCCCGCTTCCGTTCTGTCCGAAGATCGGCTTCGGCATGAACGACGCGAGTAGTCCGAACTGCGTCGCTACGTGTTTCACCACGAAGCGGAACGTCGCGATGTTGTCCGCGGTCTTGAGGGCGTCGGCGTAGCGGAAGTCGATCTCGTGCTGCCCGTGCGCCACCTCGTGGTGCGCGGCCTCGACCTCGAAGCCCATCTGTTCCAGCGTGTCCACCATCGCGCGGCGCGCGTCTTCGCCGAGGTCCGTCGGCGCGAGGTCGAAGTAGCCGCCCACGTCGTGCGTCGTCGTCGTGGCTTCCCCCGACGCATCCGGCCGGAAAAGAAAGAACTCGGCCTCCATTCCCGCGTTCATCGTGAATCCCATCGCTTTCGCCTTTCGCAGGACGGTCTTGAGCCGGCCGCGTGGATCCCCCGCGAACGGCTCGCCGCTCGGGCTGCGGATGTCGCATATCAGCCGGCAGATCCGCTTGTCCTTCTCCCCCCAGGGGTAGACGAGGAAGGTGTCGAGGTCCGGCGCCAGGAGCATGTCGGACTCCTCGATCCGGACGAACCCCTCGATCGACGAACCGTCGAACATGATGTCGCCTGCCAGCGCTTTCTCGAACTGCGACGACGGAATCTCGACGTTCTTGTTGATGCCGAGGATGTCCGTGAACTGGAGGCGCATGAAGCGCACGCCCAGCTTTTCCGTCAGCTCGAGGATGTCGTTGATCGACGCGCCGGCGGTATCGGGCGTGAGTGAGCGGGAGTGCGGCGTCGGATCGTCCTCGCGACTTCGGCGGTCGGGGTGGGCGGCGCTGTCGGTGAAATGCCGGATCAACGCTAAACCAACGCGAATGTGATTGTAAGTCGGAATCGCGAGGCACCCGAACAGTCGTGTAGCTTTAGCGAATGGATCAGGCTTCCCCTTCCCCGGCGGCACCGGCTGCGCAGACGTGTCCGTCGTGCGGCGCCGCGGCGAGCGGAAGGTTCTGCTCCGCTTGCGGCGCCGCCCTCGTCGGTGTGCCCTGCGCGTCTTGCGGGGCCCAGCTCACGCCGGGCGCGAAGTTCTGCCACCGGTGCGGCACCCCGGCCGGACAATCGGCGCGCGACGAGCGAAGCTTCTCGTCGGCCTTGCCGTGGGGCGTCGCCGCGATCGCGTTGGTCGCGCTGATCGCGCTCGTTGCCGGACAGCGTTTTGGACGAAGCACGGGCGACGACGCGGCCCAGACGCCGACGGCGGCCGCACCCGCGGGCGCGGTCGGCCAACCGCCGGATCTGTCGAACATGACGCCCGAAGATGCAGCGGCCCGCCTCTACGATCGTGTGATGAGCCTGCACGAGCGCGGGCGCGCCGACAGTGTGCAGATGTTCGCGCCCATGGCCATGCAAGCCTACGAGATGCTCGGCAAGTTGAATCTCGATCAGCACTACGACCTCGGACGGATCGCCGCCGTCGCCGGCGATTCAACGACCGCGCGCGCGCAGGCGGACACCATCCTCGCGCAGCATCCGAACCATCTGCTGGGCCTCATCCTCGCCGGCAACGCGGCGCGCATGAGGAACGACCTCGCGGCGGAGCGCGGCTTCCACGATCAGCTCGTCGCCGCCGCCCCCGCGGAGCGCGCGAAGCAGCTCGCCGAGTATACCACGCACGAAAACGACATCACCATCGCGCTCGACGCGAAGCGGCCATGACCATGACCATCCACGTCGCCCACAGCCCGGATTCCGACGACGCCTTCATGTTCTATGCATTGGCGTCGGGGAAGATCGACACGGAAGGACTCACGTACGTGCACCAACTGCAGGACATCGAGACACTCAACCGGCGCGCGCTGCGCGGCGAACTCGAAGTCACCGCGGTCTCGATCCATGCGTACGCGTATCTCGCCGACTCGTACGCGCTGTTGCCGCACGGCGCGTCGATGGGCGATGGCTACGGCCCTCGCCTCGTGGCGCGATCGCCGCTTTCCAGAGCCGACGTTCGCGGCAAACGGATCGCGATTCCGGGGCTGATGACCAGCGCGTACCTTGCGTTGCGGCTGTTCGAGCCGGTGTTCGAACCCGTGGTTATTCCGTTCGACCAGATCGAGGACGCGGTCGCGGACGAGTCGGTGGACCTCGGCCTGTTGATCCACGAAGGACAGCTCACCTTCGCGGACCGCGGCCTCCACTTGGTCCAGGACCTCGGGGAGTGGTGGTTCGGCGAGACAGGATTGCCGCTTCCGCTTGGCGGCAACGTGGTCCGAAAAGACCTCGGCGACGATCTTACTCGCAAGATTTCGCGGCACCTTCGCGACAGTATCGCGTACGGATTGGAGCATCGATCGGCAGCACTCGACCACTCGATGCAGTACGCTCGGGGTCTGGACCGATCGAAGGCGGATGCCTTCGTAGGCATGTACGTGAACGACTGGACGCTCGATTACGGCGAAGCCGGTCGGCGCGCCGTCCGTCAGTTCCTGCAGCGCGGCGTCGAGGCCGGGATCATCGCGAAACCGGTCGCAATCGAGTTCGTCGACTAGCCCCGTCCGGGCTTCGCGCGCGTGTCGTCACCGCCGCGAGTCTCCTTGACGCGGCCCCCGGTCAGGTATACTAAGGCGTTGCGACGAGCCGTTTCGTACGGCTCGGACGCGCGGCCTTGATCGTAGCAGCGGGCCGTCATTCCACTTCTCTGATCACAATAACCTCTCAGGAGGCGTGCATGCCGTTGGATGACGAGGTGCGCGGGAAATACCAGTTCTCCGATCGTGACGACGACGTCGACGATCTGGGATACGGTGGTGGCGGCGGCGGCGGGGGCAGCGCGTCGTATGACGACGACGACGAGGAAGACGGCGGTTGGATGACCCACAAGGACGAAAGCGACGACCTGTGGGACAGCACCGACGACGTCGATGACGACGACGAGGAGCCGACCGTCGAGGTGGTCGAGGAAGACGAGGAGACTGAGATCTTCGGCGCCGCGAAACCGCCGCGCGCCCGCCCGTCAGCCGCGAGCGCGCCATCGGCAGTCGCTGCTGAAAAAGGCGCTGCGAAAAAGGGCGTCGCGCCCGCCGCGAAGCCGATGGCGAAAGCCGCTCCTCCGAAGCCGGTGGCGAAAACCGCCCCTCCAAAGCCGGTGGCGAAAGCCGCCACTCCGAAACCTGCGGCGAAAGCCGCTCCGAAACCGGCGATGAAGGCCGCTCCGAAACCTGCGGCGAAGGCGGCCGCGAAACCGGCGAAAAAGGCGGCGGCGAAGGCCGTCGCCAAAAAGAGCGCGAAGAAAGCCAAGAAGGCCGCGAAAAAGGCGGCCAAGACGGCCGGCAACAAGAAGGGCGGCAAGAAAAAGAAGCGCTGAGCAACGATCGAACGGCGCGGCAGCGGGGCGGCAGCATGCACGCCCCGCTGCCGCGCTTTCGTTTGTGCGCCGCGCGCCGCCGTCCCCTCAACCTGGGGCGCCACCTGGGTTATTGTACGAGGTCGGTCGACAGCCCCCCGCCCTACCCCTGATTCTCGTACACGTCCGCGCTCATGGCCGATTCGCCGATCACGCTTCTGCGCGCTCACGCCCGCCACGCCCCGTGGAACGCGCGGGGCCTCGCGGCGCACGTGACCGCCCTCGTCGACGCGGCTGGCGTACGACCGACCAACGCGTCTGCCCGCGCTGCGCCGAGCGCCCGGTCCATCCGGTTCTACATCGCGAACGGGCTGCTGTCGCGGCCGGAGGGTGCCGGGACGTCCGCTACGTACAATTACCGTCACTTTCTCCAGCTGGTCGCGATCAAGATTCGACAGCGCGAAGGCGCGACTCTCGACGCGATCAAGAAAGAGATGGAAGACGCCCCGGGTGACGCGCTCGAGCGGCGAGTCGCCGCCTCCCTGGCCGCCGCGCTGGGCGCGACCATCGAGACGCGCAGAGGCGGTGCTGTGGGCGAAGAGGACATTCCGGCCAGTTGGCGCAGAATGCCGGTGGCCGACGGCGTCGAGCTCCACGTTCGTGATAACTCGCCCGCCTCTCGCGACGAAGCGCTCGTCGCGATGCGGGAAGCCGTTCGCGCGGCGCTCGGCCGCGAGGACATTCGATAAGTCGAGCCGGGACCGCACCCCCCGCCCCGACACTCGAGGACGCGCCTCCATGCCTGACCCAGTTCACGCGGCATTCAGCGGATCGTCGATTCTGTTGACGGGTGTAGGTGCGGACGGCCAGGTCGGGCAAGTCGTCGCGCGGGCCTTCGCCGAACAGGGCGCCTCGCTCATACTCGTCGACCGCACCGCGGACCACGTCGACGCGCGGGTCAATGAACTGACACGCGACGGATTGTTAGCCACCGGGTATCCGTGTGACCTCACGGACGGCGCCGCGGTGAAGTCGCTCGTCGGCCGAATCCGCGAAGAGCACGGCGACTCCATTCACGCCTTCGTCCACATGGCCGGCGGATTCGCCATGAGCGGCCCGGTGGCCGAGAGCACGGATGAAGTCTGGAATCGTCAGATCGCGATCAACCTGACAACCGCGTTCAACACGGCCCGCGCCGTTCTTCCGATGGTGCGCACTGGAAAGGGGTCGATCGTGTTCTTCGCATCCGAGGCCGTGCTGCCGGGATCCACCGGAGCGCGCACATCCGCGTACGCGGTGGCGAAAAGCGGCGTGGTCGCGCTGATGCGCGCCATCGCGGCGGAAGAACGGCCCAACGGAGTTCGCGCCAACGCCGTCGCGCCGTCGTCGATTCGCACGGCGACGAACGTTCGAGACATGGGTGACAAGACGAAGTACGTCGAGCGCGAGCAGGTGGCGGACGTCGTTCTCTTTCTTTGCTCCGGGCGCGCGAGCGCGATCTCGGGGCTCGTGGTTCCCATCGCGTGACGTCCGCATCCTCGGCGCGATGACGCTTCCGGCGAAGCGCCGAACTCCAGCACGAACGGTGCTCCTCGACCGTTCGCTCGAGGAGTTTCCGGTTTTCCGCCTGAGCGACACTCCCGATGAACCGGCGCTCTCCTATCTCACGGACGACGGCGGACGATGGCGCGTCCTCGCCGCGCCCGGCGACCGCCTGCCCGGCACGTTCGACCAGGACGTGTACGTCGAGTTGATGCATCGATACCAAGAGGCCGGCGAGCCCGCCGACGGCGTCCTCTCGTTCACGCTGCACGCGTTCCTTCGCTCGATGGGAAGGCAGGCCGACGGCCGTACGTACGAGCAGCTGCGCGGCGCGCTCACTCGCCTCGAGCGAACGACGTTGCAGTCCGAGGGGAGCTACTTCGATGCCGCGAGCGACCGGCTGACCGACGCGACGTTCACGCTGCTGACGTCGGTCGGAATCGAGCGTCGTCGATCGCGCGAACGGGATCAGCTCGTTCTCTTTCCTGGCGCACCGAGCGCCGAGCCCGGCGAAGCTCGCGTCGTCATCTCCAGCGTGGTGCGACAAAACGTGTCAGCGCGGCATGTGATCCCCCTCGCCGTCGGCCGGTATCTCGCGCTTGCCTCGCCCGTGGCACGGCGGCTCTACCGCCTGATCGAGCTCGCCCGGGCCGGCGACGTCCTTACATGGCGGGTGTCCCTGGACCGCCTGCGCGAGCAACTCCCGCTCACGCAACGGTATCCGTCCCATCTCCAGCGGGTCCTCCAGCCAGCTCACGACCTGCTCCGAGAGGCCGGAGTGATTCGCGAGGCCGTCATTCGTCAACAGCAGAGGGACTGGTTCGTCGACTATATGTTGGCGGGCAGGCGAGCAGAGCCGGGCTAACCGCCAAGCCGCTGTCGGCGCGAACGATTCCGGGGTTCGTCGTGTACCATTTGAAACACCACTTATGGCCACCAAGCTCGACAAGACCATCCGGCGCGAGATCGAAATCGACGGTGAGGCGTACACCGTAGCGATTTCTCCCGACGGGTTCCGCCTCACAAAAAAGCGGTTTCGGTCGGGCGTGGCACTATCCTGGAAGACGGTTTGGACCCGTCACGGCGGAAACGCCGCCGAGCAGCCTGAAGAGCCTGCCGTCGAGCAGCAGTAGGCGCGTTTCTCGCGCACACAACGGCAGGTTGCCGGGCGCAGTATACCTTCTAGACCCTAAGCTGGAATCGACGCATGCCTCGCATTCGGAAAGCCGCGTTCATCGGTGCATTGCTCGTCCCCGTTGTGGCCGGCGGGTTCCTGCTGCAAGCTCGCTCTCAGCGTGAGGGCGCGGAGTTGCTCGATCAGGTGATGACGTTGGTCAACGACCGCTACGTCGACACCCTTCCCGCGTCGGACGTCTACGAGAAGGCGGCGGCCGGACTCGTCAAAGAGCTCAACGATCCATACAGCGAGCTCCTCACTCCCAAGGACCTGAAGCAGTTCAGCAGCCGGACCGGCGGTCGGTACGGCGGACTCGGCATGCTCATCGAGCCCGAGCCCGAAACGAAGACGGTCCGCGTCGTGACGGTCTATCCGAACACGCCGGCTGAAGGCGGCGGAGTGCACGAGGGCGACCTGATCATCAGAGTCGATTCGCTCTCCACGCGCGGGTGGACCATCAACCAGGTCTCTGATTCACTCACCGGCACGCCGGGCACGAAAGTAAAGGTTTCGTTCGCCCGTGCAGGTGTCGCGACGCCGATCACCGGAACGTTCACGCGCGCGATCATCAACGTGCCCGCGGTTCCGTACACCATCACGCTCGGCAACAAGATCGGATATATCCCGCTCCAGCAATTCAACGAGAACGCCGCCGACAACGTGCAGGCCGCGGTCAAGCGGCTGGAGGACCAGGGCGTGCGCGGAATCATCCTCGACATGCGCGGCGATCCGGGCGGTATCCTCGAGCAGAGTTTGAAGGTCGCCAATACCTTCCTGCCGCAGGGACAACTCCTTGCCTCCGTGAAAGGACGCGAGGGCCCGATCCAGATCGAGATGGCCAAGGCCGCTCCGCTCGCGCCGACCGTTCCGCTCGTCGTCATGACCGATGACCGGACGGCGTCGGCGTCGGAGATCGTCGCCGGCGCGCTTCAGGACCACGACCGCGCGCTCGTCGTCGGTCAGACGAGCTTCGGCAAGGGTCTCGTTCAGGGCGTCTACGACCACCTCGACGGCGGCTACGCGCTCAAGCTCACGACCGGCAAATGGTTCACGCCGAGCGGCCGCTCGATTCAGCGTCCGCGCAAGTTCCTGAACGGACAGTTCGTCGAGGACACGCCGGACTCCAACGAGACGAACGCCACGAAAAAGAACCGTCCGGCGTTCAAGTCAGACGCCGGCCGAACGGTCTATGGCGGCGGCGGCATCACGCCCGACGTCATCGTTCCGGACGACACGCTCACGACGCTCGAGCAGCAGTTCACGAAGGCGATCGCCCCGAAGAGCCAGGACTTCGTCACGGTGCTGAACGAGTACTCGAGAGAGTTGGCGAAGACGGCCTCGCCGTCGTTCACGGTGCAGCCCGCGTGGACCACCGAGTTCTACAACCGGATTCAGGCGAAAGGCGTCGCGGTGGATCGCAAGACGTACGATGCGGCCGGCCGCTACGTGAATCGATTGCTCGACCAGCGCGTCGCGCACTACGCTTTCGGCGACTCGGCGTCCAGGCGCCGCGATCTCCCGTACGACGCGCCGTTGCGCAAAGCGATCGACCTGCTCGACAAGGGCGGTTCGCAGCGTGAGCTGTTCGCCATCGCCGGCGAACCGTTGTCGCCCACGCGCTCTGTCCCGCCGGCGAAAAAACCGTAAATTCAGGCATGCGAATCGAAACAGCGACCGCCGCCGCGATCTTCGCGGCGGCGGTTTGTTCTTGTGCCCACCCCCGCGGCGCGGCGCGTGGTGCCGCGGGCGCGACGACGACGCGCGCGGCCACGCGCGGTTCGACGGGCCCCGCGCCTGAACCCGGCGAGCGGCACCTTGCCAGGATACGACAACTGACGTTCGGCGGCGAGAACGCCGAAGCCTATTTCAGCCGCGACGGGAGGCGGTTGATCTTCCAGTCGACGCGCGACGGGCGCACGTGCGATCAGCAGTACGTCATGGACGTCGACGGCAGCAACGTCCACCGTGTCTCGACCGGCTTCGGAAAGACCACCTGCGGCTATTTCTTCGACGGAGACCGCCGGATCTTCTTTGCCTCGACGCACGCCGCCGACACTGCGTGCCCACCGAAGCCGGACCCTTCGAAAGGCTACGTGTGGGGTCTCGATCCTTACGACATCTACGTCGCAAACCCGGATGGATCGTCGCTCCGGCGTCTCACGAGCTACGGCGTCTACACGGCCGAAGGAACCCTCTCTCCCGACGGACAGACCGTCGTCTTCACGTCGCTCAAGGACGGCGATCTCGACATCTACACGATGCGCATCGACGGTACGAATCTGAGGCGGCTCACGTCTCAGCCCGGCTACGACGGCGGTCCGTTCTTCTCGCCCGACGGAAAGCGGATCGTGTACCGCGCCTGGCACCCGGCCGACACGGCGCTCACCTCGTACCGCGAGTTGCTGCGCCAGCATCTCGTCCGGCCCAACCGGATGGAGATCTGGGTCATGAACGCCGACGGGTCCGACCAGCACCAGATCACCAATCTGGGCGGCGCCAACTTCGCGCCGTACTTCACCCCCGACGGCCGCAAGATCATCTTCTCGTCGAACTACAAGAATCCCAAGAGTCGAGATTTCGAATTGTATCTTGTGAATGACGACGGGACGGGGCTGGAGCAGGTCACCCACCACGTCGAGTTCGACGGCTTTCCGATGTTCAGCCCCGACGGCACCAAGCTCGTCTGGGCGTCGGGACGCTCGTCCAAGGAAGGCGAGTTGAATCTCTTTATCGCAGACTGGAAGCCTTAGCGCGCCCCCACCGCGGCGCGCAGGTTCTCGTCGACGTGCTCGGCGTGCTTCATCCCGACGAGCGCCGTCGTGACGCCGGGAATCGATCTGGCGAACGCGATCGCGCGCTGAGCGTCGGTCTCGAGAGACGGGAACGCGTCGACCAGAGCGGCGGGCAGCCCGCCGATCAGTTTGCCCTGCATCAGCGTCGCGCTTCCCGCGACCATCAGATCGAGCGCCGCCGCGGCCTCGGCCGCCGGGAGAGCGTTGCCCCGCACCGTCTGCGTTGGAACCCGGATCGCCTCCGGCATCGCGAGGTTGATCGGCATCTGAACCGCGCGAAAATGATGGTCCTTTCCGCCGGCGTCGCGCGCCAGCCCGACAAGATCCTCGAGCTCGAGATGGTCCGCCGCGTCGGGCGTCGAACGGAGGCCGTTCCAGGTGGCACAGCCGTAGACGCCGATCTCGCCGCGTGACGCGGAGTCCTCGAGAATCGAAAACGCCGAGCGGATTCGCGCCCTCAATTCCTCGCGACCCACCGTGGACACCTGCTGTTCAGGGTTGTGCAGGTAGTACACGTCGATACACCGCACGCCGAGGTTCTGGCGGCTCTTCGCCAGACAGAACCGGATGAAGCGGGGCGCGAGGCTGTGCCCGCCGCCGACGATCTCCGCCGGCAGGAGAATTTCTGTGTCGATGAACTCGCGTTTGACGTATGCGCGATACTCGTCGCGCGACGCTGGCGGCTGGCCATCCAGCGGGATATATCCGCCCTTCGAGCACAGAACGACCTCGTCGCGCGACACGTCGCCGGACGCAGTCAATCGCCGTAGTGCGGTGCCGACCGCACGCTCCGACCGTTGGCCGCGATAGTTGAGCGCCGTGTCGATCACGTTGACCCCGGAGCGCACGGCATGTTCGACCGAAGCAACGTACGCCTCGTCGTCTGCCGCGGTCGGCTCGCCGAGGTACGTGCCGATGCCGATCGACGAGACCGTCGTGTGCAGCGGCGCCGCGCGGAAGTAATCCGCGGCGAACCCTGGCGCGAACCGATCCCGGTACCGCGCGGTACCTGCCCCGTTCGCGCGCTGCGACGGAGCCTCGTCGCTCGTGGACGCGACGGCCTCGCGCGTGCGGGGGGGCCTGGTGGTCATTGGTGTCTCAGAGCTACTCCCGCTTGCGAGCTGACGCAAGTTCGATCGCTGGCGGGCGGGCGCGCATCGCCGTCCACTGTCGCCCCACGGAGGGATTCCGCGTGTACCGCCTGATCGTTTTCCTGGCTTTCGTCGCTTCGGTCTCTTGCGTCGGGCGCGGCGCGCCCGTGCTCGTGCCTGTTCGCGTCGATTCTCTGGCGGGGCATCTGACCGAGACGGCCGCGACGCCTACGCGTCCGATCTTCACCGTGGACGGCGATCCGTTCCATCGACTGGGTCGGATGGATTGGCCGGGGCCGAACGAGTATCGCGGGCCCGACGGTGCCCCCGGGCCCTCCTACTGGCAGCAGCGGGCGGACTACACGATCGTCGCGACGCTCGACACCGGCGCCAAGACCATTCGCGGCTCCGTGAGCATCAGGTACACCAACAACTCGCCTGACACGTTGCGATACGTCTGGCTGCAGCTCGACCAGAATCTCTATCGCGCGACGAGCAAGGGGGCGGCACTCTTCCCGGGCGACTCGCGGGTCGCAGCAGGCGGATTTCATGGGGGCGACGACGTCACCGGCATCGAGGTGAACGGACGCACCGCCGTCGGGCGAATCGACGACACGATGATGGAGGTGGAGTTGGAGTCGCCGGTGCTGCCGCGCGGAGGCGTCGCGACCATCGGCATGCAGTACTCGTTCGAGGTGCCGAGTCTGGGATCGGATCGTATGGGTCGCGACAGCGCGCTCTACGAAATCGCGCAATGGTATCCGCGAATGGTCGTATACGACGACGTGCGAGGGTGGAACACGGATCCGTACCTCGGGCAGGGTGAGTTCTATCTCGAATACGGCAACATCGACTATTCCATCACCGTTCCAGCCGGCTACGTGGTGGCCGGCAGCGGGGTGCTCCAGAATCGCGGCGCGGTGCTGTCGCCCGCGCAGATTGATCGGCTCGACCGGGCCGCACGATCGCCGTCGGCCGTGCAGGTCATCACAGCGGACGAGGCCGCGGCGGCACGTCGTCAACCTGTGCCCGGCACCAAGACTTGGTGGTTCCGCGCCGAGCACGTGCGCGACGTGGCGTGGGCGGCGGCGCCGGACTTCCGCTGGGACGCGGCCGGTTGGGACGGCGTCCTAACGCAAGCGTTGTATGAGTTTCCGAAAGCCGGTCGCGCCTGGGAATCGGCCGCGGAGCAGACGCAGTGGTCCATTCGCACTTACTCCGGGCTGTGGATGCGGTACCCGTATCCGCAGGCGACGAGCGTGGCCGGCCCGGTGCACGGCATGGAGTACCCGATGTTCGTCATGGCGGGATACGGCAACGCGGATCCCGCGTCGACGTTCGCCACGATCGATCACGAGCAGGGGCACGAGTGGTTCCCGATGATTGTCGGCTCGAATGAGCGCCGGTACGCGTGGATGGACGAAGGCTTCGACACATATCAGAACGCGTTTTCCGTCGAACGGCGCGTGCCTGGCACCGACGCCTTTCCACCGTATCTCGCCAGTTGGCGCGCGGCCGTGGACAACGGACGACAGGCACCGCTCATGACGCCGCCCGACCGCATCGACGCCGAGGGTCTCGACGCAGTCGGCTATCGAAAACCAGGGGCGGTTCTCCTCGCCCTCCGCAACGACGTCATCGGTCGCGAGACGATGGATCGAGCGATGCGCGAGTACGTGCGGCGGTGGGCGTTCAGGCATCCGACACCCGGCGATTTCTTTCGGACCGTCGAGAATGTGTCCGGCCAGGACCTCTCATGGTTCTGGAACGCCTTCTTCTACGGCACCGACGTGCTCGACATCGCGGTCGACGGCGTGACGATGCGACAGGCGAAAGGAGAGAACGTCGCGGAAGTCCATTTACGGCGCGTGACTACGATACCGTTTCCGGTGACGATGCGGCTCAAGTTGAACGACCTCACGACCCAGGACGTGCGCCTGCCCGTCGAGATCTGGTCGCGCGGCGATCGTTACGTGGCGACGATCGCTGTGCAGCGGCCCGTCGTCGGTGTTCGTCTGTGGCCGGATCGGAGCGTTCCCGATTTCAACGCGTCGAACGACGTCTGGGGCGACGTGCCGCCGGCCGACGCTCGCCCCGCGTCGACGAGCGGCGGGATTGTTCCCCCTATTCCGCCCGCGCCCGTTCGCCGCTAGTGTCGAGAGCGTCGGGTGATCGTCTGATGGCAGAGGGCCTGCAGTCGGCTTAAATTTAAGGTTCTAGCCGTTCTCGTTCCCAGAATTCGGAGTCGCAATGCCCGGTTTCGGCGTGTGGGCCGCGCGGTGGTGGATGCCTGTCGTATTCATCATCGTCGCTGGACACCTCACGAACGTCTGTGTCACGCTCTTCCTGCACCGCTCGCAGACCCATCGCGGCGTGCGGCTTCACTACATCGCGGCGCTTCCCATGCGCCTCTGGCTGTGGCTCACTACGGCGATCGTTACAAAGGAGTGGGTCGCCTGCCACCGTAAGCACCACGCGTTCGCCGATCGCGAAGGCGACCCGCACAGCCCACTCCTCGAGGGTCTCCGCAACATCGTATTCAAGGGCGCCTTCTACTATCGCCGGGCGATTCGCCAGCCCGGCATGCTCGAGAAGTACGGCAAAGGCACGCCGAACGACTGGATAGAGCGCGCTCTGCTCAGCCGGCTGAATTGGCTCGGCATCCTCATCATGCTCGTGCTCGACGCGTATCTCTTCGGCTTCTTCGTCGGACCCCTCGTCTGGGCCGTTCAGATGATGTGGATTCCGTTCTGGGCCGCCGGCATCGTCAACGGAGTCGGGCACGCGCTCGGCTATCGCAACTTCCAGGTGAAGGACGAAAGCCGGAACATCACGCCGATCGCGATCTGGCTCGGCGGCGAGGAGCTGCACAACAACCACCATGCCGATCCCAAGTCCGCGCGTTTCGCGGCGCGATGGTTCGAATTCGACATCGGCTGGCTGTACATCCGCCTGCTCCAGTTCATCCGCCTGGCCAAGGTCGATTACGCTCGCGAGTAGGAGAGCGTCCACCGAGCCGCTCGCGCGGCTCGGTCGAGGTCGGCGCCTCGAAGCGATCGTCGAACGCGGGCGGCCCGACGGGCCGCCCGCGCTGTTTCTCGGGCAGCCGAGCGACCTCTCAGGCTAGATTTTCGAAAATCAGGAGCGCTGCCTTATGTCCGAGATCACGTGTGTCCGATGTGGGCTTCAAAAGCCCGCATTCGAGCGGCCGCCGTTCCCCGGTGCCATCGGTCAACGCATCGTCGAACAGATTTGTCAGGACTGTTGGGCGCTGTGGCTGAAGCAGCAGACGATGCTGATCAACCACTACGGGTTGAACGTGATGGACCCGCAGGCCCGCACGTTCCTCAAGCAGAACATGCAGGGTTTTCTCTTCAAGTCGGCGGCGGAAGAGGAGGTCGACACGTCGAAAAAGGGTACGATTCAGTGGTGAGTTCGTGGCGCGCCCGCGCGTTCACTCTGTCCGTCATCGCGGCGGCCACTGTGCTCGGCGCGTGCACCACTGGTGGAGCGAATCCATCGCGGGGGCCGTCGCCATCGCGCGGCGCCGATTGGGCCGACTCGGTCCTCGCCACGATGACGCCGCGCGACAAGGCGGCGCAGCTCGTCTGGCCGCAGTTGTTCGGCGACTATGCGCCGACGTCGAGCGCCGCCTGGACTCGCGTCGAGCAGTTGATCGCGGGCGAACACGTCGGCGGTTTCATCATGTCCATCGGCTCGCCGATCGAGACGGCGGTCAAGCTCAACGCCATGCAGCGACTGAGCCGACTTCCGCTCGTCATTGGCGCCGACTACGAGACCGGCGTCGCGTTCCGTCAGCGCGGCGGATACTTCCTGCCGAACGACATCTATCTCGGCGGCGGCACGATGTTCCCGTACCAGATGGGAATCGGCGCCACGCGGGACACGTCGCTCGCCTATCAGGAAGGGCGTGTCACCGCGCTCGAAGGGCGCGCGCTCGGCGTACACATCGCGTTCGCTCCGGTGCTCGACGTCAACAACAATCCCGCGAATCCCGTCATCGGGATGCGATCGTTCGGCGAGGATCCGCACCTCGTCGCCGCGATGGGCGCGTCGTTCATTCACGGTCTGCAAGAGCATGGGATGGTCGCGACCGGTAAGCACTTTCCGGGTCACGGGGACACGGACGAGAATTCGCACCTGACGATCACGACCGTGCATGCGAGTCGTGCGCGCATCGATTCAGTGGAGCTCGTCCCGTTCGAGCGCGCTATCGCCGCCGGCGTGCAGGGAATCATGACGTTTCACGGCGTCATCCCCGCGCTCGACACGGCATCCGTTCCGGCGACCCTCAATCCGGCGATCATGACGGGGCTGCTGCGCAAGCAGCTCGGCTTCAAGGGACTGCTCGTGACCGACGCGATGGACATGAGCGGGGTCCTCGCGCGCGTCACGGTTGCCGGGAGTCCCAATGGACCGACCGCGACGGGCAACTACGGCACCATTCGCAACGCGCTGAGCATCGGCGAGGCGTGCAAGCTCGCGCTCGCGGCGGGCGCCGACGTTCTGCTCATGCCGAGCGACGTTCCCGCGGCGATCGACGCCGTCGTCGAGGGCGTCAGACAGGGACGATTCACACAGGCGCGCGTCGACTCGTCGGTGCGGCGAATTCTGGAGATCAAGCAGCAACTCGGGCTCGAGCGCCAACGCCTCGTGAGCCTCGACAGCGTGCGCGCGATTGTCGGCGACACGGCTCACCTTTCGGTCGCCGCGCTCGCCGCGCAGCGGGCGATCACGCTCGCGAAGGACTCGCTCTCGCTCGTCCCGCTCGCTCGCTCCGCGAATCAACAGACGGGGCGGGTCCTCTCCATCACCATCGCGAGCCGCACCGACTTGCCGGCCGGAGCCACGTTCAACGCCGAGCTGCGTCGATCGACGAACGTCCGCGCCGAGTTGGTGAGCCCCGATGATCCGTCGACAAACTTCGATCGGCTGTTCGCCGCCGCGGATTCGTCGGACGTGACCATCGTCAGCTCGTATCTGACGACGGGCACGAATGTCTCGAATCCGAACGCGCCGGAGCCGATTGCGCAATTCATGCGCGCGGTGGTCCAGCGACACCCGCGAACGATCGTCGTGGCGTTCGGCAATCCATATCTGCTGCAGCAAGTGCCGGCGGCTTCCACGTATCTGGTCGGCTGGGGAGGATTTCCCGTATCACAAGCGGCCGCGGCGCGCGCGCTCGTGGGCGCTTCCCCAATCGGCGGGCGGCTACCCATCAGCATTCCGCCACTCCTGCGCTTCGGGACCGGCGAGGATCGATCGATGGTCGTCCGCCCCTGAGGACGCCGCGGCCAGCGAAGACGAAAACCGAAGCGCCCCGTCGTCTGACGGGGCGCTCTTTCGTTCTGAGATCAATCGCAGTGTCGTTGCCGGCTACGACGCCTTGGTCACGTCAGCCGCTTGCGGCCCCTTCTGCCCTTGGACGATTTCGAACTCGACGCGGTCGCCCTCGGCGAGCGACTTGAACCCAGCTCCTTGAATGGCGCTGAAGTGCACGAAGACGTCCGGCCCTCCTTCTCGCGAGATGAAACCGTAACCCTTTGCATCATTGAACCACTTCACGGTGCCTGTCAGGCGTGGCATTGCACGTTCCCCTTTCAAAAACTGTAGTCGTGGACCCCGGGCGTCCCGAGACGCGAACGGCGTCGTTCGAGCCGGCAGGTAGCCGATCCGCTCGCGGACCTCAGGCCGGTTCTGGAAAACGGGCGCAAGTTTTGTGCACGGCGCGACCCCCGGCCTCGCGGCCGAGAGCAATTTCATTTTCGCGACGATGAGCGGGCGGAGCGGGACAGCAGGCGAACTGGGTCGTGGTCGGAGCGTTGCTCGACGACCGGAGCGATCAGGCCGCGCCCGCGATGTACCGTGCAACTCGGCCGCACGTTCGGCACTTGAGCGTGACGTGGGACCGGGGTGGCGGCGGGAATTGACCAGGACTTCGCTCAATCGGCCCGGAACACGACGGGCAGCTGAGCGGTGAACCCGTGCGGTCGTTCGCGATCAGATTCAAAGCTTGCGCGGGATTGTACGTCGCTGGACGTGGCTTACGCATTACGGCCTCCTCAACAGCTAACAGCACCGGAAACGGCGGCGCCGGTTCGCCGAGACTAAGTAACTGCCTACTCCCGTAACGCTATAGGATAGATCAATTTATAGCCAATGGATACCTGTCGCGTGGGGGTAGATCACACCTGCGGCGACGGCCTCACTTTAATACCCCGAAGGCGCTGGGAGTTTCGCTGCGCCTCCATGGGTGACGCGCTACCCGGGGCTATTGTTATTACACCCGGCCTAGCGTGTTGGTTCCCTTATGTATCCGGGCGAGCGGCTGGTTTGTGCGCGAATAGCCAGTCGGCGACGAGGCGAAAAACGCGCTCCCGTCCGTAGTCCACTGTGATGACGTGGGCAGCGCCGGAGACCCATTCGAGTTCCTTCTCTCGGGCTCCCAGCCTCGCGAACGCGCGCTCAGCATCTTGGACGGCGATCCGGTTGTCCTCCCGCGACTGAACCATGAGCGTCGGCGCGGTTACGCGCGGCAACACATCGTTCGCCCGCCGCACCGTTTCGCGCAAGGCTCGGAGCGCGCCGGCTGTGAAGACCCCATACGCCAAGCTCTTCGCTCGCTCCGCAGGATCGAGCACCGAGAACCCTTCGCTCGATTCGAACACGGGCACGATCGGTCCCCACCATCGGGCCGCTCGTGCCGCTCGGTCCGCTCCCGGGCGCAAGGCCAAATAGGGCGCCATCAAACACAGAGCAGGAAGCTGCGTCGCTTCGGCCGCCAGCCTGATCGCCAGCGCACCCCCCATCGACAAGCCGGCGATCGACACCCAATCGTGGTCCGACTGAAGCGCTCGGTAGCTAGAGCGCGCCGCATTCAGCCAGTCGGCGGCGCTCGTACGCCTGAATGCGTCGAGCGTTCGTCCGTGCCCCGGCAGCAACGGCGCCTCCACGTGGAAGCCCTGCGAGAAAAGCGCCTCGCCGAGATAGCGGAGTGTCTGCGGGGTGTCACCGGCGCCGTGCAGCAGCAGCACCGCCGGGGCATGCGCACGGGCGAGCGTGAACCCCTCGGCACCGACCACGATGCCATCGGGCCCGAGAGGGCGCCGATCGGTCGATAGTCGTTCGATCGCTCGAAGGTGCCAGGCGCGAAACGCGAACCCGGCGACAAACACGACGGCCATCGACGCCGCAAAAACGACCATGCGCAAGTAAGGAGGTATGCGATCACATCGCCCCGCGGCGCGGCGGCGAGCGCGTCGAATATACATCCGATGGGCGCCAAGCCCTTCCCGCGTGGTTTGGCGCTACCGCAGTGCCTGCTCTTGCTCTTCCACCGCGGTGGAGATGGGGATCTCCGCTTCGATGCCGCTGTCCAGACGCTCAGCGAGCTGCTCCGCTGGAGAAACCAGAAGCATCTGCCCCCGACGCTCGACCAGGCCGCCGTGGATCAACCGACCGAGCACGAGCGAAACGGATTCGCGGGTCGCACCGACGAGTTCGCACAGCAACCTGTAGCGCGCGGGGCAAAGGACGATCCGCCCCTCCTCGCGTTCGAACGTCTCGTCACGAGCCATGCGAACCAACGTGGCGACGACTCGCTGTTCGACGCTCAGCGTCGTGAGTTCGCGCAGGCGATCGAGCAGCGAAGCTCGCTCGGCCAACAACTGGCTGATGAGCGCGAGCGAGTGCTGCGGTTGCTCTCGAACGAAGGCGCGAAACCGCGCCGTGCTCAGAAAGAGGGTCTCCGCTTCCTCGTCGGCTCGAGCGTCCGTCGCATAGCGGCGCGACGACGACAGCCCCTCGGAGCCGAACGTCTCTCCGGGTCCGGCGACCCATGGAACGAATCCGCGCGACGCACGTACTCGACTACGCAGCACGACTCGTCCTCGCGCGACGACGAAGAGCCCGTCCGCAGGCGCACCGCGCTGATAGATGCCGAAACCTGCCGGCCATGCCGCGTGCGCCGCGTATTCAGCGAGGGCGTCGCGGTCTTCCTTCTCTAGGCGCGCGCGCCCGAAATCCAAGTCCGCCAACTCCACCATCCTCTCGGCCTGCAACGATTTGTGCGAGGTGCAATGTCTGGGCCGCTCTTGACAGGCTCCGCTTTTCGATCTTCGTTCTGAAGTTTGGACGAAGGAGGGCGCGCGCCTCGGTCCAACCTCTCAGCTGAACCGGCTACAGATCAACGCACTTCATGAACTTGGCGGCGGCCGCTCCCGAGCAAACCGAATCGACCGTTTCGCACGCCGTGCCTGTCGTCGTTCTCGGCACCGATGCGTTGCTCGCTGCCGCGCCGTATACCGCGGTTCAACTGGCACACGCATGCTTGCAGGCGGGATATGCGAGCGTCGTACCAGCGAGTTGGGGTGACGAGCTCGTCGCCGCGGCGGTTCTGCGACGTCTTCCAAGCTTCGGTCACGGCCCGGCGATTCAGTGCAGCTGCCCGATCGTCGCGCATCGCCTGCTCACGACGGGCGGCGACCTGCGACCCGTGATGCTGCCACTCCTTTCGCCGCCGGTCGCGCTCGCGCGATATCTCCGCGCCGTGTCCCACCCGACTCGCGTGCGGATTACGTACGTGGGCGGCTGCCCCGGCGCCGTCGATGCGTCGATCGACATCCGCATGTCGCCGGAGACGCTGATCGGAATGCTTGCCGAACGCGAGATCGTTCTCGACGAGCAGCCGCGCGTCTTCGAGTCGATCATTCCGCCGGATCGGCGTCGCTATTTCTCACAACCTGGCGGAGTCCCATCGGCCGAACGATTGTGGACCGACCTCGGCTCGCGCGCGCTCGTCGCCGTCGAGGCCGACGATTTCGTCAGCGAGATCGCCGATCATCTTCTCGCCGGTGAGCATGTGCTCATGGACGTCGCGCCGCGTCTCGGTTGCGTGTGCAGCGGCGCGGTGTCGGGAACGCCGGCCAGCGAGGCGCGAGCTTCCGTCGTCGCACTTGAGCCGCCCCGCTCTACCGCTCCGGTCGTCGAAGAGCAAACCCCGCTCGACCTCGACCTTCCAATTCCCGCCGTGCCGCGCACGCCTGTCGACGTGGCGCTCGCGACGCGAACGCCCTCGTCGCCGCTCGCCCTGCCGACGGGATCCACTCCACCACGGGGACAACGCACGACTCCGACGGTGACCGAGCCGCGCATCCCGCGCGCGCCGTCTCCTCCTGCCCCACGGCCGATCAGCGGGTCGGTTCCGACGGCGCGGCACGGCGACGGAAAGGCGCTCCCTCGCGCCTACGTGGCGCGTCGCCGTCAATCCGCGCCGAAGGGGAATCCGCTTGTTCCTCTGAACGCATCAGCCGATGCGTCGCCGAACACGTCGAGCGAAGCGCCGCCGCCTGCGTCCGATGAGCTTCCACCAAATGAGCCGACGTCGTTGGCCCCGCAGCCCGATGTGGAAACACGCGCGACCGCCGGCGCTGAGACTTCGGCGGAGAAGGAGCCGGCGCTCGTAGCGCGCGAGAGCGCTGACACGCACACGCTGGCTGAGGTTTCAATTGAGCCAGCGTTGACCTCTCGGGTCGAGCACGCCGACAGCCCGCAGGATTCCTCTCCGGCTGGAGACGCGACGACGCCGCCTCTGGTCGTTGACGTCAATCAGCTTCAGCTCGACGGGCTCGCGCCGCCGATCCCCGAGCCGCTACCAGTCTTCACGCCTGGAATTGCCGCCGCGCACGTCGACCAGCCGATACCGGCGTTGAACGGCGTTCAACGCCCGCGCCGTCAATCGCGCATGGTGTTGTACGGGGTCATCGCGGCACTCGCGCTCCTGGTCGTTGCCGGCGTCGCGTATTTCGCGGGACGGTCGGCGCAATCACCCAGCACGCCGACCGGACAACTGCCCTGACGAGTTGACCCCTCGGTCAGCGACTCCGCAGCGCGTCTCTCGCATCCGCCACTGCCTGCGCCGCACGCTCGAAGCGCGCCGCCAGGTCTTCGATTTCCGCTTTCGTGAGTCGTTCGTCGTTGGCGCGGATCGCTTCGTTCACAGATGGCAACGGCATGTTCGCATAGCCGTTGTTTTCGTCGGCGACGTAGACGAGACTGCGGAACCAGGGTCGCGTGCGCAGGCCTTCGGGTCGGGTCAGCGCGCGCTCGACGCGCATGAGCGCCTGGTTCGCGCGTTCGACAGCGGCTCGGTTCGGCGCGGCGGCGAGCGCCGAGTCGCGCACCGTCGCGAACGACGCGGCTTCGCGTTCCAGGTGATCGATCGCCGAGCGAAGCGATGACGTCGAAGCATTCCAGTGATGCTCGGCGACGGATTTGTCGATCGGCGGCAGATACCGCCGCATCGTGCGCGCGAACTCGACGTAGTCGTAGGGAAGCACGTCCGCGTTCGCGATGCGAAGCACCATCGCGGCAGCGACGCGAGCCGCCGCGGCGTGGTAGACGAACCCAGGGTCGCCGAACTTCGTCATCCACGCGTAGTCGTCATACTGCGAGTGATAAACACCCCCCTGCCCGCCAAATCCCCACTCGGCGATCGGAATCCCGAGATGGTTTGCGAAGCCGGCGAAATCCGATCCGCCGCCCGGATCACCCATCGCGGGCTCTGCGGAATCGGGAGTGGCTGCCGCCCGGCGCCACTCCGCGTAGACGCTCCCCTTCCCGTTCGGGTCCGGTACAGTGCGCGCAATGTCGCGCAACATCGGTCGAAGCGCCGGCGACCCGCCGCCGCCGAATCGCGGCCCCTGCGCCGCGACGTCCTGGTTGAAGTAGGCGACGGCTTGGCGGGAGAGACGTAGCGAATCGTCTTCGACGAATTCTGTCGAGCCGATCAACCCCCACTCCTCGGCGTCCCACGTCGCGAAAATGATCGTCCGCTTCGGCCGTACGCCGGCCTTCACTTCTTCGGCAACGGCGCGCGCCGCCTCGAGCACGCTGACAGTTCCGCTGACGTTGTCCGCGGTTCCCGGGCCCCAGCCGTCGCGGTGACCGCCGATGATCACGAGCTCGTTCGGAAACTCGCTGCCGCGAACGACGCCGAACGTGTCGAAGATCGGCTTCAGCGGCTTGCTCGCGCGATCGTCCGTGACCGCCACGCGCGCGCGAACGGGCCCGGACCCCACGTGATAGTGGAACGGCAATCCGCCCTGCCAGCCCCTCGGCGCACCGGGCCCCTTGATGTATTTGAGCAACTCGCCCGCATTGCCGTAGCCGATCGGCACCACAGGAATGTGAGAGATCTCCATCTTGTCGGGCGAGACGCGTGGAACGCCCGCCGTGCTTCCGTATCCGGGCGTCGACGGATCGCCGTCCGGATTGAGGATGCTGCCGCGCTGGACCCCGCTGCTGTTTCGCATCGGCCCATCGGGATACACGTCGCCAACGACGAAGCCATCGTCTTGCGGATCGCTGTAGATCAACAGCGCTATCGCGCCGTGTTTCTCGGCCTCGCGCGCTTTGATTCCGCGAAACGACCGTCCGTAGCGCGCGATCGCGATCTTGCCTTTCACCGACACACCCATCGAATCGAGTTGCGCATAGTCTTCGATGAGGCCGTAGTTCACGTAGACGACTTCAGCCGTCGCGTCCCCTTGCCCGCTGTAGCCGTTGACCGTTGGATACTGCGCGAGCGCGGACGTCGGATCTCCCTTGACCGGCGGCTCGGCGAGGGCGAACGCCTTCGGATCGGGCGACACTCGGGCAACGCTCACCGACGTCGGCTGCGGCATCCAGATGTCGTAGGCGCGGACCTCGGTCTCGAGACCCCACGACTTCATTTGGGCGATCACGTAGTCGCGCGTGCGGGCCTGCGCCGGCGTGCCCGCGACGTGCGTCTCCCGCGACAGGGCCTTCGAATTCGCCGCGGCCGTCGTCGGCGAAGGCCGCTTGATCGCGCTCGCCTCGAGGTCGCGTTCGCGCGCGGCGCCCGCGGGCGTGTAACCGACCAGGGCTTGCTGTGCGCCGAGCGACAGCACCGGGAGCGTGGTGAGAAGCGCGATGAACGTTTTCACTGAGCGAGTGGGGAGAGTTGGAGGTTGGTAAGGGCTGAATTTTCGTCGCGTCCGACGGCAACCGGTCACTCGTACTGTTCGAGCGCCGCGCGAACGGCGCGCTTGAATCGTTCGTCGCGCCCCGGAGCGTCACCGACCGTCGCTGCGATCGCGCCGAACTGTTTGAGCATTTCGCCCTGGACGAAGGCGCTCGTGTCCCGCACGCCGAGGCCCTCGAGCGCGCGTTCGGCGAGGTGACGCAACATCGTCCGCGTGTCGGCGTCAAGGGAGTCCAGCGACGGAGGCGCCGCTAGAGGAGGCGCGGCGACCCCGCGTCCGCGGTTTCGCCGCGGCGACTCCCAGAGCGACGAAACGGGCGCGAGTTCGACGAGGAACGAGCCCGGACTGTGCTCGCGATGCGTGACGATGACACCGCGACGACGCAGGGCATACAGCAGGCGCTCCACGGCGGCGCGGACCGGCGACGTTCCGTCTTCACTCTGATTCCCGCGACCGGTGATGATCAAGACCTCGTCGGCTCGCTCGACCTGTTGTTGACGGAGCCATGCGTCGACTCTCGTCGTCGCGGCGTCGACGGTCGGAAGCGACTCGCGGAGATTGAGCGTCCGCTGGTCGCCGAAGCGCGCTTCGTCGAACGCGCGATGCAATTCGGACAAGCCGAGGCGCGGGCGGCGGCGCGAGCGCTTCATGCACGACTAATGTACCGACCGTCGCGCCGCTCGGTCAGGCGACTTGGCGATGGCTGTCGTGACGCGGCCCGATCACCACGGCCGATCCCGATTGCGCGAGGCCATCGCCCGCCGCGCGACCGTGGACGGCGCTCGACGCGTCGACCTGAAGATTCTTGGCGAAACAGTATTCGTCACACGCGAAGCGGCGCGCGCATGCCAGACAGTCGCGCCGAATCTTCTCCGGGTATCGCGCGCGATCCACCCGCTGATACCCGATGGCGGCGAAGAACGCAGGCTGCAGCGTCAGCGCGAACACGTCGAACGTTCCGCGCTTGATCGCCAAGGCTTCGACAGCGGCCACGATCGCCCGGCCCACGCCCTGCCCGTGGACGTCGCGCGAGACGGCGATCGCCGCGACCTCGGCGACCGAGGGCGAGTATTCCTTGAGCGCACCGCACGCGACGACGCGCCCCCAGGGGTCGACGCCGACGACGTAGTCGTCGATCGCCAGCTCGACCATCTCCGGCGTCCGCCGAAGCATGAGCGCCTCGTCGGCGAAAGCGCCGACAAGGCGGACGATCGGCTCGACGTCCTCGAGACGCGCGCGGCGAACGACGACTCCCGTCGGTTTCACAGGATCTCTTCGAGAATTCGCAGACCGTCGCTCAGATCGTCGCGGGTCGCGACGAGCGGCGGCAGCAGACGCACGGTGTATTCGCCGGCACTACAAGTGAGCAACCCGGCCTCGAAGGCCTGGTTCACTACCTGCGACGCCGTTCCCATCACGTCCACACCCCACATGAAGCCGAGACCGCGTACGGCGCGAATGCGGCCGCTGCGGTGGGCGAGATCGGCGAGTTGTTTTCCGAACCACGCGCCCGTTTGTGAGACGTGCCGGAGAAGCGACGGATCGGACAACCGCTCGACGACATGGTTCGCGACGCTCGCGACGAACGGACCGCCGCCGAACGTCGTGCCATGATCGCCCGGCTTGATCGTCGACGCGACGTCGTCGGTCATCAGAACGGCGCCCATGGGCAACCCGCCCGCGATCGGCTTCGCCAGCGTGAGGAGGTCGGGCTCGACCCCGAGTTGCTCGTAAGCGAACAGCGTCCCGGTCCGGCCGAGACCGCATTGAATCTCGTCGAAGATCAGAAGCACGTCGCGTTCGCGCGTCAGGGCGCGCACCTCGCGCACGAACCCGGTGTCGAGTAGGCGGACACCGCCTTCGCCCTGCACCGGCTCGAGGATCAACGCTGCGGTCGTCTCCGAATCGATCGCGACGCGGAGGTCTTCGATGTCCCGCTCGACGATGGAGATACCGGGTGCGAGCGGACGGAACGGGTGGCGATAGCTGGGCCGGTCGGTCGCCGCGAGCGTGGCGAACAGGCGGCCGTGGAAGCTCCCGCGCAGCGCGACGATCTCGTGTTTCGCCTCTCCCCTGCCCCGCGCCCAACGGCGCGCAAACTTGAACGCGCCTTCGTTCGCTTCCGCGCCCGAGTTGCACAGGAACACTTTTGACGCGAACGACTTCTCGACCAGCGCGGCGGCCAGGCGCTCACCCGGCGCGGTCGAATAGAGGTTCGAGACGTGAACGAGACCGTCGGCCGCGTCGTGCATCGCCTGCTTCAGCGCGGCGTCGCCGTAGCCGAACGCGTTCACGGCGATCCCGCTCACGAAATCGAGATATCGCTTTCCGTCGGCGTCGATGAGATGAACACCGTCGCCGTCGACGAATTGGGCCGGCGCCCGCTTGTAGGTTCCGAGCAGCGCGCTGGTCGTCGGTTCGATCGAAATCGTCATGAGAGCTCTCCAAATCGGCGCAACACGGTTCCGCGGTCCGGATCGTCGATCGCGACGAGATCGGAAATCCGCACTTGGGGGACGCCGCCGGCCAGCGCGTTGAGCGCGGCCTGCAGCTTGGCTTGCATGCCGCCGGCGGCAATGCCGTCGGCGATCAACGCTCGCGCGGCGTCGGGCGTGAGCGACGGAATCACCGCGCCGTCGCGCATCACGCCGGGCACGTCGGCGACGAGCAGCAGCTCCACGGCGCCTAGCGCGGCGGCGATCGCCGCCGCGGCATCGTCGCCGTTCACGTTGAGCGCGGCGCCCAACGTGCCGCTCGCGTCGCGGCTTACCGGAGAGATGACCGGCATGTAGCCGCCCGACAGAAGATGCCTCAGAAACGCGACGTTCACCGTTCGCGGAATCCCGACGTGCCCGAGGCGCTGAACATCCATAGGAGCGGCGGCGATCAGTCCAGCATCCTCTCCGGAGAGCCCCACCGCGTCGATTCCACACTCGACCAGCGTGGCCACGAGCCGCTTGTTTGCGCTCCCGGAGAGCGCCATGCGAACCAGCTCGATGTCTTTGGCCGTGGTGACCCGCCGCCCCTCGACGAAGGTCGAAGCCTCTCCGAGAGCCGACTGAAGCGCCGACACTTCGTCGCCACCGCCGTGGACGAGCACGACGCTCCCCGCGTCGCGGCTCCAGCACGACGCGACGATGGCCGCCAGGCGCGGGTCCGACTGCGGGCGTCCGCCGACCTTCACCACGCGCGTCACGCGGGCAGCCCCGCGGTCTCGTCGAGACCGAGCATGAGGTTGGCGTTCTGGATCGCCTGCCCCGCCGCGCCCTTCACGAGATTGTCGATCGCCGACGTCACCAACAGCATCGGAGAGCGCGTATTCGCTAGCGGCGTGGCCGAGACGCGCACGACGTTGCGGTGGATGACGTCGCGCAACGAGGGCGTGGTCGGTGTGATCTCGACGAACGGCTCGCCGGCGTAGACCTCGCGCCACGGCGAGAGTGGATCGTCGATCGTTCGCGACAAGGGAACCGTGATGGTAGAAAGGATGCCGCGGGCGATGGGAAGCAGATGCGGCGTGAAAACCAGTTCAGCGTCCGCCTTCCATGACTCGAGCGTGGCCCGCATTTCCTTCGTGTGACGGTGCTCGTTGCCGACGCCGTAAGCCCGGTAGTCCTCGGCGACTTCGGCGAAGAGCAACTCGCGCTTTGGCGAATTCCCCGCTCCGGTCACTCCGCTCGCGGAGTTTGCGACGAGCGTCGCACCGTCGGCGACGAGACCGAGAGCGAACAACGGCGCGAGCGCGATGAGGATCGACGTCGGATAGCACCCGGGATTCGCGACGATCTCGGCGCCCGCGACGAGCGACCGACTCAGCTCCGTGAGCCCGTAGACGATCCCTTGGCACCCGTTGCCAGGACGAAGGTCAGCCGATAGATCAACGGCACGCGCGCCGGCCCCGCGGACGCGCTCCACCCATTCCTTCGAGGCACCGTGTGGCAGCGCGCTGAAGACGAGCTCCGCCTCGCCAAGGGGAGCGTCGTCGTTGCTCACATAGGTCAACTCGCGACCGCAGACGCGCACGGTCGCCCCTCGCTGCTCGTTCGCTGTCGCGAATTCGAGCGCGAGGCCTGGATGGCCCTCGATCAGTGCACAGAGCTCGCGCCCAGCGTAGCCGCTGGCACCGAGCACACCAACTGGAATCTTGTCCACGCATAATGCATAATAATGCACATGCGCCCAGTCAACTCGTTGGCGCAGATTCCGTGCGGGACTTGGCTCGGAGCTGCGTTATATCGGGACTCCTGTCATGACTAAGAAGCAGGATCGGCAGGGGACCGTGCTGCGACTCATCGGCAGCAACCGTATCGCAAACCAAGAAGATCTTCGACGCCTGCTTGTCGCAGAGGGCTGGAACGTCACACAGGCGACACTGTCGCGAGACTTACGCGACCTCGGAGTCATGCGCGCACCCGGCGACGACGGTGCGAGATATATGTTGCCAGAGATGGTTGTGGATGAGGCTAAGCCTTCTCTGGACGGCCTCTTACCACAGCTCTTCTCAAGAATCGATGGAGTTGGCGAACTGATCGTGCTGCACACCCTTCCAAGCGGGGCGCAGCCAATCGCCGAGGCCGTCGATGCCCAGGGCTGGCCGGAGATCATTGGGACCCTGGCCGGCGAGAACACGATCCTCATCGTTTGCCGCTCGGTTGCTGCCCGCGAGACCCTGACCAAGCGGTTGGTCGCACTCGCCGGACGAAAATAGAGCCCTAGAGGGTCGCAGGCATTGACGCACCGGACGTCGATGAATTAATATGCTGTCTGACTGCATAACATTGCACAGACAGGAGCGGCGTCAATGCCCCGAACAATCGTCCTCGCGTACTCCGGCGGACTCGACACTTCCATTATTGTCCCTTGGCTCAAAGAGCATTACGCCGGCGCCAAGGTCATCTGCGTGGCCGCCGACATCGGGCAGGGAAGCGACGAGCTGAGCGGTGTGCGCGCCAAAGCGCTCGCCTCCGGAGCCGATGCTTGCTACGTCGAAGACCTTCGCGAGGAATTCGTCGAGTCGTTCATCTTTCCGACGCTCCGCGCAGGAGCCATCTACAACAGGAAGTATCTCCTCGGCACTTCGATGGCCCGGCCGCTCATCGCGCGTCGTCAGGTCGAGGTCGCGCGCCGCGTCGGAGCCGACGCGCTGGCGCACGGATGCACGGGAAAGGGAAACGATCAGGTTCGTTTCGAGCTGACCTACGCGGCATTCGCTCCGGATCTTCCGGTCATCGCGCCTTGGCGCGAGTGGAACATCCGTAGCCGTGAGGACGCCATCGCGTACGCGGAGGCGCACGGCATTCCGGTCGTCGCGACGCGACAGAAGATCTATTCGCGAGACGCGAACCTTTGGCACCTGTCACACGAAGGCGGCGTGCTCGAGGATCCGAACGCCGCGCCGCCGGATGATCTGCTCATGCTCACCCAAAACGTCACCGACGCGCCCGACCTGCCGGAGGCCGTGACGATCGGGTTCGACGGGGGGACTCCGGTCTCGGTCAACGGCGTGCCGCTCGGACCCGTGGACCTCATCGCCGAGCTGAACGCGATCGGCGGGAAGCACGGATGTGGCGTCGTCGATCTCGTCGAGGATCGTCTTGTCGGCATGAAGTCGCGCGGCGTCTACGAGACGCCGGGCGGTTCGCTGCTGTACACGGCGCACTCGGAGCTCGAGCAGCTGGTCCTCGATCGTCGCACGCTCGCGGCGAAGGATCTCATCGCGCCGCGCTACGCCGACCTCGTGTACGAGGGACGTTGGTGGACGACGGAGCGCGAGGCCTACGACGCTTTCGTCGCCGTCACGCAGGAACGTGTGACCGGTTCGGTGACGCTGCGCTTGTACAAGGGGTCGACGGCCGTCGTCGGGCGCGCGAGCGAGCACGCGCTGTACGATGAGCGTTTCGTCACCTTCGGCGAGGACGACGTGTACCAGCAAAGCGACGCGGCTGGATTCATTCGGCTGTTCGCGCTGCCGGCGCGCGTCCGCGCACTCAAGGACCAGGAGATGGCGTTGACCGCGGCGACGTCTCCCGTCGAGACGCCGGCCGAGCCGGCGTTGCAGATCGCGTGACGGCGACGTCGCCCGCGGCGCCCGGCGCCGCGCACAAGCTCTGGGGCGGACGCTTCGCGGGGGACGTCGCCGCGGAGTTCGACGCGCTCAATTCGTCGATCGCCGTCGACTATCGTCTCTGGCCGCACGACGTGCGGCTGTCCAAGGCGTGGGCCGTGGCGCTCTATCACGCCGGTGTTCTCTCACTCGACGAAAGCAACGAGATCGAACGGGGCCTCGATCGCGTCGGCGCTCGCTTGCAGGGCGGGGAACCGCCCGCGCCGACGGACGAGGACGTGCACACCCTGATCGATCGGCTGCTGCACGAGGAGATCGGCGAGGCTGCATCGAAGCTGCACACGGGCCGGAGCCGCAACGACCAGGTCGCGACGGCAACACGCCTGTGGGCGATGGATGCGGCGAAGTCGCTCGACATCGCGCTCAAGCGCCTTCAGCAGACGATGATCGATCAGGCGCATGGCCTGGAAACGGCGCTGATGCCCTCGTACACGCACATGCAGCGTGCGATTCCGGTGTCAGCCGCGCATTGGCTGCTGTCTCATTTCTGGCCGTTGCACCGCGATCGCGCCCGCGTGCGTGCAGCGTCGCGCGCCGCGGGCGTGTTGCCCCTGGGATCCGGCGCCGCCGCCGGCGCCGCGTATCCGGTGTCCCGCGTGTTGCTCAAGCAGAGCCTCGGCTTCAGCGCGACCTCCCAGAACTCGATCGACGCCGTGAGCGATCGCGATTTCGTCGCCGAACTGTTGTTCGCCGCGACGATGATAGGAACGCACCTGTCTCGTCTCGCCGAAGATCTCATCATCTACGGCTCGAGCGAATTCGGATTCGTTCAGTTCGGCGATCGATTCACGTCGGGCTCGAGCATGATGCCGCAGAAGCGCAATCCGGACGCGCTCGAATTGGCCCGCGGATCCGCCGCGCGCATGCTCGGCGATCTCACGACGCTCGTCGCGACGCTCAAGGGTCTGCCGAGCAGCTACAACAAGGACCTGCAGGACGACAAGCGTGTGCTGTTCGACGCGGTCGATTCGTTGCTGCTCGTGCTGCCGGCCGTCGCTGGCGCGTTGGAGGAGTGCGAGTTCAACACGCAGCGGATGCGCGGCGCGCTGTCGACGACGATGATGGCGACGGACCTCGCGGACTACCTGGTTCGCAAAGGCGTGACGTTCCGCGACGCGCACCGTGCGGTCGGTCGGTTGGTTCGTCGTTGCGAGGAAGAACGGTGTGGACTGGACGCGCTGCCGTTGGCCGCGTTTGCCGAGGTGCACGCGTCGTTCGAATCCGACGTTTTTGACGCGCTGTCCCCGGCGCGATCGGTGGAATGGCGCGAGGTAGACGGCGGCACTGGCCCCGCCGCCGTGCGTGCTCAGCTCGAAGCCGCGCAACGATCCCTCTAGATCGGCGGGGGGCGGTTAAGCCAACGTATTCAAAGGACGTGACGGCGATCGGCGAGTCGATTGCCGTCACGTTGCGATTTATATATACTCGAAGCGGAGTGGAATATTCTCGCGCCCGCCAGCTACACTTGCTCCGACTGGAGTAGATTATCTCACGCGTATATCACCTTGATGTAGCTCGACATGCATCAGGCGCCGAAGCGCGTTGGGTAGAGAATCTGTTGACCAGATTCGCGCTTCCGGGAGTGGAGTCGCCTGGAAAGGGCGCGTCTCGACGCATCTCCGCGCTAGGCATTTACCACGTCGCCCTCGTCTCCCGCCTCGTCCGCGCGATGGATTTCTCACTCGAGCCGGCGTCGACGTTGGCCGTCAGGCTCTTGGCGGCTCCGCCCGGCAAGCCGATCGCAATCATCGGCGATCTGGAGCTTCAATTCGACCGCGCGGCCTTCGTCGCGTCGATCGACGCCCTGATCGCTGAAGCCGCCGAGCTGACCCTCCCGCGTCGCCGAGGTCGTCCGCCACGCGAACGGTGACCCGTCTCGGCCACTGAGGGGAGGAAACACGACGGGGCGCCTCTCGACTCGAGAAGCGCCCCGTCGTCATTGTTTCGATTTTCTAACGCGCCACGATCTTGCTGACGTTCTCCGCGGCCGGACCCTTCTGGCCTTGGACGAGGTCGAACTCGACGGGTTCACCCTCTGCGAGCGTCTTGAACCCGTTGCCTTGGATGGAGCTGTAGTGGACGAAGCAGTCCTTGTCTCCGCCGTCCGGCGTGATGAATCCAAATCCCTTGGCGTCGTTGAACCACTTCACCTTTCCCGTCGTGCGCATGTTTCTACTCCCTGAGGTCCGTCCGCTACAACACCGTGTTGCGCGGGTGGTAAAACCCGATCCCGTGATCCGACACCCGCGGACGCCCCGGTTTCAGGCGACGGCCAAAGTAGTAGCCCTGGAAAGCGTGGTCAAGCGGCCGACGCGAAACCCGACGCCCGCGCCCGGGGTCGGGCATATCTTTCGGCGTTTGCCGTAAACGGAGACCGATAACTTGGCCCAGTCGAATCGGCGACCGACCGTCAGCACCTGGATCGAAGGCGTGCAGGTCGGATCCGCCGCGCCCGTGGTCGTGCAGTCGATGACCAACACCGACACCGCTGACGCCGTCCAGACGGCGGAGCAGGTGATCGCGCTCGCGCGCGCCGGTTCACAGCTCGTGAGGGTTACGGTCAACAACGAACCGGCGGCGGCGGCGGTCCCGGATATCGCGCGCCGCGTGACCGACGGCGGCGTCACGGTGCCGATCGTCGGCGATTTTCACTACAATGGGCACCTACTGCTCGCGAAATATCCCGAATGCGCCGCGGTGCTGGCCAAGTATCGGATCAACCCCGGCAACGTCGGCGGAAAGCGGCGCGACGAGAATTTTCGTACGATCGTCGGCATCGCGGTCGACAACGCGAAGCCGGTGCGTATCGGCGTCAACTGGGGCTCGCTGGACCAGGATCTTCTGACCGCGATGATGGACGAGAACGCTCGCGCCGGGTCGCCGCGCGAAGCGCGCGACGTCTACATCGAAGCGATGCTCGCGAGCGCTCTACGCTCGGCGGAGTTGGCGGAAGAGGTCGGGCTCGGGCACGACCGCATCATCATCTCCGCCAAGGTGTCCGGCGTGCAGGATCTCGTCGAGGTATACCGGCGGCTCGCCGCGCGCTGCGATTACCCGCTGCACCTCGGACTCACCGAGGCGGGCATGGGTACGAAGGGCGTCGTCGCGAGCACGGCGGGCCTGTCGATCCTCCTCGCCGAGGGAATCGGCGACACGGTCCGGGTCTCGTTGACGCCCCGACCGAACGGCGACCGCACCGAAGAAGTGTTCGTCGCCCAGCAGATCCTTCAGTCGCTCGGCCTTCGAAGCTTCGCACCGCAGGTGACCGCGTGTCCCGGTTGCGGCCGAACGACTTCGACTTTCTTCCAGCATATGGCCGAGGACATCCAGACCTACCTTCGCGAGCAAATGCCGGTCTGGCGCGAACGCCGCCCGGGAGTCGAGGAACTGCGCGTCGCCGTGATGGGCTGCGTCGTGAATGGACCAGGCGAATCGAAGCACGCGAACATCGGGATCTCGCTCCCCGGAACGTTCGAGGAGCCGAAGGCGCCCGTATACGTCGACGGCCAACTCTTCACGACGCTCAAAGGCGACGGGATCGTTCAGGATTTTCTAAAGATCCTCGACGACTACGTGGCCACGCGTTATCGAGAACCGGCCGCGGTCTGATCGTTCGCTCAAGAACCGACCGGTTGGTCGCGTGATGCCGTCTCGAGCGCACCGACGACGCCCTCGAGCTCGTTCATGATCTCGGCGCGAAAACCCAAGTCGCGCAGCCGATCGACCGCGCGGCGGTAGCCGCGGACGGTCTCCACCGGACCGCCCGTGAAGCGGGTCCACACGGTGCCTGGGTCGATAGTGCGACGCAGGTCGGCGAGTAGCGTGCCGGCGTCATGTAGCACGTGCGCGGCGCCCACCCAGCGGGCGTCATCGCTCGCTTGCGCCAGCCTGGCGAGCGCGTCGTCTCTGCGTTCGTCAGGCGAGAGCTCGATGCCGTCATCGTCGATGCGTCGCTCGATTACCGCGAGCACGAGATCCAGCGCCGGCTGTCCGAATTTGCTGGCGACTCGCTGGTCGAGCACCTCTCCGGAGTATCCTTGGAGGACGTAGTCCTCGACGACGTGGAAAAGAATTCCGGCGACGACAGCAGTGTCGTCTCGCTGATATCGCGTGAGGATGATCGCGACGTTCGCTGGATGCGTCGCGTAGGGCGCGCGCGTCCCTCTGCGCACCTGCTGATCGTGGTGCTTGGCCGCGAACGCCAAGGCATGGTTCACACGATCGGAGTAGCCCGGACTGGTCATTGCCAGGATCAGCCTACACGTCGTCTAGGGAGGCGTCAACCGCGATCTTCGCCGGCGAACCAGCGAAGGATACGCTCGAGGCCGTCCGCGTCGGACTGGTCGAACGCTGCGCGACGCTCCGAATCGATGTCCAGCACCGCGGTCAGCGATCCGGCCCGGTCGAACACGGGGACGACAATCTCCGACTTGGAGCGCGCGTCGCAAGTGATGTGGCCGGGGAACCGCGAGACGTCCGGCACGATCACCGTGCGACGTTCCGCGGCCGACGTTCCGCACACGCCGCGGCCGAACGTGATCTCCAGGCAACCGAGCGTCCCTTGGTACGGTCCGACGCGCAGCAACTGAGGGCCGACGACGCGATAAAAGCCGGTCCAAAGATGTCCGAACGAGTAGTGGAGCAGGGAGGCAAGCGTCGCCATTCCGGTGATGTCGTCGTCCAGACCGGCAAGCACGCCCAGCATTTGCGAATGCAAGAGAGCGTACGCACGCTCACGCGGTTCGTACCGCAGATCCATCATCCCTTCAGTCATCGACGAATCATCTCGAGACGGCGGAGACCAGTTGGAGGTCGATGAACAGAAGCGCGGCCCCTTGCACCGCGAGACCGGCCCCCGCCCCCATCCCTGCGAGGCTTCGACCGAACCACCGCGACGCGGCGGTCAACACCGCGCCCATGCCGATGACACCGACGTCGAACCCCACACGCGCCCACGTTGCGTGCTCGAGCCGCGTCGCGCCCGCGAGGTCACGGAGATGCAGCCCCTGCCACTCCATCGCTCCGATGAGACCCAGCACGAGTCCCCAGCCACCGAGCTGCACGGCGAAGTGCGCGAGCACGGGCGATCTGATGCGACGCGCGGCGAGCATGACGGCGATCCCGGTCGCGGCGATGATGGAAAGGGCTGCCCACGCGAGTGTACGCGCGACGTATTGCCGCTCGGCGCTCAGGACGGTGTCTGCCCACACCGCTCGGATGCTAGCCGCCACGCACGCGGCCAGGAAGGCGTCGCCTGATCCCGCTTCACCGCTGGCGAGTCAGCGACTGCATCTCGGCGGTCTGCAGCGGCCGGGGGCTGGACTCGACGCGTTCGGCGCTCAGCGTCTGGGGCGGAACAGAATCCCAGAGAACGACTCCGATCGGAGTGCCTCCGCCTTGGCGGATGCCGTCGAGAGCGGCGCGGAGATCGGCGAGTCGCGTGTGTCCGATTCGCGCGCAGACGACGACATCCGGCACCGGAAGCGCTCCGCCGAGGCCCGCCGCGACGTGCTCGAGGCTCGCGACGACGACGATCGCCTCGTAGTGCCGCGCCAACCGCATCGCCTCCTGGCGAAACAGGTCTGTCACCGCGGCAGGATCCAGCGGCGTCGACGATATGCCGCTGGGAATGACGTCGATCGTACGGTCACGCCCCGCCATCGTCTGCGTCGTCACTTCGGCCCAATCGATGTGAGAGCGAAGGACATCCGCAACGCCTGGCTCGGCGTGACACCGCAGCGCGGCCGCGACCGGCAGCACCAGTGCGTCGGTGTCGATGAGAATCGTGCTGCGAGCCTCGTCGGCCGCAATCGCTGCGACGTTCATTGCCACCACGGCGGCGATGCCTGTGTCGGCGCCGGTGATGATCAGCGAGAGGCGGGTCGCCCCCGCGCGCACGACGTGAAGGTACGTCAGCTGGTAGCCCGGAGCCCGGGGATCGAAATAAGGCGGGGCCATGCGGTCGGCGAGTCGTCGGTCGCGATTGAGATCGCGCGGCCGCCGTCGCGCCGTGGCTAGAACTCTGACGCCGGTAGCGCGCTCGACTTCGTGCTCATCACTGATTCGCGGATTTCGCATTTCGCCGAAGAAGGCGGCGCCGAATCCGAGCACGACGCCGATGACCAGCGCGGCGCCGAGCAGCGCCACCGGCGGCGCGCTCACCTGCGCCGCGGCTCGGTCGCGCGCGGCGTCTCGATCGAAGTCGTCGGCGCGTCGGCGCGCGTTCACCAGCGCCGTCTCGGCCTCGACCACCATGGATCGAGCCGAGTCGCGCTCGGCGACCCAGCCGATCGTATCGGTTGTCGGCGCGCCGGCCGATAGTTGCTCCTCGCCGGCGACACCGAGCCCCGCCGTCAATTGTCGCAGCGAATCCCTTGTCGCGCGGCCAATCGCCTGGATCGTCTGCCCGACGGTCGTCGCGCGCGTCGCGAGTGCCGCCGCCGCCGAATCACCCCCGCCAGGTAAACCGAATGCGTCGCGCTCGCGCTCGATCTCGTTCAGCGAGTCGAGGAGCACTCTCACCCGTTGCTGTCGCGCGAGTGGCGGAGATTGCGCTAAGGCGCGATAGGCCGCGATCACGGGCGCCGTTTCGATGCGCGTCAGGAGGGCGTCGAGACTTCCAGCCGCCGCGGACAGCGAATCCCGCTCGACGAGATTGGTCGGATTGAGCGTCGGCATTCCGCGCGGTTGCGCGACGGCCGCCGAGCGAGCCTGAGCCAACGCCGACTCGACGGACACGAGACGCGTGTGCGCGTGCGTTACGGCCGACGCGTAAAGCGCCGTATCGGGCCGCGGCGTCCGCGCGGCGAGCGGCGTTGTGGAGTGTCGCGCCTGAAATGGCGTGATGACCAGCGACACCAGGACCGCCACGAACGCGCCGATGGCCACCGCGCCGATGAACACGGGTCGGTTCACCGCGTTGCGAGCCCGCGCGGTGAGCCAGGCTTGGCGCGAGGCGGCGCGGTGCTGGGACGTCGAGAACTCGGCGGTCGACTGCATCATGTATCGAAGTCTGTCCTGGCACCGGGGCTGGTGCTACCGAGCCTGCTAGACGACAAAAGCGCGGGGCCGGATGGCCCCGCGCTCTGACTGTGCTCGACCGCCGGACGTTACTGAACGGTGATTGTGCCCTTCATGTTCATCGCCAGGTGCGGCGTGCAGTGGTACTCGTACTTACCGGGCTTTACGCCACCGAACGAGACGACGTACTCCTCGTTTGGATTCATCAGCGTCGGACCCGTGAGTTCGGCGACCTTGCTGTCCATGTTGGCGTCGAGCTGGGCCTTGGAGTCGGCCGGGGTCGTGGACGGATCGAACGAAACGCTGTGAGGGCCGCCGGCGACCATCACGAACTTCACCGCGTCACCCGTCTTGATCGTGAGGTCGGCCGGCTCGAATCGATAGCCCTTGTCGTCACCGATCATCTTGACTTCAACGGTCTTGCCCGTGGCCGGAATCTTGGCCACTGCGCCGGCCGCTGGGGCTGGAGTCGCGGCCGGAGCGGCCGCTGGGGCAGGAGCGTTCGCTGTCGTGTCCTTAGGCTTATTCTCGCCGCCGCCGCAGGCGCCGACGAGGGTCGCGCTCGCGAGGAGCACCAATCCGCTGAACCGCATTGCTGGGAACCTCCGGAGTGCCTAGCTGATCGTGGTATGGATCACTTCAGAAAACTGCAGGAGAATGTGAATTTATTCACAAAGTCCCGCCGACGCAACGCGGTCCCATGAAGACCGGACGTTCTACCTTGTTACATGCTCGTCATCCCCAGGCTCGAGCTTCTCGGGGCCACCAGGGCTCGCGGCGGCTCCGTCGACGTCCTGAGATCGGACGACCCTGTCGTAGCGGCGCGCGCCTGGGCCGCCGAGGGCTATTCTCGCTTGCAGGTCGTAGAACGGGATCCCCGAGAGCGCGGTTCGAACTTGAGCTTGGTCGAGAACCTGGCCCGCGACGGCGGACTCGAGATCGATGTCTCGGCGAGCGCCGACTCCATGGACCAGATCGAATCGTGGATCGACGCCGGCGCGAGCCGCGTCATACTCGGCGTGCGGGCCTTGGCGGAGGACGATTGGCTCCGGTCAACCGCTGAGATTTTTCCTAACGTCCTGATCGTTGACACCAATGGCCGCGAACTCCGCGAGACGACGCGCGGCTGGGTCCGCACTCGTTCGATCGACCTTCGCGACCTCGCCGACGATCTCGACGGCCTTCCGATCGCCGGATTGATCGTCGCCGCGCCGGCGAGAAGCGCGCCGGAGCTCGGGCTTCTGGAGGACGTCGCGGAGGCTTCCTCGTTTCCGGTCCTGGCGGAAGAGCTTCATCCGACGATGAACGCGCTGCGCGCCTTCGAGCATCGCGGGCTCGGCGGGGTCGTCGTTCCCGCCGCCGCGCTGGCGACGGCGCTCGACCCACGGGCAGTCGCGAACGAATTCCCTGGCTGACTAGAACTGCGCGAGCAGATCGCGCGGAAGCGCGTCGAGCTTACCGAGGTATACGAACCGGAAATCGTGCATGTAGGTGGTCGACACGCGGCGAACGTCCTCGGGCTGCACGCGCCGCAGATCGTCGACGAAATGGCTCGCAAGGCGGAAATCGCCTTGATAGATCTGCGCGCGCGCGAGAAACGTCGCCTGGTCACCGTTCGTTTCGTTGCGCAGGAAGTACTCGGTGATGAACTGCTGGACGAGTCGTTCCAGGCCGTCGCGATCGAGAAGCTCTCGCTGCAAACGGTTGATCTCGTCGCGCATGAGCGCGAGCGTCGTCCTCGGATCGACCGTCGTGACATACACCCCGCCGCTCGCCACGGCGCGTTCGAGAAATGGCGCGTCGACCTCGTACGACAGGTTGCGCCGCGAGCGAATTTCCGTGAAAAACCGTCCCGAAAGCACCGCGCACGCGATGCGCAGTGCCTGGTAGTCAGGATTCGAGGCGGCCGGTCCCGGGTAGTACCCGAGGAGATAGTTCGTCGGGAGCGGCATCGCGCGAGTCAGCAGCGCGCGGCCGCTCGACCTGGTCGCGCCGGGCGCCGCCCACGCGTACGATCCGCGCGGCATCCGCCCGAGGGTCTGACGAACGAGGTCCTCGACTCGCGCGCGTTCCACGTTGCCGACGACGACGACCAGCATCCTCGACGCGACCATTTGAGTTTCCTGATACCGTCGCAGCTGGCCGAGCGTGATCGACTGCAACGACGACTCCGTCCCGTTTGGGTCGAATCCGTACGGCTGGTTGACGTACTCGAGGCTGTCGGCGAGGCGGTTGAGCAGCGGATCCGGCGCGCTCGACGCCTCGCGCACCGACGTGAGCATGCGTTCGCGCACGAGCTCCACCTCCGACGAATCGAGCGTCGGCTCCATCAAGCGATTCGCGAGCACGTTCCACGTCGAATCGAACGTGGCGCGAATGCAGGTCGTGCCGAAGACCGTCCAGTCCTCCGACGGCGCGATCCCGACGCTGCAACCCGTTCGCACCAATGCCTGCCGAACCTTCTCACCCGGATATCGCTTCGTGCCGCGCTCGGACGCCCGCAACAGCATGACCTCGATGCCTTGCGTAGCAGGTGAGAGCTGCTGGGTTCCGCCGAGCAAATACACGTTTGCGGCGATGACGTCATTCGCGGTATTACGACGGAGAATCACCTTGACGCCGTTCACGTCGAACGACGTCGTCCCCGTGTCGGTTTGCGCGTGCGCCCGCGCGAGCGGCGCGGCCCAGGCGAGAGCGATGACGGCGAAGACGGACAGCAGACGCGCCATCATGGGCGCGTCCTCGGCTCGGCCAGATCGGATGTCGTGAGATTCAACGTCCGCCGCGCGCCGGGCGAGATCAGCACGCCGGTAACGTGCGGCTTTCCCACGATGTACTTCGCGGCGTACGCCGCCAGATCGGCGGGACGCTGTTTCGCCATGTTGTCCACGTATCCGTAGAAGTAGTCGAGACCCGTGACCGCCCACCAGAATCCGACCTGATGCGCGAAGCCAGACGCTCGTTCGAGATTGAGTTCCGTGTCGACGGTGCGGTGTTGTTTCACCGTCTCGAGCTGGTCGGCCGCGAAGTAACTCGAATCGCCTAGCTTGCCCACCTCGTCGCGAACCGCGGCCAGCGCTTCGCGGAGTCGCTGAGGCGTGGTCTCGCCTTCGATCGTGATCGGCCCGACGTGGTTGAGCGTGTAGTAATTGACGCCGATCGACTCGAACAGCCCGCTGTCCACCAGCCGCCGCTGAAACCTGGAACCGGGCTGATTCAACACGTCCGAAAAGACGTCGGCGGCGTAGGTCGCCGCGGGGTCGGCCGTGGCACCCGGACCTTGCCACTGGAGCATGACGATGACGCTCCCGATCTCCTGCTCGGCGATTACGGCGGTGTCGTGCGTCAACGGCGGAATCGGCGGAATCGGATCGCTGGCGAACGGATCGGCGCCTTTCTGCCAGCCGCCGAACACGGAACGCGCCAGCGCGAACGCGCGATCCGCCGCGATGTCTCCCGCGATGATCACGGCCGTGTTGTTCGGGACGTAGTATCGCTTCTCGATCGTCCGCATCTTGTCCGGCGTCGTGCTCTCGATGACCGCCCGCTCGCCGAGCGGATTCTTTCGGCTCCACGCCGAGCCCCAGAGCGCCTTGCCCATGTCTTGAGAAAATCCGAACATCGGGCTCGACTCGTTCCGGTCGTATTCTCCGATCACGACCTGGCGCTCGCTCGACAACTCGTCCGGGCGGAACTGGGGGTACATCAACGCTTCGGCGAGAAACTTCATTCCTCCTTCGACGCTGTCGACCGGAACGGTGAGGTAGTAGTTGACACGCTCTTCACTGGTCGTGCCGTTGAACGCGGCGCCCAATTCGGAGGCGCGCGCCACGAATTGGTCCGGCTGCGGGTACGCGCGATTGGCTTTGAAGAACATGTGCTCGTACAGGTGCGACAGCCCCTCGTACTCCGCGCCTTGCGTGAACGAGCCGTTTTTGACGTCGGCCTCGATGGTCACCAGCGGGACGCCCGGGTTTCGAACCACGATCACGTCGAGACCGTTGGGGAGCGTCATACGCTGAATGCGCTTCTCGAGCGCCACCCGCTGCGCCAAGAGAGCCGACGGTATTAGGAGCAGAAGCACGGCGGCGCCGAGCCGCGCGCGCGACGTGCTTGCGGCGCGACGTGGCGCGCGCGTCGTCTCGTGACTTTCTTTCATCGCGACCATGACCGGTTCCGATCTCCCCTCGCTCGAACGTCTCGCTGCGCGCCTGAACGGCGCATTTCTGCGGCGCCATCAACCGATCGCGCCATATACCACCTTCAAGATCGGCGGGCCCGCCGACCTGTTCTACGATGCGACGTCCTCGGAGGCGTTGGCCGACGCCGTCGTCGCCGCCCGCGAGGCCGGTGTACCCTACTTCGTGCTGGGGCTCGGCGCCAACATCCTCGTCGGCGACGGCGGCTTTCGCGGACTGGTGATTCGAAACACGGCCCGCGCTCACGAGTTCCGCGAGATGGGTGACGAGTGCAAGCTCTGGTCCGAGAGCGGGGCCATCGTCAAGGACCTGATCCGTGAGTCGGTCGCCCGAGGGTGGTCCGGCCTGGAGCATTACGTCGGTATACCGAGCACCGTCGGCGGCGCGATCTGGCAGAATCTGCATTTTCTCTCCCCGGCGCCCGAGCGCGAGCGCACGATGTTCATCGCCGAGGTGTTCGAGTCATGCGAGATCCTGTCCGAGGAGGGTGAGCGAAAGACCGTGGGGCCCGACTACGTCCGCTTCGGCTACGACGATTCGGTCTTTCACCATCGTCGCGACCTCGTGCTGACAGCCACCTTCCGCCTTTCGCGCGGCGATCAAGCGGCCATGCATCGGGTTCTTCAAGAGAATCTGAGCTGGCGTGGCAGCCGCCACCCCTGGCTCGACTGGCATCCGAGCGCAGGATCGATCTTCAAGAAAATCGAAGGAGTGGGAGCGGGCCGTCTCGTCGATCAATGCGGCTTGAAGGGAATGCGGCACGGCGACGCGCAGATTTCGCACATTCATGCCAACATTCTCGTCAATCTGGGCGAGGCGACCGCCAAGGACGTGCGCGAGCTCATCGCCTTCGCGCAGCGCACCGTCGAGGAAAAATGCGGCGTTCACCTCGAGCCGGAGATCGGCTTCATAGGCGAGTTCTAGCGCTCAAAACAGCGTTCCGAAGCCGACGACGAGGCGCCAGTGCGCCGAGTGATCGATCGGGCGCGCCATTCCAACGTGGAGCAAATCCGAGAAGAAGCTCACGCCGCCGCCCGCGGTAGCGCGAACTCCGTTCGTCGCGGCCGACAGCGGAACGCCGTTGGCATCGACGCCCAGCTGGCGAACCGACTGAGCCGCGCCCGGCGACGATATCTCTGTCCATCCTCCCTGAACGCTCGCGACCAGACCTGGACTCAGGCCCGGGACGTAGACGCGGCGGAAAATTAGGATCGGTTTCTGCCAGACGCCGAAGCGGTAGCCGACGAACGTCCGAAAAAGCGCCGCATGATCGCCCGCGAACTGTTTGTATCGATAGCCAGGCAAGAGCATGTTGCCGCCTAGCTCAAACAACTGCTGCGGCGGCGGATCGTCGCCGAGCACCGCACCGAAATCCGCATGCGCGCCGAGCGAGAGCGGGCCAAGGTACTGTCGCGCCGAGAGTCCAAGTTCGGCGCGCTGCCATTCGAGATCGCCGGTGGCGTATTCATAGTGGAGGCGCGCACCCACTCCCGGCCTCGCGAAATCGCCCGTGACACTCGGGTGAAACTCGGCGTCGAGCGAGCCGAACGCGTAGTCGCCCGCTGTCGCCCCACGGTTGACTCGGAAGCCGCCGTTGGTCGAGAACAAGCCCTGCGAGAGGCGCGAGCGCTCGGGTCGATCCTGGCCGAACCCCGCCTGCGCGGTGACTAGCGCGACGTCGACCGCTCCAACGACACGCGTCACAGAGAAAGCCGCGCGGCGTCTGTCGACATAATCGTCGTCGTCGACGGAAGAGAGGAGAGCCCCGAATCCCGGATCGTCTCCGAGCGGGATTCCAAAGTCATTCGTCGACGAGAGCGTGCGTTCCGCGCGAACGCCGAACGTCTCTGCGCCGTGCTTCCACGACGCGTACGCGCCGCCGCGCGCGGTCTCCTCGGTGAACGCCCAGCCGCCGTATGCGCCAACCGACAATCCTGGTGCGGCGGACCGCAGTGCCAGCGTCGGTGCGATGCCGACGTACAGACCTTCGACTCGGTTGAATCGGAACACACGGCCGAGCGAACCGGAGAACAACAGAAGCTGTGGGGGCCCGTCGGCCCGCCAGGCCGCCGGCGCCAGATCCGCGAAATCGTCGGCGCGGACGGTGCTGGTTTCGGTACCGAGGGGAGTCCGCCAATCACCGAACGAACCGACGCTATCCGTCGGCGCCCACGTCACGACAACGCGAGGATGTCGGGACGTGTCGGGTACGACCACGCCCGTGTCGGGCACAAGATCGCCGATCGTCGAGACGATTCGAAAAACAGGCCGCGACTGCCCCAGCGGCGGAAAGCTCGCCTGAAACTCCGTGCGCTGAAAAGACGGCAGCCAGTATCGACCGTCGTATTCGGCGTTGACGAACTCCACGTATGCCGCGCCGACGGCTCCGGTCGCGCGGGCGAAACGGGTCCCGAACGATTCACGGCCGCCGAGGACGACCATCTGTCCGCGCATTCGCACGATCTCGAAACGAGTCGCGTCGAGGTCGATCTCTCCGTCGAAAGCGCCAAACCGGGTCTCGCCGTGGAAGTCCGGGTGCACACGTATGCGCGCGATCGGCACCGCTCGGCCTCCGACGCGTAACGTCGTGACGGTGTCGCCCCCGCTGAATCGGTAGTATTGGTCGCGATCCGCGGCGAATGGATGAACCACGGTCAGCGTATCGCGGCGATTCGCTCGCGTCATGTACGCGCCGAGTGAAAGACGCTCGCCGTACAGCGACGGAACGGTCCAGCCGCGTACCATCGTCAGGCTGGAGTACGGAACACCCACCGTCTGTGATCGATATCCGATCACGTGCAGGTCATACGGACCGTCGCGCGTCCACGTAGCGCGGGACGTCATCTGCTCGATTTCGCCGGCGTTCTCTCTGCCGAGCGAGTCGCGGATGATCAGACCGACCTCGGTCTCCACTCGACTCGTGTATCCGCGCAACTCGCGCGGCGGATGACGATTTGAATCCGCCGCGGCGGCCACCATCGCGCGCAGCGCGGGCGACGCGTACGTCGAGTCCGCGCTCGACACTCCGATCTGGACAAGGAGCGCGATGGTGAGTGCGGTCGCTGGCACGGGGGAGCCTACGGCGACCGACCGGCGAGTGTGTCAGCGTGCTCGGTGGCCGTGCTCCATTCGTCGAGCAACCGGTCGAGGCCGCGCTTGAACCCCTCCATTTCGCGGCCGAGGCCGGCCGCGCGACTCGCGCCGTCGCGGGCGACGTACAACTCGGGATCTTCGAGCTGGGCCGTCACCTCGGCGATCCGTCGCTCGATTTCCTGGATCTCCGCCTCCAACTCTGACACTCGTCGCTGTGCGGCGCGGACGGCGGTCCGCGCCTGCCGCGTCGCGTCCTCGCGCCGATTCGTCTTCTTCTGCTCGTCCACCCGCCGCATTCGCTCATCTTCTTCGGCGACGATTGCCGCCGCGCGCGCGCGTTCGGCGGACACGACTTCCCAGTCCTCGAACCCGCCGTCGAACGCGGTGAGTCGCCGCTCGTGCAGAATCCACAACTTCGTTGTGAGCGTGCGAAGTAGCTCCCGGTCGTGACTCACGAGCAGAACGCTCCCCTCATAGTCGCCGATCGCGTCCTCGAGGGCCTCGATCGACTCGACGTCGAGATGGTTCGTGGGCTCGTCGAGCACGAGCAGATTCGCGCCGCTCAACACCAGCATCGCCAGAGCGACGCGGGCGCGCTCGCCGCCCGACAGCGTCTCGGTGCGGCGACCGACCTCGTCGCCCGAGAATCCGAAGCGCCCGAGGTGTCCCTGAACGAGGCGACGGTCCCACGTCGGGCGAAGGTCGTTGATCACCTCGTACAGCGTCGTGTCGAGCGGTACCTGGGCCAGATCCTGCCGATAGTAGCCGACGGTGATCCCGGCGCCGATCCGTAACTCGCCGCTCACGTCGTGGTGATCGCCGAGCAACGCGCGAAGGAAGGTCGTCTTTCCGGACCCGTTGGGCCCGACCAAGCCGAGCACATCGCCCCGCATCAACGTATCCGTCGCGTCCTGCACGAGGACGCGCGCCTCGACGCTCACCGAGGCGCGATCCGCGATGGCGACCCGGTCGCCGCCTCGGGCGACCGAGTCAAAGCGGAGGGCCATCGACGCTTCGTCTGAAGGCGGCGGACTGAGGCGAGCCGTTCGCGCCAGCAGCTTGCGTCGTCCTTTCGCTTGCCGGCTGTTCTGTCCCGCGAGGTTGCGAGCGATGTAGTCCTGTTCGCTCGCGATCTTGCGCTGTTGTTGTTCGAACTGCCGCTGCGCCGTGAGCCGCCGCAAGGCGCGCTGTTCGACGAACGATGTGTAGCCGGCGTCATACGCCGTCGCGCCATCCGCCTCGAAGTGCAGCACGTGGTCAGCCACCGCCGAGAGAAACGCTCGATCATGGCTGATCAGCAGGACCGTCATTGACGTCGAAGCAAGGTAGGACTCGAGCCAGGCGGTCGTCTCGAGGTCGAGGTGGTTCGTCGGCTCGTCGAGCAAGAGCACGTCGGCGGGAGCCACGAGTTGGCGTACGAGTCCGAGCCGGCCCCGCTCGCCGCCGCTCAGTTGCGCGACTGGTGTCGTTCGAGCCGGCGCCGGGTCGAAGCCCAGACCGTGCAGCACCGCGTCGACGCGCGGCGCGATCGTGTAGCCGCCGTCTCGTTCGAACCGCTCGAGATTCGCGCCATATCTCGCGAGGCCGGCCTCGTCTTCTTGGCCGAGCCGTTCCGCCTGCGCGATCAGCTCGCGCTCCAGTGCCAGAAGATCGGCGAAGGGGCCGGCCGCGGCTTCCCAAACGGTCGACGCTCCACCGAACTCCCGATGTTGCTCGAGGAGCGAAACGCGCAGGCCCGGTCGCTTCGCGATCTCTCCACGGGTCGGCTCGATTTCGCCGGTCAGCAACCGGAAAAGCGTCGTCTTGCCCGTGCCGTTTCGCCCCACGACTCCCCAGCGCTGCCCGGCCGCGACTGTGAACGACACGTTGTCGAAGATCCTGCTCGCACCGAAATCGACGCCGGCGCGTGACACCGAGAGGAGCGTCACTTCGCCGTCCACCCTTTCCAGTCCTCCTCCGCCGGTCCGATTGTGAGGAGATTCCCGCTCCGCACGAGTGGCAAGACCAACAGCAATGGCTCCTCGGCGAGCCGTTCGATCCACCGCTCGTCCGAGAGGCGGGCGGAGCGCAGTCCGAGCTCCTCGAAGCGACGAGAGTCGCGATCGAGCAATCGGTCGATACCAAAACGCTCGACGAACCGTTTGAGCTCGCCCGGCGACGCCGCGCGCTCGTTGAGATCGACGAAATGCGTCTTGATCCGACGCTCGGCGAAGAACCGAAGCGCTTTTCTGGTGTCGGCGCTCTTCTTCACCCCGAAGATTTGAACTTCCATCGCTCGCGCTCGGCTGTTATTGATCGCGGTCACCGATGCCCGCGAGAGTGTCGTCATTGTCGTCCGAAGAGCTCAGCCGACGAAGCGAGTATACCTACCGCCCAGCGTGGTGGGTACCCGGCGCGCACGCACAGACGATGTGGGGAAAGTTCTTCCGGCGACGAGAGCTCTTCGGCGCCCACGTCGAGCGATGGGAGACGCCTGACGCCGATTTCGTCGACGTCTACCGCCTAGATGCGCCAGAAGGCGCGCCGCGCTTGTTCATTCTACACGGGCTCGAGGGGACGATCCGGTCACACTATGTGACCGGCTTTCTCGGCGAAGCCACGCGACGCGGTTGGGGAGCCGACCTCCTGATATTCCGCGGCTGCGGCGACGAGCCGAACCGCGGGCCGCGATTCTATCACTCGGGCGACACCGGCGACCTCGCGTTCGCGCTCGATCGGGTCCTCGGCCAGCATCCGCGGGCTCCGATCGTTCTCGCCGGCGTTTCGCTCGGCGGCAACGTGCTGCTCAAGTTTTTGGGCGAGCAGGGTGACCGTTTGTCGCCACGAGTGCAAAGCGCGGCGGCGATCTCGGTTCCGTTCGATCTGGAGAAAGGCGCGCGCAAGATCGCGACCGGTTTCTCTCAGGTCTACGATCGACACTTCTTGCGCACGCTGCGAGAGAAAGCGCGCGCGAAGCTGCTGGCGTATCCCGGCCTGTTCGACGCCCGCCGACTCGAGCGCGCACGGTCGATCTATGAGTTCGACGACGCCGTGACCGCGCCCGTTCACGGGTTCCTGGACGCGCACGACTACTATACGCGGTCGAGCTCGTTGCCTTGGCTTCCGCGAATTCGGCGCCCGACGTTTCTCCTGAGCGCGGTGGACGATCCGTTCCTGCCCGCTGCCGTGCTCGACGACGTGCGCCGCGTTGCGCGCGACAATCCAGCGCTCACGATCGAATTCACGGCGCACGGCGGCCACGTCGGATTCGTCGCGGGTCGCTGGCCGTGGTCGGTCTCTTACTACGCCGAGCGGCGGGCATGCGAATTTCTTGCTCAATCGTTGCGCTGACCGCTTGAAAACCGCCGTCACGCCGTCACATTCAGCCAATCCGCCGTGGCCGCTGACGGCCTGGAAAATCGAACACTAGACGCATGACCGTTCTCTACCTCGCGAGCTTCATCGGCGGTTTGCTATTGGCCGTGCGTATCATGACGCACGGCGTCGAGCGACCGCGCGAGGATCACCCGACGGGCGATCGTTCGTTTCGTCTCTCGCCTCTCGTCATCGTCGGCTTCACCATGATTTTCGGGGCCGGCGGGTATCTCATGACCCGAGCTGGCGTCGCCCAATCGATCGCGGCGCCGCTGGCGGCCCTGCTCGGCGGCGCGGGATCAATCATTGCTGCACGACTGGTTAAGGGCTGGTGGCGGGTGGTCCCGGAACACGACGTCGACGACGACCGTTATGTGCTTCAGGGCCACTTGGCTCGAGTGACGAAATCGATCGGTCCGGATGTTGACGGTGAGGTGACGTTCGAGTTCGGCGGCGATCGCAAATTGCTGCGGGCTCGTGGCTCGGTGGGCGGCACGATCGCCGCCGACACAGATGTAGTGATCGAGCGCGTCGAGGCCGACGTCGCGTACGTGGAAGCCTGGTCGGACGTCGAAAAACGTCTGTAGCGGCGGGGGATACGATGTGGAACGCAGTGCTGTGCATCCTCATCATCGGCGGGTTTTTCATCCTGCGCGCGGTCCTCGCCACAGTGTTCTTCTTCTATCTCCTCCCTCAAGGCGACCGCTGTCCGAATTGCGACGCCGTAACGCTCCGCATTCAGTCGCGCGCGTGGAACGTGCTGTTCCCGAGATTCAGGACCAGCTGGTGCTACGAGTGCGGTTGGCACGGCCTGCTACGGCGAGGTCCGCTCAGCGCGCCGACCGCGACCGGCGAGCTGACTCGACATCACCGCTGAGGTTCGGTCAGCCGCTGCTCGCTAATAGGCGAAGCCACGGCGGCCAGTTACCGCTCAATTCGAAGAAATCATCGAAGTGGCGGAGTCCGGCGCGCTCGAGCTCGCTGATGACATCGGTAAGCGCATCGTCGCCGCCGCCATAAATCGGGCCGAGGATGACGAGCTCCCCTTCGACTCGGAACTCTTCCGGTGTCAGGCCGAGCCGCTCGTCGATAGTCGCGCGAGCGATGCCGCTCGCCTCGTACGCGCGCCGGACAATCAGAATCGACGGCGCGCCCTGCTGGATTGAAAGAGCCATGGGTCAAGCGGGTTGTTCGCAGGCAAGATCCGCACAAACGCCGGCGCGAGATTCGAGAATATAGATGTTCCGCCATCCAGAGAACCCGCGTCCGCGCCTCCCTGGCGTGTGGCATCGCCGGTAAGTTTTTCGGATGAACCTGAATGGCGCGGCATCGCAGCTGGAGGCCGAGTTCGACGTCATCGTCGTCGGCGCCGGGCACGCCGGCACCGAGGCTGCGGTCGCGGCCGCGCGAGCCGGCGCAACGGTGGCGATCGTGACGAGCGCCTTGGAAACGATCGGCCAGATGTCGTGCAACCCGGCCATCGGTGGCATCGCCAAGGGCACGGTCGTTCGAGAGGTGGACGCGCTCGGCGGAATCATGGCTCGAGCGACGGATCTCGCCGCGTTGCAGTTCCGGATGCTCAACCGTAGCAAGGGACCCGCGGTTTGGGCCCCTCGCGCGCAATGCGATCGCGGGCTGTACCGACGCGCCGTTCGAACATTGCTCGAGGAGCAGCCTGCGATTCACACGGTCCAAGGCACCGTCGCGCGCCTCATCTTCGACGCCGATGGGCCGGCCGTCACCGGTGTTGAGACGCTCGAGGGGAGGCGTTTCGGCGCGAAGGCGGTGGTCATCACCACCGGCACCTTCCTGCGCGGCCGGATCCACATCGGAACGACGACCAAGTTCGGCGGCGGGCGCGCCGGCGAGTCGGCGGCGACGCATCTCGCGGAGCAGCTGGAGGCGGTAGGTCTCACCGTCGCGCGCTTCAAGACCGGCACGCCGCCCCGGATCGATGGCCGTTCGGTGGACTTCGCGCCGCTCGAGCGTCAGGAAAGCGAGATCGAGCAGTTCGACTATTCCTGGTCGCACTTTTGGCGCGACCCGCGGCGGCGGGGCGAATCGACGCGGCACCCCGTTCAATTGCCGTGCTGGATCACCTTCCTGGGCGAGGCCGGAAAACGGATCATCCAGGAAAACATCGGCAGCTCGGCGATGTATGGCGGGGCGATCGGCTCGCGGGGCCCGCGGTACTGCCCATCGGTCGAGGACAAGATCGTCAAGTTCCCGGCGGCGGAGCGCCATCAGCTGTTCCTCGAGCCGGAGGGGCACGACACGTCGGAGCTGTACGTGAACGGGTTGTCGACGTCGCTGCCCGCGCCGGTGCAGGTGGAAGTCCTGCGTACGGTGCCCGGGCTCGAGCGGGTGCGCATGACGCGCGCCGGGTACGCGATCGAGTACGACTACTATCCGCCCACGCAGCTCGACGCGACGCTTCAAGTGAAGGCGGTCGCCGGGCTGTTCTTCGCCGGACAGATCAACGGGACAACCGGCTACGAGGAGGCGGCGGGGCAGGGGACGCTCGCCGGGCTCAACGCCGCCCGATTCTCGCGGCGGCTGCCCGGCATCATTCTGGGTCGAGAGAGTTCATATATAGGAGTTCTCATTGACGATCTGGTAACACGCGGAGTCGACGAGCCCTATCGCCTGTTCACGTCGCGCTCGGAGTTCCGGCTCACGGTGCGACAGGACAACGCACTGCGGCGCCTTTCGCCCGTTGGACTCGAGCTCGACCTCTACACGGCCGATGAGCGCGCGACGGTCTCACGGCGCTCGGCAGACGAAGCGGGCGCGACTGCGCTGGCGGAGAGCACGAGCATCAGCGTGCGTGACGCCGGGCCAATTCTCGACCGGGCCAACAGTTCGCCGATTGCCCACTCCATGAAGATCGCCGAACTGGCGAAACGGCAAGGCGTGTCGCTCGGCGACCTGTTCACCGCGACCGGAGTGGGCGGCCATCTCATTCCCGATGCCGTCGTGACGGCCGATCTCGAGCTCAAGTACGCCGGCTACTTCGTTCGGGAACGCGATCAGGCGGCGAAGTTGCGGCGAATGGGCGAGTTCGCGCTCGAACCCGACGCGCCATACGGCGACATGCGATCGCTCTCGCTCGAGGCGCGCCAGAAGCTGGCAGCGATTCGGCCGACTACTCTCGCGCAGGCGTCGCGAATTCCAGGCGTCAGTCCGACCGACCTGCAGAATCTCGTTCTCGAAGTGGAGAAGCTGCGGAGAACCGCCGCGCCGGCGATCTGATTTTCGTGCGTGTGGCAACCGCGCCCGGCGCGCGGGCGTAGATTCGAACATTCTCGTCGCCCAATGAAGGGCAAGCCGAGACTCCAAGCGAACCGGGAGACAGTCCGATGTATCGGTGCTTCGTGGTCATCCTTGGAATTTCCATGGTCGCGTCCTCGCTCATGGGCCAAACGCCCGCCTCGTCTGGCCCGCCTCAGATCTCGACCACCGGAATTGGCGAAGCCTCAGCCATACCAGACCGGGCGACCATTTACATCGCCGTGCAGACTCGCGCGACAACCGCGAGTGGCGCGTCTGCAGACAACGCTCGGCGCGTCAAGGCAGTCATGGACACGCTTCGGGCGATCGGGATCGCGGGTGACCAGATGCAGACGGCGAACTACAGCGTGACGCCCGAGACGCCGTACATGCCGTCGACGGCACCGCGGACCGTGACCTACTCCGTCTCTAATTCACTCCTCGTGAAGCTGCGGCGAATCGACGACGTGGGTCGGGTGATTGACGTGGCCCTGGCAAAGGGCGCGAACGAGATCTCCAGTTTGCAGTTCTCGTCGTCAACAGCGGACTCCGTACGTTCCGTGGCTTTGGCAGCAGCAGTCGCGGATGCCAAGATTCAGGCGGAGGCGATGGCCCGCGCGGCAGGTGGATCCCTTGGCCAGCTCCTGGAGCTCAGTACGTCCATGCCGGTGCGCCCAATGCCGATGATGCAAACATTTTCGGCGCGGGCGGCGGTCCAGACGCCCATCACCCCGGGGGAGCAATCGATCAGCGCGACCGTGAGTGGCAGGTGGGCGTTCGTCCCGGGACGCTAGTTCGGGTCGCGGTTGACGTTGATTCGGTTAAGTGCCACGTGAAACAGTTTCCGTCGGCGCGACGGCCAGAATGTTTCACGTGGCACGTTGTACCGGTCAGCCGGCTCGGATAGATTGGCCGCGAACCGAACCGTCGATCGTCTTGCCAGCTTCCCCACGCCTGCGGCGCGCCATCCCGGAATAAAGTGGCCCGTGTCATCGCGATAGCCAACCAAAAAGGCGGCGTCGGAAAGACGACAACAGCCGTAAATCTTGCCGCAAGCCTCGCCGCAGCCGAAGCAAAGACGCTTCTGATCGACGGCGACCCGCAGGGAAATGCCACCAGCGGTGCTGGCGTCGAGCGGGCACAGTTCCGCGCGACCATCTATGACGTCGTCATCGGCGCCACCCCGCTCGACGACGCAATCGTCGAACGAGTCCACTTCGAACACCTCGACGTAGCGCCTGCTACACCAGATCTCGCGGGCGCAGAGGTCGAACTGGTCGATCGTCCGAATCGAGATCGAATGATGCGCGACGCGATCGCGCGAGTTCGGCACCGGTACGAATACATCCTGATCGACTGCCCGCCATCGCTCGGGCTCATTACCCTCAATATGTTGGCGGCGGCCGATTCGCTGCTCATCCCGCTTCAGTGCGAGTACTACGCGCTCGAGGGCCTCTCGCAGCTCCTCAATACCGTTCATCTCGTCCAGCGCAGCGTGAATCCCAGCCTGGCCATCGTCGGCGTTCTGCTGACGATGTACGACGCTCGGCTCAACCTCTCTCGCCAGGTCGCCGCGGACGCGCGTGAGTACTTCGGCTCCGAGGTGATGGAGACGGTTATTCCGCGAAACGTGCGGCTCGCGGAGGCGCCCAGCTTCGGGAAACCGATCATGCTCTACGACGTCGCCTCTATCGGCGCACAGGCGTATATGACTGTGGCAAAAGAACTTATGCGGAGAACTCGATGAGCTCTGATCGACGGCTCGGCCGCGGACTCGAAGCACTCATTTCAGCGAGCTCTACAGTTTCATCCAACGCTAGCGAGCTCCAAAGAATCCAGCTGTCCCGGGTTCGTCCCAATCCGTTTCAGCCAAGGCGAGATTTTGATCCGGATGAAATGCGGGAGCTCGAGGCATCACTACGGTCGAGCGGCTTACTGCAGCCGATCAGTGTGCGCCGACTTGGAGACGCCTTCGAACTGATTGCCGGAGAGCGGCGCGTTCGCGCCGCGTCAAACCTGGGTTGGACCGAAATCTCGGCTATGGTCCGTGACTTCGACGATCGGACCATGCTCGTGCTGGCGTTGGTGGAAAACCTGCAACGCGCGAACCTGAATCCGCTGGAGGAAGCCCGCGGCTACAAGCGGCTGATCGACGAATTCAACCTGACTCATCAACAGGTGGCGGACGCCGTTGGAAAGGACCGCACGACGATAACGAATCTGTTGCGGATATTGGCCTTGCCGGACCTCGTCCAGAAAATGGTTGAGGACGGTGGCTTGTCCACCGGCCATGCGCGCGCGCTGCTCGGATTGTCCGATTCGGGGCTGATGGCCGAGCTCGCAGCCGCCGCGGTCGCCCGTGGAATGAGTGTGCGCGAGATCGAGCAACTGGTCCGCGACCGGAGCACATCCGGTCCTGAAAAGCAGGCCGGAAAAGGCAAGGCAGGCGCCGCGACCGTTACGCCGCCCGCGGACGCCGCGGTGCGCGGAATTGAAGACGAGCTGCGCCGATATCTACAGACCGACGTCCGACTCAAGCTTGGGGGAGCATCAAAGGGCACTATCGAGGTGACCTTTTACTCGAACGACGACCTGGATCGACTGATGAGCCTCATCTTGCGGGACGAACACCACTGGTAACGCCGCTATCAGGACATCATGATGGCATCATAGTGAGAATTGTTCCGACGCATGACTCCAGAACGGAACCGCCAGCCGTCAGAAAGCGCGGCAATCCACAGCGGGTCCACAAACGTGTAACTCGTTCAGATGAAAGGGATTGACTTACAGGGAACCCGCCTTACTAGGGCGTTCTCCACGCTTGCAGCGGTCGCTGGCCTTGCCTCGGCTGTGGCCTGCGGGACTCGCCAAGAGCGGGGGCCAAGCGGCGGACACATTTTCAGGGTCGCGCTCCTTACACCTGGGCCCGTGTCCGACCAGTCGTGGAATTCCGGGGCCTACCGGGGGCTGCTCGAGATCCGCGATTCGCTCGGCGCCCAGGTCAGCAACATCGAGACGAAGACGCCGGCGGAGTTCGACGAAAACTTCCGTCAATACGGGAGCCAGGGATACGACCTGGTGTTTGGCCACGGTTTCGAGTTCCAGGACGCCGCGCGGCGCGTCGCAGCAGAGTTCCCTCATACTATTTTCATAACGACTTCCGGCAGCACGGCCGGGCCCAACCTGGCCGGACTGACCTTTGGATTCGACGATGCCTCGTACCTTGCCGGTGTTCTGGCGGGGTCGATGACGCGAACGAACGCGATCGGCGTGATTGGCGGCACCGAGCTCCCCCCCGTCGTGGCGAGCTTTCGCGCCTTCGAGCGAGGTGCTCGCGACGCAAATCCCAGGATTCGGATCGTGTCGTCCTACATCGGCAACTGGGATGACGTGAGCGCGGGCAAGGAGCAGGCGATCGCGCAGTACTCGCGCGGCGTGGACGTGATCTTTCAGAACGCCGACGCGGCCGGGTTGGGCGTCTTCCAGGCGGCGCGAGAGCGCCGCTCCGTTTTCGTCATCGGGTCGAACTCTGACCAGAACGCGGTGGCCCCCGAGATCACGCTCGGAAGCGTGGTGATCGATCTTCCGCTCGCGTTTCTCACTGTGGCGCGCGAGGTCAAGGCCGGCATCTTCAAGCCCAGGGTGGTCGAGTTGGGGGAAGCAAGCCGCGTCGTCACCCTCGTCATCAACCCGGCGCTGCGCTCGCGAATTCCGGCGGTCACCCTAGCGCGAATCGATTCGCTGCAGGCCAGAATGCTCGCCGGGCAGCTCACAATCTCGGGCGACTCCACGCGCCCGACTGCCGCACGATGACAGCCGCACGGGCGGTGCCGCTGGCGGCGATCGCCGATTTTCTCGACTCGACGCTCGAGCTGGCGCGTATCCCGGATTACCCGAATGCCTTGAACGGCGTTCAACTCGCGAACATCGGGCCGATCGAGCGCGTCGCGACCGCGGTCGATTTCTCGTCGGCGACGGTCCGAGAAACGATCACGGCCGGGGCGAAGCTCCTCATCGTTCACCATGGAATGTTTTGGGGCGGCACACAGACGATCACGGGTCATCGATATGAACGACTTCGTGCGTTGGTGACGAACGACGTCGCCGTGTACTCGGCGCACCTTCCGCTCGACGTGCATCCGCGACTGGGAAACAATGCCTTGCTCGCCCGACGACTTGGCCTGACGCCGAGCGCCGGGTTCGCGCGATACCAGGCGATCGACGTGGGCTTGAGCGGATCCGACGAGATACCCACGCGCACGCTGGCGGGGAGGGCCGGCGAGCTGGCCGGCGAGTTTGCGGGCACGCTGGTCACAACGCCGTTCGGTCCAGAGCGAATCACGCGACATTGGGGGATCTGCACCGGGTCCGGCGCCGACTCGGCCAGCCTCCGCGAGGCCGCGGCCCGCGGTCTCGACACACTGATCGTGGGCGAAGGTCCGCATCACACCGCGATCGAAGCCACCGAGCTTGGAATCGTCATTCTGTACGCGGGTCACTACGCCACCGAAACGCTCGGTGTTCGCGCCCTTGGGGACGAAGTCGCCGCGCATTTCGAGCTCGCGTCGGCGTTCATCGACATACCGAGCGGTCTGTGATGGGAGAGGGCGGCGCGCGGTCCGAACACGACGCGCTGGCGCTCACGAACGTATCGAAGCGATTCGGCGCCACTCGGGCGTTGCACGACGTTTCGTTTCGCGTTCGACGCGGAACGGTACACGCGCTCCTCGGTGAAAACGGCGCGGGAAAATCGACGCTGGTCAGTACGGCGTTCGGACTCCTCGACGCCGACTCCGGAACCGTTACGGCCGGCGACCCGCCTCGCCCAATTCTCTCGCCCGCGGCTGCGATGGCCGCCGGTGTCGGCATGGTTCATCAGCATTTCACGAATGTCTCGGCGATGACCGTCGCTGAAAACGTCTCACTTGGAATTCGCGGCGCGTTTCACGCGAAACGCGCGGCCGCGACGGTGCTCGAGATCGGGAAGCGCACCGGTTTGCCACTCGACCCCGATGTCCTTGCCGGATCGCTGCCGGTCGGCGGGCAGCAGCGCCTCGAGATCGTCAAAGCACTCGCGCGAGACGCGACTACGCTTCTGCTCGACGAGCCGACGGCGGTTCTTGCGCCCGCGGAGGCCGCGGAACTGCTGGCCTGGCTTCGAGAATTCGCGAATCGCGGCGGAAGCGTCGTTCTCATCACGCATCGTCTCCGCGAAGCCCTCGGCATCGCGGACGAGGTCACGGTTCTGCGACGCGGCCAAGCAGTCTTGAGCCAACCAGTCGCCTCCGTCGACGAACGCTCGCTTACCGCGGCCTTGCTTGGCGACGAGGGACAGGGCGACGCCGGCCAGAAACGATTCTTCGCTGAAGCGGCTGAGGTGCCGATCCGCGAAATCGCTCGCCTGACCAACGTCTGGGTCCAGGACGAGCGGGGAGTCGCGGTGGTCCAGGACGTGACTCTCGCGGTTCGCGCCGGGGAGATCCTCGGCATCGCCGCCGTCGAAGGCTCCGGACAGCACGCGCTGCTCCGCGTGCTCGCCGCTCGAATCGCAGTGACGCGAGGCCAGACGGCATTGCCGTCGAGGATCGGGTTCGTGCCCGAAGACCGGCAGCGCGAAGGGCTGGCGCTGGACCTTTCGCTCGTCGAGAACTTGGCGTTGCGAGGCGTGGGCCGGCGGAGCGGCCGAATACGCTGGGGGATCGAACGCGCCACCGCCGAGACAGTGCTTCGTGAATTCGACGTGCGAGCGCGCGGGGCTTCGGAGAAAGCGCGCGCCCTGTCGGGGGGCAATCAGCAAAAGCTGGTTCTCGCACGAGAACTCGCAGACGCTCCGCATCTCGTCGTCGCGGAGAACCCGACGCGCGGACTCGACATCCGAGCCACGCGAGACGTCCAGCTGCGTCTTCGACACGCCGCCGACATGGGGGCGGGTGTCGTACTCCACTCGAGCGATCTCGATGAAGTGTTGGCACTTTCGGATCGCGTGATCGTGATGCACGCGGGTGTAGCGCACGCGGTCGCCCGGGACCGTGAGTCAGTGGGGCGGGCGATGCTCGGCGTCGCGTGACGGCACCTCGCGACGTGGCGCGCGACGATGACGACGCGCGACGTTGGAGGGCCCTCGCGCTCCTCGCCGGCGCCGAGCTTCTCGGCATGTCGTTGTGGTTCGCCGCCAGCGCAGTCGCACCACAGCTGGCGGCGGGCTGGAACTTGTCGTCCAGCGAGACGGCATGGCTCACGACGAGCGTGCAACTCGGCTTCGTGTGCGGGACGGCGATCGCGGCGCTTCTCAACCTCGCGGACGTACTGCCGTCCAAGGTCTACTTTGCCGTGGCCGCCTTACTCGGCGCCGCGGTGAATGCGGCCGTCGTCTTCAGCGGAAGCTTTTCGGCGGCGCTCGCGCTACGGTTCGCGACGGGGATGGCGCTCGCCGGCGTGTATCCGCCGGCGATGAAGATGGCGGCGACGTGGTTTCGCTCACGACGCGGACTGGCGATCGGCACCGTCGTCGGCGCTCTCACCGTCGGAAAGGCGACGCCGTACCTGGTGCACGCGATTCCGAACGCAGGTCCGGCGGCGGTCGTCTTGACGGCGTCGGCCTGCGCGATTGTCGCGGCGCTGCTCGTGGGCACTCTGTATTCCGATGGGCCGTATCCGTTCGCGCCGAGACCATTTTCGTGGAGCCTCGTGGGAACGGTTCTGTCGCGACGCGAATGGCGCCTCGCCACAGGCGGGTACCTCGGACACATGTTCGAGCTGTACTCGTTCTGGACGTGGATCCCCGCCTTCATCGGAGCGAGTCTTGTCGCGGAGAAGGGAACGGTGTCGCCCGAGCTTGCGTCGCTGATTGCGTTCGGCACCATCGCGATCGGCGGGCTCGGATGCGTTTGGGGGGGCCTCGAAGCGGACGCTCGTGGGCGTGAGCGCCTCGTGATGGTCGCAATGGCGTTGAGCGGAACCTGCGCCGTTCTGACGCCGGCCGCGTTCGGGCATTCGCTTTGGTTGCTGGCACCGTTGGCGCTGACGTGGGGATTTTTCGTGATCGCCGATTCCGCGCAATTCAGCACGCTCGTCACCGAGGCTGTGCCATCGCACGCCGTCGGCACGGCGCTCACGGTGCAGACGTCGCTCGGGTTCTTGCTGACGATGGTGTCCATCCAGCTGGTGCCGCCGGTCGTCGGCGTGGTGGGCTGGCGTTGGGCCTTCCCGATGCTTGCGCTGGGCCCGGTCGCGGGCATCGCGGCCATTCGCCGACTGGCGCGATCGACAGGCGGCGAACCCGCGTGATGCTTTGTAGCGGTGGCCTTCCCTTGAACTGGGGCGTCGGGCGAGCGCGGTGGGTCGCACCCGGACTGGTAGTCGTCATCGTCGCCGGGACCGCAATCACACTCTCGGCGCTCGGGTTCGACGTAACGCGCGCCGCGCGCGCTCTCGTCAGCGGTTCATTCGGCTCGTGGTACGCGTTTGGATCCGGAACGCTTGTTCGCGCCACGCCGCTCATCCTCACCGGCCTCGCCGTGGCGGTCGCCTTTCAGGCCGGAGTGTTCAACATCGGAGCTGAAGGGCAGTTCTTGACGGGAGCCGCGGCAGCGAGCGCGATCGCATTGGCCGGCGCGGCGACGCACCCACCCGGATTGGCGCTGATCGCTGCCCTGCTCGTCGGCGGCGGCCTCGCCGGCGCGGTGTGGGCATGGATTGCCGCCGAGTTGCGCGCGCGATTTCGTGTCCTGGAGGTGATCAGCACGATCTTGCTGAACTTCGTTGCCGCGTATCTGGTTTCGTTTCTGGTTCGCGGCCCGCTGCAGGAACCCACGCACATCTACCCGCAGACCGAAACCTTCGCGGTGGCCGCAAGACTTCCGCGGTTCGGCTCGAGCACTCGGCTGCACGCCGGTTTTGCGATCGCGTGTATGGCCTGCGTGGTTTGCTGGTGGGTGCTGCGTTACACGGCCGCGGGGTTTCGCGCTCGCGTCGCCGGAGCGAATCCGGACGCGGCGAGGTCCGCTGGTGGAATCGACGTGCGACGTGTCACGATGCGCGCGTTCGTCTTGAGCGGCGCGCTCGCGGGGCTCGCCGGGGCGGTCGAGGTATCTGGCGTCACGTTCGCATTGTACGAGAACATCTCACCCGGATTCGGTTATACCGCGATCGCGGTGGCTCTCTTGGCGCGACTGAACGCGCTGGCCGTGGTGGCCACGGGAATCTTGTTCGGCGCGCTCGAGGCCGGAGCGACAGCGATGCAACGCGATGCCGGCGTGCCGTCCGTGGTCGTGTCGATCGTCGAGGCGAGCGTCATTCTGGTGATGGTGGCCGCCGATCGCGCGCGCGTCACCGGCGGGATGGGACGGGGTGTGCGCGGATGACTTCGACGGGCGGCGCGTTTCTCGCCTCGGCAATACGCACGGCGACGCCGTTGGCGCTCGCGGCGCTGGGCGAATTGGTCGTCGAGCGCGCGGGCGTGATCAATATCAGCCTGGAAGGTGTCGTGCTGTTCGGAGCGTTCGGCGCACTGGCCGGCGCGACGCACGGCGGCGTGGCCGGCGGCGTTGCGGCGGGTTTGGTTTGTGGCATTCTGACCGCTGCTGTGTTCGCGGTGTTCGCGGTCGGCTTGCGGGCCGATCAGATCATCACCGGAACCGCGGTGACGCTCCTCGCGTTCGGCGCGACCGGCACGCTCTATCGAGCGTTCTACGGCGCACACGGCGCCGCGCTGTCCATCCCGACCACGGGGCCGGTGCCCATTCCGGTGCTCGCGAACATCCCGGTCGTCGGCCCCGGTCTCTTCGACCAGCCGGCGTTCACATATGTTGTGTATCTACTCATTCCGCTTCTATGGTGGTGGATGTACCGCCGCGGAGCCGGGCTGTCGCTCCGCGCGATCGGCGAGTCGCCCGCCGCGGCTCGAGCGGCTGGCGTTGCGGTGGGTCGGTTTCGCTCGCTCGCGATTCTGTTCGGAGGGGCGGCCGGCGGGCTCGCCGGGGCCACGCTGGTCCTCGCGCAAGCCGGGACCTTCGCCGAAGGGATGTCGGCCGGGCGGGGATTCGTGGCGATCGCGATCGTCGTGCTTGGGCGATGGCACCCCATCGGGATCGCGCTCGCGTCGCTCGTGTTCGGCGCGGCGAGCGCACTGCAGTTCCTCGTTCAGTCGCTCGGCCTGGGAATTCCGTATCAGCTCGCGCTCGCCCTGCCCTACGTACTTACGCTCGTGGGGCTCGCGGGAGTCGCCGGGCGCGTCGGCGCGCCGTCCGCGCTCGCTCGAGTCGACGACGCGTGACCGCGGACGTCGTCAGCAGTGACGGCGCCGACTCGTCCATCGATTGCGCCAGCGACCGTCGCCGCCGCGCTCGACGAGGCTGTAGGCGTTGTCATCACCAAAGTCGCGGGACAGAACGATGGCCGGCGTCCGCGAGTCGCCGACCAGCAGCGCGGCCAGGAGCTCGCGGCTCTCGACCGTTTCCTCCTGCCCGTAAGAACGCTCGGTGTAGCCCATCGTAAACGACGTGTCGCTTCCCCGACGTTCCCCGACGACGAGCGTTCGCTCCTGAAGCGGCGTCGCCTCCTGATTGATTTGTCGCACGAGCGAGCCGGCGATGACTGTTGGTCCATCCGTGACCGAAAAGCGCCATAGGCTCTGGACCACGAATGGCAGACCCGTAAACCGACCTGCGGGGTCGTTCGGCAGACTCGACGCGAGCCGATTCAACGATGCCACGAAGACAGCCGAATCCGCGTGATCGATCGAGCCGGCCGAGTCCACCGCGAGCGGCGTGACTACACCGCCGACGAAACCAATGCTCCAGGCATGTGGCGGCGGCGCGGCCGTTAATGGCGCCACGAGGCAGCCAAGCGAGTCGCGCACACTGGGAAGATCGGCGGTCTGCACGCTTCCGCCCCGCCCGAAAAGTGTGACGCTTGCCGGATGCGGGATCGTCGCGATTGGCGTGGTGTCGTTTTCAGTTGGAAGCACGACGAGCGCCTTTGTCGGCGAGTCGGTGGCAACGAGAAGAAGAGCTCCCGCGCCGGCATCCCAGGTCGACGGTGCGCGGGCCAGGCCGGAGTCAGAGGCCGTGACTGGCCGTGTCGCCGCCGAATCGGCGGCCGCGACGGGCTTCTCTCGCCGACAGGCGAGCGCCGCGACGGCGGCGCAGGCAATGACGGCTACGGCGATGCGGCGGAACCGCTTCATTACCCGTAATTTGGACTGGCCTGAGCCCCCGTCAACGGCGCCAGCGCGCAAGTCTACGTCAGCCGACGTATCGTGGTCGGGCAGGGTGCTCCCGTAGCCTGGAATCACCCGATGTACCACGCTGTCGGGTTGGCGCGTCGTTCCGGGCGCCGAATCGTCGGCAGCATCGCTGATCGGACCGAGGGGGTGGGATGGTCGCCGAATGATCTATGCATTGATTCGCGCCGTCGCGGGGATCGCTCTGCGATGGTTCTACCGCAGCATCGACGTCGTCGGCGTCGAGCGAATCCCGAGCCGGGGTGCGCTGCTGCTCGTCGTGAACCACCCCAATGCGTTGGTCGACGCGCTCATCGTCGGGTGGATTGTTCCTCGCCGCGTGTTGATCACCGCGAAGGCGACCATCTTCCAGAATCCACTCGCCAACGCGTTGCTGCGATGGGTCGGCGTGGTTCCCTTGCGACGCGCGAGCGACGAGCGATCGTCCGGCGGCATGGACGCGGCGCGGAACCGCGCGACGTTTCGCGCCGTTCACATCGCGATGCGCCATGGGAGGGCGGTTCTCATCTTCCCCGAAGGACGATCGACGGATGCGCCGTCGCTGGGTCCTCTCAAGACAGGCGCCGCTCGCATGGCGCTGTCGGCGCGTGACTCGGGAGACGCGCCGGGGCTCGCCATCGTCCCGATCGGTCTCACGTTCGAAGAGAAGCAGTCGCCACGCACTCGAGTGTATGCGCAAGTCGGCGAACCGTTGCTCGTCGACGAGTGGCGATCGATACCCGACGTTCCGGACGCGGAGGCGCTCACCGCCGAGATCGACAGACGGCTTCGCGCATTGACGCTGAACTACGCGACCGTCGACGAGGCGGCGCGAGCCGTGCGACTCGCCTCGTCGATCGCCGCCGTCCTGGGCGAAGAGCCGACGATCGGCGCGGGAGAAAGGCGGCTCGGCGTGGAGACGGCGATCGCCAAGCGCATGGATGCTCTCGCGGCGCGACTTCGTGGAGCTCCGGCCGTCGTGCGCGATCGCGCGGAACGAGTCGTCGCCGGCCTCGACTCGTTGCAACGCGAGGTCTCGGATCGCGGATTGCGCATCGAAGACGTGAACATTCGGCTGGACGCACGAGCCGGTGCCCGTTTCGTGGCGCGCGAAGGTTGGATCCTGCTCATCGGCGGACCGATAGCGTTCTGGGGGGCTTTGAACCATTGGTTGCCGTTCCGCGCGGCGCGCGCGATCGCCGTGCGGCCCGGCGGCGACAACGCCGACCCGGCAATGCGCGCCGTCGTCGGCGGCGCGTTGTTCGTGCTCATCACCTACGCAGCGCAGTCCCTGCTCGTCGACTTGCTGTGGGGATGGCACGTCGCGCTGCTCTATCTCGCGAGTCTCCCGATCGCGGCGGACATCAACTTCTGGCTGCGAGACCGGCTCGGCAGAGCGCGACGACGAGCGCGCGCCTTTCTCGTCTTTCGGCGCGACCCGGCGCTTCGCGAGCGCTTCGCGAGCTTGCTCGTCTCGCTACGCGACGAGGTGCGCGCGCTCGATCGAGAGCTCGGCGCGATCGACGGACCCGTCGGCGTTTTCAGCGCACACGCGTAGAAGGCGGCGGAAGGAGCGGACCGCCGAGGTCCCAATGCCACGCGTCTCGTCGGACGCCTGTGCGCGGATCCTTGAGGGGTTTGTACTGGAGCCGGTCGGCGTCGATCCCGACGGCCGCGCCGTATTCGAGAAGAAGCGCGCGATTCGTCGAGACGAGATGCGCCATGCGACGGCCGCGCCACAGATGGCGGTGCATCCAGAGGCCGCCATCCATGGCGAAGATCATCCCGTCACGTCGCTTTTCGAATTCGCGGTACTGCGGCGGAACGCGCGTCACCCGCGCGTTCCGGTCAGTTGCAGGCCACGACTCCCTGTGCGGTCGCCGGAGCAACCGCTGCGGCCGTCCCGAGGAAGAGCGCACAGAAGTGCGGATACGACTGCGGGTTCTGCGACGTCGCGGACCAACCGGTCGCCGTGTTTTCGGTGATGATCACGACGTTGCTGTTCGACGTCGTCAGCTTTAGCGAGTCGAGGTCGTTGCTGTAGTTCGCATGGTCGTAGAAGTAGGCCTCTTCTGCCGTCGCGAGGTTGCGGAGGTCGGCTCGCATGCCGGCGTAGAAGGCCTTGCCTTTGGTGGCCTGGAACTTCGGAATCGCGATCGCCGCCAGGATGCCGATGATCACGACCACGATCAGCAATTCGATCAGCGTGAAGCCCGAGCGACGACGAGTCCGCGTCGGATTGGTGCGAATGCGGGCGAGCCGCTGGAGAGCGGATTCGCGCTCCGCCAGACGCACGCCGGGCTGGGTTTTCATGTCGCTCATGGGCACAAAGCCGTTGAGGTTGTGCCCGGTGTAAGGGCAATCCGGGTGCCCAAGAACCCACGTTCTCGCAACCCATGTTATAATAAAGGCTTACGCGCTGCCACGCCGCCTGTCAGACGACGTTTTTGCTTGCCTCGTCCATTCGATTTGCGGTTCATCTGGCAAGGTGCGAGGGCACGCATGTGACGAGCGTCACTAATCCATCTTCGTGGCGAGCCAGTTTTCGCCGATGCCGACGTCCACGACAAGGGGCACTGCCAGCTCGGCGGCGTGCTCCATCTCGTGTTTGACCACCTCGGTGAGACGGTCGAGCTCGGGTTTGGGGGTCTCGAAGACGAGCTCGTCGTGCACCTGAAGCAGCATCTTCGCCTCGAGGCGGTCAGCGGGCAAAGCGCGGTGAATCCGAATCATCGCGGCCTTGATCAGATCCGCGGCTGAACCCTGAATCGGCGAGTTTGCCGCGGTGCGCTCGCCGAACGCGCGGATGTTGAAGTTCCGGTCGCGGAGCTCCGGGATGTAGCGTCGCCGGTTGAAGATCGTTTGGACGTACCCGTGACGGCGCGCGAAGTCGACCATGGAATCGAGGTACTCACGCACGCGGGAAAATCGTTCGAAGTAGCGTTCGATGAACGTCTTCGCTTCCGCGTGCGCGATGCCGAGCTGCCGGGACAGTGCGTGGGGGCCTTGCCCGTAGATCGTGGCGAAGTTGATCGTCTTGGCGCGCCCGCGCATCTCCTTGGTGACGGCATCGAGCGGCACGTCGAAGATGAGCGCCGCCGTTTGGATGTGAATGTCCCCGCCGGCGCGAAACGCCTCCACAAACGCCGGGTCGCCCGACAGATGCGCGAGCAGCCGGAGCTCGATCTGCGAGTAGTCCGCGGACATCAACGTCCAGCCGCGGCGCGGAATGAATCCGCGGCGAATGTCGCGCCCCAGCTCACGGCGGATGGGGATGTTCTGCAGGTTCGGATCGCTCGACGACAGCCGGCCCGTCGCGGCGGTCGTCTGACTGAACGACGTGTGCACCCGCCGCGTCGTCGGGTGCACGTAGAGCGGCAGCGCGTCGATGTAGGTGCTCTCGAGCTTCGCGATTTCGCGATACTCGAGCAGCAGCACCGGAAGCCGATGCCCCTCTTCGGCGAGCTGCTGCAGGACACTCGCGTCGGTCGAGGCGCCGGTAGCGGTTTTCTTGAGCACCGGCAGTTGCAGCTTGTCGAACAGGATCTCGCGAAGCTTCGGATTGGAGTTGATGTTGAACTCCTCGCCGGCGGTCGCGTAGATCTCGCTTTCGACCCGCCGGCGTTCACGCTCGAAGCGTTCCTTGAGCGACGCGAACCAGTCGACGTCGATCGTGATGCCCTGCCACTCCATCTCGGCGAGCACCTCGACGAGCGGCATCTCGATATCGTGGAACAGGCGAGCCAACTGCAGCTCGTCGAGCTGGGGCTCGAAGCGCTCGCGCAATTGCCAGACGACGTCGGCGCGCTCGCAGGCATAGTCGCGGGCGCACGCCACCGGCACCTCATCGAACGGGATCGCTTCCTTGGCCTTGCCGCAGAGCTCCTCGAACGAAGTCGTTTTCCGCTGGAGGAACTCGAGCGCCAGCTGATCGAGCGCGTGCGACCGGCGACCAGGATCGAGCACGTAGCTGGCGACCGTTGTGTCGAAGTCGAGCCCTCGCAGCGTGACTCCGGATCGGCGCAAGAGCAGGATCGCGTACTTCGCGTCGTGCGCGGTCTTGTTGACGGCGGCGTCCTCGAGGAACGCGCGCAGTGGGGCGAGCTCGGCGCTGTCTAGCGAAGGAAGGGACAGCGGCGGCGGAGCCGCCTGCGCCAGAGCCCGCGCGGCGATGCTCGTCGGCTCGGAGACCTTGCGCGCCCGCGGGCGCTTGCCAGGTGAACCATCGCCGGCGTCGCCCAACAGATCATCAAAGCCGAGACCCACCTGTCCTTCTTCGGCGCGAAGGCGGGCGCGATGAGCCAGCGGGAAATAGAACGCCTCGCCCGGGCCGATCGCGATCGACAATCCCACGAGCTCGGTCCTGAGCGGGTCGTTCGTTTGCGGTGCCCGCGGGTCCACGACGCCTTCGGCATCGACTGAAACGAACGGCGCGCTCCGCGCGCGTTCGATCACCGGGCCGAGTTCCTCGACCGAGTCGATCGTGATGTACGTAGCGGGCGGCGCCGCGGCGGCTGGCGCCTCCTCCTCGGGCGCCGCCACGTCGTCGCCGACCGGGAGGTTTCGGGCGAGCGTGTGGAACTCGAGCTCCACGTAGAGCGATCGGAGACGCGAGTAGTCCGGCGTGGCCAGGCGCAACGCGTCGAGGTCGAGCGCGATCGGCAGGTCGTCGCGGATCGTGACGAGCTCCTTCGACAGCAGCGCCAGCCCCCCGTGCTCGAGCAACGCCTCGCGCGGGCGTTTCTTCGTGAGCTCGGCGGCGTGGGCCAGAATGTCGTCGAGCGATCCGTACGCGCTCACCAACTCCTGCGCGGTCTTCTCTCCGATTCCCTTCACTCCCGGCACGTTGTCGGACGAGTCTCCGACGAGGGCGAGGAAGTCGGTGACGCGGTCGGGGGGCACGCCCAGCCGCTCGCTGCCGTTCTCGACGCTCACCCATTGTTCTTCGACGGCCGCGGCGCCGCCGCGGCCGGGGTTCAGGACCCAGACACCGGGACGGACGAGTTGCTGAAAGTCCTTGTCGCCCGAGACGAGGACCGCGCTGACGTCTTTCTCGACGCTCTGGCGCGCGAGTGTGCCGATGACGTCGTCGGCTTCATAGCCCTGCAACGAGAGAATCGGTATGCGATACGCGTCGAGGACGGCGCGTATCCGCTCCATGCCACGGTCGAAGTCGGATTGGAGTTCTTCGGTGAGCTTCTCGCGCGTCGCCTTGTACGCGGGATAGCGCTCGTGACGAAAGGACATGCCGGAGTCGAGAACCCAGCCGAGGTAGTCGGGCCTGTGCGTCTCGACGAGACGTTGCAAGAAGTTGACGACGCCCCATGCCGCCGACGTGTTTTCGCCGCGGCTGGTGGTGAGTGGACGCGCGATGAGCGCGAAGAACGCGCGGTAGATGAGCGCGTAGCCGTCGACGAGGAAGAGTCTCGGCGACGGGGGCATGGTCGGACGAACAGAAATGGGAGGCGGGGCGCTCATCATGACGAAAGGTCGGAGCGTCGCCGGACGGGTTCAATCCCACGAGGGCGACGCGAGCGACGCGGAGCCGGCAGCTTAAAACAGCACCGCCCGCCATCGCTGGCGGGCGGCTGCACGTTTTCGTTCTTCCTGCGGTCGAGTCAGACGCGGACCACGTTTGCGGCGTGGAGCCCTTTCTCGCCAGTGCGGATCTCGAACTCCACTTCCTGTCCCTCGGCGAGCGTCTTGAACCCTTCCATACTGATGGCGGAGAAGTGGACGAAGACGTCCTCACCGCCGTCCTGCTCAATGAAGCCATAGCCCTTGGCGTCATTGAACCACTTCACCTTACCTCTGGCCATTCGCGCAGCCTCCGACAGGATGAATCGGTCCCGCATGGGCATGCTGAGCAAGCCGGAACCGGCTTGCGCGGCCCTATATAGAAGCACCCTGTCGGATTTGTCAAGCAACGTGGCCGGGCATTCTTGCCCCGCCCTGTACTCGACGTTAGGTTCGCGCCGTGCCCCGGGAAAATCTTGTAGGACAAACGATCTCCGGCTACTCGCTCCAGAGCGAAGTCGGCGAAGGTGGAACGTCGGCGGTTTTCCGCGCGCACCACGCGTCGCACGGAACCGTCGCCGTGAAAGTGTTGCGCGAGAAGCTCCGCCAGGATCGAACGGCGGTCGCGCGATTCCTGCGCGAGGCCCGCTACGGCGAGCGGGTACAGCATCCAAACGTCGTCCGGACGATCGAGATCGGCGAAGCGGAGCCGGGGATGCATTTCCTCGCCATCGAATGGGCGGCGGGCGAAATACTGGAGAAGTACGCGAAGCGTCAAGGCCCGCTGCCGATCGACGAGGTGTGCGCCGTCGTCCGTCAGATCGCCGACGCCGTGAACGCCGCTCATGCCGTGGGCATCGTGCATCGCGATCTCAAACCCGAGAACGTGATGTACGATCCGACGGCGCGGCAGGTGAAGCTGCTCGATTTCGGAATCGCGACCGACACGGACCAGTCGCCGGAGCAGCGGCTCACTCGAGCGGGGTTCTTCGTCGGGACGCTGATGTACGTCGCTCCGGAGGCGCTCTCAGGCGAGCTCGTGGGTCCGCTCGCGGATCAGTACAGTCTCGCGACGATCGCCTATTTCCTGTTGACCGGCGCGCTGCCGTTCCCGGCGAAGACACCGCGCGAAATGTTCTCGCAGCTTCTGTCTCAGCCGCCGATTCCGCTGAATCAGGCGAAGCCCGGACTCAAATTCTCGGCGCCCGTGGAAGCCGTGGTGATGCGCGGCCTGAGCAAGGAGCCGCCGAAGCGCTACACGGACGTGGTCGAGTTCGCGCGCGAGTTCTGTCAGGCCACCGCTGCACCGGGACAGACGGAAAAGCAGGGGTTCACGGCGAAGCTTGCGTCGATCTTTCGTCGGAAGGAGTGATCGCGGGGGCGGCGGCCGGTGCGGCGACCCACTCACCGTTCGACGTTTCGAGATCCGCGGGGTTCACGGGTAGCCAGAGCGTGAACGTGGACCCTTTGCCGAGCTGACTCTCGACGCGGATGTCGCCTCCCAATAGCTGGGAGAGCCGCTTCGAAATCGCGAGTCCGAGCCCGGTGCCGCGCTGCATCGATTCGCTTCGCGGACCCGCGTTCACCTGCTCGAACTCTTCGAAGATGCGGGCCTGATCGGCTGGCGCGATGCCGACGCCGGTGTCCACGACTTGGAGTGCCACCCAGATCCGACGCTGATCGGGCGACTGCGCGGCGAGGACCGGATCCTCGGGCGTGGCGCGGCGTGGCCCGCGAGGCGCGGCGCCGACCAGGCGCCCGCGCACAGCGACTCCGCCCGCAGGCGTGTACTTGATCGCGTTGCCAATGAGATTTACGAGAATCTGACGCAGGTGCGTCGGATCGGTGCGCAGGCGCGGGAGCGACGCACCGACGGCGATCGAGAAGCTCAGTCCTCGCTCGTTGACGAGCGACTCGAGCTCACTGGCGACATTGAGCACGAACGGACGCAGAACGATCGTCTCGGCGTGAACCTCGAGGCGCCCCGCCGCGATCTTGGCGATGTCGAGCACCTGATCTACGAGATGCCGGAGGTGGGTCGCCGAAGCGGCGATGCGATCGACGGGCGGCACCTGGCGCGGTGTCAGATCTCCGTAGACGCCGTCCTTGAGCAGCTCCACGAAGCCGACGATCGCGTTGAGCGGGGTGCGCAGCTCGTGCGAGATGTTGGCGAGGAATTCGCTTTTCGCAGTGTTCGCGCGCGCGACCTCGCTGTAAAGTCGCTCGAGCTCCGCGGATCGACCGGCGACGCGAACCGTCTGCCGGCGTTCGCGAAGCAGGCCGTAGCCGAGCAGCGCGACGGTGAGGAGGCTCAAGACCCAAAGCGCGATTCGCAGCGGCTCGAATGTCATCTGGTGGGCGACGACAAGCGTCCACACGAGCGTGTCGGGAACCTCGACGCGAACGGACGCCGTAAGCGGCCCGCGCAGCGCGTCACGCCTGCCGACGACGATGACCGTGTCTCGGCCGGCGATCAGCGCGGCCGCTATTCGCTCGCCGGGGGCCCGCTGCACGATCGAACGCAGCGTCGGATCAGTGGCGGGGGCGGCGAGGACGTTGGGATTCCGCAACACGCCGCTCACGGCGTAGCTGGATTGCAGGGCGTCGATTTCGGCCTGGCGCTGCGCAGCGCGCGACAGGGCGCTGTCGCTCGCAACGAGACCGCAGATCATGAACAGCAGCGCGGTCGTGAGAAGGAGCGAGACCTCGCGCAGAGAGAATCTGGCGAGTGTTGCGCGCACCATGGTGTCGATTGAGGCGGACGGTGTTTAATTGTCGCGACACAGCCTACCACCCGCCATGTCGAAACGAAACGACTTGATAACGCTTCTGGCGACGCGGTCCGCGAAGCGAGGGAACTTCACGCTGGCGTCCGGTCGGCAGTCTTCCTTATACATCGACGCGCGGATCACCACAATGAGTCCCGACGGCCTCGCCCTGATCGGCCCGTTGGGCCTGGAGGCGATCCGAGAGGCCGGATGGCAGGCGGACTCGGTGGGCGGGCTGACGCTCGGCGCCGACCCGATCGCCTACGCGATCGCGTACGCGAGCGCTGCGACCGACGCCCCGGTGCGCGCGTTCACCGTACGCAAGGAACCCAAGACGCACGGCACCGGACGGCTCATCGAGGGCCCGTTCAAGGCGGGGGACTCGGTGGTGGTCATCGAGGACACGATCACCACCGGCAGTTCGGCGCTTCGCGCGATCGACGCCGTGCGCGAAAGCGGCGGCTCGGTCGCCGGGGTGCTCGCGCTGGTCGACCGCGAGGAAGGCGGTCGCGAGGCTCTCGAGGCCAAGGGACACCGCGTGATCTCGCTCGCCCGCGCGAGCGAGATCACGACGACGATGCCAGGTCCAGGACCGGAAACGCCCGGCGACTAGTGGACCATGTTCCGGGCGAGGGGCGACCCCCACGTCGGAGCGAGAGGGCGAAGCCGGCGAAGCGCCTCGAGGTGCGGAATTACAAGCGAGACCCGGAACAGCTCGAACATTCCACGACCGTCGTAGGACTCGCGCATCTGCAGTGCGGTCATGTCGAGCACCATTCGGACGTGCCGGCCGAAGCTCTGCGGCGAGGAGTAGTCCATGTGGTTCGCGATGTTCGCGACTGAAAAGCCGGGATTCTCGAAGAGCCTCGCGGCGCGAACCAGCCGGGCCATCGCCAGGTAGCGTTTCGGCGCCGGGAGGTGGGCGCGAAAGAAGCGACTCATCAGCGTGCTCGGCAACACGTCCAGCCGCCGAGCCAACGCGCGTACCGTCGACACGTGAGCGGGCACGAGGAAGAGCGCCTCGAAAAACCGCCAGCAATCGTGCGACACTCCCGCGAGGTCGATGGCCAGTTGGCCCAGCGCTTCTCGCTGGATGTCCTCGGCGCGAGTGGTGAGCAGATAGTTTCGGAGCTCGCGCCATCCGTCGGCGTCGCGCACGTCGACGAGTTGTCGCACGCCGGTCGATCCGAGCGAGAGCATGGTCTGCGGCGCCGAGCGATCCACGCTGGTGAGCAGCGCCACGGTGGGGACGCGCGGGAATTCCCGTACGAGCGCGGCGACGGCGGCCCGCTCGGACGAATCGCATCGGGCGACCGAGAGAACTACGGCCCCTGCGCGCTGCGTCTTGAGGTCCTGAACGACTTCAGCGACCGAGTCGCGGTGAATGGTGTGGTACCATCCGTCGCCGGCGGCGTCGACGCGCAGCCGCTCTGTTGGAGTCAACATCGTTGCAATCGCAAGCGGCTTCGCGCTACTGCGTGGATCGGAGTGCATGGTTGGATTTCCCGCGCGGCGAATGGGTGGGATTCGGCGGAGGATGTGACGGCGGCCTACGTCGGCTCAGTGCGGCGGCACGCTAGCGCGATGGCGTCACGCTATCGTCAGTCGCACGGCCCAAGGCGCGCGCGCGAAGGCAACAGGATCATTATATTTGAAACAGGTCGCCAACCGGGTGGTCGCGAACGGCATCGTTTCATCGCCGCTCGAGGAACGTCCGGACTCCATGGGCACGCTGCCAGGTAACGCCTGGGCGTCACCGGCTCCGGCCGGACCGACGACGGACAGTGCAACAGAAAACACACCGCCGACGGCGTTCGAGGAAACTCGAACGAACGGGCAAGGGTGAAATGGTGGAGTAAGCGCCCACCGCGCGATCGGCAACGATCGTGGCATGGCAAACCCCAGCGGGAGCAAGGCCAAATAAGCAGCGAGAGGTGCCCACCTCGGCAAAGACGCTGCGGGTAGGCTGCTGGAGGGCGCGGGCGACCGCGCTCGGAGAGGAATGACCGCCGACCGGACTTCGGTCCGGCGCACAGAATCCGGCGTACAGGTTCGCGACCGACGGCGCGTCGTTTTCACGGCGCGCCGTTTTTTATCTGCTCATTCGTCGTCGAAGACGTCGGGCCGCGTTACGGCGCGGCTGATCCGCTCTTCGCGCATGCGCGGCGCCTGCATCAAACCGGCCGCCGGCATCCAGCGCCCGCGGAATACCTGGCGCAGCGACTTCCAGATGAAACGCACGGTCATGATCAGACCGACCAGCACTACCAGCGCCAAGAGGAGCGTGATGAGCGGGTGGTGCCAGATCTCCACGGCGACAACCGCTACGAGGGCGAACTCCGCGCCATTGGCCACGCTGTTGGTGATGGGCTCGGGCGAAGCATCGATCGCATAGCGGAGCCCGAGCTTCGTTGTGTGCGTGGTGATTGCCAGTCCACCGCCGAGCAACGCGGCTATGAGAACGATCACGGGGTCGGCGTGCCACGCAGTCGCCGCGGCCAACATCGCGGCGGCGGGCGGCCGAATGAGGCTGTGCAACGTCTCCCAGGCCGACGCGACGCCGGGAATGAGGGTGGCCAGAAACTCGATGCTGTAGAGCGTGACAGCGATCAGGATGACGGCGAGGTTGCCGAATCCCTCGATCGTGGTCGGGACGTTGTGCACCCAGCCGTAGCGGACGGCCAGTCCGGTGATCGCGACGGTGGCGTAGAGGTTCAGCCCCGCGGCGTAAGCCAGCCCGAGACTCTGGACGAGCGTGATGAGACTGAACACGTCGCACGGCCTCCTCCCCGTTTCGTCAGCGGGGCGGGAGTGGGAAAGCGCGGATCAGTCGAGCAGCCGCAGGGGCATGACGAGACAGAGGTACGAGCCCGGATCCGCCCAGCCCTCGGGCTCGATCGTCGCCGCACGCTCCGGGGCCTTGAAGGTCAGGCGGACTTCGTCAGTTGGAATGAACCGTAGTATCTCGAGCAAGTAGTTGGCGTTGAAGCCGATGTCGAGCGCGTCGCCGGTATAGCGGACCGCCAATTCGTCCGCCGCCTCGCCGAGGTCGGGCGTCTGCACGCTGAACTTGAGCATGCCGGCGTTGAACGATAGCCGAATGCGGTGTGTCTGGTCGGAGGCGATGATCGACATTCGGCGCAGCGCGCTCGCCAGAGCGGTACGGTCGGCGATCGCGACGCGATTGTTGTCCTTGGGAAGAACCTGGTCGTACGGCGGGTATGGCCCTTCGATGAGCCGCGTGAAGACCGCGGTGAACGGGGACCGGAAACCCAGGTGGTTGTCGCCCTTCGCGATCTCGAGCTCTTCGTCCTCGGGAAACAACCGGCGAATCTGTTCTAAGGCCTTTGCCGGGACGATCAGGTCACTGGACGGAGCGCCGCCGGATTTGATCGGCGTCTCCATCTTCGCGAGCCTGTGGCCGTTCGTAGCCACCATGCGCATCATCTCCGGCCGCAGCTCCCAGAGCACACCGTTGAGAATCGGACGGCTTTCCTCGGTCGACACGGCGAACGAGGTGTGCGAGATCAGCTTTTGGAGATCGCCCGAACGAATCCGCCAGCTCTCTTTGAAACTGACGTTTGGAAACGCGGGGAACTCGTCGCGCGGGAGGCCAAGGATCTTGAAGTGCGACCGTCCGCAATCGAGCGTGACGCGTTGCTCTCCTGCCGCGGCGATGCGAACCGGCGCGGGCGGCAGCTCCCGCGCGATTTCGCTGAGCTTCTTCGCCGGGACGGTCGTCGCGCCGGTTGTCTCGACATCGGCCGCCACTTCGGTCGTGACCGCGATGTCGAGGTCAGTGCCCGACAAACGAATTCCCTTGTCGGTCGCCTCGATGAGAATGTTCGCGAGAACCGGCAGCGTCGTCTTCGCCGGTATGCTCGCGGTAACCGCGGCCAGACCTTCCTGCAACTTTTCTCGGGAGATCGTAAACCGCATCGCGGCTCCTTTGTGCAAAACAACTCAGCCTTACTAGATCTCTTTAAAAGAAGAAATACCTAGTAGCTGTAGTAGTGCCTGTTGACCAGTGGAAAATCGCTGGAAGTTACATCGAATCAAGCAGTTCGACTATGGGGGCTCATGTGGACGTCATGTGGGGAATGTCGGTACTCCAGAATCCCACGTCCGAGGACTCGCCGATCGACCCGAAAGTTGTGGAAAGAGTGGGTCGTGGTGTTCAATTCCGGAGACTTTCCAACGCGACCCGGATCTTGGCGACGCGCTGAGCGAACGACGGATCCTCGTTCATCATCGCAAGGGTGCGCTCGAGCGAGTGGATGACGGTGGAATGATCGCGGCCGCCGAATGCCGCTCCGATCTCGACCAACTGCATTCCGAGCAGTTCCCGCATCAGGTACATCGCGACCTGCCTCGGCACCGTCAGATTCTTCGTGCGCGTTTTTGAGCGGAGCCCCTCGGTGGTCACGGTCCACTCCTTCGCCACCGCCTGCTGGATCGCGAAGCCGTTGAGCGCTGGACCGCCGGGCGTTTCCCCCGGTAGCGTTTTGAGCTTGTCGCGAAGCGCCTCGCGCGCCACCTCGACGGTGATCTCGCGGTGTTTGAGCGACGCGTAGGCGAGCAGCTTGATGATCGACCCTTCGAGTTCGCGGACGCTCGATCGCACGTTCTCGGCGATGAACCGGACGACTTCCTCCGGGATCGTGAGCTCGAGGTGATCGAGCTGCGCTTTCTGCCGGAGAATCGCGATGCGGTGTTCGAGGTCCGGCATCTCGATGTCGGCGACCATTCCCCACTGAAAACGCGAGACGAGGCGTGCCTCGAGGCCGGGGATTTCGGACGGGGGCCGATCACTGGTGATCACGATCTGCCGGCCACCTTCGTAGAGAGCGTTGAACGTGTGGAAGAACTCTTCCTGCATCGCCTCCTTTCCTTTCAGAAAGTGAACGTCGTCGACGAGGAGGAGGTCGGTTTCGCGGAATCGGCGACGGAAGTCGGGAGTGGTGCGGTTTTGAATGGCGGCGACGAGCTCGTTGGTGAACTGCTCGGTGCCGATGAAGGTGATGCGTGTTTCGGGCTTTCGGAGGAGGATCTCGTGGGCGATCGCCTGCATGAGGTGGGTCTTGCCGAGCCCGGTGTCGCCGTAGATGAAGAGCGGGTTGTAGACTTTACCGGGCGCCTGGCCGACAGCGTGAGCGGCGGCGGCGGCGAGCTCGTTAGATTTTCCGATGACGAAGTACTCGAACGTGTATCGATCGCTTAATGGTGGCGAGTTAATGCCGCCATTCTGCCGTGCGATTGGGCGTTGAGGAGGCTGCGCGATAAACAGATCCATCTGCGACCGCGCTCGCCGCTCCTCCGTCACCTTGAACACCACGCTGAGCGGATGGCCGAAAGCGATCGGGGCAAGGCTGGCGAGCATGTCGGCGTGCTTGGACTCGTTCCAATCAGCCGCGAACTGGTCCGGGCAGCCCACGAAAATCGTCGTCTCGTTCAAGGAGAGCGCCTCGGTCGGCTCGAGCCAGGTTCTATAGGTCTGCTCGGGCAGCTCTTGGCGAGCGCGATCGAGCAGACGGCTCCAAGCTTCGTGGGCGGTCAGCGACATGTCGGCGAACGAGAGATTGCGGCGGGGGAGCGAAGCTAGACGCGCCGTGTGGAAAAAGCAAACCGAACGCGTGCGAGCCGGTGCAAAGCGTCTTGAACTATCTCTCGGCCGGGGCTAACCTTAAAGGTCTGTATCGCAAATCTGCTTCGACCGTTTTGGAGTGCTCCAATGGGTAAGCCGACGTACCGTCCCCGAAACAAGCGACGAATCAAAACCCACGGGTTTCGCACGCGTATGGATACGAAATGGGGACGCGAAGTACTCAGCCGGCGGCGCAAGAAGGGACGCAAGCGCCTCACCGTCAAGCTGCCGACCAAATACGCCGGCGTCTGACGGCGGGAGCGGCTTCGGATTTCCGCGCGAGGCCCGTCTCACCCGACGCCTCGATATCCAGAGAGTGGTTCAAGAGGGGAGGCGAATTCGCACGGCGTACCTCGAGGTCCGCGTGCTCGCGTCCCCTCTCTCGCATTCGCGGATCGGGATCATCGTGCCACGTCACCAGCAGACAGCCGTCGAGCGCAACCGTCTCAAGCGGCGGCTTCGCGAGCTCGCACGGACTCGTCTGCTGCCGGTGCTGCGCGCAGGTGCTGCACAAGACCTCTCGATTCGAGCCAGCCGCGACGCCTACACGGCGCGAATGGATGCCCTGGCGGCCGACATCGCCGCGATCGCTCGCCGAGTTTCGCCGCTCGCGGGCGCCGAACCGCCGAACGCGTAGACGGCATGCGCCGCGTTCTGGTCTTGTTCGTGCGCGGCTACCAAGTGGCGATCTCACCGATACTGCCCGCGTCGTGCCGCTATTATCCAAGCTGCTCGGCGTACGCGATCGAAGCAATCGAACGCTACGGCGCGGTGCGCGGCGCGTGGATGGCGGCGAGGCGGATCGCCCGGTGTCATCCGTTCCGTCCGGGCGGTTACGACCCCGTCCCATAGCATACCGACTGTCCGGAACACTGCATGGATAAGCGCACGCTCCTCGCGGCCGCCTTGATGGCGCTCGTCATCGTACTGACGCCACGGATCTTCTCCTCGAGAAGCGCCCCACCGTCGCGCGCCGCCGACAGCACAGCGGTGAATTCTCCCGCGCCCGCGAACAGCGCGACCGCGGTGACGCAAGCGCCGCCGGTGGCCCAGGCGAGAGTCGATACCTCGTCGCAGCATGCAGCGCGCCCGATCACACGGGCCGCGACACTCACGACGCCACGGGCGAGCTTCGCGCTCATGAATCCGGGTGCCGCGCCCGGCGACGTTACGCTTCCCTCATTCCGAGATCTCAGACCCGGCGAACCCAAGGGCTCTAGCGTGGTCATCGCTCCAGCGGGGCGATTGCAGCTCGTCTACCGGCTTGCCACCGGACGGGACACGATCGCGCTCGACACGCTTCCCTTTACGGTGGCGCAAACACCGAGCGATGTCACGTTTTCATCGGCGCCGATTTCGATCACGTATCGAACGACCTCAGACGGCTATCGGCTTTCGGTGAGCGGGCAGGCGGCCAACGCGCCGCCGGGCGCGACGCTCGTCATCGACCTGCCGTCCGGGTTTCGATCCATCGAAGCGGATACGCTCGACGACACACGACACTTCGCATTCGGCTACAAGATCCCGCGGCGCGACGTGAGCAGTATCGGGTTCGCGAAGCTCGAGCCGGGGTCGGCGCGCGTCGATACGGGCTCGTTCCAGTGGGTTGCCGCGCGGACGAAGTATTGGCTGGTGGCGCTCATGCAGCCCGTGGGCTCGGCGCCGCCCGCCGGCATTTTCCGCGACATTTTGCTGCGGGGTGCGCCGCGGACAGGAAAAGTCGTCGACGCCGCGTACGCGAGAACGACGTTGCCGCTCAAGAACGGCGCGTTCGCCTTCGATCTATACGTCGGCCCACAATCGTGGTCCGAGCTCCACGCGCTGGGCAACGATCTCGAGAACGTGAACCCGTACGGCAGTTGGCTCCGCCCGGTCGTTCAGCCGTTCGCGACCATCATGATGCGCGTCCTGCTCTGGATGAAGGCGACGCTGCGCGTGAACTACGGCTGGGTGCTCATCATTTTCGGCGTCGCGATCCGCTTTCTTCTCTGGCCGCTGAACAACAAGGCCATGCGGTCGAGCATCCAGATGCAGCGGCTCCAACCGGAGCTGACCGCCATTCAGACGAAGTACAAGGCCGATCCGGAAAAGCAGCGCGACGCGATGATGAAGGTCTACAAGGACCACGGGATGAGCCCGTTCAGTCCGATGCTCGGCTGCCTGCCGATGCTGCTGCCCATGCCGGTGCTGTTCGCGCTGTATTTCGTGTTCCAGAACACGATCGAGTTCCGCGGGGTGCCGTTCCTCTGGCTGCCGGATCTCGCGTTGAAGGATCCGCTCTACATCATCCCGCTGGTCATGGGCGGGTCGATGTACCTGCTCTCGTGGCTCGGCATGCGTTCGAGTCCGCCGAATCCACAGGCGAAGATGATGAGCTACATGATGCCCGTGATGTTCACGTTTTTGTTCCTGAACTTCGCGTCCGGCCTGAACCTGTACTACGCGGTGCAGAACATCGCGGCGCTGCCACAGCAATGGTTCCTGTCCCGCGAGCGCGGGCGCGCCGGGGTCGCCGCGACAAGGCCGGCGCTCGGGACGGCGGGCGCGGCGGGGGCCGCGCGAAAGACGTAGCCGAGGGATCGATGCGCGACGTGCACGGCCGTTGCACGTTTGAGAAGCACCATGCATGTCACATACATCGGCCACGCGACCCTGCTCATCGAGATCGGCGAGACGCGGCTTCTCACCGACCCCAACTTCGACGCGCGCCTTGGCCGCATCCTGCCGCGTGTCGCCCCGCCCGGCATCGCGCTCGAGGAACTCCCGCGACTCGACGCGATCCTGCTCACGCACGCGCACGCCGACCATTTGTCGTTCGACTCGCTCGATCGGCTGCCGCGCCACGTTCCCATCGTCGCGCCGCCGGCCGTGGCGACGTGGTTGCGACGCCTCGGTTACGGTGACACCGTTTCCGTCGGGCCCGGCGAACGATTCGGGATCGCGACGGTCGAGGTGCACGCGGCGACCGCCACGCACCGCGGCAACCGATACGGCTTCGACCGCTGGCGAAGCGCGGCCAACATGTACCTGATCGACGGCGGTGAGAGGACGGCGTTCTTCGCTGGCGACACGGCCCTCGACACCGACACGCACGGGCTCGTCGAGCGCGTGCTCTGGGAGCGCGGACAGGAATTGGATCTCGCGATGCTGCCGATCGGATACGCGCCGTGGTGGAAGCCCGGCTTTCGTCGCGGGCATCTCACCCACGACGACGCGCTCGAGCTGTTCGAGCGGCTGCGCGCGCGGATGTTCATCCCGTATCATTGGGGAACGTTTCGACACGTGACGGCTACGGCGCACGACGCGATCCGGCGGCTGCGCGCGGCCGTCGAGCATCACCCGTTGCGGGCCGGCGTGCGCATCATCGAACCAGGCGAGTCGCTCGAGGTTCACGGAGATGCGGTGGCGTGACGCCGCCGCCCGCGCAGCGACTGCCCCCAACAGGTTCGCCGATCGACTCGTCGGAAACGATCGTCGCGCCCGCGACGGCGCCGGGGCGCGGCGCGCTCTCCGTCGTTCGCCTGTCCGGTGGAGCCGCGCATGACATCGGACGCGCCGCGTTGAACCCGTGGCCGGCGACCGCGCGCACCGCGACGGTGTCGAGGGTTCGCGATCTCACCGGCGTGGTGCTCGACCAGGTCGTGGCGATACGCTACGACGCCCCAGCGTCGTTCACTGGCGAGGACTGCGTCGAACTGATCACCCACGGCGGCGCGGTCGTCTCCGCGACAGTTGTCGCCGCGATGGTCGCGCGTGGCGCTCGGCTGGCACGTCCCGGGGAGTTCACGAGGCGCGCGGTTCTGAACGGCAAGCTCGATATCCTGCAGGCGGAAGCGACGGGCGATCTCGTGGACGCGGGGTCGCGCGCGGCTCAGGCAGTTGCGCTCCGCCAACTCGATGGCGGGCTGACGCGTCGCGTGGCGTCGCTGCGGGCCGAGTTGATCGGGCTCGAGGCCCTGATCGCCTACGACATCGATTTTCCAGAGGAGGACGATGGTCCGATCGCGCCGGCGAGAATCGTTCAGCAGACGGACGCCGTCGTGAGCGCGCTCGAGAAACTGCTCGCGACGGCGCGAACCGGCGAACTGGTTCGCGAGGGGGCGCTGGTGGTCATCGCCGGCGCGCCGAACGTTGGAAAATCCTCGCTATTCAACGCGTTGCTCGGCGAGAGTCGTGCGATCGTCACGGATATCCCGGGCACGACGCGCGACGCCATCGAGGCGGTCGTCGACACTCCGAGACTGCCGTTACGCCTCGTGGACACGGCAGGAATTCGCGATGCGGTGGATCCGGTCGAGCGACTCGGCGTCCAGGTGAGCGCCTCGTACGTCGCGCGTGCGGCGGTAGTGCTTGCGTGCGGCGACGACGCGGGGTCGATGCGCTCGATCGGCGCGACACTTTCGGGAAAAACCTCGGCGCCGGTGGTCGCGGTGCGGACGAAGAGCGATCTTGCGCCGCCCTCCGCGGAGGAGCTGAAGGTCGCGCGCGAAGCCACTGGAGCGACGACGGCGGTTCCGGTGAGCGCCGAAACCGGAATGGGGCTCGACGTTCTATTGTCGGAGGCGGCGCGACTGGCAACGGGCGACGCCGCCGAACTCCGCGCCGATGCGCCGATCTTGACTCGCGAGCGCCACCGATATGCTGTCGGCCGGGCTCTCGACGAGGTTCGATCCTTTCGAGCGGCGTGGCGGGAAGGGCACCTTCCGGCAACGGTCGCCGCGGTTCATCTGCGCGAGGCCGTGACGACGCTCGAGGATCTCATCGGGGCGGTGGACGTCGAGGACGTGCTCGACGAAGTGTTCCGTCGTTTCTGCGTCGGGAAATGACGCGCGAGCACCGAGCGCGCGGTGGAGACTACGCCGTCATCACGGCCGCGTGTCCGAGCGCGGAGATTTCGGCGGAACTGGCGCGCATCGCCCACGCCAATCCGTTGGCCGCGATGGCCGGCTCGCACAGCCGCGCGCCGAGGTAGTAACCGGCTCGCTCGGGAATGACGTAACGATCCACGGTTCGTGCTTCGTCGCTCATGCCGCCGGAGAGGTAGCGGAGTCGTAGACCCAGCCCGGACCGATCCAGATCGCCCGTGACCGCGCGCGTGAGCACGGACTCCAGCTGGCGCACTTCGGTGTACTGGCGTCGTCCATACCCGAAATATTCCCACGCGGCGTGTCCGGGACTCACTTGGCGCGAGGCGTGAATCGCGAGCCCCTCGTTGATGAGCAACTCGCGGAGTCGAGTCCGGCGGCCCGAGTCCCAGTACGAGTAGTAACCGCTCGCGTCGTTGATCACGTCGCGCAGCTCACTGCGGCTCGTCGGCGACGTATAGCGCACGACGTGCGCGATCTCGTGCGCCAACCAGAGCGGGATCAGCTCGGGATCGAGGCCGAGGCCCTGCGTCTGCGCGTTCGTCTGCCCGGTGAAGTGCTCGAGGCACACGAAGGCGACGCCGCGTCCATCGACGACCAACTCTCCCGCGTTGGCGGCGCCGACGCCGACCATCAGCACGACGTCGACGTCACAATCCATTGCAAGGAGCTCGCGGCACTGCTGCTCGGTGTTGCGTGCGAGCGACACCACATCGGTGCGCTCGAGCATCGCCCTCAAATCCGGACGCGCCGCGGCGACGGTCGATCGCACGATGTCCACGTAGTGCGGACCGTCGGGATCGATCACATAATTGTGCCAGTACGGCTCGAGGATCTTGCGGTGACTGTTGAAGTAGCGCTGGTAGGCGGCTTGTCGGTCGGTGCTATCGAGAACGGCGAAGAAGTCGGGTAGCAGGTTGATCAGCATTCGACCGGGCGCGGGAAGGCGGCGCGACGTTTCCGACGGACGCGGAATGATAGTGGCGATATGAAAAGCGTACAAGAGTCGAGAGGGCGGTGAGGCATGGCACAGTTCTTCCCATTTCCACTATTGGAAAGACCGACGAGACGGCGGGGATGGAACCGATGACCACGCTGCAGCAGATAGAGCTTCAGTGCCCCATCTGCGAGACAAAATTTCGCTCGCAGACGGTAGTATCGACGAATTCTTTCGGCGGGAAGCGCACAGACTTTCACGAACGCGCGGCAGGAACGCAGCCGCTACCGTATCTCATTCACACATGCAGTCGCTGCGGTTACTCAGGAGCCGATCGTGACTTCACCGATGGCGCCGACGTATCGCCGATCCTGAAGGAGCGAGTCTGGTCCGAGCTCGCGCCGGCCATCAGCAGCGGCACGCGAACCGGCTCGGAGAAGTACGAGGCCGCCGCGAAGGTGGCCGAATGGCAGGGCGCCGAACCGCGCCACGTTGCCGATCTGCTGCTGCGCGCTGCCTGGTGTTGCGTGGACGAGGGCGACACGGAAGCCGAACGCTTCTTTCGGCGAAAGGCGGCCTGGAAGTTCGAGGAGGCGATGAGCGCGTTCGACGGCGTTCCTCGCGACGAGCGAGCGGTGATCAACTACTTGGTCGGGGAGTTGTGGCGGCGGATCGGCGACGCCGCGCTTGCGGAAGCCTGGTTCGACCGGGTCCGTTCCGAAGTCGTGGACGGGGAAGCGCAACAGTGGATCATCGAGGCGGCCGATCAGCAGCGCGACTGCCCACGCGAATGGTTCAGCTGACGACAGCCACGCGACAGGTCTGACGAGAAGCGCGTCCTCACTGGGGCGCGCTTCCCGTTTCAGCGGATTTCTCAGCGCGTCCTCAGCGCGTTCCGAAGAGCCGGTCTCCGGCGTCGCCAAGTCCGGGCAGGATGTAGCCTTGCTCGTTGAGGCCGCGGTCCAGCGACGCGCAGTATACGACCACGTCGGGGTGCTCGCGAGCGAGCCGTCTTACACCTTCGGGGGCGGCGACCAGACACATGAATCGGATGCGCGTCGCCCCGGCGCGCTTGAGCGACGACACCGCCGCGACGGCGCTGCCGCCGGTGGCCAGCATCGGATCGAGCAGAAAGAAGTCGCGTTCCGGCGCGTCGCCTGGCACCTTGAAGTAATAGTCCACCGGTTCGAGCGTGTCGTGGTCGCGATAGAGGCCGATGTGTCCGATCCGCGCGCCCGGGACCAAACGGTAGATGCCTTCGACCATTCCGAGGCCGGCTCGCAAGATCGGCACAAGCGTGAGCTTCTTTCCGCTCATGCGCTTGCCGACGGTTCGCTCGAGGGGAGTCTCAACCGTCGCATCCGCGAGCACCAGATCGCTCGTCGCCTCGTACGCCAGCAGCATGGCGATCTCGTCGACGAGCTCCTTGAAAATCTTGGTCGGCGTCTCGCGGTCCCGGAGGATGCTCAGCTTATGCTGCACCAGCGGGTGCGACACGACGCGAAGCGTCGGGAAACCGGGGGTGGTGTCCATGGCGCGCAAACTACTAATTTCGCGGCCATGGCAGAATACCGGTCGCGGCCGTTGGAAGTCGTAACTCGTCGTCGGCCGTCCCGGCCGTCGAGCGCGTTCTAATTCCCATCGCCGAATGCTCCCGCCGCGACGAGCAAACTGGTGGCGGCTCGGTTGGCTGTTGAGCCTCTTGATGATCGCCGGTTGGATGTTGTCGCTCGTCGGCGTGTACGTCTGGGGGCATCGCGACACGGCGCGTCCGGTCGCCGCGATCGTCGTGATGGGAGCGGCGCAGTATGCGGGGCGTCCGTCGCCTGTGTTCCGCGCCCGCATCGATCACGGGATCGATCTCTGGCGGCGCGGCCTGGCTCCCCGGTTGATCTTCACCGGCGGGCCCGGCGATCGCGACACGACGAGCGAGGCCGCAGTCGCGGAGCGCTACGCGATCGACCACGGGGTCACTCCGCGCGCGATCATGATCGAGAACGCCGGTCGATCCACCGCGGAATCGCTCCAGCACGTCGCGGCGCTCATGGATGCGGAACCGTCTCGCACCGTGGTTCTCGTGAGCGACCCTTTCCACATGCTGCGACTGACGATACTGGCCCGTCGCTACGGCCTCACCGCATACGCATCGCCGACGCGCACGAGTCCGATCTCGACGAGCTGGCGTGAGTCCTGGAAGTATGCGCTCGGCGAATCCATCAAGGTGCCGATCGCCTTTCTGCTGCAGCGCCGAGAGTAGCGCCGGCCGACGGCGCCTCTCCGCTGTCGACGGCACGCACGAGCCACGACCAATACACCTTGCCGCCGACTTCTGGAACGTCGTTGTGGCCAGCTCCGCGAACGACCAGGAGCTCGCCTTTGTTCTCTGCGGCAGCGAACACTTCGCGGCCCATCCGGACCGGTACGACCACGTCCCGATCGCCGTGCGAAACCCACACCGGGGCTCGCAGCGAGCTCACTCTCGTCGGCGTGTCGAAATGGATGCGCGAAATGAGCCGCCACAACCGCGCGACGCCCGGCACTCCAAAGCGAGCAGCCATCGCCCTCGCCGTACTGAGCGGCGACTGGAGAACCAGGGCACGAGGTGTATCGCGCGCAGCGAGCTCCGCGGCTACGGCGCTACCGAGCGAGTGACCGTAAAGGACGACGTCGGTATGCGAGATGCCAAGCCGGCCTGTCAGGAAGTCCAGCGCTGCCTCTGCGTCGAGTGCCGAGCTGGCGTAGGTCGGCCCGCCGGGAATTCCGTCGTAGCCTCGATATTCGGGCAGGAGGACGCAGCCATCGGTCTCGCGCGCGAGTCGTGTGGCCCATGGAATGAACCAGCGAGATACGTCGGCGTTGCCGTGAAAGGCGATTATCGCGGTACGCGGCAACCGGCAATTCCCGACCAGGAAACCGAAGAGCTCGACACCGTCGGCGGCGCGGTACGACACGCGTTCGGCCGGGACCGGCCCGTCGCGCACGGCGCGGGGCGGCTGAAAGAGCACGCGTTCCTGGTATCGCCAGAGCATGAGCAGGAGCCCGACGTATGCGAGCGCCGCTCCGGCAGTGACTAAATAGATCAGACGTAACACGCGTGACCGCTTCCGCTCGACGAGTAAACTCTCGTCAGGGTTCCAGTGCCCACTCGAGGAGTGCAATTTAGACCGATGCGTATTCCGATCGAAACCTTTCGGTTGCCGAACGGACTATTTGTCAGCTTGTCCGAAGATCATACGGCACCGATCGTCGCAGTGAACCTTTGGTACCACGTCGGTTCAGCCAACGAGCCGCCCGGCCGCACGGGGTTCGCGCACCTGTTCGAGCACATGTTGTTCCAGGGGTCGGCCGACGTCGAGGCGAACGAACACTTCGAGCTCGTGCAGCGCGCCGGCGGCACGCTCAACGGATCGACCTGGCTCGAGCGCACCAACTATTTCGAGACGCTCCCGTCGAACCAGCTCGAGCTGGCCCTATGGCTCGAAGCGAACCGCATGGGCAAGCTGTTGCCGGCGATGACCCAACAGAAGCTGGATACACAGCGCGACGTGGTGATGAACGAACGTCGCTGGTCGATGGACAATCAGCCATACGGTTCGTGGATGGAAAAGCTTCCAGCGCTTTGTTTTCCGACCGAGCACCCGTTCCATCACTCGCTGATGGGCTCGATGGAGGACCTGACCGCCGCGAGCCTGGGCGATGTCGCGCAGTTTTTCGCGACGTACTACACGCCCGACAACGCGGTGCTCTCGATCGCCGGCGATTTCGAACCCGCCGAAGCGCGACGTCTGGTCGAGAAACACTTCGGCGAAATTCCGCGCGGCGGTCGCAAACCGCCGCTTCCGGACATGACGCTTCCGCCTGTCTTCGGCGGGTGGCGTCGGGAAGTGGTCCCGGACGACATCATGCTGCCGCGCCTGTTCCTCGCGTTCCGCTCGCCGGCGTTCGGAACGAGCGAGTATTACGCGGCGAGCACGTGCGGTGCCGTGCTCGGCCTGCGAAACGCGAGCCGGCTGCACCGGCGCCTCGTCCGCGAGCGCCAGGTTGCGGCAGACGTGACGGCGTTCACGTACGATCTCTCGAAGGGATCGGATCTGCTCGTAGTGGATGCGACGGCGCGGCCCGGCGTCTCGGGAGATCAGCTCGAGCAGGAAGTGGCAGTCGAGATCGACGCCGTCGTGCGAGACGGGGTATCCGACGAGGAAGTTGGACGCGCGGTCGCGGTCATCCAGACGATGTTCGTGTCCGCGATGCAGCAGGCCTCGGAACGGGCAGATCGAATCTCCCTGTTCGCCACGTACTTGGGTGATCCCACGAAGGTGAACGACGAAGTCGACCGCTATCGCGACGTGTCGGCGACGGCGGTGAACGCGTTCATTCGCGAGCGACTCGGCGAGAACAACCGCGCAAGTCTCATGTATGTACCGCGCGACGCGTCGACCGAGGAGCTCGTCGGCTCCGGAGCCGCGGCGGCGATCGAATGAGCGCGCCTGCCGTGCAGCCGCCCCGGAAGTCGCCTCGCCCGTCGCCGGGCCCGCCCCGCGACTATCACTTTCCGCGATTCGTCCGTCGCCGCCTCGACAACGGGCTCGAGTTGATTGTCGCGTCGGTGGCGAAGCTGCCGCTGGTCAGCGTCGCCGTCATAGTAGACGCCGGCGCGGTATGCGATTCGGCGGGACACGAGGGCGTCGCCCGCCTCGCGGCGAAGCTCATGCTCGAGGGCACAGAGAAATACGACGGCGCCGAGCTCACTGAGCGATTCGAAAGACTGGGCGCGTCGATCGACGCCGAGGCAGATTGGGACGAGGCCGCGTTGACGATGACGGTGATGTCCGACCGACTCCCGGCCGCGTTCCAACTGCTTGGCGAGGTGCTGCGAACGCCGGCGTTTCCGCAAAGGGAGGTGGACCGGCTCAAGGCGGAACGACAGGCGGAGCTGCTCCAGCTGCGAGCCGAGCCGCGTGGTTTGGCGGACGAGCTGTTCACTCGTTTTCTCTATACGCCGTCGTCGCGCTACGCGCGACCGGACGGCGGCGACGAGACGAGCGTCGCGGGAATAGAGCGCGCGCACGTTCAGGCGTTCTACGAGTCGCGCTACGTGCCGGGGGCGACGACCGTGATCGTGGTCGGCGACGTCACGGCCGACCGCGCCGAAGAATTGGCGAAATCGACGCTCGGCGGTTGGGCAGGCAGTCCGCCGTCGAAGATCGCGGCGGACGCGTCGGCGTCGCGTCCCTCGCGCGCGGTTCACATCGTGGCGAAAACGGACGCTCCGCAGTCGGAGTTGCGCATCGGGCACGTGGGCATACCGCGCAACCATCCGGACTACTTCGCCGTGAACGTGATGAACGCGATTCTGGGCGGTCTGTTCAACTCTCGCATCAACCTGAATCTGCGCGAAGCGCATGGATACACGTACGGCGCCTTCTCGGTGTTCGACTGGCGGCGGCAGGCAGGTCCGTTCCTCGTTCAGACCGCGGTGAGATCGGACGTCACGGACGCTGCCGCGCGCGAGGTGATCAACGAGATCGACCGTATTCGCGCGGACCGCGTTGGGGAAGACGAACTGTCTTTGGCGACGAGCTACCTGGACGGCGTCTTTCCGATTCGCTTCGAGACGACGGCCGCCATCGCCGCGGCGCTCTCGGTGCTCGTCGTTCATGGCTTGCCGGAGGACTACTACGACCGGTATCGCGAGCGGGTTCGAGCAGTGACCCGCGAGCAGATCCTCGAGGCGGCGCGGCGACATTTGCACCCGGAGGCGTTGCAGCTCGTGGCCGTCGGGGATCCCGCGGTGGTCCGCGAGCGGCTCGCCTCACTGGAGTTCGGACCCGTCGCACTGTACGACGCCGCGGGCCAGCGCACCGAATGACGCCGCTCGAGAGCGCCGGCCAAGTTCGGACCGAGCGCAAGTACACGGGGAAGATCATCGCCGTCGATCGAGACACCGTTCGCTTTCCCGACGGCTCTGTCGGCGAGCTGGACATCATCCGGCATCCGGGCGCGAGCGCGATCGTTCCGTTCGTCAGCGACGTCGACGGCGAAGACCCCCAGATTCTGTTGCTACGCCAGTACAGGTACGCGGCCGGGGATTTCCTCTACGAGGTCCCAGCCGGCCGTCTCGAGGCGGGTGAGGACCCTCGTGACTGCGCGGTTCGCGAGCTCCGCGAAGAAACAGGATGTACCGCGGCGCGATTGGATTTCCTGTTCACGATGTTCACGACGCCCGGCTTCACCGACGAGCGCATCCACGTCTTCCTGGCCGCCGGTCTCGAGCGAGGCTCCACGGCGCACGAGGCGGACGAGTTCATGACGGTCGAGACAATGACCCTCTCGCGGGCCCTAGAGTTGATCCAACAGGGCCGGATCAACGACGCTAAGACGGCACTGTCGATTCTCTACGCGGCGGGATTTCGCGCCGGTCGCTGAGCAACTCGCGCCGCTCGGCCTGTGTCAAAAGAAGGACAAAGAAACCCACCGCATCGACCGGTTTCGTCACGTATTGTGGACAGGGCGAGATCGGGGGTCGAAGGGACGGTGTGAGTCCAAGCCATTGATTTTCAATGGCTTAAAGCGTGCCAAATTTCACGGATTGTCCGGCATGCCACCTGCCCTTTTGGACAAGCGAGAAGTGACGGTTTCGAGGGCCGCGATCGAATCTCTTCCGTTCGTCCGGTCGTACCCTTCAATGCAGTGCCAAGGGGGCACGGGCTACCATGGCTGAGGTCGCAATCAAACGGGCGCCGCTCGCTGGCGCGGCACGACAAAGACTGCAGACGCTGGACGACGCGTCCATCGTCGGAGCGTTCCTCGGCGGAGAGGAGCGCGCCTTCACCGAACTCGTCGAGCGGTACCAGACGCGTCTTCTCAATTTCATTTACCGAACGATCGGCGACCGTGAGCGGGCGGAGGACCTCGTCCAAGAGGTCTTCATCCGGGTGTACCGCCACCTACACCGATTCGACCGCACGAAGAAGTTCTCGACGTGGGTCTACACGATCGCGTCGAACCTCGCGAAGAACGAGCTGCGCAATCGCTCGCGCAATCCGCTGGTCTTGTTCCAGACGATCAAGGCCAACTGGGACGACGAGGAGCGTCCGCTGCAGTTCGAGGACACGACCGCTCGGCCTGACGACATGTTCCGTCGCCGTCACCTTCGAGCGCTAGTGGAGGAGACTGTGGCTCGTCTGCCGGAGCATCACCGCCAGGTGTTCGTGCTCCGCGAGCTGGAGGGTAAGTCGTACGAGGAAATCGCCGAGATCACCGATTGCAACCTGGGGACGGTGAAGTCGAGGCTGAACCGGGCGCGCAACGCGTTCGCGTCGATCATCGAGCCGAAGATCGATTAGCGCCCGTGGTTCGAGGTCGGCTGCACGATAGATGAGGGGAGAGCGGGCGGGGCCGATTTGGCCTCGCCCGTTTCGCATTCCGCGGGTCTCGCGTCTCTCCTGAGACCGCCGTATTCTGGAACCGCCTCCGGTTCGCAGGGTACCGACTGACGAACACCACCTCCGCGGTACGAGCCCTTTGATGGACTGTCGCGAGTTTCGAAGCAAGCACGTGGCGTACGTCGACGACCTGCTGGCGGCCGTCGACATGGACGGAATGCGAGCGCACCTCGGCCGTTGCCCGTCCTGTGCACGTCAGGATACGGCTGTGCGGCGAAGCCTGATGCTCGTCCACAATCTGCCGTCCATCGAGCCGTCGCCGGAGTTCATGGCGCGACTGAACGCGAGGCTGACGGAGATCGGGCCCTCGCCACGATACGCGCCGCGAAGCTCGCTGTTCTTTACGATGCCGGCGATGGGGACGTTCGCCGCCGTTGCGGCGGGCATCGGCGTCGTCGCGGTGCTGTCGATGCGAGTGACACACTACGCCGCTCCAACGCAGATGGCGGCCGCTCCGATCGCCGCGCCCGTCGACTCGCTGCCGGACCTCACGTTTGCGACCATCGCGCCGCCCGAGATCACGCCCCTGTCCAACGCCGCGTACGTCGCCGCCGTGCCAACCGGAATTCCGTTTTGGCCCGCGGTGCTGATGGCCGGAGAGACGCCCGTCCGTTTTGCAAGCATGGAGCTCCAACAGCCCGACGGGCGCTGACACAATTGGTTGCAACACGCGCGGGAAGCGGTCGGCGAAGAGCCGGCCTTTTTCTTTGTCGGAGCGCCGCGCGGCGGCGTATATTCTCGGCATGTCGCCCGTCGCCGACGCAAAGGTGCTGCGCACCGCGGCCAAGGAGCGCGTTTTCGCTCCGGCCTACTACTTCTACGGCGACGACGACTACCTGAAGAACGAGGAGTTGCGGCGTCTGATAGACGCCGCGATCGATCCGGCGACGCGGGACTTCAATCTGGAGTTCTTGCGGGGCGCCGAGGTCGACGCGACCACCCTGGGATCGATCGCGGGCACGCCTCCGATGATGGCGGAACGGCGGGCGGTCGTCGTGCGAGAGGTGAACGCGCTAAAGAAAGATGCGCGCGCCGTCCTCGACGCGTACCTGGAACGGCCCGCTCCCGACGCACTGGTCGTGGTAGTCGCGGGCGCCGGGGTGAAGCCGGACAAGGCGTTGTTGTCGACGACGACCGCGATCGAGTTCGTGCCATTGAGCGGCGCGCGGATTCCGCGGTGGATCTCGTACTACGTCGAGCACGATATCGGAGGGGGCGCGTCGATCACGAGCGGGGCGGTGACCTTGCTCCAGGAGGCCGTCGGCACCGAGTTGGCGCAACTGCGCGTGGAGCTCGACAAGCTGGCGGCGTTCACCGGCGGCGGAATCATCGACGAGGCGGCAGTGTCCGCGGTCGTCGGCATCCGGCCGGGTGAAACGCTCGGCGACTTTCTCGACGCCGTCGCCCGCCGAGACGCCGTCGCGGCGCTCGGAATGCTGGACACGGTGATGCAACAGCCGAAATCGAGCGCTGTCACGACTGTCATGGCACTCGCGGCCCAGACGTTGGCGATCGCGTGGGCGCAGTCGGCGCGCGAACGCGGCGCGCACCCGGGAAAGCTCACACAGGATCTCTTCTCGCTTCTCAAGGAGTCCGGTTCGGTCTTTACCGGACGCTCTTGGGGCGAGTTCGTGGCGACTTGCGTTCGTGAATCCGAGCGGTGGTCGCCCGCGGCCATCGACGCCGCGCTCGAAGCGCTTCTCGAGGCCGACAAGACATTGAAGGACAGCCGCGTGTCGTCCGACGAGCAGGTGCTCGCGACTCTCGTCCTTCTTCTCTGCGGCACGCGCGCCGACCGGCGCGCGGCCTGATCCTCGACATGATGATCCGCGGAACGCGAACACTCGCTCGCTTGCTCGGAGCCGCGCTACTGCTCGCTCTTGGCACGTCGCTTCGCGCGCAGGACGTCGCCGCTCAGGGAAGCGCGGTCACCCCGGCGGCCGACTCGGTCTTCGCGCGTGCTCGGCGCCTAGTGACGAATGGGAACGGCGCCGCTGGACGGGTGCTGGTGGACTCGATGATCTCGGCGTCGACCCCCGACTCGCCAACGTACTCCGAGGCGCTGTACTGGCGCGCCGCGCTGGCGGCGTCTCCGTCGGACGCGGAACGCGACTACCGCCGTCTCGTCGTGGACTACTGGTACGCACCTCATCTCGGCGACGCGCTGTTGCAACTCGCGCAGGTGGAGGCCGCTCGCGGAGACCGAGCCGCGGCGACGGGGCACCTCGAACGTTTCATGTTCGAAGCGCCTTTGCATCCGGAACGCCCTCGCGCGGGGCTGACGCTCGTGAGGTTGCTCTTCGATCAGAATGACATTCCGCGCGGGTGTTCGGCGTGGCGGCAAGCGTTGAACGCGGCGCCGGCCAGTGCCGTCGAGCTGCGGAATCAGCTCGGCTACTTCTCCGCACGGTGCACGGCGAACGACGTCAGCGCGGCGTCGCGCGTTCCCGTCGCCTACCCGCCGGGGTCTCCGCCGGCCGCCGGCGCCGTAAGGGACACGGCCGCGTCGCGCCGCGATTCCACGACTGGAACGTCGGTCGGCCGCTTCACACTTCAATTCGCGGCGTACCAGACGAAAGCGGAAGCGACGCGACTCGTAAGCAAGCTTGCGTCGCGCGGCGTGACAGCGCGCGTGGTCGGGACCGCGAAGCCCTACCGCGTACGCGTTGGACGCTACGAGACCCGCGCCGCCGCGATCGCCGCACAGGCGCAGCTCAAGGCGAAGAAACTCACGGCGCTGGTCACGGAAATCGGCACGGACGACAAGTGACCACGATGTCGACGTCGGCACAGACGCCGCTCATGCAGCAGTATCGCGAGATCAAAGGCCGGCATCAGAACGCGATCCTGTTTTTTCGCATGGGCGAGTTCTACGAGATGTTCTTCGACGACGCCGAGACGGCATCGCGCGTCCTCGGGCTGACCTTGACGTCGCGCAACAACGGCGGAGCCGCCGACGTTCCGCTGGCCGGCGTTCCGGTGAAAGCCGCCGGCGACTACGTGCGACGCCTCGTCCAACAGGGCTTTCGCGTCGCCATTTGCGAGCAGACCGAGGATCCGAAGGTCGCGAAGGGAGTAGTGCGGCGCGAAGTCATCGAGACCGTGAGTCCGGGCGTGGCGCTCGCCGACGACCTGCTCGACGGCACGCGAAACAACTTCATCTGCGCGATTCTCGTCGCCGCCGAACGCGAGGCACCGACGTCCGACGCGCGAGTCGGCGTGGCGGCGGCCGATGTTTCGACGGGCGAGGTGCGATTGATCGAGACGACTGTCGCCGACCTCGATCCGTTGATGGCCCGCCTGGCGCCGCGCGAGATTCTCGTTCCCTCCGGCTCGCGCGCGCGGCTGCCGGCGTCGCGCAGCGACGCGCTCGTCACGGAGCGCGAACTCTGGGAGTTCGACGCACCGCTCGCCGGCGAAGACCTCGCCAGACAATACGGCGTGTTGTCACTCGAGGGGTTTGGGCTCGGCGCTTCGGACACCACCGTCGTCGGCGCGGCTGGAGCGCTTCTTCGCTACCTGCGCGAGCTACAGCCGGCGGGCTTGCCGCAGCTCGCGAGGCCGATCGTCGAACGGCCAGGTGGGGCGATGCCGCTCGACGAAATGACTCGACGCAATCTCGAGTTGGTCGAGTCGTTGCGCGGCGGCGGTACCGAAGGAACGCTGCTTTCCGTGCTCGATCGAACGGGGACGCCGATGGGCGCGCGTCTCCTTCGGCAGTGGATCCTCGCGCCGCTGACCAACCGCGCGGCAATCGAAGCACGACTCGACGGCGTCGCGAAGTTCGTCGCCGATCCGATCGCGCGCGAAGCGATGCGAGACGCCATCGACGACGTACGGGACGTGGAGCGGCTCGCGGCGAAAGCGGCGGCGCGCCGAAGTACGCCGCGCGAGCTCCGCGCGCTCGGCGATTCGCTCGCGGCGTTGCCGGCGGTCGCGTCGGCCCTTCGTCGCGTCGCCGGCCCGGGACGATTGGCCGAGATGTCCGCCGGTTGGGACGACGCGCCCGAGCTCGCCGCTCGGCTCTGCGCCGCGCTCGTCGAGCGGCCACCGCTGGCGATCGGCGACGACGCGGTGATCGCGACGGGAGTCGACGTCGAGCTCGACGGCTTGCGAGAGCTTCGCGACGGCGGTCGCGACGCGATCGCCAAGATTCAAGCCGACGAGCGCACGCGAACGGGCATTCCGTCGCTCAAGGTCGGGTTCAACAAGGTGTTCGGCTACTACATCGAAGTCACGAGGTCCAACCTGCACCTCGTGCCGTCGGACTATCAGCGCCGCCAGACGATCACGTCGGGCGAGCGATTCGTGACGCCCGCGCTCAAGGAACACGAGGAGCGCGTCCTCACGGCCGCGGAGCGCATCGAGTCGCGCGAGCGCGAACTGTTCGACGCGCTTCGCGCCGACGCGGGCGCGGAGATCGCTCGTCTCCAGCGGATCGCGCGCACGGTGGCCGAACTCGACGTGCTCGCGACGTTGGCCGACGTCGCGGCGCGCGAGGGGTACGTGAGGCCGACGATCTCCGATTCGTTCGAGCTCGAGATAGCGGCGGGGCGGCATCCGGTCGTCGAGCGGATGATGCCGCGCGACAAGTTCATTCCGAACGATCTGCGACTCGTCGAGGACGCGCGCGTCATGATCCTGACCGGGCCGAACATGGCGGGCAAATCGACGGTGCTCCGCCAGATCGGGCTGATCGCACTGATGGCGCAGGCGGGAAGCTTCGTCCCAGCGTCTGCAGCGCGCGTCGGAGTCGTGGACCGGATTTTCACTCGCGTCGGCGCGAGCGACAACCTGGTGCGCGGCCAGTCGACCTTCATGGTAGAGATGAGCGAGACGAGCGCGATCCTGCACACGGCGACCGCGCGGAGTCTCGTGCTGCTGGACGAGATCGGCCGCGGCACGGCGACGTACGACGGCGTGTCGATCGCGTGGGCTGTGACCGAGCATCTACACGACGCGATTGGCTGCAAGACCGTTTTTGCCACGCACTACCACGAGCTGACGCAGCTCGCCGACGAGCTCACGGCGCTGCGCAATTTCAACGTCGCAGTGCGCGAGGCGGGGGACCAGATCCTGTTCCTCCATCGACTCGAGCCAGGGGGCGCCGATCGGTCGTATGGGATCGAGGTGGGCCGCCTCGCGGGCCTGCCGGCGGAAGTGATCCAGCGCGCGCGACGAGTGCTCGCGCTGCTGGAGGGCGAGCAGTTGGTCCGCGGCCTCGATGCGCCGCCCGGCGGCAAGCACCCGCCGACGACGGATCAGCTCGGCCTCTTCGCCTCGGCGACGCATCCGGTTGTCGAACAGCTCGCCCTCGTCGACGCGAACACGCTCACGCCGCTCGAAGCGCTGTCGCTCTTGGCGAAGTTGGCGGACGACGCGCGGCAGCGGCGCTGACGCACCCCCGGTACGCCGCAACCGCGTCGCGCGGGTGAGGAGGCGGTCCTAGATTGGACCTCGCCCACACGCCGATGCCGATCTCCTCCTCCGCCGCCCCGCGCCACGTACTCCCGTACGACAATGTGCTCGGCCTGATCGGCTGGACGCCGATGATTCGCCTGAGCCGGGTCACGCGCGGCATTCGCACGCCGGTGTTCGCGAAAGCGGAGTTCATCAATCCAGGGGGCTCGCTGAAGGACCGCATCGGCCTGCCTATCATCGAGCGCGCCGAGCGCGAGGGCCGGCTCAAGCCTGGCGGAACGGTCGTCGAGGGGACGAGCGGGAACACGGGCATCGGGCTGGCGATCGCCGCGGCGTTCAAGGGCTACAAGTGCGTGTTCACGATGCCCGACAAGATGTCGCAGGAAAAGGTTCGCCTCCTCAAGGCGTTCGGTGCCGAGGTGATCGTCACGCCGACAGCCGTTCCGCCCGACCATCCGGACAACTACGTGATGATGGCGAAACGGATCGCGAGCGAAACGCCGAACGCGATCCTGGCGAATCAGTTCTACAACGACGCGAACTCACAGGCGCACTACGACACGACCGGTCCGGAGATCTGGGAGCAGACGCAGGGGAAGGTGACCCACTTCGTGTTCGCCGCCGGCACCGGCGGGACGATTACGGGAGTCGGCCGCTATCTCAAGGAAAAGAATCCGGCGATTCAGGTCATCGCCGGCGACCCCGTCGGCTCGATTCTCTGCGACATGTGGCGGTCGAAAGGTGAAAACAAGCCGGAAGGCGTGCCGTACAAAGTCGAGGGGATCGGGCAGGACAAGGTTCCGGGAACGCTCGACATGAACGTCATCGACGATTTCATGACTGTGAACGACAAGGAGTCCTTCGCCATGGCGCGGCGGCTCACGCGCGAAGAAGGTCTTTTCGTCGGCGGATCGAGCGGGCTGGTGGTGCACGTGGCGTTGCACGTCGCCCGTCGCGTCGACGATCCGAACGCGCTGGTCGTCGTGCCGTTGCCGGACACCGGTGAGCGCTATCTCTCCAAGCTCTACAACGACGAATGGATGCGGGAGAACCAACTCCTCGACGCGGATCGGACGACGCTCGCATTCGTGCTGGAAGCCAAAGCACGAAGCAGCGGCGACACGCCGATCGTGGTGAGCGTCGCTCCGGGCGCGACGGTGCGCCAGGCGCTGGGTCTCATGTCACTTCACGACGTCTCACAACTGCCCGTCATGGACGGGGCAAACTGCGTGGGCTCGGTGAGCGACTGGTCGCTGTCGGCCAAGGGGCTGGACAACACCAAGCTGCTCGACGCGACGGTGAGCGAAGTGATGGACCCGCCCTTCCCGACCGTGGACCTGGCTCAGCCTGTGGACAACGTCGCAAAGCTTCTGTCGAAATCGAACCCCGCCGTCCTCGTGCGCTCGAACGGCAACGTCCACGGGATCGTCACTCGCTCAGACATGCTCAACTACCTGATGGCGCGATGAGTGGTGGACAGGGGGACCGGCTCAAGATCGTTGTGTTGATGGGGGGCACGTCGTCGGAGCGAGACGTGTCGCTGGCCAGCGGAATTCGAATCGTCGAAGCGCTGAGGTCTCTTGGCCATGCGGTCATCGCGGTCGATCCGGCACGGGGAGAAATCAGCGCCGACGAGCAACGGGCTCTGGCCGCGGGCGGTGTCGTCCGGGTGGCGCCGCCGTCGCAGGAGTCGCTGCGGCAGATGGCGCGCGAGGCGCTCCCCCGGTTGGCGTCGAACCTGCCTCGTCGCGGCGACGCGGACGTCGTCGTCCTGGGACTCCACGGTGGAATCGGCGAGGACGGGACGATCCAGTCCATGCTGGAGCTGACCGGCGTACCGTACACGGGAAGCCACACCCTGGGCAGCGCGCTGGCGATGGACAAGGATCTCTCCAAGGCCCTGTTCCTCCAGGCGGGGGTGAGCACAGCCGACTGGCTCATGGCCCCGGCGACCGCTTCCGAAGTGGGGTCTCGGATCGGCTATCCGGCGATCGTGAAGCCGTCCAAGCAGGGGTCAACGGTCGGGCTGTCGGTCGTGAAGGAACCCGGCGCCCTGGCGGCGGCCATCGACCAAGCGGCCGATTTCGACGACGAGGTGATGATCGAGCGATTCATTCCGGGGCGCGAGCTCACGGTGGGGATCCTGGGCGGCGAAGCGCTTCCGGTTGGAGAAATCATCCCGAGGCACGAGATTTACGATTACGAGTGCAAGTACACCGCGGGCATGGCCGAGGAGCGATTCCCGGCGGAGCTCACGGCGGAAGCGACGGCGCGGATTCAAGACCAGGCACGAAAGGCGTTCGCCGCGCTCAAGCTCCGCGGGTGTGCACGCATCGATTTCCGAATGTCGAGCGACAGCACGTTCTATTGTCTCGAGGCGAACACGCTCCCGGGCATGACGAACACGAGTCTCATACCACAGGCGGCGGCCGCGGCGGGGATCACGTTCCCGGCGCTGTGCGAGCGCATCGTGCGCCTCGCGCTCGACGCGCATTCCGACTCTGCGCGCGCGCGGAGGGCGTCGTGAACCGACTCTCGGTTCCCACCGCGGCGCTGGCGGGCGTGCCAGCCGGTCTTCAGGCGCAGGGTGTGTGGATCGGCCATCGCCAACTTTTTGTGCGATTCGCCGCAGAGGCGGAGACGGCGACGATGTACACTGCCGACGCGCTGGCGTCGGAGATCAGACGCGCGATGTCGAGATCGTCGTTCCATTCGATTTCAATCACGGGACGTGATCCTCTGGCGAACGTCGAGTACCTTCGCGACGCGTTCGCCCGGGTGGAAACGCCGTTGCCCGTCATGCTCGATTGCGACGGCCAACGTCCCGAGCAGATTCCGGAATTGAAGAAGATCGTGCGCTTGGCGCAGATCACGCTCGACGGAGCCGGGGTCGAGTCGGCGCACGACCGCGCGTTCGAATCGCTCGCTGCGGCTGCGGCCTCGGACATGCAACATGCGCTAGTGCTCAATGTCGACGGGCACACGACCGACGCCCACATGTTACGGGTCGTCGAGCGCGCGCACGAGACGAGCGGAGCCGCGGCGGTGGTCATCCATCCGAGCGTGGCGACACCGGTCGACAAGGACCGCCGGTGGACGACGTTGTTCGAGCGCGCGGCTGCGCTCCACGGTAACGTTCGCCTCCTCCTGCGACTCCCGCCGCCGACCGGCATGCGTTGAGGTCGTCAGGGGTGACCGGAACAGCCCATCCTTAGTCGTGTTAGTAGAATAGAGATACCAACCACGCACTTCGAAGCGAACATGTCGTCGCCCGCCGTAACCCCGGAATCAGAACAGTTCAGGCTGACGCCTGCCGTGCAGGCGATTATCGCGCTCAACCTCGTCGTGATGTTGGCGCAAACGGCCGTCGGCTATCCGGACATGCGCGCGTGGCTCGGGTTCGACACGGCTGGGCTCCCCGGGCATTGGTGGACTCCCGTCACGTACATGTTCCTGCACGCGGGTCTGACCCCGCTCCTCGTGAACGCGTACGCCCTGTACCTGTTCGGACCGCGCGTCGAGCGGCAATGGGGTGGGGGAGGCGCCGGTAGCCTCATCCAGGCGGCGACCGAGCCTCAGCGCCCGACCTCTTGGGCCGGGGGCGGGGGCGGGGCCGGGACGTCGCGTCGGTTCGCCGGCTTCTATTTCCTGTGTGGCCTTGGCGGCGTGGCGTGCCAGTTGTTGTTCTTCCGGACCGGGACGCTCGTCGGCGCATCAGCCGCGGTGTTCGGCGTCATGACCGCGTACGCGATGCAGTGGCCGGATGATGAAGTCATGTTCCTGTTCGTCTTTCCGGTCCGCGCGCGCTCTCTTGTCGTCGGCCTTCTCGTATTCAACGTCGTGATGGGCGTCGCCGGAGACGGAAGCGCCGTCGCCGCAGCAGGGGCGGGGGTGGGGGCGGGGGCGGGGACAAATCTCGCGTACTTCGCGCACCTGGGCGGCGTGTTCGCGGCGTACGTCTACATGCGCATGGCGTCGACGTCACCGAGCATGGACCAGGTCCGGCAGCGCGTGGCAAATGTGCCGGATGCGGACGAACCGCCCCGCGCCATTCCGAGAAATCCACCGCGCCGCGAGCGCGCGGACGAAGTCGACGACGTGGTCGCGAAGAGCAAGGCGACGATCGCCAAGCGGGCCGTCGCCGCATCGCCGGCGCCGCGCCGCGCCGAGTCGCGCGCCGACGAGCTGGATCGCGTGCTCGACAAGATCTCGCAGCAAGGCATCGATAGCCTGACGTCCGACGAGCGCAACGTGCTCGAGGAAATGTCGAAGCGCTTGCGCGGCCGCGAGTCATAATCGCGCGATCGTCTCGGCCGCGCCCCCCCCCCGCGTCGCGCCGTACACTACCATCAAGAAAGAAAGAGCCCCCCGGGATGTCCCGGGGGGCGATGCCGCCACGCCGTTCTCGCGGCGGCGATGACCAGCGCATAGCGCCGGCCCGTTGCCAATATGCGCCGCGTGACTACACGGCGCTAGACAAGATTGTTTCCACGTGGGTCGCGTTGCTCAAGTCACGCATGATTTGCACCGGAGCGCCGACCGCGTGCATTCTTTCGCGCATGCCACGCCCCGACTTGCTGGAAACGTTCCCCAATCCGTACCCCGACCGGCGCTACGAGATCGCCATGGAGTGCGCCGAGTTCACGTCGCTCTGTCCGCTCGGCGGAATCGAGACGGACGCGGCGGAGCTCGAGGCTTTGCAAGGCGGCGCGCCGGATTTCGGGACGATCCGAATCAAGTACGTGCCGGGGGACGCGTGCCTCGAGCTCAAGAGTCTCAAGCTCTACCTCTGGAGCTTCAGGAACGACGGGATTTTCTACGAGCGAGCCGTCAACCGGATTCTGGATGACCTGGCACAAGCAGCGAAACCACAGTGGATGGAGGTGGTGGGTGACTTCAACGTTCGCGGCGGGATCAAGTCGGTCATCACGGCTCACGTCGGCGCGCGATCGAAGGAGTAGAGGCAGCGCTGCGGTAGCTGTCGGCATCCTCTTCGTCGTCGCAACCGCTTGTTCTTCGACGGGATCGGCGCCGTCGCCGGCGGCCGCCGCATCGTCGGCCCGCGGCGCTTCCTCGGCGGTCGCACCGGCGCTCGATGCGATCCGCGAGACCGACCTGCATCGCGACATGTTCGCGATGGGGGGCGACGCGATGCGCGGCCGTGAAGCCGGTACGCTCGACGAAATGCGGGCCACCGGCTGGGTCGCCGAACAGGCGCGCCAGGCCGGGCTGCAGCCGGCGGGCGACGACGGAACGTTCTTCCAGTGGTGGCCGATGCGTCGCACGAGGCTGAGCGCGAGCAGCGAGATCTCGCTCGGCGGCAAGCCGCTGCAGCTCTGGCGCGACGCTGTCGCTCTATCGAATCAGCCGGTGAGCGCTGATCTCCCGGTCGTCTTCGTGGCCGACACGGCCGCGCTCGAGCGAACTGACGTGAAGGGAAAGGCCGTGGCGATGATGATCACTCCGATCCCCACTCAGCCAGCGGCACAGTTTACGATCCGAGGGAATTTCCAGGCGACAACGGCCGCCATGCTGCGACAGCACGCGGCGCGCATCGCGCAGGCGGGTGGAGCGGCGGCGATCCTCATCTCGGACGGATCGAGCGCGCTCGACGAAGCGTTCGTCGCCACGGCCGCGGTATCGTCGCGCGGAACGTATGCGATCGACTCAGCGGGTGGCGCCGCGGGTACGTTTGCGCGTCCGGCGACCCAAAACCAAAACGCGCCGGCGGCGGGCACGGCCGGGGCGGGCCGCGGCGGCGGCGCCGCCGGAGGAGGCCGCGGGCGCGGGAACGCGACGACGATTCCGGCATTCTGGGTTCGGAACGCCGCGCTCGAATCGGTGAGATCGCCAAACGCCAAGCTCGTCGCGAACGTCGTCAGCGAGACATTCTATTACCCGTCGGGGAACGTGATCGGCGTCGTCAAAGGGACGGATCCTCGGCTGGCGCACGAGTACGTGTTGTACAGCGGGCATCAGGACCACGACGGGACGCGCTACGTCGTGAACGGGGACTCGATCTGGAACGGCGCCGACGACAACGCGAGCGTCAGCGTGGCGATGCTGGCCATCGCGCGTGCGTTCGTCGCGCATCCCGCGCCTCGCCCGATTCTTTTCGTGTGGCACGGCGCGGAAGAGCGCGGGCTCCTCGGCTCACGATGGTACGTCAATCATTCCACGGTGCCGCATTCGGAGATCGTCGCGGTGCTCAACGGCGACATGATCGGCCGTAACGATCCGGACAGCGCGGCGCTGCTCGGCGCGCAGCCGCCGCACCGCAACTCGGTCGCGCTGGTGGACGACGCGCTTCGCGCCAACGCCGAGCTCACGCACTTCAAGCTCGATACGGTTTGGGATCGTCCGACACATCCGGAGGGATGGTACTTTCGCAGCGATCACCTGCCGTACGCGCGCGCGGGCATTCCGGCGATCGAGTTCAGCACGCTGCTGCATCCTGACTATCACACGCCGCGCGACGAGCCGTCGCGGATCGATATCCCGAAGCTGGCTCGGATGACGCGGTGGATGTACGCGACGGGGTGGATCGTGGCGAACGCGGCGCAGCGGCCGGACGTCATCCCGGGGTTCAAACTGGAGCGATAGGAAGGGGCATCGCCGGGCAGCAGACGGAACGGCAGGACCAGACAAAACAAACGGGGGCGCCGCGAGGCGCCCCCGTTTGTTGCGCTGAACCGTGAATCTTTAGAACTGATACTTGAGCTGGAGCTGCAACGCGTAGTTCGACTGCGGGTTCTGGGTGTTGAACTGGTTCACGACGTTGTAGTTGAACACCGGCTGCGCGCCGTTGATGATTTTGACCGGCTGACCCGGCGCGGCGACGTAGGACCGGCGGGTGAGAAGCGCCGGGCTGTTCGAGCTGCCGAAATCACGCGAGCCCCAGTTCTTGTTGAGCAGGTTGAGGAAGTTGAAGATGTCGAGCTGGAGGATGAAGTTTTTGCCCTGGACCGTCGGCAGGGTCTGACGAGCCGAAAGGTTCACGACCTTGTCCCACGGCGTGCGGCAGCTGTTGCGCTTCATGATCGTGCCGCGCTGCGAGTCCAAGCAGGGATGGCTCGAGATGAAATTCTCGAGGTCGTCCGCCTGCTGGGCCGGAGTGCGCGCCGTCGCGCCGCTGCCGCTGGTGCTGAAGCGAATCTGCGTCGTGTCATGGGCGTTCTTCGGCACGTAGAGCAGATCGTTCGACGCCGAGTTGTCGCCGTTCATGTCGCTGCCGTAGACGTACTCGAACGGAACGCCGGACTCACCGATCCACGTCATTGAAATTCCGGTCTTCGTCGGGAGCGTGTACTGGCCGCTGACGACGAACCGTTGCGGCGCATCCCATTTCGACGGCGCCAGCTCCTGAGCGTCTTCGCGGCCCGAGAGGGAGCGGCCGAACTGCCAGTTGGAGAAGGCGACAGAGGAGGTCAGGTCCCACACGTCGTAGGAGTGGCTGTACGTGTAGGCGATCTGCCCTTCGAAGTTGTTCGAGAAGCGCTTGACGAGCTGCTCGGTGATGCTGTACGCGTAATCGTGCGTCGACTGGTTGGTGATGTTGATGACGTCACCCGTGACGCCGGCCGGGCGCACAGGAACCGGGTTCGACGTCGCGGTCGCGATGTCGCCGTAGATCGCGCGGCCGTTCAGGTCATGGCCGATCGGATCCGTCACCAAACCGGTGTTCTGATAGTAGAAGTTCTGCACCTGGCGGGTGTACATCCCTTCCACGGTACCGATCATGTTCCACGGCAGCCGTCGATCGAAGCCGATCGAGCTGCGCCACGTCGAGGGGAACTTGAGGTTTGGGTTCGTCGTGTTGACCGTCACGGCCGGAGCGCCCGTGCTGCCTTTGCAGTTCGTCGGCGTCGGTGATCCGGCGGCCGGCATCGCCGGGGCGAGGCTGGCGTTGTTACAGGACAGGTTGGCGAATCCGTTCACGCCCGAGTTTCCGTACAGATTGCTGAGCCACACGTAGGCCGGGTTGCCGACGAAAACGCCGGTGCCGCCGCGCAGCTGGTTCACTTGATCGCCCGTCACGTCCCAGTTGAAGCCGATGCGCGGCGACCACTGGGGAACGTTCATGGGCACGTTGGCGGTGTTGACGCCAAGCGAGCTCGCTTGGATCGTCGGATTCGTGCCGGGCTTCGACGTAAGGCCGAGCAGATCCAGACGCAGGCCGCCCACGATGTTCAGGCGGTTCGTCGCCTGCCACTCGTCCTCACCGTAAAAGGCCAGCGAACGCGCCGTGAAATGCGCCGCGCCGTCGCTGTTGTCGAGCTTAATGCCCAACGTCGCGGAGCTCGGCGTGTTGTTGATGAGTGAGTCGAGCGTGCCGAACGTGTAGTTGCCGAGGGAGTTCTGTGAGAACAGGTTGCGAACCTTGTAGAACTTGTTCTGCGTGCCGACCGTGAAGCGGTGCGCGCCCCACGGGTAGCTATAGTTGTCGGTCAACTCGGCGATCTTCTGGTCGAGCTCATTGCCCTGGGACGAGTTCTCCGTACCAGCCGCGAGCGAGCCGTTGCCGCTGCCCAAGCTCGAGGTGCGCGAGATGACGACGAACGGCGCCTGAATCGGTGTCGCGCGAACATCGTTGATGTCGGTGTAGCCGACAGTCACCTCGTTCGTGCCGCCGTTGCCGAACGTCGAGAAGAGCTGCGCGGTGCCGCTGTTCGTGCCGTCGGTAATCGTGTAGCCGTTGTTGGTGAGCGCGAGGCGCGAGGCGCTGCGCGTGCTGACGATGTCCTGCTTGGCGCTGACATAGTTGTAGCGCGCAACGAGGCGGCTATTCCCCGGCAGGTTGATGAGGTCGGCGCGGGCGAAGAGGTTCAAGAGGGGATTCTTCGTATCCCAGAGGCCACCGTTGCCGGGATTCGCGAAGCCGTATTTCGACGTCAGGATGTTGACGAGGCTGTCGACGGCCTGCTGTGTGGCCGGTGGTTGGGTCGTGATGTTCGAGGGCTGGCCGAGGTACGGACCGATGTTGGGCGCCTCCTGCTGCTGAAATTCCGGCGCGACCGAGAAGAGCAGTTTGTCCTTGATGATCGGGCCCCCGAACCAGAAGCCTTCCTGCGATTGCTTGAACGGCGAGGAACGGAGATAGGAAACGTCCCGCTCCATCTTTTCGGTCCGCGTGCTGTACGTACCCGTGCTGTGGAAGTCATTGGAGCCGCTCTTCGTCACCGCGTTCACCAGGAAGCCCGTGAAGTTGCCCTGGCGCACGTCGAACGGCGACAGCAGGATTTGATATTCCTTGATCGCCTCGAGCGAAACCTGTTTCGCGCTGGCGAGACCGCCCGGCTGCAGCGTCGAGCTCAAACCGAAGAGGTCGTTCGCGACCGCGCCGTCGATCTGAATCGCGTTGAAGCGATTATTCTGGCCGCCGCCGGAAAGACCCGGGCCCTTCGTCGACACCTGCGGCGAGAGCACGACGAAATCCGTGAAGTTGCGATTCAGCGTTGGGAGCCGCGAGATCGCCGAATCCGTGACGTTCGTCTCGACGCCGGTGTGGGACTGCGCCATGATGGCGCCCGTAGTCGACGCGACGATTTCGACGTTGGCGAGTCGAGTGACCGCCGTCCGAAGCGACAGATCGACGCGGACCGTTTCGCCGAGGGAGACCTGGAGATTGTTCGTGTCGCGCTGAGCGAAGCCGATGCGGCGGACCGTGATCGTATACGGGCCGCCGGTCTCGAGCGCCGAGATATAATAGCGTCCCGCGGTGTTCGTGAGCGTGCCGGCGCGCGCACCGGTCGACCGATTGACGACCTGAATCTGCGCGCCCGCCATGGCCTTACCCGTTTCATCGGTGACGAAGCCGGTGAATCCGCCCGTCGACACCTGTGCGTGGAGGCCGTTCGCCGCTCCAAGAAGCGCCACGAAACTCAGGGCACTCGGCAGCGTCCAACGTGAAATTTTCATAGGGGTAGGAGGGTCCTCGTGGAATGAATGACACTAGTCGACATCGCCCTTGTCCCACGTGGCTCACGAGTGGAGCGCGCGGGTCGTGCTGACTTACTCGAACTGCGGCTGGTTTGCTCGCACCGGTTGGTAACGATCCCGTCACCGAGGCAGGTGGCCGTGCGACAAAACGCAGAAACCCAGGGCGGATGAGCGGAGGCAATGTATGCCTGGGGTACGGGGTTGGCGAGATGGGAATCCCGGACTCCCGCGTGGTGCCGCGGTGATAACTTCGACGCTTGCGCCGGGGTCACACGACGCGAGCGCTCGCTCTCGGTGTATTGGAGTACTAACGTGCGGCCAGAGCCCGAAAGCGCGGCGTGTATCCACTCGCGTTCGGGAGCCTTGGCGCGAGCGTCGCGCGGCGCTTTCGCGGGCGGATCGAGGCAGGCGAGCGCCAGCATCTCGCGGGCCGAAGTGGGCCCGTGCGTTGACTAACCCGAAATAACTCGAATAAATTGAATGGCTTGGGGCTAGGTAGCTCAGTTGGTAGAGCAGCGGACTGAAAATCCGCGTGTCGGCGGTTCGATTCCGTCCCTAGCCATTGCTCGACCTGATGAGAAAACGGCCGCCCGCGGGCGGCCGTTTTCATCTCGTCAGGCCTGCCGGGCGATCATCAAGGCGTGATCGTTCCCGGGAAGCTCGCGAACATATAGCTCGCTCCGTCGGTGAACGGCGGCTGACCGACGCCCACCGTTCCGGGCCATCCGGTCGCGTCACGGTCCAGTTGGTGAGCGCCCCTGCCTTGAGACCCCAGTTCACGTCGAAGCCGGATACGCCGGAGAGATCCGGAATGTCGAGGTTGAGCGCCGACGCGCTCGAGTAGCCGACGGTCTGCTGGATCGTCGCCTCGCGCGGCGCGGTTCCCGCCTGCGTCGCGTTGAACGTGAACAGCTTGTTGTACTGCGACTGCACGTTGATCGCCGCGCGAAGGCGGGCGTAGCCGGTCGCCGTCAGCGCCGACACCGTCGGCGTGCTGAGCGCGGGCCCGAGCGCGAACGTTTGGTCAACCGCTGTGTGGAACGCGAACAGCGCCTCTCGCTGCGGCGTCGTGCCGGTGAGGCTGGGCAGCGCCACGATCGCGAGGATGTGGAGATCGCCCGTCGCCTGATTCGCGGCTGGCACGCCAGGATATGTGCGGGTTGCTCCGCCGCCGGTGAAGTCGCTGAAGTAGTTCGCGAACGTGTTGTTCGTCGTGAAGTAGATGCCGAGCAACGCCGAAACGTCGGTGCCGAGGTTCGTGATCGTGAGGTTCTTCGTCACCGGCGCGAACGCCTCCGACGCCCCGAAATCGACCGTCGGGAGGGCGCTGCCGCCGGCGGGGTTGAGGTTCCGGCGAATGATCATCTTCGCGAGGTTGAGCGAGAACGACGTGCCGCTGATCGTGAGCGTCGATCTGCCGGTGACGAGATCGACGTTGCCGTTCGGCACATTCGAGAACGTCAGCGTCGATCCGCTGAACACCCCCGCCGACGTGCCGAGGCTCCCCGACACGATGTCACCGGTGCTCGTTCCGGCAACCGGGGCCGTGACAGTCTTGCCCGCGCCGGCCGCACCGTTGCACACCTCGTTGGCGCGCCCCTGCAAATCGGCTTTCGATCCATAGAAGACTTCGAGATCGAAACCGCCGGTGGAGAAGGGAAGCACGTAAGCGACGCCGCCGACCGCCTGCGTGATGTTGAACGTGTACGCGTCGTTAGCGCCCGTGACGTGGGTCCACGCGCCGCTCGTGCCGTCCTGGAACGCCACGAAGATCGGAATGCCGAGCCTGCCGCAGAACTGCCAGGTGACGTTGCCGGACGATGTCTGCGCCGTAATCGTGGGTTGCACAGTTACCGTTTGATCGGCGAGGCCGGCGGCCGTTCCTTTGACGGTCAGCGTTTGGGCACCCACAGTCGCCGTCGCGGACGCAGTGAGCGTCAACGTATCGGTTGTGCCGCTGGTGCTTGGGGTCGAGAGCGTCGCCGTCAACCCGTTCGCCGCACCGGTGACCGAGAGCGCCACCGCTCCCGCGAAACCGCCTGTCCGGTTGACGGTGATAACGACCGTCGCGGCACCGCCCTGGGCGATCGACGGGGTCGCTGGGCTCGCCGTGAGCGTGTAGTTGCCGGTGACAGCTGCCGCGGTGACCGTCAGCGCGAGCGTCGCGGATGCAGTCGTGACGCCGGTGCCCGATGCGTTGATCGTAACCGTCGAGGCCCCGGCTGCGGCGGTGGCGGCGACCGCGAAGGTGAGCGTTGCCGACGTCGCGCCCGACGCGATCGTCGCCGACGACACCGAAACGCCGGTGGGTAGGCCGGTCGCGGCGATCGAGACGTCGCCGGAGAAGCCGCCCGTGCGCGTGAGGTTGACCGTGACGTTGCCCGCCGTTCCTTGAACGACAGAGAGCGACGACGCCGAGAGTGCGATCGAGATCGCCGGCGTGAGGGTCGTCGTGCCACCGTTGTCGTCACTGCCACCACACCCGCCGAACGCGATCGCACCGAGAAACGTGAAGGCAAGCAAGCACCGCGACCGAGTGGGCGACATGGATCGCTCCTCCAGGATTGGTTGGACAGTGACCGCTACGCGTGGCTCACGTCGTCAGCATTGAACGTGCCGATGCACGTGTCCGGCACCACGTCGCGCTTCGTCTGGAAGTCCGAACCGTCCCTTTGGATCTACTGATACTGGATGTAAAGAGGCTTCGGGTTGAGCGCCAAGACATCCGCTGGCGTCATGAGCGTGCTCCCTTTCTTCTTCGTGTCGTTGTGGTAGAAAAGCTTGAACCCCGTATACTCGACCGGATACGAGTACACGTACGCGCGATATGATTCGCGCTTGAGCGCTGGCGGGCCCCAGCCGTCCATATTGATCACGATCTGAACACGCGGATCGAGGGTGATGCGTTTGTAGCCGGTGAGCATGTCTCGGGTGAATCGATGCACGATGAGGATCTTCGGCGGGAGATGAAGCTGCGTCACCAGGTCTCGCAGCAATCCCGACGCGTAGTTGACGTCCTCGGCGTTGAAGGTGCCAATCCGCGTGCCCGGGACGTCGTTGTGCTTCATCGAGAACTCGGGGTCGATCGCCAGGTGGACGTCGGGTCGCGACAAGAATGGCATCAACCGCGGCAGTTCTTCCTGCAACGTGCCCTGTCCCACCTGCACGTCGAGGAACAGGATCGCGTTCTTCGACTTCGCCCACCCGTAGACCTTCTCTATGAGCGCGCTGTCCATGCGCATGCGGTACTTGCCCGCGACTCCCGGCGTGCTCTGAGCGACGACCACTATCAAGTGCAGCGCCGGTTGCACCGGATGCGCAGGATCGGCCGCGTTCCACGCGGCCACCTCACGATCGAGCTTCGCCAGCATCTCCGGCGTCGCCAGCTCGCCAAGAACTCCCATGCGCTTCGAAAGCGGGTTTCCATAGAAGGCGACTATCCGCTTGGCGGGCAGAATCGAGCCGGGCAACGGATCGGGCGCGTCGACGGGCCATTTGGGAGGCTCGACCGTCTTGGGCGCCACCGCTGCTTGCGAGCTCTTCTTTGGCGCGGTTTTCGAAGTCGTGGTCTTCGCGGGCTGCCGAGGCCGCGCGCGTGCGGAGTCCGCTGGGCGCTGGCCCGAAGCTGTCGAGACGCAAAGAAGCCAGGCGAGCGACGCCAAAAGGACATGGGCCGCCGCGGCCGACCAACCACGGTGGGCGAATCGACTGGATCTCATATGCACAGGGCGGGGCGAGGAGCGCGCCGAGAGGCGAGTGGGTATTGGAATGTAGACGAAAGACGAGTAAGCTCAGCCGCTCGTTTGCCAGCGCAGTTCGCCGCAGCTCACCGCAGCTCGCCGTGAACCCCTCGCCCTCCGCGATCCATGCCCTGGCTCCAGAACTACGATCCCCTGCACGGCCCACTGTCGACCCTCGCGGCCGCGCTCCCGTTGGTCGTGCTGTTGGGACTCTTGGCGTCCCGGCTCGTCCCGGCACACGTGGCCGCGCTGTGCGGGCTGGCCACAGCACTCATGGTCGCCGTCGCCGTGATCGGGATGCCGCCGGCGCTGGGAGCCCGCGCGGCGATGCTCGGGGCCGCCTACGGCATGCTACCGATCGGCTGGATCGTGCTGAACGTGATCTTCCTTTACCGCATCACCGAGGAGCGCGGTGTCTTCATCGCGCTTCAGCGGGCGATCGCGGGAATCACGACCGATCGTCGCCTCCAGCTACTGCTGATCGCGTTTGCGTTCGGCGCGTTCTTCGAAGGCGCGGCGGGATTCGGAACTCCGGTCGCCGTGACGGGCGCGATGCTCATCGGGCTGGGGTTTCCGCCGCTCGAGGCGTCGGCGCTGTCGCTGATCGCGAACACGGCACCTGTCGCTTTCGGCGCGCTCGGCACGCCCATCATCGCCTTGCAAGGCGTGACAGGACTCGACCTCGGCTCACTGAGCGCGATGGTCGGGCGCCAGCTGCCGTTCTTCTCCGTGATCGTGCCGTTCTGGTTGATCGCGGCGTACGCGGGCTTTCGCGGGATGCTCGAGGTGTGGCCGGCGCTGCTCGTCGCCGGGCTGTCGTTCGCCATCCCTCAATTCCTCGTGTCGAACTACCACGGGCCCTGGCTGGTCGACATCGTCGCCTCGGCGTGCTCGATGCTGGCGCTCGCGATTTTCCTACGCTACTGGCGACGCGGGCGATTCGAGCGGGAGGGTGCGGCCGCCGCTCCAGTGGCGACCGAGGGAGGGCGCGCGGCGCCGCCGCTCCGCGTCGCGCTCATTCCTTGGATCGTTCTCGTTGTCGTCGTGTTCGCGTGGGGTACGCCGCAGGTCAAGAGTTTTCTCAACCACGTCTCCTCACCGAACATTCCGATCGCCGGCCTGGACAAGATGGTCGCTCGCGTGCCGCCAGTCGTGCCGAAGGCCACGAACGAACCGGCGGTGTTCTCGCTCAACTGGCTTTCGGCGACCGGGACGGCGATCCTCGTCGCGGCGATCGTCGCCGGGTTCGCGCTCCGCTACTCGGTGACCGACCTCATTCGCCGCTACCTGACGACGTTCCGAGTGGTTTGGCGATCGCTGCTCACGATCGCCGCGATGCTCGCCCTCGGCTACACGACGCGATATTCCGGAGAGGACGCGATCCTCGGACTCGCGTTCGCGCACACAGGCGCCGCGTACCCGTTCTTCGCGGCGATGCTCGGCTGGCTCGGCGTCGCGCTTACCGGGAGCGACACGTCGTCCAACGTTCTGTTCGGGAGTTTGCAGAAGATCACGGCGACGCGGCTGTCGCTCGACCCGGTGCTCATGGCGGCGGCCAACAGCTCCGGCGGCGTGATGGGGAAGATGATCGACGCCCAGAGCATCGTAGTGGCGAGCACGGCCACGGGGTGGACCGGCCACGAGTGGCGGATCCTTCGCTTCGTCTTCTTCCATAGTCTGGCACTGGCGTCGCTCGTGGGCATCCTGGTTCTGCTGCAGCAGTACGTGTTTACGGGAATGCTTGTCAGGTAGCGGGTGGACGGGTGGACGGGCTAGACAGCTAGACGGCCGGACAGCTAGACGGCTGGACAGGCAACGCGGCGGCGCAGGCAGCCGGAACTTTCGCCGAGGCCCTCCGTAGGATTTCTCACGGCGTCGCTCGAAGCTGGCGCGTCGTGAGGGAAACGCTTTCCAGCGCTCGGGTGTCAAATGCTTCGAGTGTCTGATAGCCAAGAGCGCACGATGCGCTCAACGTCTCGGTTCAGTTCTGGTCAGCAATGAGCTCCCTGTCGTTACTCGTCGATCCCTACGCAGATACGCTCGAGATGCCCACGTCGGCGTCGCTCGCGGTCTCGCGTACTTGGGAGCGCGATCGGATCGCCGAGTTGCTCGGCGGGCATTTTCAGGTAGTTCGCGAGCTCGGTCGCGGCGGCATGGGCGTCGTGTTTCTCGCCCGCGACATCGCTCTGCACCGCCTCGTGGCGATCAAGGCGCTACGCTACGAGTTCACCTCGTCGGAGGAGCACCGCGAGCGTTTTCGGCGCGAGGCGCGGTTGACGGCGCGACTCAGCCATCCGGGGATCGTCCCGGTGTTCGGATTCGGTGAAGTCGGCGATCTGGTCTACATCGTCATGAAGTACGTGCACGGCGAGTCGCTCGCTGAGCGAACACGGCGCGAGGGGCGCCTTTCGTCGGACGAAGTGCGGCGCCTGCTGCGCGACCTCGCGCTGGCACTCGACTCGGCGCATCGAGACGGCGTGATCCATCGCGATCTCAAGCCCGAGAACATTCTGATCGAGCGCGGCACGGGGCGCGCGATGCTCACCGACTTCGGCGTCGCGCTCGTCCGTTCACTCGATCCGGTCCGCGGAGAAGTGTCGCGCGTCTTTGGCACGCCCCACTACATGTCGCCCGAGCAGGCCGTGGGCGAGCTGGTGCTCGACGGTCGGAGCGACCTCTACTCGCTGGGAGTGTTGGGGTACTACATGCTGAGCGGGAAATTGCCGTTCGACGCTCCGACGTTCGAGGCGTTGGCGGCGAAGCACATCGGCGAAACGCCTGCGCCGCTGCGGTCGCTCGTCCCGAACGCGCCCGCATCGCTGGCGGAGACGATCGAGCGCGCGCTAGCGAAAGAACGCGATCTCCGCTGGAAGGACGGGCACGCGATGGCTGCCGCGTTGTCGGCACCGAGCGCGTCGCGCCGGTGGTTCCATGTCGCCGGCGCTCGCGCCGCGACGTTTTTCCGAAGCCGTCTTGCCGCCGAGCTCGCGTTGCTCGGAACGGCGCTGAGAACCGCGATACGGTGGACGCTGACCTGATACGCGCCGCCTGCTGATATACCGACGGCCCGCCTGTGTGGCGGGCCGTTGTGTTTGCGAGGCGGTGGCGGGAGGCAGAAGGCGTCAGTCGCCAGACAGGAGGCGGCAGGCTATACCACTAGGGGGTATACTTCCCCCATGGGCGAGCGAGCATCGATCACGATTCCGGTGACGGGCATGACCTGCGCCGCGTGCCAAGCGCGCGTGCAGCGAGCGCTCGCGAGGACGCCGGGCGTCGATGACGCGTCGGTGAACCTCATGATGAACAACGCCGCGGTGACGTACGACCCGTCGCGCGCGTCGCCGGCGGTTCTCGTCGACACGATTCGCGCGACGGGCTACGGGGCCGAGCTGCCAACGGCGGCGCAGAGCGCGCGTCGAGCGCAACTGGAGCAGGACGAGACGCGACGGGACGAGTTCCGGAGTCTGCGCGCCAAGGCGGGGTTCGCGCTCGCCGTCGGCGTCACGGAGATGGCGGCCTCGATGTCGAAGTCATCGATGCCGGCAATGAACGAGCCCGGCGCGGCGGCTCCTGTCGCGTGGTGGGTCATGCTTGTCGCGACGTTCGCGGTCATGGCGTGGGCCGGACGGGACTTCTACGCGCGCGCTTGGGGCGCGTTGCGGCACCGCTCGGCCGACATGAACACGCTGATCAGCGTCGGGACGGGCGCCGCGTTTCTCTTCTCGTTCATCGCGACGGTAAGTCCGCAAATGCTCGCGCAGAACGGAGTGCAGCCGCAGGTCTATTACGAGGCGGTGGTGTTCATTCTCGGGTTCGTGTTGGCGGGCCGCGCCATGGAAGCGCGTGCGAAGGGCCAAACGACGTCGGCGTTGCGGCGGCTCGTCGAGCTGCAGCCGCCGCGCGCGCGTGTGATGCGCGACGGCGTCGAGCTCGATGTGCCGGTCGAAGTCGTGCGCCTGGGAGATCTGGTCGTCGTGCGGCCGGGCGAGCGCGTTCCCGTGGACGGAGAAGTCGTCGAGGGAGCCAGCGCCATCGACGAGTCGATGCTGACTGGCGAATCGATGCCGGTGACCAAGACGATCGGCGCTCACGCGTTCGGCGGCACGGTGAACGGCAGCGGCGCCCTGCTCGTGCGCGCCACATCGATTGGCGAGGACAGCGCGCTCGCCCGAATCGTGCGCCTGATGCGCGATGCCCAAGCGACGCGCGCGCCGATCCAAAGTCTCGCCGACCGTGTGAGCGGAGTATTCGTGCCGGTGGTGCTCGTCGTCGCCGTGCTGACGCTGGTGGCGTGGCTCGTGGTCGGCGGGCGTGCCCACGCGGCGCAAGCGATCGCCGCGAGCGTCTCCGTACTGATAATCGCCTGTCCCTGCGCGATGGGCCTCGCCGTGCCCACCGCGGTGATGGTCGCGACCGGGAAAGGGGCGGAGCGGGGCGTTCTGATCAAAGGCGGTCGCGCGCTCGAGCGAGCGGGAAGCGTCGACCTTGTGCTGCTCGACAAGACCGGAACCGTGACGACGGGGCGTCCTGTCGTCACCGACGTCGTGCCGGCGAGCGGCGTAGACGAGTCGACACTTCTCGGCGCTGCCGCCAGTGTCGAACGACTCTCCGAGCATCCGATTGCGCGCGCGATCATCGAGCGCGCCGACGGATTGGGTCTGCCGCGCTCCGCCGCGGTGGGGTTCACCGCGGAGCCGGGACATGGAGCGCGCGCACATCTCGACGGAAGTGAAGTCCTCGTGGGAACGGCGGCGTTCGTCGCCGAATCAAACCAGGTTCCGCCGGGTCTCGCCGACGCCGCCACCCGACTTGCCGACGCCGGCAAAACGCTCGCGTTCGTCGCGAGCGGCGGCCGCGTGCTGGGACTGATCGCTGTCGCCGATCAACTCAGGGCTACGTCCGGACCGGCGATCCAACGGCTGTGCGACCTCGGCCTCGACGTTGTCATGCTCACTGGCGACAACGACCGCACGGCGCGCACCATCGCGAAAGAGGCGGGCATCTCGAGCGTCTCGGCAAACCTGCTTCCGGCACACAAGACCTCCGAGGTTGAGCGATACCAGAAAGCAGGACGTGTCGTCGCGATGGTCGGCGACGGAATCAACGACGCGCCGGCACTCGCGCGGGCGGACGTCGGCATCGCGATCGGTACGGGCACCGACGTGGCCATTGACGCCAGCGAAGTCGCGCTGATGCGCCCGGATCTCGGGGGCGTCGCCGACGCGATCGCGCTTTCGCGCCGAACGATGCGCACGATTCGCGAGAATCTCTTCTGGGCGATGGTCTACAACGTCGTCGGAATTCCGATCGCGGCGGGCGTGCTCTTTCCGCGCTTCGGCGTTCTGCTCAATCCCGTCGTGGCCAGCGCGGCAATGGCGCTCAGTTCGGTGAGCGTCGTCGGAAACAGTCTTCGTCTGAGGAGATGGACGCCATGAAGCACGATCGTACCGTTGCCGAGTGCGCGTGCGACGTCCACACGTCGGGGCGCAAAGCCGTCGCGGTGGACCCCGGCATCAAGGCGCGAAACCTCAAGCGACTGCGCCGGATCGAAGGGCAGGTGCGCGGGCTGCAGAAGATGGTCGAGGAAGACCGCTACTGCGCCGACGTGATGACGCAGATATCGTCGGTCCACGAAGCTCTGCGCGGTGTCGGCCGTGAGTTGATGCGAAACCACTTGCGCCACTGCGCGACCTCGGCCATCCGCGCCGGAGCGTCGGAGGCCGAGTCGATGTACGACGAGCTGGTCGAGATGATGTACCGACACGCGCGGTGAGGCGCGCGGACAGAGGCAATCACACCGATGTCACACGGAGCGCGGCGTCGACGACGGCATCGGTGGTGATTCCCAGCTCCTTGTAGATGCGCTCGTACGGCGAGCTCGCGCCGAACCGGTGCAGCCCGATCGCCGCTCCGGACAGCCCGACCCATCGATACCACGACATCGGCTGCGCGGCTTCGATGGCCACCCGCGGAACGCCCGGCGGCAGAACCGCGTCCTGGTACGTCGCCGGTTGGCGCTCGAACACTTCCATCGACGGCATGGATACGACACGCGCCGCGACACCTCGGCCAGCCAGCTGCGTCTGTGCCGCCATCACGAGTTGCACCTCTGAGCCCGAGGCCATGAGCACGACGCGCGGCTTGGCGTTGTCGGGCGGGTCGGCTAGGACGTATGCGCCCTGCATCAGACCCTCCGCCGCACCGTACTTCGATCGGTCGATGAACGGAAGCTTTTGTCGCGTGAGAATCAGGGCCAAGGGACCCGCGGGCAGATCCACCGCCAGCTTCCACGCGATGGCGGTCTCGTTCGCGTCGGCGGGGCGCACGACGGTGAGACCAGGAATCGCGCGGAGCGATGAGAGCTGTTCGATCGGTTGGTGCGTCGGTCCGTCTTCGCCGAGACCGATCGAGTCGTGTGTGTAAACGTAGATGACGCGCGCGCCCATGAGCGCCGCGAGCCGCACCGACGGACGCATGTAGTCCGAGAAGATCAGGAACGTGCCGCCGTACGGAAGGATGCCGCCGTGCAGCGCCATCCCGTTCATGATCGACGCCATGCCGTGCTCGCGGATGCCGAAATGGACGTAGCGCGAACCGGGTGATTCCGGCGTGAAGTTCTGCCACGCCTTCACCGACGTGTTGTTCGACGGAGTGAGATCGGCCGAGCCGCCGACAAGCTCGGGGAGCAAGTCGGCGGTCGCGTTCAGCGCGGCGCCGAACGCGGCGCGCGTGGCGATCGCGCCATTCTCCGGGGTGAACGTCGGAAGCTTGGCTTCCCAGTTCTCCGGCCGACGCCCAGCGAGCCGCCGCTCGAACTCCGCCGCGTCGGCGGGATTCGCGCCGGCGTATGCCTTCCAACGCGCGTTCCATTCGGCATGGCAGCTGGCGCCGCGATCCTTCGCCTTTCGCCATTCGACGAGCGCGTCGGCGGGCACGTAGAAGGTGTCGAGCGTCGGCCACCCGTAATTCTGCTTGGTGATCACGACGTTTTCTTTGCCGAGCGCTTCGCCATGCGCCTTCTCGGAGTCCTGACGCGGGCTGCCGTAGCCGATGTGCGTGCGCGTGATGATCAGCGTGGGCCGCTCGGCGTCGTTCTTCGCCTCGGCGATGGCTCCCTCGATGGCATCGAGGTCGTTGACGTCGGCGATGTGGAGCACCTGCCAGCCGTACGCCTCGAACCGCTTGGCCGTGTCGTCGGTGAACGTGAGCTCGGTCTTGCCGTCGATCGTGATGTGATTGTCGTCGTAGAACCCGATCAGCTTTCCGAGCTTGAAGTGGCCGGCGAACGACGCCGCCTCGTGCGAGACCCCCTCCATGAGATCGCCGTCGCTACAGATGAAAAACGTGTAGTGGTCGACGATCTCTTGTCCTGGTTTGTTGAACCCGGCGGCGAGGTGAGCCTCGGCGACGGCCATTCCAACCGCGTTGCCCGTTCCCTGGCCGAGCGGGCCGGTGGTCGTCTCGACGCCGGGCGTGTGCCCGTGCTCGGGGTGCCCGGGAGTCTTGCTTCCCCATTGGCGAAACTGCTTGAGATCCTCGAGGGTGAGGTCGTACCCGGTCAGGTAGAGGCACGAGTACAGCAGCATCGACGCGTGGCCGCAGGAGAGAATGAACCGATCGCGGTTGGGCCACGCGGGATCGGCTGGGTCGAAGCGCATCGTGCGCGTGAATAGCACGTAGCCGAGCGGCGCCAGCGCCATCGGCGTGCCAGGGTGTCCGGAGTCGGCTTGCTGCACGGCGTCCATGGACAGCGTGCGGACGGTATTGATGCAGAGGAGGTCGAGGGCGGTCGCGGGCATCGCGGGTCGGGGCGGTTTTGGATGAATGGCCGTGCAGAAGTTAGCTCACCGCGGTTGGCGGGGGGGTGCGAAAACCGGCGTTACCGTGCCCGGCAGGCATCGTCTCCCAGACGGCGGCGATGAACGACACTACTTTCTCCCTCAATTCGAGCGCGTCGTCGGACTACGGCGCAATCGTGATCGGCGGCGGCTTTTACGGCGCCCGCCTCGCCTCGATGCTTCGGCGACGCGGTCTCCGCGTGCTGCTCGTCGAGCGGGAGGCGTCGCTGCTCGCTCGGGCGTCTCTCCGCAATCAGGCGCGCGTGCACAACGGATACCACTATCCGAGAAGCATCCTGACTTCGCTGCGCTCGCGGGTCAACTATCGCCGGTTCCTCGACGAGTATGGCGACTGTGTGCACGCGGGATTCACGCACTACTACGCCGTGGCGCGCGGGATGTCGAAGGTCACCGCCGGCCAGTTCGTCGAATTCTGCCGCCGCATCGAAGCGCCGCTGGCGTCGGCGCCGGCGCACGTCGCCAACCTGTTCGACGCATCGCGAATCGAGGCGGTTTTCGAGGTCGAGGAATGCGCATTCGACGGCGCGGCGCTCGGCGCGCGGATGACGCGGGAGCTGGAGGAAGCTGGCGTCGACGTCCTGCTCGAGACCGAGGCCCTGTCGGTCATCTCGACCCGCGGCGGCGTGGAGGTGACACTCGGACATTCGAGCGATGCCGCCGGTCCACCGGTCCACCGGTCCACCGGTCGCGCGGTCCACGCCGAGCTGGCCCTCAACTGCACGTACTCGCGACTCAACCACGTGCTCGCGGCGTCGGACGCCGAACCGATCCCGGCGAAACACGAGCTCACGGAGCTCGCGCTCGTCGAGCCGCCCGAGTCGCTCGGCGGCGCGGCGGTGACGGTGATGGACGGACCGTTCTTTTCGCTGATGCCGTATCCGTCGCGCGGGCTCTACACGTTGAGTCACGTTCGGTACACGCCGCACTACCATTGGCACGACCGTCCGAACCAACCCGTCGTCGAAGTGCTCACGACGCGCGGCGCGTCGCGGTTCGAGCACATGGTGCGCGACGCGATGCGTTACCTTCCCGCGATGCGCGCGACGCGGTACGTCGATTCGCTCTGGGAGGTCAAGACGGTCATGCCGCGCAGCGAGAAAGACGACAGCCGCCCGATCCTGCTGCGCCGCTGTGCCGAGCACCAGTCGCTGATCACCGTGCTGGGCGCGAAGATCGACAGCGTATACGACGTCGAAGACGCACTGCTCGCGGAGCTCGACCAGCGGCCCGCGCGGCGAGTTCCACGTCCCACCCCGACCGATGTCCGCCGACTCCCTGATCTCGATCGTCGCCCCGCTGGAAGGCGATAGCCCCGACGCGGTCGAGGCGTTCGTCGAGGAGACGGTCGCCGTTCTGGGCGGCCTCGTCTCGCACCACGAGATCATTCTCGTGGACGACGGCGCACCGGAAGCAACGGTCGCACGCGTGCGGACGCTCCTCGAGCGTCACGACTTTGTTCGTTTCCTCAGGCTGTCGCGGCACTTCGGCGAGGAAACGGCGATCACGGCGGGGCTCGACGTGGCGATCGGCGACTATGTGGTCGTCATGCTGCCGAGCATGGACCCACCCGCGCTCATTCCGGAATTCCTCGAGCGGGCGCGCGGGGACACGGATGTGGTGTACGGCGTGCGGCTCCACCGCAACAACGAGCCGTTCTGGTATCGCGCCGGCGCACGCGTCTTCTATTGGTACATCAACGACGTCGCCAGGCTCGGCATTCCGCGGGACTCGACGCAATTCAGGTGCATGAGCAGGCAGGTGGTGAACGCGCTGACTCAGATTCGCGGGCCGGATCAGTACCTCCGCATGCTGACGTCGTACATCGGCTTCCGAAAACAACCGTTTCCGTATTCGCCGATCAACCGCTCGGGGACGCCGACCGTTCGCCCCAAGGGAGACGCGATCGATCTCGCCCGAGCGCTCGTCATCGATTCGACGGCGCATCCGCTGCGTCTCGTACTGTGGGGCGGAGTGGGATTGGCGCTGCTGAATCTCGTGCTCGTGATGGTGCACTCCGCGGTCGGCGAGATCGCCGGCGCCGCGTTCCACGAGGCCGTGGTGTTCGTGGTCTTCGCGTTCATGTTGGCGGCGATCGGCGAGTACGTTGGGAGCTTGTCGCAGCGACTGCGCGACCGGCCGGCGTACTACGTGCGCGAAGAGCACACGAGCTCCGTGCTGCTGCGCGAGGAACGAAGAAACGTCGTAGGGAAGACGGCGGAGTGATCTCGCCGGCGCCCACCACGGTGACAGCGGCGGGAAGGGGCGGGGGCGTTCCCGAACACGAACGCGTCGTCTTCACTGAAAAGCGTCATCGATACTGCGTCGCCGTCTTCGTGATCAACGAAGGCGAGCGAGTGCGAAACCAGCTCGCCGCGATGGCGCGCTTCGCCGACACCATCGACATCGTCGTCGCCGACGGCGGCAGCACCGACGGATCGCTTGCGCCGGACTCGCTGGCCGACTTTCGGTTGCGCGCGCTCCTCGTGAAACGCGGGCCCGGGCGCCTGAGCGCGCAGATGCGCATGGCGATCGGCTTCGCGCTCGGGGAAGGCTATGATGGAATGGTGGTGATCGACGGCAACGGCAAGGACGATCTCGACGCGCTGCCGCGCATGATCGAGCTGCTCGACGAGGGCTACGATCACGTGCAGGGCTCGCGCTACATACCGGGGGGGCGCGGCATCAACACGCCGCCGAGCCGAACGCTGGCGGTGAGGCTGGTTCACGCGCCGATGATCAGCCTTGCGGCCGGCACGCGGTACACGGACACGACCAACGGATTCCGGGCGTACAGCCGGCGTCTGCTCGCCGATCCGCGCGTCGCGCCGCTGCGCGATGTGTTCATGGACTACGAGCTCCACTACTATCTCGCGATTCGCGCCGCGCGACTCGGCTTCCGCGTTGTCGAGACACCGGTGACGCGTCGCTATCCGGCGAGCGGAAAGACGCCGACCAAGATCAGCCCGGTGAAGGGCAACCTTCGCGTGTTGCGCACGCTCGCGGCCGCCGTGCTCGGACGATTCGATCCATGACCACCGGGCGGGGGGAATCGGCGCTCATCGGCTACACAGGGTTCGTGGGCGGAAACCTGTTGGCGCAAAGACCGTTCGACGCGCTCTACAACTCGTCCAACATCGACGAAATCGCCGGTCGCGCGTTCGACCTGATCGTTTGCGCCGGAGCGCCCGCGGAAAAATGGAAGGCGAACGCCGACCCTGAGCGCGATCTGGCGAACATCGAACGGCTCAGCGCGGCCGTCACCCGGGCGTCGGCGCGCCGGTTCGTGTTGCTGTCCACCGTGGACGTTTTCGGGTCGCCGCTCGTTGTGGACGAGCAGTCGCCGGTCTCGACCGGAGGTCTTCACGCGTACGGCCGCAACCGCCGGCTGCTCGAAGATCGGATCGCATCCGGTTTCGACGCGACGATCGTGCGGCTGCCCGGTCTCTACGGTCCCGGGCTCAAGAAGAACGTCATCTTCGATTTCCTGCACGACAACGACGTTGGGAAGATCGATTCACGCGGCCTGTTCCAGTTCTACGATACAACTCGGCTCTGGAGCGACTTGGAGATCGCAGTTCGGAACCGGCTTCCGCTGGTGCATCTGGCGACCGAGCCCGTGAGCGTCGTCGACGTCGCGAGGGTCGCGTTTGGCGTCGAGTTCGACAACAAAGTCGCGTCGACGCCCGCGCGATACGACATGCGAACGCGGCACGCCTCCCTTTTCGGCGGCGAAGGCCCCTACATCGAAGACTCGGCGCGAGTGCTGGACGGAATCGCGACGTTCGTCGCGACTGAAAGAGCCAAGGCTCCGTGAAGCTCGCTGTCTCGAACATCGCGTGGGACTCCGGTGCCGACGACGCCGCGGCGGCCCTGCTCGTTCGCGAGGGCGTGCGCGGCGTCGAGCTCGCTCCGACCAAATGGCGCGCCGCGCCGTTCGATGCTTCCGCGGCCGACGTCGCCGACCTGCGCGTTCAGTGGGAGGATCGCGGGCTGCCGATCGTCTCCCTGCAATCGCTGCTCTTCGGTCGGCCGGAGCTTCAACTCCTGTCGGGCGAGCGCGAGCGACAGGCGCTTCTCGATCATCTGCGCAAAGTCGCCGACTTCGCCGCCGCCGTAGGCGCGAGGGCGCTCGTGTTCGGATCGCCCAAGAACCGCGTGCGCGGCGAACGACCGGTCGACGAGGCAATGCGCGTCGCGCGCGACGCCTTTCACGCCCTCGCGCCCCATGCGCGCGATCGCGGCGTGGTTTTCTGCATCGAGGCCAATCCTCCCGCCTACGGCTGCGACTTCATCACGCAAACGTCGGAGGCCGTCGAGCTCTGCCAACTGGCGGACGATTCATCCGTCCGTGTCAACGCGGACATTGGCGGGATGATCCTGGCGGGCGAGGATCCGGCGAGCGCGGTGGCTCAGGCAGCATCGTTCGTCGCGCACGTTCACGCCAGCGAGCCACACCTCGGCCAACTGTCGACGATCGCCGCGCACGAGCGTGCCGCGTCGGCGCTCGCGCAGGCGGGATACTCGGGATGGGTCTCAATAGAGATGCGCGCTCCGGCCCCGGACGATCAGTTGGGGGCGCTGGAGCGCGCGATTCTTTTCGCGAAGCGAGCTTACGCGATGGTCGGCGGCTGAGCGACGCCGCGCCGCGTCAGTGTCGCGACGAACTTCGCGTCGCGACCCGGCTGGTAAAGCGCATTTCGACGGCGCCGACGTACAGCATTCTGGAAACGGGCGCCTTGGCGTCGCGCACGACATTCAGCGTCGCAGCTTGCTCGACCGCCGCGGCGGTTTCGTCCGGCGTCGCTTTCGGATGCGTCTCGAGATAGAGGGCAAGCGCGCCGCTCACGTAGCCGGCGGCCATCGACGTGCCGTTCCACAGCTGCGTCACGGGCGCGTTGTTCCGGTCGAGGCTCGGCAGCAGGACAGAATCGCCGGGCGCATAGATGTCGATGCACGGGCCAAAGGCTGTGTTCGTCGCGCGCCGGTCGATGGTGTGTGTCGTGCCGTCGGCGAGCTCTTCGGAGGCGAGGGCCGATGCACCGACGACGATCGCGCCAAGCGAATTCGCCGGTGACACGCGACAGGCGTCGATGTCCAGGTTGCCCGCCGACACGACGACGGGAATGCCCGCGGCTCGAAGCTCAGCGACTGCTGAATCGAGTGACGGTATTCGCGACGACGTGTCGGCGATGAACGACCAATTCGCGATGGCCGGACCGGGATGTGACTTGTGGTCCTCGATCACCCAATGGGCTCCGTCGACGATCGCCTTGATGGTGCCGCGCAGCTTCTCGCACTGCACCATTTTCACATCGACGATCTGGACGTCCGGAGCGACGCCGAGTGTGGCCCCGCCGATGGCGCCCGCGACCGCCGTGCCGTGTGCGTTGCAGATCTTCGGATCGTCGGAGAATCCGGTGTAACCGACGCGGACGCGCCCGGCGAGCTCGGGGTGGCTCGGGGAGATTCCACCGTCGAACACGTAGACCGTGACCCCTTTGCCGGTCGCGGAATGCGCGAAGGTTCGGTCGAGCGGCAGCTCGTGCTGGTCGATGCGATCGAGCGCCAGCGATACCGTGGGCGACTCGAGAATCGTGGTCGGCCGAGCCTCGCTCGATGCCAAACCGTTGAGCGACGCCGGGTTCGATGGCTCCGCGGCGGCGGTCGGATCGGGCCGCGGCGGTCGCGCGCAACTCTCGATCAGCGCGCCACCGACCACGGCCGTGCCGGCGATAAAGCCGGCCAATACCAAGGTGCTTCGCATGGCTTCCGACTAGGGAAAGCGCATGCCACAACGCGTTCCATCGAAAGAATTTGACGCCTGTCCGTTGGCCCAATCGGTGCAAAGGTGTGCAAGCTGACCGGCGACCGACGTCTCCCTGGCGTACCGTTCAGGGGTCAATCATGAGTCGCGTCGTTGGTCGGGTCGTCGGTCAAGTTCGCCGTCACGTCGTTCGCGCCACCACTGTCGTTGCCACCGCCTTCGCGGCGCCGGCACTCGGCGCGCAGGGATGGATCGTCCCACGCCCGTGCGGTCTGGGCATTCAACCCATCGAAGGGCGCACTCCGCCGATCGTGCGCGACTGTTCCACCAACATCGTCCGAACGCACAGCGACGTGCGCGTGGAGCTCGCCGACCACGTGCTTCGCTACGAGGTCGAAGAGCGTTTCGTAAACCGCGGCGCGACGCTCGGCGAAGCCGACTACCTGTTTCCGCTGCCGACGAACGCCGCTTTTCAGAATCTTGCTTTGTCGATCGACGGCGAACTCGTCGCGGGCGAGACGATGAACGCCGGCCAGGCGCGCAACATCTACGAATCGATCGTCCGCGCGCGGCGCGATCCGGCACTCGTCGAATGGATGGGGCATGGTCTGCTCCACGCGCGCATCTTCCCGCTCGAGCCCGGCCGAGAGCGAACTGTCGTCGTGCGATTTCAAAGCGTGGCACCGCGTGAAGGCGACGCGCTGCGCGTCGACTACTTCCGCGGCGGCGCGCCGGGAACGACCAACGTTCGCGACGGCGGCGACGCGTCGTTTACGCTCAGCTACCGACAAGCGCCGGAACTCGGCGCGCCGTTTTCGCCGACGCACCAGCTCGACGTCGCCGATCGCGATGGTCGCAGAGTGGTCACCGTGCGCGGCGACGCGCGCGACGTGACCCTGCTCGTCCCGGTGCGCGCGCGCAACGAGGCCGCGATCACCGCGCTCAACTACGCGCCCGGCAACGAGGACGGGTTCACATTGCTCAGCGTGACGCCGCCAGCCGGCCGCCGAACCGACGTCATCCCGCGCGACGTCACGCTGGTGCTCGACGTTTCGGGCTCGATGAATGGACGCAAGATCGAGCAAGCGCGTGCGGCGGGACGACAGCTGCTGTCCACGCTTCACGAGGCCGACCGGTTCCGGTTGATCGACTTCTCGAGCGACGTGCGCACCTTCCGCGACGATTTCGTCGCGGCGACGCCCGACAACGTCCGCGAGGCGACGCGCTATCTGGCCGCGCTCGACGCGTCGGGGAGCACCAACATCGAAGGGGCGCTGCGTGAAGCGCTGCGCCCGGCCGTTGTTCGCGGGCGCTTGCCGGTGATCCTGTTCGTGACCGACGGGGAGCCGACGGTTGGGGACACGCGCCCCGACCATCTCGCCGCGATGGCCGCCGACGCCAACGCGCACGCCGAAGAGCCTCGGCGGATCTTCACGTTCGGGCTGGGGTCAGATGTGAACGTGGGTCTATTGGAACAGCTCGCTTTGCAGGGGCGCGGAACGTCGCAGTTCGTGCGGCCGGATGAATCGGTCGAGCGAATGGTCGGCATCGTCGCCGACCGTCTCGTGGGCCCCACGCTCACGGACGTTCGCGTGCACGTCGACGGCGATGTGCGTCTCTCGAGGATGCTCCCAGGTGAAACGACCGACATCTTCGCCGACCGGGATCTCTCTCTGGTAGCGCGGTACTCCGGCCACGGACGCGCGCGGGTCATCGTCGAGGGGCGCCGAGGAACGACGCCTGTGACGTGGACGTCGACAGTGGACTTTCCGGATCGCGACCGCGAGAACTCGTTCGTCGCGCGACTCTGGGCGACGCAGCGCGTCGGCTACCTGAGCGCGGAGAAGCGAAACAACGGCGGCTCGTCGGAAATCGACGACGAAATCCGCGCGCTCGGCGAGCGATATGGGATTCCTACCGAGTTTACTTCGTATCTGGTGACGGAGCGGCAGGACCTTCCCGTGCGCACGGCGATGATGGGGGCCGGAGGCCAGGCCGGCATGACGCCCGCGGTCATGAAGGCCCGATCGATTGACGCGGCGAGCCTGGCATTCGAGTCCGCGAAAGCGGCGTCGGCACAACGAATCATATCCAACGTGGCCGCGATCGACTCAATGTCGTTGGCGAATGGCCGCCCGATGCGCGACAAGGACGAAGCGCGCGGCACGCGGCGGGTCGACGGGCGGACGTTCGTGCTTCGCGATGGCGCGTGGACCGACGGGCGCTATCATGCCGGTATGCAGGTCACGACGATCAAACCGTACTCGAAGGCGTACTTCGACTTGTTGCAGCAGGTGCCGGAGCTGAAGCCGGTGTTCGCGATGGGCGATCGGGTGGTCGTGGTTGGGAAGACGACGGCGATTCGGGTGGATGACAGCGGTGTTGCGGACATGACCCCGAGTGCGATAATGGCGTTGGTGAGTGGGTGGTGAACTCTTGATCGACCTCGACCGACTCTTCCGCGAATACCATCAGCCGCTCGTGCGTTACCTCGCACGGCGGCTGGGGGATCGCGACTGGGCGGAAGAAGTCGCGCAGGAAACGTTTCTCCGGGCTGCTCGGCAAGAGTCGATCACCAGCGAGCGGTCGTGGCTCTTCGCGGTGGCGACGAATCTGGTTCGCGACGAAGCACGGAAGGACGCGCGTCGCCGCCGCCATCTCGAGCTTCTTCGAGAACACGCGCGCGCCGAAGAAGCGGTCGAGCCGGAGCCCACGACGCTCGAGCGGGCGGAGGAAGCGGCTCTGGCCAGGCGAGCGATCGACGCGCTAGGCGAGCGCGATCGCGAGGCGCTGCTGATGCGGGAAGAAGGACTCAACTACACCGAGATCGCCAGCGCGCTCGATCTGTCGGTCGCGTCTGTGGGAACGACGCTCGCTCGCGCCCGAAAGCGGCTGGTCGAGGCGTACGAAGCGCTGCAACGTGGCGGTTGGCCGGGCGGTGGCGCTCGCGCGACCGTTCCGAGAGGAGAAGGGACACATGCTGCATCTTGATGAAGGAACGGTCCACGCGTGGCTCGACGGCGAGCTTCCGCCGGACGACGCCGAGAGCGCCGCGCGACACGTTGCGACTTGCGCGGAATGCCAAACGCTCGTCGCGGAAGCGCGCGGGCTCATGGCCGGCGCATCGCGGATCGTGTCGGCGCTCGACGCGGGTCCCGCCGGCGTGATCCCGCCGGCGCAGCGCGGGCCGAGCCCGAGTCGGCGGACGTGGCGTCGATTCGCGTTGACGCCGATGCGGATGTCGATCGCGGCGACGATCATCGTCGCCGTGGGTGTGACGTTCACGGCGCGTCGCGCCGCCGACAACAGCGCGGTGCGCGGGCGGATGATCGAGAGTCCAGTCAACGCGACCACGTCGAGCGCAGCCCAGCCTCTCGGCCGACTCAGTTTCCGCCATGGTGGCCGGCCGGCCGACGGGGAAGCCAAAAGCGCCGGCGAGGACTCCGTCGCCGGTCGCGTCCGCGAATGTCGACATGGTCTCGAGGCCGGCCGCGTCGCCTGCGCCGCGGGTGAGCGATGCCGAGGAGAAAACCGTTCTGGCGGACAAGCGCACTGCCACTGATCCGCAAAGGCAAGTTGCCGCCGCCGCACCCTCGCCGGCCGCGGCGCCGCCGCCTGTGGCTCGCCTTGACTCGCTGCGCGCAAAGGACGAGATGGCGAAGGTCGCCGTGGATTCGCTGTCGACAGAAAAGCCGCTCGAGCGGCGTCGAGCGGCGTTCGACGCTGCCAGCGCCGGTCAGCTCAGAGGAATCGCCGCCAACGAGCGTGATGCGGAGCCGACGAGCGTTGTTGTATTGCGGGAATGTTACCGACTGGCGGTCGACTCGACGGACTGGCGCGGCGTTCTGCCGTCCGCATTTGCGCTCGATCTCCCGAGCTCGACCCTTCGCGCGGCAGGTCTTGCCGGTGCCGGCGCTGGAGGAGGTGCCCGACCAGGAGCCGCTCCGGGGGCGGTGGCGCAGTCGGCGAAGACCGCGCTCCAATTGTCCGCTCCGGCGAGACTCAATTCGGTCCGCGCGCTGGCCAGTAACGGGCGCGTCGATTCGCGCGTCATCGGATCCTGGTTCGCCGTTCGCGGGGACACGATCGGCGTTCGCTTCGCGGCGGCCGACCCGACCAAAGCAATGACCATCTTGTTCAGCAGCACGCACTCGACGGCGCAAGTGATGTCGAGCGACCGCACCGACAGCGTGCGCGTCGCCAGAGCGCCGTGTGTGCCTTAGGGCTGGGGCTACTTGAGGTCGATCCGCCCCATGCGGCTTCTGCCGCTTTCGGCGATCCAGAGCCGGTGCCGCGTCGAGTCGAAGCTGATGTTGCGCACGACCGTGCCCTTGGTCGGGATCGGGACGACTTCCATGCGCTCCGTCGCCGGATCGAACCGCACCATCGTGCCCTGACGCGACTCGTTGACCCAGATTGCGCCGTCGGGCGCCACGCCGATGCCGTACGGATTCGTCGTGGTATCAGGCTTACCGCTCGGCGTCCTCCACTCCTTCGCGGTCTTCGTCTTCGGGTCGTACATCCCGATGTGGCTGCGTGCGTTGTCCGAGTACCAGATGCGGCCGTCCGACGTGATGCAGAGCCGGCGCGGACGCGTGGCTGGGTTCGGCAAGTCGATCTCGGTCAGCTTCGCGGTCTTGGGATCGAGATGCCCGAGCTTGTTCGTGCCGAACAGCGCGATCCAAAGCGACCCGTCGGGCGCGCGCTGCAGTCCGTATGGCAACGCACGCGGCGTGGCGACGTCATAGAGCGTGACCGAGCCGCTCTCCGGATCGAGCTTGCCGTACTTGTTCGATTGCTGCGCCGTGAACCAGAGCGTTCCATTCAACCAGAGGGGCGTGTGCGGGTCATGCGCGCCTTCCGTCTTGTACTCGGTGATTGTACCCGTCTTCGGGTCGAGGCGTCCGATCAAGCCGGCGGCGTTGCCAGTGTACCACACGCTACCGTCCGGCACGACGATGATGCCGTGGGGCCCGGACTTTGGCGTCGGCGTCGGGAACTCCTTCACGTCGCCGGTCTCCGGATCCAGCCGGCCGATGTAGCTCCCCTGCTGATCGGCAAAGTAGACGCTCCCATCGCGCGCCACGGCGGGATCGTGCGCGAAGGCGTCCGGGTTCTTGTGGGGCAGTACGTACTCGCGGACGATGAACGTCGACGGGAGCGTCGGCCCGCGCTCGCTCACGCCCGCTACCGGCGTCACGGCGAGGACGAAGATCGCTACGCCCGCGAGCAAGATCGCGGCGAGGAGCAGCATCAGGGGTGATCGACGGAGTTGCGTGAGTCGAAGCCACATAACGGCCCCCTTTCTTCGCGGGAGAACTCGAGAGAGCGGCCACGACACACGATCCGGCGCGCCCTCAACCGATTAGATGTACTCGTGGTCGTTTCCAGCCGCAAACCGCCCGTCGCCGAGGCGCGGTTGTTGCGTCCGCCACGGCCCCGTGAACACGGAAGCCCCCACCCTCTGGTACAAAGACGCGATCGTCTACCAGCTCCACGTCAAGAGCTTTCGCGACTCGAACGCCGACGGCTACGGCGACTTCCGCGGGCTGATCGACAAGCTGGACTATGTGCGCCAACTCGGCGCGAACACGATCTGGCTGCTGCCATTCTACCCGTCGCCCCTCAAGGACGACGGCTATGACATCTCCGCGTACGAGGAGATCAACCCCGCTTACGGCACGATCGAGGACTTTCGGTCCTTCCTCGCCGCGGCTCACGAGCGGGGCATTCGCGTCATCACCGAATTGGTGATCAACCACACCTCCGACCAGCACCCGTGGTTCCAACGGGCGCGCCAGGCACCAAAGGGATCGCGCGAGCGCGACTGGTACGTGTGGAGCGACGACCCGAACAAGTACGCCGGCACGCGCATCATCTTCAGCGACACCGAGCGTTCGAATTGGGCGTGGGATCCGGAAGCGCAGCAGTTCTACTGGCACCGCTTCTTCAGCCACCAGCCGGACCTCAACTTCGACAACCCCGACGTCCTGACCGCGCTCCTCAACGTGATGCGCTTCTGGCTGCGCATGGGCGTCGACGGGCTGCGCCTCGACGCGATTCCGTACCTCGTCGAGCGCGAAGGAACGAGCTGCGAGAATCTTCCCGAGACGCACGGCATCCTCAAGGCGCTGCGCGCCACGGTGGACGCGGAGTTTCCGAACCGCGTCTTCCTCGCCGAGGCGAACCTCTGGCCGAGCGACGTGCGCGCGTACTTCGGGAACAGCGACGAGTGCCACATGGCGTTCAACTTTCCGATCATGCCGCGCATGTACATGGCGGTGCGAAAGGAAGACCGCACGCCGATCGTCGAGATCATGCGGCAGACGCCGGAGATTCCGTTCGACTGCCAATGGGCGGTGTTCCTCCGCAACCACGACGAGCTCACGCTCGAGACGGTGACCGACGAAGAGCGCGATTACATGTATCGCGAGTACGCCCGCGATCCGCGGATGCGGATCAACGCCGGCATTCGCCGCCGGCTCGCGCCGCTCATGGAAAGCGGGCGCCGCCAGATCGAACTGATGAACGCGCTGCTGATGTCCATGCCCGGGACGCCGATCATCTACTACGGCGACGAGCTCGGCATGGGCGACAATATCTACCTCGGCGATCGCAACGGCGTGCGCACGCCGATGCAGTGGAGCGCCGACCGCAACGCGGGGTTCAGCGAGGCGGAGACCGCCGCGCTGTACTCACCGCTCATCGTCGATCCGCCATACGGATTTCACACGGTGAACGTCTCCGCACAGGAACGCACGCCGACGTCGTTGCTCCGCTGGATGCGCCGGCTCGTCTCCGTGCGCCAGGAGTACAAGGCCTTCGGGCGCGGCACGTGGGAGGCGATCAACTGCCCGAACCGCCGCGTCCTCGTCTTTCTGCGGCGGTTCGAAGACGAGACGATTCTCTGCGTCAACAACCTGTCGCGCTTCGCGCAGTACGTGGAGCTCGAGATGCACGACTTCGAGAACTGCGTCCCGCTCGAATTGTGGAGCAAGGCCTGCTTTCCGCCGATCCGCGAGGTGCCGTACGTATTGACGCTCGGCCCACACAACTTCCTCTGGTTTCGGATCGTATCGTCCGAGCAGGCGAAGGAGATCCAGCGTCAGCTGCCGTAATGGGCACCGGTTCTTGCCACCGGCCAGGCAGAAAGAACTCGACGCAGACGACGCAGACAAAGAACGACAATCCCGCAGATGTTTCGCCTTAGTCTGTGGGATCGTTTTTTTCAATCTGCGTCATCTGCGTTGAATTCTCTCTGATTTCCTCGTGGCAAGTCTCGGCGATCGTTACCCCCCTCTCGCTCGATCGACCACCAGACGCCACGCCCGCCACAGCGACAAGCCAAGCGCCACGCCGGCGATGCCGAAGACGACGAGCAGCACACCGAACTGGCCGGCGCCTCCGATCAGAGCCCGAACGCCTATCCATCCCCAGACCGCACCGAAGGCGACGGCAAAGACCGCGGCGGTTGGGAGGACGTAGTAGACGAACCGTGGCCGCTCTGCGCTCATCGATCGTGTGCGTCGGGGGACACGCGTCCTCACGTGAGGCCAAACGCCATCACGTGGTCGCGCTGCGAATCGGTGCCGACAAGAAAGCGCTGCTCACCTACCCGGCGAAAGCCCCACTTCTCGTAAAAGGTGATGCCGCGCGGGTTCTGCTCCCACACGCCGAGCCAGAGGACATCGCAGCCCCACGCGCGCGACTGCTCGACGCACGCTTTCAAGAGCGCGCCGCCGACACCGCGGCCGTGCCAGGCCCGGTCGGCGTAGATTCGCTGCACCTCGGCCGGATGCCGCGCCACGACGTGCGGCGAGCTGGATTCCCGTCGAGCCATCGCGTAGCCGACCGCTTCGCCGTTCGCTTCGGCGATCCACGTCGCGCGATTCACGTCGCGCAGCTCGGCGAGCTGGAGGTCGGGCGAATACGTCCTGGCCAGGAAGAGGCGCAGATCGTCGGGATCGTTCATCGCGCCGAACGCGTCCTCGAACAACCTGGCGCCGAGGGTGGCTAGGAGCCGGGCGTCGGCTTCGTTCGATTCGGCTCGGCGGACGGCGACGCCATTCGCCTGTTCGCTCACCGGTTCCTCGACGCTTGAACCTGACGTAACGTGAGGGCGTAGTCTGAGTGCATGATCACGTTCACGGAGAAGCGCTTGCTCCAGGCGACACCGCCGGAGGTGGGTGCGGGAAAGGAAATGAAAGTTGGCGACCTTGCCAAACGAACCGGGCTTTCCGTTCGGACGCTGCACTATTACGACGAGATCGGCCTGCTCCAGCCGCGCGATGTCACCTCGTCGGGGCACCGCGTCTACGGCGCCGATGAGCTGGCGCGCCTTCAACGGATCAAGTCACTCCGGCAGCTCGGGTTCAGCCTCGACGAGATTCGCGCCTGCCTCGACGCGCCGGAGTTCTCGGCGCATCGAGTGATCGAGTTGCACATCAAGCGTCTGCGCGAGCAGATCGGCGAGCAGGAACGCCTCGTCGGACTGCTCGAAACGCTCGACGCGAGCTTCGAGGCCGGTACCATCGCGTCACCCGACGAGCTGATTCGCGCGATCGAGAGCATGGCCTCGCTCGAGCGTGAGTTCACCACGGAAGAGTGGACGGAGATCAAGGACCGTGGCGAGCGGCTCGGGCGCGACCACGTACGCGCCGTCGAGCGCGAATGGCCCACGCTCATCGCGCGGATGCGCGCGGCGATGTTGCGCGGCGACGATCCGGCGAGCGCCGAGGTGGCGCCGCTCGCGAGCCGATGGCGCGAGCTCGTGCGCGAGTTCACCGGCGGGAATCCCGAAATCGCACGAAAGGTCCGCGCGGGCTACGTGGACGACCCGGATCGAATGAAGCGAGCGGGTCTCGATCCGGCTCTCTTCGCCTATGCGAATCGTGCCATTCGCGCGCTCGACCGGTAGCCCGGTCGAGCACAGGCAACGGGCTAGATCGCGCCGTTGAACGTATCGCAGTCTTTCGGTTGCCCCGAGTCGAAGCCGCGCCGGAACCACTGCACGCGCTGCGCCGAAGATCCGTGCGTGAACGTGTCGGTGTTCACGTGGCCCGTCGTCTGGCGCTCGATGCGGTCGTCTCCAACGGCCGCGGCGGCGTTCAAGCCCGACTCGAGATCTCCGGGTTCGAGGATTCCCTCACCCTGAGTGGCGTGGCCCCACACGCCGGCGAAGCAATCCGCCTGCAGCTCGAGGCGCACCGAGAGATCGTTCGCGGCAGATGGGTCGCGCTGCTGCGCGCGACGCACCGCCGCGTCGATACCGAGGAGGTGCTGCACGTGGTGCCCCAGCTCGTGTGTGAGGACGTACGCCTGCGCGAATTCCCCGGGCGCCCCGAAGCGTGAGCGCAGCTCGTCGAAGAAGGCGAGGTCGATGTACAGCTTCTGGTCGACGGGGCAATAGAACGGGCCCATCGCCGTCTGGCCGACGCCGCATCCGGTCTGTGTCGCGTCACGAAAGAGAACGAGCTTCGCGTTTCGCCAGGGCGTGCCCGTGGTCGCCGGGAGGACTTTGGCCCAGGTCGCTTCGGCGGTGTCGAGCACGAAGGAAACGAACTGAACCTCTTTCGCTTCTTCCGGAGATTCGCTGACCGGCGCGCCGGGGCCGTTGGGTCCGCCAGATCCGATCGAGCCCGCCGCGCTGCCGCCGGCCGAATATGGGTTGGGATTCACGTTGTCGGACACGAAATCCCGCCCGAAGATCAGGCTCAGCACTATCAGGATGACCGTGCCTCCGAGGCCGACGTGCACGGGGCCTATGCCCCCCGAACCTCGGCGGTCCTCGATGTTCCCGCTCTCACCACCGGGAGTCCAACGCATCCTAGCCTCCGCGTCCCGCCCACGAGTCAGTGACTGCCGTTCATCCGTTGTCGGAGACTCGCTTCTTCATCAATCGGGCCACGGCTCTTCGATGAGAAGTCAGGCGGCTTCGAATTGGCTCATTTCCTGAGCCTTACGTACCGCGCGCAAGGCCGTGTTGCCGGCGACAATCGCGCCCAGCACGATGTAGATGTAGAAAGTATAAAAACGCCACCAGAGCAGGGCTGCTGCGAAGAAGCGTGGACCGATGACGTTCGCCAAGGCGGCGCGGAACGCGAGCTCCACGGCGCCGCCGCCGCCGGGCGCCGGCACGATCGCCGCGCCATAGAGGAGTCCAAGCGGCCAAAGAGCGAGCGGCGCGAGCGGCGCGTCTGCGCCCGCACCCAGGACGAGCGCCGGGAGCACGCACAGTCGCATCGTGACGTGCATCACCGACATGAAATACGCGCCCACCGCCCAACGAAACTCGATGTGCTTCAAACGATCCACCGTCGCACGTACTTGGGTAAACCAACGATGGATCTTCGTCCATCGCTTGCCGCCGAGCCGAAGACGGATCGCCCAGTGCGGCGGTGTGTCGTCCACGTGCCGGCGCGCGAGGACGACGGCGAGCACGCCGACGCCGATCACGAAGCCCGCGTACAGGCCGACGACACCCACGAGCGCCTTCAACACGAAACCGGCGTGCCGGAAGACGATCGCGACCACGAGGACTACGGTCGCCAGCGACAGGGACTCGAGAAACAGCTCGGCGAAGAGCACGACGAGCGCGCTCGACGTCTCGATGCCCGATTCAGCGAGAACGAGGAATCGCGCCGGCTCGGCGCCAGACCGCGCCGGCGTGATCGACGCGCCGAAATCGCCGGCCAACGTCGTGCGCAGCGCGGTCATGAATCCGAGCTCGATGTGCGCCGCTTTGGCGCTCCACTGGATTTTCCAGGACCGTGTGAGGATCTCGAACAGGACGGCCGCGATCGCCAGAAGATGCGCGTCGAGCGGCAGGCGAATCGTGCTCCCGGCGCGCCACCACCGCACGATGAAGAAGGTGGACACGCCGATCACCGCCGCGAACGACGCGATGGTGAACGCCCAGCGCTTCCAGTTCACGCGGGCGCGCGGCGAAGGAGCACTTTCACGAGGTTCGACATGCGCGCATGGTTAAGACTCCATGTATTCCACGTGCCTGCATTGCCACAAGCCCCTGGGACCAAACGACGCCGTGGAACACTTCCCCGTCGGGCGCCGGCTGGCGTTCGACAGCGCGAAGGGTCGCTTGTGGGTGGTGTGCCAACACTGCGCGCGCTGGAATCTCACGCCGATCGAGGAGCGATGGGAGGCCGTCGAGGAATCCGAGCGAGCCTTTCGCGCGCAAAGACTTCGCGGGCAGACGGACAACATCGGGCTCGTTCGGCTGACCGATTCGACGGCGCCATCGCCGACGGAATTCTCACACCGATGCTGCCCTCGTCCACGGATCCCAAAGGCGAGCGCAAATAGAAACGCCCCGCGAAATGCTCGCGGGGCGTTTCCCTTCAGAGAACCTCTGCGTCCTCCACGTCTCTGCGCCGAGGCAGGTCGGAGCAGTCTACCACTTCACGCCTGGCGGGTTGATTCCTTCCTCATCCGCCGCGCCGGTGCTCGCCGCCGCCGCCGGCTTGAGGATGTGGCTGATCTGCTGACGCGCGTCGTCGATGTGCCGCTTGGTCGGCACGTCGGTCGCGCGCTTCGCCGCCGCCGCCAACTCCGCATCGAGCGTCTTCAGCTCGCCGCGGAGCATCGCCTTGATCTCGCCCGTGTTCGCCGCCGGACCCGCGCCGCCGCGACCACCGCCGCCACCGCCGCCACGACCGCCCGCCGCCGCGCCAGCCGCCGGCGGATTGATCTTGTTGCCGACGTCCGTCAGATACGCGCGCTGCACGCCGCGGCGATACACGTCGATCTTCACCGGCGCCGTGCCATAGAGCTCGGTCCACACGCCATGACGCAGATCGCTCAGCATCTCGGTCAGCGTGTACACGTCCGAAGGATTCTTCGTGAGCGCTTCGTTCTCGATGAGCCGCGTGAGCTTGCCGTCGTTGAGTAGAGCGTTGATCGCGGACGACTGCGCGGCCGTGACGCGCGTGACTTCGCCGGTCGGCTCCATCTTGCGGAGCATGTCCGTGTCGATGAGCCAGGTCGGCGTCTGGAAGGAATTCTCGGCGAGGAACTTCATCGCCGCCTGCTGTTTCGCCTTGGGCACGGGCACGAAGCGCACGCCCGGCTGATCGCCGTACTTCTCCTGCGAGTTCATGCCGCCGACGAGATTCGCCACGTGCCCGAGCTCCGTGCGATACTGGCCGATCTCACGGTTGTACAACTCGGCAAGCACGTCGAAGTCGTCGTTCGGTTTCACCGTCGCCGACTCGATCCACTGCATGTTGCGACGGAGGTTCTTGAAGCCGAGCTCCGTGGCGCGCACCGGATCGGCATCGCCGACGGCCTCGGTCTCGTCGCCCGGATCGGAACCGAACGCGCCGCTCGTCGAGAAGCGGAGCCAGGGCTTGGAATCCTGCTCGCGCGCCCACTGATCCAACACCGTCCGCTTCGCTTCGGCGGAACGAATCAACTCGGCGCCGGTGTGGCTGTTGGTGCCTTGCTGCGCGACAGCCATCGGCGCGGCGATCGGCGCGTAGCCCCAGTGCGTCGCCCAGATGTCGTACGGACCGATGCGCGGAATGAGCAGATCGGCCGGAACGTGATCTTCCGGCTGCACCACGTAATTGAAGCGCGAGTAGTCCATCAGCGTCGCGACGTGGCCCATGCGGCGCAGGAAGTCGGGATTGCGAATGCTGTCGAGCGGATACTCGGAGCTCGACTTCATGTTGTGCTGGAAGCCGATCGTGTGCCCGACTTCGTGCGCGAGCACGTACTCGAGCAAGCGACCCATGAGCGAATCGGGGTAGGGGAACGTCCGCGCGCGCGGATCGGTCGCCGCCGCCTGCGTGAAGTACCACGTGCGCGCCAGGTTCTGGACGTTCTGATAGAACTGGATGTGCGCTTCGAGAATTTCACCGGAGCGCGGGTCGTGGACGTTCGGACCGCTCGCGTTCTCGGTCGTCGACGGGAGCCAGCGCACGACGGAGTAGCGCGCGTCTTCCGGCGACCAGTCGGGATCGTTCGTCGGCGCGTCCTTGGCGATGATCGCGTGGCTGAAGCCCGCCGCCTCAAACGCCGGCTGCCAATCTTCGATCGCCTTCTTGAGCCACGGCCGCCACTTCATCGGCGTGTTGGCGTCGAGGTAATACACGATCGGCTTGACCGGGTCGGAGACGGCCGCGTTTGGATCCTTCTTCTCGAGGCGATAGCGCGTGATGAAGCAGCGGGTGTTGCTCGCCATACGCTGGTCGTCGCCGGCGTAGTCGGTGACGGTGAGTGAGAAGTATCCGACGCGATTGTCGCACAACCGCGGCTCCATCGGCGCATCGGGGAGCCGATGGAAGCTGTACGACGCCACGATCGTCGCCGTCGGCGCGCTGAAGCCCGCGCCCCCGCGCCCGGCGCCACGTCCGCCGGCCGGAGCCGCGCCGCGACCGGCGTTCCCCTGCTGCAACGTGAGCGTCGAGTAGACGTTCACATTGTCGGGGAAGGCCGACGTACGTTCGATCCACGAACGCGTCGCGTCTACCGTGTAGCCGGCCGCGATGCGCTGCGCGGGTGATAGCTCGGTGGGCGGTTGTGTGAACAGGCGCGACACGTCGATGACCGCGGAGCTGTCCGCGCCGTACGCCTCGACGTTGAAGATCGCGATGACGGGGTGGACGTTCGACGCGTTCACCGCGCCGGAAACGGGCGACAAGGTGTCGCTCGCCATGATCTCATTCGAGATGCCGCGCAGCAGCACGCGGTTGTCGCGCCGCTCGAATTGCAGCACGCGATTGCCCGCCGCCTGTCCGTCGTATCCGGCGCCGAGCGCCGTCTGCGCGATCTCCTGAACGAGGAGGATGTCCTTGTTCATCTGGCTGCGCGGGATCTCGAACAACAGCCGGTCGCCGATGCGAATCGTCTTGAAGAAACCAGTCTTGGTCTGCGCTTGCGCGGTGACGACGCGATTGTACGGCTGCGGATTCGCGTTGCCGCCTTGAGCCGCGGCGTTGCCGCCGCCTCGTCCGCCTCGGCCAAATCCAGCGCCGCCGCCAGCGGGCGTTTCGCCGGTGTCGGTCGGGACATTTGACGGAGCCTGTTGCACCGTGGGTCGAGTCGGAGCCGCCGCCGGTGCGGGTGCCGCGGCGGGTGGGGTCTTGGTCGTGCAGCCGATCGCGACGATCGCCGCGGTGGCGGACCCCAAGACGAGGAGGGAGCTCGTTCGCATGGATACAGCCCTGATTGTGGAGGAGAGAGGGGACGACGCGTCCCCGTTTACTTACTGCTCATACCACGAACGGGCTCGTTGGTCAAATCGCTGCACCCACAGAGACGACGAGGCCCCTGCATCAGATTGATTCAGGGGCCTCGAATAGGGCTGCGGCCGGGGCTGCTATCCGCCGCGCAAAACGTCCATCGGCTCGATTCGGGCGGCCCGTCGGGCGGGGACGTAACTCGCCAGCACAGCTACCACCCCGAGAAGGGCCACGACCCCGGCAAAGGCGACCGGATCGGACGCGCTGATCGAATAGAGCATGTGCGTGAGCAGCCGCGTCGTCGCGAAGGCCCCGACGACGCCAACGAGGGCCCCGACGATCGCGAGCATCAACCCGTGCCGAATCACGAGACCAAGGATGTCGCCGGAGCGCGCCCCAAGCGCGACCCGGATGCTGATCTCCCGGCCGCGTTGCGCGACCAGATACGAGATCACGCTGTATACGCCGAGCGCGGCCAGAAGGAGCGCCAACGTGCCGAAGGCGCCGACGAGCGTCAGCATGAAGCGCTGCGTCGTCACCGAAGCCGCCACGGCCTCATCCATCGTCGAGTACCGAGCCGGGATGTCCGGCCGAGCTCGCCGCAGCTCGCGGCGCATCGTCGTCAGCGTCGCGCCGGGCGTCGACGTGACCATCACAACGCTGAACTGGCCTCCATTTCCCGGACGCTGGCGGTAGTGGCCGTAAATCGTCGGCGTCACGTCCGTCGAGGGCCCACCGTCCCGCACGTCGCCGACCACACCGACGATCGTCATCGGCGTCACGTCGCCGTCCATGTTTCCGAACTCCACCACTTTGCCGATCGCGCTCTCGTTCGGCCACCGGGATTTGGCGAGCGACGCGTTGATCACGGCGACGTGCGGAGCGTCTCGGCGGTCGCGGTCGTCGAAGAGCCGGCCGGCCACGAGGGGAATCCCGATCGCCTTGAAGTAGTCGGCGTTGGCAAGACGGTAGTACGCGTCGCCCGTTCGCGACTTGTCCTTGAACATCCTCTCGAAATCGGACGGCTGGAATTTTTCCGACGCGCTCTCCAGGATGAGGAACCCGCCGTCCGCGCCGCCGCCGCTGAGCGGCGTGTTGCTGACCGCGCCCACCGCGCTGACACCCGGCGTCCGCCGAGCCAACGCCATGACGTCGTCGAGCAGTTGGCTCCTGCGCGCGATTCGCTCGTCGGCCGGCGAGAAGAAATCTCCCGTCTCGGTCACGAGCGTGATCACGGCGACCCCCTGCGTCCGGAAGCCCGCGTCCGACGTGATCAGTCGGACGAAGCTGTGCCCAAGCACGCCGGCCGCGACCATCAGAACGACCGTCATCGAGAGCTGCACGACGACGAGCGCGCTGCGCATCCCATAGCTCGCCACTCCGCCGCTCTGCGATCGCTGCGACTGCGACAACGCCGCACGCAGATCGCCACGGGCGCCACGCCACGCCGCCACAAGCCCGAGCGCAACCGCGACGACCAAAGAGACAGCGATCGCGAACGCCATGACGCGCCAATCGACGCTCAACTCCGACAGCCGAGGGATGGACGTCGGACGCAGCATGAGCAGCAGCTTTGCTCCGCCGAACGCCAAGGCGAGACCTCCGGCACATCCCAACAGAGAGAGGAGCGCCGCTTCGATGAGCAGTTGCTGTATGAGGCGACCGCGCCCGGCTCCGAGCGCGACGCGCACCGCGAGCTCCCCCTCGCGCGCCGACATGCGTGCCACCAGCAGATTCACGACGTTCGTACATGCTATGAGCAAGAGCACGCCCGACGCACCGAACAGCAGGAGCAGGATCGGCCGAATCTGCCCGACGATTTGATCGCGGAGCGGTACGACGCTCCCGTCGACGGTGTACGTGAAGTCGCCGACCTGCGCCTTCAGTTGGCGGAGAACGAGCGAGACGTCCTGGCGCGCTTGGTCGATCGTGACGTTCGGCTTCACGCGCGCGAGGAGCCTCCAGTTGCCCGCGGTATAGCTCGGGTACCGCACTTCCGTCTCGCGTGCGAGAAATACGTCGGTCTGCGGGGGATACTCGAGGCCTTTCGGCAGCACGCCGACTACCGTGATCGACGACGAGCCGCTCGGGAGCTTCGCGCCAATCGCTTTGTTCGTCCCTGCGAAGAGCCGCTGCCAGAGGCCGTAGCTGATCACGGCCGCCTTCGGCGCGCCGCGCTGTTGCTCCTCGGGCACGAAGAACCGTCCGGCCGCGGGCTTCACGCCGAGCACGTCGAAGAACTGACGACTGACCCACGACGCCGACAGCCGCATCGCCTCGCCGTCGTTCGACACCGTCACGTAGTAGGAATTCATCTCGGCGATCGCCGACAGCGATCGGTTCCGCTCCGCGATCGCTTCGAACGTGGGGTCGGCGAAGTTGCGCAGGACGTCGCCCTTCGCGTTCAGCCCCGTGACCTGTACGACGCGGTCGGGCGCGGGGAACGGCAGCGCTTTGAGAAGCACGCCGTTCACGACGCTGAACAGCGCCGTCGTCGCGCCGATGCCGAGGGCGAGCGTCAACGCCGCCGCGAACGAGAAACCGGGCGACTTTCTGATCTGTCGAACCGCGACGCGAGCGTCCTGCACCATGCTCTCCACTCGTTCGGCCATGTGCATCCGCTGCATGTGTGCCCTCTCGATGTCGTGACAGTAGGTTCGCAAATCGTCGACGTCCCCGAATCGCCGCATCGCTTCGGCGCGAGCGTCGTCGTACGGCACGCCCTCAGCAAGGAGCCGCGCGACGCGCCGCTCGACGTGAAACGCGACCTCTTCGTCGAGATCTCGCGCGAGCCGGTCCTCGGTGGACGGAAGCCGAAAGACGCGCCGGACGCCGCTCGGGCGGAGGGGACGCACGGTCAAGTCGCCTCGAGAATCCTGCCGACAGCGCTCGCGTATCGCCGCCACGTCGCGGCCTCGGCTCGGAGCTGCGCCCGCCCGCGCGGCGTGAGCGAGTAGTACTTCGCTTTTCGGTTGTTTTCGGAAACTCCCCACTCGGCCTCGATCGCGCCGCCATCGTCGAGGCGGTGCAACGCCTTGTACAGCGCCGCGTCGACGATCACGAGATCGCCGTCGCCGTGTCGCTCGATCCACTCACTCACGGCGTACCCGTGGAGTGGGCCGAGGGAGAGGGCCTTGAGTACGAGCACGTCGAGCGTCCCGTGCAGCAAATCGCTGGCGTCGCGGGGCATGTGGCTCCACTAACGAGGTTGGTGCAAGAACTCGTACGGCGTTGGACGCCGCGAGGATTCAATTGGTTTAAACGGGTGGACCGCTGAAGCGGAAGACCGGCTAGCCGACGCGCCGGGCGTAGAGCTCGAACCAGGGGGCCACGGCCGGGTCGTACCGCGCGCCGGATCGCAGCAGATGCTTGAAGATCAGCTCTTCGACGCGCGCCCAAGGACGCGTCCATTCGTCGGCGAGGCGTGGGAGCACGTCGCCCTCCACGCACGTCACGCGGAACCCCACGTCGCGCAGCATCCGGCCGAGCGCGCCTGGGGTGAAGCCAAACCGATATGGAAACGAGAGTAGGTTGTTCTGCGCGAGCGTCGATCGGGCGAGCCCCCGCCGTAGGCGGCTGCGACTGGTGAGATCGTTGCGCAGCCGCGCGTACAGGCCGCCGTTCGGGACGCGAAGCGCCAGCGTGCCGTCCGGACGCAGCATGCGCCACGCGGCCTCTGCCGCGGCGCGCGGATCGCCGAGCTGGTCGAACGTGTTCCAGATGGCGATGACGTCGAACAGCCGGCGCGCGCGATACGTCCCGAAGTCGCCGTCCTCGACGCTGAAGCCGAGCGAACGCGTGAATGCGTTCACGGCCGGACTTACATCGAGTCCCTCGAACCGCATCCCGTCGTCGCGAGCGGCGGCGAGAAACGCTCCGGCGTAGCTCCCGACCTCGAGGCCGCTGCACCGGCGCCCCAGCACGCGCCGCAGCCGCCGAACCTGCGATCGGGCCGCCCCGTACTGCGCGGTGTGCAGCGCGCGAAGAGCGTCCGGAGACGGCGCCGAGCGCCGATAGGAGTCGACGAGCTCGCGCGCCGGCTCGGCCGGGCTACGGTAGACGAGCCCGCAGTCGCGGCACTTCACCACGCGAAGCGGAGGATTCTCCGAAAACGTGACCCGATCGACGAGTCGAGTCGTCGGCGTGTCGACGCGAAGGCGGCGGGCATGATACGCCCACAGGGCCTCGATCTCGTCGCGGACACTTCGGTGGTCCGCGACGACCGCGTTTTCGGCTCCGCCGCAAACGACGCAGCGATTGGGATCGGATGGTTGCGCCCGCACGCCCTCCAGAGGTGCAGGGCGGGTGCCGCCTGTGTTCAACGGGCGGCGTGCATGGCCAGATCGTGTGAAAACGGATAGGCTACACTCGAACCCGTTTTCTCCCACCAGACCCCCGACCGTACCAGACCCAATGATGCGCACCGTTCGCCTTGCCGGCTGTTTCGTCGTGTCCGCTTTCGCCGTTCAGTTCAGTGCCACGCCGTTGCTCGCGCAGCAGGATTCACTCGCGCTCGCGGGTGTTCACTGGCGCGAGGTCGGCCCATTTCGCGGCGGCCGCTCGGTCGCGGCCACGGGAAATCCGTCGCGGCCGAACGAATTCTGGATGGGCACGACGGGCGGTGGCGTCTTCAAGTCGGTCAACGACGGACAGTCGTGGGCGCCGGTGACGGACAAGTATTTCGGCGGCACGATCGGCGCCGTCGCCGTCTCGGCGTCGTCGCCCGACGTCGTCTACGCCGGCGGGGGCGAATATCCGATCCGCGGCAACGTGTCGCACGGCGATGGCGTGTGGAAGACGACCGATGGCGGCAAGACGTGGGCGTTCATGGGACTTGGCGAGACGCGCCAGATCGCCGACATCGTCGTGAATCCGACGAATGCGGATCTCGTGTACGTCGGCGCGCTGGGCCACGTGTGGGCGCCGAATCCGGAGCGCGGCGTGTTCCGCTCGAAGGACGGCGGCAAGACGTGGGAGAAGATTCTTTTTCGAAACGACTCGACCGGCGTCGTCGATCTGGTGATGGACCCCGCGAATCCGAACGTGCTGTACGCTGGACTCTGGCAGGCGGGTCGCACGCCGTGGCTGTTGTCGTCGGGCGGCAAGGGCAGTGGGATGTTCAAGACGACCGACGGCGGCGATCACTGGACCGAGATCACGCGCAACCCCGGCCTGCCGGAGGGGATCTGGGGGAACATCGGCATCACCGTCTCGGGCGGAAACTCGAATCGCGTCTGGGCGAACATCGAGGCCGATTCCGGCGGCGTGTTCCGCTCCGATGACGGCGGCGCGACGTGGCAGCGCACCAACAACGATCGCAATTTGCGCCAGCGCGCGTGGTACTACACCAAGATCCACGCCGACTCGAAAGACACGAACGTCGTGTACGTGAACAACGTGTCGTTCATGAAGTCGACCGACGGCGGGAAGACGTTCCGTACGGTGCGCGGCATGCAGCACGGCGATTCGCACGACCTCTGGGTCGATCCGAAGAACAATCAGCGGATGATCGAATCGGACGACGGGGGCGCCGAAGTGAGCGTCGACGGCGGACGCACGTGGTCGGACGAGGATTTCGCGACGGCGCAGTTCTATCACGTCATCGCGACGAACCACTTCCCATATCACATCTGCGGAGCGCAGCAGGACAACTCGACCCTCTGCGGTCCGAGCAGGGGCAACCTCGACATATCCGAGTGGCTCGAGGCGGGCGGCGGCGAATCCGGCTGGATCGCCTCGCGCGGCGACGATCCGGACGTCGTATACGCCGGCAGCTACGGCAACCTGCTCACGCGGAAGGATCTGCGCACTGGAATCAGCGTGAACGTGAATCCGTGGCCGGACAATCCGATGGGACATCCGGCGATGGACTTGAAGTATCGCTTCCAGTGGACGTTCCCGATCATCGTCTCGACTCACAATCCGAACGTGGTCTACGCCGGATCGAACGTCGTGCACAAGTCGACGAACGGCGGAAAGAGCTGGACCGCGATCTCGCCGGACCTCACGTATCACGATCCCGCCACGCTCGGCAACTCGGGCGGTCCGCTCACCAAGGACCAGACGTCGATCGAGTACTACGGAACGGTGTTCGTGATCGAGGAGTCGCCGGTGACCGCGCAGACGCTGTGGACGGGCTCCGACGACGGCAAAGTCTATCTCACGCGGAACGGCGGCGTGAAGTGGACGGACGTCACGCCAAAGGACATGGCGAAGTACACGCGCGTGTCGAGCATCGACGCGTCGAAGTTCGGCGAGTGCATCGCGTATGTCGCCGCGAACCGCTTTCAGCTGGACGACGACAAACCGTATCTATGGAAGACGTCGGACTGCGGCGCGCATTGGACGCGGATCGACGCGGGAATCAACGCAACCGAGTTCACGCGCGTCGTGCGCGAGGACCCCGCCAAGCGCGGCCTTCTCGTCGCCGGCACGGAGCGCGGGGCTTGGTATTCGACTGACGACGGCGCGAATTGGCGGAGCTTGCGACTCAACCTGCCAATCGTTCCCGTGCACGACCTCGTTTTCAAGGAAGGCGACATCGTGCTCGCCACGCACGGCCGCAGCTTCTACATCATGGACGACATCACGACGCTCGAGCAGATGACGAGTGCGGTCGAAGCCGAGAGCGCTCACCTGTTCAAGCCGCGCGACCAGTATCGGTTGGCGACGGGTGGTGGGTTTGGTGGTGGTGGCGGCCGCGGCGGCGCGGCGCCGGCGCAGGTGACGCCCGAGAACGCTCCGGTGCATCCCACCGGACAGAACCCGCCCGCTGGCGTGGTCGTCCAGTATTGGCTCGGCGCGGCGAGCGACACGGTCGCGCTCGACTTCCTGGACGCAACGGGCAAAGTGATTCGTGGCTACTCGAGCAAAGCGGATTCCGCCGCGCAACCTGCGCAGCCGCCAGAGGACGGCTTCTTCGGTCCGCCGCCCGCGCCCCGCGTGCCCAACAAGAAGGGCGTGAACACCTTTGCGTGGAACATGCGATACCCCGACGCGGCGAGCTTCCCGGGAATGATTCTCTGGGCGGCCGGCGTGACGGGACCGCTCGTGCCGCCAGGCACGTACAAGGTGCGGCTCGCCGTGAACGGCAAGCCGGTCGGAACGGAGACGTTCAAGGTGCTGCCGGACCCGCGCATCAAGGCCACGCTCGCCGACTGGCAGGAGCAGTCGCGTCTCGCGCTCGCGGTTCGGGACCGGTTCTCAGAAGCGAACGACGCAGTGAAGGAAATTCGCCGCCTCAAGTCGGAGCTCGCCGATCGCGAGAAGAAGTTCCCGTCGGCGCAGCTCTCGCAGTTCACGACGCTCTCGGTGCCATTCGTGACCTCGCTGTCCGAGGTCGAAGACTCGCTCTACCAGACGAAGAACCGCAGCGGCCAGGATCCGCTCAACTATCCGATCCGGCTGAACAATCGCATCGGCGCGCTGTTAGGCGTCGTGCAGAGCGCGGATGGCCGGCCGACGCAGCAGAGCTACGAAGTCGACAAGGTGTTGACGGTTGAGCTCAACAAGGACCTCACGAAGCTGCGAGCCACGATCAACGCGAACCTGGCGCGCATCAACACGATGTTGAAGGCGGCGGGGCTCAAGGAGATCGATTCGAAGGGACCGATCGCGTAGACGGCGCCGTTCAGGCGGGAGAGTTCGATCCGGGGGGCACGGCCATTCCCATGGCGTGATAGCCCTTGTCCACGTAAACCGTGTTCCCCGTGATGCCGCTCGCCAGCGACGAGGAGAGGAACGCGGCCACGCGTCCGACCTCGCCGGCGGTGAGCTTTTCGGTGAGCGGCGCGTTCTCGGCCACGTACTCGACCATCTTCTCGATGATGCCGATGGCGCTCGCCGCGCGCGACGCGAGCGGGCCGGCGGAGATCGTATTCACGCGGCAGCCGAAACGCCGGCCGGCCTCGAACGCCAGCGTGCGCGTGTCGCTCTCGAGCGCCGCTTTCGCCGACGACATGCCGCCGCCGTACCCTGGGATCACGCGCTCGCTGGCGAGGTAGGTCAGTGAGACGAACGAGCCGCCAGGGCGCATGATCGGACCGAAGCGACTCACCATCGAAATGAGCGAATACGCGCTCGCGCTCATGGCCGCGAGGTACCCCTCGCGGCTTACATCGATGAGCGCCTTCTTCACCTCGGGGCCGTTCGCCAGCGAGTGCACAACGATGTCGAGCGGCTTGTCGCCAAAGTCCTGAGCGAGCCGCGCCGCCACGCCGCCGATCGAGCAGTCGCCGATGTCCTTGTAACGTTTGCTCGCCCGGACGTCTTCGGGGATCGCGTCGTACGTGTCGTAGACGGCGTCGAGGGGATAGACCTTCTCGAAGGTCAGCAAAGCTCCCGAGGACAACGTGCGCGACTCGTCCATTTTGCCGCGCTCTAGCAGATTCAGAAAAATGTTGAGAGCCGGCGGCCACGTTCCAACGCAGACGCTGGCTCCGGCCTCGGCCAGCGCCTTGGCGATCGCAAACCCGAAGCCGGCGTCGTCCGCAACTCCGGCCACGAGGGCCCGTCGCCCTGTGAGATCGATCTCGAGCATGCGATATAATAGTTCGTCCAGCCACGGGCAGTCTGTGGCCGGGCACGCAATCTGAACCAGGGGTCAGCGTGACCAGCCCCGCTCCGGCCCGGCAAGCCGTCGCCCAACGATCGTCGGCCGAAACGCCCCGCCTCCTCGATGGCGGACCCTCGTTCGCGCGCGGCCTCTGGCGAATCGCGGCGGCGAACGTGTCGAGCGGCAATCGTGTCTCCCTGCTGCGCGATGGGCCCGCGACGTTCGATGCGATGCTGGCGCTCATCGAAAGCGCGAGGTCCTCGGTCTCGCTCGAGAGCTTCATCTTCCGCGCCGACGACGTCGGCGACCGATTCGCCGTGCCGCTCGCCGCGGCGGCCGAGCGGGGCGTCGCCGTGCGCATCCTCCTCGACTGGATCGGTGTTCGCGGCACGAGGCGCCGGTTTCTCCGTGAGCTCCGCGCGGCAGGCATCGAAGTCGTGCTGTTCAACCGTCCCGGATTCCACCGGTGGCTCGGGTTCGTGCCGCGCGACCATCGCAAGCTTCTCGTCGTGGACGGCGCGGTCGGCATCACAGGCGGCGTCGGCATCGGCCGCGAGTGGACGACCGGCGTCGACAAGATTCGCCGCTCGCGATGGCGCGACACCGCGGTGCGCATCGACGGTCCCGCCGCGAACGACATGCAGGAAGCGTTCGATCGAATGTGGCGGCGCGCGCTGGGAAACGAGCGCCGCGGCTCGCATCGATTCCTCCACCGCCCCGCGCGCGGCGCGCATCTCGACCCCGACACCGACGAACGCGCACTCGTGGGGATCATCGAGGGCGAACCGCTGAGGCAGCGCGTCTCTCGCGCGCTCCAGATTCAAGCCATCTCGGCGCGCCGATCGATCTGGATCGCCACGGCGTACTTCACGCCGTCGCCGTCCGAAGTCGAGGCATTGAACGGCGCGGCGAGCGACGGAGTCGACGTGCGCATCCTCCTCCCGGGGCGCAACGACCACCCCTGGGTATCGTTGCTGGCTAAGCGCTACTACCGCCGGCTGCTCACCAACGGCGTGCGCATCTGGGAGTGGCGCGGCGAGATGATGCACGCCAAGACGAGCGTCGTCGACGGTCGCTGGGTACGCGTCGGCTCGACCGACTTCAATCCGCTCGGCGTGACCGTCAACTACGAGCTCGACGCCGTGATCGAAGACGCCTCGCTCGGCGAAGAAGCCGAGCGTATGTTCCTCCTCGATCTCGAAGGATCTCGCGAGATCACGTTGTAGCTTTCGGGCGTGAAGCCCGGGATCATCGTGATGTCCGAATTGAACGGCGACGTCGCGGCGCGGGTGCTCGATGTCCAGCGCCGGTTCGACCCGCGGATGGCGGCGGAACTTCCGCCGCACGTCACGATCACCGGCTCATCGGGCGTGGGCCCGATCTCTCCCGACACAACCGAAGACGAGTTGCTTGCGGCGTTGACGCCCGTCGCCGCGGCGACCGCGCCGTTCGCGGTACAGCTCCAGCCGCCGATGCGGTTCATGCAAAGCACCGTGGTCGTGATGCCCATCGACCCCAACGGCCCGATCCGCGCGCTGCATGAAAGGATCAAGTCCAGCGGGTTGTCGCACGCGCGGCCGCGCTTCACCTTCACTCCCCACGTGACGTTGAGCTTCTACCCCGAGCTGTCGCGCGACGCGCTGCGCGAGCTGACGCGCTTTCGCGTGAAGGAACCGATCACGATCGACCGGATTCAGGCGTATCGCGCGCTCGATCTCACGCGATCGATTCGCGTCGTCGATCTGCCACTCGGCGCGGCCACATGACCGAATCGGCCACGCGTTCCGTGGGCCTCGAGCGGCCGGCGATTCTCGACGCCATCGAATCGGACGCCGATCTCGCCGTGGGACGCGCGTTCGCCGAGGTGATCGCGGGCTATCTGGCCGAAACGCGCAATCGAGAAACGCGCGTCACGACCCGCCACAGGCCGGAGGTGATCGCGGCGCGATTCGACGAGCCGATTCCGCGCGACGGACAGTCGATCGATTCGATCGTCGAACGAATTCGCGGCGAAGTCGTCGCCGAGTCGAATCATCTGTGGCATCCGCGGTACGTCGGACACCAGAATTCGGGTCCGCTGCCCGCCGCGATCTGGACCGAGTCGGTGATCGCGGCGCTCAATCAGTCGATCGCCGTCTTCGAGATGTCGCCGGTCGGGACGATCATCGAACATCGCGTGATCTCGTGGATGTGTCAGCTGATCGGATTTCCGGCCGGCGCGGGCGGAACGTTCACCAGCGGCGGCACCGAGGCGACGTTTACCGCGCTGCTCGCCGCACGAAGCGCGGCGATGCCGAACGCGTGGACCGACGGCGTCGGCGCGGACCCGCCGGCGCTGCTCTGCGGCGAGCACGCCCACTACGCCGTCACGCGCGCCGCGGGCCAGTTGGGACTCGGCATGCGCAACGTTCGGGCGATCGCGTCGCGCGGGTACGCGATGGATCCGTCGGCGCTCGAACGCGCCCTCGATGATCTCGCGCGCGAGGGGCGTCGAGTGATGGCGGTCGTCGCAACGGCCGGCTCGACGGCTACCGGTTCATTCGACGACCTCGACGCGATAGCAACGTCGTGCGAGCGACACGGCGCCTGGCTGCACGTGGATGCCGCGCACGGTGGCTCTGCGCTCTGGTCCGGGCGGCACAAACATCGGCTGCGCGGCATCGAGCGGGCCCGCTCGGTCGCATGGGACACGCACAAGATGATGCTGATGCCCAGCCAGGCGGGAATGCTGCTGGTCCGGGACGAGCGAGATCTGGAGGCCGCGTTTTCGCAGCGCGCTCCATATCTGTTTCACGACGCGCGCGGCGAGCGGGCCTGGGATCAGGGGACCCGAAGCTTCATGTGCACGCGCCGCGCGGACGTGCTCAAGGTCTGGGTCGGACTCGAGCGCTACGGCGCGGCCGGGATGGAGCAGCTCCACGACTACTTCTGCGCGCTGGCCCGCTGCGTCTACGACGAGATCTCGGCGCGCGACGACTTCGAGGCGATGCACGAGCCCGAGGGGAACATCCTGTGTTTCCGGTATGTCGGCGACGGGGCGCGAACCGATGAGGAGCTCGACGACCTCAACCGCCGGATTCGCGAGCAGTTCAACGCGTCGGGCGAAGGGTGGATCACCGCGACGAATTTGAACGGTCGCCGCGTGCTTCGCGTGACGATGATGAACCCACGCACCACGGACGCCGACGTCCGCGCGATTCTAGACGGGCTGGCCGCCGTCGGCCGCGCCGTCTAGCCGCCCATCCGTGCGCCCGACTACAGCACTTTCTTGATCTGCGCGTCCAGATCCTGCGTTCCGCCAAGCCCCGTGTAGACGACCTTGCCCGTCTTGTCGATGACCACGACGAACGACGTCGCGGGCACGTCGTACGCGTTCGTGGCGTTTCCCTTGTTGTCGAAGAACTGATCGCCCGGCAGGCCGTGCTTCTCGACGAACGCCTTCACGCGATCGGGTGTCTCGTTCACCGACACCGCGACGCCGATGAACTTGACGCGGCCGGCGTACTTTTTCGACACCGAGAGCAGCGTCGGCTCGAGCTCCTTGCAGTTCGAGCACCACGTCGCCCAGAACTCCATCAACACGGGCATCTTGCCGAGGTACGCCGACAGGTCGGCGTCCTTCCCGTCGAGCGTCGCGACTTTGGCGCCGGGCGCCATGCTGCCCCTTTCGATTCCGAGATCCTGCGCGGAAATCTCGCGCGGAGCGATAAGCGTCATTGCCAGCGTGGAAGCGACGAACGCGGTAATTCGAGCGAATCTCATCGGATCAACTCTCGGAGTGTGTTCGAATCAGAAGAGCAGTTGGCCCATCTTCACCAGGTAGTACTCGGCGGCGATCACCATCACGAGCGCGAAGAAGCGCTTGACCCACACCATCCAGACGCCGGCGCGCGGCAACCGCGCGATCGTGCCGGATGAGACGCCGACGAACACCAGCAAGGTGCACATTCCCAACGAGAACACCAACAGGTAGACGAAGCCGAGCAGGGCGCTCTTCGTCGACGCCACCCAGGTCAGCACCGCCGCCATCACCGGCGCCGAGCACGGCGCCGCCACGAGACCGGACATCGCGCCCATGCCAAAGGCGCCCGACAGGCGCCCCGTGCTCCCGACATTGCTTGCGCGTTCGACGATCGCCGACGGAAGCTTGACGTGGATGATGTCCAGCATGGCCAACGCCGCGATCAGCAACAGGTTCGCCATCGCGAGGTAGAGCCACGGGTTCGTACTCACCGTGCCAAAAAGCGTTCCGGTCATTCCGGCAAACAGCCCCAGCGCCGAGTAAACCAGGGCGAGCCCGAACACGTAGGTGAGTGTGAGGGCGATGGGCCGGGACCTCGAGGGCTTTCTCCCACCCGAGGGCGCCGCGACCGACGTCCCGCCGACGATCGCCGCGGTGATCGGGATCATCGGGTAGATGCAGGGCGTCAAGCTCGTCAGCACGCCGCCCGCAAAGACGAAGGGGATTGCCCTGAGCGGGTTGCCGGAGAGATCGGGAAGGAAGGTCTGCAGGACCACGCGGGGCTTAACGGAGAGAAGGAATCGGGCGTCGATCTTCTAAACGGTGGACAGGTGGACGGGTGGACAGCCTTACGGCTTTGCCAATCCGGTCGCCCGCCTTCGGGGTTCCGCCGGTCCACCTGTCCACCCAGGGTAAGGTATGACCAAGACAACTGCGATAACAATCACGCTCGGCGTGGCGGCGATTCTGATCGCGGCGCGACAGGCGAAACGCGCGGCCGCGCAGGGCGTCGGGGCCGTCGCGCAGCAATCGGCGGGCGCAATGGACAGCGCGCGGATGGCCGGCATGGCCGATCGCGCGATGAGCGGCTCCATGGACGAGAACATGATGAAGCACATGGAGCTGACGCCGGTTCGCGCGGCGACCCACGGCGACACGTTGCGCGCGATGCACTTGGCCGGTGAACTGAAGCAGGCGATCGCGAAGTACTCCGATACCGCCGTCGCGGTCGCCGATGGCTACAAAATGTTCCTGCCGAACGTGAAGCAGCAGAATGTCTACCACTTCACGAACTACCGCCGCGCGTTCATGGAGGCGTTCCGCTTCGACCCGGCCAAGCCGACGTCGATCCTGTATTCGCGCGGCGCGGACGGCAGGCTCAGGCTCGTCGGCGCGATGTACACGATGCCGAAGAACGCCGGCCTCGATCGGCTCAACGACCGGGTCCCGCTCGGCGTCGCCCGATGGCACAAGCACGTGAACTGGTGTCTGCCGAAGAGGGGCAGCGAATCGCGCTACCTCGAGCGAAAGAATGGGGAGCCGGTGTTCGGCCCTGAGAGCCCGATCGCGACCAAGGCCGAATGCGACGCGGTCGACGGCGACTTCCATCCGAATCTGTTCGGCTGGATGATCCACGCCAACGTGGTCGAGGGACACGACCTCGCGTCGATCTGGGGCGACGACCACCACGGTGGCGAGCGTACAGGTAAGCACGCCCGATAGCATATAGTTGACAAAGTCAACCAATCGGCCGATCGTGATTTCGTCGCCACCGGAGACGGAGCCATGCGGCCGATCGATCAGCGCGCCGACGTCGTTCGCCACTTCAACCGGTTCTATACCCACCGCATCGGCGCGCTCGGCGGCGCGCACCTCGGCAGCGAGTTCTCGCTCACCGAGGTCCGCGTTCTCTACGAGCTCGCGCATGGCGAGCGAACGACCGCCAGCGGCATTGCGTCGGCGCTGGAGATCGACCGCGGCTACCTGAGCCGCATGTTGCGGGCGTTCAAGCGACGAGGTTTGATCGCCGCGCGTCGCGACGCCGACGATCGGCGCCACACACACCTCGCGCTCACCGCGGCCGGTCGCAACGCGTTCGCGCCGCTCGACCGAAAGGCGCGCGACGCGGTCGTCCAAATCCTCGCGCCGCTGAGCGACGCACGGCAACGCCGCGTGGTGAGCGCGATGTCGACGATTCGCGGATCGCTCGAGCCCGGCCCGCGACCGGCCGCGCGTCCGGTGAAGGAGCCCTACACGCTGCGGCCTCATCGTCCGGGCGACATGGGTTGGATCGTGCATCGGCACGGCGCGCTGTACCAGGCCGAGTACGGCTACGACGAGCGGTTCGAGGCCCTCGTGGCTCGGGTCGTCGCCGATTTCATCGAGCACCTCGAGCCGGCGCGCGAACGCTGCTGGATCGCCGAGCGGAACGGAGAGATCGTCGGCTCGGTGTTCGTCGTTGCGAAGTCGAAGCACGTGGCGAAGCTCCGCCTCCTGCTGGTCGAACCGTCGGCGCGCGGACTGGGCATCGGGAGACGGCTCGTCGACGAGGTCGTGCGGTTCGCGCGGGACGCGAACTACAAGAAAGTCGTTCTCTGGACGCAGAGCGAGCTGACCGCCGCCAGACGGATCTATCACGCCGCCGGTTTCCGTTGCGTCCGCGAGGAATCCCATCGCTCCTTCGGCACGCCGGCCGTCGCCGAGGTGTGGGAGCTCAAACTCTAGAGCGACCGGAAGTGCGGAGGCGGGGTGCGGAAATCTGGAACGGGTGCGGGGGCGGCGTGCGGAGAACTGGAACGAGTGCGGGGTTTGGCGAACGGCTAAATTCCGCTCGCGTACGCCCATCCCGGCCACCCTCCACCCGTCCACCCGGTTCACGTGCCTCCTCCGACGTTCATCTATGTCATGAAAGACCTGCGGAAGGTCGTCCCGCCATCGCGGGAGATCTTGCGCGGCATCTGGCTGTCCTTTTACGACGGCGCCAAGATCGGCGTCCTCGGCGCCAACGGAGCGGGAAAGTCCTCGCTGCTCCGCATCATGGCCGGCGTGGATCACGACTTTCAGGGCGAGGCCTGGGCGCGCGAGGGCACGCGCGTCGGCTTCCTCCCGCAAGAGCCACAGCTCGATCCGTCGCTCGACGTCAAGGGCAACGTCGAGCTCGCGGTGAAAGCGCAGCGCGCGCTTCTCAAGGAATTCGAGGACATCTCCATGATGTTCGCCGAGCCGATGGAGGACTCGGCGATGGACAAGCTGCTCGCCCGTCAGGCGCGCGTGCAGGAACAGATCGACGCCCACGATTTGTGGAACCTCGACAACAAGATCGAGGTGGCGATGGACGCGCTCCGTTTGCCTCCGGCGGAGGCAAACGTAACCACTCTGTCTGGAGGCGAGCGCCGTCGCGTGGCGCTGTGTCGCATTCTGCTCGAGGAACCGGACATGCTGCTCCTCGACGAACCCACCAACCACCTCGACGCCGAGAGCGTCGCGTGGCTCGAGCGCTACCTGCACGACTTTCCGGGCACCGTGGTCGCCGTCACGCACGACCGCTACTTCCTCGACAACGTCGCCGGCTGGATTCTCGAGCTCGACCGTGGCTACGGCATTCCCTACGAGGGCAATTACACGTCGTGGCTCGAGCAGAAGAAGTCGCGACTGGCCACCGAGGAAAAGACCGAGTCGGCGCGGCAGCGCACGCTGCAGCGTGAGCTGGATTGGGTGCGACTTGCGCCGCGCGCCCGGCAAGCAAAAAACAAGGCACGCGTGCAGAAGTACGAAGAGATGGTCGCCGAGGAGACGGCCGAAAAGATCATGCAGCACGAGATCGTCATTCCGCCGCCGCCGCGGCTCGGCAACGACGTCGTCAACACCAAGGACCTACGGAAAGGGTTCGGCGACAAACTGCTGATCGACGGTCTCACGTTCGCGCTGCCCCGCGGCGGCATCGTGGGCATCATCGGCCCGAACGGCGCCGGCAAGACGACGCTGTTCAAGATGATCGTCGATCAGGAAGCGCCGGATTCGGGATCGCTCAAGGTGGGCGAGACCGTGCAGGTCGCTTACAGCGATCAGAATCGAACGCTCGACGGCGACAAGACCGCGTGGCAGGAGATCTCCGGCGGCCAGGAGGTGATCACGGTCGGGAAAAAGGAGCTCAACAGCCGCGCCTATCTGTCGAGCTTCAACTTCAAGGGCACGGATCAGCAGAAGAAGGTGGGGCTGCTGTCCGGCGGTGAGCGTAATCGTCTGCACCTCGCGAAGACGCTCATGAGCGGCGGCAACCTGCTCCTCCTCGACGAACCGACGAACGATCTCGACGTGGACACGCTGCGCGCGCTCGAGGACGCGCTCGTCGACTTTGCCGGCTGCGCCGTCGTGATCTCGCACGACCGGTGGTTCCTCGATCGCATCGCGACGCACATCCTCGCGTTCGAGGGGAACAGCGAAGTGGTCTGGCACGAGGGCAACTACCAGTCATACGTCGAAGATCTGCGGAAGCGAAAGGGCGCCGACGCCGACCAGCCGCATCGCGTCGCCTATAAGAAGCTCGTGCGGACCTGATCGACGATGTTGGCGACGGCGGCGCTGCTCGCGCTCTTCCAAGGCGGAACGCCGCCGGTCCCGCCGCGGTAGACGTGTGCTCAGGGTCTTGGCCTCGCGGCGTGTCTTGACCTCGGAACGGATGTCTCCGCGCGTCGTGCCTTGAGTCCTCGAGGATAGATGACTGACATCGTCCGCTCGGTTCGCATCACGCTTCGCGGACTCGGCCGAACACCTGCGTTCACCGCGGCCGCGCTCGCGATCCTCGGGTTGGGGATCGGCACGGCCGTCGCCGTGTTCACCGTTTTTCGCGCGGTTCTGTACCAGCGGATTCCGGTGACCGATCCGGACCGCGTGGTTCAGATCTCGACCTACAGGGACCCGGCGGTCGAATTCGGGCTGGTCAAAAGCGACTTGAAAGTCGTGAAGCAGCAAAGTCGCACGCTACGCAGCGTCGGCGGCTACGCGCACTGGGGGACGTCGCAAGGCCCGCTCGTCGACGGCGACCGGACGTTGACGCTCGGCCGCGTGGTCGTGAGCGGCGGTTTCTTCGACGTGCTTGGCGCGCGCCCCGCCGCTGGACGATTGCTGAAGCCCGAAGACGACGTCATGGGGGCGGCGCCCGCGCTCGTGATCAGTTACCAGAGTTGGCAACAATGGTTCGGCGGGGATCCGAAGATCGTCGGCCGCCACTTGTACGAGCCGTATTCGCAGCTCACGTACACGATCGTGGGCGTCGCGCCCGCCGGCCTCGATTTCCCAAACGGCGCCGGTTATTGGCTGCCGTGGCCGTCGCCGGACACCGGCAACACCGGCTTCAGCACGATCGCCATCGCGCGGCTCGCGCCGGGCGCGACGCCGTCGTCGGCCGCGAGCGAATTCGTCTCGATCGTCAAGAGAACGTCGCTGCCGTGGCGTACCGCTCAGTATGGGATCACCGGCGCCAAAGTCGTTCCATTCACACAAGCGATGTTAGGAGACGCGCGCCCGGCGCTGATCGCGCTCACCGCGGCTGTGGTGCTTCTGCTCGTCATCGCCTGCGTGAACGTCGGGGGGTTGTTGCTGTTGCGCGCCGCGACTCGCGCGCGCGAGCTGGCGATCCGCCGTGCCTTGGGGGCGACGTACGGGGACGTCACGCGGCAACTGCTCCTGGAGAGCGCGCTGCTCGCCGCCGGCGGGGGCGTGCTCGGGCTGTTGTTCGCGGTGAGTCTGATCCGGTTGCTGATCGTCCTCGCGCCGTCGCGGTTGCCGAGGCTCGACGTGATCGGGATGTCGGGCGCGCCGGTGTTCGCCGCGATCGGCGTGACGATTCTCGCGGTGCTGCTGTTCGGCGTCGTTCCATCGCTGCTCGCCGCGCGCACCGACGTCGCGACGACGCTTCGGCTCGACGCGCGGTCGGGACGAGACTCGGCGGCGCGGCGGCGATTCCGTCACGTGCTCGTCGCGGCGCAGACGACGCTCGCTCTCGTGATGCTCGCCGGGGGCGCATTGCTCGCGCGCAGTCTCGCGCGCCTCGAGTCGATCGACCTCGGCTACACGACGGAACGCCTGACGCACCTCGCGACGTCCTGGCCGTCGAAGAAATACGATTCGGTCTACAAGTACTATCCAGTCGGCGAAGACATTCTGCGGCGATGGCGCGCCATTCCCGGCGTCGTCGCGCTCACGCCGGAGCTGATTCCGCCGCTGGTCGGCGAGAACGTCTTCATTGCGCGCGTGGACAAGGAAGGGCAGTCGCCGAGCCAGTCCGTTTCGAATCCCTTCTTCCCGGAGCTCAGCGGCGACAAGGATTACTTTCGGACGCTCGGGGCGCCGATCCTTCGCGGTCGCGCGTTCACCGACGCCGATCGCGAAGACGCGCCGCTCGTCGCGATCGTGAGCGAAATGGCGGCGAAGCGTCTGTGGCCCGGCGAGAATCCGATCGGCAAGCGCATTCACTATTTGTCGCGAGACAGCACAGCGTGGCGCACCGTGATCGGCGTCGTCGGCGACGCGCACATTCGATCGCTAAAAACCGCGGCGCCCATCATTTATGTGCCTTGGCGCCAGATGGACTTCTGGCAGTTCAGCTTCGCAATGCGGACCCGCGGCGACATCTCGGGCGTGCTGCCCGCGATGCGACAGGCGCTGGGGGCGGTCGATCCGCAACTCAAGCTCTGGTACGTGCACCCGATGGACGAGCTGCTCGACGCGCCGCTCGCGCAGCCGCGAATGAGCGCGCTTCTCATGTCGGTCTTCGCGGTGGCCGCGTTGCTGCTTGCGGCGATCGGACTCTACGGTTTGATGGCGTCGATCGTGCGCGAGCGCACGCGTGAGCTGGGTATTCGCATGGCGCTCGGCGCCGAGCCCGAGCGGCTCAGGCGCGACGTGCTGCTTCACGCGCTGAAGGTGTCCGGCATTGGCGCCGCGGTCGGCGTCGTCGCCGCGTTCGGTACGTCGCGAATGCTGTCGGCGATCCTGTTCGAGGTGAGTCCGGCCGACCCGTTCGCCCTCGCCGCCGCGTGCGGCGTGCTGCTCGTCGTCGTGGTGATCGCCGCGTACGCCCCAGCGCGGCGCGCGACGCAGATCGACCCCGCGAGCGCGCTCCGCGCGGACTAAGAGACACGCGAAGGCTCGAGTCCCCCGTCGGGGATTCGCCGATATCGTGTTTCGGTGCCGAACGAAGTTCGAGCCAAGAATTTTTCCAGGCTCGACCAAAGTGTGCGCGCCATCACTCGGCACTTATGTGAATTCTCACACGAGCGCGCACGAGGAACCAAAGACGTGCGAAGAAGATTCACGCAGTAACGACGGCCCGACGCATGCTGATGCCGACGCGGCCGCCGCGACTCCGCGGTATCTCCCACAAGCTTCGCGAGGGACACGACGTATGCAGCACACACGGACGACGTACGGAATTGCATCGCTGGTGGCGCTCGCAGGTCTCGCCACGGCGTGCAGCGACTCGACGGGCGCGAACAAGTCGGCGAGTCAATTGGCGTTCACTACGGGCCCCGCGCTCGGCGCGACCGCCGACGCCGCGCCGATCACGATCGGCGGCCACACGCTGGATCTCAGCGCGGTGACGCTCACGGTGTCGCGGGCGGAACTGAAACCGGCATCGTCCGCGGTCTGCGCCGACGACAATGAAGGCGCCGACGACGACCGAAGCCCCAGCGGCAGCGCGAGCGCGGACGACGGTCATAACGGCAACGGAAACGACGACTGCGGCGAGATGAAGATCGGTCCCACGACGATCGACCTGCCGCTCGACGGCAGTGTCGTGGCGGTTCCAGCTGACGCGATTCCCGCGGGCACGTTCCAAGAGCTCGAGCTGCGCTTGGCATTCATCCGCTTACAGGGAACGTTCGACGGCAAGGCGTTCGACGTGACGCTCTCCACGCCGGTGCGCGGCGAGATCCAGTTCGCGACTCCGCTCGTGGTGACGGCGGGAACGGCCACGTCGATCACAGTCACGGTGCCGGTCGCGACGTGGTTCACCAACGCCGACGGCTCGCTGCTGGACCCGTCGAAGCTCAACTCGACGCCCTCGTTGATGAGCCAGTTCGTGGGGCGGATCGGTACGTCGTTCCACGCGTTCGAGGACGAGGACCACGACGGTCGCGACGACCACGATCACGGCGGCCACGGATGAGGGTGGCGTCGTAGGAGCGTTGAGCAGGATTTGGAGGTGGTGGGGATTCCATAGCGTTTATACATTGTTCTCTGAAATCCATGAGAATAGGTAATGGCAATCAATCTCCGCCACCTCCGCCTGTTTGCCGCCGTCGTCGACCACGGCGGCTTCACAAAGGCGGCTAGCCAGCTCGGCATCAGTCAGCCGGCTATCTCGAAGTCGCTCGCTGAATTGGAGCGGAGCCTCCACGTTCGCCTCCTCGACCGGAGCGGCCGCTCGGCGCAGCTGACGCATGCGGGACGGATCCTTCACGGCCGCGCACGTGAAATCTTTGGCGTTGAACGACTTGCCGAGCAAGAGCTGAGGGAGATCCGAGGCCTCAAACGCGGCCGCCTCAGGGTGGCCGCCAGCCCTACGATCGCGACCTACCTCCTTCCGCCGATCCTGGCGAGATTTCATCGCCGTCGTCCGACGGTCCAACTCAAGTCGATCCAGGCAGATGACACTACTGTCGTCCAACTGCTGCTTGAGTCACGCGTAGATGTCGCGTTGGCAGAGGATCCACCCAAACTCGAGTCGGTGGAAGCGATCGCGTGGCGCGACGACGAGCTGGTGGTGGTCGCGACGGTTCAACACGAGCTTCTGTCTCGGGACAGCGTCGCTCCCGGCGACCTGGCCGAATTTCCATTCCTCGTGAACGAGCCGCGCTCCCCGGTCCGACGCGCGGCCGAGCGGGCGCTCTCGGACCTGGGTGTGCGACTCCGCCGGACCGTGCGGGTTGGCGGAACAGAGGCGATCAAACAGGGAGTCGCGGCGGGCCTTGGGCTGGCGATCGTGTCGAGAGCAGCGGCGGCGGACCTGCTCGAGTTGGGACGAATCGCGATCGTTCCTGTCGACGGGCTGATGATTCGCCGAAAGTTCTGGCGGCTCAGGCTGCGGCGGCGCGTCGGGGGTATCAGTCCTGCTAGCCGAGAGCTGGAGTTGCTGCTGGACGACGCGTCGAACGGCGACGCTTGCATCAGACGCGACCGGCGTCTCCGATTTCGTGTCCCTCGATCGTGAGCGCCCCGCCGAAGGCGGAGACGCCCAAAGGCTATAAGTTCGAGGGACGCCAACAGAACGCGCGCCCATGGCGCACCCCGGAAATTCCACGATGACACGCTCGACCTCGCGCCGCCCTCGCAGTCCTTTTCGTTTCTCGAATCGCCTGACCCGGATCGCCCTCGTCGCGAGCGTCGCGGCAGCGGCCTGCCATCACCCGCCGCCGCCGCCGCCCACGCCGCCGCCGGCGCTCAGCGATTCCGGCGCCGCGGCGCTCACCTGGGTTGAGTCGCACGTCGCGCCGATCGCGCTTCACGATTCGACGCCCAGCGATGCGGAACGGCGCGGGATTTTCACGCTCGCGAGCGGCGCACGAATCGTCGGTCTCAGCGAGCTCACAGAGGGAACTGCCGAGTTCCCTGAGGTCGTGCGTCGCACACTGGAGACGCTCGCCGACTCCGGGTTCAAGGCGATCGCGGTGCAGGCGCCCATGGCCGAGGCGCTCGAGATCGATCGCTACGTGCGCGGCGGTGGCGGCGACCTGCGACGGCTACTTCGCGCGCTTGGTTCCTGGCGATTCGAGACGCGCGAGATGATTGCGTTCGTCGGCGCGCTACGCGACTGGAACCACGCACACACCGACAAACAGATCGACTTCTACGGTTTCGAGATCCCGACCGCCGAGCTCGCCGTCCGCTCCATCGTGACGCTTCCGGATTCAGTGATCGACGCCGCGACGCGCGGTTGGCTGACGCGCAACTACGGATGCGTGGCGGAAAACGAGTCGGCGCACTTCGGCCTCGAGGGGCGCGCCGCGGACAGTTCGTTCTGGAACGCCTGCGCGCCGGCGACGCGCGCCGCGGTCGACAGCGTCGTCGCCGCGCGCGCGCGCGCGAAGACTCCAGCGGCGACGAATGAGTTGGCGTACGCCGAACAGATGGCGCGCCTCATTCAACATCACGTCTCGGTCGGCTTGCGACATCTGCCGCGCCAGGAGGGCAACGCCGAACACGTGATGTTCCTGGCGAATCTCTTTGGGCCGCAGGGACGCATCGTCCTGTGGGGCGGCGACGTCGAGATGGGGCGACTCACCCTCGAGCGAACGACGATTCAGACCGGCGTCCCGCTCGAGAAGCGTCTTTCGACCGGCTATCGTGCGGTGGCGTTCGCGGTGGGCGGCGGGACGATCAGGGCACGCGTGCCGTCGGTGTCGAACCGCGCCAACAGCGGGCGTGGCAGCGGAGAACCGGGCTTCTCGGACACCCGCGTCGCGCGTCCGACGCAGGACTCGTACGAAGACGTGCTGAATCGCGTCCCGGTGCCGGCGGGGGAGGCGTTCTGGCTGGACGCGCGGAATCTTCCGAGCGACAAAGCCGGCGGATGGCTGCGCGGGCCTCGGCAAATGCGCCTCATCACCGAGCTGTACTCGCCCGTACTGCCAGGGGCGTTCGAAACGACGATCGAGTTGCCGACGAATTTCGACGCGATCGTGTTCGTGAAGACGCCGACCCCCGCGCATCAGTGATCTGTAGCGCGCTGGGCGGGCACCCATGTTGCCACTCAGGACGCTGACATGTTCGTTTCCGACTTCGCGATCAGGAGGCCGATCGTCACCGTTGTGACGATGATCGCGCTCGTCGTGTTCGGAGCCGCCGCGCTGGCGAAGCTCGACACCGACGAGTTCCCGGCCATCGACGCGCCGATCGTCTTCGTGGCCATCGCCTACCCCGGCGCCGCGCCGGACGTCGTCGAGCGCGAAGTCATCACGCGCATCGAAGACAAGATTTCCGGCATCAGCGGCGTCGACAAGATCAACTCCACGGCGACCGACGGCTTCGCGCAGATCATCGTCCAGTTCGTGTTCTCGAAGCCGGTCGACCAGGCGACGCAGGACATACGCGACGCCATCTCCGCGGTGCGCGCTCAACTCCCGGCCGAAATCATCGAGCCGATCATCCAGCGGTTCGATCCGAATCAGCTGCCGATCGTGTCGCTGGCGCTCACGTCGAGCGTGCTCTCGCCGCCGCAGCTCACGCAGATCGCCGACCAGACGATCGCCGGCGAGCTGCGCGCGATCGCCGGCGTCGCGCAGGTGAACGTCGTGGGCGGCGACAGCGCGCAGCTCAACGTCAACGTCCGCCCGAACGACCTCGCCGCGCTTGGCGTGGGCATCGATCAGGTAGTCGCCGCGCTTCGCGCGCAGAATCTCGCGGCGCCGGTCGGCAACGTGAACAGTGCGCTAGAGCAACGTTCGATCCGGCTCGAGGGGCGGCTCGACCGGCCTGAGGATTTTTCCGCGCTCGTCATCTCCGCGCGGAACGGGCAGCTCGTCACGCTCGGCCAGGTGGCAGGCGTCGAGGCGGGCGCCGCCGAGCCGCTGTCGGCGGCGTTCTACAGCGGACGGCAGGCGATCGGCTTGGACATCGTGAAGTCGCGCGAGTCCAGCACGACGGCCGTGGCGGATCGCGTAAGGGCGCGCGTCGACGGCCTACAGCGCCTCATGCCGCCCGGGACGCGGATCGAGATCGTGCGCGACGCCGGCGTCCGCGTTCGCAACTCGGTCCGCAACGTGAAAGAAGCGCTCGTCGAAGGCGCGCTGCTCACGGTACTCGTCGTATTTCTCTTCCTGAATTCGTGGCGATCGACCGTGATCACGGGCCTCGCGCTTCCGGTTTCGGTGCTTTCGGCGTTCGTCCCGCTGTTGATGCTCGGCTTCACGCTCAACACGATGTCGCTGCTTGGCCTGTCGCTCGCCATAGGCATTCTCATCGACGACGCGATCGTCGTGCGCGAGAATATCGTGCGACACGTCGAGATGGGCGCCGACCACATGGCCGCGGCGCACGAGGGGACCGACGAGATCGGGCTCGCCGTCGCGGCGACGACGTTCTCCATCGTCGCCGTGTTCGTGCCGGTCGGCTTCATGCCCGGCGTCGCGGGGCAGTGGTTCAAACCCTTCGCGCTGACGATCGCGGCGGCCGTGCTCGTGTCGCTCTTCGTGTCGTTCTCACTCGACCCGATGCTCTCGGCGTATTGGGCCGATCCGCAACTCGAGGCGCACGACCGTCGCAATCCGATCGCGCGGGCGCTCGAGCGGTTCAACCTGTGGTTCGATCGACAGGCCGACCGGTACAAGTCGGTCATCGCCTGGGCGCTCGATCACCGCTGGACGATGATCGCCCTCGCCGCGGCGTCGTTCGTGTTCGCGATCGGGCTCCAGATCGCAATCGGCGGGTTCGCCTTCGTGCCGGTGACCGATCAGAGCGAATTGAACATCGCGATCGAGACGCCGCCCGGGTCGAACCTCGACTACACGTCGCTCAAGGCCGAAGAGATCGCGCGAATGATCCGCGCTCGCCCTGAAGTCGAGTACACGTACACCACGGTTGGCAGCACGAGCGGCTCGTCGGAGGCGGACAACGCGACCGTCTACGTCCGGCTGAAGCCGAAGAACAAGCGATCGATAAGCCAGGACGACCTCGGCCAGATCCTGCGCACCGACATGCGCCAGGTCGGCGGCGCGACCGCGTTCACTTACGCGTCCGGATTCGGCGGCGCGCAGAAACAGCTACAGCTCCAACTCCAGGGCCCCGACCAGGCTGTGCTCAACGCCTACGCCGAGCGGATCGCCAAGGTCGTTGCGGCCACGCCCGGCGCGGTCGACGTCGGGCTGTCGACCAAGGGACAAAAGCCCGAGTTCAACATACGCGTCAACCGCGGGTTGGCCGGCACACTCGGCGTGAGCGTGAGCCAGCTCGCGGCCTCGCTGCGGTTCGCCTTCGCCGGCGTCGACGCGGGCACGTGGGTCGACCCGGGTGGAATTTCGCGTTACGTGCACGTGCGGCTCGTGCCGTCGGCGCGCGAGAACGCCGCCGACCTCGGGCAGCTGCCCGTTCTCGTGACGCCGGCGCAGGCCGGCGCGGCGAGCACGGGCGGCGGGATGCCGCAGTTCGTGCCGCTTCGCCAGATCGCGGACATCACCCCGAGCGCCGGGCCGTCGCAGATCGACCACTATCAGCGCGAACGTGTGGTGACGATCGGCGCGAACGTCGAAGGCGCGTCGCTCGGCAACGTGTCGCGCACGGTGCAGCAGGCGGTGAACAAGGTGCCGCTGCCGCCGGGATACCATATCTCGCTCGGCGGCGAGACGGCGAGTCAGAACGAAGTCTTCGGCAACATCTTCATCGCGCTCGGCATCGCCGTGATGCTGATGTACCTGATCCTCGTCGTGCAGTTCGGATCGTTCCTGGATCCGCTGGCGATTCTCGTGTCGCTGCCGCTGTCGTTGATCGGCGTCGTACTCGCGTTGCTGGTGACGCGCGACACGCTCAATCTCATGAGCCTGATCGGCGTGATTCTGTTGATGGGAATCGTGGCCAAGAACGCGATTCTCCTGATCGACTTCGCGAAGTGGTCGCACCATGGACGGGGGCTGGACCGACGAAGCGCGCTGATCGAGGCCGGGCGGATCAGGTTGCGACCGATTCTGATGACGACGCTCGCCCTGATCGCGGGCATGATGCCTGTGGCAATGGGGTTAGGCGAGGGCGCCGACTTTCGTGCGCCGCTCGGGCGCGCGGTGATCGGCGGCGTGATCACGTCGACCGTGCTGACGCTCGTCGTGATTCCGACCGTGTACGAGATTCTCGACGAGTGGCGCGAGCGACTGTTGGCGCGATTCGGCCGGAGGGCGCGGGCGCATCTGCCGGACGTAGTGCCTGAGCCCGGTGACTGACTGGATTTAGTGAATGCTCGGTTTAGCGAAGTCGAATACGGACGAGCACGCAAGGCGACCGGCTCGACCGCCGCCACCGGAGCGGTGCGTACGGATCTTGCCAATGGTTGGGGGCGGCCCTGGAGAGCCCGGGGCGTCTCAACCGTGCGGAGGAATCCATGTCGAAACGCCCTGCTCGAAGCATGGCAATCGTGAGCGCGTGCGCCCTGACGGTGATGTGGGCGGCGTGCTCCAAGAGTGCGAAGAACTCAGATACGCTCGCCGTGATGGACACGACGGCGAAGTCCGCGGCGGCAACGCCGATCCCTGACACGACCGCGGCCCCGACGGCCGTGCTGACCGACGTGAACATCGTCGCGCTGCTCGACGAAGCGAATGCGGGCGACAGCGCGATGGGCAAGCTCGCGTCGACGAAGGGCACGAGCGCGGCGGTCAAGGAATTTGGCCGCGACATGGCGCGCGACCATCACAAGCTGCGCGAGGCGGGACAGGCCGTAGCGAAGAAGGAGAACCTCGCGCCCCAGGCGCCGGCGAACGACACGCTGGCGACGGCAGCGTCCAAGATGCAGGACAACCTGACGTCGATGGCGAAGGGGAAGGACTGGGACAAGGCGTACATCGACAACGAAGTCGCGGTTCACCAGTCGGTGCTGAATCTGCTGCAGACGGCCGGCACCGCCGCGCAAGACACGTCGCTCAAGGCGCTGATCACGAAGGCGCAGCCGACGATCCAGGCGCACCTCGAGAAGGCGCAGTCGATCCAGTCGAAGCTGGCGGGAGCGGCGACGACGGATTCAGCGAAAAAGCCGTAACGGCGCGGAAGACCCCAAGGGCGAAGAGCGAAGAGGGGCGAGAAGTAGGGGAGCGAAGGCGCCTGAGGGGGCGAAATCGCCAAACGGTGAAAGGGGCGTCGAGAGCGAATCGGGGTAGTTCCGACTCGCGCTTGACGCCCCTCTCGCTATTGGAGCCTTCGGAGTTAGGCCTCTTCTGAGTCAGGGCCCCTTCGGAGTTCGGCCGTTTTGGAGTTCGGTCGTCTCGGAGTCCGGTCGTTTCGGAGTTCGGCCCCTTGCTCAGAAGTAAGTAGGTACTTGCATCGAGCCCTCGCCGGCCTTAGGATGCCCGCCATGGACATCCGTGACCGAATCCTCGAAGCCGCGAAGCGAGTGTACGCCCAGCACGGCTTCCGGGGCGCGACGACGCGCCTCATCGCGATCGAAGCAGACGTCAACGAAGTCACCCTCTTTCGAACGTTCGGCTCCAAGGCCGCCCTGTTCGAGGCGTTGATGGCCGCGCACAACGCCCAAAGCCCGATCCCGCTCCTCCCCGAGGATCCGGGCGACCCCGCGAAAGAACTGACCGACTGGGTTCGGCGGGTGCTCACGCACATGCGCGAGAACCGGGCGCTCATTCGCACCTCGGTCGGTGAGGCCGAAGAACGGCCCGGCGCCGCGGTGACGATGTGCGAGGGCCCGACGTGCGCGGGGCGGATTCTGTCGGACTACATGCGCCGCCTCCAAGCCAACGGCTTGGCCGATCCCGACGTCGACGTCGAAACCGTTCGCGCGATGCTCCTGAGCGCGATGTTCGGCGACGCGATCTGCCGGGACATGATGGACCACGTGTTCCCCGAACCTGAATCAGAAGCGGCGGCGAAATACGTAGGAATCGTCGTCCGCGCGCTCGGCATCGACCGTGCGCGCCCATTGCAGGTCGCGCGATCGGCCGCCGGAGACTGACGCGCTCGCATGACTTCTTACCCACCGAGTCACATGAAGACCGAAGGACATTCCCGCTTCGCGCGAGCCGTGTTCACGCTCGCCACGGCGCTCGTCTGCGCCGGTCCGCTTTCCGCACAACAGCCCCCGCCAGCCGCAGGCGCGGCCGTCGGAGCCACCGTTCGGCTCTCACTCGACGACGCGCTGCGGTTGGCGGAAGCACAGAGCCCCCAGATCGAAGTCGCGCGGTCGAGCGTCGTCCGCGCCACGGGGCAGCGCTATCAGGTGCGCAGCCAGTTTTTTCCGCAGCTGAACGCGACGGCCGGTTACAACAAGACGCTGGAGTCGCAGTTCTCGAGCCTCTCCGCGTCCCCGGCACCGGTCGACACGACGCCAAAACTGCAAGCGCTCTGCACGCCGGCCATTCCGGCCAACGCCACGCCCGACCAGCGCCTCGCCGCGCTGTCGCAGGCTTCCTCGTGCCAATCGTCCACCTCCGGTCTCGGATTCGACCTGAGCAAGACGAGCTTCGGCGCGACGAACCAGTGGACCGTGGGGCTCAACTTCTCCCAGAACGTCTACACCGGCGGCCGAATCACGGCGCAGGCGGACGCCGCGAACGCGCAGCTTTCGTCCGCGAACATCGAGGTCTCGGCGCAGCGCGCGCAGTCGGCGCTCGACGTGACGTCGGCGTACTACGACGCGGCGCTCGCCGACCAGCTCGTGGCGATCGCCGATTCGTCCGTCGCGCAGACGGAAGTCGTGCTCGCGCAGACGAGAGTCGCGCGCCAAGTCGGCAACGCCGCCGAGTACGATCTGCTGCGCGCGCAGGTGACCCACGACAACCAGCTGCCCGCCGCCATCCAGGCGCGTTCGAACCGGGAGGTCGCGTACCTGCGTCTCAAGCAGCTGCTCAACATGCCGCTCGACAACGTCGTGCAGCTCACGACTCAGATCGAAACTCCCCAAGGGGGGGACCGAACCTGCCGTCGATCGCGTCGACGACGGTCGACACGTCGATCTCGGGGCGAGCGCCGGTGCGCGAGCTCGACGAAGCGGTGCGCGCGTCAGAGGCGCAGATCAAGGTCGCGCGCGCGGAGCGGATTCCCACGCTTGCGATCGTGTCCGCGTTTCAGCGCCTCTACTTCCCGCAACAGCTCTTCCCGAGCTCGAACTTCGGCGTGAACAACTGGACGGTCGGTCTCCAGACGAGCTTTCCGATTCTCGACGGTGGGCGGATCAAAGGGGACCAGCTGATCGCGGAGGCCGGCGTGAAACAGGCGCGCGCCCAGCGCGAGCAGACGCGCCAGTTCGCGGCGCTCGACACGCGCGTCGCATTGAATCAGCTCGCGGAGGCCCAATCCACGTGGGAGGCGAGCAAGGGAACCGCCGAGCAGGCGCAGAAGACCTACGCGATCGACGAAGTGAGGTTCCGCGAAGGCATCTCCACGCAGACGGATCTCACGCAGTCGCGGCTCTTGCTCGAGCAGTCGCGTGCGAACCGGGCGATGGCGGCGCGCAACCTGGCCGTCGCGCGCGTGCGTCTCGCGCTGCTGCACGATCTGCCGATCCAGCAAACCGGAACCGGCGCGGTGTCGGCCCAGAACGCGACGGCGCAGCAACAACTACAACAGCAGCAGCAATCACAACAACAAACGAACTCGTCAAATCAAGCGGCGCGCACACCAACCGGCGCCGGTGGAACGACAGGGAGCATTCAACCATGAACGGAAAGAAGAGCGCAACGCGCCGCGGACTGACCACCCTCACCCCTGCGGTGTTGTCTTTGGCGCTCGTGACGGTGGTGGGGTGCAAGGCCACACCGGCGGGCAAGGCCGCGACGACGCCGCCGGCGATGCTCGTCGGCCCAGAGAACATCGCGGTCGTGAAGGGCGAACAACTGCGTTCCGGTCCGGCGATCTCGGGCACGCTGCAGCCCGAGGAGCAGGCGAACGTGCGCGCCGAAGTCGGGGGCACGATCCTGCAGACGCTCGCCGAGGCGGGCCAGCGCGTTTCGCGCGGGCAGACGCTGGCGCGCATCGACGACGCGACGCTGCAAGAGGCCGTGCTCTCGGCGCAGGCCGCCGCGACAACGGCCCAGAACACGGTCGATCTCGACAAGCGGCAAGTCGATCGCAACGCGGCGCTGCTGAAGGCCGGCGCGATCGCCGACCGCGATCTCGAGATGTCGCAGAACCAGTTGTCGTCGGCGCAGGCACAGTTGGCGAACGCGAAGTCGATGCTCGCCAACGCCAACAAACAGTTGAGCAAGGCGACGGTGGTCGCGCCGTTCACGGGAATCGTGAGCGCGCGGCAGGTGAGCGCGGGCGACGTGTTGCAACCGGGCGGCGCGCTGTACGTGATCGTGAATCCGGCGACGATGCGCCTCGAGGCGTCGGTGCCGGCGGACCAGCTGGCGGCGGTGCGCCTCGGGGCGCCGGTGGACTTCACCGTCAACGGCTATCCGAATCGCGCGTTCACCGGCCACATCACAAGCATCAATCCGGTGGCCGACCCGTCGACGCGCCAGGTGCGGATCATCGTGTCGCTGCCGAACGAGGGCGGCGTGTTGGTGGGCGGTCTCTTCGCCGACGGGCACGTGGCGAGCGACGTGCGCAGGGCGCCGGTCGTTCCCACCGCGGCGGTCGACGAGAGCGGATTGAAGCCGTTCGTGATGCAGATCAAGAACGGACTCGTGACGAAGACCGAAGTGGAACTGGGCATTCGCGACGCGGCGACGGAAACGGTCGAGATCAAGAGCGGCGTGCAGCCGGGCGATACGATCCTCCTCGGCGCGGCGCGCGGCATCTCGGAGAAGACGCCGGTCAAGGTCAGCGCGGTCGCGGCTGACACGGAGCGCAAGCCATGATCATCTCAGATTTCGCAATCAAGCGTCCGCTCATCACCGTGGTGGCGATGGTCGCCATGGTGATCTTCGGCGTGTTCGCGCTACTCAAGCTGAAGACGGACGAGTTTCCGGACGTCGATCCGCCGTTCCTCACGGTCGGCATCGTCTACCCGGGCGCGTCGCCCGACGTCGTCGAGAGCGAAGTGTTGAAGCCGGTCGAGGAACAGATCGGCTCGATCTCGGGCGTCAAGCGCATCATGGGCAAGGCGTACGATGGCTACTCGATGATCATGATCGAGTTCTTCTTCGACAAGGATCTCAACGTGGCGTCGCAGGAAGTGCGCGACGCGATCTCGTCGATTCGTTCGGATCTGCCGACGGAGATGAAGGAGCCGATCGTCAACAAGTTCAACGACACCGACCGGCCGATCGTGTCGCTCGCCATTTCCTCGACGGTGCTATCGCCGCCGGAACTGACTCGCCTCGCCGATCCGGGCATCACGCGAGAGTTGCGCGCGCTTCCCGGCGTGGCCGACGTACAGATCTTCGGCAAGGTCGAGCGCGAGCTGACGGTCGAAGTCGACCCGCACAAGCTCCAGGCGGCGAACATCAGCGTCGCCGAGGTCGTGCAGGCGCTTCAACTGCAGAACCTCGCGGCTCCGGTCGGTCGCGTGAATGGGGACCTCGACGAGCGCGCGATTCGCCTGCGGGGACGTCTCGAGAATCCGGCCGAGTTCGAAAACCTGATCGTCGCCGATCGCAACGGGCAATTGGTGCGCCTCGGGCAGGTCGCGACGACCAAGGACGCGACCGAGGAGGCGCGCACGCTCGCGATCTACAACAGCAAGGAAGCGATCGGCATCGACGTCAAGAAGGCGAAGGGCTACAGCACGACCGACGTCGCCGATCGGATCCGCGCGCGACTCGAAGAGATCCAGCCGACGCTGCCCAAGGGGACGAAGTTCGACCTCGTGAAGGATTCCGGCGTGCGCGTCGACCACGCCGTGAGAAACGTCATCGAGGCGCTGGTGCTGGGCGCCGCGTTGACGGTGCTGGTGGTCTTCCTGTTCCTGAACTCGTGGCGGTCGACGGTCATCACCGGCGTCGCGCTGCCGATCTCGGTGCTGGCGAGCTTCATCGCCGTGTGGGCGCTTGGCTTCAAGCTCGAAACGATGTCGCTGCTCGGACTCTCCCTGGCCATCGGCATATTGATCGACGATGCCATCGTGGTCCGCGAGAACATCGTACGGCACGTCGAGATGGGGAAAGACCATTTCCGGGCGGCGCACGACGGCACCGACGAGATCGGTCTCGCCGTCGCGGCGACGACGTTCTCGATTCTCGCGGTGTTCGTACCGATCGGCTTCATGCCGGGCATCGGCGGCCAGTGGTTCAAGCCGTTCGCGCTGACGATCGCGTCGTCCGTGGCCGTGTCGCTGTTCGTTTCGTTCTCGCTCGATCCGATGCTCTCGGCGTACTGGGCCGATCCGCACAAGGCGCCGCACGAACGCGGCTGGATCACCCGCCAGCTCGACAAGTTCAATCACTGGTTCAACGCGCGCGCCGACGACTACAAGCGCGTCATCGCGTGGGCGCTCGATCACCGCGTCGCGATGATGATGATGGCGGCGCTGACGTTTTTCGCCTCGTTCTTGCTGCCGACTCGCGGTTTGAGCGGGCTCGCGGCCGCGATCGTGGGCATCGCGATCGTCGTGTACGCGTTCACGCGGAAACGGATGCACTGGCTGCCGCGGACGGTCATCGTCATCGTCGGGCTCGCGGCGTTCGCGATTCTGCCGCAGAAGGTGACGCCGGTTCGCACCGTCGGCACCGGGTTCTTCCCCGACGACGACCGCTCTGAATTCATCATGGCGATCGAGACGCCGCCGGGCTCGAACCTCGAGTACACGCGGCTCAAGGCGGAAGAGGCGGCGCGCATCGCGCGGGCGCACTCCGATCTGGTGCTCTACACCTACACGACGCTCGGCAATCAGGCGACCGGCGGCGTCGACGAGGGAAACATCTACGTTCGCCTGGTGCCGAAGGACAAACGGGCCCTTTCCGCGGAACAGTTCGCCGAGGTCTTGCGCCACGAGACGAAACAAATGTCCGGTGCGACGATCTCGGTGTTCACGAACGACTTCAACGGCGGATTCAAGACGATCCAGCTCCAGCTGCGCGGCCAGAACGTCGCCGCGCTGGCGCAGGCGGCCGATATGGTGAAAGCCGGGGTCGAGAAGATCCCGGGCGCCGTGGACATCGGACTATCGACGAAGGGACAAAAGCCCGAGCTCGAGATCGACCTCAATCGCGGCGTGGCCGGCTCGGTCGGACTGACGGTCGGACAGGTCGCACAGTCGCTGCGGCCGGCATTCGCGGGAATCGACGCCGGCTACTGGATCGATCCGAGCGGCAAGTCGCGCAAGGTCACCGTTCGTCTGACGCCCGAATCGCGTCAGCGGGTGTCGGATCTCGAGCGTCTTCCGATGGTGGTCGCCGGTCCGAACGGATTGCCGGCGACGATGCCGCTCGGCCAAGTCGCCTCGATCAAACAGGGACTCGGTCCGGCCATCATCGACCATCTCAATCGTGAGCCGGTCGTCACCGTCGAGTTGAACACGTCGGGGCGCGCCGCGGGCGACGTCACGGCGGACATTCAGGCGTTGCTGAACAGGACCCGGCTTCCCGCCGGCGTGCACTACACGATCGGCGGCGACGCGGAGTCGCAGCAGGAAGTGTTCGGCCAGATCTTTTCTGCACTCGGTCTGGCAGTCTTGCTCATGTATCTCATTCTCGTCGTTCAGTTCGGGTCGTTCATCGATCCGGTCGCGATCCTCATGTCGCTGCCGTTGTCGCTGATCGGCGTCCTGATGTCGCTCGCCATCACGGGAATGACGATCAACATCATGAGCTTGATTGGCATGATCCTGCTCATGGGCATCGTGGCGAAGAACGCGATTCTGCTGATCGACTTCGCGAAGTGGGCACGCGAGGAGCGGGGTGTTCCGCTGCGCGAGGCATTGATTCAAGCGGGCGCTATTCGGTTGCGTCCGATTCTCATGACGACGTTTGCCCTCATCGCCGGCATGATACCGGTGGCACTCGGCAGCGGCGAGGGCGCGCAGTTCCGGGCCCCGATGGGCGTCGCGGTCATCGGCGGTGTGATCACGTCGACGTTCCTCACGCTGCTCGTGATTCCAACGGGCTACGAGATCCTCGACGAGTGGCGCTCGGCGTTCATGCGGGCGATCGGCTCGAAACCGAAGCAGATGACCGCGGAGCACGCGGTGCCGGCAGCGGGAGACTGAACTCCTGAAGGCCTGACGGCCTGACCGCTCGACGGCTGGACGGCTGATGGCGCTGTCCAGCCGTCTTGCTGCACCCGCCTCCGACTTCAGAAACGGCCGGATGTGCCGATATGCAATGAAAGGGCGCCGCGACCAGCGCGGCGCTCGGGTAGCTCGACGCCGCGACACGGGAGGGCGTCCTGCCGCATATCGGACGAAGCTTCACGGCGACAGTTGTCATCGCCTCGACGGCCTGCGCGCTCTCGCGCGGTTCCACGGGATTTCATCCCGTGGAGAGCTTCGTCCTGTCCGGGGTCTCGCTGCCGGACGTCGACGGCGCGTCGCTGCGCACGCGATCCAGCGCGCTCGACCGAATCACGAAGCGAGAGCCGCGGCTCGACAGCACGATGCGCCGCACGGGCACAGGTCTCGGCGTCGCCATCTACGTCTTCGACGGCGGCGTCAGCGACCAGCACGCCGAGTTGGCGGGCCGTGTTCGAATCGGGTACGACGCATTTCCGAGCACGCCGCGCATCTGCAACGCACACGGTACGGCGGTCGCCGGGGCCGCCGCGGGGGCGACGTTGGGCGTCGCGCCCGAAGCCCAGATCGTCGACGTCAAGATCATCAACTGCGACCATATGCGCGGCTCGGTCGGCGCGATCGTCGACGCGGCGCGGTGGACCGCACAGGATCATCGACGTCATCCGGGACAACCGGCGATCGCCAACTGGTCGTTCGCCGTGGACACGACGCGCAACGTCCCCGAGGTGGATAGCGCGCTCGCGATGCTGCGCGATGCCGGCATCCTCGTCGTCGTCGCGGCGGGGAACTTCGACATCGATGCGTGTCACGTGTCGCCGGCGAACGCGCCGCGTGCGCTGGTCGTCGGTGCGAGCGCGCTGGTCCGCTCCGGCGGCGCTCAGCGCGAATGGCAGGACGTGCGCGCCAAGAGTACGGCTTGGGGTCCGTGCGTCGACCTCTACGCCCCGGGTGACTCGGTTCTCCTCCCGGGATTCGATCGTGAAGGGCCGACGATCACCCCGTGGAACGGGACGTCGATGGCGGCGGGCTACGTGAGCGGCGCGGCGAGTCTGATCCTCGAGCGTGACCCGGAAGCGTCGCCGGACCAGGTCATGATGGAACTGCTTCAACAGGCCACGCCGTCGGTCGTCGACGAACGAGTGGCGAGCGCCGCGGCCGGTGGACTCGCCACCGCGCGGTCACCGTTGCTCTACGTCGGCCCCGCGGTTCGCACCGTAGCCGCCGCCGCGCACATACGGTACTAGACCGCCGGCCGACAGCACGGCGGTCATGAGCGGAGCGATCGGCGTCGCGGTCAGTGTGTCGTTCCGATCGCCGACGCTTACGGTCGCGCGCCCATCGTCGAACGAGACTCGCAATCGATCCCCCTCGCGAATCGAGCTCGTATCGCATTCGATCGGCAGCAACGCGTTATTCACGGCGTTGCGATAGAAGGTCCGCGCGAAGCTCTTCGCCAGCACCGCCTTGATCCCGGCGGCGAGGATCACCGTCGCCGCGATCTCCATCGCCGATCCGCAGCCGAAGTTCGCGCCGGCGACGATGAGATCGCCCGGCTGCACCGACGCCGCGAACGCCGGATCGACGGCCTCGAGCAGGTAGCGCTTCAACTCCCTTTCGTCGAGCGTGTCGCGCTTGCGCGTGGAGGCGATGATGTAGTCGGTGTTGACGTCGTCGCCGAAGACGCGGGCGCGTCCATCGAAAGTCGCGATCGTCATTCGATTTCTCGCGGATCGGTGATGCGCCCAGTCGCCGCCGACGCCGCGCAGGTGGCCGGAGACGCGAGGTAGATCGACGCGGTCGCGTTGCCCATTCGCGCCTTGAAGTTCCGATTGGCGGTGGACAGCACGTTCATCCCGTCGCCCGGGATCGCGCCGCTCGTTCCGCAGCACGCGCCGCAGCCCGGCGTGGTGACGACCGCGCCCATCGCCGTGAGCCTGGCGAGCGTGCCGTCGTCGACCAGCGTGAGCAGTACCTCGCGCGACGCCGGCGTCACGACGAGTTGCACGCCCGGAGCGACACGCCCGCCCGCGCGCTCGAGCACGTGAACCGCCTCGTGAAAGTCGGAGACGCGTCCACCGGTGCAGGTGCCGAGGAACACCATGTGAACCGGCGTGCCCGCCGCGTCGGTCACGCTCACGACGTTGGTCGGATCGTGCGGAATGGCGACGCGAGGCGAGAGCGACGCGAGGTCGAGTCGCAGATCGCGGGAGTACGAGGCATCGGAGTCGGAGCGGACGGGTGAACCGGTGATTGCCCCGTCCACCTGTCCACCGGTCCACCCGTCCACCCTCTCCGAGAGATACGCGTTCGTCGCTGCATCGACGTTCCAGATCGCGGCTTTCGCACCCGCCTCGACGGAAAGATTCGACAACACCATTCGCTCGTCGAGCGTGAATGCGTCGGCGCTCGGCCCGTGGAACTCGAGCGACTGGTAGTTCGCCCCCTCCGAGCCGAGCGCGGCGATCATCGCCAAGCCGACGTCTTTCGCGGCGAGCGCCGGCGCGCGTTCGCCCGCGAGCTCGACGCGAATCGTCTCGGGCACGCGAAGCCAGGTGCGTCCGGTGATGAGCGCTGCCGCGATATCGGACGATCCGAGCCCAGTGGCGAACGCGTTCAACGCGCCGACCGTCACGGTGTGGCTGTCGGCACCGATGACGAGATCGCCCGGCAGCACGCGCCCGCGCTCCGGCGCGACCTGGTGGCTGATGCCTTCGCCGACCTCGAACACGGTCGCGCCGTGTCGACGCGCGAACGAGCGAACCTGGTCGTGAAACGCCGCGGTCTTCGGCGACGACGGCGGCGAGTAATGGTCGAGAGAGAATGCCACGCGGCTCGGGTCGAACAAGCGCTCGCCGCCCATCTTTTCGAAGTAGCCGATCGTCATCGGCGTGGAAGCGTCGGTACCGATGACGAGATCGACGCCGCACACGACGACGTCGCCTGCGCGCGCGTCCGTGCCGGATTTGGTCGAGAGAATCTTCTCGCTGATCGTCTTGCCGCGACCGGCGGTCATTCGCCGGCGGGCGCCGCGGCCGGTTCGATGGCGGGGTGGCGGCTCTCCGCGCCCGCGGCGGTCGTCGCGCCGACGCGCTCGGTCCGCGCGACCCATGCCGCGCCGACGAGGTTGCTCATCGTGTTCACCGCCGAGCGACACATGTCGAGCGGGCGATCGATGGCCGCGACGAGCGCCATGCCGGCGGCGGCGCGCGGGCCGAGCCCGATGGCGTTCAGCACGATGAGTGTAGTGACGAGCGAGCTGCCGGGAACGCCCGCGCCGGCGAACGCCGCGACCGTCGCCATCATGACGATCGTGATCATCGCGCCCGCGGTGAGCGGAAGTCCGTACAAATGAGCGATGAAGACCGCCGTGACCGCCTTGTACGCGGCCGACCCGTTCTTGTTGAGCGAAGCGCCGGCGGGTAAGACGAAGCTCGTGATGTCGCCCGGAACGCCGAGTCGATCCGTCGCCGCGGCCATGCTGACCGGCAGGGTCGCGTTGGACGACGCGGTCGAGAATGCGAGGAAGAGCGCGTCCGATGTCGCGCGGAAAAACTCGGCGACGGGGCGGCGTGCTCCCAGCCGCAGAATCGGCACGAGCACGACGACGGCGTGAACGAGCAGCGCGACGACGACGACCGCGCCGAAGGCGAGCAATTGGTCGAGCAGTCCGATCCCCGATCGCGCGACGGAGGCGGCGATCAGCGCGAACACGCCGTAGGGCGCGAGCCGCATCAGCCAGCCGACGACGACCATCGCCATCTCGTTGACGCCCTCGAAGAATCGCACGACAGGCTCGCGCCGCGCGGCGTCTACCACTGTCGCCGCCGCGCCGAAGAAACACACGGCGACGATCAGCGGGAGCAAATCGGCGCCGCCCTGCGCCGCGGCGGCGAAAGGATTCTGCGGCACGAGATTGATCAGCGTCTGCACGACGCCCGGCACCGCGGGAGTGGTCGCGCCGGCTGTCGCGGCGTCCTGAGTCGGAATCGCAAAGCCCGCGCCGACGTTCGCCGTCGTCGCGACGAGAAGTCCGATGAGCGCGGCGACGAGCGTCGTTGCAAAAAAGAAGATCAATGTCTTCGCGCCAACGCGTCCCAGAGATCGGATGTCGCCGAGCGATGCCACTCCGACGAACACGCTGGCGACGACGAGCGGCACGACGACCATCGTAATCAGCCGGATGAACACCGTGCCCACCGGCTCGAGGTACGTCACAGCGGCGGCGAACGAAGCCATTCCCGGTGCGCGCGCGAGCAGCCCAACGAACACGCCCGCGCCGAACCCGAGCAGGATCTTCCGTTCGAGTCTCACGACGCGACCGCCCGCTCGGATCGTGACTCGTGCGCCGGCTCGCCGACGGCGATCGCGCGCACTTCATCGAGCGCGTGGCGCAACGCATTCAACGTGCGTTCGACGTCCGCCATGCGGATGTCGCCCATGTGGCCGATTCGAAAGCCAACCGACTCGAACTCACCGAGTCCGCCGGCGGTGAGAATGCCGCGCGCCTTGATTCGTTCTCGCAACGCTCGCGGCTCGATACCCGCGGGCAGCGCGATCGCCGTCATCGTCGCCGAAAGACGCGGAAGGTCGGGACATTGCAGTGAGAGTCCGAGCTCGTGGATGCCTTCACGCACCCGACGAGCGAGCGCGGCGTGCCGCGCGTGCACCGCGTCCAGCCCTTCCTCGTCGATCATGCGCAGCGCTTCGGCGACTTGCAGCACGATTGCGACTGGCGGCGTGCCGGGAGTCTCGGGCCGCGCTTTGCCGACAGCGCGCTTCACCGCCGCGAAGTCCCAGTAGCTCTTCGGCAACTTCGACGATTCGCACGCGGACCAGGCGCGGTCACTGAGCACCGCCCACGAGAGTCCGGGCGCCGACATCAAACACTTCTGCGACGCCGTGACCGCGACGTCCACGCCCCACTCATCGAAGGCGAACGGCATGCCGCCGATCGAGGATACGCCGTCCACGAGCACGAGCGTGTCCCGCGACCGCGCCCCCCGGATGCGCGCGACCGCCTCGATGTCGTTCGCGACCCCCGTGGACGAGTCGCCGAACGCGAGCGCGATGGCGCGGGCGCGTGGATGTTCGTCGAGAGCCGACTCGAGCTCGCTCGCGTCGACGCCGACCTCCCAACGCGTCGCGACGCGCCGCGCGACGACGCCGTAGGACTCGGCAAGACGTGCCCACATCTCGCCGAACTTCCCGTTGCAGCAGACGACGATCTCGTCGCCAGGTGAAAACAGATTGCAGATCGCCGCCTCGAGCGCACCTCGGCCGGTCGTGTGGACCGGCAGCGGAGTCTCGGCGGTGCCGAACACCGGCCGGAGGAGCTCGAGCGCCACCGCGAGCTCGCGCGAGAATTCGGGCGTGCGATGGTGAATCATCGGGCGCGCCCCGGCCCGCAACACGCGCTCCGGCACCCGGGTGGGACCGGGCGTCATGAGAAGCAACGGCTCGTCGCCGGCACCCGCCGATTGCGTCGTCACTCGATGACGCCCTTCTTTCTGAGCGACTCGTCGATCTCCGCGCGGTAGAGCACACCCCGGCCGATCTCGGCGATGCGCGCGGTTTCGCGCGACATCAGCTCACCGACCAGCGTAAGAACGGCTTCTGCGTCGTCGCGAGGCACAACCGCGACGCCGTCCTTGTCGCCGATCACCAAATCGCCCGGCATCACGACGGTGTCGCCGCACGCGATCGGGAGATTGATCTCTCCCGGGCCGTCTTTGTCACATGCGCCCGGGCTCACGGATCGGCTGAACGCCGGCAGGCCCAATCGGCGAATGCCGTCGACGTCGCGAATCGCCCCGTCGACGACTATCCCGCCGATCTTTTTCGCGGCTGCCGTGTGGCACATCAGTTCGCCGAACACGGCGCTTGTCGTGTTCCCGCACGTGGCGACGACGATCACGTCTCCGGGTTCGGCGATCTGAAGCGCCTTGTGCACCATGAGATTGTCCGCGGGACGGCAGCGAACCGTCACCGCGCGACCGCAGATCGACAAGCCGGTTCGCGACAGAATTCCTGGATCCATGAAGTTGAATCGCCCCATGGCGTCGGCCACGTTCGCCGCGGCGATGCCGCGGAAGCGCTCGACGAGCGCGTCAGGGAGTCGAGGCGGCGTGGCCGCTATACGAAAGCCCAGTTTCGAACTGACGGATGAGGGGGAGGGCGAGGGCATGCGCGACGGCGGTCGGTGGTTGCGAGGTCCCGCGGGGGCGATTGACGATGGCGACGCGCGCGATTCAACGGAAGGGAGCCGGCGCCGTCTCGGTGTCTATCTCGTGGAGTCAAAACGTCTTGGCGTCGCCGGCACTTGCACCTTAATCCCGCCGTAATTCAAGGATCAGGCGCCGCTCATCGCGCGGCGATGCGATCGTCATCGAGGACTCACGGCGGCCTCATCACCCGCCAATCGGGGCGCAATCGGGCAGTGGTAACGTGGCGCCGAGCGACAATTCGCCGCTCGGCGGTCACCCGATTGTGGAGGCTACCAGCATGTTTGGAACGCTCCTCGAGTCTAGAGCGCGGCGACGACGGCGGCCGGGCGGTGCGGCGATCAGCGTCGCCGTGCACATGGTCATCATCGGCGCCGTCACGGCCGGTACGGTTCACGGGACGGCCATGTCGAAGGAAAAGCCGGAGCCCGTTCTACTGCGTTTCAAGAACCCGCCGCCGCCGCCGCCGAAGCCGGTCGACCCTACGATTCGCGATCTCGTACCTGCACCGGTCATCGCCGGCCCGATTCAGATTCACCGCATCGACCCGCCGCCGACGATCCTCGACCACCTGCCGCCGATCGACTCGTCGTTCGGCCGCGGGATCGACAGCATCGTGATCGGCGGCGGCGGCTCGAGTCCTGGACTCGCGAGCGCCATCGGCGAGAGCGCCGGGCGGAGCGAGCCGACCGAATGGATCGGGGCCGATCTGCAGACTCGAATCCTCGCGTCGGGCAGGCCGCGATATCCGGAATCGCTGCGTCAGGCTGCGATAGACGGACGTGTCCTCGTTCGCTTCACGGTGGACACGACCGGTCGGATCGACATGAGCACCGTCGGCGTGCTGTCGAGCACGCACGATCTCTTCACGCGAGCGGTGCGCGAGGCGCTGCCCGCATTTCTGTTCAAGCCGGCCGAGCTCGGCGGCCACCGCGTGCGCGCGCTCGCCGAGATGCCTTTCGAGTTTCAGATCACGAAGTAACGCGCCGGCCGACGGCCACGCGCTACATCCCGGCGAGCTTGCGAACCGTCGTGATGTTGCGCGCGGTCACCGGCATGCCGAGGATCTTGTCCAGCGATCCGGTGAACTTCGACTCGGTGCTCGTCGCGCGGCGCAGCCAGTACACCTCGCGCCCGTGGATGTGGAATTCGTCGGTCGGGCATCGCACGGCCATGAGCGCTTCGGTCGCGGCTTGCGCCGGCTCCCGCTTCAGAAACGCGATCCAGAGCGCGTGAGCGTTTTTCACGCTCGCCGCGGGAAACGCGGAGTGCGCGATCACCGCCTCGAGGTCGGAGCGAGAGCGAAGATACGTCTCGCTCAGGAACCCGAGTCGTGTGTGAAGATGCCGCTCGATCTTGGATTCCAGCTTGGCGGCTTCGGCCGTGCTGGCATCGAACGTGACGTTGCCGCTAGCGATGAGCGTGGCAACGTTGCGAAAGCCGAGCTCGGCAAAGATCTCGCGCAGGTGATCCATCTTCACGGTGCGCCCGCCGACGTTGATGGCGCGGAGCAGCGCGATGTGTTTCGCGATGAGACGCCTCCAGGTCTTACGACGTCGCCATGCTCACAGCCGAACTCGCCTGACGCGCGAGGTTCGGAGAGATTGATTACTATCACGTTCCTCGCGCCGCGTCGAGCCGGGTACTCGCTCGGATCGACCGCGCGTCGGCGTGAGGGTCGTGGAGCTGAGAGGCGCGAGGACTCGACATGAATTCGGGTGGGGGCACTACGCGAGCGGCTATTTCCGGCGTGGCATTGCGGCCGGCCGGGACGGGTGAGCTTTTTTCGCGCTCCACGCACGTTTTGCGCTATTGCCAGGACGACGGGGCGCTGACGGTCTCCGCCGCCGGATTCCTCGCGAACGGAATTGCGTCCGGCGAGCCGGCGGTGGTGTTCGCCACGCCGGCGAGGCGCGAGGCGATGTGCGAGTGCCTGCGTGACCGGGGGCTCGACGTCGACTATCTCGAACGGGAGTCGCGGCTCACGCTGCTCGACGCCCGCGCGACGCTCGCGACGTTCCTGGTCGGGGACCTGCCCGACGCGCACAAGTTCAGCCACTCGGTCGGCGCGGCCGTCGAGCGCTTGTGCGCCGCGAACCACGGCAGCCCTGTTCGCGCTTTCGGCGAGATGGTCAGCCTGCTCTGGCAGGACGGCAACACGCGGGCGGCAGTCCGCCTCGAGGAGCTTTGGGGCGAGCTGACCGGCGCACAACCGCTACTGCTTCTGTCGAGCGACGTGGGCGGCGAGTTCCTGACGGTCACGGGATCGGTGGAACGCACGGCGCAGTTTCTCGAGCAGATCCGCCTCGCCGACGATGACGCCGTCGAACCCATCGCCGAGTCGGACAATGGAGACAATCGGCCGGATCGGGCGCTTGTGGAGCGAACGGCGAAGCTCGAGCGCGAGTTGGAAGAGCGAAAGGTGCTCGAGGCCCGGCTACGCGAAGCGCTCGTCGCTCGAAAGGTGATCGAGGAGGAGCTTCAACGGGCGAGCGTCGAGCGCGAGCGTCTCCTGCAGCGCGAGCGAGAGGCGCGTGCTGAAGCCGAGGCGGCGAATCGCGCCAAGGCCGAATTCCTGTCGGTGATGAGCCACGAGCTGCGCACGCCGCTCAACGCCATCGGCGGACACGTCCAGCTGATCGAGCTGGAGCTGCACGGGCCTGTTACCGCGGCGCAGCGCGATGCGCTCGCCCGCATCGCCCGCAGCCAGCATCACCTGCTCATGCTGGTGAACGACGTGCTCAACCTGGCTCGTCTCGAGGCGGGGCACATGGATTTCGCGGCCGAGGAACTCGATCTGTCGGCCGTCGTGAAGGAAGTCGTGGATGGATTCGAGCCGCTGATGCGACGCGGCGAGCTCACGTACGAGCTGAAGCTCCCGCCGGCGAACACGCCGTCGCTCGTCGCCGCGGTCGACGGCGAGAAGCTACGGCAGATTTTGCTCAACCTGCTCACGAACGCCGTCAAATTCACGCGAGCCGGCGGCAAGCTGACGATCAGTGTCGCGGAATCGTCCGCGAAGCGTGACGCGCTCGTGGTGACCGTTCGCGACACCGGACTGGGCATCGCGGCGGTGCGGCTTCGGCGGGTGTTCGAGCCGTTCGGTCAGGAGCCGCAGGGGACGGTGCGGCATCTCGACGGCACGGGGCTGAGTCTCGCGATCAGCCGCGACCTCGCGCGCGGAATGGGCGGCGAGCTGACGGCCGAAAGCGTGCCCGGAGAGGGGTCGACCTTCACGCTCGAGGTGCCGCGGGCTGCGCCGGGCGCGCGCGCCAGTCGAGCGGACGGCGTCCACTCGCGGGTTTCAGCGCGGAGCGTCGAGACGGCTCAGCCGTCGGCCAGCTCGTAGTCGAACTCGTATGAGTGTTTGCCGTCGGCGATGACGATGGCAAACGTCCCGCTCAGCCCGGCCAACCCGCCGGTGCCCGACTGGGGCACGACTTGAATCGACAGCCGATTGGTCCCGCGGTGCATCGTGGCGGTATGCTGCAGGACGAACGTGCCCTCGCGTCCGGCGAGCGTTCCCGTCACGCACTCCATCGCGACATACCCCGCCGATCCCTTCGCGGGAGAACCGGCGCTCAGCATCTCACCCTTGCTCGTGCCCGTGAGATCGCCATCGATCCGCTTGTCGATGGAAAACCGGCCGACGGCGTCTCCCGCGACGCCTGCCGTTTGGGGCGTCATCTTGACGTCGAACGTTCCGGCGGCGCGCGGCACGGTCACTCTCCGGGGTGGTACACGCGCTCGGTATGCGCCTTGAGCTGCGACGGATAGAAGTACACCTCGCGCAGGTTGCCGCTCGCGTAGCGCGTTGCTTCGTCGTTGAAGTGCTTCGATGAAGGATTGCCGCTCTCGCCGCCCGCCGTCACGGCGCGCGCGCGCACGCTGTCGCCGAACTCGACGACCGCAACAAAGCTGTTGCCGCTCGTGCCGTACCACTTCTTCGTGTTCGGGTACGCGCGCGCGCCGAACGACGCGAGCGTTCCCCATCGCGCCGACGCGAACGGAACCGGGATGCTCGGTGCCGCGTCATCGAATTTCGAATTGATGTCGTCGTTGATCCGCTGGAACCGATTGATGTCGCCCCACGGCGTCTTCCACGTGCCGAAATCGGCCGAAAGCTTGTCGCTCGCGGCGACGAGCGACTGCAACAGCGTCGCGGCCGGCGCCGCGGCGACGAGATCCTCCGCGGACCCGCCGCCGCCGCCACCACGTCGGCCCGTACTGACGCGGCGCGTCACGTCCTCACCCCAGAAAACGGCGAGCGACGTCGCCACCGAGTTGGCACCCCAGCGATAGTCCCACGGCCGCAGCACGGCGATCTGGTCGGCGACCTTGGCCTTGACCGGATCGGACGACGGCGTGGCGTCGTACGCTTTGATGAGCGGCGGGATCATCTTCTCGAACGACGGCATGTAGCTGTCGAACGCCACCGTCGTGAGCAGGTTGTCCATCGTGAAGTCCTTGCGACCCGGCAGCACCTTGAGCGCATGGTAGCCTCGCGGCTGCTCGGCGCGTCCGGTCTCCACGTACGCGGGGAAGTCGGACTGCTTCGGGCTCGACGGCCCCGCCGCCGACCACGGCCAGTTGTTGCTGTTGTAGATCCAGCCGCTCGCCGGATTCAAGAGGTGCGGCGTTTCGTCCACCGAGAGGAGACCCTTGTAATCGGTGGCGGGGTCGCTGCCGTCGACGGGTCGCGTCCAGTCGAATTTCGGATCGCGCTTCGGGATGTAGTTGCCGTGGAAGTACGCGATGTCGCCCTGCGTGTCGGCGAAGATCGTGTTGTTCGACGAGTTGGTGTGGAGCTCGAACGACTGTCGGTACGACTTGTAGTCGGTTGCCTTGGTGCGCGTGTACGACTGCGTGAGCGCCTGCACCGGCTCGTTCATCAGAGCGACGGCGACCCACTTGCCGTTCAGTTCGCGGACGACCGGGCCGTGCTGCGTGTAGTAGACGGTGAAATCCTTCGTCGCCATTCCGGACGCGGTCTTGTACGGCACCGTGATCTTCGTCGAAACGACAGGCAGCTCCTGGTCGCCGTGCTTGTAGACGTAGCCGTCGCCCTTCTTTGTGACCGTCTCCAGGAATTCGTCCTCCGCATCGACGCCGCTCGACGTGTGCATCCAGCCCACATGCTGGTTGAATCCCTGGTAGATGAAGATCTGTCCCCACGTCACCGCGCCGTACGCATTGAGCCCTTCGTCGCTCGTCACCTGCACTTCGGAGCGAAAGAAGAACGACGTGTGCGGATTGATGAGCAGCAACGGGTGGTGGTTGACGGTGTTCGCCGGCGCGATGGCGATGCCGTTCGAACCGCTCGGTTCCTTGTACAGCTCCTCTTCGTCGTCGCCGGACGTGCTCGCCGGTGCGTGGCCGCCGTAGAACGCCTCGAGCTGGTTGAGGTTCACCTTCTCGATATCGCCGCCGATGCTCCCCTCGGTGAACGACAGCGCCATCCAGGGCTCGAAGCGCTTGATGACGCGCGGCGCGACGCTGGGATGGGTCGCGATATAGTAGTTGAGCCCGTCGGCGTAGGCGTTCATGAGCTTCTTGAGCCAATCGGGACTCTTGGCGTAGAGCGCCTTGAGCGTGTCTTGATTGATGAAGAGCTTCATGCGAAGATCGCGATAGATCTGCGATTCTCCCTCGGCCTCGGCTAGCCGACCCATCGCATTGATGTAGTTCGTCTCGACGCGATTGAAGTCGTCCTCGGCCTGCGCGTACTCGAGCCCGAAGACCGCGTCCGCGTCAGTCTTGCCGTGGATGTGGGCGATACCCCAGTCGTCGCGGGTGATCGTCACGTTCTGCGCTTGCCGCTTCCACGCGGCGAGCTCCGTGGCCGTCGGCTGCTGCGCCGCGGCGGAAACGGCAAAGGCCGGAATCGCGGCGATCAGAATGAGTGCGCTCTTCATGGCGGGTCCTGACTGCCTCTATGGTATGGGTGCGGGCGCGGTCCACGTCGCCCCGCCCGCTTGGCGGTGCTTCCGTGCGTGAGGAAAGGCTACGCAGCGGACGGCGGAATCGCCAGAATGCCTGGCAGGGCGTCACTTCGCGGCACGATCTCGAACCTCCTCGGAGGTGAGGCCGTAGATCGGGGGCGTGGGCACGCCGCGCAACCCGAGCATCATGTACATCTGGCCGCGGTGGTGCGCCTCGTGTTCCAGCATCGCGCGCAGCCATTTCCAGAGCGTGATCGTCGTACCTGCCGGCGTCGAGACCCGCTGCTGGTACGCGTCTGCATTCAGCGACGCGAAGATGTCGCGCGATTCGCCGTGCAGGCGATCGTAGTAGGCTCGTACGGCGTCGTGCCCGTCGGCGAGGTCAGGGCCGTGCCCCGGATAGCGGTTCGGTCTCCCGGCCGCCGCCTCGGCGTACATGTACCGCTCGATGCCCGCGAGATGGCGGATCATGTCGGCGAACGAAAAACGCCCGCTACCCGGCGCCCAATCGAGATCGCTGCGAGGAATGCAGTCGATCACGCGCGCGGTACGCTCGTGCATTCGCGCGTGGTAGTCGAGAAAGACCTTCGGATCGCGGATCTCCATCGGCGTACAGATCAATCTAAGACGACGCCGGTCGCCAATGCGGGGGGACGACTGCGCGGCCGCACGGCGCTTGCGAGAGCCGTGACCGCGGGGCAATCACACGGCGCGCGGCCGCGCGGATTTCTAGTGCTCTTTCCTGAGCGTCAGAGTGCAGCGCACTCGTCCGATGAGTTGATCGGGCGCCGTCCTCTCGAACCGGAGACCAGTCTGCAGCCCGAACGTACCGGCCAACGAGGTATCCTCGATCGCCATCACCGGCGTGCCTCCTCGCGCCCGACCGCTCGAGTCGGTGACGATGTTCAGCCGAGCGCGCGCCGAAACGCCTGGATAGGTCGGTGGAAGCGACGACAAGACGCTCTCGTGCGAGTAGACGGGCAGCTTCTCACACGGCTCGCGTTCGTCGAGAAAGAAGTGTCTCGCGATGAGTGCCGCGTCCGGCGCCGGATCCGAGTGCTCGAGCCGGCGCGGAAAGAGCGGGAAGTGGCTCACGACTCGGCTAAGTTGCTCGTCGCCGTTGTCATAGCGCGCCCGAAAAGTGGCGCGCACGTGAAGCTCGTCTGCCGACGGGACGCCGGCCTGCTGCAGCCAGCGGAACGACGCGATATTCCGCTGCCACCAGCCGGCGGGCGGGTCATCTGCTTCGACCCAGAACTCGAGATGCCCCGCCGCGCCGGACGTGTCGGCGCGATCGACCGTGACCGTGCCCCGAATTCGCGGGTACCGTCCGAAGTCGCCACGAAGCGCCTCCGACTGCCCGTAGTACATGAAGATGTTCGCGTCGGGCCGCGTCTCGAAGAAATCGGCGTTGCCGACGATCGGGTACGTCCCGGCTCGCAAGAGCTGCGGACCGCTTCGACGAAAGTAGAACCCGGTGATGTCGTTCTTCCGCGTCCAATCATTGAGCCGAAGCTCGAGGAACATGTCCGAGGTGAACTGGATGTTGGCCCGTCCCGCGAACTCCACCGTCGAGTCCTGTCCGGCATGCCTGATCGATGCGGCGCCCTCAAAGTAGGTCGGTCCGAGGCGCAGCGAATCACGCGACAACCCCCGCGACAGGAATCGATCGAATGTCCGCGGATCGACAGGGGCCCAGGCGCGGCGGGCCGGCGGCGCGCCATCACCCCCTCCGCACCCGACACGCGTTGGCAGAGCCGACGTCAGGCCGGTGTGATATGGACCGGCATGATATAACGTGTCGAACGCTCGTCGGATCGATGCATCGTGTTCTTCGGTCCACTCTCGCCCGCGGATCCGCTGCTCGGCAATGTCCGCGGGATAGCCGTACTTGTGCCAGAGCCTGTACGCCTCGCACGGAATCGCCTTGATCGCGGCAATCGGATCTGCTCCCGTCGCGACCGCGCGATACAGGGCGCGCAATGAATCGGTGGGGATGAACGGGATGATCGAGTCGGCTGTGGCCAGCTCGCGCGCGTACGCGATCGAGTCACGAATCCGCTGGAGCGAGTCAAGCGCTCGCGTTTCCTCCGGCGTACGGGGCCGCTGGGCAACCGCCGGCGGGGCGACCAATGCGATCAACCCGGCGAAGCACGTGATGAACACACGGAGCAGACGACGCATCGGTACACAGACGGCCACGCCCGCGGGACCGTCACCAAATTAGAAAGCGAGCCTCATCAAGAGTCATCCGTTGTTGTTCACCGCCGCTGAAGTCCCGCTCCCTGCCTTCGGCGCTCGGCGCGCCGATAGAATCGAAATAGAAACAACGCACGCCGTCCATACCGCGCGCGTCGAGGGCTCGCACGGCGGAGGTCTTGCCGGCGCCCGACGCGCCGGTGACGACGGCTATTTGCCCCCGAGGCGAAGCTTCAGCCCGACCATCAAGAACGCGTCGTGCACGTCCCACTTGTCGTCGGCGCCCTTGCTGACGAAATCGGTGAGCTCTCCCGCGACGCCGACCGATCCCATCATGACATCGGCGCCAAGTCCACCATGGAGTCCAAAGGCCTTCGTATCGCCGCCGGTGAACACGCTGGCGCTCTCGTCGTACCGATAGAACTTCTCCCCCGCCCCGGCGATCAGGTACGGCTGGACGAGAATCCTCGGCAGCGGACGCAGGACCAGATCGGCCGTCGTGGCATACATCGACCCCTTGCCGAGCTCCTGGCGGCTCGCGCTCTTGATCGTCGTCCCGGAGGCGTAGGCCAACGTGCCCCGAAGCATGCCGAAGTCGATGTTCGCACCCAGTGAGAGTGTGCCGTCGCGCGAGCGAACGAGGTTCTGCGCTCCGCTCGACACCTGGTTCACGTCACTTGCCGCGATGTAGCCGCCGACCATCGGCGTAATCGTCACCTGCGATGCGGCCATCGGCGCGATCGCGACGACGAGAGCCGCGCCGGAAAGAAAGGTTCGCACGTGCATGCTGCCTCCTGCCTGATGCGTGAGACAACTCGGCCCCGCCGGTAGACGGGACAGCTCAAACCCGTACCCGATACCGAGTGGATTGGTTCTCCGGCCATTCGGCAACGCGCGAATTGGGCCATGCCGGGACCAGCAATGTGATCGAGGTCACCGGGGGGGGCGACAAAACACGACGGGCCGGCGCGCTCTGCGCCGGCCCGTCCTCGAATAACGCCAGCGTCGTCAGAAGCCGAATTTCACTCCGACGATGAAGCTCCGGCCGTAAACCTCGCGCTGGATGTCGTGCACGGAGCCGGGCGTCCCATTGAAGAATCCGAATATCGCATTGTTGAGATCGAGCCCTTGAATCTGCAGCTGGGCACCACGACTGAGATTGATCGCCATCGACGCGTCCAGCTGGGCGTGGGAATAGAGGTACGTATCGCCGTTGGCCGTCGCCGTCCCGTCGCCGTAGGAATAGATGCTCTGCCCCTGGTACTGCCACGCGAGGCGTGCCGATACACGACCGAGGTCGTAGGTCCCGGCGATGTTCGCGATGTTCTCCGACTGACGCGGCAGCGGCGCGAATCGCGTGACCGGATGTCCGAGCGTCGCCGCGCTCGACGCGGTGTCGGAGAGCAGCTCGGCGCGGCTGTCGGCGTGCGTCCAGTTCACGTCCAATCCGAGACCGGCGAGGTACCCGGGCAGCATGTTCAGCCGCTGTGTGTAACTCGCTTCCGTGCCGAGCAGCGTGGCGTTGCCGCCGTTGTCCGGCCGGTGCCCCAAGTAGCCATCGAATTCGGTCACCGGTCCGTCGTACACGAAATCGCGATCGTAGATGAAGCCGGTGATTCGCTTGTAGAAGACGCCCCCGGAGATCAGCCCCGCGGCGGTCAGGTAGTGCTCGCCGAGCAGGTCGAAGTTCCACGCGCGCTGCGGCTTGAGGTCGGGGTTGCCCGCCGACAGGTTGCCGAACGAATTCTTGCACGACGAGCACACGGTGCCGGTGAGGTGCGGCGCGAGGTCGCCGTAGTTGGGCCGGGCGATGCCGCGCGTCACGGCGGCGCGGATGTCGCTTCGATCGTCGAGCGAATACTTCACCTGCACGCTGGGAAAAAGATCGAGATAGTTCTGCGATCCGGGCGTCGTGGTGACGGTGGTTGCGCCGCTCTGCGGCTTCGTCGCCACGTGTCCGGTGTAGCTCGAGTTCGTGACCTCGGCGCGGAGGCCCACGTTGACGTGCATCGCGCCGAAGTCGGACGACTGCATCGCGTAGCCGGCGGTGATCGTCTCGCCGCCGTCGTAACTGGCGAGTTGGTTTTTCACGAGGCTCGTCGTGTTCGTGAACGCGCCCGGATTCGAATTCTCCCACGACTCGATCGCCCCGAAGCTGGGCTGCGGGCCCATGAGAAAGCCCGAGGCGATCGTCGTGTAGAACGACGGGTCGTTGTAGTTGCTTTGGACTTTGTCCAACGTCAGCGGCGACGTCGCGGCGAACGAGGAAGCGTTCGACACGAAGGACTTGGTCTCGTGTCGCAGCTTGAGCCCGAACTGGACCGTGCTCGGCGTCGTGCCGAGGCTGTATCGCGAGGTCGCATCGAGGTGCGCGCCGATGTCCCGACCCAGGGCCGTGCCGTCGCTGAGCGAGTACTTCGTGAGCATGTAGTTCGTGGGGTTGAGCGCCGCGACCGAGTCGGCGGGATTCACGAATCGGTAGCGAGGTTGGTTCGCGTCCGACGCGTCATAGCGCAACGGGACGCCGTCGCCGCCCGGCCCGTCGTACTCGAAGTCGTTCGTCCGATAATTCTTCGAGATCTGACTCGTTCCGGCGAAATCGAGCCCGTACGACAAGGCGACCGGCACCATGGGCGACTGTCCGTTGAGCGACACGCCGTACATCCGCTCATCCGGCTTGCGGTGCGACACTTCGCGAACGAACGTCGCTCCCGTCGCGATTCCGGTCGTTCCGGACGCGAGTGAATCGTCGCCGCCACCTGCGGCGTCAAAGCGATATCGAGTTCCATAGTTTCGAAACGCGCTGTACATGCCGCGCAGTCCGAGCGTGCTGCCATTGTCGAAGCGATAGTCGAACGCGCCCAGGCCGCCGCCGCGTGTTCGACCATAGAGGTAGTCGCGTTGATCCCATTCCACGGGGAACGACCGATCGCCGGCGACGCTCCACGCCGGCTCCACGTCCTCGATCGAGCGATTGTTGCGGTCGAACGTGAACCCGAGCAGCGCGCCGAACTTCTGCGCTTCGCCGAAACGTCCGCCGTACATGGCGCTCCACTGCCCCTGTCGCGCATTGAGCTGCGACTGCTGGCCGCCCTGCACCGCGAGGTATCCGCGCGGAGCGCCTTCGGGAAGCTTGGTGACCAGGTTGACAGAGCCGCCGATCGCGTCGGCGTCCATGTCGGCGCGCAGCGTCTTGGAGACCTCGATCGCGCCGAGCAGGTCGGACGGAACGTCGTCGAGCTTGGGAACCCGGTCGGTGTCCTCCGTGCCCGGTACGTGCGCGCCATTGATCGTGACGTTGGAGAGGCGCGGCTCGGTACCCCGGATCTGAACGAACTTTCCTTCACCCTCGTCCCGTTCCGTCGAGATGCCGGGCATGCGGGCCAACGCCTCAGCGGCGTTCGCGTTGGGGAGCGAACGAATCTCGTCGCCCGATTGGACGACGATCAGGTTGTCGGCCTGACTGCGCTTGGCGAGCGCCGACTCCCGCGTCTCGTTGAGCCGCTGCGATTCCTTGATCACCACGCCGGCCAGCACCGCGGCCGCGCTGCGCAGCACGCGGTCCGGCATTGTCACGACGCTCGAACCGACTGTCACGGAGAACGTGTCCGAGGCGAACCCGAGGCGTCGGATGCTGACGACGTAAGAGCCCGACGCGATGGGCTCGACGCGATAGCGACCCGCGCCGTCCGAGACGCCGCCGTAGGAGGTCCCGACGACGTGAACCACCGCGCCCGATACGGGCGCGCCGAGCGTGTCGGTGAGTCGCCCGGCGAGGCCCACCCGCGCGGATTGCGAAGGGAGTGTTGCGGGCAAGGCGATGAGCGAGGCGACGACCAGCCGGACGAGCCGGCGCGCGCGCCGACCGCGATCGATGAGCGAAGTCTGATTGAGCATCGGAAAACTCGGGGGCAGGGGAAGACACCTGCGGCTGCGTCGCCGCCCTCCGAATAACCGCGCGAACCGCGATGCTCAGGCGATCAACCGGTCACGGTGCTGGACTGGCGCGGTCACGGACTCCACCGCGTTTTTCGCCCCCCGTCGGTACGCGACCGGAACCGGTTTGTCAGCGCGGCGACAGCTTGAGGTCTACGCGTGCCGAGGCGCGGCATTTCCGTGACGCCCGTCGTCACGGATTGTCCGGTCGCGGATCGCTCAGCGTAGCCGTGCTGGATCGATACGGCGCGAATCCCTTTCCCCAATCGACGCCGACGACTTCGATGTTTATCCGGTCGCCGTCCACGTGGACCACGACATAGTGAAACGGGTTCGCGCCCGGATCGCTCGACGGGCGCGCCAAATGCTCGAGCGACACCTTCTCCGCCGCGTTCTGGCTGACATACGCGCGCACGTCCGGTTCGCCGCGGTACGTATAGAGTGGTGCTCCGCCCCCGCCGGACACGATCTCGTCGATGCGGTGCGCGCCGCCGGCGTCCGTGTATCGCTCTACCCAATGCTCGAACAGATGCTCGTGGCCGGTCAGCAGCAGGCGCACGTGGTACTGATGGAACAAGGGCATCCACTTCGCGCGAATCGAAGCCGCCTGCCGCTCGAGCGTCGCGCCGCCGTGCGGTCCGGACGAAAACGGCGGGTGGTGAAAGAAGACGGCGACGTTGGTGTAGCGACGCCGGTCGATCCCGGCGAGCTGCGACCGCATCCACGCGAGCTGGGTCGTATCGTCCGGAATGTCCGAGTCGGCGGCGATGAAATACGTATTGCCGTATCCGAACGCGTAGGTCGGATAGCCCGCGAGCCGGCGCGGCGAGTCTTCGGCGGGGATGAGCTTCGCGTTGGCGGCGAAATAGTTCCGCAGCCCGCTCATTCGGCGGGCGTCGGCGAGATCCACGGCGTTGCCGACATCGTGGTTTCCGACCGCAAGGAAGTAAGACACGTCTCCCTCGCGCATCAGGCGGTTGATGAGCGGCGCGTAGCTGACGTTGAGCTGCGCGACGACGCTTCCGTCCTGAATCGCGTCGCCGCTTTGCACGACGAACCGGATCGGGTCCGGCGTCGTCGCGGCTTTCCTGATCGTCGACAACATCGATTCGATCACGAGCTGATGCTCGGCCTGCACCAGGCTCCCGTCGTGTCGGCCGCGCGTGTCGCCGTACATGATGAAAGCGAAGCGCGTCGTGCCCGCGGTCGCCGCCTCGGCTGGGAACGGGGTTCGCGGCGGCACGAGAGCGGCCACCGAATCCGGCGGCGAAGGAGCCTGCGCGGCCGCCGCGTCACCGAAAATCGGAAGCGAAGCGAGGGCCAGCGCCGCGCAGCGATGTCTCATCTCAAAGACCGTGTGAAAACGGGGAGCGAGCGAAGGAAACGGCGAGCGAGTGTCGCTCACTCTCGCGATCGACGGACTTGCGGGCGTCACGCCGCGGCAACGCGCGCGTAACGACCGGTCATCTCAAACCACGCCGCCGAGGAATCGGCGTCGGACGATTCGGCTGGCGTCATCGTTGCAGCGGTACTTTCGAACTCCAACCGGAGGCCCCGATGGCGGAAGTCCTGGTCGAGTTCGATTCGTTGCTGGTGGCGCCTGACGGCACCGCCTGGCACCCCCGCGCTTGCGGCGACATCGCGGACGACGGATTGTGGGAGGGGTGGGTCGAGTTCACGTCGACCGACGGAACGACCCACGTACGCACGCCGCGCGAAACCGAGCAGCCCAATCGAGACGATCTCGCCTACTGGGCGACGGGACTGACGCAGGTCTATCTCGAGGGAGCGCTTCGTCGCGCCATCGAGTCGCCCCGGTGGCCTCGTCCTTCAGACCTTAGGGCTCTTTGAGGATCTCGAGAGCGAGCGAACCTTCGACCTGTCTAGTCGCCCAGCGCCTCGTGCCCTGAGCGATATCGATCCGGCGCATACCTCGACGCGAGCAATCCGTTGGCGAGCTCCGTGTCGATCGACTGTACGAGCACGCCTTCCTCGCCATACGGCAAATACGCCCGGCACCTGCCGTTCGGATCGATGAGCGCAGTCGCCGACTCCTGAAACGGAGTCGCGTAGTTCACACTGGCGAAGTAGATCCCGTTCTCGATGCTGCGGCACATCATCGCCTTCTCGTAGTACGGCGCGTCTGGCGAGCCGAACTCGGTGAGCCGCTGGCCGGCAGTGTGTGTTCCCGTGAGCTGCGGATGAAAGACGATCTTCGCGCCGCGGGTCGCCGCCCATCGCACTGTTTCCGGGTAGCGCCATCCCTCGTGGCAGATCGCGATGCCGAACTTCACTCCGTTCACCTCGAAGATCCGTCGTGTGTCGCCGGGGACGTAAAATCGGTCTTCGGTCGGATCGAGCTGGTTCTTCGTTTGAATTCCTTGCAGCCGTCCGTCCGCATCGAGAACGAACGCCGCGATCTGCCGCCCAGGTCGGACGATGCGCTCCATGCCGAGGATCACCGCTATCCCAAGCGTGCGCGCCCAGTCCGATACGGAATCGAGCGCTCGCTGCTGGTCGGTCGCGTCGAACGCGGGCACGTCGAAATCCTGGCCGCGCAGGCCGGGGAGATACGCCTCTGGAAAGCATACGAGCATCGCGCCCTGCGCCGATGCTTCGGCCATCAGTCGCCGGACCCGCTCGAGTCCATCGTCGAGAGACGACGCGACACGAGGAGACGCCAGGGCGATGATCAGCGCGGCCATAATGGGCGAGGTGGCGGCGACCGGACCGGTCGTCGACCCGGGGGCTCAGGCAGGAGAACAATTGAATGTGAGCGGTGACGCCGGTGGCGCAAGCCGTCAACGTTGCTTGACGTCCACGGCGTTGGCGTCGGATAGTTGGGGACTCCCTACCGCGGGCAGATTGCCCTCGAAACATGCCGGTCATGAAGAAGTGTCCGAGGGCGTTCTGCCCCGTAGTGGTTCGCGCGCTAGCAGCCGCTACAGTCGTCGCCGGAGCGGCCCACGCGCAGTCGCCTGATTCGACGCAGTTCCATTGTGACGGCAAGACGATCACCGGCATCGACATCGAATCGCAACCGCCGGCGATCGTCGGGCGCGATCCATCGGCGGTCCGGCGGTTCATGCAGCACGTACTCTTTCAGTCGGGGACGACGCACGAGAGCCGCATCCGCGCGTTTCTCCTCGCGCGCGTCGACCAGCGCTGCTCCGACGAGTGGCTACCGGAGCTCGCCCGCGTCGTTCGCGCCGAGCCGTACATCGCCTCGGCGACGGTGACGGCGGTGAGCGACGGGGCCGACGGCGTGCGCCTCAAGGTCGAGACGGTGGACGAAGTTCCGGTCGTCATCGGCGGTGGCATTACGAAAGGCGGTCTGTCGAACGTGAAGTACGGCAACTCGAACATCGGCGGAACCGGTCTCCTCGCGGCGGGCCAGTGGCGTGACGGCAAAGCCTACCGTGACGGTCTTTCGCTCTCGATGCGCCAATACGGTCTCGCCGGCCAACCGGTCGTCGCCGAGATGGACGCCCACCGCGAACCGCTCGGCGGAAGTTTCTCGGCCGACATCTCGCGGCCATTTCTGAGCGATCTCGAACACATCGCGTGGTACATGGGCGGCACGCACGAAGACGCGTATCGCCCATTCGTCCGGGCGTCGGCGGCGGACTTCATCGTGCCCGTCGCGCGCGACATCTGGTCGACCGGGGCGGTCGCGCGGTTCTCTTGGAAATCGGCGGGGTTTCTGGTTGGTCCCGTCGTCACGTACGAGCATGCGCGTCCGGGCAATGAGGGATTCGTCGCGTCCGACAGCGGGTTGCTCCTCGGCGACTCGACCACGTTCAAGAACCGGTATACTCCCTATAGAACATTCCGCGGCGGCCTCGCGGCCGGCGTTCGCTGGATCGACTACATGCGCGTGAGCGGGTTCGACGCGTTGCTGGGCGAGCAGGATGTCGCGCGCGGTTTCCAACTGGCGGGCACGATCGAGCGCGGGTTCAGTCTCGCGCAGGCGACGGATCAGTCGTCGCTCGTATCGCTGGATCTCTATACCGGCGTGGGAACGCCGCGGTCGTTCGTCGGCCTAGCGATGCAGGGCGAAGAGTTGCCCGCGGGCGGCGGCGATTCCTGGAGCGCGGGCGTGCTGAGCGGTCGATCGGCCTGGTACTTCAAGCCGTCCCCGGGCGCGACGTTCGTGGCGAGCGCGGAGTTCTCGGGCGGTTGGCGCGAGCGTCTGCCTTTGCAACTCTCTCTTGGCGATCCGATGGCCGGTGTTCGCGGCTACAACGGCGCCGCGATCGCCGGCGGCCGTCGTATGGTGGTGCGCCTCGAGGAACGACAAAACCGTTTCGCCACGGGCCGCTATTCGCAGTGGGGGACGGCGTTCTTCACCGACATCGGAAAAACGTGGGCCGGCGACGTGCCGTTCGGTCAGACAACGGTCGCACGCGCGAGCGTCGGCGTGAGCCTGCTCGCCGCGGTGCCGCCCACCTCTCGGCGCATGCTGCGCGCGGACCTGGCGGTGCCGGTGACCGGCAACGCACCCAAGAAACTGGTATTTCGAGTTTACGCAGCGGACATGACGCGTCTCTTCTGGCGAGATCCGAGCGACTTGGCGCCGGTGAGAGCGGGGGCGCCGACGAGCTCGATATTCGGCTGGCAGTAGAAGCGAGAACCTGACGTTCGGCTCGGAGTTCCTTTACATCAACGCGAGGGGAGCACGATGAGAATTCGATCCGCGGTGCGTGCGCACGTGAGCATTCTGGCTGGAGTGTCGGCGATGGCGTCGGTCACTGCCTGCGCGGCGACCGGCGGCGGCGCGGGAAGCGCGGCCACGGCCGCGGACACGGCGGCGATCACTCAGGTCGCAAAGACGTACGAGGACGCATACAACAAGAAAGACGTGGCAGGTGTCGCGGCGACGTACGAGTCGGACGCGACGGTGCTCGAGTCGAGCGGGAAGCTCGTGAAAGGGATGAGCGACATCACGGCCTTGCTGGCCGCCGACACCGCGAACTGGGCGCACCTGGTGATCACGCCGGTCGCTCCCTATCAGATCTCGGGTGACATGGCGCTCTCCACCGGAACGACTGCCACGCACGTCCCCGGACCGGGCGGCCAGACGTTGACGATCCCGGGCGCGTACGTCGTAACGCTGCACAGAAGCGCCGGCGCGTGGAAGATCTCGACGCTCGCCGCGCTCCCGGATTCGGCGACTGTCGCCGGAATGGCGGCCGCAGCCGCGCCGCCGCCCAAACCGGGAAAGGCAAAAATAGAGTTTGACTTCGGCGCGCCGAGTCAACCGCGAAACCGCTGGCGGCTTTCTTCGCTCGCGGCTTTTGCTCATGCTCAGGCTCGAGGCAGGGCTCGTTTCCGTTTCCGAGATGTTCGGCGATGCGCGCGAACTCGGACCTTGCTCCCCGCCGTTAGCATTGGAACGATTCAATACAGACACCGCGCTGGACACGAGCGCTCGTGCAGGCAAAGTGACGCGCGCGCCGTTCTGATGGTTGCATTGATATAAACAAGCTGTGATGCAACCACGACGCGTGTCGGGCGCGTCGGCATCCTCCCGCGAGCGATGCGACTCTTCGCTGGGTTCATGGCCAGCCTCATCGTGGGGGCGGTCCCCGCTGGGCTCGACGCGCAGGACACGCTCCGCGTGCTGCGGCACGTTCCGGGCGACACCGCATCGCCGGCGAGCACCGTGACGGTCATATTCGATCGCCCCGTCGCCGGTGCCCTGGACTCCACCGTCTCCGCCGCGCGCGTCTTTCATGTCACGCCGCGAGTCGCCGGTTCGATCGTGTGGCGCGATCCGATCACGATCCGCTTCATTCCGAGCGAGCCGCTCTCGCCGGGCGCGCGATACGAGATCGGCATCGACACGACGCTTCGCGCCCTCGACGGCACGCGCCTCGCATCGCCCTACCGGTTCGACTTCCGCGTACTCGGGCCGAGGCTCCTCGCTCGGTCGTTCGACCCGTACTCCGGAAGCGATACCCTCGCGCCCGACGGCCGGATTCATCTGCTCTACAGCGCTCCTGTCGATCTCGATCGATTGGCGCACGGCGTGCGCATCGAGCTGACCGGCTGCCGCGGACCGGCGAGCGTCATGTATCGCGCGGTCGGTCAGCATCGCCTCGCGTCAGGCGATCCGCAGTGGTTTCAATGGGCCGGCGCCTACGGAGACACAATCGCGAGTCGTTTCCGCACGGTCGCCGATCTCGAACCGGCCGCGCCGTTGCCCGTGGACTGCGGCGGGCTACTGGTCATTCCCACGACGCAAGACGATTCGGCGTTTGGACGCGAGGAGCGCTACGGCGTCAGGACCACGCCGGTGTTCCGGTTCGTTCCGCAGACTTGCCCGCCCGAAGCGTGCGCCTCCGACGGCATTCTCATTCGATTCTCTTCGCCGGTTCGTCGCGCCGACGTGCTGGCCCACATCCGCATCAACGACGAGCCGGTGGTCCTCAACAGAGAGAACACCGTCGCGAAGCAATGGTGGGCCAGCGTCTTTCTCGTGACGCGCTCGACGTACACGGTCACGGCGGATACCGCGATACGCGACATCTACGATCGATCGCTCGAAGGGCCTAGAACGTTGTCGGAGGCGGTCGACGACCACGCTCCGCAGGTCAGTCGGCCGGCCGGCATTCTCACGGTCCCGCGCTCCGGCCCGCTGACGCTTCCGATCAAATCGGTGAACGTTCGGTCCATTCGCATGATCGCCTATCGCGTTCCGGACAGCGCGCGCGTCCAGGTGATGAGCGCGGTGATGAACATGTCCGATCCCCGAACGTGGCTGGGCAAGATTCCGCCCGAGACCACCGTCGTCGCGCTCCCGGACCGGCTCAACTCCGACACGACGGCGGACGTTCCGCTGCCACCCGCGGCCCTCGCCCCTGACCATCCGCTCGTGGTTTTCCAGCTCTCTATCGCAGATTCGTTGCCCGACGTCATTCCGCGCTCCGTGAGTAGGGGTCGCCACTCCGTCGTTCTGTCCTGGCCGTACGCCTACAACGTGTGGTCATCCCCCTTTGCGCTGCTTCAGGTCACCGACCTCGCGGTCACGGCAAGACTCGTCGGCACTGCGGACGGCTCGGCCTTCGTGACCGGTCTCGCGGACGGCCGCGCGCGGCGCGGCGTCACCGTCACTCAGCTTGACATGTGGCGGCGAGTCATCGGCCGAGGCGTCACCGATGCGCGCGGCATCGCGGCGATAGCGCGCGTTGCTCCGGATTCGAATCCGACGAGAACGCCCGTCTCGCTGTGGACCGGACCGCGCTTCAGCGTCCTCCAGGCCGAGTCGGCCGACGATCGCGTGACGGTCTCATTCGGCGGACGAGCGATCGGCTATCAACCGGGCAGTCAGTTCGAGCCCAAAGCCTTGGGCGGCCGCAATGGCGACGCACCGCCGGCTGCCGGCGCGGTGTTCGCCGATCGCGGCATCTATCGTCCGGGCGAGGTCGTGTACCTCAAAGGCGTCGTGCGCCGCGGCCTGCTGGGCGCGTTGCACCTTCCGTCGGCGGCCGATTCGGCGCGGATCTCCATTCGGCCCAAGGATCGCTCGTGGTACGACGACTCGACCATCGTCGTGCGGGACAGCGTGCAGCGACTATCGTCCTTCGGCACGATCGTCGACTCGCTGCGACTTCGCCCTGGCCTGACGCTTCAGGATTACGCCGCGGATCTGCGCGTCATCGTCGATGGCCATTGGCGGACCGTCGGCTCGACGACGTTCCGTCTCACCGAGTATCGCGCGCCGAATTTCCTCGTCGACGTGGCTCAAGACACCACGATCCACTACCCCGACGACACTCTCGACTTCGAAGTGCGCGGACAGCTTCTCTTCGGCTCCCCGTTGCGCGGCGGCCAGGTACGCTGGACGGCGCAGATGTACGAGGGCGGCCCGCCGATCCCGCGCGGCATCGAGGACGGTTGGACCGTCGGAGAATCGTGGTGGTGGGGTCGCCACGTTGCGAATCAGGAAGACACGCGTCCGATCAGCGGCGTTGCCACGCTCGACGCGAATGGGCGCGCGCGAATCCGGCTACCGGTCGCATCGCTAACGAAGCCGGCGTCGGGCAACGTGAACTTCTCCGTCGGCGTGACCGATGTCGATCAGCAAGTCGTGACGGCGATCGCGGACGCCACGATCAGCTCGAGCCGTACGTACATCCTCGCTCGCCTCCCTCGACAAACCGAGGCGTGGCGAATCGGCAGGCCCGCGCGCATCGATCTGCGCGCCGTGGACGAAAACGGGGTTCGTGTTTCGAACGTCACGGTCCGCGCAGTAGCACTGCGGCTGCGAAGCAGTTCGCGGGACCAGGATTCCAACACGCCGAGCCTCCGATTGGTCGACACGATTGCCGATCGCCGGTTCGCGCTGAGCCGCGGCGATGGTTCGTTCTCGTTCACGCCCGACTCGAGCGGGAGCTACGCGGTGGTCTTCACGACTCGCGACTCGAGAGGCGGAACGGCGAGCACGACCATTTCACGTTCGGTCGCCAGCGCGGCGGCGATCCGCCCCCAGGTAGTGGTGCGCGCACCGCCCGGCGGCTTTCGCCTCACGCTGATCGCGGACTCCACCAGACTCGCGGTCGGCGACCTGGCGCACGTGCACTTCGATTCGCCGTTCCGCGACGCTGAGGCGTGGATCACGATCGAGAGAGAAGGCATCATCGAAGAAAGGCGGCAGCGTGCGTCGCGCGGCGAAAACGTCCTGGATGTTCCGATCCGCGAAAGCTTCCCGCCCAACGTGTTCGTCTCGGTGGTGCTCGTCGCCCGTGACGCGTTCGCGCGCCCCGACTCGGCGAGGGATCGGCTGCGCGCCGGCTACGTGGAGCTGAGCGTCAGCGCGAACAAACACAACCTGAAGGTCGCGCTGGCAACGGATCGCAAGTCGTACGCGCCGCGGGATACGGTCGCCATCCGAATCCGCGTTCGCGACTCGTCGGGACGAGGTGTGCGGTCGGAGGTCGCCGTGTGGGCCGTAGACGAGGGAGTTCTCTCGCTCACAGGCTTCTCGACGCCCGATCTCCGCGCGCGGATCTACGAGCCCCGAGGAGTCGGAAGCGTCCTGTGGTCTACGTTGCCGACTCTCGTCACAACGGACCCGATGCTCACCGTCGTATTTCTCCAGCAGGCGATGGCGAGCCTCAATGAAATCGTGAGCCTTGGGAGTAGTGTCGCATCGGTGTCCACGGCGATCGAGCCGACGGTTCGAAGCCACTTTGCCTCGACGGCATTCTACCTCGGCCGAGTCGAGACGGACGATCGAGGGAACGCGGTGGCTCGCGCGAGCGTCCCCGACAACCTCACGACGTTTCGCGTCATGGCGGTGGCGACTTCCGCCGGCGACCAGTACGGCGGCGGCGACACGACTCTTCTCGTCACCCGCCCACTCGTCGCGCGCGCTGCGCTGCCGAGGTTCGTGCGCCCCGGCGACTCGCTCGTCGCCGGCGTCGTCGTCACGGCGCGAGACGGCCGTCCGCGCCCCGCGACAACTGACGCGGCGGCGGTCGGCGCGGCGTTGCGAGGGCCGACGACCTTGAGCGTCTCGTTGACAGCCACCGCGAGCAGCGAAGCGCGATTCGTCCTTCAGGCACCCGCGCGAGACGCGATCGGTGACACGATCACCGTGCGGCTCGGCGCTGGAGACGGCGTCACCGCGGACGCAACCGAGACGCGTTTACCCGTCCGTCCGGACTTCCACCCGCGCACACACGCGATGCTCGGCGCGGTGCGCGACACGCAAACGCTCTCGATCACGCTGCCGCCGGAGATCGATCCGGCGCGATCGCGCATGCGGCTGCGAATCGGAACGTCGCGAACCTCCGCCATGCTCGCCGCGTACCGATGGTTGAGGGCATATCCGTACGACTGCAGTGAGCAGTTGTCGAGCGTCGGGCGGGCGCTGATCGCCGTGTGGCGGGCGACGAAGAGCGAACGGCCCGATGCGCTCGGCGGCGACCCGCACGCCAAGCTTCAGGAACTGGTCGACGAAATCTCCAAACGTCAGAGCGCCAACGGGTCCATCAAGTATTGGCCCAACTGGGACTGGTCGTCTCCCTGGCTGTCGACCTACGCGGGAATGTTTCTGCTCGAGGCGCGCGACGACGGCGTCAAGGTCGATCCGACGGTCATCAGGCGAATCGGGGACTATCTCAAGTGGTTTGCGCGTGAGCCGGTCGATACGGGCGGCATGAACAGATACGAGCAGCGCTGGCGACGGCTCGAGCTCGGCGAACGCGTCGCCATCGTCGACTATCTACGCCGAGCCGGAACGCCCGACACCGCCGCGGAAAGAGCGTTGTTGCGAGTCGCCGTAGCGATGACTTGGGAGGACCGACTTCGGCTCGCCGAGGTGATCGCCGCACGGAAGGACATGCGCGCCGACGCGGAAGCAATCGTCGACGCCGCTTGGCGCGCGGTCACGCCGGCCGGGCACCGCGCCGACCTCCCCGATACGGCCAACGGCCCGCGCGAATTCCCGTCGCGCATCGCGCCCGCCGCGCGCCTCTTGAGCGCGTCGCTCGAGCTGCGCCCGACGCACCCGATGCTCGGCGCGCTCGTGGAGACGGTGTTGCAACACGGGCGCGCCGAGAGCGGCTTTGCGTGGAGCACGCAGGACTACGCGTCGGTCGTGATGGCGCTCTCGCAGTTCCGCGAAGGCGATCCGGCCGATCGAATCGTGCGGGCGCGCGCCGGCGGAAACAGTTTTGTCGCGCACCCGCCGCGCGCCGGGGTCGACACGACGATCGCGGTGGCGCTCACCGGCATGCTCGAGACGGAGGCGAATGGAGAGCACGTGCTGCGAGTTCACGTCGACGCGTCGGCGGGCCAGCGGCCCGTGTACTACGCGCTCGAGGTGGACGAAGTCCCGCTGGCCGGGCCGGTGAAGCCGGACATTCGGGGGCTCGTCGTCGAGCGCTGGTACGAGCGCTTCGACAACGGAGCGCCCGTCACCCGCGTCAACGAGGGCGATCTCGTGCGGGTGCGGTTGCGGATCACCGCCCCCGCAGACCGCGAGTTCGTTGCGGTCGAAGATCCACTTCCCGCGGGCCTCGAGCCGATCGACATCGGCCTTCGAACGAGCAGCCTCTCGCCGTTCACCACGCCGGAGACCGAACGCGCGCGGGCGACGGGCGATCGCGATCGAGATGGTCCACTATGGCAAGCCGTGTTGTACGGCGGGTGGGACGACGGCCATTGGTCGCCGTGGGAGCACAAAGAGCTGCACGACGATCGCGTGTCCTACTTCGCGCGAATGCTGTGGATGGGGAGCTACACCGTGAGCTATGTCGCGCGCGCGACGACCGCGGGAAGTTTTGTCGTCCCTCCGGCGTACGCGGAGGAGATGTACAATCCCGCGCTGCAAGGGAGGAGCAGCGGGGGAAGGTTCCTCATCGACCTTCGACCATAAGACGTTGCGAGCTAGAGATCGCGATTCCTGGGCTCGCGTCTCGCCGGGCTCGCTTCCGAATCCGCGATGCCCGGCGAGCCGGTAAACCGCAAACGACAGCCGTTACGGTTTTACCATCTTTGGTGCCGCGTCCTCGAACGTGTACCCGTAGCCCGTCTTCGGACATTTCACCGCCGAATTCGTCGGGCTGAACATTCCGTTCGGATTGTCCTTGAAGAGCCACACGTGCAGGTCCCAGTGGTGCAGCTCGGCCGGCATGATCGGCGCGTGTCCTTCCATCGGGCCCATGAGCTGGTGGCCAAGTATGGTCGGCGGTGTCTTCGACACTTCGGTCGGCACGAACCACTCGGCGCCAGTGAGCACGAGTTTGTCACCCACCGGCTCGTAGAGAAGGATCTGCGGTTTGGTCGAGTCGAGCTTTGGGCTCACGTTCGACATGTTGAGGAAGTGCACGCCCATGGCGCCCGGCTTGTATTCCATGGCGCCGTGCTCGGTACCGCCAGCAGGGAAATCGACGCAGCCGACCGTCGAGAAGTAGCCGTCGCGCACCGCGGCGATGGGATCTTTGTACTTCTCGAGCGCCTTTCGCACCGCGGTGATCGCCGGGACGTTCATGACGGCGCCTTGCTGTTTTGCTTGCGCGCTGAGTGACGCCGGTGAGGCCGTCGCGAGCGCGGCGACCGTCGTGGTGAGCCAGGCCGCGGTCGAAAGTGACCGGGTGTATCCATTCCGCATCGAAAGGACCCTTGAGTTGACGATGAGGGAGCATCGACCAACGTCTGGCACAAGTCAAGGTTGCGGCGATGTGGCGAATATGCCACGACGGCGCTGGCCGCTCTAGTCGGGTTTGTACGGCGCCTTGATCCGGATGGGAACGCCAACCGTGCCCCAGTGAATCCGCATCACCGCGTCGTCGCGGAGCACGAGCGGGAACTCGATCTCCAGCGTCTCCACGTGCGACGCCGACTCCGGCGTGACGTCGACGCGGAGCACGTCATCGGCTTCACCGGGATACGGCTTGTGGAAGGTGTGCGCGGCCCGGCTGAAGATGACCGTCCACGGCCGATGCTCGTGAGGCACGAGCCAGAGTGAGTACTCTCCGGCCCTGAGGTCATGTCCCTCGACCTTCACGTCGTGGTCGAACACGACCCGGGTCGCCGAGTCGGCGCCGGGATGCCAGACGCTGTCCCAGGGCACGAGCTGGCCAAACAGCGGTCGCCCCCGCGCAACCGGGCGCCCGTACGAGACCGTGATGGTCGTGAGCGCCACGTTCTGCGAGATGGTGGCGCGCTGACTGAACGGATAGCCCTGAGCGAAGGCGGCGCGTGGCGCAACGAGCGCCAGCGCAAAGCTCGAGAGCCGCGCGGCGCGGCGAGCAACGAAGCGGATTCGCATTCCGCGCGGCGACACGCTCATCGAATCGCCACGCCGCCCCAGCACCGCGACGGAAGCGTGACGCCATCGGGGCGCGTGAACGGGGCAAGCCGCTCGGCGATCGTTGTTCGAAACGCCTCCCGCGACGCATCGGAGAGCGAACGGATCAGCGGGCCGAGCGCCGTCAGCTCGATGAGAAAATCCCAATAGGCGCTCGCGTCCGCGAAGTGCCACGCCATCTCGACCGGCTCGATGCGCCTGGACGAGAAGCCGATGCCGTCGAGCAACGCTTGCAGTCGGCCGCGATCGCCGAGCGCGAGAATGCCTGGCTGCCATTCGCCGGTGGGGCGGGGAAGGTGCCCTTGCTCCACCAGCGTTCGCGCCGGCAGGGACGCGAACGGGTTCTCCTCGGGACCGGTGAACACGGCAAACGCGAGACGTCCGCCCGGTACGAGCACCCGCCGGCACTCGCGTAACGCGGCAGCGGGATCGGGCATGAGCATGAAGCCCCAGCGGCAGAGCACGCCGTCGAACGACTCGTCGGGGAGGTCCATCGCCTGCGCGTCGAGCACGCGATAGTCCACATTCTGAATTCCCAGTTCGGCCCCGCGCTTCCGCGCGATGTCCACCATCTCGGGAGACAGGTCGGTCGAGACGAGCCGTCCGTTTCCGAGATCTTTGGCCGCGAGGAAACCGGTGTCCCCGGGACCGGCGGCGACCTCCAACACGCGCTGCCCGTTCCGCGGGTCGAGGCTCTTCACCAGCCATTCGTGGATCGGACGCGTCGCCGCGAACATCGATTCGCGCTGATCGAACCAGGCTCTCGCCTGGCTGTTCCAGTCGCTACGAACGCTCTCGGTCGCGCTGCCGCTCATCGAGTTCTCCTCCGGTTGCCCGAGAATATCACCCTCGACGCTCGGCGCGTCACCCCCGGCCAGCCCGCTCGTCCTCATATACGGTATGGGCCGACCGACACTTCGCCTTCCGAGACTTCCGCACGAGCCGCTGCCTCGCTTCCGGCTCATGTCGGTCTGGTTTGCCGCCGGGCTGGCGTTTCTCAACGTCGGGCTGTTCATGTTCGACGCCAACCTGCCGCCTGCGTTGCGGTGGGACGAGGCCGCGGCGGCGGCTGCACTCGGCGCGTGGTGGATCTACGGCTATCGGCGCGGCGGTTTTCCGATCATCGGCTGGGCAGTCGACGCGACGCTCGTGCTGGTGGTCGCGGCGGTGTCGCCGATGCCGTCGGATGCGATCGCTCTCTTCTTCGCGGGACTCCAGTTCCGATCGCTCTTCGTACCCCGTCGAGAGCTTGGGTTGCTCATCGTGTCGTTCGCCATCGCGCGGGTCGGGTCGACGGCGCTCTGGTACTCGAACGGCCACGTCGAGTACGGTCCGCTCTCGCCGAATTCGCTGATCTCGGTGCTCGGCCTCACGATCATCGCGGCGAGTCTCCATCTCTTCGTCAGCGCCACGCAGCGGCAAAGCGTCATGGCGCACGAGTTGGCGCGCAGCGACGAACGCTACCGGCTGGTTGCGCGCGCGACCCGAGACGTCGTCTACGACTGGCATGTCCCGAGCGGCACCATCGAGTGGACGGAATCGATGCAGTCCGTATTCGGCTACGCGCCGGACCAGATTGGCGACGGCGCGTGGTGGCTCGAGCGCGTCCATCCCGCCGATCGCGATGCGCTCCAGGATTCCGTCGCAGCGGCGGTGGCCGACCCCGCGACGACCGTGTCGACGGTTCAGTATCGCGTGCGGCGCTCCGACGACCGGTACGCCTACGTGTCCGGAAGCCTGATCGTGCAGCGCTTGCCGGACGGCTCGGCCGAGCGTGTGATCGGGTCCATCCGCGACGTGACGAGTGAGCATCTCCTCGAGGAGCGGCTCCGCCAGGCGCAAAAGATGGAAGCCGTTGGCCAGCTCGCGGGCGGTGTGGCGCACGACTTCAACAACTTGCTCACCGTCATCGGCGGGCACGTATTCATGCTCGAGCAATCGTCGGCGGACAGCTCCGCGAACCCGGGCGAGCCCGATCCACGGTCAGCCAAGCACCTCGCGGGCATCACGCGCGCGACCGATCGCGCCGCCTCACTGACGCGGCAGCTCCTCGCGTTCGGCCGCAAGCAGCTCCTGTCGCCCACCCTGCTCGACGTGAACGCCGTCGTCGAGGAGACGCTTCACATGATGCGGCCGGCTGTCGGCGAGCGAGTCCGGATCGTCACGCGCCTCGACCCGAACTTGCGCGCGGTCTACGCCGATGCGGGCCAACTGGGTCAAGTTCTGGTGAATCTCGCGCTCAATGCGCGCGACGCGATGCAGCCGACGAACGGCGGAACGCTCACGATCGAGACGGCGAACGCCATCCTCGCCGACCGTGCGGAGCCGCGTTCCGGCGACGCGATCTCCGGCTCTGTCGAGAGCGGACTATCCGCCGGCGACTACGTGCGCCTGACTGTGCGCGACACCGGCACCGGAATGGACGCGGCCACGCTTTCGCGCGCCTTCGAGCCGTTCTTCACGACCAAGCCGCCCGGCCGCGGCACAGGCCTCGGCCTCGCGTCGGTGTATGGCATCGTGAAGCAGTCGTTCGGCGACATTCAAGCCGAGAGCGCATCGGGAGTGGGATCGACATTCACGATTCATCTCCCCGCGGCGGAGCGTCGACGCACGCCGCGGAGCGAGAATCTCGACGATGCGGGCGCGGCGCCATGGACCGGAGTCGGCGCTGCCCCGAGGTCACCGCATCGCGGCGTGCTTCTCGTCGAGGACAACGCCGGCGTCCGTGCTTTCGCCGCCGAGGTGCTGTCGCAAGCCGGCTACGACGTGCGCTCGGCGTGTCACGGCGTCGAGGCGCTCGAGTTGATGCGCAAGTACGAATCGTCGATCGACGTCGTGGTGACTGACGTCGTGATGCCGGAAATGGGCGGACGCCCGATGGTCGAGCAGCTGCGCAGGCGACGGCCGCAGCTGCCCGTCCTCTACGTCACCGCGTACACGGACGACGCGAGCATGATCGACGAGTTGAAGGCGACGGGAGCCCGTCTGCTCGAGAAGCCGTTTACGGCGAGCCAGTTGGCGGAAGCGGTGGCGTCGCTCGGAGGCGCACTGGCGAAAGCGAGCTGACGGTTCGGATGCTCAGCGCGGCGGCCCGAGAGCTACCGCTCAGCGAGCCACAGAGTCATGCTCGATTATCTGCTTGGCGCGTTGGATCACAGGCCGGTCCACCAATTCCCCCCGGTGCGCGAACACCGCGTCCTCGGGCCGCGACGCAAGCTCGTCGAGTATCGCCCGCGCCCAGGAGACTTCCTCGCCGCTCGGCCTGAACGCGTCGTTGGTGATGGGAATCTGTTTCGGATGGATGCACAGTTTTCCGCCGAACCCAAAGCTCCTGCTTCGCGCCGCGTGACGGCGGAGTTGATCCTGATCGTCGATCGCGAGCGTCACCAGATCTACCGGCGGCGCGATGCCGGCGACCTTTGACGCGACGACGATGCGCGAGCGAACGGCGTCGAACGCGCCGTCGGCGTCGTGGATCCCCGTGTCGAGTGTGAAGTCGAGCGCGCCGAAGACGAGCCGCTCGACGCGCGGACATCGCGCGACGTCGAGCACGTTCCACAGACCGGCCGCGGTCTCGATGATCGGGACGACAACGTGTTCGGGCGCGATCGCGGCAAGCGCCCGCTCGACGTGCGCCGCGCTGTCGGCCTTCGGAAGCAGCACGCCGCGGATGGCCAGCGTGCGCGCAACGCCGAGGTCCTCTTCGAACCACGGCGTGAGCGCGCTGTTCACGCGCACGTAGACCGGCACGTCTCGTGGAATCGTTGCGGTCATGAGGCCGCGGCGCGCGTCCACTTTTTCGTCAGGCGCGACGGCGTCCTCGAGGTCGAGAATCACGCGATCGGCGCCGCTCGCCGCGGCCTTGGCGAAGCGGTCGGGTCGAGTCGCGGGGACGAACAGCCAGGACCGAGCGGGCCCCTCGCCTTGGCTGATGGGTGGATTCATTCGATTCATCCCGAAACCCACGCCTCCGCCTCCACCGCGCGCGCTCCGTCGTTGTCGGTCGACCACAACTTGAAATAATCCGCGGCGTCGCCGGGCGCGCCGAAAACCAAGAAGTCGGACGTGTCGAATGTGGGCCGCATCGCCTTGAAGTGAAACCGGCGGACGCGCTCCGGAGTCACGTGCGTCTGCAACAGATCGAGCAGCAGCGTCGCGATCAGCGGGCCGTGTACGACGAGTCCCGCATACCCTTCGACGTGAGTCGCGTACCGCCGGTCGTAGTGAATGCGGTGCGTGTTGAACGTGAGCGCCGAAAAGCGAAAGAGGAGCGTCTCAGTCGGCCGCACGGTGTGTCGCCATGTGGGATCCCCGGCAACGTCCTCGCCCCGCTCGCCGGCGCGGGGCGTAGGCGGCGGCGGATCACGATACACGAGATCCTGCTCCTCCTCGATGGCGACTCCAGCATCCGTGCTGAATCGGTGACGCACAGTCACGAACACGAGCGCCGATTCCCGCCCCTTCTTCTCCTCGACCGACTGGATCACCGAGGCGCGTTCGACGCGCTCGCCGACTCGCAGCGGATGGTGAAACGCGACGCGGCTCCCGGCCCACAACCGGCGCGGCAACGTCACCGGCGGCAGGAACTCTCCGCGTCGCGCGTGGCCGTCCGGTCCCAGCTGCGACTCGCGCGCCACTGCCGGCGCCAGCGTCCAATGAAAGCCCAGCGGTGCCGCGTCGCCCTCCTTGGGCGCCTCGGCGGAATGATCCAGCGTCGCGTGCCAAGCCGCGACGCGGCTCGGCGTGATCCAATCCGCCGACGTCTGCGTCCGCCCGATCCAGGATTTCCAGTCGTGGTCAACCTGCACGAATTCGACTCCCACCATCGCTCCTCGCAGCCACATCGGGATTCTCGTCCCGTAACTCCCCACCAGCAAGACCACCCTGCATCCCGGGCTCCGTCGCGCCGTGCCATATTCGACGAGTCCGGACGACAATTTCGGCCTACTCGCAATGGCCGGGCCACCCACACGGATCTCCCTTGGCGCACGAGTCCTACGAAGAAATTCGAGAAGCCATCAGAGCCCTCTGCCAGAACTTTCCCGGCGCGTACTGGCAGAAGCTCGATGCCGAGCAGCGCTACCCCGACGAGTTCGTCTCGGCGCTCACCTCCGCCGGCTGGATGGCCGCTCTCATTCCGCAGGAATACGAGGGCGCCGGCCTCGGACTGGCCGAAGCGTCGGTCATTCTCGAGGAGATCAACCGCAACGGCGGCAACTCCGGCGCGTGTCACGGACAGCTCTACAACATGGGCACGTTGCTCCGGCACGGATCGGAGGAGCAGAAGCGCGCCTACCTGCCTCGCATCGCGCGCGGCGAGCTGCGTCTTCAATCGATGGCCGTCACCGAGCCGACGACCGGCACGGACACCACCAAGACGGCGACCTTCGCCGTCAAGCACGGCGATCGCTACGTCGTGAACGGCCAGAAGGTCTGGCTCTCGCGCGCGCAACACTCGGATCTCCTCGTCCTCCTCGCGCGCACGTCTCCGTACGCGGCCTCCGCGCGCACGGCCGGCATGTCGCTTTTCCTCGTCGACATCAAGGCTGCGCTGGAGAACGGCCTGACGCTTCGCCCGATCCGCAACATGGTGAACCACGAGACGAGCGAGGCGTTCTTCACGGATCTCGAAATTCCGGCGGCGAACCTCATCGGCGAGGAGGGGAAGGGCTTTCGCTACATCCTCGACGGGCTCAACGCCGAGCGGACGCTCATCGCGGCCGAGTGCATCGGCGACGCCCGCTGGTTCGTCGAAAAGGCGACCGCCTACGCCAATGAGCGCGTCGTCTTCGACCGCCCGATCGGCCGGAACCAGGGCGTCCAGTTTCCGATCGCCGAGTGCCACATCGAGACCGAAGCCGCCGACTTGATGCGATGGAAGGCGTGCGCGCTGTTCGACAACCACGAACCGTGCGGCGCCGAGGCGAACATGGCGAAATACCTCGCGGCGAAGGCGTCGTGGGAAGCGGCGAACGTGTGTCTTCAGACGCACGGCGGCTTCGGCTTCGCGGCCGAGTACGACGTCGAGCGAAAGTTCCGCGAGACGCGCCTCTACCAAGTCGCGCCGATCTCCACGAACCTCATTCTGTCGTACGTGGCCGAGCACGTGCTCGGACTTCCGCGCTCGTTCTGAGATGCTGCCACTCGACGGGATCACGGTCGTCTCGCTCGAGCAGGCGGTCTCCGCGCCGTTCTGCACGCGCCAGCTCGCCGACTACGGCGCCCGTGTCATCAAGATCGAGCGTCCGGGCGAGGGAGATTTCGCGCGCAGATACGACGGGGCCGTGAACGGCCTGTCGTCGTACTTCGTGTGGCTGAATCGATCGAAGGAGAGCGTGACGCTCGACGTCGCGCAGACGACAGGGCGCGCAGTGATCGACCGTCTGCTCGCACGGGCCGACGTCTTCGTTCAGAACCTCGGCCCCGGCGCTACGGCACGCCTCGGGCTGGACTGGCCGACCTTGTCGGAGCGGCTCCCACGCCTCATCGTCGTCGACATCTCGGGCTACGGCGCCGGCGGCCCGATGTCCGATCGCAAAGCGTACGACTTGCTCGTCCAGGCCGAGAGCGGGCTGTTGTCCGTGACGGGCTCCGCCGATACGCAGGCACGCGCCGGCGTGTCGATCGCCGACATCGCGGCGGGAATGTATGCGTACTCAGGAACCCTCATGGCGCTCCTCGAGCGCGCGAAGACCGGGCGCGGCACGCGCGTCGGCGTGTCGATGCTCGACGCGATCGGCGAGTGGATGAGCCAACCGATGTATTTCGCGAAGTATTCCGGCGCGCCGCCGCCGCGCACCGGCGCGTCGCATCCGACGATCGCGCCGTACGGGCCGCACCGCGTCGGCGACGGCCACGAGGTGCTACTCGGAATCCAGAACGATCGCGAGTGGATGCGTTTTTGCGCCGACGTGCTTGGCGCGCCGGAACTGGCGCGCGACGAGCGCTTCGTCGACAACCCGCGACGCGTCGCCAATCGCGCCGAGTTGACGCGCATGATCGAGCGAACGTTCGCGACGATGACGGCCGACGACGTCGTGCGTCGGCTCGACTCGGCCCGGATCGCGAACGGGCGACTGAACGACATGCACGAGTTCGCCGCTCACGAGCAACTCAGGGCACGTGATCGCTGGCGCGCGATCGACACCGAAGCGGGGCGGATCGACGCGTTGCTTCCGCCGGCGGAGCTTGTTGGAGGAGAACCGGTCATGGGGGCGATCCCCGAGGTCGGCGAACACACGAACGCGATACTGGCGGAGCTCGGTTACGACCGCCCTACTATAGACAGGATGCGCGAGGCGCGAGTTATATGACGACCGCAACCACCAACGCCACGGGAACGCGCGCGCTCGCCGAGTTCGCGGCGGAGCTGCGATACGAGGACATCCCTTCGGCGGTGATCGAAGGCGCGAAGGATCTCATGGTCGACTGGCTGGGATCCGCGCTCGCCGGCAAGGGCGCCCGTCCCGTCATGGCGCTCGAACAGTTCGCCGCCGCGATGGGTCCGAGCGATGGACGTTCGGAGATCATTCCGACCAGAGGGAGCACGAGTCCTCTGTTCGCGGCTCTCATCAACGGCGCCGCGTCGCACGTCGCCGAGCAGGACGACGTGCATAACGGCGCGGTCTTTCATCCGGCGACGGTCGTCTTCCCGGCCGTCTTGGCGGTGGCGCAGGCCGAGGACGCGTCAGGACGCGATCTGCTGGTCGCCGCGATCGCCGGCTACGAAGTGGGGATCCGCGTCGGAGAATTCCTCGGCCGGTCGCATTACAAGATCTTTCATACGACGGGTACCGCCGGCACGCTCGCTTCGGCGGCTGCCGTCTCGCGCCTCTTGGGGATCGACGCTGACGCCACACAGCACGCGTTGGGATCCGCGGGCACGCAGGCCGCCGGCCTGTGGGAATTCCTGCGCGACGCCGCCGACTCGAAGCAACTGCACACCGCGAAGGCGGCGGCCGACGGCCTCCTGTCCGCCTATCTCGCCCGCTCGGGCGTCACCGGCGCGCGCCGAATTCTCGAGGGCGCGCAGGGACTCGCGGCGGGCATGTCGACCGACAGCGATCCGTCGCGGCTCACCGACGGGCTCGGCACCCGATGGGCGACGATTGAGACTTCTTATAAGCTGCATGCGTCCTGCCGTCACACCCATCCCGCGGCCGACGCGCTGTTGTCGCTGATGGCGCAAGAAGGCCTGTCGCACGACCGGATCGCCCGCGTCACGGCGCGCGTGCATCAGGGCGCGATCGACGTGCTCGGCCAAGTGACAGAGCCGACGAACCTCCACCAGGCAAAGTTCTCGATGGGCACGGTCCTCGGACTCATCGCCGTGCGCCGCGGAGCCAGTCTCGACGACTTCGAACATGCGTTGGACGACGCCCGAGTCTCGGCGTTCCGCGAGAAAGTGCGAATGGTTCTGGACGACGAAGTGGACTCCGCCTATCCGCGTCGCTGGTTGGGACGCGTGGATGTCGAGACGACGGACGGAAGAACGCTTCACGGACGAGTGGACGTGCCGAAGGGCGATCCGGAGAACTCGCTGACCAGAGCGGAGCTGGCAGAGAAGGCTGTACGGCTCGCGCGGTATGGCGGATCGGCGACAGAAGCCGAGGTTCGCGCCGCGATTGAGCGGATCTGGGACCTGGATGCGGTCGATCGTGCGGGACGGTTGGTTCGGTGATTGTGCCAACCAGCATCGGCTACCACGGACAGGCCTGAAACCAGGATCAACCCCGGCTCGTAGCTTCCACTAGGTCCCTCCCCGGAGCCCGCGCGTGCACCAGCTAGCCACCGACCTTCGTGTCGCCTTTCGTCGCGCCCGCAAGCGCCCGGGCTTCACCATCGTCGCGCTGCTCTCGTTGACGCTCGGCATCGGAGCGAACACGGCGGTATTCAGCCTCGTCAACGCGATTCTCCTCCGGAAGGCGCCGATTCCGCACGTGGAGCAGATCGCCGAGGTCTATCAGAAACAATCCGACTTCCCGTACGCGCCGTTCTCATATCCGGACTACGTCGATTTCCGGCGCGCGACCACGGGGACTTTCTCGCAGATATCGATCTCGATGTTCACCGTCGCCGCGCACGACCTCGGCGATCACGTCGAGTCACTCATGGGCGAGCTGGTGAACGGCGACTATTTCCCGCTGCTCGGTCTTCGCCCGGCCGCCGGCCGTTTGCTCGGGGCGCAGGACGACGTGACGCCTGGCGCGCATCCCGTCGTCGTCCTCTCGCATGATTATTGGCAGCGCGCGTTCGCGAGCGATCCATCCGCCGTCGGACGCACGATGCGCTTGTCGGGGCGGGAGTACACGATCGTCGGCGTGGCGCCGGCGTCGTACACGGGAATCGTGAACGGCATCGCTCCGGCGGTCTTCGTTCCGGTCCAGATGATCAACCAGCTGCAGCCGGACGTGCACGACGAGCTCACGCAGCGGGGCAACCATTCGGCGTTTCTCAAGGCGCGCCTCTCCCCCGGGGCGTCGATGGTGCAGGCCAAGGCTGTGGCCGACCGATTCACCGCGGACATGGCGAGCAAGTATCCGAGCAACTGGCCCGCCGGGACCTCGCTCACCGTCATCCCGGAGACCAAGGTCGCGGTCAATCCGCTGCTCGACTCCGTCGTCGTCCCCGCGGCGGCGGCCCTCATGGTCGTCGTCGGACTCGTGCTGCTCGTCGCGTGCGCAAATCTCGCGAGCTTCCTCCTCGCGCAGGCCCGTGACCGTCGCAAGGAAGTCGCGATCCGTCTCGCGATCGGCGCCAATCGCAGCGTGCTCGTGCGGCAGTTCCTGATCGAATCGCTGCTGCTCTCGGCGGTCGGAGGTGTGGCGGGCGTACTCGTTTCCGGCGTCGCGCTCCACGCCGTGATGCGGGCCGACCTTCCGTTGCCTCTCCCAATCACCCTCGACATCTCGCTCGATTGGCGCGTGTTGACCTTCGCCATCGCGGCGTCGGCGGTCGCCGGCGTGCTGTTCGGCCTCGTGCCCGCGCTCCAGGCGACGCGCGCGAGCGTCGTCGAGACGATCAAGAACGAGAACGCCGACGGCGGGCCGAAGCGCCGCTTCACGATGCGCAACGCGCTCGTCATCGGTCAGGTGTCGGTCTCGCTCACGCTGCTCATCACGGCCGCGCTCTTTTTGCGAAGCCTTCAGGCACGGGCGAACGTGAACCCCGGATTCGGCACCGCGCCCGCCGGGATGGTGTGGATGGCGATCCCGATGGACCGCTACGACTCCACCAGGCGCCAACAGCTGCTCGACAACATCGAGCACCGCATGGCGAGGATTCCCGGCGTCGTCACGGTCGGCGCGGTCGACAACCTGATGTTGAATGCGCTGAACCAGCAGGGAAAGCTCATTCACGTCCCTGGCGTGACGCCTCCCAAGGGCCAGACCGCGTTCGACGTCGACTACGCGGCCGCGGACTCCGGGCTGTTCGACGCGATTGGGCTCACCCTCGTTCGGGGGCGCGGCATTACGGCCGCCGACGTCCCCAGTGCTCCGCGAGTCGCCGTGATCAACGAAGCGATGGCCAGCCGATTCTGGCCCGGCCAGGAAGCCGTCGGCCGGACGTTCAACACGGACTCGGTGACATATCAAATCGTCGGAGTCATGCATACGACGAAGGTTCGAACACTCGGCGAAGAGCCGCGGCCGTTCTTCTTCACGTCGTTCGCGCAGGAATTCTCCGCTACGGTGAGGCTGATCGCGCGCACGAACGGCGATGCCGACCGTACGGCGACGCAGATGCTTGCGACGCTGCGTGAGCTCGATCCGAGCCTCATGGCGATCCAGGTGAACACGATGTCGCGCCACCTCGCCGCGATGCTCCTCCCGGCGCGACTCGGCGCCATGGCGTTCATGCTCTTCGCGGCACTCGCGCTCGCGCTCGCCGTGCTCGGTGTGTACGGAGTGGTGAGCTACGCCGTGGCGCGTCGGTCGCGAGAAGCCGGCATTCGCCTGGCCGTGGGCGCGCAGCCGAACGCGATCGTGCGATTGCTCATGCGCGAAGGGATGATCCTCGTGGCGATTGGGTCCGTTCTGGGACTGTTGTTCGGTCTCGGTGCGGCGCAGGTGCTGCGAACACTTCTCTACGGAGTCGGAGCTGCGGATCCGATCACGTTCATCGCCGCGCCGGTTCTGCTGATGGTCGTTGGCGCCGTGGCGGCATTTCTACCGGCGAGGAGGGCGGGGAGAGTCGATCCGGCTGGGGTACTCCGGGCGGAGTAGTGTTCGCCGCCTTGCCATTTCCCCCGAATCTTCCCAAGCTGTACCGCGTACCCGGAGCGCACCCGGAGGCCACCATGCGCACTCGAGCTGTTGCTTTCGTCGCCCTGCTCGTCGTCCCCGCTACTCTGATCGCGCAGGCGCCTCCTGCCCATGCTCCTCCTCGCCCGGCGCCGCCTCCGGTTCGACCAGTATCACCCTCGCCCCAGCCTGCCGCAGTCGCCCGCCAGCTTCAGTATCGCCGGGCGCGATGGTCGGCCGAGACGTATTCGGTGATCACCACGGCGCAGGTGCCGACCGGGCCTGAGCTGTCGCGGTACACGAGCTTCGGGAATGGCCTGCGCGCCGACTATCGCTACACCGACCACTGGTCCGCGACCGTCGACATGACCGCTTCGTACCTCTTTTCGCCGGCGATTACCGAGACGGGAGAGGTTGGAGCGCGCTACGCGCCGCTGACGCTCGATCACGAGCTCCGCCCGTTCTTCGATGCCCGTCTGGCCTTCATGCACATGTACGACTCATACCAGTCGAACGTCGCGCCTACCATCGGCGGCTTCGGCGGCAGCGACTACTCGGACGTCGGCCGCTACATGCGCGGCTTCGGCGGCGCCGTCGGCGCCGGTTTGGAGTTTCCCCTCACGCAATCCCTCCAACTGACGACCGAGCTGTCAGGTGTCCGAAGCCGCATGACGGCGTACCGCTTGACCGGCGGATTGCCGACGGGCGCCACGTACTGGATGAACGCGTTCCGCTACTCGATCGGCATCAAGCTGAACCCGATGAGCGCGATGCACCTGGATCAGAACCCGATGAAGTAGGTGCGCGCGTGGGCGATATCAGAGTCGCGCCTGCGGACTCGTATCTCCCCTGCTCGCCGCTCGCCCGCGTTTCTCCGAAATCCGCTCCACCACGATTCCCACCTCGCGATCGCTGATGCCGTCGCCGCGCTCGATGGCGCGCGCGAGGTCGGCCTGCGATACGATGCCGACGCACTTGTCGCCGTCCATCACCAGCACGCGACGCACCTGATTGTCCGACATGAGACGCTCGATGTCCGTCACGTCGGAGTCGGTGCGCACGCTGCACAGATTGCGCGTCGCGATCTCGCCCACCATCGCCGCCGCGTTCGTCCCCGTGGCGAGACCGCGCACGACGAGATCGCGGTCGGTCACGATACCGACGACGCGACCGTTGTCCACGATCGGCACCGCGCCGCAGTCGTTGTCGCGCATCGTTTTCGCTACGCTCGTGATCGAGTCGTTCGACGAGCAAAAACAGGGATTCTTCGTCATGATGTCGGCGGCTTTCATCTGAATCTCTCCCGGATGCGCGTGGCGGCGGCCTCGGCGCGAGGCCAGACCCATCCGACTGTTCGCAGCGAGAGGCGTGCCTGCTGTGTCGCGCGACGAAGCCGAACTGAGGCAGGCTCGCGTCGAGCTCGCCGCCGTCCGGAGGAAGATCGGGCATCGGCACTCGAGAAAATTGGCCGAATCTTCGAGGAATCCTCCCAGTTGGAGCATTCGTTGCAAACGCAGTCAAGGAACTGGTTTGGGGACCGGAATCCGATCGCTGGACCGTACGGGCTGCGAAGGGGGGTTTTCATGCGTAGCACCTCGGTACCGCTGATCCTCGTCGTGGACGACACCGAAGCGAATCGCTCCGTCGTCGCGAACGTGCTCACGAAGTCGGGGTTTCGCGTCAGCCAGGCGAGAACCGGCGGCGAGGCGCTCGCCGCGATCGATCGGCCGCCCGCTCCCGATCTCGTCGTGCTCGATGTCCGGCTTCCAGACATCACCGGCTCCGGATTCGCACGGCGGTTGCGGGCCATGCCCGGCCACCGGTCAACACCAATTCTCTTCGTCTCCAGGAACCTCACCGAGCCGGGCGCGCACGTGCCGGACTTGGAAAGCAACGGCGACGCGTACTTGAATCATCCCATCGACCCGACGCTCCTCGTCGCCACTGTGCGATCGCTCTTGCGGACGCGCCGGGCCGAGGACGTCGAGCAACTACTGGCCGACGCGAGCGAAGCGTTCGCCGATTCACTCGATCCGATCGAGGCCGCGCGTGCGTTGGCGGCGGCCTCGGTTCCGCGTGTCGCGGATGCCTGCGTCGTGGTGCAGCCGCGGGGGGCGGGCGCGCGTCCGGAGCCGATCATCGGCGCGCAGACGGATCTACAGGCGGGCTTGGAGCGAGTGTTCAAGGAGTTTCCTCCCGACGGCCAGGACAACGAGCCGAGTGACGCGTTGGCGGCGATCGGGATCAGGCACGCGGTCACGGTTCAACTCGTCGCCCGCGCGCGTCCCCTCGGCACCGCCACCTTCTACTCGACGGGCGAAGCGTTCGACGAGGGGGCGACTCGCCTGCTCGCCAGCATCGCGCACCGCGCGTCGCTGGCGATCGACAACGCGCGTCTCTTCCACGAAGCCGACGCGGCACGCCACGAGGCACAAGTGGCGAACGCGGCGAAGGTCGATTTCCTGGCGGCGATGAGCCACGAGCTCCGCACACCTCTCAACGCGATCGCCGGGTTCGTGGACCTCATGGCGCTCGGCATCCACGGGCCGATAACGCCGGAGCAAAACGCCGATCTCGCCCGGATCGGCCAGAACGAGCGGCACCTTGCCACGCTGATCGAAGACATTCTGAACTACGCGAAGCTCGAGGCGGGTCGGCTCGAGTACGACATGCAGCAGGTGATCGCCGGCGACGCGCTCGCGGAGGTCCACACGCTCGCTCGCTCGGTGTTCGACGCGAAAGGGGTCGGATTCGAGTACGTGCCCGGCGACGGCGGCGCGATCGTGTCGGCGGATCCGGATCGCTTGCGTCAGGTGCTCCTCAACGTCGTCGGCAACGCGGCGAAGTTCACGCCGCCCGGCGGATCGGTAGTGCTCACGAGCGCGGCCGATGCGCAGAACGTGCGGCTCTTCTGCAAGGACACCGGGCGCGGTATCCCGAGCGAAAAGCTCGACGCGATCTTCGAGCCATTCGTGCAGGTGGACCGCCACCTCAACCCCTCGGCAACTCAGGGGATCGGCCTCGGCCTCTCGATCAGCCGCGATCTCATGCGCGGCATGGACGGCGATCTCGTCGTCGAGAGCAAGCCGGGGAGCGGATCGACGTTCACGATTGTCTTACAACGCTCTCGCACGTCTCGCGAGGCGGCTCGCGACGCTTCGAACGTCGCCGCGAGGCGCTAAGGCGTCACCGAAATCCGAATCGTCGTTCGCACGCTCGCGTTGGCGACCGCTGTCGCGGTGACGTTCGCATTGCCGACGCGCCGCGCCTGGATGAAGCCGAGGTTCGGGTCGACCGAGGCGATTGTCGAATCCGACGACGCCCACCGCACGCCCTCGTTGGCCGACGATACGCAGGACTGGACGCTCGCGTTCGGCTGGAGCGTTTGACCCACGCGGAGCGTCGCCGTGTCGGGCGTGACGATCACCGCCTGAACGGCGCAGGTATCCGAACCCGACCCTTGGCCCGGGCCGAGGCCGGCGACGTTCGTGGTGAGGGAGGTGTCGCAGGCGGCGACGAAAGCGCAGGCAATGGCGAGGACGAAGACTCTCATGGCGCGGCGTCTCTGACGTGGGGCTCGATCGAACGATGTCGGAAATGCTACGCGGGCTGAATGCGGGGGGTCACAGAAAGATCGCAAAGAAACGTTGCATGAAGGGCGGAAGGGCGGGGTGTCACCATTGCCGGTTTCGGCGGAACTGACAGACGTGAGACCAGCATCGAGGTTTCAGCATCGAGGATGCCAGGTGTGGGAACTGCTTTGGGCTCCACGTGCCTTGACTGGCCAATACGGCCCGACCCAGAGGTCAGGACTACGCGAGGCTCAGTCTTCAGATTCTCGGTTGCGAGGGCTCTGGAGCACCTTTCGGCGGTACACGAAGATCATCTTGCGGATCTCGATGGTCTCGTCGGTGAAGCCCTTCCAGATGGGGAGAGCTAGCAGGTCCAAGTCGCGAGACTCGAGTAGATGGTATTCGAGCTCGTTGTCCGATTTGATCGACATGTCGAGAAAGCGCGCGAACTCCTTGGTCTGCCCGGACCGTTCGCACTCCGGTACCACACTTTTCTCGCAACTCGCGACTCGAGGAGTTCTGACGCCTGGGCCGGGCCGTATTGGCCATTCTTGACGAGACAGCTCCAAAGCAGTTCCGGCATCTCGTGATCTCGATGCTCAATGCTCGATGCTGGTCTCATGGCTGATCCCCACCCACCGCCGTCCCGTCCCATGGGTATTGACGCTTTATACCCCCGCCCATAAGCTGCTTATACCCAGCAAAGCCCGCGGAGCCGACATGATCAAGCGCAACGAGAAACCCGCCCTCGCCCGTATCGAGCTCCTCCAGGGCACCCTCGACCTCATCGTCCTCCAAACGCTTCGCTGGGGCCCGCGACACGGCTACGGCCTCGTGCAGATGATCGACGCCACGACGCGCGGCGTCCTCCAGGTCGACGCCGGCGCGATATATCCGGCGCTCCATCGCCTCGAGCGCCAGAAGCTCATCAAAGCCGAGTGGTCGGTGTCCGAAAACAAGCAACGCGTGCGCGTCTACCGCCTCACCGCGGCCGGCCGCACCCGTCTCGCAGCCGAGCGCTCGCGATGGGAGCAGATGTCGACCGCGATCGCCGAACTGTTCGTGCCGCCGACTGGCGCCGAGGAGGTCTGACCATGTTCTGGAAGAGCCGAGCGTCGCGCATGAGCGACCTGAACGCCGAGATGCAGACGCACCTGGACATGGCGACGCGCGACCGTATCGCGCGCGGCGAATCGCCCGAAGATGCGGCGCGCAACGCGCGGCGCACGTTCGGCGATCAGACCACCGTTCGCGAGTCGACGAGCGACATGTGGAGCGGTGATTGGCCGCACCAGGTCGCGCAGGAGTTCAAGCAGGCGGCGCGGAGCCTCGCTCGCGTCCCCGTCTTCTCGCTCGCCGCCGTGCTCACGCTCGCACTCGGCATTGGCGCGAACACGGCGATCTTCAGCGTCATCAACGGCGTCGTGCTCCGGCCGCTGCCGTTCGCCAACCCGGACCAGCTCGTGTACATCACGAGCCAGTTTTCGAAGATGAACCTCGACCACTTCCCGCTCGACGGCGCCGAGTTCATCGAGCTGCGGGAGCGCAATCATTCCTTCAAGGAAGTGGGCGCGTACGCCGTGGGCGCGGTGAACGTCGGTGCCGACGAAAGCCCGCGCCGCATCACAGCCGCCATCGCCTCGGCGAGCCTCTTCACTGCCATGGCCGTCCCGCCGCTCGCCGGGCGCACATTTCGCGAAGACGAGACGCTCCCGAACGGGCCGACGGTCGCCGTCATCTCGCGCGATCTTTGGCAGACCGCGTTCGGCGGACGCTCGATCGTCGGCCAACAGATCCAAGTCGACGGTATTTCACGAACTGTAATTGGAATAATGCCGGGCGGGTTCGACGTGCACGACGAAGGCGTGCAGCTGTGGACTCCGCTCATCCTCGATCCGGCGAATCGCAATCAGTTTCGAGGCGGCCACTACCTCACGCTCGTCGGCCGTCTCAAGGACGGCATCTCGCCCGAGCGCGCGCGCAGCGATCTGGAAACGATGCTCGCGCAGTGGAACGTCCTCGACGGTGGCAGCGGCAAGCCACCCTCGGAGTGCTGCAGTCCCGGCGACGTCCACACGCCGCATCCGGTGGAGCATCGCCTTCGCTACGACAACCTGCAGGGTGACATCGTCGGCGGAATCGGCCGCACGCTCTGGCTGCTTCAGGCGGCGGTGGGATTCGTGCTGCTCATCGCCTGCGCGAATCTCGCCAACCTGCTGCTGATCCGCGCCGAAGGCCGGCACAAGGAGCTTGCGTTGCGCGCCGCGCTCGGCGCCGGACGCGGCCGGCTGATTCGGCAGTTCATCGCCGAGAGTCTCGTGTTGTCGATCGTCGGCGCGATCGCGGGTATCGCGTTGGCGAGGGTCGGGCTCAAGGTCTTCATCGCGGCGGGATCATCGAGCATTCCGCGCGCCGCGGCGGTCGGGATCGACGGGAGAGTGCTGGCGTTCACGCTGATCGTCGCCATCGGCACGGGTGTCCTGTTCGGCTTGGCGCCGGCGCTTCATATGAGTCTCGGCAACCTTGGCCTGACGCTGCGCGAGGCGGGGAGTCGAACGACCGCGGTCGGCGCGCGCAGTCGCATGCGGAGCGCGCTCGTGATCGGCGAGATGGCGCTTGCGGTAACGCTCGTGATCGGCGCCGGGTTGCTGATCAGAAGCTTCTCGAATCTGATGTCCGTCGACGCCGGCTTCGACCGCTCGCATCTCACGACCTTCAGTCTCTCGCTCCCGCCGCGCGTCTATCGCGACTCGGTGCGTCGCGTCGCCTTCTATGACAACGTCCTGCGTCAGCTCGCCGCGGTGCCCGGCGTACGTTCGACCGCGGCGATGTCCGGGCTTCCTCCGCAGCGCTCCATCAACGCCAATGACACGGACATCGACGGCTACGTGCCCGGGCCGGGCGATCGGAAGCAGCCCAACATCGACTATTACCAGTACGCGACGCCGAACTACTTCACGACGATGCGCATTCCGATTGTCGCCGGGCGCGGGTTCGGTCCGCAGGACGGTCCGCTCTCGCCGCCTGTGGCGCTGATCAACGAGGCCTTGGCCAAGCGATACTATGGGAGCGTCTCCCCTGTCGGGAGACGCATCAAGCCCGGCGGCGACTCGGTGTGGTTCACGGTCATCGGCGTCGCCAAGGACGTGAAGCAGGCCGGCGTGAACTCGCAGACGGGGACGGAGCTGTACCTCGACTACCAACAGTTGCCTCGCGACTACGGCTACGCGCCGGCGGCGATGTACGTCGTGGTGCGGGCCGACCTCGACAAGGCCGCGCTCGCACCGAGCATTCGCAAAGTCGTGAGCGGGCTGGATGCGTCGCTGCCGATCGTGCAACTGCGGAGCATGGACGAGGTGTTCGGCGACTCGGTTTCGCAGCCGCACTTCATCGCGCAACTGCTCGCCGTGTTCGCGCTCGTCGCGCTCGTTCTCTCGGCGGTCGGTACGTACGGAGTCGTGGCGTACTCGATCACGGAGCGGGTGCGGGAGATCGGAATTCGGATGGCGCTCGGCGCCAGTGCGGAACGCGTCCTGGGAATGGTCTTGCGCCAAGGGCTTGCGCTGGGTGTCGCCGGGGTCGTGATCGGAGTCGCCGGAGCTGCGATGATCACGCGGCTCATGGGGACGATGCTGTTTGGGGTGAAACCGATAGACGGTGGGACGTTCGCGGCGGTGGCGGGCTTGATGCTCGTCGTCTCGTGCGCGGCGGCGTACGTGCCGGCGCGAAGGGCGACGAGGGTCGATCCATTGACCGCGTTGAGAGCCGAGTAAACTGCGGCCGGCCTTCTGGGGGGCGGTGAGCGGTCGCGAGGGGTCAGACCAGCATCGAACATTCAGCGTCGAGGATGCGAGGCGTGGGAACCGCCTTGAACTCCGTGCGCGACGCTCGATGCCGGTCTCACGCCTTGCGGCGCGCCAATCGACCGCGGCGTTGCCTGTTCAGTCGAGGCCGCCGCGCGTAGTTTGTGCCACTCCCCCACCCGGCGAATCCGCATGCCACCCAGTGCCGCCTTCCGCACCCTCCGCGTCGCGCTCGTCACCGGCGCGACGCTTCTCGTTCCTCACGTAACGCGCGCGCAGAGCGACAACTCGCTGCGCACCAAGATCTCGCAGCTCTTCATCTTCGGGGCGGGGCAGGACCCGCTCTTCCTCGCCGGCTCCGCCGATCCGAGCAACCCGGCGTCGATCCAGGCGCATGGCGATCACTTCGTGCCGTCGGCCGTCTCTGAAAATGGAAGCCTCATCGGCTTCATCACCGGTGCGATCTCGACGAGCGTCGGCAACCTGCCGATCGGCGCGACGTCGGGAGGCGTCAGCTTCAAGTTCGAGGGCGGCGTCCCGGTCAAGACTTCCAGCTCGGCCGGACCGATCTTCGCCGAGCGCGCGCAGACGCTCGGACAGGGACGGTCCGTCGTCGGCATCGGCCGCAACACGTTCCACTTCACGTCGCTGCGAGGCGTTCCGCTCAACGACATCGAGCTGATCTTCACGCACGAAAACGTGAACTTCGCCGGCTGCGATTCGATCTACGGCGGCGCCTGCTCGAAGATGGGAATTCCGAATCTCGAGAACGACATCATGCAGTTCCGCCTCAACCTCGACCTCGACATCGCGGTCACCAACATCTACGCGACGTACGGCGTGACCGACAGGCTCGACGTCGGGGTCGTGATGCCGCTCGTGTCGGCGAGACTGCACGGATCGAGCTATGCGCAGATCATTCCGTTCGGCGGCCCCACGGCGGCGCACTTCTTCGCCGGCACGCCCGAGAACCCCGTGCTGTCGGCGAGCCGCGACGTGGACGGTTCGTCGTTCGGGCTTGGCGACGTCGCGATCCGCACGAAATACATGGTCCACGAGTCCGACCGCGCCCGCATCGCGCTCATCGGCGAGGCTCGCTTTGCCACCGGAAACGCCGACGACATGCTCGGCGCGGGCGTGTTCTCGGCGCGCGGCCTCGCCGTCATTTCGGGGTCGATCGAGAACTTCTCGGCGCACGGCAACGTCGGCTATGCGCACCACGCCGGCGCCGGAGGCGCGCCGAAAGTAAACGACGCGGTGCTCGCGACGGCCGGTTTCGATCAGCTCCTCGCGCCGCGGATCTCGCTGGCGGTCGATCTCGTGAGCGAGCTTCAGGTCGGACGCTCGAATCTCACGCTTCCGGGGCCGGTGACGTACGACGCTCCATTTCACCGCGTAATTCAGCCGACCACGATCCCCACGATGCGCGATGACCTCGTGAACGGCTCATTCGGATTCAAGTTCCAGGTTCCGGACGGGTTCACTGTCGTGACGAACGCGCTCGTTCCGCTCAACCGCGGCGGCATGCGGCCGGACATCATGTACAGCACGGCGCTCGAGTTCAACTTCTGACGCGGCGCGCCTGGGCGCGCGTTCACCGCACCGCGGTGAGCTTCCAGGCGGACGCTTCGCGTCGCAACTCGGTCTGAAAACTCACGGACTGCTGCTGGCTGCGACCATTGGTCGTGGTGTATTCGTAGATGCCGGCGACCGACGCCGTCGCACTGGCGCCGTCGACGTGCAAGGCCTTCACGGCGAGTGTCGCGCGCAGCGTCCGCGTCGACGCGAAGAAATCCGAAAACGCGCGCGCCTGGTCGGAGGTGATCGCCGCGTACGCGTGACGCAGCTGATCGATGCTCCGAGATTCGATCGCGCGGGCGTAGGCGTCGATCACGGCGTTGATCTCCGCGGTCGCATTCGTGCTCGCGCTCTGGCTCGTGACCGATGGCGCCGCCGCACCGCCCGGACGGGCTTCGTTCGTAACAGGGGCGGGTGTGGGGGCGGGGGCTGGTGGAGGGATCACGACAGGCTGCGACGAACCTGCTGTCGTCGTTGCCGCTGGCTGTGTCGGCTGAATCGGCGGCGCGGCGACAGGCGGTCCGGCGTTCGCCGCCGGCATCGGCGTGGGGGCGACTCGCTCCTGCGGCCGGGCCGCCGACTGCACGATAGCGGCGTTCGATTCTGGTTTCGGCGTGTTTTTCGGAGCAGTCCGCGCGCGATCGGATGGAGTCTGAGGGTTCCGATTTCCCGCGGCCGAGCTCGACGACGACGCTGAACGAGTCGGGGGCGGCTGCTCGGTCGTTGTCTTCGGCGCGGGCGACGTCGGTGCGCTCGTCACAGACGCCGGCGGGCTTCCGCCCGCCGGCGCGGAAGAGGGAGGCGCGTTGTTCTGCGGCACCGACGCGACCCCAGGTCCGGCTCCTCGCCGCGCAAGCGCCCACCCCGCCAGCACCAGCACCGCCGCGAGCGCAACGCCTCCGCTCGATACGACGACTCGCCGATTCCGGCTTCGTTGTATCTCGCGCGACTTGCGGACTTCGATCGCCGACTCGATCGTCGCCCGCAGCGACAACGTTCCCGGCGAAACCGCGCTCGCGTCGATCGCCGAGCGAACCGCGATGAGATCGTTGGCCATCTCGAGCGCGGACGAGTACCGGTTCTCCGCGTCCTTGGCGAGCGCGCGCATGACGACGTCGTTCAATCTCGCGGGCAGCCCGGGGACCGCTGTCGTCAGCGGCGCGGGGTTTTCGCTCAGAACGCGGTACATGACGGCCTGCAGTGTGCCGCCTTCGAATGGACGCGCCCCGGTGAGCAGCTCATAGAGCACAGCGCCGACCGAAAAGACGTCGGTCTGTGGCCCCACCTTTCCGCCGACGATTTGCTCCGGGGCCATGTAGCTCGGCGTGCCGAGCATCACGCCGCTCTTCGTCATGTTCGACGACGCGAGGTGCGCGACGCCGAAATCCATGATGCGAGCCTTGCCCTCGTCGTCGACGCGAATGTTGGCGGGCTTGATGTCGCGGTGAACGATGCCCCGTTTGTGCGCGTAGGCGAGCCCCTGCAGCACGCCGATCGCGAGGTCCAGCTTGTCGACGACCGACAGCGGAACCTGGTGCGCGATCAGCTCGGCGAGGTCCTGCCCCTCGACGAACTCCATGGCGATGTACGGATGCCCGTCGACGTCGCCGAAGTCGTAGATCGTGATGACGTTGGGATGCTGCAGCGAACCGGCAGCCTGGGCCTCGCGGAGAAAGCGCTCGCGCAGATCGTCGTTCTGCGCGAACGCGTCGCTCATCACCTTGATCGCGACGCGCCGTTTGAGCACGGGATCGACGGCGCGATAGACGACCCCCATCGCGCCCTCGCCGACGCGCTCCTCCACGTCGTATTTACCGATCTTGCTTGGACCAGGCGACGGCACCGGCGGGGCTCACTCGGGGGGGAAGGACGGAATATCCAGCAAAACGGCCCGGCCGCAATTGTTGATGAGGCAAGTTTCCCCGCTCAGGACCCCTTCATGTACGCGCAACCGGCGTTCTGCGCGCGCACGAGCGCGAACACTCCGGTCGGCATGAGGGTCGCACCCGGCACGAGCCCGTTCCGGACGTCGTTGCGAACCTGCTCGACGTCCTTCTTCGTCCGCTCGGCGGCGCCGGCCGCAAAGTTCATCGACGCGCGGTTGCATACGAGGAAGATCGCCCCGCGTGCGTGAAGCGTCTCGAGCTTCGACCCGACGGCCCAATCGGGTTCGCCCGGCATCGCTTTCAAGTACGGGTTGCGGCGCGCAGGCTGTTTGGTGAGCGGATCGTTCACCTTGCGATCCTCGCCGATACCGTAGCGGTTCCAGAGGTCGTCGTTGAACGCCATCACCTGGCCGAGTTGGCGCATGACGATGACCATGCGAACCCCGTCGTCCGAGCCGTAGACTTCCTTGAAGTTGTCCTGAATCCCCGCGGCGAGGTCGAGCGCGGCGCCGTCGGACAATGTGGGTGAGTCGAAGACGGCCCTGTACTGCGCGCGCTGAACCTGGTCGACCCACGACATGTCCCAGGCGGCGCTCGGTGCGCCGAAACGATCGGCGGCGCGGCTCAATTCCTCCGCGCTGAGCGGGGACACGATCGCGCCGCCGCCGACGGCCGCGCTGGCCAGGGTCAGCTGTCTCAAGAAATCCCGTCGATCGCTAGTCATCGGTTCTCCCGCGAAAGAACGCGTCGGTGCGCAGTCAGTACGTCGGTCGAAAAACGAACCGTCCAGTGAGACGCGCGCAGGAGCGATCCCGTTCGCTTGACCGAATGGGCCGAACCGGGATGCCGGACCGACGACTCCTCGAGCTCAGTGCGGCGTTATCGCCCTCTGTCGTACGCGCTCTCGCTCGGCGACAACGATCGGCTCCATCGCGCCCGCCCCCAGCATGAGCGGCTGCTGTACCCCCGCACTATCCGCCGACGCCGCTTGACTCGAAGCGGAGGCTGATGGCCTCTCTGCCATCAGCCGAGTGACGAACCTCTGCCCTTCGGAGATCCGTTCGACTTCGATGGCGATCGTGTCGACCGCTTGCTCGATCCGCTCCAACCGCATCGTCACGTCACTCGGCACGGGGGTCGTTCGCGGCGTGCGGCGCAGGATCCTCCTCGCCGCCGCGATCGAAATCGGGAGTGCGAGGGCCAACGTCATGAACATCGCCATCGGCACGACCAGATTCGGCACGACGAAACGCGGAATGAATGGGATCACCGGGTTCGCGACCGGCGCGCCGAGCGTTCGCCCCTGTTTGAGTGTGATGCGAGCCTCGAGCGTGGCGATTTGTCCGTCCACCTTCGCGAGCTGAACGCCGACGTCCGCCCACTGTTGCTGCACTCTGGGCCGCGCCGGATTGTTGCGCAACATGTCGTCGAGCTGGCTCTTGAGCCCGTCCCACTGCGCCTTGAGCCCGGCGTGCTCGACTCGAAGATCGCCCAGCTGCGTCTGCAACGAGCCGAGGCTGCCGTCCTGAGCCAGGACGGGAGCGGGGGGCGGCGTGGGGGCGGCTGGTGCCTGGGCCTGGCGGTGCATGGGTAGTCGGGGTGTGAGACCGGCCCTCCACCCTACGGCCCCGGCGACGGGGGGTTCCAACTCGGCCGCTCTAGGGGGGTACAAGCGGGCAGTGGCTTAAGGGGGATCGATTAGTGTCCGGGGACTCTAGTCGGCAGGCGCCAGCGTCAGCGACAGGAGGGCGCATCTGATGCGGACTCCTCCGAAAGAACGCCTAAACTGTTTGCAGAGGGGGGCGGTTGCGTATTTCGTGTCTGCGTCGTTTTTCAAATCTCATGATGCTTCGTACAATCCTCACGCGGTTTGACCATCGTCGCCGCCGTCCTGGCTCCGGCGTCCGCGTCGCCGCAGACGCCTGCCCAGGCCGCGACGACCGCCCGCGAGGTCGACACAACGCGTTCACGCCTCATTGCCGGACGCAAGAAGCACGACTCGGTCTCTTTCGCCTCGACCGTCGCCTTTGGTCGCCATCAGATGCAAACCTGGCCGACGCCGCCGGCGCCGTTGCCGGGATCGATTTTCCCCGACAATCGCATCGTGGCGTTCTACGGCAATCCGCTCTCGAAGCGCATGGGCGTTTTGGGCGAATATCCAACTGAGCAGATGCTCACGAAGCTCGACGACGCGGTGCGCGAGTGGCAGCGCGCCGATCCGGGGACACCGGTCAAGCCGGCGCTGCAACTGATCGCCGTCGTCGCCCAAGGTTCTCCCGGCAGGGACGGCATGTATCGCCTCCGCATGGACTCGGCGCTCATCGAGAAGGTGTACGGCTGGGCGAAACAGAGGAACGCGCTGCTCTTCCTCGACATTCAGGTCGCCAAGAGCACCATGCAGCGCGAGCTTCCTCGGCTCATGCCATTTCTCTCACGTCCCGACGTGCATCTCGCGATGGACGCGGAATTCTCGATGCACCACAGCAAGGAGGGGATGGCGCCCGGAAAAAAGGTGGGCGTATTCGACGCTGCCGACATCAACTGGGTCTCGGAGCAGCTTGCCCAGCTCGTGAAGGAGAAGGAGCTGCCGCCCAAGATCCTCATCGTGCACCGCTGGCTCAAGCCGATGATCCTGAACGCCGACAAGATTTCGGTCGACCCGCGCGTGCAGATCGTGATGGACATGGACGGCTGGGGTCCGCCGTGGATGAAGTTCGAGTCGTATCGCGACTACATCGATCTCGAGCCGGTCGAGTACACGGGATTCAAGATCTTCTTCCACAACGACGCCAAGCATCACGATCCGTTGCTCACACCGATGGAAGTGCTGGGGCTCAGACCGCGGCCGCTGTACATCCAGTACCAGTGATCACGCAAAGCGCGTCGCGCTGAACGCCCCGAGATCGAAGCGTGAGCGTCCGGCCGTGACGAGGTCGGCCTGAATCTCACCGATGGCGCTGGCGAACTTGAAGCCGTGGCCGGAACACGCGCTCGAGATGATCACACGCGGGTGCGCCGGGTGAACGTCGACCACGAAGTGTAGATCGGGCGTGTTCGTGAAAAGACAGACCGCGCTCTCGCGCACGGGAGCGCGTGCCAGATCGGGCAGGAGCGTCGAGAGCGCGTGGCGGAGCGGCGCGACCTCCGCGCCGTCGACGGTCCGCCGAACTGTGTCGGGATCGCCGACAACCTCACCCTGATGCATCACGGCCGCCTTGATTCCGCGCGGCAGACGAGGAAAACCGTAGCACCACGAGAAGCCGGACTCCGCCTCGTATTGGTAGAGGTAGATCGGGAACGCCGCGCGGTCGAACCGCGTGTCCGCGGCATCCGGCTCGAGCCAGAAAAGCAGTTGTCGCTCGACGACGAGCGGCAATCGCGCGTCCGCGGCCAGCTGCGGCATTCGCGCGCCGGCACAGAGCACGAGATGATCGGCGGCGTACGATCCACCAGTAGTCTCCACGCGAACGTCGTCGGCGCTCGCGCTCCACGACTGGACCGGCTCGTCGAAGCGCAGCGTGGCGCCGGCCGCGGCTGCGACGCGCAGGTGCGCCGCGTTGCATCGGTCGGGATCGAGATAGCCCGCGCGTCGGTCGAGAACCGCGACTTCACCGGGCCGGAGATGAAACGCCGGATACCGCGCGCGAACCTGGTCGGGTGAGAGAACGTCATGCCCGATCCCGAATTCCGCGGCGCTGCGGAACGTGCCGGTCACGAGCTCTCCGTCGCGCGGACCGATCATCAGACCGCCGATCTCGTGCAGCAACGCCTCACCCGACCGACCTTCGAGCTCGCGCCAGAGATCGTACGCGCGGCGCAGGATCGGGACGTACATCGGGTGCTCGAAGTACGCTTCGCGAATGATCCTGCTGTCGCCGTGCGACGAGCCGAACGTGTGCCCCGGCGACCAACGGTCCAAGCCGAGCACTCGGCGGCCGCGAAGCGCGAGGTGGTAGGCGGTCGCGCATCCCATCGCGCCGAGCCCGACGACGATGACGTCGAAGCGATTGCGTGAGGTGGTCATCGAAAACGAGAGACGATCTACACCCAGCTCATTTCGGCCAGATCGTGAAATCGGCCATTGCGCGCCTCACGATCGTCCCGCCCATCTGCTCGAGCGCAGCGTTCAACTCGAGCAAATGCCCGCGCGTGAGCTCGAGCTTGTGCTCGTCGGGCTGGAACTTGGTCCCGATCGGATAGTCGAGGAACGGCGTACGCGCTTCCTCGATGTGCGCGCCGAGGACGTGAGCCACTCGAAGGTCTCGCGTGAAATCGACGAGCCGCCGCGCACTCTTCGCGAACGCCGTCGCGTCGGCGACGTAGAGGCGGCCGGGGTACATCGTGTCGCCGGTCAATAGGATCCCGGTGCGACGGTCATAGATGGCGATCGACGCGCGCTCGTGCCCGGGAATCGGAACGACGTCGAGTTGGCGTCCGCCGAGGTCGAAGGTCCCTACCGAATCGGGCCACGCCTTCAGTCCAAAGAACTTCTGGACGGCTTCGGGGCTCGTGCCGACGACCGTAACCCCCGGCATCGTACCGAGCGCCGAGTCGCCCGCGATGTGGTCGCCATGAGCGTGCGAGTGGGCCGCGACGAGTCGCGGGATCGGTTTGCCGTGCGCGTCGGCCCAGCGCTTGAGCGCCGCGGCGACCGCGTCGGCCACGCGGGCACCGCGCGCTCCGGTGTCGACGAGAAGCGCCTGGCCGTCGCCGAAGATCAGATAGAGAAACGGCTTCTCGTAGTTAGTACAGCCCGACTGCCGCAGGATATAGAAGTCGGGGTTGTATTCGTGAAGCCGGAAGTCCGATTGTCTGGCCGCGCACGCGTCCGGGGACTCGGCCCAACTTTCCGGCAGAGTGCCGCGCTCGAGTCCCGCGCCGTCCGGCTGCGGGGCCTGCGCGGCGACAGCCGACGCGGAGACCGCCAAGACTGTGAACGCGAGTTTATGCAGTCTCACCGGCTTCACCTCTCGGGAAAGAGACCCGGCTCACACGACTTCATGGCCGGAAACCTAAGGCGAACGGGATCGCCGCAGCACGACGCCCGGGCCTACCTCACCCATTTATCCGATGGTTCGACGCACTCCACCGCCCGTAACATGCGATCGTCGCATTCACCTTCAGGAATCGCATGTCGCCAACCAAACAGAAGAACCCAATCGCCGAGCTCTCGGCGAGCCTCGCCGATGCCGTCGAGACGGCCGGCAAATCAATCGTCGCCATCCACGCTCGGCGACGCATTCCGTCGAGCGGCGTCGTGTGGCGCGACGGGATCATCGTCAGCGCGAGTCACACAGTCAGAACCGACGGAGACGTCGCCGTCTCATTGCCAAACGGCGATTCGGCGCGGGCGAACGTCGTTGGCCGCGACGCGGCGACCGATCTCGTCGTGCTGCGACTCGACGGCGCGAGTGCGTCGGTCGCCCAGCGCGCCGACACCGACGCCGGCCGGATCGGGTCGCTCGTGCTCGCCGTTGGTCGGCCAGGACGTAAGGTCACGGCGAGCTTCGGCATCGTCAGCGCGATCGCCGACGACTGGCGGGGCGCGGCGGGCGGACGCATCGATCGCGTCCTGCGACTCGACCTGTCGATCTACGACGGTTTCTCCGGCGGGGCGCTCGTCGATTCCAACGGAGCGGTGATCGGCATCGACAATTCGGGGCTCGCGCGCGGAACACCGACCGCGCTGCCGGCGTCGACGGTCGATCGTGTCGTCGACGAGCTGCTCGAGCGCGGACACATTCGCCGGCCGTTCATCGGCGTTGCCGTGCAGCAGGTGTCGCTCAACGCGGCTACCGTCGCGCGACACAAGCTCTCGCACGACGGAGCGCTCGTCGTCGTCTCAATCGCCGATGGCTCGCCGGCCGAGTCGGCGGGGATTCTGATCGGCGACGTCTTGCTCTCGGCCGGCGGACAGCCTGTGCGTCGTCCGACTGATTTGCTCGATGCGCTCTCGACGGTCGCCGACGGTGCGTCGCTGGAGCTCGAGCACCTTCGTGGCAGCGCAATCACAAAGTCAAAGGTGACGCCTATCGATCGTGGCGCGCGCGCGGCGAGCGACGAGGGCGATCGATGACTGCCACACCGACAATCCCAAGCGCGGCATCTCTCTTTCGATCGGCTACGACGTCGCTCGCCGATTCACTCACGAGCGCGGTGGTCCAAGTCCGAAATCAACACACCGGGAGCGGGGGCGCCGGACTGATCTGGGGCGGATCGGGGCTCGTCGTCACCAACGCTCACTGCGTTCCGCGCGGAGCCGCCGTCGAGGTGGGCAACGTGGGTCGCTGGCGCGACGCGAGGGTAGTCGGATACCATCCGCCGCATGACCTCGCGCTGCTCGAGACAAGGTGGACCGGTGGACGGATGGACGGATGGACCGGTATTCGCGACGCGGAGTCGTTACGCGCCGGCGAACTGCTGTTCGCGCTCGGACACCCGCTCGGCGTGCGCGACTCGTTGGCTATGGGCGTGCTGCACGACGTCGCGCGCGATCGTCGAACGGGAGCGCCGCGGTGGATCGTGGCCGACATCCGACTCGCGCCGGGAAATTCGGGCGGGCCGCTCGTCGACGCCGACGGGCGGCTCGTTGGCATCAACAGCATGGTGGTCAACGGACTCGGCGTCGCGGTGCCGGCTGAGTTGGCGCGACAATTCGTCGATCGCGTGCTGGCAAAACGCGCGGCGTAGCCACGTGCCGGCGTGACGCGCATCGCGATCGTTGCCGCTTCGGAGGAGTTGCGCACGCGGCTCGCGGCTGCGCTGGCGGCTGATCCGACGTTCGAAGTCGTCGCGGTCGGCGCCGCGTCGAGCGAAGTCGCGGCGTCGGCCGACGTTGTGCTCGTGGCGCGCGACGCGGAAGATTCGTCGCCGAGCGCACACGACGACGCCGGCGGGGCGGGGCAGAGCGGAGCGTCGCTCACGAATCGCGAGCGTGAGATCTTGGCCCTACTCGCGGACGGGCTGGGCAACAAGCAGATCGCTGCGCGGCTCGGCATTTCGACCAACACGGTGAAGACGCATCTCGAGCTGCTGTTCGAGAAGATCGGTGTGTCGTCGCGTGCCGAGGCCGTGGCGACCGGAGTGCGTCGAGGGCTGTTGCTCCTCTAGGTCGTCACGGCCTCGCCGTTCGCGCCAATGGTCGGGCTTACGGCGCGAGCACCGCCAACGTCAGCTTCCCGCCTCCTGAGTAGAACACATACACCTTGTGCGTCTTCTCGTCCACGGCACATGTGCGCGCTCCGCCGCCCGTCGAAGCCTTCTGTACGACCGGGAATGAGCTCGGTGAATCCTCGTGAACGACCGTCATCGAGCTGTCGGCGCGGTTGGGATTGAACGCGAGCTTGGTCCCTGGATCGTAGCAGTTCTGATCGGCTCGGCTCGGCACCCGAACGCGGGAGACGACGCTGCCGTCGTCGGCGTTGACGACGACCATCTCGGTGTCGCACGCCATGAAAAGGCGGCGGCTCGGCAAGTCCATCGAAAGTCCCTGCGCTCTGCCACACTTGGGGACAGTGTACGTCGCCTCGATCTTGAGCGTCTTGGTGTCGACGCGTTCGATCGCACCTTTGTCCTCGATGTTGGCGAACAGTTTGCCCTTGCCGTCAGCAACGCCGGACTCGAGGCCGTCGCCAATCGTGCTCTTGGTGATCAGCTGCCCCGTCGTCATGTCGACGACCCACGCGTCTTTGTCGACCCAGATGAACGCCCGCTTCGTGACCGGGTCGTAGCGGCTCCCGTCGCCTTTCGCATCGACGTGTCCGGTGACGCCGAGCGTGTGGAGGTCGAACACGGTTCCGTTGCGAACGATTCCTCGATTCTGGTCGGCGGCGATCGCGTACCCGCCGCCGCCACCTTCGACCGTTCCGATCACCGTATCACGGTCGACGTCGATCACTTTGTCGCCGAGTCCGTACAGTCGTCGGCCGATGGGATCGACGATGAGGTAATCGGCGCGAATGTTACCGAGGTCGAGCCGCTTGATGACGTGATAGTTCGGCGCCTGGGCCGAAAGAGTCGCCGCGATGAGCGTAGCGAACGCGATCGCGGTTGCACGCGTGCTGGACATGGGGCACTCCAAGAAAGGTTCTGTGGATAGGCTAGGCGGATGAAGCTGTCAGGGTGATGACATCATGTCACGTCGTTGCTTCGGTTTCAGTTCAGCTCGCCGCGCGACAAACTCAGAATGGCGCCTTTGGTATCCGCCCACTCGTCCACGGTACCCCAGCCCGCTCAGCGGCATCCTCCACGCCTTTGAGATCGACGTCGACGAGTTGAGTCACCCGCGCCAACACAGCGCCAAACTCCTTGCGCACGATCTCGATCTGCGCCGTCTGCGACGGATTCAGCGCCGACAACGAGCCTACCCACGAATTCCCGATTGCCGTCTGAAGGCGCCCGTCAAGCGACGGCGTCGTCGCTTCCTGCCGCCGCGCGAGCGTCGGATCTCCCGTGAGCGCTTCACGAGCATCGATGAGCCGCTGCTCGACCACTCGCACTCTGCGCGCGAGCGAAGTGTCCGCCGACGGCGTCTCGTCGATCGCCCGCTTCAGGAAGCTGACACGCCGCAGCGTCTCGTTGACGAGCGCCGATGTCCCGAGCACCGACCGCTCGAGCTCCGCGATCTTCCGCTGCTCCGCGATCGTCGCCATCACGCGACCGGGCACGCTGTCGACGTCGACCACTTGAAATCGCTGCGGAGTGCCGAGCGCCGAGAACACGCCGTCGACGCGCTTCGCGAGTGCAACCTGGTACGTGCCAGGAGGCACGAAGGGCGCGAGCGGCGGCGACGTGAACGGAAAGTCGGGGTCCGGCTTGTACGGCGGTCCGTTCACGGGATCGGTCGGCTGAAGCCGGAGATCCCACGCGACTCGATTGATCCCCGCGCTCGCCGGCGCGGTGAAGCGACGCACGACCTGCCCACTCCCGTCGCTCACCGTTACGATCACCGCGGGATCCTCGGCGCGGTCCTCGGTTTTGAGCGAATCCCACGGCGGATAGAAAACGTCCGCGTTCTTCTTCGCTGCCGCCGACTCGGCTTTTTGGCGCTTGTCTTTGCGTGACTCGAGCGCGTCTTTGAGGTAGTACGTGAAGATCGCGCCGTACGGCGGGTTGCTCGCCGTGTAGTGGCCCGCGCCCTGGAACGACTTGCCGGGAAGTCCGAGCGGACTCGATTCGACGTAGAGCGGAGCCGCTCGCACCGGAAAGAGAACCTCAGGACCACCGCACGGATCGGCGCTGCACGACGCGTTCGCCGATCGACCGCTGGACGGGCTTCCAGCCTGCACGATCGTCTGCTCGTTGAGCACGCGCAGCGGCGAGTAGTCGTCGAGCACGTAGAAACCGCGCCCGAACGTCGCCAGCACGAGGTCGTTCTCCCGCCGCTGGATCGTGATGTCGCGCACCTGGATGGTCGGCAACCCGCCCCTGAGCTGCGTCCACTTCTTCCCGGCGTCGTTCGTGAAGAAAAGGCCGAACTCCGTGCCGACGAACAACAGATTGCGATCGACGTGATCCTCGGCCAATGACCACACGTCGCCGCGCGCGGGGAGATCGCTCGAGATGTTCGTCCACGTGCGGCCCAGGTCAGTGGTCTTCACGACGTACGGCTTGAAGTCGCCTGACCAATGGTTGTTGAGCGTCACGTACAGGGTGTTTGCGTCGTGATTCGACGGCACGACGCGCGACACGAACGTCGTATCGGGGACGCCGGGAAAGTGATCGATCGCCCGCCAATGCGCGCCGCCGTCTTCGCTGATCTGCACTCGCCCGTCGTCCGTGCCGACGAACAACAAGCCTTCCTTGATCGGCGACTCGGCGATCGTGAAGATCGTTCCAAACAAGGTGGTCGAGACGTTCTTCGCCACGGCGTCGACCCCCCATACGCGATCCATCAGCTTGAGTTTGTTGCGGTCGATCTGACGCGAGAGATCCGGGCTCACCGCGCGCCAGCTGTCGCCGCGGTCGTCGCTTCGAAAGAGGCGGTTCGCGGCGAAGTAGATGCGGTTGTGGTTGTGCGGGCTCACGAACAGCGGTGAGTCCCAGTTCCAGCGGAGCGCTTCGCCGAGTGAGTCGAACGGTTGGATGCCGGTGACTTCACCTGTGCGGAGGTTGAATCGGCTCAACACGCCGAACTGCGACTCGGCGTAGACCGTGTTGGGGTCGACGGGATCGACGACGCTGCCGAAGCCGTCGCCGCCGGAGGTGATGAACCAGTCGGCGTTGCTGATGCCGTTGTTGGTACGCGTGCGGCTTGGCCCGCCCACCGAGAAGTTGTCCTGCGCGCCGCCGTACACTCTATAGAAGGGGCGCGAGTTGTCCGTAGCGACGCGATAGTACTGAGTGACGGGGAGATTCGCCGTGAAGCGCCAGGTCGCGCCGCGATCGAAAGTCTCGTAGACGCCGCCGTCGCAGCCGACGATCAAGTGGTCGGTATTGTCGGGGTCGATCACGACCACGTGATTGTCGACGTGTTTCCATTGTTCGCCGACGCGGTGAAAGGTCTTGCCCCCGTCGTCGGTGACCTGGAGGTTGACGTCGGCGGCGTAGACGCGATCCACGTTCTTCGGGTCGGCGAAGATGCGGTTGTAGTAGTTCCCGCCCATCTGCGTGCCGCCCATCTTCTCCCAGCTTGCGCCGCCATCCCTCGAACGGAAGAATCCCCCTTTGTCGTTCGCCGCCTCGGCCATCGCGTAGACGACACTCGGATTGGCGAGTGACCAAGAGAGCCCGATGCGCCCCAGATCGTCGGATGGGAATCCCGACTGCGATTTCGTCCACGTCTTTCCGGCGTCGGTCGAGCGGTAGACCGCGGACCCTGGGCCGCCGGCGATGTAGCCGAAGGTTCGTCGCTCGCGTTGCCACGTCGTGGCGAGGAGCACGTCGGGATTGCGGGGATCGAGCAGCACGTCGTTCGCGCCGGTCCACTCGTCGACGCTCAGAACTTTCGTCCACGTCTTGCCACCGTCGGTCGTCTTGTAGACACCGCGGTCGCCGCCCTTGCGCCAGAGCGGACCCTCCGCGGCGACGTACACGACGTCGGAGTTGCGCGGATCGATGACGATTCGGCCTATGTGCTCGGATTCCTTGAGCCCCGTGTTCGTCCAACTCTTGCCGCCGTCGATCGACTTGTAGACGCCGTCGCCGTACGCGACGACGCGCTGCGCGTTGTACTCGCCGGTGCCGACCCAGATGACATTCGGGTTCTGGCGGTCGATCGTCACGACGCCGATCGAGAACGACCCCTCACCGTCGAAGATCGGGCTGAACGAGATGCCGTTGTTGGTGGTCTTCCAGACGCCGCCGGCGGCGGTGCCGACATACCAGGTGGATTTGTCGGTCGGATGGACCGCGATGTCGGCGATTCGCCCGCTGGTCAGGGCGGGGCCGATCGACCTCAGCTTGAGGCCGGAGACGACGGATGAGAGCTTGACCGAGTCGGTCGGCGTCTGCGCCGAGACGGCGGTGGCGAGGACGAGGAGGGCGAGTGAGCGCATGCCCAAAGCTACCGTCCGCCCGGGATAGATCGAGAGGTTTGCACCGATGACATTCTTGATGCCGATACTTATGATACAGCTACGAGGGTCGGCCGATTTTCGTCCCCCCCCCAAGAGCCGACCCCTCGTCTCCCTCCGGTTCACCCCTCTCTCCCCTGCGATGAACGGCCATCGCTCGCTCGATCCCGCTCGGATTCGTTCGATGCGCGTTCGCTTCGCGCGTCTCATCGATCGCTACGAGACCAGTGTCGTCTTCCTAGTCGTGGCTTGGACGGTGGCGTTCCTCGTGCGGTCGCGATTGGCGCAGACCGAGCGATTGAGCGACGTCGCGAACGAGGCGCTGTTGTCGCTCCTGTTCGTCGTGCCGATCATGCTGATCGCATGGGGGGCGCTCGTGGTCGCGGATCGGCGCTTCAAGCTCGGGCTGTTAGGGCCGGGCGATCGGCGCTGAATCGGCCGCAAGCCGTAGCTAGAGCACTCGTCTCGCCGCGACGAAGTACGACACGAACCAGTCGCCGCCCGTATTGAGATCGGTATATCCGACGCCCCGGCCCGAGCTCGAGGAGTGAATGATCCGGCCGTCGCCGGCGTAGATCGCGACGTGCGAGATCGCTTGGCCCGGCTCGGCGAACATCATGAGGTCGCCTGGACGCAAGGCGGCGAAGTCGGCGGCGACGGCTTGCCCGGCGTGAGCCTGCTCACGCGCGGTGCGGGGCAGAGCGACATGGTACTTCGCGAATACGTATTTCGTGAACCCCGAGCAGTCGAACCCTTCGTTCGGCGTATTTCCACCCCAGACGTACTTGGTGCCGACATAAGCATCCGCGGTGCGGAGCACGCGCGCGGCCTCGGCGGATGGGGGCGGGGACTCCGGGATGCGTCGCCGCCCGCGAGGAGACGAACCGCCGCCGGTGGTGGGGATGGACGACGGGATGCTCGCGATGACCGTCGCCAGAATGGATTCGGGCGAGATCCCGAGGCTCGCCTGGGCGCAGGCGGACAGCGGAAGGAGAGAAGCGACGGCGATCGCGCGGACCGGATTGCGCGCGGGAGGGAACATGCCGGGAGCCAAGGCAGTTTTGGCACCAAACTGGTTCCCAAGCGCAATCGGTTGCCGCACAACGCCTTAAGGGAATGGACGCCGCCGGCCGAAAGCGAAGAGCGTCCGTTCGCGGCGACAGCCGTTCGCCCCGCCGAGACAGGCTCAGCCGAAGCTATTCAAGGCACCTCCGCGCACCGTACATTTGCCGCCTTCACAACGGCGGCCCCTACTTCGTGTCGAACGACGACGTTCTCACGCGATTGACTTCTTCGCTCGCCGATCGCTATCGCATCGATCGCGAGCTCGGCGCCGGCGGCATGGCGACCGTCTTCCTCGCCAACGACCTGCGGCACGGTCGCGACGTCGCCATCAAGGTCCTGCACCCCGACCTCGGCGCGGCGCTCGGCGGCGAGCGGTTTCTGAGCGAGATCAGAACGACCGCGCGGCTTCAGCATCCGCACATCCTTCCGCTGCTCGACTCGGGCAGTACGGACGGACTGCTGTACTACGTGATGCCGCTCGTCACGGGAGAGACGTTGCGCGCGCGGCTCGAGCGCGAGAAGCAACTGCCGGCGGACGACGCGATTCGCATCGCGAGCGAGGTCGCCGACGCGCTCGGCTACGCGCACGATCTGGGCGTGATTCACCGCGACATCAAGCCCGAGAACATCCTGCTCCAGGGCGGCCACGCGACGGTCGCCGACTTCGGGATCGCGCTCGCCGTGCAGCAGGCGGGCGGTCATCGCATGACGCAGACGGGCCTCAGCCTCGGCACACCGCAGTACATGAGTCCCGAGCAGGCGATGGGCGAGCGCACGATCGACGCGCGCAGCGACATCTACGCGCTCGCCGCCGTGGCGTACGAGATGCTCGTCGGCGAGCCGCCGTTCACTGGTCCGACAGTGCAGTCCATCCTCGCGCGCGTCATGACCGAAGAGCCGCGCCCGATCGTCGTGCAGCGCAAGTCGATCCCGGATCACGTGGAATACGCCGTGATGCGCGGGCTGGAAAAGCTACCGGCCGACCGTTGGGGATCGGCGCGCGAGTTCGCGACGGCGCTTCACGGCGGATCATCGGCGACGTCACCGCAAGGCGGCGCCGCGACATCGCGGCATCGCCCCGGCGCGCGTGCTACCTCGTGGCGTGCGCGGCTCCGTGATCCCGTCGTGCTCACGCTCGCCATCGTCGCGGTCGCGAGCCTGGTGCTCGCCGGCTGGACGCGCCGCGGCGCGCCGACCGACACCGCGGACGTCGTCCGATTCACGATTCCGGCGCTGCCGAGTGAACGAGCTAATTCACTCGGCTATGCTACACTCGCGATTTCGCCGGACGGCCGCGCGCTCGTGTACGTCGGCTTGGGCGACGACAAGCGGCAGCAGTTGATGGTTCGCACGCTAGATGATATCACGGCCCGGCCGCTCCCCGAGACGGCCGATGCGACCAATCCGATCTTTTCGCCGGATGGAAAATGGGTCGCGTTCGTCCGGAGCAATCAGATCTTCAAGGTGGGAATCGACGGCACCCGGCCACAGTTGCTCGCGACCGCGCCGGGAATCTTCGGAGGAATGAGCTGGTCACCGACGGGTGTGATCGTCGTATCCGGCAACCTCGCGCTCTACACCATCCCGGAGTCGGGCGGGGAGCCTCACGAGTTCCTCAAACCGAACCGGAAGGACGGAGAGCTCTACCTCATCACGCCACGAGTGGTAGCCGACCAAGGAGTGGTGCTCTACGCGAGCTCGCCCAGCAGCTCCATCACCGGTTCGAAAATCGCAATGGCGTCGCTGAAGACAGGCGAGCATGTCGGGCTCGACATAACCGGCGCGCCGCTCGGGATGGCGGATGGCGTACTCACATACGTGACGTCGGCGGGCGTGATCATGGGCGTGCCCTTCGACGCGCGGAAGAAGAAGCTCACGGGAGTGCCAGTGCAGCTCGTGAGCGATGTCGCGATCAACAACACTTCCGGGCTCGCGCGGGCGTCGCTCGCCGCAAACGGAACGCTGTTCTATCAGAGCGGGACGCAGTTGTCGGAGGTAATGACGGTCGGTGCGGACGGCGTTGCGCGCGTCGTGCTTGCCGAGCCGCGTGAGTATTCGTTTCCGCGTCTCTCACCCGACGGACGTCGATTGGCGATCGCCGTGGGATCCTCCGATCGACGCGACGTCTGGCTCTTCGATCTGAGCTCGCAGACGATGACGCGGTTGACGAGCGATGGCACGTCGAACGACCGCCCCGAGTGGAGTCCGGACGGCAAGCGCGTCATCTATCGGTCGGAACATGGTACCCGCACGGCGATCTGGTGGCGTCCCGCCGATCTGAGCGCCGAGGGGACCGCGCTGATAGGCGGCCCGACCGTCGACGTGTTCGAGGGCGTGATGTCGCCTGACATGAAGAACGTCGTCTATCAGCTCGACACGAGCGGCGCGGACATCTACTACCGCGCCCTCGCGGGCGATACGACGCCGCACGTCGTGTCCAACACCAAGGCACTCGAGGTGATGCCGCGTCTCTCTCCCGACGGCCGATGGGTCGCGTTCTCGACGGACGAATCAGGGCGTGAAGAGGTCGTCGTGCAACCGTTCCCGGGGCCGGGCGGGCGCGTGCAGGTGTCGGCCGGCGGCGGCACCGAGCCCGTGTGGTCAGGCGACGGGAAACGGTTGTTCTATCGCGGAGACGGACGCTTGATGGCGGCGCGGCTCGCCACGGGTGACGGATTCGCGGTCGCGGCGCGGGACACGCTTTTCGCCGACAGCTATCAGTATGCGCCGAATCCGCACGCGAACTACGACGTGATGGCGGATGGCACACACTTCGTGTTTCTCAAGGCGGCGAGCGAAGGCAGTATGATCGTCGTGGCGAACTGGAAGGCCGTGGTGCGCGAGCGAATGGCGCGCGGGCGCTGATCAGTTCACTTGGCCGCTCGAATCGACCAGCCCCCTGACTGCCCGCCGGTAGTCCATGTCCCACTGACGATCGTCTGCGCGGCCTTCTCGAACATGTCGACGAACCGCGCAGTCGCCTTGAGATCGACGCTCGAGGTCCACGTGCCCGTGTATTCTCCTGCGCGGCCGGTGACGTTCGCTCGCCACGCGCCGGTCCACCGGTCGGTTGATTTAACCGCCGACCATCCGCCGAAGGCCACCGTCTTGGCCTGAGCGTCGGTGAGGGTCCACGTCCCGGTGACGGTGCCGTGCGCCGTGTCGGCGACGGCGGTCCATGTTCCCATGAGCGTCAGGCTACCGCTGGCGGCGCTCCACGTGCCGGACCGGGCGCCTCGAACAGCGGCGGCTGAGTCCAGGCGCACGACTGCCTGCGCGCCGGAGAGATCGGGTGCAGCGAACAGTAGTGCGAATAACAGAATCGTGAAGCGTGCGGAGACGGAGTGCGGTGAACTGAGAAGCGAGCGGTGACGGAGTGCGGGGAATCTCCGCGCTCCTTTCATTTCCCCGCACGCCGCCTCCTCACTCGTTCCAGGTCTCCGCACTCCGCCTCCTCACTCGTTCCCCTCGCTCGTTCCAGGTCTCCGCACTCCGCCTCCGCACTCCTCCCACTCCCTACTTCACACTACTCGGAACCTTCAGTGTCACGCCGACCTTAGCCAACGCCTGACTCACCGCATTCGCCTTTCCAAGAAACACATTCCCGTCCGCGACCGCCTTCGGCAGCGCGAGCTTCACGTCGTTGTACTGATGCACCGACGCCGCGCTCGGCGCTTCCCACACGCCCGCGAGCTGCGTCTTCAGCGTCGACGCACGCGCGAGCACGTTCTCCGGATCGGCCGCGCCGCCGCGACCGCCTCCACCCCCACCGCCGCCACGTCCGCCCGCTCCTGCGTTCGTCGGCACGCCGAACTTCTTGCGGATCGCGTCGAACTCTTTGTTCAAGGACTCGAACTGCGTCTTCACGTTGGCGGGGATATCGCTCTTTTCACCAACCGCCTTCGTCGCCGCTTCCATCTGCGGATAGAGCGAGTTGAGCGCCGTCGCCATCGCGACGCCTCGGCGCTGAATGGCGTGGAGATCGTTGACGATCGCGTTGTACCGCTCGTGTTCACCGGCGGCGAAGTGGACGTCCGGGTCGAACACGATCTTGAGCGGCTTCGAGTCGAGCACTTTCGTGCCCGACATCAGGGCGACCGTATACGTCCCGGGCATCACGTACGGCGCCGGTCCGCCGAGCCCACCGCCGCCGCCGAAGCCGCCCCCGCCTCCGCGTCCGGCCGCGGTTGAACTGTCTGTCGGCGTCGCGCATGGGTTCATCGGCAGGTAGCCCGCACTCGGAACTGGTTGCGGCACGCCCGGCGCCGCTTGTCCGCCCCGACCACCTCGGCCGCCGCCGCCGCCCCCACCGCCGCCGCGTCCTCCGCGTCCGCCACCGGCCGCCTCGGAGTCCACCGCGGCCGTGATCGGCTCGCCGCGCATGTCCCAACACGCCGTCTGGATTCCGGGCTGCGACTTCGCGCTGGGAATCGTCACCGTGCGCACCGTCTTGCCGGCGGCGTCGTTCACGCGCAGCGAGAGTTCGCTCATCGGCGACTTGAGGAAATACTGAACCAGTGCCTCGTTCGGCGGGTTCTCGCCGAGGAAGTATTGGTGGCCCCAGAACTCGTCGTTGCGGTCGTCTTTGGTCTTCCACTCGAGCGCCGTCGGCACCGTGAAGAGCTTCGCGTCCGCGTTCTGAACCGCCGCGTACTCCTGAATCGGCTCGAGGTGGTCCAGGACCCACAGCGCTCGGCCGTGGGTCGCCACGAGCATCGCGTTGTCGCGCGGGTGGAGCGTGATCTCGTCGACGCGCACGGTCGGCAGATTCCCCTGGAGGCGCGCCCAGCTCTTTCCGCGATCCAGCGAGACCATGATGCCGGTCTCCGTCCCGATGTATAGAACGTCGCGATTGCGCTGGTCCTCGGTGAACGTCTTGACGACGTCGCTTTCCAAGCCGCTCGAGAGCGAGCGGAACGTGGTGCCGAAATCCGTGCTCACCCACACGTAAGGCTTGAAGTCGTCGAGCCGGTGGTTGTCGATCGTCACGTAGACCGTGCCCGCGTCGTACGCCGACGGCGCCACCTTGCTGACCCAGCCGCCGGCGGGTGCGCCCGGCAGATTCTTCGTAATGTTCTGCCAGCTCTTTCCGGCGTCGCGAGACACGTAGAGCAGCCCGTCGTCGCTCCCCGTGTAATACACGCCGGGCTGCTTCGGCGACTCGGCGAGCGTCACGATCGCCGGCCACTGCGACACGCCGTCGTCGCGCGAGATGCGAATGTCCGAGCCCTTGAGCCCCATCGTGACGATCGTGTCGCGGTTCGCGTTCGACGTGAGGTCGGGGCTGATCATCGCCCACGAATCGCCGCGATCGTGCGACACGAAGACGCGATTCGCGGCGACGATGAGCGATCCCGGATCGTTCGGCGAGATGATCATCGGCGTGTCCCACTCCCAGCGGAACGATTCGCCTGTTTTCGGCGCCGGCGTCACGTTGAGCGCGTTCGGCCGAATCTGTTTCGACTCACCGGTGATCTTGTTGCGCCGGATGATGTTTCCGTCTTGCGTCTCGCTGTAGATCCAGCGCGAGTCTTTCTTGTCCGGAATCGCGACGAAGCCGTCGCCGCCCTGAATCTGGAACCACTCAGAGCTCATGATGCCGTTCGCGAATCGCGACGCGCTCGGGCCGCACCAGTCGTAGTTGTCCTGCATGCCGCCGCAGACGTTGAACGGATACGCCATGTCGTAGCCGACGTGGTAGAACAATCCGGCCGGGAGATTGGCGAAGAAGTTCCACGTCTTCGCGCCGTCGTACGACACGCTCACACCGCCGTCGTCGCCGATCATCATGTGATCCGAGTTGTTCGGATCGAGCCAGATCGCGTGCACGTCGTCGTGCGCGACGAGCGACGCCTGGCCTTCCGTGGTTTTTCCACCGTCGATCGTGAGCGACATCTTCACGCCGCCCTGGAAAACGCGGTCCGGATTGCTCGGGTCGACGCGCACCTGGCTGAAGTAGAGCGGCCGCGGATTCGTCGAGCTCACCTTGTGCCACGTCGCGCCGGCGTCGTCCGAGCGATAGAGACCGCTCTCGCCGGCATCCGCGGCGCCCCCCGCGCCGCCGCGTCCACCACCACCGCCGCCACGACCACCGCGGCCGCCTTGCGCTGCCGCCGTATCACCGGTTTCCGGATTGACCGCGCCTCGGCCACCGCGACCGCCCGGCGGTCCCTGCGCTTCTATAGATGCGTACACCACGTTGCCGTTCTTGCGATACGTGTCGAGACCGATTCGCCCTAAGGGTCCCGCGGGCAATCCACTAGAAAGCCGCGTCCACGTGTCGCCGCCGTCGATCGATTTCCAGATTCCGCTGCCCGGGCCGCCGCCGTTCACGCAGCACGCCGAGCGACGGCGTTGGTAGGTCGACGCGTAGAGCGTCTTCGGGTCGGTGTAGGACATCACGAGATCGTTCGCGCCCGTCTCGTCGTCGACGAACAGCACTCGCTTCCAGGTCTTGCCGCCGTCGGTCGTCTTGTAGACGCCGCGATCGCCGCCCGGACCGAATATCGACCCGACCGCCGCGACGAGCACGACGTCGTCGTTGCTCGGATCGATGAGGATGCGGTTGATGTGCTTCGAGTCCTTGAGACCGACGTTGGCGAACGTCTTGCCGCCGTCGGTGGACTTCCAGACGCCGTCACCCCACGACGTCGTCTGTCGATTGTTCGCCTCGCCGGTGCCGACCCAGACGACGTCGGGATTCTGCTGCGACACGGCGACGTCGCCGATCGCCAGCAGGCCTTTGGTCTGCAGCAGCGGCGTGAACGTCGCTCCGTTGCTCGTCGTCTTCCACACGCCGCCGTGCGCGGTGCCGACGTACCAGATCGCAGTGTTCTTCTCGTATACGGCGAGGTCGGAGATGCGGCCCGACATGATCGCCGGTCCTATCGAGCGGAAGTGGAGTTTGTCGAACTGCTGCGCGACTGGAGAGGCGGATTGCGCGAAGCCGAGGCTAGGGATGAGAGCGACGGCGGCGGGCAGGGCGAGAAAACGCGGAAAGCGAAGCATTTGTGCTCCGGGGCAACGGATTTTGGGGACGCAAGATTGTAGCGCGCCGGACCGGAGAGCGCGAGCGACACGCCCAGGCCTGCCTAGGACTTGAACGTCGTCTCGAGAACTCGACGTTTGAGGTCGAGGAACCGCGGGTCGTTCTTGACGGTGCGAAACCACGGCGCGTCCCAGCCGAGGAGCGCGCGCAAGCTGAAGGTCTTTTTTCGAAACGCGGTCTCGAGCCACTGCATCGTGTGATCGGCGTCTCCCATTCCGGCGTACGCAATGGCGATGAAATCCGGATCGACCCACTGCCGGCGTTCGCGGGCCTCGAGCAGTCGAATCTGCTCGAGCGCTTTGGGGCGATTGCCCATCCGGCCGTAGGTCACCGCCAGACCGGTCGACGGCTGTCCGAACGTCTTCTCGAACGCCGAAAACGCCTTCAAGGCGTCGTCGTAGCGATTCATTTCGAGATACGCGATTCCGTCGGTCGCCTCCCAGACCACGACCATCGAATCGAGCGACTTCGCGATCGAGTCGACTCGCAGCGCTGCCGCCGGGTGTCCACCCCAAGCGAACGCTTCGGCGGACAGCCGTTGCGCGAGCGCGGACAGCGGATCGACGCGGACCAACCTGTCGGCCAGCGAGAACGCTTTCGCGGTGTCGCCGGACAGGTATGAGAACAGTCCGTACATGAACAACGCGTCCGGCGAGTTCGGGTTCAGGGCCAACCCGCGCTCCATCTCCGCGCGCCCGGCGGCAAAGTCCCACCTCGCCGCGCCGATTTCGTATCCGTGAATCACGCGTGCTTCCGCCAACAGACTGTCGGCCGCTACCGCGCGCTCGGCGGCGGCCAGCGCGAGCGAGTGGTACTCGTGCGACGGCATGTAGACGTCGGAGAGAATGTCGTACACGAAGGCGACGCCCGCATGCGCCTGGGCGTAGTTCGGGTCGAGCTTGAGGGCGTCCTGGAAGTAGCCGAGCGCTCTCTGCAAGGCGTCGGGCGTGAGCTTGTTCTTCTCGAACACGCCGCGAAGATAGAGGTCGTGCGCCTCCGGGTTCGCGGTGCGCCCCGCGTGCGCGACGGCGACGACGGTCGGCGAGAGCACCATGCGCATTTCGGACGCGATCGCGCTCGTGATGTCGTCCTGCATCGCGAAGTTGTCCTTGTTCTCGCGATCGTACGTCTGTGACCAGAGCAGTTTTCCGTCGGGCCGATTGAGCTGCATCTGCAATCGAACGCGGCCCACGCCAGGCTGCAGCTTGCCGGTCAACAGCAGGCCGACGTGCAGTTGCCTCGCGATCTCGACCGGCGCGGCGCGCGTGCCCTTGAAGCGAAAGGTCGAGAGGTCTCCCGCGATCTGCATGCCCGGAATCTTCTGGAGCTCGTGCGCCAGCTCGCTCGTCATGCCGTCGGCGAGATACTGTGTGGTCGAGTCGCCGCCAAGGTTTTCGATCGGCAAAACGGCGAGCGTGTTGTCGGCGGATGCGGCCGCGCCGGGATGTCTCATATTGAGCACGACGACGCCGACCAGGACCAACAGCGGCAATCGCAACCCCCGCGACGAGCGCGAGTCTCCTTCCACGCGTGGTTGTCGCCGCCGTCGGTGCGATGGCGTCGGGCGCTCCCGGCGTGACGATCGCGTCGAGCGTGCGGACGATTTCCTCGGCGGTCTGCGGGCGTTCGTCGGGCGCCTTCGCGAGACAGCGCATCACCAAGGCGGCGAGAGCCGGACTCACGCCGGCGCGCAGCGTTCCGACGGGTCTCGGCGTCTCGCCGATATGCGCGGCGATCAACGCCTGCGCCGAGCGTTTGGTGAACGGCGGCGCGCCGGTGATCAACTCGTAGGCGAGAATGCCCCACGCGTACAGATCGACGCGATGGTCCACCGTCGGATCGGCGACTGCTTGCTCCGGCGCCATGTATGTCGGCGTCCCGATCGCGATGCCGGCCGACGTCGTTCCGAATGCGCCACCCCTCGCACTGCCGGCGGCGTCGAGCGCCTTGGCGACTCCGAAGTCGGTGACCATCGCCGCGCCGCTCGACATGAGAACGTTGTCCGGCTTGATGTCGCGGTGAATGACGTCATGAGCGTGGGCGTACGCGAGCGCGCTCGCTACTTCTCGCAGGATGCGGATCGTCTCGTTGAGCGGCGGCGGTCCGTCGCGCACGAGACGCGCGCGCAGCGATTCGCCGTCGACGAACGGCATGGTGAAGTAGGGCAGGCCCTGGAACTCGCCGGAGGACAGAAGCGGCACGATGTGCGCGTGCTGAAGCCGCGCGGCGATCGTGATCTCACGCCTGAACCGTTCGACCGAGAGATGTCCCGCCATCTCGGCCGGCAGCACCTTTACGACGACGTGGCGGTTGAGCGCGCGTTCGACGCCGACAAATACCCGCGACATTCCTCCACCGCCAAGCTCACGATCGAGCGTATAGGCGGCGCCGAGTGCTTCCTCGAGCTTTGCGCGGATGTCGGCGGGCACGGGCCTCCGTCGGCCGGGTCCAATCGGGGTAAAGTACAGCGCGGAGCGGTGGGCCGGCATCCGGAAAAGCGAAACAGCCCCTTGTTCCCGGGAGACCTGATGGCGCTCGCGCTCCGCCCGCGATACCATCTGCCAGTCACGCCCCAACCGAGCGCACGCCATGCCCGATCTCTCTCGCCTCGCGAGATCCGCCTCGCTCCTCGCCGGAATTGTCCTTCTCTTTACGGCCGCGTCGGCGGCGCCGCGCCGGGCCGACGTTCCGTTGTCATCGCTCGACCTTACCAGGATGAAAGTCCAGCCCGGTGGCGGCCGGGGCGCGGCGCAGACCGTTGCGCAAGCCAACAAGAGCATCGACGGCAATCCGATTCACATCGGCGGCAAGGAGTTCACCGCGGGCGTCGGCACGCGCGCCAACAGCGTCCTCTTCGTGCAACTGAATGGCGGCGCCGAGCATTTCTCGGCGCTGGTCGGCGCGGACGACAATCCGATACAGGCGCCCCCCGGTGCCACCGGGCAACCTTCCGCGCCCCCGCCGCCCGCCGCCGACGCCGATCGTCTTCCGCGCCGTGGGCGATGGACGGGTGCTCCACGTCAGCAAGCCCGTGTCGCGTGGCGACGCGCCGGAGCCGTTCGACGTCGACTTGCGTGGCATTAGAACTCTCGTATTGCAGGTGAAGCAGGTTGATGTCGTCCGGCCGGTGCGCGGCGAACTGGGCCGATGCGAGGTTCACCGTCACTGGCGCCGCGCCGGTCGCGATCGACATTCCCGTGGAGCCGCGCGAGATCCTCACGCCCAAGCCCGGACCCGCGCCGCGCATCAACGGGCCGTCGCTCACCGGCGTCACCCCCGGGCACGACGTCATCTACAAGATTCCCGCAACGGGCACCGCGCCGATCACCTATGGCGCGACGAATTTGCCCAATGGACTCACGATCGATCCGGCGTCGGGAGTCATCCGCGGCACGATCGGCGCGCGTGGGCGCTACGCGGTGACGTTCACCGCGAAGAACGCGGCGGGGTCGGCGTCGAAGGCGTTCACTTTTGTCGCCGAAGGACAGCTCGCGCTCACGCCAGCGATGGGATGGAACAGTTGGAACGCCTACGGCCGTGCGGTGAGCGATTCACTCGCCCGGGCGGCCGCCGACGCGATGGTGTCGAAGGGACTCATCGACCACGGGTGGACGTACATCAACCTCGACGACGGCTGGGAGCGAAGCGAGCGCGAATCCGATCCGCTGTTCGAGGGACCGATCCGCACGCCCGACGGCACGATGCTCACCAACAAGAAGTTCCCGGACATGAAGGCCCTCGGCGACTACATCCATGGTAAGGGGCTCAAGTTCGGGATCTACTCCGGCCCGGGCCCCACGACTTGCCAGCGCCTCACGGCGAGCTGGCAGCACGAGCGTCAGGACTTTCTCACGTTCGCGACGTGGGGCGTCGACTACCTCAAGTACGATTGGTGCAGCTACTCGAGCGTCCTCGCGCCGGGCGAGACGAACCAGCAGTTGCCCGTGCTCAAACGCCCGTATCAAGTAGCACGCGCCGCGCTCGACCAGGTGCCGCGCGACATCGTCTATTCACTCTGCCAATACGGGTGGGGCAACGTGTGGGAGTGGGGCGCCGAGCAAGCGATCGCGGGCAACTCGTGGCGCACGACCGGAGACATCACGGATACTTGGGAGAGCATGGCGGGTATCGGCTTCCAACAAGTCGGTCACTCGAAGTTCGCGTCGCCCGGACATTGGAACGATCCGGACATGCTGGTCATCGGCAAGGTGGGCTGGGGTCCGCGCCTGCGCGACTCGCGACTCACGCCCAACGAGCAGTACGTCCACATAACGCTGTGGACGCTGCTCGCTTCGCCGCTCTTGCTCGGCAACGATCTCACGCAGATGGACGACTTCGAGCTCAACCTCGTGACGAATGACGAGGTGCTCGCGGTACACCAGGATCCACTCGGCAAGCCAGCCGATCGCGTCTCGAAGAAAGATCAGCTCGAAGTATGGGCGAGGCCGCTCGCCGACGGTTCACTGGCGGTCGGGCTGTTCAATCGCGACGAAATGGATATGAAGGTGTCGGTGACGTGGAGTGAGCTTGGGATCGCGGGGAAACAGAAGGTTCGAGATCTGTGGCGGCAATCGGATCTGGGCGTATTTGACGGAGAGTTCTCGAGTGTGGTGCCGAGGCATGGAACGGTTTTCGTGAAGATCGCTCGACCTTAGGCGGAGGTTTGGCAGTCCGCATCGTGTGAACTTCGCGCCCACTCGTAGATGCCCCGTCACACCAGCAGCTCAATCCGCTCGCAGTGCTTCCACCGGATTGATCTTCGCCGCCCGCCTCGCTGGCGCATACGCCGCCGTGAGCGCTCCCCCTACGAGCACGATTGCCACAAAGACGATCGTCACCGGATCCGTGGGCCCGACCCCGTACAACATTGACCGCAGCGCGCGCGACGCCGCGACACCGGCGACGGCCCCGACGCCTACACCTATGAGCGCCAGCGTCATCGCCTGACGCACCACGAGCCCAACGACGTCGGTCGCGGCGGCGCCGAGCGCCATCCGGACGCCGATCTCGCGCGAGCGCTGGTTCACCGAGTACGCGACGACGCTGTGCAGCCCCACGACGGCGAGCACCAGCGCAAGGCTCGCGAACGCGCCGAGCAGTGTCAGTGTGAAGCGATGCATCGACATGAAGTGCGTGAACTGCGCGTCGGCCGTCGCGGACGCTCCGACGGCGATCAGCGGATTCGCCTCGTGAATCGCCGCTGAGATTTGCGGAAGCATTCGCTCGAGCGGCTGGTGCGAGCGAAAGAGCAGAAAAGGACGGGCGTATGCCGCGGGCATCGCCATGAAGAGTTGCGGGTGCCACGGGCGTCGTTCGTCGCCGGGCCCGCGGATGTCGCGCACGACGCCGACCACCGTCATCCATGGGGAATTGGCGAACGGACGGATGCGCGCGCCAACGGCGCCGCCGTTCGGCCAGAATCGCTTGGCGAAGCTCTCGCCGATGACGACCTCGCTGGACCCATGCCGGTCGGTGGGAGTCGGGTCGTCGGCGAATCCGCGGCCCGCGATCGTGTGCATGCCGAGCACGGAGAAGAAATCGGACGGGCCGCCGTTGAGGATGAAGCTCGACAGGCTGTCCGCGATACCGACGGTGCGCCCCTCGATCTCGATCGGGCTCGCGCCCGTGATGTAGTCCGGCGGCAGACGGTCCGCCAACGTCGCCTGCTCGACGCCGGGAACGGCCCGCACGCGATCCAGGAGCGCGTGCAGCGCGTCGCGTTTCCCCTCCAGCGTGAACTGCTTGTCGGTGAGACGAAGGCTCACCGCGGCGAGGTGCCTCGGCTCGATCCCGAAATCCATGCGCTGCATCGCGACGAGCGTCCGGATGAGAAGCCCGGATCCGATGAGCAGGACCACCGAGAGGGCCACTTCCAACACGACCAATCCCGACCGAACGTGCCGCGCGGCGCGCGATCCGGTCGCCGTGCGCGTGCCATCCTTGAGCACCTCGGCAGAATCGCGCCGTGCGAGAAAGAGCGCCGGTGCGAGACCAAAAAGAAGCCCGGCGGCAACCGAAATCGCGAGGCTCCAGGCGAGCACCGGTCCATCGAACTTCGCGCTGTTCAGCTCCGTGGAGTTCGGTGGTTGCGCGGCGACGATCAGACGCAGCGCCAACTTGGCGACCGCGAGACTCAACGCCCCGGCGACGATTGCCAACAGAACGCTCTCCGTGAACACCTGGCGCACCAGCCGAGCCGCGCCCGCGCCCATCGCGGCGCGAACGGCGAACTCGCGTTGACGCCCCCACGCCCGAGCCAGAACGAGATTCGCTACGTTCGCGCACGCAATGAGCAAGACGAATCCGACGGCGCCGAACAGAACCTCGACGATCAACCGGTACTGGCGGCTAAGCAGGTCCACACCGCGCAACAGACGCGGCGGATCGCTGATCGAATTCTTCGCGCGAGGAATGGAATTGAAGATCCCGACGAGTTCACGGTTCGCATCATCCACGTCATGCTGCTCGGCGAGCTTGGCGATGGTTAGCAGTTCTCGATCGTTAGCCGCCCCCGGCGGCAGCGCGGTGAATACGGCGTTGCCGTCGATGAACGGAATGCCGAACTCGGGCGGCATCACGCCGATGATCGTGTGCGGCGTTCCGTCGAGCAGAATCGTTCTGCCGAGCGCCGAGCGTGACGCGCCGAACAAGCGCTGCCACAGGCCGTCGCTCAACAGCGCGACGGGCGGCGCGTTCATGAGCGTGTCCTGCGCCGCGATGTCGCGACCGAGCGCGGGATGCGCGCCAGTGAACGCGAGTGCCCCGGGCGGAATCGCCACGCCCCAAGCGCGCTCCGGCGACCGCGCCGTATCGCCGATCGCGTACTGCTGTTCGTCCACCATCGTGATGTCCACGACGTTTCGCGCGCGAGCGCGCCAGTCGTCGATGAACTGTCTCCGCGAGCCTGAAATCAGAGCGCCGTGCCCGGACGTCCTCTGTAGAAACACCATGCGGTGGCCGTCGGGGAAGGGCAGCGGCCGCAGAATGAGTCGATGGACGACGCTGAAGATCGCGACGTTCGCGCCGATGCCGAGCGCGAGGAGAAGCACGGCGGTCGCGGCGAACCAGGGCTGCCGCCGGAAACCGCGCAGCGCGTAGCGGACGTCGGCCGAGATTTCGTCGAGCCAGCGCGTCTCGCGTTCGTCGCGCACGGCTTCCTTGGTCTGCTCGACTCCGCCGAACGACACGAGCGCCCGCCGTCTCGCTTCATTCGGTGTCATGCCGCGGCGGACGTTCTCCTCCGTCTCGAGCTCGAGGTGCAGCCGCAGCTCGCGGTCGAGCTCCGATTCGACATGTCGTCGGCGAAGAAGGGCGCGGAGCCATAGTGTGAGCCGAGCGAGGCCGCTCATGGAGCCACCTCTTTGGCGACGAGCACCAGCTCAACGGCGCCGACGAATCGCCGCCAATCATCCAACTCGGTCGCGAGCGCTCGGCGTCCGGCCGGCGTGAGTCGGTAGTACTTGGCCTCGCGGTTGTTCTCGGTGACGCTCCACTCGCTCGTCACGAGGCCTTTCCGCTCGAGGCGATACACGGCGGGATAGAGCGAGCCCTGTCCGATCTTCAGCGCCTCCTTGGAGAGTTGCTGGATGCGCTGGCTGATGCCCCAGCCGTGGAGGGGCGCGAGGGACAGCGCCTTGAGGACGAGGAGATCGAGCGTGCCTTGAAGGACGTCGGCCGAGGTGGCCACCGGGGCTCCTGTCGAACGGACAAGGAAGCTACCATCGCTCCTGTCGAATGGTCAAGGTACGTCGTTCAGGAGCCGCCAAGTCGCAAGCCGAGGCCGCTACAAGAAAATGTCGCCCCTCACTCGTTGCCTGACCGCCCACCACATCGCCCGTAGTAGCGAAGACCGCTGAATCTCGACCTTCGCCTCGCCTGTCGCGGTGGCGCGCCATGTACCGTCCGATCGCACGGGAACGCGGGCTTCAATTGCGCCGACGCCGACCAACCCCCGCCCGGCCGGAGATACCGCGCCGATCGTCGTGACGACGCGAGACGCCGGGTCGGCGTACGCAATGAGCTTCACCGATTGTCCCGCCCTCACTCGCGTCGCCCCCGCGCCGTCGAGCGCGACCCGCGCCTCGAGCGAGTCCACCGTCGCGATCGTCAGAATTCTCGTTCCGAAATCCACCCGCCGCCCTGCCTGTTCCTCGACGCGCGGCGTCGTGACGACGCCGTTCCATTGTGCGCGAAGCGTCAGCGCGTCGATCCGCGCCTGCAACCCGGCGAGTCGCGCCGATGCCGCGGCGCGGCGATCGTCGAGCTGCGCGGCGACTGCCGTCTGGTTCACCGAGCGAGCACGCGTCGTGGCAACGCTGAGCGAGTCGACCACCCGCGCCGCGGCGACCAACTCGCGCTCCAACGACCGATCGACGATGCGCGCCACCGGTGCGCCAGCCGGAACCCGCGTTCCCTCCCGCACGAACACCTCAGCGAGGATTCCGCTGTCCGGCGCCACGAGGTCGAAGGTGCGCACGGGCGCGAGTACGAATCGGCCCGACGCCGTGAGGTTCCACGGGATCAACGCCAACACGATGCCGGCGACGAGCACGGCAACCGCGACGGCTACACCGATGCGCTTCCAACCCCATCGTCGCTTTCGCTCGGAGCGTCGCGTACGCACCGAAAGCACGATTGCGCGCCCCCATTCAGCGATCGCATGCCGAGCCAACGCGAGAATCATCGCGAGCGCGAGCACGACTCCCAGCGCACCGAGTGCGGCGCGCGACCAGCCGACGACGAGCATTCCGATCACGGCGAAGAGCAGCGCGATGTAGCACACGGCGAGGGTGCCGTAGATGAGAAAAACCTTCTTCTCTCGCTCGCTCACCGACGGCTCCGGCATGTCGAGACGCAGCAAATGGCGGCGCACCCACCAACCGACGTATGCCTGCGCGCGTTGCCGGAGATTCGGGATCTCGAGCCAATCGATCAGCACGAAATAGCCGTCGAGCGGGATGAGCGGATTCATGTTGGTGAGAATCGTCGTCGCCCCGCCGATGAGCATCGCCGCAACCGCGACCTCGGCCGCGAGCGTGCCGGGTCTGGCAACTGCCCATACCAGCGCGGCCAGGCCCGCGACCACGAACTGAATCCACCCTCCAGCGGCCGTGACCCAAAGCCTGGACCGCACCTCGGGAAAGCTCCACGCGTCGTTCACATTGCAGTAGAACGCGGGCTGGAAATACATGAGCATGAACCCCATCTCGTGCACTTCGCCGCCGAAGTACTTGCACGTGAACGCGTGACCCAGCTCGTGGATGAGGATCACGGCGAGCGCGGTGAACCAGAGTACGACGACCGCCCCGAACGTGAGGTTGGCGAACGAGTACAGTTGCGAGACAGTGTGCGAGAACTCGTCCCACCTCGTCGCGAGGACGCCGAAATATGCGACGAACAGGAGCACCGACACCGCGAGAAAGGCCGGCGTGAAGCACCAGCGAATCGCCGGCAGAACGCGGTCGAACATCGCGTCCGGGTCGCCCATCGACCAGCGCATGCGCAACAGCTCGCCCCGAAACAGCGTCGGCTGACGTCGCCGCCGTCGCTCGGCACGCAACCTCTCCAGCTCGAGCGTCGTGCGCTCGACGAGCGTTCGTTCCAATACGCCGATCGACGAGAGCTTCCGTGCAAACCCTTCGACCGTGCGCGCCGGAATGCGCGTCCCTTGTTCGGCCAAGGCGCGCGCGATCTCGTCGGGAGTGCGGCGCCCGTCGAAGCAGCGCATCACGGCGATCTCCACAGCGCCAAAGCGAAAATACTTCCGCGTCGTCGGGTCTTTCACGACGAAGCTCTTCTCGCCCTTGAACAGCTGCTCGACGATCGTGAGGTCGGGACGGAGACGCGGGAGAAATCCCGCCCCCCCGGCGTCGGCGGGAAACGCTGCGGCGGTCACTGGTCGCGCCGGGCGATCCGCTCGCCGAATGACAGACCGTTCACGACCTCGACGCGCCCGTCGCCGAGATCGGCGCCGAGTGTCACCGGGCGAAGCGACGTCCCGGTGCCTTCGACGACGAGCACGAATCCGTCCGCCGCTACCGCGTCGCGCGGGATGGCCACGACGTGTCGCCGCTGCGCGCCGAGTCGAACGGTGACGCTCGCTCCGGGAATGAGCCGCGACGTCTCGGCGACGCGGAGAACGACCTCGCGGGTCCCGCTCGCCGCGTCGATCACCGGAGCTGCGCTCGCCACGACGGCGCCCGCCGTCGCACCGTCGTCGGTCGAGACTGTCGCGTGATCGCCGACGTGGACGCTCGCCGCCACTGCTTCGGGCACGCGCACTCGTGCCATGAGCGGCGCCGTCTCGGTGACACGAAAGAGCGTATCGCCCACGTTCACGAAGCGGCCGGCACGCGCATACCGCGCGGTGACGACGCCACTGAACGGCGCCGCGACTTTGGTAAGCTCGATGTCCCGCCGCGCCTTCCGTCGCGCCAGATCGGCCTGGCGATACTGCAGTTCGACGTTCTCGGAATCAGCGACCGTGATGCCGCCGGCCTTCGTCATCAAACGAGCGCGGACGACGGACTTGCTCAAATTGTCGAACGACGCTTCAGCCTGCGCGAGCGCGATCTGCTGATCGGCGCTCTCCAGCAACGCCAACGGCGCGCCGCCGTTCACGTGATCGTTCAGATCCGCCAAAACCGAGTCGACGTTCCCGGCCGCTCGTGCCACGACGACGGCATCGTGCTCCACATAGAGTTGCGCGGGCAACTGGAGCGGCGCCCGCACAGTCGTCGTGTCGACGAGAATCCCCGCCGGCGCCTGTGCCGTCGCTCCCGCGGCCGTTGCCTTTGGTTGCCGGCCGCAAGCGCCGAGTATCGCGAGGATCGCGTAGCCGGTGGACCGGATCGAACGTCGCGTCACGACCACAACCTCCACCAAAAAAGCCGAAGCCTACGCCAGGGCTCACGAACAACACGCCCCATCACGGACGCCGGATCCGTGAGCACGCGCGCATAGGCGACCATCCCCGGCCGAATGAGACCGGAGTCATTGGGAACGAGCGCGCGCAGCGGATACCCCGCCATGCTCGCCGACGTCGTCTCGCCGTTGGACGGTCCACCGGTCCACCGGTCCACCGGTCCACCCCTATCACCGTCACCCGTCCCACAAACGTCCTCTGCGGATACGCATCCACTCGCAAGCGAACCTCGTCGCCGACCTTCACACGCCCGATGTCGCGCTCGTCGACGTTGAAATCCAACTCGAGCGTATCCGTGCGGCCCACGACGATCAACTGGCTTCCCGCATCCACCCAAGAGCCCAGCCGCTCTTGTGGCCTCGGCGTCAGCACGATCCCGGCGACGGGACTGCGCACGATCGCCGCGCGAACTTGCTCGTCGAGCACACTCGCTTCGCGTCGCAGCGCGTCGGCGCGCATCCGTTGCAACCGCTCTTCCGCCGCGTCGCCGCGCGCCGACGCTGAAGCCGCCTCACGCTCGGCGCTCGCCGCATCCGATAGCGCCGCGTCGCGCGACGTCCGCTGCTCGGCGTCGCGCAATTGCACGATTGGATCGCCGCGGGCGACGCGCGCGCCTTCGCCAATGAAGACGCGTTCCACGACGCCGTCCACGAGCGGACGAATCTCGGTGCGGACGTTCGGCCGAAAAACAGGCTGGTTCGCCTCGACACGCAGCGGCCATTGAATGAGCGTCAGCGACGCGATCGCTACCGCGGCGACCGCCGCCCACGTGAGGCGTCGCATCGCCGGCAGCGCGAGGAACGCCTCTTTCTTGGCGTGGATCGCGCCCAGTGTGTCGGCGAGCGGGACTTGCTGATAGAGTTGCGCGTTGCGAAGGGCGACGGTCGCCTGGTTCGCGAGGATCGTCGCCAGCTCGCGCTGCCGTTCCGTCGCGAACTCCGGACGCTCGGCTTCGAAGAGCAAAATGCCGAGTACTCCCTCGTCGTCCTTGAGCGGGATGTACAATCCGCTCACGACGCCGTCCGCCTCGAGGTCGCCTTCAAATATCTGTAAAAAAAGACGCTCGGCGTCGGACCCGGCTTCAGTGCGGTCGGAGAGATAGAATGCTTCGCCGACGCCGGCCGCCCACGCACCGCGCACGGCGAGGTCTTGTAGCTCGGGATCCTCGGGGTCGAATTTTTCCACGCCTGCCAGCGCGCGGATGTCGCACTTGCCGCGCTCGTAGAGCGCGATCGCTCCGCGATCGAATGTGATCGCGCGCATCGCGAGATTCACCACCGCGCGCATCACGCGATCGAGGTCGAGCGTCGAGCCGATCGCTCGGCTCATCTCCATCACCAGCTCGAGGTCGCCGGTGCGGTCATTCGCCGCCATGCGCTCGGCGTTTCGAAGCGCAACGCCGGCGACATCGGCGAGTCGAGTGAGCGCGACGCGCTCGCCCGGTGTGAACGCGCCGTGAGCCGCGAGATCGCGCGCGACTCTCAACGCTCCGGATGCCGGTGACGCCGTCGGCCGAAGCGGAGCGACGATGACGGCCATTCCGTCTTCGTCTTCCATCGGTCGTTCCAGGGCGTCCACAGGTCCGCTCGCCCCCGTTATCCCTTCGGCGCCTTCACCGCTCGCGATCCAACACGTGAGCGCGCCCCCACCGTCCCGCTCGACCCAAGCCGACACCCGATCCGCGCGCAGAATCGCGCGCGCGAAGTTCAGGGTCTTCGTCTCGATCTCGCGCGCATCGAGGCTGGCCGCGAGCTCGACCAGCGCACCGTGAATCGGATCGGAACCGTCCGAAAGCGCTGCTTGCCCCGTCGGCGTAGCCGTCAGCGTCAGGTCGGTCAGCGTCACCGGAGGGGAAGGCAAAACATCGGGTCCTGACGGCCGGAGGGAGGGCCAAAGCTGGCGTTACGCGTGCTCAGCCGCAAGCAACGCTGTGCGTCGCTTTCTACCAAAAACGAAGCGAGCGGGGATATCCCCGCTCGCTCGACGCTTAAACCGTGATCCGCAGCCTTACGTGATACGCACCGGCGCGATTCGGTCTTCGAGCTCGCCCACCGTCAGCTCGATGGCTTCGACGTCCTTCCCCGTCTCCTTCTTCACGGCCTGCTTCTGCGCGTTCGTCAGATCGATTCGAACGATCTCTTTTTCCTTACTCATGTCGCCACCTTCATATGGAAGTCTTGGAAATGACCGCGTGCGTCAGCGAGTGAGACGGCCTACTTTGGGCGACTTAAAGCCCGTTTCGCAGCTTTACCAGACCTTCAGCGGCGTGATTCGGTCCTCGAGCTCGGCGACGGTCAACTCGATCGCCTCTGCGTCCTTCCCGGTTTCCTTCTTCACGATCTGCTTCTGCACGTTCGTCAGGTCGATTCGGACGATGTCCTTTTCCTTGCTCATATGGCCTCTTCTAGATGGAGGGCGGGGGCCGGACTGGTCACGGGAACGGACGGGATGGTACTTCCGGTCCGTGAATGGGGCGTGAATCTTCTTGAGGCGATCGTGAAATACGGTCGCGCTCGCCCGTCGTCTCCGACCTTGGAGCCAGCCCCTGCCCGCGCTGTCACTCACGCTCTGCGGTCGCGTCGCCGCGGCGGTCGACGGTTCTCCGGTCTCGGGAGCCGTCCTCGGCAGCAAGAGCTTAGCGTTGCTGGCTTTTCTCGCGCTCGAGCCGGGAGCGCATAGCCGGGACGAAGTCACCGCGTTGCTCTGGGGCGAGTATCCGGAGGAAAAAGCCCGCGTTTCGCTCCGGCAGGCGCTCACCCATCTGCGAGACGCGATCGGCGACGCGCTTCACGTCGACCGAACCTCGGTTCGCTTGGTCGCGACGCCGGACAGCGACGTTCGCCAATTCCTTGCCGCCGCCGACACATCGCCGCGCGAAGCGGCCGAGGTGGACATTCCGCGTTTCCTGAGCGGACTCCAGCTCAGACACTCGTCCGGCTTCGACGATTGGGCCGATGAGAAACGGCACACGTTGCTCCGACGCTACACCAGCGTGCTCGCCGCGGCCGTTCGAGAAGCGATCGCGAGCAACCGCTCGCGCGACGCGGTGCGAGCCGCCGAGCGATGGGCGGCGGTCGACGGGTTCTCGGCCGACGCGACGCTCGCGCTGATGGAGTCGCAGTTCCTGGCCGGCAATCGTACGAACGCGTTGCAGGCGTTCGCAGACTATCGGTCTCGACTCACGGACGCCGACGATCGTCCCGACCACCGGCTCCTCGAGTTCGCGCAGCGCATTGAAGACGCGCCCGTGAGCGGCGAGAGCAGGCGGCAGGCGACCGAGGAGTGGTACGCCGCGTCGCCGTCTTTTCATGGAAGTCTCATCGGGCGAGACCGAGAATGGGATCGCCTTCGCGCGACGTGGCAGGCCGTTTCGCAAAGCCGGTCGCGCGCCGTGCTCATCGAAGGTGAATCGGGCGTCGGAAAGTCGCGTCTCGCCGACGACTTCGCACGCTGGGTGACCGCCGAGGGCGGGACCGTGCTCCGCGGACGCGGCTTCGACGTGCGAGTCGGCGTTCCCTTCGGCGCGATGATCGAGGCGCTCCGGTCGGCGATCGATGCGCCCGGCTTGAGCGGTACCGACCCTCAATGGCTCGCCGAAGTCGCGCGCGTCGTGCCGGAGCTCAAGCAGCGCTTCGCCGGCCTCCCCGAGATCGTTCCTGCGTCGACGGCGGACAGTTGGCGCCTCTTCGAGGGAATCGCGCAGATGCTCGTCGCGATCTCCGAGGAGACGCCTCTGACGGTGCTCATCGACGACGTGCAGTGGTGCGACGCCGACAGCTGCGCGCTGCTCCACTTTCTCGTCCGGAAACTGGCGCGATCGGCGATTCTCTGGTTCGTCACCTTCGCCCCCGGCGCCGTCGAGCGCGACGCCGCTGCCGCACGATGGGTGCGCGCGCTTCGCGGATCGCCCGCAACCGAAGTGATCGCCCTCCAACCGCTGAGCGAAGACGAAGTACGGCAGCTCGTGCGCGGACTCGGCCGAGTGAGCACGCCGATGGAAGCCGAGCGGTTGGCCTCGCGAATCCACGAGGCCACCGCCGGCTATCCCTTCTATGTGGTGGAGCTGCTCAAGACCCTCTTCGCCCAGGGATGGTTGACCGTCGATCCGGAGAGCGGCGAATGGATCGTGCGGCCGAGCGATTCCGGCGAGGAACCGGCCCTCACGCTTCCGTCCGTGCACGAGGCGATCGCCGAGCGGATCGAGTGTCTTTCGGACGAGCTCAAGGGTGTGTTGATCACGATCGCTGTGTCGACGCGCGGTTGCCGGACGGACGTCCTGTCACACGTACACGGAGTCTCACGCTTGCGCGCGGCGGCGATCGGCGACGCGCTCGTCGAACGACACCTGGTCGTGGAGGACAACGGAGCGTACTGCTGCGCGCATCCAGTGATCGGTCGTGTGATGGTCGACGAGCTCGGAACATCGCGCAAACGGGAAGTGCACCGCGGACTCGCGTTGGCGATGGAGCTCGTGGGTTCGGATCGATCCGAGTACGTGGACCCGGGTGAGATCGCGCGGCACGCCGAGCAGGCCGGTGAGAGGGCGATGGCCTACCGGTTCGCGATGCAGGCCGTGGAAGCGTGCGCGCGACGATTCGCGTTCGATGACGCGCTGGGTTGGCTCGACTTTGCGTCTGGCGTCGCCTCGGCACCTGGCGAAGCGGATGCTGTCAATCGCGCGACGGCGCAACTACTCGAAGTCTCGGATCGCCGTGAGCTGTCGCCTGCTCGCGCACCGGTCTCCGCCCCTCGGCCCATCGCGTCGGCTTCGGCGCGCGACTAGGCACCGGCGTTCACGCGGCCGAGTCGCCCGAGGTCTTCCGCGCGACCAGGCGCCGGCGTTCACGCGCCCGAGCCGCCCGAGGTCTTCCACGCGACCAGTGCAATGCTGCCGACACAGCCCGGCAGCATTGCCTCGGCTCGCGCTCCAGACCCCGGGCCGTCTCGCGCGCTGCCCCAGGTGCGCGCGAGACCGACCTAGCGTTGCGCGCGAACGCTCCGCCCGCGCTCGACGTGGATCTCGACACGGAGGCCGGCCCGCACGAGGAAGCGCAGCAGTGTCTCTAGTGAGAAGCGAGCCAGGCGCCCACGGCGCAGATCGGCGATCCGAAACCGGTCGGTGCCGAGCAGCGACGCGAGGTCATCGCCGTTCCCGTGACGCAGGAACTCGGCGAGGTGCGCGAGCGCCTCGCGCTTGAGCGCGGGAATCGGATCATTGTCGGGCGACATTCCCTAGGATAGGCTCGCGCACGCACGTGGTCGCAACCATTTGCTCGCACTGGAACGCACGCCGTCGCCGTTCTCTGTGATCGCATGAGGCGAGCGGATGGGGCTGTCCGGAGCGGAGCCGAGGCACTATTGCCGGGCAGTGTCGGCAATAGTGCACTGGTCCGCGGAGGACAGTCCCAGCCCGAGCCACGGTCACCGGGCCGCAGCCCTGTTGATCCGGTCACAAAAAGAGCGGGAGGACGCCGTGCTCGGAGCGAAAGGTGGCCACGAGCTCGGCGCGATCGCCGAGTTCGATCGGAAGCTCGACGCGAAGGACTTCGAGCATCTCGCGCACGCGTTGAGGATCCGGATGCCTGCCGCGCAGCTCGACAAGCGTTGGTCCGACAGTCGCCGACGTCGCGGGGTGAGGACTCGTCTTCCAGTCGATGAAGAAGGGAACGACACCGTCGGCGAGCACAGTCGTCGGATCCGTGACTTCCCACGTGAGCGGAACGCCGTCCGCGCGCTTGCGACTCCCCGACGTCACGCTTCCCAGGTGGACCCCACGTCGCGCGGCGTCGGCGACGAGTTGCGTCACGTTCGTCGCCGCGGCAGCCCACGCGACGAGCCGCGGGGCTTCTATCGAATCGACGCTGAACCACCGCGGCCCGTATGGGCTCGGCTGCTCGGGATCGGGCGCGATGATTTCGAGGTAGGTTCTCGGCCCAATCGCGACGAGCGCGTTGCGCGTGCCGCGCCCGATGTGCTGCCCGCCCGGTGACGGGGCGACGCCGAGTCGGCGCTCGATCTCGGCGCACGCGGCGTCCAGATCGGGAGCGGCGTAGACGAGGTGGTCGACGCGGTCGAGCATTTCAGCGTAAACCTACTCGACGTGGCACAGCGGCGCGGGCAGATCCCGCGCCGCTGTTCGGCCGCCACGTGCCGCGGCTTACGGTTTCTTTGATTCCTTCTTTGCAGCAGCGGCGGGCGCGCCCGCCTGAATGACCGCCGCGCCCTTCCAGAAATCGGCGTCCGACGCGCGCCAATCTTCACTCACGTAACTCATCTTGGCGCTGACGGCGAACAGATCGGTCTGGACCGAGATCACCCCGTCGTTCGACAGCTTATCGAGCTCCTTCGCGCCGACGTCGCCGAGGGCTTTACCGAACTGCGCGTCCTCCCTCATGCCGATGTCGAGATCAGCGACGGTCTTGTGCGGAATGATGACGAGGAAGGTGCCGTCGGGTACACCCATGCCGCCCTGGTACATGGCCCAGTGGGCGCTTGTGTGCGCGGCCATGTGCGTCGCGCGAAGCTTCTCGGCGATCTTCTTGACGTCGTCGTTGTGCCCCGGCCGCGCGCGGACGGTGATCATCTCGTATGCGTGCATCTGTGACCACTCGACCGTGTCGCGGTAGCTCATGTCCGGCCGCAGCATCCAGAACGACGAGACCGCATCGCTGATGTCGTCGGCATCCTTGACGGCGAAGCCGCTGACGGCGGTCATGAGATCCTTGTCCTTGGAGCTTGCAATGTTCGCGTCGTCCATCGCCTTGAACGACGGCCACCCGAACATGAACCAGGCGTCGTTCGGCCCCGTCATGGCGGTCAACGCGATACCATAGTATGGAAGCTTGGCTTTCGCGTAGGCGGCCGCCCACGCGTGCTCGTTGGCCTCGTGCGCGTCCCCGCGGCCGATCTTCACGATCTCGCGAGTGCGTTGAATGATCGGCGGCGGTGAGCTTGGCCCGGCGGGCATCGGTGATTGAGCCATCGCCGGTGGTGCGAGTGCCAGGATGAGTGGAACGGACATACCAATGCGGCGTCGCATGGTGCTCCTGATGAAATGGGTGGGTGTCGGCCGAGTATGAGACATACGACCGCCCAGGCCAGTTGTACATGACACCCGACACATTCGGCCCATTCTCTTAGGTATTTTTGATTCAACCCCTCAAAAACGCCCTGCGCGTGTGTCGGCAGCAGCAACACGCTTCGTCGCCGTCGTGGCGCGAGTGAACAGGCGCTCATTATACTCCGCACGGAACACCCACGACGACGCATCGAATCGAGGATCCAATGTCCCTCCGACCCCTGTCGTGCTCGGCCATCCTGCTCCCGCTCACCGCCACGCTACTCGCCGCGCAGCAATCCTCGGCTCCCGCCGATCTCGACGCGACCGTAGCCCGCATCATGGCTGAACAGCACGTCGTCGGTGCATCGGTGCTCGTGGCGAAGGACGGTCGGGTGCTCCTTCACCGCGGCTACGGTCTCGCGGACCTCGGCCTCGACGTCACGACGAAAGACGAAACGGTCTACCATATAGTTGGCCCGATGCTGCCGTTCACCGGCGTCGCCGTGATGCAGCTCGTCGAGCGTGGCAAGCTGGCGCTCGACGACGACATCTCGAAGTACGTTCCCGAGTTTCCGATGCAGGGGCGGCGCGTCACCGTACGCCAGCTTCTCGATCACACGTCGGGAATCGTCGACTACCACTACCTCGGCGACCCAATTGAGGCGACGAGCCGGCAGCCTAAGGCGCTCGACGAGGTGATGGCCCTTTACGCCGGCAAGCAGTGGGTGAACGAGCCGGGCGCCAAATGGGACTGGTCGATCTCAGGCTTCCAGCTGCTCGTCACGATCATCGAGCGCGTGTCGGGGCAGTCGTTCGCCGAGTACGTGCAACAGTACCTCTTCGCGCCAGCCGGCCTCCAGCACACGAGCTACTGCGATGACTACAGTCTCGTGAAGGGACTCTCGCATGCCTATCGCCGCTTCGAGAACGGCTTCGTCCCGGCGAACGAGAACGACATGGCGTACAACGCGGACCTGCGCATTTGCAGCACCGTGGGCGATTTCTTCAAGTTGTGGTCCGCGCTCGCGAATCACACGCTGCTCCGCGCCGAGTCGTTCACGATGATGCAGACCGCGAGAGGCGCCGCGGCGCATATGAGTCCCAGCGATCCGCAGGCGCAGTACGGTCTCGCCTTGACGATCAATAGCGAGGACGCGCACCGGCGCTTCGGTCAGCACGGTTCGCTGTTCGGGTACAGCGGAAGCTTGTATGAGTTTCCCGAGGATCATCTGACGATCGTAGTGCTCAGCAACACCGAGGGGCAGAACGCCTACGCAATCACCCGAGCGCTGTCGCGTCAGGTCCTCGGTCTGCCACCGCTGCCCTCGGCGCCGGCTGTCGCACAATCGTCCGCGTCGCGCGCCCTCGACGACCTGCCGCTGGCGCCGGCCGATCTGCGACAATTCGCAGGCACCTTCGTCCTTGCCCCAGATCGCGTGTCATCGGATCTCCACGACTCGTACGCGCAATACCGCCGCACGGTGCGCGTGTTCGACGAGAATGGCCGGCTGATGATGCAGACGCTGGGCGAGGGGCCCGAACGGCTACTCAAACAGCGCGACGGAACGTTCGCGCGTCGCTCCGCGCCGCGGGCGACGGTGACGATCGTGGTCGAGGGCGGCACCGCGAAGACCCTCAAGATCGACTCGGCGTCGTTGCCCCTGTCGGGCTCGCGAGTCGGGCCAGGCGATCCCGCGACGTTTCACGCACAGCTAAAATGATCGCCTCGCCCCGCCGCGCTCACAGACGCTTCTGTAACTCCGCGAAGCGCTGTTCGCCGCGCAGCAGCGTCAGGTCGCTGTCGTGCTCGAGCCACTCGCGATGGCCGAAGCCGCACTCGACGGCCTTTTCCAGGCACGTCAGCGCGTCGTCCTTCATGCCGCCGAGCGCGTACACGCAGGCCACGTTGTAAAGCACCATCGAGTCCGACGGATTCGAGTCGTGCGCTCTCTTCACCCAATCGAGCGCGCGATCGCGCTCGCCGAGCTGCATCAGCGCGCCGGCGCCGAGATAGAGCGCGCGCGGATCGTCCGGATGGAGCTCGAGGTGCCGGTCCAGACGTTGCATGCCGCGGTGAATGTTGTCGGCCGCATCCTGCTCTCGCCCCAAGCCCTTGAGGGGGCCGGTCGCGAGCAGCATCGCCTGATAGTCCTCCGGCCTCACTTCGGCGGCCTTCGCGAAGTTCTTCGCGGCCTCGTCCAGCTTTCCTTCCTGCAGACATGCCCGGGCGAACAGGTAGTAGGCCTCGAACAACTTCGGATCGAGCTGCAACGCGCGCTCGAATGCCGGGCGGGCCTCGGAGTAACGCTTGCTCAACGACAATGCAAAGCCGCGCGACGCGTGGGCCGCCGCGAGATTCGAGTCGAGCTCCAACGCGCGGCGGCTCGCCGCGTCGGCGCCGTCCAGGTTCGACTTGCTGCCGTCCCAGTACATGTAGAGAAACGCGCAGCAGTCGGCGATCCCGGTATACGCGAGCGCATATTCCGGCTCGATCTCGATCGCGCGCTCGAACATCCGCCGTGCGTACTGGATGCTCGTGCGGCTCCACTGATGGAAGTACTGCCGGCCACGAAGGTAGAACTCGTATGCCTGCACGTTCACGATCGGCGACTTCTCGAGCGCCCGCTTCTCGTCCTCGCTCAGCACGAGGCGCAGCGCCTTGACGATGCTTCCGGCGATCTCGTCCTGGATCGCGAACACATCTTCGAGCTGACGGTCGAAGCGCTCCGACCACAGGTGATACCCGTCGGCCACGTTCACCAGCTGCGCCGTCACGCGCAGGCGGTCGCCCGCTTTCCGCACGCTCCCCTCGAGGACCGTCGCGACCTTGAGCTTGCGGCCAATCTCGCTGATGTCCTCGCTCTTTCCCTTGAACGCGAACGAAGAGGTCCGCGACGCGACGCGCAGCGCCTGCACCTTGCTCAGCGCGTTGATGATCTCCTCGGCGATTCCCTCGCAGAAGAAATCCTGATCGTGCTGCGGGCTCATGTCCGAGAACGCGAGCACGGCGATCGACTTCGTGTTCGCCTTCGTTTCCGGCGGCGTGGACGTGCCGCTCGGCCAGGTGAGCGCCTGCGCGAACTGACTCGCCGTGGCGAATCGCGCCGCCGGCGTCTTGGCGAGCGACTTGGTGATCGCCTGGTCGAGAAACTCGGGCGCGTCCGGCCGCGCGTCGCGCACCGGCGGCACCTGTTCCATGAACAGCTTGGCCATGATCGCTTGCATGTTCGGGCCGGTGAACGGCGCCGAGCCGGTCACCATCTCGTAGAGCATCGCACCTAACGAATAGACGTCGGCGCGCCCGTCGATCTCGACCTCGCCGGACGCTTGCTCGGGGCTCATGTACGACGGCGTGCCCACCGCCATCCCCGTCTGCGTGAGGCTGTTCGACGCCGCCGCGGAAATGGCCTTGGCGATCCCGAAATCGGTGACGACGGCTTCGCCGTCGTGCATCATCACGTTCTCGGGCTTTATGTCGCGGTGGATGACCTGCTGGCGGTGCGCGTAGTCGAGCGCCGCCGCGATGGCACGCGCGATCTGCACCGCGTCTTCTATAGGAAGGCGGTGTTGTCGCTGGAGGCGTTGGCGCAGCGACTCGCCTTCGACGAACGGCATCACGTAGTAGAGCAGATCGCCGGCCCGGCCGGAGTCGTACATCGGCACGATGTGCGGGTGCTGCAACCGACCGGCGATCTGGATCTCGCGCAGAAATCGCTCAGGGCCGAGGCTCTCGGCCAGGTGCGAGTGCAGAACTTTGATGGCGACGGGTCGGTTGTGTCGGAGGTCATCGGCGCGATAGACGGTCGCCATGCCGCCGCGTCCGATTTCGCGCTCGACTTCATAGTGCCCGCCGAGCGCGGCGTTCAGCTTGGAGATCACATCCATTGTCGCCGCACTCGTCATCGTCGACGGGAGTTTGCGCCGGAAGGTTTGGGGCCGGGCGGGGCCGGATCGAACGTGGCCCTAACGTACCGCGCGGGACGCGTGCAAGCGAGCGACCTCAAACGCGCGGGCCGCCGTATTCCGTGCTCGGGGCCTCACACGCGCCGAGCCGCCCGGGGTCTTCCGCGGAGGACAGCCCCACCCCGAGCCCCCACCCCGAGCCCCCGAACGAACGAGCACTACAAGAGCCGTCGCCCCGCTACGAGCCGTGTGGCCCGGAAAGTGTCCCGTCTCAGACTCGGCGATATCGAAACAAACGCGGCGACGGCGCCGTCATGTGTATTCAGCTTCTCGAAAGCATTGCGGGCCATGGAGACGACGAACGGCGGCTCCCAGCGTGAGTTCGACCATACTCGACCGCGACCTCCAGCGGACGAGACACTCGGTCGAACGACCGCGACAGGTGCGACGAGGAAAGTCGAGCTCGAGGTTCCTTTAGGCTCGTTCGCTGAACCAGCCCGAATCGACTTCCGCGTCCGAAAAACGGGCTCACGCCTGCTTGACGCGCTCAAGAAGCTTTGGCCGTGGAGCAAGCCCGCGCCTGCCGCTGTGGAAGACGCCACCGATCTCGCCGGCGGCATCCACGAAATGGCGAAGGCGACGAATCTTTGGTTCGAGAAGGAAGTCGTCGCTCTCGAACGCGACGCCTGCACGCTCGCCGCGGACTGGGCCGGTAAAGGACTGCCGCGACACGACGTCGCGCGGACGGCGCCGCTCGAGGTCGAACAATTTCTCGCCGGTCGCTGCGCCGAGACGTTTCGCCAATGGACTGATCGCGTTCGCGTCACGATGCGCGACCGCATCGCGCGCGAAGCCGAGTCGATCGGTGACAAGCTCGTCGAGTTGCGTGCGTCGACGACACGCATCGAGCGGCTCGAAGGGGAGATCGCCGGAGTCGATCGCCGAGTCCAGGAGCTTCGATTGGAAGCAAAGGAAGCCGCGGCGCGGGTCGGATTCGATCCGATCCTTCCGGGCTGGCTGTTCTTCTGGTTCTTCGCCATCGCGCTGACCGTCGTCGAGTTCTTCGCAAACTTCCCCGTGTTTCGCCTGCTGCTTCCGATGAAGCCGGCGCTCGCCAAAGCCGCGGAAGACGCGGCGCAGGACGCGATCAGCGGCGACTGGTGGGCCGGCTTGGCTCTCCAGATGAAGGAAATCGTTCTGCACGCCGACGCGCTCTTCGTCGCTCTCATCGCCGTGCTCTTTCTCGTGTTGTTCGGTAAAACGATGGGCGGATCCGGTCGCGTGCTCGTCACGCTCAGACCCAAGGATCAGCCGCTCGCCGCGACGACCGTTCGGAGCATCCGGCGCCAACACCTGACCGCATTGACCGCCTGTGTGCTCGGCATCTCGGCCGTGCTCACCTTCCTATATATGTCGCGCGGCAGCATCGCGGCGGTGGCCGCGTCGCGCGTTACAGGCGACAGCCTGGAGATGCAACGGCTCAAGACCGAAGCGATGCAGCTTCCGCCGGGAGATCTCGGTGCCATGGCCAGATCCGCCGCCGCGATCCGCGAGCAGACGCGCACGCTCGAGATTCATCGCGACGACCGCGCTTACGCCACCACGGTGCAGAACAACAACAGGCCGCTGTTCTTCCTCAACCTCGGCCTCGTCTTCGGCGCCGCGGTCCTGGGATTCCTGACGTATCGCCAAACTGTGAGCGAGGGAAAGGGAGAACATCCCGCGGTCGACCAGCTTCGCGCCGACCGGCGATCGCTGCAGACCGACGCGCACTCAGTGGTGAAATCGGGACGCGCGGCGGAGACGCAGGCCCGAGCGAGCATCGGACGCGTCGAGCACTTGATGACGGCGAGCCCGCTCGCCGAGTGGAGTGCGAAGGTCGATCGATTGGAGGGAGTGCTCCCGCTCTTCCGAGGCGAGAACGCACGACTACGCGGCATGGACCCGGCGAGCATTCTCGCGTTCGCCGGTAAGCCGTCGCTGTCGCTGCCGATCGTCGAAGCGGAACGCGGCTTTCCGGAGCCGACTGATTTCGCGAGGCTGAAGGAAGAATTCGCGGTGTGCCGCCGCGACTTCGGCGCGGCAGTCGCGCGAATTCCGATCCACAACAGCGACGCCAACTCCTTATGATGTGGCCGCGCCTCGCGCTCGCGATCGCCTCGTTCGGTCTCGTATCGTCGGCGCTCGGCTGCGGCGAGTCGGCCGGCGCACGGCCGGCTGCACCGCAGACGGCACAATTCATAGTCGGCATCGACCTCTCCGCCAGTCGGTCCGTCGAGTCACTGAGAGATTCGCGGCGCCTTCTGGACGACCTCGTCGAATCGAGACTGCACAACGGCGACGAACTGGTCTTGCTCGAGATGTATGGTAGCTCGGACACTGGCGACCATCAGTGGATCGACTCGGTTCCTCGCGCGCGCACACCGGGCGCCGTATCGACGGCCGACAAGCGCAGGCTCGACGACTTCAAGGCGGTCGCGCACCAGGTCGTCGGCGCGATGTTCGACTCGAACCGCGTGCGCCGCATCGACAACACCGACGTGTTCGCGACGATCAGCCGAGCGGCTGATTACGCGAAAGCAGCGCGCGGTCGGCGGCCGACGTTGATCTTGCTGTCGGACATGGAGAATTCGACGGACGAGATGCGCATGGAAAAGAGCGGCGGCATCCCGTCTCCCGAATGGATCGAAGTCCGTCGCACCTCAAATCGACTCCCCGACATGCGCGGCGTCTGCGTCCTCGTCGCCGGTGCCCAGTCGACGACTCAGCGCGAGGCGTCGATTCGCGACTTTTGGGTCCGATACCTCGCCGCCGCCGGGACTACGCTCGCCGCGACGAACTATCGAGCGTTCGTGCCCGACGCGACGGAGCTTCGCTGCTAGCGTCTCGGCGCTAGCGCCCTCTCGTTCGCGCGGGCTGACACGCGCCCGAGCTGACACGCGACGGAGCCGCCCGAGGTCTTCCGCGCGACCGCTCGCAGTATTGCCGATGGTGCCGGCAATACTGCAACGGCTCGCGCTCCAGACCCCGGGCCGTCTCGGTCGCTGCCTCCGAGCGCGTGCGCGCGGCTGCGTGTAGCTCGATCGCGGGGCGCGGCGGAAGCGGTCTGCGCGCGCGCCGAGTGCGAATCCACGGCATGCGCGAACGACGACGTACGCAGTCTGTCGTTCGCCGATTCGAGTGAGCGAGCGGGTGGGGCTGTCCGGAGCGGAGCCGTTGCAGTATTGCCGGCAGTATTGGCAATACTGCGAGCGGTCCGCGGAGGACAGTCCCACCCCGAGCACCCCACCCCGAGCCCCCACCCCGAGCACCGGCGAATCACCGAGACGTCTGGCCGAGCGTCGCTCGTGACGACATATTCGCGCACTCTCCCCCGCCGACGCAGGCGCCCGCCACAATCACAATGCCCGACTCGGGACCAGGCCTCTCGAAGGCCATCGCCGATCGCTATCGCATCGATCGCGAGATAGGCCGCGGAGGGATGGCGAGCGTCTATCTCGCCCGCGACGTCCGCCACGATCGCGACGTCGCGGTGAAGGTCCTGCATCCCGACCTCGCCGCCGCGCTCGGCGCCGATCGCTTTTTGGCCGAGATCAAGACGACCGCGCGGCTGCAGCATCCGCACATCTTGCCGCTGCTCGACTCGGGCGAAGTGCGCGTGCCCTTCGGCGAGCGAAACGAGGAAGCCGACGCGTTCGCCGGTGGTGGGTCGTTCCTGTACTATGTCATGCCGTACGTCACGGGCGAGACGCTGCGCGCGCGGCTCGATCGCGAACATCAACTCCCCATCGACGACGCGCTGCGAATCGGACGCGAAGTCGCCGACGCGCTCGAGTATGCGCACCGGCTCGGCGTGATTCATCGCGACGTCAAGCCCGAGAACATTCTGCTCCAGGACGGCCACGCCCTCGTGGCCGATTTCGGCATCGCGCTCGCCGTGCAGCAGGCCGGCGGGCCGCGTATGACGCAGACCGGTCTCTCGCTCGGCACGCCGCGCTACATGTCGCCCGAGCAGGCGATGGGCGAGCGCACGATCGACGCGCGGAGCGATCAGTACTCGCTCGCCGCCGTGATGTACGAGATGCTCGTCGGCGACCCGCCGTTCACCGGCAGCACTGTGCAGGCGATCGTCGCCAAAGTGATGACCGAGCGCCCCGCTCGCATCGTCACGCAACGCGATCGAGTTCCGGCTCACGTCGAAGCGGCCGTTCTTCGCGCCCTCGAAAAACTTCCTGCGGATCGATGGGCAAGCGTCCACGAATTCGCCGACGCCCTACGCGACTCGACGCTCGCCGTCGTTTCGCCGCCGTCGGCCGTCTCGCCGTCTACCGGTCCACCGGTCCACCGGTCCACCGGTCTACCGATTCTCGCGGTCGCCTTGCTCCTCACCGGCGCCGCAATCGGTTGGCTCTCGTCGCGACTCGGCTCTCGCGCGCCGACGCCTCAAGTCCTCGTGACCTCGATCCTTCCCCCCGTCGGCGGCAACTTCGGCGAGCAACAATCACTCGCGCTGTCGCCCGACGGGCGAAAGCTTGCGTTCGTTCTCTCCACGCTCGACGGATCGAGCGCGCTCTGGCTGCGCGATATGGACAAGCTCGATGCGAAGCCGCTCGCTGGAACGACGGGCGCGGACGTTCCGTTCTGGTCGCACGACGGTCGCTCGCTCGGGTTTTTCGCGAACGGATTTCTTCAGGTGTACGGCGGCGCCGGCGACGTACGCCGTCTGTGTCCCGTCAGTGGGGCGAACGCGGGATCGTGGAGTGAGGCCGGCCTCATAGTCTTCAGCGATCGCCACGGTATTTCATCTGTGCCGGCAACGGGTGGCCCGTGTCGCACGATCATCGCACGCGATTCCGGCGCCTTCTTGCGCGGCCTGCTGCTCCCTGACGGCAAGCGAATCCTCTATTCACGCGGCCGCTACGCGGATCTCGTCGTCGCCGATGTCGACGGCAAGACGCTGGGGACGCTTCCCGTGCAGACCAGCATCTTCGCCGTCGCCGAACCCTCGTCTCTGATCTATTCCGCGTCGGGAGACCCGACGGGAATCGATGTCCAGCCTATTGATCTCTCGGGCGTTCGAATGGCTGGTCCGCCGAGGCGCCTCCTCAACGGCGTTCGCTCGCGGGCCGGCATGCACACGTTCACCGTGTCGAGAGAAGGCTCGCTCGCGTATCTGCCCGGCGGGCAGGACCTACCGTACCTCGAGTACGACGCATCGGGCCTCCGCGACACCGTGCGCATCTCGGGCACGTGGACCGTATCCGCGCGCCCGCGCCGCGCGGGGCCGGCGACGATCGCGGTCGCCGGAAACAACGTTGGAATGTGGCTCTTCGAAATTGCGAGCGGCAGTTCGTCGCGCATCGCGGTTGAAGACACGTCGCTCCGAAATCCGAAAACAGGGATCGGAGCAACGTGGCCCACGTTCAGTCCGGACGGGTCGCGACTGGCGTATCTGCTGGCGGGCCAGGGGCAATGCGGCATCAACGAACACGATCTCGCGCGAAACACGGATCGCGCTGTCAGGCGAACGTCGCTGCGGGCCCTGTCCGGTTGCGAGGTCCCGGACGACTGGTCTCCCGACGGCGCATCGCTGCTCGTGCGAAACGACACGGCGCTCGAGATCATGACGCTGAACGGCGTCGTCACGTCGCGCATCACACGCCCCGGCACCATCTGGGAGGCGCACTTCTCTCCCGACGGAAAACGAATCGCCTACAGCTCCGACGAAACCGGTCGCGCCGAGGTGTACGTGCAGCCCGTTGCGGGCGGGCTCCCAATCCGGCTGTCGCGCGAGGGCGGACGTTGGCCGGCGTGGATGTCCGACGGCCGGCGCGTCGTCTTCATGACGCCGGGCGGCAAGGTGCAGGAAGTGACTGTCGGCGATCCGAGTCCATCCGCGCCGCGCACGCTCTTCACCGTCCAAAGTTGGCGCCGCTCCACCTTCGACGATCGCGGCGTCGGCTTTGCCGTCGTGGGCGACGGCGAGCGGTACATCGTGCGGCAGTCGCCGAGCGCGTACGCGGTCGCGTACGTTCAGCACTGGGCGGCGTTGCAATAGCCTCGCCGGGCGTTACACGCGCCCGAGCCGCACTCGCAGCGGTCCGCGCGCGCGATGATCGCCACGCGGCGCACCCTCACGCCGTCTGTCGTTCGCCGACTCGAGTGAGCGAGCGGGTGGGGCTGTCCGGAGCGGAGCCGAGGCAGTATTGCCGGGCAGTGTCGGCAATACTGCACTGGTCCGCGGAGGATAGTCCCAGCCCGAGCACCCCACCCTCGAGCCGCCGCCCCCGAACACGCGTCACGAATGAGCCGGGACCAGACTCGCGCCGAGCTCCTGCCGAACCAGCGGCGCCACCCGCGTACCGAGTGCCTCGATCGCGCGCATGAGCTTCGCATGCGGCAGCGACGACGCGTTCATCTGAAACGTGATCCGCGAAATTCCTCCGAGGGACTCGCTGTGCCGAAGAATCTTCTCCGCGACCTCCTCGGCCTCGCCGATCAGCAACGCGCCGTGAGTGCCGCGCTGCGCATCGAAGTCCGCGCGCGTGACCGCCCGCCAACCGCGTTCTTTCGCGACGTCGGCGACCGCACGGGCGTACCCGGGAAAGAACTCGTCGGCCGCTTTTTGAGTTGTGTCGGCGATGTAGCCGAGCGAATGCACTCCTACGTTGAGCCGATCGGCCGAGTGTCCGGCGCGCGCGCCGGCCTCGCGGTAGAGATCGACGAGCGGGCGAAAGCGCCGCGTCTCACCGCCGATGATCGCGACCATGAGCGGAAGACCGAGCGTTCCGGCGCGAACGAACGATTGCGGCGTTCCTCCCACGCCGAGCCAAATCGGCAACGGATCCTGGAGCGGTCGCGGGTAGACGCCCTGCCCGGTCAACGGTGCGCGGTGCTTGCCGGACCAGTGGACGTGCTCGTTGTCGCGGATCTCGAGGAGTAGACCGAGCTTTTCGGCGAACAGCGAGTCGTAATCCTCGAGTCGATATCCGAACAGCGGGAACGAGTCGATGAACGAGCCTCGACCGACGACCATCTCCGCTCGGCCCTGTGACAGGAGATCGAGGGTGGCGAACTGTTGAAACACACGCACCGGGTCGGCCGAGCTGAGGACCGTAACGGCACTCGTGAGACGGATGCGGTTCGTTCGCGTCGCCGCGGCTCCGAGGATTACTGGCGGCGCCGAGTCGAGGTAATCCTTGCGGTGGTGCTCCCCGATTCCGAAGGAGTCGAGTCCCAGCTGGTCGGCGTGTTCGATCTGCTCGACGAGGTCGCGAAGACGATCCGACGTGCTGACCGCGCGGCTGGCGTCGTCATACGCCGCGGCGAAGCTATCAATGCCGATTTGCATGCGCGTGCTCCAGCAACAAATTCCAATAAAACATCAAGATGGTTAACCCCGGACGGTCGTCGGCGCGCGACGGCGAATGGCCGCGTTTGCCAAGCCGCCTGCGATGCCGATGGTCAACGCAAGCAAGGTGATCGAGGGCGACCATCGGTCGGCGATCCCAAGCAACGCGTCGACCGAGTAGCGTCCGAAGCCGATCAACGCGAGCCCAATCGCGACGCTCGAGTAGAGCAGTGGGACCTCGACGCCGTTGTTCGCGGCGAACAGTCCATTCTTCCAATGCACCGTGATCATGGCGACGACCATCACGGAAATCATGAGTGCCGGACCGATCGGGCCGAGAAAGCCGAGCGCGACGAGAACGCCGCTCGTGACTTCCGCGATCGACGCGGCGGCGGCGAAGGCGCGGCCCGGCGGGAATCCGAGTTGGACGAAGAACTCGCCCGTTTTGTTGAGCCCGTAGCCGCCGAACCACCCGAACAACTTCTGCGAGCCGTGCGCCGCCATCACGAGCCCGATGACGAGCCGAATGACCAGCAGTCCGACGCCGACCAGCTGCAACTCCCCGCTATACGTATTCATTGTGTGCCTCGCCTTCATGTGGGCCAGTAACTGGGTTACTGTTGGTAACTACCTGCAACGTATAGGCCTTTTTTGCGGCTGAAAGAAGGCACGAAAAAGTGCCTCGGACACACTGGAGTAACCAATGGCTAAAGCACCGTTGAAGAAGCCGCCTGAATTGGAGTTCACGCCCGCGAACTGTCACGCGCGCGACGTTCTTGCCCGCATCGGCGACAAGTGGTCGGTGGCGGTCATCCACGCGCTCGGCGCGGCGCGCACGCTGCGCTTCAACGAGCTGCGAGGCCAGGTGGACGGCATCAGTCAGCGCATGTTGACGGTGACGCTGCGCGGTCTGGAGCGCGACGGGCTCGTGGTGCGAACAGTCTACCCCGAGGTGCCGCCGCGCGTGGAGTACGCGCTCACTCCACTCGGCGCGACGCTCCGGCAGCTCGTGCGCGCGCTGGTGGACTGGTCGGGCGCGCATGTGATGGACGTGGACGCCTCGCGCACGGCGTACGATGCGCGCCACGGCAAGGCCCGCCCGACACCCGCCGAGCGCGCGCTTCGTCGCCGGACATCGTAATCGCGATCATCGTGACCGGCGTGCTGCGTTCACGCGCCTGAGCCGCCCGAGAACCGCCTAGCTCGCGCGCTTGAGTGGATGTTTGGTGAGCACCACCCGGCGTCCTACGCACGTGTCTTCGCCGTCGCTCTTGAACACGAGTCGGCCATTCTTCTCGCTGTACGAGTAGACTGCGGCGATGCCACACTTTAGCGATCCGGTATCGTTCGCGTCGAGGCTCATTTTCCCCGCGCTGAACACCGCCGGCGCCGTGACGACTTCCTTGCCGTTGTGCTTCACGACGACCGGCTTTCCGGCGGCGAAGGTCAATGACCACTTGCCCGGGACGCTGTCCGCCGTCTGCTTCGGCGCGTCGGCGGGCAGGTCGGCCTTGGTCACCGTGGTGGTGTAGGTCCCACTGGGCTCCGGGACCGTCTTCGGCGCGGCAGGTTTCTGCGCAGCCGCACCGCCCGCCAGTACCGACAGTGTGAGAACAGTAAATGCGATTTTCTGCATCGGCTCCTCCGTGGGGTTGTGAAGGGGGATCTGCGAGAGTGCAAGCGTGAGACGTTCGACGCGCCCCTCGCTCATCATATGGAGCCAAGGCAAGCCGCGGTAGCGGCACTGCGTGCTCAGCCTTTCGGCTTGAGAATCGCTTCGAATGGACCGTATCCCCGAAGCGACTGAAACTCCTCCACTCGATGCATCTCGGGCAGTTTGCGCGCGCCGGCTGCCAATGCTTCGTTGATCAGCCGAACCGCTGTCTCCTTGTCGCCGAGTGACGCGGCGATGGCGGCCCGCCAGTAGGGAATCTCGCCAAACGAATACGGAATCACGATCCGCGACAGCGAGTCACTCATCCGCTTGGCCGTCGCAGTGTCGCCGCGTGCGGCGGCCGCCGACGCGATGCGCGCGCGGAGCATTACGCCGCGGTCCTCGGCGGCGAGGCGCGTGTAGCGGGCTTGCGCCGAATCGAATTGGCCGCTCGCGAAGAAAATCTCGGCGGCCGTGCCGCGTACGTCGCGCGGAGTTTGGATTCCATCCAGCGGGCGGCTCGCCAGCGATGACCGCGCTTGGTTGAGCAGCGCCGCGGCATCCGTCTCGTGTCCATGGGCGCGTAGCTCGAGCGCTCCCCGCAGCATCAATTGGCCTGCTATCCAGACGGCATCGGTCGATGTGCGCGCGACGCTGTCCACGATGGCGCGCACACGCGCCGCGTCGCCCTCCGCGGCGAGCGCGGCGACTTCACTCTGGAGAATCGACAGTTGGCCGGGATGCGCGGCGTTCCCCTGTTCAGCGACGCGCAGCTGGCTCCTGTAGTCTCCGACCTCGTGATAGGCCGTCGCGAACGCCGTCCAGTGAGGCACCCAGCCCGCCGGCGGCGTTGCGATCGTGAGCAGCGCGATCGATTCCCGAGGGCGGCCGACGTAGATGCCATGATACGCCGTGAGCCAAAGCGCGACCCACGAAGAGTCGCGATCCCACATGGCTCGCGACATTCGCATCGTCCCCTCTAAGTCGCCCTTGATGTTGCCGATCTGCCAGTCGAGCATCGCGCGATCGGGGCGGCTCAGCCCCGAGCGAAGGCGATCGGCGGCCTGAGCGATCGAATCGGCAACCGACCATTCACCCACGTTGCTGTGACTGGTGCTGAGTGTCACGTATGCGGCGGCGAACGTGGAGTCCAGCGCCACCGCGTGACGCAGCAGCGGCATCGCGCCGCGGTAGTCCTGGCGTCGAAACACCTCCATGCCGCGGAGGAATTCTTCATACGCGTCGTAGCGCGGCGCATTTCCGATGATCAGACCCATCGGAACGTCGCTCACTGCGAGCCCTCCCATCAATCGCTCGCGCACGGCTCGAATTCCAACCAACGGATCGCTCGCCGGACCAACCACGTCCTCGACCGATCGAAGCGTCTTGCTCGTCCTCACATCCACGACCTGCCCCTGAAACCGGAGGCTGTCGCCGGTCTTGTAGACCGATCCGGTGACCATTGTGCCGGCGCCAAAGCGGCGGGCCAGCTGCGGCGCATCGACCGACGAGCTGCCGCTCGGGATGGCCGCGAATACGTCGCTCGACGTAACCGCATCGGTGGAATCGAGCTGCGAAATGCCTTGAGTGATCCAGTCGGCGGCCATCCGGCCGACGAGCGAAAAGGCCGTGTCACCCGTGAGATTCGCGAAAGGCGCGACCAGCACGCGTCGCGGGTTGAGGCGCGGCGCGCGAGCGCCGCGAACGGTGAACCACGCGACGCTGCCAAGAGCAAGCGCGACGCCGCCAACCAACCATCTCGCGCGTATCGGCATCCGACGAGCCGCGGCCGAGGCAGTCGTCGCTCCCGAAACACTCACCGCATCGAGCGCCTGCAACAGCTCGCGTGCCGTCTGTGGCCGGTCAGCGGGCCGCTTCTCGAGACAACGCATCACCAGCGCGGACAGCGCGGGTGGGACGGCCGATCTCGTCTGCTGAAGCGCGACGGGCGCCTCCGTCACGTGCGCCGCCAGCATTTGCTGCGCGGAACGACCGGCGAACGGCGCGCGACCGGTCAACATTTCGTACGCCGTCGCGCCAAAGGCGTAGATGTCGGCGCGATGGTCGACGTTGGGATCGGCGCTCGCTTGCTCGGGCGCCATGTACGCGGGTGTTCCCAGCGCGACGCCGGTCGCCGTGAGCGTCGCTCCGCCCTGTGTCGATTCCGCCACCGCCTTCGCCACGCCGAAATCCGTCACCGCCGCCGAGTCGCCGGTGAGGAGAACGTTGTCGGGCTTGATGTCGCGGTGGACGACGCCCTTGCCATGGGCGTAGTCGAGCGCCTTGGCGATGTCGCGGAGAATCGCCACCGACTCGGCGATGGGAAGCTCGCCGCGCACGAGTCTCGATCGGAGCGACTCTCCTTCGACGAACGGCATCGTGAAATACGGCAGACCGTCCACCTCGCCCGCCGTCAACAGCGGGACGATGTGCGGGTGCTGGAGTCGCGCGGCGACAAAGATCTCGCGCCGGAAGCGGTCGAAGTTGACGCCGTTGCCGAGTTCGGGGGCGAGGACTTTGACGACGACCTTGCGCGCGAGCGTCGCATCTTCGGCGACGAAGACGCGCGACATGCCGCCGCCGGTCAGCTCGTGTTCAAGCGTGTAGGCGGCGCCGAGTGTGGACTGGAGGGTGTCGCGGAGGTCCATCGGCGGGGTGAATCGAGTGCGCAAAAAGTACGGAAGAGGCCGGCGCAGGGTAAGGGAGAGAACCTCTGCGACGGCCGATATTCGAGCGCGAAACGATGGTGGCTCGATCGGGATCGCCGTGCGAACGGAGACTCTAGGCGTCAGCGACAGGCGTTAGCGTCAGTCAAACTGCGGCCGCCGAAAAACGCCTAAACTGATGTCAGTTGTCTGATGTCAGTTCCTGTCGTCGAGCGCCAGCCGTCCTCCCCAGTGCGCGCGATCTTGCGTGGGAGGCGCTGTTTGATTTCACCTCGTCCGACGCCCGATCACTGGGAGCTTCGTCTCGCCCCGACCTCCGAGCCGCCGGCGCCCCACGGGCACGTTCGGTGCGTCACCGTGCCGATCAACTGGGAGGGCACATGCCGAAGCCTAAGCGAACCACGAATCGGAAGACGAAATCCACGCAGAAAAAGGATCGTCCCGGTGAGGAATTCGGGATGGAGCAGAGCAATATCGAGGAGCCCGCTGACGAGTTCGTGACCGACGCGGAGATAGAGGCGCGGGAGCGCGGGCACTTGAAGCCCAAGGGTCACAAGAAAGGACAGTAGCCCCGAGAACCGCGAGCTCTATCCCGTCTCGGCCTTCGGCTGATTCGCGTCGCGGGTTTCGCGGTGGTCCCGCTCGCCGAGAAACTCACCGAGTGCGGCGAGCGAACCGATATGATCGCAAACGATCTTGAGCGTGGCCAACAGCGGCACCGCGAGAAAGGCGCCGGCCACGCCCCAGATCCAAAAGAAGAACGTCAAGCCCACGAAGATGGCGACCGGATTGAGCGTCAACCGGTGACCCAGCAGCAGCGGGGTCACCAGGTTGGCCTGAATCAGGTTGATCGCGAGGTAGCTCCCGGGAATGAGCAGCGCGTGGCCGACGTTGTCGAAGTTCGCCAGTCCGGCCAACGCCAAAACGACGACGCCTGTCAGCGCGCCGAGATACGGAACGAATTCGACCGCGACGATCATCGCTCCCCAGAGGGCCGGCGTCGGCATGCCGAGCGCCCATAGACACAGCCCAACGACGACCCCTTCGGCGACGTTGACGAACAACGCAGTCGACAAATAGGCCGAGACAGCGGCTTCGATCGCGCGCGCGACGTTGACCGCTCGGCGCTTGTCGCGCAAAGTCGGCAACATCTTGATGAATTTCTGAAGAAAGAGGTCGCCGCCGGCGAGCAGGAAGTAGAGCAAGACTACGATCTCGACAACCGCGGCGACGAGAATCTGCGTCGTCCCGAGAATGCGTGAGCCGATCGTGGGCTGCGTGCTGACGACGACCTGGCGTGGCGGGCGGGCGCCGGCGGAATCTCCGAGTGTGGCCGCCGCCCGCTCGACCTGGCTCGTGGCCTTTTGGAAACGCGCGAGGAACAGCCGTCGCAGCTTCGTGTTTGCCCGGCCGAGGGTTTCGGGCGCGGAGTTGGCGAGGGTCTGTGCCGGACCGGCGAGCGAGTACACCCCGCCGGCGACACCGCCAACCAATATCAGAACCACGAGCGCCGCCCCCGCCGGCGGCGGAATCTTGATCCGCTGCAACACGCGGATGACCGGGCTGAGCAGGAAGTTCAGCAGAACCGCGAACACGACGGGCACGAAGAACTCGCGCGCGAAATACATCGTGTACAGGGTCGCGAGCACGGCGAGTACGACCGCGCTTATCGCGAGGGCCGACGGGGTCTCGGCCGCATTCGCGGTTGGTCCGATCTCGGGAGGCGGTTCGTGCGCGGGCGGGCGATCCACAGCGCTCACATCCATAGCGCTCACATCCAGCGCACCATCCGTGCCCGAGCGACCACATCTGGGTCGCGCCATCGACTATCGCCCACGCGCCGAGCCGGCATACACGCGGCCGAGCCGGCAGTACACGCGCCCGAACCGCCCGAGGTCTTCCGCGCGACCGCTCGCAGTATTGCCGATGGTGCCGGCAATACTGCAACGGCTCGCGCTCCAGACCCCGGGCCGTCTCGGTCGCTGCCTCCGCGCGGGCGCCGCGACGGTGCGTGCGGTTCGAGCGCGCCGCGCGTGGCCGCAGCGGTCTGTGCGCGCGCGCTGGGCGCGACGCGCGGACACGCACGAACGCAGTTTGTCGTGCGCCGATTCGAGTGAGCGAGCGGGTGGGGCTGTCCGGAGCGGAGCCGTTGCAGTATTGCCGGCAGTTTTGGCAATACTGCGAGCGGTCCGCGGAGGATAGTCCCACTCCGAGCCCCACCCCGGAACCGAACGCCCGCGCGCACGGCCGCGCTAACGCGCGAGGGCGGCGTCGACGATCGCTTGCGCCTCGGCCACGATCCCGTCCAACGCGTCCTTGCCGCGAAAGCTCTCGGCGTAGATCCGGTAGAGGTTCTCGGTTCCCGACGGACGAGCGGCGAACCAGCCGGACGAGGTGCTGACCTTCACGCCGCCGATCGGGGCGTGGTTCCCGGGCGCCTCGCTGATGACGGACGTCACCTTGTCGCCGGCCAGTTCGGTGCAGCGCACGTCCTTCGGCGTCAACGATGCCAGTCGTTTCTTCTGTTCCGCAGTCGCGGGCGCCTCGACGCGATCGAAGGCTGGCTCGCCGAACTCGCGTGTCAGGTCGGCGTAGAGCTCTCCCGGATCGCGGCCGGCCGTGGCCGTGATCTCGGCCGAGAGCAGGGCGAGCGCGATTCCGTCCTTGTCGGTCGTCCACGTCGTTCCGTCGCGACGCAGGAGTGACGCGCCGGCGCTCTCCTCGCCGCCGAAGCCGAGCGTTCCGTTTCCGAGACCATCGACGAACCACTTGAAGCCGACCGGTACCTCGTGCAACCGGCGGCCGAGCTTCGCGGCGATACGATCGATCATGCTGGTGCTCACCACAGTCTTGCCAACGCCGGCGTCGACCGGCCAAGCCGGCCGATGCTCGAAGAGGTGCAGAACGGCAACGGACAAATAGTGATTGGGCGGCAGGAGCCCGGCGCTCGCCGCGACGATGCCGTGACGATCGTGATCGGTGTCGCACGCGCAGGCGACGTCGAACTTGTCCTTCAGCCCGATCAGCCGTCGCATCGCGTAAGGCGATGACGGGTCCATCCTGATCTTGCCGTCCCAATCCACCGTCATGAAGCGGAACGTCTCGTCCACGACGTCGCTCACGACGGTGAGGTCGAGACGATAGTGATCCGCGATGGGGGCCCAGTAGTGCACGCCGGCGCCGCCGAGCGGGTCGACCCCGATTCGAACGCCCGCGTCGCGAATCGCGTCCATGTCGACGACGGCGGCCAGATCGCGGACGTAGGCGTCGAGGTAGTCGAAGCGGTGCGTCGTATCGGCGCGCAGCGCTCTCTCATATGGTATGCGCTTCACGCCGTCGAGGCCGCCCTCCAGAAGCTGATTGGCCAGCCGTTCGATCCACGTGGTGACGTTTGTGTCGGCCGGTCCGCCGTTGGGCGTGTTGTACTTGAAGCCGCCATCACCCGGCGGATTGTGCGACGGCGTGATCACGATGCCGTCGGCCAAGCCGGTCGTCCGCCCGCGGTTGTAGCCGAGTATGGCGTGCGACACGACTGGCGTCGGGGTGTACTCGTCGTGCGGGGCGAGCATGATGTCGACGCCATTCGCCGCAAGCACTTCCACGGCGGTGGCGCACGCCGGCTGCGACAGCGCGTGCGTGTCGACGCCGAGAAAGAGCGGACCGTCGATGAGCGCTTGGCGCCGATACTGGACGATCGCCTGGCTGATCGCGAGCACGTGAGCTTCGTTGAAGCTCCGGTCGAACGCCGAACCGCGGTGGCCCGACGTGCCGAACGCGATCCGCTCGGCTGGCACGGTGGGGTCGGGGACGAGGGCGTAATACGCCGTGACGAGCTTCGCCACGTCGAGCAGCGATTCCGGCGATGGGGGGAAGCCCGGCGAGCGGACTGATTCTCACGGGAGCGTTGACTTCGATCGTGGCTTCATTGAGATGACGTTCGAACTCGTTGCGCCGAGCGTGTATCTCCGCGGTTCACGCGAGCCCTGCCTCGAGCGTGAGCTTGAGCAGGAGCCATGAGCCACGAGGTTTCGTTGTTGCTCAAGGCTCTTGCTCCAGCTCTTGCTCACGGCAGGGCTCGACTCCGCCGCGGCGATGCCCGCTGGCGGATAGAACCCGGAACGATCTCACCGACTACTTCGACCGATCGCGCAGGTATTGGCGGAGCGCCCGGTTCACGGCACCCTCGCTGCGAAACGCCTTCGCCAGATCCGGGTCGAGCAGGACGAGATACGTTCCGGGGGGCACTCGCTTGGCATACTTGCCGCGCACGCCGCCGCTGAAGTCATACTGCGCCCGCAACGGCTCGACGGCTCGCCGACGTGCTTTCGCTTGGTCGCTCGCGCGCTTAGACGTCTTCTTCATACTTCCTCCTCTCGCGTCGAGTGGCGACTCGGGCACCGATGATCCGGATCTCGTCGCCGTAGTCGGCGTGACTGACGACGAGCAACCGCTGCCAGACGGACATGCCCATGAGCTTACCCCGTGCTTTCGCAAGTTGGAAGCGGCCTTGAGGAGATCCCACGAGAACCGAAGGGCCATTCGACAGCATCGATCGAATGGCGACCTGGAGCGTCATCGTTTCCCTTCAACCTGAGTCGGAACAACGCTGCCGCTCACAGTTCCTTGATTGCGGCCCGCCAAACCTCAGCGTCGCCAAGTCGTATCGCCGCATCGATGCCTACGTTCTCGAGCAGAAGGCCGAGGAGCAGAAGGCGCTGTTCGTCATCCCAGAACAGCTTCCCATCCGACATCTCGAACTTCTCGGGCGTGAGCTCCCACCTTCCGTCCGCCTCGCCATCGTCCCACCCTCGCCCTGTTCGGCGAATGTCCCAAGCTACGTGACGCATTCGGCGCTCCTCTGGAGGAGGGGAGCCGAGCGTACGCTCGGCGAGCACGCCGAGTCAAGAGCAAGCACGCAATGAGAAGCATCCGTTGGCGGCGCTCGCTTGAGCAAAGTGAACGGGGGCATGGCCGAGGCGGCGGATCCGCTGGCTGAGCGCACCGTCGGAATCGCGCGCGCGTCGGCTCCCATGTGCGATTGGCATGGCGAGGTGATCGAAGAATCCAATCGCGTGACCACAGCGGAAAACGCAGCAAAGCGAGCGTGAAATTTCAGTTGACGCGGCGCGACGATGCGATGGCTGTCGTCTCCAATACGCTGATCGTTGCGAGCACTCGCCCGACGCGCCCATTCGGTGCGTTGACCCTTTGAACCGATCGGGAGACCGCTCACTTCTGTGCGTCGCCCGTCGCAACCGATTCAACGGTCGGCGAGCGGGCTCACGTGGTCGAGCGATCGAACGACGCAGCCCGTATGGAACGGAGCTGTGATCGGTGCGGAACAGTGGAATTCGCGCGCGGTCGGACCGCGATCAAGACGAGAATAGCCCGTGGCTACGCGGCGCGGGTCATGGGGCGAAGGGAAAGTGAGTTGGCTGCTCGGAAATGTCCGGCGGCTGATCGGCCCCCCTCCCCCCGACAACCAGGACCGGCGGCAGCCTCGGCGACATCAACCTCTCTACTTGGGTAATAGCGCCGACCCCTGTTTTGGCGTCACTCGCACCCTTCGGCGCGGCGACTCTTCAACCATGCTCTCGGCTGACAACGGAACGCGGTCAACCGATCACGACAAGTCCACGAAGGTTGTTCGGCGTCGCAGCGTATCGCGCCATGATGCGCCAACTAACGCCGGCGTCATTCGACCAATGCACGCCGCGTTCGTCGGCGGCCCACAAATCTCCCGCCGCTTTGCCGGCCGCGATCAGGGGCGCGATTGTGTTCGGCGGATCGGGCCATCCGTCTCTCACGCGCTCCCAAGGCCCGCTTCCGTCGCGCCGATACAAGCGGCCGTCGGATACGCCGGCTGCGTAGGCCGAGCGTGGGCCGGACGAAGCGGAAACGATGACTACGTTGCGGTGAAGGGGGTCGATCGCGACGCTGCGCAGATAGCCGACGTCGAGACCGTCCTCCGGTGACCGCCACGTCGTGCCGCCGTCGTCGCTCTCGAAGTAGCCGTCGCCCGCGGCGACGCGAAGCGAAGTCGGCGCGTCAGGGTGGATCGCCAGCTCGTGTGTGTCCCACGGTCCGCCCTTCACGCGGTCGTGCCAACTGTGGCCGCCGTCCAATGTCGACACGAGCGCGCCAGCCTCGATCGCGACCCAAAGCCGGTCGGCGTCGCGCGGGTGACATGCGATCCACCTGACATGATGCGTATCCGGTTTGGGAGGGAACGACCACTCGGGCGAAGACGGCAGTGTTTCCAAGGGATGCGTCTCCTCCCAGGTCTCGCCGCCGTTCTCCGAACGCCATACCTCACTCGGCTCCATGCCCACCCAAACGAGATCCGGCCGAGCAGGGCTCGCGGCGATCGACATGATTCGTCGTCCCTCGAGCCCGATGCCGCGCCACGAGGCGCCGCCGTCGTCGCTTCGAAACGCTCCGCCGCGCTGGGTGCCACACCACGCGCGTCCCGTCGCGGAGTCCGCGGTGATGCACGTTGGGCGATCGCCCAAGCCCGTGCTCGGCGACATTGTGCCGCGGTTGGCGTCGACCACGAGCACCGTGCTTTCGGTGGCGACGAGAATCGTTGTCATGAGATTCGCAGGCTCGGACAAGTTCGCGTTGGCGTTGCGCTCGGGGTGACGGCGCCGCAACCGCGGAACTTCGCCCCCCTATTAGTAAATTGCCGTCGACGCGCTTTTGCTACCGCGATGGTGTGCGGCATGTGAAAACACTCGTTTTCGCGGCAACAGCGTCAGGCGAGCGTCAATCGCCCGCGAAAATCCGTCGGCCAAAGAGGACAATTGGTAGCAAATCGCGGCCCGCGGCAATTAATAGGTAGAGGGGCGGGAGACACCCTTTCAATCCGGCGATCGCCAAACGCCGTCGTTCGTGCAGTTGAGTCGTGCGTGCACACGGAGGCAGCGCCGAGACGGTCCGGGGTCTGGAGCGCGAGCCGAGGCAGTATTGCCGGGCAGTGTCGGCAATACTGCACTGGTCGCGCGGAAGACCTCGGGCGGCTCGGCGCGTGTGAGTCCGCGCGGAAGACCGCGTCCGCTACTTCGCCGAGCGTCGAGGGGTTGCCGAGGCACGGTCGCCCCGCACTCCTTGCGCAATTCCATCCGAGATGTCCGATTCACATTCCACGATGACCGTGGACCCCAGAAGCGTCGATGGCGCCGGCCGCGGCGCGGCCTATGGTCCGCCTACGCCCGCGCACCAGCGCACACCGTCGTCCGAGCTTCGGGCCATCCTGGAGCCCGGCGACGCTCGCGCGCGCGAAGCCGCGTGGGACGACTTCGTCGCGCGACACAGCCGGCTCTTTCTGCACATGGCCAGGCTCGTGATGCCCGATCGCGACGGTACCATGGACGCGTACGCGTACCTCCTCGAGGAGCTTAGGCGCGACGATTTCCGTGCCCTGCGCGCCTACACCCCGGACAATAGAAGCCGGCTGACCACATGGCTCGCGGTCATCGCCCGGCGAACGAGCGTGGATTTCTATCGGCGGCGCTACGGCCGCCTCCGAGGGGAAGGGCTGGCTCGACACGTTCAGGCGGCACGCGCGGCGCGGCGGAGTCTCGTGCTTTTGCCGACATGGACGACGCCGCCGAACGACATTCCGGATCCGGTAAGCCAGAATCCTGAGAACCACCTTCGAGCGGCGGAGCTCCAACACGCCCTCGAGGCCGAGCGTGCGAAGCTTTCGCCCGCGGACCGGCTGCTGCTGCAACTTCGATTCGACGAAGACCTTTCGGCGTCGGCGATTGCATCGATCCTCGGTCTGCCGTCGCCGTTTCACGTCTACCGCCGCCTGAAAACCGTTTGCGACGAGCTTCGTCGCCGTCTCACGGTCCGCGGCATCGAGGGGAGCGCACCGTGAGAGCGACGTCACAACACCTCTCGAGCGCGCAGGTCGCCGATCTCCTGGATGAACGGCTCCATCCTGGCGATCGCGACGCCGTCATCGCGCACCTCTCGGCGTGCGCCGAGTGCCGGCGCGAGGTCGCGGAGCTGAAGAGCGCGTTGCCGCACGTCGACGAGCGCCGGCCACGCGCCGCATGGCTGATGGCGGGGGGGGCAGGACTGGCCGCGGCCGCGCTGGTCGCCTTCGCGGTGGCCCCGCGATACATGGACCGGCGAGTGTTGACAGCCGACATTCCAAGCGCGACGCGAACGGCCGCCGAATCGTCGAGCGTGGAATCGGCCGCACGCATCAGCGTCGTTGAACCAACAGCGCTGTCTCGCGGCGCAGCCTTCACATGGAAGTCGGTCGGCGCCGAGGCGTCGTACAAGCTCACGGTGCAGGACGCGGCCGGCACGGTGCTGTGGGCGACTACGGTGGCGGACACTACGGCTTCGCTTCCGGCGAACGTCACGCTGACGCCGGGCACGGAGCTACTTCTGGTCGGTCGACGCACGGCTTTCCGACGGAAGCAGCGCGAGGAGCGGCGCGCACTCGTTCACCGCTCGGTGATGCACCGCCGCGCGGTCGCTGCCTCGATGTGTCTGGCGATCGTCGCCTGCGCCCCGCCGGGGCGCGAAAGGTCGCGCGCCGACTCGTCGATTGCGAGGATCTCCAACACACATCTGGATTCGCTTCTGCGTCTGGGCGACTCGATCTACAAACAGTCACCGGACAGCGCGAAGCGAATATGGGCGACCGCGCTCGAGGCGGCACGATCCGCGAACGACTCGGTCAGCCAAGCGCGCGCGCTCACCGGTCTCGGCCAGGCCGCGCGAGTGCTCGGCGATCTGACGGAGTCCCGGCGCCTGGGTGAACAGGGACTGGCGCTCAAGCTGCGCCTAGGCATGAACGCGGAATTATTTCGATCGTACAACGCGCTGGGTCTCCTCGCATCTCGAACGAGGAGCGCCTCGACGACGCGGCGTCCCTGCTTGCGCGAGCGACGGATGCGGCCGCGGCGAACGGCGATTCGATCTCCGTAGGCAAGGCGACGCTCAATGCTGGCCTCGTGGCCATGGACCTCGGGGCCTTCGATAGAGCCCGATCGCTCTTCGAACGCTCGCGGAACGGAGCCGCGTCGATGAACGACTCGGCCACGCTGGCGAAAGCGTTCGACAATCTGGCGGCACTCGACGTCACGCTCGGCGATCCGATCGCCGCCATCGCTTCGCTCGAAACGGCGCGTCGAATCGCGCGGAACGTCGGCGACTCGGCGACCGAGGTGAACGCGCGTGGCCAACTCGCCACCGCGTACGACGCGCTCGGCGAACCACAGCGGGCGTTCGCTCTCTTCGACAGCGCGATCGCGATGGCGCGTCAGGGCGGGCGTCGTCAGGAAGTGGCCGAGGATCTTCAGCTCATGGCCGGGCTGTTCCTCGACGCCGGCGATTTCTCTCACGCGCTCGACTATTATCAGCGCTCGCTTGTCGCCACCGACTCGCTCGGGCAACCGGAAGAGCGCGGCAACATCCTCCGCAACGAAGCTCGAACCTACGCGGCGCTCGGCAATATTCCGCTGGCCGTCGAGCGCGCGGCGGAAGCGCGCCGGACACATCACGCAGTCGGATTGGCGTATCCCGAGCTGGCCGACGTGATCGTTCTCGCGAGCCTCACCCAACAGCGCGGACGTCCCGCCGAGGCGAAGGCGCTTCTCGACACGGCTCGGGCGATGGCGATCAAACTGCAAGCCCCGATCGCCGGCGCGTATGTCGCGCTCGCCGACGCGCAGATTGCCGCCGAGTCGCGCGACTGGAACCGAGTGTTGAGCGCGATCGAACACGATCGGGCGTCGCTTGGACTGGCCGGGAGCGGAGCTGAAGCGACGGCACTCTCGCTCGAATCGCGCGCGCATGCGCAACTCGGACACCTCGAGGCTGCGCTGGCCGCCGGCCGCCGAGCGATCGCGACGGTCGAACGTGTGCGCGGGAACTACGCGTCCGGCGAACTGCGCACGACATACGCGTCGCAGCAGGCGAGCGTGTATGCCGCGCAGGTTCTGCTCCTCCTTCGCTTGAAGAAGACGGAAGAGGCCTTTCAGGTGGCCGACGCGGCGCGAGGGCGGGGCCTGCTCGATCATCTCGTGGCGGCGCGCGCAGACATTCGGGCGGCGGGCGATTCGCTGTTCGCCGGCGAGGGCGAGGGGGAAGCCCTTCTCCGTCGGATCGACGCGCTCGTCGGCAAGCTGCAAGCGGGCGAGACCCGGCCGCCGCGAGAACGGTCGGCGTCGTCGGTCGCGATATCGAAAGAGTTGCGCGACAGCCTCCTCGCCGCGCGCGCCGAGTATGAAGCGCTCGTGGCACGCGCGGGCTCGGCGGCTGGGGGCGGGCTTGGACCGTTCGCGACGTCGGAGGCGCGTCCGTCGCTGGCGGCAGTGACGGGGGCGCTTCGACCCGGCGAGGTCTTGCTCGAGTACTTCGTGCTCGACGATCGCGTTCTCGTCTTCGCCCTGACATCGTCGGGATTGACGGTTCAGAGCACGAGCGAGCAAGCCGCGTCACTCGGCTCGCGAATTCAGCTTGCGCGCGACCTGCTGCAACGCCGCGACGACACGGCGTCGGCGCGCCGCGTGCTCGGCGCGCTGCACGACATTCTCATCAAGCCGCTCGCGGCGAGCGGGGTTCTGCGGAATGCGACACGCCTGGTGGTGGTGCCGCATGGGCCGCTCGTGTACCTGCCATTCGCCGCACTCGTCGATCCCGAGTCGGGACAGTACATGGCGGAGCGATACGGCATCCTCAAGCTCGCCACCGCGGCGTCTCTCCCCTGGCTTCGCCGTCCAGAAGGTGCGCACGACGTGGCCCCCACCCACGACGCGGCGCGAGTTTTCGCGCCCTTCCCGGATCGCTTGCCGGCGACGCGAGGTGAAGCGGCCGAAATCGCGCGACTGCTGCCGTCGGCACATGTGTACTTGGGCGCCGAAGCGACGAAGTCCAACTTGCGAAGCGCACTGGAAAGCGGCGCAGTCGTCCACTTGGCGACGCACGCCAACATGAACGTGCGCAATCCGCTCTTTTCACAGCTCGAGCTGGCGCCGGCCGAGGCAGGGCGCGACAACGGCCGCCTCGAGGTCCACGAAATCCTCGGGTACCGCGTGTCGGCGCCTCTCGTCTTTCTGTCCGGATGCGAGACGGCGCTCGGCGGCGCGTGGTCCACGCGGTTCGACACGGGCGAGGACTATACGACGATCGCGCAGACCCTCCTCTATGCGGGCGGGGCGAACGTCGTCGCAACGCTCTGGAGAATCGACGACGCCGGGGCGGCCGCGTTTGCGGCCCACTTCTATAGATATCTCGGCCCGGAGGGTGTCGCCGAGGGACTGGCGCGAGCCCAACGAGCCATGTTGGCGGATCCCCGGTATCGGAGCCCCTACTATTGGGCGGCCTACGAAGCCATGGGGAGCGGCGTTCTGCCGGGTGCTTCCGCAAATTCGACGTCAATGTCCGATGAATATGCAGAATCGGCGGTGCGTGCCCGTCCGCCGAATCGTCACCACACCTCTTAACCCGAGCGCGCGCCGAACATGAGCCTCGTGAACTTGAAATCGAATCGAGCGGCGTTGCTCGCGCGCGGTGCGGGCATCACGATTCTCGCGGCCGCACTCTTTGCGGGGTGTGAAAGTGATCGAACGACCGGGCTCCGAGCTCCTTCCGGTCAACCATCGGCGGGGAAGGGCGGCGGCGGGACGGGGGGCACGGCGACGTTGACCGTCACGGCAGCAACCCCTCCCGCCGCGACGCAAGACACGACGCTCGACGTGAGCGTGTCCGGAACGGGATTCACCACCGGTGCTAGAGCGGTGTGGTCGCTCAACGGTGACACGACGCTCGTGCACGTCAAATCGACGAAGCGGGTGAGCGACTCGCAGATCATCGCCAGCCTCATAATTCCGGCGAACGCGCCGACCGCGTCGTACGACATTCAGGTCATGCTCGTCGGCGGCAAGAAAGGTGTCGGTGCGGAGCTCTTCACGGTGACGCTCAAGGATCCGACCGCCCAGTTCCTTTTCCCACTCGCCGATGCCGCGCTGGGACTGCAGAGCGACCACATCGCCACCTACACCCAGGGCAACGTTTCGGTCTACGGAGACGGGATCTGTGGCGTCCACTCGAAGATCTTCGCGTACGAAACGAACAACGGCGATGCGATCATGGGGACTAACGACTCCAAGTTTGCGGAATCGCCATTGCCCGAATTATCCACGCTCGGTGCGGCTCGTGCTGCGCGACGACGCAGGGAACATCGTCAAGCAGTTCTCGACGGGCGCGTACTTGAACTTGTTCCGGATCGAGGACAACACTGATCTAATCCCGATTGGCACGACGGTTCTCCGCAGTTTCACGATCGCTCAAACCGCGGGGGGCTGCGATGTCTGGTGGAAGCCGTTGTTAGGCGACCAGGTGACGCCCACCGGCGCGGACCAGGTGAACGTGACGCGTACGAGCGCGAGCACATGGTTGGTCCAGACGCAACCCTATCCGCACGACAAGGCCTATTGCATCGCCGACGGGCATCTGTACCACGTGCCGGTGAGCTTCACCGTCGTCGCCAGATCGAGCGGTGCCATGATCCGGTGATGCTGATCGCCGGTTCTCCTGCGAGCGCTCGCAAGAACCGGCGTCGTGTCCGATGAACATTGGCGCGTCTACAACATTGGAGACACGCCATGCGCATCGCAGCTTCGATGGTCGCCCTCGTCGCGTTCGCCGCGGCCTGCGGCACGGGTGACGTAGGAAACACGCTCGTCAGCCCCCACGGTCCGGCGTTCGGCAAGACGCCGGCCCCCGTCGATCCCACCGCCACTTTCTTGTTTCCGCTCGACGACGCGGCGCTCGGTCTTCGGAGCGACCATATCGCGACCTACGTCAGCGGCGGTTCGTCGGCCTACGCCGACGGCGTCTGCGGCGTCCACTCGAAGATCTTCGCGTACGAAACGGACAACGGCGACGCGATCATGGGGACTAACGACTCCAAGTATGCGGATCGCCGCTGCCCGAACTACCCGCGCAGGCTGCAACTCGTCCTGCGCGACGACGCAGGGAACATCGTCAAGCAGTTCTCGACGGGCGCGTACTTCAACGTGTACAGGGTCGAGGACAACACCGATCTCATCCCGATTGGCACGACGGTTCTCCGCAGTTTTACGATCGCTCAAACCGCGGGGGGCTGCGATGTCTGGTGGAAGCCGTTGTTAGGCGACCAGGTGACGCCCACCGGCGCGGATCAGGTGAACGTGACACGCACGAGCGCGACCACCTGGTTGGTCCAGACGCAACCCTATCCGAACGACAAGGCCTATTGCATCGCCGACGGACATCTGTACCACGTGCCAGTGAGCTTCACGATCGTCGCCAGCCAAGCGGTGCCGTGATCGCTTGCGGGGTGGAGGCTCGGGGTGGGACAGTCCCACCCGCTCGCTCGCCAGGAACGACGCATAACTACGATGCCTCCCGTGCGAGTCGGGCGAAGCGCTGCGCCTGCTCACCGCACTATTTCGACTGAAGCCGGCGTGGCACGTCACGCCATTCCCAATCGAGCCGGTACACGCGCCGAGCCGACCGAGGGCCGGTCTCGTCGCTGCCTCCGTGCGCGTACGGCTCAACGCCGCGCTTGATCGCGCGTGCGCTGCGGCCGGTGCGCGCGCGTGACGTGGAGCTCGACGCGCATGCCGGCGCGCCCGAGGAAGCGCAGCAGCGCCTCGAGTAGTGCGCACCGGAGCGCACGTTCTCGCAGTTCGCTGGACCTGGTGAGGCGAGCGGGTGGGGCTGTCCGGAGCGGAGCCGAGGCAGTATTGCCGGGCAGTGTCGGCAATACTGCACTGGTCCGCGGAGGACAGTCCCACCCCGAGCCCCATGCCCATGCCCCAGGCCCCGAGCCCCATGCCTAACGGAGCTGGCCGCACAACCTATAGAATGGTGTCATGACTCGTTCACTCGCCGCGTGCATCGCGTCGCTCGCCATCGCCTCGACACTCGGTGCGCAACAGGGCGCGCCGAGCGATCTCGGGAGCCGGATCGATCACATCTTCGATCGCTTCACGCGAACGACGCCCGGATGCGGCGTCGGGCTCGCGAAGGACGGTCGCACGCTGTACGTGCACGGCTACGGCTCGTCGAATCTCGAATACGACGTGCCAAACACCGAGAACACGGTGTTCGAGAGCGGCTCCGTGGCCAAGCAGTTCACGGCGAGCGCGATGCTCATGTTGGTCGCGGATGGCAAGCTCACGCTCGACGACGACATCCATAAGTATCTGCCGGAGGTGCCGTCGTTCGGCGGACAGAAGATCACGATCCGCAACCTGCTGACTCACACCAGCGGTCTGCGCGACCAATGGGGCCTGTTGGGCATTGAAGGGCGAGGTCCGGGGACGCAGGTCCATTCGCCGCTCACGACGCTCGATCTCGTTGTGCACCAGAAGATGCTGAACTTCCCGCCGGGGAGCGACTACCTGTACAGCAACACCGGCTACGCGCTCGCCGCGTTGATCATCGAGCGCGTCAGCGGCAAGACGCTCCAGGAGTTCACTCAGGAGCGCCTCTTCAAGCCGCTCGGCATGACGCACACGCAGTTGCGCGACGATTTCACGCGCGTCGTCCCGAATCGCGCGACGGCGTACAACGGTTCCGAGGCCGGCGGTTTTCATCAGGACATGCCGTTCACGAACATGATCGGCAACGGCGGCGTGCTCAGCACGATGGGTGATCTATTGAAGTGGAACGAGAACCTGGATCATCCGACCGTCGGTGGGGGGGGCCCAAGTACGTCGAAGCGATCGAGACGCAGATGCGGCTCACCAACGGGCGGTTGCTCACGTACGCCCTGGGGCTCGAGGTCGTGGACTACCAGGGCATCCGTGAAATTGGGCACAGTGGATCGACCGCGGGCTATCGGACGTTTCTTGCGCGGTATCCCGACCAGCACGTGTCGGCGGCCGTGTGGTGCAACGCGGCGTACGCGAATCCCACGTCGCTGCTCCATCAGGTAGTCGATCTCGTCCTCGTCAAGCCGTCGGGTGTCGCACAGCAGCAGGCCGTCTCGGAGAACGTGACGCGGTTGCCGGCGGAGGCGCTGTCGAAATGGACGGGGATGTATCGAGATCCGCACACGGATCAAACGATCACGCTGTCGGTCGCCAACGGTTCGCTATCGACCGGCGGACGTGGCGGCGGGGTTTGGATGCCCCTCGCGGCGGATCATTTTCGTACACCAGTCGGCGACGTCACGCTGAGCGGCGCCGCTGGCGGACGTGCGCTGCGGCTGATTCGTGCGGATGGGGATACGATTCGTTATGAGGAGGTTCGTCCTGCTGCGTCGCCGAGGGTCGAGGATTACGTCGGGACGTACACGAGCGACGAGCTCGACGTCGTGCTCACGCTTGCGGTAAAGGACGGGAAGCTCGTGATGCGGCGGCGGCCGGCGGACGAGTTCGAGCTTCGGCCGGTCTATGTGGACGACTTCCAGGCGGGGGGCGGGCTTGGCACCGTTCGGTTTACGCGAGGTGCGGACGGCAGGGTGACGGGGCTCGCGTTCTTCGCGGGGCGGGTGCTCGACGTTCGGTTTCATCGCCGTCTCGTCGCGGCAGGCGCGCCTCCAAAACGCTGAGACGCCGCAATCGGGGAGGCTTTA
>CAVWQI010000003.1:0-385995 GCA_963757185.1 uncultured Gemmatimonadaceae bacterium
AACGCCGCCGGCGAGTAACCACTCTCGCCGACGGCGCTTACCCCCACCTTCACTTCACGACTCCCAGACTCCGTCTCTCAGCTCCCGCCGCGACCCTACCACCCCGGATTCTGGTGCCCCGCCAGCGCCGGATTCAGATCGATCGCCCGCTGCGGAATCGGCATCAGCTTGTACTTGTCCGGGATCGGCCCGCCGTTCGCCTTCGGGAACTTGCTCGTGCTCGACTTCGCGTGCGACATGCTCTGCTCGATCCGCGCCTTCGACCACGCCCAGTTGCGCTGGCTGTCGAAGTACCCGTTCGGTCCCTCGAGCGTGAGCTCCCACCGGCGCTCGTTGAACACTGAATCGCGGAACAGGTCGTGACCCAGCCCCGGCGTCATGTTCGCGATGCCGGCCCGCGCGCGTATCTGATTGATCGCCGCGTACGCCTCGGCTCCAGGGCTTCCGTTCACCTCGTTCGACGCCTCGGCGATCATCAGCAGCACTTCGGCGTAGCGAAGAATGATGTAGTTCGGCTCCTCGGCGCCCGTGCCCGTCATGAGCGGGTCGAGGAACTTGCGCGGGAAGGGCGTTTCGCTCGCGTACCCCTGCGACGCCGTCTTGGTCTCGTCCCACGTTTGCGGCACGCCGTTCTTGTTCCACGTGAAAATGAAAGTCGCGGCGCGGCGCTTGTCGTTGGGGAGGAACGTGTGGAACCAGATGCTCTCCGCCTCGAACGAGCCGTTCGTCGACGCGCCCAAGAAAGGCGCCGTGTTCGTCGGCGCCATGTGCGACGAGATGCGGCCGCCGAGTCCCGATGCGCGGATGCACTCGACGTCGAAGATCACCTCGTTGTTTCGCTCGTTCACCGTGCCGCCGAAGAAATCGAACAGTGTCATCGGGTCGGCCACGAGCGAGTAGTCGCCGTCGGACTGCACCTGTTTGGCGAAGGTGAGCGCGCTCTGCCAATCGGCCGCCGTTCCGACGCCCGTGCCGGCGCGCTGTAGATACATCTTGGCGAGGAGCGTCTTGGCGGCGCCCTTCGACGCGCGGCCGACGTCCGCGGCCGTGTAGGTCTTGGCCGACGGCAACGAGGCGACTGCGTCCTTCAGGTCCTGCTCGACCAGCGCGTAGACTTCCTGCGCCGTGTTGCGCGGAATCGCCAGGCTGTCGAGACCCTGCGTCGCGTGGATCTTGATCGGCACGCCGCCGTACATGCGGACCAGGTTGAAGTAGTGCGTCGCGCGCAGGAACTTCGCTTCGCCGATGATGCGCGAGCGGAGCGCCGTGTCCATGTCGATCTTCGGCACGTTGTCGAGCACCGAGTTGGCGCGGTTGATCGCGTCGTACGCCGACTGCCACACCGACTGCACGTAGGCGTGGTTGACGGGAATCGAGTAGACGTCGGGCTGACTGCGTTCGTTGGTCGCCGACAGGCGCGACGTCCACATCTCCGTGGGATGCTCGACGAGCATGACGAAGTTGCGGCCGTAGTAGTTGTCGCCCGTATTGTTGATGAAATCCGCGTAGACGCCGTTGATCGCCGCCAGAGCGTCACCGGAGTTTCGGTAGAAATTCGTCGGGCCGATGAAGTCGAACGGCTTCTCCGTCAGAAACGCTTTGTCGTTGCACGCGAGAGCCACGGCCAGCAGGCCGAGCGCGCCGACATTCTTCATTCGATTGCGCATTGGTCTGTGTCCTCGCTCAGTAGGCGATGTTGACGCCGATCGTGACGCCCTTCGCCAGCGGATACTGGCCGACGTCGACCCCGCGATTCACGTTGCCGATGCCGAGACTGCTCACGTCCGGGTTGAACCCGCTGTAATGCGTCCACGTGACGAGGTTCGTGCCGGTGATGTAGGCTCGAGTGTTCGACAACCCGTACCGAGACAAAAAGCGCTCGGGCACTTGAACGTCGAGCGTCACGCTGCGCAGTCGCAGGTAGGATCCGTCCTCGAGCAGGTCGCTCGTGATGTCCGATCCCGTCGTGCCCGGAGTGAAGTTGATGCGCGGGAAATCGGCGCCGGTGTTGGCCGCCGTCCACGCGTCGAAGTAGCGGTCGGAGACGATGTTCGTCCCCGGGCTGCCTTGGATCAGCCGAACGTCGTTCAGGTTCAGAATCTTGTTGCCGTAGGTCGCGTCGAGCAGGCCGCTGAGGCGAAAGCGGCCGAGCGTGAACTGGTTCTGCCAGCCCGCGGTGAACTTGGGATTCGGATCGCCGATGATCGTGCGGTCGTCCGGCGTGATCGCGCCGTCGGGGCCGGTCGCCTGGCCGTTCACCGGAGCGCCGGCGAGGTCGACGATCATGATGTCGCCAGGATGCCACGTCGTGCCGCTCAGCGGTTTCACTTTCGCGCTATATGCCGCGGCGGCGGCCGAATCGCGCAGGATTCCGTTCGTCTTGTATCCGTAGAACACGCCGAGTGGCTGGCCGACCTGAATCAGCGAGCCGAGGAGCTTGAGGTCGCTGTTCACGCTGCCGGCGAAGATCGACTGCACTCCGCCGAGGTCGAGCACCCGGTTCTTGTTGTGCGAGTAGTTGACCGTCGTCGTCCACCCGAGCGAATGGGTGCGACCGTCGAGCAGCGTGAGCGTGAGGCCGAGCTCGTACCCGTTGTTGCTCACCGACCCGACGTTCTGGAGCGCGGTGCCGAATCCGCTCTCGAACGGCAGGTTGACCGCCAGCAGCAGGTCGCTGGTGGTCTTTCTATAGATGTCGCCCGTAAAGCTCACCCGCCCGCCGTAGAGGCCGAGGTCGACACCGTAGTCGGTCTGGCGCGTCGACTCCCAGCCCAGGTTCGGGTTGCCGACCGACGCCGGGTAGTAGCCCGGTACGACCGCGCCGCCGAACGTGTATTGCTGCGACAGCAGGTGGGCCATCGACTGGTACGGTTGGATCGAGGGATTGCCCGCGAGACCAGTCGACGCGCGGAACTTGAGCAACTCGATCGCCGAAAACTTCTGCATGAAGGGCTCGTCCGAGACGCGCCATCCGAATGCCGCCGACGGGAAGAAGCCCCATTGGTGATCGGCGCCGAAGCGCGACGAGCCGTCCTCTCGGCCTGTGACTGTGAACAGGTACCGGTTGGCGAGCGTGTAGTTGATGCGTCCGAGGTACGACGCCAGCGTCCAGCGCGTGTGACCCGAGGCAACCTGCGGGCCGCCGGTCTGCGTGCCGGCGCCCATGTTCTCGAACACGTCGATGTCGCTGACGAAGTTGCTGTTCTGGATCGTGTTGAACGTCAGGTCGTTCTGCTGGCGCGAGTATCCCGCCACCGCGTTGATCGCCTGGTTCGCGCTGAACGTGCGGTCGTACGACAGCGTGTTCTCGTTGAGGAAGTTCGTGTTCTCGGTGCGTCCGGTTTTCGCGTAGCCGTTCGTCTGCGAGCCCATGAGCGTCGTGCGCGGGTAGTACGTGTTGCGAGACCGGTTCGAGAGATCGCCGCCGAGGCTCGAGCGGAACTTGAGTCCGTCGGCGAGCTGGAATTCGCCGAACGCGTTCGCCAGCACGCGCGTGTCAGCCAGCTTGTCGGTCACGTCGGCGGCCATCGACACCGGGTTCGGGATGTTCGTCGGCTGGAGCACGCTGGCCGGGTTGTTCTGCGCCATCAGCGTATACGCGCCGTTGGGCTGGCGCACCGGGAGGATCGGGTAGTAGTCGATCGCCGCCCCGACCGCGCCGGCGCCGGCGTTGAGCGAGCCGTCGGTCGGAACCGAGTTCGTATTCACGCGGCTCACCATGACCGTGCTCGCCACGCGCGCGCGGCTTCCGATGTCCTGATCGAGGTTGCCGCGGAGCGAGATGCGCTTGAACGCCGAGTTGATGACGACGCCCTGCTGCTGGAACACGCCGCCGGAGAGCGCGTAGTGCGTCGCGTTCGCGCCGGCGTTCCCGCCGGTCACGCCAAGCTGGAGGTTGGCGAGCGGCGCGCTGCGGAAGATTTGCGACTGCCAGTCGGTGTTGGGCAGCGTGTCCGGGTTGGAGAAGACGACACCGGTGCCGTTGTTCACCGACCAGTCGTTGACGAACTTCGCGAAGCCGGCGGCGTTGAGAAGCTGGTAACGGTGCGCCACGCTCTGGCTGCCGCTGTACGTGTCGAGCGTGAACACGGGACGCGCGGTCTGCCCGTGCTTTGTCGTGATGATGATGACGCCGTTCGCCCCGCGCGCGCCGTAGATCGACGTCGCCGACGCGTCCTTCAGGATCTCGATCGACTCGATGTCGGCCGGGTTGAGCGCCGCCAGCGGATTCGACGGAACCGTCGTCGTCGCGTCACGGCCGCCGTCGCTCGGGTTCTGCAGGTCGGCGTTGTTCTCGATCGGGAAGCCGTCGATGACGTAGAGCGGCTCGTTGTTGCCCGTCACCGATGAGCCGCCTCGAATCCGAATGGAAAGCGCGCCGCCGGGTGCGGACGATGCCTGCGTCACCGAGACGCCGGCCGCCGCGCCTTGCAGCGCCTGTTCGAGCGAGAGCGTCGGCGTCTGCTCGACGTTCGGCGTCACCGTCGCGACTGAGCCGGTCAGATCCGACCGCCGCTGCGCGCCGTAGCCGACGACGACCATCTGGTCGAGCGTGACGGACGCCGCGGAGAGCGCGATGTTGAGCGTGACCGTTTGGCCGGCGGCGACGGTCACCTGCTGCTCGACCGGTGCGTAGCCGATGCGCGCGGCCTTGACCCGCTGCGTGCCCACAGGCACGTCGCTTATTGTATAACGGCCCTCGGCGCCGGTTCGACCACCGAGCTGCGTTCCGTTGATGGTCACGGAGACGTTGGCGACGGGCGCGCCGGCGGTGCGGTCGGTGATCAGGCCGACGATCCGGCCGGTCTGGGCCGAGGCGCTGGCGGGCGGGGTGGCCGCAAGAAGAGCGGGGAGGAGCAGCGCGAGACGGGAGAGGAGTCTCGTCGAGAGCATGCGGCGTTCTCCTTCGGAATGGGTCGAAACCGTCTTTTGTTCTTTATACGAACAAAAGAGATCGAGAAACGCGAGCCGAAGCTCGCGATCGCACTGACGACCGAACGTCCTGCACTCGCAAAACAGCGAAAAACACTCACCTAACAACGTGGCCAGCGCTACGATTGGTCACATCCGGCACGCCCCGCCGGCCACGCCCGCGATATTGTTCGCGCAACGAACATTCGCGGCCCCCTAACCTGTGCATCCCCGGCCGATCGCGCCAGAGGCAACGCGTGAAGATGACCTTACGCTGGTTCGGCCCGACCGATCCGATACCTCTGGCTTACATCCGCCAGGTCCCGGGGGTCACGGGCGTGGTCAGCGCCATATACGACACACCCGTCGGCGACGCCTGGCCTCGCACTTCGGTCGAGCGCCTCGCCGAGCAGGTCGACGCGGCCGGCCTGTCGCTCTCCGTCATCGAGAGCATTCCCGTCCACGAGGACATCAAGCTCGGACGCCCGTCGCGCGACCGGCTCATAGATGCCTGGTGCGAGAGCGTTACCCATGTCGGCGCGATCGGCGTACCCGTCGTCTGCTACAACTTCATGCCCGTCTTCGACTGGATGCGCAGCAACCTCGCGATGCGCCTTCCGGACGGGTCGACAGCCCTCGCCTTCGACGACGACGAGCTTGCCCGGTTCGACATCTCGCGGGGCACGCGCGATCTGCCCGGTTGGGCTGCCGCCTACGACGCCGCGGAGCTTCGCGCGCTCGTCGACGCCTACCAGCCGGTCACCGCCGAGCGTCTGTGGGAGAACCTGGCCTATTTCCTGGAGCGCGTCGTTCCCGCCGCCGAAAGCGCCGGCGTCCTCCTGGCGATCCACCCCGACGACCCGCCCTGGAGCATCTTCGGTCTGCCGCGCATCGTGACGAGCGGACCGGCGCTCGAGCGGCTCGTCAAACTCGTCGACCGCCCAGCCAACGGCGTGACGGTCTGCACCGGGTCGCTCGGCGCCGATCCAAACAATGATCTCCCGGCCATCATCCGGCGACTCGGCGAGAACGGCGTGGGCGGGGCGGGGGGCCGGATCCACTTCATGCATTGCCGCAACGTCAAACGCACCGGCGAACACCGCTTTCACGAGAGCCCGCACCCGTCCGCGTTCGGCAGCGTCGACATGCTCGAGGTGATGCGCGCGCTCCGCGAGGTCGGCTACACTGGGCCGATGCGTCCCGACCATGGACGCATGATCTGGGGCGAGACAGGCCGTCCGGGGTACGGCCTATACGACAGAGCGCTCGGGGCGATGTACCTCCAGGGGCTGTGGGAGGCGGTCAGCGCTTCGTAGGCGAGCGTGCCGTGGGGGGCGGCGAAATCGTCAATCCGAAGCGAGGATCGCGGACTGGCAAACGAGCTCGGTCTCGAGCATGAGCATGAGCGGGAGCCGCGAGCTACAGCATCCATAAGGCGCGCCGACGGTTGGCGCGCCTTAATGATTTCGGGCCCGAATGCCGAAACTCTGAAGGCGATTTCCCCTTTTCCGACGACGAAATGGCCGCACCGCAAATCACACAAGACCGGCTGGGCGACATGCTCGTGCGTGAGGGGTTGATCACGCGCGAGCAGTTGTCCAAGGCGTTGGCGGAGCAGAAGCAGAGCGGGCAACGGCTCGGCTATACGCTCGTGAAGATGGGCATCCTGCCCGAGATCGACCTCACGAAAGTGCTGGCGAAGCAGCATCGCATGCCGGCCGTCGATCTCTCGCGATTCGAGGTCGATCCGAAGATCGCGAAGATGATTACCGCGGAACTCGCCCAGAAGCATCTGGTGATGCCGCTCAAGCGCGAGGGACGATCGCTGACCGTCGCGATCGCCGACCCGTCGAACCTCGTCGTGCTCGAGGACATCAAGTTCATCACGCGGTGCGACATCATCCCGGTGGTGGCCGGCGAGTACACGCTGGCGACGATGGTCGAGAAGGTCTTCGGCTCGACGGACGACCAGCAGATGGCGTCGTTGATGGACACCATCACCGAGCTCGAAGGCATCAACGACGTCGAGGTGTTGGAGGACGAGGAAGACGACGTCTCGCAAGCGGCCCTCCAGGCGCAGATGGAGGACGCGCCCGTCGTCAAGCTGATCAACGCGATCCTCACCGACGCGGTGAAGCGAGGCGCGTCCGACATTCATTTTGAATGCTTCGAGCACGAGATCCGCGTCCGGTATCGCATCGACGGCGCGCTCCAGGAAGTCATGAAGCCGCCGCTCAAGCTCCGCGCGGCGCTCATCTCGCGGTTCAAGATCATGGCGATGCTGAACATCGCCGAGCGGCGCGTGCCGCAGGACGGCCGCATCAAGCTGAAGATCGGCAACCGCGTCATCGACTACCGCGTGTCGACGCTGCCGACGCTGTTCGGCGAGAAAGTCGTGCTGCGAATTCTCGACAAGGGCAACCTGACGTTCGACCTCTCGACGTTCGGCATCGAGCCGCGCGCCGAGGCGGACCTCATGGAGGCGATCTCGAACCCGTACGGCATGGTGCTCGTCACGGGCCCGACGGGCTCGGGCAAGACGACGACGCTCTACTCGGCGCTCTCCAAGGTCAACCAGATGGACGTCAACATCATGACCGCCGAGGATCCTGTCGAGTACAACCTGTTCGGCATCAACCAGGTGCTCGTGCGCACCGACATCGGGATGACGTTCGCCGCGGCGCTCAAGGCGTTCCTGCGGCAGGACCCGAACATCATCATGGTCGGCGAAATTCGAGATCTCGAAACGGGCGGCATCGCCATCAAAGCGGCGCTCACCGGCCACATGGTGCTCTCGACGCTGCACACGAACTCGGCGCCGGAAACGGTGACGCGTTTGTTGGACATGGGACTCGAGCCGTTCAACGTGGCGTCGGCGGTGAACCTCGTGCTCGCTCAGCGGCTCGTGCGGCGCATCTGCGCCAACTGCCGCACGCAGTACCAGCCGAGCCCCGAGGAGTGGGCGGCGCTCAAGGTCAAGCCGACGACGCCGCTGCGCGAGCTGCGGTTCACCGAAGAGGCGCTGATCAACGCCAAGGCAAAGGCGACCAAAGAGGCCGTTCCCTTTCTCGCGAAACTGAGCCTCGACACGACGTTCGGCGAGCTGGGCTACTTCAAGGGAGCCGGTTGCGACACGTGCGCCGGAACGGGCCTCAAGGGGCGCCAGGGCGTGTACGAGGTCATGACGATGACGCCGCACCTGCGAAAGCTCGTCATGCAGAACGTCGGCGCCGCGGAGATTCGCGAGGGGGCCATCGAAGAGGGAATGCTGACTCTTCGCATGGACGCGTGGCTCAAGGTGATGAAGGGAATCACCACCACGGAGCAGATGATCCGCGAAACGTCGGCGTAAACTCAGGGCGGTGGACCGGTGGACCGGTGGACCGGTGGACCGGTAGACCGGTGGACGGCACGCGCCCCGATGAGAGAAATCTCACGCGTTCCGAACCGCGAGCGGAAATGGCCGTGGCGGCGGGAATTCGCCTACACTTCCGGCGCGCCGAGACCGAAACTTGTGATCGAGGGCTCCGGGCGCCGTGTTGGCGCCCACGTGCCCGGCGTCGATCGACGGCGCCGGGTACGAGGGTCCCGAGCATGACCCAACCGATCCGTTCGTCGTCCTTCTCAGGATGGGCGCCGGGGCCGTGGAACGAATCGTTCCAGCTCGCGGCCGGAGCGCCCACCACACAACGCTCAAGCGGTTAAAGGCCGCCTTCGATGACCCCATCGCCGTCGACACCTTCGTCGTCCAATCCTTCGGGCGTGAATCTCCGTCTGCTCCTCGAGGAGATGATCGATCGGAATGCCTCCGATCTGCACGTCACCGCGGGCGAGCGGCCGAAGTTCCGCATCGACGGCGACATCACCAACTCGAACATCGAGGTGGTGATGCAGCCGAAGGACACGCTGCAGCTCGCGTACTCGGTGCTCACGGAGAATCAGAAGAAACGGTTCGAGATGGAGGACGAGCTCGATTTCTCGTTCGGCATCCAGAACCTGGCGCGTTTCCGCGGCAACTGCTTCAAGCAGCGCGGGTGCGTCTCGATGGTGATCCGGCAGATCCCGTTCAACATTCGCAGCTTCGAGGACCTCGGCCTTCCCAAGGTCATCGCGGACCTGTCGGACCGTCCGCGCGGCCTGATTCTGGTCACCGGCCCGACGGGTTCCGGGAAGTCGACGACGCTGGCCGCGATGCTCGACCGGATCAACAAGCAGATGAAAGGACACATGATCACGATCGAGGATCCGATCGAGTTCATTCACAAGCATCAGTCGTGCATCGTCAACCAGCGCGAGGTCGGCTCCGACACCAAGAGCTTCCAAGCCGCGCTCAAGTACGCGCTCCGTCAAGACCCGGACGTCGTGCTCATCGGCGAAATGCGCGACCTCGAGACGATTCAGGCGGGACTGACGATCGCCGAGACGGGACACCTCGCGTTCGCGACGCTGCACACGAACAGCGCGGCCGAGGCGGTGAACCGCATCATCGACGTCTTCCCCAGCCACCAGCAGTCGCAGGTCCGCGCCCAGCTCGCGTTCTCTCTCGAGGGCATCATCACGCAGACGCTTCTGCCCAAGATCGGCGGCAAGGGCCGCGCGATGGCGGCCGAGATTCTCGTCGTGACGCCCGCGATTCGCGCGCTGATCCGCGATGACAAGATCCACCAGATCTACTCGATGATGCAGTCGGGCAAGAAGTACGGCATGCAGACGATGAACGACGGGTTGTACAACCTCTATATGAGCAAGACCGTCTCGCTGGACGAGGTGCTCCGCGCCAGCCACGACCAGTCGGAGATCATGCGCATGATCGGCATCTCGCCCGAGGGCGACACGCCGGGCAAGCCGCAGCAGACGGCGGCCGCGGGGGCGGGAAGGCGGTAGCGGACGCGTTGATTTGGTGACGCGGCTCACGACCGGCGGCCCGTAATCTTCCGGCCGCCCCGGTCGTCTTACAGAGAGCAGATCAAGCAGCCATCTCGAGGGATCGATGCCTCAATACACGTACACGGCGCGCGCGGTCAACGGCGAGCTCAAATCGGCGACGATCGACGCGCCGTCGCGCGACGACGTCATCAAGCAGCTCCGGCAGCTGAAGCTGAACGTCGTCAAGATCGACGAAGGGACCGCGAATCGAAAGAAGCGCGGCGGGTCGATCAAGATGCGCGACGTCGTCATCTTCACGCGGCAGTTCTCGACGATGATCAACGCGGGTCTCCCGCTCGTGCAAGCGCTGGACATTCTGGCGAACCAGAGCGAGAACCCCGCGCTCAAGGACGTGACGCGGCAGGTCGTGTTCGACGTCGAGTCGGGCAACACGCTGGCCGACGCCATGCGCAAGCATCCGCGGGCGTTCAGCGATCTGTACGTGAACATGGTCGCGGCGGGTGAGGCGGGCGGTATTCTCGACACGATCCTCATGCGCCTCGCCGTCTTCATGGAAAAGAACGACGCCCTCGTTCGGAAGGTGAAGGGCGCCATGATCTACCCGGGCGTGATCATCTCGGTGGCGGCGATCGCCATTACCGTGCTGCTCATCTTCGTGATCCCGACGTTCGAGACCATGTTCGCCAGCGCCAACATCGCGCTGCCGCTACCGACGCGAATCGTGATCGCCATCTCGCGCGGGCTGAAGAGCTATTGGTTCATCGTCCTCGGTGCCGCGGCGGGCATGTACTTCGCGATCCGGAACTACTACCGGACGGCCGGCGGAAAGCTGACGATCGACAAGCTCCTGTTGAAGATGCCGGTGCTTGGCGACGTGCTCCGCAAGTCAGCCGTGTCGCGCTTCACCCGCACGCTCGGAACGCTGATCTCGTCGGGTGTGTCGATCCTCGACGGCCTCGAGATCACCGCCAAGACGTCGGGCAACCGCGTCATTCAGGACGCGATCATGGAATCGCGCTCGTCGATCGCCGGCGGTGACACGATCGCCGCGCCGCTGAAGAAGTCCGCGGTCTTTCCGCCGATGGTGATCTCGATGATCGCGGTCGGCGAGCAGACGGGCGGCCTCGACGAAATGCTCACCAAGATCGCCGACTTTTACGACGAAGAAGTCGACGCGGCGGTGTCCGGCCTTCTCGCGCTGATGGAACCGGTGATGATCGTGTTCCTCGGCGTGGTGGTCGGCGGCATGGTCGTCGCGATGTACCTGCCGATCTTCGACATGGTGAACGCGGCCGGCGCGTAGCCGGAAGCAACCAGCGGTCGCGGCTCTGCCGCGTTTGCGGATCGAATCGGTATAGCCCAAAGGTCTCACAGCCGGCGGGGTCCGCGGCTCGTTGTACATGGTGAGACCGCCGCGAGTGGTCGCCGATGACCGGCAACCGGCCGCGCGTCGCCGGCGCGGCTTGCGACCTGCCAATCCTCCCGATGAACAATCGGAAGGATTGGCAGCATGCTTCGAGAGCTCGTTGGCTCGCGCCCGGCGCGATCCATCCGGCCAGGACCGGTCGCCGCCAGCGCAGTCGCTCACGCCGTTCTGATCGCCGGCATGCTCATGACCACGCGGGGCACGAGTTCACACTCGCACGGACGAAACCACCTGGCTCAAGAGACTCCGCCGGTGGTTCACGTGCGATACCTCACCTCGCTGCCGATGGAGCCGGCGGCGCCGGATGAAGCAGCGCCCGTACGCGAACGCCGAGCGACCCCGGCGAAGAGAAGTCCGGTGGTCGAACGACGGAGGTCGGAGCCGCGGCTCGTCTCGTTCAAGGCGTCGCTCGACGCCATCGCGGACCGCGTCGTCACCGACGTCCGCCCGGCATTCGACGTCGCCGACGTCATGCGGGACGTCGACGCCCAGGACGCTCGGTGGACCGCGGTGGCCGACTCCGAGTTCAACAACGGGGCCGCGCGGTTGAGCGACGCCGTGCGCCCGCCCGCACCGATGGTGAACAACGGGATCTACACGACGGATCTCGTCGACCAGCCCGTGACTCCGCGACCCGGCAACCCCAAGCCGCGATACCCCGAGTCGCTTCGTGCGGCAGGAGTCGAGGCCGAGGTCAGCGTGCTGTTCGTCGTCGACACAACGGGTAGAGTCGACGAGCCGAGCATCAAGTTCGCGACCCGGGTACACGAGCTGTTCATGGACGCGATCCGCGTCTCGCTGACGCGGTCCCGCTTTTTCCCCGCCCGACTCTCGGGCTCAGTCGTGCCGCAACTCGTGCAGCAGAGTTTTCGTTTCGAGCTGCGGGAACGGCCGTAACGGCGTAATAGCGATCGCCGTCGCTTTCGTAGTGAACAGAGCCCGTCGCGAAGATCGCGGCGGGTGCGCTCGTCGTCTGGCGGCTGGACGGATCGGAGGCCACAGTTCGCGACCAGCGCCGGACGTCTCTTCGACGGGGCGCGCGCGACTTTCGCGTGCGGGCGAAGGATTGTATCCTAATCGCGCGCACGCGTCGCACACCCATCGGAGCCGGCCATGTCACTCGGAAGCTTCTTCAAGAAGCAGTTCATCGACGTCATCGCATGGACTGAGGACGTCCCGGGAACGCTGCAGTTCCGCTACCCGATGCAGGACATGGAGATTCAGAACGGCGCGCAGCTCACGGTGCGCGAGTCGCAGATGGCGGTTTTCGTGAACGAGGGCGTCTTCGCCGACATCTTTTCGCCCGGCCTCTACACGCTCAACACGAAGACCCTTCCGCTGCTCACCAACCTGCGGAATTGGGACAAGCTCTTTCAGTCGCCCTTCAAGTCCGACATCTACTTCTATTCGACGCGGCAGCAGACCGGCCAACGGTGGGGCACGCCGATGCCGGTCACGATCCGCGACAAAGAGTTCGGCGCCGTCCGCCTGCGCGCCAACGGCATCTACTCCTACCACCTCACCGACCCGGCGGTCTTTCAGCAGAAGGTCGCGGCGACGCAGGCCCAGTACACAACCGACGAGCTCGAGCCGCATCTGCGCAACGTGATCGTCGGCAAGGTGTCCGACGCGTTCGGGCAGAGCGGGGTCGCGTTCCTCGACATGGCGGGCAACATCGACGAGCTGTCGGCGGCGATGCGGGCGCAGGTGGGGCCGCTGTTCTCCGACTTCGGGCTCGCGCTCGACACGTTCCAGGTCGAGAGCCTCTCGCTGCCGGACGAATTGCAAAAGCTGCTCGACCAGCGCATCGGCATGAACATGGTCGGCGACATGCGGCAGTACGCGCAATTCCAGGCGGCGCAGTCGATGCCGATCGCCGCGGCGAATCCCGGCGGCGGGGCCGGCATCGGCGCCGGACTTGGTGCCGGCCTCGCGATGGGGAAGGCGATGGCCGACGCGATTTTCCGGCGCGACTTCCGGCGCGACTTCCGGCGCGACCTCGCCGGCGCCGGGCGCATCGAACGCCGGTGCGGTGCCCTCCGCCGAGACGAAATTCTGCTCGGAGTGCGGCAAGCCGATCGCGCGGAGCTCGAAGTTCTGCTCCGAGTGCGGCGCGAAACAGGCGTGACCGGCGTCGAGTGGGTCGTCGACGCGCGTGGGTGTGATCCATCGAAGCTGACCGACCGAGCTTCGTTGCAGGATCTGCTCGACGGCATCGTCGGCGACCTGTCGCTCAACGTCGTCGGCGAGCCGCTCTGGCACACGTTTCCGGGCGCGGGGGGCGTCACGGGATTGTGCCTGCTCTCCGAATCGCACCTCGCGATTCACACGTTCCCGGAGCATGGGTCGCTCTGCCTCAACGTGTTTTGTTGCCGTCCGCGCGGCGACTGGGACGTCGAGGCAAGACTCCGGCATCACGTGGCGGCGAGCGAAGTCGATGTAACGCGAATCGAACGCACTTACGCTGAGATGCCCGCCCCCCTCCCGTGACTCAACGAACGGCGGCCTGCCCGAATTGCGGCGCTGAGATCACTTTCCGCTGGTCGGGAGCGGTTCAGACGTCGTGCCCCGCCTGTCACTCGGTGCTCGTCCGTCACGACGTCGACCTCGAGCGGGTCGGCTCGGTCGGCGACGTGCCCCTCTCGATGTCGCGCATCCAGCTCGGCACGGAAGGGTCGTACAAGGGCAAACCCTTCGTGGTCGTCGGCCGAATCGTCTACGAGTACGAGCGCGGCCATTGGAGCGAGTGGCACATCCGCGTCGGCGACGGCGCCAGCGCGTGGCTGAGCGACGCGCAGACGGAATACGCGATCACGACGCAGGTCGACAACGCCGGCGCGCTGCCTGGGCCGGGCACCTGCACGCCCGGGCAGCAGATCACTGTAGGCGGCGCGCCGTACAGCGTGGCGGTGGTCACGCATGCCTTGTACTCGGGCGTCGAGGGCGAGCTGCCCTTCGAGTACTGGGACAAGCTGCGCGTCGAATTCGTGGACCTCAAAGGTCCCGGCGACAGATTCGCGACCGTCGACTACAGCGATGCGGCGCCGGTGCTGTACACCGGTGAGTACGTCACGTTCGAGAGTCTGCAACTCAAGAACCTTCGCGACGCCGCTGACGACGCCGGCCCGCAAGTCACGGGGGTCAAAGGGCTCAATTGCCCGCAGTGCGGCGCGGCGATCGAGCTCCGCAGCGGCCAGCTCGCGCAGACGGTCGTGTGTCCGGCGTGCACCGCCATTCTCGATGCGCGCGATCCGAATCTCGCCGTCCTGCAAAAGGCGCAGGACCGCCTCAATCGCGCGACGCCGGCGATCCCGCTCGGCACGACGGGAACCCTTGGGAACGAGCGCTGGCAGGCGATCGGGTTCCAACTGCGCGGCGTCGTGATCTCGGGAGTCACGTACTCCTGGCGCGAGTATCTCCTCTGGAACGCCGAACACGGCTTCCGCTATCTCACGGAATACGACGGGCATTGGAACGACGTCGTCGTGCTCAAGGGCGCGCCGAAGGAGACGATGATCGCCGGCACTCCGCAGGCCGAATACAACGGGACGACCTTCAAGCATTTCCAGTCGGCGACCGCCGAGACGTTCTTCGTGCTCGGCGAGTTTCCCTGGGAAGCGCGGACGGGCGACAAGGTCGAGGACGCGGATTTCGTCGCGCCGCCGTACATGTTGTCGTCGGAGCGCACGGCCGACGAAATCACCTGGTCGCTTGGCACCTACACGCCGCCGGAACGGATCGCCGAGGCGTTCAAGCTTTCGTCTCCGCTCCCGGCGCCGCGCGGCATCTTCGCCAATCAGCCCAATCCCCGGTCGGGCGCGGCCGGCGCGATGAAAGGGACGTTTTTCCTGTTGGCGGCGGCGTTGCTCGTGCTCGCCGTGACCCGATTCGTCACCGCGCGCAACGAGCCGGTGTTCACGCAGTCTTATGAGTATACGACAAACGGCGATTCTTCCGCCTACGTGACGCCCGTCTTCACGCTCGGCGGCCACACGTCGAACGTCGAGCTGGACATCCGCACGAGCCTGTCGAATGCGTGGGCGTTTTACAACGTGGCGCTGCTCGACGAGAACGGCGGCCCGGGGTTCGAGTTCGGGCGGGAGGTGTCGTACTACGCCGGCGTCGAGGACGGCGAGGCGTGGCACGAAGGATCGCCCGAGGACAAAGTCGTCCTGCCTTCCATTCCCTCCGGGCGCTACTACCTTCGCGTCGCGCTGGACCGGGACGCCGGTGCGCAGCCGTTCTCGTATACCCTGGCGGTGAAGCGCGACGTGCCGCGCGTCTGGCCCTTTCTCGCCGCGCTCGTGCTGCTGGCGCTGCCGGTGCTGTTCGCGGCGTTCAGCGCGGTGAACTTCGAGTACAACCGTTGGCGCGAGAGCGACCACCCGTGGGTAACCACGTCGTCCGATTCGGGCGACGACGACAGCGAGTGATGAAATGATCGGCAAGACTCTGTATCTGATTCTCGGCCTGGTCGTTCTCGCGGGCACGGCGGCCGCCGAGTGGCGAGGGTGGGGAACGACCAGCGTGACCGAGGTGAAAGACGTGCCGCGCACCGTGCGCAACAATCCGGGCTCCTATCGCCCCCACTACATGTACCTGGGCTCCTCCTTCCGGCGGGGAAAATGAAATGACCGTCTTCGACAATCTGGGTTCGAACTTCATCTCGGCCGTCGTCTTCGCGCTGCTCGGCGTCGTTCTATTCGTCGTCGGCTTCATGATCTTCGACAAGATCACGCCGGGCAGTCTATGGAAGGAGCTGCTCGAGGATCAGAACACGGCGCTGGGCGTCCTCATGGCGGGCGTGGCGATCGCCATCGCCATCATCATCGCGGCGGCGATTCATTGACCGTCGCGCTGTTCCTGTCGGTCCTGTTGATCGCGGCGTGCGGGCTCGTTTACGAGCTCGTCGCCAGCGCGCTCGCCAGCTATCTGCTCGGCGACAGCGTCTTCCAGTTCTCGACCGTCATCGGGGCGTATCTGTTCGCGATGGGAATCGGCAGTTGGATGTCGCGCTACATCGGGCGGGGGCTCGTGGCGCGATTCGTCACCATCGAGCTGATGGTCGGCGTAGTGGGCGGCTTCTCGTCGATGCTGCTGTTTCTCGCCTTCGCCTACACGTCGGCGTTTCGATTGGCGCTCTACGCGATCGTCGTCGTGCTCGGCATCCTGGTCGGACTCGAGGTGCCGCTCCTGATGCGGATCCTCCGCGACAGGTTCGACTTCAAGGACGTGATCGCGAACGTCCTCACGTTCGACTACCTCGGCGCGCTCGCCGCCTCGCTGGCCTTTCCGATCCTCCTCGTACCGCATCTCGGGCTGGTCCGGTCGGCGATCCTGTTCGGGCTCGTGAACGCGGCGATCGCGCTCTGGTCCACCTTCCTGTTCGCGAAGGTACTGCCGACGCGTCGCACTCTCCGCGCGGCGTCGGTGGCGGTGCTGGCCTTGCTCGGCGCGGGCATGGCGGCGGCGGGGAAGATCACCGACGAAGCCGAGGGCAACATCTACTCGGACGACGTCATCTTCGCGCGCGACACACGGTACCAGCGCATCGTGCTGACCGCGTGGAAGGACGACCTGCGGCTTTTTCTGAACTCGCACCTCCAATTCAGCTCGCGCGACGAATATCGATACCACGAAGCGCTGGTGCATCCGGGGCTGTCGTCGCTGCCGGCCGCCAGACGCGTACTCGTGTTGGGCGGCGGCGACGGCCTGGCCGTTCGCGAGATCCTGCGTCATCCGAACGTGGAACACGTGACGCTGGTCGATCTCGATCCCGCGATGACGAAGTTGTTTTCGACGCATCCGCTGCTCACGCGCTTGAACGACCACGCGTTCGCCTCGCCGAAGGTACGGGTCATCAACGCCGACGCGTTCGTCTGGCTCGACGAGAACGCCGAGTCGTTCGACTTCGCCGTGGTGGACTTTCCGGATCCGGACAACTACAGCATCGGCAAGCTGTACACGACGGCGTTCTATCGCCTGTTGGCGAGACACATCACTCCGGGCGGATCGTTCGTCGTTCAGAGCACTTCGCCGCTGTTCGCGCGGCAGACGTTCTGGTCGATCGTCGAGACGCTCAAATCGGCGGGGCTGAACACCTATCCGTATCACGTCTACGTGCCGTCGTTCGGCGAGTGGGGCTTCGTACTGGCCACGCACGGAGCGTACGCGACACCGAACGACCTGCCGAACGGACTGCGCTTCTTGACGACGGCCGCGGTGAGCGAGGCGTTCGAGTTTCCGCGCGACATGGCGCCCGTGGCCGCGCGCGCGAACCATCTGAACGACCAGATGCTCGTGCGCTACTACGGCGAAGAGTTCGACAAGATCAACCGGTAGCGTCGTGAAGCGGCGGGCGTTTCTGGGGATGTTGGCCGCGCCGCTCGTCGGGGTGCCGCTTGTCGCGCCGGCGCTCGTCGGGTTGAAGCGGAAGTCTCCACGGACGATCGCCGGCGGGTTCGTCGACGACGGCGGCGCGGTGGGCCACCGGCTTCGCGACGGAACACTGACCGGCGTGCGCGGGCCCGAGAAGCGCGTACCCATCGTGATCGTCGGTGGAGGAATGGCCGGGCTCAGCGCGGGGTGGGAGCTTCGCCGCCGGGGGGGGGCGCGTCCGACTTCGTGATTCTGGAGCTCGAATCGGTTGCCGGCGGCAACGCGCGCTCGGGCGAGAACGAGGTCTCGGCCTATCCGTGGGCGGCGCACTACGTGCCGGTGCCGAGCGTCAAGTCGACGCTCGTGCGCGAGCTGTTCGAGGAGCTCGGCGTCCTGCGCGACGGCGCGTGGGAGGAGCGGTACCTATGCTTCTCGCCGCAGGAGCGTCTCTTCGCGCACGGCGAGTGGCACGACGGGATCGAGCCCGACTTCGCGCTCGACGCCGCGGGCCGCGCGGCGTTCAGCCGCTTCGACCAGTTGATCGCCGAGCATCGAGCGAGCGGCGAGTTCACGATCCCAATGGCGGACGGCGTGCGGCGCGACTCACCGCTGGACCGGGTTTCGATGGCTCAGTGGCTCGCGCAGCATCAGCTCGACGTTCCGGCGATGCGTTGGTACGTCGACTACGCGTGTCGCGACGACTACGGCGCGCTGGCGAAGGACACGTCGGCGTGGGCCGGCGTCCACTATTTCGCGTCGCGGCCGCACGACGAACAGGGGCCGCTCACGTGGCCGGAGGGAAACGGCTGGATCGCCAAGCGACTGATCGCGATGCTCGCCGACCACATTCGGCCGGCGGAGCCCGCGGTACGAATCGAACGGTCGGGTGCAGGCGCGCGTTGGCGCGTGGCGACGACGAAGGGAACGTATCTCGCCGAGTCGGTGATCTTCGCCGCGCCGTCGTTCTTGGCACCGCACGTCGTCCCCGAGCTCGCGCCGCGCCGCGTGCCGCTGGTCTATTCGCCGTGGATGACCGCGAACTTGACGCTCGATCGGTTGCCGAGAGAACGAGGGCACGGTGCACCGCTTTCCTGGGACAACGTCATCTACGATTCCCCCGCACTCGGCTACGTCGACGCGACGCACCAGTCGCTGCGCACGCACTCCGAGCGCGCCGTGTGGACGTACTATTGGTCGCTGGCCGATCGGGCGCCAGCGGACGGGCGGCGCGACCTGCTCGCGCTCACCTGGCGCGACTGCGTCGAACGCATCTTGGCGGATCTCGAGCGGGCGCACCCCGACATTCGTGAGTGCGTCTCGCGGATCGACGTCATGCGGCTCGGCCACGCGATGGTGCGCCCAGCGGTCGGATTTTTGGCGGCGACAGCGGATGTGGTCCGGCTCGCCCCACCCGGATTCCATCTCGCCAACTCGGACCTGAGCGGTCTATCTCTGTTCGAGGAAGCTCAGTTCCGCGGCGTCAGCGCGGCGCGGGCGGTTCTTGGGCGGTAGGGCAGGCAACAGCAACTACTCAACGCAGAGACGCGGAGACGCAGGGGACTGCACACCGGGCCGGGCAGTCGCGCAATGAGCCGTGATTTTTTGTGAAAGCCGCTCGGGGAGTATCAGAGCGTAGGGGGCAAAGGTCCGAAACCGAGAGGCCTCCCGAGCGGCTTCTTACCAAGCATTCATCCCGGCCCGTGCTGAGTGGAGGCTTGGCCGGAGCATTGACCCTCTGCGTCTCTGCGTTGAGCAGTTGTCGTTCATTCGCGGATTTCATGATCCGCGTTGAGTTCTTGTCGCTTGGCCGGAAACAGGAACAGGCGCGTAAACGAGTGACGTCCCGGCACGTCGGGCAGTTAAGCCCAGCGGCCTTGTGATCGTTCACGGACATTCTCAGCGCCGGCCCTCGCGTTTTTCTGTACGGCATCATATATATGGACTACAATTGAAGCTTGCGGTTGTGACGCCGCCGATGGCGACCGTGAGTTCGGCCCCAACGTTTCTCCAACTCACATGCCTCGCCCCCTTCAGACTGCCGCCCGCGCGGCGGCCGTAGTCGCATGTCTCGCTTGCATCGCCGATCCGGCCACAGCGCAACGCCCTGCGCCGGCTAGCGCAACGTTCAACCATGGCATCGTGGTTGGCGGCGAGTGGTTGCAGGCAAACGCCCTTCCGCTCAACCGTGACGCGCTCGGGAGCATGTCGGCCGAAGCGTCGCTCCGCCATTCGCACTGGGCGATCGATGCGGGGTGGCTGCGGATCGCGCGCAACCTGAGCACCGTGCAGGGCGGATTCGTTTCGGTCGGCGTTCCGCTCGCGTGGGGTCGGTTGCTCGCCATTCCATCGATCGGCGCGTTCGGAGGTCAGGCGCAACGCTCGGTCGACTCGACGGGCTTCGACTTCGTCGGCCCGAACGGCGTCATCGGCCACACCCCGCGTTACAGCTTTTCGCAGTCCGGCTCAGCGGGCGGCGGCGTCGGGTTGACGCTCGAAGTGCCGGTGTATCGCGCGATCGCGCTTCGCGCGAGCGGATCCGAATGGTATTTCAGCGGCGCGCCGCTCGAGGGTGATCGGGCCAGAACGCTCGTCGGCGTCGGCCTCTCGATCCGCGTCAATCGCCTGGGAGGGAGCCGCTGATGCGTCGCTTCATCCCACTCGTCGGCGCCGCCGTCTTTGTCGTTCTCAGCTGCGACGAGAATCTGCCGAGCGGCCCTCAGACATTCGCGGCGCAGCTCAAGATCGCCGTCTCGCACGATACGCTCGTCGTCGGCGACTCCAACGCGGTGCAGGCGCAGGCCCTCGACGCGTCCGGGAACCGGATCCAGTCGCTCTCGTTCACGTGGTCGTCGACGGACAGCAGCATCGTGGGCCTGGTGTCGCCGGCGAGCCCTGACACTTCCGACGGCCGGGCGAGAAGACTGGTGGGGCAACGCACCGGACACTCGAATGTCTCGATCTCGCTCACCGATCCGCGATTCGCTTCGGCGCCCGTGTCGCGCACCGAGACTGTCGTCGTAGGGGGCGTCACGGTGCTCACGACGCACGATTCAACGCTCAACGCGATCAGCGACACGGGAGTGGCGGTCGCCGCGGGGCTCGTGCGGGTCAACGGCGTGCTGGTGCCGAGGCCCGGCGAGGGCATTCGCTGGGTCCACCTGGGGTCGCACACCGCGACCGTCGCGAAGGGGGACACGCTGCGCTACATCGCGAGCTCGAACGGCCGCGACACGCTCATCGCGACGTCCGACTTCTGCCTGGCGGGGGCCAGGTGCGCCGACACGGTGATCGCGCGCGTCTCCCAGACGCTCACGCTCGGTCTGTCGACACACGCTCTCCGTGCGTGGAGCTTTAGTGATTCGTTGACGCCGGACGTCACGCTCGCGGACAAGCGCGGCTTCGGTTTGGCCGGCACCTCGATTCGGTTCATTCCGGTATCGGCGGTCGACTCGACGATCGTGCGCGTCGGCCCCGTCGTCGGGATCAGCAATGGGGGCACGGGCGTGATGGCGACTCCTCGGCTCATCTCGACTGGCAACGGGACGGCGACGGTGGCGGTGCAAGCGCTCGCGCCCGACGGCGCGACCATTCTCGCGACCGACGCCGTGACGGAGACCGTGCGTCAAGTCGCTCGTCGCGCGAACGTCGAGGCGTTGCGCGCGCTGATGTCGGCTACCGACTCGATTCCTGTGAAGGCCGTGGCCCGCGACGCTCGCGGCGCGATCATCGTCGACGCCACCGTGAGCGTCGCGTCCGTCTCCGGCGTCGCATTCCACGATCCGTGGGCCGGACCGAACGCGATCGTCAACGTCGGTTCCGCGGGCGTGCTGACACCGACGATCACCGGCATGACGCTTCCCGACAGCAACCCGCTCGCGCCGCAGATCGCAGCGACGATCAACCCGTCGAGCTTCACGGTGATAAAGGCGGATACGGTGAAGGCCGGAGCGACGCAAACGGCGATCCCGATCACGGTTCTCGATTCGACGGCGCAGCCGGCGGCGGGGGCGCCAATCGTTTTCACGACGTCCGCTGGGGCGGGAGCGCCGCCGGCGACGGCGGTCACGGATATCAACGGCCAGGCGGTTGTGGTGTGGACGCCGCCCGACAGCGGGGGCTATTACACCCTGACCGGAATTCGCCCGGCAAGCGGTGCACTCACGACGTTGGCCGACTCCACCGGACGGATCGTCGTGCGACGCTCGATCCGTGTGATCCCCGACCCGGTCGCGTCGACGGTCGAGGTCTCGTCCGCGACCGTCGCTGCCGGCCTCACGACGACGGTGACCGTCAAGGTGAGAGATGTTCTCGGCAACCTGCTCCGGTCAGCCGTGCCGGCCGATTTCACCACCACCGTCACACGCGGAACGGTCAGCGCTTTCTCGTGTTCACTCGGCGTGTGCACCGCGACCTACACGGCGCCGGCGACTCCGGGAGCGGATTCCATCTCGGTCAAGATCGGCGGGATCGAGATTCACTTCAGTCCGCTCGGCGTGACGATCACCTAGCGCGAAAACAGCAACGGCAACTGCTCGACGCAGAGACGCAGAGGACGCGGAGTCGCAGAGGACTGCACACGAGGTTGGGGTCGAACCGCCGGCACGGGATGTTTTGTGACCGCCGCTCGGGAAGCTACTCATACCGTGGAGGCCTACGTCGCCACGACGAGGCACCCTGAGCGGCTCTCACAAAAACATCCCGGCTCGTTGCGCGATGGAGCCTGCCCTGCGGCTGTCCTCTGCGTCCCCTGCGCCTCCGCGTCCTCTGCGTTGAGTGGTTGTCGTTCTAGCCCCGGTCAAAAGAATCACGCCTCCGTGACCGCGACTCTCGACGCTCGTGGGCGGGCCGAGACGTACAGAGCGATGCCGATCGCGTTCGCCACGAGAATCACGAGCGAGATCTTTAGCGCGAAGGTCGCCACGCTGGCCACCTGAATGATCGGAAAGATCGACAGTGCCACGTAAAGCACGGTCATCAGTAGCCCCGACCACGACGCGACCTTGAGCCAGAGCGGCGGGGCCGGCGTAACCCCGCGCAGGCCGAAGATCGGCACGGCGAACATCACGATATACGTGAGCGCGTAAAACATTCCGCCGGCGTTCCAGATCAGTTGGAACGCCTCGGCTTGGCCGACGCCGATCAAGCTCACTAGGCCGATCCCGAACGCGACCACGCCTACCAGCAGGATCGAATTCACAGGCGTGCGATACTTGGAATGCAACTGGCTGAACCAGGGCGGCAGCAGGCGATCCCACCCGGCCACCATCGGCAATCGCGCCACGGCGGTGAAGCTCACGCTCACCTGCGCGATGCGCATGCCGAGCGTCATCAGGATCGCGATCGTCACCAGCTGAGTGGCGATCCCGAACGGACCGAAGCCTACGCGCAGCACCTGCGCCATTGGGCCGATCAGATCGACCTGGTCCCGCGGGATGTACGCGACCACGGTGCTCGTGCCGAGCACGAACATCAGCGCGACGATCGGCGCGGCGATCAGCACCGATCGGCCCACCGAGCGCGCCGGCGACCTGGTCTCGCCGGCGAGAATGGCGACGTACTCGAATCCGCCGAGCGCGCCGAATCCGAGCTTGCCGAGGATGTTCAGGTTGAAGAGCGACACGGCCGGCATCTCGGTGCGCAGCGGGTGGTACTCGTGCAGGTGACCCGTGGCGAGTCCGATGAACGGAAGGATGAGCAGCGCAGCGAACACGATCAGCATGAATACACCGCCGATGTTGTGCACCCACTTGCCCACCGACAGGCCGATGATCGACGCCGCGACCATGAACGCAAGGATCACCGCCGCGGAGAGGCCGACGAACCAGGAGCTCGAGCGGATCCAGTCCGCGCTCGGTCCGATGGCATACGAGAGATACGTCGTGCACTGCAAGCCGATTTCCGACAGACTCATGATCACGTAGAGCCAGAGGTTCCACGCGAGCATGAAGCCGATCATCTCGTTGAAGCCGAGCTTCGCCCACTGATACAGGCCGCCCTCGAGCGGCATCAGTTTGTTGAGGTACATCACGACGCCGGCCGACGGCAGATAGAACAGCACGATCGCCAACAGCCAGAGCACGACGTGCGACGGTCCCAGCTTTCCGGCGACGCCGATCCACGTCAAACCGACGATGAACAGAATCTGCGTGAGGACGAGGTCGCGGACGCCCAATTCCTTCTTGAGCGACGCGCTGTGCGCTTGAACGGCGGCTTCGGCTTGCGCGAGTTCGGTCGTCGCCGATGCGTCGGCGGATCTCGTGTCCACGGTCATGCGCGCTCCTCGCCGAGTATGGTCCAGTACCGCGCCCACGCCTCGAGGCCTTCGTGCAGGCGATGCACGCGAAAGAACTCGTTCGGCGCGTGGAAGTCTTCGTCCGCGGTCGAGAACGAGAAGAACACCGTGCTCAGGCCCATGTGCCGCTCGAACAACTCGCCGATCGGCACCGTGCCGCCCATGCGAACCCGCAGCGGCTGACTACCATATACTGCGTGGAGCGCCCGGTCGGCAGCCTGGAGCGCGAAATGGCCGGGCTCGATGTGCGACGCGCCCGCGCCATGATCCATCGGTGAGATCGATAGCCGTGTGCCCGGCGGCACGTGCGATTCGATGTGGCGCGACACGAGCTCGACGATTCGCGACGGATCCTGGTCGGGAACCAGACGGCACGTGATCTTCGCATGCGCCTCGCTCGGAATCACGGTCTTCGATCCCGGTCCCTCGTAACCGCCCCACATCCCGTTGATCTCGAGCGTCGGGCGCGTCCACTGTCGCTCGAGCGTCGAGTATCCCGGCTCGCCGAATGCGGCCGGCGCACCCACCTGGGCGAGATACACCCGCTCGTCGAAGGGCAGGGCGGCGATCGCCTCCCGGTCGGCGCGCGACAGCTCCCGAACTTCGTCATAGAAACCGGCGACGGCTACTCGGCCGCTCGAGTCGTGCAGCGACGCGATCAACCGCGCCATCGCGTGCAGCGGATTCGCGACGGCGCCGCCGTGTCGGCCGGAGTGCAAGTCCTTCGACGCCGCCGTGAGCGTCAGCTCGAGCCCGGCGAGTCCTCGACTCGAAACCGTCAGCGACGGCTCGTCGATGCGCCACATCGCGCCGTCGGCGGAGATCACGAAGTCGGCGGCGAGCAGCTCCTTGTTGTCGCGAATGAATGCGTCGAGACTCGGGCTCCCGATCTCCTCTTCGCCCTCGAACATGAACTTCACGTTGAGCGGGAGCGTGCCGGCGGCCGAGAAGAATGCTTCGGCGACCTTGATTGGAATGAGCATCGGCCCTTTGTCGTCGGACACACCGCGCGCGTAGAGCCGTCCCTCGCGAATCGTCGGCACGAACGGCGGGCTGTGCCACCGGTCGAGCGGATCGGGCGGCTGAACGTCGTAGTGTCCGTAGACGAGCGCGGTCAACGCGCCCGGCGCGCCGAGCCACTCGCCGTAGACGACCGGATTGCCCGACGTCGCGATCGTGCGGACCTTGATCGGTCCCGCGGCCGCGAGCTTCGCGGCGACCCATCCCGTCGCCGCCGCGACGTCCGCCGCGTGCGCCGGATCGGTGCTCACGCTCGGAATCGACGCGAACTCGACCAACTCGCCGAGGATGCGAGGGTGGTCAGCCTCGAGGGCCGCGAGAACGGCAGCCAAACGAGCGGACGCCGGGGCTGTCGTCGGCACGGTGCTCATCTGCCTCCGTCCACCGACAACACTTGGCCTGTGATCCACCCGGCATGATCCGACGCGAAGAAGAGCACCGCGTGCGCGATGTCGTCGGGCGTGCCGAGTCGCTTGAGCGCGATTCGGTCGACGAGCTCGCGCTGGCCGGCTTCGCCGTATGATTCCCACTGGCGCTCTGTGGTCGGATTCGAGCGCACGAAGCCGGGCGCGATGTTGTTCACCGTGATGTTCCAAGGGCCCAGCTCGTGCGCGAGCTGGCGGGTCAAACCGATCTGCGCCGCCTTGGCCGACGCGTAGGCCTGAATTCCGGTGAGACTGATGCCGAGTCCAGCGCCGCTCGAGATGTTGACGATGCGTCCCGAGCGCGCCGTTTTCATTCGAGGCGCGACGGCCTGCGAACAGTAGAACGCGCCGCTGACGTTGACGTCGAAGATGTCTTGCCACTCGTCCGGCGTGATCTGCTCGAGCGGCCGCCCAACCTGACCGAGCACGCCGCCGGCGTTGTTCACCAACACGTCGACGCGGCCCGATGCGTCGGCCGCTTCGTTTACGAAGGCATCGACCGCGCTCTTGTCGCGAACGTCCACGACGCGCGTCGTGCACACGCCGTCGTGGGCGAGGACGAGACGTTCCGTCTCGAGCAGCTCGTCTTTGAGAACGTCGCAGGCCCACACGCTGCCGCCGCGCCGCGCGAACGCGAGGCTGATGGCGCGGCCGAATCCGTGCGCGGCGCCGGTGACGATGACGGTCTTGCCGCTGAAGTCGAATTCCATCAGCGGATCGACAGGCTGGCGAGAGCGTCGAGCGTCTCGAGCGATTGCGGACGGCGGCCGTCCTCGACGTCGTGGATCAGTTCGACGAGCCGCGTCGTGAGCGGCGTCGCGACGCCGGCTTCGTTCCCGAGCGTGACGACGATGCCGAGCTGCGCATCGACCTCGGTTCGCCGCTTGCGGACGGCGAGGTCGCGCCAGATCCCGCTATGGGTCTTGGCGGATTTCCGGTTGTGCGCGACCAGCGCGTCGAGCGAAGCGGCGGCCGCGTCGTCCGACGCGTTCGGCAGATACGCCGATGGATCGAATCCGTCGAACGCTTCCGGCGTCACCCCGCGCGCTCGAGCGACTGCGAGGATTTCGCGCGCCAACTCGACGTAAAGGTTCTTGTAGCGCGGCATCGCCAGCGCGTCGGCGATCGATTCGTTGGTGAGCGCCGTGGCGAAGAGCATGGCGCCGTAGGCTTCCTTGCCCCACAGGTAGCCCCAGATGTTCGGCGTCACGATGGCGCGATCGTCGAAGCGGAGCCACGCATCGTGGATGGCGCCGACGCGCGGGGTCCTGCGCCCGTCGATCTCCCCGAGGACGACCGCGCCGCGCCCGCCGTAGTGGATGACGCCCGGCTCGATGTAATCCGCTCCGAAGTTCACGAACGACCCGACGGTTCGCGCGTCGCCGACGACCTTCGCGATCGCCAGCTCGTTGAGTCCGTTCTGCGCGGAGACGACGCAGCCGTCGTCGGTCAGGTGAGGCGCCAGCGCCCGCGTGGCGGCTTCGGTATGATGCGCCTTGGTCGCGAGGATGATCGTGTCCCACCGGCCGCTCAGAGATTCCGGCGTGAACGCCGGCACCAACTGCATGAATTCGGCGATCGGCCCGGTGATGGAGATGCCCGCAGCGTCGATAGCTGAGACGTGGTCGGCGGCGGTATCGACGAAGGTGACCTCGTGGCCGGCGCGGGCAAGGTACGCGCCGAGCGTTCCACCGATTGCGCCAGCGCCCCAGACGAGGAATCGCATCGTCCTACGGCCTTAGCCGGCGTCGCCCCACGAACCCGTGAGCAGCGCGCGCGTCTCGTCGACGGCGACTTTCCAGAGCGCGAGCATGTCCTCGTCGGACCGCTGGTACAACCCGCCGTAGTTTCCGTCGCCGATGTAGGCGCGGAGCGACATCGGGTCGAGCGCGCGAACGCGCGCGATGTCGACCATCGGCCGCTGCACGCCCGGCATTTCGACGCCGGGCAGCCGCGTCCACGGAAAGTTCTCCATCCACGATCCGTGCGACGCCACGGGATCGATCTCGAGCACCCTGGCCCAGGTACGCGGCGCGTTCCACCAGTTGTGAAAGAGCACGCGGCAATCCGGATGGTCGGCGGTCCATTCAGGAACCCACTGTTGCACGGCGCTGTTTCCGCCATGGCCGTTGACGACGAGGATCCGCTTGAACCCGCTGTGCGCCATGCTGTCGAGAATGTCGCGCACGACGCTGAGATGCGTGTCGACGCGCAGCGAGATGGAGCCCGGGAACTCGCGGAAGTAGGGCGTCACGCCGTAGGCGACGACGGGGAACACCGGAATCCCCAGCGGCTCCGCGGCTTCGGCGCCGACGCGTTCCGGAAGGATGCAGTCGACGGTGAGTCGGAGGTGACTGTGCTGTTCGGTGCTGCCGAGCGGAAGGACGGCGCGGTCGTCGTGATCGAGGTAGCGCTCGACCTGCATCCAATTCATGTCGCTGATACGCACGGCTTTGTTTTGGTGACGGGAGACAGAAAATACCCCCCGGCGAGGAAGGGCGCGAACGGCGACGTTCTGGGCGTCCCGTGGCCGAACACACGCATCGCGGATCGGGGGTCGAGCCCTGCCTTGAGCAGGAGCCTGAGCATGAGCTCTGAGCCGGGCGTGACCGAAGCCTCGAGAAGGACTCTGAGGCGAGGGCGTGCTATTCCGACTCGTCTTCCAGGACCCTTCTGCGGTAGCCGAAGGTCATTCTGCGAATGTCGATCGTCTCGGTCGAGTAGCGGTGCCAGTTTTCGTGAGACATCAGCTTGAGATCACGAACGCTGATCAGGTGGTTTTCGGTCTCGCTCGCGGATTTGATCGACATATCGAGAAAACGCGCAAACTCGCGATTCGATTCCGACCCACATCCCTCAGCGATGTTGGTCGCAATGCTATCCGCAGCTCGCAAGAGCTGTGACCTCAGGTGCCCGTAGCCCAAGCGCCCGTAGTCAGCCGCGAGCTCGTGGAGCGCCATGGCCAGGGCGTGCGCCCTCCGCCAAATCTCGAGTCGCTTGAAGTCCCGCATGCCCCACCGTACCTCATCCCGTGCGGCATGCGGCACCATTTTCTTCGGGCCCGCACCTTTCAACTGCTCAAAGCTCCTGCTCAAGCTCATGCTCGATGCAGGGCTCGCTCCCGCCGCGGCGATGCCGATCCCGCCGCGACGGCCCCCAACGCTGGCGTCCTCGCCGTTTCACGAGCATTCTCTTGCTATGCTACGCCTCTCCGTGCTCTCGGCACTCGCCGTCCTCGCCGTCACCTCATGCACCCGCTCGCAGCCGTCGCTGGCCGGGGACTGGGATGCTTACGTCGCCCTCGGCTCCACGCCCCTCCCGGGCTTCGAGGGCTGGCGTCGCATGGGTTTCGCCCACTTCGCCTCCGATACCAGCGGCATCACCGGCTCAATCCGTCGCCGTACGGGCGAACCGATGCTCGACCTCGCCCGCGCCGACGTCCGCGGCGACTCCGTCTTCATCAGCGGCGCACGGAATCAGACTCTCGCCGCCACGTGGCACGGTGACACGCTCTCCGGTCTGATGCTCGCCGAAGGCAAGCCGAGTGGCAGGCGGTATCGGCTCGTTCGCCGGACGACGCCGTTCGTCGCCGAGCAGCAGTACCTGCTCTGGCCGGGGGCGGTGTCCGACTCGCAGTACGCGGTCACCGAGGACACGCTGGTCTTCATGAAGACCCGCGACGGCGCGAAGTTGGCGAGCTATGTCGCGCGGCCAGTTGGCAAGGGTCCGTTCGGCGTCGTCATGCAGCGCACGCCGTACACGCGCATCCTCCATCCCGCGGGCCGATTCTGGGCGTCGCACGGCTACATCTTCGTCGCGCAGCACGTGCGCGGGCGCGATGTATCCGACGGCACCGACTTCGGCGACTACGACACCGATGTACGCGACGGCTACGACGCGGTCGAGTGGGCGGCGAAGCTGCCCGGCGCGAACGGGAGAGTCGGGCTGATCGGACACTCGGACGAGGGGAGACTGGCGTGGTACGCGGCCGTGAGCGCGCCGCCTCATCTTGCGGCGTTCGCGCCGTCGGCGGCGAGCGGCGATCCGTGGCGCATCGTGCCGTACGAAGACATGGTGTTCTCGCCGATCAACGTCGATTGGGCGTGCCTCATGCGCGGCGCGCACGCTGCAGAACACGGCGGACCTCGACATCGGGTCGGCGCTCACGCACCTGCCGTTGATCGACTTGCCGCAGCGACTTGGCTGCGGCGACGTGCCGCTCTGGGACCGTTGGATCGCGCACCCGACACTCGACGCGTACTGGCGCGCGCACGCCGTCACGACGAACGTCGCGAAGGTCCGAGCGCCCGTGCTCCAGATCGCCGGCTGGTACGACGACTCGCGCGGTCCGATCGACTACACGAACGCGCTGCTCGCCGTGCCGAACCATCCGCTCGTTCGGCTGGTGATGGGACCCGGCGCGCACAAAGGCGTCGACTACGTGAGCGGCGAATTCGGCCCGCAGTCGCGCGTCGACACGCGCCGTCTTCAGCTGCGGTGGTTCGACCACTATCTACTCGGCAAGGACAACGGCGTCGACAAGGAGCCGCCCTTCGACGACTTCGTCTTCGGCGACAACACGTGGCGGAAGGAAGCCGCCTGGCCGATCGCGCGCGCGGTGCCGACGAAGTGGTACGTGTCGTCGGCGGGTGCGGCGAACACGAGCGCCGGCAACGGCACGCTCGACACGATTCCGCCGACCGGAGCGGCCGTCGACACGTTCACCTACGATCCGGCGAACCCCACGCCGTTCCTGATCGACTCGCGCGAGCTCGAGGAGTCCCTCAACGAGGATTATGCGTCACTCAACGCATCGCGGCGCGACGAGCTCGTGTTCACGTCGAAGGCGCTCACCAAGCCGGTCGAAGTGACGGGGCAGATGTCGGCGACGCTCTGGGCCGCCACCGACGCCAAGGACACCGACTGGAACGTGATGCTCCTCGACGTCTTTCCCGACGGCCACGCGGAGCGCGTGCAGGACGGCCCGATGCGCGCGCGATTCCGCAAGGGATTCGACAAGGAAGTGCCGCTCACTCCTGGAAGCGTCGAGCAGTACGACCTCGACCTCTGGTTCACGTCGCGCGTGTTCGAGCCCGGACACAAGATTCGCGTGACGGTATCGTCGTCCTTCTTTCCGAAGTACGACCGCAACCTCAACACCGGCGGCAACAACGAGCGCGATAGCACGTTCGTGGTCGCGCATCAGAAGCTGCTGCACGACGCCGCGCACCCGAGCCACGTCGTCCTGCCCGTCATTCCTCGATGAGCCTATTCTCGTTCCTCGACCGCGAACATACGGTTGCCGGCGAGGGCTACTCGCGGTGGCTGGTGCCGCCCGCCGCGCTCGCGATCCACCTGTCGATCGGCCAGGCATACGCGTTCAGCGTTTTCAATCTGCCGCTGTCTCAGCGCATCGGCGTCACGCACTCGGCGCCGGAAGATTGGAAGCTGAGCACCATCGGATGGGTGTTCAGCATCGCCATCGTGTTCCTCGGTCTCTCGGCGGCGCTCTTCGGGTCGTGGCTCGAGCGGGTCGGGCCACGCAAGGCGATGTTCGTCTCAGCGCTGTGCTTCGCCGGCGGATTCGAGGTCGCCGCGGTGGGCATCGCCACGCATCAGTTCTGGCTCCTGCTGCTCGGCTACGGTGTGCTCGGCGGAATCGGGCTGGGCATCGGGTACATCTCGCCGGTGACGACGCTCATCAAGTGGTTCCCGGACCGACCCGGCATGGCGACGGGAATGGCCATCATGGGCTTCGGCGGCGGCGCGATGATCGCGTCGCCGCTGTCGACGACCCTCATGGCCTACTTCAAGACCGCCACCGTGCCGGGCGTCGCGTCGACTTTCGTGACGATGGGCATCCTCTATTTCTGCTTCATGATGTTCGGCGTCTTCACGGTGCGGATACCGCGTGCCGATTGGCGGCCGGCCGGCTGGACGTCGCCGCCCCCTCGCGCGAGGGTGACCACGGGCAACGTCACCGTGGACCGTGCCGTCACGACTCCGCAGTTCTGGCTCCTGTGGGTCGTCCTGTGCATGAACGTCACCGCCGGCATCGGAGTGCTCGGCCAGGCGTCGCCGATGATTCAGGAGATGTTCCCCGGCTCGATCTCGGTCGGTGCGGCGGCGGGGTTCGTCGGTCTCCTCAGCCTGGCCAACATGGGCGGCCGTTTCTTCTGGTCGTCGCTTTCCGACGTCATCGGCCGTCGGGCGGTCTACGCGACGTTCTTTCTGCTCGGCGCGGTCCTGTACGCCCTGGTGCCGTCCACGGGCCGAGCCGGAAACGTCGCGCTCTTCGTCATCGGGTACGTCGTGATCATCAGCATGTACGGCGGCGGGTTCGCGACGATTCCGGCCTACCTGCGCGACATGTTCGGCACGATTCAGGTCGGTGCGATCCACGGCCGGTTGCTCACGGCCTGGTCGACCGCCGGCGTGCTCGGCCCGGTGCTCGTGAACTACATTCGCGAATACGAGATTGCGCACGGCGTTCCGAAGGCCGGCGCGTACACGACGACGATGTACATCATGGCCGGGCTGCTCGTCGTCGGATTCATCTGCAACCTGTTCGTGCGGCCGGTGGACGAGCGGCACGTGACCGCCGAATACGGCGCGGCCAGCACCGCCGCGGCCTGACGGAGACCCCAAATGGCAAGCGAATCAGACCGCGATCAAAGCTCGGCGAGCGCCGCCCTCAAGCTCGTCGGGGCGTGGACGCTCGTCGGGATCCCGCTCGCGTGGGGCGTGTGGCAGGTGATTCAGAAGTCGCTCGACCTCTTCAAATAGGCCCGCCCCGGCATCTACGCTCTGAACTGCAACGATTTCGCGGAAGAGCCGAAGTTCGCGAGTAGAGCCAAAGAGCGCGAAGGCCTTATGGTGAACGACCTCGATTGGTCGCCGGTTGGCCGCCCGAGGCCGTTCCAAGAGCCTTTGCCGTCTCGCCGTTCTGCATTCTCCGCGTAAATCCGTGGTTTCCGCGAAATCTGTTGCAGTATCAGGGTCGTAGATGCCCGCCCCGGAGACCCTACGTCGGGATCTTCAGCATCTTTCCCATGAACAGGATCGTGCCGGTCTGACGCTCGCGAATCACGAAGATGAACGGGTGATCGACGCGGAACTCACGGGCCGCGGTGACCGTGACGCCGGTGACCGTCGACGCGCCGGCGGTAGTCCCGGTCTCGTCCACAGTCACAAAGGCCTTTTGCTTGACGAACGACAGCTGCAGCGGCTGAGACGACATCCCCGAGAAGTTCGCCTGATCGGTGAACGCCACGCCCATGCCGAGCGCCGAGAGGTCGTCGGTGAGCATGCGGTCGTAGGACATCGTGAACTTGGGCATCGCGAACTTGTTCGTCCGTGTCCTGGAGGCTCGCGATCAACGCCGCCCACGTGGTCGCGTTCAGCTGCGCGGCGATCGAGTCGATGCTGGCCGTTTGGCCGAATCCCGCCAGCACGATGTCCATCGCGAACGCTCCGTTCCCGTACGGAAGCTCGGCGATTCTTAGCTGCTGCGTTCCTCCGGTGCGAAACAGCGGCTTCATGTTCTCGGGGCGATTCATGAACGGCACGGTCTGCACCGTCCCGTCCGCGGCGTTGAACGACGACGGGGCGGTTGCCTTCGGGTCGAACTGGTACTGCCACGTGCCCTTGAAGTAGATGGCGTTGATGAGGAACATCACTTCTTCCGGCTTGATGTCGTCGAGGATCGTCGGGATCCTGCCGCCGGTGTGCGAGCTGACCCAACCGTTGATCGTCGAGAGCGACCCCGGGACGTTCGCGAAGTCCAGCCCCTGCGCCTGGGCGTCGAAGTACTTCTTTGTCGTGTCGAGGAACGGTTGCTTGAAGGAGAACGTGTTCCGATACCAGACCGAGTTGGCGATCTGGAACGTCGTCGTCGGGTCGAGACCGCGAAGCAGTCCGATGAGGCCCTGGTAGCCCGCGTCGAGTTGCCCCACGTCGCCGGAATCGAGCCGCAAAGCGGCTCGCATCGCATCGAAGGTCGAACCCGAGGCGCCGTTCATCGCCATGCCGAGCGACATCGACGCGCTCAGAGGCGAGATGAACACGTTGTTCCCGGCGTCCGTCTTCGCGACCCGCTGGAAGAGCGCGAACGAGAAGTCGTTGCCGGAGGTCGCTACGCGCTGCTCGGAGGGGTCGAGCGTGAAGGAAGGAGGGGGTTGGGGCCCGCCCACGTCGGAACACGCGGCCGCGGCCAGCGCCGCCGCTACGAACAGGATTCGACGATCAACCTTCATGCGGAGCTCCTTGGCGAGGGCATTACCTGCCTAACCGGGCCGGCGCGAAAAAAGCCACTTCTCGCCCCCCCACGGATTCGCGTCCCGTGGTACACGAGCGAGCACAAGATGTGCGCAAGGGATGGCGGTCCATCAACAGTCAACAAAAGGGGGCTGTCGTGCTCGCCAACCCGCGTTACACCCGATCCCTTACCGCGCTATTGGCCGCGTCGTTGTGCGGCGCCGCCTGCATGCGCTCGAGCGCTCGGTCCGATTCCACCGCCGCCGCCGCCGCCGGCGACGTGTCGTCGCCCAATGCGACGCCGATGGTGCGTGGCGGCATATCCCAGGTCACGCCAACCTCGCTCGTGGTGTCGACAGACACCGGCCCCGTCACGGTAGCGTTGGCGGGTTCCCCCAAGGTCTTCGACCGTGAACCCGGGACCTTGGCCGACGTCACCGACAACGTCTTTGTCGGCGTCACGTCGGTCAAGCAGCCCAACGGGAAGGAGCAGGCGACCGAGATTCACGTGTTCCCGAATGACCTGCGCGGCCTCGGCGAGGGGAGCCGCATGATGGAGCCGAGTGCGAGCCCGGGTGGCAGCCGGATGACGAACGGCAGCGTTCAGAGCTCGCGGATGTCGAACGGCACGGTCTCGAGCGCCAACGGCGGTACGCTCGTCGTGAACTACGCCGGTGGATCGCAAACCATCGACGTGCCGCCGAACACTCCGGTGACGGCGATCAAGGAGACGTCGAAGCAGCCGTCGTCCGGCGATCAAGTCGTCGTCGTCTCGAAGCGCGGAGACAACGGTGTGCTGACGGCGACCGCGGTCTTGCTCGTCTCGAAATAGATCGCGCGAACATCGGCGAGAGCTTCTCGAGTGACGGGGCGCGAGCATCGGCGGTTTACCAGAGGAAGCCTTCTGGAGCCATCAGTGAGCGTTCGTATCGGACGTTGGGCGATCGCGTGCGCGGTCGCAGTCATTGGAATCACGGTTGGGTGCGGGGGCGGCGACACCGCCGCGACGGGGCCGCTCTCGACCCCGTTGGCCGGGCTGGTCGCCGGCGCGACGAACGACAGCAGTCCAGTCACCAATCCGCCGCCCAATCCCACGCCGGGGTCGTTCCACGGCACGGTCATGGGCCACAGCGCGTTCCCGCCGGGAACCGACACGCTGTCGACGCTTCCCCGCATCGTCGGCGCACGCGTGACGGCGTACAGCACGGCCAGCCGACGGCGAGCGACACGCTCGGTGTCGGCGCGCAGGTGGCGTCGGTGACGACGGACGCGAACGGCCAGTTTCAAATTCCCACGTTGCCGGGTGGACTCTACATCGTGACCATCGCGCCGCCCGCCGGGAGCAAGTATCAGGGGATCTATGTCGCGGCGATCGCGCACGCGCACAGCGCCGACTATCCATGGTGGGTCGTGCTCCCGCTGAAATGACGACGAACGCTGTGCTCAGGCGGGCAGCCACGACTTCTATACTGCTACGGATTTCGCGGAAGCCACGGACTTACGCGAAGCCGGCAAAACGGCGAAACAGGAAGAGCTGTTGGAACGACGTCGGGTAGCCAAATGGTGCCTAACCGAGGTCGTTCACAAAGAGGCCTTTGTTGTGGCCCTATTCCGCGAAATCCGCTGATTCCGCGAAATCCGTTGCAGTTCAAATCGTAGATGCCTACGCGCCGCGGCGGGTCTACGGCTGCGGCCTTCGCACCACGGTGAGGGTGACCGCCGAGGGATACTCGCTCGAGTGGTGCACCGCGTTGTGCGCCACGACACCCTTCGTCTCGTCGTAGTTGTGACCGCCCGTGTTCAGATTGCGATCGAAGCGCGGGAAGTTGCTGCTCGAGATCTCGATGCGCAGGCGATGTCCCGGTTCGAAGTAGTTGCTCGTGTTGAGCGGCTGAAACGTCACCTTCGTCACCTTGCCGTTCTCCATCCACACGAGCGGCTTGTCGTAACCGTTGCGGTAGCGCATGCGCTGGATCGACTCATCGAGGTTGTACGCGCGCCCGTCCGGATACACGTCGATGATCTTGATGGAGAAATCCGTGTCCTTGGCGTCCGACGAGACGTACAGCGTCGGTGTGATCGGGCCGCTCACCTCCGTGCCCTGCGTGAACGGTTCGCTCGTGAACACGAGTACGTCGGGCCGCGCCTCCGTCTCGCGCTGATCCATCGCCCCGGCGCCGACGGCGTTCCCCTGGCAGCAAACGTTGCCGCCATGCGACAGCACGGGGTGCATCGGGTCGTACGCGAACTTGTCGGGCTTGTCGCTCGCGGGCGCGGTCTTGCTCAGCACGCCGTCGCCATTGAGTGTGTTCGCGCTTCCGCCGCTCGACAAATACAACGTCATCGGCTCGGCGCCGCGCGGCGGCCACGTGTCGGAGCTCTGCCACTTGTTGAGCCCCATCGTGTAGTAGCGGACCTTGGGCATCGTGTCGAGGATCTGCCCGCCCTCGCCCTTCAGGAATTTGTCGAAGAACGCGAACATGATGTCGTTGTACGCGAGCCGCGCGTCGCCCATGTCCCGCTCGCCGACGATCGTGTGCTCGGCGGACCGCGTGTAACCGCAGTGGCCCGTCGGCGCGATGACGGCCCACTGCTGATTCGCCGCCGCGCCCTTGGCCGTGCTGCGGACCAGGTTGTACATGGCCAGGTTTGGCCCGACCGACACGTCGTACCACGACATGAACCAAAGTCCGGGGATGTTGATGCGCATATCGTCGTGGAAAAGCCCACCGCGATACCACGCCGGATCGTTTGGCGCGCGCTTGATCATCGCGCCGCCCGTCGCCACGGGCATCGAATCCGCGAAGATGCCGCGCGGTCCGCCGACGTCCTTCATGATGTTCTCTTCGGGCAGCGTCCAGAACGCCTTCGACCAGTCCACGGGCGGGAGATGCTGCGCGAGGTCGAACGACATGGATTCGCGCACGAGGTCGGCCTGCGTCGCGTTCTTCGGCATCATCGGCCGGACCTGATTCTGTTCGCCGTACAGCCAGTCGATGAACAGCATCTGCACCGCGCCGCCGCGATACCAGTTGCCTTGCTCGTAATACGGGCCGACGCGTCCGACGCCGGCGCCGAATCCCTGCACGTTCATCGCCGCGAACCCCGGCGTGTTCTGCGCCGCGACCGCACCCTGCCACTCGGCCGTCGATGAACAACCTGTCGTGCCGATCTTCCCGTTCGACCACTTCCGTGCGGTCATCCATTTCACTTCGTCAACACCGTCCGACAGCGGCGGCCCGAGGATGTCGTAGTTGCCTTCGGAGAAGAAGTGTCCGCGCTCCTGCATCTCGACATATGCGTAGCCGCGCTTGATCGCGTTCACGACCGTCGTCATGTCGCGCGGCACGCCGTTTTGGATGTCCCAGAAGTTGAAGTTGTACGGCGTGCGCGACCAGATCGCCGGATATTTCTTCGACGCGTCCTTCGGATAGTAGACGTCGGCGGCGACGCGAACTCCGTCGCGCATCGAGATCATTTCCTTGCGATCGACGACGGCGATGGACTCGAGCTCGTGTTCGACGTCCCAGCGGTGCGCCTTCACGCTGTCCGGCAGGCCACCGCCGCCACCCTGCGCACCCGCGAACGACGTACCGGTCACGGAGAGCGCGATGGCCGCCACGAATGTGCGAACATGAGCGCGAAGCATGGAGACGACTCCTCGAGTTGTCGTGTGTCGAACCGGGCGGGCGCGGCGAACGGTCGGCTCGTCGAGCTCGCAACCCCGTCGCGTCGTAGATTGGGACGACGGTGACCCTTCGGTCAAGAAGGGTACGCCGACTGCCGCGCCGCCTCCCCTCCAGCCTCGATTTCATGGCCGACACCATTTCGCGGATCGTGATCGCCGGTATCGCCGTCGTCGCCTTCGCGACGAACTCGTTGGCGCAGAGCATTCCGCAGCGGGCCGTGCTCGTCACGGGAGCGAGCAGCGGCATCGGCCGCAAAGTCACGGAGCGTCTCGCGGCGAACGGCTTCCTCGTCTACGCCGGCGCGCGTGCGCAGAAGGACCTCGACGACCTCGACGCGATCAAGAACGTGCAGGCGGTGAAGCTCGACGTCACCTCGCCGACCGACATAGCGGCCGCCGTCGCGACGGTCACGAAGGCCGGCAAGGGACTCTACGGCGTCGTGAACAACGCGGGTGTCGTCGTCGTCGCCCCGCTCATCGAGCTCGAGGAGAAGGACCTCGACTTCATCTTCAACGTCAACGTGTACGGCCCGTACCGCATCACCAAGGCGTTCGCGCCCCTCTTACTCGAATCGAAGGGACGGGTCGTCAATATCAGCTCGCTCAACGGCATCGTGGCCAGCCCGATGCTCGGGCCGTACAGCATGAGCAAGCACGCAATCGAGGCGTACGGGGACGGGCTTGCAGCGGAGCTCGGGCGCCTCGGCGTGCGCGTCAGCCTCATCGAGCCAGGGAACTATGGCACCGAGATCGGAAAGAATCTGCTAGCGCGAATGGACACCAGCGTCGTGAAGGGCTCGCGCTTCGAGGCTCAGCTGCGGTCGGCGATCAACACGATGCGCGGCTTCGACAACAATCCGCCGCCGGATGAGGTCGCGGACGCCGTGCTCGATGCACTCACGAGCGCGAACCCGAAGCCGCGTTACATGCCGGTGCCGCAGGCGGGGCAGGGCGCGATCGCGTTGCGAACACTCATGAATGAGATCATACAATTGAATTCGACGCAGAAGTTCACGCTCGACCGCGACGCGCTCGTGAAGATGCTCGACGACGCGATCGCTCGCGCGACACCGAAGCCCTAGTCCTCGCCGAGCATCCCGCCGAGCTTCTCGAGCACTTTGCCGAGGTTCGGTTTGTCCTCGAGGACCGGGAGCAGCGGATCGCGCTTCAGACGCTCCATTCGCGCGACAGCGTTCTTGATCGTGAAATCTTTCGGGTCGAGGTCCTTGTCCACTTCGTCCCAGAGCAGCGGCATCGACACGGTCGCGCCAGGCAGCGGCCGAACGCAGAACGGCGCCACGATCAGTTGGGCGTGTCGGTTCTGCAGGTAGTCGAGGTACACCTTGTCGCCGCGCTTGCTCACGTGCCGTGTGATCGTCGCGATCGGATCGAGTTCGCGTAGCGCGACGCGCGCGAGCAGCTCGCCCATCGTCCGACATTGGGCGTACGTGAGCTGCCGGCCGAGCGGAATCATGATGTGGAGACCCGTCTTGCCGGTCGTCTTGATGTAGCTCGGCAGACCGATGACCTCCGTCAGCGCGCGGAAGACGACGGCGCACTTGATCACGTCCGAGAACGGCGCCTCCTTCGGATCGAGATCGATCACGCACCAATCCGGCTGCTCCAACGACCCCACTCGGCTGTTCCAGATGTGGATCGGGATCGAGCCGAGATTCGCGACGTAGAGCAAAGACTCGACGTCGTTGGCCACGAAGTATCGGATGTCGCGCTGCGTGTCTTCGCTCCAGACCGGTATCGTCTCGATCCACGAGGGGGCGAACTCGGGCGCGTCCTTCTGGTAGAACTGCTTGCCTTCAATGCCATCGGGGAATCGCGTCATCACCAGCGGACGGTTGCGCAGATACGGCAGCATCCACGGCGAAATGGCGCGGTAGTAATCGATGAGGTCGCCCTTGGTGTATTTCTCCTTCGGCCAGTAAACCTTCTTGAGGTTGGAGAAGTTGAACGTCTTCTCGGCCGGCGACGGCTTCGGCGGCGCCGGCGGCTCTTTGACTCGGGTGGCGGCTGGCATCGTGTCGCTTTCCGGTGCAGGGGTGGTGCCTTGGCGAACGCACTCGCGCGGATCCTTGTCGTAGCGCATCCGCAAGAAGGCGGCGTGCCGGAGCACGCCGTCAGGCGTCCACTCCCGGAAACGAACCTCGCACACGTTGACCGGCTCGATCCACGTTGTGGTCTTGGTTTCTGGAATCACGGCGGCGGCTCCATCCGCGCCGACCGGCGGGCCGCACGGCGGCGTCTCGCGGATCATCGACTCGAACATCGATCCGAGCTCATCGAGAAGCGCGTCGTTGAAACCGGTGCCGACGCGTCCGGAGTAGACGAGCTCTCCGTTCACGAAGTCCGCGAGTTGCAAGGCGCCGAGGTGCGACCGCCCTCCCTTGGGGCTCGTGAAGCCGACGATGACGAACTCGTCGCTCTTTTCCGCCTTGATCTTGAGCCAGAGGTCGCTGCGGCCGGCGCGATAGGGAGCGTCGGCGCGCTTCGCCAGAATCCCCTCGAGCCCCATCTTCTCGACCTGTGCGAGGAACGCCTCGCCTTCGCGGTCGATGTGGTCGAGGGGATGGATCGCGCCAAGCTTGGGCAGCGCGGTCAGGAGAAGCTCCTTGCGGATCCTGAGCGGCAGCGGCCGGAGATCGAAATCTTCGAACGCGAGAAAGTCGAACGCGAAAAACGTCGCCGGCAGCTCGACCGCGGCGCGTTTGATCTCCGCCGGATTGTGCAACGTCCCTCGTTTCTGGAGCCTCGCGAAGCTCGGCTTGCCGGCGTCGTCGAGGCACACGACCTCGCCGTCGACGATGATCTCGTCGAACGGAAGCGCGTCGAGGGCGCGCGCGACTTCAGGGAAGACGGCCGTATAGTCGTTCCCTTTGCGCGTGACGAGCATCGACTTGCCGTGCGACTTGCTGGCGATCAAGCGATAGCCGTCGAGCTTTAGCTCGAAGATCCAATCGTCGCGCGTGAACGCCTTCTCGGTCGACTCGGCCAACATCGGCTCGACGGTCTTGGGATCGACCCGGTTGTGGGGCGCCTTCACGGCCTCGACGGCCTTGCGCAGATCGGTGACGGGGCTGCGCCCGAGCTTCACTTCGTCGACGGTCAAGCCGGAGAGAACCGACGTCTCCTCGAACTGGTCGCCGGGCGACTTCACGTACGAGTCGCGCTCCTTGATGAGCAGCCAGTCCTTCTCGCTCTTCTTCATCTTCACCAGCGTCCAGTTGCCGTGAAGCTTGTAGCCGCGCAGCTCGAAGAGGAGCTTGCCCTTGGCGAGTCCCTCGCGCCAATCCTCGAGCGGGATCCACTCGCCGCGATCCCACACGATCACGCCGCCCGCGCCGTAGTTGCCCTCGGGAATGACGCCCTCGAAGTCGCCGTATTCGAGCGGGTGATCCTCGACTTTCACGGCGAGGCGCTTGTCCTTCGTGTCGTAGGACGGCCCTTTCGGCACCGCCCACGAGCGGAGTACCCCGTCCATTTCCAGGCGGAGGTCGAAGTGCAGCCGGCGGGCGGCATGTTTGTGCACGACGAACAGCCGGCCGGGGACGGCGGACACCATTCCCATCGGCTCGGGGGTCGTGTCCGGCGACCGCTTGGCACGGTACGCGCTGAGGTTGTCTACCTGGCGCTCGTCGTCGCTACTTGCCGTCACAAAGACATTTCGGTTCGGCGGTGAACCTACGGAGTCACGCGGGGAGCGGCCAGAACGACGGTCCGGCCCAGGCGTGCTCTTGCGTCGATGCACAATCTCGACCAACGTCCTCGACCACCCAAGCTCTTTCCCGGATACCTATGCCCGCACGCGCAATCGGCACTGCCACCATCTCGTTCGGCCTCGTCTCCGTTCCCGTGAGTCTCTATTCGGCCGCCGAATCGAAGGCCAACATCTCGTTCAACTTGCTCCACAAGAAGGACGGCGCGCGCCTCAAGCAGCAGTACATCTGCACGAAGGACAACGAGATCGTCACGCGAGACCAGATGGTGAAGGGGTACGAGTTCTCGAAGGATCAGTACGTCATCCTCACGCCGGAGGAGCTCAAGGCGCTCGAGGAGAAGGCGACGAACACGATCGACATCAGCGAGTTCGTTCCGCTGGCCAAGGTCGATCGCGAGTACCTCGACAAGACGTACTATCTCGGGCCGGACAAGGGCGGCGATCGTGCCTACCGATTGCTCGTCGCGGCGCTCGAAGAGACCGGCAAGGCGGCGCTCGGGCAGTATGCGGCGCGCGGTGCGCAGCACCTCGTGCTCCTTCGGCCGCTCAACGGCGTGATGGTGATGGAACAACTCCACTACGCCGACGAGCTGCGCCCCACGACCCAGGTCGAGGTTCCGGAGGGAGCGGTGAAGCCCGCGGAGCTCAATCTCGCCAAGCAGCTCATCGAGCAGTCGGCGAGCGACGACTTCGTCCCCGAGAAGTACAAGGACACGGTCCGCGAGCGGCAGCTCGAGGCGATCGAAGCGAAGGTCCAGGGTCAGGAGATCACCGAGGAGGCGCCGGCGGAGCGCGGCGGCAAGATCATCGACCTCATGGAAGCCCTCAAGGCGAGCCTCACCGAGGCGAAGGCGGCGAACAAGGAAGACGAAGAAGAGGAGAAGCCTCACAAGAAGCGCCGGGCGAAGTCGGCATGAAGCTGCTCGCCGGAACGAGCGGCTTCGCGTTCAAGGAGTGGAAAGGGCCGTTCTACCCGGCTGATCTCAAAGACGACGCGATGCTCGGCTTCTATGCCGGGCGATTTGCGACCGTCGAGATCAACAACACGTTCTATCGGTTGCCGCGCGAGCACGTCCTGCTGGACTGGGCGGCGCAGGTGCCGGACTCGTTCACCTTCGCGATCAAGGCCAGCCAGCGCATCACGCACTTCGCGCGGCTCAAACCCGATGCGTCGAGCGCGACGGAGTTTCTGCTCAAGAACACGTCGGCGCTCGGCGCGCGATTGGGGCCGATTCTCTTCCAGCTTCCGCCGAACCTGAAAATCGACGTCCCGCGACTGCGCGCGTTCGTCGCCACGCTCCCCAACGATCGCCGGTACACGGTCGAATTTCGGCACGAGAGCTGGTTCGACGACGAGGTCTATGCGGTCCTGCGCGAGCGCGACATTCCGCTCTGCGTCACCGAGCAGCCGGACTTCGCGTCGCCAATCGTGACCACGGCGAGTTGGGGATACGTGCGGCTGCATCGTCTCGATTACGACGCCCCGCTGCTCGATGAATGGTGCAGGCGAATCGCGTCGCAACCGTGGAGCGAAGCGTTCGTCTACTTCAAGCACGACGAAGGGATCGGGTCGGGGCCGCCGGCGGTCGACGCGTTCATCGAATCGTTCGACAAGGCGCCCACCGCGTGAAGCGTTAGGGCCCCCCCGTGCACGTCCGCGACGGCGAGTTCGCGCTCTACGCGACGGATCTCTCGAACTTTCTCGGCTGCCGGCACCGCACGGCGCTCGACATGGGGTTCGCGCTCGGCAAGCGCACTGTCGTCAAATACGAGGACCCGCTGCTCGAGCTGCTGATTCGACGCGGCCTCGAACACGAGCAGAGATTCGTCGATTCGCTGAGCGCCGGAGCGGCGACCGTCGTGAACGTCCCGCAGGGCGTGCGCGACGACGAGCGCGTGGCGACGACTCTCCAGGCGATGCGCCAGGGCGCGGACGTCATCGTCCAAGGCGGCCTTCGCCATGGGGAATGGAACGGCAGACCGGACGTGATGCTGCGCGTGCCGGCGAGGAGCGGCCTGGGTGACTGGTCGTACGAGGTGTACGACACGAAGCTCGCGCGCGAGACGAAAGCCGGGACGATCCTCCAGCTTTGCCTCTATTCCGAGCTTCTCGCTTCGGTGCAGGAGGCGAGGCCGGAACATTTCCATGTGATCACTCCGGACTCGGAGACGCCACGGCAGAAATATCGCTTCGCCGACTACGCCGCCTACTTCCGACTCGTGCGCCGCCAAATGGGGACGGCGATGTCACTCGGCGACGACCGTCTCGCCGACACGTACTATCCCGAACCGGTGGACATGTGTGGGGCGTGCCGCTGGAGCTCGACCTGTTCGTCGAAACGCCGAAGCGACGACCACCTGTCGCTCGTTTCCGGGATCTCGCGAGCGCAGCGGCAGGAGCTGGAGACGCGATCTGTCAGGACCTTGACGCAGCTCGCCGGCTTGCCTGAGGACATCGGGTTCAAGCCGCGTCGCGGTTCGGTCGAGTCGTACGAGCGAGTTCGCGATCAAGCGCGGCTGCAATTGTCGTCGCGGGATGCGGCCGTGCCGATGTATGAGATGCTCGAGATCGAAGAGGAGTTCGGGCTCGCGCGGCTCCCCGAGCCGACACCGGGAGACTTGTTCCTCGATCTCGAAGGCGACCCGATGCTGGCCGACCGCGGCCGGGAGTATCTGTTCGGCATCGCAACGGCCAACGGCGACTACCACGAGCGGTGGGCGTTCACCGACGCCGAGGAGCGCCGCGCGTTCGAGTGGGCGATGGACGTGATCGTCGAACGCATTCGTGCTCACCCGGACATGCACGTCTACCACTACGCGCCCTACGAGCCGTCGGCGTTCAAGCGCCTCATGGGTCGGTACGCGACGCGGCAGCGAGAGCTCGACGAGCTGCTGAGGGCGCGCAAATTCGTCGACTTGTACGCCGTCGTCCGCCAGTCCATGCGAGTCGGAATAGAGCGGTATTCGATCAAGAGTCTCGAGCCGCTATACGCGTTCACACGCGCCGTGCCGTTGGAGGCGGCGAACAAGAGTCTTCGCGAACTTCAATACGCGCTCGGCGCCGGCGTCCCCGATTCCGTCCCGGACGACGTGTGCGCGGCGATCGTCGGTTACAACCGCGACGACTGCGTCTCGACGCGCGCGCTGCGCGACTGGCTCGAGACGTTGCGAGCGCGGGCGATCGCCGGCGGTGCATCAATCGCGCGGCCGATTCCCGATCCCGCCGGCGCGCCGCCGGACGTCGACGACCGGGCGAAGCGTGTCGAGGAGTTGCGCGGCCGGCTGGTCGCGGAACTCCCCGAGCTGCGCACCGACCGCGACGACGCTCAGCAAGCGCGCTGGCTCCTCGCCTACATGCTCGACTATCACCGTCGCGAGGACAACGTCGCCTGGTGGGAATTCTTCCGGCTGGTCGAGATGCCCGAGGAGGATTTGATCGACGAGCGCGCCGCGGTCGCCCGGCTCGAGTTCGTGGAGCGTGTCCGCCACATCATGAGCAAGAAAGGCCGGCGCACCGGCTCGGTGATTGATCGGTATCGATATCCCGCGCAGGAAATGGAGATCGAAGCCGGCGACGGCGTTTCCCTGCAGGACAAGAAGGGATTCGGCAAGGTCGTCGCGGTGGATCGGAAGGCGCGGACGATCGACGTCAAAAAGGGCCCGAGCCGTGCCGAGACGCATCCGACGGCGATGTTCGAGTTCACGAGCGTCCCCGCCAAGGCGCAGGCGGAGGCCATGCTGCGCATCGGTGACGCGGTTGCCTCCGGTTCAACCGAGTTCGCCGCCGCGCGCGCGCTGCTCGGCCGCGAACCGCCGCGCTTTCGCGATCCCGCCCTCACGATCGAACGATTCGACCCAGCGAACGATCTCGCGTCGCGACTCGCCGACGAGATCGACCAGACGCTCCTCGCGGTTCAAGGTCCGCCCGGCGCCGGCAAGACGTATCTCGCGGCCGAGACGATCTGCCGCCTCGTGCAGCGCGGCAAGCGCGTCGGCGTGACGGCGACGAGCCACAAGGTGATTCGAAATCTGCTCGACGCCATCGCCGAGGCCGCGAACCGCCTCGGTACGACTGCGTCGCTCGGCCACCGCATCGACGATGATGACGTCGACGAGGATGCGCCCGGCGAAGAGCCGGCTCTCAGGCGTTTCGGGAACGCGGAGTCGGCGCGCGAGGCCCTGGCTAATCGAGAAGTCTCCGTCGTCGGCGGAACGGCGTGGTTGTGGACGCGTCCCGACCTGACGAACGCCGTCGACGTGCTGTTCGTCGACGAGGCCGGCCAGATGTCGCTCGCCAACGCGGTCGCCGTGTCGCAGGCCGCGCGCAGTCTCGTGCTGCTCGGCGATCCGCAGCAGCTGGAGCAACCGCGCAAGGGCAGTCACCCCGACGGGGTCGACGTATCCGCGCTCGAGCACATTCTCGGCCTCGATCACACGATGCCAAGAGATCGCGGACTCTTTCTCGCGGTCACGCACCGGCTGGCGCCGAGCATTTGCGACTTCACTTCCGAGGTGTTCTACGACGGCCGACTCCGTCCGCTCACCGGACTGGAGCGGCAGCTGATTTCAGTCTCCGCGGGCGTGCCATCCGTCGGGCTTTCGGTGCTCGATGTCGGGCACGATGGGAATCGCAATCATTCGCCCGAGGAGGTCGAAGCCGTCGCGTCGCTGGTCGAGAAGCTCATCGCGCCGGGCGCCACGTGGACGGACAAGAAGGGAAACCCGCGACCGCTCGACGGAACTGGCGTGCTGGTGGTCGCGCCGTACAACGCGCACGTCAATCGCCTGCTCGAGCGACTCGCGGAGATCGACCCGTCCGTGCGCGTCGGAACCGTCGACAAGTTCCAAGGCCAGGAAGCTCCCGTCGTCATTTACTCGATGGCGACGTCGCGGCCCGAGGACGCGCCGCGAGGGATGGAGTTCCTTTTCAGCTTGAATCGCCTGAACGTCGCGACGTCGCGGGCGCGCTGTCTCGCGGTCCTCGTGGCCTCGCCGCGCATGTACGAGGCGGAGTGTCGAACGCCACGGCAGATGCAGCTCGCGAACGCGCTCTGCCGGTACCGGGAGATGGCGACGCCTATCGTCTAGCCCCGAGCGATGTCGCGGGGGGGGCGATCTACCGCGGGGGTGTCGCTCGCGGGTGAGCCACGAAGAAAGCCCACGCGATCTGCGTCGCATCGAGCGCGTTGCTCGGTGCGTCGAGGATCCGCGACATGCGCTCCCCGCCGGGCCACGCGTGCCCGCCGCTTTCGATCTTGTACAGCTCGACGGCGGTGCCATCGGCGCAGGGGGACCACGTGCTATGCGTCACGCCGTCGCGTGAAGAGGTGAGCGCCGCGACGGGGCAACGGTCGAATTTCTTCCAGGAATCGACGGCGAACGACACCGGACGCACGTCGTGCTTGTCGAGTGCCTTTCTGCCGACGCCGCCGTCGTACGGAAGATTCTCGTCGGCCGTTCCATGGATGATCAGCACCGATACCGGGCGCGACGGATTGCAGTCCATCGACAGCTCGCCGGAGACGACCGCGATCGCGGCGATCCGGTCGGCGAGCCGGCAGGCCACGAGGTACGACATCATGCCGCCGTTCGAGAGGCCCGTCGCGTAGATGCGGCTTCGGTCGATCGGGTAGGTGTGCTCCAGCGTGTCGAGAAGCGCGCGAACGAACGCGGCTTCATCGATGTTCGCCGCCTTCGCGTAGCCGCAGCAACTTCCGGTGTTCCACGTCAGCAGCCGCTCGTTGGTGAACCGCCCGCTGCCGGCCGGATACACGACGATGGCCCCGACTTTCGCGCCCAGCGTCGAGAAGCCGCTTTGGGTTCGCGCACCAACCGGCGAACCTCCGCCGCCGTGGAAGTTCAGCACGAGCGGCAACGGGCCGCGCGCCGCGTAGCGAGGCGGAAGGTCGACCAGATAACTGCGATCGCGTCCGCCGACCTCGAGATGGCGTTCGACGGATGCAACCTGCCCCTCCACGAACGCCCAGGGCAGGGTGAGAATCAGCGCGACGAGCGCGCGGCTCATTTCACTTGACGATGCGGGCGGTCTTGATCGCGTCGAGCTTTGGGAAAGTCCGGTCGAGATACGAGTTCCCGAGATTGCTGATGGACGTCTGATCGGGCGTCTCGCCATAGCCGCTGTACAGCGAATCGACCACCGGCATTCCTTGGACGACCACGCCGATCGGAGCGAAGCCCGCGCGATCGAGCGGCGCGTTGTCCTTCAAGTTGAAGAACATCTGGTGGCTGCGTGTGTTCGGCACGCTCATCGCGGCGAAAGTCAGCGTGCCTTTCGCGTTCGTATGCCGAACCGAGTCGTCGGGGATTCGCTTCCCGTCCCACGGGTCGTTCCGCTTCGGATCGCCGTTCAATCCGAACTGTGCGACGAATCCCGGAACGACGCGAAAGAATTTCTCGCCGTCGAAGAATCGCTGCCCGACGAGCTCGTAGAATCGATCCGCGCCCGCTGGCGCCCACGCGCGGTTCACCTGAACGACGAAATTCCCCCGGGTCGTCTCGAACGCGACGCGGAACGAATCCGGCGCCGACCTCCCCGTGTCCACCGCGACCTTCACTGCTGCGGCACTATTCCCCGCGGCGGCGCTATTTCCCGCGGCCGGCGCCTTCTCACCGCCGCCGCATGCGACCGCCAGCACGGCCACCGTCATCGTCGTTAGTCCCGTCCACCGGTCCACCGGTCCACCGGTCCACCGTCTACTTAGGCCAGCCATTCTGTGGAATCCCCTTGGTGATTTTGAGTGCATTCTCGAAATAGACCTTCTTCAGCACACTGTCCGGCAGCCCGATGCCGTAGAGCTTCCAAAACGCGTGATACGGTCGGTAGTAGTCGAAGTAGTCGTCGTTCGTCTCGAAGACGCGCCAATAATATGGGTATTCCTCCGGCTGGAAGGAGTCTTTGCCGAAAAGAATCCGGTCCTGATACTTGATGAAGAAATCATGCGCGGCTCGCGGCTGGCGCCCGATGTCGTAGAGCACCGCGCCCACTTCCGTGTAGACGTTCGGCATCTCGTCCAGCATCTTGGACAGAGCGCCGAGGTCGTTCGCGTGCCACCCCATGTGCGCGGCGACGAACGTCGTCTTGGGGTGCTTGCGGAACAGGTTGTCCCGCTCGGTCATCAGCTCCTCGAAGCTCGGAAACTTGTCCTGCGGATAGCGCCTGTCCGCGAACAGCGAGAGCTCGAGCCAACGCTCGTTCGTGTAGTCGATCGGCTTGAAGAATTCCTGTGGGTCGGCCGTGTGGATGAACACCGGAAGGCCGAGCCGGGCACACTCGTCCCAGATCGGGTCGAGCTCGGGGTCGTCGATGCGCAAACGCGAGCCGTCGGGCTTTCGAACCGACAGCCCGAGGCTCTTCGAGATTTCTCCTACGCCGACCGCGCCGGCGGCGATGTCCGCGTCGAGTTGCTTGATCGCGCCGGCCGCCCACTCCGGCCCCACGTTTCTGAAGTTGATGCCGGCGAGAATGCGCACCCGCTCCTTCATCGCCGGAGACGCCGCGACCGCCGTGAGCACGCTCTTCAAACGGTCGCCCGACAGATTGTCCGCGCTGATCATCATCCGCACGTTCAGGCTGTCGAGCGACGCCTTGAGCGACGCAAGCCCTTCCGCCGAGGCGATGAGATTCCCCGGATGTCCGTGGAAATCGATCGCCGGATACTTGGCGGTCGGCACGAGATGCGCCGGCACGATCAACGTCGACTTCGGCCGGTAATCGAGAATACTCGGCGGCGTGCCATCCGGGGCCATGCAGCTGCGCGGGCGAATCTCCGTCGTACCGGGTGGACACGACTCGCCCGCCGGAATCGGAGAGCCGCGTCCGCCGCCGCGCCCGGCGCCGCGCCCGCCGCCAGTGGGCGGGTTCTGCGCCGAAAGCATCGCGGGAAGCAGCAGGCTCGCCAAGACGAAACTGCTCCCACGGAGGCGAAACTTGTGTCCGCGGTCCGCCGGTCCACCGGTCCACCGGTCCACCGTCATGGGCGTTGCGGAACCTGCGGGGTCACGGTGCCGGCGCCGGCGATCGTCCCCGGATCGCGCATGTCGTCCTTCTTGAGATACGGCACGCCGTCCGTCATCCACTTCGGCGCCGGCGCGCCTTTGAGGTAGTGATCGAAGAACTGGAAGTAGCGAATCGTGAGGTCTCGGCGATTGCCGAGTCCACGCAGCCCGTGTCCCTCGCCGACGTAGGCGAGAAGCACCGCGTTCTTGCCGTTGTAGCGCATCGCGTTGTAGAGGCCGAGGCCGTTCTGGAATGCGACCGTCGGATCCGCCGTGCCGTGCATGATGAGGAAGGGCGCCGTCACTTCGGGCACGTGTGTCAACGCGGACTCGAACAAGTAGACGTCGGGCTTCTCCCACGGCGAGAATCCCCAGCGCCCCTGACCGTACAGATAGTAGTCGTTGCCGTTGGCGCCGCTGCCGCCGGGCACCTGGTACGCCCAACCCCAGTTCTGGCTGAAGTCCTGATAGAGATCCGAGACGCCGGCGCCGACGCCGACCGCCGCAAATAGGCGAGACCGGGTTCCGATGAACGCCGCGCCTTCTCCGCCGTAGCTGTGCCCGTTGATACCGATCTTCTTCGGATCGACGTAGCCCATCGCGATCACCTTCTTCACCGCGGCCTCGACGGCATCGAGCATGTCGCTGTGCGAGCGCCCGGTGTGGAAGTACACGTCGGGGATCATCGTGACGTATCCGCGGCTCGTCGCTTCGATCGGCATCGACCCCATGCCCGTGAGATACGACGGCGCCGAATACCGATTCAGGTTCTGCGAGTTCTTCTCGTAGAAGTTCACGAGCATCGGGCGCTTCTCACCCGGCTTGTAGTCGTCGGGAATCGTGAGGAAGCCCTGAAGCTTGTGGCCGTCGTGGTCCTTGAAATCGAACAGGATGCGATGCCCCCACAGGTACTCGGACTGCTGCGGGTTCGCGTTCGAGATCTTCTTCTCGTCCTTCAAGTCGAGCCCCGACACGCGCAGGTCCGGGAATTCGGTGAACGTCTGTCGCGTGAAGAGGTACGTGTCGGCCTTTGCCGCCTTCTGCGGGTTCGAGTACGCGGCGTCGTCGTAGACGAGCTCTTTCAACTGGCCGTCGGCGAGCTGGTAGAAGCCGGCCTTCTTCGTGTACTCGCCATACGCCGACAGGAGAATCGGCTTCGACAGATCGATGGTGCTTCGGCTAGCGCCGCGGCCACCACGGCCACCACCGCCGCCGCCTGGCGCGCCACCGCCACCGAGGCCGTTGGAATCGGGCTCCGTCGCGACGTAGCGGAAGCGAATCTCGCGCTTGTCGCCGGCGCCGTTGGTGAGATTGCGCGCCGGCGATCCATCCAGCGGCACGACCCACAGGTCGAATTTGCTCATCGCGACGACATTCTTGCCATCGCGCGTGTAGCCCATGACGCCGAACGACGGTTTCGTTCCCGGATGATCGAAGTCGCCGTCGACGAAGCTGACGTTGGCCCCCCCGCCGAGCGTCTTCGTTGTCGCGGCGTCGAGCGTGTACGCTTGGATCTTGCCGTCCTTCCAGTAGAGGAAGTAGTTGCCGTCGGGTGAGACCCCGAACACGTGCTGGCCGATCAGCTGATCTTTGAGAATCAGCTTCCGCTCGCCGGTGGAGGGATTGATGCGGTAGATGTCCGCGGCCGGCGCCTTGTAATCAGAGACATAGCCGCGCGTGTCGCGCCCCACGGCCCAACGGCCGTCCGCGCTGATCTCGACATCGCGCATCGACGTGTCCGCGAGCGTCACGAACTTGCGGTCCGTGATGTTGAACGCCTCCCGATAGGTAAAGTTGCGGTCCGCGTCGGCGCGGGTCATCTGCACCGACTGAATCCGCTCGTCCTTCGAGTTCCAAACGTCCACGTCCGCGGTTTCGTCGCCATTGCGGCGGCGCGTCGTGTCGGGCGCCGGCACCTGTTCCTTCGCGCCGAAGAAGATGCGCTTGTTGTCGTCGCTCCAATCGATCGCGGCGCGGTCGCTCAGCACCCAGCCCTTCGGGAATCCGTCGGACTTCGACGGATCGAACTTGACCGGCACGTACTCGATTTCGTCGAGCGCCGACTGCACGCTCGGATACGCCAGCAGCACGTTGTCGCGCTCGCGCATCTTGTCGACGTCGACGCCCTTGAGCACGGCGAGTCCGGTGCCCTCGTCGTTCCAGGTGAGCCGGCTGTAGACGCGCGCGTCGTTGTCGAGCGTCGAGATGCGGCCGTTGCGAAGGTCGAGGATGAACAGACCGTTCCCGTCGCGAACCGTACCATCCACGGTGTACGCGAGCAGATCGCCCTTCTTGTTGAACGTGATCTCGCCGACGCTGCCGAGGAGCTGATCGCGCCCCGTCACGAGATCGTGAAGGATCACGTCTGCGCCGCGTGGGCCTGTCGGCTCCGCATTAGCTCCGCCGCCCGCCGCACCCGGACCGCCGCCTCCAGGCGCCCCGGCGCCCCCGTTGCCGCCGCGTCCACCCGCTGCGCCGCCAGGCGCTCCGGGCGCTCGCCGGCGCAGCACGATGTGGCTCGACGTCGCGGCGAAGGTGAACGACTGGATGTCCTGCCACGACTGCACGGTGCCCGTCGCGAGGTTTCTCAATTCGACATGACGCGGTGGGGTCGGAGTCGCCCCCCCGCCGCCGCGAGCGTTCTGGCCCCCGGCACCACCCGGCTGTGCACCGCCGCCGCCGCCGCCGCCGCCGCCGCCCCGGCCACCGCGACCGCCGCGGCCACCGCCGCCGGCATCCACCGTATAGGCGAGCCACTTGGAGTCGGGCGAAAAGGCCGGCGCGGTGCCGTTCGGGATCTCGAGGTCCTGGCTATTGTCCAGCCGCACGAGGTGCAGCACGGGCTTCGCGTCCGTCGGCGCCGTATTCGTCGCCGATAACACGTATGCGACCCACTTGCCGTCGCCCGAGATCGACTGATTGCCGATGCTCTTCCACTTCGTGTAGTCGTCGACCGACAGCACCTTCTTGGTTGCCGTCTGCCCGCTCGAGACGCGAGGCACGGCGACGATGGTGAGGGCGACGAGCGGCGCGACTCTCGTCAGCGAGCTTCGGATGGTCCTGGCGACGTCGATCACGATCCAACCTCCTGGGGTGCATCGGGCTGAGAATCAAGATTCCGTGCTTCACTTGGCGAGCCGGGTGCGGCGGAGCAGCGAACCGGTGGGAATGACCGCTACAATACGCCCGACATGAGAACGTGGGAAGCTGCCTCAGCGCTGTTGCGCCGGGCCCGCTGGATGGCGTGTTTACCAACGCCTTGCAACCACGATCGACTCCCTCCCGCACGAGGATCTCCCTTGAGCTCACGCCGTGATTTCATCGTCCAAGCGCCGCTCGGATTGCTCGGCGCCGCCGCCGCGTGCAGCGGCGGGGGAACGCCTCAAACGCCATCAGGCTCATCGGGGGTTCCGAGCACGCCCGGCGCTCCGCCGACGTTCGGAACGGCGCCCGCGGTGGGACCCGCGGTGTCGCCCGAGACATTCGCCGAAGCGGAGAAGCTCGCACAGGTCACGCTGACCGACGCGCAGCGCGCGATGGCCGCGTCGAGCTGGCGTACGTCGATGGCGTTCCTGCTCGAGCGCCGCGCCGGGCCGCGGAAGGTGCCGATCGACGCGAGCGTCGCGCCCGCGACGAAGTGGAACCCCGCGCTTCCGAACGAGAAAATCGGCCCCTCGCGCGATCGGTTCGTGCGCAGTGCTCCGGACTCCGCACCCCTCCCGACCGCCGACGATGACATTGCCTTCGCGCCGGTGACGCGGCTGTCGCGTTGGATCGAGACGAAGAAGCTCACCTCCACGCGGCTCACCAACATCTATCTCGATCGCATTCAGCGCCTCGATCCCAAGCTTCGTTGCATCATCACCCTCACGCGCGACAACGCGCTCGCGCAGGCGAAGCAGGCCGACGCCGAAATCTCGGCGGGGAAGTATCGCGGGCCGCTGCACGGCATCCCCTGGGGCGGCAAGGATCTCCTCGACACGGCCGGAATTCCGACGACGTATGGCGCCGAGTTCTATCGCAACCGCGTTCCCACGGCCGATGCTGCCGTCGTCGCGCGCCTCCGCGAGGCCGGCGCCGTCCTCATCGCGAAGCTCAGCCTCGGCGCGCTCGCGCTCAACGACATCTGGTTCGGCGGTCAGACGATGAACCCGTGGTTGCTCGAGGAAGGCGCGTCGGGCTCGAGCGCGGGGCCGGGCGCGGCGACGGCCGCTGGACTCGTGGGCTTCTCGATCGGCAGCGAAACGGGCGGCAGCATCATCGCGCCCTCGATGCGCTGCGGCGTGAACGGTCTGCGCCCCACGTTCGGCCGAGTGCCGCGCAGCGGCGCGATGACATTGTGCTGGTCACTCGACAAGCTCGGCCCGATGACGCGGAGTGTGGAGGACACGATGCTCGTTCTGCACGCGATCGCCGGTCCCGACGCGGGCGATCTGGCGAGCGTGCCCGCGCATCTCGACTTCGGCGCCGGCGACAGCGTGAAGGGACTCCGCGTCGGCTACTTCCCCGCGTGGATGAAGGAGGCGCCAGCGACGGAGGTAGACCGCGCCGCGCTCGACACGATCAAGTCGGTCGGCATGGTCCCGGTCGAGGTGTCGCTTCCCGATTGGCCGTACGACTCGTTGCAGTTGATTCTGTTCGCCGAGGCCGCGGCGTCGTTCGAGGACATCACGCTCGACGGGCGGGCCGATCAGTTGAAGGCGCAGGTGGCGGACGCGTGGCCGAATCTCTTCCGGGAAGCGCGGTTTCTGTCGGCGGTGGACTTCGTGCAGGCGGATCGCTTCCGCAGGATGGTCGCGGGCGAAATGGCGCGGATCTTCTCCAAGGTCGATCTGTTGCTGGTGCCGTCGCTGCGCGACGAGATGCTGACGATCTCGAATTTCACGGGCCAGCCGTCGCTCACGCTGAGAGCCGGTTTCGTGAACGTGACGGAGGCCCGGAGCGACTGGGCGCCTGACCCGAAAAACCCGCTCCCCAAGTTCAATCCGCCGCGGCGCGTGCCGCACGGGATCACGCTGCTCGCGCCGCTCTTCGAGGAGGGCCGGCTCGTGCAAGCCGGCATCGTGCTCGAGCGGGCGTTCAACGTCGTCGGCGAGAGGCCGCCCGGTTTTTGAGAGCGGTTTTGTCGGCGCACGTCGGCTTCACCCGTGCGATCGAGCCACGCTGCCGTGAGAGAAGAATTCAACGCAGATGACGCAGATCTGAACGGCAAGCCCGCAGATTGAAACTGCGGGGTCGTCGTTGAACACACTTTGCTTTCATCTGCGGCAATCGCTTTTCAAATCTGCGTCGTCTGCGTTGAGTTTTTCTCGAACGACCAGAGGGAAATGATTCTCGTCGCGTCACCCGGTTGGCAGGCTCGGTAGCCACGCGGCTGTCGCTGTACCGACTTCCTCGAGCACCGCCGCGTCGTTCCGCCCGCTCGACTTGAGCACGTGAAAACTGTGATCGGCGCCTTCGAGCCAGTGCATTTCCCACCGCGTCGGGACGGACTTCAACACGCGCTCCATCAAGGCGGGCGTGCAGAATGGGTCGCGCGTGCCGCTGAAGCAAAGCACCGGCATCGTGATCCGCGGGAGGTGAGCGTCGCGAAGTTGCTCGGGCTTTCCCGGCGGGTGAAGCGGATAGGCGAGCAACAGCAGGCCGTCGGCCGCGAATCCGTCCGCCGCCAGCATCGACGCCGCGCGTCCGCCCATCGATCGTCCGCCGATCACGAGCGGCCGCCGCGGGCCAAGCTCACGCCGAACGTGTTCGACGACTGCCGCGAAAGTCTGCATCAACTTTGGCATCGGATCCGGCCCGCCCGCCCCGCGCTCCTTGTACAAGAAATTGAATCGCACAACGCCGAGTCCGCGCCGGCGCAACTCGTTGGCCGCGGCGAGTGTCGCGCGGTCGGACATGCTGCCGCCCGCGCCGTGCGCGCAGATGAACAACGCGCCGGCATCGCCGCTCGTCGCCGGCTCGTACGCGGCGCTCGTCGTCGCGTCGCCGACCGACACGCGCCACTGGGTAGCCGTCATGGCATTCCCGCGGCTGCCGGCGTGAGGCCGGCCTCGTCGAGAAACCGATGTCCGCGCGTCGGCTTGCCCGAACGCGTCACGTCGTGGGTCAACACGAGGCGGTCGCGCACGCGGGTCATCCCGACGTAGAGCAGCCGTCGCGCCTCTTCGATTTCGGCCGGCGTCGGTCCGGAGGTGGGCGAGCCGCCAGGGAGCTGTGAGTCTTCGACGCCCACGATGTACACCCGCGAGAACTCGAGTCCCTTCGTCGAGTGGAGCGTGAGCAGGTTCACCCGCCCGCGCGCGGGATCCACTCCGTCCCACTTCGACAACACCGCGCGCTCGAGGAACGACGAGATCTGTTCTCCGAGTGGTCGATCGGGAATTTCCGCGATGAGGCGTCGCAGCCGCGCCATCGCGGCCGGGTACCGCTCGTCAGCCGACTTCTCCGCCCGGATCTTGAGCATGAGACGCGCGCCGCCGAGCCGCTCGATCACCTCGTCGACGGTCGGGATCGAGAGGTCGCCGGCCTGCTCGCGCTCGTAGCTCTCGAGGCAGGTGCTATAGCGGCCGAGCGAGAAGGCGCGACAAATCCCGAGGAACATCTGCGCCTCGGGCGAGAGCGATCGGGGATCACTCAGCGCGAGCGCGACGCCGAGTTGGTCGAGAACGCTCACGAGGGCGGTCTTCCGCGCGCGACAGCTCTTCTCACGGTCCAGCGCGAGCACCACGCTGGCGAGCGTTCGCGAATCGTCGAGTGCCTGGTGCGACCGTCCCGCGGCGATTCCGAATTGCCGCGCCAGATCGACAAGCTTGCGGCTCGTCGGAAACAGGTCGCGGGCGAGCGGCAGCGTGTCGTACGTGTGCATGCTGAATCGTTCGTCCGGCCCGATCGCCCGCACCATCCGCTGGAGAATTCGAAAATCGAAGTCGTATCCGTTGTGTGCGACGAGAACGTCTTCACCGCAGAACTCGCGGAATCGCGGCCAGATTTCCTCGAAATACGGAGCGTTCGCGACGTCGGCGTCGCTCAAGCCGTGCGTCTGCGTCGCGCCGGGCGCAATCGGGACGCGCGGCCGGACGACCGCCTCGAAGGTCTCGGCGATCTGTCCGCCCCGCACACGCACCGCGGCGATCTGCACGATTTCGGCCTTCGCCGTGTCGTCGTCGGTCGTCTCGAGGTCGATCGCCGTGAAATCACCGAACGCCTCGTCCAGCTCGTCCATCTCGAGCAGCTGCGCCGCCTTGAACACGCCGAGCGCCAGCCCGGTCTCGGCGCACTCGGTAGCCGCGATCACTTCGGCGCCCGCCGACGGCGCGCCGCCCAATTCCACGGCGGTGATCCCGACCGCGCCCAGGATCGCCTTGAGCCCGATCTCGGCGCCGCCGAAACGAGGGAGCCACACCGTCGCCCGTTCTCGGCGCGCCGCGGCGAGACGATTCTTGAGCGCGACGACGTCGGGAACCGCCGCCGGATCCGTGATCTCGTCGTGGCGGTCCTCGAGCACCGAGCGGATCTTGCCGACGCGGCGCGACAAGAGATCCAGCACGAGCGGTCCGAGCCCCGAATGTCGCCTCATGAGCGCGTCGAGGTTGCGCCAGTCGGCGAGTGCTCGGCGAATGCGGCGCCCCGTCTCGTCCTGACGCGGCCGATGCTTCTCGATTCTGCGAAGCTCCTGCCGCACATCGTGCCGGCTGCGAGCCGCGCGGGCGCGTGCTTCATCGAGCAGTGGCTTTGGCAGCAGCGTCGCGAGAAACTGATCGACGAAGACGTCGTTCTTCGGCGCGCTCATCACGCGCAGCGCCGCGATCACGTACGCGACGACGGGATCGTCGGCGAGCGCGCGCCCCAACGCGAGGCGGCAGGGAATGCCCGCGTTGAGCAGCGCCGCCTCCAGCACGTGTCCGATCTCGTGCGTGCGATAGAGGAGAGCGACGTCGCCCCAGTCGTGGCCATGTTGCGCGCGGTCCCGTTGCAGATCCGCCACCAGCCACGCGGCTTCCTTGTCGTCGTCGTCGAAGAGCTCGACGCCGACGGGGAACGCCGAGACTCGATCCGCCTTCGGTTCGACCGTCTTGACCACGGTGGTCGTGTTGAGCGTCACGAGGCGCCGAGCCAGCTCGAAGACGTCGCGCGGGCAACGGCGGTTTTCCTCGAGGCAGATGCCCGACGCGAGCTTGAAGTCGTTCAGGAAGTTTCGGAAGACGGCCGGGTCCGCGCCGGCCCACGAATAGATCGATTGCTCGTCGTCGCCGACGGCGAACACGTGACGGTGATCCTTGGCCAGCGCCTTCACGATCCGGTATTGGACCGGATTCAGATCCTGAAATTCGTCGACGAGGACGACGTCCCATCGGGCGCGCACGGCTCGCCCTTCGTCGTCTCGCTCGAGCAACTCGGCGGCCTTGATGACGAGAGTATCGAAGTCGACGACTTTGCGGGTCGCGAGGAATCGTTCGTAGCGCGCGAAGAGCACCGTGTCGTCGTGGAGCAGCGCGTCGCCGCGAAAGCGGTGCGCCGAAAACCGATTTAGCGTTCCGCTGTGCCACCGCCGATAGCCCTCGATACGACGCAGGACGCTGAGTTGGTACTCCTCGTCGGCGATGCCGAAGCCCGGTTCCAGCAGCACGTGCGCGCCGAGCTCGCGCAGCAACTCGGCGCAAAACGCGTGAATCGTTCCGCGCTTGATGTGCGCCGCCGCGGCACCGAGCGTGGACTCTAGGCGGTGCGCGATTTCGCCCGCGGCTTTGTTGGTGAAGGTGAAGGCGCAGATGCGCGCCGGATCGACGCCCAGCTGCTGCACGAGATGACGGACGCGCTCGATGAGGCAGTACGTCTTGCCGGCGCCGGGTCCGGCGAGGACCAGCAGCGGTCCCGCCGGAGCCGTGATCGCCGCTCGTTGTGAATCGGACGCCGCCCGCGCCGGCGGTGCGAAACTCTCGCGGGCGGCGGACGTCGTCACGCTCGGACTACCGCGCGTACGTGGCGTTCAGTTGCGCTTTGGCGAGCGTGTGCCCGTGGAGGTTGAACCCGACATACGCCGCGGTCGCGCCGGCGGGAATGTCCAGCTTGTCGGTATCGAGGGCAAAGAGCGTGATGTGGTAGTGGTGCGCCTTGTCCTTCGGCGGCGGGCACGGGCCGCCGTAGCCTGGCACTCCGAAGTCGGTATTGCCCTGCACGGAGCCCGCGGGGAGAAGATTCTTTTTCGGATCGCCGGCGCCGCCGGCGAGCGAGGTCGCGCTCGCGGGGATGTTGTACACGACCCAATGCCACCACCCGCTGCCGGTCGGGGCGTCGGGGTCATACATCGTGAGCGCGAAGCTCTTCGTTCCGGCGGGAGCACCGCTCCACGACAGCGCTGGAGACAGGTTGTTCCCCGTGCAGCCCATGACGCCGGCGACCTGCGCGTTGGGAACGGTCTTGCCCTCGTGGATGTCGGGGCTCGTCAACTTGAACGAGGATTTCTGCGCGCCGGCACTCGACAGCGCGGTGAACGATGCGATCAGGAGGGCGATGTGTGATTTCATGAGGATCTCCGATGGAAAAGGTCTCAGTCTCAGGTCTCAGGTCTCAGGTCTCGGGAGTTCACTCGGAGGTGAGCCCAAGTTAGCCAAGTGGGAAGCGCTCGGTTCCCTGTGGAGCGGTTCAGCGGTTCACCGGTCCACCGGTCCACCGTCCACCCGTCCACCGGTCCACCCGTCCACCCGACCTACGCCGCCGCCTTTTCGATCGGCCGATGGACGAAGACGAACACAGCCGCGGACGCGACCTGGAAGACCATGCCGAAAACGACGAGCGCGATCAAGCTCCGATTGTACAGCTGCCCCATGATCGCGCTGCCGAGGAACCACATGATGCCGAACACGCCGTTGAACGCGCCGAACGCGTGACCGCGCTTGTTCATGGACACCGCCTGCGCGATCCCCGCGCGAAGCGTGGCGTCCTGCACGCCGAGTCCCGCCGCCCAGCACATGACGGCGGCCGCGGCGCTCAACGGGCCGCCGAGGAATCCGAGCGGCAGCGCGAACATCGTCGCCAAAATGCCCACCACCAGCACCCAGATCCCGTACCGATCGAACAGGATGCCGCAGATGAACGCCGTCAGTCCCACGACGCCCATGGCGCCGGCGTACAAAATCGGAATCGTCTGCGGAGTGAACAGGCCGGTGTGCTGGAAGTGGTATCCGAGAAGTGGGAAGTCGAGAAAGCCCATGGCGAGCAGGCCGGACCCGACGACGTAGACCCAGAAGAGTCGCGTGAGCGGTTCGTCGGCTTTGGGCTTGGGCGGCGTGCCCTTGTTCGGCCGGTAGTGCATCGCGAGGAGCAACGACGCGAGCGCGAGCACGGCCGGGACTCCCAGCATGAGAAACGCCGGGCCGAACACGTGCGTGCGCGCGACTGCATACGCCACGTACAGCGGACCGATGATCGCGCCCGTCTGATCCATCGCCGCGTGGATGCCGAACCCTTTTCCGTGCCCGACGACGCCCGTCGCCTCCGACAGCAGCACGTCTCGCGCGGGGCCGCGAATGGCTTTTCCCGTGCGTTCGGCGATGATGAGAATCGCCGCCATCTGCCACGTGTGGACGAAGGCCAGGCCAGGAATGGCGATCAGGTTCATCGCATATCCGGCGATGACGATCGGCCAGTAGGCGCGCGTTCGGTCGGCGAACTTGCCCGAGAAGTAGCGAAGGCTGGCGGCCACCATTTCGCCGAATCCGGAGATCAAGCCGACCAGCGCCGCGGTGACGCCCAGGTCGTTGAGGAACGGCCCGATGCCGCTGTATGCGCCCTCGTACGTCATGTCAGCGAACAGGCTGACGATGCCGAGGCAAACGATGAAGCGGAACGCGGCCGCGCGCTCTGTCGACGGCGTTGTCGGGGCGGTCAAGCGATCAGTCAACCAGAATACCGGTGACTTCGAGCACGGACAGAATCCCGAGAACGATGAGCGCCAAGACGGCCAGGTGGCGCACCCGCCGCGGTGAGATGTGTGTCGCGATCCACGTGCGAATCCCCGACCCTAGCGTGACCGCGAGCCCGCCTTTCGTCACCATCGCTCCGACGGCCGCGATCCATACGATAAGCGCGGCGGTTCCGTGTGTGAGGCCTCGCCCCGGCGCGCTGCTCACGTTCGCCGCCGCCCAGACGCCGGCCGTGGTCATGCCCTTGTCGCCCCACTCTGAAAGAAAGATGGTCGTGAACGCGACCAGCGCGCCGTGAAAGATGCGCGAGTCCTTCTCCTTCGGCGTGCGCACGTCGGGCTGACGCCACATCGCGATGGCGACGCCAATGAAGCTGACGGCGGTCAACGCGGCGACGAGCCAGGGCGGAAGGAGCTTGCCGATCGTCGCGCCGACGGCTACCGCGACCGCCATCTTGGCCATGAACGCGAGGCTCATCCCGGATATGACCGCGCCCCACCGGAAGCGCGTCGCCAGCACGCCCGACGTGTACAGCAGCTTGTCGCCGACGATCTCGGCGACGAAGACGGCGATGTACGTCGTGAGGAAAGTCTCGAGCATCAGCCGGCGCCGCCGCGTCGGCTGATCACGCGAAGCGGCGCTCGGAGCGTTCGCGGGCCTTGCGAGCTTCTTCCTCGCGGTTGCGAGGCGGAGCGTGGATCTCGAGCGAGTCGATGAGTTGCCGCGCAATGGCCGTCACGTCGTCGACGGCCTGGTTGAAGGCGGCTTCATTGGCCCGCGACGGCTTCGTCGTCCCGCTGAGCTTGCGGACGAACTGCAACGCCGACGCTCGCACCTCGTCGTTCGTGGCGGGCGGGGCGAAATTGGCGAGAGTCTTGATGTTGCGACACATGGCGATAAAACCTCGGCTCTGCGGCTGACGGCCGATCTCGAAACGCCGTCCAAATGTGAATATGCCCGTCGATCTAAGGCGCGTCTACACTTCGCGCTCGCTGCAGTAGCAGCTCCCGCTCACGAGCATTACGCGTGAGTCCCGCCGCGCGCTCGAACTCGTCGCGCGCTTCGGACGATCGGCCGAGCTTCGACAAAAAGTCGCCGCGAACCGCCGGAAGCAGGTGATACGACTTGAGCGACGGCTCCTCCGCGATCGAATCGACGATCTCGAGTCCCGCCGCCGGCCCGGACGCCATGGACACGGCGACCGCGCGATTCAGCTCGACGATCGGCGACGGAGTGAGAGTCGCGAGCTGGGAGTAGAGACTCGCGATGCGGTTCCAGTCGGTGTCCGAGGCGGCGCGCGCCCGAGCGTGGCAAGCCGCGATCTCTGCCTGCACGGTGTACGGTCCTCGCCCATGTTCGTCGGAGAGCGATTCGGCTCGCGCGAGCGCGTCGAGCCCGCGGCGGATCAGCAGCTGGTCCCACCGCGATCGATCCTGATCGAGCAGCAACACCGGTTCGCCGGTCGGACCCGTGCGCGCGCGTAAGCGCGACGCTTGAATCTCCATCAGCGCCACAAGTCCGTGGACCTCGGCGTCGTCGGGCACGAGGCCCGCGAGAATGCGGCCGAGGCGAAGTGCGTCCTCGCAGAGGGCGGGGCGCACCCAGTCGTCGCCGGCGGTCGCCGAGTAGCCCTCGTTGAATACGAGATAGATCACCTGGAGCACGGACGACAGCCGCTCGTGGAACTCCGTGCCGCGCGGCACCTCGAATGGGACGCGCCCTTCCGCCAGCGTCTTCTTCGCGCGGACGATCCGCTGCGCGATCGTCGGTTCGGGGACCAGAAACGCACGCGCGATCTCGTCGGTGGTCAGGCCACCGAGCAGGCGCAGCGTGAGTGCGACGCGCGCGTCGGTCGACAGGACCGGATGGCACGCGGTGAAGATGAGGCTGAGCAAGTCGTCACCGACGTGGTCGTCGATCGCGGCGTCGAGGTCCGGGATCGCCCGTTCGCGTTCGTCCTCGAGCTCGGCGCCGATCTGCGCGTGCTTTCGCTCGTGCAGTGCGTCGCGGCGCATCGCGTCGATGGCGCGGCGTTTGGCCGTGGTCATGAGCCACGCGCCTGGATTGTCGGGCACCCCCGACGCCGGCCATTGCTCGAGCGCGGCAACGAGCGCGTCCTGTGCCAAGTCCTCTGCCAAACCGACGTCGCGGACGATGCGGGCCAACCCGGCGATGAGTTTCGCCGATTCGATGCGCCACACCGCCTCGATCGCGCGATGGGTCTCGGAAGCCGTCACGGCTTCCAATCACATCAGCGCAACCGGGCGGGGCAAGGGCGTGGGACGAACTCGATAGCGGCTACCGCGAGCGGGCCGAGAGCTCCGCGCGCTGCCGCTCCTCCTGCTCGCGCAGCTCGGGTGTGTAGGCCGCGCCGAAGTCTTCCGCCTCGAATACCGGACGGATCTCGATCTCCGAGTCCTCGTTGGGCATCGGATTCGGGCAGCGCTTGACCCACTCGACGGCCTCGTCGATCGAGCGGACCTGCCAGATCCAGTAGCCGGCGACGAGCTCCTTGGTCTCGGCGAAGGGACCGTCCACGACGGTTCGCTTGGCGCCGCTGAACCGAATTCGCTTGCCGGCCGAGCTGGGCCTGAGCCCGTCGCCGGCGAGCATGATGCCGGCTTTCACGAGCTGGTCGTTGAAGGCTCCCATGTCCGTGAGGAGCTGGGTATCGGGGAGCGCGCCCGCTTCGGAATTCTTGCTCGCTTTGACTATCACCATGACGCGCATTGTCGTGTTCTCCTTTGGTTGACGCCTGGCGATTCGGATGGCCGGTTCGCCCTCGGAATCGCGGGTTCACTAATACGTCGAATGGAGTCGGCCGGAATCGACACGCGGATTTCGGGCCTCGAGGTCGTCACACGAACGGTCCGAGCCGGCAACTAAACCGCGTTTCCGAGACTTCATGCCAACGACGCCGTCGAAGGACGTGGTGCAAGAACAAAATCGCCTCTGGCCGGCGCCACGGCACCAGGATATGCATAGAAGAGAAGTTGAGAACATCCGAGGTACCCATGTTGAGCGGAAAACCTGCAGTTCTACGGTGGCGCTCGTCGCGCGAAACCCTCGCGCTGGCTTTGCTGGTTGCGGCAGCGTCGTCCGGCGCCGCTCAGTATCCCACACAACCCTCCGCGCAGTACACCGCGCAGTCAGGAAGGTCGGGCATCGATCCGCGTTGGACTCCGTGGATCGGATGCTGGCAGGCCGACACGACCGCGGCATACGCGGACCCATCGCAATCACTCTACACCTGCGTCGTGCCGCTCCCGGGCACGACCGGTGTCCAACAGCTCACGATCGCGCGCGGCAAGGTCACCAGCCGACGCCGGCTCATCGCCAACGGAGCCAACAACTCGTTCGATGAGAACGGCTGTCACGGGACGCGCGCGGTCGAGTGGTCGTCGACGGGACGGCGCGCCTATATCCGCTCGAAGTACACGTGCGACGTCGGGTTGACCGGCACGTCGAGCGGCGTGTTGGCGATTACGTCCACGGGCAACTGGCTCGAGGTGGAGACCGTGCACGCGGGGCAGGGATTGATCGAGCACGTCGACCAGTGGGGTGAGGCTGGAATGCCGTCGAGCCTTCCGTCGGAAGTGTTCAACTCGCTCGAGTCTCGCCGAATGACGTCCACGACTGCGCGCGCGTCGGCCGCGGCGCCGCTCACGGTGGCTGAAGTCATCGACGCGTTGCACCACGTCGACTCGTCCGCCGTGCGCAGCCTGATCGTCGCGAGCGGGCAGCGATTCAGCTTGAACGGCGACGAGGTCGCCGCGCTCTTCCGCTCCAACGTACCGCGCGGCGTCTTGCAGGCGATGGTTGCTTGGACACCGCAGCCGGGCGCCGAAGGGCCGGGTTACGATCCCGACGCCTATCTCCGCGCCACGGCAGGGATGAACTACGGACCGGGGCCGCAGGTGATCGTGATCCAGCCTGCGCAGCAGCAACCAGGAATCGTCGTGACGCAGGAAGTGACGCCCGAGCCGATGTCGCCGACATACTGCACGGCGCTCGGCTGCTACCCGACCAACCAGATGTCCGCGTACAACGGCAATCCATATCCGTATATGGATTTCTCGAATCCGTACTATCCGTATCCGTACAACTTCTATCCGTTCTCCTCGGGGCCGATCCTCACGGGGAACATCAATAGGCCCGTATTTCCGTTCCGGCGCGGACCATTTGGCGTCCAGAGGCCGATCGCTGGGTTCCCGAACCGGCCGGGTGTCGGCCGCCCCGGGGTCGGAGTGGTTGGCGGGTTCCATCGCTAAGGCCGCGGCGTCAACGCACAGCCCGGGTCCGCGCGTAGCCTAGAAGCGCGAAGAAGCGCCGCCTGCTCCGCGGATCCCTGCGAGCGGTTGCCGGGAATCGACGGGACAGCGCGACGATCGGGAACGCCGAGCCAGGCGTTCCCGATTCATGGGTACACCCGCAGCGCCCGTGGCCGCGCATGATTCAGCCCCGCATCCCAATCTCGGTGGTCATTCCGACGCTCAATGAAGCGCCGCGAATCCGGTCGGCCATCGAGACCGTGCAGTGGGCCGACGAAGTCATCATCGCCGACGCCGGCTCGACGGACGGTACGACGGACATCGCGCGACGCTCGGGCGCCCGTGTGTTGACCGTTCCCGGCCCGACGATCGGTGCGCAACGCAACGCGGCGATCGAGACGGCACGCAATCCCTGGATCCTCGCGCTCGACGCCGACGAGATGGTCACCCCTGAGCTGCGCGATTCCATCGCCGACCTGTGCCTCACGGGTTCGCCGCGGTTTTCGGCGTATCGAGTCCGCTCGCGCAACTGGCACCTGGGACGCGAGCTTCGCCACGGTCCGTGGGGGCGTGACTGGAAGATTCGAGTCTTCTCGAGCGACCAGCGGTTCAACGCGTCGCGCGTCCACGAGAACATCGAGTCGTCCGACGTCGGTGAGCTCGAGGGAGATCTCATCCACTACCCGTACCGCGATCTGGCGCACCAGGTAGTGAAGATCGCGAAGTACGCCAAGTGGGCCGCCGAGGACATGCGATCGCGGGGACGACGCGCTCGGGTGAGCGACGTCGTCGCGCGGCCGGCGTGGCGCTTCTTTCGCGACTACTTCGTCTACAGCGGATGGCGCGACGGACGCGCGGGTTTCATCGTCTCCGCGGTGAGCGCCTTCTCTGTCTTCTGCAAGTACGCCTGCCTGCTCACGCCGGAAGCGTGAACAGGGCCAGGGCGCCGTTCTCCGCGAAATCCGCCTCTTCCGCGAAATTGTCGTTCAGAAGCCGACTACCTTGAACGAAATCGGGCTGAGACCCGGAGCCGCCGCCGTCACCGAGTAGGTCGCCGGGGAAACCGTCGTCATGAAGACGACGTCCGCGTTCCCCGCCGAGCCGGTGGTGGAGCTCTGCGTGCTGAGCGAGCCGCCGTTCGCCGACCAGGAAATCTGAATTCCGGGCACGCGGTTTCCGAAGGCATCGACGACGCGAACGCTGAGCAGAGTGCTGGCGCCGGCGACTAGCAACGTCGAGTCGGCGGTGGCCGGCGAAATGGCGCTCGGCAGACCCGGCGTGCTCGTGGCGGTGATGTTGACCGAGCCGGTGCCCGCCGTCGCGGTGAGCGTATTGACGCGCGCCGTGTCGCTCAGTGTCCACGTGATCGACGCGTTTCCACTGGCGTCGGTCGTCGACGTTTTGGCGCTCGTCGTGCCACTGCCGGCCGCTGTGAACCAGCTGACCGTCACGTTCCCGGCGGGCGTTCCCCCCAGCTCGACGTGAACCTTCGTGTCGAGCGCCGTGCCGATTACGGCCGTTCGGTCGAGAAAGCTCGAATCGGCCGAAACGCTATAGGCCGTGCCGGGCGTGTTGCCCGGACCCGTGCCACCGGAGCCGTTGTCCGATGAGCACGCCGCGACAGCGAGGAGTGGAAGAGCGATTTGGAGGAGTCGACGCATAGCAGGGGTGACACGCGAGAACGAAGTATCCCTAGTCGCGCGCGTCCGGCGCAATGGCTGGAGACGAGTGGTCAATGAGGCTGAACCCCCGCCACGCGTACCCCGGTCACAGCGGCCCGCTCGCTGTCCAGCGCCTCGGCCATGGCGTCGAGCACCTCGTCGACGTCGTCCTCGGTCATTCGGTGCACCTGCGTGCAGAGCCTGAGCGAGAAGCGGCCCCGCAGCCGCGTCGAGGACGTGAGAAAGCGACCGGTGGCGTTCACCCGCGCGTTGATCCGGTCGTTCAGGGCGTCCAGCTCTGGTTCGGTCGCGCCGGCAGGCCGGGCGCGAAAACAGATGACGCCGAACTGCGGCGGGGAGAGAATCTCGAAGTCTGCCATCGTGGACAGGCGCCGCGCCGCGTGCTCCGCGCGCCGGATGCCGCGCGCGATCGCTTCCCGCACCTCGGCGACGCCGAAATAGGAGATCGACGTCCAGATCTTGAGCGCGTGCGCCGCACGCGTGAGCTGCGGCCCGAGATCGGCGAAGTTCACCTCGTGCTCGCGCGCCCGCACGTCGGTGAGGTATTCGGGGTGAACGCTGAACGCCTCCTCAAGCCGCCGCGGGTCGCGCGCGAGCAGACAACCGCACTCGAAAGGAACGAACAGCCATTTGTGCGGGTCCAGCGTCACGGAGTCGGCGCGCTCGATCCCTCTGAGCGCTTGCGCTCCGGATTCGGTCAGCGCCGCAAACCCCGCGTACGCCGCGTCGACGTGGAGCCAAAGCGACTCCTGCGCGCAAAGGTCGGCGATCTCGGGGAGCGGATCGACCGCACCGGTGTTCGTCGTCCCGGCGCTGGCGACGATCGCGAACGGCGTCATGCCCGCGGCACGATCCGCGGCGATCGCGTCGCGCAACGTCCTCACGCGCATGCGAAAATCGTCGTCGGTGGCGATCGAGCGGACGTTTGCCCGCGGAACGCCGACGACCCACGCAGCCCGCTCGACCGACGAGTGCGCCTGGTCCGACGAGTAGATTGTCATGCGCGGTAGCGTTGCGCCTGTCGGATCAGCCGCATGTCGGGCTGCGACGAGGGCCGTCAACGTCGCCGTCGAACCGCCTGACGTGATCAGGCCGCTGGTTCCCGCCGGCATGCCGAGCCATTGCCGAAACCAATCCAGCACCACGAGCTCGATCTCGTTCGGCCCCGACGCGACGGACCACACGCCGGCGAAGAAGTTGTAGCCACTCGCGAGCCAGTCGCCGAGCACGGCGGGGAAGGTGGGCGAGCTCGGGATGTAGCCCATGAAGCGCGGGTGCGGTTCGCGAGCGTGGTTTGGAAAGACCCGCGTCTCGAGGAATTCGAGGACCTCGTCGAAGGACCGACCCTGTTCGGGCGCAGGTCCGGCGATGAGCTTCTTGGCCTCACTTCGCGACAGGGATTTCTGAGCTGGTTGTTCGCGAAGGGTTGCCAGATGCTCCACGACTGCGTCGAGAACACGCTGGCCAAGGCGACGCATCTCCTCGTCGCTGACGTCCAGGTTGGACCGTTTCACGTAATCCATAGGTAGGGGAAGCTATTCCGCGCGGCGTCAGTAGGCGCCCGACACTGGACGTTCGGTCGTCTTGCCGGGTTCGAAGCGCTACACTATGATGGCTCTAGGAACGCAGTGACAAGGCGATGACTGAATTACAGTTGCGCTCCTTGCAACCTCAGACGTTGCTCGGAGAGCGTTACCGTCTCGAGCGCGAGGTCGGCCGCGGAGGGATGGCGGTCGTCTGGCTCGCTCGCGATCTCAAGCTGAATCGCGACGTCGCGATCAAGGTCCTCCTCGGGGAGCTTGCGTTCGCGATGGGGCCCGAGCGTTTCCGCCGAGAGATCGACGTCGTCTCGCGCCTCAGTCACCCCTACATCCTCGCGATCGACGACTTCGGCGAGTACGAAGGGCATCTCTACTACGTGATGCAGTTCATCTCCGGCGAGACGATTCACAAGCGTCTCGAACGTGAGAAGCAGCTCCCGCTACCGGACGCGCTGCGCATCGCGTATCAGGTCGCCTCGGCGCTCGACTACGCGCACAAGCAGGGGATCGTTCACCGCGACATCAAGCCGGAGAACATCCTGCTGCAGAACGGTGAGGCGCTGGTCGCCGATTTCGGCATCGCGCGCGCCATCACCGAGGGCGGTGGATCCAAGCTCACGAGCACCGGCGTAACGCTCGGCACGCCGACGTACATGAGTCCCGAACAGGCCATGGCCGATCCGGGAATCGACGGCCGGAGCGACATCTACAGCTTGGGCTGCGTGCTGTACGAGATGATCGCGGGACAGCCCCCGTTCTCGGGGCCGACGGCGCAATCGATCATCGCGCGCCACGCGCTCGGCGAGGTCCCGTCGCTCGTCGTCGTTCGCGGTACGGTGCCGGAAGAAGTGGAGGACGTCGTCCTCCAAGCCCTTGCCAAGTCGCCGGCGGATCGGTTCGCGACGGCAGGGGAAATGGCCGAGGTGCTGCGCGGACTGATGGCCACAGGTAACACCGGGGCACGCAATACGGCTGGGCGACGGCGCACGACGCAGCGCGGAAAAGCGCGCCAGGCGCGCCCGACGTGGCGCCGCTACGCGTTGATCGCGGCCATCGCGGTGCCGGTGCTCGCGGCCGGCGCTTGGACGGCGATCCATTTCGCGCACGGAGGCGCGCGAGCCAGCCGCGTCGGGACGGACACCGATCCGAATCGAATCGCGGTTCTTTACTTCGACGACCAGTCCGAAGGCGGCAAGCTTCGCTCCCTGGCGGACGGGCTAACGGACGCGTTGATCGATCAGTTGAGCGCGGTAAAGCAGCTCAAGGTGATCTCGCGCAACGGTGTCGCTCCGTTCAAAGGAAAGAACATTTCGACGGACAGCATCCAGCATGCGCTCAAGGTCGGAACGCTGGTTACCGGGTCGATCGCCAGCTCCGGCGATCGATTGCGCGTGCAGGTGCGGCTCGTCGACGCGGCAACGGGGACCGAGGTCGACTCGAAGACGATCGACCGCGCGCGCGCCGACCTGTTCCAACTGCAGGATGATTTGGCGCAGCAGGTGTCGTTGTCGCTGCGGAAGTCGATCGGGCACGCGATCGAGAACACGAGTGGACATCCGGGCACGTCGAACGCGGCGGCCTGGGAAGCGTATCAGCAGGCAAAGCAGAACCTCGCCGGAGTCGACACGATCTTGAAGACCGGCAACGTTCCGGCGGCGCAGCAACGTCTCGCCGCAGTCGACTCGGAACTCGCGGCGGTGTCGGCGATGGACAAGAATTGGCCGGCGCCGATGGCACTGCGCGGATTCATCGCGCACCGACGCGCAATGCTGACGAGCAATTCCGACCCGTCGCAGATCTCGAAGTGGCTTGGTGTCGCCGGCCAGGATGCCGCCGAGGCGCTCGCCGTGGCGCCCACCGACCCCGACGCGCTCGAGCTTCGCGCCACCGCTCGGTATTTCACGTGGATGTATAACCTCAATCCCGACCCGGCATCGCGGACAAAGCTCCTGTCCGACGCCGAAGCAGATTTCCGCGCGTCGGTGAAGGCGAATCCGACGCAGGCGACGGCGTGGAATGGGCTGAGCCATCTGCTCAACACCAAAGCCGAGTTCGCCGAGGCGAAGCTCGCGGCCCAGCAGGCGTACGACTCCGACCCGTACCTCAAGGACGTCGACAAGACCATCTGGCGGTTGTTCGACAACTCCGTCGCGCTGAACAACCGGATCGAGGCCGAGAAGTGGTGCACCATCGGGGCTCAACGTATGCCGGACAACTTCCGGTTTACGGAGTGCAAGCTTTGGCTCTTCGCGCTGCAGGGTCAAAAGCCAAGTGTCGATTCGATTTGGAGTGCCTATCGCAACTTCGTGGCGAAGAGTCCCGCGAGCGCGAAGGATTTCAACACACTCAAGGGCGGAATGCTGGCCGCGCTGGGGTTGGTGCGTGCGGGTTTGCCCGACAGCGCCCGCGCCGTCGTCGCCCGCTCCAGGGGCAATCCGCAGATCGACGCGGCGTCGGAGTTGTTGTACTACGAGGCCGAAGTGCGCGCGCAGCTGGGCGACAAGGATGACGTCGTTCGGTTACTGACCCGATACTTCGCCGCGAATCCTCAGCAGCACGAATTCGCGAAGCTCGACCAGTCCTGGTGGTGGGACAGCGTCAGAGATTATCCAGGATACAAGGCGCTGGTCGGCGGAAACTAGGGAAATGTGATCTGGCGCACACCGCCCGATGTCGTACTTTGTGGCAGTTCCCCGTGCAACCAATAAGGGACGTCTGGGACGCACCAGCGAAGCACGGCGTACTGTTCCTCGTCCGCTCCGCCCCCCTCCATTCGCAGTCCCATCTTCGATCAGCGAGGCTCAAGGTATGCGCCGCTCAGCTGTTGCAGTTCTCCCTCTTGTCGCAGCCGCATTGGTGTTCGTTGCGTGTAGTGAGCGCGAATCGACCAGTCCACGCCTACCCAGCGGCGCGAGTTTTTCGCAGACGCTGACGCCCGCCACGACGTGCGATTTCACGCAGATCAGCAAGGCGGCGAAGAACTACTTCACGTCGTCGCAGGATGCGGTGTACACGCTGATCAGCAACATGAAAGGGGCGACTGGCGCCGCCAGAACGACGATCGGTTGGCAGATCATGCGTCAGGTCGCAACCGAGCGACTGACGTCAGCGACCGGCGCAGCCTCGGATGGAGCGGTGTTCGTTAACGACGTGCTTCGCTGCACGACGTACACGTTCCCGCCGGCGGCCAATTCGGACATTCAGCAGAACTTCCTCAACAACCTCGCCCTCGTGCTCAGCGCCGGCGTCTTCAACGTGCGTGGCACGGGCTTGCCGACGGATGCCGCAGCGGCGCTCGATGGATCACCGCAAGTCTTTGCGCAGCCTCGCTGGGGCGTCGAACAGGTTACGGGATGGCCCGCGGGTCCGGTTCTGGTCTGGGGCTTTCCTGAGCTGATTGCCAACGTCGCACTGAATCCGGCGACGAACATCAACACCAATAGCACCGGGACGTACAACGGCTTCGAGCTCGGGACCATTCCGGATACAACGACTAAGACCGGGTTGCGAGTGGGCATTTGCTATCAGTCGACGACGAACGGAACTACGGCGAACCGCTTGATCCACAACAATTCCCAAATCCTGGTCAACGATACGCCGGGCGCGCTTTGCACCATGCCGTCGCCGGTGGCGTCGATGAACACGCGGTCCTGGTACGCTCGCGCGCTTGCCCGCGCGGCGACCCTCCTCGCACCGGCCGAGGCGCATGCCATGCAGGGAGACGACCTCTTTATCGGTGGGCTGCCGAGCAGTTGGAGTCCGTTCGCTTCGGGCGCGCTACTCGGAACGAACATTGCGCCCAAGTTTACGGTGCAGCCGAACGACGCGGTCGTCGGAGGGAACGTGCACTCGGTGGTGAATGTGACGATCAAAGGCCTTCCGGTGCCCGGCGTGGACCTCAAGGTCGCGATCGACAACAACCAGGGTGCACCGGCCGGCGCGGTCATCACGGGCGACACGGCGACGACCACTCATGCTACGACGGATGCCAACGGAAACGCAACGTTCAACATCACAATCGGAAAGCCTGGCGGCTACCTGATCTCGGTGGGCGGAAACCTCACCACCGTCACGACAGCCGGCACGCTGTCCGCACAGTTCCACATCAAGAACCAGTAAGCACGACCGCAGCAACACACGCGGTCGGGTGCCTTTGCACCCGACCGCGTTGTCTTTTTTACGCACGTCTATCTCAGGACTGGAACAAGCGCGCGAGGACTTCGACGCCCTCGGCGTAACGCGGGCCCGGCCGCGCGAAGTACGCGTTCGCATCGACGGGTTCGATGCGCGCACCCGGCAGCTCAGGGAGATCGCACGCCATCCGCTGCGCGTCGCGCAAGCCGAACCCGCACGGCGCGACGATCACGATCTCCGGCCGAGTCGCGCGAATGTCGTCCCACGTCACGCGCACCGAATCCGCGCCTGGACGGCCGAGCGGGTCATGTCCGCCCGCAATCTCGAGCATCTCCGGCACCCAGTGCCCGGCGCAAAATGGCGGGTCCGCCCACTCGAGGAACGTCACTCGCCGGCGGGGCCGCCCCTTCGTCATCGCGCGAATCCGCTCGAGTTTCGCGTGATTCCGCTCGACGACAGCCTGCGCCGCCTTCTGGCGGCCCACGACGCGGCCGACCGTGAGAATGTTCTCATCGATCTCGGCCAGCGTCCGCGGCGTGAGGAACACCAGCTCGGGCTTCTTGGGCAGCGTCGTGAGGGCGCGCGTCAGCTCGTTGCCCGACGGCGCGCACACGTGACACAGCTCCTGCGTCAGGATCACGTCGGGCGCGAGCTCGCGCAGCAGCGCCTCGTCGACGACGTAGAGGCTCTCGCCTGTCTGCATGTGGCCCGCGATGGCGGCATCGATCTCCGCCTGGCTCAAGCCCCCGAGCTCCAGCGCCGGCCGGCTCACGATCGGCAGCCGCTCGACGCCGGGCGGGTAGTCGCACTCGTGAGACCGGCCGAGCAACTGATCGCCCGCGCCGATCGCGTTCACGATCTCGGTGCCGGCAGCGAGGAAAGAGACGATGCGCATGATCTAGAAAATCTACGCCGAGACCTCACATGCCCGGCCTCCGGGCTCGGCAGCCAGATTCGCGGTTGACGTGATGAGGGCACCGCGCGGCGGCGGCGGTCGCCTTTCCGAGGCGGCGTGTCGCGTGCTCGACCCCTCGGGTTCCGCGGCCGGACGGAATGCTGAGCCGTCCGGCGTGCCCGCTCGGCGGGAGGGTTGGGAAAGTCGGCGATCCGCGTGCGCTGGCGCGTTGACTCGACAGAATTGTCCGCTGGCGCCGCTGAAAATGGACCGTCCCAACAGAAACCGAGCCGCGACCTTCGCGAGCACCTGAAGTGGCTACGGGTGCCCGGTCGACGAGGGGCCTTGGCCGATGACTTCGTCGCGGCAACCGCTCACTCGGCCGGTCGCCCACTGAACCGACCCGGCGGAGGCTCTGAGTGACTTCGCCGAAAATGAGTGGATGGTTTGGCGTGCCGGCCTTGCAACGCGGGAAAGACAACTAGCCGCGCCGCCGAGCATTTTCTCTTCGAGGAGATTGCAACACGCGCAACGCGGAAATCCGTCGCGCCCGCGCCCGCCGGTCACTTGGCAGCTCGGAAAAGTCAGATGACGGAGTCGAAAGGCCGGCTGTCCAGCTGTTCCACCCGTCCACCCGTCCACCCGTCAGACAGCGCCTCCCACGCAAGATCGCGCGCACCGGGAAGCACGGCTGCCGCTCGACGACAGGAACTGACATCAGACAACTGAGATCGCTTTAGGCGTTTTTCCGGCCGCATTTCGGCCTGACGCTGCCGCCTGTCGCTGACGACTAGAGTCTCCGCCCCATGGCGACCCCAATGAGGCCGCAACCCCAGCCGACGCAGTTGTGCCCCCCTCCCCCAACAAGCAACGATTCCGACGACGCGCGCCCCTCTACTTAGGTCTTAGCGCCGACCCGTATTTCGGGTACCTCGGCACCCTTCGGAAAACACCCGAAAACGTCACGCGAGCGTCATTCGTGACGCTCGCTTGACGCCATTTCTCCATAAACGTTCTCGATTGAGCGTTTAGAAAAGCGTATCAAAATGCCACGGTACCCGAAATCGTTGTCGGTGCTAAGACCTAAGTAGGGGGGCTCGATTCCCAAATCCCTTGGTCGGCGGGGCAGAGGTGGGAAGGGGCGTGAGTCGAGAGACACGAGCCTCTCTACTTGGGTCTTATGTCCGGGGCCTGATTTGGCGCCAAAAATGTTACAATTCACTCACGAATGACGCTCGCTTGACATTTTCGGGCGCGTTTCGGTCGACCCGATTGATACCATTTCGGGGGTCGGCCATAAGACCCAAGTAGAGGGGCGACATGCCGGACTCTCGGATCGGCCGGCCAAGTGACGGACGCAGGAACGGAACGGACGGGGAAAACAATGGGGGTAGGGGGCTAGACTAAGAGGCGTTCGAGGAAGTCAGACTCACTCTCCGACATCCGTCATGCCGCCAGAGTCCTCCCCCTCCTCTTCGCCGCACCTCGCCTCTCCCGACCTCAACCCGTCCTTTACCAAGGGCGCCTTTCTAGGCGAGATCCGTGAGGACCTGGTCTTCCCGTTTCCCGAGCTGACCGCCGAGGAGCACGAGTCGCTGAGCGTGATCCTCGACTCGTTTCGCGCCTACGCCGCGGAGCGCATCGATTCGTCGCGCTTCGATCACGAGGGGCAGTTTCCGGACGGCGTTCGCCAGGGCTTGCACGAGCTCGGGCTCATGGGCCTGAGCATCCCCGAGGCGTACGGTGGATTCGGCGCCTCGGCGCGCGTCTACAACCGCGTGTTCGCCGAGATCGGGGGCACGGACCCGGCTCTGTGCGTGTACTTCGGCGCGCACCAGTCGATCGGGTGCAAGGGCATCGTCCTGTTCGGCACCGAGGAGCAGAAGCAGCGCTACCTGCCGCGCTGCGCGAGCGGAGAATTGGTCGCCGCGTTCTGTCTCACCGAGCCGGGCTCCGGCAGCGACGCGCAGGCGATGAAAACGACCGCCGTCCTCAGCGACGACGGCTCGCACTACCTCCTCAGCGGCACGAAGATCTGGATCTCGAACGCCGGTTACGCGGATCTCCTCACAGTGTTCGCCAAGGTCGCGATGAACGTCGACGGGAAGCGAAAGGAGCGCGTCACCGCGTTCATCGTGGACGCGCACGCGCCGGGCGTCTCGCTGGGAAAGCGCGAAGAGAAGATGGGCATCAAGGCCTCCGACACGCGCGCCATCTTCTTCGACAAGGTCACCGTGCCGGTCGCCGATCGGCTCGGCGACGTCGGACACGGCTTTCACATCGCGCTCGAGGTCCTGAATTCCGGTCGTTTGGGCTTGGCGTCGGCGTCGGCGCGTGGAACGCGGCACGTCATGCGTCTCGCGCTGGCGTACGCCAAGGAACGCGAGCAGTTCGGAAAGCCGATCGGATCGTTCGAGATGGTGCAGCGCAAGATCGCGATGGCCGCCGTGGACTGCTACGCGCTCGACTCGGCGGCGATGGTCGCGTCGGGCATGGTCGATCGGGGCGGCATCGACTTCTCGCTCGAGACGGCGGCCTGCAAGGTGTTCGGGTCGGAGCTTGCCTTTCGTACGGCGAACGACGCGTTGCAGATCGCCGGCGGCATCGGCTACTCGAAGGAGTATCCGTACGAGCAGGCGGTGCGTGACGCCCGGATCAATCTCATCTTCGAGGGCACGAACGAGATTTTGCGCGCGCTCATCGCGTTGATGGGGATGCAGGAGCCCGCCGAGCGCTTGAAATCACTCGGCAAGGCGTTCAAGGATCCGATCCACTCGCTCGGCGCGATCGGCGAATACATCAAAGGCCGTGCGAAGCGAACGATCACGAGGCCCCACTTCTCGCGCGTGCACGAGTCACTCGAGCACGAGGCGGAGCTCGTCTCGACGCTGGTGCACAACCTCGCGCTCAGCGTCGAGGCGGCCGTCATGAAGCACGGAAAGGGGATTCTCGACATGCAGTTCCTGCAAGAACGCATGGCGAATGCGGCGATCGACATCTTTCTCGCGACGGCCGTGCTGTCGAGGACGACTTGGGAAATTGAACGCGCGGGGGGCGGCAGCGGCTCTGCCGCTGACGCTCATATAGACTGTGCGAGGATCTTCATTCCGATGGCGTATCGCCGAGCGCGCCGATCGATCCGTGGGCTGCGCCGTAATCAAGACGCTCGGCTCAAAGCGGTGGCCGAGCGCTCGATGGAAACCGGAGAGCTGGGACCCGACGCGCCCGCCGACGAACGGTGACGGGCGCCTCGGGCATCGGTTTCGATCAGCCTTTCCCGTGAACGACGGTCTGCATCCAAGGGTGAATGCAGCACTGGTACAGCGTAGTTCCCGACTCGACGACATCGTCCGAGTCCACACCACCAGGCAGCACAAAATTGGTCTCGGCGGCGCACTCCGGCACTTCGGTCAGACCCAACAGGGCGTTGATCTGGGGGACGACGCCGCCGCCAAACTTCGCGACCTTCGTGAACGTGTGGATCTCGCCGCCGTTGTTCACCGCCGTGAGCGTGAGTCCGACCTTCACGTCCATCTGCGACGGCGCATTGTGCCATGCCCCGGCGGAGCCGTGCTTCAGGAGCTGGGCGATCAGTTCATTGAACGCGACGCCGCCGTTTCGCGTGCAGAGGATCGGAGGATTCTGCGCGGCGAAACTGACGGGATCGCACGCGTCCATCATGTTCACCGTGCGGTCGCTGGCACCGCCTTTGTCGAGGCTTGCCACGGATTGAGATGCAGACAGCGCCGGCTGGGTAGGCGCGATCACGCGGTCCGAACACGCCGCCGCGGCGAAAAGCAGAAGAGATGCACCAGCGAGATGTCCGAATTTCATTACGACCTCCGTGTCTGAGTTGCTCGAACAAGGGCGCACGACTGAGGGAATGAGACTGGCTCGCTCGGCCCGCGATTGTCAAACGGGGAACCTGTAACATCTTGGCCCAGATGGACGCTCGACCGAGAGCCTTAAGTCGCGCCGTCACAGACGCTGGCGTAGCTTGCGGCCATCGCCACTAACCGGCTCGGACCAAGGAAAAATGGGGAAGCTGGTCGTCCTGATGTTCACGGCCTTCGTCGACATGGTCGGGTCGACGATGATCCTCCCCTTGATACCGTTCTACGCCTCACGAATGGGCGCGAACGGGGCGATGCTCGGCGTGATCCTCGCGTCCTTTGCCGTGGCCCAGCTCGTCAGCGCGCCAGGTTGGGGTCGCTTCTCCGACCGTTACGGCCGCCGCCCCGCCATTCTCGTTGGATTGCTCGTCTCGAGCGCGGCGTACGTCGTGTTTGCGTTCACGGATACGCTGCCTCTCCTTCTGATTTCACGCTTCGTTCAGGGCGTCGGCGGCGGCACTGTCGGAGTGCTCCAGGCGTACGTGGCCGACTCGATGGGCGAGAGCGACCGTGCCAAGAGCCTCGGTTGGCTCAGCGCCGCGACGAGCCTTGGTGTCGTCATCGGTCCGGCATTCGGATCGTTTCTCACGCTCTTGTGGGGACGCCGCGCCCCGGGCCTCGGAGCGGCGCTGCTCTGTCTCGCCATCAGCGCGTTCGCCTCGCGCTATTTGCGCGAGTCGAGCGAGCGGATCACCGTCGAACGAACCGTGCGTCCGCGCGCTCATGCCACGCGCGGCGCCCTGATCCACGTGATCGACCACCCAACCGAACCGGCCGCCCGACTGATCCTCATCTACGCCGTGGCGATGGGCGGCTTCTATGGTACGAGTCAATTCATGCCGCTCGTGCTGGCGAACCGCTTTCACGTCACCGAGAAGAACGTCGGCTACTTCTTCATGTACTTCGGGCTCATGGGCGTGATCATTCGGGCGATGTTGCTCGGGCCCGTGGTGCGGCGCTTGGGCGAGCCGCGCGTGGCGCGCATGGGGATCATGTTCCTCGCCGCCGGGCTGTGCCTGATGGCCGTGAGCGAGTCGTGGGGCACGTTGTTCGGGTCGTTCACCTTGATGCCGCTGGGCACCGCGTTCCTCTTCCCGTGCGTCACGGCGCTTCTGTCGGTCGCCATCCCCGCGCGCGAGCGCGGTCTTCAGATGGGGGTGCAGCAGACTTACGGAGGAATTGCCCGCGTCGTTTTTCCCCTTGGCGCCGGCTTGATCGTCGATCGATTCGGCACGGGGGTACCGTTCATGCTTGCAGGACTCCTCGTTCTGGCAACCCTTGGTCTGTCGCGCTCGCTGATGGCACGCCCGGTGCTGAGCGCCGCCGATTGAGGCGGCGCGTGACGGTAGCCGAAACCGAACTGTCATTCCTGGGTGGCCGAACCCCGGCCGCTCGCAAACCACCCATCCGCCATTGACCGCTCAGGCCAGTCAGCCGATCCGGCACCATTTCACGGTCGACGTCGAGGAGTACTTCCAGGTCTCGGCGCTCGAGCCATTCGTCGCGCGCGACCGCTGGGACGAACTCCCCAGCCGCGTGGAGCTGGGCGTTCGCTGCATCCTGGACCTCCTCGCCGAGCACGACGCGCGCGCGACGTTCTTCGTGCTGTCGTGGGTGGCCGAGCGCCAGCGGGCGCTTATCCGCGAGATCGCGAAGCACGGTCACGAGATCGCGTCGCACGGCACCGACCACCGTCGCGTCACCGAGCTGACCCCCGAACAGTTCAGGGAATCGGTCCGCACATCGAAACGGGTGCTCGAGGACATCACGCGACAGCCGGTCGTCGGCTACCGCGCGCCGAGCTTCTCGATCACGCGAGACCGCGAGTGGGCGCTCGACGTCCTCGCCGAGGAAGGGTATCGCTACGACTCGAGCCTCTTTCCGGTGAAGCGGCGGGGCTACGGGTTCGAGGGGGGACAGCGCGATCCGCATGTGCTGCGCCGCCCGAGCGGCAACCTTAGGGAGATCCCGCCGGCCACGGTGGAGTGGGGCGGCCGCGTGCTGCCGGCCGGTGGCGGCGCGTACTTCCGAATCCTGCCGTACTCGCTCGTCAGGTCTGCCCTTCGCGGGGCCGAGCGACGTGGAGTGCCGGGAACGTTCTACATCCACCCGTGGGAGGTCGACCCCGAACAGCCGCGCTTTACCGTCCCGTTGACGACGCGCGTGCGGCATTACGGCGGCCTTGGACGAACGACTCGCCGGCTCCGGCGACTCCTCTCGACGTTCCGCTTCGGATCCATCGCCGAGACTATTGGGGCCGGGACCAGCGCGATGCGTGACGGGCGGTGGCCTGAGGAAGCGGGGCTTCGCGGCGTGAGTTCGCCGCAATGAGCGCGGTCTCGTCAGATCCGCGCGAGATGCTCGCCACCCCGAACCCGCTCCGGGTCATCGAGACAGACGATTCGGCTGCCTGGGACGCGTTCGTCGCGACTCAGCCGGACAGCACGATGTGTCATCGTTCCGGTTGGCGCGATGTACTGAAGAGCATCCTCGGTCACGAGACCGCGCTGCTCGTGGCTTTGGACCATGGCGGAACATGGCGGGGCGTGCTGCCGCTGGTCCGTGTGCGCAGCGTGCTGGGGCACTATCTGGTGTCGATTCCGTTCATGAACGACGGCGGGCCGCTGGGAGACATCGACGCGAAGGGGGCGCTCGTCGAGCACGCCGTCGCTGACGCGCGCCGTACCCGCGTGAAGTTGCTCGAGCTGCGGTCACGCGACCCGCTTCCGGGACCGGTGACGCCGTCCCAGCGGAAGGTCGCCGTCCATCTGGCTCTTCCGGAGACGGTCGAGGCGCTCTGGGCAACGACATTCAAGGCGAAGTTGCGCAGCCAGATTCGGCGTCCGGCCAAGGAGGGAATGACCGCTCGTGACGGGTCGGACCAGCTCGACGCGTTCTACTCGGTGTTTTCCCGCAACATGCGCGACCTCGGTACCCCCGTGTTGCCGCGCGCGTTTTTTACGAGACTTCAGGCTGTATTTGGCGGCTCGGTTTCTTTCACCACGGTCTATACGGCGAACGGAATCGCCGCCGCGGCGGCCTGTTGTTTGACTTGGCAGGACGAAGTCGAAGTGACGTGGGCGTCGTCGCTTCGTGAATTGAATCATCTCTCGCCCAACATGCTGCTCTACGCGAACCTCATGGAGCAGGCGATCGGCCGCGGGTCGCGCACGTTCAACTTCGGCCGGTCCACGCCGGGTAGCCCGACCCATCGGTTCAAGTTGCAATGGGGTGGGCGCGACCGTCCCCTTGCGTGGCCGTCGTGGTCGCCCGAAGGCGTGGCGAGCACGCCGTCACCCGATCGCCCCGCGTTTCGAGTCGCCACGGCCGTCTGGCGACGGCTGCCGATGACGGTGGCGAATCGAATCGGCCCACTCCTTTCGCGCCACCTTCCGTAGTTTGGAGTCACGAATGGACGTCACCGTTGCCATCTGCACGTGGAATCGCGCCAAGCTGCTCGACGCGACGCTGGCGCAGATGTGCAAGCTCCGAGTCCCGAGCGGGATCGCGTGGGAGCTGTTGGTCGTCGATAACAACTGCACCGACGATACACCGGCGGTCGTCGAGCGATACGTTGGTCGCTTGCCCGTCCGACACATCGTTGAAAAAAGGCAAGGCATCTCGTTCGCGCGGAACTGCGTGCTGCGAAACGCGGCGGCAGACCTGCTTCTGTGTACCGACGACGACGTGCTCGTCGACGAGGATTGGCTTGCTGCCTACGTGCGAGCGGCCGACCGCTGGCCGAACGCCGGGTACTTCGGCGGACTGATCCAGCCGTGGTTCGAGCATGATCCTCCGTCTTGGTTTCGGGCGAACGAGCGGGCGCTCGCTCCGGCGATAGCCCTCCGAGACCTCGGCCCGATCGAGCGGGAGCTCGGAGCGGACGAGCCGCCTTTCGGCGCGAACATGGCATTCCGTCGGACGGCGTTTTCGTCTCAAGAGTACGACACGTGGCTTGGCTCGCACGGCGACGACCAGATTCGCGGAGAGGAGACGACGTACACCAGAGTGCTCGCCGCACACGGATTCCAAGGCGTGTGGGTTCCCTCCGCGAAGGTCCGTCACTACGTCTTCGCGCACCGGCTGACGCTGAATTTCGTGCGAGAGTACTGGGCCGGTCTCGGGCGGACACAAGTCCGCATAGAGAAAGCGGCAACGCCGGGCCCGCCCCCCCGCTGGGTTTACCGCGCGCTCGTGATGTCGCATGCCCAGTACCTCTGGCGGCGCGCCACCCGGCATCCGGGCTGGGTGAGCAGCCTGATGGAGGCATCGCGGGTGCGAGGAGTCTTGATGGAGCATCGAAGCGCCCAGAAGCCCACCGAGGTGTGAAGGTGTGGGTCGACGCCACCCGCGGGCGATGCATCTGAGGCATCAGCTGGCGGTCTATTCGCCGGTCCCGCTTCGGGCCCTCGCGGCTGCGACGGTGGCCGCGCTCGGCGGGAATCGCGATAGTCTCAGCCAGCTCGAGCTGTTGCTGTGCCGCGAGTATGCCGCGGATGAGGTGCTGCTCTGCGGTAGCGGTACGCAGGGCCTTCAACTCGCGATCCAATCCGCGCGCGACGAAATCGGGCGCCAGGTTGCTGTCGCCCTTCCGGCCTTCAGTTGCTTCGACGTTGCTTCCGCCGCGATAGGGGCCAGTGGTCCGGTGATCCTATACGACCTGGACCCGCTGTCCCTGTCGCCCGACCTCGAATCGTTGGAGCGGGCTCTCGCCGCCGGCGCGCGCGTCGTCGTCGTCGCGCCGCTGTACGGGATTCCCGTGGACTGGGACGCGATCGAAGACCTCGCGTCCTCTCATCGCGCGACGCTGATCGAGGATGCGGCGCAGGGGCACGGAGCGACGCATCGGCGCCGACCCATCGGCTCCCTCGGCGACATCAGCACGGTGAGTTTCGGACGCGGAAAAGGGTGGACCGGGGGCTCCGGCGGCGCCGTTCTCTTTCGTCGCGGGCGAAGGTCGCCAAGCGCGCTGCCCGCCACCGGAAGCGCCGTGAATTTCAGGAATGCGGCGGTCCTCGCGGCGCAATGGGGACTGGGCAGGCCATCGCTCTACGGCATTCCGCAAGCCGTGCCCGGCCTCGAGCTCGGCGAAACGGTTTACCATCCTCCGCGCGAGCCGTCGTCGATCTCTCGTGCGTCGGCCGCTGCGCTCCTCGCCGCGCGCGAAGCGTCATCCAAGGAAGCCGAACGGCGTCGAGAGAACGTTCGCACGCTCCGCGCGGGGATTGCTCACCAAGCGGCGCTGCGCGAGATCGAATCACGCGCCGCCGGCTCGACCGCGGGCCACCTGCGGTTCGCCGTTCTCGCAGCCGAAGGCCTGGGCGGGTTCGGCGATCCGAAAGCCGTGCGACGCCTTGGCGTCGCGGCCAGTTATCCCAGTCAGCTCGGCGAGCTGCCTGCCCTCGCTCCGTTCATCGTGGGAAACTCGCGGATGAGCGGTGCGGCGCGATTGGTGCACGAGCTCGTGACGCTTCCGGTGCACTCGCGCGAATCCGGACGGGATTTGGGCGAGTTGGCTGCTCGAATCGCATCCTACGCAAGGCGTTCGGCGTGACCCGCGTCACGCCGAGGGCGTCTTGGCAGTACGGTGGCCGGGCAGTGCCACCGGGACTTGCAAGTGCAAGCCGGCCAATCGCGTACCGGTGGGGCTGTACATGAGGCTGAGGCAGAACGACCGCGCCCCTAATGCAGGCCGCTGCGGCTAAATTGACCCTGAGCATGTCGACATTGAGAGCCGCATGACGGTGACCCCCCTGGACGCTGGCGGAGCGGAGCGCCCCACTCGGGCCGTCCACCCCCCGCAGGCGTCCATTGTCCAGATCATCCGGGAGGTTTGGGACGCCCGGGATCTCGTGATGCAGTTCGTCCGCCGCGACCTCACGCTGCGCTACGTGCAAGCGGTGATGGGGTTCGCGTGGGCGCTGCTCATGCCGCTGCTCATCGTCGGCGCCGGAATGGTTTTCCGGATCGTGCTCTCCACCTTCGCGAATTCACCGCTCGACGGGAAGAGCATCGCGTCGCTCGCGGCAAAAGCGTTGCCGTGGGCCTTCTTTTCCGGCGCGCTTTCGACGGCAACGTCGAGCATCATCGGCAATTCGAACCTCATCAGCAAGGTGTATTTCCCGCGAGAGGTCTTGCCGCTGGCGACGGTGATCGCGCAGAGCCCGGATCTCGTCGTCGGGCTCGTCGTCGTTGCCGGCGCGATGCCCTTCATCGACAAGGGAGGCCTGTCGTTGGCCGGCCTTTGGGTGATCGGCGTGCTGCTCCTGCTCATGTTGTTCACAGTGGGTTGCGCGTTGTTCCTGAGCTGCGCGAACCTGTTCTATCGCGACGTCAAGTACATCACGCAGGTGCTGCTCAACTTCGGCGTCTTCGCGACGCCCGTGTTCTTCGAGCCGCAGATGCTCGGTCCCAAGGGCGCGGCGATCATGATGGCGCTTCCTCTTTCTCCCTTCATCCAGGCAATGGACGTTGCTCTCGTGCACGGACACAGCCTGCTGTCGACCGTCGTGATGGCTTCACGAAAGGGAGACGTAGTTGTGTGGGCGCCCTGGATGCTCGCGTACGCGGCAGGCTGGAGCCTCCTGTTGGTCGTCACGGGCAGCCACGTGTTCAGGTCGGCGTCGAGCCGCTTTGCGGAGGTGGCGTGACGACGAAGCCGTCTCTCGTCTTCGACGGGGTGTGGAAGCGATTTCGCCGCGGCCAACTGCATGACTCCCTGCGCGACCTCGTCCCCGCGACTTTCCGTCGTTTGACGGGCCGTGAGCCGAAGCCGACCGACGATCGGTACTTCTGGGCGGTCCGGGATCTTTCATTCGAGGTCCAGCCCGGCGAAGTCCTCGGTATCATCGGCGGAAACGGCGCGGGAAAATCGACGACGCTCAAGATCCTGAACCGGATCATGCAGCCGACGGCCGGACAGGTGAAGGTGAACGGCACGATCGGCGCGCTCATCGAAGTCTCCGCGGGATTCCATCCCGATCTCACGGGCCGGCAGAACGTCTTTCTGCAGGGCGCGATCATGGGCATGCGCAAGGCCGAGGTCCTCCGCAAGTTCGACGAGATCGTCGACTTTTCGGGAATCCCTGAATTCATCGACACGCCGGTCAAGCGCTACTCGAGCGGCATGAACGCGCGGCTCGGCTTTTCGATCGCGGCGCACCTCCAGCCCGACATCCTCATCATCGACGAAGTGCTGTCGGTGGGCGACGCGCGCTTTCAACAGAAAGCCTTCGGCCGGATCAAGGAGATGGCCGGCGCCGGTGCGCCGGTCGTCCTCGTGTCGCATCAGTTGGATCGGATTTCGGAGCTGTGCACGAAGGCGATCTTGCTCGAGCGAGGCGCCGTTCGCACGACCGGGTCGGCGCTTCATTGCATCAATGCGTACCTGCACGGCATGTCGGGCCGCGGCGGGGGCAAGGATGGGCAGGGCGTCGAATTCCAGCGAATCCTCGCTTCCGACGGACAAGTCGTTCGTTCGGGCGAGGAAATGACGATCACGGTGGCCGGCTCCGCCTCGATCGACGATGCTCCCAAGGGCTGGGTGCCCGCGATCGGCGTGGTCGATTCGCGCACAGGGCGGAGTGTCCACTCGATCTCCGGCCTTCAGCGGAACATTCCGCTCCCCGTCGCGGGCGAGTTCGAGTACGAGATCGTATTCCAGATGAACGTTCCTCCCGGAACCTACCATATCATTCCGTACATCTGGGATTCGCTGACGCGGCAGGACATCACCACAGGCCCGCATCTGCAGGTCGAAGTCATGGAACAGTCGCCTTTCTACGGCGATGTGCAGATGAATTCGCGCTGGCGCGCCATCAAGCTCGGCGCGCGCGCCGACGTCTCACCCGACTCCAAGCGGCACACGGCGTAGTTCGTCCGATCTCTCGTTCCCCCCCACCGTTGCCATGGACACTCGCGGAATAATTCTCGCCGGCGGGTCCGGAACGCGGCTGTATCCCATCACGCGCTCGGTGAGCAAGCAGCTGCTCCCCGTGTACGACAAGCCGATGATCTACTACCCGCTGACGACGCTCATGCTCGCGGGCATCCGGAAGCTGCTGATCATCACAACGCCGCGCGACCGCCAGGCATTCGAGGATCTCCTCGGATCGGGACGCGAGTGGGGACTCGAGATCTCGTACGCCGTCCAGCCGAAGCCGAACGGCCTGGCCGAGGCGTTCATCATCGGCCGCGACTTCGTCGACGGACGTCCGTCCGCCCTCGTGCTCGGCGACAACCTCTTCTACGGACACGACCTCGCGAAGGCGGTGCAGGTCGCGGCGAAGCGCGAGCGGGGCGCGACCGTCTTCGCATATCGTGTTTCGAATCCGCAGGCATACGGCGTCGTGGAGTTCGACACGTCAGGGCGTGCCGTCTCGATCGAGGAAAAGCCGGCGGCGCCGCGGTCGAACTTCGCTGTGACGGGATTGTACTTCTACGACCAACGCGTCGTCGACATCGCCGCGAATCTGAAGCCGTCGCCGAGAGGCGAGCTCGAGATAACGGACATTAACCGCGCCTACCTGGAGCACGGCGATCTGCACGTCGAGATTCTCGGGCGAGGAAGCGCGTGGCTCGATACGGGAACTCACGACTCGCTCGTTCAGGCGACGCACTTCGTGCAGACGGTCGAGCAGCGGCAGGGACTCAAGATCGCCGCGCCGGAGGAAGTGGCGTTTCGCATGGGGTACATCGATCGCGCGCGCCTGCTCACACTCGCCGATGGGTTGGGCAAGAGCGACTACGGCGCATATCTCCGCGCGATCGCCGACGAGGCGCCGAGCCAATGATCGCCGAGAAGACCGACCTGCGCGACGTGCTCATCGTTCGATCACCCGTGCACACGGACGCGCGCGGATTCTTCAACGAGATATTTCACGCGGATCGGTTCGCGGCGATCGGCCTTCCCACCGCGTTCGTCCAGGACAACCACAGCCGCTCGGCCCGACAGGTTCTTCGCGGCCTTCACTTTCAGCTCGAGCAGCCGCAAGGAAAGCTCGTGCACCCGGTGACCGGGACGATCTTCGACGTCGCCGTGGACCTGCGGCGCTCCTCGCCTGACTTCGGCCGCTGGGTGGGTGTGACCCTCCAGGCAGGCGACGGCCGCCAAGTGTGGATCCCACCTGGCTTCGCCCACGGTTTTCTCGTGCTCAGCGAATCGGCCGACGTCACGTACAAATGCACCACGCCGTATCACGCGGCCTCCAATAGCGCGATTCGCTGGAACGATCCTGAGATCGGAATTCGCTGGCCTCTGGCCGCCGGGGTCGAGCCCACGCTGTCCGCGGCCGACGCGACGGCGGCCGGGATCTCGTCGCGAGTCTGGTTCGAATGACGCGCCGAGTGCTGATCTTCGGCGCGTCCGGTCAGGTCGGCACGGAGCTCCTTCGAACCGTGCCCGACGACGTTCAGGTCACGGCACTCGACGTAGGCGACGCCGACATTCGCGATCGCGAGGCCGTGGCGCGCGTCGTTCGACAGGCGAGTCCGACCGTCGTCATCAACTGCGCGGCACACACGAACGTGGACGGCGCCGAGTCGGCCGCGGACGAAGCGATGGCGACGAATGGCGTCGCACCCGGCATCATCGCCGAGTCGTGCAAAGAGGCAGGCGCGCGCTTGGTGCACATCTCCACCGATTACGTATTCGATGGGCGCGCTCACGCGCCGTACGCAATCGACGCGGCCGTCGGCCCGATCAACGTCTACGGCTCGACCAAGTTGGAGGGCGAGCGGCGAGTGATCGTCGCGGAGGGGAATGCGGCCGTCGTGCGAACCGCGTGGCTGCACTCGGGCGTCGGGACGAACTTCGTGAAAACCGCCACTGCATTGCTGGGTTCCGGAAAGCCGATGCGCGTCGTAGACGACCAGGTCGGTACACCGACGCGCGCTCGCCACCTGGCGCGGGCGCTGTGGTGTCTCGCCGGAAACTCCGCCACAGGCGTGCTTCACTTCACCGACGCCGGCGTCGCGTCGTGGTACGACGTCGCCATGGCGGTGATGGAGACGCTCGCGTCGGAGGGTCGTCTTCCCGTTGGAGCCGTCGTCGAACCAATCCGGAGCAGCGAGCGTCCCTGGGTGGCCAAGCGTCCCGCGTATTCGGTGCTCGACAAACACGATTCGTGGCGCGCCATCGGGTACACGCCGCCGCATTGGCGCGTTGGCGTCGCGGCGTCCACGCGCGAGTTGATCAATGCGTAGCCTGCTCGTCACCGGCGGCGCCGGTTTCATCGGCGGCAATTTCGTGCACTACTGGTTGCGCGAGCACCCCGCCGATCGCGTGGTCGTGCTCGACGCGCTCACGTACGCCGGCAACATGGCGACGCTTTCGAGCGTCCAAAACGACGGGCGATTCGAGTTCGTTCACGGCGACGTCGCCGACGCCGACCTCGCGGCTCGGCTGCTGGTCGATCGCGACATCGACACCGTCGTGCACTTTGCCGCCGAGTCGCACGTGGATCGCTCCATCGTCGAGCCGGGGACGTTCGTTCGCACGAACGTGGTCGGCACCCAGGTGTTGCTCGACGCGGCGCGGACGGCATGGCGACGCGGGAACGGTTGGCGAGACGGGGCGCGGTTCCATCACGTTTCGACGGACGAGGTCTACGGGTCGCTCGCTCCGACCGATCCGCCCTTCTCCGAGCTCACGCCCTATTCGCCGAACTCGCCGTATGCCGCGAGTAAGGCCGCGTCGGACCATCTCGTCCGCGCGTATCACCACACGTACGGATTGCCGGTCACCATCAGCAACTGCTCGAACAACTACGGGCCGTATCAGTTTCCTGAAAAGCTGATCCCGCTGATGATCGTGAACGCGCTTCGCGCCGTTCAACTGCCGGTGTATGGCGACGGCAGACAGGTTCGCGATTGGCTGTTCGTCGAGGACCATTGCGTCGCGATCGACCGGATCCTGTCGGCCGACATGCCGGGTACGACGTTCAACGTCGGCGGGCGCGCCGAACATGAGAACGTTCACATCGTGGGGCAGTTGTGCGAGTTGATCGACGACCGCGTGCGGGCCGAGCCGTCGCTCCGCGAACGCTTTCCCGAGTGTCCGGCCTCGAAGGGCTCGCGCTGCACCGAGCTCATCGCGCACGTGCGGGACCGGCCGGGCCACGATCGGCGCTATGCCATCGATCCCACGCGGATCGCGACGACGCTCGGCTTCGAGCCCCGCGAGACACTTCGAACGGGGCTGGCGCGCACGGTCGGCTGGTATCTCGCCAACGAGGAGTGGTGGAGCGCGGTCATGGATGGGCGCTATCGCCGCTGGACGGCGTTGCAGTACGGACCTTCACGAGTCCCAGCTGATCGAGAGCGCGCGCCGAGCTGAGTCGCTCCAATCACGCGCGATTGACGTCCGGACTGCAGCCTTGCGAAAGAAGACGCGGCCCCGGTCTGCATCGACCGGGGCCGCGTCTTCCTGTCTTGCATCATTCAGCCGTCAGTAGGCCGGTGCTCATGTCCCTCGAGGCGTCGGGAACTCATTCCCCCGGGCCGCGGCAGTGCAGATGCAGCTGGATGTTGCCCTTGTCGAGCGTCTGGAGCGGAACGATCACGGTGTTGTCGATCTTGAGCCACACCGCGTCGCCCTCCTGGGTTCCCGGCTCGCCCTGTCCAGGATTCGGATTGTCGCGCAGACGCAACTCGACCAAGTGCGTTCCGCTGTGGCCAGTGATCACGCGTGCGAACTCATCGGGGAAGAGCACGCCGGAGGTCGTGAGGCCGTAGGACTCGATCGTCGGAACGTGATACTGCGTACCTCCGACCGAGATCTCGATCGTGCCGAGAATTCCGCCGCCCGGCGCGTTGCCACCGGCGTTGCCACTGATGACGATCTTGTCATTGCCGCTGCCCAGAACGAGGCGCCCGAACGTGATGAAGTCGCAGATCTGCGGCGGCGGCGCAGGGGTCCAGGTCATCGTCGCCGCGTAGTCCAGGCCCATCGGGTTCTCGCAACCGGCCTGATTCGCCGCCCCAATGTTCGTCATCGGGGTACCGGCGCCGCCGGGGACCACGACATGGCCCGATGCCGTCGGAACCGCAGGGCCGCCGAAGCCCACCTGGCCATCCGCTTGGAATGGCCTGGTCGGGCAGCCGAACTGGGGAGCGGGTCCGCCAATGGGACCCACCGCGGTGACCGGATATCCCGTCGGCAGATCGACCACCCGGAAGGTGAGCGTATCGTTATTGGCGGCGCCGCCGATATGGAAATCGCCCGGGGCGTTGTCAACGACATGGGTGTCGATGTTCCAGTTGCACGGGGCCGCATTGCAATCCGAATTCGGCTGCGCGGCAATCAGCTTGCCGTTGAGATACACGCCCACGACGTTGTCACCCTTGACGTGCAAATCAAGAACCGGATTGGTCACGTTCGCCGGAACGGTGAAAACCTCTTGGAAGACGTACCGGCCCGGATTCGGACGATAGTCGCTCGACGGGCCGGCCACGGGAGGCGTTCCGTTGGTCACCGTGATACCGATCCAGTCGCTGCCGGCGAACGGCGCGCTCCAACCCGGATTGTACGACGTGAGTGCGGACCCGGGGGTCGCGTTCCCCGGAGGATTCACGGCGTTGCCGCCAAGATCCAACGTTCCCGCGCCACAATTGATGAATGGACCGAACGTCGCCGGTGCCGAGGCGGTGTCGCCGTTCAATTGCTGGGCGGAGCAGTACTGCGTCGAGGCGCCGCTCGTGATGGTCAACGGGTTCGTACCACTGACGTCGAAACTCGGGCGGGCCGACGGTGCGCCGATCGGCGCGGTGACCATCGTGTCCGAACACGCCGCGAGCGCGAGCGCGCCGGCGGCCACGGCCACGACTACTGTTGCGGGACGGAAACTGGGACGGCGCATAGATGCTCCGGGGGCAAGGGTTCGTTCGGCGGGGTGGGCGTCGACGGAACATCTGCCCGCGAACCAACGGGCACTACGCAAGAGTTCCTCCTAGCGTCCCAGAGCGCGCACCAGCGGTTTCGATCCGCAACCCCAATTCGTTTGCTGTCAACTCTCTAGCCCATGTCCATTCGGGATCCCAAATCCGGATAGGCCCGTCGAAACAGCCCGAAACATTGGGGAGAGTGTTGCGAGACATCGACAACTTAGACGCGAGACATCGACAGCCCAGACGAACGCAACGTCCGCTACTGCGCGTCCATCGGCTTGGGACGAGCCAGCTGCTCCTGCCACCTGGCGCGCCGAAGGGTTTACCCGATGCGCTACCGGCGGCGATCAGGAAACGCTCGAACAATTAGGGCCATACCAGTTCTCTGAACAGCTCATCCCCGGATCGGTAGACGCATTCGGCGGACAGCCGCTCCGCGCGTGACCTCGGTCGAGATCGCCTTGGCGGCGTGACTGGTCCTTGTGCTTGGAGCGGTGCGACAAGCGGAGGGGCGGCTTTCTCTCGAGGCGCACGGCCAATTCCGGATCGCATCTCTCAGCTATCGCACGGCGCGGACGGACCGGGGCGGCTCCGAGAATGACCGTAGATCGGGGCTGAGCGCCCGGTCTCGATCCCATTTTGACCATTCGAGCAACGGCCGAACCCGAGGGCGACCGACGAGTTGACCGGTTTCCGACGTGCCGCGACGTGTGGCGTACGTGCAGCAAATGCGCGGCATGGACTCTACGAGGGGTCACCGTTCGGTAACCGCCAACGGTCTGTCCAGATGAAAAAAGGGGCCTAATGGAATCGCGCGATGGCCCTCCGGGGCGAGATCGCGTTCCGCCCAAGTCCTTGTCAGACTTGCAGAACCGTAATGATCGCAGCGCGCCGGCGCTGAACGATCGGACTCCGGCTGCCCCGGAGGCGTCGGAGACAATATCCACGCACCCGTTGGTTCGGGAAATGCACCTGCCTGCCCGCGCTTGGAGCGATGGCGCCACACACCCAGCAGGCACTCGCACAGTGGGCGAGCTGTCAGAAAGCCCGAATGCCTCCACAGTGGCGAACGAAGATTTTAACCCGCAGTCGGTTGGTTCCTCCACGGTTCGTTGTCGGTTGGCCTCAGTGATTTCGGCCGACGAAGGGACGCCGCCTGGGGGCATAGGTTCCACGTCACTTTCTTTTTGGAGGTAGTGCGCATGACGAAAAGCACGAGATGGTTCGCTCTCGGCGCCGCCGCAGTTGCCTTGGGAGCCTGTTCGGACAGTCTGGTTACCTCGCCGACGCACACGCCGGGGGCTGTGAGCCGCTCGGCGATCTCAACGCCTCGAGCATTACCCTGGCGAGCGAGCCGCCTCGCCAAACCCGACGCAGTTCTGTGGTGGGACCCTCGGCGTCTTCACCACTGTTCCCGGCCAGTAATCAGTCCTCCCCGGCACGTGCGGCAATGCGCGGGATCTACAGGCGGATGGAAGTCTTGGTGCGTACAACCCGGGTTGGGACAACCCGAATGGCTTGACGGTCACCACAGCCCACTGGGTCGGTTTCACCGCCGCCGCCGGACCGTCGAGTGACTATCGTCCGACGCCTGGCCTGTACTATTCCACGCAGTCGTTCACGCTCCCGACGGGCGTTACGTCTCCCGGCCTGCGCTGGACGTGCTGGCGGACAACGTGGTCGCCGTTTACCTCAACGGGCACGAAACTCGGTCAGCAGGCGATGACCGACTGCAACGACGCCCTCCGACCCCTGCGCTGTGACTGGCAGATCACCGGCAAGTTGACCGTTACGGCCGCCTCCGGGCTGTTCAACGCGACCCGGTGTCGACGAACACGCTCGTGTTCATCGTTAACGACGTGCCGACGGGATTTCCCTCCTCGGTGGCCGGGATCGGTGGCTCGGACCCGCAGTACGGCTGCACGACGAGACCGCTCCAGACGCATGGCTCGACGGGCTTCCCCGCCGGGCAGGACAACGTTCTCACCTCCGCCGGCCACGTAGGCCCGCATCCCACCGGCAAGGCTACGGGGATGGTGCCGACCCCGACGCCGGGAACGTAGCAATCCGAGTCAGGACGGCTGCGAGAATCCAGCGGGTCTGGCCTTCGCCGGAACGGTGAGCTTTACCGTTCCGTCCGGGAATCTGGTGCTCGCCGGGCTTCTGGAAGTACACAACGGGCTCAATGATTGGAGCAACCGCTCAAGGCCGAGCTCTACAACGCCTCCGGCCCGTACCCGAACGATCCGCAGATCATTCGCCGGCGCCACCTTCCCGAAGAACCACCCGGGTTCGCAGAATCCGACGCTGTTCGAGGTGATTTCGAATCCGAACGATTTATGGTGGCGCGGCAACGAACAACGTCGCCAGCTTCATCAGCTAATCACGCTGTTCGGAACGCCGATAACCGCGAATCCGACGGAGAATTGCCCGAACGTGCTTCCCCTTCCCCCTGGTTAATGTTCTGAACCAGGCGCTGCATGGCGAGGGCCCCTCTTCGGAGGGGCCCTTTCCTTTTCAGTCTCGGCGTGACGATCAGCGAGGGGCCCTACGTCGGGGTGCGTAGAAGAATTACTCTCCCTCACTCACCTCGAGGGCCCACGCGCGGCGAGAGGGACAATCGCGCGCCGCGCTCGTCCATTGGAAGGGATCAGCGTTCACCAAACCGCCGGCGACGGGTCAGCGCCCGACCTCTTCATGCCCGAATCCAGAATCAAAGTCATCGCGTACTACCTACCCCAATTCCACCCGATCCCCGAGAACGACGCGTGGTGGGGCAAGGGGTTCACCGAGTGGACCAACGTGGCGAAGGCGCTCCCGCTGTTTCGCGGCCACGAGCAGCCGAAGCTCCCGTCTGATCTGGGGTTCTACGACCTGCGCGTGCCGGAGGTTCGGGAGCAACAAGCCGAGCTCGCGCGACAATACGGCATCGAAGGCTTCTGCTATTGGCACTACTGGTTCAACGGCAAGAGGCTCCTGAATCGGCCGCTAGACGAGGTCCGCGCCACGGGCCGCCCCGATTTCCCGTTTTGTGTCGCGTGGGCGAACGAATCCTGGACTCGCCGGATGACCGGTGAAAACACGGAAGTCCTGCTCGAGCAGACGTATTCTCCCGAAGACGACCTCGCGCACGCACGGTGGCTCGCCGAACTGTTCGCTGATCCTCGCTACATTCGGGTCAACGGTCGCCCATTGTTCATTCTCTATCGCGCGCCGTTCCTCCCCGAGCCCCAGCGAACGACCGACACGATTCGCGCGGAATCGGTGCGCATGGGATTGCCTGAACCTTTCATCGTCGGTCGCGACACGCACACGTCGTTTCGCGACATGCGGCCGTTCGGCGTCGACATCACCGAATACGCCGCGCCGGCGTTCGGCTCCCTCGGGAACGTCCTGGAGCCGCTCGGCGCTGGGGATTTCATTCGCAACCTCCGCCTTGGCGTGAGCGCGCGAGTTCGTCTTTTCGACTACGAAGAAGCGTGTAGGGCCATGGAACGCCATCGACCCAAGCACCCTCATGTCCGCTGCTTCTTCCCCGGTTGGGACAATACCCCACGCCGCGGAAAGAAGGCTGTCATCCTCATGAACGCGACACCCGACGCGTTTGGCCGAGGCCTGCGCGCCGTTCTCGAGTCCATGCGAAACGAGTCGGAGGCGCCGCGTCTGGTGATGATCAACGCATGGAACGAGTGGGCAGAGGGGATGACCCTCGAGCCTTGCCAGCGATATGGCCACGGGTTTCTCGAGGCCCTGCAGAGCGAGCTATCGCGGTCGAACACCGGCGTCGGCGCCTAGTTGAGCGAGCACGGCCCGTGTTGTGCCGGGTAGCTCCGGACCGAATTCCAGCCACCGCCCCGTGAATCAACCCCCGATCGTCGGCGCGATTTCGAGATTCGTCACCTGGTTCCGCGAAGGCGTGCGTTGGCGCACCAAGCGGCGCATCATTCTGTTACGCCGTGGGGCTTTGACATGGCAGGCCGCGTGGAAGGCCAGGGTGGTGATTGCCAGGCTCGCGAGAATGAAAGCGAGACAGTCCGCCCGCCCATTCTGCGGGATCCTCCTCATCGAACACATCGGCGATATCATTGCCTGCGAGCCCATCATCGAGCAGGTGCGAGCGGCCAACCCAACGGCATTCGTCGTTTGGTTGGTGAGGCCTCAATATTCGGCCCTGCTCGCAAGCCATCCGGGGCTCGACGCGATCGTCTTGGTCGATTCGCTGTTGGCCGTCGAGCGGGTCGTCGAATCGCGAATCTTCGATGTCGCCGTGGACCTGCACGTCAATTCGAAATGGACAGAAGTCCCGGAGCGCCGGTATCAAAAAAAATCCGGGGACGTGACAATCGACGACAAGACGTACATCGGCAAAGGGAGCCTGCTACGCTCGATGTCCCTGGGAGCTGGGATCGAGGCGCGCTCGGCGGCGCCGAAGATGTACGTACCGAATGAAGCCGTCGTCGCGATCGATGGACTCTCGTTGCCCGACCATTTTGTCGTCGTGCATGCTACGCCGAACTATGGCTTCAAGGACTGGTCTCCGTCGAAATGGCGACATTTGGTGCGGCACGTCGTCGATAACTACGAGACGTGTGTGATCGAGATCGGACTCGAGACCGTTATCGATCTCCAGCATCCTCGCTTCAGCACGCTATGCGGGAACCTGTCGGTCATCGAGAGCGCAGAGCTCATTCGCCGTTGCTCGTTCTTCATCGGCGTCGACAGTGGACCCGCGCACATGGCGAACGCGTGGCGCCGGCCAGGCTTGCTCCTCTTCGGCCGCTTCTCCGGCTCGGATGCGTTCAACCCATTTGACGGCTACTATCGCGAGGCTGCGGAAACGGTCATCCTGCGATACCCTGGTCTGCTGCGCGAACAATCCAGCAGCGCGGTGATAGCAGCCCTCGAGGCGAGCCCGCTATGGGAGGAGGCGCTCGGCCATCGCCGGCGGGTCGGAGCCGACCCGAGCGTCGTCAACCGCACCTAGGTCGCGCCCCACAGGAAAGACCCTCCGCATAGCCTCCAGGAATCCCAATCCGAATTTCTGGTCGGGCTCCAGATGGTTGCCCTCGGCCCACTCGTTCCAAGATTTGATGAAAACGAGGTTCTCGTGCGCGGCGCGGTCGCGAACTCCGGCCTCGACTCTCCTGGCGTGCGCCTCGAAGAGCTGCGGCGTCGCGCCGTGTAGAACCAGACCGTTCCGACCGCTGCGGGGCGTGTTGTCCCAGCTCGGGATCAGGCACGGATAGGCACCCGCGGCGAACGCGTCGGCGCGGGACCACTGAGGGATTACTTCCTCGTATCGGTAAATCGTCGGCATACCCGCCGCGTCTTGATACTTCCGGCGCAGCCACTTGATCAGCGTTCGCCGGCTCACCCACGGATGCAACCGAGGAAGCTTGCCGACGATCGCGCCGTCGAGTCCAAGGTCGGAAAACGTCCACCGATCGGGAACGTTCGTTCCGAGGAGGAAGAGGTCTCCGAGGCCGGCGTCCTGCGCCATCCGGCGCCACAGGTCCGTCGTGGCCTTCGTCTCTGGAAGGTCCGCCGGCCTGAAGAAAACGAAGATCGGTTTGTCGTCGACCCGAACGTATCGTCGATCGTGAAACGCGGGGAGCAACGCGTCAAAGTGGCGCCGATGGTCGTCGGGGCCGGGGTAGGTCTGTTCGATCAGGACGCGATCGGGCTCTCCGTGCCAGATGCCCGTCCACGTCTGATTCGCCCAGCACAAACAGAACGGAAAATCAGGCTCGCCCGAGGCCAGTACTTCGTTGAACGGCCGATCGAGGATTCGTCGCCCGGCAAACCAGTAGTGATAGTAGCAGAACGCTTCGACGCTGTACGCACGCGCCATCGCCGCTTGCGCCGCGCGGGTTTCGGGTAGTCGCAGATCGTAATAGCCGAGATCGGCGGGGACGTGCGGCTGATAGTGACCGGGGAAAAGCGGCTTGGCTCTGGCTGTGTTCGTCCATTCGGTGAAGCCGCGTCCCCACCACTCGTCGTTCTCGGGAATCGGGTGGAATTGCGGCAAGTAGAATGCGATCAAACGGGCCAAGATTGCTCCGTGGCTCACGGAAAAGTGTTCCCGGTGGATCGCGGCGAGTCCCGACGCCACATCGCCGCTCGTCCACTACGGTGGATGATAAGTATCTCGCCCGCAATTGGCGACGTACGCCGGACCGCAAATTCGCCGTTCGGTGCATTGCGCAAGCGACTTTGATTGACATAAGTCCCCCGACGCAAACATCTCTGAGCCTTCGGTCTCTTGATTCGAATCGATTGCATCCAACCTCGTAGCCCGCGGGGCCGCCAGTGGACGTGACGGTCGCCGTTTGCACGTGGAATCGGGCGCGTCTCCTCGACGCGACTCTGGCCCGGATGTGCGCCCTTCGAATACCGCGCGGGATTCGATGGGAGCTGCTTGTCGTCGACAACAACTGCACGGACGAAACGCCCGCCGTCATCGAGCGCTACGCCGGCCGTCTCCCCGTTTGCCGGTTGGTGGAGGAGAGGCAGGGCACGTCATTCGCGAAGAATTCTGTTCTGTCCCACGCGGCGGGTGAGCTGCTGCTCTGGACCGACGACGACGTTCTCGTCGACGAGAACTGGCTCGCCGCGTATCTAGACGCCGCGGCCCGATGGCCTCGGGCCGGCTACTTCGGTGGATTGATCACCCCATGGTTCGAGCACGAGCCGCCGGGATGGTTCGCCGAAAACAAGGAAGAACTCGCCTCGGCGATGGTACTTCGTGACCTCGGTTCAATCGAGCGCGAGATCGGCCCCGACGAGCCGCCGTTCGGAGCGAACATGGCATTTCGCCGAGCGGCATTTTCGACCCGGACTTTCGACGTGAGGCTCGGCCCCCACGGAAACGACCAGATCCGCGGCGAAGAGACGAAGTATTGCCGGGATCTTTCCCGCGACGGATTCCAGGGCGTGTGGATCCCGTCGGCAAAGGTCGAACACTATGTAGTGGCCGATCGCCTCACGGTGCCGTTCATTCGGGATTACTGGACGGGCCTGGGCCGCACCGAAGCGCGGCTCGAGGGCCTTACCGGCCTGGGCACCCCCCGTTGGGTCTACCGAACGCTCTTGTCCCTGCACGCGAGCTATCTGTGGCAACGCGCCATCGGCCACCGCGACTGGGTGCGAACGCTGATGGCCGCGTCGCGAATGCGCGGAGTCTGGCTGGAGTACCGCGACCGCGGTGCTCATCACGCGTGAAGTACCGAGGTGTCGCGCGCACCGGTCGACGTGCGTTGCGCGACGCCCTCGCGCCGACGTGATCGTCGTCACGCTGATCCGCCGAGTCATAGCTCGTGCCTGCAGCGAAACGTGACAAGTATTTATAACGTTTTCTAACACTCCATCAAGCTTCGCTTCGAGCGTGACTCCACCCGACTAGGGTCGTCGAAGGGGTGACGGCGCAAGCCGTTTCCGCGCGCATTTCACGCTCTCGACAGAGCTAAATGCGATAAAGGCAAACCTGGAGAAATCCAGCGACGCAAAGCTGCGGGGCTAAAGCCCGGACCATCGGGCCACGCCAGCCGAGCCGCCGAACATCAAATCTGTGGAGACCGTGAATGCTTCCTACAAAGAGGCTTCATGAGGTTGGCGTAGTCCTCCTCGGGCTGTCGATCGCCATCGCGATTGGTTGCACTGGCGTCGACAATTCCACATCGGTGCACGGTTCGGTCACCGGATTCGGGGACGGCAAAGCGAACAACATCACGGTGTCGCCCCCGTTCGCGTCGGTGATGCGCGGCGCGACGACTCCACTCAAATGTCAGGCGCTCGATTCGCGCGGTGTCGTCGTGTCGACGACCCCTTCGTGGACGATCGCCGACCCCGGCGTCGCGACGGTCGATGGCTCCGGCACGGTCAGCGGCGTTCGCGGCGGCAGCACGATGGCCAGCTGCGTCGTCGACGGAAAAGCAGCCAGCTCCCTCGTTACGGTCATCGCAACGCCGGTGACTTTTCTCGAGGTGACGCCCGGGGCCGACGCCATCGTCGTCGGAACCAACACGCAGTTGATCGGAACGCCGCGCGACTCCACCGGCGCGGCCGTCGACGGATTTCCGGTGCAGTGGTCTACGCTCGACACGAGCATCGCCGCCGTCTCGACCGGCGGCGTCGTCGTGGCGCGCGCCGAGGGAACAGCGAACATCGTGGCGACGAGCGGCGGACAGGTCTCGTTCGCGAAGATCAGCGTCTCCAAGGTCCCGCCGGTTCCGGTCGCGAGCATCTACATCGCGTTGAACGGCCGCAGCACGCTGAACGCCGGCCAGGTCTTGCACGCGAGCGCCGTCACGGTCGACGCTGCCGGACGCACACTCACGGGACGCAGCATCACGTGGTCGTCCAGCAACAACTCGGTCTTCACGGCGGTGGGCACCTCCGCCGACAAGGCCAACATCACGGGACGCGGTCCCGGCTCGGCGACGCTCACTGTGTCGTCGGAGGGCAAGTCGTTCACCATGACGCTCTCGGTGGGAGTGGCGCCGGTGCAGGGGGTAATCGTCTCGCTCGGATCCAACAAGATTCTTCCAGGCCAGACGACGCAGGCGACGGCGACCGTCACCGACGCCCTCGGCAATCCGCTCACCGGCCGCACCGTGAGTTGGTCGTCACTCGACCCAACGGTCGCCGCCGTGGCGTCGAACGGCGTCGTGAGCGCGGTGTCGACCGGGGCGGTGGTCATTCGCGCGACGTCCGAAGGGACGACGGGCGACGCGACCGAAACGGTCGGTGTCGATCCGGTGGCGACGGTGACGGTCGTCCTCGGCAGCGCGAGCCTCAATCCGGGGCAGACCATGGGCGCTTCGGCGATCGTCCGCGACGCGACCGGCAACGTTCTCAACGGCCGGACGGTCTCGTGGTCGTCGTTGAACACGAACGTGGCGACCGTCTCGATCGGCGGCACGATTAGCGCCGTCACCCCAGGCAACGCGACGATTCGCGCGACGGTTGAATCGCAGACGGGCGACGCGACGTTTACGGTGACCGCCCCCGCGCCGACGCAGCAGCCCGCGTCGCCGCCGCCTCCCGCGTCGACGGCGGTGGTTTCCGTAACGCTCGACTCCACGAGCTTGGCCCCCGGCCACTCGGCGGGCGCGCACTCGGCGGCGAAAGACGCGCAGGGCAACGTGCTCTCGGGCAAGACGACGGTGTGGGCGTCGCTCAATCCGTCAGTCGCCTCGGTGACGACCGCGGGTGTCGTCACAGCGCAGAGCTCGGGCACGGCGTCGATTCAGGGAACGATCGACGGTATCAACGGGGCGGCTTCGCTCACGGTGACCGTGCCGCCGTCGGCGCCGCCGCCGAGTACCGGCGATTTGAGCGAGCCGACGTTCGACGGCACGCTGTCAACGATGCTGTTCAACGAGAACTTCGACGGCTACACGTTCAATTCCCTGCATCCGGCGTGCGGCTCCCCGGAGCCGCAACACGCGATCATCGACCACTCGTGGTACTACTGCAGCACGTTCTCGACGAACGGCGGGCCGGGCATCGACAACGGCGTGAAGGTCGTTCCAGGCCACTCAGGGAATGGCGTCGCGTGGCACTATGACGGTGTCTATCAAGAGACGCACAGCGTCGTGACGACCGGCGGCTCTGCTCCTCCGACCGGCAAGAAGGCAACCGTGGTCCAGTATTGGGCGAAATACAATGCTGATCCCGGCTATTCGCTCACCAGCACCGACGCCAGCGGCAATGGGAGCGCGATCGTTCAGATCAAGAACATCATGCTCTGGCACGACCAGAACCGCTTCCAGATCATGCTCCACTCGCACTCGGGCGGCTGTCCAATCTACGGCCCGTCGTACACGATGCTCGGCGTGATCGATCAGGCGGGCATGGGTGCACGTCGGATCAGCCCGTTGGGCCCGTTCTTCAAGTCGTTCGCCGACGGCAATTGGCATCGCTGGACGATGTACTATCAGCCGAACAGCGCGCAGGGCACACGAGATGGCATGGCGCGGCTCTGGATCGACGGAACGCTCGTCATTCGCATCGACAAGGCGGGGTGCGCCAGTCACGCCGGCCGGCGGGTGGAAGCCGTGGTGTGATCGTGGCGGAGCTGGACGCGCTCTACTCCGGTACGTACGGTGTGGGCGTAATCGAGTGGGGGGCGAACCGCACGGATGGCAGCGGAATCCCGTTCACGATGGCAATCGACGATTTCAAATGGTGGGTCATGAAGTAGTTGCCCGGCCGCATGGAACGGCCGCGGCCGGTATCATAGATTACTCATAGCGCCAGCGTTCGAAAAAGCCCGCGAAAAGAAATCGCGGGCTTTTTCGTCTTGTGTGACGAATGGCACTGACGGGCTCGCGACGCAACACTATTTAGGCGCGACGTCAGGGCGCACTGCCCGCCATTGCTGGCGTAGGGAAGTCCGAAGTAAGATCCTCGTCGCGCGATTCGCCCCTGAAGGCGTTGGTCGGCGTCCGCGAGACCTGCCAGAAACTCAAACCAAAAACTCGGAGCTTGACCCTCATGGAGCGTTGCGCGCCATGGCGCGACGTCGCGCCGTCACGCACGGTTGCCACTCGCATTCCACGCGGAATTCGCATCATACCTCTTGCGTCTGTGATCGCATTCACAGTCGCCGGCTGCGACGCACTGTCGGATCCGCAGGATTCCGTTCCCTGGTCGCTGGTTCCACAAACGGTGACCATCGCCGTCGGGCAAAAACAACAGATCGGGGCTTCCACGCGGGGGAACTCTCCGACGTGGACGAGCGACGAACCCGGAGTCGTTTCGGTTTCGACGACCGGCTTGGCGTCGGCACTGTCTCCGGGACGCGCTCACGTCGTGCTGCGCCTCCGCGGCCGGATGGACACGACGCTCGTCATCGTCCACGCTCCGGTGCGCGCGGTACACATGGCCGCGAGCTCCAGACCCTTGGCCCTCGGCGGCGCGATGGGACTCGCGTATCGCGCCATCGATCCCGCCGGAGATGAAATCAAGGATCTCCAGGGAACCACGATTCGCTGGATCTCTCGAAATGCGGACGTCGCGAGCGTGGACTCGTCCGGGCTCATTCGAGCGATGAGCCTCGGCACGACCGAAATCATCCTGACGATCGACGGCATCGCGGACAGCACGTCAGTCCGTGTCACGCCAGAGGCGCCGCCAGGTTCTCCAGTCGAGCCGATCCCGCCCACGCCCGTGAAACCACCGACGACCCCCAAACCGCCCCCAGCGGCGCCAGCGACGGCGTCGGTGACGGTGACTCTGGATTCGGTGGCCCTCGCGACCGGGCACACGTCGGGCGCGCACGCGCTGGCGAAGGACTCCAAGGGTAACGCGCTCTCGGGCAAGGCCACGATCTGGACGTCGTTGAACCCGACCATCGCGAACGTTTCAACGTCGGGCGTCGTCACGGCGGGGAGCGCGGGCACGGCGGTGATTCAGGGCACGATCGACGGCGTCAGCGGCACGGCCTCAGTGATCGTAAGCGCGCTGCAGGTGGTCGCCACTCCCTCAGGTACCACGGGGGATTTGTTGGCCGAGCCGACGTTCGATGCCACACAATCGAAGATGCTGTTCGACGAGAACTTCGACGGGTACACATTTGCTTCACTACATCCGCCCTGTGGCTCTGCGGAGCCCAAGCACGCGATCATTGATCACAGTTGGTATTACTGCACGACGTTCTCGACGAATGGCGGGCCAGGGGTCGACAACGGAGTGACGATTGTTCCAGGCCATTCAGGCAACGCCGTCCAGTGGCACTATGATGGCATCTATCAGGAGACCCACAGTGTCGTGACGACTGGCGGTTCCGCTCCGCCGACCGGGCAAAAGGGCGACAGTCGTCCAATACTGGGCAAGATTTAACGCCGATCCTGGGTATTCGCTCACGAGCACCGACGCCACGGGCAACGGAAACGCCATCGTCCAGATCAAGAACATCATGCTCTGGAACGAGCAAAACCGTTTCCAGATCGACGATGCACTCTCATTCGGGCGATTGTCCGATCTACGGTCCGTCGTACACGATGCTCGGTGTCATCGACCAGGCGCAGGTCGGGTGTGCAGTCGGACCAGCCGGTTGGCCCATTCTTCAAATCATTCGCCGATGGGCAGTGGCATCGGTGGACGGTGTACTATCAACCCAACAGCGCGTCAGGGAGCACGCGATGGCATGGCGCGACTCTGGATCGATGGAACGCTCGTCGATTCGTATCGACAAAGCCGGGATGCGCCCTCACGCCTGCCGGCGGGTGGAAGACGTGGTGCGATCTTGCCGAACTGGACGCGATCTACTCCGGGAAGCACGGCGTAGGCGTGATCGAGTGGGGGGCGAATCGGACTGACGGAAGCGGCATCCCCTTCACTATGGCCATCGACGACTTCAAGTGGTGGGTGATGAAATAGCGCCGCTCGTGAGCGCGCCACCCGGAGGCTGATTCGGAGCGCTCAACAGACTCCGATAGGCGTCGTAGGCGCGCCGCCATGAGAAGTCAGCTCGCACGCGGTCGTGGAGCCTCCGGCCGGCCGATCTCGCGAAGTCGTCGTTGGTGAGAGCGCGCAACAGCGCATCCGCCAGCGACGACGGGTCGTCCGGAGGCACCAGCAGGCCGGTTTGGCCATCGTCCAGAATCTCGGGAACCCCCCCGACGCGAGTCGCCACGACAGGGAGCCGGAAAGCCCCCGCCTCGAGGAGCACGATGCCGAACGGCTCGGCGCGGGACGGGAGGCAGAAGACCGCCGCGCGGTCGAAGAAGCGCGAAACCTGCGCGTGTGGCACGTTCTCGAAGAAGAACACGTCGTCGTCCAGTCCGAGCGTCGACGTCAGCGACCGCAGCTCCGCCGCCGCCTCGGCCGGCCGCCCCACCAAAACAAGGGCGAGGCCGGGAGAGGCGCGCTTCACGTCGGCGAACGCCCGCACGAGAACATCGAGACCTTTCTTGCGCTCGAAGGTCGCGACGCCGAGGACGTAGCGGCGATCACCGACCGCCGCGATGGGATCCTCGCTCCGATCGAGCGATTGGAGGAAGCGGTCCACGTCGAGCCCATTGTGCACGACGACGGTCTCGGCGCCGGTCACCGCCGTCACCTCGTCGGCGAAGGCACGCGAGCAAGCGACGACGGCCGTGCTTTCCCTGAAGACGAGCCGCCACGCGGCTCGCTCGACGCGCGGCGCCGCCCGCAGCTCCGCCAGGTCCATTCCGTGAAAGGACAGGATCAACGAGCCCCGGAGGATCCCCGCCCACCGGAGGAGCGCTATCCCAAAGCAGGAGAGCGACGGAAAATGGGCGTTGAAGGCCGCAATCCGATGCTTCCGGGAGATTCGCCACAAGTCGGTCAGATGGATCGGGGCCGAGGCGAGCCACCAGAGAAAGCCCTATCGGCGATCCGTCGGGCCACGGTGACCGGAGATAGATCGTGCGGCGTCCGTCGACCACCGTCTCGATGGGGCGGCGTGCCGACCATCGATTCACGATCATCAGCGGCTCGAACTCTCCGGCTTCCTCGACCTGGCGATACAGATTGACGACCACCTGGTTGACGCCCCCGGGGCCCGACGGATCCCACGGAAGGACAAAGGCATACGCCGGCTTGGGCGCGCGAGCCTGGGTCACGTGAACGACGCGGCGGTCATTGGCATGCGGGGTCCTTGGAGCCTTCAGGCTTGGTGTGGCTCGGACAAAGTTCGCCGGCTGGCGAAACGGGAGCAAATCCCTGGTCCGTGCGATTTCGTCGACACGGGCGAGCCGATAATTTCCGGCACGATCCCACGGTAACTGGCGGAGTTGCAACGCAGATGCTCGTTTTTCCGCACGATTTCCCCTTGCTCTTTCGCAAGCGCCGGAGTCTGACGCGCGGGCTCGCCGAACAGGGCGGCCTCGCGCCCGTGAGACTCGCGATGTTGGGCGGCCCGACCACGCAGGAGCTGGCGTCGTGGGTCGAGCTCTTTCTGCTCGATCGCGGCGTCAAGCCCGTCATCCATCAGTCTGAGTACAACAAGTACTTCGAGGACACGGTCCTCGACCCCAAGGCCCTGATCGAGTTCGCGCCGGATCTGGTCTATCTGCATCTGGCCACCGTCAACCTTCCGCTCCCGAAGGCCTCTACTGAAGAGGAGCTGGAGGCGGCCGTTCGGGCGCGAATGGATCACTTCTCGTCCGTCTGGAGCGCCGTGTGGGCCGCGCTGCCTTGTCAGATCGTCATGAACACGTTCGAGACGCCCGGCTTGCGGCCGCTCGGGCACCTCGACGCGTCATCGTTCGCCGGCGCGTCGCATTTCGTCTCGCGGTTGAACCAGGAGCTGGTTCGCGCTGCTCGGGGTAACTCGCGGCTCCTGCTGCACGACACGGCTTCGCTCGCGGCAACGAGCGGCGTGGCGTGGCAAGCCCCGGACCGCTGGTACTCGTACAAGATTCCGACGTCGCCGGAGGCGGACGTCGTCCTCGGCCACTCGCTGGCCTCCCTCATCGCGGCGGCCCGCGGGCGCAGTCGCAAGGTGCTGGTTCTTGATCTCGACAACACGATGTGGGGCGGCGTCATCGGTGACGACGGGCCGGACAAGATCGTGATCGGCCGCGAAACGCCGCGCGGCGAGGCCTACACCGCGTTCCAGGAATACGTGCGCCGGCTCAAGGATCGCGGCGTCCTGCTCGCTGTCTGCTCGAAGAACGACGACGCGATGGCGCGGCGCGGGTTTTCGCATCCGGACAGCGTGCTGCGCGTCGACGACTTCGCCGCCTTTGTCGCGAACTGGGAGCCGAAGCACCAGAACATCGAAGCGATCGCGCGGCAGCTGAATCTCGGGCTCGACAGCTTCGTCTTCGTCGACGACAATCCGGCCGAGCGGCACCTGGTCGAGGCCCAGCTTCCAATGGTCGCCGTGCCCAACGTCGGCGACGACGTGTGCCGGTATCCCGGTATCATCGACGCGGCTCGGTATTTCGAGACGATATCGCTCTCGGCCGAGGACGCGCAGCGCACGACGCTCTACGCGCAGAATGCGGAGCGTGAAGCGCTCTCGCAGAAGTTCGAGGACTACGACGCGTATCTCGCGTCGCTCGGGATGGTCGGCGAAATCGACGCCTTCTCGCCGGTCTACCTGGACCGGATCACGCAGCTCACCAACAAGACGAATCAGTTCAACCTGACGACCCGCCGGTACACGAAGGCGGAGATGGAAGCGGTCGCCGTCGACCCGGAGTATGTCACCCTGTACGGGCGACTCACCGACGTCTTCGGCGACAACGGTCTCGTGTCGGTGGTCGTCGGACGTCGTGAGGATCGGACGCTCCACGTCGATCTGTGGTTGATGAGCTGCCGGGTCCTGAAGCGAGGGATGGAGGAGGCCATGCTCGACGCGCTCGTGTTGCGCGCGCAAGAGGCGGGCGTCGATAGAATCGTCGGCTACTACATCCCTACGCCACGCAACGGCATGGTGGCCGAACACTACGCCAAGCTCGGGTTCACACGGCTGCCGGGCGAGGACGCGGAACACACGTCCTGGTGCCTCGATCTGGGCCGAGAGTACTCACCGCGCAACCGCCACATTCGTCGGACGGAACGATCAGCAGGAGGGGGAGGAAGCGAGTGCCGGACATACTTGATCGCTTACAACCGCTGTTTCGTGACGTGCTGGACAACCCCACGTTGGTGGTGACGCGAGCGTCGAGCGGCCACAACGTGCCGGGATGGGACTCGCTCGCGCACATCAATCTGGTCGCCGAGACGGAGCGCGAGTTCGGCGTTCGCTTCGCGTTGGGCGAGCTCGAGACGCTCAAGAACGTCGGCGACATGGTCGACCTGATCGCGACGAAGCTCGGCGCATGAGCGAGCGATTCGCTCGCTGATCGACCACATCGCTCGCTGATCGACAACGCGACCCGCGAATGCCGCTCGCATCATTTGCCTTTCTGGTCGCGTTCCTGCCGGTCGTCGCGATCGTCACGCACCTCCTCCGCGACCGTTTTTCGGCTCGGGCCGCGCAGGTCTGGATTCTGTTCGCGTCGCTCGTGTTCTACTCGCGCAGCGGCTGGAGGTATCTGCTGCTGCTGCTTGCATCCGCCGCGTTCAACTGGGCGGTCGCGCGCTCGTTCCGGTCGCCTCGCTTTGGGCCGACCGGTCGTTCGCGCATGCTCAAGCTCGGCCTCACGGTCGACGTCCTGGTCTTGTGCCTCGTCAAATACGCGAAGTTCTTGCTCGGGCCCGTCGTGCATTCGATCGGTCGGGACCTCGCGCTCCCGACCTGGGCGTTTCCGCTCGGTGTCAGCTTCTTCACGCTGACGCAGGTGATGTACCTCGTCGATTGCTATGAGAAGACTCGTTCCGCCGAATTCGGCTTTCGATCATGCGACGTTCGTGTCGTTCTTTCCGAACGTGCAGCCTGGGGCCCTTCGTCCGCGCCAAACACTTCGTTGGACAGCTGGGCGATCTGGCCTCGCCCGAAGAGCCGAGACGATCGGATCGCCCGCGCCATCGCGCTCATTGCCATCGGGCTTTTCAAGAAGGTCGTTCTCGCCGACTCTTTCGCGCGCTTGGCGGACGCCGGTTATGCCCACGTCGGAACCCTGACGATCGCTAGGCGCATGGGTCACGTCGCTTGCCTACACGTTCGAGCTCTACTTCGACTTCAGCGGGTATTCAGATCTCGCCTTCGGCTCCGGGCGCCTGCTCGGCGTGACGCTGGTCAAGAACTTCAATGCGCCGTACCGCGCGGGGACGGTCATCGAGTTTTGGCAACGGTGGCACATCAGTCTGTCGAATTTCATCACGACGTATCTCTACACGCCCATCATCCGCAGCATGGGTCGTGTCAACATCCACAAGGCGGCGGTGGCGACGCTGATTGCCATGACGATCGCCGGACTGTGGCATGGTCCCGCGTGGACCTTCGTGCTGTTTGGCATGCTGCACGGGTTGGGCCTGGCAACCAACCAGTACTGGAAGCGGATAAAGCGCCCGTTGCCGCGGCCGATCGCGGTGGTGGCGACGTTCGTGTTCGTCAACCTCACTCTTATCGTCTTCCGATCACCCAGCGTCGCGACGGCTCTACAGGTCGCGTGGCGCCTCCTGCCCGTTCAGCGAGTCCTCGGCCTCCATGACGTCGTCGCGGCGATTCCCTCGGCGGTCATGCGGATCATCGTATTGCCGATCATTTTCGGCTGCGTCGCGGCGTTCGCCGGACCGACTTCGGACGAAATCGCCGTGAAGTTTCGTCCCTCGTGGCTGGCGGGTCTCGTCGTCGTCGCAGTCATCGTCGTGTCGTTCGTATACATGATTACCGGAACGGGCAGCGACTTTGTTTACCGCGTGTTCTAATGAGACGCCGCGATCGACGTTGCTCGTCATGGGCGCGGCTCGACTATCGGGAACGGCGCCAGTACGAGCACTTCGAGTCCACATGAACCAATGCGTCGGTGATCCGTCGCGTGCCGCGAAACTCATCGACGGCTCGGCGGCAGTTGGTCCAGCGATCTTCGGCATAGTCGTCGATGATGACGAAACCGCCCACCGACAGCTTGTCATACAGCGACGTGAGCCCGTCCATGGTAGACTCGTAGTAGTCGCCGTCCAACCGCATGACCGCGAGCCGCTCAATCGGTGCAGTCGGCAGAGTGTCCTTGAACCATCCCTTGAGGAAGCGAACGCGATCGTCGAGAAGGCCGAACGCCTCGAAGTTGGCCCGTACGGTCTCGAGCGTGGCTGCGAAGCGATCGTACGATTTCGTGATGACTGGACCATGGAATCCGGCCGCTTCGGTCGGAAAACGCTCTGCGTCCGGCTCGGGCAGGCCCTCGAACGAATCGGCGACCCAAACGACGCGGGTGGTATCGCCGAGCGACTCGAGCATGGCGCGCATGAGAATCGTCGCGCCGCCCCGCCAGACGCCGGTTTCTATCAAGTCTCCGGGAATGCGCTCGGCGACGACGGTGCGGACGCAGGATTCGAGGTTGTCGAGACGGGCCATCGGCAGCATCGTGATCGCAGGCGACTTGATGTAATGTTTGGTGAACGCGGGAACGAACCGGTGGATCGCATCGTCGATGTCCGGTTCCGTTTCGAAGAGCGTGTTGGTGAGGACCTTCTTCAACAGATCGATGTACAAATCGCGCATCGGTTGCCCAGATCGAGAGGTGAGGGGAATCTGCAGCCTACACAATATGGCCAGCTCGAACGGACGCTTTCAGCACTGACTGCCTCATGGTGACGCTCGTTTCAATGCATCGATGACAGAGGGATTTCGACTCCACCATATCGGTATCCTCGTCGCGGACGTCGCCCGGTCGAGCCAGCTCTTGCAGCAGCACTATGGATACGTCCCCGAGTCCTCCATCATCGAGGATGCGCGGCAGACCGCGTTCGCACAGTTCCTGCGAATGCCGGGGGCGGATCACTGGACGGAGCTGGTCGCCCCGAACGGGCCGTCGAGCGTCCTGACTGCGGCGCTCAAGCAGCGCCGCAGCGGAACGCATCACGTTTGCTACGAGGTTCCGAACATTGATCGCGCCTGCGAACACTTGGCGAGCCTCTCGACGAGAATCATCTCGGCCCCCGTCCCTGGTGTAGCGTTCGGCGGAAGGCGAATCGCCTGGGCGATCGATCTCGACTACATGCTCGTCGAGCTGGTCGAGGCAGGACCGGGACCTCTAGCGCTTCGTTCGATTTCGGGCGAACAGCCCCCCGCATCGGTGCGCGGTCGTTTGGAAATGGAGACATGAGCACTGCTGCCGGGAAGCTGCGCATGTCGCTGGCGCGACGGCTCACCTACGGTCTCTTGTTCGCCGGGGTCGCCGCGGTGATAGGTGAAGCGGCTGCGCGACTTGACGACTACTGGCGACTCGATGTCCCGCTCCTCGCCGCCCCGAGCTACGACGATCTGATCGTCCACGACTCACTCGGCACGCACGGCACGCCGAACGGTCGCTTTGGCGAGGTGCGGCTCAACAGCGCGGGGTTCCGCTCGCCCGAGTCGTCGCTGACGCCGCCGCGAGGGTGCGTCCGCGTCATGACGCTGGGCGCCTCCGAAACGTTCGGTACCGGATCGGGGGCGCCGGGGAATGAATACCCGGCCCAGCTCGAGGACTCCCTCGCGGCCTACGGCTGCTACAAAGTGCTCAACGCGGCGATGGTGGGCGTGAGCCTGCGTTCGCTGATCCCATACTGGAACTCGTGGGCATCACGGTTCCATCCGGACGTCGTGGTCGTGCTCACGAATCCGTCGTTGTACGCCGCCGGGGATTCAATGCCGCCCATCAGGGCTCGCCGCGATCCGCCGCGCGCATCGCCGCCTCCGCCCGCACCCCCGCGACTTCACCTCGAACCCAGATTGTTCGACCGCGTGCACACATATCTCCACTATCCCGATTTCATTCAGGAGGTGCGAGTGCAGAACCACCTGCGCGACCTCAGGGGCGCTCGCCCGCCGACGTGGTTCTTCTCGTCGATCCCGCCCGATCGCTTGGCGGCGTATAGAGGAGACCTCGACTCGATGATCGTCGCCATTCGAGCGGCCGGATCCGAGCCAATACTCGCCATCTACCCGATGCGTTTCGGCCGCCATCTCACACGCGACGACAGCGCGATGATGGCCGCGTGGCTCCAGTATTCGGTTCGCGCAAAGCCGCAGGCGTTGCTGGACTTCATGTGGGCGCAGCGCGACACCGTCCTCGACCTCGGGCGCCGCCGCGGCGTGCGGGTCGTCGATCTGCCGCCCGCACTCAACGGACGAACTGAAAACTTCGACGACTTCGTCCACTACACCGCGCTCGGCGCGAAGCGCTTGGCGGGGCAAGTCGCCCGCGTCGTCCTCGAGGCTCGGCCGCCGCAACAAGCACACGCGCAACGGTAGCCGTCGAGCGTCGGCGGGATTAGCCCGACCTCAGGTTTGGATCGCTTCGAACCCGAACTGGTACGCGCTCAGATACCATTGAGAGATCGGGATCCGGCGGAGGTCGTACGGATTCGACTGGGCCGTCACGTTGCCCCCATACGCCGACATGCAGCAGGCATATCCCGCGTCGCGCACGAGTTGCCGGTTCGTCTCGGTGATTTGGTTCCGTCGACCATACGGGTAGCTGAACGGCCCGACGCTGACGCCGGCCTCCGCGGCTAGTCGGGCGCCGGACTCCGTGATCTCGCGCCGCGCTTCCTCGCCATTCACGACGCCAAGGTCGACATGATTGCACGTGTGCGCCCCGAGCTCGAACCCTTGAGCCGCGAGGTCTCGGACCTGGTCCCAGCTCATCCACTCCGACTCGATCCCGACGTCGCGATCCCACCAGGGCACCCGATCGCTTTCGATGAAGTCGGTCGCGATGAAGAAACACGCGGGCATCCGAGCTTTCTTCAGAAGCGGAGCGGCGACGGCGTGGTTGTCCCGGTAGCCGTCGTCGAAGGTGACGACGAGGTGGCCGCCGACGTTCTCGCCGCGGCGCACCTTTTCCAACAAGACGCCAAGGGGCACGACCGTGAAGTACCGCCGAAAAAATGCGCAAAAGCGCTCGAACTTCTCGACCGAGCAGCTGATGGCGTCCGCCGCGTAGCGGTCATCGACACGATGAAACAACACGACGATCGCCTTGCGACGAAGTAGGACTCGATGGAGTCCGAGGCGAAAGACGAAGAAACCGAGGACCGTCTTCAGGTGTCGGCTCACTTGGCTCCCCCCCGTCTCCGGCGAACGCGTGCACGCAGCTCGCGAACGGACTTGTAGTCGGGCGGGCGATACGTGCGTGCGGCGCTGTGATCTTGTTCGGCGGCGACGGCCGTGCCCGCGGCGATGTCGCGGACGACCTCCACCAACAAGCGAACGCCATTCGGCCGTAGTACGTCGCGGCGATAGCGCTCGATGTACGCCACGGGGTCGCCCGCTGGCGCCGAATCGAGCGCGAACATCTCCTGCCGCAGGACGTCGCCGGCGTCGACGGCGGGCGACACGCGATGAATCGTGATGCCGACTTCGGCCTCGCCGTTGTAGAGCTCCCAGAACGCCGGCGCGGACCCTCGGTATTGTTGTGCCTTCCCCGAGTGAAGGTTGATGGACCCGTAACGGGGAATGTCGAAAATGCCGTCGCGGAGGATGTAGGTCCCTGCGACCACGCCGAGATCGGGCCGCAGGCCGGTCAGCCGTTCGCGCGAGCTCGGCGAGTGAAAGTCGTCGACCTCGATCAAGGGCACGTTTGGACGGAGCGGCGTCCCGTCCGGAATCGTAGAGCGTCTCTTCAGGATCCGCCCCCGCGCGACTCGGAACAAGCCGCCGAGACCCTGAGTCCGAAAGACGTGCCGCACCTTCTGTCGTAGCGAAAATGTCTGCCGTATCCACGGCGATTTGAACAGTGCGACTACGTCGACGCCAGACTCGCAGGCGAGTGCGTTCGCCACTTCGACGCCGAGGTCGCCGCAAGTAAGCACGACGACGCGGAGCGCTGGCGAGGCGGCGTGCGAAGGAAGAGGAATCACTCGCGCACCCGAAGTGAGCGACGCATCTGGCGCAGCATCCGCGCGCGGTCGTGTTCCCAGGAATAGTCGCCTTCGATGGCGGCGCGTCCGGCATCGCCGAGCGCGCGGCGTCGCGCGGGGTCGCGCGCCAAGGCCACCAGCGCCTCCGCGAGGGCCGTTGCGTTTCCCGGAGGAACGAGAACCCCGGCCCCCGTTTCCTCCACGACGCGGCGCAACGACGCCACGCTGCTCGCGACGACGGGGAGCGCCGCACCCATGTAGTCGAACAATTTGTTTGGCAGCGTGATCTCGATGTGCTGCGTGCTGAGGAACGCAAGGAGCCCGATCGACGCGTGCCGGTAGTAGTCGTCGTGAACCTCGTGGCTCTTCCAGCCAAGCAGGCGCACGCTATCACGAAGTCCCAGCGTCTCGACGCGCGCGGCGAGGGGACGCTCTTCCGGTCCATCTCCGACGATGGCGAGCGCGATCTTCGGGAATGACCGTACCGCAATCGCCATCGCCTCCAGCGCCACCATCAGCCCACGGTCCGAGAGGAGGTTGCCGAGAAAAAGGACGATGACGCGATCGTCCCAGCCGGCGAGATCCGCGGGCAGGGGTGGCATCGTCGTCAGGTCGGTAAGCTGCGCGGGTGTATTGCCGACCAGCGCGACGGCGTCCGGCGACGCGCCGATCGCCAGGCACCTGGCGCGCGACTCTTCGGACACGACGAAGACGGAGGCCGCGCCGCGAATCACGGAGCGATCCAGCGCCTCGGCGACCGTCGGATTTCGTGTGAGAAGAGACGCAATCCCCGGATGCGCGTCGCGGTTGGAGCGGAACGCGACCGGGTAAACGTCCGAGATCTCATAGTGCACCGGAATTCCAAGGGCCCGTCCGACGCGAAGCACGGTGGGCGCAAGGGGCAAGTCACTGACGATCATGCAGTCCGGACGAAAGCGCCGCGCCGCGCGCCAAATCTGCCAGACCCAGATCGGATTCGCGAACACGGGAAAACCGAGCGTCGCGCCGATCCGCCCGCCGCCGAAAGACGGGATCCGTTCGATCTCCATCCACTCGTTGCGCTCTCGTCGCGCCTTGTCATTCGGATTTGCCGCGAGCAGCCGCACGGAGAAGCCCTCCGCAGCCAGCGCCTGCGTTTGTTTGCGAACACGAACGGCGTTGCGCGGCCAATCGCCCTGGTAGATGTACAGGACGCGGGGAGTCACGTCTCGGCCGCCTCCCAGTCCACCACGCGGTCGTGCGGAACTCGGCAGACAACCCAGCGAAACTTTCCGGATTTCTCCGGCGGAATCTCGTCGACGAGCCTCGTCTCGACGTGCATTCGATCGCCGAGACGCGCGCGCAATCCTTGCTCGAGCTCCGCTCGATGGTCGGCTGTGAACGACGCGCCGGCGACGATTGACACGGTGACATGGTCAAGACCGTCCTGCACGACCTGCGACTTGAGTATCTGGTCGAACGGCTTGAACGGATGCGTCAGCACCGACGGCGAGATGAATCGCCCGTCCGGCGTGATCACGATGTCTTCGGCCTTCGTCGTGATGTCTGCCATCCGTCCGAGCGTGCGGCCACAGGCGCACGGTTCCGTCCTCAGGCGAGTGACGTCGGAGCTTTGATACCGGATCATCGGCATGCCGCGGTTCCACAAGCTCGTTCCGGTCAGCAAGCCACGCCCGCCCGGTGCGACCGGCGCTCCGCTGTCGTCCGTCACCTCGGTCACCCCATACTCGTCGAACAGATGCTTTCCGTCGTGCTCCGCGCACTCGCCGCCGAAGATGGTGCGTTCGGCGGAGCCGTAGAAGTCGAACACGGGGCTCGCGAATGATCGACTGATCGCCTCCCGCTGCACGGGGTGAAGTGTCTCGGAGGACGTGAAGACAGCGGTCATCGGCAGCGTCGCCCCCTGACGTTGCAGGTGGCGCGCCAGAATGAACAGCGTGGACGGATACCCTTCGATGAACCGGATGCCGCGGGCGCGGAGCTCGCGGACATAGAGATGCAGGTTCTCTTCCGACAGATGAAACGACGAGCACCAGAGGTGGTGTTCGGCGTGGTCGACGCGCCAGAACGGTGGATCCCGGCGGTCCGGCGGGACAATGACGCGGCCGAGCAGCATCGCGCACCACTCTCCGGGCTCGCAACCGCCCCAGCGTCGCTGCCTCCAGTGCGCGACATTGTTGACTACGAGCATGTCGCGGTCGTACCACAGCGACAGGGGAGATCCGGTGGTGCCGCTCGTGTGCCCGTGGAACAATCCGTTGCGGTTCCCGTCACGGAGCATCGTGTCGCCCGCGGAGCGCACGTCCGCCTTCGTGACGACCGGCAAATGCGCGAGGTCGGCGACACCTTGAATTTGTCCGATGTTGACGCCGTGCTCGGCCCAATACCGCCGATAGAACGGCACGCGCTCGTAGGCGAATTGAATCAGGCCCCGTATCCGGCCGTCCTGGAATTCGCGAAGCTGGTCCGGGGCCCATCGTTCGCTTCGATCCCATTCGGCCAAGACGGCCCGGAACTGGCGTCCCGAGCGCCGCAGGCGCAGGCGACCGGCATACGCGTTAAGCAGGAACGTCTGCAGCCAATTAGGCGAAGCCTGATAGATCCGATCGCCGAGGCCCACGCTAGCTTTTCCAGGCATGCCGTCAGCGGAACGTACCGTCGCGTTTGCGAGCGGTCAACCGCGCTCTCGTCTCATTTCAGCCTCGACTCCATAGATGTGCGGCATCTGCGGCCTGGCACATTCTGATCCAGCGAGACCGGTCGATCTCGGCGTCGCGCATCGCATGCGCGACGCCATCGCGCACCGCGGCCCCGACGGCGAGGGCATGCATGTCGAGGCCGGTGTCGCGCTCGCGCACCGGCGCTTGAGCATCATCGACCTCTCCGGGGGCGCTCAACCGCTCTCGAACGAGGACGGGACAGTCTGGGTCACATTCAACGGAGAGATCTACAATTTTCAGCCGCTGAAAGATTCGCTCGTCACCCGTGGACACCGTTTTCGCACGCACTGCGATACCGAGGTCCTGGTCCATGCGTACGAGGAGTGGGGCGATGACTTCGTAACGCGGCTCAACGGGATGTTCGCGTTCGCGATTCACGATGTGAGGCGTAAACGTGTGCTACTCGCCCGCGACCACCTCGGGATCAAGCCGCTGTTCTATTCGGTGCGTGACGGCACCCTGTACTTCGCGTCCGAGATCAAAGGGATCCTCGCCGCCGGAATTCCCGCTCGCGTGCGTCCGGAGAGCCTTCAGGAGTACCTGATCTTCCGGTACGTCGCCGGGACGAACACGTTCTTCGACGGCATTCGCCGACTCGCGCCAGGGCACACCGCCGCGTTCGAGCACGGTCGCTTAGCCGTGAAGCGCTATTGGACGCCACCGGTCGGTGAGGGCGCTGTCACCTCGCTCGACGAAGCCGCCGAAGGTCTCGACCCGCTCCTGCGCCAAGCGGTTGCGTCGCAACTGATGAGCGACGTGCCGCTCGGAACGTTCTGCAGCGGCGGCGTCGACTCTGGCCTCGTGAGTGCGTTCGCGGCATCGGCTTCATCGCACACGCTGCAGACGTTCGCCGTCGGATTCGACGATCCGGCGTGGGACGAGCGTGGGCTAGCCGCCGACACGGCCGCTCGAATCGGGTCCGATCACCACACCGTGGTGGCCGAGCCGAACGCGTTTCTGGCGTTGCTCCCGTCACTGATTCGGTATCACGACGAGCCGTTGAGTCATCCGAATTCGATCCCGCTGTTTCAGCTGAGCCGCTTCGCGCGGCAGTTCGTCACTGTCGTACTCACCGGCGAGGGAGCCGACGAGCTGTTTTGCGGATATCCGCGGTATCACATCGCGCGGTGGCGTGCGGTCGCGGAGCCGCTCCCGGGTGTCGTGCGCGGCGCTCTCGCGAGCATGATCGCCACCGGTCCAGGTCATCGGCCGATGAAGATGGCGAACAGTCTCCGCGAAAAGCTCGACGACGCCATTCTGTTCAATTCCGCCTACGTCACGCCCGAGTTGGTCGGTCTTCTCTCCGGGAACCCGGTCGAGGCGGCTCTCGACGAGCGACGCTGCCTTCTCGATCGGGCCCGATCGAGCGACGGTGCCGTCGCGACCCTTTCTCGCTATGAGCTGTTGACCTATTTGTGCTGCGCGCTCGACCGCATCGACCGGATGTCGATGGCGGCCAGTCTCGAAGGACGCGTTCCGTTCCTCGACGTACCGCTCGTGGAATGGGGGCTTCAGCTTCCGGGGCGCCTCAAGCTATCGGGGACCGAAAACAAGACCGTCGTCAAACGCGTCGCGGAACGGTATCTCAGCCCGGCGATCACGCGCGGTGCGAAGTCCGGTTTTGGCATTCCGCTCGATGCGTGGTTCCGCTCGCCCGTCTTCGCGCCCTTGCTCACGCGGTTGAAAGACGCGTCTCACCCGGCCGCCGCGCTGTTCGATCAGACCGTGCTCCAGCGCTTGGTGAGTGAACACGCCGGCGGAGCCGCCGATCATGGCGAAGCCCTGTGGCTGCTGGGGAACGTCTACGTGTGGGCCGAGCAACATGGTGCGGCATAGCGAGGCGCCTCTTTCTGCGGCCGTCAGCCTATGAACGGGCGGTCCTTTCGCGTCGTCGCGGTCGGCGATCTCCAACTCGGCGACTCTCCCACGTCCGTCGGTTTCGGTTTCGGTAGCCGCTACGCCGCCGCGAATCTCTCGCTCGCTTTCGAGAATCTCCGTCCCGCTTTACGTGAAGGCGACGTCGTCTTCGGCAATCTCGAGGTGCCGCTGTCGTCGAGCACCCAGGCGACGTCCAGCTGGGCGTCGCGACAGATGCGCGGCGCGCCTCGGTTCGCGCCGATGCTCCGCGAGGCCGGGTTCACCGTCCTGAACGTCGCGAACAATCACGCGGTGCAGCACGGGACCGAGGCGTTCAAAGAGTCGGTGGCGGCCGTCCGATCGGCGGGCATCACGCCATGCGGTCTGCGCGGCGCCCCGCCGTGGGCGAGCGACCCGGTGACCGTGGTCGCCGGCGGGGCGACCGTCGGCATCCTGTCCTACTGCCTCAGGCCGCGCCAGTACGGGGACGGTGAGCCGCCGTACGCCGAGGGGACGCCGGACACGATTCGCGCCGACGTCGCTCGGCTCCGGCCGGACGTCGATTCGGTGATCGTATCGCTGCATTGGGGCGAGGAATTCGTACCGGTGCCGTCGGTGGAGGAGACGGCGTTTGCCAGATCTCTAATCGACGGCGGCGTGGCGCTCGTCCTTGGCCATCACCCCCACGTCGCACGGCCGGTCGAGCGATATCGGCGCGGGGTGATCGCTTACAGCCTTGGCAACTGCGTCGGTGACATGGTGTGGTACGAGCCCTTCCGGCGCGGCCTCTTGCTGCGAGCGGAGATCACGGATGGCACGGTCACCGCGAGCGAGGTGCGGGCGACGCGCCTTGGCGCGGATTACCATCCCGTCCTGGAACGCGGGGACGTACCAACCGTCGGCGCCGACCAGGTTGGCGCGCTTCCGGCCGCCGAGTACGAACTCGCGATCGCTCGAACGTGGCGCGCCCAGCGCAGGGCCGTCTATCCCTACGCTCTGGCGCGGCTCTGGCGCGTGCCCCCCGCCGCGCTCGGCCAGCTCGTCGGGCGCACCGTTCGCAACAAGCTGCGAGCGGCGTTCGGCGGAACTCCGTGAAGGGGCGGCTCGTTTGGACGCGCTGACGCCGCGCTCCGGGTCGCCCTGATGTGCGGCCTTGCCGGAGTCCTCGTGCGGGGCGGATCGGTCTCGGGCGACGAACTGGAGGCCGTAGCCGCGCGCATGATCGGGCCCCTCGCGCATCGCGGGCCCGACGACGCCGGTACGTGGCGCGACCCCGACGCGGGAATCGGGCTTGGCTTTCGCCGCCTCTCCATTCTCGACCTCACCGCCGCGGGTCACCAGCCAATGCTGTCCGCCGACGGCCGCTACATGATGGTCTTCAACGGTGAGATTTACAATTATCGAGATCTGTACAAGGAGCTCGACACGCGGGGCGTGCGGTGGCGCGGGCGCTCGGATAGCGAGGTTGTCCTCGCCGCGTTCGACGCGTGGGGGGTCGATGCGGCCGTCAGGCGCTTGGTCGGTATGTTCGCCATCGCCGTCTGGGACACCAAGCTGCGACGGCTGTCGCTGATTCGCGACCATCTCGGCATCAAGCCGATGTACGTCTACGCCAAACCCGGCGTCGTTGCCTTCGGCTCGGAGCTCAAGGCGCTCCGTGGTGCGCCGGGCTTCGACGCGACCATAGATCGCGAGGCGCTCACCGCGTACCTGCGCTACCTGTACGTGCCCGGGCCGCGGTCGATCTTTCGTCACGTCATCAAACTGCCGCCGGGTCACCTCGTTCACGTCACCGACCCGTCGATGCCGCTTCCCTCGACCGAGGCGTATTGGTCGGCCGAGGACGCCGCGCGCCGCGGAATCGCCAACGTCCTTGCGTGTTCCGACGCGGAAGCGGTCGATCAGCTCGACGCTCTGCTCTCCGATGCCGTTGCGCGGCAGCTGCAAGCCGACGTTCCGCTTGGCGCGCTGCTCTCCGGAGGCGTCGACTCGTCCGTCGTCGTGGCGCTGATGCAGAAGGCCTCCGCTCGACGGGTGGAAACGTTTTCGATCGGCTTCGATCGCCCTGAGTACGACGAGGCGCGATTCGCGGCCGGTGTCGCGGCGCGCCTCGGAACCCAGCACACGCCGCTGATGGTGACCGATCGCGACGCGCTCGACGTCGTGCCTCGGCTGCCCACGATCTTCGACGAGCCATTCGGCGACTCGTCGGAAATTCCGACGTTGCTGGTCTGCCAACTCGCGCGGCGGTCCGTCACCGTCGCGCTCTCCGGCGACGGTGGCGACGAGTTGTTCGGAGGCTACCACCGCTACGTTCGCGGACGGCGTCTGGCCGGATGGCTCGCCCGAGCTCCGCGGCCGGCGCGTCATCTCCTCGCTGGCGCGGTTCGAACGGTGTCGCCATCCGCGCTGGACTCGGTCGCGAGCGGCGTCGGTGCGATGCTCCCGCCGCGATTTCGCATCCGCCGGCCAGGCGACAAGCTCGACAGCCTGGGCGCGCTGCTCGACGCGCCGGACACGATCGCGCGATACCGCTCGATGGTTTCGGCGTGGCAGCGACCCGGCTCGATCGTGCGCGACCAGCCGGAACGGCCGGGCGAGTTCGAGCGTTTGCTCGGCGCCGACGTTGGAACGCTCCTCGACCGCATGATGCTCGCGGATCAGGGCGTGTACCTGCCCGACGACATTCTGGCGAAGACGGATCGCGCGAGCATGGCCGCGAGTCTCGAGGTTCGCGTGCCGCTGCTCGATCATCGCGTCGTGGAATTCGCCTGGCGTCTGCCGCTCGACATGAAGATCCGCGATGGCCGCGGCAAGTGGATCCTCCGTCGGCTTCTGGATCGCTACGTGCCCGCGTCCCTCGTCGATCGGCCGAAGATGGGTTTCGAGGTGCCGATCGCGGCGTGGCTTCGAGGAAGTCTGCGAGACTGGGCCGAGCAACTGCTATCCGAACCGCGCCTGCGCGACGCCGGCCTCGATCCGGAACCCGTGCGTCGTGCGTGGACCGAGCTGAATCGTGGCCGAGACGGCATGTCGCACGGACTCTGGGCGGTGCTCATGTATCAAGCGTGGGCCGAGCGCTGGCCGGCGGCGACGGCGCAGTGACGGCGCCAGAAATTTTCTCGGCGTCCGCCCCGGAGAGAAAGACGATCCTCTACGTCTACGACGGCGATTGGCCCTGGCGCGCCACGCGTGTGGCGAAAGAGACGCGAAGCCTGGCGGCGGCGGGACACCGCGTCGTTCTCATCTCACGAAACGACAGGTGTCAGGCCCGCGTCGAAGAGAACTCCTGGATGACCGTGAGACGGCTCCCCTGCGTCAGCGGACGGACGCTCAACCGGATCATCAACTTTCCATTGCCGGTCAACCCCGTCTGGTACTTCTCGATTCTGCGTTCAGCAAAGGAATCCGGCGCGGACTGCATTCTCGTACGCGACCTTCCTCTCGCGCTCACCGCGCTCGCCGTGGGCCGGCGTCTCGACATTCCCGTCGTGTATGACATGGCGGAGGTATACCCCGAGTTTCTTCGCGACCGCGTCGAATTTGGCCGCGCGTCGTTGCTCGATCGCATCGTGAAAAATCCACGCGCCGCGGCGCTCGTCGAACGCGCCGTGCTCCACCGCGCCGACACCGTCATCGTCGTCTCCGAGGAATCGCGGGAGCGATGCGTGCGCCTCGGCGTCGATCCGGATCGACTGGTCCACGTAGGAAACACGCCCGACGACATCGACGCGATCGACGCCGTACGCCGCGATCCCGGCCGAGACGCGCCGGCGTTCGACGAATTCAGGCTCTTGTTCGTCGGCATCCTGATGTGGGATCGGGGCGTGGCGGACGCTGTCCGAGCGCTCTCGCTGATTCGAGAGGTGTTTCCGAAGACGCGACTCGTCGTAGCCGGCGACGGTGACGAGCGCCTCGACATCGAGCGGCTGATCGCCGAGCGAGGGCTCCAGTCCTCCGTCGAACTGCTGGGCTGGAGGGAGCACGCGTCGCTCACGGAGCTTTACGCAAACGCCGACATTGGTCTACTGCCGTTCAGACCGGGGCGCCACGTGAAGATCACGCTGGCGAATAAGCTGTTCGATTACATGGCGGCGGGCGTACCGATCGTTGCCTCGGATCTCGCACCGATGCGGCGCATTCTCGAGGAGACGAGGGCGGGCGTCTTCTTCACGCCGGGCGATCCGGCTTCCCTGGCCGCGGCGGTGATCTTACTTCTCTCCGATCACGCGGCGCGACGCCGACTCGCGGACAACGGTCGCCGGGCGGCGGTCGAGAAGTACAACTGGCGCGAGGACGAAAAGCGCCTTCTCGAGATTTTCGCCGCGCGCCGCGACGTCAGCGCCCGGCCCCGATTCCAGCCAGACGCAGAGCGAGTCCGTTGACGGACATCCCGAACGGGACGTTCAATCGAGGAATCTGGAAGGGGGCGTCGGCGCCGTCGGCGGCGACCCATCCGCCTTCCACGCGAACCGCGGCGACATAACCCGCCTCCTCAGCGGCGAGGCAGACGGACTCGGACCAGAATCCATACGGATAACTAAGCCAGGGAATCGTCGCATCCGGAAACCATGCCCTGAGCCACTGCAGCGACGACGAGAGCTCCTCGACCACTTCGCTGGACGGGAGTGCGCGCAGGTTGGGGTGCGACCAGGTGTGCGAACCCAACGTCACGTCGGGCATCGCCACCGCATGCTTGAGCTCCTCCATCCGCGCGACGCGCGGGCGTCGCTTCAAATCGCCGGGAAAATTCCCCGACGTTTTCGCCCAGGCCACGACGCCGTCGCCTTTTCCCGCGAGCTGTTCGAGGGCGTGGCTCCGCACGCTATCCGGGAGCCCGGCCCGGCCCGGACGCGCCAGCGCGTCCCACCAGGTGACGTGGCCGAGGAGCCCCGGCGCGACGAAGATCGTGGACGGCATCTCGCGACGCGAGAGCTCGCGGAGCCCGGCATCGAGCGCGCCGGCGTACGCGTCGTCGAAGGTGATGACTACCCTCGGGCGCGCGCGCCGCGGCGGCGGGTCGAAGATCGACGCGAGTGAAACGACGTCGTGCGTGCGGCGGATCGTATCGAGCTGCCGGGCGAATTCCTGCTGCGGCAAGTGCAGGTTCCAATCGCCGTCGACTGTCTCGCCCGTCGGAACGACATTGTGGTAAGCCAGCACCAGCACGCGAGCGCGACGTGCGCGGCGGGTCAAGCGCGGCACGCCGCTCGCGACGATCGCCGTTTCGGCGGCGTGCTTGAGCCGCCGATTCATCCGGAGACGATCCGTGAGAGGTGGTCCGCCAGTATCTCCGCTTGCCGCCGACGGTCGAAACGCCCGTCTCGGCCGATCGCCTGTGGACGACGGCCCGCCACGAAATCCAGGTAACGTCGCTCGATGACGTCGGCCATTCCGTCCACGTCGGTCGGCGCCACGACGTCCGCGTCGGTGCCGCGAAACATCAGCGCCGTTGCACTATGCGGCTCGGCGAGAACGAGCAGCCACGAATCGAAGCGAACGTACTCGAACAGCTTTGCCGGCACGCACTGGTGCGTCGCCTGCGGAAGGTTGAGGAGCATCGTCGCGCCGGCGGCGAATCGCAGTGCGTCCGCGCGCGCCCGAGCGTCGCCCAGCATCAGAAACTCGCCGAACCCCTCGTGCTCGGCCATCGCGCGAACGCTCTGGCCGGCGAACGCCTGGACTTCCCCAATGAACTCCGCCCCGAACTGAGACGGCGTCAGCCGCTGGCGCCGGGCGACGGTCGCGGCGGCGCGGAAGAACGGCCCCGGGTTGCGGTCCATGTAAATCGAACCGGCGAAACGCACGACGAAGCGGCCGTCGGTCTCGACGGACGGAATCGGCTCGTCGTCCGAACCGTTGCCGACGGTGACGATTCGGTCGGCGGAGTCTGGGTAGAGCCTGCGCATCTCGTCGCGCGCGAGGTCGGTGTTCATCACGATCAGCCTGGCCGACCGCACCGCCCGCCGCTCGTAACGGCGCGCGATGGAGAACCAGACACGGCTCGTCGAGTCGCCGTGCTCCAGCTCGAAGGTGCTCCACGGGTCCCGCAGGTCCATCACGTGAGGCACGCCCAGCCCCAGCGCGGTCGTTCTCGCGGTGTCGTGCACCATGTGCGGCGGTCCCGAGCTGACGACCACGTCGTAGCGATTCGCGCGGCCGAGTGCGGCTCCGATTTCGATCGCCGCGCGTCCCCACGCGCGCTCGCGCGCCACTTGGACGATCGATGCGTGCGCGTGCACGAGCCATGGCTTCTTCCGCGTGCGCGCGGGCGGCTTTCCGCCGAGCGGCCGACCGTTCCCCGCCGGTGACTCAGTTGCGCGGTCGCGGGCGAACCGTGCGCGGATCGATCGCACGACTCGCAGCATTCCACTCTCCGTCCTCGCGAGCCAGGGATCGATCTCGGCCGCCGCATAAATCCGAACGTGCGGCGGCAGCTGCTCGAGCCGGCGCAGGTCGGGTGAGCGGAGCTTCGCGACGTCGCGCATGATGACATCGATAGCCCACCCTTTGGCGCTGAAGAACTTCGACATCTGCTCCCAGCGCAGTCCGCCGACGGCACCGTCGGGCGGAAAGTGGTACGTCAAGAGCAGCAGCCGTCGCGCCGGCGGGCTCGCGTCGCCAAGCAGTTTCGACTCGAAGAACGGCGTCGGCTCCGACATCGCTTTCCGGCGCGTCAAATCGCGGCGGCTTGGCTCAGCGCCGGAGGTGCCGTCTTCGCGCGTGCGCGAAACGCCTCGACGATGCGTTCCGCCGCCCGGCCGTCCCAGCCTTCGGGGCGGCGCTCGAGCGCCGGCGGAGTCGCGCGCATCGCCGCGTCGAACAGGTCGCGGGGGTCCGGGACCAGCGCGTTCGTCCCCTCGGTCACGGTGATGGGTCGTTCCGTGTTCTCGCGGACGGTGAGGCAGGGCACGCCGAGCGCGGTCGTCTCTTCCTGCAAACCGCCTGAATCGGTGATGACCAGGCGCGCCCCTTCCACGAGATTTAGCATCTTCGGATAGGGCAGGGGCTCGAGCAAACGGGTCTTGCCCAGCGAGAGGCCGGCGGCGGCCAGGCGTTGCGCCGTCCGCGGATGCGCGGCGAAGACGACGGGGGCGTGGTCGGCGAGATGCCGCAGCGCCGACGCGATCGCCCCGAGACGCTCTCGGTCGTCCACGTTCGACGGACGGTGCAGCGTGACGATGAAAGCCGAGCCGCGGCTCAGGCCGATCGATTCGCGAAAGCCGGTGCGGCGCGCCGCGTCGAGCGCGAAATAGAGGGAGTCGATCATGACGTTTCCGACGAACTCGATCTCCTCGTCGGGCTCACCTTCGCGGCGCAGCGTCTCGACCGCGTCGCGCGACGGCACGAGCAGCAGATCGGCGAGTCGGTCGGTGACCATGCGATTGATCTCTTCCGGCATCCGACGGTCGTAGCTGCGGAGCCCTGCTTCCACGTGCGCGACCCGAACGTTCATCTTCGATGCGACGAGCGCCGCCGCAGCCGTCGAGTTGACGTCACCATACACCACTACCCAGTCGGGGGCGTATCGCTCGAGGACCGGCTCGAACCGCTCCATGATTCGCGCGACCTGCACGGCGTGCGACCCGGAGCCCACCTCGAGGTTCACATCCGGCGGCCGAATCGCCAGGTCGCGGAAGAACGATGCGGACAGAGCGTCATCGTAGTGCTGCCCCGTATGCACGACGCATTGCTCGAATCCCGCGGCTTCGGCCGCGCGATGAACCGGCGCGAGCTTGGGAAAATTCGGCCGCGCCCCCACGACGTGGAGCAGCTTCATTTGGCGGCCCGGGCGAGCTGCGACGCCTCGCCGGCGCGCGCGTCGGCTCCGGCGTATCCGAGATACACGTCTTCGTACGCCGATGCGACCGCTTCGAGGCCGAAGGCCGACGTCACGCGCGTGCGCACGGCCGGCAAGTCGTCATCGCCGGCGGCTCGTGAGGCGAGCACTCGCTCCCAGGCGTCGGCCATTGCCTTCGGTTCGCCGAACGGAACCAGGTTGCCGGCGAGCGACGGTCCGAGAACAGCGGCGTTGCCGCCCACGTCGGTAACGACCGGCGGGATTCCCATGCTCATCGCCTCCAGCAGACTGATCGAGGTTCCTTCGCTCCGAGATGACATCGAAAAGAGTGAGAACGCCGACAGGAGATCTCGCGTGTCGCTTCGCCACCCGAGCAGATGGACGCGGTCCGACAATTCGAGCCGCCGGATCTGTTGCGTGAGCGCTCCGCGCGTGGCGCCTTCACCGGCGACGACGAGCACGGCATCTCGGCCGCTGGGCCGGTCCGCGAAATTCGCGAACGCCTCCACCATTTGGTCGTACGCCTTGATCGTCTCGAGTCGCCCGATGCTTCCGATGATGCACGTCGACGCGGAAAGTCCGAGCTCGCGGCGAAGCGCTCCCGTGTCGGCGAGCGGTTGGTAGAGTTCCGTGTCGATCCCATTGGGGATGCAAACCACCTTCGTGGCGGGAATTCGAAGCGCGCGCGGCAGCTCGCGAGCGAGTCGCTCGGAGACCGCGACGACGATATCAGTCCGGCGCGCCGCGACGCCGTCGAGGATACGGTCCGACCACCGGTCGGGACTTCGTCGACCATGCTCGGTGTGAACGAGCGTCTTGACTCCCGCGCGCCGCGCCGCGAGTGAGACCTTGTACCAAACGCCGCTGTGGCTGTGAACCACATCGGGCGCGATTCGACGAATCGTCGCCGCGAGTCCGATCGGATGCAGCATGGAAACCCGCGTCATCGGGTCCGCGACGTGTAGCTCCGCTACCTGGTCCAATCCCTCGGCGAAGCGGCCCAGGAATTGGAGGCAGAGCAGGTGCACGTCGAATCGCTCGGCGTCCGTGCGCGTGATCAGATCCGAGATGACGCGTTCCATCCCGCCCCAATTCAGGCTTTGCACCACGTGCAGGACGCGCACCCGTCGTCGAGTCATCGTCGCCTGAACCAGTCCAGGGTCTCGCGCCAAAACGGAGCGGGATCGGAGAGGCGGAGAACTTCCAGACGGTCACCACGTCGCCAGCGGAGCATCTCCATCACTGTTCTCAACAGCGAAGGAGAATCCGCGGGAAGGGCAAGCTCCTCTCGCGGCTTAGCGAGCCTGGCCCAGAGGTGGCTGGCCTCGCCCCATTCCCATCGGCTTCGTATGCCTGTCCGCGCCGCTGCCTCGCTGGCGACCGTGCCCCCCCGACCTTGCGCGACGCGGGCGAGCAGAGTCGGAAAATCGACCCCCGCGTCGATGGCCAGCTGGAGTGATCCCCAAAACCGACCGTTGACCTCCATCAAATACGGAATTCCAGTCGAGGCGTCAACCTTGTACTCGATCATGGCGACACCTTGCCACAGAAAGCGATCCAGGAGCGCCCGCGACTTTGCGACGAGCCTCGGGTCGGGAACCATGGCCTCCCGATAAACGCTTACTCCGCCCGACGGCGGATGCTCGCGGATTCGGCGGTGACCGAGAACCGCAATGGTTTCTCCGTTCCAGACCAGAAGAAAGACACCAACTCCGGGACCGACGATCCGCTGCTGCACGAGCATCGGGAACGCCTGTTCGGGATACGAGCAGAGCCGTTCCGTAAACTCCTCCGCATTCGCGGCGTGCGACACGCCGACCTTGGCGCGAGTCTCGCCGACGTCTATCATCGACCGCGCCGGTTTGAGAACGACCGGGAATCGAAGGGACCGCGGATCGATGCTCTGCGCCGCGGCGCGGGTTTGCATCACGCGCTGTTCGGGGACCGCGATGTCGAGGTCCGCCGCGACCTGCAGGACGGTCGCCTTGTCCGAGATGCGCCGAAACTGATCGAGCCCCGCAAACGGGATCGTCACTCCGTCGAACTGTTCGCGCGCCTCGAGAACCGGCGACAGGGAATCGTCGGTGATCGGGATCAGGAGGCCAACGGCATGGGCTTCCACCGCCGACCGAATCGCCGCCAGGAACGCCGCCGGCTCGTCGAGTGCCGACGGAACCAGAATCTGCCGTTCGGCGAAGCGTGACACGCCGGCGAGCGACCTACGACGCCGGGAGGCGACGATGACGCGGAACCCGGCGGCGCCCAGCGACCGGACGACTGCGAGGGCCGCGCGCTGCTCACCATCAGTCACAAGGACGACGTTGGGGTCCGGCGGCGCGCTTTGATTCTTCAGAGCTGACCCGGAACGCTAGACGGCGTCGGGGCGCAACGCGCCACGTCCGCCACGGACGAGGGGTCGCTTCGGCGCCTGCAGGATGAGACCGAACTGTTTTTCACACGCCATTTGAATTCCCATGGCGATCGCCGGAAGCACGTAGGACTGGTCGCTCCAGGCGAATGACACGAACGTCGCGCAGACGACGAACCCCAACAGAGCGATCGGCACGTAGAGCGTGGCCAGGTAGACGAATCGCTGGTCAGGTGTTCCGTCTGTTGCCCACGATGCCGGCATCTTGCGGCGGAGCCTGATCAAAGGAACGGTGCTGCCGACGACCAGCGCGATCCACAAGAGCAGGCCGGGTATTCCGGTTTCCGCCCCCGCCTCGACCCACGAGTTGTGTGGCGCGGTCCATTTCACACCGATGCCCTTCAGCATGAGCTCCTTCGCGTAGTCGGAGTACATGCCTTCCTGCATCGAGAAGTTGTCGATGCCGAGACCGAAGAGCGGGTGGTCCATCATGTAGCCGATGCCGCGCTTCGCGATCTGCCGCCTGCCCATGCCCGCGTCCCAGTTGTAGTCCGCGGTCGGGTTCGTGACGATGCTCTGCATCGACTCCCAATATCCCTCGGGTGCGAAGACCGCGAGTGCCGCGGTGATCCCGCCGACGTACATCAGTCGCTTGATCGTGGAAATACCGGGGAGAAACAGCAGGAGGGCGACCCCGATGGCGAGGACTCCGAAGAACGCGCCGCGCGAACCGGAAATCGCAACCGTATCTGCGCAGAGCACGAGCCCGCCGATCCACGCGAGTCGCCAGATTCCCTTCGACACTTGCGCCGCGAAAATCGTGAGCGGGAGCGTCATGACGACGATCGTGCCGACGTCGTTCGCGTCGTACACCGCGCCCCCGCGCGTCTTTGAAAGATGGGTGATGAAGACGGAGGTGAACGAAAGCAAGACGCCGGCGATGGCCGTCGCCCACACCATGCGGCGGACGTCCGTCAGATTGCGCAGGCTGGCGATGAGCAGAAGCGCGACCGCGATCGTCTTCCAGTAGGTCGTGGTGATGTAGTAGGCCGAGTGCCCCAGGGAGATTCCGAAGAGCGCGGAGCCGCAGGCCAGGGCCGTCTGTGCGAGGATGAGGTGCGGAACACGGTATGCAAAAACGCCCGGGTTGATCGCCTTGCGCGACTGCAGCACGGCGTAGAACGCACAGCCGCAAAAAATCAGAAGGCTCGGGCGGAGTTGCTGGGCCGCCGGAATCTCACCTGCCGTCTTGCTGATCGTGTCGATCAGCAGAATGAGAATGCCGATTCGAAACGGATCGCGAAGGAGGCTCGTCGCCTTGCCCGGGTCCAAGCGGACGGCACGGCGCCCGGGACCGGGTGGAACGCGACCGGGCGCCACGCGACCGGAGGGTTGCGCACTCTGCCCCCGGACCCTCGGGGTTCTAAGCGGAGTAGCTGGCATTCAGCGTTTTCGGCGTTTCAGCGAGCGTCGGGCGGTATCTCGAAGCCCGTTGGCGCACAACGTGTTAACCTATCGACGAAGCGTGAATAGACAAGCAACCTTTCGTACCTGGAGCGCTGCCGTACCGACGTATGACCTTTACCAACCGGTGGCGTCCTTCTGGGGTGAAAATGACGTCGCGAAACGTGCCAGCGCGCCAGCGGGTGGACGCATGAAGGGGGGCGGGGCGTGACCGCCCTCGCCTACGGGCTGGTGCTCCTGCCCGTCTGCGTACTGGCCTACAGCTACGCACTCTACCCAGCCCTCCTTTGGATCGGCGCTCGGCTGCGTCACCGCACCGCGGGTGAAGCGCTTGCCCTGGGGCCGTACCAACCGCCGGTGACCGTCGTCGTCCCCGCTTACAACGAGGAACGACAGATCGCCGGTGCCATCGAGGCGCTTCTCCAGCAGGACTACCCGGTCGAACGGCGCCAAATCATAGTCGTCTCCGACGCGTCCACCGATGCCACCGACGCCATCGTGCGCTCATACGCCGATCGCGGAGTGGAACTTCTTCGGATGCCAAGCCGGAGCGGAAAGACGGCGATCGAGAACGCCGCCTGCGCCGTAATCCGTGGAGAGATCGTGGTCAACTCGGATGCATCGATTCGGCTTCACCCCAGCGCCATTCGCCACCTCGTCGCTCGGCTCGAAGACCCGAGCGTCGGTGTCGCCTCGGGGCGTGACGTAAGTGTCGGCGCCCGCAATAATTCCGCGAACGCCGTCGAGGCCGGGTACGTGGACTACGAAATGCGTCTGCGTGACCTCGAAACGCGAACCGGTGGCATCGTGGGCGCGTCCGGCTGCTGCTACGCCATTCGAACCGAGCTCCATCGCCTTCCAATCCCTCCCGACCTGAGCCGCGACTTTTCCGCGCCGTTGACGGCGCGGCAGCACGGATTTGTGGCCGTCTCCGTGAACGAGGCGCTCGCCTACGTTCCGCGCACCGCGTCGCTGCGCCGGGAGTACGTTCGGAAGGTCCGGACGATTTCGCGCGGCATGGAGACCCTGTATCGAACGCGTCACATGATGGACCCGATGCGCTATGGCGCCTTCGCATGGAAGCTCTTGAGCCACAAGGTATGTCGCTGGCTCGTGCCGCTTACGGGTGTCCCGGCCGCGGCCGCGCTCATCGTCCTGGCAAGGACTCATGCCTGGGCGGCGTGGCTCGTTCTGTTCGCCCTCGTCGTCGGGAGCGTTGCCATTCTGGGTGCTCTCTGGCCAGAAGGAAAGCGGATGCCCCGACCCATCAGCCTCGTGGCATTCGGCGTCGCCGCGAATGTCGCGGTCGTTCATGCCGTCGGCCGGCTCCTGCGCGCTCGCGAAGACAAGATCTGGGAACCAACCCGGCGAGAGATCGTCTCGCCCACCACATGACGGAGATTGCATCTCGAGCCCTCTGACCGACCTTGCCGCCAGCACGCGATTCAAACGTATGGTTCCGGGGTTCGTACGCGACGCCATTCGCGACTGCCAGGGCCTCCCGCCGGCCATGGTCGCGTGGTACGTCCGTCTCCGCGTTGCCCGGGCGCTCGGACTACGCTCCGACCGGCCCAGAGCTCTTGGCTCGCATCGTTCACTGCTGTTCGTCTGCCACGGCAACATCATGCGCAGTCCCGTGGCAGCTGAACTCTTTCGCGTGCGGTCGCCGGCTAGCGCGCCCTTCGCCGTCGAGTCCGCCGGCACGTGGACGTCTGACGGCCGCCTAGCTGACCCGCGCGCGGTAGCCGCGGCGGCACGGCTCGGCATTTCCCTCGAATCGCACCGGTCCCGAGTCCTCACCTCCGAGATGGTCCGACGAGCGGACCTGATCTGCGTGATGGACCACCGCAACGAGGCCGAGGTCGTAACGCGATTCCCACAGGCGGAACCAAAAACGATTCTCTTGGGGGGGCTGGATGGGTCGCCGGATGGACCGTCGATCGCCGATCCATACTCGCGCGACGCGAACGCCGTCGCGGCGATCTACGAACGTTTGTCCGGCGCGGTCACTGCCCTGGTGAATCGCTTGACGGCATCGTGAGACCTGGCAGCGACTCGATTCGCCGGTGAAAAACAAAAGGCCGACTCGAAAGAGTCGGCCTTTTCTGCTGTCGCCCGCGCGGCCCTACCAGCCGCCCTTGCGAAACAGAATCACTGGAACGGTCATCGACATGATGCGGAGATCTTCCATGACGCCCTGACGACGCACGTACTCGAGGTCGAACTGAACCTTTTGTCGCACATCATCGATGCACGCATCGTAGGACTGGTTGACCTGAGCCCAACCCGTGATTCCCGGCTTCACCCGCTGTCGCTGCTGGTATTCGGGAATGTGGCGGCGGAGCTCGGCGACGATGGTCGGTCGTTCTGGGCGCGGGCCCACGATGTTCATGTCGCCGCGAAGCACGTTCCACAGCTGCGGCAGTTCGTCGAGACGCGTGCCGCGCAGGAACCTGCCGATCAGTGTGACGCGCGGATCAGCCTTCGACGCCCAGACCGCCCGGCCGTCGGGCTCCGCGTTCACCTGCATCGTGCGGAACTTGAACATCGTGAACAGGCGACCGCCGTGATCGTAGAGACGCCGGTCACAATTCCGTGCGAACCGCCAACGACGGTCCACGCCGACGCGCGTCTGCGAATAAAGCACAGGTCCGCGTGAGGTCAGCTTGATCGCCAGAGCGATGAGGGCGATGAGCGGCGCCATTACGACGAGCCCAACCGTCGAGATGACGATGTTCAGCGCGCGCGAGACGGATTCGTCGCGCTCGCGAGGGGCGACCTCGTTGTCCGAGCCGAGCGCGAACCCGACGTCGGCGAACGCGGTCGTCGTGATCGAGCGCTCGGCTTCGACGAAGAGAGCAGGACGAGTGGTGCTTGTCCGACCCAGCGACTTCGTCTCGGCAGCACCCGCGGACCGCACTCGCAACGGACGAGAAAAGCTTGCCTGCAAACCCTGCATGGGAGGTACAACCCTCCACTAGAACGCGTGAGAACCTAGATATCCGACCGCTTCGACCTCGACGTCAAGGAGCGACAGCGCGCGGGAGTCTCATGCACCCTGCGTGCTCGCGCGCTGATCAAATGCAGATATTCGTAAGTCTTTGATTCAAAACGGGTTATGCAAAACAAGCCTGTGACCCATACCGCATGGAACCGCTGAACGTGTTGCGGTCGCCCCACAAATTCCGATTTGCCGCAACAAGCCACGAGTGATCAGGTTTTTTGCAACACCTTCGACTCCGACACTTCCTCCTCGTCGTGACTGTAGTCGTAGCCCGAGGCGTAACCGTAGTATTGGAACTCGCCTTCCAGCTGTACCGCGTTCAGCACGGCGCCCAGGACGTTGATGGGTAGGCGGTCCGCCAGGAGCAGCTTGGCTGCCGCCAAGCGCCGCTCCGTTTTGCCGGCGCGCAGTACCACGACCATGTTCGAGAGTGCCGAACTGATTGCGTAGGCGTCGATTCCAGCATTCAGCGGCGGCGTGTCGAACAGCACGACGTCGTATCGATTGCGAAGCTCGGCGACAAGCCTTGGAAGCGCCGCCGATGTGAGCAATTCCGGCCCGTTCGGCCGCCGGCGCCCGCAGGGAGCGAAAGCGAGGCGCTCGTGTGACGTCTGGCGAATTATCTGGGACGTGTCCGCCACGCCGGCGAGATAGTCCGTCAGACCGTTCTCCATGGGCAACCCGAACACCTCGTGCGCCATCCCGCGACGGGTGTCGCCATCGACGAGAATCGTTCGATAGCCGGCGTCGGCAAACGACATCGCGAGGTTGGCCGACACGAAAGACTTCCCGTCGGCCGGCTGTGGGCTCGAGATGGCGACCGTGATCGGCGTCATCCCGGTGTGGCGCACGTGCATTCGCAGCGAGCGGAACGCCTCGACGAGGTGCGCGATCTGCTCCGGCGAGCGGGTGTTGACGGTGCCGCGCGGAAATTTCGGAATCGCCGCCGCGATATTGAGCCCCAAATCGTTAGTAACCTGTTCGGGATAGCGGATCCGCTTGTCCATCATGTCGAGCAGCAGCGCGAGCGCGATCGCGCCGCCTACTCCCGCCAACAACGCCATGGCCATGATCCGGGGGGCCGTGTTCTTCGACGGCACCAGAGGCGCGATCGCGGTGTCGAGGATTCGCACGTCCGGCGTGGTGCTCGCCTCGGACATCTGCGCTTGCGTGTACGCCGTCTTGATCGTGCCGTAGATCTGCGCCTGGGCATCGACCTGGCGACGCAGGCGCATCTCTTCGATCGTGCGCGCCGGAATCGCCTGCAGGTCGACAGACTCCGTCGAGATTCGCCGCGCGTACTGTTGTTCGCGCTCCTTCAGTTGCGTCAACAGACTCTGGGCCAGGCGAGGAATCGTCTGCGTCTGCAGTTGATCGATGTTCGCTCGAAGGTCCTTTACCGTGGCGTACTCGTCCGTGAACGCCTGCCGTGCCGTGGCGAGGTTGGCCCGTGCGGTGTTCAGCTGCGTAAACGATTCGCGCAGCGCCTGGGCGCTCGGGCTGTTGCTCACGCTCGGAATCAGCAGCGCGGCCTCTACGGACACGCTGTCCGAAGGATTCGCGAGAATCTTCTCCAACGCCTCGCGGTCCTGCTTCAAATCGTCGTATTCGACCTTCTGCGTGAAGTAGTTCCTGATCGCCGGATCCGTCGTCGTCAGGAGGCCGGGCGCGATTGGCGTGCCCGGTTCGCCTGGCTGCGTGATCGTGTGCACCCTGAACGCCTCGAGCGCGTTCTCGGCGTCGTGGAGACTGCGCTCGGCGGTCCCAAGCTGCCCCTCGAGAATGTTCGAATACTCGACGACGTTTTGCTTTTTGAGCTGCGCCGCGACGTTGACGTACTCGTGCAGCCACGCGTTCATCGTGTGCGCGGTCCCCTGAGGATCTGGGTCGTGCATCGTCAGCGTCATGAAGCTGCTGCCCTGCGGCAGCGTCGCCGTGAGCCGATTGATGTAGTTGACGGCGGTTTCGCGTGGCGTGGAGACCGTGAACTGCATCTTCTTCGTTCCGGTGCCCGCGAACACCTCCGATGGGAGGATCCACTTGAAGCCGAGTCGCGTGCCGACTGAATCCGTGACCGCGCCGCTGTCGACGGGAGTGCCACCTTGGAGCTGAAGGTTCCACCGCTTCCGATCCCGATCGATCGCCAGCTCGTAGCGACCGGCCGCGAAGCGCTCAGCGATGGTGAATCCGCGGAGCGCCACCGAATCGGCGGGATTCGCGGGACGCACATACAGGTTCAGGTTGCGCACGACGGCATCCGCCACGCGCGTGCTCCTCAGCAGCTCGACCCATGCTCCAGAATTGAGGAGCTCCTCGGTCTTGAAGGCGCCGACCCTCTGTGACAGAGGCGTCTCGGCCTCGATCCAGATCGTCGCGTTGACGTCGTACACGGGCTGAACGAATCGCGTTGCCACGAGGCCGCCCGCAATCGAGACCAGGATCACGGCGACCATCAGCCACCGATATCGTCGGACCGCGCCACGGGCGCGCTCGAGCGGTTGCGCCGGGAGCGCCGCCGGCGGCAACCCCTGATCCGGTAACTGGAGCGCGGTCGAGTCTGAGGACGGAACGAGTTGCAACGGAGCAGGGTCGTCTGACATGGCGTGTATGGTGAGACGGTCGGTCCTGGGCGACTGGCCGACCGTGTCGGAGACAGTATTTACCTGATTCGAATGACCGTGTAGAGCAGAGTCACCGCCGAGAGAGTCACCGTAACCGCGGTGAGCCACGAGAAGTGCTGCTCCTCCGGCACGTAGATCTCGTCGCCCGCGCGCAGATGAAGACGATCCAGCGACATGCCGTCGGCCAAGGCCGCGCGGGTGTCTTGAGCATCCCAGATGACGTCAGCGCCGCGCCGAATCACGATTCCAGCCATGTTCGCGTTGGTGCCGGGCCCCCCCGCTTGCATGATGACGTCGCTGAGCGGCGCGTCTGCCAACGTATAGACGTATCCCGGTCTGCCAACGAGGCCAATAACCGCGACCCGCACGAGCGGAGTGCTTCGTACCGAAGGCTCCCTGATGTACTGCGCAAAGTGTTCGGTCAACTTGTCGTTGAGCTCTGACCGGAGGACGCCGTCCAGCGACAGGTCGGCCATCCGGGGGAGTTCGAGCCGGCGCCCGGCTCTTACCGTGAGAGTCTCCGGAATGCCGGTGAAGTCCTTTGGCATGAGCGCGTTACCGTGGAGCACGACAACGATCCGGTCGCCGTCTTGGAAATCCCCTTTCTCCAGGCGCTGACGGAGCAGCCAGGCCTCGCCGGGGCGGTGTTGAGCCTCCGCGGTCTTGGCCTGCGCTTCGAGCTCCGCTCGCGACTCGAATTCGCGACGGGGCGGTGCCGGAGCCGCCAACCCCTCCTGCGCTCTGGCGGGATGAGTAGAGGCGAGGAGTCCGAGTGCGCAAACGGCGAAGATGTTCAGCGGGACTGAATGACGATACATGAAGTCAGGCGTTGTTCTTGTGGGTGGGCGGCTAGGTGTGATTCCCGATAATAAGACATTGCAACGTCTTGAGGCCCTTCGGACCAGCACTCACCGTACCAAGCCCGACCCTTATGGGCGAAAACCATGCTCGTCGCGACCCGTGCCAGGCGCGGTTAAGGGAGGTCGCTAGTATGCGCCCGCCCTGGTGTTGTTGCAACCCGGCAACGACAGGCTGCATTCACGCAACACCTCAGATTCCGGGTGACCATCTTAACGAAACAGCAAGTTGCTGGTTATTGGGCACCGTAATAGTGTTTGGCCAGAGCGGCCAGCCTTTCCAGGCGCCGTTCCCGATGTCTCGATACGCGCAATTCGGTCGTCTCTCTGGAGTCTGTGGAGTCGTCCTTGCAGCCGCGGATCGAGTCCCGGACACGTTGGCTACCTACCCTGAAACACGGAAAACGCCGCTTGCTGCATAGTAAGACGCTCGGAGTTGGGCCACTTTCACGGATTGGCCGGATAGCCCGCCGTGGCAGCCTCGCCGTCTGCGCGGTGAGTTGCTTCTCGTGCGGCGGCGATGGCTCCGGCATCATCACTCCACAACAAGTGGGCTCGATCATCATTGACGTCGGGCCTACGCAGCTCGAGCGCGGGACGCGAAGGAAATTCACCGCGGTCGTGAATGACATTCACGGCACCCCGATCGACGTGCCGGTCGTTTGGCAAAGCAGTACGCCGAGCACCGCCTCGTTCGACGCAAACGGCGTGCTGACGGCCTTGGACACCGGCGCTACACTCGTCAGCGCCTCATCGCTCGGAACGTCGTCGGCCCAAATTCCGATCCAGGTCGTTTGGAATGGTCCGGCCAGCATCGCGACCTTCGCCTGGACCCAGCCCAACGCCGCGACTCCCAACGCCGTCGTGTCCGACTCCATGCGAGTGCTGGTCACGAATCCAGCCAACGCCTTGGTCCCGGGCGCGCGCGTGCTATTCACCGTGACGGGTGGCGGTGGGAGCGTTTCACCGGCCGTGGCGACGACCAGCGCGAATGGTCTCGCCGCGACGCAGTGGACCCTCGGACCACAGCCGGCGCTGAACTCGATCACGGCGACGGTCGTCGACACAGCCAACCAGCCGCTGGGTTTTGTTGCCCACAGCCCGGTCAAATTCTCGGTGACGGCGTACGCCGCGCTCTCCGCGGTCGCCGGCAACCAGCAGACGGCGCAGATCCTGACTGACCTGCCAGTCTCGCCTTCCGTGAAACTCGTCGACAGTCTCGGGCATCCTCGTCCGGGCGTGCCGATAACCTTCTCGGCGACGAATGGCGGCCGGGTCACCATCCCGACGGTATCGACCGGCGCCGACGGCGTCGCTTCGCCTGGCACGTGGACCCTCGGCGACGTTCCGGGGGTGCAGAACCTCGTTGCCCGCGTCGAGAGTGGAACGCTCAAGCTCCAAGCGACAGGAACGGGCACGCCGATTCACTACACGCCGCTCAAGGTCGCCTTGGGCGGCTTCTCGACATGCGGTGTCGATGGCGCGGGCCAGGTGACCTGCATGGGGCAGGAACCCCAAATTGGCGGCGGCGATACGGTGAGCAAATCGGTGCCCACCGCTGTTGGAGCGTCGGTGACGCTGCAGAACATCGTGGGCAGCTCTTCGCACTTCTGCGGCGTCGCGACGGGCGGGGTCGTGTACTGCTGGGGCCTCAATGCGCTCGTGGACACCACTGGACACAATGCCGGGCTGGCGAGCGTGCCGACGCAACTTCAAAGCACGTTGGCGTGGTCCCAGGTGGCCACCGGCGCGTCGCATACGTGCGCGCTGACCACCGATCAGGACGCCTACTGCTGGGGCTCCAACCAACTGGGGCAGTTGGGAACGCGCGGCGACACGACGTCCATGTTCGCGCCGACGCTCGTCTACGGTGGATTCAAGTTTTCGTCGATCGCCTCCGGCGTGAACCACGTGTGCGCCCTGACGCCGTCGCACGACGCGCTGTGTTGGGGCTCGAATCAGTTCGGCCAACTCGGCGACGGCACGGGGGCGAATCGGGTGGCGCCGACCCTCGTCACCGGTGGGCTCGCGTTCCAATCGATCGCGGCCGGAGATCCCTGGACATGCGCGTTGTCGACCGCGGGCAAGCCGTACTGCTGGGGGGCGGTGCAGGGCATTGGTACCGTCGTGACACCGCACGGTTACGACTCCGCGCCCGTCTTCGTCTCGTTGGCCGTCGGAAGCTTCCACGCCTGTGCGCTCACCGGCGACGGCTCCGCGTACTGCTGGGGCAACAATCAGTTCGGGCAGCTCGGCGACAGCACGACGGTGAGCCGCACCGATCCGACGCCGGTCGTAGGCGGGATGAAATTCAAGTCCATCGCGACAGGCGTCGCGCACACCTGCGGCATCACCACCGACGGCGCGTTGGCGTGCTGGGGGCTCAATCTCGCCGGTGAACTCGGGGACAAGACGACGGCGACGCGCAGCGTTCCGAGGTTCGTGGTTCTGGGAGTCACTCCGTAGTCACGGTGCTTCGAGCGGCTAGGCCTTGCGGCGACCGGCCGGGAATCGGCCGGCTTTCGATCGTTCCGGAAAATTAGAGATCTCATGACGCTCATCCGCGATTGGCGTTTCCTTGCCCTGACCCTGGCGTTGGCGTCGACGGCCAACCGCTTCGCGCCGAGCGCCTTTGCTCAGGAGCCTGAATCGATCACGGGTCACGTGTCGGCGGACGGCCTGCCGGTGCAAGGAGCGACGATCCGGATCCGCGAGTTGGGGATCGGCACGACCACGAACGCCGAGGGCCGGTTCACCTTCATCGTTCGCTCGGCGAGCGTACGCGGACAGACGGTCACCCTCGAGGCGCGCCACGTCCGCTACAATCCAGTCGCCGTCGCGATCCCCCTTACCGGCGGAATCCTGACCCACGACTTCGAGCTGTTTCCGGTTGGCGATTCGCGCGGCGCCACCGTTCAAACGGTCGATCTCAATGGGCCGCCGCCGGGCCAGCGGCCGACGATCGTTTCCGTACGCCCGACTGTCGACAGCACTGCTTTCGACGAGCTGGCGGGACCGACCGACTTCGTAAGCGCGCTCGCGGGGCGAGTTGTGGGTCTGGACGTGACCAGCGCCTCCGTATCGGGCGGATCGGCGGTGGCGATCTTGCGCGGCTATCACTCGATCCTCGGAAACACCCAGCCACTGTTCGTGCTCGACGGCGTACCGCTCGAGAACACGAGCTTCGTCGTTCCCGGTCAGGCCTTCGGGTCCGGAGGCTTCGACTACGGCTCTCCGATCCAGGCCATCGAGCCGGCCGAGATCGCGACGGTGCAAGTGTTGCGCGGTCCGGCGGCTGCGATCTGGGGCGGGCGAGCGGCTAACGGCGTCGTTCTGATCACGACACGCGGCGGCCGCGGTCTGTCTGGATTCGAGGTATCGGCAAGCCAGAACGCATCGAGCGAGTCTCCGCTGAGGCTTCCCGCATTTCAAAACGCTTACGGCCAGGGACTCAATGGCCAGTTCTCCTTCTTCGACGGGATGGGCGGCGGCACGAACGACGGCGTCGCGCAGAACTGGGGGCCGGCGTTGCAGGGACAAGCCGTCGTTCAGGCCAGCCTGACGGTGCCGAAGTTCGGCGACGTTCGGCCTTGGCTGGCAAGGCCGAACGACTTCGCCGATTTCTTCGGCGGCGGGACGACGCTGACGACGACGGCCTCGGCCCAGCAGGCGGGTGTGAGCGAGAACTACCGCATCTCCATCGACCGGCGAAGCTCGAGCGGATTCGTTCCAACGAACACGCTGACCCGGCAGGGCGCGGCGCTTCGCGGCGAAGCCGATCTCACGTCGTCGTTAACGCTCGGCGCGCACTTGCAGGTGAACAACGACATGGCGAGGAACCGGCCGGCGACGGGGGACGACCCGTCGAACACGATCGGCGACCTTGCACGCATTGGTCGCCAGGTCGACCTGTCGTCGCTCAAGGATCACACAGCCACGGTTCAGGTGGACCCGAGAGAGATCAGTTGGAACTATGCCGGGTTCAACAACCCATACTTCGCGCTGCAGAACAACAGCAATCGCGACGACAGGACCCGCTGGATCGGCGGCGGATCGGCCGCGTATGCGCTCACGCCGAGCGTGAGCGCCATTGCTCGAATCGGCACCGACCACTCGGACCAGTCGCGCGACTTCGACATCGCTCCGTTCTGGATGGGCGGATTCCCGACAGCGAGCGGTCGAGGTGACTTCTCGGGCGGCGGATTTCAGCGCCAGACGATCACCGCGTCCGAAACGAATGCCGAGGTCCTGGTGTCCGACGACATCGCGACGTCGCATTCGACGGACCGCGCGGCGGCGGCGGGCCACCTGCGGCTGACGGGCGGCTACTCGCACCGGTCAAACAACCTCGACGTTTCGACCATCGGCTCGGATGTGCGGCCCGACACGGGACGGTTGCTGCCCCCCGCGACGAAGCTGTCCAGCGACAACACAACCGAATCGGTGTTCGCGATGGGCGAGTGGGCGATCAACGACTACGCGTCGATCACCGGCACCGCGCGCAGCGAGTGGTATTCGGTGCTCGCGTCGGGAAGCAACTCCGCCTTCTACCCGTCCGTCTCAGGACGAATCGATCTGACACGCGCCGCGGGGATGAAGAGCGACAAGCTCAACTCAGCGGTCGTTCACGGGGGACTGTCGCGCGTCGGCGGCGCGGTGCCACCGCTCCTGTTGACGAGCATCTTCACCCCGCCGGCGGATTCAGTGGCGACGGTATCCGCGAGCCCGAATCTCAGCCCCGAGATAACGACGTCGCTCGAACTAGGCGGATCTCTTTCGCTCCTGCGGAATCGGCTCGGCTTCGACCTGACGCTTTACGACGACCAAACGACCGGTGTCATTCTCGGCGTGACCGGCGGCGCTCACTCGGTGGTGGCCAGCAACGTCGGAACACTGTCGAACAAGGGTGTGGAGTTGGAGGCCACTGTCGTCCCGCTCCGCACGTCGCGGGGTGCGGAATGGTCACTCGACGCACGGCTGGCGAAGAACTCGAACAACCTCGACGATGTGAGCGGCGGCTCGTCTGCCGTGCTCCTTGGACCGCCGGTCTATGGGCTCAGCGTCGAAGCGCGCAAAGGTTCGCCGCTTGGTGCCCTCGTCGGCAGCGGATTCAAGCGCGACGGGTCGGGAAATCTGCTTCTGCAGAACGGCCTGCCCGTGTCCGACGGCCAGCAGCGAGTGCTCGGCACCATGTCGCCCGATTGGTCCGGCAGCGTCGGATCGAACATCCACATCGGGCATCTCGACGTTTCCGCGCTCGTGGACGCCAGAATGGGCGGGAGCATCTTCAGCACGACGAACCTGCTGGGGATTTCCTCGGGAAGCTTCGCGGAGACGGCGTCGCGCCCCGACAGCGGCCAGGCGTTCGCGGGTGTCGACGCCGCGACCGGCAAGCCAAATGCGGTTCGCGCGACGACGCAGGCGTACTACACGGCGCTGTTGCCGATTCAGGAAGCGTGGATCTACGACGCGAGCTTCGTGAAGCTCCGAGATCTTCGAGTCAGCTTCTCATGGCCGCTGCGCGGGCTGACTCCGTTCGCCGCACAGAGCGTTCGTGTCTCGCTGATCGGAAGAAACCTCGCCATGTGGAGCAAAGCGCCGAACATCGATCCCGAAACGGCTCTGAGCACGACCAGCTTCCAGGGAGTCGAGCTCGGACAATTGCCTTCGGTTCGGAGTTTCGGCGTCCAATTCTCGCTCACGCCGTAGTGGCCGGCACACCAGTTACTTGGCGGTTGAAAACGACAGAACTGACGCGTCGCCGCGACAGTCGGGGTCTCAGGGGTTGTTTGGTCTGCTTGCAGCCCATGAGCCAACCTGTTACTAATGAATCGGTTAACCGACAACCCCGGCCGTTGAGTGCCGGAACGGAAGATGCTTTTTCCCGCAGCCAGTCCAATGGCGGCGTGTGGGATGGAACGACTCGGATTCAACACGTACTGCTGGCGGGAGCGCTCGATGCGCGACCGTTTTGGTGGTGACGATCGCTAGCGGCTTCGTCAATTTGCTCGCTCGCGGGATGCCGGACTACGCGCAGCACTGTAACGAAACGATGCAGGTGCCGCATCCGAATGGCTGGACAGACTCCGAACGTTCAAAAACCCAAATGGTCGAACCACGAAAGCGCGCGCGCCTGGTGTTGATCGCCAGTGACGGCGAGTGGGCGGGCCGGTCGCTCGAGAGTGTTCTCGAGCTGAACGGCTACAGCGTCGTGCGCGTCGAGCGCGGGCGCCGAGCGCTGGAGCTCGCGCGGCGAACGCCGCTCGACGCGATCTTCCTCGACGCCGCGACGACCGACATGGGCGGAATCGAGGTCTGCCGCGCGCTGCGGGACGACCCGCTCTTCGATCATTCGACGCCGATCGTCGTCACGAGCTCGGTCGCGGGCGCGCATCGCGCGGGCGCGGTTGCCTTCGCGGCCGGCGCGTGGGAGTACTGCAGTCAGCCATTTGACGTCGAAACGCTCATGCTGAAGCTCGGAACGTTCGTCCGGGCGGCCGACACGGTGCGCGACGCGCGCGGCGGCGGCCTGCTGGACAGCGCGACGGGGCTGTACAGCAGCCACGGGTTGGAGCTCTGGGCGAGCCATCTCGGGGCGCGCGCTATTCGGCAGCACGAAGCCCTGGCGTGCGTCGCCGTCAGGCCGAACCCGGGCGGCGAAGTGCGGGTCTGGTCGAGCGGAGAGTACGCGAGCGACGAGATCACGCGCGAGATCGTCGGCCACGACGCACTGCTTCAGATTCTGGACGTCTGTCGTGAAGAGAGCCGGCGATCGGACGTGTTGGGATACCTCGGTTCGTCCAGGCTTGCGATCCTTGCGCCGGACACCGATGCAGGCGGCGCCGAGCAGTTGGTGAACCGCCTGTCGACCGCGTTGGAGCGAAGTGGGAGCATCGGGGCCGGCCGCGCGGTGGCATCCCTGAGCGCCGGGTACTGCGCGATTTCCGACCTGTCGTCGGCCGGGATCGAGCCGATGGAGTTGCTCCGGCGAGCTGAAGTGGCCCTCGATCATGTACGAATGCCGGTGGTCGACCGCGCGCCGCTCAACTACGATCGAATAACCGTATAAAACTGTTTTAATCGGCAGATTGCTGCGGAACCGGCAACAGTTCGGTCGGTTACGCCGCTAGACTGTGGCGTAAGCGCTACGCTGCGGTTTCCAGGTTGCAATGTCCGCCCAGCGGCTGGCACGCACGTTGTTGGGAATAGGACAGCCTGTCCCATGTCACTGTATCATCTCGCCATGCGCGCCGATACTCTGTCAAGGCTTGACAGGCAATCCATCACCGCCATTTTGTGAGCCGCCTCACTCATGCACCAGTCCTGTTGCGTGGTCTCCACAACCTTCGCCTTTCTTGATGAAGACGAAGTACAGCGACTTCAACGTCTACCTGCCGTCCGATCCATCACCGGCGCCCACCGCTGTCGAGTCTGAGGTGCCCATCGTGAGTTCGGGAGAGCAACCAGGATTGGCGGACGGAGCCGGTATCTCCGTCGAAGATCGCGGGACCATCCGGATCCTCATCGTCGATGACGATCGGACGCTCCGCGAAGGGTGCGCGAGCGTCCTCCAAGTCGAGGGCTACAACGTCAGCACGTGCGGACGCGGCGACGAGGCGCTCGAAATGGTTCGCCGAGCGCAGTACGACATCGTGATGGTGGATCTCTACATGACGCCGATTCCCGGCCTCGAGATCCTCAAATCCGTGTTGACGATTCGTCCTGGTACGATCGTGCTCGTAATGACTGGCAACCCGAGCGTGGCGTCGAGCATGGAGGCGCTTCGCCATGGCGCCTGGGACTATCTCCCCAAGCCGTTCTCCGGAACGCATCTGCAGGTACTGCTCGGACGAGCCGCGCACGCGGTGCTCGCCACGCGCGACCGCGAGTCCACGCAGCTCGAATCGCGGAAGCGGAACGGCAACAGCGACAAGCTCACGCTCCTCGGCACCTCCGCGGCTTTCCGCCGTGTGGTGGAACTGGCGCGAAAGGTCGCGTCCACCAATGCCTCGGTCATGCTCGTCGGCGAGAGCGGGACCGGTAAAGAGATGATCGCGCAGTTCGTTCATCGTCACAGCAACCGCGCGACCCAGCCGCTCGTGCCGCTCAACTGCGCGGCGCTTCCCGAGCATCTGCTCGAGTCGGAGATGTTCGGCCATCGCAAGGGGTCGTTCACCGGCGCCGACCGTGAGAAAGTTGGACTGCTGGAAATGGCGAACGGCGGCACGTTTTTCCTCGACGAGCTGACGGAGATGCCGATCCCGCTGCAGGCCAAGCTGCTGCGCGTCGTGCAGGACGGTGTGCTGCGCCGCGTGGGCAGCGAGCAGCAGGACGCGGTGGTGGACGTCCGCTTCATATCGGCGACGAATCGGGATCCGGGCGAGGCGATCCGGAGTCGCAACCTGCGCGAGGATCTCTACTTCCGGCTCAACGTTTTTCCGATCACGCTCCCGCCGTTACGCGATCGTGTCGAAGACATCCCCATTCTCGCGACGTACTTTCTCGAACGTTTCTGGGTGCGCCACCATCCCACCAAGGATGACCCGCCGCACTTCGGTGATGCCGCTTTCGATTTCTTGATGTCGCGCCCCTGGCGCGGCAACGTTCGCGAACTGCAGAATGTGATCGAGCACGTCGTCGTTCTGGCGCAGCCTGGCTCGGAGATTCAGCCTGAGGAGATCCCGGTCCATCAGGATTGGAGTCAACCGGCGGAAACGATGAACATGACGGCCCTGCACAATGACGCCTACCACACGGCGAAGGAGCAGGTGCTGGCCACGTTCGAGAAGGAATACGTGACGAGGTTGGTGGCGCGCGCAGCAGGGAACATGTCGCGGGCGGCGCGGCTCGCGAATGTCGACCGGACGACGTTGTATCGGCTCCTCGAGCGCCATGGGTTCCGCCGTGACGGCATGAACTCGTCGCAGACTTGAGCGAGGGTTTGACTCATCTCCCGTGATAGTGGTTCTCACGCCCGCCGGCTTCGTGGGCCGCGACGCGCGGATGGCATCATGACGGCTGCGGTTTCTCGACCGGAGCCGTCCGGGCGTCTCGACCCGCTCGCGCTCCGACGTCTGCTCGCGTCGGCCGCCGACGCGACCGTCGAAGAGCTCGGGCCGATGTCGGACACCGCGCTCGCCGACCTCAAGCTGCGCTTGCGCGAGCTCGCCGCTCGCCTGGGCGCGGACGCTGTCACAGCGACGCCGGTCAGCGCAACGGCTCTCAGCCGCGATCAACTCAACGCGTTCCGCGCCCGCGTCCTCCAGCGCGCCGTCGCCGAGACCGCGCCGATCGACGGGCGCGAATTGGCGCGTGTGCTGTCCGCGCTCGAGGAGCTCGCCGGCAAACAGACGCCGCCGGTCGTCAACGAATTCACCGAGCGCCTGTCCAGCCCCGACGCCCTTCGGGCCGTGGTCGAGATGGCGCACGACATGCGCTCGCCGCTCGGCTCGATTCTGTTCCTGGTGGACACGATTCGCCGCGGGCAGAGCGGCACCGTGACTCAGGTACAAGAACGGCAGCTCGGCCTCGTCTATGGTGCGGCGCTGGGACTCAGCACCCTGGCTTCGGACGTCGTCGACGCGATCAACGGTGACCGCCTCGTCGATGGGCAGCGGACCCCCTTCTCGATCACCGAGGTTTTGCTCGGCGTCTGCGCGATCGTCCGGCCGCTGGCCGAAGAAAAAAACCTCGTCCTCAACACGACCTTCCCGCAGGTCGACGGCCGCCTCGGCTATCCGTCGGCGCTGAGCCGCGTGCTCCTGAACCTCACGACGAACGCGCTGCGCTACACGGAGCGCGGTTCCGTAGCGGTGGGCGCCACGGAGCACTCCCCTACGCTGATCGAGTTCTGGATCGAGGATACCGGCCGAGGCATTCCGGACAACGTTCTGGCGATGCTGTTCGACGGATTCCGTCCGGGCTCCGTCGGGATCCGCTTCTCGAGTGCCGGGCTTGGGCTCGCCATCTGCCGGAACCTGCTCGAGAAGATGGGTAGCTCGCTGCTCGTCGATACGGCGGTCGAAGAGGGCACGCGCTTCTCGTTCCGCATCGAGCTGCCGCAGGCTTAGCTCGGGCGCCGGAAGCCACGGCGCCGGGTCGATATCTTACGGTTGCTTCGGTCGCGACATCGCCGACCGACTTCGCCATCGACCCTCGTGCCGAATACTCCCCCCACGGTAAGCCAGCCGTCGGCTTCCGACGTTCAGCCGACGCCCGCCCCGCGTCGCGACTTCATTCGCGACATGGTCGCCGAAGACGTCGCGACCAACCGTTTCGGACGTCAAATCGCGACACGGTTTCCGCCCGAGCCCAACGGGTTTCCGCACATCGGTCATGTCAAAGCGATCTGCGTGAGCTTCGGCATCCGCGACGAGTTCGGCGGGCGCTGCAATCTTCGCTTCGACGACACGAATCCGGCCGGCGAAGACATGAAGTACGTCGAGGCGTTCAAGAACGACATCCGTTGGCTTGGCTTCGAGTGGGACGAGGAGCTTTACGCAAGCGACTACTTCGAGCGGCTCTACGAGTTCGGTGAGCTGCTGGTGAGGAAGGGGAGCGCCTACGTCGATTCGCAGACCGACGCGGAGATCCGGACCACGCGCGGAACCGTGACAGCGCCCGGGACGAACAGCCGCTACCGCGATCGCTCGGTCGAGGAGAATCTCGACCTGCTCCGGCGCATGCGGGCCGGTGAATTTCCGGACGGCGCGCACGTCCTGCGCGGCAAGATCGACATGGCGCACCCGAACATGCTGATGCGCGATCCGATCCTGCTGCGTATCCGCCACGCGCACCACTATCGCACCGGTGACGCGTGGTCTCTCTATCCGCTGTACGACTTCGCGCACCCGCTCTCCGACGCGATCGAGAACATCACCCATTCGCTCTGCTCGCTCGAGTTCAAAGACAACAACGACATCTACCGTTGGCTGGTCCGCGAGTGCGGGTTCGATCGGCCGCCGGAGCAGACCGAGTTCTCGCGGCTCTCGCTCGAGTACACGGTCATGAGCAAGCGCAAGCTGCTGCGCCTCGTGAACGACGGGATCGTGAGCGGATGGGACGACCCGCGCATGCCGACCATCTCGGGGCTCCGCCGGCGCGGGGTCACCCCCGAGGGGCTGCGCGCTTTCGTGGAGACCGCCGGTGTCACGCGCAAGCCGCAGCGGACCGAGCTCGCGACGCTCGAAGCCGCGGTGCGCGACGATCTCAACATGCGCGTTCCTCGCGTCATGTGTGTCGTGAATCCTCTCAAGGTCGTGATCACGAACTACCCGGAAGGGCAGGTCGAATGGCTCGACGCGTCGTACTACCCGTACGACGTGCCCAAGACGGGTTCGCGGAAAATCCCGTTCTCGCGCGAGCTGTACGTCGAGCGTGACGATTTCATGGAGGATCCGCCGAAGAAGTTCTTCCGCCTCGGTCCCGGGCGGGAAGTCCGGCTTCGCTACGGCTACTTCATCACGTGCACGGACGTGATCAAGGACGCTTCGGGAAACGTGGTCGAGCTGCGCTGCACGTACGATCCGGCGACCAAGGGCGGCGACGCGCCCGACGGACGCAAGGTGCAGGGCACGATCCATTGGGTGTCGGCGCCGCAGGCGCTGACCTGTGAGCTTCGGCTGTACGACAAGCTGTTCACCGTCCCCGACCCCGATGACGTCGAGGAATTCATGGACGTCCTGAATCGCGAGTCGCTCGTCGTGGTCCGCGATGCGAAGATCGAGCCCAGCGTCGCGGGCGACGAGGGGGGGCGCGCTACCAGTTCGAGCGAACGGGATACTTCGCCATGGACTCGGTGGACTCGTCGCCGAACACGCTCGTGTTCAATCGCACCGTCACGCTCCGCGATTCCTGGGCGAAGATCAAGGGGAAGTGAGGTCATCTCGGGGATCTGTAACAATTCGTGACAGTTCCCGCGGATGACGGTCGCCTGACGCCTCGGGACGGATTTGCACGAGCGGCGGGGAAACGGACCCGCCATCCCCATCGTCCTTTCAACACTATGACGACCACCCTCAAGCTCGCCGTGGCGGCGGGCGTGGCCCTCGCCGCTGGGCCCCATTCGAGCCAGGCCCAGGTCCGGGCCACGGCGATCGCGGCGCATGGACCGGCGGTGACGTCGTCCAAACACATGCTGTATCGCGTGCGCGGCCCGAAAGGAGCGACGGTCTATCTCCTTGGCTCCGTTCACCTCCTGTCAGCCGATGCGGCGACGCTCCCCGCCGAAGTCGACTCCGCGTTCGCGCATTCGCGATCGCTCACGCTCGAGACGAGCCTCGACTCGGCGATGGCTCGCGGGCCGGAGATGCTCATGCGAGGGCGCTATAGCGACGGCAAGACGCTGCGCGGCGTGCTCTCTCCGAAATCCGCGGCCAAGGTCGACTCGCTGCTTCACCTGTACGGGTTGTCGCTCGACCAGGTCAACGGATTCAAGCCATGGATGGTGTCGCTCCTCATGGCGCAGCTCGCGATGCAGAAGCTGAACTTCCAGCCGCAGTACGGCGTGGACATGCAGCTCAACACGCGCGCGAAGCAGGCTTCGAAGCCGGTGCTCGGGCTCGAGAGTGTCGACTTCCAGATGGGTCTGTTCGACGCGCTGCCGGCTGCCGACCAGGAACGCATGCTCGTCGACAGCGACGGGCCCGAGATCACAGCCAAGGAGATGGGCTCCATTCGCGACGCGTGGAGCCACGGTGACGCGCCGATGCTGGACAGCCTGATCAACTCGCGCGTGGCGGAGGCTCCGACGCTCTTCGACGCGCTGATCACGGCACGCAATCGCGCGTGGATACCCAAGATCGAGGCGCTCATTCAAGGCGGCGACGACGCCCTCATCGTCGTCGGCGCGGGGCACCTCGTCGGAAAGCAGGGCGTAGTCGCGATGTTGCGCGCGAAGGGGTACACGCTCGAGCAGATGTAGCGCGTCGCGTAGGGCGAGATCGGGGGTGGGGGCTCGCGACGTTCGCGCTGCTCGTGCTTAGCGCGACGCAGCCGGAGCGGTGGCGGCGGCTCTCCTCTGGCGATCGAATTCTCGCACCGCCTCGACGAGAGGCGCTGGGTCCTCGCGCACCGGATCCACGACCGGCAATCCTGTTTCCTCTCTCGCTCGGTCTATGGCGGACCGCGCGTCGCGATCGCTGAGATCCGACGTGTTCAGCGAAATGCCGATTGTCTTCGTCGGCCGCAGCGGATTGGCCATCGATTCGTGTAGATCGATGACCGTGGCAAGCGGCGGGATCGGCAGCCAGGAGTTGTGTCGAAACGTCGCTCGGCTCGGCTGGTGACACGCGATCAACGCGTGCGGCAAGCTCCCGTGCAGCAGTCCGAGCGAGACGCCCGAGTATCCGGGATGAAGGATCGAGCCCTGGCCCTCTACGAGGACGACGTCAGCGTCTCGCGCGGCTCGAATCGTCACGGCCTCGGCGGCGCCGGCAATGAAGTCGGCGATCACAGCGTCGACGCAAATGCCCCAGCCCTCGATGAAGATTCCCGTCTGCCCAGTCGGCGCGAACGCCGTGCGCACGCCGCGCGCGGTGAGGGCATCGCGCAGTTGGAGCATGACCGTCATTTTGCCGATGTTCGCATCGGTCCCCACGGCCAGGACGATCGTTTGATCCAGCTCGCGGACCCGCCCCGATCCGACCAGTAACTCCTCGGGCGGTTTCCGGACGTCGTGAACCCGCACTCCAAGCTTCGCGGCGAGCGGACCGAGTTCGGGATCTTGGGACACGAAGCCGTGCAGCCCATTCCAGACTTCCAAGCGATGCTCGATGGCCCGGGCCAGGGTCGCGCGAAGGTCGTGCGGCAGGCCGTCGCCCACGACGGCGATACCGACGAGGAACGCGTCCGCCCCGCAGTTGATCCCGTCGGCGACGCTGTCCACGATGGGGATCGAGCCACCGTATCCGAGGACGTCGTTGGCCCGTTGCCCGGCATGGCGACGGTCGAGGACGGCAGCGACGTGGGATGCCGAATATCGGATGACCGAATGAGCGGTTTTCGCCGAAGGCGTGCCCAGCTGGTCCTGCGCGTAGACGAGATAACGAGGCATGGGATAAATCAAACGGCCGCCGGTTGCCCCGGCAAAGCGATGTAGGCTCGCCGCGCGTAGAACGAGCAGTATCTTCAACTCGAATTCGCCAGCCGAGGAAAAACATGCGCCGCTTGATCTCGCTCTCGCTCGTCCTTCTCCCCGCCGCGGTCGCGGCTCAGAACAGATCACCGTCGCAGCAGGGCTCGGCGGTCAAGGTCGGGCCGGAGCACGGCACGGTCATCGTCGTCGGCGGCGGCTCCATGGGTCCGGAGATCTATTCCGCCTTCATCAAAGCGGCGGGCGGTCCCGACGCACTGATCGTCGACGTTCCGACCGCGGGCGGCGACACGGCCTACACCCAGGATGCCCCCGGAACGCGGGGCTGGAAACAGGCCGGCGCGCGCAACGTGTACGTCTTGCACACCAACGACAAGAAGCTCGCCGACTCCGACAGCTTCGCCGCGATCCTCAAGAGGGCAGGCGGCGTGTGGTTCGAGGGCGGCCGCCAGTTCCACCTCGTCGACTCTTACGCGGGGACGAAAACGGAAGCGGGATTCAACGACGTGCTGGCTCGCGGCGGCGTGATCGGGGGTTCGTCGGCGGGCGCGTCAATCCTCGGCGACTTCCTCGTTCGCGGGGCGCCGTCGAGTGACAATTTCATCATGGACTATCCCGGCTACGAAAAGGGCTTCGCCTACATTCGTGGCGTCGGCATCGACCAGCACGTCGTGGCGCGCGAGCGGCTCGCCGACCTGGCCGACTCGATCATCCCGAAGCATCCGAGCCTCCTCGGCATGTCCGAGGACGAGGGAACGGCGTGGGTCGTGCGCGGAGATACGGCGACGATCATCGGGCGCGACAAAGCGTTCGTGTACGGCGGCAAGGATCCGACGGACAAGGGAAAGCCGTTTCTCACGCTCTATCCCGGCGACCGCTACAACCTGGCCACGCGCAAGGTGATGCACCGCGCGGCGAGCGAGTCGAAACTGTCGATCGTGTTCCTCGACTCGCTGTTCAAGCCGTTCGCCGAGCCGACCGCCGGCGGCGCCACGGTGCTCGTCGCCCAGGATGGCAAAGTGCTGGTAGACCGGTCTTACGGTATCGCGGATCAGGCGAAGTACATGCCGACGACCACCGTCCCGCAGTTCCAGGTCGGCGACATCGCGCGGGTATTCACCGCGCTCTGCGCGCAGTTGCCCGTGGACTCCGGCGGCCGCGGCGGTCGCGGAGGCCGTGGTGGAGCGGCGAATCAGACGCCGCCGACGCCGCTGCAGAACTGTTTCACGCGCCGATTCGCGACGCCGGTCGGACTCCACAAGACGACGATGAATCGCGAGGGCCAGGTCCAGTCCGACGTCGATGAGCTGTACCGTGTCTCGCTGGGTTATGAGAATCCTCGGACGTTCGTTCGCGACACGACCAGCGGCGACGGCGGCGCTTCGCGCAGCGTGGACATGGCAGCAGGTTGGGAAAGCGACAACCGTGCGGGCGCGGCCCGTCTCTCCGCGTACGCGGTTGCCGGGGGCAAGCGCTCGGCGTTCGTGCGCCTGCCCGACCGCCACGCGACCATCGTGGTGTTGACGAACAGCGATGGCGCCGACGTGAAGCGCATCGTGGATGCGCTCACCGACCGTCTCCTCGCGAAGTAGTCGCTATTTCGTCCAGGGCGGCTTCACGCCAACTGATCGCGCGTACGCGATCAGTTGGCCGAGGTGCTCGTGCAGGTCACCGTCCATGCTGAAGGCGGCCCTGTCGAGCGGCATGTTCCACGGTTGATAGGTCCCGGTGAGCTTGGTGGCGTCGGAGGCGGCGAACTGCGCCTTGGTGTGCGCCCACGATTTGTCGAGGTGATCGAGCACCTCGGCCTTGGCGGTGATCTTCTCCAGCGCCGCGTTCTTCGCTTGCGCCGGCCCGTAGTCGGCGGGACCTTGGCCGCCGATCGACCGTGGTGTGTAGTAGTAAAACTCGCCCGCGACGTGCATCAGGACCTGCGCGATGGTTCGGACGTCCGGCGACGGCCGCCAGGCGTATTTGTCGGCGGGAATCGCCTTGGCGAGCTGAGTGATCTTCTCGTGGAGAGTGTCGAGATCCGCCAGGTACTCGGCGCGCAGGTGCGTCGCGGACTTGACGTCGAGGGCCGCCGTGCCCTGCTGCTGTTGCGCTCCCGCCCGTGTGGCAATGAGAAAGGCGAACGCGGCGATCGATGCGCGCGAGGAGATGCGGATCAGACGATCCTGGCTGAGCATGACGACTCCCGTTTGGTGACGCGTGTATCTGCGCCCCGCTGGGGGGCGGAGTCCAGTGGCCATACGAGAACTCGACAGAATTCACAAAACTCGAACGTCACCCCGGGGACGGAGCGAGCGCGGCTGAGGGCCAGGCGGAAATAGCGCGTCGCGGACGAGTTAGCGTTCACCGCGAGGCACGAGGGAACGTTCGTCTTGCACGTTCGTTCTGAGGCAACGGCTGCGATACCTAGGTCTGTCGTCTAGCAGGTTTGTCAGGAGTCGCATATGTTCCGACGCCGTTCCCGCCGCAGCGGTCCTCCCCCGTTCACAGGTGCGAGTCGATCAATGCTCACAGCGACGACGCTGTCACGCCTGACGCCGTTCTTGGCGCTGGCCGTAACGTCCGCGATGTCGCGGGCACCGGAATCCATCGCACCGAATGACAACCGACACGCGGTCGGTGCTCTCAGCGGCAAGGTCCTCAGCGTGAAGCTCGAGGCGCGCGAGGGACTGTGGCGGCCAGAGGGCGAGAGCGGCCGTGCGATTCCGGTCGCCGCATGGGCGGAGGAGGGAAAGCCGCTCTCGAATCCGGGTCCGCTCATCCGCGTGCCGGTCGGAACGGAGGTGCGCGCGACGATCCACAACACGCTCGGCAAGCCGCTCATCGTCTCCGGCTTCGGCAAGACGCGCGGCATTTCCGACAGCGTGATCGTGCCGGTGAACGGCCGTACCAGCGTCTCCTTCACGGCTGCAGCGCCCGGCACGTATTACTACGTCGGCAAGCGTGGGGTCGGACCGTTCGGTCTTCGCCCGGAGGGCGATTTCGAGCTCAACGGCGCGATCGTCGTCGATCCGCCGAACGCCGCGACGACCGATCGCATCTTCGTCATCTCGTGGTGGTTCACGCTTGATTCGACGAGCAAGACGGGGCTCGGCCGCTCGACGATGGCGATCAACGGGCTCTCCTGGCCGCACACCGAGCACATCGAGCTCACGCAGGGCGATTCGGCGCGCTGGCGCGTCATCAACCTGACTGAAGTCGACCACCCGATGCACCTGCACGGGTTCTATTTCCGGCTGACGTCGCGAGGCAACGGCGTCACGGACTCGCTGTTCCGCACCGCCGATCAGCAGATGGCCGTGACCGAGGTCGTCAATCCTTTCCAGACGATGTCGATGGCGTGGCTGCCCTCGCGCGCGGGCAACTGGATCTTCCACTGCCACTACGCCTCGCACCTGTCGCAGGACGCGGAGCTCGACACGGACAAGGGTGTTCTCGACGCGTCGATGCTGTCGCACCACATGTCCAACGCGCCTCACCAGATGTTTGGCCTGGTCCTCGGCCTTACCGTGGCACCGCGCGGGCCGCAGTCGCCGGCGCCGGCGAACGCCCGGGCTATTCGTCTTTCGATTCGCGAGAAGGCGAACGTCTACGGAAAGGACCCCGGATTCTCGTTCGTGATGGGTGGAAGCCCTGAAGACGCGAACCCGTCGGCGATGCCGGTCCCGGGACCGATGCTGCTGCTGCAACGAAACCAGCCGGTGGCGATCACGATCGTGAACCACGCACAGGAGCGCGCGGCGGTGCACTGGCACGGTATCGAGCTCGAGAGTTATCCCGACGGCGTCCCGGACTGGTCCGGGTCGAAGGGGCATATCCTCCCCTCCGTCGGACCTCGCGACTCGATCACGATTCGCTTCACGCCGCCGCGGGCGGGCACGTTCATGTATCACTCGCACTTCGACGAGGCGACGCAGATCACCGGTGGCCTCTACGGCCCGATCATCGTGCTGGACTCCGGCCAGAAGTTCGACCCGGAGACGGATCGCGTCCTCGTCTTCGGCGTCGCGGGACACGCAACGAACGTCATCGTCGGTCCGTTCCCGAACTACGTGATGAACGGGAAGACGCAGCCGGAGGCGATGAACCTGACGGCGGGCAAGCGCTATCGATTCCGAGTCATCAACATCAGCGACGACGGTCCACTCGCGTTGAGTCTGAACGCGGCGGGCAAGCCCGCGCAGTGGCGTGCCGTCGCGCGTGACGGCGCGACGTTGCCGGAGCGCCAGGCCACGTTCAGGCCGGCGACGCTACTTTCGGATCCCGGTCAGATCTATGACTTCGAGTTCACCCCGCAGGGCGCGGGCGAAATGACGCTGAAGTTCGGTCCGCCACCCCCGCCGCCGGGCTCGCCACCGCCGCCGCCTGGTTTCCCGCCCCCGCCGCCAACTGTCACGGTGCCGGTGCACGTTCGGTAGACGCAGACTCGTGTGGGTTTCGACCGAGGCGGCGAGCCAGAGGCTCGCCGCCTCGGTCGTTTGTTGAAACTCTGACCGCGGTGCACTCGATAGTTTTCCTCGAGCCATGTACGCGACCTGTCTCTTCTGCCAGAAGGACCTGGGCCGCAACGAGACGTTCGAGACGTTCCCGGTCGGCCGGCGCCTCGCGTTCGATGCTGCGAAGGGTCGTTTGTGGGTGGTCTGCCGCCACTGCGAGCGATGGAATCTCTCGCCGCTCGAGGAGCGTTGGGAGGCGATCGAGGAAGCGGAGCGTCTCTACCGCGACACACGCCGGCGCGTCGCGACGGACAACATCGGTCTCGCGAAGCTCCGTGACGGAACGACGATCGTTCGCATTGGCGAGCCGCTCCGTCCCGAGTTCGCGGCGTGGCGATACGGCGACCAGTTCGGCCGGCGGCGCGTTCGCCAGCTGGCCATCGTGGGCGCGGGGCTTGGCGCAATGGGGGCGATCATCGCGGGCGGCGCGGTCGTCGGCGTTGGCGTCGGCAGCTTCGCGTGGATGATCGGCAACGCCGGCAACAGCATCGTGCGCGGCAGCAAAGAGAAAGTCGTTGCCCGCATCAAGGCGCCGAGCGGTGAGGTGATGCAGGTGCGACGGCGGCATTTGCTGGAAACGTCCATCGAGCCCGGGGAGTCGTCGCCGCTGGCAATAACGCTTCGGTACAAGAACGGCCAGGCGCGATTCGAGGGAGAACAGGCGCTGCACGTCGCGTCGCGCATCATCCCCGCGGCGAACCGGTTCGGTGGGTCGAAGAAGGCCGTCGCGGAAGCGGTCTCGAAGATCGAGTCGGCCGGCAGCTCCGAGCGATTCCTGGAGCGGCTGGGTTCCGTGTCTCGCGTGCTGACCCGCGTCGGCCTGAACGACGGTGACTGGACACCGGGGCCGCCCGGCCGGAAACTGTCGCGATTCACCAGAAAGGGCAGCAAGAACAGTTGGAACACCGGTATCTTCGCGCTCGACTCGGTGCAGCGGCTCGCGCTGGAAATGGCGCTGCACGAGGAGACGGAGCGCGCGGCCCTGCAGGGGGAGCTCGCCGCCTTGGAGACCGCGTGGCGCGACGCCGAGGAGATCGCGGGCATCTCCGACTCGCTGCTGGTGCCGTCGGATGTCGACGCAACGTTCACAAAACTGAAGGGCGAGTAGCGCAGTCAAACCCGAACGGTTCTATTAACGCCATGATCGTCACCATCCTGGTAGGCATCGTCGCGGGGTTCCTCGCCGGGCGGATCATGAAAGGGTCGGGCTACGGCCTGCTCATGGATCTCCTCCTCGGCGTCGCGGGCAGTTTCGTCGGCCACTTCCTGTTCGGCGCTGATCGGGATCTACTCCAGCGGTTTCATCGGATCGATTCTGTTCGCGGTGGTCGGCGCGATGATTCTGATCTGGCTGGGGCGGTTTCTGAAATCGCGCCGCTGATGGGGCGCGTCGGCTCGCCGGCGATCGCGAGATGGTTCGCGATGCGCGCGCCTGCCGTCGTCGCGCTCGCGGCGGCGGCTCGCGCGGCCGCTAGGATCGCAGGAGGTCACGGCGGCGCAGATCGACAGCATCGTGCGCCGAGCCGTCGCCGAGAAGGGGATCGTCGGGCTCTCTGTCGGCGTCATGCGCGACGGCCGCGTCATCCTCGCAAAGGGCTACGGCGTCCGCGATCGTACGACCAACGACTCGGTGACACCGCGCACGATGTTCGCCATCGGCTCGGTGACGAAGCAGTTCACCTGCTCGCTGCTCCTGATGCTGGCCGACGAGCATCGGCTGTCGCTGAGCGATCCTGTCGCGAAGTACGAGCCGCGACTCACGCGGGCGAAGGACATCACGCTCCTCGACGTCGGCGGACACCTCTCGGGATATCGCGACTACTATCCGCTGGATTTCGTCGACCGGGAGATGCAGAAGCCGCAGCCGGCGGACGCGATCATCGCCGAGTACGCGACGCGTCCGCTCGATTTCGAGCCGCGTTCGCGATACTCGTACAGCAACACGGGGTTCCTCATCCTCGGCCGCGTGATCGAGCAGGTGAGCAAGGAGCCGTACGCCAGGTTTCTCGGCGAACGGATCCTGACGCCGCTCCACCTCACCCGGACGGCGTTCGAGCCGGCGGCCGGTCCTGACATGGCGAAGGGGTACACGTCGTTCGGACTGTCCGAGCCGATTCCAGCCGACCCGGAAGCGGCGGGATGGGCCGGCGCCGCCGGGGCGATCTGGTCGACGCCGACCGATCTCCTGACCTGGGACCTCGCGCTGATCGACCACAAGCTGATATCGCAGGACTCATATAAGGTGCTCCTCACGCCGCAGCGGCTCACCGACGGGCGGACGAGCGGCTACAGCTGCGGCGAGGGCGTCAACGATCGTGGGCCCGCGTTGGTCCTTTCGCACGGCGGGGCGGTGAGCGGTTTCGTCGCCCAGAACACCGTGATCCCGGCGACGCACTCCGCCGTCGTGCTTCTGTCGAACACCGATTTCTCGCCGATCGGCGCGCTCAACCAGGAGCTCGTCGCCAAGCTCATGCCGAAGAGCCCGGACGTTCCTACGATCGCGGGACGATCGGCGCTCGACGCCGCGACCAAGTTCCTGACGGAGCTCGAGCGAGGAACCGTCGACCGCACGACGTTGGGCGACGATTTCAACGAATTCCTGTCGGGCGACAAAGTGCGTCGCGGTCAGGCGGCGCTCAACGCGCTCGGCAAGATCGGCAACATTCGCATCGGGGCGACCGGAGAGCGCGGCGGAATGGAGGTCGCGACGGTGCTGTTCGACGTCGGCAAGACGCCGTCGCGCGGCCTCATGTACCGAATGCCGAACGGCAAGATCGAGGAGTTCCTTTTCGCGAGGAACTAGGTTCGCCTGTTCCGGCCGTTACGACTAGGGAACTGCTACAGATTTCGCGGAAGGGCCGGATTCACGCGGAAAAAAGCAAAGGCAAGAAGAAACAAAAAGCTTTTTAAAAAACAAGAAATTGTTTTGTCAAAAGCAAAGGCCTTCTCCGCGAAGTCGGTCGGCTCCGCGAAATCGTTGCAGTGCCGATTCGTAGGTGCCGACAGGGCGGTTATTGGCTGACGGCGCGCGCGCCCGTCACGAAGTATTCGGTCTCGCCGAAACACGAGGTGGGGAGACCTTTGTGCTGCTCGTAGTCGACGACGACGCGCTCGCCGTTGAGTTTGTTCAGAACGGCGGCGATCGAGTCCGACCGCACGGTGAAAACGAACTTCTCGGGCATCGACCCAGGGATGGCCGAGAGCTGGATCTCTCCCTCCCACGTCTTACAGATCCAGCCTTTCTTGGAAACCTTCTGGAGAAAGCCGGCGCGTTCGCCGCTCGAGTACGTGTAGTGCAGCGCCGACCACGTGTAGACAGTGATGGCGACGATCGGAACCACGATCACAATCGTCAGCACCGTCGCGAGCTTGTGGTTCCTGACGAATCCGGGAACTGCCATTAGGTGCCCCCTGCGCGGGCGACTTTCCACGCGGCCAGCACTTCCGCTTCTTTCGTCATCGGCAGACCGTTGATCTCCCCGTTGAGCGTGGCGAGCTGCTCCTTCTCCGGGCGCGTCTTGTGCCAGTCTAGAGTGTCCTTGGCGGTCACGGCGAGTGGCCGAAAGGTCAGGCCCTTCGCGATCGCCTTCGACGCGTTGCGGCGCTGGTAGCCGGCGGTCGCACCGTAGGGCGGTTGCCAGACGGTCATGTGCCGCCACGGCCGCACTTGGTGATCGCGCAGAAACTCCCACGGTACCCAGGTGAACTGCGCGCCGGCGGTCGTAATCGCCTTCACGCCGTACAGCATCTCGGCGATCGTCATCGGCTTCTCGGGTCCGATCGCGTTGAACGTGCCGAACTCGCGCGCTTCGGCCATGCGGATGGTCCACTCCGCGAGATCACGCGAGTCGATGAATTGGCACGGGTCCTCCGGCTTGTCGGGTGCGAGCACCTCGCCGCCTTTGTCGATGCGTGCGGGCCAATACGTGAAGCGATCGGTGCGGTCGAGCGGTCCGACGATGAGGCAGGGTCGGATTATCGTGTTGATGCCCGGATACTGATTTTGCACTTCCACTTCGGCGCGGGCCTTGAACGCGCCGTAGTTGGCCGGGTTGGCCGACGCCGCGAGCTGCGCAGCGTTGCGCTGGTCTGGCTGATATGGATCGAGGGCGGCGGGCATCGGCACCGTGGGACTGTCTTCGTTGATACCGATTTGGCTTTCGTCGCGGTAGACCGACGTCGTCGAGATGAAGATGTAGTGCTTGGTGTTTCCCTTGAGGTATTGCGCGGCGTTCCTTACCCAGAATGGAAGCGTCGTCGGGTTGTCGATCACGACGTCGAACCTCTTGTCCTTCAACGCGCTCGTGTCGCCGTTGAGGTCACCGATGAGCTCTTCGGCGACTTTTCCTTTGAAGATGCCGGGGCGTGTCTTGCCGCGATTGAAGAGTGTCACGCGATGCCCTCGCGCGATCGCGTACTCGACCTGTTCGGGCCCGGTGAAGCCGGTGCCGCCGAGGATCAGGATGTCGAGAGGGGCCGCGGCGCGCTCGACACGCGGCCGCTCGCGCGCCGCGCTGGGCGCCGGCGCCTCCAGCGCCGAAACGAGTCGGGGCGACATCCCCAATGCGCCGCCAGCGGCGGCCGTCGCTTTCACGAATTCCCGGCGGGTGATCATGACGCCTCCTCTCCGCTCGTTCGCTCGAGACCTGCTCGGCGCTTAATCTGCCGCCGAGGGGAGGATCAAGCGAGAGTGACTCGACATCGGATCAGTAAACTCCGAGATCCTTCGCCGACGCGACGTTGCCCCGATACTTCGCCCTGATCTGGCGCAGCAGCGCGGCGTCGTCGTCTCCCCAGTAGAGCTGGTGGTACAGGACGAGCAGTTTTGGCCGCGCCCGCGCGGCGATGGCCGCGAGCTGATCGGTGGACGTGTGATAGGCCGCGTGATACTGCTGCCACTCGGGCGGCCGAGTCCGGAATCGCTCGGCCGAGTACACCTCGTGGACGAGGACATCGCACCCGTTGCAGGCGGCGATCACAGCGTCGCTGGGCGAAGTGTCGCCGGAGAGGACGACGACTCGATCGCGCGTGGCGAAGCGATAGCCGAAGGCCTGTTCCCATTTTCCGTGCGACACGTTGAATGCCGTGACCGTCACGTTGCTGTCGCGATAGACGATTCCCGCGCCCACGTCGTGCGCGACGGCTGCGTATCCCGTCTTGTTCGACGGTTCGCCGCCGTGCAGCCGAATCTGCACGTCCTCCGAGTACGCCTGCTCGAGGAGATCGACCATTCGTTTCGTGCCGCGCGGCCCGAATACGTCGAGCGGATCGGTGCGGCCGAGCACCCATGGCGACAGGATCAGGTCCGGGAGCCCGACGGTGTGGTCCGAGTGAAGGTGGGTGATGAACACGCGGCGCAACCGCGCCGGCTCCAGGGCGTGGATCGAATCGTCGCGTGCCGCCTGAGCGGCGCGGCGCACGATTCCAGGGCCGGCGTCGACGAGGTAGGCGGCGTCGCCAACGACGATCGCGACCGCCGGTCCCGACCGCTCAGGATCGGCGTTGGGAGTTCCGGTACCAAGCACGACGACGCGAGTCGCCGACGACGGCGGCGGGTGCGCCGGACCGAGCGCGGCGATCGGGGCGAACACTATCCAAGCGACAAGACTCCCTCGCATGCGCGGATCTCCTGTAACGCGCCTCTGGCGCCTGCCGAGAACACGACTGACAATTACTGGTCGCCCTACTCGATGACAATCCCAATGACTCGAACACGCATCATCAGCGCGCTTGCGCTCGGCCTCGTCGCACTTTCCGCCGCGAGCCGCATCGCCCGCGGCCAAGTCTCCACCTCGTCGATGCTCGAAGACACGATCCCGCCCGGGGCGAATTTCGACAAGGCCGAGTTTCGATTCTGGGCACCGCCCGGCGTGGCGACGCTGCGCGGAACGATGGTGCTGGTTCCCGGCTCGAATGGCGACGGTCGCGCGATGGCCGAGGACACCGTGTGGCAGGCGTTCGCCGTGAAACAGCATTTGGCGCTGCTCGCGTGTCGCTTCACCGACAAGCCGCACGAGCAGAATTTCATCGAGGACTACGTGAACGTGTCTCACGGGAGCGGGCAGGCGCTGCTCGATGCCCTGGGGCATTTCGCGACCCGATCCAAACATCCCGAGCTGGCGGCCGACCCGCTGCTGTTCTGGGGGATGTCCGCCGGCGGTCAGTTCAACTACGAGTTCGCGTCATGGAAGCCGGAGCGCGTGCTCGCGTTCGTCGTCAACAAGGGCGGCATCTATTACACGGCCCTCACGCCGCGGGCCGCGCGGGCGATTCCGGCGCTGCTGTTCATCGGCGGCAAAGATCTCGAGTCGCGCGTCAACACGATCACGGGGCTTTTCGATCTCAATCGGCGCGGCGGGGCGCTGTGGGCGCTGGCTCCGGAGCCAAGCGCGGCGCACATCGTCGGCCGCTCCCGCGACATGGCGATCATGTTCTTCGATGACGTGATTCCGATGCGCCTTGGCGAGGAAGGTCTCCGGCCGCTCGCCGAGGCTTCGGGATTCGTCGGCGACTTGCACGCCAATGCGATTCGGTCGATGGGCGCGGCGGCGTTGCCGAACTACCCGACGTCGTGGCTTCCGACGGAGCGCACGGCTCGCGCGTGGCTCGCCATGGCGACCGAGAAGCCGTTCGACCCTTGAGCGGCCTCGTCAAACGGCGGTGAGTGCGGCAGTATTGTGCCCATGAGCACACCCACCTCATCGACGCGCGGGATCTGGGGCGTCATCGCGGCCTCGTCAGCCGGCACCGTGATCGAGTGGTACGACTTCTACATCTTCGGCAGCCTCGCGGCGACGCTCTCGGTGATCTTCTATCCCGAGGCGAACGCCACGATCTCGCTGCTCAAATGGCTGGCGACCTTCGCCGCGGGCTTCGCCGTGCGTCCATTCGGCGCGCTGGTGTTCGGCCGGATCGGCGACATGGTCGGACGCAAATACGCGTTCATGATGACGCTGCTCATCATGGGCGGCTCGACGGCAGCGATCGGTCTACTTCCCGGCTATGGCACACTCGGGATCTTCGCGCCCGTCCTGCTCGTGAGCCTGCGACTCCTCCAGGGGCTCGCACTCGGCGGTGAGTACGGCGGTGCGGCGATCTATGTGGCCGAGCACGCGCCCGAGGACAAACGCGGCTTCTACACGTCGTTCATCCAGACGACGGCGACGCTCGGCTTCTTCGTCTCGCTGATCGTGATTCTCGTGACGAAGCACTCGATGAGCGACGCGAACTTCAAGCTGTGGGGCTGGAGAATTCCGTTCCTTCTCTCGTCGATCCTCGTGATCGTGTCGTACTACATCCGCGCGCGGATGTCCGAGTCGCCGGTCTTCGCGCGGCTCAAGGCCGAGGGGAAGACGTCGACCGCGCCGATCATGGACAGCTACGGCTCGCTCGAGCGCTGGAAGATCTTCCTCATGGTGCTGTTCGGCGCGACGGCCGGCCAGGCCGTGGTCTGGTACACCGGCCAGTTCTACGCGCTCATCTTCCTTCAGACGATTCTCAAGGTTCCGATCGACACAGCGTACGTGATCGTGGCGATCGCGCTCGTCCTCGCCACTCCGTTCTTCGTCATTTTCGGAGCGTTGTCGGACCGCATCGGGCGCAAGAGAATCATCATGGCCGGATGTCTCGTCGCCGCGTTGACTTATATCCCGATCTACAAGGCGATGATGAACGCGGCGCAGCCGCTCAACACGCCGATGCTCGTGTTCCTCGTGTTCCTGCAGGTGCTGTACGTGACGATGGTCTACGGGCCAATCGCGGCGTTCCTTGTCGAGGCCTTCCCGGCGCGGATCCGCTACACGTCGCTCTCGCTGCCCTATCACTTCGCGAACGGGTGGTTCGGCGGATTCACGCCGTTGATCGCGACATCGATCGTGGCGGCGACCGGAAACCCGCTGGCGGGGCTGTGGTTCCCGATCGGCGTCGCCTCTCTCACGTTCGTGGTCGGGAGTCTCACCCTACGGGAAACGCGAACCGAACGGATCTGGCAGGAAGTCGACGCGACGCCGGACCTCTCGCCGTGACGGGCTCGCGAAGGGGCACTCGACAACTCCTCGCCGCCGTTGCGCTGGCCGTCTCCTCGTTCGGCTTCATGGAGCCCGCCGGCGCCCAGCGTCCGGCCGCCCCGCTCAAGGTCTACATCTCGGCCGACATGGAGGGAATCACAGGCGTCGCCTCGGTCGACCAACTCGGTCCGGGCTCGTTCGAGTACGAGCGGGCTCGCGAGTGGATGACCGGAGAGGTCCTCGCGGCGATTCAGGGCGCGCGAGACGCCGGCGCGACCGAATTCGTGGTGAGCGACTCACATGGGAACGGGGAGTCGCTCCTCATCGATCGATTCCCGACCGACGTCCCAATAACCATCGTTCGATCATTTCCTCGGCCACTTGGCATGATGGAAGGAATCGACTCGACGTTCGCGGCGGTGATCTTCATCGGGTACCACGCGTCGACCTCGAGCACCACCGGGGTTCGCGCGCACACCATCTCGAGCGCTTTGCTGACCCGGATTGCCCTCAACGGGACCTCGATGTCAGAGGCCGGCATCAACGCGGCGATCGCGGCCGAATTCGGGGTGCCGGTCGTCATGCTGACCGGCGACGATGCCATCGTGGCCGAAACGAAGGCTCGACTTGGGTCGATCGAAGGGGTCGCCGTGAAGCGCGCCATCGGCTTTCACTCGACGGCTACGATGACGCCCGAGGCCGCGCGCCGGCTGATTCGCGAGCATGCAACGACGGCGGTGAAGCGGCGCGGCGAAATGAAGCCTTACGCGGTAACGCGCCCGATTACTCTCGACGTCTCGTTCAAGAACTACCGTCCGGTCGAGCTGCTCGGCTACCTGTCGAACGTGCAGCGAATCGACTCGCACACGGTGCGATATGTCGGACGCAACATGCTCGACGTGTCGAAGTTCATCGAGTTCGTGACGAGTTACGAGCCGACGCTTTCCCCGTAGCGCGGCGTTCGCCCACGGCGCCCGACCGAGGGCTCGGGTTGCGCCAACGCTGACGTGCCGATGATGAGCCTGTTCGAGGTATCCCGCCCAAGCTCGCGTCGCATGGCGCGCGCTGCGGTGAGTGCACAGGCGGCGAGCGCGAGGCACACCATCTCCACGATCCCGAATCGGGCCAGCGCCCAGATGACGGTGATGTCGAATCGGCGGATTTGATCGGCCGGGATTCGGGCGCGCAGCTGAAGGCTGTCGAGGCCGAACATGCCGAAGGCGGCCAGGTACGCGAGCGCAACCGCGATCGACGCCCAGAAGGTCGTCCAGAGCCCGGCCACTGACATCGACAGCTGTACGACCACGAGGAGAATGAGGAGTGCCAACAGCTCCGTTCCGGTGGCTCCCGCCGCGGAATTCAAGGCGGACAACCGCCAGTTGACGTCGTGGACGTGCGCCGGCCACGATGCAACCAGGACCTCGACGACCGAGCCCAGGCTCAGATAGGCAACGATCAGGTAGGCCGGGAGTCGGACGCGTCGGATGAAGTCAATCGAGAAGGGCAGCGCCAAGATCCGGGTCCTCGATGCGGCAAGATTGGCGGGGGGAACTACATGCTTTCGACGCGGAAGACCAACAAACGCAAAAAAACCGCGGGAGTCGCTGCCGATCAGCAACTCCCGCGGTGTTACGGTGGACGCCGTCTCTTGAGCCCTGCGAGAAATCCAGCCTGCTCTTAGTTCTTGCGGCGGCGGCGGCGGGCCAAGGGGACCAGACCGACAAGCCCCGTCGCCATTAGAGCCATCGTCGCCGGCTCCGGAGTCGACGTGACATCGTCCTTCACGTCGGTGAAGCTCGGCACGAAGTTCACGCTCGGAGTCGAGATGTTGATGCATCCCTTGTTCGTGACGGGACATCCAGTTCCGTCTTCGGTGAGCCCGTACGTGACGCCGCCGATGGTGACGCTGCCCTGATCAGGCGTCCATGAAAGAAGGCCGGAATTTGGGTTCCAACCGAGACCACCCGAGATCGAGCCGACGCCGGCGTTCGGTCCGCTCTGCGTGATCGTCAGCATGAACGTCGATCCCGAGATGATGTTCCCGCCGGCGCACGGCGCCGAATAGCAGGTCATCACGAAGTCGCCGAGGACGACGTCAGTTGGCGGGGTCCACGACGCTTGGCTCACGCCGGACCACTGGAGGATGTAGCCACCGAACGCGCACAACGACGCGCCGCAGGAGCCGTGGCTGAACGTCCCAGATGTCGAGAAAGTGACGACTTGGGACGTCGCCGGACTCGATGCGAGGGTCAGTGCCGCGGCGCCAACCATCGTGGCGCGCGCAAGATTGCGGATTCCCATCTCCCCTTCCTCCGATTGCGGATACACTCGAGAACGCGGCGTCCACCAGCGTTCCTACGACGAGCCCGCTATAGCACGGGCTGTACCATTCGAACAGAACAGCTTACAAGTTAGCTAAACCATTATTCTGCAACGCACTAGATCGAACACGCTGGCATCAGAACGGCTGTAACATTCGGCTCCAATTGTTGCCGGGTCCCATCAGTGTTTGTGGCGTGCGAGCAACATCCCGCCTCTACGCCATGAGACCGAGGCGTCGCTCCAGTCGCAGGGCGACGATGTCGTCGCGAACGTGCCCGTCGAGGTTTACGAGCTCAAAGGATGCGCCGAACGCGGCGCAGGCCTTTGCGCCCTGCACCAATGCGCTGAGCACAACTAGGTCGAGTCTTTCCCATCCGCAGCAGTCCACGACGACTCGCCGGTCGCCGTCGCCGAGGGCCGTCATGATCGACGTCCGGAGGGCGCGAGGGCCAAAGGCGGACGTTTCGCGCTTGAGCTCTATCGTTCGCGACCTGAGATCCGCGCCGAGTACCGTTTTCACGAAACCTCCGGAATCGAGACCACAACCGACAAAACCGCGCGGTCCCGGACGGGAACGCTTGGTGACCTGGATCGCAGTCGATGTGCCACAGCCAGCCCGGCTGCTGACAACCGCCGATGTCGTTGCGAGTCATATCGTTAGCTTGGCCCAATGGATCTTCACACGGCTCCTCTACGCCATAACTGTTGCAGCCGAGCATCAGCGGTTCGCACGAACTGCTACAGACCAAGGAGCTGTTGCCGTGTCGCAAGCGTCGTTCTGATACAGAGCGCGATCGAGCGGTGCGGATCGACGTGGGGCGATCAAGCGAACCGTTATTTTCGCTATACGATGGTTATCACGGTCCAGCTGACAAAATTCGTCAGGCCGATCGCGCGAGGGCCCCTTCGAATTCGCCCGTCGTCCCGCGAAAAATCCTGAGTGGGCGGCCACCCCTGAAGTCGCGCGAACCGCGTCGAGCTTCCGCCGGTGATCCATAGACTCGCGCGTTGCCCCTAGAGCGCGTGAAGTCGAATGGCGGTCGCCTCTTGCACGTCGTTGCGCCGACGCCATGATTAGGCGCGACTACATCATCGTAGACCACCCGTCTTGGAGGCAGCAATGGCGTCGCAAGATGCCCGCACAGATTCGCCCTCGTCCGTTACGCCGCCTGCATCGTCCGGCACCTACTTGCGCGACGAGACGGCGCTGCGGCGCGCGTTCGACGCCGAGTATGCCGGCGCCATGGCCACTGCCCATGAAAAGTTGCAGGACGCTCCGGCGTTGGCGCCGAGGGTCGTGGAAACCGCCTTCGTCAACGTCTGGCAACAGCGCGCGACGCTCACGTCACTCCAACAGTTCAAGAAGGTGTTGGCGGACGAGGTGACGCATGGCGCCGCGCGGGCGCTGAGCCGACGCGTCTCGGCGCAGCGTTTCGGCGGGTCGAACGCACGCGACGAACAGACGATGACGGGAACTCACCCCGCGTCGCCGCAGGCGGACGTCGAAGAGGCGTGGTCGCGGATCACGCGCACCATTCGCGGAGAGGGGAACACGGCCGCGGCACACAAGGCGGCCGCGTCGGCGGGGCGGCACGATGCCGTCGCGCACATGAAGGACATGTCGAAGGGACGCTCGTGGACGGGACCGATCATCATCGTCGTCCTGGCCGTTGCCGTCGCGATCTGGGGCGTGCGCAAGCTGAGCAGCCTCGGTGAGGACGACGCGGTGTTGGCCTCCGTCGCTTCCCCGAACATTCAGCCGATTGCTTCAGGCGCGGGACAAATCGGAAGCGTGAAGTTGGGCGACGGCTCGACGATGCAGATGGGCCCGGACAGCAAGGTCTTCATTCCGGACGGCTTCCCGACGAAGATTCGCGCGATTCGCGTCGAAGGCTCCGCGTCGTTCGAGGTCGCGCCGAATCAGACGTTGCCGTTCCGCGTCGTCGCGAACCACACCCAGTTCATCGCGACAGGGACGAAGTTCGCGCTCGCGGCCTACCCCGAGGACAGTTCCGCCCGCGTGCTCGTGCAGGAGGGAGCGGTCACGATCAAGATGGGGAAGCAGACGAGCGCAGTCGCCGCGGGGCAGGCAATGGTCGCTGATGCCTCGGGAATCAAACCTCTGGGCGACGACGACAAGGCGGAGTCGTTCGGCTGGCTCGACAAGAAGATGGTCGTCCACCAGAAGCCGTTGCGTCATGTGATTCTGGTGCTCGGTCGTTTCTTCAATTCAGACGTGAAGGTGCCCGACGCGCCGCTTCTCGATCGTCCGACGTCGATCGACGCGCCGCTGGATTCGGCGATGCTGGCGATCAAGCAGATCGAGCAGAGCGCCAACGTAAAGTTCGGGTACGAAGGACAGAACAAGGTTCTGCGCGACGCGCCGAAATCGGCGAGCAAGGCGGCAGCCAAGCCAGCGAAGAAGAAGTAGTCACTCGTCAACGCACACTCGCAACACGGGAGACACGATGCGGCTGTTCGTGCCTTGGATGCTCGCGGCCACGATCGCGGCCATACCTGTTGGACGGAGCGCGACGAGCTCGCGCGCGCACCCCGATTTCACCGGGGCGTGGACGTTGGACCCGGCGAAGAGCGAAGGGCCGATGGTTCCGACGTCGGCGACGCTCAAAGTCACGCAGGACGAGAAGTCGATGAAGGTCGAGCGCACGACGACCGCGATGGGCATGACCCGTTCCGGCACGGCGACCTACGCGCTCGACGGCTCGCCTTCCAAGAACACGATAAACGCGAACGGACAAAACGTCGATTTCAATTCTACGGCCGCGTGGAGCGACAACGTTCTCGTGATCAAGACCACGGCTGATTTCGGTGGCGGCGGTGCCTTTTCCGGAACCGAGCGTTATTCGCTCTCGGACGACAAGAAGACACTCGTGATCGCGAGCGAGGCCTCGATCGGCGGACAATCGGTGGCGGGAAAACAGACGTTCGTCAAGCAATAGCGTTGACGCTTCGGGCGCCCCCGATGGCAAGGCTCGCCACGCTCGTTCGCGGAGCGCTGTGCGTGGGTTTGGCCGGAGGGACCGCGCTCACCAAACGGTGAGGCGCGGCGTGCTTCGAGCGCGCCCCGCTCGCCACGACACCGCGCGTCAGCCCGACGCGTGCCGCCGCATCGCTTCGCGGACCGCGCTGTAGAGCGACTCGGCGTGGAAAGGCTTCTTGATGAACGGGACCTCGGCGCGGCCGATGATGCTGCGTTCCAGCTCGCTCACGTCGCCGGACACGATGGCGACCGGCACGTCGGGATATTGATCCCGAATCTGATAGGACAGGTCGATGCCGGTCATTCCCGGCATAGTGACGTCGGAGAGGACGAGGTCGATCTCGTCGCGCTGAGCGGCGAGCATCTCGAGCGCTTCGGGGCCGTTGCTGGCAGTGCGTACGGAGAATCCGCCCGCTTCGAGCATGCGGGCGATGGTCTGGCGGGTCGCCTCGTGGTCGTCCACCACGAGAACCGTCTTCGCCGCGTCGTGGTGTGTTGCGTCGGACATCGGTGCTCCAGAATGAAGTCGCTCGATGTACAATGGTAAGTTGACCGACAAGCGCAAGGACCGGCGAACCTCGCAACCCTCGCGAATCTAAAATGGATCGATCGATTCCTCTTCGCGTTGGCACCCTGATCGGTTTGACGGCCCTGTGCGCGTATTCGGTGGCGCGCGTCACGCGGCCCCCTTCGGTCGTTGCCGCCATGTCGCCCGATACGGTCTTCTCGGCCGAGCGAGCGATGCACGACGTCGAGGCCATCGCCGTGCGCCCGCACGCGATGGGGATGGCGGATCACGATCGCGTTCGCGATTACATCATGGGCCGCCTCGTCGCGCTTGGGCTCAAGCCTCAACTGCAGACGACGACGGCTGTCGGCACGCGATATCAGGAAGCAGGGCGCGTACAGAACATTCTGGCATGGATGCCCGGCGCGAGCGCCACGGGCAAGGCGGTGTTGCTGGTCGTTCACTACGACGGCGTGGAGGCCGGGCCGGCCGCGGCGGACGACGGGGCAGGGTGCGCCGCCCTGCTCGAGACGCTGCGCGCGTTGCGGGCGCGGAAGGAACCTCTCGCGCACGACGTGATCGCTCTCTTCACCGACGGCGAGGAAGCCGGTTTGCTCGGTGCCGCCGCCTTCGCTCGCGAGCATCCGTGGGCGAAGGACGTCGCGTTCATCATGAACTTCGAGGCGCGCGGGACGACCGGTCGTTCGTACATGTTCGAGACCGGCCAGGGCAACCGCGACGCCGTCTCCCAACTGCGATCGGCGGGCGACGTGACGGCCGGTTCGGTGTTCACGACGATCTACCGCGCGCTTCCGAACGACACGGACCTGTCCGAGCTCTCGCTGCTCGGCGTGCCGGCGCTGAACTTCGCTTTCGCCGACGGTGTGCTGCGATACCATTCCGGCAACGACGACGTCGCGCATCTCGACCCGCGGAGCGTGCAGCATCACGGGGCCCAGATGCTCGCGGTGACGCGCAAGGTGGCCAACGAAGAGCTGCCGCGACCGAAGACGAACGACGCGGTGTTCTTCGACCTGCCGCTGCTCGGCCTAGTCGTCTATCCGATCGGGCTCGCTCTCCCGCTTGCCGCGATCGCGCTCGTGCTGACGGTGGTCGTCGTTCGGCGGCAACTGAGGGGCGTCGGCGTCGGCGCGCTCGTGATGATCGCCGCGTTGGCGATTTCCGGCGCGATCGGGTGGATGGTCAAGCTCCATGGGCCGGCGATGTGGAGCGGCACCTTCGCCGCGGCGCTCGCTCTGGCGGTGACGGCGATCAACCTTTTCGCCTATGCGTGGGCGACGCGCTGGTCGCCGGACGCGCACGCAGGCGCCCTGACGGTGTGGCTGCTCATCGCGATCGCGACGAGCATCGTCGCTCCGGGCGCGAGCTACCTGTTCACGTGGCCGCTCTTGTTCGCGCTGGTCGCGGCGCGCTCCGGACGCGAGGTCGCGTGGTGGCTCGCCGCGACCATCACGCTGCTCCTCCTCGCCGGGTTGGCCTACTCGATCGCCGCGATCATGCTCGGCGTCGCCGGGCCGGGTTCCGCCGTGCTCGCGATTCTGACGGCGCTGATGGTCTGGCTCTGCGCGCCGCTCGTGCTGCGAGCGGGGGGCGGGCGTCGACGATCCTGGCCGCTCCCCGCGGCGTGCGCCGGCGTCGCCGCGGTGCTCGCGATCATCGGTGCCACGACATCGGGCGCGAGCGCCGACATGCCGATGCCGAGCGCGTTGGTGTTCGCGCAAAACGCCGACGGCGGCGACGCGCTGCTCGGGTCGCTCGAAGGGGTGGGGGTGGGGGTGGGCACGAACGCGTGGACGGCCGGCGTGCTCGGACCGACGGCGACGTCGCTGCCCGCCTGGGCGTCGTCGCTTCGATCGGCGCGGTTCTCGGCCAAGCCGCAGGCGCGTGCGACTCTCGACGCGCCGACGGCGACGCTGGTACGCGACACGCTGATCGACGGCGCTCGCCGCGTCATCGTGCGGGTCAATGCGCCGCGCGGGACGACGGCGCTCACGCTGCGCGCTACCGGCGCGCCGGTGCTTCGCACGGCGATCGACGCGCGCGTCGTGGACACGACCCGGTTCCGGCGCAGGTCGCCGACGTGGTCGTGGAGCTTCTGGGCGGTGCCCGACAGCGGCGCCGTCTTTTCGATCGCCGTGCCGCCGAGTGCTCACTTCGATCTCGCCATGATCGCGAGGCGGCCCGGGCTGCCGCCGTCGGTCGTGGTGCCGCCGCGTCCGGCGAACGTAGTGCCGCAACAGACCGGCGACGTCAGCGTCGTGTATCGCACGGTGCGGTTCTAGCTCGACAAGCGCGAAGGAATCCTTACACGATTCGAACGCGGTGAGTTAGCGAAGCCGCGGGCGACACATCAAGTTCGAGCATGCTCGCGTGCATCGTTCTCTGCCATGCGCTCGGCCGCGCGCCGACTCCGCCCGTCACATACATCGGGCGCGAGAACCAGCTGCACGTGCGCATTCCTCGCGTCGACACCGAAGCGGCGTCGGTCGTGATCGACGGAGCGCTCGACGAGGCGGCGTGGCGTTCCGCGGCGGTGTTGGCGGGCTTCTCTCAGTTTTCGCCGCAGGACGGCGTACCGGCCGCCGATTCGACGCAAGTGCTCCTGTGGTACTCGAGCACGGCGCTGTACGTGGGCGTGCGCGCGTTCGAGGCGCACGGCGCGGTGCACGCGACGCTCGCCGACCGCGACAAGATCTCGGCCGACGACAACGTGCAGCTCTTGATCGGCACGTTCCACGACCAGCGACAGGCGTACGTGTTCGCGGTGAATCCACTCGGCGTGCAGATGGACGGAATGCTCGTCGAGAACGGATTGGGCGCGCGCGGCAGCTGGACGCCGACGCTCGCCGGACGCGCGTCGGCCGATCTGAGCCAGGATTTCGTCTTCGAGTCGAAGGGGCGCCTCACCGAGTACGGCTACGAAGTCGAGATGCGCATTCCGTTCAAGAGCCTGAAGTATCAGTCCGCGACGAAGCAGACGTGGGACCTGAACGTCGTGCGCGAGGTGCAGCACTCGGGGTACGAGGACAGTTGGGCGCCGGCCCTACGGACGAATGCGTCTTTCCTCGCGCAGTCGGGAACGATCGAGGGCCTCACCGGGCTGGAACGCGGCGTGGTGCTCGACGTGAATCCGGTCGTGACCCAGCACGTCAACGGCGCGCCGGCGACGGCGGGGTGGGGATATCACGCCGAGAGGCCGCAGATCGGCGGCACCGCCCGATGGGGTTTGACCAACACGCTGACCATGACCGGCACCGCCCATCCGGACTTCGCCGAGGTCGAGTCGGACGCCGGGCAATTCGTCATCGATCCGCGGCGGGCTCTGTTCTTTCCCGAGAAGCGGCCCTTTTTCATCGAGGGGCTCGAATCGTTCAGCGTACCGCACACGCTCATCTACACGCGCGACATCGCCGAGCCCGACGCGGCGGTCAAGCTCGCCGGGAAGGTGAGCGGCACGAGCGTCGGGTTCCTGACCGCCGCCGACAACGCGAGTCTTTCGTCGTCGGGGCACGACCGCGCTGTGTACGACATTCTGCGCGCGCAGCATGACTTCGGCGACCAGTCGCGAGTCGGGGTCGCGTACACGGACCGCGTGTTGGGCGGCGACTACAACCGCGTCGCGGACGTCGACGGCCGGGTGGCGTTCGGCGACGCGTACAACGCGATCTTCCAGTACGCGCAAAGCTTCGACAAGACGCGCGACGTCGCGCGCAACGCGCCGCTCTGGACGGCGGCGATCGCGCGCAACGGAAAGCAGTACGGCTTTCGGTATTTCATCGACGGCATCGGCGACGACTTCCGGGCGGGCAGCGGGTTCATCTCGCGCGCGGGAATCGTGCACGGCCTCGCCGACGAGCGATTCACCTGGTTCGCGGAGCGGGGATCGAAGCTCGAGGCGATCACGGGCGACCTGAACTACGACGACACCTGGGAGTATTCGCACTTCGTGCGTCACGGCGACGCGCAGGACAAGAAGCTTCACGCGAGCGCGACGGCGGCATTTCGCGGAGGATGGAACGTCGGCCTCGGGGTTTACTGGGAGACGTTCGGCTGGGACTCGACGCTCTACGCCGGCTACCGGATTCTCGCGCCGTCGGGCGATACGCTGCCGTTCACCGGCGTCGCGCGGATCTTCAACCGCGACTACGTGTTCACGCTCGCGACGCCGCAATGGTCCTCGTTCAGCGCGAATCTGCTGTACGTGGGTGGCCAGGACGAGAACTTCTTCGAGTGGGCGCAGGCCAACATCAACCTGGTGACGCTCACGGTGAGTGTGCGGCCGAGCGACCGTGTCCGTGTCGACGGGTCGTACGCGTATCAGGATTTCTGGCGGCGCAGCGACGGTTCTCTCGTCGCGCGGAACGCGATCCCGCGCCTCAAGCTCGAGTACCAGCTGACGCGCTCGATCTTCCTGCGCGTCGTCGGCGAGTATGACCTGAGCGAGACCAACGATCTCCGCGACGAGACGCGCACGAACTACCCGCTGCTGGTGAACGGCTCACTCGCGCTCGCGACACGTTCGCGCGCATTGCGCGGCGACTATCTGTTCTCGTACACGCCGCGTCCCGGCACCGTCTTCTTCGTCGGTTACGGCAACGCGGGGAGCGGGCTACCCGACGCGGCGCAGCGATTCGACTTCCAGCCGATACACCGGGCGACCGACTACTTCTTTTTGAAGTACTCGTATTTGTTCCGGATGTAGTTCGTATCGGCGTTACGAGACGGCAACCGCTCACCGCAGAGGCGCAGAGGACGGCCGCGGAGCTGAAGTTCGTTGCGCAACGAGCCTGATTTTTTGGGACTGCCGCTCGGGAAATCACGCGCTCCGTGAAGGCCCACGTCGCGGCATCGAGGCATCCTGAGCGGCTCTCATAATAAAATCCGGCTTGTTGCGCCACGGAGCTCGCCCTCTGGGGCTCTTCTCTGCGTCCTCTGCGCCTCTGCGGTGGGCTGTTGATTTCCGGCGCAACAAGATCAGCGCCAATCCGGCGGGACGAGTCCCGTTTTTCCGTCGAGGTACTTGTCGAACCAGTAGAGCTGCCAGTCGAGGCTCTCGACGAGGTGGCGTGGCTCGCCGGTGCGCGTGAGGTTGTGATTCTCGCGCGGGAAGAACACGATCTCCGCCGTCTTGCCGTAGTGCTTGAGCGCGCGGAACCACTGTTCGCCCTGCTCGATCGGGACGCGATAGTCGTTGTCGGAGTGCAGAATGAGAATCGGCGTCGTGACGTTCTGCACGTACTTGAGCGGCGAGCGGTCCCAGTAGAGATCGTACTTCTGGAAGATGTCGCCGCCGAAATCGCCGGCGTGGCCGTAGGCGCCGTCCCGCGTGCCGTCGTCGCTGATGAAGTTCGAGATGCCGCGCAGCGTGACCGCGGCCTTGAAACGATTCGTGTGGCCGACGATCCAGTTCGTCATGTAGCCGCCGTAACTGCCCCCGGTGACGCCGAGCCTCGTCGTGTCTAGCCATGGATTCGAAGCGATTACAGCATCCAAACCGTTCATGACGTCGACGTAATCCTTGCCGCCCCACTCGTTCTCGATACCGCGCTGGAACGCGCGACCGTACCCCGTCGACCCGCGCGGATTCGTGAAGAACACGGCCCACCCGTGCGCGGCGTAGACCTGGAATTCTTGAAACCAGTCGACGCCGTACTGCCCCGCCGGACCCCCGTGAATGCTGAACACGAGCGGATACGTGCGTCCGGGTTGCCAGTTGAGCGGCTTCACGAGGAACCCGTCAACCGGCCATCCGTCGGCGCCTTTGTACGTCAGCCGCTGCACGGGCGCGAGCGCGAGCGTCGACCAGACCGCGGCGTTGTGATTCGACAGCTTCCGCTCGTGGAGCAGGTCGATGGCGGACGAATAGACGTCGTCCATGTGCGTGAAGTCGTTCACCAGGTAGACCATGCGGCCGTTCGCCGAGATGCTCGGGCTGCGGACGGCTCGCGAACCGGCGGTGACCTGGGTGAGACGATGGTCGGCGATCTCGATACGAAAGATCTGATACTCGCCCTTGACGCCCGTGTCGAAGTACAGCGAGCGGCCGTCGCCGGACCATTGCAGGTCGGTCGGAATGAGATCGAGCGAAGGGAACGGCGCGGTCGTCACGCCTCCGCCCACCGGCGCGATCATGATCTGCGGTGGCGCTTCCTCGGCGGCGGCCGTCACGTACGCGATCGACTTTCCGTCGGGCGACCATCGAGGCGAGTTGTCGGGGCCTTCGGCCGCGGAGATCTTCGTCGGCGCGCCGCTGCCGTCGGCGCTGATCGTCCATACATCGGTATTACGGCCGCCGTCGTACTCGTGTCCAGTTCGATCCGAGACGAACGCGATGCGCGTACCGTCCGGCGACCATTGCGGATCGGTGTCGTTCCAGTCGTCGCCGTCCGTGATCTGATGCGCGCCGCCGGTGGCGAGGTCCACGATCCAGATGTGCGACCGCTTGTCGTCGTACCAGCCGGTGTCGTTGAACTTGTACGACAGGTGCGAATAGTGGCGAACGTCGCTCAACGCGGTCGCGGGGCGCTTGTCGCTCGGGCCGTTGCGGCTCAAGCACGCGGCGCGGTTTCCCGTCGGCGACGGCACGCAGTTGGAGACGCCGTTCATGATGCTCGTCACCTTGCGCGGCGCCCCGCCGGCGAGCGACAGAATCCACAGCTGCGCCCTGTTCGCTCCCGGGCGCCGGGGGGCCCCGCCGGTGCTCGTGTCCGTCGACGCGCGCGCCGAGACGAATTCGATCGCCGAATTGTCGGCGAGCCATCGCGGACCGCTCGGCGCCCACGCTTCGTCGATCAGCACGCGGGCGGGAGTGCTTCCATCGGTCGGCGCGATCCACACGGAGGAGATTCGCCTGTTCTGCGCGCGGTCCACGCGCGAGACGACGTACACGACGCGCGCGCCGTCGGGCGAGATGTGCGGATCGGAAACGAGCTCGAACGAGAAGTAGTCCTGCGGCGTGATACCGCGGGTCTGCGCGGCAATGGACAGCGCCGGGACGGCGAGAAGAGCGACGACGATTGAATGAAGGCGCATGGCGCGGCGCGGGGAGGGAGGAGGTTGGCGCGGGCGTCTCCGAGGGAAAATACGTCTTGGCGGGCGCGGCCGCTCCGGGCGTGCGTCACAGCTCGAACCGAACTGGCTGGCGCGGCTGGTCCGGCCCGGCCAGCTTTGAACGGATGCCGGCGACCAAAAAACGAACGAAAAAGAAGGCGGCGGCCGCACCAGCGGCCTCCCGCGGGCTGGACGCGCGCCGGCTCGTGTCCGCCTCTCCACCGGCCGCCGTCGAATCGCTCGGCAAGGCGATCGAAGCCGCTGGCGGGTCGGTGCTGGCGACCTACCGGGATCCGCTCGGGTCCAACTGGCAGATCCTCGCCGCGCTCCCGATCGACAAGGTCGAGCCGACTCCGTATCAACGGGATCTCTCCGAGACGCACGTCGCACGCGTAGCGAAAGCGATCGACCAGCTGGATCGGTATCTCGACCCTGTGATCGCCGTTCCCGGACCGAACGGCACGTATTGGTCGCCGAACGGCTATCACAGACTCGGCGCGATGCGTCAGCTCGGCGCGAAGTCGATCATCGCCATCGTGGTTCCGGAACCCGAGGTCGCGCACCGAATTCTGATTCTCAACACGGAGAAGGCGCACAACCTTCGAGAGCGCGCGCTCGAGGTGGCTCGGCTCGCCGAGGGGCTGGCGAGCCTCGACGATCGCCCGGAGAAGGAATTCGCCACCGAGTTCGAGGAGCCCTCGCTGTTGACACTCGGTTTCTGCTACATGGAAAACGGGCGGTTCTCCGGCGGCGCGTATCACCCGATTCTCAAGCGCTGCGAAAAGTTCCTTTCCTCCAAGCTGTCCACCGCCCTCGGGATCCGCAAAGAGCACGCGACCAAACTGCTCGAGCTGAACGAGCTGGTGAACCAGGCGGTCGCGAACCTCAAGAGCAAGGGGCTCGAGAGCCCGTATCTCAAGGCGTTCGTCGTCGCCCGCATCAATCCACTCCGCTTTCAGCGCAAGCCGACAGCCGATTTCGACGAGACGATCGAAAAAATGCTGGGGAGCGCGCGTCGCTTCGACCCAGGCAAGATCAAGGCGGACCAGGTGGCGCGCAGCGGCGGCGCTCCGTCGACGGAGGAGTGACGACGTCGAGTCTCGTCCAACCGCGGGTGCCGTTGCTGTCTGGTCCCACGCCGGTGCAAGAGGTTCCTCGTCTGCGCGCCGCTCTCGGCGGGGGACCGACGCTGCTCGTGAAGCGCGACGACGCGATTCCGTTCGGCTTCGGCGGCAACAAGGTGCGCAAGCTGGAGTTCGTGCTCGCCGAGGCGGTGGCGCGCGGCGCGGACACGCTGGTGACGGTCGGCGGCGTACAATCGAATCACGCGCGCGCGACGGCTGCCGCGGCGGCGTCGCTCGGACTCCAGTGCGTGCTGATCCTCAACGGACTGCCGCCCGCTCACCCGACCGCGAACGCCTTGCTCGATCGAATGCTGGGCGCCGAGATCGAATACATCGAATCGAGGGCGGCGCGAACCGGGGCCAGCGAGCGCGTGATGCGCCGGCTCCGCGCCGAGGGTCGCCGGCCTTTCTTCGTGCCGCTCGGCGCGTCGACGGTGGTCGGCGCTCTGGGCTTCGTCGCGGCGATCGAGGAGCTGCTCGAGCAGGGCGTGCTACCGGACGTGATCGTGCACGCGGGGTCGTCGGGTGGAACGCAGGCAGGACTCGTCGCGGGAGTGGCGCGGTTCCGGCTTCATACGCGCGTCATCGCCGTGAGCGCCGACGATTCGGCCGACGCGATCCGATCCGGCGTGCGCGCGATCGTGCGCGGCATTGGAGGACTCGAATCGTTCGACGGTGACATCGAGGTCGACGATTCGTGGGTCGGCGACGGCTACGGAATTCCGACGAACGCTTCGCGCGAAGCGCAGTCGCTCGCGGCCCGGACCGAAGCGCTGTTCGTTGACCACACCTACACGGCGAAAGCGCTCGGCGCGCTGATTTCCTATGTGCGCGACGAGCGCTTCACTGCGGATCAAACGATTCTGTTCTGGCACACGGGCGGCCAGGTGGGACTCTTCGCCTGACCCGGCGTTACCGGTGCGTGCGCTCGATCCATGCCCCCGTCTTGTCGCGCGCGACCATATACACGACGCCGCCCTTGCCGAAGCCGACGATCGTTCGGCCGGCCGGGATCTGTACTCGATCGACGAGCGCGCCCTGGCCGTTGATCACGTCGTAGATCAACCCGCCGATCGCGCCCGCGCGCGTGGCGCTCGTCCGAACCCAGACGTTCCCATCCTCGTCGGCTCGCGCGGCGCCCTGGTTGAACGCGGGGCGGTAGTCCGGAAGTTCGCTCGCGCTGATGAACGTCGGCTGCATGCCGCCGCCGACGCTCGCGATCTTGCTTCCGACTCCGCCGCCATCGGGGCCGCTGGTCTGAAAGCTCATGATGACCATGCCGCCGGGGCCGGTGCCTGGGCCGCCGCCGCGCGCGCCGCCTGCGACGAGGGCATTCCCGTCACCAGGACCGGCCGCGCGTGCTCGCTCGAGAGCGGCCTTCGCCGAATCGATCACGGCGACCTTCTCTTCGTCGCTCAATCGCTGCCAGTCGAAGGGGACCTTGGTCGCCGACGCGACGGTTCCATCTCCCTTGAGGATGTCCACGTGGTAGTCCTGGCCGCGCACGATGGCGACGAACCGTTCGACAGCACGGCCCAGTCGTCGACAATCGGCATGGGATTCAGCTCACTCGTCGCCGTCATTCCTTTGTCGGTCTGTACGAGGTTCATCTTGGTCTTGGGAATCCTGTAATACGCGGCCGTGTCGACCTTGCGCGTGGCGAGATCGACTCGAACGATGGCCGTTGAATCGGGGAAGTCCGGCATCATGACACCACCGCCCCCGCCGCCCTTGCCGCCCTGCTGGGTGATGCGAAGACCGCCGGCCCGATAAACGAGGCGTCCCGCCGCGTCGACGCCGGGAGTGCCGACGAGATTGTTGCCAAGGCTGGGCGCGTCCTGCGATCGCGGCACGGACGCGACGCGCGCGATCTTGCCATTGGGGTCGATGACGAACATCGACAATCCCGCCGGATCGACGAACAGCGTCGAGTCGCCGACGTATCGAATGAGTCCACCGGCGCGGGTTCCGTACGAGTTGAGTTGACCGCTCATCGAGTCGGCCAGCACGAACGCGTTGGCGAGCCCGGGATCGAGGATCGTGAGCTGTCGGTTGTTGATGTCGTTGACGAGCAGGCGGCCGCCCGCCAACTGGCGCACCGCCGCGACCATCGCGAATTCCGGTTTCGACGATGCGTCCGGAGTGTTGATGAGCCGCACCGCCGGCGTCTGGGCATCGGCGGCGATGGGGCCGAGCGCGATGAGCGAAAGGATGAGTTTGCGCATGAGAATGTTGGAATGGACGGGGAGGGAGATCACGGGGTGCCTGACTTGATGATGACCTGCATGCCGCCGCCACCGGCTCCCGCCGGAACGGCACCGCCGCCGGGGAGCATGATCATCCCCAGCCCGGTGCCGGTCGTGCCGGAACGGACCGACGCGAGATAGCGGGTGTCGAGATACGGACCGACGAACGACGGCAGCTTGCGCATCTGCGCGCTGGAAAGGATTCCGCGCACCGTGGGAGCGAGGCGGATCAGCGCGTCGACGGAGGCTTCACGCGCCGTCTTGTATTTGTCGTAGGCCGCGTCCTGGTCGTACCGCTCGGGGAGCGCGGCGAGATACTTCACCACTGGCGTCCAGATCGAGTCGAGCGAGATCGTGTACTGGCGATTGAGCACCGCGACGCTGTCGGCCTGAGTCCCGTCGAGCTCCAGCGTGTCGGCCTGGCGAAGGATCTGGGCCATCGGGTTCATGACGCCGCCCGAACCATAGAACGCGCGGAGCAAAGGCTCCGGCGCCTTCGTGCCCTGCGTCGTGCGGCCGCGATCGAGAAGCTGCGTGAGATCCTGCCGCTCGCGAGCCGGCCCAACGTCCACACGCAGCAGGGCCGTCAGCGTGACCGGCGCGCGAATCGCCGATTGCGAGAGAGCCGTCGCGCCGAACCGGGGGTTCACGTCGTACTCGTACGTCTTCGTGACCGGGTCGAACCCGCGGACGAAGAGAAGCTGCGACGTCGGGATGAACGGCTGGCCCCATCCGTGGAGGTGGTCTTCGCCGTGCATGATCACGTCGGCCGCCGCGAGGGGGTTCGCGATCTGGAACGAGATGTTGGCGCGCTGCGGCATCCGCACCTTCACCGGGTTGAACGAGAAGGTCAGAAACGCGGACGACGTCCACGGCCCCTGACACGAATTGCGCGCCGCGACCTTGTTGATCTGGCTCTCGAGGCAGTCGCGCGCCGAGCGCGAGCCTGTCGCGAAGAGTTTTTGCATTCCCGCGGCGAGAGCCGAGTCGGCGGTCTTGGCCGGGTCGAAGACGAACGCGCGGTCGTTCGAGTAGCCGTCGCCGTTGATGTCGCCGCTGACGAGCGGCGAATACGGCGTGCCCGACCGGAACGAGCCGTTCCACGACAGCCGGATCAAGTCGAACGCGTTGTAGGTCAGGCCGTAGACGATCTGGTGGCGCGAGTCGAAGCTCGATCGCGCCCACGAGGCGTCGAGGGGATTGCCATCGGTGTTGGAGAAGCCGCGCACGCGTTCGCGCGCGTTGGCATAGACGTACGACAGACTCCACGAATAGTTGGAGCTGAACGTCGCCGGGCGGACCTGGAAGGTCAGCTGTCGCGCTTCCGACTGCATGTCGGAGCGCAGCTCGCTCACGTGGGTGAATGCCGGATCCAATCGCGATTCGCCCGGAGCGATGCCGCCGGTCGTCGTGACGATGCTCGACGTGCGCGCGTAAACCGGGCGCCCGCCCTCGGCGGGGAGGGCGAACTGCTCCACCGGATTGAAGTTCACGTCGAACGTGCTCGGCTGGTCGAGGTTCAGCGAGTACGTCGCGTCGACGGACGCGAGGAAGAGGTTGTCGAGGATCGAGCCGTTCCATTGGAGGTTCGAGCGCAACGCCCGCGGCGCGGAGTACTTCTTGTCGAACACGGCGACGTTCGGCGCGGTGCTGGCGAACACAGAGCCCGTCGTCCCGTCGGCGCACTGCGTTGGAACGGAGCCGAGGCTCGCCGCATACGCGGCCCAGTTCGGCGTCGGGGTCGCGACGCCGACGCAGAAGAGCTGCTGCACGGCGGACGGGAGCCCGGTGTTGTCGAGCGCGGCGCCGATGGTCTGCGCGTTCGGCGTGCTCTGGAATAGGCCGATGCCGCCGCGGATCACCGCGCGGGGTCCGCGAACCGCGCCCTGGAACGCGGAGATCTGCGGTCCGGTCCCATACGTCCACGAGAAGCCGACGCGCGGGCTCGCGTAGATCTTGTTCGGCACGTAGTCGTTGCGAAGGCCGAACGCCTGCTCGACGGCCGGATTGAACTCCGGTGTGTTCGCGAAGCGGTTTCCGTCCAGCCGCAGGCCGTATTGAATCTGGAAATCGTCCGTCGGCCGGTAAGAATCTCCCAACGACGTGCCGAGGACGTACTGCCCGTCGCTCCGCGCGCGCGGCGTGAGCTGCCGGGTGAACGACGTCGGCAGGCCGTTGGCGAGGTCGCCGAGCGAATTGAAGCTGAACGTTCCGAGCTCGTTGGTGCTGAGATCCTGCGTGTACTGATCGTGGCGCAGCTCGGTCGTGAGCTTGAGCCGATGCTTGTTGTTCTCGCTGAACCACGACAGCGTGTTCATCGCCTGCGCCGTCGTCGTGGTCATGTTGATGCCCATCGTCGGGTTGCCGCCGAACGCGAGGCTCTGCACGCCGGAGGTGCCGTCGGCGAAATTCGAATTCACGCGCACCGATCCGTTCGGGAGATCGATGAACGGATTGCCGTAGAACCGCATTCGATTGACGCCGACCTGCGTCTCGCTCAGCACGCCGAAGCCGTAATAGCCGGAGTGCTTGGCCTGGACGCCGCCATACCAATTCACCCGCTCTCCGCCGTGCGACGGCAGCTCGGTGCTCGACAGCCCCGACGGATCCTGCCGATTCCACGACCCGTTGAACGTGACGTTCACCGCCTGACCCGTCGTGGACGACGGCGGCGCCCAGTCCAGGGTTCCAAAAATCAGAGCGTTGTCGCTGAGACGCGCGCCCGGGATTCCACCGATGCTCGGCGGAACGTTGTCACGTCCGAGAATACTCAGGAGGTTCTGGACGGAGTCCTCGGAGACGCCGACGGCGCGGAGTCCCAGCGCGTCGGTGTTGAGAAGGCTCTGAAGATCCGACGATCGCCGTCCCGCCTGATATGCGAGCGAGAAGAAGGACTTGTCCGTCTGGAGCGGGCCGGAGAACAGCCCGCCGGCCGAGAGGTTGTGGTATTGCTGGCCGAGCTGGCGCCCGGCGGGATCGGTCCACTGCATCTGCGGCGCGTCGAAGTTGAAGCTCGACGTTCGAATCTCGTAGTTCGAGCCGGGCCGCGAGCGGACGTTGAGCAACCCGCCGCTGAAGTTTCCGCGGGAAACGTCGTACGGCGACGTGGCCAGCGACGTCGAGACGTTCGCGTCGCGCGGCAGATTCGAGCCGCCGAAGTTCATTCCGTTGAGCGTCGTGGCGTTCTGGTCGGGCGACAGGCCCAGCACCGAGAATCCATTGGGGTTCCCGTCGGCGCCGGGGATCAGTTGAACGCCGGGGAGCGATGCGGCGAGCGCCGCGAGGTCGCCCAGCTGGTCCGCGGAGACGTTGGCCGCCGACGCCGAGCGTTCGCTTCCGCTGATGTCGGGGACCTCGTTGCGTCCCACGCGCTGACGGTCGGCCTTGACCTCGACTGCGTCGAGTCGCTCGGCGACTCGCTGAAGCTTGGCGTCGGCGACGAGGATCTCCTGGTCGCCCGTGCGCTTGATCTCGAACCGGCGCCCGGCGAAGCCGAGCGCGGCGACGTTCACGAAGTAATCGCCTTCGTCTCCCGGGAAAGTGACCGTGTAGCGGCCGTTCTTGTCGGTCCGCGCCGTCCGGGTGACGTTACCGGTCAGCGACGTGACGGTGATCGTCGCGCGCTCGACCGGCAGGCTGTCCGGACCGATGATGCGGCCTCGGATCACGTCCGTCTGCGCGGCGGCGGACAAAGAATGAAGTGCGATCGCACCAACGACCGACAGTGCGACGATGATGCTGCGTCGGAGACTCACGGCGAAACTCGGGCTGAAGTAAGTGGTGGGGACAGCCTGGCGAATTCCAGCGTCGCCGGCACAGCATCCTTCTCCGGCTCGTGGGCTTAGTCTCACCGGGGGCGTCGGATGGTTTACCCGCGCTGCGTCCGATGGCTGCCGATGGCATGGTGGGATTCGCGCTGGGGAATCTAGGGGCGGGCACAGCCGCGCGGCGCCCTTCCGCACCCACTCGACGGAAGTAACCGCATTGTGCCTCGACGAAATCGAGGTCATGTTGGCGACCTGCATTCACCGCGTGGCGGAGATCGGCGCGATGACGCGTCGTCCCGGCGGCCGCGTTGGCGGCGAAGGCGAAGGACCGGGATGGAGGGTTGCTCGTGAGATCGCTCGACGAACTGTTCGACGCGTCGCGCGCCGGAGATCGAAACGCGGCGTCGCGCGTGCTGGCGCGTTCACCGGAGTTGGCGCGGGTCACCGGGCCGCATCCGATCTGGGGGGGAGAGCCGACGGCGCTCCACGTCGCCGTCGAGAACGGGCGGGCCGACGTCGCCGCGCTTCTGCTCGAGACCGGCGCCGACCCGAATCACCCGAGCGACAAGTACGACGGGTGGACGCCGATGCTCATCGCGGCCGGGCGCGAATCGCGAGAGCTCGTCGACCTCCTTCGCGCGCACGGCGCGCACGTCGACGCCTGGGAGGCCGCCGCGCTCGGCGACCTCACGAGTCTCTCGGAGAATCGTCGAGCTCAACCCAGCCGTCGTCCGCGAGCGCCGCGCGAACGAGGCGCCGCCGCTGCATTTCGCGGCGACCGTCGACGTCGCGCGGCTGCTCGTCCGTCACGGCGCCGAGCTCGACGCCCTCGACAAGTACGGCGCGACGGCCGCCCGGTCGGCCGCCTACGGCCGTCGCACGCGGCGCCCTGTTGCGAGATTCCTCATGGACGTGAGCGGCGAGTCCGACGCGTGGCTGGTCGCCGCGATAGACGACGTGGATGGTTTGATGGCGATGGCCGAGCGCGGCGCCGACATCCTCACCGCTCGCCGCGGCGGATTGAATCCGGCGAGCGGGTTCGGTGAGACGCCGCTGCACACGGCTGCCGCGCTCGCAAACCTCGCGACGGTGAGCGTCCTGATCGCGCAGGGCGTGGACGTCGACATTTCGTCGGGACCGAAGGGCGATCGCCCGCTCCACTACGCCGCGAAGCGAAACGCGCGCGACGTGGTCGACGCGCTGCTGGCGGCCGGCGCGAACCCGCGGCTCAAGGACGCCGACCATGAGGCGACTCCCGCCGATTGGGCGCGCTTCGCCGGCCACTTCGCGTTGGCCTCGTACTTAGAAGACTTAGAAGTGACCTAACTCACTTAGAAAAGACTCAGAAGCCGTCCGAGCGTCAGGGTGTTGCGAACGCCTGTGCCCCTCGTCACAGAGGGTGTGTGCGGGCCGCCCTAGGTGTTCAACCGCCGTTTAGGACACCTTTAGTTGGGCCGCGCGATGGTCGTGCGACCGTTCAACCCATGACTCTCATGCGCAACCGTCTTCTCGTTTCCTCGCTCGCTCTTCTCTCCGTCGCGTGCACGAACACGCAGGAGCACCGGCGCGCCGACAGCTCGCTGGCTCTCGTGACGCAGCAGCGCGCGCTCCTCGGCAAGCTCTCGGCGGAACGCGACTCGGTGTCGCAGACGCTCGCCGACGCGAATCTCTTCATCGGCCGGATCGACAGCTCGATCTCGCGCGTGAAAGGTCTCGGCCCGAGCTCGCGCAAGAAGGTGTCGGAGAGCGGCATCGAGGATCAGCTTCGCGCTCGCAAGGACATGCTCCGCCGCGTCGACGCGCTCGTCGAGCGCGCGCGCTCTACGGCGCGCGAGGTTACCGATCTCAAAAAGCAGCACGAGCAGCTGCTCGCGGCAAACGGCACGCTCACCGACCAGAACCGCGCGCTCAAGGATTCGATCGCGGCCGACGTGAGGCACATCGCCGAGTTGATGACGAGCGTCGATCAGCAGGCGCAGACGATCGTGCTGCTCCAGGGCCGCATCGACGAATTGGGCAAGGAGCTCGAGACCGTCCGCAGCGAGTCGGCGAAGGCCTACTACGTGGTCGGCACGGAAGACGAGCTTCTTCAGAAGGGTGTGATCACGCGCGAAGGCGGCACGAACCTCCTGGTTCACCGCTTCGGCCGCACGCTCGTTCCGGCGCGCGATCTCACGCCGTCGGAGTTCACGGCGATCGACACGCGCGCCGTGCACACGATCGCGCTTCCGGACTCGACGCGGGAATATCAGATCGTCTCGCGGCAGAGCCTCGACGATGCGAAAGTCACCACGCGCGACGGCGCGAAGTTCCACGGCCCGCTCCAGATCGCGGAAGCCGACAAGTTCTGGGCGACTTCGAAGTACCTGATCATCGTCCAGCGCTAGAGCGCTCCTCACTCGCGCATCGAGCTCGCCTCGGCATCGACTGCCGAGGCGAGTTCGTTTGTACGGCACACCCCCTGCGAAAACCGGCCGAAGCGGCGCGGCGACGCCGCGTCGAGCGACGCTTGCGCGCCGGCCCCAACAGTGAGGACACGCCATGGCCCAGAACGACCAGGACTTCGAGTGCCGTCAGTGCGGCGCACATTTCGACTCGCGTGATCAGCTGGACCGCCACACCCGTCAGCAGCACACCGCGCAAGCCGGATCATCGCAGTCCGGATCGTCGTCCGATTCTGGACGGCGGCAGGATGGCCAGCAGGGCTTCGACGACGACAGCGATCTGAACAACTAAGTTCGCCCGCCGCCGCGTCGATTTCGACGCGGGCGGCGCCGACGAGCTTTTCTTGCGCGCCGGGCGCGAGGCTTCGAGCCTCGCGCCCAGCGCTTATTTTTTGGGTGCCCTAAAGAATCGTCAGGTTGCGGACCCGCGGTGCCCAGACAACTGGACTCGTCCCGCGCAGCCTGCCAACATAGGGTCTGCCGCCCGCGTAACGGTTCTGTCTGAAGCCGGGCCGTAAGCCGTTTCTCCCCTTTCCGAGCAACACCCCGCCGTGTCGTCACCCACCAAACAACAGACTCGCCGCGCCTCGTATACCGGCCCCACCCGCGACTCCGGAACGGGATCGAGCGGGTCACCGGTCGGCAATCGGCTGCTCCCCTTCGTCGTTCTCCTTTTCATTGGAAGCGGCTGCGCAGCGCTGATTTACGAGATCGTCTGGTTTCAGCTCCTGAGTCTCATCATCGGATCGTCGGCGGTGTCGCTCGGAGTGCTGCTTGGCACGTTCATGGGCGGCATGTGCATCGGTAGCCTCTACCTCTCCCGTTTCGTGTCGCGCCGTCAACACCCGCTCCGCGTTTACGCGTTGCTGGAGTTGGCGATCGCCGGCTTCGGTCTGCTCGTGTTGTGGGGATTGCCGTACGCCGGCGGCTTGTACTTCGCGATCGCGCTGCACGGCACGGCTGATCTGCTGGTCCGCGGGCTCTTCTGCGCGCTCTGCCTGCTGCCGCCGACGCTCCTCATGGGCGCGACGCTCCCGGCGATCGCCCGTTGGGTGGAGACGACCCCCGAAGGCGTTGCCTGGCTGGGCTTCTTCTACGGCGGCAACATCGCCGGCGCGGTGCTCGGCTGCGTGCTCGCCGGCTTCTACCTCCTGCGCGTTCACGACATGGCCGTGGCGACCTACGTCGCCGTCGCGATCGATGTGATCGTCGCGGGGATCAGCATCGCGCTCGCTCGCGCCACCGCCTATCCGGGCGCGGATGACGAGACCGCCGATGCTCCGGAGACCGGATCGATCGTTCCGGCCGGCGCCTGGCCGGTGTACGTCGCGATCGGACTATCCGGAGCAACGGCCCTCGCCGCCGAGGCGGTGTGGACGCGACTGCTGTCGTTGCTGCTCGGCGCGACGACGTACACGTTCTCGCTGATCCTCGCCGCGTTCCTGCTCGGGCTGGGTCTCGGGAGCACCGTCGGTTCCGTCGTTGCGCGGACGGCCAAACAGCCGCGGCTCGCGCTCGGCGTGTGTCAACTGCTGCTTACCGGCGCGATCGCGTGGGCCGCGTACTCGATGACCAAGATCCTTCCATATTGGCCTGTGAGTCCGGGCCTGGCCGTCGACGCCACACCGACGTTCCAGATCGATCTGGTTCGGTGCATCTGGTCGGTCTTCCCGGCGGCGGTGCTCTGGGGAGCGAGCTTCCCGCTGGCTCTCGCGGCCGTGGGGCGCGGTGCAAAGGATCCGGCGCGACTCGTCGGCAGCGTGTACGCCGCCAACACCATCGGTGGAATCATCGGCGCGCTTTTCGGCAGCTTGCTGATCATCGCGTGGCTAGGCACTCGAACCTCGCAGCGCCTGTTGATCGCCGTGGCGGCGTTGAGCGCGTTGATCACGCTCGTTCCGGTCGCCGTCGAGGGCATGTCGAAGCTGACGACCACGCCTCGCCGCAGCTGGCTCGGCGTGGCGACGGCGGCGATCGCCGTCCTGCTGATGATGAGCGTGCCCCCCGTGCCGCCTTTGCTGGTCGGGTACGGCCGCTGGTTCGCGACGCGTCTCGAAAACGCCAACGATTTCATCTACGTCGGCGAAGGGATGACGGCGTCGGTGGCCGTCTCACAACTCTCGAACGGCGTGCTGAACTACCACAACGCCGGCAAAGTACAGGCGTCGAGCGAACCCCAGGACATGCGGCTGCAACGCATGCTCGGCCACCTGACGACACTGTTGCCGCCGCATCCCAGCTCGGTGCTCGTCATCGGCTGCGGCGCCGGCGTGACGGCGGGCGCGGTCAGCATCGATCCGGCGCTGCAGAGCGAAACGATCGCCGAGATCGAGCCGCTGGTGCCGGCGGTCGTGTCGAAGTATTTCGGCGCGCACAACTACAACGTCGTGACGAACCCCAAGGTGCACGTCGAGATCGACGACGCGCGTCATTTTATTCTCACGACGAAGCAGAAGTTCGACGCGGTCACGTCCGATCCACTCGATCCGTGGGTGAAGGGAGCCGCCACGCTCTACACGAAGGAGTTTTTCGACGTCGTGAAGGAGCATCTCAACCCGGGCGGCGTCGTGACGCTGTTCGTGCAGCTCTACGAGAGCAGCCCCGAAGCGGTGAAGAGCGAAGTCGCGACGTTCTTCCAGGCGTTCCCGAACGGCGTCGTCTTCGGCAACACGAACAACGGTGCGGGCTACGACCTCGTGCTCGTCGGACAAATGGGCCCGATGCACATCAACGTCGACGACATCGAGCAACGGCTCCAGAGCCCGCAGTACGCGCAGGTCGCGCAGTCGCTTCACGAGATCGGCATCAACTCGGCGACCGAACTGTTCGCGACGTTCGCCGGGAACGAGCCGATGCTGCGGCCGTGGCTCGCCGATGCGCAGATCAATCACGACCGGAACCTGCGGCTCCAATTCCTGGCCGGCCTCGGATTGAATCGCTACGACCAGGCGACCATCTACAGCCAGATGCTCCAGTACCGCCGCTTCCCCGACAATCTGTTCTCGGCGTCGCCCGAGCGACTCGCGAAGATCCGCATGGCGACGGGCGGAGCGGAGTAGGGAACAGCCGGTCTCAGGTCACTGGTCTCCGGTCACCGGTGTACGAAGCCGGAGACCTGAGACCGGAGACCTGAGACCGGACTCGACGGCTTACCTTCCCGTCGTGCTCTCCGCCGCCACCCCCCGCACGTCCGATCTGATCCGGCACGGCCAGCCGGAGTTTCGTCGAACCACGTTCGCTCTGTTCGCCGCCGGTTTCGCCACGTTCGCGCTGCTCTACTGCGTGCAACCGCTGATGCCGGTGTTCGCGCGCGACTTTCATGTGAGCGGCGCCGAGAGCAGCCTCCCGCTGTCGCTCACGACGGGATTCCTCGCGCCGGCGTTGATCGTCGCGGGCACGTTTTCCGAGGCGCGTGGTCGCGTGCCGCTGATGCTCAGCTCACTGCTGGCGGCCGCGCTTCTCACGATCGCATGCGCGCTCGCGCCGCGGTGGGGAGTGCTGCTGGCGCTGCGCGCGCTCGCCGGAATTTCCTTCGCCGGACTACCGGCGATCTCGATGGCCTATCTCAGCGAAGAAGTGCACCCGAACTCGATCGGGTTGGCGATGGGTCTGGCGATCGGCGGCAACGGCCTCGGAGGAATGAGCGGCCGGCTGCTCACGGCGCTCGTCGCCGACCTGCTGTCGTGGCGCTGGGCGCTGGCCGTGACTGGGGCACTCGGGGTCTTGGCGACGCTCGTCGCCTGGCGGACGCTTCCGCCCTCGCGCCACTTCAAGCCGCATCCGCTGCGAATCGGCGCGCTGTCGTTCACGTTCTGGGAGCAGCTGCGCGATGCGCGGCTTGTGCCGCTCTACTGCGAGGGCTTTCTGCTCGGCGGCGCGTTCGTGGCGACGTACAACTACGTCACCTATCACCTTCTCGCCGAGCCGTACTCTCTGAGTCACGCGGCGGTGGGATTCATCTTCGTCGTCTACCTGGTCGGAATCGTCGCGTCGGCCTGGATCGGATCGATCGCCGATCGAGCGGGCAGACGATTCGTTCTGGCCGGAATGGCCGTTCTGATGCTTGCCGGTATCGCGCTCACGACGCTTCGACCGCTCGCGCTGGTGATTACCGGCGTCGCCGTCGTCACGTTCGGGTTTTTCGGCGGACACTCGGTGGCGAGCAGTTGGGTCGGATTGCGTGCGAAACACGCGAAGGCGCAGGCGGCCGCGCTCTACCTGTTCTTCTATTATCTCGGATCGAGCGTCGTCGGCTCGACCGGCGGGCTGTTTTGGGATCGCTGGCGATGGCCGGGAGTGGCGGGGTTCGTCGCGGCGTTGTCGGTGACGTCCTTCGTCGTGGCGCTCGGACTCTCTGGTTCGCCGGTGCCGTCGGCCGCTCCCGCGGTCTGATGCGATCGCCCGACGAGCTCTGCGCGATGTTCGATCGCCTCGGGTTGGCGTACGAGCGCCACCAGCACGCGCCGGTGCATACGTGCCAGGAAGCCGAGTCCGCGATTCAGGCGAGCGACTCGGTGCAGACCAAGAACCTCTTTCTCCGCGACAAGCGCGGCCGCCGCCACTTTCTGCTCGTCACGACGTGCGCGAAGGCGGTCGACGTCAAGCGATTTGCCGAGACCGCCGCCGCGGATCACCTGAGCTTCGGGTCGCCTGACCGCCTGATGCGCCACCTTGGCGTCGAGCCTGGTTCGGTCACCGTCTTCGGGCTCGTTCTCGAGCAGACGGGGCACACGCCGCGCGTGGTTACCGTAGAGACGAGGCCGCTTGGGCCGCTGACAGGTCTCTGACAGGAAGAGCGATCTTCGCCGTTCGTCCCCTGTCTGCCCGTCGCCGAGCAAGACGAACGATCCTTGCACTTTGGGGGTGGTGATGACCGTCCCATCCACCACTGGGCCGCAGGGCTTCGACTGGTTTCGCCGATTCGCGCAGCGCTTCGCGCGTTCGGTGGGCTCGCCGTGGGCATTCGCCGCGGCGCTCGCGGTCGTACTGGCGTGGGCGGTGGCCGGTCCGATCTTCGGATTCTCGAACGCGTGGCAGCTGATCATCAATACCGGTACCACCATCATGACCTTTCTGATGGTGTTCGTGATTCAGAATACGCAGAACCGCGACTCGCAGGTGACGCAGCTCAAGCTCGACGAGCTGATTCGCGCGATCCGTCCGGCGCGCAACGAGCTGGTGAACATGGAAGGACTGAGCGACGAGGATCTGCTCGCGCTTCAACGGCAGTTCGAGGAGTTGCGCCGGCGCGCCGAGGCGCATCGTTTGTCGCGGCGTCGCGCGACGGACAGGCGGGCTGACGACGCGCAGCAGGCGATGGAATAGGCGGGCTCAGTCGCCCGCAACTGAGCTGACTCGGCGCGCCGCTTGACCGCCCACACGGGCGATCGGCCACTCCGACGGGACCACTGGTCCCCGTCGCCGATCGAACGAGCCGCCCAGAGAGTCTAACTGGTGACGCCGGCGATCGTCCGGCTACGGAACGTCGACGAGACATACGCTTCCACGCGACTCGGCATACGTAAGGATGCGTGTTCTCAAATGAGCCGACGTATATCAATCATCGCTCGACTCCCACCGAGGGCCGCACCATGAACCCGCAATCCTCGTCCTGCTCGACGATGCTCCTGGCGCTCGCTCTGGTCGCCGCGTGCGGAGCGTACACGCAGTCGGCGACGCTGCGGCCGGACGCGTTCGAAACCGGCGTCTCTCGGCTCAGTGCCTCGGTCAAGACCCTCGGACGCCCCGACTTCGCGCCGTTTGAAGGCCGGCCGTTGGCCGAGGCGTTGGGCCATCTACGCCCGGACTGGCTGCGCTTCAACCCGGCCGCGCGTGTCAGCGGCGAGGCTGAGCGAGCCGTCCTCTACATCAACGACGTTGCATCGGGCGACATCACCAAGCTCCAGCTCATCCCCTCGGAGCAAGTCAGCGAAGCGCGGCTTCTCTCCGCGTCCGAAGCGTGGATGCGATTCGGCCCGTCGTGCCGGTGCCCCGCCGGCGCCATCGCGGTGCGCACTCGGCAATATGAATGAACGGCGCGGACATGCCGTCGCAGTGGCACAGCTAAAAAAAGGGCAGGCGGCGCGTAGGGGCGCCGCCTGCCCTCGGACCGACTCGTGGTCAGCGATCTTGTGTCGTCGTCACCACACCTTTGCTGATCGTCCCGTACTTCTCGAACCAGCCGCGCACGTACAACTGCGTCCGCAGGAAGTTCGACGGCGTGCTCGACGTGCCGTGGTACTCGTTGTTCATGCGGATCATCATCGTCGGCGTGCCGTGCATCTTGAGCGCGCGATAGAACTCCTCGATCTGCGGAATCGGCGTGCGCAGGTCGAGGACGCCGGTCATCAGCAAGGTGGGCGTCTTCACGTTCCCGACGTACATGATCGGTGAGCGCTTGAGATACTCGCTCGGATCCTCCCAGAAGGGCTTCTCAAAGTTCTCGTACCAGCCCGCGCCGTCCGTTTCGCCGACGAAGCTGATCCAGTCGATCACCGGGCAAAGCGACGCCGCCGCGGCGAAGCGGTTCGTGTGGCCGACGGTCCACGCCGTCAAAACGCCGCCGCCCGAGCAGCCGTACACGAACATGTTCTTCGTGTCGACGTACCCGCGGCCAATGACCGTGTCGACGCCGGCCATCAGGTCGTCGAAGTCCTTGCCCGGGTACGCGTTCTTGATCTCGTTGGTGAACTTCTCGCCGTAGCCCGTGCTGCCGCGCGGGTTCGTGTACAGCACGACGAAGCCGTTCGCCGCGTTGTCCTGTCGCGCGAAGCTGAACGCGACGTTGTACATCGCCTGCGGACCGCCGTGGATGTCGAGGATGAGCGGATACTTCTTCGACGGATCGAAACCCGGAGGCTTCACCACCCAGCCCTGGACCTTCAGGCCGTCCTTCGACGTGTACCAGATCTCCTCGGTCTGCGCGAGCTCCTTGCCGGCGAGCACGTCGTCGTTCACCGCGGTGAGCTGGGTGAAGGTCGAAGTGGTGCCCGTCTTCGGCACGGCGAACGACACGACGTCGTTCGGCTTCGTCGGTGTCGACCGAATGCCGACGGCAACGCCAGTCTTGCCGACGGCGTTCACCGTCAGCACCTGCTTGCCGCTCGTCACCGGATGGAACTGCCCGGTCGTCGTCGCCAGGTAGAGGTTCTTCGACCCTTCGCTCTCGACGTTGAAGTACACGCCGGAACCGTCGGGCGCCCACGACACACCGGAGATCGGTCGGTCGAGATTGCCCGACAACACGTGCGCGCCGGATCCGTCGGCGTTCATCGCCCACAGCTTCGTCTCCGCCCACGCCGAATGGTCAACCGAATCGGCGGACATGAAGGCGATCATCTTGCCGTCGGGGGAGTACACGGGGTTGCCGTTCGTGCCGCTGCGATGCGAGAGCTGCCGGATCTCTCCCGTCTCGAGATTCGCCGCGTAGATCTGCGACTTGCGGAAGAAGTTCTCCGCGTTCGCCTCTCGCAGCCCCGAGAACGCGAGCCACTTTCCGTCGGCCGAGAAGGCCGGAGCGGAATGGTTCCAGTCGCCGTTCGTGATCTGACGCGGCGTGCCGCCGTCCGCGGGGATCAGGAAGATGTGGCGGTAGGCGTCGTCGTTGAATCCGACGCGGTCGGATCTATAGTTGAGCCGCGTGACGATCTTGGGCGACTCGATCCATTTGGCGCCTTTCGGAGGAGTCGGCATCGCGATGCGCCACGTTTCCTTCACCGGCACGTTCATCGTGAACGCGATCGACTTGCCGTCCGGCGACCACTCGAGGCTCGCCGGGGTCTCGGTGAGATGCGAGATCTGCGTGACCGCGCCCTCGGCGTCCATCCAACGAACGAAAATCTGCTGCCCGCTCGGCTCACCCTTCGCGACGTAGGCGATTCGCTTTCCGTCGGGCGACCACTGAACGTCGGATCCTTGAACGAGCGAGCGCTGATGCGAGCCGTCGGCATTCATCAGCCAGACGGACGACTCCCAGCGGTCGTTCATCTTGTCGATCCAGCGGCGCCCGAAGAGGATCTGCGTCCCGTCGGGCGAGAGCTGGGGCGCCTGGACCTCCTCCCAATCGAGGTATTGCTCGAGAGCAATGCGGTTGGAGTGTTGCGGCGCGGCCATCTGTGCGCGCAGCGCGAATGGAACGGTGACGACCGGGATCACGGCAAGGGTGACCGCGGCCAAAGAGCGGAGCACGCGCATCGGGCCTCCTGAAAGGGCGAGCGGAGTTCGCATCAATTCTGGACGGCTGTTCCGCCGTCGGGAAGGGGACTGATCGCCATTGGGCGAAGCCCCGTCCACGCGTCCACGCGTGCACCCGTCCACCCGTGCGCCGCCCACAGCGGACTCGGGCGTCATGTTGGGCGCTCTCTTTGCGTTTTTAGGGTCGCCCGCTGCGTTGCCAGGCTCACCCTGAAACGCTATATCGAAACCGATGCGATCGCTCAGGCGATAGCGACGTGGACCGGCACGACACCTTCTCGGCACTTCAGCACAGTCAGCACGCTCTCGACACGCTGTTCGGAGCGCCAGCGGCTCGGTCGTTCGACGTGCGTTATTGGGACGGCACGGTCGAGACGGCCCATAACCGCACTGTCCCGTTCACACTCGTGATCAGGACTCCGTCGGCCCTGCGGCAGATGCTGTTGCCGCCGAGCGAGCTTTCGATCGTCGAAGCGTATCTGTCGGGAGTGGTCGACGTCGAAGGCGAGCTCTCGGCCGCCGTGGCCCTCGGCGAGGCGATCAAGGGGCGGCTGTCGTCGGCTCGCGCGCTGGTCTCGTTGACGCGCGACTTGCTCGCGCTCCCGAGTCCGAACGGCGATGCCGCCGGCGTTCGCGCGTTGCGCGCCGACGCGAGGGTGGCGCCGACCGGCGAGAGGCACGAACCCTCGCGCGACCGCGCGGCGATCAGCTATCACTACGACGTCGGCAACGACTTTTACGAGCTCTGGCTGGACAAGCGAATGGTGTATTCGTGCGCCTATTTCCACCGCGCCGACGACACCCTCGACGACGCACAGGAAGCGAAGCTCGATCTCGTGTGTCGCAAGCTCCGATTGGAGCCCGGCGATCGATTCCTCGACATCGGATCCGGCTGGGGCGCGCTCGTCATCCACGCGGCGACGCACTATGGCGTGAACGCCGTCGGGGTCACGCTCAGCACGCGGCAGGCGGAGCTGGCGACGAAGCGGATCGCGGACGCGGGGCTTTCAGATCGCTGCCGCATCGAGTTGCGCGACTATCGCGAAGTCGCCGAGATAGGACCGTTCGACAAGATCGCGAGCGTGGGCATGGTCGAACACGTCGGCGTGGATCACCTGCCGGAGTACTTCGCGTCGGCGTACGGCGCGCTGGCGCCGGGCGGCCTCTTTCTGAATCACGGAATCGTGAGTGTCCGGGAGGGACGGCCGAGGCGCTGGCGCGACTTGGTGTTGCGTCGCCTCTGGAAGGTGGATGCGTTCATCGACCAATACGTCTTTCCAGACGGAAAGCTCGGACCTTTCTATGAGATCATCCACGCGGCCGAAGCCGTCGGCTTCGAGACGCGCGACGTCGAGAGCCTGCGCGAGCACTACGCGCGGACGCTGGGCGAGTGGCTCAAACGCCTCGAAGGGAACCATGACCGCGCGGTGGCGATCATCGGAGAGACGGAGTTCCGCGTGTGGCGGCTGTACATGACCGCGGCGCAGCGCGGCTTCAACACCGGCGACCTGAACGTTCTTCAGACTCTCTTGTCCAAGCCCTGCCGGGGGCACACCAACCTGCCGCCGACGCGCGAAGATCTCTTTACCTGAAGGGCCCGGAACGAGGCCCGTCGGCGCGATCCTGCGCGGCCGCGTCCGGAACCGTTCGTCCGATGCGTGGATAACGAAGAGGGTTCTTCATTCATCGGAGAGGGAAATGGTCAAGGGCAGGATTTTTCTCGCGGCGGTCGCGATGGCGGCGGCGTCCGCGTGCGGTGGTGACTCAACGGGCCCCGGAGGTGGAGGGCCACCCGTTGCCAGCAACCAGGTCTCGATCGGCAACGACTTCTTCAGCGCACCCAGCATCGTCGTGGCCGCTGGTACGACGGTGACCTGGACGTGGAATTCAGGGGCCGAGGAGCACAACGTCACATTCTCGGACGTCTCGTCGGGAAACAAGGACGACGGAGCGACGTTCAGCCGGCAGTTCGCGACCCCGGGAACATTCAGCTATCACTGCACGTTACACGCAGGGATGACCGGATCGGTGCTCGTGCAGTAGCAGCCCCATCGTCGTGGCGTAGTGGACTGGGGGAGGCCTCGAACACCCGTGTCATCAAACTGGCGCGGGTGTTCCTCATTCTTGGCCGAATCCCGGGGTGTGGTGGATGAAGATTTTCCGACTGTCGGGGTGGAACGTGCTGTCAGGCGTCGTGCTTCTCGGCGCGCTACCCATCGCCGCGCGTGCGCAGGGAGGCATGGGGCGGGGGGGGGGCGGCTCCGGGCGAGGCTTTGGCCGTGGCGCGGGAGTTCAGCGCGCCGCGGGGGTCGAAATCCCGCAGGTCGTGAACGCGGTCAACCTGTTGGTCGAGCACCGGCAGGATCTGGCGCTGACTGACACCCAGTTCACGCGCGTGATCGCCATCAAGCGGGCGCTCGATTCGACCAACGCGCCGCTCATGCGCAAGCTCGACTCGGTCCAGCGCCTGTTCAAGAACGGCCCGTTGTTCAGCAATGGGAGCCCGGAACGCCGAGACTCGCTGACCGAAGCGAATTCTCTCGTGCGTGAGACGGTCACCGCGGTTCGGGAGAACAACGCGACGAGCCGCGATCAGGCGTACACCCTGCTGTCGGCTCGGCAGCTCGACTCGGCGCACGGCTTCGAGGCCAAGGCCGAGCAGCAGATCCAGGATGCCGCGCAGAAGAGCGGGGGGCAGGGCCGGGGCGGTCGGCCGCCATCAGGATAGTCCTATGCGCTAGCGCACGGCGGTCCGTGTAGCGATTTTTGATGCGCACGCCCCCCCTTCGAACTCGGGACGTCCCGCGCATGGCCACGAGGTCGGTCGCGCCCGCCGCAGCGCCCGCGAACAAAGTCATTCTTCGAGTAGTCCTCTACTACATCGCGCTCGCGATACTCGGCGCGCTGGTGTGGCAGTATTTGCCACGCACGCACTTCGTCAGTGACGCATCGATCGCCGCGTTGTACGGTGGCACGGGCGAGGCGGTCCGGTCCGGCAAGAACGTCGTCATTCCGGAGATCGCACAGGGAGCGTTGGCCGCGACCGTCGCGCTGGCGATGATCGCCGCGGCTTTGCTTTCGCTGCCGGTTGCGTGGGTATACACGCTCACGCGCTCCAGGCGCGGCTATCAACAATCGGTCGTGCAGCTGATGATCGTACTGCCCGTGATCGTCTCGGGCATCGTGGTGCTCGTGAAGTACAGCCTCGCCCTGGCGTTCAGCTTGGGCGGCATCGCGGCGGCGGTCCGATTCAGGAACACGTTGGACGACAGCAAGGACGCCGCCTACATCTTCCTGATGATGGGGCTCGGCATCGCGGCCGCGGTGGATCTGCCCGTGGCGGCCGTAATCTCGGTCGTGTTCAACGCCGTCATCTTCCTGCTGTGGATGGCGGACTTCGGCCGGACGCCGGTGGCCCTCGACGGCAAGCTCGCCGAGCGGCGGCTGCAGCGTGCGCGAGATCTCGCGCGCACGGGCACTTTCGTGGCGCGCATCGAGGACGAGGTGCTGAGCGAAATGACCTCCGAGCAACTCGAGGGCATCGCCCAGCGCGCCTGGCGACGGGCGCGTGAGCACAGTCCGGAAGGCGAGGAGCGTGGCGGCGACAAGGTCGAATGCCGGCTCCGCGTGCGGATCACCGACGCGATGATGGTGCAGCCGGTGCTCGAGGCTCGGCTCGACGACGCGTCGAAGAAGTGGGAGCTCGCCGCGATCTCCGAGTCGGGTGACGGGATTACGGTGATCGATTACGTGGTACTTCCCAAGAAGAAGAGCGGCCCCGAGGAGCTGCTGGCGCTGTTGCGACTCGCCGGCGGCAAGCACATGGTCGAGGCCGAACTGCTGTAGAGACCCGCTTTCCTTCCACCTCATCAGCGCGGGAGAATTCGTGATCAAGCATCGATCCAGCCAATGGCGGCTGTGGATGGTGTCCAGCCTGCTCGCCGTCGGCGCCGGCTTGTGCGCCGTGCAGACGGCCGTCGCCCAAAAACAGCAGGGTTCGGTGAAAAAGCCGAAGGCCGACAAGCCCGACCGCGCGCCTGACGACACGGCCCCGCTTTCGAAGTTCTTCGAGAGCGAGGAGCCGCTCCCGATCACGCTCACGCTGAACGTCAAGCGGATTCGAGGCGACAAGGACGATCAGGCGCCATGGCGCGACGCGACGATCACGTACACGCCGCCCGGCGCATCGGCGCCGGAGGTGCTGCCGCTCAAGCTCAAGACGCACGGGATCTGGCGTCTCAACCACTGCGACTTTCCACCGATCCGGCTCGATTTCTCCAAGGACAACACGAAGAAGACGATCTTCGCCGGGTTGAACAAGCCGAAGCTCACCAACTTCTGCCGCGACGACGATCTGTATGAGCATTACGTCCTCCAGGAGCTGCAGGCGTATCGGATCTACTGGACGCTGACGCACAACAGCCACGCCGTTCGCGCGCTCAAGGTCACCTACGTGGACAGCGCGAGCGGTAAACCGTTGACGACGCGCTATGCTTTCATTCAGGAAGATCCGGCGCGAATGTCGGCGCGGTTGGGTGGAAAGATCCTCGCGATCAAGGGCGCCGGACCCGGCGACACGCAAGCCGGAACGATGGTCGCGATGTCGTTGTTCGAGTACCTCATCGGCAACACGGATTGGTCGATCTCCGGGCTGCACAATATCGAGCTGTTCGCGCGGAACGACGGCAATGATCCATTCCCCATCGCGCGGGATTTCGACTTCGCCGGGCTGGTGAACGCGAGGTACGCGACGGTGGACCCCCGTCTTCCCATCCGGAACGTGCGCAGTCGCCTCTATCGCGGATACTGCGCTCCGAACGAGGAGTATGCCAAGGCGTTCGCCGTGTTCGACTCGAAGAAGGAAGCGATCTACGGCCTCTACCATGACAAGGTTGGCTCGCTCCTTCCGGCGGACCTCGTTACGGAAACGCTCAAATACTTTGACGATTTCTACAAGACCATCGACAACCCCAAGAACGCAAAATCGGACATCATCGAGGCTTGCGCCGGAAAACGCTGAACATCTCGCTGAGCGGGCGTTGTTCGCCGGGGGGGCGGCGGTGACGGGATGACCGAGTTCCGTTGCGAGCTGTTGTCGGCGGACCAGCTCGGCACGCTGGCGTCCGGGCCGTTGCCGCCGGGCATCGCCGCCGGTGAAGCGCGCCGGTCGCTTCACCGCGATCTCTACCTGGACACCGCGGACGACTCGCTCCGCCGGCGCGGGGTGACGTGCCGGCTGCGATTCGATGCGAAGGGGGGTGCGGCTCTCACGCTCCGCATCGCGGGCGGCGAGGCGAGCGGGGGCGAGACGCGGGTCGACGCGCGCGTCGCGGCCGGAGACGTTTCCGCGGCGATGGCCGCTGACACCGCCGTATCGAAGCGCGTGCGCGGCATCGTCGACCCGGCGCTGCTCGAAGTGCGCGTCGATCTCGAGGTCGATCGCCTCACGCGGCGCGCGTCGCTGGACTGGTTCCGCCGCCCGCGGCTGAGCGTCCACCTGGATCGCGTCACCGTGCGACGCAACGGAACGTCCGCGCGCTTCTTTCAGATGTGCGCGCACCAATTGCGGGGCGACGAGTCGGATCTGCTCCTTCTCGAGCGGGCTCTCGAGGAGGAGCACGGCGTCCGCCGCTCGGCGGTCCCGACACACGAACGCGCCGAGCTGGCGATCAAATGGGCGCGGCTCGAGGACGTACCGCGCGGAGCGGGGTACTCCGATCGCTTTCTCCGCGCGCCGATCCCGCTTTCCGGCGTCGACGGGCCTGAGTTCTTCAACGCCGAGCTGAGTCTCCTCGCCTTCCAGCACCGCGTGCTTTCGCTCGTCGCGAGCGATGCGACGCCGTTGCGCGAGCGGCTCCGTTTTCTATCGATCGTCGGGGCCAACGTCGACGAGTTCTTCATGGTGCGCATGGCGGGCTTGATCGCCGCGACACGCGACGAACCGGCGGAGCGAAGGGACGATGGCCTGTCGCCCAGCGCGGAGGTAGCCGCGGTGTCTGAGGCCGTCGCGTCCATCGCCGCTCGTCAGGCCGAGTGCTTCGACCAGTGCCGGCGGGCGTTGGAGTCGTTGGGGGTGCGCGTCGCGACGTGGCAGACGTTGCCCGACGCCGACCGGGCAGTGCTCGCCGATCGGTTTCGCGACGACATCCAGCCCCTGCTCACGCCGTTCGCGATGACCCTGAGCCCGGGGCATCCGTTGCCGCGACTCGGGCATCTCACGCTCTCGATGGCGGTCATCCTGCGCCAACGCGCGGGAGGCCCGCCGCGATTCGCCGAGCTTGAACTACCTTCGTCGCTGCCGCGGTTTGTCACCCTGGGCGGTGGCGCGCCGCAAGACGAGCGCACCATCGTGCCGATCGAGGAAGTCATTCGCGGCAACCTTGCCGCGCTGTATCCCGACGCGACGGTCGAACACGCGTACGCGTTCCGCGTGACGCGGAGCGCCGAGATCGAGCTCGACGAGGAACATGCCGACGACCTGCTCGAGGAAGTCGAGCGGGCGACGACGTCGCGCGGGCAGGGAATAGCGGTGCGTGTCGAGGTCGAACGTGGGATGCCGGCGATCGTGCGCGCCCTGTTGCTGGAGAACGTGCGCCGAGAGCAGTCCGCCGTCGGCGCGCCGCCGCTGCCGGACGTGGATGAGGTCGACGGCCTCTTGGATCTACGCGGGCTCGTTCTTCTCGATCTCCCGTCGCGCGCCAAGGCGTCGTACCCGCCATTCACGGCGGGCCGGCCGTTCGGCGACGCGGGTGTGTTCGCGACCCTCGGCGCGCGAGACGTGCTGGCGCACCACCCGTTCGATTCGTTCGGCGAAACAGTCGTGCGGTTTCTGCGCGAGGCCGCGGCCGATCCCGAGGTCGCAGCGATCAAGATCACGTTGTACCGCATCGGGAATCCGTCGGCGATCGCCGACGCTCTTCTCTCGGCGGCGAAGGCCGGGAAATCGGTCACGGTGTTCGTCGAGGTCAAGGCGCGTTTCGACGAGGAGATCAACGTCGGCTGGGCGCGGGCGCTGGAAGCCGCCGGGGGTCACGTCGTTCGCGGCATCGTGGGATTCAAGAACCACGCGAAAGTGGCACTCGTCGTCCGGCGTGAGGGTGGAGCGCTGCGACGGTACGCCCACGTCGGCACGGGGAACTACAACACGCGGTCGGGCGAGCAGTACACGGACCTGAGCCTGTTCACCACGAACGACCAGATCGCGGACGACATCGCGGACCTGTTCAACGAGCTGACGGGCGTTTCGGCGGCGCCGCGACGCACGAAGCAGTCGCTGCTCGTCGCACCGCAGCATCTGTTGCCCGCCATCGTCGAGCAAATCGACCGGGAGGCCGCTCATGCCCGCGCGGGGCGTCCGGCGGGCATCACGGCGAAGATCAACGGTCTTTCAGACCCCGACGTCGTGCGCGCCCTTTACCGAGCGTCGAACGACGGCGTAAAGATCGACCTCGTCGTTCGCGGGATCTGCACGCTCCGTCCGGGCATTCACGCGCGCAGCGAGCATGTGCGAGTGGTGTCCATCGTTGGCCGTTTCCTCGAGCACTCGCGGATCTATCGGTTCGCGAACGGAGGATCGCCGCGCTACTTCATCGGCTCGGCCGACCTTCGTCCGCGAAACCTTCGACGGCGCGTCGAAGTTCTCGTGCCGATCGACGACACGGAGCAGCGCCGTCGTCTCGACGAGATCCTCGCGTTTTATCTCGACGACCCGACGGCGTGGGAGCTGCGCCCCGACGGGAGCTACGAGGCGCGCGGCGGCGCAGACGGTTCGGCGCAGGAGACGTTGATCGGGAGACAACGACCCGCGACGTGAGCGGGTGTGACGTTCGAGTGGGGCGTCGGGTCGAACAGAGCGGATCGTCGGATCCCCTTCAACCCGGAGAACAACTATGCGTACGCGCCTTTCAGCGTTCTTTACAGTCGCCGCGCTCGCGTGTCTCACGTCCGTCGCCGGTGCCCAGGCCAAACCGGCCACTGTGACGTGCAGCGACGGAACGACGTCCACGGCGACGGGGCGTGGCGCCTGCTCGAGTCACGGCGGCGTGAAGAAGGCGGGGACGTCGACGAGCGAGACCAAGCCCGCAACCACCGCCGCCAAGCCGAAGACGACTGCGGCAAAGCATCCCAAGGCGGCTGACACGACGAAGCCAAAGGCCTCGAGCAAGACGGCCGGGAAGACGGCGATGGTGAAGTGCACCGACGGCACGATGAGCAAGGGCGGTCAGGGCGCGTGCTCCAGCCACGGCGGCATCGCGAAGCCGAAGTAAGCCCCTGATTTCAAGAGCGCCCGCCGTGACTCCACGGCGGGCGCTCTTGGTTCAAGGCGAACGGGAACGCTATCCCTCGAGCTTGTAAATCTCGCGCCGGCCAGAGTCGACGAGGTCGTGGTAGCCGGCCATGATTTTCTCGAATTCTTTCTGATCGGCTTCGGACACGGCCGGCGCGGCCATCATCCTCTCGAAGGCCTCCAAGCTCACGACCTCCAGCTCGCCCACGACGGTCCAGTATTTCTCCGCGGCCAGATCGGTCATGATTCGCATGTTCGGCATGCCGGCCCGTTTGCTGATCGCATTCATCGCCAGGAGCTTCTCGACCATTGGGCGGACCTTGCCGGGCTTGCAGTAGAAGATTTCGCGCACGAGGTACATGAGTCGCCTCCGCTGTTCATGTAAATCGGGTACAACTTCGAGCCTCGAATTCTCGCCGGGCAGGCCAAGGCAGGCCAGCCGGGCGGGGCCCACAAACGCTTCGCAGGCAGCCTCATGAGTGTCACTGGATGCGACCCGGAACTAACGCGCGGCCGGCGTCGTGTGTCTTGTCGCGGTGGCCACAGGCACGCCGTCCGATACTGAGCTGATCGCGCGCGCGCTGGGCGGCGACGCGACGGCGCTCGACGTACTCGTCCGACGACACTATCGGGCGGCCTTCTCGATCGCGCTCGCCCAGACCGGAAGTCGTGCTGACGCCGAGGATGCGTGCCACGACGCGTTCGTTCGTGCGGCAGAGCGGTTGGCCGAATGTCGCGATCGCGAGCGGTTTCGGTTCTGGCTCGGATCGATCGTTCGCAACGTGGCGCGCAACACCGTGACGCGCGGCATTCTGAGACGCGCCACGCCGATCGAGCCGGAAACGGTCACGGCCCGGGACGATCCGGCGAAGGACGCCGAGATCGCCGAGCTCCGGACCCGCCTGGTCGCCGCCCTCGGCGTGCTCACGCCGACTCAGCGTGAGGTCGTTCTACTGCACGATCTGGATGATTGGACGCACGCCGACATCGCCGCTGCGATCGGCACATCCGAAGGGATGTCTCGGCAGCACCTGTTCAACGCCCGCCGGCGGTTGCGCGAGGCGCTCGGGCAGAATACTTCGAAGGAGCATGCACATGAGTGAAGAGCCACTCGACCTATCGCCGCTCGACCCGACGCGGGGCGCGGCGTTCGATCACCGCGTCGCCGCGATCATCAGCGAGGCGCGGGTCGGCGCTCCAGCGACGGTCGTCGACTATCTCTCGCGCTGGGCGCGCCCAGCCCTGGCCGCCGCCGCGGTGATCGCCGTGCTGAGCGGGATTCCGCTCCTCCGCCAATACGCGCCGCCCGTCGGCGGCACGACCGCCGAGGTTCTCGGCGTGCCACCGGGGCTCGTCGCGATCGCGAGATCCACGCAGGCGCCGGGTGTCGCCGATCTCGCCGAAGCGCTCGGTGTCGAGGCGAACAATGGCCGCTGACACACGGGCCCGCGCGATTGCGTTGTTGATCGCGACGTTCGCCGCGGGCGTAATTGCGGGAGCGGCGCTCTGGCCTCGAGTCGAACCGCGGCGCGTCGAAGTGCGTGCTAGCCGTGAAGCCGAGTCAGAGCGAATTCCAATCCCGCTCGAGATGCTGGGACTGACGACCGAAGAACGCACGCGGCTTCATGCCATCGCCCGTCGGTGGCGTCCCCGCTCGGCGAACGAGTTCGACGAGGTGCGCCGGCGTGTTGCTGATATGGAAAACGGGATGTTCGCTGAAATGCTGTGCGCGCTCACGCCGGACCAGCGCGACCAGTACCTCAAGATGACTCAGAAGCAGCGATACGACACGACGATCGTGAACAAGCGGTTCGCGATCGTACGCGCCAACCGCTGCGCCGAAGTTGGCGACACCACTAACGCGCCGAGGTGACGGCGTGTCTTGAGGTGAACTCGCTCAGGACAAACTCGAAATGAAGTGCTTGTGGCGCTCGGCGCTGGTTTGGCTGGCGCTGTCGGGACCGGCGATCGCGGGGGCGCAATCGCGTCACGAGGTTGTCCGCGGCCGCGTGACGGACGACAGTGCGCGTTCGCTGCGCGCGGCGAACGTGGTCGTGACGAGGACCGCTGACCGCGTCGCGAAGACTGCCGTCACGGACACGGGCGGCGCCTTTTCCATCGAGTGGTCGGACGGCACCGGTGACTATGCCGTCGCCGTGAGCGCGAACGGGTTTCAGTCGGTCACGCTGCACGTGGTGCGAGCGGCCGGCGCGGATTCGGTGCTCGTCGCCAACCTGCGTCTCACGCGCGCCGTCCGATTGAATCCGGTGGTGACACAGGCTCGGCGCGCCGCTCCGGACAGAGATCCGGCCAGCTATGGAGCAGGCGGAGTAGAGGCGACGACGTTCGTGCAGAACACGGCGCGGCGTCTGGCCCCCGATCAGGCGGGCGATCTCACGGCGATTGCCGCGATGCTCCCCGGTGTCGCGCTCGCATCGGGGGGGATTTCTGTCGCGGGACTTCCGCCGAGTCAAAACAGCGTGACGATGAACGGGCTGGCGTTCGCTGGAAGCGACGTTCCGCGCGACGCGGCGACGCGGCTTCGCGTGCTGGCGTCCACGTACGATCCGTCCAATGGTTGGTTCAGCGGCGCCCAGACCGCGGTCGATCTAGTCGTCGGCGGCCAGTTCACGCAGCGGACCGCGCACGTGACGGTCGACGCCCCATCTCTGCAGTACACCGATCGCGTCTCGGCGCAGTCGGGTCAGCGGTATACGAACATGAACGCGAGCGTCGGCGGCAGTGGCCAACTTCTTCGCGACGGCTGGGCCTACAACTACGGTCTGCAAGGTGGACGGAAGTCGGCGGACATGGCTTCGCTGCTGACGGCCGACGACAACCTGCTCGAACACGCGGGGGTCGCGCCGGATTCTGCCGCGGCGGCCATCCAAGCGATTGGCGCTCTCGGGATTCCGACGAGCCGCGCCGGAATTCCCGGCGGAGCGATCGATCAGAACGTCTCGTTCATCGGCCGCATCGATCACGCGCCGTACGACTGGACGCAGCGTGCGTACAATCCCACGACGTACGGCGTGCAGGCGTACGGCAAGCTTTCGAGCGTCGGCGCCCAGGGATTGAGCCCGATCGGCACGCCGGGTCACGGCGGCTCGAGCTCGAACGGCATCGCGTCGTTGACTGCGTCGCTCACCAGCGCGCCGAACGCGTCGTCACTGCTCGACTTCAAGAGCGGCGTGACGGTCGTCCGCACCTCGGCCGATCCGTACCTCGCACTGCCGGACGGACGTGTCCTCGTCGTGTCGCCGTTGCCCGCTTCGGCGAGTGGGACCGACACGGCGTCGACCGCGTCGACCCTGCAGTTCGGCGGCAACAGCGGAATCCTCACACGCTCGCGTCTCTTCCGATGGGAAACGCTCGGCCAAGTTCAGATCGCGTCGGAAAGTCGGCCTGCGCACCGGATCAAGCTTGCGGCCGACGCGCGTTTCGACGCGACGGCGCAGGACGTCTTCACGAATCAGCTCGGAACATTCGGATACGCGTCGTTGGGCGACCTCGCCGCGAATCGCCCAGCCTCGTTCACGCGAACCCTCACTTCGCCTACGAGAGTCGGAGGCGACTGGAACGCGATTTCTCTCGGCCGGCGATCTTTGGCGCGCGACTTCGACATTGCAATTGATCTACGGGCTGCGCGCCGACGCGAATCATTTCACAGAAACACCGGCACTCAATCCGGCTGTGCTCAGCCGTTTCGGGCTTCGCACCGACGACGCTCCGAGCTCGATCGACCTGAGTCCGCGGCTCGGCTTCACCTGGCAAGCGAGTCCGCGAACGACGATCCGCGGCGGAACAGGTCAGTTTCGAAATCTCGTGGACGCATCGCTGTTGGCGGTGCCGTCGGTTTCGACCGGACTCGCGGGATCGACGCTTCGGTTGTCGTGCGTCGGCTCGGCCGTTCCGACGCCGGACTGGCGTGGATTCGCTGCCGATCCATCGTCGATTCCCACCACGTGCGCGAGCGGAGCGGGCCCGCTCGTCGATGCGGCACCGAGCGTTCAGGTGGTCGACCCGCACTATCGCCCCTCTCGAAGCTGGCGCTCGAACCTCGGTTTCGCTTCGACGATCGCCAGGAACGTGGTGAGTGTGGACGGCGTGCTGTCACTCAACGGCAATCAACCGGGCACGATCGACGACAACATTCTTGGGCGATCGCGCTTCACGCTGAGCGACGAGGGGCGCGCGGTCTTCGTTCCGCAATCGAGCATCGTCGCCGCGACCGGTGCGCTCTCGCCGACCGCGGCGCGCGCCGACAGCGACTTTGGGCGCGTGGTGCGTGTGGTGTCGGACCTTCGCAGCGTCACCAGGCAAGCGATCGTGACGTGGCGACCGTTCATTCCCGACAACGCGCGTCGATTCTTCGGTGACGTCGTGGCGTCGTACACACTCACGGACATTCGCGCGAGCCAACGCGGCTACGACGGCGCGGCGTTCGGCGATCCGTCCACGAAGGAGTGGGCGCGCGGCGATCTCGACGCGCGTCACCTGTTCGTCGTGCAGGCGGTCTTCCGGCCATTCGGCGATCAGCGAGCGATGTTCTTCCTCTCCGGGCGGGCGCAATCCGGACTTCCGTTCACGCCGCTGGTTTCCGGGGACGTGAACGGCGACGGCCTCGCCAACGATCGCGCTTTTGTCGCCGACTCACCTGCGTTGCGGTCGCTCATCGCGTCGTCGCCAACGAAAGTCGCCCAATGCTTGACGTCACAGATCGGTCACGCGGCCGGGCGCAACAGCTGCGAGGGACCATGGACGGCGCAGATGAACGCGGGCCTACACCTTGGCGCCGACTACCTGCGCAATCACCGGCTCGACGTGGTGCTCAACTTCGCGAATCCGCTCGCCGGGCTCGATCAGTTGCTGCACGGTTCGAACCTGCGCGGTTGGGGCGGCCCCGCCGTGCCGGACCAGACGCTCTACACCGTGCGCGGCTTCGACGCGACGCAGAACCGTTTCGTCTACGCGGTGAACGAACGCTTCGGCAACACGCGACCGACGAGCACGACGCTGCGCGCTCCGTTTCGGATGACGCTCGACGTCGGCATCGACATCGCGCCGACGCTGTCCGACCAAATCCTCGACCGGTGGCTGCGCGCCGGTCGGGAGGGGCAGCCGGGCACCAAGCTGTCCGCGGCCGAGCTTGCCCGGCGATTCGCGACGACGGTCCCCGATCCCTTCGCCGAGCTTCTGCAGCAGTCGGATTCGCTGATCCTTTCGAACGACGAGGTGAAGCAACTGCAGGCGGCCGACACGCGCTATCGCGCGCACGTCGACGCCGCGTGGGCCGACCTCGGCGCGTATCTCGCCGGGCTGCCGGAACGATACGATGCCTCGGCTGCATCGCGCCGCGTGGACGAAACCACTGACAACCTGTGGGAGTTCAGCCGCACGGAGGTTCAGCGCTCGTTGTCCGAGGTGCTGACGCCTACGCAGACGGCGATGCTCGGCGGCTACGCCGGGTTGCTCTTCCGTGCTCGCGACCGCGTGCACATCAGACTCACACCGCGGGGAGGTTGACGATGCACGCGTTTGTCGCGCTCGCGCTCTGTTGCGCGATTCAGGGAGAGAATCCCGTCGGGACGTATGCCCTCACTTTCCAGCCGCGATCCGAGGTCATGACGGCGACACTCGTCATTACTCGGCGCGACAGCGGGTATCGTGCGAGCATCACGATGCGTCAGCTGCGCCGCGTCGTGACCTCCGACTCCGTGTCCGTCACCGACGGACGACTGCACGTCTACCTGCCGAGCGAGGTCGCGGACCTCACGTTCGATTTCGGCGTGCAGAAACCGCGGGATGATGTGTTCCTCGTGCATCTGGACGACGGCGACATGCACGGTCCGCTGCAGGTTGGCCGTCCGGCGCCAAAAAAACCGGACGGCGTCCCCCGCACATCGCCCTAGCGAAACGCGGCGGTGTTCGCCCTCAGTTCGTCGGCGCCGGCTTGGTGTGCTTCTGCCCGCCCCTTCCGAACTCGCCTCGATGCGACTTCATCTCGGCGACGTTGGCGTCGAACTGCTTCTGTTGATCCGGCGTGAGGACCGCGCGGACCGCGGCCGAGTGCGCCGCGAATTGCTGGTCCATCTTCGTCCGCTGCTCGAGCATCAACCGGTTCGCCGTCACGGTGTCGCCCGACTGGCGGGCCTTGCGCATGGCGTCGAACTCGGCGCGCCGGGCGCCGTTGTCGGCCGTCATGGACGCGCGCTCCGATTTCTGAACCTGATCGAGCCTCGCCTTCTGGGCGTCGGTGAGCGTGATGTTCTTGAGCAGCGCGTGCTCCATCATCCCCGGCCCACCGCGCCCTCCTCGGCCGCCCCACTTGTGGGCCGCCGAATCGCGAGGCGCCTGGGCGTGAACCGCCTGGGCACCGGCCAACGAAACGGCCAGCGCCGCGAGAATAGAAAATTTTCTCATGACAACTCCATCCTGTGAAATCATCAAGGAGCGGCGCCGAGACATGAGGCCGGCGGCCAGCCCTCGATTGCCTCTGTGCTCGTACTCGCGGAATCGCGCGAGGGTCCATTCTGCGGCCGAGCCTGCCAGAATGCCCCGGCGGCCCCGGCCCTGTAACAGCTCGACCTCGATTTGAAATCCTTTTGCAAGCGAGGATTGATGCCGGCACCGGACCGGCGCAGGTTCAACGCCCACCCGTGTGCTCACCGATCATGCTCGAGGGGGGAGGTTCCGATGGCTGACGACACTTCGATCACCAGCACCACGCGCGGCCGCTACGTCTGGCACGAGCTCATGACGCCGAATACGGACGCGGCGAAGGATTTCTACGGCAAGGTCGTGGGTTGGACCACGACGAAGTACGACACGAGTCCGATCGACTACTCGATGTTCATGGCCGACGAGCGCCCGGTTGGTGGGCTCATGGAATTGACGAAGGAAGCGGCGGACATGGGCGCGCCACCGAACTGGCTCGCCTACATCGAAGTCCCGAACGTCGACGACACGATCGCGAAGGCGCAGGAGCTCGGCGCCTCCGTGATCCTGCCCGCGAACACGGTGGAAAGCGTCGGCCGCTTCGGCATCCTGCGCGATCCACAGGGCGTCGCGTTCGCCGTCATCACGAGCGCGACCCCGATTGGCGACGAGACCGACCCGCAGCCGCGCGAGTTCTCGTGGCACGAGCTCGTGACGACGAACGCCGACGCGGCGCTCGATTTCTACAAGAACCTCTTCGGCTGGGAAGTGAAGGGGAATTTCGACATGGGCGCCGCCGGCCTCTATCAGATGTTCGGCCGCGATCGGTTCACCTACGGCGGCGTGATGAACAAGGCGAGCGACGCGCCGGCCAACCCGTACTGGCTGCACTACGTCGCCGTGGCGGACAGCGCCGACGCCGCCGCCGAGCGAGCGAAGGAGGCGGGCGCCACGCTGCTTTCAGGTCCGATGGAAGTCCCGGGGGGCGATCGCATCGCCGTCCTCACCGATCCGCAGGGCGCGGTCTTCGCGGTGCACTCGAAGCCGGCGAGATAGACGTCGCGCTATGACGAGAGAGCCCCGGCGCTCGCGACTCCGCGAGCGCCGGGGCTTCTTCGTGGCGGTCGGAGAGTTGCCTGCCGGTGTTGTCCCGTGCACGTGCGTCGTAACTTCGCCGCATGATCCGAGTCGCCATCGCACAAGCCGAAGTTCAGCCGACGCTCGAAGCCGGACTCGCCGCAACCGTTCGGCTGATCGGCGACGCGCGCGCGGCCGGCGCGGGACTCGTCGTGTTTCCGGAGACCTGGCTGCCCGGCTATCCCACGTGGCTCGACGTCTGCCGCGACGTCGCGCTCTGGGATCACGAGCCGGTCAAACGTGTCTTCCGGCGAATGGCTGAGGAGAGCGTGGTGGTGCCGGGGCCCGTCACCGAAGCGCTCGGCACGGCCGCGAGAGAGGCCGGCGTCGTGCTCGTCATCGGCGTCACTGAACGAATCGACTCCGGTCCGTCACACGGCACGCTGTACAATGCGGCGCTCACATTCGACGCCGACGGCCGTCTCGCGAACCACCATCGCAAGCTCGTCCCGACCTACACCGAGCGAATGGTGTGGGGCCTCGGCGATGCGGATGGGCTCACGGCCGTCGAGACCAAGGTCGGACGCGTGGGCGCGCTCGTGTGCTGGGAACATTGGATGCCGCTCGCCCGCCAGGCGATGCACGATTCAGGGGAGGACATTCACGTCGCGCTCTGGCCGACCGCGCACGAAATGCTGCAGGTCGCCAGCCGCCACTACGCGTTCGAGGGACGCTGCTTCGTGCTCGCCGCCGGATCGTTGATGCGCGCGTCGGCGCTGCCGCCGGAACTGGAGCCTCACGCGAGCAAGGTTCGGTCGTCCGGCGATTGGGTGCTCCGAGGCGGCAGCGCGATTGTCGGACCCGACGGCCGGTACATCGTCGAGCCGTGCTTCGATCGCCCTGAGCTCATCGTGAGCGACATCGACCTCGGACGAGTGCGCGAAGAGCGAATGACGCTGGACGTGAGCGGGCACTATCATCGTCCCGAGCTCCTTCGCCTCGAGATCGATCGGTCGACGCGACGCTGAGGCCCGACGCCTTCCGCTACCGAGGGCACAAGACAGTCCGTAGCTTGAACGCGCCTTTCCGATTCGACTCTCGCGCTGGAGAATCGCTGACACCATGCCGCGCATGATGAATCTGAGCCGCCGGTGCGTTTCGCTCGTCGCGGTCGCGTCGCTCGCCGCGTGCGCACCCGCGGCCCGTCGGTCGATCAACCCACGGGCCCAAGCACGACGCACGCTCGAGATGCCGCCCGCTCCGCCGGCCGCGCCGACGCGCTGGCGCGGATTGATCGGAGAGTACGACACGCCCGTCGGGATGCGCCTCGTGCTCGAGGAGGGCGGCGACCTGTGGCTCGCGGACACGAATCGCCACACGCTCCGCCTGACCGAGCGTGGCGCGACGGAGTTCGAGGTCGCCTCGGGAGGAGCGAAACGAAGAGCGAGTGCTCGGCCGGCGCGCGTCGACGATTTCGTTCGTCGTGGATCGCGGGGATCGGGCCCGCGCGTTCATCGCCGGCGGCGAGCGTTTCCCGCGGCGCGAGATCGAGCCGGCGCCGGGCACGAACCAGCTTCGTGTCACGCCGGTGCGGTCGGTCGAGCAGCTTCGAGGCGAAGCACTCGCCGCCTCGCCGCCGCGCGAGTCAGGGAATTTCAAGAAGGCCGATCTCGTCGAGCTCACGACACTCGAGCCGGGCATCAAGCTCGAGATCCGCTACGCGACGACGAACAACTTCCTCGGCACGCGCTTCTACGACCAACCGCGCGCGTTCATGCAGCGCCCCGCCGCCGAGGCCGTCGCGCGCGCTCATCGTGCACTCGAGCCGCTCGGCTTCGGTTTGCTGATCCACGATGCGTATCGCCCGTGGTACGTGACGAAGATGTTCTGGGACGCGACGCCGACGGACAAGCGCTGGCTGGTCGCCAATCCCGCGGAGGGCTCGAAACACAACCGCGGCGCCGCCGTTGACCTCACGCTCTATCGCCTGTCGACCGGCCGCCCCGTGGACATGCCGAGCACCTACGACGAGAGCACAGACCGCGCGTACGCCGACTACCCGGGCGGAACCTCACTCGAGCGGTGGCACCGGGCGCTGCTTCGTCGGGCGATGGAGGAGCAGGGATTCACCGTGAATCCCACCGAATGGTGGCACTTCGATTTCAACGGTTGGCAGGACTACGGGATCGGGAACGAGCCGTTCGAGCGGATCGGGAGGTAGCCTCAATCCCGCCAAGTCGTGAGCTCGGCGGCCGGCGTTCGACGCTTCGGCGGCGGCGTTTCTGCGGGTGTGCCGACGTTCACGATCGCCACGATCTTCTCACCGTCGCCGACGCCGGCGGCCGATCGGGCGGCGGCGTCGTCCATCACCCCGCCGGTCTTGATGTGCGTGCCGAGTCCCAAGTCGAGCGCGGCGAGTGACAGGGTGAGCACCGCCATCATCGCGGCCGCGTAGTCCTCCTTGGAGGTTTCCGGCTCGTCGCTCTGGATCGTGGCGACGGCGATCATCGCGGGCAGCTCGAGGTGTTCTCGAGCAACGGTCTCTTTCAGCGCGCGGCCGCTCTCGGGATCGGGTTGCTTGCGAGCCTTGCGCTCACCGAGGGCCATGCCGTAGGCGTGCCGCGCCGCCGGACCGAGCACGTAGAAGCGCCAGGGCTGCGTCAGCCGATGGTTGGGCGCGAGCGTCGCGACGGCGAGCAGCGTTTCGATCTGCTCACGGGTCACGGGCGGCGGCGCGAATCGTTTGATCGAGCGTCTGGCTCGAATGGCTTCGATGACGTCCATGGCTCGCAAGGTAACGAGGGTTGATTCCGCCCAATGGTCCGCGTAGCTCTGAGCACCATGAGCGATCAACCGCTATCTCCGCCCGAAGAATCCGTCGTCGACCGGTTCCTCCGCTACGTCCGCGTGGACACGCAATCCCGCGAGGACGCGTCGACCACGCCGAGCACGCCGACGCAGTGGACACTGGCGAAGCTGCTCGCCGAAGAGCTTTCCGCGCTCGGTGCCCGCGACGTGTCGGTGAGCGACCACTGCATGGTCTACGCGACGATCCCGGCGTCGATCCCCGACGCGCGCGCAAGGTCGACGCCCGTGCTCGGGCTGCTCGCGCACGTCGACACGTCACCGGCGGTGAGCGGCACGAGCGTCAAACCGATCGTCCACAAGAACTACCAGGGTGGCGACATCCCGCTGCCGGGCGACCCGTCGCAGGTGCTCACCGTAGCGCAGAACCCGGTGCTGGCCGACATGATCGGCGATGACATCATCACCACGGACGGCACGACGCTGCTGGGGTCCGACGACAAGGCCGGCGTCGCCGCGATCATGACGTTGGCGGACACGCTCCTGCGGAACCCACAGGTTCCGCACGGCACGATCAAGATAGGCTTCACCGCCGACGAGGAGATCGGCAGCGGCATCGACAAATTCGACGTCGAGCGCTTTGGCGCGCAGATCGGCTACACGGTCGACGGGGGCGAGCTGGGCGAGATCAGCGACGAGACGTGGAGCGCGCGGATGGCGACGGTCACGTTCAAGGGAAAGAACACGCACCCCGGCACGGCAAAGGGCGTGATGGTCAACTCGATCTACGCACTCGGCGATTTCGTGGGACGTATGCCCAAGGACATGCTCCCCGAGACGACCGAGGATCGCGTGGGCTTCGTGCATCCGTACGCCGGCGTCGCCGACGTCGAACAGTCGAGCATCAAGGTTCTGCTGCGCGACTTCGATCTCGCGGGGCTCGAGGAGAAGGAGCGCGTGTTGCGGGAGATCGCGATGGAGACCGAACGCCATTGCTCGGGCGTGACGGTGTCGGTCGACGTGAAGGAGAACTACAAGAACATGAAAGAGATCTTGAAGAGCCGCCCGGAGCTGACGGCCAACGCGCTCGAAGCGGCGCGACGCGCCGGCCTCTCACCGTTCACCAAACCGATCCGCGGCGGCACCGACGGGTCGAAGCTCACGTTTCGCGGGCTGCCGTGCCCGAACATCTTCACCGGCGGCTTCAATTTTCACAGCAAGCTGGAATTCAATTCGCGGCGCGGACTCGAGAAGACCACCGAAACACTGGTGCACCTCGTCCAATTGTTCGTCGCGGGCGGCAAGGCCTAGGAAGGCAAACCGGCGGCGGGCCGTGAAGCCCGCCGCCGGTGTGTCAAAACGGCTACTTGTCGAACTTCTGGGCGAGTTGCAGCTGACGAATCGCCCCGTCGATCGCTTTCATTGCTGCGACGCGGTGGCCGCCGAAATCGTGGGCCGCGGTCTTCAATTCCTCGCGTGCCGCCTGCAGCTCGACGACGGCGCTGCGAATGTGCGGATGCGGTTCGAGCGTCGCGGGGGTGAACGCCATCGTGCCGATCAGGCCGGCCGCCAACAGAAGCATCTTCATACTCTTCGTCTCCTGACAGTGAAGCGAGTGGGTTGTGCGCCATGTCACGGGTCGATCGCTCGGACCCGTGCCCCCGGTGGGTGGGACGATCCAGGGGCGACGGCGTTAACAGGTGGACCGGGCGGGCCGGAGGGCCGGTGGACCGATGGACCGGAAAGAAGAAAGGGCGAGTTGTTGCAGCCCAGTGCAGCCGTCCGCAGACTTCAAAGCATGGTTAACGACGTGGTGCTGGTGGTCGATGATGAGCCGCAGATCCGGCGAGTCGTGCGAAACGCTCTCGCGTCGGACACCACGCGGGTGATCGAGGCGGCGAACGCGCGAGACGCGATCGACCTCGCGGCGGCCGAACGGCCGGCGCTCATCGTGCTCGACCTTGGCCTCCCCGACGCGAGCGGCGTCGAGGTTTGCCGCGAGATCCGCGCGTGGTCGCAGGCGCCGATCATCGTGCTCTCGGCGCGGCACTCGGACCAGGAAAAGGTGGCGCTCCTCGATGCCGGCGCCGACGACTACGTGACCAAGCCGTTCAGCCCGGGCGAGCTCCAGGCGCGCGTCCGCGCACAGCTGCGGCGGTCCCGCCTCGCGCCGGCCGCCGGAGAGGGGCAGGCGATCACGATCGGCGATCTCGTGATCGATCCAGTGAAGCCGTCGGTCAAGAAATCGGACGCGCCGGTCCATCTCACGAAGATCGAATGGGAGTTGTTGCGCACGCTGCTCAAGCACGCGGGCCGCACGCTCACGCACCAGCAGCTATTCCGCGCCGTGTGGGGAAATTCGTCGGGCGACATGCAGCAGTACCTGCGCGTTCACGTGCGGAGTCTGCGGCGGAAGCTCGAGAAGGACCCCGTTCGGCCGCAATTGATCGTCACCGAACCCGGCGTCGGCTACCGGTTCGAAAACGAGCCGTGAGCGCGCGCGCGGGCGGCGTCGCCGACCAGTCGCGCGACGGCCGCCTCACCGACCGGCCCTGGCTCGAGTGGGGCGCATGGTTCGGTCTCCTGGCGGTCGTCACGGCGTTTCTCGTCTCCGTTCGTCCGCACCTCAACGCTACCTACATCACCCTCGGCTACCTCCTCGTGGTGCAGGGAGGAAGCGCACGTCGCGGACGACCGCTCGGCCTCGCGCTCGCCGCCGCGGCGTTTGTCAGCTTCGACTATTTCTTCCTTCCGCCGTTCGGAACGCTGACGATCCAGGATCCGCTCAACTGGTTCGTCCTGCTCGCGTTCCTCGCGACGGCGGTGCTGTCGGCGCAGTTGCTGTATCGCGCGCAAGCCGAAGCCGCGGGTGCGCGGGAGCGCGCCGCCGAGATCGACCGCCTCGCGTCGCTCGGCGCCGAGACGCTGAGCACCGCGCGCGCCGAGGACGCCCTTGTGGCGATCGCATCGGTGATTCGTACGTCGCTCGCGCTCGACGTCTGCGGCGTGTACGCCGCGGATCCTGACTCGCACCTGGTGCGTCTCGCCGCGCAGTCGAGCGAATCCCCCGCCATGCAGCCGATCGACGAAAAATTGGTCGAGTGGTCGGCCCGGGAGGGGCGCGGCGCGGCGGAATTCGTCGACGGCACTTCGACCGGCGACGCGGCGGTCGAGCTCATCGTACGCCACGACGGCATGTACCCGCCGGTACGCGCCTTCATTCGGCCGTTGCAGGCGCGTGGGCGAACCGTCGGCGTGCTGCGTATCGCCCGCAACGAGGGGTTGTCGGCGAGCAGTGCGCAAATTCGCGTCCTCGACGCGCTGTCGTATTACGCGGCGCTCGGACTCGAGCGCGTACGCCTCGTCGCCGACGCCGAGCGGGCGCAGCTCCTTCAGGAGGCGCATCGCGCCAAGGACGCCGTGCTCGCGTCGGTGTCGCACGACTTGCGCACGCCGCTCACGACGATCAAAGGGTTGGCGCACGAGATCGCCGCCGGAGGTGACGACCGCGCGGACGTCATCGAAGAGGAAGCGGATCGGTTGACGCGCTTCGTCGCGCAGATGCTGGATCTGTCGCGCATCGCCACCGGCGTCGCCGCGCCCAACATTCAAGCGAACGAAGCAGAAGACCTGCTCGGCGCGGCGGCGCAGCAGGTGTCGGGACGGTTGGATGGTCGAGAGCTTCGAGTCACGACGGACACCAGCGAAGCGCTGTTGTTCGGCTCATTCGACTTTTCAGAAACGTTGCGGGCCGTCGTGAATTTGATCGACAACGCGGCGAAGTACTCGCCGCTCGGGACGCCCATCGACCTCTCGGCGACGCTCGATGGTCCCTGGCTCGTGTTCGCGGTCGCCGATCGTGGGCCCGGCATCCCGCGAGCCGAACGCGAGCGGATCTTCGAGGCGTTTTATCGGCGGCCCGGGCTTGGGTCGGGCGCGCCCGACGTGGGCGGCGCTGGGCTCGGCCTGTCGATCGCCCGCGGAATCGCCGTTGCGCAACGGGGCGGCCTGGACTTCGAGGAGCGGCCGGGGGGCGGAAGCATTTTCCGCTTTCGTGTGCCGGCGATTCCGACCTCGACGCTCGACAGCTTCTCGAATTCTTAACGAAAAGGGCGGCATTCTTCACGCGGTCTTTACGCGCACTGTCGTCAATTGATAGTGCTGTGGTATCGCCTGCCCATTCAATGCCTACGCCGCTTGGCCGTCTCAAGCGAGTGCTCTTCGGAAGACCCCTCGCCTCGGACCGCCTCGAGCACGAACGGCTGAACAAGCGCACCGCGCTCGCCGTCCTCTCGTCCGACGCGATCTCCTCCGTTGCGTACGCGACGGAACAAACGCTCATCGTCCTCGCCGTCCTCGGCGCTACGGCGTTGAACTACGTCGTACCGATTTCGGCGGTGATCGTCGGGCTGCTGGTGCTCGTCGCGCTGTCGTACCGTCAGACCGTATTCGCGTATCCGGGCGGCGGCGGGTCGTACACCGTCGCCAAGGACAACCTCGGCACGGGTTCCGGTCTCGTCGCCGCGGCGGCGCTGTTGACCGACTACATCCTGACCGTCTCGGTGTCGATCTCGAGCGGCATCGCGGCAATCACTTCCGCGTATCCGCGTCTCGCTCCGCACGCCGTGTCGCTGTGCGTCGCGGCCGTGGTCGTCCTGACGTTGGTCAACCTGCGCGGCGTGCGCGAGTCGGGAATCGCGTTCAGCGTGCCGACGTACGTGTTCATCGCGGCCATGCTGGCGCTGATCGGCGTCGGGCTGTATCGGATATTCAGTGGAGACGTCGTTCACGCGGTCGCCTCGCCGGCACCCGCGGTTGGAACGTCGCCGCTCGTCGGTTTTGGGCTGACGTTTCTGGTCCTTCGCGCTTTCGCGGAAGGATGCGTCGCCATGACCGGGACCGAGGCGATCTCGAACGGCGTCGGTGCGTTCAAGTCGCCGAGCTCGCGCAATGCCTCGATCACGCTCGCCTGGATGGCGGCCATTCTGGCCGCGTTCTTCCTCGGCACCAGCGTCCTGGCTCGTCACTACGCCGTAATGCCGTCGCCGAGCGAAACGCTGCTCTCGCAGTTGGGGCGCGACATTTTCGGTGGGAACGCGCTCTACTACGTCCTGCAGTACGCGACGTTTGCCGTCCTCGTGCTCGCGGCGAACACGGCCTTCGCCGATTTCCCTCGGCTGGCGAGCATTTTGGCGCGCGACAGTTACATGCCCAGGCAGTTCGCGGCGCGCGGCGACCGATTGGCGTTCTCGAATGGCATCATCGCGCTCGCGGTTGCCGCCGCGTTGCTGATCTGGGCGTTCCACGGCGACACGAGCGCGCTCATTCCGCTTTACGCGATCGGCGTTTTCGTGTGCTTCACGCTGTCGCAAGCGGGGATGGTGATGCACTGGTGGCGCAACCGCGACGCCGGCTGGAAACGGCGTGCGGCGCTCAACGGCGTGGGCGCGGCGGCGACCGCGGTCGTCTCCGTCGTGCAGATCGTGACGAAGTTCATGCACGGCGCCTGGATTGTCGTTCTCGTGATTCCGCTCATCATCGTCGTACTTCGACGCATTCATCAGCACTACGAGCGGTTCAACCGCGAAGTCGCCTACAACGGGCAGGCGCCGTTGATGTTCCTGCACCACACCGTGCTCGTGCCCGTGAACGGCATCACGAAGCCCGCAGCCGGAGCGCTCGTCTACGCGACGACGATCTCGGAGGACGTCCGCGCGATCTACGTCGAGGTGGACCCGGACACGTCGGCCGATCTCCGGCGACGGTGGGAGGACTGGGACATCGGGGTCGAGCTCGTGGTGCTGCCGTCGCCGTACCGGTCGGTGTTGCGACCCCTGGTCGACTACGTGAACGGATTGATCGAGCGCGGCGAGGGCGACCTGGTCACGCTCGTCGTGCCCGAGATCGTGCCGCGCAGTTGGCTCGGACATCTGCTGCACAACAAGACCGCCCTCTTCATTCGTACGGCGTTCCTGTTCCGGCCCAACGTCGTCGTAACGGCCGTCCCGTATCTCGTCGGGCGGGCGGTCCGGCTGCGCGATCGGATCAGTCACGACGAGCGCCTCGACGACGAGGACGAGGTGATTGTCGCGGCGCCCGCGGCCGAGGCGACGCGCGCGGCAAGCTAGCCGCCCGACGATCCTGATCTGACAACTGATCTCTACGAACACTTACGTCGCGAGGGTGGCCGTCGTCGCCGGCCTGATCGACGATCTCGGTCGCGCCGCGGCCTTCCGAACCGGCAATGAGTCGTGGAACGACCAAGCGGAGTTCCTGAACTTCAACGTCGTCATTTTCGGCGACTGTCAGGACAGCCCCAACCTGATCTTCGTCCCGGTGCGGGTGCCCGTCGCCATCGCCACCGGCGTCGCGCTCGCCCAGAACCAGGCAGGGCCCTACGTCTTCCATTGCATGGCCGGCGGTCCGTTCGACCAGGACTTCGTGTTGACGCCGGCGGAGGTGGCGATCGCGAACGGCGAGATGCACGGATGACCGCGCACATCCAGTCGGAAGCCGCGCGACGCGCTTCTCGCTCGACGGCCTCCACCCGAGCGCGCTCGGACAAACCATTCTCGCCCGTGCGGCGGCGCAGGCGCTGAACGACAGCTACTCGCTCGGAATTCCGCTGCCGTAATTCGCCGGCGGAAGGACACGCTGCTGCCCGTTCGTCGAGGGCGACCGGTCCGGGGTTCACTGTCGTCGCGAGATGCTGCCGAACCGAGACCGATCGCCCTCCATTCTTGAACCGCGCTTCAGGCCGCTATTTCCAGATGTTTCGTCGTCGCCGCGCCGGCGGAGCGAGCCGTCCATCGATGGAATGACACTGGACGAACCGTCGGCGAGGCAGAAGATTCGTCGTGCCCTCCTCGGAGCGACGGACGATGCCAGGCACCTCGATGAACCGTTCGGCCCTCGCGCTGGCGTCAGTCTTCGCCCTCGGCGTGTCGGCCTGCGCGTCGGACCGTCTCGTCGGGCCGGAGTCGACAGGCGAGTCATCCGGCGTGTCGACCAGCCTGGTCAGCGCGCACAACGCGTTTCAGCGCTACGTCGCGATCGGCACGAGCATCAGCGCCGGAGTGCAGAGCGACGGCCTCATCTTCGCGACACAAGCGACGTCGTGGCCCGCACTGCTCGACGCGGCCGCCGGACGAATCCTGAAGCAGCCGTACATCGGCGGCACCGGATGCGCCTCGCCGGTCGTCACGCCTTTGATCCTCGCGACCCGCTTGAGTGGCGAGAGCGCGCTGACACCAGCGGCGATTCTAGGCTGCTCGCCGTTGCTGCCGGGCGTAACGCTTCCCGTCGACAACGTCTCACTCAATGGCGCGCTGACTCTCGACGCGCTGGCCACGACGCCGCAAAGCATTACAGACGCGGGAAACGCCAAGGTCTACGCGCGCGTGCTGCAGCCCGGTGCGACGCAGGTGTCCACGATGCTCGCGCGCGATCCGACGATCGTGTCGGTCGAGCTGGGGTCGAACGAAGTGCTCGGCGCTCTCAGCGGTGTCGCGGTTCAGAACGTGACGCTCTTTCCCTTCGCGACTTGGGCCCCGCTCTATCACGCCGTGCTCGACAACGTGCAATCGAAGACCAGCACCGCCGTCGTCGTCGGCCTGATCGACGACCTCAGACACGTCCCCGCGTTCCGAACGGGAAACGAGTTGTGGGCCGACCGCGTCGAGTTCGCGTTGTTTCACGTGAGCGTCTCGAGCGACTGTCAGGGCAGCACGAATCTGCTCTTCGTCCCGTTCACGGCCGGATTCGCCGCCGCTGCCGGTCTTTCGGCCGCCCAGCACGGGGCGGGGTTGGTTCCCTTCAGCTGCGCCGCTTCTCCGAATCCGCTCGCGCAGGATTTCATCCTCACGTCGGCTGATGCGGACGCCGTGAACACGCAGATGCACCAGATGTCGGCTCAGATCCAGGCCGAGGCGACGCAGCGAGGCTTCGCTTACTTCGCGCTCGGCGCGCTCTACGACCGGAGCGACATCAAAGGTCCGTTCAGCCTGACGAAACTCATGACGTCGTTCACTCCGTTCGGCACCTACTTCTCGGCGGACGGCGTGCACCCGAGTGGGGTTGGACAGGCGATCCTCGCCCGCGCGGCGGCGCAGGCGCTGAACAACAAGTACGCGCTGGGGATACCACTCCCGTAACGGCGAACGGCTGCGGTTCGCCCTTCTAGCGGCACGGCGGATACGACGGATCCGGCCCCGAAATCGCCGGACGATCCTTCCTGTTGGCGATCGCGAACATCACGCCGTGCATGAACCGGGCGAGCCGCGTCATGTGGTCGTAGTCGATGTACCGCGGCTCGTCGGTCGGCTCGTGATAGTCGATCGAGTAGCCGGTCGAGAAATACGTGACCGGGACGTTGGCGTGGACGTAGTTCACCTGGTCGCTGCGGCAGAACCGGTTGAGCGGATTGGATGGCACGTCCCAGCTGTGGTCGATCGTCATCGGCTCGGGGAGCGTGGCATTCACCGAATCGATGATGTCACCGAACTGCTTGGAGAGCCGGCGAGAGCCGAGCGTCTGCACGGAGGCGGGCCCGCCGAACTTCACGTCGCTGGCGCGGCCTTTGCCGACCATGTCCATGTTGTGCGCCGCGGCGATCGAGTCGAGCGGTATCGTGGGATGATCGACGAACCATTTCGATCCGAGTAGTCCCGCCTCTTCACCCTGGTGAGAGACGAAGATGATCGATCGCGCCGGATGCTCGCTGGCGAACTTCTCCGCCACCTCGAGCAGCACGACGGTCCCGGAGCCGTCGTCGTCGGCCCCGTTGTTGATCGAGTCTGGGCGCGGCGGACGAATCGAGCGCGCGTAGGCGATCAACGAGTCGATCTGATGTTGTTGAGCGGCGCTCGGCGGCCCCGGTCGATCGTTCGCGCCCTGCGGCCGCATGATGCGGTCGAACGCGCGCAGCGAGTCGTGATCCACCGGACGCGGAAGCATGCCGATGTGGTCGTTGTGCGCGCTCAACAGCACGTACTCGGTCGCGCGCGCGGGATCGGAGCCAGGGAGAATCGCGATGACGTTTCGCGAGGCGTACTTCGAAAGCGTGAACTGATTGGTCCAGCTCGCGCTCACGGGAGCGCCCGTCGCTCCCGGGGCGAGCTGGTTCAGCCGGCGTCCAAAAATCTTCTCGGCGAGCGACGCGCTGATCGCGGCGGCCGGCGAACCGTTTGGCTGGCCGGGACGCATCCCTGGCCGCGTGGCGAACGCCGACGAGACGATCGCGCCGGGAGTCGAGTCCGTGCTCGCGACGAGGATCAGCGCGGCGCCGGCGTTCGACGCTCGCTGGTCGCGCACGGCTCCAAGCGCACCGCGTCCGCCGCCACGCCCGGCGCGCGGCGGGTTGTACACGAAGACGGCAACCTTTCCGCGAATCGCGCTCTCGTCGAGTGCGGCGGTCGTGTCGCCCCAGCGCCCGGCGAAGACGGCGTTGGCATCCGTGACGTTGGCGTCGTTGGCGATGCGAGGCCCGGCCGCACTGGCCGCGGGCAGCCATTCGCTCCCGGCGATCGCCGGCGCACCGGCGGCGATCAGCCGCGCGACGGTGCTGTCTACCTTCAGCGTTCCGTAGGGAATATTCTGAAAGTAGGCGCCGCTATCGCCGGCCGGCTTGAGACCGAGCCGCTTGAATTCCGACGCGATGTACGTCGTCGTCTTGAAGTTTCCGAGCTCGCCGATGCGTCGGCCTTGCATCGAGTCGTCCGAAATCTGGTAGAGGCGAGTGCGCAGGTCGTTCGCCGTGATGTCGGTGACCGTCGGTCGCGGCGCCCACGTGGCAGGGCCTTCGTCAGGCCACACCGCCCCCGGTGGGCGATTCGTCGAAGCCGTCGGAGCATTGACTTGCGTCGGCGACGGGGCAGAGGATCCGCGACCGCAACCCGGGGCGGCGATCGCGATGAGGATCAGGGACGATGTGGTGCTGAAGCGCACGTGTAACTCCGAGTCGGCCAGCGGTTGGGACGAATGGACCAACACGAAGTATGCCCCGGTGGCCGCCGGCGTTGCACGAGACAGGGAACCCGTGCCCCGTCTCAGCGCTCCCGGATCTGTTTGACGAGGTTCAACGTCTCCGGCGACGGGTCAACGTCGAGGTCGGTTCGAAGCCGGCGCGCGAAGTCCTCGAACAAACGAATCGCGCCGCCCCGGTCACCCGCCTGCAACAGCATCGACAACGCCTTTCGCAGCCGGCGCTCGTCGGAGGGCGCGAGATTCACGGCGCGGCGCGCCCAGCGTGTCGCGGACGTGAGGTCGGCGGAGGAGGCGTAGCGCTCGGCGAGCGTCCATGCGCAGCCGCCCGCCAGCTCGCGGCAGTGGCCGCGTTCCTCCTCGGCCCACCGCTCGAATCCGGGCGCGTCGGCGAAAAATCCGTCGAGAAAGTCGCCGTGGTAGAGCTCGAGTGCCGCCGCGAATCGCTCGTTCGCGGCAAACGCGCGGAACTCGGTGGTATCGCACCAGAGTGCTTCGCCGACGGCGACTTCTTCGTCGCCGCGCGCGACGATGACGTCGTCGCCGACCGTTTGGCGGATCGCGTAGAGGGCTTTGCGCAGGGCCGCTCGAGCGTGGTCCTGGTCGTGCTCGGGCCAGAACATGGACACGAGGCGGTCGCGCCGATGAAACCCATTCGGCCGGGCGGCGGCGAGGTAGATGAGGAGCGCGGCGCGCTTGGGCTGGGCGAGCAGGGCCTCGGCGCCTTCGCGGCCGGCGAGGGTGACGGCTCCCAAGAGGCGCAGGGTGAGTCGCTGATTCGCCTCGGGCGGGATGAGGGAGCTGGACACGACGCGAAAATACCGCGCTTCCGCTCTCGGGCATAGCACCGGGAATGGGCGCGGAACGGCGCCGGGACGCACGCGTCCCGCCGACGCCACGGGGGGACGACGGCCGCCGCGTAACGTTGGCCCGTGATGATTCTCTCACGGGGAATTGCTCAAATGCGAAAGCCGACTTCGTGGTGGCGGGCGACGATCGTGCGGATGATGGTACCGCTCTATCTCGTGGTCATCGCCGGAGGGCCTCTCGCGCTGGTCGCCGCGGCAATGCGGGCGACGCGCTCTCCACTCGTGTTCTACACGGTTCTGGCGGCGTCGCCCGCCGTCTACGCGATCGCGTACGTACTGATCGCGGGAACGCTGAGCCGCCTGACGATTGGCGCGGTGACGCCCGGCCGGTATCCGCGCGACGTTTCGCATCGCGTGTACGGTCCGCGCCGGCTGTATTCGCTCTGCTGGACGGCGATCTACTATTGCGCGCCGATCTACCACGCGGTTCTCGCCATCCCGGCGCTCAAGCGCCTCACGCTGCGTCTTTTCGGGTATCGCGGCAGCGTCGATTTCCAGACCTACCCCGACACGTGGCTGCGCGACCTGCCGCTCTTGTCGATCGGGAAGGGCGCGTATCTGTCGAACAAGGCGACGGTGTCCCCGAACATGTGTCTGCGGAGCGGCAAGATCATCGTGCTGCCGGTGAGCATCGGGGCGCGCACGATGATCGGGCACCTCACGATGATCGCGCCCGGCGTGGACATCGGCGCCGACTCGGAGGTCGGCGTGGGCGCGGCGCTCGGCGTGAACGCGTGCGTCGGCTCGCACACGCTGATCGACCACGAGGTGATCCTCGACCACGAGGCGGCAGTGGGCGACAGGTGCGTGATCGGGACGCGGTCGTACGTGGGGCGGAAAGCGGTCATCCGCAGCGGCCTCCGCCTGCCGCCGGCGACGGTCGTGCCGGCGAGGGCGATCCTGACGACGCAGGCGGACGTGGATGCGCTGGTCCGCAGGACTACCGACGACGAGGAAAGGCCCGTCGTCCGACTTGCACTCTCCAGGGGGGAATGATGAAGCGCGCTCGAGGAGGTTTCAGAGCAGTGGCAGTCGTGATCATGTTCCTGTTCGACTTGATCAGTTTTCCCCTGACGAAGGAGGCGGCGGCGCAGGTCGGCGTCATTCCGTCGATCACGTACCGCGTTCGGCGCCCGAGTGACACGCAGCAATTCCTCTTGGTCAGCGCCGACATCAGCAACGACGATCGTCGCGTGCTGACGGACTTCGCTCAAGGGACGAGCATCACCGGATCGTTCGGCAAGACGGCGCAAGCCGACGTCGCAACCCAAGCGATCCGACTCGGCGTGTACGGAAAGGCTACATGCGCGGACACCACGTGCGTCAAGCACCTGTGGTTCAGCGCCACCGTCAACGCTCATATCGTGGATGCGTTCGGCCAGTCCGCTGCGGCCATCAAGCAGTACGTGCTGTCTGACAAGGGCGCGCCGCTAACGCTCTCTTTGCCGACGAACGTTCCGATCCTGACTTTCAGCACCGCCACTCCGGCCGCCGGGGTGCCGGAGTCCTACCTGGCAGGTCAGCTGACGGGCAGCGCCCGCCTCATTCCGGTTCGTCTGGGCGGTGGATCGCTGGTGAATAACGGAAGCCTGTCGATCGGCTATTCGTTTGAAGCGCATGGTGCGTTCACCGTCAACGGGGTCGACGGGAGTGTCTTCGCGCTTCTGACGCCGTCGTACAGCTACCTATTGGGCGATTCCCTGCAGTCGGCGATATCGGCCACAGCCCAGCCTCGCTCCAGCGTCGGTGGGCTCAGCTATCGGGTCGGCTACCAATTTGGAACCGGCACGGCCATTAGCGCGACGGGAAGCTACGCCTTCACGTCGCTCCGCGATGGGCGGCGCCAATTGAGTCTGGCATTCAATCAGGCGCTCGGGGCGATTGGGGCCGCCCGATAGCCGCGGCGCACTGGATGCCTTCCGGGAAACTCCGCGAAAGACGGTCGCCACAAGTTCTATCACCATGATACGCTCAAGCGGATACCGTGTGACGAATTCTTTGCGCCCGAGCCTTGCTGTGGGGTCGACCGACGGGTATGCTGGTGTCGCCGTCGCGGTCCTCCCCCCATCGCTCCGCGTGTCCTCGCCGCTCGAGACCGTCCTGCAAGACGCCCTCGGTTCGCAGTACCGCCTGGAGCGCGAGCTCGAGGCGGGGGGCATGAGTCGTCTGTTCCTGGCGACCGATCTTCGGCTCAAGCGCGAGGTGGTGGTGAAGGTGCTCCCGCCGGACCTCGTGTCGGTAGCGAGCACCTCGCGCTTCAAGCGCGAGATCGAGCTGACGGTTCGCCTTCAGCATCCTCATATCCTGCCGGTTCTCACGAGCGGCGAGTTCGAGGACGGGCTGTTCTACATCACGCCGTATATCCAGGGCGAGAGTCTTCGCGCGCGGATCGAGCGCGAGACGGAAACTGCCGCTCGACGACATTCTGAGAATTCTCAAGGACGTGAGCGGCGCGCTCGCGTTCGCGCATCAGCGCGGGATCGTGCATCGGGACATCAAGCCGGGGAACATTTTGTTGTCCGATGGGCAGGCGATTCTGGCGGATTTCGGAATTGCGCGGGCGGTGTCGACGACGGCGACGCCGTTGACGGACAGTGGAGTTGCTCCGGGGACTCCGGCGTATATGGCGCCGGAACTGCCGACGGACGAGAGAGCAGACGTCTATGCGCTAGGGGTTGTCGGCTACGAGATGTTGTCAGGCGCGCTGCCGTTCCACGCGATGACTGCGAAGGAAATTGTAGGAGCGCGTGGCGTGCTGCCCGATGACTCTCGCTCGATGCTTCGCGCTCTGGCGGACCTTCTGTCGCGTTGTCTTTCCCGATCGGTCGCGGAACGGCCGGCGTCGGCACGGGACTTTCTTGTCCAGCTTGAGTTCGACGCCCGGCGGCGGAAGCGCGCCATCGCGACCGCCGGCATCGGGGTGCTATTCGTTGCCGTCGGCGGGATGGCGTGGGTGGAACTGGGGCCCCGAGCGATACCGCTCAGTGAGGCTCGATACGCGGTCGTGACGCTCCGGCCGAAAGATTCGACAGACGCCCGGGCAATCCGCGACGTTGCTTCAAGGCTGGCCGACTGGAAAGGGCCAATAGTGGCCGATCTAGATCTCACAAGGGATGAACAAAACGGGCTTTCGCTTGAGAAGACTCTCAAGGCGTCGCGGCGAGCGGGGATCCGAAACGTTGTTGTCGTGAGCGCAAATCAGGACCGCGACAGCATCACCATCCATGCCAGCCTATTCGACGCCGGCGGCGACAGCGTGGTGAAGACGCGGCGCGTCAGTTATGCCAGGGCCGACTCTGCGGGGTCGCGCAAATGGGCCGCGCGACTCCTGGTCAGCGACCTGCTGCGAGACGGAACCGAGCTACCCTGGAAGAGTTCAACAGATAGTTCTTTTCCGTCATTGGCCGCCTGGCGACTCTATGATCAGGGTCGCGCAAGCCTAAGTACCTGGTCGCTCGCGAATGCCGAACGAGCTTTTCGAGACGCTCTCGCCACGGACAACCGTCACGCGTTGGCGAATCTCTGGCTTTCGCAGACACTCACTTGGATGAGCGACAAGCCAAGCCTTGAGGCCGGGGCGGCGGCCAGTCGTGCCGTTGAACTAGGTATGCTGTCCCTCGCCGATTCGATCTATGCTGAAGGCCTCCGAGCCCTCTCCAGTCAAGACTTTCCGAAGGCTTGCGGTCTTTTTAAGCGGATGTTGACTCTCGGTCGTGCGGGCGTTGAGACATTCATTGGCGCTGGCGACTGTTTGTCCCAAGACCGCGCCGTTGTGATCGACGAACGCGATCAGCGACGGTACGTGTTTCGTGGATCGTTCGAAGCAGCGGCGAGGGCGTACTTGCGGGCATCGGGAACCGCCGCCGCCCCGGTCGAATCAGCATTCTCGGGCTGGCTGTTGAGCCGGTTGTCGACTGTCTTGTACACGGTGACAAATCGCGTGAGGCTAGGTCAACGATTAGCTGCCGACAGCGAGACTTTCGGCGCCCTTCCGTTCATTGATCACGACACCATCGCCTTCGCACCGTATCCGGCGGGACAGCTTGCGCTTGGTGATTTCGATCCGGCCCCCGGGCTAGTCGAAGCCGTCGTTCGTCGCAACCGCGAGATACTTCGTCACGTCTGTGAAGCGTGGGTTCGCGCCGCGCCTCGAAATGCTGCGGCCCTCGACTCACTTGCTAGCTGGACGGAGGTCTCCGGCGGTGTGGCGCGCGTTGACGAAAAAGACCTAAGTACTGTTGAGATATTGTCGTTGGCGCGGGCAGCTGCGCGCGATCCAGCTCAGTTGCTTCACATCAAGATTTCAGAAGTGCGCTTGCTCGTGAAGGCTGGAAGGTTTCAAGAAGCCAAGACAAGGGCGGACTCGGTCTGGCGAGAGTCGCGAGCCGACCGAGCTACGACGAGCGGAATGATTGGAATCGCGGGGCTGCTCGGACACGTTGAGCCCGCGGCCGACCTCCTCGCTTCCAGCAAAACCGATCTGGCAGTGCAAACCGAGGATGGACGGTTTTTTGTTCTTCGCGCCGATATCGCCGCATCCGCTGCTCGTCTATCCGTGTTCGCCGCATTTGGTGCGCCGGCCGATTCAATCCGCACGTCGGCGAGTCGTGCATTGTCGTTGATTCGAAGCGCCTATCCTGACTCGGCAACCGCGGAACAACTCGCTGGAGCCCTAATCGCCCCGTCTATCGCTCTGTCGTTTCCGAACGGGATCGAGATCCTGCAGACTATCCAGAACGCCCCCGACCGCACGACTCAAGGTTTTGCTCTCCTATCGAGCGGTGACAGGATAGGTGCAAAGCTCCTTCTGCTGAGCGCGAGGCGGCTTAGAAAAGGGAAGCAAATCGGCTCCGACTTTGATCGAGACTTCCGGCGCGCCCGCCTGGCCCTCGCTCTAGGCGACACGTCGACTGCCTCGCTGGATTTGGATCGAACCCTTCGAGCCCTGCCACTGCTCGGCACTTCGCTATTCGAACAGTTCGAGCAAATCACGACGCTTGTGCGCGCCTTCGCCCTTCGCGCCGAAATCGCTCAGCGTCAGGGGGACCCGCGAACGGCGCGAGAATACGCCACGATCGTAGCGACCCTTTGGAAAGATGCCGATCCCTCTTTGCAACCCCTCGTACGTCGAATGAGCTCGTTAGCTGCGCTTCAGTAGCCCCACCCTCGCCACCCGGAGCACAAATGATGAACGCGCGAATTCTGGGTCTTAGCATATCACCGCTCGTCGCCGGCGTCGCCACACTACTCGTTAGCGCCTCGCCACCGGTCTATACAAAAAACCCTCTCCACGGAAGCCTCGCGGATTGGCTTTCTGGAAACGCGAGTGGTCATTCTATCGGCGCCTTCAGGGCTTTCGCCGACAGCCTCGAGCTTACTGCAACGCCACCCACGTCTCCTCAATCGCATCCTGAGGATTCCGGCGTCTGCAATCCGGGAAAGTCGAGTGCCCAAGTTACGGTGACCGCCATCAAGGATTCACACGTCCTCGCCCACCATGGCACATATCGCAAACCCGGACAATCGTTCACCTATGTGCTGGCCCGAATTGACGTCGCCGACTGCAACCTTACAAAGTTCGGAGTTACTCGCGGTCATCGCGCGTATTGGGTCGTCGAACCAGACGAGTACCTGATTCTGCGCTCCCACTTCGTTGATGTTGGTCTAAGCTCACCGCCATCCGGGAGCCCGCCGTATCAGGAAGGCGACTTAGCGGCGGCCTCTCGATGGAGCTACGCCGAGTGTCCGCAGTCTCACACCAAGCTAAAGGACGATCAAGCGGCCCTTATATCGCGAAGACTCGTTTGTTCGGTACACGACAACGATCGAGTTCGGCAGGCATCGACAGAACGAGAGGCAGCACTAGCCGCACGCGCGTTGTTACCCGTCAAACTCGACAGCGGCGATGATCTCTTCCTTTGGATCGTCTGCGCCGACGGCTGCTGCTACGCAACGTCATAGCAAGGCCGCGCCAAGCCAAAACCCCTTGCCTCCGTTCGTCTCCCAATGCATCCTCCTAAGACCATCCCCGTCTTGGAGATGCACCACGAATGCAGTCCAGCAAGAACTCCCCCCGAACACCCTCCGGCGCCTACGCCCGCCTGACCCAACCCCTCGTCCGCGACGCCGGCATTCTTCGCCCGGCGTCGTGGGACGAGGCACTCGACAAAGCCGCTGAGGGCTTCCGTCGAAACCTCTCGAAAAACGGGCGTACCGCCACCGGCATCTTCAGCTGCTCGAAGTCGACCAACGAGGTCAACTTCCTCGCCTCGAAGATGGCGCGGCAGGTGTTCGGGAATAACAACATCGACAGCTGTAATCGGACCTGACACGCTCCCTCGGTCGTCGGTCTGACGACCATCTTGGGAGCGGGCGGCTCGACCAGCTCATACGAGGAAGCGGAACATTGCGATTTCGCCTTCCTCTGGGGATCGAACGCCCGTGAGGCGCATCCGATCTGGTTCCATCATTTATTGAAGGGAATCCAGAACGGCGCGCGACTCTACGTCGTCGACCCTCGGCGCACTACCTCCGCCGAATGGGCCGACGTCTGGCTCGGCCTCAACGTCGGCGCCGACGTCGCGCTCGCCAACACGATGGCGCGCGAGATCATCCACGCCGGCCTCGCCCACACCGAGTTCATCAGGCGAGGGACGACCGACTATCAAGCCTACAAAGAAGCGGTCGAGCCCTACACGCTGAGCTTCGGCGAACGCGTCACCGGGATCCCGGCCGAGGTCATCCGCGACGCGGCGCACGCATACGCCACGGCCGACCGCGCCATGGTCTGTTGGACGCTCGGCATCACCGAACACCACAATGCCGTCGACAACGTGCTCGCGCTCATCAATCTGTCGCTCCTCACGGGACACGTCGGGCGCTACGGGTGCGGATGCAACCCGCTCCGCGGACAGAACAACGTTCAGGGCGGCGGCGACATGGGCGCGCTGCCCAACAAGCTCCCCGGTTTCCAGGACGTCACCACCGAGAACCACCGCACCAAGTTCGAGCGTGCGTGGGGACGCGACATCATCCCGAAGGACGGGTGGCATCTCACCGAGATGATCAACGCGATGGAGACGAAGGAGCTCACGGCGCTCTACGTCATCGGCGAGAATCCGGCCCAGTCGGACGCTGATGCGACGCACGTGACGCATCTCCTCGAGAACCTCGACCACCTCGTCGTGCAGGAGATCTTCCTCACGAAGACCGCGCAACTCGCCGACGTCGTGTTGCCCGCGACGGCGACGTGGGCGGAGGGCGAGGGCACGGTCACGAACAGCGAGCGGCGCGTTCAGCGTTGTCGAAAGGCCGTCGAACCACCCGGCGAGGCGCGCGACGAGATTTGGATCATGGCGCAGCTCGCGAAACACCTCGGCTACGACTGGGGCTCGCCGTCGGCGGAAGACGTGTGGAACGAAGTCCGCGCGTTGTCTCCGCAGCTCGCAGGTATGACGTACAAGCGTCTCGAGGAGCTCGACGGCATACAGTGGCCGTGCCCCGACGAGACCCACCCGGGAACCAAGTTCCTCCACTCGCGTCTCTGGGACGACGATCCGTCCAAGCGCGGTCGGCTCGCGCCGTTCTCCGTCGTCCATCACGACGGTCCGGTCGAGCAGCCGGACGATGAGTATCCGTTCATTCTCTCCACCGGCCGCCGGTTGGAGTCCTACAACACTGGCGTGCAGACGGGCGGATATACGTCGCCGCTGCACCGCGGCGAGACGCTGGACATGTCCCCCGAAGACGCCGCGCGCCTCGGCGTCGACGCCGGGGACACCGTCCGCGTGACGTCGCGACGCGGAACGCTCGAGGTGCCTGTCTACATCGACCGCGGTCTGCGCGCTGGCGTAGTTTTCATGACGCTGCATTTCCCCGACGACGTCATGACGAACCTCCTCACGATCAACGCGACCGACATCAAGTCCGGCACCGCCGAGTTCAAGGCGTGCGCCGTGCGCGTGGAACCCGTGCGCAAGAAATCGCTGCCCTCTTTGCGCCGCGCGGAGCCGCTCGCCGCCGCAGGGGACGACTGATGGATCTGCGGCTGCGGCACTCCGTCCCGACCGACGACGAGCGTGCCGCGGTCGACGCGCTGCTCGGGCTGCCCACGTCCGCGTGGGACGGGGGAGCACGCGGCGACGCCTACGACGCGCACGTCGCGCACGGTGGACGGGAGGCTCGCGAACAACGGCATCTGCTCCTGCCCGCGCTGGAAGCGTTGCAGTCACGCGTCGGATGGATCAGCGAGACGGGGCTCGAGTACGTCTGTGTCCGGCTCAACGTTCCTCCCGCCGAGGCGTGGAGCGTGGCGACGTTCTACGCGCTCCTCTCAACGACCCCGCGGCCGCGCCGCGTTCTGCACGTGTGCGACGACATCGCGTGCCGTTGTCTCGGTGCGGCCGAGCTGATCGAACAGATCGAGGCGTCGGTCGGTCCCGCGCACGCGCACGGACCGAATGGCGATCACGTTCACGTCGACGCCGACGCCACCGTCTGGATGCGGTCTCCGTGTCTCGGACAGTGCGACTTCGCGACAGCGGCGCTTCTACAGGAAGCCGGGCCGCTGCCACGAGAGGAAGTCATCCGCGACCTGTCGCTCGACGAAGCGCGCACCATTCTTCGTGGCGGCGAACCGTCGCGTGAGCCGAAGCCTCGCCGGTCGCGCGCGATGCGGCTCGACTCGCAGTGGACCGAGCCGATGACGGAGACGCAGACCTTGCGGCTTCCGCAAGACTCCAACACGACGACGCCCACCGTGTCGGCGGGCCACGCCAGCCGCCTGCTGCGCCGGGTCGGTACGATCGACCCGACGGACATCGCCGCATATACGACGTCCGGTGGATTCGAAGCGCTTCGCCGCGCGCTCGAGATCGGCCCCGACGCGGTAATCCGCGAGATGATCGACTCGAAGCTGATGGGCCGCGGCGGCGCGGCGTTTCCGACCGGGCGCAAATGGGAGGCGGTCGCGAAGCAGTCGGCGCGCCCGCACTATCTGATTTGCAACGCCGACGAATCCGAGCCGGGCACGTTCAAGGATCGGGTGCTGCTCGACGGCGATCCGTTCGCGATCGTCGAGTCGATGACGATCGCCGGGTTCGCGACCGGCTGCGAGCGCGGCTTTCTCTACATTCGCGGCGAATACCCGGTCGGCACCGAACGTTTCGCGCGCGCGATCGCCGAGTCGCACGCGCACGGATTCCTCGGCAATGACATCCTCGGCCGAGGCGTTCGGTTCGACATCGAGATTCGCCGCGGCGCGGGGGCGTACATCTGCGGCGAAGAGACGGCGATCTTCAACTCGATCGAAGGCTATCGCGGCGAGCCGCGCAACAAGCCGCCGTTCCCGGCGCAGGCCGGGTTGTTCGGCCTGCCGACGGTGGTCAACAACGTCGAGACGCTCGCCAACGTGCCGTCGATCGTGTTGAACGGCGGGGCGGCGTTCGCGCGCCTTGGAACCGAGCAGTCCACCGGCACCAAGCTTTTTTGCGTCAGCGGAAACGTCGAGGCGCCGGGCGTCTACGAGGTGGAATTCGGCGCGACGCTCGGTGACCTGCTGTCACTGGCCGGTGGCGTCGCCGGCGGACGAGCGCTGCAGGCGATCCTGCTTGGCGGCGCGGCGGGCGTGTTCGTGCGGCCCGATGAGCTCGACATGCCGCTCACGTTCGAGGGGGTGCGCGCGGCAAAGGCGACGCTGGGCTCCGGCGTCATCGTCGCGTTCGACGACACGGTGGACATGAAGCAGATCCTGCTTCGGATCGCGTCGTTCTTCCGCGACGAGTCGTGCGGTCAATGTGTCCCCTGCCGCGTGGGAACCGTGCGCCAGGAAGAAGCGCTTTATCGGATCGCCAGCGGACGGACGCTGGGCGGCGTACCACAGGAAGTGTCGCTCCTCGACGAGGTCGGTTTGGCGATGAAGGACGCATCCATCTGTGGACTCGGACAGACCGCGTACGCCGCGATCGAGTCCGCCATCCACAGAGTCGGCATATTGAACGGCGCGAGGGCAGGGGCGTGACCGACGTCGCACCGCCGCTCGTGCAGCTCCAACGTCCGACGATCGCGACGGACAAGAGCCGCCGTACGTCGACGCGCACCGTCACCGTCACGGTCGACGGTAAGAAGGTCACGGTCCCCGAGGGCGCCACGCTGCTCGCGGCGTGCCGGCAGGCCGGCATCGAGGTGCCGACGCTCTGTTTCCTCGAGACGCTGCACCCGGTGAACGCGTGCCGTGTATGCGTCGTCGAGCTCGAGGGCGCGCGCGTGCTCGTGCCGTCGTGCTCTCGCGCCGCCGAAGACGGAATGGTCGTGCATACCGACTCGGCGCGCGTGAAGCACAGCCGCAAGCTCGTGCTCGAGCTGCTCGCGTCGTCGGTGGATCTCTCGACAACGCCTGACGTGGATCGCTGGATCGACGACTACGACGCGAGGCCGGAGCGCTTCGGACCGAAAGCGCCGCCCGCACCCTCGGGGACGCGCGACGCGTCGATCCCGGGTCATCACGCCCCGCCGGATACCGCGTTCGCTGCGACAGTCGCCGAGCCGGCGAAGGTCGACAACGATCTCTACGTCCGCGACTACGCGAAGTGCATCCTCTGCTACAAGTGCGTCGAAGCGTGCGGGCCGGACCATCAGAACACGTTCGCGATCGCCGTCGCCGGACGCGGGTTCGACGCGCACATCTCGACCGAGTTCGCCGTTCCGCTGCCCGAATCGGCCTGCGTGTATTGCGGGAATTGCATCGCGGTGTGTCCGACCGGCGCGCTCATGGCGAAGACGGAATTCGACCGGCGCGCCGAGGGCACCTGGGATGAGTCGCGCATGACGGCGACGGACACGATCTGTCCCTACTGCGGCGTGGGTTGCACGCTGCGTCTCCACGTCGACAACGGCGAGATTCTCAAGGCGACGTCGCCGCTCGAGAACTCCATCACGCAGGGCAATCTCTGCATCAAGGGTCGGTTCGGGTGGCGCTTCGTGCAGCCGCGCGACGGCGCTTCCCAGCAAGGCAATGGCCGTCACTGACCACCCGCTGGCCGGGCTCGGCTACACGCGGGTTTCCGCCGCGCGCTCGTTCGTTCGGCTGACGGGAGACTCGTCGTCCGAGTCGTCGGCCGAAGTCGCCGAAGAAGTACCCGTCGCGCTGGTCTACAACGGCCGGCCGTACGTCGTCGTGATGGGAACGCCGAACGACCTAGACGATCTGGCGGTCGGCTTCAGCATCACCGAGGGCATCGTCGACGACGCCGCCCACGTCGAACATGTCGACGCCGTGCGTGCGAATCACGGCATCGAGCTTCAGATTCGGATTTCACCCGCCGACGCCGAGCGCCTCGGCGAACGCGTGCGCGGCCTCGTGTCGAGAACCGGCTGCGGACTGTGCGGCGTCGAGACGATCGGCGACGCGCTGCGCGTTCCGTCGGAGGTCGGCCGCACGCTGCGAGTCGAGCGCGGCGCACTTTGGCGTGCCGGCGCCGAGCTGTCGCGGCAGCAGGCGGTGAACAACGCGACGAGCACCGTGCACGGCGCGGGCTGGTCGACCGCCGACGGCGAGCTTCGCGTCGCGCGCGAAGACGTCGGCCGGCACAACGCGCTCGACAAAGTGCTCGGAGCGCTCGCGCGCGCCGGAACGCCGGCGTCGAGCGGCTTCGTCGTCGTCACCAGCCGAGCGAGCTACGAGATGATCCAGAAGGCGGCCCTGCGCGGCGTCGAGCTCGTCGCCGCCATCTCGCGGCCGACCGGTCTTGCCATTCGATTCGCCGAGGCGGCGGGCGTGACGCTCGTCGGCCTGCTGCGCGGCGAGTCGGCGAACGTGTACACCCATCCCGAACGCATTCACCCGCTGTCACTCGAGGTCTAGCGCCGTGAGCACCACTGTCGTCCCGTCGGACATCGAAATCGCCCAACGCGTCAAAATGCGTCCCATCGAGGACGTCGCCGCGGAGCTCGGACTCGAACGCGACGAGTTGGATCTCCACGGCAAATACATCGCGAAGATCCCGCTCGACATCGCGCAGCGTCCGGTCCGCGGACGCCTCGTCGTCGTCACGGCGACGAACCCGACGCCGGCGGGCGAAGGGAAGAGCACCGTCTCCGTTGGCCTCGCGCAGGCGCTGCGGCGCATGGGCAAGAAGGTCGCACTCTGCATTCGCGAGCCGAGTCTGGGACCCGTGTTCGGCGTGAAAGGCGGCGCGGCGGGCGGCGGCTACGCGCAGGTCGTGCCGATGGACGACATCAATCTCCATTTCACCGGCGACTTCCACGCGATCTCGAGCGCGCACGCGCTGCTGGCGGCGATGCTCGACAACCACCTCCAGCAAGGCAACGCGCTGGGGATCGATCCTCGCCGCATCACCTGGCCGCGCACGATCGACATGAACGACCGCGCGCTGCGCAACGTGATCGTCGGGCTCGGCGGCGCGGCCGACGGCGTGCCGCGCGAAGAGCATTTCATCATCGTGCCGGCGAGCGAGATCATGGCCATCGTCGCGCTGGCGACGAGCGTACAGGATCTCGAGGAGCGCTTGGCGCGAGTGATCCTCGGCTCGACCTACGGCGCGGCGAAGCGTCCGGTCACGGCAGGTGAGCTACGCGCGGCCGGCGCGATGGCGCTGCTGCTCAAGGACGCGATTCGCCCGAACCTCGTGCAAACGCTCGAGGGCGGCCCGGCGTTCGTGCACGCCGGCCCATTCGGCAACATCGCGCATGGCTGCAACAGCATTCTCGCGACGCGCTCGGCGCTCGCGCTCGCCGATCTCGTCGTGACCGAAGCCGGATTCGGATCGGATCTCGGCGCCGAAAAGTTCTTCGACATCAAATGCCGCATGGGCGGCTTGAATCCGGAGGCGGCGGTGATCGTGGCGACGGTTCGGTCGCTGAAGATGCACGGCGGCGCCGACAAGAAAAATCTCGGCATCGAGGATCTGCGCGCGCTCGAGCGCGGTCTGCCGAACCTCGAGAAACACGTCGAGAACGTGCGGCACTTCGGCGTTCCGGGCGTCATCGCGCTGAACCGGCGCTCGGCCGACAGCGAGGCCGAGTTGGAGTTGGTGGCCGAGTTCGCGAAGAGCCTCGGCGTTCCGCTCGCGCTCACGGAAGTCTGGGAGAAAGGGGGCGCGGGCGGCGAAGCGCTCGGCGCGGAGCTGCTCGCGCTGCTCGACAAGAAGGGCGCCGAGTATCGCCCACTGTACGCGACCGACCGACCGATCAAGGAGAAGATCGACACCATCGTGCGGCAGATCTACGGAGGCGACGGCGCCGACTACACGCCGGAAGCGGACCGGGCGATCAAGTATCTCGAGTCGATCGGGATGGGCGGCACGCCTGTCTGCATGGCCAAGACCCAGTACTCGCTCACCGACGACGCCACGAAGCTAGGCCGGCCGCGCGGATTCCGTATCACGGTCAACGAGGTACGCCCGTCGGCCGGGGCCGGGTTCGTAGTGGCCCAATGCGGGGACATAATGACCATGCCGGGACTGCCAAAAGAGCCCGCCGCCGAACGGATGGCGCGTCTCCCAAGCGGGGAGATCGTCGGACTGTTCTAGACGGGCCGACCGGTTGCCCGGTCCACCGGTCCACCGGTCCACCCGCTTCAAACCGACCCCAGCCGCCCCCAAAAACAAACGCTTCGACCTCTCGTAGTGTCGAAGTGCGTGGCGTCGATGGAACCGGGCCCGCCAAGACGGGTACCCCGGGGGTTCATCGAACGCTAATGAAGCGTTCATCCCCGGGTCCTGCCGCCCGAGGTAGTATGCGGGCGCGACCCGGTTTGCGTGTCGCTGGCTGAGAGCTCGTTCAGTTGCACGACCACCCGACTCGAGGACCCTCGAGAATGCGTCAACTGCGTGCGCGCTGGCTGCCGATCCTGATCGCCATTCTGGTGATCGGCGGACCCATCGCTTGGTACAAGTGGCCATCGACCGCCTCGGCTGCCGAGGCCGTGCTCACCGCGCCCGTCAAGAAGGGCGACTTCAAGGTCATCGTCACGACGACCGGTGAACTGCGGGCCCGCAAGTTCGTGCAGATCCAGGGGCCGAACTCGATGCCCGCGCAGATCTACCAGTCGAAGATCACGTGGATCGTCCCCGAAGGCACGCTCGTGAAAGAAGGCGAGAAGATCGCCGAGCTGGATCGCGCGCCGGCGGCGACGCGCCAGCAGAGCGTGACGCTGGATCTGCAAAAGGCTCAGGCGCAATTCACGGACGTCTCGCTGGACTCCGCGCTCAACCTGTCGCAGGCACGCGAGGCCGTGAAGACCGCCGAGTACGGGCTCGAGGAAAAGAAGATCGCCAAAGATCAGGCGCAGTTCGAGGCGCCGTCGATCAAGCGACAGGCGGAGATCGACTACGAAAAGGCCCAGCGCGCGCTGGATCAGTCCAAGAAGGACCTCGAGACGAAGACCAAGCAGGCCGAGGCGAAGATGTCGGTCGCGTCGGCCGACCTCGGGCGGCAGCAGAACAACCTGAAGATGGTGCAGGACGCGCTGAATGGTTTCACGATCAACGCGCCGTCGCCGGGTATGGTGATCTACGTTCGCGAATGGAACGGAAAGAAAAAGGGAGTCGGATCGCAGTGGAACACCTGGGATCCGACCGTGGCGACCCTGCCGGATCTGACACAGATGGAATCGCAGACGTACGTGAACGAAGTCGACGTGCGCAAGCTGGCGGTGGGCCAGCCGGTGTCGATCGCGCTCGACGCCGATCCGACGAAGAAGCTCACCGGCAAGGTGACGTCGATCGCGAACGTGGGCGAGCAGCGCCCGAACCAGGACTCGAAGGTGTTCGAGGTGAAGATCGAAGTCGCGAAAGCCGACACGACGCTGCGGCCGGGCATGACGACGTCGAACGCCGTCGAGGTCGCGTCGATTCCGAACGTGCTGGCAATTCCGCTCGAGGCGGTCACGTCGGAGGGCGGCTACTCGTACGCGTTCAAGAAGAGCGGCCATGGTGTCGTGAAGCAGATGATCGAGACCGGCGTCACGAACGACAACGAGATCGTCGTGAAGAAGGGGCTCACGGTGGAGGATCGCGTCTTTCTCTCACCGCCGGCGGACAAGGCGAACGTGAAGACGGAGATCATTCCGGGCTTGCAGCCGACTGTGCCGGCGAGCGAGGGCGGCGACACAGCGAAGTCCGTGACGCTGCCGGCCAAGCCTGACAGCGCCAAAGCCGGCGCCGAGAAGCCCGATGCCATGAAGCCCGCTCCGAAACTCGTCGTCCCGGCTTCCAAGGCGAACGGCGCCGCGCCGGCCGCGACTCCCGCGACGAAGCCGAAGGGCTGAGGCGTGGCGACCCTCGCCGCGCCATCGGCCGCGCCGCCTTCCCAACCGGCGTCGCGACTGCAGGCGGTCATTGCCCAGCTGGGCTTCAGCGCGGGCACCGCCGCTGAGGCGCTCGCGCACAACAAGCTGCGCGCCGGGCTCACGTCGCTCGGCATCCTCTTCGGCGTCGCGTCGGTCATCGCCATGCTCGCCATCGGCAGCGGCGCCGAGCAGGCCATCCTCGAGGAGATGAAGCTGCTCGGCGCGAACAACATCGTCATCACGCCGGTCGTCGAGCAAAAGGAAGGCAAGGTCGACAACGACCCGACGGCCAAGAAGGATGCGAAACGGTTCACGCCCGGACTGTCGTACCTCGACGCCGACGCCATTCGCCGCACCGTTCCGGACGTCATGGGCACGAGCAGCGAGGTCGTCGTCAACAGCGTGATCACGCGCGAAGGGCGCCACCGTTCGGGCAAGATCGTGGGCGTCGATTCGAGCTATTTCCGGATCATGAACCTCAAGCTCGACGAAGGCGCCCTCTTCGCGTTGCGACACTACTCGGCGGCGGCGCCCGTGACGATCATCGGGCAGGGGGTGAAGTCGCGGTTCTTCACCACGGAGAGCCCGATCGGCAAGGCGATCAAAGTCGGCAACGATTGGCTGACCGTCGTCGGCGTGCTGGAGGACCGCAAAGTCTCCGCCGACATCGCGTCGAAGCTCGGCATCCGGGACGCCAACATGGACGTCTACGTTCCGCTGCCGACGATGTTGCTGCGCTATCGGAACCGTTCCGAGGTGACGGCGCAGGAAATGGAGCTCGCCGCGAAGGATGCCAACAGCGGCGGATCCAACAACAGCGACTCGACCGAGACCGACGACGAGCGCGCCGAAAAGCGGAACTACCACCAGCTCGACAAGGTGATCGTCCAGGTCGACAAGTCGAGCGCAGTGACCGCCGTCGCCGATCTCACGCGACGCATGCTGCAGCGGCGGCACAACGACGTCACCGATTTCGAGATCGCCGTGCCGGAGCTCCTGCTGCAACAGGAGCAGCACACCAAGACGATCTTCAACGTCGTGCTCGGCGCGATCGCGTCGATCTCGCTGATCGTCGGCGGGATCGGGATCATGAACATCATGCTCGCGTCGATCCTCGAGCGCATCAAGGAGATCGGCGTGCGCCGCGCCGTCGGCGCGACGCAGAAGGAGATCGGCGCGCAGTTCCTCAGCGAAGCCGTGATGATCAGCCTCGCGGGCGGCATCGCCGGCATCCTTCTCGGCGTCGGACTCGCGACAGCCATCGAACACATCGCGAAGATCCATACGATCGTGTCGGCGATGTCCGTCGTCGTGGCGTTCGGCGTGTCGGCCGCGGTCGGGGTCGTGTTCGGCTTGGTGCCGGCGTCTAGGGCCGCCAAGCAGGATCCGATCACGTGTCTCCGCTACGAGTGATACGAGCCGCGTCAGGCTCCCAGCTGCCCCCACCCATGCGCCTCTCGACACTCGTTCTCCTCGCCGCGCTCGCGCCCCCGATGGCCGCGAGTGCCCAGGGCACGCCGCTCGCCGCAGCCAAGCCGCTCACGCTCACCGACGCGATCGCGATGGGGCAGCAGCGCGGCGACCAAGCGGAGGGCGCGCGAGCCTCGCGCGACTTCGCCCGTTTCCGCAACGATGCCTTCAACGCGCGTCTTCGGCCGCAGCTCTTCCTGAGCGGCGACGCGGCGAACCTCAACCACGGCATCAATCCGATCACGGCGCCCGACGGTTCGACGGCGTTCGTCGGGCAGTCGCAGAATCAGTCGACGATGCAGCTCGGATTCAGCCAGGCGATCCCGCTCACGGGCGGCACGATCACGGTCGGCTCGGCGATCAGCCGCATCGACGAATTCGGCACGAGCTACAACAAGCTCTGGCAGACGTCGCCGGTCGTGCTTTCGTTGCAACAGGATCTGTTCAAACCGCGCGACATCGTGTGGAATGAGCGCATCCAGTCGCTCAGCGCGAGCGTGGCCGAGCGGTCGTATCTGGAGGCGCGGGAGGACGTCGCCGGCAGCATCGCCGATGCGTTCTTCAACCTCTACACGCAGCAGATGACGCTCGCCAACGCGCTGGCCAACGTCGCGGTGAACGACACGCTGTACACGCTGAACAAGGGACGGTACGAAGTCGGAAAGATCGGCGAGAACGATCTGCTGAAGAGCGAGCTCGCGCTGCTGCGGGCGAGGGCTTCTGTCGACGACGCCAACCTCGCGCGCGACCGCGCCGGGGCCGCCCTTCGCCGGATGCTCAACTACCCCGCGGACCAGGCGCTCACCATCGTCCCGCCCGACTCGATCCCGACCATCGAGGCCGACCCGGACCTCGCCGTCAAGGAAGCGCTCAAGAATGCCAGCTTGATCGAGCAGTCGCAGCTCGACGAGGTGAACGTGCGCCGCGAGATCACGGCCGCGAAGCTCAACAACGGCTTCAACGCGAGCGTGCAGGCGACGGTTGGCTTCAATCAGACAGCGTCGGCGTTCGGCGCGGCGTATCAGAGCCCGCTCGGACGCCAGTCGCTGACTCTCGGCGTGACGCTCCCGATGGTGCAGTGGGGGGCGGGCCACTCGGATGTCGAAGCCGCCAAAGCCGATGACCGCCGTGTCGCGACGAACAACAAGACGCGGCGCGATCAGATCGCCGAAGACGCGCGATTCTCCGTGCTTCAGCTGTCGCAAGCGCAACGCAACGTCGTCCTCGCCGCGAAGGCGGACACGGTGTCGATCAAACAGTTCGAGGTCGCGCGAAACCGCTATACCACCGGCAAGATCAGCAACACGGATCTGTACAACGCGCAGTCGGACAAGGACAACTCGCTCATCGCCCACGTGCAGGCGCTGCGTAACTATTGGATCGCCTATTACCACCTGCGCCGTGCGACGCTGTACGATTTCGCGACCAAGCTGGAACTGGCCGACGAGCGAGCCAGGTAACGACCTGACTGCGCTGTTGCCGAACGGCGCACCTGAGTAACGGCGCAGCTGAGTAACAGCGCGCACTCATAGACGTCGCAAAGCGCAACTGCCGAACGGCGCAAACACCCTGGTTCCAGGCCGCTGCTCCTCAGCGCCGTGTGACAGTCGCGCCGCTCGGCAGTAGCGCCGTTCGCGGCGTTCGGCGGTAGCGCGTGTACTCAGTCGCGCCGTGTTGCAGTCGCGTTTCTTGGCATCTGCGCAGTCAAAGCAGTCTCAGTTGCCGCCCTTCTTGACACGAATCCCCCCCGTCCGTAGCGTTCCCTCATGATCCGCTCCGCGGCGTACGTCTACTTCTACTACTACGGGACCCAAACGGGCCGTGGGTGGAGTCGTACGCGCTAGCAGATCAGTAAGCCGCGCACCAACCCAGCGACCCGTGAATGACACGGGTCGCTTTTTGTTTGTCGACCTCAAACGCACCATGTGAATCGCTCATGATCATCGTCACCAAGCCCAACGTCACCGACGCCGAAATCGACCACATCCGGGAGCGCATCGAAGCAGCCGGCATGCGCACGCACCTGTCGCGCGGCGAGCAGCGCACGATCATCGGATGCATCGGCGACGAGTCGCTGCTTGCCGAGGTACCGCTTCGCTCGCTCCCCGGAGTCGAATCCGTCACGCCGGTGCTCAAGCCGTACAAGCTCGCGTCCCGCGAATTCGCCGCCGAGCGGACGGTCGTGCGCGTCGGCGGCCGCGAGGCGCAAGCCAGCTTCGGCGGAAATCTGCTCACCATCATCGCCGGTCCGTGCTCCGTCGAGAGCCGCGAAATGCTCGTCGAGACGGCTCGTACGGTCGCGAAGGCTGGCGCGACGATGCTCCGCGGAGGCGCCTACAAGCCGCGCACGTCGCCCTACGCGTTCCAGGGGCTCGGCATCGAAGCCCTGCGCCTCCTCGCCGAGGTTCGCGCCGAGACAGGCCTGCCCGTGGTGACCGAGGTGATGGACACGCGCCAGGTCGATCTCGTCGCCGAGCACGCCGACATGATGCAGGTGGGCGCGCGCAACATGCAGAACTTCGCGCTCCTTGCCGAGCTTGGCCGTGTCCGCCGCCCGGTTTTGCTCAAGCGCGGCCTCTCGGCGACGATCAAAGAGCTGCTGATGGCCGCGGAATACATCATGGCCAACGGCAACCACGACGTCGTGCTGTGCGAGCGGGGGATCCGCACGTACGAGACGGCGACGCGCAACACGCTCGACATCGCGGCGATCCCCGTGCTCAAGCGCGAGTCGCATCTACCGGTGATCGTCGATCCGAGTCACGCCGGCGGCGACGCGTCGCTCGTCGCGCCGCTCGCGTTCGCGGCGATCGCCGCCGGCGCCGATGGTCTGATCGTGGAGGTTCACCCCGACCCTGAGCACGCGCTGTCGGATGGCGACCAGTCCCTCGCGCCCCCCGCATTCGCGCAGATGATGCGGTCGCTCGGCGCATTCGCGGCCGCCGCCGGCCGCCGACTCGAACCGATGACGCCAGGACGGGCCGTGGCATGACGGAACCATCGAAAGCGCTCGCGCTCCAGGAGCTCTCGCAGTGCCGGCAGGAGATCGAGTCGATCGACAACGATTTGATCGAGCTGCTCGCGCGGCGCTTGCGACTGGGGCATCGCATCGCCGAGTTGAAGCGGATCGCCGAGTTGCCGATTCTCGACCCGACGCGCGAGGCCGCCGTCATCAGGCGCGTGACGGCGGTCGCGCGAGAAGCCGGTCTCCCGACGGAGCCGGTGCGCGAGGTCTTCTGGCAGATCGTCGGCATGTCACGGCGCGCGCAGGAGGAAAGCGACGCAAAGACGCGCGGCGCGAAGCCGGAGCGAAAGTGAGCGCCGCGATCAACCGCGCGGCCGTCGTCGGACTGGGTCTCATCGGCGGTTCCATCGCCAAGGATCTCGCCGCGAGAGGGGTGGAGGTCGAAGCATACGATCCAGACGACGCGGCGCTCGAGGAGGCGATGCGAAGCGGCATCGTCTCGTGCAGGCTCGACGCGTCGCTGACCTCGTCGCGCGCGGACGTCGTCGTGATCGCGACTCCCGTCGACGCGGCTGTCGATGTGCTTCGGTCCCTCGCTCGCGCGAGCCATCGCGCGACGTTGATCACCGACGTCGGCAGCACGAAGGGCCGCATCGTCGCCGAGGCGGACGCCCTCGGGCTTTCGGGTCGCTTCGTCGGCTCGCACCCGATGGCCGGCGACCACCGCTCCGGCTGGTCCGCGGCGCGTCAGGGACTCTTCTCCGGAGCGCGCGTCTATTTGTGCGCCCCCGATGGCACACCGGCCGAGCTCGTCGCGCGCGCCGACGCCTTTTGGCGCGCGCTCGACGCGCACCCGATGAGAATCGACGCGTCGGCCCACGATCGAACGCTCGCGTGGACCAGTCACCTGCCGCATGTCGTGTCGGCCGCGCTTGCCCTCGCCTTGGGCGAGGCCGGCGTAGGGCGCGACGAGCTCGGTCCCGGCGGCCGCGACATCACGCGTTTGGCCGGCAGCTCGCCCGAGATGTGGTCGGCAATCGCCGCCGAGAACGCGACCGCCATCGACGCGGCGCTTGCGGCCGCGGAACGGGAAGTGGCAAGCTTCAGGCGTCTGTTGTCGCGCGCCGACGCCGGCGAGTTGCACAGCAAGTTTGCCGCGGCTCGCGCCTGGTTCGACGCCTAGCGCGAAACGCCCACCTGAAACGACGATGCCGAACCCCCAAGGCTGGTTCGTCTGGCACGAGCTGTCGACGACCGATCCCGCGGCCGCCGAATCGTTCTATACGCAAATCGTTCCGTGGTCGGTGCGGTCATCAGAGTTGTCGAATACGTACCGGATGATCGATGCCGGCGGCGCGCCGCTGGGCGGCATCGTCGCGGTCGACCCGGCGCAGGCCGACCGAGCGGGCAGTCCGCACTGGACGCCGTACGTCTACGTCTACGACGTCGACGCGATCGCCCGGCTGGCGGTGAGCCTCGGCGGGCAGGTCCGCGCCGGTCCGGGCGAGGTGCCGGGCGTGGGCGGTTGGGCACTGATCGCCGATCCGCAGGGCGCGACGATCGGCATCTACGAGCCCGATCGGCCGTCTCACTCGCCGAACGGGGGGAGCGGCCCGCGGCGCGGCGATTTCTCCTGGCACGAGCTGGCGACGACGGACTATAAGGCGGCGTTCGCGTTCTATCGCCAACTGTTCAACTGGGAAAAGACCACCGAATCCGACATGGGGCCGATGGGTGTGTACTTCATGTTCGGACAAAAGGGCTCGTCCTATGGCGGCATGTACAACCGTCAAGGCGACGGCACGCCGCCTCGATGGCTCTCGTACATCGCCGTGGCCGACGTGAACCCGGCGGCGGCCGCGGTGACGCGGCTCGGGGGCGCGATCGTCAATGGTCCGATGGAAGTGCCGAACGGCGACTGGATCGCGATGGCGCGCGATCCGCAGGGAGGCGCCTTCGCGCTGCAGTCGCCGAAGCCCGGCGCGAGCACCGCATAAACATTCTCTGAACAAAAAAACCAGGCCAGTCAGGCCAACCCCGGCTACCGCTATGCCCAACGCCGAACTGCTGTACCTCCTGCAGGGCGACCCCGCCGAGTTGGCCGAGACGCTGGCCGGAATGCGACCGGCGGACATCGCCGAAGCGCTCGGCGAGCTACCGCCCGCGGGCGCGGCGCAAGTCGTCGCCGTGATGCCCTTCGATCTCGCCGTGCAGGTGTTCGACGAGCCCGAGCTGGAAGGGCGGTTCGGGATCATTCAATCGATGGAGCCGGGAGCCGCGGCGGCGCTCATCGAGGGGATGTCGTCGGACCAGCAGGCGGATCTCGTGCGCGGACTCCTTCCGTCCGCGCGAGGGCCGCTGCTCGACAAGCTCGATCCCGACACCCGGCACACGCTCAAGCTGCTGCTCGAGTACCGGCCGGATACCGCCGGCGGCATCATGACCACCGAGGTCATGACCGTGCCCGCCGATTGGACCGTGTCGCAAACGCTCGATTACATCAAAAGGGTCGCGCTGCAAAAGGAGACGGTGTACGTCGCGTATCTCCTCGACCACGAGGACCGCCTCGTCGGCGTCGTGTCGCTGCGCCAATTGATCGTCGCCGACGGCTCGGAGACGGTGCTCGACGCCGGGTCGCGCCGCGCGCCGGTGACGGTGACGCCGAGCACCGACCGCGAGGAGGTGGCGCGCGTCATCGCCAAGTACAACCTGCTCGCCGTGCCTGTCGTCGACGAAGGAGAGCACGTCCTTGGCATCGTCACCGTGGACGACGTGATCGACGCGATCGTCCGCGAGCAAACGGAGGACGTGCAGAAGTTCGGCGGTATGGAGGCCCTCGACGCGCCGTACATGGACATCGGTCTCGGACACATGATTCGCAAGCGCGCGCCCTGGCTCTGCGCGCTCTTTCTCTCCGAGATGCTCACGGCGACGGCGATGCAGCGATTTCAGGGCGAGATCGAGCGCGCTGCTTTGTTGGCGATGTTCATTCCGCTCGTCATGAGCTCCGGGGGTAACTCCGGATCGCAGGCCACGTCGCTCATCATTCGCGCGATGGCGCTCGGCGAGATCCGCTTGCGCGACTGGTGGCGGATCGCAGTGCGCGAGCTGCCGACGGGCCTCATGCTCGGCGCCATCCTCGGGGTCATCGGTTTCGCACGAATCTCGCTCTGGCAGGTGCTCGGCATCTACAACTACGGCCCGCACCACGTGCTTGTCGCGCTGACGGTGGCGCTGGCGCTCGTTGGAATCGTGAGCTTCGGATCGCTGGCCGGGTCGATGCTTCCGTTTATTCTGCGGCGCCTCGGCTTCGACCCGGCAAGCGCCTCGGCGCCGTTCGTCGCCACGCTGGTGGACGTGACGGGACTGGTGATCTACTTCAGCGTCGCGATGCTCGTACTGCGGGGAACGCTGTTGTAGCCCAGGCGGTTCATTGAGCGAAATGGGGTTTCGTCGCACGCACCCTGGTCGAGGCGCGCGCGATAGCTATCATCCGTAGGCGAGCACCGGTTGCGGGGCCTCGAGGAAATGCGGCGAGGTATTTGTCCACCAACCCTCGCCGTCGTCGTAATACCAGTATCATCAGTCCAGTCGTTTCGAGGTCTACGTGAAGTCGTTGCACGCATCGCGAGTCGTCGCCGCTGTGGTATTGGTTTGCTCTGCCGCCTGCCACGACTCCACCGGTCCGACGGTCAAACCGGCCGGGATCCGTCTCGTCGCCGGGGACGGGCAGACCGCTCCCGCCGGAACCACGCTGGCCACCGCGCCCCAGTTCGTGGCGTTCGACGCGTCCGGCGCCCCTATTGCGGACGTGAAGTTCGCGGTGACCGTCTCGTCCGGTGGAGGCGAGATTGCCGGGGCGCCCGGCCGAACGGCGAGCTCACCGACCTCCGTCGGCGCCTGGACGCTGGGGCCGCGCGCCGGCACGAACACGATCACCGTGTCGGTTTCGGGCGTCTCGCCGCTCGTCATCACGGCCACGGGCGTCGCCGGGTCCGCGACCCGTTTCGTGCCGCTCACACCGATCGTGTTCAGCGGCCGCGCGGGGGAAGCCGTGACCGGCGCCGTGACGGCTCGCGTGACCGACGCCTTCGAGAACCCGGTCGCCGGAGCGACGGTCGAGCTGAGCGCGAGCGCCGGAAAGGCTCCGGCGCTCGTGACCGCGGACGCCGGCGGCGTCGCCACGATCAGCGGCTGGATACTCGGCACGATCGCGGGACAGGACGCGCTCACGTTGCGTTCGGGCGCGGCGACGTTGTCGTTCATCGCCACCGTCCTGCCCGGTGATCCGGCGCAACTCACGGCCGTCGATACGACACCACCGTCGGCGCTGGCGGGCGCGCTCCTCTCTCCCTTGCGGTTGCGCCTCGCCGACAAGTTCGGGAATTCGGTTCCGGCCCAGCAGGTCACGCTCGCGGTCACTGGCGGCGGCGGATCGCTCGGATCGGCCAGCGCCACCAGCGACGCCGACGGAACCGTGGTCCTGTCAGGCTGGACGCTCGGTCGCACCGCGCTTCCGCAGGTCGTGCATGCGACGTCGGCGACGTCGCCGACGCTGAGCGCGGACGTCACCGCGGTCGTGCAGTCCGACTTTCACATCGACGTCCGGTTCTTTGGTCCCGACATGACGGACGATCAGAAGGCGCTCTTCACGAACGCGGCGGCACGCATCAGCGCGATCATCGTCGGATCGGTTCCCGACGTCACGTACAGCGGCCTGTCCGTGGCGAGCGCCTGTGGTCTTCCGGGCCTCCCCACGCTCGACGAGACGATTCACAGCATCGTCATCTTCGCTTCCGTCGCGCCGATCGACGGACCGGGCGGCATCCTCGCGGGATCGGGGCCGTGTCTGCTCCGCAACGCCCCCGGACTCTTTCCGTCGGTCGGCGCGATGCTGTTCGACTCCGACGATCTGCCCGGCATGGCCTCGGAAGGAATTCTCCAGGACGTGATCACGCACGAGATGTTGCACGCCGTCGGCTTCGGCACGATCTGGGACGCGAAAAACCTCCTGCTCGCCGGCGGAACGGTGAACTCGGCGTTCGCCGGCGACCGCGCGCGACAGGGCTGCCTCGGCGACGGAGGCGCGGCGATCTGCGCGAACTCCGTTCCGGTGGAGAACGACATGATCCCGGGCACGGCCGACGCACACTGGCGCGAGTCGACATTCGGTCCCGAGCTGATGACTGGTTTCGTGAACCATGGCCCGATGCCGCTCAGCGCCATCACCGTGGGCAGCCTCGCGGACCTCGGCTACACGGTGAACCCGCTCGCGGCCGATCCGTTCGTCGTGCCGACGCCGGCGCAGCACAACGTCGTTCCCTCGAAAGGGGCGCCGTGGGAGATTCGGATCCAGCCGAAGCTCCCGCCTCCGTGATTCGCCGCGCCTAGCGGTGGGGCAGGGCGCGCGCCAGATCGATCAGCTCGACCGTGTGACTCGCGAAGTTCGTGAGGACGAGAGTCCTTCCGTCGGCGGTCACGCGCATCTCGCGAGGAAAATCTCCCGACGGAATCGAGCCGACAACCGCGCTCGCGCCGTCGCCGACCTTCGATGCGTCGATCACGCTCAGCGACGGCTTGTCCGCCGCGCGATTGCCGCCGAATCGGTTCGAGTTCGTGACGACGATCGCGCGCCCGCTGTCGACGACCGCGACGCCCACGGGCGCCGTTCCGACGGGCACTGTCGCGACGAGCGAATGTCCCGGATCGCTGAGCAACTTTCCGCGGTCGAAGACGAGGAGCGCGTTGCTGTTTCGCGCGCTCACGTACGCGCGGTCCCCGGTCGGGGAAAGGACGAGACGGACGGAACTGCATCCCGCCCCGACTGCGGCGACCACGGAGCGCGCGGGATCTTTGAGCGCGCGCTCGATGTCGACCACGAGAATCGCGCCCTGTGGGTTCACCGGAGAAGCATCGTTGGCCGCGGCGCCCTCCCGCGCGCACTCGCTCTTCCAACCGAGGCTCGTCGGTGCCATCTCGCTCGTGACGTACAGGAGCTTGCCGTCGGGCGAGAAGACGACGGAGATGGGAAGCGGTCCGGTCGGGATTTTTCCGACGATCGCCGACGCGCGAAACCGGTCGCGCTGCGCCGCGGCGAGATCGACGATGGTGATCGTGTTCGCTCGCTCGTCGGCGACGAACGCGTACTTGTCGTCGGCGGTGACGTTGACGTAGATGCGGCCAAGCATGCCCGGTTCGTCGAGGTAGCCGAGCACCGCGTTGCCGCGACCGGAGGTCGCGCGAGCCGCGTCGACGAAGGCGAGGCGATTTCCGTCGGCGACCACCAGCAAGCGGCCGTCGTGCGTGAGCTGCATCCCGGTTGGATTGCCGGACAGGCCGATGACGCGCTCGACACTTGCCTTGCCGCCGTCTCGATGGACCACGGCGACACCGGCGTGCGAACCTGCGACGTTCGCGAGCGAGACGAATATCCAGCATCCGTCCTCACTCGGCAGCGCCTGGAACGGATTGCCCGGCACCTCGAGCATCGTGATCGAGTCACGGGCCGGTGCGTTGCAGTCCGCGACGGCCGACGATCGTTCTCGGCCGAGCGTGAGCAGGGGCGTGGCGGCGAGAAACAGCGTGGCGATGCGCATGGTGTGATGGCCTCGCCGACGAATATATCAGTTAGGTCTTACGCCGTCTCCGGTCCACCGGTCCAGCGGTCCACCGTCAGTACGTCACACGCATACCGAGGTTTATCACGCGTCCCTCGAGCGGTGCCCAGGCGTTGTCGGCCCACTGGCCCGCGGGGCCCGACGACGGCCGCAGCACGGGACCGAACTGCAATTGATGGACGCCGGTCAGGTCCTTGCCGTACGCAAAGACGGTCGCTCCCCAGCGGATCTGCTTCTCGACACGCGCGTCGATCGTGACATACGGACCGCCGACTCCGAACGTCGAGTCGGCAAGCACCTGGCTTCCGGTAAAGTGCACGGCGACCCCAATGGTCTTATCGTGCTCGCGCTCGTACGCCCAATCGAGATTGACCGCGTGCCGCGGGTTGAACGGGACCGTCCGAATGAGCGTCGTGTCGACCTCGAAATCTTCGCCGAACAACCCGGCGATCTCCGGCCGCGTCGCGTCGATGTACGAGTAGCTGGCGGTGAACCGAATCGGCTGCGCGCGGTAGCGCGCGTAGACGTCGATGCCCTGGGTGCGCAACGGCTCGTCGCCGTTCACGAGCTGAAAGCCGTTCGCGGCGCCGGGCGTCACCCGCACGATCTGCGGGTGCGTGACGACGGTGCGGTAGCCCGAGCCACCAAGCTCGAGCGCGCCGTCCGAATGTGCGACGTCGAGCGACCATCCGAGCGCATGCTCCGGCTGGAGGCCGCCGCCGCGTTCGATGTGCGACAGCCCGAACGCTTCGGTCTCGTCGGTCAGCGGCGTCGGCGCGTACACGCCGTTTGCCCTCGAGAGACGAAGCTGCCACGCCTCGGTCGGACGCAGGAGGACCGACACCCGAGGACTGACGAAGTCGCCGAACTCGCTCTGCAGGTCGAGACGCGCGCTGGACGTGATCGCGAAGCGCGGGTCGGGCGTCCAGGTGTGCTCGGCGTACAGCGCCGGCGTCGTGTAGCGGTAGCTCTGGCCACGCACGTCGAGCGCCGAATACTGGTCCCGGTCGAGGGCGACACCACCCGTCAGGACGTTCTCGTCGAAAGTTTTCGTGACGGCGACGTCGCCGAAAATCTCGTTGCGGCGATCGCGCTCGCGGTCGTCGCCGTACCAGCGCGTCCGCCACTCTCGCGTCATCGAGCCGCGAACGGTGAGGATCGTGTTCGTGTCGAGCTGGACCTTTCCGATCGTTCCCGCGTATCCGCGGCGAGTATCCGCGTCGTCGCTGTATCGGTTGAAGTCCGGCAGTCGTTCGTTGGCGAACGTTCCGCTTCGGCGATTCTCGGACGTCCAGCCACCGGTCATGAACCAGGAGCTCGTCGGAGACCGCGACCAGTAAACGTGCGGCTGAACGACGACCCGCTTGTAGCCCGGCACCTCGGCCCAGCCGTCGCCGTCGGGATCGTCGGGGTTCTGATAGTGCCGGCCGGCGAGAAGCGTCGCGGCCCACTCCGGCGAAAACGTGTGCGTCTGAAAGACGGCGACGTCCGACGCTTCGTGGGTCGTGCCGTTCACGACAACTTGCGATGGAGCGGTCGCGGGCGCCGATACCACGTTGACGCTTCCGCTCAGGGCCGTCGGTCCGTAGAGCGCCGACGTGACACCGGGAATGACTTCGACACGGTCGACGCCGAGGACCGGCATCTGGAGCGGGTCCTGCCCTTCGGGCGTGGCGCCCAACAGCGGCAAGCCGTCCGCGAGAATTTTCGCATACTGGCCGGGCATGCCGCGGATCCGAATGCCCACTCCGCCGGATCCGGCCGACAACGGCTGGACGCGCACCCCGGTGAATCCTCCGAGCAGGTCGGCGATGTTTCCAGGCGCACGGTCCAGCTGCTCGTCGACCGCCTCACGATCCGCGACCTCGACGTAGGTCGGCGCATCGGCCGTCCGTCGGTCGGTTCGCTTTGCCGCGACGGGGAGCGGGGCAGCCGTCTGCGGCAGTACCGGCGCCGCGGGGACTGCGCGCGCCGCCGGAGGCACAGGCGTGCGATGCACCGGAATGGTCACCTTGCTCGTTCCGACGCCGACGAACACAGCGAGGCTCTCGGGACGAAAGCCCGCCGACGCAACGGTGAACGTGTGCCGGCCCGTCGCCACTCGGAACGCCGCGAAGCCGGATTGATCCGTTGTACTGGTGGCGGTCCCCGTCGTGACGGCGGCGCCGGGGATCGGAATGCTGTCCGCGGTGACGCGCACGATGATCGTGCCAGTAAGCGTCTGCGCATCCGCGGCCCGCGTCGTGAGAATGGCGAGCACCGCCAGCGGCGCCAAACAGAGTCGACTCGCGATCCGGAGAGAATTCGTCATTTGGAGGATGAGTGGGTCCCACCCTAGGACTGCTGGGACCAACGGCGTGCAACGTCCACACTCACCGCGGCAGGCACCGACTGCCTGAATCACACTGGCGCGCCGTGCGCGTGCGATGCGTCACATCTCATGTACGAGTGCGCCCGAGATGGGCGACCATCGCTTTTCGCGCTGCGTCGAGCGCGGCCTGCGGCGTCATGCCGTGCGCCTGGCACACGCGATGGATACCGACACGATACGTCGCCGGCGATTGCGTCGGCTTGAGCTCCGTGCTGAACTCGCACGCGATCATGCGGCAGCTCTCGTCCACCTTCACGACCCACGCGCCGCGCAGAAATTCCACGTTCTCGTCGAGCGATCCCTCGACGACCGTCGGTCCGAGGCCGAGCCGCCAGGCGTCGGCTGAATCGGCGAGCCGGCGTCCCATCAATGAAAGAGTTTCGCCGAGCGCGTACCGCTCGACGAGCGTGTCGCAATACCGCTTCGCCGACTCCCTGGTCGAGAAGATGGCGAGTACCGAGTCGTGGGGCCTTCCGTCTGTCGCGAGCCAAACCTTCTTCACTGCGCACCCGAAGATAAACCGAAAACCTAGGATATGGCGCGGCCATGAATCCCACAAGAGACCGCGCCGCCCAGCCCGGCAAATGCGGGCGCGGCGGCGCGGTTGAAAGACGACGCTCGGTAGAGCAGGGCTGCTACGGCGTCTGCTTGTTGAGAAGGCTCTGCGCCATGTCCTGATGCGCCTTGAAGGCCGGCGCCACCTTCGTCACCAGATCCTTCACTTCCTGATTCTGCAGGGCCGGCATCAGCGTCGTGTTCATGGCCTCGATCACGGCCTTGTGGTAGTCCACCTCGTGCTGCAGGAACGCCTTGTCGAAGGCCTTCCCCGAGAGCCCCTCGAGGTTCTTCATCGCTGCGTCGTGGGCCTTCTTCATCTGAAAGTCTTTCGGAAGCGCGGGGACTTTCACGCCCAGCTTCTTGGCGAGATCGCGCCCCTGCTGACGGACGCTCGTGTGGTCGCGTTCGAGCTGCGCGCCGAAGTCGCGAATCTCCTTGGTCGTTCCTTTCTTCGCGCCGAGTCCCCCGGTCTCGATGTCCCAGGTGTTCGCGTTATCGAAGATCGCCACGATGTGGGCATCATCGAGCTTGGGAGCGGCGGCGGAAGCCTGCGCGTTCGCGCGGACGGCGGAAATCGAAGCAATGGCCACGGCTGCGAAGAAAGCGGTCGTTGGTCGAGCGATTTGCATTGGTGGTTCTCCTGTTGGGGCGAGGTCCGTGATGCTAAGCAGTCAGTGGGTAATTTGTCAAGAGATTCCTTGACGAATCATCTCTGGCTATACTTGCTCCGAAGATCAGGAGCGGGAGTAGACGGCATGCGGTGGTGGGAGAGATCCATTGGCGGCGCGATGCGAGGGCGGATCATCGCCCTCCTCCGGCGCGGCGAGCGAACGGTCGACGAGTTGGCGGCCGAACTCGGCGTCACGGACAACGCCGTTCGCGCTCACGTCGATCTACTCGAGCGCGAAGGCATCGTCGCGCAGGCGCGCCTGAGGAGAGACGGCGCCGTCGGCAAGCCCGCCACCCTCTATGCGATTGCCCCGCGCGCGAGCGCCACGCTTTCGGCGGCCTACGCGCCTGTGTTGGCGGCGCTCGCGGCGTTGCTCCGTGAGCGAATGCCGCGGCGCGACCTCGAGGCGCTCTACCGCGACGCGGGTCGCAGGCTCGCCGAAAGCCAGGGTGAAAGCGGAGGCCGGGGCTTCGAGAAACGCGTACGTGGCGCCGCCGAGTTGCTCGCGACCCTCGGCGCCGAGTTGGACGTGGCCCGAGTCGACGACGGATTCGTGCTCCGGGGACACGCGTGTCCACTGGCCGACGCCGTCCGCGCGGATCCGTCGGTCTGCCAAGCGATCCGAGAACTTGTGTCGGGCGTCACAGGCGAATCCGTTCGCGAGTGCTGCGATCGCGACGGCGAATCGCCGAAATGCCGGCTGGAGATTCGCCGGTCGGCGTAGAGTCGAATCCGATTGTGGATCGACCGCCGCACTGCCACGCAACGAGGCAGTGGGAAGGAAATTTTTGTTTACGCCGGACTCGGCCATACGAGTGGAACGCGCGCCTTTGACAATCGTCCTGTACTTGGAATGATTGGAAGGCGTGCGCCGTCTTAACGAAGCGCACCGCAATTCGTCTCTCTCTGAACTACCGTCGCGCGCCGGTGCGGGATGAAAGCTGATCGCCATCTGCGCGACGTTTCTCTGTAGCGGTGCCTGTACTCGTCGTACCCGGTTTTGGATCTCGCTGACGAGGGTCTCCGCATGCGAACGACGATCCCTGATACATCCGCGGCCAATGAGCCCGGAGCTCCCGACCCAACCCTGACCGACGCCGGACACGAGGCGGAACCGATCGACACGCGACGGTCGCGCCGATCGTTCGTGTTCTTCGGCGCGTTGGCCGCGGCGGCGCTGCTTCCAAAGCGAGCGCGCGCACAGTCACGTCAGAAAGGCAAGCGCCCCATCGACACCGAGCCGAAAGACGGAATCGCCGAGGTGATTCCGAATCGATCCGTGACCGCGTTCTCGGAGTGGGATGCCGGGACGTCGCGCCTCGTACGGCGCGTGACGCTCGGCATGACCCCGGGCGAGGTGTCTCGCGCTGCCGCGATGGGTTGGCAGGGATACCTCAACTATCAGCTCAACTACCAGCGCATCGACGACAGCGCGCTCGAAGCCGCCGTCGCGACTCGTTATCCGCTGATGAGCCAGACGTCGGACGTTCTCTTCAGCGCCGATTCAGGAACGGTACAGAACCAGCTGATCGAGTCGACGATCTACCGGGCCGCGTTTTCGCAGCGCCAGTTGTATCAGCGCATGGTCGAGTTCTGGACCGACCATTTCAATCAAGCCATCGACAAGGTCGGCTACCTGCTCGTCGCCGACCAGCGCGACGTGATTCGCGCCCACGCGCTGGGGAAGTTCGCTGACCTCCTTCAGGCGAGCGCGCACAGCGCGTCGATGTGCACGTACCTGGACCAGAACACGAGCAACAGCCGCGCGCCGAACCAGAACTACGCGCGCGAAGTGATGGAGCTCCACACGCTCAGCGTAAACGGACCATACACACAGACCGACGTCGCCGAGTTGTCTCGGGTGCTCACGGGGTGGACGACGACCGGGAAGGGCAACTTCATCTTCAACCCGGCGATCCACGACTGGGGCCAAAAGACGGTCCTCGGCGTGACGATCCCCGCCGGCTCGCCGTCGCTCGGCCAGGCCGGCATCAAGGAAGGCGAGCAGATCTTGAACTTCCTCGCCGCGCACCCAAGCACGGCGACGTTCATTTCGTCGAAGCTGCTCAAGTGGTTCATCAGCGAGGCGCCGACTGACGCGCAGGTCGCGGCGATTGCGTCGGTGTTCCGGGCGACCGGCGGCGACATCAAGGCGGTGGTCCGTGCGATCTTGAACGACGTGTGGCTGCCGACCGCCCCGATGAAGTACAAGCGGCCGTTCCACTTTCTGGTCTCGTCGATTCGCTCGGCCAATCCGACGGTGACCACGACGAGCTTCTTCAACAACCAGATGAACAATCTCGGTCAAGAGCTTTTCGCATGGGAAACGCCGGACGGGTACCCGGACAAGATCGAGTATTGGGCGGGTAACATCGTGCCGCGCTGGACATACGGTGTGTCGCTGTCGGCTCAGAACAACGCGGCGAGCGTCAAGTTCGACACGACTCCGTATCTGGCCGGCTCGCCCGACGCCGCGATCGACATGATCAACAACAACTTCTTCGGCGGCGAGATCCCCACGACGACCAAGACGGCGCTCACGAACTATCTCAAGGGCGGCACGTTCAACGACGCACGAATGCGCGAGACGATCGAGCTTGCGCTCAGCGCAAACGCCTTCCAGTGGTACTGACCCGGAGCTCACGATGACCGAACACGACCTCGACTGCGGCTGCCAGGAATACAACGAGCTGTCGCGCCGCCAGTTCCTGGCGACGAGCGCCGGTGTATCCGCGGCCGCGCTGTTCCCGGCGTGGCTGCCAAAGATCGTCATGGCGAAGAACTTCTCGTCCAGCCGCGACATCATCATCTCGATCTTCCAGCGCGGCGGCGCGGACGGCCTGAGCATCGCCGTGCCGTTCGCCGATCCGAACTACTACACCGCGCGCCCCACCATCGCCATTCCGCGCCCGGACGCCACCGCCGCCACGCGTGGCGTGAACCTCGATGGCTTTTTCGCGTTCCCGCAGTCGATGGCCGGCGGCACCGTGGCGGGAACCGGCGGTCTCATGCCCGCGTTCCAGGGTCAGGACCTCTTGATCGTGCACGCGACCGGGCAGCTCAACAACTCTCGCTCGCATTTCGACGCGCAGCGGTACATGGAAGTCGGCAAGCCGGTCGACCCGACGGTCATCACGGGTTGGCTGGGGCGCCATCTCTACAGCATTCCGCCGCTCAATCCTACGGCGCCGCTGCGCGCCATCGGAGTTTCAAACGGTTTGCAGCAAACGCTCGTCGGTGGTCCGCTGACGCTGCCGATCGCCGATCCGACCAACTATTCCATCGGCGGATCGAGCGCGACGCAGGCGGCGCGCGTCGCGTTCCTGCAGGGCGACTATGCCGGCGTTGCGGATCCGGTCGGCCCCTCGGCCCTCAACGCCACGAACACGATCGGCCTGCTCAAGTCGGTGAACTTCAACGGCTACGTGCCGGCCAACGGCGCGGTCTATCCAAACGGCAGTTCATTCGCGAGAGCGTTGCGCTCGGCGGCGGTGCTGATCAAGGCAAATGTCGGCATCGAGGCGGCGCAGATCGATATCGGCGGCTGGGACACCCACTCCTCGCAGGACCCAATCGCCGGCTCGATGGCCAAGACGATGGCCGACTTCTCGAACTCGCTCGGCGCCTTCTACGCCGACGTGATTGCAGCCGGATTCCCGGTCACGGTCGTCGTCGTCTCGGAATTCGGGCGCAACGTGCGCGAGAACGGCAGCCAAGGAACGGACCACGGCCGAGGCACGACGATGTTCGCGATGGGCAAGGGCATCGCCGGTGGCCGTGTGTTGACGAAGAACTGGCCAACCCTCGCGACGACAAAGCTGGCCGACGGCCAGGACCTGCAGGTGACGGTGGACTACCGGGACATTCTCTCCGAGATCGTCCAAAATCGGCTGGGCAATGCGAACCTGGGTTTTGTCTTCCCGTCGTGGACGCCGAGTTTCCTCGGCGTTACACGCTAGGGTTGTTCTCCGGCCGGAGCGGCGCGGTTCACTGCACAGTGACGCTGCCGTTCATGCCCGGATGGACGTCGCAGACGTAGTTGAACGTCCCGCGAGTCGAGAAGACACGGGTCGCGGTGCCGGTTTTGAGAACGTTGATGTCCGCTGGAGCGCCGGCGCCGGCCGGAGTGAAGCGAACGTTGTGACCCTGGCCGTCCGACCCGCCGGTGAAGGTCCATCGCACGGTGTCGCCGGCGTTGACGGTTGCGAAGACGGGGCTGAACGCGTCGCCAACGGTGAAGATGTCGACGGTCTGGTTGGTGGACGCCTTGGAGTCGGGAGAGGTCGAGCAGGCGACGATCGACGCGACCACGACGAGGAAACGGAGGGGGAGGGCTCGATGAGTCATATGCCAATGAGACGCTTCGCTCATGATGCAAGAAACGCGTCGTCGAATCGAGGGCGCCCGCTGCTCGCGCTATGCGCGGCGGCGGCGGCGGCCTTCCTCGTGGCGTGCGGCAGCGACTCGTCGCCGACGGGGCCGGGCGGATCGACGCAAAAAGACGCCGAACGGTTCGTACGCGATCTCCACGATCAACTCTGCGGCGCTGCCTTTCGCGATCGCCTCGGACACCGGCGGTTACAAGCTCGAGGTGATGTCGGGAACGATCACGCTTTCGGCGGGCGGCACCTATTCCATCGTCACCAACTATCGCGAGACGCTGCCGGGCGTGTCGGATACCTACACCGACAGCACCGGTGGAACGTGGGCGATGACTTCCGGCACGTCGACGGTCGTGCTCACGGGCGTCGCCGGACAACACGCAGGACCAGGCGACGTGGACGAGCGGTCAGCTCACGTTCGTTGAACCGGGTATCTCGCCGCCGCAGATCACCTACGTCTACAAGCTCAAGTAGCAGGCACGTGCGCGTCGTCTAGACGCCGCCGTACCACTCGTACCCCTGATCGCTCCAGTATCCCCCGGTTCGCCGGGGGAGAAACATGATGCGCGTCAGGTATTTCGTGTTCTTGTAGCCGAGTTTCACCGGCGAATAGATGCGGGCCGGCGCGCCCCACGCGGCATTCAGGTAGTGCCCGTCCTGCGCATAAACCACGATCGTCTGGGGATGCATCGCGCTGTCGATGTCCCAACTCTCGTGGTAGTCGTCGTCGAACGACTCGAAATCGACGTACTGCGCGCCGGGCTGCACGCCGGCAAGTCGCGCCAGATCGGCGAGGGCCACTCCGGTGCGTGTCGCGACAGCGGTCCACCCTTCCACGCAAAAGTGGTCGAGGCGATAGCCGGTGCGCGGGAGCGCCGCGAGATCGGCGAGCGAGAGGCTCAGCGGCTGCTTGACCATGCCGCCCACCTGGAGCCGCCACACGCCGCGCGTCGCTTCGTCCCACACAGGGACCTGTTTCGAGATGAAGTACGATGGAAAGTGCGAGCCCGCCGCCTTCGCGCTCGAGGAGGGTACGTCCATCGACGTATGTCGGAACAGCGCGCGCTCGAGCGATTCGTTCTTTCGCTCGGCGAACTTGAGCAGTCGCGTCGCCGACTTCGGGCCCATCGAGTCGCACGCGGCGAGCACCGCGGCGCCGAGCGCGCCGCCGCTCGCCATGAGAAAGCGGCGCCTGTCGATGGCAAATCGCTCGGCGATGTGCGACGGCCGGCGCGGCGGTCGGGCGGGGGGGGCGGAATCGCTCATGCCGCGGGAGGCGTCGGAGGCGGCGGAGCACCGGTGGTGCCGACGCTGTGCTCGTGTGCCGGCAACAGGTGGACGAAGGGGCGCGCGTTTCGCTCCTCGGGGGACCACTCCTCTTTGTAGCCGCCCGTCACCATCGCCACCATCGAATAGGGATCGACCGCGAACACCATGAAAATGTGTCCGAACGCCAGCACGACGAGCAACAGCATCGACAGGAAATGCCAGTAGCGCGCCCAGACGTATCCGCCAAGCAGGTGGGTGAGAAACGCGAGCTGTACGGGTTTCCAGATCGCGATCCCCGTGACGACGGCGAGCGCGCCGACAATGGGGAACGAGAAGTAGACCAGCCGTTGCAGAGCGTTGTGCTTGCCTTGGCGTGGATGGTCCTTTCGAACAGTGAGATAGAACCGGACCATCTCCCAGGCGTCCCGCGCCACTCCTCGGCGCGGCACGAGGTCGCGCCACTCGCCGTGCGTATAGATGAAGCCGAGGTAGACGAGGCCGTTCACGACGAGTACCCACATCATCGCGAAGTGCCAGTTGCGCGCGCCGGCGAGCCAGCCGCCGAACGTCAGATTGCCCGGAATCTGCTTGTGCTCGAACGGATAGCAACAGAAGGTTTCGCCCCGGCGCGCGAACGCGGGGTACGCGTCGAAGATCCGCAGCCCGCTCCCGACCATGATCGTGAGCGCGACGACGTTGACCCAATGCGTGATGCGGACGATCGCGTGATGACGCTTCTTCATGCCTTCCCGAATACCAGGGCGTACACCAGCAACGCCAGAACGATCGAGGTGATCAATACGTACTTCCGGTCCCCCTGCAGCGCGAACGCAACCAGCGTGAACGCCACGCGCGCGACCGGCGTCGCGATCAGCAGCAGCAACCCGAGTTGCGCGATCGCGTCGCCGTTGAAAGAGCGCGCGCCCCGCACGATGCCGACGATCGACTCGAGCGCCGCCGGCTCGCCCTGAAACGTTCGGTGAGCGACCGGATCGCCGCCGTGCTGCGCGAGCAGCAGCACGCCGCCCAAGCAGGTGACCACGGCCGCGATGATCACGCCGAGCCGGAGGAGCCCGCCGATCGACTGCTGCACCTCGTGATCCGAAACGCGAATCGCCATCAGATGGTTCCCGTGATGCCTTTGTACAACATCTCGACGGCGGCGACGAAGACGATCGTCGTGAAGAGCGGACGGAGCCACCGTACGTCGGCGCCCGTCAATATTCGCGCGCCGAGCAACGCCCCGCCGCCGGCGCCGAGCATCACCGGAAAGGAGATCGCCGGGTCGATTTGACCCCTGTGCAGGTACACCGCCGCGCTCACGGCCGCGGTCACGCCGATCATGAAGTTGCTCGTCGTCGTCGAGACCTTGAACGGAAGCGACATCACCTGATCCATCGCCAGCACTTTGATGATGCCGGCGCCGATGCCGAGCAATGCCGACAGCACGCCGCCGACGAGCATCAGCGCGAACCCGAGCGGGATTCGCCGGGCGGAGTAGTGCAGAGGGCCGTTCGGCGTCGGGTAGGTCGAGTCGAGTTGGAAAAAGGCCGACCAGCGATCGGGGGTCGTCAGAATCGCGTGCTCGGCGCGAGGGCGGAGCGACCGGATCGCGGTGGCGATGAGGACGACGCCGAAGAGTATGGACAGCTTGGCCGGCGACGCGTACCCGGAGAGCATGGCCCCGGTGAGCGCGCCGATGGTCGTCGCGATCTCGAGGAGTATCGCGACGCGAACATTCGTGTAACCCTCGCGCACGTATGCCGTCGCCGCGCCCGACGACGTCGCGATCACCGCGATGAGCGACGCGCCGATGGCGTAGCGCATGTCGACGTGAAAGAGCAGCGTCAACATCGGCACGACGATGATTCCCCCGCCCAATCCCGTGAGGGACCCGAGCAAGCCGGCGGCCAACGATCCGACGCCGACCAGCACGGCGAGGGACGTCAGATTCATCAGACTTTGACTTTCCAGGGAGCGGTGAGCTCGACCGTTCCCCACTTGATGCGCAGAACGCCGTTGGGTTCGGCCTGGCGCCCTGGGTCCGACGATGTTGGGATGAGGTAGATGCTGAGCGCGTCCTCGGAGTCGGTGAGCGTCTTGGCAGTCATGCGGACGCGACCGACGTCCTTCGAGGGATTACGGTCGGTGCCCCAGATCGCCGTCTGACTGTTCACGATCAGGTCCCAATTGGTGCCGGAGTGCACGAGATAGAGCGTGTAATCGCCGCGCGGTACCGCCAACGAACCGATCGTGAGGTCGAGGTCGGAGTGGAGGGCGGTGGCGTCGTTCGCGCCGAAACGCCACACGGTGTCGTTCGGGATCAGTCCACCGAGGATCTTCCGCCCGCGGGCGTGGGGCTGGCCGTATGAGATGGCGATGCGCGCCGGCCCCGAGAAGCTTGCGTCCTCGGCGTACCAGTCGCCGCCGATCGGCCGTGAATTGAGGTGCACTTCGACGGTCGCAAAGCTGCTCGCCGCCATGCGCGGCGGCGGCGCGGGCGGCCGTTGGGCGTGCACGACCGATCCGAGCACCGCGAGCGCGGCGGCGCGTCCGACGATACGAAACATGAATTCTCCGGGAGTGGGCGCTTGGAGGATGATCGGGCCCCGCCAGGCGCCGCAAGTCGTATCATCGACGCGGCGAGGGTTCTCATCGGGCCAATCCCCGCGTACAATCCCGGCGATCCGACATCCAAAGGAATCGGTGCACCATGAATGCTCGGCCACTCGTCGCGGGCGCACTCGCGATCGTTTCGTGCGCGTTTCCTGCCACGGCGCGGGCGCAGCGTGCGTTCCGCGTCGACGAGACGACGATCGCCGACGTCCACGCGGCGATGCGCAGCGGCGGTCTGACCTGCCACGCGCTCGTGCAGGCCTACCTGGATCGAATCACGGCGTACGACAAGCAGGGACCGGCGATCAACGCCATCACCGTGGTCAACCCTGACGCGCTGGCCACGGCGGATTCGCTCGATCGGCGTTTCGCGGCGAACCGCCAGTTCGTCGGACCGCTGCACTGCGTCCCGATGATCGTGAAGGACAATTTTCAGACGATCGGCTTGCAGACCGCGGCGGGGAATCTGGCTCTCAAGGGCTACGCGCCGTCGAAGGACGCGTTCGAGGTGCGCCGCATCAAGGAGGCGGGCGCCATCGTGTTAGCAAAGTCTAACATGGCCGAATTCGCTTTCAGCCCGATCGAGACGGTGAACTCCGTGCTCCCGGGGTACACCAAGAATCCCTACGCGCTCGACCGCGTGACGGCGGGATCCTCCGGCGGCACGGCGGCCGCCGTCGCCGCGGATCTCGGCGAGGTCGGCTTGGGGACCGACACCGGCAACTCGATTCGGGGGCCCAGCTCGCACCAGGCGCTCGTCGGCATTCGCTCGACGATGGGGCTCACGAGCCGCGCGGGCATCGCCCCGCTCAGCCTGTTCGCCGATATCGCCGGACCGATGGCGAGGAGCGTCGCCGACGCGGTCGCGGTCTTTCAGGTCGTGGCCGGCTACGATCCCGACGATCCGGCGACCGAGGCCGTGAAGGGAAAGCCCATACCCAACTATTCGGCCGCGCTCGTGCGAGGCGGTCTGCGTGGCGCGCGGATCGGCATCCTGAGACAAGCCTTCGAGGGACCGACCGTCGACCCCGAGGTGCGAGCGGTGTTCGAGCGAGCCGTGCGCGATCTCCGCGCCGCGGGCGCGACGGTGCTCGACACCGTGACAATCGTCGAGCTGGACTCGATTCGCCGCTCGAACCGCGGCGGCTGCAACCCGTTCAAATTCGAGTTCAATGCCTGGCTCGCCCAACAGGGGGACCGCGCTCCCGTGCACGACCTGCACGCGATCGTGACGAGCCGGCGATACCACCCGTCGGTGGAGACGAGGCTGCTCGCGGCGGACTCGATCAAGCTGCCGCCTGATTCCGTTCCCGGATGTCAGGGCCGGCAGCGAGTGCGCGATGGTCTTCGCGACGCCGTAGCGCGCACGATGGACCGGCTGCAGCTCGACGCGCTCATCTATCCGACGTGGAGCAACCCGCCACGGTTGATCGGCGATCTCAACACGCCGGCCGGCGACAACAGCCAGCTCTTCTCGCCGACGACGGGGAATCCCGCGATCACGGTGCCGATGGGCTACACGCGCAACGATGCTCTGCCCGCGGGCATGACGTTCTTCGGCCGCGCGTTCGACGAGGAACGATTGATCAAACTGGTGTACGACTACGAGCAAGCGACGAAGTGGCGGCGCGAACCCGCGTCGACGCCGCCGCTCGGATCGACCACGGGCGGCGGAAATCGGTAGGGTAAAAAAGCGGCGCGGGGAGCGGCCCAAACAGCCGGCTCCCCGCGCATCCTGCTCTCCCCTACCGTGGCGATCCGCGCCCCACCTTCAGCCGCTCGCGCGGTCTCCCTCTCGCGGTATCGCCGGCTCTTTATAGAGCAGTGTTCGTGCCAGGGATCCGCGACCGCGGCGATCCTTGCTTATGTTGCACGCGATGCACACTCGGTTGCTCGTCGTCGTTCACGCGGTTGTGTCCGCGTCGTTGGTCGCAGCACAGGTCGCTCCGGCCGGTGCGCCGCCCGCGACCGCGGCAACGAGCGCGCCGCTCGCGCCTCCGCCGGCAGTCCCGCGCGAGTTTCGCGCCGCGTGGGTCACACCGATCTACGACCGTGGATTTCGCGATTGGCCGTCGAAGCCCGGCCTCTCGCCCGACGCTCAGCGCGCGGAGCTTGTCGCGCTCCTCGACGACGCTGCCTCGATCGGACTCAATGCGGTGATCCTGCACGTCCGCCTCGCGGGCGACGCGCTATATCCGACGAAGTACGCGCCATGGTCGCCGCTGTTCTCCGGACAATCAGGTCTCGGTCCGTCGCCGTCGTACGATCCGCTCGCGTTCGCGGTAGCGGCGGCGCACGCGCGCGGGCTGCAGCTGCACGCGTGGTTCAACCCCTTCCGCGCCGTGCTTCCCGGCGTGCCCGGTAGACCGGCGTCGACCCACGTCACGCGAGAACACCCGGATTGGGTGGTGAAATACGGAACGCAGACGTGGATCGACCCCGGGAATCCGGCGGCGCGCAAGTACGTGCTCGAAACTATTCTCGACGTCGCGCGGCGCTACGACGTCGACGGCATCCATCTCGACGACTACTTCTATCCGTACCGAGAGACGCGGACGTACACGCGCCGAGTGAAAAAGAAGCGCGTCCGCGTGACCCAAGAGATCGCGTTCGCCGACGGCCGCTCGTGGAAGCGATACGGGTCGGGACACGGGTTCACCGACCGCGACGCGTGGCGGCGCGCCAACATCGACGACTTCGTGCACGCGCTCTATACCGGCGTGAAGGCGATCAAGCCGACGATGATCGTCGGCATCAGCCCGTTCGGCATCTGGCGTCCCGGATCGCCGAGCGGGATCACCGGGCTGGATTCGTTCAGCGAGATCTACGCGGACTCGCGACGCTGGCTCGCGCAGGGGTGGGTCGACTACCTCGCCCCGCAGCTCTACTGGCAGGTCGACGGCGTGCAGGACCGCTTTCGAGCGCTCGACTCGTGGTGGCGCACCGAGAATCCGATGCGGCGCTTTGTGTGGCCGGGCCTCTACACATCGAAAGTCTTTGGCGGATTCGACAGTTGGCCGACGGATGAGATCCAGACGCAGATCGCGACGATTCGCGACGCGCGCGCCGGTTCGGCGGATCCGCCCGGCCACGTCCACTTTCGTTTGAGCGCGCTTCTGGCCGACAACGAGCGCATCGCGCACAGCCTCGCCCGAGAGTATGCGCAACGCGCCCTCGTGCCCGCGTTCACCTGGCTCGGCGCCGCCGTGCCGCCCGCCCCGTCGCTGGCGACCGCGCCGTCGGTGCCGACGGTGACGATGATCTCCGGCGACGGCGTCACGCCGCGTTGGTGGCTCATTCAGGTTCGCGGCTCGGGCGGCGTGTGGACGACGAAGCTCCAGCCTGGCGCGGCGATGCAGGTCGCCGTCGATTCCGTGATGAGCGTGAACCCCGACGAGATCGCCGTGAGCGCGATCAGCCCCACGGGCGTCGAGAGCGAACCGGCCGTCGTCGCGTGGCCGCCCGTCGCGAACGCGCCCCCCATCCGCCCCGGCGCGGCGAGGACGACGTCGATAGAATCTGTCCATCCACAACTGAACCGTCCAATCATGGCCCGTCGATACGCTCCCGCCGAAGTCGCAGGACTCTCCCTCGTGCTTCTCGCCGCGTCGGCGGCGGCTCCGCGCGCGATCGTCACGGCGCAACGCGCATCACGCGACGCGTCGCTCGGTCTGCTCGACTCGTCGCGATACGCGGCGACGGCGCGCGAGCTGCGCGGTTTGCGGTGGCGGCTCGTCGGCCCGTTCCGCGGGGGACGCGCCGTCGCGGTAGTCGGCGACCCGACGAAGCGCGAAGTGTTCTACTTCGGCGCCGTGGACGGCGGCGTATGGAAGACGACCGACGGCGGTGTCACCTGGAAGAACGTGACGGACGGCGGGGCGTCGATCGCTTCGGTCGGCGCGATCACCGTGGCGCCGTCGGACCCGAACGTCGTCTACGCCGGCGGCGGCGAGGCCGATCTTCGCGAGGACTGGACGTACGGCGACGGCATGTACCGCTCGACCGACGCCGGAAAGTCGTGGACGCACATCGGGCTCGACGACGCCCGCCACATCGCGCGCATCGTCGTGGATCCGCGCGACCCCGACCGCGTCTTCGTCGCGGCGCTGGGGCACGCGAGCGGAAAGAACGCGACGCGCGGTGTCTATCGGTCGAGCGACGGCGGCAAGACGTGGCAGCGCGTTCTGTTCACGAACGATTCCACCGGCGCCGCCGACGTCGAGATGGATCCGTCGAATCCGAGAATCCTCTTCGCGTCGCTCTGGCACATGCAGCGTTCGCCCTGGGGATTCACCGCGGGCAACGGCAGCCTCTGGAAGACCACCGACGGCGGCGACACGTGGCGCGACATCAGCGGCGCGCCGGGCATTCCGAAGAATCCGCTCGGACGAATCGGCGTGTCGGTGTCGCGCGCCAACCCGCAACGTGTGTACGCGACGATCGAGTGTCCGCCTGAAGATTCAACGGGCGGGATTTTCCGCTCGGACGACGATGGCGTGACCTGGCAGCGGACGAACGGCGACCAGAAGTGGATGGTACGGCCGTGGTACTACGGCGAGATCACCGCCGACCCGCGCGACACCAATACAGTGTATGTGATGAACCTGTCGACGTGGAAGTCGACGGACGGCGGGCATACGTTCGCGCGGCTGCGATTGCCGCACGGCGATACGCACGCGTTGTGGATCGACCCGGCAGATCCCCGCCGCATGATCAGCGGCAACGACGGCGGCGCGACGATCAGCTTCGACGGCGGCTCGAACTGGTCGTCGATCATGAATCAACCGACGGCGCAGTTCTATCACGTCGCGACCGACGACCAGTGGCCGTACCGCATCTACGGCGCGCAGCAGGACAACACGACGGTCTCGATCGTGAGCAGGTCGGACGACGGCGCGATTGACGAATCCGATTGGTGGTCGGTCGGGGGCGGCGAATCGGGTTACATCGCGCCGAAGCCGGGGAATCCGAACATCGTCATCGCCGGGACCTACACCGGCACGATGACGCGCTACGACGTGAAGACCAAGCAGACGAAGGACATTTCCGTCTGGTTGAACAACTACGACGGCTGGCCCGCGCGCGACGTGCCGAATCGTTTCCAGTGGACCTATCCGATTCTCTATTCGACGCACGACCCGCGCGTGCTGTACTCCTCGGCCAACCGGATCTTCCGCTCCACCGACGACGGAAATAGCTGGGACCCGGTCAGCCCCGACCTCACGCGCCACGATCCGATGACACTCGGTCCGGTCGGCGGGCCGATCACGTACGACATGACCGGCACCGAGTGGTACGCGTCGGTCTTCGCGCTGGCGGAGTCGCCCCGCTCGGGCGACATCCTGTGGGCCGGATCGGACGACGGATTGATCCACGTGTCGCGCGACCGCGGCGCGACGTGGGCGAACGTCACGCCGGCGGCGATGGCGAAGTTCACGCGCGTCTCGATCATCGAGTCGTCGCACTTCGATCCGGCGACGGCGTACGTCGCCGCCAACCGCTACCAGCTCGACGACTTCAAGCCATACCTATATAAGACTTCCGACTTCGGCCGCACGTGGACCGCGATCGCCGCCGGAATTCCCGACGGCGCATACGCGCGAAGCATTCGCGAGGATCCGGTGCGGCGCGGGCTCCTGTATGCCGGTACCGAGACCGGCGTCTACTACTCGACCGACGACGGCGCCCACTGGGAGCCTCTGCAGCTCAACCTTCCGCGCGCATCGGTGCGCGACCTCAAGGTGCAGGGAAGCGATCTCATCGCGGCGACACACGGCCGAGCAATGTGGGTGCTCGACGACGTGTCGCCGTTGCGCACGTTGGCCGATAGCGTGCGTCGCGCGGCGATCCATCTCTTCACGCCGGATACGGCGATCCGCTTTTCCGGCGGGCACGTCCTCACGACGTCGGCCGGCGAGAATCCGCCCTCGGGCGTCGTCGTCGACTACTGGCTCGCCGCCGCGCTCGACTCGCGCGACAGCCTTCGTCTCGAGTTCGTCGACGCCACCGGCAAGGTGATTCGCCATTTCTCGAGCGCATCGCCTCCCGACTCCGTCAAGTCCGCCGCGTTCGCGCGCATGTTCTCCGACTCGGCGCGCGCGCAGGGCACGAGTCCAGGCAAGCAGCCCGGCGATACGATGTCGCTCAAGTCGCGCGGCTCGCGCGAGCTGCCCGACACGCTCGCATTCGCTCCAAGCGATTCCATCGCGACGGCGCGCGCCGGCTTGAACAGGTTCGTCTGGGATCTGCGGTACCCGGCGACGCGCGAGGCGAAGGACGTCATCAACGACGAAGGGGCGACGCTCGGCCCTGTCGTGGCGCCGGGGCGCTACTCGGTACGACTCGTCGGCAAAGGTCGAACGCTGACCAGCGAGTTCGTCGTGCGCGGCGATCCGCGTCTGACGACGACGCAAGCCGAGTACGACGCGCAGCTGGCGCTGGCGCTCGCGGTTCAGGCGAAGACGAACGAGGTCTCCGACGCCGCCAAGCGCATTCTCGATCTCGAGCATGCCCTCGACGACCGCGTCGCGGCGGCGAAGGGCCAATCGTACGAGAAGCGGGTCGGCGACGCGGCAAAGCCGATCCACACGACGCTCGAAGCGATTCGTGATTCGTTGGTGGAGATTCATTCCCACGCCGACGAGATCACCCTTCACTACCCGATTCGTTATTACAACATGCTGTTGTCGCTCGCCGGCATGGTGCAGAGCGCCGACGCCGGACCAACCAAGCAGGAAGGCGCGATCCTCCAGGATCTGCGCCCCAAGATCGACGCCCATCTCACGCGGCTCCGTTCCGTAGAGGCCACCGACCTCGCGTCGTTCAACGCGCTCTTGAAGGAGCTCAACGTGCCGGCGATACCCGGTCCGCCGCCGGTGATCGTTCCGTGAGTGCTTCCGCGGCGCCGAGGACGATGCGCGCGGTCGTCATCACGCGACCGGGGGGGCCCGAGGTGCTCGAGGTGCAGGAGCGTCCGACGCCAAAGCCGGAACGCGGCCAGCTGCTCGTGCGAGTTCGGGCGTCGGCGCTCAACCGCGCGGATCTCTTGCAGCGTGAAGGCCGGTATCCGGCTCCGCCGGGCGCGCCGGCGGACATTCCAGGCCTCGAGTTCGCGGGGGAAGTCACTGCGCTCGGCGATGGCGTCGGCTCCGAGTGGGCGGTCGGCGCGCGAGTTTTCGGAATCACCGCGGGCGGGGGACACGCCGAATTCCTCGCCGTCGACGGCGGCTGCGCGGCGCGCGTGCCGGAACGATTCTCGTGGACCGACGCGGGTGCGATTCCCGAAGCGTTCATCACGGCTCACGACGCCCTGGTGACGCAAGCGCAGGTCGCCGGCGGCGAACGGGTGTTGATTCACGCCGTCGGGAGCGGCGTCGGACTCGCGGCGACGCAGGTCGCGCGCGCCTGGCAGGCGATCCCCTTCGGTACCGCGCGAACGGCCGACAAGATCGAGCGCGCGCGCGAGCTCGGGCTCGAGAACGGCGTGGTCGTGACAGGCGACCCGGAGGCGATCGTCGCGCAGGTCGAGCAGTGGACGGACGGAAAAGGCATGCCCGTCGTCCTCGACCTCGTGGGCGGCGACTATGTCGGCGCGAACATCCGCGCCGCGTCGCTTAGAGGGCGCATCATGATCATCGGCACAGTCGCCGGTCGCACGGCGTCGATCCCGGTCGGCATGGTCCTCGGCAAGCGACTCAAGCTTCAGGGCACGATGCTACGCTCGCGGTCCGTCGAGGAGAAGCGCGAGGTCACCTCCGCTTTCGCGCGCGACGTCGTCCCGCTCCTCGCCTCGGGCGCGTTGAATCCGACGATCGACAGCATCTTCGACCTCGCCGACGTCGCGAAGGCCCACGAGCGGCTCGCGGGCAACGCGACTTTCGGGAAGGTCGTGTTGCGCGTTTCGTGAGATTCCGCCTCGTCGGCGTCTACGGCTGGGCATCCACGACTAATAGGAACGACGATTTCGCGGAGGAACCGGATTTACGCGGAGCCGTCGCAGCGATCAAGGCACCGGTTCTCAAATTGAGACAAGACAGGAATCTTTTCAGCTTTTTTAAAACCACCGAAGGGTGTTCTTTTCCGCGAAATCCGGCCCCTCCGCGAAATTGTAGTTCCCGAGTCGTAGATGCCCGTCGGCCGAGACGCGGGTCGGTCGGCGCGTGGAGCCACAGCGGATCTCACCCGACTAGAAGTCGAGCTTGAGCGTGACGAAGAAGTTGCGCGGCGGGAGGACGTAGTAATCCGGAACGCCGTCGCCCGCGTAGCCGCTCCCGTACTTCTTGGCGTCGAGAAGATTGTTGATCCTTCCGACGAGCTCGTAGCCCTTGACGTGCCAAGACGCGCTCGCGTCGACGTTGAGCGAGGCCGGGAGCACGTAGCGCGGATCGTCCGTGTTCTGAAGGAACGAGCGAGCCGTGTAGCGCGTCTCGAGCGCCAGCCACATCCTCGTCCCAGGCGCGAACGCCGCGCGCTCGTAGGTCATGAACCGCGGCGTGAGCAGCGGCTGCACGTCGTGGTACGTCTGCGGCGCGTCTCCGGTCGAGTCCGTGTAGTCGCGGATCCGGTTCGTGCTCGCCGCGATGTTCGCCGTCAGCATCCAACGCGCGATCCCGCGATACGTGATGTCGCCTTCGACGCCGCGTCGGTAGCTCCGCGCGACGTTCTCGCGAAGCGGATTGCCGATGTAGCTGAGCTGCCCGATCGGCGCGATCTCGTTGCGGAAGTCCATCGAGTACAGATTGGCCTGCGCCTCGATCGTCCGCGTGCGGTACGTCGTGCCGAGCTCGAGGTCGTGCACGGTCTCCGGTTTCACGCGATGCAGGTCGCCGACGAACGCCACGTTGGACGTGTCGAGGTTGTCGAAACCGGCGAGCATGTCGCCGCGCGCCGGCTCACGCGTGTTCGCGCCATAGGAGACGTACACCGACGTGGATCGACTCATCATGTGCGTGACGCCCACCTTCGGATTCACGAACGTCCACGCGATCGATTCGGGGGTGATGTCCGCGTTCGCGTCGGGCAAGTACCGCCATTCGGCGTGGCGTGCCTGCAGGTCGCCGAACAAGGTGGTGCGCCCGGCCGTGTACGCGAGTTTGGTGAACCCGCTCACGTCGCCTTTGTGCCCGGTGTTGAAGTACAGCGGATGCTCGAGATCCGGGTGTTGAAACGCGAAATGGTCGCGCGAGTAGTCGTTCGCGTTGACCCCGATGTCGAAGCTCAAGCCGCTACGCCGCAGACTCCAATCGCTCGTCACGCCGTACCAGACGAAATCGAGGTTGAACTGGGTGAGCGGCGCGAGCTGCACGTCGTAGTCGCCGCTGGCCGAGATGCGGTACGCGGTCGTCGAGAGCGAAGACGAAGGACTGAATAGACGCGTGTACGACAGCGCGGCGATGCGCTCCCCGAATCCGTCGCGCTCCTGGGGCGTGAGCGGATTGATCCGCCGATTCGTGTCGAGGTCCGTGACCGGAACCGCGAGATACGCCATCGTGTCCTTCATGGTGCCGGTCGTCGCCGTGAGCTTCACGATGTCGCGGTCGCCGAAGTAGCCGGCGCTGAAGAACGCCGATTTTCCCTCGACGCCGGAGTGATACCGGTATCCGTCCGTCTTGAGATCCGAGACGCGCGCGTAGATCGCCAAACGATCCGAGGTGAGTCCGCTGCGATACTCCGCGCTGGCGCGGCGCGATCCGAACGATCCGCCCTCGATCTGAAACTCCCCCGAACGCTGGCCGGCGAAGATGGGAAGCGACTCCATGTTGATGGAGCCGGCGTACGCCGCGGTGCCGTTGCTGCTCGTGCCGACGCCGCGCTGCACCTGGACCGACGCGAGGCTGTTCGCCAGATCGGGAAAGTCCGCGAAGTACAGGACCTGATCCTCGGGATCGTTCAGGGGAATGCCGTCGAGCGTGAGGTTGATCCGCGACTGGTCGATCCCTCTCAGCCTGATGTAGCTGTATCCCCAGTAGTTCCCCGTCTCGGCGTACGACGTGAGCGACGGCGCGGCGCCTTGCAGCAGGAGGGGCACATCCTGCCCGAAGTAGCGTGGCGCGAGGTCCTCGGACGTGAGCGTCTTCTGCGAGATGATCGCCGCGCCCGACCCACGGAGCGCCGAGATCATGACGCGCTCGAGGCGCTGCACGCGGCTCGAATCGCGCCGAGCGGTGTCAGCCGGCGGCGAGCTCCGCTGCGCGGCGAGCAGGCTCGGGATGAGTAAAACGGCGAGCGGCGCGACGGCCGCTCGGAAGCGACGTCGACGCGTCGCACGAGCATGGAAGATCATGTGTGACTCCCTACGCCGGTACGAACCGGATCAGGTTCTACGGGACTCTCTCAGCCTGCGCCCTTCGTGGGCAGGCACCCCGGTCAGCGACATAACCTAATCGGCGCGCCGAGAAGCGCGATCCGTGACCCGCATCACCCCGCTGACGTGCTCGGATCGCTCAGCTGGCACATCCTCTGCCCTCTAGGCAGACGCAAGCGTAAAAAACGACAGGGGGATCGAATGAAACGCATGACTCCGATGTTGATCATGTCGGCGCTCGTGCTGCTGATCGCGGGGCTCGGCTGCAAGGGCAGCCAGAACGCGGCGGCAGACTCGTCGCTCAACCGGGACTTGGCGCTCGCCGCGCATCAGCGCGATTCGCTGGACAGCATTTCGACGCTCGAGAGCCAGCGGATGGCCCCGTCGGCCAACGCCTACCGGTCGACACACACGCGCACGAGCGTCACTCACTCGTCGAGCGCGGGCGGAGAAGTCCGAAGCGGAAGTAGCGCGGGTACGTCGTCCGGCGGCACCGTCAAGCACACACAGCGTGACGCGGCGATCGGCGCCGCGGCCGGTGCAGTCATTGGTGCGACCGCGAGCCGCAGCAAGGTCAAAGGCGGGTTGATCGGCGCGGCCGTCGGCGGAATCGTCGGCGCGGTGATCGGAAACAACGTCGACAGGACGAAGAAAAAGCCGTGACGGGCTCGTCTTACCCGGGTACTCGGACCCTTCTATTATTCAGGCCGTCCGAGGGCCCGAAACTCGAGGTTTCATGGCGAAGGAAGAACCGATACAACTCGAAGGGCAGGTCACGGAGGTTCTCCCGAATGCGACGTTTCGCGTGGAGCTGACCAACGGTCACAGCGTGCTGGCCACGCTTGGCGGCAACATGCGCCGGTTTCGCATTCGGGTGTTGCAGGGTGATCGCGTCACGATCGAAGTGTCGCCATACGATCTGACGCGCGGGCGAATCATCTTCCGCCATAAGACGTGATGCATCGTCGCGCGGAACGTCGCGACTCCGAAATCGATCTGACTAGCGCGCGCCGCCGAGCTTGAGCTCGCGGGCCGAGACGCGATGCGTGCCGGGGTAAGGCACGTCCGGGCCCTTGAGGGTCCGCCACAGAATACGATTGAAGAGCGCCTCGTCGGCGGCGTCCTCGATGTCGAGGTCGAGCTTCGCTGATTCGCGCGCCTCACGCGTGCCCGATTGATTCATCTCGTCGAGGGACTGGGCGGGCGTGAGCGCCGTGTACGGACGCAGATCCGGCGAGCTCGACCAGATGTCGCGCAACGGGCGACCGAAGTAATCGAACTGCGACATCGACCCGAGCCCGACGATCTCTTCGATAGTGCGCAGCACGTCCGTCGTGTTGGCGAATCGATGGATCGTCCCGCTCCGGTTGTATGCCGAGACGACGAGTAGCGGCGACCGGTGCACGTCGACGTGATCGGGGCCGTTCTGCGCGTCGTCTTCGAGCACGAACACGACCGTGTTTTTCCAGAACGGAGACTTGGACAGCGCCTCGATCATCCGCCCCAACGCGAGATCGTTGTCGGCGTACGCCGCGCGCGGCGACGGGCGTCCCGCCATCGCCCCGGACGTGTGGTCGTTCGGCAGGCGCACCGTCTCGAGCGTCGGCATCGATCCGCTCGCCGAGAACTGCTTTAGCTCTTCGATCCAGACGTCGGCGCGACGCTGGTCCTTGATCGCGAGGTCGAACCCGGGGTACAGCGGATTCGTGTGCGCGCGCAGGAACGGCTTGTTGCCGCGATAGCCGGCAGGCAGATCGTCGGGCGACGCGTTGCGCGACGGAACCACGAACTCGCCGTAGTTGCGATACGTGATGCCCTTCTTTTCCGCGAGGTTCCACAGGTAGCCGCTCGCCGGCTCGGCGACGTCGTCGTCCGGAATGCGACCGCGGTTCACACCCTCGTAGTCGTACGAGCGGCCGCGCCCGGAATAGTTGGACGGAACCGTTTTCTCGAGGTAGTCGGTCGCGTAGGCGGCCATCGACCAGTTGTGGCCGTCGGGGCTCACTTCGGCGTTCACGAAGAAGCGGTCGAACAGCCCGAACCTGTCGGCGAGCGAGTGATGGTTCACGGATATGGCGCGCGGGAAGAACAGGAGGCTGGTGTCTCCATCGCCCTGCGAGTCGTCGCCCAACACTTGATCGTAGGTGCGGTTTTCCTTGACGATGTAGATCACGTGTTCGAACGGCGGATAGCTCGAGCGCGTGGCGCCCGGCGTCCATCCGTTGGCCGACGCAACGCGCGCCGTGAATCGCGCTAGCGCGTCGCCGCTCGTCTCCGACAACGGCACGCGCATCACGGCGCCGGCGATCGTGTTGAGCGAATACTCATCGGTCCGGCCGATCTGCGGATTCGGTCCGCGCGGATTGGGAACCGACCCCTTGCCTTTACCGCTCGCGACCTCGAGTTGGTCGCCGACGACGAGCAGCGACGACGGATACCATCCGGCCGGGATTCGTCCGGCGAGCTTGTCGTCGCCGGATGCCGCGGCCACGCCCGACGCGGCCGGCGACAGGTTGAACACCGCGATCGAGTTCGCGTCGGCTTCGGCGACGAAGAGGCGTGTGCCGTCGCCGGATAGGGCGAGCGCGTTCGGCGTCGAACCCTCGCCCGGGCCGGCCGGCGGTGGATCGAGGAGACGCGCAACCACACGGCGCGCCTTGGTGTCGAGAACCGCCACCTGGTCCGTACTCCCCGAAGCGACGAAAAGGCGACTGCCGTCGCCGCTCAACAACAGCGCGGAGGGGTGCCGCGCCACGGGAATTCGCCCCGCGTCACGCAACTGTCCGCCGGGCGCGGGTGTGAAAGTCGACACCGTGTTGCCGCCCCACGCCGATACGTAGACCGTTCCACGCGAATCGACGACGACGTCGTACGGATATCGCTCGGTCGCCAATCGCTGAACGACCGTTCCCGCCTGGACGTCAACGACAGCCAACGAGTCGGTGAGATTCTCGGCGACGAACAAGTACCGGCCGTCGGGCGACGTGCCGATTCCCGCGGGGTACGGGTTCGCTTCGCGCGGGCGTCGAACTCCGAGGCGGATGCTGTCGCTTCTGTCCCGCGCGGCCATCGCGCCAGTCGTAGCGGTAGATCACGTCGCCGTTGCCCCCGGACGAGTACAGCGTGCGGCCGTCGGGCGAGAACACCAGGCCGACGAACGCCGACGCCTGCTCCAACTCCTGAACCACCTGTCCCGTCGCGACGTCGATGATCTGCACGCCCTGCTTCGCATAGCCGCCGAGTGAAACGGCGATTCGATTTCGCTCCGGCGTGAGCCGCATCGTGAGCGCCATCGGACCGATCGGCGCCAGGGTCGCCGCGGGGTCGAGGCGGACACCCGTCGGCAAGCGTGAACCGAGTTGCGTGAACGACGAGTCGCCGGCGCGCAATGACTCCGGGCCGTGTTGCTTGCACGACACGGCGAGCGTCGAAGACACGGCAATGGCGAGGATCAATCGGCGCATAAACGGGGATTTGCGGGGAGGGGAATTCGGTCCAACTGAACAGGCGGGGCGGGTCCGTCGCACCGCCCGAAACGTGCTCGAACGCATTAACATACTGCGCGATCGACCGCTCGCGTCGCGCCGGGGCCGACTCCCACCACGGCCCCTTTTCCTCGACAGTCACTTGATGCTCAACGTCAGCGCACGCGCCGGCTGGGCGCATGCGGCAGTGTTCGTCACGGCCCTCCTCCTTGCGGGCTCGCGCTCGTCGCGCGCGCAGGATTCGGTCGTCGTGCACGTCTTCGCGCCGACAGAGATCCACGGCTTCATCCAGACGTACTACCGCTCCGGCGATCCCACGACCACGGACGGGTTTCGACTGCGTAAAGCCGATCTGAAGTTCAACGGCCAAATGTCGCCACACGTGCGCTGGCGGATCGGCTTCGATGCGGCAAAGGCGCTCGCTCTCGTCCTCACCGGAAACGATACGATCGACCGCCAGGCATTGACCGCCGTGAACTCGGACCAGCGCTCGCGCATGCTCCAGGACGCGGCCATCACTTGGGTGCAGAGCAAGAGCTTCAGCGCGGACGTCGGCCAGCAGATCATTCCGCTCTCGCTCGAGGGGACGATTCCCACCTCGGCGGTCGAGACTATCGAACGGGCGATGTTCATCGTCGAACGGTCTCGCGGCACGGGTCTCGGCGACGTTCGCGACGTGGGTGCCTCGGCCAATGGATTCACGCCGGTCGGCATCGAGTACCATGGCGGCGTCTTCAACGGAACCGGCGACGACATCGGCATCGTCGACGGGAATCCGCAGAAGGCGGTTGTGGGCCGGCTGGCATATCACCTCCGGCTCGTCCCCGAAATCGAGTTCGGCGGATCGGGCGCGTACGAGAGCGGCCCGTTCGTGCAGCGTCGCGAGCGCGCCGGTTCCGAATTGCAGTATCGCGACGTTCGGTTCACCCTTCGCGCCGAAACGATGTCGGCCCGCGACGGGCCGCTCCATCGATTCGGATGGTATTCGCTCGGCGCGTTTCGGCCGAACAACGAACTACAGCTCGTCGCGCGCTTCGACTCGTGGGACCGCGATCTCGAGCACGAGACCGGACTGACCGATGCGTTGGAGCGGCAGCTCACGTGGGGCGCGAGCTATCAGCTCGATGGAAGCGTCGCGAAGCTGGCGATCAACTTCGTGCATCAGACGTTTCCCAACGTCATCTCGCCGCCCGCCGCGACGTTCGTACTGATCGCGTTTCAGAGCGTGTTCTAGTCGCGACGCGATCGCGTCAGCGGTGCGCGCCGCGCGCGAGACGATCGAGCACCGCCTGCCACTCAGGTCGGTCCGGCGGACGCTCGACGACGATGACGTCGACGCCGTCGTCGTCGAGATCATGCAACGCGGCGTAGAGACCGGCCGCATAGCGCGATGGGTCGTCGCCGAGCTCGACGCTCCGACGAGCCGTGCTTGAAGACGTTCCCGGGGTGATGAGAATTGCGCCGACGATCCTTCCCGCGCGCGCCTCTTCGTCGATCAACCGGATCACCCTCTCGCGATCGACCAGCACGAGCGAGGCGCGCGGCGCATAGTGTCGGTGCAGCATCCCGGGAGAACGACGAGGCGCATCGTCTCCTTCCGCCGACGCCTCTGCGTGTTGCCGAGGCTTGAATTCCGCAATGATCCGTCCCTGACCGATCGCGCCGATGACACGCGCCAGGTCCTCGCGGGTGATGATTCCGGGGCGGAGAACGGCCGGCGGGTCGAAAGTCAGATCCACCACTGTGGACTCGATACCGACGAGCGTCGGCCCGGCGTCGAGAATGAGATCGACCGCGTCGCCGAGTGATTTCTCGACGTGTGCTCCCGTGGTCGGCGAAACTTCGCTCGATCGGTTGGCGCTCGGCGCGGCGACCGGAATGCGAGCGGCCATCAAGAGCGCGCGCGCGACCGGATGTGACGGAACGCGAACGGCAACCGTGTCGAGACCCGCTGTCACGCTCGAAGGAACTTCGGGCCGCTTGGGAACGACGAGCGTCAACGGCCCCGGCCAGAAGGCCCGAGCCAAGCGCTCCGCGTTGTCGGGCCATTCGGCGGCGACGTCGCGCACGTGGTCCGCATCCGCGACGTGCACGATGAGCGGGTTGAACAACGGCCGTCCCTTGGCCGCGTAGATGCGGTCGACGGCCGCGGGGTCGAGGGCGTTCGCGCCGAGACCGTAGACCGTCTCGGTGGGGAATGCGACGAGGCCTCCGCCGCGAAGAATCTCCGCCGCGCGGGCGATGGTCGTTTCGTCGGGTCGGCGCGGGTCGACGCGTTGCAACATTGCGAACAGAAACTTAGCCTCGCCCTGCCGCGAGCCGCCGTCGCGAGCGCTAAGTTGGAGGCACTCCACCTTCTGCTGAGCGCGCACGATGGCCGCCTTTGTGTCCTCACCCGTCAATCTCCTTTTTGGCGCTGGACTTCTCATCGCGGCGCTGCCGCACGTCCCCGCGGAGCGCCCCGCGCCGGTCGCGTCGCAGGCGGCGATGTCGGAGCCTTCGCTGTCGCCTGATCGGCGAGAGATCGCGTTCGTCTCCGGCGGCGACATTTGGACGGTGCCGGCGACCGGCGGCGAGGCGCGCCTGCTCGTGTCGCATCCCGCGTACGATTCGCGGCCGCTCTACTCGCCGGATGGGACCAAGCTCGCGTTCATGTCGACGCGCACGGGCAACGGCGACATCTACGTGCTCACGCTCGCCACGGGGCGCCTCGATCGAGTCACCTTCGACGACGTCTCTGATCAACTCGACGCGTGGTCGCGCGATGGCAAATGGCTCTACTTCTCGTCCGGCAGCCAGGACGTGAACGGGATGAACGACATCTTTCGCGTGAGCGCCGCGGGTGGCACGCCGATGGCCGTGAGCGCCGATCGGTTCACACAGGAGTACTGGTCCGCGCCGTCGCCGGCCGATCCGAACACGATCGCGTTCACGGGAACGGGGCGGACGTCCAGCGACTGGTGGCGGAAAGGCCACAGCCACATCGACGAAAGTCAGATCTGGCTGGTGCATCTCAGCGGCGAGTCGCCGCGCTACGAGGCGGTGACGAAGGACGACGCGCGCGACGCGTGGCCGATGTGGAGCGGCGACGCGAAGGCGCTGTACTACGTGTCGGACAAGAGCGGAACCGAGAACATCTGGACCGCTACGGCGAGCGGTGGCGCCGCGAAGTCCGTGACGTCGTTCACCGACGGGCGCGTGATCTGGCCGACGATCGCATACGACGGAAAGACGATCGTGTTCGAGCGCGACTTCGGTGTCTGGTCGCTCGACGTGGCGACGGGCAAGGCGGCGCGCGTGCCGATCGCGCTTCGCGGCGCCGCGACGTCGCCGGTAGTCGAACATCAGACGCTGACGCAGGGCTTTCAGTCGCTGGCGCTGTCGCCGGACGGGAAGAAGGTGGCGTTCGTCGCGCACGGCGACGTTTTCGCGGCGTCGGCGCGCGACGGCGGTGAGGCCGCGCGCATCACGACGACGCCGGAGCTCGAGTCGCAGCTCGCGTGGGCGCCGGACAGCCGCCGTCTGGCTTATGTGTCGAGCCGCGACGGACCCGCGCACCTGTTCGTCTACGACTTCGCTGCGCGCGCCGAGACCAAGCTCACCAGCGGCCCGCTGGACGACGTCTCGCCGACCTGGTCGCCCGACGGCAAGTCGATCGCGTTCGACCGCGGCGGCAAGGAACTTCGCGTGATCGACGTGGCGACGAAACAGGACCGTCTTATCGCCGCGGGCCAGCTCGATAGGCCGCCTTTCCTCACCGAGCGGCAGATCGCTTGGTCGCCCGACGGCCAATGGATCGCGTACCTCAACGTCGGCGACGGGCAATTCCAGAATCCGAACATCGCTTCGGTGAATGGCGGCGGCGGAAAGCCCATCGCGTTCCTCTCGAACGCGTTCGGCAACACGATCGCGTGGAGCCCGGACGGCACGTACCTGCTGTTCGATTCGTCGCAGCGCACCGAGCAAGCGGTATTGGCCCGCGTCGACCTGGTGCCGAGGACGCCGCAGTTCCGCGAAGATCAGTTCCGCGATCTCTTCGCTCCGTCGCGCCCCGGCACGCCCGTCCAGCCGGCTCCGCAGCCCGCGGCGCCGCAGCGCGACAGCGCGACGCTGCGCGCTGATTCGGCCCGTGGCGCGGGAAAGAAAGCGACGCAAATCGTGTTCGACGACATTCGCCGCCGGATCAGTTTCTTGCCTGTCGGCGTCGACGTGCGGAGTGTCGTCGTCAGCCCCGACGGCAAGACGGCGCTGCTGAACGCCGCGGCCGCTGGGCAGGCGAACCTGTACACCTTCTCGCTCGACGAGCTCGCGAACGGTCCCGCGGTGGCGCGTCAGCTCACCTCCACTCCGGGATTCAAGCAGGGGGCGCAGTTCAGTCCCGACGGAAAAGAGGTCTACTACCTGGAGAACGGCCGGCTCAGCGCGATCAACGTCGACTCGCGCGCCGTGCGGTCTATCGCCGTCTCGGCGGATCTCGACGTCGACTTCGCGCGCGAGAAGCTCGCCGTGTTCCACGAAGCGTGGAGCATTCTCGCCGGCAACTTCTTCGAGCCGCACATGAACGGCGTGGATTGGCCCGCCGTCGAGCGGCGTTACGAGCCGTATGCCGCCGGCGCGCAGAGCACCGAGGATCTGCGCCGCATCATGCGGCTCATGGTCGGCGAGCTGAATGCGTCGCACTCCGGGGTGAACGGTCCCAGCTCGTCGCCTCAGCCCAACGTCGGACGGCTCGGCGTGCGCTTCGATCGAAGCGAATACGAGCAGCGGGGCAGGCTGCGTGTGGTCGAAGTGCTCAACCTGAGCCCCGCGGCGCTCGCCGACGTGAAGCCGGGAGACTACATCCAGTCGGTCGACGGCGTGCGCGTCGACGGCACGGTGAATCTCGACTCGCTGCTGATGTACAAGACCAATCGACGCGTCGAGGTCTCGGTGAGCCGCGGCGAAGACGGCAGCGGCGCGCGAACGATCGCGATGCGGCCGATCAACCTCGCGACCGAGCGAGGGCTCGTGTATCGCGATTGGGTCGAGAGCCGGCGCGCGTACGTCGCGAAGGCGAGCGGCGGAAAGCTCGGCTACGTGCACATGCAGGACATGGGCGCCGGTTCGCTCCAGCAGCTCTACGTCGACCTGGATACCGAAAACAGAGGGAAAGAGGGCGTCGTCGTCGACATCCGGAACAACAACGGCGGCTTCGTGAATCCGTACGCGATCGACGTCTTCGCTCGCCGAGGATACCTGCAATTCACACCGCGCGACTTCGGTACCGGCGGCGGACGCTCGGTGGTGGGACAACGATCGCTCGAGCGGCCGACCGTACTCGTCACCAACATGCACTCGTTGTCCGACGCGGAAGACTTCACGGAAGGCTATCGCTCGCTCAAGCTCGGGCCGGTCGTCGGCGAGCCGACCGCGGGGTGGATCATCTTCACGTCGGACTTCGGGCTGCTCGACGGATCGTCGTCGGTGCGTGTGCCGTTCGAGCGGATCACCGACGCTGCCGGAAAGGACATGGAGATGCACCCGCGCGCGGTCGACGTGCTCGTGCAGCGGCCCGTCGGAGAGAGCTATTCGGGCCGCGATTCGCAGCTCGATGCGGCGGTGAAAGCGCTCCTCGAGCACGCGGGCGCCAAGCCGTAAGGCTCCGGAGGGCTGACGATGGGCGCATTCTGTGCCTGGCTGACGGCGCACGGCTCGAGTTGTCTCGAGCTGGTCGCGGTCATCTTCGGCGTCGTGAGCGTGCTCCTCAGCGTCAAGGAGCACATCTGGAGCTGGCCCACGGCGCTGATCAACGTCGCGCTGTACACGCTGCTCTTCTATCGAACGGGCCTGTATTCGGACATGGGTCTTCAGGTCGTGTACTTCGTTCTCTCGATCTACGGCTGGTACGAGTGGCTCTATGGTGGAAAGGGACGCACTGAGCTGCGCGTGTCGCGCACGCCCCGGAGCGCGTGGCTCGCGCTATCCGGGATCGCGGTCGCGTTTTGGGCGGTCGACGGCTATGCCACGTCTCACCTGCCCAGCGTTTCGCTTCCGTACGTCGACGCGGCGACGGCGACCGTGAGTCTCGTCGCGCAGTACATGATGACCCGCAAGTACCTCGAGAACTGGACGCTCTGGATCATCATCGACATCGTCTACGTCGGCATGTTCATCTACAAGGGGCTCTACCTCACCGCGGGCAACTACGCCATCTACCTCGTGCTCGCCGTGCTGGGCCACATCGCGTGGAAGAAATCGCTCGCGAGTAGCGCCGATTCGTTGGCAATTCCTGGAACTGCAACGGCATGAACGCGGATGGCCGCGGATTTGAACGGCGATTGACGCCGCCGCGCGCCGCCTCGTTCCGAATCGTCGTCACCGGATCGGAATCCACGGGGAAATCGACGCTCGCCGAGCAATTGGCGCGGCAGTATCGCGCCGAGCTCGTGCCGGAGTTCGTGCGTGAGTACGCCGAGGCGCGTCACGGAGTGGTCGAGTTCGCGGATCACGGCCCCATCGCGCGCGGGCAGATGGCGCTCGAGGACGCGGCCGTCGCGCGGGGAAAGCCGCTCGTCGTGCAGGACACGGACCTGCTCAGCACCGTCGTGTACTGCGAGCACTACTTCGGCAAATGTCCGGCGTGGATCGCCGAAGCGGCGCGCGAGCGCGCGCCCGACCTCTATCTCCTTTGCGAGATCGACGTGCCCTGGGTGGCCGACGGCGTGCGCGACCGCGGGCACATGCGCGAGGAGATGCAGCAACTGTTTCGCGCCGCGGTGAACCAGTCGGGGGCGCCCGTGGCCGTGATCATGGGCGATCGCCACGAGAGGTTCGCGCGCGCGAACGAGGCGATCGACGCGCTACTCCTCGCGAACGCGCCCGACGCTCTGCGCGAAGACGACGCGAATTCGTAAGAAGAGAAAGATCGCCACGCCGGCGAGCGAGACGACGAAACCCCACCATAGCCCCGCGGCGCCCAGCGACGTGCGGAATCCGAGATACGCGCTGACAGGCACGCCGACAAGCCAGTAGCTGGCGAGCATCGTGACGAGCGGCGCCTTCGTGTCGCCGGCGCCGCGCAGCACGCCCGCGCCGACCGCCTGGCCGCCGTCGAACAACTGGAACGCGCCGGCGATCGGGATCAGCGTCGACGCGAGCGCGATGACGCGAACGTCGGGCGTGAACGCCGCGGCCAACACGTGCGGCACCCAGATGAACGCGATCGCGGTGATCGCCATGAATCCAACGCCGCACAGATACGCCGCGCGGATCGCCGCGCGCGCGCGCGGCATGTCGGCAGCGCCGATCGCGCGCCCGACGCGCACCGCCGTCGCCGAGCCGACGCCGAGCGGTACCATGAACGTGAACGCGGCCAGCGTGATCGCGACCTGATGCGCCGCCATCTCGATCGTGCCGAGCACGCCCATGAGCAGACCGATCGCGCCGAACGCCGCCGCCTCGAGGCCCTGCTGTGCGCCGATGGGCAGACCGATGCGAAGCATCTGCGACAACGCCGGCCACGACCCGACTCCGTCGCGGACCGGAAGCATCAACGGCCGCAGTTCTCGCCATGCCCCGGCGAGCAACAGCAACAGCATCAGCCACCGGCTGATCGCCGTGGCGATCGCGCTTCCGGCCGCGCCCATCGCCGGACTGCCAAGGTGCCCGTACACGAAAATCCAGTTGAATGCGGCGTTCGACAGATTCGCCAAGGTCACCGTCCACACAATCGGCGCGACGCGATGCATGGCTTGCAGGCTCTGTCGCAGCACGACGAACACGAGATACGGGACCAGTCCGGCGAGCGAGATCCGCAGGTAGATCGACGCGTCGCCGATGATCTCGCCCGGCTGCCGAAGCGCGGTCAACACCGTCGGCGCCGGAGCGATACAGAGCACGCAGAACAGGCAGAACCCCATCGCGATGATCAGGCCGCGCTGCATCGCCCGCGCGACCGACTCCGTCTCCCCGGCGCCCACCGCCTGCGCGACGATCGGGTCGAGCGCCATGAGGCTGCCCGTCGCCAGAATCGTCACGTTGAAGTAGTAAAGATTTCCCAGCGCGACCGCGGCGAGCACGCGCGCCGAGACCCGGCCGACCATGAGCGTGTCGACGACGCCCATCAGCATGAAGCCGAGTTGCACCAGCACGACGGGAACGGCGAGGGCGACGGTCGCCCGCAGTTCATCGGCGCCAACACTACCTTTCGCCGAATGCGGATTCTCCATCTCGTCACGCTAGCGACGCTGTTCGCGGTGCGCGACTCCTCCGCGCAGGACATCGAGGCGGGCGCCCAACTGGTTCCCGTCGCTACGCGTGCCGCCCCGACGGCCACGCGAACGGATCTCACGGAAGGGTATCTCGCGCAGCCGATCGCGATGGTGCACGCCAAGCACGGTTCGTTGCGCGGCATCGCGACGCTGAACCTGGAAGGGCTCACGATGCAGCGCGGCGAGTTGGTCACCGGCGCCTACGGTGAAGGCTTCGTCGACCGGCGCCATCCTCACGCGTACATCCACGAGCTGCTCGCCGGCGTTGAGTTTCCGCGAAACGGGACGCCCGAACGCCCGCCTTTCGACGCGTCGTTCTACTTTGGACGCGGGTTCGCTCCCTTCGGCAGCGACGACCCGATGACGCGGCCGTTCGAGAAATACCCGGTGAACCACCATCTCGGGCAAATACTCGAACGGGTCGTCGCCGTCGCCGCCGTGCGATACGGTCCGATCATCGGCGAGGTCGGGGTGTTCAACGGCGACGAGCCGACAGGTCCGGGCGCGGCACCGAACTGGGGGCGCTTCGGCGACTCCTGGTCCTCTCGCGTGACGCTGCTCCCGGCGCCGCACACCGAGTTGAGCGGAAGCGTCGCGCATGTCACGTCGCCGGAGATCCGCGCCGGCCACGGGCTCGACCAACAGAAGTACAGCCTCGTGGCGCGATACGATTTCGATCACGTCAACGGCTCGCGCCAATACGCGCTCGTCGAGTGGGCGCACACGAACGACACCGACGGGGGCACGACGATCAACGCGCTCTACTCCGTGCTCGGTGAAGCGGCCGTGTGCCGCGCCGACGCCATCCTCGCCGCTCGACTCGAGCGCACCGATCGCCCTGAGGAGGAACCAACCTCGGATCCGTTTCGCACGCCCCGGCCTCCGTCAGATCTCTCGAATCTCGGCACGTCGACGTGGACGACTCTCACGGTCGCCGTCGCGAGTCCCGCGATCAAGGCGCGATTCCTTCGAGCGCGGCCGTTCATCGAGGTGGCGCGAATCGGCGTCGCGCCCGGAAATCCGCCCGGCCTGTTCGATCCCAAGCTTCGCTACGGCACCGATCGCCTCTGGATGTTCTCGGCAGGGCTGCGTCTCACGACCGGCATGATGCACGAGAGGATGGGGCGCTACGGCGCCGCATTGCCCGACGCGGTTTCGACTCTGCCCGCGCCGCCGAAGGCGGATCAGATGCCGGACATGCCCGGAATGCCCGGAATGCCGAGCGCGAAGTCGTCGATGCCGTCGTCCATGCACATGAACATGCGTTGTCACCTATGATGCGCGCCGCTGTTCTCGCCGCGACGATCGTCGCGGGGCTCGCGGCCTGTGGCGGCGACACCGAGTCGCCAACGGTCCCTCACGCGCCGGCGTCCTGCCCGGGAATCGACGTCGGCGCTCGGCCGGCCGCGCTCTCGTTGCCCGTCGCGAACCCCGTTTCGATTCGCGTCCTCGGCGCCGGGGTCGACTCGCTCCGTTATTCGGCGGAGGTCGCCGCGCGTGGCAACGTCGCCTATACGACGACGTGGAGCTTCCGCGGCCTCAACCCTGGCAACCGGATCAACGTGTGGGACGTGACCGGCAACGCTCCGCTACTGATCGACACGATCACCGTGACCAACGCGACCACGCTCGGCGATGTCGCGGTCTCGGACGACGGTTCGCTCCTGGTCGTCGCGACCGAGCGCACGGGCGGGTCGATCGTGATCTTCGACCTCGCCGACCCGAAGCACCCCAAGCAGCTCTCGCGCTTCTCGAACGCCGACACCGACCCCGGCGTGCACACGGCGGAGATCGGCCGCGTGAACGGCGTGTTGTACGGCTTCCTGTCGATCGATCCGATCAACTCGACACCGGCGCGACTCGTCATCGTCGACCTGAGCAACCCGAGCGCGCCGCAGGAGATCTTCACCAAGGTCACCGGCAATCCCTTCGTGCACGACACGTTCGTCCGCGACGGGCTGCTCTTCGTGGCGCTCTGGGACGACGGGCTCGAGGTCTGGGACATCGGCGGGTGCGGAACTGGGGCGTCGCCGAGCCATCCGGTCGTCCTCGGCGGCGTGAAGACGCTCGGCGGAGAGGTCCACAACGCGTGGTGGTACCACGACGCCAACGGGGGAAAGCGCTTCGTGTTCGTCGGCCAGGAGGGGCCTGGAACGATCGGGTCGTCGTCGAAGGGCGACATTCACGTCGTCGACGTGAGCGACCCGTCCCAGCCGCTGGAGGTGGCGTATTACCACGTCGACGGCGCGGGCACCCACAACTTTTCTGTCGACGAGGCCAAGGGGATTCTCTACGCTGCCTACTACAACGGTGGCGTTCGGGCGATCGACATTCGGGGCGACCTCGGGACCTGTCCGGCCAGCCAACAGACCACGAACGCGAATCCGCTGCTGACGCGTTGCGACCTCAGGCTCATGGGCCGGGAGCTCGGCGTCGGATTGCTCGACCAGAATCGACCGGTCTACGTCTGGGGCGTCCAACTCCTCGGCGGGCGCATCTTCGCCTCCGACATGCTGAACGGCATTTGGGCGCTTAGCGCGATCGCTCGCTAGCCCAGTCCGCCACGCCAGTCGGATTCGAGTTGTTCGCGATTCGTAAGGGAAGCGGCGACAATCGCTTACGTGGTGTCCAATGGTCGTCAAACCGCGGTTGAATTCGTTGACAATCTCGTCGACGAATCTTACTCTCAATGGGGCAGGACTCTCTCGCGGAGCGTGGTTGATGATGTGGTCGATCGAGCGGCTCAGACGGCGACTCTCCGTTGCGTCAGTGATGCCCTTGGCGCTGCTCATCGGCAGCGTGCACTTCTCCACCGACCCGATGCGTAAGACCGCGGGCGGGGGAGGGAACGTTACGCCGACAAACAGGTACGCAGGCGTACTCCCGGTGCCCAGCTCGTCGATCGATGCAAAAGCTCCGAGTCGTCTCGACTCGCTGCTCGATCAGCATCATGACGCGCGGGCGGACCGAGGTCGAGTGCTCTACGCGGCGGGTCACGCTCCAAAGGCGGCTGCGCCGGCCAAGAATCGCCACCGCCAGTGCTCCGACCACGTCGCTTCGGCGCGCGGGAATAGCAACACGCCGAACTCTTAGTTCTCTCCTCTCGAAGTTCTTCCACCCGATTTTTTAAATGCCACGTTTTCGCACCGCGGCCGCGGCCACGCTGCTCGTCATCCCGATCGTCGCCGGCGGTTTTCTGTTGCAGGAGTCGCCGACGCGGGCCAACGCCCAGTTGTTCGACCAGGTCATGTCACTGGTTCGCAATCAGTACGTGGACTCGATCCCGGCGGGCGCCAGCTACGAGAAGGCTGCTCGCGGTCTGGTGAAGGAGCTCAACGATCCATACAGCGAGCTCCTTTCTCCGAAAGAATCGGAAACGTTCGAGCGGTCGACCGGCGGGCGATACGGCGGTACGGGAATGCTGCTCGGTGAGCAGGCACCCGGGGTGATCGTCGTCGACCGCGTCTTCCCGAATACTCCGGCGGAAGACGCCGGCGTCCAGGAAGGCGACCGCGTCGTCGCCGTGGACACGACGAAGACCACCAGTCTGCCGATCACCAAGGTCTCGGATCTACTTCGCGGCGAGCCCGGTTCGCAGGTGGCCGTGACGTATACGCGTCCGGCCGTGACGGAGCCTATCAAGCTCAAGTTCACGCGCCGCGTCATCCGCGTTCCTGCCGTCGCGTACAGCGGGATCTTTGGCGATCACATCGGCTACATCCCCCTCCAGACGTTCAACGAAAACGCCGCCGAGGAGGTCGCCACCGCGATCACGCAGCTCGTCGAACAGGGTGCCAAGGGCATCGTGCTCGACATGCGCGGCAACGGCGGCGGCATCGTCGATCAGGCGCTCAAGACGTCCAGCCTCTTCCTCCGCGACGGCCAGGAGATCGCGAGCGTCAGGTCGCGCAATCAGCCGTCGGAGGTTCTGAAGTCGGGCGGGCACCATCTCGCGCTGACTCTTCCGCTCGTCGTGTTGGTCGACGAAGGGTCGGCATCCGCCACGGAGATCGTCGCCGGCGCGCTTCAGGATCACGACCGCGCGCTTGTCGTCGGCGAGACTTCGTTCGGCAAGGGACTCGTGCAGTCCGTCTATCAGTTGAGCGGCGGCTACCATCTCAAGATCACGACGGGCAAATGGTACACGCCCAGCGGGCGGTCCATCCATCGGGATCGTCAGCTCACGTTGAGCGGCGCGCTCGTCGAAGTGCGTCCTGATTCTCTCAGCGATTCGACCACGAAGCCGGCGTTCAAGTCGGATGGCGGGCGCGTCGTGTATGGCGGCGGCGGCATCCACCCTGACGTGATCGTCACCGACGATACGCTGACCACCGAAGAGCGCGATTTCATTCGCGCCGCCGCGCCGCAGCGCCAGGCGATCAACACCGTGTTGCAGAACTACGCGCTCCAACTCAAGGGCACCGTGCAGCACGATTTCAAGACCCCGGCGACGTGGAGCACGGAGTTGATCACGCGCATGAATACGGCGGGCGTGAAGCTCGACCCGAAGTTTCAGATCGCGGAGCGGACGTTCCTGACGCGCGACCTCGAGAACCGCGTGACGCGGCTGACGTTCGGCGACGCCGCGGCCAAGGCGCGCAACCTGGCCGAAGATCATCAGTTGCTCAAGGCGATCGATTTGCTCGAGCACAGCACGACGCAGGCGCAGTTGCTGGCCGCGGCCGGGTCGGGCGTGCCGGGCAAGTAATCCGGTTCGCCGCCTCCGCGGCACGATTCTCCACGCCAACGATCGGCGGTCCCGTTCCCGGGGCCGCCGATTCCTTTAGGTTGGATGCGTGACGGACCGTCCCGAGCCCCACGCCCACCACATCCGCGTCCAGCGGACCGCGCGCTACTTCACTCTCGGCGGGCGTGCCGACGTCGCCCCGACATCGTGGTGGTTCGTGCTGCACGGCTACGGCCAGCTCGCCGGAGACTTCATTCGCTTTTTCTCCGACCTCGCCGCCGACGATTCGCGGGTCGTCGCGCCGGAGGCGTTGAACCGGTACTACGTCGTCAATCCGGACGTCGCGCCCGCGCGCGATCGCCCGGTCGGCGCGACGTGGATGACGCGCGAGGACCGGGCGTCGGAGGTAGCCGATTACGTCGAGTACCTCGACGGCGTGTTCGACGAGGTGACCGGCGGAGGTCTCGCCGACGGCAACCGCGTGAACGTCATCGGCTTTTCGCAGGGCGCGGCGACCGCGGCGAGGTGGGTCGCGCACGGCCGGGTTCCGGCGACGCGTCTCATTTTGTGGGGCGGACTCGTGCCTCCCGATGCGGAACTCTCACGAGGGCCGCAAGCACTTCGAGGCGTTCCGCTCACGTTCGTGCTCGGATCGCGCGACCACTATGTGTCCGAGGCCGCGCTCGACGAAGACGTCGCGCGTATGGGCCGAGCCGGCATCACCGCCTCGGTCGTTCGCTTCGAGGGCGGCCACGCGGTGAGCCGCGCCGCACTTCGCCAGCTAACCGGCGGCTAACCGTCGCGTCAGCGACGCTTGCGCTCGACGAACCTCGTGAGGTCTCGGCGGTCCTTCTTGGTGGGCCGCCCGCGCTCCTCGAACACGAACGCGGCCGGCGCCATCCGCAGCTGCTCCGTAAGGCGCCGGCGCTCGGCGGCGCTGGCCTCCGTCTCCTCGTACAGCCCCTGCGCGACCGAAGCGGGACCGCGCCGCTCGGCGAGGGCGCGAACGATGAGAATATGCTCATAGGGCGGAAGGCGAAGACGGATCTCGTCGCCCGGCTTGACCGATTTCGCCGGCTTGGCGCGCTCGCCGTTCACCTCGACCTTGCCGCCGGCGACGGCTTCGGTCGCCAACGAGCGGGTCTTGAAGAAGCGCGCCGCCCACAGCCACTTGTCCACGCGGACTGAATTGGAGTCGTCGGCCATGATCGTCTTGGGTACATTTCCCAGTTGATGAATACTAGCGCTCAGTCCTTCGGGTACGTGCACCGCTACTTGCCGCCGAGCGGCGACGATCCGCGCACGTTGTTGCTGCTGCACGGTACGGGCGGCGACGAGAACGACCTCATCCCGCTCGGGCAGATGCTCGCCCCCGACGCCGGTTTGCTCAGCCCGCGCGGCACCGTCAACGAGAACGGCGCCGCGCGGTTCTTCAAGCGGCTGGCGGAGGGCGTGTTCGACATCGATGACCTCCACGCGCGGACGAAGGATCTGGTCGCGTTCGTCGAGGGCGCGGCGGGGCAGTACAAGTTCGACCCGAACCAAGTCGTCGCCGTCGGGTTCTCGAACGGCGCCAACATCGCGGGCAGCGTCCTCCTCTCGTCGCCGGCGACGCTGAACAGCGCCGTGCTCTTCCGGCCAATGGTGCCGTTCGTGCCGCAGTCCCCGGCATCGCTCGAAGGGCATCGGGTGTTCATCGGTGCGGGGGAGACGGACACGATCGTCTCGCGGCTCCATCCCGAACGGCTGGCCGAAATGCTCCGGGTGCTCGGCGCCGACGTGACCCTGAACTGGCAGCCCACCGGGCACGCGCTCACCCGCCCGGATGTGTCGGCCGCCTACGACTGGCTGAATCCCGCGAAAGAGGCCGAGTAGGCTTTTCGCGCCAGCGCTTGAAACCGGTGTCGGTTCAAGTATATTACTGACGGGTCAGTAAGATATTCGACACCATAATCGGCTCAGCTACAAGAGCTTAGGCTGGCAGGCCAATCGCGCCGTGGAAGCATCTCGATCGATTCACCCGCAGGAACCTCGTTGGCGCCGCCTTCCCGGGGAGCGCCCGCGGCAGATCCTCGAAGCGGCGCTCGAGGTCTTCGGTGAGCGCGGGCTCGCCGTCTCGCGCCTCGACGACATCGCCAAGCGTGCCGGCCTCTCAAAGGGCACGATCTACCTGTATTTCCCAAACAAGGAAGAGCTGTTTCGCGAGGTCGTGCGAAACACCGTGGTCAGCAACATCGAGTCGAGCGAGCAGGAGATCAGCGCCATGGCCGGCTCGGCCACCGAGGTGCTCACGCGCTCGCTCCGCGCGTACTGGATTTTCATCAGGTCCGCGAAGTTCGCTCCGCTCTTCCGGCTGATCCACGCCGAGATCCAGAACTTTCCCGACCTCGCGCGCTTCTACGCCGAGGAAGTTGTGTCTCGGCGCCTTCGGTTGATCGCCTCGATCATCGAACGCGGCATCGAGTCCGGGGAATTCCGCCGCGTGGAGCCGCTCTCCGCCGCGCGCATGCTTGCGGCGCCATTCGTCATCCATGGCCTTTGGTGCACTCACCGCGACTGCTTCTCGTCCGTGGCGACGAAGTCGGACGACGAAGTGCTCGACGAGCTGATGGACTTTTATCTCCACGCGATCCGCTCGCTGCCGGGCGAATCCGTGTCCGCATCAACGTGATTCTGCCGATTTCATGAACGTGAATCTCCCCATCCCGAAAGCGATCCGTATCGGCGCGGTCTTGTCGTTGATCGCCGCGCTCGTAGCCTTTGGCGTTCGCGTCTCCGAAGCGCAGACCCCGGCCCCTCCTCCGCCTCCCCGGAAGCTTTCCCTCGGCGAGGCGGCGCGGCTCGCCGCGTCGCAGGTCGCGACGGTGATGTCGGCGCGCCTGCGAGTCGAGGAGGCCAAGGCACGCGTCACCCAGGAGCGAGCCGCCCTGCTGCCGCAGATCAGCGCGTTCCCCAACTGGACGTCGGTCACGATCAACAGCGCGAGCTTCGGAATCAAATTCCCGACGCAGCCGGGGCAGGCGCCCCTTTTCGATCCGAACGGATCGATCATCGGCCCGATCAATCTGTTCGACTTCCGGGGTGGATTGACCCAAACATTGTACGACCCCGAGACACACGCGAGGGTGACCGCGGCGCAATCGAACGTCGTCGCCGCGGGCGGCGACGTGGCGGCGGCCCAAGAGCAAGCCGCGTCGATGGCCGCCGTGGCGTACGTCCGCGCATTGCGGAGCGTGGCTGTAGTCGGCGCGCGCGCCGCGGACTCCGCCCTGGCGTCGGAGCTTGTGTCGATCGCCCGCGACCAGCTCTCAGCCGGCGTCGGCGTCGCGCTCGACGTCACGCGCGCGCAGTCGCAGCTCGCGTCGTCGCGCGCGCAGCTCATCGTCGCGCGGAACGATCGAGACCGGTCGCTCCTCGAGCTACGACGAGCGCTCAACATCGACCTCGATACGCCGCTCCAGCTCACCGACTCGCTCGAGGTTCCGGAGTCCGAGGTCGTCGAGAACGAGACGTCCGAGACGGAGGTGGCAATGAAAATGCGGCCGGACGTGCGCGCCCTCGACCTCCAGTATGTCGCCGCGGTGCAACAATACCAGGCGATTTACGCCGGACATCTTCCGACGGTCGGGGTGTTCGGCAAGGACGGCGCGAACGGAATCACGTTGAACCACTTGCTCAACACCTACTCGGCTGGCGTCCAGCTCACATGGCCGGTCTTCGAGGGCCATCGGCGGGAGGGACAGCAAGCGGAGCAGTCGGCGGTAATTCGCGAAATCGACTTCCACCGGCGTGACCTTCGCAAGCAAGTCGAGGTCGACGTGCGCGGGGCGTTGCTCGACCTGGGTTCCGCGCAGCAACAGATCGACGCGTCGCGCGAGAACCAGCGTCTCGCCGAGCAGGAAGTCGCGCAGGCGCGCGAGCGGTTTCGCGCCGGCGTGGCTGGAAACGCCGACGTCGTGACGGCGTCGTTCACGTTGAACCAGGCGCGCACGGGGTTGATCGACGCGCTGACCGCATACCAGAACGCGCGTGTCTCGCTCGCCCACGCCCAGGGCGTCGTCTCGCAGATTCGCTGAACACACTCTCGGAACCGATCATGGCAACAGCAGTGAAGCAGGACACCGCGCAGCAGCAAACGAACGGGAACTTGACGCCCGCTCCTGACGTCGAGGAGGCGGGTGGCAGCCGCCGGTGGATCCTCCTGACGGTGGTCGCGGTCCTCGTCGTCCTAGGGCTCATCTGGGGATACCGGCAGTGGAGCTACGGCCGCGCCCACGAGTCCACGGACGACGCCTCCATCGACGGGCACCTCGTACCGGTCCTCGCCAAGGTCAGCGGCTACGTCGAGTTCGTGCACGCGAGCGACAACGAGCACGTAAAGGCGGACTCGCTCCTCGTCCAGATCGATCCTGAGGAGTATCGCGTGAAGCTGTCGCAGGCCGAGGCCGATCTCGCGGCCGCGCGGGCAACCGCCGGCGGCAGGAACACCGGCGGGCAGGCGCAGGCCGCGGTGAGCCAGGCGACCGGCCAGCGCGCGTCGCTCGATGCGCAGATCCAGGCTGCACGCGCCAACGAGACGAAAGCGAAGCAAGACCTCGCGCGCATGGAGGATCTCGCCGCGAAGCAGGTCATATCGAAGATGCAGCTCGACGGCGCGCGCGCCGCGGCGTCGGCCGCAACGGCCAACGTCGTCGCGCTGCAAGAGCAGACCGCCGCCGCCGGGAGCACGATCCAAGGCGCCGAAGCGGGCGTTCGTCTCGCCGATGCGCGGCTCAAGGCGGCCCAAGCGGCGCGCGACAACGCGGTGCTTCAGCTCTCGTACACCGGCGTGCACGCGCCCGAATCAGGGACCGTGTCGCGAAAGCAGGTCGAACCGGGGCAGCTCGTCGAAGCCGGTCAGCCGCTCCTCACGCTCGTCTCCGACACGGGAATCTTCGTGGTGGCGAATCTCAAGGAGACGCAGCTAGCCGACATCAAGATCGGCCTGCCGGCCGAGATTCAGGTCGATGCGTACGGCGGCGCGGTGGCAAAGGGATGCATCGCGAGCGTCAGCGCCGCGACCGGGTCCAAGTTCGCGTTGCTTCCACCGGACAACGCCACCGGAAATTTCACGAAGGTCGTTCAGCGAATTCCGGTCAAGCTGCGCATCATCGAAGGGCTAGGCGCGGATCGCCCGCTGCGCCCCGGCATGTCGGTGGACGTGCACGTCGAAACGAAGGCGCAGCCGGTGAAATGCTGACGCGATCGGCGCGTCAGACCGCGATCGAGTAGCCGCGGCCTCGCGCCGCCACCGGCCAGGTCGTCTCGACGACGTCGCCCCGCGCGCCGACGACGACGTCGTTCAGGTGCACGACGACGCACACGTGATTCGGCACGACGCGCACGCGCTCTCCCACCGCCGGACGCCACGCGGTCTTCGACAGATCGAGGATGCCGTGCTCCTCCGACATCGACGCGACGACGACCTCGGGTCGATCCAGTAGCGCGCCGAATCCGCCCCCCCCCGCCGCGTCCGTTCCGCGCATCGGCTCTCGGCCGAGCGCTTTGCTCCCAGCGTCGATCACGGCCTGGTTGGGCACGGCCGTGCTCACGACGGTCGCCAGCACCGTGAACGCGCAATCGTCCCAACCGCACGCGCCGATCTCCGCGGTCGTTCGGTCGTTGTAGACGTAGGTGCCCGGGCGGAATTCGGTGACGCCCCGAATCTCGTGCGTGTTCCACAGAGTCGGCGTGGAACCGCCGCTCACGACGGTCGGATGGAGCCCGGCGCGATCGAAAGCATCGACGACCTCGCCCACTGATTTCGAGAGCACTTCCAACTTCGTCGACTGCGGCGAGCCGACTGCCTCGCGAATGTGGCCGGGGTAGAACGCGATCCCCGTGAACTCGAGCGGTGGCCTGGAACGAACCGCCCGCGCGATCGCGATCGCGTCGTCGACGACAGGCACGCCGACGCGATGCATCCCGAGATCCAGCTCGACGTAGACTCCTACGCGGCGATCAGCCTCGCGCGCGGCGTCGGCGATCATCTCCACCGATTCCATCGAATCCAGCGCGACGGTGACATTCACACCGTCGGGCAGAGCGGCAACGCGGCTGGCGCGCGCCGACCCGACCGGCGGAAACGCCACGAGCAGATCGCGACAGACCTCGCTCATTACCTCCGCCTCGAAAGGCGTCGCGCACGTCAGGCCGACGGCTCCGCGCGACAGTTGCTCCCGCGCGATGCGCGGCGCCTTGTGCGTCTTGATGTGCGGCCGCAGCGCCAAACGGTGCTGGGTTGCGTATGCGGCCGCGCGGTCGAGATTTCGGCCGAGCCGGTCGAGGTCGACAACCGGGACCGGCGTCTCGAGTTCGGAAAGAGGATGCATCGGAAGGTCGTTGCCTGGGACAATCAACGGAGAACGATGAATGATACAGCGCGAGCGGCAGTGGCAGCCCGTCCGGTTGGGTGACGACGTCCCGACGCCGGCTGGTGCGTATTCGCCGGCGGCCCGCGCCGGCGGCTTCGTTTTCGTGTCGGGACAGGTCCCGCGCGATCCGGTCACGGGCAAGCTCGTCGGCGACGACGTCGAAGGGCAGACGAAGCAGGTCGTGGCGAACGTGGAGCGAGCGCTGCGCGCAGCGGGGGCCGAGTTGAGCGATGTCGTCTCCGTCATCGTGTATCTCGCGGACATCGACGACTGGGGCCGGTTCAACGAAGCGTATAAGGCCTTGATGCCACAGCCGTATCCGACCCGGACCGCGCTCGGCGCGAACCTGCGGGGCATTCTGGTCGAAATGAGCGCCGTCGCGTTCGTCGGGTCAGGGGGTTAACACCGCAATTTCGGGGGCGTCTACCGGTGGAAGGGCGCGTCCCCGCGCCCTTCCCGTACCCGTTTCCGGTGGAGGCCCACCGTGCAGTCCGTTCGTTCCTTGATCGTCGCTGGTTCACTTCTCCTGAGCGCGGTGGCGGTCGTTCCCGCGCAGCAACCGACTCCGGTGCCCGCACCAGGCTCACGCGTGCGTGCTCGCGGGGCCGCGCGTCCGCAGCGCGGAAAGCAGTTCGAAAAGGCACTGCTCCGCGGCGTGACGCTCAGCGACGCTGAAAAGACCAACCTCCAGGCAGTGCGGGCGAAGTACGCCTCGCAGCGCCAGACGCTTCGCACGCAGTTGCGAACGCAGGCGCAAACCGCCAAAGCGGCCCGCCAGCGTGGCGACACGGCTGCCCTGCGCTCGATCCGCGCGAATCTCCAGACGGAGCGCCAAACACTCGCGCAGGCGGAGCGCAACGACGTTCGCAACGCGCTCACGCCGGCGAATCAGGCCAAGTTCGATTCGAACCTCAAGCGAGTCGAGGCGCGCGCCGCGCGAAAACCATTCAAGGCTCGGCGGCTGTCTAACAGATAGAGAGGGGCGTCGTTCGCGTGAGTCGAGCGCAGGCGCGCTGGTGGGCGCGCCGCCTCCTCCGCGACGACGTGGCTGGACCAGCGCCCGGAGGCCGTTCCTCCGGGCGCTGTCGTTTGCGCACGGGTCCGTCTCGTTTCCCCTGGACCGCCCTCGCATCGGCCGTCAACTTGGTGGTCTCCGCCACCCAGTCTTCTCACCGGAGTCACCCCGATGGACGCGAAGGCCTTCGCGGCGCGAACAGCGTCGCTTCTCTCATTGACCTGCGGCATCTGCGCCGTTTCCGCGGCGCAAGCGCCGGCCGCGAAACACGGATTCACTCCCGCCGACTGGTACAAGGTCACGACGGTCAGCACGCCGGTCCTTTCGCCCGACGGAGGCAAGGTCGCGTTCACCGTCACGACCGTTCGCGAATCCGAGAATCGCCGGCACTCCGAAGTCTGGGTCGCCGCGACGAGCGGCGGCGACGCGGCGCGGTACACGTCGCCCGCGTTCGAGAGCAGCAACCCGCGCTTCTCCGACGACGGCAAGATTCTCTACTTCACATCCCAGCGTCCCGGAGCCGGACGGGGCACGACGTGGGCGCTTCGTATGGACCAGCCGGCGGGCGAGGCATACCAGCCGATGGGCGAACCGCAGATCCGCGCCGGCTCGTCGCCGGCCGACCTGAGCTTCACGATCACTACGACTGGCGGCGGTCGTGGCGCGGGACGTGGTGGTCGCGGCGGCGGCCGCGGCGGCGCAGCCACTGATTCGACCGGGACCGACTCGGCGTCCGCAAACGATCCGTACGGACGCATGCAGCCGATCTCGCGCCCGCCCTACAACGCCATCACGCATCCGGAAAATCCGGCGCGCTACGACGGCCGGCACATCGTCGACATGTTGTACAAGGCGAACGGACAGCCGCAATTCATCGCTGGTCGCCGCACACCGCCTCCGCCGGACACCGCACGCGCCACTCAGATCTACCTCGAGCGTCCCGGCTCGCCGCGCGTGGAGCTGACCAAGACCAACTACTCGCACCGCGACGCCACTGTCTCGCCCGACGGCAAGTGGGTCGCCTTCCTCGCCGACGCGAAGCTCCGCTCGGACTCCGCCGTGAAGGTGGAGACCGATTCCATCGCGAAGCTGGCGCCCGACCGCAAGCGCGACGAAGCGGCGCGCAACGACACCGAGATCTTCATCCTTCCCGTCGCGGCCTGCGAGCATCAGACCGCCGAGTGCACGCCGCGCAAGCTCGAGTACGCGGGCAACGAGACGCAGATCGCATGGTCGCCGGACAGCAAGCGCATCGCGTTCGTCGGCCAGCCGAGCCGCTACAAGAATCAGCGGCTGTTCGTGGTGAACGCCGACGGCGGCAAGGCGCAGGACATTCTCGGTTCCTGGAACTACGAGCCCGGACAGATCGAGTGGCTCAAGGACGGACAGATCGCCATGGTCACGCCGACCGGCGGCAGCACCGGCCTGTACACGATCGACCCGACCTCGCACAAGATCACGACGGTGCTCGGCGGGCGCCGCCAGGTGAGCGCGCTGTCGTACGACAAGTCGCAGCAGCACGTCGTCTACGTGTCGACCGACCTGACGCACCCGACCGAGTTGTACGTCGCGAACGCCGACGGCACGAACGAGCGCCGCATCACGTCGTTCAACGACAAGGTCAACTCCGAAGTCGCCTGGTCGGACGCCGAGCGGATGCTGGTGAAATCCGTCGGCGGTCTGGAGATCGAGTCGTGGCTGATGAAGCCGTTCGGCTACGACCCGTCGAAGAAGTATCCGCTCGTCCTCTACATCCACGGCGGTCCGCACTCGGCGTACGGCGAGAACTGGTTCGACGAGTTTCAGAGCCTGGCCGGTTCGGGATTCTTCGTGCTGTTCACGAACCCGCGCGGCTCGAGCGGCACCAACAGCGAGTTCACGAACGCGAGCCGCGGCGACTGGGGCGGCAAGGACTACGAGGATCTCATGAAGGCGGTGGACGCTGTCGCCAAGCGTCCCGACGTCGACTCGACCCGCATGGGGGTGACCGGCGGGTCGTACGGCGGTTTCATGACGGCCTGGGTCACCACGAAGACGAACCGCTTCAAGGCGGCCGAGACCGACCGCATGATCAGCGAGTGGACGTTCTGGTACGGCGCGTCGGACGCGCAGGGTCTCACGGAGAACGAGTTCTTCGGTCATCCGTGGGACAACCAGATCATGTACGACACCCTGTCGCCCATCCGCCACGTGAAGAACGTCAAGACGCCGACGCTTCTCGTGCAGAGCGAGGAGGACTTCCGCACGCCGATCGGGAACGCCGAGCTCTGGTTCATGGCGCTCAAGAAAGCAGGGCGTGCCGGCGGAGTTCGTCCGATACCCGCGCTCGAACCACGACCTGTCGCGGACCGGCGAGCCGTGGCTGCTCGTGGATCGCCTGAGCCGCCTTCGCCAGTGGTTCACCTACTGGCTGGTGGAAAAGCCCGGCGGCGCAGTTCAGGCGGGATCAAAACAGGGTGCACGAGGTGGACAGGTAGACCGGTGGACCGCTAAGTGCGAAGGGCCAAAGAAAAACAGCGGGGGCGAGATCGGCCTCCCGCTGCCATCGCGTCCGCCGACCCGAATCGCCCGTTCAAGTTCTTTTCCGGCTGGCGAGGCGACCGATCCGACTGGCCAGTTCAGTTTGCCGATTGCGTCACGCGAATTTGTTCGGATGGGCAGCCGCCTCTACCGATTGGTCAGCGGACCAGTCACAACTGAAGGCGGGAGCATCACATCGACCAGTTCATCGTGAGCGCGGGACAGGCGGCTCGTCGCTCGAGGCAATGGACGAGATGCTACATCCGACACACCGGTCGTAGCGCCCAGTTTGTCATATCGATCCGCTAGCTGACTCGCCTGCGCGGCGAGCGAATCTGAACTATCACGAATTTCTATTTTTCTTTCGCTCCACCGGATCGGTCGTTCCGGCCAGCGCGGCGCATCGCTCGGGCGGTTCGCTTTGCTAGCCGGCGAGTTTACCGTGCCGACGGACAATTTCATCCGGCGGCTCGGCGAGATGACACCCCACCATGGTTGGTTCACCGCCGCCGTTGGACGGGCGACCGATCCGCCGATCGGCTGTCTGAGAATGGCGAACGGCTCGGCGGTTAGCCGAGCCGTTCGCTGTAGCCGTCCACCGGTCCACCCGCATCTCACCAACCGGGCACTAGCTGGAATCCCCAGACCCAGTTCTTTCCCGGGCGCTGGAACGGGTGGGCGTAGTAGGCTTCCATGATAGCGTAGCCCATCAGGTTGAACCGGAACGACAGGCCCGTGCTGAACACGGGAATGCGATCGGCGCAAGGATAGAGCGATCCCGAAGACGTCGGCGCGAGCGTGCTCGTTGTCGTCTGGCAACTGGGAACGTTGTTGGCCGACGAGGCGAGGCGCCAATCCGGCCCCTGTGCGTTGGTGTAAGCAACGCCGCCGTCGAAGAACGGCGACACTTCGGTGGGCAGGAACGGGAAGTTGAAAAGGCCAAAACCTTCCACGCCGAACAGCGGGATACGGAACTCGGCGTTCCCGACGAGCACCTTACTCCCGAGCAGGCGATCGAACACCGGACAGCCGGCCGCGCCGGCTTGCGGCGACGCGTTGTTGACGACGCACTCCGTGCTCGAGAACGAGTTGTATCCGTATCCGCGGACGAGATTCTCGTCGCCCAGGTACAGCGGCCACGTCGTGGTCGGGTCCTCGGCGCCGCTCCCGTATCGGCCGATCGACATTCCCCTGACGGCGAACGTGAACGGCCGTGCGAAGAAGTACCGCCGCAGATCCACCAGCCCCGATTGATACGTGACCGAGCCGGTCGTGAGGGTGTACTGGATGCGCGACCTCGACCCTTCCACCGGCGACGTGAAGGCGGAGAACGAGTTGTCCGACACGAGCGCCACCGACGGCTCGAAGAACAGCTTCGGCGTATAGCCGCTGTTGAACGACGATTGGGTCTCGTCGACCACGTTGCCTACGGCGTCGAAGATCGTGCGGAATATCTGGCTGTCGTACGACAGGTGCGTGACGTTCCCTGAAATCTCGAGGCGCCTTGTCGACGTGAACGGATACTGGGCGAAGACATTCGCCTGATCGATGTATATGCGTTGGATCAACTGGTCGACGCTGAATCCGCCCGGACCTCCTTCAGCCGCCGTATCGACGAACGCTGCCGTGATGGGATAGGGCACGTGTTCGATTCCCGCTCCCCAGTTCCACCTGTTCTTGAGGCTGTAGTACTGAAGCGCCCCGCCGATGTCCTTCACCGTTCCGTTGGCCTGGATCGCCGTGAAGATCTGGCGGTCGCTCAACTGGTCGCCGAACAGCATCGACACGCCGCCGACGATGCCCGGCCCGAATGGACCGCCCGCGACCGCACCGACACTCGGCTGGCCGATGGCGTCGAGCGAGAACGACGAGTGGTAGGGAATGACCTGGAAATCGTTGCCGGTCGGCAAGCCCGACGTAGCATCCGCGAGATAGCCCATCACGAGGCTGCGTGTGATTTGCGGCGGCGGAAGCTGCGCGCCCTCGGCGACGGTAGCCGGGGTCAGCGGCGTCCCCTGCGCCTCTTCCAGCGACATCGAGCGGATCTCGTGTCCCTGATCGTAGAACGTGTTGAACAGGAGACGCCCGGTCTTGCGCGACATCGAGATCGCCGGCGACATCGTCGTGATCCCGCTGACGCCGGTGGAGACGTGCGTCACTCGGAAGACCTGCGCCGTCGCGAGGTTCAGCCGGTAGATGTCGGCGAAGCCGTCCTGATCGGAGACGAAGAAGAGATCCTTGCCGTCCGGCGAGAACTGCGGGTTGATGTGCTTTCCGTGCGCGAAGGGCGAGAAGACGCTGATGCGCCCCGTGGCGAGGTCGTACGTCGCGAGTTGGAGCGGCGAGAACTTGAGCTCGTTGAAATCAGTCTGCGGTCCGCGGTCCGTCGCGAACGCGATCGTCTTGCCGTCGGGCGACCACGTCGGCTGGATGTCCGCATAACGGTCGTTGGTGAGCTGCTTGATCGTGCCCTTCTCGAGATCGAGCAGATAGAGATCGCTGATGCCGCCGGCCTGGCCGGAGAACGCGAGCGTCCTGCCGTCCGGCGACCACGAGACCGAGCTGACCGCGCCGATGCCGGGCAGCTTGATGCGCCGCTCGACGTTGGTCGACTTCGTGTCGAGAATGGCGATCTGCTGGTCGCCGTCGGCGTAGACGATGAACGCGAACTTGCTGTCGTCCGGCGACCAGTCGCCCGCCGAATTCACGAAGCTGATCGCGTCGAAATGCGGGTCGCTCTCCTGTCCGCCGAGCTTCTTGATGATCTTGCCGGTGTTCGCGTCGCCCATGTAGAGGTCGATCGTGAACAGATTTCGGCTCGAGAAGAAGGCGAACAGCTTGCCGTCCGGGCTGATCGTGGGGGCGAGATTGTAGTCGCTGCTCCGCTGAAGCCCCACGAGCTTTTGGGCCACGCTGTCCGGGTGCGTCCGCCCCGCGATCTGCGGCAGGAACATGGCGCGGTTGGCGGCGGCCCAGTCCTTCGACAGCGAGTCCTGATTCTCGCCCAACACGCGCACGAGCGCCGCGTCCCAGCCGAGGCGTAGCGCGGTACGGTATACCTCGACGATCGAGCGGTCACCCCAGCGTCCGCCGACGTACGCCCACAGCGCCTGACCGTATCGATACGGGAAGAAGCGCGGATCCGTCGTCAGCTGTTTGATGGTCGGGAACTTGTTCCGCTGCACGGCGTCGCGCATCCACATCGCGGTGAGCGGGTCCTCGCGGCCGAGCGAGAAGTACTCGGCCATGCCTTCAATGAGCCAGAGGGGCAGGGCGTCGAGGCGCATCAGTCCGCCGCCCGGCGTTCCTTCGGCGATATTGTATTGAAAGACGTGCACGAGCTCGTGGCCGAGCACGTGGTCGTTGTCCGCGTAGATGCCGTCGAACGGCATGATGACGCGCGTCCGATTCGACTCGGTCACGCCGCCCGTGCCCTCTTCGATCTGCTCGCTGACGACGTTCGTCTGCTCGAAGTCCGGCTGGTCGGCGTAGAAGATCAGCGATTTGCGGTCGAACGCATGGCGGAAGGTGTCCGAGTGCCGCGAGTACCACCGCTCGGCCATGCGCGCCGCGTCGCGGACGATCGTCGACTCAGGGGGGTAGAAGAAATTATCGAAGTGATCGGACTTGACGATGCGCCAATCGAAGGACTCGTACTGGACCTTGTTTCGGCCAAAGTAGTCCTGGGCCCCCGCCTGCGCCGCCGCTGCGGCGAGCAACAACGTCGGCGCGACGACAGCCGACAACCCCCACCTCGCCACCGCCAAACGCGTTCGAACCATTGTAAGTCCCGCGGGCTGAGCCGCAGAAGGAGGTCGTCCCCAGCGAAGGGCGACCTGTTGTCCCGAGGAGACGCCTCGGGCCCTGCCACGGAGAAAGGACTACGCTACCCTATCCGTGAGTCAAGATGCCGATGGGTTCGCTCGGCGCGGTGCTGGCCCGAGTTGTCCGAACAAAACCTATCAGCGGCCACGACGTTCCCCTGAGCCAAATGACACCTCAATAGAGCATTCCCCCTGCCAGAATTGCCTTGGGCTTGGGCTCGGAGGCGGGGATGTGACGAAGCGGGCGCTCCTCAGGGACGGCTAGAAAAAGGGGGCGGCGCGCGCCGCCCCCTTTTTCAACCGAACTAGACGAGCGATCAGGCGTTTCGGTCGATGCAGCTCGTGAAATTCGGATTGCCCGTCTGTTCGTCCGTCGTCACGGGGAGATTCAAGTCTTTGCCGAAGACTCCGCCCTTGAAGTGCGGCCCGATCGGGTAGCCGCCGGTATCCGATCCGTCGGCCTTTCGGCCGTAGTCGCGGATCAGGCGTCTGAGATCTCCGAGGCGGTACCCTCTGCCGAACTCCCAGAAGGCCTTCTCGCGGAAAAGCAGGTTGACCTGCGCAGTTGCGGTACCGGGATCGGTGAGCGGAGCCATGATCGGGGTCGTCCAACCGGGGTGCGTCCCCGTCGCCGTCGGGCTAGAAGCGGTCAGCAGTTGCGGCGCCGCGCGCAGCGCGTTGAGGATCGTGAACATCCCCGCGGCATTCCCGGCCTGCAGCGCCGCCTCGGCCTCGATCAGACGCGCGTCGAGACCGGAGACAAGGGCCACCGCGGACGTCTGTCCCCAGAGGCTGTCGACCTGGATGACGTACGTGTTTCCGTCCTGCGACTTCACGCTGTCCTTGCCATTGAGCTTGTAGTGCGCGGGCACGCGCGGGTCGTGCGCCGAAAGGAACGGAATGGCGTTCAGAACGGTGATCGACCGGTTGTTGCCTTGCACGCTGTCGCTGACGGTGTAGCGGTTCTGGCTCGCCGGTTGATCCCACAACGTCGTAGGTCCGTTGGTGAGCGAGGACGTGACGTCGTAGCGATAGGTCGTGGCGATTCCGTTAACGAGCGTCGCGGCGGCGGGTGCGTTGCTCAGTCCCAACCCGAGGAGCGCCCGCGCCTTGGCGATCCGTGCCGCGCGGTTCACTTGCAGGCTGGCATTGTCGGTGCCGGAGCTCAGCGTCATCGCCGTGTCGAACGACGCCGACGCGGCGGCGAACACCTCCTTCACCGGCAGCGGCTTGCCCAGGACGACCGGGTTGTCCGCGCCATCGCTCAGCGGAATGCCGTTGCAGAAGTCCGACGCCAGTTGGAGCTCGGCGAAACCGCGGGCGAAGTACATCTCGCCGACGTCCGAGCTCGGGGCGGGCCGGTACTTGTTGAGCAACGCGATCGCCTGGTTGGCGTCCGTGCGAACCCGATACAGCGCCCGCAGCTCGGTGTTGACGGTCGCGTTGTTCAACTGGATCGATCGCTGATCGGTCTCGTCGTTCTGCACGAACGTCGAGCTCGTCGCCCATTCGTCGACGAGGAGCCCGCCGAACAGCCAGGTGCTCTCCCCGTCGGCCGTCGCGGTGCGCAGTCGCCCCAGCGCGCCGTTGCGCACCGCGACCGCACCCGCTGCCGACTGAACCGAGCTTGGATTGATGACGGTTGGGTTCGTGGCCTCGAGCAGGTTGGTCTTGACCGTATCGCACGCCGCAAAGGCGGCAGCGGCAGCGACGGTCGCGAAAACCGCGGGGCCACGCTTCGATAGGATTCTCATATCAGTGTGGTCTCGTGGTCAGAAGATAAGGTTGAGACGGAACTGGAAGATCGTCGGCTGCCCGAACGTCTGGAACTCGCTCGGCGCGTCGCCGCCGCTCGTCGCGGTGAAGTCGCTCTCCGGATCCGTGCCGCGATACTTCGTCCACAGATGGAGGTTGCGGCCCGAGAACACGAGGTTCGCGTCGCGTGCTCGCATCCGCTGCGCGAGCGCCTGCGGGAGCGTCAACGTGGCCGTCGCCTCGCGCCACTTCACGAACGCGCCCGGCTGGTAGTAGCCGTCGAGCGTCTTGAGGGGACTGTAGATCGCACCGATTACCATCGCCTGGTCCTGGAACGAGGCGTTCGGGTTGAACAAGCCGCTGCAGTTCGGGCGCGTGCAGCGGATGCGCTCCGTCTGGTTGTAGTACGTGTTGCCGCCGCGCCAGTCGAACAGGTTCGAGATGCGGAGCTTGTGGTTGAAGAGGTCGATCCCCGACGTGAACGTCGTCAGGTACCGGGGCTCGGCGTAGCCGCGGAAGCTGCCCGGGCCGATGAACGGCCGCTTGCCGGTCACGGGATCGGGTGGGCCGAAGAGCGAATCTGCAGCGATCGTGACTTCGTCGACCGTCAGGATGCCGTCGTGGTTCTTGTCATTCCACCCGGTGATCGGCTGCGACCAGATGCCGCGGATCGGGTAGCCCGCGACGATCCAGTTGGTGACGCCGATCTGCGGCGGTGTGCTGCCAAGGCTGACGACTTTGTTCGCGTTGAGCGAGGTGCCGATGTGGAAGTCCAGACCGAGATTGCGTCGGTCGATCAGTTGTCCTCCCAGCGTCGCCTCCCAACCGGCGTTCTTGACCGATCCGAGGTTCATGCGCTGGCTCGTCGCGCCGGAGCCGAGTGAAGGCGCGATGATCGCGCTGATCAACGCGTCCTTGGTGAGCTTCGAGTAGTAAGTGACGTCGAACTGGACGCGGCTGCCGAACAGGCGCGAGTCAAAACCCGTCTCCCACTCGGTTGACCGTTCAGGTCGGAGGCTGTCGTTGCCGATTTGATTGTACGTCTCCGTTGGAGCGTCTGTCAGCTTGATGCTGGACGATCCGGCGTTGAAGGTCTGCAGCGCGTCAGTCGGACCGGGTTGGACGCCCGATGCGCCGCGCGCGAGACGCAGGTGCAGGCTGTTGACGTGGCTGAAGATGGCGCCGTGCGGGAAGAAGTCTTCGTCGGAGATCTGCCACGACGCGCTCACCTTCGGATAGTACACGCGCTGGAAATTGGTGCCGAAGGCGCTGTTCTGGTCAGAGCGCAGCGCGCCGGTGAGAAACAGCCGGTCGCGAATGGCGCCCGATTCTTCGACGAACATGCCCCACGTCTTCTGAATCGTGAACGCTTCGTTGGAGCCGGGCGTGGAGCCCTGTCCCGCCGTTGTGGCGCCCGGCGGCAGGGTGGTGCCGTCGGCCTCGTTCTGGTCAAGACGCGAATTCACGTACTGCGTTCCAACCGTCGTCTTGAGCGCCAACCAATGGAACCGGGAGGGATTGTAGTTCGCCGTCGCGCCGAGGTCGGCGCTGAGGTTGGTGATGTTCGTGCGCCCGTTGCCGGCGAACCCGTCGCGGTAGGTCGCGGTGAGTGGCCAGCCCTCGCCGTTCATGTGCAAACGCGTGTCGTTACGGTCGGTAAGGTCGGAGCCGAAGTTCGCGCGCGTTTGCAGCCAGCTCGTCGGGCGCCAGTTGAGGTTGGCGGCTCCGATCATCCGGTTCACGTTCTGCTGCAGCTCCTCCTGCCAGATGAGTCCCGGTGTGCCGGCGCGATACCCGACCAGCGAGTCGCTCAGGCCGCTCACCAATCCGTTGTTTCGATAACCGGGACCGCCGAAGGACTGCGAGCCGATGCCGACCGTGTTGTTGGATTCATTGCTCGTGAGCGCGGCGACGGTGTTGTATCCGAAGCTGACGTCGGCGTCGAACTGCGGCGTGACCGCCGCGCTGATGTTGGCGCGGAAGCTGTTCAGGAGCCGCGAATTGGGCCGCATCTGCCAGGAGTGCAGGGCGACGCCGAGCGAGTCGAAGCGGTGCTTCTCATACGGGTCGAGTTGGAACACACCGGTTTCGTCGTCGCGGCCCGCCCGACAGGAAATACCGAACCGCGTCGGTGCCGCCGGACACCTGCACGCCCTCGGCATTCCGATAGCCGTAGCCGAGCGGCGTGACCGTCGGATCCTTGATCGGGGTGTACATGCGGAGGCTGTCGTAGCCGTGCGTGCCGTCGCTCTTCACGCAGGTCCCCAGTGAGACCATCACCAGCGTGCACTGCCCGGACAGGACGAGCTTCGCCTTCGTGGTCGGATTCATTCCGGCCAACGTGTAGTTGTTGTCGTACCAGTTGCGGTCGTCGAGCATGCCGCCTTCGCCGTACGCGGTCCATTTCGGCGCGCCGCCGCGGCCCTTCTTGGTCGTGATCATGACGACGCCGTTCGCCGCGTCGGTGCCGTACAGCGTTGCGGCGGAGGGCCCCTTCACGATCTCGATGTTCTCGATGTCCTCGGGGTTGATGTCGCCCAGGCGGCTGAAGTCGTTCCCGCCGTTGCCAAAGGTCGTCGAGCCGTTGTTGCTGCTCATCCGGATGCCGTCGACGATGAAGATCGGCTCATTCGAGAGACTCACGCTGCTGATTCCGCGCACGCGAATGCGCTGGCCGGAGCCCGTCTGCGTCCCCTCCTGCACGAACACGCCGGGGGAGCGCGCGTTCAGCACGTCGGCGATCGTCCGCACGGGCGCCGTCTCCGTGAGCTTGGAGATCGAGATGTTGTCGACCGCATTGCCCACCTCCGCACGGCGCTGCTCGCCCGTCGCCGTAGTGACCACCTCGTCGAGCTGCACGACGGTATTGGCCATCGAGAAGTCGAGCGTCGCGGTTTGGCCCTCGAGCACGCGAACGGACTTCTTCTGCTCCTGATAGCCCACGTGCAGCACGCGCAGTTCGGCCGTGCCCACGGGAACGCGCGCGATCTTGTATTTCCCGTCTTGCCCGGTGCTTGCGAACAGACTCGTGCCGACCACGATCACGCGCGATTCGGGCAGGGGAATGCCCGATCCCGCGGCCGTCACCGTGCCGCTGAGAGTGCCCTGCGCGGCCGCAACGGCGGCCGTCGCCGAGAGCAATAGGGGAATCGTGGCAATCCACGCGACGCGACGTGACTTCGTCAATCTCATTGGAAGAGCCTCCCTGAACGGTGCCCAACGGTGGGGACTACGACATGCGCGACTCTCGAAGGGCGTCGCGCAAGACGCAAACGGCGGCGCCGATGCGGCGCCGCGAAAGACACAGTTGTCGGGTGACTCGGGCGCGAGCGCGTGGTCGCGCTTCGACGCGACCGCGCGTCGGACCGCAGCGTGCAATACGTCGGTGGCAGGGAGTGGCCTGCGTCGCATCGCGCCTCCCGGTGGTGGCCGGGTGTGGACGGTTGCATCACCAACTTGCTAATGCTGCTTTTCACGACCGGGCGAACGATGCGCTCGCGTCGCGATGTCTGACTAACCGTCGGAGATTATCCGGCGGTCACGTCGAATTCGTAAGGGTCTCAGTCGGCGTCGGACCGGCGCTCGCGTTTCACTTCCGCGCGCCGTTTCTTCTGGGAGAGTCGCCGCTCGTTGGCGGCCTTGGGTCGTTTCGTTGGGCGACGACGCTTTGGAACGTGCAACGCGTGGCGCACGAGAGCCGCAAGGCGCTCCTCGGCGTCCTGCTTGTTCTGCTGCTGGCTCCGTCTCGTGCTCGCGACGACTCGAACGTTGCCCATAGAATCGAGACGCGACGCCAGTCGAGTGCGCAGCCGAGTTCGCTGCTCGTCCGAGAGAACGCGCGATTCTTCGAGGTTCCACAGTAGCTCGATTCGGGTCGACGCCGTGTTTACATGTTGCCCCCCAGGTCCGCTCGATCGGGACGCGCGGAACTCCAACTCCGATCGCGGGACCGCAACATCGGGGGCGATGTTTAAGAACCTCGAATCAGCCATAAGTCAGATGGCCTCCAAAGGCGTCAGTTGGACGCTGCGGGACAGCTTCGTGAAAGCTTGGATCCACGAGTCCCAGGCCCGGAGCCGGTTCGCGCCGCCGAGGTTTCCGGGCGTCTCCTGAAACGTGCCGCCCGGGGAATCGTCTCCATGCCGGTAGGGCGTATGGCGGATTGCAATGGTTTGAGCGGCCGCCTCTCTCTGGCAGTTTGCGACCCCAAACTCCGTGCGACTCACTCCCCGCTCGACCGATCCCGCGCTCAAGGCGATTCTCGACCCGCGCCGCCTCCTCCGCTGGGTCCTCATCGGTCGGCTGTGTCTCGCGACCGCGATCTTCATCGCCGCGGTCACCAACTGGACCTCGGTCGACCGGAGCAAGACGCTCGTCGCGTCGCTGGCCTTCGCCATTTCGGCCATCGTCACCGTGGGCTCTGCCGGCTACGCGGAAATATATCGGAAACGGTTCGGGCAAGCGTTCCTATATATGCAGGCGGTGTTCGACCTGCTGCTCGTGACGGCGGTCGTCCACCTCACCAACGGCACGTCGTCCCCGTTCGCCGCCCTCTACATCCTCGTCATCGCCACCGCGTCGCTGCTCGTGCCGGTGAGCGGCGGGCTGATCATCGCGGCGCTCGGGATCGCGTTCTATTTCGTCGACGTCGTCCTGATCCTGCACTCGCCGCTGAGCGACCCAGGCGTTTGGCTGCAGCTCGCCGTGATCGCGCTGGTGACGCTCGGCATCCGCTATTTGAGCGCGCGACTCCGCGAGAGCGGTGAAGGCAAGGCGATCCTCGTCGCGGCGCTCGAACAGACGCGACTCCAGGCCGACGACATCCTCCGCAACATCCGCAGCGGTGTCATCACGGTGAACGCCGAGGGGCGCTTGCTCTTCGCCAACCCGACCGCCGAGCAGCTCCTCGACGTCGCGCTCATCGCGAAGCTCGGCGAGCCGGTGGTCGAATCGATCGCCAAGGTCTCGCCCGACCTGGCGACCGCCATCCAGCTCGCGGCGGAAACGAAGACCCGGACGACACGCGGCGAGGGCGTCGTGACGACCGGCGCACGACGGTTCCCGATCGGAGTGACGACGACCTACACCGAGCATGACCCGGAAGGCGGCCGGCGCACGGCGACCGCCATCTTCCAGGACCTCTCGGACCAGAAGCGAATGGACGCGCTCCGCCTGCGGGCCGAGCGCCTCGAGGGCATCGCCGAGCTGAGCGCGTCGCTGGCCCACGAGATCAAGAATCCTCTCGCGTCGATCCGCAGCGCCGTCGAGCAGATCGGAAAGATGCCGGCGATGTCCGAGGATCAGAAAACACTCAGTGCCCTCGTGATGAAAGAGTCGGACCGCCTGTCGCGGCTCCTCTCCGAGTTTCTCGACTTCGCGCGCGTACGCGTCGCCAAGACGAAGCCGATCGACCTCGCCGACGTCGCGCGCGGCGCGGCACGCCTCGCCGACACGCATCCCGACCGCGACAGGAGCGTTCGTGTCACGTTCGAGGAGCCGGCCTCCGGCCGCATTTCACTCGACGGTGACGAGGATCTGCTCCACCGCGCCGTCTTCAATCTCGCGCTCAACGCCGTGCAGGCGGCGCCGGCCAACAGCGAGGTCCGAATCGAGGTCGCGCGCGGGCCGCTCGACCCGATTCCCTCGGGAATTCGCTTCGATTCCGAGCCCGTGTCGTTGCGCGTCAGCGACTCGGGGCCGGGAATTCCGCCCGATGTCAGAGACAGGATGTTCGACCCGTTCTTCACCACCAAATCAAACGGCACGGGACTCGGCCTCGCCGTCGTGCACCGCGCCATCGAGGCGCACCGCGGACTCGTCCTCGTCGACAGCAATCCACGGGGAACGCGTTTCACCGTGATCCTCCCAAGCACCCAGAACGGCCGCGGCTCGCACGACACGCCGCTCAACACTAGGAGTGTTTCGTGATCGATACCCCCAATCGCCCCACGGTCCTCGTCGTCGACGACGAGACGGGCATTCTCGACTCCCTCAACATCCTGCTGCGGAACGAAGGATTCGCGCCGTACATGGCGCACGGCGGCAAAGCGGGACTAGACCGCATCGGCGAGCTGGGGCCGGACATCGTGCTCACCGACATCCGCATGCCCAACGTCGGCGGCGTCGAGATCCTCGCCGCGGCGCGCCAGTCGGATCCCGACATGCCTGTCATCCTCATGACGGCGCAGGCCACATTGCAGTCCGCCATGCAAGCGGTGAACGAGGGTGCGTTCTACTACATCCAGAAGCCATTCCGCAACGACGAGCTGGTGGCGATCCTGCGGCGGGCCGCGGAGCACCGCAAGCTTCGCGTCGAGAACAAGTCGCTCAAGCAGGCGATCCGCCGCGCCGAACGACACGGCGATTCGCGCCCGGTGGGCACGAGCAAGCCGTGGCTCGACGTGCTGCAGCTCGTCGAGACCGTCGCGCCGACCGATTCGACGGTGCTCATTCAAGGCGAGTCGGGGACCGGTAAGGAAGTAATCGCCCGCTACATCCACGATCTCTCCGTGCGCTCGGAGGGACCCTTCCTGTCGATCAACTGCGGCGCGCTTCCCGAGGGCCTGCTCGAGAGCGAATTGTTCGGCCACACGAAGGGGTCGTTCACAGGCGCCATTCGCGACAAGATCGGCCTCTTTGGAGCGGCCACGAAGGGCACGTTCTTCCTCGACGAAATCGGGGAAACCACGCCGGCGACGCAGGTCAAGCTCCTGCGCGCGCTCCAGCACCGCGAAGTCATTCCCGTCGGCACGACGGAAGCGATTCCGGTCGACACGCGCGTCGTCGCCGCGACCAACCGGGATCTCGACGAACAGATCCGCGTCGGACACTTCCGGAGCGACCTCTACTACCGGTTGAACGTCATCGCGCTGCACCTGCCGCCGCTCCGCCAGCGCGCGGAGGACATCCCGGTGCTGGTCGAGCACTTCCTGCAGCGCATCGCCGCGATGCGGAACTCCGAACCGAAACGCCTGAGCGACGCGGCTCGCGACGCGATGATGGTCTACAACTGGCCCGGCAACGTGCGCGAACTCGAGAACGCCCTCGAGCGGGCCGTGATCCTGACCGAGGCGCCGGAGATTCCGCTCAGCGCGCTGCCGGAGCGAGTCACGCAGCGACGCGCCGAGCCGCTCGTGTCGGCGAAGACCCCCGAGAATCCGACGCTCGAGGCGATCGAGCGCGCGTACATCATGTGGGTCCTCCAGAGCGAGAGCGGCAACAAGTCGCGCGCCGCCGAGGTGCTCGGCATCGACCCGTCGACGCTCTACCGCAAGCTCTCGCGCTACGAGGTCGAGGCGTGACGGTCGCGGTTCCGCTCGACGCAGCCTCGCCGCCGCGCTCTCGGCGACTGCGTGAAGGCGCTTGGCTCGCGCCGTTGCTCGCCGGCATCATCGTGCTGGTGGTAGGCGTGGCGTTGATCGACGCGGTGCCTATCGGCGGTATTTTCGACGACGCCGCCTACGTCATCCTCGCCAAGTCGATCGCGACAGGGCAGGGGTTCCGCTGGCTGAACGTGCCGGGTGCGCCGGCGGCGACGCATTTCCCGCCGGGGTATCCGGTCGTTCTCGCGGCGCTTTGGAAGATTCTTCCGCGGTTCCCGGCCAACGTTCTGTTGTTCAAGGTTGCGAACGCAGTGTTCCTCTCGGTTGCCGCCGCCGGCGTCGCCGTGTTCGCTCGTCGGCGGCTCGGATTCTCGCCGATCGCGTCCCTCGTCCTGACGCTCGCCGGCACGCTCGCTGTACCGATGCTGTTTTTGAGCACGCAGGTGCTGTCGGAACCGCTGTTCCTCGCGCTGCTCGTGCCCACGCTGCTATTCGCGGAGCGTGTGGTAGAGGGGGATGGGCGCGCGTCCGAAATCGCTCTGCTCGGCCTGACGGTCGGCTTGGTGACGTTGGTGCGGACGCAAGGAATCGCCATCGCCGGCGCGGTCGGATTGTTGCTCCTGTCCCGCGGACGCGCGCGTCACGCGCTGATGTTCGGTGCGGCGGTGCTCGTGGTCATGCTCCCGTGGCAGCTCTGGGTGCGCGCGCATCCGTATCCCGCGTCCGCCGTCGTGGGCGGGAATTATCAGCCGTACGTCGCGTGGCTCGCCAAAGGCTACCGCGCGGGCGGACTCTCTGTTGCCTGGACCTCGATGGTGGACGGGGGCCGTGAGATCGCGGCGATGCTCGCGATGTACACCGCGCGGTCCACGCCGCCCTGGACGCACTACGCCGCGGCCGCGGCGGCCGTGCTGCTGGCCATCCGTGGCTTCTTTCCCTTTTGGCGACGCGCGCGGGTGACCTCGCTGTTCCTGCTCCTTTATCTCGCGATAGTGCTCCTGTGGCCGTGGACGTCGTCGCGATTCGTCTGGGGGATCTGGCCGCTCGTGATCCTGCTGGTCGCGGCGGGCGTCGCCGACGTTGCCGCCGCCCATCCGGTTTCGTTCGCGCCACGAGCCGCGCGCTGGTCGACGGTCGCGTGCGCCGCGCTCCTGAGCGTGGGCTATGTCCGCGTCAACGCGCTCGGCTATCACTACCGCTGGTGGTCGTCGATCTCGCGCCAAAATGCAAATGCGCTGCGCCCGCTGATTCAGTGGGCTCGCGAGCGTACGCTGCCGACGACGATCATCGCCGCAGAGCTGGAGCCTGCCGTCTACCTGTACGCCGACCGAAAAGCCGTTCCGGAGATCAACTTCACAGTGCGCGACTCGTTCGGGCCGTTGACGGCGGCCGAGCGGGCCGATGACCTACGCGCGATCATGGCGACGTATCACGTAGACGCGGTCGCGCTGATCAGTGCCGACTCACTGCGGGCCGCGATGTGGGCGATGTCGAAGGGCAGCGATCCCGAGCTGCTCCCGGGCGACTCCCTGCCGAATGGCCGGATCTACGCGCCGGTCCGCCGATGACCGACGGGCCCGCCGCCAGGCAGGCCAAATCGCCGAACGATTCACTTCGAGCCGCACGATGACATCACCACTCGCTCTGTCCGACCCGATTCACAAATCGCGCCTGCGGCAACGCACGCCGCTCGACCCGGCCGCGTTCACGCTCTCGGTCCTCGTCCCGGTGTACAACGAGCGCGACACGATCGATCTCATCGTCGATCGGGTTAACGCCACGCCGATGCGGAAGGAAATCATCTGCGTCAACGACATGTCGACGGACGGCACCGCCGAGATCCTCGAGCGGCTCCTCGCGCAAGGTCGCATCGACCGCTTGATCCACCATCAGGAGAACCGGGGGAAGGGCGCCGCGATCCGCGAAGCGCTCGCCGCCAGTACCGGCGACGTCGTGATCGTGCAGGACGCCGACCTCGAGTACGACCCGGATGATTGGCCCGAGCTGGTCAAGCCGATCATCGACGGGCGCGCCGACGCGTGTTTCGGCTCCCGGTTTCTCGGCGGCCCGCACCGCGTCTTGTATTACTGGCACTCGGTGGGCAACCGCTGGCTGACGACCTACAGCAACATGCTGACGAACTTGAACCTGACGGACATGGAGACCTGTTACAAGGCGATGCGCGGCGACCTCGCCCGCTCGCTGGCGCCGCTCCTCCGCGCGAACCGGTTCGGCTTCGAGCCGGAAATCACGGCGCGGCTGGCGCGCGCCGATGCGCGCATCTTCGAGGTGCCGATCAGCTACTCGGGGCGCACGTACGCCGAAGGAAAGAAAATCGGGTGGAAGGACGCCGTCGCGGCGTTCTGGCACATCACCAAGTTCAACCTTCTTTCATGAGCGCACTGTTCCGCCGCATCGCGGCGCCATCGGTGGCGCTGCTCGCCATCGCGTCGTCGGCGATCGGAATTCTCAACGGATTCACCTACGACGACGTCTACGTCGTCGAGCAGAATCCGCTGATGAAGTACCTCCACGGCTGGTGGCGCGTGTTCCGCCTGTCGTACTGGCCGAAGTCGGCCGGAGGCGACGGCTACCGTCCGCTCACGATTCTCGCCTTCCGCGTCGAAGCGATGCTCGGGCATCTGAACCCGATGGTGTTCCACGCCGTGAACATCGCGCTGTATGCGTTGTCGGCGTGGCTCGTGTTCGTGATCGCTCGCCGCCTCATGCCTCTCTGGGCCGCATGGGTCACCGCCGCCTTGTTCGCGGTGCACCCGGTTCACGTCGAAGCCGTCGCCAACGTCGTCGGTCAGTCGGAGCTGTGGGTCGCCGTCGCCCTCCTCGGTGCGACGGCGCTGTACCTGCGCGACCGGATGGAGGGTCCGCTCCGACCGTCGACCGCGCTCTGGATTCTGCTCCTGTACGCGGTGGCCTGTTTCGCCAAGGAGCACGGGATCGTGCTGCCGGCGATTCTCGTCGCCGCGGAGTTGACGGTCGTTTCCGACACTGCGCTTCCGATCGAGCGCGTACGACGGCTCCGGCCGTTCTATCTCGGCGTGCTGGCCGTGGCCCTTGGATTCCTCGCGGCGCGCGGCATGGTCCTCGCCGACCACTCGCTGGGTGGTTTCGCTCCCTTCACGCCCTTTGCCGTCCTCCACATTTCGCCGGTGGATCGCGTGCTGACGGCGGTGGGCGTCGTTCCCGAGTGGCTGCGTCTGTTCTTCTGGCCCGCGCGGCTGTCGTCGGACTACGGCCCGCCTGCGGTAGACATCGCTCAAGGCCTGAGCCTCATCCAACTGCCGGGGTTTCTCCTCCTGGTCGCGATCATCGCGGCGGCGTTTCTCCTGCGGCGGCGCCAACCCGTCATGTCGTTCGGCATCGCCTTCACGTGCCTGGCGCTTCTCCCGTCCAGCAACTTCCTGCTGCCCGCGGGAATCGTCGTCGCCGAGCGCACGATGTTTCTGGCCAGCGCCGGCGCGGTGCTTTTCGTCGGGGCCCTCGGCGTCGCAGTGAGGGAACGACTGCGCGCGACGCCCGCGTGGACCCCCGCGTGGAGGTTCGGCGCGCCGGCGACGTGCGCGGCGCTGCTCGGACTCGGCGGAATGCGGAGCTGGAACCGGACGCGCGTGTGGCACGACAACGAAACGCTCTTTCGCCAGTCGATCGTGGACTCGCCGCGTTCCTATCGCGCGTATTTCCTCCTCGGCTCGTGGGACGTGCATCACCAGCGCAAGCGACTGGGCGAATCGGAGCTCAAGGAAGGGATGCGGCTTTTCCCGTATGACCCCTATATGGCGTTCACGCTGGCCGAGGCGTATCGCGACGCTGGGATGTGCGCCGCGGCACTGCCGCTGTATCGCTGGTCGCGAGAGGTTGACCCGAACGTCAGCGGCCGCACGGAATACGCGTGGTGCCTCATGAACCAGGCCCAGTTCAACGAGTCGAAGGAGATGGCGCTGGAGGCGGTTCGAGCCGGCGGCCTCGTTTCGCTGCTGCACCAGATCATCGCCTACGACGTCGCGGCGATGGCGAGCGCGCGTGATCGAGATTCGACCGGCAACAAGCCGGTGACGGACATCGGGGGCCCTCCTAGCAAACTGCCAGACACCGTGCAAAAGGCAGTAGGCAAAGCGGGGGACCAAACGCCGTAGGATCTTGGCAAGTCTTTGTTCTACAGCGACTTGCCATCGATGGAGGGGTTGGGTCCGCACGTTGCCATAATGCCGGCCGGGCAGTAGCAGGACGCTTCCCCTCACCTCCTTCTGGGACCCACCGACATGCTCAAAATGCGCAAGGGCTTTACCCTCATCGAACTTCTGATCGTCGTGGTCATCATCGGCATTCTTGCCGCGATCGCGATTCCGAAGTTCGCGAACACGAAGCAGAAGGCGTACATCACGGCGATGAAGTCGGACCTGCGTAACCTCGTGACGGCCGAAGAGGCGTATTTCGCCGACAGCTCGAAGTACACGGGCGTCGTGACGGACCTGAAGTTCCAGAGCACGAACCAGGTTGCGTCGCCGGCGATCACGGCGGGCACGGGCAACTGGTACGCGACGGTTAGCCACTCGCAGATCGCGAGCCCGTTCAAGTGCGGCGTCGGCATCAACACGACGAACCCGGTTGTGACGGGCGCGTCCGAAGGCGAGCCGGCCTGCCAGTAAGACTCTCCGCTATAAACGCTCTCGGATGAGCGTGGGGAGGCAACCCGGTGGCGCGAAAGCGCCACCGGGTTGTTTTTTAGGGTATGCGCAAACTCCTCTTCTTCGCCGGTCTCGTCGCCCTCATTGCCTGCGGTGATTCGCCGCTCGCCCCCGTCCAGACCGTGGACGGATCCTGGTCGGGGCTGGACAACGGCTATTCGCTGTCGCTGGTGATGGTGCAGTCGGATTCCATCGTCACCGGAAACGCGCTCATCGCCAACGTCGCGGGCGCGAACCAGGGAACCCTCGTCGGCACGTTCGTTTACCCGACGCTCCACCTGACGCTGTCCTTTCCCGGCTTCGACGACGTCAAGTACGACGGCACGATGTCGCAAGCCGAAGCGAAGATCTTCGGCACGCTGAACGGTTCGGGCATCGTCAACGTCGAAGTGGACGTCAGAAAGAAGTAGCTCGGGGGGAGCACAGTCGCCGCGACCCTTTCTCGGGTCGAGGCGACGCGTGCATTCGATTCGCGTGGCGCCGAGACGATGGTGGTCCGCGCCGCGCCGCAGCGTACGGTGTGCGACATGCGTTTCGCACCCGCCGATCCGCGCTCGCCGCGCCGCCCGCGCCACGAGCGCGGCTTCTCTCTCCTCGAGCTGCTCGTCGCGATCCTCCTCGTCGACGTCGCGATTCTCGGAATCGTGCACACGCACGCGGTCGTCGTGCGGAACCGAAACGCGATGCGCGCTCGCTCCGCTGCGGTGACCGGAGCGGCGGATCGAATCGAGCAAATCCTCGCGTCCCCGTGCACCGCCGGTGCCGGCTCCTCGGTCCTCCCGGCGTTCGCCGAGTTCTGGACGTCCCAGATGGACGGACCGACGCGTGATGTCAGCGACAGCATCGTGTTCGGCGTTTCGCCGCAGCACGTCGTGGTTCTCCGGACGCGCTTTCTATGCTGACCGGGCGCAAGCAGGAACGGCGAGCTGGCTTGACGCTCGTCGAGTTGATGGCGACGGTCGCCGTCGCGGGGGTCGTGCTGGCGATCATCGGCGGCGTCGCGCTGCGGCAGCAGCGAACGTTCGCCGCGCTGACTGCGGACGCCGCGCTCGCCGGACAGTTGCGAGACGCCGCCTCGGTGTTGCCGTCGGATCTGCGAGCCGCCGCGGTCGGGGCGGGGGACCTTCGCGAAGCAACCGACACCTCGATCGAGATTCGAGAGACGCTCGCCAGCGCGGTCGTCTGCGACACCCTGGGCAAGGCCGTCATTCTCGCGCCTTTCGACGGGACTGCGGCGACGTTCGCCGGCGCGATCGCGCCGATCCAGGCCGGCGATACCGCGTGGATCTTCTCGCCCGACGACTCGGCTCACACGTGGCGCGGACTCGGAGTTGTTTCTGTCGGGTCGGCGCACGCGGGCCAATGCGCGGCTCTTGGGCCGAGGCTCAACGGCGCGTCGCTCGCCGCGTCGCGCACGACTTTGACGCTGGATTCCGCCCCGGCGCCCCAGACGCTCGTCGGGCGGCCGCTGCGTGTCACGCGCCCGATCCGGTACAGCCTCTACCGCGCATCGGACGGCAATTGGTACCTGGGCGCGCGTGATTGGAACGACGCGAGTGCGAAGTTCAACGTGACTCAGCCGCTGGCTGGTCCCTTTCGGCCGCCGGGCGCTGGACCGGTCTTTCGTTGGTTCGACTCCTCCGGCGCGTCACTGGCGCCGCCAGTGGCGCGGTTGGATCGGGTCGCCCTCGTGCGAATCGACCTCCGCGGGCAAACCCGCACCCCGGACCGCGCGCTCGGCTCGGCGTGGAACGCCGGACCGCGGGCGGACTCGGTGTCGATTCTCGTCGCGGCGCGGAATCGGCCGTGAGTCGGCGCTGCGAGCGGAGCGGTATCGCGCTCGTCGGAGCGCTCGCGCTGTTGACGGTCTCGGGATTCGTCGTCGCCGCGCTCGTCGCTTCGTCGACCACGGCGCAGCGATCCGCGCGCCTGGGTGGGAGCGATGCGGCCGCGCTGGCGAGCGCCGAATACGCCGCGTCGTCGATCCTTGCCGGCGCTTCGACGTATCAGCTCGCGCGGCTGCCGCTTGGTGTGACGCGGCGCTTCGACGTCGCGGTCGCGCAAACGTCCGAACTCCGCGTCGACGTTGGCGTTACGCGGCTTCCGCACGGCGTTCTCTGGGTCGTCGCCGACGCGGTTCTGTATGGGCTCGACTCCAGCGAGCGTCGAATCAACTTGGTCGCGCAATTCCCCGATCTGGGGCCGCTTCCCGCGGCCGCGATCGAATCGCGCGGTGACGTGTCGCTCGCCGACGACGTGACGATCACCACGGACACGACCGGGGACGCGGAGTGCGCTGCCGGTGCCGGCGCCCCGAACGTCGTCACGGCGGGCGGCGCGACGGTCGCCGCCTCACCGGCCGTCCGGGTAGAAACGCGAAGCGCCGCGGCCGACTCGGATTCGTATTTACTAAATCCGCGGGATCGGTCGATACTCGCCTCGGGCTCGGGTGTCGTCCACGTAGTCGGCGACACGACGATTGGCGGTGGGACGTTCGACGGAATTCTGCTCGTCGACGGCGCGCTGACGATCACGGGCTCGCTCGTCGTGACCGGGGTCGTGGTGGCGACGGGTCCAATACGAACATCAGGCGGGCGTTTGAGCGTCACCGGGGCCTTGTTGTCGGCGTACTCCGGCCCGGTGCGCGCGATCGATCTCGCCGCGTCGTCGTTGCGCTTCGCACCATGCGTCGCGGCGACGGTTCTGCGCGCTGCCGCGACGCCGCGGCGCGTGCGAGATCGCGCATGGGCAGAACTCTATTAGAACGTGCCATAAATCGTGTGACTGTCATCACTTCCGCCACCGACTGTTACCTCAAAACAGGTGGGTCGTGTTCGGTGGGACGGTACTGCTGTGGCCGACAAAAATGGCCGCGCTCCGGATAACCGTGGACGACCGGGCGTACCTCCGCACTTAGTCCACTGATTCACGCCTACTCATGGCTCTCCTCGGTCGCAAGAAAACAACCGTGGGTCTCGACATTGGATCGGGACTCGTCAAGGTCGCCGTCGTTGATCACTCGAAGCGCGAGCCTGAGCTCGTGCGGGTGACGGTGACGCCGCTCCTCGCCGACGCCATCGTCGAGGGAGAGGTCATGGACCCCGGCATCGTCGCCGAGGCCGTGCGTTCGGCCCTGGCAAGCGCCGGCGTCAAGACGACCTCGGTGGTGACCGCGGTCGGCGGGCGCGACGTGATCATCAAGAAAATTCAAATCGAGCGCGTGAAAGAGAAGCAGGCGCGCGAGCTGATGCGATGGGAAGCCGAGCAGCACGTGCCGTTCGACATGGAGTCGGTCGAGCTGGACTTCCAGATCCTCGATCCGGACGCCGAGGGCCTCGAGATGAGTGTGCTACTCGTGGCGGCCAAGCGCGAGCTGATCGAGTCGAAGACGCGCATTCTCGCCGACGCCGGCCTCGAGCCCGCGATGATGGACGTCGAGGCGTTCGCGCTTCACAACGCGTTCGAGATGAACCATCCCGACGCGATGACCGGCGTGGTGGGGCTCGTCAACATCGGTCACGACGTCACGAACATCAACATTCTCGACGAGGGCGTGCCGCTGCTCACGCGCGATCTCGCGGTCGGCACGCGCCGCATCCGCGAGGATCTGCAGCGCGAGCGCGGGCTCGGCGTCGACGAAGCGCAGGCGCTCCTCCAGGGCTATGACCGGTCGCCGCATCTGGACGCGGTGCTCGCCGGCCGCGGCGAAGAGATCGCCGTCGGCATCGAGCGGGCGGCCGCGTTCCTCGCTCAGAACTCTCGCGCGGGCACCATGCGCGCGATCTACACGTGCGGCGGCGGCGCGCGCATTCCCGGCCTCAACGAGGCGCTTGCCAACCGGCTGCACACCACCGTTCGGCAGGCCAACCCCCTCGCCAACCTGAAGGTTCGCGACGGCGCGCTCGAAGATCTGGTTACCGACGAGATCGCGCCGTTGCTCATGATGCCGATCGGGCTGGCGCTACGGAAGGTCGCATGATTCACATCAATCTTCTCCCCGGCGCGAACAAGAAGACGACGGGTCGGCAGGGCATCGACCTGTCGGCGTTCCGCGCCAGCTTTTCGGGAATGTTCAAGGACCGGTTCCTCATCGGAGCCGCGTCGGCCGTGGTGCTCAGCCTGGGCGCCGTCGGCTATCTGTACTTCACGCAGACCAAGAAAACCGCCGTCCTCGAAGCCCGCCGCGATCTGTCGGTGAGCGACTCGACGCGGTACGCCAACTTCCTCAAGGATCGCTGGCACGCCGAGGCGGTACGCGACACGCTGCTGCGCCAGGTGAATCTCATCAGGAACCTCGATGAAGATCGCTTCGTCTGGTCGCACGTGATGGACGAGGTCAGCCGCGCGCTTCCGCAGTACACGTGGCTCACGACCATCTCGTTCACCGGCACGCCGCAGGGATCGACCAACGTCGTGGCGTCGCCCACCGTGAAGGTCGATACGTCGGCGGCCGCGAAGAAAAAGGCGGCCGGCAAGGCCCCGAAGCGGCTCGACACGGACGTTCCGCGCGATCCGATCGGCGTTCGCGTTTCCGGGCACACGGTGGACATCCAGGCGTTGACGCGCTTCATGAAGGATCTCGAAGCGTCGCCGTTCCTCACGAACGTGCAGCTCGACAAGTCCGAGCTCGCGCTCGAGATGAACAAGGAAGTCACGCAGTTCCAGCTGACGATCGGCTACAACCGGCCCGATTCGACGGCTATCCGCCGCGCGCCGCTCACCCTTTCGGTGAGGTAGCCAATGGCTCTCATTCCCGAAAACCCGCGCAACCGCAACCTGCTGGTCGTCGCCATCCTCGTCGTCGGTCTCGGCGCGGTCTATCAGCAGCTCGTGTGGACGCCGCAGAACGCCGAGAACGCGCTGCTCACCGCGCGCCTCGACACGCTCGATTCACTGAACCGCGTCGCCAAGCTCGAAGTCGCGAAGGGCACGGCCGCGAAGATGCGCCGCGAGGCCGACGAATACGGCCGGCAGCTCAACGTGCTGCGCCGGCTCGTGCCGACGGAGAACGAGGTGCCGGCGTTGCTCGAGTCGATTTCGTCCGCGGCGCGCCGCGCCGGTCTCGAGTTCTCCGACGTGCAGCCCGACGGTGTAGTGAACGGCGATCAGTTCGATACTTACAAATACAAGCTCGCGGTGACCGGCCCGTACCATCAGGTCGCCGAGTTCATCGCCAACATCGGATCGCTTCCCCGGATCGTGGCGCCCATCAACGTGGACTCTGAAGCCGTCGAACCGCGCCAGCCCGGACCGCCGTCCGAAGAAGAACGAGCAATTCCTGGACGTGCATTTCGGAATTCAAACGTACGTCGCGCGCCCGAACCAAGCGGCGCCGGCCGGCAAGGCAGGCATGCCATGACACGTCTCTCGTCCCTCTTCGTCGCGTGCGCGATCGTAGCCGGCCTCGCGCCGGCGTCGAACGCGCAGACGATGCCCGGCACCGCCGCGAAGGCGGCGGCGCACAGGGCAGCCGACGCGACGACCGCGCACATCGAGGCGGAGCAGCGGCCGGACGGGCCTTCGCGCCCGACGGCCGTGGTCTCCACCGTATCGAACGGCGACGTCCGCCGCGACACCGTGAAGTCGCCGGGCAGGAAGCCGGGGCTGTCGGTCGGCACCAAGTCCGACACCGGCTCCGTGCCGCCGACGATCATGAGAGAGGAATACGCGTACAGCCGCGACGGCCGCCGCGATCCGTTCTACTCGCTGCTCGCCACGAGCGAGCTGCGTCCGACGATCGGAGACCTGCGCCTCACCGGCATCCTCTTCGACCGAGCGGGCAACCGTTCGGTGGCCACGCTCCGCGACGTCTCGGCCAACAACGTTCAGTACCGGGTATTCGTCGGTTCCACCCTCGGCCGCATGCGCGTCAACGCGATTCGCATGAAGGCCGTGATTTTCACGATCGATGAATTCGGAACGACTCGCCAGGATTCTCTGTTCCTCGGCGATTCCACCAGAATGAGGGCAAAATGATTTCGCACCGGACTCTGGCTACGGCGATGTTCGTCGCGGCCGGCGTGGTGAGCGGCAACGCCGTCGCCTCGTCGCACCGTACGGGCTCGTCGCTCCCACCCAACGATGCGAAGGTGACCGCGCTGAGCGTGGTCCCCGACGCGGCAGCTCACGCGGGGGGCTCGCGTGCCGACGTCGTCATTCGCGTCGACGGTGCGATCTCTCTCAAACATTTCACGATGGCGAAGCCGGACAAGATCGTCATCGACCTGGCGGGCGCCTCGCTCGGCGTACCGGCCGGTGACTCCTACGACGGCGTCGCCCGCGGCGGCATCACGCGCGTGCGCTACTCCCAGTTCACGAAGTCGACGGTCCGCGTCGTGCTCATGCTCGACGCGCCGCACGCGTACAACGTCGCGCAGAAGGACGGCGAGGTGCGCATCAGCGTCGACGGCACGATAGGCAAGTTCGATTCGTGGTCGATCGGTGCCGGCGCCGCGAAGACACGCGCCACCGTCACCGAAATTGCTCCCGTAACGCCCGCGCCGGTCGCGATGCCGCCTGTCGCGATGGCGCCGGCCGCCAAGCCGCAGGCCGCGATGGCTCCGGCCGCGAAGCCGCAAGTCGTCGCGGCGCCGGTCACTCTGCCGGCTCGCCCCGAGTCGCTCCTCGCGACCGAACGCGACGTCTCGCCCGCGCGCCCTGAGATTCCGGCGTCTCGCCTGGCCTTCCGTCAAGCCGAGAACGCTGCCGGCGTGCAGGCCAAGCCCCAGCAGTCGCAAGAGCCGCGCATCAACGTCAACTGGGAAAACGCTCCGATCAGCGATGTCATCGGCGTGTTCGCTTCGTTCACGGGGCGCACGATTCTCCCGGCCAAACAGGTCGGCGGCTTCGTCACCGCCAACATCACGAACCTGCCGTGGGACGTGGCGCTCAAGGAAGTCATGAACGCCAATGGATACGACGTCTCGATCAATCCGGACGGCGTCATCGTCATCGACACATATCAGAACATCGCGGCGCGTCAGTCGACGATTCCGCTCCGCAACCGAACGATCCGGCTCAACTACGCGCGATCCAAGGCGGTCGCGCCGATGGTGGCCGAGCGTCTCACCCGCGCGTGCCCCATCATCCCCGATGGCACGCAGGCCGCCCAGCCGATCTCGAAGCCGGGCGCGAATCCGGCCGAGGCCACGGCGCAGGTCGGCGTCGTCATGAGCTTCACGTGCCCCGTGCGCGGTACGGTCACGGCCGACACGATCACCAACAGCGTCACCATCACCGACATTCCGAGCGCGCTCCCCGACCTCGAGGAGTACGCGCGCAGCCTCGACCTGCGTCAGCCGCAGGTGAACATCAAGGCGAAGATCATCCTCGTCGACCGCACGACGCTCGAGGGGCTCGGCCTTCGCTACGACCTCGGCACGCAGCAGCAGTTCTTCAACGACATCGTGCCGCGCCTCGACTCGACGGGCACACCGCGCACCGACGCGGGCCAGATCCTGCTGGGCGGTAACGCGGTATCGGCGATCGCCAACGCGACCGCGCGCATCCCGAGCGCCGCGCTGCAGCTCGTCTACTCGACGGCGATGGGCAACTACAACTTCACCACGTTCCTCGAGGCGCTGCAGTCGAACACGCTCCTCGACGTGCAGGCCGAGCCGAGCGCGACGGTGCTGAACAATCGCACGGCGAACCTCACGGCCGGTACGGATGTTCCGATCCGCGTCATCGACGTCGCGTCCGGCGGCAACAACACGAGCAGCTTCCCGCGCGCCAACGTCCAGTTCCGCCAGACCGGCGTGATCATCACGGTGACCCCGCAAATCACGGCGAACCACCAGATCCAGATGAGGATGCACGTCGAGAACTCGGACGTGCAGTTCCAGTCCAACGACGTGGGCGCGGTCTTCCCGACGCAGAAGTACGACGGCGAAATGCTCGTCGCCGACGGCGAGACGACGGTCGTGGGCGGACTCACGCAGACCAGCGTGAGCGTCAGCAAGACCGGCATTCCCATCCTCGTCGATCTGCCGATCATTGGCCACCTCTTCGGCGTGACCAACCGCTCGGAAACGAAGCGCGATCTGCTCATCCTGATCACGCCCCACATCATCGATGACGGGCAGTCGCCCGACTCGAGAAATCCGTAATCGAGCCCGGGACTCCTGCCATGAACAGAGCAACTTTGGTCCGGCTGGCCGGGCTGGCCGCCGGTGTCGCCATCGTCGCGAGCTGCGACACGACGGCGCCCGCGGGATCGGGGATCAACGTGTCGTCCAACGGCACCACGGGTTCGTCGACCTCCGGCTCGAACACCAGCGGCACCGGCCCGTCGATCTCGATCGACTCGCCGACCGTCGGCACCCTGATCAACGTCGGTGACTCGCTCTACGTGCGAGTCCACCTGCACAGCGAAAAGGGGTTGAAGTCCGCCACGATGGAGGGCCTCACGGCCACCGGCAGCGTGGACCTCGGCACCTTCTCGCTGAAGTCGCGCTATGGTTTGCTCAGCGTTCCGAACGGCGGCGTGTTCCGCACGGGCCTGAAGGACACCACGGTCCGCCGCTACCTCAAGCAGACGAACCCGGCTGACACGACGGTCGACAGTCTCGTCGTCGTCGTCGGGGCGACCGACGCCGTCGGCGCGGCCGACACGGCCATGCGTTCGGTGTTCATCGTGGCCGGCCCCAAGGTGACGATCGTCGCGCCGAACAACGGCGACAGCATCCCGGCCGGCGTCGGCATCAGCGTTTCGGCCCGCGCGCAGAGCGGCAACGGCGTCGGACGCATCGACATTCGCGTCCAGGGCGAAGCGAACTGGCCGACGAAGCTCGACACGACGATTTCCCAGATTTTCTCCAACGGTCCGCGCGACGTGACGTTCTCGACGACGGCGCGGATTCCGGTCAACGCTCCGATTCGCGGCAAGATCACCGTGTCCGCGACCTCGCTCGATGGGAACAGGCAGCCGGGCGGCGGTCCGCCGGTCGTCGCGTTCGTTCGCTCGGCGAGCAGTGCTCAGCCGCGCGTCACGCAGGTCGTCTCGCCGAAGACGGAGTTCGCCGACTCGGTGACCGTCAGCGCCACCGGCGACGCGATCACGCTGCTCGGCGTCATCGTCCGCGACTCCGCCGGCAATACGCTACAGACGGATTCGCTGCCGCTCTCGCCGCCGTTCAACGCGAACGCCAAGGGACAGGTTCCGCTCAACCTGCCGCGCACGCTGCAGGGTCAGCGTCTCGGTATCACCGGATTCGCCGTCGACCAGGCCGGGCGCGTCGGATACGCCGTGCCGGTCAGCCGCGCTTCGTCCGAAGGCACGCTCGCCAACGCGCTGTTGGACACGACGCTGCTCGTCTACGGGCACACGTACGCGCTGCCGCAGCAGGGCACGATCGGCGACATCACCGTCGACGCGGCACGCGGCAACGTCTTCCTGTCGAACACCAACTTCAACCAGCTCAACGTCTGGCAGAGCTCGTCGAGCGGCAAGGGCTTCTCGTCCACACCGATCGCCGTCGGCTCGCTGCCGTGGGGCATGGTGATGTCGAACAACCCGGACACGCTGCTCGTGGCGAACTCCGGTGGAACGAACATCAGCCGCGTGTACATCGGCTCCAACGTCGTAGCCGGCATGCGCGAGGACCTCGCGCACCGCATCCTCACGCGCAACACGTATCTCTTCTCGGTCACCGTCACCCGCGATCCGCTCACGGGCAAGATCCGCCTCACGGCGCTCGGCCCGATCAGCTACTCGGACCGCCCGCAATACATCGCGCAGGCCAAGGGCGGCCGCATCTTCTACTCGACGCGTCCGACGGACGCCAACCCTGCCGGAACGCTTCGCTGGCTCGATCCGTCGCTCCCAGTTCCGGATCCGCGCCAGATCTGGCAGTACGGCACCATTCAGGAAAGCACGGTCGAGCAGTACGCGCTCATGAACGTCGACTCGATCGGCATCCTGCAGGCGCTTCCGAACGACACGGCGTCCGACCGCTTGACCATCTGGGACCATCCGTACGGACAGAAGTCGGGATCAATCGTCGTCACCGACGCCGACCCGGTCCTTGCCGTGGCGGCGGCCGTCGCCGGCGGCAGCGACGCCGAGCTGATAGCGCACATCGACATCAACTCACTGGCGCTTCAGGATACGAACTTCGTCGCGGCCTCGGGTAACCGGCAGTGGATCGCGTTCGGTGAAGGCCACTCGTCGGGTGCGGGGCGCGTCGTGATGGTGGCGGATAGCGTAGGCGCGGTACCCAACTTCTTCTCGCCGCTCGTCACGATTCAGGACCTCACGGACAACGCGTCCGAGAAGAACTTCGGAATCGCGCTCGACAAGACCGGACAGACGGTCGCGTCGCACGGTCTGCAGTCCTACTTCGCGTCGGTCAGCGATCCGTTCCACCTCAGACTGCAAGGCAAATACGACTCGTTCGACGACGGCGCGGGTATCGCGTTCCATCCGGGCGCGAACGGCGTGCTCACTCCGCAGGATCAGCGGCTGGCGTTCGTCGGCTCGGCGAGCGGCAACGTCGAAGTCGTGGACATCGCCTACTACATCCGGCGCGCGCGGCTGCAACTGAAGAACCCGATCTACGGGCCGTTGCGCGTGTCGTTGCCGATGCCGGGCGACCCGGGCGACGTGATCCTCAAGGTCTTCGCGATCAGCCAGCAAGGCCTCGTCGTGATCGACCTGACGACGAGCGACATCAAGCCTGGACCGTAAGCAAGAGTGAACGGGCCGCGCGACGCGCGGCCACGCGGACGGAGGGTGGGGCGCTAAGATTCACGGCATGATCCTCCGTTTCACAACCGCTGGTGAATCACATGGGCAGGCCCTCGTGAGCATTCTGGAAGGAATGCCGGCGGGCCTGCCTCTGCTTTCGGCGGACGTCGACTCAGAGCTCGCGCGGCGCCAGCAAGGCTACGGCCGCGGGCGCCGCATGCAGATCGAGAAAGACGCCGTCGAATTCCTGTCCGGCGTACGCGCGGGCGAGACCATCGGGTCGCCCATCGCGATGCTGATCCGCAATCGCGATTGGAAGAACTGGGAAGAGATCATGAATCCCGCCCCGGACGCGGAGCCCGGCGTTCCGCGCAAACGCGCGGTCACCCGGGTCCGTCCCGGTCACGCCGACCTCACCGGTCTCCTCAAGTACGATCGCGACGACGCGCGGGACATCCTCGAGCGCGCGTCGGCCCGGGAGACGACGGCCCGCGTGGCCGCGGCGGCCGTCTGCAAGCGCTTCCTTCGCGAGTTCGGCGTCTGCATCGGAAGCCACGTCGCGCACCTCGGAGGCATCGACGCGCGCCGGCCCGATGAAATGCCCGCCGACATCAATGCCGCCGCCGACGAGTCGCAGCTTCGCACGCTCGACGCCGAGGCCGAGAAGCGCATGATCGAGAAGATCGACGAGATCAAGCGCGCGGGAAATACGCTCGGCGGCATCTGCGAGGTGGTCGCCGACGGAATCCCTGTGGGGCTCGGCTCGCACGTTTCGTGGGACCGAAAGCTCGACGGGCGCATCGGCGCGGCGATCATGTCCATCCCGGCCGTGAAGGGCGTGGAGATCGGCATGGGGTTTCAAGCGTCGCGCGTCACGGGCGCCGAAGTGCACGACGAGATAGAGCCGGCGCCCGGCAGGACGCGCACGGGCAATGTCCGTCGTCGCACCAACCGCGCCGGCGGTCTCGAAGGAGGGATGACGACCGGGGAGCCGCTGGTCGTCCGCGTCGCGATGAAGCCGATCAGCACCTTGATGCGGCCATTGGCGACGGTGGATGTCGCGAGCGGCGAGTCGGCGTCCGCGGTAGCCGAACGGAGCGATGTGACGGCCGTTCCAGCGATGGGAGTGATCGCGGAAGCAATGTTGGCGTTCGTGCTTGCTGATGCGTTCCTGGAGAAATTCGGCGGCGATTCGCTCGGAGAGACGCGACGCAACCATGACGCCTACCTTTCGCACGTCGCGGCCAGGATCGGAGGCTGATCCGTCGAAGCCCCACGTGATTCTCGTCGGTCTCCCCGGCGCGGGAAAATCCACGATCGGTGCCGTCGTCGCCGAACGACTGGGGCGAACTTTTCTCGACCTCGACGTCGAGCTGGAGCGCCGCGAAGGACGGTCCGTCGGCCAGATCTTCGGCGAGGAGGGCGAGGGATACTTCCGCCGGAAGGAGCGCGAGCTCACTGAGGAGCTGAAGCTCGTCGGAAACATGATCCTGGCACCGGGCGGGGGGTGGATTGGTGATCCGCGGGTTGTTTCGCTGCTGCACCCCCCTGGACGCCTTATATACCTTAGAGTGCGTCCAGTGACGGCCCTCGCTCGTTTGGGGCCGGATCGGGTGCTCAGGCCGCTCCTTTCGCGACCGGAGCCGCTTGTCGAACTGGAGCGTCTATACCGCGAGCGGCGGGCGGCTTACGAGGCCGCCGACGAGACAGTAGATACGGAACTCTTTGGCTTGCAAAGGGTTATAGAGCGGGTGGCGGAACTTGCCTCGTTTTCGGGGTGATTCTACGTTACCGCGGCAGCGGGGCTGATCGTCGGTCCTGAGGCCAGACGAAAGGAAAGATTGTTGGATTTCCTGGGCGAGGAACGATGCTCTGGCATCGTGTGTCCTCCCCTTCGTGCTTTCGGGGCTGGACGCCGCAGACGATCGGCTGACGGCCTCGGCAGGTGAGAATGGCGGGGCAAAGATTGCGATGATTTTTCGCGTGCTAGGACCCCACGAACGGGGCCGTTTCGCTCCCGAAGCGTGGGGACATTTGTTGGCGCTGAGCGGCTCGGGCGCGCTGAACGCGGCCGAGTTGGAGCACATCATAGAACGGGCACTCGTGCAGATCGACGGACGGATCGCGCTCGACGATCTCCGGTCCCTCATGGAGGGCGCGGGATTCGTACAGCGCGGCGACGGCGATCAAAATCAGACGGTTCACTGAACACATCGAGATGGCAACCAGAAAGCGTGCGCCGGGAGTGAAATCGAAAGCGGGTACGGCTGGGGGGGCGACGAGCCGTCCCTCCGCGAAGCGCGCGGCCAAGGGCAAAGCGACGAAAAAGGCCGCCGCGCGGCGAGGGAAGGCCGTCGTCGAGTACTTCGAGGGTCCGGCGACCGCTGGCGGCAGCACGCTCGTGATCGTCGAGTCGCCCGCCAAGGCGAAGACGATCGGCAAGTATCTCGGACGCGGCTACCGCGTGCGCGCGACGGTCGGCCACATCATGGATTTGCCCGAGAAGAAGCTCGGCATCGACGTCGAGAAGGGCTTCACGCCGGAGCTCGTGCCGATCCCGGGCAAGGAAAAGACCATCGCCGAGATCAAGAGCGCGGCGAAGGAAAGCCGTGAAGTCCTGATCGCGACCGACCCTGATCGCGAGGGAGAGGCGATCGCCCAGCACGTGGCGACGCAGATCAAGCCGAAGCGCGGCGACGTCGGCCATGCCGATCAAGCGCGTGCTCTTTCACGAGATCACGAAGGACGCCGTGCGCGCGGCGATCGAAAACGCGGGCAAGATCGACGCGAAGAAAGGTCGAGGCGCAGCAGGCGCGCCGCGTGCTCGACCGGCTCGTCGGCTACAAAGCGAGCCCGGTCCTTTGGAAAACCGTGAAGAAGGGGCTTTCGGCGGGACGCGTGCAGACCGTCGCACTGCGGCTGATCGTCGAGCGCGAGCGGGAGATTCGCGCGTTCACGCCGGTCGAGTACTGGACGATCGAGGCACTGCTGGCCAAGGAAGGGCAGGAGTTCACCGCCAAGCTGCACCACATCGACGGCAAGAAGGCGGAGATTTCGAACGAGGCCGACGCGCAGCGCATCATCACCGACCTGAGCGACCGCAAGACGTTCGACGTGACGGAGGTCAAGCGCCGCGAGCGCCGCAAGAATCCGGCGGCGCCGTTCACGACGTCGACGCTCCAGCAGGAAGCGGCGAAGAAGCTGTCGATGGGGTCGAAGCGTACGATGCGCGTCGCCCAGGATCTCTACGAGGGCATCGAGATCGGCGACGAAGGCGGCGTCGGTCTCATCACGTACATGCGAACCGACTCGACGCGCGTGGCGGAAAGCGCGGCGACTCAGGCGCGCGACTACATGCGCACGATGTTCGGCCAGGAGTATGTGCCGGCCACCGTGCAGCTCTACGGCGACTCGAAGGGGAAGAACACGCAGGACGCGCACGAAGCCGTTCGTCCGACCGACCCCACGCGCCGTCCCGATGCGGTGAAGCGATACCTGACGCCCGACCAGTTCAAGCTCTACAACCTGATCTGGCAGCGCTTCATGGCGTCGCAGATGACGCCCGCGGTCTTCGACACGACCACCGTCGACTTCCTCATCCAGTCCGAGAACGAGCCGGCCGCCGAGCCGTTGCCGGTCGTGGGTCGCATCGGCCGGCGCAGCTACCTGTTCCGCGCCACCGGCTCGATCGTGAAGTTCAAGGGCTTCCTCGTTCTCTATCGCGAAGGCCGCGAGGACGGCGAGCACCGGACGCTCGAGGACGAACAGGCGCTTCCGGTCGTCGAGGTCGGCGAGAGGGTGCCGTGCAAGTCGATCACGCCGAGCCAGCACTTCACCGAGCCGCCGCCGCGATTCTCCGAGGCGAGCCTCGTCAAGGAGCTCGAACGCCTCGGGCATCGGTCGTCCGTCTACGTACGCGTCGATCATCTCCGTGCTCGCCGACCGGCGATACGTGGAGCTCACCCAACGCCGCTTCTTCCCGACGGAGCTGGGCGAGAGCGTCGAGAAGGTCATGGTGAAGCAGTTCCCGGACATCTTCAACGTGGACTTCACGTCGGAGATGGAGCAGGAGCTCGACAAGGTCGAAGAGGGTGACCTCGGCTGGCAGAAGGTCCTCAAGGACTTCTACTCGCCATTCGCGGCGCGGCTCAACAAGGTGGACGCGCCGTCGCTGATCGCCGAAGCGTACGACCTGTCGAAGGTCCACGAGCTGCGCTGCCCCGAGTGCGGCGGCAAGCTCGAACCGCGCGGCGGATTCTTCGGGCCGTTCCTCGCCTGCGAGAATCACCCGAAGAACTGCAAGTACACACGTCCGATCAAGGGCGAGAAGGCCAAGCCCGTCATGACGGAGTACAAGTGCCACGTCTGCGGCGCGCCGATGGTCATTCGCACGGGTCGCAGCGGACAGTTCCTCGGGTGCAGCACGTTCCCGAAGTGCCGCGGCACGCGCTCCCTCCCGACCGGAGTTTTCTGTCCCAAAGACGGCGGCGAGCTGGTGGAGCGCCGCTCGCGCAAGCGCGGCACGGCGTTCTATGCGTGCGCGAACGAGGACTGCGACTTCGTCGCCTGGAACAAGCCCGTGAACGAAAAGTGTCCCGAGTGCGGTTTCGTCGGCGCGGAGATGAAGTTCAACAAGACGCGCGGCGATTTCCGCAAATGCCTCAAATGCGGCAACGAATGGGACGGCCCGAAAGTGGACGAACCGTTGGACGCTGAGCCGGCGCTCGCCGGCTGACCGCCCGCGGATCAGTGCGGCAGGGGTAGGCCGCCTTTGACGAGGACCGGCGTCGCTTCGGCGACGCCGTTTCCGTCTCCGAGCTCGCCGTGCGCGCCGTCGCCCCAGCAAAGCACTTGAGCCGTCGAGTTGATCGCGCAAACGTGCTCCAGCCCGACGTCCAGCGCGACGACGTTCGAGATGCCCGTGATCTTTTGCGGCGCGTAGGAACAAACGAAAGTCACCGGAGCCGGGTTGATCACGCCCGGCGGGGAGAAGGGCGTACACGCGGAGTTCGCGGGCGCGCCGGCGAGCTGCCCCTTGGATCCGTAACCCCAGCAGTACACGTCGCCCAGCGACGTCACGCCGCACGTCGTCGAGAAGATCGAGTTCACGCGTGAGCTGCGGATCCTGCTGAACGGAACTGCGCCGACGACCGGCGTGGCCGCATGGCGCTCGGCCCCGGTGCCGTCTCCGAGCTGCCCCGCCGAGTTGTTGCCCCAGCAGAAGGCCGCGCCGGCATCCGTGAGCCCGCACTCGTGAATCGGTCCGCTCGACAGGTTCCGCAGCTTGAGCGTTCCGGCAGCGCCGCGCGGCACGGACGACGACGTCACGTCGCCCGTGCCGAGCTCTCCGTAGGTGTTGTCACCCCAGCACCACGCGGCGCCGTCGGAAGTGAGCCCGCACGCGCTGAAGAAATCCGCGACCAGAGACGCGAATCGAACGCTCGTCTGCACCGGGGTCGCGCTCGTTCGGCGAACCGTGTCGCCCACGCCGAGCTGGCCCTGGCTGTTGGTCCCCCAGCAGTACGCCGCACCGCCCGCGTCCAGCCCGCAGCCGAACTTGGCGCCGACGGTGATCGACGTGAACGGATGCGGCGACGCCACGGCGACCGGGACGGTGCGATAGCTGAGCGCGACACCCGGCTGCGTCGGATCGTCGCCCCAGCACCACGCCGTGCCGTGGCGATCCAACCCGCAGACGGACGCGTACGCGGCCGCGATCGCGGCGAACTGATGTCCGCCGGCAGTCGGGGTCGGTACGAGCTCGGGGATGAAGCTCGAGTCGCCGAGCTGCCCGCGGAGGTTGTCCCCCCAGCAATAGGACTTGCCGTCGGTCGTGAGGACGCACGAGAACTGCTGACCCGTCGCCAGCGCGGTGGTGACCACCGGCGTGCTCGGGAACGAAGGCGCGACGGAGTCGCTGCCGCACGCAAGCAAACCCACGACCATGGCGGCGGCAATCGACGGCATCGCTCGCCGGATCTTCGCCGGGATGGGGCGAATGGAAGGCATTGCAAGTCTCCGATCGGGGACAACGCGGCCTCAATCGTACGGGCGTCGTCCCGGGCCGGCAAGGTGACAGTGTTCATCGTTTCCTAATGATCCCCGCGTTGCGCGCAATCCGATCGCGGCGCAGGATCCATGGTGGCTCGTGGTCCGACTCACCGGGGAGAGCCCATTCGCACCATCCTTTCAATGGTCTGCGGCGCGGTCATTCTGGCCGGCGTTGCGCGCTCGTCCGCCGCGCAGCGTGTCGTCCGCGGCTCGGTCGCGGACAGCACGACGGAAACGCCGGTCGCCGGCGCGGTCGTCATTTTTCTCGACGGGAACGGCTCCTCCGTTGCGCGCACGGTCACGAGCGCGACCGGCGAGTTCTCCGTCTCGGCGCAGGCGATCGCACGCCTGCGAATCGTTAGGATCGGTTTTCGTCCGCGCGACGTCACGATCTCCGACGCCGATGGCGACCGGCCGCTCCGGATCACGATGACGCGCATCCCATCGCTGCTCGATGCCGTTCGCGTGACCGGGCGCGAGCTCTGTCCGACTTCCACCGATCGCGGAGATGCATTCACCCTCTGGGAGCAGGTGCGCGCCGGGCTTCTCGCGACCATCGTGGCGCGTGAGGCGAATCCCGCGATCGCCACGACGCTCACGTATACGCGCCGAGAGGCTCCCACGGATCGCCTCGTGCAACAACAGGCGATGAACGTCCGCACGGGAAGCACGTCGCGCCCGTTCGTCGCCGCCGAATCCGCGAAACAGTTCGCCACCAACGGTTACATGACGTTCGACGAGTCGGGTCACATGCTGTACGCGCCCGACGCCGACGTTCTGGTCGACGAATCGTTCGCGGCCACCCACTGCCTTCGGATGCAGCGCGCGGACGACGCTCATCGCGGCCAGATCGGGCTGGCCTTCTCACCGGTGCCGCGCCGGGACAGCGCGGTCGACGTCGCCGGCGTGATTTGGGTCGACGAGGCGCAGCCCGCGCTCCGGTCCCTCGACTTTCGTCACACGATGCGCGATCCCGCGTGGGTTCGCGCGCCGGGCGGCCACATCGAGTTTCGAACAGCGCCGAACGGGACGTCGTTCATCGAGCGCTGGTTCATCGAAATCCCAATCGTGCGCGTACAGCCGGGCGTCGCGGGCTCATTCCAGCCAGGGCGAATGACGTCCTCGCGGCCCGACCATGTCTCGGTCGATGTGATGCTTGTTTCGGGCGGCTCCGTTCTTTCGGCCCGCTGGCACGACGGCTCGTCCTGGTCCGACGCGCCGGCGGGTATCTCGGGCACGGTCGTCGAGAAGGGCTCGACGCGTCCGGTGGCCGGTGCGCTCGTCTCGCTCGACGGCACCGCGGACACCGTCACCAGCGACTCGGCCGGCCGATTCACTATCGCGCCGGTCGTACCGGGCAAGTATCGCCTGCGCGTCGCGGATACGACGCTCGACGCCTATGCGCGCGACCGAAGCGAGTCGCGCGTCGTCGACGTCGCGCGGAATCAAACGCTCGAGCTCCGGTCTCAGCTGTCGCCTATCAGCGAGACGATCGCCGATGTTTGCAAGAACGCCGGCTCAGTGTTTCGGGCCGTACTTGTCGGCCAGGTGCTCGATCGCGACAGTACAGCGAACATGGGAAGCGTCCGAGCGACTTGGCGTGTGAACGTCGGCGGGCAGGGCTTGGATCTGAATCGCGACTCCCGCGTCGACGCCCACGGCCGCTTCTTGCTTTGCGGTCTGCCCAGTGGCATTCGGGTGCATCTCAAATGGTTGGCTGGCGCATTGCAGGCCGACACGACGACCGTGCTCGAGCGGGGGCCGGTGAGTCGTTTCGATTGGCGCGTGTCTCCGGCTGCGAGCCTGCCGAACCCGTAGCCCGGGGGGGGCGCGTTCAGTCGGCGATCGGCTTCACCGGATCGCCGCGCGTGAACAACAAGCTCCGTGTGTGCGCGCCGTCGGTCACGCGCACGACGTTGATCTGGTCCGTAAACAGTTCACAGAGCATTTGGTCGCGCAGCGAAAGCGTATGCGACGGCGCGACGCTAGTCTCCGCGCAGAGCCAAAGGAGGTCTCCCTGACGCCGCGTGCCGCAGTTGCGCATCGCGAGCGGCCGCCGCGCGTCGTCGACGATCGAGACCGCGCGCCCGAGATATCTCGCCGCGCGGTCGTCCCACGATCCCGCCTTTCCGGCCGCGTCGAGCGCGGTGCCGAAATCGTCCGCGAAAACGCGCACCACGACGCGGACCGTCCCGCGAGGCCGGTCGATCGTGACTTCCGCCATCGTCGTGTGCAGCGGATGCGCGGCGACGCCGGCGACCGGACCAATCGCCAGCGCCGCCGCGAGCAGCGGCGCCCCACCCGCTACCACGGATTTCGCTCCACCGCCCAGCGCGACGCGACCACCACGACGAGCAGCGAGACTCCGACGATCCGCAGACGAAGCGCCGGCCATCGCGCGCTCGGTTCCTTCGCGAAGGCGATACCGGCGGCTATGCCCCGGTCCACGAGTGCGAGCGACGCCGCGGCCGCGCCGAGGATCACGATTTGTCCGAGCTCGATCCCCACGTTGAAACCGAAGAGCGGCAGCGCGATGTGGGTGACGAACATCGCGCTGAGGTAGTTGGCGAACCCCGCGCCGTGGACGAGCCCGAACACGCCGGCGAACACGGGACGATACCGGCTTTGAATCCCCGCTCGGCGCCTTGCGCTGGCGATGAGATTCTCGACGCCCGTGGCGACGATCGTCACCGGGATCAGGAATTCGATCAGCGCGGAGGGGAAGCGCACGATTCCGGTGACCGCCAACCCCAGCGTCACCGAGTGGCCTACTGTGAACGCGGTCACGACCCACAGCGCCTGACGCACGTCGCGCGGACGATAGATCGCGGCGAGCGCGACGAGGAACAGAATGTGGTCCATCGCCTCGACGTCGACGATGTGGCGAAAACCGAGTTGGATGTACGTCGCCAGCTCGCTCACTGTGCCTCCGACGCCGCCGTCGAAGCGGGCGGTTGCAGCGTACGGGCGCGCGCGAAGAACTCGCTGGCGGCGGTCTCGTCGCCGAGCGCGCGCTCGATCACCGCGGCATGGTAGAAGAGCTGCGCGTCGCGCGTTCCTTGCGCCAGCGCATGGGTCATCGCGGCCTTTGCCTCGACGTCGCGGCCCTGCGCGTGGAGCGCCCACGCCAGCAAGTCGTACCCGTAGATGTCGCGGCGCGTGCGCAGCTCGACGAGCACCTTGCGATACACGGCGGCGACGTGGCGACGATGGTCGAGCAGGAAGAGGCTCCAGGCGCGGTGGTACGCGCCGGGCTGCTTGAGGACGGCGACGTCCAGTACCCGCGCGTATTCGTCGGACTTCGCGCTGTCACCGATCGCGGCGTAGGCGTCGCTCAATACGCCGAGCGTCGCCGGATCGAGTGACGTGGCGATCGCCTGCTCGCCGGCGGCGATCGCCGCCCGCCATTCGTGCCGCGCGGCGGCGAGCCTCGCCGTCGCGGCGAGTAGCCGGTAGTCGCCGGGATGGACGGCGAGCCCGGCGCGGTACTCCGAATCCGCCTGCGCGTACTTGCCGCTCCGCAGATCCAGGTCGCCGTTGCGAAGCCAGAACCAGGCCACTTGTTCGCGGGGAAGGTGCGGCGTCGCGAGCGCGGCCTTGAGCGCCGTGCGCATGAGCCAGCGCGCTTCACCGGTGCGACCTTCGATCTCGGCCCAGCGCGCCAGACGGGGAGCCACCGACAGGTCCTGCGCAAAGCTGCCGAGGCTGTCGAACGTCGCACGGGCCGAGTCGTACTGCCCGAGCTCCATCTGAATCTCGCCGACGGCGGCGCGGAGCGAGGGAAGGTCGGGGTTGCGGTCGCGCAGCGTTCGCGCGATCGCGAGAGCGTCGTCGAACCGGTGCTGCGCGAGGAGGCTCGCCGAAAGCACCTGCGCGGCGGCGTCGTTGCGCGAATCGCGATTGCGAACGGATCGCCGCGCGGCGGCTTCGGCGCGGAGGGCGTCGCTCGGGTCGCCGGTCTCGCGCGAGCGTTGCAGATAGAGACCGGCCAGGCGCGCCAGGTCCGTCGCGCCGGTGGGGTCGCGGTCGGCGCGCTGTTTGTAGAACTCTATATCCAGGTCGCGAACTTCGCTCTCGCTGAGCCGGGGCGCGGCCGGGGCCGTCGTGGTCGTGCTCGAGCTGCGCGTGCCCCGCGAGCAGCCGACCCCCGCCGCGCCGGCCACCGCCAGCACGCCAAACGCGGCGCGGGCGACGACCAGCCGGCGAGAGGAAAGACGGAGGCGCGACGAAGGTCGTGTCATGGCTCTACTTCGGGTTCGCGAGGTACGGGAACGTCGTCTGAAACGTGCTGTGGGACCCGACGTTGTCGGTGCACAACGGAAGCGTGAACGGCTTGCAGACGAACTGCGTCGGGTCGAGCAGGTCGCTGAAGATGCCGGAGAGACCGACGTCGACGACGTCGTCGGTGAGCTTGCGTCCGCCCCAGCCGTTCGACAGCGCCCAACTCAGCCAGCCCGCCGTCGACGGCGCCTTGTCCGTCTGGACGATGAGCATGTCGGGCAGAAGCACGGACGCGAGCGTGTTCTGGAGCGTCGTCGCCTGCGGTCTGAACGCGGCGACGAATCCCTTCACGGTGCCACCGAACGCGGCGGCGTCGCCGTCAGGGCCGATCGAGCCGTGAAACGGATGGTCCTTCTTCATGAGGAACACCTCGCTCACCAGCGGGTTTCCGAGCCGCTGGACTTGGTTGAAGGTGCGGGTCGAGTTGGAGCTCAGACCGGTGGTGCTGTTGTCGTCGGAGCACGCGGCCGTCAGCGCGAGCGCCGCCAGCGCGCCGGCCAGCGCCAGCACGCGGCCTCCGCTCCGGAGTGAATGCATGGTCATCGTGATTGCCTCTCTGCGCAGTGAGTGTGTTGTCGTGAGTTGGCGTCGGTCAGCGGCTGATCGTGCCCCAGAGTCCGAGCTTCGCCGACCCACCCGCCGTGAGCATCGCGGTCGGCAGCTCGACGACGATCGACAGCACGTTGAAGCCCTTGGTGAAATCCACCGCCGCGGCAGCGCTGCGGAACGAGCCCGCGGTCGCGGTGTCTGGGAGCGCGGACAGCGTTCCCGTCGATGGCTTGCGGTCGGGGAGGATTCGGAAGAACTGCTCGAGGTCGATGAAGAACGGTTCCTCGCGCGCGCCGGCGAAAACCTGGATGCCGCTCGGCGATCCGAGTACCTGGTTGACCGCGCCCGTGACCGACGGCGTCGCGTTGGCGATCTGATTGTTCATTGCTCCGATCACAGGCGGCGCGATCGGGCCGCGGACTTCGACGGTTTGATTCGCGCCGGTGCCCTTGAAGACGATCTGGATGACTTTGTCTTCTCTGGCGTCGCCGGTGTTGTCGACCTTGAACTGGTAGAGGAGATTCGGGTCGAACGAGGTCGATGGGGTTTGCGCCGGCGTCAGGAACGCCCAGCTATTGAGCACGAGCGCGATCCGGTCGGGCGAGGAACCGGGGAACGCATAGACGTCGGTCATGTCCATCGCAGGATTCAGCTCGACGAGCGGATTGTCCTGGTGGTCCGACGCGCGCGCGATGCCGATGCCGATGCCGGCGCCGGCAAGGACCGCGACCGTTGCCACGGCAGCCGCCAGGCGCGCCCCTGGCGTGTGCAAGCGAAACCGCATGAAGCCCTCCTATCGGGGGGAATTGAGCCGGGGCGCGCGGCCGAGGTGCGACGGCCCCAAGCAGTGCACTCGGCCCTTGAGCCAAGTGCGGGGGGTACGTCGGGCGCGCGAAATCGGATTTCACAACGGCGACGGCTGGCGCCGCCCAGCCAACACGCGCCGGAGGTGACGTGTAGAGCGCGGCGGTGCATCTTGCAGGGGCCGGGGCACACGGCGCGCTCCGCATCGAGCCATCACGGACACGAGACCGATATGAACCGACAGAGATTGAGCACCCTCGCGGCGGTCGCGCTCACGTTCGCGCCTACGGTCGGGATCGCTCAGAGCACGATTCCCTCGCGCTTGAGCGACAAGGAGATCTGGCAGCTCAACGCCGATTTCTCCGAACCCGGCGGGTATTTCCGTTCGGACAACCTGCTGTCGAACGAGACCGGCTTTCAGGCGGTGATTCCGTATCTCCGCGGCATCGTCAAACCGGGCGGCGTCTACCTCGGCGTCGGGCCCGAGCAGAACTTCACGTACATCGTGTCACTGCAGCCCAAGATGGCGATCATCTTCGACATCCGGCGCGGCAACATGATCGAGCACCTGATGTACAAGGCGCTGCTCGAAACGTCGGCGGACCGCGCCGATTTTCTCTCGAAGCTGTTCAGCCGGCCGCGGCCCCCCGGGCTCGACACGAGCTCGTCGCCGCAGAGGTTGTTCGAGGCCTACGTCTCGGCAACGCCGGACACGATGCTCTACAAGAGGAACCTGGCGGCGATCAAGTCCCACCTGGCCTCGCACGGCTTCGCGATGGGCGACAGCGACGCCAAGTCGATGGAATACATCTATTCTCAGTTCTACGAGGCTGGCCCGCAGATCAACTACAATTTCTCGAGCGGGGGCGGCGGAGGGTTCGGACGCGGCAACATGCCGACGTACGCGACGCTCCAGGTTGCGACCGACACCGCGGGGAAGAACTGGGCCTACCTCGCCACGGAAGCGAATTACCGGTGGCTCAAGGATTTCGAGACGAAGAACCTGCTCGTGCCGGTCGTCGGCAACTTCGCCGGGCCGAAGGCGATCCGCGCCGTGGCGCAGTACCTCAAGGAACATCACGCGATCGTCGGAGCGTTCTATACGTCGAACGTCGAACAGTATCTCTTTCAGCAGGACGACGAGTGGTCGCGCTTCTATAAGAATGTGGCCACGCTTCCTCACGACTCCACCAGCACGTTCATCCGTTCGATCGGCGGCGGGTTCCGCGGCGGCTACAACACCGCGTCGCCGCAGACTCGCTACGGCGGCCGTCTCGCATCAGTCACGTCGGGAATTCAGGATCTGCTCAAGGCGTTCAACGACGGAAAGATTCAGTGGTATGGGGATGTCATCTCGATGTCCAAGTGAAGCAGGTGTCTAGTCACTGGTCTCAGGTCTCCCTGGAAAGAGCGACAGCGTGAGCGAGATCCACATTGTCGGCGGGGGGCTGGCCGGGAGCGAGGCGGCGTGGCAGTTGGCCGAGCGTGGGCACGACGTCGTCGTGCACGAGATGCGCGGCGTGCGCGGAACGCCCGCGCACAAGACCGACCGGCTCGCCGAGCTCGTGTGCTCGAACACGTTCAAGAGCACGGAGACGTCCAACGCGCACGGATTGCTCAAGGCGGAGATGCGGCTACTCGGATCGGTCGTACTCTGGGCCGCGGATCAGGCGCGCGTGCCCGGCGGGACGGCGCTGGCCGTCGATCGTGACGTCTTCTCGTCCGCCGTCCACGAACGCGTGACGTCGCATCCCCGAATCAACGTCGTGCGCGAAGAAGTTTCGGAGTTGCCGAGCCCGGGGATCGTCGCCACGGGTCCGCTCACTTCCGACGCGCTGGCCGCAGCGATTCGATCGCGGCTCGGCGTCGAGTCGCTCGCGTTCTACGACTCGATCGCACCGATCGTCGCGCAGGAGTCGATCGACGAGTCGGTCGTGTTCCGTGCGTCGCGTTACGGGAAGGAAACGATGGACGTCGGCGACGCCGAGGGCGGCGCATATCTCAACTGTCCATTCACGCGAGAGCAGTACGAGACCTTCATCGACGCGCTCACCGCGGCCGATCAGCATCACGGTCACGAGTTCGACGAGGTGCCGTACTTCGAGGGGTGCATGCCCGTCGAAGAGATGGCGCGTCGCGGCCGCGAGACGCTCCGCTTCGGCCCGATGAAGCCGGTCGGCCTGCGCGATCCGCGCACGGGCAGGGAGGCGTACGCCGTCGCGCAGCTTCGGATGGAAGATCGCGGCGGACGCATGTGGAACATCGTCGGGTTTCAGACGCGGCTGCGCATTCCTGAGCAGCAGCGCGTGTTCCGGATGCTCCCCGGCCTCGAGAACGCCGAGTTCCTGCGCTTCGGATCGATCCACCGAAACGCGTACGTCAATTCGCCGGCGTCGCTCAGCGCGCACCTGTCGTTGCGCGACGATCCGATGACGCTATTCGCGGGACAGCTGACCGGTGTCGAGGGATACACCGAGAGCACCGCGACTGGAATCCTCGCGGCCATCAACCTGTCGCGCATGCTGTCCGGCGATGCGCCGGTCGTGCCGCCGCCCACGACAATGATCGGCGCGCTGTACCGCTATCTCCGCGAGGCCGACCCGGCACACTTCCAGCCGATGAACGCGAACTTCGGGCTGCTCGACGACTTGTCGGAGCGCGTGAAGGACAAGCGGCTGAAGCGCGAGCGCTTCGCCGAGCGCGCGTTGGCGGCGATGTCCGAGTGGCGCGAATCGGTGACGCTCACCGCATTGGCGGCGCCGGAGCGGGCATCGGCGTGACCGACGCCGGGAACAACGACCCCCGTCAAATAGACGTCCGCGACTTTCTCGATCACCTGTCGAAGGAGCGCGACGTGTCGCCGAACACTGTCCGCGCCTACGAGCGCGACCTGACCGAGTTCGTGGGTTTCCTCGGCCGGTATTACTCGGGGGCGAGCGACTGGACGTGGCAGGGCGTCGATCGGCTGGCGATGCGCGGATTCCTCGGCCACCTCGCGCGGCGCAAGCTCTCGAAGCGCTCGATGGCGCGAACGCTGTCTGGCGTGCGCAGCTTTTATCGGTATCTGCATCGCAGCGAGGTCGTGGACACGAACCCGGCACGGGCCGTCGGAGCGCCGCGACAGGAGAAACACCTGCCGGCATATCTCGACCGCGCGCAAATCGATCTCCTGTTTCAGATGGCCGAAGTGCGCGCCTGGGAGGGACGCTTCGTCGATGTGCGCAACCTGGCGATCCTCGAGTTGTTCTATTCCACGGGCATGCGCTTGTCCGAGCTCCAGGGACTGAGCCGCGGAGACCTGGACATGGTGATGCAGCAGGCGAAGGTGCGCGGCAAAGGGCGGAAGGAGCGCATCGTTCCAGTCGGAAATCACGCGATACTCGCGCTGCGGAACTACGAGGCGAAACGGGACGAGCTGTTGCGCTCGGTGGGTCGCCAGGGCGACCGAAGCGCGGTCTTTCTCTCCCGAAACGGGCGCCGCATCGGTGTGCGAGCCGTGCAGAAGGTCGTGACCGGCTTTCTGAAGCGGATCGATGAGGACGCCGGGCTGAGCGTTCACTCGCTGCGTCACACGTTCGCCACCCATCTGTTGGACGCGGGCGCCGATTTGCGGGCCGTGCAGGAGCTCCTGGGCCACGCATCTATTTCGACGACGCAGATTTACACACACACGAGCGTCGAGCGGCTCAAGCAAGTCTACCAGAAGGCTCACCCCCGCGCGTGAGGCCGCGCGGCCCCGGGGGGAGAAGCCCTCGCCGCCCGCGCTAGGTTACCTGATATGTCGAACGAGAAAGGCGGAACGCTCCCCACCATCCGCGCCACGACGATTCTGGCCGTGCGGCGGGGAGGGAAGGTCGCGATCGGCGGTGACGGCCAGGTGACGGTTGGCGAGACGGTCATGAAATCGCACGCGCAGAAGGTGCGTGTGCTGCACGGCGGCAAGGTGGTCGCCGGCTTCGCGGGAGCCGCGGCCGACGCCATGACGCTCTTCGAGAAGTTCGAGGAAAAACTGGAGCGCTTTCCCGGAAATCTGCCGCGCGCGGCCGTGGAGCTCGCCAAGGATTGGCGCAGCGACCGCGTCCTCCGACGGCTCGAGGCGATGCTTATCATCGCCGACAGGGACCACGGATTCATCGTCTCGGGCACCGGCGAGCTGATCGAGCCGGACGACGGGATTCTCGCCATCGGGTCCGGCGGGTCGTACGCCCTCGCGGCCGCCCGAGCGCTCGCCGACGCCACACCGCTCGACGCCGTGGACATCGTCAAACGGGCGATGGGCATCGCGGGCGAGATCTGCATCTATACGAACACGAACATTTCAGTTCTAGAAGCCTGAACCGATGCCGTCCAGTCGTACGCAGCAGGCGCTCGCACGCCTCGCCGACCTCACGCCGCGGCAGATCGCCGCGGAGTTGGATCGCTACATCGTCGGGCAGGCGGAGGCAAAGAAGGCGGTCGCGATCGCGCTGAGAAACCGGTGGCGCCGCCAGCGCGCGCCCGACTCGATTCGCGAGGAGATCTCGCCGAACAACATCATCCTCATCGGTCCGACGGGCGTTGGGAAGACGGAGATCGCGCGGCGCCTGGCCAAGTTGGCCGGCGCGCCGTTCATCAAGGTCGAAGCGTCCAAGTTCACCGAGGTGGGCTACGTCGGCCGCGACGTCGAGTCGATGGTGCGCGACCTGGTCGAGAGCGCGATCGACATGGTGCGCAGCGAGCGCGAGTCCGAGGTGGAGGACCTCGGGCACGAGCGTGTGGACGAACGCCTGCTCGATCTCCTGCTCCCGCCGCCGAGCGCGCAGACGCCGGCCGGTCAACCGGGCGCGTCGCCGCCGCCGGGCGACGGCGTGCATGAAAAGCCGGAACAGCCCCCACGGCCCGCGCCGTCGCCTGACCCAGTGGACGACGCGCTCGGCGTTTTTCTCGTGTCGGGAGCCGGCACCGTCACCAAGGAAACCGTGGACGTGGCGCAGGAGCGCTACAAGCGAACGCGCGACAAGCTGCGGCAGTTGCTGCTCGACGGACGGCTGGAGGAGCGCGAGGTGGAAGTCGAGGTGACACCGCAGTCAGCGCCGATGTTCGACGTGCTCGCGTCGCAGGGCGCCCCGGAGGGGATGGACAACTTCGCCGACATGCTCAAGGAGATGCTGCCGAAGCGCAAGAAAAAGCGCTCGGTCAAGGTCTCCGAGGCGCGGCGAATACTCTTCGAGCAAGAGCTCGAAAAGTTGATCGATTTGGAGGACGTTACCGCCGACGCGCTCGACCGCGTCGAAAAACTCGGCATCATCTTCCTCGACGAGATCGACAAGATCGCCGGCGAGCGCTCGCAGGCGGGGGGGCCCGACGTGTCGCGCGAAGGCGTTCAGCGCGACCTGCTGCCGATCGTCGAAGGCTCCAACGTGCAGACGAAATACGGAATGGTGAAGACGGACCACGTGCTCTTCATCGCCGCCGGCGCGTTTCACGTCTCGAAGCCGAGCGACCTCATTCCGGAGCTGCAAGGCCGCTTTCCGATCCGGGTCGAGCTCAAGCCGCTCACCGAAAAGGATTTCGTGCGGATCATGACGGAGCCGGAAAACGCGCTGACGAAGCAGTACGCCGCCCTCGTCGAGGCGGAAGGGGCGAAGCTGGAGTTCGCCGAAAGCGGGATCGCCGAAATCGCCCGCATCGCCGCGATGGTGAACGAGCGGATGGAGAACATCGGGGCGCGCCGGCTTCACACGGTCATGACGACGCTGCTCGAGGACGTGCTGTTCGAGCTTCCGGATCGCGGGAAGGAGACCATCTCGGTGAACGGCGACGTCGTCCGCGAGCGTTTGAAGACGATCGTGGAAGATGAGGACCTTCGGCGGTATATCCTCTAGCCATTATCTTGGTCCGATGACCACCCCCGCTCCTTCCGATTTCCTCGCGATCCCCGACTTCAGTCGCGAGCAGCTCGAGGGCGTGTTCGCGCTCGCCGAGTCCATGCGCGCCGGCACGTACGAGAAACGCCCGCTCGAAGGAAAGACGCTCGCCATGATCTTCATGAAGGCGAGCACGCGAACGCGCGTGTCGTTCGAGGTCGGGACGTTTCAACTGGGCGGACACGCGCTCTTTCTTTCGCCGCGCGACGTACAGCTCGGGCGCGGCGAGCCGATCGCCGACACGGCGCGCGTCCTGTCGCGCTACGTCGACGGCATCATGATTCGCACGTTCGCGCACCAGGACATCGAGGAGCTCGCGCGGTACGCCGATGTGCCCGTCATCAACGGGTTGACCGACATGCTGCACCCGTGCCAGGTGCTCGCCGACCTGCTCACCGTCCGCGCGGAATTCGGCGAGATCGCCGACAAGAAGTACGCGTGGATCGGCGACGGCAACAACATGGCGAACTCGTGGATCAACGCCGCATACCGGTTCGGTTTCGACCTCGATCTCGCGTGTCCGGAAGGCTACGAACCCGCCGACCATCTGCTCGCTCGTGCCCAGAAGGCCGCGAAGGTACGTGTTCTGCGTGATCCGATGGAAGCGGCGCGGGGTGCGCACGTCGTCAATACGGACGTCTGGGCGTCGATGGGGCAGGAGCAAGAGCAGAAGGATCGCGAACGAGCGTTCAAGGGATTCACCGTGAGCCCGGCACTCATGAAAGCGGCCGACAAGAAAGCGATCTTCCTGCATTGTCTCCCCGCCCACCGCGGCGAGGAGGTGTCCGCCGACGTGATCGACGGTCCGCAGAGCCGCGTCTGGGACGAAGCCGAGAATCGACTTCACGTGCAGAAGGCGATCATGGCCGTGCTGATGGGCGGCGAAGCGGCGGGGGCTGCATGAGCGCGGCGGGCGATCTCGAGGGCGGCCGCGCCCCGGACTTCTCGGGGATCACCGACAGCGGAGAGACGCTCAAGCTCGCGTCCTTTCATGGCAAGACGGTCGTCCTGTTCTTCTATCCGAAGGACGATACCCCTGGCTGAACGGTCGAGGCGTGTTCCTTTCGGGACACCCTCCCTCGGTTCGAGGGACTCGACGCGGTCGTGATCGGCGTGAGCCCGGACTCACCGAAATCACATCAGAAATTCAAGAAGAAATACGATCTTCCGTACACGCTGGTCGCCGACGTGGATCACGCGATCGCCGTCAAGTACGGCGCGTGGGGCGAAAAAACGTTATACGGGCGCAAGTACATGGGAATTCTGCGCACCACGTTCGTCATCGATCCTTCCGGCAAGGTCTCGAAGGTGTTCGAGAAGGTGAAGCCGGAAGAGCATGGAGAAGAGGTCGCCAAGTTCCTGGCGGTGGAGAAGGCGCGAACCTGAGACCTACGGCGCCGGCGCTCCTCGGGCGTTGCGCTCCAACCGAAGCGAGAGATGCCGCTTAACATCGCTCCACTCGGGCGCGATGATGCTGTACTGATGCGTGTCTCTCGCCGTCCCGTCTCGGCGGGCCATGTGATGGCGCAGCACCCCGTCCTTCTTGGCGCCGAGGCGCTCGATCGCGCGCTGGGACGCGAAGTTGAAGTTGTCGGTGCGCAGGCCGACGACGGCGCATTTCAGTGCCTCGAATGCGTGCGTGAGCAGTAGCAGCTTGCACGTCGTGTTCACGTGCGTGCGCTGAAATCGTGCCGCGTACCACGTCCAGCCGATCTCCACGCGATCGATCGGCGCCACGATGTCGTGGTACCGCGTGCTGCCTATGATCTCGCCGCTCTTCGCGTCGCGCACGGCCCACGGCAGCATGTGGCCGTCGCGCTGGCCGGCGAGCGCGCTGTCGATGTACGCGGCGACCTGGTCGGGCGCGGGGACCGACGTGTACCAGATCTCCCACAGGTTTCCGTCGGCCGCCGCGGCGGAGAGACCGGCACGATGGTCGTTCGTGAGCGGCTCGAGCCGAATGCCGTTGCCTTCCAGGAGGACGGGGCGGGGATGGATCACGTCGCGAGGTGTGCGATGAAGGCGAGCGAAGCGCCGCGCGCGCGTTGAGCGACGGTTTTCCCTCGGCCGTCCCTGTCGGACGTTCGCGCGCCGTGCTCGATCAGCAGGCGGACGATCGTCGCCTGCTGCGCCTTGGCCTCGGGCGTACCGCTTCCACTTTTCCCGGTCATCTGAACCGCGAGGTGCAGCGGCGTGGAGCCGGCATCGTTGCTCACGCGAGGATTTGCGCCCCGCTCGAGCAGCGTCCGAACCGCCGCCGCGCAACGCGTACGGACGGCGACATGTAGCGGCGCGACGCCTCCCGTGGCGAGGCAATTGGGATCGGCACCCGCGTCGATCAACAGCACGATCGTGGCCGCCTGTCGCTTCGGATTCCACGGTTGTCCGCCGGGCGCGCCCGCGGAAGCCGCGTGCAAAGGTTCGGCGCCGCGTCGATTCCTCGCCCGCAGGTCCGCGCCGAGCTCGAGCAGTTGGTTGCAGATCGCGGTGCGGTAGGCGGCCGCGGCGAAGTGCAACGCCGTATCTCCCGAGTAGACGTATCGCGCCGCCTCGGGAACGAACCATCGCCGTGCGTCCTCCCGGCTCGCGCCGACGACGATCGCGCCTCGTGCCAGTTGGGGCGACGTGCGGAGCATCTGAGAAACGGTCGCGGTCTCACCCCGCGCGATGGCGCGAAACAAGTTCGCGAGCGCCGCGGTCCGATCGTCGCTCACGGGCGTTGCGTCGGCTCCTGATACAAGCCGAGAACGTTGCCACCCGGATCGCGGAACCTGGCCGTGAGCTCGGGCGCGTCGACGCCGAGCGGCTGCACGATCGTCCCGCCGCTCGCTTCGATCGTCTCTGCACGTGTCTTCGACGCTGTCGACCATGATGTAGACGAGGAGCCCCGGGTTCGTGGACGCGGGACGCCCGACAACGAACGCTCCGCTGACGGCTCCCGTCACGTCGTCGAACGCCTGCGTACCGTTGCCGCGCGTGCGCATCCGCCATCCGAAAACCTTCGAGTAGAACAAGGCGGATTGTGCGACGTTCGAGGCGGGCACCTCGAGATAGCAAACTTTTCCGTGCGTTGCGCTCGCCATCGGAACTCCGTGCTCGAAAAAACACGCCCCTCCTACATCCCGGAACTGAAATTAGGTCGCCTCGGGTGTTGAACCAATCCATCTGCCGGTAATGGCGTAGCCGAGTGGCAGCGTCGCGAGCCAGCCGACCGTGCCGACGAAACCCGCGATCACCGCGCCGACGACTGCCGTACCGACGACGATCGCCCAAACTCCGAACGCCGTCTCGACCGTGGGGTTCGCCGGGCTCCTGCGGACGCTAGCTCGCGCCGCCGCTCCGGGAGCGATCCGTTCCAGCCACGCCGGCGGAGGCGGACGATGCGCCTCCGACGAGTCCATCGTCTGCCGGAACTGCCTGACGGCGCCCGCGTCCATCTTCGCGGCCTGAAAGCCGAAGAACCCGATCACCACCACCCCGACCGCCGTCACCGCCGCGACCCAACTCGACGCCCGGGTCAGCCTCCGCCCTCGTTCACGCTCGATGGCCGAGCCCACGCCAATCCCGATCGCGGCGACCAACGCGCCGCCGAACGTAACAGACGCCGCCACCAAGAGCGCGACGACTCCCGCCACTCCGGCAACGATGCGCTTCGTGTTTGACCGCCGAACGGCAGGAGCCGGCGGTGCTTCGGATGATTCGGTATCGAAGTCCATTGGCGAAGGAAGAGGAAAAGCGGCACCAATCCCCAACAAAAGACGACGCCCTCATTCCAAATGTGGAATGAGGGCGCCGTTTAGTCCAATCGGGGGGTGTTCGCTAGGACCCGATCCCCGCCGAGCGGTCGATGCAGGCCGAGTTCGCGTTCTTCAGGAAGAGCGGGTTGTTGGACTCTTCTTGCGGAATCGGGAGGTTCACGTCCCCCCCGTAGTTCGCCCCGGCCTTCGAGCTGTTGGTCGCCTCGTAGGGGCCAACGGGGAACACGGCGTCGGCCGTGCGTCCGTACTGCCAGATCAGGCGACGCATGTCGCCGAGTCGGTGACCGGTGAGGAACAGGTTGAGCGCACGCTCGGTGAAGAGCAGGTTCTGGCGGCCGCTCGCCGGCGCCGGAACGTCGGCCGATGTGAGCGCCGGCGGGGGATCCAACGGCTGGCTGTTTGCCGCGCCGTCGGCCGTGTACGTCAGCGCGTGAGCGCGGGCGTCGTTCAAATTCGACAGGAACCCGCCGAGATCGTTCCCGGCCAACGCGGCTTCGGCCTGGATCAACCGCGCCTCGGTGCCCAGCGCGAGCGGCGTCGGCGAGCTGCGATCGCTGTACTTGGTCGTAAGGAACAGCTCCGTCTCACCGTCGAAGCCCGGACCGCCATCGATGATCGGGACGCGCGGATCGCCGAGCGACACGAAGGGGAGGCCGTTCGTGCCTTCCTGGTCGCCGACGGCGAACCGGCCCTCGAGGTAATTGAAGGCGAAGAGCGCGTTGTTCTGCCGCCCGGTGTTCTCGTCGTGCTGGATGCTGTAGTTGAAGGTCGACGGCACCTGGGCGACCGCCGTCGCCGCCTGGGCCGCCTGGTTCAAGTCGAGCAACGCGCGTCCCTTGCCGATTCGGGCCAGGTTGAGCGCCGTCGAGCCGCCGCTGGCAGTGGCCGAGGCGATCGCCGAGTCGAACTTCGCGACCGCCGCGGTGAGCAACTGGCGACCGGTCTGGGGCGCGCCGTAGCTGAACGTGCCGTCGTCGTTCACCTTGCTCGTCGGAACGCCGTTGCAATACGACTCGGCGATCATGACGTACGTGAACGCAGCCAACGCCTGAATTTCGGGCCCCTGCGGATTCGTCGGATCGAACTGGCGGAACCGGCTGGCGACGAGATCGGCCGTGGCGCGCGCGCGCTGGATGTCCTGGAAGGTCTGGAGCGTCGTGCTGTTGATCTGTTTGGTGGCTCGACGGTCGACCTCGATGCGCGTGTTGAACGTCTCGGCGTCGATCAACTCGTCGGCGAGCAGACCGCTCATCTGCGCGAGGCCTTCGTTGAGATCGAGCCCGGTGCCGTAGCCGCCGGCATAGCCGATCTGGAAGTCGCCGACTGCCGCGGCGTACGCGGCCGGGAGCGCGGCGGGTCCCGAGATGTCGGACGGCCTCACTACGTCGGGCGTCGGCGCGACGAGCAGGGTGTCCTGGTTACACGCCCCCAGGATCACCACGCCCGCTAGCGCGCCGGACGCGATCGCGCGTCCGACGTATTTGGGATGCAGCATTGAAGTTGTCATATGTATTGAATGATCCTCAGAACGAGAGCGCGAGGCGCGCGGTGAAGTACCGCACCTGCGGCATCGTCAGGAAGTCGGTGGTCGTGAAGTTCGCCTGCGCCCCCGCGTTGAGCTCGGGGTCCAGCCCGGCGTAGTTCGTCCAGGTGTGCAGGTTGCGCCCGGCGATCGTGAGCGTGGCCGCCGCGGCGTGCATCTGCGCCGAGAATCGCTGCGGAAGCGTGAGCGTCAGAGCGACTTCGCGCAGTTTCGTGAACGAGGCATCTTCTATGTAGCCGCCGGTCGTCCCGAGCGCTGCCGCCGCGTCTTGCGCCGCCGCCTGTTGGAACAGGTTTCCCGAGTTGGGCTGCTGTACCGCGGCGCCGTTCAGGAAGATCGCGTTCCGGTACACGTTCGTGAGGTTGTAGATCTTCTGTCCACCGCGATGGTCGAAGGTCGCCGTGATGCGGGCAAACTTTCCGAGCGAGAGCGATGGGACGATGTTCAGCTCGACGGTCGGGAAGGGCGTTCCGGCGTACGATGCCGAGTCGGCGATGGTGTATTCGCAACCCGCGCTGCCCGGGCCATTGGGGCAACCGATCATGCCGTCGTGGTTCGCGTCGTTGACCGATGTGATCTGCCGAACGTAATACGCGCCAAGCGGCAGGCCGGGCTTGAAGATCTGCGTGTCATCGAAGCCGCCGGTGAACTGCGGCACGGGCACGCCGTTCTCGTCCACGCCAAGCGCGTCGAGCCTGTTCGAATTCCACGATCCGTTGAGGCGCAGGTCGAAGCGGAAAGCATTGCGGTCGAGCAGATCCATGTCGATCACCGCTTCATGACCCCAGTTGCTCACGCGTCCGAGGTTCTGAAAGCGGTTCGTCGCCGATCCCAGCGACGGGGCCAGCACCACGTTCACCAGCTCGTCGTGCGTGACCTTGCTGTAGTGCGTGTACTCGAGACTCACGCGGTCGTGGAAGAGCGCGAGGTCGAACCCCTCCTCGGTTTCCGTCGACTTCTCGGGCTTGAGGTTCGGGTTGCCCGCGCCGCCGACCGTGAAGGCCGGAACGTCGGTGCCGTTCACCGTCACCGCGACCGGATTGTAGAACTGCTCGGCGGCGAGGTAGCCCGGGTTCTGTCCGGCCGAACCCATCGCCGCGCGAAGCCGCAGCGACGAGATCAGCGAGAGCTTGCTCCGCGGGAAGAAGTCCTCGTCGCTGAGCACCCACGAACCGCTCACCGACGGATAGTAGACGCGGCGGAAGTCGACGCCGAACGCGCTGTTCCGGTCCGTGCGCGCGGCCACCGAGAGGAACCGCTTGTCGGCCCAGCCGATCTCCTCGCGGCCAAGGAAGCCAAGCGTCTTCACGTCGCTGTTGGTTTCACCGACCGAGAAGCGCGCTGTCGTTCCGGCGAGCGACGACGTGCCGGCGAGCAGCTTCGCACCGAACGCGTCGGTGCGCGTGAAGCCCACGTCGGAGTACTGCGTGCCGACCGTGGACACGAAGCGGAAGTTGTCGTAGTGGTACGTCGCGGACCCGTTGACGTTGGCCGTGTAGTTCGTGATGATCGCACGCTCGATGCTGCGGTAGCCGTCCTCGCTGGTCTGGTCGACGTTCAGGACCGACGGCGGCAGCGTCTCGTTGTCGTTGCGGTGATCGACGTCGGCGCCCAGTGTACCGTTCACGGCCAGCCAACTGAGCGGACTCCAATTGCTCGATACGCCACCGATGAGGCGCTGTACTTGCTGCCGCGTGTTGATGTTGAAGAACGCGTTCGGATCCACGCCCGGGTTGAAGTACCCGTGGCTGACCGAATCCGCGCCGCCCGAGCAGAGACCGGGATGGTCGCGCGCGCCCTGCGGCGTGCAATCGGCCGCGCGGCCGAGGAGAGACGCCGAGACTACGCCGAATGAATTGTTGTCGTTCTGCGGACGGCGAAGATCGCTGTTCGTGTAGCCGACGTTCAGGTTCATGTCGAGCGACCGCGTGAGCTGCGTGCGAATGTTCGTGCGCAGGTTGAGACGCTGTTCGGCGTTCACCGCGATGACGTTCTGTTCGCGCTGATACTCGCCGGAGACATAGTACGCCGCGGCATCGGAGCCGCCGGCCACGCTCGCGCCCGCAAGCCGCCGATTGCCGTCGCTCTCGATCCCCGCCGCCTTGAGCGGATCGTTCGAGACGGTCGAGTCGACCTGGACGCACGCGCTGGTGAGACCGGACGTGCGGCGGGACAAGTTGCAGTTGGTGACCAACGCGCCCGACGACGTGTGGCCGTACGAGCGCAAGTTGAGCGGATAGTCGTTGATGTCCGTGAGGTTGCCGCCCTCGACGAACGCGTCCCAGCGCGTCTGACCGGAGCGGCCGTGCTTGGTGGTGATCTGGATGACGCCGTTCGAGGCGGCCGTTCCGTAGAGCGCCGCTGCCGCGGGGCCCTTGATCACCTCGATGCTCTCGATTTCCTCGGGATTGATGTCATTGAAGCGCGACGGCAGCTGTCCGCCGGTGCCTTGCGCCGACGACTGCGAGGAGTTGTCCGCCCGAATGCCGTCGATGATCAGCAGCGGATCGTTCGAGAGCGAGATCGAGTTCGAGCCGCGGATGCGAATGCGCGAGCCCGCTCCGATCTCGCCGGCGGCCTGCTGCACGACGACACCCGCGACGCGCGAGCTGAGCGCGTCGGACAGCGTGCTGATCGCTGCCTTGGGGATGGCCGAGCTGTCGATCGTTGCTGTCGGCGCGCCGTTGGCGCGCCTGAGCTGCGTTTCGCCCGTCGCGGTGATCGTGAGCGCGTCGAGCGTCGTCACGGCGGGAGACATCGTGAAGTCCGCTGTCGTCGTGTTTTCACCCGAAACAACCACCGAGCGCGACGCCACACCGTATCCGATGCGCTGAACGGCGAGCTGTACGGTGCCGGCAGGCACGCCGGGAATCCGATACGCCCCCGAATCGTTGGTTGCCGCCCCGCGCGTGGTGCCGACAACGCGAATCTGGACGCCGGCCAGCGGCCGGTTGGTCGTGCGCTCAATCACGCGTCCTACGATGGTGCCCGTGCTCTGCGCGAGTGCCGGCGAGGCGACAGCCAACGCGGCGCCGGCGACTAGCAAACGTCGAACTACTAAACGCATGAGCGTCTCCTTGTTGTCCCTTCGTTTGTACGAGACGTGCAATCGTCTCGGGCAGACGCTGCCCGGACTATTACAACCTGCTGATGTGACGTAGCCGTCACTTATGCGTTTTGTAAACTCGTGTGAGCGCTGGCTCGTTCACTCCGCGCGAAAGTGACGATCCGGCCAGTCGCTGGGCCGAAGAGGTCGCGTCGCGGAGCACGGCGGTGCTCGGCTGACGCCGCCTGCAACACGCTCGGGGGAGAGGCGTGCGCTGCGCGTTGACGAGCAGCCGTTCATCGCCGCGCAGAACCCGGGATTTTGGATAAATGCGGAAGCAAGGGCGATGTAAACCGACTATCGAAAAGTGACCCGCCGAGACAACGTTTAGCGTTTAGTCGATACCCATCTTCGAGGTCGCCCTATGCGCCGTCTCTCTCGGCTCGTCCTCCTCGTCCTGTCCGTTTCGTTCATGCCCCGCGCGAGCACGTCGGGGCAGGCGCTTCAAACCGCCGACGAGATCATCGCCCGCTACATGCAGAGAGTGGGCGGCGCGCAGCGCCTCCACGCCGTGCTCTCCGTACGGAGGTACGGCCATTTCTATGGCGGCGGCGGATTCGAGGCGGTCATCGCCTACGAGAACGGGCGTCCGAACAAGGTGAGAGAAGAGTTCACCTTCGGCGGACTCACCGGAGTCACCGCGTTCGACGGCAAGAGCGGCTGGAAGATCGAGCCGTGGGCCGGGAAGAAGGACGCCGAACCGCTCGGCGAAGACGAGACGAAAGGCATCGTCGAGGACGCCGAGTTCGACGATCCGCTCTTCGACTACAAGGAGCGCGGCAACACCGTCTCGCTGGTCGGCATGGACCAGATCGAGGGCACCGACGTCTACAAGCTCACGGTGACTCTCGCCAGCAACGGCGACGTGCGTACGTACTATCTCGACGCCGAGTCTTGCGTACCGATCAAGTACGAGGTCAAGCGAACGGTGCGCGGCGCGGAGCGGTGGTTCGAGGTGGAACTCGGCGACTACAAGGAAGTGCAGGGCGTGCTCTTTCCGTTCTCGGTAGCGGTCGGCGCCAAGGGAAGCTCGAGCGCCGACAAGCAGCAATTGTCCTGGGAGCGCATCACGGTGAACCCGGTGCTCGAGGAGCGCCGTTTCACGAAGCCGGCTCCCGGCGAAAAGATCGTGTCGGCGGAGAACGTAGTGCAGTCGGGAACGGCGGGCCCGAGCCCGGCGTCGTTGCCCGCTCCGTCACCGATCTCTTCGACGGCTCGGCCGAGGGACCTCACCGTCATCGCCGACTCGGAGACAATCGCCGGACTCGGCGCGCGCAACATCGGCTCGGCCGCGATGTCCGGTCGCGTCACCTCGGTCGCCGCCGTGCACGAGGGCGACCGTCTCACGGTGTACGTCGGCGCGGCGAGCGGCGGTGTGTGGAAGTCGAACAACGGCGGCACGACGTTCCGCCCGCTGTTCGACAAGCAGGACGTGCAGTCGATCGGCGCCCTCGCCATCGATCCAAAAGACCCGAAGGTCATCTGGGCCGGGACCGGCGAAGCCTGGATCCGCAATTCGGTCTCGGTCGGCGACGGGATCTACAAATCCGTCGACGCCGGCGAAACGTGGACGAACATGGGTCTCGCGGAGTCGGAGCACATCGCGAAGATCCTCATCGATCCGACGAACACCAGCACGGTCTACGCGTGCGTCCCGGGCAAGGCGTTCAGCGACAGCGACGACCGCGGCGTGTACCGCACGACCGACGGCGGCAAGACCTGGACGAAGATTCTCGCCGGCTCTAATCCGTCGACGGGCTGCTCGTTGATGACGATGGATCCGTCGTCGCCCAAGACGCTCTACGCCGGCATGTGGGATTTCCGGCGTAAGGGATGGACGTTCCGCTCAGGCGGCGACGGGCCGGACAAGCCAAGCGGGAGCGGGCTGTTCAAGAGTACTGATGGCGGCGCGAACTGGACGCAGCTCGACGAGAAGAGCGCGAAGGGGCTGCCGGCCAAGCCATGGGGGCGCGTCGCGGTGACGGTGGCGCCCTCCAAGCCGAACGTCGTCTACGCGTTCATCGAGGCGGTGCCCCCGCTGAATGGCCTCTATCGCTCCAACGACGGCGGCGCGACGTGGGAGCTGCGCGACCGGAGCCAGAACATGCTCTGGCGGCCGTTCTACTTCGCGAACCTCATCGTCGATCCCAAGAACGAGAACCGCGTCTACAAGCCGGATGGCTCGCTCATCATGAGCACCGACGGCGGCGCGTCGTTCAGCAACATCGCCGGCAGCGCGCACGGCGACTTCCACGACGTCTGGGTGGATCCGCAGAATACCGATCATATCATCGTCGGCGACGACGGCGGTCTCTGGTACTCGTACGACGCGGGCGACCGCTGGTGGAAGGCGGAGACGCTCCCGATCTCGCAGTTCTATCACGTGAGCGTCGACATGGACAAGCCGTACAAGGTGTACGGCGGACTCCAGGACAACAGCTCGTGGGTCGGCGAGTCGCAGTTCCCTGGCGGAATCGCCAAGGCCCAGTGGGAGAACCTCTTCGGCGGCGACGGCTTCTGGATGTTCGCCGACCCGAGCGACAACACGTACGTGTACGCCGAGTCGCAGGGCGGCTACATCGGGCGCATCAACCGCAAGACGCACGAGATCCGCGACATCAAACCGCTTCCCAACTACAACGAGAGGAAGCTCCGCTTCAATTGGAACACGCCGATTCATATGAGCCCCACCAGGAGTGGGACGTTGTACATCGGTGCGCAGTATCTCTTCCGGTCGCGCAACCACGGACAAACGTGGGACCGTATCTCGCCCGATCTCACCACCAACGACACGACGAAGCAGCAGCAGGAGCAGTCGGGCGGCGTGACGGTGGACAACTCGAGCGCCGAGACGCACACGACGATCTTCGCCATCGGCGAGTCGCCGAAGGATTCGATGGTCGTCTGGGCGGGTACGGACGACGGCAACCTCCAGGTCACGCGCAACGGCGGGCAGTCGTGGACGAACGTCGTCGGCAACATCAACGGACTGCCGAAGTACGCGTGGGTCTCGAGCGTCGAGCCGGGACACTTCAGCGCCGGCACGATCTACGCGACGTTCGATCTCCACACGTTCGGCGACATGCGGCCGTACGCGTATCGCTCGACCGACTTCGGCAAGACGTGGAAGCCGCTCATCGGCCGCGGCTCGCCCGTGCGCGGCTACGCGCACGTCGTGAAGGAGGATCTCGTCAATCCGAATCTGCTCTTCCTCGGCACCGAATTCGGATTGTGGGTTTCGGTCGACGGCGGTGAGAACTGGGCGCGGTTCAAGGGCGGCAACCTGCCGTCGGTGCCGGTGCGCGATCTCGCCGTTCATCCGCGCGACGACGATCTCGTGATCGCGACGCACGGGCGCGGCATCTGGATCGTCGACAACATCACGCCGCTGCGAAAGCTGACGACGCAGACGCTCGCGCACGGCGGCGCGTTCGTCGAGACAAAGCCGGTAATACAAGTGCTTTCGTCGTTCGGAGGCTGGGCGAACGGCGACGCGGAGTTCATCGGCGCGAATCCGCCGGGGGACGCCGTCATCACCTACTACCTGCAAAAGCGCCACATCTTCGGCGACATGAAGCTTCAGGTCTTCGACTCGGCGGGCAAACTCATTCAGACGCTGCCGACGGGAAAGCGCCGCGGGTTGAGCCGCACCGCGTGGTCGATGCGCATGACGCCGCCGCGTGTGCCGACCGCTGCGTCGGCCGCGTTCGTCATCGGCCCGCGCTTCTTACCGGGGCGATACACCGTCAAGCTCACCGAGGGAGATTCGACCTATTCGACTGCGCTGCGCGTCACCGGCGACCCGCGCGTCTCGCACTCGCTGGCGGATCGAAAAGAACAGTTCAAGCTCGCCGTCACGCTCTACGACCTGTTGAACCAGATGACGTCCGTCGTGGACCGCATGAACGACGTGCGCGGTTCGCTCGACCAGCGCGGCGACGGACTCGCCGCGGTCGACACGCTCCTCCATGCGCTCCAGCGCGGGTCGGCGCAGGTGGACACGATGCGCAAGAAGATCGTGGCGACGAAGGAGGGGGGCATGATCACCGGCGAGGAGCGCCTGCGCGAGAATCTCGCCGAACTATATGGGAGCGTCGTCGGCTACGAGGGACTGCCCTCGGAGATGCAGGTCGAGCGGACGACGGCGATCGGTCGCGAACTCGGCGACGTCACCAAGGACTTCGAGAAGTGGATCCAGATCGAGCTGCCCAAGATCAACAAGATGCTCATGGGACGAGGGTTGCCGAGGATCGAGCCCGCGAAGACGACGCCATAGCCGAGGTATGGCAGGGACGCCCAGAGGGGCGAGAGGGCCAGCTGTCGCCCCGCAAGCCGAGATGATTTCCTAACAACGAAGCGGCTTGCGGGGAGACGGCACGAGCTGCCCTTTTCTTCGCATGCGAACCCACCTCTCGATTCGGCTGGCCTCGGCCGCCGTCATCGCCGCGTTCTCCACGGCCTCCGCGCAAACCAAGCTTCTTCGTTTCCCCGACATTCACGGCGACCAGATCGCCTTCTCGCACGGCGGCGACATCTGGCTCGCCAACGTCAACGGCGGACAGGCGACGAGGCTCACGTCGCATCCCGGCGTGGAGGTGTTCGCCAAGTTCTCGCCCGACGGAAAAACGATCGCCTTCACCGGCGAGTACGACGGCGACGAACAGGTGTACGTCGTGCCGACGAGCGGCGGCGTTCCGAAGCAGCTGACCTGGTACCCGACCGGCGCGCCGCGCGCCGAGCGGTGGGGATACGACAATCAGGTCTACGGCTGGACGAAGGACGGCTCGCGCATCCTCTTCCGCAGCCAGCGGGCCTCGTGGACGCTCAGCCAAACGCGGCTGTACACCGTGAGCCCCAAGGGTGGATCGGCGATTCCGCTACCGATGCCGCTCGCCGGATCAGGGGCGTACTCGCCCGACGGCAAGCGCATCGTCTACTCGAAGGTCTTTCGCGATTTCCGCCCCGAGAAGCGGTACGCCGGCGGTCAGGCGAACTATCTCGCGATTTTCGACTTCGCCAACAACTCCGCGAAGACGATCAGCAAAGGCCCTCGAGCCGAGCGCGACGCGATGTGGATCGGCAACAAGATCTACTACAACTCGGACAAGGACGGGACGTTCAACCTGTACGCGTACGACGTTCCGACCGGTGCCGTCACGCAGCTCACGCACAGCAAGACGTGGGACGTGCGCTGGCCCAGCGCCGATCCGGAAACCGGCCGCATCGTCTATGAAATGGCCGGCGAGCTGTCGATCTACGACACGAAGACCGGCAAGGATTGGCAGATTCACATCGCGGTGACCGACGACGGCCTGAACTCTCGGCCGTCTCGCGTGTCGGCGGCTGGGCAGGTCGAGGCATTCGGGCTGAGCCCCAAGGGCGAGCGCGCGTTGTTCGCCGCGCGCGGCGACATCTTCACCGTTCCGACCGAGCACGGATACACCGTCAACCTCACGCACTCGAGTAACGCGCACGACCGCTCGCCGGCGTGGTCGCCCGACGGATCGAAGGTCGCCTACATCTCCGATCAGAGCGGCGAAGAGGAGATCTGGGTCGCGGCCGAGGATGGCTCGAGCAAACCGGTTCAGCTGACGACCGGCGGCAAGGCGCAGCGCTTCGGACCGGCATGGTCGCCGGACAATTCCCGCATCGCGTTCAGCGACAAGGACGGCAAGCTGTTCGTCGTGCGCGTCGCGGACAAGAGCATGACGGAGGTCGCTCACGATGGCGCGAACCGCATCGGCGATTACACGTGGGCACCGATCGGCAACACGCTCGCGTGGAGCATGACGGACTCCGACGAGGTGAGCTCGTCGGTGTACGTCTGGCAGGCGTCGGAGGGGAAGCTGCACCGCGTCACGACGTCGACGTTCAACGAGTTCAATCCGGCCTGGGATCCGGACGGCAACTACCTCTACTACTTGAGCAATCGATTCTACGAGCCGCAGCTCTCACAGGACGAGTTCAACTACGCGACAGTTCGGCAGACGGGCATCTTCGCGCTCGCCTTGAGGAAGGGCGTCAAGAATCCCTTCCCGATGGAGAACGACGAGGTGGCGGTCGACACGTCGGCGGCGCGTCCATCCGGCGCGCAGACTCCGCCCGCCGGCGGACCCGCGCCGACGCAGGCCGGCGCGCCCAAGGCCATGGATCCGCAGGAGATTCGCATCGACTACGACGGCATCGAAACGCGGGTCGCACGCGTACCGATCGAAGCCGACAACATCTCGCGCCTCGTCGCGACGAAGACCGCGCTCCTCTATGTCGTCAACGGCGCGCAGTACTACTCGCGGCAGAGCGAGCGCCGGCCCGTGCTCACGAGCTATTCGCTGAAAGACCGGCGGGCGAGCGTCATCCTCGACAACGCGGGCAACTTCGCGATGTCGCGCGACCAGAAGAAACTGATCACCAACGCCGGCGGCTTCGCGATCTACGACGTGGCCGCGAACGCGCAGACGACGCGCAAGCCCGTTTCGCTCGACGGCCTTCAGGTCGATCGCGTGCCGCGCGAGGAGTGGGAGCAGATCTTCGACGAGGTCTGGCGGCGCTATCGCGATTACTTCTACGCCAAGAACATGCACGGCTACGACTGGCAGGCGCTGCACGACCAGTACAAGCCGCTCGTCGCGTACGTCGACCATCGCGCGGACCTCAACTACGTGATCCAGGAGATGATCTCGGAGCTGAGCGTCCAGCACACCTACATCGCCGGCGGCGACTTTCAGATTCCGCCGCGCACGCCGGTGGCGCTCGCCGGCGCCGAGTTCACGCTCGATTCGGCGAGCGGGAGATACAAGATCTCGAAGATCTACCAGGGCGAAAACGAGGAAACGACGTACCGTTCGCCGCTCACCGAGATCGGTGTCGACGCGAAGGTCGGGGAGTACGTCCTGGCCATCGACGGCGACGAACTGCGCGGGGACGACGATCCCTATCGCATGCTGCGCGGCAAGGCGGACCGCCCCGTCACCCTCACGCTCGCCGCGTCGGCGAACGGCACGGGGAGACACCGCGCGACCTATCGCCCGCTCACCAGCGAAACCGACCTCGACTACCTCGACATGGTGCTGGCGAATCAGAAGCGGGTCGCCCAGCTGAGCGGCGGGAAAGTCGGCTACATCCACATCCCGGACATGGGCGCCCCCGGGCTGCGCGAGTTCATCAAGTGGTACTACCCGCAGATCCGGAAAGAGGGACTCGTCGTGGACGTTCGCGCCAACGGCGGCGGCAACGTTTCGCGAATGCTCATCGAGCGCCTGCGGCGCCAGCTGCTCGGCATGAACTACGCGCGCACGAGCGAGATTCCCGCGACGTATCCCGACCAGGTGTTCGTCGGCCCCATGGCGGCGATGCTTGATGAGTACTCGTCGAGCGACGGCGACATCTTCCCGTACATGTTCCGCCAGGCGAAGCTCGGGCCGCTCGTCGGCAAGCGCTCGTGGGGCGGCGTGGTCGGCATCAACGGCGGCGTGCCGCTCATCGACGGCGGGCAGATCAACGTGCCGACGTCGGCGTTGGCGAGCGCCGACGGGCAGTGGGTCATCGAGGGCCACGGCGTCGACCCGGACATCGAAGTCGAGAACGACGCGGCCTCGGTGATCGCGGGCAAGGACAATCAGCTCGAGCGCGCGGTGCTGGAGGTCATGAAGCAGATGGCGACCGTCAAGCACACACTTCCGCCACGGCCGGCCGACAAAGTGAGGCCGCGAACGCCGTAGCTTCGCTACGTGGCGGCGGGCATGCTGAGCGTGAACGACGAGCCTTTACCGAGGTCGCTCCGCGCGCGCAGATCGCCGCCCATGCCCCGCGCCAGATCGCGGCTGATCGCGAGGCCCAGACCGGTCCCTTCGGTCGGTCGCGACAGCCCGCGATCGACCTGCACGAATGGTTCGAAGATGGCGTCCTGCTTGTCGCGCGGGATGCCGGCTCCCGTGTCTGTCACACGCAGGAACCGCGTCTCGGCCGGCGATCCGTCTCTCGTCGGCGCGTCGATCACGATGCGGCCACCCGCCGGCGTGAACTTCGTCGCGTTCGACATCAAGTTCAGAAGAATCTGTTGAACCTTGTCGGGGTCGCCCTTCACGGCGGCGTCGTTGGCGATGCGGTTCTCGAACGTGAGCCCTTTCGCCATCACTTGCGGTGCCATCATCACGCCCACGTCGGCCACGGCGGGCGCCAAGGGCACCGTCTTGATGTCGTATTCGACGCGACGGGCCTCGATCTTGGCGAAGTTCAGCACGTCGGTAATGAGCGACAGCAGATGTCGTTCGCTCATCTCGACGCGTCGCAGTACCTGGCGTTGCTCGTCGCTCAACGGTCCGTGAACGCCCATCGACAGCAACTGCACGTAACCCGCGATCGCGTTGAGCGGCGTGCGAAGCTCGTGACTCATCGCCGCGAGAAACTCGCTCTTCGCGCTGTTGGCCTGCTCGGCGGCCGCGCGCGCGGCCTCGGCGTCGTGCCGCGCCCGCACCTGCTCCGTGATGTCGAGGAAGTAGCACACAACGCCGTAGCGTCCTTCAGCCAACGGGACGCGGCTGATGCGCCACTGGTAGAACTCCGTCTCGCCGTCCTCGGGCCGCGCGTACTGTTCTTCGGGGGCGACGTACGGCTCGCCGGTTTCCAGCGTTCGTCGATAAAGGCCCACTACCTCGTCGGCGCGCGCCTTCGGCCGCAAAAGGTGCATGACCTCGTCGAAGTCACGCCCTATCAGGTCCGGAATGTCGTCGAACCTGGCGCGCGCCGTCGAATTCACGGCGGCGAGGCGGAACTCGCTGTCCACGAGGTAAACGCCGATCGGCGCGGCGTCGAACAGTGTCTCGAGCTGGGCCGAACGCTCCTTGATGTCTCCCCGTATCCGCGACAGTTGGAGCGTCCCGCTCACGCGCGCCACCAGCTCTCGTGCCGAGAAGGGCTTGACCAGATAGTCGTTGGCGCCCGCGGAGAGCCCCTCGACGCGCGCCTCGTCGCCGGCGCGCGCCGACAGCAAAATCAGTGGAATGTCCGCCGTGGCGGGATCGGCGCGTAGCTCCCGCAACAACGCGAATCCATCGAGGCCGGGCATCATTACGTCGGCCAGGACGAGGTCGGGCCTCTCGCGACGCGCGGTGTCGAGAGCCGTCTGTCCGTCCGGCACCGCATGAATGTGCCAGCCGCGCGCGCGTAGCAGACGCGCGACGTAGTCGCGCATGTCCGCGTTATCGTCGGCAATGAGAATTCGGCCACGGCTGTCGGCGTCGCGCGTGCTCTCGTCGCTCGCCGAATCGCCCGCCGTATCGCCCGCCGGTTCCTCCCGGGCCGGCAGCCACCGCAACGCCTCCTCGACGAAAGGCGTCGCAGCCGGCGCCGCCGAGAGACGCTCGCGTTCCTCGCTGAGTCGATCCGCCGGCAAATGCGAATGTCCGAGCGGAATGCGAACGGTGAACGCGGTCCCTAGTGCTTCCTTGCTCGCGACCTCGATCGTTCCACCGTGCAGACGGACCAGCTCCTGAACCAAGGCCAGACCGATTCCGCTCCCCTCATGCGTTCGCGAGCGAGTGTGCGGGACGCGGTGGAATCGTTCGAAGAGATTGGCGATCTGGTCCGCCGGAATGCCGACGCCGGTGTCGCGAACGACGAGCTCGGCGTGCGTCGCGTCGGCGCGCAGCGATACGGCGATCTGTCCCTCGAATGTGTGCTTGAACGCGTTCGAGATCAGGTTGAGGACGATCTTCTCCCACATCTCCCGGTCCACGAACACGGGCTGTCCAACGGGCGGCGCGTCGACGACGAGCGTGAGCCCCGCCGCGTCGATCGCCGACTGAAAGTTCGACGCGAGCTCCCTCGTCGACTCCGCCAGATCGGTCTTCTCGTACCGCGCCTCGATCCGTCCCGCCTCGATGCGGGAGAAGTCGAGAAGCGCGTTCACGAGCCGCTGCAGCCGCAGCGCGTTGCGGTGAATCACCTCGACGCGCTGGCGGTCGGCGGCCGGGATCCGCGGGTCGGCGAGCACTTCCTGAGCGGGGCCGAGTAGCAGCGTGAGAGGAGTGCGGAACTCGTGACTCACGTTCGAGAAGAAGGCGGTCTTCGCCCGGTCCAATTCGGCAAGCGCTTCCGCGCGCCGTTTTTCGTCCTCGTAGGCGCTCGCGTTGACCACCGCCGTCGAGACTTGTCTTGCGATGAGCTCGAAGAAGGTCGCGTACTGTTCGTCGAAGCCATGGCGCGGGCTCACTCCCGCTACGAGTACGCCGTTGGGACGGTGCGCGATGTTCGACGCGATCGGCACCACGACGCCGGTGTGCGGCGGGTCCGACCAGGGGCCGGGAGGAACGTCCGGGAAGCGCGCGCCAAGATGTTCGACGATGTGCAGCGCCTCCGTCTCGAGCGCCTCGCGAATCGGCCATCCGACCGGATCAGTCGCCGCGTCGACGAGGTCGATCGTCTCCGGGCTCATCACGCCGCCGGAGTTCGTTCCCGTCACCCCGGCGAGTCGCACTCGCTTCCCGTCCGGGTCGAGCAGGTAGATGAGCGCGAACGGAATGTCTCTGGAGTGCTGCGACAGGACCTCCGTCGCGGCCGCGCACGCCTGTTCGGCGGTCCTCGCCTCCACCACGGATTGTGTGCCGAGGTCTCGCAGCGCGAGCACCCGTCGCTCGCCGATGATCTGTTCGGTCGTCTCGGTGACCGTCGCGATGACGCCTCCGATTCCCCTGTCGGCCGTCGGGTCGGGCACCGGACTGTACGCGATCGTGAAGTGCGTTTCTTCGGCGAACCCGTGCCGCTTCACCTCCAGGAGGATGTCGTCCATCCACGTCGCTGGTCCGCCGTTGAAAGGCGTGTCGATCAGCGGTCCGATGACGTCGTAGATCTCCCACCAGCACTCGCGGACAGGTTGCCCCATCGATTGCGGATGCTTGGCGCCCAGAATCGGACGGTATGCGTCGTTGTACAGCTGGATGTAGTCCGGGCCCCACCAGAGCAGAATCGGGAATCGGTTGGCCAGGAGAAAGCTGACCATCGTCTTGAGGGTCTGCGACCAAGTTTCGACGGGGCCGAGCGGGGTGCTGGCCCAATCGATGGTTCGCATGAGCGCGCCCATCTCGCCGCCGCCTGCGAGGACGTCGAAAGAGCTGGATTTGGGCACCTCAGCGGGCGCCATTAAGTGTCCCGATTCCGTGTTGGCGATCTCGTCGGCCGTCTGAGTCCCCACGCGTCTGTTTCCCGTTTCGGCGCCGGTCGTGCATCGATTTCCACGGTCGACCAAGCGACTCTCCGGGCGGACTCGGCAAGACGCGGGCCTATCCGGGCTTGGCCGCCGGCAGAGAAAGTTCGACGAAATCCACCGTTCGGGGCAGATATTGTAGCGCGGCGAGAAGCGCGGGAGGAGGGGCGACCAGCTTTCGGGCGCGCAGGTCGAGCCAGCCGCCCGTCGAGCGGACCGTCGCCGCGCGCTCGCCGCTCGCCAACCAGATTTCGTTCTCGATCACGAATCGAGCGCCATCGGCGCTCATCCCGAGCGCGGCGTAGGTCACGGTGACGGTCTCGTGGATATTGACCTCGCGGAAGTACTCCAGCTCTTCCTTGCGAATCACCGGCCCGATCGCGAGTCGCCGCAACTCCGTCGGCGGAAAACCGTGGTCGGCGAGAAACGCCAACCGAACGTCGGCGGCGAGATCCAGGTACGCTGTGTTCGCCATGTGACCGTTGAAGTCCATGGCGCGCCAGCCGACGAGAAATTCCTTCGCGTACCGGTCTTTGAACTCGAGTGGCATGTGGGGGTTGCCGGGCATCTTCGCGATCACCGCCGCCGATCGCTTGTCACGCGCCTATCGGTCGCCCTCGCGTTGTGACGAAATGACCAGACGGAAACCGTCCGGATCTCGAACACGGAAGACCCGCGCTCCCCAGGCATCGGAGGGCTCGGTGTCCAGCTTGGCTCCCTGACCTTTCGCGCGGTCCGCGATGGCGTCCACGCTCTGGGTGGTCGTGAACTGGAGCGAGAACCCTTCGCCCTTCGCACGCTCCTCGCCCTTGGCGCCGTTGTCCTGCGAAAGCAGAATCCGAGCGGTGCCCGCGCGCATGGACGCGGCGAAGAGACTGCCGTCGCGCTCAAACTCACGATCGACCGTGAACCCGAGCACATCGCGATACCAATCGCGGCTGCGGGCGACGCTCGCCACCGTCAGCGACGCCGCGAGGTTCGTCGCTTCCAACGACGGTCTCTCGCCCGCTTGTCCAGACGACTCTTGCGTCATGTCGACAATATGCGTGGGAGGTCCGCCGTGCGCGAACGCGTGACGTCGGTCTCGCAGCGGTGTGGCTGGGGAATCAATCGGTGCGTTTCGAGAGGTAGTACTTCGTTCCGCCGGGCGGCATGTCCGGCAGTACGCCGAAAACGGTGTAACCCAATCGCTCATAGAACGGCCGCGCCTGAAAGCTGTACGTGTCGAGATAGATGCCGATGCAGCCGCGGTCCCGTGCGGCGGATTCCGCCGCGGCGAGGAGTCGCCGCCCGAGCCCGCGCCGCCGATGCGACTCGGCTACCCACAGCCCTTTCACGTAGCACCACTGCGCGTTCGTCTCCGCAAGGATTCCGCCGACCACGCCTCCCGCGGTATCGCGCACGACGAAGTTCAAATCCCGCCACGGCCACGGAAATCCGTATTGCGAGTTGAATGCGGTGAGGCCGTCGACGACCGCGGCGCGATCGGCCGCAGTTACGTCATCACTCAGCTTGAATTCGGCATCGTCCGACAGGCGTCGGCTGTCACTCGCGCCGGAGCGAGCCATCACTGCAACTCCGAGCCGGGCGGCACGCCGGCGGCCACGCTCAAAACGACATTCGCACGCCGACGGCGCTGCCTGCGATCGAACCGACCGCGTGCGACGGGAGCGATACGATGAGCCAGTGATCCGTGCGGTCGATACACGCCAGGCCCAGACCGAGGATCACGCCGGTCAGCCCGCCTTCCACCGCGGCCCGGGGGTAGTCGCGTGTCGGCGCCGCCTCGAAGCAGTTCCCCAGGACCGTCGCCGGACACTGGCGGAGGGCGCTCGACTGCGGCTTCGCGGCGACGACGATCATCCAGCTTGCCGCTCCGACGACGGCGCCATAGAGCGCGTCCCGCCTGAAGTGCGTGTCCTTTCCGACTGAGACCTCGAGGCGCGCGACGTGCTGCAACGATAGAGGAATCGCCGTCGTGTCGAAGTCTGCGCGGAGGTAAAGCGAATCGTTGGCGGCCGTCGCGAATACGCCGACGTACCGGTCTCGCTCCGGCACGTTCAGCGTGTAGCGTACGCGGTCGCCTGCCGAGAGACTGGAGAACGCACGGATCGACTGCGCGTGGGCGGACGTAACGAAGGCGGCCAGCGCCAGGATGAAATACGATGCCGAGGGTCGGGGCATGGTCGGGAAGCTATGCAGTGGAGGTACAGAGAGCGGCAATAATAGGACTCTCCTTGAACCCGGCCGCAACTCCCCCGCCCCCCCCGGTCAACGCCCGCCCCTACTTCAATTCGTAGTTCAACACGAACGGATGCTCCATCCCGTGTCCAACCGACGAGGCGCCGTCGCCGGCGAGGCCGCGTAGATCTCCCGTCGCCGAGCCGGGGACGACGGAGTACGTCTCCTTCGCCAGACCACCCTCGAATGCCCCGGTTCGTTGGAGCACGAAGGAACCGGTCTTGTCGCCGATTCGCCCGTCGATTCGCTCGAGCCCGACGAATGTCGCCGAGCCGTCAGTCCGGTACATCATCAGGTATTCGACGTGCCCCTGGCCCTCGATGTCGCCCGTGAAGGTCTTGGTCACGCTGGCGCGGGTGAGCTTTGGCAAATCCGCGCCCTCGCTGTAAGGCTTCTCTTCCCAACTCTTGATGGCGAATCGAGCATTCGCGTTCTGCTTCATGTGCCTTCGTCCCCGTTTGAGTTCATCAGCCGCTGATCCAACCAACCTACTCATCCACGTTACATCGCCGGCGGTGCGGCGGGAACGGCGGGCAGCGTCAGCGATTGTGGATCGCCCCGTCGCGCGACCGAACGCGCCATCGCCTGAGAGCGGCCGTGATGACGATGCGAAGTCCGCCGACCGCGATCAATGCGCCAAGCAGCGGCGCGATCGAGCGGCCGCTGAAAAACTGGAAACGATCCCCGGCCATCGCGACGTCGAGCGTCACGATCCACGCGCCGGCGAGCAAACCGAGCGTATCTCGATCGGGGACGGGAAGGCATAGTCGGGTGAGCGCCAGAAGGACGCCAAGCGGCAGCGTGGACGCGATCAGCACGATCGGCGTAAGACCCAGAGCGTTGGCGGCGACGACTGCCGCCAGCGGATTATGTGGAATCGGTGTCTGCGGAATCATCACCGCGTTGAGGAACCCGTCGAAATACCCAACCAGCGCAGCGACCCAGACCGCGAACAAAATGGCGAGCGCCCAGCCATGCGCGGTTCGCACGACGACTGGTTCTTCCGCCGGCCGGTCGAAGCGGGCGATCGGGACTCCCATGCAACTCAAGCTACCACGCGTTCACTCGCGTGAAGGTCGCGGCCGGTTCGCCGTCACTCCGCGCGGAGCGCCTCCGCCGGGTCGACGCGCGCGGCGCGCCTCGCGGGCAGCCAGCTCGCGACGGACGCAGTGCCGACGAGCGCGAGCGTCGCTCCCGCCAGCGTGAGCGGGTCGCTCGGCGTGACGCCGTACAGAAACGCTCGGAGAAACGGCGCCGCCATCGCGTAGAGAACGAATCCCGCGGCAACACCGGTCGCAATGAGTGCCAGGCCGCGCGTCGCCACCGCCCGGGCGAGGTGTTCGGGATCGGCGCCTAGGGCGATGCGCACACCGAACTCGCGCGTTCTGAGCGCGACCATGTACGCCATCACGCCGTACAGTCCGATCGTTCCGAGCACCAGCGTGATCGCCGCCGCGGCGGTCATGAGCATGAGCGTCAGAGAAAGACGCGCCGTCGACGCGCGCATGACGTCGCTCATGGATTCGACATCGAAAATCGGGACCGTCGGGTCGAGATCGCGCACCATTCGTCGCACGGCGGGCACGATCGCCGTGGGCGATTCGGACGTCCTGACGACGAGCGCCATCGTACGCCGTGCACCCGGCTCCGTCGTGTTGATCGGCACGGCTTGAGGGACGTAGACCATCGCGGACGGAGCGGTGGACAAGTCACGGTCACGTACGTCGCCAACGACGCCAACGACGGTGTACGACGGTCCCATCGGCGCCAACGCCAGTCGCTTTCCGATCGCGGCCCTGCCGGTGGGATCCTTCCAAATGGTTGCCGCGGCGCGCCGGCTGACGATGATGTCCCCGTCGCGCTGTTCGCCGAGTCGTTCGAAGGCGCGGCCGGCGAGAAGGGGAACGCTCATGGCGGCGAAGTAGCCGTCGTCGACCGCGTCGGTCACCAGAGACACGGTTCTTCCTTCCCCCTCGACACGAAACGACTGTTGACGCGTTTCACCGAACCCAAGCGGGAGTCGAGTCGTGAGACCGGCGGCGCGAACGGTCGGGAGCTTGCGGGCGGCCTCGGCCAAGCGGGCGTAGAAGATCACTGACGACGAGTCGCCGTAACGCGCGAAGGGCAGTTGCGTCCAGATCGTCATCACATTGGTGGCGTCGAAGCCCGGACGCTCCTGATACAATCGGTGAAACGTGCGGAGCAACAGCGACGATCCCGTCGTGACGACGAGTGCCACGGCGATCTGCAGGGCGGCGATCGTCGCGCGGAGACGCTGGCGCGTCTTTCCCGCCGTGTCGCCGCGTCCTCCGTCGCGAAGGTTGATCGACAGAGTCGCGTGCCGAATGCGGAATGCGGGCAGCGCGCCGCAGATGATCGCACCGACGACCGCGACGACCAAGACGAATGCCACCGACGTTGGGCCGAGCCGAACCTCGTCGAGACGGGGGACGTCGGCCGGGCCGAACGCGACGAGCGCGTGGACCGCCGCCCACGCCGCCGGCAGCGCGACTCCCGCGGCCATCGCGGTCAGCACGAGCGACTCCCCGAGAAAATGCGTGACGATTCGAAAGCGGCTTGCTCCGAGCGCCTCTCGCACCGCGAGCTCGAGCTGTCGGCCATCCGCGCGGATCAACATGAGGTTCGCGACGTTCGCCCACGCCACGAGCAACACGAGCGCGGCGGCCAGCGCGAGCATCCATAGGGTGTGGGCGATCCCGTTCGTGACCTCGTCGCGCAACGGGACGATGAGGGGCGTAGGCCTCGTCTGGTCGAGCCAAGTCGTCGTCGCGGTTCCCGATTCGAGACGCGGGAACAGCTCGCCGACTCTAGGCAACAGCGCCGCGAGCTCGCGCTGTGCGTCCTCGGGCGTCGCGCCCGGGGCGAGCCGTGCCACAGCCGAATAGCTGAAGTCTCCCGCGGTCTCGGGGAGATCCGGATTGACCCGCGCGGGCAACCAAAGTCTGGTGTCCGCGTCGGGGAAGGCAAACCGTGGCGGCATGACGCCGACGATCGTTCGCGGGACGCTGTTGACGATCAGTTTCTTTCCGACGACGTCGTGAGATGCGTGAAAGCGCGTTCGCCACACGGACTCGCCGAGGACGACCGTGTTCGGGTCGCGCACCCTGGTTTCGTCTTCTGTGAACGAACGGCCGAGCAGCGGCTTCACCTGAAGAATCGGAATCATCGACGCCGTCACCCATGTCGCGGTGACGCGTTCGGGCGTGTCGCCGCCGTCGCCCGTCCAAATGTTGGCGTTCCCCGTTCTATAGAAGCCGATGTCGTCTAGTCGCCGCGCGTATCGCTTGTAGGTGAAGTAGAGAGCAAGCGGCTGCTCTATCCGCCGGCCTTCCTCCGTTCGGAACCCAAGGCCCACGCTGACGAGACGATCCGGGTGGCCGTAGCGCAGGGGCTCGAGCAGCACGGCATCCACGATCGCGAACGTCGCGGCAACCGAGCCGATGCCGAGTACGAGCGTGAGGATCGCGGTGACAGCGAACACCGGCGTGCGCCTCAGTGATCGCAACGCGTGACGAAACGGAGTCGGCATGATCGATCCCAATAAAATGCTGCGGCCCGGTTGCCGCCACTTGAACGCTGCAGCCGCGGTTGACATGGAGACGGCGTCGCCCGATACTGCTGGCAGCGCGCTGACAGGGCGCCACCAACCCGCGGCAAGGGAATTATTCCCACCTGATTGGTCCAAAGTCGCGTGCGTTTTGCACCTTCTTTCAGCCTGGCGTCAGCGGGGCACAGGCGATTCATGAAAGGAGGTTGCCATGAAGTCGCTCCCCACTCGCCCGTCGCTCGAGTCTCTCCGCAAGCAGGCGAAGAAACTCGCGCGCGACGTCGCCGCCGGTGATCCCGCCGCCCTCGCGCGTGCGCGCGCGCAGCTGCCGACTGTCGACCCGCCGCTGACGCAGCGCAACGCGCAGCTCGTGATCGCGCGCGACTACGGCTTCACCGGCTGGCAAGACCTCACCGCTGAAGTGAACAAGCGCCTGGGTACCGGTGCCCAGCGGGCCGCGACACAGGCTCAACGCGCCATTCACGACAACGACGTCGAACGCCTGAGGCAACTGCTGGCCGAATACCCGGCGTTGCTTTCATGGCAAGGCGACGACGAGCACAACGGTCTGCTGGGGTTCGCCACCGGCGCTTACGGCGACGCGTTCAGACCGGAGAGCGAAGGCTGGTTCACCCGCGCGGCGTGCGCCGAGCTGCTGATCGACGCCGGCGCGGTCGTGACGCCGGCGGTGGTCGACGGCCTCCTCTCTTCTCGCGCCCGGGGGCTACTCGAACTCTTTCGGCGCAGAGATCTGCTTCCGCGAACGCTCAAATTCTTCGCTGCGCTGGGCGACGCCGACGCCGTGCGCGCTCTCGACGAGAACGCGCAAGATCTCGCGACGGTCAACGATGCGTTCATCACCGCGTGCCGCTTTCACCACGAAGTAGTCGCGTCGCTCCTGCTGGAGCGATCCATCGCCCTCGACTCCGAACTCGGCAGACAGGTCGACGAAAGCGTCGGGCGGCGCTCGTTCGTCGAGTTCTTCATCGAAGAGAGATCGCTCGACCCCGCTCAAGCGGCAGTGGTGGGACCGTGGAAGACGTTCGTGATGGGGCAGGTCAGTCAGGCGCTCGACGAGGGCGACCTGAAGTCCTTCGTCGGCGCGTTGCGGCGCGAGCCGTGGCTCCTCGGCGACGCCTACGTGTGGTTCCAGAAAAAGCTCATCGAGAACGCAACGCTCAACGATGGGGAGGAAGTCATCGTCGCTCTTCTCGACCTCGACCCCGCCATCCTGCGGCAACAGTCACCGCTTCCGTCGCAGGCCATCGAGTTCGCGCTCACGTACGGTCACACACACCTCGTTCCTCTACTCACCCGCGTCTGGCCACTGCCCGACGATCTGCCGCATGCGGCAGGAATGGGCGATCTCTCGCAGGTGAAGAGCTGGTTCGACGCTGAGGGGAAGCCGGCGCTGGGCGACGTGGCGAATCACGCTCCCGCCACCAGCGTGCACCCACGAGAACCTCAATGGGGCGAGGTCGGCGTTCAGGAGGTTCTCGACACCGCGCTCGCCTGGTCCGTCATCAACCGTCGTTTCGACGTGGCGGATTTCCTTCTGGCGCACGGCGCGAACGTCAACACCAATTGGAACTCCCACGAGCCGGCGAGCATCCTCCACCATCTGGTCTTCGAGGACGACTACGAAGCCATGCAGTACCTGATCGACCGCGGCGTCGACATGACCATCAAGGACTACCGGTGGAACAGCGACGCCCGGGGTTGGGCGCGACACGGAAAGAAAGACGAAAAGATGGCCGAGTGGCTGGAGGAGGCCGAACGGAAGCGCGCGACCCTCAGCTCACCGCCTTCTTCACGAGCGCGATGATCCGTGCTTCGTCGGCGGCGGTCAAATCCCTCAGCGCGAAATACGTCGGCCACATCTGGCCTTCGTCGAGCTTTGCCTTGTCGCTGAAGCCAAGCGTCGCGTACCTCGACTTGAACTTCCGCGCGTCCTGGAAGAAGCAGATGACTTGGCCGTCCTTGGCATAGGCGGGCATCCCGTACCAGAGTCTCGACGAGAGCCCTGGTGCGGCTGCTTTGACGAGAGCGTGGATTCGCTCGCCCATGGCACGGTCGGATCCCTGCATCGCGGCGATCTTCTCGAGTACCGTGCTTTCCTCGTCTCCGTTTTCCGCGCGCTTCAGCTCTTGGACGCGCTCCCGCATGGCCGCTCGTTCCTCGGCTGTAAAGCCGGTGGAGGCCTTACGGCTCGCGGTGGGGGAGGGGCCTTTGGCGGATTTCCGCGCGCCCTTCTTCGCTGGTTTCTTTTGAGCCATGGCGTCCTGTGACCTCGGCGAGAGTCCCTAGAATAATCCGGGTTGGACGCGCGTGGCCATAGGCGAGCGTTCATCTTGTGGGATCTCGGCCCATCGCGGACCTTCACATCGTGAGCTCTTCGCGCCCGGGCGACCTCCGTTCGCACATCCCTTCCATCCTGAAGCGCCCCGTCCGGCGCGTTCTGGACGCGTTGGATGCGGAGCTGCGCTCTCGCGCACTTCGCAGGCACGTTCGCCGCTTGCGCACCGGTTTGGCGCGCGGTGTGCTGCCGACCGAGGTCGTCGCCGACATCGGCAACGCATGGGGGAACCAGGGATTCGCGGCGGATGTCGGGTTCGTTACTGAAGTCGCGACCCGCGCGCTTTCGGGCGGAGGACCGTTCCTGGAATGCGGAAGTGGACTCACCACGATCTTGTCGGGCGTCATTGCGACGCATCGTGGATTGCGCGTGATCTCACTCGAGCAGGATCTCGAGTGGCTCAACTACGTCAAGCGCAAGATCGCCAAGCTCGCCATCCCGAACGTCGAACTCATTTACGCCCCCCTGCGCCGCTACGACGATTTCGCCTGGTTTGACATCGAGGCGCTGACGCTCCCGCCGGCATTCACGCACATATTCTGTGACGGGCCTGCGGTGTGGGGCCGGGAGTGGGCGGAGCCGATGAAGGGCAATTGGCGCGCGGGTCTGGTGCCGGTGTTGCAACGGCGCGGGATCACCTTCGACGAGATCCTGCTCGATGATTCCAGTGACCGTCGTTGCGACCAGCTCCGCGAAACCTGGCGTGGGCTGGGGGTAGAGACTCGAGTTCTCGACACTCCAACCGGCGGTTTGGTGGTCGCAAATCCCGTTGCTCGACCGTTGGTTGCCCCATAATCTCGCCGGCGAATCGTTCAAGGAACGCCTCATCGCGCCGCCGGCCCAACGTCAGCTATACGGCGAGATCCGGCTGCGAAAATGAACGCGAGGGCGCGGAAGCCCAACGCATTCCACCGTAGGAATCGGCCACCACCCACGCACCCGCCGTCAGCGCCGTCGAGACGACGAACTCGCCCCATTGAAACGCGGTGTAGTTCCCTGTCACCACCCTCGGTACCCACACGATCAGCGTGAACAGGCCGAGCTGAAGCGTCGAGAGCGAGGCTGCCAGCCGAGCCTTCACCCCAAAGAGGACCGCCAACCCCGCCGCGATGAAGGCGCCGCCCGTGAAATAGGCCCAGGTCGTGTGCCAGGGCAGCCAACCTGGTATGAGCACCACGGTCTGCTGCAGATAGACGAAATGCGCCAGGCCGAAAGGGATCAACGAGAGACCGTACAGCGTCTTCGCGATGCGCAGGCCGCTCTCTCCCGGGGCGAAACGGAGGCGCGTCGCGTCCCGCTCGCCGGCGAACCAGATGTACAGGATCCACGCCCCCGCCACGATCACGGCGCTCTCGCCGAAGCCGAACGCGGCCAGCAGCGTGGGATGGAGGAGGAAGACCTGGGGCAAGCGGACCAGCAGCAGCCAAGCCAGCAGATAGCCGAGCAGCACGCGCGACGCGACAGGAGCCGTTCGTTGCCAGAGAAGGCCAATGCCGGATATCAGATATACGAATGCGCAAAGATAGACCAGCGCATCGCGCGCCGGAACGCCCTCGGATACCGAGGGCCACGTCGGGTCGAAATCGCCCTTGATCAGACCGAGGATTCCGAGGCCGACGAGAGTCACGGCAAAGAAAGCGTGACCCACGCTGACGATGCGCATCGTCGTCCCGGCTAACTGCCTCGGCGGCCTGATTTCGCCGAGGTGGACTGTGGCTTTGGCCGCGGCGCGCTCGCCGGCGGCGCGGCGGCCCCTCCGCCTCGAGGAGCCTGGGCCGGACCTGGCGTCTTCGGCTTCTTGGAGAAGTCGGGGATATGGCGTTCGCCTTTGCGTTTCATGTGGTAGCTCCGAAGAAATGAACGGATCAGTGAATTCAATCAACTTGCAAGATGAACACCCGGCTATCGTCGTACCTCGTAACGAAGCTCCACCATGCCGTTCTGGTAAGCGTTGACTTCCGCCAAATGGAGGGCGGCGTCGCTGTCGAGCTTCCCGAAGAACGGGATTCCTTCACCAATCAGCACCGGCAGGATCGAATAGCGAATTTCGTCCGCCAGCCCGAGGCGGAGGCACTCGCCGCAGACCGCGCCGCCTCCAACGAACCAGATACTGCGGAACGTAGGCCGCAGCCGCGAGTTCACGAAGCGCGCGAGATCTCCCGAGTAGAACTCGATGGTATCCCGGATGCGAGGGAGCTCGCGACGAGTGAGGACGAAGGTAGGTTTGTCGCCGTACGACCACCCGAACCCCTTGGCCTCGAAATTCACCGCGGTCTCGTACGTTCGCGACCCCATGACGTAGCAGTCGATCGTCTTGAGGAACGCCTCGACGAATGCCGGCTCCATGGTTGCCCCGCCCACGAATTCGTCCGACGTCTCGAGCCAGTCGACGCTTCCGTCCGTGCGAGCGATGAAGCCGTCGAGGCTCGCCGCCATGTGGATCGTGACACGAGAATCGGCCTTCGTCACGACCTTGCCCTGGATTGAACGTCGCGAAGAGGTGATGGCATCGCGAAGTCGGACAACGGCTACCGCAGCGACGGATTTTGGGTCGCGATCGCGGAACGGAGCGTCTCCACCACGTCGGCCGGGTTCGCGACCTCGATGACGAGACGCTGATAATGTTCGTGATCGAGCTCGATCACGACGGTGCGCTCGGGATCATGAACGTCGTAGAAGACGAACCCGCCGCTCTGGTAGAATGAGCCGGCCGTGAGCAGTCCGGGAATCTGCGTCCCGGGGAGACGCACGCCGTGCCACCATCCGCGCGCCGGTTCCGGATCGGCGCGCACGGCCTTGATGTGAGCCAGCGGAATTTCGAGTTGGCTCTTGAGTGCCCAGAGTCTATCCCATCCCTCGACCTCGAAACGCACGCGGTCGCCTTGCACAACGACAATGACCATCGCGGGGCCTCGACTCACCTGTAGAGATGCGCGGGTTCCGCGCATCGCGTTTGCCAAGCTGCCAAGGGATCATATACCAGTTCGCGCCGCCGGCGCAAACCATCGATGGCTCCCTGCTCAGCCGCTCGCGCCGGCGTCGGTTCGCAGCGCTCCGACGTATCGATATGTGTTCACGAACACGTGCGACGATATGACCTTCGTGCTGACGAGGGCGAGTTCGCGCGGGTCGGCACTGTCCGCAAAAAAACGTTTACCCTGGCCGAGCAGGACCGGATAGACGAGCAGCACAACTTCGTCGACCAGCCCCTGCTCGAGGAGCACGGACGTCAGCGTCGAGCTTCCCCAGAGGATCAGGTGAGGGCCGTCGTTGGACTTGACGCGGCGGACGCCCTCGACGATGTCCGCGCCCAAGCCCTCGACCGGACCCCAGCCGAGGCTCTCCGGCCGGTGGGTCGCGACGTATTTCGTCGCGGCGTTGATAGTGTTCGCTAGCGGACTATTCCCGGCGTTCGGCCAAGCGCCGGCCCAGATATCGTAGGTGCGGCGGCCGAGGAGCAGATCGAAGCTGGTGCCCTGTGCCTCGACCACGGCCTCTCGCCCGGCCGCACTTCGATACGGTGCCGACCATCCGCCATGCGGATAGTCGTCGCCGCCTTCGTTCCGCCCGCCTGGCGCCTGGATCACGCCGTCCAGCGAAATGTGTTCGATGATTCTGAGCTTTCTCATTTGAGTCGCCTTCCGTAGCGAGGTAAACTGCCAGGCGCATAGGGTGAGTCGTCGCGGCCGAACCCGTGCGGCCTCATGGTATCGTAGCCGAGAACCGTGAGAAACAGCGCCGCACTGGCAAACTCCGCCCAGATCGTCCCGTTCATCGCGTGCGTGTGGGACGAGAACGGCGCGAGCGCATAGTGGCTGATCGCATCGAGTCCCAGAATCCCATAGAATCCCAACACGCACAGCCCAGCGATGAAATATCGAGATCGCACGAGACGGTAGCCCACCACACCGAGGATGGTGACGGCGATCCACGCGCAGTAGATCTGGGCGCGAGTCAGCCATCCGGGCATGTTGGGGTAGTGCTTCAGCAACTCGGCATTGTGAGCGTAATGCACGAGACTGGCTACCGCGTACACGGCAAACGAAATGAGGAGTCCGCGGCGGCGCATTTCAGCGCCCTCGCGGCGTCGCCACGTAAAGTGTGTGCATGGGGCCCGCCGTGTCGTGCGCCCGGATGTGCAGCGCCCGGACCGTGAGCCCTGAGCGCCGCAACGCATGCGCGAACTTCGGGTCGTCACCTACGGACCAGTACACGATCGAGCCGCCGGCGCGCAGCGCGGACACCGTGATCTCGATGCCACGCGTGGCATAGAGTCGTGCGTTCTCGGACATGAGCATCCCATCGGGGCCGTTGTCCGTGTCGAGCATGATCGCATCGAACCCAGTGGGGTTCGCCCGGAGCACGTCGACCACGTCGGACTGCAGCACGCGGACGCGCGGATCACCCATCGCGTCGACCGACAGCCCATACCGCGGGTCTGCGTTCCAGGCGATTACCTCTGCAATGAGCTCCGCCACTACGATCTCGGCGTCCTCGCGCAGGTGGCGGAGCGCGGCGCGGAGCGTGAACCCCAGGCCGAGACCTCCGATGAGCACCCGAGCCTGTTGGACGTCCTGGAGCGGACCGCACGCGACTTCGGCGAGCCGATCCTCCGAGAGGTGTCGACGCGTGGACATGAGCTCCACGCCATCGGCGCGGATGAGATACGCGCCGTCATGCCGATACAGCGCGAGCACCGTCCCATTCGGGGTCCGCGCCTCCCCGAGTCGCTCGAACGGCTTCATCGTGCGATCATGAGGCGAAGCTTCACCTGGCGCGCATCGTCTACGGCGCGCGTTTGGCTCGGACCTCTCGAAACCGCGTGTTGTCGGAGAGCCGCAATTCGCCGGTGAGGCTATCGTTGCGCACGCGGAAGTGCCAGACCCCCTGCGGAATGGTGCAAGTGAGTTGACCACTCACCGGCACCAGGCCGCAGCCGAGGACACCCATGTCCTGTTCCTCGCCGCGGACGATCTTGCGCGCGTCGACCACCAGGCTGTCTGCCGTCTTCATTGGTGTGATCCGATAAACGACGATCTCGTCGTTGCATTCCGACGGGCGCACCAAGCACACTGACGTGCCACGCCAATTCCCCACGGGATTCATGAGTGCCGGCGGCTGAACCGGCGATTGCGCTATCGCCGCACCCGCGACGGCGCTAGCCATCGCGACGCCGGCCAAGTGAATCCTCGTGGCCACGACGACTCGAAGGCTCATCGGTCGGCGCACCGACGCCGCACGAGATCGATCATCGCCGAAACCCTGAACGCTGGTAGCGCGGCGACATCTTGGGCGGACGCCATCGTGACCTCCATCGGGCTACCTGGTCGCTCATTCATTGCGTTAGCCGTCCCCGCCTGAAAATCCACAAAGACGGAAGTAGATGGTTCTCGTCCCTCGCCTCCGATGTCACCGCGCCGCTCGGAGTATTGCGCGACTTTGCCCAGCGTATCAACTACTAAGAAAAGCGTGCGTCGGGGAGCGATCGAGTCGGGAATCAGCAACATCATGCGCCGAAGGCCATCCGACTGCGACGGAAGCCGGATGCAGTTACCGGTGTCAGCAACTACTACGCTTACGGGGCGAAAAGCGCCCAACGCGGTTCCCTGAATATCCCCTGGCTGCAGCGGCGTCGTTTCGACGTGAAGCTGCGGGCCCGGCGGTGCTGACGACGAAGGCACTGGAGTCTCCGCATGATTCCGCGTGCACCCTATCGCGGCGATCAGCGCGATGAAACTGAATCGTCGGCTCATGACTACGCTGCAAAGAATCATAGAAGAGTTTGTGGGGCAGTCGTACTGCGTTCGGCTTCACGACGTCCTGTCGCGGGCGAGCCAGGCGAGATTCTCCCTGCAGCAGCTACAGGTTGGGATGCCGCGCACCATTGCCAACTGTGATGAAAATCGCCATGTACGGCACCAGCGGCACACGCCGATTTCGACGGATGCGTCCGGTTGCGGCGGCGGGAGTTCGGCGGCGATGCATTCGGTGCAGATGTAGAGGCCGGGTCCGGCGATCAAGCGAGCCCCAGCAACGGAGTCGCGGCCGCACCCCATACACCTTGTTGCCGGAGCAAAGCGGGGGATGAAGCGCCCAGCCGCACGGCGCAGCGCACTACCGAGTCGAGGCATCGAAACCTCCCTGTAGTTTCCACAACAGCGTCAGCGTTCGTTAGGCAGGCGGCGCGGGTGGCTCGCGTGCCACTGCGTGGCGACGTCGTGTGCCCACCGTCGAAGCGATCGAGGCGTTGCGCCGCCAGCCGGCACGCGGGCGAGGAATGCGAGCACTTCCGCGCCGGGCAAGAGGTCCAGCTCGCGGTATGGCGCCGACTCTACGACAGTCGTCGGACGGCCGAAGATCCGAGTCAACTCATTGCCGACAGACTGCAATACGGCAACGTCGTCGTGCCATGGTGAAACGGCGGTGTACCAGGGTGGTGGCAGGCCAGCACTGTACCAGCGAGCCTCTTCGAGCAGATCGATCCAGATGTGACGGTCGTAACGACCGTACGTGTCGGGGGCTAGAGAGAAGAGCGTGCCCGAGAACGCGATGGGACGATCGCCGTCCGCGGCAGTCGTGAGCGACCTGACCGCCATGCCGCGCGACGAGCCGAAATCCGGAACGAACGCGACGTATGTCTCGGCGCCGTGACTCGAGTCGGTCAAGGCCCAAGGCGCCTCGACTCGGATCTCAAGATCGTAGGCCGCCGCACGCCAGGCAGCACTTGCCGCCTCGTCTAGAGGTCCCATTCAGGGCCCAGCTTCAATGCTCTCTAGGCCGGCGGTGCGAAGGACTCCAAGTAGCCACACGCCGCGCAACGAAACGTCCGAACGGGAAGGCGGATCCGATCGTCAACCTTCAGCCCCGTCCAGAAACTCCGTTGGGGAGAGCCCTCAACCCATTCGCTTTGGCCGACGCCACCGTACGTCCGATCCAAAACGTACCCCTCTTCCATCGCCCCACCGCATTTTGCGCACGCGTTGCTCAACTCTGCCATTTGCTCTTACCCGGAAGAGATTCGGTGCTCGGCCTAGCACGGTCCTAGAAATACCCGCCACAGTGCCAAACGCGGCCGGGTCGATACCGGCATTCGTTCATCCCAGGACCAACATAGCGCACCACGAGCTCAAAGGTGCCGCTGTCGGCCCTATACTCGAACGGGTATTGGAGAACAGAAGTGGTCGGTGCGCTCAACTCGGCCGGCGACATGTACTGCGGTACGAGATCGCGAAGCGACCCCGGGTACGAGCCCTTGTCTGCGCGATAGCGCCCCAAGGCTGCGACGACGGGCGCAAGGCTCGAGCAGCCACTGATCCAGACGGCGGCTGCCTGCCACCAGGGGCGGCGAACGGTCCAGCGGACAAGTACGATGACACCAACGATTGGCACCGCGACCCCGGAGAGCGCAGCGAGTATCGAGAGCCAGTTCTGGACGGTGACAGCGCGCAGGGCCGCCGACAGGGAGTCCACGATCAGCGTCGTTAGCCGGCACGCGACGAGGATGCTTGTTGGGCATCTCGAATTTGCGAATAGACTTGCCGCGCGTTCGGAATCATCTCAAACGACGGTGGAAGCCGGAGGCCTGGCCACGGTGTGCCCGCATACATCCACATCGGGAAGGCGACGGCGCCGAACGTTATCGTGCCAATGCCGTCGGATCGCTCAGTGAGCGCGACATTTGTCAGCGTCGGTAGCTGCAATGACTCTGTCGTCGAGCCAGTCTGGACGACAATACGTCCAGATGTCAGCACATAGGTAGTGCGGCTGCGTCGCCACGCGTCGACAAGGAAGCGTCCGATGGTGACGTAGATGCCAACCAGAACGAACGGGATGCCCCAGAGCACGAAGAACCCTGGTGCGGGCGTCCGGAGGACCGACGCCTCCCAGAAGAAAGCGAATCCCGCCCAGAGGAGGCTAAAGGGGATCATGAAGAGGTCGGACGCTCGGAGAACAACGCCTTGGCGTGGGACACCAGCCCACAATTGGGCCTCACCACGATCGAGCGCGAAGACAGGCTTGATTGAGTTTGTCATACGGTCGGAGGCGGGGTGACAGCCAACGCGTTAGCTAAGCGGTGCGCTCACCATATGTCGAACTGAAACGGCATGCGCACGAGTTGCCGAACCTTGCGGCCGTTTGAGAGTTCGGCCGGGAAGAATCCCAAGCCCTGCACGGCTTCGGCCACCGAATTGACAAAGCCGGAATCGGAGGCCGAGAGTACGCTAAACGACCCGTCCATCACGTACCCAGTGGTATCCACGACAAAGCGCGCCAACACCTTGCCGCTCACGTGTCGGTCCTTTAGCGCTGGGGGATAGCGCGGCGCGCGGTTGCCCGGAAAGGGAGCGGTGGTCTTGGCGACCTCGAAGTCGTAGTACACGCGCTGCGCCGTGGTATCGAGCAGAAAGTCGCGCTGCACGAAATCGTCCTTGGTAACGCGCATCGTGTCGCTGGAGAACGGGGCCGCGGTGCCGTCGCCGATGCGCAAGCGATACACGCCCGGCTTGAGCGGCCCGAGATAGAACGCCCCGGCAGAATCCGTGACGGCTGTCGCGCGATCGTGTTTGTCTTGAACTGCGATGACGCTGACGCCGGCCGCCGGCCGGCCCGCGCCGAAGTGGCTCACGCGGCCGCCGACGAACTGGCCATCCGCGGACGATGGAAGACTCAGCAGAGCTAAGAGGGCGACTTGGACGCGGCTCATTGATGCCTGTGCATCCGGCTAACGCGTGAGCTAAGCTGCGACGGAATCATATACGGGTTTGCGGCGCATTTGCAAACAATCCAAAGCCCCCTTGTCAGCTTCACCGTTCGCTATGCGACCGTATCGAGATGCGTCGGGACCGCCGACGGCGGTACGACGAGCGTATCCATATGAAGCACAAGCCGGCCGACGGAGACGAGCACGAGGGCTTCAACAAACCAGAACGGACTACGAAGCAGCGTAATGCCGATAGGGCCCGAGAGAGCTCCCGGAAGCGCCTGCCAGAGTGCGATCGCGTACTCGCCGCGCGTTTCGATCGAGGCGGCGACGTACCCGAGACCTTGCATCAACAGATCGGCGGCAGCCAGCGCGACGGTCACGTGGACCGCCGTGAGCCAAATCGGATGTTGGCGGCGGCGGACGGCAAACCACCACAGGAGTGCAGCGCCGGTCCAATCGAGAAGGGCGATGCCGGTGAATAGGGCGACCTGCGCGAGGCGCGCGCTCGCGAGATTAAGCGATCCGAGAGGCAGAAAGACGGGAAGCGCCTGAATCGTGCCGGCGATCGCGGCGACTATTAGAATGAACGGCGTTACCGCGAGGCTTTCAATCTGCGCGAGGGAGCGCCGCACTGGTCATACCTCGTAGCTAGATGGGCACTTAACGCGTTAGGCAAGCGGCAAGGGAATCATATAAGAGTTTGCGGCGCAGCCGCGAACCATCAACAGCTCCCTTGTCAGCTTCAGCGTCGTTAGTCAGCACGGTCGCAATGACTAGAAATACCCACCCTTGGAGTCGAGCCAGATCCGATACCCTTCGAGTTCTTCGTCCTGCACGTCTGCGCGTCCACAGGGTTCTGGCTGCCAACCGAGGAACCGCTGATATGTCATGGGCATGTGCCCGATGGAAAAGGGCTTCTTGGCAGCACCGAACGCCGCGAGGCTCAGACAATTGGTATCGACGCTGCTCGGCCGCGTTGTAAAGCGTTCCACATACAATCGTACGTGAACGCCACCGTCGTCGACCGCCAGGCCTTCATAACGGCGATCTGATGATCAGATACGACGGATACCAGATCGCCGGCGATTGGGCGGGTCATCGAAGGTCCGACCGTGAGAGGTTGCCGCGATAGGCGGCCTTCAGAGGGTGCCCGTTTCTCCCTAACGTTCGTTAGACAGGTTGCGCCGACTACTTGCCCCGGAGAGACTCCAGGCGCGATACGCTGCCCATCCAAACGCGAGCGCAAGGAGCGGGAAGACCACGGCTCCCACATATGCGCCCCCGCCCCCCGGACGTGTGCGCTGCAAGAAGCCCGTCACGGCGAATAGCCGCACCGTGTAGAACAGGAAGAACGCACTGAATGCGGCGGCGATGATCGCTATCCCTCGGAGCAAGGATCCCCCGTGATGAACGTCGTACATGTCTGACGCGTTCGCTGAGTTGCAAAGGGATCATATAAGAGTTGGCGGCGGAGCCGCAACAAATCAACAGATCCTTTTTGTCAGCGTTAGCGTTCGTTAGCCAGCCGGGTCGCGATGCCGATACGAGAGGAATAGTGCGGCGCTGGCCATGCCGTAGCCGGTGACACCTCCAATGGCCGGGTGCCCGAGTACAGTGCCTGCGCCGGCGCCAATCAGTGTGCCAATTGCCGTGCCGAGGATGGCTCGCCCAAACGGGACGCGTCGCAAGAGGGTCCAGCCCATGAGCGGGGCAGCGACCCCGCCGACGAGCGCGCCGAAGGTGCCACCGAGGGCCACGGCGAACGGAATGTCGATCTCAGGATGAATTCCGCCGGGCGCACCGAGTTGCAGCGCAAACAGCAACGCGCTTCCAATGACACCGCCGACGAGCGCGCCTGAACCCGCGAGGAGGGCGGTGCCGACGAGCGGTCGCACGCGCGACCCGGCGAGCGACTCCGGTGCTCGACCGATCGGAGGGGCCATGCTATCCGAACCTACATGCTGGACTGAAATCGAGATATGTCGCCGGCTAACGCGTTAGCTAAACTGCAAGGGAATTATATAAGAGTTTGCGGCGCAGCCGCAAACAATCAATCGCTCCCTTGTCAGCTTCAGCGTTCGTCAGCCCGCAGCCACAGCCAAGCGTGCCGATCACCACCAGACGTCCACGGTGAGCGCGAACGCATTGTATCGTACAAGTGTCGGTCCGAGCGTGCCAAACATGCTAAGCCCTGCTCCCAGCCCCGAAAAATCGGCGTGCGCTTCAGTGGTGTACTCGGGCGCGGTTGCGCGAGGACGGGTTATGATCCCGCAGGGGCCGTCGCAGGACCGCCACGAGGCGACGCTTCCAATCCCGACGGCCGCGAGGAGAAAGGCACGCTTTCCAGGAGTACGGGCGCCAACGAGAAACGCGCGATCGCTCCGTTGTTCGCCGATGAACTCACCCACGCGCGCGACACGCGCTCCCAGCGTAACAGCGTCCCGCGAATACCAAAGCGAAGCGATTCCCGCGACGGATCCGGAGGGCCACGTGCCGAGGCCAAAGCCACCAGTGATCCACAGCCGCCGGGGCGGCGGTCCTGGGGGGACTTGCGTTCGAGTTGAATCAGGTCCCGTCGCGTCGCTGGGAGGCCGCTGCGCTACAAGCTGCGGTGCGCTGAAAAGCGCCAGAATCGCGAGTCGAGCGGTTGCGCGATGTAAGACGAACGCCACGACTGTGCATCTCGGTGAAGGCTACTACGCCCTTTGTCGGGCTAACGCGTTGGCTAAGCTGCAAAGGAACATATAAGGATGCGCGCGCAGCGCGCATCCTCAATGGCTCCCTTGGCAGCTTCAGCGTTCGTTAGCCGGCTTGCGCGCGGCGGGCGGCATATGACTCCGGCGCAGTGAGCTATCCGCCGCGATGCGCCGCGCCAAAACCGCCGCCGCGCCGCCGACGGTCGATGCATCGATCGGCTCGAGGTGCTCCGGCTTGTTGCGTCCCCTGACTAGTAGCGGCTCGAGATGCACGCGGGCCGAGCGCTCGCTGGGGTGGAGTTCAAGGATCACTCCCGCACCTACCTCCCGGGCGAGCTCGCGGACATCTGCGATCGTCCAAACCGACGGCGGTTCTGTTTGGAGGACTCTCAGGATTGTTTCCTTCGGAACTACGGGATGCGTCCCGACGAATCAGCGGCGCATGACCTCGATGCTTCCGCCGAAGATCGCGCCGAGCACGATCAGGCCGGCCGTCAGCGCGGCGAGAACGGCGATGGCGCTTACGGTAATTCCAGCAATGCGTTGCCCACGAGGTTGAAGCCATCGCCCGCCGAAGGACGGCTGGACTGCTGCCGCGTAGGACCCGAATGCCGCCACGATCAGGCTCATCAACGCGACGAACGTTCCGCGACCCAGGGATATTGGTATGATCGTGCCCAGCGTCCCGAGCACAACGCATTGGGCGATGGTGCGTCCGCTCATGTGCCGGGCGCGCGACCGCCAGAGCGCCGCGAAGTGTTTGATCGGCGAGTGGCGACGAGTCGAGGTGATGCTGCGAAACCATGACAACCTGCCAGGCAAAGAACGAACACCATACGACCGTGGCGAGCTAACGCGTCAGCTTCGGCGTTCGTTAGGCAGCAGGCCCGCATCGACTCGCCCGGTTACCTAACCCACGTCCTTAGTCATGAGCGGGGCTGCGTGGCTACTGCCCGGCGCGTCGACGCGGCCAAACCCGCAACTCTCGTAGAATCCGATGGCGTCGGCGTCGACGTTTGATTCGATTCGCGTGCAGTGCTGTTCTCGCGCAAACTGCTCCGCTGCCTCCAGCAGCTGTCGGCCATACCCGCGGCGCTGAAGGTCTTCGCGGATCGCCACCCGACGAAAGATTGCTCGGGCGCCGTCGACATCGATTCTGATTGTGCCGACAGGCGAATCCGCGGCCCAAAGCAAGAGTGGGTGATGACCGGGGCGGGTCTCATCGGGATGGTGCTCATCGTAGGCGGCGCCGTTGCCGCGGAGCTCGAAAAGCACGCGCCTTCGGATAGCATGGTAAGCGGCCCAGTCTTGATCTGTCGTCGGCGCCTTGAGTACGACCTGCATAACCCCGTAACCAGGATGTCTGCCTAGCGCGTTAGCTAAGCTGGAAATCATATAAGAGTTTGCGGCGCAGCCGCAAACACGTCCGCGCAATCCAACGCTCTATCTGCTCGGAGTTCATGTCGGAGGTTCGTGATGGCGGTGGCTACCTAACGCCTGAGCTCAGATGTCGCCACCACACCTGATTCGGGCCGTCTACGCACGAGCCGCAACAGAGGACTAGGGATGACGAGCAACAGATCATGTATGCTTCGCCTTCGCGCGATAGCCGCGCACTGCTTAGGCGCGCAACCCCGCCGCGCGCATGAGCCGCGCGACGCGCCGCCGACTGACGTCCCACCCCCCGCGTCTGCATCGCCTGATATAGCGTGTGCTGCCGTATCGCTCGCGATGGCGTGCAAGAGCCTCTCGATCTCGTCGAGCGAGCACCCGGTCCTGCTCCGCCTGCGCCCTGACGCCGCGCCGCCGATAGGCATAGAACCCGGCGAGCCGTGACGGCATACCGCCGACAGAGCGCGCTCACGCCCGAACTGCGGCGCTCGCGTCTCGATGAAGGCGAAGGCGTCGCCCTTCGAGCGGACCAGAACCGGATGGCTTTTTTTAAGAGGTCGTCCTCCTCTTTGAGCACCGCGTACTCGCGCTCGAGCTGCTGCAGTCTGCGCGATCTCGCGCGAGCGGTCCCGGGTGGCGGTGCTGGAGTTCGTCCGCGTTAGCCGACCGTCGCGCGCGTCCTTCCGCCACTTCGACAACATGAACGGATGGATCGCCAGCGCCGACGGCGACGGTCTGCACTGTATCCCCGGCTCTATCAATCGACGCCGTGACCTTGAACTCGTCTGTACCGCGACTGTGCGTGGTCCAGATCTGTGGCATCCTGACATCAGCTCGTATGAAGTGTAAAAAGGGGCTGTCAGTTGCAGCGTTCGTTAGCCTGCGCGCGCCACGGAGCCAGCGCTGGCTTGTTCTCTCCTTGCTCGCTCAATCTCACCGACGGCGATCAGCAACGATGCGATAACGACGACGGTCGCAGCTTTCTGGGCAATCACTTGCACCAACAGTCCATCAGGCTGGGCGACGCTCGGTCCCCAGCTCAGAAGAGTCGCATACGCTCCGAGCAGGAGCGCCGCGCCGAACCAAGCGAGTGCAGCTCGCCGACGCAACCGAGCGTTGTGGCGCGAAGCGAAACCAAGGAAGAGGGCGACTGCGGGGGCAATGCGCCACGCCCATTGCGTGAAGCCGACGTGAAGAATCATCAGCCGATTCTCCGGCGTCACTGCGACTCCCGCAAATGCGACACATACTGCGAGGAGCGCAACGGCGGCCAATCGCGCCCAGCGGCGGCTCTCGGCATCAAGGGCCAGAAACCGCGCGATGACTCCGACGACGCTTCCCAGGCCGACGACGAGTAGCAGCAGGCTGACCACGAAGAAGGCGGCACCGAGTCGATTCGGCTCATGATTGTACGCGACTGTCATCCCGAGGTCGCTGAGAAAGTTGCGTGACAGCGAGTAGCCGGGCGTAGTCGTGTCGAGCGCCGTACCCCCGGGGTAGCGAAACGCGGCAGCGACGGCGATCGCGGCCGCTGCTGTGACCGTCCACTGAGCACGTCGCGCGAGGTTGAACGAAAGCACGAATTCTCCAGAATAATCTGTCGCAGGGGCGACGACCGACCCGTCAGAGTCTCGCCCACACCACGTCCGGTACGATCCGCATCAACCAAGCGATGAGCCGCCAACGCCTGGTGACATACGCATGCCTTCTCCGCCCGCGGATCGCCGCAGCGATTTGTCCGGCGGCTGTCTCCGGTGAGGCAAGCCAGAAGTCACCACCGGCCATCCGGGTGTTTACGAATCCGGGCTGCACCTCGGTGACGGCGATCGGGAGCCTCAGCTTGGCGAAGCGATAACGCACTCCCTGTAGGTAGCGCGACACGAAGGCCTTGGACGCTGAGTAGGCTGGTGCTCGCGCGAAACCTCGAAGCGCGGCCAGCGAGGAAATTCCGACGAGCTGACCTGAACCCCGCTCTTGCAGGTGCGCCACAGCGACATTGACCATGCCGGCGAAGCCAAGAACGTTCACCGCGATCGTATCTCTTTCAGATTCCCACGCGAGTCCGGGGTTCTCGGATCCGGTTCCGGCGCTGATGACGAAGAGTTCAACATCTACCAGCTCATCGATGAGTTCCTGCAAGAGCGGCATAGCGCGCTCCGGCTGAGCCACATCCATCGTCTTGATGAGGCAGGGCCCGGGCAGATCGGCGCGAAGCTGATTCAGGAGGTCGCTGCGACGCGCGGCGACGCCGACTCGATAACCGTCGCGTGACAGGCTGATCGCCAGCGCTCGACCGATGCCGGATGAACCTCCGATGATGACGGCAGTCCTCATTCATTCTCTCGGTCGAGTGCCGTCCCTCGGCGATGATGCTGGTCGGCGGGCTAACGCGTTAGCTAAGCTGCAAAGGATCCAAATAAGAGTGCGACCGTCAGGCCGCGCGTTCAATAGCGATCCTTTGTCAGCTTCAGCGTTCGTTAGATAGCCGCTCAGAGATCTGAAACGGTTCAGTGCGGCGATGTCGAGGGTCATTCCCAGATCTGCGACGAAGTCGCGTACGCGAGCCGGTTAGCGCAAGAGTGAGCAGTTGCAGCGGCCATGCGACGCCGTGTTGGACCAGAAACCGGTGGCGATCGGTGGCGGGGTAACTACGTCATGCGACGTATTCGCCAGTACGCCACGGCGACGTAGTCTTCCAGGATTATTTTGGGGGACGCGTGCGCGCTTCGAACCGATCGGGAATCGCTCGACTGGCACTGGCGTGTCTCATTTCGGTGCCAGGCGTGCTCATTGCCCAGGCCGACTCGACGGCCGCAGCTCACACCGCGCAGGCTGCTGCGCAGCACATCGCTCAGCGCACGACGTGTTTTCGGGCTCGACCACTCGCCATGTGCCGTGCCTGGATTCCGTTCGCGATCACCACCGTGGTCCGCCTCGGCCACATTTCGCACGCGGTCGATTCGCCGTTCGGCTATGCACCTGGCGATGAGATCGACTTCCGCGATTTTGGGGCGGTCGACGTCGGCTACATGCTCAACCGGGACAGCAGCGACGCGATCGGAGGGTTGATCGAAGCGGGCACTGGCGGCTTCGACAAGCGCCTTGCGCTGAAGGCGAGGGGCCAGCGTTGGCTTTCGCCGTCCTGGACCGTCAGCGCCTCGGTCGGCCTGCTCAGTGCGCAGCAGCAGGCCGTGGCGGCGGACCGTACGACGCACGCGTATGGTGCGACGGCCGATGTCGGAGTCGACTTCGAGGACCAAGTGGGCGTCGTCGTAACGGGTGATGTCACCCGCCAATCGGCCCATCAGGCTGCCGCACTCCGCGTGGGCATTCGCGGCGGTTCCTACACGGCACTCTGGGAAGCCGCGTTCTTTGCCTTCGTCGACATCACCATCATTTCGCCGCTGGTCCACGGCCATCCGTCAAATGTTGCTCCGATCCCATGATGCGAAGATGAGCGGTCGAACGGCTGAAGGACAAACCGGCGAGGCGCGCCTCTGTAGCGGAGGAGAGACTAACGCGTTAGCTAAGCTGCAAAGGGATCATATAAGAGTTTGCCGCGCAGCGGCAAACAATCAATAGCCCTTTGTCAGGTTCAGCGTTCGTTAAGCGGCGGCGCGATCGAGATGGACCTGGCGCTGGTAGAGAAAGAGGGGCAAGCCGAGGGAAACGCCGACGACGCAAGTGGCGACTATTGGCATCCAGCGGCGCGTCAGTCCGATCCGCGTCCCCTCGATGAGTACGAACGCGGCCAGGGCGACGGCGGATAAGACGACGTCCATGCCAAAGAACGAGCTAACGCCGTTCGCGAAAAGATCTCGAACGAACTGATGCGGATTTGGGCCGTGCGCGACGACCCAGGGGAAGAAGAGTGAGTTGGGCACGAGCAGGCCAACGATGCAAAGGCCGAGGTAGATGTGACGTGGCTTCATGGTGGCCTCTCGAAGGGGCATGTTAGTCCGCCTACCGCGTTAGCTACGCTGCAGGGCCAAGATGGGAAGATACCAAACAATTCATTCGTGATCTTGACGGGCGCCACGACCGGTGGAATGCCGGCACCTGTCAGCTTCAGCGTTCGTTAGATGGCCGCTCAGTGATGTGCGGGTGCGGGTCGCCGACGCAGATAGGTAAGGAAAACCTGGCAGGTCGCCCGATTGCCGACTTGGGCCGGGACGAACCGCCACTTGGGAAGGTCGGTGCGGATTTGCTCTAGCTCCCCGGCACCGACGGCCGAGACCAAGTAGAGGCTCTCCGGAATGACTCGCCCGGCCGAATCCACAACAAATTGCACTACGCTACCGCTACCTGCGGTGTCAGTCGGCGCTTCGGTCAGAGTGGAGTCGGATTGAAAGCGGGCGAGGTGCTCAACCTGGTAGTCGCGCAACGCTGCGCCGCCGCACTGTGTGAAGGCGATCGGGGCGTTCACGGGCTTTCGCAACTGCGCGCGAGCGGAGACAACAGGCACGATGAGCCCGAATGCGAGGCACAGATGTGTTAGCTGTCTTGTCATCGGAACTGTATGGCCATCTAACGC
>CAVWQI010000004.1:0-112374 GCA_963757185.1 uncultured Gemmatimonadaceae bacterium
GCGAGCCACAAGATGCATTTCCAGGGCTATTACAAGATTCCTGCGCCACAGACGCCGCAGGAGAACTGCGTGGCGCACAACGGCTCGCTGATCCCCATCCCCGGCCGCGACGTCATGGTCCAGGCGTGGTATCAGGGCGGGATCTCCGTGTTCGACTGGACCGATCCGAAACACGCGGTCGAGATCGCGTACTTCGATCGCGGCCCGATCGATGGAACGCGCATGTCGATGGGCGGTTCGTGGTCCGTGTACTGGTACAACGGCGCGATCGTGAGCTCCGAGATCGCGCGCGGACTCGACGTCCTCGAGCTGACGCCGAACCCGTTGCTCACCGCCAACGAGATCGACGCTGCCAAGACCGTGCACATGGACTATCTCAACGCGCAGGGGCAGCCGAAGTTCGTTTGGCCGGCGTCGTTCGCGCTGTCGCGCGCTTACACCGACCAGCTCGAGCGCTCGGGCGGATTGCCGGCGGGACGCCTCAGGGCGGTTCGCTCGGCGCTCTCCCAGGCGGAGTTGAAATCCGGTGTCGATCGACGCGAATCCTTGAACAAGCTCGCCGGGCAACTCGACGGCGACGCGCGCGGGTCGTCCGATGCGGCGAAGGTGCACCTGCTCGGTACGTCGGTGCGCGATCTGGCTTCGGCGAACAAATAGCGGGGCGAAGAGGGCGAGCGGCGGCCGACCCGTCGCTCGCCCAGTAGCTTTCGGCATGGATCTCTCGCGGGACGAGCTGCTCCGCTATAGCCGTCATCTGATTCTGCCCGACGTCGCGCTCGAGGGTCAGCAGCGGATCAAGGCCGCACGCGTACTGCTCGTCGGCGCCGGCGGCCTTGGGTCGCCGGCGGCGCTCTATCTCGCGGCCGCGGGCGTTGGCACGATCGGACTCGTCGACTTCGACGTGGTCGACGTGTCGAATCTCCAGCGTCAGGTCCTGCACGGCACGGCGGCAGTCGGCCGGCCGAAGATCGAGTCGGCCCGCGCGCGCATTGCCGATCTGAATCCCAACGTCAACGTCGAGACGTACGAGACACGGCTCACATCCGAAAACGCGCTCGAGATTCTCGGCGAGTACGACGTGATCGTCGACGGCACCGACAACTTCGCGACGCGCTATCTGGTGAACGACGCGTGCGTGTTGCTCGGCAAGCCGAACGTGTACGGCTCCATCTTCCGTTTCGACGGGCAGGCGTCGGTCTTCTGCACTCCCGACGGTCCATGCTACCGGTGTCTCTTTCCGACGCCGCCCCCACCGGGGAGTGTACCGAACTGCGCCGAGGGCGGAGTGCTCGGCGTGCTGCCGGGGCTCGTCGGAACGATTCAGGCTACCGAGGCGCTCAAGCTGATTCTCGGCGCGGGCGACGCGTTGGTCGGGAGATTGCTGCTCGTCGACGCGCTCGGCATGAACTTTCGGACCGTGCGCGTGGGCCGCGACCCGAAGTGCCCGGCGTGCGGCACACGCGAGATCACACAGCTCATCGACTACGACCAGTACTGCGGAACCTCACCGACAACGACCACGGCGAACATGACACGCGTTCCTGAAGTGACGCCTCTCGAATTGGCCGAGGCGCTGGCGCGCGGCGACGACCTCGATCTGCTGGACGTGCGCGAGCCGTACGAGTGGAGTCTAGGCGTCCTGCCGAACGCCAAGCTGGTTCCGCTCGGATCCCTTCACGCGGCGATGTCGTCGCTCGATGGCCAGCGAGACATCGTCGTTTATTGCCGCTCGGGACTGCGGAGCGCCGACGCGGTGCAGCGACTTTGCGCGGCCGGCTTCCGCGCGACCAACCTGGCGGGCGGGATTCTGCGGTGGAGTGATGAGGTGGATCCGAGCTTGCCGAAGTACTAGGTGGACCGGTGTACCGGCATCATCGTCTCACGGTTTCACGAGCGCCTCGAGCGCGGCCCAGTTCAATTTGTCGCGAATCCGAATGGCGTCGGCGAGGCGTCGCTCCGCCGTTTGCTTCTCCTGCTCTCGCTCTTCGCCCGCGTACATCTGATACGTCGAGTCGACGACGCCCTGCAGCCCCGGCAGACACACCCAGAGCAGCTGCGGAACCGACGGCGCGATCGACTGATCGTAGAACGCCGGATTCGGCTGCACCGGCAGCACCACGTCTTCGTCGTCTTTCGTGCCGAGCGTGTACATGCTGCGCCCGTGATCGATCAGATAGGCCGGTGACTTTCGCTCCTCGGGCGAAAGCGCATCCAGCTTGGCTTGAAGCTGCGCGATGTTCGCCGCTTCGCCCTCGCGTCCCTCCTTGACGATTTCCTGAAACCGCTGGTCGGCGCCGCCGGCCGCCGCCGAGCGAAGTCCGGCTTCCTGTTGCTTCTCGGCGTCGCGAAACGCCTCGTTCATCTGTCGGATCGTCGCCGTGTCGCCGCCCATTTTGCGTACCGCGTCGATGGTCTGTTGGTTCGAGGCCTCACGCCTCGGCCGATCGCGCAGGAATCGCTGCAACGCGTCGTTGGTCGGCGTGGTCGTTTCCGTGGCGCGCTGGCTCTCGTGATGCGCCGACGCGGATCGCGCCTTGATCAGCTCGAGGGTGTAGTACCGCTCCTTGGTCAACGGAATGAGCGGCGGCACCGGCCGATGCGCGATGTACGTACACGCGCCGTTGTAGACGGGACGCCCGCGGAACTTGCCCGTCTCCTTGAGGTCGTACAACACGCGCGGACCGTGGTCGACTTCTTCGTCGGTACTCTCGATCTCGCCCTGGTCGCCGAACGTGTTGATGGCCACGTGAAACGGCACGGTGCCGCCCGTCGGCCCGATCTCCTTGCCGCCGCGTCCATTGTCTTCGAATCCGAAGTAGTCGATCGCGCCGAGGATCGCGGCGTGATACGGCATGCCTGGCGCGTCGCCGGGAAGCCTCGCGCTAGCGAGCCGCTTCACCACGATGGCATAACCAATGGGGCTCGTGAGCGCGACGTCGGCGCGGAGAACGTCCAACACACTCTGCGCCGTGGCGAATTCCGCGGCCCGTTGTGGGCCTGCGGGTATCTCCTTGCCGTGGTGCACGTCAGGCTTGATCGACAGCGAACCCGGATGCGTTTTTGGGTCGCCTTGCGCGTGGGCGCTGCTCGACAAGAGGCCGGCGACGGCAAGAGCGGCGAAGAATTTCGTGATCGGCATGTGGAAGTGGGACTGTGTGTTCGTTACGGGAACGCGGCGGTGCGTCCGGACCCGATGTCCGTTATCGCGAGTTGCCGCGTCACGAGCGACAGATGCCCGACGCCTCGCACGCCGTACGGCGTCGCCGCGGGGGCGTTGAATCCAGCCAGCGACGCCCGTTTGAGCCACACGACGATGCCCGCGGCGCCATCGCGGCCGATGAACGAGATCACCGCCTCGCTCAACTCGCGGCCGTCTTCGACGGCGGCGGTGACGGCCGCGTCGTCGACGCTCGTCGCCTTGTCGATCGGGTCGATCGAGATGTGCAGGTCGTCGCGCGGCAGGCCGGTTCTCTCGTCGACCGACCAGGCCGCGGCGATGCGCTGATCGCCGGACGCGAACGTCACGTCCAAGCCGGATGGGCGACCACCGCCGGCGAGACGGACGCTCGTTCCCGCCACGCCGTTCCGCACCCATGCCTCGCCCGCGCCGTGTGGCACGGGTGAGACGTCCGAGTAGTTGAGACGCGTGTTCCCAGGCCGGTGCGGCGGAGCGCCGGACACTCGCGACGCGGTCAGCTCCAGCGTGATGAGCGGATAACGCGTCCCGCGCTCGTTCGCCGCAGTCGACAGCTCGACGCGCGTGAGGCGCGCATCATCGAGCGACACGGCATCGCCGGCGCGCTCGCCGCTCGCCGGCGCGATTCGTACCGCGAGACGCTCGCGCGAGAAGAGCGCCTGGTACAGCGGCGCGACGCACGACGAGGCTACCTGAATCTCGAACGAACGGCGACGCGCGCCGCCCGGCGTGATCTCGCCGAACGAGCGCAGACGGACGCCGGACGATCCCGCCTCGGCGCACGCCGCCGGCGGAATCGCGCCGTGTACGCTGCCGGTGAGCGTCACCGTTCCGCCATCGACGACCGGCGTCGCCCTGACTCCCGCCGCGAACAGCGGACCGAAAGCAAAGGCCAACGCCGGCAAGCCGCACCACGCACCCAACGTCATCGCGCGAATCGAGTCGCCGCTCAGTTCTTGACCAGCTCGACGCGACGATTCTGTTGGCGACCTTCCGGCGTGTCGTTCGACGCCGCCGGTTTCGTGGAGCCGAGGCCCTTGCTCACGAGACGTCCGGCGTCGACGTGATAGGTCGCGATCAGGAACTGCCGCACCGCGGCCGCGCGCTTGTCGCTCAGCGTCTGATTCGACGACGCCGATCCGACGTTGTCGGTGTGCCCCTCGATCGTGAGCTTGAGGTCGGCGTGATCGTTGAGCATCTGACCGATCATGTCGAGCGTCGGCTTCGATTCGCCGCGAATGCGATCGCTTCCGATGTCGAACAGAATTCCGTGCGTCGCGACGCGTCCGTCGGCCATGATCGCGTCGTAGAGCGGCTTGCCGCCGGCGGCGACGCGGATGTTCGACAGGTATCCCGGCTCGTCGTTGCTGCCCGGCACGCTCACGACCAAGACTTTGCCGCGGCCGATGTTCGCGTTGGGCACGTTCGCCAGACGCACGCCGTTCACGTAGAGCTTCACGTATTTGCCGTCGGCCATCAATGCGACGTGGGCGATCGGCTTGATGGCCGCCTCCGGCATTTCAGCCGATGAATTCACGCCGGGCCCGGCGAGCTGCCCGTTGCCAGGCGCGAACGAGGCTTCCACGAGGTTGTCGACCGCGTCGGGATCGGCAAAGTTCACCTCCAGACTCCAGCCGTTGGACCCGCTGTAATCCGCCTCGAAGGTGAAGCGCGACGGCAGAACTTCCGGCAGCGGAATGACGACGACGCCGCCCGAGTTCGTGCGGAGGTACTGCTGCCCCTGCCACTTCGCGACCTCGAAGTTGCCGCGCCGCAGCTCGAGCCGCTTGGGGAAATCCCCGATGTTGTCCTTCGAGAAATCCTCGGCGAAGATGACGCGGTCGCCGGGAACGAAATCGTAGTTGACGAGGACGGCGTCATCCAGCGCAGGCGCCGACGCGTTCGTCGCGGCGGAGCCACTCGACGTCGCCGCAGCATTCTGCGACGCCGCCGGCACTCCGCCCGCCGCGTTGACCGCCTTGGCGGAATCCGCCGCCGAGACAGCCTTTCCGTTCTTGTCCACGACCTTCACGGTCTTTCCGGCGCCCAACGCCTTGTGGATGCACTGCGCGTTGGTGGCCGCGCAGGTGATCGCTCCCGTCGCCTTGTCGAGGGCCGCGTCGGTCAGGCTGTCTTCGGCGTTGTTGACGCGGTCCTGAATCTTCTGCTTGGCGCGATCGATCAGCCCTTGCGCGCCGGCGCCGGCGAAGGGTGCGGCTGAAACCAGCAGCATGACTATGGCGATCGCTCTTCGGACGCGACTGGACGGCTCGCCGAGGGCTGTGGGTCGGGACATTGGGCTGTACTCCAGGTGTGTCTCGTGTGAGATCGGAACGGGACGCGGCGGCGCGCGGCCTCGCGAACGCGGCGCTATATTAGGCCGCCGCCGTCCACGCCATCTCACCATGTCAACACGTTGATGCGCCGTTACTTCCGGCTTCAAACGCTGGGGCGTCTGACGCTCACCGTCGTAGATGGTGAGACCGAGTCGCTCGCCGGGATTCGGCCTCGTCATCTCGCCGTGCTGACCGTGATCGCGCTGTCCGCCAAACCGATCTCTCGCGACGCGCTCGTCGAGATGTTCTGGGGCGGCGAGGACGAGACTCGCGCGCGTCACTCGCTGTCGAATGCACTCTCCGGGTTGCGCGGTGTCCTCGGCGCTGATGCAATCACTGCCCGTCGCGACCACATCGCGTTGGCCGAGGACGCGCGTGTCGAAGTCGACGCCGCCCAGTTCACCGCGGCCTGTGAAGCCGATGACGACGAGCGCGGCGTCGCGCTCTACGGCGGCCCGTTCCTCCACGCCGTCCACGTCCCCGACGCGCCGGAATTCGACGCCTGGGCGAGCCGCGAGCGCTCCAAGCTGGAACGGCGATTCATCGAAGCGTGCGAGCGACATGTCGCGCGACTCGAGCTCACGGGCCAGCCAGACGTCGCCCTTGCCGTTGCCGAGCGATGGCTCGATGCCGCGCCGAACTCGTCGTCTGCGTCGGCCGCGATCGCGCGTCTGAGAACACGGCGGCTCGCGGTGAAAGCGGCGGCGATCGCTCCCGCGTCGCCACACGACGTGCAATCGCCGCCGATCTTCGCCGCGAAGTCGACGACGTCGCTCGAAGCGCCGTCGGTCGCGCCGACGAGCCGCTCGGTCGCGCGCCGGCGTCCGTGGGTCTTGGCCGCCCTGGCGGCGTCGATCATCGTCGCTCTGCTCTGGCAGTTCCGACGCGCATCCAACGAAGCTTCCGCGGCGACGCACCCGATCGTCGCGGTCACCTCGATCGAAGACGTGCGCGGCGATACTTCGATCGAGTGGCTTCGAGTCGCGCTGCCACGGATGATCGCCACGGATCTCGACGGACTGCGCGGCGTCGAGTCGGTCGCGCCGGCGCGCGTGCGGGACGTCGTCGCCCGCCTCGCCGGATCGGGGTCAGCGCGGCTCAGCGAGCAACAATCGATGGACGTCGCGCGCCGCCTGCGCGCCGGCTGGTTGGTAACCGGCGGCCTGTCCGTCGCGCCCAACGGTTACGTGCTCGACCTCACCGTGAGAAACGTTGGCGACGTGTCGCAATCGGAAGGGTTCACGATACTCGCGTCGAATCCCGTGGAGCTCGGACGCGAGGCTGCGACGCGCGTCGCGACGATTCTGGCGGCCGGACCGGGGGGCGCGGCGCGATACTCCGGCATCGAGACGTCGAACGCCGACGCGTATCGGCATTTCACCCGTGGCATGATGGCCGCGAGCTCGGAGAAGCTTGCTGAGGCGGCCGGCCAACTCGACTCGGCGATCGCCGAGGATTCAGGATTCGTCGAAGCGATCCGCGCGCGCGAGGGCGTCGCCGCCGGCCTCGGTGACGTGAATGGAGTTCATCACTTGGCGATGCTCGCCGTGCGCCACGAGGATCGTCTCCCCGAGCTCGAGCGGCTCGCCGACGAGATCCGCAACGTCGACAGTCTCGGCGAGAGCACACGGGCCGACGCACTGAGCGGTGAGCTCGTCGCGCGCTTTCCGCACGACCCGCGCGCGTACAGCACGCGCGCCGATCTCCTCACGTCGCACGGACGTTGGGCCGACGCAGAGGCCGTCCTGTCGCGCGAGCTCGCGCTCGATTCGCTCGCGATGGTCGCCGGCGACGGTCCGTGCACGCCCTGCGAAGTGCTCTGGCGCCTCTCACAGGTCCGGCTCGCGAAGGGCGATCGCGTCGGCGCCGAAGCCTCGGCCCGCCGCTGGGTCGCGCTGCAGCCGGATTTGCCGGCTGCGTGGCGCAATCTATCGGCGACGCTCGCCGCCGTCGGCAAGTCGGCGGAAGCGGCCGAAGCCGGCTACCACGACGTCGCGCTGTCGAGAAACGCTCTCGCCGCGGTGGACTTCGCGCGGACGATGCTCTCCGCTCGGCGCTACGACATCGTGGATTCGCTTCTGCGCGCGTGGCGGCACACGACCGACCCGGTTCTGCTCGACGGTACCCGCGACATCCGCGTCATGCTCGATCGCGAGCGCGGGCGCATCGCGGAATCCGTGGCGGCGCTCGCCGATCTTCCGGAGGGCAACGGTCTCAGTCTGGTTCGCGCCGACGGGCTCGCGCGCGTGGGTCGATTGTCCGAGGCGCGCGCGATCTTCGAGCGCGTCGGACATCCTCCGGGTTCGTCGCCGCCCGCGTTCACTGCGCCCGAGGCGCGCGCCTTTTCGTGGTCCCACGCCCTCGAGGCGGATGCACTCGTCCGAGCCGGCGATACGACGCTCGCGCGCATGCTGGTGGACTCGATCGCGCGCTCGGGGGCGCAGAGCTACTACGGCCGCGACAAAGTGCTGCACCATCACGTTCGAGGCGTGTTGTTCCTGGCGCAGGGGCGCTTCGCCGAGGCCGAACGGGAACTGGTCGCCGCCGAATGGGCCTCGAACGCATGGACGCGCACGAACGTGGAACTCGCGCGCGCGCGCCTCGCGCTCGGACGCCCCGACAGCGCGATAGTCGCGCTGCGCGACGCATACATGGCCCCGGTCGACGCGATGGCGCGTTACGTACCGCGCACGGAGCTCGACTGGTGGATGTCGCGCGCCTTCGCCGCCGCGCACCAACCCGACAGCGCCGCGGTCTATGCCGCGTACGTGCGCGAAGCATGGCGGAACGCGGATCCACCGCTCCGCGCGCGGCTAGACTCTCTGTCCGCCGCCAGTCAGCCGAACCGCTAGCCGTCGGCCGAGAACGGGCGTGGGCTCGGGGTGGAACTGTCCTCCGCGGACCAGTGCAGTATCGCCGATACTGCCGGGCGATACTGCCTCGGCTCCGCTCCGGACAGCCCCACCCGCTCGCTCGCTCGAGTCGGCGAAACGACAGACTGCGTGCATGCGTCGCCGCGCGTCGGGTTTACCGTACGCAGACCCCTGCGACCGCACCACGCCCCGCGTCGAGCCTCACGCAGAGTCGCGCACACACGCGGAGGCAGCGCCGAGACGGCCCGGGGTCTGGAGCGCGAGCCGAGGCAATGCTGCCGGGCGGTGTCGGCAGCATTGCACTGGTCGCGCGGAGGGCCTCGGGCGGCTCGGCGCGTGAACGCCGAGCGCAGTTACGGCAGCTACCGCCCGGCGACCAATTGGCGCAAGACGTAAGGGAGGATCCCGCCGTGGCGGAAGTAGTTCATCTCCTCCGGCGTGTCGATCCTTGCCACGACCTTGAATTCCTTCGTCGCGCCGTCTGTCGGCGCGACGCGAACGGTGAGTGTCGCCTTCGGCTTCAAGTGAGCGTCGAGTCCGACGATCTCGAACGTCTCGAACCCGGTCAACCCGAGCGACTGTCGGGTGTCGCCATTCGTGAACTCCAATGGCAGAACTCCCATGCCGACCAGATTCGACCGATGGATCCGCTCGAACGACTCGGCGATCACGGCGCGCACGCCGAGAAGTACCGTGCCCTTGGCCGCCCAGTCGCGCGACGAGCCCGTGCCGTACTCCTTGCCCGCGATGATCACGAGCGGCGTGCCGGCCTTCTGGTACGCCATCGATGCGTCGTAGATGAACTGCGCCTGACCGCCCGGTTCGGTCGCGGTCCAGCCGCCCTCGGTACCGGGCGCCATCTCGTTTCGCAGGCGGATGTTCGCGAACGTGCCGCGCATCATCACTTCATGGTTGCCGCGCCGCGCGCCATACGAGTTGAAGTCCTTCTTCTCGACGCCGTGCTCGACGAGCCATTTCCCGGCCGGGCTCGACGCCGGGATGTTGCCGGCCGGTGAGATGTGGTCGGTCGTGATCGAATCGCCGAGCATCGCCAACGCGCGCGCGCCGGTGATCGGACGAATTCCCGGCGGCTCCATCGTCATGCCGGCGAAGTACGGCGGATTCTTGACGTAGGTGGAGTCGTCGGCCCACGCGTACGTCTCGCCCTTCGGTACGTCGAGCTGGCGCCACTGGTCGTCGCCCTTGAATACGTCGGCGTACTGCGTCTTGAAGAACTCGGACTTCACGCTTCGAGTGATCTCGTCCTGCACTTCCTGCGGCGAAGGCCAGATGTCGCGCAAAAAGACAGGACCGTCGTTGCCGACACCGAGGGGTTCGCGCGTGAGGTCGAGATCCATGCGTCCCGCCAGAGCGTAGGCCACGACGAGCGGCGGCGAGGCGAGATAGTTGAAGCGGGTCTGTGGGTTGACGCGTCCCTCGAAGTTGCGGTTGCCGGAGAGCACCGCGGCCACGACCAGCTTGTTCGCGTCGATCGCCTGGCCGATCGGCTCGGGCAACGGACCCGAGTTGCCGATGCACGTCGTGCAGCCGTAGCCGACGAGTTGAAAGCCAAGCTGGTCGAGATACTGCTGCAACCCGGCCTGCTTGAAATAGTCGGTCACCACCTTCGATCCGGGCGCGAGCGAGGACTTCACCCACGGCTTCGTCTTGAGGCCTTTCTTCACGGCGTTGCGCGCGAGGAGTCCCGCGGCGAGCATCACCGACGGATTCGACGTGTTCGTGCAGCTCGTGATCGCCGCGATGACGACGGCGCCATGTTTGAGCGTGAACGTGTTCCCGTTGTACTGCACCTGCGTGCCGGCTTCGCCGGCGACCGCCGGCTCGGCGACGGCGACCCCGCCGCCGCCCGATCCGCTCGCCGCGACCGCTCGACCTGAATCCTTTCCGGAGGATCCCGCGCCGGCGAGCTTCTCCAGCTCGGCGCCGACGGCCTCGGCGTACATCGACTTCGACTTCGAGAGCGGCACGCGGTCCTGCGGGCGCTTCGGGCCGGCGAGACTCGGCTCGACCGTCCCGAGGTCGAGCTCGAGCGTGTCGGTAAACTCGGGATCCGGAGTGGAATCGGTTCGGAAGAGGCCCTGCTCCTTCGTGTAGGCCTCGACGAGCTTGACGTGGTGCTCGGGGCGGCCGCTCAGGCGAAGGTACTTGAGCGTTTCCTCATCGCACGGGAAGAAGCCCATCGTCGCGCCGTACTCCGGCGCCATGTTGGCGATCGTCGCGCGGTCGGCGAGCGGAAGCGAGCTCAGGCCCGTCCCATAAAACTCGACGAACTTTCCGACCACTTTCTTCTTCCGAAGCATCTCCGTCGCCGTGAGCACGAGGTCCGTCGCAGTAGCGCCGGGCGGCAGCTTGCCGTGCAGCTTGAAGCCGACGACCTCGGGTATGAGCATCGAAACCGGTTGGCCGAGCATCGCCGCCTCCGCTTCGATACCGCCCACACCCCAACCGAGTACGCCGAGCCCGTTGATCATCGTCGTGTGGGAGTCGGTGCCGACGAGCGAGTCGGGGTAGGCGGCCTGCTGTCCGTCTTCGGTTCCGACGAAGACGGTCTTGCCGAGGTATTCGAGATTCACCTGATGGCAGATGCCCGTGCCGGGAGGAACGACGCGGAAGTTCTTGAACGCGTCCTGTCCCCACCGCAGGAAGACGTAGCGTTCCTTGTTGCGGTCGAACTCGAGCTCGGTGTTGATCAGGAAGGCGGCCTGCGTGCCGTACTCGTCCACTTGAACCGAGTGGTCGATGATGAGGTCGACCGGCTGGAGCGGATTGATGCGCTGCGCATCGCCGCCGAGCGATGCGATGGCGTCGCGCATCGCGGCGAGATCGACGACGGCGGGAACGCCGGTGAAGTCCTGCAGCAGCACACGAGCGGTGCGGAACGCGATCTCCTTCTCGGCGTGTCCGCCCACGTCCCATTTGGCGAGCGCGAGGATGTCGTCGTGCTTGACGAACGCGTCGTCCTCGTTTCGCAGGAGATTCTCCAGCAGGATCTTGAGACTGAACGGCAGACGACTGGCGTGGCCGCCGGACGGTTGGTCGAGCGCGGCGAGGCGGTAGACGACGTACTGCTCGCCGTCGACGGCAAGCGTCGCACGGCTCCCGAAGGAATTCTTGGTTGTCATTGGACTTGTCTCTCGACTCGAGGCTTTTGGCCCAGCGAGGTGACTGACGGAGCCACTGGCGGGACGCGCACGTCGACCGCCAGGCTGCGAACTAATCTAACGCGCCCGGCCCCGGCGCCAGGCCTGAAGCCCCGAACCGGCTTCGATCGAAGGAAAGAAGATTTCAACGCAGATGCCGCAGATTTTGATAGCGATCCCGCAGATGAGACGGCGAGTGAACCAGAGGTAGTACACCGTCGTTCATCCGCGTCATTGTTGTCAGCATCTGCGGGATTGTTGTTCCCATCTTCTGCGGTGCCAATCGTAGCCGTAGGGCACGTGTTGATCGGCGACGTCCGCTCACGCGGTCCGCTTGTGGTACAGCCGAATCGCCAGCGCCAACACCGCGACACCATAGACAGCCAGAATCGCGAGCGGCCGAGCGATCTCGGCGAAGCCGGCCCCCTTCACGAGCACGGCGCGCGAGATCGACACGAAGTGACGCACCGGGTTGAGCTCCGACAGCACCTGCACCCAGTGCGGCATGCTGTCGATCGGCGTCAGAAGGCCGCTCATCAACAGGTAGATCATGAGAATGAAGAACGACACGAACATCGCCTGCTGCTGCGTCTCGACACCGGTCGAGATCAACAGTCCGATCGCCAGCGCGACGATCAGGTAGACGCCCGCCGCCGCGAGCAGCAGCACGACGCTGCCGCGGATCGGCACGCCGAACACCAGATGTCCGACGAGCAGACCGAGCGCCAGGTCGACCAGCGCGAGGACCCAGAACGGAAGGAGCTTGGCCGTGATGAACTCGGCCCTCGTGATCGGCGTAACGTTGAGCTGGTCGAGCGTCCCCATCTCACGCTCGCGGGCGATGTTCTGCGCGGTCAGCAGCGTTCCGATCATCGTCACCAGCGCGACGAGGATGCCCGGCACCATGTAGTGCTTGTAGTTGAGCGTCGGATTGTAGCGTGACTGAACCCGCGTCTCGATACGGGGCACGCCCGCGCGCGGCGCCTGCTCGTCCGGCGGCCCCTCGGCAATTGTTTGAAGGTTCGGGTGGATCTCCGCCGACAGTTCGCGGGAGTAGTCGGACAGGATCTGCGACGCGTACGACTGCACGATTCCCGCGGCCGAGCCCTTTTCCGCGTTGACGTCGAGCCCGATGGGCGCCGTTCCCGTGCGCACGAGCGACCTCTCGAAGTCGTGCGGGATCGTCACGACGAGGGTCGCGCGTCCGCCGAGCATCGCGTCGTTCGCCGAATCCGGCGAGCCCGACTGGCCGACGATGTCGAAGAACCCCGATGCGCCGAGCCGGTTCACGACGCCGCGCGACGTGCTCGTGTGGTCGAAGTCGACGATATAGGCCGGCGACCGCTTGATCTCGAACGTCGCGACGTTGGACAGCAGCAGAAGCTGAATGAGCGGCAAGAGGATGACCTGCACGAGCGAGGCGCGGTCTCGCGCGACGTGCAGCACCTCGGCGTGGGCCAGCACCAACACGCGCCGAAAGAACGGCGATCCGCGACGCCGCGCGCTCATTGGAGCCGCACCTTGAACGACTTCGCGCTGGCGACGAGCAGGACGACCGTCATCGCGACGAGCACGAGTGTCTCGCGCCAGAGATACGTGATGCCGACGCCTTTGAGCATGATGCCGCGTGCGATCGTGACGAACCACCGCGCCGGCACGATGAACGTGACCCACTGCAGCACCGTCGGCATGCTCTCGATCGGAAAGACGAACCCCGAGAGCATCTGCGTCGGGAGCATCGTCCCCATCAGGGCGCCGAGCATCGCCACACGCTGAGATGACGTGCGCGCCGAGACGAGGATCCCCAGGGAGAGTGCCACCAGAATGAACAGCGTCCCTTCGGCGAGCAGCAGCGTGAGGCTACCCTGCATCGGTACGCTGAACACCACGCGCGCCACCAAGAGCACGGTGAGCACGCTGACGAACCCGATCCCGAGGTACGGAGTCACTTTACCGATGATGATCTGCCAGGGGCGCAGCGGCGATACGAGGAGCGCTTCCATCGTGCCCGTTTCCTTCTCGCGCGTGAGCGAGAGCGCGGTCATGAGCGCGGCGATGATCATGAGCACCATGGCCATCAGCCCGGGCACGAAGAGATTCGTGCTCGCGCGCGTCGGGTTGAACCGCGATCGCGCCTGCGGTACGATCTGAACTGTCCCCGGCCTCCGGGGCTGCTCGGCCTCGTACCCTTGGATGACGGCGTCGACATAGAACTGTCGCGCGGTTCCCGAATTGGGCTCTGTCGCGTCGGTCGTAACGAGGATGCGCGCTGGCTGTCCCGACGCGAGCCGCCGGCCGAACTCGGGTTCGAACTCGACGGCGACCTGCACCGTATCGCTCTCGAACAAGGCATCGAGATCGGAGAAGCGGGGGGCGACGGCGACCGTCCGGAAGACGCCGCTCGCGTGGAACCGGTCGCGAATCGCCAACGTCGCAGCGTCCGGTGACGGGTCGACGATCGCCAGCCGCACGTCGCGCACGTCGGTGCGGATCGAAAATCCGAAAAGAACGACCTGCGCGATCGGCAGGAAGATCAACACCGCCAGCGTCCGCCGGTCGCGCAGAATGTGGTACGTCTCTTTGCGCAGGAGTCCCCACAGCGCGTTCACGACGCGGCCCTCGAAGACTCCGAGGTCGGCCGCGCGAGCCGAACGAACAGCTCGTCGATCGACACGACTCCCGCGTCCTGCTTGAGCTCGGACGGCGTGCCCATTGCCTCGATCCGACCCGCCACCATGATCGAGATGCGGTCGCAGTACTCGGCCTCGTCCATGTAATGCGTCGTGACGAGCACGGTCGTGCCGGAGTGCGCGGCCTCGTAGATCAGCTCCCAGAACTGCCGCCGCGTCACCGGATCGACGCCGCTCGTCGGCTCGTCGAGGAACACGACCTTCGGCTCGTGCAGCAGCGCGACGGAGAAGGCGAGCTTCTGCTTCCAGCCAAGCGGAATCGACCGAACGAGCGTGCGTTCCGCCCGCGCGAGCCCCAGCCGATCGAGAATGCGCTGCGTCCGCTCCTTGAGCTCCGACGCCGTGAGGTCGTAGATCCCGCCGTACAGACGAATGTTCTCGCGGACCGTGAGGTCGTCGTACAGCGAGAATCGCTGGCTCATGTAGCCGATGTCCTGCTTGATCGCCTCGCTCTCCGTCGCGACGTCGTGTCCCGCGACGCTGGCTTCGCCACCCGTCGGCGCGAGCAGCCCGGTGAGCATGCGCATCGCCGTCGTCTTTCCCGCGCCGTTCGCGCCGAGGAAGCCGAACACCTCGCCGGGCTTGACGTCGAACGTGATGTGGTCGACGGCGGTGAACGCGCCGAACGTCCGCGTCAGGTCGTGCGCGCGAATCGCGAGCGCGGCCGAGGTCATGCGGCGTTGCCTCGCGGCGCGCTCGACTCCTCGCCTTCGGGCGCCCCCATCCGAGCCATGAACACGTCCTCGATCGTAGCGGGCGTCGGCGACACGCTCGCGTCGGCGATGCCGGCAGCGCGCAGCGCCTCGCTGGCCTCGGTGGCGATGCGGTCGGGAGCGACGTCGGCGCGCGCGTCAACAAAATGCAGCGCCTCGCCGAATGGATAGACCGACGCCGTGTTTCGGTATGCGCGCAACGCGCGGATCGCTCCGTATCGGTTCGTGGCGCGCACCGCGAACAGCGGACGTCCGTACGACGCCGTGATGGCCTTCGGCGCGTCGATGGCCAGAACGCGCCCGCGCTGCATGAGCGCGACTCGGTCGCAGCGGTCGGCTTCGTCCATGTACGGCGTGGACACGAGAATCGTCAGGCCGCCCGCGCGGAACTTCGCGAGGAGCTCCCAGAACTCGCGGCGCGACACGGCGTCGACGCCCGTCGTCGGCTCATCGAGAAAGAGGATCTTCGGCCGGTGTACCAACGCGCAGCACAGCGCGAGCTTCTGCTTCATCCCGCCGGAGAGCGCCGCCGCGCGTCTCGTGCGAAAGGGCTCGAGCTGAACGTAGATCGGCGCTATCTGGTCGTACTCGCGCTCCACCGTCGTCCCGAACACCGAGGCGAAGAAGCGCAGGTTCTCCTCGACGCTCAAGTCGGGATACAGCGAGAAGCGGCCGGGCATGTACCCGATCTGCCGGCGCAGGGCCCAGAGGTCCTTCACCACGTCGGCGCCGAGCACGCGAGCCGCGCCGGAGTCGGGCAAGAGGAGGGTCGTGAGAATTCGAAAGAGCGTGGTCTTGCCGGCGCCGTCGGGGCCGATGAATCCGAACAGCTCGCCGCTCCTCACGCGGACGGACACGTCGTCGAGAGCCACGTTTCCCTGGAATCGCTTGCTGACGTGCTCGACGACGACCGCGTCGTGCGGATCGCCGCTCGTCGTGGGCTTCGCTTCGGTCATCGCGACGCCGTCACGGTCGTGAACTGCACGTCGGCCGGCATGCCGATCTTGAGCAAACCGCCCGGATTCGCGACGCGGAGCTTGATGGCGTAGACGAGATTCGTGCGCTCGTCGCGCGTTGCAATAGGCGTCGGGGTAAATTCGGCCTGCGACGAAATCCACGACACGACCGCGCGCAGGGTTCGGCGCCCGCCGTCCACGTCGATGCTCACGTCCGCGCTGTTGCCGAGCTTCACCTGCGCGAGCTGCGGCTCGGTCACATAGGCGCGAAGCTCTACGGTGTCGAGGTTGGCGATCTTGTACAGCGGCTGACCGACCTGCACGAACTCGCCCCTCTTCGTGTACGTCGTGAGCACCGTTCCGCCGAGGGGGTTCTCGACGCGGCTCTTGCGGATCTGGTCGCGGATCTGCGCCGAGCGCGCGTCGTTCGACGACGACGTCCTCCGACGCGGTGCGAACCTGAGCGTGCCCGGCTTCGATCTGGGCGGCGAGCGTCTTGTAGTCGCGCTCCGCCTGATCCAGCTGCTGCGACGTCGCCGCCTGCTGCGCGAACAGACGTCGCGTGCGGTCATAGGTTCGCTGCGCGATGTCGCGCTGCGCCTCGAGCACGCCGAGCTGGCGCACCGTCTCGTCGACGTGGGCGCTGCTCGTCGCGCGCTGCGACGCCGCCTGGCGCAGCTGGAGGACCAGCGCGCTCGTATCCACCACCGCGACGACGTTCCCGGCGCCGAGCGGTTGGCCCTCCAGCGGCACGAACGACTCGAGCTGGCCGGCGGTCTGCGCGCCGACGACGACCTCTGTCGCTTCCACGTTGCCGTATGCGTCGGGACCCGGCGCCTTGTGACATCCGGCCGCGCCCACGCTCGCCGCGGCCATGGCGAATACGGGCGCGATCCATCGGGGCATGCGTTTCATTGCGGAATCTCCAAACCAAGCGTGGTCAGATAGCCGGCTCGGGCCTGCGCCAGCTCGACGCGATGCTGCGCGCTGGCCAGTCGCGCCGAGAGCAGGTCGGTGTTGCGATCCACGTACTCGGAGGCCGTGACGACACCCTCGCGCAGCTTCGCGGCCGTCTCCCGTTCGATCTCCGCTCTCAGCGCGACGATGCGATCGTCGAGCGCGATCGCGGTGTCGAGGCGCGTCATCGTGGCGAGGAGCGGCTGTACCCCGCGGCCGAGCTGGTCCGCGAACGCCCGTTCGTTGGTCGTCGTGATCTGTCGCTCCAGCTCGAGCACCTGCCGCGCGCGCGTCGTCGTGCCCCACGTCCACGGCTTCCACTCGAACTGCAAACCGCCGAGGAAGTACGGCTGAAAACCGGAGGCCAGTTGGTCGAGCCCCGGCCGGCCGTAGCCGACGCGTCCGAACGCCGAGACCTTCGGCCGATCCTGCGCCGACTCGACCGCCTCCTGCGACGCCAGGCGGGCTCGCGTCGCCTCGAACTGCGCGAACTCCGGCCGCGCGCGCGTGTCACTCGGCGCAGCCGCCTGAGCGCGGGCGATCGCGGCTCCCAGATCCGGAAGCGCCAGCGCGACCGAATCGCTGATCTGCGTGTGCACGAGCTCAGCGAGCCGCGCGAGCGCCGCATGCCGATCGGCGCGCGACTGCGCGAGGTCCTGCCGTCGCTGCAGGATCGTGGCGGCGATCGCCGCCGTATCGCCGGGAAGGGCGGCGCCGTCGCGCAACCGAATCGCCATTTCGCGGAGGCGCGCGTCGAGGCCGGCGATCGCGAGAATCGTCTGCGTCTCGCGCTCCTCGAGCAACAGCGCGGTGAAGAACGCGTCGTTCACGTCCTGGCGAATGCCGAACAACGTCACGCGTAGCTCGGCCTGCGTTTCCGCCAGCTGGGCGCGTTCCGCCGCGCGTCGCGGCGCGACCGTCGGATTCACCAGCGGCTGCTGCGCGTTGAGGTGCGCGTCGTACGTATCGTACGGCGGAGTGGGAATCGTGATGTTCGGGACGCGCACCGGGATCGTCGTGACCGACGATTGGTACTGCGCCTGACCTGCTACCTCGAACGTCGGCTTCTTGTCCGCGGCGATGTTCTCGAGGCGGAGGGCGCTCGCCGCCGCCGACAACTGGAATTGGCGTTGGCGCGGATCGGTGGCTACCGCTTGCTGCAAGAGCGCCGACAGCCGAACCGTATCGCGCGGGGCGGACCACGAAGACTGCTGTGCGTGGCCCGCCGCAACGGCGGACAACATCGCCAGCGACACGAGCGCGACCGATGAGCGAGTGCCGGTCATGGTCGGAGGGCGTTGAGGATGAAATCCGGAAGTGTCGCCTTGCGCTCGCGCACGAAGCGCGCGAAGCCGCGGTCGTCGAACTGGAGGATGGCGCAGAGCATCGGCCGGGCGACGAACGGGAAGACGCAGAGCGACGCGAGGTTCGCGAGGAACTGGTCGATCGAGATCGGGCGGATTCGTCCCGCGCGCGCGGCGTCTTTCAGTTGGCGGTCGAGCGTGGCGATGAAGTGCTCGCCGATCGCTTGCGCGCGCAGTTGGCCGACGGCCTCGAGCAACTGTTTGGCGCGCTCGGGGTGCTGGTTGATCTCGCTGATCACGTAGCCGGGCGCGTACGGCGTGGCGGAGAGCTGGTCGAGGTATAGGGCGACGACCTGGCGCACCTTGTCGTCGAGCGCGGCCGCGCCGCCGAGGATCGCGCCGAGGCGTCCGAAAAGTCCGGACGCGACACGGCGGAAGATGGCTTCGCCGAGCCGCGCCTTGCTTCGGAAGTAGTAGTGGAGGAGCGCTTTGTTGACGCCGGCCTCCTCGGCGATCTCCTGCATGCGCGCGCCGGCGGTGCCGCGCCGCACGAAGACAGCGTGCGCCGCGTCGAGGATCCGCTGTTCGGTGTCCCGGTCTCGCGCGGGCGGAGTCGCCGCCTGCCGGGCAGAGGTGGCTCGCCGTCGGGTTGGACTGGATGGTTTAACCATACGGTTAACACATTATGACACGAAATGGCGCCGCGCAAGCGGTAAAAAAACGGGCGCCCTCTGGGGCGCCCGTTCTTCATATGATCGCAAGAAAGTGCTACGGGTTCGGCGGTCCCGCCGGCGGCTGACCACCGCCGCCACCAGCGCCACCGCCGCCGGCAGCGCCTCCGGCCGGCGTCGGCGTTCCGATACCCGCGCCGCCGCCCATGAGTTGTACGGGCTGCGCGGCCGCACCGGTGGGCGTCTTCTTCTTGATGAACGGAATGCCGTTCGCGATCCACTCGGCCTCGGGCGTGCCCTTGAGGTAGTGGTCGTAGAACTGGTGCATGCGCACTTCGACGTCGTACTGGTTGTCGTAACGAGTGAAGCCGTGTCCCTCGCCCTCGTACGACAGGAAGATCACCGGCTTCTTGAGGAAGCGGAGCGCGTTGTAGAACTCCACGCCCTGGAGCCACTCGGTCGAGCCGTCGTTCGTCCCCTGGAGAATCAACAGCGGCGTGTTCATCGACTGCGCGTGGAAGACCGCCGACTGATCCATGAACAGCGGGAGGTTGTCGTACGGATTCGCGCCGAAGCGTCCCTGACCGTACGTGTCGTACCGATGCTGGTTCGTCCCGGTCGTCTTCCAGAGCTGGTTGAAGTCGGCGATGAGATCGACCGCGGCGGCGCGGATCGTGATCGCGGCGAACATCTTCGACTGCGTCGAGATGTACGCGCCTCCCTGACCGCTGTAGCTGCCGCCGTGGAGACCAACGCGCTTCGGATCGGCATAGCCGAGGTCCTCGGCGCGCTTCACCGCGGCCTCCACCGAATTCAGCATGTCGGTGTGTGAACGCCCGGTGTGGAAGTAAATGTCCGGGAGCAGCACCAGGTACCCGTTGCTCACGTAGTCGGCGTACTGCGGCGCCGACGCGTAGCGCGGCACCTCGTAGCGATTCTGCTGGTCCGACAGCTTCTCGTAGAAGTACACGAGCATCGGCAGCTTCTGTCCCGGCTGATAGTCGTCCGGAACGGCGAGCGTGCCCTGAAGCTTGTGGCCGTCCTTGTCCTTGTAGTCGATCAGGACGCGGTGGCCCCATTTGAACTGCGCCTGCTGCGGATTCGCGTCGGTGAGGCGTTTCGGATTCTCGAATCGGCTGTTCGTCACCCAGTAATCGGGGAATTCGACGAACGTCTCGCGCGTGAGCAGGACGCGATCGGCGTTCTTCGCCTTGATCGGACGGCCGAAGCTGCGGTCGTCGTAGACCAGCTTGGTGAGTTGATCGCCGTCGAGGCGGTAGTAGCCGGCCTTCTTGTCTTGTTCGTTGAACGCGGACAACAGCACCGGCTTCGAGAGATCGATCGTCCCGCCGGCACCGCCTCCACGCCCACCGCCGCCGCCGAAGCCGCCACCCGCGCCGCCCGCCGGCGCGTTTTCGTCGGGCTCGAGACGAACGTAGCGGAAGCGAGTGTCTGTCTTGGCGCCGGCGCCGTTCGTCAGGTTGCGCGGCGTACCGCTGCCGTCGAGCGACACGAGCCAGAGATCGTACTTGTGGTCGAGCACCACCGACTTGCCGTCCTTGGTGAAGCCGCTGATGCCGTACGACGGCTTCTCACCGACGTGGTCCTCCTCCGCGTTGACGAAGCTCACCGGCGCCGCCTGCGTGATGGCGACGTGCTTGTTGGCCGCGACGTCGTACGACCACACCTGCTTGTCTTTCCAGTAGAGGAAATATTTCCCGTCGGGCGACAGCCCGAGCGACCGCTCCTGCCCCTTCAGTACGGGCGTGCGTTCGCCGCTGGTCGTGCTGACGCGATAGAAGTCGGCGAGCTGCGGCTTCCAGTCGTCCACGTACTCCTTGTCGTCCTGCCCGATCGCCCACCCGCCGTCGCGCGCGATCTGAACGCGATCCATCCGCGCGTCGGCGAGGGGCACGACCTTCTTCTGAGCAAGCAGCACCGACGCGGTGAACGTCCGGTTCCGATCCTGCTGCGCGCGCACCATTTGCATCGGCTGGATGTACGGATCCTTCCAGTGCCAGACGTCGACGTTGCCGACCGGTTCGACAGCCGTCGTCGAGTCACGGCGCGGCGGCGACGCTTCCTGCTCCTTCAGCCCGACGAAGACTCTCGAGTGATCGGGGCTCCACTGGAGCGTTCCCTTTTCGCTGATCACCATGCTGTCGGCCAGACCGGAGAGCGCCTTGCGATCCAGCACGAACGACGCCGGCTCCGCGCTCTCGAGCGACGCGAACGCGACGAGGGCGTTCTCCTTCTCGGTGAATCCGCGCCGCTCCGTGCCGCGCAACGCCGCGACCGACGTGCCCGAGTCGTCCCAGGTGAGCCGCGTGTAGTCGGCGCGCGCATTGTCGAGCGACCGACGCTGCCAGCTCGTCGTCGACAACACGAACAATCCGTTTCCGTCGCGGTCCGCCGCCGACACCGTGTAGGCGAGCATCGTCCCGGGCTTGTTGAACTCCGCCGACGAGACGCTGCCGATCAGCTCATCGCCGCCGTCGCGCAGATGGTGCAGGATGAGATCCGTTCCGTCGACGCGTACCGGCGCCGCACCGCCGCGTCCGCGTCCACCACCGGCGGGAGCTCCTGCTCCTCCACGACCACCCGCGGCGGCGTCGGGGCCCGCGCCTGGTCGAGCCTTGCGAATCATCAGGGCAACCGAGCCCTTCGAGAACGCGAACGACGCCACGTTGTCCCACGACTGCGCCGTGCCGGTCGCGAGATTTCGCAGCTCCAGGCGCGCCGGCCCGTTCGCCGGCGTCTCCGTCTCGGGAGCGTTGGCGCGCATCGGCTCAGCGACGAAATACGCAACCCACTTCGAGTCGTCGGAGAACTGCACGCGGGATGCGCGCGGGAGCTTCCACTCGGCCTTCGCCGTGAGATTCTCGATGTACAGCGTGTCGTCCACGCGCCGCTGCTGATACGCGAACGACGCCCACGTTCCGTCGTCCGAGATCGCTACGTCGCGGATGGAGCGCCACTTGGCGTAGTCGGCGACGGTCATCGCGCGCTTGTCGTCGGCGCGGGCGACGGCCGCGGGCGCGCCGGTCTGTTGCACGCTGGCCGGAGCGCGTTGCGCCCCGAGCGGCAACGCGACCGCGAGGAGCGCGGCGCTGGCGGCCGCATGCAAACGGAGTCCGCGGTCTAAGCGCTTGCGGGAGAGAATACCGGCGGGGGCGGGAATGCGTGCGGGGAGGGGGAGGCGCATGCGGTTCTCCTGAGCGTTGCGCGTGCGAGAAGGCCCTTCGATCTTGCCGAGATGACTACGCGAAGTGATCCAATTCAGTTGACGGCGAGCCTGATGTCAATCGACTCGACGAGCGGGCGCGAAGCCGAGGTCGTGTCGTGGCTCGACGCGTACCTCGCGGACCGCGGATGGCGGACGCTTCGCATTCCCGTGTCTCCCGGGCGCGACGACGTCTACGCGACGGTCTCGGACAGCCCGCTCGTCACGCTGACGACGCACCTCGACACGGTCCCACCGTACATTCCGCCGCGCCGCGAGGGGGTAAAGCTGTACGGCCGGGGCGCTTGCGACGCCAAAGGAATCGCCGCGTCGATGATCTGCGCCGCCGAGTGCTTGCGCGACGCGAGCGTGCCGGTGGCGCTCCTGTTCGTCGTCGGGGAAGAGGTCACCCACGACGGCGCGCACGCGGCCAACGAGGCGATCGCCACGGGGCTCGTTCCGCGGACGAACCGCGTCATTATCAACGGCGAGCCTACGGAGAGCACACTCGCCATCGGTACGAAGGGCGCGATCCGCGTGACGATTCGAACGCGCGGTCACGCCGCGCACTCGGCCTACCCGCATCTCGGACACTCGGCCACGCGCGACCTCGTGCGCCTGCTGGCGGAGGTCGACGGGATCTCGTTTCCGACGGACGAGCTGTTCGGCCCGACGACGGTGAACATCGGCGTTCTGCACGGCGGTGTGGCGGACAACGTGGTGGCGCCGTCGGCCGAGGCGCGCCTCATGATTCGGCTCGTCACGCCACCGGAGGACGTGAAGTCGATCATCCAGCAATGGGCGGGTGACCGCGCCGAGCTCGAGTGGGGACCGGTCGTGCCGCCCGTCCGGCTCGGCGTGGTAGACGGATTTCCTACGTCGGTCGCCGCTTTCGCGACCGACATTCCCGCGCTGACGAACTGGGGCAAGCCGTACCTGTTCGGTCCGGGTTCGATCCACGTCGCGCACCGCGACGACGAGTGCGTGTCGCTCGACGAGCTCGAGGCGGCCGTCGGGGCGTACGAACGGATCGCGATGGCGTCGCTGGCGGCGTCGGAATGAGGCCGTGGCGCGGGCTGGCGTCCGTACCGTTTGGTACTATATTTTCGCGATAACACCTTTTGGTATTTCAATGGCCTTGCGCGTCCCATACCCGGCCGCATCGACATCACCCGCTCCGTCCCGCCTCGCGCGCGCCGGGCTCACGACGTTCTTCCGCATTGCCGCCGAATGGGGACTGGACACGGCGCAGCAGATGGTGCTGCTCGGCGTGCCGTCGCGCACGACGTTCTTCCGATGGAAGAAGGACTCGCCCGCGTCGCTGCCGCCGGACACGCTCGAGAGGCTCTCGCACCTTTTCGGGATCTACAAGAGTCTCCAGATCCTTCTCCCTGCCGCAGCGGCGGCAACCTGGATCCATCGGCCGAACGACGCGCCGCTCTTCGAGGGACGCCCGGCGCTCGAGTTGATGACCCGCGGCGTCGCCGGACTCTTTCTCGTCCGCGCCTATCTCGACGCCGAGCGGGGCGGAGACTTTGTCTGAGCGGCGGCCGCCGCGTAACGCGAAGGTCGTGTCGCTCGCGCCGTCGGCTGATCGGCCGATTCCCGTCCGACGAATCAATTGGAAGAGCGCGGTGCGCATCATCCCGAGCGTTTTCCCGCCGGCCGACCTCTTCCAGCGCGTCGCCGCGCGCGCAGATCTCGACGCGGTGCACGCGATCGAGGACGCGTTCAATCCGCGGCTGCAGGCGGCCGAGGGCGGAACGGCGCCCCTGAGCGCGGACGAGCGCGTCGTCGGCCCGGGCGCGGCGTACATCATGGCGGCGTTCACGCACCTTTCTCCGGACGGGAGCCGATTCAGCGACGGCACGTTCGGCGTCTTCTACGCGGCGCAACGAGAACCGGTCGCGATCGCCGAGACGCGGTACCATCGCGAGCGATTCATGCGCGCGACGCGCGAAGCGCCGTGCGAGCTCGACATGCGTGTGCTGTCGGTGACGGTCAAGGCGCCGCTCCACGATCTGCGCGGCATGCGCGCGATCCTCCCCGACGTTTACCGCCTCACCGACTATTCCGCGTCACAACTGCTCGGCCGCGTGCTCCGGGCCGGCGGGTCGAGCGGCGTCGTCTACGACTCGGTGCGGCTCGACGGGGGACGATGCGTCGGCGCGTTTCGCCCGCGGGTGTTGTCGCACTGCCGCGAGCGGAAGCATTTGCGCTACGTCTGGGACGGCGCGTCGATCGCGTCCGTCCTCGAGATCAAGCGGCTCCCCGCTCGCCCTCTTCCGCCGGCTTAGGCGGGAGGATCCGCTCGATCTTTCGCGCGGTGATGGCGCTCGTTGGGCAGAAACGGACGAATTCTCCGTCGGCGGGCGACCAGTTCGCCGTGTGCGCGAGCGCGTACGCCTTGCCCTGGCCGTCGAGCGCCATCGTCTCCGGCGCGAGGGCAACGCAGAGGCCGCAACCGATGCACTGCTCCCGATTCACCTCGATCTCGAACAATCGCCGCGGGTAGACTCCGCCGGGCTGGCCATAGAAGGCGTCGATGTCTTCCAGCGCCTTGAGCGCCGCGCGGTGTCCCTCTTCGATCGTGCTGGCGATGTTCGAGAAGCTCAGCCAATCCTCGCCGACGCGCGGACGCACGAGCACCATCGGCGGGCTGGTCCAGTGCGTGAGCGGAAACTGCTGCAGCGCGTGCATCATCGTCGCCGCGGCGCGAAGGTAGATGTTGGCGAAGCCGAGCGACAGCGCGTTCTGAATGGGCCGCAAGTCGGTGCTTCCGACGTCCACGGCGATGACCAGATCCGCGTCGGCCGCGGCGATGAGCACCGGCAGGTTGTCCACCACGCCGCCGTCGACGCAGAGGCGGTCGCCGACGCGCCCGGGCGGGAAGTAGCCGGGGAGGGCGCACGAGGCGTAGACCGCGTCGCGCACCGAGACGTTCTGCAAACCTTTCAGCCCCCAGATCACCTGCATGCCGCGTTCGATGTCCACCGTGTTCACGAGGAGGCGGCCGGGGAGGTTGGCGAACGTCCCTTCCGGGACGACGGCGTGCGTCAGGTCCCGCAGCGGCTCTTCGAGGTAGATCGACGGCGACCGCATGCGTTCCATCAGCATTCCGAAATGATTGATTCGGAACAAGTCGCGCCGCCGCAACGACTGCGCGCGCTCCAGGAGCTCGGCCGCCGACATGCCGGCGACCCGCGCCGCCGCCATCATCGCGCCGATGCTCGTGCCGGCGTACGTGGTCGGAACGATCCCCAGTTCCTCGAGCGCCTGGATGACGCCGATGTGCGCGAATCCCTTCATGCCGCCGCCGCCCAGCACGAGAGCGATACGCCGTTCGCGGGGCGGCGTCGGGACCTGGCTTGGAGTAGAGGGCGTGCGGCTCATGCGTGGAATATCGGCGGCGTCGTGGTTCGGCGAAACGACCGGTGGCGCACCGCGCGGCGCGAATCTACTGTTGTACCCTTCCGGCCGTGAATTCGTGAATTCGCGACGGCGCCGCCGCGTTCCCGTTCATTCGACGATCGACCTTTCGCCCGCGCCACGCCGACGATGTCCTCCCCCCCGCCGAACGACGCCGATCGACAGGGCCGCGCGCGCGGCGAGCGGTCGCTGGTCCGCGCCCTCGGGACCTGGGGGATGGCGGCGAGCATCGTCAACATCACGATCGGCGGCGGCATCTTCCGCCTTCCCGCGCCGATCGCCGGGGTCCTCGGCCCCGCGGCGCCGATCGCGTACCTCGTGTGCGCCGTCACGATGGGACTCATCGTGCTCTGCTTTGCCGAGGCCGGAAGCCGCGTCTCGCTGACCGGCGGTGTGTACGCGTTCGTCGACCTGTCGCTTGGGCCGGCCGCCGGGTTCTTCGCGGGATTCATGCTGTGGTCGGCAATCACCGTCGCAGCCGCGGCGGTTGCCTCCTTCTTCGCCGACGCGCTCGGGTCGCTCGTGCCGGCCATGGCCTTGCCAGCTCTTCGAATCCCGCTGCTCGTCATCGTGCTCGCCGCGCTGGCGGCGCTCAACGTCGTCGGTGTGCGAGGGGCGAGTCGCTTCAACACGGCGGTCACAGTCGCAAAGCTGGTGCCTCTCGTCGCGCTCGTCGTGTTCGGCTCGGCCGCGGTGGTTCCGGGGAACCTCGCGTGGCACGCCGCGCCTCCCGTCCGCGACGTCGCACGCGCGTCGACCTTGCTCATCTTCGCCTTTCTTGGCGTTGAGAGCGCGCTCGCGCCGAGCGGCGAGGTCCGCGACCCGCGGCGCACGATTCCGCGCGCGATTTTCATCGCAATGGGCGTGGTCACCGTGATTTATCTCACCGTGCAGGTCGTCGCGCAGGGCGTTCTGGGGACTGCGCTGGCCGGCCGCGCCGCGCCGCTGGCCGATGCCGCCGGCGCCGCGCTGGGCGCGCCGGGGCGCACGCTCGTCCTCGTGGGGATGGTCGTCTCGATGTTCGGCTACGTGGCCGGCGTGTCTCTCGCGGTGCCCCGAATGCTGTTCGCCTTCGGCCGCGATGGGTATCTCCCCAGCGCGCTCGCGCGGGTGCACGATCGGTTCAGCACTCCATACGTGGCCATCGTCGCGCAGGCGGTGATCGTCATCCTCCTCTCGACGACCGGGACGTTCGAGGAGCTGGCGATCATCGCCAACGTGGCGACGCTCGTCGTGTACGCGACCTGCTGCGTCGCGGTGCTCGTCCTGCGCCGGATCGAATCGCGTGGGGGTGCACGCTCGGACGCCGCCGCGTTTCGCGCCCCGTTGGGCGGCGCGATTCCGATCCTCGCGCTCGCGGCGATCGTCTGGCTGCTGACGAGCCTCACCCGAATGGAGTGGCTGTCGCTCGCCGCGATCGCGGCGGTGGCGTCGGTCATTTACATCGTGAGCTCGCGGGCCCGGCGCGTCGTACGCACCGCGGCGGAGCCGGCCACGTGAGCGCCGCGACGAGCGCCGACGTGCGCGACTCGCTGCTCCAGTTTCGGGCCGAGTTTCCGATTCTCGAGCGGTCGACCTACCTCGTCTCCAATTCGCTCGGCGCGATGCCGCGCGCCGTGCCGGAGCGCCTCGCCGAATACGTCGATCAGTGGGCCGAGCGGGGGGTTCGCGCCTGGGCGGATGGTTGGTGGGAGATGCCGGTGTCCGTCGGCGACGAGATCGCGCCGCTGATCGGCGCGCCGGCTGGGAGCGTGGCGATGCTCCCCAACGTGACGATCGCGCAGGCGTCGGTCTTGAGCGCGCTGACGTATGCGCCGCCGCGCGACGCCATCGTCATGACCGAGCTCGATTTCCCTTCCGTACGTTACGTGTACGACGGACTGGCGAAGCGGCTCGGAGCGCGCGTCGTCGTCGTCCCGTCGGGCGACGGCGTCGGCGTGGACGTGGATCGCCTGCTTGCCGCAATCGATGAACGAACCGCGCTCGTCGCGGTGTCGCACGTGCTCTTTCGCTCGGCGTACATCCTCGACGTCGCGGCGATCTGCCGCCGCGCGCGTCAGGTCGGCGCCCGAGTCTCGCTCGACGCGTTTCACTCGGTCGGCGTCATGCCGGTGGACGTGACCGAACTCGGCGTCGACTTTCTGAGCGGCGGCGTGTTGAAGTGGCTCTGCGGCGGTCCGGGCGGAGCGTTCCTCTACGCGTCGGCCGAAGCCAGCAAGACGCTGACGCCGTCGTTCACGGGGTGGCAGGCGCACGAACGTCCCTTCGGCTTCGAGTCTGACATGCGCTACGCCGAGGGCGCGTGGCGCTGGCTCAACGGCACCCCGCCGATTCCCGCGTTGTTCGCCGCGGTCGAAGGTCCCCGCATCGTTCGCCGCGCGGGGATCGACGCGATCCGCGCGAAGAGCACTCGCCAGACGTCGCGTCTCATCGAGCTGGCCGACGCCCGCGGGTACCGGGTCTCAGCACCGCGCGACGCGGCTCGGCGCGGCGGGACCGTCGCCTTCGACGTACCACATTCGTACGGCGTGTCGCGCGCGCTGCTGGCCAACGACGTGATCGTGGACTATCGCCCCGGCGCCGGCATTCGGATCGCGCCGCACTTCTATACGTCGGATGCGGAGCTCGATCGCGCTGTCTCGATGATCGACGACATCCTGCGCGACGAGGCGTGGAAACCTTTCGAGGCCGACAGGAGCGTCGTCACATGATTCGGGTTGCCGCACTTGGCGCCGCCGTCGCGCTGTCCTTCGCCGGCGCTTCGCGTAGTGCCGCGCAGGGCTCGCGGTTCGCGCACGCCGACACCGCGTCGCTCCACAGGTCGCTCGACGCAGTCGCCGCGGCGCATCGCGGAGTGCTGGGCTACGCGGTGTGGAACATCGATACAGGCGAACGGTTGTCGCTGCGCGGCGACGAGACGTTTCCGACGGCGAGTCTGATCAAGGTTCCGATCCTGGCCACTCTGTACGATCTGGCCGAGCAGAAACAGCTCTCGCTGGACGACCCGCTGACCGTGCTGAAGATCGACCAGGTGCCGGGAAGCGGCGTGCTCCAGTTCATGCATCCAGGGATGTCGCTGAGCGTGCACGACGCCGCGTCGCTCATGATCGTGCTGAGCGACAACACGGCGACGAATCTCCTCCTCGACCGCATCGCGATCAGGCGCGTGTGGACGAAGATGGAGTCGCTCGGCCTCCCGCACACGAAGGTCCACTCGAAAACGTTCCTGCGCCTGACGAGCGTCGCGATGGACAGCTCGGTCAAATACGGGTTGGGCGTGAGCACGCCGAACGAGATGGCGCACCTCTTCGCCCTTCTCGCCGAAGGAAAAGCTGTGAGCCCGGCGGCGGATTCGGCGATGCTCGAAATCCTGCGCAACAATGCCGACGGCGAGTCGATGCAGCGCTCGATCGACGGAATGAGCGTTCCGCACAAGACCGGCGCGACGGACTCGGTGCGCACGGAGTGCGCGCTGTTCAGGCTTCAGTCGCGCGTCGTCGCATGTGGGTTCACGAAACAGAATGCCGACATCCGGTGGGTCGTGGACAACGAGGCCCAGGTCGCGCTTGGGAAGGTCGGGGCGCTGGTGGTCGCGGCGTGGCCCAAGGCGGAAGCCGCGAAATAGGCGCCGCGGTCGGACGCGCCGCCGTGGTCGAAATGTCCGCGGTGTTGGGTTCGCGCCCCCCTTGTTGGCCTAGCGCAACGGTGTGCCTCTCTCAACCCTCTGAATCGCCGGTCCAGCTCAGTCCAAAAGTCCGAATCGACCTGGCTCGGCTAATGCCATTCTGTCCGGCGGAGGAATCATCATGTTGCGACGCGTACCATTTCTTTTCATCGCGCTTCTTTTGAGCATCGCCGGAAGCCCGGTGTTGTCCTGGGCGCAGGTGACGACGCTTCCCGCCATCGCGGGCACGGTGGTCCAGCAGGGCGTTTCGGCGACAGCGCCGCGATCAAAGGCCCCGGCAGCGGCGAGCGATCTTCCTCTTCTGGCGCTCTTGGGTTTCGGCATGCTCCTCACCGGCGCCGGAATGGTCACCAGCATTCGACCCTCGAGGTACCGTGCGTAGATACCTGGGACTCTCGCTCTACGCCGCTGGGGGGCTCATGCTCTCCTTCTCGGCCGGCCGGTACGTGGAGGGTGCGCTCGCCGCGCAGCGCGCGCGTGACTCGTGGAACGGCGCCGAGGCCAAAGCGGCGGTCGCGCTGGCGCGTTCGGCCAACCACAGTCGACCAGGGCGGAATTGGATCGACGACGGGGCGCCGGTGGCGCGCCTGGTCATTGCGAGCATCGATCTCGACGAGATCGTTCTCGAGGGCGCCGACGAACTGAACGCCGGTCCTGGCCATGTGGCCGGGAGCGCATTCCCGGGAGGGGCGGGGAACGCGATCATCTCGGGTGAGCGCGACCGGCACTTCAGCCACCTCGACGCGGTGAACCCAGGCGACACCGTGGTCACCGAATCGGGGGTGGCTCGCGATACCTGGATCGTAATCTCGAAGCGGATCGCGGGACGGGACGACCGGATCGTCAACAGCACGTCGGACACTACGCTCACGCTCACCACCTCGTGGCCCATTCGCTACGTGGGACCCGCGCCGGAGCGCCTGATCGTCACGGCGACCCGAGTCGCGCTTCCCGGTCGCATCGCGCCCAGCCACTGAGGCGGCGGCGCCGCGCCCGTGCGCCCGGCGTCGTTAGAATCCAGGGAGGCGAGCTCTCGCTTCCCATGACGCGCACACCCGACAACCACCGGCCCGCGATCATTCGCGTGCTGCCGCACATCGCCCGCGCGATCGACGAACGCGCGCCGGTCGTGGCGCTCGAAAGCTCGGTGTTCGCGCAGGGCCTGCCGATTCCGGAGAACCGCGAAGCCGCGCGTCGCATGGTGGCGGCGGTCGAGGTCGCCGGCGCCGTCGCGGGGATCACCGCTGTCGCACGCGGTACGCCGACGATCGGTCTTCGCGACGACGAGCTCGAGCGCTTTCTCGCCCGCGACGGAATTAGAAAAGTCTCAGCGCGCGACATTCCAGTCGCGATGGTCCGGCGGCACGACGGTGCGACGACGGTGGCCGCGGCCATCGCGCTCGGGAGCGCCGTCGGATTCGAGGTGTTCGCCACTGGAGGAATCGGCGGCGTCCATCGCCGCGTCCATCCAAGCGCCACGTTCGACGAATCGGCCGACCTCACCGAGCTGGCGCGCACGCCTATCGTCGTCGTCTGCGCCGGAGCGAAGTCGATTCTCGACCTGCCGGCCACGTGGGAACGGCTCGAGAGCCTGGGGATTCCCGTGCTGGGTTACCGGACCTCGGAGTTGCCGGGGTTCTTCACGGCAGAGACCGGTATTTCACTCGACGCTCGGGCGGACAACGCGGCAGACGTGGCCGCCGTATTTCGTGCACACCAGGCCTTGGGCAGACGCCAGGCACTTCTGGTCGTCCAGCCCCCGCCGAGCGAGTACCGTCTGACACGCGAGGAGGTGGAACGAGCCGTTGCGACGGCCCACGAATCGGTGGTCGAAGGCCGCGTCCGCGGAGCGGAAATCACGCCTTTTCTTTTGTCGGCCGTAACTCGTTTGACGAATGGAAGTTCGCTGCGCGCAAACCTCGCGCTGCTGGAGCAGAACGCCGCGCTGGCCGCCGAAATCGCCGTCGCTCTTACAGCGATGCAAGAAACGCACGGCGAAACGATGTCCGACTAACCGCCGAACCGTCGTTCACTATTGAACTTCGCTGGGCCCGGATTGTAGTATAGGCGTACACCTCAAGAGCTGGAGGCTTGCTGACGATGGCCACCCCGTTCCTGAGTTCTGAAGAGTACGATGAACGCGCGCATCAGCTGTACAACGATGGCCAGTATGATGATGCGCTGACTGTACTTCGAGAGGGACTCGCGCTCTACCCGAATTCGGTGGAGCTGCATGTGGGGGTTGGGTACGCGCAGCTCGCGCGCGAAGAATACGCGTGGGCGCGCCAGTCCTTCGAGCAAGCCGCCGTGCTCGAGCCGGAGCACGAAGACGCGCTCGCCGGACTCGGTGAGACTTTACTCAAGCTCGGCCAGGACGATTCGGCGATGCGATGTTTCCGCCGGACCCTCGAGCTTGGCTACGCGGATGATCTCGATCTGATGCTGCAGATCGGACGCTCGCTCTTCCGTGAAGCGTCCGTCCGCGACAACAAGATGATGTTCGACGGGGCCAAAGATTTTTTTGAGACCGCCGTTCAGCAGGCGCCTGATTCCGCCGAAGGAATCGCTTGCATCGGCTACTCGCAGCACCGGCTCGGCGACGACGAAGCCGCGATCGCGTCGCTCCGCCGCTCGCTGCAACTCGACGGCGATCACACCGAAGCGCGCATCTACCTCGCGAACGTTCTCTACGACCAGGGCGAGAACGAGGCGGCGCTCTACCACTTCGAGCGGACGAAACCCGAGGACCACTGGGACGAGCTGGGGATCTGGCGGCTCATGGAGCTCAAGCGGTCGCTGTATCGCCTTGGCGACAACGACCCCGAGCTCAAGCCGTGGGAAGACCGTTTGGCCGAGCTCGCCGGCGACCTCGACGACGTCGACACGCTTCTCATGGAGCTCGACGCGCCAAGCGCCACCGAAGGTTCGGCGGCTCCCGAGTCGGCGCGGGGTCAGCTCGAGCTGTTCGGAACGCTGTTGACCACACTCGCCGAGCAGCGGCAAGGTCTCGAGCATCAGGTCATCGCACCCGACGGCAGCCGATTTGCGGGATCCTGGGACGACATCGTCCGTCGCCTGCGCGACGAGACCGGCAATCCTACTGATTCCGTGAGAGAGTTCATGGACGTGGTCTCGAAACACGGCTTCCGCCAGACCGGAGTTCGCATTCCGACGAGCGACGCGGAGAGCTTCATCCGCGGCAGCGCCATAGCGGGGCTGCTCAGAATCGTTCGGTGACCACGGCGGCGCAGCGTAGCGCCCACGCCGCTCTCGACGCGGCGAGACCTGCCATCGCTCGTCTCGACTCGATCCGCGGTCCAGAGGACACGGCCGCCGACCTGATCGACGTCTGGTCGGCGGTGGAGTCGGCGTTGCGCGCGCTCTCGGGCTCGAACGCGCTCAGCGGACAGACGCTCATTCGCGAAGTCCGCCAGCGCCAACTCATCGACTTCGATCAGGCAAACGCGCTCGCCGACTTTCAGGCCGTGCACGACCGGCTCCAGAGCACGAGCTACCGCCCGTCGGAATCGGATCTCGCGTCGGCGCGCGCGGCGGTCTCCAAGCTTGATTCCGCGCTCGTCGACGCGCCGGCTCCTTCGCCCAGCACGACCGGTCCGCGCGATCCGATGACGCGCGAGCCCGTCGTAACTCCTCCGCCCCAGGCGGTTGCCGCACCGAGTGCGTCGCGTCGCCGGCTCAACGTTCCGTCGTGGACGATTCTCGTCTCGGCTGTCGTCGTGCTGGCGATCGTCGGTATCGGCGGCTATTTCCTTTTCGGCCGCCGGTCGCAGGACCCGCTCGAGGAAGGAATCGCGGCGTATCAGCGGGGTCAGCGGGAGGCCGCCGCGAACGCCTTCAGTCGCGCCGAGCGCCAGAACCCGGCGTCACCGCGCCCGCATATCTACCTGGCACGAATGGCTCGCGACGTCGGCAACTACTCGTTGGCAACGCAGGAGCTGAAGCTCGCCATCGAGGCTGACCCCAACAACCCGCTTGCTCTGCGCGAAATGGGGTCGAATCTGCTGATGCAGAACAACTACGAGTTGGCGCGGACGTTCTACGTGCGCGCGGTGCAGGCAGATCCGAGCGACAAGGTCGCGATGGGATATCTCGGGTGCACGTTGATGCGACTCGGCCGCACGACCGAGGCAACCACGTTCATGAATCGCGCGGGGCAGGGGCCGTGGAACAGCTGCACGCCCGCCGCGCCGAAACAGATGGGCGAACCGGCGGGTCCCGCCGGACTCGTGAAGCCGTAAGTTGACGGCGAACGCCACGCTTCCCTCCACGGCGCTGCCCGCGACGTCGGTCGTGCGAACGCGGCTGGCGAACGGGCTCACCGTGCTCGTGCGCCGCGATCCCTCGGCGCCGGTCGTCGCCATCGTCACGTTCGTCCGCGCGGGTTATTTCGACGAAACGGACGACGTCGTCGGAATCTCGCACGTCCTCGAGCACATGTACTTCAAGGGCACGCCGCGCCGCGGCGTCGGCGAGATCGCCAAAGAGACGAAGGCGGCCGGCGGCTATCTGAACGCCGGCACGATCTACGACCACACGAGCTACTACACCGTCCTTCCATCATCGAGCTTCGACGCGGGGCTCGACGTTCAGTCGGATGCGTATGCGCATTCGCTCATCGACAGCGACGAGCTGGCGCGCGAGCTCGAAGTGATCATCCAGGAGGCGAAGCGCAAAGCCGACAACCCGACCGCCGTCGCGACGGAGACGCTGTACGAGCTGCTCCACGACCGGCATCGAATCCGGCGTTGGCGCATCGGCCGCGAGCCCGGACTGCGCGCGCTGCGACAGGACGACGTGGTCGGCTTCTATCGCAACTTCTATCGCCCGGGCAACACGATTCTCGCGATCGTCGGCGACGTCGATCCCGACGAAGTGCTCGCCGACGTCAATCGCCGATACGGCGCTCTCGCCGCCGGCGATCCGACGCGCACGCCCGGCCCGAATGAAGACGGCGCCGGGGGGGGGGATTTCGCCATCGCGACCTCACCAGCGACATCGCGCAAACGCAGATCGCGTTCGGTTGGCGCACGCCCGGGACGAACCACGCGGATACGCCCGCTCTCGAGCTGCTCGCCGGCGTCCTCGGCGCGGGGCGCGCGTCGAGACTCTATCGCGCGGTGCGCGAGCGGCGTCTCGCGTCGGCGGTGAGCGCGTACCACTACACGCCGACGGAGATCGGCGTGTTCGTCGCGCACGCCGAGACGCCGCCCGCCGCCGCGGCCGACGCGGCGCGCGCCATCTGGGCGCAGATCCGCGCGGTGCGCGACGGCGAAGTCGGCGACCACGAGATCGAGCGCGCCAAGCGAGTCTTCGAGTCGCGCTGGATCCGCCGCCTCGAGGACATGGAAGGACAGGCCAACCACCTCGCGGAGTGGGAAGCGCTCGGCGATTGGCGAATCGGCGACGATTACTTCGAGCGCGTGATGCTCGTGACGCGCGATGACGTGACGCGCGTCGCCAAGGAATATCTCGCCGCGGATCGCGCCGGCGTCGTCGTCTATCGACCGACGACGAGCGATCCGATTGCCGCGTCGGGCGAGGAGATGCGCGCGCTGCTCGATCGCGAGCCGCGCCCCGCGCCGCTGGCGCCGCCGCCGGCGTACGCGGCGCGAATTCTCCCGGGTGCGACGACTCCCGAGTTCGTCGGCGAGGTCGCCGGCGTGTTCGAGTACCGCACGGCGGACGGCACGCCGATCCTCGTCCGCGCGAAGCCCGGCTCACCTCTCGTCCACGCGGGCGCGTTCATGATCGGCGGCGTTCGCGACGAGGAGTCCGCTCTGTCCGGGCTGACCACGCTCATGGTCCGCACGGCGCTCAAGGGCACGTCGTCGCGCAGCGCGGAGCAGATCGCCGAGGAAGGCGAGCTGCTCGGCGGCAGCGTGTCGGGCGCGGCGGGCTCGGACAGCTTTCGCTGGAGCATCTCGGTTCCTTCGCGCCACGCCGCGGCGGCGGTGGAGTTGCTCGCCGACGTCGTGCAGCATCCGACGTTCGGCGCCGACTCGCTCGAGACCGAGCGGGCCATCGCGCTGGCCGACCTCGCCGCGCTGCGCGACGACATGTACCGCTTTCCGATGCGCCTCGCCACCGAGGCGGCGTTCGTGGGCCATCCCTATGGATTGTCCGCGGGCGGCACCGACGACTCGCTGCGCCGAATCAGCGTGGACGAGGTGCACGAATGGCACGCCAAGCGCGCCATCGAGAGCGCGTGCGTCATCGCGCTGGTCGGCGACGCGAATCCGGCCCACCTGGCCGAGCTCGCGGCGCGAGCGTTCAGCGGACTGCGTCGCTCTCCAGTCAGGCCGATCCCGTCGGCGGCCTGGCCGGCGTCGAGCGCGACGGCGATCGAGACACGCGATCGCGCGCAGACCGCGATGGCTCTCCTCTTCTCGGGTCCATCGCGATCGGATCCCGCGCGTTATGCGGCGTCGATGATCGCCCTCGTGGCGAGCGGCCTAGGCGGACGCTTCTTCGAAGAACTGCGCGACAAGCGATCGCTCTGCTACACGGTCAACGCGTTCGTCGCCGAGCGCGCGCTGGCCGGCGCGTTCGGCGCGTACATCGCGACGTCGCCGGAACAGGAAGGTGCCGCGCGCGACGGACTCCTCGCCGAGTTCGCACGTCTGCGCGACGAGCCGGTGTCCGAACTGGAGCTTCGACGCGCGCAGACCTACGCGATCGGTCTACACGCGATCCGCCAACAGAGTGGCGCCGCGGTATTGGCCGACGCCGTCGACGCGTATCTCTTCGGATCGCTCGGCGAGCTCGAGGAGTATGAGGCTCGGATCCGCGCCGTCACTCCGGCCGAAATGCAAAGCGTCGCGTTGGAGCACTTCGATCCGTCGCGGCGAGTCGAGGGGATCGTGCGTGGGACGGGGAAGCGCGTGTGATGAGGGTGGACGGGTGGACGCGTCCACCTATCTCACCGACTCTCTCAATCCCGCCAGCGCGCGCATGACGGTCGCCGTCGCCGACCTGTAGCGTCCATCCGGCGCGCGCAGTCCGCGCGCTTGCAGGTAGTCGCTCGCCTCGTAGACGACCGTTCCCTTCACGCCCGGATGGTCGGTGCCCCAGGCGAGCACCTGCCAGATCGCGTCGGCTTGGCTGCGCTCGCCGTATGCGAGCGGATATCCGCCGGTCGCGAAGATCCACATGTCCTTCGTCGTGGGCGTGGCCCGCAGCCAGCGGTCGGCCGTGCGCGTGTCGGTCTGGATCCCGCCGCCGACGTATGGCGACGGAAAGAAGGAGAAGCCCACGATGTCGATCGGTGAGCGCGCGCGAGCGGCCCACGCGAAGAGCGCGCTGTCGCCGTGGCGATAGTCGGACGCTGCCACGCCGATGCGAACCTTCGGATCGACGGCCTTGGCCGCGCGGACGGCGTCGATCAGATACGACTCCCACCGCGCCGGCTGCAAGGACCCGACGGCCAGTGCGCCGGCGCCGTAAGGATCCTCGGCCGGAAGGAGAATGTCCGGGTGCAGGCGAGCGACGACGCGGCGCACCGTGAGCAGGCGCTCTCCTTCGTTGAGCGGCTTCGTCTCCACCTCGGGAACCAGCAGTCGCGGATAGCCGATCGCGACGATGATCGTCGTGCTGTCACGGCGCCACGGATCCAGCACGCGGGCCAGCGAATCCAACGACCCGCGGCTGATGCCGGGTCGCACGACTACCTCCACCGCGTCCACCTCGATGGTGTCGGCGAGCGCCGAGTCGGCGCGGATCGCCGCCGCCGGCGGGCCGGCCGACAGGTCGGGGAAAACCTTGAGCCCGACGGCGAAGTCGCCGTTAGGCCGCTCTCGCAGCGGATCGCGCGCGTGCGCCGCGTACGTCTGCAACTGGACGACCGCGCGCGGCAACCCGACGACGATGATCACGCCGACCCACGCGAGCCCGTACACCGAAACGATCGCGCGGAACGGTGCCGTGAACTTGTACAGGGCGGGGAACGCGGGCGAAATGATGGGCACGTTCAGGTAGAACGGCGACGCCAACACGCTGGGACTCCCGCCCGCGAGAACCATCGCCAGACTCTGCGCGCCGAGCAGCGCGACGAACGGCTGCGCCGACGTGTGGCCGTGAGCGACCATGTAACGGACGATGCCGATCCCGGCGATTAGCACGTTGTAGGTCGCGATCGGCAGCCCCAAAGCGAAGAGGAATCGCGGCACGCCGAACCCGCCGACGTGCGGCGTCGCCGACTCTCGAATGAGCTCGCCGGGGACGAGTCCTCGCACGAGCGCGTAGACCGATTGCGCGGCGTACAGGATCAGCACGGCGGGCCAGAGCCAATCCATCGTCGACACGGCGCGGTTCGTCAACACGGTCGACGTCGCGAGATACAACACGAGCGCGGGAACGATCATCAGCGCCGCGAACCCGCACATGAGTTGCAGCGGCCGCTCGGCCTGATCGTTTTGCGCGATCCGGCCGGCGAGCACGATGTCCCAAATCAGGATTATACCCGTCAGCGCGAGGTGCGCCGGGGCGAGCATGTTTCTCATCCGCGGCTGCGCACCACGGTTTTGACGTCGCGCGGCGTGAGTCGCCGCGAGAACACGTCCACCGCTTTGCGGCAATCGTGCGACGACGGCGACACGACGTCGAACAACAGGACCTGACGCTCGGGCACGGCGTGCACGACCATGTGCCCGCTCTCGAGCAGAAGAGCCGCGGACAGACTTCCATTGGTCTCGTCGCGCACGGCTGGGACGCCGATGCTGCTGAAGCCGACGGCGCTCGCCGCGGCGATCAGCAGTCCGCTGATCAGCGTTCCATCACGAAGCTGGCTCGCGGGAACTCCGATGAATTCGGCCGACAGGTGCGAGTGCGTGGCCGCCACAGGCGAGCCGGTTGCCTATGCGCCGCACGGCGGCGGCGCCGGGCCTTGCGGGCCACCTCGGCCACCGGCTCCGCCGGCGGCCCCCGCCGCGCCGCCGCCCGCGCCGCGACCGCCGCCGGCAGCGGCCCCGTTTGCAGCGCGCGGCGGATTCGGGGTTGGCATCGATGCCGCCATCGAACGCGAGCCGCTGGGACCGAGCGAGCGCACGGCCGCCCATTCATCGTCGAGCTGTCGCCGCAGCGTGCAGCGCGTGACGTTGCCGAGCGGAACAACCTTGGACCACGTCGGCTCCGTCGTCCGGCGGATCAGCAGCTCGTAGCCCGTGGCGCCGGGCGACGCCTCCCAGCTCAACGTCCATGCCTGTCCGCCCGACGATCCTTCGGCGACGTTCCGCCCCTGACGAGCCGCTCTCGCGTTCGCCGGCGTCGCCGGCGCCATGGCGAGCGACGCGACGGTCATCGCGTTCACGCGAGCGACGTTCGCGACGTAACCGAAGTTGACGTGGGCGAAGTCGTCGGTCGGCAGGTGCTGGCGGTTGTAGTTCTCGACGCGCTCGGTGAACCGCAACCCCGGATCGCCGAGCGTGACGTATGGCTCGTGGTCGCCGCCGCGCCCGATGCGGTCGAGGCGCCACACGGGCAGCACCTCGAAGTTCGGCAGGTACACGCGATTCAACCCCCAGACGTACCGGCCGAGCTCCCGACTCGATGAGTTGTCGGGGTCGGCCGCGAAGATTCGCATGCTCGTCGAATCGGTGTAGCCGTCCTCGGCGACGACGTTGCCGACGATGTCGTCCGTCATCCCCGCGACGACCTTGTAGCCCTTCTCGTGCAGCCACTCGGCGAGCTGTCGTGAGCCGTTCAATCCCTGCTCCTCGGAGGCGACGGTCACGAAGATGATCGACGCGTCGAGTCCCTTGGGAAATCGCATCGAGAAGACGCGGGCCAGCTCGATCACCGCCGAGCTGCCCGAGCCGTCGTCGTCGGCGCCGGGAGCGGTGGAGGTCGAGTCGTTCGTGCCGTTGGGGTTGCCGCACACGCACGAGTCGTAGTGCCCGCTCATCACGACGACGCGGCTCGTGTCGCGCCCCGGCAACCAGGCGAGAACGTCGACGATGTTCGCCTGGATCGGATTGGTGCGGCCGACCATCTGGACCTTCTCGTTGTACTCGACGCGCAGGCAGCCGCCGCAAGCTTGCGAGTATCGTTGGAATTCGGAGTAGATCCACCGGCGCGCCGCGCCGATGCCGTGCGTCGCGACGTCGTGTCGGAGAACGTGTTGCGAGTGCCGAACGAGACGAGCGTCGAATCGATGCGGCGGAGGTTCTTCGGATTGACGTCGGCGAGCGCGGCCGCGACCTCCGGCACGTCGGTGAGGCCGATTCGCTGGTCGATCGTGGCGATCGGGCCCGACGAAGGGCTGAGCGTGGTGACCTTCGCCACCGTCGTCGGAGCGCTGCACGCGGCCGCCGCCAATCCGGCCGCCGCCACGAACACGCATGTCACGTTTCTCAAGGCCTTCACGTCGCTTTCGAGGGAGAATCGGCGAAGCTATGGGGGCCGTTCCACGCTGGCAAGCGCCGCTCGAACGCGCACCGCGCGAGTGAGATGGCATGCGGCCACGGCGGCTCCGTTAGGTTTGGGCCATGTTATCGCGAGAGAGGCTCCGCGCTCTCCCGAACATCATTTCATCGTCGCGCGTCCTGCTCGCCGCGGGCTTTGCCGTTGTCACCGACGTGGACAAGCGGCTCGGCCTCGTCGGGCTCGCGGCTGCCACCGACGTGCTCGACGGGTGGCTCGCGCGGCGCGCGAAGTGGACGACGCGCCTTGGTGCGCTGATCGACCCCATGGCCGACCGCATCTTCGCGCTCGTCGCGGTGATGACCTTCCTCGATTCGGGGGCTCTGTCGCTTCGCGGCAGCCTGGTGATGCTGTCGCGCGACATCATGACGGCGATCGGATTTCTCGTCGCCCGGGTCGTGTCGTGGCTCCGGCCGGTGCACTTCCGAGCGCGCCGCGCCGGCAAGCTGGTGACCGCGCTGCAATTCATCGCCTTTGTGGTGCTCCTGCTCTCGCCGCAGCGAATCCTGCCCATCCTGTGGCTGGTCGGGATCGCCTCGGCGTACTCGGTGTTGGACTACACGATCGCCTTGTGGCACGCGCGCGCCCGCTAGCGATCCTCATCGCCGCGGCGCTTCCGGCCGCTCTCGCCGCGCAGCAGGAGCCGCTCACCTACCCCGAGTTCCGTGCGGATGCGTTCTTCGCGAACGGCACGACCGTGCAGGGCGGGGCCGGGATAGTCGTGCCCGCGGGGGTCTACGTTCGCGTCGGGCTCGACGGCGGCGCCGGCGAGAGTTGGCGCCACGGATCGTCTTTCGCCTCGGGGCGGGTCGATCTCGTCGCCCGGTTCCTCCTCGATCCGCTCCGAGAGAACAACATCGCGTTCTCCTTCGGCGGCGGCCTGAGCGAGCCGATCGACCACGACGGCTTCAGGACGCCGTACCTCACGATCGTCATGGACGTCGAGGGGCGTCGGCGTGGCGGATTCACTCCGGCGCTCGAGTTGGGGCTGGGCGGCGGGGCGCGCGTAGGGTTCGTCCTGCGACGCTCTCCCCCGCGCTGGCGATGAGGCGAGGGTAGGGACGCGTCGTCGAACGAAAACGCCCCCGAACTTCGGGGGCGTCGTGGTATCAGCTATGTCTAGGCGGCTGCCGTGTCATCGCGCTTCTTGGGCGGTTGCGAGAACCGCTCACCCAACTTGCGCAGCTCGTTGATCTCGTTCGCGCCGAGCTCGGGATATCGATCGGCCATATAGGCCATCGTCTCGGTGAACCACGTGCTCTGGTCCTCGGGCGCCGATCCGACCACTCCGCACCGCATGATGTGCTGGAACAACTCGTCGCGTGCTTCCTCGAACGGCGTCGGTGTCGCGATTGGCGCCGACCTCACCGCTCCATTTCTCTGTCTGGCCATGTACCTGGGTAGAGGTGTGTGAGACTTGGGAAGCCGAAACCTAATCGACTCAGTCGTGCTACGTGCGCCACTGCGCAATCGTTGCGCCGCGCGTTCGCACACACGGCGGTTGCGCGGGCGAGTCTGGCGCGCGCGAGCCGCCGGGCGAGCAATCAATCGGCCCGGGCAATCGTTCCCGCGGCGCCGACGAACTCCAAGATCATGTTGGCCAACGTCTCTGGCGCCTCTTCGGGGACGAGGCGGCCCGTGCCGGGGAGACGCACGAGGCGGCTTCCCGGTATCGTATCGGCGAGTCGGTCGGCCATCTTCGGACTCAGGAATCGATCCTGATCGCCCCACACGATGAGCGTCGGGCAATCCAACTGTCCCAGCTCGATGTCGAGCATGTCCTCGCCGTCGACGGCGCGCGCCAGCGTAAGGAGATGATTGAGCCCTTCCTGGCCGACATACGGCGCCATGTACCTCGCGACAAGACGATCGGGCATCTTGTCCGGGGCGGCGACGCTGCGCTCCAGCAGCTCGCGAACGAGCGGCGCGGCGCCGAGGAGCCCGCGAGAAACGCGAATGGCGAATCGCGCCGTGTTGCGCTGCAACGTTTTGATGTCATCCGCCGGGACCTCATCGAACGCGATCGGGTTCACGAGCACGAGACGCTCGACGCGCTCCGGGCGGTTGTACGCGAGGTGCATCGCCACCGCACCGCCCAGATCGACGCCGACGATCGTCGCCTTGCTCAACCGGAGCGCGGTGAGCGCGTGGTCCAGATAGTCCGACTGCGACGCGATGCCGAATTGCGCGTCGAAGGGGCGGTCGGATTCGCCGTACCCGAACAGATCGACCGCGAACGCGGTTCGATTCGCCGACGCGAGCTCGGGACCGACCTCGCGCCACAGGAATGCGCACGTGCCGAATCCGTGCACGAGCAGGATCGGCGAGCCGCCGTGACCATACCGCTCCACGTGCATGGAGCCCGGGCCGACGGGAATTCGGAGAAGATCAGCGTCCATGCGGGAACGTCGTTCTCGAGGGGCTGGGCTCGCGCTCGGGCAGACGACACCTCACGTCGGTGAATGGTAACGCGTTCACGCGGCTTGATCGTCAAAATGGTGTGCGCGGACGCGGACGCGACGGTGGCGTTCTACCATTCGCGGCTGCGCAGTGGCATCTTTCGCTACAGGCGGAGCTTTCCTTCAGGCGGATGCATGTCGGAGCAGGAACAGACGTACGACGAAGGGCGGGCGCGAAATCTCGAGGCGCTTTTGCGCGCGTTGGCCGAACGCATCCGCGAGCTCGACCGCCAGGGCCGGCTGCTCGAGGACGCGGGCGAGCTCATGCGGCTCATCGGCGACGTGCGGAGCGAGCTCTTTCACTACGAAGTCCGCATCACGTACGACACACCAGAGATCGCCGAGCACCGGCGAATCGTGCGCGAAGCACGGGAGACGGATAAGAGCACATGGCAAGCAAGCGAGTGGACCCCCCCGCCCCCTCCGCCTCCGGACGAGGACGAAAACAAGGAGCCGTAAAGGCTTCCAAGCAGTCGGCGAGCAATCGCGCGTTCTACTTGCTCATCGCGGCGGTCGCCGTCGGCGGCATCGCGTGGCTCACCTACCAGTCGACTCGCTCCAAGGACGTCGTCGAAACCAGCCCGATCGACACGACGCTCCCCAAGGTCGAATCGCAGGGCTATGTCCTCGGCAGTGAAAGCGCGCGGCTCGAAGTCACGGAATTCGGCGACTTCGAGTGCCCGGCGTGCGGCCATTTCTCGACGATCACCGAACCCGACATCCGCAAGAAGTTCGTCGGCAGCGGGCTGGTTCGCTGGCGTTTCATCGACTATCCGCTCTCCGTCCACCGCAACACGTGGCAAGCGTCGCGCGCCGCGGCCTGCGCCGACGAGCAGGGTCGCTTCTGGGCTTTCCACGACTACCTGTACCAGACGCAGGATCAGTGGAACGGTGAGGTGACGGACAATCCCGACAAGTTCATGAAGCAGGCCGGCCGCCAGCTCGGGCTCGACGCCTCGAAGTTCGATCAGTGCGTGGACTCGAAGAAATACCAGGCGAAGATCCAGGCGCACCTCGCGCTCGGCGACGCGCGAAAGATCAATTCGACGCCGACGTTCATCATCGGGTCCACCCAAGTCAGCCGGGTGCTGACCTACGATCAGATGGCGAAGGTCATCAACGACGAGTTGGCCAAGGCCCCGCCCGCGCCGGCGTCCGGCGGCGACACGACCAAATCGGTTCCGCTTCCGACGACGAAAAAGCCTGGATGACACGACGACAGTGGATGATCGTGATCAGCCTCGCCGGGCTGTTTCTCGGCGTGTACCTGACGCTCTACCACTACGGCATCATCGGCGTTCTCGCGTGCAACGTTGGATCGTGCGAGCGAGTGCAAACGAGCAAGTGGTCCACGCTGCTCGGGCTCCCCGTCGCCGCGTGGGGCGCCGCGTACTACGCGCTGATGATCGTGTTGGCCGCGATGGGCATGCGGCCGTCCCACGAGAACTCGCGCCTGCTCGCCGGGTGGATGGCGGTACTCTCCGTCTGGGGAGTGATCTTCACGCTGTGGCTCACGTCACTCGAGGCGTTCGTCATCCACGCCTGGTGCGAGTGGTGTCTCGGATCAGCGGCGATCGTCGTGGTGCTCTGCCTGCTCTGCATATTCGAGTGGCGAGCCGTCCGCGACGCTACTGACGCGGCGGAGAACTAAGCAAAGCAAACTGCTTCACCGCAGAGGCGCCGAGGCGCAGAGGACGGCCGCGGAGGCTGAGGTCCGTCGCTCAACGAGCCGGATTTTTTGGGGACTGCCGCTCGGGAAGCCACTAAATGCAGGGAGGCCGCGTCGCCCGCGTCAAAGCAGTTGCAGTTGCTTTGGCAGTTCCGGAGACTACGCTCGCTTGATCGTTCGCTGCTGCGGCGCGCGGCCTTGTGAGGCGTCGTTGAGACGGAGGCGGGGGCGGTCTTCGCCGGCGTCCGCCGACTCGAGGGCACGGCGGCGGTAGGGCACGAGATCCTGCCCGAGAACGACCAGCGTCCGTGTCGCCACGGTGCTGGCGAGCGGCTCCGGGATCGCCATCTCGCGGATGTAGCTGTCGATCGCCCGGTCGAAGGTCATGTCCTCGGCGAGCGTGTCCACGAACATCAGGGCGTTGTCGACGTGCGTGCGAATGATCGCCTCTTCGGCGCGCGCTTGCGCCAAGCCGAGCCGGCGTTCAGCCGCGGGCTCGAGCTTGTGCCGGAAAATCCGGTCCGGAAACAGATTCCGAAGGAAGGCGAACATATGCGTTGAATCTATAACCAAGACGACCCGCAGCGGATTCAGCCACAGGGTGTATCGGTTTCATGCACCGAGTCAGCTTTCTTGCGCCTCATATTGGTCCCTGAGCGCCGCGACCACGTTCGGATCGGCGAGCGTCGTCGTGTCACCCAGAGCCTGTCCTGCAGCGATATCTCGCAATAAACGGCGCATAATCTTGCCCGATCGGGTCTTCGGGAGGTCGGCCGAAAAAAGGATGTCATCCGGCTTGGCGATCGCTCCAATCTTCTCGGCGACGAAGTTTCGCAGCTCGTCGCGAAGGTTGGAACTTTGCGCGAACCCCTCGCGCAGGGTCACGAACGCGGCGAGCGCCTGCCCCTTGAGCTCGTGTGGCCGGCCCACGACGGCGGCCTCGGCAACGGCGGGGTGTTCCACCAAGGCGGACTCGACTTCCATCGTGCCGATGCGGTGTCCGGCGACGTTCAGCACGTCATCGACGCGGCCCAGGATCCAGTAGTAGCCGTCCTCGTCGCGCTTGGCGCCGTCGCCCGGGAAATAAAGGTCGGGTCTGCCTGGCCACCTCGAGAAATACGTCTGGACGTAGCGCTCGTCGTCGCCCCAGATCGTGCGCAGCATCGACGGCCACGGCTTGGTGAGCGCGAGCAGTCCGCCGCCGACCTTGATCTCTCTCGCCTTTGCGTCGAGCAGCGCGGCGCTGTAGCCGGGGAGCGGCATCGTCGCGCTTCCCGGCTTCGTTTCCGTCACGCCGGGCAAGGGGGAGATGACGATCGCGCCCGTCTCCGTCTGCCACCACGTGTCGACGATCGGGCAGCGTCCGTCGCCGATTGTTTCGTGGTACCACATCCACGCCTCGGGATTGATCGGCTCGCCAACCGAGCCAAGCAGGCGGAGCCGAGAGAGGTCGTGATCCGCGGGCCATCGGTCGCCCCACTTCATGAAGGCGCGGATGGCCGTCGGCGCCGTGTAGAAAATCGTCACGCCGTGCCTCTCGCAGATGCTCCAGAAGCGGTCCTTCTCGGGCCAGTCGGGTGCGCCCTCGTACATCACGCACGTCGCGCCGTTGGCGAGCGGTCCGTACACGAGATAGGAATGACCGGTGACCCAACCGACGTCGGCGGTGCACCAGAAGACGTCGTCTTCCTTGAGGTCGAAAACGAGTTTCGTTGTCGCCGTCACGCCGACGAGGTAGCCCCCCGTCGTGTGCACGATGCCTTTGGGCTTTCCCGTCGTGCCGGACGTGTAGAGGATGTAGAGCACGTCCTCGGCGTCCATGCGTTCCGGATTACACCGCGCCGACGCGTCTCGCATCACGGTGTGCCACCAGTGGTCGCGGCCGTCCTTCATGTGGGAGAAGGAGTCGTCGTCGGATGATCCTCGCCGCCGTGCCACGACGATCACGTTCTCGATGCCCGGGCAGTCCTCGAGCGCCTTGTCGGCGTTTCGCTTGAGCGGCACGAGGGCGCCGCGGCGATAGCCGCCGTCGGCGGTGATGAGGATCTTCGCTTGAGCGTCGTTGATGCGGTCGCGCAGGGACTCGGGCGAGAATCCGCCGAACACCACCGAGTGGATGGCGCCGATGCGCGTGCACGCGAGCATCGCGATTGCGACCTCGGGGATGAGCGGCATGTAGATCGCCACTCGATCGCCCTTTGTCACACCGAAGTGCCTGAGGACGTTGGCGAACTTCTGGACCTCGACGTAGAGGTCCCAGTAGGTGAGCGTGCGGCGGTCGCCGGGCTCTCCTTCCCAAATGAGCGCGGCCTTGTTGCGGCGCGGACCGGCGACGTGGCGATCGACGCAGTTCACCGAAATGTTGAGCTTTCCGCCGACGAACCACTTCGCATGCGGCGGCTGCCAGTCGCACACCGTCGTCCACTTCTCGAACCACTCCAGCTCCGCGGCCTGCGCCGCCCAGAACGCCTCCGAGGCTTGGTCGTAGAGGTGCGTGTCGGAAACGAGCGCATTGCGACGAAAATCGGCGGGCGGCGGGAACTTGCGATTTTCGTGGAGGAGTGCGTCGATCTCAACCGTTTCGGTCTTCATGTCTGGCGCGAATCTCCGATCAGATGGCAAGAGAGAGGAGAATCGTGATAATACGAGCGCCCGGCGCGACGGGTAAGCGGAGCCGACTTGTCTTATCTTAGGGCATGCTCTCACCCTCCGGCTCGCTTGTCGTCGAGACGACCGGTCTACGCCGCGACTTCGGCCGGCGTCGCGCCGTCGACGGCGTCGATCTGTCGCTCGCCGCCGGCGAGAGCCTGGCGCTGTTCGGGCCGAATGGAGCGGGGAAGACGACGCTCCTCAAACTGATCGCCGGACTGCTCGCGCCGACCAGCGGCGGCGTGCGAGTGCTGGGTCACGCGCTCCGCGCGGAACCCGCGTCGCGCGCGTCGATCGGTCTCATCTCGCACCAGAGCATGTTGTACCGCGCGTTGACGTCGCTGGAGAACGTGGAGTTCGCGGCGAAGTTGTATGGGCTGAAGTCCCCGCGCGCCGCGGCGATGACGGCGCTCGAGCGCATGCGCGTCGCCGACCGCGCGCGGACGCCGGTGCGCGCGTTGAGCCGCGGCTTGCAGCAGCGCGTGGCGATCGCGCGGTCGATCGTCCACGAGCCCGCGCTGCTGCTGCTCGACGAGCCATATACGGGGCTCGACGCATCCGGAGCCGCGGCGCTCACCGACATGCTGCGCGAGCTTCGCGGCGCGCGCGCGACGCTCGTGCTCGTCACGCACAACGTCGACGAGGGGCTCGCCGTCGCTTCGCGCGCGGCGATCATGCTGGATGGAAAAATGGCGCGCGAGGACGACTGCGCCGCTCTCGACGCCGCCGCATATCGCGCCGCATATCGCGCCATGGTAGTGGGCGAGGTCACCTCGTCTACGTGGACCATGTCGGCCTCCGCATGACCGCGCGGCCACCCGGCACCGTCGCCGCGGCGTGGCTCATCGCCCGCAAGGATCTGGCGATCGAGTTTCGCACGCGCACGGCGTTCCTGTCGTCGCTCGTCTTCGCGGTGCTGGCGTTGTGCATTCTCTATTTCGCGTGGGACGAATCGATCGTCGCACCCGCCGATCGCGCACCCGGAGTCCTGTGGGTCGTGGTCACGTTCTCCGGATTGCTCGGTCTCCAGCGATCCTTCTCGATCGAGGAGCACGACCGGGGCATCGACGCGCTGCTCGTCGCGCCGACGAGCCGGGAGGCGATCTACCTTGGCAAGGCGATCGGGAACCTGCTGTTCCTCTGCGCCGTCCAGGCGGTGACGCTGCCGGCGCTCGTGTTGTTCTACAATCTGCCGGTCGGCACGTCGCTGCTCGGTGTCGCGGCGATCATGCTGCTGGCGACGATCGGCATCGTCGCGGTGGGCACGCTGTTCAGCGCCATGGCGGTCAACACGCGCATGGCGGAGCTTCTGCTCCCCATGCTCAGCCTTCCGTTTTTCGTCCCCGTCCTGCTCAACGCGGCACAGGCGACGACCCGTGTGCTCGCCGGCCGGCCTGCCGCCGAGGCGTGGCCGTGGTTGAGAATCATCATCGCCTTCGACATCGTGTTCGTCGTCGCGTGCACGATGGCATTCCCCTACACACTCGAAGAATGACTGCGGTACCCACAGTCGCGCGTCCGTCGGCCTCCAGTAGCCCGGCGCTGCAACGGCCGATTTTCGACTGGCTGTTCGTGTTGGCGGCGTTTTGCGTCGTCGCGATCTACATTCGCGCCATCTACTTCACGCCGATTGAAGCGACACAGGGCGCGGCGCAGAAGATCTACTACCTCCACGTTCCCGCGGCGCTCGCCGCATACATCGCGGTGAGTCTCACCGCGCTGACGTCCATCGTCTACCTCTGGTTGCACGACGAGCGCGCCGATCGGCTCGCCGAGGCGAGCGCCGAAGTGGGACTGGTGTTCCTGACCGTCGTGCTCACGACCGGACCGCTCTGGGGTCACAAGATCTGGGGGGCGTGGTGGGCGTGGTGGGACATGCGGCTGACGCTCACCCTGTTTCTCTGGTTCGTCGTCGCCGCGTATCTCGTCGTCCGCGGCGCGGTCGAAGACGCCGCGATGCGCGCCCGTTTCTCGGCGGTGCTCGGCATCCTCGGCGCGCTGCTCATTCCGTTCATCCACCTGAGCGTCTATCTGTTCCAGGCGCGCTTGCACCCAATGCCGATCGTCCTCAAGCCGAGCGAGCCATCCCTGCCGGCCCAGATGTTGACGACGTTCCTTCTGGCGTTTCTCGTGTTCGCGGTGCTCTGCCTCGCGTTCATTCGCGTGCGGTACCGCGTCGGCATGTTGCGCGACCTCGCGGCGGAGACGATCACGTGATCGCGCTTCTGTTGGCGACGCAGACATCGCCGGTCTCCTCGTGGGGGACGTTTCACGTCGCATACGCGCTGGTGGCGGTGATCTACATCGGCTACACGCTCTCGCTCTGGACTCGTGGCCGCCGCTATCGGCGAGAGATCGAGTCGGCAAAGCCTTCGTCTGGCGGCGGATGACTGGACGTTCGGTCGTGAACCGGCTGTCCGACGGCGTCGTCTATCTCGTGGGCGCGGGGCCGGGCGATCCCGGCCTCCTGACCCTGCGCGGCGGCGAACTCCTCGTCACTTGCGACGCGATCGTGTACGACGCGCTGGCGAATCCCGCGCTTCTCGCCCTCGCGTCGGCCGTCGAACGCGACAACCCCGTCGAGATGCACGACGTCGGGAAACGCGGTGGCGCGGCCGATTCGAGCCGGCAGGCCGAAATCAATGGGCTGCTCGTGCGTCTCGCGCGAGAAGGAAAACGCGTCGTGCGGCTCAAGGGCGGCGACCCGTTCGTCTTCGGGCGAGGCGGCGAGGAAGCACAGGCGCTCGCCGCCGCCGGCGTGCGCTTCGAGGTCGTTCCGGGCGTAACCGCGGGGATTGCCGCCGCGGCGTACGCGGGAATTCCCGTCACCCATCGCGGCGTCGCGACCTCCGTCACGCTCGTGACAGGACACGAAGACCCGTCGCGCGACGCGAGCGGCACCGACTGGTCCGCGCTGGCCCGCGCCGGCGGAACGATCGTGCTGTACATGGGCGTGAAGACGTTGCCGGGAATCGTCGAAGCGCTCGTCGCCGGTGGTCTGAGCGGCGACACGCCCGCCGCGGTCGTGCAGTGGGGAACGCATCCGCACCAGCGAACAGTGACAGCGACGCTCGCGACGTTGCGCGAAACCATCGCGCGAGAAAAACTCACGGCGCCGGTCATCACGATCATTGGGGACGTTGTCGCGCTGCGCGAGGAGATCGCTTGGTTCGACACGCGGCCGCTCTTCGGCAAGCGAATCGTCGTCACGCGCGCGCGCTCGCAGGCGGCGTCGCTCAGCGACAGGCTCGCCGCGGCCGGCGCCACGGTGATCGAGATGCCGGCGACGCGGATCGAACCGCTCGATCCCTCATCGCTTCAGGCCGCGCTCGGTCGACTGAAAGACTTCACCTGGGTCGCGTTCACCAGTCAGAACGCGGTGCGATTCTTCTGGGGCGGGCTGCGCGCGGCCGGACTCGACGCGCGTGCGCTTGCCGGCGCCAAAGTCGCGTCGGTCGGCCCGGCCACCGCCGACGCGCTGCTCGCGCACGGCCTCGCTGTGGACGTTGCGCCCGATCGATTCGTCGCCGAGGCGTTGCTCGACGCGCTGCGCGGGCGCCGTGACGTCAAAGGCGCGCGCGTCCTGTACGCGACGGCGGAAGGCGCGAGAGACACGCTGCAACTCGGACTTCAGGAGCTCGGAGCAGTCGTCGAGCGCGTCGACCTGTACCGCTCGGTGCTCGACGGCAGCGGCGCCGAACAACTCAAGGAGCGGATGAGCAAAGACGGCGCCGATCTCGTCACGTTCACGTCCGCCTCTTCCGTCACCAACTTCGTCGACGCCGTCGGGCGGGATGTCGCTCGCCGTGCGCCCGCCGCGTCGATCGGCCCCGTGACGTCGCAGGCGGCGCGCGCGGCGGGTCTCGACGTCGTCGTCGAAGCGACCGAATCCACGATCCCCGGCCTCGCGAGCGCCGTCGCCGGCTACTTCGCGGGCGCGTCGTCCGCCGTCGCCCGTCGATGACGGAACGCACCGGGCCCGCGCTCGTCATAGCGACTCGCGCCTCCGAGCTCGCGCTGCGGCAGGCGCGTCAGGTGCAGCAGGCGCTCGAGGCGCGCGGGGTGGCGAGCGAGCTCAAGACGTATCGCACGTCGGGCGACAAACATCTCGACGAGCCCCTCGCCGCCATCGGCGGCAAGGGACTGTTCACGCGAGAGCTCGAGCTGGATCTCGCGAAGGGCAAAGTTCAGCTCTGCGTGCATTCGCTCAAGGATCTTCCGACGGAAAGCCCGTCCGGATTGGAAATCGTCGCGCTGCTGCCGCGAGAGGATCCGCGCGACGCGCTCATCGTGAGCTCCGTCGTGGGCGTGGATTCGCTCGACGACCTCCCGCCGGGGTCGCGCGTCGGAACGTCGAGCCTGCGCCGTCGCGCGCAGTTGCTCGCCCGGCGCCACGATCTCGAGGTCGTCGAGCTGCGAGGCAACGTGCCGACGCGGCTCAAGAAGGTCGACGACGGCCACGTACACGCCGCCATCCTCGCCGCGGCCGGCCTTCACCGGCTCGGCGTGTCGCAGCGCATTTCGTCGCTGCTCGAGCCGCCGGATTGGCTTCCCGCAGCGGGGCAGGGCGCGATCGCGATTCAGATTCGGGGTGACGACGACGCGACTCGCGCCCTGGTCGCGCCGCTCGGCGACGCCCGGACGATGCTCGACACGCGCGCCGAGCGCGCATTTCTCGCCGCGCTCGAAGGCGGCTGTCAGGTGCCGATCGGCGCGCTGGCGGCGGCGAGCGCCACCGGGGGGGGGCGAACGCTTTGGGGAGTGCTGTCTGAGGTGAGCGGCCGCCGCGTCGTGCGCGGCCAGATGCCGCTCGACGACTCGGCGCCGGAGCTGACCGGCGTACGGCTGGCCAACGACCTGCGACACCGCGGCGGCAACGAGATCCTGGATTCGCTGCGGCGCGCCGAGCATCTGCCGTCGCCGCAGCCGGAGTAGCTCAGCCGGGACGGTGCCGGGCCGCGACGTCGTCGAGCCACGCGAGCTCTATTTCGAATTGTTTGATGCCGAGTCTCACGACGAGCGCCGCATCGGAGGTGGGCGAGGTCTCGGCGATTACCGCGTCCAGCGCGGCGCGATCCTCCTCCAGCTCCTGCTCGAGGAACTTTCGCCGGCGCGCGATCTGCGCCGAGAAGTCGCGGGGGCGCGCCTGCCACGACAGCACCATCCAGGTGAGGAACGGATCGGGTGGGCGCTGCGTGGACCAGCGTGCCTGGGCCAGCGCGTCGGCGAGCATCCGGCGTCCCGACTCGCTCGGCTTGTACACGCGCCGCTCGGGACCTTGGGATCCGTCATCGTCGCGCGCCGCGGCGATGTGTTTCGCCGCGGCGAGCTTGCGAAGCGAGTAGTAGACCTGCGGCTTGGAGATGCTCGCCCACTTCTCGACCTGGCGCCGCTCGAGCTCGGCCCACAGGTCGTAGCCGTGGCGCGGCCCCTCGCACAGGAGCGAAAGGACCACGAGGTCGGCCAGCGTGACGGCGCGAGTCTTGGGCGTGCGGGGCGGCATGAGGCGGCGGGTGGCCGATTTGGGGCTTGACGGGCGGCTAGTATCATTTATACTAGTGGCATCAACTCCAACGGACAAGGACCAATGATGACCGCCGCCTCGCCTACGATGCAAACGCTCGCCCCCGTCCTGATCGTCGACGCCGTCGAACCGTGCCTCGAGTTCTGGGCGACGAACCTGGGGTTCACGAAGGCGAACGAGGTGCCGGGGCCCGACGGAAAGCTGGTCTTCGCCAGCGTGAAGAAGGACGGTGTGGAGATCATGTACCAGACCCGCGCCAGCGTCGTCGCCGACAGCCCGGCACAGGCGGCGGAGCTCACCGGCCACAGCGTGGCGTTGTTCCTCACGGTCGCGTCCATCGCGGACCTCGAAGCGGCGGAGCAAGCTCTCGCCGCGGCGCCGGTCGTGAAGGCGAAGCACCAGACGTTCTACGGATCGACGGAGTTCTATGTCCGTGAGCCGGGCGGCAACGTCGTGGGATTTGCTTCGTTCTAAGCGGCGGCCCGCCGAGTGGGCTTCGACACGCGCCGAGCCGCCCAGGGTCTTCCGCGCGACCGCCCGCAATACTGCCGATACGTCCGGCAGTATTGCAACGGCTCGCGCTCCAGACCCCGAGCCGCCGAGACATGGCCCGAGTTAGTTTCTCTTGGCCATGCCCGAATTCCCGGCCTATCGTTCGCGACGTCTCCGTCGTACTGAGGCGCTTCGCCGCCTCGTTCGCGAGACGTCGCTCCGTGCGTCGCAGCTCGTGCTGCCGCTGTTCGTGCGGTCGGGTGCAAAGGTCCGAAAGCCGATCGAGTCGATGCCGGGGGTGTTTCAGACCTCGATCGACGAGATGCTGATCGATGCGCGCATCGCGGCGCATGCCGGGATCGGGGGCGTCATTCTGTTCGGCATTCCGGACCACAAGGACGCGACGGGGTCGGAAGCATGGAACGACGAGGCGCCGGTGCAGCAGGCGGTGCGCGCGCTCAAGCGCGACGTTCCGGATCTCGTCGTCATCACCGACGTGTGTCTGTGCGAGTACACGGAGCACGGTCACTGCGGCGTGCTCCACGACGGCGTCGTCGACAACGACGCGACGCTCGAGCTGCTGGCGCGTGAGGCGGTGTCGCATGCGCGCGCCGGCGCGGACATCGTCGCGCCGAGCGACATGATGGACGGCCGCGTACGAGCGATTCGAGCCGCGCTCGACGAAGGCGGATTCATCGACACGCCGATCCTGAGCTACGCCGCCAAGTTCGCGGGCCCATTTTATGGACCGTTTCGAGAGGCGGCGGAATCCGCGCCGCAGTCCGGCGACCGGCGCGGCTATCAGATGGACGGCGGCAATTCGGACGAAGCGCTGCGCGAAGTCCGCCTCGACATCGAGGAAGGCGCGGACATGGTGATGGTGAAGCCGGCGGGGCCGTTCCTCGACATCATCCACCGCGTGAAGCACGAGACCGGCTATCCGCTCGCCGCGTTTCAGGTGAGCGGCGAGTACACTATGATTCAGGCAGCCGCGCAGCGCGGTTGGATCGACGGGGAGCGCGTGATGATGGACTCGCTCCTCGGCATTCGGCGGGCCGGCGCGGACGTGATCATCACGTACTTCGCGCGCGAAGCCGCAAAGCTGCTCAACTCCGGCGCTCTCACATGAAGCATCGCACTTTTCCCGGCACCGACATTCGCGTGAGCGAAGTCGGGTTCGGCACGTGGACCATCTCCACCGGCTGGTGGGGCGACAAGACCGACGCCGACGCCGTGGCGATGCTGCGCCGCGCGCTCGACGATCATGGCGTCACGTTCTTCGACGCGGCCGACGCGTACGGCAACGGCCGCGCCGAGCGGCAGATCGCCGAGGCGTTTCGCGGCCGCCGCCACGAAGTGGTGATCGCGACAAAGGTCGGCTACGACATTTACGACGAAGCGGCGCAGAAGGCTCGTCGCGGGCAATCGGAGCTGCCGATGCGCACCGACCCGGCGTTCTTGCGCTTCGCCGTGGACCAATGCCTCGAACGCCTCGAGACCGACTACATCGACGTCCTCCAGCTCCACAACGCGAAGATGGAGCACGTCGTCGACCGCGAGCTGTGGGACGCGATGCGCCAGCTCAAGCGCGAAGGGAAGATTCGCGCGTGGGGCGCGGCGTTCGGGCCGGCCATTGGTTGGTTGTACGAAGCCGTCGATCTCGTCGAGCGCGAGCCGGACATCGACACGATTCAGATGATCTGGAACGTGCTCGAGCAGCATCCCGGCACGGCGATGATCGAGGCCGCGAAGGCGCATGCGCCGAACTGCTGCTTCAACATCCGCGTGACCCACGCATCGGGAATGCTCGAGGGGAAATACACCGAGGACACGGTGTTTCCCGAGAACGACCACCGCCGCCATCGCCCCCGGTCGTGGCTCGTCAACGGGATCAAGAAAGTCAAAACGCTCGACTTCCTCGCGAAGCGCATGACGCTGGGCCAGGCGGCGCTCAAGTGGCTGCTCGCCGAGCCGCGGGTCGTGACGACGCTTCCCAATATCTACGACGACGAGCAGCTGGCCGAGTTCGCGGCGGCGAGCGACGAGCCCGATCTGTCGCCGGCGGACCTGGAGCGTGTGGCCGAGTTGGCCGCGATCAACTTCGGCGTCGACGAGCCGCCGATGTCGTACAAGGGAACGATGACGCGTGACGGCGGGGGCGTCGCCTCGCGCGCGTCGTGATCCATTTCTGGCACGACCTTCCGCCGGGCCCGCACCCGCCGGAAGAGATCACCGCGGTCATCGAGATCCCGTTCGGCAGCCGCAACAAGTACGAGCTGGACAAGAAGACCGGCATCATCAAGCTGGACCGCGTGCTGTACTCCGCGGTCCACTACCCAGGCGACTACGGTCTCATCCCGCGTACGCTGCACGAGGACGGCGATCCGCTCGACGTGCTCGTGCTGGTGAAGGAACAGACGTTTCCCGGCTGCATGATCGACGTGCGCCCGTTGGGCGTGCTCCGCATGCTCGACCGCGGCGAGCCGGACGACAAGATCCTCGCGGTCGCGTTGAGAGATCCGTACTACGAGGACGTCTTCGACATCGCGGACATTCCGCGGCACGTGTTGACGGAAGTGCAGTACTTCTTCTCGACGTACAAGGACCTCGAGGGGAAGCGCGTGCAGATCGAAGGGTGGGGGAAGAGCGAAGAGGCGATGAAGGTGATCAAGGATTCGATCGCGCGGTACGACGGTGCGTACCTGAGGCTCGGGCCTTAGTTCTTCTTGGAAAGGCGCCGGGGATCGCGGCCAACCACGCTCCTCCTGGCTCAGTGGCCACGTGGTGCGCTCGAAGTCAGGAACTGACATCCGATTTCTGACAACAGACCAGCTCTCGCCCGGCCGGCGGTTTCGTGAGATCGGCGGTCCGCCATAGGCGCGACCTCACGATCACTTCACCGCGTCACGCCTGGTCTGTTTTCAGAAGTCCAGACGTCTGTTCCCGACTTCGAGCGCACAGGCGAACTCAACGAGCCACTCTGGGCTCAGCGTGGCCGGCACTCTGTCTGTTCGAGTGACTAGAACGGCGCTCGAACGAAGGGCTACTGGTCGTCGTCTTCGTCGTCGTCCAGCTCGCTGAGCGCATCTTCACGGCGGCGCACCACGACCTTCACTTCGGCCATGAACGCCGTGCCCGTGAGCCGCAGCGTCGGCCCGTGGCGCCTCGCTCCTTCCGGGTCCATCTCGTCGGCCTTGCTCACGACGCTGGCCATGATCGCGTGCATCTCGTTGATCACGCGCATCTCTGGCGGCACGATGATCTTGCACGCCGCCCAAAACGACCGGACGTGGAACTCCGCGCCTCCCGGTGGCATCACGGCGCTCGTCAGGTCGATCTTCGTGTCGGCCATCATCGCGACGACGTCCAGGCGCTGCGGCACGAGCCACCGGCCCGTCCGCTTCGACTCGCTCATCACGGCGAGGAGGCGTGAATACGGCGCGGCTAGGTTCGACGTCCCGTAGTCCATCCGCGCGTTCGACACGGGAGCGGACGACGATCGCGACGCCGCCGGGAGCTGAGAAACGCGAAGGTCGGACGTGATGGCGTCCAGCTCGGAGACGCTCGCCGCCTTGTAAACCTGCTCGATCCGTCGCTCGAGCTCCTCGAGCGACAGATCGTCGTCGGCGAAGTGCTGCGAGAGCTCGCTGATCTTCTGCTCGCGGGCGCGCGACAGCGTGGGGAGCGGAGCGTCGGCCATGCGACAAAGATACGAGTCGGACCCGCGACCGCGCTCAGGCCGCGGGCGCGGTCGGTTCCGGTTCGCGCAGGAACAGGCGGTCGTAGAGCAGCGCCGCCACGATCCCGCCGAGGATCGGGCCGACCCAATACGCCGTCTGCCCCTCGAAGACGTGCGTCACAACCGCCGGACCAAACGAGCGAGCCGGGTTCATCGACGCGCCGGTGAGCGGCCCGATGGCGAGGATGTCGGCCGCGATCGTGAGACCGATCGCCATGCCCCCCAGCTTGGGCCCGCGCTTGTCGACCGCGGTGCCGAAGACGACGAAGACGAGGAAGAACGTCGCGATCGCCTCGAGTCCGATGGCCTGCAACAGAGACGTGTCGGCCGAGATGCGCTGTCCGCCGAGCAGCGTCGCCTGCGCCACGGCAGAGGGAAAGAGCGCCTTGAGCATGTACGCCGCGATGATCGCGCCGAGGAACTGCGCGATCCAGTGGATCACCGCCATCATCGGGTCGATTCGGCGCGTGACGAGAAATCCCGTCGTGACGGCGGGATTGAGATGGCCGCCCGAGATCGCCATCGTCGCGCTGACCAGGAGTGCCAGGATGAGGCCGTGGGCGAGGGCTACGCTCAGCACGGTCGCCTGCGACTGGACCAGCGGGCTGGTAATGATGGTGCCGCCGCCGATGAACACGAGCGCGAACGTCCCGACAAATTCGGCTACGAAATGCCGCCAGGTGTCTCTCATTTTGTCGTTCCGAGCTGAGGGTGCAAGGGAAGCACGACGCCGCGGCTTCAGGGGGCCGCGGCGCTGTAACTATACCATCATCCGGTCCCGCCCGCCTTCAGTCGGCGCGTTTCAGCACCAAGGCCGCGTTGATCCCGCCGAACCCGAAGGAGTTGTTCATGACGTAGTCGACGCGCGATTCGCGGCCGACGCCCGGGATGTAATCAAGGTCGCATCCGTCGTCCGGATCCTCGAGGTTGAGCGTCGGCGGGAGCCACTCGCGCTCGAGCGCCATGGCGCAAATGGCCGTCTCCATCGCGCCCGACGCGCCCAGCGCGTGGCCGTAGTAGGCTTTCGTGCTGCTCACCTGCAGCTTGGTCGCGTGATCGCCGAAGACGATCCTGATCGCGCGGGTTTCTGTCGGGTCGTTGAGCGGCGTGCTGCTGCCGTGCGCGTTGACGTACGCGACCTCGTGCGGCTCGACGTGCGCGTCCTTGAGCGCGCCACGCATCGCGCGGGCGGCCTGCGATCCATCCGGCCGCGGAGCCGTCATGTGGTGCGCATCATTACAAAACGCGTAGCCGCAGACTTCGGCGTAGATGTGCGCTCCGCGGGCCTTGGCGCGCTCGTATTCCTCGAGGACGACCACGGCCGCGCCTTCGCCCATCACGAATCCGTCGCGTTCGCGGTCGAAGGGGCGCGACGCATGTCCCGGATCGTCGTTGCGCGTCGACATGGCGCGAATCAGCGCGAACGCGCCGAAGCACAGTTGGTTCAGCGGCGCCTCGACGCCGCCGCAGATCATCACGTCCGCGTAGTCGTCGCGAATCTCCCGGAAGCCTTGGCCGATTCCCATCGTGCCCGACGCGCAGCTCATCGCGTTCGTGCTGTTCGGCCCCTGCGCGCCGAACTCGATCGCCACGTTGCAGCTCGCCGCGCCGGCGAAGACGTTCGTCGCCAGCGAGACCGCGACGTTCTTGATCCCCTGCGTGAGAAACACCCCGAACTGCTCCTCGGCGAATCCGACGCCGCCGAGCGCGCTTCCCATCATCGCGCCGACGCGCTCGCGGTCTTCGACGGCCATGTCGAGGTGCGCGTCCTCGATGGCGAGCCGCGAGCACGCGACGGTGAATTGGCCGAAGCGGTCGAGGCGCTTGACCTTTCGTTCCTCGATGAAATCGCTCGGATGAAAATCGATTTCGGCGGCGATCTGGCTGCGGTAGATCGACGCGTCGAAGCGTGTGACCGGGCGCACGGCCGAGCGGCGGGCCAGCAGGCCTTGCCACAAGGCGTCGCGCGAGATGCCGATCGGCGTCAGCGCGCCGATCCCGGTGATCGCTACTCGTCGACGATCAGCCACCCGACACCTCGCTAGAAGAAACGACGCTGGACGCGGATTGGGCGGTATGTTCCGCCGCGTGCCCGAGTCCGGCAAGAGTGCGCGACGCGATGCCGTGCACGAATACGGGCCCGATGACTCCGTGGGCCGCGATGCCACCAATCACCGGCCACGTCGGCCCGTTCCACACGTGTACGATGCGGACGAGCGTGCCGGCTTCATGTGGGGCGAAGGTCCACTCGACATCCATCCCCGCCGTGATGCCATGAACGTGCCGAAAACGGATCGAACCTCGAGCCGTGCTCGACGGTGTCACCACAGCCATGAGCGACGTCCACCACGTGGGCCAATCGACGGGCCCGAACGGCCGGTTCGCCGACATCTCGACGGTCCCTCCGCCATCGCGGCGCCGGTCGAGAAAGCGAACGTATCGGTAGTGAGGCAAGTAGGTCGGCCAGCGTTCGACGTCGGCCGCGAGCGAGAAGATTCGGGCGGCCGGCGCGCGCACGACCAGCTCGTCGATCGTCTCGAGCGAACGGTCCGTCGGCATCGGGCCGAGGTCGAGCGGCTCGCTCATGACGCGCTCGCCGTTTCAGTGCGCGCCCAGCGCGCCGTGAGGCGAAAGCCAAGTCGACGGCTGACTCTGGGTGAAGCGCCGGTCGCCGCCGTCACGTGACGCCGGAGCTCACCGGCGGTGAAGCCGCGAAGCACCGACACCACGCCGTCGTGCCGCGTGATCGGATGGAAGCGCATCGGGAACGAAACGAGCCAAAAGCCCGCCGCCGCGAACCAGCTGCGGCGCAGGTCGCACACGATGACCGCGCGTCGCGATACGCGATGCAACTCGCGCAGCAGGCGATCGATTTCCGCGTCGGGAAAATGGTGGAGCAGCTGCGAGCACATCGCGACGTCCACGCTCCCGTCGCGGAAGGGAAGCGCGAGCGCGTCGGCGCAGACCATGCCCGTCGTAGAACCGCGCGCCGTGGCCAGAAGCGAGAGCGCGCCGTCGACGCCGATCGTCGTCAAACTGCCGCCGGACTTGCGAACGTCGCGCGTCGCCTCCGTCAGGATGTCGGCCAGCCCCGTGCCGACGTCAAGGAGGATCATGTTGTCGCGCGGTGCGATGACGGCGCGAAGCTCCACCAGCGCGGCGCGCAGACCGCCGAGCCACACGTTCGAACGGCGGATGTCGTCCTGCGCGCGGTGGCGGTCGTCCGCGTCTACGCGCGGGTCGTCGAGAAGCTCGACGCCGCGACGCCTGGTTGGCGTCAGCACGAAACGCGACCCCGCGGCGTGACAGTCATCGCTCGAGTTGGGCGTATCCGCCGCGATAGTAGAGCAGCGGGTGCCCGTGCAGCGGCTCGGCCCGGTCGAGACGCGCGATGCACAAGGTGTGGTCGCCGGTTTCGATGCGTTGGATGATGGTGCACTCGAGGTGTGCGAGCGCGTCGTCGAGCAGGACGACCCCCTGCTCGCCGCGTGAGTACGCTATCCCGTCGAATCGCTGCGCGTTCTCGTCGGCGAATCGGCGCGACCATGCTTCCTGATTGGATGCCAGAATGCTGATGCCGCACGCCGGCGGCGGATCGCTCGCGAGCAGGTCGTGCATGGACGCGGTGTGGTCGACGCAGAAGAGGACGAGCGGCGGCTCGAGACTGAGCGAGCTGAAGGCGCTCACCGTCATCCCGTGGTCGGCGCCCGACGCGTCGCGTGCCGTGAGAATCGTGACCCCGGAAGCGAAGCGACCGAGGACGCTGCGAAATGTGTCCGAGTCCATCCGTTCAGCCGACGAAGACCTTCCAAACATACGACCATCGCACGACCTCGCTCGCCGGCACGAAGTTCCCCGTCACGCCGATCAGAAGGTCGGCGAGGTCCTTTCGCGCCGACAGTCGCTTGGCGGCCCGGTTGATGAGCGGCGGCCAGCCGACGACGGCGCCGATCACGCGCTCGACGATCCACTTGCCGCCGAACTCCTTCCGCCGCGCGCGATCGTACGCGCGAAGCGCCGCCTCGCCGCCGTCGCGCGCGCTCAGCGCTTCGACGAGAGCGTCGGAAAGCAACTCGCCGCCGCGCAGCGCCGCGTAGATGCCTTCGCCGGTGAACGGGTCGAAGAAATCGGCCGCGTCGCCGACCAACGCAGCACCCGGCGCCCAGACGCGGCGGCTGTAAGAGCCGAACGGTCCCGTCGCGACAACCGGTGATACGCGCACGGCGCCCGAAAATCGCGCCGCGAGGTGGGGGTGCGACCGCATCCACGCTTCCAGAAATGCCGTGCGATCCCGCGCAATGTCTTTCGCGCGCGCTGCCGGAACCACAAGCGCGACGGTCGTCGCTCCGTGTCCGACGTCGGCAATGCCGACGTACCCGTCGCGCTCGACGTGCATCTCCCCCTGCTCGCCCACGTCTCGCACGCCGGTGTAATGCGTCACGAGAGCGAGCCGGCGCGGCCAGCGCGTCGTTCTCGCGAGGCCGAGGCGCCGTGCGACGATCGAGCGAAGACCGTCGGCGCCGATCGTGAACCGCGCGCGAATCGGCTCGCCCGCTCCCTGTTTCGCGCCGGTCACGCGACCCGACGAATCGCGCACGAGATCCGTGATTCGTACGCCTTCAACGACGCGGGCGCCGGCCGATCGCGCGCAGTCGAACAGAATTTCGTCGAGCACTTCGCGACGCACCGACAGTCCCCGGTCGGCGTAGGCGCGGAACCCATGTTGCGCCACGAAGTCGCCGGCGATGACCAGGCCGTTCGGCGCGCGGACCCGCACGCCCGACAAGGCCGCGGCGCCCGAGCGCTCGACGCGTCCGAGCGCGCCCATCGCTTGGAGCACGCGCGACGCCTCGGGGCTCAGATACTCGGCGCAGGGTTTCGGGCGCGGGAATCGGGCGCGGTCGACGAGCAGCACGTCCACGCCGCGCCGAGCCAGAGCGACGGCGAGGGACGATCCCGCGGGGCCGCCTCCCACGACGAGGACGTCCGCGTTCATCCGTGCCGCGCGAACATCGCCATGAAGAGCGCCGTGGCGGCGATGCCGCCCAAGACTCCGCTGAAGAGATTCACCATGTCGTTGTCCAATCCGCTCACCCCGCCTGCGACTCGCGTTTGCGAACCGCAATCGTGCCGCACGCGCTCCGTTGCTACACCGCACGCGTCGCACCACCGCCGAGCTTGCACTGTCGCGCCGATGAGCGAGTCGGCGAGCGCTCCGACGACCCCGCCCGCCACCGCGGACAGGGCCGCTAGCCGCGTCCAACCGATCGCGATCGAGACCAGGGCCACGAACAGCGCTCCCGCCAGGGCGCCCAGACTTCCAATCACCGTGACCCCACCGGACGTTCCCACCGGCACCGGACGGCGGGAAAGGATCGAGCGCGGAACCCCGCCAAAGCGAGTCCCGATCTCGGTGGCCCACGTGTCGGCGGCCGAGGCGGCGAGGGCTCCGGCGCCAAGCGCGGTCCACCAGAGGCCGGGTTGGATCAACATGCCGAGCACCGCCACGCCGAACACGCCGCCGTTGGCGAGCACCTGCCTCGCGTCGCGCTGACCGCCCTTGGCCACGATGGAACCGGTCAAACGCTGCTTCTCGGCCGCGCCAAACCGCGACAGGGCGCTGGACGCCGCGAAGTACGCGACGAGAAGGATCGCCCACGGGTAGCCGGCGGCGGCGGTGATCGTACCGAGTCCGGTCGCGGCGACGGCGCCGCTCCTGGAGAGTGACCGAGTCGCTCGCGCAAGGGTCGCGATGATGGCGGCAACCAGCAGTCCGACCGCGGCGCGCGCGGCCATCAGCGAGCGTCTTGAAGGGGCAACGACGCGCGGCTAGCTTCGCTTTTCAACCCCGCTTTTCGACCGACACCGAGGCTCATGCTCGCCACTGTTGATGCCCTGTTCCCATTGAGTCTTCTGGAAGCGGTCCGGAACGTCGACACGCCGATGGATCTTCTCGACACGGAGTACGTCGACGAGCTTCGCAACAAACGCTTCGGCCTGAGCGACACCGTCTACACGCAGATCAAACGTCACACCGAGGCGGTGCGAAAAGGGCAGCGCACCGGCTCCGACGAGGTCATTGGCCTCGCCAAACTGATCGGCCGGCGGCCCGACGCCGAGGCTGTGTTTCGCGCCGCGGGCCGCTACACGGCGCGACAGTCCTATCAAACGATTTCGTCGCTCAACCGCAGCTTGATGCGGATCCTGCCGGCGGCCGTCGCGAGGCCGTTGGCTTTTCGCTACGCGAAGAAAATCGCCGCGCGGTACCTCGGCGGCAACGTGCGCCGCGTCGGCGCCTTTCTGATGGTCGACGTGCCGCGCCCGATCACGCTCGGCACGGCGCCGGGAAGCGTCGGCTGCACTTACTACGAGGCGTCGTTGCGCGAGCTTCTCCAGCGCCTGATCGGAAGCATCGGCGCTGTGGAGCACGTCCGCTGTGCCGCACGAGGCGAAGGCACGTGCGAATGGCGCGCCGACTGGCGCGCGATCGATCGAACCGCGGGGCTCGAGTAAACGCCGATGCTCACCATCGATACGCTGTTCGAGCTCCAGCGCGCGCTGATCGACGCGAATCTCGACGGCTGGCTTCTGTACGACTTCCGCGGGCTGAATCCGATCGCCGCGGAGCTCATGGGCATCGAGGGGATGACGACGCGGCGGGCGTTCGCCTTCGTACCGGCGCGCGGAGTTCCGATCGCGTTCACGCACGCCATCGAACAGGGGCCATGGCATCGCTGGCCTGCCGAATGGCCCCGTGAGATCTACGCTTCGTGGCGGACCCTCGAGTCGCTGCTCGCGAAGTACGTCGGCGGCAAGCGCGTGGCCATGGAGTACTCGGCCGGCGACGCAGTTCCGTATCTCGACCGCGTGCCGGCCGGCGTCATCGAGATGGTCCGCGGGTCGGGCGCGACGGTCGTGTCGTCGGGCGATCTCGTGACGCGCTTCTACGCGGCGTGGAGCGTCGAAAACATCGCTTCGCACGAGCGGGCGGCCGAAGTCATCGCGGGCATCGCCCGGAAGGCGATGGCATTCGCCGGTGAGCGCGCCCGAACCGCGGAGCCGCTGGCCGAACACGAGCTCATGAGCTGGATTCAGGACGAGTTTCGTCGCGCCGGTCTCTCCACTGACCACGGCCCGAACGTGTCGGCCGGCGCGAATGCGGCAAACCCGCACTACGAGCCGTCGGCGGATTCGCCGCGCGTGATTCGTCCGGGCGAAATCCTGCTCATCGACCTCTGGGCTCGCGAGGAAGGCGGCGTCTACGCCGACCAGACCTGGATGGCTTCGGTCGGCAAACCGTCCACGGAGATGCTCGACATCTGGAACGCTGTGCGCGACGCGCGCGACGCGGCGATCCTGCTCGTCCGCGAGCGGGCCAAGGCCAACGTGCCGACGCGCGGCGCCGAGGTCGACGACGCCGCCCGCCGGGTCATCCAATCGCGTGGATTCGGCGACTACTTCACGCACCGGACCGGCCACTCGATCGACCCGCGCGATCTACACGGATCGGGGCCGCACCTCGACAACCTCGAGACCCGCGAGGAGCGCCTGCTCGTCCCCGGAATCGGCTTCTCGATCGAACCGGGGGTTTACATACCCGGCCAGGTCGGGATGCGAAGCGAGGTCAACGTCTACATCGTGCCGGGCGAGGCCGTGGTGACACCGCGCGATTATCAGCGAGATCTGCTCATCGTCTGAGCGGAGCGGGCTCGCAGGTTGTGAGCGGTCCACTCGTTGCGGGACGAACCTCTGTGTACCGGCGCGGTCGCCGGGTCTACCGACTCATCCAGAGGTTCTCCTGCACCTGCAACGCGGCGTTCCACTCCTCGCCCTTGGCGCGACGATCGCGGCCTTCGCGTGCTCCAAGGACCCCGCCTCCGCGGCGAAGGGGGGCCACGCGGAGCGCGTCGCGATGGTGAGCGACGACCGAACCGGCTTCGAGCTCGCCGCCACCGGGTATCGCCCGTCGGCGCTGCCCACCTCCGGCACGGTCATCGGGACGGTCGATCCGACGGCGCTGCCGGTGATCGATGACTCCACGCATGAGTGCGAAACCGGGCGGAAGACGCCGCCACATTCACGGGCCGCGCTCGTTTGGATCGCGGGACTCGACTCGGGCAAGGCGCTGCCGATCGAGAAGCGTGCTGATCTGGGGAGCGAGGATTGCGGCCTCGATCCGAGCATCGTCGCGACGACCGTCGGGTCGACGATCAACGTCTACAACGACGACGCCGCGCTACACCGTTTCGTGTTCAAGGGCAAACCGGTGGACAGCGCTGTCACGATGCCCTTCTTCAATACGGGGCAGGTTGTCGCCAGCGAGCGATTGACCAAGCGCGTCGGGTTCGTCGATGTGGTCTGCACGCGCCATCCGTGGATGCGCGCCACGATCGCCGTCTTCGATCAGCCATACTTCGCCGTGACCGACGAGAGCGGGCGGTTCTCGCTCGATTCGGTGCCGCCGGGGAGCTACACGCTCATGGTCTGGCGCCCCGACCTGGACAAGCCGATCGAGCGGAAGATCCAGGTCACGGGCCAACACACGACGAACTTGAACATCGGCCCGGAGGGGGACGAGACAGTCGGCGATCAGACCGCGGCGGGTGATATCCCGAGCGCCACGAGGCGGTCCACGACCATCGCCGCAAAAAGCAGGGCGAGATAGAGAAGGGAATACTTGTAGAGCCGCCACGCCGGCGCGTTCCATTCGGTCGCGCGCACGACGCGCAGAACCTCGACGAGGAATTTCGCGCCGAGCGCCGAGGCGGCGATCAGGTAGACGACTCCGAGCGCTCCGAACGCCACCGGCAGCAGCGTGAGCGGCAGCAGGACGAGGGTGTACCAGAACATCTGGCGCTTGGTTTCGCGCTCGCCCCAGACGAGCGGCGCCATGGGCACGTGGGCCCGGTCGTAGTCGCGTTGCTTGAGCAGCGCGAGCGCCCAGAAGTGAGGGGGCGTCCAGTAGAACACGATCAAGAACAGATACACGGCGAGCAGATCGATTCGATTCGTCACGGCGGCCCAGCCCACGAGCGGCGGGAAGGCTCCCGCGGCGCCGCCGATCACGATGTTCTGCGGCGTGCTGCGCTTGAGCCAGCGCGTGTAGATGAAGACGTAGAAGTAGAATCCCGCGAGCGCGAGCGCGGCCGTCAACACGTTCGCGGCGTATGCCAGCAGCCACGTCGCGGCGGTGGACAGCAACACGCCGAACGCGAGCACCTGTCGCGGGTGCATCCGTCCGCTGGGAATCGGGCGCAGCCGCGTGCGTGCCATGCGATCGTCGATGTCGCGATCGATGTACATGTTCACCGCGTTGGCGCCGCCCGCCATGAGGTATCCGCCCGCGAACACCGCGAGCACGAGCGTCCACGCCGGACGTCCGGCGACGAACATCGGCGCGATCGTCGTCACGAGAAGCAGCGAGATGATCCTCGGCTTCGTGAGCGCGACGAGGTCGCGCCAGATCGAGCGCGCGCCGGTGATGGCGACGGCGTCCGTCATCGTTCGGTGGCTGGAACGGGCGGCATGTGGCCGCTGAAGCGTCGCGCGGCGTCGACAGACACGCCGGCCGCCGCCGGCGCTGTTCGCCGCGCGAGGTAGGCGAGGAGGAAACAGCTCAGCCAGATGCCGATGCCCGTCGCCTCATGAAGCGATCGGAACACCGCGGGCAAGTTGAGCAGAATCATCGTCGACGCGACGGCCAACTGAAGCACGACCATGCCGAGCGCTATCGCCGCGGTGCGCACGACGATCGGCGCTTCTTCCGTGCGACGACGACCGAGCATCGCGACAACCCCGATCAGGTGCAGAAGGAGCAAAATGGCGATCGTGCGGTGCGTCATCTGCACGGCTACCGCGGCGGCGTCGACTGCTTGATTGCGCCCGCAGAGGGGAACGGTCGTGCACGCCACGGACGCGCCCGGGATCTTCGCCGTCAGCCCGCCGAGCGCGACGGCGAAGAGCGCGAGAATCGCCGCGGCACGCCCCGATCGCGCGGCGCGTGAGGTCCCTCGCTGATGTTCGGCGCTCGCGCCGCCGAGAGCGCCGCTGCGCACGGCCGTCGTCGCGACCAGAGCGAGCACCGTCATCGCGACGAGCCAGTGCGCGACGGTCGCCCAGGGCGCATTGCCGAATTTCACGGTTACGCCGCCCAACGCGGCGGCGAACAACACGGCGCCGAGCGCGCCCGTCGCCGAGCGTAGTACGCCGCCGCGTCCACCGACGCCCGCCTCGCGACGGTGGCGCATGGCGGCGACCGTCATCAGCGTCACCGTCGTAAGGAGAATCGCCGCGAGGTATCGGTGCGAGACTTCGACGATGAGATCTGGCCGGCTGAAAGGCGGGAACCAGTAGCCGTAGCACTTCGGCCAGTTGTTGCCGCAGCCCATGCCGGAGCCTGAGATGCGAACAATCCCGCCGAACACGAGGTGCAGACACGCCGTACCGAGGGCGAGCAGCGACAGCCGACGGACGGTCTTCATCTGACGGGCATCGAATCGACCACCGCCGTTGCGGCCGGGTCGTGCATGGCGTGCCAGGTGGCGACGAAGAGGAGCGCGAGCGCGATTCCCGGGACCACCGCCCAACACACCTCGAGGGCGCGCCGCGTCAGAGACGCCGGTTCATCGGAGCTCGGCACCTGCGCGGGAGAGACGAGCGAAGATCGAACGATCGCCGCCTGAGCGACGACACAACACGCGACGGCGATCCAATAAATCCCGTCAGCGAAACGAGTGACCATGCTGGGAGAGATGGCGAGAGAATCTGTAGCCATCCAAAGCTAGCGCGCCGGCCGCTCCCGTTGGAGCGCCGGCGCGCGGCCACTGCTTCGATTGTGTCGCTCAGGTCTTGTGACTGATCGAGTAGACGTAGGCCGCGACGGACTTGATCTGGTCAGGCGTGAGCTGCGCGCCACCCATCGGCAGCATCGGGGCGGAATACGGCGGCGTAGGCTGCGGCATTCCCGTCGTCACGCGCTTCTGAATGAAGTCGTAGCTGCCGTCGCCGGTGAGCCACTGCTGCTTATTCGCGAGCGGCGGCGCGAGCGGAGTTCCGGCGGCGTCGGGGCCGTGGCACGTCTGACACAGACCGCCCGCCTTGAGCCCGTGAAAGATGCTGTCGCCCTCGGCGAGCATCGCGAGCGTCGCACCCGCTGGCGCGACTCCCGGCGCCGGCGCCGGAAGCCCGGCCGGCATCCCACCCGTCGCGGCCGTCGCGCCTGCAGCGCCGGGAGGCGGAGCCGCGGTCGCGGATTCTCCGCCGGCCTTCTTCTCTCCGCCGCCGCATGCGACGGCGAACGCGGCAACGATTCCGACGAAAGCAACAGCGCGCAAATCGATCCCTGCCCAGCTCCGACTGCCGTTCCGGGTTTTCATGTAGTCCTCGATCACGTGTTTAGTGTGGGGCGCCAAAGTCAGTTGCATTCGTCATGCCGATGGACCGGCTCGTCTGCGTCGCCTCGCCCGCGCGCTTCGCCGGCGCTACCATATGGAATGTCCGACGCCCGATCCGCCGCTTCAGCCGCGGCCGCGGCTCCCCCTGCGGAGCTTCCACGCCGTCTCGGCCTGTGGAGCGCCATCGCCGTCGTCGTGGGCATCACGATTGGCTCGGGGATCTTCCGAACGCCGGCGAGCGTCACGAATCGATTGCCTGGTCCGCTTCCCCTCTTCGGCGTCTGGATCGCCGGCGGAATCGTCGCGCTGTGCGGCGCGCTCACGCTGGCCGAGGTCGCCGGCGCCTTTCCAGAGACTGGCGGAATCTTCGTCTTCATTCGCAACGCGTGGGGGCGTCTTCCCGCGTTCCTCTTCGGCTGGGCCGAGCTGGCGATCATTCGCGCGGCGGCGCTCGGCGCGATCGCGACGACCTTCGCCGAATACCTGTTGAGAGTGCTCGGATTCAATCCGAGCCTCGCGCCGTATGACGGCTGGGTCCACTACGTGGCCGCGCTCGCCATCGCGCTCATCGCCGCGCTGAACTACGTCGGCGTGCGGTGGGGTTCGCTGCTCCAGAACATCACCACGGTCGCCAAGTACTTCGGCCTGCTGTTCATCGTGATCGTCGCGATCGCGATCGGGATTCCGAAGACCGGCGGCCATTTCACCCCGGCGTTTCCCGCGGGGAGCTTCTCGATCGCGCCGTTCGGACTGGCGCTCGTATCCGTGCTGTGGGCGTACGACGGATGGGCCGACCTCGCGTTCATCTCCGGCGAGGTGAAAGACCCGGAGAAAAACCTTCCGAGAGCGCTGATCCTCGGCACCATCGCAGTGGTCGTCGTCTATATGCTCGCCAACATCGCGTACCTCGGCGTGATGTCGGTCGACGAGATTCGGCACTCGAAGCTCGTCGCCGCCGACGTCGCGCAGCGGGTCGTCGGGCCGGCGGGCGTGACGTTCGTGTCGATCACCGTGATGCTCTCGACGCTCGGCACGCTCAACGGGTCCATCCTCACGAACCCGCGGGTGTTTTTCGCGATGGCGGCGGACCGGCTTCTGTTCCGGAAGATCGCCGCGGTGCATCCGCGCTACGAAACGCCGTATGTCGCGATCACGCTCGCGGCGGTGCTGGGCATCATCTTCGTGCTGCTGCGGACCTTCGAGCAGCTCGCCGACACGTTCGTGACGGCGATTCTGCCGTTCTATGCTCTGGGCGTGGCGTCGATCTTCGCGTTCCGCCGGCGTGCCGGGTACAAGCCGGCCTTTCGCGCACCGCTCTATCCGATCGCGCCGATTCTCTTCGTGCTGGCGACGATCTATCTCCTCGCCAACGCGCTGATCGACCCGAGCAGCCGCTGGCCGACGCTCGCGGTCTTCGGCGTCATATTGCTCGGCATTCCCGTGTACTACGCGACGGTGGGGCGGCCGCCGCGCGCCGCGCTCGAGTCAGCGCGGGCGCCGTCGCCGGGGGACTGACTAGAAGATCTTCAGGTTGATGTACTTCTTCGGATTCTTCTTGAAGTCCGTGACGAGCGAGTCGATCGTCTGGAGCAGGTGCCGGGCGTCGGTGTACATGAGCGAATCGGTCATGAGCTTTTGCACCGTGCCGTTCCCGTTCTCCATCTTGTTGACGAAAACGCGGAGCTGAGTCGTCGAGGAATCGAGTTGCGACGAGATCCGCGCCAGGTTGTCGCTCGACGTCTTCACGTTCGCCAGCGTCGCCGCGATCTTCGCGGAGTCGACAACGCTCGCGGCCTTGCCCATGATGCTGTCGAAGTGACTCGCCGTGCCGCGGAAGGATTCCAGCGTCGCCGTGATGTTCTTGTTCTGCGCCGCCGCGACGCTCTGAAGCTGGGCCGAGAGCGCCGTGGCGGACACGATGACCTTGTGCATGTCTTTGAGCGTGCCGGCTTCGACGAGCTCCGTCTGCAGCGAGCGCGAGAGGAGCGAGATCGTCTGGCCGATCGTGTCCATGCGCGTCAGGATCTGATTGAAATCCGCCGCGGGCGGTCCCGGGGGGACCGTATCGCCCGACGCGTACGAGGCGGAGGTCAGGGGCACGGGCGGCGTCAGGGCAATCGCCACGTCGCCGAAGATGCCGACGGGCTTCACGGCCGCGTTCGAGCCTTTCGGGATCGAATACTGATCGTCGATCCGCAGCATCACGTCGAGGTAGCCGTCGCGCCGCAGGGTCACGTCGCCGACGTACCCGACGTTCACGCCGGCGAGCAGTACCGGCTGGCCTTGCTTGAGATTCTGTCCCCAGGCGAAGCGCGTGTAGAGAGGGTACCCCGAACGCAGACCACCACGCGCGAGCCAAAGCGTCCCGAGGACGAGGACGATGACCGCGACCGTGATGAGAATGCCGACGGTGACTTCGTCGCGACGCTTCATGTCTGGAGGAAGGGAGCCAGCACGCCCGCCGTCACTGCATCGAGCACGAGAATCGTCACCGACGTGATGACGACCGCGCGCGCCGTCGACCGCCCGACCCCCTCGGCACCGGCCTCGGAAATGTAACCCTCATAGGCGCAGACCAAAGCGATCGCGGCGCCGAACATTGTGGCCTTGAGCAGGCTGTAGACCACCTGGAACGTCCCGAAGCCGAGGCGTAGCCCTGTAACGAAATCCGCGGCGGTAACATCGGTAACATGAACCGAAACCACGTAGGCGCTGCACAGCCCCACGCCGTCGGCGAGTACGACCAGCGTCGGCAGCATCAGGACGGCGGCAAGCAGGCGCGGTACGATCAGGAACGCGACCGGATCGTAGGCAAGCGTCTCCAGCGCGTCGATCTGCTCGGTGACGCGCATCGTTCCGATCTCGGCGGCCATGCGCCCGCCTACGCGGCCGGTGAGCACGAGCCCCGTGAGCAGCGGTCCGAGCTCGAGCACGATCATGAGGCGGCTCGCGAGCCCGATGATGGACAGCTCGACGCCGGGAAAGAGCTGGTACCGCGTTTGTAAGGCGATGACGCCGCCGATGAACGCGGCGACGATCACGGTGAGCGGCACCGAGTCGACGCCGATGTTCTTCATCTGGCGGATCGTCTCGGGCACGTAGGTCGCGGGGTCGCCGAACCCGCGGGCGATGTCACGGAGGAAATAGGTGCGCTGGCCAACGTCGCGGAACACGTTGATCCAGTAGCGCGTGATCCGCCGGAAAAACCGGATCGACGCACGTTGAACGACCGGGTAGGCCTGGGTTTCTCGACTGATCGACTGCGACGGGCGCGTCCCCGTCAAGTCCGTACCCGCGCCAGCAGGACGAGACCGACGGCGCCGAACAGCGCGCCGGGAATCCAAGCGGCGAGGTCGGGCGGGATGACGCCCTTCGCGCCGATGGCGCGCGTCAGCTGGATCATGAGGAGAAAGATCATCGTCGTTGCAAGGCTCACGGCGATGCCGTAGGCCGAGCCGCCCCGCTGGGTGCTGGTGGCGAGCGGAGCGCCGAACAGCGCGATGATGATGCACGTCGCCGGGATCGCGATCTTGAGCGCCCGCTCCACGCGCAGCACGTTGGCGTCGCCGCCCGAGCGCTCCAGCGCCGTGATGAAGCGCGTGAGCTCCTCGTAGCGCATGTCCTGCGCTTCACGCGGCTTGGCCATCATGTCGCTGGGTTGCTCCCTGAAGTGGGCGTCGCGCGCCAACGCGAACGAGACCGCGAAGTTGGATTGCCTGTCGCTCACCACCTGGAGGTGGCCGTGGCGCAGCGTCCAGCCGCCTCGGCGGACGTCGTACGAGGCCGAGTCGGCCGTCAAGACGTACGTCGGATACGCCGGCCCCTGGCCCTTTCGCTCGATCTGCAGCTGGCGGATCTGCCCAGAATCGGTGCGGAGCTCGTACGCCTTGTAGACGCGGCCGTAATCGCTGGCGAACGCGAAGTTGAAGCGGCTCGTGCCGACCTGCGCCTTGTCCTCCTGGAGGAGTCGGCTTCGTCGCTGGTTCGTGATCGGGACGACCTCCCCGAGTCCGAGGTCGAGCACGGACGCGATCATGGCGCCGAACAGGATCGGGACGACGAGCCGGTGGAAGCTCAGGCCGGATGCCTTGGCCGCCGTCACCTCCGAGTGCCGCGTGAACGCACCGATCGAGAACACGGTGGCGAACAACACGGCCGCCGGCAGCACCAGAAACATCGAATCAGGAATCCAGAACAGATAACTGAGCGCGATGTCGGCGGCCGGAATGCGCCGATCGAGATAGCTCTGGACGTGATCGGTCAGGTCCATGATCACGAGCAGGAACGGAAATCCGAGCGCCGTGATCGAGAAGATCCGCCAGAACTCGGTGAATACGTAGCGGTCGAGCGGCCGGAAAATGCGCATGGCTACTTGGCTCCGCCTTTCCGGCGCTGGTCGAGCCAGAAGCGGAGCGAGTCGAACATCTCGGCGAGGTTGCCCCCGCGCGCCGTGGCCGTCTCGTGGCCCATGCGCGAGATGAGTGCGATGCCGATGAGCGCGAAGATGATGTTGCCCGCCCACATCGCCCAGAACGGCGAGATGATGTTGTGGTTGGCGAGCGCCTCACCCGAGGTCAGGCCCACATAATACACGGAAAAGATCAGGAAGCTGGCGATCAGCACGAGCCCGACGCCGCCGCGCGGGAATCGGAGCGAGATAGGCGCGCCGACGAGCACGAGCACGATGCAGGCCGCAGCGAGCGAGAACTTCTTCTGGATCTCGATCGCGTAGCGATTCCGCCAATGCCGCGCATCGTCGAGGCGGATCTTGGCGTCGGCCGTTTCCGCCGTGATCAGAGTCTTGAGATCGGCCCCCGCGGCCGCGCCCGCAGACGGGGGCGGAGTCGCGGTACGCGCTGCCGGGTTCGGGCCCGTGCGGGGAACCGTCGCCGGCGAAACCGCGGGCGCCGCGCCCGGCACCGGCGGCGGCGAATTGGGACGCACGATCGGCGGACGGCCGGCGATCGGCGACGATCCCGCGGCGGGAACGGTCACCGCAGCCGTCTCCGGGATGAAGGCGCCGGCAGGGATCTGGTTCCGGGCGACCTTCTTGAAGACGCTGCCGATCATCACCATCACCGAATCCGATTTCACGAGCGGCTTGGCCGCAGCCTTCTTCGCGGTGTCCGGCCGCTGCTTGGTCGTATCCTGGTGATGCGTCGTGTCCTGCTGGGCGGCGGGCTGAAGGAACATCGCCGGCTCGGCCGCTTCCGCGCGCTTGGGCTCGAGCGGGTTGCCGAGGTGGAGCTTCTTCAGGATGAAGTTGCAGTAGAGCGCGCCGATCCCGCCCGCCTTGGGAACCGGCTTCCGCTTTGGCTCGGGGCGGTTGTCCCCGCGCTCCTTCATGACGCGCCACACGGCGAGCGTGCTGTCGCTGTACGCGTTCTGCAGCGCGATGTTGCGCTTCTCGTACTCCGCCTGCATCTCGCACACCGACATCTCGCGGTCGCCCTTCGACGTGGTGTCGGCGTCGATCGTCTTGAACGCGTTCGCCACGTCCTTCACGCGCATCTCGTCCTGCTTGTAATAGATGCGGTTGAGCTGCCCGGGCTGGTTCGACGGCGCGGACATCATCATGCCGTCGTACAGGTGCAGGATCAGATCCGTCCTGTTGCTGGCGAACGACAGCGTCCCGTGGTCCGCGAAGATCGTCTTGCGCTTGGTCGGATCGTACACGTCATAGATCGTGATGTCGCGCATCTTCCCGGACTGGTCGCGATCGATATACCCGGCGCGCAGGTAGAGCTGACCCTCCTTGATCGGATTGATCACCTGCTCCTTGAGGGCAAAGCTCGGCTTCGTGCGCAGGATCGCGAGTTGGAGGGTCGCCAGCTCGTGGTTCGCGCTCGAGAGCACCTGGTCGTTGAACCAGAGCATGAAGATCGCGAGGAACGCCGACGCGACGACCACGGGGCGCAGGAGCGACCGCGTCGAGACGCCGCTCGCCTTGAGAGCCGTGATCTCGTTCTCCGACGCCAGCCGGCTGAACGCGAACAGCACAGCCACCAGCACGGACATCGGCAGTGTGAGCGCGACCGTGAGCGGGATCGACAGGACGAAGAACTCGAGGATCACCTGCCACGACAGCCCGCGGCCAACCAGATCGCCGAACTTTCGGGCGATGAACTGGAGCAGCATGAACGACGTGAGTGCCGAGAGGGCGAAAAAGAACGGCCCGACGTGTTCCTTCAGGACGTAGCGGCTGAGTTTCTTCACGTTTTCATTGCGCGGGCGCGATCGGTCGTCTGCTGCGGAACTTCAAGCACTCCACAGGGTTGTACGGCCGTGGCTGGCCTGTATATTCCACCCACCGCCAGCTCGAATTCAAGGCTTCCTCGAGACGTGACCCCCGCGTCCCGAGAGCGAACGGAGCAGGTCCACGACACGAGCCGTCGGCGGCTTCCTACCCCACCGTTAGGGTTTGGTGCGACCCCTGTATTCTGCGACGCGAGCTGTTCTGATCGCGCTCGCCGTTGGACTCGTCTGGGGTCCGGCGGCGAGATCACAGACGCCGCCCATACCCGTCCTGCCCGCTCGGCCGCCGGCAGATACCGACACCCTCCGGCGACCGCCGCCACCCGCCGGAACGACGACCATCCCCGGCCTCGAGTTGCCGCTCGAGCTCAATCTTCGCGTCGAGGGCAAAAAGGAGCGCGACCAGAACCTCGTGTGCACGTCGCTCGAAGCGATTCAGACGAGCGCCGTCTCCGGATGCGGCGCCGGCTTCCTGCCTTGGTCGCTCCAACCGACCGTTAGCATCAAGAGCTCCGGGGTCGTTGCCGACCGGTGGCACGTGAACGTCGACTACGACATGCAGCGCGAGTTCGACGCGTCCAACTCGCTGTCCCTGTACTACGAGGGCACGCCCGGGTCGCGGTGGCAGCGCGTCGACGTCGGCAACGTGACGTTCACGCCCCCGCCGTCGCGATTTCTGTCGGCCAACCTGCCGACGGGAAACTACGGCCTCCAGATCACGAATCAGTTCGGTCCGCTCCGTTTTCAGTCGATCTTCGCGCAACAGAAGGGCAACGTCGGCCAGACGCGCCAGTTCACGATCGGCAGCACCGCGCAGCAGGCGAGCGGCCGCGACATCGACGACTACCAGATCGAACGCCTGCGCTTCTTCTTCACGATCGATCCCGCGCTGCTCGGCGGCGGCCGTGCGTTCCCCAACATCGACATTCTGAACCATTCGCAGCTCGCCGCGCTTCGCGGCTCGCTGCCCGACACGCTGCGTCCCACACTCGTCAGAATCTACCGTCTCCAGTTCGGCACGCAGCCGCAGAATCCCGGCGGCCCCCGGTTTCGCGTACGCGGCGGCCAGACGAACGGCACGGCGGTGTACGACCTCCTGCGCGAGGGCGTGGACTACGTCATCGACCGGTCGCTGCTCTGGTTCGCGTTGGTTCGCCCGCTCAACGAGTCCAACGAGCGGCTCGTCGTCGCCTACAACGTGAAGGTCAACGGTCGCGACACGGTCTGGACGACGACCGGCGGAACGCCAGACCTGCAGTTCGTGCCCGGCCGCGATCAAGTCGCCAACCTCGTCATGGACCCGAACGTTGGGCCAACGTCCGCGGCGTTCCGGAACGAGATCCGCTCGGTCTACCGAATCGCCGGAGGCAATCTCGCGCGCGAGACGGCGAAGATCCGGATCGTGACGGGAAGCGGACGGCTCGAGCATCCGATCGCCGGCTCGGATGCGACGTTCCTTCAGATGTTCGGCCTCGCTCAGTCGGCGAACCCGGCGGAGTTCGACACCGAAAACCGCCTCTGGCCGCGGCGCAGCGACGCGATCTTCAACCTTGGCGCGGGAGCGGCGGACATCCGCAACGGCCAGTCGCTCGACGTGGCCTACGCGATCCACGACTACTTCCTTGTGTTTCCGTCGCTGCATCCCTTCAGCGCGCGCGATTCGGGGCTCGTCGCACCGGGCAACCCGACGAACGACGACATTTACACAATTCCCGGGGAGTACATCTACTCCCCGCAGCACCCGGCATCGCTGTACCGAATGAACGTTCGGTACGAGACGGTGAGCAGCGAGCAGGGCGGCGCGATAACGATCGGCGCCGGCTCGATCCGGCCCGGTTCGGAGCAGGTCGTCATGGACGGCCGGCAACTCGTGCGCGACCTCGACTACCGCGTCGACTATGACCTAGGGCGAATCGAGTTCATGCGCCCCGACACGGTGCTCGTGGCTCAGCGGCACGTGGACGTCCGCTACGAGGAGAACGTTTCATTTGGTTCCGCGCCGACGACGCTCGCCGGGTTCATGTCAGAGCTGCCGGTCTCGCACGGCACGCTCGACTTTCTCGCGATCAACCAGTCGCAAAGCACATCGTTCAACCGCCCCGACCTCGGGCTCCAGGGCAGCTCCACGCTCACGACCGGTGTAACGGGGCGGTTCAACTGGGACCTGCCGGGGCTCACGACTTTCGCCAGCCGACTGCCGTTCGGCGAATCCAAAGCCCCGTCACATTTTTCCTTCACCGCGGAGATCGCGCACAGCAATCCACAGTTCCTCGCGCGCAACCAGGGCACGGCTTACATCGAGACGTTCGACGCCAACGGCGGCACCTCGATCGCGCTCTCTGACCAGGCGTGGCTGAACAGCAGCCTTCCGGCGTACGGCCACTCGCTCGCGTCCCCCTTCGGCGGAGCGTTCTTCGAGCCCTCGCACGCGGCGACGCTCGTCTGGCAGACGAACGTGCAGAGTCCCGGCGGGAGACGGCTCGCCGTCACGGATAGCGGGATTGATCCGCTGCTCAGGTTCGTGGGCAGCGGCATCCATCTCGTCGAGCCGGCGTTGTGGCTCACGCTCCTGCCGCTCGACCAGGTCGGCCGCTACGACGGCGCGTCACGAAGCTACAAATGGACCGACAACGGCCTCGCCGGCGCGGGTTCACGCAGGTTTCGGAGCATTCGGACGGTGCTCAGCTCGACCGGACTCGATCTCACGCGCGGCGAGTTTCTCCAGTTCTGGACGCTGCTCGACACGTCGGCGATCGCGCGCGCGTCGAAGTCGGATCCGACGCTGATCTTGGACTTCGGCGACGTCTCGGAGAACGCAGTGCGCTTTTCGCCCGACACGCTCAAGGTCGCCGGAAACGACACGACGTTCAGTGGGAAGCGACTCGTCGGGTTCGACAATCCAACGCCGGCGACGGAGCGCGATCCGTTTTCGCGATCGTTCAACGCCGCGATCAACGACACGGGGCTTCCCGGCGACGTCGCCGACACCATCGTCGCCGTCGACGCGTCCGGAACGCATCGCGCGACGAACGTTCGCGTCTGCCATGCCGCCCCCGGCGCGCTCGACGTCATCGGCGATCCGCGCACCGACTGCACGGTCGCCAACAACAAGCTCGACGAAGACGACATCGACATGGACAACGCGCTCAACTTCTCGAGCGCGCAGCGCGAGAGCGAGCGGATCCTGCGATACGTCGTCGACCTGAACGCGCCAAGCGCCGTCACGCGCGTCGGCGGGCAGTTCACTGACACGCTGTACGTTCGCGGCCAGCCGCAGGCGCGGACGCGCAACTGGGTCCTCGTGCGCGTGCCGTTCAAGACGCCGACCGACTCGCTCAACGACGTCAATCGGCGCAAGCTGCGCGCGCTTCGGCTCACGCTCGTGTCGGCGCAGGTACAGGACGCCGAGGTGCCGGTCCAATTGCCGATCGCCGAGTTGCAGGTCGTGGGCGCGCGGTGGCTCGACCGGAGCAATCGGACGCTCGCCGGGATCGCGGGCACTGGCCAGGATGGCGGCGGGTTCGTCATCACCTCCTCGATCGGCACCACCGACTCGAGCGCGGCGGTCGTGTACCAACCGCCTCCGGGCATCGTGAACGAGGCCGCGCAAAAGGGAGCGCAGTTCCAGGGCACGCTCACCACGACCAACGAGAGCTCGCTCCGCATCCAAACGGGCAGCCTGCCTCTCTATCACCGCGCCGAGGCGTTTTTCCGTTTTCCCGCGGGGCCCGAGTACTTCATGGCGTTCCAGCGGCTCAACGTGTGGGGGCGCGGCGTCGGGCACGGCTGGGGCCAGAGCGGCGAGCTTCAGATGTACTTCAAGGTCGGGCGCGACGAGAACAACTTCTACATGTTCCGCGCGCCGGCGAACGAGGGGAAGACCGCCGCGGCGTGGACAGACTTCGCGATCGACCTGAGCAAGTTCATCGATCTTCGAAAGAAGATTCAGACCGCGTACCTCGCCGGCAGCGCCACGTCGATCGCCTGCACCGGCGTCGACTCGGCGATCATCGTTGCCTCGCCGTTGCCGGTGGGGGTCGTGTCGCGTCGGTTCGCGGCGTGCCAGGACGGCTACATGGTGTACACGGTCGACCCGGCGGTTACGGCGCCGAATCTGAATTCCGTGCAGGAAGTGGCGGTGGGAATCGTGCGCGTGGCGGCGTCGGCCGCGGCCGGTTCACCGCCAATCAGCCCGACCGACACGCTCGAGCTCTGGGTCGATGACGTTCGGTTGGACGGCCAGCTCAACACCGGCGGCACCGCCGGGTCGATGAGCGCGCACCTCAACATCGGCGACTTCGGCGACTTTCAGGCGACGCTCAGCAATCGCGATCCGAACTTCAGGCAGCTCGGGGAGCAGCCGTCGTTCGAGACGGAGCGCAACATCGACATGCGGGCGACGCTCCGGCTGGAAAGGCTTCTTCCGGCGGGCGCGGGAGTTTCGCTTCCCCTCACGATATCGAAACTCTCATTGGCCGAAGACCCGCTGTACCTCGAACAGACCGACATCTCGGGGAAGGGGATTCCCGGACTGCGCAAGCCGCGCAACGATCTCACGACCTACAGCTTGACCGCGCGCCGCACGGCGTCGCTCGGCGGCCCGCTCGCTCCGCTGGTCGACAACCTGTCGCTCAATACGTCGTACACGACCGGCGTGGATCGCACGGAATTCCAGGACGGAAACCAGAATACCCTCTCGGTGGGGCTCGACTACCTCGTCGCGGGAAGCGCGCCGCTCACGACGTCGTTGCCCGGCTGGGCCGCCGGCGCGCTCGGTGTGTTGCCGGATTTCCTCCAGGCCGGTCCGGTCGCCGCGCTGCGAACGAGCGCGTTCCGCTGGAATCCGACCGAGTTCCGCGTGAGCACTGGATTCGTCCGCGGCAACGATCGCCGAGTGTCGTTCCTCAACCCGACGGGGAGCGTGGCGGACGATCCGAGCGTGAGCACGGCGTCCAGCCGTCTCTGGCGAAACGCCGGCGTGTTGGGATTTCAGCCGACGCCCGGCACCGCGTTTCACTGGGAGATCCAATCGCTGCGCGACTTCCGCGACTACCGCGACACAACCGGTGAGTCGAATCAACTGCCGCCGATCGTCGTCGGGCCGGGGTTCGAGCGAGAGCGGTCGATGTCGAGCAGCGCGTCGTTCACGCCGTCGTTCTCGTCGTGGTTCCGGCCGCGCGCGGACCTCGGAACCCAGTACGACATGCTGCGCGATCCGAACGTGCGGTCGTTCGCAACGCTGCCGGGCGTGATCGGCGTGGACAGCGTGCTCGCCGTGCACGACTCGCTCGCCGCACTGGATCGGTCGCTCCCGCGCCGGATGACTGCCGCGCAAACGATTGGAGTGGGAACGACGATCGACATCGCCCGCGCCTTCGCTGCCTACACGCGCGACTCGAGCCTCGCCCGGCGAATCGGCGTGTCGTTCGCGCCAGTGGATGTCTCGTTCACGCGCAGCCTCTTGGGCGACGTCGACGAGGCGACCAGCGCGCCGCCCCTCCCGTTCGAGCTGGCGCTTGGCGGCCCGTCGTCGTTCCGCTTTGTGAATGGCGCCGCGGCGACCGCCGCCGGAGAGACCGGGACATGGAACGCCGCGAGCTCGGTGCGTCTCATCGGCGGTACGGCGATCGACGCGCGCTATCAGCACATCTCGACCGCCAACTGGATCGCGCGGCCGGACTCTTCACAGGTCCAGGCGCAGGCGAACGGAACGCAAACGCGCTTTCCCGACGTGACGCTGCGCTGGGCGTTTCATCCGGCGCCCGGCGGATTGTTCACCGCTGTCGACGCCACCGCGGGCTATCTGCGCACGACGGCGTCGATATCGCTGCCGGGGCTCGACGAGGGCGACTCACCCGAGATTCGCCGCAGCCACGCCGAGACGTATCCGTTCGGCGGGTCGGTCATTTGGGGGGGACGCGGATCTCTGAGCACCAGCGCGCGGTACAGTCTCACGCAAAGGCTGGACAGTCTTCCCGGAAGCCTGGCGCGGACGCGCGGCAACGAGCTCACCGTCGACGCGGGCCGGTCGTTCCACGTGCCCGAGAGTCTCGGCCTCGGGTTGCGCAGCGATCTGCGGACCCGGTTCGGCTTTCAGCAATCTCACAACCGGACTTTCGTCCTCGACTCGACCGGAGCGTTTCAGAGCCGGCTGGCCGACAACGGAAGGCAGTCGTTCAACCTGGCCGCGGACACGAACCTCCAGGACGGTCTGGTGTTCACGCTTCAGGCGTCGCACATCGTGACCTTCGACAACAACCTCAACCGGCGCTTCGCGCAGACCGTGCTGTCCACCGTGTTGCAATTCCAGTTCTTCGGCGCCGCCAAGTAGACCGCCGAATGACCAATTCCACTAACGTACAGTCTATTCCCCGACGAGACCTTTCCGTGCGCATGATCAGCCTTCTCTGTGCCTCGATTCTTCTGTTGAGCGGTTGCGACCGCGGCTTCGGCCGTGCCAAGACCGCGTTCGACGGGCAGGCTGCGCTCGGTTACGTGAAGGCGCACCTGGCGTTCGGTCCGAGGACGCCCGGCACGGCGGCGCACGACTCGGCCGCCGCGTGGATCGTCGCGCAGATGAAGCAGCGCACGGACAGCGTGAGCGTGCAGCGTTGGACGCAGACGACGGCCGACGGCACCAAGCTGCCCCTCCAGAACATCCTCGCCCGATTCAATCCCGCCGCGACACAGCGCGTGCTCTACGTGACGCACTGGGACACGCGTCCCAAGGCTGACGACGATCCCAACTTCGGCAACAAGGCGCGGCCGATCCTCGGCGCCAACGACGGCGCGTCCGGCGTGGGCCTGTTCATCGCGCTTGGCGACGTGTTCAAGAAGACGCCGCCGTCCGTGGGCGTCGACCTGCTGTTCGTGGACGGCGAAGACTGGGGCGCGTTCGACTCCGACAGCGGCGGCCATTTTCCCGACGCGCTTTTCGGATCGCAGTACTTCGCGAGCCATCTCCCCTCAGCGAACTACAAGCCGCTCTTCGGCGTTCTGTGGGACATGATCGGCGACGCCGACCTGCAGCTCTATCAGGAATCCAACTCCGTTCAGCGCGCGCCGGAGGTGGTGAGTCGAGTGTGGCAGACCGCGGCCGACCTGGGCTACTCGAAGTATTTCATCAGCCAGGTGGGCCAGCAGATCACCGACGACCACGTCCCGCTGCTCGACAAAGGGCTGCGCGTGATCGACGTGCTGGACATTCAATACGGTCCACTCCCCGCCGGGCACGACGCCTTCACTGCCTCGAATCCCAACTATCACCACACCATGCAGGACACGTTCGACAAGGTGTCGGCGAAGAGTCTACAGGTGGTGGGAGACGTGGCGGTGACGTTGGTGAAGTGAGAGAGGGGCGCTGGACAGCTCGACGGCCGTTAAGCTGACAAGCCGTCAAGCCGTCAAGCGCTCTCCTCGTTCTACGGCTTCGCCTTTCCGTTGCTCACGTCGTCCGCCATCCGCAGCGCGTTGTACGCGTTCACGATTCCGCCGGTGACGGAGAGCGTGCCGAACGGGACGTGGTCCTTCGAATCGTCACCCGGGCGATTGACGACCTGCGTCGGATACTTCGCCGTCGACGCGATGAGAATCTTGCGCACGTCGCTCGCCGAGAGGTTCGGGTAGTAGCTCATCACCAGCGCGGCGACGCCGGTCACGACCGGTGCGGCCATGCTCGTGCCGCTGTCGCGCTCGTACTGATTCCCGGGGACCGTCGATAGGATGTCCACTCCCGGCGCGAACAGGTCGACTTGCTGCTGGCCATAGTTCGAGAACTTGGCCGGCAGGTCTTCGCCGCCCTTCCATGACGACGCGCCCACTTCGATCCAGAGGGTCGGGTGTCCGCCGTCGAGGTACGTCGGGTTGGGGAAGTTGTGCGCTTTGCCGAGGTCCTCGCCGTCGTTGCCCGCGGCGTGCACCATGAGCACTCCGTGCGCGTCGGCGTATTTCACCGCGTCGTCGACAGCGGCCTTGTAAGGCGAGAACGCCTTCCCGAAGCTCATGCTGATGATCTGCGCGCCGTTGTCCACTGCGTAGCGGATCGCGTTGGCGACGTCCTTGTCGCGCTCGTCGCCGTCCGGCACCGTGCGAATCATCATGAACGTGACCGAGGGGGCGATGCCGTCGACGCCGATTCCATTGCCGCGGACCGCTCCGATGATCCCGGCGACGTGCGTCCCGTGCTTCGCGTCCTGGCCCATCACGTCAGGGTTGCCGTAGTTGTTCTGGTGCCAGTCGGTGTAGTTGTCGCCGACGATCGTGCGGGGATTGAAGTCGGGGTTGAGGCCGTTCTTGAGCTGTCCCTCGAGCGACTTGAGGCCGTCGTTGAGCACGGTCTCGGTCGCCCCCTCGTCGGCCAGCTGGAGATAGATCTGTCTCGCCTGCGTCAACTGCGGAGTCGTCGGCGACAACGCGCGCACGCGCGCGATGCTCAACGTGTCGGGCGCGACGGCCTGCTTGAGGAGCGGCGTGATCTGATGCAAGACGTCGAGCGCGCCCTTGTAGTTCGTGACCGAGCTCTGAATCGAATTGCGCTGTTTTTCGAACGCCGCCGTCACCTCGGCGCAGCGCGCGGCGTCGTCGATCTTCGGCGCACCGCTCGCGGCCGCGCCACCGTGGCACCGCGCGTACTCGCGCGTCACCTCGAATGTGTCGAAGTGGACGTCCTGGCCGTCCGTGCCGCCGATGAAATTCCAGCCGTGAATGTCGTCGACGTGCCCGTTGTGGTCGTCATCGACGTGGTTGCCGGGCGTCTCCTTCGGGTTCACCCAGAGGTTCGCCTTGAGGTCCACGTGCGACGTGTCGATCCCGTTGTCGATGATCGCCACGAGCACCTTCTTCTTGGGCGATTTGCCCGCGAGGAGCTCGTTCATGGCGCGCTCGGAGCTCACCCCCGGCACGTGATCGATCCCTTCGTCGAGGAGCTGCCAGTTGCGCGGCGCCTCCGCCAGGGCGACGGGGGGACGGACGCCGGCTGGACGACAGCCGGAACGCTCGGCGCGGGAGCCGGCGGTTGCGTCGGGGCCGGACGCGTCGCGACAGTGCTTGGCGCGCCGCAGGCGACCGCCAACAGGAAGAACAGCGACGAGAAACGTGACGACTTCATGTGGCTTTCCGGTCGAAGATTCGTGGAACGATAACGGGCCAAAACCCACGGTGTTAGCCAGCTTACGCGATTTTTACCCGCCCCGTTCGTATCGCTGTACACCCGCGGCTGCTGGTCGGTCGAGACCAAGCCTCCCGCAACTTGAGCACCAGCCGAATTCAAATGATCCCGACCGCAATCGTTCGGTGACACTCGGCCGGAACGACATCTGTAGGTTCGGCCATGTCACTTCGTCCAGATCACAAGGCGCTCGTATTCCTCGGAGCAGTCGCGGTACTCGGCGCCGGTGTGCGCGTGTCACGCGCGGCATCACGCTCCGTCAGCAGCCCCAGCACCCAACCCGCCCTCGACCGACAAATGGCCTCGGCAGACTCGGCGGCCAAAGCCGGTCGGTCCGGCACCGGTCCGAAACGTTCGAGCGCTCGCGGCGGGAGACGGTCAGCCGCCCGACCGCGGCAGTGGTCTTCGGACTCGACTTCGTCACCGCCGGATTCCGGACAGGGGAAGCCGTCGCGGAAGAGGGCGGGGGAGCCACACACGGGTCCGGGCTACATCAATGGAAAGCTGGACCTCGACGTCGCGACCGCCGCGCAGATCGATTCGCTGCCGGGCGTACCCCCGATCATCGCCCAACGCATCGCGGCGGATCGAATGCGGCGAGGACCGTTCTTGAGTCTCGACGGACTGCGGCGGGTCAGCGGAGTGGGGCCGACGCTCGCGAAACACCTCGATTCACTCGTCACGTTCTCCGGCGTCTACACGCAAGGCGCGTCGCAGGACAGCACGATCCGCAAGCGCGTGCGCAAACCGAGCCGCGGAGGTGCTATGCGACCTGCGGCGCTGCGAACAAGGGCGCCGCCACCAGCGCCGTCGCGCCTCTGAGTCTCGGGAAGCTGCTCGCCGGCTCAGGGATGAGCGGTGTCTCCGCGGCGAGAGTCGTCAGCGCTCGTTCGCGGATGACCGCCTCCATCACCGGAGCGAGCTGCTGCCAGGCCTCCGTGATCTCACCGCCGACGAAGATCTGCGCGGGGTTGAGCGTGTTGATGATTATCGCGAGGCCGCCTCCCAAATACCGAGCGGTTTCTTCCAGCGCGCTCCGGGCGCGCCGCTCACCCGCAAGCGCCCGGGCAATAACATCGTCGATCGTGAGCCCCGATTCCTGAAGCATCCGCCGAGTCTCGGTGGGGGAGAATGGGTGGCCAAGGTAGCGGGAGAGAGTGGCGAGGTTGGAGGTGTAGGCCTCGAGACAGCCGTGCGCGCCGCACAGGCATTGGGGCCCGCGCGGATCCACGGCGACATGTCCGAATTCGCCCGCCGTGTTGTTGTGTCCTCGGACGACCTCGCCGTTCATGACGATTCCCGCGCCGACACCGTCCGACACCGTCACGTAAGCGAAGTCCCGCGGGGCGTCGCCTCCACGCTGGCCGAGCCACATCTGCGCCAGCGCACAGGCGATCGGCGCGTTCTCGATGTGGACAGCGAGACCCGTCGCGCGGGACAGGTCGTCGCGGATGTCCACGTCACGCCACCCGAGCTGTGGAGCGTTGAGCACTCGACCCGTGGCCTGTTCGACCATCCCCGGGACGACAAGCCCGATCCCGTTGCATTTTCCCGCCGCCCGATGGGCTTTCAGGAGCCGAGCGATGCGTTTGGCGAGGTTCGCGGTGAGGCCTTTGGGGTCGACGATGGTGTCGAACGAGTCGCCGGCGATGGTGGCGCCGCTGAAATCGGCCAACTGGAGGAAGGTGCGGCTGAATCGGACGTCCACGGCGATCACGAGGCGGTCGTGCGTGCGCACGTAAAGCATCATGGGTTTTCGGCCGCGAGGCGCGGCCACGGTCGCCCCTTCGTAAATGGACCCGTCATCGAGCAGTTCGCTGACCAGCGAGGTGACCATCCCTCGGCCGACCCGCATACGCCGGGCAAGATCCGCCCGCGAGATCGGCTGGTGCTCGCGGACGAGATTCAGCACGATCTGCCGGTTGATCTCGCGCGGCGTCGACCGGGTTGCCATGACGAAGCTGCGTGTATTGATCTTTCGCACTGGTCGCGGTGCAGGGGTCGGTCGGGATTCGGTTGGGACGTCGGGGAGACGGATTGGTACCCCGGGCGCGCTTCCGATGGCGTAATCTGGGCCTAGCGGGGGGCCGCCACTAACGGTCCGCCGATATTGTTCGTAATTTGAACAAATGTGGCGCCGCTTCAAGTCTTCCACCCGACGGACAAGCGAACCATGAGGCGCGGGACCCCTAAGCCCCTGGTTCTCCACGCCGACCGGTTCTTCGATTCCGACCCGGAAATCCGGCGCTCGGCGCGTGCCCTCTATGAGGAGACGCGCGACCTACCGCTCATTTGCCCTCACGGGCACGTGGATCCGGCGATTCTGGCCAACGATACGCCGTTCCCGGAGCCGGCGTCGCTGATCGTGGTGCCGGACCATTACATCGTCCGCATGCTGTATTCGCGCGGCACTTCTATGGAGTCGCTCGGGATTCCGACGCGCGACGGAACGCCGGTCGAGAACGATCCGCGCCGAATTTGGCAGGCGTTTGCCGACAATGTGCACCTCTTTCACGGCACGCCGACCGGCGCCTGGCTCGACCACGAGCTGCACGAGGTTTTCGGTGTAAAGGTGCGGCTCGACGGCGACTCGGCGCAGCACGTGTACGACCAGATCGCCGAACGTCTGGCGTCGCCCGAGTTTAGGCCGCGCAGGCTGTTCGAGCGTTTCAACATCGAGGTGCTGGCTACGACCGACGCGGCGAGCGATTCGCTCGAGCATCATCGCGCGCTGCGCGCGTCGGGGTGGCGCGGCCGAGTGATTCCGACGTTCCGCCCGGACGCGGTCTTTCGGATTGCCGCGCCGGAATGGGGGGCAGAGCTCGAGTCCCTCGGGCAGGTGAGCGGCGAAGCGATCGCGGACTACGCCTCGTTCATCCACGCGCTCGGCGCGCGGCGAGCGGTGTTCAAATCGCTCGGCGGGACGGCGACCGACCATGCGGTCGTCGAGCCGTTTGCGTCGCGCCTGTCGGATCAGGATGCATCGGCGATCTTCGTGCGCGCTCTTCGAGGAGAGGCGACGCCGTCGGATCAGCGGCGCTTCGAGGCGCACATGCTCATGGAGATGGCGCGCATGTCCGTCGACGACGGGCTGGTCATGCAGCTTCATCCCGGCGCGCTTCGCAATCACAACCGTCAGGTGTTCGATCGATTCGGCCCCGATCGCGGCGCCGACATTCCGGTGGCGACGGAGTACACACGCAACCTCGCCGAGCTGCTCAACGCGTACGGCAACGACGAGCGCTTCTCGCTGGTGCTGTTCACGCTGGACGAATCCGCGTACTCGCGCGAGCTCGCGCCGCTCGCGGGGCACTATCCGGCGCTTCGACTCGGCCCGCCGTGGTGGTTCCACGATTCGATCGAGGGGATGACGCGGTACCGGCAGCAGGTCACCGAGACCGCGGGGATCTACAACACCGCCGGCTTCAATGACGACACGCGTGCCTTTTGCTCGATTCCGGCGCGCCACGATCTCTCGCGGCGCGTGGACGCAAATTTTCTCGCCGGTCTCGTCGCGCGGCACGTCGTCGAGCTCGACGATGCGCGCGTGATGGCGCGCGCGCTCGCCTACGAGCTGGCGCGCGAGACGTACCGCATCGCTCCCGCGCCTCCACCCCAGCCGGTGGCGCAACGTCCCCTCGCGGCGACAGCGAGGACGTAGGCCGCGATGACGATCGGCACCGAGCGCGCGCAGGGCGCGCCCCTCGCCGCTGCCTCGAGCAGTCCGCTTGCCGTCGTACGCGTGGCGAGCGACGACAACGTCGCCGTAGCGCTGCGTCCGATCGCCGCCGGAGAACGGGTGAACGTCGACGGCCTGGTTCTCACGTCGCGCGCGGAGATCGGACCGGGGCACAAGATCGCCCTCGAGCCGATTCGCGCGGGCGACGTCGTCGTGAAGTTCGGCGTTCCGATCGGGGTGGCCACCGAATCCATCGCCGCCGGCGACTGGGTGCACTCGCACAATTTGCGCACGGCCCTCTCGGGTGTCGTCGACTACGTCTATGAGCCTTCGCTCACACGATCGAATCGCCCGGCAGTCATGCCGACGTTCAAGGGCTATCGGCGCGCGAACGGCAGAGTGGGCACGCGCAACGAGCTGTGGGTGCTCAATACCGTAGGCTGCGTCAACCACGCCGCGGAGCGGATCGCGCGACAGGCGGGCGAACGATTCGCCGGCGCGATCGACGGCGTTCACGCGTTCGCCCATCCATATGGATGCAGCCAGCTGGGCGACGACCTCTCGCACACGCAACGTGTTCTCGCGGGTCTGATGCGCCACCCCAACGCGGGCGGCGTGCTGATTCTCGGGCTGGGGTGCGAGAACAACCAGCTGGACACGCTCGTCCGACTTGCCGGCGACGTCGATCGAAGCCGTCTCGCGTTCTTCAACACGCAGGACGTGATCGACGAGCTCGAAGAGGGAACCGGCGCCGTCGCGAAGCTCGTCGAGCGAATGAGCGCCGACAAGCGCGTCGACAGCCCCGTGAGTGAGCTCGTGCTCGGCCACAAGTGCGGCGGCTCGGACGGATTCAGCGGCATCAGCGCGAACCCGCTCCTCGGCCGGATCGCCGACCGTCTGACGTCACTCGGCGGCGGCGTGATCCTGACCGAAGTGCCCGAGATGTTCGGCGCCGAGCAACTGCTGATGAATCGCGCCGAGAACGAATTGGTGTTCAATGACATCGTGGCGATGATCAACGATTTCAAAGGCTATTTTGTTCGCCACGGCCAACCGATCTACGAGAACCCGTCGCCGGGCAACAAGGCCGGCGGTCTCACGACGCTCGAGGAGAAGTCGCTCGGCGCGATTCAGAAAGGTGGCAGAGGGACGATCGCGCGCGTGCTCCGGTACGGAGATCCGCTCCCGCCGGCCGCCGGCGGAGTCACGCTCCTCGAGTCGCCGGGCAACGACGCCGTGTCGTCGACGGCGATGGTCGTGAGCGGCGCGACGCTTCTGTTGTTCACGACCGGTCGTGGCACGCCGCTCGGCTTTCCCGTCCCGACGATCAAGGTCTCGTCGAACAGCGACATCGCGCAACGCAAGCCGCACTGGATCGACTTCGACGCGGGGCGGCTGCTCGGCGGAGCGACGAGCGCACCGCAGCTCGAGGATGAGCTCTTCGCGTTCGTCCTCGAGGTGGCGTCGGGATCTCGGCTCGCGAGGAACGAGACGAACGACTACCGCGAGATCGCGATCTGGAAGGACGGAGTCACGCTGTAGATGAACGCGCTGCCGAGGCTGTCCCGCGAGCTCGTCGCGTCGCCGTTCATGGCAGGCCGTGCGGACGTGGACGCGCCGCCGCGGGGGACTCTCGATCTCACCGAGCGCGTCGTTCAATTCGGGACAGGCGCGTTTCTCCGCGGATTCGCCGAGTGGTTCATCGACGACGCGAACCGCGCGGGGCGATTCGGCGGTTCGATCGTCGCGATCGCGTCGACCGACAGCAAGCGCGAAAGCGTATTGAACGCGCAGGACGGACTCTACACGCTTTCGATCCAGGGCGGCACCGCGGACGACGGCCGGCCACGCAATCGCATCGTCGCGTCGCTCAGCCGCGCGTTGTCGTCGGCGACACAATGGAACGACGTCCTGGCCCTGGCGCGCGATCCGAACATCGAGCTCGTGATCTCGAACACGACCGAAGTGGGGTTGACGCTCGATACCGCCGACTCGCCCGACGCCGCTCCGCCGCGTTCTTTTCCGGCCAAGCTCACGCGATTCCTGTTCGAGCGCGCGCGGGCGTTCGACTACGACACCGCGCGTGGGCTCGTCGTGCTCCCGTGTGAGCTCGTCGACGACAACGGCGTGATTCTCGCGCGACTCGTCCGTGGGCTGGCTGCAGCGTGGCGGTTGGACGCGAGATTCACCGGCTGGCTCGGCGACGCGGTCGTGTTTTGCAACACGCTCGTCGATCGCATCGTTCCCGGCGCGCCGCCGCGCGCCGAAATCGAGCGCTTCGAGCGCGTACATGGCTATCGCGACGGGATGCTCACGTCCTGCGAGAGCTACGCGCTCTTCGCGATCGAGGGAGACGACGCGCTGCGGGCGCGCCTCGGATTTCCCGGCGAAGATCCGCGCGTCGTCGTGGCGCCGGACATTCGCCCGTATCGCGAGCGAAAGATCCGCCTGCTGAACGGCGGCCACACGATCGTCGTGCCGGTAGCCCTGCTCGCCGGGCTGGCGACTGTGCGCGACGCCGTGCGCGACCGGCGGGTCGGCGGCTTCCTGCGTCGCGCAATGCTCGACGAGATCGCCCCGCACCTCGACGCGCCAGGCGCCGAGTCGTTCGCGAGCGAGGTGCTCCGGCGCTTCGACAACGCGTACATCGATCACGCGCTCATCGACATCACCTTGCACGGCACGACGAAGATGCGCGTCCGTGTCGTACCGTCGATCGTGGCGTTCGCGTCGCGGACGGGGCGTCCGCCGGCCGCTCTCGCCTTCGGGTTCGCGGCCTACCTGGCGTTCATGCGCGGCGACGTCCAAGCCGAGCGCAGATCGGCCGGTCTGCCGGTGCCGGCCGATGCAGAGGGCGAACGTGTGCGCGCGGTTTGGCAGTCGCTCACGCCGCGAACCGACGAGGAGTTCCTCGATCTCGTGCGGCGCGTCTGCGCCGACCAATCGCTCTGGGGAGCCGATCTGGGCTCGTTCCCCGGCTTCATCGAGCTCGTCGCCGAGCACCTCACGCGGATCCGCGCGAACGGCGTACTTTCAGCGCTCGACGCTCAACTCACGGAGTCGGTGACACTCACATGACCCCGCGCTCGACTACTACCATGACGGATCGGCTGCGCGACGCGCGCGTCGTGCCCGTCATCACGATCGACGATCCCGAGAACGCGGTTGCGCTCGCCCGCGCTCTGTCGGCGGGCGGTCTCGCGTGCGCCGAGATCACTTTTCGCACGCCGCGCGCCGCGGAAGCGATTCGACGAATTGCCGCCGAGGCGCCGGATCTTCTCGCCGGCGCCGGGACCGTGCTGACTCCGGCGCAGGTCGACGCCGCTCGCGACGCCGGCGCGCAGTTCGTCGTGGCGCCGGGCTTCAACCGCCGCGTCGTCGAGCACTGCATGTCGGTGGGACTTCCGGTGTATCCCGGCATCGCGACGCCCACGGAAGTCGAGGCGGCGCTCGAGTTGGGTCTCACGACGCTCAAGTTCTTTCCGGCCGAGCCGATGGGCGGCCTCGGCTACCTGAAGGCGATCGCCGCGCCGTACGTCGGCGTGAACTTCATTCCGACCGGCGGCATCAGCGCGACGAACGTCGCGGCGTATCTCGCGTTCGACCGCGTCGTCGCGTGCGGCGGGTCGTGGATGGCGCCGGCCGACTGGATCGCGGCCAAGCAGTTCGACCGCATTCGGGAAGAGTCACAGCGCGCGTCCGACATCGCTCATGGGCGCGTCCAAGCGCCAGTCGGTCGGGCGGGAGTGATGGCATGAGCTGCGTCGTCACGCTCGGCGAGGTGATGCTGCGGCTCAAGTCGCCGGCGTTCGAGCGCCTATTCCAATCGCCGACGCTCGAGGCGACGTTCGGCGGCGCCGAGGCGAACGTCGCGGCGTCGCTCGCCCAGTTCGGCGTCCACGCGCGATTTGCGAGCGTCGTTCCCGCGAACAACGTCGGCGACGCGTGCATCGCCTCGCTGCGCGCCCTCGGCGTCGACGTTTCAGCGGTTCGGCGCGCCGGCGACCGCCTCGGCGTCTACTTCCTCGAGAACGGCGCGAACCAACGGCCGTCGCGCGTCACGTACGATCGCGCGGGCTCCTCGATCGCGTCGGCCCGCGCGGCGGATTTCGACTGGGACGCGATTTTCGCCGACGCCGATTGGTTCCACGTCACCGGCGTCACGCCGGCGATCAGCGCGACGGCAGCCGAGCTCTCGATCGCGGCGGCGAAGACGGCGCGTGAGCGCGGACTCACCGTCTCCTGCGACTTCAACTATCGCAAGAATCTCTGGAAGTACGGCAAGCGCGCGCCGGAGGTCATGCGCGAGCTCGTCGGCTTCGCGACGATCGGCGTGGCCAACGAAGAGGACTGCCAGAACGCGCTCGGCATCGAGGCTGACGTGAACGTCGAGCGCGGAGATCTGGCGCACGAGAAGTACCGCGCGCTCGCCGAGAAGGTGCTCGCCGCGTTTCCGAAGCTCGAGAAGCTCGCGATTACGCTGCGGGCCAGCCACAGCGCGGATCACAACGGTTGGAGCGCGGTGCTGCACAACCGGAGGGAGATGCTGGCGAGCCGTCAGTACGACGTCGCCGACATCGTGGACCGCGTCGGCGCCGGCGATTCGTTCGCGGCCGGTCTCATTTATGGGTTGCGAGCGTATCGGGACGATCAAAGGGCGCTCGAATTCGCGACGGCCGCGTCGTGCCTCAAGCATTCGATCCCGGGCGACATCAACCGTGTCGGCGTCGCCGAGGTCGAGGCATTGATGGCCGGCGACGCGAGCGGCCGCGTCAAGCGTTAGAGGAAACGATGGCGACCCCAGTCGACACGACGCGAGAAGCGAGGAATTCCGAGCTGTCGGCGTCCGGCGCCACCGGACTCGCGGCGAGCGGCGCGCTCGCCAAGATCGGCCGCTATCGCTGGACGATTTGCGCGCTGCTGTTTTTCGCGACGACGATCAACTACATCGATCGGCAGGTCATCGGCATCCTCGGGCCGACGCTGCAGCGCGACCTCGGGTGGAACGAGCAGCAGTTCGCCGACGTCGTGTCGTGGTTCACCATCGCCTACGCGATCGGATTCCTGTTTGCCGGCCGCATCATGGATCGCTTCGGCACGCGGCGCGGCTTCGCGGGCTCGGTGACCGTGTGGAGCTTGTCGGCGATGGGGATGGCGCTGGCGCGGACGGCGGGCGGGTTCAGCATCGCCCGTTTCATGCTCGGCCTGGGCGAGTCGGGAAATTTTCCCGCGTCGATCAAGACCGTCGCCGAGTGGTTCCCGTCTCGCGAGCGCGCGCTGGCGACCGGCGTGTTCAACGCGGGGTCGAATGTCGGCGCGATCATCACGCCGATCCTCGTGCCGTGGATCGCGCTCAAGTGGGGATGGCGACCCGCGTTCATCGCGACCGGCGTGCTCGGGTTCATCTGGCTGATTCCGTGGCTCATGATCTATCGGCCGCCGCGCGAGCACCCGAAGTGCGGACCGGCGGAGCTCGCGTATATCGCCAGTGAACCAGTCGAGCCGGCGAGACGAGTCCGGTGGACCGAGCTGCTGCGCCACCGGCAGACGTGGGCGTTCGCGATCGGCAAACTGATGACCGATCCGATCTGGTGGTTCTATCTGTACTGGCTGCCGAAATTTCTCGATTCACGCTACGGCATCAAGCTCTCGCAGGTCGCGATGCCGCTCATCGTGATCTATCTGCTCGCGGACGTGGGCTCGGTCTTCGGCGGGTATCTCTCGGGCGCGTTCATCAAGCGCGGGTGGTCGGTGAACGCCGGCCGCAAGACGACGATGCTCATCGCGGCGCTGGTGATCGTGCCCACGATGTTCGCGCCGACGGCGACCAACATGTGGGTCGCGGTGGTGATCGTCGGCGTCGCGGCGGCGGCGCATCAATGGTGGTCCGCGAACATCTTCACGCTCACGAGCGACATGTTCCCGCAGTACGCGGTCGGCTCGGTGGTGGGAATCGGCGGATTCTTCGGCGCGGTCGGAGGCACGTTGTTCCAGCGCGGCACGGGCTGGGTGCTGCAGCACAACGGAAGCAATTACACGCCGATCTTTCTTGTCTGCGGGACGGCGTACGTCGCCGCGCTGATCGTCATTCAAGTGTTGGCGCCGCGGCTCGAGCGAGTGTCGCTGGCGAGCGCCGCCGGTGATACCGGCCTCCCTGTCCGCGACTGAGCCGACGATGACGACTCGGCGCGATTTCCTACGAGCGCTGGGCGCGGGCGCGGCCGTCATGACGCCCCTGGGGGCAGCGGCGTGCCACGCGGGCGGCGTTGTCTCGACTCGTCCGCCGGCGGCAGGCGGGGGGGACCGCGGGTGGGATCTCGTGCCGGAGATCCTCGCCCGCATCAAGCCGCCCGTGTTTCCGAATCGCGAGTTCGACATCACGCGCTTCGGCGCGGTGGGCGACGCTCGATCGGACGCGACCCAAGCGATCGGACGCGCCATCGCCGCGTGCGCGAGCGCCGGCGGCGGGCGCGTGGTGGTGCCGGCCGGGCGTTTCGCGACGGGCCCGATTCATCTTCGCAGCAACGTCGAGCTGCACGTCTCGCGCGACGCGACCCTCTTGTTTGCATCGGGACTCGCGGCAATATCTGCCCGCGGTGCTGACGCGCTTCGAGGGCACGGAGCTGATGAACTACTCCCCGTTCATCTACGCGTACGATCAGCAGAACGTCGCGATCACGGGCGAAGGGACGCTCGACGGCCAGGCGGACCGCGAGCACTGGTGGCCGTGGAAGGGATTAGTCGACTTCGGGTGGACGCGCGGCGCACCGAACTACAACGCGTCGCGACAGCGTCTCCTCGAGATGGCCGAACGCCACGAGCCGGTCGAGCGACGCCGGTTCGGCGAGGGCGACTATCTGCGCCCGCCCTTCATCCAACCGTACCGATGCCGCAACGTGCTGATCGAGAACGTGTCGATCACGAACTCGCCGATGTGGGAGATCAATCCCGTGCTGTGCGAGAACGTCACCGTGCGCGGCGTGAAGATCTCCAGCGGCGGGCCGAACAACGACGGCTGCAACCCGGAGTCGAGCCGCGACGTCCTCATCGAGCGCTGTGTGTTCAACACCGGCGACGATTGCATCGCCATCAAGTCGGGGCGCAACGCCGACGGCCGCCGCGTGAACGTGCCGAGCGAGAACATCATCGTCCGCAACTGCGAGATGCGGGACGGACACGGCGGCGTAACGATCGGGAGCGAGATCTCGGGCGGCTGCTGGAACGTGTTCGCGCACGATTGCCGAATGGACAGCCCGCGCCTCGACAACGCGCTGCGAATCAAAAACAACGCCATGCGCGGCGGCGTAGTCCGCGACATCTATATGCGTGATGTCACGGTGGGGCAGGTGGCGAACGCGGTGCTCTCGATCGATTTCACGTATGAAGAAGGGGCGAAGGGGCCCTTCACACCGGTCGCGCGCGACATCGGGATGCGGAACGTCACGAGCCGTGAAAGCAAATACGGGCTCTATCTCCGAGGTTTCGCCAACGCGCCCATCGAACGCGTTCGCGTCACCGACTGCCACTTCGGTGGCGTCGAGAACGGCAACGTCCTCGAGCACGTGAATGGCCTCGACACCGCGGGTACGACGATCAACGGGGCGCCAGTGCGATGAGCGCTCGCGCGCTGGGCGTCGCCGCGGTCGCCGTACTGCCGGCACTCGGCTGGGCGCAGGCGTCCCGGGGGGACTCGACCCGGGCCGCCAGCGCCCTTTGGTCGGTGCGCGTCGCGGGATCGGTGATGTGGCGAAACCAGGCGGCCGTGTTCGACAAATGGGACTATACCGCGGGGCTCGTCCTCCTCGCGATGCAGCGGCTCTCCGACAAGACGGGCGATCCGCGCTACGCGAACTACGTGAAGCGCAGCGTCGATTCGCTCGTCGGCGCCGACGGCGCGATCAGGAACTACCGCGAGAACGATTTCAACCTCGACCAGATCAACGAAGGTCGAGTCCTCTTCGCGCTTGCCGACGCGATGCGCGATCCGCGCTACGACCGCGCCGCCGCAACGCTCCGCGCGCAGCTCGCTGCGCAGCCACGCACAAGGGACGGGGGCTTCTGGCACAAGCAGATCTACCCCGAGCAGATGTGGCTCGACGGTTTGTACATGGCCGAGCCCTTCTACGCGCAGTACGCCCAACGCCACGCCGACACGGCGGCGATGACCGACGTCACCCGCCAATTCCTGCTCGTCGCGCAGCACCTCCGCGATTCGACGACGGGACTCTACTATCACGCGTGGGACTCGGCGCGCCGCCAACCTTGGGCCGACCCGGCGACCGGACGATCGAAGAACTTCTGGGGTCGCGCCGTCGGCTGGTACCTGATGGCCGCGATCGACGTGCTCGACTACCTGCCGGCGAACCATCCCAACCGCCCGGCGCTTTTGCGAATCGTGCAGGAGCTCGCCGATGCAGCGGCGCGCGTGCAAGACACGAGCGGCGTATGGTGGCAAGTGCTCGATCAACCCGATCGCCCGCGGAATTACCTCGAGGAATCCGCGTCGGCGATGTTCACCTATTCGTTCGCCAAAGGCGCGCGACTGGGGTACCTCGCGCCGAAGTATCGCACGCTCGCCACGCGCGCGTTCGACGGCATGCTTCATCGGTTTGTGACGTTGAATGACGAGGGGGTCGTCTCGATCCGCGGCATCTGCAAGGTCGCGGGACTTGGCGGCGACCCGCCGCGCGACGGGACGTACGAGTACTACGTGAGCGAACCCGTCGTGTCCGACGACTACAAGGGCGTCGGCGCGTTCATGCTCGCCGCCATCGAGCTCGGGCGATGAGCGTCCTCGACGCGTTTTCGCTCATCGGACGAACGGCGCTCGTCACTGGCGCGAGCCGAGGTCTCGGACGTGCATTGGCGATCGCGTTGGCGGAAGCCGGTGCCGACGTCGCGTGTGCGAGCTCTCGCCCCGACGGCGCCAAAGCCACGGCGGATTGCATCCGCTCGATGGGGGGGGCCTCAACGCGTGGACGTTCCACGCCGACCTTGCCGACCGCAACGCGCTCGAGGCGATGGCGGCCGAGGTCGAACGGCAGGTGCCGTCGCTGGACATTCTCGTCAACAACGCGGGCGACATCGCGCGACACCCGGCCGAAAAGTTTCCGATCGAAGATTGGGACCGCGTGCTGCACACCAACCTCGATGCGGCGTGGATCCTCAGCCAGCGTTTTGGCGCGCAGATGATCGCGCGTGGCTCGGGAAAGATCATCAACATCGCGTCCGTGCTCTCGTTCAGCGGCGGACTCACCGTGCCCGCGTACGCCGCGAGCAAGCATGCGATCGCCGGTCTCACCAAGGCGCTCGCCAACGAGTGGGCGTCGAACAACGTGCAGGTGAACGCCATCGCGCCGGGCTACTTCGTCACCGACAACACGCAGCGGCTTCGTGAGAACGAAGCGCGCGTGGCACAGATCGACGCGCGCATCCCCGCCGGGCGCTGGGGCGACCCCGCGGATCTGGCGGGGGCGGTCGTCTTCCTCGCCTCGGACGCCTCCAACTACGTCAACGGTCACGTCCTCGTGGTGGACGGCGGCTGGATGGCTCGCTGAGGATCGCGTAATGCATCGACTTCCCGATCCCGAACGAGCGAGGACCCTCGGTGCCGACGACCTGCGCGCCGCGTTCCTCGTGCGCGGCTTGTTCGCGGCCGGCCGCGTCACGCTGCGCCACGTCGATCTCGACCGCGTGATCCTTGGCGGCGCGGTGCCTCTCGGCGACACGCTTCAACTGGACGCGCCGGCCTGGCTTGCCGCCGAGCATTTTCTCGAGCGACGAGAGATGGGCGTGCTGAACATCGGCGGACCGGGGGTCGTTCGCGCCGGGGGCACCAGCTTCGAGCTCCAGCCGCGCGACGTCGTCTACCTCGGGCGCGGCACGCGCGACGTGTCGTTCAGCAGCGCGAGCGCGGAACGGCCGGCGCGATTCTATCTGGTGAGCTACCCGGCGCACGCATCGCACCCCTGCGTACGAATTGCGCGCGCAGACGCGGATGCGTCGGACCTCGGCGGCGAGACAGGGGCCAACCGGCGACGGCTGGCCAAGTACATCCACCCCGGCCGCGCGCAGACCGCGCAGCTCCTGATGGGTGTGACCACGCTCGCGACGGGCAACGTGTGGAATACCATGCCGAGCCACCGTCACGTCCGCCGCACGGAGGTCTACCTCTACTTCGACGTGCCGGAGAATGACGTCGTCATCCATCTCCTCGGCGAACCCGGAGAGACGCGTCACGTCGTCGTGCGAAACGAGGAAGTCGTGCTCTCGCCGGCGTGGTCGATTCATTCGGGATGCGGCACCGCGGCGTACTCGTTCTGCTGGGCCATGGGTGGGGAGAATCAGGATTTCTCGGACATGCAATCGGTCGACATGAGGGAACTGAAATGAACCGTCAGCTACGATTGGTGTTCGCGGCTTTGGTCTTCGTCGCTCCGCCCGCGACCGCGCAAGCAAACGGATTCGCGGTGAGAGTCCAGAACACGTTGCCGATCGCGCGTCCCGACGAAACGATCGGCATCCGCTGGTCGGACGTGCGGACGCACATTCCGAACGCGACGCCGGGCTCCGTGCGCGTCCGGTCGAGCGCCGGCGACGAAATCGTGTCGCAGGTGGTCGACAACGACGGCGACGGAACCATGGACGAGCTGATTTTCCAAGGGTCGTTCACGCCCGGCGAAGCGAAGCGTTTCATCGTCGAGAGCGGGGCGCCGGGATTCGCCCCGCCCAAGCTCCGCGCCTACGCCGTGCACGAGGATCCGCGCGACGACGTCGCGTGGGAAAGCGACCGCATCGCGTTTCGCATCTACGGTCAGGGACTCTGGAAGGTCGATTCGCTGAACAGCAGCGGCTTGGACATCTGGGTCAAGCGCGTGCGCGACCCGATCGTCGACAAGTGGTACGCGAAGGGTCACGACGAGTACCACCACGACAACGGTGAAGGCGCCGACTTCTTCGACGTCGGTGAATCGCTCGGCGCCGGCGGGACCGGCGTCTGGCGCGGCGACAAGCTCTATCGTGCGCTCAACTTCAAGGGATGGCGTGTTATCGCGCCCGGTCCGGTGCGCGCGATCTTCGAGTTGCAGTACCAGCCGTGGGACGCGGCCGGTCTCAAGGTGTCGGAGACGAAGCGCGTCTCGCTCGACGCCGGGCACAATCTCAACCACGTCGTCAGCATCTTCAAGACAGACAACGCCTCGGCCGACATCCCGTGGGTGACGGGAATCGTCAAGCGCCCGAGCGTCGTCGGGTCGGAGAGCAAGGCGAAGTCGTGGGCGTGGCTGGCCGAGTGGGGGCCGATCGTTCCGAAGAACGGAGGGCACGGAGATCTCGGCATCGGGATCCTGCTGCCGCGCGACGCAGTCGTCGACTGGAAAGAGACCAACGATCACTACATGGCGTTGTCGCACGCGAAATCCGGCGAACCGATGAGCTACTACGTCGGAGCCGGGTGGACGGCCAGCGGCGATTTCCACGACGTGCGCGATTGGTGGGCGTACCTCGACGATCAGGCGCAGCGCATCGCGACGCCGCTCGCCGTGACAATCGAGGCGCGGCCATGAGACGCGCGGCGGTCGTCACTGGCGCTCGTTTGTCTGGCGGCGACGGTCGTGCGCGCGCAGGACACGCGGAACGTCGTCGAGCCCAAGCGCCCCAGCGTCGTGCGCGGTGCTGACGGCCGAGCTCTCGCCCGTCGCCGATACGACGCTCGCCGAGGGTGACGAGAGTAAACTGGACACCCGTCGCATACAGGCGGCGATCGACCACTGCGGTCCGGGGCGCGCCGTGGTGTTGCGGGCGTCCGGCACGAAGCGCGCGTTTCTCAGCGGACCGCTCACGCTGCAACGCGGCGTGACGCTGCTCGTGGACACGAACGCGATTCTCTTTGGCTCGCGCGACCCGCGCGAGTACGACATCGACGGCCGCTGCGGCACCGTCGACGGGAAGGGGCACGGCTGCAAGCCGCTCATCTCGGCGACCGGCGCGATCGGCGTCGGCATCATGGGCCCCGGCACCATCGACGGGCGCGGCTGGGCGAAGCTGCTCGGCAAGAACGTCTCGTGGTGGGACCTCGCGCAGGACGCCAAGGTACGCAACCTGTTCCAGAGCTGCCCGCGTCTCATCGTTCTCTCGAAGTCGAACGACGCCACGCTCTACGACGTCACGCTCAAGAACTCCGGGAACTTCCACGTCGTGTTCGACCACGCGTCCGGATTCACGGTGTGGGGGATTCGCATCGACACCCGCGACCCGAGAGCGCGCAACACGGACGGCGTCGATCCGACGAGCGCGACCAACGTCACCATCACGCGCAGCTACATCAACACCGGCGACGACAACGTGGCGATCAAGGCCGGCAAGATCGCCAGCACGCACATGACCGTGTCGCACAACCATTTCTATCGCGGCCACGGCATGTCGATCGGCAGCGAGACGGACGGCGGCGCGAGCGCGATTCGCGTGTTCGATCTCTCGGTCGAGGGCGCCGACAACGGACTGCGCATCAAGTCGAACGCCAGCCGCGGCGGGCTTGTGCACGACGTCGAGTACCGCGACGTGTGCATCCGGCGGACGAAAGAGCCCATCCTGATGGACACGCACTACACGGCGTCGCCGGAGACGACGGGCAAGCTGATTCCCGAGTACCGCGACATCCGACTCGCCGACGTGCGCGTGCTCGACGGCGGAAAGATCACGCTCGACGGCTATGACGCCTCGCGCCGTCTCGACATCGCGTTCAACAACGTCGTCTTCGACGACCCAAAGACGATCGTCCTCTCGGCGCAGCACGTCACGCTTACGCGCGGCCCGGGACCGTCGAACCTGACGGTGAGCGGCGAGGACGTGAAACTGGCCGGCAGCACCTCCGACGCGCCGCCGAACGCGTGCACGGGGAAGTTCGTCCCGATGCCGACGACGGCCTCGGCGGGCGGGTCGGCTCATTACGCCGCTGTCGTCGATGCCAACTTTCGCGGTACCGACGGCGACAGCGCGACAGGCACGCCGACCTTTCACACGCTCGGCGCCGCGCTGACGGCTCTGCCGCCCAACGGAGTAGGACGCGCGGCGATTCTCATGAAGAATGGCCGCTATCACGAGAAGCTCACCGTCGACAGGCCGTACGTCTCGATCGTCGGGGAGAGCCGAGACGGCACGATCCTCTCGTACGACGCGGCCGCCGACACGCCGAATCCGGGCGGCGGCACGTACGGCACGCGCGGCAGCTTCACGCTCCGCGTCGTCGCGCCCGACTTTCGCGCCGAGAACCTCACGATCGAGAACGCGTTCGACTATCCGGCGAACGTCGCAAAGCCGGACAGCGACAAGACGAAGCTCAAGAACATGCAGGCCGTCGCGCTCATGCTGGACCTCGGCTCCGACCGCGCGACGTTCGTGAACGTGAAGATCACCGGTTTTCAAGACACGCTCTTCCCGAACTCGGGTCGCAGCTATTTCGCGCGGTGCGAGGTGTGGGGGCACGTCGACTTCATCTTCGGCGCCGGGCAGGCCGTCTTCGACGACTGCGACATCGTGTCGCGCGATCGCGGGAGCAAGACGAACAACGGATACGTCACCGCGGCGAGCACCGACGCCGGACAGGCGTACGGTTTTCTCTTTCTGCGAAGCCGCTTGAAGAAGGAACGACCCTCGATGTCGGCCAACTCGGTCACACTCGGTAGACCCTGGCATCCGTTTGCCAACCCGCGAGCAATAGCGAGCGTGGCTTTCATAGACTGCTGGATGGACGACCACATCGGCGAACACGGCTGGGATCGCATGTCGTCGGTCGATTCCACCGGCACGCGGGTGTGGTACGAGCCCGCGTCGGCGCGGTTTGCCGAACATGGAACGAAGGGTCCGGGCGCCGTACAGAGTGATGCGCGGCGCGTGCTGAGCGACGCAGACGCCGCGCGCTACACTGTCGGCGCCGTGCTATCCGGTTGGACTCCGATGTTGGGACCGAGCGCCACTCCCTAGGACCATGCGCATTCATTTCGCGGCCCTCGCACTCGCCGCGATCGTCGGGGCGATCGCCGAGCCGACCGTCGACGTCTATCTCGTCGGCGACTCGACGATGGCCGACAAACCGACGCCGGAGACGAATCCGGAGCGCGGTTGGGGTCAGCTGCTCCCGAACTTCTTCGACGGGCACGTCGCGATCCACAACCATGCGGTGAACGGCCGCAGCACGAAGTCGTTCATCGACGAAGGGAAATGGGGCGCCGTCGAGCACGCGCTCAAACCCGGCGACTACGTCTTCATTCAGTTCGGCCACAACGACGAGAAGGTCGAAGACTCCGCGCGCTACGCCGCACCATACACCGCGTATCGCAAGAATCTCGAGCGCTTCGTCGCCGAGACGCGGGCCAAGGGCGCCACGCCGGTTCTGTTCACGCCGATCGTGCGCAGGAAGTTCAACGCGCAGGGCACGATCGAGGACACGCACGGCGCATATCCGTTGGTGGTGCGCGAGGTCGCGCGCGATCTCAACGTCGCGTTCGTCGACCTCCAGATGCAGACCGAGGACCTCGTTCGCGGCGCGGGGCCTGAAGGATCGAAGAAGCTCTACGTCTGGGTCGCGCCCGGCGAATCGAAGATGTACCCCGACGGCCATCAGGACGACACGCACCTCTCCGTGCTCGGCGCGACCCGCGTCGCCGGACTCGCCGCGGCGGCGCATCGCGCGCAGCGGGCTCCCGCTCCGCCAGTTCGTCCGCAACGTGGACGGCCCGCCGCGCGAAGACGCGGAGATTCCACTGTGGCCGCGCGGCGCACCTGGAGCGCTGGGGTCGTCGCCCGACGATCAGCCGGCGATCACGCCGTTCATCGCGCCGAAGGCGTCGGCCACGGGCGCCGCGATGCTGATCTTTCCGGGCGGAGGGTACGAGCACCTCGCGTGGGACAAGGAAGGAACGAGCGTCGCGCGCTGGCTCAACACGCTCGGCGTTTCGGCGTTCGTCGTGCGCTACCGGCTTGGTCCGCGATACCACCATCCGACGATGCTCACCGACGCTCGCCGCGCCGTGCGAGTCGTTCGCGCCCGCGCCGCCGACTGGGGCATCGATCGCTCACGAATCGGCGTCATGGGCTTTTCCGCGGGCGGACACATGGCGTCGACCGCCGCCACCCAATGGACACTCGGCGATTCGACGAGCGCGGACCCGGTCGAACGCGTTTCGTCGCGCCCGGATCTGGCGATTCTCGTGTATCCGGTCATCACGATGACCGCGCAGTACGCACACCCCGGCTCACGCCGCAACCTCATCGGCGAGCACCCGGACGATCAGCTGGTCCGTGCGACGTCGAGCGAGCTGCACGTCACGCGTGACAGCCCGCCGACGTTCATCGTTGCCACCAGCGACGACGCAACCGTGCCGGTGCGGAACTCAATGATGTTCTACGAAGCGTCTCCGAACCGCGGGCGTGCCGGCCGAGCTGCACATTCTGGAAACGGGGCGCCATGGGTTCGGATTGGCGCAAGGCGACCCCGCGTTGGCGACTTGGGTCACGGCATGCGAAGCGTGGCTCCGACGAAGGAGCTGGGCGAGGTAGCGCGTCGCGGCCGGCGCGAGCTCGCTTTAGTCGCATTCTGGAAATGCCGGTCTGTCCGACGCGTTTGGCCGAGCCGCTGCCCGTCGTTCCTTTCGGCCTCAACCTCGGAGCGCGCGCATCGCATCCAGCCGGGCAACCCGCAGCGCCGGGACGAGGCACGCGCCGGCCGTCGTGACAGCCATCAGCAGAAGCGCCGCGGAGAACGCCACCGGATCACGGGGGCTCACCTTATACAGAAGATCGCCCAGTAGCCGCGTCATTCCGAAAGCGAGCGCGAATCCGATCACGAGTCCCACGCCGGTGAGACGAAGGCCCCACGTGAGGACGAGGACGAGGAGCTTGGACGGAGACGCGCCAAGGGCGAGGCGCAATCCGAACTCGCGGGTGCTTTGCGACACGGCGAAGGCGACGACGCCGTAGAGGCCGATCGCCGCGAGTCCGAGGGCCAGCGCGCCGAACAATCCCACCAGCGTCACGGCGATGCGCTGCGCGTAGGTCGAGCGGTCGATCTGCTCGCGCATCGTGAGCACCTCGTATGGCGCGACATTGGGATCGATGGCCCGCTCCTCACGGACGATTTCGGGAGCGATTGCCGCGACAGCATGCGACGTTCGAACGAACAACCCGGCGACGGTGGAGACATTCTGCGCGAACGGCACATACACGATCGGCGCCGGTGCCTCGAGTATGGAGCGATGCCGGATGTCGCGTGCGACGCCGACGACCTGCATCCAGCGCGGGCCCAGCTTGAGACGTTTGCCGATAGGATCGGCGCTCGGCCAGTACTTCGCCGCCGCGGCTTCACTCACGATCGCCACCGGCGCGACTCGGTCGTCGTCGGCGCTGGTGAAATCGCGTCCCGACGAGAGCGGAATCCCGAGGACGGCGAAATAGCCCGGCGTCACCTGGTTGTAGTCGGCCGTCGGCAGGTCGTCGCGCGCCGGATGATAGCCGTCCACCTCGAGCGACGCTCTGTCGTAGGGGCGCTTGCTGAACGGAGTGCTGCGGGCGAACGCCGCCCCCTCGACCCCCGGTAGCGCCGACACGCGTCGCAACAGCTCCGTGTCGAACTGCTTGGCGCGCGCGGAGTCGTAACTGTTCGCAAACAGGTTGATCGCTGTCGTCACGACATCGCCGGTGGCGAACCCGGGACTCTCGCTACGCAGACGGCGAAGACTGATCAGCAAGAGGCCCGCGCCGACCAGCAGAACGAAGCTGGAGCTCACCTGAAGCATCACGAGCCCGGCGCGGAGCCGTCCGCGCCCTCCGGTGTTTCCGACGCTGCTCCGTGCGTCCGCCTTGAGCGCGCGCGCGAGGTCGACGTGGCTCGCTTGCAGCGCCGGCGCGAGTCCGAACAAAAACACTGATCCGAGTCCGATCGCGACGCCAAGCGTCGCGACACGCCAGTCAAGCATGCCGGCGAAGGTGACGGAAATCCCGCCGGCGTCGCCGAACAAGTAAGTGAGCACGCCACGCGCTGCGTACGCCACCGCGAGCCCGCCAAGCGTGGCGAGGAATGCCAGAATCGCGAACTCGGTGACCAGCTGGCGGACGAGCCGCTCGCGTCCCGCGCCGATCGCCAACCGCACGGTCATCTCGTGACGACGAGAGAGCGAGCGCACGAGCAGCAGGTTGGCGACGTTGGCGCAGGCGATCGCCAAAACGAAGATCGCGACGATGAGGGCGACGCGGAGCATCGGCAGCAGTTCCTTCGCGCCGTCGAAGGGTGCGTTCCAGAGCGGCAGGATGGTGACGCCGCGTCCCCGATCGTCGTTTGGGTAGTCGGCTGCGAGGCGCTTCGCGGCCGCGCCGATCTCAGTCTGCGCCTGCGCCAACGTGACGCCCGGCTTGAGTCGCGCGAACCCTTCGATCCACCGCGCCCGCCTGTCGTCGAGCTTGTAGCCGGTCGGATCGACGACTCTTTGCTGCGAGGCTGGCAGCCAGAATTGAATTGTGTAGCCGACGAAGGTGCCGAGGAATTCCTCTGGTGCGACGCCAACGATCGTGTGGGGGATGCCGTTCAGGCCGATCGTCTTGCCGACGATGTCCGGGTCACCGCGAAATCGTTCGCGCCAGAACCGGTAGCCGATGACGGTAACGGGATGCGCGTTCGCGCCGACGTCCTCGCCCGGAAGAAAGCCACGCCCGCGCTCGGGGCGCACGCCGAGCGCATCGAAATAGTTCGCGGAAACGAGGAGACCTGTCAATCGGTCGGCGCGGTCGCCGCCGGTGAGCGTCGCGCCGGTGATCTTGCTGGCGATGAACGCGGAGAACGACGTCGTTCCGCGCGACAGGTCCATGAAGTCGGGCCATGACATCGAGTCGAAGCCACTGGTCCCGCGAGCCGTGCCGGCGACGGCGACGAGCCGATCCTGTTGGGCGACGCCGGGGTACGGGCGCAGCAGAATGCCCTCCATCCAGCTGAGGACGACGGCGTTGGCGCCGATGCCGAGCGTGAGACAGGCGACGGCGACGATGGTGAACGCCGGAGCGCGGCGCAGCATCCGAGCGCCGAAGCGTAAGTCTTGCCAGAGGCGCTCGAGCCAGAGACCGCCCCAGGTGTCGCGCGTCAGCTCGTGGACGAGCGCGGCGTTTCCAAAATCCCGACGCGCATTGAGCGCCGCGTCGTCGGCGGTCTCACCGCGCGCGACGCGCGTCTCGGCCTCCATGCGGATGTGCGCCGCGATCTCCTCGCGCAACAGCTCGGCGCGCCGATCTCGGCGCCAGGGGAACAGGTCCATGAACTTCATGCCTCACCTTCTCCCTGCGGCGACAAGACACCCGCCATGGCGGCGGACAACAACTCCCACCTCGACCGCTCCGACGTCAGCTGTTTGCGACCTCTCGCCGTGAGCCGGTAAATGCGAACGCGCTGGTTCTTGTCGGACATTCCCCACTCGGCCGAGACGGCGCCCTGCCGCTCGAGGCGGTGGAGGGCGGGGTAGAGCGAGCCGGCGTCGACTTGCAGGACGTTGCGGGAGTTGGCGCGGATCATTTGCGCGATGCCATAGCCATGCGCGGGCCCCCAACGCAGCGTCTCGAGCACGATCAGGTCCAACGTGCCCTGAAGCAACTCGATGCGCGATGTAGCGGGCGGCGGTTTTCTGGCCACGTCCGGCACTCCGGCGCGAGGATATAGACAACCTATACCCATGGGATATAGGCTGTCTATATCCTCGGCGGCGGCCAGACCAGAGTCTTACAAACCGGTCGCGCCGCGTTCAGTCGTGCAGCAGGAACTTGCGCATTTCTCGCACAACCAACGCTTCGTCCACGATGTACACGTAGTGGTTCGTGTCCTGTAGTTCGACGACCCGCGAGTCGTGGACCTGAGAGCGGAAGCGCCGGATCGCTCCATCGATCCAGGGCGACAGCATCGCGACGCTCCGATTGAACTCCTGCTGCTTTGCGGGATCCAGCGACCAGTAGTACGGCGCACGGAATCGAGGTGTGATTCTATTGAAGATCCCGAGCGCCGGCGCGCGGATACGGTCGTACTCGGCCGGCTGCAACCCGGCCATGAGTTTCGCGGAAATCTCCGGAGGCGTCACCGGTCCGACGACTCTGCCCGAAGAATCCATCCGGATCATGTTGCAAACCGCGGCGAGCGGCTTTCGGTACCCATCGTCACGTGCCAAGGCCGCGGCAAGACGCTGCACCGATTCCAGATCCGCGGCCGTAGGATCCGCGGCGGCCGGCGGCTGAGGGATCGACGCCCATCCACTCGATCCGATGTCGAGCGCATCGAGATAGACGAGCTTCCGGACGCGATGTGGGTAGACCGCGCCGAGTTTGCTCAGTTCCGTTCCGGCGAGCGAGTGTCCGACGAATACGGCCTGGCCGATCTTCAGTGTGTCGAGGACCGCAATGTCGTCGCGCGCTCTCGTGTCGAGGTCATACCCGCTCGCGGGTTGGCTCGAGCGGCCGAAGCCCCGACGCGTGATGCCGATGACGTGAAAACGGTCGGTGAACTGGTATGCGAACTGATCGTAGACGTGCGCGTTGTCCCCGGAGCCCGTGAGCAACACCATCGTCTCGCCTGTACCGCCCCAGTCGAGCACTTCCAGTTGGACGCCGGGGGCGACCGTGACGAGAACCGTCTTGTGCGGGGAGGTGTCGAAGCAGCTGACGTTGTTGCTCGCTTCGCCGTGAGCCGCCGCACTAGTTGATGCTACTCGCGCGGTGGGCCCGTTCGAGACGTAGCGACTGAGTCCGGTCCTCGCGACGAGGACAATCAGAATCCCCGCAGCGATGGGTGGCCACGCTCTCGCTCGTCGCACAAGCAAACTCCTCTTCTCGACAGCGCAGCTGCGTCAGCGCGTAGTCCGCGCAGGCTGCGTGCCGAAGTCGCGCGGCTTTCGCGCCTTGCGATCTCGAGCGTCGAAGTCCGCTTGACTTAGGAATTGGAGAGCAGCTTCATCGTACGCTCGGCAATCGCCTCCATCTGTCGCTCGCGCTCGCGAGCCCACTGTGGCAGCCGAACCATGTCGGCTCCGAACGGGAACGGAGCCATTCCGCCGAACAGGCCGAGGACCGGTAGCGCCTTCTCCGGCTTACCGCGGCAGCGGCCACTGCGCCGAAGAGCACCGACATCCCGGCCATCCCCTTCGGCGTTCGTTAGGCATCGTCGCGCGCTAGAGGTTGCGGAGCTCCTTGATCGCAGCCGTAACAAAATCTGCTCCTTGCCAAAATTGACGCGCGAGTTCCACCCCGCGCTCATCCTCGCCGTGGGCGCGGTAAAACAGCTTCGTGAGCATGGGAAGGCGATCCCATCGTCGACTCATGACTCGCCTGTCATCATCTGACGGTCCACGGGCGACGGGCTGAACCAAGAGATCCAGATCGTCGGGGCCAAGAAGACGAATGTAATCCTGGTGGAACTTTCCACCCTCGACGAATGGTTCCGCGGTAATCACGACCGACCAAGCATCCGGCCAATGCTCCCTCTGATCACGAAGCGTGGCATATAGCTCGGATGCGGTTTGATCATCAAACCGACGTCGAAACTTGATCTCGAGCATTCGAGCCCACGTAACGTGGGGATCGGCCACCAAAAGGTCCGGGAGAGCGCGGAGCTGAGGCGGCAAGCCGAGTTTAAGGTACTGGTCGCGCTCAAGGTATTTGATCTCGTCAAATAATTCTTCAATGCCGAGCCGCGTTACGCGAAACCCACCGCGCTCGAGGAGTGACACGACGATGCGTTCCGCCAAGCGCCCCTTCAAGACCGAGGCAAACGACATTCCCGGATTCATAGAGTGACTTGGACGATGTCAAACGGCCGAGTTGACCTGCGATCAGGCCAGACCAAAGCGGGCGAAGCGAGCAATCCCGACGATCGCTCATCAGCTTCAACGATCCGTTAGGCGGACACGAGATCGACTCAGATATCTCGGCTAGAGTTGGACCAGAGGGAGCTCGGTTTGCGCCAGCAACGCTTCGATGCTATTCAGCCAACCTTCAGACCGCGTGGCGAGGAGATCATAGGGTATGATCTCGACGCGATGCAAAGAGAGATTGAGGTGGCGCAGGATTTCCTTTCCGGTTCGCGATAGGTCCGTGCTGCGACCCAGCACGATCATGATTCGTGGCTGTCGCGTGTCATTGAGACCATACTGGAATGCGAGGCCGCGGCTCTCATCGAGATTGGCGCGATACAAGTGAGCTTGGGCGAGTGCTTTTGAAAGGGCCGGACCGAGGGTATACGCGCTAGCTGGTGCGGGACGCGAGTCATCCTCGGGAGGTGCGACAATGATTGCTTCCTCTGGCCCCTTCAATTCGAGGAAATCAAAGAAACCATCGTACCGGTCTAGAACGAAATCCAGCGTACCTCGCGGTACCTCGACGCGAGGCCGAGCGCGCACGTATGCCAGTCCAACAATCCACGGTTGCTGTTCAAGGAATCGCTGGACATCCGTCTCGCTGACTCCCGCCCGCTGGATCAATTCCCGATAGGCACGAAGCTGCTGCCGAGCATCCGCGATCCTATCCTCGAGCCGCTCCCCAATTACCCGAGCTACCATTACCCGCCCTTCGGGCGAGCGAGTGGCAGCACTCAGGATTCCGGCAACGGCCGCGCGACCGCCGACGGCTTCGATGCGCGCAACTAACAGATTGATTTGATCGGCGGTAAGCTCTGTCAGGTTGTCGATGAGCCGGCGAACGTTCTCAGCGGACGTTGACATCGCATTTAGAACGTTTGCGAGGAGTTCGCGGTTTCCCGCACTCGCCTCGGCCCACGCCCGCAGACCGGCGGCATCCAGCTGGCGACTGAAGAAAACGGCTAGTTCATCAGCCGAGAAGTCCGACTGGGCGAGCGCCGATAGCCGTGTGAGCCGCCCTCCTGCGAGGCGTGCGTAATAGGTTGATGCCGCATCGAATCCAGCGCGCTGCAAGTAATCATTGATTGGGACAATGACGATATGGCGCTCGTCTGTAGTGCGAATACCGGGCTCGACATCGTTGCGGCTGGTGAGTAAGAGCGTCGGGATTTTCCCGGTTGGGCACTCGTTTGCGACGAGCTTGGCAAGCGATTGTCCGTTCGGAAACGTCGATCGATTGTGACGAAATACACTGCGCCAGTCGAAGTCGTAGTAGACGTCCAAGCCGCCTAGGCGGTGTCGTGCGCCCTGTCGTTTTTTTAGCTCGGGCTCCCACTCGATGGCCAAGACAAGTCTCCGAAACTCTAGTTGTCTAGTAGAAGCGCGGAAGCCGTTGAGTGTGGAGTATGCTCATGCCGAACGGGAGAGTGCGACTCAACCGCGTGGCGGTGGTGACCACGAGGATCGGTGTACAAGTGAGTTCCACCTGACGCCCGAGCCTACCCGCAATAGGGATCAAATGAGAGCGGAGCGCCGCAAGGCGATCAACAGCCCCCTTTCAAGTTCAGCGTTTGTTACACCGCCGGCACTAGATGCGAGCCGGCGAACATGTGAATGCGGGACGTGCTAGACGCAGGTGAGCGTTTTGTTGATGCTGCTAGCAACGGTGTGCAGGTCAAGGCTCTGAAAGAATGGATGCCATGGCTGAGGCGCGATGAAGGCCATGCGGCCTCCGCCCGAATCCCACACGGGAACCACTTCCCGCAAGTCCGGCCTGGCGAGCGCAAATCTGTAAGGCGGCCACGATCGAGTGCTGGTCCTCGGCCGATTTGAACTGAAAGTCAGGGTTCAACGGAACAACGATCATGTCCTGCCCTGCTCGCGAAGGTGAGCTACCTCGAAGTCAGCCACGCATCCTCCTGGTTGGAAAAGGCACGCCTGGAGCACGTAGGGAGTTAACAAATCCATTAACTCCCTTCAAAGTCTAACGCGTTAGAGAAGCTGCAATCGGATCATATAAGAGTTTGCCGCGTAGCGACAAACAATCAATAACCCCTCTGTCAGCTTCAGCGGTTCTTAGCCCGCAGGGTCGCGAGCGCTGACCCACGTGGCCGAGAGGAAGACGGCCATCGTTCCGGCCAAATTGACTACTAGCTCAGCGTGTCTGGGAGCTGGTTTTACTGGCCTTCTTCCCTTACCGTGAGCATCGCCTAGCCGGTTGCGGACTGCTCCGAGCCCTTCCACGATTGACTGAGACGAGCCAAGGATCTGCCTGAACACTTGCTCGGTGTGTTGGCTCGGAGCAAGGTTGAGCCGCTTGGCGGTCTGCGCATAGAGTCGCGGAAGCTCTATGTCCTCGGCGTACGTCTCACCCGCCGCATCCAAGATTAGCTTGCAGACCGATTCGAGGAGAGTGCGCGCTGCAGTGATCGCGCCTTCCGGATCTTCAGTTCTGCGTTGTAACGCTTTCGTCCAAAGATCCTGGATATGTGCGGCCTCGAGACTAGCAAGACCCGCCTGTACGGGCGCGTCCGACGGCGAGCCGTGTTGGCGCTCCGCGTACGCGATCGCTGGGTGGAACCCGTCCCAGATGAACTCGCGCCTCTCGGTATAGTGCGCGAATTTGCGCTTGATGAATTGCCAAAACTGATTCGTCGTGCGATATCGCTCGACAAACTCAGGAAGTAGGGCAGCGACTGGGGGAATCGCGAGAAGCTCGGACCGACGCTCTGAGAAGCAATTCGCGTCGCCCGGGTCATTGGTGGCGAGAACTATGTATGCCTGCTGGAGCTCTTCGAGCTTGCCGATTAGTTCGCGATTGCCGCGCAGCATCACTCAATCTACGAAGGAGCTTGACTGCGGTCTAACGCTAACTATACAGGCAGACTATCAGCGAAACCGCACAAGAGGCTGCGGCCCAACGCCGCTTCACGTGAATCACGATTGGCGGCGACCGCATGCACCCCGCCCCCAATCATGGGGTTACATCCTGGGCATGTCCTACTGTATATATACAGTGTGAACCGGGCAGCCGGGACGGGGCCGCCGTCATCTGGAGGCGCCGGCCGGTCGCTGGCTATGTCGCCGGCTGGCGGCCGTCGTCGGTGTCGCCGCGGGCTGCGGCGTTCGCCAGGGATGTGATCGGCGATAGCCCTGGAGCGGCGGGAGCGGGCGAAGAACCTGCTGTGGGCGGCGGGCGGCTCGCGGATTACGCCGCGTCGCTGGGCCTGGACCTTGGCCCGGACCGTGTTCCACCCGTCGGTGATCGAGCGGTTCGCCCGCTGCGCGCCGGGCCTGTCGGGGGTGGCGCGGCGGACGCTGCGGACTAATCAGCGGTTCATCGGCCGCCGGGTGGTGCCGGAGCTATATCCGGCTGATGTGCCGCTGCCGCGGGAGCGGGCCAAGGCGCCGTATAGCCCGGCGGAGATCGCCGGGTTCCTGGCGCTGGCGGGCGCCCAGCCCACGGCGGAGCGGCGGATGCGGGCGGCGGGCCTGGTCTGCCTGGGCGCCGGCGCCGGGCTGATCCGCTCCGACCTGCGCGATGTCCGGGGCAGGGACGTGATTGCCCGGTCCGGCGGGCTCGTCGTGGCCGTCCGTGGCCGGCGGGCGCGGACGGTCCCCGTCCTTCCGCGCTACCACGCCTGGCTGCTAGCCGCGGCCCGGTTCGCCGGGAACGCGCTGATCTGCGGCGGGGCCGATCCGGGCCGCCGGAACATCACCAACCCGCTGATCACCGCGCTGGACGGCGGGACGGGGCTGCCCCGGCTGGACACCTCCCGGCTCGCGCGACGTGGCTGGCCGAGGCCGCGGAGCTGCTGGGACTGGCCACGTTCATGCACGCCGCCGGGATCAGCTGCTCCCAGCGGCTCGGCGACCTGGTCGCCGGGCTGCAGCCGGCGGGGAGGCCGAGGCGGTGCGGCTGCTCGGGGCGGCCCGGCGCCCATGATCCCGCTGCCAGTGCTGGAAGAGATCATCGACCGCTCCGGCATCGCGCCGCGGATCGAGCTGCTGCTGCCCATCGGGGTGCGCACCCGGCAGCTGCTGGCCCGCACCTTGCTGCTGGGCATGCTGCTGGCCCTGGCCAACCGCCGGCCGCGTTCCTCACCGAGGTGCACCAGGCCCTGACCAGCCTGCCCGGGGCTGACCAGCGCAGGCTCGGCGTCCTGGCCCCCTGGAAGACCGGCCCGCACCTGCTCACCTACCGGCAGACCGAGCGCACCTTCGGCCTGGCCGCCGCCGCCCTGGCCAAGGACGAACCCGACGGCCTGCGTCCGGCCCCTCGCCGGCATCTGCGACAACCTGCCGGAGGCCAGCCTCCCGGATGAATTCAAGCACGCGAGCAGCGCGCTGGCGGTGGACTGGACCGACATGGAGACCTTTTCCCGCCCGCCGCACCGCGGCGGCAGCGACTGCGCCGATCCCGAAGCGTCCTGGGGACACCGCTCCGCGGCGGCCCCGGCCAGGACAGCGAGCTGTTCTTCGGCTACTACGCCTCCGCCGCCACCATGATGGCGACGAGCACGGCCAGCCCGTGCCCGAACTCGCCCGGCGGATGACCGCGTGCTCCTGCCACGCCGACCCGGCCCGCGCCCTGGTCCCGGTACTGACCCCGATGCCCGCGACCGGCATCCCGCTCGGCGATATCCTGTCCGATTCCGGCTACTCCCACCGCGACGCCGCCGCCTGGGCCATGCCGCTGCGCCTGGCCGGCGCCCAGCTGATCCAGGACCTGCACCCCTCCGACCGCGGCCCCAAGGGCACCCATGACGGCGCCGTCATCGCCAACGGCAACCTGTACTGCCCGGCCAACCCCCACCCCCTGCTGGAACTCGGGCCGCTGGCCCG
>CAVWQI010000005.1:0-542546 GCA_963757185.1 uncultured Gemmatimonadaceae bacterium
AGACGAATTGCCCCCGGTTGATGCCGCTCACACAGCGATTCTGGCGCAAGGTTGAACGCAGCGATGGATGTTGGCTATGGACCGGCGTGCGAACAGGTCGCGGATATGGCCGGATTCAGCAGGGCGGATTGGAGAAACGAAAGGCCCTTTTAGTTCACCGCCTTTCCTGGGAACTGCATTTCGGCGCGATCCCAGCCGGCCTGGTCGTGTGCCACAAATGCGACGTCCCACTATGCGTTCGCCCGGACCATCTGTTCTTGGGAACGCAAAGAGACAACATCGCAGACTGTATAGCAAAAGGAAGAAGCGTCCGATGTAATCCTGTCAGAACCCATTGCCGAAAAGGCCACGAGTTCACGCCGGAGAATACGCTTCTTCTTCGCGGGGGAAGGGGATGTCTGACCTGCAGGCGGCTTGGGAATCGGGCATATAAACGCCGGCTCAGGGAGAAGTGCCGTGCCGCGTGAATCCCTATTCCATCGGATGGTCCGATTCAGCAAGGGCAGCCAGAGCAACGACGTCACGTTCCATTCGGTTTGGAATGGCGAGCGATGGGTGACCGTGCCGTCGTACTCACCGGCTGATCCCTTCGCGAAGATCGGCACGGAAGCCATACGGGCTGTCGGATCAAAGCCCCGGGGTCCAGTCACGACGGCGGACATTGACGCCATGTACGCGTTGGCGCAGCGGGTCCACGAATCATACGGCGAACTAGCTGTTGGCACTTTGCCTTCTCTACCAACGAAAGAGGAAGCGGCCTAATGCAATGCCCCGATTGTGGCGGCGCGATGTGGACAACCGCCTGACGAAAAAGAAGCCGACGCAGCCCGACTACAAGTGCAAGAACAAGGCGTGCGACAAGGCGGTCTGGCTCAAGACCCAGGCCGAGAACGCGACCGCATCGAACGGGACCGGGAACGGTACGCAATCCGCCGCCGCGCCCCGCGGCCGCGCGCTTGGCCCGCTCTACGTCGAATGCCTGGATTTCGCCAAGAAGGCGATCCCTCATTACCTCGGCACCGGCTATTCCTCTGCCGACATTATCGCCGCCGCAGCAACGCTGTTCATCCAGGCAACTCGCGACGGCGCGCCGATTCGTGTGCCGAAAGCCAAGCCAGCGCCCCGCCGCCGCCTCCTCCTCCGCCCGTTGAGGAGTTCGCCGGTTTCCCCGAAGAAGTCGACGACCTGCCGTTCTGACCATGAGCGCATCCCTGGTGGACGCCGATGGCGTCGAGATCATGACCGAGATGGAAGCGAAGGCCAACATCGACTCACTCGACGCGTTGCACGCCAAGCGCCGGCAGATCCTCCCCGAGTACGCCCTGCTTCGCGCCCTGCACGGCCCGAACGGCAAGTGGGACGCACGGCGGAAGGCGCGGCTCGAAGCAGCCAAGATCGGCGCGCGGATTGACCTCATAAAAACGGGTGAGAAGGTCACTGAGGCATTGGTAGATGCGATGGGCCACGGCGATGCTGGCTACGTCCAGTTCATCGAGGACGGCATCACCGGCGCGACGCGGTATGTAGAGCTCGACGCAGAGATGACGGAGATCGAGGAACAGATGGAGAACCGGACGGCCATGCTGTATGCGTGGGGGCGTGAGTTGGGGCTACAGCGGTGACCACGTTCTCCCCGTGCCCGAAACCCCGTCCTACCGTGAAGCCGCCAAAGGCGATGCGGAAGGTAAATCGTGCTCGGCAGAAGTCCGAGGAGGAGCGGTGCTACGGCTCAAGAGCACGGCGCAAGTGGGTGTCACTCCAACCATGCGCCGCCTGCGGTGCCTGGAGCCGTTCACAGAACGCGCATGTTCTCGGAGTCGACGGGGCGGGATTGAAAGGCGACTACAAGAGCATTGCGCCGCTCTGCGCGGTGGGCTTTGATGAGTTTGGGCATCCATACCGTGGATGTCATGCCCTATTCGACGAGGATCGGAGTCTGTTTCGAGAACTTTTCCCGACATTCAATCCCGCGAAAGCCGCGAGAGCAACGGAAAGAGCGTGGCAAGCATTTCAGCGTAGCGACGCGGGAGGGGAGCGGTGAGCGCGCACGAAGAAATGGCCGGCGCATTTGGCGATGAACTCGCTCGTCTGGTCGATGAGGGCAAGCTGACGCATGCCGAAGTCATGGCCTGGTTCTCGGGCGACAAAACGATCGACGACAAGCTCAATCGCATCTGGACGGAAAAAGCGCGCGCCGTATCCCCTGAGAGAGAGCCGAGCAATGGGTGAAGCCCCGAAATGCACGCGATGCGGCGGTCCAACGCGCGTTACCTCGAAGCATTGGGCGCGGTGCGTGAATCCGTCCTGCCTCCTACGCCGCGTTCCGCGCAATCGCTTCGGTGCCGTCGCGGACCGCGAGCCTCACCGATTCACCGCTGACGACAAGTCTGCCGATCCCGCCCATGTCCGCTAGCGATCCCTCGGGCGCCGAGATGCGCTCCCCAAACCCGCCCGTCGAAAAGCGTTGGGCTCTGGTGAACGGATTGGGACGCATCGTCGAGACATACGACGATCGCGAACGCGCCGACTTCCATGCCTCGCACGCCAACCGGCACGCACTCGACGCGTACAAGCCGTTCCGCGTTGAGCGCATTCTGCTTGAATCCGAGGTCTCGCCGCGCTCCTCGGGAGGCGCACCGAATGAACCCTTCGCGTGGGCGATCGTTGCGCGCGAATCGGGCAAGACTCTCGGCTTCGCTGGGTCGCAAAAGGAACTAATTGAAGATTGGGGCGACTATCGCAACGCGAGCCAGCGCGACGCCGAAGATCAAGTGCCGCTTTATACCGAGGCTCAGGTCTCCGCGCTCCGGCAGCGCATCGAAGAACTGGAAGCGCCGCGCTCCTCGGGAGGCGCACCGAATGCTCCGGCTGATCGACTACGAGCATTCGTCCGCGAACAGCGCGCTGGCGGTTGTCGTATGCCATCGTGGGGCACCGAGTGCATCTGTCCGCTCTGCGACGTTGACCGTTTGGTTACTCAGGTCTCCGCGCTCCGGCAGGAGGCCGCACGACTTCTAGAAAACGAGGCGGCGTTCGTGCGGGAAGCGATGGCTTTGCGAGATGATGTAACCGCCGCGCGTCAGGAGGCCGAGACCCTACGGGGCCGCGACGTAGTGCGTGAAAAAGACGCGTGGCATGAGGACTTTGGTCCGGTGCTCTGGTGGCTACTCGACGAGGACGGGCACCACTGCGAAGCGCCGTACGTTGGCACGCCGCTCGACGACGATTTCCCGGATTACGTGACGCACTTTAGCAGACTCCCGCTGCCTGTTGCCGCCGCCCGCGTTGCCGCCCCACGAGAGCCGAAATGAGCGGAAAGTATCGCAGTGCGCGCCCCGCGCTGACTCCCGACTCCCTGGAAGAGTTTCGGGATGCCGAACCGAGATTCGTGCGGTGCGAGAACGGTGGATGGCTCGCCCTCTCGCCAGACGATGCGGTGGTTGGCGTTGGCGTGTTCGGGTGGGCTGTCGAACAAGCTCGCTACAAATGGAATCGCGCGCGAGCCGACTGGATCAATAGCCTGCGTGAGATTCTTAATGAGCGGTCTCAGGAACCCGCCGCCCCACGAGAGCCGACAAATGGCTGAGAAACTGATCCCGCCCGACTACAAGCGATGCCAAACCGAGTCGCGCTCGTTCATGACGCTCGGCCCTGGACTGGTCCGTTGCGGCAAGGCGCCGAACTGGATCGTGACGGAGCCCAAACGCGCAGACCGTAAGAAGCGCGGGAGCATGTCGCTCTGCGATGAGCACATGCAAGTCTGCGCGCGGAGAATGCCCGACGCCGTGTTCAAACCTATTCCTGCGAAGAGGCGCATTGCCGCCGCCCCACGAGAGCCGAAATGAGCCGCGATCCGTCCGCCCTCGACTCCGGGGGCTCCCCGAAACCGTTGACGCCGTATTACCAGGATGAGTTCGTGACGCTCTACAACTGCGCTTGGCAGGAGATCGCGGGGCTGGCACGCGGGGCGGATTTGGTTCTGGCCGATCCGCCATACGGTATCGGGCTCAATACCGCCTATGCGGCGCGAAAGCGCACCGCGCTTTCGCAATCAAACGACTATCCGCCGATCGCTGGCGATGACACCCCCTTCGAACCAGCGCCGCTTCTCCAATGGCCGAACGTGGTTCTGTGGGGCGCGAATTACTACGCCGACAAACTGCCACCGCGCGGTTCCTGGCTCGTCTGGGACAAGATCGCGGGACTGACGAGCGTTCGCGAACAGGGTTTCAACGACGGCGCCGACTGCGAATTGGCGTGGGTGGACGGCGTAAACGGCACAGTGCCGCGCATGTTCCGCCACCGATGGGCGGGAATGTTGAAAGCGAGTGAGCAAGACCAACGCCGCGTCCACCCGTCGCAAAAGCCGGTTGCGCTGATGGGCTGGTGTCTCTCGTTCTTTCCCGACGCGCGCCTCGTCTTTGATCCCTTCTGCGGCTCGGGGCCAGTACCGCGCGCGTGCAAGGATCGCGGCATTCACTGTATCGCGGCGGAACTGAGCGAGGACTATTGCGCCGTTACCGCCGAGCGCCTTTCCCAAAACGTCCTCGATTTTAGCGTCGCATGACTGAGCCCCCTCGGGACTTCCCGTCCGCCCCGCGCCCCGAAATTCGCGATGGGATTGAAGCTGGCTTCGACGGTGGTGGCTGGCCGGAGCCGACATGCGCCCGTTGCGGCGCCGACGCGGAGTTCGTGAACTGCTCGAACTGCGGCGGCGAAGGCTACAGCCATCACGACTGCGGCGAAGACTGCTGCTGCTGCATTAACCCCGAGGATAACGTCGTGTGCAATTGGTGTCGCGGCGAGCGCGGTTCGTGGCACTGTACCAATTCGCCCGACTGGTGCGCCGCGCATCCGCTTCCGGGCCGCGAGGCAATCGAATCCACCGCAATGTGCGCCGAGGCGTGGAAAGATGTCTAACCAGTCCCCCGAGTTCCCCTCCGTGGGCCAACGCGCCGTGCTTCACCCGATTGCGGGAATGCCGCCAAGTTTCGCCGCACTCGCGGGATATGAATGCACGGTCGGTCCCTGCGTCACGGTCGACGCGTGGGAGGTGACCTTCGATGACGGGAGTAAGTTCGTCGCCCTGACGCGCGAACTGGCCCCGCTTTCTGCGGAACGACTCGCCGAACTTTCTTATCTCAAGGCGGAGCGCAGCCGTCCAGCGTCGGAGTCCGTCGATGGCTGAATTTCCCTCCGTGGGTGCGAGAGCGCGATTCACGCCGAATCCGAAATGGTTCGCGCTCCGCGACTACGGTGGTCGGACGTGCAAAGTCGTTGAGCCGTGTCCGCCGCTGTCGGAGTTCGACTACCGCGTCCTGTTCGACGGCGAGACGTATCCGCGCGCCGTGCTCGCGTCCGAACTCTCTCCGCTCCCCGCCGCGCCCAACTCCCAATCTGCTCCTAGTTCCTCCAATTCTAGGACGAGCGCGTCACCACAGGAGAACGCCGAAACGTGAAATACCCCGAGTCAGTTCGATCAATGATCGAGGAAGCGAACCGCGAACGCGATGCAAAGGTGAAGGTCGCTCGCGCGCTCGCCAAGTGTCCCGACGACTACTCGCGCCGCAAAGTGCTGCGAGCCGTCGCCATCCTGCTCGATCTCCCGCACGTCGTAGGAGACGCGGCGAATGTCTGATCGTCCCGGCGCGTCTCCCGAGGCTGAGACACCCCCAAGCGATCCCACGCATTCGGCAGAGGAGGGACGGTAGCATGAGCGCCCCGCCCCTCGACCGACTGTTGACCGTGGCCGAAGTGGCGCGGGCGCTCGGCATTGCACGGCGCACCGTCTACACCATCCCGTTCCTCTGGACGCGAGTCATCTACGTGAAACCCCGCGCGCCGCGATTCGAGCGATCGGACATCGAAGCGTACAAGCTCATCAACCGCGGACGGGCTGCGTGATGGTTTTCAAGGCCAAGAACGCGCACACGTTCAAGCTGCGTGTCGTGCTGGCGGATCGGCGCTATGCGACGTGTTCGACCGGGACGACGGATCGGCAGGTAGCAAACGACGTGGAAGCGATGGTAGGACGCCTCAGGAGTCGGCGTCGGTGGGACGTGCTCGAGGCGGTTGTGCTCAAGCAGCTCACGCTAGCCAGGGTCTACGACGCTGATCAGGCCGGGACGCTGGAAACGCTGATGGCAGAACTCAAGGACGTCGACCTTGATCCGCTGGTGAAGGATTGGGCGGTCAAGGCGAACGCGAAATATGTGCGACAGGTCCGACAGTTGATCCCGGCCGGCGAGAAGTTCCCGCTCTCGCGCTTCCGGCCGAAGGTCATCAGCAAGTTTCTCGCCGACCTGCCCTGCGACGATCCGACGCGCAACCGATACCGCGCCGCGCTGTCGCAGTTCGCGAAGTGGCTGCGCGAGCAAGAAGTCCTCGAAACCAACCCTGTCCGCGACGTGGAGATGTACAAGGAGCACGACCCGCGCATGGTGTGGATGACGTGGGACGTCGCCGAGACGGTAGCCCAAGCCGCACCGCGCCCTCTCCAAGAACTGTTCGCGCTCATGGCGTTCACCGGGATTGAACTCGGTGCCGCGCTACGGCTGACGCGCGCTGACGTCGACCTGTCCGCGCAGACGATCCACGCGCGGGGCAGTAAGACGCCGTGGCGGAATCGCGTCGTTCGGTACGACCGGAACCGCGTCCAGGGCTACGCCTACCGCGCTACGGCCGGCGTAGACGACGCGTCGCTCTTGTTCCCCGGCATCGGCTATACGGTCGCACTCGACGCGTTCAAGGTCGCCCAGGCGAAGGTGGGTGTCTCGGGGCACCGACTCCACGACCTCCGGCACACCTACGCCGTCAACGCGCTCAAGGCGGGGCTCAAGCCGCAAGTCGTCGCGCATCAGCTCGGCCACAAGGACGCGGCGATGGTCAACAGGAATTACGGCCGATTCGTCCCCGACGCGGCGGATTACAAGCCGCTCGCTACCAAATCCGCTACCAAGCCTCGCGCAAAGGGTAAGGTGACGCGTGCTAAGTGACGTGCCAGGACCGGGAATCGAACCCGGATGGTTTTTCAACCTGCCAGGACCCAGACTCGAACTGGGACTCCCTTGCGGGAAAGGGATTTTAAGTCCCTCGCGTCTACCCGTTTCGCCATCCTGGCGATCACTCGCTAACGGCGCACGGAGGACCAGTACGTCGCGTCCAGCGCAACACGTCGGGGGGAAACATCGCGCGCGCCGACGGCGGCGCGCGTTCTACTCGAGAGCGGGAAACGGGACTCGAACCCGCGACCCCAACCTTGGCAAGGTTGTGCTCTACCAACTGAGCTATTCCCGCGTTCGCTGAATATACCCGTGTCTATGGGCGCTCGCCGAGAGCGTTCACGGCGTACCACGCCGTCCACGCGAGAAGCCCGGACAACGAAGCGTCGCCGCCATTGGCCACCGCCTTGCCTTCTTCATCGATCACCTCGGCCGCGCGCCCGCCGTCGAGCGTCGCGCGTCGGAGCCACTGCAGCACGTTGGCCGCGTCGGGCCCGATGAGCCGAGCGCACTGCTGCGTCAACGAGTGCGGTGTCACGTCGATCGCTTTCACCGTGCGGCGGTACGTCGAGTCGTGTCGCGGCACCGCCTCGTAGATCGGCAGCCAGAACGCCGAGGCGGATGGATCGTCGGCTTCCGACGTCGCGCCGGCGAGATCGATCGACGATGCGAACGTCGAGCGCCCGCTGGACGACGTCGTCGCCATGGTGCTCGCGGTCGTTTTCGCCGCATGCTCGACCGTGAAGTGACGATGGATCGCCGCGCGCACCGCATCGGGATCCTGGAGCTCCTTGGCGGTCTCCTCGTCGAGCGTGCGGCGCAACACATCGAGGGCGTGGGCGGCCGCGGCGTTCGCGTGCAAGGTGAACGGATGCGGCGCGGGAACGCCGGAGGGGCTCACTTCCGTCGTGTAAAGTGGAATGCGCTTGTCGCGCCGCGCGTCGAGGTCGTCGGCGACGAGGTAGAGCGTGTCGGCGAGCACCGGCTCGTCGACCACGCGATCGTCGCCCGTGTCGCGAATGTAGCGGTCCACGGCGATCGGATATCCCGCGACTCCCTCGAGCGCGAACCCCGGCTCGAAGAGCGTGCCGTCTAGATAGTGTACGCCGCGCCCCGGCGCGTACCCGTGCAGCTCGCACATGCGCAGCAATAGCTCGCGCGCCAGCGGGGCGTCGGCCAATTGCACGGCGGGAATCGTCCATGCGAGCGCGTCCCAATCCCGGACCGTGACGCCATGCCCATTCCACGGCGCGCGCGAGCGGACGAGATAGTACTGCGCGTCGTCGAGCGCGCGACCCACGGCGTAGAAATAGGCGAACAGCAGGTTGCGATTGATCAGGCGGTCGATCGCCTCGTTGCCCGACGCCTGTTCCAATGCCTGTATCGCGTCGCGAGTGGACGCGAGCAGCTCGCGCCATCCGCGCCGGCGGAGCACGATGGCGGTGGACTCGGCGCCGTCGCGCTCCGGCCCGACGGCAACAAAGAACGCGACCTGTTCGCGGGCCCCCGCCTCGATCGTGACCGCGCGGCGGATCCCGTACGTCGCGCCGTCGATTTCGACCTGCGCTTCGCTGTCGGCGAGAATCGCGAGCGTCGCGAGACCAGGGAGCGAGGAACCTTCCAGCAGGACGGCGCCCGACGGGGAGCGCGTCACGCGAACCGCGTCCTCGAACGGCCGCGGGGTCTGTACGCGGAGCTGTCGGTGCCCCGCCGTCCCCTCGAGAGTGACGTCGATCGTCCGCGCCGCGGCGCCCCGGTTCTCTATTGAAAGCGCGTACACGGCGCCCGAAACGTCGGCGTCGCGGCCGTACGGCGCGAAGATCGTTCCGCGCACCAGCAGGTCGCCGATCGTACAGGTAAACGTCGGAATCCAGCCGAGCGCGCGCTCCCACGCGATCGGAACTTCCGACAGATAGTGGCGTACGCCATCCACGCCAAGCACCGGGCGAGCCAGCGGCGGTTCGTTGCCACCCATGAAATCCGGGCCGCCGGCGAACTCGATCGCCGAGCGTGCCGCGCGATGGAGCATCCCGACGGCGTGGATCGATGCGTCCGCCGGGTGAATGCACGGCAACGCGATCCAGTGGTTGCCGGTGAGCTGCCAGGGAATGGACGGAGGCGGGAGCAGTGACACGAGTGCGGATGTATCTTGTTGGCGGTCGAGGAATGATAGTCGGACGGGCCCCCACTATGCCCCATCTCCAAAATCGCGCGACGCGAGTTTCCGATTGACGGTTCGCCAGTTCATTCGATCGAGCGCCCTGCTTCTCCTCTGTTTCTCGGCGCGCCGATCCGTCGCCCAAGCCACAACAAATCCGCAAGTCGACGCGTCGGTGCTGCCCCGCGGAGTCGGGGACGCTCGCCTGCTCTCGGCGTGGACGCGCTACGACGAGCTGTTCGGCACGGCTCCGGGCCTGACCGGGTTCCCGCGTAACATCGCGTACAGCCTCAACACGGATTCGCTCACGACGGTCCGAGCGCCGCAGTTGGGACTTTCGGAGACGGCGATTCGCACGCTGGCGGCCGACCCCACGTTTCGCCTCACCGCCGGCAACCTCGTCGCCGCGGCCAATTCACGTGTCGTAACGGCTCCGCTCATTCTCGAGTACGGCCTGTTGAAACACCTCACGATCGACGCGGTCATCCCGTTGGTCGAGACCCGTTCGACCGTGTTCCAGCAGCTCAATCCGAAGCTCGGTGCCGCGAATGTCGGCCCCAACCCGTCGCTCACGAATTCGCAATTGCGCGCGTCGGAAGCCACGCTCGTGTCCTCGTTCCGATCTGCCGCCGCCGCGCTGACGCAGCAACTGGCGCAGTGTCAGGCGAACCCGACGCCCGACTGCGCGTCGCTCCTCGCGCAGCAGGCGGCGGTGCAAACGCTGATTCAAACGACCGGCTCGACCGCGACCGCGATCGAGACCCTGTACGGCGGCGACGACGCGCACCCGGGACAGAACTTCGTTCCCCTCGCGACCAGCCCGATTCAGTCGGCTATTCAGGCGCGAATCATCGGATTGATCGCGCAGTACCAAGCGCTCTTGCCGACTGTCTCGATCACCGGAACGGTCGCCGGCGCGGGCGGTCCCGGCGCGCGCATCGACATGCAGCAACTCCTCGCGAACGTCGGACGCGACTCGTTGGCGAGCGTGAGCCGCACGTCGATCGGCGACGTGTCCGTCGGCGCGACGCTACAGCTTTTCAATACGTTTCGCGACACGATGGTCGGCCGACAGGCGCGGCTCGCGGTTCATGGCGGATTCCGTTTCGGCACCGGCGAGCCGGCGGATCGCAACAAGTTCTTCGATGTCCCGACCGGATACGGCCAACCGGGGGTCGAAGTCGGCGCGGCGACCGACATGACCTTCAATCGCCACGTCTCGGCGACGGTTCTCGCATCGTACACCGCACAACTCGGCACGATCAACGTCGCGCGCGTTCCAGGGCCGGCGAATTTCCTCTTGCCACTCGCCGATCCGGTGCCGGGCACCTACACCGCCGGCAACGTCGCATCGATCAGCATCATCCCCCGGTGGCGGCTCGCCGGCTATTTCGTGATCGACGGACAATACACGCTCACAAACATCGGGGCCGACCAGTACGTCCCCGTAACGACCGTGGCCAGCAACGCGCCGCTCGGCAACGCCGCAGCGACCACGCAGGCGCTCGGGTTCGGCTTCTCGTATTCGACGACCGGCATCAGCAATCCCGCACCGCGACGGCTGCCGTACGAGGTTTCGTTCAGCCATCTCGAGACGCTAACGGGGACCGGAGGGCCGGTACCAAAATCGTTTCGAGATCAGGTCATGCTGAAGGTGTATTTCGGCAGGTAAGAGCGCCGCCTTTCTGGGTCGTAGCGCCACGCCGATATCGCGGATTGGAACCCGAGCCCTGCCGTGAGCATGAGCCTGAGCGGGAGCTTTGAGCCGTCGCGGCACGAGGGCTCGGCGTCGTCGTCCGGCTCATGGCTCAAGCTCTTGCTCATGCTCGAGGCAGGGCTCGCTTCCGCCGCCGCGATGCTCACACGCGACCCCGAACCCAGACGAGGGTAGTTACGCTTTTCCCGCGACTAGCAGTTCTTTCGCGTGCGCCCGACTCGTCGCGCTTTCCGCATCGCCGCCGAGCATCCGCGCTACTTCCCTCACCCGCTCGTCGTCCGCGACGATGCTCACGTCCGCTGTCGTTACTCCACTCCGCGCGCCTTTGCTGACGACGATGTGGTGATGCGCGCGGGCGGCGATCTGCGGCAGATGCGTGATCGCGAACACCTGATGATCTCTCGCCACGCGGCGCAGTGTGTCGCCGACTTGCAGCCCCACGCGACCGCCGATGCCCGCGTCCACCTCGTCGAACACCAGGGTCGGAACCCGGTCGAGCCGGGCGAGAATGGTCTTGAGCGCCAACATCACGCGCGACAGCTCGCCGCCCGACGCGACACGGCTGAGCGCGCGCGGTTCGTGGCCCACGTTCAACGCCACGCGAAACTCGACGTCCTCGGCTCCGTGTTCGCCGATCTGCGGCAACAGGTTCAGCGAGACCGTGAGATGCCCGTCGGGCATGCCGAGCTCCGGCAAGACCTTGTCCACGGCACGAGCAAGCTGTTTCGCACCCGCTTGGCGCTTCGCGGTGAGAGCGCGCGCACTCGAGACTAACGCCGCGCGCGCGGCCCGCTCGCGTGACTCCAGCTCTTTCAGATCGATGTCGGCCGAGTCGACCAGATCGAGCTCGGCGCGTGCCTCGGCGCCCGCTCGAATGACCTCGGGGATCGAGCCGCCGTATTTCTTCGTCAAGCGAAACAACAGGTCCCGACGCCGCCTGACCTCCTCGAGACGCGAGGGATCGAGCTCGACGGTCGCTTCGTACTCGGTCAGCTCACGGGCCAAAGCTTCGATCGCGAAGTAGGCCGAGTCGAACGTGTCTTGCAGCCGCGACAACGTCGGATCGATCCGCTGGATCGACGCCAACTGCTTCGCGATCGCGCCCAGCCGGTGGAGCACCGCGTCCTCGTCGCCGTCGAGCGTCGAGGCGAGTCCTCCGGCCAGCGCGCGCAATTCGTCCGCGTTTTCGAGGCGTCGCGCCTCGTCCTCGAGCCGTGCGTCTTCGCCGTCGACCAGCTTGGCGTCGCCGATCTCGCTCACGACGTGGCGGAGGTAGTCGGCGCGGCGCTCCGCTTCGGCTCGACGCTTGGACAGGTTGGCGATCTCGCGGATCGTCGCGGCGAGTTCGGTGTGCGCCTGGGCAACGCTCGCGGCATCGGCATCCGCGCCGGCGAACGCATCGAGGATGCGCCGCTGCGGTGCGGCGTCGAGCAGAGTTTGCGCTTCGTGTTGTCCGTGGATGTTCACCAGCGCACGTCCGATCTCGGCCAGGATACTCGCGGTCACGGGTGTCCCGTTGATCCAGGCCCGCGCGCGTCCCGCGGTGACTTCACGTTTGAGCACCACGACGGAATCCTCGGCCTCGATTCCGTGCTGGTCGAGCAGGGCGCGAATCTCCGGCCGGTCGGCGACGTCGAACGTCCCTTCGACCGTGGCTCGGTCCGCGCCGCTCCGAATCACGTCGGCGTTGGCGCGCTCTCCGAGCAGGAGCCCGAGCGCGCCGACGATGATCGACTTCCCCGCTCCCGTCTCCCCGGTGAGAGCGTTGAATCCGGGTGCGAGCGGCAACGCGAGCGATTCTATGATCGCGAAATTCCGAATTCGCAGCTCGCTCAGCATCCGGCACCGGCTCCTAGCGTTCCGCGTCTCGCTCGGCGAGTCCTCCCCATCCCAACTTCTGCCTGAGCGTCGAGAAGAACGTCGTGCCGGGGAACCGGATGATCAACACGTCACCCTCGGCGCGCCGAACGCTGAGCGTCTCACCGCCGGAAAACGTAGTGCCGACCTGGCCGTCCACCGTCACCAGCAGCTCGGCGGGGCCGTCGTCTGCCGTCAACGTCACCTCGGCGCTCGCCGGGAGAATCACCGTGCGAATGGCGAGAGTGTGCGCGGACACGGGCGTCACGACGATGGTCTCGAGCGTCGGATAGACGACGGGTCCGCCTGCCGACAGGCTGTACGCCGTGGATCCGGTCGGCGTAGAGAGGACGACGCCGTCGGCCGCATAACTCGCGACGGCTTCACCGTTCGCCGACACGCGGATGGCGACGACGCGCGCGAATCCCCCTTTGTGCAACACGACGTCGTTGAGGGCGATCCACCGCTCGCGCTCGATGCCGCGCACGTCGAGCACCTTGGCCCGCAGCGCCATGCGCGCCTCCGCGACGTAGTCGTGCCGCGCGAAGCGCATCAGCGCGTTCGAGAGTTGGTCGGCGTTGCAGCAGGTGAGGAAGCCGAGGCGTCCGAGGTTGACGCCGAGGATCGGCACGGGATGCGGCGCGATCACGCGCGCTCCGCGCAACAGCGTTCCGTCGCCGCCGAGGGTCAACAGCGCGTCGAGACGCGACGGGTCTTCGATTCGCTTTCCACCGGCGACCTCGTGCAGTTCATCCTCGTACGCCAACTCGAGCCCCAGCGCCGGCGACAGCTCGTGAAGCGTCTGCAGGACGGCAGGGAGATCCGTGTATCCGCGGTGCCCGACGACGCCGAGGCGGATCACCCGGCGATCGCCTCGCTCTCGTGCAACGCGCGAACCCGCTCGGCGATTCCAGCGGCGTCGAGGCCGCATTCGGCCAACTGACGCGCGCGCGGCGCCGCCTGAATTACGCGATCGGGAACGCCGTGCACCGATACGCGAACGGCGGAGTCGTGGCGCGCGATCACCGACGACATGAACGCGCCGAATCCGTTCACGACCGTCCCCTCTTCAACGACTAGGACTTGCCGATGGTCGGCCAGGATCGCGGCGAGGGTCACTTCATCGTACGGTTTGAGGAAGCGGCAGTTCACGACGCTCACGTTGATGCCTTCGGCAGCGAGCGACTCGGCGGCGGTGAGCGACGGTCGCACCATCGTCCCGACGGCGAAGATGGCGAAGTCGGTCCCGCGGCGCGGCACGTCCCACGTTCCGTTGGGAACCGGATCGAGCACCGCGGTCGGCGCGGGGACGTCCGGCGCCGCGTCGCGCGGATAGCGAATCGAGAAGGGGCCAGCGCTGTGAAGTACCGCGGTTCCCAGTAGGCGCAGCATTTCCGTCGCGTCGCTGGGCGCGGTGACGGTCATTCCTGGAACGGCCAGGAGATAGGCGATGTCGTACAACCCCATGTGCGTCTCGCCGTCTTCGCCGACGAGTCCCGCTCGGTCGAGACAGAAAATTACCGGCAACGACTGGATCGCCACGTCGTGCACGATGCTGTCGTAGGCGCGCTGGAGGAACGTCGAATAGATCGCGACAACCGGGCGCACGCCCCGCGTCGCCAGACCCGCGGCGAAAGTCACCGCGTGTCCCTCGGCGATGCCGACGTCGAAGAACCGGTCGGGGTGTGCCTTCGCGAACGCGTCGGTGCCGGTGCCGCTGGGCATCGCGGCCGTGATCGCGACGACGTTCTTCTCGTGATTGGCCAACTCGACGAGTCCGGCCCCGAACAACTTCGTGTACCCCGGGTTCGACGTCGATTGTTTTCGCTGCGCACCGGTCGCCGGATCGTGACCCGGCGGCAACGCGTGCCATTTCTCGACGCTTCGCTCGCCGGCGGGAAACCCCTTTCCCTTCTGCGTGATGACGTGGATGAGCCGTGGCCCCTTCATCGCGCGCACCGCTGTGAGCGTGTCGATCATCGAACCGATGTCGTGGCCGTCGATCGGGCCGAAGTAGCGGAAGCCGAGCTCCTCGAACAGCACGCCAGGCGTGAGGAACGTCTTGACGCTCTCCTCCCATTTCCGCACGAGCGTGCCCACCGACGACAGCGGTCCGGGCGCGTGGTCCACCAGGTCGCCGATCGCCGAACGGACCCGGTTGTAGAGCGAGTTGCGCTGAACCGAATTCAGATACTTGGACATCGCGCCGACGTTCGGTGCGATGGACATCTCGTTGTCGTTCAGGACGACGACGATGTCGCGACCAGAATGGCCGGCGTTGTTGAGCCCTTCGTACGCGAGTCCGGACGTCAGCGCGCCGTCGCCGACGACCGCGGCGACCTTGAAATCTTCGCCCTTTACGTCGCGGCCGACGGCCATCCCGAGCGCGGCCGAAATGGACGTCGCCGCGTGTCCGGCGCCGAACGCGTCGTACTCGCTCTCGCTCCGCTTGAGAAACCCGGAGACGCCGTCTTCCTGGCGAAGGGTCTCCATTCGAGCGTTGCGGCCCGTCAGCAGCTTGTGCGGATAGCCTTGATGGCCAACGTCCCACACGACCTGATCGCGCGGCGTGTCGAACGCGTAGTGGAGGGCGATGGTCAGCTCGACGACTCCGAGCCCGGCGCCGATGTGGCCTCCGGTGCGCGAGCAGACGTCGATCAGCCGCGCGCGAACGTCGTCGGCCAGATGGCGAAGCTCGTCGCGGCTCATCCCGCGGATGTCCGCGGGCGTCGTGACGCGGTCGAGGACGCTCATGGGTGAGTGAGCATTGTCGCTCTCAAAGTTAGCGACCAGCTAAGAAGCGCGCTCGACCGCGAAGTGCGCCAATGCGCGGAGCTCCTCGTTGAGTAAACCCTCCTGCCGCAACACGCTGCACGCCTGCTCGACAAGCTCTCCCGCCCGGCGCTCGGCGCCCGCGACGCCGAGCGCGCGAGGGTAGGTGCCCTTCACCAGCTCCACGTCGCGCCCCGCCGTCTTGCCGAGGCGATCGGTCGTGGCGGTCACGTCGAGCACGTCGTCGGCGATTTGGAAGGCGAGGCCGATCGACTCGCCGTACTCTCCGAGCGCCGCCAGCTTTGCCGGCGACGCCTGCGCCGCCATCCCGCCGATCACCACCGACGCGCGAATCAGGGCGCCCGTCTTCGCGCGATGGATTCGCTCGAGGTCGGCCACCGTCGGGTCGCTCCCCTCGGCGTCGAGATCCAGCAGCTGGCCCCCGATCATCCCGCCCGCTCCCGATGCGCGCATCAGCTCTCGGGTCACGCTCGCGGAGCTCATGTCGTCGAGTCCGAGGGCGCGAGCGGCGCGGAAGGCCGACAAGGCGGCGACGGGCACCATGGCCACTCCGGCGACTGTCGCCGTCCGCACGCCGAATGCGCGGTGCACCGTCGGCCGGCCGCGGCGAATGTCGTCGTCGTCCATGCACGGCAGGTCGTCGTGGATGAGCGAGTAGGCGTGAACCACCTCGACGCTGGCGGCGAGGGCGCCCGCGTCGCGTCTGCCGCCGCCGGCACGATACGCGGCGAGCAGCAGCAGACCTCGAAGACGTTTGCCGCCGCCGAGCAATGCGTACCGGACCGCTTCGGAGAGTCGCGGTCCCAGATCGCTCGCGTGCCGATCGCAAAGCGCGGACAGCTCACGGTCGATCGCCGAACGCTGGACGGTCCAGTCGATCGAGGCCGGCGGCCGCTCACTCACGCCGATCGACGACATCGAAGGTGCCATCGGTGCGCTCCACGAGTCGGTGCACCGTGGCCTCGGCGTTGGCGAGGTCGCCGGACGCGGCGCGCAGATGCTCTACGCCTTCCTCGAAGAGCGCGAGCGATTGCGCCAGGTCCACGTCCTCGCGCTCGAGTTGTGCGACGATCGCCTCGAGCCGCGCCAAGCGCTGCTCGAATCTCATCGTCGCTTCGTGTCCGGCGCGCCGCGGACGAGCGCCGGAACCGTACCGTCGCGCACCACGAGTTCGAAGGGCATACCCTCGATGAACGATTTGGCCGACGTGAGCGTTGCCCCCTCCAGGTCTCGCGGCACGGCGTAGCCGCGCGCGAGCGTGGCCAGCGGACTCAGGGCGTGAAGCCGCCCGGCGATCGACTGAATGGCGCTCTTCTCGCCGGCGACGACGTTCGATCCGACCTCGGCGAGGTCGCGGGCGGCGTGACGCAGGCGATCCTTGCGTGCGCGAACTGCGGCGCGTGCTCCGCCGGTCAGCCGTGCCGCGATGCGGCGCAGCTCGGCCTCGAGCTCCGCGCGCGATCGGGTCGCGGCTTCGGCGGCGGCCGACGGCGTCGGCGCGCGCATGTCCGCGACGAGGTCGCACATGCACACGTCGATCTCGTGTCCGACCGCGGAGATCGTCGGCACCTCACACGCTGCCACTGCGCGGGCGACCTTCTCGTCGTTGAAGACCGACAGATCTTCCTTCGCGCCGCCGCCGCGGGAGACGATCACTACGTCTGCGCGCCCCCACTTCGATACGCGTCGAAGTGCGGCGCACAACTCGGACCGCGCCGAGTCTCCTTGCACGGCTGCGGGAACGACGACGAGACGCACCGCCGCGCGACGGCGGCGCACGACGGCGACGATGTCGTGCAGCGCCGCGCCGTCGGGGCTCGTGATCACGGCGATCACCCGCGGAAATCGCGGGAGCGCGCGTTTGCGTTCCGGCGCGAGGAGCCCGTCGGCCTCGAGTCGCTGCCGCGTCTTCTCGAGAGCCTTGCGACGCAGCCCGTCTCCCTCGGCGTCGAGTCGCACGACGGTGAACTGAAGCTCACCGCGAGCCGGATATACGGTCGGCCGTCCGAACGCGACGACCTGCATGCCGTCGTCCGGCGGCGCGGCGATCCGCCGCTGGTCGCGATTCCAGACGACGGCGCGGACCTGCGCCGTGCGGTCGCGGAGGGTGAAATACCAGTGTCCGTTGCGGTGCGCCTTGAAGTCGCCGACTTCACCGCGAATCCACAGCGGTATGAACGCCCCCTCGAGCAACTCGCGCGCGGTTTCGGTCAGCGTACCAATACTGATCGCGCTTTGCGCGGTCTCGCCCGGGTAGCGGCCCGGTGCGGGGAGCGGAGCTGCGGCGACGGGCTGTGCCGACGCGGCGCGCGGAGGCGGTGGATGGTCCACCGGCTCGGGCTGGGGAAAAAGATCGAGGTCGCCGGAATCACCACTGTCGCGCGCGGACCGCCGCGGAGTCATCCCGCCGCTCCCAATTGCTCCGCGGCCTTCACGGTGTTCGCCATCAGCATCGCAATCGTCATCTTCCCCACTCCACCCGGAACCGGCGTAATGAGCGACGCCACCTCGCGCGCGGCCTCGAACGCTACGTCGCCGACCAGTCGAGTGCCCGACTTCTTGGTCGCGTCCGGAATTCGGTTCATGCCGACGTCGATCACCACGGCCCCCGGTTTCACCATCTCGCCCGTCACCATCTCGGCGCGCCCGGCGGCGACGATGAGAATGTCCGCCCGGCGCGTGTGCTCAGCGAGGTCGCGGCTCTTGCTGTGACACATCGTCACGGTCGAATCGACGCCGGGCTGCACCATGAGAGCCGCCATCGGCTTTCCAACGATGTTGCTGCGACCAACGATTACGCAATCGGCGCCGGCCGTCGTCACGCCGTACGTCTGCAACATGTACAGCACCCCCGACGGTGTGCAGGGCGCGAAACCGTCGCGCTCGCCGATCCAGAGCTTGCCGACGTTCACAGGGTGGAATCCGTCCACGTCCTTGTCGGGGCGAATTCGCCGGACGATCGCGTCGGGATCGATTCCTTTCGGCAACGGCATCTGGACGAGGATGCCGTGCACGGACGGATCAGCGTTCAGGCGGTCCACGATCGACAGGAGCTCCACCTGGTTGGTCGTCGCCGGGAGACGGATCGTCCCGCCCTGCATTCCGAGCTCGATGCAGGTGCGTTCCTTGGCGCCGACGTACACGGCGCTGGCGGGATCGTCACCGACCAGCACGACCGTGAGTCCGGGCGTCACGCCCTTGGCGCCGAGGACCGCGACCCGCCGCGCGACTTCGCCCTGCATGCGCGCGGCGAGCGCCGTCCCGTCGATCACCTTGTTGTCGACCGCGGGAGCGGTCATCGGCTCAGCGCGCAAAGTCCACGGCCCTCGTCTCGCGGATCAACACGACCTTGATCTGTCCCGGGTACTGGAGCTCGGCCTCGATGCGGCGCGCGATCTCCTCCGACATCGTCGTCATTCGCGCGTCGTCGACGTGGTCGGGCAGCACGATCACGCGCACTTCGCGCCCCGCCTGAATGGCGAACACCTTTTCGACGCCTTTGTAGCTCGATGCGATTTTCTCGAGCCCCTCGAGCCGCTTCACGTAGGTCTCGAACGCCTCACGCCGGGCGCCCGGCCGCGATCCGGAGATTGCGTCGGCCGCCTGCACCAACACCGAGATCTCGCTCTCGTGCGGGACGTCGTCGTGGTGGGCCGCGATGCAGTTCACGACGAGCGGATGCTCGCCGTATTTGGTCGCGACCTCCACGCCAAGCTGAACGTGAGTTCCCTCGTGCTCGTGCGTCAGAACCTTCCCGACGTCGTGCAGCAGCGCGCCGCGGCGGGCCATGGCCACGTCGAGGCCGAGTTCGGTCGCCATGATGGCGGCGAGCCAGGCGACCTCCTTCGAGTGCTGCAGGATGTTCTGCCCGTAACTCGTTCGCCAGCGCATACGTCCGACGAGCTTGATCAGCTCGGGATGAAGCCCATGGACACCTGCGTCGTACGCCGCCTGTTCACCGGTCTCGGTGATCTGCGTGTCGACTTCCTTGCGCGACTTGTTGACGACTTCCTCGATCCGACCCGGATGGATTCGGCCGTCGGACACGAGCTTCTCGAGCGCCAACCGCGCGATCTCGCGGCGGACGGGATCGAAGCACGAGACGACGACCGTGTCTGGTGTGTCGTCGATGATCACGTCCACGCCCGTCGCCAGCTCGAACGCGCGGATGTTTCGCCCTCGCGCCCGATGATGCGCCCCTTCATCTCGTCGTTCGGCAGCGATACGGCGGAGACGGTGGTCTCGGCGGTGTGATCGGCGGCAATGCGCTGGATCGCCAGCGCGACGATTTTCTTCGCCTCGCGCTCCGCGTTCCGCTTGGCGGTTTCGCGGATCTCGCGAATCCGGTTGGCGGCGTCGGCCTGGGCCTCCTCTTCCATCCGCCGCAGAAGCTCGTTCTTCGCGTCCTGGGCTGACATGCCGGCCATCTGTTCGAGCCGGCGGCGCTCGTCGCCGACGAGCTTCTCCAGTTCCTGCTCGCGTTCAGCAACCGTCTTTTCGCGGCGTCCGAACTCGCTCGCACGCTTGCCGAGCTCTTTGTCGCGCTGGTCGAGCACCTCGAACTTCCGGTCGAGCACGGTGTCGCGCTCGGAGACGCGGCGCTCTTCGCGCTCGACTTCCTCGCGCCGGCCGCGAACCTCCTGTTCGAAGTTCTCGCGGAGGCGGATCACCTCTTCCTTCCCGGTGACGACAGCAGTCTTGCGGAGGTTGTCCGCGTCTCTCTCGGCTTCGCCGACGATCCGCTTTGCGGTCTCCTCGGCGGTGGCCTTGGCGTCGGCCTGGCGTTGGCGCTCGCCGCCTTGCCCTCTCGATCGGCCTAAAACGAAAAGTGCCGGCCCGGCAATCACAAGCGTGCCAAGCGCGGCAAGGATAGCGTACACGTTCATATGGAATCTATGCTCCACCGCGGGGTGGGCCGCGGACCCAGGAGAACCTCGGCTGTCCCGCCAGCGCACACTCGGTATGAAGCAGCGAATCCGTCGCGACGCCGACGAAGGGCATCACGTGGGTTTCGCTAAATACCGGGGGCGCTTGGACCTACGGGCCAGCTCGGCTATGCGCGCTAAGCTATTAGCAGTTTCCGCAAAGCGCAATGAAGCCGCGCTCGGCGTGACATGCGACGCTAGCTGGCACGCTTCGAGGGAGGCAGGAGCGGCCGTACGAAATCGCTCAAGTCGGCGATAGACGCGTTCGTCGCCTCGAGCGAAGCGCGCGCGTCGAACAGCTCACCAGTCACTTGAAGGGCCGCCAACACCACGGCGCGGTTCGATTCGACCACGGCGCCGCTCGCGAGAACCCGGCGAATCAGTGCGTCGAGGTAGTTCGCTACCTCGTGCGCGTGTTCGGGCGACGTGTCCGTCCGAATCGCGTACTCCTCGTTCAGGATCGTGACGCGCGTGGTGGTCTTCTTTCCAGTCACCGCTCACCTCCGCGAGCTTGCTGCCGGAGAAACCGCACTCGCTCCAGCATTTGTTTGGCGCGTACGGCCGCCTCGTCCAAACGGTTCTGCAACCGCTCGTTCTCCCGCTCGAGCGTCGCGACCCGACTGGACAGGTCGAGGGCGACCGCGCCCCCGTCATGGCTCTCAACTTCTTTGAGCTTCGATTCGGCCGTCAACGCCCGGCGGCGAAACGCCGCCAACTCGTCGGCGAGATGCCGAACCAACTGATCCAACTCGGCGACTGCGTGCGATTCAGGTGGCTCGTTGTCTGACATTGAGCTCGGCCAGTGCGCGGAGAATATCGGAGCGTCGTGCGTCCAACTCGCGATCACGTAGAGTGCGCTCCGAATGCCGGAACGTCAACCTCCACGCGAGGCTTCGATACCCAGGTTCAACTCCAGCGCCAACATAGCGGTCGAACAATTCCACGCTTTCGAGGAGCTTTCCGGACACGCGCCGCATGACCGCTTCGACGTCGGCCGCGCGGACGCCGTCGGGGACCGAAAGGGCGAGATCAAACTCGGACGCCGGCGTCGACGGTAGCGGAATGAAGCGCTGACCAACCTCGCTCCGCCGTTCGGCGACACGATACGCGGACTTCCCCGCCGGCGCGATGTCGTCCGACGCCATGACGCCCAGCGAGATCTCGACGCCGAACGCGGGCGACGCCCACACCGGGGCGTCGAGCGTGAGGCGCCGAGCCTGTCCCACAGCAACACCGTTGACGGTGACGACCCAAAGCGCGTCGTCGTGCACCCCGCGCGCCGCGGTGAGACTCTCCCACAGATCCTTCTCGTCCTTCGCGACGACCTCGACTTCGGCACCGGGATACGCCGCGTGCGCGATCGTGACCGACAGGGCTTTGACGTCCCACGCATCGTACACCGCCCACGCCGCGAACTCTGGAGATTTAGGGTCCGTGAAGTGCGGCGGCTGGCGTCGCCCCATCACGAGGGCGCCGATGCGGAGCTCCTCGACCGGCAGCCGTCCTCCCCGCGGCTCGAAAGCCGAGCCGATCTCGAACAGCCGCAGGTTTCCCTGCATGCGCGCGAGGTTGTACTCGGCCCGCCGAGCGAGCGTGTCGAGCACGTCGCGACGGAGGTACGCCTCGTTTTCGGCGAGAGGGTTCATGACGCGCGCGAATCCGGAGCCGCCGGCGACGAACGGCATCGGCCGCAGCTCGAGCATTCCCGCGCCGACCAGCGTCTCGCGTACGCGCTTCGCGGTCAGCCATGCCGGATCGTCGGGGACGGCGCCCGGACGGAACGGGCGCATCTCCAACGGGAAGCTGTCGTATCCGCGCAGGCGGGCGACCTCCTCGATTAGATCGACCTCGAGCGACACGTCCCGCCGCCAGGACGGCGGCGTTACGCGCAGATGATCGTCGGCGAGTTGAACGTCGAATCCGATGCTTCGGAGAAGTACCTCGACTTCTCCTCCACTGATCTCAGTCCCCAAAAGAGCGGAGACTCGCAGCGGACGGACCGCGATGCTCTCGATTCGCGCCGGCTTCGGCGAAGGTCCGGAAAGATCCACTGGCGCGCCGGCGACGCTTCCTCCGGCGAGCAGCATGATGATCCGCGCCACGCGTTCGAGTGCCTTCGGCGCGACCTCGACGTCCACGCCTCGCTCGAAGCGGTAGCTCGCGTCGGTCGAGAGGCCGAGCGCACGGCGGGCCGTGCGAATGCGTCCCGGGTCGAAGTTCGCGACCTCGAGGAAAATGTCCGTCGTCGCGTCGGTCACCTCGCTGTCGCGCCCGCCCATGACGCCGGCGATCGCCTGGGGACGCTCGCCGTCGGCGATGACGATCATCTCGTCGCGCAGCGCGCGCTCGACGCCATCGAGCGTCGTGATGCGCTCGCCCGGCCTTGCCCGCCGCACGATCAGCGAGGATCCACCGAGCTTGGAGAGATCGAAAGCGTGCGTCGGCTGGCCGAGCTCGTGGAGGACATAGTTGCTCGCGTCGACGACGTTGTTGATCGAGCGAGCCCCGACCGATTCGAGCCGCTTGACCAACCAGGCCGGGCTCGGACCGATCTTCACACCGCGGATCACAACGCCCATGAACCGCCGCACGAGCCCTGGCTCAGCGACGCGCACGGCCAAGTCGTCGGCGCTCGCCGAGTCCTGTCCCGTCGACGGTCCCGGAATCGAGCCGCCGGCGTGCGGGATGACCGGCAGCGCGAGCGGTTGGCGCGTCAACGCGGCGATCTCGCGAGCGATCCCCAGATGCGACAGGAGATCCGGCCGGTTCGCCCCGACGTCGATCACGAGCTGGGTGTCGCCCAGCGGGAGCGCGCTGAGGAGCGGTGTTCCCGGTGGAACGTCGATTTCCAACTCGAGAATCCCGTCCTGCTCCTCACCCAACCCCAGCTCGCGCGCCGAGCAGAGCATGCCGTCGGAGATCGCGCCGCGAATCTTGCGCTTTTGAATCACGAGCCCGCCCGGCATCACCGTGCCAGTGGGGGCGAACGGATAGAGTTTGCCCGCGCGCACGTTCGGCGCCCCGCACACGACGTCGAGCAGCGTGCCCGTGCCCATGTCGACGCGGGTCATGTGCAGGTGATCAGAGTCGGGGTGCGGCGCTTCTTCGACGACGCGCGCGACGACGAACGCCGCGAGCTCCTGTCGCAACGCGACCAGCTCGTCGACCGTCGCGACGTGGGCCGTGATCAGCTCGCGCAGTTCCAGCGGCGACTGCTCGAACGGGACGAACGCCTTGAGCCACTCGTACGAGACGTTCATTCGGCGATCCGCTCCAGAAAGCGCACGTCGGAATCGTAGAGCAGACGGATATCGGGAATGGCGTAACGACTGATCGCGATACGAGCCGGCCCCATGCCGAACGCCCATCCCGTGTACCGCTCGCTGTCGACGCCGGAGGCCTCGAGCACCGCCGGATGCACCATTCCCGAACCGAGGATCTCGATCCAGCCGGTGCCCTTGCACACCGGGCAGCCGACGCCGCCGCAGACGCCGCATTGCACGTCCATTTCGGCGGAGGGCTCGGTGAACGGGAAGTACGACGGACGGAACCGCGTACGCGACGCGCCGAAGAATCGCTCGGCGAACCGATTCAGCGTCGACTTCAGGTCGACGAAGCTGATCCCCTCGTCCACGCACAGGCCCTCCATCTGCGGGAAGGCGGGCGCGTGCGACGCGTCGAAGAAGTCGCGTCGATACACCGTGCCGGGGATCAACACGCGGATCGGCGGCGGATACGATTGCAGTGTGCGGATCTGCACCGGCGATGTGTGCGTGCGCAGAAGCCCCTGCCCTTCGAGATAGAGCGTGTCGTGAGCGTCGAGCGCGGGATGATTCGCCGGGAAATTCAGCGCGCCGAAGTTGTACCACTCCGTCTCGGCCTCGGGACCCACGGCGACGGTGAATCCGAGCTCGCGGAAGATCGCTTCGATCTCCTCGTTGACGAGGGTGACCGGATGCTTGGCGCCGCGCCATTGGCGGCGAGCCGGCAGCGTGAGATCATCCGGACGCGCGCCGTCGAGCGCTCGGTCGAGCGACGTCTTGCGCTCGGCGTGCAACGACTCGAGGCGTGTGCGAACCTCGTTGAAACGCTTGCCGGCGGTCGGCTTGCCGGCCTTGTCGATCGCCTTGAGAGCCTCCTGCAGCGCCTTGACTTGACCGTGGCGGTCGCCGAGCACGGCGATGCGCGCCGTCTCGAGGCCATCGGCGTCGGTGGCCTCGGATAGTACGGCGACTCCTTCGCGCTCGACGCGCTCTGCCTCGGCCAGATACTCGTGGAGATCCATTCGGTGAGGGGTACTCACTGCTTGTGGTGGACCGGTCGACCGGTCCGCCGGTCCACCGGTAAATGCAACGACGGCGGCAGGACGACCGAGGTCGCGCTGCCGCCGTCGATTGAAGAGCGAAGAAAACTTACGCTGCGTTCAACGCGGAGCGCGCCTTGTCGGCGAGCGCGGTAAACGCCGCGGGATCGTGCACGGCGAGGTCGGCGAGAATCTTTCGGTTCACTTCGATGCCGGCCTGCTTCAGCCCGTTCATGAGCGTGTTGTAGTTCATGTCGTTCTGGTGCGCCGCGGCGTTGATGCGGATGATCCACAGCTTGCGGAAGTCGCGTTTCTTGTTCTTGCGGTCACGGTACGCGTACTTCCAACCGCGTTCGACGTTGTCCTTCGCCGGACGCCAGAGTTTGCTGCGCGCGCCGAAAGCGCCGCGCGCGGCCTTCATGATTTGTTTCTTCCGCTTCAGGCGCGGAACGTTCGATACGGCACGAGGCATTGCTGTTCTCCTGTCCTTATGCCTGCAGCAGGCGCTTCAGTCGCTTCTCTTCACCGTGCGTGGACACCAGACCGGCCTGTCGCAGGCGGCGCTTTCGCTTAGCGGTCTTCTTGGTGAGGATGTGGCTCTTGAACGCCTTGTAGCGGCGGACCTTGCCGGTACCGGTCACCTTGAAGCGCTTCTTCGCGCCCTTGTGGGTTTTCATTTTGGGCATCGTCAGTCCCTCTGAATTTTCATTTTGGCGCGAGAATCATCGTCATCGACTTCCCTTCCAGACGTCCCGCGCTCTCGATCTTGCCGATGTCGTTGAGCGCCGTCGCCACCCGCTCGAGCACGGCCTGGCCGAGCTCGGGATGGGCGACCTGCCGCCCGCGGAACATCATCGTCACCTTCACCTTGTTCTTCTCTTCGAGGAACCGGCGCGCGTGCCGCGTCTTGGTGTCGAAGTCGTGATCGTCGATGCCCGGTCGGTATTTCACTTCCTTGAGCTCGATCACGTGCTGCTTCTTCTTCGCCATCCGCGCCTGCTTGGCCATTTCGAACTTGTACTTCCCGTAGTCCATGATGCGAACGACGGGCGGCCGGGCGGTCGCGGCGACTTCCACCAGATCCAGACCCAAATCCTCGGCCATGCGGAGTGCGGCGTCGACTTCGAGAATCCCTAACTGCGACCCGTCTGCTCCAATGACGCGAACCGGACTGATACGAATCTGCCGATTGACTCGTACGCGCTTTGTGGTGTCCTGAATAAGCATTACCTCGTTGAGAGAAACAAAAAACGCGGACCCAAAAGAGTCCGCGCGACGGCCGGCATCCCCGCTGGGCCGCCGGCCGATCTCTTGGACTCCTGCAGCACGCCTCGCCGACGGCGAGGGCCAGAGGGTGGGACCGAATAAACGGTCCGCTTTCTGATTGTGCGCTAAAGTTAGGCCGGAAGGCCGTTTACGTCAAGCAGAGGCAAGCCCGTACGTCTTGCCGTCGTGAGCCAGCCGGCTCCAGGCCGTCTGTGGATCGTGCTCGAAGACGACCAACCACTTCTCGTCGACCGCCCGCTTCAAAATCCGTCGCTTGGTCTCGAGGGTTACGAGGGGCTCGACGTCGTATCCCATGATCCACGCCAACGGCAGGTGCGCGGTGGTCGGCGCCAGGTCGGCGATATAAAACGCAAGCTCGCCGTTCGATTCGATCAGCAGACCCTGGTGGTACGGCGTGTGGCCGGGAGTCAATACGGCGTGAATTCCCGATACTATCTCGCGGTCGCCATCGATGAGCTCGAGCTGCCCGCTTGCCGCCACCGGTTCGAAGTTGTGGGGGAAATAGCTCGCCGCGGTACGCTCGTTGGTGTGCCTCGCGTACTCTAGCTCCCCACGCTGCATCACGTACCGCGCGTTCGGAAAAGTCGGACGAATCACGCCGTCCGCGCCACGGGTGGTGTTGCCGCCGGCGTGGTCGAAGTGCAGATGGCTGCTGATCACCATCGCGACGTCCTCCGGGCGCACCTCGAGCGAGGCCAACCCGTCCTCGAGCCACGTCGGGCCAACCCGCCCCGTGTTCTCGATGCCGTAGATGTCGCAGAACTTCTCGTTCTCCTTGTTCCCGACGCCCGTGTCGATCAGCACCAGTCCGATGGGATGTTCGATCAGCAGGCAGCGCATGCCGAGCTGAATTCGATTCCGCTCGTCGGCGGGCACCCTCCGCTCCCAGAGCGGCTTGGGGACGACGCCGAACATCGCGCCGCCGTCGAGCTTCTGGCCGCCGGCCTGAATCGCGTGAACGCGCAGGCCTCCCAGTTGCCGCGTCTGAACGGAGCCCACCAAATGATCCAGCGCGGGGGCGGACCCCTGCCGGCGAACGAAGACCGGATTCGCTTCGGTACTCATGCTGTCGTGTCTTTCGAAACAGGGTGAGGCATGGCCGAGGGCCGGCGACGTCGCCGATTCGACGGAGTGCGCGCCAGGCGATCCAGCTCGTCGAGCGTACCGATCCCGCGATCGCGCGCGGCGTCGAGCATTCGCGTGAACGCCCGCGCCGTCGCGAGCGCGTCGCCGCCAGCCCGATGCCGCGCATGATTCACGATCCCATAGTGGTGCGCGATCGCGTCGAGGTTGCGGCGCTGCAACTGCGGCACCAGCCGCCTCGCGAGGCGCACCGTGCACAAACGTCGGCCGATCAGCGGACGTCCAGTCGCGCGCTCCACCTCCGCCGACAAGAAGCGCCAATCGAAGTTCGCGTTGTGCGCGACGAACACGTGCCCCTCCAGCGCTCCGAGAAGCTGGTCGCAGACTTCAGCGAACTTCGGCGCGTGGCGCACCATTTCCGCGGTGATGTTCGTGAGCGCCATGACCATCGGCGGGATCGGCCGCTCCGGATTCACCAGCGTCTCGAAGACGGGTTTCACGACGCCGTGCTGCACGTGGACGGCCGCGATCTCGGTGACGCGGTCGCCGTGATACGCGCGCGAGCCCGTCGCCTCGACGTCCACCACGATGAACGATGCGTCGTCGAGCTCCGACCCGCGTGCCGTCACGCGCGCGCCGCGGCGCTTCGCGGGCGACGGCCACGTCGCGGCGTCCACCGGTGCCTCGCGCAGCGTCCACCGTCCGTCCGGCGTTCGCCGAAATCGTTGGTGGCCGGCGAAGAGCGCCGCCGCCATGTGCTCCGCGATCATCGGCGGTGCGCCGGGGAGCTGGCACACGTGCGAGATGAGCGTCTGCGAGTCCGCCGGCCCTGCGGCCAGGTAACTCGCCGCGCGCTCGGTGAGCACGGTGTCCGCGGTGCCGAGGGTGGGGCTCATTGACGGCTCGACAGCTCGACAGCTCGACGGCTCGACAGCCGGCAGTTGCCGTCCAGCCGTCCGGCGGTCGAGCCGACAAGCGCCGTTCTCAAGTCCATGGATCGTCGCGCAACACGGGACACGTCATGCAGCGCGGTCCGCCGCCGCCCCGCACAAGCTCGTTCCCTTCGAACGTGATCACCGCGCGCTCGCCCTCGGCGATCTGTTCATCGCCGGAGAGAAAGGACGTCGCGGGGATCAGCCGAAATCCCATGCGGTGCAGCTCGTGAAGCGTCGCCTCGTTGCGCTGGTATGACAGAATGACTCCCGGGCGCATCGCGATGAAGTTACATCCGGACGCCCACTGCTCGCGCTCCTGAACCGTGCGTCGGTCGCCCCCGCAGAAGACCGGCTCGAGCGGCATCCCGCAGTCGGACAGCGCGGCAAAGATGTTCGGCTGCTCGTGGATCGTCTTCTCCCCTTTTCGCCAGTGCAGCACGGGGAGCCGCTCGGGGCCGACGAAATGCGGCGGGAACACCGCGCACAGCTCTCGATCGACCTGCGTGAAGATCATGTCGAGGTGGATCGCTGTGTGTTCCTTCGGCATGACGACGACTATGACGTCGCGCACCTCGGTCTCGTCGAACAGCGTGGACGCGAGCTGGTCGATCGCCGCCGGGCTCGATCGTTCGCTGAATCCGATGACGACCAGGTCGCGGCGAAGGGGGTGGATGTCGCCGCCCTCGATCGTGTAGTTCACCCGCCGCTCCGCGGCGCCGTCGTACAGAATGCCGGCGTTGCGCAGCTCGGGGTGGTGCATGAAGAGCGCCTTCATGATGATGGCTTCGGTCCAGCGGATCGCGTACCGCATCGATCCGATCAGGACGTGGTCACCGACGACGACACAGCTGTCGCGCGTGAAGAAGAGGTTGGGGAGCGGCGGGAGCACGTGTCCCGGCTCGTTGAGCGCTCGGGCGATGGGGCCAGGCGGCTCGTCGCGCCCCTCGATGAGCATTTGCACCAGAGCGACCGCGTCCAGCTCGCCGATGTCGCGGGCGAGCGGCTCGGACGGGACGATGTCCATCGTCTCGCGAATGAGCAGCTCGCGCGACTGTGGAGTGGCGAGGGTTTCGGCGAGGAGCGAGCGCACCTCGTATACCTTGGCGAACCGCTCGACGACCGTGATGAAGCGCCGGTGTTCGCGCTGGGCGGCCTCGGCCTCGATGATGTCGTCGTAGAGATAATCGGCCCGATTGCTTGGAGTTACGGCGAGCAGTTCGGGTCCGGGCGAATGGACGAGAACCGCGCGCAGTTGTCCGATTTCCGACGACACGTGGACGGGCGGCATGGGACCAAACCTAGCCGCGCCGCTGGTGTGGTCCTACGCCTTCATTTAACTTGTGAATGAATTCACAAGCAGCGCCAAGGTTCCGTGAAACGCATTGCAGACTCTACGGTCCGGCGACTCTCGGCGTACCTCCGCTTTCTCGAGGACTTCGAGCAGCGCGGGCTGACCACTATATCGAGCGAAGAGCTCGCAAAACGCGGCGGCACGACCTCGGCGCAAGTGCGCAAGGACCTCTCGTTCTTCGGGTCCTTCGGCAAGCGCGGACTCGGCTACTCGGTGCCGGAGCTCGCCGGCAGGTTGCGCGAGATCCTCGGCCTCGGCCGCGAGTGGCGCGTGGTGATCGTCGGCGCCGGTAAGATCGGCGCGGCGCTCGCGCAGTACCGCGGCTTCCGCCAGCGCGGCTTCACCATACTCGCCGCGTACGACAACAACCCCGACAAGGTCGGCCGCAAGCTCGACGGAATCGCCATTCGCGACATCGCGCACCTCGAGCGCGACGCGCAACGCGAGCATCCGGACATCGTTGTCGTCACCGTGCCGGGCGAGGAAGCGCAGCGCGTCGTGGACATCGTGGTGCGGGCCGGCGTCAAGGCGATCCTCAACTTCGCGCCGACCCAGCTTCAAGCCCCGGCGGACGTGGCGATCAAGACGGTGAACATGGCGATGGAGCTCGAAGGATTGAGCTTCGCGCTCACGAACCGCGACTGAACAGCTCCCGGCGAAGCTTGGCAAAATCCTCAGGTGACAGCGTCTCCGGCCGCACGGACGGCTCGATCGACGCGCGCGCCAGAGCGTCGTCGGCCGTTTCCGCGTCGAGCGACGCAATCGTGCGCACGACGCGCCGCATCTGCTTGCGACGCATTCCAAACGCGTCCAGCACGAAGCGCCGAAACGAGTCTTCGTCCGACGCGTTCACCACAGGGTCCGGCCGCGGCTCGATGACGACGACCGCGCTCTCGACCTTCGGCGGCGGATTGAACGAGCCGGGCGCGACGCGGAAGGCGATCCTCGCGGTCGCCACGGCCTGAACGTTCACCGACAGCGCGCCATAGGTCTTGGAGCCCGGCGGCGCGACGATCCGGTCGGCCACTTCGCGCTGCACGAGTAGCACGATGCGCGTCGGCCGCGGCGCTTCGAGGGCGTGAAAAAGAATCGGCGTCGTGATGTAGTAGGGCACGTTGCCGATCAGCTTGAACGGTCCCTCCGCGAGCGACGCCAAGGACACGTCGAGCACGTCCGCTTCGACGATCGAGACCGACGGTGTTCCGGCGTACCGCTCGCGCAGCCGCGCGGCGAGCGCACGATCGTACTCGACGAGCGCGAGCCGGCCGACTCGCGGCACGAGCGCCTCGGTGAGACTTCCCCGCCCCGGTCCGATCTCGATGACCGTGTCGCTTCCATTCGGATCGAGCGCGTCGACGATGCGCTCGAGGATGCGCCGATCGTCGAGAAAATGTTGCCCGAGGCTTTTGCGGACCGGAGGCAGTCCGCGCGCCGAACGTGATTCGCGCGGCATATTGGTCGTGCGCTCAGCTGCGGACCAATACGATCGTGAGATCGTCCCGGAGCGCGGCTCCGTCGCGGTGTTCGTCCAGCGACTCGATGATCCGGTCGAGGATCGTCGAGGGCTCGGCGCCGGCGAACGACCGGACGATCTGCAACACGGCATTTTCGCCGAGCCGCGCGCCCTCGCGGTTGCGGGCGTCGCTCACGCCGTCGGTGAACAGCACGAGGAGATCCTTCTCGCGGTTCCAGGGGCGGCTCACGGTCGCCGGCGCGCGCTCGTCCATGCCGAGCGGCGGATCGTTCGCCGGGAGGCGCTCGATGCCCTTCCCGGCGGTCCAGATGAACGCGTGCGGATGCCCGGTGTTCGCGTAGTGCAGCTCACCGGCGACGGGATCGATCACGGCGTAGAACGTCGAGATGAACATTTCCGTCATCGTGAGCTCTTCGCGCAGCGTTCCGGCGAGCGCCTGGAGCATCCTGCCCGGATCCGTCGTGGCCTGCGAGTGAATCGCCGACGCACTCATGGAGAGCGCCATGATCAGCGCCGCCTGGTAGCCATGCCCCGAGACGTCGCCGATCATCACTCCCGTGCGCGAGTTGCCGAGGTGAAACAGGTTGTAGAAGTCGCCGCCGACGCTCTCCGCCGGGATGACGCGCGCCGCCACGTTGGCGTCGGGCGCGACGATCCCGTTGTCGGGGAGCAGTTTCATCTGCAGGTCGTGCGCGAGTTGCATCTCGTGCGACAACCGCTGCTGCTCGATCGACGCGCGAACGAGCCGCGCGTTCTGGATCGCCGTGCCTATCTGCGTCGCGATCGCCGCGATGAGCTTCTGATCCCCCGCCGTGAACGGCTGCCCCGACCGCCGGTCGGAGAGGTTCACGACGCCGAGCGTCTCCGGCTCGCGCGGCACCGGCGCCGTCCACATGATCGGCACTGAGAGCATCGCCCCGCGGCGGTAGCTCGCCTCCTCGGGACAGAGCGATTCATCGCCCTCGAGCAGCGCCGGATGTCGCGAGCGAAAGACGCGCGCGCTGACGCTGCACGGATCGTCGAACGAGATGGCGGGGACGTCGGCCACGTCGACGCCAAGCGCGGCCACCGCGCGCAGCATGTTGGTGCTGTTGTCGGCGACGAGCACGCTCGCGCGCCGCGCGCCGACCGTCTCCGAGACTTCCGAGAGAATCGTCTTCGTCGCCTCCTCGAGCGACACCGTGCGTCCGAGGATCTCGCTGATCGTGTAGAGGAGGTTGATCTCCTCGTAGCGCTCGGCCAGCTCGTTCGCCGCGTGTTCGACCTCGAGCGCGGACTGGAGGTATTGAGCGACGACGGGAAGGAGGAACTGCGTGAGCGCGCGAGGATCGCTCGAACCACCGTGGGAGGGACCGACGACAAGCCAGGCGCGCCGCGGGCCCGGAACGAGCGAGATCACTGCTTCACTCCGCTGCTCTCCATTTCCCCCTTCGACCGGCATGACATGCTGTTCGTCGCCTGGCGCCGGAAACCGATCGATCTCGGGTGACGCGCGCGTCGACGCGACGCGGACGATGGAGTTGGGCTCGGCCGGACCGTGCATCCAGACGGCAGCCTCGCATTGCGTCGCGGTCTCGAACGCGACGAGGACGTGCGCGAGCTCGTTCATTCGCGGTGCAGCGTCATGCGCACAACGCTGCCATGCGGGACCTCGATTCGCTCGACGCGGTCCATCAGCTTCCGCATCAGGAAGAGGCCGCGCCCGTCCTCGCGATCGATGTTGCCCGGTGTCGTCGGATCGACGACGGACGCGTCGAGGTCGAAGCCCTCGCCCTCGTCGGCGACTTCGACGACCAGCCGCTCCGAATCGACTTCGGCGCGCACGTGGACGTGCTTGGCCGGATCGTCCCCGTTGCCGCGCAGGATGGCGTTGGACAACGCCTCCGTGAGCGCGACGGGAACGTTGAGCATCAATTGTCGCTGGCCGTAGGCGAGCTCGATGCACTCGCGGCGCACCAGCTCTACGACGTTCTCGATGTATCGAACGTCGTTGGGGATATCGAGTTCGACGACCCGCGTGGGGTCGCCGCCATGGTCGGGTGAGCCGCGCGGAGGCTCGACGGGACGACCGTCCGGGTGTGTCAGAAGCTCTTCAACGCTCGGTCACGGGTGTCGGCGATCTGGAACAGCGTATCCAGCTTCGTCAATTCGAACAGCGTCTTGAGATCGTCATTCAGATTCGCCAGGCGAAGCTCTCCGCCCTGTTCACGAATCTTTTTCGACAGCGACACGAGCACGCCCAGGCCGGAGCTGTCGATGTAGCCCGTCTGCGCGAAGTCGATCAGGAATCTTCGTTCGCCACGCTCGAGCTCGTCGAGAACCTTCTGCTTCAGCTCTTGGCGATTTCCCACGATGAGTTGCCCTTCCACGTCCACGACCACCACCTGCCCGTCCTTCTTGATCGAGAAGCTCATGTCGTACTCTCCTGGCGGGCTTCGTTCACCGTCGTGACGCTCACGGATTGGAGCGCGGTCACAGCGGCCACGTTGAATATGTCATCTACTGCCGCGCCGCGCGAAAGATCGCTGCACGGCCTTCGCAATCCCTGCACGATCGGCCCGATCGCACTCGCGCGAGCCAGTCGTTGCACCAACTTGTACGCGATGTTGCCGGCGTCGAGTGACGGAAACACAAGTACGTTAGCGCGTCCCGCAACTGCGCTGCCTGGAGCCTTCCGATCCGCCACGGCCGAAGCGAGCGCTGCGTCTCCTTGCAATTCTCCGTCCACCGCGAGCCCAGGCATTCTTTCCCTGACCTCGGCCAACGCCGCGCGAACCAGGTCGACCGATGCACCGGACGCGCTCCCGCGCGTACTGAACGAGAGAAACGCGACGATCGGTTCGTCGCCGACGATGCGGCGGCGATCGACGGCGGCGGCAATCGCGATGTCGGCAAGCTGCGTCGCCGTCGGATATCGAACGACGGCGCAATCGGCAAACGTCAAGACTTCTTCGCCCGGACCTCGGAACGCGTCCACCACCATGTAGAAGGCGCTGGAGACGGTGTGCACGCCCGCCGCCGGGCCGATGAGCCAGAGCGAAGCGCGGAGCACGTCGCCGGTCGTATGGACGGCACCCGCCACGCACCCGTCGGCTTGGCCCATCGCGACGATCGCGTCGGCGTAGTGCAGCGGAGTGTGGAGAATGGCCTGGCCCTGCTCTTTTGTGATCCCGCGAGCGGCGTGACGGCTCAGAAATTCGTTGAGCGCACTCTCCGGAAGTGGTTGACTGACAGGATCCAGCACCTCCACGCCGAGGGCCCGCACCGCGTCGTGCGTTTCAGGGGCCAATGGGTCGAGCACGACGATTGGGCGTACGATTTCCCGACGCGCCAGCTCGACAACGGCGAGTCGTGTGCGGTCATCGGCCGACTCGGGGAACACGATGCGCCGCGCGGCCGCCGCCGCGCGCGAGTGCAGCCCCGCGAGGAAGCTCATCTCGATGAGAGGCGCTTCTCGAGCGCGGCCGCGACGGCCGGATGCACCAGGCTCGAGACGTCGCCGCCGTAGCGGGCGATCTCGCGGACGAGACTCGCGCTGATGTACGTCGTGTCCAGCGACGGAACCATGAACACGGTCTCGAGCTTGGGCGACAGGTGGCGGTTCATGAGCGCCATCTGATACTCGTACTCGAAGTCGCTCACGGCTCGGAGCCCGCGGATGAGAAGCTGGGCTCCCTCCTTCTCGGCGAACTCGACGAGAAGGCCGTCGAAGCTCTTGACCGTGATGCGCGGCTCGTTGGACATCGTCGCGCGAATCAAGTCGACCCGCTCCTGCGCGGTGAACACCGGCTGCTTCGACGAGTTGGTCGCGACGGCGACGACAAGTCGATCCACGTATTCCAGACTCCGCAGCATGAGATCTTCATGGCCGCGCGTGATCGGGTCGAAGCTGCCGGCGTAGAGAGCGGTTCGCATAGCGGGGAGAATTATAGTCCGACTCGGACCACCCCGCTGGTCACCGTTCCAACCCGTAAAAACTGATCGTCGTCCCGCCGTAGCGCCTCGTATCCGGTTCGCCGGGCAGACGCTCGCCCGACCGGTGCTCGACGCCGAGAATGGAGGCGAAAGGCGTGTCGAGCCAACGCTCCGCGAGGCGCGTCGCCAACTCCAGATCGTAGGGAGGGTCGGCGAACGCGACGTCGTAGTCTCGGGCGGCGAGCTTGGCGACGAATCGAAGCGCGTCGGCGCGATGAATGACGGCCGAGCCGCCGGCTCCGAGTCGGTCGGCGTTGGCGCGAATCGTCGCGATGCTCTCCGGCGAGTTCTCGACGAGATCCGCGACGGCAGCGCCGCGCGAGAGCGCTTCCAGCCCCAGAGCGCCCGAACCGGCGAACAGGTCGAGGACGCGTGCATCCGGGAGCCACGGGCCGACGATACTCATCCACGCCTCTCGAACGCGATCGCCAGTGGGCCGAACACCGGCGTCTTTTGGTGCGTCGATTCTTCGCCCGCGCCAGCGGCCGGCGACGATCCGCACGCGTGCGCTCTAGCCGCGGAAGTCGGCCAGGCGAGCCTGGAGCCGCGACTCTCCGTTCCAGATGTCGCGCTCGAGGCGGTACGCGACGTCGATCGTCGCGCCTTCGTTCACCTCGCGAAGCCGCGGGCCCATTCCCCATCCGAGCGCGGTGAGGCGACGGTCGCCGTCGGAAAGAACCAGCTTGAGACCGTCGGTGCCGACCACGCGCGGCGCCGCGGCGACGGTGAGTCCGCGCGTCAACAACAGCGGCGACGGGTTCCCCATCCCGCACGGCTCGAGGTGGCGAAGCAGCGACTCGAGGTCGTCGTTCACCTGCTCGAGCGGCACCTCGAGGTCGATGCGAAGCTCGGGGACGAGATCGTCTTCCGTGAGTCGCGACCGAGCGACCTCGTTGAACCGCGCGGCGAAGGCGTCAACCTGGTCGGCGGCGATCGTGACTCCCGCGGCGGAACGGTGTCCCCCGAAACGGAGCAGCAAATCGCGGCACTCCGTGAGGCCGCCGTGCAAATCGAACGCGCTGATCGAGCGGCCGGATCCCTTACCCGTGTCACCCTCGAGCGCGATGAGCATCGTCGGTCGGCCGAACTCCTCGACCACCCGCGACGCGACGATGCCGATGACGCCGGGGTGCCACCCCTGCTCCGCGAGCACGATGCCGTACGTCGACGCCAGATCGAGCGCAGTGACACGCTCGCGAACCTGCTCGAGCGTCGCGCGATCGATCTCCTGCCGGCGCGCGTTCAACTCCTCGAGCTCGCGGGCGATCGGGTTGGCCTCCTGGTCGCTCGTCGAGAGCAGCAGCTCCACGCCGCGCAGCGCGCTCTCGAGACGCCCGGCGGCATTGAGCCGCGGCGCGAGGATGAATCCGACTCGCCCAGCGGTGAGCGCGCGGCCCTCCAACCCCGTCGCGCGAATCATCGCGCGGATGCCGGGTCGCACCGGTTCGTTGAGCAGTCGCAGGCCGTAGCGCACGAGCACTCGATTCTCACCGCGCAGTGGCGCGACGTCGGCGATCGTCGCCAGGGCCACGAGGTCGAGCATGGCGAAAACGGAGTTGACGTTCCCGTTCATCGCACGCGTGACGGCCAGCGCGAGCTTGAACGCCACGCCGACGGCCGCGAGGTCCTTGTCGGGCGACGGACATCCCGGGCGCTTCGGGTTGAGCACGGCGTACGCCGCCGGCAACGGACCGCTCGGGAGGTGGTGGTCGGCGACGATCACGTCGACTCCAGCGGATTGCAGCCGGTCGATCGGCGCGTGCGCGCTCGTTCCGCAATCGCACGTGACGACGAGGCTCGCCCCGCATGCCTCCGCCGCGCGCACACCCGCGTCCCCGAGGTCGTAGCCGTCCGTGAGCCGCCGCGGAATGAAAGGCACGACGGTGCCGCCGAGCGAGCGGAGCGTCCGCACCATGAGCGTCGTCGAGCAGATGCCGTCGACGTCGTAGTCGCCGTGGACGAGAATGGTTTCCTTGTCCCGTACGGCGCGCGCGATGCGCTCGACCGCCCGATCGAGGTCGGCGAGTTGTGCTGGCTCGTGTAGATGATCGAGGCGAGGCCGGAGGTACGCTTTGGCGTGATCCGGCTCGCCGAACCCGCGAATGGCAAGGAGGCGACAGACCGCGTGCGGCAGACGGAGCTCTTCCTTGAGCTGCGCGACGATCGCCGGATCCGGCTCCTGCGGCAACAACCACCTGCCGCGGGAACGGATGGGGGGACGGCGGGAGGGGGACGCGACGACCGCGGAAACCTCGGAAGCGCTCACGACAAACAAACTAGGTGACGTTCCCAGCCCCTACAATCATCAATCCGCCGCGTACAACATCACTCCGCAACCTTCGCAGATCACCGTCGCCCCGGTACCGGTCATCGAGCTGCGTCGCTGCATTGGAATCATCGTGTCGCAGTTGGCGCACGACGGGCCGCGCAACGGAAACACGGCGGGTCCGGCCTTTCGCGAGCGAATGCGATCGTACGTCGAGAGCAGGCTGCGCGGCACGGCCGTGGCCTTCGCATTCCGGGCGGCGCGCGCCTCGGCGATTTGCGCCTCGAGCGCCGCGCGATCGGCCGCGAGCGACGCGTGCTTTTCCGCTTGCGCGGTCTCGAGATCGGCGACGATTTGCGACCTGTCGTCGGCCAACTTTCGCGCGGCGCTGAACCGTTGGCCGATGGCCGCCAACTCGCGTTCGTCCTCGTCGATCATCCGCTTTGCTTGCTCGAGCTGCGCCGTCGCGGCGGTCGCCTCGCGCATCGAGGTCACCGTGTTGAGGGCCGCTTGATTCTTTTCCTGCAGCGCGCGATGCTGGGCGACGCGCCCAGCGACGTCGTGTCGGCGGCGCTCCTCCGCGTCGGCCGTCTGCGTCGCTTGCTCGAGTAGCGCCTGCGCGGCGTCGCGTTCCTTCGCCAACGCCTCGAGTTGCGGTCCCAACTGCGCGAGTTGGGTTTCGAGGTGGCGAATGGCGAGGTCATCGTCCTGCAGAGCCAACAGTGCGCCAACGTCTGGGTGCACGAGTCCTCCAAACCAGCAGTGAGGTTGTCGTAGGCAGGATCAGGAAGGTATCGCGGGTGGCGTCGAGGATGTGAACGTTTTCCAACGCGGCCGCCCCAACGCCTGGAGCTCGGCGGCCAACCGGCGCTTTTCGCGGATCAGATCGTCCTTCTCGTCCGCGCCCGCGAGCGGGAGAAAGCGGTCGATCTCGGTCATGCGCGCTCCGATGCGGCGTCGGGCGAAATCGTTGATGCTTGCGTCGACCGTTTCCGCCGCGTGATCCAGGCCGCCGGTCTCCTCGAGCAGCTGTTGCATCACCTCGATGGCCTGATCGTCGAGCGAAAGCGCCAGTTCGTCGACCGGTGCCTCGTCGTCGAGGCTCGTGAGCCGCTCGAAGATCGCGCGGTAGGTCGAGTCGGCGAAAGCGTCGGGATCGACGCGTTCGGCCGCCGCTTCGACGTAGCGGCGGTGATGCAGGAGCACGCGAACGAGCTCGCGCTCCGCCCGCGGACCTACGACGCGCCGGACCTCGCGCGCTGGAGCCGGTTTGCGCGCCGCTTCCTCGCCGGATCGATCGGGCTTGCTGCGGCCTCCGCCTCCTGCTGCCGCGCCGCGTGGCGGCGGAGCGTCGACTTCGCGCGCGACCGCATCGGCAGGGATGCCGGCGACCTCGCTCGTCCGCGCGATGTAGAGATCGCGCAGCAGCATGTCCGACGTCGCGCGGATCGTCGGCAGGAGCTTGTCGATCGCCTGACGCTTTCGCCGCAAATCGGAGAACCACGCGCCGCGCTCGAGCAGCTGAATCTTTCGGTCGAACAGGTCGATCGACGCCGCGGCCGAGCGCTCGAACCCCTCGACTCCCGCTTTCGCGACGAATGAATCCGGGTCGTCGCCTTCGGGGAGCGTAATGACGCGAACGGTCGCGCCGGCGCGAAGCAGCTCGTCGCCGGAACGGAACGTGGCCTTGAGCCCCGCGCTGTCGCTGTCGTAGAGCAGGAACACGTTCTTCGTGTATTTGCGAATCAGCGCGGCCTGCTGCTCGGTGAGCGCGGTGCCGAGCGGCGCCACGACCTCGACGACCCCGGCGAGGTGCAGCCGAATCAGGTCGAAGTATCCCTCGACGACGATGAGCCGATCCGCCTTTCGAATCGACTGCTTCGCCCAGTTCAATCCGTACAGCAACGTCCGTTTCGCGAACAGCTCCGATTCGGCGGAGTTCAGATATTTCGGATCGCGGTCGTCGAGCACCCGTCCGCCGAAACCGGCGACGTGACCCGAGGCATCGTAGATCGGGAACATCAGCCGTCCGCGGAACCGCGGACGCAGCTCGGTCTCTCCTTCGCGCGACAGCAGAAGGCCGGCGGCTCGCTGCCGCTCGTCCTCGAACCCGAGAGTCGCCAGCGCCTTTCGCATCGCGGCGGGGTCGCGCGGCGCCAACCCGAGTCCAAAGCGGTCGGCGTCGTCGCGAGTCAGCCCGCGTGACGCGAGGTACTCGCGTCCGACGCTCTGATCCGACGTCCAGAGCTGCGAGCGAAAGAACTCCGCCGCGCTCGCGTTGACTTCCCAGAGCGGCTCGCGAGGATCGCGCTCGTCGCGTTGGCGGCTGACCTCGCGCACTTCGACGCCGCTCTTCGCGCCGACCCACTTCACCGCCTCGATGAAATCCATACCGAGCTGCTTCTCGACGAACGTGAAGACGTCGCCCGATTCGTGGCACACGAAGCAGTTGTAGCCGCGCGGCGTGACGGAAAAGTTCGGGCCCTTGCCATGGTGGAACGGGCACGGCCCGCGAAAGCTGTTCCCCACCCGCCTGAGCTTCACGTACTCGCCGACGATGGCCACGACGTCGGCTTCCTGCCGCACGCGGTCCACGACGTCGTCGGGAATCACGCGAGCTCCGCCACGGTGACGCCGGCGCCGCCCTCGTTCCACGCGCCGAGCCGGAACTCACGCACGCGCGTGTCCTTCCGCAGCATTTCGCCGACGCGGTCGCGCAGCGCTCCGGTCCCTTTCCCGTGAATGATTCGGAGCATTCGCAGATCCGCTCGCACCGCGCCGTCGAGAGCCTGGAGCACCGCCGCTTCGGCCTCGTCGGGCCGCATGCCGCGCACGTCGATCTCCGACGGAACGTGCACGTCGGGGAGATCGCCTGTCCAGCCGGTCACTTCGTGCAGCTCCGCCGCCTCGACGGGAGTGAGCGACGAACGCTCGACCGTCAGCTTGAGCGCGCCGACCACCACGACCGCGTCGTCGTCGCGCAGCTCTACGACGCGACCGACCTTGCCGCCCAGCGTCGCGACCGCGACCGGCGAGCCCGCCGCGATCGCACCGACTTTTGCCGCGGTGCCGCGCGGTGTGTCGCGGCGCTTGACGTTCGCTTCTTCGCGCTCGAGGCGCTCGAGCTCGACGTTCTGTTTGGCCGCGAGTTGTTCCGCGCGTTGACGCGCCTCTCGGCCGGCTTCGTCCAGTTCACCGGCCGCGCGCGCCTTGAGATCGCGGATCGTCCGCTCGATTTCGGCGCGTGCGTCGAGCAGATACCGCCGTGTGTCCTGGCGCGCGTCGCGCTCGGCCAGTCGCTCCCGCTCGCGCACGCTGTGCTCGCGCTTTGCCAGCGTCGCCATTCGCTGCCGCGCGTCGTCGAGGATCACCGCGGCCTCCCGTTCGCGCGCCGCGAGCTCTTCGTCGCGGCGCTCGAGCTGCTCGACCAGCGCGGCCACCTCGCGCTCGTGTTGCGGCACGCGCTCTTCCGCGCGCGCCACGACCGCATCGGGGAGCTGGAGCCGGCGAGCGATCGAAATGCCGTACGATCGTCCGGGCACACCCTTGATCAACCGGTACGTCGGCGCGAGCGCGGCTGCGTCGAACTGAAGCGACGCGTTGACGACGCCGTCCACCTGTCCGGCAAGCTCCTTGAGCGCGCCGAGGTGGGTCGTCGCCACCGTGAGCGTACCGCGCGCCGTGAGGTTTTCGAGGATCGCCCAGCCGAGCGCCGCGCCTTCGGTCGGATCGGTGCCCGATCCCAGCTCGTCGACGAGGACGAGTGAATCCGGAGTTGCGAGCCGAAGAATCTCGCCGAGGTTCTTGACGTGCGCGCTGAACGTCGAGAGGCTCGCCTCGATCGACTGCTCGTCGCCCACGTCGGCGAAGACGTCGTCGAAATGCGGAATGCGTGACTCGGCACCGACCGGCGCGGGCACGCCCGACTGCGCGAGGGCCGAGATCAGCCCGAGGGCCTTGAGCAACACAGTCTTGCCGCCGGTGTTCGGCCCGGACACGAGCAGGGTCCGCTCGTTCGCCGACATCGCGAGGTCGAACGGGACGACGTTCACTCCTTGGGCGAGCAGGAGCGGATGACGCCCGTCGTGGATCTCGAATCCGTCTCGCGCATCGACGAATCGCGCCGGCGAGCACTGATAAGCGTCGGCGAATCGCGCGCGCGCGTAAAGGCTGTCCAGCTCGACGAGGGCGTCGAGGGCGGCGATCATCGCCTCGCGGTGCGGCCGCAACGTGTCGGTGAGCGCGAGCAGGATGCGATCGACCTCGGCGACCTCCTCGTACTCCAGCTCACGGATCTTATTCCCGAACTCGACCGCCGCCGCGGGTTCGACGAAGAGCGTTCCGCCGGTCGCGGATGTGTCGTGCACGATGCCGCCGGCAGCGACCTGGCCGCCGCGCCTCACGGGGATCACGTAGCGCCCGTTGCGCACCGTTACCGAGGCGTCGGTTACGCGATGGTGGGACTCGAGGCGCTCCATTTCGCGTTCGAGGATGCGAATGAGCGTGCCGTGGGCGGCGCGAAGCTCGCGCCGAAGGTGCCGCAGTGCCGGCGAAGCGTCGTCCTTTACGACGCCGTCGTCCTGCACCGCCTTGTCGATCGCCGTTTCAATCGATGGGTGTGAGATCAGTACGCCGAGGAGAGGCGCCAGCACTGCGCCGACCACCGCTGGGCGCCTCGCGTCGCGCAGCTCGGCTTGCGTGAGGCGCGACGAGCGAAGGAGGATGGCGCCGGCGATGAGATCGGGGCCGGTCCACGCCGCGCCCTCGACTCGTAGCCGCGTGAGCGGCGCGGCGAGATCGGGCACGGGGTGCGGGCGCCAGGCGTCGTCGCCCCCCGAGGCCGCGCGCATCGCGGCGACTCGCGCGTGCTCGCGGTCGAGACGAGATGTGTCCTTGGTCGGCGAGAGCGCGCGCACGTGTTCGGCGCCAAGGCTCGACGTCGCGAACCCGGCGACGACCTCGAGGGCGCGCGGGAGCTCGAGAATGTTCAGCGCGTGCGCGTTCACGGCAGATGCTTCCTCGCTGATCCGCGAACGCGAGCCGTCGGCGTGCGCCTCAGCTCGTCCGGGACGCTCGTGCCGCCAGCTCTTCGCGAACGATGGCGTTGATGACGCTGCCCTCGGCGCGACCCTTGAACTGGCCCATCACTTTCCCCATCACCGCGCCGACGTTGGCGGCGCCTCCGTCGATTGCGGCGATGACCGCGGCGCGGATTTCCGCGTCGTCGACCGACGCCGGGAGGTACGCGGCGAGCGCGTCCAACTCGGCGCGTTCAGTCGCCGCTAAATCGGCACGCCCACCCTTGTCGTACATCTCCACCGACTCGCGGCGCTTCTTGATGCCTCGGCGGAGCACCTCGACGACGTCGTCGTCGGTGAGGTCTCGCTTGAGCTCGATCTCGCGATTTCTCGCGTCGGCGAGGATGGTCCCCAGCAGCAGGACCAGCGCTTTGTTCTGCGCCTTGCGGGCCGCGGTCAGATCGCCTTGCAGGCGCGCGAGCAGTGCCGCGGCCATCTAGCTGTGGCGCGTGCGACGGTTCTTCCGGATCGCGGCGTTGAGCTTTCGCTTCCGGCGTTCGCTCGGCTTTTCGTAGTGGCGGTGCTTTCTCAGGTCCGACAAGATGCCGGCCTTTTCGCACTTCTTCTTGAAGCGCTTGAGTGCCCGCTCGAAGTTCTCATCGTCGTGGATGATGACTTCCGACAAACTGAATCTCCCCCCTTGGTGGCGTTTGCGCGCCTGATAAGTGAAGCAAGCCGTTAAACTTATGGATCGATTGGGCGACTTGTCAACTCGGCGTCGCTCGACCAGTTTTCGAGTCGCTTGGCCGCCGCCCTGCGCCTATAGCTCAATTGGATAGAGCATCTGACTTCGGATCAGAAGGTTGGGGGTTCGAGTCCCTCTGGGCGCATCGCGGCCCCCCCGCCCGGTTTGGGGGTGCGCAAGAAGCGCGCGAACAAATCCGGAACTCCCCGCATCGCCGTATCGTTTTGCGGCGCTGATCGCTGAGCCTCGTTTCGATCTCACCCTGGGGGGGCAATGCAATACGACGCGGTGGTTGTCGGCGGTGGTCTTGGCGGATCCGCGCTCGCGGACCAACTCGCGCGGGCCGGTCGCTCGGTCCTCGTGCTCGAGCGAGAAACGCGATTCAGGGATCGCGTCCGCGGTGAGAACATGCTGCCCTGGGGCGTGGCGGCGACGAAGCGCCTCGGCCTGTACGACGACCTCATCGCGGCCGGAGGACACCCTGCGCCCAATTGGTGTCAGTACGCGATGGGACAGGCCATGCCGATCCGCGATCTGCGCTCGACGACGCCCGGCGGCGACTCGATGCTCAACATCTTTCACCCCGCCCTGCAGGAAGCCGTCATCGCGCGCGCCGCTGCCTCAGGTGCCGACGTCAGACGGGGCGCAACGGTGCTCGGCGTCGAATTCGGTCCCGGCAAGATCCCGTCAGTGGCTTTCGAGCACGATGGACAGCGGCATGTCGCGAGCGGACGCGTCGTCGTCGGTGCCGACGGGCGCGCGTCGCAAATGCGATCGTGGTGCGGCTTCGAAACGCGGCAGGATCCGGACCTCCTGGTGATCGCCGGCACGCTCATTCAAGGAACGAAGGTTCCTGAAGGCTCGGCTTTTCTGTGCATGGGGCCAGGCATCGCGACCTTCTGGGCTCCGCTCGGCGACAAGAAGTCGCGGACGTACTTCATCTATCCGGGCGTCGCCGGCCGGCGCGGGCTGAGCGGGAAGAACAAGGTGCCCGAGTTCCTCCAGCTCGTGCAGGCGGTCGGCATTCCGAAGGAATGGCTCGAGGGAGTCGAGTCGATCGGCCCGCTCGCCGAGTTCGACGGCGCGGATAGGTGGGTCGATTCGCCGGCGAGGAACGGTGTCGTGTTGATCGGCGACGCGGCCGCATCCTCCGATCCGTCGTGGGGGTGCGGCCTGTCGCTCACGATGATCGACGTCGAAGCGCTCTCCACCGTCCTACGCGAAACTGAAGACTGGGACGCGGCTCTCGCGGAATACGCGCGTCGGCACGACGAATACTCCGGCGCGCTCCACCGCATTCACCAGTGGATGTACGAACTGATCTGGACGCCCGGCCCCGAAGCCGATGAGCGGCGGGCTCGCGTGTTCCCCCGCTGGGCGCAGGATCCGACGGAATTCCCCGATGCGGTCGGCCTCGGACCGTTCGGTCCGAGCGACGAACGAGCCCGGCGGTTGGTGCTCGGACTCGACTGATCGCCTACCCGGGCGGCCAGGTCATGTGGCGGCCGCCGAGGACGTGCATGTGCAGGTGGAACACGGTCTGTCCGCCGTCCGAGTTCGTGTTGACGACGGTGCGATAGCCGGACTTGGCGATTTTCTCGTTCCGCGCGATGTCGCGCGCGGCGATCGACAGCGCTCCGAGCTGCGCGCTGCTCGACGCGTTGTCGAGAGACGCGACGTGATCGCGCGTGATGATCACCACGTGCACGGGTGCTTGCGGATTGATGTCGCGGAAGGCGACGCAGTGATCGTCCTCGTGGACGATCGTCGCCGGGATCTCGCGACGCACGATGCGGCAGAAGATGCAATCGTCGGCCATCTACCCCTCCGGTGATTCCTGCGCGGCACGGATGACGCCGATCGCGGCGACCGCGGCGGTCTCGAAACGCAACGTCGCCGCACCGAGCCGAGCCCGCAGCCATCCGCCCGTCTCGAGCAGCGCGAGCTCGTCGTCCTCGATCCCGCCCTCCGGCCCAACCATCAATGTGACGCCGCCGGCCGAATCGCGCCCGAGCAGCGACGTCAACGGTTTGCCGCCTCTGTCCATCACGACGCGAAGTCCTGGTTCTCGCGCGGTCGAATCCAAGTCGGCGTCCGAAAGGATCGGCGGCAGCCACGCGCCGCCCGACTGCTCGAGCGCCGAGACCATACGCGCGCGCATTTTGGCCGCGAACCCGGCGCCCTCTCCGCGCGGCGTCACGCTCGCCGAGCGACGAAACCGCACGCCCTGCCAACTCGCGACTTCGAGCTCCGTCGCTTTTTCGGCGAGCCAGAGCATGCGATCGCGGTCGGCGACGGGAGCGCGAAGGTGAATCGCCGGCTGGCGCGCGACCGTCGTCACGGACGAAATCGCCAGATCGATGTCGTGCTTGCCGCGCGTCCGGATCGTCGCCGCGGCGCGAAGGCCTTCGCCGTTGGTGAGCTGCACGGCGTCGCCGTCGTCCAGACGGCGAGCTCGCAAATGATGCCGGACGTCCTCGCTCGGCGTCACTGGAATTCCCGCCACCAGCGGGCCTTCGCAGTAGAACGTCGCTATCGCCGTTCGACGGTCGCGCTCCACCATTCTGCCCTCCTCGATTTCGGCGGCGACGCGCCAGCCCGCGGCGTCGAGGCGTTCGACCATCATCGACCGCTCTGACGCGAGAATCCCGCTCAGGATCGCGCAGCCGTCGGCCTCGAGCGCGTTGGCGATCGTCGGCAGCAGGTCGATCAGCACCGACGAGATGATGTTTGCCGTCACGATGCGTACCGGCGCAACGAGCGGCAGAAGCGAAGCGGCGTCGCCTTCCAACACGGAGACGCGGTCGACGACCCCGTTGCGGACGACGTTCTCCTCGGCGTTCGCTATTGCGTCGGAGTCCAGCTCGATGGCCACGATTCGCGACGCGCCGAGCTTCGCCGCGGCGATCGCCAGCACCGCGCTGCCGGCGCCGAGGTCGGCGACGCGATCGCCGGGCCGGACAACGTCTTGCAAAAGCATCACGACGGATCGCGTCGTCGCGTGATCGCCGGTGCCGAAGGCCATTCCCGGGTCGATGACAATCGTCGTCTCGGGATCGAGACCTTCGGCGAGCCACGGTGGCGTGATCGTGAGCCGGCCGACGCGCTGCGTCGTCAGGGCATGCTTCCACCGCTCCGACCAGTCGCTGATCTGCAGCGGCTCCGTCTGCACCGTGACGTCACTTCCGACGGCGAGCGCGGCACGCTCGAGGCGAGTCGCGTCGTCCGATCCGTGCGCGTGCGTTACGAGCGAGTCGGGAAGCTCCTGGACTCCCTCAGCGCCCGCCTCGAAGAGCGCGACGAGGACGTCGTCGCGCCGCGCACCCGGTGTGATACGAACCGTGATCCATGCGGCGTCCCCCGCTTCGTCACGCACCGAGGGCTTCTTTCATTTTCGCCCAAAAGCCCTTCGACCGGCCGTCCGCCGGCACGCCGGGCTGCAGCTCGCTCAATCGGGCGATGAGCTGGCGCTCCTCTTCGGTGAGCCGCTCCGGAGTCCAGAGTTGCACGCGCACGTGCAGGTCGCCCAACCCATTCGCGTTGACGCGGGGCAATCCGCGTCCGCGGAGATGAAAGACCTCGCCGCTCTGCGTCCCCGCCGGCACGTCCAACGTCGTATGACCGGAGACGGTCGGCACGCTCACCTGCGATCCGAGCGCGAGCTGCGGGTAGGTCGCGAGCACTTCCGTGTAGAGATCTTCGCCGTCGCGCTCGAAGCGCGGGTCGTCGGCGACCTCGAAGAGCACGTGGACGTCGCCGCGCGGCCCGCCGCGCGTTCCGGCGTTCCCCGCGTCGCGCAGCGTCATGTACTGCCCGGTCGCGACGCCCGCCGGAATCTGGACGCTGAGCTCGCGCTCGCCGCGCAACCGTCCCTCGCCGCGACACGCCTTGCACGGCGACTGGACGACCTTGCCTTCTCCGTGACACGTCGGGCACGTAACGACGCTGACGAACTGCCCGAAGAACGACCGTTGCGCGCGGCGGACCTCTCCCTGCCCTTGGCACGTCGCGCACGTTTGCGCCTTCGAGCCCGGCTCGGCCCCCGACCCCGCGCACTTTTCGCACGGTTCGAGTGTTCTGATGAGAATCTTCTTCTCGATGCCGCTGGCCACTTCGGCGAGCGTCAACGGCACGGTGATCTTGACGTCGGCTCCGCCGCGCGGATCCCCGCCTCCGCGCACGCCGAACAGCGACTCCAGCCCGCCCATCCCGCCGAAGTCGCGCATGAAGATGCCGAGCGCTTCGGAGAGGTCCACGTGATGGAACCCCGACGTGCCGCCGCGAAGACCCGCCTCGCCGTAACGGTCGTACGCGGCGCGCTTTTGCGGGTCGCGCAGCACGTCGTACGCTTCGGTGATCTCCTTGAACCGCTCCTCGGCCTCTTTCGCGCCGTCGTTGCGGTCCGGATGATACTTCATCGCCAGCTTGCGATAAGCCTTCTTGATCTCGTCGTCGCCCGCGGTGCGCGGAACGTCGAGAACGCCGTAAAAGTCCGCCATCAGCTCACTCGAGAAGGTCGCTGAGCAACCGCGACGTGTGACTCACCAGCGCGATCACCTTGTCGTACGGCATGCGCGTCGGGCCGATGACGCCGATCACGCCCGCCAGCGGCCCGATGTGATACTCGGCTGTGACGACGGTGAAGTCCTCCAGCCTGGGGTCGTCGTGCTCGGCGCCGATCGTGATCGAAATCCCCGGCGCGTGCACGCGCTTGCGCATCGTCTCCCCGAGCGCGTGCGGCGTTTCGGTAAGCTCCAGCAAGCGGCGCAGGCGGTCCGCCGCCGAGAACTCGGGTTGCTCGGTGAGCGCCGACGTGGAGCCGAAGAGAACCGGTTGGGCATCGGAAATGGGCAGCGCGGCCTCGAAAATCTGCTCGCCTTCCTGAACGAAGATGTTCAGCAGCTCCGCCGCCGTCGGGTCCGCGCCGGTGTCGCGCAGGCGCTCCGGCAACGAGCCGCGGATCTGTCCGAGCGTGAGGCCGGCCAGTCGCTCGTTCAACACCGCCGTGACGGCCCCGAGTGCGCTGTCCGCGATATCGACTGGAACCTCGACGAACACCGTGCGAACGAGGCCGCCGTCGAGCGTCAGCACCATGAGCATTCGCTCACTGCTCACGCGAACCAGCTCCAGGCGGCGCAACACCGAATGATCGAGGCGAGGTCCGAGCGCGACGCCCAGCTCCTGCGTCAGCACGCCGAGCGTCTGCGCCGCGCGTCGCAGCACCATCTCGATCGGCGACGCGTGCGCCCCCGTGATCTCCTCGATGAGGCGCTCCGTTTCCATCGCTCGAAGCGGTGGCAGACTCAAGAGCGAATCGACATACGCTCGATACGCCTTGTTGGTGGGAACGCGCCCGGCGGATGTATGCGGGTGGAAGAGAAACCCCTTGTCTTCGAGGTCGCTCATCGTGTTGCGGATCGTCGCCGGAGAAACGCCGAGCCCGAACTGCTTGGAGAGAGTCCGCGAGCCGGCCGGCTCCGCAGTCTCCACATAACTTCGGATCACGGCCTCGAGCACACGGCGCTCACGCTTGTTGAGCTGCTCTGATGCCATAACTTCAAACATAGTAACGACTTCGCTCTACTGTCAAGTCGGCGGCGAGAGCGTCGAGGCGCAGCCACCCCTGGGGGGTCAAAACCAGCCGATTGCCGTCGTGAAGCGCGCCCCATCCCTGGTCGATCCAGGCTGACACGCGTGCGATCTCGTCATTGGCGAGGGTCAGGCCCCCGTTGGTGCGGAGCCCCAAATACGTTCGTTCGGCCGCCACGTCATCGGCGGTGAGGAGTTCACGGCCGCCGAGCGGATCCGAGCCGGCCGCGATCCGGCGCTGCCACTCCGCGTACGCCGCTTCGTTCCACCGCCGCTCGACGCCGTCGAAGCCGTGCGACGACGGGCCCAGGCCCACGTATGGAACCCGGCTCCAGTACGCGGAATTGTGGCGGGCTCGGCGCCCCGATCGCGCGAAGTTCGACACCTCGTAGTGTTCGAACCCGGCGTCCTCTAGCGTCTCGTGCGCCATCAGAAACTCCGCCTCGTACTTCTCGTCCGGTGATGCCTCCACCTCGCCGCGCTCTCTCCAACGGCCGAGCGGCGTGTGCGGCTCGATCGTGAGCCCGTACAAGGACACGTGGGCGGGCTCGAGCGCCAGTGCGCGCTCCAGGTCGGTCGACCAGGACCGTTCGACGTTGTCCGGCAGCGAAAAAATGAGGTCGATGGAAAGGTCCTCGATGCCGGCCTCTCGCGCGGCATCGACCGCGCGACCGATCTGCGCCGCGTCGTGCGTGCGGTGCATCCACTCGAGCACGCGGTCGTCGAAGGACTGAGCGCCGATCGAGAGTCGGTTGATTCCCGCGGCGCGCCACGCTCTCGCCGCGTCGACGGAAACGTCGTCGGGATTCGCCTCGAGCGTCACCTCTCCGCCGGGCGCGACCTCGATGCGTTTCGCGAGGGCGTCGAGCAATCGCGAAACCCCCTCGGCCCCGAGCCTCGACGGCGTGCCTCCGCCGAGATAGAGCGTCGAGACGGGCCATCGTTCAGCGCCGGCGAACCGAATCTCGAGCTCTCTATCGAGCGCGGACACGTACTCGACGACCGGCACGTCACGCCGAACCGCGATCGAAAAATCGCAGTACACGCAGCGCCGCGCGCAGAAGGGGACGTGGACGTACACGTGTCGAGGGGGCACCCCGAAATATGTCCCCCGCTCAGCGGCGACGAACCTCTCCAGTGAGGGCGCATTCGACGGCTCCCCGCAGTTCCAAGCCGGTTACCGCGGTCAAACACTGCGCTACCGGAAGCCCGGACCTCGCGCACAGCTCGTCGAGGCTCGCGGCGCCATGGCCGAGCGCGTTCCACACCCGCATCTCCACCTCGTCGTCCACGCGCGGATCGGAGCGCGGCTGCGGAGCAAGCTTGGCGAGACTCAGCGCGTCGGCGATCGACACGATCGGGTGCGCGCCGTCTCGTAGAAGCAGGTTGCTCCCCTGGCTCTGCGGCGAGTCGATGGGACCGGGGACGATGGCGACGTCGCGTCCGAGTTTGATCGCATGTTCCGCGGTGATGAGCGCGCCGCTGTCGAAGGGCGCCTCGACGATGATCGTGAGCGCGGAGAGGGCGGCGAGAATCCGGTTCCGGTTGGGAAACGACCCCTTGTGCGAGTGCGCGCCCGGCGGAAGCTCCGACATGACCAAGCCGCGCGCGATGATCTCGCGATGCAGCGAGACGTGCGCGCGCGGATATGCGACGTCGGCGCCGGTGCCAAGGATGGCTATCGTCGCCCCGCCCGCGTCGAGCGCGGCACGATGCGCGGCGGCATCGATGCCGAGCGCCATTCCGCTGACGACGCACGCGCCGGCACGGACGAGCGACGCGCCAAGCTCGCGCGTGATTCGTTCGCCGTAGCCCGTCGCGCGCCTGGTGCCGACGATCGTCACGAGCGGCCGAGCGAGGAGCCCTAGATCGCCCATCCACCAGAGCCGCGCCGGTGGATTGGGCAGATCGTTCAGCGCGGCCGGATACGCCGCGTCGTCTCTCTCGATGCGTTCGATGACCACGGGTTCACGGGAGCGGAACGGCGCCAGGGCGAACGACGGCCGTCTTTTTCATGTCGAGAAGCCGCGCCCACCACGCGGCGAGGAGCGGGTCGAGCCCCGTTCGTCCGGCGGCGCTGATCGCGAAGACGCCGAACGCATCCGGCGCGTCGATCGGCGGTGCGTCGTCCTCGCCGAGCAAATCCATCTTCGTGAACACGACGCAGTGAGGCTTCTCGGCCAGCGCGGACGAGTATGCGGCGATCTCGCCGCGCAGCTGGTCGTACTCGGCCTGCCAATCCATCGAATCCACCGGGATCAGGAACGCGAGAAGACGCGTCCGCTCGATGTGGCGCAGGAACTGAAGGCCGAGGCCGCGTCCCTCGTGCGCCCCTTCGATGATTCCCGGAATGTCGGCGACGACGAACGTGCGTCCGTCCGTCAATTGCACGACGCCGAGATTCGGCGCGAGCGTGGTGAACGGGTAGTCGGCGATCTTCGGGTGCGCCGCCGAAATCACAGACAGCAAGGTGGACTTGCCGGCGTTCGGTTGGCCGACCAAGCCGACATCGGCGATGAGTTTGAGCTCGAGCTCGAGACGCCGCGTCTCGCCATCTTCGCCCGGTTGATACTCGCGCGGCGACTGGTGCGTGGAGGTCGTGAAGTAAGCGTTGCCCTTCCCCCCCCGGCCACCGCGCGCGACGATCAGGCGCGCGCCGTCCTCGAGCACCTCGCCGAGTCGCTCCTCCGTGTCGAGGTCGCGAATGACGGTGCCGACCGGAACGGGCATGAGCGTGTCTTGGCCCGAGCGGCCCGTCTTGTTGTTGCCCGACCCGTGGTCTCCGGCGGTGGCCTGCCACGAATCGCGATACGTGTAGTCGAGCAGCGTCGCGAGGTTGGAGTCGCCGACGACGATGACGTCGCCGCCGCGTCCTCCATCACCGCCGTCAGGACCGCCCATGGGAATGAACTTCTCGCGCCGAAACGACACGATGCCCGAACCTCCACTCCCCGCTTTCGCGTTCACGACGACGCGATCCACGAATATGTTGCTCATTTTCCGCGCACCCGCGACCAGAGAAGTTTGACATCGCGCAGGCGGGCCGCGCCGAGCACCCCCGCCAGCGCATCGACGGCTGCGTCGACAGCGCCGACCGAAGCGCCCGCGTTTCGCGCGCCGTGGAGATGCGAGTGTAGTTGGCGATCCTGTCCCGTCGCCGCGCACGCGGCCACGATGCATAGCTCGCGGCGCGGTAAGTCGAGCCCCGGGCGCGACAGGACCTTGCCGTATCCTTCGTCGATCATCCAGTCGTCGAGCAGCGGATGCAAGTGGCGAATATTCTCCCGCAATCGATCGTACATCTTTCCGTAGACTCGCTCGCAGGTCGTCTCGCCGTCGGCTCGCATGAGCGGGCGCGTTTCGAGCGAGCCAGCGACCGTCGGATGAATCCGCCGCCATTCCCGCATCGCGTTGAGCGCTCGCGGAAACCCGGCGAACAGGTACGTCTGGAGCAGCAACTCTTCGACCCAAACATCGGGGACTGAACCGGCGGCACCTCCGAGCTCACTCCGCAGCGAATCCTCGTCTCCGGCGGCGACGACCGCCGCCAGTCGCACCAGCGCGATGGTCGCGTCGTCGAGGAGGTCTAAACTGTCGCGTATGTCGGAGGGCGGCGTCATCAGTCGGCGTCGCGGCGAACCAAATTCTTGCGCGCCGCTCAGGCGACGAGCCGAATCTCGCCGACCGTTTCGCCGCGGGTGTTGCGAACCGGGCGGTGGAAGAATTCTTCAAGCCTGGACGGAAGCTGTTCCGGCAGGACGTCGAAAAGCTGGAGGACCCGCAGCACGGCGGGAAATTGCGCGCGCGACGCGCCGTCATCGACCTTGACCGCGATGCCGATGCCCAGGTCGGGGATCGCCGCGCAGTGCACTCCCTCGGCGCCGATCTTCGCGACCACGCGTCCGTCGGTCTCCTCGATGAGCACGGAGTCAAAACGGTCGGTGCCGCCGACGAGAAACGGTCGCGTCGCCATCGCGTGCACGATGCGGCTCGCGACCGAGCTGCGGTCGCGCGAAGCGAGCCCGAGCCGCGACCACGCGCGCGCCATGCTGTCGAGCGGCAACGAGAAGGCGACGACACCGCACCCGTCCACCGCCTGACCGATATCTGTCTCCTCGAGGCCTGTCCACTTCGCCGACGCTTGCAGGCAGCACCGTTGCACGGGATGGTCGCGCCGCTCGTACCCGTACGTGGGCCACCCCGCGGTGTGTGCCCGCGCGAGCATCGCGGCGTGCTTTCCGGAACAGTTGTTGTGCAGGCGCGACAGCCGGGCGCCCGATTCGCGCAGCAGCTTGAGACCGCGCGGCGAGATCGGATCGTGCGGGCCGCAGGCGAGATCGCCCTCCTCGAGCCCGACGTCGGCGAGCATCGCCTGCGCGAGCGCGACGTGCTCCGGCTCTCCGCCGTGCGACGCGCACGCCAACGCCAGTTGGTCGTCGCCCCACCGCAGCTCGTCAAACCCGCCGGCTTCGAGAAACGGCATCACCTGGAAGGGCTTGGCGCAGGAGCGCCAGGAGCTGACGATGCTGGTGTCGCGCGCCCCCGCGACGAGAGAATCATCATCGGCGACGACAGCTGCATGCACGGAATGGTGCGATTCGATCTCCGAACCTCGTGTAGCCACTACGTCCAGCTCGAGTGTTCTCATGATCGTGTGCGTGTCCGCGCAAGGGGGAGGCTACAACGCGAGGCCCGTCCTCCCGCCGTTGTCCGTAACATAATCGCCCGAGCGTGGCGCAAGTCCGTCGACGACGAGCGCAGTTGCGTCAGAGGGCGAAGCGCTCTTGCCGAGTCGAGCGCGCCGCGACGAAGATGCCGAGCAACACGAGCAAACCGCCGACCACGGTCGCCACGCCCGGGATCTCGCGGATCCCCGGCAGCAGCGCGGCGAGAAAGGTCGCGCCCACCGGCTCGCCGAGCAGCGTCAAGTTCACGACGTACGCCGGCAGGTACTTGAGGGCCCAGTTGAGTCCCGTGTGTCCGAAGAGCATCGGGCCGATCGCGAGCGCGAGAAAGATCGCCATCTCGCGCGGCGGCTGGCCGAGCACCGGCGCGTTCACGGCGCGGGCGAACACGAGCAGCATGACGAAGCAGACGCCATAGACGATCGACACGTACGGCCAGATGTCGAGCACCGAGCGGAGACGCCGCCCCGCGATCACATAGCACGCGGCGGTTGCGGCGCCGGCGAGCGCGAGCAGGTCGCCGGTGAGCGCGCGGCCCGTCATCGCGCCCGCCGTCGCGATGAGATCCGGCAGTGCCACCACGATGGCCCCGGCCATCGCGGTGACGATCCCAATCCATTGCCCGCTGGTCGGCGGCTCGGCGAGCACCGCGCCGGAGAGCAGCGCGACGAGCGCCGGTTGCACGTTGACGAGGACGACGGAAGCCGCGACCGTCGTCATGCCGATCGACGCGTTCCAGCTCCAGAAATGCAGGGCGAGCATGATGCCCGCCGCGATCGCGAGGGCCAGGCCGCGACGATCGAGCCGGCGGAATTGTCGCCACGAACCCGTCGCCACGAGCGCGCCGAGGATGAAGACCAGCGCGAAGCCCAGCCGCCAGATGGCGATCGTGAGCGGATGCGCGTGCGAGAGGCGCACGAGCGGACCGGCGAACGAGATGCCGACCAGCGCCAGGAACAGCACCAGCGGCACGGGGGCGCCGCTGACGTTCGTGGACGGATCCGGTTGGGAAGCGGGTGGGGGGGGCATGCGACCGAGAGTGTAGATCGCGTATCACGGCGCGTCAATGCGTTTTCTCGAAGCATTCATTACCTTCTCGCCATGAGTCGCCGCCTGCTGAATCGCGATCGACTGATCGAGCTCCTCGAGGCCGCGTCGCGCTGTCGCGTCGCGGTGCTCGGCGACGCGATGCTCGACGTCTATCTCCGTGGCGACGTCGAGCGGATCTCACCCGAGGCGCCGGTTCCCGTCGTGCGCGTCCGCGAGCGGCGCCACGCGCTCGGCGGCGCGGGAAACGTCGCGCAGAACGTGCGGGCGGTCGGCGCGATGTGCGATCTCGTGGCCGCGATCGGCGACGACATGGCCGGACAACATCTCTGCGGGATGCTCGAGGCGATCGGCGCGCCGGTCTCCTCCCTCGTCACGGTGGACCGTCCGACGACGACGAAGACGCGCATCGTGGCGCGGTCGCAGCAAGTCGTGCGCGTCGACGAGGAGGAGGACGGCGATCTCGATGGCGCGGAAGTCGACCGGCTGCTCACCGCGGTTCGCCGCGCCGTGGATGACGCGCAGGCCCTCGTGCTCGAGGATTACAACAAGGGCGTGCTGGTGCCACGCGTGATCGAGGCGGCGATGCAGGCGGCGCGCGGCCGCGGGATTCCGATCGTCGTCGATCCGAAGTACCGCAATTTCTTTCTCTATCGCGGCGCGACGATCTTCAAGCCGAATCGCCGCGAGCTCGAGGCCGCACTCGGCGCGGCGGTCGACCTCGAGCACGCCGAAGCGCTTCCCGCGACGTTCGCGCGACTCGGCGTGGAGCATCTGCTGCTCACGCTTGGCGAGCACGGCATGGCGCTCGTGTCGGCCGGCGGCGAGATCGAACGCGTGCCGACGGCCGCGCGCGAGGTCTACGACGTCGTCGGCGCGGGTGACACCGTCACCGCGTATCTCGCGCTGATTCTTGGAGCCGGAGGCAGCGCACTCGAGGCCGCGGCGATCGCGAACTATGCCGCCGGAGTCGAGGTCGGAAAGCTCGGCGCCGCGACGGTCTCCGCCGAGGAAGTCATCGAGGCGTACGACGCGCACACGCTTGCGCCCATGGCACCGAGCATCTAACTAGCGTGTACCCGGGCCCGTAGCTCAGTTGGTTAGAGCAGAGGACTCATAATCCTACGGTCGCAGGTTCGAGCCCTGCCGGGCCCATAGACGTAGCCCGATTCGCCGCCGCGCTATAGCAGTTTCTATAGCAGCCCGCTGCGACAGTACCCAACCGATCCACGCCAGCCTAGTTTTCGTGCTCCGCTGGTCGCGTAGCTCAGCTGGTTAGAGCGCCGGTCTCACATACCGGAGGTCCGGGGTTCGAGTCCCTGCGCGACCACTGTGGTTTTATCCGGAAGCGACGAGCCCCGCACTCTCAGTGCGGGGCTTTGCCATTCGAAACGGAGGCGCCGGCGCGCTCGAGCCGGCCGGCGAGCGCGGCGTCGATTCGCGCTTTGATCACGAGGCGGTCGCCTTCCATGCGTTGGTCGAGCACTTCGCCCTGCCGGTGGATCTCGGCGATCAGCTTGCCGTCGCCGGGCGAGAGCGAGATCGACGTCATCGGACGCTTGGCGCGGATCATGGACGACAGCGCGCGGCGCAAAGGCTCGAGGCCGCCCTCACCCAATGCCGACACGAACACCGACGGCGCGTCGAACTCGCGCATCCTCGACTGAAGCGCGATGAGCGATTCGTGGTCGAGAAGGTCGACTTTGTTGAAGACGAGCAGCGTCTCGCGCCCGGACACCTCGAGCTCCGACAGGACCTGATTCACCACCTCTTCCTGCTCGGGCCACGACGGCGACGACGCGTCGATCACGTGCAGAAGTAGATCCGCCTCTCGCGCTTCCTCGAGCGTGGCGCGGAACGACGCGACCAGATGGTGCGGGAGCTTGCGAATGAATCCGACAGTGTCGGTGACGAGGACGTGGGCGTTCTCGCCCAGGTCGACGTCGCGCGTCAGCGGATCGAGCGTCGCGAACAGGCGATTCTCGACGAGGATGTCGCTTGCACCGGAGAGCCCGCGCAGCACCGACGACTTTCCGGCATTCGTGTAGCCGACGAGCGATGCGCGGAATTCCGAGCGGCGCGCCTGGCGTTGGATGGCGCGTCCGCGCTGGACGTCGCGCATCCGGTCGCGCAGCACCTTGATGCGGTGGCTGATCAGCCGGCGGTCCGTCTCGAGCTGAGTTTCGCCGGGGCCTCGCATGCCGATGCCGCCGCGGAATTTCTCGAGGTGCGTCCACATGCGCGTCAGCCGCGGCAACATGTACTCGAGCTGCGCGAGCTCGACCTGCATCTTCGACTCGGCCGTGCGCGCGCGCGTCGCGAAGATGTCGAGAATCAGCTCGGCGCGATCCATCACTCGCGTGCCGATCGCGTCCTCGATGTTCTTTCCTTGGGTCGGCGACAACTCGTCGTCGAAGATGACGAGCGTAGCGCCGGAGGATTGGACGCGATCCCGCAGTTCCTCGATCTTGCCGCTGCCGAGGTAAGTGCCGGGGTGGGGCCTGTCGATTTGCTGGAGGAGCTCGCCGGCGACCGTTGCGCCGGCCGTGTCCGCGAGGTCGGCGAGCTCACGTAAATGCTCGTCGGCCAGACGCCGGGCTCCGGGCCGCTTGAGCGGCGCGCCGACGAGCAGCGCCCGTTCTTCGGGCGGGGCGACGACGATCGGCGCCCGGGCTATGCGAGAATCTCGGTCGAGATCATCGGCCGCAATCTAGCGGGCCGCTCCCGTCGTCGTAAAACGACCCGTGGACGAGTACGGCACCGTGAAGCTTCCGACGGTCGACCCGACTCTGATGTCGCCCAGGACATGGTACGTCACCGCGCCCGTGTTGAGCAGCGCCTTTCCGGCCGCGTTGACCCCGGTGTAGGAAAAATTCACGGGGATTCTGACGACCGCGGTGTCGTTTTCCCTGACCGTGAACTGTTGGTCGAGCGTGCCCGTGGCCAGCGTCACGCTGTCGGAATTCAGCAGCACCTGATACGTGAGTCGGGTCGCATCGAGCCGATAGTGATTGGGGTTGTAGACGCTGAGGTCCACGTTCAGGCTGCCGCCGGTGAGTCCGATTCCGGCAACCTGGACGGTCTTGAGACGCACGACCGGCTGTTGGAACGCCTGGCGTCCGAGGAACGAGCATGCGGCGACGGCGACAGTCGTCGCCAGCAGGGTTTTCACTGCGAGTCTCTTCATCGCCTTCACTCCTCTCCTTTCTCGTTGCGCCGCCGAACCTCTTCCCACCACGCCAAGCGCTTGGCGATCTCTTTCTCGAATCCGTAGGGACCCGGTTGGTAGAATCGCGTGCCCTTGAGCGGCTCCGGGAGGTACTCCTGCGGAATGTAGGCTTCCGGGGCGTCGTGCGCGTATTGATACCCCGCCCCATACCCCAGTTCCTTCATCAAGCCGGTCGGCGCGTTGCGAATGTGCATCGGCACCGCCGCGGCCGGATGCGCGCGCGCCGCTTCCCTCGCCGCGACCAGTGCGAGCATCGACCGGTTCGATTTCGGCGCCGTCGCGAGATAAACGACCATCTCGGCGAGGGGAAGATAGCCCTCCGGTGGTCCCAACATGTGATATGCGTCACGCGCCGCCACCGCGAGCTTCAGCGCCTCCGGATCGGCGAGCCCGATGTCCTCGGCGGCCATCGCTATCGCTCGGCGAAACATGATCATCGGATCGCCGCCGCCCTCGATCATGCGTCCCATCCAATAGAGCGCGCCCTGCGGATCGCTGCCGCGCAAACTTTTGTGGAACGCGCTCAGCATGTTGTACATCTCTTCGCCGCCCTTGTCGTACTTGGCGAAGCGGAGCTGCAGAGCGTCGCGCGCGACGTCGACGATGATTCGTCCGCTGCGTCCGACGTGATCGGCCGCGGCCTGGAGAATCGTCAGCGCGCGGCGCGCGTCCCCGTCGGCCTCGGTGGCGATCAAATCCGCGGCGTCGTCGTCCATCTTCAACGACAAGTCGCCGAGCCCGCGTTCGCTGTCGATGAGCGCACGGTCGAGAACGCCGCGCAGATCGCTCGGCGACAACGGTTCCAGCACGAACACGCGGACGCGCGAGAGCAGCGCGCCGATGATCTCGAACGACGGATTCTCCGTCGTGGCGCCGATGAGCGTGATCGTCCCCGCTTCGACGTGCGGGAGGAAGGCGTCCTGCTGCGCCTTGTTGAAGCGATGGATCTCGTCGGCGAAGAGAATCGTTCCGCGGCCGAGGCGGCGCCTGCCTTCCGCCTCGGCGACGATCTCGCGAACGCGCGGCACGCCCTCCGTGACGGCGGAGAACGGCACGAACTCGCGGTCCGTGTAGCGCGCGATCACGCGAGCGATGGTCGTCTTCCCCGATCCCGGCGGCCCCCAGAACACCACCGACCCGATCGTCCCGCGCTCGATCGCCTCGCGCAGCGGCTTCCCCGGCGCGAGGAGATGCTGTTGCCCAACGATCTCATCGAGCGTACGAGGCCGCATGCGCGCGGCGAGCGGCTGGCCGGACGACGACTCGAACAACGAGCCTGTTCCGCTTCGAGCCGTCTCCGATTCGTCGGCGCGCCGGCGACGATCGCTCATGCCGCTGCCGCCGCGATCAGATCGACGCCAGGCTGCGAGCGACGAAATACAGCCCGCACCCGGCGGCGAAGCTCAGGGGAATTCTCGCGCCTGGGCGGTGTTGCAGCTCCGGCACGAGATTCGACGCGCCAACGTACAGCGTGACGCCGGCGGAGATCGCCAATCCGTACGCGCGGAGGAACGTCGACGCGTCGGTCAACACGACGCCGGCGATCGTGGTGAGTCCGAGCGCGCCCGCCGCCAAGATCCCGACGCGACGGCGCGCGCCAGCCGCGAGAAACAGGCTCGAGATCGCCAGCCCCTCCGGAAACTTGTGCAGCAGCACCGCGACGAACACGAGCGCGCCAAGGCCCTGGCTCACGCGGAGCCCGCTCGCCACCGCGACGCCGTCGACGAAGGTGTGCATCAGAAGCCCGATGAGCGCCGACACGCTCACCATCTCGGAGACGGCGTGCGTTTCCTCGCCGAAATGAAAGTGCCGGCCGATGGTGTGCTGGGTGAAGTGCACGAGCAGGTATGACGCCAGCACGATGATCGGGGCCACGGAACCCGCCAGCGTGATCGAGTCGGGGAACAGGTCGACGATCGACACCGAGATCAGAAAGCCGGCCGCGAACGAGAGGAGAGCGTCGAGCGCGCGGACACTCCACGACGCGCGCGACGCCACCGCCGCCGCGCCCATGACGTTCGCCAACGCGGCAGCGGCACCGTAAGCCAGCGCCGACGGGGTCATGTCGGTGCCAGTCCCAGCCGATCGGCCGCCGTGGTGATGGCGTTTACGAGATCCGGCGCCGCTGGAAAATGCTGGCGATTCACCCGCCAACTCTTCGCGCGCACGCGCGCCTGTTCCTCGATGCCCTTCCCCTCGAGCAGATAGAGCCAGCGATCCGTGCGGGCGTAGATGAACAGGTCGAGGTGCGGGTTCACGGTGAGCTGGTCGTCGCTCGTGTAGACGGCGAACTCGACGCCACCGTACCGCGCCAACAGGATCTTGAGCCGCGCGACGGAGTCGCGAACGTCCGGTAGCGCGACCGCTTCGCCCTTCCACGAACGACCGCTGCGCAGGTCGTCGATCGCCACGTCCACGGCGGGCGGCATCTGCTCGCTCAGCGCGTAGAACAGATCCACGACCCGCTCGGCGTTCGCCACGACGCGCGCGACGTAGAGGTCGCCCTCGCGCTCGAAGGTGAAGCCGTCCGCGCTGACGCGGAATCGGCGCCAGATCGAGGCCTCCGGTTGTCGTCCGCGAAAGAACATGTCGCTCGGTCTAGCGTGGAGTGGCGTCGCCCTGCAGGCGCGCCGCTTCGCGCAACAACCAGTCGGGCGTGTTGCGCGTCGGGTCCTCGATCACCGTGGCGAGCAAGGACTGGAGAATCTTACCGAGCCCCGGGCCAGCCGGAATGCCGGCACGGCGCAGGTCGTCGCCGTCCACGGCGAGTCCGCCCAGGTCGATCGGGTCGCGCAGCGCGGTCTCCAGCATCCGGCGGTGTAGCCGCCGCACCGCGCTCGGCGACGGCGCCGGGCGTTTCGCGGCGCGGTCCACCGCCCACATCGCCGACGCGAGCCGCATGAACGAGCCGACGGCGAGCCGCGAGACGGAGGCGACCCAACGGCGCACGTTCGCGTCATCCGGCGCATTGGGGCGGGAGATCTCGGCTCCGATCGCCGGGCCGTTCGCTTGCCACGCCGCGACGAGGTCGCTGATCGCGCGGATCTCGTGCTTCGCGCCGCGAAGCTGAACGAGCACCGCCTCCGTCCGTTGCCGGCCGAGCGGCGCAAGGAGCGCCGCGTAGCGGATCGCGCGGCGCGCGGGGCGTCGCTCGAGCCCGGGCCGCGCCGTGAAATCGGGAACCCTGAGCGACTCGGCCGGCAAATGCGCCAGGGCGGGAATGAGCGCGGCGAATGCGCCGGACTTCTGCCAGATCGTCAACGCATCGCTCGGGCGGCAAACCTGCTCGAAGGTCTTATCGATCTCCTGCTTGACGCGCTCCGGCGACAGCCGCCCGAGGTGGGGGGCGCTCGCGTCCATCGCACGGCGCGTCGCCGGATCGATCGCGAACCCGAACCGGGCGGCGAAGCGAATTCCGCGGAGGGCTCGCAACCGATCCTCGCGCATGCGAGCGTCCGGGTCCCCGACCGCGCGCACGATCTTGGCCTGGAGATCCCGCCGTCCGCCGAATGGGTCGCGCAACTCATCAAGCTTCGGCGAGTAGGCGATGGCGTTGATCGTGAAGTCGCGCCGCGCCAGATCCTCGTCGAGCGAGGCCCCGAACTCGACAACCGCGTGGCGTCCGTCGGTCTTCACGTCGCGCCGAAAGGTCGTCACCTCGTGCATCGTGCCGACGCGGTCGAGCACTCCGACCGTGCCGAACTCGATGCCCACCGGAATCGTTCGCCGTGCCCCGAAAATGCGACGTACGTCGTCCGGCGTGGCCGACGTCGTGAGGTCCCAATCGAGGTGCGTCTCGCCGAGCAGCGCGTCGCGCACGGCTCCGCCAACGCACCACGCCTCGAATCCCTCGGATTCCAGGCGCTGCGCGATGTCCAGAACGGTCGACGGGGGATGAAGGCGAGGCATCAAGGAAGAACGGCGTGAGGCAAAGAGGGTGGAGAATAGCCCTTCCCGTCTCCGCGGTGAAGGCGGCAGTACAGCTTCACCGTGATCCGGTCGATATTTTTCTCGAAGAATTCTCGTCGAGGATCGTCGCACTTGCGCGAGTTGGATCAGCTCCTATCCCGATCGAAAGCCGCCGAGCCGTTCAAGCGCGTCGTGCGCAGCCTCTACCAAGGGCACGCGTACGACCCGTCGCCGCTGGAGCGCGTCCGGCTGGATCGTCCGATGCCGCGCGTCAAGGTTCGCCGGTTGCTCACGCACGTCCTCGCGGCCGAGCCCCACCTGGCCGTCGAACACGTCGCCCTCAGCGCGCGGTCTGGATGCTCGGACTTCGTCGGAGTCGTGCACGTGCACACGTCCACCGAAACGCACGTCTACGAATTCATCTGGGACTGCCGATGGCGCGCCGAGCAGGAAGGGTGGCTGGATTGCTTCGGCTTCCCCGACCAATTGCGCGCCGCCGACGAATTCGACTGGCGCTGCTTCGCTCGCTGGGAATCGGTTCCTCCGCACGACGTGAGCTGATTTCCGTTCCGCGCACTCACTAGAACTGCCGTCACTGCAACTGCCTCAACGCAGAGACGCAGAGGACGCCGAGACGCAGGGGACAGCCACGGATTCCGAGTTCGCGCAACGAGCCGGGATATTTGGGTGAAAAGCCGCTCGGGTTGCCCCGATGCGGCGGAGTGCGGCCGCCGAAGACAAGCGGCTTCCCGAGCGGCAGTCCCCAAAAAAAGCTCGTTGCGCGCCGGACCTCAGGTCCGCGGCAGTTCTCTGCGCCTCTGCGTCCTCCGCGTCTCTGCGTCGAAGCAGTTGCATCGCCGCGCGCCATGATCCCCGACCGATCAACTCTCGAGCATTTCCCGAAGCCCGGCCACGTCCAACCCAGCACCTAGTCCGAGCATCACGTCGATCCGTGCCTGCTGCGGGCGCCGTGAGCCGGCAAAGATGGCGCCGCGCTCGGCGAGCCGGCGTCCGCCGCCGGCATAGCCGTATGTATGCCCCACGCGCCCGCGTCCCGCGCGCGACGTGATGACGACCGGTTTCCCTTCGGCGATCCATCGATCGATGCCGTCGAGCATCGCCACGGGAACGTTGCCGCGCCCCATTCCGGCGACGACGATCCCGCGCCCGTTCCCCGCCTCGCGCGACGCATCCAACAGACGCGAGTCGGAGCCGGCGAACGAGTAGACGATGTCCACCGGCTGCGCGAGCGTCGTCGCGTTGAGAATCGGCGGCGGCGCGGGAATCGATCGGCGGAACACCACGCGCCCGTCGTCGAGCACGGCGATCGGGCCAAGTCCGGGGCTGTCGAAGGCGTCGACCATGTAGGTGTGCGCCTTCGTCACGTCTAACGCGGTGAACACGCGGTCGGACATGACGACGAGCACACCTTGGCCGCGTGCTTCTTCGCTCGCCGCGACCCGGATCGCGGCGCCCAGGTTGCCCGGTCCGTCCCATCCGAGATCGCTCGACGTCCGCATCGCGCCAGTGAAGACGACCGGCTTGTCGCTCGCCACGGAGCGCGCCACGAGGTAAGCGGTCTCCTCGAGCGAGTCGGTTCCGTGCGTCACGACGATGCCGTCGACGTCCGGCCGCGCAAGATGTTCGAGAATTCGTCCGCGCAGCGCCCACATGCGATCGGGAGTCATGTGGGGGCCGGGAAACGCGCCCCAGTCGTCCACGTCGAGCTGTGCGAGTCGGTCGATCCCGGGAGCCAGGGCGACGATCTCGTGGCCGGTCAGCGTCGGCACCGCGCCGCCGGCCGCCGCGTCGTGGCGCATCGAGATCGTGCCGCCCGTGAAGACGAGGACGATCATCCGCAGAGCACGCTGCCGCCGTTCACGTTCACGATCTCTCCCGTAATGTGTCGCGCGAGATCCGAGCACAGAAAGACGATCGGGCCGGCGATGTCGCGCGCCGAGGCGATCCGCCCAATCGGAATGCTTGCCGCGATTCGCTCGCGGCCGCCGCCCGAGAATGGCTCGTCGCACATCTCGGTGTCGACCCAACCTGGCGCGACGCTGTTCACCGTGATGTCGCGCTTCGCCAGCTCCGGCGCGAGCGATTTGACCATCGAGATGACCGCGCCCTTCGACGCGCCGTAGTCGGCGTGGAACGCCTCGCCTCTCTGACCCGCGGTGCTGGACACGAGCACGATGCGTCCGTGATCGCTCATCGCTCTGATCGCCGCGCGCGTGGTGTAAAAAACCGAATCGACGTTTTCGGCGATCGTGCGACGCCACTGCTCGTCGCTCATCGATCCGAGCGGGACGTCCTCTGTCGGCCAGATCCCCGCGTTTCCCACGAAGAAGTCCAATCCGTCGAGCGATTCGACGGCGCCGCGCACCAGCTCCTCCGCCCCGCCGGCCGTGGAGATGTCCGACGCGTGCGCCGACGCCGTGACGCCGAACTCCGCCGCGAGCGAGGCGACGAGGCCTTCGGCGTCCGCGCGCCGGCTCCGATAGCCGATCGCGACGTGCACGCCGTTCTCGGCGAACAGCCGCGCCGTCGCGGCTCCGATTCCGCGCGACCCGCCGGTGACGAGCGCGCGCTTCCCCTTCAAGCCGATCATCGTGTGCCCTCGATCATCAATTGCTCGACGAAATCGCAGATCAGGTGCTCGACGCAGAGGTGGAGCTCTTGAGCGCGGTCGGTACGCGGCGTCGGAATCACGACCGAATGGTCGGCGAGCGCGCGCAGCTTGCCGCCGTCTCTGGCGCTGAAAGCGAGCACGCGCACTCCTTTCGCACGCGCCGTCTCGGCGGCGCGCAGCACGTTGGGCGAGTTCCCGCTCGTCGAATGGATCACGAGCAGGTCGCTCGGTTTCGCCAGGGCGTCGACCTGTCTCGCGAATATCTCGTCGAACCCAAAATCGTTGCCGGCCGCAGTGAGAAGCGAGGTGTCGGTCGTCAGCGCGACCGCGGGATACGCGCCGCGGTTTCGAGCGTATCGTACGACGTACTCCGTCGCGATGTGCTGCGCGTCGGCGGCGCTTCCTCCGTTGCCGCAGAAAAACAGAGTGCCCCCGCGCGCGACGGTCTCGCGAACCATTGTCAGCGCCCGCTCGAGGTCCGGGCCCATCGAGTCGGCCACGCGCTGTGCCACGGCGGCCAGATCGCGCAGTCCATCGGCGAAGTGCTTGCTCACGTCGGTGTCCACGGGTCGGTCGCTCCCCCTAGTGGCCTGCGGTCAGGATTTTCCGAAAACCATTTCGCCGAGGCGGCGAACCACGCCCTGCCGGAGCCGGATCGGCCGGATCGGAATCGTCGGCTCGTCCGCGAGCAGCCGTCGCGCGTTCTCGAACGTCAGCAGGCGGACGTTGTCGTCGGTCGTGAGGCCCGACAGCCAGTCGCGCGCGATTGCCAGAGTACGGCGGTCGACGTGCGTGTCGCTCGCGAACACGTCCACCAAACCGTTGGTGATCAGCTCCGCGGCGAGCCGGTGCGGTCCACCCCGCGGCAGAAGCGCGGTCACACCCATCTGAATCACCGCCCCCGACGCCTTCCATGCCGCGACAAGCGTGGGTGTGCATCCCCAATACCGCTCGGGATGCGCGACGACCGGAACCAGGCCGCTTTCGCGAATCCTCAAAAGATCCTTCTCGGAATTCGCGGGGAGGCCGAGGCGGGCGAACTCCACCAGCCGCGCGGTCGACCCGCCGAGTCCCAGCCGCGGGTCGGTGAGATCGGCGCCGGGAACGTCGAGCATGATCTCCCACCCGCGGCGCAGCTCCGGAGGACGCACCGACGCCGCCGCGAGCTGCGCGAACAGCGCTTCGTGTCGCTCGTGCGGAGCGACGTGCGCGCGAGACGCCTCGAGATGCGGCGTGCAAACGACCGTCGTGACACCTTCGCCTGCGAAGCGGCGCAGGACCTCCAGAGACGACTCGAGCGATTTCGATCCGTCATCCACCCCGGGCAGGAGATGGGTGTGAATGTCGATCATCCGCCGGCGATCGTGGTGAAACGTTTCATCGCGTCGAGCGCGCGCGCTTCGAGCATCGCCGGATTGTCAGCCGCGGCCTCGAGGGCGTACGTCGCTAACGCGTCCGCGGCGAGAAGATCGAGCGCCGACTCGCGACCCGGCGATGTTCTCGCGGCGACCTCGGCGAGCAGACGCTCGCACGCTTCGAGGCAGACCTCGGCGGCGTTCGCCGCGGGCTCCGCGAGCCGCGGGCCGATCGCCGATTCGATGCGCGCGGCAAGTCGCGCCGGCGGCGCGGGTTCCTTCTCGCGCAGCCAGTCGCCGACCGTCACGCGGCGCCGACCAGGGCGTCGCGCACGAGCTCCGGGGCGCGGGCCAGCGCCTCGCCGAAGCGCGCGGCATCCGGTACGCCGGCCTGCGCCATGTGCGGCTTCCCGCCTCCCCTTCCCCCCGCCGCGGCGGCGATGTCCTTGATCAAAGTGTCGGCGCGAAGCCCTCGCTCGCGAAGATCGTCCGTCACGACCACGAGCAACGTGTTCTTCCCGTCCTCGAAGCTCGCCGCGAGAACTCCGACGCCGCTCCCCAGCTTCTCGCGCACCGCGTCGCCGAGCGCCTGGAGCTCCTTCACGTCGCCGGCGCGAACGACTCCCGTCACCAGCTTCGAGCCGTTGTGTCCGAGCGCCTGTGCCCCACCGAGCAGCGACTGCAGTTGATCGCCGCCGCCACGCATCGCTTCGTCGAGGCGACGCTCGAGCGCTCGACGCTCGTCCAACAGCGCCGCGACGCGCTTCTCGACGCCTTCCACCGGCGCCTTGAGCGACTCGGCGATGCGGTGCAACGCGCGCTCCTCGTTGCGGATCAGCTGGTACGCGCCCGGCCCCGTCACCGCCTCGATACGGCGGACGCCAGCAGCCACGCCCGTCTCGGCGACGATCTTGAACAGGTTGATCTCGGCCGTGTTGCGAACGTGCGTGCCGCCGCACAGCTCCATCGAGAAATCGGCGACGCGCACGACGCGTACGACGTCCCCGTACTTCTCGCCGAAGAGCGCCATCGCCCCCGCGGCCCGCGCGTCGGCAAACGCCATCTCACGCGTCGTCACCGGAACGCTCCGCGCGATCTCGCGATTCACGATGCTCTCGATTTCGCCAAGACGCTCGGCGGAGACGGGACCGTGATGCGTGAAGTCGAAGCGAAGCCGGTCGGGCGCCACGAGCGAGCCCGCCTGGTGCACGCCGTCTCCCAACACCGACCGCAGCGCCGCGTGCAGCAGGTGCGTGGCCGTGTGATTCCGTTCGGTGTCGCGCCGCCGGTCGCTCGGCACTCGCGCGATGACGCGGCCGAAGTGGAAGGGGCCGGTGATTCTTCCGATCGCCGCCGGCCGTCCTTCGATCTTACGGACCTCGTCGACGTCGACGCGCCAGCCCTCGCCGACGATTTCGCCTTGATCGGAGATCTGCCCGCCGGATTCGGCGTAGAACGGCGATTCGCGCAACAACACGGCGACTCGCCCGCCGTCGAGGTGCCGAACGGCTGTCGTCTGTGTCTCGATCTCGATCGCGTCGTATCCGATGAACGTCGCCGACGCGTCCAGCCCCGGTGCGGCCTCGAATTCCGACAGGTTCGCCAACGCCTCGAGCGCCACGCCGACACGCTTCGCCTTTCGCTCCTCCTGCGAGCGTCGCCGCTGCTGATCGAGGGCGGCCTCGAACCCCGCGATGTCCACGACGTAGCCGCGCTCGCGCGCCATCAGCTCAGTGAGGTCGATCGGGAACCCGAACGTGTCGTAGAGCCGAAAAGCGTCCTCGCCGCTGATCGTACCGCGCACGTCCGTTCCGCCGCCGACCGACTGCACCGGCGCGAGCTGGTCGAAACGCGCGAGGCCGCCTTCGATCGTGGCGAGGAATCCCTGCTCTTCCTGCCGCGTCGTATCCAGGATGTGCTTCGCCCGATGGCGTAGTTCAGGATACGCATCACCCATCGAATCGATGACCGCCTGCGCGACGTGCACGAGCGTCGGCTCCTTGCGGCCGAGCAGCCACGCGTGGCGCACAGCGCGGCGAAGGATCCGGCGCAACACGTAGCCTCGCCCCTCGTTCGACGGGAACACCCCGTCCGCGAGAAGAAACGAGACGGCGCGCGCGTGGTCGGCCAGAACACGGAACGACGCGGGACTCACCGTGTTCGAAATGATGGTTCCCGAGCGCGTGCGCACGCCGGTGCGTGACTCGTCGCTCTCGCGGCCCCAGTACGAGATGCCCACCGCTTGCTCCACGGCCGACAGCATCGGCGCGAATAGGTCGCTGTGGTAGATCATCGTTACGCCTTGCGTGATCGCCGAAATGCGTTCGAGCCCCGCGCCCGTGTCCACTGACGGCTTCGGCAACGGGACCATCGTGCCGTCGGGCTGCCGGTCGAACTGCATGAACACGAGGTTCCAGAACTCGATGAAGCGATCGCGATCCGACCCTTCAATGAACGCGTCGAGCGAAAACTCCTCCCGATCCATCTCGGTCCACTCGCCGGTCGCGCCTGGGGGCAGTCGCCAATCCTTGGCGATACGCGCCATGTCAACGAAGATCTCCGAACACGGGCCGCACGGCCCGGTGTCCGCCATCTGCCAGAAGTTGTCCTTGTCGCCGAGTCCGTAGATGCGCGAGTCGGGCAATCCGGCGATCTCGCGCCAGAGAGCGCGCGCTTCGTCGTCCGAGTGGTGCACCGAAACGCGCAACAGCTTGGGGTCGAGTCCCAACTCCTGTGTGACGAACTCCCACGCGAAGCGAATCGCGTCGCGTTTGAAGTAGTCGCCGAACGAGAAGTTGCCGAGCATCTCGAAGAACGTGTTGTGCCGAGCCGTGTGGCCGACCTGCTCGAGGTCGTTGTGCTTACCGCCCGCGCGCACGCATTTCTGTGAGGTTGTCGCGCGGCGCTGCCCGTTCGGCGGCGACTCGGCGCCCAGAAACACACGCTTGAACTGAACCATGCCCGCGTTGGTGAACAGCAGCGTCGGGTCGTCGGCCGGGACGAGCGACGAACTGGGCAACACGGCGTGGTCGTTGCGCGCGAAATACTGGAGAAAACGGTTTCGGATCTCGGCAGCCTGCATCCTCGGGAATATAGGGCGCCAAGTCGAGTGAATCAGCGGCGATTGCTCAGTGGAACCAACCGAGGCCCAGTCCGACCCCAAGGCCCGCGTAGTGGCGCGTCGATCCAATCGCGCCGAACGCATCGATGCTCAGCCCGATGACATAGAAGTTGAGGTTCACCTGCGCGCTGGCTGCAAGCACCGGTTCGGTCGCAAAGTTCTGAGAGGCCTGCGAACCCCCGCTCTGGCCGACGCCAATCGCGGCGACCGCGTCGATGTGGCGGACGGGCGCGGCGTGAACACCGACGAGCACGGACACGTCGCCGGCGCCAGGTCCGACTTCACTGAGTGTCCCAGCCGCTCTAACGGATCCCGCGAGAGGGCCGCGGGTGGCCCAGAGCGAGAGCTCGCCGGCTTGTTGTGGGAACGGCGCGGCCGTTTCGTGCGACGTCACGTTGATCTGCCCGACGTCGAGTGACGTCCAGACTTTGACAGGCTGGCTACTCGAAGGCTTGGACGCCGCGGACTGGGCCTTCGCCGTCCGCGCGCAGGCAAGCGTCGCGAGCATCGCGATGGCTGAAGTGGTCCGGCACGGCGGGATCATCGGCAACACCTCGGCCAAGAACGAACGGTGTGGTAGCGATCGAGTTCCGGTGAGACCGTCTATTGCGCACCCGCGTCGCGGCCGGCGAGGCGTCCGACGACCTCGCCGATCGCGTCGACGTCGTATCCCCGTCGCGCGAGAAACGCATATAGGCGTCGTCGCTGAGTAAGGGCATCGAGCCTCGCCAGCAGTTTCATCTTTTTTCGTGCTACGCGCTCGATGTTCGCGCTCTCGTTCACGCCTTCGTGTTCGAAGACCTCGGCGATCGCCTTATCACCCAGCTCACGCGCCACTCCTCGGCGGGCCAGCTCCTGCGCGATCCGCCGCCGAGACTGACCGGGTCCCAGAGCCTTCGAGCGCGCGAGTTGCCGCGCGTAGCTCGCGTCGTCGAGCAGGCCCGCGCCTCGCAGCCGCTCTACGGCGGCGTCGACGTCCGCGGCCGGCTCGCCTTTCTTGAGCAACGCTCGCCGCAACTCGACCACGCTCCGAGCGCGCGTCTCCAACAAATCGAGCGCTCGCTCGTACGTCGATCGATCAGCTCGGCGCGCGCGGATTGGGTGGGAATCGCTCGATCGATTCATCTGAGAAGAAAAAACGCCGGGGAGTCACCGCTTGTTTCGAAGGGAGTGTCCGGGTCCCATCGTCGCAAACGGTTCCTCCCCGACTCTATGTCGACTGCCGTAGAGCGCGAGACCTACTCCTCGGTGACCTCGACCTCGCTGATCACCTCGCGCGGCCCGACGCCGAGCAGCGCCTTCACCTTTTCCTCGACTTCCGCCATGAGCGCCGGCGAGTCGCGGAGATAGAGCTTCGCGTTCTCTCGCCCCTGTCCGATCTTCTGGCCGTTGTACGCGTACCACGCGCCCGACTTGTCGATGATCCCCGCCTCGGCAGCGATGTCGAGCACCAGGCTCGCATGGCTGATCCCCTCGGCGTACATGATGTCGAACTCGGCTTGCTTGAACGGCGCGGCGACCTTGTTCTTCACCACTTTCACGCGCACGTGCGAGCCGACGACGTCCTCTTTGTCCTTGACCGGCCCGATGCGACGGATGTCGAGTCGCACCGACGCGTAGAACTTGAGCGCCTTGCCGCCCGTGGTCGTCTCGGGATTGCCGAACATCACGCCGATCTTTTCCCGCAGCTGGTTGATGAACACGACCGACGTCTTCGATCGCGCGATCGAGCCCGTCAGCTTGCGCAGCGCCTGGCTCATGAGCCGAGCCTGGAGACCGACGTGGGAATCGCCCATGTCGCCTTCGATTTCGGCTTTCGGCACGAGGGCCGCGACCGAATCGATCACGACGACGTCCACGGCGCCGGACCGCACGAGGATCTCGCAGATCTCGAGCGCCTGTTCACCCGTGTCCGGCTGGGAGATCAGAAGCGCCTCGACATCCACGCCCAGCTTTCTCGCGTAATCGGTATCGAGCGCGTGCTCGGCGTCGATGTACGCGGCGACGCCGCCGGCCCTTTGCGCGTTAGCGACGACGTGCAAACACAGCGTCGTCTTGCCGCTTGACTCGGGGCCGTAGATCTCGGTGACGCGGCCGCGTGGGATGCCGCCCACGCCGATCGCCGCGTCGAGATTGATCGCGCCCGTGGAGATGGACTCCACGCGAACCTTCTGGTCCGCCCCCAGGCGCATGATCGAGCCCTTGCCGCAGCTCTTTTCGATCTGCGCGATGGCCAGATTCAACGCCTTCTTCTTGTCGTCCTGCAAGGTCGACACAGCCATGCTCTCATCCTCTCGGTTAGTCGTCCGCTCTGGCCGATCAGCGTAATCGTAGCGAGAAACACAGGGGGGCTCGATACCCGAACAAAATACGAAAGCCGAATACCGAATTCAAGCGGAATCTCGAAGCGCGAAGGCGTTGGGCACATGGCGCACCCGTACCCGGTCACCCTCCACGAGCACGCCGACGACGTCGAAGCGGTAGGAGTCGTCGGGGCGGCCGTGCCGGTCGATCCAGACCGAGGCGGAGCGGATCAGCTCGCGTTGCTTGCTCCAATTCACCGCCTCGACCGGATCGCCGAACTGACTTCCGCGACGCGCCTTCACTTCGACGAACGCCACGGTGCCCTCCCGCTCGACCACCAGATCGATATCCCGATGCCCGCTCCGGAACCGCCGCTGCATCACACGCCATCCTTGCCGCCTGAGCCATCGCTCCGCGATCTGCTCCCCCAGCTCGCCGAATTGCTGTCTGGCCGCTGACATGGGGCCAACTTAGGACTCCTCGCGGAACACGCGTCACCGAAACATCGCGAACGACATCATTCCCTTTCCTGCGTCGCTTGCTGGCATCGCGGACGCGAAAGCGAGCCCTGCCTCGACCAACGATCCGAGATATCTACGCTGGCGCGCAGACCCCAACTCAATCTCAAAAGCTCAGATCTGAAATCTCGGCTCTTGTTACTTCGCGATCCTCGCCAGTGCGCTCACGACTTGTGCCCCGCCCATCATCGGCTGGTCCAGCGTGCTCCGCACCACGATCGGATCCGTCTTCGTCACCCAGTAGAGCCCCTTCGTCTGATCCGCGTGCACCGCGACCACCCAGCAGTCGAACGTCCCCGCCGGAACGCGCACCCGATCCTCTCCGATGACGGCGATTCGCGTGGGAAGCACCGCGTTGCTCCCCACCGCGATCGATAGCAGCGAAACCGAATCTTCCCACGCCGTCGTGAGTGGCAGCAGGCGCAAGACAGTCTCGAGCATCGCGCCGCTCACCAACGTTCCGGGAGGAACCGGGAGTGCCATCGTCCGTCGTCCCGCCGGCGTGCTCGTGCCGCCGAATGCGCTGTCGCCCCGGAATTCGAGCGCCAGGTGTGCTTGGCCGGTCGTCGCGGACCAGTGAACCGGACGTAGCGTCGCCATGTCCGCGTAGAGCGAATCGGCCGCGGGAATTCCGTCGCCGGCTCGCGCCTCGACCAGCAGCCACGTCGGGATTCCCACGTACGACATCGGCGACACGGTCACCGTTCGCGTCCCCAATGGGGTCGTCGACGCGTCCCGTTCGAGCGTCGTCAGATAGACGAACTGACTCGACTGCAGCTTCGTCGCGTCGAACTTGGATCCGCCCGGCAGCACGACGCGGCGCGCTGTGGTATCCGTGGGATTCTGCGCGCGCGCGCCGTGCGCCAAGCACGCCAGCGCCGCCAGCACCGCCAGCGACTTACGCGCGCGGTCCACAGATCCGATCCAGCTCGTCCAACCCGACGAGCACGTCGCGACCACGAGGCCCGTCCGACGGGCCGAGTACCCCGGCCAGCTCCAACTGGTCGATGATTCTCGCCGCGCGCCCGTACCCGACCTTGAGTCTTCGCTGAAGGAGCGACGTCGATCCCTGCTGGGTCTGCACCACCACCTCGGCGGCCTCGCGGAAAAGTGTGTCGCGGTCGCCCGAGTCTTCCGAGTCCGCCGCGCCCGCGGCCTCGAGCGCTTCCTTCTCCTTGTCGCGAATCTCTTTCAGGATGTCCGGCTCGATCGCATCGAACGCCGCGAGACCCTGTGCGACGCGCGCGGCGCGCTTGGCGTCGCTGCGCTGCTGATACCACTTCATCAGGCGCTCGGTGTCTTCGCTGGAGAGGAACGCGCCCTGGAGCCGCGCCGCCTCCGACTTGCCCGGCGGAATGAACAGCATGTCGCCGTTGCCAAGCAGCGCCTCGGCGCCGGCGCCGTCGATGATCGTGCGGCTGTCGATCTGCGACGCGACGCGAAACGCGATCCGGCTCGGGAAATTCGCCTTGATGAGACCCGTGATGACGTTCACGCTCGGACGCTGGGTCGCGAGGATGAGATGGATGCCGATCGCCCGCGCCTTCTGAGCGAGCATCGCGATTGGCGTCTCCACTTCACCGGGCACCGTCATCATGAGATCGGCCATCTCGTCCACGATGACGACGATATACGGAAGTACGTCGCCCTTGTACGTCGTTTCCTCGAACGCGACGTCGGCGTGCTTGGGCAGCTTTAGCTCGATCTTGTCGAGCACGCGCTTGTTGAACTCCTGGACGTTGCGGCACCCGTTCGCCGCGAGCAGCTCGTAGCGCTCCTGCATCTCGAGCTGCGCCCACTTGAGCACCGACGCCGCGTCCCTGTTGTCGGTGATCACCTTGTGCCGCAGGTGCGGCAGCGTGTTGTACACCGACAGCTCGACCATCTTCGGGTCGACCATCAGGAAGCGCAGCGTTTTCGGCGTATGCCGGTAGACGAGGCTCGTGATGATCGTGTTCACGCACACGGATTTTCCCGAGCCCGTCGCGCCGGCGATCAGCAGATGCGGCATCTTCGCCAGATCGGCCACGACCGGTTTCCCCTCGAGGTCCTTGCCGAGCACGATGGGAAGCGCCGCGCGCGCGTTCTGGAAGTCGCGAGTCTCGATCAGCTCGCGGATCGACACGATCTCGGACGTCGGGTTGGGCACCTCGACGCCCACCGCGCCGCGCCCCGGAATTGGCGCGACGATCCGGATTGACGGCGCCCGCATCGCCAGCGCGAGGTCGTTCGAGAGGTTCGCGATCTGTCGGACCTTCACCCCCGGCGCGGGCTCGATCTCGTACTGCGTCACCACGGGTCCCGTCGTGCGCCCCACGAGCTCGCCCTCGACGCGGAACGTGCGCAGCGCCGCCATGAGCTTGTAGCCCATTTCGTTGAGCTCGTCCGCGCTCGCTTCGACGTCATGCGGCGGGGCCGGGGTCAGCAACTCGGGCGACGGAAGCTCGTCGCCGCCCAACTCGACCTGCGCGGTCGCGTCGATCGCCGCCGCTATCTCGGCGTCGTGGTCCGCCGCTGCCTCGGCCTTCGTTCGCTTCTTCCGGCGCTTCGGCTCGTCGATCCCACGCGCGTCGGCGCCGTCGCCGAGGGAATCGTCGACCGGGATCGTCGGATCGATGGCGGGCATCTCGTCGAACGACGGCGCGAGCGCGAGCGCGCGATCGGCGTCGATCGCCTCCGCTGCCTTCTTGTCGCGCTTGCGTCGCGGCTTGTCGACCGCCGCGTCGGTCTCCGACGGCGGCGATACCGGCGGCCGGCGTCCGACGAGCGCGCGGATCGGATTCCACGCCAGCGTCGTCGCGGTCAGCACGGAGGCCGATAGCACGACCAGCACCCACGAGCCGAACGCGCCGAACCAGTTGCGCCACCACGTGGCGATCGCTTCTCCCCAGATCCCCGCGCTGGCGAAGCCCGGCTCAGGGGACGCGATCGACAGCGCCAGCACGACGGGCAGGAGAAGAACGAGCCCGGCGAAGAAGATCATCCACGACCGGTCGGTGCTCGATTCCAGCCGGCCGAAGAGCCGCAATGCGTGCACGGCCGGAACGAGTGGAATCAGAATCGCCGCCGGCCAGCCGAAGAACGCGACGAGGGGCTGCGACAGGAATTGCCCGACGGGGCCGACGTTCGCTTCGACGCTGATGCCCGTGCGCAGCTCGGCCAGCGCCAGCGCGACGAACGCGCCGGCGAGGAACACCGCCAGGAGCAGCAGCGCAATACCGGTGATCTCGCGTTTCAGCGTCGTACTGCTCACGCTATGGGTCGAACCCCCGACTCCCACCTATGCGGGCTCCTTGAACAGCTCCGTCTCGCGCTCGAGGAACTTCGTATCCACCTGCCCGGCGACGAATCGCGGGTTTCGCATCACGCGGGCGAGAAACGGAATCGTCGTCGTCACGCCTTCGATGATAAACCCGTCGAGCGCCACGTGCATGCGCGCGATCGCCTCGGCGCGGTCGCGGCCTTGGCAAATGAGCTTCGCCAGCAGCGAATCATAGAACGGCGGGACCGTGTAGCCGTCGTAGACGTGTGTGTCCAGGCGCACCCCCGGACCGCCCGGCGGGTGGAACGTGAGAATCTTCCCCGGCGACGGCTGAAAGTTCCGTGACGGATCTTCCGCGTTCACGCGGACCTCGATCACGTGGCCGCGCAGCGGCGGCAGCTCGGTCACGCTGAGCCTTTCCCCTGCCGCGACCCGGATCTGTTCCTTCACGAGGTCGATCCCGGTGAGCATCTCGGTGACCGGATGCTCGACCTGGATGCGCGTGTTCATCTCCATGAAGTAGTACGACCCGTCCTCGTCGAGCAGCATCTCGATCGTTCCGGCGCCGACGTAGTCGATCGCCTTCGCGCCGGCGACGGACGCCCGTCCCATCTCGTCGCGCAGCTTCGGCGTCATCCCGGGACTCGGCGCTTCCTCGATGAGCTTCTGGTGTCGGCGTTGCACAGAGCAATCGCGTTCGCCCAGATGGATCACGTTGCCGAACGTGTCGCCGAGGATCTGAAACTCGATATGGCGGGGTCGCGCGAGGTATTTCTCGACATAAACGTCGCCGTTGCCGAACGCGGAGAGCGCTTCAGACCGCGCGAGCTGGAACGAGCGCGCGAAGTCGTCGGGTTCGCGCGCCACGCGCATGCCCTTGCCGCCGCCGCCGGCGGCCGCCTTGATGATGACGGGAAATCCGATGCCGCGCGCGAATTCGAGCGCCTCGTCCACGTCCTCGACCGGTCCGGGAGTGCCGGGAATGATCGGCACGCCCACCTTCGTCATCGCCGAGCGGGCGGCGGCCTTGTCGCCCATCATCCGGATCTGGTCGCCCGTCGGACCGATGAACGCGATCTTCGACGCCGCGCAGATGTCCGCGAACTCCGCGTTCTCGGCGAGGAAGCCGTAGCCGGGGTGGATCGCGTCGGCGCCGGTGATCTCGGCGGCGGCGATCAGCCGCGGAATGTTCAGATACGATTCACGGGCCGGCGCGGGCCCGATGCAGACGTCGTCGTCGGCGAACCGCACGTGCAACGACTCGCGGTCCGCCTCGGAATACACCGCCACCGTCTGCACGTCGAGCTCGCGACATGCGCGGATGACGCGCAACGCGATCTCGCCGCGGTTGGCGATGAGAACCTTGTTGAACATTTACTTCTTCTTCGCGCCGCCTTCGAACCCCGTCCACGACGTGTCGCTGGTGCCCGAGACGCCCTGTACGCGCAGCGCGAACTCGGCCGGGCTGGTCGCGTAGAACAACGCGCTCTCGTACGAGATCGAGCCCTTGGAGTAGAGCTGCATCAGCGACTGGTCGAAGCTCTGCATGCCGTACTGCACCGTGCCCTCTTTGATGAGGTCCGGAATGTTGAGCGTCTTTTCCATGTCGCGGATGTTGTCTCGCACGGCGGCGGTGTTGATGAGGATCTCGCACGCCGGAATGCGCCCGGCCTTGTCGGCGCGCGGTACCAGCCGCTGGGAAACCACTGCCGCGAGGGCGCTGGCCAGCGAGAACCGGACTTCGGCCTGCTGGTGCGGCGGATAGAACGAGAGCACACGGTTGATCGTCTGCGTCGCGTCCGTCGTGTGCAAAGTCGAAAAGACCAGGTGGCCCGTGTCGGCCGCCTTGAGCGCCGTGTCCAGCGTCTCGAGATCTCGAACTTCGCCGATGAGGATGACGTCCGGATCCTGACGCAGCACGCGGCGCAGCGCCTGACCGAACGTCGCCGTGTCGGTGCCGATCTCGCGCTGGTTGATGTGGCTGTTCAGGTCGCGGTGCAGGAACTCGATCGGATCCTCGATCGTGATCACGTTCGCGCGGCGATTCTGGTTGATGTGCTGGATCATCGCCGCCAGCGTCGTGGACTTCCCCGACCCCGTCACGCCCGTCACCAGCACGAGGCCGCGCGGCTTCATCGCGATCTCCTCGAGCACCGGTGGGAGGTTCAGCTCGGGCACCGTGCGCGCTTGATACGGGATGGCGCGCATCGCGAAGCACAACGAGCCGCGCTGTTGGTAGAGGTTCACGCGGAACCGGCCGATGCCCGGCACGCCGATCGCGAAGTCGCACTCTTTCTCTTCCGAGAAGAGGTTGACCTGCCGCGGCGTCATGAGCTGCTCCGCGAGGTTCTTGAGATCCTCGGGACGCAGCGGCGCGTGCTCCAGCGCGATCAGCTCGCCGTCGACGCGCAGCGTCGGCGGGCGGCCGACCTTCAGATGGATGTCCGAGCCGTTTCGGCGGATCATCTCCTGAAGGACGGACTTGAAGTTGATGCCGGAGGGCGCCCCCGCCGTCGGGGGGGGCGCCATCGGCGCCGGTGCCGGAGGGGCCGGATTAGCCATTGGGATCGATCCTGAACAACGCCTGGCCGTATTCGACCGGCTGCGCGTCTTCGACCAGAATCTCGCGCACGACTCCCGCGAACTCCGACTCGATTTCGTTCATGATCTTCATCGCCTCGATGATGCAAAGGATCTGGCCTTTCTTGACGCGGTCCCCGACCGCGACGTAGGCCTTTGATCCTGGCTCTGGTGACTTGTAGTAGGTGCCGACCATCGGTGACTTGACGTCGAGCGCGGTGGACTTCGGGACCTCGGCGGCCGCCACCTCCGGCTCGGCGACGACAGGCACACCTTGCGCCGGCGACGCGCGTCCCGGGATGGCCGGCACCATGGTAGGTATCGGCATCGGCGCGGCCACCTGCACTGCACCACGTTGTTGCGGGCTCTTGGAAATGCGAATCTTCAAGCCCTTGTCCGACGTGATCTCGATGGAATCAACCGTCGATTCATCGATGATGTCGATCAGTTTCTTGACGTAGCGTAGGTCGATCATAGGCTTCTGAAGAGTCGCGCCGGACGACGTGTCCGGGTCACCCGAGCTCGATCAGCTCGTGCGTGAACCGCGTGAGGACCCGCGGCCCCTCTGCCGCCAGGACCACGTCATCCTCGATCCGAACTCCACCCCATCCGGGACGGTAGATGCCCGGCTCGATCGTCACCACCGCGCCTTCCGCCAACGCACCGTCCGCGGTCTTCGCGAGCCGCGGCGCCTCATGGACCTCGAGGCCCAACCCGTGCCCGAGGCTGTGTCCGAACAGCTCCCCAAATCCGCGCCGCTGAATGTACTCGCGAGCGATGGCGTCGGCATCCCGTCCCGACATTCCGGCCCGGACGCCCTGCGCGGCGCTCTCGTTGGCCACGCGTACAATTTCGTAAACTTCGCGCTGCTCGGCCGCCGCCTTTCCCATCACGAACGTGCGCGTGATGTCCGAGCAATAGCCCCCGGTTTCGGCGCCGAAGTCGAGCAGCAGAAAGTCGCCCTGGTCTACTCGCCGCGCCGTCGATCGCGCGTGCGGCAACGCCGAGCGCGGACCCGACGCGACAATCGACTCGAAGGGAAAACCTTCGCTTCCTTCGTCGCGCAGCGCCTTCTCCAGCACGCCCGCCACCTGAAGCTCCGTCATGCCGGCGCGAAGCTGCGGCAACGTCCGCTCCAGCGCGCGCGTCGCGATTCCATTTGCCGCCTCGATGAGCGCGAGCTCGCCCGCATCCTTCCGTTCGCGGAGCGTCTCGACCAGGTCGACGGTTGGCCGCCACTGCCAGCGCCCGCCCGCGTTCTCCTCGAGTAGCCGCTGAAAATCCCGATGTACCAGCTGCGCCGACTCGAAGCCGGCGACCTCCAGCGAGCCGAGTTGTGCGAGCTGCTGCCACAGACCGGTCCACAGGCTTTGCGGCTCGATGACGACGCGCGCCTGATCGCCGATCTCGTCGACCACTTGCGTCTGATAGCGGAAATCGGTCACGAACAACGCGTCGCCCGGCGTGACGAACAACAGCGCGCTCGATCCGGAGAATCCCGTGAGATATCGGATGTTCGGCAGGCTCGTGACCAGCAGCCCGTCCAGGTGGGCGGCCGTGATGGCGTCGACGAGCGCCGCGAGTCGCGCCGGGCGCGGGTCAGACACGGGCGGCGACTTTGCGGGTGAGTCCGCGAAGCGCGAGCTCGTAGCCGTACGCGCCCAAACCAACGATGCTTCCGACCGCCGCTCCGGCGAGCATGGAGTGACGACGCTCTGGCTCGCGGGCGTAGACGTTCGTCACGTGCACTTCGACGAACGGCACCGCGATCGCCGTGAGCGCGTCGCGAATCGCCAGGCTCGAGTGCGTGTACGCGCCCGCGTTGATGACGACGCCGTCGACGTGGCCGCGCAGCGACTGAATCGCGTCGATGAGCTCTCCCTCGCCGTTGTGCTGGGCGAACTCCAACTCGACGCCGATCTCACTCGCGACCGAGCGTAGCGACCGCTCGATGTCGTCGAGCGTTTCCCGACCGTACAGCGCCGGTTCGCGCGTCCCGAGCAGATTCAAGTTCGGGCCGTTGACGACCGCGATTTTCACGACTTTTTCAGCCCGCTGAGCCACGCATTGAATTGCTCGATGTCGTCGTCGTCGCCAGGCTTTCCCGGAACGCCCGGCTCGGAATCCTCGGTGCGTTCGCCGGCGAAGAACTGATCGAAGGAGAATCCGCCGGCTGAAGCCTCGCCCGCGTGCGCGGGCGTCGCCTGGCGAAACACGCGATCGAGCGACAACTCGCTCGCCGCCTGACGCGCCGGCCGGCCGTCCAGTGGATCGCGCTCCGGCTCCGGCGCGAACGCCTGCGCCAGTGTATCGGCGGCGACGAGGTCGTCGTCGAGCGCGCCGCCCGCATCGAACAACTCGTCGATCGTTCCGCCCCTCGCCGCGCCGGCATCGGTCCTGATGGCCGGTGTCCCGCGGCGGATGATGCCCAGAAGGAAATCACGAATCGTCGGGACGCCGGCGCGCGGCGCCGGGTCCACGAACTCGTCCGCGCCGTCTGAGGGAACGGAGCCCATCGGCCGCACGGTCTCGATCGGCGTCGACGGCGTCGGTTCGCGCCGACGTCGCTGCACGCGGTCCTCGATCTCCTCGATCTGTCGCCGCAGCGACTCGTCGTCGGGATGCCTCGCCGACAACGTGCGATAGATGCCCAGCGCCGACTCGAGATGACCCTGGCTCATGTAGAGCTTGGCCATCGTTTCCGTCGCGAATGCGTCGCTCTCGCTGTCGCTCGGCGCCCCCATGTCCGGCGTGTTCGCGACGCTGCTGGTTGCGGCCACCGGCGTCGACCGCACCGGCGTAGCCGTCGGCGCCGGAGTCTGCGACACAACGGGAGTCGCGACCGACGCGACAGGGGTTGAACGAGTGGGCTCGGCGGCTTCCGCCGCGGTGTCCTCGTAAGGCGTCTCGAACGAATCGGCGTGGCCGACGTGGTCGACGTGGTCGACGGGTGTTTCGGTGCCGTGATACGTCTCGGTTTCGGCCTCGGCGCTCGCTTCCGCCGAGAATTCCATCTCGACGCTCTCGAACCCTTCCGCCTCGTCGACGCGCTCCTCCGGATCGGGCGCTGCATACGCCGCTTCCGAATAGAACGACACGACGTCCTCGCTCGCTTCGGCCACTGGGCCGTCGGGCGACTCGAAGCTGTAGGTCTCCAGGCCGTCGACGTTCTCGGCGCCCGACTCTGGCACCTGTGGGCCGAGATCCGAGAACGGGACGAATCCCATTGACTCGTCCGCGTGATCTGCCTCGTCCGTATCGACGATGGAGGCGCTTGCTTCGACCGCGGGGACCGTCGAGTGAGCGTCGTCGTCCGAGGTCGCTTCCAACGCGGCCTCGTCGTCATTGGTCGAGCTCGAAGCTTCCACGCTAGCTGCAGGCGGCACGCCCTCGAGGGACCCGAATGAGAAGTCGTCGCCGTCGAGCAACTCTTCGGTTACCGCGACCTCGTCGTGACTCGCCTCGGGTGCTTCTGCTTCTGGCAACGGCGGCGGCTCCATGGCCGCGTCCGACATTGCCATCGCCGGCGCGGATTCCTGACTCAACGGAAGGGGCGGCGGTGCCAGCGGATGGGTCTCCACTCTCGGTGGCGCGCCCGGCGATTCCTGCTGGACGAGGTGCTCGATTTGAAGCGGCGAATCGTCGACCTCGGCCATCGTGGGCGCGGGCGGCGGGAGCGGCGCCGACTGCGACGGGCGCGACAACTCGGCGGCATGAGCCTGTGCCGCGGCCTCGAGCGAACCGAGCAACTGCTCGATTTCCGCGTCCCGCGGATCCGCTTCGAGCAAGCGCTGGTACCACGAGCGCGCCGCGTCGAAATCGCCTGCCTGTCGCGAGATGTGTCCGAGGTGGCGCAACGCGATGAGGTTTTCGGGGTCTAAGGAGAGCGCTGTCTCGAAGACCCTCTTTGCCTCTTCGTCCCGGCCAAGCTCGAAGAGTGTCTGCCCGTAAACGATGTGGCCGCTGATGTGCCCCGGCTGCTGAGGCAGGTACTCCTCGAGAATGAACACGGCCTGGGCAAGATCACCCGATTTCCGGTACTCGTTGGCCAGTGGCGCGAAGTACCGGCGGGGATTCTCGTCGAACTTCTTTCTGAGCTCGTCGATGCGGGCTGAGTTGGCCATTGACTGCGTTCGGCTTACGCGCGCGGCTGGGGGCCGAAGCCCGGGTTGGTGGGAAAGCGCATTATACATAAGCCGGACGCTGGGAGTCAATCAGAAGTCACACCCTCACTTGATTTTAGCCCGCGTCGGGCCGTAAGTTCTCAGGCTCGTTCCACCCACGGTTTTGTTCCACGTTTTGTTCCCTTTTCGGGTTCGGGAGTTGGTTCTGTGCTAACACAAATGCGGAGCTTGGCGAAGTACATCTGGGTCGTCGTGGCCCTCTTTTTCGTCGGCGGCTTCCTGCTCTACCAGACATCCGGCCTGATGGGCCGCACGCCCGTGACCGCGAGCACCGCGGTGGCGAAAGTGAACGGGCATGAAATCGCGTATCGGGACTTTCAGATCCGCGTCCAGCAGGAGATCCAGAACGAGCAGAGTCGCGCCGGCAAGACGCTGACCCAGGACGACACGCGCCGCATCGAGAACAGCGTGTACGATCAGATGGTGACGGAGGAGCTGCTCGACGAGCAATATCGGAAGCGCGGCATCGTCGTCACGGACGACGAAATTCGCGAGTTCGCGCGCTACGCCCCGCCGCCGTGGATCACCAACGCTCCCGAGCTCCAGACCGAAGGGAAGTTCGACCCCGAGAAGTACCAGCGCTTCCTCTCGACGTCCGAGGCGAAGACCAGCGGTCTGCTCGTCCAACTCGAGAACTACTACCGCTCCGAAATCCCCAAGGACAAGCTGCTCGAGCAGGTGTCCGCCGGGATCTACGTGTCCGACGCGGAGATGTGGCGAGCGTGGCGTGACCAGCACGACAGCGCTCAAGTGAGCTACGTCACGTTCACTCCGACGGTCGACGACGCGGCGAAAAAGGCGATCTCCGACGCCGACATTCGTGCGTACTTCAACGCCCACAAAGACGAGTTCGAGGGCGTGGGCCGGGCGGCGGTTTCGCTCGTGATGATTCCCCGCCTCGTGACCCCTGCGGACAGCGCCGCCGCGAAGGCGAAAGCGCAGTCCCTGCGTGACGAGATCGCCAAGGGCGCCAAGTTCGAGGACGTCGCCAAACGCGAGTCCATCGACACGATTTCTGGCGCCAAGGGCGGCGATCTCGGCGCGGCCCCGAAATCCGCCTACGTGGCGGAGTTCTCGAAAGCCGCCGACGCGCTCAAGCCTGGCGAGATCTCGGCGCCGGTGCTCTCGCCATTCGGGTATCACATCATCCGTCTGGATAGCCGCAAGGGCGACACGCTCTCGCTCCACCACATCCTCGTCCCGATCCAGGCGAGCGACACCGCCGGTGCGCGAATCGATCGCATGGCCGACACGCTTTCGCGCCTGGCCGCGGCGAACGAAGACGGATCGAAGTTGGACGCCGCGGCGAAGCATCTCGGGCTTCCGGTCGTACACGTCACGGCATTCGAGGATCAGCCCGCGACGTTCAACGGACAGGTCGTGCCGAGCGTGAGCGCGTGGGCCTTCGGCGGCGCGCACGCCGGAGAGACCAGCGATTTGTTCGATGACGACCACGGCTACTACCTCGCACGGCTCGATACGCTGCGATCGGCCGGCGACGCCGACTTCGACGCGGTGAAGGACGAGATCCGGCTTCGCCTCGCCAAGGATGCCGCGATCGACAAAGTGATGCCGGCGGCGCAGAAGCTCGCGTCGGCGGCGGCCACGTCGTCGCTCGAGGCGGCGGCCAAGGACGCGGGCAAGAAGGTCGACCAGACGGCGATGTTTGCGCGCGGATCGATGGTTCCCGGTCTGGGTCAATATTCGCAGGCGGTCGGCGCGTCGTTCGCGCTGCCGGTCGGCGCCGTGAGCCAGCCGGTGAAGACCACCGAGGGCGCGTACGTGCTCCGCGTCGACAAGCGGGTGGTCGCCGACAGCGCGGCGTGGGACAAACAGAAGGCCGCGCAGCGCGAGCTTCGCCTGAATCAGCTCCGCCAGCAACGCATTCAGATGTTCATGGCCGATCTGCGAAAGGCGGCGAAGATCGAGGATCACCGCAAGGAGATCAATTCGGCGATGCGGCGGCAGCAGGCGTAGGTCGCGGCGGCGCGGCGGCCGCCGGGAAGGGCCGCTAGGAAGATTTAACGAGAGACCGCGATATGTGATCGCGGTCTCTTTTGTTCTGCAACAGACTGTTCTCTTGCGCGCGTTTCTCCGCGCCCTCTGTCGAACACTGCCACCATTGTCGTGGCATTCCCACCCTCCTCGGCAGAATTCTTACAAACTTGAAATGTAACGCGACGTTGCAGATGTGAGATCTCACATCGCTCGCTCTTGGGTCGTGCGCGGCAACGAGTTAGGAGCGTGTCGTGGGCCGAGACTGCGTGGCATGGCGCGTCGGTTGCTTCTCTCCCCCGCCGCGTCCGGGGCATTCGTGCTCACCGCGCCGCGATCCTGCAACGGGATGTTGCAGTCACCCCCCAGTCTCCGCCGTCGGAGGAACCCAGATGATAAAGCTCGACAGACTCACCGCAGCACTGGCCACATTGGCCCTCGCGTCGCTCTGCGTCGCGCAACGCGTTTCGGCGCAGAGCACGGTCAATTGCAGCAACCCGCAGATTGGCGCCGACGTGCTCCTCGGAACGACGGCCGCCACGTCGAACGTCAGGTCACCAACACGGTGACGGTCACGCTGGGTAAGTATGCGCGGCTGAGCATCAACGCCACCACCGCGCCGCTCGTCGTTCCGACGGCTTTGCAGTTCGGTACGGCCGCCGGTGTCGACAGCCCGGGGCCCACCGTCACGGTGTCATGCGACACGTGCCTGGGCGGTGACGGCGTCAACCGCTGCGGCGTGGACCGGCCCGGGGCACGATGCGAAACCCACCTCGGACATCAAGGCGAAGATCGGCGGCGGGAGGTACACAGGGTTCCCGTTCACCGCGGCGTCCGGGGCGGCTGTTGCCAGCGACGGCACAGGTCGCCTACAACACGAACTACAACTTCGGACGGACACGCCGGGGACGTACTCGCTCGTCATCAACTACACGTTTTCCTCTCCGTGATCGAGTAAGAGTCTCCGACGGTGACCGGGCACGCGGGCATGCCCCGTGCCCGGTCGGCTCACCCCTGATCGTGCGATGCGAATCTCTCCCTCGCTCTCCTATGTCTCTCGCCGCCCTCGCGCGGACTGCGGCCGCACAGCAGTGGCAACGGCGGGGCGTCATGTCGCTCAACGTATCGGCGACGGCGACGATCAACAGCGCGCGCGCCTGTGGATCTCGAGCACGACCACGACGCTGACCGCGCCGCGGTCTCCGACTTCGGCGCAATGGCCGGCGTCAACAGCAGCGGCCCGACGTTGACGGTGAAGGCAAACGCGAACTACACGCTCACCGCGACGGCGGGAATCGCACGTGGAGCGGCGGCAGCAACAACAAGCCCGCATCGGATCTGCGGTTCAGCGTCAACGGGGGCTCCGCGGGCTCGGCCAAGTGGGACAGGGCTCCAACGCAGCGGCAAGACGTACACGATCGGCTACAACACGATCTACGCCTGGACCGCCGATGCACCGGGCAACTACTCGCTCGTCGTGAACTACACCCTGACCTCACCATGATCACTGATTGTCGAGCTAAACGGATGACGTCGCGTCCGGACGCGGCTTGTGAGCAATCATCGTGATGGCTCGTCGCCGCCGCTCCGGGCGCGCGCGCGCGCAATTCGCCATCGATAAGACAGAGCTGTTTCTGAACCCTTCGACGGCGAGAGAACCGGCATGCTGATCGTCCGGAACGAAGGAACCGTTCGCGCTCGGCCGAGATCAAGATTGAGGATTGGGATCGGGCCGAAACGGGAACTAACAGATTCTTCGAACCGGGCACGCTCGCGCAGTCCTGCGCAAGAGCGCTCAAGGTCTTTCCCGCAACACTCAACCTCGCGGCGGGCGAGACGCAGGCGGTGCGAATCGAACTCGATTCGGCTGGCGGACTCAACGTTGACGAATCGCGAGTGCTGGTCGGTCGTACTCGTGGAATCGGCGTCCCCGAGAAGACGGAGCGCGGGCGAACCCTACTCTATCGCCTGCGAACGGGAGCCAAAGTGTACGCCGCCGCCAAAGACTTGCCGCTGGACGGTGAGGTCACCGATGTCTCGGTGCGAATGGCTGAACGCGATTCAGCGAACTCGCGCGACACGGTCGAAGTGGCGTTTCAGAATACCGGTGCGCGCCACGTAGTCGCGCACGGCCGCGTCGAGGTCCGACGCCCGGACAATTCAACGGTGGCCGTCCTCGACCTGCCGCTCGCGTACGCGCTCCCCGGCTCGACGATGCGCGTGCGAGCGACGCTGCCGGCTCTCGGGTCAGGCCGATACGTGGTGCTCGCCGTCATGGACTACGGTGGGAGTGAGATCGCCGCGGCGCAACTCGAACATGAGGTGAAGCCATGATTCCGAATCGACTGGTACGCCTCTCGGGCGTTCTCGGCGTGACCTCGGTGTTCGCGCTGACGACCGGGTTTACCACCGCATCGCGCGGAAGGCGAATGGATTCCACGCTGAGCGTGTCCTTCTCGCCGGCGACGCCGACGACCCCCACGGCGGCGGACTACGATGCGGGCGCGACGACAGGCACGCGAATCGTCCAGGCGACCTACACAATCGACTGTGGGTCAAATGGAGGCTGCACGGCCTCGATCACGCCGACAGCGCCGGTATCGGGCCCAGGAACGACGTCGGTTCGCTACGCCACGAGCGCGGCCGGTCCGTTTACGTCTCTGACTTCTGCGACGCAGTTCGCCAACGTGGCCAAAGGAACGACGACGGGGACTTTCTTCCTTCAGTTCACGCTGAGTTGGACCGCGACGAAGCCCGGCGCGTACGCGCTGCCGGTAAGATTCGACCTCAACACTTGAGCGAAACGTGATCGGCATGCGCACGAGCGCTCTCCTCTCGGTTCTCATCGCCACTTGCCTTCGAGTCAACGGACTCGCTGCGCAGTCCGCTCTGCTTTCGTCGCACGGGAGCCGGGGTGCCGCCGGCCCGTCGCGCACGGAGTTCATGCCAGGGGCGTCGGCTGGAGATTCCGCCCGCGAACGGACGAGCGAGCGAGCGAGAGTCATGCTTCCCACTGTTACCGTGTCCGGGAAGCCAGGGTCCCTCGAGGTGGTCGCGGTTCCTGTCCCGAGCGAGCTGACCGCGTCACGGGCGCACTTTCGAATTCTCGCAACACCAGGTGTTCGCGTTCTGGGACGCATCGAGGGTGACCTCGCGCCGCGCCCGCGGCAATCAAATGTGATCGTCACGCTGTCCGCTCCGCGCTCCGCTCTCGCCGGCCGCGCCTCGGTCGCGTCAGCGGAGTTCGACGCCGGATCAGGATCGGCGATTTACGAGGTACCGATCGAGATGAGCGTGATCGCCGTGCACCGGGTCGAGCTTGCACTCATCGATCAAGTTCTCGGAGCGCGCCGCGGCGATTACGTGAACGTCCGATTTCGCGCGGTGAACCTAGGAAATGTCGCGGACAGCATATCGGTCGGCGTGCAGCTCCCCGAAGGCTGGAAGCTCGCCGGAGGCCTCCAACACTCTATTCAGTTGGCGCCACACGCCGCCCAAAATGGCGCGCTTCGAATTTGGATCCCGCCTCAGGGTCCGTCAGGAAGTCAATTCGTACACGTCGTCGCCAGCAGCGCCGGAGCCGTCGTGTCGGCCGGAGATGTGCGCGTCGAGCTCGCGAGCGACGCCGATCTCGCGCGGGGGGAAGGCCCGCGCCTTACGCTCGGAACAGCCGCCAGTTCCATCTCGGGGGGGCCGGCGAGCGTTGCCTATCTCGGATCCATCGACGGCGACCTCTCCGACAGCGTGCGGATGTCGGCTTCGGGTGTGTGGCGGCCGTCCAACTCGCAGCAGACGGCGGCGGCCGACCTGGCGTTGCTTCGTCTGGGCGTTCCCGTGGTTCCCGCGTCGTTCGCCATAGCGTCCCCCTCGCTGCGGTTTGGTGCGGGTCTCACCGGCGGCGGACTTTCAGATCTGAGCGGCAATTACGTCAACGGTCTTGGCGTATCAGGAGGTGCGCGCTTCGGGGCGTGGTCGGTTTCGGGAGTAGACGCTCGGCCCTATCAGTTTGGGGTATCCACCGCCAGTCACGAGGCGTTGGGAGGCATCAGCGACGTGCGCGTCGATCGTCGCGTCGACAGCGGATCGGTCTTCGTTATCGCGAGCCATTTGGTCGACGGAACACAGGCGCGCGCGTTGGATGCGGCGACGGTTGGCGCGGCGTTCGGCGCCACGCCGATCGGCCAGTTGTCGTCCGAGCTTGGTTACCGTCGGTACGATGATGGCGCAGGCATGGGTTGGGCCGGCGAGGTGAACCGACAGGGAGACGCCGGCTCGTTCGACGTCCGATTGCTTCACGCGCCGGGTGGCGCCAAAGCCTTCGCGCGCGCGACCGACGAATTGACTTCAACAGGTACGCGACGTCTGGACGACTGGATCAGCCTCGGCGGCGGTTTTTGGAAAACAGGCGACGCCTCGAGCACGATTGGAGCGTCCTCAGGTCTCGGGTGGAGCGTCGGGCCGACGTTCTCGTTTCGATCACTCGGCGCCAGCGGGTCAATTCAGGCTCGCCACTCGTCGCTTGACGTAATGGGACAAACCGGCGGTTTCGGCGATCGCGAAACCGGCATATCTACGAGCGCGAACGTCCAGCGCGCGAGCATCTTCGCGAACGGGCTGCTCACGGTCGGAACCGTCACGCGAACTGTCGAGTTGACGAGCGGCGAGGTCGCGCCGACGACGGGTGACAACATCGATGCGCGCGCGTCCGTCGGCACCTTCGTCGGCACGGGGTCGGTTCAGCTCGATGCTGGAGCGCAACGGTTGACCGGCGAAGCTGGGCTAACGCCGTACCAGACCTCCATCGCGCTTCGCGCCGAGCATCTCGCCGTCCCGATCGGAGCACGATGGAACGTTTATGTGGGCGGTGAGGTTCAGCGGCTCGTGTTCGCGTATGGTAGCGCTCCCGCACTCTCGCAGCGCTACACGCTCTCGGTTCCTCTCCCCGGCGGCGTCGCCGTGACAGCACTTGCCGAACGAAACCCGTTCTACACACTGGGCTCAAACGGCCGAGTGGGGTGGCTGACGGCGATTCGAGTTGATCAATCCCGATTCCTGCCGCGGCTGGTTTCACCCGGCCAGACGCACGTCGTCTATCACGATTCCAACAACAACGGTCGGCGAGACCGCGGCGAAGAGGGCGTCGCCGGTGTCGTGATCACCTGCAGCGGACGGACCGTCATCACGGACGCGCGAGGTCGTTTCAAGTGTGGCGCGAACGAGCAGTTCGAGCTCGACCCGCGGTCGCTACCCGCGAGCTGGGTCGCGCCGCCCATGTCGCGGGACGGAATTGCGCAGTCGGACGTCGGGCTGATCCCGATGAAGGCCGTGCGGATTCAGATCGCCCTTCTCGACGTCGACACGTTGAGAGTCTCACGAGAGGATCTGGCCAAACTCGTGATCGTTGCGCGGGACACAGCCAACCAGCCGTGGATGACCAGTGCTATTCACGGCGAGCTGGTGTTCGATGCCCTACCGCCGGGGAGGTATTCAGTGGACGTCGATGCGTCGGCGATCGACGAGCCGTTGACCGTCGTCAATCCCGTCTCGTTCGTCGTCGGTGGCGATACGCGCGCCGACGTGCGGATTCTGTTGCGTGGGCGAGCCACGCGAACTCGAATTCTGCCGCCGACGCAGAGCGACGGCGGAAATGCGCCGAAGGCTGAGCGGCGGTCGATCGATCGCAACTCTAGCGTCGAGGAGAAGCGATGAGTTCCGTGAAGTGGTTGAGACATCCGCACACTCGTGCGCAGCGCTCGTTCGCCATGGGAGGATGCACGCGGGCCCTGCTCGCAGCGGCGCTCCTCTGGCCATCGGTCATCCGGGCTCAGGGGACCTGCACCATTCAGGGAAATGGCAACGGCAAGAACTGCAACATCCCGGGCACAGTCGCCATGCAGGTGAATCCCGTCGTCGAACTGACCTTGAATAGCACGTCACTGACGATGTTCAACGCCGTACTGGGCGGCGACTACGATGCAGGGTTCAAGGACGGCGGAACGCTCACGCTTACGGCGGCCACAAACACGTCGGCGAGCGTGACGGCGGTTCCAACGAATTCGACGTTCACTGCCCCAAGCGGCGTCTCGAAGCCGAGCACCGATCTGCTACTCGCCGACAACGGCGGAACGTATACGGCCCTACCGGCGACCGGCCTGACTCTTCACAGTTTGGACATCACCAACGGGTCGGCGGCAACGGTCAAGACGGTCGGCTTTAGAATGGCGCTCCATTGGGACACCGATCCGCCGGGAAATTACAGTCTCGGCGTCAAGTTCACTGTCACGGCCCCATGACCAATAGAGCATTGCGATCGAGCGCGCCTGCGTTTCTGGCCGCCGCTGCTATTGCCGTATCAGCAATGAAAGCGCACGCACAAGCGGGAACTGCCACTTTCCCGCCGCAACCGGCTGTCGTTCACAACACGGCCAGCGTTACGGTCCCGGGAACGTTCTCCGCAACCCCCGGCCCGGTCACTCAGAACTCATTCCAAGCCAACCCCTGCAACCCTGGCGCATGCTTCGACGCGCCCGTGACCGTGCAGGCAAACAGCAAGTGGCAACTCCAAGTCACCCTCAACCCGGCACCCACGAACTTTTTCGTGATTTGGGTCGAGTCGCGTTCGCCGATTGTTACACACTCTCTCACTCCGGGCGTCTACCAAACTGTCGCCACTGGGACGACGGCGACGCCGGGACAAAACATTGCGTTGATGTTCAACGCCAACAAAACGACGGGCCCGGGCGGCTTCGTTCCCACCGCCGCACAACTGGCGGCGGTCCTGTCGTATCGCGTGATCGCGGCACCCTGACCTGTCGCGGCGAAGTGGCCGCGCCCGCCTCAGTGGTGCCGCGTCACGCACAACGCGCGGTTCTAACGGGACCGTGACGCCCGAAAAGTTCCGCTGGCGGATGGCAGCCCGCCGTCGAGCGGTGTCTCCACCCACGTCCCCGTGAGCGAGTCGCCGCGCACCTGGCCCACGTGCCGCCGCGACACGGCGCCAAGGAGCATGTCGAAGTCGAGCGTCGTCGAATCAACCGTGCGGCCCGACACCGGGCCCGCCAGGCGGCGCTGTTGGCCCCCAAGGCCGCTCTCGACCACGTCGAGCGTGCCGCTGATCTGCGCGCCCGTCTGGCCGCTGAAGGCGAGTGCTCCGTTGAGCTGAGCGGCGGAGGGCGACGCCTGGGTCGCCACATAATTCCAGCTGCCGATCACCGGCACGCCCATCTTGCCGGGATCCGTCGGGCCCAGGCACGCGACAGCGGCGCCGCTCACGATCGCCGAGCAGGCGGACAGCCATCGCAAGACGCGCCAGGACGACTGTCGTCGCCCCGGCGCTGGACTTCGTGTGCTCATGTTGTTGAGTCTCGGCGCGGAACGCCGCGACTTGAGACGCGCCGCGCCACGAGGGGCGGCGGCGCCGGCCACTACATCAGCCGCTTGGGCTCCGGACGCGCCACCTCATCGGTCTCGCGCTGGCGCGTGTCCGCGTCACCCACGGGCAGGCGGTCGCTCGAGCGCGAATCGTTCAACGCGTCACGGATCGGCTCGCGAATCTGCTGGTCCGCCTCGCTGATGTTCCGCTTGAACTCGCGAATGCCTTTTCCGATCGACGCCCCGATCTCCGGCACGCGCCGCGCGCCGAAAAGCACGAGCACGATGACCAGAATGACCATCAGCTCCATGAACCCAATGTTCCCGAAATTCATACCGTCTCCTAGAAGAGCGACCGCGCAATGAGATAAGCCACCAACACGCCCACGAGGCTCAACAATGAAACATCGATGGCGACAGGCCCCAACGCAAATTTGATCAGCACTAAATCGACCTGAAGAGGCCCCACCGCCGCCGTCACCCCGGTCGTCAAGAATTCTTTCGCGGCGCCCGCCGGAAAGAGAAGCCGGGCCGCCTGTTGCATCGCCCCGCCGGCGACAAAGCCCAAGGCGAGCACCAGGGCATGAAACCCCGGCCGGTGCTTGGATGATCCACGTTGTCCGCGCTGTGCCATGCTAGGACCGCCGTTCCATGACGTACGCGATCGAGTCGGTCAGGGCGGCCCGGACCGGGCTCGGGGGTAGCTCCCGAAGGGCCGATTCCGCCTCCCCGGCGAACCGCTCTCCCTGCCGCCTCGCATATTCGATCCCTCCCGCCTTTTCGACAATGGCTATCGCGTCCGACACAAGGCCATCGCCGGGACTCTCGGTTCCGAACAAGGTCTCGATTCGCTCCCGCTCGACCGCGTTGAGGCGGGGCAGCGCGGCGATCAGCGGCAGAGTGACCTTGCGCTCCCGGAGGTCGAGCCCGCCCGGTTTCCCCGTCACCGACTCGTCCTCGGTGTAGTCGAGAATGTCATCGGCGATCTGAAACGCCATGCCCAACCGGTCCCCGAACTGCGCCAGCGGCTTTCGAAATTCCGCCGCTCCGCAGAGCGCGCCGCTCTCGCAGGCGCCGGCGATCAACGACGCGGTCTTGGCGCGGATCAACCGGTAGTAGTCCTCTTCGCTGAACGACAACGATTCGACGGCGGCCAGCTGGCGCATCTCGCCGATCGTGAGCTCGTTCGCGACGTTCGTGACGATTCTCAGAATCTCGAGATCCCCCAACTCGACGAGCGCGGTCAGCGCGCGGGAGTAAAGGAAGTCGCCCATGATCACCGACACCTGGTGGCTGAACATCGAGTTCACGGTCGGCAACCCGCGTCTCAGGACGGAGTGATCGACCGAGTCGTCGTGCACGAGAGTCGCGAGGTGCATCAGCTCGACGACCGCCGCCAAGACGGTGCCGCGCGATTCGGGCGACCCGGATACTCCGCTCGACAGCAGCGCCAACGTGGGGCGAAACATCTTGCCGCGCATTTGCAGCAGATGCGCGCTCACCTCGCGGATGATCGGCAGATTCTCCGTGACGATGCGCTGCATCTCGGCGGCGACGTCGTCGAGACGCTGCCGCACCGGCGCTTGAATGTCGCGCAGGGCGCCGGTGACGGGCGTGCGCATGCGCGCGGCGACGCCGTTCATCGAAGCGTTTGCTCGACTTCGCTCATTCGATCGACGATGTCCCGGAACTGGATGTCCACGACGAATACGCGTTGATAGTACGCCAGCGCCTCGTCCGCCTTCCCCTGCAACTCGGCGGCGCGCCCGAGCAGATACAAGATACCTACCAATTGGTCCTCGCTGGCACGCTCGTTTAGGGCGCGGCTCAGAATGGACGACGCGAGCTTGAACTGCTCTTTCTCGAGGAAGCACTGCCCCAGCGCCTCGTAGGTCGGCAGCCGGTTCGTCGGACCGGCAAGAGCCTTCTGGAATTCCGCGATCGCCTCGTCGACGAGCCCCATCTCCTTGTACGCGATCGCGAGGTCGTAGTGGCTCTGGTGGTCCTCCGGCGCCACGTTGCGCGCGATTCCCGCCTTGAACTTGCGCAGCATGTCGGCGAAATCCGCCTGCTCGTCGCCGGTCGGCTCCTCCTCGGGGACGACCATGCGTGTGTCGCGCGGAACGTCGTCGACTCTCAACTCGTCGCCGAGGTTGATGTATGAACCGGACGCAGGACGCACCGGCGCCCCGCCCGACCGTCTCGGCACCGGAATGGCGCCGCTCCGGCGCACAGCCGCGGACGCGAGGGGGGTGAAGCCGCTCGTGGCGGGGCGGCCCGACGACGGTGTGATGGAGCTGATCGCGAGGCGGGCGCGCGGCTCGTCGGGCGCGAGATCGAGAACGCGTTGGTAGATGGTGCGCGCCTTCTCGACCTGGTCGCTGCGGAGCAACACGTTGGCCAGGCCGAGGTAGGCCTCGACGAGCCGCCCGCGATCGTTCGTGCGGAACGCGTACTCCACGCGCTTCTGTTGATGCTTCGCGACCTCCGGCTCGATACGCGCGACCTCTTCGGCGATCGACGAGGCGAGATCGAGCTTGCCGGCCTGCTCGGCGCCGGACATGGCCCGTTCGAGTTCTTGAATGCCGCCCTCCCGATCGCCGGCGTCGAGCATGGCCTCGCCAAGGTCGCGGCGCAACAGCCAATCCTCGGGCGCGGCGTCCACGGCGGCCCGGAGGGCTTCGACGGATTTCGCGGCGACCGCGGTGGAACGGCGCGACTGCGACGGCGTCGCGAACGCGATCGGCTCGTCGATTCCCTCGTCGAGCGGCGCGCGCTGATCGGTCGAGTCGTCGGAGCGCGAGCTCGCGCCGAGCGCGTCGGCGAGCAGGATCCCGGGAATGGGTTCCGGAGGCGCGCTCCGCGCCGGCTGCGCCTCGGGTTCATTCCGCTCGGCCGCGGGTTCGACCCTTGGCCCATCCGTCGCCGGTGACGCTGCGAGGGAGTCGTCGATCGACTCGATGCTCACCGGCGAGGGCCGAGTGCTCTCCTCGGATAGCGGCTCGGTCTCGGAGAATGCCTCGGCCTCGGAGAACGGCTCGGTCTCGGAGAACGGGTCAGTCGCGCCCGTGCTCGGCAGGTCGGCGTCCGGCATCCACGTGTCGGCGACCGACGGCGGGGCCGGTTCGGCAGGAACTGACAGAGCAGGTGAGAGCACGGGCGACGGGATCGACGCGCCCCTCGAACCGCTGGGAGTCGGGGCGCTCGGGGGCATCACGACGTCTCCCAGGAGCTCCTCCATCGACCCGTCGAGAGGCTCGGGCTCCGGTGTCTCCTCGACCTCGGCCACGGCGACCGGAGTCACCCGGCGCGTCGCGTTCTCCTCCTCGATCGCGGCCCTCAGCTCGGCTTCGGGATCGACGTCGTCGACGGGCGCGGAATCGTCGTCGTCGTGCTCATCTTCGACGATCTCGCGAGCGTCCGCGCGCACCTGCTCGGGGACTTCCTCCGCCCACTCTTCGGGAAGATCTTCGGGAGCTTCTTCGGGAGCCTCGTCGACGACATCGCGGCTCCCGTCATGCGCGTCGGCGGGCGGTTCCTCCTCGCGCTCTTCTGCGTCGGAGCCGGGGAGCTGGTCCGGTGTGATCACGCGGGCGGTGCCCCAGCCGTCGAGCGGTCCCGGAACCGGCACGTCGAGCTGAGTGCTGGTGAAGCCTTCGACCGATCCAGCGAAGATCGACGACGCTTCCTCGACGCTGTAGATGTCCGGGTCTATCGCGCTCGACAGCGCGAGCGACGGACTCTCCACCCCCGGGACTGACGGCGCTCCGATCACGGGCGACGCAATGTCGGGCGGATTGTCGTCGCGCCGAATCTCGACGAGGCGCGGCGGATCCGCGGGCGGCGGGACCAGCGGAATGCCGCCGGGCTCCGACGCGCTAAACGTCGGCTCGTCGACGTCGATGTAGATGAGCTCCGAGCTTTTGTGATTGCCCCGCGACTGGCTCTTTCTCGGCTCCACTGACGGATCGATCGCGCGCATCCGATCGATGACCGCGCGCGCGTCGTGGGCGCGCCCTTCACCGTCGAGCCGTTCATGGAGCACCTGCAGTTGCTCGATCGCGTCGCCTTTGCGTCCTGCGCGCACGAGCTGCTCGGCCAGCGTCAGACGGATCTCGTCCTGATCCGGACAGAGGTCGGCGAACTCACCGAGCGCGCGGAACGCCTCGTCGACCTTGCCGGACTTCTGCATGCGGTCGGCGTACTCGAGGAAGTTCGTGCGAGCTTCGTTGGTGAAGCCCTTCTTGGCGCTGATCCGTCCGAGCTTGTAGTAGATCGAGGCGCGGCCGGGCGAATGGCGGAGCACCTTGTTGCAGAGGGCGATCGCGTTGTTGAAGAAACCGGTGTCGGAGTACTTGTCGATGCCTCGCTCGTACCAGTCGACGGCATCGGCGACGTTTCCCTGACGGATCAGCAGATCGCCGACGCGGTTGAACAGCCCGATGTCCAGCTCGGCCGGGTTAGCGTCGAAGCCTTCGAGAAGTTTGATGTAGACGCCGATGGCCTTGTCGAACTGCTTCTTGGCCTCGAACTCCGCGGCTTGCTTCTTCAGCTTTGCGACTTGGGACATCAGCCAGTGGGGTCCGGACGAGGGCTCGGTGGAGGAAGAACCGCCCGAACCCGGTTCAGCGGGTGGAGCGGCCTAAGTGCTGGAATGACAAGGTTTGCCCCCCACGAAAGTGGCGGCGCAAAAGTTGTCGCCATACCAATATGGGACGGCTCGAAGGTCGGGAACGTCAAACAATGCCAGGTCAGCGAGATAGCCCGGCTCGATCTGCCCGATTTGGTCGGCGAGTGCGACCGCGGCAGCCCCGTTTACGGTCGCCGCGAGAGCCACTTCGGCGACGCTCATCTTGAGCTGGCTGACGCCGAGGGTCAGCACCAGGGGTAGGTTCGGAGTAGGCGAAGTGCCTGGGTTGTAATCAGTTGCGAGCGCGACGGGGATCCCGCGCTCGATCAGGCGGCGGGCGGGAGCGTGCTTGGTCTTGCCGAGAAAAAGCATCGTTCCCGGCAACAGGGTCGCGACGGTTGGTCCCTGCGCCAGGGCGTCGATTCCGTCATCCGAAATAGCCGCCAGATGGTCCGCCGAAACGGCGCCCAGCTCGGCGGCGAGCTCGGCGCCGCCCGAGGAGGTCAGCTCATCGGCGTGGAGCTTCACGAGCAGGCCAGCCTTCCGCGCCGCCGACAGGATCTCGCGGCTCTCGTACACGGTGTAGACCCCGGCCTCGCAAAACACGTCGGCGAATCGCGCCAGACCCTCGCGCGCGACGGTGGGTATCATTTCGTGAATGAGGATATCCACATAGCGCCGGCGATCCGCGTCCGACCCGCGATGCTCGAGCGGGATCTCGTGGGCGCCGAGGAACGTCGGTACGATGCGCGCCGGCAGCTCACGGCGAAGACGGTCGATCACCCGCAGCGTCTTGAGCTCGTCCTCGAGCGTGAGGCCATAGCCCGACTTCACCTCGATCGTCGTCGTTCCGTGCGCCATGAGCCGCCGGAGACGTCCTTTCGCGAGGTCGAACAACTCGTTCTCGGAACGCGTCCGCAGGTCGCGCACGGAGGAGTGGATGCCTCCGCCGCGGCGGGCGATCTCCATGTAGTCCAACCCGGCGGCTCGGAGCTCGGGCTCGTCGTAGCGCGGACGGCCGAATACGCCGTGCGTGTGAGAGTCGACGAGACCCGGCATCAACACCCCGCCTCGGCAGTCTATCTTCGAGCGCACGCGGGAAACGAGCGCGAAGGTCGGCGAGGGGCTCGACGCGCCGCGATTCGCTCGCCCTCGACGGCCACGGCGACGTTCGTGCGAATCGCGGCGTCGGCCATTTCGCCGCCGCGGCGCGCGCGCGCCGGTCCCCGGCAGGTGACGACCTGCGCCGCGTTGGCGAAGATGAGCGTTTCGCGGGCGTCGCTCATGCCATCACGTCCCGGATGCGCGACAGCCGGAGGGGCGCCTGCGCTTCGCCGCGGCAGGCGTAGTAGCACGCGTTGCAGTCGACGGGTTTGTAATTTCGGAAATCGCGCCAGTGAAAATCGGTCGGGAAATCGGGGCAACGCTTCACGTGGCCGGCGGGGTCGATGTGAATCGTGCGGATCCCCGACCGGCAGGGCTCGCTCATCTCGCCGCGGAGGTAGCGCGGAATCTGCTCGAGGTAGTAGTCGGAGTTCGTGATGACGCCCCGGCGGCGTTTCTTGAACGCCAGGAGTTGTCGCACGACGTCGTCCGCTTGCGCAAGCTCGTGGCCGCCGATGAGGAATTGCGTGTTGCCATTTTTGGCGTCGGTGTAGACGCTGAAGTTCACCCCGGCGCCCAGCTCCTGTGCGCGAGCCACGATCGGCAGAATCTGGTCGAGGTTGTCGTTCTTGATGACGGTGTTGAAGCGGATGCCGTCGATGCCGCGCGCGCGCATCGCGGGCACCGCGGCGAAGATGCGCGCCGCGAGGCCGGGAATGCCTCGCGCCTTGTCGTGCCGCTCGTCGAGGTAGTCGAGCGAGATGTTGAACTGGTTCACGCCCGCGTCCCAGAGCGATTGCCCGCGCTCGGGCGTGAGCATCGCGCCGTGCGTGATGAGGGTGATGTACTTCAGCGAGATGGCGCGGTCCACGCCCGAAACGAGATCCTCGAGATCGCGGCGGAGCGTCGGCTCGCCGCCGGTGAACGTCACGAGCATCGGGTTGAAGAACCGCGCGGCGTCGGCGTAGCTCTTGAGCTCCGAGGCTCGCGCCGACGGATCGGTGGTCCAGTAGTCGCAGAACGAGCACCGCGCGTTGCAGCGCAGCGTGACCTCGAAATGAACGAGCACGGGGCGCCGGCGCGCCGTGAGCCAGGCGTACTTCCCGAGGAAGAGCGCGACGTGCCAGGGCCGAAAGCGCGCGGACAACATCCGTGCTTTCCCGGATCCCCGGTCAGTCGCGCATCGGCAAACGAATCCCCTGCTCTTCCGCGGTGCGCACCGCGATTTCGTAGCCGGCGTCCGCGTGACGAGCGACGCCGATCCCCGGATCGTTGGTGAGGACGCGCTCGAGGCGGACGCGCATCTCCGGCGTCCCGTCGGCGACGATCACCTGCCCGGCATGGAGCGAGTTCCCGATCCCCACGCCGCCGCCGTGGTGGAACGAGACCCACGAGGCGCCGCTCGCCGTATTGAGGAGCGCGTTGAGGATCGGCCAATCGGCGATCGCGTCGCTACCGTCGCGCATCGCTTCCGTCTCTCGGAACGGCGAGGCCACGCTGCCCGTGTCGAGGTGGTCGCGGCCGATGACGATCGGCGCCGAGATCTCGCCGTTGGCCACGAGGTCGTTGAGAGCAACGCCGAAGCGCGCGCGTTCGCCTTGCCCGAGCCAGCAGATTCGCGCCGGCAATCCCTGGAAGTGGACGCGCTCGCGCGCGAGCGTGATCCAGCGCTTCAGATGCTCGTCGTGCGGGAACAGATCGAGCACCAGCTCGTCGGTCCTCGCCAGATCGCGCGGATCTCCCGAGAGCGCGACCCAGCGGAACGGACCCTTCCCTTCACAGAACAGCGGACGCACGTACTCCGGCACGAATCCGGGAATGCCGAAGGCGTCGGCGACGCCGTTGTCGAGCGCCACCGTGCGAATGTTGTTGCCGTAGTCGAACGCGACCGCGCCTCGCTTCTGCATCGCCAACATCGCGCGCACGTGCTCGACGATCGACGCATTGGCGCGCGCGACGTACGCCGACGGATCCGAGCGTCGCAACTCGGCCGCGGCGGCAAGCGACAGCCCGGCGGGCACGTAGCCGTTCAGCGTGTCGTGCGCGCTCGTCTGATCGGTCAGGACGTCGGGCGTCACGCCGCGGCGCACCAGCTCGGGCAGAATCTCGGCGGCGTTGCCGACGAGACCCACCGACAGACCGCGCTTCGCGTCCGTCGCTTCGCGAATCCAATTCAGCGCTTCGTCGAGATCGGCGGTCTTGCGATCGCAGTAGCCGGTCTCGAGACGCTTGTCGATCCGCGTTTCATCGACTTCCACGCCAAGAATCGCCGCGCCGTTCATCGTCGCGGCGAGCGGCTGCGCTCCGCCCATGCCGCCGAGCCCCGCGGTGAGCACGAACCGGCCGGCGAGCGACCCGCCGAAATGAGTTCGCCCGACAGCGCCGAACGTCTCGAACGTTCCTTGGAGGATGCCCTGCGAGCCGATGTAGATCCACGAGCCGGCCGTCATCTGGCCGTACATGATCAAGCCGGCGCGCTCGAGCTCGCGGAAATAATCCCAGTTCGCCCAGCGGCCGACGAGGTTCGAGTTGGCGATGAGCACACGCGGCGCGGTCGTATGCGTGCGAAACACGCCGACCGGCTTGCCGCTCTGGATGAGCAGCGTTTCGTCGTTCTCGAGTTTGCGCAGCGCGGCGACGATCGCGTCGAACGCCTCCCAACTGCGCGCGGCCTTTCCGGTACCGCCGTACACCACGAGGTCATCCGGCCGCTCGGCCACCTCGGGGTCGAGGTTGTTCATCAGCATGCGGAGGGCCGCCTCTTGCTGCCATCCCTTGCAGGAGAGCGTGGTGCCGCGGGGCGCGCGGACGGTGCGCGCCGCGTGCTCCGTCGAAGCCTTCGTCTCGTGAATCGTCGCCGTCATTGCGCCAACCGATCGTTCGATGTGGGTGCGGGGATCTCGTCCTCGGCGATCGCCTTCGCGAGCCGCTCGATGTCAGGCGACAACGAGCGGTCGCGCTCGAGCGGCGCGACGACCTCGCGAACCGCCGCGTGCGCGCGCGCCACGCCTCGCCCGGGCTTGAGCGGCGCGCGGTAGTCGATGCCCTGCGCCGCACACATGAGCTCGACCGCGAGAACATATCGGACGTTGCGCACGACACGCCGCAGTTTCCACGCCGCCGCCATCGCCATCGGCACGACGTCTTCCTTGTTGCCGTCGGTCGGAATCGTATCGACGCTCGCCGGGTGCGACAGGACCTTGCACTCGCTCGCCAGCGCGGCGGCGGTCACCTGGGCCATCATGAAGCCGGAGTTGACGCCCGCGTCGCTCGTGAGAAACGCCGGAAGTCCCTGATTGAGATCCGGGTTCACGAGGCGATCGGTTCGCCGTTCCGAAATTGTAGCGAGGTTGGTGAGCGCGATCGCCAGGAAGTCGAGCGCCATCGCGACCGACTGGCCGTGAAAGTTGCCGCCGCTGAGCAAATCGCCGGAGTCGAAGACGAGCGGGTTGTCGGTCGCGGCGTTGAGCTCGCGGCCGACGACGCCGGCGGCGAACTCGATGGCGTCGAGCACCGGTCCGTGCACCTGCGGCATGCAGCGCAGCGCATACGCATCCTGCACGCGCGGGTCGTTGTGCCGATGCGACTCGCGAATCTCGCTTTCAGCGAGCAATTCGCGCAGGTAGGCCGCGGACACCGCCTGACCCGCCTGGCCGCGCGCCGCCTGAATGCGCTCGTCGAACGCGACCGGCGTGCCGAGCAGCGCCTCGAGCGACATCGCGCCGGCGACGTGCGCGATGCGCCATAGGCGACGCGCGTCGATCAGCGCGAGCGAGGCGATCGACGTGTGCGCTTGCGTGCCGTTGATGAGCGAGAGCCCTTCCTTGCTCGCCAGCGTCAGCGGCTCGAGTCCCGCGGTGCGAAGCATCCGCGCCGCGGGCCCGTTCTCTTCGCCGCGCCGAAGCGAGCCCTCGCCGATCAGCGAGAGGGCCAGGTGAGCCAGCGGCGCGAGGTCTCCGCTCGCGCCAACGCTTCCCTGTTCCGGAACGGGCGGGAAAAGTCCCGCGTTCAGCATGCCGACGAGCAGATCAGCGAGATCGATGCGCGCGCCCGAGAAGCCCTTGGCGATGACGTTCGCGCGGAGGAGCATCATCGCGCGGACTTCACGCTCCGGGAGCAAGTCGCCGACACCGGCCGCGTGGCTTCGCACGAGGTTCACCTGGAGCTCGGCCAGCCGGTCCGGTGGGATCGCGACCTCCGAGAGCTTCCCGAAGCCGGTCGTCACACCATACGCGACGGCACCGCTCGCCACGAGGCGATCGACGACGGCGCGCGTCGTGGCCGCCCGTTGGCGAGCGCGCGGCGCGATCGCCACGCGCGCCCGATCGCTCGCGACCGACGACACCTGTTCGACCGTGAGCGAATCGCCGTCGATGACGACCTCGTGCGTCATGGCGGGGAATGTCGACGGGGCGTACGGACAATTCAAGGGATTGCGGATGACGCGGACACCCGCTCGCGCGACTCGATCAGAACGTGCCCGACCGTACCGTGGCGCGATTGTAATCGAGCTTGATGTCGGGATCGGCCTTGAGGCGGATCGTGAAGGTGAACGCGAAGTTTCCGTTGGGCGACTGCGTGTAGCCGAACAGCGCCTGCCAGTCGTGCAGCTCGCGTTGCAGCTGAACGTTCTGGCTCGCGAACGCATGGTGCTCGAGGTCGTAGCTCGTGTTCCAGTGCGCGCCCCAGTGCGGGGTGAGGTTGAATGCGATGTCGGACGTCACGTTCGTCGTCGCCGGAATGTTGTACGCCGGACCGCCCGCCGTCGCCGACGAGACCGGGAGCTCGGTGACCGGCTGCGAGCGCTGCGCGTTGACACACGCGTCGAACAGGAGCGTGTTCTGTCCGGCGATCTGGGCGCAGCGTTCGCGCGGATCGAAGTTGATGACGTTGGGTCCGGGCTTCGGCGGGCGCGGGCTCGATCGCGTCAAATCGAATCGCGCACGCCATCCCGGCGTCTGGTCGATGAATCGCTCGGGTCCGCGCACCGTGCCGGCGACCGGCTGGGCCGCGGAGTTCTCGGCCCGGATCCGCGAGGCATCGGCCAGCGCGGCCGCCTTCTTCGCCGAATCCGTCGGGGGCGTCGGAGCGCCGAAGAGCTTGCGGAATACCATCAGCGGATTCTGGTCGCGGCTCAGCGAGAACGACGCCTGGATCGACGTGAGGTACGGCTTGAACTCGGCCGTGTCGCTCAACGTGCTCCCGAGGAAGAGCGAGTACTGGCTCGAGAAGTCGAACCCGGGAAGGAGGTCGGAGCGCAGCGAGTAGCCCCAGGTCTCCGTCGTGACGCCCGCCGCCTTCCAGTGCAACTGCCCGCGGCGCTCGGCCTCCTGCGCTCGCGCGAAGTCGTAGCTCAGCGGCGTCATCGAGATGGCGAGGAGGTCGATCTTCTGGCCGCCGTCCGGATTGGAGTCGTTCTGGGAGCGCAGCTTCGCCTGAAACAGCTGCGTGAGACCGAAAGTGAGGTTGTTCAGCGGCAGATCCGTGAACGAACCTTTCCGAGTTCGGCCGAGCGCGGCGAGGTACTCGTCGCTCACGTCGGTCTTCGGACCGTACGACCAGCCGAGCGTCGGCGTGATCGAGTGACGGATTCGCTGGAACGGTCCGAAACCGCCGAACAGTCCGAACAGCGTGGGCGCGGCGCTGAGTCCGGCGGTGATCCGCTTTTTCTGACTCACGTACACGCCGTCCGTCCGCTCGGACGCGACCCAAAACGGTCCGGGATCGGCGTTCTGCAGACTTATCGACGGCGTGATGTTGAGTTTGTTCTGCCAGAGCGAGGGAAGCCTGAAGTCGGGATTCCAATCGACCTGGGTCTGGTAGGTCGCGGCGAAGATACGCGTCGCGGTGACGTCGCCCGTCTCGACGTCGTAGATCGAGAACTGCTGCGCGAAGTTCTGACGCGTGTAGTGGACGTTGACCGAGTTGTTGAGCGACCAGCCGAAGATCTGGATCGGCGCGCCGATCGTCATCGTCTCGTCGCGCGAGCTCCGGTCCTTCGAGAGGGAGCTGTCGCGCTGTCCGGTGATGGGGTTGAGGTTGAACACGTACGCCCCGATCCCCGGCTGATCGATCTTCAGCACGTCGTGCTGGCTGTAGCTGAAGCCGGGCGTCCAGCTGAAGAAATCACCGAGCGTGATCGGCGTCGACGTGAGGTTGACGGTCGGCACTGTCTCGTCGATCTGCTGGCGGCCGGGATACTGCGTTCGCGTCCCGCCGACGGTGACGGAAGCCGGCCCGAGTTTCGTCTGGTAGGCGAGCGCCGACGCGATCGTCGCCAGCGCCGTGTACGGGTTGAACGTGTTCTGCCGCTGAAGTGCCGTGCTCGTGACGAAGTTCAGGTTGGCCTGAACGTGACTGTCTTTTGAGAACTCTTGTGAGTGATTCCAGCTGACGGCCGTGTTCGTTGACCCGTCGCGCTGGGTGGTGTACCCCACACCGATGCGCCCATTCATGAATCGGTCGAGCCAGCGGTAGTTCATGTCGGTGTTGAGCTTGAGCCAGCCGGGATCGCCCTCGGTCGACCCGGCCGAGCTGCGCCAGTCGAGCCAAGTGGCGAAGTCCACGTAGTCGCTCGCGGCCCAGTAGTAGCCCGCGTGGTCCACGTGTCGCCGATATGTCCCGCTGTTGCGCACGATGTCGCCGAGCCCGAACTGCGGTGTGATGATCCCGCTGTGCCGGCCGCCCTTCGTGTCGCTGAAGAAAAAAGGCAGCCAGAGCACGGGGACGTCCTTGATGTAGAGCACCGCCGGGCGGCCCGCGATCGTGTTGTCGGAGGTTCGCTTCGACTCGCCAAACTCGAAGTGATAGTCGGGAATGGAGTCGGGGCAGCTCGTGGCGGTGGCGCCCTTCGTCCAGACCGTCATGCCTCCCCCCTTGCCCGACGTATCCTGCATCACCTCGGCGAGAGCGACGTCCATGTACCACATCTCGCCGTTGTTCACGGGGAGCCGCGCGTTCGTGATACGTGCCGTGCGCTGCGTGAGGTTGTAGTCGAGGCGACCGTGGCCGACGATGTCCGCCTGCCCGCTCTTGGGCGGCGGCACGACGACGTACGAGCCGCCCGAGACCACCTTGTGCGTGCGCTCGGTGTAGTAGATGCCGCTGTCGCTCTGGATCTGCTGCGCGTCGCGATCCACCGCGGCGATGCGCCTCTTGGCGGGCTTGGTCGAATCGCCAGGTTGTCGAACCGGCGGCCCCGCGAGGAGATCGAGCGCGTGCGTCTGCGCGTTGAACACCGCCGTATCGCCCTGATAGCGCGTGACGGTGTAGCCCTGCATCTGGAGGAGGCGCTGGGCGACGCTGTCGGGCGGCGCCCACTTGATTCGCGTGCTGTCCTTGGTCGTGTCGCGCGGAACCGGCTGAGCGTTTCCGCGACCGACGCCCGGAAGCCGCGGAATCTGGGCGTGGACGGAGCCGGCGGCCGACGCGATGAGGAACGCGCCGGCGATCGCCGTCCGAATCACGCGGGCAGTCCGCCTTCCGGCGGAGCGTCCATCATCGCGCGACGCCGCATCTTCCGGCGGTAGATCACGTACGCCGCGAGCACGCTCAGCTCGTAAAGTCCGTAGAGCGGCACCGACAGCGCGATCGTCGTCCAGACCATGTCGCCGGGCGTGAGGAACGCGCCGACGATGACGATGAGCACGATGGCGTGGCGGCGGTACTTCGTCAGGAACATCGGCGTGACGACGCCGAGCGCGGCGAGCGCGAGGATGACGATGGGTAACTCGAAACTCACACCAAAGGTCAGCACCATCGCAAAGATGAAGCTGAAATAGTCCTCCGCCGTGATCAGCGGCACCAGCGACGGGCCGCCGAAGCTAAAAAGCCACGGCAGCGCGAGCGGCACCACGACGAAATACGCGAGCGCGGCGCCCGAGACGAACAGGACCAGACCGCTGAACAGCACCCCCAGTCCGACGCGCCGCTCGTGCTTCTTGAGCGCGGGCGCGAGGAACGCCCAGACCTGATAGATGATGACCGGCGACGCGAGCACGAAGCCAAACGTCATCGCCGTGTCGAGGATGACGGTGAAGCCTTCGCTCGGATGGAGGTACGCGAGCTTGTGCTGGGGGATCAGCGGGATGATCGGTCGCGCGAGCAGACCGACGGCGTCGTACTGAACAGCCAGCCAGAAGCCGAGACCCACCGCGACGCCGAGCGCGAGCAGCGAATAGATGATTCGCCACCGCAGCTCCTCGAGGTGATCGAGGAACGGCATCTCTCCATTATTGGACTTCGGAATCGGCATCCCGGCTCGAGGCTCTCGTCTGGCCTACTCGCTCGGGCTCAGGAGGTCCTTGGCGAGGGCGGCTTCGTCTGATTGAGGATACTTGGTGATCAGCCGATTGAGAACGATCCGCGCTTCACCCTTCTTGTTGGCGTCCCATAGCATGCGACCGCGTCGCCACAGTGCGCCGGCTACGTCCGGGCTGTTCGGGTATCTCGCTTCGACGAGCTGATATACTGAATCCGCAGCCGCGGTGTTCCCTAAGGATTTGAACGCATCGCCAATGTAGACCTGGGCCCGCGCATTCTGGTCATAGTCGGGATAATTCTTAATGAGGTCCTCGAACCCCGACTGGGCGGTGCGATAGCTGCCCTTCCGGTACTCCTCGACCGCCGACGTGAACATCGTCGCCGGACCCGGGACCCCGGATGCGGCGGCGCGCTGGCTCGTATCGGCGGTCATGGTGCCGTTCGGCGTGATGGCCGGCGCGGACACGCCGCTGCCACCCTGCTCTCGCACCGCCTGGAGCTGCGCCCGTGCCTCCTGGAGATCGCGCGTGTTCTGGCCGAGAATCGCCTCGATCTTGATGACCTGCTGTCCCATCGCATCGAACTGACCGGTAGCGTTCGCCTGGAACAGAGCGAGGCGCGCTGTGAGCACCCTCACAGAATCGTTCAGGCGTTCGACACTCGCCGCGAGCGACGCGATCTCGCGACGGCGAGCGTCCTCGGCTCGTAGGATGGCCGTGTCGTTCTGGGCCAGCTGCGAACGCGAAACGCGAATCTCGTCCTGAAGGGTTTGGATGCTGCCCTGTGTGGCGAGACAGCCCGTCGCCGCCAACATGGCGACGGGCGCGATCGTTCGAAGCGATGGAGAAAAGCGAATCATGGAGAGCGCAGGTTGTTGCCGCCCGAGGTGATGTCGAACTCGGCGCGGCGGTTTTGGGAGAAAGCCGACTCGTCGCTCCCCTGCGCGATCGGATGCTCTTCGCCGTAGCTCACCGTCGCAATGCGCGCGTCGGCGACCCCGTGCTGGACGAGATACGCCTTCACGGCCGCGGCGCGCCGCTGGCCGAGGGCGAGGTTGTACTCGTCCGAGCCCCTCTCATCCGTATGGCCGGCAATTCGGATCATCACGCCGGAATTCGCCTGCAGGATCGGCACCTTCGCGTCGAGAATCGCCCGATCCCCGGGACGGAGGTCCGCCTGATCGTAGTCGAAATGCACCATCGCGGTCAGCGTTGCGGCCAGCGCGCCGACGTTGGCCCGGTTTCGCGCCGCCGCAGCCGCGGCGGCCGCGCTGTCCGCGGCTCGGCGACGCGCTGCATCCTCAGCGGCGCGCCGTGCTGCTTCGGCTTGCGCTCTGGCGAGACTGTCCGCGTTCGGTCCCGCGGCCTGCATCACCGGCGCCGGCGCCGATGCCGGAGTGCTGTGGTGACACGCGCTGATCGCAACGACCGACAGCACGGCCGTCGCCACGCCCGCGATCCGTCGAGTACTCGTCATGTTCGGGAATCTCCTGCGAGAGAGAGACTTGAGGGGAGGTAGGAAGGGGGGGAGGAAGCTGGAATTCCGCTCGTTCAGGTGCTTGTCTCACTGTCCCGATAGACGCGCCGACCAAGCCGCGAGTCGCGAACCTTCCGCTTTCGTCAACTGGCGCACTCGATTCGACTCCGTGTCCAACACCCACAGCTGACGAACCCCGGTGCGCGTCGAGGTGAAGACGAGATGACGCGAATCCGGAGCCCACGATGGCTGTTCGTTCGCGCCGTCGCTCGTGAGCTGCTTGGGGGTACCGCCACCTGCCGGGATGGTGCGAATCTGGAATCGACCGTTGAGCATCTCCTGGTAGGCGATCAACCGCCCGTCTGGGGACCAGTCGGGGTCAGACCGGTAGTTGTTCGGGTCGAAGTCGTATCGGGTGAGTTGGTCGGCGCCAGTTCCATCGGAGTCCATAATATATAACTCTGGCGGCCCTTGGCTGTTGCTGACGTAAACGATCCTTTGCCCTTTCGGATTGTAGACCGGGTTCGAGTTCTGTGCCCCGTGTGCGACGGTGAGACGCCGGAGCGCCGACGAACCATCGACGTCGACCGCATAGATGTCACCCTGCGACTCCCCGGTCCGCGCGAAGGCGATGGTGTTGCCATCCGGAGAGAAGACGGGCGTGGTATAGATGACGTTACGCGTGGGACCAGCGAGCGTGCGCGAGCGCCCCGTCGCGAGATCGATGACGACCAGCCTCGAGGCGTCACCATAAGTCGAATAGGCCAACATCGTCCCGGCCGGATTCCACGCGGGACTGGTGCCGTTCGAGTCGGTGGGCACGGTGATCTCATCGGCCCCGTCGCTGTCGACGATTCTGATGTTCCGGCCGCGCATGTATGCCACGCGCGTGGACGCGATCCCACGCTGGCCGGTCATCCATCGCTCGATCTCGTCGGAGGCGTGATGCACGCCGAGCCGCCAATCGCGGCCGAGTCCCGAGCCTGGCAGGTCGAAGTCGCCGGCGTTCATGACCTGGGTGTGTCCCACGTCGTGCAGCGCGACGTGAACGCCGGTGCCGGCCATGGTCATCTGCACGACGGCGGCGGCGTTGAGGTGGCGGAACACGTCGTAGTTGAGTCCCGCCCCCGCGCCCTGCGCGCGCAGCGTGGAAGGATCGGCGCTGTCGATCGGAATGACGACGAACCGATCGCTGTAGTCGAGGTCGCGCTGAACGATCGCGCGAACCGAATCGCCGAACGCGCCAGAGACGGGCAGCACGACGACCGGAATCTTGCTGCGGAGCGGATCGAAGTTCGCGACGAGGGTGATGCCGCGATACGCGGTGTCGGCCTGTGCCGGCAGGATGCGCGCGCCGATGGCGAGCGTCACGGAGAGCAGCGAGACGACGCGGGCAACGCGAATCATTTGAACATTGCTGGAGTGAACCGAACCGTCACCGGAAGAATGTCTTCGCGGAAGCCGGGCGGGAGAACGCCGAACAGTTTTCCATCGGCGACTTGCTCGACAGCGCCGATTGCGCGCTGATCGTTACGATAGTCACCGCGCGTCACGAGTTGAATGCTCGCCGGATCGACCGTGCCGTCGCGCTTGATCGTGAAGCGCACGACCGCGTCGATGCGCGGCGCGCCCTGCCCCCACGCAAGAATCAGCTGTCGAATGATGTTGTTGATGTAATACGGATAGTTGAACTCGAGTCCACCCGTGTCGACGTTCGAGACGTCGCCTCCCTTTCCGCCCGTCGGACCGCCGCCTGCTGTCGGCGCCGGTGTCTCGTCCTTCGGCGGCGCGGTCTTCGCCGGCGGCGTCGGAGTCGTCTGTTTCACCGCGGGCACCGCTTTCGCCGTCGGCTTCGGCACCGGACGCGTGACCGCCGGCTTAGGCGGCTGCTTCGGCTTTTCGGGTTTGGGATCCGGCGGCTTCACCGTCGGCTGTTCTCGGACGACGCCGATCGCGCGCTCACCCGGCGGTGCCGCGAAAAGCTGCACCTTGTAGAGAGGCGGCATCGGCGGCGGCGTACCGGCGCGAAGCAGAAAGAACGCCGCCACGAGCGCTCCATGCAGGAGCACCGACACGGCGACCCCACCGCCAATACGCGGCTCGGCGATCGCGCTCACGCTACCGAATCACCTCTGGCTCGGTCACGAGCCCAACGTCAGCCACGCCGTTTCCCCTCATGATGGCCAGGATCTGAACCACCAACCCATAGTCGACGCTCTTGTCTGCCCGGAGATACACGCCGTTTCGCGTCCGGTTCTGCGCCACGGTTTTGAACGAGACGCGGAAGTCGCCGAGCGAGAACTTCTCGTTGCCAATGAAGATCTCGCCCTTGCTGTTCACCGTCACAGCGAGCCCGTCCTTCGATTCCAGCGGGCGCGACTGCGCCTGTGGAAGAGAAATGTCCACGCCGCCCTGCATCATCGGCGCCGTGATCATGAAGATGACGAGCAACAGGAGCATCACGTCGATCAGACTGACGACGTTCACGTCGGCGTTGAGGTCGTAGCGGGGGCGCCGGCGGCGCGGCATGGTCAGATGCGCCCTTCGCGCACGAGCAGCGCGATGACCGCCGTGCCGAAGCGCTCCAACCGTCCGTCGAATCGATTCAGGCGCGCGGCGAAGATGTTGTAGCCGAAGGTGGCCGGGATGGCGACGGCCAGTGCTGCCGCGGTCGCCGTCAGCGCCTCACCGACGCCCGGCGCCACGGCCGAGAGGTTGCCCGACCCTTTCGACGCGATTCCAAGGAACGCCTCGATCACGCCGAGCACCGTGCCGAGCAACCCGATGAGCGGACTCACCGAGCCGATCGTCGCGAGCCACGGCAGAAAACGACCGAGGCGATCGCGCTCGTCCGAGGCGTCGGCGTCGAGCAACAGGTGCAGCGTTTCGATCTGCGAGCCGCTGAGCGTCGTCGCCGTGGGCGTGTCACCGCCGCTCGGCGTCGTAACGCGCTCGAGAACCTGCTGGTTTGCGACGCGCGCGTCGGCGACGAATCGGATGGCGCGCATGAAAAGGCGCGGCAGCGCGCTGGGCTTGGATTTCTTGGCCAGCGTGGCCGCGTCCTCGAGCCGCGAGACGTGCTCGAACTCCGCCCAGAACTTGTCCGCCGACCTTGCCGCCTTCTTCAGCGAGCGCCAGACGCCGAACATGATGGACCAGCTGAGCAGCGAGAGGAACACGAGAATGATCAGGACGGCCTGCGTGACGGGCGTCGCGTCGAGGATGAGGTCGACCGGGCTCGACGGAATGGCGCCGTGCGAGACCTGCAACTGCAGAAGTGCGAGCGTCACGGACTCATTGGGTACGGGTGTTGGCGCTAAACCAGCGGAACGTGTCGGCGAGCCCTTCCTCCAGCGAGATCTTCGCGCTCCATCCGAGATCCGATTTGGCCTTTCCCACCGTGAGAAACGATTGCTGCTGCTCGCCCGGACGCTTCGGCGCGAACTCGATCGGCGTCGTCGATCCGGCGGCTTTGCGCAGAACCTCGGCGAGGTCGAGTACCGATGTGGCGATTCCGGTGCCGACGTTGAAGGCACGATCGTCGAGACGCTTCGGCTCCGCCAAGGATTTTGTCGCGGCGGCGTACGTTGCCGCTGCGACGTCGCTCACGTGGACGTAATCGCGCGTCTGCGATCCGTCGCCGAAGACCGTTAGCGGCCGTCCGGCTATTATGCGCTGGCAGAAGATCGCGACCACGCCGGCCTCGCCGTGTGGGTCCTGCCGCGGCCCGTACACGTTGCTGAAACGGACGGCCGCCATGTTCATCCCCTGCACTCGCGCGTAGTACGACAGGTACAACTCAGTCGCGAGCTTGGCGATGCCGTAGGGCGAGTCGGGCTCTTTGGCGATCGTCTCCACGTTCGGCGGCATGGCGTGATCGCCATAGAGCGCGCCGCCGGTGGACGCGAAGACGAGGCGCGCGCGCTGCGCGCTCTCGGATCGCCGCAGCGCTTCGACGACGTTCAGCGCGCCGAGGACGTTGACGCTCGCGTCGAACGCCGGATCGTCGACGCTTTTTCGCACGTCGATCTGCGCCGCGAGATGAGCGATCACGTCGAACGAACCGCCGCCGACGAGCGCGGCGGCGTCGGGAGACCGGATGTCCAAGACGTGCAGCTTCGCCGCCGAAGGCAAGTTCTCGCGCCGGCCGCTCGACAGATTGTCGAGAATCTCGACCGACCAACCGTTGGAGAGAAAAAGGTCCGCGACGTGGGAGCCGATGAAGCCTGCTCCGCCAGTCACCAGGGCTCGCCGCGTCACTCGCGCGGCTCCGAAGCTGGATCCGAGCTCGCGCGTTCGTCGCGCGCGTCTGCGGAGCGCTCCAGGCCGAACAGATACCTGACGGTGTCGACGACGCCAAGCCCGCGCCCGTTCGCTGCCGCGGCGCGGAGACGGACCGTCGGTTCGTGCAGAAACTTGTTCATGAGGCTCCTGGAAAGTTCTTCGACGACGGCTCGTTCGGCCGGCGCCAGATGGTCCAGCCTTCGCAACGCCTCCGCAACTTCTCGCTCGCGCATCGACTCCATGCGGGTCCGCATCTGGGTCAGCGTCGGCACCGCGGCGAGCCCCGCGAGCCAATCCCAGTAACGATCGACCTCTCCATTGATCAGGTGTTCGGCGCTCGGCATCTCGCGGTGCCGGCGCTCGACGTTCGCCGCGACCACCGCCTGAAGGTCGTCGAGGTCATAGAGAAAAACGTTCTCGAGCCGACGAACCGCGAGGTCGACGTCACGCGGTAACGCGATGTCGAGGATACACAGGGGCCGGTCGCCGCGCACACCCAGCGCCGGGCGAACGTGCTCCGCGAACACCACGGGCCCCGGCGCCGCCGTCGAGCAGACCATCACGTCGACCTCCGCGAGCGACGCCCAACACTCGTCGAAGTGCATCGCCGCCGCGCCATAGCGCTCAGCGAGCTCCTGCGCCCGTTCGAACGTGCGATTCGCGACGATCGCGGCGCGCACGCCCTGATCCACCAGGCATTCGAGCGCCAGCTCGGCCATCTCGCCGGCGCCGAGGACCATCGCGCGCTTTCCCTGCAGCGAGCCGAAGATCTGCTTCGCTATTTGCACGGCCGCCGAGCTCACCGACGCGGCGCCGCGCGCGATCGACGTTTCGTTTCGGACGCGTCCCGCGACGAGCAGCGACGTCTGAAAGAGACGATTGAGCACCGGCCCGGAGTGGGAGCGGCACGCTTCCCACGCGTCTCTCACTTGTCCGTGGATCTGCGCCTCGCCGAGGACCATCGAGTCGAGGCCGCTCGCCACGCGAAAGAGATGCGTGACCGCATCCCGGTCGCGGCGGACGTAGCCGAACTCGGACGCGTCGCGGCCGAGCCGCGCGGAGAAGGCGCCCCAAACGTCCGGCGCGATGTCGCGTTCCTCCTCGATGACGTAGACCTCGGTACGATTGCACGTCGAGAGCAACACCGCCTCGCGAGCCGCCGAGACCTCGCGCAGCGCCGCGAGCGCGGGGAGCGCCTCGCTCGAGCGATACCACAGTCGCTCGCGAACGTCGAGCGAAGCGCCGCGATGGTTGACGCCGACGACGGTCAACGCCATTCGGCTACCCGTTCTTCGAACGTTCCGGATTCCACCTGCTCGCAGAAGTCGTCGCCCACGAGCGCGTTGGAGGCCTCGGTCCACCGGTCGCGCCGGCCATCATCGATCATAGCGCGGCGCAACGCCGCGAGGTGTGCGACCGCCGACGCGTAGCGACCGTCGAGCCTCGCGGCGAGCGCGTCGCGGATGCGCTTCGCCGCGGCGGGCACTCCGCCGGCCGTCACCGAGACGACGAGGTTCCCCGATCGAAGCACCGCGGGAGTGGTGCAATTTCCGGCGGCGGGAGCGTCGACGACGTTCACGAGCCTGCCCTTGTCGAGCGCATCGCGAGCGATCGCCGCGTTCAGGACCGCGTCGTCGGTCGCGGCGACGACGAGCGTTGCCTCGCCGATCTGCGCCGCCGTGTACGCCGCGCGCGTCACCGTGAGACGATCGTCGTCTTCGGCGGCGTGTTCGAGCTCGGTCGCCGCACTGAGCGCGACGACGTGGACGCGCGCGCCCGCCTCGAGCAGCGCGAGCGCCTTGCGCGTCGCCACGCGACCCGCTCCGACGACGAGCGCCGAAATCGACGTGCCCTCGAGAGTCAGCGGGTACGCGCTCACAGGAACTGCCCCATGGCCGGCGCCGCGACTCGGAAGGCGACGTACAAGACGAGCACCGCGACGAATGCCAGCCCCGAATACTTCGCGGCGCGCTGCGCCTGCCAGCCGCGCGTCACGCGGCCCAGTGCCAGAAGCGTGACGGCGAGCCACGCTCCACCGCCCCACAAGAGTTGCGGCAGGTTCAATTCGTGGTATTCAACGGAATAGGCGGACGCGAGCACCACGCCGAGCGTGAGGCCCAGCCATCCGGCGATCGCCGCGACGTGGTTGACGCGATCGAGCGTCGCGAGCGGTGGAAAGAAGCGAAAGATCGTGCCGAACCGTCGCGACTTGAGCTCGCGGCGCTGCATGAGGTACATCGCGCCGGCGGCAGCGGCGGTCGCGAACGCCGCCATGCCGATGAAGCTCAGCGCGATGTGCGCGAAGAGCCACACGCCTCGCGCGCCCTCGGCGCCGCGCCCCGGAGTGAGGCCGATCACGTTCGCACAGATGGTGGGGACCGCCGCGAGCGGCGCCGCGACGAGCGCGAGACTGACGTCGCGCGCCAGCAACTCGACGATGAGTAGCGTGAAGGCCAGAACGACGCCGGCGAACGAAAGCGCCGGTCCCAGGCCGGTCAGCGGAACGGAGCTCGACCGCTGCGCGAATGCCAGCAGGGCGACGACATGGGCGACGACGCCGGCGCCGAGGATCGCCGTCACGCCGCGAACCGACGCCTTCACCGGGCGCGCGAACGGAACCGCGGCAAGAGCCGCGGCTCCCAGGTAGCAGGAGATGGCGATGAACTGGGCGATCGCGATCATGCGGTCGCCCAAAATTTAGTGCAACGCGAGAGCCTATGGCATCTTAGTTCGCCGGGCTCTCGCGCTTCCGCGCACTACGGCATCTTTGCGGCGACGCGCGCCTTGATGCCCTCCACGATGTGCGGCTGCTCCTGCGCGGTGATGATCGCCGTGGCGCCGAAGGGTGTGACCCGCAGCACCTGCGCCTCAGCGATCGGGATCTCGGGGAGCGTCAGGTCGTGGGAGTCGTTCGGGCGCTGGCGGGGTTTGAAGATCTGAATCACGTCGCCGGTCGTGAGACCGTCCCGACCCGAAATGTCGATGACAACGTAGCTCTGCAGGCTGGGGAGCACCGGCGAGTCGAGCACCCAGCGCACCTTCCCCGTGCGGCCATTCGTGATCGCGGAGGGATGGCCGACGACGTTGGCCGAGCCGCTGTCGAGCATGACCAGCCGCTGCCCCTGCTTTACCTCGCCGAACATCTTCACCACGCTGGCGACGGACGCTTCGCCCGCGTTGCCGGGCTGGCTGACCTCGACGATCCCCGTCGGGATCACGATCTGACCGAAGTCCTCGAGGATGGGCCCGAGGCGGTATGTGAGAAAGAGCGCGTGCTGCGCTGGTGCGAAACCCGACGGCGGAGCGATGAAGACGCGGTCGTGCAACTGCAGGCGACCCTTCTCGTGTGCGGCGATTCCCGGGATGTCGGCGCTTTCGATCAACGAGCCGGGATTTCGCGGCCCGCCGTCGCGATCGACCCACGGCGCGGCGATATACTCGCCGGGGAGAACCGCCGTGAGGCGCGGCTGGAGCATTGGCGTCGCGGTGTCGTGCACGAACGCCGGCATGAGCGCGAGCGGCTCGACCGGCGCGGCCGCGACCGCCGAATCCATCGGCAGCTTGGCGGGAATCTCCGCGGTCACCGGCGGAATCGACGAGGAATCGGCCTGCGTTTCGGGCGCGGCAACGGCGACGACCTTCACATGATCCCCTGGGAGCTTCAGCTGCTCGCCGGGGAAGATCCAGTGCGGATCCTCGATGGTGCCGGTGTTGAGGCGATAGACCTCGGGCCACAGGAACGCGTCGCCGAGATAGGTCTTCGCGATGTCCCAGAGAGTGTCGCCACGCTTGACGGTGTGCGTCTTGGCAGAATCCGACGCGGGCGCCGCTGGAGCGGGCGCGGGCTGTTGCGCGTTCAGGAATTGCGGAAGCGACGCGGCGATCGCGATCGACGCCGCCGCGACGGAACGGGCGAACGTCCCGCGCTGCCGACTAGGAGGCCGCACGAGCATGGCGTAACTCCGGGCGAATCGTGTAAGGAAAACTCTCAGGGTGGCGAAACTCGCCAGCCTCTGCGGTTTGGACGATTCGGTGGGGAGAGGGAAACGAAGGACAAAGTGAGGCGGCCGACCGCAAGTGGCTTATGCAACAGCTTTTAGCAGGTGCCACCGATTTCTCAACTTCAGCCGCCGGCCTCCGCACTCCCGCTCCGACCATGAACACCCGGCTTGTAAAGCCCGGGTGCTCAGATGGAGCTGGGAGCTGGGAGTGTGAAGGGAGAATCGCCGCTCAGAACGGCAGGTCGTCGTCCGCGTCGTTCAGAGCGTTCGGAAAATCCTCGAAATCGTCCGCACCGCCGCCGGCGGCGGCCTTCGCCTTCGGCGCAGCCGGGGCGCGGCGCGCGCTCGAGTCGGCATCGAAATCTCCGCCTCCCCCGCCGCTGCGCGAGCTCAGCATGATCAGCTCGCGGACGTTGATCTCGGTGCTGTATCGAGTCTGTCCTTCCTTGTCTTGCCACTGGCGGTACTCGATCCGCCCCTCGACGTACAGCTTGTCGCCCTTCTTCACGTAGCGCTCGACGATGTCGGCGAGCTGCGAGCCCTTGGTATTCCAGACGACGCAGCGGTGCCACTCGGTCTTTTCCTGTTTGGCCCCGGCAGCGTCGTTCCATTGACGGCTCGTGGCGAGCGAAAAAGTGGCGACGCGGCTGCCACCGGTGGTCGAACGCACCTCGGGATCGTTCCCGAGATTTCCAATCAAGGTGACTTTGTTCAGGCTTCTGCTCACGGCTCCTCCTGGCGAGAAAGTGTGTCCGGCCTCTCGCCGCTCACGGTATGATCCAGTCCGTGTTGATGCGCAACCAAATCATCGCACATCAACGTGTTGTGTTGCCGACCTCACGTCCCGCCTTACACGCCATCGCCGTCCATCGACCGGCGGAGCACGATGGCATCCTCCGCAGGCCGCCGGTAATACGACCGTCTCCGTCCAATCTCGACAAAGCCGCGCGATCCGTAGAGATGCCGCGCGCGCGCGTTCGAATCCCGCACCTCGAGGTACACCGCCTTCAGCTTGCGCGCCGCCGCTTCCTTCAGCGACGCGTCGAGCAGCGCGCGTCCGATTCCGCTCCCCCACGCGCCAGGCGCCACGGCGAGATTCGCGATTTCGCCTTCGTCAGCTACGAACCACGCGACAACATAACCCTGGAGCGTTCGTCCGTCACGACGCGCACATGCGCAGTACACCGACGGATTCGACAACGCCTCGCGAAACGAGCGGGCCGACCACGGATCGCTGAACACGGCGCGTTCGATCGCCACGATAGCCGCGACGTCCGCGAGCTTCGCCGTCTCGATCGAGAGCGCCATCAGTTCGGGAGCGGGCGTCCGTGCGCGGATTCCCATTTCACCTGTGCCTCGGCGAGCCGACCATACGCCGGCTCCCAACCCCGGACGTCGACCGGCCCGCGTACCGTGAGAAGCTCCTCGAGGCGCGCGACGCCACGCGCCCGCGGACGAGAGCGGATTCCGCCCACGAAGTCCGTCGGGCTCACGATGTGCGCCCGATACTCGCCCGCGACCATGCCGACGTCCGCCGCGGCAACGAGACGAGCTGGTTCCACCTCGGCGATGCAGCCTTCGTCGTCGACGTCGTAGAGGCCGACGTAGAACTCGCCGCGCAGCGCGTCGATCGCGCCGAGATATCGACCCGAACCTGGGTCCGCCCCGCCAACGACCAATGCCAGCGAAGGCGCGGCGAAGAGCGGAAGACACAGGCCGCTCGCGATCCCTTTGGCGATGCCGCCGGCGATGCGAAGACTCGTGAAGCTTCCCGGACCGGCGCCGCAGACGATTCGATCCACTGCGCCGAGGTCGAGCTTCGCGTGCTGCAAGACGGCGGCGACGGCCGGCATCAACTGTTCGCTCTCACGCCCCTTCATCGCGGCCGCCTGCTCGGCGATTACCTGTCCGTCGTCCAGCAGAGCGACGTCGCCTTCGTACGTGGAGGCGTCGAGGGCGAGCGTGATCACGCGTGACCGCCGGCGTAGAGGAGCCGCTTCGACGGCTCGTCGGGCAAGTGCTGGAGACCGATCGAGACGTGCGACGACGGCAAACGCTCTCCCGCCCGCTCCGGCCACTCGATCAACACGAGCGCGTCTTCGGCGAGCATGTCGTCCCAGCCGATGTTCGTCAGGTCCTGGGGACCGCGGAGGCGGTACAAGTCGATGTGATACACCGGAGCGCGCGGTGCGGAGTAGCGGTGAACCACTGTGAAGGTCGGGCTGGTGACGTCGTCGGTGACGCCGAAGCCGCGACAGATCGCGCGAACCAGCGTGGTCTTCCCCGCCCCGAGCTCGCCGGTCAGGCCGACAACCAGCGGGGGCGAGGCGGCGCGACCGAACCGCTCCCCCCACTCGACGAGCTCCGCTTCATCGAGCGCGAGGTGGCCGTGCCCCGCGAGCGGCGGGATGACGCCGGACGGAGATTGAGACACTCATCGCCCCCAGCGCCCGCCGCCCGCGGCGGGGCGCTTGGCGTTCGTGTCGCGGCGCGCCCGCACCTCGAACAGCTGGTCGCGCAGCTGCGCCGCGAGCTCGAAGTCCATCGCCGCCGCGGCCTCGTGCATCTGCTCCTCGAGCATTTTCTCGAGGGACTCGACCTCCATCACCGAGTAGCCGCGCGCCGGCTCGGCGACCTTCTTCTCCTGCTTTTCGGCGCGCGCGTCGGCGACGCGAGTGATGAAGCGCACTTGGTCCACGCTCTTCGACACGCTCGTCGGGGTGATGTCGTGCTCCTCATTGAAGCGCGTCTGCAGCTCGCGCCGACGGCTCGTCTCCTCGATGCAGCGCTGCATCGACCCCGTGATGCGATCGGCGTAGAAGATCGCCCGTCCGCGTACGTTTCTCGCCGCGCGGCCTACGGTCTGGATCAACGAGCGATCGCTCCGCAGGAAACCCTCCTGATCGGCGTCGAGGATCGCGACGAGCGAGACCTCCGGCAGGTCGAGTCCCTCGCGGAGAAGGTTGATTCCGACCAACACGTCGAATTCGCCGAGCCGGAGGCCGCGAAGGATCTCCATGCGCTCGATGGCGTCGATATCGGAATGCATGTACCGCACGCGCACGCCGACTTGCTGGAGGTAATCGCTGAGATCCTCCGCCATCCGCTTGGTGAGCGTGGTGACGAGGACGCGTTCCCCGCGGCGTTCGCGGATGCGAATCTCGTTCAGCAGATCGTCCACCTGTCCGCGTACGGGGCGCACTTCGATCTCCGGGTCGACGAGTCCCGTCGGGCGAATGATCTGCTCGACGACGACGCCTTCGGAGAGTCTCAACTCGAGATCGGCCGGCGTCGCCGACACGAAAATGGCGCGCGGGGTGAGGCCGAGGAACTCGTCGAACATGAGGGGCCGATTGTCGAGCGCGCTCGGCAAGCGAAATCCGTACTCGACGAGCGTGAGCTTGCGCGCCCGGTCGCCGTTGAACATCCCGCCGATCTGCGGCAGCGTGACGTGCGATTCGTCGACGATGACGATGAAGTCTTCCGGGAAGTAGTCGAAGAGAACGGCCGGCCTCTCACCCTCGTCGCGGCCCGCGAGATGGCGGGAGTAGTTCTCGATTCCCGCGCAGGTTCCGATCTCCAGCATCATCTCGATGTCGAAGTTCGTGCGGGACTCGAGGCGCTGCGCCTCGAGCAGCTTGCCCGCGGTCCGAAGCGCGGCGAGCCGTTCCGTCAGTTCGGCGCGAATCAGCTTGACGGCGCGTTCGAGCGTCGGGCGCTGGGTGACGAAATGCTTGGCCGGATAGATCGCCGCCCGTTCGAGCGACGCGATCGTCTCACCGGTGAGGACGTTGATCTTCGAGATGCGCTCGATTTCGTCGCCCCACATCTCGACGCGCACGCCCTGCTCCTCGTACGCGGGGAAGATCTCGACCGTGTCGCCGCGCACGCGAAACGTGCCGCGCTCGAAGGCGACGTCGTTGCGGCTGTACTGAATGCGCACGAGCGACCGAAGGATCTCGTCGCGCGCGATGCGCTGCCCGCGCAGCAGCGTGACCATCTGTTCGCGGTATGCAACCGGATCGCCCAGGCCATAGATTGCCGACACCGTGGCGACGATCACGACGTCGTCGCGCTCCATGAGGCTCGACGTCGCACGAAGCCGGAGGCGGTCGATGTCCTCGTTGATCGACGCGTCCTTCTCGATGTAGGTATCGCTCGACGGGACGTAGGCTTCGGGCTGGTAGTAGTCGTAGTACGAGATGAAGTACTCGACGGCATTATGCGGGAAGAAGCTCTTGAGCTCACCGTAGAGCTGCGCCGCCAGCGTCTTGTTGTGCGAGAGGACCAGCGCAGGTTTTCCGTGCTGCTTGATGACGTTGGCGACGGTCATCGTCTTGCCCGAGCCGGTGACGCCGAGCAGCGTCTGAAAGCGGTCGCCGCGCTCGAGTCCAGCAGTCAACTCGGCGATGGCTTTGGGCTGATCGCCGGCCGGCTGAAACGGAGCTTGGAGGTCGAACTGAGCGGTGCCGGTCGGAGTCGCGGCCATGATCGGGGAATATAACGCCATTCTCGGGATTTGTTCGGTTTCGGATTCTGACCCGTCTTCGTTGACCTCAACGCCTCTCCAACCCCCGCTCCCGTCCGCAGGCGTCGCGACGGGGCCGGCGGCATCTCGATTCGCCGGCTACGCAATTCCCGTAGTCCTGGCTGCGCTGATTTTCGCGATCCCGTTTTCCATCGCCCTCGATTCCGCGAGGCAGTTCAGCGGAGTCGCCATCGACGGACCCTTTCAACTTTACAACGCGCTTCGGCGAATTCAGGGCGGTTTTCGGCCGGGAATCGACTTCCAGTTCTTTCACGGAATCGGCATCCCGTTCCTGCACTATCCACTATACCTGCTCTTCGGTGGACGTCTCGCCGGCTCGGAGCTCGCGCGGCAGCTCCTCAGCACATTCATCTACCCGGTGGTATTCCTCGCCGTCTTTCGCGCTTTCACGGGTGACTGGCGGCGAACGTGGTGGCTGACGGCGACGGCGTTGGCGGCATCGATCGCCCTTCACCTGACGGCGCTTACCAATCCGCTGAACGGCATGCTCGGCCTCCGTTCGACGATGCCGCTCGTCGTTCCGGTCGCCTTCTACCTGTCGCGCGCGCGGACCCGACGAACGCTCGTCACCGGCCTGTGTCTGGGCCTGGCGCTGTTTCTGAGCACCGAACAAGGCATCGCAGCCTTTGTCGCGTTTTGTGTGGTCTCCGCATTGTCGCTCGCAAGGCCAGGCGAGCGGGCGCGTCGTGTCGCCGACGCGGCCGGCACCGCGGCGATCGGCGTCGGGACGTTCCTGCTCCTCGTTTTCCTCGTGGCCGGCCGGGGAACGGCCGGAGTGTTGAATTACAACTTCCGAGCGGTGCCGCTGGATCAGTACTGGTATTTCGGCGCACCCCCAAACGTGTTCATTTCGTCCTGGGCGCGACTTCCGGGCATGCTCGTGCACGTGTGGCCCGTGGGTCTCGCCGTGGTGCTCATCGCCGTGGCGGTCTGGGTTTGTGTGACCCGCGTCGTGCGAGTCCGCGACACTGAAGCCGCCCACCGCGCGGACGCTCTCGCGCTGCTCGCGGTCTACGGACTCGTGTCGTGCGCGTCACTTCTCGGAATCTTCGCGGCCGCGTACGTACAACCCTGCTGGCGCGTGCTGATCGTGCTCGGAATGCTCGGCCTCACGGGCGCCGGAGATGCCGCCACGATTCGCTCGGGAGCGAATGCTCCCGTCGCCGTTCCATTGTGGATGCCCGCGGCGGCCGTGGCCGCCATCGTCTGGCTGGGCGTCGCCACGCCGAGCGCGCTGGGAATTCTCGCATCAACGCCTCGCGTCGTACGCGACCACGTGATCGGGCGTGCGGAATTCCGCGTGGGCGGGATCTGGCCGGAAACCATGCACGACGACGAGGCGGTTGTCGCTTCGCGAACGGGTCCAACCGGACAGCTCCCGTCGATCTGGTCGACCTACTCGGGATGGCTCGAGGCCCGATACGGGCTCTATCAACCATCGTTCGACTACATCATCCACGCGCTCGGTCCCGCCAATCGCGCACAGTATCTCGATCGGTTTCGGGCGACGACGCCTCGACTGGTGCAGACGGTTCTCCCGAGCTACACGCAGTACGAGACGTGGATCGAGCAGACGAGCTGGGACTTTTACGAGGATGTCCTGCGGCGTTACGCGGTCGTCCAGAAGACTCCCTGGTCGCTTTTCTGGGAGCGCCAACCGTCAGACGCGCCGCCGGATCAACTGCTCGGCGAGCCCACGGTCGATCCCGTTACGCAAATCGCCGCGCTTGGCCCGGTGCCGGCATCGCCCGGAATGCCGGTCACGCTCATGACCGTCGAGGTCGAGTACCAGGCGCGAAATCCCCTTGCCCGCGTCCCACTGGTCGGCTCGAACCCTCGATTCCTCGTGGGAATCACAGGTGCGCTCCCCCACAACCCGGTGACGCTCGACCCGTACGTGACGAAGGCTCGCTTCCCACTCGTCGCGGCACCCGGGGCGACGCCGACGCTCGCCTTCCGGACGTTTTCACTACTTCCGGGGGCGTCGCTCGAGGTTCGTCATCTCCGGGTATGGCAGGTCTCGGTGTCTCCCGCCAACCAGCAGTGGCTGGCCGATCTGGTGAGGCAGCAGTCGGGCCAATAGAGGGCCGTCCCGTTTGATACCTTGAATGCCTCGGGGCAGTCCGTGGGGGTATGCACCTCCGGGCCCAAAAGCTCATCGACAACTACGTCGGCGGCGCCGCGATCGCGGTGCTTCGGCCGGCGACGATGCTCCTTGGGAACCTGCTTCGCCGAAATCATGAGCTGACGGTCGGCGACGAAGTGGTGTGGGTGAAGATGCTCGGCGGCGGAAGCCTGGTGCTCGCGATGCCGATGCTGCTCGGATTTCGCCGAGCGCACCCGAAGGTGCGAATGGTCCTCATCACCACGCCGCCGGTAAAGCCATTCGCCGAACTGCTCGGCGTGTTCGATGAATATCGCGTCATCGACCCGCGCGGTGGGTTCGCGCTCCTCTGGACGTCGCTCGTAGCGCTGTTTCGCACCATGCGCGCCGACTGCATCGTCGACCTCGAGGTTCACAGCCGACTGACGACGGTGTTCACGACGCTGACGATGGCGCGGAACCGCGTCGCGTTCTGGCTCGACGACATTTTTTGGCGCCGGGGGCTGGCGTCACATCTCGTGTTCTTCAACCGCGCATCGGGAAGTTTTCACTTCTACGATCGCATCGCCGACCTTTTCGGCGTCGCGGTGGCCTCGCGCGAGGAGTGTCAGGCAACCCTGCTCGCATCGTGCGGAAAACCGTCACCGGTGACCCCAGACCGCGAAGTCGTGATTGGCTTCGCGTGCTCCGACCTCGGCCAAGAGCGAATGCTCACGCCAGCGCAGTGGGTCACGGTGTTTCGCAGCAACCTACGGCCCCCACATTCGCGATTCGTATTCCTGGGGGGCCCGCGCGACCGTAGTCAGGGGCAAGCGATCATCGATGCGCTCGCAACCGAGTTCCCGGCGTTGACGTTCGCGAATGCGTGCGGAACGACCACGCTGAGTGAATCCGTCGTGCAGATATTCGGTGCAAGCGAGTTCTGGGGCATCGACTCCGGGCTCCTCCACCTCGCCCGGATCGGCGGCCTTCGCTGCGTCTCCTACTGGGGCCCGACCGACCCCGCCACACGACTGCGAACGACGTGGGCGCTCGACGAGCAGATCCACTATCGCAAAATCGCGTGCTCGCCGTGCGTCCACACGAGTGAATCGCCGCCGTGTCGCGGCGACAACCGCTGTATCAAAGGGCTTCTCGAGGCTCCTGCCGTCTCACCGTCCAATTGGTCACCGATGGAGTTCCCTTCACCGCGATCAACCGCGCGTTCACGCGTCAATGCAGTGGTCACCGGCGCACTGCGGAACGTTGGTTTCCTCACCGTGGCCGTCGCTCTCGTTTACTGCTCGATTCACGCGTTTGATCCGCCCCGGTTGAATTGGGGCGATTCGTATTCGGACTACAACGTCATGACAGCCGGCCGCAACTTCCAGAAGTACGGCTTCTTGAAGATGCGGCTGACCCCCGTGCTGCTCGACGCGAGTCTCGTCACCCAAGCGGATGGGCGGCTGGTCTACACGCACTATCCGCAGCTTCCAGACTTGATGAACGGTGTGTTGCGGACGGTGTTCGGGTTGTCGGACCTTTCGCAGTTCCGTCTCGTGGCGCTGGCGTTCTCGTTCGCCGCGCTCTGGTTCATTTACGGGCTGCTCCGGCACTACTGGTCGCGTGACACCGCGCAAGTTGCACTAGCGCTTTGGGTCGTGAACCCGCTGTGGGTTCAACATGCCGACTACCTCCACCACGCGCCGTACGCCGCTTTTTTTGGATTCGGCGGTCTGTACTTCCTGGTTCAGTATCTCCGCGACGAGCAGCGGCGCGGGTACCTATTCGCCTCGGGTGCCTTTCTGTTCCTGCTGTTTCTGGCGTCATACGACTACTGGTTTTTCATTCCTCTCCTTTACGCGATCGCGGTGGTCGGTCACCATCGCACCGTGAACAGGCGAGTGATGGCGATTCTTTCCGTCCCGGCCGCATTTGCCGTAGCCGCCGTCCTGTTCAAATTCGGCACGAATGCATGGGCGCTCGGCGGAGTTGGCTCCCTGGTCCGAGATCTCCGGTTTCAGTGGATGGAACGAGCGACGAGTCAGTCCATTCAAATGTCCTATACCAGCGGCATTTGGCCGACGATCGTCGGACGCGTCGAACGGTGTTTCTCGCTTCTATTGTTTCCGGTTTCACTGTTCTGGCTCGCCGTTCCCTTCATGCGCCGGCGGCTACCGGCGCTCGATCGCCATTGGCCGAACCCCGGATGGCTACTCATCGCGGCGGTGCCATTCCTCTGCGTGTTTATCAAGCTGTGGGTGCTCCAATACTATCCCACCATGCTTGTGCTCCCGTTCTACGCAGTCGCGTGTGCCGCGTTGATCGTCCTGCTCGCCGGATCGGACCGGCGGCTGATGAGGGTGGCCGGGGCCGCGCTCTTCCTGGCGCTCATGGGCAATTCGATCGACGAGATCGTCCGCTTCAAGAAGGCTTTCTTCGATCGCAACGCGATCAGCACGCTCAAAGCCCAACTCGACCGGCTCAGCGTTCCCGGCCAGTATGTCATGGTCAATCACATGTGGGACTCGGCGTACGGCTACTACTTTGACCGCAACACCGTACTGCTTGCCATAAATCCGACGAGCCGCATGGATGAGGCGCTCGCGTATTACACCGATGCCAGACGCAGCCGAGTAGCCCCGGCGACAGGCGCGATTTTCGTCCAGCACAAGCATCTGGCGGACGAATTGTACGACAAAGGTTTCTACTACTTGTTGGCGCGGGAAGGAATGTGGGACGAATGGGCCGATCCCGAGCGATATCGAACCCGCATCGACGGCGTCATCAACGCGCGCGATTCCGCGTTGGTTGCCAAGGTTTCGCGACTCGGTCGACGGGTGTACGACTCAGACTTCTACGCGATTTGGGTGATTCCGCCTCACCCAGCCGGAGTCACGGTGTCGAGCGGCGAAACACCAGTCCCATTTCACCGAAATTGATTGGCACCGCGATGGCTGCGCGTGCCAACGGCTCGCGGGCTCGTATCACGACGCCCGATTTGTGGAGGAAATGGGCTATCACCATCCGCGGCGACGCAAACTTCAGCGGAAAGAACTGGTGGCGCAGCCCGAACCCGCGACGTGCCATGAACCCCACGACGCCCACCTGGGACCATTGGAACTGATGATCCGGTAGTTTGTGCGGCCAGAAACGACCGAGCACACGTTGCGAGATTGAGTCGGCACGCGGCGCTACAAGCAGGATCTCGGCGTTCGGCGAGCTGTTGGCGGACATCCAACCGACGAACGCCGCCGGATCGGGGATGTGCTCGAAGCTATCCTGAAATATCCAGAGGTCGATTGGCTCTGTCAGTGGTACGGGCGCTTGATCGACGAGCACGTACTCCGCCCGGTAGCCTGCCTGCTTCGCGTGGTCGATCGCCGATTGATTCGCCTCCAGACCTACCACTGACCGCGCACGCTCGGCAAGGAACGGCAAGCACGATCCGCCGCCGAAGCCGACTTCGCAGACCCGTTTTCCGGTGACGTCGATGCGGCCGTCGCGCAGCCAACGTCGGAGGGTTCGAACCTTCAGAGCACCGACGCGCCGATCGTAGTGGCCGCGCTGCGCGGGATAGCTGGCATCGTACTGAACGACGTGCTCGCGCGATTCGAGGTCCCAGTACGACCCGCACGCCGGACACATCAGCCGAAACCCGAGGCGAATCGCCTCGTCGATCGAGTGCTCGCAGAGCAGCGGCGGGGCGGACATCGTCACCAAGGACGACCGACCCGATGCGCGCGTATCAGCCGAACTAGGCGTCCGGCACCACGCGCTCTCGCCGCGCGACCTCGGTCACCCCTTTCACACGCCGCGCCGCGCGGATGATCTTCTCGAGATGCGCCAGGTTCTCCACCTCGACGAGTAGCGACCCGGTCAACCGCCCGTCGGTGCTGCGCAGATCCATGCTCTTGATGTCGGTGCCCGTCGAGCTCACGGCGGCGGCGATGTCGGCATAGAGGCCGCGACGGTCGTTCCCCTCGAGCGCGAGGCGGATGCCGAAGCGCTCGCCCTGCGCTTCCTGCCAATCGATCTCCAACCGGCGTTCGGGTTCGTGGGCGAGGATCAGCAGGTTGGGACAGTCGGCGCGATGGATGCTCACGCCACGGCCGCGCGTCACGTAGCCGACGACGAGATCACCGGGAACGGGCTGGCAGCACTGGGCGTAGCGCACCATGAGCCCGTCCTGCCCCTGGATCCGAACGCCCTTCGTCCCGCGCACGCGGTCGACGAAGCGGTCGAACACGCTTGGCTTCGGCGGCTCGGTTTCGTGCGCGTCGGGATAGAGATGCCTGAGGGCCAGCGTCACGTTGACGTCGCCCTGACCGATCGACGCCAGGAGATGCGTCGCGTCCGTGAGGCCCAATGCCTTCGCCGCGGCGAGCATCTGGTCGTCGTCGGGGCGCGCGAGGCGCCGCCGCTTGACCTCGCGATCGAGCATGTCCTGCCCGAGCTTCTCGGCCGACGACTGCGCTTCGCGCTTGAGGACCTGGCGAATCTTGTGGCGCGCGCGGCCGGTGCGAACGTGCGCGAGCCAATCGCGCGTCGGCCGAGCGGTGTTCGACGTGATGATCTCGACCGTCTCCGAGTTGCGCAATGGCCGGGAGAGCGGCGCGATGCGCCCGTTCACCTTCGCGCCGGCGCAGTGCAATCCGATCTCCGTGTGCACGGCGAACGCGAAGTCGAGCGGCGTCGCGCCTTTCGGCAGCTGAATGACGTCGCCCGTCGGCGTGAACACGAAAATCTCGTCTTGATACAGGTCGAGCTTGAGGAACTCGAGGAATTCATCGGGCGTCTTGGCGTCCATCTGCAGCTCGAGCACCTGACGGAACCACGAGAGATGCCGATCGAGCTCGTCGCTCTTCGCGTCTTCCTTGTAGCGCCAGTGCGCCGCGATGCCGTAGTCCGCGGTGCGGTGCATGTCGCGCGTGCGGATCTGCACTTCGTAGAGCTGCCTGCCCGGACCGAAGACCGTCGTGTGCAGCGACTGATATCCGTTCGACTTGGGCTGGGCGATGTAGTCCTTGATGCGCTCCTGCACCGGCGTCCATCCGTCGTGGATGACGCCGAGCGCGTGGTAGCAATCCGGCACGGAGTTGACGAGCACGCGGATGGCGAGGAGGTCGTAGATCTCCTCGTACGGCTTCTCGCGCTGCTTCATCTTCTTGTAAATCGACCACAGGTGCTTGGGCCGGCCCGTGACCTCGACGTCCTTGATGCCGGACTGCGTCAGGCGGGCGATGAGCGGTTCGGCCATCTGCTTGATCAGCGCTTCGCGCTCGCCGCGCTTCTGCGCGACCTTCTTCGCCAGCGCCTTGTACTCGTCGGTCTCGATGTGCTTGAACGACAGGTCCTCGAGCTCCCACCGCAGCTTCGCCATACCGAAGCGGTGGGCGAGCGGCGCGTAGAGGTCGCGCGTCTCCTGCGCGATGCGGACGCGCTTCTCCGGCGGCAGGTACTCGAGCGTCCGCATGTTGTGCAGACGGTCGGCCAGCTTGACGATGATGACGCGCGCGTCCTTGGCGATCGAGAGGAGCAGCTTGCGGTAGCTCTCGACCTGGCGCTCCTGCGTCGACCCGCCGGTCGGCAGCTTGGCGATCTTGGTGAGCCCGTCGACGATGTCGGCGATCGGGCGCCCGAACTCCTTCTGCACGTCGGCGATGGTGAACTTGGTGTCCTCGACGACGTCGTGCAGCAACCCGGCGGCGACGGTCACGGAATCGAGCTGCAGTTCGGCGAGGATCTTCGCGACCTCGACCGAGTGCGTGATGTACGGCTCGCCCGAGTTGCGGCGTTGGCCGCGGTGCGCCTCCTCGCTGTAGCGATAGGCGTGCACGAGCAGATCGCGGTCGAGCTTGTCGTGGAGCGGCGGCTCGTCTTCGCGCCAACCCGGCATCACCTCGCGGACGGTCGCGCTCGCGGCGGTCACAGGAGACCTGCCTCGGCGAAGCTTGTGTAGCGGCCGCGCCCGATGATCACGTGGTCGTGCACCGGAATGTCGAGCAGTCGGCCGGCGGCGACGAGCTGCTCGGTGATCGAGCGGTCGTCGGCGGACGGCACCGGGTCGCCGCTCGGATGGTTGTGGACGAGAATCACGGCCGCGGCGCGCTCGGCGATCGCCTCGCGAAACACTTCGCGCGGGTGCACGAGCGACGACGACAGCAGCCCGCGCGTGATGGTGATGTCACGCTCGAGGCGATGCTGCGCGTCCAACACGGCGACGTGAAACTCCTCCACGGGCAAATCCTCCATGCGCGGCGCGAAGTACTCCACGACGTCGCGCGGTGAGCGGACCGGCGCTCCGTCCTGCCGTCCTTCGAGAGCCATGCGCCGCCCGAGCTCCAACGACGCGTGAATCGTCACCGCACGAGCCATTCCCACCCCTGGAATCGTCGTGAGCGCGGCCACCGGTTGACGAGCAATTCGGCGCAGCGCACCTCCGGCGTCGGCAAGGACGGCGTGTCCCAACTGCACCGCCGTCCGGCCTAAGCCACCCGACCCCATCAGAATCGCGAGCAACTCGGCACTGCTGAGCGCCTGCGCTCCGAGATCGACGAGCCGCTCTCGAGGCCGCTCCGATCGGGGCAACTCTCGAATACTTAACCCTTTCGGCACGTCCTGACCAGACATTTGCGTCGCTCCGGCGTGTTTCACGACTTCACAATGGCGCCTCCGGAGTGGGCGAACGTGACCGAAGCTGCATCCCCGCAATCGTTTTGATTCGCCTCGCCGAGGCGTTGCCGGGGGGCCCCGGAGGTCGTCACCCCCAGTGCCCCCATCTCCTCCCGGCGCCCCCCTCGTCGAATCTGTCCGTGGGCCGTCGAACCGCCGGGTTGCGGCCATGCGGGCGTTCGCGTCTGATCGCGTCCGGCGTCGCGGCCGCACTAGTCGCTGTAGAGCTCGGCCTGCGGGTCTTCGCGTCGGCGGAGGGACCGCCGAGCCCGAACATACGGAGGGACTCGCTGGTCGCCGGCGATACGTTGGTGCGACGGGAGCTGCGGGAGGGAGTGTCCGTCGCGCACTTTTCGACCGCCGGCGCTCGACTGACCGGCAACGCGCAGATTCCGACCGCACCCACCATCGTTCTTCTCGGCGACTCGTACGTCGCCGCCGAAGCCGTCGCGGACGAGCATACGATGGGCTCGTACCTGGAGCGCGATGCGCGCGCAGCGGGCGTGCCGCTAAACGTGCGACAGTACGGGTGGGTCGGCGCGTCGCCGTCGACATACTTGCTCGTCGCGAACGAAGTCATTCGCCGCTGGAGTCCCGCGGATGTCGTGATCGCTCTCAGCGACAACGATCTCGACGAAAACGCGCTCTACGAAGCACGACCGGAGCTCCGGGTCACCGCCAGCGGCGAGCTCCACATCGTCCCCCCGCTTCCAGCGCCGGTCGCCGATTCAGGCCACGCATCCTCCCCGCGATCCGTTTTGCGCGCTCTCCTGGCCGAGCGAACGTGGAAACTCGAATGGAAGCGTGGACGCGCGGCGAGCGCCAAGACCAGGCCATCGGCGCCGCCGACGCCGCCATCGACGACGGCCGCGAGCAGCTCGGCGACCGTAGTCGCGGACGTGGTTCCCGACTCGACTCAGCTCGCGATGCTGCCGGGCGCGGTCGTGCATGCGTTGTCCGCGGCATTCGGTCCGCGAGTCGCTCTCGTCTACCTCGCCGAAATCGGAGTCGAGGGCCGCGACACCACGTCGACGATCGAGCGGAAGCTCCTCGAAGCATGCCAGTCGTGGCGTGTGCGATGCGCGACGACTCGCCAGCCCATGCTCGCGGCTCGCCGCGCCGGGGTCATCGTTCACGGGTTCTCCAACACCAGACCGGGCGACGGTCATTTGAACGCCGCCGGGCACGCGCTCGCCGCTTCCGAGATTTGGAAACTGCTGCGCCGCCGGCCGGTCCAGACATTCGCCGGAGAGGTTCGGTAGCGAATGTCGTTCGTCTCGTACCAGTTCGTCGTCTTTTTCGCGGCCGTCTTGGTCGGCCTCGCGATCATGCCGAGTCAAGCGACCCGGCTCGCGCTGCTGCTCGTGGCGAATGTGGTGTTCTACGGCGCGGGCATGCCACGCTTCCTGCTGGTGCTCGCCATCCCCAGCCTCGTGGACTATGCGTGCGCCGTCCGCATGGAAGACGCGGCGGAATCGTCGGAGCGACGCCAGTGGCTCGTCCTCAGCCTCGTCGTGAACGTCGGCGTGCTGGTCTACTTCAAGTATGCCAACTTTTTCATCGACACCGTCGCCAGTGTGCTCCACGTGCGCACGGCGCCGCTCGACATCGTGCTCCCCGTGGGGATTTCGTTCTTCACGTTCAAGACGATGAGCTACACGATCGACGTGTATCGCGGCCGGTTGGTCGCGTGTCGGAGCTGGTGGCGCTACGCGATGTTCGTTTCGTTTTTCCCGGAGCTCGTCGCCGGACCGATCGTCCGCGCATCGGTGTTCTTGCCGCAGATGGAGCGTCCGATTCGCCTCGACTGGCATCGGACGATGTCGGGCTTGCGGATCGTGCTGATGGGCGTGACGAAAAAGATGCTCGTCGCGGACCGGCTGTCGATGTACGTGGATTTCGTGTTCGCGAAGCCCGCGCTGTACTCGCCGTCGGCCGTCTTCGCGGCGGTCCTCGGCTACGCGATCCAGATCTACTGCGATTTCTCAGGCTACTCGGACATGGCCGTCGGTCTCGCGCGGATCGTCGGTTTCGACCTGCCGATCAATTTCGCGATGCCGTACTTGTCACGTTCGATCACGGAGTTCTGGCGCCGCTGGCACATCACGCTGTCCGAGTGGCTGCGGGATTATCTGTACATCCCGCTCGGCGGGAATCGACGGGGACGCGCGCGGACGTACGTGAATCTGATGCTCACGATGCTGCTCGGCGGCCTTTGGCACGGCGCCAACTGGACGTTCGTAGTTTGGGGCCTGCTCCACGGCGTAGCACTCGCGGCCCACAAGTTCTGGCTCGAGATTCGGCCGAAGGGAGAGGCGGCCGGCAAGCGAAGCGACGGCCCGATCGCGCGCGTCATCGGGTGGACGGTGACGACCGCGTTCGTCACCGTGTGCTGGGTCTTCTTCCGCGCGCCCAACTTCGCGATCGCGTGGACGATCCTGCGAAAGCTCGGCGGCTTTGCACCCGGCGGAATCGAGTGGACGTATCTGCCGGTGTATCTCTTTCTCGCTCTGCTCGCGGCCGCGCACGCGGCCGGCGCGCTCTACGGTGCGTGGAAAAAAGATTCGCGCCACAGCCACACGGTGGTACCGTCGTACGCGACGGCCCGACTACCGCTGTTCGCGAGCGCGTTCCTCACGACGGCGTGGCTCCTGGTGCTCTACCTCTTCATCCCGCTGCACCGGAGCCCGTTCATCTACTTTCAATTCTGAAACGCGCCGCCGGCGTGCCTAGACGTGCGCTCCGTGGCACTTCTTGTACTTCTTGCCGGAGCCGCAGGGACAGGGATCGTTGCGCCCGACGTTCGTCCAGTCGCCGCTCGCCTGCTGCGGGCCGCCCGACAGTGAGCGAGCCCTGCCCGCGCCAACAATGACCGGGTCCTTGCGCGCCGCGACCGGCTTTTCCGAAGGCTCTTCGGCCGGGCCGCTGTCGATGACGGCGTCGGTGCCATTCGTCGCCGCCGGCTTGCCGTCGTCCACGGGCACGTCCTCGAGGATGCCGAGCGCGTTGTAGCGCTTGGTCGGCTTGGCCTGCGGCGGAGGAGGCGGGGGTGCCGGTGCCTCGAAGACGATCTGCACTTTGAGGAAGCGGTCGGCGAACGTGTTGTAGATGTCGTTCATGAGGTCCACGAACATCGTGTACGCTTCCTGCTTGTACTCGATGAGCGGGTCCTTCTGCCCCCAACTGCGGTACGTGATCGTGTTGCGGAGCTGGTCGAGATCGTACAAGTGGTCCTTCCACTTCTCGTCCAGCACGTTGAGCATCACGAGCGACAGCAGCCGATCGCCGTAGGGTGTGCCCATCTCGTCGCGAACGGTGTCGAGGCTCGCGAGCTTGGCGTAGAACGCTTTACGCGCCGCTTCGACCGACGCGTTCACCGCGCCGGTCGTCTCCGTGGGCCGGAGGTCGTGCTTCTCGAATTCCGGAACCTGAAGCAGGTAGTGCATCAGGAGATCCTGGCGGAGCAGGTCGAAGTCCCACTGCTCGCCCTCCACGAACTCCTCGAGATTCGTCTCGACGCGATGGGTGATCGCCTTCTCGATCATCTTCAGCGCTTCGCCCTTGAGCTCTTCCCCGCCCTCGAGCGCGAAGGTGCGCAGCGAATAGATCACCTCGCGCTGCTGGTTCATCACGTCGTCGTAGTCGAGCAAGCGCTTTCTCGACTGGAAGTGCTGGAGCTCGACGCGCTTCTGCGCGCCCTCGATCGACCTCGTGATGAGCGGGTGCGTGAGGACTTCGCCCTCCTGCGCACCCATCCGGTCCATGAGCGAAGCGATGCGCTCGGACCCGAAGAGGCGCATCAGGTCGTCCTCGAGCGACAGGAAGAACTGAGACGCGCCCGGATCCCCCTGACGTCCCGAGCGACCGCGCAGCTGACGATCGATGCGGCGCGATTCGTGGCGTTCCGAACCGATGATGTGGAGACCGCCGTCCTCGACGATGTCGATCTCCTTGCCCTCGGGGTCCTTGATCCTCGACGGCTTCGACTGCGTGACGCCCGGCCCGAGTTTGATGTCGGTTCCGCGGCCGGCCATGTTGGTCGCGATCGTCACGCCCGCGGTTTGGCCCGCGAGCGACACGATTTCCGCTTCGCGCTGGTGGTACTTCGCGTTGAGGACGTTGTGCGTCAGCCCGCCGCGGCTGAAGAGCTTCGACAGCGTCTCGGATGCCTCGACGCTCGTCGTGCCGATCAGCACCGGGAATCCGAGGTCGTGCAACCGGCGCGTCTCTTCGACGATCGCGTTGTACTTCTCGCGGCGCGTCTTGTAGACGAGGTCGTGGCGATCGTCGCGGACCATCGGCTTGTTGGTCGGGATGACCGCGACCTCGAGCTTGTAGATCTGGTAGAACTCCGTCTCTTCCGTCTCGGCCGTGCCGGTCATGCCGGCCAGCTTGTCGTACATGCGGAAGTAGTTCTGGATCGTGATCGTGGCGAGCGTCTGCGTCTCGCCCTTCACCGTCACGCCTTCTTTGGCCTCCACCGCCTGGTGCAGCCCTTCCGACCAGCGGCGTCCCGGCATCGTGCGGCCGGTGAACTCGTCGACGATCAGCACCTCGCCGTCCTGCACGACGTAGTTCACGTCGCGCTCGAACAGGGCGTGGGCTCGAAGGAGCTGGTGGACGATGTTCAGCCGCTCGGCCGTCTGCGCGTACGCGATCTCGACCTTTTGCCGCTCCGCGAGCCGTTGCTCGGGGCTCATCGAGTGGTCGTGGTCGAGACGGCCGATGTCCAGCGCGAGGTCCGGAAGCACGAACGATTCGTGCTCGGTCGGCGACATGAAGGCCACGCCCTCGTCGGTCAGGTGCACCGACTGTCCCTTCTCGTCGAGGACGAAGAGCAGGTCGTTCTCGATGTCGCGGTATTGCTGCTTCGACGCGGGGAGCCGGCGGTCGGCGATGTGATCCAGCTCCTGCTTCTGCACGAGCTGCTTGTTCCCGGGCTCCTGCAGCTGCTTCATGAGGCGCTTGTTCTTCGGGCTTCCGAGCTGCGCCTTGTATAGACGAAGAGCCGCCGAGGCGGTGTCGCCCTTCGACAGATCTCGTTCGGCTTCGCCCACCAACGAGTTGACCAGCTCCGTCTGGCGGCGAAAGAGCCGCGCGACCGACGCGTTGTGCTCGAAGTACATGGCGTCGTTCTCGTTCCCGACCGGGCCCGAGATGATGAGCGGCGTCCGCGCCTCGTCGATCAGCACCGAGTCGACTTCGTCGACGATCGCGTAGACGTGCGAGCGCTGGACGCGCTGCTCGAGCGACACGACCATGTTGTCGCGCAGATAGTCGAATCCGAACTCGTTGTTCGTGCCGTACGTGATGTCGGCCGCGTACGCGGCACGGCGATCCGGCGTCCCCGGCTCGGTGTCGTCGAGACAACTGACGTTCAGACCGAGGTAACTGTACAGGTGCCCCATCCACTGCGAGTCGCGGCGGGCGAGGTACGAGTTGACGGTGACGAGGTGCGCACCCTTCCCCGGCAGCGCGTTCAGATAGAGCGGCAGCGTCGCGACGAGCGTCTTGCCTTCGCCGGTGGCCATTTCGGCGATCTTGCCGAAGTGGAGCTGGATGCCGCCCATGAGCTGCACGTCGTAGTGCACCATGTCCCACGACATCTCGTGGCCGGTGACGACGACGCTCGTTCCGAGCAGGCGTCGAGCCCCCTCGCGCACGGTGGCGAACGCCTCGGGGAGAATCTCGTCGAGAACCTCGGCGGTCGCCTCGCGCAGCTCTCCTTCCGCGCCGCCGCGTCCATCGACGCCGCCCAGCTCCGCGTCGATGCGCTCGCGCTCGACCGGATCGGCCGCCACTTTCTTCTGCTCTCGCAGCTCGACGACCTTGGCCTCGAGCTCCTGCGTCCGCTCGCGAATGATGCCGCGCAGCTTCGCCGTCTGGCTGCGCAGCTCTTCCTCGGAAACGTCGTGCAGCCGAGCGTACTCGGCGTTGATCTCGTCAACGACCGGCTGGATCTTCCTGCGTTCGCGGTCGTGCCGCGTTCCGAAGACGGCGCCGATGACTGACTTGAGCATGCGGTCCTCTATTGGTACAGACGCTCGGCCGCGATGAACGCGGCGACGGCGTCCGGCACGAACCCTCGAATCGACTTGCCTTCCCGCACGCGCCGGCGCACCTCAGTGGACGAGATGTCGATCCGCCGCGTTTCAAGCGACTTCGGCGCGCCCGGAATCGCCGCCAGATTGGCCGCGTCGCCCGCCCGAACCATCACGACGATCGTGGCGAGCGCCGTGACACGCTCCGGCGCGCGCCATTTGGCGAACGAGTGCGTGACGTCGGCGCCGACGAGCCAGAAAAGCTCCGCTCCGGGCCACCTTCCGCCCAGGGCCGCCAGCGTGTCAACCGTGTAAGATAACCCGCCACGGTCGATCTCAATTGAATCGACCTCGAAGCGCGGATCACCCTCGACGAGCAGGCGCGTCATCGCCAATCGCTGCGCCGCGGTGGCCTCGGTGAGTCCGGCTTTGAGAGGCTGCGAGGCAGCGGGAATGAACACGAGTCGATCGAGAGATAGAGCGTCGAAGACATCGCCGGCCGCCAGGAGGTGGCCGTTGTGCGGGGGATCGAAGCTCCCCCCGAGGAGCCCGATCCGCACGGGTCAGCGCCCAGTTGGCGACGGGGACGGCGGGGGGGGCTTCACGGCCGCCGTCTGCCCCGAGTCCGCCCTCGCCGTCGGCGCGTCTGGAATTCCTTTGCAGGTCTCCAGGGCGAGCGGGTCTTTCGGGTAGCGCTGCCGTACTTGTGTGCACATGTCACTGGCGTCGTCCTTGTATTTCACGTTCTTGTATACGTCCACCAAGCGAAGCGCCGCGTCGTACGCCTTCGGCGTGTTCGCGTACTTGCTGAGGATATCCTTGAGATAGATGATGGCCGAGTACGGATCCTTGCGCCGGATGTAATACATCCCGGCGTCGTAATCCTTGATCGCGAACCAATTCTCCAGCTCGGCGATCTCCTTCTGCGCCACGGGCACCAGGGGCGACGTCGGATAGAGACCGATGAGCGTGTTGTACGACGCGAGCGATGTCTCGCCGTACGTCGGGTCGAGCTGAGGCTTTCGCCACATTCGGCGATACGAGCGCGCGGTCTCGAGCGCGGCGTCGTCGGCCAGCGAATCTTCAGGAAACGTCTGCACGAGGCGGTCGTAGCTCTGGGCCGCCAGCAGGTGCTCGTCCATGTGGTCGTGAGCCGACGCCAGATACCAATACGACCGCGGCAGCAGCGTGTCGCGAGGCGGAAGATCGGTGGTCAGCTTTTCGAACCCGGTGACCGCGTCGTCCCAATGGTGGCGGTCGTAGGCACGCAACGAGGCGGTGTAAAGCGCCTCGTTCGTCGTGAAGTTCTTGAGCTGAAATTCCGGCCGGCACGCCGCGACGCCAACCAACACGACCAAGGCCGCGACGAGTCTGCGAGGGAATCGGTGCATATCCGGCTGGTACCCCGGGAGTGTGGCATCGGTTCGGACGCGAACCTCTAAAGCTAACCGGCAAGCCCCGTGCGGGTGGCCTCGCGGTCTTCCCGAATCCGGCGGCTACCCGCCGTTCTTGAACTCCCTGATCCAGTCCATGACGTCCACCGTGGCCTCCCAGCCAAGCTCGTCGCGGGCCCGGGTCGGATCGTTGGCTACGTCATGCCGCCCGGAGTATCCGTCGACCATCGTGATCGGTCCTCCGAAGGCTTTGGCGATGTCCAGGACGCTGTACGATTTGGCGGCCCGGAGCGCGTAACCGTCGCCATGTCCCCGTTCCCCAACCAAGACGATGCCTCGTGCAAGGTCGCGGACAAAGGTGAACGTACGTCGTTGGGTGCCCGGCGAAACGACCTCGAGCGGCTTGCCCTCTCGATGAAGCTCCTGAAATCGGGCGATGAGCGTCGCGTACGGGCCGGCGCCGACCTCGCGTGGGCCGAACGCGTTGTAGAAATAGCAGATCGCGTAGTCGAGGTCGAACCATCGCCCGTAGTCGTTGATGAGGTCGACGTTCGTCGCTTTGGTGAACGAGTACGGGTTCTGATGCCGCCCGTCGCCCTCGATGGCGAACTTGGTGCTCGACGCCGAGTACACGAGCTTGCCGACGCCGCGCTGCCGGCAGAACTCCGCGACCGCGAACGTCCCGACGATGTTGTAGTCGTAGACCGTCGCCACGTCGTCGAAGCTCGTCGCGATGCGCGCGTACTCGCCGAGGTGGTAGACGACGTCCGGCGTCTCGGGCACGAGCCGGGCGATCTCCTTCGTGTGCCCATCGCGATACTCCGCCCCGGCAACGTGGTTCTCCCGCGTCCCGGTCGAGTAGTTGTCGAGCGAGATGACGCGATTGCCGGCATCCGCGGCGAGCAGTTCGACGACATGCGAGCCGACGTGACCCGCGCCGCCCGTGACGAGGATCGTCCGCGCGGTCATGGCATTCGCGCGGCGCCGAGGCGAGTCACGCGATCGCCCGGCGCCCGATCGAGTAGTACTTGAACCCGAGCTCCGCCATGCGGTGCAGCGGATAGAGATTCCGTCCGTCCACGATGATGGGGCGCTTGAGCACCTGCTTGATGCGCGCGAAATCCGGGTGACGGTACTCGTTCCAGTCGGTCACGACGGCCAGCGCGTCGGCGCCCGTCGCCGCCTGATAGCCCGACGCCGCGAACTCGACGCGCGACCCCAATCGGCGCGCCGCCTCGTCCATCGCGACCGGGTCGTGCGCGACGACCGACGCGCCGGCGGCGAGAAGCTCCTCGATGAGCGTCAGCGCCGGAGCCTCGCGCATGTCGTCGGTGTTCGGCTTGAACGCCAATCCCCACACCGCAACGCGCATCCCCGCGACGCTGCCGCCAAGGGCCGTGGTCAGCTTCGCGAACATGCGGTGCTTCTGATCGTCGTTGACCGCCTCGACCGCTTCGAGAATGCGCAGGCAGGTCGCCTCGTCGCGGGCGGTCTTCACGAGCGCCTTCACGTCCTTGGGGAAGCACGAACCGCCGTACCCCGGGCCCGGAAAGAGAAAGGCCGATCCGATGCGCTCGTCGCTGCCGATGCCCTTGCGGACCACGTCCACGTTCGCGCCGACGCGCTCGCAGAGCTCGGCGATGTCGTTCATGAAGGAGATGCGAGTCGCCAGCATGGCGTTCGCGGCGTACTTCGTCATCTCGGCGGACGGCAGGTCCATGAAGATGATCGGCCGGCCCGTGCGCACGAACGGCGCGTACAGCTCGGCCATCACGCTGCGCGCGTGATCCGTCTCGGCGCCGAGCACGACACGGTCCGGCTTCATGAAGTCGTCGACGGCCGCGCCTTCCTTGAGAAACTCGGGGTTGCTGACGACGTGAAACGGAAAGCGGGCGTGGCGGCCGACGGCCTCGGAGACCTTCGCCGCCGTCCCGACGGGCACCGTGGACTTCGTGACGACGACCGTCTCGCGCGCCATGCTGCGGCCGATCGTCTCGGCGACGCCCAGCACGTAGCGCAGGTCGGCGGAGCCGTCTTCGTCCGGCGGTGTGCCGACGGCGATGAACACCACGTCGGCTCCGGTGATCGCGCCGGCCACGTCGGTGGTGAATGCCAGCCGCCCCGCCGATTGGTTGCGTGCGACGAGGTGATCGAGACCCGGTTCGTAGATCGGCAGGACGTTCTTGAGCAGTCCCTCGATCTTGGCCGTGTCGACGTCGGCCCCCGTCACCTGGTTGCCGGTCTCCGAGAGACACGCCCCGACCACGAGGCCGACGTAGCCCGTCCCCACGACTGCGATGTTCATGTCAGCGAATCCTCAACGGTCGAATCCGTTCGAGCGCGCCGAGAGGGACACCACACGCGCCTTCGAGGCGGCGAGACCCGCGGTCACGTTGCGTGAATCGACGATGAGCGACGCGTTGTCCATCACCATCTGGTAGTCCACGTCGCGATGGTCGGTGACGATGACGACCGCGTCCGCGGCCGCGACTCGGTCCTTCGTGAGCGCGACTCCTTTGCGAACGTGACCGTCCTCCCGCACGCTGTCGATGTGCGGGTCATGGTATTCGACGGACGCGCCGTGCTCCTCGAGCAGGCGGATCACGTCGAGGGCCGGGCTCTCGCGGACGTCGTCGATGTCTCGCTTGTACGCGACGCCGAGGACGAGGACGCGGCTGCCGTTCACGGGTTTGCGGTCCACGTTGAGCGCGTGCGAGACCTTCTCGACGACGAAGGCGGGCATCTGGCTGTTGATCTCGCTCGCCAGGTCGATGAAGCGCGTCTTGTAGTTCAGCGTGCGCATCTTCCACGCGAGGTAGTGTGGATCGAGCGGGATGCAGTGGCCGCCGATCCCCGGCCCCGGCGTGAACTTCATGAACCCGAACGGCTTGGTGGCCGCGGCCTCGATCACTTCCCAGACGTCGACGCCGAGCTTGTCGCAAACGATGGCCATCTCGTTCACGAGACCGATGTTCACCGACCGGAAGGTGTTCTCGAGGAGCTTGGTGAGCTCCGCGGCCTCCGGCGACGACACGCGCACCGTGGTATCGATGCAGCTCGTGTAGAGCGCCATCGCGAGCTCGGTGCAGCTCGACGTGATCCCGCCGACGACCTTGGGCGTATTCTTGGTCTGGTAGACCGGGTTTCCCGGATCGACGCGCTCCGGGCTGAACGCCACGAACACGTCCTCCCCCACCACGAATCCTCTCGCCTCGAGCGCCGGCATGAGGATCTCGCGCGTGGTGCCCGGATATGTCGTGCTTTCGAGTACGACGAGCGTTCCCTTTCGCGCCTGTCGCGTCGCCGTCTCGGCGGCGGAGATCACGTAGCTCATGTCGGGATCGCGCGTCTTGCTGAGCGGCGTCGGCACCGCGATGGAGATCGCCTCCGTTTCGGCGAGGCGCGTCTCGTCGGTCGTCGCTTGGAACTTGCCGCTCTTGACGAGCGCGGCGATGTCCGCGGCGGCGACGTCCTGGATGTGCGACTCGCCGCGCATGAGGAGCGCGACGACCCGCTCGCTGACGTCGAACCCGACCACCCGAAAACCCGCTTTCGCGAATTCGACCGCGAGCGGCAGGCCGACGTATCCGAGGCCGATCACGCCGACGACGGCGCTCCGGTCCTCGATCTTCGCTAGAAGCCGATCCTTCGTGGTCGACTCAGCGGCCATAGAATTCTCTGATGGTGGCGATGACCTCGTCCTGCTGCGCGCGCGCCAACTCGGGATAGATCGGCAGCGACAGCACCTCGTTCGCGGCGCGCTCCGACTCCGGGCACGCGCCCTTCTTGTAGCCGAGGTACTCGAAGCACGGTTGCAGGTGGAGAGGCAGCGGGTAGTAGATCGCGTTGCCGATGCCGCGTTCCTTGAGGAAACTCTGGAGCGTTTCCCGGCGGTCGGCGCGAATCGTGTACTGGTTGAAAATCGACTCGTTGGCGGGATCGACGATCGGGGTGACCACGCCGTCGACGCCACCCAGCGCCTCGTCGTAGTACGCGGCGTTGCTGCGGCGCTTGGCGCTCCACGCCTGGAGGTGAGGCAGCTTGGCGCTCAGAATGGCCGCCTGTAACGCGTCGAGGCGGCTGTTGAACCCGACCTCGTCGTGGAAATACATCTTCGCGCCGCCATGCATGCGGAGACGCTTGAGACGCGAGGCGATCGCTTCGTCCTGCGTCACCATCATCCCCCCGTCGCCGAACGCGCCGAGGTTCTTGGACGGGAAGAAGCTGAACGTGCCGATGGTCGCGACTTCGCCGGCCATTCGCCATTCGCCGTCGATGGAACGCCGCGCGCCGATGGTCTGCGCCGCGTCTTCGATGACAGGGACGCCCCGCATCGCCGTCATCACGCTTTCGATCGGCGCCATCTGACCGAACAGGTCGACCGGCATCACGGCCTTGGTGCGCGAGGTACGCGCCGCGGCGGCCGCCTCGGGGAGGATGTTGAAGGTACCCGGGTCAATGTCCACGAACACCGGCCGTCCGCCGGCGTTGTGAATCGTGCCCGCCGTGGCGAAAAACGTGAACGGCGTGGTGATGACCTCGTCGCCCGGACCGACGTCCAGCGCGCGCAGCGCCAGCAGCAGCGCGTCGGTGCCGCTCGCGCATCCGACGGCGTACTTCGTGTGCGACAGGGCCGCAACCTCGCGCTCGAGTCGCTCGACCGGCGCGCCCAGAATGAACAGCTGCGACTCGACGATGCCCGAGATCGCCTGGCTGATCTCGTCGCGAATCGTCTCGTGTTGCGCCCGCAAATCCAGCAGTGGAACCGGCATGACTTCCAGCGTGAAGTGTTCGAAAGAATCAGGACCAGACTTGAAGGATCACGGGGGCGGCGGCCTCAGTCAACGAACGCCCGCGCTCTCGTCGCGCCGGGGGATCAGCACCTCGCGCATCATGCGGTCGGATTCGTAGATCCCCAGGATCAACTCGAGCGACTTGCGCCCGGCGCGTCCGTCCGTCTCCGGCCGCGCCTCGCCGCGCAGCACCGCGAGCACGTTGCGGTAATACCCCTCGTGCCCGAAGCCGTACACGTTCGGCGGATTCGTGCTCGACGACTCGACGAGCTTGTCGTCGGGATCGGCGTCGGCGAAGTCCCAGTGCTCGATCTTGTTCACCGCGGTCCCGCCGATCTTCACCGATCCGCGCTCGCCGAGGATCGTGATCGAGCCCTCGAGGTTCCTCGGGTAGGTCAGCACATTCACCTCGATGACGCCGAGCGCGCCGGAGCGGAACTTGAGGATCGCGATGCCGGAGTCCTCGGCCTCGATGCGCCGCGCTTGCGTCGCCGTCTTGGCCATCACGCTCTCGACGGGGCCGACGAGCCACTGAATCAAGTCGACGTAGTGCGAGGCTTGATTCATGATCGCGCCGCCGTCGAATTCCCACGTGCCGCGCCACGGTTCGGCGTCGTAATACTCCTGCGGCCGCTGCCAGCGCACGGTCACGTTCGCGAGGTAGATGCGGCCAAAGCGCTCCTTGTCGATGGCGCGCTTGACCAACTGAATCGGCGGATTGAGGCGATTCTGCTTGACGACGAACAGTTGCACGCCGGCCGCCTCGCAAGCGCGCATGAGGCTGTCGGCCTGCGCGAGGGACAGCGCCATCGGCTTCTCGCTCACGACGTGCTTGCCCGCGCGCGCCACGACGGCGCCTTGCGCCGCGTGCAAACCGGACGGCGTGCAGATCGACACGACGTCGATCTCGGGCCCGGATGTCTTGAGCATCTCGTCGAGCGTCCTGTACCACGGGACGCCTTGCGCTTCGCCGGCACTTTGCGCGCGCGCGGCGTCAATGTCGCACACGGCGGTCACCACAAGGCCGTCGACTTTCTTGAGCGCCTCGAAGTGGGTCTTGCTGATGCGGCCGCATCCGACCAGCGCGATGCGGAAGGATCGTGTGGACAGGTCGTCTTCGTTCATTTGCGGGCCTCCGCCCTTTCCACCGACCCCACAGGCGTTCCCCGCGCGATCTCGCGGATGGCGTCGCCGACTCGTTCGTACGTCGTGCCGCACGCCTCGCAGCGGCCCTCGCCGCGGTCGGAGAGACGCTCGCCGCACTGGCACATCCACCCGATGCGTCGCGCCGGCACGCCGGCCATGAGCGCGTACGGCTGCACGTCCTTCGTCACGACCGCGCCCGCTCCGACGAACGCGTATTCGCCCGAGCGTGACGCCGCAGACGATCGTCGCGTTGGCGCCGATCGAGGCACCGCGACGCACGAGCGTGCGTCGATATTCGTCGCGCCGCGGCACATGGCTCCGCGGGTTCATCACGTTCGTGAACACCATCGACGGGCCGCAAAACACGTCGTCCTCCAGCTCCACGCCCTCGTAGATCGAGACGTTGTTCTGGATCTTGCAGTTCCGTCCCATTCGCGTCCCGTTCATCACGACGACGTTCTGGCCCAGGCTGCAGCGCTCGCCGATCACGGCACCGGGCATGACGTGGCAGAAATGCCAGATCTTCGTTCCAGCGCCGACGACCGCTCCTTCGTCCACATACGCCGACTCGTGGATGAACACCCCGCCCTCACCGGTCACGCGCCTGCTCCTGTCGCCACTCCCGGTGTCGCGGGCGCATCGGGGAGCAGCGCCTGCCATTCCTGGAGCGACTGCACGCGCGGCCGGCGCGACCGCAGCGAGAGAATCGCGTCGGACGCGGCGTTGGCGGCGGACATCGTCGTCGTGTACGACACGCGGTTCACGATCGCCGCCTGGCGGAGCAGATAGTCGTCCAGCTGGGCGTGCTTTCCCATAGGAGTATTGACGAGCAACTGGACGTCCCGATTCACAATCATGTCCAGGCAATTGGGGCGTCCCTCGTGGACCTTGAACACGCGCTGCGCCGGGATTCCTCGGGCTCGCAAGTAAGCCGCCGTCCCCGACGTGGCCATGATCTCGAAGCCCATCTCGTGGAACCGTCGCGCGATGGGCGTCACCGTCGGCTTGTCCGAATCGATCACCGTGATCAGCACGACTCCCTCGAGCGGCAGCCCGTTCGACGCCGCGAGCTGCGCTTTCGCGAACGCCGACCCGAACGAGTCGGCGATTCCCATCACCTCTCCCGTGGAGCGCATCTCGGGCCCGAGCACCGGGTCGGTGCCCGCGAACTTGTTGAACGGGAACACCGCCTCCTTCACGGAGACGTAAGGCGGCACGATCTCTTCCGTGAATCCGATCTCGTCGAGCGTCTCGCCGACCATGACGCGCGCCGCGAGCGACGCGAGCGGCACGCCGATCGCCTTCGACACGAACGGAATCGTCCGGCTGGCGCGCGGGTTCACCTCGAGCACGTACACGACGCCGTTCTTGATCGCGTACTGCACGTTGATCAGCCCCACGACGCCGAGCGCCATCGCCAGCGAGACGGTCTGTTCGCGCATCGCCTGGAGGTCGGTCTCGCCGACGAGATAGGGCGGCAGCACGCACGCCGAATCGCCGGAGTGGATGCCGGCATCCTCGATGTGCTGCATGATCCCGCCGATCACGACGCGCGTACCGTCGCAGATCGCGTCGACGTCGCACTCGAACGCGTCCTCGAGGAAGCGGTCGATGAGCACCGGCCTCTCTTCCGAAACGCGCGCCGCCTTCACGAAATACTCCTGCAGCGACGGTGGATCGTATACGATCTGCATCGCGCGTCCGCCCAACACGTACGACGGGCGCACCAGCACCGGATAGCCGATCGACTCGGCGGCGGCGAGCGCTTCTTCGACGCTCGTCGCCGTGCCGTTCGCCGGCTGCTCGAGGCCCAGCTCGCGCGCGATCTTCTCGAAACGCCGACGGTCCTCGGCCATGTCGATCGAGTCGGGCGACGTGCCGAGGATCGGGACGCCGGCGGCCTCGAGGTCACGCGTCAGCTTGAGCGGCGTCTGCCCGCCGAGCTGCACGATCACGCCTTCGGGCTGTTCACGAGACACGATCTCGAGTACGTCCTCGAGGGTGAGCGGCTCGAAGTACAGTTTGTCCGAGGTGTCGAAGTCGGTGGAGACGGTCTCCGGATTCGAGTTGATCATGATCGTCTCGAATCCACGCTGCCGGAGCGCGATCACCGCGCGCACGCAGCAGTAGTCGAACTCCACGCCCTGCCCGATTCGATTCGGGCCGCTACCGAGGATCACGACCGAGCGCCGGCCGGAACGCGGCGCTTCCGTTTCCTCGTCGTACGAGCTGTAGAGGTACGGCGTCGCGGAGGGAAATTCGCCGGCGCAGGTGTCCACCATCTTGTAGGCCGGCCGCACTCCGTGCGCCCATCGTCGCTCGCGCGTCTCCCGCTCGGTCTCGTCGCGCAGGACAGCGAGTTGCCGGTCGGAGAAACCCATGCGCTTCATGCGTCGCGTGTCGGACTCGGTCACCTCGACGAGCGACGCGTACATCCGCTCGGCGTCGATCAGCTCTCGGAGCTGATGGAGGAACCACGGGTCGATCGCCGTCAGGTCGTATACGTCGTCGACGCTCAGCCCGCGCTCGAAGGCGCGCTTCACCTGGAAGATGCGCTCGGGCGTCGGTTGGCGGAGCGCTCCGCGGAGCGCCTCGACCGTGTCGTCGGGCAGACGATCGTCCTGCGGCCGCGTCGCGGTCGCCCATCCCGGGCGTCCCGTCTCCAGCGCGCGCAACCCTTTCTGGAATGCTTCCTTGAACGTGCGGCCGATCGCCATCGCCTCGCCGACGGACTTCATCTGCGTCGTGAGGTACGGACTCGCCGACGGGAATTTCTCGAACGCGAAGCGCGGAATCTTCACCACGACGTAGTCGAGCACCGGCTCGAACGACGCCGGCGTCGTCTTCGTGATGTCGTTCGGGATCTCGTCGAGCCGGTACCCCACGGCGAGCTTCGCGCCGATCCGCGCGATCGGAAAGCCGGTCGCCTTGGACGCGAGCGCCGACGACCGCGACACGCGCGGATTCATCTCGATCACGAGCATCTCGCCGTCGCGCGGATTCACGGCGAACTGGATGTTGCAGCCGCCGGCGTCCACGCCGACCTCGCGGATGATCGCGACGGCCGCGTCGCGCATCACCTGATACTCGCGGTCGGTGAGCGTCATCGCCGGCGCGACGGTGATCGAGTCGCCGGTGTGCACGCCCATCGGGTCGAGGTTCTCGATCGAGCAGACGATGACCACGTTGTCTTCGTGGTCGCGCATCACTTCGAGCTCGAACTCCTTCCAGCCGATCACGCTGCGCTCGACGAGCACCTGGTGCGTCGGCGAGAGATCGAGTCCGTTGCGCACGATCTGCTCGAACTCGTCGCGGTTGTACGCGATGCCGCCGCCGGTGCCGCCGAGGGTGAACGAGGGGCGGATGATCGCCGGGAATCCGGTGACGTCGAGAATCGCTTCGGCTTCGTCGAAGCTCTCGGCGATGCCGCCGGCGGCGACGGCGAGACCGATGCGATGCATCGCTTCGGAGAAGAGCTTGCGATCCTCGGCGATGGCGATCGCTTCGGCGGTCGCGCCGATCAACTCGACGCCGTACTTCTCGAGGGCGCCTGATTGCGCCAGCGCCATCGACACGTTGAGCGCCGTCTGGCCGCCCATCGTGGGAAGAATCGCGTCCGGCCGCTCCTTCTCGAGGATCAGCTCGACGAACTCCGGCGTCACCGGCTCGATGTACGTCCGATCCGCGAACTCGGGATCGGTCATGATCGTGGCCGGGTTGGAGTTGATGAGGATGACCTCGTAACCCTCTTCCTTGAGCGCTTTGGTCGCCTGCGTCCCCGAGTAATCGAACTCGGCGGCTTGCCCGATGATGATCGGGCCCGAGCCGATCACGAGGATTCGGTGCAGGTCAGTTCTGCGCGGCATGTGCGGTGACCGAGGCGGAGCCGTGAGTGCGGAGCAAGTCGTCGATGATGTCGAGGTGCGTCTTGCGGGGCGCCCAGCCGGTCTCGCGCGCCAGCTTCGCGGGCGAGCCGATGAGCGTCGGGATGTCGGTTGCGCGCACGAGCGCGGCGTCAGTCGAAATGTCGGCGCGCACGCCCGCTCGGTGCAAGACGTCGGTGGCCAGTTGCCGGGCCGTCACGCCGCGTCCGCTCGCCACGTTGTACGACTCGCCCGGCCGCCCGTGCTCGGCCAGAGACAGGTAAGCGTCGACGACGTCGTCCACGTGCACGTAGTCGCGCGTCACGTCGTTCCCCAACGCGAGGCGAGGCGCCGCGCCGTCGGCGATGTCGCGCACGCGCGCGACCAGCGACGGAAGCAGGTACTGCGCGCCGTGGCCGATCCCGGAGTGGTTGAAGCTGCGCACGCAAACGACCCGGACGTCCGTGGCGCGAAAGATCTGCAACGCGATCGTCTCCTGCGCCGCCTTCGACGCGCCGTAGGTGCTGACGGGCCGTTGCTCGGCTGACTCGTCGAGCGGCATCTCGGACTCGTCGTGCCTTCCGTACTGCACGCCGCTGCCGACGATCAGCACCACCGGGTCGAGCGTCCCCGCGGCGCGGCGCCGCGCCACCGACGAAAGCAGCCGCACCGCGCCAAGCACGTTCACGTCGTACGCCGTCGTAGGCGACCGGTCCGCGTCGGGCGGAAAGCTCACGCCCGCGAGGTGAAACACGACGTCCGGCTTGCTCGCCTCGATCGCCGCGTCCAGCGCATCGCCGTCGCGAACGTCGGCCGCGAACCAGCGGGCCGCTCCGCGCTCGTCGGCCGTGAGAATCGGCGGGCCGGCGAACGCGTCACCGAGCCCCGCGAGGTCGACGCCGTCGCCGCGCCGCAACAGCGATCGTGCCAGCCACTGACCGACGAACCCGGCCCCGCCGGTCAGCAGAGCACGCATCTAGCCCCGCGCCTCGTACCGTTTCAGGTCCGCGTCCACCATCATGCGCACGAGCTCGTCGAAGGTAACGGTCGGCGACCAGCCGAGCTTCTGCGCGGCTTTCGACCCATCGGCGACGAGCAGATCCACCTCGGCCGGTCGGATGAAGCGCGGATCCTGGACGACGTACTTCTTGTAGTCGAGACCGATCGCGCCGAACGCGGCGTCGCACAGGTCGCGGACCGAACACGTATGGCCGGTTCCGATCACATAGTCGTCGGGCTCGTCCTGCTGCAGCATCCGCCACATGGCCTCGACGTAGTCGCCGGCGAATCCCCAGTCGCGGCGCGAGTCCAGGTTGCCGAGCCGCAGCTCGTTCGCGAGTCCGAGCTTGATGCGCGCCGCGGCGTCGGTGACCTTGCGCGTAACGAACTCCAGGCCGCGCCGCGGGCTCTCGTGGTTGAACAGGATCCCCGACACCGCGTACAGCCCGAAGCTCTCGCGATAATTCACGGTGATCCAATGCCCGTACACCTTCGCCACGCCGTATGGGCTGCGCGGATAGAACGGCGTCGTCTCGCGCTGCGGCGACTCGACGACTTTGCCGAACATCTCGCTCGAGCTGGCCTGATAGAACCGCGACTTGGGCGCCGCCTTCTTCATCGCCTCGAGCATTCGCGTCACGCCGAGCGCCGTGAACTCACCGGTCAGCACCGGCTGTGACCACGACGTCTGCACGAAGGACTGCGCCGCGAGATTGTAGATCTCGTCCGGTTTGTGTTCGGCGACGACGTCCGTGAGCGATGTCTGATCCAGGAGATCCGCCGACACCAGCTCCAGCTTGTCGACCAGGTGCGCGATCCGCTCGTAGGGAGTGGTGGAGCTGCGGCGTACGACGCCCACGACACGGTACCCCTTCGCGAGCAGGAGCTCCGCGAGGTACGAGCCGTCCTGGCCCGTGATGCCGGTGATCAGTGCGGTAGGCATGGGTCTGGACGGGTGCGGAGCACGGAGACGGAGTACGGAGAACTGGAACGAGTGCGGTGACGGAGTGCGGAGCAGCGCCCAGTCGAATATCTAAAAAAAGGGGAGCTTCGAAAGCTCCCCTTCTTGCTGCCGGTGCGGTGTCGGGACATCGAGTTAGGCAACGGCCTGTCCGCGAGGTGCCCGCTTGATCTTGCCGGCGGCGAGACACCGCGTGCAGACCTTCACCTTCTGAATCTTGCCGCCGACCATCGTGCGGACGACCTGCAGGTTCGGCTTCCACGTGCGGCGCGTCTTGTTGTTGGCGTGCGAAACGTTGTTGCCGAACGCGACGCCCTTGCCGCAGGTGAAGCACTTGTGGCGTTGAATGGCCATTGGTCTAGCTCTCCTTCGCGGCCGGCATGAGCTCGATGCGCGCCATCTCGGCGCCGTCGCCCTTGCGGTGACCGGTCTTCAGAATGCGCGTGTAGCCGCCCTTCCGCTTCGCGAACGCCGGACCGACTTCCTGAAAGAGCTTGTCGGCGGTCGCGCGCTTGTGGATGTGGCGGACGGCGAGCCGGCGGTCGTGCAGCGTGCCCGACCGCGCCTTGGTGATGAGCTTCTCGACGAAGGGGCGCAGCTCTTTGGCCTTGGCCTCGGTCGTCTCGATCGCGCCGTGCTCGATGAGCGACGACGCGAGATTTCGCAGAAGCGCGAGCTTCTGTTCGCTGGTTCGGCGAAGCTGTCGCCCCGCTTTGCGGTGCCGCATTGCTCTTACTCCTCCATGTCGTCGGGCGCGGCGGCGGCGGCGCGGCTCGGCGGCGTGCCCTGATCCAGCACGCGGACGCTGCCGTCACCACCCTCCTCGAATCGCATCCCGAAATTCAGGCTTTCACGCTCGAGCAGATCGGCGATCTCCTGGAGCGACTTTTTGCCAAAGTTCTTGACCTGCAGGATCTGGCTCTCGGTCTGGCGGACCAGATCGCCGAGCGTCCGGATGTTCGAATTCTTGAGCGAGTTCACCGAGCGGACCGACAACTCGAGGTCGTCGATCGCCGTGCGGAGCAGACCGCCGAGCCGCGCGCCATCGCCCGTGGCCGAGTCGCCGTCGAAGCCGATCGGGGCGAGCGAGTGCGTGCCGAAGTCGGCGAAGTACTGGAAGTGCGTTTGCGCCAGCGCGGCGGCATAGCTGACCGCCTCTTCCGGCGAAATCGTGCCGTTGGTCTCGACCGTGAGCACGAGACGATCATAGTCGGTGCGCTGGCCGACGCGCGTCTCGGCGACGGTGAAGTTGGCGCGTCGAACCGGATTGTAGATCGAATCGATGCGGACGAGATCGACCGGAAGACCGCGATCGACGGGGTGCTGGTCGGCCTCGATATAGCCGCGACCCTTGTTGACGTACAGGTCGACGTTGAGATCGCGGTCGTCCTGGAGCGTGAACAGGTGGTGCCCGGGCTGGATGATGCGAGCTCCGCCGGACGCGGTGATGTCACCCGCGGTGACGGGGCCGGACTCGGTGCGCGTAATGTGGAGGACGACTTCCTCGACGTCGTCCGCCAGGATCAGCGTCAACGACTTGAGGTTGGCGATGATCTGGTGAACGTCCTCGACGACGCCGGGGATGGTCTGATGCTCGTGCACCACGCCATCGATCCGAAATGCCCAGACGGCGGAGCCGCGGAGCGACGAAAGGAGCATGCGGCGCATCGAGTTGCCGAGCGTGTGGCCGAACCCGCGCTCCAGCGGCTGGAGACGGAACTCGGCGACGTTCGGGTTGTCGTCGCGCTTGGTGGACTCAACGAGCTGCGGGCGAACGAGCCCGCGGAGATCGATCGTGTTAGGCATGTGATGATGTTCCTGAGGTCTTGCCGGTTGCCCGGCATCGCTCTGCCCCGCCCCTTACGCGCGGCAGACTCGAGGGGGAGTAAGGGTCCCGACCGATGCTGCGGTACTGACCTGCTTGGACCAGCGCGCGGCGCGCGCTCAGGTCACTTCGAGTAGAGCTCGACGACCAGTTGCTCCTGTGCCGCGATGGGGATGCTCGGGCGCTGCGGGCGCTCCAACATCCGACCGCTGAAAGTGTCGCGGTCGACCGCCAGCCACGACAGCGACGGCGCACGCGACGACTGCTCCATCGATTGAAGCACCGGAACTATTTCGCGCGACTTCTGGCGAATGCGCACTTCCTGTCCGGGGACAACGGCAAAGCTGGGGATGTCCACCGTCTTGCCGTTGACCTCGATGTGCCGATGGCGAATGAGCTGACGCGCTCCTTTACGGCTCGCGGCGAAACCCATGCGGTAGATCATGTTATCGAGCCGACTCTCGAGTGCCGCGAGAAGGTTGTGGCCCGTGATCCCCGGCAGCGTCGTGACCTTGTCGAACGTGTTCCGGAACTGTTGTTCACTCAGCCCATAGATGCGCTTGATCTTCTGCTTCTCGCGGAGCTGCTTCGAGTACTCCGACGACTTGCGGCGGCGAGCCGTGCTCTGGCCGTGCTGGCCAGGCGCGTACGGACGGCGCTCGACCGGGCACTTCTCCGTGTAGCACTTGCTGCCCTTGAGGAAGAGCTTGGTGCCCTCCCGGCGGCACTGCTTGCAGCTTGACCCCGTGTAGCGACCCATGGCTCAGACTCTCCGGCGCTTCGGCGGACGGCAGCCGTTGTGCGGAATCGGCGTCACGTCCTTGATCGACTTCACTTGGAGACCGGCGGTCGCCAGCGCCTGAATCGCCGACTCGCGTCCGGAGCCCGGTCCCTGCACGCGGACGTGGACTCGCTTGACGCCGGCAGTGAGCGCTTCGCGCGCGGCCTGCTCAGCGGCGACCGTCGCGGCGAAGGGCGTGCTCTTCTTCGAGCCCTTGAAGCCCGCCTTGCCCGAGGACCCCCACGACACGGTGTTCCCGTGCGAGTCGGTGATCGTGATGGTCGTGTTGTTGAAGGTCGCGCTTACGTGCGCGATCCCCTCAGCTTCCACCACCCGCTTTGCCTTCTTCCCAGTCGCCATACGAAATGATTTCTCTCTACGTGGTCGCGGTGGTCGCGAGAATTACTTGGTGACCTTCTTCTTGCCGGCGATCGCGCGGCGCGGACCCTTCTTCGTGCGCGCGTTCGTGTGCGTTCGCTGGCCGCGCACGGGGAGTCCCTTGCGGTGCCGGATGCCACGATACGAGCCAATGTCCATCAGCCGCTTGATGTTCATCGCGACTTCGGTGCGGAGCGCGCCTTCGACCTTGTACTCGCGCTCGATCGCGCCGCGGATCTTGTTCACGTCCGCGTCGGTGAGATCGCGCACGCGAAGCGCCGCATCGACGCCGCTCTTCTTGATGATCTCGGCGGCGTTCTTTCGGCCGATGCCGTAGATGTACGTGAGACCGATCTCGACCTTCTTGTCGCGAGGGAGATCGACGCCAGCAATACGAGCCATGATTAGCCCTGACGCTGCTTATGCTTGGGGTTGCGCTTGCAGATGATGCGAGTCACGCCGTTTCGCTTGACGACTTTGCAGTGCTCGCAGATCGGCTTCACGCTGGTGCGAACTTTCACGGACGCTCCAAAAAAACAACGCACGCCTGGTGCGTCGAGATAGACGTTTCTGGACAGACCTTAACAGTAAACAGGACTGTAACTTCGATCAAGGGGAAGAACGTGGAGCCTGACGAGCCGGGAGAACCCACCGGGGTCAGCCGCTCAAACCGCCGCGTCGCGGGCGACCCGTGAGCTCAGCTCGAGACTGACGGCCCGCATCGCCCGCCGACGATCGGGCGCTCCAGTCACCATCCTCCCCACGACGACGTACCGCGCTCCGGCCGCGGCGGCCTCGCTCGGCGTGACGACGCGCGCCTGGTCCTGCGATGCTCCACCGGCGGCTCGAACCCCCGGTACGAGGATCGACAACCGATCCCCGAAACGCTTGGAGACCGCCCGGGCCTCGCCGCCGCCGCACACGACGCCGTCGGCGCCTGCCTCCGCCGCGGCCTCGGCGAGGCGTAACACCTCGGCCTCCACGTCAAGGCCGGCGCCCCGGCCCCACGCTTCCGCAGTCGCCTCGGCGCTCAGCGACGTCAGCACCGTCACCGCGAGAACGCGACAGCCGCCTCCGGCCTCTCGTGCGGCATCCGCCGCGGCGCGAAGCATCGCCACTCCGCCGGAAGCGTGGACTGTGACGAGGGACGCTCCCAACTTCGCGGCGTTGCGCACTCCGCCCGCGACTGTGTTCGGGATATCGTGAAACTTCAGGTCGAGAAAAACCTCACGCCCTTGCTCGCGGATCGCGGCGACAATCGAAGGTCCCGCCGCGGTGAAGAGCTCGTTGCCGACCTTGTAGAACGCGCACGTTTCCCCGAGCTCGCCCACGAGCGCCATGGCCGCCGATGCCATCGGCACGTCGAGCGCGACGATCGGCGTGGTGTGCACCCGTCTCGCTCCGTCTGTTTTCGTCACGCCAAGCCCTCGAGAGTCCCAACAAGATCCGAGATGCGCGACACGCCGTGTGCGTCGCACCAGGCCGACATCTCATTGACCACGCGCATCGGTGCGCGCGGATCCCGAAGCGCGGCGGTTCCGATGCCTACGAGTGAGGCTCCCGCCACGATGTACTGGAGCGCGTCGGAGCCGCTGGCGACGCCGCCGACGCCGAGGATCGGCACCGGTACTGCTCGTCGCACGCGCCACGTAGCAAGCACGCCGACGGGCAGGATCGCCGGACCGCTCACGCCGCCCGTACCGAAGCCGAGCGTGGGGCGTCGTCGGTCGACGTCGATCAACAATCCAGGAATCGTGTTCACGACGCTGATCGCATCCGCCCCCGCGTCGACGGCGATCTTCGCCGCGTCGCCGATGCGCTCCAGCGTCGGCGAGAGCTTCACGAACACCGGCCGCCGCGTTTCGCGCCGTGTGCGCTCGACGACCGATCGCAGCGCCAACGGATCGGCGCCGAACTCCATGCCGCCCGCCTTCACGTTGGGGCAGCTCACGTTCAACTCGTAGGCGTCGATCGCCGGCGCGTTGCCACCGGCGAGGCCCGCTTCGAGACCCGCGACCACCGTCGGATAGTCGTCGACGGCGAAGCCGACGATGTTGGCGATCTTCCGTGTCTCGGGCAGATGTGACGCGAGCCATGGAAGGTGTTCGCGGCGCACGGCGTCGAGGCCGGGGTTCGCCAGCCCGACGGCGTTGATCATTCCTCCTTCGAATTCCGCCACGCGCGGCGCCGGCGCACCCGAGCGCGGCTCGACGGAGACGGCCTTCGTCACGAAGCCGCCCAGTGCGTCGAGGTCGACGACGCGATCCAGCTCGGCGCCGTAGCCCGCGGTGCCGGAGGCCAGAACGACAGGATTTTGAAATGCCAGTCCGCTCACGACGCTCTGGAGCGCCGGGCGTGAGGTCACCGGTTCTGGCTCCCGCCGGTGCCGGCCTTCCCTCCGTCGACGCGCCGCTCGTAGGCGTCGAGGTATTGCTGCGCGCCGCTGGCGATGGCCGCGGCGATCGCGTCCTGCTTGGCCGGGTCGGCGAGATAGCGCGCTTCGCGGCCGTTCGTGCCGAACCCGATCTCGACGAGGACCGCCGGCATGAAGGCCGTCACGAGCACGCGAAACCCCGCTTGTTTGACGCCGCGGCTTGGCCCGGGCGAAATCGCCGACAGGCGGCGCTGAATGATGTCGGCGAGCTGACTCGATTCACGCAGGTGCTCGTTCTGCTGCATGTCACTGAGAATGAAACTAAGCGGGTCGCCCGTGTCGAGTCCGGGGCCGGTCTGCTCGAAGCGGACGACGGCGTTTTCCATACGCTCCACGCGGCGCGCGTCTTCGGTGCGGGCCTCGGAGAGAAAATAGGTCTCGACGCCGCGCGCGGCCTCGGGATCGGTCCACCCGAGGTTGGCGGCGTTGACGTGAATCGAGATGAACAGATCGCCGCCGTTCCTGTTGGCGATGCGGCCGCGGTCGTCGAGCGCGATCAGCGTGTCGCTCGTGCGCGTATAGACGACGTCGAGTCCGCGCGCCTGAAGCCGCGCCCCGAGCTTCTTCGCCACGGCGAGCGTGATGTCCTTCTCGTAGATCTTCGGGCCGCCGCCGATCGGGCCCGTCATTCCGTTGTCGACTCCGCCGTGTCCCGCGTCGACGATCACCCGGAGGCGGCCGTGTTTCGACGCGGCGGACGGGCGCCGCACGCCGTCGTCGTACTGGACCGAAGTCGTGAGCGGCTCACTCGTCTTCACCGCCGAGGCCGAACGCTGAACCACGGTCGGGGCCGCGATGTCGGTCGAGAACACGACAAGCTGGCGCGCCTCGGCATCCCACCGGGTGTTCGGAACGAACTCGGGGAATACGTCGGACACGACTTGAAGCGGCACCAGCAGCCGTCCGCCGGAGACCGTGGGAGCGGCGGTGAGTTGGCGAACCTCGCTTCCAACGCGCACGAGGCGAGAACCCGCTTGAACTTGTACGCGGGCCCCCCATGCCTCGAGCGAATACCACGACGACGAGTCGTGATGGACGTCGACGCGCAGGAGCGGCGCCAGCGCCTCGGGGCGCAGCATCGGCCCGGCCGGCGTCGCGACCATCGCGACGCGGATCGAGCGGCGCGCATCGCGGACGACGAGCGCCGGCGCCGGCGTTCCCTGAGACAACTGGAACGCCGCGAGCACGATTCCGATCATCGCGTGCGGACCGCGCGGGCCATTTCCCGCTCGGCGTCGCGCGTGCGCTCGGTGTCGCGCTTGTCGTGGACTTTCTTTCCCTTGGCGAGTGCGAGGGCCACTTTCGCCACCCCGTTTTTGAAGTAGAGCTCGAGCGGGACGAGGGTCAGTCCTTGGCGCTCGACGGCTCCAATCAAACGACGGATTTCCTTGCGGTGGAGCAACAGTTTGCGGGTGCGTTCGGGCTCATGATTCGAGTAACCCCCGCGTTCGTAGGGCGAGATGTGCAGGTTGAGCAGAAACGGCTCACCGTCCTTCAGGATTCCGTACGCCTCGCTGATGTTCGCGCGCCCGTCGCGGAGCGACTTCACTTCGGTGCCCACGAGCACCAATCCCGCCTCGAAGGTCTCGAGGATGTGGTAGTCGTAGCGCGCGCGCTTGTTGCGCGCGATCGACTGGATCTCGTTCTTCGCCGGGTCGGAGCGCGCGGACTTCTGACCGGCGGCGGCTGACTTGGCGGGACGGGCTGGCATAGGACGGCGGGGCGAGGGCGCGCGCGTCGGAGCCTCGCGCGTTGTCGCAACTTAGACGAGCCATCTTCGCGCAGCAACACAGGATACGTTGACGCGTCCTGGAGGCGAGACTAGCTTTTGTTGCTCTGCCGAAGTGGTGGAACTGGTAGACGCGCTGGCTTCAGGAGCCAGTGGGCGCAAGCTCGTGGGGGTTCGAGTCCCCCCTTCGGCACTCGAACGGCTCTATCGCGGCGCGGACCGCCCGACCAGTTCGCTGGGGGCGACGTTCTCCGGCAGCGCGACCGCACCGAACGTGGCGCGCAGCGCCTCGTTCGCCTCGGTGAGATAACCGAGCAGCAGTTCTCCCGCGCGAACGATGTTGTCGTCGCGGAGCTTGAAGCTGCCGCCGGCGAACGCGAAAAGCGTTTGCCCCATTCGGGTCCATGTCGGAGCGCCGGCGCGTGACGCCAGTCCGTCGCGATACGCACTCAAGCGAGCGTTGAACTGTCGCTCGGCCGTGTCGGTCTTGTCGGCGGCGATGCCGCGATCGCGCGCGAACGCCTCGGAGATCTCCCGCGCGACGATCGACGCGGTCCGGTCGTCGAGCGCGTCCCTCTGCGCCGCGATCAGCCCGAGCGCGCGACGGGCATAGCGGAGCTCCCATGTCGCGTGATCGACGTCGCCGCGCGTCGCGTTCTGCGTGAGCCATTCGACGTCGCGGAGCGCCGGATCGACGAACAACGTCGCGACGTATCGTGCGGCTCTCCGCTGCGCGTCACGGTCTGCCCGCCACCGCGCAAAGAAGGACATGGGTCAGGACTGAAGGACCGGCAGCGCCCGCGCGTCCGGTTCGACCACCGCCGGTGTGAGACCGACGCGCGACCGAACTTCGCTCTCTTCGGCCAGCAGATCGGCGAGACACACGCCGCCGAGCACGTCGTCGATCTTGCGCTGGAGCAGCAGCCATACAGGGCGAATGCTGCAGTTGTGCGACGACGAGCACCGCTCTTCACCGACCGGATGCGACACGCAGTGAAGGTCGAACGTCATCGTCTCCGAGGCCTCGATGACGTCGCGGATCGAGACCTGGTCGGCCGGGCGGGCCAGCGCGTAGCCGCCGCGTGCGCCGCGGGTGCTTCGGACGAGGTTGGCCCGTCGCAGCCGGAGAAGAATCTGCTCGACGTAGTCCGGCGGCAGACGCTCGAGGTCGGCGATCTCGCGGCCCGTGATCGGGCCCTCCGACGCGCGACGCGCCAGATGGAGCGCACAAATGACCCCGTACTCCGCAAGCGTGGTGATGCGCATCGATTTGGAATCTAAGCTCGAGCGCGAGCACCGGTCAGGCCACGCGTGCGCCCCGGTGACGACCCGGTCAGCCGCCGGCCGAAACGCCGTGGGCGCCGCCCGGAACGCCGATCTCGGTCATCTTGCGAAGGTCGAGCACCTCGTCGGCCTCCTCGGGCGGGAGGATGCCATCTCGCTTCACGAGATCGCGAATCAGGATCCCCTCCTTCACCGATTGCTTGCTGATCTCCGCCGCGCGCGCGTAGCCGATTTGCGGAGCCAGCGCCGTGGCGAGGGCGGCGGAGCGCTCGACCCAGTACGCGCACATCTCGCGGTTGGCCTGAATGCCCTTGATGCACCGCTCGGTGAGCGCATTGGTCGCGTTGGTGAGAATCCGCATCGCGAGCAGGACGTTGAACCCGATCACGGGCATCATGACGTTCAGCTCGAGCTGTCCGTGTTCCGAAGCGATGGCGACGGTCGTGTCGAGTCCCATCACCTGGAAACAGACCTGGTTCACCATCTCCGGAATCGACGGATTGATCTTGCCGGGCATGATGGACGATCCCGGCTGCACCGGCGGGAGCGTGATCTCGTCGATTCCCGTGCGCGGGCCCATCACCATGAGCCGCAGGTCGCTGGCGATTTTGCTCAGGTCGATCGCCAGCACGCGGAGCGCGGCGCTGAAGCCGGCCACGTCACCCATGCTCTGCATGAGCTGAATTCGATCTTCACCTTCGCGGAGCGACAGTCCGGAGATCTCCCGGAGGTGCCGTACCATGAGCGGCGGGTATTCCGCCTCGACGGTGACGCCGGTGCCCACGGCGCTGCCGCCGATCCCGAGGTCGCGCAGATAGTCCGCCGCTTCGGTGACGCGACGTACGCCGCGCGCGATCGAGCCGGCGTACGCCGTGAATTCCTGCCCGAGGCGGATGGGCATGGCGTCCTGCAGGTGAGTGCGCCCCGCTTTCACGATGCCGTCGAACTCTTTGCCCTTGTCTGACAGCGCGCGGCGCAGTCCTTCGAACGCCCCCAGGAGCGAATCGAGCTGCGACAGACACGCCAGGCGAATCGCCGTCGGGATCGTGTCGTTCGTCGACTGCGCCATGTTGACGTGATCGTTCGGGTGCACGGGCGTGTACTCGCCGCGCTTCCCTCCGAGGATCTCGTTGGCTCGGTTCGCCAGCACTTCGTTCGCGTTCATGTTGTGCGACGTGCCCGCCCCGGCCTGATACGGGTCGACGATGAAATGCTCGCGATGCTTGCCGGCGAGCACTTCGTCAGCCGCGGCGATGATGGCGTCGGCGAGCCGAGCGTCGAGGCGCCCCGTTTCTTTGTGCGTCAGAGCCGCCGCCTTCTTGATCCACACCTGCGCGACGACGAACGGCTCGAGCGGCAAGAGGCCGCTGATCGGAAAGTTCTGCTTGGCGCGAAGCGTCTGGACGCCGTACATCGCGTCGGCGGGAACGTCGAGCGGGCCAAGGGGATCCTTTTCGCGGCGCGTATCAGGCATGATGAGAGTGCTCTAATTGCTGTTGAACGGTGTGGCGCGCCGGGCGTTGCGCGTGCAGGCGTCGCGCCGTGGAGACGATGAGGCCGGCCGCCGCGAGCATCGCGACGCCGAGCAGCGCGACGCTGAATGCGTGCAGGCGGCCAAAGTCGGCTCGCCGGGGGTCGCTCGCCGGCAGCGAGTCGATCGGTACGCCGATGCTCGCCCGAAGTGCGTCGATCCGCTGGCCGATCACGAGAGCCCACACGCACGCGCCGCCGATGAGAAAACCGGCGCCGGCCCGTTGCCCCGCCGCTCGGTATCCGCCGAAATGGACGACGTCGTTCAAGTCCGGAGGTTGTGGACCGGCGGGCCAGCGGGCGGTGAGTATCGTGTTCTGACCGACGGCCTCGATGAGTCCGACGATGAACGCGATCGCCGCCCCGGCATAGAGAAGGGCGGGCAAGATGCGTCCGACCACGTCGCCAGCCATCGTGCGGCTCGGGAGGGCGTGGAACAACGCCGGCGCGACCACGGCGGCGAACAGCACGGCCGCACCGAGCCAAACGCTCAAGCCCACCAGCTCGAAGACGAGCGACGGCGAGCGAGGCGGCGCATCCATGACTTACCGTCTCCCGGAACGAGTCACGTCGACGAGATACGGGTTCGTCGCGCGCTCGCGTCCGATCGTCGTCGCGGGGCCGTGTCCCGGATACACGACGAGATCGTCGTCCAGCTCGCAAATGCGCGCCAGGGATTCCTCCATCGCGCGCGGGTCCGCCAACGGCAGATCGGTGCGGCCGATGGAGCCGGCGAAGACCAGATCACCGCCGAGGACGACCCCATTTCCATGAAAGACGACATGTCCCGGCGCGTGACCGGGAACATGCATCACCGAGAACGTGAGTCCACCCACGGAGAGCGAATCACCATCGGCCAGCTCCCGATCCGGCGCCGGCGGCATCTCGAACTCCAGGCCGTACTGCACGGCCGCCTGCGGCGCCCGTGCCAGCGTGGGAGCATCGGCAGGGTGCATGTGGACCGGAACCGGCCACTCCCGCGTCACGCCGGCGATCGCCCCGACGTGGTCCAGGTGCGCGTGCGTCAACCACACGGCGTCGAGCGTCGCCCCCGAGGCGCGGATCCATTTCACGATGCGATCGGGCTCGGCTCCCGGATCGACGACGACCGCGCGACCCGTCGCCTCGTCGATCACGAGATACGTGTTTTCCTGAAACTCGCCGACCGTCGCCGCCAGGATCCTCACGCCGTGTAGCCTCCCATGCCCACGATCGGCTCGCTCGGATGACCGTCCGCGCGCGCCTTGAGATACTTCTCGACGGCGATCGCCGCCGTCGTCGCGTCGCCGACCGCCGTCGTGACTTGTCGCGTCAGCTGCGAGCGCACGTCGCCCGCGGCGAATAGGCCGCGGATGCTCGTCTCCATGTTCGGATCGGTTCGGAAGTAGCCCATGTCGTCGTGCTCGACGTGCTCGGCCACGATTCCCGTGTTCGGCCGGAAGCCGATGAACACGAACATTCCCGTCACCGCGAGGTCCCGCGTCACCTCTGTCGTGACGTCGCGCAGACGCAGGTTGTTCACAAGCCCCTGCTCGTCCGCCAGCACCTCGTCAACGACGGCGTTCCAGATGACTTCGACCTTGGGATTGGCGAAGAGGCGTTGTTGCAGAATCTTCGACGCACGCAACTCGTCGCGTCGGTGAATGAGATAGACCTTGTCGGCGTATCTCGTGAGGAAGTCCGCCTCTTCGGTCGCGGCGTCGCCGCCGCCAACCACCGCGATGGTCTGTTTCCGGAAGAAAGCGCCGTCACAGATCGCGCAGTAGGAGACGCCCTTCCCTGCGTATTCGATCTCGCCGGGGATCCCGAGCTTGATCGGCGTGCCGCCGGCGGTGATGATCACGGCCGGCGAATAGTAGACGTCGCCCGAGTCCGTTCGCGTGGAGAACGTCCCGTCGGCGCATCGCTCGACGCGATCGACGTACACGCCCGTACGAATCTCCGCTCCAAACTTGGCGGCGTGATCGGCGAACTTCTGGGCGAGATCCTGTCCGAGGATGTGGTCGAATCCCGGGTAGTCTTCGATGAGCTCGGTGTTCAGCAGCTCGCCGCCTGGAAAGCCCTTTTCCAGGATGACGGCCTTGAGCATCGCGCGCCCGGCGTAGAGTCCGGCGCACATACCCGCGGGGCCCGCTCCAATGATTACGACGTCGTAATTGTAGGTAGTCCCCATGATCATAAAATGTAGCCGATGCGGGAACCGCCTTTCGCATCGCTCACTTACGTATGTGGCGCCCGCCGTCGACGATGATTGTGTCGCCGGTGAAGTAATCCGCGCCGAGAATGAACAGAACGGCATTCGACACATCTTCCGGACTGCCGTTGCGCTGCAGAGGCGTCGTTCCGCGAAGCCGCTCCGCGTCGGCCTCGCTCCACCCGTCGGGGAGGAGCACTGTCCCGGGCGCCACGGCGCCGACACGGATGTCGGGCGCGAGCACGCGCGCCAGCGCTCGCGTCAGGTATACGACGCCGGACTTCGACAACCCGTGCACGAGGTAGTCGGGCCACGTCTCGAACGCGGCCAGGTCGGCGATGTTGACGATCGCTCCGCGCGCCCGCCGCAGGTGGGGCGCCGCGGCCTGCGACAAGAGAAACGGCGCGCGAAGGTTCAGCGCCATGATGTCGTCCCACTGCGACGCGTCGGTCTCGCCGAGCGGAGTGCGCAGCATGACGGCGGCGGAGTTCACGAGCACATCGAGTCCGCCGAATCGCTTTACGACCGACTCGACGAGGCCGGTCAGTTGCTCGGGGCGCGTGAGATCGGCGCCGAACGTTTCGCCGGATCCACCGGCTTTCTCGATCGCTCGCAGCGTTTCCTTGGCGCCGTCGGCCGTCGAGTTGTAGTGCACGGCGACGCGCATCTTCCGCGCGCCCAGCGCGACGGCTATCGCGCGTCCGACCCGGTGCCCTGCCCCCGTCACCAACGCCGTCCGGTCATTCAGTTGCATTGGCGTCAAGTCGTGAAAGGCGACTGCATCTCTACGCCGCGCGATCGCGGATGCGCGCGTCCTGCCGCTCGAGCCATGCTTCCGGAATGCGCATCATGCCGAGCGTGCGCGCGCCTTCCGACGCGCCGTGCCAGTCCGATCCGCCGCTCGGCACCAGTCCGAAGAAGTCGACGAGCGCGGTGAGACGCGCGACGTCTTCGGGCGAATGGCTCGGGTGACGTACTTCGACTCCGTCGATGCCGGCTCGCGCGAACGACTCGATGCGGTCGCGCGTCCCGGACTGGGCCGGATGCGCGAGAACGGCGAGACCGCCCGCTTTATGGATCGCCGCGATCGCGTCCACCGCGGTGAGTCGTTCTTTGGCGATGTAGGCGGGGCGGCCGCTACCCAGATATCGGTCAAACGCGTCGCGGAAATCGACCGCCCAACCCTCGGCGATCATCGCGCGCGCGACGTGCGGACGCCCGATCGCTCCGCCCGCGGCCTGCTCGAGCACGGCGGCCATCTCGATACGCACGCCGAGCTCGTTGAGGCGAACCACGATTCGATCGGCGCGGCCGCGCCGCATCTCGCGCAGCCCGATCAGTCGCTCATCGAGGTGTCGTGTGTCGGAGAGGTGCAGACCCAAAATGTGAGTCTCCGCGTCCCCCTCTACCGCGCTCAACTCGATGCCGGGCACGACGCGAACGCCGAGTGCCGCGCCCATCGCGGTGGCGGCGGCGATCCCGTCGAGCGTGTCATGGTCCGTGAGGGCGATCGCCGTCAGGCCGACGCGCTTCGCCTCCCGAACCACTTCGTCCGGCGGACGTGTGCCGTCCGAGGCGGTGGAATGGACGTGCAGGTCGACGAACGCGGTGGCGTCGCCGACGCGCGAAGTGGGCGACGTCACACCGAGTAGTCGGCTTCCGGCGACGTGTCGCTCGGCTGCGAGCACTCGAACAGCCGCGCGAGATCCCCGTCGCTCATCTCGACGAGCGAGCGTTCGCGCGATCGAGTTCCGATCGGCGAGTAGCGGCTGACGCGCACCTCGCGGCCGCTCCCCGTTCCATTGATGAAGATCAGCCCGAACTCGTCGCGGTCGTACTGCGTGACGCGCCCGGACGGAAACACCAGCCAGCTCTTGCCGCCGATCGTGAGAATACGCGATGGCATCAGGTCAACTCCACTTCCATGTAGACCCGATTCGGATCGAGGATCGGTTCCGGTGCCGACGCGAGCGCGCGCGCCAGCGTGTCGGCATCGCCGGCCTCGACGAACTCGAGGAACGCTCCGGGGAGCGCCATCTCCTCGAACGCCCAGAAGCGGCAGTTCTGCTTCGCGTAGTGCTCGTGCTTTCGGCGAAGCTTTTCGTGAAATCGCTCGCGATCGGGCGGCGTCACGAGCGTACGTTGGATGGTGAGTGCGCGCGGCACGGTCAGAGCACCGTTTCGGGGAAGGTTTCGAGGCTACGCTTCACGAAGCTCATGAATTTGTCGGCGTCCGCTCCGTCGACGACGCGATGGTCGAACGAGAGTGAGAGATACGAACAGGTCCGGATGGCGAGCATGTCTTCGCCCTCCGGACCGGTCAGCACCTTCGGCCGCTTCTCGATCGCGCCGATGCAGAGAATCCCGACCTGCGGCTGGTTGATGATCGGCGTGCCGGTGAGTGACCCGAACACGCCCGGGTTGGTGATCGTGAACGTGCCGTCCTGGACTTCGCGCGGATCGAGTCGCTTGGTGCGGGCGCGATTGGCGAGGTCGTTGAGCGCGCGCGTGAGACCCGTGAGCGACAGGTTGTCCGCGCCCTTGATGACCGGGACGATGAGCCCCCAGTCGAGCGCGACGGCGATCCCGAGGTTGATCTGTTTGCGGTAAATGACTTCGTGCCCGCGGACCGACGCGTTGACGACGGGAATCGCCTTCAGCCCGTCCACGACCGCTTTGAGAATGAACGGCATGTACGTGAGCTTCTCGCCCGTCGCCTTCTCGAATTCCGCACGGTTCTTCGCTCGAATCCGCGCAATCCGCGTGAAGTCGACCTCGAAGAACGTGCTCACATGCGCGGACGTGTGTCGCGACGCAACCATGTGCTCGCTGATCAGCGCGCGCATCTTGGTCATCGGCTCGACACGGTCGCCCGCCCACGGCTCGGGAAGCGGCAGCGATCCCACGTGAACCGGCGTACCGCCGCCGACTCGCGGCGCCGCGTCGGCGCCTCCGCCGGACTCGATGAACTCGAGCAGATCTTTCTTGGTGACCCGGCCGGCAATCCCGCTTCCTTGCAGACCGGAGATCTCGATGCCGTGCTCCGCCGCCATGCGTCGGACGAGAGGCGACGACTTGGTGCGAAGACGATCCTCGAGGGAGGCGCCGTTGCCGTGAGGAACGGGTGCGGCGGCGGTGTGCGGCGATGGGGGGGAGGACGGGGGCGGAGTGCCAGGGGCGGAGGGTTGGTCGGACGGCGCTGGCTTGGCTGCCCCAACCGGTGCGGCAGACTTCGCTGGAGCGGCAGGCACGCTCGCCACTGCCGGTGCTGCGGCCGGTGCCGTTGGCGCGGCAACGGCGGCGTTCACGTCCGTTTCGAGACGCGCGACCAACGTGTCGACGGGAACCGTCTGCCCTTCCTTCACGAGGATCTCGGCGATCACGCCGCTCGCCGGCGCCGGAATCTCGGCGTCGACCTTGTCCGTCGAGATCTCGAACATCGGCTCGTCGCGCTTGACCGAGTCGCCGACCTTCTTGAGCCACTTCGACAGCGTGCCCTCGGCGATCGACTCCCCCATTTGGGGCATCACGACGTCTATGCGTGCCACCGCGTCATCCTCGCTCCGAGTTTTTCGCGCGTCGCCGCCCGCGCGAGAACAACCAAATAGTGACCGTCGGGAGCACCACGAGCCCGGTAAACGCCCCGATCAGCCAAGCCGTCACCCACCCGCACGGCGCGCCCGTTTCTGCATCGGGAGTGCACCGCGACAGCGCGCCGACGATCTTCGCCACGAGGACGGCGACCATGCCGCCCCCGGCGAAGCCGCCGACGGCCGTAATACATCCGATACCAAAATATGCGGAACGCGGCGTGGGCGCTCGCTGCGGGGGGGCCGGCTCGCCCGACGGATGCGCCATCGGAAGGCGGGGCGCTCGAGCGCGACTCAGTAGCTCGACGTCAGCCGGTATGCCGGGTCGTCGGCGCGGTGCAGTGCAACGAAGAATTTCTTGACGTTTCGATCGAGACGGCTCTCCCCCATCTGGTCGGTCTCGACCTGCACGAACGTGTAATGCCCGCCCTCGGCCCTCACGGTCAAGCGCAGCGCGCCGAGCTGGCCCGTGTACGTTCGCGTCTTCGGCGCCGTGGTGTGCTGCGCGAGGCCGATCTTCGGGAAGAAGTCGTCGGCGGCGGCGAGCACGTCCGCCAGTTCCATGTGGCTGCGGTAGAAGTGTCGCATTAGGGGATATTCGACGGTTTTTCGTTGAGCACGTCTTGCATCCAGTCAGTGCGCTCGAGCGGATGCAGCGAGTCGCGGCGGAAGCGAATCGCCACCGCCCAGGTGCCGGGGATGACGAAGTTCAACTTCGCGTGATACGTGCCGACTTCCGGACCATACGCGAACCCATCATAGGTCTTCGACTGCGGCCCGTTGGGCGCTTCTTCCTCGATCGGTTTGCCGGCGAAGAGTTGTCCTTCACCGCCCTCGATCGGCTGGCGGGTCTTTCTGTCGAAGATCTGGACGGTGTAATGGATGTCGTCGCGCGCGTGCGGCGGCGCCTGGTCCGGCTTGATCGTGAAATCGTAGCTGAGCGTGAACTGGTGCAGCGGCGGAGGTCCGTTGTCTCCGCCGCACGACACCACCACGGCGACGGCAGCGACCAGCGCGCCGATTCGCCCCCCCCCCATCGAGTGCCAAGGTCGCATCGCCGGCTCTCCTCGTTTTACGACTGGTAGTACTCCAGCCCGAGGTGCGTGATCTGCTCCTCACCCATCAGGTGCCGAAGCGTGTTCTTGAGCTTCGTCTGCTGGATGAAAAGATCGTGTTCCGGCTGCAAACCGGGAGCGGCCATCGGCGACTTGTAATAGAAGCTTAACCATTCCTGAATGCCCTTCATCCCCGCGCGGTGCGCGAAGTCGGAGAAGAGCGCCAGGTCGAGCACGATCGGAGCGGCGAGGATCGAGTCGCGGCAGAGGAAATTGATCTTGATCTGCATCGGGTAGCCCATCCACCCGACGATGTCGATGTTGTCCCAGCCTTCCTTGTTGTCGCCGCGCGGCGGGTAGTAGTTGATCCGCACCACGTGCGAAAAATCCTTGTACAGCTCGGGATACTGTTCGGGCTGCAGGATGGTGTGCAGCACGCTCAGCTTCGACTCTTCCTTCGTCTTGAACGAGGCCGGATCGTCGAGCACCTCGCCGTCGCGGTTGCCGAGGATGTTGGTCGAGTACCAGCCGGCGAGGCCGAGCATGCGCGCCTTGAGTCCGGGCGCGATGACGGTCTTCATCCACGTCTGGCCGGTCTTGAAATCCTTGCCGGAAATCGGGACGCCCTTGTCGTTCGCCAGCTGTTGCAGCGCCAGCGTGTCCACCGCCAGATTCGGCGCGCCGTTGCAGTACGGAATCCCCTCCATGATGGCCGCCCACGCGTAGAGCATCGCGGGCGAGATGGCATCGTCGTTCTGCTCCATCGCGCGCTCGAACTGCTGGATCGTCGCGTGCTGCGGGCCGGGCTTGATGAAGATCTCGGTCGACGCGCACCAGACGATCACCAGGCGATCGCATTTGTGCTTCGACTTGAAGTCGCGCATGTCCTGCCGCAGCTGCTCGGCGAGGTCGCGCTTCGATTTCCCCTTCTTGACGTTCTCGCCGTGGATTCGCGTGACGTACTTGTTGTCGAACACGGCGGGCATCGGCTTGATGCCTTTCAGGAACTCGGCGACGGGCTCGAGGTCGCGATCCTCGAGGACGCCCGCCTTCTTCGCGGCGGTGTACGCGTCATCCGGAATCGGGTCCCACGCCCCAAACACCAGGTTGTCGAGCGCCGCGAGCGGCACGAACTCCTTGATGAGCGGCGAGCGATTGTCGGTCCGCTTGCCAAGCCGGATGGTCGCCATTTGGGTGAGCGAGCCGATGGGCTTGGAATGGCCGCGTCGGATGCTTTCGACGCCGGCCATGAACGTCGTCGCGACGGCGCCGAGCCCAGGGGTCAGGATGCCGAGCGTGCCAGTGGCAGGACGGATGGTGGGCGAAGCCACGAATTCAATCTCCTGTCGCGCTAATGGCGCGTGCCGGTACGACCCCGGCGGCGCAGCCAGAAGGACTTTTCAGTGGTGAGCGGCAACGGCGGGGCGACGGCGCGGTCGTTCGTTTGGTCGTACACGAACTTCGTCCGCTGCACGACGGTGATCCACGCCGTCACGGTGAGAAAAATGAGGATGACGTCCAACACCAAGCCGTTGAAGACGAGGCCGAACAACGCCTGGGGTGCCGCCAGCAGAACGGAACGCTCGGGCCGTTGGAGGAGCCCGACTTTCGCGTCCAAACCAAGTGCCTCGGCTCGGGCTCGGATGTACGAGGTAAGGAATGCCCCGTTCAGTCCGGCCAGACAGACCACGACCATCCAGACCGAGTGGTACCGCGGGCTCAGCGCATAAAACACCGCCAAGCCGCACAACACGGCGCCGTCAGCCACCCGGTCGAGGGTCGAATCGAGGAACGCCCCGAACGTGGAGCTCTTATTGGATCGCCGGGCGACCGTGCCGTCGAGCACGTCGAACAACGCCGTCGCCGAGAGGAAGAACCCGCCAGTTCGAATGTGCCCGAAACCGTAGATGACGCCGCCGGCAACGGTGCACACTGTGCCAACCGCGGTGATCGTGTTGGGATGCACACCGCGACGGACGAACCAGTTGGCAACCGGATCAATGACTCGGAGGTATCCGTTCTTGAGCCAGTCCGGAAGAATCTGCATTGGGCGTAAAAGTAGCCTTTCCAGACACTTGTAGCAACCAAACGATCCCCGGACCGGCCCCGGTGAAGGCGGTCGCCGCTAAGGAACTTGAAAGGAATAAGTCCCGGTGAGCGTGACGTTCGTGCGAGAATAGGTCCGTGCGCCGTCGAAGGTGACCGCTTTGATCGTGGCCGTCGTGCCCGGCGAGTAGTTCGGAACCGGGATCGTCACGTTGCTGTTTCCGGCGACCTGTCGGAGAAAGGTCTCTGTGCCGTTGACGTTCACGTACACGTTCACCGATTGGCCCAGCGTGTTGTTCACTTGAATCGAGAGCTGGGCCGGCTGCGACGGCGACGACCCCACGGTCGCGGCACGGGGGCCGCAGGCCGGAGCGGCCATCAGGACGAAGAGACCAACGAAAAAGGCCACCGAGCGCCTGCCGGTCATCGGAGAGGACCTCGCAAAAGGGGTGGGTGGGTATGCCTCATCGGTACAGCAAGAAACGGCGAGCCGCGGCTTCGAAGGCGTCGACGGCTGCGTGTCCACTGTCCACGACTCGGTCGGGATCCTCGCCGGCGAACAAAGCCTGCCGCATCGAAGCGCTGCCGAAGCGCTCGTCGAAGGTCGCGTCGCGAACGCGCAACGAGTCTCGGTTCGTCCGGAGCAAGGCCCAGAGAATTTCCGCGCACAGGTGTCCCGGGCGCACCGCGTTTCGGTCCGTGACCAATACGCGAATGCCAGGGATGAGGCGGCCTGCGTACTTGCCGTCTCCGGGATTCACGGGCGTGAACGAATCGACCACGAAGCGGACGCCGGGTGGATTGCGACCGTTCAGCAGCGAGGCGACCTCGGGCGCGTTCATCCACGGCGCGCCGAGGCGCTGAAAAGCTTCCGCGGTGCCTCGGCCAACGGAGACGTTCGATCCCTCGAACGCGACGAGCGCCGGGTAGATCAGCACGCTCGTGAGATTCGGCAGATTCGGCGACGGACGAACCCAGGGCAGCCCCGTCTCATCGAACCACGCCGAGCGTTTCCAGCCGGAGACGGGAACGACGTGCAACGGCGCACCGATCGCCAGCACGTCGTTGTAGAAGCGCGCCATCTCGCCCATCGTCATTCCATGCCGCAATGGGAACGGATATAATGCGTACGGCTTCGCCGGGCGGCGCGCGCTCTGCTCGTCAGGGTTCGCCAAGGCGGAGTCGAGCATCGGTCCGTCGACGTGGTCCCCGGTGATCGGGTTCGGCCGGTCGAGCACGATGATGGGCAAATGACGGCGGGCCGCCGCACGCATCGCGTAGATCATCGAGCCGACGTACGTCCACGTTCGCGTGCCAACGTCCTGGAGGTCGAACACGAGCGCGTCGAGATCGGTGAGCAGGCTGTCCGGCGGCGCGATCGCCGTCTCGGTGTAGAGCGAATGCACCGGGACCCCACTCCGCTCGTCGATCCCGCTCTCGATGCGCGTCCGGTCCTCGGTCCCGCGGATGCCGTGCTCGGGCGAGAACAGACGCACGAGCCGAACGCCGGCGTCACGCGCACGCGAATCGCGCAGGATCTCGATGTCCGAGACACCGTGCTCGTCGACGCCGGTCTGATTCGTGAGGAGCGCGATGCGCTTGCCACGCACGAGGCCGACGCTGTCGGACATCAGCACGGTGATCCCAGGCCGCACGCCACCCGCGGGAAATGGCGCGCTCGTCGGCCGCGTGTTCCTGCACGCCGCCGAGGTGACCACCGCACCCATCAACAGCCAGCGCTGAGCATGCATCGCGTAGCGATCCTCGCGTCACTCGTCACGGTAGTCGCGTGTCGTCCCGGAAACTCCCAAACGTCGCCTGCCCCCGCGCCAACCGCCGCATCGGCCTTGGGCGCGACGCTTCAGCGCCGCATCGAAGACGTCCTGAACCGCGCGCGAGCCGACAGCGCTTTCCCCGGCGCGTTCGCCGTCGTCGGCACGCGCGACGGCATCCTTGCCGAATATGGCGTCGGCCAGCTCGATTGGGCACCCACGCCGAGGCCGGATGAGCACACCCTGTGGGATCTGGCGTCGCTCACGAAGGTCGTCGGGTTGACCACGGCGATGATGCAGTTGGTCGAGCAACGTCGCGTCGATCTCGATGCGCCGCTCCAGCGCTACATCCCGGACTGGACCGGACCAAACAAGGACCGCGTCACCGTTCGCAATCTCCTCACGCACACGTCCGGGCTTCCGGCGTTCAAGGCGTACGACGAGATCACGCATGACCCGGACAGCCTCGCCAAGCTCATGTTCTCGACGCCCCTCGACACGCTGCCGGGCGTCCGTATGGTCTACAGCGACATCGGCGCGTACATGCTCGGCAAGCTGGTCGAGCGGCTCACAGGTCAGACGCTCGACGCATACGTCCACGATCACGTGTTCGCACCGCTCAAGATGACGGAGACGATGTACAAGCCGCCGGCGTCGCTGGTGCCACGTATCGCGCCGACCGAGTTCGATCCGCGGCGCGGGGGACTCGTCCGCGGCAAGGTGCACGACGAGCGCGCGTATTATCTCGGCGGCGTGTCGGCGCACGCAGGGATCTTCAGCTCGGGCCACGACCTCGCGCGGTTCGCGCGGATGTACCTGAACGGCGGCACGCTCGACGGCGTGCGCGTCGTCCAACCGGCGACGATCGCACAGTTCACGGCGTACACGGATTCCACGTTCTCGAACCGCGGCATCGGTTGGCAGAAGCCCGACCTGCCGGGGATGAAGTTCGCGAGCCCGTCATCGGCGTGGGCCGGGCACCTGATGTCGACGCGCGCCTTCGGACACACTGGATTCACCGGGACGTCGATCGCGATTGACCCGTCGCGTGACCTGTTCGTCGTGTTGTTGACCAACCGCGTTGATCCGACGCGGAACAACAACAAGATCACCGAAGTTCGCCGTCAGCTCGCGGACTCGGTCGTGTCCGCGTTCGACCGGCTCCGCTCCCCTCACTGACGAATCGATGAACCTCACTCCGATCGACTGGGCCATCGTCGCCGCGTACTTCCTCCTCTCGGCGGGCATCGGGTTCGCGTTCACGAAGAAAGGCGGCGAGAGCCTGAGCGAGTATTTCATCTCGGGGCGCGCGGTGCCCTGGTGGCTCGCCGGCGCGTCGATGGTCGCGACGACCTTCGCCGCCGACACGCCTCTGGTCGTGACGGGACTAGTGTCGGCGCACGGAGTCGCGGGCAATTGGCTGTGGTGGAACATGCTGATGAGCGGCATGCTCACGGTGTTCTTCTTCGCGCGCCTCTGGCGACGCGCGAACGTGATGACCGACGTGGAGTTCGCCGAAGTGCGCTATAGCGGCAAGCCGGCGGCGACGCTGCGCGTGTTTCGCGCGCTGTACCTCGCGATCCCGATCAACCTGATCATCCTCGGCTGGGTCACGCGCGCGATGATCAAGATTCTCACGATCTCGTTGGGGCTTCACCCGGTGCAGCTCGGCGGACTGACCGTGTCGGGCGAGGTCATCGCGGTGGGAATCTGCTTCATCATCACGATGGCGTACTCCGTGGCGGCGGGTATGTGGGCGGTGCTGTGGACCGATCTCGTGCAGTTCGTCATCAAGATGACCGCGGTCATCGTGCTGGCCGTGTACGCGGTGAGCGCTGTCGGCGGCATGGCCACGATGAAGACGAAGCTCGTGGAGCATTTCGGCAGCGAGAAGGCCGCGATCTCCGTGCTCCCCATCTCGTTCGGCGGAAATGGAATCACCGCATATGCGTGGATGCCGATCCTCTCCCTCGCCGTGTTTCTCGGCGTGCAGTGGTGGGCGGCATGGTATCCGGGCGCGGAGCCTGGCGGCGGTGGATACGTCGCCCAGCGAATCTTCTCGGCGCGCACCGAGCGCGATGGCGTGCTGGCGACCCTGGCATTCAACGTCGCGCACTACGCGCTTCGGCCGTGGCCGTGGATCATCACCGGGCTCGCGACCGTGATTCTCTATCCGAATGGAATCGGGCCGAATCACGACCACGAGGCCGCGTACGTCCAATCATTCGTCGACCTGCTCCCGACGCCTTGGCGCGGGTTCATGATGGCGGGGTTCGCGGCGGCGTACATGTCCACAGTGGCGACGCAGCTCAACTGGGGCGCGTCCTATCTCGTGAACGACGTCTATCGCCGATTCTTGAGGAAGGACGAGAGCGAGCGCCACTACGTCGGCATGTCGCGCCTGGCGACGGTCGTCTTATTCCTGCTGTCGACGCTCGTGACGTGGCAGCTCTCGTCGGTCGAAGGCGCGTGGAAATTCCTGCTGGCGATCGGCGCAGGAACGGGCCTCGTTCTGATCCTGCGCTGGTACTGGTGGCGCATCAATGCGTGGTCGGAGATCAGCTCGATGCTGGCGTCGTTCGTGATCTCGCTGATCTGCTTCAAGATCGTTCCCGGCCGGTGGTTCCCCGCGGACGATCCGCGGACCGACTCGGTGATCATGCTCATCACCGTCGCCGCGAGCACGGTGATCTGGGTTTCCGTCACGTTCATGACGGCGCCGGAAACGGACAGCGTGCTCGCCTCGTTCTACGAGCGCGTTCGCCCCGGCGGGCGTGGCTGGGTCAAGGTGTCGACCGCCCTCGGTTACGGCCGCGAGTCGATTCCCGGTGGCGCTTTGGCGTGGACGAATTGGGTGGCAGGCATCGTCGCCGTGTACTCGTCGCTGTTCGGGATCGGGAAGATCATTTTCGGCGAGTTGGGCAACGGCGTGTTGTTGTTGACGCTCGCGCTGATCGCGTTCACCTGGATCGCCCGATCATTCCGGAACGAAGCGCCGCCTCCGGCGATGGCGGCTCGTGATGCGGTAGCGATAGCGGCGGATTGAAACCGGGTGTCAGGGCCGGCTTCGATTGGCAGCGGGCAAAGGGGAACGACAATGACGCAGATTTGAAAAGCGATGACGCGGATCGACGGCAAAATCCTGACTGGGCGACTCCTCCTTGTTCCATCTGCGGGATTGCTGTTCCAATCTGCGTTATCTGCGGTTAAGTCTTGGTCGACGCCGATCGTAGCCCGTCGGGCGGAGCCAAGCCGGCGGCCGGGTTTGCCACTGACTTGCAGGATCGACTATAATTCAAGGTGTATGTCGCGCGGCCGGCACCACTTGGCCGCTCCCTTCGGAGGCTTCAGATGAGCACGATGAATCAGCCCGAAGTGATGGTCACCGTCACACCGGTGGCCGCCACTGAGGTCAGAAAGTTCATGACGCAGGAAGGCGTCGATCCGGCCAAGGGTGGTCTCCGCGTGAGCGTCCAGCCCGGCGGCTGCAGCGGCTTCAAGTACGGGCTGCTGATCGAGGACGAGCCCGCGGAAGACGACTTCGTCCTTACGCAGGGCGAGTGGAACGTGTTCGTCGACCCCTTCTCGGCGCAGTATATGAACGGTGTGATCATCGACTATGTCTCGTCGATGCAAGGATCAGGATTCACGTTCAAGAACCCCAACGCGACCGGCGGCTGCGGCTGCGGCAGTTCGTTCTCGGCCTAGCGTGAACGGGGAGGAACGAGGGGAGGCCCGCGACGAGCTCGATCGCGCGGCCTCCCCTTCGTCATTTCTGGCCTCGCACCCGCCGCGCGAGCGCATCCGTACCGTCATCGCCGGCGACCACGACGACATCGCCAGACTGGTCGCGCTGCGAATCGCCGAGTTGATTCGAAAACACACCGCGGCGGGAACCCGGCTCGTCCTTGGGCTCGCGACGGGCTCGACCCCGATCGGCATCTACCGCGAGCTGATTCGGATGCATCGCGACGAGGGGCTGAGCTTCGCGCGTGTCGAGACGTTCAATCTCGACGAGTACTACCCGATGCCGAAGGACAGCATCCACTCCTATCACCGCTTCATGTGGGAGAATCTGTTCTCGCACGTCGACATCGACCCGGCGAACGTGCACATCCCGCCGGGCGAGATCCGACGCGAGAAGGTCGGCGAGGCGGCACGCGCCTATGAAGCCGCCATCGCGGCGGCCGGCGGCATCGATTTCCAGATCCTCGGCATCGGCAAAACGGGGCACATCGGCTTCAACGAGCCGGGCTCTGGCGCGGACAGCCGCACACGCCTCGTGACGCTCGACGCCGTCACGCGCAAAGACGCCGCCGCCGACTTCTTCGGCGAGGATTTCGTGCCGCGCGAGGCGATGACGATGGGCGTCGCGACGATTCTCGAGGCGCGCGAGATCGCGATCATCGCGACGGGCGAGCACAAAGCGGCGATCGTCGAACGCGCGGTGGAAGGAGACGTCGACCTCGAGGTCGCCGCGACGTTCCTCCAGCGCCACCCGAACACCACGTTCTACGTCGACCGCGCCGCGGCTGCCGAGCTGACGCGGATCAAGACGCCGTGGCTGCTCGACGAAGTGCAGTGGACCAAGGACTTGATGACCCGCGCCGTGATCTGGCTGTCGCAGCGCACGAACAAGGCGATTCTCAAGCTGACGCAGCGCGACTACGCCGACGCGCGCATGTCGTCGCTCGTCGCCAAGTTCGGCTCCCCGGGCGAAGTGAACGGCAAGGTCTTCAACCTGCTCGGGGCCAAGATCCGCGGGAAATCGAAGCTGCCGATCGGCCGGCGGATCGTGTGCTTCTCGCCCCACCCCGACGACGACGTCATCTCGATGGGGGGCATTCTCCGCAAGCTCGTCGAAAACGACAACGACATCGTCGTGGCGTACATGACAAGCGGGAACATCGCCGTGTTCGACCACGACGCTCGCCGCTACGCCGATTTTCTCGTTCGCCTCGGGGCCGAGGATCGGATCGATCACGGGAAGCTCGACTCGCTCGTCGCCGACGTACGGACTTCGCTGGAGCGAAAGTCGCCGGGCGAGGTCGACACGCCCGACGTGCAGGCGCTCAAGCGGATCATTCGCGAAACGGAAGCGGTGAGCGGCCTGGAGACGGTCGGTCTGCCGAGGAGCGCCGCGCGCTTCCTGAATCTGCCGTTCTACCAGACCGGCAAGGTGCACAAGGAACCGATCGGGCCGGCGGACGTGGAGATCGTGCGCGCGCTTCTCGATGAAGTGCGCCCCGACATGATCTTCGTCGCCGGCGATCTCTCCGACCCGCACGGCACGCACCGCATGTGCAAGGAAGCGATCGACCGCGCGCTCGCCGAGCTGACCTTCCCCAAGCCGGAGGTCTGGCTCTATCGCGGCGCTTGGCAGGAGTGGCCGATCTACGAGGCTACGTTCCTTGTACCATTGTCGCAGGAGGAGCTGAGGCTCAAGATCCAGGCGATCTTCAAGCACCAGTCGCAGAAGGATTCCGCGCCCTTCCCCGGCGGCTACGACGAGCGGGAGTTCTGGCAGCGCGTCGAAGCGCGCAACAAGGGAACGGCCGCCGAGTTGGATCGTCTTGGATTGGCCGAGTATTTCGCCATGGAGGCATATGTCGTTGACGGCGGCGGGCTCTGAGTAGCACGTGCGCGGCCTGAACGCGCTCGACTTCGTCGTCATTGCCGCGTACCTCCTCGGCGTCACGCTGTTGGGCGTGTGGGTCGGACGCCGCCAGCGCGACTCGAAGGACTACTTCGTCGCCGACCGCGAGATCCCGTGGTGGGCCGTGATGTTCTCGATCGTCGCGAGCGAGACGAGCGCCCTCACCTTCATCAGCATCCCCGGCCTCGCGTACACGACGAACCTCGGGTTCCTCGAGATCGCGGTCGGGTACCTGCTCGGCCGCATCGTCGTCGCGTACACGCTGCTCCCGCGCTACTACGAGGGGAACCTGGTAACGGCGTACGCTCTGCTCGAACATAGGTTCGGCCTCGCTACGCGTCGCTTTACGTCGATCGTGTTCATGGTCACGCGCGGGATGGCCGACTCGGTGCGCGTGTTCGCGACGGCGGTACCGATCGCGCTCATCATCGGACCGTTGCTTCCGGCGAAGGCCGTAATGCCGGTCGCCGTGTTGGTGCTCGGCACGCTGACGATTCTCTACACGATTCGCGGCGGGATGCGCGCGGTCGTGTGGACGGAAATCGTGCAGGCCTCCGTGTACCTCCTCGGCGGCGTGTCGGCGGTGATACTGGTGGGTCGTCTCACGGCCGGCGGATGGCCGGCAATCCTGCCGTCGGCCGCCGCGGCGGGCAAGCTCAAGGTCATCAGCTTTTATACGGGCTTCGACCAGCCGAACACCATCTACGCCGGGTTGATCGGCGGCGCATTTCTTTCGATGGCGTCGCACGGGGCGGATCAGCTCATCGTGCAGAGGCTGCTGTCGGCAAAGTCGCTCCGTTCGGCGCAGGCCGCGGTCATCGGCAGCGGCGTCGCGGTGATCCTGCAGTTCACGCTCTTTCTCATGCTCGGCGTCGGACTCTGGGGGCTGTACGGCGGCCGGACCTTCCCGACGCCCGACGCGATCTTCCCGACGTTCATCGTCGACAGGATGCCGCACGGGTTGGTGGGGCTGCTGCTCGCCGCCGTGCTGGCGGCCACGATGAGCACCCATTCGGGCGCGATCAACTCATTGGCCGCGGCGTCAACGCACGACATCTACCTGCCAATCACGAAGCGCGCGGCCGACGACCCGCGCACGCTGCGCGTCGCGCGTTGGTTCGCGTTCGCATGGGGCGTCGTGCTGACCGGGGGCGCGCTGCTCTTCCCGACCAACACAAAAACACCGGTCGTCATCGTCGCGCTGTCGATCGCGTCGTTCACGTACGGAGGCCTGCTTGGCGGGTTCTTCCTCGCTATCTTCTGGCGACGTGCGCGGCAGTCCGACGCGATTCTCGGGATGAGCGTCGGAATCGGGCTCATGAGCCTGGTCGTGTTCGCCAAGCAAATCATGGTGGCGATACCGTCGTGGTCCGGTTTCTTGCAGCCGCTGTCGACGATCGCGTATCCGTGGTACGTGCTGATCGGAACGCTCATCACGCTCGTCACCGGTGTGACCGCTTCACTCTTTCACTCGAGTAATCCGCAAACGGCATGACCTTCATCGTCGTTGGAATTGACGGCGGCGCATCGAAGACGCACGCCATCGTGGCCGATCTCACCGGTCGGACGTTGGGCGAGACCGTCGGCCCCGCGAGCGCGGTGCGGCCGGGGCGCGCCGACGTGTCGGCGGACGTGATCGAGTCCGTCGTGGGCGAGGCCCTCGCCGCGTGCGGCCTCAGCGACACGCCGCGGGCACTCGCCATCGGCGTCGCCGGCATCGGGCGAGATACGGAACGCCAACAGCTTTGGCAGGCGCTGGCCGGCCGCGATCTCGCGTCGGAGATCGTGATGCAGTCCGACTTCAGCATCGCGCTCGACGACGCGTTCGGCGACGGCCCAGGCGTCCTGATTCTAAGCGGCACCGGGTCGGTGGCGTTCGGCCGAGGGCCGACGGGAGCGACGGCGCGGTGCGGCGGCTGGGGCCCGGTCTTTGGCGACGAGGGGAGCGGCGCATGGATCGGCCGGCGCGCGCTGAGCGTCGTCGCCGCCGCGGCGGACGGACGTGAGCCGGAGACCGCGCTCACGGGTGCGATACTGACGGCCGTGGAGCTCGACGAGACGATGGACCTCATCGGTTGGGCCGCTGACGCCACGCCCGCGCAGTTCGCCACGCTCGCGCCGGTGGTCGTCGGCGTCGCGGAGTCGGGCGATCTTCGCGCGAACGCCGTTCTCACGCTCGCCGTCGAAGAACTGGTGCTTCACGCGCGTGCGCTCGCGCGAAAGCTGTTCACCGACGAGCGGGCCGCGTTTCCGTTGGCGCTCACGGGTGGAATGCTCGGCCGCGGATCGATGCTGCGAAAGCGGCTCGAGCATCGCCTCAAGTCGGCGGTGCCTGGCGCGCAGCTTCGGACGGAGCCGGTGATCCCGGCGCGCGGGGCTGTGCGGGCGGCGTTGCGCGTCGCCGGCGCGGCGGTCGTCTAGGTCGTCGCGTTGGCCGTCGAAGCACACGTAGCGTTTCTCGGCCCCGCCGGCACGTTCACGCATGAAGCCGCACAGGCGATGTGCGGCCCCGGCGCTCGGTACGACGCCTGTTCCACGATCGACGCCGTTTTCGACGCAGTGCGGCGGAACGACGCGCCAACGGGCGTCGTTCCCATCGAGAACTCGACCGAGGGATCGGTGACGCAGGCGCTCGACTGCCTTCTCGAAGGCAACGTGATGATCGCCGGCGAAATGGTTCTCGACATCACCCACTGCGTCGCGTCGTACGCCGCCGCGCTCTCGGAGGTGGAACGCGTCTACTCGCACCCGCAGGCGCTCGCGCAGTGTCGGCGATGGCTGGCGGCGAACGTCGGGCAGGCTCGTCTCATCGACGCGCCGTCGACCGCCGCCGCGGTGCGCCACGCCGCCGCGGATCACCTCGGCGCGGCAATCGGAAGCCGGTTTGCCGCCGCTCTGCACGGCGTACCGGTCCTGCGCGAAGGGATTCAGGACGTCGAACACAACGCGACGCGTTTCGCGCTCCTTGCACCGCACGACGCACCGCGCACCGGCGACGACAAGACGACGATCGTGTTCGCCGTTCACGACGAACGCGGCGCTCTGCTGCGCGTGCTCGAGATATTCGACCGAGACGGAATCAATCTGAGTCGAATCGAGTCGCGGCCCAGCAGGCAGCGGGCATGGGACTACGTATTCGTCGCCGACCTGGAGGGGCACCGGTCGGATGAGAACGTCGCTCGCGCGCTGGGGGTGCTGCGCGAGAGATGCCCCATGCTAAAGAATCTTGGGAGCTATCCGCGCCATCGTCGGGGCGCGTGACGTTCGCGGGTCTCGTCGCTACTCAGGCATCTCGGATCGGGGATCGAGCCCTGCCGTGAGCATGAGCGTGAGCATGAGCCGGGAGCCAAGCGACAACGGCGCGATTCGCATCGCGCCGTTGCTGTAGCTCAACGCTCTTGCTCGAGCTCATGCTCGAAGCAGGGCTCGCCTCCGAATCCGCGATACTCGTAAGCGCCGAAGCCAACCGAACGTCCTCAACTCCATTTCAAATCGATCTTCGACAGCGGCAACGATCTCACGCGCTTCCCAGTGATTTCGAATATCGCGTTGCATAGTGCCGGCACGACCGGCGGCAACGCCGGCTCGCCCAACCCGGTCGGCGCGAACTCGGTGACCTTGAACCAAACGTCGATCGGCGGCGCCTGACGCATGCGCAGCAGCGGGAAGTTGTTGAAGTTCGTCTGCGTCGTGCGGCCCTTGTCGATCGTGATCTCCTGAGCGAGCGCCTCGGCGATGCCGTCCATCACCGCGCCCTGCGCCTGATTCTCGGCGTTGCTCGGGTTGATGATCTGGCTGCCGATGTCGCCGACGACCCAGACCTTGTCGACCTTGACCGTTCCGTCCTTCGCCACGGTCGCCTGGACGACCTCGGCGAAGTAGCCGCGATGAGAGAAGTGGAACGCGGTGCCCATCGCCGTTCCTTTGGGCAGCGACGCGCGGTTGGCCCAGCCTGAACGGTCGCGCACAGCCTCGACGACGCCGCGCATTCGCTTTCCGTCGAAGGCCGGCGCCTGGAATCCACCTCGTCCGCCGCCGGCGGGTGGAGGTGGCGGCGGCGGGGCCGGCTGCTCGTTCGCCAGCAGATCCAGACGGAATTGCAGCGGATCCTTCCCCGCCGCGTGCGCCAACTCATCGATGAACGACTGTACCGCGAACGCGATGCCATTGCTCCCCGGGGCGCGCAGCGCGCCAGTCGGCACACCGAGCGGCATCAGCGACTGGTCGATGACGAAATTGGGGATGAATCGCGCGGGGAATTCGGCCGCGCCAAGATTCGCGCTCGACGCCGTACGGCCGTTCTCGCCGAACGACACGAAGTGGTCGCGCCACGCGGTGAGCGCGCCGTTCGCGTCGACGCCGCCGCTGAAAAAGTGGAAGCCGGCCGGCCGATATGGATCGTGCTGGATGTCGTCCTCGCGCGACCACAGGAGCTTCACCGGAACGTTCGGGAGCTGCTTGGCGATCGCCGCCGCTTCGACCATGTAGTCGTTGGCGAGCCGTCGCCCGAAGCCGCCGCCGGACCGCGTGATGTGGATCGTGATGTCGTCCTGCTTGATGCCGAGCGTCTGCGCCACGAGTCCGCGGCCGCCCTGCGGTTGCTGCGTGGGCGACCAGAGCTCGAGCTTCCCGTCCTTGAACAGCGCCGTGGTGTTCTGAGGCTCGAGGGGCGCGTGCGAGATGAACGGATAGAAGTACCCCGCCTCGACCGTCTTCGCCGCGCTCTTCATCGCGCCGTCGAAGTCGCCGTCCTTTCGCAAATTCTGCTGCGCCGGCTGCTTCGAGAGGGCCTGCGCCTGCGAGGCGAAGCTCTCGCTGCTCTGCGACGCCGTCGGCCCCTCGTCCCATTGAACGACGAGCTTCTTTCGCGCCTGCTGGATGAGCCACCAGTTGTCGCCGACTAACGCGACACCGGAGAGAAGTCCCATCAATCCGCCCTGCTCGCCCTGATCGACGACGAACGCGTGCTTCACGCCCGGCTGCGCCTTCATCTCGTCGAGATTCGCGCCTGTCGCCTTGCCGGCGAACACGGGGCACTTCACGTAGCTCGCGTAGAGCAATCCTGGCATCGTGATGTCGATGCCGAACATCGGCTTCCCGGTCACGATGTTCCGCACGTCGACGCCGGTCACACGCGTGCCGATGATCTTGAAATCCTTCGGGTCTTTCAGCTTCACCGTCGCGAGATCGGGCGCCGGCAGCGTCGCCGCCTTCGAGGCGAGCTCACCGTACGTCGCCTTGCGGCCGCTCTTGCGGTGCAGCACCACGCCTTCGGACGTCTCGAGCTCGGACTCCGGCACGTTGAGCGTCTGCGCCGCGGCGGCGACCAACATCGCGCGACCCGCCGCGCCGACCTGGCGCATCGGCATCCAGTTGGTCGGCGTCGCCGTGCTGCCGCCGGCGCTCTGCGCCTGGAATTTGGTCGTATCGAGCGGCGCCTGTTCGATGCGCACATCCTTCCACGCCACGTCGAGTTCGTCCGCGATGATCATCGGCAGCATCGTCTTCACGCCCTGACCGATCTCCGGGTTCTTGGCGATGATCGTGACGATGCCGTCCGGCGTGATGCGGATGAAGTTCCCGAGCGCCGTCTCGGCCGCTGTCGGTGTGAGCGCGAACGCTTCGGCCGTTTCGCCGAGCTTGACGTAGGCGCCTAGCAGAATGCCGCCGCCGGCGAGCGCGGTGACACGCAGGAACGAGCGCCGGTCGACTGTCGAATTGAGCGTCGTGGTCATTGGCGTCTTCTCCCGGCTCACGGATTGCCGCTCGAGCGCGAGCCGACCGCCGCCGGCATCTGCGCTGCACGGTGAATCGCCTGGCGAATGCGGAGATAGGTCGCGCACCGACAGATGTTGCCGTTCATCGCGGCATCGATGTCCGCGTCGGTCGGATTCGGCTTGCTCGCGAGGAGCGCGGACGCCGACATGAGCTGGCCGGCCTGACAGTAGCCGCATTGCGGGACGTCCAGCTCTTCCCACGCGCGCTGCAGCGGATGAGATCCGTCCGGCGACAACCCTTCGACCGTCGTGACTTCGGTACCCGCCACCGTCGACGCGCGCCGCTGGCACGAACGGATCGGCGTACCGTTCACCTGCACCGTGCAAGCGCCGCACTGGGCGACGCCGCAGCCGAACTTCGTGCCCTTGAGGTCGAGTACGTCCCGAAGCACCCACAACAGGGGCATGTCGTCCGGGACGTCGACCGAAGTCGGCTTGCCGTTGACCTTGAAGGAGATGGCCATCGGAGACTCCTCGCTTGATTGTCTGCCTATCAGACCACCGGTCTCTGGTCTCTGGTTTCGGGAAAACCCGGAGACCGGAGACCTGAGACCGGTGACCAAACCCCTCTACACCGCGCTGACCGGCGGGACCCTAAGCGGCTCGCCCGCCAACGCATCCGCCGCCGGCGTCGACGACACCGGCCGGTCGAAATCACCTTCCCAACGTGCCATGACGACCGTCGCCAGGCAATTCCCGATGACGTTGAGCGACGTGCGCGCCATGTCCATCAGGGCGTCGACTCCAAGGATGACGGCCACGGCCTGAAGGGGCAAGCCGAATTGCGACAGCGCTCCCGACAATATCACGAGCGCGGCCCTCGGCACCGCCGCCACGCCTTTGCTGGTGAGCATCAGCGTCAGCATCATGACCAGCTGCGCGGAGATCGGCATGTCGATCCCCGCCGCCTGCGCCGCGAACACCGACGCGAGAGACAGATACAGCGTGCTGCCGTCCAAGTTGAACGAGTAGCCCGTCGGCAGCACGAACGCCACGATGCGCCGCGGCACTCCCAGTTGCTCCATCCGCTCCATGGCCAGCGGGAACGCGGCCTCCGACGACGCCGTCGTGAACGCGATGAGCCACGGCTCGCGAACCGCCCGCACGAACCGTCCGAGCGGGACGCGGAAGATGAGCGCGATAGGCAGCAGCACGAACAGCGCGAACACGATGAGCGACCCGTAGAGCGTCGCGACGAGAATTCCGAGGTTCCGGAGAACGCCGAGCCCGCTCTTCGACACGGTGACCGCGATGGCGGCGCCGATACCAATCGGTGCGTACACCATGACGATGCCGACGAACTTGAACATCACTTCCGACAGGCTCTCGCAGGCGCTGAGCATGAACGATTTGCCCGGCCCCTGCACTTGCGACAGCGCGACGGCGAAGATGATCGCGAAGAACACGATCTGGAGCACCTGATTCGTGCTCGCCGCCTCGAAGAAGCTCTGCGGGACCGTGTGCTCGATCACCCCGGTGAGCGTCGTGTGCGTCGCGGCGAGCTCGGCGCCTTCTTTGGCCGACACGGCGCCCAGGTCCACCCCTTTCCCCGGCTTGATCACGTTGACGGCGATGAGGCCGACGGCCAGCGCGAGCGTCGTCACGAGCTCGAAGTAGACGATCGAGCGCAGCGCCAACCGGCCCACGCGCTTCATGTCGTCGCCGTGCCCGGCGATGCCGACGACGAGCGTCGCGAACAGCAGCGGGACGATCAACGACTTGATCATCCGCAGGAAGACCGACGACAGAACGTTCAGGTCGGACGCGGCCCACCCATGATGGACGTCGCGCGCGGAGTCGGGGAACAGCCATCCGACCAGAATCCCGACGACCATCGAGACGATGATCCACTGCGACAGCGAGATGCGTCGCAGGAAGGACTTCGGCGCAGTGCTTTTCGGCGGCGGTGCGTATGCGGTGGAGTCGTGCATCATGGCCCCCCTTTGTCGCTAGGCTCCTAGGCGCGCCTCGCCGGCACGATCGGTCCCGTCCCGCGGCGCAGCGTGGAATGCGTGTACCCGTACGCGAAATACAGCACGAGCCCGATCACGAGCCACCAACCGAATCGGACCCACGCCAGGCTCGGCAACCCGCGCATTACGAATACGCAAAGCGCCGCGCCGACGAGGCCAACGAAGTGCACGAAGGGCACGCGGAACGGCCTCGGGCGGTCCGGATCGGTGTAGCGGAGCACGATTACCCCGATGCTCACCAGCGCGAACGCGAACAGCGTCCCGATGTTGGTGAGATCGTACGTCTCACCGGCGTCGCCGATGAGCGACCACAGAGCGACGAAGACACCCGTCACGATCGTCGTCATGTACGGCACGTGCGATTTGCCGCTCAACTTGGCGGCCCAGCGCGGGAGTAGCCCGTCGCGCGCCATGGCGAAGAAGATGCGCGGCTGGCCGTACTGGAATACCAACAGCACCGCGGCCATCGAGAAAATGGCGCCGAGCGAGACGATCTTGGCGATGCTGGTCATGCCCGTCGCCTTGAGCGCGTATGCCAACGGATCGGCGGCCGCGCCCAGGTCTTTCGACGGCACCATGCCCGTGAGAACGGCGCCGATGATGATGTAGATGACCGTGCAGATGGCCAGTCCGCCAAGAATGCCGATCGGCAAATTCCGTTGCGGGTTCTTCGTCTCTTCGGCCGCGGTCGAGATCGCGTCGAACCCGATGTAGGCGAAGAACACGATCGCCGCGCCCTGGTGGATCCCGCGGAATCCGTTCGGCGCGAACGGGTGGTAGTTCGCCCGGTTGATGTGGCCGAGCCCCATCACGATGAACAGCGTCAGCACGATCAGCTTCACGGCGACCATGATGTTGTTCGCACGAGCGCTCTCGCGAACGCCGAGCAACAACAGCCACGTGATCAGCATGACGATCGAGAACGCCGGCACGTTGATCAGGATCGGGATGTTTCCGATGTGCGGCGCGCTGGTGAGCAGCCCGTGCACCTTGGGGTCGGAGCTCAGCAGCGCCGTCCTGTAGCCCGTCGTCAGCCAATCAGGAATGTGAACCCAATCGCCGACGAGCGACTTGAAGTAGTCGCCCCACGAGATCGCGACGGCCACGTTCCCCACCGCGTACTCGAGGATCAAGTCCCACCCGATGATCCACGCCACCAGCTCGCCGAGCGTCGCGTACGAATACGCGTACGCGCTGCCGGCCTGCGGGATCATCGCCGCCAGCTCGGCATAGCACAAACCTGCCAACCCGCAGCACGCGCCGAGGAGCAGGAACGACAGAACGAGCGCCGGCCCTGCTCCTACGCGAATGATCTCGCCGTTCGGGCCGATCTGTCCGGCCGCCGCCGACCCGATCGAACCAAAGATTCCGGCGCCGATGACGGCACCGATCGCCAACATGATCAGATCGCCGGAGCCCAACGCGCGCTTGAGCGCGTTGGGGTTTTCTCCCTCGCTGATCAGCTCTGCTATCGGCTTTCGCGAGAAGAGATTCGGCATGTCCGGTCTCGGCTAGCGCGCCACCGGCGTGCCGCTCTCGATGCGCATCCCGTAGAACGAGCGGTACACGAACGCCATCGAGACCACGAAGAACACGGCCGCGAGCATGTGGCTCAACGCCGGTCCGCGCTGCTCGGTGAGCGACACGGCCAACTCCACGGCGAGCAGGCCGAACAGCGTCGTGAACTTGATGATCGGGTTGAGCGCCACCGAAGACGTGTCCTTGAACGGATCGCCGACGGTGTCGCCGACGACCGTCGCCGCGTGGAGCGGCGTGCCTTTCTGCTTCAACTCGACTTCGACGATCTTCTTCGCGTTGTCCCACGCGCCGCCGGCGTTGGCCATGAAGATCGCCTGATACAATCCGAACAGCGCGATCGAAATCAGATAGCCGATGAAGAAAAACGGCTCGTAGAACGCGAAGGCGAGCGTGGCGAAAAAGACCGTCAGGAAGATGTTGAACATGCCGGCCTGCGCGTACTTCGTGCAGATCTCGACGACCTTCTTGGAGTCGGAGACGGAGGCCGCCGCCGTGCTCTCGAGGTTCATGTTCGCCTTGATGAACTCGACCGCGCGGTAGGCGCCCGTCGTCACCGCCTGGATGGACGCGCCGGTGAACCAGTAGATGATCGCGCCGCCGGTGATCAATCCGAGTAGGAACGGCGGGTGCAGCAGCGACAGCTTGTCGATGTTCGTCGTGAGGCCGTTCGTGAGCGCGACGATGATCGAGAAGATCATCGTCGTCGCGCCGACGACCGCCGTGCCGATGAGCACCGGCTTGGCCGTCGCCTTGAACGTGTTCCCGGCGCCGTCGTTCTCCTCGAGGAAGTGCTTGGCGCGCTCGAAGTTCACCGGGAAGCCGTACTGCTGCTGGATCTGGGCGGCGGCGCCCGGGATCGTCTCGATCTGCGACAGCTCGTACACCGACTGCGCGTTGTCCGTCACCGGACCGTACGAGTCGACGGCGATCGTGACCGGGCCCATGCCCAGGAATCCGAACGCCACGAGACCGAATGCGAACACGGCCGGGGCGACCATCAGCGCACCGGCCCCTTGCGGGAATGACAGGCTGACCCAGTAGGCGATCGTCATCAGCGCCATGATCGTGATGCCCAGCCAATACGCGCTGAAGTTGCCCGCCACGAGGCCGGACAGGATGTTGAGCGACGGCCCGCCCTCGCGCGACGAGATGACGACTTCCTTCGTGTGCCGCGAGTCAACCGACGTGAAGACCTTCACGAACTCTGGAATGATCGCGCCGGCCAGCGTGCCGCACGTGATGACCGCCGAGAGCTTCCACCACAGCGTGCCGTCGCCAAGATCCGGAATGATGAGCTTCGACACGATGAACGTCGCCCCAACGGACAGGATCGACGTCAACCACACGAGGAACGTGAGCGGAGCCTCGAAGTTCATCTTGTCGACGGACGCATAGCGCGCCTTGGCGATCGCCGCGTTGAGCAGGTACGAGAGTCCGCTCGTCACCACCATCATGATGCGCATCACGAAGATCCAGACGAGCAGCTGGACCTTCACGTGGTCGTCCTTCACGGCGAGCACGATGAACGAGATGAGCGCGACGCCGGTGACGCCGTACGTCTCGAAGCCGTCGGCGCTGGGGCCGACGGAGTCGCCGGCGTTGTCGCCCGTGCAGTCGGCGATCACGCCGGGGTTGCGCGCGTCGTCTTCCTTCACGTTGAACACGATCTTCATGAGATCGGCGCCGATGTCGGCGATCTTCGTGAAGATGCCGCCGGCGATTCGAAGCGCCGCCGCGCCGAGCGATTCACCGATCGCGAAGCCGATGAAGCAGGAACCGGCGTACTCGCCTGGAACGAACAGCAGGATCGTCAGCATCAGCACCAGCTCGACCGAGATCAACAGCATGCCGATGCTCATGCCGGCCGAGAGCGGAATCGCGTAGCAGGGATACGGCTTGCCGCGCAGGGCCGCGAACGAGGTCCGCGAGTTCGCGAACGTGTTCACCCGGATGCCGAACCAGGCGACGCCGTAGCTGCCGGCGATCCCGATGAGGCTGAACGCGAGGATGACGACGACTTTTTCCAGCGAGAAATGCTGGAGCACGCCGAAGTACAGCGCGATGACGATCCCGATGAAGAACTCGAGGATCAGGATGAACTTGCCTTGCGTGATCAGGTACGTCTTGCACGTCTCGTAGATCAGCTCGGAGACCGCTCGCATCGACTCGTGCACGGCCATGTTCTTGAGCCGCGTGTAGATGGCGAGACCGAACAGGAGTCCGAGGGCGCAGACCACCAGCCCACCGATGAGGAGCGTGCCGCCGGGAACGCCAAGAAACGTCACCGAATTCAGGTTCGGAATGACGAGATTGGCTTCACCGCCGGCGGCCTGCTGCAATAGCGCGTTGACCGTCAGGTTCATTAGTCAGGAATGGCGAGTGGGAGTCCGAAAGCCTTCACGAGCGAAGACCCTCGCGGCTGCGGGCCGGGCAGAAAAAAAGCCCATGTAACTCATCATGGGCCCTGCACTTCAGCTAGATCGCCTAATGATAGACCAGGCGGTTCCGGTTGGCTAGGACGTGCCTCGCATCAGGCGCCGGTCAATGATCCGGCGCACACCGCGGCGCTCAGAAGTCGTAGATGATCTGCGCCTTCATGCGAATCGGCGTACCGTCGGGCTTCGTCCCCGGACGGAACTTGAACGACCGCAAGACCTCGTCGAGTCGGCGGTTGTACCCGCCGTCACGCGTCGGCGTGAACTTGAAGTCGATCACTTTTCCCGTGGAGTCGACGTCGTACTCGGCCACGAGATGGAAACCGCGGACCCGGTCCGGCATCGGCAGCGGCGGAATGAAGAGCTCCGTCGGCGACGGGGGATAGTTGGCTTGCAGGCCGCCGCCGGTGCCCGGACCGTTGCCCGATCCGCGACCCGTACCTGTGCCTGACCCGTTTCCGCCGCCGGTGCCCGGACCATTCCCGGCCGATCCATCCCTTCCCGTTCCGCCACCGGTGCCTGATTGCGCCGCCGTCGAATCGGGCGCCTTCGGCCCCTCGATCTTGAGCTCGGCCGGAGTCGGCTGCGTGATTTCAGGCAGCTTCATCGCGACCTGCTGTACGACGGGCTTGGGCTCCGGCTTGGGCGGCGGCGGTACGACCGGGGGAACGACTGGCGGAACGACGGCCTTCACGACGGGCTGCTGAGTGGCCGCGGCCATTCGAACGTAGGTGACTCGTGCATGGTCGCCGGTGCCGCGATGTCCGCCGCCTCCGCCGCCCGCAGGCCCCGGTCCGCCGGCACCCTGCGGCATCTCCTTCACGTCGGCGGTGTGAAGAGCGAAGTCGCCGACGAGCAGGAAAATGATGAGCGCATGCAGCGCCGCCGACAGGACGCTCCAGCCGCGCCGATCGTCGCGCGCGACCGGGAGTCGCGTCGCCGGCAAGCGGCGGCGTTCGCGGTCGGAAGTCATCTCAGTCGCCTGAACAACGGGCTTCGTACGAGTAGCGATCAGCACAGCGTCTCCGCCAGGGCGTGGCGTCCTTAGCCCAGTTATACGACTAATGACCCTGGAAGGGTTCGTGCCACCCCTGAAAAGAGACGCGGGCGGAGCCGGATGGCCCCGCCCGCGACTTTGGTCCCCTTCTCTGCGTGCGTTACTTCGCCGCCGGGGCCGGCGCGCCATTGGCGCCCGGCGTGTCCTTCGGCGGAACGCCAATGACCTTCACGCCAGCACCGCGCGCGACGTCCATCGCGTCGATGATGTCGGCGTACTTCACGCCCGGCACGCCCTTCACGAAGATGATCTTCTCGGGGCGCGGATCGTAGATGCCCTTCAGTTCACCAGGAAGTTCCGAACGCGAGACCTGCTTCGTGTTGATCGCGTACTTCCCGCCCGGGCTCACCTCGAGCACGATCTGATCGTTCTTCTGGTTCGCCGGCTGCACGGTCGGATTCGGATCGGGCAGCTGGATGTCGATCGCCTTTCTCATGGACGGCAACACCGCCATGAAGATGATCAACAGCACGAGCAGCACGTCGATCATCGGCGTGACGTTCGGCTCGTTGGACAGGGCACCGCCGGTCGAGCCGCCGCCGCCGCCACCTGGGGTCATCGACATTACTTGGCTCCTCCCGGTGGAGCGCCCGGGGCCGGCGTTGGATTCCGCTGATCGCCCGCGATCGTGGACACGGTGCCCGGCTTCTGGTCACCGATCAGGCCCGCAACCGTCACGCCGTTGTGCATGGCGATGTCGAGCGCATCGAGCACCTTGGCGTAGTCCAGATTCTTGTCCGCCTTGAGATACATGATCTTGTCGTCGCGCGGTGTGTCGACATAAATGTGCTTGAGCGCCGCGGCGACGTCTTCCTTCCTGATCTGCTTCTTGTTGAGGTAGTAGTTGCCATCCTTGTCGATCCCCAGCACCTGATCGGTCTGGTCGTCTTCCGGATGGTCCTTGATGTTCTGGGCCTGCGGTGGGTCAGCCTGGAATCCCGCCAACAGTGCCGGCGTGACCACCATGAAGATGATCAGCAGCACGAGCATGACGTCCACCATCGGCGTCACGTTCGGCGTGGACTGAACGCTGGTCCCTCCTCCACCCGTCGACATTGCCATTCGAAATCCCTCCGCGACGTGGTGGACTTACTGCGAGATCGGGCCGCCGCTCGAGGCGGCGTTGAACTCACGGGTGAAGCGCGACCGGCCAAACTCGCCCGACACGCCCTTGATGAGATAGTCGATCATTTCCTTCGACACGTACGTCATCTCAGCCGTGAGGTTGTCGATCTTCGTCGTGAAGTAGTTGTACGCCCACACTGCCGGGATGGCGACGAGCAGACCGAACGCCGTCGTGATCAGCGCCTCGGCGATACCACCGCCGATCGCCGCGAGACCGCCGGAACCCGACGCGGCCATTCCGGTGAACGAGTTCACGACGCCCATCGTGGTGCCGAGCAGTCCGACGAACGGCGCCGTCGCGCCGACGGTGGCGAGCACCGCGAGGCCGCGCTTCAGGTTCGTGATCTCGAGGAGCATATTGCGCTCGACCGCGCGCTCCGCCGAGTTGATGTCGGCGACGGTGACCGAACCGTCGGCGATGAGGGGCTTCACTTCACCGAGCGCGCCGCCGAGGACGATGGCGACGTGCGACTTCTTGTAGCTCTCCGCGAGGCGGATCGCTTCGGTGAGGTTGTCCTCTTCCAGGAACTGCGAGAACTCCGGCGCGAACTTGATCGTTTCCTTCTGGGCCTTTCGGAGGTTCCACCACTTCGAGACCATGACCGTCAGCGAGTAGATCGACATCACCGCCATCACGACGCAAATGCCCTTGGCAAAATTGCCCATCTGGTGCCATAGGCCGAGCAATGAGAAATCCATAATCTTCGAGTCTCCGACTCAGTGAAGTGGTGGTGATCTACTTGGTCAGGTTGAACTGGAACGGCATCTGCACGAGCTGTCGGACTTTCTTCCCGCCGACTTCCGCGGGATAGAACTTCATGTTCGGGAGCGCGGACTTGACCGCGTTCGTGAACAGGTCGTGCGTCGACTTGAGGATGTGGAACTGGCTCATGTCGGCGCGGCCCGTCGTGTCGACCACGAACTGGGCCAGCACTTCGCCTTCGACGTTGGCCGAGCGGAGCATGTCGGGATAGTGCGGCGCCGTGTTGTTCGGGTACGGCGTGACCTGCTTCTCGACCTGAAACTCGAAGTACGTCTGGTTGTCGTTGACCGGCGTCGGCGTTCCGCCGACGACGCCCTTGGCGAAACCGCCGGCGACGCCCTTGCCCGTGAAGTCCTTTTCGTCCGTGACACTCTTGGACATGTCGATCTGCGGCAACACGTCGGGGATCTTGATCGGGGCGGTCAACACCTGGAAGCCTTTCGGCGGCGGAGCCTTCATGATGACTTCCGGCGGCGGCTTCACTACTTCTTTTGGCGGCGGGGGTTCGTCTTTCTTCACTGTGACGAACTCGACCTTCTCGGCTTTCGGCTTTTCGAGCGCGTTGCCCACGCTGTACGTCGCGTAGACCGCGGCCGAAATGACCACCGAGTGGATGACGAAGCTCCACAGGAACCCACCGGCGCGCCTTTGTTTCGCTGCCTGCGACTCGATGAGATTGTCGAACATGTCTCGTTGGCCTGATTGGGTAACAGGTAACGCGCGGGACGTTTCGGTGGCTTAACCTACGCCCGCACCGTTAGGGCGGAATGCTGCCAAGATTAAGAGTTGGTGAAGCCATGTAGCAAATTTCGTGTCGGTCGCGAGCGCGAGCCGCCGATTCATCCCTCGGCCGGCTCCACCACCGGCTCCGGCTCCCCCGGAGTTGCCTCCGGCGCGCTCGGCGCGGCCTGCACGACGATGGGCAGAACGATCGTGAAAATCGAGCCGCGGCCAAGGCGGGACTGCACCGTGATGGTACCCTCGTGCGCCTGCACGATCCACTGCGCGATCGCCAATCCAAGACCGAATCCGCCGCGCTCCGATTGGCGCGAGCGCGCACGGTCGGCGCGCCAGAAGCGATCGAAAACGTGCGGCAGATCGTTCGCCGCGATGCCGATCCCCGTGTCGCGGATGGCGATGGCGATCTCGTCTTCACCTCGACGCGTCGCCGATAGCTCCACGTGTCCGCCGCGCGGCGTGTACTTGATCGCGTTCGTGACGACGTTGAGGAACAGCTGGCGGAGCCTCGTCCGATCCCCCATCACGATGCCGCCATCCGCCGCGGACAGCTTGAGCGTGAGCCCGGCGTCCTCTCCGAGGATGACCGCCGTTTCGTAAATCTCCCGAATCAACGGCTCCATCTCGATCGGCGTGCGGTGGATGTCGAAGCGACCCTCGTCGGCGCGCGCCAACGTGAGGAGGCTGTTCACCAGGTCGGACATGCGCGCCGTTTCCTGCAGCGCCTCCTCGAGTGCCACCATGCGGTCGCCGCGATTCGTGCCGGGATGCATCGCGCGCTCGACGTCGGCGCGGAGCACCGTGAGCGGCGTCTTCAGCTCGTGGCTCGCGTCGGCGGTAAAGCGACGGAGCGCGCCGAACGACGTCTCGAGACGCGACAGCATCGCGTTGACCGTGAGGCTCAGTCGCGAGAGCTCGTCGTTGCTCGTATCGGCAGGGAGCCGCCGGTGGAGGCTCCGCCCGTCGGTGATGGCCTCGACCTCATTGATCAGCTCGTCCACCGGCTTGAACGATCGCCCCACGACGAGGTAGGCGACCCCCATCGACACGAGGAAGATGATCGGCGCGAGCATGATCATCGTGCCGACGAGGAGCTGCGTGGGGACGTCGGTGCCCGTGACCTGACTCGCGGCGATGACCTTGGAGAAGTTCGGCCCGGCGGCCGTGGCGACGCGCTGCACGGCGAGGAGGCGCAACGAGTCGCTGCGCACGCTCACGATAAAAAACACGCTCTCATCCGTGAGCTGAAGCGCCGCGCGGAGGAACTGCGTCTGGTCGTCTCCCGAGAGGAGGCGCATGAGCGTCGACGTGTACAGCTGCTTGCCCGCCGGGTCGAGCACCATGAAATAGCCCGGCAGCGGGTCGAGGAGGTCGCCGAGCTCCTTGGTGCCCTTCGTCTGCGGCGACGTCTTGTTGCTGCTGTCGATGGAGGTGAGCTTGGGGTGCAGCCGCTGCCCGCTCTGGAGCGTCAGCACGACGCTGTCGGCGACGCGAAACGCGTTCGCCGCAATCGCCGCCTGCGTCGCGGTCTTCGATTGGCCGACGAGCAGTGCGACGACGAACGTGATCATCGTCGCCAGCAGGAGCACGGCGTACGAGACGGTGAGCCTTGCCCGTGTCGACATCATGGCTCAGCGGTCCTTCGTATCCCTGCCTCCGGTCGAAGGCGTTCGCATGTGCGACGCGCGCCCCGTGGTCTCGCGTTTCTCTTCGCGCTTCTCTTCGCGCTTCTCTTCGCGCTTTTCTTCGCGTTTCTCGTCACGCCGCGCGTCCGCCTTCTCGTCCTTGATCATGTAGCCGACGCCGCGCACGGTGGTGATGAGCCGATTGCCGTGCTTGGCGTCGACCTTCTTGCGAAGGTGGTTGATCACGACGTCGACGATGTTCGTGCCGGGGTCGAAGTGGTAGCCCCAGGCGTACTCGGTGATCAGCGTCCGGCTCATGACGCGTCCGGCGTGGCGCATGAGGTATTCGAGAACGGTGAATTCCTTGGGCGTCAGCTCGATCAGGTCGCCGGCGCGGCGCACCTCGCGCGTCGCCTGGTCGAGCACCAGGTCGCCGACGACGAGCGTCGGCGACGCCAGCGCCCGCGGCCGCCGCGCGATCGCCTCGACGCGCGCCAGCAATTCCTCGAACGCGAAGGGCTTCGTGACGTAGTCGTCGGCGCCGGCCCTGAGCGCGGTGACTTTCGCATCCACCGCGTCTTGCGCCGTGAGCACGAGCACCGGCCGCTCGAAGCCGCGCGCCCGCAGCGTGTGCAGCAGCTCGAGACCGGACTTTCCCGGCAGACGCATGTCGAGGACGATGAGGTCGTAGGCCTCCGAGCCCGCACGCCGCTCCCCTTCCTCGCCGTCAGCGACGAGATCGACGGACCAGCGCTGCTCCTCGAGCCCACGCTTCACGTATTGCCCGACGGTCGGATCGTCCTCGATGACGAGGATTCGCATCGGGAAAACCTACTCCGAGGACCGGCCGGAAGGCGAACTGCGCGCGCCCCGCGACGTCAGCTCTTCTTGGGCCTCGCCAACCCGTACTCCCTGATCTTCCTGTACAACGTCTTCGACGAGATTCCGAGCGTCTTCGCTGCACGCCCCTGGTGCCAGTTCGACTGCGACAGCACCGCCTCGATGTGCTGCCGCTCGAGCTCGGCCAGCGTGACCTGCGACCCCACCGACGCCCGCGGCCCGGATGTTTGTGGCGAAAGCGGGAGGTCCTGCGCGCGAATCTCGGTCTGCTCGGCATTCGACAGCAGGACGACGCGCTCGATGGCGTTGCGCAGCTCGCGCACGTTGCCCGGCCACGGATACGCTTGCATCAGCGCGATCGCGTCAGCCGTCAGCGTCGGCGCCGAGGAGCCGGCGAGCTGCGTGAGGAAGTGTTGGGCGAGAAGCGGGATGTCCACCGACCGCTCGCTCAGCGGCGGCAGCGACACGGTCACCGCGTTCACGCGGCAGAGCAAGTCGTCGCGGAAACGTCCGTCGTGCACGGCCTGCTCGAGGTCATGGTTGCTCGACGTCACGAGGCGCGCCGACACCTCGACCTTCTGCGTTCCACCGACCCGGAAGAAGCTCCCGTGCTCCAAGGTTCGCGCGAGCTTCGACTGGAGCTTGGTGCTGAGCATCCCGATGTCGCCGATGAACAGCGTTCCGCCGGCGGCCAGTTCGATGAGCCCCGCCTTCCGGGTCACGGCGCCGCTGAACGCGCCGCGCTCGTGGCCGAACAGCTCGATGTCCAGCACGCCCTCGGCGAGCAACGAGCTGTCCGCCTCGATGATCGGGCCGGTGCGGCCCGACAGGCGATGAATCGCCCGCGCGAGGAGACGTTTGCCCGTTCCCGACTCGCCGGTGATGAGCACCGGCGAATCCGTCGTCGCCACCCGCTCGAGCAACGCCAGCACCGCGTGCATCGGCGCGTACTGCGTCACGACTTCGGGGGTCGAGTCGACGCGCGAGAGTCGGGCCTGGAGGTATCGGTTCTCCCGCGCCAGCTGGTGCTTCTCCCACGCGCGCCGCACCAGCACATCGATCTCGGCCATCCGGTACGGCTTCGCCAGATAGTCGTACGCGCCGAGCTTCATCGCCGTGATCGCGGTTTCCACGGTTCCGTTGCCGGTGATGACGATGACCTCGGGCGGCTCCGGTTCGGAGCGCAGTTGGCGCAGCACCTCGAGCCCGTCCACCTCCGGCATCACGATGTCGACGATCGCGACATCGTAGGCTTCGTCGCGCAGCGCTTGAAGCGCCGCCTTGCCGTCGCCGACGCACGCCACCTGGTGGCCCCGGCTTCGCAGAAACGTGCAGAGGATCTGCGCGAGATTCTCTTCGTCTTCCGCGACGAGCACGCGAATTCCGCGGCTCGGCTGCGTGTCGGCCGACGCGCGCTCGAGCGGCGTCCGGTCGGGAGTCGTGCTGCTGCTCGTCATTTGTCCCCACCCCCGGCCGGCAGAAGAATGCGGAAGACGCTGCCCTCGCCGACCGTGCTATCCACCTCGATGCGGCCGCCGTGCTCGGTGACGATCGCGTAGCAGATGGAGAGTCCCAGACCCATCCCGCGGCTCGGCCCCTTCGTCGTAAAGAACGGCTCGAAGATCTTGGAGCGATCGGCGCCGCGAATGCCCTGACCTCGGTCAATCACCTCGGCGATGGTCGTCGCGCCGCTGGCGTCGGAGCGCGTGCGCAGCGAGATGACGCCCTTGTCTTCCATCGCGTCGAGCGCGTTGAGAAGAAGCGCCAGAAAGACCTGGACGAGCTGCTCCTCGTTGGCGTGCACCGGGCGAATCGTCGAGTCGGCGTCGACGCTCAGCGCCACGCGCCGGAAGCGGGGATGGTGCTTGACGAGACGCAGAGTCTTGTCGATCACCGCGTTCACGTCGACCACGGTCTTCGTCGTCGGCTTCGGACGGCTGAAGTCGAGCAGCCCGTCGATGATCCCCTTGCAGCGACGGACCTCCTGCTGGATGAGCGAGAGCGATTCCTTCGTTTCTCCCCCGCCGCGCTGCACGACGACCGTGCCCTCGTCCATCGCCAGCGACAGCGTCTCGGCGCACGCGCCGATCGTCGCCAGCGGATTGTTGATCTCGTGCATGACGCCGGCGGCGAGCGTGCCGATCGCCGCGAGCTTCTCGGCCTGCGCGAAGCGCTGCTCGGCGCGGCGCCAATCGGTGATGTCCTCGCCGATCGTGATGACGTGCGACACGTCCTTGTTGTCGAGGTGCATCGGGATCTTGGTGATCCGATACGCGCGCGGCTCGCCGAACGCGCTCGACTCGATGGGGAACTGCTGCATCTCGCCCGACTCGAACACGCGCTCGAACTCGCCGCGCAGCACCTCGGCGGGCTGGCGATGCAGAATCTCGAAAATCGTTCGTCCGATCGCCTCTTCGCGCGAGACGCCCTGGAGCCCGATCTCGCGCTTCCGATTCCAGGCTTGGATCCGATACGAGCGGTCGATCACGTAGATGCCGACGGGTAGCGAGTCGATGATCTTCTCGGTGAACCGCCGCTGGTCCTCGATCTCACGCGTGCGCGCCGCCACTTCCGACTCGAGCCGGTGCGCATACTCGGCGTCGCGCAACGCGGGGGCGAGCAAGTCGGCGACGGCCGAAATGAAGATCGCGTCCTCGCCGGAGAGCTCGCGCCCGGGGCGCACGGTAAGCGCGCCGAGCTCCTGGCGCCCGGCAAGGAGTCGCGCCGCGACGAAGCCGTCGCCCGGTTGCTCGCTCCCGAGGGCGAGTTGTTCGGCGACCGCCTCGGCGGTCGTCGGGTCCTGCGCGACTGACCAGGCGCGCCGAAGGCCGTCGAGCCCGCGGAGCCAGAGGGTGGCCTGCGTGCCGTCGAGTTGCGTTGCGACCGATGACAGCACGCCCGGTACCACCGCGCCAACCGAATCGCCGGTGGCGATTGCGGTCGCGATCTCGGCGAGCGCGGTCAGGGTTCGTGGAACGGGAATCGAAAGTCGGCGCTTACTGCGCGGCGCATGAGAGCGCACGCCTGGAGCCGACGAACCCGGAGTCGGAGAAGACGGAGACGAAGAAGACACAGCGTCGCAGCGGTCTCGGGAGGCGGGGACAAGATGACCGAACGCACAGGTTAGACGCTCGCCGCCGCGCGGCGCAACGCGCGGCTGATGCTCACCCGAATGGCCTTCGACTGGCCCGAGAACCGCGGCTCGACTGGGTCTTAACTGATCGACCCTAACCTGCTATTTGGCAGCAGTTAGCTTGTCGACTTCGTCCAGCAACTCGGCGTCCATCCGACGGTCGCTGGGGTTGTGCTCGACGTGCTCCCAGCGGATCGTTCCGCTTGCGTCGAGGAGGAAGTACGCGCGGTTCGAGTAGTAGCGGTCCTCGAGCAGTACTCCATAGAGTCGCGACACGTCGCGCCGGAAGTCGCTCAGCATGTGGACCTGAAACCCATGCTTGTGGCGGTACTCCTTGAGCGTCGCCGTCGAGTCGACGCTGATCGGGAGAACGGTGATGCCGCGTCGCGCAAACTGGTCATGGTCGTCGCGCATCTCGCAGAATTCCGCGGTGCACGTGCTGGTGAAGGCGAGCGGGAAGAACGCGATGAGAACCGGCGCGCCGCGCAGTGCCGACAGGGTCACTTTGTCGCCGGTGGTCGAGGTCAGCGTGAAGTCGGGCGCTTCTTGGCCGACGGCGGGAACGGCGCGAGATTCGACAGCAGTCATTGTTCGAAGAATTGGAAGCGGTGAGTTGACGCCCCTGGAACGAGTCAAATCTATGAGCCCTCGCGTGAACGCCATGGTCCGAACTGTCACGGTCTCCCTCGCGCTGCTCGGGGCGTGCGGCGGCGGCGGTTCGGGACCGGCGGCCGTCACCACCACGGTACCGCAGCCGATCGCCGGCGACATCGAGCGCACTCAATTCGCCCCGGAGTTGAACGTGCACCTCGACCAGATGCTGAGACGCGCCTCCGGGCTCTACGTGCAGGACTTCACGATGGGCACCGGGACCTTTGCGTCGCGCGGGCGCACCGCGGTCGTGCGCTACACCGGCTGGCGCTCCGACGGCAAGCAGTTCGACGACGGCGAGATCACGATCACCCTGGGCGCCAAGCAGACCATCGCCGCCTGGGAGGAAGGGCTGCTCGGAATGCGCGTCGGCGGGAAGCGCCGGCTGGTCGTCCCCCCCAACCTCGGCTACGGCGCCCGCGGCGCGGGGAACGACATTCCGCCGAACACGGTGCTCGTGTTCGACATGACGCTGACGTCGGTCTACTGACCGCGAACGACGCACGTTCAGGCCGAGCGAAGCCGCGCGAGATGTTTCTTGAGCGCGGCTACCGTCCCCGCGATCACGATCGCCCAAATCAGCAGCGCCGCGATGCCGAACCCGACGCGCCCGAGTGAGGTCGCTGTTCTTCGAGTCGTAGACGGCGAATGGGAGTGAAATTGTCGTCGCTGAAATGCCGCGGTCCCCTGCCGAACGCGATCCAAGTCGCCATTGACGCCCATCAGCGTCACGATGCCCGTTCCGGCCGCGGTCTGAAGAACGCGCAGCGCGGGCGACGCATTCGCCGGCAGCGTGCCGTCGGCGTTGGCGCCACCGGCCGCGGCATCGACGAAAAGCAGCATCGAGGCGAGCAGGAACATTGAACCAGCCGCGACGCCCATCCAAGGCGGCACGTCAGGCGCGAGCCTCAGTGGAATCAAGCCGAGTGCTCCGAGCATCGGCGGCACACCGCACCCCAGGCATAGGATGCCGATGGCGGTTGCTTTCCGGCGCGTGAGCTGCGTTATGGCGGCCATGGTCGTTGCCGAGGGCTGAGAAAACTTAGGAGTCAAATGTCCATCGCTCGAGCCATCGGTGCGGCCGTCGTGCTGACCTGGGGACTTCACTCACGTCTTCAAGGTCAAACCTCCGAATCGTATCCGGCGAGGTGCGGTGTGGCCGGCCCTACCTCGGATCGCGGCGCCTACCTCCCGCTGCCGCGCGGGGACGTTTTCTGTCCGCTCATTGCGGACCCCAAGGCAACGCGGTCCTTCGCCGCTTATCAACGCGGCAATGAGACCGATTTGGCCACGGACATCGCCGCGGTCGGCGTCGCCGACCAGTTCCCCTTCTTCCGCGCGTTCGCCGGTCGCGCAGGAAACGGTTTGCAGTTGGGCGTCGCCGGTTCGGTGTTCGCGCAATTCGACCTCGGCTCGCCTTCGTACGACCTGCTCAACGCCGACTATCTCATCGCCCTTCCCCTCACGTTCAGAGCCGGCCCGCTCTCGGGCCGATTGCGTGTGTACCACCAGAGCTCGCACCTCGGAGACGAGCTTCTCCTCCGCCCCAATCCGCCGAAGCGCCAGAACCTCTCCTTCGAGTCGGCCGAGGGGTTGCTCTCCATCGACATGTCCGCCCTGCGCATCTACGGCGGCGGCGAGTCGTTCGTGCGACGGGATCCCGCCAATCTCCCCGATCTCCTTTGGCACGGCGGCGCTGAGCTGCGCCCCCGGGGAACGGTGAGTGTCGGAGCGGTCGCCACAATCCGATTGGTCGCGGCTACGGACGTGAAGTTGGTGAGCGACTCCGCCACACGCACCGGCGTGAGCGTGCGCGCCGGATTCGAGTTCGCCCGCCCTCGAGAGGGCGAGGTCGAGAGTCGGCGTTGGAGTCTGCTCGCCGAGTACTACAACGGTCCGTCGCCGTACGGCCAGTTCTACCGTCAGCAGGTGCGGCTTACCGGCGTCGGACTGCATTTCACCCTCTGAGCTACCGCTGCGGGCAAGCGCGTCAACCCGCCCGTTGAAGGTCGCGCACAAGTGTGGGCGTGGGGCTGGAGTGCGCCATCGCGATTGACGCACTCGCAGCCCTTCCCTACCGACGGCTCCAGCCTCGCGCCTTTCGACTCAGGGCGGGCGCCGGTTCATGCCGCCGCTTGGTGCACCCCCGCCGGCGTGGGTGCCGCGTCGGGAGGCGTCGCGCTCGGTGTGTCGATCGCGCGCGCTGCCTGTTCCGCTCCCACGCTCGGGCCGCCTCGCGCTTCGACGCGCCGGGTCCGTTTCCACTCGGCGAGCAGGCCCGTGTGGGTCAGGTCGGCCGAGAGGATCGGGACGACGAAGTCGTTCAGCGCCCTGATCGCGAGCCGCGCTCGGCTGACGAGCGACTTGAGCGTGCCGGTCGCTCCGGTGCGCTGCCCACGCGCCGCCGCTCGGGCGTCGATCGACGCTTTCACGGCGTCCGCCGCGGCGGTGAGCCTCGTCAGGAACTCCTGCGGCAAGCCGGCGTCGACGAATACCTCGGCATAGGGCGCCGCGGCTTCCGCCATGCCGTTCGCGTGCGCGAGCAATCCGATCACGCGGATGCTCGGATCCGGCATTGTCATCGCTTGGAAGTTCGGGACCGTGCGGAGCTTGGCCCTGGCGACCGACGCGATCGGCTGCATGTGGTTGAGCCGGAGGGCGAGTCGGAGCGAGCGTTGCTTGGCGGTCTCGCCGATCGCGTTGACGCGCCCCGAGGCCTGTTGCGTGCCGCTTTGTCCGAGCGCGGCGACGACCGCGTCGAGCTCGGCGCGCATCCCTGATTTGTTGATGGTCCCCAGCACCGCGTCGTTGGCGTCGAGAAAGGCCTGGATGCGGCGGCTGGAGTTGTACATGCGTTCTTGCAGACTGTTCAAGTGTTCCTCCATGAGTTGAATGAGTACTTCTGGTTGGTTGACCTACGGTCCTGCGCGATTGCTTCGGGTTTTCGTTGAGTCGCGGCCGCGTTGAGAAACCTTGGTCGATGGTTGGAAATGGTCGGCGCCCCGTTCCGAGAGCTCGAGACGCGCGGCGCATCGCGAGAGGTGGGCGTCCAACGGGTTGAAGCTCGGTGCCGAGAGGTTGACGTTCACTTCACGAGCTGCAACATGGGCGGTTGGGTTCTAGTTGGTGGTTTACCTCCTGTTGGTGTAGGGTGGACGGTCTCGAAAGCGCGTTGCTGAGTGTCGTATGACAAGTCACGCGCCTCGAGTGCGGGCGAATGGAAGTACGGTGGACGGTGACGGTCGATTGGTGTGAGGTGACGGCGGATTGGTGTTGGGTGACGGCAGATTGATGTTGGGTGGCCGCCGATTGGCGTTGTGTGACGGCGGATTGATGGACCGCTGGGGATGATGGATGCACGCGGCGAGGTAGTTGACGCGACGTTGCCGCTCCCGGATGTCCGGATGCCGGCGCCGCATGTACGCTCATCGCCGCTGGATTCTCGGTCAAAGCCGCCGGACGTTCTGTGAAATCCGATGGACGTTCGGTCCACGGCGCGCGGCGTTCGGTCGCCGGCCCGGGATGCGCGGTGATTTTTGTCGAATGAGCGGTGGGCGGCTTGGAATGACCGATCACCGTCGTCGGATGGCCGATTGCTATCGCGTGATGGCCGATCGCCGTCGTCGGATGGCCGCTCGCAAACATCGCGACACGCGCCTCTCTACTTGGGTATTATGACCGACCCCCGAAATGGCTTCAGGGAAATTTTTGCCGGGTTGCTAAAACGCTAATTAGCGAGGTTAACGCAGCCCGAATGACGCTCGCGTGACGGCAAATAACCGCTATAGACGGTTGCCGGTCTCGGCCGTGAAACGGGGCGACGCCGCGCAAAAATCAGGGCGCGCCCGTCTTCATCGCCAAACAGAACGGCCGATTCGGCCTAGTCTGGCTCGGTCAGAACGTCGGCCCCGGCGCCGGTCGCGGGCTGGCCGCACTTGTAGCAGTCCAGCCGTTTTATCGTCGCGACGCCGCGCGCATTGCTCTGCTCCACCAAGACGACTTTGCACGACGGGCAGAGGTAATTCGTCGTCCCGATGAACGCCTGGTTCGTGACCCTGAGAGGGCCGCCCGTGCTCCGGGTGGCGGTCGGTATGTGCCAGGCCTGGTTCCACGAGAGGGGGCGAAGTTCGCGCGCGTCGCTCATAGGTCCGGCCCGTTTTTTAGGGAGGGTCGTGCACGTTGCGCCGCATCGGCGATGCAACGACCACATGGAGCGTACCGGGATCGAACCGGTGACCTCCTGGTTGCAAACGAGAGGCACCGGATTTCCTGCCGATTCCTGCGCGTTCCACTTTCCTGCCGTTCCCGAGGGGAAATAGCCGCTAGGCTTTCCGCCCCGTTCCTCTAGATTCCTTTCGCGTAGTTACATCTGGGTTACATCGGCCTTCCCTTCCCCTACGCCGAGTCCCCACCATGCGCGGAAAGATCACTAAACGGAACGTAGACGCTCTCCGTGCTCCAGCACAGGGTTACGAAGTGCTGTGGGACTCAGAACTGCACGGCTTTGGCGTCCTGGTGACCGCACACGGCACGAAGTCCTTCGTGGTGAGCTACTACGCCCCTGGCCTTCATCGGGTCAAACGGCGGTTCACTGTGGGGCAGTACGGGCCGCTCACGGTGGACGACGCGCGAACGAGCGCCGCGGGAATCCTGGCGCGCGTGGCGAAAGGCGAAGATCCTGCGACCGAGCGCTCCGGCGAACGACGCGCGGCGAAGGACGAGACGGTCGCCAATCTGTTCAAAGACTACCTCGACTTTGGCCGCGCTCGCTTTTCTGATCGAACGATCGAGAGCTACGACGGCCTCGGACGCCTCTACGTGTTGCCGGCGATCGGCCGGCTGCCTGTCTAGAAGCTAGGCGCCGCGATCGCGGCGCGCCTTCACCTCTCGCTCGCGAAGAGGCCGCACGGCGAGGCGGAGCGTCCACTCATCAAGGCGTTTTTCTACTGGCTCGAGCGCCGCGGTCTGTTCGCTGGCACCAACCCCGGCCGCGGGATCGAGCTCTACGCCGAGACGTCGCGCGAGCGGTTCCTGACGGTCGAGGAGATGGCGAGGGTCGGTAAAGCGCTCCGAACCGCCGAGACGGTCGGGCTGCCGGCTGCCCCCGAGCATCAGAAGAAACCGGCGAAAAAGGCCGCCAAGAAGCCGCGCGCTCGCAATGCCGGGATGTTCAAGAGCGAGATTCTTCCGGCGAACCCCGTTTCCGTCGCTGCGTTGCGGTTTCTGATGTTCACGGGATGGCGTGAACAGGAAGCCATGACGCTCAAGTGGTCCGACGTGAACCTTTCGACCGGGATCGCGACCCTCGGCCACACGAAGACGGGAAAGAGCGTGCGCGCGATCGGTGCGCCGGCTGTCGAGCTGGTTGACGCTCAGGCACGCGTCAAAGGCTCGCCGTACGTGTTCCCCGGTCGGGATCCGAAAGAGCCGCTCGAGAGCGTGCACCGCCTCTGGACGGCCGTTCGGCACGCCGCCGAGCTAGACGACGTGCGGCTCCACGACCTGCGGCACTCGGTCGCGTCGTTTGCCGGTGGGCACGGCTATTCGCTCTTTCTGATCGGGAAGTTGCTCGGCCACAAAACGGCACGGTCGACGGAGCGATACGCTCACCTTGCCGACGATGCCCGAAAGGTCGTAGCGGACGCAGTGAGCGCGACCATCGAGACCGCGTTGACCGGACGGTCCGCCATTAGTCGTCCAGCAAGCGATCGTACTCGACGTGCGTCCCGATGAAAAACCAACAAATGACATCTTCGGCTCGAACACCGACTGCACGATAGTCGTGATCGATGCGCACGGACCAATAGCCGTCATGTCCTTTCATCTTTTTGAAGTGCAGAATCGGGTCGGCAGGGTCCGCGACGAACTCGCGATAGCGTTGTTTCGCGAGTTTCTGCATGTCGGGCGATAGCGCCTTTAGACGCCGCCAGAACTCGGGGTAGACCCTCGACTCGATTGCCAGGAGCGAAACCCCGTAGGTGAATCAGAACTCATCTAGATCGAGCGGACTATCCTCTCCGCGAGCGGCGCGCTCGTGTAGCTCGCGAAACAATTTCTCGAGCGCCGGGGCATGGCGCGTGGCGACGGCATCCCACGCCGCGTCCTCCGCAGCCAATTCGGCCGAGGACGGCAGGGTTGCTTCGGGGTTGGACGAGACCTGGAGCCACTGACGCACTGGCGACGCCACCGCTGCGGTCGCGTAGGCGACGGCAACCGCCGGCGCTTCCGTGTGCTCAAACACTGCGGTCGCCATTCTACTCCTGCTCCTCTGTTTTGGTGCTGGCGCTCGGGTTGCTAATACGCGGCGCTATTCGGTTCAACATCGCGAGAATTTTGTGAAACGCAGCTTCTGTTAGGACGAGGCGCGCCACGGCCTGTATCTCCACGGGGCCCGGGCCCACCGATCCCGCTTCTGAAGGTGGAACCTGTATCTGGCCAAACGTCAGGAAAACCTGGTCCCCGACATACGTGAGCAACGCCTCCCCCGCAAGCACCTGTGAAACAAGCGCCTCGGGATTCCATCGAGAACCAACCGAAACCTGCTTCGCTTCGGTGGCGGCTTCAGAGGTGGCCATAGGACGTAATTATATACCCGGTTCTCGGTCGCTCGGTCTCAACCTTCGGCCAGCAGCAGCGTAAAGTGACGGGAGCCAGACTTCTCTGTCCATCTTCGGCACATCTTCGGCCAGGGTGACGCCTACGCGACGCCTTCCCCTCCAAGAGAAGAACTAGGGAGCTCAGGCGTAACGGACAGCCCTGGCCTTGGTCGAGGCACAGCCCGATCGATCAGAACCGCGCACCAGTTTCGCCGGATTCAGCGCGGCAAGCCAATGAGGGATCACCGTCGCTCCGGTTGATAGTCGAGCAACGCCCACGGCGTTTTCAGCCCGAATGCACGCGTGAGCGCCTCGAGGGTTGCCACGTCAATGCGTCCGATGGGCTCGCCGGCCAGCACGCGCGCGGCGAGCGGTTGGGTGATGTTCGCGCCCTTCGCGAGCTGGTAGGCGTTCGTCAGCCCTTCGCCCGCGCACGGGCAGCAACGTTCCAAGTAATCACGGTAGGAACAATAGTGTTATTACGAACACTTGACAAGGCATAACAGTACTGTTAGTAATAGGGGCAAGAGAAACGGGACCGCTCGGCTGATTCCCCGCAAAGAGAGGCCGAACGATCCCGCCCACGTCCCCGAAGGAACGCGCTCGCAAGATAGCCAGCGCCGACCCTCGAGGCCAATCCCGGAGGCGGGTTATGCCAAGCTGGCAAGAGAACGCCGAGCGCGAGATGACTGAGCAACGCGTCACGCAGACGGCCCAGGAGACGAGGGCGAGCGGCCACACCCCATGCGACGCGTGCGGCGGAATCGCAGTCTGTTTAGTCGGCTCGCATGTGCACCGATTCCAGTCGTTCCGCTGTGAGGGCGAATGCCTCACGGTCGCCGTCCACGAGGTTGCCGTTCGCGGGCACTCGTACGTCACGTTGACGCCGGTACGCGGACGATCCGGCTTCCACACGTCTGACGGAAAATATTTTGCCAGCGACATCAACGCGGCGACGCATCAACGCATGCTCGACGCGCGGGCCGAATCTGAGGCGAAGCGTCGCGCCGCATACCTCGAGCGCACGACCGGGACGGACGGCGCCGCGTGACACGGCGCCCGAAGCATCTTCCATCACCTCATCACCCCAGCAAGGAGCACGTCATGGCTACGGCAGCAGTCCACACCCCGGCAATTGAGCCCAAGGACTACATCGGGGCGAAGTTCACCACCCGCACGGTTACCGTGGATTCGGAGTTCGTGACGTGTGGCGTCGACCTGCAGGTCGAGCTCACGGTCCACGAGGACTCGACCGGGCAGTTCACAGTGCCGGAAATCACGATCCGCGGCAAGGGCCTCGCCAACACGGGCAACGGCATCGAGGACGGCGCGTTGTTCGGCATCCGTAGCACGGAGACGCTTCGCGTCCTCAGTCGGATGCTCGCTGAAGTCGCCGACCTCGCGGACGACAAAGGCCTGATACCCGACCGAGATCTCATTGGCTGGCAAGACTGACGTTCGCCTGACGCGCCGTAGTATCCTCACCCGCCCCGCACCGTTCATCGTGCGGGGCGTCGTTCGTTTCTGGCGGTGAGGGCGGCGTTGCCCAGCTCGCCCCGCGCGTCGCGCCGGACGTGATTCGCATTTCCTCGATCACGCCATCGGGGAATATCCCCGGGTTGGTCTGTTCTGGACGTCGGTCACGGCCGGCACTAGAAAAGGCCATACCGCGCGCCGAGGTACGTCGTCACTGTTGAGCGATCAGGACCACTCAGCTTGTGATTGTAGAAGAGAAATTCGGCGACCCGCATATCCGCGTAGAAGTTGACGGACGGCGAACTATGTCCCGATCCAAGGTTGCATCGCGTACTCGAGCCGCTAGGCCCGGCGCCGTTGCCGGGAAACTGAACGGTGTTCGTTCCCGTCGAAAAGAACGACGACCCATCGATGAAGTTCTGCCAGTCGCCAGGCGCGGAATAGACGCTGTAGACCCTGTAGGTCGATGCAAAGCTCGGCGTAGGATTACCGCAACTCTTTCGCGCGGTCGAGCCGAATACCTCGTAGATATTCCCGTCAGAGTAGGTAACGTGCGAGTTGAGTCCGCCCCCACCGCCGTCGGCGCCAAAATCCCAAAACGCGGTCACGTTATCGGGAGTGTTCGCCGGATCGGCGACTTTCTTGACGACGATGAACGCTTCGCCGGAGGTGAGTGCTACGAAGATGTTCGGCAAGGTCAGCGTTTGCTTACTGGCTGCGGTGAATCGCACGACGTTTTGCGAATTTAGCCCCGCCGTTTCAAGCGTTGGCGATCCATCGAGCGCAAACAGTCCGGTATTATGAACGGCGTGGTTCCCGTTGCCACTGAGGTCGTTCCACTGAAAGACCGTCGACCGTTCGCGGCGAGCGAGCGTCGTTCCGCCAACCGAATACATGTTGGAATCGCCGCGTAGCCAAACGAGGAGATGACTCCCGTCGGCAGGAGCGGCCGGGCCACCGCCGCCGCCGCCGCCGCCGAGGAACGGGTTGATGAGGACCGGGCTCATTCGTTACCCAACCTTTGGCCTCACGGCCATAGTGAAATGTGGAACTGCGAAATACCTGCTAGTCGACCATGCAGAGATCGCCTTCGACGATCAGCATTCCCTCGACGTCGATCGTCAGCGCAAAGAGCACTTGCGCGTTATCCGGCACCGTGAACGTCTGGTCGCCTGCGATCACCCGCGGCGGGTACGGCGTGGACACGCCAGGGCTCACGCTTCCCGGCTCGGCGACCACCATACTTGCCGGTATCGGCTGCAGCCGCACGCGTCGGAGCGTTTCGTTGATGATTCGCTCAGTCTGGACACCCGGAAGCGTCGTTCGTGGTGTGGCCACTATCGTTTCTCCCCTCGCCTCACGGCGATGGTGTAGAGGGAACTACAGAAACCGACTACTCCGCCTTGCCGTAGAACCTGTCGACCATCGAATTCTCCTTATCGCTCGCGAATCGACCGTCGCCGAACGGTGAACTTTCGGCTGCGCCTCCGCCCTGTTCTGAGCGGCAGAGTGTTCGCCCGCTCGACGAGGCCCAGCACTGTCTCGGGATGCATCGTGAGACCCGTTCGTTCCAGCAGCGTCCACAGGGCCGGCCGTTCCGCGATGAACTCGCGCACCGTGGCAAGATTGTCCTCCGCCTTCGCGCCGTATCGCTCCCGCATGGTGCGTCGCGTCTCAGTCTCCCACTCGAAGATGTCGTCCTCGGTCGGCGGATTGATCTGCCGACGCACGATCTGCGCGTGCAGCCGCTGCGCTTCGGTTGTCGGAATGCCGCCGCTCGCGAAGTCCTCGGCGAGTGCCGCGCTCCACCCATCCGCGTCCTCTGCACTCATGCCGCTAGCGTCGCGCACTCGGTTGAAGCCGTCTGCGAGAGACGACTTGTACATCCCGGGTGCGTCGTAGAGCTTGGCCGCGATTTCTTCGTCGCTCGTCGTCATACGGCCCGCCGTCGCACGAGGGCAAGCGCCTGTTCCGTCCGCTGATTCACGACGGCCGAAACGTTCTTCGTTCCCGGGAAGAAATCTCGCGGCGTCGCGCCCGCTTCCGCGCACGCCGACTCAACCTCGGCCAGCCGGACCAGATAAAAATCCGCCGCGGCGTCCCTGTCGCCCAGGGTCATCAGTGTCCGCCGGACCGTCGTCTCAGCCGCCTTTAGCTTGCCCACGATCACACCGGCCGACTCGATCGCCTTTTGAAGGCTGACGCCGAGGGCCTGCACCTCCTGCGCGGTCGCCTCGAACTCCTCAATCGCTTTTGCCTGTCCGGCCCGTTTGTCCTTCTCTTGCTTGAGCGCTTCGACTCGCGCCCTTGCTTCCCGCACCGCCACGGCCTCCCGCTGTTGATCCTCGAGCGCGCGGATTCTGTCGTGTATCGGTGCCGTGTCCTCGCCGGCACTGGCCGCGTCGCCGAGTGCGGCCTGCTCTGCCTCGAGCTGCGCCTCGATGTCCGCGGTCGTCGCGGTGGCCTTGGGAGCGCGCGTTGTCGTCTGAGTCATGCGTTGTTAGCCCTCTCGGTAAGTGTTAGCCCGCCGCCTGTCGTCGTACGGGTCGTATTCGCTCTGCACACCTCGGCTCTCGGCGAACGGGTCGTACTCGCTCACCACTCGGCCGCCGCCCAATAGCGAGCCGGCCAGCCCTCGAGCCTTTCCCGGCATCTCAGGAAGTGCGAACGTCAGCGCGAGCGCATCGGCCAAGTCTGGCGAGCGACCGAGCCGACTCTTGATCTGGTCTTTCTCCTCGAGCACGAACTTGCCGGACGCGAACGTGTAGGTTGGCGTCGTCAGCTCGCCGACCATCTCGGGAATGTTCGGGAGCGCTCCCGCGCGCTTCACCCATTTGGACATCGCAATCCACATCTCGGCGCGGCGATTCCTAAACCGTGCGTCGATCGCTGGCGCGCCAAACCGGATGCCGACAGGCGCCCGACCCGCCGCGATAAGGTTGTCGACCACGCCGGCACCCCATGTCCCGGTATCGTCAATGAACTCCATCTCGTGTTGCCAGTTCGATTGCGCGAGGAGAACGCGAGCGGCGATGTCCGTCGACCGAGCGTTTCGCATGACGACCGGCTTGAATGCCGCGAGCCCCTGACGAGGGAACAGCACCGTTCGATCGTCGCCGAACCGCGCCACGTCGATGCCGAGGCGCTTCTGCGACCAGTCATACTCCGACGCGTTGTAGTGCCGAGCCATCGCCGCCGAGACCTCATCCGGGCCAAGCAATGCGTTGATGCTGGCCGGTGGGAATCGCCCGAAGACGTTGACCAACACCCACGGGTTGTCGATGCCGTACTTCTCGATCTGCTCGCGTGCCCACTGGACTGAGATTCGGCTCGAGCGCTTCGGGTCGTCAGGGTCGCCGGTGATCTCGACGACGTGCCAGAGGCCGCGCTCTTTCGTACATGCGTCGTAGAGCGGCCCCTCGAGGTGCGTCGGGTTACCGCCCTGCATGATCTTCCCCCACCGGCCGGTCGAGAGTCCGCCTTCCGCGGCAACCATGACGGTTCCCGGAATCCCGCCCGACTCGTCGAGCACGAAGAACAGAAAATCGGCATGGAGGCCGGCGAGCGTGTTCGCCTGCTGCTGTTTATCGCCGGATCGTGGCCAGGTGCGTTTCGAGAAGAACCACGTCTCGGGATGATCCCGCGCGACGATACGAGTCTTCTGCCACTCGAACGCGGTCTTGAACCACTCTGATCGCGCCTGCCACTTCGCGAGTTCGGGCCACAGGTTGTCGTCGATGTTGTCCTGCGTGATCGACGTTGCAGCGCCCTTCGGATGCGAGCCGTCGTCACCGTAGCAACTCAAGAAGTTCCAGATGCACCACGCGAGGAGCGCCGTCTTGCCGGGCCCCTTGCACGCCTTCATCGCGATTCGGCGAATTGACGGGTCCGCAAACGCCCGGAGTGCGTCGGCCTGCCACTCATCCGGCGTCGCGTGGAATTCATCAACGACCATGCGAACCGGGTCGCGTCGCCACTCGACGAGCCTGGCGCGGGCCATCTCGAGGTCAGTGGTCACGATGCCCAGGTGCCGGCAAGTAGCCGCTCGAGCGTGACTTGATCGCTAGCCACCGCGATGCCCTGAATCGGCTTCCCGTACGCGCGATCGGCGACGGCGCACCACATGGCTTTGAACGCTGGGTGATTCTTGTCGCGAAGGATCTCTTTGACCTGCTGTCGGCACACTTTGTCGGCCAACAAGTTCTCACACCAGCGCTTCAGCCACTCGGGTTTACGGCCAGACCGACCCGGTTTGCCGCCGCTGTTGCCCGGATTCCCCGGCGTGAGGTGCGCCGGGAGCCCTTGGCTTTTGGGTTGGCTTTTTCGGATGAAATCAGACATCAGCCGCGCAGGGCTCGGAGACCGGTGAAGCTGAACCCGACCCGACCCCGAATCGCGGCGCCCACGACGCCGTTGTAAACGCCATTCAGTTGATTGGCGACGCCCAGGTTGTTCGGGTCTGCGATGTAGAGCAGCAACACGCCGTCGGGCGACTGAGCGGAACTGGTCGCGCACGAGCCGAGCGCCGCAATCCCGACGGTTGGGTCATTCCGCTCAGCCTGATAGTCGCGGAGGATGGTCGGCAGGTAACTCGGGATCTCGGTCGGATCGGTGCTCAGGATCACAGACATGGGTAGACTCGCTGGGTCGAAGGGGAGGAAGGGCGAAGAATCACGGCGATCGAGCGCCGACAGCAACGACAGACCTGCACGCGCGCACCATTCGCGCGAACCACGACGCGCTGCAGTCGATGAAGACAGGGGAGCCCGCGAGCACCGAGAGAGAGATGCAAACCGGCGGCTCGTACGTGACATACCAACCCTACTCTTTGGTTGGTGTCACGTACGCCATCCGTGACGGGCTGCGTGACAACGGCGCGAAGTACTGCACCCTGTGGGCGTGACACAATCGGGCTATGCGTGACAGAATTGCGTGACACGTCTCGGGGCTTTCGCTTAGTCGTCACAGAAGATCCTTGCGTGACGAGCTGTTGTCCCTCACGAGACGCCACGGGGAGTTCCGCTTCCCGCTCGCCTTTGTGACGAGCAAATCCCTTTTCATTCGCGCGAGGGCCTGACGGAGACGGCTCTTGCTGCGGTCGATAATGGCGGGCGTTACTTCGTCGTACGACTCGGAGAGTTCTTCGGCGAGTTCTTCGACGGTCCGTTCGCCGCGGGCGAGTGCCACGGTAAGCCACGCGCGCGTATCGAGTTCGTCGTCAGAGCGCACGACGTGAGAGAGCGTCTTGCCGTCGGCATACTGGAAATGCAGAAGGACGGCCGGGATCGCCCCGCGCTCGTTCCGCTTGCGCGGACGCCAACGCACACGATGACCATCCCCCTCGGCCGGCGTCCCGAGCCAGGTCAATCGCATAGCGTTGACCCATGAGACGGAGCCGTAGGGCTCGCCCTCCGGTGTGGCGCGCGACGTGTGGCCGGTCGACACGGACGGGATGCCGATAGCGTCGAGGGCGCCAACGTACAGGTACGGCGCCTGAGCGTCGGACTTAAGCCGCTCCTCGCCAACGTTCATTCCGGCGAGAATCGAATCGAGAAGCAGAATGTCGGCGCCGGCACGCTTGGCGACGTTGCCGATGTGGGGTACGATGTCCCACAACGGCTGACCCATGAGCGACCGCGGCAAATCGCTCGGTTGCAGGTAGATCACGGCCGAGCGGTCGATTCCGAGTCCTGCGCATCGACGGGACCATTCTTTCGGTCGGTTCTCGGCGTCGTAGATCATCGGGTGCATGCCCTTCGCGTGCATTTCGCCGATGAGGTACGCGAAGCTGGAGCCCTTCCCCACACCGCCGGCTGCGTACATCAGATTCGGTCCGTCCGGCTCGAGCATCCCGAGCAACAAGTCTGCCGGGGGCGTACTGTCGATGTCCGAGAGGGTCCGCCACACGGGTGCGACGTCCGGCTCGAGCGCAATCGTCGGTACTTGATGCTTTCTCACGGAGTCGAGCACCGCTTCACGAGCCGCGGCCGTCATGCTGCACCTCGAGCGTACGTCAACGCATTGGTAAAAATCTCCTCGAGCTTGCCATCATCGAGCGGCGGCGCATTGCCGGAGTTCCATGAGACGAGGAGCTCCCACGCGATCGAATCGACAAGGTCGACGTCGAATCGGTAGGAGGCGGCGAGCCGATACGCGGACGTCTTGCGTCCATCGGCCAGGCCATAGCCAACGCAGTCCGTGTACGCGACGATGCGTTTCCCTGAGAACCGGTCGATCGAGGCGAGTGGCGCGCCGGCTCGTGCCGGAAATGATGCGCCGGTCGGCAGCCGCGTAACGGGCGTGGCGTGTGACGCGCTTGCGGTGATCGCCTCGAGCAAGGTGGGCGGAATGTCTGCGATCGCGCTGAGATCCCCGCGCCACTGATATACAAATCCCGATTCATGCACGGACGGAGGCGCGAGGACATAGCCGTTGTGTGCTCGGATGTCGAGTTCCGTTCGAGCGATATTGCCCACGGTCACGCCACGAGGTAGCCGGAAATAGCGATGCACGCCGCGCGACGTGATTGCCTCGAGGGTCGGCTCGCTGAACGCCCCGGCAGCGCGCGCGGCGGCTTCCCCTTCCTGGCCGTCGACGTCTAGGACGATCAGCTGCGAGGCGCCGGGATAGAGACCGATGTTCGCGTTCGGTGCCGCGTCCCACCATGCGGCGATTTGCTCCGGGTGCGTCGTCGCGTCGTGGAAGCCGTTCCCGTCAGCGATGAGCGGCTTCTTGCCGCGCGGCCGGACAGGAAAGACGCGGAACCCGTACTCCTGCGCGAGTTCGAGGGCGGCGATTCCGAGATCCGAAAGCCTGGGTACTGTCGCCATCACGGCGATAGCGGGAGTCATGGGAGCTGCCGCCTATGCGGCTGAAGGCGCCATTTGCTCCGACGTCGAGCGCCGCCGAGAATCGTCGATGAATCGCGACACGTCTCGCTCATCGTAGCGAACGTTCGTCCCAAACTTTACGTGCGCTGGGCCACGCCCGGTCAGGCGCCATTTCGCGAGCGTGTTGACCTCGACGCCGAGCAATTCTGCCAGCTGCTTCGGCGTCATCAAGTGCCGCACGTTCCCTTGCGTCCGATCATCCATGCGAACCATCCGGTTGGTGTTCTCTTGATAGCCACCGGTAGGATAATGATTGACATGATACCCTAATCCGCCGAGATTTCGTGCACATGCCTACGAGATTTCGTACTGGACGCCCGACTCTGAAGAGAGTCCTGGCAGATCGGCTTGGGGAACTAAAGCGCGAGAAGAACTACACGGTCGAGCGATTCGCCGGGCAATTCGGCGCCAAGGTGAACACCGTGCGAGACTGGCTCAACGCTCGCGTCTTACCGCGTACCGAGGCTCTCCACGCGATCGCATCACACTTTCGTGTGACAACCGACTGGCTCCTCGGGGTGCCCGACGCGCCGAAGTATCGGGCGCAATCGAGGTCCGACGTGGAGTTGCTCGTCGACCTCGCCGTAGCCGTCGAACGGGAGCTGACGCTGGCCTGCCCGCCAAAGGTTCCGGAGGCCCACCCTACCGTCCTGCCCATCGCGTATCGCTGGGGAACGTCCGGCCCCGCCCTATTTCGGTCACTGATCGGGCGATTATCCGAAGAGGCGCAGGCGGTCCTCGCAGACGAACGGGCGCGCCTCACGGCGGAATCCGAATTCCTCACTTACGTAGATGCGCTCAACGCGGCAGTCGGCGACAACCCAAGCCAAGAGGCAGCCGCTGCAATGGTGCACCTGTTCGAGTCCAGGAAGGGACTTCTCTCAGCGGCGCGGCACGTCTTCGGCGACAACCGACAGAGGCTCGCGTCTTCCGGGGCATACCTCGCGGAGACCGTCATCCCGAAATCCGACCGCGGAGTTACACGGGGGTTACATCAGACCCCGGCAAATAAGGGCAAGACGCGCTAAGTCGTTGTCCTGCTTGATGGAGCGTACCGGGATCGAACCGGTGACCTCCTGGTTGCAAACCAGGCGCTCTCCCAGCTGAGCTAACGCCCCGTCTTCCTCTGATTCGTAGGTTTGAATCTAGCAGCAATTCCAGACGACCGAGGAACGCTCCAGTGACCGACAACGCTCAGGCCGAAACCACCGCGCGGCACATGACCGTCCGCTGCCAGTTCTGCGAGACGTGGAACCGCATCGACGCCGCGCGCGCTCCCGACCGCCCGAAGTGCGGCAAGTGCGGCAAGCCGATCCTCCTCGACCGGCCCATCGCGCTCAGCGACGAGACCTTCGCGCGCACGATCGCCGAAAGCGACGTGCCGGTGCTCGTGGACTTCTACGCCGACTGGTGCGGCCCGTGCAAGACGATGGCGCCGTTCATCGACGAGATCGCGCGCGAGCGGCAGGGCAACCTCCTCGTCGGCAAACTCGATACGGATCGATCGCAGCAAACCGCCGGGGCGTTCAACATTCGCGGGATTCCGACGACGATCGTGTTTCGCGGCGGCAAGGAAGCCTCGCGATACACGGGCGCGATGAAGAAGCTCGGTCTCGAGGACCTGATCGAACGCGCCGAGAGCGCGTGATCCGCGCCGGCGCTACTCGTGCGCCGGCAGCGGCTCCATGGTCTCGGGATCGACCGGGACCTGTACTTCGTCGCGATAGGGCGACGTCGACAGCGTCACGCGAATGCGGGGGAAGCCGCTCACGAACAGCGTGTAGCACCAGCCCCACGCGCCGAGATACAGGCACAGAACGCCGATCTCCCAGATGCTGAACGGAAGATCCGGCACGACGCCGTAGCCCGACGGGTACACCTCGATGTACCGCATCAGCCACATGCCGACGAGACTCGCGCCCGCGAACAGCGCGAGTGTCGGCTTGTAGACCTTCGCCGCGCGCGAGAGCAGACCGAAGAACGGCGCGAAGAAGACGAGGACCACCGACGTCACCGTCACCCACTGCCAGGGCGAAATCAGCCGAAGGTGCATGAAGAACGTCTCGTCGCCCATGTTGCCGTACCAGATCACGAGGTACTGGCCGAACGTCAGATAGCCCCAGAACGCGGTGAACGCGAAACAGAGCTTACCGATGTCGTGATAGTGCACCTCTTGGATCAATCCATCAGCCGTGCCGAGACGGGCGTCCCACGCCATCACGAGCAGCGCGAACATCGTGAGCGCGCAGAGCCAGGCGCCCATGAAGAACCACCAGCTGTAGAGCGTGCTCTGGAAGTGGAGCGAGAGCCCCATCGACAGGTCCCACGACAGCACGGACCAGCCCATCGCGTACAGCAGCACCGTGAAGACGGCGAGCTTCCCCTGCAGCGAGTGCGTCGAGTGAAGCTCCCGCCGCTCGTTGCCGAAGCCGGCGCGCATGCGCGCGCGAAGATTCGCCGCCCACTTCGCGCCCCATTCCGGCACGCGTCCTACGTCGAGCCGCACCGACGTGTACACGTACCACAGTCCCAGCAACGTCATCAGCGCGAAGATCAAAAGGTCGCGCGAGATCAGGAACCCGGGATTGAAGTAGATCGCCTTCTCCGGGACCGGATACGCCTCGTGCGTCCACGGGAACACGTAGTTCCGGCCGCCGATGAACGTGAGCAGCAGGAAGACGAAGGCAACCGGCATGAAGGCGACGTACGCCTCCATGAACCGAATCACATGACGCGACCAGCGCGCCGTCGTGATGCGCTGCACGGCAACGATGGTGAGGCCGCCGCTCGTCAGCCCGGCGAAGAACAGCCAGTTCGCGTGCCACGCGCGCCACGCGCGGTCCGGCGCGACGATCACACCGACGATGAACACGACGAGCCCGACGCCGAAGAGCGCCTTGACCGCTGTGTTGATCCACGCCGGCAGCTCGCGATTCGTCGCCGCCAGAGCTTCGGACGCGGACCACTCGCGCGGCGGATGAAGGGCGCTCATCGCAGATCCTCCGGCTTTTTCGTCGAATCACCCGGCGCTGCCGCGCGGGTCGTGTCTGCCCTAGGCGTGCTGGTCGCCTTCCAGAATGGAACGGGACGCGTCGGTCCCATGCGCGATGCGCCGGGAACGAGCGGACCGGTCTCGCCGGGGCGTCCGTGCGTGGTATCCGGAGGGAACCCCGGCAACTTGCCCTGGATGGAGCGCAGATAGTTGATGATGTCCCAGCGATCCATCTCTTCGATGCGGTTGTAGGTCGGCATCATGCCGCGCCCGTTGCGGATCATGCCGAAGATGTAGCCGTCGGTGTACTTCTCGGCCGCCGAGGTGCCCGCGCCGATCGGAATCGGCGGCATGCCGTACTTCGTCACGGGACCGTTGCCCATGCCCAGCGGACCGTGGCAGGGTGCGCAGTTGATCTGGAACTGAATGCGTCCGCGATTCACCGAACCGGCGTCGACCGGCGTCGGGTTGGGGATCGAGGCCATGGCCGTGATGTTCGCGGGCAAAGGCTCGCGGGCGTACTCGAACCCCGGGGCCGAGCTTCCATAGATGGATACCGAGTACTGCGGATTGCCTCGCGGCGGAATCGAGTCGTTCGACGACTCCCACGGGTCGATCTTCGGCTGCTGGCGGAAATCGGTGAACCACGAGCATCCCGGTGAGGGCGGCCGCCGCGAGAAACATCGCGGCGCGGCGACCGAGGCGTGCGCTAGCGCTCACGTCGCACCTCCTCGGCTCCGTGCTTCTTGAGAATTCCGATCGCGTCGTCGGCACGATCGGGGTCGGTGACGACCCAGACGCCGAAGTGGCCGCCGCTGAAGCGCTCGTCGTACCCTACGGTCGTCGTGAGACGCGGCACGTGCGACATCGCGAACATCGCGAACACAGTCGCGAGTCCGCCGATGAGCACCATCAGCTCGAATCCCTCGATCGTGAACGGCACCCAGGTAGCGATCGCCTTGCCGCCGACGACGATCGGCCAATAGTCCGAAATCCAGACCGCGATCCAGTAGCCGAACGTCACGCCCGCCAAGCCGAAGATCAGCGTCACAACACGCACCTTGCTCGGTGGGTGCTTCATGACGTGCTCGAACTCGTGGCGCGGCGTCGGCGTGAACACGGTGATGTCGCCGAACCGTTGGTCCTTCAGATCCTCGATCGCGTGAACGGCCGAGTCGATCTCGTGGAATGCTCCGAGGACGCCTTGCATCAGTGCTCCGCTCCCGTTTCGTCGGGGTGGACGAATAGGCATCGCCAGGTCGCGGTCAGGATCCCCGTGAAGGAACGCTTTTCGAATTCGCGGCGGGATGACTTCCTTGATCTCGGACATCGCCATCACCGGCAGCTGCTTGATGAACAGCAGGAACCACATGAAGAACCAGCCGAAGCTGCCGATGCAGGATGCCGTAGTCGACGAACGTCGGGCGATACGTGCCCCACTGCCACGGCTCGAACTCGTGCGAGAGCGACGGCACGACGATCACGAATCGCTCGAACCACATGCCGAGGTTGATGAACAGCGACAGGATGAAGAGCCAGCTCGGATTGCGCCGCAGCTTCTGCGACCAGAGCGACAGCGGCAGCACCATGTTGCAGATGAGCATGATCCACGCGGCCCACGCCCATTGGCCGAACACGCGGTTCCAGAAATAGTCCTGCTCGAACCGGTTGCCGCTCATCCAGGCGACCTGGAATTCAGTCAGGTAGGCGAGTCCCACCACCGACGACGTGAAGAGACAGAGCTTCGCCGCGGCGTCGAGGTCGTTGAGCGTGATGTAGTGCTCGAGCTTGAACGCTTTGCGCAGCGGGATGGCGATGGTGAAGACCATCCCGATGCCCGAGAAGATCGCGCCGGCGACGAAGTACGGCGGGAAGATCGTCGCGTGCCAGCCGGGCGTGAGCGCCATCGCGAAGTCGAACGACACGACCGAGTGCACCGACAGCACGAGCGGCGTGGCGAACGCGGCGAGGAACAGGTAGGCGCGCGTGAAGTGGCGCCATTCGCGGTCCGAGTTCCGCCAGCCGAGCGCGAGCATCGCGAAGATCGACTTCCGCAGCGGGTTCTTCTCCCGGTCACGCAGGATCGCGATGTCCGGAATCAACCCGATGTAGAGGAAGGTGCTCGAGATCGTGAGGTACGTGAGGATCGCGAACACGTCCCACACGAGCGGGCTCTTTGGATTCGGCCAGATGAGCCGCCAGTTCGGGTACGCGATCAACCAGAAGAACTTCCACGGCCGCCCGAGATGCAGAATCGGGAAGAGCCCGGCCGTCATGACGGCGAACACAGTCATCGCTTCCGACAGGCGGTAGATGCTCGTGCGGAAGCCGGCCCGGAAGAGGTAGAGAATTGCCGAGATCAGCGTGCCGGCGTGGCCAATGCCGACCCAGAACACGAAGGTGATGATGTATACGCCCCACATCACCGGCGGCTGATACCCGGCAGCGCCCGAGGCCTTCGTGGATCTGGTACGTCCACGTCAATGCGCCGAGTCAGCATGCAGAGGATCGCGACGCCGAGCAGCGCGAACCAGCCGAGCGTCGGCCGGAGCGTGCCCGCGATCTCGCGATCGACCTGCTCGTAGTCGCGGATCGCCGGGAACCGCACGCCGGCCGAAGGAATGTTCGGGCGCGGTCCGCCGGGGCGGGCCGAGTCCGGGTAGCTCGTCACGGTCGTTGCCATGCCGCGCCCCTATGCCCGCGGCGCGGCGGCGCCGGCCGGATGATTGACCTTCTTCAGATAGACCACCGCGGTGAAGGTGTTGAGCTCCTCGAACACGTGGTAGGCGCGCGCGTCGTCGACACGACGCGCGACCGTCCAGTTCTCGTCGGCCACGTCGCCGAACGTGATCGCGCGCGACGGACACGCTTGCGCGCACGCCGTCGTGAATTCGTCGGGCTGGACCGAGCGATGCTCGAGCGCCGCCCGATTCTCCGTCTCGCGAATGCGCTGCACGCAGAACGAGCACTTCTCCATCACGCCCTTGCCGCGCACGGTCACGTCGGGATTGAGCTGCCAGTTGAGCGGCTCGGGGAACGCGTACTGCTTGCGGTCCTCCTCGCCGTACCCGAACCAGTTGAAGTAGCGGACCTTGTAGGGGCAGTTGTTGGAGCAGTACCGCGTGCCGACGCAGCGGTTGTAGACCTGCACGTTGAGCCCGTCGGGCGAGTGATACGTCGCGTACACGGGGCAGACCGGCTCGCACGGCGCGTTCCCACAGTGCTGGCACATCATCGGGATGAAGCGCGTCTCGAACGGTTCGCCGAATTTGCCGTCGGGATTCCCCTCGAAGTAGCGCTCGAGGCGAATCCAGTTCATCTCTCGGCCGCGCTCGATGTTGAAGCCCGGTCGTTCGGCGGCCCAGAGCGTCGCGTTCTGCCAATACGCGCCGACAGTCGGGATGTTGTTCTCCGCGTAGCACGCGGTGACGCACGCCGAGCAGCCCGTGCAGCGCGCGAGATCGACCGTCATCGCCCAACGCCGCTTGGTCATGCCGAGCGGGTTGTTCGGATTGTAGAGTCCCTTGTCCTTGCCGTGATCGGCTGCCGTCGGCGCGCCGAGATCGCCCTGCGCGTCCGCCGCGACCGGCGACCGCAGCCCGGGCAGGAACGCGTGGCTCGCATCGCCGGGCAGCGCCTCGCGTTCTCCCGTCGGCGGCTTGTTGATGTCGGCCGCGTTGACCGCGCGCGCGATGCCGCGCCCGTGCTGCCGCGCCGAGCCTTCGGTGCTCGGCAGAATGATCTGGTCGCCCGTCTTCGAGACCGAGGCCTTCGTGGAAGTGAGGACGAGCGCGCCGGCAGCGTCGGTGTCCAGCGGGAGCAGATCGCCGACGTTCGCGCCGAGGTCGCGCGCGTAGCGTCCGTAGCCCCATTGCACTCGCGACGGATCGTGGCTCTTCGGCTCGAACTTCGGCATCGAAGCCGACGCGCGGTGACCCTGCCCGGTGGGAATGGCGATCGCGTCCTTGTGAATTCCCATATACGGGAACGCTGGAGCTCGAATCGTCCCGTTCGCCGTCTTCACCTCGAGGATGTCGCCTCGATCGATGCCGAGCCGCTGCGCCGTCTCGGTGTGCAGCTCGACCCACGTGCTCCACGTGATCTTCGTGACCGGATCGGGAAGCTCCTGCAGCCACGGTTTGTTCGCACCGCGCCCGTCGCCGAGAACCGGCGATTGGTACGCGACGAGGAAGAGATCGCCCTGCGTGCCGCCAATCGCCGGTGACTTCGGCCCAGCGGCGACGGCCGGTGCAGGTGGACGCGGCGGACGCGTCGCCGACACGAGACCCTTCGGCAAGGCGGCGGCGAGCCCCGGTGCGCCGCCGGGGAAATTGTTGATGTAGTAGGTGCGGAAATCCGCCGCGGGGAACCTGCCGCCGATCGCCGCATCCTTCTTCGCCACGGCGATGAGCGCGTCGGCCGTCGATCCCGTGATGGCCGAGAACACCGGGTCCATCGCCGGCTGCTGAAGCGAAAGCGTTCCGCGCACCGGCTCGGCGTCGCCCCACGATTCCAACGCGTGAAGATCCGGGATGACGAGGTCGCAGAGCTCCGTCGTCTCGTCGGGCTGGCTCGAGAAGCTCACGCGATACGACGCTTTCGCGAACGCCTCGGCGAACTTCACGGCTTTCGGAAGCGCGTACGCCGGATTGCACCCGCGCACGAACACGACGCCCGCCTGCCCCGCGCGCATCCGCTCGACGGCGGCGAGTACGTGGTCGTCGGACGCGATTCCGTCGAACGACGTGATGGGGTCGGCGGGCTTGATCGTCGTGCCGACGGCGCCGTTCGCGGCATTGATCGCCGCCACGGCGAGCGCGACGTCGAGCGCGTCGGCTCCGGTCGTGCCGGCGAGCACGAGCGCATGCTGCGACGCGGCTAGTTCGTCGGCCAAGCGTTGCAGCGTCGCGGCATCGACGCCGCTGTCGGTCGCCGCCTGTTGTATGCTCGTCTTCTTGGCGAGCGCGTTGGCGATCGACAGTTCACTTCCCGGCTTGCACGCGATCCATTCATCGGCATTCAGACCGGTCAACGACCGGCGCGGGCCGACGTACCAGAAGCGCGGCGCGCCGGCGAGCTTCGCGCGCGCCTCGGCGAAGTCGAGCTGCTGCGGAACGTTGGCGCCCCACGACTCGAGGAAGTCGGCGCCGAACGAGACGATGAGCCGCGCGTCCTGGAAGCTGAGCGAGGGCCAGGCAACGCCGTACGTGCGTCGGTTGGCTTCGATCGCCGCGCTGTCGGACTCGAAGTCCACGCTCAACTGCGCGGGCATGCCGTACGCGGCGAGCCAGGTTTCGAGGAAGCGCGCGAACGCGCCGCTCTCATGTTGATTGAGGAATATCGAGTTCGCGGCCGTCGCCCTCGATTGCGAGAGCGTCTGGCTCAAGCGCGTGATGGCGTCGTCCCACGTGATCGCTTTCCACGCGCCGTTTTCCTTCACCATCGGCGAACGAAGCCGGTCCGGATTGTACAGGCCCTGAAGAGCCGCCTGGCCGCGCGCGCAGAGCGCGCCGTGGTTCAGCGGGTGGTCCGGATTTCCCTCGAGCTTGATCGCGCGGCCGTCGCGCGTCTCGACGATCAGCCCGCAGCCTGCCGAGCACTCGCGACAGGTGGAGGCGAAGTAGGTCGAGACGCCCGGGACGGTCTCGTCGGGCGAATGGACATATGGAATGAGCTTTCCGCTATCCTCGGGCAGGCAGCCCGTGGCGGCGAGCGCGGCACCCGATGCGCCAACGACTTTGAGAAAGTCGCGGCGCTTGACGCCCGGCACTTTTGTGTCGTTGCTCATCTCAGTAGTGGCAGTTGGCGCAGTCGTAGCGCGCCTTCTTGCGCTCGACCGTCGTGACCGCGGGCGTCGTCGCGGCGTTCGCACCGACGCCAGGTTGCGGCGCGTAACCGGCGGCCTCGAGTCCTTCTTGCGGGCTGTAGCCGTTGACGTGGCAGCTGACGCACCAGCCCATGTTGAGGCTCGAGAACTGGTAGACGCGCTCCATGTTCTGGATCTGCCCGTGACACGTCTGGCACGTCACGCCGGCGTTGATGTGGCGCGTGTGCGGGAAGTGCACGTACTCCGGAAGCTTGTGGACGCGATTCCACGGAATCGGAATCGCCTTCGGTCCCATGCCGGCGAAGACCGCCGCCTGGTTGGCGTAGTTGTAGAGCTTCTGAATCTCCGCGCTCTTGTACGGCTTGTTGCCGTGCAAATCGTTCGCGGGACGATCAGGCCCGATCGCGTTGTGACATCCCATGCACGTCGACACGGCCGGGAGTCCCGGGTCCATCGATTTGTTCGCCGCGTTGTGACAGTAGAGACAATTGATGCCGAGCTTCTGCACGTGGACCGTGTGCGGAAAGTTGATCGGCTGGATGACGGTGCGGCGTTGCGAGGACGAGGCTCCAGCGTACGCGGAGAGCATCACGGCGCCTACGGCCAGGGCGAAGAGCCCCGGTATGGCGGTCCATCTCCTTCGCTTGGTCATCGCGATGGGGTGAGTTTTGAAACCGGTCGGGGTTGAGGCGTCTTGTGAACTAATTCACAAGGTGCCCGACTGGCCGGGAAATCTAGAAAGGGCAGGAGATTGCACGCAAGGCGCGTCACGCCGCCGAGCAGATGTCGCGCGCGTCGGCGAGCGTCGAGCCCGCGACGTCGTCGGCCAACAGTTCGAGATTGGCGGTCGGCGTTTGAACGAGACGCAACGGCCACTGCGACCCGAACACGAATCGCTTCGGGCCGACCGTGCGAAAGAGCTTCGAGAGATGATCCTCGGGCGGTCCCCAGATCCAGGAGATGTCCCAGAAGACTCGCTCCTGTTCGTCCGGCGTGAGCCCCCAGTGCACTTCCTCGATCATCTCGCGCGACGCGGCGGTCACGACGAGCCGAACCGGATCGCCCGCGCGCGCGAGCGCTCGCACGGTCGCGGCCGGGACGTCGCCGACTGAATCCATTGGGTGACGCTGGCGGAGATCCTCGAAGCGAACGGTGAGCAGTACCGCGAGCCCGATCTCGCCCGCGGCAACGGCGAGCTCGCACAGGCTGGCCGACGCTCGTCCTCCCGGCGCGAGACCCCACTGCGGCGGATACGCGCGCACCGCCGGGGCGCCCTGCTCTCTCGCCGCTACGAGCGCTTCGGTCCAGCCCGGCCAGTCGGGTCGAATCGCGGGGATCGGACGAAGCCGGCCGCCGAAGCGTCGCAACGCCGCGAACAACGCAGTATTGCCGGCGGTCGGATCGCGATGAAACGCCGACGGCAGGTGGCCGACCCACGCGCCTTCGATTCCTTCCCGGTCGAGAACGCGCACGAGCGCGTCAGGATCGGGATGCGGCACGTCGCGGAACGGATACGGTCCGATCAGCGTGTTGACGTCGATCACGCGCGCGCTCCCGAAACTGACGCGCTCGCCGCATTCGGCGCCTTTAGCGTTTGCTCACATCGTGGAAAGCTCCCCGGGGGAAACAGGCGCGCCGAGTTCTTCCACCGAATCGCTCCGATCTCGTCGTTGCCGAGTCCGATCACGTCGAGCGCGCGAAGCTTGGCGAGCCCGGTGCACATCGTGAGGTCGGATCCCCAGAGGAGGCGCTCGGCGCCGAGCGCTTCGACGGCCGCGTCGAGCATGCCGCGATCGACGCCGCTGCCGGACAAATCCGGAAAGACGTTCGGCACGTCGCGCACGGCGGCGAAAGTGTGGGCGTAGTCGCCGCCGCCGCCGATGTGCGCGAGGATGAAGCTCGCGCGCGGATGTCGGGCGGCGAGCCGCGCCAAGTCGGCGCCATCAGAGATCTCTTGCGACGGCCACTCGCGCGTGCGGTGCTGCCAGATGTGGTGAAGCACCGGCAGCCGATGCTCGGCCGCGAGCGCCGCGATGGGGTCGAGGAGCGGATCGTCGGCGCGGCGGCTGGCGAGCAGCTTGATGCCGATCGCGCCGCGCGACGTACATCGCTCGATCTCGGCGCACGCGTGCGCGGTGTAGTTCGGGTTCACGGTCGTGAACATTCGAACGCGGTCCGGCTCGCGCGCGCAGAGGTCGAGCATCGCGTCGTTGCCGATCGTGACGTCATCCGGCGACGGAAAATAGGTCGGCGAAGAAAAGCCCCAGGTGCCGAGGATCGACGCGACGTGGTAGGTGATGCCGATGCGATCGCCGGCGCGAAAGCGCGCGGCGTTGACCTCCGCCCAATCGGAGCGCCCCGTTCGCGCGTGATGAAAGTGCGCGTGGACGTCGATGAGCGGTCCGCCGCCGCCCAGAGGAGCGCTCGGCGCTCGCTCGGTCAACCGTCGGCCTCCGCCTCTTCCTCTCGAAGTGCCACCAGCGTGTCGCTCGCGCCGCGCTCGAGATCCCGCAGCGCGTCGTCGTCGTGAGCCAGCGCGGCGTAGTTGTACGCGCCGCGCTTGAAAAGCACCCCGTTGGCGGCCCCCAGCTGGAGAAACCGTCGCTCGCGCTCCGGCCGATCGAACCTCAGGATCCACATCGGGTCGGGACCGTCGACGGTGATTCCCTGCACGCCGCTCGCTTCGATCGCGGCGATCACGGCGTGCTTCATGTCCGCGCCGATCGACCAGAGCGACGCGCAGACGTCGACGCTGTCGTGCCACGCCAGCACGGCGCCGGCCGCCGCCAACGCCGACGACTCGCTCGCCAGCGTCGACGAGATCCACGTCTTGCGCGCCGAGTCCATGAGGTCGCGGTGGCCGACGACGGCGGCCAGCGGGAATCCGTTCGCCATCGCCTTGCCGAACGCGGCGAGATCCGGTACGACGTCGGCGAACGCCTGGTAGCCGCCCGTCTTGAGGCGAAAACCGCTCTTGATCTCGTCGAATACGAGTGCCGCGCCGGTTTGCGTCGCGAGCTCGCGCGCGCGGTTGATCCACTCCGGTGACGGCATCCGCTCGATCACCGGCTCGATCACGATCGCCGCGAGCTGAGACCCCGCCGCCGAGACCGCCGCATCGAGCGCGGCGACGTCGTCGAACGGGACGCGGCGAAAATCGCCGCGCGTTCCCTGCGGCACGCCCGCGGTCTCGTCGGCCGACCAGTCCAACCACCCGAAGTATCCGCACCCGACCACGACGTCTCGCGCCGTGTACGTGCGCGCGATCCGAATCGCGGCGGCGATCGCTTCGGCGCCCGTCTTGAGGAACTGCGCTTTGTCCGCGCACGGGATGACGCCGCACAGCCGCTCCGCGACGTCCACCTCGTTCACGCTGGACAGCGCGCTCACGTTTCCGCCCGCGATCGCGTCGACGACGGCGCGCGTCACATTCGGCTCCGCGTAGCCGAGCGAGACCGAGCGCCAGCGCCATCGTGCAATCGAGGTACTCGTAGCCGTCGGCGTCGGTGACGCGACATCCGACGGCTCGGACGTAGTGCGTCGGGCCAACGGCGTCGTCGGCGCCGTACAATGCCGCGACGCGCTTGCTGCCGGTCGAGGCGCCCGTCGGCAGAATGGCCGCCGCGCGGTCGCGAAAATCCGCCTCGTCGTGTTCGACCGGGACCTCGGGTTCGCCGGATTCCTCGGGCTCCTGCTCGGCGACAGTGGACGCGTCGTCCGAATGTTCGTCGGCGGTCGCGGATGGCGCGGGCGCGGGGGGCGCGTCCTTCGCGCCTCGCTCGAAGAAGCGGCGGAATGGCATGGTCGAAAATGAGGTTCGTCGGTTCGCCGACGTCAACCCCGTCGCCGTTTGCGCTCGATGAAGTTCATCACTTCGATCGCCATCGCGCGCAGCAGCGAGAGCTCGCGGGCGTCGGGGGACGCGCGGAACGTGAGCGACCTCAGCGTCCGCATGATGTGCTCCGGGTAGCGCGTCTTGAAGAACTCGATCATCTCGAGCGACTTCGCCGCGTCCGAGAAGTACTGCTCGTATTCCGCGTTGGTGGGGGGCGGCGCATCCTTTCGCGGCGGCCCGATGGTTCGAGTCGCGTCGGCCGCCAGCCGGTGCAGCTCGTAGAGGGCGATCAGCGCCGCCTGCGCGAGGTTGAGCGACGCGTGGTTCGTCGTCGGGATCGTCACCGTCACGTGGACGCGGTCGAGCACGTCGTTCGGAAGACCGTTGTCCTCGCGCCCGAAGATGATCGCGACCAGACCGTCGGACGCGACATCGAGGAGCTCGCGGGCCGCCTCGCGCGGTTCGACGAGGCGAATCTTCGCCGACCGGCGCCGGGCGGTGAACGCAGCCGTGTAGACGCAGTCGGCGACGGCTTCGTCGAAGGTCTCGAAGCGCTCGATGCGCTGAATCACGTCCATCGTCCCGTGCGCGATCCCCTCGAGCCGCTGGACGTCGTAAGCGACGGGGCGAATGAGACGGAGGCGGTGCACGCCCATGTTCTTCATCGCGCGCACCGTCGCGCCGATGTTCACCGGATCGAGCGGCTCGTAGAGCACGACAACCACCGACTCCAGCAGCGACTCAGTCATCGGCGTCCCCACCCTCCCACTCGATCGGGACAAGGCGATCGTCATCTTGGCGATCGCCTCGGAGATACACGAACTCGCCGTTGGCGCCACTGAGCACCAGTTGGCCACGGCGCCGGCGGCGGCCGCGGGGCATCTCATTCACGACGAGGTCGATCGCCGAGACTTCCTGCGCGTCGAGTTCGATGTTCACGCGATACCCGTCTCCCACTCGCTCCCACGCCGCGCGCGGCGGCGCTGATGTCGTCGCTTTGCCGGTGATGCCGCGAACTCGGACGTGGTCGCCGCCCAACTCCGGGACGAGCATCCACGCGGCGACCCCGCCTGCGAAGCGTGCGTACAGTTGGATTCCGTCACCGTTGACGTCCGCTGACTCGTTGTCGAGCGGGTTCTCCGCGTTTCGCGACGCGAACGTCACGTCGCTGCGCGGAATTGTAACCGTGATGCCGAGCGTCGAGCCGCGCGCTCGGAACGAGACGTCGGCCGTCGGACAACCTGCCGCGGTCCACGACTCCTCCGACCGCCGATAGTGCTCGGAGCCCAACGCTATTTTGGTCTCGCCCTCGCGGAGCAGGCGCAGCGGCGGGCGAGTCTCGCGCGGAGCAGCGTCTGACGACGGCGCCTCCGTCCGCCTGGCGACGCCGGCGAGCGTCACGCCGCGCGTATCTCCACCGGCGCGGGAGAACACGATCTCCCACTGAGCCGTCGCGGGGTGGTGCTCGTGCACCGCACCGTCGGCGAGGGTCACGCGAAGCGACTCGCCGAACTCCACGCCCACAACCGCGTCGCTCCAACTCCACACGAACTCGTGGCGCCCCTCTACCTCTCGGGCTCGCACGAGTCGGAACACGTGATCGCCCAGGCCCGGGGCGCCGAGAGCGGACGCTCGCCACCATTCGCACTGAGCTGTCGAGCGCGCCCACACCGACGCACGCGCACCGTCGCGCGTCACCCGCCCGACGACCGTCGCGCCGGCGGGCGCGTGCTGAAGGCTCGTGTCATGAGCAAAGTCGAAACCATCCTCGAGTCCGTGGGCGCCGGCCAGCGGCGCGAGTACGGCCTCGCCCACGCCGTCGGTCAGTTCCAGCGCGGCGTGGATCGGCAGGTCGAACATCAGGCGTGTCCCGACTTCGCCGCCGGCGGTCACCGGCGAGGGAGGGGTCGCTTCGTTTCCGTCCCATTCGAGACTGTCGACGAGGTAGGTCGGCAGCACGACGATCGAACGTCGCGCGCGGACTCCGGGTGCGATCTCCGCCTCGGCCGAGACCCAACCACACTCTTCGCGCTCGTCGTAAGCGCCGAGCGTGCCGTTCGTCGGCCTCTGCGACCGGCCGTCGACGAGCGGCGCGTTGTGCGCCAGCGTGCTGCGATACCAGTGCAACGTGCGATCGACGTAGGAGCCGGTGCCGTAATCGTCGAGCCATCGCACGGCATCGTTGACGAGGACGAGATTCAAGCGGTCGGGATGTCCGTGCCCTCCGCCCGAGTGTCCGTAGTCCAGGGCGGCGTATGCGCGCCCCTTGTCCCGGCGAAACACCGCGAGCCCCTGCCCTTCGAGCAGCGCGGACGCAGGCGCGGTGGCGTCGAGGGTCGGAAGGTCCGGCAGCGCGAACAACAGCGCGCGCCAGCTCAGATCGGCGCGGGTGAGCGCGGACGCCGACGAATTTCGCTCGACGTCGGCGGCGGATCGATCGCGCTGCAGAGTTCCGCCGGCTACATCGTCGACGTACATGCGGGCGAGCGCGCCGCGCAGCGTGGGATCGTCCTCTCGCGCGAGGCCAAGCTCGCAGTGTTCGGCGATTCGCCACTGCCGTAGAGAGATCGCGTATTGGGAGTCGCGTCGGGACGGAAGAGTGAAATCCGGAAGCGCCGACAGGAACGGCACGGAGAACCCGCGCTGGAATCTCTCTATGAGCGCGGGCTCGACCTCGACTCCCGCGTGCTCCGCCATCGTCACGCCGTACCAGAGTCCCCGATGAGCGAACAGATGGTAGTTCTCGCCCTCGTACCAGGTCCCGTCGCTCAGGATGCCATGGGCAATCTGCCCCGCCACACCACTTCGACCGAGTACCGCCCGCTCGGCCGACTTTGCGTCGTCCAGGAGCCGAGCGGCGGCGAGAAGCGCGACCTCGTTCCAGACCTGGCGATTCGACCCGCCCTCGTCGAATTCGGCAATGAGCGAGCGGCTCGGTTCGACGATCTCCGCGCGCACGCGATCGACCAACGCGCTCTCGCTCGTCGCCATCAAGTCGGCGGCGACGCAGATCTGGAGCAGCCAGATCGATTCGAGATACGTGCTGAAGAACAACCGCGTCGGTCCGAGCACGTTGTCGACGTTCGGATAGCGGAGGTACCGCTCGCAGTAGCCGGCGAGAATGTCCCGCGCGAGCGTTGCGTAGCGATCGCCCAAGCCAACCGACGCCAACACGGCGCCATGAACGGCTCGTTCGGCCAACCAGAGTTGATACCAGTAGTTCCAGAACCGGTCGTGCAGCTCGCCGGTGTAGACCCGTCCGCAGCGCTGACAGCGATGTTCGTGATGCGAGAAAGGGTCGAACTCGAGCATCGTGCCGTCGACCTCGCAGCGGCCGCCGGCGCGCGAGAGGAGCGCCTTTTCGGACGGGAAGTACAGGTCGCGACCCAGCAACGCTTCGAGATCCGACGCCAACGACTCGGCGAGCGGTTTCAACGGACCCGCCGCGGCGCGGCGACGCCGCTCGAGGCCGTCGTGATCGATCAGGACGCTCATCGCGCCACGGACACCTTTCGGGCGCCGGGCTCGATGCTCCAATCGGAGACCGACACCATTTCGCCGCGCAGATCCATCGTCACGTTGTGGAGACGCGCCGACACTCCCTGCACGCCGCGCGAGTAGTACAGCCAGGCGACCGGCACGCTGTCGTCGAGGACGCGTTGCGCGGCGCGCCACGCGCCGATGCGCGATGGTTCGTCGCTCGCGCCGCGCGCCGCGGCGAAGAGGGAGTCGAGATCGCGCGAATGAAAGCCAGTGTAGTCGAGGGCGCCGCCCTGCTGCCGTGTCTCGAACATCGCCGACACGAACGAGAGCGCTACGTCCCCGGGAACGCCGGCGATCAACACGTCGAACGTCTTCGTCGCCGCCCGGGCCTCGTTCAGAAACGTGCCCAGCTCGACTTGTCGGACGTTCAGCCGAATGCCGCGCAGCGCGAGATCGGCCTGAATCAGTTGCTCGAGCGCGTTGTCTCCCGACCCGACGGTGAGCAGGTCGAGCTCGAGCGGGCGGCCGAGCCGCTGGCGAGTGCCGCTCGGCGAGCGGCGCCACCCGGCGGCATCGAGGAGCGAGTCGGCTCGAGCGGTGTCTCGAGCGGGCGCACCTGGGAGCGCGAGTGGGCTCTCTGGCGGAACCGGACCGGCGGCGGGAACTCCGAACCCCGCCAGCGCTGCGGCGACGAGCCGCGAGCGGTCGATCGAGAGGGAGATTGCTCGGCGCACGCGGACGTCGTCGAACGGCGCCTTGTGAACGTTGAAAACAAGTCCTGTCGTGAAGAGAATCGGATATTCAATGACTCGCATCGACGGATCATGCCGCGCCAGTGAGGCCATGGCGGGCGAGATGCCGGCGACGTCGAGCTCGCCGCTCGCGAGGCCGGCGAATTTGGTCGTCGGCTCGTCGACGATGGCCACGACCAGGCCTGCGACGCGCGGCGGTCCACCGAGTGCGGGTGGAAAATGCTCGTTTCGTCGGAACGTCCATCGAGAACCGGCCCGACGATCGACGAACGAGAACGGACCGTTGCCCACCGGCGCGAAATTGAACGCGGCTCGGCGCAATTCCGCGTGCGGAATCGAATCCAGCAGATGCGCCGGGGCTATGGGCAGCTCGCAGAACACGAGCGGAAAGGACGACTGCGGCGTCCGAAATCGAATCTCGACGGTCGTGTCGTCGCGAGCGAGGACTGTGTCGATGCTCGCGAGATCGGCGGAGCGCAGGTATCCGGTCGCGGGGTCGCGGGCGGCGTCGAGCGTGTACGCGACGTCGCGCGACGTCGTCGGAGCGCCGTCCTGCCATCGCAGTCCGCCGGTGAGGTGGAGCGTCAGATCGCGGCGATCGGACGACCAGGACCACGACGTCGCTGCGTATGGGGCCGGTTGCAGCTTGTCGTCATACTTCGCCAGGGTCACGTACAGAACGAAGCGCTGAATCTGGCGAGACAGCGGATGAATAGTGACAAGCGGGTTGCCGGACTCGAGGTCGGTTCCCGAAGCGTAGACCACCGTGTCCGGCGGCCGCTCTGGACTCCAGCATCCGGTGACGACCGCCGCCACGACGATCGACGCCAATGCGCTCGAGACTGTTGACACTCGAACACGCCTATGCAGCTTCAGCGCGTGCATCTACTCGCCGTGCTGCGGCGCCTCGCCGGCGCGCTCGCGCTTTTCTGGCTGGTGCTCACGCTCACGTTCGCGCTTGTCCGCCTCGCCCCGGGTGATGCCGCGACCTTCCTGGTTCCACCGTCCGCGACTGCGGCCGACGCCGCGCGTATCCGCGCCGAGCTCGGACTCGACCGGTCGGTCGCCGTGCAATATGCACGGTGGGCGTCCGGCGTGCTGCACGGCAACTTCGGTGAGAGCTCGCTCCGGCGCGAGCCGGTCACGCGTGCCATCGCCGACGCGCTCCCGGTGTCGCTCGGGCTCGGCGCCGCTTCGCTCGCTCTGACCTTTCTGATTGGAGTTCCGCTCGGACTGATTCAGGCGGCGCGACGCGGAGGCGTCGTGGATCGCGGGCTGACGGTGATCACCACGGTCATGTACGCCGCGCCGAGTTTCTGGCTTGCGCTCTCGCTGGTGGCCGTCTTCACGTACGGCGCGGCTGAATGGGGGCTGCCGGCGTGGCTGCGCCTCCCCGCTTTCGGCATTCACGCGCCGGGACTCGACGTCACCGGATTGGCGGCGTTGTCGGACCTGATTCGCCACGCGATCCTGCCCGTGAGCATTCTCACGGTCGTCGGCGCGGCGGGCATCGCGCGCTATTCGCGCTCGAGCGTCGCCGACGTGCTGAGCCAGGACTTCGTGCGCACCGCGCGAGCCAAGGGCTCGTCGCCCGCGCGCGTGAACTTGCGGCACGTGCTCTCGAACGTGTTGCCGCCGCTGATCGTCCTGTTCGCGTTGTCGCTGCCCGGTCTCGTCGCGGGATCGATTTTCGTCGAGTCGGTTTTCGCGTGGCCCGGCATGGGGCGGCTCATGGTGGACGCGATCGCCGCGCGCGACTATCCGCTCGTGATGGGCGCGGCAGCTGTGTACGCAGCGCTTGTGATCTTCGCCAATCTCGCCGGTGACGTTGCGCTGCCGCTGGTCGATCCGAGGCGCCGCGCGTGACGTCGCGCGCGCTCCGAGCGGTGCGGACGCTTCCCGGCGCGGCGGCGGCGGGACTTGCCGTCCTCGTGCTCGCCGCTCTGTTGGTGCCGGCGGTGTCGCACCAGGATCCGCTCGGTATCGGCGACGTCCTGCGATTGCGGCTTCTGCCTCCGTTCTCGCGCGATTCGCTGGGGAATTTTCACCTGCTCGGCACGGACCGATTCGGGCGCGACCTGTTCGTGCGGATGATGCTCGCCGGACGAATCTCTCTCGCCGTCGGGATCGTCGGTTCGGTGGTGGCGAGCGGCGTCGGAACGATCGCCGGCGCGGTCGCGGCCTGGGTCGGCGGCGTTGTAGACCGGTCTCTCATGGCGCTCTCTGACGCATTGCTCGCCCTTCCGCGTCTCGTGCTCCTGCTCGTCTGCGCGTCGCTTTGGCGACCGGGACTTACGACGGTCGTCGCGGTGCTCGTGTTGACGGGCTGGATGGGTGTCGCGCGAATGGTTCGCGCCGAGCTGCTCGGCGTGAAGACGCGCCCGTTCGTCGACGCGGCGACGGGACTCGGCGCGTCGAGCGCGCGCGTCCTCTGGCGACACGCGCTCCCGAATTCACTCGGCCCGGCGATCGTCGCCACGACGCTCGGCGTGGGCAACGCGATTCTGCTCGAGAGCGGCCTTTCGTTCCTCGGGCTCGGCGTTCAGCCGCCGCGGCCGAGTTGGGGGAACATGATCGCCGGTGGACGCGACTTGATCGTGGTGGCGCCCTGGGTGGCGATTGCGCCGGGGCTCGCGTTGATCGCGACCGTTCTCTGTTGCACGCTCATCGGCGACGACCTACGCGACCGGCTTGCCGGCGAGACTGGAGCCACTTTGCGGGACCGGGCCTAGAGAAACCTGGGTCCCACGCGCGCGACGAATCTCCGCGTCCCCTGGTCGGCATTTACGACATGGAACTACAATTTGCGCGGAGAAAGCACGGATTTCGCAGAGCAAACAAAAAATCTTTATGGACTTCTCCGCGGAAGTCCGTAGATGTCCGCGAAATTGTTTTTTCTCTAGTCGTATGGCCAGGCTAGGCGCGCCCAGCGGCCGCTAGCGCAGGAGGATCGTGACGATGGCCCGGGGCCCGGCCGTGAACGCGACATCCTGACCTTCAAACGACGCCGGCACGCCGACAGTCTCGTCCAAGCGTGACAGACGCGCCTCCTCGACGACGAACGGTAGGTGCCAGGCGCCGGCGACGCGTGCGTTCGTGAGATTCACGCAGCGAAGCACGAGCCAGCGACCATCTTCGCTCTCCTTCATCGCGGAGAACGCGAGACCGGCGCCGACGAGCTCCGGTCCGACGACGTCGTCGGAAACGCTGAGCGCCGAGCGAAGGGTCGTGCCGATGATCGGCACCAGGAAGTCGTCGGCCGCGCGCTCGATGGCGTCGATCGTCTGCACGTCGCGCGTGCCGTGAAACATCACCGCGAGATTGGCTGCGAACGGTCCGCGGCATTGCGCCTGCGGCGTAGGAACAGGCCAGCCGGCGTGTCCCGGCCTCTCGGGCAGGTCGCTCTTCGACAGCTCACCGACCGAACGAACAAGTGTGACGGCGACGCTTCCGTCGTCGCGCGATTCGTACTCGGCCAGGCCGTCGCTGAGTACCGTGCAGCCGCGCGACTCGTTGAACAACGAGACGTACCGATGCAACGGCGCCGTCGCTGGCGCGCGTTCACTCTGCGTTTCGTCGGGGCTGGGAGTGATCGGCGTGCGGCGCACGGGACCGAATGCCGCGTCCGCCCACACCTCCGGATGAGTGACGTCGCCGGCGAGAACCATCCGCAACCGGTGATCGTCTCGTTGGTTGTCGCCGGTCAGCGCGATCGCGACGTGCGACGCACCCGCGTCCAGAGTCAGGCGAATCGTGACGCCCACGCCTCCCTGACCACGCCGAGCGTTCCGCTCGGTGACTTTCGCGGCCAGCGAGAGCTCGCCGCGAAGCGGTCCGCGATGTAGGCGCCGTACGCGGTCAATGCGAACGTCGCACTGGCGCGGGCGGGGCGCCGGCGTGTACAGATCGCCCACGTCCGCGTCGTCCTCGAAGTGAATGAGCGAGTCCACGCGGCGGCCGCTGGGCTTGTGCAGCAACGAGACGGTCGCGTCTTCGTGCACGGTCACGGAAAGCGCGGCGTTCTCGAGTGACCTCGGCGTGGTTCGCACGCGATCCGCCGGCGCGGCACCGCGCGAACGCCGACCGATCGGGCGCGCGATCACGGCGTATGCCGGCGCGTCAACAACCCAGGCAGCGACGCGTGTCGCCGAGACCAGGTCGTTGTCGGGATAGTGTCGGGGCGATTCGGTGCGCGAGTTTCGCATTTGCCGATCGAGCACCTGAACCGCGCCGAGGCCCGCGACGGTCGGCGTTCGTCGCGGTTCCGGGAGCGAAGGCGTCGCGAGTTCCGCGGAACCGGGGCCGACCGGCACGTCGGCGACGAACTCCTCGATCTCCAGAATCGCGACGCCCGTCCGGCGGCGCGGCGCCGGATTTCGAATGAGCACGACCGGCTGCCACGCGTCGCGCGCGGCACGCGCCTCCGCTCGATCGTGGCCGACGAGATCCAACATCGCATCGTCGCGGACGCCGGCCGCCTGATTCGTGGCGGAACGAACCCGCAGCTCCATTGCGGCCGCGACCTCGTCGATGGAGCATCCGCACAGCGTGTCGTGGGGATGGGCTTCGAGGAGGGTTCGCCACGCCTCGTCGAGAAGCGGGCGTCGCGACGGGCCCCGCCGCGACGCGAGCGCGTTCCACGGTTCCGCGTCTCGCAGGAGCGCTCGCTCGGCGAGGGCGTTGAGACGTTTCTCGTGCGCGCGGGTCGCGAGCGTGCCGGAGAGCGTCCAGGTGTAGCCGTACGAGTCGCGCAGCTCGCCCTCGGCGAGCGGAAGCGTCGCGGTTTCGGCGCGCGCGAGGAGGGCGCGTTGAAAAGCGCGAAGCGAGCTTCGATGCACCGTATCGTTGACGCCCGCCGTCTCGAGCGCGTGAACAGCGTCGGCGTGTCCAACCTGCCGGGCGTGGTGATCGGCACCGTGGGGCAAGAGCACGACACCGGTCGTCGTGCGCGGCGCCAGCTGTTCGCGCATCGCCGACCAGCGACGCTCGGCCTCGATGGAATCGATGGGCAGGTTGGAGCCGAGCTCGTACCCGCTCCGCGCGAGGTGATAGAGCAGCACGCGTTCCCCGGTCGGCGAGCGCCACCAAGCCGCGTCGCCGGGCGGAAATCGCCGGCTGCCGTAACCGCGCCAGAGAACGACGACCTCCAGCCCGAATCCCGCGGCGATCGCCGGCAGCGACGCGGGATGTCCGAACGAGTCCGGGCAGTAGAGAACCGGCGGCGCAGTCGCGCCGAGCCGGTCGAGCGTGCGCCGACCCGTCAGGAGGTTGCGCACCAACGCCTCGCCGCTCGGAATCAGCTCGTCGGCGAGCACATACCATGGACCCGCCTCCAGTCGGCCGGCGCGGAGCGATTCGCCCAGCGCCTGAACACGCTCCGGCCGCACCCGCGCGTAATCGTCGATCACGATCGCCTGGCCGTCGAGCAGAAAGCTCTCGCCGTCGCCGGGCGGCGCGTCGAGCAGCTCGTCGACCAGCGCGACGAGGCGCTGGCGAAAGCGCTCGGCGGGCAGGTACCACTCGCGGTCCCAGTGTGTGTGAGAGACGAGATGAACGTCGAGCACGATCGGTCGATGGAATCGGGGGAGGCGATGGCGGCTCCGACATTGGTCGCCGGCCGGCCAGCGGTTTTCGAGAATGCTTTTGAACGTGACGCGTTCGCCGCCGAACGCAACCGTTGCCTGGATCGTCCTGCTCATCGAACTTCCTGTGCCCGCCAACCGGCTACCCTCTCTCATGCACACGCTGCTCGACTGGCTGCACCGCGTCCGCGACGTCCGCGGCATCATCGCGTGGGGCGGATACGTCGGACTCACGGCGATCATCTTCGCCGAGACGGGTCTGCTGGTCGGATTCTTCTTGCCGGGAGATTCGTTGATCGTGACGGCGGGACTTCTCGCCGCGACGACGGGAGTGTTCAACGTCGCGTTGCTCGGCCTCTTGCTGACCGTCGCGTCGGTCATCGGCAACACGGTGGGCTACATGATCGGGGCGGCGGCCGGTCCGCGCCTGTTCACGCGCGAAGATTCCCTGCTCTTCAACAAGAAGCACCTGTTCCGCGCGCATGATTTTTACGAGCGACGCGGCGCCGCGACGATCGTGATCGCGCGGTTCATGCCGATCGTGCGCACGTTCGTTCCTGTTGTGGCCGGTATGGCGCAAATGGATCGCCAGCGATACGCGATCTATAACGTCATCGGCGGCGTCGCATGGATTTGGAGCATGCTGTTCATCGGCTATTTCCTGGGGCGCTACATTCCCGGAGTCGACCGGCACATCGAGAGTGTGATCGCGATCGTGGTCCTCGTCTCGATCTCGCCGGGCATCATCGGCTGGTACAGAGCAAGGAGAGCCTAATGGCGTTCACGCTGCCTGCATTGCCGTACGCGAATGACGCGCTCGAGCCGCACATCGACGCGCGGACGATGGAAATCCACCACACGAAGCATCATCAGGCGTACGTCAACAATCTCAACGCCGCGATCGAGAAGGCGCCGGAGCTGGCGAGCAAGTCTCTCGACGATTTGATGCGCGGCATCAATTCCGTTCCCGAGGCCGTACGCACCGCGGTCCGCAACAACGGCGGCGGCCACTGGAACCACAGCTTGTTCTGGCAACTGATGGGGCCCGGCAAGGGCGGCGAGCCGACGGGCAAGCTGGCCGACGCGATCAAATCGGCGTTCGGCGATTTCAACAAATTCAAAGAGCAGTTCGCGGCGGCGGGCGTGGGACGTTTCGGATCGGGATGGGCCTGGCTGGTCAACGACGGCGGCAAGCTCTCGATCACGAGCACGCCGAACCAGGACAATCCCCTCATGGAAGGCAAGACCGCGATCCTCGGCCTCGACGTCTGGGAGCACGCGTACTACCTGAAATACCAGAACCGTCGGCCGGACTACATCACGGCGTGGTGGAACGTCGTGAACTGGGATGCGGTCGCGGAGCGATATCGCTAACGGCGGGCCGTGGCAGGCAGGCTTCGATTGGCGGCGTAGAAAGGGGAACGACAATGACGCAGATTTGAACGGCGATGACGCGAATTGACGGCGAAAAAACGACTGGGTAAATCCCCGATTTCATCTGCGGGATTGCAGTTCCAAATCTGCGTCATCAGCGTTTGATTCTTGGTCGACGCCAATGGTGGCTCGCCGGGCGATGCACTTACGGCGCTCCGGTGAACACCATCCCTCCGCGCATCACGAACGTCACCTTCGTGATCGCGGCGATGTCCTGTGACGGATCGCCGCGCACGGCGATCAGGTCCGCATCGTAACCGGGCGCTATCGAACCGATCTTGTCGCCCAAGCCCAGAGCGGCCGCCGTCGCCGACGTCGCCGACGTGATCGCGTCCATCGGGCGTTGGCCGGCTTTCACGCGGCAGAGCAGCTCATCCGCGTTGTGTCCGTGCGCCAGGGCGACGGCGTCGGTGCCGAAGACGATCTTCAATCGGGGAGTGGCGATCGCCTTCCTGAACATCGCGGTCGCCGTGGGAATCGCGTTCGCCAGCGCGATGAACGACGAGTCCGAGAACCCGGAGCGCGCGTAGACGTCGCGATGGTCGATGTAGTTCTGGAAGACCAGACAGACCTGCGGATCGAAGATCGTTCCGTGCTCGGCCATCAACGTGAGCTCGGCCTGCGTCGCGAACGTACCGTGCTCGATCTCGGTGCAGCCGGCGAGCGTGGCCGCACGCACGCTCCCCGCGCTGATCGCGTGGACGACCGAGCGCAGCCCCTGCGCTTTCGCCTCGCCGCAAATCGCGGCGAGCTGCTCGTCGGACAGCGTCTGGGCGCCGCCGGCGCCGAGCCCCGCCGAGGCGAAGAGCTTGATGACGTCGGCGCCGCGCGCCTTGAGCGAACGCACCAATGCGCGCAACGAGTCGGGAGACGGATTCTTGTTGCTGAGCTGCGTGATCGACGTGAGGATGCGCGGCCCGGGGATCTGCCACCGCGCGACCGCGTCGCGGAGGTCGAGGTCTTCGACGCCGCCGACGCTCTGGATCGTGGTGAACCCGGCCATCAATGTTGCGTAGAGGTTGCCGGCACGGGCTAACGCGGATTCGGTCGGCGTGTCTCCATCGCGAGCGTCGTGGAGCGCGCCCTTTCGATTGATGTACCAGCCGGGGTGCACGTGGGCGTCGATCAATCCCGGAAGCAACGTGGCGTCCCCCAGTTCGTACGTCGCCTTCACGCCTCCCTCGGTCGCGGAACCGACGCTCACGATCCGCCCGTCGCGCACCGTGACGAGCACGTTCGCGGTTTCCTTGCCGTGCCCGTCGATCATCCGCGCCGCGTGTATCGTCACTGCGCTCGAGCCCGCCGGCGACAGGGATGAGTACTGAGCGGTAGCGATGGCCGGAGCGACTAGCGCTATTCCGGCGGCGGCGATTGAAAGAGTTCTCATTGACCGTGGCGGTAGAGGCCGATCGGGGCGGCGCGACGGGATTCGCGGGGTGCCGCGCGACCGCGGCACCGAAACTGCCCTTTGGTCCAACAACGACGGAGTTCGAGCGATTCGCATCAGCTCGCTCCCCGAGGAGGATAAACATATGACACGTGTTGGAATCGGCGTCAGGTGCGCGATCTGCGCGGCCGCGCTCGTTGGATGCATGCAGAGCGAAACGCGAACGCAGTCAGCCGCCGGGGACATCGAGGTTGATTCACTGTCGGCGACGCGGACGGTTCTGCTCCGCGTGCAGAACGACTATCCGGAGAAGGTGCGCGTCTACACAATGATGGGCGGGCAGCCCAACGAGGTCGCCAGCGTCGCGACGAAGGGAATTCGGACCGTCGTGCTCGACCCGAACCTGTTTCCGTATCCGTCCATTTCGTTCGAGGTAAAAGCCGAACACGGCGACATGGCCACAAAGCTCGGACCATACACGCTGTACAAGGGCGAGACGGCTGAACTCGTCGTCACACCCGATTTGAATCTCTCTCGAATAGACATTCACCACTCAACGCCTTAAAGCCCGCGCTCAAGCGACAAAACGAGGCCCCCGGGTCGTGGCACGCTCCGCGTGACACGGCAAGGCGGGCCTCGTTCGCTATTCGGCTCGCACGCCGCGCGTCGAACACGAGTCGTCGGCACCGAAACTGCCCCTCTGACCATCCGGTGGGCAGTCGAGCGGATGCGATTCTTCAGCTCGCTCGAAGGAGGAGGTAATGAGCCCCATGCGAATGCTCGTCACGGGCGCCGCCGTCGCGGCGCTGCACGCATGCACGCAAACCCACAATCGGTCGGCCGCGGGTGACATCGACGTTGCCGCATTCACGGCGTCGCGCACCGTGTTGGTTCGCGTTCAGAACGCCTACCCGACAAGGGTTCAGGTCTTCACCGTGATCGGTGACAGGACCACCGAACTGACCAACGTCGCGACCGACGGCGTGCAGACGGTGGCACTCGACCCGAGCCTGTTCCCGGGCACGTCGTTCTCTCTCGAGATCGTCCCGGTGACCGGCCCGTCGAAGCAGCTCGGACCGTTTCGTTTGAGCAAGGGCCAGACGGCCAACCTCATCATCACGCCTGACCTCGACTCGGCGCGAGTAGAGGTCCGTCCTTCGACGCCCTAAGGAGCAAGCATGACTCGCGTTTCAATCGGCGCCGCCGCGGCGGCCATGGTGTTGCTCGCCGCGTGCGCGCACGAAAGCGGCGTACGATCCCAGACGGCCGCCGGCGAGCTCGCGTTCGATACGCTGCAGCCGCCGGTGGCGACCGCGGTGGTGCTGCGCGTCCAGAACGATTTCCCGACCGCGGTGAAGGTCTACGCCGAGGCCAACGAAGACACGAACGAGGTGGCCACGGTCGCGGCCGGGACGAGCCAGACCGTCGGCATCGGAACGGACTTCTTCCGCTATGCGCTCACGACGTTCGAAGTGAGGCCGGTGAACGACAGCGCGTCGACGCTACTCGGTCCGCTCAACTTGAACAAAGGCGATCGAGTCAGGATCGTCGTGTCGGCGAAGCTCGATTCGTCCCACGTGTACCAGAACGGCAACTGGTAGCTACTGCGCGGCCTCGCCCTCGAGATACGTGTAGCCTTCGAGGCCCGCGACGTAGTCGGCGATGAACGTGTTGGCTTCCTGCCGCGTGATGTGTTTCGCGGCCGCGACCTTTCGCCTGAACGTCTGCAGGAGATCGGGGGCGCGGAACTGCACGTAGTTCAAGACCTCCGTCACCGTATCGCCGTGCACGAGGTCGGTGACGTCGTATCCGCCGTTGCTGGTGAGGCGGATGTGTACGGCGTTCGTGTCGCCGAACAGATTGTGCAGGTCGCCCAGGATCTCCTGATACGCGCCGGTGAGGAAGACGCCGAGCATGTAGGGCTCGCCGTCGTGGAACTCGTGGAGCTCCAGGCTCGCGTTGGACGACGTTTCGCCCGCGAAGCGGTCGATCTTGCCGTCCGAGTCGCAGGTCACGTCCTGGATCGTCCCACGGCGCGAAGGTTCCTCATTCAACCGATGAATCGGCATGATCGGGAACACGTGGTCGATCGCCCAGCTGTCGGGCAGCGACTGGAAGAGCGAGAAGTTGCAGAAGTAGCGGTCGACGAGCGTCGAGTCGAGATCGGCGATGATGTCGGCGAAGTCGGCGCCTTTCCGCAGGACCGACTTGGCCAGCACGTTCGCCGTGGCGAAGTAGATCTGCTCGGCCAGGGCGCGCTCGCGCAGCGTGAAGACGCCGCTGTTGAAGAGCTCCTGCGCGCGCTCCTTGTCGAACGTCATGTCGTGGTAGATCTCGCGCACGCGCCGCTTCGACACGCTCTTCCGCGAGGCGTCGCGGTGGTCGGCGAGCATCTCGTGCAGCAGCTGGTGGTCGTCTTCGGTCAGCTCGGGCACGGGGCGGTCGGCCTGTGACTCGACGTCGATCACCTTGATCAGCAGCAGCGCGTGGTGCGCCGTCAGCGCCCGCCCCGATTCGCTGATGATGTGGGGCATGGGGATGTCGTGCTCGCGGCACGACTCCGCGAGGGTGTACACGACGTCGTTCGCGTATTCCTGGAGCGAGTAGTTCACGCTCGCGTCGGCGGTCGAGTTGGTGCCGTCGTAATCGACGCCGAGGCCGCCGCCCACGTCCACGTGCGTGATGTCGAGCCCGAGGTTGCGCAGCTCGACGTAGAACCGCGTCAACTCGGTCAAACCGAGCTTGATGAAGCGAATGTCCGTGATCTGCGATCCGAGATGGAAGTGGATCAACTTGACGATGTCGAGGCGGTTGGCGGCGCGCAGCTTGTCGATGGCTTGCATCAGCTGCGCGGAGTTGAGGCCGAACTTCGACTTCTCGCCGCCGCTCTCCTTCCAGCGGCCGAAGCCGCGCGACGCAAGCTTGATCCGCACGCCCGCCGTCGGCGTGACGCCCATTTCGTCCGCGACCTGGAGCAACACGTCGATCTCGCTGAGCTGCTCGATCACGATGTAGACCTGGTGGCCGAGCTTCTGCCCCATGAGGGCGAGGCGCATGAACTCCTCGTCCTTGTAGCCGTTGCAGATGATCAGATGCTCGGTGTCCTCGGCGAGGCCGAGGATGGCCTGGAGCTCGGGCTTGCTGCCGCACTCGAGGCCGACGCGCTTCTCCTTCCCGAATTCGACGATCTCTTCGACGACGTGGCGCTGCTGGTTGACCTTGATCGGGTAGACCGTCGTGTAGCCGCCGGTGTAGCCGAACTCCTCGCGCGCCTGCTCGAACCGCGTCGTGAGGTCCTCGATGCGCGAACGGAGAATGTCCGAGAAGCGCAGCAGCACCGGGAGCGCGATCCCCTGCTCCTCGAGGTCGTTCGTGATCTCGTACAGGTCCACCGTGTGGTCGGGGCGATCCTTGTCCGGCCGCACGATCACATGGCCTTCGTCGTTCACGTCGAAGAACCCGGCCCCCCACCCCTCGATTCTGTAGAGCGCTCGAGCGGCGTCGATCGACCAGCCGTTGGACGTCGCGTCGCCGGCCGGCGCGGCGGCGGCCGCGCCGTTCGCGGGAGCGGCGGAGCCGGCGGCAGCGTCTGTTACGCGAGTGGTTGTAGCCATGCGCCGAAAATAATCGAATTCGTCAGGGATAGAGACGACTGACGCGCCATTCGTTACCGTCCCGCTCGTACACGTCCCGAATATGCAGGCGGTTCGGCCGTCCTTTCCAGAACTCGATACGGCTTGGAGCGACGCGGAATCCGGACCACTGCGCCGGCCGGGGCACGGGTCCACGCGCGAATCGTTCCTCCATCTCAGCGACGCGTGCCTCGAGATCGCCCGAGTGCTCGATCGTTCGGCTCTGCAGTGACGCCCACGCCCCGATCTGGCTACCGCGGGCGCGGGACGCGAAGTACGCGTCCGCCTCTTCGTCACTCACGTGATCCGCGGCCCCCTCCACGCGCACCTGAACTTCCATCGGCTGCCAGTGAAAGCACAACGCGGCCCGGCGAGTCGCGAGCAGCTCGCGCCCCTTTCGACTCTCGTGGTTCGTGTAGAAGACGAAGCCGCGGTCGTCCACGTTCTTGAGCAGGACGATCCGAACGCTCGGGGCGCCGCCCTCGTCCGCCGTGCCGAGGGCGAACGCCGTCGGCTCGGGCAAGACGTTACGGGGGAGTTTCGTCGCTTCTTCGAGGAGCGCGATGAATCGCGCGATCGGATCGCCGCCCACGGAGGCGTCGGTCATCCGATGGCGCGCTTGAAGAAGCTCCGGGTGCCCAGCGTCCAGAAGAACGCCGAGATCACAAGCAACGCGACGACGACGATGGAAAGGGGCATGTGCGGGACCGCCGGCGTCAGCGCTCCCCGCATCCCCTCGGCCACGTACACCATCGGGTTCACCAACACCAGGTATTTCATGACCGGGACGACGTCGAGCCCGCGCCACGGGTAGTACGCGCAACCGAAGAACAGCATCGGCGCGATGATCACGCTGAACATCAAGCCGATCTGCTGCGGCGCGATGGCCGTCCCCAGCCACATGCCGAGCGACGAGAACGCGAGCGAGCCGAGGAGCACGATGACCACGACTTCGCCGCCATGGGAGAGCGTGAGCGCCGGGATCGGCCCCATCACGAGACGCGCGATCGGCAGCACGAACGCCGCGGCGATGAAGCCCTGCAGCATCGCCGAGACGATCTTTTCGGCGGCGATCACGAGCGTCGGGACGGGCGCGAGCAGCCGATCCTCGATCTCCTTGGTCCACCCGAAATCCTGAACCATCGGCAGCGCGACCGATTGGATCGCCGACAGGCTCAGACTGACGGCGAGGATCCCGGGCAGCAGGGCGGTCTGATATCCCTTGCCGACGAAGCTCATCTTCGGCAGGAGATAGCCGAACACGACGAGAAAAAGGAGCGGCTGCATCGTCGTGCGCACGAGGAAGAACACCAGCTCCTTGCGCGCGACGCGCAAATCTCGCCGCAGGAGGGCGAAGAACACCGCCCACACGGATGCGGCATGTTCCTCCGCGCCCGGTGGGTGACGCGCCTCGGCGGCCACTCCGGGGGGTGGGGTTACGACGTCAACGGCGCTCAATCGAGTTTCCTCCCCGTGCGAGACACGAACAGCGTTTCGAGACTGGGCTCGATGAGCGTGATGTTCGCGACGGACGTGCCGCGCTCTTCGGCCGCCTGAATCACGGGCGAGATCACGCGCCCGCCGCGGTCGCTGAACACGCGGAGCAGCCTTCCCTGCGGCTCGGCGCGCAACACGCCATCGACCGCGCGGACGGCGTCCACCACGAGACTCGCGTCGCCGGACAGCGTGACCTCGATGAGCGTGCCGCCCGGCGCGCGCTGTTTGAGCGCCGCCGGCGTGTCCAGCTCGAGCAGCTCGCCGCGGTCGACGATCGCGACGCGGTCGCAGAGCTTGTCGGCCTCCTCCATGTAGTGCGTCGTCATGACGATCGTGCGACCCTCGGCGTGCAATCCGCGCAAGATGTCCCACAGCGCGAGCCGCGTCTGGGGGTCGAGACCCACCGTCGGCTCGTCGAGGAAGATGACGTGCGGCTCGTGGATCAGCGCGCGCGCGATCATGAGACGCTGCTGCTGTCCCCCGGACATCTCGTCGACTTTGGCGTGCGCCTTGTCGGCGATCCCCAATTGCTCGAGCAACTGCATGGCGCGCGGCACCGACTGCGAGGAGCCGATGCCGAAGTACGCGGCGTGGAACTGAAGGTTCTCGATGACGTTCAGGCTGCGGTCCGGGTTCGGCCGCTGCGGGACGACGCCGATCCGCTGGCGCACCCGTACGGCGGCGGTCCGGACGTCGGCACCGCCGACGAGCGCCGTGCCCGATGTAGGACGTACGCGCGTCGTGAGAATCCCGATCGTCGTCGTCTTGCCGGCGCCATTGGGTCCGAGCAGACCGAAGAACTCGCCCTCGTTCACCGCCAGATCGAGTCCCTTGAGCGCGACGATTTCGCCGCGGGGCCACGCACCGGATGGAGTCGAGATGGGCGGACCGCCGGGCCCGCCGACCCCCGGCATCGCTCCCGCGCCGCGCCGCTTCGGTGCGGCGGGCGCGGGATAGACCTTGCGCAATGCTCGGGTCTCGATCGCGGGCATTGCTCGAAGTTAAGCCCGGGTCGGCCCTCGCCGCGAATCTCTACTGCTTCTTCACCTCGGGTTGGATCCCCGCCTGAACGGGCGCCGGGCCGAGCTGATCCTTTCCCTTCGCGACATACGGAATGCCGTGCACCATCCAGTCGGGCGCCGGCGTTCCCTTCAGCTTGTTGTCGAAGAACTGCTGCATGCGCATCGCGATGTCCTTCTGGTTGGCGCGGCTGGCGGGGTTGTGCACGTCGTTGTTGTAGTCTATGAAATAGACTTCCTTGCCAAGCCGGCGCATGTTGACGAAGAACTCGATGCCCTGGTACCACGGCACGGCGTCGTCGGCGTCGTTGTTCATGATGAAGAGCGGCGTCGTGACGCGGTCGAGCCAGAAGAGCGGCGAGTTCTGGATGTAGAGCTGCGGCGCTTCGTTGAGCGACTTGCCGATGCGGCTCTGCCCGACCTCGTACTGGCCTTCGCGCGAGATGCCGGTGCCCCACCGAATGCCGCCGTACGCGCTCGTCATGTTGACGACCGGCGCGCCGGCCATCGCCGCCGCGAACATGTGCGTCTGCGTGATCGTGTACGCGGTCTGATAGCCCCCCCATGATTGCCCCTGGATCCCCAGGTGCTTCTCGTCGACGTACCCGCGGCGCTCCAGCGCCTCGACGCCGGACACGATCGACCGCACCGCGCTCTGTCCCGGAAAACCCGTCTCGTACACGATGTCGGGCTCGAACACGAGATACCCGTTCGAGACGTAGTGCGTCGGGTTGATGACGTTGCGGCCGGTGGGCGGCACGTAGCTATAGAGATTGTTCGACAGGATCTCGTAGAAGTACGCGATCAACGGATACTTCTTGTTCGGATCGAAGTTCTCCGGCTTGTACAGAATTCCCTTGAGCTCGACGCCGTCGGCGCTGCGCCAGCGTACCAGCTCGGCCGAGCCCCAGTTGTAGTCCTTCTGCTGCGGATTCGCGTCCGAGATCTTCGTCAGGTTCGTGAGCGACGAGCCGACCCAGAGGTTCGGGAAGTCGGTGAACGTGCTCTTGGTGATCATCCACTCGTCCGCGTTCGCCGCCTTGACGGGCGTGCCGTACGCGAGGTCGGACATCACGAGTTTTTCGGGGTCCTTCTTCACGCCTAGCTGCGTGCGGTAGAAGCCGCTCGCCATCGTCTCGGTGTTGAGCGCATGAAGCATCAGCGGCTCGGCCGGATCGATCACCCCGCGATCGTCGCCGCCCGCCGCTGCCCCGCCGCGTCCACCGCCGCCGCCGCGTCCACCGCGGCCGCCGCCCGCGATCTCGACTCGGAACTGGATCGAGTTCTTTCGTCCGGCCGAATCGGTCACCACCGTGGCCGGCTTGGCACCCGTGGGATCGAACTCCCAGATGTCGAAACGGTCGTTGATCAGCACGGACTTGTCACCCTTCGTCCAAGCGGCGAGCCCCCACGCCGGCGCCTCGTTCGGATGGTCGTCCGTTTCGTTGTCGAAGTGGACGCCTTTCATTCCGCCGGTCAGGTCGACGAGCTTGTTCGTCGCCGTGTTGTACGTGTACCAGTGTGCCTTGTCGTAGAAAATCACGAACTTGGCGTCGGGGGAGAGCTGCGCGTTGCCGTTGATCTTCTCCCGGATCAGGTGCCGCGCGTTCGTCGCCGGGTCGATCACGTACACGTCGGATCCGCCATCGCCCCACATCTGCTCGATCATGTACCGCTCGCGCGAGCTGGCGACGGCGATCTTGCCGTCCTCCGACACGCTCACCGTTGGGATCGAATCGTCGGCGAGCTGCACGACCTTCTTCGACGACGCGAAGTAGATCGCCTGGTAGGACTTGTTGCGGTCGCGCTGCGCGTTGAGGCGCTGCGTCGGCTGGAGCACCGGATCCTTATAGTGCCACAGGTCGAACACGGACTTGCCGACGAGCGAGTCCGCCGGCACCGAATCGATCGGCGGCGGCGCGACGTTGAACGTGATGGCCGTTCCGCTTCGCGTGAACGCGATCGGACCGTTGTCGGCGATGTGCATCCCCGGCGTCACCTGCGAGGGATTCACGATCGCCTGCGCGGCGCCGCCCTTGGTCGACGCCTGGTACAGCGTGTACCGGGCCGGCGTCTCGCGACCGAAAGAGTCGTGGTCCGAGACGAAGAGGAGCTGCGTGCCGGTTCGATCGAACGTCGGTGCCTTGTAGTCGCCGCGGCCCGCCAGGAGCGTCGTCGTCGTGCCGCCGGACATCGCCCGCAAGAACGCGCCGTCCTTGGTCGAATCGCGCGACACCACCGTGTACGCCAGGACCTTGGCGCTGTCGTCGAAGGCGAACGCGAGCACGTCGGTCAGCCGCTCCTCGGCGCCCGTCGCAAGATTGCGAAGCACCAGCGGCGAACCGAATTGCCGACGATTGCTCGGCGCACCGCCACCGCCTCGACCTCCACGACCGCGACCACCACCGCCGGCGGCGTTGGCGGCGCCACCCCGCGCCGACGAGTCGCCTGGGGTCGTGCTGTCGGGCTCGGGTACGTAGGCGAGCCACGTTCCGTTTGCGCGCGCCAATCGGAAAGACCGAACGCCGGCGATCGTCGTGACCTTGCCATCGGGCAGGCTCACGATCGCGAGGGACTGGCGATTTGTCGCCGCGGCTCCGCGTCCCCTGCCCGCTCGCTCGACCTCGGCCTGCGAGGCCTGCGTGCTCACCACGACGAATCTGCTGTCGGCCGTAATCTGGGCGGGGGTTGCCGTGGGCCCAGTGGGATCAGCTTCACCCGTGCCGCCAGCCGGGCCGCGCAGGCCGCCGGGCACGTTGTTCGGGCGTCCGAGATAGCCGCGCGGTACGTGAAATTCGGTCGTCCCGCTCGTCGCGCGAACCACCAACTCGCCGTCGCCGACCTGCGGAATGAGGGTGTACGCCGCCCACTTTCCGTCGTTGGAAAGCGCCGGCGCGTTGATCGCCTTCCATTTGTCCCAGTCAGCCTGCGTCAGCACTTTCTTTTGTGCTTGCGCTGCTGGAACGATGGCGAACACGGCGGTGAGGAGAGCTGCGAGCCGAGTGTGTTTCATGGGGACGCTCGGAATGAGGGGGTGGTACTTCGCTCCTATGTCTACGACACGCGCCCTTGGCGCGTTGCCTTTTTCGACTCAGAACGTGAAGCGAAACATCGGATAACGGCCAGGAGCTCGCGCGGCCAGGCCCAACACACCGAGCCCTGGCCCGAAATTGAGGCGCGACGAGGACCGGTCGGTCGCGGGCACGATCTCCCCCGCGCGCCGGAAGTTCGTGCTCGCGAAGACGAGCGACATGCCGAGTGTGGCGCCGGCGGCGGCCGAACCCGAAATCACCGAACGGTTGCCGGTCCGGGCGATGAGCGGAATGGCCAGACCCATGACCCCTCCGGCGACCGCGCCGATGGTGGCGAGGTTCGCATCGGAGGTCGTGAGGTCGAACGGCCGAGCGATGGCGGCGTCTCCGACGAGGAGGCCAGCGACGTAAGACGCGCCCAACACCACTCCGGTCTGGCGCGGGCTCGGGTGTCCGCCGCCGATCAAGGCGCCGCCGACAGCCGCGCCGACGAGTCCTGCCGTCTGCATCGCGTTCACGTCGCCGGCGGTGACGCCGTACGACGCCATGCGCGGATACTGCAACCCGAGCACATAGCCGAGCGGCTCGCTCGCCGCGACGATCGCGGCCATTCCCCGGCCGCGCGCGCCCGCGCCGGCGGCGATCGCCCACGCCGACGCCGCGGTGCCCTCGATGCCAAGCGTCGCCGAATGAGCCTCGGCGTCGGTGAGATGCCGACCGAGTCCGATACCGGCCATCGTCCCGGCGAGCGCGGATCCGACCCCGATGGCTCGCACGCCCTTGTCGCCATTCCCGGTCGCGGCATAGCCGGCGCCGATGCCCGCGGCAGCCGTCGCGACGCCAAGGTTGGCCGACAGATCTCCCTGTGCACGCGTGATCTGACCGCTCTGCGCCGCACCGTACGAGATGAAGAACGCGGCACCAGTCGTGAGCACGTACGTCGCGCCCGCGACCGAGCCGTCGTTGCTGAGCGAGGCGGCCAACGGCGCGTAGCCGAGCGCCGTCAGCACCGTGATCTTTCGCGCGTAGCCGTTACCAGCGGGCTCCGACGGCTCGGCGCCAATTTGGCCGATCGGTCGGCCCGACGTGGTCATCGCCGCGTCGATCGCCGCGCTCAGCGCAACGCGCTGGGTTTCAGTCAACTCATAGCGCTTGACCGAACCCGTGGGCAGCGACGCGACGAGAACGAATCCGCCCTGCGACGATGCATACAGGCGGACGTCGCGATATTCATCGCGGACGGGCCACGCCGGGTCGGCGAGATGCAATCGTTCCGCCAACGCCGGCGTGATGACGAGCACACGATGGGCGCTGTCGAACGGAACGGGTGTTTCGGTGGTTTGCGCGCCGACGCGCGAGAGCGCGGCGAGGGCCAGACAGAGGCCAAGGATGCAACGCATCGCTGAATCCTGCGTTGCGTGCACAACGCTGGCAAGCCATTCTCCTGCATGCTTCTCACTCGGATCTACGAAGACGGAATTGCGCAGGCCGCGTACCTCGTTGCGTGCGACCACACGTCGTTGGCGATGGTGGTCGACCCGAACCGTGACGTGGATCGCTACCTCGAGGAAGCCGCGCGCGCTCACGTGCGAATCGCGGTCGTGACCGAGACGCACATTCACGCGGATTTTGTGTCGGGTTCGCGCGAGCTGGCGCGGCGAGCGGGCGCGCAACTGCTTCTCTCCGGCGAGGGCGGAAGCGACTGGCAGTACGCGTTTGCCGCCGCCGAGGGAGCGCGCCTCCTTCACGACGGCGACCGCTTCGACGTCGGCACGCTGTCGGTGGACGTTCGGCACACGCCGGGTCACACGCCGGAACATCTGAGCTTCGTCGTCACGGACACGGCGGCAGGCCCGATTCCTGTCGGCATGTTCTCGGGCGATTTCCTTTTCGCGGGGGACGTGGGCCGCCCGGATCTTCTCGAGCGAGCCGCGAACGTCGGCGGAACGATGGAGCCGATGGCTCGCCGTCTGTATCGCTCTCTGCACGCCGCGGATTCGTTGCCCGCGCATCTTCAAGTCTGGCCGGGCCACGGGCCGGGCTCGGCGTGCGGCAAAGCGCTCGGCGCGATGCCATCCACGACGCTCGGTTACGAGCGACTGGTGAACTGGGCGTTTCAAGCGGCGAGCGAAGACGATTTCGTGCGCGCGGTCCTGGCCGGCCAGCCCGAACCGCCCAAGTATTTCGCGCGGATGAAATCGCTCAACCGCGACGGACCACCGCCGATGCCGGCTCGCAGTGAGCTCGCGGAGCTGGACGTGGCGGTGCTTCGTCGCGCGCTCACCTCGAAGGTCGTGATCGACGCACGGCCCAGCGCGGAGTTTGCGCGGTCGCATATCCCCGGGTCGATGTCCATTCCGTACGGCACCTCGTTCGCGACGTGGGCCGGGACGTTACTCGATCCTGGTTCTGACATCGTGCTCCTCGCCGACGACGCCACGCGCGTTGAGAACGCGCGACGGATGCTCGCGTTGATCGGCTTCGATCGCGTCGTCGGTTGGGCCGGGCGGGCGGTGCGCGCCGATTGGGCGGCGACCGACGGCCTCGCGAGCGTCGACCAGCTGGATCCGGCGGACGTCGCTACTCGAAATCACCGAACGGTGATCGACGTGCGCGGCGCCGCGGAGTGGGACGAGGGGCACATTCCGAACGCGCGGCATCTATTTCTCGGCGATCTCGCCGAGTCGAGCGACGATCTGCCCCGCGACCTCCCGATCGCGCTCCATTGCCAGGGCGGCACGCGGGCGTCGATCGCCGCGAGCATGCTCCAAGCGAAGGGATTCACCAACGTCGCGACCCTGAAAGGCGGCATGGATGCATGGAACGCCGCGCACCTTCCAATTGAACGCTCTGACGACACGAAGTAAGTCGATCGCTCCGCTCCACTTCACATGACACCAATCATGCATCGCTCAGCGCTACTCGCTTTCGCCGCCGTCGCCTTTCCCGCAGTCGTCATCGCGCAGGGTCGAGGTGGGCGCGGGGGTCCCCCGCCGCCGGCCGGTCCGCCGACGCTGCTCGTTCCCGATCGCGTCTGGGACGCGGTGGCCGACGCGCCGCACGACGGCTGGGTGGTGCTCGTTCGCGGCGACCGCATCGAAGCCGTTGGGCCGCGAGGACAGGTGACCGCGCCGGCTGATGCCGTGACCATCACCCTGCCCGGCACGACGCTGCTGCCCGGTCTCGTCGAGGGGCATTCGCACTTGCTCCTGCATCCGTACAACGAGACGCCGTGGGACGACCAGGTGCTTCACGAGTCGGAGGCGTTGCGCGTTGCGCGCGCCGTGAATCACGCACGGGCCACCCTGATGGCGGGGTTCACGACCGTGCGAGATCTCGGCACCGAGGGCGCTGGGTACGCCGACGTGGGACTCAAGCAGGCGATCAATCAAGGCATCATCCCGGGACCGCGGATGCAGGTCGTGACGCGCGCCATCGTCGTCACAGGGCAGTACGCGCCCAAGAACTTCGCGGCCGAGTATATGGACGACATTCCCCAGGGCGCGGAGGAGGCGAACGGACCCGAAGGGTTCACCCGTGTGGTGCGCGACCAGATCAAGCACGGCGCCGACTGGATCAAGATTTACGCGGACTACCGCTGGGGCCCGAACGGCGAAACGATGCCCGGCCCGACGCAGGAAGAGTTCAACACCGCGGTGAGCGTGGCAAAGAGCTCCGGCCGTTCGGTCGCCGCGCACGCGACGACTGCGGAAGGCATGCGTCGCGCAGTCTTGGCCGGTGTCGCGACGATCGAGCACGGTGACAACGGGACGCCCGAAGTCTTCAAGCTCATGGCGGAGCGCGGCGTGTGCTACGTGCCAACCGTGTCCGTGGGCGGGCGAAACAAGTCGACCGTGCTGAAGTACGCGCTCGACGCCGGCGTCATGATCTGCAACGGCGCCGACTCAGGTCCGCTCGCTCACGGCGACAACGCGAAGGAAGTCGAAGGGCTCGTGACCAACGGCCTCACCCCGCTGCAGGCTCTCCGCGCCGCGACCGTGAACGATGCCAAGATGCTCCATTGGGAGGATCGCATCGGAGCGGTGAAGCCCGGCCTGTTCGCGGATCTCGTCGCCGTCAGAGGAGATCCCACGAAGGACATCATGGCCTTGAGCAGCGTGGATTTCGTGATGAAAGGCGGGACGGTCTACAAGAAGCCGTGAGCGGAGCGCGCTCAGTGAATCACGCCTCCTGCGTCTTCGATCTCGAAGCCAACGCGAACACGATCGGCCCGAGCACGATCGCCACTCCGGCGGCGAGTACTGCCTTCACGCCGTATTCGCCGTCCATGAACGAGATCACGATCACGCCGAGGAGCACCACCATCGGGATCGCGGCCAGCGCCGCTACGCCTCGGCGACCGAGTGGAACGCGAAAGTGTCCGCGAAGATCGGGCTGGGTGCGGCGCAGACGCACCAGCGCGCCGAATTCCAGGAAGAGCGCCAGCGAATAAAGCAGCACGTCGGCGATGACCAGTTCACCGAACGGCGCCAGCACGAACACAGAGTAGAGTGCCGCCGAGGCCAGCACCGCCGTACGCGGCGTACCGCGCGAATCGGCGACGGCGAGCGGTGCCGGGAGCAATCGATCTTGCGCCATCACGAACGGAATGCGCGAGTACGACATCAGGAGGGCGTTGAACAGAGCCAGCGCGCTCACCATTCCGCCGATCCCGACCCACGCGCCAAGGAACGCCCCGACGCGCCCGTGCGCGGCGGCAGCGGCGATGGCCGGCCAACTACCGTCCTCCCACGTCATCCAATCGGTGGCTGAGAGCGTGGTGAGAAGCGGCACCAGATAGATGAACACGACGAGGGGGAGCGCGAACGCGAGCGCGCGCGGATACCCGCGCGACGCGTCGTGCATTTCGCCTTCGACGGTGGATGCGTTGTCCCACCCGATGTAGTTCCAGAGCGCGATCGAGATACCGACCGCGAGTCCACTCACACCGCCGCCTTCGGGAGCGGCGAAGGGGCGCCACGGGATGTGCGACGCGTGCGGCAGCGAAGCGATCGCGAGGGCCACGAACCCGGCGACGATGAACGCCCCGGCGAATATCGACGCGCGCCCCACGCGGACCGATCCGCGCAGGTTGATCGCCGTCGCGCCCCAGATCACGACGAGCGAAATCGCCCACTCGAAGCGCGCGTCGAGTCCGGGGACGAAATGCTTCAGGTACTGGTTGAACAGCACCGGGTAGATCGCCATGTCGACGAGCGAATACATCCACGTCAACCAGCCGTTCTGAAACGCCCAGAAGCGTCCGAACGCGCGATCGACCCAACGGTAGTAGCCACCTTCCTCCGGCATCATGCTCGCCAGCTCGCCGACGATGAGCACTTCCGGAATCGACCACACGAGCGGTACGACGATCAGGATGAGAAGTCCGAGCCCCGGCCCGACCTTGTGAATCAAGGTCTCGGTCGTGTACGGTCCGCCCGAGGTGCAGAAGAACAGCACGAACACGAGCGCGAACGTGCCAAGCGCCGACCGCGCATCGCGAACGACAGGTCGATGCTGAAGGTCCGGTCGGTTCTCGACGCTCTCTCGGGAGGGGGCGCTTTCAGTCACGGAGAGAACATACGCGCACGATCGGCACTTGTCGTTGCGAACGGCGCAGACTTGAATCAAGCATGAACGAAGCGATTGCGGGCGCTGAGCCGCGAACGAGAGTCCGCGCGTTCGCGCCCGGGGGCGTCGGCAATATCGGCCCGGGACTCGATATCCTCGGCTGCGCGCTCACGGGCGTCGGCGATTCCGTAGACGCGCGGATCGACGGCGCGCCGGGCGTATGGATCGAGGAGCCCGGACATTCGCAGCTTCCTCGCGATGCCACACGACACTCGAGCGGGCTCGCGGCTCTCGAAGTGCTGCGCCTCGCCGGACGTCAGGACGTCGGCGTGACGCTGCGCGTCGACAAACGCTTGCCGCTCGCTGGAGGCCAAGGCGGGAGCGCCGCATCCGCCGTAGCCGGCGCGGTGGCGACCAACGCGCTCATCGGCCGTCCGCTCGACGATCGTTCGCTCGTGCAAGCCGCGCTCGCGGCGGAGGAGCGCGTCGCGGGAAGGCACGTCGACAACATCGCGCCCTGCCTGTTTGGTGGGATTCTCCTCATTCGAAAGGTCGATCCGCTCGAATTCGTCCGCGTGCCGGTGCCGTCGTGGCTGCGCATCGCGCTCGCACGTCCCGATCTCGCGCTGACGACGCAGCGCGCCCGTCAGATTCTGCCCGATTCGGTCGACCGCGCGACCGCGCTCGCTCAAGCCGTAGCCGTCGCGACGATGGTCGCCGCGTTCTGTCTGCACGATCCCTCGTTGCTGCGCGGCGCCGTCGACGATCGCATCGCCGAGCCGGCGCGCGCCCCGCTCATTCCCGCGTTTTACGACGTGAAGCGTGCCGCGCTCGCGGCCGGCGCGCTCGGATGTTCGATCTCCGGCGGCGGACCGTCGGTGTTCGCGCTGGCCGACAGCGACGACGGCGCCGACGCGGCGCTCGCCGCGATGCTCGGCGCGTTCGAGGCGAAAGGGGTCCGGGCGGATGGACGCGTCGCGTCGGTGGACGAGCGTGGCGCGCACCTCGTGGAGGGGAGGGTCTCGTGACGTCGCTCGGGGCGAGCGTTCAAGTGTGCGAAGACTGCGGAGCGGAGATCGATGAGCTGAGCGCCTCATCGGTGTGCCCGTCGTGCGGCGGTCTCCTCGAGCTGCGCCACTCGTTTCTCGACGCCGGCGAGTCGTTGAGCGGGCTGTTCGCCGATCGGCGACGGGCGATGCGCGGCCCGGACGCGTCCGGCGTCTGGCGCTATCGGGAGCTCGTGCTCCCGTCGGCGCGGGCGGACGAAATCGTGACGCATCCCGAGGGCAATACGCCATTGCTCGAGAGCCGCGCGGTCGCGCGCTGGGCTGGTTGGGAATCCCCAGAAGATCTCCTGATCAAGCACGAGGGGCACAACCCGACGGGCTCGTTCAAGGATCGTGGCATGACGGTCGCGATAACGCAGGCCAAGCGCAGTGCGGCACGCGCGGTGGCGTGCGCGTCGACGGGCAACACGTCGGCATCGTTGGCGGCGTACGCGGCACGCGCGGAGCTCCCGGCGCTCGTCTTCGTTCCGAAGGGCAAGGTCGCCGGCGGCAAGCTCGCCCAGACGATCGCATATGGCGCTCGCACACTGTTCGTGCGAGGCGGTTTCGACGAATGCCTGGCCCTCGCGCGATCGGCGAGCGCGGAGCTGGGAATTCAACTTCTCAACTCGGTGAATCCTTTTCGCATCGAGGGACAGAAGACGATCGTCTTCGAGCTGCTCGAGCAACTCGGCTGGAACGTACCCGACTGGATCGCGCTGCCCGCCGGCAACCTCGGCAACACCTCCGCGTTCGGCAAGGCGCTGCGCGACGCGCGCGAGGCCGGCTTGATCGATCGTGTGCCGCGGCTCTGCGCCGTGCAAGCCGAGGGAGCCGCTCCGTTCGCGCGGAGCTTCCAGCATGGGTTCGCCGAACGCGTCACCGTCGAACCCGAAACGATCGCCACCGCCATCCGCATTGGGGCGCCCGCGTCGTGGAATCGCGCCGTGCGCGCCATCCGTGAGACGAACGGCGTTGTGACGTCGGTGAGCGACGCCGAGATTCTCGAGGCCAAGGCGGTGATCGACGCCGCGGGCATCGGTTGCGAGCCGGCGAGCGCGGCGAGCATTGCCGGCGTGCGGAAGCTTCTCCAGGCAGGTACGATCGCGAGAGGAGAACGGGTCGTGGCTGTCCTGACGGGACACCTGCTCAAGGACCCCGACGCCGTCGCCGACTATCACGCCGCTCGAACGGCGGACCGTCCGCACGCCAACCCGCCGATCGAGATCGAGCCGCGCGTGTCGGAGGTCGAGCGGGCGATGCGCGCCTAGACATATCGCGGCGTGGCGTGAAGTTTGTCAGGTTCCCCACCCCCGCTCAACGATTTCCCGCTGCGCCTCTCTCCCCCTCTCTCATGCCTTCGCGCCTCGCCATTTCCGCGCTCCTGGTTTCGATCGCCGTTCCGCTGTGTGCCCAAGGGCGCGGCGGTCGCGGTGGCCCGGACAATCGTCCCGAAGTCGCCTTTCCCGTCGACCTGCCGGCGGACGACGCCAAGCTCGCCGCGCTGAAGAAGGAGGCGACCCGCCTCGTCGACAGCCTCTCCACGCTCTCGCAGCAGATGGTGGACGAAGTGTTCAGCTTCGGCGAGCTCGGGATGCAGGAGGAGGAAACGTCGAAGTACCTCACCGGAATCCTCGAGAAGAACGGCTTCAAGGTCACGCGCGGCTTCGCCGGCATTCCAACCGCGTGGTACGCCACGTGGGGCTCAGGGAAACCGGTGATCTCGCTCGGTTCCGACGTCGACGACATTCCGCAGGCGAATCAGAAGCCGGGCGTCGGCTACAAGGATCCGCTCGTCGCCGGCGCACCAGGGCACGGCGAAGGACACAACTCGGGCGTGCCGATGAACATCACGGCGGCGATCGCCGTGAAGAAAATCATGGAACGCGAACACATGACCGGCACGATCCACCTGTGGCCGGGAATCGCCGAGGAGCAGATGGCGGCGAAGGCGTATTTCGTGCGCGCCGGGATGTTCAAGGACGTCGACATCGTCCTCTTCGCGCACGTCGGCTCGGATCTCGGCGTCTCGTATGGAAACTCTGGTCAGAATGCGCTCATCAGCGCGCGGTTCAACTTCGTGGGCCAGGCGGCGCACGCCGCCGGTGCGCCGTGGGCGGGGCGCAGCGCGCTCGACGCCGTCGAGTTGATGGATGTGGGTTGGAATTTCCGCCGCGAGCATCTCCCGCTCACGCAGCGATCGCACTACGTCATCACCGACGGCGGCGATCAGCCCAACGTCGTCCCGCCCACGGCGTCGGTCTGGTACTTCTTCCGAGAGATCGATTCGCCGCTCGTGCAGGGGTTGTTCGCGCTCGGCGACACGATGGCGACCGCCGCGGCGATGATGACCAGCACCAAGCTCGCCTCGGTCAACATCCTCGGCTCCGGCTGGTCCGGCCATTTCAACAAGGTCATCGCCGAGGACATGTTTCAGAACATCAAGCAGGTCGGCATGCCCCAGTGGAGCGAAGCCGACCAGACGATGGCAAAGGGCGTCCAGCGCGAGTACGGCCAGAAGAATCCGCGCGGTCTGTCCGATCGCACGATGACGGAGCTACCGGCGCCTCCGCGAACCGAGGACCTGCGCGGCGGGGGCAGCGACGACATCGGCGACGTCTCGTGGAACCTGCCGACGGTGACGCTTCGCTATCCGTCGAACATCCCCGGCCTGCCGGGCCACAGCTGGTGGAACGCGATCGCCATGGCGACTCCGATCGCGCACAAGGGCGTCGTCTCCGGCGCCAAGGTGCAGGCGATGACGGTGCTCGACCTGATGACCAAGCCGGCCGTCATCACGCAGGCCTGGGACTACTTTCGCAGCGTGCAGACGAAGGACATCAAGTACTTCCCGCTGATGCGCGCCGAGGACCAGCCCGCGACGTGGCTCAACAAGGCGATCATGGACAAGTACCGCCCCGAGATGCGGAAGTACTACTACGATCCCACGAAGTACAAGACGTACCTCGACCAGCTCGGGATCAAGTACCCGACGGTGCGCGACACGACGAAGGCGGTGCCCTGAACCGATTCGAGTACGGTCGCTAGACCTCGACCGTACTCCGGGCCTTGCGCGCTACGCGAGCGATCGCGGCCTCGAGGTGTTCCCGCGTAAAGGGCTTCTGGACGAACGTGTGCTCCGATTCCAGAAGCCCGCGGCGGAACGCCGCGTCGTCGGTGTAGCCTGACATGAACACGACAGGCACGTTCGGTCTCGACAGCGCGAGGCGCCTGGCGAAGGCGCCGCCGCCAAGGCGCGGCATCATGAGATCGGTCACGACGACGTCGATCGGACCGTCGTGACCGGCGGCTACACCTAATCCCGCCTCACCGTCCGGCGCTTCCATCACGTCGAAGCCGATGCGTTCGAGCATGCGGCGAACGGCGCGCCGCACGCGCGCGTCGTCCTCGACGAGCAGCGCCGTGCCCAGCATTCGAAGCTCGCTCGGCGACGACGATGGAGACGGCGATGCCTTCGAGGCACGCTCCCACGGGAAGTACACCTTGAACGTCGTTCCCTGACCCGGCTCGCTGTACACCCAGATGTGCCCCCCCGCCTCTTTCACGATCGCATACGTGCTCGCGAGCCCCAGACCGGTTCCCTGGCCCGGCGGCTTCGTCGTGAAGAACGGCTCGTAGATCTTGTCCATGATGCTGGGATCGATCCCCGCGCCGGTATCGGTCACCGCGAGCATGACGTAACGCCCGGGCGTCACGCGACCGTGCGTGCGGGCGTAGGCGTCGTCCAGCTCGATGTTCTGCGTCTCGATCACGAGCGTGCCCCCGTCGGGCATCGCGTCGGCCGCGTTGATCACGAGGTTCATCACCACTTGCTCGAGCTGATTTGGGTCGCCGAGGATCGGGGCGACGTCGTCGCTCAGACGCGGCACGAGCTTGACGTTTTCCTTCAGCAGGCGACGAAGCATCCCCCCGAGCCGCGCGACCACGTAGCTCACGCTGATGGATTGGGGTTCGGCGATCGTCTTCCGGCTGAACGTGAGCAGTTGGCGCGTCAGAAGCGTGGCGCGTCGCGCGGCTGCCACGATCTCGTCGAGGTCGCAGCGGCGGTTGGGGTCGTCCTCGGTACGCGACAGCAGCTCGGCGTATGACGTGACTACCGTGAGAATGTTGTTGAAATCGTGTGCAACGCCGCCGGCGAGCGTTCCGATGGCCTCCATCTTCTGCGCGTGGCGGAGCTGTTCCTCGAGGTGTCGCTGCTCGGTGATGTCGAGCCACGTCCCCACGATGTGCGCGCGGCCGCTCGCCTCGTCGGGCACCACCCGTTGATCGTCACGCACCCAGCGATACCGGCCATCCTTGTGCCGGAAGCGGTACTCGCGCACGCCATCCGTTCGCGGATCGGCCCCCCCCGAGGGTCCGGTTTTCGTCAGGTCGTCGGGGTAGACGTTCCCCGACCACCATCCCGGCGCGAGCGCTTCGGCGAGACCGTAGCCGAGAACGTCCGGGACGTTCTCGCTGATCCAGGTGAACCGCATCACGCCGTCGCGTGGCGCAAGTTCGTACAGGACGGCGCCGCTCGACGTGATCACGCGCTCGAGACGGCGCGCCGACGACGCCGCCTCGCCGACCTTGGCCTCGAGTTCCGCCCGGCTGCCGCGTAAACTCGACGCCATTCGGTTGAATGCGGTCGCCGCGGCGCCGATCTCGTCCTCCCCGCGCACCGCCAACGGACGGTCGTAATCGCCGTCGCTGATCCGTCCGGCGGCAGTGGCCAGTTCGTTCAGCGGGCGAGTGAATTCGCCGCTCAAACGCCATGACATCACGGCGGCGATCAACAACGCGGCCAGGCCGAAGACAATGGTCGCGACCATCCCGGCCTGCACCTCGTGCAGCACGGTGGCGCGCGGGAACTCGATGACCAAATTCCACGGCGTGTTCGCGATCGAATGCGTCGCCGCGAACACTGGGCCGAGCCGTGGCTCGTCGTACTCCACGAGGGCCGACGCGGCGCGGGCCGCCGTCGGCATGGGTACCCGGCCCACCATGTCCGTCCAGATGTCCCCTCTGGCGTTGCCGAGAAGGATCGACGCGTCCGACCCGACGACCGCGCGCAGCTGGGCCGAGGCGCCGGCGAGGACCGCCATCAGCCGCCTGCGCACGACGATGTAGCCCAGCGGCGAGGCTTGCGACCCGACGCGCGCCACGACCTGGTAAACGAGCGTCGTATCGAGCACCGCGATCGGCGAGACCGCCGTGGCGTCGCTGCCGCGAACCATGTCCATCAACGAAGCGCGCGCCGCGGCGGTCATCTCGGGCCAATCAGAGTCCGACGCCCGCGTGCGAACGCCCGACGCCTTCCACAGCTCCACGTCTGCGGCGCCTGGTCCCGGCGACAGTCGCCGCAAGCCTTCGCGGGCGGCCTCGGCGCGGCGCTCGTCGGGTCTTCGAAGGAACTCTACGACGTCGGTGTCCGCCGCCACGCCGGCCATCGCCGCGCGCATGTTCTTGGCGGAGGCCCCGTACATGTTGGCCACCTCGCGCGCCGCGCGCTCGAGATGCTCGCTCGCCCCCCGCGTGGCCGACTCGGACATCTGCCGATGCACGACGGCGCCAAACGACGCGACGACCGCGGCCGAGACGCCGACGATCGTGAGCGCGAACCGGAAGCGCAGCGATGCGCCCGGCCTCGCGCGGCCATCGTGCCCACCGCTCCTCGCGTCGTCGCTCGGAACTGCCATCATGAACTCAGGGGGTCTCGGGGGGGGGGAAGTCGGAGGAGTTGTCGGCGTGGCGCGCCCTATTCGTGACGACGCACGGCGCCGTCGCGTAATCTGGCTATCGGTTCTCGCGGGGGGCTGGGATCGATCGGCACTCCGGCAAATTCGGGTGGCGTGCCACTATTAGAGCGCTCTAATTTTTCGCCGTATCAGTCAGCCCGACGGCGAACCAGGGTGAGAATCGTGTATACAGCCACCGACTCACCCGTCTGGTTCTTCACGTCCACGTCCCACGCGACGACCCCCTGCGGCGGCTGATCGGGCTTGGGTTCCTTGGCCGTCTTCTGCTTCACCGTAAGGGTGGCCTGGATGGTGTCGCCAGGATAGACCGGCTTGACGAATCGAAGACTTTCGAGCCCATAGTTGGCCAGGACGGGCCCCGGCGCCGGGTCGACGAACAGACCGGCCGCCGCGGACAACACGAAATAGCCGTGCGCGACGCGTTTCTCGAACAACGAGTCGCGTGCCGCGATGTCGTCCATGTGCGCGTAGAAAAAGTCTCCGCTGATGCCGGCGAAGTTGACGATGTCGGCCTCCGTCACCGTCCGTCGCGCCGTGACGAGCGCGTCGCCGACCGAGAGATCCTCGAAATACTTGCGGAACGGATGGACGGGGTCCGTCGTGCGCGCGGCGCCGGGCATGTATTCGTTCACGATGTGCATGAGCGTCGTCGGCGAGCCCTGGAGCGCCGTGCGCTGCATGTAGTGCAGCACGCCGCGGACGCCGCCCATCTCCTCGCCGCCGCCCGCGCGACCCGGTCCACCGTGAACGAGGTGCGGAAGCGGCGAGCCGTGACCTGTCGACTCCTTGGCGCTGTCGCGATTCACGAGCATGAGACGCCCGTGATACGCCGCGGTGCCCATCACGACGTCTCGCGCGACGCGGTCGTCCGCCGTGAACAGGGACCCGACCAGACTGCCCCGCCCCTTCTTCGCCAACTCGATCGCGTCGCCGACAGTGCGATACGGCATCACGGTGTTGACGGGTCCGAACGCTTCGACGTCGTGCGGCGCCTGCGCGGTAAATGGCTCGCGAGCGTAGAAGAGCAGCGGCGGAAAGAACGCGCCCTTCTGTCGGTCCGCGCCGACCACGGCGAAGTCGTCGAGGTTGCCGTGCACGAGCTCGGCGGCGCGGGCGATGGCATCCACGCTCTTTCGCACCTCGCTCACTTGCGCCTTTCCCGCCAATGGACCCATCCGAACCCCGTCCACGGCCGGATCGCCGACTGTGGTCGAGTCGAGCCGTTTGCCGATGGCCGACATGACGTCCTGCAGCACCGACTCGGGCACGAGCGTGCGGCGGATGGCGGTGCACTTCTGGCCCGCCTTCGACGTCATCTCGCGCACGACCTCCTTCACGAAGAGGTCGAACTCCGGCGTGCCCGGCGCGGCGTCGGGGCCGAGCATCGAGTAGTTGAGCGAGTCCGCTTCCATGTTGAAGCGGACGTTGTGCTCGACGATCCCCCTCGACGTCTTGAGCATGCGCCCCGTGGACGCGGATCCGGTGAACGCGACCGCGCACTGCTCGTCGAGGTGATCGAGAAGGTCGCCGGCGCTCCCGCAGATCAGCTGGATCGCGCCGTCGGGAAAGATTCGCGCGTCGATCATCGCGCGAAACACCGACTCGGCGAGATACGACGTGATCGTCGCCGGCTTCACGATGGCCGGCACGCCGGCCAGCAGCGTCGGCGCGAGCTTCTCCAGCATTCCCCAGACTGGGAAGTTGAATGCGTTGATGTGAACGGCCACGCCCTCGATCGGCACGCAGATGTGGCGCCCGACGAACGTTCCGCCCTTCGACAGAGGTTCCGGCGGCCCATCTATATAGAAGGTCTCGTTCGGGAACTCACGCCGCCCGCGTGAGGCGTACGCGAAGAACGTCCCGATGCCGCCCTCGATGTCGACCCAGGAATCTCCACGAGTCGCGCCCGTGGCGGCGGACACGACATAAAAATCCTCCTTCAGTTCCATCAGCCGCTGCGCCATCGCCTTGAGCATCAGCGCGCGTTGGTGGAACGTCATCTTGCGGAGCGCCGGCCCGCCGACGCGGCGCGCGTACTCCACCATGCCGGCGAAATCGATCCCGTTGCTCGACGCCTCGGCGATTCGCTCGCCGGTGACCGCGTGAAAGAGATCGGTCGCCGTGCCGCCGCCAGACAGCCAACGACCCTTCACGAAATTCTCGAGTCGGCGCGGCTCGTTGCCCGCGACGCCGATCAGTCGCGGAGCCGGCGCTGTGGTCGTCATGAAAGCCTCGAAATCATATGGGAGGTCAGACGCGTTCCAGGATCGTCGCCATGCCCTGGCCCACGCCGATGCACATCGTGCAGAGTGCGTAGCGTCCGCCGCGCGCCTCCAGCTCGCGCGACGCGGTGAGCAGTAGACGCGCCCCGGACATTCCGAGTGGGTGGCCCAGCGCGATCGCGCCGCCGTTGGGATTCACACGCGGATCGTCGTCGGCGACGCCGAGCTCGCGCAGACACGCAAGCGATTGCGCGGCGAACGCCTCGTTGAGCTCGATCACGTCCATCTGCTCGAGCGTGAGGCCGGCGCGCGCGAGCGCCTGCCGTGTCGAGGGAACGGGGCCCATGCCCATGATCCGCGGTTCGACGCCGGCGACCGCGCTCGCGACGATTCGCGCGAGCGGTGCGGCACCGAGCTCCTTCACCCCGACCTCCGACGCGACGAGCAGCGCCGCGGCGCCGTCGTTCAGCCCCGACGAGTTCCCCGCCGTCACCGAGCCGCCCTCGGCTCGAAATGCAGGCTTCAACGTGGCGAGGATCTCAAGCGTCGTGTCGGGGCGAAGAAATTCGTCCGTGTCGACGCACTTGGCGGCGCCCTTCTTCTGCGGAATCTGAACGGGCACGATCTCGCGAAGGAAACGCCCGGAGCCCCGCGCCGCGGCCGCCTTCTGCTGCGAGCGCAACGCGAACAGATCCTGGTCCGCCCGCGAAACGTGATACTGCTCGGCGACGTTCTCCGCGGTCTGCCCCATCGAGTCCGTGCCGTACTTCGATTTCATCCGCGCATTGACGAAACGCCAACCGAGGCTGGTGTCGAACAGCTCGATGTCGCGCGCGAACGGCTTGCTGCCCTTCGACATCGCGAACGGCGCGCGCGTCATGCTCTCGACGCCCCCCGCGACGTAGAAATCGCCGTCGCCGACTTGAACGGCCCGCGCGGCGTTCACGACCGCGCTCATTCCGGACGCGCACAACCGATTCACCGTCTCGCCGGGCACCGACGTGGGAAGCCCGGCGAGAAGCAGCGCCATGCGCGCGACGTTCCGGTTGTCTTCCCCGGCCTGATTCGCGCAGCCGAGCACGACGTCGCTCACGCGCGCCGGATCGAGGCCCGCGTTTCGCTTCATCACCTCGGCGATGACGAGCGCACCCAGGTCGTCGGGACGCGCTTCGCTCAGCGCGCCGCCGAGGCTCCCCACGGGAGTTCGGATACCGTCGACCAGGTAGGCTGCTCTCGTCACGGCTTGGAATCGGTGAAGAAGGGCTTTTCGGTGTTGAACACGGTCCCCCGAAAGATGCTGACGATCGCACCCGCGCGCCTGACTTCCACGCGGTAAAACGCCAGTTTCCGGGTCGCGCTCTCCTCGATCGCCTGGGCCGTCAACTCGTCGCCGGCGTGGATCGCCGCCGGATACGTCACACTGTTCTCGATGCTCACCGTCACGCGGCCGTGTGTGTTGCATGCAAAAGCGAGCGCGCTGTCGGCGAGCGAAAACAGCGCGCCGCCGTGGCACACGCCGAAGCCGTTCAGCATGTCGTCGCGCACCCGCATGCGAATCGTCGCGCCGCGCGGACGCACGTCGAGCACTTCGATGCCCAGCCACTGACTGAACGCGTCGCGCGCCATCATCGCGGACACGACACGCTCGGCCAACGCCTGGTCTTCGGTCGCCGACAGGTTCGACGCGTTCACGCGACGAACCTCCCGCCCTCGCGGGCCATTCGGCGGAGCAGCGGACTCGGCCGGTATCGCTCCTCGCCATACTCGGCGTGCAACCGCTCCATTCTCTCGAGCACCGATGTCGCGCCCAACTCGTCGGCCCACGCGAGCAGGCCCTTGGGATAGTTCACGCCGCGGGTCATCGCGAGGTCGATGTCGGCGGGGGACGCCACGCGCATGTAGACCGCGTCGATCGCCTCGTTCATCAGCATCGCGAGTACGCGGTCGAATACCCGTTGCCCGAGGGCGGCGTCATTCCTCGGCTCGGGCGCGACGGCTCCGGCGTCGTAGTCGTAGTAGCCGCGGCCTGACTTGCGGCCGAAGCGCCCCGCTTCGACGAGCCGTTGCTGTGTGATCGACGGCTTGTATCGCGGGTCGTGGAACATCCCTTCGTAGACCGATCGCGTCACAGCGTAGTTCACGTCGTTGCCGATGAAGTCCATCAGCTCGAACGGCCCCATGCGGAATCCGCCGAGTTCGCGCATCGCCCAGTCGATCGTCGCGCAGTCGGCGATTCCCTCTTCGAGAACGCGGATCGACTCGCCGTAGAACGGCCGCGCGACCCGATTCACGATGAACCCGGGCGTGTCGGAGGCGACCACAGTCGTCTTGCCCCAGGCTCGCATCAGTTGCGCCGCGCCGTCGACGACCGACGTCGTTCCGCCGGCGCGCGGCACTACCTCGACGAGCGGCATGAGCGGCGGCGGATTGAAGAAGTGCAGACCGATCACTCGATCCGGTGACTTGCACGCCGCGCCGATGGCCGTGACCGAAAGCGACGATGTATTCGTCGCGAGGACGGCATCCGCCGCCACCACTTCCTCGAGGCGCCGCATCATCGTTCGCTTGACGTCGAGGTCCTCCACGATCGCCTCGATCACCAGCCCGCAGCCGCGAAAGCACAGCACGTCGTGCTCCAGCGTCGACGTGTGGAGAGTGATGCGCGACGTCAATGCATCGGCGGCTTCGCGAGTCGTGCGGCCCTTCTCGACCTCGCGTGCCATCGACTTCGCGATCGACGCCCGTGCACGCTCCACGGCGCCACGCATCGAGTCGGCGAGCACCACGCGGTGCCCGGCGGCCGCCGCCACCTGCGCGATCCCGGCTCCCATCGCGCCGGCGCCGACGACGCCGATCACGGTGCTCGCGTCGAGCGGCATCAACGGCCGGTGAAAACCGGTTTGCGCTTCTCGAGAAAAGCGTGCACGCCCTCGGCGTAATCGGCCGTCGCGCCGGCCTCCCGCTGCAGCTCCTCTTCGTAATCGAGCTGGGTCTCGAGGTCCACGCCGAGCGAGCGGTTGAATCCGCGCTTGATCAAGCCGAGGCCGCGCGTCGGTTGCGTCGCCAAATAGCGCGCCGTACCCAGCGCCGTCTCGACCAGCGCCGGCGCCTCGACGACCATGTAGACGAGCCCCCAGTCGCGCGCCTGCTCGGCCGTCATCTTTTCGGCGAGCATCGTCATGACCGACGCGCGGTGGAGACCGACGATGCGCGGAAGGATGAACGTGCCGCCGCTGTCCGGGATGACGCCGATCTTGGCGAACGACTGAATGAACGTCGCGGTGGATGACGCGAAGACGATGTCGCACGCGAAGGCAAGGTTGGCGCCGGCACCGGCGGCAACTCCGTTCACCGCGCAGACCACCGGTTTCTCCAAGGTGCGGATCGCGCGCACGATCGGGTTGTAGCTGTCGTGCACGAAGTCGCCGAGGTCGGGCATGACGTCGTCCTTCGGCGCCGCTTCGGCTAGGTCTTGGCCGGCGCAGAAGCCGCGTCCCGCGCCCGTCAGCAGCACGGCGCGAATCGCCTGGTCCTCGGCGGCTCGGCCCAGCGCCTCCAGCATCGCCGCCGCCATGGGGCGCGTGAAGCTGTTGAGAACGTCCGGCCGGTTGAGCGTGATCGTGGCCACGCCCTCGGCAATCTCACAGAGAATCTCGGCCATGCCTCGCGCTCGCGCCGGTGGAAACGGGACCCGTGGTCGCCGACGATCGTCCTTCGGGGGAATGCGTCTTCTCAACTCGGGGTTCAAATTAGCCCCTTCCCGCCCCCGCCCGCGACGCTCAACACCCTGCCGCGCGCTGGAATCGGGCATCGCAGGGGGGCAGATTTCGAGACGTGACGACCGTTCCGCCACCGCGCGGGTCGCGAGCACGCGTGTCAGGTAGACCCGCGCCCGCCCCCGCTTCTGACGCCGCACCGAATTCCGGTGCGGCCGATTCGCGAGTAAACTGGCGGCGCATCGCCTACCATGCGCTGGTCTCGCGTGCTCTCGACGACGTCGAAGAAGCGACGAACAAGAATCGCGCGACCGTTCCGCGCGAGCACCTGGTCCTCTACCAGTTCTCCGCGCGAGGGCACGACGTCGCCCAGGCGATTCTCGGGTCGCTGCTCACCCATCCGCGCGACGCTGCCAGCGCATACTACCGCTCGCGGCCCCTGCTCCTTTCGCTGGGACTGAGCCTCGAGGACGCGCTGGCGAGTCCGTTGGGCAGGTCCGGCGGCTTCAGCGACGGCCGTGACATCGGCGTCGTCTGCAACCTGCCGAATCGGGATTGTCCCATCGTCCTCCCGATGTCGGGCGACGTAGGATCGCAGTTCACGCCGTGCGCCGGTTGGGCGCAGGCGATTCGCTATCACACCGACGTGTTGCACGACGCCAGCTGGAAAGGCGCGATCGGCGTCGTTCTCGGCGGCGAGGGCTCGGTCGCGACGAACGGCTTCTGGTCGGCGCTGACGATGGCGACGACCCTCTCGCTGCCGATGGTTTTCTATGTCGAGGACAACGGGCTCGGCCTGTCGGTGCGGGGCGAGATGCAGACGCCCGGCGCCAACATCGCGCGGAACCTGGCGTCGTTCGGCAACCTGTTCATTCGCGACGGCGACGGCACCGACCCCGCGGAATCGGCAAAGCTCCTCGGCGAATGTGTCGCCCACGTTCGCGGGGGTGGCGGCCCGGCGCTCGTGCGACTCACCGTTCCACGACTGTCGAGTCACTCTGGGCCTGACAATCAGCGCGGCTATCGCACCGACGCTGAGATCGCGGCCGACGTCGCGCGCGACCCGCTGCCGCGCCTCCGCGCGCATCTGGTTCCGTCGCTCTTGAGCGAATCGGAGTGGAACGACCTGGAGGCGGAAGTCGCACGCGACGTTCAACAGGCGCTCGACGCCGCGCGCGCCCGGCCGTATCCGGATCCGGCCAACGTCGCGCGTTGGGTCTACGCCGACGACTCTCCCGGATCACCGGAAGCCTTCGGCGGCCTTTCACGCGACGAGCGCGCGATGCTCGATGGCTCCCAGACGGCTGACGAGAACGGAGACGTCGTCCGTTTTGCCGAGTCCGTTCGGCGAACCTTGCGGCACGAGCTCGAAATCAACTCGAAGTGTCTCGTGTTCGGTGAGGACGTGGGGCGAAAAGGCGGCGTTCATCTCGTCACCGAGGGACTTCAGAAGCAATTCGGCGAACAGCGCGTATTCGACACGAGCCTTTCGGAAGAAGGAATCATCGGACGCGCCGTCGGCATGGCGATCAGCGGCTTGATGCCGGTCGCGGAGATTCAATTCCGGAAGTACGCCGACCCGGCCGCCGAGCAGTTGAACAACTGCGGCACGCTGCGCTGGCGGACGGCGAACCGGTTCGCCGCGCCCATCGTGGTTCGGATGCCCGGCGGATTCGGCAAGGACGTCGGAGATCCGTGGCACAGCCTGAGCGACGAAGTTCGTTTCGCGCACGCCTACGGTTGGCGAGTGGCGATTCCGTCGAACGCGGCTGACGCGGCCGGGCTGCTTCGCGCCGCTATGCGCGGCGCGGATCCAACGATCTTCTTCGAGCACCGGTCGCTGTTGATGACGAGTGACGGGAGCGCGCACTACCCGGGTGACGAGTACGTGCTGCCGTTCGGGCGCGCCGCCGTGCGAATGACGGGGAGCGACCTGACGCTCGTGACATGGGGTGCGCTGGTGCATCGCTGTGTCGAAGCGGCGGAACGATTCGGCGATCGCGTCGAAGTGATCGACCTGCGCACGATCGCTCCGTGGGATCGGGCGTGCGTGCTCGACTCGGTTCGGAAGACCGGCCGCTGCGTGATCGCACACGAGGACAACCTCACGGCCGGGTTCGGTGCCGAGATCGCCGCGACGGTGGTGAAGGAAACGTTCTGGCAGCTCGACGCGCCGGTCGACCGGATCGCCGTCGAGGATGTGCCGATGCCTTATCACCCAGTACTGCTCGAGGCCGTCTTGCCGAGCGTGGACCGAATCGCCGCGCGCATCGAAGCAACGCTGGCGGTCTGACCGGTCCACCGGTCCACCGAAGAACCTGGTACAAGTGACAAACCCCTCAGACGCAGCACGCTGCGGCCTGAGGGGCTCATCCTCGCTGGCGGGATTCGATCATTCGGTTCGACGCCACGACGTGCGTGGCCTGATCGACTTCCCTTATCCGGTTGGTATCGGTCCCATCCGGTGCTCTGGAATTCTGCAAAGCTACAGTCACGTCCAGCGACCTCGTGACCGGTGAAGCGGCGCCGAACCTCCGCCTCACAAACGCTTCGGACAGCGTCCCGCCGAAGCTTTACGCGAACGGTGAAGACCGTGTCCGATCGCGTGGGCCCAAAGTGCAATTGTGCTTTCGATTCGTCAATCGAGAAAATTTCCCGAACGGAGTAACCGACCGCAGCGGTGAGCTAAATCGTCTTGAATTCCTCGAACGGCTCGCCGCACGCACGGCATACGCGCAGCGACTTGCACGCGGTCGATCCGAACTCGCTCGTCAGTGTCGTCTCTTCGGAACCGCAGCGCGGACACTTGACCCGCGGCGAGCGTCGCTCCAGCTGAACGACGCTCGCCGTCGAGGCGGAGGCCCCCGCCCAACCTGGCGGCGCGATGCCGTACGCCTCGAGCTTGGCCCGCGCCGTATCCGATATCCAATCGGTCGTCCACGCCGGCGCGTACGTCGTTCGAACCTCGACCGGCTCCACGCCGCGCTCGACGAGCGCCCGCCGAATCTCACCCTCGATCTCCCGCATCGCCGGACATCCCGAGTACGTCGGCGTCACAGTCACGAGCGCGCCCGCCCCAACGCGCTCGACGTCGCGAACGATCCCAAGCTCCACGACGCTCAGCACCGGAACCTCGGGATCCATGACCGCGTCGAGGACCTCGAGCAATTCCGCGTTGGAGACAGGCGCCCGCATCACCATTGAGCCCCCGGGTGTGACCGCGCCAATATCTGCATTTCCGACAAGAGATGCCCCAGATGTTCGGTGTGGCGCCCTTCTCGGCCGCCTCTCTGCATGTACCCCGCGGCGGGCGTCTCGAGCCCCGCGACGCGCAGGATCTCCGCGATTTGCGCGTGCCACGCCGGTGAGAGCGATTCCGGATTCACGCCCGCGCCGGCCTGCTCGGCCACCAGATCGGCGGGCGTCGCGATGAACAACTCGCCTGTGTATCGCCACAGATCATCGAGCGCCGCCTGCGCGCGCCTGTGGCTCTCGCCGGTGCCGTCGCCGAGCGTGACCACCCACTGCGTCGCGTGACGCACGTGGTAGCGCGTCTCCTTGGCCGCTTTGGCGGCGACGCCGGCGATGTCGGCGTCTCCCACGGCCGACAGCGCTTCCATCTGCAATAGCGAATAGACGCTGAACAAGAGCTGGCGAACGACAGTGACCGCGAAGTCGCCGCGCGGAAGTTCGACGAGAAGTGCGTTCCGGAAATCGACCGCGTCTCGCAGGAACGCGAGGTCGTCCTCGGCGCGTCCTTTTCCTTCCGCCGCGCCCGCGAGCTTGAGGAAGAGCGTCGCCTGACCGATCAGGTCGAGCGCGATGTTCGTGAGCGCGATGTCCTCCTCGAGGATCGGACCGTGGCCGCACCACTCGGACAGACGGTGGCCCAGGATCAGCCGATCGTCTCCGAGAGTGACGAGGTAGGGGGAGATCGCGGGAACGCTCATGAGGATGTTAGAGCCTGCTGACTAGACTCCTCGAACGCCACGCGGGACCTTGTAGAACTGCGGGTGCCGGTAGGGCTTGTCGTTCCCGGGGTCGAAGAACGGACCAGCGTCCTCCGGCGACGACGCCGTGATCGCGGCGCTCGGCACGACCCAGATGCTCACCGCCTCTCCGCGCCGTGCGTAGACGTCGCGAGCGTTCTCGAGCGCGTGTTCGGCGGTGGCGGCGTGCACGCTCCCCGCGTGCTCGTGCGGCGCCCCCTTTGGCGGCTGCACGAACACCTCCCAGAGCGGCCACTGCGAATCGTCGGTCGGGCTCACGCGGCTTCGCCGGTCTCGGCGCGCTTGGCCGCGTACGCGGTGGCCGCGTCACGGACCCACGCGCCTTCGTCGTGCGCGGCGCGCCTCGCGGCCAACCGCTCGCGATTGCACGGGCCGTCGCCCTTCACCACGCGCCAGAACTCATCCCAATCGATGGGACCGAAGTTCCAGTTCTCCGTCTCGGCCTCGTAGCGCAGGTCGGGATCGGGGAGCGTGACGTCGATCGCTTTCGCCTGCGCCACGGTCAGGTTCACGAACCGCTGGCGCAGCTCGTCGTTCGTCTTGTGCTTCACGCCCCACCGCAGGAGCTCTTCGGAGTTCGGCGAATTCTTGTCGGATGGGCCGAACATCATGAGCGACGGCCACCACCAACGGTTCACCGCGTCCTGCGCCATCGCGCGCTGCGCCGGCGTTCCGGCGGCGAGCGTCGCCATGATCTCGTAGCCCTGGCGCTTGTGGAAGTTTTCTTCCTTGCAGATGCGCACCATCGCGCGGGCGTACGGTCCGTACGATGCGCGGGCCAGCATCGTCTGGTTCACGATGGCCGCCCCGTCGACGAACCAGCCGATGCAGCCGATGTCCGCCCACGAGAGCGTCGGGTAGTTGAAGATGCTCGAGTATTTCGCCGAGCCGTCCAGCAGCTGGTTGATCAGCGTTCCGCGGTCGACGCCGAGGGTCTCCGTGCCGCAGTAGATGTACAGCCCGTGGCCGGCCTCGTCCTGAACCTTGGCGAGCAGAGCCATTTTCCGGCGGAGATTCGGCGCGCGCGTGATCCAGTTCCCCTCGGGCAGCATCCCGACCACCTCGGAGTGCGCGTGCTGAGACATCATGCGCACTAGCTGGCGGCGATAGCGCTCCGGCATCCAGTCCTTCGGCTCGATCGACTCGCCTCGGGCGATTCGGGCCTCGAACTCGCGGATTTTTGCCGGATCTTCGGCCGGCGCGGCAGAAGGGGGGTTCGTGGATGGCATCGGTGTCTACTGGAGTAAGCGTGCGCCGCCGTTGACCTTGCGCCCGCAATCCCGATGAGAAATCTAGTGCCCGGCCGATACCGCCGGATAGATTTCGACTCGCCCTCTCCCTTCGTCCCCAGCCAGCATGCGCCGTCTACATCTGCTTGCCGTCACCGCTCTGATGACCCTGCTCGCACCACGTTCGATGTTGGCGCAGGGAGGTGGGGGAGGACAGGACGAAACGCCGAGCAACCCGTGGAATGACGGGCTGGTGCCTGGGAACTACGTGCGCATGAGCTCAGGCTCGACCACTCCGGTTAGCCCACACGCCGCCCTGCGTTTTTGGGATCGCGGCACGACCTACTACGCCGGATGGGAGAACTGGGACACGGGAGCGAGCGGTGTCAGCCGTGTCGGATTCAGCCTCAACGCGGCGTACAGCACGCTCCCGCTGAAGACACCGCTCTTCATGGCGAGCTTCGCGCCGCTCAACGGCGGAACCGTGACGTCGGTAAGTGCGGCGCGCGCCGGTATCCTGGAGGTCACCTCGGGCCTTCGTCTGCGGATGCCGCTCCCGTACCTCATGCCGAACTTGAGCCTCGGACTCGGATTGATCGACTGGCAACCCGGAGCGATCCAGTACGAGTCGACGACGGGATCCGGCAGAGCCCAACAGCAGCACCGCCTGAGCGCCGAAGTCACCGTCGGCGCCGGCATCGAAAAGAATCTCTTCGATCGTTACGGAGTGTTCGGGGAAGCGCTGTACGTCTACGGCTACACGAGCTACGGCAGCGGCTTCGCGCCGGGCGGCGTTTGCAACTCGCCGGGGTGCGACACGTTCCGCAACGGCAACACGACGATCGGGACGATTCGAGGCGGTCTGCGCGTTCGCGTCGGTCAGTGACACCTGCGCACGGCTCGTGACATGACGCTCGGCCAGCACGCACCGCTCGGCGCCGGCGGCAACGTGTCGACGCTGGTGGACGACGGCGTCGCCGACATCTGCTTCGGTCATCCGAAGAGCAACTCCCTTCCGTCGCCGGTGCTGCGCGACCTGGCTATGTCGATCGCGGACTTGAGCGTCCGCGCCGACGTTCGCGTCATCGTCGTTCGGAGCTACGGCGCGGGCGCGTTCTGCGCCGGCGCGTCGTTCGACGAGTTGTCGTCGATCCGCGACGCCGTTCAGGGAAAGGCGTTCTTCATGGGCTTCGCCCGCGTCATCGGCGCGATGATCAAATCGGCGAAACCCATCGTGGTGCGCGTACACGGCAAGGCGGTGGGCGGAGGCGTCGGGATCGTCGCCGCGGCCGATTACGCGATCGCGACATCGAACGCATCGGTGCGGCTGAGCGAACTCGCGGTCGGCATCGGCCCGTTCGTCGTCGGCCCGGCGATCGAGCGAAAGATCGGCACCGGCGCCTTCGGAGCGATGGCGATCGACGCCGACTGGCGCGACGCCGCCTGGGCCGAGCGACACGGACTCTACGCACGCGTGACCGAAGACACGGCGACGCTCGACGCGGAAGTGGACCGCCGGGTCGCCGCGCTCGCGGCGGCGAATCCCGAGGCGGTGATGGGCATCAAGCGTGCGGTGTGGTCCGGCACGGACGACTGGTCCGCCCTCCTCGAGCAGCGGGCCGAGACGAGCGGCACGCTGGTGCTGTCGGAGTTCACCCGGTCCGCGATCGCGCGATTCGGATCGAAGTAGTCGTCGATGCCGCGCGGGCTATAATCGCGAAGGAAGAAAACTCAACGCAGATCAAAATTTGATCGCGCCGATTAGTGGTCGGCCGGGCGCGCCGAACATCCGAGCGATTCAGCTCGTTGGCGGGTTGAACGCGATGCCGCTGTGCTGCGCCTCGATCCAGCTCTTGTGGTAGTTGGGGTCCTCGAACTCCATTGCGGCTTTCGCGACATGCAGCGGACGGAAGCTGTCCATCATCACCGCCAGCTCGTTCGTCGACTTTGCGCCAATCGACGCCTCGGCGCGGCCGGGGTGGGGGCCGTGCGGAATGCCGTCCGGGTGCAGCGTGATGCTTCCGAACTCTATTCCTTTCCGGCTCATGAACTCGCTCGATGCGTAGTACAACACCTCGTCCGAGTCGACGTTGCTGTGGTTGTACGGCGCCGGCACGGCGTTCGGATCGAAGTCGTACGGACGCGGGCAGAACGAGCACACGACGAAACCGTCGCCCTCGAAGGTCTGGTGTACTGGCGGCGGCTGGTGGACGCGTCCGACTATCGGCTCGAAATCGCCGATGTTGAACGCCCACGGATAGAAGTATCCGTCCCACCCGACGACGTCGAACGGATGGTGGTCGAGGATCAATTCATTGATGCCGTCGTACTGTTTCACGAGCAGCCGGAAGTCTCCCATCTCGTCGTGCGTATCGAGCTTCAACGGGATGCGGATGTCGCGCTCCGAGTACGGCGCTCCTTCCTTCAACTGGCCGAACTCGTTGCGGTATCGCTTGGGCGAACGGACGTGCCCGCGGCTCTCGAAGACGAGCAGTTTGGGCGGTTCGCCCGCCGGGTCGAACACGTAGCGGTGCAGGATACCGCGGTGGACGACGAGGTAGTCCCCCTCGCCAAAAGGCAGGTCCCCGAACACCGACTCGATCTTCCCCGCACCCTTAGCGACGTACACTAGCTCGTCCGACTGTGCGTTGCGATAGTAGTGCTCGTCCTGCTTGTCCGGCTCGACGTACAGCATCGCGATGTCCTGATTGAACATCAGCGGGACGCGGTCGAGCGTCGGGCTTCCTCCCTTCTTTGCGCGCGCCGTGAGAAAGTGGCGATGCCGCAACGTCAGATCCGGATCGGCCTCGAACGCCGTCTCCTTTATGCGCCGCACCGACTTCACGGTCGTCGGTGGATGCACGTGGTAGAGGAGCGACGATGTCCCCGTGAACCCCTCGTGCCCCATCAACTCTTCGGCGTAGATGCCGCCGCCGGGCTTGCGGAAGGCGGTGTGGCGCTTTCTCGGGATGGAGCCGAGAGTGTGGTAGATCGGCATTTGGTTTTGTGAAAATGCGCGCGTGGACTAAACGGGATCTCTGTCGGGCAACCACTCTAGTGTCAGGCGTCGGCGCCAGGCGGCAGGTCGCAGTCGACTGACGCCTGCCGACTAGACTGCTTGCATATCAGTGATCGCGTCTAATGCGATGGCCCGGCCCTACAAATTGCCTCTGAGCCCCTGCTCCCTCTCAATCGCCTCGAACAGCGCCCTGAAGTTTCCCTTCCCGAAGCTCCGCGCTCCCTTTCGCTCGATGATCTCGTAGAACAGCGTCGGCCGGTCTTCGACGGGCTTCGAGAAAATCTGCAGCAGGTAGCCGTCCGGGTCGCGGTCGACGAGAATGCCGAGCTCCTCGAGCTTGTCGACCGGCTCGTCGATCTTGCCGACGCGCCCCTGGAGCTCCTCGTAGTACGTCGTCGGCGCATGCAGAAACTCGACGCCGCGGTCGCGAAGCGCAGTCACGGTGGCGATGATGTCGCTCGTCGCCAGCGCCAGGTGTTGGACGCCGGGCCCGCGATAGAAGTCCAGGTACTCGTCGATCTGCGATTTCTTCTTTCCCTTGGCCGGCTCGTTGATCGGGAATTTGATCCGCTCGTTCCCGTTGGCCATCACCTTCGACATCAGCGACGAGTATTCCGTGGAGATGTCTTCGTCGTCGAACGAGATCAGGTTCTTGAAGCCCATCACTTTCTCGTAGAACCCGACCCACGTGTTCATCCGCCCGAGCTCGACGTTGCCGACGCAGTGGTCGACGTACTGGAGACCGGTCGGCGCCGCCTGGTAGTGCGGGTCGCGACGCTGGAAGCCGGGAAGAAACACGCCGCGATAGTTCTTCCGCTCGATCAACGAGTGGATGGTGTCGCCGTAGATCTTGATCGCCGCCACGACGACCTCGCCGTCGTCGTCGCGCAACGTGCGCGGGTCGCCCGCTGACTCGGCGCCTCGCTCGAGGGCCTTCGCGTGGGCGTCCCGCGCGTCGTCCACCCAGAGCGCGATGTCGCGCACTCCGTCGCCGTGTCGGCGCACGTGGTCGGCGATCTCGCCGTCGGGGCCGAGCGGCGTGGTGAGCACGAGGCGGATCTTGTTCTGGACGAGGAGATAGCTCGCGCGGTCGCGCACGCCGGTCTCAGGACCGCGATATCCCGCGAACTGGAAGCCGAACGCGCTCTGATAGAAGTGCGACGCCTGCTTCCCGTTGCCGACGTAGAACTCGACGTAATCGGTTCCGTTGATCGGAAACGTGTCGTGCGTCGCCGTCTCGGTGGGCCGGGTCTGCGTGGCCATGCTCGCTCCGTGTCACCCGATGGGGGCCGCCCGCAACCTCGAGGGGTGCGGTGCCGTGCTGCTGTACGAGCTCTTTGCGGTGCGACGACTGGTCGTCGCTCGCTGTCCGAAATCCTAGGCAGGCAGCGTGAACAGGTGAAGACCTGCGCGACGCCCCCCTCCGTGGATAATGTATAGACGGTGACGAGCGCCCTCCCCGCACAATCCGACGACTTCAGCCGTCTCGCCGAAGCCCTGGCCGGCCAATACGAGCTGCTCCGCGAAATCGGCCGTGGTGGCATGGGCGTCGTCTACCTCGCCCGCGACGTCCGACTCGACCGGCCCGTCGCCATCAAGACGCTCCCGCCGCACCTCGCCAACGATCCGATCGTACGCGAGCGCTTTCTGCGCGAGGCGCGAACTGCCGGCGGCCTGTCGCACCCGAACATCGTGCCGATCCACCGCGCGGATGAAATCGCCGGCCATGTGTTCTTCGTCATGGGATACGTCGACGGCGACTCGATGGCGCAGCGAATTCGCGCGCTCGGCCGTCTCGATGAACGAGAGGTCGTTCGCGAGCTGCGCGACGTGGCGCTGGCGCTCGACTATGCGCACGCGCACGGCGTCATCCACCGCGACGTGAAGGCCGAGAACATCCTCGTCGAGCGGTCGAGCGGCCGCGCGCTCGTCACGGACTTCGGCATTGCGCGCCTCGCCGAGGCGGCGCCGCTCACCGCCACCGGGCAGGTGCTCGGCACGGTCTACTACCTCAGCCCAGAACAGGTGGCGGGCGAGACAGTAGATGCGCGAAGCGACGTCTATTCGCTGGGCGTCGCGGGATTTCTCGCGCTCAGTGGACGCTTTCCGTTCGAGGCGCAGCTGGCATCGGCGGTTCTGCTCGCGCACGTGACCAAGTCGCCGCCGCCGCTGCGCTCGCTCGCGCCTGCGGTCCGTACGCGGCTCGCCGCGGCGGTCGATCGCTGTCTCGCCAAGGACCCGGCCGCACGATTCCAGAGCGGCGCGCAGTTCGCCCGCGAGCTCGCCGAGATCGAGGCCGAGATGCCCGGCGTCGCGTTCGAGCCGCGGCGCGTTGTCGTGTCGGACAGCGAGGCGCAAGAGATCTGGGGACGCGCCGCCGAATTGCAGGAGGCGACGAGCTCCCAACCGATGCCCGCGCTTCCGCCCGCGACGGCACGGCCGCATGAAGCTCCCACATCGGGCTATTCGCTCACCGACGTTCGCGGATCGGCGCGGGAGGCCGGCATCGCGACGAAAGCGATCGACCGCGCGCTGGCCGAGTACGGGCTGGCCCGCTCCGACGCGCCGACGCTCGCGCCCGCGACGGTCACCGACCTCACGGGCGAGAAGAACCGCCTCGCCGGCGAAGCGATCGTCATCGAATACGAGGCGATCGTCGACGGAGAGGTGTCGGAGCGCGACTTCGACGTGCTCGGCAACGTGATCCGCCAAGGCATGCAGGGAGATGCCGGGACTCTGACCGCCGTCGGCCGGTCGCTCAACTGGAGCTCGACGAGCGGGGCGCGTCGATTGAGCGTCACGATCGTCGCGCGGCGCGGAAAAACGACGATTCGCTGCACCGAGAACCTGAGGGGTCTCACCGGCGCGATCTTTGGTCCGAGCATGGGCGCCGGAGGCTTCGGCTTCGGCGGAATGGTGTTCGGCGTTGTGATGTCGACGCACCACCCGCTGATCGCGCTCGCGACGTGGGTCGGCACGGTCGCCGGGGGCTACGGGCTCGCGCGGACGATCTTCGCCGGCCGCGCGCGCGACCGCCGCGTGAAGCTGCGGTCGCTGGTGGACGAGCTCGCGCGAGAAGTGAGCGAGTCGATCGCGGGGCGGTAGCGCGCCGGCTGAAGCCACAGGTTGACGCCGCCGACCCCTTGTGATAAAATTTTGTCTCATGAGCGCCGGGACTGAAACACGAAGCGGTCGATCGTCGTGGATCGTCGCCGCACTGGCGGCGGGCGTCTTCTGGCGCACCGCCTACCCGACAATCACGTGGTGGGACTCGAGCAGCTACTCGCTCGCGGCGGCGACCCTCGGCGTCAACTCGCCACCGGGGTCGCTGCTTCTCACGCTGATCGGTTGGCCCGTCGCGCGGCTTTCGTTCGGCCTCTCTCCGGCGCACGCGCTGAACCTCTTCGCGGGTCTTCTCGCGGCGCTGACGTCGGCGCTCGTCTACGTCATCTCCCTGGCGAGCCTTCGGATCGCCGGATTCGACGGACGCGCCAACACGGCGACGGCGCTCGGCGCGGCGGCCGGCGCGTTGACGTTCGCGTTCAGCGCGACGCTCTGGACGTACGCGACCCAGTTCACCCCGTACGTCCTCACGGCGGTGTTCACGGGTTTGATCTTGTGGACGATGATGCGCTGGTGGGCCGACGCCGACCGACCCGATGCTTGGGCGTGGCTCGCCCTCCTCGGCTTTCTCTTCGGGCTCGACTTCAGCGTTCACCGAACGAACGCGCTGCTGATCCCAGGCGCCGTCGTCTGGATTCTACTGCGCCGCCCAACGACCTTGCGTTCGCCGAGGGCGATCGTCGCCGGCGGCGGCGCGCTCGCCGCGGGACTCGTCGTGCAGGTGCTCGTCATCCCGATCGCCGCGTTCACCAATTCGACCCTCAACTTCTCCGATCCGAGCAGCCTCTCGCGATTCTGGGACTACGTGACGATCAAACAGCTCGGGGGCTCGTTCCTCCTCCAGCTGTTTCCGCGCAAGTCGCCGATCTGGTCGGCACAGACGATGGACGTGTTGCGCATGCTCGGCCACGATTTCCTGAACGTCGCGGGACGGGCCGGGGCCTTGGGTCTCCTGCCGGCGATTGCTGCGGCGTGGGGAATCGTCGCACTCTGGCGGGGCAATCGGCGGTTCGCCGCGGCGCTCGCGAGCGTGCTCGTGCTGCAAGTCGCGTTCACAGTCCTCTACTTCAACATTCCGGCCAATTACTTCCGGACGTTCGACCGGCACTACTTGCCGATCGGCGTGACGATCGGTGTGTTGGTCGCGTGCGGATTGGGCGCGGCGATGGAGCGCGCCGCGGCGCGACCGGCTCGGATCGCGATCGGTGCGTTGGCGGCGGCGCTCTTCCCGGCGACGCAACTCTGGAACAACTGGACGGCGCGCGACGCGTCGCGACGCTACTTCACGCGCGACTACGCGGCGAACGCGCTCCTCAGCCTTCCGCCGAACGCGATCTATTTCACCGTCGGCGACAACGACACCTTCCCGGTGATGTACCTGCAGTCGGCCGAGGGCGTGCGGCCCGACGTCACCATCATCAACTTGTCGGTCGCGAACGTTCCGCGATGGCCGGACCAGCTGACGAAGCGTGATCCGTCGTTTCCGCTTTCCCTGTCGCTCGCACAGCGCACCGCGCTCGTCGCGCGGCCATGGACGGACACGATCGCGGTGCTGCCGATCCACGGCACGATGGAAGAACTCGGAGTGACGGCGGGTGTCGCGCCCCCAGACTCGCTCACGCTGCGCATCCGTCCGCAATACGGCGACCACATGCTCCCGGCCGAGGTCGTGCTCCTCGACATCGTTCGTACGAACGCGTGGAAACGACCGCTCACGTTCGCGATCACCGGCGGCGAAGGCGCGATGGAGTGGCTCAAGCCGTACGGGCACATCGAAGGGCTCTACTCGCGGATCGTTCCGGTGGTGAACGCGCCCGCCGATCCGCGCATTCTCCGCGCCCACCTGTTCGACGTCGCTCGCTATCGTGGGTTCGACGATCCCTCGGTCCCGGTCGACGACGTGTCACGCACGATGGGCATGCAGGCGTACGGGCCGCTCATGACACTGCTTTCGGCGGACGCGGCCGCCGGAACGCTCGCCGCGTGTCGTGCGGACCGCGGCGCGCTGCTCGCTCGCCTACCCTTCGATCGCCTGACCGCGCCGGAAGAGTATCGTCGGCCGATCGAGACGGCGTGCGGAGATCCCGTGAAGTATTAGCGCGAGGTTTTTCGACGCGCCCGGCGGTCTACGCTTTTCGCGAGAAAAGAATTTGACGCAGATGACGCAGACTGGAACGGCAATGACGCAGATGACAGCCAATGTTCTTGTTTGCTATCTGCGAGATCGCTTTTCAGATCTGCGTCATCTGCGTTGAATTCTTCCACACCTGCACGAGTGGCCCGCGCGGCGCGAAGACGGCCCTAGCTCGCCAACTCCGCCAAATCGCGAAACAGTTCGAGCGCCGCCGGATTCGCGAGCGCGTCCACGTTCTTCACCGGCCGTCCGTGGACGACGTCACGCACGGCGAGCTCGGTGATCTTGCCGCTGATCGTGCGCGGGATGTCGCTCACCTGGAGGATTTTGCGGGGCACGTGATGCGGACTCGTGTTCGACCGGATCTGCGCCCGGATCCTGTCGCGGAGCTCGTCGTCGAGCGTGAGGCCTTCGGCGAGCCGCACGAAGAGAACGATTCGGACGTCGACGCCGGCGTCGGTGTTTACGTCTTGGCCGATCACGACGCTCTCTACTACTTCGGGCAGCTGCTCCACCTGACGGTAGATCTCCGCCGTCCCGATGCGCACGCCGCCCGGGTTGAGCGTCGCGTCGCTGCGGCCGTAGATGATCATCCCGTTGTGTGAGGTGATCTCCGCCCAGTCGCCGTGGCGCCACACATCGGGGTACTGCTCGAAGTACGCCGCGCGGTATTTGGCGCCGTCGGGGTCGTTCCAGAACGCGACAGGCATGCTCGGGAACGGCGCCGTGCACACCAGCTCTCCCGGCCTGCCGACGATGGAATTCCCGTCCTCGTCGAAAATCTCGACCCGCATTCCGAGCGCGAGGCCTTGCAACTCGCCGCGCCATACGGGTCCGATCGGGTTGCCGCCCGCGAAACAGGAGATGATGTCCGTGCCACCGCTGATGCTGCTCAGCCGAACGTCGGGCTTCACCTGCTGGTAGACGTAGTCGAAGCTGTGCGCCGCGAGCGGGCTGCCGGTCGAGAGTATCGCATCGAGCGCGCTCAGATCGTGCGTCTCGCGCGGACGAAGGCCCTCCTTCTCGCCGAGCGCCAGCCACTTCGCGCTCGTGCCGAAGATCGTGATTCGCTCCGCCTCAGCCATGTCCCACAAGATCGGACGCTCGCGGATGAGGGGCGCGCCGTCGTACAACACGATCGTCGCGCCGAGCGACAGGCACGACACCAGCCAGTTCCACATCATCCAGCCGCACGTCGTGAAGTAAAACACGCGATCGTCGCGCTTCACGTCGGTGTGCAGCGCGAGCTCTTTCAGATGCTGAATGAGCGTGCCGCCGGCGCCGTGCACCATGCATTTCGGGAGTCCCGTCGTGCCGGACGAGTACATGATGTACAGCGGGTGGTTGAACGGCAGGTGCTCGAACTTCAGTTCGGCCGAGCCGCCCAGCGAGCGGAGCCCCGCCCACGACAGCGACTTCCGGTCGCCCCATTCGACGTCTACGCTCGCGAGGTAGGGAACGACAACCAGGTGCTCGATTTCCGGGATTCGCGTGATGAGTTCGCGAACGCGGTCGAGGCAGTCGATGTCGCGTCCCGCGTAGCGGTACGCCTCGGTGCAGAACAAGACGCGCGGCTTGATCTGGCCAAACCGATCGAGAACGCCCGAAACGCCGAAATCCGGCGAGCACGACGACCAGATGGCTCCGATGCTCGTCGCCGCCAGCATGGCGATGACGGCTTCCGGAATGTTCGGCAGAAAGCCGGCGACCCGGTCACCGGTACCGACGCCGAGCGACCGCAGGCCGGCAGCTACGCGCGCGACCTCGTCGTATAGAGTCGCGTACGTGATCCGTTTTTGGGCGCCGCTCTCGTTCCAGGCAACGATCGCCTCGTGATCGTCTCGATAGCGAAGCAGGTTTTCGGCGAAGTTGAGCCGCGTGCCGACGAACCAGTTGGGTCCAAGCACCGGATCCGGCGGCGCCATGCGGTCGCGCCCGACCAGAACGCGCTCGCATGCGATGTCCGGATCTGGCGGGCCGGTGACGATCCCGGCGAAGCGGCGCACCTCGAGCCAGAACAGCTCGACGTTTCGAATCGACCACTCGTAGAGCGACTCGAAGTCGTGCACCGACTCGGCGCGGCCATCCTCGCCGAGCGAGCGAACCTGCGCGATGAAGCGTGTGAGGTTCGCTCGCGCGATGCGTTCAGGCGACGGCGTCCACATCGGCTCCATCGCCGCGGATCCTACGGGCGGTTCGACGGCGCCGTGACGCGGGACGTGTCGTTGAAGAAGCGCGCCGCCTTGGGGCACGTCGTTCCCCAGCCCTTTTCGTCGAGCGCGTTGCCGCGGCCGCCTCCGGCCGCTCCCCGGCCGCCACCGACAGCCAACAGGGCGGCGGAGAGCTCGGCGCGTCCGCTCTGCGCGCCGCGCCCACCGCCCCCGCCCCCACGTCCGCCGCGGCCGGCCGCTACGTCGGCTCGCTCGCGCGTGATGAACGACGGGTCCTCGGACGCGAGGTACGCCAGCATCGCGACGATCGTCGCGTTCCCCTTGAGATCGTCGAACACGATCTTGTCGAAGCTGTCGCGATTGGTGTGGTGCGTGTAGCTGCCGTAGTCCCAGTTGAGAGAGCTGAGTCCAAAGACGGGCGCGCCGTAGCAGTCGAACGACGCGTTGTCGGTGCCGCCCGTCGCCGGTGCGCCGACGCCGGTGAAGCGAATCTGCTGCTGAAATTCCTGCGGCAGCTTCGCCAGCCACGCCTGCATGTGCTCGCCGGCGTTCGGTAATCCGACGCCCGACGTGCTCTGGATGCGCCCCGTGCCGTTGTCCTGGTTGAATCCCGCCTGAATCGCGCGGACGACCTCGGGATGGTCGTACGCGTACGCGTGCGATCCGATGAGTCCCTGCTCCTCGCCCGGCCAGTGGCCGACCATGATCGTGCGCTTCGGATGGGGATACGCGGCCTTCAGGATGCGCATCGCCTCCATCATCGTGATCGTGCCGGTGCCGTTGTCGGTCGCGCCCTGCGAGCCGTCCCACGAGTCGAAGTGCGCCGAGAGGAGGATGTATTCATTCGGCTTCTCGGTTCCCTTGATCACGCCGAACGTGTTGTACATCGCGACGTCAGCGAGCGGCGCCGCATCCGCGTTGACGCGTAGCTGCGGCCCCTGGTGCCGCTCGGTCAGCCGATAGAGAAGGCTGTAGTCCTCGCAGCTCATCGCGATGCCGAGCGCGGTCTTGTTCTTGGTGTCGTAGACCGTGTACGTGCCCCACGCCCCGCCGAGCGCGTTGGCGAAGTTGGAAACGATCACGCCTAGCGCGCCGGCCTTTTCGATGCGCATTCCCAGATTGCCCGTCGGGTTGCCCGCGGTGACCGGGTAGCCGGTGTTGCGAAGGCGCGTGTTCCAGTCGTTCACGAGGTTGACGACGCTCGAGTCCATGCGCGCCTTCGATGCCGGCGTCGCCATCGCGGCCCACTCCTCCTCCGGACGGCACGTCGGGTACGCGGGCGAGATGAGCACGAACTTGCCCTTCACGTTCGGCAGCCACTTCACGAATTCATTGCTGTCCTTCACCATCGGCAGCACGATCGTCGTGCCGGCCACGTTCCTGCCGGCGGTGCCGGGGCTGTCGCCGAGAATCGTCGCTTCCAGCGTGCGTACGCGCGGCTTGACGAGGTCGATGTGCGAATAGCCGCGCTTCCAGCCGCGCCACGTGCCGTATTTCTCGCGGTGCGCGTCGATTCCCCACGAGCGGTACATCTTCATCACCCAATCGCTCGCCTCGAGCCCCTGCGGCGTTCCGCTGAGGCGCGGGCCGATCGAGTCGAAGAGCGTTTGAGAGAGATCCCACGTGTGGGAGCTGTCGATGCCGAGAGTCCACATCCGGGCGAGCACCGGGTCGGTCGAGACCCCGCCCTGCCCTCGCGAGGCCGACGGCAGCGAAACGAGGGCGGCGCTCAGCGCGACCGACGCGAGCAGTCGAGAGGACATCGAATTCTCCTGATGAGCGAAATGTCTACGGGATGTCGTTCAGTACGACGTCGAACACGAGCGTCGAATTGGCCGGAATCGGCGGCTTGGCGAACGCGCCGAACGCGAGCGCGGACGGCACGACGATCACCCGCTCCCCGCCGGTGCGCATGCCCACGATGGCGTCCTGCAGGCCGCGCACGACCTGGCTGAGATCCTGTTGCACGTTGATCTGCTGATCCACGATGACGCCGTTCTTGAGGAACGTGACGTAACTGAAAACGACGATTTGCGGTCCCGCGAGCGCGGCCCCGGTTCCAACCTTCTCGTCCTGGTAATAGTCGCCCGCCGCCGTCTTCGTCATCTGAGAGATGACGATGGGCGGCGAGAATCCTGTGAACGTCTCGGTCGCGGGATCGCTGGGGTCGTTCGGCGCCGAGCCATCGGTCGTACCGGTGTCCAGGCAAGCGACCAGCCCGAGCGCCACAATCGCAATCGCAAAACGTCGCATATCCTTTATCTCGCGTGAGGGGTCTGCCCGCTGCTATCTGAAAAACGCGCCTCGCACCGCCACGCGCGCCTGGAGTTGGGACTCCTCAGCGCACGCGAACCACCGACAGCTGCATCGTCGGCGGGAGCGCTTGGCCGTTGGACGTCACGGTCAACAATGCATCTTGGCCGCTGGCCACCGAAAAGCGCAAGAACGACACGCCGTACCCCACTATGCTCAGGCTGACGGGCACGTTGTCCGACAGGATGTGGGTCAGCAGCGGGAAGGCGGTGGACACCCCGCCCCCGGTGAGGACGCTCCGAATGTTCCAGGAGGGTTGCTGATATCGGGGATCGACGTTCGGCGCGTTGTCGTCAAGAAAGACCGACGTCGCCCAGTCGTGAAGCAGCGGCCCGGGCGACGTGCCCAACGCGTTGGTGAGATTGGCCATGCCGCTCGTATGCGAGTTCACGAGGTTGAACCAGAACGTGTTCTCCGAGCCGTCCGGCAGGTGGTCGGCCGCATAGCGCAGGAAGTTCCAGATCGCGCCGCGGGTCTGGAGATCGTCATCAGCCGAATTGAAACCGATCGGCGCCTGCGTCTCGGTCGTGCCGAGGTACAGGCTGTACCGACGGAAATTGTTGATCGCGAAGACGGAATAGGCGTTCGTGAAGATTGGATCGTTGAATCCCGTCGCGTCGAGGTTGGTTCTCGGCGACCGGTTCGCCGAGCGGAAGAAGTTGAGCTCTTCGGCGATGTGGGCGAGACCCTCGTCGAGCCACGACTCCTCGAACGCCGGACCGACCCCGTTCACGTACATGCGGCGCGATGCGTTGATGAGATGTTGGTACTCGTGCGCCACCGTGCCGTTGGTGAGCGTGAGCACCAGCGACTTCGACCGCTTGTTCTGGTTGACGACGCCACCGGTGTCGGGAACGAGGAGATAGAACATCTCGGCGAAGTTGCTGCCGGCGCACGGCCCGGGCGCCGTGGTCTTCGGATACAGATCCCGCGGAAAGAAAAAGCCGAGTGTCACGCCGAGCGCCCCGGGGGAAGTGAGCTCGTTCACGGCGCGCGTGAAGAACATGATCACGTGGCCGTTGCCGTCGATGTCCGACGGCGTGCCGAACGCGGCGCGATCCACCGGGTCGACGAGCGTATCGAACGTCACCCCGATCGACTGGTACTCGGCATCGCTGAAGCCACCGGCCGGGTTGCTCGTGTCGGCGACGATGATCGCCTTGTTCGTGACCGCGGCCACCCGGCCGATGCGCGGCTGCGGATTGTCGCAGAAATCGGTTGCGTTCGCGTTCAGCGAGATGAAGTCGCCGACCGCGGGAATCGTCGTCGTCGCGTTCGCGCGCGCCGCGTCGAGGCTCGCGCGCCAACCGCCGCGCCCGCCGAGCCGGCGCGCCGCTTCCGCGCGAGCACGGTCTCGAAGACGATTCTCGAACGTGTGGTCGATGGTGATCGGCGGCCCTTGCGACTGCTCCACTCCGCGCACGCGCGCCGCGCTGAACACCTCGGGCGACGGGAGCGACAATGGCGCGATCCCCTGGCCGCGCACCTCGAGGACCGTCGTGGCGCTCGCCACGCCGGAGTTGTAGTACGGGATGATCGCGTACTCGGCACCCGGGCTCGAGCCGTGGACACAGAAGCCGTCCCCCGATACACCGGTGATCACCTGCCCGACAGGAATGTCCACCGACGGCGCCGCGCCCGTGCAAATCGATTGGCCGAGGGCAAGCACGGTGACGAGAACGCTGTCCGACTTGACCCCGGACGTCGCGATGACCCATGTCGCCGATCCGCGTCGCAGGGCGTGCACGAGCCCCGAGGCGTCGATGCTGATGAGCGTCGGATCGCGCGCCACGAGGACGGGAGCGGGCGTCGTTGCGTTGCCGAACATGTCGAGGCTCGCCGCCGAAATCCGCGCCGAGTCCACGTTGACGGGCATCCGCACGTTTTGGGGCGACAGCGATAACGTCGCCGTGGGTCCGGGAGTGCCCATCGCGTGGAACGTGACGCTCCCCCCTGCACCGCTGACGCTCGCCGTGATCACGTTGTCGCCGGCGATCGTGCCCAAGGTCCAAGCGGCCGTGGTCTGCCCGTTCGACCCGGTCGTCGCGATGCGCGGATTCGTCGAGCCGTTGCCGCCCGTCACCGCGAACGCCACGGACGCCCCGGCAACGGCGCGTCCGGACGCATCGGTGACGCTGACGACAAGCCCGCCGGGAATTGTCGCGCCGACCACCGCGGTGCGATTGAGATCCGTCACCGCGGTGAGATGCGCGGGTGGGCCGCTCGCCGGCGACATCGAGTCGCCGCCGCAGCCCAACGCGACCGAAGCGGCCGCGATCAACACCAGCTTCCGAGCCATTTGCACGATCAACGAATTTATCGGACGGACCGCGAAGCGACCCGCGCGCATTCCGCCAAGACCGCCGCTCCGACGAACAGGCAATCTTCGGCGGGGGCGAAGGTCGGCGAATGCGCCGCGATCACCGGACCGCCCGACTCGCGGGCGCCTATGCGTAGGAAGCAACCGGGGATCCGCTCCATGTAGTTCGAGAAATCCTCGGCGGCGAGGTTGAGAAAGCCGAGCGGGACGACGTTGTTGGCGCCGACGACCGCCGACGCTGCCTCGCGTGCCCACCCCGCCTGCTCCGCGGGATTGACGACCGGCGGCGGTCCGCGATCTATGGTGACACGCGCCTGCGTGCCGAACCCCGAGGCGATCGACTCGGTCACCCGCCTCAGCTCCTCGTGCATGAGAGCGCGCGCGTCGGAATCGACGGCGCGAATCGTCCCCGTGGCCCGGGCCCGATCGGGAATGATGTTCGATGCCGTCCCGGCGTTGAGCGTCCCCACCGTGACGACACCCGGCGTCGCCGGATTGAGCCGGCGCGAGACGATCGACTGGAGCGCCGACACCACCGCGGCGAGCGCAACGATCGGATCTCTCGACTCGTGCGGGCGCGCGGCGTGTGCGCCCGCCCCGATGATCTCGATCGTGAACGTATCGGCGGAGGCGGCGAGCGGTCCGTCGTCGGCAACCACTTGCCCGACGGTGAACCTACGGTCGACGTGTCCGCCAAAAATTGCGCGCGCATCGTCGATGGCGCCGCTCTCGAGCACGGCGAGCGCGCCCTGTCCGACCTCCTCCGCCGGCTGAAGCACCACGAGCACGTCACCCTCGGCCGGGTCCGCCGCGAGTAGCGCCGCCGCGCCGACCGCCCACGATGCATGGATGTCGTGTCCGCACGCGTGCATCACACCCGGAACCGTCGACGCGAACGGAAGTCCGGTCGCTTCCTGAATCGGGAGGGCGTCGATGTCTCCGCGCAGCGCGACGACCGGCGCCGACCGCGCGCGCCCCGGAACGCGCGCGACTGCGCCCGTCTCGCCAATGCGCCGAACGTCGGACACCCCGAGCTCGGCCAGCGCCTCGACCAGGCGCGCCGTCGTGTCTCGCTCGGCGAACGACAGCTCGGGATGGCGATGAAGCTCGCGCCGAAGCGTCACGAGGCGATCCCGCAGCTCGGCGGAAAACCGGAGCCCCACGGATTCAGGGAGGCTCATCGGCTGCCACCGGAGCCCCGGGCCCCGCGAGAGAGCACGTAGAAGCCGCCCCCCTCCCGCCCAGCCTCGCCGTCGGCCCAGAGGAACGCGCTCACCGAGTAGCCCGACGCGAGCCCCCACCGCATGCCTTCGCGAACGGACAGGCGCCAGCGTCCCGCTTCGCCGGGGTTGGTCAACAACAACGTCTCTCCATCGGCTGGGACCTCGACGCGAACGCAATGTGGAAGGATGGTCGCGCCGGTGACTTCGGCGATCCACTCGGACGTCACGACCGGCGACTGACAACAATCGAGCGACGCCAGCGCGCGTTCCGACTCGCCGAGGCGCTCGGCGATCTCGTCGTCGCGCGTCGGCCACGCCACGATGAGACGATCCGTCGGGACGCCGCCGTGGAGGGTGCTGTCGGTGATGCCGTACATGTCCACCACGTACTCGCTCGCGCGCACGCCGAGCTTGTTCAGGTTGAGGTGCGCGTTTCGGCCGACGAGCGGATCGAACGTCCAATAGATGACGTCACCGCCGAGCTCGCGAACGACTTTTCGCTGCTCCTCTTTGAGACGGCGTCCGACGCCGATGTTCCGGGCCTCGGGGCGCACGGCGAGCATGTCGGACCAGTGGACGACGCGTCCTCGCTCGACGCCTGTGAGGCCGAAGACGAATCCGACGAGCTTCCGGTCCGCCCCGAAAGCGCCGAGGACCACGCCGCCCACGCGCTGAGCGACCTTCAGAATGCTCGGGGGAACGACGTCGCTGAAACCCTCGCCCCAGGTCTCGCACTGGAGGTCGACGCACGCCTGAAACTCTTCAAGCCCGTCGAGCGAGCGAATCTCGATCGTCTCTGGATCCATGCGTCGGCCGGGGGGGGTGGGGCGCGACGGTGAAACGTAGGGCCCGTGAATCGTCCTCTCAAGCAGAATGGGTACGATTGGTACGATCGGACGCCCCCCCCTCTTGGCCGCGCGCGCGTGGACGGCGCTCTCGTGGACCATGGTCCTCGCCGCGGCCTTTGCCGTCGCATCGACCGCGCGCGTCTTCAGCGGCACCGTCGACGAGCCGGCACACCTTGCCGCCGGCATGCAGTGGCTGACCACCGGCGAGTACTCGTACGACCTGCAGCATCCGCCGCTCGGCCGAATCGCCGCCGCGCTTGGCCCGTACGCCCACGGGGCGCGGTCCTCGGGCGACCCGGCCATCTACGACGAAGGGGCGAAGATCCTCGGCACCGGCGCGCGCTATTCGGAGGTGCTGGCCAGCGCGCGACACGGAGAGCTCGTCTTCTTCGTCTTGCTCGCGCTCGTGGTTTGGCTCTGGGCGAAGAGCATCGTCGGAGACGCCGGCGCGGCCGTCGCGACGCTCCTGCTCGTCGCCAACCCCAACGTTCTCGCTCACGCCGGTCTGGCCACGACCGACATCGCGTGCGCCGCCACAACCACGCTCGCCCTGTTTCTCGCCGTGCGATGGGTGGAGTCCCCGACGATGGGTCGCGCGTTGTCGTTCGGCGCCGGCGCCGCTCTCGCCGTGGGCAGCAGGCTGTCCGCCTTGGCGTTCGTGGGCGGGGCGTTGGTCGTGTCTTATGCGCTGCACGCATGGGTCACGCGGCGCGCGACGATCGAGCGGCGCCCGCAATCGCCGCGAGTGAGCGCGCAGTTGGGCGTGAGCGGGTTGCTCTTCGTCTTGATGATCTGGGCGATCTACCGATTCGCGATCGGGCCGATGCACCCGGGCGGACCGAGCGTTCCGGCGCCGGCCTTCCTCTCGGGCGTAGACATGTTCCTGCTGCACGGGAGCTCGGGTCACCCGAGCTTTCTCCTGGGCACACCGGCGAATCGCGGTTGGTGGTACTACTTCCCTGTCGCGCTCGCCGTGAAGACGCCCGTTCCGTTGCTGTTGCTGTCGATCGTCGGCGCCGTGGTCGCGTTCGCGGACGTGAAGACCCGGCGAGACTGGCGCACGGCGGTTCCGGTCGCCGCGGCGCTCACGATGTTGGTCATCAGCACCACCGTGCGCGTCGACCTCGGCGTGCGGCTGATACTGCCGATGTATCCCCTGCTGGCGATCGCCGCCGCGCAGGGAGCGATGCGGCTCTGGTCCGAGAGACCCTCGTTCGCCCCTCGTGCGGCAATGGGCGGACTGCTCGCCTGGTCGCTGCTGATCGTGGTACGCGCGCACCCCGATCACCTGTCGTACTTCAACGCACTGGCGGGCGACCACCCCGAGCACGTACTCGTGGACAGCAATTTGGACTGGGGCCAGGACCTTTACCGCCTCCGAGATACGATCGTGGCCAGAGGCATCCGAGATACGGTGCGCGTCGCGTACTTCGGCACGGCTGACGTCGCGGCCGCCGGCGTCCCGAACGCGCGCGAGCTGGGACTCCACGAGCGCGCGACGGGCTGGATCGCGGCGAGCGAGACGTACCTCGCCGGCGAGTGGGTCGGCCGTGCCTACGACTGGCTGCTCGACTATCCGCCGGTGGCGCGCGTCGGACCGTCGATGCGCCTGTGGTACATCCCGCCCGCCGTCGTCACCACGGATTCGTCGCGGCGCTCAGCCCGATGATCCAGGTACGTCGCGGCGACGGCTCGTAGAACTTCGTGGCGGCGAGCGACGCGCCAGTAGCGTTGATGGCGACGGAGCCGATGTACTGGCGGTCGAACAGATTCTGCACGCCGACGACGGGCGAGAGCCACGGCTTGCCGAACGCCGCGATGCCCACGACGCGCGCGTCGACGACGGCGAACGATGGAGCCGATGCGGCATTGGCGTCGTTGACGAACACCTGGCTCTTGGACTGAACGTCGGCCACCAGCAGCGCGCGCGGAACGTGCCACGTCGCCGCCGCCTGCCACTGCTGCTCCGGAATCCCCGGAATGGTCTTGCCCGCGAACTGGACGCCGCCGTTCACGAAGTCGCGAAAGCGGAAATGCGAATAGGCGTACGAACCCGTGAGCGTCACCGGTCCGACGTCGGTGAGCAGTTCGAGCTCCACGCCTTCGCGGCGCGTGCGGCCGGCGTTTTGGTAATACGTGCGGCCGTTGCCGTTCGGAATCTGGAATGGAATCAGCTCGTCGCGCACTTCGGTGTCGAAGATCGAGGCGTCGTACTGCACTCGGCTCAAGCCGAGGCCCTTCGCTCCCACTTCGTACGTCGTCGAGAACTGCGGCTTGAGATCGCGGTTGAGACCCGCGGACCCGTCGGCCTGATTGCCGAGCTCCGTCGTCGTGGGCGTCTCGAACGCCGATCCGACGCTCGCGTACACCGAATGGACGGGCGAGATGCGCCACGCCGCGCCGAACATCGGGCTCACGGCTTTCATGGTTCGATCGCCGGAGTCGTCGCGCCCGTCGCCGAAATAGTGATCGGCGAGATCGAAGCGCACCTGGTCCGCGCGGACACCGGCGCTGCCGCGAAACCGGCCGAGCTCCACCTCGTCACGCACGTACGGACCGAGGCTCGACACGCGTTCCCGCTGGTCGAGCGAGATCGCACCCTTCTCGACCGGGAGCGCGGAACACGTCGCGCTCACGGCGGTCACGCCGTTGCAGTTCGCCCAGTTTTTCCTCAGATCGCTCAGCCATTGCGCGTCGACGCCGACGCTGAAGCGGTTCTCAACGGAGTCGATTCGCCAAGGCAGCGTGAGACGCGCGCCGGCGCCTTGCTGATGGCGGTCTACGCGCACGATGGCGAACGTCTGCGGGTTGTAGAGCGCGCGGGTTCCGCCGTAAACCTGTCCCGTCAACTCGCCGTCTCCGGCGACCGGCCGGCTCGCCGAAATCCCGAGCTGCACCTGGTGCACCGTCTTCCGAGCCTTCTTGAGTATCGACTGCGCGTCCGCTTGGCCGGGCGCGCTGTCCGCCTGGGCGCGCGTCAGGGCTCCCGGGTTGAGCGCCACCGGCATGTCCAGCCCCATGCCCGTGAAGCCGAGTTGAGTGTTTCCTAATTGGGTACTAGAGTGGACGAAGGCGTTCGTGAGGCGCTGCTGCGAGAAGTCACGGTAGCCGTCGCTCTGGGTCCGTCCGATGTTGCCCTCGTAGCCGATTCCGCCCGCTTCCCCTCCGAAGAGGCCAGTGTATCGACGGAGACCCGAGCCGCCGCCCCACGACCGCACCTGCGCGGCGAACGGCGCGTCGGGCGGCGGTCCGGAGCGCAGATCGATCACGCCGCCGGCGGCGTTTCCGTAGAGCGCGGCCGCCGCTCCGCGGATCACCTCGACGCGTTCGACCGACTCGAGGTCGAGATAGTCGATCGGGGTTTGTCCGTCGGGGAGCGTGAGGGGCATTCCATCGCGGAGGAGACGGATGCTCCGCGCGCCGAACTGCGATCGCGCGCCGAACCCGCGCACGGAAATGCGTGTGTCCTGCGACGGGTTCGTGCGGTTCGCGACGGTGACGCCCGGGAGCAGCGAGAGCGTCTGGTCGACGTTCATGTGGAGCTGGCCGGGCGCCAACGAGTCGGGTCGCAGGTTCGTGATGCCGTACGGCAAATCGAGCGGCGACCGGCCGACGTCGCGGGTGACCGTCACGACCGGCGGCAGCTTGCGCGGCAGCGAGTCCTGCGCGCCGGCAGCTTGCCCGGCGATTAGCGCGATCCCGACTGCATATCCCGCCCAATGGCGCACGTTGACGAATCCGGATGACGACGACGCCAATCTACGCCGTGGAACACGGCCCCTCCATCGGGCGCGAGACAAACCCCGCGTAAATTCTTGGTCTTGGCCACACACGACTCGACGCCCGTCGCGCTCAGTTGGAGCGGAGGCAAGGACAGCGCGCTCACGCTCGCGGCGCTTCGCGCCGACCCGTCGGTGGAAGTCGTCGCGCTTCTCACGTCGGTCACGCTGGGGTACGACCGGATCAGCATCCACGGCGTGCGGCGGTCGCTTCTTCGCGCGCAGGCACGCTCGGCCGGGCTGCCGCTTCAGGAGATCGTGCTCCAACGGAGGAGCTCGAACGAGCACTACGATCAAGCGGTGTCGTACGCGCTCGACACGCTCCGTCAATCGCATCCACGTCTCCGGACGGTCGCGTACGGCGATCTCTTTCTCGACGACGTGCGACGCTACCGCGAAGAGCGACTGGGTCCGCTTGGCTTCGCCGGTTCGTTCCCGCTATGGGGGCGCCCGACGCGCGAGCTTGCGGAGGAGTTCATCGACCGCGGGTTCGAGGCGCGTCTCGTGTGCGTCGACACGACGCAGCTCGACGGATCGTTCGCGGGGCGCGCGTTCGACCGCGACTTGCTCGCCGATCTGCCAAGCTCCGTGGATCCGTGCGGCGAACGCGGGGAGTTCCACACGTTCGTCTCCAACGGCCCGATCTTCGACGCGCCGATCGCGTACGCGATCGGCGACGTCGTGATGCGAGAAGATCGGTTCGCCTACTGCGATCTCCTGCCCGTACCCTAGTGCTTGTCCTGTGTGTTCCCCGGCGCACCGGACGGCCACCACCAGAGGTGGGCGATCTGCTTCTGCCGCGGCCACACCTCGGCCATCGTGTTCGCGTCGTACATGCGGCCGTTCTTCATCACGTACTTGATCGTGTTCGTGTTCTTGATGTCGTCGAGCGGGTTTTTGTCGAGCACTTGGAGATCGGCGAGCTTCCCGGCTTCGAGTGAGCCCACGTCCTTCTCGTGGCCAATCGCCTCCGCGCCGATGATGGTCGCGACGCGGAGAACGTCGTATCGCGGCATCCCGCCGGACGCGATGTTCCAGATCTCCCACTGCGCGCCGAGGCCCTGGAGCTGGCCGTGGCTGCCGAACCCGACGCGGCCGCCGGCGGCGATGACCTTCGCGGCCTGCTCGGCGAAGAGTTGGAAGGACCACTGTGACGGCGCCCACCAGCCGGGGCGGCGCTCGACTTTGCGCTCGACCTCATCGCGCGGGGTGAAGCGCCGGAGCTTCTGATCGTTCACCACGTCGCTGTTCTCGTACCAGTAGTTCTCCGCCCACGGACCGCCGTACTGTACGATGAGCGTCGGAGTCCACGTCGTGCCGGATTCCTTGAGCAGCGTCAGGACGTCCTTGTAGAGCGGAGCGATCGGCAGCGTGTGCTCGCTCCCCATGTAGCCGTCCATCGCCTCGGTCATGTTCTTCTTGAAATCGAGGCCGCCCTCGAGCGTCGGCGTCAATCCCTGCTCCCGCGCCGCCATGATGATGAGCTGGCGCGTACGCCGGTCGCCCGACATGTACTGCTTGATGGTTTCTGTATTGTAAAACTCCGAGTATTTCTTGAGGACGTCGCGCGCCTCCTCGATCGTCCGGATATTCGTTTGCTGGAAGACACCGGGACCGGTGGCGTAGATACGCGGGCCGACGAACTCGCCCGCCTCCACCATGTCGCCGTAGGAAAGAACATCCGTGGTCGACGTCTGCGGGTCGCGCGTCGTCGTGACGCCGTAGGCGAGGTTGACGAGATACTCCCACGGCTGCGATCGATGGATGTTGAACGCCGGCCAGATGTGCGCGTGCACGTCGACGTAGCCCGGCAAGATCGTCTTGCCCGAAACGTCGAACTCCTTCGCGCCGGACGGGATCTGCACCTTTCCCTGCGCGCCCACGGCGACGATCCGGTTGTCCTTCACCACGATGTCGCCCTTCGGAATGACGTCGCTCACCCCACCCTTCATCGTCAGGATGCGCGCGCCGCGCAGGACGACCGTGCCCGACGGCCGATCCTTCTTCACCGTGATCGCGACGTCGAATCGCGTCGCCTCGTAGATCGGGCGAGCCGCCGCCCCGCCGCGGCCGCCGCCGCGGCCGCCTGCCGGTGCGCCTCCGCCCGCGCTGTCCGCCTGCGCGAGTCGCGCCGCGGCTTGCGTCGTCGAATCGCGCACCGCGGCATCAGCGGCGGTCAGGTCGTACGTGAACAGCGAGTGCCCAAGTGCATAGTAGATGTGCCGGCCGTCGGCGGCCCACGTCGCGAACTCGCCGCCGATCCCCGTCACCTTGCGCACCGGCACTTCCGACTGCGCCGGGTTGGTCGAGTTGATCGCGGCGCCGTTCGGTGCCTTCGGAACGTCCTCGATGAGGTACACGCGCGGGCCGCCCTGGTCCTCGACCTGTACGAGAACCTTGCTGCCGTCGGGCGACATCATCATCTCGCCGGCGCCTCCGCCGCCACCACCACCAGCGCGACCACCCCCGCCCGCCGAGCGCAGGATCGTCTTCTGATCGGTGCCGTCCCACCGCATCGAAACGAGCTGCGTCCCCTCGGCGAAATACACGTGATCGGGATCGGACTTCACGAAATGTGGGCGGCCGAAGTTCGAGATCGGCGAAATGACGGTCTCGGCGCCGCCGTTGCCCGGAAGCCACACGAGCTCGACGCCGATCGCCGCGGCCGGCGGGCGCTCGTCCTCGCGAAGATCCTTGTGCATGTTCCGCGGACCGCGGCCAACGACGATGCGCTGGCCGTCGTTCGAATACGCCGGCTTCTCGTAATACGCCGGCTTGCTGGTCAACTTTTCGGGCCGCCCGGTTCCGTCGGCGCGCATGCGCGACACGGTACCGCCGTCGATGTCGTTCCACGTGACGTAGGCGATGTATTGCCCATCGGGCGACCACGCCGGTTGGAATTGCCCGACCGCGTCGTTCTCGGCGAGACGCTTCGGCGTGCCGTTCGGGAGATCCATCGTCCACACACGGTCGAGCGCGACGAACGCGAGCCGCTTGCCATCCGGCGAAGGCTTCACGTCGCGAATCTGCCGCACGACCATGCTTGTGTCGTTGTAGGCGTACTGAAAGTGCTGCGGCCCGGCGATCATCTGGTCGACGTCGGCAGTGAACGGGATCATCGTCTCGCGCCCTGTCGCGACGTCGGCGCGCCAAAAGTGGCCGTGGTGCCCGATGATGATCGCCTTCGAATCCGGTGTGAACGAGAAGGTTGGAAAGACGTCGCGGTTCGCTCGCGACTCCTGGTCGTCGCGTTGCACCTTCGGAAGCAGAATGTGCTCGTCGCCCGTGGCGAGCTCCTTCAGCACGAGCGATTCGTCGGCGCCGTTGCGCGTCGCGTAGGCGAGCCAGCGGCCGTCGGGGCTCAACTCAGGCCGCATGCCGCTCCCGACCTCGTTCGTCTTCGTGAAGATCCGGCCTGTCTCGCGATCGACTACGCCGATCTGCCAGCCGAGCGACGTCTGGTTGTAGCCGCCGCCCGTGCTGTTGCGCATCGCCGTGTAGATGTATCGGCCGTCTTTCGTCACGGTCGGACCGAGGAACACGTTGGGCGCCGCACCCCCGCGCCCACCGCCCGCCGGCGCTCCCCCTCGTCCGGCGGTCGAGTCGCCTGTGAGGCGGAAACCGCCGGTGCCGCCGTGCGCGAAATACATGTGCAGGTCGTTACCCTGCGAGACGATGATGTACTTACCGTCCGGTGTGAACGTCGGCGATTGGAAATGGGTGTTGGCATTGTCGCGCGTGATCTGGCGGGGCGCCGTGCCATCGGCGCTGGCCAACCAGACGTTGTCCGATCCCGACCGGTCGCTGACGAAAACGACCTCTTTGCCGTCGGGCGAGTAATGCGGCATCGCGTCGTACGCTTGGCCGCTCGTGATGCGCGTCGCCTTGCCGCCGTCGATCGGTAGCGTGTAGAGATCGCCGAGCAGCTCGAAGACGATCGTTCGCCCGTCCGGCGAGAGATCGAGAGAGAGCCAGGTGCCCTCGTCGGTCGTGAACTTGAGGGCGTGCGACGGCGTCATCGGCAAGCCGCGTCCCGCCGTCGAATCGCCGCCGCGTCCGCGTTGTGCCGCGGCAGGCCCGGAGGTCAGGGCGAGAGCCAATAGTCCACTGAGCGCGGCCGACGCCGCGAATCGGCTGGAGCGACGCATACGTGCCTCTACCTGTGTTGAGAGATGGTGTCGCCGGCAACGACGACGCCTGTCATTCTGGGCCACGGAGCCGGATGCGGCAAGCGGCCGGCGTGAGTCGACGAACTAAAAATCCGCCGTCGCGGCCTGCGCCGGACAGTCCTTGACCTCCGACCAGTGCTGCGCCGACCCGACTGTGTCCTGAACGAACCACCTCTGTTCGAACACGGATCGGTAGCAAATCGAGACGACGACGCGGCCGATCTGCTTCCAGAACGACGTCGGCATCGATTCGGGCGACACCGCGACCAGGTTGACGCGATCGCCCGGGCGCAGGCTGTGCTGGAACACCGTGCTGTTGTCGAACCCGCGCGTCGAGTCACCGCCGATCGTCGCCAACACGCCGCGCCAATTCCTCTGCGCGCGTCCGTCCACCAACACGGCGATGGATTCCACGACGGCCGGACCGAGTCCTGTATTTTCGGCTTGAATTCTGGCGCCGTCGTTGCCGGCGAACACCTCGACCTCGACGTGCGGCCACACCTCCGCGCGGTCGTGGCTTCGCTGAAGCGACGCCTCGTATACGCCGACGCCGAGCGCCGAAAGACTGACGATGAGCGCGGCGACGGCGACGAACGTTTCCGGCTGCGTGTACCAGGTTTGCGTCTCGGACATGACCGACGATTATCCGCCCCTAAGTGCCCGCCGTCCAGCGCATCGCGGGACTCTATGACTGCCGCTACATTCAGCCCCCCAGCCCTGAGCCATCGCTGGGCCGCCCCCCCCCCCGCAAACCCCACCAGATGCCAAGAGGACGTATGCAGCGAACCATCGGATCGTTCTTCGCGATCGCCGCGATCGCGTTGTGCGCGTGCAGTCAGAAGGAGGCCGCCAAACCGGATTCCACGCCGGTCGCTCAAGCCGGCGCGGCCGCGTCGAAGGCGTCGTACGATCCCACGACGCACGTCGCCGTCGTGCACACGAAGGATTTCGCGTTCGACGCGCCCGATTCGGTGCAGGCTGGATGGACGACGTTTCATCTGATGAACGACGGCCCGGCGATCCACCACATCCAGTTCGTGCGCCTGGACAGTGGGAAGACTGTGCAGGACGTCGTGACGGCGATGGACGCAGTAATCGGCGGCAAGGCCCCGCCACCGGCGTGGTTGACGCTCGTCGCCGGCCCGAACGCACCGAACCCGGGCGCCGAAAGCGACGCGGTCATCAACCTCGATGCGGGCAGCTACGCGCTCATCTGTCTCGTCGACGTTCCGAACCACGTCGCGCACTTCGACAAGGGCATGGTTCGCGCGCTAAAGGTCACCGCGGCATCGGGCACGCCGGCCGCCGAGCCGACCGCCGACGTCACGATCGGTCTCAGCGACTACAAGTTCGAAACGACAGGTCCGGTGACGGCCGCCGGAGCGCACACGTTCAAGGTGACGAACGCGGGTCCGCAGCCGCACGAGATCGAGATTCTTCGCTTCGCGCCGGGCAAGACGATGAAAGACGTCGGCGATTTCATGACGGCGGCGATGGGACCGAATCCGCCAGCCGGCCCGCCGCCGTTCGATCTCATCGGCGGCGTCTCGGCCGGCCAGCCGAAGCAGGTGTCGTACTTCACCGCGAACCTGACGCCGGGCAAGTACGTCATGCTCTGCTTCATCGGCGACGCAAAGGACGGAAAGCCGCATCTCGAGCACGGAATGGTGCGCGAGTTCGAGGTGAAGTAGCCTCCGCGCGGCAACGCCTTACAAGAACGCCCCCGCCCTCACGGCGGGGGCGTTTTCGTTGTGGCGTCTTGGGCGTGCGGGACCGCGGCGCCATTTCGTGATATGATTGTCGTCCCACCTCGTCGCGGAGACGAACGATGCGTGCAACGTCGAGCATCCTCATTCAGGTCGCGCCTCTTGCATTGTTCGCCACAGCGGCCGGCGGACAGCAACCGTCGGCATTCACCGTCGGCTCGGCTACTGCCTCGAAAGGTCAGACCGCGTACGGCGCGATCGCCGTTGCCGCCGGCTCGGACTCGGCTCTCTCGATTCCCGTCGCCGTGATTCGCGGCGCACGCCCAGGCCCGGTCGTGGCGTTCGTCGCCGGCAGCCACGGCACCGAGTACACGTCCATCATCGCGATGCAGAAATTGATCGGCCGAATCGCACCGACGCAGTTGGCCGGAACCGTGATCGTCGCGCCGCTGTTGAACGTCTACTCGTTCCAGATGATGACGCCGCACATCAACCCGATCGATCGCAAAGGGATGAATGCGTCGTATCCGGGCGATGCGAGCGGCACGCAGACCCAGCGCGCGCTCGCGGCGGTGACCGAGCAGATCGTCGCGCCGGCGGACGTCGTCGTCGATCTCCACGGAGGCGATCTCGACGAAGATCTTCGGCCGTACAGCTACTGGTTCCGCGGCGGCCGCGCCGCGCAGGACTCGGCCGGTCTCCGCCTCGCGCTCGCGTTCGGGCTCGATCACATCATCGTGACCGACGTCGATCCGTCGTCGCCGACGGCTGGTCGGTCGCTCTCAGGGCAGGCGCTCGTGCGCGGCAAGACGGTGCTCGTCGCCGAAGCCGGCCGAAGCGGAGTCGTGTCCAACGCGGATCTCGCGTCGCTCGTCGATGGCTCGCTCAACGTGCTCGGCGCCCTGCACATGATCGAGCGGCGCGTTCCACCGATGAAGCACGTCACATGGCTCGCGGGAGCGGGCGCTCGCGTCGCCGCGGACAGCGCCGGGGTTTTCTTTTCCGTTGTGGCGCGCGACACTCGCGTGACGAAGGGACAAGTCGTCGGTCGGACGACCGATTACCTCGGCCGCCCGACCGGCGAAATCCACGCGCCGATCGACGGACTCGTCACGTTCATCCGTGGCGTCCCGTCGATGGCCCCGCGGGCGACGCTCGTCAACGTCGCTCCGGTGCTACCGGATTCCGGGAGTTGGAAAGCACCTCCCTCCAGATAGCGCCGTCAGCGCAAGCGTATTGTGTCCGTCGAGCGCACGCTCATTCGCGTGCCCGACGGAATCACCGATTGGGTCGAACCCGTTCCGAGTGAGATGACCGTGCCGGCGGCCGCGCCCAGCAAGCCGCCCGTGACGATCTTCGACAACTCCGCGCCGCCGATGATCGCGCCGAGGGCCGCACCGGCGATGGCGCCGACACCAGCTTCCTTGGCGACACCGGCCGTCGTGGGATCCGTCTGCTCGCGCGTCACGTTGACCTCGGAAATCGCTCCGTCGAACGGATACGACTCGCCGCGGATGCGAACGCTGTCGAACGCCAGACGGATGACGGCGTGTTCGCCCGGCACGTTCGCCGAATGCAGACCCGTCACGCGGCCGAAGAGCATGGAACCCTCGGGCACCGCATCGACGCCGTTCGAGGCGCGGACGGCCTCAGTCACTGTCGCGGTGAATGAATCGCCCTCGTGACTCGAGCGCGTTCCAACGGATTCGTTCAGCCGAACTCGCATGGTCGTGCCGGCCGGAAGCACGGCGCTGTTCGTCGGGGTAGCCGGCGCGATCTCGCCGGCGGACTCGACGCGCGTGCCCGATGCGCACGCTCCCGCGGCCAAGGCTGCGGCCAGAGTTATTGCGATTTGTCGCGTCATTCAGACTCCTCCGTGTGTCGCTGACGTGATCGAAAGGACAACGCCCTGACCGAAGGCAAGTCGCACGCCCTGACCCCCACGGCTGACCCGAAGCTCCGGCCGAGTACGCCAGCTCAGTTGCTCATCGCGCCTTGACTTGCGAGAATTCGACTGCCGAGCAATTGCCCGAACGACCTAGACTCGGCCATTCGTCACCAACGAGCATGAAAGAGTCGACGTTCAGTCGCCGAGAGTTTCTCGCGCAATCGGGCTCGTGCGCGGCGCATCTCGCGCTCGCGGCCGCCGTGATGCCGAGGTCGGCGCGAGCCCTATGGTCGGCTTCGCTCGGCCGTGTCGTGGCGCGCGAACCGTTCGGCAACCTCGAGCGCATCAGCGAGGGAGTGTGGGCGCTCGTCTCGACGCCGCTCAACGGCGACAGCACGACGGTCTCGAACGGCGGAATCATCGTCGGCAAGAACGCCGTGCTGGCGATCGAAGGGTTCAACCGGCCGGCCGGCGCGCAGTGGCTCGCGGGCAAGGCGCGAGAGCTCACAGGGCGCTGGCCGACGCACGTGGCGCTCACGCATTACCACGCGGATCACGCGAACGGCGTCGCCGGCTATCTCACCGAGAACGACCATCCGGTCGTGCGCGCGACGGCCCGCACGCGTGACTTGGTCATCGAGCGCAACAAACCCGACGACGCCTCACGGGCGGCCGCGGTTCGTGACTCCGTGCTGATCACCGCCACGGAACCGAGCACTTTGGACCTCGGCGGACGCTCGGTGCGGGTCGTGCCGCGCCTCGGCCACACGGAAAGTGACGTCTCGTTGGAACTCGACGAGCCTTCGATCGTTTTTGCTGGCGATTTGTTCTGGAACGCCATGTTTCCGAACTTCGTCGACGCGATTCCAACAAAGCTGGCGGCATCTGTACGGGCGCTGCGTCGCTCGCGCGACACGCTCTACGTGCCGGGGCACGGCCCGCTTGGTCATGCCGCGGAATACGACCGCTACGTGGCGATGCTCGATGAGGTCGAGCGAGCCGCGCGGGCAGGACTCACGGCGGGGACTTCCGCCGCGGACCTCGGCGCCAAGTTCTCCCTCCCGCCGTCGCTCGGAGAGTGGACGCTCTTCAACAAAGTCTTCTATCAACGTGCCTTCGAAGCGTGGTACCGCGAGTTGAAACCCGCTTGATCGCGGTACGTGCGCATTGCTGTCCGTAGTGCGTCTGATTTCGCGTTGGTACTGAAGTCCCGAATGGGCCACTCACCCACAACGGCGCACGCGCGCCGGGGAGGAAGCATGCACGATCGTCCACCGAATGAGTCCGAGGGCCAGGACCGCCGCGCGTTTCTCGGCAAACTCGCCGCAGGAGCTGCCGGTCTTTCGTTCGCCGCCGCGATCGATCCGCGACAGGCGTGGGCCACGACGTTCCCGAACGGAGCTACCGCGCCGGATCCCGAGCACTGGCTCGACGGCTTGAAGGGGCAGCACAAGCAGCTCGTCGATGCCTACCAGCCGAACGAGGGCTTTCCGTTCGCGTTCGTCTTTTCGTTCTACGCCGTGCAACCGCCGCCGGCGCAGGTCGGAACGGTCATGGTGCTCCGCCATTTCGCCATGCCGTTCGCGCTGAACGACGCCATGTGGGCGAAGTACAAGATCGGCGAAGGCATCAAGGCGACCGACATGGCGACCAAAGCGCCATCGGTGAGGAACTTCATGTACAAGCAGAAGCCGGGTGCGCTTCCGATCGACGACATGGCGATCGACAAGCTCATGGCGAAGGGCACGATCTTCGGCGCCTGCAACGTCGCGCTGCAGTTCCTGAGCGCCGAGTTCGCCGCGAACGCCAAGGTGACCAAGGAAGTCGCGGCGAAGGAATGGGCGGCGAACCTCATCCCCGGCATTCCCCTGATTCCGTCCGGAACGTGGGGCGTGAACCGGGCACAGGAGAAGGGCTGCACGTACTGCACGGGCGGCGGTTGATCGCCTTTTCGCCCGCCTGATTTTTCTTCGTGGTGGGATCGTATGGGAGGCGCCCGGCCGGTGGCCGGGCGCCTCTTTTCGTTCCAGGAGGATGGTCGGCGCCGGGATGGATGACCGGTGAAGGGTTGCCAAGGAGCCGTAAACGCTTGATAGTGTTGGTGCGTATGCAACTTGACGCCGGGGACTCCCATCCCCTCAAAACCGGCGTGCGCACCTGAAAACGTCCGTGTAGCCGCTACGAGAACAACGACACGACAGACCGGCTTTCCCGGGAGATTGTCGAGCATGAAGATCGTGTTTGCATCGGTTGCGGCGGTGAGTGCCGCGGTGGCCTTTTCGGTCGGCACCGCGACGGGAACGCGAGCCCCTAACTACTTACGGGCCAACGCTCCGCCGACGAGACCTCTCGCAAAACCTCCGGTCAAGCACGCCCCCCGCGCGGCGAGTGCCGGCCGCGCGCCGACGATTCCTATCAGCGCCCTCAACGCCGTTGTAGATCAGTACTGCACCGATTGTCACAACGACCAGATGATGGTCGGCAATCTTTCATTAGAGCACTACGACGTCGCCGCCGCGCCGACGCGACTCGCCGCGTCGGAGAAGATGATCCGGAAGTTGCGGGCCGAGATGATGCCTCTCCCGGGCGCACCGCGCCCCGGCGGCGACACGCTCCGGGCCCTCGTCGAGACCATCGAGCAGGTGATCGATCGGGGCGCGAAACCGAACCCGGGGACTCGCACGTTCCAGCGGCTCAACCGCGCCGAGTACGAGAACGCGGTCCGCGATTTGATCGGACTCGACGTCAGCGCGGGTGACTGGCTCCCGCTCGACACGAAGAGCGCGAACTTCGACAACATCGCGGACGCTCAGATCCTTTCGCCGACTCTGCTCGACGCGTACCTCAACGCCGCGTCGGCGGTGAGCCGCCTTGCGGTCGGCGACAAGAATGCGGCGCTCACCCAGACGACGTACAAGTCGTCGCCGTTCGCGTCGCAGCATCCGTGGGATCACGTGGAGGGCGCCCCGTTCGGCACGCGCGGCGGCATCGTCACCAAATACGTCTTCCCGGCCGACGGGATGTATCAGTTCCGCATGGTCATCGAAGGCGGCGTCGGAACGCACCTCGAGGACATCGACATCTCGATCGACGGCAAGAGCGTCTCGCTCTTCCACTACGAGAAAGGCGTGAATCGCACCGCCGCGTCGGCCGACGCGCCGCTCGGCGCGGATCTCTACATGACCGATCCGATCGCGGTGAAAGCGGGTCAGCAGAACGTGTCCGTCGCGTTCGTGCGCCGCACCGACGGGCCGTACGAAGACCTGATCAGGCCGCACGATTGGTCGATGGCGTCAAACGGCAACGCGAGCGCCGGCACGACGACCCCGCCGCACGTCATGGAACTGACGGTCATCGGCCCGTCGAAGATCACCGGAATCTCCGACACGAAGAGCCGGCGGATGATCTTTTCGTGCCATCCATCGAAGTCGCTCTCCGAGAGCGCCTGCGCCGCGCAGATCGTGGACCGGTTGGGCACGCGCGCGTATCGCCGCCCGCTCACGAAGCACGATCGCGACGGGCTGATGGCGTTCTACACGCAAGGTGCAAAGTCCGGCGGGTTCGAGGAGGGCGTCCGCTCGTCGGTTCAGGCGATCTTGTCGAGCCCGTACTTCGTGTTCCGGTTCGAACCCGTGCCCGCGAACGTCGCGCCGGGGCAAAACTACCAGATCAGCGACGTCGACCTCGCGTCGCGGCTGTCGTTCTTCATCTGGGGCAGCATCCCGGACGACGAGCTGCTCAAGCTCGCCGAACAGAAAAAGCTCTCCGAGCCGAAGACGCTCGACCGCGAGCTGCATCGCATGCTCGCCGACCCGAAGTCCGAGGCGCTGGCCACGCGCTTCGCCGCGCAGTGGCTGCGGCTCCAGGACCTCGACAAGGTCCACCCTGACGCCTACCTGTTCCCCGACTACGACCAGCAGCTCACCGACGACATGCGCCGGGAAACCGAGCTGTTCTTCCAGGACGTCGTCCGGAACGACCGCAGCATCCTCGATTTCTTCAACGCGAACTTCACGTACGTGAACGAGCGCCTCGCTCGCCACTACGACATTCCGAACGTTTCCGGCCAGGACTTCCGCCGGGTGGAGTATCCGGACAGCACGCGTCGCGGAATCTTCGGCCAGGGCAGCTACCTCGTGCAGACGTCGATCGCGGACCGCACGTCGCCGGTGCTGCGCGGCAAGTGGATCATGGAAGTGCTGATGGACATGCCGCCTCCGCCGCCGCCGCCGAACGTTCCGACGCTCGATGAAACGGCCGCCGGCAAGGACGGCCACCCGCTCACCACGCGCGAGCGGATGGAGATCCATCGCAAGAACCCGACGTGCAACACGTGCCACCAGTACATGGACCCGATCGGTCTCGCGATGGACAACTTCGACGTGACCGGCAAGTGGCGGTATCGCGAGAACGCGATGCTTCTCGACACGCGCGGCAACCTGTACGACGGCACGCCGATTCAGACGCCGGCCGACCTCACGACCGCGCTGCTCAAGCGTCCGATTCCGATGGTCCGCGCGTTCTCGGAGAACCTCATGGCGTACGCGCTGGGCCGCCGCGTCGAGGACTTCGACCAACCGACGATCCGCGCGATCGCCAAGCAGGCTGAGACCAACGACTACCGGTTCTCGTCGTTCGTGAACGGGGTCGTTCGCAGTGATGCATTCAGGATGAAGCGAGCGGAAGACGCAGTGGCCGCGACGGACACCAAAGAGAAGCACTAACAACCCGACTCGGGGGAAGGCGGACCATGCAGATCCTCACTGGAAAGGCGTTGCATCGGCGGACGTTCTTGCGCGGGCTGGGAGCGGCTGTGGCGCTCCCCTACCTCGACGCGATGGTGCCGGCCGTGGGGGCGCTGACCAAACGCTCTCTCACCGCGGCGCCGGGCGACAAGACTCGCTTCGTCGCCATCGAGTCGGTTCACGGCGCGGCCGGCAGCAACATCTGGGGCGCGTCCAAGAACCTCTGGGCACCCGCCGCCACCGGAAAGGACTTCGTCCTCAACCCCGACGGCGCGCTCATTCCCCTCGAGCCCTGGCGCAAGCACCTCACGATCATCAGCAACACCGACACCCGCATGGCCGAGGCGTTCGACGCGCCGGAGATCGGCGGCGACCACTTCCGGTCGAGCGCGGTCTTCCTCACGCAGTCGCATCCGAAGCAGACGCAGGGCTCGGATCTGTATGTCGGCACGTCGATGGATCAGTTGGTCGCGCGCCAGATCGGCGGCGACGCGGCGATTCCGTCGATGCAGCTCTGCATCGAGAACCTCGACCAGGCCGGCGGCTGCTACTACAACTACGCCTGCGCTTACACGGACACGATCAGCTGGGCGAGCCCGAGCGAGCCGCTGCCGATGATCCGCAATCCGCGCACGGCGTTCGACCTGCTCTTCGGCGCGGGCAACAACAACGCCGACCGCATGTCGCGCCGCAAGGCGAACCAGAGCATCCTCGACTGGATCACCGGCGAGACGAATTCTCTGAAGCGACAGCTCGGTCCGTCGGACCAGCAGCGTCTCGACAAGTATCTCCAGGACATCCGCGAGCTCGAGCGCCGCATCCAGGCCGTCGAGGCGCGCAATTCGAGCGGCGAAGCGCGTGAGCTTCCTGAGGCGCCGGTCGGCGTGCCCGATTCGTTCGCCGAGCACATGCAGCTGATGTTCGACTTCCAGGTGTTGGCGTTCCAGTCGGACATGACGCGCGTGTTCTCGTTCAAGACGGGCCGCGACGCGTCGAGCCGCCAGTATCCCGAGAGCGGCACCGACAAGGGCTTCCATCCGGCGTCGCATCACGGCGGCCGCGAGTCGGCGATCCTCGACTTCAACAAGATCAACCGCTACCACGTCAGCATGCTGCCGTACTTCCTCGACAAGCTCGCCAACACGATGGACGGCGAGAAGAGCCTGCTCGATCAGACGATGATCATGTACGGCTCACCGATGGCCGACGGCAACATCCACAACCACCGCCGCTGCCCGCTTCTGGTCCTCGGACACGGAAACGGACGTATCGCCGGCGAGACGCATCTCAAGGCGCCCGACGGAACGCCGATGGCCAACGTGTTCCTCACGCTCATGCACAAGCTCGGGTTGAACGTGAACAGCTTCGGTGACAGCACGGGCGAGTTCGCACTCAGCGTCTGAGGAGGACGCGGCATGAAACGAGTCACCCTGCTCGGCGCGGCGCTGCTGTTCGCGGCGAACGCGCCGGCATTCGCGCAGCAGAAGGACACGCGCGGTAAGGTCACGCTCCCGATGCCGCCGGCACACACGCCGGCGGTCGCCGACGCCGCGCAGAATCGCGACGAGGCCGCGGTGAAAAAGCTCATCGCGCAAGGAGCCGACGTGAACGTCCCGGAGGGCGACGGCATGACCGCGCTCCACTGGGCGGCCGAGCACGGCGACTCCGCGATGACCATGACGTTGATCCGCGCTCACGCGGATGTGAAAGCGACGACACGCATCGGCTCGTACACGCCGCTGCAGTTGGCGAGCCGCACGGGCTCGCCCGCGGTCGTGAAGGCACTTCTCGCGGCCGGCGCGGATCCGAATCGTACGGACGCGAACGGCGCGACCGCCCTGCACCTCGCGGCGGCCGCCGGAAATCCCGATGCGGTTTCGGCGCTGTTGGAAAAGGGCGCCAACCCGAACGCGCGCGAGAGCGAATGGGGCCAGACCCCGCTCTTCTTCGCCGCCGAGAACGATCGCGCCGGCGCGATCAAGGCGCTGCTCGCCAAAGGCGCCGATCCGTCGCTCCGCTCGAACGTCATGAACCTTCAGGACGAGGGCGCGCGCGATCAGGCGGGCACGAAGAAGCGCAACGAGGTTCTCATCTCGTTCATGCCGCAGGCGCGCAAGGATTCGGTCGCCGCGGCGGCAAAGGCCCAGGCGCACGCCGATTCGATCGCGGCCGCCGAGGCAGGGCCGAACGCCGCCCAGTTCGCTCGTCGCGGAGGTGGCGGTGGAGGTGGCGGCGGCGGACGAGGAGGTCCACAGCCCAAGGGTCCATTCACCGCGGCGCAGGTCCAGGCCGCGATCGACTCGGGCCGCCTCGCCGAGGCGATGCGCCCAGCGGCGAACGCGCAGGTGACCGAGGAAGTCGACACGCTGAACGGCGGCGTCGCGGGATACAACGGGACGGTCGGTGGAGTGGGCGGATTCACGGCCCTTCACCATGCGGCGCGACAGGGGAACGTCGAAGCCGCGCGCGCGCTGCTCGACGGCGGCGCGGACATCAACGACACCAGCCGCGTCGACCATACGACGCCGCTGCTCATCGCCGCGATCAACGGCCAGTTCGACGTCGCGATGCTGCTCGTGCAGCGCGGCGCCAATCCGAACATCGCCAGCAACGTCGGCATGACGCCGCTCTACGCGACGATCAACACGCAGTGGGCGCCCAAGTCGCGCTACCCGCAGCCACAGGCGATCCAGAACCAGAAGACGACCTACCTCGACCTGATGAAGGCGTTGCTCGACGCGAAGGCCAGCGTCAACGCGAAGCTTGGCACACAGCCGTGGTACTTCGCCTTCAACAACTGCGGCAACGCCAACTGCGGTCTCGAGTATCTCGACGGCTCCACGGCGTTCTGGCGCGCGGCCTACGCCGTCGACGTCGACGCAATGAAGCTGTTGGTCAAATACGGCGCCGATCCCAACATCCCAGCCATCCGTGCGCCGCAGGCCGGCGGTCGGGGTGGTCGTGGTGGCCGCGGCGGCGGCGCTGGACGCGGCGCTCCTCCTCCAGGCGACATCGCGGCCTTCGACTCCGCGACACGAGCCGCGCAGTTCGCCGGCCGTGGCGGCGGCGGGGGTGGGGCGGCGGCGGTGGTGGACGCGGAGCCGCGCCGATTCTCGATCCGGCCATCGATTCCGCCGCCAAGGCGGCCCCGGTCGGCGCCGGCGTCTACGCGATTCACGCGGCGGCCGGTGTAGGATACGGCAACGGCTTCGCCGGCAACTCGCACCGCCACGCGCCCGACGGCTGGATGCCGGCAATGAGATATCTCGTAGAGGAGCTGCACGCCGACGTCAACGCGCGCGACACGCGCGGCATGACGCCGCTGCACCACGCCGCCGCGCGCGGCGACAACGACATGATCCAGTACCTCGTCGCGCACGGCGCCGATCCGCGAGCCGTGTCGCGTGACGGCCACACGACGGTCGACATGGCGAACGGGCCGGTACAGCGACTCCGTCCCTTCCCCGAGACGATCGCACTCCTAGAAAAGCTCGGCGCGAAGAACCAGCACCACTGCGTGTCCTGCTGACGGTCGCGCAGTAGTCAACGATGCCGATTTTCGATTACGTTTGCCGCGCGTGCGGGCACGAGTTCGAGGCCCTCACGCGCGGTTCGTCTTCCAAGGTTCCCAAGTGTCCCGAATGTCAGTCGGAGGACGCTGACCGGCTGCTACCGATGCCGCGCGTGAAGTCGGAGACGACCAAGGACCTCGCCATGCGCGCCGCGAAGCGGCGCGACGCGCAACAGGGGTCGGATCGCACGCGAGCGCAACGGGAGTACGAGGCCAGTCACGAGGACTGAGGTGGACTGGTGGACGGTTTACGGCTGCTTCTTCTCGCCGGCTACCAGCATCTTCACGTGATCCTGCGCGAGCTGTAGACCGCCCTCGTCCGGCGTCACCCGCCCGTCGCCGTTCGCGTCGAATCCCGCCATCAGTTGCTCTGACATCGACGCCATTCGGCTGACGAGCGCCGCCGCGTCGGGCGCCGACGTCGCGGCCTGAACCTGCTTCGCGATGGCGATGACCGAGTCCGCGCGCGCCACGCTGTTCCTCGCCGCCTGGGCGATGTGCGCGGCGTGCATCTGCACGTTCGGCGACGCACCCGGCGCCTTGGCCGCGAGCTCGATGTGCATCGCGGCGCCCGCGGCGGCCTTCTTGAGTCCGTAGCCGAGCCCCGGACCCGTCGGCACGATCGTGGGGTCGAGCGCGTTGATGACGTGCCCCGCATGCAGCTTCATCGCGTCGAGGTTGCCCGGCTGCCGGCCGGCGAGCGTCGCGTGTTGAATGGCGACCTTCGCCTCGTTGATCGCGACCGTCAGCAGGCCGTCTCCGTTCGGCGTGTCGCTGAAACCGTTGATCACGTGGCCGATGTGAGTCCCCACGGCTCCGGCGGGAAGGTCCGCCGGCGGAATCACGTTCACATGCGGCGGCGGCGGCGGGAGCTGGCCCGGCGTCGGCACACCGCTGATCTGCGCCACCATCGCGTCGAAATCCTTGCGGGTCGCCGGGTCGACGCTCACGAGGTAGATCTTGTGCTCGTAGTCCGATTCGGTCAGCCCGTTGTGGTGCAGGATCTCGGCGATCTGCGCGCGCAGGCTGTCGCGGAGCTCTTGCTGGGACTCGGGCTTCGTGTTTCTGATCGACGCGAGCCGGACCGCGCTCGAGTCGCGCGCGTCGCTGATCGCGACGTGCGCCTTGGCGAAGGTCATCAGGTCCTCGTGGCTCATCGCTCCGGCCGACGCGGGCGCTCCGGCCGGCGTCTGCGCGCGAGCGGCGACTGGCAATGCGGCCGCCAGCGCGACGAGCGCGGCGATGGCGACAATGGGAGAACGGCGCACGGTAACCCCCGAGATGCTGGCCAAGGTGATGGAGCGCGTCGCGGCTACAGGGCGCTCCGACCTGATATTCGAGAAACGCACTCCCGGGGTCAATCCGCTGTGAAATCCCACCGTCGGACGCTCATGGAGCCGCCGCGGGGATCCACTTCACTTCCGCGGGCACGGGCGCGAGCGCGAGCCGGTCGAGAAGGCGGTCCTCTTCGTCGTCCACCACGAGCCGGTCGCGCTGCACGGCGCTCACAAAGCCCTCGGCAACGGCGCGGTCGGCCATCGCCAGCATGGGGTCGTAATAGGCGCCCACGTTCAGCACGCCGAGCGGCTTGCGATGAATGCCGAGTTGCGCCCAGGTCACGACCTCGCAGAACTCGTCCCAGGTCCCGAAGCCGCCGGGCAACATCACGAACGCGTCGGCGAGATCGGCCATGCGCTGCTTGCGCTCGTGCATCGTCTCCACGACGTGGAGCGTCGTCAGCCCCCGATGCGCGATCTCGCGTTCGACGAGAGCGCGCGGGATGACGCCGATGGCGCGCCCGCCGGCGCCGATCGCTGCATCGGCGATCACACCCATCAGTCCCACGCATCCGCCGCCGAAGACGAGCGCGATCCCGCGCGCCGCGAGCGCCTCGCCGAAGCGCCGCGCCGACTCAGCGTAGATCGGGTTCGCACCGATGCTCGACGCGCAGAAGACACAGACAGAGTTGAGTTTCATTGGTGGGTCAGTGGACCGTGGACCGGTGGACCGGTGAACCGGGAAAAACTATGATCGCTATTTCTGAAATCTGAGTCGGTCTACCGGTCTACCGGTCTACCGGTCCACCCGCACTTGCGCGCTCCGCCGAGGCCGTGCTAGAGTCCCCAACACAATCGAATTGTGTGAACGGGGTCAAGCTGTAGGAAGCCGGTGCGAATCCGGCGCGGCCCCGCCACTGTAAGAGACTTCGCGGGCGTGGGATGCTCGCTCGCGAACCAAGGTCTGCTCATCCGTCCACTGGCGCGCTCGCGCGCTGGGAAGGCGAGCCAGACCGTCTCGAGCCAGGAGACCGGCCCCGTTCACTCCCGCACAGAACCCCTCGAGGGAGGGGCGCGGGGTCGAACGTGAAGCTGCCGACTCCTGGCGCTTCCCCCTCGCCCCCCGTCCCCGCTCTCGATCGAGCCAGGACGGGTTTCATGTTTTTGAGGGCCGGTGTGAGACGTTTCCTTCGTCGAGCGACTCGATCGCTCGGCGTCGCGTCATTCGCTCTGGCGTTCCTCGTTGCGGCGCGCGGCGCGGTGGCCCAGGTGCCCGGCGAGCTGCGCGGACGCATCACCGACGCGACCACTGGCCGCGCCATCGCCGGCGCCCGTATCGAGATCGCTGACCGTGTCGAGCCTGACCGATCGGACGCCGACGGAGCGTTCGTCGCGCGAGGCCTCGAGCCGAAGACGTACCGCATCGCCGTACGCGCCGTGGGCTACGCGGCTTTCACACGCGACGTCTCCATCGAGAACGGCCGCACCGCTCTCCTCGACGCAGCGCTCGATCCGGTGCCCACACCGCTGGCCGCGGTCGTCAGTTCGGCGCGACGCCCGGCGTCCGAGCGAGAGACAGCCGCCTTCGATCGCGCCGCGATCGAGTCCTCGGGAAAGCGCGATGTCGGGGAGCTTCTCACGACCGTCCCGGGCGTCGTGGTGACGCGGAGCGGCGGTCCCGGACAACCGACCCAGCTCTCGATTCGCGGATCGAGCGCTGCCGAGGTCCTCGTCGTCGTCGATGGCGTCGTGGCCAACTCGCCGCTCACCGGCGTCGCCGACCTGTCGCAACTGTCGCTCGCGACGATCGAGCGGGTGACCGTCTGGGAAGGCGCACAGTCGGCGCGCTACGGTGGACGCGCACTCGCCGGCGTCGTCGTCGTCGACACGCGCCGAGCGGAGCGCGAGGGGTCGCTCGCGCTCGATGCCGGATCGTGGGGCGAACGCGCGGTGAGCGGCTCGGTCGGCGACGCGACCGAGTCGGCTTCTCGGGTGAGCGGTATGGTCTCGGCGGAGCATCGCACCACGCGAGGGGACTTCTCGTACGACGTGCCGGCGGTGCGAGGCGGCGGAACGGCGCTCCGCGCGAATTCCGATGCGACATCCACGGACCTGCTCGGCGTGGCGGGAATCGACGGCTCGGCGGGGAGCGTTCGGCTGCGTGGCGACTGGCGCTCCACGGACAGAGGCCTCGCGGGAAGCATCGTGCAGCCGTCGCTCACGGGGCGCGACGACGAACACCATTCGTCGGCCGCGCTGGAGCTCTCGTCGGCGCGAGGCGTGTTCACGTTCGATGGGTCGGCGAGTCTCGCGCGCGACCGCACGCACTTCTCCGACCCGACGCCTCCGTTCGGATCCGCGTACGACGACGTGCTCGACGCCACCGAGGCGCGAGCGGCGGCGTCCACTACGGCGTCCGGCACGCTCGGCGCCGCAACGACGACGGGCGTCACGCTCGGCGCGGACGCGCGCCGGCTCGACGTCGCGGCGACGTCGTTGGCGTCGAACGCGCCGCGGTCGCAGCGCATCGTCGGAGCTTACGCGAGCCTCAACATGTCGCGAGACCTTGGTGCCCTCGGCGTCGCGACCACCTTCGCCGAACGCGTCGACCACGATGATCTGATAGCCGCGACGGTGTCGTCGCCGCGCGCGTCGGTCGAGCTTTCGCGCGGCGCTGCGTCGCTGTCGGCGTGGATCGGCAACGGCTATTCCCCGCCCTCGCTCGCCGACCAGTTCTTTCACGAGGGCGTGTTGGTCAAAGCGAACCCGTCGCTCGCGCCGGAGCGTACTCGCGGCGAGACGGAGCTCCGTGCAGCGGTGCGCGATGTCGCGTTGGGCGCCGCGACGGTCAGCGGGGACGCGGCGCTGTACCGCGCCGACGTCGACGGAATGATTCTCTGGTCGCCCGACTTCCGCTTCATCTGGAGCCCGCTGAACGTCGACGTTCGCCGTTCGGGATGGCAACTCGGCGCGAGGTTCGCCGTTCCCGCTGCCTGGGGCTTCAGCGTCAGCGCGAACGTCGACCACAGCGACGTCACGTACACCGGCGCCGGTCAAAGCGGGCAGGTCATCTATCGCCCGCGCACGACGGCGAGAATCTCGGAATCGATCGCACGACGCTACGCGCGCATCGACCTCGAGACGCGCTACGTCGGCAGCCGCAGAACCGTGGTGGGGACGGATCTCAACGATCTCGACCCATACTGGCTGACCGACGTGCGTCTCGCCGTTCCGGTCGTGCGCGCCGCGTGGCGGCTCGAGGGCACGGTCGGCGTCGAGAACGCATTTGATCGACCCGCGTCGATGCTCGTCGACTACCCCTTCGGCGGCCGGCGATGGACCGTCGGGCTCCGCACGAGCCGAATGGGCGCCGGTCAAGGCGGTTAGCCGCGCTGTAGAACATCTCAATCATGCAACTCTAACACAGCACTCGTCTGGTTCCTCAAACACACCCATCCATGCATCGCTACAACATTCGCCTCGCCGCGATCGGCACGATCGCTTCGCTCGCCTTCACGCTCAGCTGTTCGGACGACACCACCGCTCCCGTCGCCGCGGGATTCCTCGGCGGAACGTCGAGCGACCACGAGATCGGCGTCGTCGTGAACTCGCTCGCTCGAAGCGTCACCCTGTTCCAACACGGCAGCCCGGCGACCCAGCAGCAGGTGGCGCTCGGCTCCAGCACCACGATCACGCCGACCGGCATGTCGGTGCGTGGACGCCTGGCCGCGGTTCCACTCGGAGACGCCGCGTCGGTGGCGCTGGTCGATCTCCAGGGGGATTCGGTGAAGCGCTTCTTCACCTTCGCGTCGGGGAATGCGACAGGGTCCGCGTTCGTGAACGACACGATGGTCGTCGCGGCCAACCTGCTGACCAACGTCGTCGGCCGTTTCACGACGGGACAAGCCGCCGGATCGATCACGAACACGGTGACGGTGGCTCCGCAGCCCACCGCCATCGCCGTCTCAGGCGGGCGCGTCTTCGTCGTATCCTCGAACCTCGACCAGAACTTTCAGCCGATCGGCAACGGCATCGTCACGGCGATCGACCCGGCGACGATGACGGTCGTCGGAACGGCGACGATGGGAGGAACGAACTCGACCGACATCAGCGTCGGACCGGACGGGCTGCTTTACGTCGTGAACACCGGGGACTTCGTCAGCCCGGGCAGCCTCACCGTGCTGAACGGCACGAGCATGCAGGTCGTGACCAACGTCACCAATGTCGGGGTCGGGCCCGGAGCGGTCTTCGTCGACCAATCGGGTCTGGCCTACATCTCCGGCTTCCTCTTCGGGACGGCGGTCTGGAATACGGCCACTCGGCAGTTCGTCCGGCCGCCCGACAACGCGCTTTGCGCGAAGCTGTCGAACGGCAGCTGCCGAGGCGCGTTCGCCGCGACGACGGACAAGGCCGGTAACGTCTATCAGGCCTTCTTCGGGACGCAGAGCCTTCCCGCGTACGTATTCGTGTACAAGGCCGCTACGTTCGCCCTCACCGACAGCATCGCGGTTGGCTCCGGACCCTCCGCGCTGACGGTTCGCGTCTTCTAGCCGCGGCTTCGCATGGTGTGACGCGCGTTACACTCGGCGCGCCGTGACGGTTCGCTTCGACGCAGGGTCTTTTCTCGCGTCGGACCGCGTAGTGTCGCGAGCGCGCCGCTGCCGGCGTCCCCCACCCGGAGTTCCACGATGCGAATTCGAGTCGGCGTTCTCGCCGGTACGCTTCTCTCGTTCACGCTCGCCGCGGCCACGTCGCTCGCAGCCCAGGGCGCCGCTACGACCGTCTGCAAGGACGGCACGACATCGGCAACCTCGGGACGCGGCGCCTGCTCCTCGCACGGAGGCGTAGACACCAAGGCGACGGACGCCGCGAAGAAGGCCGCCGAAAAGGCCGACAAAGCCGATAAGGCCGTGAGCAAGGCCACCACGTCAGCGGCCAAGAGCACCGAGAAGGCGACAGAAAAGGCCGCGAAGGCCACCGACAAAGCGACCGACAAGGCGGCCGCGCAGACGTCCAAGGCCGACGCTGCGGCCGCCAAGACGACGTCCAAGGCCGAATCGAAAGTCGACAAGGCCGAGTCCAAGGCCGACAAGGCAGTCACACCCAAGGGAACCAAGACGGCCGACAACACCGATCCGACCAACGCCACCGCGCAGTGCAAGGATGGAACGTACTCTCACGCCACGCACCATCAGGGCGCGTGCTCGAATCACGGCGGCGTCGCGAAGTTCTTGAAGTAGCATTCTTATATCACACAGCTCGGCGCCGCTGAGCGCAGCGGTCGTGGCCCACGCGGTGGGTCGTCCGAGCTGAACAGCCCTGGGGTGCCACCCGCGCTCCAGGGTTGTTCGTTTCTCGGGGCGGAGGGCGTCAGTGGCCGAAGCGCCCCGTCAACGAGCCCGACGCGAGCAGATGCCCGCGCATCCTGAAGATGACGCCGGCTCCCGTGGTCTTCTCGCCGGCACTTTTCAGGGTGTCCACGTCGAGCGCGTAGACCGTGAACACGTAGCGATGGTCGCCGTCGCCCTTCGGCGGAGCGGGGCCCTCGTACGACGCCGTTCCGGCATCGTTGTATCCGCTGTGGGCGCCGGGGGGCGAGTGCCCCGTGCCGGCGCCGGCGTCGAGCTTCGTGGCCGAGGCGGGAATACCCCAGACGAGCCAGTGCCAGTACCCCGACCCGGTCGGCGCATCGGGGTCGAAACACGTAATTGCGAAGCTCTTCGTGCCGGGCGGCGCGCCGCTCCAAGTCAAGTGCGGGGAACGGTTCTTACCGCCGGCACCCTCGGAGACGTACTCGAGTTCGATCTCTCCCCCATCTGAAAACGACTCGCTCGTGACTGAGAGCGGCTTTCCCTTCGGCGGTTGGGGCGCGCGCACCGCGACGGTCTCGTACCCCGCTGCTGTTGACGGCATCCGATTCCTCGAGCGGAGATTCTGTCCGTAGGACGTTACGCGAAGCGGCGCGCGAGACGCAAACGGACCCAACACTTTGGCGCTGAGCTTGTACTACGACAGGGCAGGACGCGTGTGGCGTGTCAACGAATTCAGTGAGACGCCGCCGACCGGGGGGCCGGCGCGTGTCCTGTGTCCACGAGCTCGTTCAACGCTCTCTTGCCGGAATCATGATCCGCCTCGCCCCCTCGACGATCCGTCGCCTGTTCGTGCCGACCGCGCTCTGCGCGCTGTGGGCCTGCTCCAGCTCCGAACCGACCACGCCCACGGGAACGACGTCGTTCAAGTCGTCGCCCTGCTCGCAAGCCGGAACGCTCCAACTCGCGGTCGCGGCGACGGCGCGCGTCGACTGCAGCAACGGAGGAACGACCGTCACGTTGGCCGGGAACGGCGCGAGCTACATAGTCGTCGCGCAGTTCCCCGTCGATCTCGTGCCCGACACGTTCGTGACGTACCGAGTCACGTCGGGGACGGCTGTCTCGGCGTCACTGTCTCCGGCACCGAGTCGTTTCCCCTCGACGCGCATCTCGGGGGCGAGATCGCCCGTAGGACTGACGCCGCTTCGTGCGTCGCAAAAGGCGCCGGGCAGCGCACAGCGGCGCTTCTCGAGCGCGCTGCACGCGCGCGCGCGGGCGAGGCTCGCGTCGCGGGCGTGGCCCGTGTCCGGCAGCCTCGGGTCTCGAGCCGCTCGATCGGTCACCCGATCGGTTGACGCCGCTCCCCTTCCGACACTCGGCAGCATCCGCGGATTCCGCGTACTCGCGTCGAACGGCACGTCGTTCACGTCGACCGGGGCCAAGCTCGCTTTCATCGGCGCGAACGTGCTCGTCTACATCGACACACTGGCCCCCGCGAACGGGTTCACTTCCACGCAGCTCCAGACGTTCGGCACCTACTTCGACCAGACGCTCTATCCGATCGACACGACGGCGTTCGGCCTGCCGAGCGACGTGGATCAGAATGGGCGGGTCATCATGTTGATGACTCCGGCGGTTAACGCACTCGTCTCCGCGTCGTCCTGCGAGACCCAAGGCTACGTCGCCGGCTTCTTCGACGACGAGGACCTGGGCGGCGGCGCGGGAGATCCCAACTCGAACCAGGGGGAGATTTTCTACTCGATGGTTCCCGACCCCACCGGCATCGCGAGCTGCTCACACAGCGTCGACGAGGTGGGCTTCGCGGTTCCTGGCACCTTCCTCCACGAGCTGCAACACCTCATCTCGTTCTCGCAGCACGTCGTCGTTCACCATTCGAACCCCGAGTTCGGGTGGCTCGACGAGGGGCTGAGCATCGTCGCCGAGGAGCTGGGCTCTCTGTATTACGAGCAGAAGTGTCCGGGAACCGCGTGCCGCAGCGACCCGACGCAAATCTTCCCCGATTCGTCGCAGGGTTTCGTCGAGAATTTCTTGTACGACTCGTATCAGTACGCGCTCCTGCCCGACACCGCGAGCGTGACGCTGCACAGCGACGACGACGACGGCTTTTCCTGGCGCGGCGGCGATTGGCTGCTCGTGCGGTGGCTCGGCGACCAGATGGGCACGGGCATCTTCAAGAAGCTCGATCAGAACACGCTCACCGGTGTCGCCAACATCGAATCGGCGAGCGGGCAGCCGTTCCCGAACCTGTTCGCCAATTTCGCGCTCGCGTTGTACACGGACAGCCTCCCGGGACTCGCGCGCACGACGGCCCCCGCCGCCGACCGGTTCACGTCGCGCAACGTGCGGCAGATGTGGAATCGTCTTTTCATCACCTCGGGCGGCGAGTCGGACATTCCCTTCGCCTCGCCGCTGGCCCTGTTTACGATCTCGGCGGACACATCGCTCGCCGTTCTCGATCCGGGAACGTCGTCGTACTTCCGACTCGACACAAAAGCGACGGACGCGACGGTTTCGATTCAGTTCTCGGGGGCGGGTGGCAACGCACTGCCGGCGGCGCTCAAGCCGCAGCTCGCGATCTTCCGATTGCCCGCCGGCCAATGACGGCGTCGCGGCGCGTTGCCCAAGCGACAACGCGCCGCCCTCCTGGCCCCGACAACTCGCGTACAGGTTTACGCGAGTCTTAATATGTGCGAGTCTTTTAATATAGCGAGCCTACCGCTGCCCCTCTAAACACCTTTGTCAGGCGGCCGCCGCCCCGAGCTCGGGCGACGGCCACCTGCCAGCGTCACCGGGCCACCGCCGGCGCCGGAGCGGTCTGGATGTAACCGCCGCCACCTCCCTTCTTGCAGCCGGCGATCGCCGACGCAGCCAGCACGAGAGCCAGCAACACCTTCACGTTTCGCATCGTTTCCTCAAAGGTTGTGCGTACACCAATAGAATCCAGCGGACGAGCACGACGTTCCGTGACATCAGACTAGAACACGACCGCCGGGACCGTCGCGTCGATCGTTTTCAGGCCCCGCGATCGCAGCAACGAGTTGAACTTGGCCAAATCCGTGTCGATCAGGCTCTGTAGCGCCGCGTGCGTGTCGCGCACCTGCTTCGCCAGCACCTGACCGACCTTCTGCTGCTGAGCCGCGGGCGCGAAGTCCGACGCCGCGATCCCTCCCGCGACGTAGTTGAGCTGCGCGCCGAGCTTCGCGGGATACCGGACCTCGTCCTGGCCGCGGCCCGTCATGCGCACGTCGATCAGGTTCCCCTCGACGACCACGAACTTGCGCCCGATCGAGTCGCCTTGCGCGCGCACGTCGGCCATCGACGAATTGCCGCCGACCTGCGCGGCGAGCGAGTCGAGCTGCGCGCGCACGCTTTCGATCGCGAGCAGCATATCGGCGCTCGTCGTCATGTCCGATTGGACCTTCTTCAACAGCTCGGTAGACGCCGCCATGTCGAGCGCCGTGACGGTCTCGTTCGGATCCTTGAGCACCTCGAGGGGCTGCGTCATCGTCTTGCCGGCCGCTGTGAGTCTTACTGTATAACGTCCCGGCGGCATCAGTACGGACAGCGTGCCGAATCCCGGCGCCGGCCTTGTCCCGTCCGCGTCCATCGTGAACTCGGGGTCGTAGAGCGGCTTGGTGCGCATGCGCGCCGTCTTCGACGGTTCGTTGCTCAGATCCCAGTACACGCGATTGAAGCCGGCCCGCGTGGTACCCTGAATCGTGCGCACCGTCTTTCCAGCCCCGTCGAGAATCGCCACGCTCGCCGTGCCTCCTCCCGCGCCGAGCCAATAATTGATATCGGCGCCGTACGTCGGATTCGCGCCCGCGGTCGGATCGTCGTTCGGCGAGACGTTCCCCTCGATGTCGCGGAAGCGATACGCCGCGCGGGGCGCGAACAGCGTCGCCGCGGACGCCGTCACTTCCGGCGTGAGCTTCTGTAGCGGCGAAAGGTCGTCGAGAATGAAGAAGCCGCGCCCGTACGTCGCGACGACGAGATCGTTGAAGTGCTCCTGGATGACCAGGCCGTAGACAGGCGCGTGCGGCATCCCGAGTTGTATCGGCTGCCAGTGATCGCCGTCGTCGAACGACACGAACAGGCCGCCCTCCGTGCCCAGATACAGCAAGCCGCGGCGTACCGGATCCTCTCGAATTATGTGCGCGTAGCTCACGACGGTGTGCGGGATTCCGGTGACGATCAGCTTCCACGTCTTTCCGAAATCCTTCGTGCGATAGACCCACGGGTCGCGGTTGTTCTCCTGATGCCCGTCGACGATGATGTAGGCCGAGCCGGCGTCGTACTTCGACGGCTCGATGTGGCGCACCGATCCCCAGGGCAGTATGCCCGGAACGTTCGCCGTCACGTTCGTCCACGTCTTGCCGGCGTCGCGCGTCACCTGCACGAGTCCGTCATTCGTGCCCGCCCAGATCACACCGGCTTGCGCGCGCGACTCGGCGATCGCGTACACGACGTCGCCGTACTCGACGCCGATGTTGTCCGGGGTCAAGCCGCCAGAGCTCTGCTGCTTCGACTTGTCGTTCCGCGTGAGGTCGGGGCTGATCACGCGCCAGCTTCGTCCACCGTCCTTCGACATGTGCACGAACTGGCTGCCGGTGTAGATCGTGTTGTGATCATGAGGCGAGATCGTGAACGGCGCGTCCCACACGAAGCGATACTCGACTTCGGCCGCGGAATGTCCGCCCGTGCTCAGCGGCCACACCTCGACGTTCTGTCCCGTCCGCGTGCGCTCGTCGAATCGCACGACGATGCCGCCGCGGCTGCCGGATCCGGACGCCGTCGACCAGATGACGTTCGGATCGACAGGATCGGGGGTCGCCCAACCACTCTCGCCGCCCTGCACCGCGTGCCACTCGCTTCGCGAGATCGCGCCGCCGGCCCGGCTGTTGCTCGGCCCGCGATACGATGGCCCGTCCTGCTTGTTGCCGTACACGTAGTACGGAACCCGGTTGTCCACCGTGGCGTGGTAGATCTGCGCGATGGGCAGGTTCACGTGCAGCCATGAGCGGCCGCGCGTCGTCGAGATGTGCACGCCCGCATCGTTGCCGACCACCATCCGCGAAGGATTCGTCGGGTCGATCCAGATGTCATGGTTGTCACCGCCAGGCGACGTGAACGCGGGCACCGGCGGCGCGCCGCGTCCGCCCTCAGTCACCGGCGCAGCGCCGCCTCGTCCGCGCCCTCCCCCGCCGCCGCGACCCGTTTGTGTGAGGGTGGATCCGCCGTCCATCGAGTGGTTGAACGTCGCGCAGAGGAAATACGTCTCGTCCGGATTGTCGGGGGCGACGGCCATGCGAGTGTAGTACGGCTGCCGGCACGCGAGATCGCGGTCGAAACTGATCACTTTCCAGTTCACACCCCCATCTTCCGAGCGCCACAGCTCGCCGTTGTCCGTGGCTCGCCCGTGCAGCGGGTTGCCGTCGCCGGTCTCGATGAGCGCGTAGACGCGGTTCGGGTTCGACCGCGAGATCGCGAGTCCCACTTTCCCGATCTCGTGCGTCGGGAGGCCGTGTCCCTCGAGCTTCGTCCAGTGATCGCCGCCGTCGTGCGTGACGTAGACGCCGCTGCCGGTGCCGCCGCTCTCGCGTCCCCACGTGTGAAGCTCGAGCTGCCACATCGCGGCGAACAGCGTCTTCGAGTCAGTCGGGTGCATGACGACGTCGATCGCGCCGGTATTTGCGTCGACGAAGAGCACTTTGCTCCACGTCTGTCCGCCGTCTGTCGTGCGATAGACTCCGCGCTCCTGCTCCGGGCCGTAGCTGTGACCCTGGGCCGCGACGAAAACGATGTCGGGATTCGCAGGGTCGATGACGATGCGCCCCGTGCGGCTCGCCGAGTCGGGGCCGGAGTGGGTCCACGTGCGTCCCGCGTCGGTCGACTTGTAGAGTCCGTTGCCGATCGAGATGTGGCTGCGTATCCACGGTTCGCCCGTGCCCGCCCACACGATGTTCGGATTCGACGGCGCCACGGCGAGCGCGCCGACGGATGAGATGGACTCGTTGTCGAAGATCGGCGACCAGTGGATGCCGGCGTCGACCGTCTTCCAGATGCCGCCCGAAGCCGCGCCGGCGTAGTAGACATTCGCGTCGCCGGTGACGCCGGCAACGGATGCGATCCGATTGCCGACCGGGCCGATGTAGCGGAATCGCAGCGCGGCCGCGGACGCTCCGAGATCGACCGCCGGAGACTGCTGAGCGCACAAAGATTCGCTTGCGACAAACGCGGTGGCGAATGACCAACAAATGGTCATGACGCGAGCGTGCTTCGACATTGCGACCCTCGGTGTCGGAGTTTGGTGGGGGGGGCGGGCAAGTCGAAGATCGGGCTTGGCGAGACGGACGCAAGAGTCGCGGCCCGGAAGCTGCCGAGCTTGCGAACCGGAGTCAGCTCGCGGGGTACATCGCCTCGCGGAGGCAAAGCCTACGACAATCGCGGATCGACCCGAGGCCGAGCGCCACGATCCAGAGCCGAGCGAGCTGTCGACGCGCGGTATGTGGATACCGCTCGTCGTCGTGATCGCCGTGCTTGCCACGTTGGTTATCGCACCCATCAGTGTGGGCGCCAGACTCCGGACCCAGCGGCAGGTGATCACCGACGTCGTCGACCCCGCCCGAGTCCGCGCCACCAACGTCACGTCGTTCCTCGCCGAAGAGATGTTCGCGGTCGGGATGCGGTCGTCCACCGGAAACCCGAACGCCGACCCTCGTTACGTGGCGGCGCTGCGCGCCGAACGGCGCGGCGCACTCGCGCTCGACTCGCTTCTCGAGAATTCGACGGCGGAGGCGCTCGAGCGGTTCGCGCAGTACCGCGAGGCGTCCACGCGTTGGCACGACGACGTCGAATCGATGACGGCGACGCCCAACGCCGCGGTGCTCGACACAGCGCGCATTGACGCCGACACGGCGCTCATGGCGGCGCGCCACCTTGGCGAGCTGCTCGAGGAGTCGGCCCAGTCGGTGCGTGCGACCGTTCGAAGTTGGGAGCGGGTCGACGTGTGGCTTCCCGTCGCGCTCGTGCCGCTGGCGCTGCTCGCCTGTGTGCTCATCGTGCGCGCCGGCCAGCGGACGGTGCGTCTCGCCGTGGCCGCGGACCGCGACAGGCGTGCTCTCGCGACCGTGATGGACCAGAAGAGCGCATTCATGCGGGGCATCTCCCACGATCTTCAGAACCCGTTGGGCGCCGCGCTGGGAAATGTCGACCTGATGCTCGAGGGAGTCACCAAACCCACCGAGCAGCGCGAAGCTCTCTTACGAATTCGGCGGCTCACGCGCCGGGCAAGCGATACGGTGTCGTCGCTGCTCGCGGTGGCGAGGAGCGACACCGGCGACATCCGCCTCAGTACGACCGCGATCGATCTCTGCGCGCTGGCCCGCGCCGCGGTGGACGACCAGAGCTTCAATGCCGTCGCCAAGGAGCAGACGGTCGAGCTCCACGCCGAATCCGAGTGTCGCGCGATGGGCGACGCCGCCCAGGTGCGGCACATCGTCGACAATCTCTTGTCGAACGCGAACAAGTACACGCCGCGGGAAGGACACATCCGCGTCCGCGTCGGCTATCGCATGCGCGACGCGCGACGCTGGGCGGCGCTCACGGTCGAGGATTCGGGTCCCGGCATTCCGCCCGACTGGCGAGAGCGTGTATTCGAGGAGTACGCCCGCGTGCCCGCGTCCCGAGATCTGGCGCCCGGATTCGGAATCGGACTCGCCGTGAGCCGCCGCGTCGCTCGCATGCTCGGCGGCGACCTGACTGTAGAAGCCGAGGACGCCTCGTCGAACGGCCAGCAGCGACTCGGCGGCGCGGCGGTCACGCTCTGGCTCGCGCTCACGCCTGAGCCCTGAGGATCTACCGCGCCGCGAAGACTTCGGTCCGGCCGGCGTGCGTAAACGAAATCACTTCGTACCGATCCTTCGTCGGCCCTTCCATGCCTGGCGCTCCATTCGGCATTCCGGGAGCCGCGAGGCCGGCGATTGGCAACCGCTTGTCGAGCATCTTGTGAATCAGATCGGCGGGAACATGACCCTCCACCGTGTAGTCGCCGACGAGCGCGGTGTGGCAGGACCACAGCTTCTCCGGAACTCCCCGCTTGCGTTTGATCGGAGCCACGTCGTCCACGAACTGCGCGGCCGGAAGAAACCCGTTCGCCTCGAGATGCTTGATCCACGCCTGGCAGCAGCGACAGTCCGGGCTCGCATACACGAGAACTCCCGTCGGCGCGACCCCCGAGGCCAGTCCCGGTCTCCGCGCCGCGACTCCGACGAGCACGAGGGCCGACGCGAATGTCGAGCCGATCCACCTGCGGCGCGTGATCAACGTGGGCGAATTTGGTTTTGTTTCCATCTCGGATCTCGGTGAGGTACTGCCGTCGGCACTCCACTCGAACGCTAACGCCAGTGTCAGCCGACCGCACTAGAAGGGATCACTGAAAGGCCAAGACTCCAGGCGGCAGTGTCAGGCGACAGCGACAGGGGCTGCCGCCTGACGCTGACGCCGACGACTACAGGCCTTAGGCACCGCGACGATCTCGTTTAGTGCGCGTTCCGCTCTCGAGGTCTCACGGCGATTTCGAGCCCCGTGATGCACGCCGTCACCCACACGGCGCCCGCGGCGAAACCGGCGATCACGTCGCTCAGGTAGTGGACGCCGAGGTAGAGTCGGGACCAGCCGACGAGGAGCACGAGCGCGATCGTCGTGATCACCACGACGGCACGGTGCCGATGCGCCGGCGGCCACAGTTCGAACAGCACATACGCAAGCATCGCAAAGCCGATGAGCGACCCCATGGAGTGGCCGCTCGGATAGCTGAACGAACTGTCGTCGAGGAAGCGTTCGGCGCCGACCGGCCGCGGGCGTCGAATCATGTTCTTGAGGATCCAGTCGAGAAAGGCGCCCACGCCGAACGCGGCGAGCCACACCCAGAGCATGAGCCACGCGCCCCGACGCACGAGTACCATGCCGACGACGAGCGCAATGATCGTCATCATCAGCGGACCGCCCAGGAACGAGACGGTGAGAGCGATCTGATCGCCAAGTGGGGTGGCGTGCGCGCGCATCCACGTGTTGAACGAAAGATCGACGGTGGTGATCGCTTCCTTGTGGACGACGTCTTCCGTGATCGACCCGAACAACCACAGCGCGCTCGCGCTGATGAGAAATCCCACGGTGAGATGCAGGCCGAGATACTCGCCGCGCGCGAAACGCGCGGCGACGAACGATCGCAGCCTTGTGACCAACTTCACGTCCGAGCTCCCGGCGGGTGTTGCCACGTGCCTCCTCGGCGTTCTTGCTCTTCGCTTACGGACTGATCCTAGCGCTCTCTCAGTCCGCCGGCCTCATCGCGTCACGGCCGAAATGGGCTACGGTCTCCACGGAGTTCGACGCGCTTGGCCGAAAGTCGCATATGTGAATCGTGGTACCAAGGTCGATCATGCGTGCTCGGGAGGGGGGCAGATCACCCGTACACGAGGACGCGATGATTCGGCTACGAAGACGTGCTTGCTTGCCCACTCTTCCGCTCTTGGCGCTCACGCTCGCTTCTCTTGGCGTTTCGTCGGCGGCGTCCGCTCAGGATGCCGACCCACGGCCCCAGCGACCGGATACCACGCTGCGATTGCCTAATACGATCGCCGGCGAGTTCACGCCCGGTGCGGGCTTCGACATCATCAAGACCTCGTTCGGCAGCCTGAACATCAGCATGTACGGTCTGTTTCGCTACTTGGATCAGGTGCCTGGGAATCAGACCTTCACTGACCATTTGGGCAACGTGCAAACGATCAACACGTCGAACTTCCTCAATTGGCACCGCACGCTTGTGTGGCTGACTGGTTTCTTCTACGACCCGAAGTTCCGCTACAACATCACGCTCTGGTCGCTTCCGACGACGCAGCAAACGCTCCTCTTCGGAAACTTGCAATACATCGTCTCGAATTCGCTCGTCGTCGGTGTGGGCCTCTCCCCGAGCACGACGGCAAGATCGATGATGGGGTCATGGCCGTTCTGGGCGGGCTCGGACCGATCGATGGCCGAGGAGTTCTTTCGGGGCGGTTTCTCCTCCGGCTTCTTTATCACGGGCGAGGTCCTGCCGCGGCTCAAGTACACGCTCACGATCAACAACAACATCAGCGAGCTCGGCGTCCCGCAATCGTTCGACACTCGGAACATGCTCTTCGGCGGTGGTCTGCGCTGGCAGCCGACGACCGGAGAGTTCGGGGACCGAGGCGGCTTCGGGGACTTCGAGTATCACAAGCATCTTGCGACGCAGTTTGGTTTTGACGGCGCGCAGAGCCGCGAGGGGCGGTACGCGCCGCTCGGCGACACGCCGCTCAACACACAGATCAAGTTGTCCGACGGCGACAACCCGTTCACGGAGGGCGCGCTCGCCGATTCCGTCACGGTGTCGACGCTGTCGTACCGGGAAATCGCCGCCGACGCGGGAGCCAAGTATCGCGGCTTTTCATTCCAGAGCGAGTTCTACTGGCGCACACTGAATGACTTCGTCGCCAACGGCCCTCTGCCGCTCAATTCGATTTATGACCGTGGCTTCATGGCGGAGGTGGGGTACATGGCCGTCCCGAAAACGGTGAACGTGTACGCGATCGGCGGATACGTGCACGACCAGTTCCGTCGGTATCCCTGGGAGGCGGGCGGAGGCGTCGCTTACTACCCGTCACATACGAGGAGCTGGCGGCTCGATCTTCGCGCCGTGCACGTGGACAAGAGTCCGGCCAGCTCCAGCTTCGGGTACTATCTCGCCGGTCTCACCGGAACGATCATCTCGCTGGGCAGCGACGTTCTCTTCTGAGGCACCGCGACTCGCTATTTCACGAATTCATGAAATAGGTTGATCAAGCCGCCCACGGCGATCGACGCCGTGCCGCGCCCCAAGCCGACCTGCGCCCAGTCGCGCCCGCCGTTGGGCCGCCATGCGCCCTGCGCAAACGAACCGACATAGGCGCCGGTAATGCGCGGCACGGCGAACTTGTGGCTCCCGTCGGGCATCTCGTCGGTGACGGCGCCGAGTAAGGCGTGACGGATCCGCGCCCCCGTGTTCGTGCACTTGCAGTGCGTGTAGTCGAGCGGCCGGTTCATGATGGCGGCGAGACCTTCCGTCACACCTTCCTGAATTACGAACTCGCCGACATTGGACGCTGCCCGCTTGCCGTAGCCTTGTCCGCCGCCGCCCCACTCCGGCGGATCGTTGCGAGCCTGGTCGATTCCCGCGAAGGCGAGGCCCATGAGGGTGCCGTAGCCCAAGTCGATGCCGAAGCGCTCGAGACGCGTATGGCCGCCGATGCGCGCCTGAGCGCGCGCCGGGCGCGATGCGGCCGCCGCCATCACGAGCAACGAAGCCGACGCGATGGCGAGGCGACGCCGTCTACTGCTGACGCTGGTATGGGTCATTTGAAAAGAACGACCAACGCAACCTCGATGCCGCGCCGCGGCTATGTCATGCAAAGGTCTCCGGCAGACGCCCCCCCGGACCCCGGCAGCGACCGCTGGTACACCCAAATGCCAATGGGCCGACGGCGTACCCGATGCCAACCTTGCGACCGCTCGCAACCGAACGCGCACCGCTCCCACATGCCTCTTTCCCCGTCGATTCGCCGAACTCTCGCCGCTCTGGTGGCCGCGTGCGCGTCGACGCCGCTCGCCAGCCAGGCGGCGCCAAGTCGAGTCGTGCTGACCGACTCTCACTTCCATCTCACGAACTACATCCAGCGCGGGCCGACGCTGAAGCAATTCCTCCCGCTGCTCGGCGACAGCATCGGTCGCGTGGCGGTGTTCGGCATTCCGCTCCAACAGGAGTGGCTCGACGCGGTGACCGGCGAAAACGCGCCGACGTACTACCTCCACACCGACGCGCCACTCTACTACTACTCGTTCGTCGACGCGAACATCGCGATGGAGTATCGGTCGCTCTCGCCCGCCGAACAGGCGCGGTTCGACCCGATGATCACCGGGTTCAATCCGAGCGACATGTACGCCGCGGATCAGATTCGGCGAGTGCTGCGGACCTTCCCCGGCGTGTTCACCGGGATCGGCGAGTTCACGATCCATAAGGAATTCGTCTCGGACAAGGTGCGCCCCGGCCCGGCGAGTCTGCTCGACCCGGCGCTCGACAGCGTCTTGTCGGTCGCCGGTGAGATCGGTCTCGTCGCGCTCATCCACAACGACATGGACGTGCCGTTCGCCACCGACACGGCGGGGGCCACGCCGTGCGCCGGGTGCGACGAACTCGTCGCGCACCCCGCGTACCTCGACGACATGAAGGCGCTCATCCGCCGGCACCGGAACACGACCATCATCTGGGCGCACACCGGGCTCGGTCGCGTCGTGCGCCCTGTCCGCGGCCATGCGACGATCCTCGCGTCGATGCTCTCGGACCCGGCGTTCTCGAATCTCTATTTCGACATCTCGTGGGACGTGGTCGCGAAATACCTGGTCGCCTCACCCGAAGCGCTGCGTGTCGCGGCCGATCTGATCAACCGGTTCCCCGACCGATTCCTCTTCGGCACCGACGCCGTCGCCCCGAAGACCGCCACGGCGTACCTGACCACCGACGAGCTGTACCGCCCGCTCTGGGCCGCGCTGACGCCCGAAGCGCGGGCCAAGGTGCGGGTGGAGAACTACGAACGGCTGTTCGACGCGGCACGACGCAAGGTCCGCGCGTGGGAAGCGGCGCACGCGCGGTAGCGGCGCCGGCGAAACTCGACACCAAGGGTGAAGCCATGTGGAGGAGCATCGGAAGGGATCTCGCGCGACGACCGATCGGGCTCGCGTCGCTGCTCGTGTTGGCCGGGGCGGGCATCTGCGCGGCGCAGGACGTCGCTCCGCAGGGCAACAGCGCGTCGGCGCCGGCCAAGAAACAGCCGGCCAGGAAGCAACCGGCAGATACGTCGACCAAGGCCAAGAAGCAGCAAGCCGATGCGTCGACTAAGGCCAAAAAACAGCAGACCGATACGTCGATCAAGATCGAGATCTACGGGTTCACGCAGGGCGACATGATCAACGATTTCAAAACCAACAACCCCGACTGGTTCGACGTCAACCGGCCCTCGAAGCTGCCGGCGTTCGACGACGAGTTCGGCCACAACGGGCATACGTGGCTCAGCGCTCGCCAGACACGCTTCGGCACGAAGGCCACCATCCCGACGAGCACGAAGCCGATCACCGTCGTGTTCGACTGGGATCTGTTCGGCGTCGGCGTCGACGCCGGGCAGACGACGATTCGGCCGCGCCACATGTACGGACAGTGGGGGGTGTTCGGCGCCGGACAGACCGAGAGTCCGTTCATGGACCTCGACGTGTTCCCCAATATCCTCGAGTACTGGGGCCCGGACGGGATGCTCTTCTTCCGCAACGTGCAGTTCTTCTATGAACCGCTGAACGAGCCGAACGGCACGCGGGCCATCATCGCGCTCGAACGTCCGGGCGCGAGCGGCGACGCCGGTGTCGTGGCCGACCGCGTCGAGCTACAGAACATTCTGGCTCGCTTTCCGGTCCCCGACATCTCGGCCACGTACCGCTACGCCGGAAACTGGGGATACGCCAAGATCGCCGGGATCGTGCGGTGGATTCGGTGGGACGACGTCCTCACGACCGACGCATTCGATCTGAATGGCGGCGTCACCGGCTGGGGCGTCTCGCTGAGCGGGGGCTACAAGCCCGGCAAGAAGGATCTGATTCACATCCAATTCGTCTACGGCGCCGGCGTGGAGAACTACTTCAACGACGCGCCGGTCGACGTCGGCGTTCGCACGAACCTCGACGAGCCGCTCACGCCGGTCACGGGCAAAGCGCTCCCCGACTTCGGCATGGTCCTGTACCTCGACCATACGTGGAACGACCACTTCACGAGCTCGATCGGCTACTCGCGGGTCGACATCGACAACAGCAACCTGCAACTCCCGGACGCCTTCAAGATTGGGCAGTACGCGTCGACGAATCTCCTCTGGTCGCCTGTGAAGAACGTGCTGATCGGCGGCGAGTTCCAGTGGGGCTACCGCCAGAACCACAGCGACGGATTCACCTTCAACGACTACCGGCTCCAGTTCTCCGGCAAGTATTCCTTTTCACAGACCTTTGGAGGCAACAGATGATCGCGGTCACGCAGCACGACCGCGCCGGGTCCCGGCGCGCCGCCACCCTCGGCACGTTCGCTACTCTCGCACTCCTCGCCGTCGCCTCGCCAGGCGCGGTCGCGGCGCAGACCGCCCCCGATTACCAGCGCATCGTGAACACGGCGTACGAGAAATACAAGAACCTGAATGAGGGCAAGAACGCCGACTACATCCCGGCGCTCGCCAAGGTCAACCCAAATCTCTTCGGCATCGCGCTGGTCACGCCGGAGGGCCAGGTCTTTACCGCGGGCGACATCACGAGCGAAGTCTCGATCCAGTCGGTGTCGAAGGTCTTCACGATGGCGAGGGTGATGCAGGATTCCGGCGAGACCGAGATCGAGAAGAACATGGGCGTGGACGCCACCGGCCAGCCGTTCAACTCGATCGTCGCCATCGAGCAGTACAAGGGCCATCAGATGAACCCGCTCGTCAACGCCGGTGCGATCACGACGACGAGCATGATCGGCGGCGGCAGCGCCGACGCGGTCTGGTCGAACATCATGAACACGCTCGACGAGTTCGCGGGTCGCCAGCTCAACGTCAACGAAGAGGTGTACAAGTCCGAGGCGGCGACGAACCAACGCAACCAGGCGATCGGCGCCCTGATGTTCGCCTACGGCCACATCTCGGCCAACTGGCAGCAGGCGGTCGACCTCTACACGAAGCAGTGCTCCGTGAACGTCAACGCCCGCGACCTCGCGACGATGGCCGCCACGCTGGCGAACGGCGGGTTGAATCCGGTGACCGGCCATCAAGTGGTCGGGAGCCAGCACGTGCCGGCGATCCTCGCCGTGATGGCGACCGCGGGACTCTACGACGATTCCGGCCGCTGGCTGTACGTCACTGGACTTCCGGCAAAGAGCGGCGTCGGCGGCGGCTTGATCGCCGTGTCGCCCGACAAGTTCGGCATCGCCGTCGTCTCGCCGCCGCTCGACTCGGCGGGCAACAGCGTGCGCGGACAAAAGGCCATCACCGACATCTCGGCGGCGCTCCACGGCAATCCGTACATCAGCCAGGCTCACAACATGATCGCGAAGAAACGCTGACCGTCGCGCGTTGAACCATTGAGCGAAAGGCGCGTCCGGTTTTCCGCCGGGCGCGCCTACTCACGTGACACAGTCTCTGGTTCGTCGCGCTCACGTCGGCGCTGGCCGTTGGCCTATTCCTCGGCATGCTCCTGCTGCTCGAGATCGGGCGGCGGTTGGGTCTTCGCGAGTCGGTGAAGCACGGGACGAGCGCGAGATCCGGCGTCGGCGTCGTCGACGGCGTGGTCTACAGCCTCCTGGGGCTGCTGATCGGATTCACCTTCTCGGGTGCGGCCAATCGTTTCGACGCCCGGCGACTGCGCATCGGCGACGTGGTGCACGCGATCGGCGTGGCGTGGGAGTCCATCGACGTGCTGCCGCCCGAATCGCAGCCGCCGATTCGCGACGGATTCAGACGGTACCTCGACGCGCTGCTCGCCGCCGACACGACGCAGGAGCCACCGTCGGCGGACAAGTTCCTCGAGGCGTCCGACGTCACGAAAGCGCGCCACGCCGTGTGGCTGCAAGCGGTTGCCGCGGTGAGCATTCCGAGCGGCGAGCGGGCGCGTCTGGTCCTTCTGCCCGCGCTCAGAGAGATGTTCGTGTCGGCGGAGCGGGAACGGATCGCGCGGCTGATCCACCCGCCGAAAATCATTTACGTGATGCTGGGGCTTACCGCGCTCGCGGCTGCGCTGCTCGGAGGCTACGCGTTCGCGACCACACCCACCCGCAACTGGACTTACATGGTTGGTATCGCCGCCGCCGTCTCGATCTCCACCTACGTCATCCTCGACCTCGAGTACCCGCGGATCGGGCTCGTTCGCGTGGATCCGCTCGACCAAGTGCTCGTGGATCTCCACAAGAGCTTGAGGTGACCCGAGGTCGGTGACGTTCCCTACCCTGCCCGACGCCGTCAGACGCCGGCTTCGAGATGCTTGCCCAAGTTGCGCGCCTTGAACGCCAGCATCACCAGCATGAGGCCGTAGAGCACCGCGTAGAAGCCGACCAGCCAGAGCACGGCCAGCAGCCCCGCCCCCGGACGCGCGAAGATGATCGCGCCGAACGCGATCGAGAGGATGCCGGCGATGAGGAGCCTCCACTCGCCTTCGAGCTCCTTGCGCAAGGAGATCGCTACGGCGATCTCGAGAATCCCCCGCGCCACGGCCCACGTCGCGACGAGGAACAACAGCGCGAGAGCCGTCGCCCCCGGCCTGGCGAGAGCCATGAGGCCGATCACGATGCCGATGACTCCGGCGAGCAGCATCCAACCCCAGGCTTTTTGCGGTCGATCCTCGAACGCGAGCCACGACGTCACCACGCCGTCGATCAGCGCCCAGACGCCGAAAGCGACCACGAAGAGCGACAGCGAGATGCCCGGTTTCGACCATACGAGAATACCGAGCGCGATCGCAACGATGCCGCGCAGCAGCAAGGCCGACCATCGGTGCTGCAAGAGATCCGAGAGTCGTGTTTGTATTCCGTCCATTCCCGCCTCCCCCGACGCGATGCGGGTGTAGTGTTGACGTTGGCATCGTCGAGAGCGGGCAAGATCGTGCCCACGGGTCGCGCGTCGCGCCGACTCGTTCTCGATCGCTAACTTTCTGGCGGTACGACCACTTCGACCGACCTCTCTCGCATCAGTTCGATGAGCCCCCCTCCCCCTCCGCCTCCGCCAGACGACCGACTCGAGTGGCTTCACGCCGCCGTGAACGCGGTCTCGAAGCTCGACTCCGACGACCACGAGTTGCGCGACGCGCGCTGCCCGAAGTGCAACGCCTCGGCGTTCCTGAACGGCGCCGATCTCTACTACGAGAGCGCCGGTCGCCTGGAAGACGACCCTAACACCCCGAATGAGGTTCGGTCCGGGGGAATGACCGACCGGCAGATCGTTGTCCGGTTGCGCCCGCCGCGCCGAAAGTCGGCGCTTTGGCCCGCCCTGCTCGTCGCCCTGCCGCTCTCCGCCGCAGCGTTCTATGTCTATCGCCGCTTCGGTCAGGGAATCGGCGAGTTCGCCTTCGTGGCGGATTTTCTCGTGACGCTCACCGTGTTCATGACCTGGCTCCGACGCTACAGCGACCAGTACTACGACCGCCGCAAGCGGTGGCGGTCGTTACACGTCTGCTCGCGCTGCGGCCAGCTCGTCGCGTAGCACGCGGGCGATCATGCTCGTCGCCAGCTCGTGCTCGCCCATGAACACGGCGTCGACGCGCTCGCGGCGCATCAACTCCGCTTCCTCGTCGCTGTGCGTCCGCACGATCGTCTCGATGCGCGGGTTCAAGCGGCGCGCGATGTCGATCATCTTTCGAGCGCGCGGGCTGTCCGGCGTCGCGACGACCAGCATGCTCGCCCGCGCGATGTGCGCCTGGATCAGAACCGCTGCTTCGCCGGCATCCCCCGAAACGGCGAGCAGCCCCTCGCGCCGCAGCTTTTCCACCGCCTCTCGATTCTGCTCGGCGACGACGAACGTGCGATGGTTGGCCTGCAGCGCCTCGCCGATGCGCCGGCCCACGCGACCATAACCGACCAGCACGACGTGCGCGTTCAGCCGCTCGGGCTGAACCTCGTTGGGCAGTTGGGCAAGCACGTCTCCCGCTCGCGTCACGAACCAGGTGCGCGACGACAGCCGCTCGCCGAGTCGCCGGAGCGGCTCGACCGCATGGAAGAGAATCGGATTCACGGCGATCGAGATGATCGCCGAGGCGAGAATCAGGTTTCCCGCTTCCGGCGGCAGGATCCCGAGCGACTGGCCCAGCGCGAGCAGGATGAACGAGAACTCGCCGATTTGCGCCAGCCCGACAGAAACCGTGAGCGCGATGTCCAGCGGATACCGGAACCACGCCACGATCGCGAACGCGATCACCGATTTCGCCACGACGACGACGATCACCGCGACGAGGACGCGCAGCGGCTCGTGCACGAGCACCGACGGATCGAACAGCATGCCGACCGAAACGAAGAAGAGCACCGCGAACGCATCTCGCAACGGCAGCGATTCCTCGGCGGCGCGATGGCTCAGCGCCGACTCGCCCAGCACCACCCCGCCGAGGAACGCGCCTAACGCGAACGACACGCCGAAGAGCCTCGCCGATCCGTACGCGACGCCCACTCCGACGACGACGACCGCCAGCGTGAACAGCTCGCGCGAACCCGCGCCGGCGACGCGCCACAGCAACCACGGCAGCGCGCGACGCGCCACGACGAGCATGAGGACGACGAACAGCGCCACGCGCGCGAGCGCCCAGCCCAAAGTCAAAATCAATCCGTGCCCATCGCCCGCCGCCGGCGTTCCGCCGAGTGGCCCGGCCAAGGGTGGAAGAAGGACCAGCACGAACACCAACGCGAGGTCCTCGACGACGAGCCAGCCGGCGGCGATCGTGCCCGTCATGGTCGCGAGGAGACCGCGGTCGGCGAGCGTGCGCAGCACCACGACCGTGCTCGCGACCGACAGCGCGAGCCCGAACACAAGCCCCGCGCCGACGCTCCATCCCCACAACCGACCGATGCCCACGCACAGCAGCGTCGTGAGTACGATGCGCCCGAGCGCGCCCGGAATCGCGATGCGTCGAACGGAGAGCAGATCGTCGAGCGAGAAGTGCAGCCCGACGCCAAACATCAGCAGAATCACGCCGATCTCGGCCAACTGCTGCGCGAGATTCACGTCCGCGACGAGGCCGGGCGTCGCGGGCCCGAGCAACACGCCGGCGATGAGATAGCCGACGAGCGGCGGCAGCTTGACGCGCGTCGCGGCGTAGCCGAGTACGAGCGCTAAACCGAACGCGGCAACCATTGTCGTGATCAGTGTTGCACTGTGTTGCATTCGCGGAATGTGTGGACGGTCTTACATCTCTGTAAATCCCGTACACCGGCATTGTGCAGATAATTCACTTCGATAGTCTTTCGCCCGTTCTCGACCCGGCCTCCCACTCAGGCCCCGCCAAGACAGCGATGGAGGAACGCCCCGCAGCCGTCATGCTCCGCCAGGTCTTCGCCGACGTCACCGCCCAGGAAGGCTGGGATGATGTCGAGCGGAACGGTGCCGCGCGGCTGGCGGTTCGGCATTTTGTCGACGACGCTCGCGCGGTCGGAATGAGAGTCGAAGATGTGATCGTCGAAGCGGTCGGCATCACAGGCGCGGCATCGAGCGGCGTCCGCGACCCTCAGCTCGAGCAGATCGTTCGTTGGGTCGTCGCTGACTTTTTCTCGCGCGACACCGACGAGCTCTGACCAGCTGAAGTCCGCATTTGCGAAATAGTCGAACAAACGAAACGCCCGGAGCAAAAGCTCCGGGCGTTTCGTCACCCCTCGACTGTCACCGCTACCGCACTACGGGAACCACACCATCCCCAGATGTACGCGCGCCGTCGTGGCGTTCACCGCAGCGTTCGTACCGACGACGGTGTTGTCCATCTGGAACTTGTCGAAGTTGCCGACCGACCAGCTCGCGACCGCGGACAGGGCCGCCGAGTGCGTGAAGTACGCGTTCAGTCCGGCGCCGAGCGTGGCGCCGCCGCCGCTGCCGGTATAGGTCGTACCGCTCACGGTCGTCGACACCGCGCGACCGGTCGCGCCGACCTGCAAGAACGGAACGAGCGCGTGCGCGCCGCCGCGGAAGTGCACGCGCGCGCCGAGATCCGCGTGCGCGAGCGAGTACGTGCCGCCGCCCGTGGCCTTCATGACTGCGTCGCTCACGTCGGTGTACAGCGACCAGCGCTTGCTGAAGCCGTAGCCGAGAACCAGACCTCCACCTTCACCCGACTCGGCGGAGCTTCCGGCGACGTTCGTCTGGATGCCACTGCCCTCGACGCCGAGCCCGACGAAGAAACCCTTGGAGCGCGAACGCTCCATCGAGGAACGCACCGGCACCGGCTTGCGAGGCATCTCGACCTTGGCAGCCGTATCAACGCGTTCCGGCGTCATAGGCGGAACCGGAATGGCCACCGCGGCGACGGGTGCGTCGACCTGTGCCACAACTTGAGGCGGCGCCTTTACTGGCGCGGGCATCGGCACGGGCGCGGGCGCCGGTGCGGGCGACGACGAGACTGCCGCCGCGCGAATCAGAATCGGCGGTTTCTCGACGATGCTCGGCGCGGTTTCGCCGTTCGAGACGGTCGTCACGGTGGTCATGGCGCGGCTCACCATCGCATCGGCGCGGCGCAGGTCGATGGCCGACATCTCTTCGCGCACCACGACGGCCATGTTCCATGAATACCGCATCCCCTTCCACTGGGTCGGCATCAGCGAGACAAGGCGATACTGTCCCGGGGCAAGCAGAATCGTCGCCGAACCGGAGCGGTCCGTGACGGCGATCGCGGTGTCACGCGCCGAGCGCGTGAACCCGAGCGGCAGACCGGCGACCGGGTGGAACATCGTCGCCTCGTCCGATAGCGTCACGAACACTTGCACGACGACGCGTCCGTTGACGGTCGTTCCCGTCGTGCCGACGGCCTGCGCGTGCACTGGTTGCGACGCGACCGCGGCCGACAGCGAAAGAACTGCGGAAAGCGCACAACGTCGGATCATAGTTGGCTCCATCACGAGTCCGTGTAGGCAGAGTTGCACGCCTAGAGTAGCGGCACCTTCTCCGCTGGACTTGAGTGCGATGGATCACAACTGGCTCATCTGATCAAGCTGCCCTTCTCCGCGAAATCCGCATCTTTCGGCGAAATCGTTGCAGTTTTGCGGTCAGCCCGTCACACGATTGGGAACAGCGCGGCCGCGGTCTCGGCGACGTCGAACGGTTTTTGAATCACCGTGACGTGCCTGTAGCGCTCCGGAATCGTTGTCTCGTATCCGGTCGCGAACACGAACGGCACGCCTCGCGCGATCAGGCGGTCGGCCACGGCGTAGGCGCGGATGCCCCTCAGATCGATGTCGAGCAGCGCGCCATCGATCTGGTGAGTCGTCTCGAGCAGCTTGAGCGCCTGCTCCACCGTCGCCGCCGGTCCGACGATCTCGGCGCCGCAGGTTCGCAGGCATCGCGACAACGCCTCGGCGACGATGTGCTCGTCCTCGATGATGAGAATATGGCGGCCGTCCAATTCGGGAAGATTCACCGTCACGTTTTCTCCGGGTCGAGCGCGATGGAGACGATGCAGCGAACGCCGTCGCCGTCGATCTCCAATCGCGTCAGTGCGTCGAGTTGATAAGGAAGCGCTTTCTCGATCAACGTTCGTCCCAAGCCGGTCCGCTCCGTCTGCGCGCCGCCGGCGCGCGCCACGATGCCGGTTTCATCCCAGTGAAGCACGAGACGCCGCGCGGCGTCCTCCGTGGTCACCGTCCAGCTCACACTCAGTCGCCCAGCAGGGGAGTCTCCGCGCAACGCGCCGTGCTTGCGAGCATTCGTCGCCAGCTCGTGCACCCCGAGCGCGAGAATCTGCACCGACCGGTTTGGAAGTGCGACGTCGGGCCCATCGACCGTGACCCTTCCGCCGTCGGGCTCGGCGCCCAACGCACGGAGCTCCCACGTCACCAGCTCGCGGATCGTCACCGGCGTCGATTCCGCCCGCGAGAAAAGCCCCTGCACCCTCGACAACGTCGCGAGACGTTGGCGGAACGCCGCGCCGAAGTCGTCGAGTGAGTCGGACGACGCGAGCGTCTGTTCGGCGAGACCGTCGACGACGGCGAGCAGATTCCGCGTCCGGTGCTGCAGTTCGGCGATCAGCGCGAGGTTCGTTTGCTCGGCGCGTTTTCGTTTGGAAATGTCCAGCACCACGCCGTGAAAACTCGCCACGCGCCCCTGGTCGAACACGGTCTTGCCGCGCGTAGCAACCCATCGCTCGGCGCCGCCGTTCACGCCGACGACCCGGAATTCGATGTCGCAGACGCCGTCGCCCGCCGGATCGACGCTCTGGCCGAGCGCCGCCTGCACTCGCTCGCGATCGTGCGGGTGGATGCCGCTGATGAACACCGCGAGATCCACGGGAGCGTCGGGCTCCAACCCCCACATCGCCTTGAGGTGTGAATCCCACTCGATGGCCTGCGTGACGGGATCCTGCCGATATCGGCCGAGCTTGAAGAGGTCGACGGCGGCGCGGAGCTCCCGTGCGTCGTCCATCGGCGACGAGTAAGGCGTTCCGTTGTACACGCACAACGTTCCGTCGACGCTCTCTCCGTCGGATGCGATGACGGGACTGAAGTCGAACGTCCCGTCCGCCAGGCGTTCGCGCACACTCTTCCCCGCGCGCCCGAGCGCTGTCGGATGCTGCCCGCCCGGAAGGAAGCGAACGAAGTGTTCGTTGTAGATCAGACGCTGCTCGGGGCCGAGAAAAAGCGCCGTCGGAAGCGGTGCGCGAAGACAGATGCCGACGGCCGTCTTACGGCTCGCCGACCACGAGTCGAGCGCACCCAGGCCAGCGGCGGACCAATCCATGCTGCGCACGAGCGGCCCCATCTCACCGGCGTCGGCGAGCCACGTCATCGTGTCATGGCGACCATGGGCGAGGAAGATAGCGCAGATCCGCGCCCCGTCACGAGGGAATCTCTCAGTCGCCGAGCCCGGCCGCACTGAAGGGATCGCCGAGCGCTTCAGTGGCGCGCGCCAGGAAGCCGGTCACGTTGGCCACGGCAAACGAAACGCCGGAGAGATTCCGTTCGCGCGGCACGTTGGGAATCGGCCTGGGAAACGGCGCGGCTTTGAACTGCGGTAGGCCTCCTTCGATCGCCGTCACGTCGATCGCGTCGCGATCCAGGTCGGCATCCGCCACCACGCCCACGACACCGGCGAGACTGCCCGGCAGCCACGTCGCGCCGTTCCACTCGCGCGCCGAGATAACCATCGAGCCTCGCTCGGCGGCGTAGCTCACGGCCGGCGCCAGCTTCTCGGCATGCGCGGGGTTCGTGGTTCCCAGGCTCAGGTTGATCAACTGCGCGCCTTCGTCTGCCGCCCAGCGAATCGCGCGCACGAGGATGTCGACGTTCGTGGCGAGTTGCCGGTCGAAGATCCTCGCCGCAATGAGATCGACGGCGGGGCTCTTTTCGCGGATCGCCGCGGCGACCGCCGTTCCGTGGCCGACGCGATCGACGAAATCGTCGGCGTCGGTCCCGGCGAGAAACGACGTTCCCCCGCGAACTCCGCCTACGTGGGGATGATCGCCGTGCACTCCGCTATCGAGGAGCGCAACCGTCACGCCACGGCCGGTGCGGCCCGCAAACGGTGCGTCCGCGAGCGTGAACCGCACGCGCTAGTGCGTTTCCGCCAGCGCGCCCGGCGAAAAGATGTTGGCGAAGGACTGCCCGAGTCCGAGGAGCACCGCGGCCGTTCCCTCTTCGACGATGCGGCCGCGCTCGAGAACGAGCACGCGGTCCGCGCGGCGCGCGAGCTCGAGACGGTGCGTGATGATGATGGTCGTCCGTCCAGCCATGACGGCTTCGTAGCCGGCGGCGACCTGTGCTTCTGTCGCCGGATCCAGCGCGCCCGTCGCCTCGTCGAGCACCAGCACGGCAGGGTCGGCGAGAAACGCCCTCGCGAGAGCGAGCCGCTGGCGTTCGCCCGCCGAGAGCGCGCGCCCGCGCTCCCCGGCGCTCGTGTCGAGACCTCGCGGAGAGCGGGCGAGCAGCGTGCCGAGACCGGCCGCATCAGCCGCGGCGCTGACCTCCTCGTGGGTCGCCGAAGGGCGGGCGTACCGAATGTTCTCGGCGAGCGTCGCGTTGAACACGAAGGGGTCCTGGTCGACCACGAGCACATGGCGCCTGACGTCCGCCAATCGCGCCGCGCGGAGATCAACGCCGTCGAGCAAAACGCGTCCGTTGTCCGGATCGAGCTGCCGTACGAGAAGATCGGCGATCGTCGACTTGCCTTCCCCGCTGCGCCCGACGATCGCCACGCGTTCGCCCGGCGACACGTCGAGCGAGACGCCGTCGAGCACCGGACCACCGCGCCCGAATGCGTACGTCGCCTCCTCGAGCGTTACACGGCCCCGCACCGACGGCAGCGCCACCGCGGCGGGCGATTCCACCACGTCCACGCGCGCGTCGAGAATCTCGCCCACGCGCTTGAGCGACACGCGCGCCGACGCGAGGCTCGCGTAGAGGCCCATCAGGGCCTGGATCGGCCAGATGACGCGCATTTGGTACGCGACGAACGCGACCAACGTGCCCATCGTGATCGCGTGGTCGATCACGCGCATGCCGCCGACCAGAAACACCAGCGCGCTGCCGGCCGACAAGAGCAGTCCGGGCACGCCGCCGGACAAATAGGTCAGCCGCCGCATCGACATCAGCGCGTCGATGAACGCGTCGTTGTGGCGGCGAAAGCGCGACGCCTCCCGCTCCTGTGCGTTGAACGCGACGATCACCTTCATGCCGAGCAGCGCTTCGATCAGGTAGCTGCCGACGTCGGCGCTTCGGTCGCGCACTCCCGTAACGGCCGTCTCCATGCGGGCCCGGTACCGAACGAGCGCCCAGAGCGCGGCCGGCAGCACCGCCAGACTCAGGAGGAAGAGGGTGCGATCGAGCCGGAAGAGAATAACCACGCTGCCGACGAGGAAGATCACGTTTCCCAGCCAGGCGAGCGCGATCTCGGCGGCGACGCGCTGGATCTCGCCGATGTCGGCGTTGAGGCGCGTGGCGATCTGCCCCACCGGCATGTCGGCGAAGAACCGCGGCGACAGCCGCTGCAACTGGCGGAACAGCGCGAGCCGCATCTCGAACAGGATTTCCGCCGACGCTCGCGTGTACACGAGACCGCTCACGACGTTGAGCGCGAAGCTGCCGAGCGTGAGGGCCGCGAACTGGAGAATGATTCTGACCAACGCCGCGCTGTTGCGGCCGAGCAGCGCACCGTCGATCAGCAGCCGCGAGAGGTACGGGATGTAGAGCGCCGCGAACGTGCTGACGAGCGACAACAGCAGCACGAGCGCGAGCCGCTTCCAATGCGGCACGACGTACCCAAGCGCGCGCCTGAGGTCTCTATCTAGCACCGCGCGGGACGATGATCACGTTCGTCATGTCCGCGCCGAGGTTCACCGTTCCGAGATGCGCGAAACCCTGCGACGCGTACCGGTCGATCGTGCTGCCGGCCGTCGTGATGTAGAGCTGTGTCCCGTTCGAGCTGACGACGAGCCCCATGCGCGGCCGACCAGCGAACTCCGTCTTGCCGAGCACGCGCCGCGACTCGAGGTCGAACGTCCAGAATTGATAGTTGCCGATCTCGTTGTGGATGCCGTACGCGCGCTTGCGATCCGGCGAGAGCCGAAAGCTCACCGCCTGACTCGGCCCCAACGAGTAGAAATCGAGCTGGCGGTTCGCGAGATCCATTCGCGCCACGCCCATCTGCGTCCGATGGTTCACCGGGTCGTTCGTACGAAATAGACCGGTATAGAAGCCGGGTTCCTCATAAACGTCATAGGGAAGCCCGAAGTTGATGCGGCCCAGGCCTTCCTCGAACAGCGTTTTCGATATCTCCCAGCGGTCGACCTGCTTGAGCGTGTTGGTGTCGTAGATCAACACGTCATCCTGCGTGAAGAAGTACATCAGGTCGCCTTTCGGCGGGAAAACGATCTGCGCGAACTCGCGTTCCTCGCCGCGCGGCCAGGCGATCGTATCCGTCACGGCGCGCTTGGCGAGATCGTAACGCAGCAACGTCGGGGCGCTCACCTCGTACCGGTCACGGTGCTTCGTGTAGACCTTGACCAGGATGATGGCGAATCGCTCCATCGGGTCGAGACTGAACCCGTTCATGCGCACTTTCACGCTGTCGTGCGACAGCGTGAACATGCCGAGCGATTGCTTCGTCGCGAGGTCGATGATCTCGACCTTCTCGTTGCCGGGGTCGGTGACGTAGAGGTGCTTCCTGTCGAACGACAGCGAGATCTCGGGGATGCCGACCGTCGTGCGCAACGTGTCGCGCACGCTCATCGTCGCTTCGTCGAGGACGAGGATGTTGCGCGCGTACGTGCCGACGTAGATGGTGCCGTCGCCGCCCGAGGGAATGGGATCCCCCCCGCCCGACGTCTGCCTGACGGATTGGGCGAGGAGCGCGAGCGGCGAAAGCGCGACGAGCGCGGCGGCGCGGCGAATCGCTTGTCTCATTGGCGACTCATGGAAAGACGAGATCGATCTTGCGCCAGTCCTTCTGCGCGGACGCGCACTTCGCGGTCCAATCGGGCGCGTAGTTGTACAGATCGGGGACGTGCGCCGGCCAGAAGCACGTGAGGTGGCAGTCGAACAGATCTCGCTCCACAGGCTGGCAGAGCCCCGCGGTACCGCCGCTCGAGTCCACCTCCCATCCCGGCGAGAACACGAACGAGCAGCCAAGTGGGACGTGCGGCCCCGTCGGCGCACCCCCGCCCTGTTGGAGCGCCACGACGTCGTTCTCGATCGTCGCTTCGATGCGGCGGGCCTTCTGGTTGATCGGCGTCAGATGTCGCATGGGCAGATGGACCGGTGAACAGGTGGACTGGTGGACCGGTTAGTCGAACTGCGCCAGAAACTCGGGCTTCTTCTCAGCGAGAACGCCGTACACTTCGAGACACGTGTTCGTCCACGCGCGAATCCATTCGCAGTAGTGCAGGTTCGGCTCGACCGTCGAGCCGTACCGCGTGTGTGCTTCATGGTAGCAGCCGCCCGCACAGAGCGGCCGGGCCCAACACGTCGCGCAATCGGTCTTGTTGGCGATGTGGTGCTTGAGCAGGAAGTCGTCCTGGCGCGAGTGGTCGATGCCACCGAACACGCTGCCCAGCTTGTGCTCGTCCGATCCGGCGAAACGGTGGCAGAGCGCGACGTCGCCGTCGGTCGCCACGCCCATGAGGCCGAGCCCGGCGCCGCACGGATACGCCTTGCTCATTCCCTTGTGAATCTCCTCGAGCGTGTCGCGCACGTTCGAGAAGCCGTGACGCCGCCCGGCGAGCGCCGCATCGAGAAACTCGGCGGCGAGACTCTGGAAACCGGAGAGCAGCTGCTGGAATCCAGCGTCCTCGATCGCATACTCCCGCTGCCATGACGTCGTCACCGGCGCGAAGCCGACCTCCCAGAATCCGAGCTCCTCGTACAGGTGGCGATATATGGAGGCGACGTCGAGGTTCTGCCCGGTGAGCGTCACCCTCGCGCCGACCGGCCGTCGCCGATGGCGCCGGAGCAGCTCCTGGATGTTGGGGACGATCAGGTCGTAGCTCCCCATGCCGTTCGAGAAGACGCGGAACTTGTCCTGTTGCTCGCGCGCCCCGTCGATCGACACGGTGACGCCGACGTCGTTCGCGACGATCCAATCGATGATCTCTTCGCGCAGCAGCGTCGCGTTCGTCGTGAGACTCGCGTTCACCTGCTTCCCCATCGGCTCGGCGCGCTCCCGCGCGTAGGCAAGCGCCGACTTCAACATCTTGAAGTTGAGCAGCGTCTCGCCGCCGAAGAAAGTCAGGTTCACACTAGGCGAATCGCCGGCCTCTTCGAACAAGAAGTCGACGCTCTGCTTGGCGGTCGCCTCGTCCATGAAGCGCGGCTTGCTCGCGGCTTCGACGATGCGGTCCTCGCCGTACTCGTAGCAGTAGCCGCACGACAGGTTGCACTTGCTCGTCACGTTGAGCACGAGCGTCTGGAGCGGAATGCGCCGCTTGGGCTTCTCGGCGACCGGCTTGGGCGGCGGCGCCGCGACCGTCTGAATCGCCCGCATGCCGAGGAGCTCTTCGATCGACGAGCGGATCACGTCGGATCCCCAGCGCGACGCGAGCGAGTCGGCGAGCTCGGTCGCCGTGCGATCTCCCTCGGCGAGCGTTTCGAGCACGGCCTCGGCGACGTCGTCGAGGCGCACGACGGCCGCCGACGGCACGAGATAGAGAAACCGCGCGTCGCCGCCGCGGAAGCTGTGATACTCACCCCGCCTGAGCTGCATCATGGCTGCGTTTTCCACTGGGCGAACTTCACGTAGAGCGGAACCGTGACGATGAGCTGTGCGCGCGCGCGGATCGGCCGCGCGGCCTTGCCGGGCGGCTGATACGTCGCGACGACCCACACATCGCCCACGTTGTTGCGGTTGGAGCTGCGCTGCGGATTCGGACCGTCGAGGTTCGGCGTGAAGAGTCCAATCTGATCGACGGAGCCTACGAACTTCACGTCGTCGTCGTCGTACGTCACGCCGTACTCCTCGAGCGACCAGGTAGCGTTCACTCGGCCGATCTCGAGATCGTCGTCGGTGTCCGGTTTTCCGTCAGGCCCGTTGTAGTAGGCGATCGCGTCGAACTGCTGGAGCTGTTTCGGAAAGACGTTGCCGCCGATGCGCGCGAGCCCCGCGAGCGGCACCACCTTGATGCGGCTGACTTGGTCGAACACGACCGCTCCGTCGCGCAGCGACACGCCGGCGGCGTACAGGTCGCGCTTGCCGACGGACGCCGTGGAGTCGACGTTCACCCGTACGGTGATCGAGTCGGAGGTCGATCGGACGACGCGCTCGATTGTTACGCCGGGCCCGAAGTCGATGCCCGTCGCCGCGACGTTTTTCGGCAGATTCGCGCCAAAGATCGTAAGGTCCTGCCCGCGCGTTCCAACCCGCACCGCGCGCGGAGCGACGCCAAGCAGCACCGGATTCGCGCCGAGCTTCTTGAGCGAGACGTCCATTCCGATCTCGTCGTAGCCGCCAGTGAACCAGCGACCCGACATCTCCTCCCACCCGGGCTCGACGAACATCACTTCGCGGAGTCCCACGCTGTCGGTCGCCTTGAGCGCGGGGTCCGTCGAGCGCCCTCTCCATTGGAAGCCGGTGTACACGATCGATTTTCCATTTCGCTGCACGACCTTGCCGCCATCGGCATAGCGATACGTCGCCTGGGTGACGAACTCGCCGTCCGACGGGCCCCGCGTGACGGTCATGCGTCCATAGAAGGCACCGTGTCCCGGCTCGTTACCGCTCAGCGCCCACGTGCCTTCGAGATGCGGTGGCCGCATCGTCGCCGACCACGCGGCCCACTCGGGCGTGCGCAGCGGGAACGTGCGCGCGAGATGATTGAGGGCGACGTCCATCGGGTGCGGGACCGGTCCGCTGTCGTTCGCCGCCGGTCCGCCGCGACGGAACGCCTGGAAATCGGCGTCCGGGAAGAGCGCGCGGTGCGTGGCCACCAGCAACTCCCATTCGCCCCGGGTGCGACGCTGCGTGATCACGCGCCCCATCGAGTGGCAGGCGCGGCACGTCGTCTCGGTGCGCGTGTCCGCTGTATATCGATACTCGATCATCCGCCGCTCGACCTCGAAGCGCCCAGGCCTGAGCTCGGCGGGTGCGAGTCCCTGATTGTCGCTCAGGTAGCGCACGATCGTGCGCGCGTCAGCGGGATTCAGCTTCACGTTGTTGAGCGCGACCATGCGGCGCACGGTCATCTCCCATCCCTCGGGAGTTTTCCGCTCGTACGAGATCCGTTGCATCATCCCTACGGAGTCGCGCACGTGACAGCTCGAACAATGTGTGCGCGTCGTCGCGTCGCGAATGACGAAGCCGGGCGTCGTATCGGCTGCCGCCGCGCCAGAAACACCGCCCGCGCCGCGCCCTCGTCCACCGCCCCCCCCGCCGCGCTGCGCCTGGCTGACGCCCGCGCTTCCCAAGCCAAGTAGTCCGACGACGAGCCAGACGCGCGATGAACCAACGAGCAGTCGCGGCATGACCTGAGGGTGCTCGGGTGGAAGGTGACACGCTCCCAGTGCCCTACGGGATACGACTTGGCCTCGGCGCTGTCAAGCGCGAGACGGCGACGCGATCAGGCCAACTCGAGCATCCCGAAACCGACGAGCGTCGAGAGCGCGCCGAGGAACTCCGGCAGCGGCGCGGGCGGCGCCGCACGGTTGTAAGCCTCGAAGAGATCCGGGACCTGCTCGAACTCGGGCGCCAGCCGCGCCAACACGACGAGGTCGACGTTGCGGCAATAGCGCACGCCGTTCGGAACCGGCGGCGCCGATAGGTAATCCTCGAGCGTGATCCGGTGACCGCGCACGACCGGTCGCTTGACGAATCGCAGCGAGTCGGCGGGCCGCAGCCGAAGAACCGGCCGACGCTTCATTTCCTCGAACGCCGCCTGGACACGATTGTCCGCGCGCAATGCGTCCACGTCCCATTCGTCACTCGCGGGAGCCGGGTCCGCATCCGCGCGCGCCGACCAAAACGGTGTCTCATGCGCTCCCGCCGCGTCGCGCGCGAGCGCCGCGGCGCCTTGCCGCAGGTGGTCGGCCATCGCCGTCTCTCGAGCGGCAAACAACTCGACAGCGCCGTCCGTCGCCGAGGGGTCGGTGAGTGCGGTGTGGACGACGACCGCCGCCAGCCACGCCGAGGCCAGCGCTTTCTTGACGCCGAACGACGACAGCGGGTCGACGAACGACGCCGCGTCGCCGACCAGCAGTGCGTCGTCGCCGGCCACTCGCGCCGCCGAATACGGAGTGGCGTCGCACGCCCACGGCGCGCCGACCATCGTCGCGCCGTTCACGAGAGCGCGCAGAGCCGGCGTCCGCGCCAGCTCCGCGTCGTACGCGGCGTCGAGATCCGAGCGGCCGGGCACGGTCGTCACGCGCGGGTCGAGCATCACGGTGACGAAACGGCGCGAGGCCGAGACCGGGAACGGACCACGCCCATCCGTTCGCGTAGCTCTCGACGAGCGTGTGCGTCGCGTCCTCGAGCGGCCATGCGTCGCCGCGTTCCCAAATTCCCGCGAGGGCAATCGTTCTCGCCTCCGAGTCTGGTCGCCGCCAACCGCGACGGGCGATGACTCCGGCTCGCCCACTACAGTCGAGAAGCCACCGGGCACGTATCGTGTCCTCGCCGGCGGCCCCACCTCGATCGACCTGCACTCGCCACACGTCGCCCTCGCGCTCCGTGTCGCGCACGGAGACGTCGCGCTCGACCGCCGCGCCGGCGACTTGCGCGCCGGCGAGCAGGAGCTCGTCGAACTTGTCTCGAGATACTTGGTAGCCGAGCGCCGAGCGATCGAACATCTCGACGCGCCGCGCGTGGTCGGCCCACTGCACGGTGTTCCCGGTGGCGCGAATGAACCCGGCGCGATCGAGCGCCGCGCGAACCCCGATCTCGTCGAAGAGCTTCACGCAGCTCGGCGGGAGCGACTCGGCAAGCGGCGGTTGTCGCGGTGCGCGCGCGAGCACGATTACGGAATGGCCCCACGACGCGAGGAGTCGGGCCGCCGCTGCTCCCGCGGGCCCTCCTCCGATCACCGCAACGTCGGCGAGGAGCGTCATGCGTCAAACTCGTTCGGTGGACTGGGAAAGACAAACGCCACGGCGGAGGATCGCCGTGGCGCTCAGTCACCAATCGGGGACGGCGGGATTTGAACGACTATCTCGGCCGGGCACGCCGCGTTCGCACCAGCAGCACGTTTCCCACGACGACGTCACCCGTCGTCGTGATACGAGGGGCCGGCGAGCGAAGCCCCTCGCTCCAGGCTCACGTCTTCAATCGTCGACACGCGCATCGTCTCGAGGATCGACAAATCCGCGAGCGGCCCTCCGTCGATGGAAACCGCCAGCGGCGCTGAGCCACGCGCAAAGAAGAATTCCGGACGCACGCGACGCAGCGCCGCGAGCAGCATATCGTTTTGTCCCGCGCGCGAAAAGATCCGCAGCGGACACCGTCAGACCAGAGGATGATCGGGGCCAGGTTTGATCCGACGGCCGGACCGCGCTCGTCGCACAGCCCGACGCCGATCCGACGACGGCGAACACGATGGCCACCCGTCCCGCATACGTTCGAAGATTCGCATTCGAGGCGCGGCGATGACGGTCTGGCGCGCTCCCCACATGACGATTTGGCTGGACATCGATCGCTCCTCGACTTGGGTCGGTTTTGACGGCTCTGGCCGACGCCGTCGTTTGGGCTGTACGCAGGCCCAGACACACGCACGCGATCTTGATTCGCGACCCGACATTCTTCGGGCGTCACCGGCGCCGAATCCGAGCGGCGAATGCGCCACGGATCGATGGTTCGATCACCGACGACTTGAGCAACGGCCAGTGAAAGGGCGTCCGCCGCGAGTGGTGGGCCCGCCAGCGCACGCGGAGCGCGCGGAGCGCGCGGAGCGGACGGCGGCTGAATCCCTGGGTCCCGTGGGCGATCAGGGCGCAGTGTAGCGGTAGAGCGAGACCAGGCGGATAGCGCGGTAGAATGCCAGAGGCGCACCATCACTCGAGGCAAGGGTCGCCGACCAACTGACGCTCCCGTCGCCGGGCCACTTCGATTACACGGCCGGCGGCCCCGAATCCGATCAGCGTCGCGTCGGATCGCGTGAGGCGCTGCACCGAGCCCATGATCGGACTGATGATCGGCGGATTGGGCTGGTACTGCCAAACGAGCGTCGCCGTTTTCCCCAACGGATCGAGAGCGTACTCGACGGCGCGCGCCGGCCCGGGAGCGATGTGCAGCTGGTCGTCCATCAGAAGCAGGTGTCCATTGGGAAGCACTTGCACGTCGTGTTGCCCGGCAAAACCGGAGCGGGCGTCGTTCTGAAAGCTGAATTGGTTGTGCATTCCACCGAGACGCCACATGACCGCGCCCGTGCGCGCATCGAGCTTGGTGACTTCACCCATCGCCTGAAACGAGATGACGTAGTTGCCGTCGACGTCGATGGCGAGCGAGCTGGGATGAGCAAGATCCGCGTGCTGCGCGGCGGGCAACGACCAGTCGCTCGGGGAAAGAGATCACCAGCGCTCCAGTGGAATTGCACGATGCCCGTTGGCGTCCGCCGCTCGACGAAGTGGACCGCCAGAGGGACACTGGCGCCCCCGCCGAAGGGACGGAGGTCGAAGGAGCGAACGTCGTAGCCGAGCAGGTGAGCAGCGACGATGGCGGTGTCGTCGAACGTGAGCAACAGCTCGTGTGGGTCCGTATACGATCCGCCGCTGCGAATACGTGCGGATCGTCTCGCCGGTCGGGGCGAGCTCGAGGAACTGGCCGACGGCCGGCTGCCAACCGTAGGAGCGGCCCGCGTACACCGAAATGTGCCCGTTTCGCAGTTGCTTCGCCTCGATCGGCGACGTCCCCGAAAAAGGGTGATACCACCGAATGTCGCCCGCGCTGTCGAAGGCGACGAGAAAGCCGGCGGCCGCGAGCGAGCTGTCGGGCAGGAGCGGAGCGATCAACGTGAGACCCGACGACGCGGCTCGATCGGAGCGCAATCGCAGTGACCGGATCGGCAGCGGCAGCTCACCCGTCGTCAGGCTGACCGTTTCGGACACGACCGCCGCGGCGCCGCACGCGCCTCGATCGCCATTGCGTACCTGTGCGATGCGAGCAACCCAAGGACCACGACACGCGACGGCCCGCTCTTCGTCTCGACGAAGGGAGTGGCTCCCGTGTCGCCATTGCCGTCGTCCACACCGCGCGTGCCGAGTCGGCGTTCCGCGCCGTGAACCGAAGCTCCGCCGATAGAACGTTGTCTGGCTCAGCTCCGGCCGTCACGGTCCCAATGTTCGGCGCCGCGGGCGGAGCGACGGCGTCACCGCACGCGATTCCCGCACCGCCGAGCGCCGCGAAGAACGTCGTCCGGAGCCCGTAACAAGCACGCCAAGTCGTCTCGAATCCTACGGCGCCGCAACCGGCCGTGGAATCGTGGTCGCGAGGAGCGTCCCGTTCCCCAGTTGTCCGGCAAAATTGCCGCCCCAGCAGTAGGCGGTCTTTGCGGCGGCGCCGATCACGCACCAATGTGCGTATCCGCGGACGAGGCCGATGGGATCGACGACGCCGGGCATCACGTTGAGCGTCGACGGCGGCGCGGTCGAGTCGGCGTAGGACCAACAGGAAATGGACTGCGTCGTCGTGATGCCGCAGACGCTCCTGGACCCGGCCGCCAGAGTCACGAAACGTCCCTCGGGAGGAACGGTGCTGCGACTGAAGCCCCAGCAGTACGCCTCCCGGTGCCGAGGAGGCCGCAGGTTCCCGAGCTCGCCGTGAGCGCCGCGAACGCGCCAGGTGCGTTCGGGAGCGAGGGCGTTCTGTCGTACTGACGTCGATGGGGTGAATAGTAATAGTCGCTGGGTAGTTCGCAGACCTCTCCGCGGGGTCGGCCGAGCTGACCGACGCCGTCCGCGCCCCAGCAGTACGTCGTCCCGGACGCGTGGTCGCGCATGTGCTGCGGAAGCCCGCGGCACTCGCGATACGCTCGGGGCGTCGCGACAGCCGTCGGCAACGTACGGTCGCCCGTCGAAGAAATTCGGTTGGCCCAGGCTGTCGTCGCCCAGCAAAACACCCGCTGATCGGTCGTCGAGGGCCGCATGGGAAAGCGTTTCCGGCAACCAGGGTCGCGAACGAGAGGCCGCCGACGACGGCGCCCGGAGGCTCGGACGTTACTCGACGTCCCGAGCCCGAGTTCCCACCGGATCAATTCTCGCCCCAGCACGCCGCCCCGGAAATCGTCAGACCACACGCATGGTCATAGCCCACTGCGAGCGCCACCAGGCGCGGAGTACTCTCGACGAGAACGTGGCGTTAGCGCAGGCTGGGGTAACCCCCGAACGAGGAGGCCGGAGCAGTACGTGCCGGCGCTCGCGACGGCACAACTCGGAGACCGACGGCGGCGAGCGAGGAGGCGGCGAACGGCGCGTAGATCCGCGCTCGGAAAACCACCGGCGTGGCCGGTACTCGGCGGCTGCGGCGGTCAGGCGTGTAGACGCCGACCGGGGACCAGTTCTCACCCGCTCGCAGACGGCATGACCGTTGGAATCGCTCACCGCCGTCGCGCGTCGAGTCGACGCCGCGGCCCCGGCGGCGGTGAACGTCACGACGCCGGAAATCGGGTTGCCATAGTCGTCGACCACGCGAACTCAGACGGCTGCACGGGCAAGGTTTCGTCGGCGAGGCCCACTGGTCGAGATCGGATCGGGCAGGAGCTGCGTCGCCGGCCCCGCGCGCACGTTGACGACGAATACAATGCTCGGCAGACCGTCGGCGGTTGCTGTCAAGCGGGCGATACCCACGAGGTCCGCGGTACCAGTCGTCGCACGCCTCCCGTCGGCGCCGTTCACGACGGCGGGGAAGCGACGGATCGATGAAGGCGACCCGACCGCCGGCGACGGTTGTCCTCCGGCATCTCGAACGCACGATAAGGTGCCGGCGAATTGCCTGGCCCGCGACCGCGTCCTGGCTGGTCGCTGAATCGCGCTCATGGTGACGGTCGAGGGGGCCGACGGGTTCCACAGCGATGCGTCATGAGAAACATATGCGAATCGCGCGCCGTAAGGCCGAGCGCGGTCCACCACAAACGAAGAATCACCTGACTGCGCCTTCCTGTCTCCCGTCGCCCGACGTCACGCGCCGGCAACTGATCCCGGCCCTCTGACACCGATCAGATTTCTCGATCAGTCCGGTCCGCCGGCTTCGCTCGATCACACGATGGAATGCAGAGTTCAGAATTGATCGCAGAACGCGCTCCTGCGCTGTTCGGGCCAGTCACGCGGCGGTCTTGCTGCCCCATGGAACGAAATGACCGCAGCTTCGCCGGGTGACGATCATCTTCGGCGTGTGCGGAATCCGTCATACTCGACGATTCTGGCCTCTCAGTTTTGCAAGTCGCCCCCACTGGTTGATGCGAAGGAATGAAACCCTTCTCGCTGATGATGGGCCGTATCCACCGTCGCTGGCTTGGTGCTGCTGGCGGTGTTCTTGCCGCATCGGGCGAGGGTGCCGAAGCCGTGATCTGGCTTCAGGGTTTCTTTCTGCTCGAAGTCGGACAGGCCCGGCGCGCAAGGCATCCATTCGAGGAATCGCTGTATGCGCTGTGCTGATTGCTGCAATGACGATCTTTTCACGGGCGGCCATCTGGTTCACTTGAACGCTGCGCTGAGATCGAGCAGCCGACGTCGGCTAATTTCTCGGACGCGCTGGCGCGTCGTGACCTGGAAAGCGTGATCGCGCTCTACCGAGGGCCGTTCCTGGACGGAATTCTGATCGAGCGGCGTTTCGGCATTCGAGAAACTGGATGGACGCCTGAGCGGCGCCGCGCCGAGCGCGCTCCCATTGACGCCCTCGAAGCGCCTCGCCAAGAATTCTGAGCCTATGCTGACGATTCGATCGCGGATCGGCACCGTTGTCTGCACAAGCTGATATTTATCAATTCGGTGAGCAGTGAGCATGCAATCGCCTTGATCCGCGCGCCGATCAACGCCGGGGATCATGCGGCGGCGCCCCGGTCCGCCCCTCGCCACCTAGCGATCGGCTGCGCGCGTGAGCTCGGGGCCAGTGTCTGCTCGGTGGTCAGCGAGTTGGTCGCCGAAGGGCCGGCCGAGACGAAGACCGGAATCCGTCGTTGTTCGTGGCGTCCGAGTCGCCGACGGTGGTCGGGCCCGTCGCCGAGGGGTCGATGCCGTGGCGCGCGCCGCCGAGACGCTGAAACCGAGCGATGAGGATGCCAGATCCGTAGCCGAGCTGCAGCGATCTGGGCCTGCTGTTGCTCCGCTTGTGCTGTTCATGAAGAATGGCGTCGCCGTGGTTCTGGTGGAAGCGCTTGTTGGCGTAGCGGTGCAACGGCGACCGCGGGCCGCCGGATCGAGGCCGGTTCTGGCCTATCCGTCTACGACAGCTCCGTCGATTGCCGTACTGCCGCTCGCCAATCACAGCCCCGATCCCCGCGACGCCACGCTAGCCGACGGCATGACCGATGAGCTCATCACGCGGCTGTCGCAGATCACGGGTCTGCGCGTCATCGCGAGCACCTCGGTATTCGCCCTCCAGAATCGACACATGGACGTGCGCCAGATCGCAGACACTCTGGGCGTCGCCTACGTCCTCGAAGGTGATTTTCAAAAGAGTGGATCACGACTGCGCGTTCAGGTACGACTCCTCGATGGGCGCGACGAATCGACGCGCTGGTCCGTCCGAGACGTACGATCGAGAATTCAGGGATGTGTTCGCGGTCGAGGACGACATCGGTGGAGCGATTGTGCGCGAGCTGGGCCTACGCCTGCGATCCGCCTCGGGTTCACCGCTGCGCCGGGAGCCGATGAAGAACCTTGCCGCGTACGAACTCTATCGCCATGGCAGCGATCGCATCCTCATCCGCACCGACAGCGGTCTGCGCACCGGGATGGAGCTGTTCCGGCAAGCCCTCGCGCTGGATTCGACCTACGCCGCGGCCTGGGCCGGGTTGGGGCGCATGTACCGTCTAACGGGCCTTAAGATGACCCTTGCCGCCGATCGTAACCGATACTTTGCGCTCGCCGAGGACGCGGTTCAGAGGGCAATCACACTGGACGACTCGCTCGCCGAAGCGCACGAGACGCTCGGCTCGTTTCGGCTGAGCAATGGCGATCTCCAATCGGGCGAGGAGGAATTGATGCGCGCGATCGCGCTCGATCCGGGCGCCGCCGCGCCGCACGAGAGACTCGTGTCGCTGCTTCTTTGGGTGGGGCGGCCCGCGGATGCCCTGGCACAGGCCGAGCGCGGTGTGGAGCTCGACCCTTTGGCGCCGGAGGCGCATGCGGAACTTGCGCGCGCACTCAGGGGCAACGACCGCTGTGACGAGGCGCTTGCGGAGCTCGACAAGCTGTCTGGCCTTCAGACGCCTCTCCAACGCGTCGTGCCGATGGCCGCAGAGTGCTACGGCCGCGAACGACGGTGGTCGGAGGCGATCGCCGTGTTGCGCCCGCGCGCCGAACGTGGAGAAGCGCCGGCGCTCGCCTTGTTCGGCTTCATGCTCGGCCGCTCCGGCCAACGCGAGCAAGCGCAGGGCGTTCAAACAACTCTGATCGAGCGCTGGCGGCGCGGCGAGGTCGGCGCCTTCTGGATCGCGGTCGTCTCCGCCGGCCTCGGTGACCGCGAGCAGGCTTGCGACTGGTTCGAGCGTTCCGTCGACGATCATTCGTTCATCCCTGGGCCGGGCGATGCCCACGACATCGTCATAGGCCCTTTGTTCGACGATGTTCGTCGCCAACCCTGCTTCGACAAGGTGCGCAAGCGACTTTCACTTCGCGTGCGCTAGGACATCATCGCTGCCATGGGCGCCGCTCGCTTCGTTGCGCAACGGGCGGTTCGGGCCGCGATGATCGCGGCGATGTCGCTGGCGCCGATGGTCGCCGCCCGGGCACAAGGTGTGACGACGGCGGGGATCCACGGAACTGTTCGCGGCAGCCAAGGGCAGACGATCGACGCGCAAGTATCCGTACGCCACGAGGCGACGGGCTTCTTCGTAGAGGTCCGTACGTCCGCTGGCCAGTTTCTCGTGCCGGGCCTCGAGCCTGGAGGCCCGTACACCGTGACCGTCCGCGCGCTCGGCCTTCGCCCTAAACGGGTCGAGGGAGTGTACGTGCAGCTGGGCGCGCTGCTCGAGCTCGACGTCGCGCTCGAGCCGGTCGCCACAAGACTCGACACGATACGCATCAAACCGGCGGCCGACTCCGAGGCGCTCGGCTCACGCGATGCCGGCGTCGCCACGATCTCGGCTACTTTGCTCGACCGGATGCCCGCGCTGAATCGCGATCTCTACGACTTCATGCGCCTTGTGCCGGAGATTTCGACGAGAATCTCGTTACAGTCGCCGGGGTTCTCCGCCGCTGGCGCCGGGCTCCGCTCCAATAATTTCTTCATCAACGGCGCCTCCGAGCGGACGCTGGCAGGCGGCGTGTCGTCGGCATTCGGTGGGACACGCTCCATCCCGCTCGCCGCGGTGCAGGAGTATACAAGTATTGGTGTCGCCCTATGATGTTCGCTACGGCGACTTCGCGGGCGCTCTCGTCAACCCGTGACGAAGGCCGGGACAAACACGTTTCACGGGTCGGCGTTCGCGTTTGGCCGCGAGACGACCGCTTTGCGCGACGCGTGAATGGTGATTCGAGCCCCTCGTTCGAGCGGTTGCAATCCGGCGCCTCCGCTCAGCGGGCCGATCGTGAAAGATCGATTGCAGTTTTTCATCGCGCCGGAGTTGCAGCACTACACGTATCCGGCGCCCGGACCGTACGTCGGACAACCGTCTGGCGCCGAGCGACCTGTTCCTGTCAGCGTCGCCGATCTCGGAAGATTCGACGCGATCATGCGGAGTTACGGCCTCACGGCGGGCTCACCAGGTGCCGTCGAGAACCGCACGCCGCTTGCGAACCTCTTCACCCGGCTCGATCTCGCGCTGCCAGCGTGGGCGAGTCGTGTCGTCGCCTGGGACAACTACGGCAGCGAACACCCGGTGGCGTTCTTCGCGGGCCCGGACCGATACGTTCTCGCTGACGAGCACTCTCTCGACCACGGTCGCGCAGGCCCACATGACGGCCGTGGAACTGCACACGGCGCTCCCGCGCGCCGGCGGTGGCCACAACGAGCTTCTCGTGTCCAGACGTTCCGAGTTCTCGAGCGTCGTCAACGCGCTGCAGCAGCCGATCGTGCGTGTTTCCGTCTTGTCGGCAACGGGCAGCCCGGTCATCCTGAACTCCGGGACGCCGGACCTGGCACAAGCCGGTGAGTTCCGCAGCACGGACGTCACCCTGAAGGACGAAATGACGCTGCCCTTCGGCGCGAGCCATGTGCTGTCGTTCGGGACGCAAGCCGAGCGGTTCCGTTACCGCCGCGGTATCGGCGCCATCTCGGATGGAACGTGGAGCTTCGCGAGTCTCGACGACTTCGCCGCCGGCCGGGCCGCGCAATACGACGTCGCCGTCGATTTCGGTACCGGGAACGCGGCGCTAGTCGGCGCGCAGTATGGCGGGTATGTGCAGGATCACTGGCGGGCCAGCGATCGGCTGTCCGTCACCGCGGGAATACGCGGGGACGTGCTCGCGCTCGATGGGCATGCTCCGTACAACCCGGTCGTCGACTCGATCTTCGGCCGTCGCACCAATGAAATGCCCCGCCGCCGCGTCGAATTTTCGCCTCGCGTAGGCTTCGTATTGGACCCGTCGAGCGGCGGCGATCAGCGTCTGCGCGGCGGAGTCGGCATCTTCACCGGGCGCTATCCGCTCGCATGGGCAGAGCCGGCGCTGCTGCGGTACGGTGTAGGCAACGGGACGCTCACCTGCACGAGCGGCGGAAGTGCCGCGCAGTTGCCCCCGGCGTTCACGCCCAGGCCGCCGCCCACGATGTGCGGCGGTGGCGCGAGCGGCACGCCAAATCTGCAGAGCGATGTCGATCTGCTCGACCGCAACCTGCGGATGGAACGCATCGCGCGCGGGTCGCTCTCCTACGAGCGACGACTGCCGGGAGACGTCCGTGGAGCAGCCGAAGGGCTCGTGAGCCGAGGACTCTCGGACTTTGCATTTCAAAACCTGAACCTGCACGCGCCGCTGGGACGCGACTCATATGGACGTGTCCTGTACGACACGATCCAGACGAGCGGCCAGGTGAAGGCCGCGCGGAGATCAGGTTTCAGAGAAGTGATCGATCTCGTCAATGTCTCGGGCGGCCATTCGTACCAGGTGACGACGAAGCTCGAAAGCGCCCGGCGCGCGGGCGTGAGCGGCTCCGCGTCGTACACGTACTCGCGCGCCTGGGACGCGCAAACGCCGACGCGAATAACCTTGCCGGGTACTATCCTGTGGTCGAGTGCACGCGTCCTGTCCGGTCGCGACGACGATCTGACGGCGACCACGTCGTCTGACGACATGAGGCATCGAGTGATCGTCGTCGGCAATTTCGAGGCGCCGTGGCGTGGAGCGCGCACCGAGCTGTCGTTGTATTTCGTGGGCGAATCAGGTCGACCGTTCACATACACGGCGTATGGCGCCGTTGGGCGTGGAGACCTGAACGCCGACGGCTCCAACACGAACGATCCGATCTACATCCCTCGGAACGCGTTGGACGCGACGGAGATCAAGTTCAGCGGCGACTTAGGCGACTTACCGGGTGCCGATAACTCTGCGGCCGCGCAGGCAGGGACGCGAGAACACGCAGCGACACGCGTTCGAGGACTTCATCGCGCGCACACCCTGCTTGCGAAGTCAACGCGGGCAGATCATGGCCCGCAATAGCTGCCGAGAGCCGTGGTCCAGCACGACGATTGCGTCGCTGCGACAGCAGCTGACGGGAGCGCCGCGGATGATCGATCTCCAATTGGATGTGTTCAACGTCCTCAACCTGATCGACCCCGGATGGGGTCTGCGCCGCGAAGTGTTCGCCGATCCGGCCCGCCAGACGGCACCCGGACTGCTCGAGCACTACCTGCAAACGGGCGGGCCGCCGCAGAGTGGTCAGCCAATCTCCCGCTTCGATCCCGACCCGAGAGAGGCGTGGACGACTGACGCCAACGACTCGGGTTTCCAGGTGCAGTTGGCGGTGCGCGTTCACTTCTGACGCCGATTGCCCCGTCAGCGCTCGCTCGGCCGGATGAACGCGATCCGCTGTCAGTCCGGAGACCATGAGATGCTGGCAGCATCGGAGATGAAGATGCGCGGGTCTCCGCCGCCGGCCGGTGCGACCCAGATGTCGGTCGATCCGGCACCTGGCCTCTGCGCCTCGAACGCGATGCCGGTCCCGTCGGGCAACCAGGGGGAGTTCCACGGATTACCGTAGCCGTCCGGGAGGCGGATGAGCACGTCCTGCTCGCCGCGTTGAGATCGCACGACAACGCCGGCCGATGTCGAGCTCCAGGTCACGAACGCGAGCCGCGAGCCGTCCGGCGACCACGAGGGGGTGGCGGAGGGCGCGTCCCGACAATGCCCGAACGTTGGAGCCGTCCGTGTTCACGACGTACGCGCCGAGTGGCACTCCACCGTCCAGATCCTGGAGTGTGAAGGCTACTTGCTGGAAATTGACAGAGGGCGACCACACCGGCTGGAGATCGGCCCAGAACAAAATCCCCGGGTATTTCGCTGCGTCGGGTTCGAGACGGATGATCGTGTGGTAGTCAGTGCCGTCGGCATTGATCACGCTGATGCCACGATTGTCGTTGAACGCGATGCGAGTCCCGTCCGGCGACCACGCTGGATATTGGCCGTTCGCCGAGGTCGACCTCACTGCCGCTTGCCACGTCGATGACGTAGAGGATACCTCCTCCGCGGCCGACCACGATCCGCCGCCCCGTCGGGCGACCACGCGGGCATGACACCCTGGGCGAGAGGGCGCACGACGGCTGAATCGATATCGAATACGTAGGTCCACCCGTCGTCACGATAGAACGCCATGCGCTTGCCGTCAGGCGACCAGACGGGCGCCCAGCCGTGCGTGATCGCCACGGCCGCGGAGCCGTCGGCCGAGGCGACGTAGATTGCCGGATTGCCCGCGAGGGGCAGCGGCGCCGGAGGTGGTGGCGGAGGCGGAACAACCGCAGGTGGTGACGACCGCGGTGCGGCGGGATCGCTGCAGCCGGCTAACACCAGTAGCAAGGCGCCCAGCGCGATCCGCCAATTTCCAAGGTGCTTCGTTCGCGGTCAGCGCGGTGCGCTTTCACTTCTGACGCCCCTTGCAGCTGCTCACGGCGAACAACGCGCCGCGCGCGCTACGGGCGCCAGGCAGGCGCAGTGTGATGACCGGTCGTTAGTCGCTTGAGATTCGACCCGTCGGCGTCGATCTCGAACAAGCCGTTGTCACCCACGAAGACCAGCTTCGCGCCGTCGCGCGACCGAGCGGGTTGAGTTCCAAGTGCGAGAAGCTTGAGGGCACTGCCGTCGGAGACCATTACAGCGATTTCTTGCGTCGCGGTCGGGGTGAAGGGAATGCCGAAGGTCACGTTGAAGGCAATGCTGCGGCCGTCAGGGCTCCACGCGGGCCAAAAGGCAGCCTGGCCGGGCGAATCGGTAATCCGCAAGCGCGCCAAGCCCGTGCCGTCCTTGTTGACGATGCAGATGTCGTTGCTCGCCGGCCTAAAGAAACACTCGAAGGCGATCCGCAGACCGTCAGGTGACCACGCAGGATGATTTCCCCGTCGACCCCCTGAATGGGCAACTTCACCGGCGCTGACCCGTCGAGGCGAGTCAGATAAAGCTGCGACCCGCCGACAAACGCAATCACGTCGCCGCTCGGCGCCCATGCCGGAGCGAATCCGACTGGGAGGGCTTGGACGTTGCCCCCGTCCGCGTTCATTACCGCGAGATTGATGGCGCTGAAGCAGCCATCGTCCGGGGTACAGACCGGCGGCGCCGAGAATACGAATACGAGCTTGTTCCCGTCGGGCGACCAAGACGGCGCGCTCCCTTTGCCCAGATCCACTTCGCCGGAGCCATCCGGATTCACCAGACGGATCGTGATTGCCGACGTCGTCGTGTCCTGCGCCTCGTAGGCAATCTTCTCCGGCCGCTCGATCACGACGCAGCGGACGTCGAACACGACCGGCGTCACCGCCCGGTTGACCACGTCGACCGCGATTGGATTGTCCCCGACGACGTGGCAGTTGTCGCTGACCCTGTCAAGGTCACGGTGCTGGAACCCGGTTTCAGGCGGCTCACGAGGAGCACTCCATTCGGCTCGGCCGGGCGCGGCGCCCCCGAGTCGCTGTTCACCAGCACCGCGTAGCTCGATGGGCTGTCGAAACCGGTCGTGTAGGTCGTGATCTCGATGCCCGTCGTCTTGCACTCGACGTCGAACGTGACGTCAGCGGTAACCCCCGGGAGAACGGTGATTGACATCCGGTCCAATCCGGTCACGGTGCAGTTCTGGGCGGTGACTTTCAGCGTAAGCGTGTGCGGACCCGGGCTCAGCCCGGCGATCAAGGGTGAGCCGGCCGCAAAAGCGAACGTGTTCGTCGAAGAGTCCACGGTGAGCGCAAAAGTGGAATCGCTCGGCTCCCCGCCCGTGATGTCAACGAATGCTCGGATGCCGCCGGTGTGGGGCACAGTCGCAGTCGGTGCATCACCGCACGCCGTTCCCAATAGAATGAAGACGAGTGTGGCAGCCGCGGCGGCGAGCGACCGTTGCCGATGGAAACGTGTCATGGGCTGGGAATCTCGGCGCCCGTCCTCAACGCGCGTTCAGCGACGGCTCAGACTTACCTCAAACTTGTGTCAGCCTTCAGCTTCGTGTGTCGGGCCCTCCGCCCGCCACGTTCGAGAAGGGCGCCTGGCTCGACGTCCAGGACTTCGCAGAGCGTCTCGAGCAGAGCGCCGTCAAACATGCGCACGCGCCCTCTCTGCCGAACGAGCCGGTATAGCGTCGACGGAATGACTCTGCCGTCGGAGCGTTTCGCGACCTCGTAGGCCGTGACCTTGTGCTCCGTGAGCACTTCGGGGAGTCGGATGCGCATGCACGGACGAATCTATGGTTCGTGTCTCAATAGTGTCAATGATGTCATGACATTATTGACACTACTCGCCGATGGGCCCACTTTCCGCGAAGCTCCCAGCTGTCGTTCCCCCCCAGCAACGAGGCTCACCATGCAGACGTCGGTCGCAGCGGATGCCCCGCCGGTAGCGCCACGAGCGGAGTCGATGGGCTATTTGGCTGTGGAGGCTCAGGACATCGCGTACAATCCTGACCGCACGACGGTTGGGACCGTCGTCGCCAACTCGAGCATCTCCACGATGGCGGACTGACCGTCTTGCGCCTCGCGGCCAACGGTCACGCGTTCCGCAAGATGGGAGAGCCTGCGGGCGCTAAAACGCGACTGAGGCTGGTCTTGGAGTCGCCGGACGCGCTGCGCGCGCTGACGTGCTGCCTGATCGAGCTACTCCAGGATGAGAAAGCCATCGAGCTGCTCGAGGCCGTGACGCCCGGCGACCGCTCCGACTAAGAAGGGGATCGAATGCAAAAGACGCCACGGCGGTCAATCGCCGTGGCGTCTCTCTTTAGGAAAGCGAGTCCGGTGTGGCGACGTACGCCTTCCCGCCGCCTGGACACCGCACGTCCGGATTCATGTTCGCGAACAGTCCGTCTTTGTTGTCCGTCCACGCCCACACATAGAAATACCAATAGTTGAAATTGTTCTCATGGTGCAGCTTCTGCCCCATGAGGACCGGAGGCGTCGAATCGCGTGACCAAAAGCGATACGGGACGATGAACTCCACGCCGTTCAACCTGTAGCTGCTGTCCGGCATCCGTTCGTAGAGCAGGAATTCGGGTTTCGTCAGATCCAACGCCCCGTCGACGTACGCGCGATTTAGATGATGGTAGCCCATCGCCCCGTGGTGTTCGTCGACGATGCAGTCGGCGACCGTGCGGGGGTATCCCGCCGCGACCGCCGCGTCGAGGGTCTTGTAACGGTGCGGTCGCCGCGCGCAGGTCGCGCAGCCCGTCGGCGACGGCTGGGGCGTCCGCGAGCGCTGACCCCATGGACTGCACGGGACCGAGTGCCTGATGTACGCACGCGGTCAGCAGCGCTGCCGCGCCAATCAATCGAGAGACATCGCGTGACATCGTTAGCAATCGAGACCTCGGCGTGAGAGTGCCCACTCGTTCGCATCGGCAAACGACCCGATTTAAGGAACTTGAAGGTCCGGGTCACGACCGCGGTAGTGGCGCCCGTTTCGGGAAAAACGCCTCATCCGCCATTTCGCTCGATTCGTCCCCGGCGAATCCGGCGATCATCCGCTCGCCGGAGGCCGGTGGCCGCCGCAGGGCGCGCTAGCCGCTCGGCTGAAGACTCGCCGGCGAGACGCTCCGATTGAATTGGCGGTCGTGCAGTCGAGCGTACACTCCGCTCGCCGCGAGCAGGGTCGCATGCGTGCCGCGCTCACACACGCGGCCGTGATCGACCACGAAGATCTGGTCCGCCTGCTGCACCGTCGTGAGGCTGTGCGCGATCATGATCGTCGTCTTCCCGCGCATCAGCTGGCGCAGCGCATCGAGGACCAGCGCCTCCGACGCCGCATCCAATCCCGTCGTGGGTTCGTCGAGAATCAGAATCGGGGCGTCGCGAATGAGGGCCCGCGCGATGGCGATTCGCTGCTGCTGGCCGCCGGACAACGTCACGCCGCGTTCGCCGACCATCGTGTTGTAGCCGTCGGGAAGCTCACGAATGAACCCATCCGCGTTCGCCAACTCGGCGGCTCGGGCGATCTCGTTGCGTTTCGCCTCTGGCCTTCCGTACGCGATGTTCTGCCACACCGGTCCGCGGAAGAGCAGCGTGTCCTGCAACACGAAGCTCATGCGTTCGCGGAGGGATTCCTGATAGAACGACTGCACATCCTCGCCGTCGATCAGCACACGCCCCGAACGCGGGTCGTAGAAGCGTGCGATGAGATTGATGAGCGTCGTCTTCCCGGCGCGGGTCGGTCCGACCAACCCGGCGACGGAGCCGGCTGGAATCGTCAGACTCACGTCGACGAGGTTGGGTCGGTCGGAAGGGGGCCCGTATCCGAACGTCACGTGATCGAGCTCGATGGCACCGCGGAAGCGAGGCGCGCGTTTCGCTCCGGGTCGGTCACGCACCTCGAGGTCGACGGCGAGGAAGCCGTTGATCCGTTCGAACGCCACCAGCGCGCGCGAGTACGTGTCGGTCATCTTCGACAATTCGCGAATCGGCTTGTACATCTTGCTCAGGTACAGCAAGAAGACGACGAGTGCACCGGCGGTCAGCCGCCCATCGAGGACGTGACGCGCGCCGAACCAGAGCACCGCCCCGCTCCCCACGGCGACGATGATCTCGACGGCCGGCGCCAGCTTCGCTTTGACGTCGCGCGCCCGGAGCGTGGCCGCGACGATCTGCTCGCTCTGGTACTCGAAGCGGCCGCGTTCGTGATCTTCCCGTCCGAACGCTTTCACGAGCCGCATCGACGACAGCACCTCGTGCATCGTCGACATGAGGTCCGCTTCCCGGCCGCGCACGTCGAGCGAGGTGCGCTTGATCCGGCGCGTGAGCGAGTAGACGACGACGCTGAGTGCCGGGAGGACCGCCAGCGCGATGAGCGTGAAGCGCCAGTCCAAATAGGCCATGAGGCCGGCCATGCCGATCAACAGCAGCGTGTAGTACAGCGTGTCGAGGACGCCCGAGGTGATCGCGCTCTGTATCGCGTCGACATCGGCCGTCGCCGTGCTGATGATGTCACCCGTACGCTTCTTGTCGTGGAACGACATCGATAGGCGTTGGGCATGGGTGTAGATCCGGGATCGAAGCTCGTGCGTCACCCGCTGGCCCAGGGTCGTGACGCATTGTTTTTCGACGTAACTGCCCACGCCCCCGACGATCGCGATGAGCAGCACCATGCCCACGGCGAATTCGAGAACGCCCAAGACATTCGTCCCGAGCATCGACGCGACCACGCGCTCCAGCCATTGCGGCAGCGGCTTGGCGCGAAGCACCGTATCGAGCACGATCTTGATCGGCCACGGCTCGAGCAGGCTGGCGCCCGTCTCGGCTCCGACAGCGGCGAGGCCAAAGAGCGGATGCCCCAGTGGCCGGACAGCAGGCCAAGGACTGTGGCCCGGTATGTCTTCGGATCCTGCGGCGACGGGTTGTCGGCCACCCTGTGTGCCTCGTGGAAGTTCTCTCTAAAATGAAGAAATATGTGCCGGGTCGTCGGACTGGCCCATTACGCGAGGAGCGTGGTGTCTCAGTTTGAATCTCGGGATTGGGAAGCGGACCTCTGGTTATTGGTCACACCGACAATGCGGCGCGCAGATAGTGTTCAACCTCACTTCCGCGCGACGTCGGCTCAAGCTATTCTGAAGAACGTGGGAGGGAGATTTGCAGCATGGCAAAACTTGTCTACGGATTGAACCAGTCCCTCGATGGCTACGTCGACCACATGAAGCTTGGGCCGCCTGCGCCCGCGGCCTTCCGTCACTTCATCGAGCTGGTGCGTGGCCTGACGGGCCTCATCTACGGTCGCCGCATGTACGAGATCATGCGTTATTGGGACGAAGATCTTCCCGATTGGGACGCGGAGGATCGCGAATTCGCGGTGGCGTGGCGGAGCCAGCCGAAGTGGGTCGTGTCGCGTTCCCTCAAGTCAGTTGGCCCCAACGCCACGCTTGTCGCGGATGACTTCGAGAAGGTGATACGCAGGCTGAAGGCTGAGCTGGCTGGCGAGATTCACGTTGGCGGACCAGTCCTGGCGCAAAGCCTGACCGAGGCCGGTCTTATCGATGAGTATCGACTCTACCTCCGCCCCGTCGTGCTTGGCGGTGGCACAGCCATTCTTCGCCGGCCCCCGGCCGCCGCTCCACCTGGTGGCCAGCGATTTAATCGCCGATGACTTGATTCGGTTGACGTACGTTCCTGCTTAATCGCGCGACTCGCCCGACGGACTGCGCTCAGAAATTCAAACTGAGACACTACCCGAGCGCTCCAAATCGAGCCGTGTCGGTGATCCGGGGAGGCTAGAAAAAACCCTCGAACGGAGCGGCGGCTATCAAAGTTGCCAATTGCGTCCCCTGGCTAGGGGCGGACCAGTCCCGCCACCAGGCAGTCGAGGAGTGCATAGACCGCCGCGCCGACGCAGAACACGATGATCATCGACGGGATTGAAGCGATCGTCCATTTGAAAATGAACACCACCATGCTTCCGAACGGCATGTTTACGTCGATGACCGACACCTTCTGGGAACCCGGCTCCATAACGATCCTCTGGGCAAAGGACGCTTATCGAGCAGAACATAGCGCGAACGCGGCGGAGACGCCGATCCGGCAACTCTTAGTCCGGAGTCGGTTGTATCACGCCGCACCCATTCAATCCCCCGCGCTCCCGTAGATCAGCTTGGCGAATCTGAGCTGATCCGCGAGGAACTTCGCCCGCAGATCATAGCGATACGCCACGGGACCGAGCGAATGGACCAGCACCGGGCCATCGCGCTTCACCGGAACGAACGCGCGTGCCTCGCTCCGCCAATCGCCGATCGGAACTTCGCGACGTCGGCGCTCCACGGATCGAAAATCGTAGACGTGCCAGGCCCGCCCTAAAGCGTCCGTATATGGCCACGGCTCCATAGCCCCACGCTAGGAGGCTCGCGCGCCGACGGTCAACTAGCCCCGATTCGAGCCTGACACCGACTGGCGTCGCTAGCTCGACGGCGCCTGGTAGTCGCCCTCCCATCCCTCGTTCTCAAGCTTGAGGTGTTCGATAGCGACGGCGTTCGCATTCGCATCGAGGTCGGGGATCGCGTGGAACTCCGATACCCAGCAGCGGAACACCCTGTAGGCACTCGTCAACTGCCCCGCCTCGTTGTACTGCTCCAGGATGATGTCCTTCTGGAAATCCTTGAGCGTCGCGTCTGCGCGAAGCCCCGATCCGGAGTTCGCCCACTTCTCGAACTTGGCGTCGTGCGTAACACCGCGCTCGAGCGTGATCGCCTCGAACTTTGTTCGACCCGGAGATTTCCGCGTGGTCGAGGGATTGCCACCCTCACGATGCTTGACCACCTCGTTGGCCCGCTCGAGGCTCGAGACCCTGGCGAAGCCCGCCACGAGTCGACCCTCCCACCTAACGCGGAACCTGAAGGTCTTGTAGGGATCGAACCGCTGAGGCTTCGCGCTGATCCGTGCCATATCGGTTCTCCGTTGGAGGCGGTGCCTGACCGCATAGAAGCTTAAGTTCGCGGGTTCTAAACGAATTGAGGAGGACGCCAGTTTGCGTATTTGACTTTGAGGCGGGACTCGCCGCAGGTTCAGGTCTTCTAGGTAACCGAGAGGCTGCGGCATGGCGCTTAGTGACTGTCCCGATTGCGGCAACCCACTGTCGGACGAGGCCGACTCCTGCCCGAAGTGCGGAAGAGTGATGCGCCGCCCCGGACGGCGCGTAGCCGCGATTGCGGCCGGCCTTCTGTTCGTGGCCCTCGCGACAGTCGGAGCTCGGTCGGCAGTCGCGCGGCATCACGCGGCCGACGTCGCCGCGCTCAGATGGACAATCACGCCGACCGAAGCCTGCGAAGAAACGGTTCGGAAGAAATTGGTTGACCCGGCCTCGGCCCGATTTCCCCGGCCGCCAGAAGTACTCGTCGGGGGACAGGGCGAGCGATTCCCCTACACGATTTCGGGGCGCGTTATAGCCGGCGCGGGCGGTCTTGCCTCGTTCCTGTATCAGTGCTCGGTGCGACCCGAATCGAGCAGCGGTACTTGGGATGTCATAGCAAGCGATCTTCTATCGCCCCCGTAGAAACCGAATGGCGCGCGTCGAGGTGGGGCCGCTAGGCGGCCGCTCTGACTTCCCCTCACCTGCGGAAGCTGCGGCTAATTCTAGCCCCGACACAAATCATAAACAGGCCGATGCGAGGAGCTTTCTAAGCGTCGGTCGACGGCCGCTTGAGGAAATCCGGCAGTTGAGGCGGGGGCACCTCGTCCCACGCAAGGCGCTCTTCACCGTCGACCCTTTCGAGCCGCACGTTGCGGACGCGTCGGGCGTTAATCCAGGGGTTGTGTCCGCAGTGCATTTGATCGATGACACGCACGCCGCCGACGTTGCCAAGCATCGTCGGATAGAGATTCGCCTGTCGGTCTGTCGCAATGGCGACCTTATCCGAAAGGCCGCCCGCCAGTGTGACGTAGAGATCCTCGACGAATTCGCGTACCCGCTCGGGCGAGCGTCTGTAGTTCAGAATGGCGAGAATTCGATTTCCGCCGGGCGGTGGCGATTTGTGCGAGCCTATCGAGTCCCATGTGAGCGGCCACGCCGACTTCAGAGGCTTCATGCGCGGCTACCTCAGCTTGAACACCCCGTTGCCGTACGTCTTGATCACGTCCGACGTCATCGTCGTGTTCGCGCTGCTCGTCACGACGGCTAGCGCGACGGCCGGAGTGGTCGGAAAGTCTCGCTCCGGCACATGGTGCGGGAGCTCGGCCGGCGGCATGTTAGAACCGACGGCGAAGATTGGCATCTTCGACTCGGCAATACCCATTTCCGCGGCGACGCCAACGGCGGCCAGGTAGAAGACCGCGTTTCGCACCTGCTTTGTATGGTTGGTCATTCCCCGAAAACTAAGTAGGCCCGGCGCTTATCGGCTGCGGAGCTACGTCATGCCAGCCCGAACGAATCCGTTTCAAGAGCTGATCACCTTTCTGGAACGCGCCGCCGCGCCGACCGGGGCAACGGTCACGCCGTCCGCAATGCGGCGGGACGCCGACGGCGACGCGGTGGAGGTGGACATTCTCGTCGAGCACGCGATCTCGGGACATCCAATCCGTATCGCGATTGAGGCCCGCGATCACAAGCGGCCGCAGGGCAAGAGTTGGATCTACGATCTGCGCGAAAGGGCTGATGCGATGGGCATTGGCGACGCGATCGCCGTCTCGAAATCGGGCTTTACCAAAGGCGGTCTGCGTGCCGCCAAGCGCGTCGGCGTGCGCGCACTGACGTTGGAAGAGGCGTTGCACGAGGACTGGCCCGAGGCCATCGCCAAACTCGACATCACGTTCGACGTGGTCGAGCGGAATCTGCATCACGCGACCCTCATCTACGCCGATGGCGTTACCCCGCCGGTCGAGAAAGGCGACCCGAATGGCTGGTTAATCCAAGGGGCGAAGGGCGAGGATGTAGAAACTTTTGAAAAGACGGCTTTGCGCCTGTACGGCGCCGATGCCGAGCGCTACACAGAGGAGCATATTCAGGCCAACGGCCTTCACGAGAAGCTCGCGCTTGGAGACCAGCCGTTCAAATTCGATATCCAGTACACGGCCGACGGGCGATTCGCTATTCCACCAGACGGTGTGCCTCGCGCCCTCAGGTTGCTCGTGCTGACGATTAGCGGCACGCTCCGCCGCGTCGGCTCATCGTACGAGCATTACCGGTATGAGGGCCAACTCGTCCGAGTGGCGACTCCGGACATTGGAGACGGGGAGATTGGTCGCGTGATCATGACGCAGCCAGGCAGTCCGGGGTCGACGCGGTATATGCCGACCTCGTGCCCCAGGCAAAACGAAAAAGCCCCAGGGCAAGAACAAGCGGAAGAGCAAGGCGAAGGCGAAGAAGCGAAAGCCATCGAAATAGCCCGGCTGCCGAAGACGTCGCGGTCAGCGACGCACGGCCACACCGTGGCGGAGCATCTCGGCCTCGACCAAGCTCTCGTTTACCGCGAATACGGCCGCCACCTCGAGCTCGGGATTGTCGCCGTACAGGTTCATCGCCGCGGGGGCAAGCTCCAGAAGGCCGACCGGCTGCCTGAAGCGGCCGATTCGACGGCGAGAACCATAACAGAAACCATAACAGAAACCATAACAGAAACCATAACAGAAACCATAACAACAGGCTCCCGAAAACACTGACGGCCAGACAGGCTAACTCCCTTGTCTGGCAGTCGTATCGGGACGGCGGGATTTGAACCCGCGACCCCCTGAACCCCATTCAGGTGCGCTACCGGACTGCGCTACGTCCCGCCCGCCGCTACTGCATTTCCAATCGCGGACAGTCCGAGGAGTATAGCCGACCAAAAGCGTCTCGACAACCGGCGAGCCGACAATGGCTTAGCCGTTCACCTCGCAACCGTCGCTGATGCCCTCGCAGGCATCGAGGCGATGAGCCTGTCGTTCGTCGAGGAAGCGACTGCGGACTCCCGAACAACGTTGTCACAGTCTTTCGTTCTCATGTCGATTCGGCTACACCCCGTTCGTCGTATCAGCAGAGAGCCGGTGCGACAGCCGCCAACAGCGATCCAACTGCGCTCTCAATCTGAGCACCAGTCGCGAGCCCCGAAAAACAGCCCGCAGCCATCGCGCAACCAAAAGGAGATTTCGCAATGCGATTCATGGTCATCGCCAAGGCAACCCCAGAGTCAGAGAAAAGCGGCGCCCTCCCCGATCCGCAGTTCTTGGCCGACATGGGCAAGTACAACGAGGAGCTCTCAAAGGCCGGCGTCCTGCTCGCCCTCGACGGTCTCCATCCCAGCTCCAAGGGCGCAAAGGTCAGATTCTCCGGAAAATCGCGCACGGTCATCGACGGACCCTTCACCGAGGCCAAAGAGCTCATCGCCGGCTTCTGGATCCTGCAGGTCAAATCCCTCGAGGAGGCGATCGAGTGGGTCAAGCGTTGCCCCAACGGCCAGCGCCGAGGACTACGAGCTCGAAATCCGCCAGATCGGTGAGATGGAAGACTTCGCCCCGGTCCTCTCCGAAGAGCAGATCCAGCACAAAGTGGAGGTCCGTTCTACCCTGCCAAATCAGACGGCCAAGGCATAGCCGCGTCTTCTCAACCGACGACTGAACCCCATTCAGGTGCGCTACCGGACTGCGCTACGTCCCGTCAATACGGTCCGCAAAGTATAGCGCCTGACCTACCCGCGAACAACAAACCAGCGGCGGGTTTCCTCTCAGGAGCGATGAGTCACTCGCGCGCGCGCGACCACCGCGCAGGGGACCGGCCGACCTGACGAGCCGTAGCAGACGCCGTACGGGCTCGATGCGTGGCCGAAGTAGGTGGACGCGAGCGCCGTCATCAACACGACGCCCAAGAAGAGCACCAGCGCAGTAGCGACGCGAGACGGCACTGTCGAGAGATTGTCCATAGAGTAACGGTCGCGAACTGCGCCGCGCGCGTCAACTTTGCTCACGGCCTTCGCCTCTTCTCGGCCCTTGGCCCCTTCGCAGCCTCAACTAACGACCCCCAACTCCATCTGCTCGTCCGCTCTCGCCTTCCCCTTTCCTTCCCGCGCCAACTTCTTCTGCAACCGCCGATTCAACGGATCGAGATACGTGTACACCACCGGCGTCACGTACAACGTCACCAGCTGCGAGAACGCCAACCCTCCTACCACCGCGATGCCGAGCGGCCGCCGCGTCTCCGACCCAATCCCCGAGGCCAGCGCAACCGGCAACGTACCGACCAACGCCGCCACGGTGGTCATCATGATCGGCCGAAACCTCACGTGCGCCGCGTCGACGATCGCCTGCTCGGCCGGCTTCCCTTCCTTCTCCGCCTCGACCGCGAAGTCCACCATCATGATCGCGTTCTTCTTCACGATTCCTATCAATAGAATGACGCCGACGAACGCGAAGACCGACAGCTCGATGTTGAAGATCCAGAGCGCGAGCAATGCACCGAACGCGGCGAACGGGAGACCGGAGAGAATCGTCAGCGGATGCACGAAGCTCTCGTACAGCACGCCGAGCACCATGTAGATCACGAAGATCGCGAGGACGACGAGGACGACGAGGCCGGCTTCCGTCGCCTGAAATACCTGCGCCGTTCCCGAGAACGCCGTCGTGATCCCCGCCGGAAGCGTCTGATTGGCGAGCCGCTGCACCTCGGCCGTGGCCGCACCGAGCGAGGCGCCGGGCGCCAGGTTGAACGAGAGCGTCACAGATGGCAGCTGCCCTGAGTGGTTGATCGTCACCGGGCCCAAGCTCTTGCTCAGCGTCGCAACTGCCTTGAGCGGCACCAGCGTGCCGGTGGTTCCCTTCACGTACAACAGCGCCAGCTGCGGCAGATCCTGCTGGTATTGCGGCAGGAGCTCGAGGATCACCTGGTACTCGTTGCTCGGCGTCAGAATCGTCGACACCTGCCGCGAGCCGTACGCGTCGTAGAGCGCGCTCTCTATTTGATCGGCCGTCACACCGAAGGCGGCGGCGCGTGTGCGGTCGATCGTGATGTTCACCTGCGGGTTGTTGTTCTGCATGTCGCTCGTCACGTCGGCGAGAAGCGGCGAGCGCTTCGCGGCGTCGATGAGCTTCTGCGCCGCAGCATACATCGACACGACGTCGGAACCTTGCATCGTGAACTGGTACTGGCTCTTCGACTGGCGTCCGCCGATCTGAATCGCCGGCGGGATCGATGGATACGCCGTGACCCCGGGCACGTGGGCCAGCTTCCCGCGCAGCTCGTTCACTACCGTTTGAATCGGAGGACGCTGGCCGAGCGGCTTGAGGATCACGGTCAGCCGCCCCGTGTTGCCGGCGCTGACGGTGGACATGTACGACGCGACGTTGGTGTCGTTCTGCACGATCCCGGCGATCATCAGCTGGCGACGCACCATGTCGCCGTACGACGTCCCCTGCGCCGCCTCGGTCGTGATGTTGATCTGGCCGATGTCCTCGTCCGGGATGAAACCGGTCGGCAGAATCTTGAACAGCAGCCCGGTGCCGACGAGCACGAGCAAGGAGAACCCCATCGTCAGCAAACGATGCCCCATCGTCCAGTCGAGCGTCCACGCGTACTGGCGGAGGAGCCAGTCCCACGCACGCTCGATCGCGTTGTAGAACCGGTTGTGTTTCTCGCTCTTCTGCGCGCGCAGGAAACGGCTGGCAAGCATCGGCGTGAACGTCAGCGAGACGACGCCTGACACGAGAATGGCCGTCGCGATGACGACTGAGAACTCGCGGAACAACCGCCCCACCACGCCTCCCAGAAAAAGGAGCGGGATAAATACGGCGGTGAGCGAGAGCGTCATCGAAAGGATCGTGAAGCCGACTTCGGCCGCGCCGTCGATCGCCGCCTGCATCGGCGGCGTGCCCATCTCCATGTGCCGGACGATGTTCTCGAGCATGACGATCGCGTCGTCGACCACGAACCCGACGGCCAGCGTGAGCGCCATCAGCGACAGTGTATCGAGGCTGTAGCCGAGGACGTACATGACCGGGAACGTCCCGACCACCGAGAGCGGCAGCGCGAGGCTTGGAATCAGCGTCGCCCAAGCGTTGCGCAGAAACAGGAAGATCACGACGACGACGAGCCCGAGCGTCAGCAAGAGCGTGTGCTTCACGTCGCTCACTGACTGATCGATCCCGACCGACCGGTCGAAGAGCGTCTGGATGCGTACGCCGCTCGGAATCTGGGTTTTCATCGAGTCGAGCTCGGCGCGCACGGCATTGGCCACTTTGACGGTGTTGGTACCGGGCTGCCGCTGCACCGCGAGGACGATCGCGCGGACGCCGTTGAACCAGCTCGCGCTCCTGTTGTTCTCGACGTCGTCGAGCACTCGGCCCAACGCGCCGAGTTGAACCGACGCCCCGTTCCGATACACGACGGTCATCGATCGGAATTGGGCGGCGTTGCTCAGCTGGCCCGTCGCCTGGATCGTGTACGCGGTCGTCGGCCCCCAGAGCACCCCAGTCGGCTCGCTGACACTCTGCGAGTTGACCGCATCGGCCACCTCGTCGATGCCGATCTTCCTGTACGCCAGCGCTGTCGGGTCGAGCTGGATGCGCACCGCGTACTTGGCGGATCCGAACACCTGCACCTGCGCGACGCCGTCGACCATCGAAAGGCGCTGCGACAACAGCGTCTCGCCGACCTCGTCGAGCTGTTGCAGCGAGAGCGTGGTCGACGTGAGCGCGTAGAAGAGAATCGGCGACGCCGCGGGGTTCGCCTTCTGATACGACGGCGGCTGAATGCCGAGCGGCAGTTGCCGCAGCGTCTTGGCGATCGCCGCCTGAACGTCCTGTGCGGCCGCGTCGATGTCGCGGTCGAGCGAGAATTGCAGCGTGATCGACGTCGATCCCAAGCTCGACGTCGACGTCATGTTGTCGACGCCGGCGATGGTCGAGAACTGTTTTTCGAGCGGCGTGGCGACCGCCGCGGCCATCGTCTGCGGACTCGCGCCGGGCAGGCTCGCGCTGACGCTGATCGTCGGATAGTCGACCGTCGGCAGGTCGCTGATCGGCAGACTTCCATACGTGAAGACGCCGAACACGACGATCCCGACCATCAGCAGGATCGTCATCACCGGCCGGCGAATGAATCGCTCGGAGACGTTCATGGCGGCGGACGACCGGTCGACGTCGGTGCCGGCGGCCTCGCCGCCGGCGGTCGCGCCATTCCGGGAGGCGACGCGTTGGGTAGAGTCGCGCCCGGTTGCGTCGGAGTACGAGCTCCCGGCGTCGTGGTGCTAGGCAACGCGGCGCTCGGCGTCTGGTTGCCGTTCGCCGGCGCGGCGGAGCTCGGCGTTGACGCAGGGGCCGAAGAACGTGTCGGACTCGTCGCCGGCATTCCGCCGCCGGGCGTCACTGCTCCGGGCACCGGTCCGCCGCCGACTCCCGCACCGCCGCGTCCTCCCCCTCCACGAGCGTTGGCGGGCGGCGGGTTCACGTTGCCGGGACGCGCCGCGGCAACGTCACCGCCGACGGACTCCGGCGACTGTGCGCTCGAATCGAGCTGACGACCGAGCGTCGCCGTGCCGGTGTCGGTTCCAATTCCGGTGATCGCGACGCGCGTCCCTTGATCGAGACGCGACTGTCCGTCGACCACGACGCGTTCGCCGACGATCAGGCCGTTCTGAACGACCGTGAGGTCGTTGACCTGAAGTCCCGGCAGCACCTGTCGCATGCGCGCGGTGTTGCTCGCGTCGACGACGAACACGTATGGGCCTTGCTGCCCAGTGAGTATCGCTTCCGTCGGAACGGCGAGCACGCCCTGTTCGACCCGCAGTTGAACCGTGAGAAACACCAGCTCGCCGGGCCAGAGCCGGCGATCGGAGTTGGTGAAGCTGGCCTTCCCGGTCACCGTCCCGGTGAGCGAATCGACGTTGTTGTCGAGGAACGAAAGCGTGCCGTGCGCGACGTCCTGCGCGCTGTCGGTGGCGGCGGCCGTCACCGGGAGCGGACGGCGCGACACCGCGGCTTGCATCGGCGCGAAGTCCTGCTGCAGTACAGGAAATCGCACGAGCACCGGGTTGATCTGATTTATCACGACGAGCGGACCGCTCGTGGGGCTCACGTTGTTTCCACGCCGCACGAGCAGACTTCCCGTGCGCCCGGCGATCGGCGCGGTGATCGACGTGAAGCCGAGGTTCACTTGGGCCGCGCGCAGCGAGGCGCGGTCGGCTTGCACCGTTGCCGCGGCGGCCAGCGCCGCGGCGTGCATCTGGTCGGATTGCGACCGGCTCACGTATCCGATGTCGGCGAGCGACTTGTAGCGCACGTCGTCGCGTTCGGCAGCCGCCGCCGACGCCATGTCCTTGGTCAGCGTCGCCTGCGCCTGGTCGACGATCGCTTGCAGCGGGCGCGTATCGATCCGGAAGATGCGCTGCCCTTTCTGCACGAAGTCGCCTTCCTTGAACAGCACGTCGAGCAACGTGCCGCTGACTTGCGGCGTGACCGCGACGGTTTGCATCGGCTCGACGACACCGCTCGCCGACACGGTGACAGGCGCGTCGATGCGCTTGGCCGGTGTGACTCGCACGGGTATCGCCGACGCCTGCCGGGCCGCCGGGCCTGCTCGGCACGCGCCTACCCCCAACACCAGCGCGACCGCGAGAGTGCGCGCGATTCGTCGTCGATGCGCGATCATCGGATCCTCGGCGCCGGCGCGAGCGGAATGTTTGGACGGCCGTGAGTGTCGAGCGAACCGACGTCGTGCGCCAACTGAGCGAGCGCTGTTTGCCACTCCCAGCGCGCCTGGATATCCTCGGCGCGCGCCGAGTCGAGCGCGGATCGCGCCAGCAGTAGGTCGACGATGGTTCCCACGCCCTCGCGATAGCGGCCCGTGGCGACTTCGGCGGACTGCGCCGCGGCGGTGAGGAGGTCTGCCGACGCGGAAAGCCGCTGCCCCGCCGTCTGCAGCGCGGTGTACGACGTGAACACCTGGACGGTGATCTGCTGCTGCGTCGAGGTGACGCGCGCCAGCGCGGCCTGGTATTGGGCCTGCGCCGTCCGCACGTCGTACTGCCGTGAGAATCCGTTGAAGATCGGAATCTGCAGGCCCAGCACGAACGACGCATTCAGACCGTTCGCCGACGACGCGCCCTCTACGGATCGCGTGACGCTTTGGATGCTCGTGAGCGTCAGCGACGGATAACCCGCCGATCGCGCGACACGGATCTGAGCCGCGAGCTGTGCCGCCGCGGCCCGCGCCTGCGCGAGGTCCGGCCGCGTCGTGATCGCGCGGTTGATGAGCGTGTCGACGGAAGCGGCGACTTTCGCTACCGAGTCGCACGTCGAGATCGACGGAATCTCGAAGCGCGCGTTGGCTGGGAGCCCCATGGCGGCCGCGAGCGTGGCGCGCGACGACAGGAGCGTCCCCTCCAGCGTGACCAGCTGCAGGCGCGCCTGCGCCAGCTCGGTCCTCGCCTGCAACACGTCTTGTAGAGTGCCCACGCCGACGCGGAGGCGCGCTTCGGCATTCGCCGTGTCGGCCTGCGCCTCTTTCACCGCGGTGAGCTCCGCGTCGCGTAGCGCGACGGTCGCGAGATACGAGAAGAGCGCCGACTCCACCTGCAGCACGACGTCGTTGATCGCGGCGTTGTGGCCGAGGTTGAGCGCGACAGCGTTCTGCTTGGCCGATTCGATCGTCGCCGCGCGCCCGCCCATGTCGAACACCAGGTACGACAACGAGAACGCGGGGGTGATCTGCGCGCGCGTCAGTCCGCCGACCGAGCCGACGCCGCGCGTGTTTCCGCCGCTCGTATCGATCACGACGCTCGACCCGTTTCCACCGCCGCCCAGTGCCGATCCCGTGGATGCGCCGGCGAGGTTGACGCTTCCGTTGAGCGTCGGATAGCGCGCGCCGCGCGCCGACCCATACTCGTTCGCCGCCGCCTGCGCGTTCGCCCACGACTCACGTGTCGTCGGATTGTTCTTGAGCGCGAGGTCGACCACGTCGGTCATGGAGAAGCGCACCGCCGCGGTCGTCGCCGAGTCGGCGGCGAGCGCGGCCGTCGCGGCGGGAGCCACGGGAGGCGCCGCCGGCGGTGGCGGCGTGCGTGCCGCCGCGGGCACCGTCCACGGCGTCGCCGGGTTCGCGGGCGCACCGGCTACGCCGTCGATGCGAGGCGTCCCCGGCGTGTGGCAAGCCGATCCTGCGACGACGGCAAGCATCGACGCGCGAAGGAAATGCGCGCGATCGGTGACCGAACCGAACCGAAGAGCCGAATCGAAAGACATTCGGCCGCTACAATTGCAGGTTGGAGACCGGGAATCGCGCGCGGTGACGGCGGCGCAGCGCGGAGCCAGGCTCGACGCGCCCGCATCGCCGTCTTTCGCGAGTTGTTATGTCAGGCTAAGGAAGCTTTGTGCTTCAGACTGCTCAAACGCGAAGCCGGTAAGGGTCCGATGGGCCCATGACGCGGCGCACGATCCATCCGATGATCAGGATCGGTATCAGCACGAGCAACGCCACCTTCAGCACGACGAATCCAAGCGAGAGAAACGCCATCACGACGCCGAACACCGCGCCGAGGAGTCCCAGCACGACGGCGAAGAGAATGAGAAACGGCAGTCCGATGAGGAAGAGCACGAGCAGGATCGGCAGCGCGACGATACCCAGCACGGCGATCACCGGCAGCCCGATCACGGCGAGCAGAATCCCGACCGGGACCAGCACGACGAGCGCGAGGGCTCCGAAGAACAGCGCGCGGACGAGGCCGAACATGGTGACAGCTCCTGAAAAGCCTGGTGGACCGGTGGACCGGTGGACCGGTAGACCGCGTGACTATGCGGGGTCGAAGTCGCTTCCGCTCTCCGGTGTCGCTGCGCTTGGCGGCTCACTCGGCTTCGGACCACTCCCGCCGTTTCCACCCTTGAACCACCTAGCGATGCGCGGCGCGATGGCGAAGACGAGCCAGATCGGGAGGACGACGAAAAGGGCGATCTTGAGCACCGCGAAGCTGAGCGTCAGCACGAAGCTCACGAGCCCCATGAACGCGCCCCCGGCCATCACGACGAGAAACACCGGCAGCCCGAACACGAAGAACATGAGCAGGACGGGCAGCGCCAGCACCAGCAGAATGAGCAGGAGCGGCAGCCCGATCGTCTTGAGCACGAACGCGATCGGGATCAGCAGTCCGAGCCAGCCGAGCTTGAAGACCCAGCGGATCGCCGCGATGCGCAGCAACAGCCATTTGATCGCCGACCACATTGTCGCCCGGCCTCTGGTAGCGTGACGGAAGTCCGTACGAGGCGATGGGCGGGATGGTTTCTGCGGGGTGGACCGGTGGACCGGTGGACCGGTGGACCGGTGGACCGGTGGACCGGTGGACCGGTACGGCTAACTGCGAAACAGCTCGCTGGGAGGGGTCAGCTTGCCGACGAAGAACTCGCCGAACTCGGCGTACTTGGCGCTCACCTCGTCGAACCGCATGTCGGTGACGAGCTTCTTGAAGTCGATCGGGTCCTTGGCGAAAAGGGTCACCCCCCACTCCCACGCGTCGAAGCCGATTGCGCCGGTGATGATCTGGAGGACGCGTCCCGCGTAGCGCCTTCCGGTCTGGCCGTGGGCCAGCATCAGTCGGCTGCGTTCGTCGAGCGAGAGCGTGTACCAGTTCTGCCCCGCTTCGCGGCGCTTCGTCATCGGGTAGAAGCAGACGTACGGCATGTCCGGTGGAACGGCCGGGTACAGCCGCCTCGCGACGTGCGGGCTCGCACGCTCCTGCGACGCACGCTCTGCCAGCTGTTTCGCCGCCTCGGCGGGGTCGATCGGCGCGGCTCCGCCCTCGGCCGCGCGCTGGGCGGCTTCGCGAGCGAGCTGCGCCGTGAGGTGATAGAGCCCGGCCTCGGTGACGCTCACGAAGCTGTAGTCGAGCGACAGACCTTGGTCGTTGGCCCAACATCGCGTCTGTCTGCCCACGTCGCCGATCTCGTCGAGCGTTGGGCGAAGGTGCACCGCGAGCACGTCGTGCCTGCTGCCGATCAGTCGCGCGTATGCGCTCCATCCGTCGGCGCCGGACGTGACGGCCGGCAGCGACTGTGTCGATTCGCTGCGGGCGTCGCTACGTGAAACGTGCGCGCCCGCATCATGCGTAAAGACCTGATGCAGGGCGTACCAGCCCTCTAGGGTCTCCGGAGCCTGAACGGCCGTCCCTGGCTGTAACGACATGGACGAAAGTTAAGACGAAACTGGAGTCCCCCGATACTCAAGATCGGCATTCCATTTGCTTTCGAGGAAGGTATGTCGGAACGAATCGAGGAACGCGAGCCAACATTTCGGGTCCAGGGCGCCGACAAGCGTCGGCGCCAGTTGCGGGCCCTGCTGCTCTCGGCAGCCGACGCCGCCCGCCAAACGCGCCGCGGTGGACCGCTGACGATGACGCGCGCCGATGGACGAGCCATCCGAGACCGGATATCGAAATTGCTGAGCGCCGCGAGCTAACGCGGCGCTTTTGTTTTTTTGGTGTTCGAGGGACGGGTGTGGCTCGGCTTGACCGCGCGCGGCATCGCCGCGGATTTCCGTTTATCGCTTTCTCTCGCGAAACTGGTCCGGGCTGGCAAACGATCTGTGAACGGCCCGCGCTCTTGCGAGATACCCGCCGAGCTCCGTGGACCCGCAGTCCTTCCAGTCGTCCGGTATCGGCGCTAGCCGCCGGCGGTCCACTCCGCGCTCAAAGCACAGGAACGTGCCCGGAATTCCACCCTCGCTCCCCCCCGCGACGGCCGGGTTCACGACGGGGTAGACGACCCACTCCAGCCCCTTCGCGTCCGTAAATCGGCGAACGGTCTGTCGCTCCTGGTCACCACCGCCAATCGAGAATTTTGAGAGCACTGCCTTCCCTCATTCGGCGCAAGACTAGAAGCCTCATGCACGCCGGATGCCGACGCAATGAACGGGCCCGCTAAGAAACCGTGGCACGCTGCGGATTCCACGTATGCGTCTCCCCGCGCGCTTCCCTCAACCACGCCAAGAGCGCGTCGTACATGACGAATCCGTGCTGAATTTGCTCATGATCGTCCGCGAATAGACGAGAAAGTCCGAGCGAGATCGCGAGCAGGCCGGCGCATTGTGGGGACAGATCGAGACGCGCCGTGTCGGCCCCTCGCACGATGACCGCCAAGTCCCGAAGTGCCGGGTCCGACGCCAGGCCGTACTTCACGAGCAACGCGTCGAAGCTGCAAAGCGGCCCGTCATGCGTGAGCTCGACGCCTTCCACGTCGTATGGGATTGCGCCCGTCTCCGCGGCCACGCTTCGAACCTGCCCCGGCGGAACGAACAGGAACTCGGGCTCCTTGTCGATGAACCGCGCGATGAGCCACGGACAAGCCACGCGATCGATCTTCGGGCGTTCGCGGGTGACCCATTTCATGTTTCCTCCCTCCTTCGTCTGGACGAGTAGAACAGGTAGAGATCCTCGAAGACCCTGAAGCCGCGCTCGAGGCGTTCGTCGTCGCCCTTCGTGCTGTCGGCGATGCCGCGCAGCACGCCCAATACGCCGGCGGTCTCTGGGCGCGCGAACTTCTCGTCCTTGCAGTCGATGTCGTGGACGACCTCGCCAATCGCCGCTAGCGCCGGGTCATCCAGGGCGAATCGGCGCAGCAGCGTCTGGAAGGTGCAGTCCTCGCCGACGTGCGTGTATTCCGCGCCGACCATGTCGAAGCGCGCTTCGGTCGGAAGCGGTTTGTAGCCGCGGGCGGCCACGAACTTGAAGCGCGCCCGCGGATCGATCGAGCGCCGAATGAGCCACGCGCTCGCCATGCGATCGACGAAGACGCCCTGCCGCGTGACCCAGGTGCGTCCAGGCTCGATCGTTTCCGCGGGTGAGTCCGCGGGTTGGACGTCGGCTGCGTCCGCCCGAGCGCTTTCTACCATTGCGTGCAGCTCCTCATCCGATATCCCCTCGACGAACGACGCCTCGGCGATGATCGCCGTGCCGCCCTGGGCGACGATTTCCTCGCGCAGCCACTGAAAGTCCTCGAGCGCTTCGTCCGAGTTGGGGAGGACGTAGACGGTGTTCTTGACCAACGCGGCGCCCAGACCCTTTAGGCGGCGGCGCACCTTCACTCGCACGTAGTCCGGTTTGGGCGGCAGCTGGTGAAGGAACAGGAGCCAGTCGACTGCGTCGTTCATCGCGAGGGCCGCCTGGGTTGTGCGGTGGCGCCGGAATCGACTCCGAGATACGTTAGAAGCTCCATTGATTCAATTGAATCATCGAGAGCGATCGATGCAAGTCCTCACCGATCCACCAGCGACACAGGTCGAAGCTTGGCGAAGCCACTTCCCCGCTCTGGCCAAGACCATCGACGGACGTCAGGTCGTCTACCTCGACACGGCCGCGACGTCGCACCGGCCCCGCCAGGTGATCGACGCGATCGTCGCGTTCTATGAAGGCGAAAACGCCAACCCGTCGGCGACTCTCCACGCTCTCGCCAAGCGCGCGAACAGCCGCTACGACGACGCGCGAGCAACCGTAGCCCGATTCATCGGCGCGTCAGATCCGCTCGAGGTCGCCTTCACCCGCGGCACGACTGAAGCGCATCAATCTCGTCGCCGCCGCTTGGGGATCCAGCAACGTCGGGCAAGGCGACGAGATCCTCGTCGGAATCGGCGAGCACGCGTCGAACATGCTCCCATGGCAGCACCTCGCTCGGCGGACGGGCGCCGTCGTTCGCTATTTCGGATTGACCGACGACGGCCGCGTCGACATCGAAGATTTCACCGCCAAGCTCACGCCTCGCGTGCGCATCGTGGCTCTGAGCCACGTCTCCAACGTGCTGGGCATCGTCAATCCCGTGCGGGCACTCGCCGACGCGGCGCACCGCGCCGGCGCGCTACTGCTCCTCGATGCCGCTCAATCCGTTCCGCACCTGGCGGTCAGCGTACGCGAGCTCGACTGCGACTTCATGGCCTTCTCGAGCCACAAGATGTGCGGCCCAATGGGCGTCGGGGTGCTGTGGGCCCGGCGCGCGCTGCTCGAAGCAATGCCGCCCTACCAGCTGGGCAGCAACATGGCGCACGACGTCGGCGTGGATTCGGCAGCTCTGTCGGACGCGGCCCTCAAGTTCGGCGCGGGAACTCCGAACGTTTCAGGTGCCGTCGGCCTGGCAGCGGCCGCTGATTTTCTCTCGGCGCTCGGTCGCCCGCAGACTTGGGCGCACGAACAGTCGATCACGCGCCATTTCCTCGATCGGGTTCGTGCGATTCGCGGCGTGCGACTTCTCGGCACGGATGCCGCGTCGGATCGAGTCGGCGTCTTCTCGTTCACGGTCGACGGTATGACTCCGCCGGCCGTCGCCATCGCGCTCGACGAACGCGGTATCGCGGTACGCGCCGGCGATCTGGCGGCCCTCCCGCTGCTCGAACGATTCGGGCAGCGTGGCGCCGTTCGAGCGTCGTGCTATCTATACACGACGCTGGAGGAAGTAGACCGGCTCGCCGACGCGCTGGATTCGATCGCCGCGAACAACCAATGAGAATACCGACAGCCCCGAGGTTGCCATGAGCATTCCAATGAGCATTCGCATCGCGCTCGCCGCGACTCTGGCCGGCACCGTCGTCGCGGAGCCGGCGGCCGCCCAACAACCCGATCGATGGTCGGGCGCCGAAACGGCGTTCGGACGAAAGGGAGTTCCGCAAGCCGCCGAGGTGATGCGCTTCAACTTTCCGCGGAGCGATCTGACCGTCCACGTCGGAGACGTCACGCTCAAGCCGGCGTTCGCGTTGGGCAGCTGGGTCGCGTTCCTGCCGACCGGCGCAGGCAAGGCTCTGGCGATGGGCGACCTCGTGTTGCTCGACAATGAGGTCGGGCCCGTGATGGCGGCGCTTCAGGCCGGCGGTGTGGAGCAAAGCGCCGTGCACAATCATCTGCTCAACGAATCGCCGCACATCACCTACATGCACATCATGACCGAAGGCGATCCGGCGAAGATCGCCGCCACGGTCCATGCGGCCCTCGCCAAGAGCGCGACGCCGATCGGCGCGGCGTCAGCGGGCGCGGCACCGTCGGCGGAGTTGGACACGGGCGCGATCGCCAAGGCGCTCGGCGTGTCGGGGCGACTCAACGGAAGCGTGTATCAGATCAACGTCGCGCGCAGCGAGACGATCATGGAGATGGGCCATTCTCTTCCGCCGTCGATGGGCGTAGCGACGGCCATCAACTTCCAGCCCACCGGCGCGGGCAAGGCGGCGATCACCGGCGACTTCGTGCTGCGCGGAAGCGAGGTGAATCCGGTGATTCGCGCGTTCAAGAAGAACGGCATCGAGGTGACGGCGCTGCACAGCCATCTCGTCGACTCGGATCCTCAGCTTTACTTCATGCACTTCTGGGCTAACGACGACGCGGTGAAGCTGGCGCGGGGACTTCGCGAGGCGATCGACCAGACGAAATCGAAACCCTGAGTCATGCAGGTCAGCCGGGCTGACCGCCGGCACCGGCGCCCGCCGTCTCCGGCGGATGGTATTTCGGGTGGCGCGAGGTCTGCCGGAGTCGGAAACCCGTCGCGACGAGGATCACCGCGCCGCACGCCATGATCCCGACCTTCTCGCCGTCCCAGATGTCGACGTTCGAGTTGTCGAGATTCTGGTCCGTGAACGTGCCGTGAATGACGAGGAGCAGTGCGACGACGTACGTGAGGTAGTGGAGCGGCTTCCACCGTTGCCGGCCGATCTCGGCACGGTAGATCGACGTCACGACCGTGAACGCGATGAGATAGAGCGCGATCGCGCCGAGCATGTTGATCGTCGGCTGCTCGGGCGATTGGATTGGCCAGAGGACGTCGAACAGCCGGAAGCGCGGCTTGTCGAGAAAAAGCAGCGGGACCGGGTGCAGCACTGACAGGCCCAGTCCGACGTAGGCCGTCCAGTTGTGCAGCTTGAGAATGTTCATCCGGCGGTGCGGCCAGCGCTTCCACGTGTTGTATCGGGCCCCCATCAGGAGCCCGAGCAGCACGTTGAAGCTCAGGAGATAGACCGCGGCCAACCCGAGGTAGGTCGTGAGATCCTTCGCGTCCATACCGCGGAGACTACTGGGCCGTCGCCGGCACGCCCAGCGCCTCGATCGCGCGGCGCAAGCTCGGGAAGATCCCGTCGATCTGCTCGACGGACACGACGCCGATGGACAGCCGGAACCATCCGTGATCGCCTTGCGCGCCGAATGCGTTGAACGGAACCACGGCAAATCCCGCGGCCTGCAGCAAATACTGGCGCACGTCGTCGTCGGAGTGCAGCACCGTGCCGTCGGGGGTTTGCATGCCGTGCAGCGCGAAGCGCGCGCTCACGTAGATGGCGCCTTGGGGACGCACGCAGTCCACCGGTAGTCCGTCGTCGCGCATCGCCACCATGCCGTTGTAAACGGCATCGAGCCGGGCCGTCACGTCCTGGCGCATGTTGGCGATGAAACGATCGACCGCCGAGTCGTTCGCGAGGAACTTGGCGCTCGCCACCTGCTCGGGGCGCGGAGCCCACGCACCGACGTGGCCGACGATGTCGTTCATCGGACGAATGATGTCGGGCGAGGCGATCGCCCAACCCACACGCAGCCCGGTGGACGCGAACGCCTTCGAGATCGCGTCGACGGTCACCACGTAAGGCGCGATCTCCGGACGCAGCGAGATCGGCTCGACGTGATCGAGGCCCTGTGTCGTGAGCATCCAGTACACCTGGTCGTACATGACGTACAGCGGACGCTCGCGATCGCCGCGCCGCGCGTTCTCCTCGAGCACGAGATCGCACACGTCGGCGAGCGTCGCGGCATCGTAGAGCGTTCCGGTCGGGTTGAGCGGCGAGTTGAGGGCGAGCATCCGCGCGCCGCGCACAACGGGGCGCAGCATCTTGGCCGTCGGAAGGAACCCGGTGCTCGCGTCGCACTCGATCATCACCGGCTCGGCGCCCACGATCGTGCAGTAGTAGTCGTTGTTCCACGACGGAACGCCGAACACCACGCGGTCGCCCGCGTCTACGAGGGCACGGTACAAGGCGTAGATGGCTGGCCGAGCGCCGGAAGTGATGAGGACCGATTCGAGGGGGAACTCGAGTCCAAGGCGCTTCTTATAGAAGGCACGGACCGCCTGCCGCAGCGACTCCAGACCTATCGACGGCGGGTAGGTCGACTCCCCCGCCCGCAGCGCCTCGACGACGCCGTCCTCGAGCTCGCGAGGAATCGGGAATTGCTTGGAGCTGAAATCGCCGACCGTGAGGTCGAGGATCGGACGCCCTTGTTTGGCCAGTTCGCGGACTTCGCCCGCGATGCGGAGAATCGCCGACCCGCGCAGGGTCTGGGCGAGAGTGGAGACGCGAGAAGGCATCTGGGGGTGGGCGGCGCCGGCGGCTAGGGTGTGAGAAGGATTCCGTTTTGTTATGAAGGTGACGGCGGGCCGCCGCAATCGGAAGTCCTCGCGCGAAGCGGGTGCGATGTAACTTTCTGACTTCCTCGTTTTCCCTCAGGAGTGTGCGCGGTGACGCCGTGGGTCCGCCGACTCATCGTAGCAAACATCATCGTCTTCTTTTTGCAAAGCGTGGCCGGCGTCACGCAACAGCTGGCGTTCGTTCCAGCCCAGTTCGTGAGCCGGCCGTGGACTGTCGTCACGTACATGTTCGCGCACGCCAGCATCACGCACATCCTGTTCAACATGATCGCCCTCTACTTCTTCGGCCCGCGCGTCGAAGAACGCCTCGGAAGCCGGCGGTTCATCACCCTGTACGGCTTGAGCGGGATCGTCGGAGCGCTGGTGTCGGCCATCTTCGCTTTTGACGCGCCGATCATCGGCGCGTCGGGCGCCGTGTTCGGCGTCATGGTGGCGTTCGCGATGTTCTGGCCGACGGCGCAGATCTACATCTTCGGCGTGCTGCCGCTCGAAGCCCGTTTGGCGCTCATCCTGATGATCCTCTACTCGCTCTGGAGCGGCTTCAGCCAGAGACACACGGGAATCGCCGACTTCGCGCATTTGGGCGGCGTGGCCGGCGGATGGCTCTACCTCAAGTGGCTGGGTGCGCGCGCGGGCACGAAACGCTTCCGGTCGAAGGCCACCCCGACGGTCGCCAAGGACCAGCTACTCAACTGGAAGCGTGTCGATCCCAAATCCGTGCACGAAGTGAATCGCGACGAAGTGAACCGCATCCTCGACAAGATCAACGCGAAGGGACTCGCCAGCCTGAGCGCGGAGGAGCGGCTGTTCCTGTCGAACTTCGTTCCGCCGGATGACCGCGTACCACCCGTGAGCTGATTCCGCTCAGTCCGTCCTGAGCGCCATCGCCGGATCGGCTCGGCTCGCCCTGCGCGCCGGAATCCACGCCGCGATCGCACTCGTCGCGGCGAGAATGAGGGCAACGGCGGCGATGGTCGCCGGATCGGTCGGCGTGACGCCGAAGAGAAGTGAGGACATCGCGCGCGTCGACAGCAGAGAGATCACCGCGCCAACGACGAGTCCTACGGCCGTGAGGCGCAATCCCTGTCGCACGACGAGCCAGCGCACCGAGCTGGCTTGCGCGCCGAGCGCGATGCGGATCCCCATCTCGCGCGTGCGATTGCGCGACGTCTGCGCGAGGACGCCGTACACCCCGACGACCGACAGCACGAGCCCGATCATCGCGAAACCGAGAAGGAGCGTCGTGAGGAACCGCGCCCGCGCCAGCGACCGGCCGCGGAGCTCCTCCATGGTCTGCGTCGCGAGCGGCGCGATCGTCGGATCGAGATCACGAAGCGCGGCGCGCACCGACGACGCGAGCGACGCCGGCTCACCCTTCGTGCGCAACAAGAGCACCATATAGTTGGACGGCTCTTGCGCCTCGGCATGAAACGCTTCGATGCGCGGCGCGACGTCGAGGGCGTCGACGTGCTCGTTTCCCACGACGCCGATGATCGTGTACCAGGTCGACGTCGGCGTGATCACCTTGGCGAATGTGATCCGCTGGCCGACCGGATCTTCTCCCTTGAAGTACGAAGTCGCTAGCGCCTCGTTGATGACGAGCACCGGCGTCGAACCCTCACGATCCTCAGCGGAGAAAGCGCGGCCGCGCAGCACCGGCACCTTCATCGTCGTGAAGTAGCTCCTCGACACCGTGCGGTTGCCGATCTCGGTGCCGTATCCCCCTTCGGGTCGGCCGTACGCAATGAAGTCGGTGGTGTACGACGTCCCGTTGAACGGCACGTTGGACGCGAGCGCCTCGGCCTCGACGCCGGGAATCGCTCGCGCCCTGGCCTCGAGGGCGTTCATGAACCCGTCGACCTTGGTCGATGTGTCGTACTTCGGGGTGAGTTGGAACGCCGTGGCGAGCACACCGCGCGGATCGAACCCGGGATCGACCTTGCTCACGGCGTAGAAACTCCGCACGAGCAGCCCCGCGCCTACGGTCATGATGAGCGCGAGCGCTACCTCGCTCACGACGAGCGCGTTGCCCCAGCTCCGGACGCGCGCGCCTTGCGCCGTGCCTCGGCCCCCGTCCTTGAGCGTGTCGGCCGGGCTCCGTCGCCGCGTCCAGAGCGCCGGTGCCGTGCCAAAGATCAGCGCGCTGCCGAGCGTGATCGCGATGACGTATACGAGCACCGATCGGTCCAGACCGAAGTCGTGAACGCGGAGCATGTCGGCGGGTTGCAACCGAACGAGGAGCCGCGTCCCAGCCCATCCCGCCCCGAGACCGCACGCGCCACCGACCACCGAGAGGACGAGGCTTTCGGTCAGCGCTTGCCGGATGAGGCGCGCGCGTCCCGCGCCGAGGGCAAGGCGAAGCGAGACTTCGCGCTCACGCCCCGCGGCCTGCACAAGGAGCAGATTGCCGACGTTCGCGCACGCGATCAGTAGTAGAAATGCCACCGACGTGAGCAGAACGAGAAGCGGCAACCTCGTGTCGCCGACGAGGTAGGCGTGCAGCGGCTGCATCGCGGCACCCATGAACTTGTTCGTCGCGGGGTACTCCGTCTTGAGACGGGCGACGACCGCCTGCAGTTGAGCGTTGGCGTGCGCCTCGGTTGCCCCTGGCTTGAGCCGTGCCACCGCGCGCATGTAGTGCGCTCGCCTGAAGCCGATCTCTCCGGTTTTCGTCTTATCCCATTCGATCGACTGCCATGTGTCGACGCCTTCACGTGGATACTCGAAGCCGGGCGGCATCACGCCGATCACCTCGGCCGTCTGCCCGTCTATCGTCACCGATTTGCCGACGACGGCGGGGTCGGCGCCGAAGTGCTCACGCCATCCCTTGTCACTAAGCACGACCAGGTGCGTGCCGGTCCTCCACGTGTCGTCCATCGTGAGCGTACGTCCCAGCGCGGCGCGTACGCCGAGAGTCGAAAAGAAGTTGCCGATCACATACGACGACGACAGAACTTGCGGATCTCCGCGGCCCGTAAGCGTCGCTCTCCCCAAGCCGTCGACGTACCCCGTGACGTCGGCGAAGTCGGTGACGCCGGCGCGCCAATCGAACAAGTTCGCCGGCGCGGCCGTCTGGAGGTGCCAATGCTTTTCCGGATTCTCCTCCGTGATGACCATGAGTCGGTCCTGCGCTGGGAACGGCAGCGGTTGCAGAACCACCGCGTCCACGGCCGAGAAGATCGCGACGTTGGCCCCGATGCCGAGCGCCAGCGTGATCACCGCGGCGACGCCGAGCGCCGGCGTGCGTCGAAGAGTGCGCAGCGCGAACCGCGAGTCGGCGACCGCGTCCTCGAGCCATCGCAGCGGACGCACGTCGCGGTGCTCCTCGCGCACGCGTTGCACGCCGCCAAAGTGCGCGAGGGCGCGTCGCCGCGCCTCGTCGGGATGCATGCCGAGTTTCACGTTCTTTTCGGTCTCGAGGTCGATGTGAAATCCGATCTCGTCCGACAACGATTGGTCGGCGGCCGACGGACGGATCGCGCGAAGCCGGGCGCGAAGGGCGTGTAACAGGCTCATCAATCGATACCGTCAGGAAGTCTTGAGGATCAACTCGACCGCGGTCACGTAGCGCCGCCAGTTGTCGGTCTCCGATCCGACGGCGCGGCGTCCGGACGCCGTGAGGCGGTAGTACTTGCCGCGCCGGTTGTTCTCGGTAGTGCGCCAGTCGCTGTCGATCCATCCGCGCTGCTCGAGGCGCTGCAGCGCGGGGTACAGCGAGCCCTGGTTCACGTCGAGCACCCCTCGCGAGAACTGCTGAATTCGCGCGCTGATCCCCCAGCCGTGCATGGGTTCGAGGACGAGCGTCTTCAGGATGAGGAGGTCGAGCGTGCCGCGCAGAACGTCGGATTGGTCGGACGCCACTGGGAGGCCTCTTCTGTAGGGTTTCTACAGAGAATAGGCGCGCTCCTGTAGAAACGCAACAGGAGACGGCCGGGTCGGCCGATCCGCGGGACCGAGTTCTCCTTCGCGGGCCGAACTACTCAACCCAGCTCGTTGCGCGACGGCCCTAGGCCTCTGCGCCCTTCTCTGCGTCTCTGCGTCCCTGCGTTGAGTAGTTCAGCATTCCCCGGGGCGGACAAACGAAACGGCCCGCCGGTGCGCTTGCACCGGCGGGCCGTCTTTCGTTCGCCAATGATGTGGGAGCTTTACGGCGTCCCGGCGGGGTTCGCGAGCGCAACGCTCGTCTGACCCTTGGTCTCGATCACGAACACGGCGCGGCGATTGAGGTCGGCGCCCGGCTGGTCGCCCCACGCCTTCGGCGTGACGAGGCGCGTCTTGCCATAGCCAACCGTCTCGAGCAGTGCCGGCGACATGCCCTGCGCCGCGAGGTAGTCGGCAACCGACTTCGCGCGACGCTCCGACAGCACGAGGTTGTAGCGCGCCGACCCGGCCGGGTCAGCGAAGCCCTCGACCGTCACTTTCGACTGCGGGTAGTACTGCTGAACGACGTGGGCGAAGCGGGTGAGCGACGCCTGGTCTTCCGGACGAACGGTCGCGTCGTTGAACGCGAAGTTCACGGGCATGTCGAAGTGCAGGCCGTCCTGCATCGCCGTGATCTTGGCGTTGAAGTCATTGCGCATCGACTGAAGGTCGGTCTTCAGCTGCTGCACGTCGCCCTGCACCAGACCGAGCTGCTGGCGAAGAGCGCTGTCCGTCGACGCGCGCTGGACTGCTTCGGCGTCGAGCGCGGCTTTCTGCTGGGCCGACGCCTGGGCGAGCGCATCAGCGTTCTGCTGCTGGGCGCGCTTGAGGGCGCCGGTCGTGGCGCAGCCGCTCAAAAGTGCGATAGTTCCGACCCATCCGAGGATCGATCCGGTATGAAGGCGCATCTGCACGATCTCCTGTGGTATTGGTTGGCGAACGGTGACTCGCAGACGGCTAATCGCAAGAACCGGGCACTACATTGGTGACCACGGTCACAGCCGAAAACCATGTCCGTCCAGCGTTTAGCATTCTTAGAATAGTTCGTTGCAACGCGCAAGGCGGTGGCGCCACTGAAACTCCGTGATTTTCCTCACGGCACCCCCGGAAACGCGCCGGTTGTGTGCCGGTCGTCACAAAAAACCCAACCCTCACCCTGTGGATGCTGTCCAACCTCGGTTCGCGGGCCCGCTAAACCCACCGCCATCCGACCGAGGGACAATGCAAAGCGGCCAGCTGTGGCAGTCGATTCGGCGTGACTTGCGCGTGGCGCTCAGGCAGGCGCGAAAGGACCGGACGTTCACCATCGTCGCCCTGGCGACCTTCGCGCTCGGCGTCGGCGCGAACGCGGCGATGTTCAGCGTCGTGCGCAGCGTCTTGCTCCGTCCCCTTCCCTACGCGCAGCCGGAGCGCCTCGCGGCAATCTGGCCGACACGAACGATCTCCAACGCCGAGCTGCTGTACATGCAGCAGCGTGCGGCGAGTTTCGAGTCGGTGGCGGCGTTCAGCCCGGGCTGGGGCGTCGCGATGACGGGGGCCGGCGAGCCGCGGCAACTCGATGCGGCGCGAGTCTCCACGAATTTCTTCGGCGTGCTTGGCGTCCGCCCGATGCTCGGGCGCGGCTTTCTCGCCGACGAATCGCAGAAGGGACAGTGGAGCGTGACGGTGCTGAGCCACGCGCTCTGGCTTTCACAGTTCGGGGGCGACAGCGCGGCGGTCGGACGCGTCGTCGACATGGACGGGCAGCCGTGTCGCATCGTCGGGGTCATGCCCGCGAGCTTCGAGGTTTTTCAGGCGAACGTCGACGCGTGGCTGCCGCTACAGATCGACCCAGCGTCGCCGTTCCACACCGGAGCGACCGCGATCGCCTTCGGCCGATTGCGCCGCGGCGCGACGCTGGCGCAGGCGACGCGTGAGCTTTCGGCGCTGGCTCCGCAAATGCGCGCCGCGTTCAACTACACCGACGACTACGCGCGCGGCGCGACCGTGATCGATTTGCACGAGAGTCTCGTCGGCGACGCGCGGCGTTCGATTCTCGTGCTGTACGCCGCCGTGGCCATCCTCGGGCTGATCGCCGTCGTCAACGTCGGCAATCTGCTCCTCGCGCACGCCGCCGGGCGCCGTCGCGAAATGGCTGTGCGTCGCGCGCTCGGCGCCGCCAAGTCAGCGATCGTGCGCCAGTTGTTGGTGCAGAGTCTCGTGTTGGCGGCGGCGGGGGGAGTCATCGGCGCCGCGGTTGGTGTCGCCGGAACGCAAGCGCTGCGCGCGCTCCTCGCGGCGTCGCTTCCGCGCGCGGGCGAGATTCACTTGGATGTGGCGGTCATCGCGGCCACGGCGCTCGCGACGATCGCCGCGGGAATCGCCTTCGGCATCGGGCCCGCGCTCGTGGCGTCGAGCGTCGATCCGGACGGCGTGCTGCGCGCGAGCGCGTTGGAGGCGGGCGGCCATCGCGCCGCGCGGATCCGCCAGTCTCTCGTCGTGGCGCAGGTCTCACTCGCGACGGTGCTCGTCGTCGGAGCGTCGCTCATGGTGGTGTCGCTCTGGCGCCTCGGACGCGTGGATCTGGGATTCGATCCGAATCGCGTCGCGACGATGTTGATTCAACCATCGAGCGGCCAAGTGCGCGCCGCGGACGCCACGACGTACTTCGAGGAGATCGCGCGCCGAGTCGCCGCGCTGCCGGACGTCGAGCGGGTCGGCGCCGCGCAGCACCTGCCGCTCAGCGGGTTCAATTGGAACGGTGACCTCGACATCGAGAGCCAGCCGGTGGCGGCTACGTCGGCGCACCCGCGCGTCGTCTGGCGATCGGTGATCGGCGACTATTTCGGCGCGATGCGGATTCCGCTTGTGAGTGGGCGTCTATTCCTGTCGACCGATACGCGCGACGCGCCCGGCGTCGTCCTGATCAACGCGACGATGGCACGGCGCTTCTGGCCGGGTCGAAATCCAATCGGCGAGCGAATCAAGTTCGGCAACGGATCGCGCGGCGACTGGGCGACGATCGTCGGCGTTGTAGGGGACGTACGGTCCCAGTCCGCCGACATGCCCGCGCCCCTCGAGGTGTACCGCCCGAACGCGCAGCAGCGGCTCGTGTTCATGCACTACGTGATTCGCGCACGCGGCAACCCGCTGGCGGCGATGGCGCGCGTGCGCGCGGCCGTCCGCTCGCTCGATCAAACGGTGCCGATCGCTCAGGTTCGCTCGCTCGAGGAGGTCGCGTCGACGCCGTCGACGACGCGGCGCATGATCGCGCGGCTGCTCGCCGCGTTCGCCGCGCTCGGCCTGTTTCTCGGTGCCGTCGGGATCTACGGCGTAGTGGCGTACGGCGTGCGACGCCGCACGCGAGAGATGGGAATTCGCGCCGCGCTCGGGGCGGTGGAGGGCCGTCTGACGACGATGGTGCTCGGGGAGGGCCTGCGTATGTCGTCGCTCGGCATCGGGATCGGCGTCGCCGTCGCCGCGGTCGCGACTCGTCCGATGCGCGCGCTGTTGTTCGGCGTCGCCACCGTCGATCCGCTCGTCTACGCGGCGGTGGCGCTCACCCTCGCGGGCGTCGCGATCGCGGCGTCGCTGGCGCCGGCGCGGCGCGCGGCACGCATCGATCCGGTCGTGGCCCTGCGCTCCGATTGACGGGAGAAGCCGCCCCCATCCTCGCGGCGTCCGCACGCGCTTCTTAGCTTCAGCGGCTGTCCTCTCGTCCGACGAGGGATATGGAGCTACAGGAGCAGCTGCAGGCGGCGTTGGGGGGCTCGTACACCGTGCAGCGGGAGCTCACACGCGGCGGTATGTCGCGCGTGTTCGTGGCGACGGAAACGGCTCTCGATCGCACCGTCGTGATCAAGGTGATCTCGCCGGAACTCGCCGCCGGTGTGTCGGCGACCCGATTCGCGCGCGAGATCCGGCTCGCCGCGTCGCTCCAGCAAGCGAACATCGTTCCACTGCTGTCAGCCGGCGAATCCGCGGGGCTGCCCTACTACACGATGCCGTTCGTCGCGGGCTTGTCTCTGCGAGAGCGGCTCGGCAAGGTCGGTTCCCTGCCGATTCCGGAAGCGTTGAGCGTGCTTCGCGACGTCGCACGCGCGCTGGCATACGCGCACGAACGCGGCGTCGTGCATCGCGACATCAAGCCGGACAACGTGCTTCTCTCCGGCGGAGCCGCCGTCGTCACGGATTTCGGGATCGCCAAGGCGCTCACGGCGGCGCGCACCGAGGCGCACGACACGACGATCACGCAGGCTGGATCGGGCGTCGGCACGCCGGCTTACATGGCGCCCGAGCAGGCCGCAGGCGATCCGAGCGTCGATCATCGCGCGGACGTGTATGCGTTCGGTTGTTTGGCCTACGAGCTGCTCACCGGCGAAACCCCGTTCCACGGCCGCCCGATGCACCAGATGCTCGCGGCGCATTTCGCCGAGCCGGCGCCCGCGGTGACGGCGAGGAGAAGCGACACACCAGCGGGCCTCGCGAGCCTGGTCGCGCAGTGTCTGGAAAAGGATCCCGCCAGCCGTCCGCAGTCGGGCGCGCAGCTCGTGCAACGGCTGGAAGAAGTGACGACCACTCCGGCGCGTCCGGTCACCGTCCGTCCCAAGATGAACCGCCGACGTGCGATCTCCGCCGGTGGGGCCGGCATCCTCGCGATTGCCGTCGTCGCCTACGCGGTGTTCCGCATGCGCGCGATGACGAACGACGCCGCGTCGGCTCGAACGTTGGCCGTACTGCCGTTCGCGAACGTCGGCGGCGACTCGGCGCAGGAATACTTCGCCGACGGCTTGACGGACGAGCTGTCTACGGTGTTGGGCAAAGTGCCCGGAGTCCAGATCACCGCACGCTCATCGGCGTACAAGTACAAGGGCCGCCGCGATCTCGACGCGCGCAGCGTCGGCCGCGCGCTCGCCGCGGAGTACATCGTGCAAGGGAGCGTGCGCCGCGAGGGCGACAGCATTCGTGTGGCAACCCAGGTCACGCGCTCGGCCGACAACAAAGAGGTCTGGCAGGACAGCTACAACGGCGACGCACGCAACGTCTTCGCGCTCGAAGACAGGATGATCAAAGCGGTCACCGGGTCGCTCGGCCCGCGTCTCGGACTGCGCGCCGCGTCCAGCGCCGCGGTTTCACCGGTGCCCGGCCGGGGCGGTAACCAAGGGACGGCGAACGCCGAAGCGCACGACGACTACATGCGCGCACGCTTTTTTGTCTTGACGCGCCGGTCGGTGTCGGAAGCGGCGAGTCTGTTTCAGAAGGCGATCGACAAGGATTCGAATTTCGCGCGGGCGTACGCGGGTCTGGCGGAGACGCTGGAATACCTGCCCTACTACAACGGCGCATCCGCGGCCGATCTCCGCGCTCGCGTCGAGGCGGCGGCGAATCGCGCGCTGGCGCTCGACAGCGCGCAGGCCGAAGCCCACCTCGCGCTCGGCATGATGCATTCGCACGCGTGGGAGTGGGACGTCGCCGGCGACGAGTTTCGGCGCGCGCTCGCCTTGGATCCGACCGACGCGTCGGCGCACACCCAGTACGCGAGGTACCTCATCGCGGTGGGCCGGCCGCAGGAGGCGCTGACCGAGCTTCGCACCGCGGAACAGCTCGACCCGGTCTCGGCGGTCGCGCCGGCGTGGATGATCAGCGCGAACCTGGCGCTGGGTCGGGTGGACGAGGCGCTCGCGCAGAGCCAGACCATCTTCGAGATCGACTCGACCGTCCCGCCGGCCATCGACATGTCGGCGTTCGGGTTCGCCGCGGTCAAGCGCTTCGACGAGGCGCTTCGGCGGCAGCGACATTTTCGCGCGTCCACGCCGCCCTTTTCGGCAAATCTCGCGTTGCTGTACGGACTGGCCGGGATGCGGGATTCCGCGCTCCAGATGGCGCGCGAAATGGAAGGCCGTCCGCGAACCTGGGCCAGTGAAATCGTCATCGCTTTCGCATATCTCGGCATCAAGGACACGGCGCGCGCGCTCGACGGCCTGGAGCGCGCGACGGCGCTTCACGCGATCTGGCCGTCGTACGCCCCGCTGTGCTACTCCCAATTCGACGTTCTGCGCTCGAATCCACGTTTCGCCGCGTTGGTCCGTCGCGTCCATCTCGACGAGCAGAAGTTCACGTCGCCGCAGGCATGCCGCGTCCCCGCGCCTTGAAGGAACACGCGGTTGCCGCAATCAGCTCTGCACGTCGAGTCTCACTCCCTCGCGAAACGCCGGCAGTGTCTGAAGGTCGACGTGCTGCATGCCTCCCAGGTGAAGCTCTCGCAGCCGCGGAAGTCTGGTGAGCGCCGCGATCCCCGCGTTGGTGATGCCGGCGATCGAAGAGAAGTCGATCGACTCGAGTGAATCGATCTCCGAGAGATATTGAGGCGTTCGATCGGTCGCTCTCGTGTAGCTGGCGAAGTACTTGGCGAGTCGCGGCAGCTTCGTGAGGTGCGACGTCGCAACGTCGCCCGTGTCGCGGCAGTACATGAGCACCAACGACTCCAGCTGCTCGCAACGGCCGATGTGGCGATAGCCGTCGTCGGGAACGTCCATTGGCATCAACTCGCGGAGTGACGGGAAGCGCGGGAGCGCCGAGAGGCCCGCGTCGTCGACGTTTTTGCAACTCACCGAAAGCGCGCGGAGCGTCGGGATTTCCGCGAGCGCGGTGAAGCCGCGGGCGCGCAGGTTGTGACAGCGCCGGCCCCAGATGTATTCGATCGAGCGCGAGCGGCTCAGCGCCACGAACCCGTCGTCGCCGGCCTCGGTGTCCTGGCACATGAGAAAACGCAAATGCGGCATCGCGGCGATGTAGGGCATGGAGTCGTCTTTCGCGTCGAAGGCAAGGAAGCCGAGGTGCGGCAGCGAGACGAGCGGCTCGAGCCCGCCCGACGTGATCGCGAGGTGACTGTCGTCGACGTTGAGCCCGAACAGGCCATCGAGGCCGACCAGCGTCGCCAATCCGCGGTCCGTGATGCTGCCACGCAACATCAGCATGTTCGGCCCGGCGTCGGCCGAGGTGAGACCGAACTCCGCCTCACCGCCCTGCCACGATTTGAAGACGGGATAGTCGTGCAGCGCGGCGAGCCCCGCGTCGGTCACGAGGTCTCCGGCGCGAAGGTGCGTGAGCCGCTCTTTGCCCGCGAGCGCGCGGATCGTTCCGTCGCCGGTGGGCGTCCAGGCGAGATCGGCACGCGTCAGCCACTCGCATCGGGCGAGGTGCGCAGTACCGGCGTCGGTGACGGCCGTTCGCCACAACCCCAACCGCTCGAGCTTCGGTAGTCGAGCGACGATCTCCAATGAGCGATCGGTGATCGGACATCCGCCGAGGTCGAGCTCGCGCAATTCGGTCATGCCTTCGAGGTGCGCGACGCCCGCATCGGTAAGATTTTTCGATCCGCCGAGACGCAAGACGGTGACGTGCTCGAGGCGCGAGATTCGCTCGAGGGCGTCGTCGGTCATCTGGCCGTTCGCGTCGAGCCCGGGCAGGCTCCGGCTTCGAATTGTCGCGATGGCCGCATCCCAATCGCGTGTCCGCGCGAGCGACGGTGGCAGCTCCTCGTTCGGCTTCGCCAGCACGCGAAACGGCGCGGCCGCCTTGGGGTGAGAATCGGCGGCGTGGTCGACGGTGTGCTCGATCAGGTCGTCCCACGTGGGGAATCCGTTGTCGCGCGCGATCAGCCAACGCGCGTCTTCGAGCGAGATCGGAACGTCTTCGCCCTCGGTCTTGGGAGGTCTCCCCAGATCGAGCTGGACGTAGCGGCGCATCACCTCCCACGACCTGCGGTGCCACGTATGCGCCCACAACCGCTCCATCGACTCCGGCGCGCCCGTGCGATACGCGTCGAGGAGGATCGAAGCCATGCTCTGGAAGCGCTCGACGGCGCCTCGGGCCGCCGGCGTCGCCGCGCGGCGCAACATCGCGGCGACCTCGAACATGCCGAGACGCTCGGCCCTGTCCGCCGCGGTCATGCCGTCGTTGTTGGTCGGCGACGGGTCGGCGCCGTTCGCGATCAAGAGCTTCGCGACGGCCATCGCGCGCGATTCGTCATCGGGCTGAAGCCACATGAGCGGCGTGTTTCCCCCGCCCGACACGCGCGCGCGCTCAGGATCCTCGGCCAACACTTCGCGCAGCCGTTCGATCTTGCCGGCGTACGTCAGCTCCCAGACGTCGCGGCTGGAACGGCTCAGCAGATCGATCATCTCGTGATGCTGAGAGTAGACGGCGGCCCCGAGTGGCGTGTTGCTCCAGTTGGACTCGACGGGATCGATCTCCGCGCCGCGCGCGATCAAGAGTCGTGCGACGTCGAGCGCGTTGGCGTAGGCCGCATGGTGGAGCGCGCGCTCCTTCTGATTGTTCTCGACGTCCGGGGATACGCCAAGGTCGAGCAGCAGCGCGACAACGTCCGCGCGGTTGCGGGTCGCGGCCGCGGCCATCGGCTCGGGCGCGCGAAGCAGCTCGGGGCTTCGCTCGAGTTGTGCACGTGCAGCCTCGCGATCCAACCGCATGGCCGACGCAACGAGCGTCTCGACTGCTGAGAGGGTCACCCGAGTGCGCGTCGCGCCGTAGCGCGCGAGGAGCTCGGCCATCTCGTTCTCGCCGCGGCGGAGGGCCTCTTCGTACAAGCTTCCCTGAGGAAGATTCTTCGCGGCGGGCGGCGCCGCGTTGGGGTTCGCCCCGTGAGACAGACACCACTCGGCCAACTCGAGGTCGTTGTGGCCGATGGCGATCCACAAGTGCCACCGCGCGCCGGAGCCGTAGCCGCCCTGCGACAGCATCGACCACTCGGGATCGTCCCAGTCGGCCGTGCGGCCGCGACGCACCGAGTACTCGTACATCAGCTTCAGGTACCACAACACGTTTCCGTGGAAATGGATGTTGTAGATGACCTGACCGTTGTAGTCGCCGGGCGAGGACGCGAACTCGGCGCCGCTGTCGAGCAGAAGCCGAACGAGCTCGTCGCGCCTCGGATGCGGCGGGCGATCCTCTTCGCCTTCGCCGATCGCGCCGACGAGCGGCGTGTAGCGGCTGCTGCCGGCCATGAAGTAGTCGTTCGGATCGGCGCCGTGGTCGAGCAACGCGCGAGCGATCGCCACCGCGTTCTCGTCTACCGCGGTGAGCGGAAGCCGCGTGAAACAGAGATAGAGGAGCGGCGTCCAGCCCTTCGGACCCCAGTCCTTCAGCAGAAGATCGCGGCCGCGCCCTGCCCCGCTACGCGCGCTTCGCTCGGGTCCGTCGCGCGTTCGCGCGAGCTCCGGTCGTTCTTCCAGGTCGTGCAGGACGCCGGCGAGGTCGCCGCAGACGACTTTCGTATAAAAGTTCGCATTCGCGATCTCCGGATAGCGCTCGAGAAGGCGCATGGCGGTGCCGCGGGCGCGCACGTGGTCCGGCCCTCCGCGGACGTGGTGGTCCGGACACGCGTTGTCGAGGAATCGCGAGACCAGCTCCTCGGTGACCCGGCCAGCCGGCCCGACTCGGGTGAAATGCTCTTTGAGCGCGGCCCAGCCCGCGAATCCCAGCTCGCGCGCGAGCGCATGCTGGATGGTGCGGAGCGTCGGTGTGGCGGCGGCGTCGGGCAACGCTTTCGCGAGCCGCACGCGCGCGTCCTCGACGTTCTCGCGAAGCGCCTTGAGCCAGCGCTTCGCCTCCCTCTTGAGGCCCTCGAGGGAGTCCGTGGGCGCAATACGCCTGGACATGATCCTCCTCCCGTAGACGCCTGAAGTCCGCTGAGTACAGGCCGGAAGAAGGTTCGAGCAACGAGCGAACGAACCAGTTGGGTGGGATTGCTCCCTTGCCGCGGACAGGAGGCGCCCCAGCGCGCGCTACTCGAAGACTGCGACGGCGTGTGAGTCGTGTCAATCGCGACGCCCGTCGCTCCGGCGAGGTGCGGCGTCTGCGAAAGAAGCTTTAGCGCCCGCGACCGTTGACCTGAGCCATGAAAATCCTAGACTGCCCGCTGTCCGGGACAGTACGGTTGCGGACGTCCGCCCCTCCCGAGCCCGCCGTAGTCGCGCGAGTCATATGACCTCGAGCGTTAAGGGCGCCCCGTCCCGCGCCTCGCACACACAGACCAAGAACGGCGGCCGAACGAACGGCGCGCAGGCCGACGCTCGCCTCGCCGAGCTCGCGTACTGTGACGCGGAGGGAGCTTTCGCGTCGCTCGACACCAACCGCAACGGGCTGACCGACGACGAGGTTCGCGCTCGCCGCCTGCGCTACGGACGAAACGATGTCGCGCACGAGAAGCCGCCGACGTGGTACGCCGAACTGGCGCGCGCGTTCGCGAACCCGTTCAACTTCCTGCTGACGACGCTCGCCGTCGTCTCGGGGCTGACGGGCGACAACGAGGCGATGGTCGTCATCGGCGTGATGGTGGTGTTCAGCACCGGACTTCGCTTCGTGCAGGAGTTCCGCTCGAACAAGGCCGCCCTGGCACTCAAGGCTCTCGTTCGCACAAGCACCTCGGTCGAACGCGCCGGTGACGAGTTCGACCCCGCGAGCACCCCGGTCACGCGGCGGCGCGAGATTCCGTTGGACGAGTTGGTCCCCGGAGACATCGTCTATCTGTCGGCGGGGGACATGATTCCGGCCGACCTCCGCGTCGTGGCCGCGAAGGACCTGTTCGTGAGCCAGTCGGCGCTCACGGGCGAGGCGCTCCCGGTTGAAAAGGCTGACCGGGCGCCGCGTCCCGCGACGACGCCGGCGCTCGCCGAACTGCCTACGGTTTGCTTCATGGGCACGAGCGTCGTGAGCGGCACCGCGACCGGCGTCGTCGTCGCGACCGGTGGCGACACCAGTTTCGGTCGTCTGGCCAAGGGGCTCGCCGGGCCACGCGACGACACGGCCTTCGACATCGGCGTGAAGAAAGTGAGTTGGCTGTTCATCCGCTTCATCGCGGTGATGGTGCCGATCGTCTTTCTACTCAATGGGCTCAGCAAGGGAAACTGGGTCGAAGCGCTGCTCTTCGGTCTCGCCGTCGCCGTCGGGCTCACCCCCGAGATGCTGCCGATGATCGTCACGACGAACCTGGCAAAGGGCGCCGTGACGATGGCCCGCCGAAAAACCGTCGTGAAGCGACTGAACGCGATCCAGAACTTCGGCGCGATGGACGTGCTGTGCACGGACAAGACCGGGACGCTCACGCAGGACAAGGTCGTCCTCGAGCGGCACGTCAACGTCGTGGGAGAGGAGGACGACCTCGTTCTCGCGCTCGCGTACCTCAACAGCTTCTACCAGACGGGGCTCAAGAACCTGCTCGACGTCGCCGTCCTCGAGCACGCGGAGCTTCAGCGCGAATTGGCGATCGACAAGGCGTACGGGAAGGTCGACGAGATCCCGTTCGACTTCACGCGGCGGCGGATGTCGGTCGTCGTCGATCACGAGCACCGCGACCATCAGCTCATTTGCAAGGGCGCCGCCGAGGAGATCCTGGCGGTCTGCAAGTATGTGCGCGACGACAGCGCTCAGCTCGACTCCGCGCGCGTGCTCGAGCTCGAGGCCGAGCGGCGCGAGGACGCACGCGATCTGGTGGCCGAGATGAACGAAGACGGTTTCCGCGTGGTCGCGGTGGCATATCGAGCGTTTCCCACCGCGCACGGCCCGTACTCGGTCGCCGACGAGTCGGAGCTGATTCTCGCCGGGTTCATCGGCTTCCTCGACCCGCCGAAAGAATCCGCGGCTCCGGCGCTCAAAGCGCTTGCGGCTCAGGGCATCTCCGTGAAGATCCTCACGGGCGACAACGACCTCGTCACGCGCAAGATTTGCCGCGACGTCGGTCTCGACGTCGGACACATCGTGCTCGGCAAAGAACTGGCGGCACTCGACGATGCGGCACTAGGCGCGATGGCCGAAGGGCACTCCGTATTCGCCAAGCTCACGCCCGACGACAAGACGCGCATCGTGCGCGCGCTCAAGGCGCGCGGGCACACGGTGGGATTCCTCGGCGACGGCATCAACGACGCGGGCGCGCTCCGGCAGGCCGACGTCGGCGTCTCCGTGGACTCGGCCGTCGACATCGCGAAAGAGTCGGCCGACATCATCCTGCTCGAGAAGAGTCTCTTGGTGCTCGAGGAAGGTGTCGTCGAAGGGCGTCGCACGTTCGGAAACACGATCAAGTACATCAAGATGACGGCGAGCTCGAACTTCGGAAACGTGTTCAGTGTTCTGATCGCGAGCGCGTTTCTGCCGTTCCTGCCGATGCTGCCGGTGCAGCTGCTCACGGTCAATCTGCTGTACGACTTCTCGCAGGCTGCGATCCCGTGGGACGACATGGACCCGCAGTACATCCGCGTTCCACGAAAATGGCGCGCCGACGACATCGGCCGATTCATGATCTTCGTCGGCCCGGTCAGCTCCATCTTCGACGTCGGGACGTTCCTCCTGATGTGGTACATCTTCGGGGCGAACGCGCCCGCGCACCAAGCACTGTTCCAATCGGGGTGGTTCATCGAGTCGCTGGCGACACAGACGCTCATCGTGCACATGATTCGCACAGCGAAGCTTCCATTCTTCGAGAGCCGGGCCACGACACCGGTGCTGCTCACCACGGGCGCCATCATCGCGGCGGGTCTCATTCTTCCGTTCATCGCGTTCGGGCGCAAACTCGGCCTGGTCCCGCTCCCCGGGAGCTATTTCCCCTGGCTCGTGACGATCCTGCTGTCGTACGCCGTGCTCACCCAGATCGTGAAGGGGTGGTACATTCGTCGCTTCGGCTCGTGGCTCTGAGCCGGCTCTACCACCTACCGCACCGAGCACCTCTTGATACGTCGATCGGTCGTGACGATCGCCGCCTGCGTGATGGCGGCGGCTCCCGCGGCGCACGCGCAACGCGTCGACCGCGCCGAGCACCATCAGTTCGTCATCGACAACTTCAAGACGGAAAGCGGTGTCGTCTTGCCGAGGGCGATCGTGGTGTACGGCACGTACGGACGCCTCAACGCCGCGCACGACAACGCGATCCTGCTGCCGTCGCACTACATGGCGAACCACCATGGGTATGAGTGGCTGATCGGGCCGGGACGCGCGCTCGACACCGCGACGATGTTTCTCGTCGCGACGGAGCTCTTCGGCAACGGACACTCGTCGTCGCCGAGCAATACGCCGGAGCCGTTCCACGGACCGCGGTTTCCCGTGACGACGATTCGAGACAACGTCGAGGCGGTTCACCGGCTACTCGTCGAGGATCTCAAGATCACGCACCTGCGAGCCGTGATCGGCTTCTCGATGGGCGCGCAGCAAGCCTTCCAGTGGGCGGTGAGCTATCCGGATTTCGAGGATCGGATCGTCGCCACGTCCGGCACGGCGAAGACCTACGGCCACGGCGTCGTCCGACTCGAGGGGCAGATCGCCGCGCTCACCGCGGACCCGACGTTCAACAGCGGCGACTACACCACGCCGCCGAAAAAAGGCATGGAAGCGTTCGGCATGGTGTGGGCCGGGTGGCTCTACTCGCAGGAGTGGTGGCGGCGGGAGCTGTGGAAGACTGTCGCACCGCCGGGAACGACGTTCGATCAGTACGTGAACACGTTCCGCACGAACTTCCTATCGGCGGCGGACGCCAACGACGTAATCCTCCAGGCGCGCACGTGGCAGCGGCACAACGTCGGCGCGACGCCCGGTTTCGACGGCGATGTGGAGCGAGCACTCAAGTCGATCAAGGTGCCGTTTCTGTACATGCCGTCGGAAACGGATTTGTACTTTCCGATGACCGACGCACGCTACGAGCAGCAGTTCATCGCGAAGGTGCAGTTCACGCCAATTCCCTCGCTCTGGGGGCATCCCGCCGGCGCCGGCGCGAGCCCCGAGGATCGCGACTTCCTCAACACGACGATCGCCAGGTTCCTCGCCGGGAATTGAGCGAAGCGTCAGTCACGACTCGTCAACGGCCGCTCTCGACCAGCAACTCGCGTTGGGTGATCGCAGGTTGGTCGACGCGCTCAGCCAGAATCGACTGGTAGACGAGGAGCAGCACCGCTCCGAGCGTCACGATCTTCTGCGCCGTTACCTGCACGACGAGCCCGATCGGAGTCGTAGCGCGCGGTCCAAAGTCGAGAACGACGACGTACGCCGTCAGCAACGCGATCATCGCGACCCAGGCCACACCGGTGCGCGACGACCGCTCGCCACGACTCGCCGCGAGCCCCAGAAAGAGCGGCACCACGGGAAACACACGGAACGCCAGCTTGGTGAACAGCACGTGTGTGGACCGGAAACGGTTCTCGGGCGTGGCCGCGACGCCGATGAAGCACGCGCAGACGAACACGCCGGCGACGACCGCGAGTCGAATCAGCGGGACCGCGCGCGCCGAGCGCGAATATACTCGTGCCAGTCCGGCGAGAATGCCCGCCATGCCGACGACCAACACGACGAGGCTGACCACGAAGAGCACCGAGCCGATCGGATTCGGCTGGCCGCTGAAGGTGACGGTGGCGCCGAGGTCGCTGAAGAAGTTGTGAAAGAACTGATATCCCGACGTCGACCGGTCGCGATACGTGCCGCCGGGATACACGAGCATCGCGACGACGACGCCGGCGGCCGCGAACGCCGCGGCGCGCCGTCCCCACGCGAAAAGTCCGCGCTCAGTCGGCACGCAGACACCGCTGGTACGACGCCGGCGTAATGCCCAGGTACCGCTTGAACTGCGTCGTGAGGTGGCTCTGGTCGGCGAACCCGGTCATCGCCGCGACGAACGAGCACGGCATCCCCTGGGCAAGAAGTCGCGTGGCGTGCCTGATTCGCGTTTGCACGAGGTATTGATGCGGAGAAAGCCCCACGGCGCGCGTGAACACGCGCACAAGATGGAAGGGAGATACCCCGATTCGTAAGGAGAGAGCCTTCAGCGAGGTCTGGGTGTTGTCGCCGTAACAGTCGTCGAGCAGCTCGCGCGCGATGTGGACGACGCGCGGTTCAGCCGTTCGGTCCGACGCCGACATCGAACCGCGCCGCCGGTGACGATGGACGAGCAGGCCGACGGCGTTCGTGAGCGCCTCTTCCGCAGAGTGACATGCCACCGTGTCGCCGCTCACGGCGTGCTCGAGTCGTCGCAGCTGCGACGCGACCGCGTCGTCGAGGATCACCGGCGCCTCGAGGTCAGTCTCGCCGCCGACGACGTCATCGAAGCAGTTAGCGACGACCTCGGCAGGAACGTGGGCGGCAAGGTACTCGAGAACGCCCGCTCCGGGCGCCACAGACCCGGTGTGAACTTCGCCGGGCGGAATGACCACGACCTCGCCCGGTCGCGCCAGGTGCACGGCTCCGCGGTACCACAACGTTCCGGCGCCGCGCAGCACCAGACCGATCGTGAAGAAGTCGTGCGTGTGCTTGGGGAAGCTTTGCGCATGATAGGACGTTCGCATCAACTCGACAGAGCTTCCGCCCGCCATCGGCACGGCGGCGATCTCAGCACGATCGCGGCGCGCGAGAGAGCCGGCATCCGGAATGCGCACGCTCATCGCCCCGCGAGCCTCGGCCACGTCAAGAATCCACAAGACACCGGATCGGCACCGTCTCTAATTGCAAGCATTCGCACGTGTCGCGGGTCATGAGGCTCGATTCCGTCCGAGGAATCCCATGAGGTCGAACACTGTTCCTGCCGAGCACGGCGGCGCCGCTTGGCGATCATTCGCGTTGGCATCGACGCTCGTCTTCGCCGGGCTGACGGCGTGTACGCGCGGGACGACCTCGACCTCGGCCGGCGGTGTGATAGACCCCACGCTTGCCGCGCGCGGAAAGACGATTTTCCGTTACGAGACGTTCGGCGACGAGACTTTCTGGACGGACTCGCTGCACATGCAGCAAGTGATCCAGAGCAGCGTCGATCCGACGACAGCGCTCTCCGTCGGCCTCAAGGTGGACACGGATTCTTTGCCGCCGGCGGTGGTGCAAGGGATCAAGAACGGAACGGTCGATCTCAAGAGCCCGGCGACGACGGTCGCGCTCCTGAAGCTGAACGCGGTAGTCGGCGTCCGCGGCACGGTCGCCACGGTGAACGGCCGCGATGAGCTGACGCGCGTCGGCATCACATGCGCGTTCTGTCATTCGACGGTCGACAACTCGTTCGCGCCCGGCATCGGCAAACGCCTCGACGGATTTCCGAACCACGATCTCAATCCGGGCGCGATCATCGCGCTATCGCCGGCGCTCAGCGCCGAGCAGAAGGCGGTGTACAACTCGTGGGGCCCCGGGAGGTACGACGCTCGCTACAACCGCGACGGGAAGAACGGCCCGTCGGTCATTCCACCGGCGTACGGACTGCTCAACGTCCAGAGCATCACGTATACGGGCGACGGTCGCGAGATCTCGTATTGGAATCGCTACGTCGCGGTGACGCAGATGCACGGACACGGACGCTTCACCGACTCGCGCCTCACTCCGCCCGAGGACGTGCAGAATCCGCCCGACTCCGTCTCGGCGCTACTCCCCGCGCTTCAGGAGTATCAGCTGAGCTTGTCCAAGCCCGCCGTTCCCGCGGGGTCGTACGACGCCGCGGCCGCGGCGCGCGGCGAGATCGTATTCCGTGGCGCCGGCAAATGCGCCACGTGTCACGTCGGAGCGACGTTCACGGACGCGCCGGGGAAACTGCATTCGCCGTCGGAGGTCGTTAGCGAGCCGGAGCCGAACGGCGCCCCGAGCCTGGCATCGCGCAGCGCGACGAAGGAGTACCGAACGACGCCCTTACGCGGACTGTGGCAGCACCCGCCGTATTTCCACAACGGTGTGGCGCCGACGCTCGAAGCGGTGGTCGAGCTTTACGACTCACGCAAAGGGCTGCACCTCACACCCGAACAGAAGTCCGATCTCGTTCAGTATTTGAAGACCCTGTAGCGCCGAGCTCCAATCGACGGCGCCTTACCAGCGCTCGAGCTGTCGCCTGTGACGCAGCAGGTGACAGATCGCGTGCTCGAGCAGCATCTCGGGGTCGTATCGTGGGCCCCAGCGCACGGGAAACACCAGCGCCCTGATTTCGTCCTCGCTGGAATTGCGCAGGAGCTCGACGCTAGCCTCGGTGAACATGATCCCCTCGGCGAGCAGGCGCCGCACGTCACGCGGTGAGGAGATCAGCGCCGGATCGACCTGATAGTTCTCGATGAAGTCCACGCCGCGCGCCTTGCGGATGTAGTGCGCATAGCGGTGCGCCGCGCCGCAGACGTGCGCGCACATGACGCGCGGCGACTTGGTCGTCGCGGAGTTCTCGGAACGCTCGCCGTCGAAGCGCGACGCGTCGAACCAGTCGACGACACGGCAGAAGTCTTCGGCGGCCCGCGCGTACTCGTCCATCAGAGCCCCGAACATCCCCGGCCGGCCCGGGTGCTGGATGAACGTGGTCGGCATATTCTCGACTCGTGGCGGGTGGCGGTGGGGGTGGGGTGGGGTGGGGTGGGCTGAGCTACCGCTTTGGTCGCTTCTTCGCGCCGGCGGGCTTCTTCTTCGTCGTCGCCTTGGGCCGCAGCGACGATACATATGTATAACTGATGTCGAAATAGCGCTTCAACTCGGCCGTTTTCCCCAACAGCGCGTCGGGAACGACGACGTACTCCGGCTGGACGTGTCCGTACTGCTCCGACAGCGTCGTCTTGAAGCGCGCGAGAAACGACTCCCGCTCGCCGGCCGGAAGACGGAGGGTCAGCCGATTCTCCTTGGTGAACAGGCTGAACATGTTGCCGTTGAGCGACGTGTACGGCATGGTGTCGCCCTTCCGCTTCACATCCGGATTCGTGGCGAGCAGCTTGTCGTAAAGCGCGAGGGCCTTCTCTCGTTCCATAATGCGATTCCGCCGGCAAGAGATCGGTGTCTTCGCCCGCCCGAGCCGCGTCACCCGGCGGCGCGCCGCCAATTTAACGCCGAACGGCTGGCCTCGGCGGGGCGCGCCCCCGCGGAAGCGGCCTCGCGGCGGCCCGGAACGTGAACCGACAAGCGGGGCAGCACGACGGACGACTCCGGTACCCTGTGAGCTTCTTGCACTCACGCAGCGACGCCAAACCGGTCTCGTTGATCCAGCTCAACCTTCGCGAGGTGAGTCAGCTCTTCAATTCGATGGACCCCTCGCCCTTCCCCGAGGCTGGCCCGCCAGCGATCCCACGCCGCTCGTCACGGACGCGATCCACCACCACTACTACCCGTATCGCGCGCACTCAGTCCAGCCTGATCGTCGGGAGCTGCCTCGTGAGATCGGAGTCGTTGATGGTCACGCTTGGCGAGCGTGAGTCGACGGGGCGATACAAGAGCACCGGCACGCGACTCGATCGCAGGACCTTGTCCGCCACGCTGCCGAACAACCAACGCGACGCCCCACGTCCGTGTGTAGACATCGCCACGACGTCGACGTCCCGCGCCGCGACTTGATCGACGATCGCCTGCGCGATTTGCTCGGCGACGACAACCTCGCCGTCCACTGCGACGCCCGTGTCCTCGTGCAACCGTCGCGCGACCGACGTGAGCTCGGCGTTCGCTTCGTCCGCGAGCTGCTGCGTCGCCGGCTTGTCCGGCACGATCGGCATGCTCGTCACGGGCACGGTCGGTTCGTACGCCGTCATCACCGGGATGACCGGCACCACGCGAAGCAAGACGATCGAGGCGTGCGTGGCACGGGCGAGATTCATCGCCGCCGGGAGGATCCCGATCGCCAGGGCCGATCCATCCAGCGGCACGAGAATCCGATCGACGCTCTGAGCCGCGGTCCGTCTATTCGACGTTCCCTCCTCGGGACGGAGCATGAGAACGGGGATCGCCGACCTGCGCATCACGGCGTCCGCCACACTGCCCAGCCACGTGCGGCTGAATCCCGTGCGGCCGTGAGAGGTCATGACGATGAGGTCGGCGCCGATGTCGCGAGCCCGTTGACCGATCATGTCGCCCGGTGCACCGCGCACGACTGCACACGTTGCCCTGACACGCGCACCGGAATCGAGCTCGGCCGCGATCGACTCGAGGTACTTCTGCTCAGCCGAGGAATCACTCTCCCACGGCAAGTCGGCGAAGCCACCAAACGCGATTGGCTCGTGGGCCAGGACGAGATCAATCGTCGCCCCTGATTCACGAGCGATTGACGCCGCTTGTCCGATCGCTTCCTCGGCCAACGACGAACGGTCGAGCGGAACGAGCAGTTTGCGAAACATGAAAGCCCCCCGGCGAGACCAGGAGCAGGGATCACGCCGGGCGCGAGCTAGCGAATGGCGAGCACCGTCGCGCCGCGCACAGACTGTCCCGATCGCATCCTCGCCAGCGCTAGCGGCGCCTCGTCGAGCGGCAGCGTCTCGACCGTCGGGCTCAGCGATAGATCCGCCGCTACCTCCAATACTTCGCGCACGTCGCGGCGCGTCACGTTGGCGACGCTCTTGATCTCGCGCTCCATCCAGAGATCGGTCTCGTACCGCAGCCGCAGCAGTTCCGGCCGATCGGCGTCGCTCTTCCTGATAGCGTTGATCACGAGACGGCCGCCCGGCATCAACTTGGGAAGCGCTTCGACGACCGGCTTCCAGGCAGGTGTCGTATCGATGATCGCCGCGAGCTGTTGTGGTGGCTTGTCGGTCGTGTCGCCCGCCCAGTCCGCGCCGAGCTGGCGAGCGAATGCGCGCTCTTCGTCGCTTCGCGCGAATACGTAAATGGGCGAATTCGGGTGGCGGTGGCGAGCCATCGGAAGTACGAGATGCGCCGACGCGCCGAACCCCGTCAGGCCGAGCGGTTCCCCGTCGTCGACGTTCGCGAGTCGCAGCGATCGCCATCCGATGGCGCCGGCACAGAGCAGCGGCGCGGCGTGCGTGTCGTCCAGCGCCGCGGGAATCGGAATGGTGAATGCCGCGGGAGCCGACACGTACTCCGCGTATCCACCATCGCCGTCACAGCCGTTCGATTGGAACCGAGGACACAGGTTCTCTCGGCCGGACCTGCACCATCGGCATTCGCCGCACGCCCAACGGATCCATGCGATGCCGACACGATCGCCTTCCCTTCGGTCGTCGACGCGCGCCCCGACAGCCTCGATCTCACCGACCGCCTGATGCCCGGGAATGACGGGATAGTGCGAAGCGGAGACGCGTCCTTCCGCCACATCCAGGTCGGTTCGGCACACGGCACACGCCGACACGCGTATGAGAACGTCGGTCTCACCGATCGTCGGCCGTGCCGCGACGGCTGCCTCGAGCGGAAGGGGATCGTCTGCGTCACGAGCTGGCCGTCGGAGCAAGACTGCCCTCATCGAACCGCTCATCGCCTCAACCAGGCCGCTATTCTGACGCGACGCGAGCGCGCGCGCCGAGACGGGCCTCGTCGTACACGGAGAGCAGCTCCACGAAGCACGAAAGCACCAATGGTCCGATGAATGCACCCATCAGACCGAACATCCGGACTCCCGCGAACACGCCGACGAGCGTGACCATGGGATGGATTCCCGAGACACGCCGGTAGACGACGAGGCGCACGACATTGTCGACGTTCGAGGCGATTCCGGCGCCGAGCAACGCGAGCAGCGCCGCCGCGCCGAAGCGATGCTTGGCGAGCAGCACGACGATTCCCGGCAGCCAAACGAATCCGCTGCCGAGGATCGGAAGCACCGCCGCGCACGCCGTGACGAATCCCCAGAGCACCGCCGGATGCAGGCCGACGAGAGCGAACGCGATGCCGACGATTGTCCCCTGAAGCACGCACGTGAGCATCGTCCCGAGAAGCAAGGCGTCCGTTACCGCCCCGAAACGTGCCGCGAGCAGATCGGCGACGTTCTCCGGCACCGAGAGCAAGCGCTTGACGCGCGCCCACAGCGAGGGAGCGTCGAGCAGCAGATAGTACAGACCGAACAGCGCCAACACGGCGTTGAGAATCGCCGTCGCCACACCGCCGACGAACGGCACGGCGCGCGCGGAGATCCATTCGACGATGCCAGCCACCAGGCCGCCGATGTGCTTCGTCAGGTCGGAGCCGCCCATCGGCGTTGAGGCCACCCACCGGCTGACATCCTCGGGAGTCAGTCCGCGCAGCGCGGTGCTCGCTTCGGCCACGATCGTCGACACGAGCCATGCGCCAGGAACGAGCACGACGGCCAACGCGCCTATCGCGATCAGGAGCGCCGAGGCCCTTGGAGGAACGAAGCCGACGAGCCGGTAGTGCAATCGACGCGTAAGCGCAAAAAGGATGAGCGCCCCGACGAGCCCCGACAGAAACGGAGCGACGGCGAAGAGAATGCCGGCGGCCAGGACCAGGAGTGGCCAGCGAAGACTTCTCGCGGTCGCGACGTCGTTCGCCGTTTCGTTGCTCATGCGTCGCTCGAGCGGACGGCAGTTTGCATACCCCACGGCAAGTGATCCGCGTGGCCGGGCCCGCCGTTGCGACGATGCTTCGTCGACCACATTGTCCAGTGACTCGAAACTGCAACCTCCACGAGGCCGCATGCAACGCCCTTCCCCGTCCCCATTCGTTCGCTCGATCCTCCTCGTCGCGCTCTTCGCACCGACCGCGCTCGCTCAGAAGAAAGTGAAAGAGCCGAAGCCGGGCGCCGTCGAGCTGGTGCGTCTGGAGAATCAGTGGGCCACCGGTCTCGTGAGGCGGGATCGCGCGCTCTTCGACAAGCTCCTCTCACCGAAGTTCGTCTATACGGAGAATGACAAGTTGATGCGCCGCGAGGAGGTGCTGAACGACGTCACCAGCGGCGCCGACACCGTCACCGCGGCCCGCAACGAGGGGATGGAAGTCCACGAGTTCGGCGCCGTCACTGCCGCGGTCACGGGCTGGCTGATCGTCGAGGGGCGCAGCAAGGGCGTGCCATTTGTTCACCGATATCGATTCACGGACACGTGGGTGAAGCGAAAGGGGGGATGGGAGATCGTCGCCGCGCAGGACTACCTCGCGCCGAAATGAAGTGACGCGGGCCGAACCGCGACCGGACTCGTCGCGCCGCGCGCCTCATGACAAAAGTCCAATCGTCCGCGCGACGCCGCGCGACGAGGATTCGGCAGGAGAAGACCGCGTGGCGAAACGCTTTGTTGACAGCCGACCGGGCCGGGCACTTCGCGTGGCGCTTTGCGCCGTGCTCCCGCCGGTGGTCGCGTTCGTCGCCGAGTCGATGTTCCTTTCGACAGTGACACGCTGGCTGATGTTCAACGGCGCCGTCATCGTCAGCTCGTGGCTCGGCGGACTCGAGGCGGGGATCGCCTCGACGATCCTTTCGGCCGCCCTCGTGTGGTGGTTTCTCGTGCCGCCGGAGCGCGCGCTCGGCGCCGCCGACCCGAGATACCTGCTCACCGTCACCATTTTCTTGGCGATCGGAACGGCGGTCAGTCTTCTCCACGAGAACCTGCGGCGCGCGCGGCGCGCACTCGGCGCGACGACGAACGAGCTCGAGGAAGCGCAGCGGCTCGCGCACATAGGCAGTTGGACGTGGGACCTTCGGACCAAGACCGGTTGGTGGTCGCCCGAGTTGTACCGCATCCATCACCGGGACCCGTCGCTTCCGCTACCAGGTCCGGATGAGCTTCGCCAGTTCTTCACGCCTGAGAGCGCGGCGGCGATTCGAGCGGCCGTCGACAAGATGATGCAAGACGGGACCCCGTTCGAGCTCGAGCTGGAAGCGGTCTTTCCGGATGGCGCGAGCTGCTGGGTCGCAACCCACGGCGAAGCTGTGCGGAACAAGTCGGGCAAGTTTGTCGGCTTGCGAGGAACGTCGCAGGACATCACGCGCCTCAAGACGCTCGAGCGGCTGAAGGAAGAGTGGACGTCGGTCGTCGCGCACGATCTTCGGCAGCCGATCGGCGTCATCACGATGTCCGCCGAGATGCTGCCCGATCTTCACCCCGGTGACCTCACCGAACCCGAATCAGCAACCGTGCACCACATTCAGTCGGCCGCGCGTTCGTTGAATAGAATGGTGAACGATCTCCTGGACGTGTCGCGTCTCGAGGCGCACCGCCTGTCGCTCGAGCGCGGCTGGCACGATCCGGCCCAGCTCGTCCGCGAGACGCTCGAGCACCTCCACCATTTGGCCCCGCAGAAGGCGGTCACCGTGTCCGCCGAAGGCCCCTTGGCGCCCGTGTACGCGGACCGCGATCGCTTCGAGCAGATCCTCGGCAACCTGGTGAGCAACGCGGTGAAGTACGGCGATCCAAAGAGCGGTATTGACGTTCACGTGGCGCAGATCGGCGACGCCGTGAAGTTCGGTGTCGCGAACCGGGGAAAAGGAATCCCGCAGGAAGAGCTCTCGCGGATCTTCACCCGGTTCGGACGAACGGAGGGGACACACGCCAGCGGCGTCTCGGGACTTGGCCTCGGTCTCTACATCGCGCGCGGCTTGGTCGAAGCGCACGGCGGCCACATGTGGGCCGAGAGCGTCCCGGGGGACACGACGACGTTCAATTTCTCACTTCCCTGCCACGACCGCGCCGAAGCGGCGGCGTGAGTTTCGAGGTCGTCGCGCTCTCGACGGACACGCCTGCGCGCATGACTTTAGTGAGGTCGCTCAAGGCTTGATCGCGGAGGCCACTCGCATGGCGCTGATCGTGTTTCTTCGAGGCGTGAACGTCGGCGGTCATCGTACGTTTCGGCCGAGCGCTCTGGCGAACCAGCTCGAGCGTTTTGGCGTGGTGAACGTCGGCGCCGCGGGGACGTTCGTCGTCCGCAGTCCGGGAGGCCGAACAGCCTTTACGGCGGCCCTGCGCCGCGCGCTGCCGTTCGAAACGCACATCATGATCTGCGACGCGCGCAAGCTGTTGCGCGCCCATGCCGATCTACCGTTCGGAAGCGGTTCGGCGCGGCGGGACGTCGTTCGCTTCGTGAGCGTGTTATCGAAGGCGAGCGCACTCGGGGCGACGCTGCCGCTCCAGCTCCCACGAAACGGAAAGTGGTTCGTCAGAATCGTCGGCGCGAATCACCCCTTCATCTTCGGCGAGTATCGCCGGCACATGAAGACGATCGGCTACCTCGGCCAGATCGACAAACTCGCCGGTTCGCCGGTGACGACACGCAGTTGGAGCACGATCGAAACGATCGTCCGCATTCTCGGGAGCGGGCGGCCTGTGCGCGCGGGAACGGCGCCGTGAAACCGGCGTCGGCGCCGTTCGTATGGGTTACCCATACGGGGCCAAATCAACCACCGACATGCGACGATGACCGCCGGCGATCCCCACGACAACACCGCCGGATCGATTCAGCGATACGCCCGCACTACCGGCGTCTTGATACTGATTTCGATCGTGTTCGGAGCGTTCGGTGAGGCGTACGCGCCCTCCAAGCTGATCGTCTCGAGCGACGCCGCCGCGACGGCCCGGAACATCGTGTCATCGCCGCTGCTTTTCCGCGCGGGATTCGCGGCGTACCTCGTCGAGGCCGTGTGCGACGTGACGTTGGCGCTCCTCTTCTACGTGCTCCTGCGCCCCGTCGACCGCAACCTCGCGCTGCTCTCGGCTTTTCTCGGCATCGTCGCGACGGTGACGTATGCGTTCGCCGAGTGCTTCTACTTCGCGCCGTCGCTGATCCTGAGTGGGTCGAGCTATCTGGCGCCGTTCACGCAGGATCAGCTGAACGCCATGGCGCTGCTGTCGATGAAGCTTTTCAACCGCATCGCCGGCATCTTCATCGGCTTCTATGGACTGGCGACGATCATTCGTGGGTATCTCGTTTACCGTTCCGGCTACCTGCCTCGCGTTCTTGGCGCGCTCTTCGTTCTCGGCGGCACCGGCTTCGTGCTGGACAACGTCGCCGTCGTGCTGGCGCCGGCGTACGCGACTCCGGTGTTCCTGTTCCTCATGGCCCCCGCCGGCATAGCAATGCTGGTCTGGCTGATCGTGAGGGGCGTGGATGCGGAGCGATGGCGCGTGCTCATGTCTCACGCGGCGCGCGGGGAAGCCGCAACGTGAACGTGCTACCACCGCCGACAATGCTCTCGACGGTGACGTCCCCGCGCATGGCGCGCGCGAGTTGACGACTGATCGCCAGCCCGAGTCCGACGCCTCGATCATCCCCGCGATGGCCGCTGGCCTCGAGCTGCACGAACGGGACGAAGATCGCTTCGAGCTGGCCCGCGGGAATGCCGATCCCCGTGTCGCGCACGTCGGTTCGAACCGACGCGCCGTCGGAACAGCATTCGATTGTCACGCTGCCGCCGCCGTTCGTGAACTTGATGGCGTTGGCTACGAGGTTCACGAGAATCTGATCGATTTTTTCGCGGTCCGCGCGGGCGACCAGATCCGGCGGGCACGCGCCAGCACCGCGCCGTTGGCCTCGATCACCTGGTGCGTGTGCGCGACAAGACGCTCGGCATCAACCGTATTCTGCACGCCTCGATACGCCAGCACGCCGAAGATCAGAACAATCGCGGCCGACATGAACGGCGCAACCGTTCGGCCGAGTGGCCCGAGCTGAAACGGCGGACGAATGTCGGCTGCTCTCATCGGCTGGAACCTTCGATTCGACGACGTGCCTCGACAAGGCCGACAGCCGACAAATCTTGCTGCACCGATGGCCCCGTACTCAACGCACGACGATCGTGCCGATCATGCCGAAGGCAGCGTGCGGCGCACAGTAGTAGTGATACGTGCCCGCCGGGAGGCCGCCGAACGACACGAGATACGTTTGACCCGGATTGACGAGCAGCGGGCTCGCCAGCGGAGCCGTGGTCCGGAGCATGTTGCGCTGAAGAGTGCCCGACGATCCCGGCGGAATGCTGTCGGGCCAAAACGTCACGTTGTGCCCGGGCCCGGCGACGAGTGTCCAGCGTACGCCGTCTCCCCGCCTGATGGTGAGCGACTCCGGCGCGAATCTATAGGAATCGCCGGCGGCGATCATTCTCACGTCCCACGTCTTTCCCGTAATTGGTTCGGGGTCGCCTCGAGTCGTGACCGCGGTCGCAGTTGCGCCGGCGGTGGGATGTGTGGTCGCACCGGACGTCGATCGCGCGGCCGGTTGCTCGCCTCGGCTGCAGGCGAGGAACACCAGCGCCATCGCGGCGAGTGCGGCGGTCTTCACGTTTGTTCGGCGACTCCCACGATCACTTCGCGTCGTCGACGCCGAGGATCACCTCGGTGGACTTCACGATGACGGTGACCGGTTTGCCGGGTGCGAGCCCGAGCCGCTTGGCGGATTCTGAAGTGATCGCCGAAACGACGTGTTCGCCCCCTTTGAGCTTCACGACGACTTCCGCCATCACGTCGCCGACGTGGATCGACTCGACGGACCCCGCAAGTTGATTGCGCGCGCTGATTCGCATGGGCTCTCTCCCGTTGCCATTCGTGCTTCAAGTTACGTCGCGCAGAAAGCGGCAAGTACCGGCGACGCGTGTGCGAGACAGCGGCTCGGTTTTCCAGCTTTCGCATTCTGCGCAGCGCGGCGTCGCTCCGAGAGTTAGGTTGCAAGTGCTGGCGCGCGACTGCGAACTCTGGAGCCTGAAGTGATGACATTCACGTACGATCTCGCGATTTCTGCCGTTCCGTCGGACGCCATCCTGGTCACGGAACTTTCCGCCGAACTCGGTGAGCGTCTGGGCACGGAGCCTGTGTGGGAAGGTCACGCGACTTCCGACGGAATCGAGGTCCTCACAACGCTCATCGCCGAGCAATCGCGAGTCGTCGTCGTGCTCCATCAGCGGCTCTGGCAGCATGACGTGGCCACGAGCGCGGACGCGGCGGTGTTGCGCCAGCGCATTCGCCAGCATCCCGGGTCCGTCTTCGTCGTGCTGCTCGACGACACGCCGGTTCCGAAATGGCTGGCGACGGCCCAACAGTTCGATCTTGCCGCTGGGGGGCTGCAGAATGCCGTGACGTTCACGCTCGACGCCATCGCGTCGTGCGGCGGCACGATCGGTTCCATGCGCGATCAGGCGGCCGGTGTCGTGTCGCCGGTGCGATGGGGCTCGGCTCCGCCGTCGTTCCTCGGGCAGCCGCGCGCGCACTCCACGCTGCGCCACGAGCTCGACGCGCTCGCCGTTTCGATCGAGTCCCATCTCAGGGAGCGCCGTGTGGTGCGGCCGGACGGTGTGTTCGAGCTGCACGCGTTGCCATTCCGCTTGATCGTACGGCTGGATGATGTCGGCCTCAGCTTCTCGTGGGTTGCCGGCCGCGCCCCGACCGTGGCGGACGGCTGGCTATTGGTCATCGAATGGAACTCCATTGGCCCCACGACGCGCGGCGTCGCCGCGCTCAAATCCGCGAAACCGGTGCGGCAGCATGCATACCGTGTAGAGGGCAGCGATCCGGCGCATTGGCGCTGGCGGGTCGATGAGCCGAATGGGCGGGCCTATTCCACCGCTAACCTGCTCGCCGAGTGGCTTGGCGGTGCCGGAATCGCATCAGTTGCGGAAAGTCGTGTTAGTGATTATCATTAGGTTCAAGCGAGACACGCGCGAGGCGCGTGGACAAGTTCCGAACGTCTTATGGGGCCTGCCGAATTGCGAGCGGGCCTTTTTTTTCGTTCAGTCGTGAGGATTCCGCATTCCGCGGAGCACCCATCGTGAGGGTTTTGATCACGAAGCACGTTGTGTCGGCCGGTACGGCAAAGTCCGGACTCCGAACACAGCAATTCAACACCAAAGGGGTAGGCTATGCGTACGACCGGCACCGTAAAGTGGTTCAACGACGCGAAGGGCTTCGGCTTTATCACGCCCGAGGGCGGCCAGAAGGACTGCTTCGTCCATCACTCGGCTATTCAGGGCAGCGGCTTCAAGACGCTGGCTGAAGGCGAGCGCGTGGAGTTCGACATCGTTCAGGGCCAGAAGGGTCCCGCCGCGGAGAACGTGACAAAGCTGGGTCGTTGACCCAGCAAATCGCTTCCCCCGCGGGAGCAGACTGGCGCCGCGTAGTCGAGCCGTTTGTCGGCTCGGATGCGCGGCGCTCGTCGTTCCAGCTGGTCACAACTCTGATTCCCCTCGCGGCGCTCATGTGGGGAATCCACATGGCCCTCGAGTGGTCGATGATCGTCGCGCTGTTGCTGGCGCTGCCCACGGCCGGCCTCCTGGTTCGAACGTTCATCCTCATGCACGACTGCGCGCACGGTTCGTTCTTCGCGTCGCGCACGCTGAACAACGTCGTGGGATTCGCGACGGGTGTGATAACGCTCACCCCGTTCGCGCAGTGGCGGCGCGATCATGCGCTGCACCACGCATCGTCCGGCGATCTCGATCGCCGCGGCCACGGCGACGTCCCCACGCTCACCGTGCGCGAATACCTCGCCCGGTCGTCCCGGAAGCGCCGCCTTTACCGGCTCGTGCGGCATCCCGCCGCGCTCCTGCTCGGCGGACCGTTCCATCTCGCCATCGGGCAACGGCTGCGTGGGCAAGGCACAGCGACCGGCTCGCGCCAGGCCACAAGCGTGTGGGCGACGAACGTCGCCATCGCGCTGCTGCTCGGCATCGCGATCTGGGTGACGGGGTGGACCACGGTGCTCTTCGCCTACGGAATCCCCTACTACCTCGCCGCGATGGCCGGCGTGTGGCTCTTCTACGTACAACACCAGTTCGAGGACGCCTACTGGGCGCCCCACGACGAGTGGGAATACGTGGACGCGGCGCTGCAAGGCAGTTCGTACCTCCGACTCCCGGCCCCACTAGGGTGGTTCACCGGCAGCATCGGTCTACACCACGTTCATCACGTCGCCCCGCGCATTCCGAACTACCGCCTGCAGTCGTGCCACGACTCGAACGCGCTATTTGCCAAGTCACCGGTCGTCACACCGGTTTCCGGCATGGCCGCGCTCCGTCTCGCGCTCTGGGACGAGGATCAGCACCGCCTCGTGCGTTTCCGCGACGTTCCCGCAATCTCCTAGGAGTCCCGTGCCCGAAATTCTTCTCAGCGAAACAGATGGCATCGACTGGGCGCTCAAGACGTTCAAGCGACAGATGCAGAAATCCGGCATCCTCCGCGAACTGCGGCGGCGCCGTCACCATGTAAAGCCGAGCGAGGCCCGCCAGATCAAGTCCAAGGCGGCCCAGCGCGCGCGCGACAGGGCGGCCCGTAAGCGGGCCCCGAAATGAAGGAAGAGGCGATCGAAGTAGACGGCGTCGTCGCAGAGGTCCTGCCAAGCGCCATGTTTCGCGTGGACCTCGACAACGGCCACCGTCTGCTCGCCACGGCGGCGGGCAAGATGCGCAAGTTTCGAATCCGCATCATCGTCGGCGACCGCGTGACCGTGGCCGTGTCGCCGTACGATCTCGGCCGCGGCAGAATCACCTTCCGGCACAAGTTCTAAGCGGCCACCGGCCGCTCCATGGAGAAACGCTAATGCGCACGTCACACCGCGTCGCAGGGCGGACTCCGATTCAGGATTGCATATGACGAGCGTACCAATGAACATCCCGGACCACATCAACTCGCACTGGATCGCCTCGCTCGAGGACAAGCAGCTCGTGACCGCCGAGGCCGAGTTGCACGCGGCGTTTCGCACGTACGAGACCGCCGAGAAGCGACGCAGTGGCGCGCGGTATGTGCTGCTCCAGGGTCCGGCGGCGCTCGTCAACGCATGGCATCGCTGGCTGTTGGTGAGCAACGAAACACGGAACCGCGGCCTGGTCGTTCACCGGCGCGGCTAAGGCCCCTTCGAAGGGCGTGGCGGCGGCGGCCGGCCGCCATACATTGGGAGAATGCTCACGCGCGCCGCGGTTGCGGCGATTCTCTCCGGGCTGCTGCTGGCGCAGCCCGCGGCCGCTCAGCCCGGCGGCGCGATCACCGGCGTGGTTCGCGATTCCGCCGACCGTCCGATGCCCGAAACGGACGTGGTCCTGATCCCGGCGAAGCGACGCACGCGGACCGACTCACTCGGACACTTCGAATTCCGCTCGCTCGATGACGGCCAGTACGATCACCGGCGTCGAGGTCTACAAGACCAAGGCCGAGATCCCGAAGGAATTCGCCCGGTACACGTGGGGCAAGGAAAATTGCTGGCTCGTCGCGTACTGGACGTACGACTTCAGGTACAAGCCGGTTCGAAAGGTCTCGTTGCCGTACAGAGTCACGCCTTCGCGATGACGTCAGCACGACGCTGATTCCGCCTGCCTTCAGGTGATCGGAAGAGCGACCCTGAACTCGGTGTTGCCGGGCTTCGAATCGAAATCGAGCCGGCCGTTGTTCGATTCCACCAGCCGGCGGGCGATGTCGAGCCCCATCCCCGTGCCCTGCCCCACCGGCTTCGTCGTGAAGAACGGATCGAAGATGCGGCGCTTGATGTCCTCGGGAATTCCCGGCCCGTCGTCGATCACGCGAACGACGACGCTCGGACCCTCGGCGCGCGCACGCACCGTCACGCGGCCACCATCGCCGACCGCGTCGAGCGCGTTGTCGATCAGGTTCATCCATACCTGATTCAGCTCGCCGCCGATGCCGAGTGCCGGCACGAGGTCGTCCGGTGCGTCCACCGTCAGCGACGCCGACTTCGTCCGCGCCTTGTGCGCAAGGATCGCCGACGTGTCGGCGAGGCCCTGACGCAGGTCGATCGGCTCAGGGGTCGTAGCGCGATCCATGTACGTCATCCGTTTCACCGCGCTCACCAACTCGTGCACGCGCGACGACGCGCGCTCGACGTCGCGCGCCAAGCCGCGCGCGTGGCAGCCCGCGACCATCGACCGCACCGCTGCGCCAAGCTTGTCGCTCGACAGCACGCGCGCCAGCTCGTCGAGCGTCGCGACGTTCATGGCCGTTTCGGCGAGCACCGGCGCACCGCGGTCATCGATGCCGTGCGCCGCGAGCCAATCGGCGATCGTTTCCTCGCGATCGGCACGGTCGAGCGGCGAGGCGCTTGTCGGCCGCATCTGCACGCAGTTCCCGCGTGCTCGTTCGACGGCCGCGCGCTCGGATTCGGTCAGCTGTGCCGCGCCAAGCACGCGAGCCGCGTCCTCTGATTCCGCGATCGCGTCTCCAAAGAGCTTCGCGCCGCGCGTCGCCGCCGACGCCGGATTGTTCAACTCGTGCGCGAGCCCGGCGGCGACGCGACCCAACGAGGCCACCTTCTCGCCCTCGAGGTCGTTCTCTTTGAACGTGCGCGCGCGGTCGATCATCGCGTGCACGAGGGTCGCCGTCAGCTCGGGACAGGTCACCGGCATCTCATCTACGTACTCGCGGTCGACGCACATCATTTCGGTCGGTTCTTCGACTGCGCCATATCCCGTCGACCGCGTGGCCCGTGAGTATGGATACAGCCCTGTCGTGTCGCCGTCACGCCAGTCCATGACCTTGCGTCGGGTGCCACCGAACTCGGCCAGGTAGGCCACCCGTCCCTTGAGAACGATGTAGAGCGTGTTCACCGGCTCGCCCCTGATCACCATCTCGTCGCCTGGCAGGTAGTAGCCGAGCGTTCCGCGCTCAATCAGCCAATCCAGCTCCGCCTGCGGCGCGACCGACAGCGTCCGGTGCGCACGGAGCCGCTCGGCGATCGTGGGGTCGTTCTTGGCGGGTCTGTTGTCGCGAGGCGTAGCAGTCATTGGCTGGCACCATTCTCGTGTAGATGTTGCGGTCGAAAAGATATTGGTCTTCAGGGGGGAGGAGTGCGGAGGCGGCGTGCGGAAACCTGGGACGAGGGCTGGGCGAGCGGGCTCTCGGTGCGCCGCGCAGCACCGGCTTGACCGCCGCGGCTAGCTGAAACCAGCGTTCCGCGCGAACTTTGCGCACGCGACACGCCCTTCCCGCCCGCCGCGTCGCTCGGCTATCTCACATCTCCCATTGAATACGCGCATGCACGACGCAGTCATGCTCGTCATCACGCCCGCGGCGGTCGACCGGCCGTCGCGATGAGCGTCGCCGACTTCTCGAACGCGCTGGCCGACCGTTACCGTGTCGAGCGAGAGCTCGGCACCGGCGGCATGGCGACCGTGTACCTGGCCTATGACGTCAAGCATGACCGCCGCGTCGCGCTCAAGGTCCTCAAGCCGGAGCTGGCCGCCGTCATCGGCGGCGAGCGTTTCCTCGCCGAGATCAAGACGACGGCGAATCTCCAACATCCGCACATTCTTCCGTTGTTCGACAGCGGACAGATCGACGGCACGGTCTTCTACGCGATGCCGTTCATCGACGGCGAGTCGCTGCGCGACCGTTTGAAGCGCGAGAAGCAACTGCCCGTCGACACCGCGCTCCGCATCGCCACGGAAGTCGCCGACGCGCTCGAATACGCGCACCGTCACGGCGTGATCCATCGCGACATCAAGCCCGAAAACATTCTGCTGCACGGCGGCCACGCCCAGGTCGCCGACTTCGGTATCGCTCTCGCCGCGTCAAACACGGCCGGCTCGCGAATCACCGAGACCGGGATGAGCCTCGGCACGCCGACGTACATGAGTCCCGAGCAGGCCATCGGCGATCGCACGATCGACGGCCGCAGCGACGTCTATTCGCTCGGCGCAACGACGTACGAGATGCTCGCCGGCGATCCACCGTACGTCGCGGGCACCGCACAAGCGATCATCGCGAAGGTCTTGACGGAAAAGGCGCCGAGCGTGCGCATCGCCCGGCCGAGCGTTTCAGCGAACGTAGACGCGGCGATCGCGCGCGCGCTCGAGAAACTGCCGGCCGATCGTTTCGCTACAGCGCTCGAGTTCTCGGAGGCATTGAATCAGCGAGGATCGACGACAGCGAGCACCGCAGCCGGCGTGGTACCTCGGACGCCGGTGGCGACGCATCGACGTCCGTGGCTGTACGTCGCCGCGGCGCTCACGGTGATAGCGGTCAGCGCGGCGTGGATTGCCGGGCGCGACAGCCGAAGCGGCGTTTCAGTGGACAGTGAGGCGCCGGTCATTCGCGCGATTCTCGATCTCCCGGCCGGCGAACGTGTATACGATGCGCTCTCGGGCGCGACCGTCGCCGTGTCGCCGAAGGGAGACATGATGGCTTACACGAGCCAGGGCCCCGGCGGCTTTCGCACCTTCATCAGGCGCACCAGCGAGCTGGCGGCACGGTCGTTCACCGACCCCAACAACGCCACGGTCGCCGGGCGCAACCTGGCCTTTTCGCCCGACGGGCGCTGGCTCGCGTTCACCGAGGGGAACCAGCTCAGAAAGGCCTCGGTCGACGGCGGACAGGTGGCCAACGTGAAGGCGTTGATGGTCGCGGTCCCGTACGGTCTGGCGTGGCTCGGCAACGACACGATCCTCGTGGGCAGCTTCCAAGGAATGGAGGCGGTGTCCGTGTCGGGCGGGACCTCCACGATGATCGGACTCAAGGACTCGACGTCGGTGCGCGTCGGACAGCGTTGGCCGGTGGTTGTGCCGGGAGGCAGGTACGTCGCGTTCACGCTGGCCAACACCCCCGCCGAGCCCCAGCGCCTCGCCGTACTCGACACGCGAACGAGAGCCGTCGTGGTGCACGACGTGCCGGTGGCGGGTCCGTTGGGCTTCCTCGACGGGCAGCTGGTGTACGTGTCGCAGAGCGGCACCATCATGGCGGTCCCGTTCGACGTCAAAGAGAGGAAGCCCACGGGAGAGTCGATTCCACTCGAGGATGGCGTCGTGTTCGACCCGACGGGTGGGACCAAGGCGGCTCTCTCGGCCTCGGGGACGCTTCTCTTTCTGAAGGGGCGCGCGGAGTATCAGCCCGTCTTGGTGAGCGCGACGTCTGGCGTGCCAACGCCGCTTCTCGGCGAACTGCATCTCTACGCCAACCCGCGCTTCTCGCCCGACGGCAAGCGGGTGGCGATCAGTGTGGCCAACGCCCGCTCGTCGGACATCTGGATCTACGACATTCCCCGCAACACGTTCACGCAACTCACCACCGAGGGTGCAAACGTTCGCCCCGAGTGGACGCCCGACGGCAAGCGGGTGGTCTTTCGCTCCGAGCGGTCGGGAAAGGTCACGATCTCGTGGCGACTCGCCGACGCGAGCCAGCCGGCGGAAGTGTTGTACGAGCCGCCGTATGAGCCGTTCGAGGCCATCGTGTCGCCCGATTCGAAATGGCTCGTTTATCGCACCGCGCCCGGTAGCGCATTTTCGCGCGACATCCTCGCCGTACCGATGCAAGGCGAACGCAAGACGCTGCCGCTCGTCGTGAGCCCGGCAACCGAACAGCAGCCGCGCCTGTCGCCCGATGGAAAGTGGTTGAGCTACCAATCCAACGAGACCGGTACGTTTCAGATCTACGTTCGGCCGTTTCCGGAAAACGGCGCGCGGGTCCGCGTGAGCACGGAAGCCGCCACGGAGGCGCTGTGGAATCGCGCGGGGACGGCGCTCTACTATCGCGACGGGCTCGGGCAGATCGTTGAAGTCAAGGTGACGACGAGCGGCGGTTTTTCGATCGGCGCTCACCGGGTCGTGGTGACCGGCGACTATCTCACCGACGCCTCGCACGCCAGCTACGACGTGGCGCCCGACGGGCGTTTCCTGCTGCTGAAACGCGCCGGCGCCGAGGCGCAAACGATCGTAGTGCACAACTGGGGTCGGGAGCTGCGGGAGAAAACAGCGCGACACAAGTGACCGTGGCGCGCTCGGCGTTGGCGGGATCCGCCGACTCGCCTACTTTGCGCGAATGCTGAACCGCATCGTCGGCCCCCGCGCCGCTCTCCTGATCGCGGCGCTCGCCGCCTCCGCCTTTCGCTCGGCGCCGCTGGGCGCGCAATCGCCCGATTGGACCGAGCCGTTCCCGCCGTTTCACATCGCCGGCAACCTTTACTACGTCGGCAGCAAGGGACTGGCCAACTTCCTGATCACGACGCCGCAGGGACACATCCTGATCAACAGCGACCTCGAGGCGAACGTTCCGCTGATCAAGGCGAGCGTCGAACGCCTCGGGTTCAAATTCTCCGATATCAAGATTCTCCTCATCAGCCACGCCCACTGGGACCACGACGCCGGCAGCGCCGCGGTCAAGGCGGCGACCGGCGCGAGTTACATGGTCATGGACGCGGACGTACCGGTCGTCGAGTCGGGCGGAAAGTTGGATTTCAACTACGGCAGCGACCCCGCCACGCTCTACAAGCCGGTCAAGGTCGATCGCGTGCTCCACGACGGCGACCAGGTCACGTTGGGCGGCGTGACGTTGGTCGCGCATCTGACGCCCGGTCACACCAAAGGCTGCACCACGTGGACGATGAAGGTCACTGCACGCGGCAACACATACGACGTCGTCATCATCGGCAGCCCGAACGTGAACCAGGGTTATAAGCTGGTCGGCAACGCACAGTATCCGGGGATCGCGGCGGACTACCAGCGCATGTTTCGCGTTCTCAAATCACTGCCGTGCGACATCTTCCTTGGCGCGCACGGCAGCTATTTCGGGCTCGACGCCAAGTACGCCCGACTGCAAAACGGAGATGCCGACGCGTTCGTCGACCCGAAAGGATGCGCGTCGTTCGTCGCGCAAAAGCAGGCCGAGTTCGAAGCGGAGCTCGCGAAGCAGAGCGGCCGCTAGGATCAGCGGCCGCCGCCGCGCGCCGCGCCGTGCTGGCCATCCGTCACGTGCTCCATCCAATCGCCTCCGTGGATGTCACGATGAACTAGCGCTTCACCGCACCGAAATGGTTGCTTCCGAGGAACGAATACGCGATGGTGACCGTCCCTTCGGATAGTCGGCGGTCGGGGAGCGTTCCGTAACGCGCCTGCCGTATCGACTCGACGTAGCGCGCGGCGAGCGAGTGGCCGCCGATGAGGCGCACCGTGAGTCCGACGTTGCCCCGGAAAATCGTCTCCGATCCATGCGTGTCGTCGGACCCGAGACCGCTCACGTAGTACCCGCGCGTCGTCATGTCGAGCATCGCACGGTCGCCCGCGATCAGCCGAAGCGCGACGAGCGACTGCGGCGTGACGCCGAAGTGGTAGTCGCGAATCGCCTCGGTCGTCGAGGTGCTCGGTATGCCGGCGGTCGTACCGGCGGCGCCGTAGCCGACGCCGCCGAGCAACGAGCCCTGAAGCGCGATCGCCGGAGCGAGCCAGAGCTGTTGTGTAGTGCCCAGCGAGACCGCGGTGCTCGACACCCGAAACAAGAAGGGTGAGATGTAATCGTAGCTTCCGTAGAGCCCCCAGATGCCTCGCAAATTGCCGCGATCTCCCGTCTTCCGGCCAATAAGCAACCCGCGAAGCATCACGTTCTCGATGGGATTGCCGCTGTTGGAGAGCCCCGAGACTTGGAGATCGAAGTAGTCGAGCGGGCGACCATAGGTGTAGCCGGGAGTCCCGGGAAGGCCGTACGACATCGAGAATTCGGCTGCCGCGTTGCGGCGAAGCACGTTCGCCGAGACCAGTTGATCCTTCGCGTGGGCGTCCACCGTCGCGCCGACGCCGATTTGCCACGCGGTTGAAGGAACGGTGTCCTGGAAACCGGGCCTGAAGCGGTCCCCGAAGACATGACGGCTCACGGCACCGGATGGCGCGATCGCTATCGAGAGATACTCATGAAGCCTGCGTGCGAACTCGCTTCCATTGTCCTTGAGCACGAGGTCCGCCATCCGATAGAGCGCCTCGCCGAGCAGGCTCCCGGCTTGGCCTGTCGTGATCAGGTCGTTGATCGACGGAGGAGTGGTCTCGCCGGCCATCTCCCATACGAAGCTGCCGACGTCCGAATACGCCAATGACGGCCAGAAACCGAGCCCGGTCGATCGAGGAATTCCGAACATCGTGGCGCCCTGGTACGGATGCCCGAATTGATTCACGTTGAACGGATCTTCGTCGTGCACCCAACGCTGTTCGCGGACGTGATCCCAGGTCGTCGTGAACGTCGAGGCGAAGACTTTCTTGCCGTCCTCGGTCTGATTGGCGAAGGCGACGCGGTCGAAGCCGTTGAACAGGGCCAGAAAGCCCGTGAGCTCGACCGCCGGGATCAGGTAACTCTTTGTGCCGCCCGTGTCGCCTGGCTGCCGAAGGTGCCCGGCCGCAACCGCCCCGACCGAGACGGATGGCGCCCCGCTGTCGACTTGACCTAGGGCTCGATCGGCGACGCCAGCGAAAAGTGCGAGAACGACCGAAAGCCGAACGAGATTGGGCATGATCCCTGGAGCAGTTGCAAGCTGTAGGCCCCGCTTACGCGCCGCGGACCTACCTCCAGGGATTGGACAGCGCCGGATTGCGAAGGAACGCGGTGTCGGTCAGACTCTCGAGGAACGCGACCAGGTCGCGCTTGTCCGCATCCGTGAGCGCGAACCCGTGCACGTTGGGCGCCTTGTTGCGATTGTCGCGACCCACGCCGCGCCGCCACGAAACATGGCGTGGCAGTCACCGATATATTCACGACGGGCACGCGACAACAGGGGGAATTTCGCACATGACCGACGTGCGCGAGAACGTTCGCGGCATGCTCACACTCGAGGAGCTACGGACTCGAACAAACGCCGGCGAAATCGACACGGTCGTTGTCGGCTTCACTGATCATTACGGCCGGCTGATGGGCAAGCGGTATGACGCCGAGATGTTCGTCGAGAGCATCGCCGAGGATGGCGCGCACGGCTGCAATTATCTCCTCACGACCGACATGGAAATGGAGCCCGTCCGCGGCTACCGCTTCGCGAGCTGGGAGCTCGGCTACGGCGACTTTCATCTCGTGCCGGACATGGCGACGCTCCGGTCCGCTACCTGGCTCCAACGCTCGGCGCTCGTCCTGTGCGACGTGCACGATGTAAAGACGCATGCACCCGTCGGCGTTGCGCCGCGATCGATTCTGCGAACGCAAACCCAGTCCGCGCGGGCGCTGGGCTTCGACACGTTCGCCGCGTCGGAGCTGGAGCACTATCTCTTCCGCACGAGCTATGCTGCCGTTTCCAGCGGGGGGCTTCGTGACCTGACTCCGGCGGGACAGTACCTCGAGGACTATCACCTGATGCAGGGAGCGCGCACCGAGGACTTTCACGGCGCCGCGCGGCGGCACCTCAAGGACTCCGGCGTGCCCGTCGAGAACTCCAAGGGCGAATGGGGCCGCGGGCAGCACGAGGTGAACGTCCGGTACGCCGACACGCTCACGATGGCCGACCGGCACGTCGTGTTCAAACAATGCATGAAAGAGTTGGCCGACTCGATGGGGGTTGCGGTCACGTTCATGGCTAAGATCGGGTCCAACCAGGCCGGCTCCGGATGTCACATTCACTTCAGCCTGTGGCGCGACGGACGGAACGCGTTCGTCGGCAACGGTAGTTTCGGTCCAATCACCTGCTCCGACGAGTTTCGCTGGTTCCTCGGCGGATGGATCAAACATGTGTCGGACGTGATGGTGTTCTACGCGCCCACGGTCAACTCGTACAAGCGGTACGTGGACGCGTCGTGGGCGCCGACGCGTCTCGCATGGAGTCGCGACAACCGCACCGCCGGATTTCGAGTCGTCGGCGACGGCGAAGGGCTGCGCATCGAATGCCGCCTCCCCGGTGCCGACTGCAATCCGTATCTGGCCTTCGCGGCATCCTTGGCGTCGGGCCTGGATGGCATCGCCAATCACACCGAGCCCCCGGACCACTTCAGCGGCGACATCTACGCCGCACAGGATTTGCCCCGCGTGCCGCACACGCTCGCCGAAGCCACGGAGCGCTTTGGCCGGAGCGACTTCGCGAAGCGCGCGTTCGGCGACGACGTCGTCGAACACTACCTCCATTTCTACCGGTCGGAACAGCGCGCTTACGACATGGCCGTCACCGACTGGGAAATTCAACGTTATTTCGAGCGCATCTGAGGCATCGAACCTGGCCGGACAAAGAAACAGCTTGACGCAGAGCCGCAGAGGACCGCAGAGGCGCGGAGAGGTCCAGTAGATAAGATTGTCATCGACGACTTGAGCCCGGCTCTCGAATGCTCCGCGTCTCTGAGTTGCCTCCGCGGCTCCGCGTCAAGCTGTTTCGTTTTCAGCCTCACGGAGCTTTGTGACATTCTTGGCGCAGAGACGCAGAGGACATCGCTATAGACGATGTACCTTTCGCACGATTCCGTCTTTGAGGCGGGCGACATTGAAATTGATCAACAAGCCCACCCGATAGTCCCCGAGCTTGATCTGCGATAGAAGCTGCGCTTCATGAACCGCAATGATTTTCGCCACCGCCTTGACCTCGACGACCAAGCGCTCCTCGACCAGCAGGTCGATCCGATAGGCAACGTCCAGCACGAGGCCGTCGTATTGCACGGGCGTCAGAACTTCGCGCCGCACGGTGAGTCCTCGCTTCCGCAGCTCGTGCGCAAGGCATACTCGATAGGCCGACTCCAACAGCCCAGGTCCCAGTATCGAATGAACCTTGATGGCGGCGTCGACGACCTGTCCACTTATGTCATTGATCTGCATACCACCAACAATGCGCTCATCACGTCACGCGCGCGTCATGGAGCGCGCGCTACGGGCTTTTCTCCGCGACTCTGCGCTCCCTCTGCGGCTCCGCGTCAAAAGGCTACTTCGGAGTCGTCAAAACAACGCTTACCTTTGACCCAATGAGACTCTCGAATAAGGTCGCCCTCATCACCGGCGGCGGCAGCGGCATCGGACGCGAGGCATCGCTGCTGTTCGCTCGTGAGGGCGCGGCGGTCGTCGTCGTCGACGTCGTCGACGACGCCGGCCGGCAGACGGTCGATCAGATCACGGCCGATGGCGGCCGCGCATCCTATGTCCACGCCGACGTCTCGTCGGCGAAGGACAGCGAGGCGATGGTCGCGCACGCGGAACACGACTTCGGTCGATTGGACGTGCTGTTCAACAACGCCGGCATCATGCATTCGTCCGACGACGATGCGATTTCGACGAGCGAAGACACGTGGGACCTGACGATGCGCATCAATGCGCGCGGCGTGTTCTTCGGGTGCAAGTTCGGCATCCCTGCCCTGCGCCGATCCGGCGGCGGGTCGATCATCAACACCGCGTCGTTCGTCGCCAAGCTCGGCGCCGCGACGCCGCAGATCGCGTATACGGCGAGCAAAGGCGCGGTGCTCTCGATGACGCGCGAACTGGCCGTCATTCACGCTCGCGAGAACATCCGTGTGAACGCGCTCTGCCCCGGCCCGCTCAAGACGCCGCTCCTGATGAGCTTTCTCGATACGGACGCCAAACGCAACCGGCGCCTCGTGCACATCCCGATGGGGCGCTTCGGCGAGGCGTCGGAGATCGCGAAAGCAGCGCTCTTTCTCGCGTCCGACGATTCCTCCTTCGTGACCGGCGCCGAGCTGCTCGTGGACGGAGGCATCACCGCCGCATATGTGACACCGGAATGAGCGCCACCGCGACTGACCGGGTGTTGCGAACGATTACGCCCATTGATGGAACGGTCCTCGTCGAGCGTGCGCTCGCCTCCGACGCCGATGTCGAGGCGACACTCGCGCGTGCCGCGGATGCGCAGCGCCGCTGGGCGCACGTTCCGGTCGCCGAGCGGGCCGCCATTTGCGCGCGTGCGGTCGACTGGTGTGTCGCGCACGCGGACGAGCTGGCGTCGGAGCTCACGTCGCAGATGGGACGCCCGATCGCGCACTCGCCCTTTGAGATCACGCGCGGCCTTCAGGAGCGTGCACGCTACATGGCGGGCATCGCCGCCTCCGCGCTCGCCGACATCGAGGTCGAGCACACTCCCAACTTCCATAAGTTCATCCGGCGTGCGCCCCTCGGCGTCGTGCTCGTGCTGGCGCCGTGGAACTATCCCTGGCTCACGTCGGTGAACGCGATCGTCCCCGCGTTGCTGGCCGGCAATGCCGTCATTCTGAAAATGGCGCAGCAGACGCCGCTCGTGGCCGAGCGGTATGCGGAAGCGTTCGCCGCGGCGGGGTTGCCTGACGGTGTGTTTCAGTACTTGCATGTCGAGCACGATCAGGTGGCACGAATGGTCGGCGACGAGCGAATCGCCTTCGTCGCGTTCACGGGGTCGGTCGCGGGCGGTCACGCGGTACAGCGCGCGGCCGCCGATCGCTTCATTGGAACGGGACTCGAGCTGGGGGGCAAGGACGCCGCGTACGTGCGCGCCGACGTCGCGTTCGACCATGCTGTTGAAAACATCGTCGACGGCGCGTTCTTCAACGCGGGGCAGTCGTGTTGCTCCGTGCAGCGGGTCTACGTCGATCGACGCATCCACGATCGCTTCGTCGACGCGGCGGTTGCGCTGACGAATACCTATGTGCTCGGCGATCCGCGCGATCCGGCGACGACAATCGGACCGATGGTGCGGCGGGACGCCGCCGATTCCGTCCGTGGCCAAGTCGGAGACGCGATCCGGTCGGGCGCGAAGGCGCCGATCGATCGCGCCCGGTTCGCGGCGGAGAAACCAGGCACGGCTTACTTGGCTCCGGTAATTCTCACGAACGTGAACCACGAGATGCGCGTGATGCGCGAGGAGACGTTCGGCCCGGTGATGACGGTCATGCCTGTCGACGGAGACGACGAAGCGGTCCGTCTCATCAACGACAGCCGCTACGGTCTCACATCGTCCGTGTGGACGACGGATGCGGATGCCGCCCTGGACATCGGCGATCGCATCGAAACGGGAACGTGGTACATGAATCGGTGCGATTATCTGGACCCGGCGCTCGCGTGGACGGGCGTCAAGGATTCCGGCCGAGGATGTACACTCTCGCGACTCGGCGTCGAGACGTTCACGCGACCGAAGTCGTTCCATCTGCGACTCGCCACCTGAGCCGTGGGAGAGAGGCAAACAACGTGCATCTAGGCCTGCTCGCATGCGACGAAGTCGCCGATCGCTTTCGCCATGTCGCGGGCGGCTATCAGCAGATGTTCGAGCGCCTGCTGTCGCCGCACGTTCCGGACATGCGCGTCACGCGTTTCGACCTGCAAGCGGGACAGCTGCCCGCTGATGCGCGGCTGTGCGACGCGTGGATCACGACCGGATCGCGCGCGTCTGTATACGACGACGCGGCGTGGATTCGCGCGGCGGAGGCGTTCATCGCGAAAGTCGCCGACTCCGATCGTCCTTTCGTCGGCATCTGCTTCGGGCATCAGCTCCTCGCGCGAACGCTCGGCGCTGAAGTGAAGCGAGCGGCCGGTGGGTGGGGCGTGGGCGTGCTGCCGATGACCGTCCTCCACAAAGAGGATTGGATGACGCCGGCACGCTCCATTGTGCGCCTGCAATACATGCACGCCGACCAGGTCACGGCGCCGCCTGACGGAGCGACGTTGCTCGGCGAGGCGCCGCATTGTCCCGTGGCGATGTTCCAGCATGGTGCCCGTCTCCTTGGGATCGAGGCGCATCCCGAGTTTCCGGCGGCGTACGCGCGTGCGCTCATCGAGGATCGGCGCGCGCGGATCGGTGACCGGACGGCCGAGGGCGCGCTGGCGAGAGTCGACGAGCAAGCGGATTCCGACGTCGTCGGCGCCTGGATCGCGCGCTTTGTCGGCGCGGCGCTTTCATAGCACAGGCGTTGGGGGTGGTCGGAGGGACGGTGTCCTTTGCATAGTGGTTTGGTCTGACGTCCATCCTCCGGCCGGATCGTCCATTGCGTGCATCAGTTTCTCGGCAGGTTCGCGTCGCCGCCCGCTATCTGCGGTTGAGTCCCGGGTTCTCCGTCGCGGTCGTGCTGACGCTCGGCCTGGCAATCGGCGCTAGCACGGTCGTCGTGTCCGCCGTTGACGCGGTGCTGCTCCATCCGCTTCCCGTTTCGCACCTCGATCGGCTCGTCGCGCTCGGGCACCGCAACCCGGTGCTCGATAGCCACGGCGGCCTCCAGGCGGCAGAGGTGTTTTCGCTCGAGGACCGCCATGATCTATTCGACGCGCTCGCCGGCTACCGCTCGGTCAGCCTGAACCTCACGGGATCCGGCGAACCGCGGCATGTCTCGGCGGTCACGACAACTGGTGATTTCTTCGACGTTTTCGGCATTCACCCGTTCGCCGGTAGGTTCTACGATCGCAAGGAGGAACGGAGCCAAGCCACGAGCGTCGTAGTGCTGAGTTATGGTCTGTGGCGCGATCTGACCGGAGCCGACCCGCACGCAATCGGCCGGACGCTTCAGCTCAACGACTCCAGTTACACGATCATCGGCGTCGCTCCGCCGAGATTCGAGTATCCGCTCGGCGCCCAGCTCTGGACGCCGAAGACGCTCGACATCTTTCTCAATCGGCGAGCGTCCGACACGTTCCTATACGCGGGCGCGGTGGTGCCGACGATCGCTCGAATGCGGCCGGACATGACGCTGCCTCGTCTCGAGAGCGAGCTGACCGCGTCGATGCGAGAGTGGGCCGCGCGCAAGCCGCAGTACTACACGATGCGCCCGACGAGGCCGATCGAGGCGCGCAGCTTCATGACGTCGTGGAGCGGCGAGCTTCGATCGATTCTCCTTCTCCTGATCGGGGCCGTGGTACTCGTTCTCGCCATCGCCTGCGCCAACGTCGGCAGCCTCCTTCTCCTTCGCACCACCGGCCGAGCGCGCGAGATCGCCGTGCGCATGGCTCTCGGCGGCAGCCGCGCCGCAATCGTTCGGCAGCTCGGATACGAGACACTCACTCTGGTTGTCCTTGGTGGGCTGCTCGGCATCCTCATTGCCAATGCGTCGATAGCGGCCGTCGGTCGCCTCGTCGTGGAGCGCGTGCCGGAGCTCGGGCCGATTCGCGTCGACCCGTTCGTTCTCGGCTGCGCGGCGGGTGTCATGGTCTTGGCCGCCGCGGCGTGCAGCCTCGGCCCGGCTCTTCGCGCGGCGAAGGCAGATCCGCGCGACGTCTTTGGTGCGATCAGCGCGCGAGGACAGTCGGCTGGTGTCGGTCGCAGCCGGTTCCTCCGAGCTGCCGTGGTCGTACAAATCGCGATGGCCCTGATGTTGTCGCTCGGCTGCGCGCTCGCCGTTCGCAGCGTCGTGCGGCTGCTCGCCGTCAATCCGGGATTCGATCCATCGCACGTGGTTACCGCGCAAATTCTGCTTCCCTTCTCGCGGTATCCGGATACCGCGCTGGCCGGTGCGGTACGGTCGCTGGCGCTTCATGAACATCTCCTCGGCGAGCTGCGAGGGTCGCCCGGCATCGAGGCGGCGAGCACCGTGGACATCATACCGTTCGGATACGGCGGCGCGCTCGAGGCCGCGATGCACCGTGTGCAGACGACGTCGCAGATCACGACGGATACACGGAACGCCGTCGCAGCGGATCTGTGGGACGTGGACGTCGACTACTTCCGCGTAATGAGGATTCCCTTCCTCGCCGGTCACGGGTTCACGGGTCAGGAGCAGGAGAACCAGGTCCGCGCCTATCCGAAGCAGCTTCAATTCAGTGTGGTGATCGACCAAACGCTCGCCCGGCGGCTATTTCCGGGACAGAGCGCCGTCGGCAAGATCATGGGACCGTGGGCACCGGGGTATCGCATCGTCGGCGTCGTCGGCTCGGTGAAGCAGTCCGATCTGAGCACACCATTCGACGACGGGGCGATCTATTTCCCCGTCGCTGCTACACAAAACCAGCAGACGATCGTCGTACGAACGGATCTTCCAATCGGAACGGCCGCGGCGCTCATTCGTCACGCGGTGCACGACGCTGACGCCGAGCTCGCTGTGTTCGATGTCGAACCGCTGGCGACCTTGGTGTCTCGCTCCGCCGGTCCACGGGAAATCGCGTCGTGGCTCCTCGTCGGATTCGCGGTCCTCTCGCTCGCGCTCGCGTTGCTGGGCATCTACGCCGTGTTGAGTTACGCCACGAGTCAGCGCCGAAAGGAGATCGCGATCCGGCTGGCGCTCGGCGCGCAGCCGAGCGAGTTGCTGGGAAGTGTCATGCGGGGCGCGTGGACCCTGACGACGATCGGCATCGTCAGCGGCGGGATTGGATTTCTGGTGCTCCAACGCGGCCTCGCTGCGATCACCTACCGCGTCGACGCGACTGATCCGGTGGCGATTGCCTCGGTGGCGCTGCTCGTCGCCGCGACCGCGACGATCGCGTCGCTGCCCGCCGGAATTCGCGCGGCGCGGATCGATCCCGTCGAGTCTCTGAAGGCCGACTAGGAGACACTGCGTTCAGCGGCATCGCGCCCGCTAGGGCGCGACGTATACGTCTGTTTGTACGGGGCTCCCGACCCCGAGGTGAGCGCGCAGCGTGAGCGTGTCACCGGAGATCGTCGCCGTGTCGACAGCAAAGGCGATCAACGGAGACAGCGACACGACGTTTCCGCTCTGCGTCGCACGCCACGTTCCGAGAGTAACGACGCCGGTCGCCGGCATACCGTTCGTACCCGGCGTGTGCCTGTACAGGTCGACAAGAACGGTGTCACCGCCGAGCCGTCTCACCCGGCCGCTGTCGGTGACCTCACCGTCGGTGCTCGTGAAAGGAACGGACGCTCCATCGATCGATCTTAGATGGTACACGGGCGCCAGCGTAACGGCCGAGCCGACCCCGGTGGTGTCAGAACAGCCCGCGATCGCGACGCAGGCGGCAAGAATCAGGAGATGGAAGGTTCTCGTTGTCATGCGCGTCCGGGTCTGGTCCGTCCGCGTGCGCCAGGTTGTTCAGAGCGAATCTTCGCGGGAAGGTTACGCGCCCTACACCTGGGCGAGAGGATTGTTCGCCCGGTCGTGTCACCAAGCCGTAAGGGACGCTCGCTACTGTGCAAGGCGTCCATCACGACGTTGGTACGCCAGCTACCCCGACCATCTGATGCACCGTTCCACGATCGGCCGCCTCGACCGGCTCGCCGGTCTTTTCCTCAGCATTCTCGTTCCGCTCGCCACTTTCCAGGCGCAGTCGACCGCCCCCGGAAGTAGCATCCGCGGACGCGTCGTGCATGCCGTATCCGGCGCCGCCATCGGCGCGGCCACCGTCGACGTATCCAACGCCGCCACCCGCGCGCCCGCGGCGCGCGTGACTACCGATGCCAACGGCGCGTTCCGCGTATCGATCGCGAGATCCGGCCAGTATCGCGTGGTGGTTCGGGCGTTCGGATTCGCGCCGAAAATCCTGCCGGTCGTCGAGATCAGTACGGCGCGGCCTGACGTCGACGTCGGCGTGGTCGCGCTCGCCGAGATCCCGATGCAGCTCCAGAAGCAGTCGGTCACCGCGCAGCGCGACGAGGTGCAGATCCAGCCGGATCGCACGACCTTCGTCGTGCGCGACATGCCGACCACCAAGGGAGGCACGGCGCTCGACGTGTTACGCAACCTGCCGTCGGTCGACGTCGACATCGACAACAACGTCAGTCTTCGGGGCGACCCGGGCGTCGTCATCCAGATCAACGGCCGACCCAGCCCCCTCAAGGCGGGGCAGCTCGGCACCTTTCTCGCGCAGGTGCCGGCCGACGTGGTCGATCACGTGGAGATCATTCCCAATCCGTCGGCGCGCGACGACGCCGACGGTGTCGCCGGGATCATCAACATCGTGCTCCGGCAGAAGGCCGACGCCGGCACGAGCGGCGGCGTCACCGCCGGCGCCGGCACCACGGGACACATCGACACCGGCATCAACGGCGGCTGGCAAAGCGGCCCGATCTCGGCGTACGGCAGCTACTCGCTCCTGCGCGACAACAGCCCGCGGTACGACGCCGTCTTCCGCCAGGATTTGTTCGACACGCCGCTCACCTATCTCCAGGAGAGCGGGACGCGCACGCAGATCCCGCTGATAAACACGGTCACCGGCACCGCGACCTATCAGCCGAGCGACCACGACGAGCTTTCCGCCGACGGCTTGTACAGCCAGCGTCGCGAGTGGGAAACGTACGGCATCATCTACCACACCCTCGATAGGTCGCTGGCCCTCACCAATCTCACCGACAGGCACTCCCGCGACGTCAATCACGAGGGGAGCGCCGAGGCCGCGATGAACTACAAGCACGACTTCGCGGCGAAGGGGCACAAGCTGTCGAGCGAGCTCCGATTCGACGAGCACTTCGAGGGCGGGCCCACGGATATCCTCGACCAGTCGCTCTGGCCGAGAGCGCGCCGCCGACGACGACGCTTCAGCAGACGCGCACTGTGTGGACTCACTCGAGTGGAACGTCGCTCAAGCTCGACTACGTGCAGCCATTCGCCGCAGGTTGGCGGTTGGAAACGGGGTACAAGGGCTTCTTCCAGCGCATTCGTACCACGCAGGACGTTCAGAACTTCGACGCCGCGCAGTCGACGATGCTCACCGACACGACGCAGACGAGCGACTTCTCGTACGACGAGCTGGTGCACGACGCGTATGCGATGCTCGTCGCGAAAGTCGGCCGCGTGCAGTTCCAGGGCGGGCTTCGTGCCGAACACGCCGGCACGACGTTCGACCTGCGCAATCGCGATCAGCGATACGACAACCCGTACAACAGCCTCTTCCCGAGCGGGCTCGTGGCGTTTGCGCTCGACGACGCGCACCAGCTCAAGCTGTCGTACTCCACGCGGATCCGCCGCCCCGACGATCCGGATCTGCTCGATCCTACGCCGCACGCGCTCGACGCGCTGAACATCTCCGTCGGCAACCCGTTCCTCCGGCCGGAGTACATCCGTGCCTTCGAGTTGGGGCTTCAGCGCACCGGGGAGCGCGTGACCATGCAGCTGACGCCCTTCTACCGGCATTCCCTCGACGCCGTGCGGAGCATTCGCACGATCGACTCGGCCGGCGTCACGACGCGGACCTACGCCAACATCGCCTCGAGCGACGCCGTCGGCACCGACGCCACGGTCTCGCTGACTGGGGGCCGGGTCAGCGGATTCATTGGCGGTAGCGCGTTTCACCAGCGAAGCAACGCCGGCAATCTCGATCCGTCTCTGTCGGCGAGCACGTTCGGCTGGAGCGTCCGTACGAATACCGCGTTCCGTATCTCGCGCAGGATTGATGCGCAGGCGCTCGTGTCGTACGTCGGGCGGACGACGATCGAGCAAGGTTGGAACGCGGCGCGCACACGCGTCAGCCTCGGCGTCCGGGACAAGCTCCTCGCCGACCGCCTCAGTCTTACGTTGCGCGTGATCGATCCGTTCAGAACCGCGCGCGAGCGTTCGGCCACGCTCGACCCGGAGTTCACGCAGATCAACGACCGCACGCGCGCCATTCGCGGCGTGCAGCTCAGCGCAACGTGGACGTTCGGCCGGCCACGCAAGAAGGGGGACGAAGAGATCGTGGCTCCAAACGGGCAGTAGCCTACGCGGAAACCGACGCAGTCTCGATTCGCTTGGCTGCACCCGCGAGCGTACCTCGGCGTCCATGGCATCGTCGGGTTGGCTCTCTCGGCCGCTTGCGCATGGGCGTTCTTCGCCATCGCCGACGAGTTTTCCGAGAAGGGCTCGCTCGCGCGCCTCGACACGTTCGTGACGACGTGGCTGCAGGTGCACGGCACGGAGAGGGGCGAGTCGATCTTCGTCGGCGTCAGCTACCTGGGCTCGGAGGTATTGATCGCCCTCCTCGTGATCGTCGGCGTCGTTCTCGTCGCGCGACGCGACTGGCGGCATGTCGTCATGCTTGCGGTCACGTGCGGCGGCGGCGAGGTGCTCAACGCGGCGCTCAAGGCGATCTATCATCGTGCACGGCCGACGTACGCCGCGGAATTCAACCCGGCGTCGTGGAGCTTCCCCAGCGGCCACGCGATGGATTCGCTGATCGTCTACGGGCTGTTCGCCTACTGGCTCTCGCGACAGAAGCGCGTGGCGCGCGTGCCACTCTTCGCCGGCGCTGTGCTGATCGTCGGCGTCCATCGGCTACGCGCGCATCTACCTCGGCGTTCACTATCTGAGCGACGTGATCGCCGGCTATTGCGCGGGCCTGGTCTGGCTGATGGTTTGCGTAACCGGGTATGAATTCGCCGAGTCGCGGCGAGTCGGGCCCTCCGGACCTGACGAAGCCCCGAAGACGCCGAACCAAAGAGCAGAAGCGCGGATCCACGAGGGAACCGGCCTCTCGAGGTCCTCTCCGCAAGACTGGCCATCGCGGCGATTCGCGGTACAATAAGCCGCGCGATGACAGCCCCTATCGGCGCTCAAGACCCCGCGCTTGCCACCCTCACTGCCGCTCTCGTCGGCCGCTATCGCGTGGACCGAAAGATCGGCGCGGGCGGCATGGCCACCGTCTACCTCGCGCACGACGAGCGACACGACCGCAACGTCGCCGTCAAAGTCCTCCACGAAGATCTCGGCGCCACGCTCGGACAAGAACGGTTCCTCGCCGAGATCAAGACCACCGCGCGGCTGCAACATCCGCACATCCTCCCGTTGCTCGACTCCGGCAGCACGGATCCGGATGGGTCGAGCCGTGGGCTGCTGTATTACGTCATGCCGTTCGTCGAGGGGGAGACGCTGCGCGACCGGCTCACGCGCGAACGGCAGCTCCCGATAGACGACGCGCTTCGCATTGCGCGCGAGGCCGGCGACGCCCTCGCGTACGCCCACGACCACGGGATCGTGCATCGCGACATCAAGCCGGAGAACATTCTGCTCCAGGGCGGCCATGCGCTCGTCGCGGACTTCGGCATCGCGCTCGCCGTGCAGCAAGCGGGCGGGCAGCGCATGACCCAGACGGGCTTGTCCCTCGGCACGCCGCAGTACATGTCGCCGGAACAGGCGATGGGAGAGAAGTCGGTTGACGCGCGCACGGACCAGTACGCACTGGCCGCCGTGCTTTATGAAATGCTCACCGGCGAGCCGCCGTTCACCGGGGCGACGGTCCAGGCGATCGTCTCCAAGATCCTGAACTCCGATCCGGAGCCGCCGTCGACGATTCGCAAGATGCTTCCGGCGGCCATCGAAGGCGCCACACTCACCGCGCTATCCAAGCTGCCGGCTGATCGATTCGCCAACATCACGACGTTCATCAATGCGCTCGGTGATTCGTCGGCGAGTGCCGCGCGTCCCACGTCGGCGCGCGCGCGTGCGACGGCTCCCAACGCCGGGCGCCAACGAGCCATCGCGATTGCCGGGCTGGCATTGGGCGCCTTCATCGGGGTCGGCGCAGGGTGGCTCGCGTGGCATGGACGACGCGGCGGCGCCGGCGACAGTGTCGTCACGCGGTCGTACGTGATGCAGCCGCCGAGTGAAGCGTTGTCGAGCGGCACCTGGGACTTCACCTTCGCGCCGAACGGTGATTTGGTGTATGTGGGGCCCGGCGAAGCGAAGGGAACGACGCAACTGTGGCGCAAGCACCGTTCGGATCTGCACGCGACGCGGATCAGCGGCACGACGGACGCGCATTCCCCGTTCGTGTCGCCCGACGGAAAGTTCATCGGCTTCTTCAACGAAAGCGGTCTCCAGCGCATCCCCGCGGAGGGCGGTACCGCGACCACGGTTTCCGCGGGCGGGCCTGCCAGCGGGCGTGCGGTCGGGCGCGCCGTCTGGCTACACGACGGGCGCATTCTTTGGGGCGGAACGCTGCGAATCGTCTCCGCTCCCGCTGATGGGGGTGCGTCGGACGTCGTGGTGACGTCGGCGCCGTTCGCCGGCTACGGCGTCGAGCGCGTCGAGGTGCTCCCGGGTGAAAGGAGTGCGCTCGTCGGAACGTGCGCGGCGGGCTGCCCGGCGTCGGCGATCTACACGCTCGACCTCGTATCGAAGCAGACGAGGCTTCTCATTCGTGGAGGATTGAACCCGGTCTACTTGCCAGGCGGCCACCTAGCCTGGATTTCGGCGACCGGACAGTTGACGGTTGCGCCGTTCGATGCGCGCTCCATGACGCTCGGCGGCGAAGGCCGCGTCGTCGCCGAGCACGTGGCGGCGTTCGAGGTCTCGCCGACCGGAGACATGATGTACCGCGAAGGCGACGCAAGGGCGATGTACCGCCCGGTGTCGGTCGACAGATCGGGGAACGCCAGCGTGCTCGACTCATCCTGGGTGGGGTCGTTCGGACCGGGATCGCTGTCGCCGGACGGCAAGCGTTACGCCGTATCGGTGAACGGCACGTCGAACCAGCAAATCTGGGTGAAGGAGATGCCCACCGGCTCGTTCTCGAAGTTCACGCTCGAGGCGGGCGAAAACTTTCGACCCGTGTGGTCTGCGGACGGTCGATCGCTTTTCTTCGTGGAGCATGTCGATTCGAGCTTTCGCTTGATGGAGAAGCGTGCCGACGGATCCGGCGACGCGCGGCGTGTGTCGGTGGGCGCACACCAGATCGTCGAAGCGACGACGTCGCGCGACGGATGGATCGCGATGCGCACGGGCGCGAGCGACACGAGCAATGAGCTGCTCGGGCTGCGGCAGGGCGTGGACACGACAGCGCATGTTTTCGCATCGCGCGAAGGAGGGGGGCTCGGTCTCGCGGTGTCGCCCGACGGTCATTTCATGGCGTACATGAAGATCGTCGCTGGAAGGCCGGAGGTATTCGTCAGTCCGTTTCCCGATCTCGCGTCCGCGCGGTGGCAAGTGTCGCGCGACGGCGGGTTGGAGCCGCGGTGGTCGCACGACGGCAAGGAGCTGTTTTTCATCTCGATGCGCGCGGAGCTCATGGCGGCGACGGTGACCACCTCGCCGACCTTTGCCGTCGTGAAGCTCAATGGGCTGTTCCAGTCCGACGGGTACTTTCGCGACGGCGGCTTCCACGCGTATGAGCCGATGCCGGGCGATCAGCGTTTCCTCATGCTGCAAATCGAGCAGCCGCCGGGCCGCCTCGTGAGCGTCCTGAATTGGGCGGCGGAAGCCGAGTCTGCACCGAAACGCTAGCGGACTACATTGGCGCCCGTTGCCTTGACGACTGCGTCACGGTCCCGCCGGCGCATTGCCGCCGTGAAACCGTCCGAACGAACGCGCCGCCATCACACCCATCAGCAGAACGCCCGCGCCCAGGGCAACGACGTGATCCGCCTCGCGCAGATCGAACTTTCCCACCCGGGCGGTCAGCAGGTAGGCAATGACGAAGTTCGCAAACCCCCACAGCACGTTCACGGTCGAGGATGACAGACCTTCGCCCGGCGGCTTGGCGAACGGGCTCTGAAAGGGCTGCCCCATCATGCCGCTGACGAAATGCGGAACGGCGTTTGCCAGAAATGCGCCGCCGAACAGATAGGATACGTCGTGAAGCCAATTCATGATCAGGCGCTCCTTTCCAGGAAGATCACGCCGACGCGATCCACTCCGCAGCCGTGATCACCGTCGCTTGCTTCGGGAAGACTTTCTCGAGCAGCACTCGATGCACCTCGGCGTCCAGGTCCGCGCAGAGGTCCGATAGAACGGTCAGCCCGTAATCCTTGTCGGCCGCCTCGCGGAGCGTCGACAACACGACGCCGCTCGTCGCGATACCGCAGAGCACCAGGTGGCGGATGTCGTTTGTGCGCAACAGCACCTCGAGATCGCTGCCGGCGAACGCGCTGACGCGCTTCTTCGCCACCACGACGTCGCCGTCGGCGAGCGTCATCACCGGTTGCGCGTCGACCAGGGCCGCCGCGTAGGCGCGGAAGCGTTCGCTGGCTTCCGGTGCGCCCCGGCGGAATGCGACGACAACGTACACGACGCGTATCCCCTGCGCGTGTGCATGATCGACCGCCGACTTCGCGCGCGCCAGGTAGGCGCCCTTGTCGCCGATACGGTCGATGATGCCGGGCTGCACGTCCATGACGAGCAGGGCGGTTCGCTGCGTGTTGTCAGTTGGCATGCCGAAGAGCTACAACGCCCCGGCCATATACACAAGCCACTTGTGCAATCTTCTTGTGTATTTATCGTTCGGGCATGGCGACACACCACTCGCGCGAAGAGCTGGCCATCCGTCTCGCGCTCGCGGTCAAGCGGCTGCGCGCGAGGCTTCGGGAGACGTGGCCCTCCCCCGTCCAGTCGCTGCCGACCTCGCAGCTCGCCATCCTCAAACGGTTGCGCGACGATGGGCCGACGACCGCGGCGACGCTGGCCGTCGCCGAGCATGTCAGCCAGCAGGCGATCGCGCAACAGGTGGCGACGCTGCGGCACGCCGGGCTGGTCACGACGGCGCGCGATCCGAACGACCGACGCAAGGCGCTGATCAGCATCACCAAGCGGGGCCTCACGTTGTTCGACGCGGTGGCCGCATCTCGCAATGCCTGGCTGATGCGCGCGATCGCCTCGCAGGTGCCGGCGAAGGAACAGGCGGCGCTCGCCAAGGCCATCGAACTGCTCGAGCGGCTCGCGTCGGCGGACGTCGGGGTCGATTGATGCCGGAGACGGCAAGGCCGAGCATCGCCGGGCGGACGTTCTCGTCGCTTCGCCACCGCAACTTTCGCCTGTACTTCATCGGCCAGATGGTGTCGAACACCGGCACCTGGCTGACCAACGTCGCGATCACGCTGCTCGTCCTGAAGATCACCGGCAGCGGCCTTCGCATCGGCGTGCTCGCCGCGTGTCAGTACGGCCCGCTGGTCGTTCTGTCGCCCTACGCGGGCGCGGTCGCCGATCGCTTCAGCAAACGACGGTCGTTGATCGTCACGCAGACGCTCGAGATGGCGCAGTCCATAGGTCTCGCGATTCTCGCGTTTCTGCCCTCTCCGCCGCTTGTCGCGTTGTACGTGATAGCGCTGGCCGGCGGCATCTTCCTCGCCTTCGACAATCCGCTGCGTCGATCGTTCGTGACCGAGATGGTCGCCCCCGAGGACCTTCCGAATGCGATCGTCCTCTACAGCACGATCGTCAACGGCTCGCGCATCTTCGGACCGGCCCTCGCGGGCCTGTTGATCGTGAGCGTCGGCTACGGCTGGTGCTTCGCGCTCGACGCCGCGTCGTACATCGCGGTGCTCGTCTGCCTGTACCTCATGCGCGAAGACGAGCTCCATCGCTCCGGCACAGCGGCCGCGCGCAAGGGCGCCGTGCGCGCGGGGCTGCGCTACATATTCGACACGCCGCCGCTGTGGATCAGCTTCATGATGCTCGCGATCCTCGGCACGCTGTCGTACAACTTCAACGTCACGCTCCCCCTGTTCGTCACTCAGGTGCTGCACCGCACCGAGCGCACCTACACGCTCTTGTATTCGACAATGGGAGCCGGCGCGGTCGTCGGCTCGCTGTTCATCGCGCACCGCGGGTTCACCCGAATGCGGCACATCATCCTCGGCGCGGTGCTGCTCGGCACGACGACGTTGATGCTCGCACCGGTATCGTCGGTCGTCGTGGCGGTGCCGATCGTCTTTGTCATCGGCATGGCGGGCATTGTCTACATGACCGCCACGACCGCGATCGCCCAGATCGAAGCGAAACGGGAAATGCACGGCCGAGTGCTCGCGTTGCAGACGGTGCTCATCGGCGGACCGTTGGCGATCGGCGGTCCGGTCCTCGGTTGGGTCGCCGACACGTTCGGCGGGCGCGCTCCGATGATCCTTGGGGGAGTCGCGGCGTTTATCGCGGCGGTGCTCGGTTCGTGGGCGAGTCGGCGCTACCTCATGTCAACGCCTAGCGAGTCTGCAACGACCTGAGCACTGACGTACCGAAGTGGTCCTTTGGGCCAATTGTGTCGTGGTTGGTTCTCGGCACCTTCCTCGCCATGTCACATCACTATTCCGGCCCCGAGTTCGGCTCGCCGCACGACGACGCGCGTCTGGACTTCACCGATTTGTACGCGTTTCCGAAACCCGGAGACAAGAGCGCATCGGTTCTGATCATGGACGTGCACCCGTCCGTCAACGTGAAGCCGCCCGGTCCAACGACGACCGACCCCTTCTCTCCCGACGCCGTGTACGAGATCAAGATCGATACGAACGGCGACGACGTCGCCGACATCGCCTATCGTTTCCGGTTCTCGCCGGTGAAGGACGGCAAACAGACTGCTACGTGGCGCAGAGCCGACGGCGACGCCGCCGCGGGCATCGGCGATGATGGAACGGTCGTCGTCGACAACGCGCCGGTATCGATCGGCCGAGACGCGCAGATCACGGAGGCCGGCAAATGCCGGTTTTTCGCGGGATGGCGGAGTGATCCGTTCTTCTTCGACGTCGAAGGCGCGCTCAACAATCTGCAGTTCACGGGCAAGGACTATTTCACCGACAAGAACATCTGCAGCATCGTCCTGGAAATGCCCAATTCCGAGTTGGGATCGAAGGCGGTCCGTCTCTGGGCACGCACGGTCGACGGCCGCACCGGGAAGTGGGTCCAAGCCGACCGCGGAGCGCGAGCGCAGCAAACGCCCTTCCTTCCCGGCGACGATCGAGATGCGTACCTCGCCGGAGAACCAGCGAACGACAGCCGCTTCATCGCCACCTTCGCGCACTCGCTCGAGCATAGCGGCGGATACACGAACGACGAAGCGCGGCGCGTTGCGGGTACGATGCTGCCGGACGTTCTGCCGTACGACCCGACACGCCCCGCGGTCTATCCGACGAACGGCCGGCTGCTCACGGACAGCGTCGTCGAGTACTTCATTCCTCTCTTCTCGAACGGGAAAGTAACGACGGACAAAACGCGAGCCCACGACGACCTGCTCGCCGAATTTCCCTACCTCGGACCGCCGCACAACAGCTGACGGACGCCGGAGCAACGTGGCGTCGATGACGCCGAGATCGACGCCGTCGGAATCCCTATTCCGACGGCGTTGTATGTTTTCGCAATGAAGAAGATCGGCTTCCTATCCTTTGGTCATTGGAGCGCCTCGCGCCAGTCGGCCGCCCGGTCCGCGCGCGACGTCCTCCAGCAGTCCATTGAGCTGGCCGTGGCGGCGGAGGAACTCGGCGCGGACGGGGCATACTTTCGCGTACACCACTATGCGCAGCAGCTCGCGTCCCCCTTCCCGCTTCTCGCGGCAGTCGGCGCCAGGACGAGCCGCATCGAGATCGGAACGGCCGTCATCGACATGCGGTACGAGAATCCGTTCTACATGGTCGAGGATGCGGGCGCGGCCGACCTGATCAGCAACGGCCGACTACAGCTCGGGATCAGCCGCGGCTCGCCGGAGCAGGTCATCGAAGGTTGGCGTCATTTCGGCTACGCGCCGCCGGAAGGCGGAACCGACGCGGACCTGGGCCGGCGTCACGCCGAGGTTTTTCTCGGGCTGTTGAAGGGAGAAGGATTCGCCCGACCGAATCCTCGGCCAATGTTTCCCAACCCGCCCGGGCTGCTTCGGCTCGAGCCCCATTCGGAGGGACTGCGCGACCGTATCTGGTGGGGCTCAGCGTCGAATGCGACGGCCGTGTGGACCGCGCAACACGGGATGAACATGCAAAGCTCTACGCTCAAGGCCGATGAATCGGGCGAGCCGTTTCACGTCCAGCAGGCGCGCCAGATCCGCCTCTTCCGGCAAGCATGGACCGACGCGGGGCACACGCGCACGCCACGCGTTTCGGTATCTCGATCGATCTTCGCGTTGATGAACGACCGCGACCGCCTTTACTTCGGCCGCGATGAAAGCAGCGATCAGATCGGCGTCATCGACAACATGCGAGCCGTGTTTGGTCGAACGTACGCCGCCGAGCCGGGTGTATTGGTCGAGCAACTGAAGGCGGATGAGGCCATCGCCGAAGCCGACACGCTGCTTCTGACGGTGCCCAACACGCTCGGCGTGGAATACAACGCGCACGTGATCGAATCGATTCTCGTGCACGTCGCGCCCGCGCTCGGCTGGCGGTAACAGACGACGACACCAAGACCTACTCGGTTCGCAGCGCCGTGACGGGATTCACCCGCGCTGCACGCATCGCCGGAATCAGCGTCGCGATCGACGCCACCACGAATACAGCCAGCGCGATGATTCCTCCGACGAGCACGCGGCTCGGCGCTGTATCGATCTGGCCCCGGTCCCCTTCGCCAATCAGGACGTAGCTCGCCGCGACGCTGACCGGAAGTCCGAGCACGAGACCGATGATTCCCAGGCGCACGCCGTTCGCGTAGAACAACGCCACGACCTGGCCCGCCCGTGCGCCGAGCGCCATGCGAATGCCGATCTCGCGCCGCCGTTGCCCAACAGTGAGCGCGACGGCACCGTACAGGCCAATCGATGACAGCAAGAGGACCAGCGCGCCGCATGCAACGACGCCGCCTTGAATGGCCCGCTGGGTCCGCATGTACTCGGTCTCGATCTGCGCGAGCGTCAGCAATGGCGGAATCGGCGCGGATGGGAGCTCCTCGCGCGCCATCGCGCGAAGCGGAGCCACGAGCTCCGAGGCCGGAACGGCAGTTCGAATGAGATAGGCACCGGCCCACATGTTGGTGACGGCGCGAAACGTCGACGACGAGTTGCCTTTGTCGATGTATCGCGAGTCGTACACGCCGCTCACGACCAGGTCGCGCATGGGCATCTCCGGTTGGGGCATCTGAATGAGCCGACGCCCGATCGGATCGGCGTCGCCCCACCATCGCCGCGCGAGGTCGCTCCCGATGATGATCGTCCGGCTCGTGTCGGAGGACGACCTGACGTCACTGCCGCGGACGAGTGGGACGCCGATCATATCGAAGTACCCCGGCGTCACGACCTTCATCAGCGACGCCACGGGATTGCCCGCCCGTGCAACCGACCCACGATCCTCGGCGCGAACGGCGAGCGTCGCATTTCCAAGGTTCGCGGGTTCCGGCAGGACGGAAACAACGCCTGGCGTCTCGCGTATCCTCAGCACGAGACGGTCGACCGCGGCGCGGCGCGCCGCGAACGAGCCGGGCGTGGACTCCACGTCGACGGCGAGCCTCAGCACGTGATCCGAAATCCCATCGGGCAGCGGCTTCCTGAGCTCGGTCAACAACGTTCCGACGATCAATCCGACGATGAGCAGGAGCGGCTGCGTCAACATCACCTGGGCGACCACGAACGTGTGCTGCACGCGTGATCGTCTCGTCGCGCCCATGTTCGTGTCTTTGAGCGCGGTTGCAACTCCGGCACGCGTTGCGTGCAACGCCGGCGCGAGGCCACACAGAATGCCCGTGCCAAGCGCGACACACAGCGTGAACGCGACGGTTCCGAGGTCGGGTGCGAAGAACGCCGCGTCCGGGACTTGCGAGAGCGCAACGATGACACCCCAATAGGCCGCGAGGCCGAGTGCCCCGCCGAACGTGGCCAGCACGATGCTTTCCGTGAGCAATTGGCGAATCACTCGCGCGCGCGACGCGCCGAGAGAGAGTCGGACGGCGATCTCCTGCCGGCGTCCGACGGACGCGCTGACGACCAACGACGCAACGTTGGTGCAGATGACGAGGAGCAGGAGTGTCGCCAGAGTTCCCACGAACGCGAGAAACGCCGCGACGGGGTCATTGGGTGAGAGGCCCAATGCGCCGCCTCCCGCAGCGGCCCAACCGCGGAGCCGTGCGACATCGGCGTTGTATACGAGCCTCGCCGTGCGCGAGGCAGCGGTGCGTGCCGGAGCCATTTGACTGAAGGCGTGCATCGCGACCACACGGACGGCCGCGGTGGCCTGCTCCGTCGACACATGCGGTTGCAGCCGGCCGACCGCCTCGAACAGCGTCGAGTCGGCGCTCGACAGCGCGTCCGCGGTCGAGCTATTCGCGACGCTGCTCGCCGTCAGGATGGCCGCGCGCGTCGCCAGCGGCAGCCACATCGTCAGGCGATTGTCCCGATCGTGGCTGAGGACGCCACGGAACTGCGGCGGAGCGACGCCGATGATTCGCACGCCGACGCCGTTCACCATCACCGTGCGATTCATCACGTCCTTTCGCGCGAATACATCCTCCCACATGGCGTCGGAGATCACGCCGACGAGCTGCGATTCGGCAGACGCGCCCGCTCCGGCCGCCGGCAGCGCAGACCCTTGCGCCAAACGCAGGCCAATGACGGAGAAGTAGCCGTCGGTGACGAATTGCACTCGGGCCTTGGCGTGGTCCAACACGCCGGGCATGTCGGCGACGACGTCGCTCTCGGTCCACGCGGTGGCGGCAGAAAAGATCGCGCGCAGCGCGCTCATCTCGCGCAGCGCGGGATAGGAGAAACGCATCGGCGACCACGAGGGTTGCTCCCTTTGGCGCACCATGCCACGTAAGCGAACGAGCGGAACGCTGTCGGGAACGCCCGGCGGCGGCCGCAGGGTGGCGCTTTGCAGGAGGCCGAAGACCGCGGCGTACCCCGCGATGCCGAGCGCGAGGACGAGCACGATCGTCACCGACGACAGGGGCTTGCGCGCGAAAAACCGGAAGGCGAAGCGGATGTCCGCTGCGACGGAATCGATCCAGCGCGCGGGACGCAGCGCCTCCTTGTGCTGCGTCACACCACCGAAGGTCGCGCGCGCGCGGCGCTCGGCCTCGGCGTGATCGAGCCCTTCGTCGCGGACGAGGCGCTCGGTTTCCATCTCCAGGTGGAAGCGGATCTCTTCATCGGCGCGCGATTCGGCGGCGCGCGGCGCGACGATGAGCCGCAGCCGCGCCCCAAATGCGTCGAAGCGGCTCATGTGCTCCGCAACACCGCGTCGAGGCCGGCGGAGAAACGGCGCCAACTTTCCAGCTCGTCGCCGAGCGCGCGCCGTCCGGCGGCCGTGATCTTATAGTAGCGTGCGCGGCGGTTGTTGTCGGTCGTGCCCCAATCGCTGACGACAAGCCCATCCTTCTCGAGGCGCTGCAACGCGGGGTAGAGCGATCCCTGATTGACCTCGAGGACGCCTTTGGATATTTGCTCGAGGCGCTGGCTGATTCCCCACCCGTGCATCGGCGCGAGGGAGAGTGTCTTGAGGACGAGCAGGTCGAGCGAGCCCCGGAGGGCGTCGGTCTGAGCGCGGGCGTTCATGTGTTCCTGTCGGTGTCTAGAGAAGATGCCGTCGTCTCCTCTTGCTGTCAACAGGAATGGGCTGGCGAACTGGATTGCACTCCCACCGCCCTTGCCCTGTGTTGGCGACGGACTAGGACTTCGCCGCGCTCCGGGCGCGGGCCTCCTCCCACTCGACGAATGGGCCGTCGAAGTCCCTGAGATGTGTGCCGTCGAACGACCAGACGCGCGTAGCAACCTCGCGCAGGAAGGCGCGGTCGTGACTCACGAGCAACACCGAGCCTTCGTATTCCTCGAGCGCGTCTTCGAGCGCTTCGATGTTCTCGACGTCGAGATGGTTTGTCGGCTCGTCGAGAATGAGGAGATTGGCGTGCGCGAGCGTCATGAGCGCGAGCGCGACGCGCGCGCGCTCGCCGCCGCTGAGCGTGCCGATCTCGCGTTGCACCTCGTCGCCGCTGAAGCCGAACGCGCCGAGACAATTCTGCACCTGTCCTCGGCTCCAGAGCGGGCGTTGATCCTGGATCGCATCCGACAACGACTTTCGGAGCGGAAGGTCGGCGAGATCCTGCCGGAACCATGCGGGTGTGATCGATCCGCCGATTCTCGCCTCGCCCTTCGCCGGTTCGCGATCGCCGATGATGGTGGAGATGAAGGATGACTTGCCCGCACCGTTGGGCCCGATGAGGGCGACGAAGTCGTTCCGTCGCAACACGGCCGTGAAATCTTCGACGAGGACGCGGCCGGGCACTTCCACTTGCAGGTCTTTGACGGCGAGGACCTGATCGCCACCGCGCTCCGCGACTTCGAACCTGAGGTCCATCGCCGCCGGATCGCCCGGCGGAGGCGCGAGCCGCGGCAGCCGCTCCAGTCGCTTGCGCTTGCCTTTCGCCTGAAACGAGTTGACGCCCGCGATGTTCCGCCGGATGTACTCCTCTTCCTTCTTCACGTACGCGCGCTGCTTCTCGAGCTCGCGCTCGCGTGAGAGACGCCGCTCGGCGCGCTGCGGAACGAACTGGCTGTAGTTGCCCCTGTACCACTCGCTCGTGCGCGCCTCCACGTGCAGGATGTGCGTGCAGATGGCGTCCATGAACGCGCGATCGTGCGACACGACGATGACCGTTTCGTCAGCATCGTGGAGCCATTCCTGAAGCCAGGTCGTGGTGTCGAGGTCGAGGTGGTTTGTGGGCTCGTCGAGGAGCAGCAGGTCGGCTGGCGCAATGAGCTGCGCCGCAAGCCCGACGCGGCCGCGCTCTCCGCCCGAAAGCATCGACACGAGACGCGTCTTGGACTCTTCGGCGTCGAACCCCAACCCCTGGAGCACCGCGTCGACCCGAGCGTGATAGACGTAGCCGCCGAGGTGGGCGAAGCGCTCTTGGTCGTGCCCAAACTTTTCGAGGAACGCGTCACTGACGCGCTCCCCGAGCTCACCCAACTCGATTGCCTGTTCGGCGATGCGTTTCTCGAGAGCGATCACGTCGCGCCATGCAGCCGCACCCGCTTCCCAGACCGTCGTCGCGCCTTCGAATGCGCGGTGCTGGTCGAGCAGTGCGTGCCGAAGTCCCGGCTTACGCGCAACGCTCCCCACCGTCGGTTGGAGCTCGCCGGTGATGAGTCTGAAGATCGACGATTTGCCGGCGCCGTTGCGCCCGATGATGCCCCACCGCTCGCCGTCGGCGACGGTGAAGGTGACATTCTTGAAGAGTTCGGTCGCGCCGAAGGAGACGCCGATGTTGGAGAGCGAGAGAAGAGTCACACACCGACGGGAATAGATCGAGGAGGTATTGGCGCGGGAACGCGGTGAAGCGTAGGAAAGCTAGGCGCTTGCGTCCGCGGAGATGAGGTGAAAAGCCCGCTGATCGCGTGTGGATAGTGCGCACGCCGGGTCTGTCGCAGCACGCTGTCAACCGTTATTTTAGGGCTCCCACCCCCCGCGACTGTCGTTCGCCGGCTGAGCACCGGAAATGACTGACCCGCCGCAACGCTTGCGTATCCCCGAAAAGGAAGCCGTCGACCAGCTGATTGCGACGGTATACGCGCCGATGCGTTCGCTCGCGCATCGGAGGCTCTTGCGCGCCCCGAATGACCATTCGCTCAACACGACTGGCCTGGTACACGAGGTGTATCTGCGTCTCGTAGAGTCGGCGAACCTGTCCTTTCATGATCATGAGCACTTTCTCGCGGTGGCCTCACGCGTAATGCGAAACGTCATCGTGGACTTCGCGCGCGCGCGAACCGCCGACAAGCGGGGCGGCGGAGCGGCCGTGGTCGAGCTGAATGAGGAGACGTGGATGCGAACGTCGGCTTGGAGAGCGTCACGGACCTCGATGAGGCGTTGACGCGCTTGGAGCAGCTCGATGAGGGGCAGGCAGGATGGTCGAACAGCGGTATTTTGGCGGACTGTCGCTGGAAGAAGTCGCGAAGGCGAACGAGGTGTCGCTCGCCACCGTCAAACGGGATCTGCGTTCGGCGCGCGCCTGGCTCGCGGCCGAGCTGAGGGGCAACGAACGCGCTGACGATCGACCGCGACCTCTGGCAGCGTGCGCGTCCGCTGTTCGACGAGATCGTCGACCTCGATGCGGACGCGCGCCGTGCACGTCTCGACGCAATCGGTCGCAGCGAGCCGGAGATGCGCGATACCCTCGAGCGGCTCCTGCAGGCAGATGGCGTTGCCGACGAGGCGCTCCGTGGCTACGACTTCGGCGCTGGTTCGTCCGGTGCAGCTTCACCGACGGTCGGTCTCGATCCCCTGGGCATCGTGGGTCGCACCGTCTCTCATTTCGACGTGACTGAGTTCGTCGCGGCCGGAGGGATGGGCGTCGTGTACAAGGCCGCCGACGCAACGCTCGGCCGAGTCGTCGCGATCAAGTTCCCGCTGCCGCACCAGCGCATGGACGATGAGGCGAAGGAGCGCTTCATTCACGAAGCGCGTTCGGTTGCCGCGCTCGACCACCCGAATCTCTGCACGGTCTACGAGTTCGGTGAAAGCGCTCACGGTCTCTATCTCGCGATGCCGTTCTATCAAGGCGAGACGCTGAAGGACCGGATCGCCCGCGAGCGCGCTTTGCCCGCGCGCGATGCCGTCGGCATCACACGCCAGGTGGCAGCTGGCCTCGCATCGGCGCACGCCGCGGGAATCGTCCACCGGGATCTCAAGCCGGGCAACGTCATGATTCTGCCCGACGGCTCGGTGAAGATCCTCGACTTCGGCATTGCCAAGGTCCGCGACGTCCGGCTGACGAGAACAGGCGTTGCGCTCGGAACGATCGCGTACATGGCTCCGGGTCAGGCGGCCGGTGAACGCGCCGATGCCCAGGCCGATTTGTGGGCGATCGGCGTCATGCTCTCCGAGATGCTGACCGGCGTCTTGCCATTTCGCGGTCCGAATGAGATGGCGGTCCTCCACGCGATCATGCATATGGATCCGGAGCCACCGTCGCGCGTCAACAGAGACGTGCCGCCCGCACTCGACGCGGTCGTGGCGGGTCTCCTTCAGAAGGATTCATCTCGCCGATATGCCTCGGCCGCGGCACTGTTGACTGACCTTGACGCCGCGACGACGGGGGCGCCCATCGCACACACGCCGCCGGTCGCGAAGCGTTCAGGTGGTCCGAGAGTGCGGCGATTTGCGATGTCGGCAGTAGCGGCCGTCATCCTTGTCGCGGTCGTGTGGTTTGGCCGACAGATGCTGCACGCGTCGGGTGCGTCGGCATCCGCGATGGAACGGTCGGTGGCTGTGCTGCCATTTGTCGACCGTGAGGGCACGACGCAACTGCGTATCTCGCGCCGGGAGTCGCCGACGAAGTGATCAGTCTGCTCGGACGTGTCAGGGGGTTGAAGGTCCCTGCGCTATCGTCGGCAGAACAACTTCAGCGACGGGGACTGACGCCGCGCGCGATCGGCGAAAAGCTCGGTGTTCAATACCTGATCGACGGACCGGTGCATATCGCGTCCGACACTTTCTACCTCGCCGCACGACTGACCCGAGTCTCCGATGATGCGCCGTTCTGGACCCACGATTTCAAAGCGCCGCTTGCGCGGCTCTTGACGCTGGAACGCGAAGTCGCCGACAGCGTGCTGCACGCGCTCCAGTCGGGGCGCCGGGTTGCGTCGTCGGATCCGCTGCCAACGACCGACCCCATCGCGTACGAGCTGTATCTCAAGGCTCGCTATGCGTGGACCCAGCGAACGGAAAAAAAACTCGACGAGGCGTTGGCGGACTATCAAGGCGCCCTGTCGCGCGACTCCCGATTCGCCGCGGCATACTCCGGGATGGCCGACGTGTACGTGAACTTCTCGAATTTCGGCTGGGGCTCGATGACTGCGCGAGAAGCGCTCACCCACGCGGAGCTTGCCGTACTCAAAGCCATCAATTTGGATTCGTCGTCTACCGAGGCGTATGCAGCGCTCGGCTTTGTCCAGATGTCACGCCGTGAATTCGCGCAGGCCGACGCCTCGATTCGGCGTGCGATCCAGCTGAATCCGAACTGGCCGTGGGCCCATCAGCGTTACGCACTCCTGTTCCAGATGGAGGGTCGCATCGCGGACTCGCGAGACGAGTCCCTCCGCGCACTCGCGATCGATCCGCTCTCGCTACCGGCAATGTCACACTTGGGTGTGACATACCTTGCCGAAAACAGATTGAAGGAGGGCCGCGAAAAACTGGAGCAGGCGTTCCAGTTGTCGCCGATCTTTCCCGTAACGCTCCAGTATCTCGGCGCCATCGACGCGGCAGAGGGCAACTATCCGGCGGCCTAAGGATGCTCGAGCAAGCGTACGCGAAAGCTGCCGGATTTCCCGGTATCCCAGGCGCGCTTGCGTACGCGTACGGTAAGATCGGCCGCGACGCTGACGCGGGTCGGGTGTTGGATAGCACACGCAAAGCCATCTCGGACGACCGATCACGCGTGAATTACGCACTCTCCCTCGCCATCGTCGGACAGACGGACACCGCGTTCAGAATGCTTCGCAGCGCCGAGTGGGACATTCCCACGCTCATCGAGCTTCGGTCCGATCCGCTGCTGCGCCAGTTCCGTTCGGACCCACAATACCCGGAACTCCTCGCACGCCTCGGGCTTAAGCCCTGATCGGCGCAAACTGAGCCGTTTCCGACAGAAAATCCGATATAGGGATTGCCGACCAGTAGGGCCGGCGCGGTCCCACTCTACGCCAAGGGGCGCCCGTGAAGGTCCTGGCAGCCGCAGCTCCCTGCATTGCGCTGCTCACTATGAGCGCATGCCAGAACGCGCCGAGTCAACGAGCGCCACTCGCGGCAGGCGACAGCATCACGCCGGCTCAGCGATCGATCGTCGTCTCGACGGCCGCGGCGCTTGTCGCGGCCGTAGCGCGCGCGAGCGACGGAACGACTGTGCTCCTGCAGCCCGGCGAATATGAAGTTTCGCGGACGCTGCTGATTCCAGAGGGCGTTACGCTACTCGGCTCCGCGAGGATGAAGCGCGACGCTCAGGGTTGGCTGCCCATCGGTTTCGATTCGGGCACACGAACGGTTCTGAAGAGCGTTCCCGGAATGCAAGGCGATGTTCTGATTCTGGGCAACCGCTCCGTTGTGCGCGGCCTGACAATCGAAGACGTTCCCGGCAGATCAGAGGGAAACGTCGTCGTTGCTCGCACGCGCGGCGACGGTGAAGCGGTGAGCGCCACGCTCGAGGATTGCGAGGTGATCAACCCGAAGCGCTCCGACGGAAACAAAGATGGGCCGATCGGGAGGGCGGTCGTCGCCATGACACCTCCTCCGAGTGCCGAAGACAGCAAGAGCGTCGGGTCGAGTGTCGAACTGCGAATGTCGCATTGCATCGTGCGATCTCCGCTCGGCTCTGGCGTCTTCGCAACCAATTTTGGGCCGCGCTCTCGCATCAGCGTTGTGCTGACGAACAACGTCATTGTCGGTGGACTGTGTGTCAGCGCAGGCGCGAGCCGACCGTTCGCGGTGAGTGGCGCGAGCGCCACGGTGGAATCGCGCGGAAACGTCTTTCGCGCCGAATCGACCACGCCACCTGATGTCGCGGGGTGGCTCGTCTCCGCGGTGGCGACGCCGCTCGAGGGGGGGGCGCCGCAGGCGGCGAGCAAGAACACGCTTCGCTTGAGTTCTACGGGCGATCGAATCGAGGGATTTCAAGTCGCGATCGTAGCGAGCGGCGCGTTGCGCTTCATCCCGCAGGCGGGGCCGCTCTCCGAGAACGTCGCGAACCTCGAGCTCCGGCAAACAGAGATCAGGAGCCTCGGAGCCGATCTGGTTCTTTCGGGTGCGCGGAGTGAATCCGCCGGCGTGTTGTCGGACGTCGGAAACGTTTTGCAGGTGGATGCGGCAGGGGTCACCGGTAGCGGCGCACGCAAGAACTTGTTCCTCATGACGGCCGGCCCTCCCGGGACCACCTGGCAGTCCGGCAACCGCCTCGAGCTGATCGGCAGCGCGGTCACATTCGCACGAATGAACTCGCGAATCATTCCGGCGCCGACGCCGCAGGTCTTCAAGGTCGCACGCTGACGGATCCTACATCTCTGGAGACGATACGATGAACCGGCTTTCCGATACGGGAAGATGTCTGGCAACCGGAGTTGCCCTCGTGTGCCTTGCCGCCGGCGTGACCGGCGCGCAACAACCCATCGGCACCTATCACTCGCGAACCGTGACCCTCGAGTTGACAGCGGGCGGCCAGGCGCGGTTCTCCAATTCGTTCGGTCCTCTGATCGTCGCGTCATACGTCCTGGCGGGCGACACGATCACGCTGCGCGATCAGAGCGGGCCCGCGGCTTGTCCGGGCTCCACTGGCCGCTATCTCTGGCGAGCCGACGCCGAGGCATTGCGGTTCCAACTCATCGGCGATGAATGCGGCCCGCGCCATGCCGCTCTCGCGATGCCGTGGATGCGGGGAGCCGCCGCCACCACGACGGTGGCCGAACTGGCGCCGGTCGTGGTGACGGCGCAAAAGCAGGAGCAGGACGTCCAGCGCGCCGCCGTATCGATCAGCGTGCTGTCTCCACAGTTGATTGGCGACGCCGGCGTCACGCGGCCGCAAGACCTCGTGTATCTCACCCCCGGACTCCAAGTCGGTTCGCTCGAGGGCGGTGCCGCCATCGGTTACATGCGCGGCGTCGGCGACTTTGCCGGCAATTCGCTCCAGGATGCCGCCGTCACGTTCAACTTCGACGGCGTGTATATCGCGCGGCCCACGGCGACGAGCGGGTTGTTTTACGATCTTGAAAGAGTCGAGGTGCTGAAGGGGCCGCAGGGGACGCTGTACGGCCGTAATGCCACGGGCGGAGCGATCAACATTCTGCCGCGGCGTCCCGTGCTCGGCGTGTACTCCGGCGAAGCGTCCGCCGAATACGGCGAGAAAAACACCGTGCACATGAGCGGTGCGCTGAATGCGCCGCTCGGCGACCGCGCCGCGATTCGCATCGCCGGACAGCGCGCCGGCCACGACGCGTACATGCGGGACGGCACGGACGATCAGAGCGATTGGGCGGGACGCGCGTCGCTCCGCTACGACGTCACCGACGCTCTCGCGCTTCGCTTGGTCGCGGACTACTACGATCAAGCCGGCCACGGCGTCGGATCGACCCCGATCGGCACCGGAGCCGAGAACCGTTACGGCGACAGCTCGCCGGAGGGTGCGGCCTACTACGCGTCACAAAAGGTCACGATCTCCGGTCGAAACTGGACGGCTCTCCCCTCCGGCATCACCTACGCCAACAGCCACCATTGGGGCGTCGGCGCGACGACGGATTGGCGGACCGCGCTGGGCGCTTTGACGCTGGTAACCGCGTCCCGTGGAAGCCACAAGGATGGAATCGGTGAACCGTCGGGCAACCTCGTCACGGTTCAAGAACACAGTCGGCAGAACACCCTCGAGGCGCGGTTGGCGTCCACTCCGGATATTGGCTGGCTTGGGACGCTTGGACACAGCCCACGCCTGGAAACGATCGTCGGCGCCTTCATTTTGGATGAGGCGATCCGCACACCTGCCGGCGAATTCTTTCGTCCGTACAACGTTTACAATTTTTCACTGCAAACGCCGAATTCCGGCGTCGCGAGCAACTCGGCGTTCGGACAAGGCACCTATCACGTGACGGATCGCTTCCGTGCCACGTTGGGCGCGCGCTACACGGACGAGCGCAAGTACCTCCACGGAACCTTCGAGAGCTTCTCGAGAGCCTGCCCGAGCGGGTCCTGCCCGAACGCGCCGGCGTTTCCGGTCGGCATCGACACCGAGCCGCTGCTTTTTCCACCGGGTTCAGGGACCGCGACACCTTTTGTCAATCCGGCCGACGGCACGACCACCAAGGGATTTCGAATTGTCGCAAACGATTCGAGGACGACCGCGAAGACGACATGGCGGGGCGCCTTGGAGTACGACGTCGCCGAGCGAAGCTTGCTGTACGCCAGCTACCAGACCGGGTTCAAATCGGGCGGCTTCTTTTTCTCCAACGATGCTGACACCTACAACCCGGAGTACGTCAAAGCTTCGACGCTCGGACTGAAGAGCCGCCTGTTCGACGACCGCGTGCAAGCGAACGTCGAGTTGTACGATTGGCGCTACCACGACCAGCAAGTCAGCACGATCGGCCTCGACTCGAAGGGCGCGATGAATCTCCGAACGGCGAACGTCGGACAGGCGACGATCCGGGGCGCCGAGGTAACGCTCGAGTACATGCCGCTCGCCAACACGCACGTATCGACGGACGTCGAGCTGCTCCACGCCCACGACGATTCCTACGTCTATCGGACGCCGCAGCAGTCTGGGAAGCCGTTGTCTGGCTGCGTCGTGACCCCGCCCGCAACCGGCGAGACAAGTTTCCTTGTCGATTGCTCGGGGCAGCGGGCACCGTACGCCCCGGTCTGGACGCAGTCGTTCCAGGCCCAGCAGCTGTTCCCGCTGCAGCATCGCGCAAGCATCATCGCTGAGGCGCGCGCCCATTATCAGTCGAAGACGCTCGTTGGGCTGGATTTCCTGCCTGACGAACAGCAGCCGGCGTACTGGATCCTCGACGCGTCAGTGACGCTGGCGAACATCGACAAGCGTCATTCGATCGGCGTGTTCGGGCGAAATCTCACCGACCGAACGGTGGTTTCGAACACGATTATTGCGCCACTCAGCTCGTTCGTGGTTGGCGAGCTGCGACCTCCGCGAACCGTTGGGATTCGCGTGACGAGCAGTTTCTAAGGGGGGAGGGGCGAATGGCCGCGTGCGGAAACTGGAACGAGGAACCAATGCGGCCGCCGGCCGCGAGTGGTCGCCCGTGAGCGAGATCGTACAACACGCCAGGGTCGGTGTCTGCGCCGTTGCGCCAGACGACTGGCATGGGCACCAACAGCGACGCCGTCGGAATGCTGAATTCCGACGGCGTTGCAAGTCATTGACTATTCAAAGAGCGGGCGACCGGACTCGAACCGGCGACGTCCAGCTTGGGAAGCTGGCATTCTACCAACTGAATTACGCCCGCGTCAGTTTAAGATACCGCGCCGCCGAGAGCGGTTCAACGATGGAAGCGCCTCGACGTCTACGTCCGGCTCTCGATCGCCTGGCGAAACGCGGCGCGATGCTATTCGCCGACGCCCGACCCCATCGGTTTGCCGATCTCCCAGTGGTGCCCGAACGGATCGACGACTCGGCCAATCGTCCAACCGTTCTGCTGGCGCACGGGCCAGATCTGGCGCGCCCCCGCGGCCAGCGCCTGCGCGTGGATCGTTTCTGGATCGGCCACGACCAGCACGAGACGCGTGGTCCCGCCGCCGAGTGTCTCGGGACTGAAGTTCTTGTGGGCCGGCGACTCGTCCGCGACCCAGAACTTGGCCCCGTCGACTTCCAGCTCCGCGACCACCGCCCCGTCGGGCGCTTCGATCTTGAATAGCTCGCGCGCACCGAACGCGGTCTTATAGAAGGCGACCGCCTCGGAGCCGCGCCGGACGGACAGCATCGGAGCGATCGTGGTGCTCATAGCCGACAATTCAATCCACTCATACTCAACATTTCCTCACTCGGGCTCGTATCCTCTGCCAGCCGGAATGGTAGTCCGACCCTCGACCTCCGCGCCATGCTCCGCCTGACGCTTGCCGCGCTGCACCTTCTGGCCTTGGGCATCGGCCTCGGCGGTATCTGGGGACGGGCGCGGGGGCTGGGGCAGCGGCCGCTCGACCTCAATTCCGTCCGTCGCGCGTTCGCCGCCGACTCGTGGTGGGGCGTCGCCGCGATACTGTGGATCGCCACGGGGCTCTGGCGTCTACTCGCTGGTACGGAGAAGACGACGAGCTACTACACCCACGACGCGCTCTTCCTCGACAAGATGCGGATCTTCGGCGTGATCTTTCTGCTCGAGATCTGGCCGATGATCACGCTGATCCGCTGGCGCGGCGCGCTCCGACAACGGCGCGAAGCGTGGCGGCCGGACGAGGTGACGGCGCGGCGCGTCAGCATCATCAGTTACGTCCAGGTCGCGCTGTTGTTACTGATGATCGTCGCCGCGGTGTCGATGGCCCGCGGTTACGGATACAAGCCCGCTCGTTAAAGCCTCTCTCGCGCGAGCGACTCGAATGGCGCGACCAACATCGCGCAGTCGGCGGCCGGCACGAACTGGGCGGCGAGGAGCGCGAGTGCGGCGTCCTCGGCTGCCGCGTACGCCGCGGCCAAGGCGCGACGGTCGCTCGGCGTCAAGCATCTCTCGCCGCTGACGTAGAACGCAGAGGTCTCGATCGCATCGCAGGCATACCACGCGGCGAGGGCGAGGCCGCGTGCGTTGATCGTCGCGTCGAGCAACGCGGAAGCCGCGGCGCGTCTCGCGCACGACGACCGATCGCTCAGCAGCGAATTGCCGACCTCGAGCCACGCCCACGTTGGCAGATCGGCGAGTCGTTCAGCGAACGACCGCGCCGCATCGAGCCCCAGACCCGACGAGAACTCGGCGAGCGGACCGGGCGATGGAGTTATGGAATCGGGAAACGCGATCATGCGGGCAATGAAAGGCAACGATCCGAACGTACCAGTTCGCTCGTAAACGCCGCACAAACTCCTACCCGCGGCACCATAAAAATCCCGTAAAGCAGTCGCGTGCTTTGCGGCTTCTTTATGCCGGTGCGCCCCCTCTTTGTGCGGTCCTTGTGCTCCGTCCGGTAGCGTTTCTGGCGTCAGCCATGCTGTTCGATGCCTGAACACGCTTCACGGATGTCACAGATGATCGACGTAGTGTACGTCGCCGGAACGATCCTCTTCTTCGCGCTCATGCTCCTCTACGTCGAGGGGTGCGACCGGCTCGGCCGAGTCGCCGACGTCGAGCGCGCGTCTGAGGAGAACGCGCGATGACGACCGAGAGCTGGATCGCCGGCGTCCTCGCCGTCGCCGTCCTCGTCTATCTCGTCTACACGCTGCTTCGTCCCGAGAAGTTCTGACGAGACGATCATGACGATCAACGGCTGGCTTCAGATTCTCTTCTTCAGCGTTTGCGTGCTCCTCGTCGCAAAGCCGCTCGGGCTCTACCTCGTCCGCGTTTTCGACGGATCGTATCGCTGGCTCGCGTGGATGGAACGGCCGATCTACCGCTTGTGCGGCGTCGAGCCCGACGAGGACCAGCACTGGACGCGCTATGCCGCGGGGCTGTTGCTGTTCAGCGTCGCGTCGATGCTGCTGACCTATATCGTGCTGCGGCTCCAACGCGTGCTGCCGCTCAACCCGCAGCATCTCGCGGCGGTTCCCGATCGCCAGGCGTTCGAGACGTCGGCGTCGTTCACGACGAACACCAACTGGCAGTCGTATTCCGGCGAGACGACGATGTCGTATTTCTCGCAGATGACCCAGCTGGCGTTCCACAACTTCGCGTCGGCGGCCGTGGGCATCGCCGCGGCGGTGGCGCTCGTCCGCGGCCTCGCCCGAAAGTCCGCCGGACGGCTCGGCAACTTCTGGGTCGATCTCACGCGCTGCACGCTCTACGTGCTTCTGCCGCTCTCCATCGTCGTCGCGCTCTTCTTCGTGCAGCAGGGCGTGATCCAGAACTTCAGGTCATACCTCGAGGTCACGACGCTCGAGGGCGCCAAGCAGACGATCGCCATGGGCCCAGTCGCGAGCCAGGAGGCGATCAAGCAGCTCGGCACGAACGGCGGCGGCTTCTTCAACGCCAACGCCGCGCATCCGTTCGAGAATCCGACGCCCTGGTCCAACTTCTGGCAGATGTTCGCCATCTTCGCCATCCCGTCGGCGCTCACCTACATGCTCGGGCGAATGGTGAACAGCCAGCGTCACGGCTGGGCGGTGTGGTCGGCGATGTTCGTGCTGTTTTTCGGCGGCGTCACGACGGCGTACTGGGCCGAGGCACGCGGCAATCCGATTCACGCGCTCCGCGGCATCGACGTCGCCACGACCGCGGCAAATCCCGGCGGCAACATGGAGGGCAAGGAGGTGCGGTTCGGCATCGCCAACTCCGCCCTCTACGCCACCGTCACGACCGACGCGTCGTGTGGCGCCGTGAACGCGATGCACGACTCGTTTACTCCGCTCGGCGGCCTCGTGCCGCTCGCCAACATCCAGCTCGGCGAAGTCGTTTTCGGCGGCGTCGGAGCCGGACTCTATGGAATGCTGGTGATGGTCGTGCTGACCGTGTTCATCGCCGGCCTCATGGTCGGCCGCACACCTGAATACCTCGGCAAGAAGATTCAGGCGCGCGAGGTCCAGATGGCGATGCTGTACGTGCTCATCTTCCCCGCGGTCATTCTCACGATGGCGGGCGTCTCGGTGCTCGCCGCGGGCGGGCTCAAAGGGCTCAACAACGCCGGTCCGCACGGGCTGTCGGAGATCCTCTACGCGTTCACGTCGACGGCCGGCAACAACGGTAGCGCCTTCGCCGGCCTCACCGGCTCGACCTACTACTACAACACGCTGTTCGGCATCACGATGCTCATCGGGCGCTTCGCGATGATCGTCCCGATGCTCGCGCTGGGCGGCTTTCTGGCCGAGAAAAAGATCGCGCCCGCGACGGCGGGGACGTTTCCGGTGAGCGGCCCGCTGTTCGTCGTTCTGCTGATCGGCGTCGTGGTGATCGTCGGCGCGCTCACGTTTTTTCCCGCCCTCTCGCTCGGTCCGCTCGTCGAACACCTGTGGATGAGCTACGGGAAGCTCTTCTGACCATGACGACGATCCCTACCCTTCCGGCCACCGGCACCGAGGCGCGCACCGTCGCGCGTCCGGCTGGGCAACGCCAGCCGGCGGATCGCAAGCGCCCGCTATTCGATCCCGCCATCGTGCGACGCGCGATTCGCGACGCGTTTCGCAAGCTCGACCCGCGCCACATGGTGCGGAACCCGGTGATGTTCGTCGTGCTCATCGGCTCGGCGTACACGACGGTCGTGTTCGTTCGCGATCTCGTGGAAGGTCGCGGCGACTGGGGGTTCACGCTCCAACTGGCCCTCTGGCTCTGGTTCACCGTCGTGTTCGCGAACTTCGCCGAGGCGATGGCCGAGGGGCGCGGCAAGGCGCAGGCGGATACGCTGCGAAAGTCGCGCACCCAGACGTCGGCCAAACGACTGCTCACCCAGAACGGCCGCTTCGATCGAACGCGCTACGAGGAGGTGAGCGGCGAAGCGCTGCGCCGCGGCGAGTTGGTGGTGTGCGTTCCCGGCGACGTCATCCCCGGCGACGGCGAAGTGGTCGACGGCGTCGCGTCGGTGGACGAGAGCGCGATCACTGGCGAGAGCGCGCCGGTGATTCGCGAGAGCGGCGGCGACCGATCGGCGGTGACCGGCGGAACGAAGGTCCTCTCCGACTACATCGTCGTTCGCATCACCGCCAACCCGGGCGAGACGTTCCTCGACCGCATGATCGCGCTCGTCGAGGGCGCGTCACGACAGAAGACGCCGAACGAGATCGCGCTGACGATCCTGCTCTCGGGGCTCACGGTCGTATTTCTGTTCGCCGTGGCGACGCTTCAGCCGTTTGCCGTCTACAGCGGCGGCGCGACGACGATCCCGATCCTCATCGCGCTGCTCGTCTGCCTGATTCCGACGACGATCGGCGGTCTGCTCTCCGCGATCGGCATCGCGGGAATGGATCGGATGATCCAGCAGAACGTGATCGCGATGAGCGGCCGCGCGGTCGAGGCGGCGGGCGACGTCAACACTCTGCTGCTCGACAAGACCGGCACCATCACGCTCGGCAATCGGCAGGCTTCGGAGTTCCTCCCAGTCGCCGGCGTACCGTCACAACTGCTCGCCGATCGGGCGCAGCTCGCATCACTCGCCGACGAGACGCCCGAGGGCCGCAGCATCGTCGTCCTGGCCAAGTCCAAGTTCGGAATCCGCGCGCGTGAAGTTGGCGGTGAGCACGACGGCCATCGCGACGTCACGTTCATTCCGTTCAGCGCAAGCACGCGAATGAGCGGCGTGGACGCCGAAGGCTACCAGGTTCGCAAGGGTGCCGGCGACGCGGTGCTCGCTTGGGTCAGGCAGGAAGGCGGCATCACGCCGGCGGATCTCGAAACGACTGTTTACCGGGTCGGCATGGAGGGTGGGACGCCTCTGGTCGTCGCCGAGAAGGCCAACGGCGTGCAGGACAACGGCGCGACGCACGCGGCACGCGTGTTGGGGGTCGTCTACCTCAAGGACGTGGTGAAGGGCGGCATTCGCGAACGATTCGATCGTCTTCGCGCGATGGGGATTCGCACGGTCATGATCACCGGCGACAACCCGCTCACGGCGGCCGCGATCGCCAAGGAGGCGGGCGTCGACGATTTCCTGGCCGAGGCGAAGCCGGAAGACAAGATGGCGCTCATCAAGCGCGAACAGGCGGGCGGGCGTCTCGTCGCGATGACCGGCGACGGGACGAACGATGCACCCGCGCTTGCGCAGGCCGACGTTGGCGTCGCGATGAACACGGGCACTCAGGCCGCGAAAGAGGCCGGCAACCTGATCGACCTCGACTCGAACCCGACCAAGCTGATCGAGATCGTCGAGATCGGGAAGCAACTGCTCATGACGCGCGGCTCACTGACGACGTTCTCGATCGCGAACGACGTCGCGAAGTACTTCGCGATCATCCCGGCGATTTTCGTCACGACGTATCCCGTCCTTCAACTGCTCAACGTCATGCATCTGCACTCGCCGCAGTCGGCGATCCTGGCGAGCGTGATCTTCAACGCGCTGATCATCATCGCGTTGATTCCGCTCGCGCTGCGCGGGGTGAAGTACCGTCCCGCGCCGGCGGCCGCGATTCTGCGCCGGAACCTGATCATCTACGGCCTCGGCGGGCTGATCGTGCCCTTCGTCGGCATCAAACTGATCGACGTGCTGCTGGTGATGGCACGTCTCGCATCGTGAGCCCGCCTCCGAAACTACTTCACCGCAGAGACGCAGAGCACGCAGAGGACGGCATGAACATGGTTCGCAAACAGATTCGCCCGGCGATCATGATGACAATCGTGTTCTGCGTCATCACAGGCGCCGTCTATCCGGGCGTCATCACTGGACTCGCGCAGCTGCTCTTTCCGCGTCAGGCGAACGGATCGCTCGTCGCCGTCAACGGCAAGGTCGTGGGGAGCGCGTTGATCGGGCAGACGTTCACGAAGCCCGAGTACTTCCACTCGCGGCCGTCGGCGGCGGGTAATGGGTACGACGCGACCGCGTCGTCGGGGACGAACAAGGGCCCGACGGACCGCAAGCTGGCCGACACGCTCATCGCCCAAGCAGTCGACAGCGCGGTGAAGAACGACGGTGCGATCAAGGGCCGGATACCCTCGGACATGGTGACGTCCTCCGCTTCGGGGCTCGACCCGGACATCTCTCCCGCAAACGCTTACCTCCAAGTCGCGCGCGTGGCTCGCGCGCGCGGCGCCGACTCGGCACGAGTACGCGCGCTGGTCGAGGCACACGTCCAAGGCCGGCAGTTCGGCTTCTTCGGCGAGCCGCGCATCAACGTCCTCCTCCTCAACATCGCGCTCGATAGCGCATTCAAGAAATGAAACGACCCCTGGCTGTTCTGGCGCTCGGGGCGAGCCTCCAACTCCTGGGCTCGACGGCTGGCGCGCAGGCTGGGTGCAGCACCGACACGACCGGCAAGAAGCCCGACCCGTTCTCGTTCGCCGATTTCACCTGGATGAACGGCAACCCGCGAACGACCGACTCGCCGATCAGCACCTCCTACTTCACGGGCGAGTTTCGCGCCGACATGAGCTTCATCAGGGACTTCAACAATCCGTCGGACCACACGCTCGTCGGCACATCGGAGTCCGGACGAACGAGCGAACTGCAGGTCCAGCAGCTCGGCATCGGCGGCGACTTTCACTGCGGATTCGTGCGCGGTCGTCTGATGACGCAGTTCGGGATGTACTCGACGATGACGCCGCGGAACGATGCCAGCCCGGGACGTGGCCAATGGCAACTCGACAACGCCTATCGATACCTGTCGGAAGCCTACGGCGGACGGCACTGGAACGTCATGAACGGCATCAATCTCGACGCCGGCATTTTCTTGTCGTACATCGGTCTTTTCAGCTTCTACAACTTCGACAATTGGGCATATCAGCCGTCGTATGTGTCGTCCAACACGCCGTGGTTCTTCACCGGGATCCGCGCGCAGTTCTTTCCGACCGAGCATCTCAAGATCGAGCCTTGGTTGATCAACGGCTGGCAGTCGTACGGCATGTTCAACTCGAGCCCCGGCATCGGCGCGCAAATCCTGTATCGGCCGAACGGCGCGGTCTCGATGCTCACGAACGACTACTACGGGCACGACTTGCTAGGCGTTCCGCAGCGTCGGCGCATTCACACGGACAACAGTCTCGAGATCAAGTATTACGACGATAGCACGAAGGCCTTCGACAAGGCCGCGTTCTCGCTCACGGCCGACGCCGGGTGCGAGAGCGGCGCCGGAGTCAGCTGCGGCGGGGCGCTGAACAACCCCAGACAGAATTTTCTCGGATACATGCTCTACGACCGCGCCTGGTTCGCGCACGATCATTTTGGTCTCACGCTCGGCGGCGGCGCCATGGACAACCCGGGCCGATATCTCGTGCTGCTGCCGCCGATTAATGCCGCCACCGCCTTCTCAGGAACGCCGTACTTCACCGAGAATCCAGGCGACGTGTTCAAGGCATGGGATCTATCGCTCACTTTCGACTACATGCCGGACCAGTTCACGACGTTCCGGTTCGAGGTCGATCATCGCGAGTCAAATGTGCCGTACTTCTCCGGACCGGGCGGTGTCACGCCGGTCGGCGGCAATCAGGGACTGGCGGGCTCGTTCGTGCCGGGCTTCTTCCCCGACCTGCGGAGGGCGGAGACGCGCCTCAACTTTGCACTGTTGGTGAAGATGTAGCGGCAGAGATCCCCAAATTGACCGCGAGGCATGGTGGCGCACTCCGTAGCCGGGTCGAGCTTGCTCTCCGACACACGGACGCGAGAGCGCCCGGTGGCGGGACCTGCGCTCGGGCTCGCCACGGTCGCGGCCCTCGGTGTCGTCTTCGGCGACCTCGGCACGAGCCCGCTATACGCGATGCAGGAAGCGTTTCACGGGCGACGAGGCGTCGCGCCGACTCCGGAAAACGTGCTCGGCATCGCGTCGCTGTTCTTGTGGTCGTTGGTGCTGATGGTGAGCCTCAAGTACGTCGCGGTGCTCATGCGCGCGGGGAATCGCGGCGAAGGCGGCGTGCTCGCCCTTCTCGCGTTGTTCCTCGGCGACCGGATTCACGTGCACCGGGCGAAGCTCGTCATCACGCTCGGTTTGTTCGGATCGGCGATGCTGTACGGAGACGGCGTGATCACGCCCGCCATATCAGTGCTGAGCGCCGTGGAAGGAATTCAAATCGCGACGCCCGCATTCCAGCGGTACGTCGTCCCACTCACCATCGTCATCCTCGTCGGACTCTTTTCGCTGCAGCGGCGCGGCACGGGGCGAGTCGGCCGCATCTTCGGCCCGATCCTCGGCACGTGGTTCGTGGTGATCGCCATTCTCGGCGTCCACTCGATCGCGCAGAATCCCGTCGCGCTCGAGGCCATCAATCCGTGGTACGCCGTGCGGTTCTTCTCGCACGCCGGCCCGAAGGGCTTTCTGGCGCTCGGCGCCGTCGTACTGTGCCTTACCGGCGGAGAGGCGCTCTACGCCGACATGGGACACTTCGGGCCGCGGCCGATTCGGATAGCGTGGTTCGCGCTCGCCCTCCCTGCGCTGACGCTCAACTACCTCGGCCAAGCGGCGCTTCTGCTTCAGAACCCGGGCGCCGCCTCCCGACCGTTCTACTCGATGGTACCGGAAGCGGCTCTCTATCCGATGGTCGCGCTCGCGACGGCGGCGACCATCATCGCGTCGCAGGCGCTCATCGCTGCGGTCTTCTCGCTCACGCGGCAAGCGGCGCAGCTCAGCTTCGCGCCGCGCGTGAACGTCGTGCACACGTCGGGGTCCGCGATCGGGCAGATCTACCTGCCGAGTCTGAATTGGTTGTTGTTGGCGGCGACCGTCGGCGTCGTCGTCGCGTTCCGATCGTCGGACCGGTTGGCCGCCGCGTTCGGCCTCGCGGTCTCGACGACGATGGCGATCACCACGGTTCTCTTCGGGATCGTAGCGCGCTCGAGATTCCACTGGCCGCGTTGGCGCGTCGCGGTCGTCGCGGGCGGCTTTCTCCTCGCGGATCTCGCGTTCGTCGTCGCGAACGCCTTCAAGTTCCTCGACGGCGGATGGCTGCCAGTCGTCATTGGCGCGATCGTGTTCACGACGATGTCGACATGGTTCGTCGGCCAGCGGCTCCTGGTGAAAGTGACCCGCGATCAGGGCATGCCCATCGACGACTTTCTCACGAGCCTCTCTCGCGATCCGCCGTACCGCGTGCGCGGCGTCGCCGTGTTTCTCGCCCCCGCCATCGACGTCGTGCCTCTCGTGCTGCTCCACCACCTGCAACACGACCAGGTGCTGCACGAGACCGTCGTGCTGCTCAAAGTGTCCACGGAGGACGTGCCGCGCGTGCGCACGGCCGATCGACTGGAGCTGGCGGAGCTGCGGCTCGGTTTCAATACCGTCGTCGCTCACTACGGGTTCATGGAAGAGCCCGACGTGCCGCGCATCATCAAACGAGCCGCCTTGCTGTCGGCGGCCAACGGCGCGCCGTTCATCCCCGACGATCCGCCGATGACGACGTACTATCTCGGGAGGGTGACCGTCGTCCCGCCGGCGACTGCCGAGGTCGGCCGCATGTTCCGCTGGCGCGTAATGCTCTTTCGCTGGCTGAAACGCAACGAGCGGAGCGCGACGCTCTACTTCGGCATTCCGGCTGGCCGGGTGGTCGAGCTCGGAACGCGCGTCGAGCTGTGACGCACTCGATTTCGATCGAGATCGTGGTCCGCTTCGATCGTGAGTGCGCCCTATTCCGATCGCGCCTCGCCGGGGACGCCGTCCTCTCTCCCATCTCCGTCGACTTCCCACCAACGCCTGCGCAGCTCCTCCAGCCAGCGATCCCGTTGCGCCTCGTCGATCGCGCCGGACTTGAACGCCTCGGCGACCCGCTCCCGTTCTGTCGTCGCAAGGAGTCGGCGGGCCGCCCGCGTGGTCTCCTCTCCGCCTCCGAGCTGCGTACCCAGCCAACTGAGCGCGTGCTCCGCGCGACGCAGTCTCTCGTCGTACTCTTCGGTGAGCGCGCGGCGCATCGGCTCGTTCGCCGCGACCATCGCGCCGGTCCGCTCGACGTCCTCGAGCGACGAATGGGCGCTGAGCAGCGCGAGCTGGGTGCCGAGGTAGCCGGGGTGATCTCCTTTGCGACCGTGGAGTCCGAGCCATCGCAGCGTGGGGCCGACGGTGATTCCCTGGATGAGGATCGAAAGGATCACGACGCCGAAGGTCATCGTGATCAACAGGTCTCGCTGCGGAAACGACTCGGGGATGCTGAGTGCGAGCACCATCGACAGCGCCCCTCGCAGCCCTCCCCAGGAAAGGATCGCCGTCCAGCGCCGTGGCAGTCTGAGCTTCGGCGGCAAGACGACGGCGACGCCCCACGTCATGACCGCTCTCGCGACAGTGACGATCAAGAACGCGCCGACGATGAGGCGCCAACTCGCGAGCAGCGTCGGCAGCTTCACCATCAAACCGATCGACAGGAAGACGAACGAGTTGAGCGTGAACGCGACGTAGTCCCAGAAAGTCGACGTCGCGATTCGTGCCGCGGCGCTCATGCCGCGCCGCCCGCTGCGGCTTCCGCACAGCAGTCCCGCCACTACCGTGGCGATGACTCCGGACGCTCCCACCGCCTGCGCGGCGACGAAGGACCCGTACGCGGCGAACGTGGTGAGCAGCACCTCGAGCCTCGGCTCGGAGACGCGCCGGATCGTTTCCGCCGACGCCGCGCCGATGACTCCACCGACGATGACGCTCGCCCCGATGATGTAGAGGAAATCCGTGACGATCGACGCGGAGACGGCGACGCCGCTCGTGGCGAGCGCCAGGGTAAAGAAGATGATCGCCGTCCCGTCGTTGAAGAGGCTCTCGGCTTCGATGATCACCTGGAGGCGCCGCGGCGCTTCGAGTTGTCGAAAGAGCGCGACGACCGCGACGGGGTCGGTCGTCGACATGAGCGCGGCAAACACGACCGCGCCGGCGCGCGCCGGAATCAACCACGGGGGCACGTCGAACGCCTTCAGCATCGGCGACAGCGCGAACGCCGTGATGACGATCGCCGCCACGACACCGGGCACGGCGAGCGCCGCCAGCGTCACACCGTCGTGGCGAACCTCGTCCATTTCGAGGTCGAACGCCGCCTCGAAGATCAGCGCGGGCAGGACGAGGCCGAACATCAGCTCGCGCGTCAAGGTCGGCGCGGCGAACAAGTGCGTCGCGCCGAGGCCCAGCCCCGCCACGACCAGCGCGACCGTGTAGGGCACGCGAAGCCGTTCCGCGACGAGCGAGACGACCGTCGCGATGAGAAGCAGGAGAACGAACGACGCCGGCCAGTTCATAGGCTCGAAAGGAAAACGCGCCGGACGTCTTCGCGCCACCATGGATGCGGGGTCACGGAGGCTCGATCGTGACGACCGTGGCGGGCACTTCGGACTTTCTGGCGCTCGTTCGTCAGCGGGAGCGAGGCAGGCTCAAGATCTACATCGGCTCGGCGGCCGGGACCGGCAAGACGTATCGCATGCTGCAGGAGGCGCACGACCTGCGGCGCCGGGGCGTGGACGTCGTCGTCGGTTTCGTCGAGCCGCACGGACGCGCGGAAACGCTCGCGCAGATCGGCGACCTGGAGGTCGTCCCCCGCAAGAAGATCGAGTACCGCGGCGTCACGCTCGAGGAGATGGACGTCGACGCCGTGATCGCTCGGCGGGCGCAGGTCGCGCTCGTCGACGAGCTCGCGCACACGAACGTGCCGGGCGCGCGGAACGGCAAGCGATGGCAGGACGTCCTGCTGCTGCTCGACGAAGGGGTCAACGTGATCACCGCCGTCAACGTGCAGCACATCGAGTCGCTCAACGACGTGCTCGAGCGCGAGCTCGGGGTGACGATCAGAGAAACCGTGCCGGATTGGGTCGTCGGGCAGGCCGATCAAGTCGTCAACCTCGACATCTCGGCCGAGGATCTCCGGCAGCGATTGCGCGAAGGCAAGATTTATCAGGCCGACAAGATCCAAACCGCGCTCGCGAACTTCTTCACCGACGAGAATCTCACCACTCTGCGCGAGTTGGCGCTGCGCGAAACGGCCAGCTCGGTGGATCGCTCGCGCGAGGAGATCGTGCGCCGCCAGGAAGGCGGCGGCGTGGCGGCGCCCCGCCGCACCGTAGACCGCGTGATGGTCTGCCTGTCGAGTGACCCGCCGCTCTCGCGCGCGCTCCTACGCAAGGGCAGCCGTATCGCCGGCCGGCTCAACTCCGACTGGTTTTGCGTCTACGTACAGACGCCCGGCGAGCGCGCCGACCGCATCGACAGTACGCTCCAGCGGCACCTCGTCGAGAACATTCAGCTGGCCCAGTCGCTCGGCGCCGAGGTCGTGAAGCTCGACGGAGCCGACGTGGCGCGCGCGCTGGTCCGGTTCGCGGCGGAGCGCGGCGTGACACTGGCAATCGTCGGCGCGACGCGGCGCTCGCGATGGTATCGGTTGCGCCGCGGGTCGATCGTCGAGCGATTGATGGCCCCCCACGCCGCACTGGACGTGCTCGTCGTCTCGGCTGATGAGGTGGAAACGAGAAGCACTCGCGGGCGGCGGCTCGAACTGGGGAGCGACGAGTGACGGCGCCGCTCATCGGCGGGCATATCTCGCGCACGGTCGCGTGGCGGTTGGCGGCGGGTGTTCTACCGTCAATCCTCGCCGTCGGTCTCGTCGTCGGACTGTTCTACTACGGGCAGAAGGGGCGCGCCGCGCCCGAGATGATTCTGTTCCTCGCCACCGCGTTGACGCTCGTCTCGGTGGTAGTTTCGTGGGTCAACGCGCGCTACTTCGCCGAGCGGCTGGCGCGGATCGCCCGCTCCACTGATTCCACGCGAGAAGGGAGCGGACCGAGCGATGAGCTCGACCGAATCGAACGGGTCGTCGGTTCGCTCGGCTCGGCGCTCAGCGCGTCGGAGGCCGAACGCGCGCGTACGAACGCCGAAGCGGCGGCGCGTCTGCACGATCAGGCGACGATGCTCGCCGGCGTGGCGAGCGACGCAATCGCCCAACTCGACGGCGTGCGACTCCCGCTCCAGATCCTGCTCGAGAGCCCGTTCGGAGAGCTGAACGAGAATCAGGAAGAGCTATTGCGCGACGCACGCGCCGCTTCCGACGCCATCGACGTCGGGCTCAGGCGACTCGCACAGGTGGCCGACGTCGATCGGGACGCGGTTGCCGTGCAGCACGAGCTCGTCCAGGTCAACGACGTCGTGCGGTCCGTGCTGCCGCTCGCTCGCGCGGCCGCCGAGCGTCACGGTGCACGCACGGAGGCCGTGCTTGAGCCGGGGTTGCCGCGCGTGCTCGGTGACCGAACGCGGCTCGCGCAGGCGCTCACGCTCTTCGTGACCGACGCGGCCGAAGCCGCCGGCCCGGAATCGCCGTTGACGATCACGACCGTTCGCGATGGTTCGCACGCGCTGATTCGGATCTCGCCGCCGCACCAACACGCATCCGAGACCGACGGGAAAACTGCGCTCATCCTCGCCTCGCGACTGATCGGCGCGCAGGGGGGCAGCGCGACGGTCGATGCATCGGAGATATTGCTTCGCATCGGAGGTTGAGCGACCGGCGATCACCGCGTCCACTCGACCTCGGCGTAGAGCCCGCGTCCGGCCGCCGGCTTCCCCGAGGCGTCGAGCCAGTCGGCGTTGGCGAGGTTGAGCGCGTCGAGCGAGATCCGATACGCGCCTCGGTTCCACGTGACCCGCGCGTTGCCTGTCACGTACCCTGTTTCGAACGCGCGGCGGGCCAGCTCCACGTCGACGCGTGCCGTGATCGCGCGCCGCGACGGCGTCGATACCCGCACGCCGGCCTGACGCGTGATCGGACGCAGCGCGTACTTGCCGACGAGCGATTCGCCCTGCGACGACGTCAGCGAAAGCCCGTCGGCGAAGAGCGACGTGCGCAGTCCGTCCACGGGCGGGAGATCGAGCGCCGACTCGACTCCTCGATAGGTCGCGTCGCCGACGTTCATCGCCTGCCAAACCGCGGTCGGCGCCGCGCCGGCCGGCTTCACCCAGTCGATCAGGTTCGTCGCCCGCCGCACAAACCCCGTGACGTCGAGCGACCAGTCGCCCGCCTCAGCGCGCGCACCGAGATCGCCCGTCCAGAACCGCTCGGGCATGAGATCCGGGTCGCCCTGGTTCGACGGATCGGTATAGAAGCGTTCGGTCCACGTCGGCGCGCGAAACCCTCCGCCGCCGCTCGCGTGAACCCGAACGTTCGAGGCGATCGGCGCGCTCGCGCTCAGCGACGGCGAGAAGAAATCGCCATATACCGAAGAGTGGTCGCCGCGCAGGCCGAGATCCGCCATCGCCGACGATGGGTTTCCCGCCGTCGCTTCGCCGAAGAGCGCCGCGCGCCAGTCCCGATGCGCCCCGAGCCTCGCGCTCGAGAGCTGGTCTTGCACGCCCTCGGTGCCGACGGCGATCGCGACCGGGCCCGCCGCACGCGTCGCGACGACGTCGCCCGTCGTCTGCCAACTCTCGTGGCGATTCTCGTAGATGGACGGATCGCCGCGCACGAGCACGTAGTGATCCTGATGCCGCCGCGTTGATCCGGACATGGCGAGGCTCCACGCACCGACCGATTGGTCCCAGCGCGAGTCGAGCGTCGTGGTCGTCGTGCGCTCGATCGAGTTGTACGGCGCGTAGAAGTCCGCGGCGCCGAAGTCGCGCACGCCGAGCGCGAGGTTGGTGCGTACGAGGCCACCGGACGTCGGCGCTAAAAGTGAGATGCGCCCTTGCCCGATCCTATAGTCCGTGCCGTCGCGATGACCGTCCGATTTGTCGAAGTCCGCCGCGGCCAAGAAGGAGAGCGCGTCGCGGACCACGCCGCCGGCCGCACCTCCGCCAACGCTGCCGAAGCTCCCCGATCTAGCGCGTATCTCACCGGGCTGATTGCGACGCGTGACAATGTTGATCACGCCGCCCACAGCGTCCGGCCCGTAAAGCGCCGAGCCGATGCCGCGGAGAACCTCGATTCGTTCGATCGATTCGAGCGGAACCCCGACGTCCAACGTGTAGTGCGCCGACTGCACGTCGGTCATCCGCACACCGTCTACGAGAACCACGATCTGTTCAGGCGAGCTGCCGCGAATCGAGACGTCGGCTTGAGCAGGGGAACGCCCGTACACGTCGACGCCCATCACCGTTGACAGCACGTCTGCCACGTTTCGCGCCGCCGAGCCTGCGATCTGCTCGCGCGTGATGACGTCGACGCTTCGCACGACGCCCGAGACACGCGTTCGCGACGCGACGACCGTGACCGTGTCGAGCGCCGGCCGCTGCTGACCCACGAGACCTGGCGGGTGACAGAGAGCAATCGACAACAGAAGGCCGCCCGCTCGGCAAATCCGGGCCAGATGACACATTCGATGAGTGATGTTAGAGGTTGGTCAAAGGATGAGGCGCGCGAATGTCGAGGTAACGAGGCATTCGCGCAAACCTGCCGGGACGAGCGGGTGCTCCCGCGTGACGGACTCCTCGGCGTCCAGCCGTCTAGCTGTCCAGCCGTCCAGCCGTCCAGCCGTCCAGCCGTCCACTCGCGCTACCTTCCCCGAACCATGCCGTTCAAAATCCTGCTCGCCGCCGTCAGTCTGATTGCCGGCGGGGTCGCCTCGGTCGTCGGCTTCGGGATCGGCAGCCTGCTCACGCCGACGCTCGCCCTCGAGACCGGGACCAAACTGGCGGTCGCCGCCGTCGCGATTCCGCATTTCGTGGGATCTCTGCAGCGTTTCTGGCTGCTGCGCTCTCACGTCGATCGCCGTGTGCTGCTCGGCTTCGGCATCGCGAGCGCTGCCGGCGGATTGGCGGGCGCCCTCCTGCACACGCGCGTTTCGAATCGAGGCCTCGCCGTCGTCTTTGGCGCGCTGCTCATCCTGGCCGGCGTTTCCGAATTGTCCGGCTGGATTCAACGCGTTCACTGGGGCCGACGCGCGGCGTGGATCGCCGGCGCACTGTCCGGCGGCTTCGGCGGGCTCGTTGGAAACCAGGGTGGAATTCGATCCGCCGCGATGCTGGGCTTCGACGTGCCGCGCACGTCATTCGTCGCGACTGCCACGGCGATCGCCCTTTTCGTCGACGCCGCGCGTCTCCCCGTCTACCTCGCCACGCAATGGCACGAGATACTCTCGGTGTGGCCGAGTCTCATCGTCACGACGGTCGGCGTCGTGATCGGCACCGCATTCGGCACTCGGGTCCTCGGCCGCATCCCCGAACGCACTCTTCCGCCGCATCATCGCGGCGTTTCTGCTCGCGCTCGGCTTGTACATGATCGTGGCCGGTGGATCCGCTTAGTCCTTGCGCATCGCTGCTCGATGACCGCCTGCTCTATTGCAACTGCAACTGCTCACCGCAGAGTCGCGGGGGACGCAGAGAACCGCCGCGGTGGTCTGCTCCAGCGCGCAACGAGCCAAGATGTTGTTGTTGATGAAAACCGCTCGGGAGCCTCGTCGTGGCAAACGCACGCCACGACACGAGTAGCTCCCCGACCGACGGTCACAAAAGTCCTGGCTCGTTGCGGGACGCGCGTTGAACGTCGGTGCCGTCCTCTGCGCCTCGGCGTCTCTGCGGTGAGCTGTTGCAGTTAGGTGGGGGACGGAACGACCGGCACCGCTATCTCGGCGCCGGCGACTTCGATGCGGCAGGCGTTGAGCCCGAACCGAAGACGTCGTCCCCGAACGATGTCACGCTCCTCGGTCGTGCGTAGCCGAGGTGGTCGACGCCGAAGATGTCCTCGATGCTCTTGAGCAGCGAGTAGTGGTTGTACGGCACCTCGGAGACGGTGCCCGGCTTGATGAATCGCGAGATCAGCACCGCGCCGATCCGTCCGCCGCCGAACATGCCGTCCTGCGCGACGCGAGCGTTTGGCCCCGGGACCTGTCCGCAGCATGACGAGCGGTCGAGTGACAGCGCTTCGTCGAATGTGATGATGAGCAGGCCGTCGTCGCGGAACGCCTGCGATTCGGTGATGATCGGCACCCAGTGCTTGAGAAACAGGTTCGCCGATTCCAACCCGCCCGGCTCGCCGTTCACGCACGGGCGGTCGTGCCCGTCGTGGCAGAGATTGGGCGTGATGAACGAGAAGTTGGGCGTCGACGATGCCGACTCGAGATCCTTCGAGAGCGCCGGGAGCGGTACGATGCGCCGCTTACATGACGGCGAATCGATCACCGAGTGGAAGTACATGAACGGGTTGTGCTTCGTCGCGTACTGGTCCGCGGGGATCGCCCACTCGGTCGAGTCGGGCCGTCCGACGGTGGGATGCCCGCAGGTCGATGATTCGCGCGTCTCGTCGGCGCCCATGTCCTCCATGTAGCCGCGCCAAGTGTACGTTCGCGCCTCGAGCTGATTGGCGATCGTCTTGACGGCCGCCGGATACACGCATCCGGCGCCGATGGGCTGGCCGTCGGAGGTGGTCCCCGTCTGCACGAAGTCGACGAACTGCGGGCAGTCGATCTGCGTCTGCGCCGTGGCACCGAGGCCGCTGATCATCGCGACGTAGTTGGGGAGACTGAAGTGCGCGATGCCGTAGTACTCGCGAAGCAGCGCCCCCTGCTTCCTCAGGGTGTCGGCGAGATACGTCGCGCGCGTTGTCGGCGCGAACGTGGTGTCGAACCCCTCGTTCTCGAGCACGATCACGAACACGTGCTTGATCGGCGGCATCGCGACCGCGGCGTTCGCCGCGGACTGGCTCGCGGACTGGCTCGCGGACTGGCTCGAATCGGTGCACGGCGCGACGAACGCGGCCGCCGAAAGCACGGAGGCGGCCGCCAAAGCCCGGTGACTCCGGAAAAGATTCATCTAATGATTGCCTCGTATGTCGGTGAGTCCGCTCACTTTGAGCCTGTAACCTAGTCGCGCGTAGAGGCTTCGCGTGCTGCGCCCGCCGCCGTGGTACCGATCGTGCGATATGGCAAACGCGACCGCCCCACCCATTGCCGGGATCGCTCGCATCCACTGCCTATGAGTTTCTTCACTCGCCTCATCAACTTCATCACCCTGGGCTCCGAAGCCCCGTTTCGACGGCTCTTCGCGTACTACTTGGCCGTCGCCCTCACGTTCGTCCTGCTGTACCGGTTCTTCCCGGCCATCGACAGCGTCATGTCGGGCGACCGGCTGGTGCAGCTGGCCAAGACCCCGTCGTTCCTGCAAGACGGACTCTCGACCGGCCAGGTCCAGGCGCCCGTCGCCAGCATCCAATCTCGCGTGGAGTTCGCCGCGAGCACCCTCTTCGTCTTCGTCAGCACGTTCATTCTCATGCTGCCGGTGACCTGGGTGTACATGTCGGCCCGATGGGGTCGCGGGTACAACCAGTCCGTCGTTCAGGCCCTGATCGTCTTGCCGATGATCGTCGCCGGCGTCGTCCTCATCGTTCGCAACAGCCTCGCGCTCGCGTTCAGCCTCGGCGGCATCGTCGCGGCGGTGCGGTTCCGCGCGAATATGAGCGACACACGCGACATCGTCTACATCTTCCTCGCGATCGTCGTCGGGTTCGCGGCGGGGGTGCAGGTGGTCATGGTCGCGCTCCTGCTCACGATCCTGTTCAATTTCGTGCTCGTCGCGCTCTGGCGGTATGACTTCGGCCGTCCGGTCCTCGAGCCGACCGCCGCGGCCACCTGGGCCGAGCCGCTGCACGACCTCGCGGGAACGGATCACGGCGGCGTGCCTGTTCCGGACCGCGATCTCGTCCTGGCGCTGACCCCGAAGAAGGCCGAGGCGCTGGCCGATCGGTTCAACCGCGTGAAGAGCATGCTCGGCCCGAAGGGAAAGAAGCCGAAGTACGACGCGGTCATCGCCATCACCACAAACGAAGTCACCGAAGCGCAGAAACACATCGAGCCCGCGCTGGAGAACGTCACGAAGCGGTGGCGGCTCGACGAAGTGGTGAACAACAAGGGCAAGCCGTCGGAGATCTACTACCTCGTGCACACGCGGAAATCCGTGCCGCGCGACGCGATGGTGACGGCGATTCGCTCGACCGCCAACGGCGCCATCTCCGACGTGGACGTCGAAGTCGGAGACGCGATCGACAAGGAGCGCGGCGAGGAACGACAGCAGCGCAAAGCGCGCGAGAAGGGGACCGACGGATGACGTCGGCGCGGCACACTGCGGCGCTGGCGATGTGCTTCCTCGCCGCCGGGGCGTGCCAGCGGGGCCCCGACGATCTGGCGACCGTGGACAGCGATGTCGTCGCCGTCGCTCGAGCGACTCGTTTGCAGCGGGAGCTGGCCAGCAACGATCCAAGCTGGCAAACGACGCCTCTCGCGCGATGGGTTCTTCCGCGCGAGCTCCGCGAGATCTCCGGGTTGACGCTGTCGAAAGACGGCCGACTGCTCGCGCAGACGGACGAGATCGGAAAGGTCTGGGAGTTGGACTATCGCCGCGGGATTCTCGTGAAGCGATTCGCGCTCGGCGATGGCGGCGTCCACGGCGACTTCGAGGGGATCACGACGGTCGACAGCGTGATGTACCTCCTCACCAGCAAGGGCAAGCTCTACGAGTTCCACGAGGGCGCGAACCATGCGGACGTCGGGTTTGACGTGCACGACACCAAGCTCGAGAGCGCGTGCGAGTTCGAGGGGATCGCGTTCGACCCGGCACTCAGCTCGCTGCTGCTCGCCTGCAAGCACGTCCTCGACTCGACCGCCAACAACGCGATCGTGATCTACCGTTGGCGATTGACCGGCGACAAGAAAGACCGCCTGTCGCGCCTCGTCGTGCCGATCGCTTCGGTCATCGGCACGAACGACTGGAAGTCGTTTCATCCGTCGGACATCACCATCGATCCGTTCACGGGGAACTACGTCCTGATCGCGTCGAAGGAGCGCGGGCTGATCGAGATCACGCCCACCGGCGCGCCGGTGTTGGCGCGCGCGCTTCCGCCCGACCACATCCAGCCCGAAGGAGTGGCGATCACGAAAGACAGCATTCTCATCATCAGTGACGAGGGTGGTACCGACCTCGGCATGATCACTCTTTATAGGTGGCCGTAGCATGCGCCTCTATTCCGCACGAGCGATGAGCAGCGTGATCGGAGCCGCGTCGATTGTCGGCGCGTTTTGGACTCCGGCGCTCGCCCTGCAGCAGCCGCATCCGACCCTCGCCAACGGAACCCTCGCCGTTCCGATGCCGGGGACCGACAGCGTCACCGTGGCCGCCGGCGCGCGCTATCGCGCCGGCGACTTCCGGCGGTGGTTTTCGGGCGATCTCTACCGCGATCTCTGGACGACGCCGATTCGCGTTCCGGTCCTCGATCTCGAGAAGTACGCCGGAGGCCTGAAGCCGACCAAGACCGGCGGCGGCATGCAGACGAAGACGCTCCAGTTCGAAGCCGCGGACGGCCGTGAATTCGTTTTCCGGACCGTCGACAAGTCCGGCACGACCGCGCCGATCGAAGTGCGAAAGTCTCCGGTGAACGGACTGATTCAGGATCAAGTGAGCGCGATGCATCCCGCGGGCGCGGAGATCGCGGCGCCGATCGAACAAGCCGCCGGCATCCTGCACCCCGTAGCCACGATCGTCATGATGCCCGACGATGCGAGGTTGGGCGAACATCGAAAGGAATTCGCCGGCAGGCTCGGCATGATCGAAGAGTTGCCGAAAGCGCCCAAGGAGGGTGTGGGCTTCGGCGGTGCCACGAAGGTCATCGACAGCCCTGAGTTGCTGAAGCAGCTCGAGACCGACCCGAAAGATCACGCGGACAGTCGAGTGTTTCTGGCGGCGCGTCTCGTCGACTTCCTGATCAACGACAACGATCGCAATTGGCATCAATGGAAATGGGCGCGCATCGAGGGTGAGTCGAAGCACGACTGGGAACCGATCGCCCGTGACCGCGACCACGCGTTCGTGTCGTACGACGGCGTCATCGGCGGGATCAGTCGGCGCCTTAGCTCCAACGTCGTCGCGTTCAACGGCTCCGTCAGCGTACCGGGGTTGACGTCGCCGGACGACATGGACGCGCGATTGCTCGCCGAGCTGCCGAAGCCGGTCTGGGACTCGGTGGCGACCGCGATCCAGCAGAAAGTCACCGACTCGGTCATCCACGCCGCCGTGCGCGCGATGCCGTCGGAATATTGGGAGTCCGGCCCCAAGATGGAGGACATCCTGAAGCGCCGTCGCGCGGGCATTCCGAACGCTGCCGACGACTACTATCGAAGACTCGCCGAGCGGGTCCAGGTACACGGGACCGATTCCGCGGACGTCGCCACGATTCGGCGGGTGAGCGACAAGTACGTAGAGGTTCGCCTGGAGTCCGGTGGCACGACCTTCTATTCGCGTCGCTTCGACGTCGATGAGACGCGCGAGATTCTGGTCTACCTGCACGGCGGCGACGACACCGCCATCGTGAGCGGGAACGTCGACCGGAGCATTCTCGTCCGCGTCATCGGCGGCAACGGCACGAACACGTTCGTCGATTCGTCCACCGTCGGCGGCTCGCGACATCCGACGCGATTCTACGACGCCGGAAAAACCGAAGGCGTGTCGTACGGCCCAGACACCGTCTTCGAACGACGCCCCTGGGAGCATCGATACGGAACGATGCTTCCGCCGCTCAACGACAACGGCGCGGCCCTTCTTCCGTCTGCCGGCCTGAGCTCGAGCGACCGCCTCGGACTGACGCCCAAGTTCGGGTTGACGCGGTACACATACGGATTCCTCGATCGGCCCTACGAGTCGATGCTATCCGTCGAAGGCGCATACGCGACGAGCTTCAATCGTGGACGCGTCAGCGTCCTGATGGACCGGCGCTTCGAGTCGTCGCCGCTCCACGTCTCCGCGCTCGGACGCGTGTCCGACATCCAGTTCGTCGGCTTCAACGGTTTCGGCAACGCAACGAGTGACAGCGGGCACGCACAGTCGTTCTTCGACGTCCATCAGCGCCAGTGGTTCCTGAATCCCGCCGTTGGCCTGTCGCTCGGATCGTGGACCGACATTTCCCTCGGCCCCGTCGTCCAGCACTCGGTCGTGGACAGCGCGAGCAGCCCCTTTTTGGCGGAGAAGCAGCCGTACGGATTCGGAACGTTCAATCAGGCGGGTCTGATGTTGAACGCGAAATACGAGCGCGTTCCGGCGCCGGGCGAGGACGAGATGTTCGTCCGCGACCGGTACCTGGTCCAAGCCACAGGCGCCTACTATCCGGCGATGTGGGACGTTCGCTCACCTTTCGAGGTGGCGGCGCTCGCGCTCGGCGCGTCGTTCGAGATTCCGATTCCCACGCGGCCGCTGTTCGTGGCGCGCGCCGGCGGCAGGAAGCTCTTCGGCGACTTCCCGTTCTACGAAGCCGCCGTGCTCGGCGGGCACGAGACGACACAGTACATCACCTCGCAGCGGTACGCCGGCGATGGCTCGCTCTACGCCACTTCGGAGCTGTACGTCCCGCTCGCTCGGTTCACGTTCTTGATCCCGGCGCGCGCGGGCGTCACCGGTGTGGCCGAATCGGGCCGCGTGTACTACCAGGGAAGCTCTCCCGGCGGCTGGCATTCGACGACGGGCGGAGGGATCTGGATAGGTCGGGTCTACGGGTCCGAGATGCTCAGCATCGTTCAAACGACTGGCGAACAACGCGGGCTTCAGTTCCGGCTGGGACTCAGCTTCTGACGACGCAACAATGCCCCGGGTTGATCGAGATCACGCCGACGATGGCGGCAGACCTCGGCATGATCACTCTTGATAGACGGCCGTAGCATGTATGACTTCATACGCTCACGTGTCAGGCGGGCCCTCGTCCGCGCAACCGCAATCGCCGTCGCGCTTCCATCGACGGCGTTCGCGTTGCAGCAACCCGATCCGCCGAAGGAGGTCGCGTCGGTCAAACTGAAGCCGGCGGAGCGACCCGCGGCTCCCGCGGAGAGCGCCTCCGTCGTCCCCGGCCCACGCTACGAGGTCGGTCCGGTGTTGCGCTGGTTCGACGGCGATTCCTATCGCGGCCTGTGGACGACGACGATTCGCGTTCCCGTCCTCGATTTGCAGACGTTCGCGCCCGGTGGCTTGCGCGCGGTGAAGGAAGGCGGGGGCATGCAGACGAAGAACCTCCGTCTCGAGGCGAGCAACGGCGCGGAGTATGTGTTTCGCCTCGTCGACAAGGGGGCGAGCGGAGTGCCCTCGGAGTTCCGCGGCACTCCCGTGCAGCAGGTTCTCCAGGACATCGTCAGCGCTGAAAATCCCGCCGCGGCGCCTGTCGCGGCTCCGATTGTGGAAGCCGCCGGCGTGCTTCACGCGACCGCGAAGCTGGTGGTGATGCCCAACGACCCGGCCCTCGGCGAATTCCGCCACGATTTCGCCGGCCGACTCGGCGAGATCGAGCCCTTCCCCAGCGTGCCCAAAGATTCGAAGGAGGGTTGGGCGGGTGCGTCGAAGATCATCGACAGCCCGGAGCTGTTGAAGCTCCTCAACACGGAGGCCGAGGAACACATCGACGCGCGCAAGTTTCTCATGGCGCGCCTCACGGACTTCCTCATCAACGACAACGACCGCCACGCCGGCCAGTGGAAGTGGGCGCGCTTCTCATCCGAGTCAAAGACCGAGTGGCAACCGATCGCGCGCGACCGGGATCACGCCTTCGTCTCGTACGAAGGCGTAGTCGGCAGCGCCGGCCACGTGGTCAAGGCGAGCGTGGTCTCCTTCACGGGCAAGCCCAGCGTTCGCGGACTCACCGAGCCGAACGACATCGACCAGCGGCTGCTGTCCGGATTGGAGAGGGCGACCTGGGACTCCATCGCACACGACCTCCAGCGGCGCGTGACGGACTCGGTGATTCACGCCGCCGTCATGACGCTGCCAGTCGAGTACCGCTCGATCGCCCCGCATATGGAAGCGGTGCTCAAACAGCGGCGCGCGGCGATTCCCGCCGCGGCCGACCAGTACTACCGCGAGCTCGCGGCACGCGTGCAGGTGAACGGAACGGACTCGGCGGATCGCGCGACGATCGTACGAACAGCCGACGGCTCGGTGGACGTGCGACTCGAATCCGGCGGCACGACGTTCTACTCCCGCCGGTTCACCCCGGGGGAGACGCGCGAGATCCTCGTGTACCTCCACAACGGCGACGACACGGCGATCGTCACGGGGCGCGCCGACGAAAGCATCGTGGTCCGCGTGATCGGTGGCAACGGCAACAATGTGCTCGTCGACTCGTCGACCGTCGCCGGGCACGCGCACCCGACCCACTTCTACGACGCGGGACCAACGAGCGGGATTTCCTATGGCCTCGACACGCTGTTCGTGCGTCTGCCATGGGAAGAGCGAAAGGGGAAGCTCGGTCCCGCGGTGCCGAACTATGGCGCGGACATCCTGCCGCACGTCGGGCTCAACGACCCGCGCACGCTGGGGCTCACGCCGCTGCTCGGCTTCACACGCTACTCATACGGCTTCCTCGACCGCCCGTACTCGTCGATGCTCGACGTCAACGCCGAGTACGCGACGCAGTTCAATGGTGCGCGCGTATCGGCCCTGTTCGACAAACGGTTCGAACAGTCGCCGCTTCACGTCGGCGTTTTCGGCCGGGTGTCTGACTTGCAGTACGTCAACTTCTTCGGATTCGGCAACGCCTCGCTCGACACGCTTCCGTCAAGCAGCAAGTTCTTCGAGGTGCACCAGCGACAGTTGGGCTTGAGCCCGGTCGTGGGACTCGCAATCGGTCAGTGGGGGGACGTGACGCTCGGTCCGTCGATCCTCCACGCCGCCACGGACAGTGCGAGCAGCCCCTTCCTCGGCCTCTCGCATCTGTACGGCTTCGGCACCTTCAATGAAGGGGCACTCCAGTTCGTCGCGCGCTACGACCGTCACCCATGGAGAGTCGATTCCGTTACGCCGTCCAACCACGTTCTCGCGGTCGCGAGCGGCGGCGTCTACCCGAAGATGATGGACGTCACGTCGACGTTCGGCAAAGCCACGCTGGCGTTCGACGCGGCGCTGCAACTGCCGATTCTCACGACACCGACGTTGACGTTTCGCACCGGCGGCACGAAGCTCTGGGGTGACTTCCCATTCTTCGAGGCGGCGACGATCGGCGGCGACCACACGACGCAGTTCATCGACGCGCAGCGGTTCGCGGGCGATGCGTCGCTCTATGCGACGTCGGAGCTGCTCGTGCCGCTGACCCGTTTCAAATTCGTAATCCCTGTTCGCGGTGGCGTCGTCGGTGTCGCCGAAGCGGGACGCGTGTACGTCGACGGATCATCGCCGGGAGGATGGCATTCCACGGCGGGCGGCGGCATCTGGATCGGACGCGTGTACGGGTCGCAGACGCTCAGTCTGATCGAAACAGGCGGCTTCAGGAGCGGAGTGCAGCTTCGTTTGGGCCTCAGCTTCTAGCGAGGCCACGCGTGCGGCAGCTCCGGCGCGGGTCGTACGCGGCGTTCGCGCTCTGTCTGTCGATTGAGTGCAAACCGACGGCGCGCATCACGCCACCGCCGGCCGCCGCGCCCGCGGCGCAGGTGGCATTGAGCGGCGCGTCCGCGATGGTCGGCGTCGGCGACATCGCCAGCTGTTCGCAACGACTCGGCGTCGAGACGGCGATACTCGTCGACAGCATTCTGCGCGCCGACAGCGTGGCGAAGGTGCAAACTGCGGTCTTCACGCTCGGCGACAATGTCTACTCGTCGGGCACCACCGAGCAGTTCGAGAAGTGCTTCACGCCGGCGTGGGGTGACCCGAAGCGGCGCATCATGAAGAGCCTTCACCCGACGCCGGGCAACCACGAGTATTACACACCCAACGCTGACCCCTACTACAAGTACTTCGGCCCGGCGGCGGGCGTCGTCGGCAAGGGCTACTACAGCTACGACGTCGCGAAGTGGCACATCGTCGTCGTCAACAGTGAGCTGTTCGTCAACTCCATCTTCTCCGACTCGGCCCGGAAGGAGCAGCTCGACTGGGTCGCGCAGGATCTCAAGGACCACAAGGCGCTTTGCACGATCGCCTACTGGCACCATCCGCGATTCAGCTCGGGCTGGCACGGCAACGACGCGAGGTTCAATGCGTTGTGGCAGATTCTCTACGACAACGACGTTGATCTCGTGCTCAACGGCCACGATCACGACTACGAGCGATTCGCGCCGGTGAACCCCGCGGGAATTCTCGACTCGGCGAAAGGAATCGCCGAAATCGTCGCTGGAACCGGCGGTGAGGATTTGCGCGGATTCAACGCGATCGTTCCGAACTCCGTCTATCGCATCGAGGGTCGTGTCGGGGTGCTGCTTCTTACGCTCGGCGACAAGGAATGGCGGTCGGCGTGGGTTGAGGTCGGTGGCAGAGTATGGGATCAGGCCGGTGGAAAATGTCACTAGCGACGAGCACAGCCGGGGACCACGGGAACACGTCGCGGGTAGTATGACGTGACCTCGCACGGCCGTTTTTGTACGGCGACCGGGCGTGGAAATCGGGGGTCACGGACGGGCGCGCAATTCCTCAGCCCGCTCCGGCCATCCGTGCGGAGGCAGCATCGTCGAGCTCCGCTCCTACCTGGTCTCTGGCCTTCGAGGATTCTGCCGTGATGACATTCAAACGCGGAGCCCGCTTCCTCCCCGCGAGCCTGCTTTTTCTCGCCTGCAAGCCGCCCATGCACATGACTCCGGTGCCTGAGGCCGACATGCAAGTACACCAGAGCGGCGGAGCCCAGGCCGTGAAACCGGGCGGTCCGATCATGGCTGGCGTTGGCCTCGGGGTCGCCACGAGCGATCTCACGACGGATAAGCCTGCTGGTCAAGTGATGGTCGGCGTGGGCGACATCGCGAGCTGCACGCAGAAGCTCGGGCTCGCCACGGCCATGCTCGTCGACAGCATCATCAAGTCGGACAGCGTCGCGAACGTCCCGACCACGACGTTCACGCTCGGCGACAACGTCTACTCGAACGGGAGCGAAGCGCAATTCGCGCAGTGCTTCGCGCCGTCGTGGGGCAACCCCAAGCTGGAAGTCATGAAGAACATGCACCCGACGCCGGGCAACCACGACTACGGTACGCCCCAAGCCGCTCCGTACTTCAAGTACTTCGGCAAGGACGCCGCCGGGGTCGACGGCAAGGGCAACTACAGCTACGAGGTCGGGAAATGGCACGTCATCGCGCTCAACAGCGAGATCGTATCGGGCTCAGAGTTCTCTGATGCAGATCGAGCTGCGCAACTGAAGTGGCTCGAGAAGGATCTCAGCGACCACGAAGCCGCATGCACCGTCGCGTATTGGCACAACCCGCGGTATAGCTCCGGCTGGCACGGCAGCGACGCGAAGTTCACCCCGCTGTGGCAGACGTTGTACGACCACAATGTCGATCTCGTCCTCAACGGTCACGACCATGACTACGAGCGGTTCCGTCCGATGACTCCGGCGGGCGTGCTCGACACGACGAGGGGGATCACGGAGATCGTTGCCGGTACGGGCGGCGAAGAGCTTCGCGGATTCAACAGCCTCAACCCGAACTCCGCGTATCAGGTCGAGGGTCGCGCCGGCGTTCTGATGCTCACGCTCGGCGACGACGGGTGGCAGTCGAAGTTCGTCGAGGCCGGCGGCCGCGTCTGGGACAAGGCAAGCGGCAAGTGCCACTAAGGGCGAACAACCGCCTCAAGGCGCTTCAAGGCTGAGACTCTAGGTGTCAGAAACAGTCGTCAGCGTCAGTCGATAGTGACTGGCGCTGACGACTTTTTGCTATCGACTGTCGCTGATACTGATGCCCGGAGTGAGCATCCGGCGCACCAACTCACTTAGTGCGTGCCCGCCGTCTTCTAGTCGTGGCGCAAGGCGTCGGTGGGGTCGACGCGAGACGCTCGGCGCGACGGCAGAAACGCCGCGATCGAGCAGGCGAGCAGCACGCATGCCGACGCGGCCAGAACGGCTACCGAGTCGAAAACTGGGATGCCTGCGACGTTGGCCGCGATGACTCGCGCGAGGCCAAGCGCCAGCGACAATCCGATCGCGGTGCCGACCACTGCCTGACGCACCGATTGCCTCATGACGAGCGCGAGCACGTCGCCAGTCGTCGCGCCGAGCGCGATGCGGATTCCGATCTCGCGAGTGCGCTGGCCGACCAGATACGCCACCACGCCGTAGACACCGACCACCGTCAGGGTGAGCGCAATCAATCCGAGGATCAGCGCGACCCAGTACGCGGCGCGAAAGGGGTAGACCGCCCCGGCCACGAACGTTTCGAGTCGGTCGATCCGATCGACGCCACCCGGAACCGAGCGATCGAGCGCGACGTCCAGCGCCCGCTTCGATGCGTCTGCATTCCCTCGCACGCGAACCAACAGGCAGCACCCAATCGATTCGATCGCGCTCGGAAAATAGAGCACCGACGCATCCTTTCCGTCTTCGATGGAACCGACGACGACGTTCGGCACGACCCCGACGACGCGCGCGTTCCGGTAGCGGACGAGCGGATCGGCCGTGTCGCCGCGGAGACGCAGGTTCAACACGCGTCCGAGCGGATTCTGGCGCGGCCACAGGCGGCGCGCCGCCGACTCGCTGATGACGACTACCGGCGTCGCCCCATCCTCGTCCTGGCGAGTCAGCGCGCGCCCGCCGATGAGGCCGATGCCGAGCACGTTGAAATACGATGCCGTCACACGATTGTAGATCGCGTCGACGAGTGCCGAGTCCCCCGCGACAACCGCCGACGGCCATTTCATGTCGAGCGGCAGCGCCGTAGCCGCCGCGATGTTGTCGACGAGTGGACTGGCTCTGACGGCGGCGAGCGCCGCGGCCTTCCCCTTGGCCTCCGGCTCGATCGACACGACGTCGCGCGTCCTCAGGCCAGTCTCGACTCGGCCGAGCCTCGCTGCTTCGCGCAAGAGCAGGGCGGCCATGATGAGCAACAACGACGACGCTGCAATCTGGCCGACGATGAGAGCGCCGCGCCGGCCACGCGGGGCACCGGTGTCGTCGAAGCTGCCGCGCGTTGCTTGTACCACGCTGAGCCGCGTCGCTCGAAGCGACGGAGCCAGTCCGCAGAGGAACGCGGACGCGATCGTCGCGGCGACGGCGAATGCGATGACTCGCCAATCCGGCGCGAGCGGAACGAAGCGCACGAATGGAGCGAGGTCGGCCGGCAGCGTCGCGAACAGCGCGCGGATCCCCACGGTGACGATCGTCCAGGCGAGTCCGAATCCGAGCATCGCGGCGGGCAGCGTCAACACGACGCTCTCCGTCACCAGTTGACGCACGAGGCGCGCGCGCGCGGCGCCGAGCGCGAGCCGGATTCCGAGTTCGCGGCGCCGTTCGATGCCGCGGGCCAGCAGCACATTCGCGACGTTGGCGCACGCGAGCAGAAGAATGAGCCCGAACGACAGGACGAGCGGCGCGAACATGACGTAGGACTTAATCGATCCGGGAATTGGACTTGCCCGAGACTCGAAGAAGACGCGAGCGACGCGACCGCTGTCGGGCCGCGCCGCCGTCGTCGATTGGAGGACGGCCGCGACGACCGCCCTGCCCTGTGCTTCGGACGTGCCGGCGGAGAGCCGCGCGATGAACTGTACGTCCGCGCTCGACGCGCGAGTCGCCAATGACGAATCCAGCGAAGCCTCGGCGCCCAGCGGGATCCACAGGTCGCGCGGGCGCTTGAAGAGTCCGGAAAATCCCGGCTGAGCTATCCCGATGACTTGGAACGGCGATCCACGAAGCAGCACCCGTCGCCCGATGAGGCTCGAGTCGGCGGCGAAGCGCGTCAACCACGCCGCGTAGCTGAGGACGACGACCGGCAGCGTCCCGTCGTCCGGGCGAAACGTTCGCCCGAGCGTCGGGCGGACGCCGAGCATCTCGAAATAGTTGTCGCTGACGGCGTCGGCGGTCGCCGCCGACGACCCGAGCCTGAGGGCGAACGTCCGAAACGCGAGCACGTCGGAGATTGCCGCGTTCGTCCGTCGCACCGCGTCGAGCTCCGTTCGATTGAAGTCGTGGTAGCGACCCGAGCGATCCATCCAATTCACCGAGTAGAGCGACGACGGATCGCGAACGTCGAACGGGCGGAGGACGTACGCGTTGAACACGGTGAACGCGCTGGAGCTGATGCCGACGCCGAGCCCGATGGTGACGACGAGCGAGAGCGCGAACGCCGGCGCCCGCGCGAAAGATCGCAACCCATACCGCACGTCCTGAATGAGCTCTTCGAAGAACCGCGCCCCGCGCACGTCGCGCGCATCCTCCTTGACTAGCTCGACGTTGCCGAACTCCCGCCGCGCGAGGGCCGCGGCTTGATCCGCGTCCATTCCGCGATCGACGTGCTTGCGGGCTTGCATCGCGAGGTGGAACTCGAGCTCCTCGGAGAGTTCATGCTCCGCCCGGCGGCGGCCGAGCACGGCCCGGAGACGATCACGCCACGCGCGCAGCATCATGCCAGACGCATCACTCGGCCGACCGCGGCCGTGAACTGGGTCCACGTCTCGCGCTCCCGCTCGAGCTGCTTTCGGCCGGCCGGCGTGAGCGTGTAGTACCTGGCACGACGCCCCAGCTCCGACACATCCCACTCGGACGCGATCCAACCCTGTTGCTCGAGCCTGTGGAGGGCGGGATACAACGACCCCTGATTGACACAAAGAACGTCGCGCGAGAGTTCCTGAATCCGCTCGGAGATCGCCCATCCGTGGCGCGGCTCGGCGACGAGCGTGCGCAGGATCAGGAGATCGAGGGTGCCCTGGAGGAGGTCGAGGCGAGTGGTCATGGTGTCGACGGTCTACACCAGCACTATTGCACGGTTGGTGTCGGATGTCAACACCAAGAACGGGACGACCCTGGTCTCATCGTCATCCCTGTTGGGTTGGCCTCTAGTCGTCAGGCGGCAGCGTCAGCGTCAGGGCACGCCGTTCGACTGGCGCTGACGCCTGTCGCTGACGCCTAGAGTGCCCGTCCGCGCACCCCACCCAATGAGTGCGCCCGACGAGGTCTTGACCCAGCGACCAGAATCACGGATCGTCAATCATGCCCACTCGCCGATCGTTCGTCTCCTCGATGCTTGGCGCCGGCGTGTCGTTGCCCGTCATGCGCCAGTCCGCGTTCCGCCAGCTCTTTCACGCCGAGCCCATCGCCGCCGGACGAACGGCGGTCAGCGTCGCCGAGGACGAGACCTACTGGCGCGAGATCCAGCGCGCGTTCGACCTCGACCGCACGATGGTGAACCTGAACAACGGCGGCTGCAGCCCTGCCCCGACGCACGTGCTCGAGCAGATGATCCGCGACCTGCGGTTCTCGAACGAGCTTCCGGTGGATCACATGTGGCGCGTGCTGGAGCCGCGGATCGAGTCCGTGCGGCGCGATCTCGCCACCGAGTTCGGCTGCGACCCGGAAGAGATGGCGATCACCCGCAACGCCTCCGAAGCGAACGAGATCATGATCTTCGGTCTCGACCTCCAGCGCGGCGACGAGGTCGTCTTCACGACGCAGAACTATCCGCGCATGCAAACGTCGTGGCGCCAGCGCGAGCGGCGCGACGGCGTCGTCCTCAAGCGCGTGAAGATCGAGACGCCGGTCAAGAGCACGAGGTCGTACGTCGATCAAATCGCCGCCGCGATCACGCCGCGCACGAAAGTGATCGAGGTGATGCACATCAGCTTCATGACGGGTTACATCGCGCCGGTGAAGGAGATCATCGAGTTGGCCCGGCCGAAGGGGATTCAGGTTTTCGTGGACGGGGCCCACGCGTTTGCCCACTTCCCGTTCACCCGCGACGAGCTTGGCGCCGACTACTACGGCACCAGTCTGCACAAATGGCTGCACGCGCCGATCGGTACCGGCTTCCTCTACGTGCGGCGCGACAAGATCAAGTCGCTCTGGCCGCTCATGGCGGCGGCGGCGGAGCAGGACGCCGACATTCGGAAGTACGAGGAGATCGGCACCCATCCCGCGGCGAACCACAACGCCATCGCCGTGGCAATCGCGTTCAACCGCGGCATCGGCATCGACCGGAAGATCGCGCGTCTGCGCTACCTGCGAGATCGTTGGGCCAAACAGTTGCTGGCGGCGAGCGACCGCGTGAAGATGATCACCGAGATCGGTCCGACGAAAAGCGGCGCGATCGGCGTCTACGGAATCGACGGAATGGACATGGGCAGGCTCGGCGGGTGGCTGCTGTCCAAGCACAACATCGTCACGACACCCCTCGTCAACGACGAGTTCTCGGGCATGCGCATAACCCCCAACGTCTACACGACGGTCGACGAGGTAGACCTGTTCGCGGACCGGGTGATCAAGGCGATTAAGCAGGGAGTGGCGTAGGAGTCGGTGGACTGGTGGACCGGTGGACTGGTGGACCGGTGGACCGGTGGACCGGCAGGCTGCTAGGCAGGTGGGCCCGCAACCCGCGGCTGTTCACCGCACGCCGCCACCGTTCCGCGCACTTGGATCAATCACCGCCACCGTTCCCCGCAGTTCGCCGCACCCCGCCGCCGCTCCCCGTACTCGAGTCGAGGTAACAATGGATCGTCGCGCGTTCCTCGAAGCGTCTGCGTTCGCCGCGAGCGGCGTCGCTCTTCGCGGTGCGTCGCCGCTTACGACCTCGCTCGCGAGCGCGGCGCCCTTTCCCGCCGACGCGCCGGTGATCGGCATCCAGGCGGGCGCGGTGTCGTTCGTCGACGAAGGGGTGAACGCCGTCCTCGACAACTTCCAGCGCCTCGGCGAGGTGAACACGATCTTCCTCGCCACGTTCACGTACGGGCGCGGCATCGGCGGACGACAGCCGCGAGGGAGCGCGCTTCCGGATCACGGCAAGCAGGAATACGACGACAGTTTTCACGGCGGCAACTTCGCGACGCCGCACCCGCAGTATTACCGCAACACGAGCATTGCCGCCGAGAAGGCGCCGGACCATCCGAACTACGACGTGATCGCCGACGTCCTGCCGGCGGCGAAAAAGCGCGGGATGCGGGTGATTTGTTGGTTCGAAGACGTCATCGGTGGCAACGTGCCAGGATTCGATCAGGCGCGCGAGGTCACGCTCACGGGTCGCGCGTCGACATTCGCGTGCTCACGCAATCCAAACACGCGCAACTTCTGGCTCGGGATGGTCGAGGACTATCTCCGTTCCTACGACGTCGATGGCCTCATGTGGGGGAGCGAGCGCCAGGGGCCGCTGGGCAACGCGATCGTCGCGAACCACGGCGGCGTGGGCGCCGGCGGCGGCATCGCGTGCTTCTGTCAGTACTGCACCGCGGAGGCAAAGAAGCGAGGGATCGACGTCGATCGCGCTCGCGACGGATACCTGCAGCTGGCCGCGTTCGTGAACGCCGGCCGCGACGGCCGGCGCCCGGTCGACGGCTCGTTCGTGACGTTCTGGCGCCTGTTGACGCGCTACCCCGAGATCATGGAATGGGAGCGTCTCTGGAACGACGCGCTCGAGGACACGTATCGCGACATGTACCACCTCGCCAAGTCCATCGCCCCGACGAAAGGGATTGGTTGGCATGTGTGGCACAACAATTCTTTCTCGCCCTTCTACCGCGCCGAGCAAGACTACGCGGCGTTCGCGAAATATTCTGACTTTCTCAAAGTCGTGATCTACAACCTGTGCGGCGGCGAGCGGCTCGCGCAGTACGTACGAAGCGTGCAGCGCTCGTTGTTCGCGGACCTGACGCCGGAGCAGGTGCTCGAGCTGACGTACGACGTGATGCAGTACCACGACGTCCCGCTCGACCAGCTCGCGGCGGCCGGCCTGTCGCCCGAGTACGTACTACGCGAGACCCGCCGCGCCGTCGGCCAGGCCGGACCGACGATGAAAATCTGGCCGGGGATCGACATCGACATTCCGACGGCGCCGGCCAGCAAGAAGACGACGCCGGACGACGTCTACCGCGCGGTGAAAGCCGCGTTCGAGGGCGGAGCGCACGGAGTCCTGCTGTCGCGCAAGTATTCGGAGATGAGGCTCGCGAACCTGGGCGGTGCGGGACGGGCGATTCGAGAAGCGCGCCGCGCGTGAGTCCCGGGTCGACCGCGAAAAACTCAACGCAGATACCGCTGACTGGGAACGGCAATCCCGCAGACTCACGACGAAAACGCCTTCGCTTCTCATCCGTGTCATCGCCGTTCAAATCTGCGTCACCGTCGTTCCCCCTTTCTTCCTCGCTGAGGGGCCGGCTGACCCAATCGGATGCAACAAAAAAGCGCCGCTCATCGCGGCGCCCCTTTAATCTCAGAGCCAGCGGTCGGGATTGAACCGACGACCGCTCGATTACGAATCGAGTGCTCTACCACTGAGCTACGCTGGCGATACTGCTGTCTACCAGTCCCGCCTGTTACGACGACCATGGTACATGCCCTGGCACGGACTCGAACCGTGACGCCTTGCGGCACCACCCCCTCAAGATGGCGTGTCTACCAATTTCACCACCAGGGCCCTTCGCTGCTGCGGCCTGCGACCAACGATCAGCTATCAGAGAATCGGAATTCCAATTCCAACGTTCGCCTTTAGCTGTCCAACACGGGAGCGACGGGGCTCGAACCCGCGACCTCTCGAGTGACAGTCGAGTGCTCTAACCAAACTGAGCTACGCCCCCAACACCACCTACACCACCTACACCACCTACACACCGCGGCCCGATAGCCCGTAGGGGAATCGAACCCCTCTCTGCACCGTGAAAGGGTGCCGTCCTAACCGATAGACGAACGGGCCAGGTCGACCACGACGACTTCCAACCGATCCAGCATTCACGACTACAACGAATAGCGGTAACGGGATTCGAACCCGTGTTTGGGCCTTGAGAGGGCCCCGTCCTAGTCCCCTAGACGATACCGCCGTAGTTAAGCCTGTCGCCTGTCGCTGCCACCTGACGACTCCAGTCTCACCCGCACACTTCACGCAATTGATGCATGCCCTTCGCTCTTACAGGCCGGGAGGGACTTGAACCCCCAACCGCTGGTTTTGGAGACCAGTGCTCTACCAGTTGAGCTACCGACCTAGATCATCAATCCCGCGCCGCCTCACTTCGGCGACCGCCGCAGGGTGACTGACGGGAATTGAACCCGCAACCCCCGGAGCCACAGTCCGGTGCTCTAACCGATTGAGCTACAGTCACCATCGAAACTGCCGCAGTCATACGACTCGACCGCAATCTCTCAGTCTAATCCGCGCTCGGGCGACGATCAATCAGCGCGCTACTTCGCCCGTTCCTGATACTCACCCGTGCTCGGATTCACCTTCACCTTGTCGCCCGTGCCCACGAACTCGGGCACGTTGATCGTCACGCCGTTCTCCAGCTTGGCCGGCTTCGTCGAGGCCGTCTTCGTCGCCGTCTTCATCACCGGGGCCGTGTCCACGACCTCCAGCACGAGCGAGTTCGGCAGCTTGATGCCCACCGGACGGCCGTCGTAGTACTCGGCCTGAATCTTCATGTTCGGCTGCATCCACTGCGCGTTGTCGCCGAGCGTCTCCTCGTCCATCTCCAGCTGGTCGTAGTTCTCCGTGTTCATGAAGTGATACGTGTCGCCGCCCTGATAGAGGAACTCCAGGTCGTGCGTCTCCATCGACGCCGGGTCGATCGAATCCGCCGCGCGAAAGCGGTGCTCGAAGCTCGAACCGTTGCGGAGGTTCTTGAGCTTTGCCTGCACCATCGCGCGAAGGTTGCCCGGGGTGTGATGGCGGAACTCTATGACGCGGCACGGGTCGCCCTCGAACACGAGGACCATTCCGCGCCGGATTTGTGTAGCCGGAATTGCCATAAACGAGTCGCTCTTGAAAACTGGGGTCTAAACGCAGACAGCCGTTAAGCTTATCGCATCATGCGCCGCCAGTCAACGACTGCGGCGACGGCCCTTTATTTCTGGGCCCGCGCCGCGAGAATCGGCTCCAGACCTCGCCAGACGTTGGCTGCGACGATCCGTTCCCCCGCGTTGTTCGGGTGGAGGCCGTCACCCTGGTTGAGGCCGCGGTGACCAGCCACGCCGTCCAGGAGAAATGGCAGCAGCGTCACTCCCTTTTCGCGCGCCACCGTCGGATAGACGGCGTGAAACGCCGACGCGTATTGAGCGCCGAGGTTGGGAAGCGCTTCCATCTGGATGAGAACGATCTTCGCTTCCGGCCGACTGGCTTTGATCCGATCCAGCGCCGTCTCGAGGTTCGTTTTCAGCGTTGACGCCGGAATCCCGCGCAGCCCGTCGTTGGCCCCGGTCTCCACGATGAAAACATCGAACGCGCCTCGGAGCAGCCAATTCAGTCGGTCGAGCAGACCGGACGAGGTCTCGCCGCTGACACCCGCGTTCACCACCTGGAACGCCAGGCCGGCCGAGTCGATTTTCCGTTGAATCAGCATCGGGTAGGCGCTGTCGGGCTCGAGTCCGAGTCCGGCCGTGAGGCTCGTTCCCGCGAAGACGATCGTCGAGCGCGCCGCCGCTTTCGGAGCGGCTGACGTGTCCGACGCGCCGCGCAACAGCGTGGCTCTAGATTCCGTAGGGGCGGTTGAGTCGGATCGGCCAACTACCGAGCCGGCTTGCGATCGTCCGCTACCGCACGCCACCAGAAGGGCAAGCACGGCCGGCCCGGCCGCGCCCAAGGCCAGCCGGCGAGCTCTGCGCAAGAACTCTTTCTGCCCCTTCACTCCGCCTGACCTCACGCGACATGCTCCTTGCCCGGGACCTCACCAAAGAATATCGCAGCGGCGACAACAAGTTGGCCGTCCTGCGCGACGTCTCGTTCAGCATCCCGCAGGGTTCCTTCGTCGCGATCGTCGGGCCTTCGGGAAGCGGCAAGACGACGCTGCTCGGCCTGCTCGCCGGTCTTGATACACCGACGCGTGGTCAGGTGCTCCTCGACAACGCCGATCTGACGGCGCTCAGTGAAGATCAGCGCGCCAAGCTCCGCGGTGAAAAAGTCGGGTTCGTCTTTCAGAGCTTCCAGCTCCTTCCCACGCTCACCGCGCTCGAGAACGTGCAGGTGCCGCTCGAGCTGCGCGGCGAGTCCGGCGCGTCCGACCGTGCGCGCGAACTGCTGCATCGCGTCGGGCTCGGCGACCGGCTGCACCACTTCCCGATGCAGCTCTCCGGCGGCGAACAGCAGCGCGTAGCGATCGCCCGCGCGTTCTCGAACTCGCCGCGCATCCTTTTCGCCGACGAGCCGACGGGAAATCTCGACAGCGACACCGGCGGCCGCATCGTCGAGCTGCTCGAGGCGCTCAACCGTGAGTCCAACGCCACGATCGTCCTCGTCACGCACGACCACGCGCTCGCGTCGCATGCGCAGCGGATCATTCGCTTGAGCGACGGTCGGGTCGTCTCGGATTCGCAGACCGAGCGGGCGGCCTAGTGTCCGCGACGCGACAGCTCTTCGCCCTCGCCTGGCGCGAAAGCCGCACCGCGCGCCGGCGGCTGCTCCTCTACATGTCGTCGATCTCGCTCGGCGTCGCGGCGCTCGTCGCGATCGACTCGTTCTCCGAGAACACGATTCGCTCGGTGCACGAACAGTCGCGCGCCTTGATGGGCGGCGACGTCGCCGCTCGCCGGAATTCGGCGCGCACGCCGGCGATCGATTCGCTGGTCGATTCTCTCGCCCGCGCCGGCATCGCCAACGTGACGTCCACCGGATTCACGTCGATGGCGTTGGTGCCGAGGAGCGGCGGAACGAGGCTCGTGCAAGTACACGCCGCGAGCGCGGGCTATCCGTTCTACGGCAACATCGTCACCGATCCCGCCGCGGCGTGGGGGCAGATTCAAAATGGCGCGTTTGCCGTCGTCGACCCCGCGCTGCTCGTCTCGCTGGACGCACGGCTCGGCGACACGCTGTCGCTCGGCTCGGCCAAGTTCATCATCACGGGATCGCTGCTCAGCGTGCCGGGCGACGTCGGGATCTCAGCGGCGATCGGACCGCGCGTCTACATCCCCGAGCGGTTCGTCCCGGCGACGGGCCTCGTCGTCTTCGGCAGCCGCGCCGAGTACGAGACGCTGTTCAAGCTCCCGACCACGCTCACGAGCGACGCGTTCGTCAAGGATTTCGGCAAGCGGCTCGCGGCCGGCAACGGCTCGGTGCAGAGCGCGGGTTACAACGAGTCGCGGCTCGCCAGCGCGATCGACCAGCTGCACGACTATCTCGCCATCGTCGGGCTCATAGCGCTCCTGCTCGGTGGCATCGGCGTGGCCAGCGGCGTACACGCGTTCGTCATGCGGAAGATCGATCCCGTGGCGATCCTCCGCTGCGTCGGCGCCACGAGCTGGCAAGTGCTCGCCATCTACACAATGCAGGCGGGCGTGATGGGTCTCCTCGGCGCCGCGGCCGGTGTCGTGGTCGGACTCGGCATCCAGTTCGCGATGCCGTACGTGCTGCACGATCTCCTTCCGGTCGACGTGGACCTCCATCTCGCGCCGCGTCCAATCCTGCTTGGCTTGGCGATCGGCGTGTGGGTGGCGCTGCTCTTCGCGATGCGTCCGCTCGTCGCGCTGCGTCGAGTGTCGCCGCTGCAAGCGTTGCGGCGCGAACCCGACGCCGACGCCTTGCGCCGCGCGCGCTGGGATCCGCTGCGCATCGCGCTGTCGCTGGCGATCGCGGCGAGCGTGCTGGCGCTCGGACTCAGCCGGGCGAATACGCCGCGGCGCGGCGTGGGATTCACGCTGGCGATCGCCGGCGCTATCGGCATTCTCTGGCTCAGCGCGGCGGGGCTGTCGTGGGCCGCGCGGCGGTTGATTCGACCTTCGTGGCCGTTCCCGCTGCGCCAAGGAATCGCCAGCCTCTATCGCCCGGGTAATCAAACGCGTGCCGTCGTGCTCGCGCTCGGATTCGGCGTGTTCCTCATGGGAACGCTCTACCAGGTGCAGTACAACATTCTTCGGTCGCTCGACCTGCGACTCGGTGAGGCGCGCGCCAACGTCGTGTTCTTCGACGTGCAGGAGAATCAGCAAGCGGGAATCGATTCCGTCATCCGCGCGGCGCACGAGGAGTTGATCGACGAGACGCCGATCGTCGCGATGCGGGTCGCGTCGATCAACGGGAAATCGGCGACCGCGATCGCCGACGAGATCGACAAGAACCGCCGTCTTCGCGATTCGGCGCGCATCGCGGCGGGACGTGGACGCGGCGGCCGCGGCGCGCGCGGTGAAGTAGTGCGCGATCGCCGCGGGCCGTGGGTCTTTCGGCGCGAATTCCGGTCGACCTTCCGCGATTCCCTCACCGCATCCGAGCGGCTCGTATCGGGCAAATGGTTCGGCACCCCGGGCGGAAGCGCGGGCACGCTCGGACAGGTGTCGCTCGATTCGGGCGTGGCGGTCGAGATGGGAGTCAAACTGCAAGACACGATCACCTGGAACGTGCAGGGCGTGCTCATTCCGACGGTCGTCACGAGCATGCGCTCGATTCAGTGGCAGACGTTCGCCCCGAACTTCTTCGCGGTGTTCGACCCGAAGTCGCTCGCCGCCGCGCCGAAGCAGTTCGCGATTCTCGTCCACGCATCATCGCCGACCGCCATCGCGCACCTCCAGCGCGACGTGGTTGCGCGTTACCCGAGTATCTCGAGCCTCGACCTGACGCTGGTGCAGCGCACGGTGCAGAGTGTGCTGGGCAAGGTGACGATGGCCGTTCGCTTCCTCGCGCTCATCAGCCTTGGACTCGCGGTCCCGGTGTTGTTCAGCGCCGTCGCCGCGACGCGCCGCGACCGGTTGCGCGAAGGCGTGCTCCTCAAGACGCTCGGCGCCACACGCCGGCAGATCGTCCGGATCATGCTCGCCGAGTACGCGTTGCTCGGCACACTCGGCGCGCTGACCGGAGTGTTGCTGTCCACGCTCGCGGCGTGGGGGTTGCTGCACGTGATCTTCAAGATGCCGTTCCTCCCGGCGTTCGCGCCGGCGGGGATCGTGGCGGCGGCGATGATCGCGCTCGCGGTGTCGATTGGGTTGCTGACGGGGAGAGATGTGTTCGCGGAGACGCCGATGGCGGCGTTGCGGGAGACGTGAGACATCGGTGATTTGGGCGAGTAGGAAATGACGGCCGCTCACGAGACCTTTGTCCCGTCACGCCGGGTGTGAGGTCTGAGGTCAGTTGTCAGTTCCCGACTTCGAGCGCACAGCCGTACCCACCGCGCCGATCGAGCTCAGAGTGGCCGGCCCACCCCGCGCCTTTTGAGCCGCCGTTCCTAGCCAACAACATTCTTACATTCCGCCCCGCACGCGCGTGGTATCGTAGGCCCACTCCATAACGCGGGCCAAACGATGCGCGTCTCCACGCCAGCGGTCTCTCTCCTCGCACTCGCGGCCTCTCACCTCTGCGCCCAGTCGCCCGCGAAGTTCCCGCCCGACTCACTGGTCAACACCAGGGTCATTCCTAAGTCCACGCCGGTGATCCAGGTCATCGGTACGATGCGGAACTTCACGTCGGATTTGGGCGTCCGATGCCAGTTCTGTCACGTCGGGGAGGAGGGCCAGCCGCTCACGCAGTTCAACTTCGTGAGCGACGAGAAGCGGACGAAGCTCGTGGCGCGTCAGATGATGTTGCTCGTGCAGGAAGCGAATCGCCGAGTCGACACCCTGCCCGGCCATCAGCCCGACGATCCGCAGGTCACCTGCGCGACCTGCCATCGCGGAGTCAGCAAGCCGATGCCTCTGTCCGCCGTCATCATCTCGGCCGCGACCACGGGAGGCGCCGACTCCGCCGTGAAGGCCTATCGCGCGCTCCGCCAGCGCTACTACGGGAGCGGAGCCTACGATTTCGGCGAAGGCCAACTGAACATCGCCGCGTTTCGTCTGGGCCGAGCGAACAAGTTCGACGAGGCGCTCGCGGTGCTGCGTCTCAACGAAGAGTTCTACCCGAATTCATCGGGGATGTACGTGTTCCGGGGGAACGTGCTGCTGATGAAGGCGGATACGACGGGGGCAGCGACGGCGTACAGGGAGGCGATACGAAGAGATTCGACGAACAATGAGGCGAAGGGAAGACTGAGAGACATAGGGAAGCCGCCACTTCATTGAAACGGCGGCTGACCAGCGCCGAGCGCTCGGCCACTCGGAGTTCGAGTGGCTTGCGAGGCCACGTGGTTCGCTCGACGACTGGAACGGACCGCGGACCACTGACCTCAGACCTCCTGCTCGGGGGGCCAGGGGTCATCATCGCTCTTGGTTCGTATGCGGGAAAGGCCGAAGCAGAGGCGAGAGACTTCGTCGCCCTGCGTGAGGAGATCTTCGGCGAGCCGTCGCTCGAGAATCTCCAGATCCCGCGCTCTGATCAGGTCATTCTCGACTTCCTTCGACGACGCGTACGCGTCGTCCGCGTAGCGAGCCAGCTCGCGCCGACTCCGCTTTGCACACCCCTCGGCGAGATTGTCCGCGATTGAGCTGACGGCGCGCAGAATCTGTGCTCGAAAGCCTGGCGAAACGTGCGCCTTCGTTCCCTTGAACGCCGCGTGGACGGCCAGCGCAAATGCATGCGCCTTCTGCCATGCCACGAGCTGCTTGAAGTCACCCATTCTCCCCCCGGGATGAGGGGAGAATGCAGCGCTGACGCCAGCGTCCCATCACCATCTTCTTCCCGTCACGCCCAAACTGTTGTCCGTGGTCCGATGTCCGTTCCCGACTTCGAGCGCAAAGCCGTACCCACCAGGCGCCAGGACTCAGAGTGGCCGGCCCACCAGCGCCTTTCGCCCCGCCGTCTCTCACGCGACCTTATCGCGCAGTCTCTACATCGAGCCCCCTGTGCGACTCGTTCGCCTCCTCCTCGCCGTTCCCTTGTTCGCCGTCCGACTCGGCGCCCAACTCCCCACCGAAACCCCCTCCAAGTTCACTCCAGCGACGTCGTCATTCGACTACCAACGCCGCGACGTCATGATCCCCATGCGCGACGGCGCAAAGCTCCACACCGTCATCCTCGTCCCCAAGAACGCCCGCCGCGCGCCGATCCTCCTCACCCGCACTCCGTACGACGCGACGGCGACGACGTCGTACGCGCAGAGCGCGCACCTCGCGCCGGAGCTCAACGGCTACGACAACGCGCTCGACGTCATCATCCCGGGCGGCTACATCCGCGTCGTGCAGGACATTCGCGGCAAGTACGGATCGGAGGGCGACTACGTCATGAATCGCCCGCTCGTCGGCCCGCTCAATCCGACGAAGGTCGACGAGGCGACTGACACGTACGACACGATCGACTGGCTCGTGAAAAACGTCCCCGAGACGAACGGCAACGTCGGGGAACTCGGGATCTCGTATGACGGATTCGAGCCGCTCATGGGACTCGTCAATCCACATCCGGCGCTCAAGGTCTCCGTGCCGATGAACCCGATGGTCGACGGCTGGATGGGCGACGACTGGTTCCACAACGGCGCGTTCCGTCAGCAGAACATGCCGTACATCCTCGAGCAGGAAGCCATGCGCGACAATTCGGCGAAGTGGTGGACCGACCACTACGACGACTACGACGTCTACATGAAATCCGTCTCGGCGGGCGAGCTCGGGAAGCTTCACGGCCTCGAGCAAGTGGGATTCTGGAACAAGATCCTCCAGCACCCGAGCTACGACTCATGGTGGCAGCAGCAGGCGATGGACAAGATTCTCGCCGCGCAGCCGCTCAAGGTCCCGACGATGCTCGTGCACAGCCTCTGGGACCAAGAGGACATCTACGGCGCGATCGCCGTCTACAAGGCGATCAAACCGAAGGACGCGAACAATACCATGGTCTTCCTCACCATGGGTCCGTGGCACCACGGCCAGGAGATCGAGAACGGCAGCAGCCTCGGCGCGCTCGACTTCGACGCGAACACGTCGAAGGAATTTCAGAAGAACATCCTCGCGCCATTTCTCGCGCACTACCTCAAGGATGACCATCCGCCGATGGACGTCGCGCCGGTAAGCGCGTACGAGACCGGCACGAATCGCTGGGAGCGGCTGAACGCGTGGCCGAGTGGGTGCGCGGCCGGCTGCACGATCACGCGAACGCCCCTCTACCTTGGCGCCAATTTTTCCGCCGGATTCGCCCCGCCCTCTGCCTCCGCACCCGATTCATACATCTCTGATCCGGCGAAACCGGTGCCGTTTCGGTCGCGACCCATCAAGCCCACGGGCTACGACACGTGCGCGACCTGGCCGTGCTGGCTGGTGGACGACCAACGCGAGGCGTCGGGGCGAACCGACGTGCTGTCGTACGAGACCGCGGTGCTCACCGAGCCCGTGAAGATCAGCGGCCAGCCGATGGTGCATCTAGTGTCGTCGACGACCGGCAGCGATGCCGATTGGGTCGTCAAGCTCATCGACGTCTACCCCGACGAGGTCGGCGGCGACGCGAAGATGGGCGGATATCAGCTGGCGATCGCGATGGACATCCTTCGCGGGAGATACCGCGAGGGCTTCGAGAACCCGAAACCGATCGCGTCGAACACGCCGCTCGAGTACGGATTCGCGCTGCCGACGTCCAATCACGTCTTCCTGCCGGGACATCGGATCATGGTGCAGATTCAGTCGAGCTGGTTCCCGCTCTACGATCGCAACCCGCAGACCTTTGTCCCGAACATCTTCTGGGCAAAGGCAAGCGACTACAAGAAGGCGGAACACCGAATCTTCCACGAGCCCGGACACGTAAGCTTCATCGAGTTGCCGATCGTGTCCGGACCGCGATGAGCAGCGTCAGCGCAACCTTCGCAGGGCATTTGCCATGAACTCTCGCCGCGTCGTCGGAGGCCTGATTCGTTTCGGCCTCGTCATCCTCGCCTGCTGGCTCGTGATCGCCTGGGTCAGGCGGAGGATCTCGAGTCACAACCACGTTCGCGTCGAGGCGCAGGCGCCGCCGGAGACCCTTGGCCCCGGCGACATGCGCATCTACAACGCCGACAGCTCCGTCGACATCGTGCTGATGGGCGACAAGATCCTCGCCGGTCTCTCGTCAAAAACGGTCGCGAAAATCAAGAGCGGAGTCGACGAGTCCCGCTCGGGTGACACGTCCGGCTTCGGCGGCATGGTCAGCCAGATCGTGAAGTCAACGGTCGCCGGCGCGATCGGAACGCACGCGGTCTTTCCGCTCTCCGAAATCAAGGACATCCACTACGCCGACGGGAAGATCCGCGTGCAGTGGACCGACGGCGGCGACAAAGAGCTGTTCAGCGGAACGAGCGTCAACCATCAGAAGGTCTCGGACTCCTTCAACGAGGCCGAGGCCAAGCGTTTCGTCGAAGCAGTCCGCGCGCGAAAGGGGCTTCCCCCGGCTCCGTGATCGTTCGCCGATGAAGATTCTGGCAGTCGACGTCGGCGGCACGAACGTCAAAGTGCTCGCGTCAGGCCACCGCGCGCCCACCAAGATCAAGTCCGGCCCCACGCTGACGCCCCGCGAGATGGTGCGCGCGGTTCGCCAGGCGACGACTGACTGGAAGTACGATCGCGTGTCGATCGGCTATCCCGGTCCCGTGCGCAACGGCAAGCCCGTCGAAGACCCGTGGAACCTCGGCCCCGGCTGGGTCGGATTCGATTTTGGCAGAGCGTTCGGCAAACCCGTTCGGCTCGTAAACGACGCCGCGATGCAAGCCCTCGGCAGCTACGAGGGCGGCGGTACGATGCTTTTCCTCGGGCTGGGCACCGGTCTCGGCACGGCGTTGATCAAGGACGGCATGCTGATCCCGCTCGAGCTCGCGCACATGCCCTATCAGCACGGCAAGACCTACGAGGACTGGATCGGCGAAGCCGGGTTTCGACGGCTCGGCAAACACCGATGGCGACGGCACGTGCTCGAGATTGTCGAACTGCTCTCAGCGGCTTTTCTCGCGGACTACGTGGTGCTCGGAGGCGGGAACGTCCGGCACATGAAACGGCTGCCGAGGGGAGTCAAACGCGGCAAGAACGCGAACGCGTTCCTGGGCGGCTATCGTCTCTGGAAATCGAACCGAGCGAGCTAGCGAACGACCGCCGCCGTGCCGGTGGGGACAGTCGCGGCGTCGGCCGACGACACGCGCGCCGCGCAGGCGAGAAACAGTCCGGTGGTGAACGCGAGAAGCGCGCGCTGAAGGAACCGACGATCGAAGTTCATCGATTGGAGGGAGAGGCGTGACGACGGGAGGGGACAACGGGGGGGGCGCGATCGTAGCGGTCCGATCGGAAACCAGAGTCGCGACCGACAATTTAATCTCAGTATCGGCCCGGGGTGCTCGAGCGTTGAACTCGCGTGACGTGCGACACCAATGGCGCCGCGCGCCTACTGGCTCGACCCCGCCAATCGACTCGGTTCGACGACGAGCGCCGGAGTCGCCACGGCGGAGGCTTCGGTCCCATCGCCACGCTGACCCGATTGCCCCAAGCCCCAACAGTAGAGGTTGCCACGCGTCGTCACGCCGCATGTGTGGCTGCCGAATCCCGTGCTGATCTCGACGAACTTCTGCCGCCCGATGACGCCGACCGGTTTGGTCGCGCAAGGCAAGACCTGTCCCCCGCATCGCTCGACGAGAAGCGACGGCAACGCGCCAAGCTCACCGAACGAGTCATCCCCCCAGCAGTAGCCGGCGCCAGTGATGTCGACGCCGCAAGTCTGGACGATTCCGGCGCTCAGCTGTACGAAGGCCAGGTCGCTGGCGACGCGAACCGGGACGAGACTCCCGTCCTGTGTTCCGTCGCCCATCTCGCCGCGCGGATTCGCTTCCCAGCAATACGCGAATCCGGAGACGTCCGCGCCACACGTGGTGAACGAGCCAACGCTCAACCACGCCAGCGCCGGCGCGCCGGGAACGAGCTGCGGGGTCATCTGAGTTCGTGAGAGCTCGAGTCCCCCGCTCCGCTCCGTCCAGATAGAGCCCCAACAATACACGACGCCTACGGTCGTGCGCGCGCACGTCCGCGACTGCCCCGCGCTCGTCGCCGCGACCGGTGCGGTTATGAGCACCCGGGTCGTACCGGGCAGCAAGTTTCCGTTGCCGAGTTGGCCGCGGTCGTTCGATCCCCAGCAGACGAGCAATCCGTCTGAACGGACGGCGCAAGTGTGACTGAACCCGGCGGAGATCTGCGTCCACGGGAGGCTGCTCGGAACCTTTGTGAGCACCGGTCCACCGCTACCCCCGAAGTCCGAAACCTGACCCGTTTCATTCGAACCCCAGCAGTACGCCTCGCGCGAACGCGTGATCGCGCAGGTGTGACGTTGGCCCGCGCTGATCGACGCGAATTGGAGTCCCGCCTGGACCAGCTGCGGTATCGTCGCGCACGCGTACCGCGCGTTCAGCGAGCCGCAGGTCGTGTCGGTGTGGCTCACGCCAAGTTGCCCGTACTGATTGCTCCCCCAGCAGTAGGCGCTGCCGTCGGTCTTGAGCGCGCACGTATGATTGCCGCCGACCGTCACCGACGCCCAGTCGCTCGCGCCGATGTCGTCGAGGACAGGAAAACGTCGCACGGAAGTCGTAGGTTCACTGCACGCGGCCACGACGAGAGTCGCCGCGAGCGCGGCCCCCGAGGCTTTCCACCGCACGCCCCCGCCCCCCTCTCTCCGACCGAACGGCATGAATCTCAGCAAGGGATTTCGAGTGGCGTTGGTGTTCGGGATCATCGCGGCGACGATCGAGATGGGCTTGATCCTGTGGATGGCGCGATGTTAGCGGCGGGAAAACGCGAATCGGCGGTCAAGGAACGTTAGCCAACGATCCGCGGGTTTGGACTGTCGAATCGGCGGCCTGGCGGCTATCGTCGCAGCACGAGAATCCACCCAGGTGAGGCCATGCTGTTCGCCATCCGTCGACTGATCGCGTTCGCCGCCCTCTCGAATTTGGTCGCTGTACCCGCCCATTCACAGCGGGGTGGGGCGCCCGCGGGCCAGGACTATACGATTCACAATTTCCGGTTCGCTAGCGGAGAGACGCTCCAGGACCTTCGCATCCATTACATCACGCTCGGCAAGCCGCGCCGCGACGCCTCGGGGCTTGTGCGGAACGCCGTGCTGGTGCTCCACGGCACCACCGGGTCGGGGGGCGGATTCCTGAGCCAGACGTTCGGGGGTCAGCTGTTCGGTCCCGGGCAGTTGCTCGACACGGCCAGCTACTTCGTCGTTCTCCCTGACGGCATCGGACATGGACGGTCGAGCAAACCAAGCGACGGAATGCACGCGCGGTTCCCGAAGTACACGTACGACGACATGGTCGACGCCCAGCACGAACTGCTCGCCAAGGGCCTCGGCGTGAATCACCTCCGGCTCGTGATGGGGACGTCGATGGGGTGCATGCACGCGTGGGTCTGGGGCGAGCGCTACCCCGACTTCGCGGACGGGCTAGTGCCTCTGGCTTGCATACCGTCGCCGATCGCCGGGAGGAATCGGATGATCCGGACGATGATCATGGACTTCATCACGAAGGACCCGGGTTACAACGCCGGCGATTACACGACGCAGCCGTCCGGGCTGCGACAGGCGATGGGGATGCTGTACATCATGTCGTCGGCGCCCAAGGTGCAGCACCGCCAGGCGCCGACGCGCGACAAGGCGGATTCAGTGATTCGCGCGTACCTCGACCAGAACGTGAAGACGCACGACGCCAACGACGTCGTCTACGCATTCAACGCGTCCCGCGACTACGATCCGTCGCCGAACCTCGAGAAGATCACGGCGCGCCTGCTGGCGATCAATTCGGCGGACGATTTCGTGAATCCGCCGGAGCTGGGGATCGTAGATACGCTCATCCATCGCGTGAAGAACGGGAAGTTCGTGCTGCTGCCGATCACCGACCAGACGCGCGGGCACGGGACGCATTCGCTGCCCGCGGTCTGGGGATCGTACCTCGCCGATTTTCTGAAGACGTTGCCGGGCGACAATTGAAGATCATTCACCCCTCGGTGCCAACGACATGAATTTTCGTAGCGCGGTCCCTGCCCTTGCACTGCTTCTGGCGCCGTGGCTCGCGATCGACGCGCAGCCGCGCGCGATTCTGCCTGTCGTACTCACCCTTCCCGCAGGTCCGCGGACCTTGGCGCTCGGCGACGTCGGCGTCACAAGCCGCGACGACGAGGTGATTTTCTTCAATCCGGCGCAGCTCGTCATCGCGAACGGCTTCAGCACGTCCGGCGAGCGCTATGGCGAAGGCTCGAGCGGGGCCGCCCTCTCCGCGGTAACGAGGTTCAACGGCGGTGGTGTCGCGATCGGAATGCGCACGCAAAGCGCCGAGGCCAGTTTCGTGTCCAGCCCCGGGACACCGGCGGAATTCGAGCAAACGCTAGTGTCCTCGTCGCTCGAGTTGAGCGTGGGAATCGCCCAGGCATTCAAGGGCATCCGATTCGGAGCCGCCGGGAAGTACGCCGAACAGGAATCCGCAGGGTCGCGATTCGAGCGCGGTCTCGTCGATCTCGGGGTCTCGAAGGTGATGTTCGGTTCGTACACCGTCGGCGCCGCGGTGCAGAACCTGGGGCAGGACGCGGACTCGGGTCCAATCGAAGCGGAGCTTCCGCGACAGGCGACACTCGGCGTTTCGCGCGGCGGGTCGCTCGGCGAATTCGATCTCTTCGGCACCGCCGCCGTCTCCTGGTTGCGCAGCAACACGCTCGCGCCCGCGGGCGGACTCGAAGTCAACTACAGTTGGCTGAGCGGCTACAACATCGCGCTGCGCGCCGGCGCGCGGCGCCCGCTTCCCGGCCAAGAGGCGTTCACCGCCGGCGCGGGCTTCACCGTCGACCGCCTGTCGATCGACTACGCGCTCGAGACCTTGGGCGACGGCCGGGTCGGCAATCGCCTGGGATTGAGGATTCGCTGATGCCCAATAATCGCGCGCGCGCGGCCGGCATCGTTTTCGGCCTTCTCTTCACCGGCTGCACCCAGGCGCTCCAGCTCACCAAGGACGACTCGCCGGTCGTCCTCTCGCACCAGCTGATCTCCGCGCCGAACCCCGGCGAGAAGGGATCGTTTGCCGTCAAGACGCTCTACTACGGCAGCGGCACCGACAAGCGCCGCGCCGAGTACAAAGACTCCGTGGCGATCAAGACGAAGACCGTCGACGTCTCGCCGTTCGTCACCACCGAGCCTGACAACGCCAAGGCCCGCGAAAAAGATTGGGGATTCGGCTTCAGCAAGGTGCCGATCAACGGGCGCGTCTGGTATCCGGCCGGCAACGGGCCGTTCCCTCTCGTGCTGATCGTCCATGGCAACCACGACCCGCTCGACTACTCCGACCCGGGCTACGGCTATCTGGGCGAGCTGCTGGCGTCGCGCGGGTTCATCCTTGCGTCGGTCGATGAGAATTTCATCAATGGCAATCTGCGCGGCGAGAGCGACGGACGCGCCTGGCTCCTGCTCAAGCACATCGAAGACTGGAAACATTGGAACGACAGCTCGGCCGGCCCGTTCTCGCACAAGGTCGACATGCACAACATCGCGATCATGGGTCACTCGCGGGGCGGCGAAGCTGTGGGGATCGCCGCGGCGTTTAATAGGCTCAGTCATTACCCCGATGACGCCAATGTCAAATTCAATTTCAACTTCGATATCAAGTCGGTGTTTGCGATCGCGCCGGTCGACGGGCAGTACAAGCCAGCCGGCGTGTTCACGCCGATCGAGAACGTGAACTACATGGTGATCCACGGCTCGCACGATGGAGACGTCTCGTCGTTCAATGGGTTGAGAGCGTTTCAGCGGATCCGTTTTACCGACGGCAAGCCCTGGTTCAAGGCTGCCTGGTACGTCTATCGCGCCAACCACGGCCAGTGGAACACCGTCTGGGGGAACAAGGACAACGGCCCGCGCAGCGGGCGCTACCTCGACCTGCGCGGCCTGATCACCCCGGAAGAGCAGAGACAGTTCAGCAAGGTCGTGATCGGCGGATTCCTCGAGGCGACGCTGCACGGCAAATCCGAGTATCTGCCGATGTTCCGGGACCACCGGCTCATCGGCGCGTGGCTGCCCAAGACGATGTACATCACCCGCTTCGAGGAGTCCGGCTTCAAGTCGCTGGCAACTTTTGACGAGGACGTCGACGTGACGACCGGGTCCGTGCCGGGGGTTACCCTTTCGGGCGACAGTCTTGCAACGTGGAAAGAGAACCCGCTGAATCTGCGCAGCGGACAGAACGATCCGATCAACACCAACGCGGTGACGCTCGGTTGGAACAACCACATCCGCGGCGACGACACCACGAAGCTCGGCAAGCCGGCGTCGTACACGATCTCGCTGAGCGACTCGCTCGTCGGCAGTCTGCACCTCGGGCGCGAGGCCGCCATGTACCTGTCGCTCGCGCCGACCGACGCCAAGCCCGGTCCGCGCGCCCCGGCGCGCGACACGACCAAGAAAGCCGACAGCACCAAGAAAGACGAGAAGAAGGCGCCGCCAAAGAAGCCCGAACCGAAGGCGGGCAAGGACTCGACGCCCGTCGATCTCACGGTCGAGATGACCGACGCGTCGGGTCACATGGCGCGCTTGCCGCTCAGCCATTTCGGCGTGCCGCGAAGACCGCTCGAGATTCACATTCTGCGGCGACACGACCAGGAGCAGCAGCGCTACCCGACGCAGTACGAGCTCGTGCTCCAGACGTACGTGCTCCCGCTCGCCGAGTTCGCGCAGGCGTCGCCTCAGTTCGATCCGACTCATCTTCGCTCCATGCGCCTGGTCTTCGATCGGCTCGTGGCGGGCACGGTGGTCGTGGACGACATCGGAGTCTCGGCGACAGCGGGACCGTTCCTGGCGCTCGGAGAACCGTAGCGAACGAAGACCGGAGGAACCGGCGATGCTGATCCAAGCGCTCCTCGCCGGTTCGCTCCTCGCGCGCGCCGCTGTCTATCAAGGTCCGGTCGTGCTCGCGGGGGTATCGCGCGCCGACTCGTCGCGACTCAGGCACTCCGCGGAATCGGCGCAGCGTTCGTTCGAGTCGTTTCGCCGCAGCCGTTTTCCCGTGCGCGGCGGCGACGGCGGCGGCCCCTGCGACGTGCGCGTCGGACGCTATTGCTACTGGCGTGGCGACGACGCCGACGAGGCTCCGCCCCCCGATGATTCACCCGACGTCACGAAACGTCGCGACGCGCTGATCGCAAAGCTCGACAGCACGTCGGAGCGTCTGTCGGGAGACGCGTGGGTCGCCGGGCAACTCGTGCGCTACTTCGTCGACGCGCGTCGCACGGACGACGCGATTCGTTACGCGGCAACGCGGTGCGACGCAGGGCGTGCATGGTGCGCGGCGCTCGCCGGATTCGCCGCTCACGCCGACAAGCGCTACGCGTTCGCCGACTCGGCGTTCGACGTCGCGCTCGCCGCGATGGAGCTCCCCGAGCGGTGCCGCTGGCTCGACATCACCGATCTGCTCGACGGTCCGCTCGCCGATCGATTCGACCATACGCCGTGCGAGGCGCGCGATTCCCTTGCCCGTCAAATCCTTCGCCTCGGCGCGCCTTTGTACTCCGTGAGCACGACGGATCTGCTCACCGAACACCTCACGCGGTACGTGCGCGCTCGAATCGCCGAGCACTCGGCAACCGCCGATGGCGAGGTGTGGGGCGACGACGTGCGACACCTCGTGATGCGCTACGGTTGGCCGCAATGGTACTCGCGCGGATTTCCACGCATGCTGCTCGACTCGCGCACGCCGATCACCGGCCACGACGCGGGAATGCCGTACGACTTCATTCCCAGCGAACACGCGGTCGATCACGAGGCGCGCATCACGAGCGATGACTGGACGCTCGACAACAGGTTCGCGCGCACCGGCTACGCGCCGGCCTACGCTCGCTCCGTGCATGATCTGCCAAGCCAGATCGCGCGCTTTCGGCGGGGCGACTCGACGCTCGTCGTCGCTGCCTGGGACGCGCGCCGCGACACGACGCTGCTCGGCCGTCCGCTGCTCGCCTCGCTCGTCGTCGCCGGTGACGCTTCGCCGATGGTCGTGACAAAGCAGGATTCCGCCGCCGCGACGGGCAGACTCGTCTCGGTTGCTCGGGCCGATTCAGGAATCGTGAGCCTGGAGCTCCTGGCGGACCACGATCGCCGCGCCGCTCGACGACGCGAGGGGTTTACCGCGCTCGATGGGAGCGTGGTCGCCCTCTCGGATCTGCTGTTGTACAAGGCGGAGGCATCGCCGAACGCGGACTTCGTCACCGCGCGCGACAACGCGCTGGCCAGCACCGAGATCCCGTTGGCGCGCGCCGTCGGTGTGTATTGGGAGGCGTACGGGCTTCGCGAGCGGGGCGAGCCGGTCCATTACACCGTGAGCGTGCAGCAGACGGGTGTGGGCTGGCTCCGGCATGCGATCGAAAGCGTGCATCTCGCCGACCCGACCACCGGGCTTCGTCTGCAGTGGGACGAAGTTCCGGAGCAGCACGACGGCATCGCCGCCCGCGGGGTGCGCGTCGACCTCTCGCGCCTGCGCTCGGGGACGTACGAGCTCGCCGTGACCGCCGAGACTGACCGCGGCATCACGACCACCAAGCGAGAGATCGTCCTCCGATAGCCAGGCCGCTACGGCCTTGGCGCCCAACGCCAAAACGCTGGCGAGGGGCGCGGCAGCTAGGCACATTGGACGACACCCGTTTCCGGATGTCGACATGCGCTTTCGCCTCGGTGCCTCGCTTCTTTTCGCCGCCGCTCTGGCCGCGGTCCCTCGCGTCGAGGTCTCTGTCCCAGAACGCCGGCGCGTCGGCGACCCGCGGCGGGGCCGCCACGCCCTCGTCCAGCGCGGCGTTCACGATGAACGACGCGCTCGACGTCACTAGCGCGACCGTAGCCGACCTGAGCGACGATGGCCGCTGGCTCGCGCTTACGTCGTCGGTGCGCCGCGACGCGTACGGACAGGACTATCGGCGCGACGGCGACCCGACATACGTGCATCCGGTCCCCGTGCGCCTCCTCGTCATCGACACGAAATCCGGCGCGGCGCATCCGGTGTTCACCGACAAGCGCCCGGTTCGCCTCGCGCGATGGTCTCCCGACGGCGATCGCCTCGCGATGCTGGTTTTCAACGGCGACGTATACGAGCCCGCGGTGTGGGACCGCAAGGCCGATCGCGTCGTCACCGTGCACCTCCCGGCCGGCCGCTACGTCGCGGAGAACAGCGACCTGCGTTGGACGGCCGACGGCAAGTCGCTCGTCTTCACCGTGCACACGACGGAGTGGCGCAAGAAGGCTCGCGAAACGTTCACCAACATGACGACCGGGCCGGTCTTCGTGCAGACGAGCCTCGACCCCTTTCTCGCCTGGGACGACGTCCGCCGGATGGGAAATGTGCGGAGCATCGTCGCATTCGACCTCCAAACGAACGTGATGCGCGACCTCGTTCCGGAAACGATGCTCGGCCAGTACACGCTGGCCAAGGACGGCGCCGCGCTCGCCTACGACGTCGACATCCAGAAGAAGACCGACTACGACAGCTTCAACAGCGAGATGTCGCTCCGCACACGCTCTACGACGGGCGGCGCCGAGCGCGTCGTCTTCGCGACGACGAAGGGGATGCAGCTCCAGTGGGCCGACGACGGACGGCACTACGCGTACTCGAAAGATGGCCGCGTCTACGTCGGCTCGATCGACGAAAAAGACGCGAAGCAAGTCGCCGGGCCGGCGGAGCGAAAACCGGGCGAGGCGCCAACGCCTCCCGACACGACGAAGGCCGGGCGCGAGCGCGCCGCGAAAGAGCGCTTCTCCGTCGTTCGCTTCAGTCCGACGGGCGACGCGGTGCTCGTCTCGAACCGCGAAGGACTTTGGCTCGTCGACGTGGCCGCTTCGACGCGCGACCAGGTCGCGGCGAGCGACGACTCCTCGGCCACCTCGCCGCGCGTGAGCTTCGCGGCGTGGACGAACGACGGCCAACACTTGTACCTCACTTCGGCGTCGCGAACAAAGTGGGAACGCGCGGTGCTGCGCTACGATCGCCCGTCCAAGCAGCTCACAACGCTCGTGCGCGACGGACAAACCTACTCCGGCATCCGTCTCTCGAAGGACGGGAAGACCGTCGTGCTCTCGATCGCGAGCGGGAATCATCCCGCCGACGTGTACGTCGCCGACGAGTCGCTCGCGTCGCCGCGGCGTTTGGTCGAGAGCAATCCGCAACTCCAGTCGAAGCGACTCGGCGCAACCGATCTGGTTCCCTTCCTCGACGCCGACGGTCACCAGAAGTACGCCGTCGTCTACTACCCGCCGGACTATCAGAAGGGGAAGGCGTATCCGACGATCTTCAACGTGTACGAGGACTTTTTCGACGACACGTTCAATTCTCAACTCGCGTTGCTGGCGGGACACGGCTACGTCGTCGTGCAACCGTCGGTCGACTTCGACATCGGCTTCCCCGGCGAGGCGTGGCTCAAGGGCGTCACGTCCGCGGCCAACAAGCTGATCGAGCTCGGCATCACCGATTCGTCGAAGATGGCCGTGCAGGGGACGAGCTACGGCGGATACGCGACGAACCTGCTCGTGACGCAGACGAATCGGTTCAAAGCGGCGGTGAACATCTCGGGCAAGGTGGACCTGATCAGCTTCTACACCGACAGCCCGCGGCTCGGCGTCCGCAACGTGAACGCCGCCGAGAAGACGCAGGACCGCATCGGCGCGACGATGTGGCAGCAGCCGCAGAAGTACGAGCAGCACTCGGCCGTGCTTTTCGCCGATCGGATCACGACGCCGCTCATGCTCGTCACAGGTGCGCAGGATTCCAACGTGCCCGCGGACAACACGCGCGAGATGTACTACGCGCTGCGGCGACTCGGGAAAGAGGTGGTGTGGGTGAACTACATGAACGGCGGCCACGGCGCCGGAACCGCGACCGCGGACGATTTCCTCGACATGTGGCGGCGGGTCTTGACGTGGTACGACGCCAAGCTCAAGGGCGAGAAGTCGAAGCTGGCGACAAATTGACCGGGAATCAGCCTCCAATGGCCCCCTTGTAGAAGCGCGGACTGGACCGCATGTTCCCCATCATGGGTGCCAATCCGACGCAGAGCGCCGCCGCGTTGAGCAACGAGCGGCCGGTCGATCGTTCGATGAACGCCGTGCGAAGCATCGTGCGCGCGTTCCGTGTCAACACGCGAGCGATCGAGCTGAAGATGGGAATCAGCCTCGCGCAGCTGTTCGTCTTGCAACAGCTGACCGAGCGGCCTGCCGATTCGCTCAACGAATTGGCCGAGCGCACGGCAACGCACCAGAGCTCGGTGTCTGTTGTCGTGCGACGGCTGGTCGAGCGCGGCTTCGTGTCGCGGTCGTCGTCGTCCGCCGACCGGCGTCGTATCGAAATCGCCGTCACGCCGGCGGGCCGCGCTCTGCTCGAGGACGCGCCGACCACGATCCAGACGCAACTGATGACCGCGCTGCGACGGCTGAGCCGCGACGAGCAGAACACGCTGGCCAGTCTGCTGGAGCGATGGCTCCGCGAAGCCAAGATCGATTTCGCGTCGCCACCGATGCTCGGCGAAGACGAGATCGCGGCACCAGCCCGCCACTAGCGGGCGCTGTCTCGATCGAGCGCCCTCGGCCGAGATCTCGTGATTGTCCGAGCATCTCGGATTCGGAAGTGAGCTCGGCTTCGAGCTTGAGCTTGAGCGGGAGCCGTGAGCCTTACGACGGGAGCGGGGCTGGGCGTGTCGATCGCCTGTCAGGTCTGGCTCAAGGCTCTTGCTCAAGCTCCCGCTCGCAGCAGGGCTCGCGCCGCTCACGGGGATGCCGGCACCAGCGAGCCGACTCCGAACGTCCCGCGCCGTTGGGCTCCGCCGCTCCGAACGTCCCGCGCCGTTGGGCTCTGCCGACTCCGAGTGTCCCGCGCCGTTTAAGCCTTACCGCCCCCATTTCCGTTGCCGCGCGATCTCCACTCCGGTCACGCACGTCACCAGCCACACCAATCCAGCGGCGAGCCCCGCGCTGGTATCGCTGATGTACTGCTGCCCCAGGAACAGCCGGCTGACCGTAATCGCAACGATCATCGCGACCGCGAGCACTGATATCGCCGTTCGGAGCAACGCTCCGCGTGCGTGGGACGCGAGCAGGTAGCCCACCATCCCGTAGCCGACGAGCACTCCGAGCGCCTTGCGGCTCACCAGACCTGTGCCCCAATCGATGAGAACCACGTCGGCGAAGGGGAGCTCGGATCGCCTCACCACGAACCGCAGCGACGCGTCGAGAATCGACCCGCCGATGAACGCGGCACACCAGCCGGAGAGCTCGAGCCCCTTCCGCTTGATCGCGTAGTAGATCCCGCCGCCGATCAGGAACAGCGTCATCGCCCCGCGGCCCCCGAGGCTGCTCAACACACGAAAGAGTTTGAGCAACGACGCCGCCGCGGATTGTTCCAGGCGGCCGGCGACGGTCACGTCGAAGCGAGTGAGGGGCGACGTGTCGACGAGTCCTTCGGTGATCGTAGCAAATATGCCGATGACGGTGAGGCTGACGAGGAATCCGATCAGCAGATGGATCGCGAGGTACTCGCCCCTCGCGAAATTGCCGGACGTGTAGCGCCACACGAGCGGATGCCGCGCGCGCCATTGGCTCATTCGCGGCGTGGTCGTCGCGCGGGCATACGACTCGTCCAGCGACGCCACGACTTTGCCGCGGTTTCGCTCGAACCACCGCCACGCGTAGATGACGCCGACGACAAGCGCGACGAGAATGGCCGCGATCAGGCTCACGCGCCCGACGTAGCGCACGAGCCGCGGCAGGTTGCGGCCGAACACGTATCCGATCGCGCTGAACGTGACGACCCAGAGGACACCGCCGGTTGCGTTGTAGAGCGCGAAGGTGCGCAGCGGCATGCCGACGATCCCCGCGAAAATGCCGGCGAAGCTGCGCATGAAGGCGACGAATCGTCCGAGGAAGATCGTCTTGCCGCCGTGGCGCGCGAACATCTCCTCGGTGCGCGCCATCCGCTCCGGCGTGAGCATGACCCACTTGCCGTAACGGTCGACGAGCGATCGGCCCTCTCGCGCGCCCAGCCAATAGCCGGCGTGACCGCCGGCGACCGTTCCGACGCACCCCGCGATGATGACGGCGACGATCGAAAGCGTTCCCCTCCCCGCGAGCGCCGCCGCCGTCACGAGCGCCGTCTCTCCGGGAGCCGGCACGCCGGCGGTCTCCAGAAAGAGAAACGCCGCGACGATCACGAAGCCGTAGTGCGCGACCCACTGGGTGACGACGTCGAGCATCGATCTGGAACGTAGTCCTGGTGGGTGGACACGCGCGCGAGAACCGTGGAAACTTAGACAGCCTCTCGCGGAGAATCGATGCTGGACGTCCTGAATCTCGACGAGCTCGAGGCGAGAGCGCGTGAGCGTCTCGACCCGATGCTGTTCGACTACATCGCCGGCGGCGCGGCCGACGAGTGGACGCTCGTCGAGAATCGCGCCGCATGGTCGCGCATTCGCCTGTTGCCCCGCATGCTGCGCGGTGTCGCCGATCGCTCCATGGCGACGACGGTGCTTGGTACGCCGATCTCGATGCCCGTCGTCGTGCCGCCGATGGGCTTCCAAGGTCTCTGTCACGCCGAGGCCGAGACGGCCACCGCGCGCGCGACCGCCGCCGAACAAACGATCTTTTGCGCCAGCACCGTCTCGAATTGCAGCCTCGAGGCGATCGCCGAGGCGTCGGGCGGGCCGCGCTGGTTCCAGCTCTACGTCTACAAGGACAAGGGAATCACGCGCAGCCTGGTCGAACGCGCAGCCGCCGCGGGCTACTCCGCCCTCTGCCTCACCGTCGATACGCCTCTCGCCGGGCCGCGCGAACGCGACCGGCGCAACAACCTGCGGATGCCGGGTCATCTGAAGCTCGCGAATTTCCCCGAGTCGCATACGACCATGCATCACCAGGGCTCGGGCCCGGGATCGTCGCTCGCGCAGTACATCACGGCGCAGTGGGACCCCGCCCTCACTTGGAAGGACGTCGAGTGGCTGCGGTCGATCTCCCCGATGCCGGTCATGGTCAAGGGAGTGCTCGCCGCCGACGATGCCGCGCTGGCCGTCGATCACGGCGCGGCGGCGATCGTCGTCTCCAATCACGGCGGCCGCCAGCTGGACGGTGTGCCCGCCGGCATCACGATGCTCCCCGCCGTCGTCGAAGCCGTGGCGCGCCGCGGATCCTGCGAGGTTCTCGTCGACGGCGGCGCGCGGCGCGGCACGGACGTCCTCCGCGCCATCGCGCTTGGCGCGCGCGCCGTGATGGTCGGCCGCCCGATCCTCTGGGGTCTCACGCTCGACGGCGCCGACGGCGTGCGCGCGGTTCTACAACGGATTCGCGCCGAGATCGATCTCTCGATGGCGCTCGCCGGATGCGCGACTATCGCGGACGTGACGTCGGATCTCATCATGCGCGAATGAGCAAACGCTCGACGGCCGCGGTCGCGCTGCTCGCCGTCGTGTGCGCGATCCCCGGGATCACGAATACGTTCGTTTACGACGACGTCGGGCTGATCGAGGACAACGCGCGGATACACGATCTCGCGAACTGGGGACAGATCCTCACCAGCGCGTACTGGCCGCCTCCGTTCGTCGCGCAACTTTATCGGCCCATCGCGTCGCTGTTGATGGCGCTCGAGTACGCGATCGGCCTCGGATCGCCGATGGTCTTTCGGCTCGTCAGCTACGCGCTCTACGCGTTTGTCGTCGTGGCCCTGCTTCGTCTCGCGTCTAAGCTGCTTCCGCGTTCGGCGGCCCTCGCCGCCGTCGCGCTCTTCGCGGTGCACCCGGTTCACGTCGAGGCGATCGCGCTGGGCGTGAATCAGGGGGAGCTTCTCGTCGCGCTCATCGCGATCGTGATGACGACTCGGTACGTCGTGCGACGCTTGGACGGCGGACTTTCCGCCGGCGATTGGCTGGTTCTCTCATTGCTCTACGCCTGCGCCGCGCTCACGAAGGAGAATGGCTTCGTCCTCCCCGCGCTGCTCGTGGCCGCGGAGTTGTTCGTCGTTCGGCCGCGCGTCGCGCGCGATGAAAATCGCGATCCGTCCTCGTCACGTTCGCTCGTCGCCGGCTTCGGCGCGCTCGCGATCGTCGGGGTGGCACTGCTGCTCGTCCGAATGGCGATCCTGAACGGAAGCGCCGCCGGCGCGGTCCCGGCTGAGGCGCTCGTCGGCGTGGGCTTCGGACGACGCGCGCTCACGATGCTTCAGATAATTCCCACTTGGCTGCGTCTCCTCGCTTGGCCGGCTCATCTCCAGGCGGACTACTCGCCGAACGAGATCGTGGCGTCCGTTGGTTTTGGCGCCCGTGAAGCGGCCGGCCTGGCGCTCGCGATTGCCATCGTCGTTCTCGCATGGGTGGAGCGTCGCCGCGCGCCGGTGGTGACGTTCGGCATCGCGTGGTTGGCGGTCGCGCTCTTCCCCGTGAGCAACCTCCTCGTGCCCACGGGCGTGGTGGTCGCGGAGCGAACATTGTTTCTGCCAAGCGTCGGCTTCGCCATCGCGATCGGCGCGCTGGGTTGCCAGTTCATCGAAACGGTGCGTGGACGATGGCCCGCGAGCGGCCAATCCCTCGCCGCGGCGTGCGCCGTGCTGGTCGCGCTCGGTGCCGCGCGGAGCATGGGACGCGAGCTCGTCTGGAACAACAACCAGCGCCTCGCCGCCGCGACCGCGCGCGACGCGCCGCGGAGCTTGCAAGTGAAGCAGGCCCACCGCGACGCCGTGGCCGCTCTCACTAAGGACTACCAAGGGCGGATCGACACAGCCGCACAGCCCTGGCTACAGCGCAACGAGCTCGCAATGCTGCTCCACGCAATCGGCGAGGACAGTCTCGCAGTGGAGCAACTGCGGCTCAGCCTGGCGGCAAACCCGCGCCAGCCGGACGTGGACGCCGAAATCAGGCAGCTGCGCGCCGATTCGTCGCTCCCCAAGACCCCTCGCTAGAGCGCGAAAATCCTTCGGGCTGCTGCACTTCGCTCGCCGTGCCCGCTATAATTCAATATGGGCACCAATGAGACGACTTCCGACAATCGATGAAAGAGAACGGACATAAACCGCTCGGAACGATCGACCCGAATTCACTCGATCGAACGGACGGACTTCCGGTCGCACCCTCGCTGAATCTGGCGCTGGCTGACGTCCAGGGACCACCGACCTACACCCCCGTCGACCGACGCGTCATCGCGATCTGCGCGCTGGCGCTGGTTGTTGGCGCCGCGGGCGCTCTGATCGCGACGATCCTCACGCATCTGATCGGGTTCATCACGAACCTCGCGTACTACGGGCGGCTGTCCACCGAATTCAGTCCGCCGTCCACTGATCGATGGGGCATGCTGTCGGCGCTCATCCCGGTCGCGGGGGCATTCGTCGTCGGGATCATGGCGCGGTTCGGCGCGGCCGCGATTCGCGGCCACGGTATTCCCGAGGTGATGGAGCGAGTCCTACACGCCCGCAGCCGCATCTCGCCGAAGATCATGTTTCTCAAGCCGATCTCGGCGGCGATCGCCATCGGCACGGGCGGTCCTTTCGGCGCGGAGGGACCGATCATCGCGACGGGCGGCGCGCTCGGATCGCTCGTCGGCCAGTTGATTCACGTCACCGCCGACGAACGGAAAACGCTCCTCGCCGCCGGCGCCGCCGCGGGAATGGCGGCGACGTTCGGCAGCCCGGTCGCCGCCGTGTTGCTCGCGGTGGAATTGCTGCTTTTCGAATACCGTCCGCGGTCGGTCGTGCCTGTCGCACTCGCCGCCGCCGTCGCCACGGGAGTCCGCGCCGCTCACGCTGGTTCGGCGCCGGTGTTCGCCATTCCGACGCTGCTCCCGCCGTCGCTTCCGGCGCTGAGCGTTTACGTGTTGCTCGGAGCAACGATCGGAGTTCTCTCGGTTTTCACGACGAAAGTCGTGTACAAGCTCGAGGATCTGTACGAGGAACTCCCCATTCACTGGATGTGGTGGCCGGCGGTCGGCGCTGTCGTCGTCGGCTTGATCGGATTGGTCGATCAGCGCACGCTCGGCGTCGGGTACGTCAACATCGATCACATCCTGAGCGGCCAGGTCATCGGGATGTCGCTCGTCATGTTGATCGTGCTCAAGTTCGTGTCGTGGTCTGTGTATCTCGGCAGCGGCACGTCGGGCGGAACGCTCGCGCCGTTGTTCACGATCGGTGGCGGAGTCGGCGCGCTGTTCGGCGCCGCGGCCGTTGCGTTGGCGCCGTCGCTCGGCGTGGATCCCCACGTCGCCGCGCTGGTCGGCATGGCGTCCATCTTTGCCGGCGCCTCGCACGCGCTGCTCGCCTCGGTCGTTTTCGCGTTCGAGACGACGCGCCAGCCGATGGGGCTACTTCCCTTGCTCGCAGGATGCAGCACCGCATACCTCGTGTCGCTGCTGTTGATGCGCAGCTCGATCATGACGGAGAAGCTGGCGCGCCGCGGCACGCCCGTGCGAACCGAGTACACCGCGGACTTCCTCGATCGCGTCTCAGTGGCCGAAGCGGCGACGCGCGAGGTCGTAACACTCAACGAGAACATGGCGCTCACCGACGTCATCGACTGGCTGTCGACGCGCGGACCGGGCACGGACCATCAAGGCTTCCCCGTGCTCGCCGACGACGGCGCTCTCGTGGGGGTCGTCACGCGGCGAGATCTCCTCGATCCCAACGCCGACGAGACATGGCCGGTGCGGGCGTTCCTACGACGCGCGCCGGTGGTGGCGTACGAGGAGAACACTCTGCGCGAGGCCGCCGATCACATGGTTCACGAAAAGGTCGGACGGCTCGCGGTCGTTTCCCGCTCCGCGCCGCGACGCCTCGTAGGAATCATCTCGCGCAGCGACCTGCTCGACGCGCACCAGCGGCGCCTCGATGCCGCGCTGGTCACCGAGGCGCCGCCGATCGGCCGAGCGTGGGTCAAGCGACAAGCGACTCGAGCACTTCGTCGAGAGCCGCGTAGCTCTCGTTGACGGACACAAACGGAGAAATGCCTGTGTTAGACAGTGACGGGCCGGCCACGCGCTAGGTGGCAGGACCGTCAACCAAAAAAGCAGTTTCCGTTTGTTTCAGTTCGATCCGTCTGTTTCCGCGTCCCAATTGTTGATGCCAACCGAGGCGCAGAATTCTCGAACGCCAATCAGATCTACGCGCTCGGCTCCGCGGTAGGCGTCGCAGCCGCAAAGCGATCTCCTACCGCCGCGTATTCTCGCCCGCGGATCGCGACCAATAGACTTGGCACGACGAACAACGTGATCGGCGTAGAAAGAGCGAGGCCGCCGATCACCGCGAGCGCGAGTGGGCGCTGCAGGTCGCTCCCCGCCCCGATCCCCAGCGCGAGAGGCAGAAGCCCGAAGAGCGTGCAGAGCGTCGTCATGAGGATCGGCCGTAGACGAATGCGCGCCGCTTCGCGGAGCGCCTTTTCCAGCGGCAACCCGGCTTCCTTCATCAGGTGCTTCGTGAAATCGAGCAGGATGATGCCGTTCTTCACGATCAGCCCGACGAGCAGGATCAGTCCCATGAACGACGAGACGTTGAGCGGCGTTCCAGTGACGAGAAGGAGAAGCATCGCGCCGACGAATGAGAGCGGGGCCGCGAGCAGCACGACGAGCGGTTCGATGAACGACTGGAACTGAATCACCATCACGGCGATCACGCTCGCCCCGGCCAGGCCGAGCACGAGCAACAGCGCTCTGAACGCCGCCTGCTGCCCGGCGTACTGCCCGCCCAGCTCCACTCGAATGCCCGCCGGCGGCGGATTCTCGGCGAGGATCGCGCGCACGTCCGACATCACGGCGCCGAGCGAGACCCCGTCGCCGAGGTCCGAGGTGGCGGTGATGAGCTGCTGCTGATTCTCGCGGAGCAGCTCGGCGCGCGTTTCCGTCGGCTCGAACGTGGCGAGCGTGCCGAGCGGAACCGACGCGTGCGTCTGCGCGGAGAAGATGGGGATCGAGCCGAGCAGCCTCGAGTCGAACCGCACTGAGTCCGGCGCCCGGACTCGAATGCCCACCGACCGGTCGTCGAGCCGAATCTCTCCGGCGGGCTGGCCGAGCAGTGCGCCGCCGGCTTCGTCGGCGACCTGTGCCGGCGTGAGCCCCACGCGATTCGCCTCCGCCTGGTTGATCGTCATCTCCAACTCGGCGCCCGGTTCGCTCACACCGTTGAAGAAGTCCTCGAGCCCTTCGACCTTCGAGAGTTTGGGCTCGAGCGACTTGGCGTAGGCCTCCAGCGAGTTGAGATCCGCGCCGAACATCTTGATCTCGACCGGACGCGCCGCGCCCGCGAGATCGTTGATGACGTCGGAAAGAATCTGTACGAACTCGATCCGAAGACGCGGTACCGCGGCCTGAATCTTCGGGCGCACGTCGTCGATGACCTCAGCGGTGGAGCGGTCCCGCTGACTCTCGGGCTTTAGGCGCACGGTCATGTCGCCCCGATTCTGTTGCGTCGCGAAGAGGCCCAATTCCGCGCCGAGGCGCCGCGACGTGCCGGTGATCTCGGGCGTCTGGGCGAAGATCTTCTCGACGATGTGCAGCTGTCGGTCCGTCTCGGAAAGGGCCGTGCCCCCGGGGGCGTAATAGTCGAAGACAAATGCCCCCTCGTCGATCTCCGGCAGGAATCCCGTCGGCACGTAGGCGTGGACGAGAACCCCGGCGCCGACCAACACCAGCGCGATGACGATCATCCACCGCGCGTGGCGAAGCGACGCGCCGAGCGCGGCCTCGTAGCGGTCGGACAGCGCGTCGATCCATCCACCCACTCGGGCCCCGACGCCGGTTCTATCCGCCGACGGCTGGCCCTCGGCCGCAGCCTCGATGTCCTCCTCGCGCAGAAACTGTTCGCTGAGCAGCGGGATGATCGTCAGCGCGACGATCAGCGACACGAGAACCGCGATGGTCAGCGTGATCGAGAGCGCGTGGAAGAACTGACCCTCCACGCCGGTGAGCAGTCCGAGCGGAAGGAAGACGACAACCGTCGTGATCGTCGACGACGTCACGGGCCAGATCAGCTCCTGGACGGCGTCGCGAATCGCGATCGGGCGGTCCTTGGTCAGATGCGAGTGCCGAACGATGTTCTCGGTGATCACGACCGCGTCGTCGATCACCAGGCCGATGGCGATCGCCATGGCCCCGAGCGTCATCAGGTTGAACGTCTGTCCGATCAGCGACATGACGAAGACGGTCATCGCCATCGTGATCGGAATCGATGACGCGCTGATCGCCGTGATGCGCGCGTGACGCAGGAAGAGCAGCAGGATGATGACCGCCAGCACGGCGCCGATGATCATCGCGTCCCGCACCGACGTCACCGCCTCGCGGACGAGCGACGCCTGGTCGTAGACGGGCTTGAGGATCGACCCGGCCGGCAGTGTCTTGCGAAGCGTTGCCGCGATCCGCGCGACGCTGTCGGCGATCTCGAGCGTGTTGCCGCCGATCTGGCGCGTGATGTTGATCAACGCCGCCGGGCGTCCGTCGCCGGCGATGACGCGCGTGTGATCCTCGGTGCCCGAACGCACCGTCGCCAGGTCGCCGACGCGCAGCCCGCGGCTCACGACGATGTTCGCCACATCGTCCGCGGAGTGCGCCTCGGTGGTCGTCACGATGAGGTACTGGCGGTAGTCGCGCGGCATGCGCCCGACCGCCTCGACGGTCGTCGACGCCTGGATCGCCGACGCCAGATCCTGGTACGTGAGCTGTTGCGCGGCGAGGCGCCCCGGGTCGGCGATGACCTCGATCTCGCTGACGTCGCTGCCCATCACGTCCACGCGTCCTACGCCCGGCACGCGCGAGATGAGCGGTTTTATCTGGTAGCGCGCGAAGTCGTACAGCCTGGCCGGATCGCCGCCTTCCAGATTGTAGGAGAGGATCGGGAAGAGGGAGGGCGTGAGCCGTTCGACTTCGATGTCCAGCCCCGGCGGCAGGTCGCCGCGAATCTGATTCACCCGCGCTTGCACCTGCTGCAGCGCGTAGGTCATGTCGGTCGACGCACTGAACGTGACGTTGGTCTCGCTGCCCGAGCGAATCGACCGGGACTGCACGCGCGTCACGCCCGGCACGATGCTCACCGCCTCTTCGATCGGCCGCGTGACGCTGAACAGGACCTGTCGTGCGCCGAGCGACGTCCCCTCGGCGACGATCGTGATGCGCGAGAACACCAGCTCAGGATAGATCGCCGACGGCAGGCGAGTGGCGAACCAGATGCCCGCCACGCTCAGCACGACGATCGACATGTAGATGAATCGGCGTTGCTGCTCGAGCACGCCGAACAGCGAGCGTTTCTCGTCTGTCACGGCTTTTCCGCCGAATCCGGCTTCGCCGGTTTCTTACCCGCGTCCAAGGGAACCACTTTGGCGCTGTCCTCCATCCCGTACGCGCCGAACGTGACGATCCGGTCGCCGGCCGACACGCCCTCGAGGATCTCCACGCCGGTCGCGCTGCGCGAGCCGATCTTCACTTCCTGCTCGTGCGCGATTCCGGCGCTGTCGACGACGAAGACCTTGAACGTGTCGCCCTCCGGCACGACGGCGTCCGAAGGAACGACGATGGCGTGCGGGCGTGTGGCGATCGCGATCGACCCGAACACCGTCTCGCCGATCCGCAGTGCTCGGCGCGTCGACGGTGCGCGAACCCGGATCTCGACGCTGCGAGTCGTCGTGTCCACGGTTCCCGCGACCTCGGCGACCAAGCCGATTCCGAGTGGTTCACCCCCGGCGCCCGACCCCGCGCTGAGCGTCACGCGCATCCCCGAGCGAACTCGCGCCGCATCGGTGGGCGTGACGCCGAGGAGCACGTCGACGGCGAGCGGGTCCGAGATCTCGACGAGTGATTGTGATGGATCGACGGAGGCGCCGAGCTGGGTCGAGAGATGGGTGACGACACCGGTGATCGGCGAGCGAATCGTCGCCAACTGCTCGGCGCGTCGAGCCGTCATGGCGTCGGCGCGGGCCTTTGCCGCCTCGGCGCGCGCCGCCTCCGCGTCCTTCTTCGGTATGATTCCCTCGTCGGCCAGACGCTGCTGGCGCGCGGCCGCTTGGTCGGCGGCCGTGAGCGCGGCTTCAGCGCTCTGCCGGGCCGCCTCGAACGTTCCCTGTTCCAGCTCTATCAGCGGCTGCCCCGCTTGAACCGCCTGGCCAACCGAGACGTTGACTTTGGCTACGCGCCCCGCCGCCGGCGCGCTCGGGGCGGCGACATGACCCGGACGCGGCGACACCGTGCCGATCGCGCCGAGCATTTCGGTGAACGGTTGCGGAGTCACGACGATCGTCTGCGCGGCGACAACCGGCTTCGCCTCCGCGTCCGATCCGCCGCTGTCTTTGGACTTGCAACCGCTCGCCAGCACGATAGCCAGCGCGAACGCGGCACGACCGACGGCGGCCGCTTCGCGAGATCGGCGTTTCATGGGAGCTGCGTGGTGGGTGTGAGGGACAATACACGGAGTTCCGCCGTCGCGATCCACGCGGCGGCGAGATCGTCGATGTACTGCCCGCGAACGTCGCGCGCCGATCGCTGCGCCTCGAGAACGTTGGGCAGCGACGCCGCGCCTTCCCGGTACGCCACGAGCGAATACGACGCGACGCGATCCGCGCTGGCGATCAGCTGTCGATCGCGGGCGACTTTCGCGAGCGCGTTCTCTCGTTCGCGAATGGCGTGGGCGATCTCATTGCGCGCCTCGACTTGCGCCACCGCCAACTCCGCTTGCGCTTTGAATCCTCTCCGCCTCGGCAACCTGCGATTTCTCCGCGATTGTCGGTTGAAAATCGGCAGCGAGAAGACCGAGGCCGAAGGTCGGCAAGAGACCCGGCTGGTCCGGGTCGCCGTGCTCGAACCCGAACGATGAGGGTCGGCGCGGCAAAGACCGAATGGCGCTGTGCCTGGGCGTTGAGCGTCGCAGCCGTTAGCGACAGCGACGCCGCGTTCTCGCTCAGAGTCGTCTGGCCCGGGACGCGCGCCTCGGGCGGCATCTCCAGCGAGTCCACCGCGTTGACCTCGAGGTTGATGCTCGTATCGCCGAGCGTCGCTTGCAGGTCGAGCAGCGTGGAGATCCAGGTGAGGGAATCCGCGGCGGCCGTGTTCTCCTGCTGCCCCGCGTTCACGCGCGCAAGTTCGACGTCCATGTCGCTCGCATCGCCGGCCGCGCGACGGCGTTCGACCATGTGAAGGAGGCTGTCGCTGTCGAGCGCGTTGCGCCGCGAGAGCGCGAGGTGTTCACGAGTGGCGACGGCGCGCGTGTAGGTGGTGTCCGCGTCGAGCGCCACGGTGGCGCGCGCGAGATGGAATCGAACGCGCGCCGCCGCGAGCGCGACCTGCGCCGATTGCGCGCGGGGCCGCGCATGAGTCCCGGGAACTCGAGCGGGACGTCGAACGAGTAATGCTGCGTCGGAACGGCCTTGCTGTAGCTCGCCGTGAAGGACGGGTCGGGAAAGACTCGCGCCGCGACGATCTGTGCCGCCGCGACAGCGGTGTCGGCCGCCGCGACGGCGACCCGCGCGCCACGGTTGAGCGCGGTCTGCACCGCCTGCGCGCGCGTGAGATTGACTTGCTGAGCGGACGCACGCACGGCCACACCCGCGGTCGCGCAGAGCGCCACTGTCGTGATCAGAAGACGCATGACCTCTGGCGTGTGGCCGGGAACGCTTGATCCTAGCGAGCGGGACCTGTCACCGGAATGACAGCGGACCATAGCGAAAGAGATGCCAGATGAGTTCGCGGCCGTTTCGGTGTGCGCTCTCGCCTGCCCGCGCATCTCGCCAGAACACCGCGAAACGCACGGTCTGACGGCTGCGGTCAGTTGTCCGTTCCCGACTTCGAGCGCTCAGCCGTACTCGTCCACTCCGAGGAGAGCCCCGGACTGGCCGCGATCCAGAACGCCGTTTGCCGTCGCCGGAGGAAACTCGACTTTCACCTCGGTCCCCGACCCTGGTCGCGACGAAACCACGATCGCCGCCAGGTGCTCCTCCGCGATCCACTTCGCGATCGACAGCCCCAGACCAGCCCCTTCCGTCGCGCCCCCGCCCCCGCCGTCCGAGCGCGTGCGCGCGGGGTCGCCTCGGTAGAACCGCTCGAAGATTCTCGGCAATTCTTCCGTCCCGATTCCCACTCCAGTGTCCGAGACCGCGAGCATCGGCGAACCGCTCGGCTCGATCCGCACGGCGATCCGAACGAGTCCACCCGGCGCCGTGAACTTGACCGCGTTGTCGAGCAGAATGAGCCCAAGCTGCCGCAGCAGCGCGGCGTCGCCGACGACAGGCGCCTCCTCGAACTCGGCGACCTCCAGGCGAACTCCCTTTCGGTCGGCAATCACGCGGGCCGCCTCCGCCGCATCGAGGGCGACGTCGTCGAGGAACACGCGTTCTCGCTCGATGGGGCGTTGTCCGGCGTCGGCGCGCGCCAGCGTCAACAGGTCTTCGACGATGCGCCCGAGACGAATCGATTCGCGCTCGATGCCGCGCAGCGCGTCGACGTAGTCGTCCGCCGAGCGCGAACGCTGGAGCGCGACCTCGGCTCGGCTTCGCACGACGGTCAGCGGCGTGCGGAGCTCGTGCGCGGCGTCGGCCATGAAACGCCGCATCTGCTCCATCGATCGCTCGACGGGCGCCGCGGATTGGCCGGCCACGACCCAGCCGCCGATAGCAACCAGAATCGCGGCGATGACGCTCGCCGCGGCAAACTCGGCGATGAGCGCGGTGTAGCGATCCTCCAGCTCGACCTCGTCGGCAACCGCGACGGCGACAAGCGTGCGACCGTCGGACGAGCGAAACGGCGCGGCCTGCGCGCGAAGGATTCGTTCGCCCTCGCCGTGGCTTCCGCCGCGCGCACCCGAGTGCGCCGCCGCCTGTGCCACACCTTGAAGCCAGGGGTCGATCGGCCCGCCGGCGATCGGCAGTCCGGCGGCGTCGGCGATCGCGAGTCGTCTATCCGGGATTCGCAGCTGATCGACGGCCGCGGCGACACCCCGTTCGCGCGCGAGCAGCGACAGCTGTCTCGTTGCGTCGACGAGCGACAGATCCAGATCGCGATCGAAGCGTGACGTGATCGTGGCGAACAGCCCGATCCCCAGCAGCGCCAGAATGATGAGGAACGTCCCGGCGTACCAGATGGTCAGGCGGAGCCGAAGACGCCGAAGCGTCTGCGGCACGGACATGGCTCGATAAACGGCGCGGCTCACGGTCTACGGTTTGCCCCTGGCGTGTTCGTCTCTCAGATGGAGCGTCGATCCATGCCCCGCAACGATCTCATCGGGAAGCGTGTGGCCATCCTGGCGACTGACGGCGTCGAAGCCGTCGAGCTGATCGATCCCCGCAACGCGCTCGACAAAGTCGGCGCCAAGACACTCGTCGTTTCTCCCAACCATGACAAGATCCGGAGTTGGGAGCACGGCGAATGGGTCGACGACATCCCGATCGACTTGCCGCTCTCCAAGTGCAGCCCGGACGACTTCGAGGCCCTGTTTCTGCCCGGCGGCGTGATCAACGGCGACCGACTCCGCCTCGACGTGCAGGCCGTTCAGTTCGTTCGCCGCTTCTTCGAGACCGGAAAGCCTGTGGCCGCCATCTGCCACGCCCCGTGGATTCTGATCGAGGCGAACGTCGTTCGAAACCGCACGCTCACGTCGTGGCCGTCGCTCCAGACTGATCTGCGCAACGCGGGCGCCGACTGGGTGGATCGCGAAGTCGTGACGGACATGGGGCTCGTGACGAGCCGCGGCCCGGCGGACATTCCGGCGTTCATCCCCAAAGTGATCGAAGAATTCGAGGAGGGGATCCATGCCGGCCAGCGGATGAGCGCCGAAGAGAGTCAGACGCCCAACCGATACCCGGCTCCTCGCAACGTGTGAATCAGTTTGAGGTCGAACCCGTCGTCGATTTTGCGGCGCAGGCGGCGCACGAGAACCTCGAGCACGTTGGTGAACGGATCGTGGTTCTCGTCCCACACGTGCGCGGTGATCGCGGCGCGGTCCACGACCTGGTCGTGGTGCCGCACGAGAAACTCGAGTAGCGCGAACTCTTTCGCGGTGAGCTCGATGTCGCGGCCGCCGCGGCGCACGCGGTGCGCGCCGAGATCGATCTCCAGGTCGGCGATCGACGCGCGCTCGGGAATCGGCGTGGGCGGACGCCGCGCCAGCGCCCGCAGACGTGCGACGAGCTCCCGAAACGCGAACGGCTTCGTGAGGTAGTCGTCCGCGCCGGACTCCAGTCCCTGAACGCGGTCGTCCACCGTGTCCTTTGCGGTGAGCATGAGCACCGGCGTGCCGACGCCGCGGTCGCGCAGGGTGCGACAGAGGTCGAACCCGTTGCCGCCGGGCAGCATCACGTCGAGGATGATGACGTCGAACGCGCCAAGCACGGCGCGCGAACGGCCGGCGTCGGCGGAGCTCTCACGCGCGACATGAAATCCGTGCTCGCCCAATCCGTTCTCGAGCACGGACGCGAGCTGCGGATCGTCTTCGACCAGCAGAATCCGCATCAGGCGCCCGCGATCACGGTTTCTTCGGCTTTGCGGCGGGAGTGGCCGTCGCCTTCGCTTCGTCTAAGGACGCGAGGGTGGATTTCCACGTCATGAGGTCCCCTGGGTGGGTCGAGCGAATGGTATCCAGAGAACCTGTCGCGGAGATGACGGCGAACGAAAGGCGCGTTGGATCGCGGCCATTCTGGCGACTGTCACGGCTTGGACGGTACGGCTGTGGGCTAGAAGTCGGGAACTGATGACGGACCTCAGACCACACACCAGGCGTGACGCGGTGGGGACCTGGAAGGCGTTGGAGCGTCGCCGGCCAACGCCGAAAGTGAGGACCGTGGTCTGAGGTCCGTTCCCGACTTCGAGCGGACAGCCGTACCCACCACCCGACAACAGACCTCAGAGTGGCCGCGATCCCACGGCAGTTCTCAATCCCCGGTCGCCGGCTCCGGCGCTCCCACGACCCCCTGCCCCACCGCGCTCGTCGCCTTCCTCCGCGAGAACCACTGTTGCCACTCGTCGAGGTACGTGTAGAACACCGGCGTGACGTACAGCGTCACCAGCTGCGAAAACGCCAATCCGCCCACCACCGCCACGCCGAGCGGCCGCCGCGTCGACGCCCCGGCCCCCCACCCCACGGCGATCGGCACCGCGCCCATGAGCGCCGCCATCGTCGTCATCATGATCGGCCGGAACCGCACGCTCGCCGCCTCGAGGATCGCCTCCGACGGCGTGCGCTTCCCGTCGCGCTGCGCCTCGATCGCGAAGTCGATCATCATGATCGCGTTCTTCTCCACGATGCCGATGAGCATGATGATTCCGACGAATCCATAGATGTCGAGATCCAGCCCGACGAGAATGAGCGTGACCAGCGCGCCGAACGCCGCGAACGGCAGACCGGTGAGAATCGTGATCGGGTGGATGAAACTCTCGTAGAGCACGCCGAGGATCACGTAGATCACGAAGATCGCCAGCAGCATCAGCAGGACGAGCCCCTGCTGGGTCGTCACGAACGCTTCGGCGATGCCCGAGAAACTCGCCGCCACGGTGCCCGGCAGTACCTCGGCCGCCACCTGCTGGATCTCCTTGAGCGCTGTCCCGAGCGACGTGCCTGCCGCGAGGTTGAACGAGACCGTGACCGACGGAAGCTGGCCCGAGTGATTCACCGTCACCGGCCCAACCGAGTAGCTGAACGACGCGACCGTGTTGAGCGGAACGAGCGGCCCTCGGCTCGAGCGAACCCACAGCTTTCCGAGCGCCCCGACGTCCTGCTGGAATTCAGGCAGCAGTTCCATCACGACCCAGTACTCGTTCGTCGACGTGTAGATCGTCGACACCTGCCGCTGGCCGAACGCGTCGTAGAGCGTGTTCTCGATCTCGCTCGCCGACACGCCGAGCTGGCCCGCCGCCTCGCGGTTGATGTCCACCGTGACCTGCGGATTCTGGATGAGCAAGTCACTGGTCACGTCGATCAGCCCGGGCAACTGCCGCATGCGCGTCTCCATCTGCCGCGCCGCGGTGTTGAGGGCGTTCATGTCGCCGCTCTGGAGCGTGTACTGGTACAGGCTCTTCGACGCCAGTCCACCGATCGAGATCGCCGGCGGATTCTGGATGAACGTGCTGATGTCGGGAACGCCGGCCACCACCTTCGTGAGGTCGCGCGCGATCTGGTCGGCGCTGCGACTTCGCTCGGTGATCGGCTTCAGGTCGATCGTGAGTTGTCCCTGATTCGCCGCCGCGGTGGTGCCGACCGACGACGTCACGGACCGCACGTCGGGATCCTTCGTGACCGCCGCCGCCACTTCCTGTTGGTGTTGGACCAGCGCGTCGAACGACACGCCCTCGGCCGCCTCTGTGGTGGCGAGCAACTGCCCGGTGTCGTCCGTCGGGAAGAGACCCTTGGGCGTCGACCAGAAGAGGTAGCCCGTCGCGATGAGGATCGCCGCCGAGAAGCCGAGCGTGAGCGGCCGCCGCTCCATGACCCAGGCGAGCGTGCGCTCGTAGAGCCCGAGCCACGCGACGAAGAAGCGCTCGCTCGCCCTGTACAGCGCGCCGTGCTCCTTGCCGTGATCCGATTTGAGGAACCGGCTCGACAGCATCGGCGTTAGCGTGAGCGACACGAAGCCAGACACGAGGATCGCCACGCCGATCGTCACGGCGAACTCGTGGAACAATTTTCCGATTATCCCGCCCATAAATAGGAACGGGATAAACACGGCGGCGAGCGAGAAGGTCATGGACAAGATGGTAAAGCCGACCTCTCCCGCCCCGTCGACCGCCGCCTGCATCCTCGGTTTTCCCATCTCGAGATGCCGCACGATGTTCTCGAGCATCACGATCGCGTCGTCGACGACGAAGCCCACGGCGAGCGTGAGCGCCATGAGCGACAGGTTGTCGAGGCTGTAGTGCAGCAGGTACATCATCGAGAACGTGCCGATGATCGACATCGGCAGCGCGAGGCTCGGGATGATCGTCGCCGACCAGTTCCGCAGGAACAGGAAGATCACGAGCACGACGAGCACCAGCGTGAGCTCGAGGGTGAACGTCACGTCGTCGCACCGACGCCTTGATCGTCGCCGACCGGTCGTAGAGCGTGTCCACCTGGACGGCCGGCGGAATCTCCGCCGACAGGCGTCCGAGCGCCGCCTTGACCTTGTTCGCGACCTCCACGGTGTTCGTGCCCGGCTGCCGCTGGATCGCGAGCACGATCGATCGCTCGCCGTTGTACCAGCTCGCCGTCTTGTTGTTCTGGACGTCGTCGGTGATCTTGCCGATCTCGTCGAGGTGCACCGGCGCGCCATTGCGGTACGCGATGATGACGTCGCCGAACTCGCTCGCGTTGTCGAGCTGGCCCGTCGCCTGAACCGTGAGCGCCGTGCGCGGTCCCCACAAGACGCCCGTCGGCAGGTTGACGTTCTGGCTCGTGATCGCCGTCGCCACGTCCTCGAGCGCGATGCCGCGCGACGCGAGTTGGCCGGGGTCGAGCTGAATGCGCACCGCGTACTTTTGCGTGCCGTAAACCAGAACTTGTGCGACACCCCCTACCATAGAAAGCCGCTGCGCCAGCGTCGTTTCGCCGTACTCGTCGAGCGTGGAGAGCGGCACTTCGGTGGACGTGAGCGCCAACGTCAAAATCGGCGCGTCGGCCGGATTGGTCTTCTGGTACGACGGCGGGATGATCCCCTGGGGGAGCTGACGGCTCGTCTGCGCGATCGCCGCCTGCACGTCCTGCGCGGCCGCGTCGATGTTGCGGTCGAGCGCGAACTGGATGACGATCTGCGTCTGCCCCAGGCTCGACGTCGACGTCATGTTGTCGATGCCGGCGATCGTCGAGAACTGCTTCTCGAGCGGCGTCGCCACCGTCGCCGCCATCGTCTGCGGGCTGGTGCCCGGCAGCGACGCGCTGACCGTGATCGTCGGGAAATCGACGTTCGGCAAGTCGCTCACCGGCAACTGCCGGTACGCGACGATCCCGAAGACGAGAATGCCGATCATGACCAGCGTGGTCATTACCGGCCGTTTAATGAACAACGTCGTGAAATTCATCGACTACTCGAAAAGGAAAGTCAATCAACGACAACTACAAACTGGAACTACAACGACAACTGCAACTGCAACGACAACTACCTGACGCAGAGTACGCAGAGGACGCGGAGGCGCAGAGGGGATCAATGAGAGGGCGAGCGCCTCTTGCGACGAGCCGGATATGAATGCTTTGGGAAAAGCCGCTCGGGATGCCTCCGATTCGATGATATCAGCTCGCTGTCGGGAAGCCTCCCGAGCGGCTGTCACAAAGAATCCGGTTCATTGCGGGCCGACCCCAATTCAGCGTGCAGTCCTCTGCGCCCCCGCGTCTCTGCGGTGAGTTGTTGCCGTTGCAGTTGCGTTAGTCGCCAGCCGCCGGCACTGGCTCGGGCGCGACCGAACCGACAGCCTGGCTCGCCCGGCGACCCAACCACGCCTGCAACTCATCGAAGTACGTATAGAAAACCGGCGTCACGTACAGCGTGACGACCTGCGAGAACGCCAAGCCGCCGACCACCGCGACACCGAGCGGCCGTCGTGATGCCGCGCTGGCGCCGACGCCGATCGCGATCGGCAGCGTGCCGGCGATCGCCGAGACGGTCGTCATCATGATCGGACGGAATCGAACGCTCGCCGCTTCGACGATCGCCTGCGCGGGCGGCACGTGCTCGCTCCGCTCTCGCTCGATCGCGAAGTCGATCATCATGATCGCGTTCTTCTTCACGATCCCGATCAGCATGATGATGCCGACGTAGCCGTACACCCCGAGCTCCACGTGCGCGAGATACAGCGCGAACAGCGCGCCGAACGCGGCGAACGGCAGCCCGGTCAGGATCGTGACGGGATGGATGAAGCTCTCGTACAAAATCCCGAGAATGATGTAGATGATGAACACCGTGATCAGGAGCAGCAGCCCCATCCCCCGCTGCGAATCCTGGAACGCCGCCGCCGTCCCCGAGAACGCGCCGGTGATCGTCGCCGCCAACGTTTGGCGCGCGATCCGATTCACGTCGTCCGTCGCCGCGCCCAGCGCGACACCCGGCGCGAGGTTGAACGACAGCGTCACCGACGCCATTTGCCCCGAATGCGCCACGCTCAGCGGCCCCGTCGTCTGCTCGAAGTACGCGACGTCGGTGAGCGGAACCTGCGCGCCGTTCGTCCCCGGCACGAAGAAGTGCTCCAGCGCCGACGCGTCGAGCTGAGCGCTCGGCACCGTCTCCATGACGACCCAGTACTCGTTGGTCGGCGTGAAGATCGTCGACACCTGCTGTTGGTTGTACGCGTTGGCCAGCGCGTTCTCGATCGCCGACGGCGACACGCCGAGCGTGAGCGCCTTCTGACGGTCGATGTGCACGCGCAGGATCGGGCTGCGGTTGAGAAGATCCGACGTCACGCTCGTGAGCAGGGGATCTTCCTGGAGCCGCGCCATCAGCTTGTTGGCCTCGGAGTACAGGTTCGTGATGTCCGGTCCGCGCAGCGTGTACTGGTACGACGACTTCGAGCCGCGTCCGCCGATCCGGATCGCCGGCGGGTTCGTGACGAAGATCTGCAGCCCCGCGATTCCCGACATCTGCCGCGTCAGCTCGTGCACCATGTCGTCCGCCGGCGGCCGCTCTCCTGCCGGCTTGAGCGTGATGTTGAACTGCGCCTGGTTCGAGGACCCGCCGAAGCTGCCGATGTTCGCCGTGTACGACTGGACGTTCGTGTCCTTCGCGAGGCGCGCCGAGGCAAGCTGCGTATAGCGCAGCATCTCGACGAACGACGTGCCCTGCGCCGCTTCGGCGGTCGCGTTGAGCGAGCCGGTGTCGTCCGGCGGGAAAAGGCCCTTCGGGATGACGGTCCAGAGCAATCCCGTCGCCGCGAGGATTATCGCCGAAAACGCCAACGTGACCCAGCGATGCCGCATCACCCACATCAGGCTACGCTCGTAGCCGCGCAGCGACGAGTTGAAGAGGTTCTCCGTCCACGCGAACCAGCGGCCGTGCTTCGCCGCGTGTGTGTGCGGCTTGAGCAGCCGGCTGCACAGCATCGGCGTCAGCGTCAGCGACACGATGCCGGACACGAGGATCGCCACGCTGATCGTCACCGCGAACTCGCGGAACAAGCGGCCGATGATTCCGCCCATGAACATGAGCGGGATGAACACCGCCGAGAGCGACAGCGTCATCGACAGAATCGTGAAACCCACCTCGGCCGCGCCCTCGAGGGCCGCCTGCATCGGCGTTTTCCCCATCTCGAGGTGCCGCACGATGTTCTCGAGCATCACGATCGCGTCGTCGACCACGAAGCCGACGGCGAGCGTGAGCGCCATCAGCGACAGGTTGTCGATGCTGAAGTCGAGCAGCTGCATCGCCGAGAACGTGCCGATGATCGACATCGGCAGTGTGAGGCTCGGAATCAGCGTCGCGACGACGCTGCGCAAGAAGAAGAAGATCACCAGAACGACAAGCACCAGCGCGATCACCAGCGAGAACTTCACGTCGGCGACGGCGTTGTTGATCGACAGCGATCGGTCGTACTGGATGCGCACTTTGAGCGTCGGCGGGAGTCCCTTCTCGATCTCGGCCAGCGCATCCTTCACGCGCTGCGCGACCTCGACCGTGTTGGTGCCTGGCTGCCGCTGCACCATCAGGTTGATCGAGCGCTCGTTGTCGAACCACGCGACGTTCTTGTTGTTCTGGATGTCGTCGAGGACGTTCGCGACGTCGCCCAGCCGCACCGCCGCGCCGTTCTTGTAGGCGATGATCAGCTGCCGGAAATCGGAGGCGTTGTTCAGCTGCCCTGTCGCCTGCAGCGTGAGCGTGTGCTCCTTGCCGTACAGCACGCCGGTCGGGAGCATCACGTTGTTGTTGCGGATCGCCGCCGCGACCTGCGACACGCCGATGTTCTTCGTCGCCAGCTCCGCCGGGTCGAGTTGGACTCGGACCGCGTACTTCGCGGTGCCCCACACGCCGACCTGCGCGACTCCCTCTACCATCGACAACCGCTGCGCGATCGTCGTCTCGGCGTACTCGTCCACCTGCGTCATCGGCATCACGTTCGACGTGAGCGCGATGTTCAGGATCGGCGCGGCCGCCGGATTCTGCTTGTGATAGTTCGGCGGCAGGATTGTCGACGGAAGGAACGGCAGCGTCTTGCCGATCGCCGCGTTCACGTCCTGCGCCGCGGCTTCGACGTCGCGGTCGAGCGAGAACTGGAGCGTGATGTTCGTGCCGCCGAGGCTCGAGTTCGACGTGATCTCGTCGATGCCGGCGATGGCCGAGAAAGCTTTCTCGAGCGGCGTGGCGACCGTGGCCGCCATCGTCTCCGGGCTCGCGCCGGGGAGATTCGCGTTGACGTTGAGCGTCGGGTAGTCGACGGTGGGCAGGTCGCTCACCGGCAACTTGCGGTACGACACGAGGCCGAACACGAGGATTCCGATCATGAGCAACGTCGTCATGACCGGGCGCCGCACGAACAGGCCCGTGAGACTCACGCCGTCACCCTCCGCGTTTCGCTGCCGCGCTGTCGGCCGCTCCGCCCGTCGCTCCCCCTCCGCCGCCGCGACGTCCGCGTCCGCGCCGACCGCCGGCCGCGCCGGCCGCACCGGCGCCGCCGCCGCCCATGTCGCTCGCGCCTCGCAGACGGACCGGTGCGTCCGGCGTGAGGCGCAGCTGGCCGTCCGTCACGACGCGGTCACCTTCGCGGATTCCCGTCGAGATGATCGACAGGCCATTCTGCGTGCGCTCGACGATCACGCCGCGCTGGCGCGCCGTGTCGCTCTGATCGACGACGTACACGTACATGCCCCGCTGACCGCTGACCACAGCCTGCGTCGGCACAACGAGCGCGCCCTGCTCATCGAAGAGGTGAAGCGACGTCGCCGCGAACTGCCCCGCCCATAGCCGGCCGTTCGCGTTGTCGAACGTCGCCTTGAGCTGAACCGTTTGGGTCGACGTGTCGATCGCGTTGTCGATGAACGACAACTTGCCCATGAGCCGGTCGCCGGCCGACGAACTGGCCGCACCGCCGCCCTGCAACGCGCCCGTCTGCGCGGTGCTCCCCGCCTGCTGTGCTGGGCCGCGCCCGGAACCGGGAGGCCCACCGACCGTCCCATTGGCGCCCCCTGCCCCGCCAGAGGCCCCATCCGTGGGCGGACCTCCGCCCGGCGGCCCGGAGCCGTCGGTGCTGCCACCACGTCTGCCGCGCCCGCTGTGGCCGCCGTTCCCGCCGCTACCGCCATTCCCGCCGTTGCCACTGAACCCGCCGCCGTCCTGACCCGGGTTATCGCCTACCGGGTTCATCGCCGCGGCTGCCAGGGAATCGATCGACGGAGTGGCCGGCGCTACCCCACTTGGCACCGCCGCGACCGGCAGTCCCCCGGCCGCGCCGTACTGCTGCACCAGCGGCAACTCGGACGACGGAATCGCGAAACGCACGTTGATCGGGCGAACCTGGTTGATCACGACCAGCGGCGTGGCCGCGCCGGAATGAACGAGATTGCCGCGCTTGACCAGCACGTTGCCCGTGCGCCCGGAGATCGGCGCCCGAACCACGGCGTTCTCGAGGTTGAATCTCGCCTGCTCGACCGCTGCCCGATCCGATTGCAGCGTCGCTACCGACGTCGCGGCCGAAGTGAACTGCACCTCGGCTTCTTCCGACGTGATGACCTTGGCCGCAAGAAGATCTTTGTAGCGCTTCGCGTTCACCTCGGCAGCGACCCACGTCGCGCTGTCGCGCGCCAGAACGGCAACCGCCTGATTGAAGGCGTTTTGGTACGGGCGCGGCTCGATGTGAAAGAGCGACTGTCCCGTCCGAACTTCCTGTCCTTCCTGGAAGTCCACCGACTGGATGATTCCATCGACCTGGGGCGTGACGGAGACGGTCTGAACCGGCGTCACGATCCCGTTCGATTCGATTATGTAGGGGACAGTGGCGCGCCGCGCCGGGACGACGGAGACCATCGCCACGGGACGTTGAGCGCGCTCTTGTTTTTTGGCACAGGCGGAAATGGCCAGCGACGACAGCGCGAGGGCACAAACCGGCAGCGGTGCGCGACGGGAGAGTTGTCGCAATCCGATCATCGTTTTCACAAAGATTTTCGAGGCTTCCACGAATGTACTACGTGTAAGCCCTTCAATGTGTTCGGAAACCTTGGCTCCCGCTATTAGGCCGTCGAGAGCGGGACTCCTTGCGGGCCCAATGGCTCCCGTTTAGCGGTGCGTTTGATCAGCGTTCGCCGAGCGCGTATCTCCGCGGTTCACGCGAGCCAACCGCGGCGATGTTCGAAAGGCGCGCGACACCCCCCGACTGCGGTTGCGCCGTTATCCGAGAACCTTGCTCCCCCCGGTGATGTCGTCCCGAACGCCTGCCGGACGCATCTCTGCGTCGATCACCCGCCCGAGCCGAACGATCACGTCGATCGTGGCCTTCACGTCGGCCGACGTCGTCCTGAAGTTCACGATGCACGCCCGCAGAGCGAAGTTGCCGTCGATCACCGCGTTGGATAGGTACGCCGTACCTTCCGCTTGAACTCGGGCGAGTAGAGCGGTGTTCAGGTCGTTGAGGTAATCCTTCGCGCCCGCGGCGCTCCGATCGAGACCGGCCGGGATGTAACGAAATGTATTGATGCTCAACGACTGGGTGAGCGCCTCCAGCTCCGGCTCTCCGCTCGCCAGCCGATGCATCTCGCGCGATAGAGCGATGTCGTCGGCGATCATCCGCTCATATCCCTCGCGGCCCACCTGCTGGATCGTCGTCCAGACCTTGAGGGCCCGGAAGCCGCGGGAGTTCTGCAGCCCCCACTCGTAGAAGTTCGTCGGCGGATCCTCGGTTTGGCCTCCGAACGTGTAGTAGGGAGGACGAAACGAGAACGCGTCGCGAAGCGCGCTCGGGCGCCGCACCAACGCGCAACCCGCCTCGAGCGGCGCGTACAACCATTTGTGCGGATCGACCGCGACGGAGTCGGCCAGCTCCAGCGCGCGCAGCTCGTCCGGAGCGTCGGGGAGCATCGCCGCCGGCGCGCCGTACGCGCCGTCTACGTGGAACCAGAGATCGTTTTCCTTCGCGATCGCCGACAGCTCGCGCAACGGATCGATAGCCCCCGTGCCGACCGACCCCGCAGTTCCGACGACGATGGCCGGACGAAAACCATCGCGACGGTCCCGCGCGATCTGCTCGCGAAGGGCGTCAGTGCGCATGGCCAGTGCTCCGTCCACCGGAACCGGCCGCACCGCGTCGAGTCCCAACCCGCAAATGTCTGCCGTCTTCTCGAGCCACGTGTGCACTTCGGACGACGCGTACACGAGCATCCGCCCGCCGCTGTTCACGCCGTGCTTTCGCAGATCTGCCTGCGCCCGGTCTCGCGTCGCCGCGATGAAGCACACGAGGTTCGCGACGTTGCCGCCGCTCACCATGATGCCCCCCGAGTCGGTCGGGAAGCCGATCAGCTCCGCGACCCACCGAACCGTCTGTCGCTCGATCTCTGTCGCGACGGGAGAGAGCGCCCACGCGCCGCAGTTCGCGTTGAGCGACGCCGCGAGCATGTCGGCCAGCGCGCCGATTGGAGACGCCGACGACGTGATGTAGCCGAAGAACCGCGGATGCCCGTTGAGCGTGGAGCCCGACAGAAGAACGTCGGCCGCGTGTTGGAGAACGTCGCCCGCCGGCGAACCCACACGCGGAACCGGCGCGTCGGCGCCAAGCCTCGCGCGAACCTCGGCCGGAGTCGTGTCGGGCGCGACCGGTTGGTCGCCGATCGTCGCTAGAAAATCGGCGATGCGGTCGACCAGCGCCTTGCCGGCGACACGGAATTCGTCGGGAGAAAGATCAGCAATGGAATCACGCATAGGGCGAAAGGCTCGTCAGCTTTTCCCGCTCTTCAATACCGGCAACGCTACCCTGAATTCCGTCCGACCCGGCTGTGACTCGACTTCGATCGTCCCTTCATGCGACGTCACGATCCGCCGGCTGATGTCGAGGCCCAGCCCTGTCCCCTGCCCCATCGGCTTCGTCGTAAAGAACGGATCGAAGATGCTAGGTAGGACATCGGGGGGAATTCCCGATCCATTGTCGGCGATGCGTACCACGACGCGCGAATCTTCCGGCCGCGCGCTGACGGAGATCTCGCCTCCCTGAGCGGGGAGCGCGTCCAACGCGTTCTCGATCAGGTTCGACCACACCTGGTTCAACTCGCCGCCGTACGCGCCGACCGTCGGGAGGTCGCTCGGAATGTCGATGCGAACCGACGCCGATTTCGATTTGGCCTTTGACGCGAGCACGGCGATCGTGTCGGAGATGCCCTGCGTGATGTTGGCCGGCTCGCGCACCGACGCCTTGTCCATGTAGGTGAAGCGCTTGATCGCCCCCACGAGATCGTGAATTCGCGTCGCGGCGCGCTCGATGTCCTCGGCCAGCAGACGCGTCGTGACGCCGGCGGCCACCGACCGGAGCGCCGCGTCGAGCGACTCGTCCGATACGGCGTTGGCGAGATCGTCGAGGGCGAAAACGGGGACGCCGTTCTCGCTGAGGCTCTGGGCCGTGGCCGGATCGGCGCCGTGGGCCTCGAGCCACTCGACAACTTCTTCCTCGCGATCGGAGCGCTCGATCGCCGAAAAGATTCCTGTCGCACGCGGAAACGCGCCGCCGCTTCGCATTGTGTCGATCAGCCCGATCTCGCGGTCACCCAAATGCGCCGAGCCCAGCTCGCGCGCGGCGGCCTCCGCCTGCGCGAGCGTGTCGACGAGCGAACGCGCCGCGCGCGCGATGGCCGACGCCGGGTTGTTGAGCTCGTGCGCGAGTCCCGCCGACAGGCGCCCGAGCGCAGCCAGCTTGTCGATCTGCCAGTCGGTGGCCGAGAACTGGCGCGCGCGGTCGAGCATGATGTGGACGCAGATCTCAGTCACCACCGGACACTCGCGGGTCAGCTCGCGGAAGCAGTCGCGGTGAAGCACGAGACCGATGAGCGCGTGTTCCGTCTTCGAGACGCCGGGCGCGCGTTTCATTCTCGAGTACGGGAGCATGCCGGTCACGTCGCCCGCGTGCCATTCCATGAACTTCTTCTTCTCGCCCGAGCGCTCGACGAAGACCGCTCCATCGCCCTCGAAGATGATGATCATCTCCGTCGGAATCGTGGTCGGTTCTACGAATACGTCGCCGACCGCGTAGTCCCGGAGCGTGCCGTGGTCGGCGAGCCACTCGAGCTCCGGCCGCGGCGCGCCGCCAAGGGTGCGATGCGCCAGCAGCAGCTCGATGATCTCGTCTCGGGTGGCCGGATGAGTTTTCGGCATCACACCGTCTCCAGGTATTCGTGGACCATGCTCACCGTCGCCGACCCCTCCCCCACCGCCGCCGCCACACGCTTCCCCGATCCTCGGCGCGCGTCGCCCGCGGCGAAAACGCCGGGCACGCTCGTCTCGAACAGAAAAGGATCTCGCGCGAGTGGCCATCCCGCCGGTGGACGCCCATCCACCATCAAATCTCGCCCGGTGAGAATGAACCCCTGCGCGTCGCGCTCGACGAGCCCGGTCACCATCTCCGTGCGCGGCGACGTGCCGATGAAGATGAAGAGCGCGTCGGCCGTCGCCTCACGCGATGTGCCCGCGGCGAGATCGGAAATGGTGATCCCCTCGAGCTTGCCCGTGCCGTGCACGCTTGTGATGACGGACCGCGTGAGCACCTCGACGTTTTTCGTGTCGGCGATGCGATCGATCAGATATTGCGACATGCTCGACGCGAGCGATTCGCCGCGCACGAGCATCGTGACTTGCCGCGCGTAGCGCGAGAAGAACATCGCGCCCTGCCCCGCCGAGTTCGCGCCGCCCACGACGAAGACATCACGGTCGCGATACGTCGCCGCTTCGGTCAGCGCGGCGCCGTAGAACACGCCCGTGCCGACGAGCCCTTCGATGCCGGGCACGTCGAGCCGGCGAACCTCCATCCCCGACGAGATCAGCACTGCCTTGGCCTGCACCTCTGACCCGTCCGACAACTTCACGACGCGATACGGATCGCGGCGTTCGATCGACGCCACATCCTGCGCCGTCACCACCTCGGCGCCGAAGCGCTTTGCCTGCGTCGTGGCCCGCCGCGCGAGATCCGCCCCGCTCACGCCGCTCGGAAATCCGAGATAGTTCTCGATCTGCGAGCTCGTTCCCGCCTGCCCTCCGGTCGCGTAGCGCTCGATGAGAATCGTGCGCAGTCCCTCGGACGCCGCATACACGGCCGCCGCCAGCCCCGCCGGCCCGCCGCCGATCACGATGAAGTCATACTGTCCCGACTTCGCGTGCGTCTGCATGCCGAGTCGCTCGGCTACCTCGAGCGGCGTGGGCTGCACCATCGCGTTCCCGTCGGGGAACAGCACGACGGGAAGTTTCCGAAGGCCGTCCGGCATGGCTTCGACCATCGCGCGCGCCGCCGGATCGGCGTCGAGATCGACCCACTGATACGGCACGCCGTTCCCCGAGAGGAAATCCTTGAGCGCATAGCTCGACGGCGACAGCGCCGTCCCCGCCACGCGCAGCCCGTCCTGCGGCGGCCGCACCTTCGCCCGCCAATCCGCCAGCAGATCGTCGAGCACCGGATACAACCGCTCGGTCGGCGGCTCCCACGGCTTGAGCAAATAGTGATCGAGCCCGATCCGGTTAATGGCGAGGATCGCGGTCTCGGTGTCTGCGTACGCCGTGAGCAAGACCTTCCGCGCGTCCGGGTACAACTTCTTCGCCTCGGCCAAAAACTGCGTCCCCGACATCTCCGGCATCCGCTCGTCGACGAGGAAGAGCGCGATGGGAGAGCCGCGCTGCTTGAGCTGGAGGGTCGTGTCGACCGCCTGGCGGCCGGAGCCGACCTTGATCACCCGATAGTCCGCACGAAAATGCGCGCGCAGGTCGCGGTCGACGGCGTTGAGGACCTCGGGGTCGTCGTCGACGGCGAGGATGATCGGTTTCGGCATGATTAAACATGGCGGGAAAAGGCGGGACTGCGAGACTGCCGTGCGGCGAGAACGGGCGAACGGCGAGACTGGCGAACGGCGAGACTGGCGAACGGCGAAACTGGCGAACGGCGAAACTGGCGAACGGCGAAACTGGCGAACGGCGAGAACTGGCGAACGGCGAGACTGGCGAACGGCGAAACTGGCGAACGGCGAAACGGGCGAACGGCGAAACGGGCGAACGGCGAAACGGGCGAACGGCGAGACTACCGAACTCCGAGACTTCGCTGGGTCAGGGGGGGAATGGTCGCGACTGCAATGCGATGGTGGCACGCGACGCATTTGATGCGGGCATACTGGCCCATGCCAAGAAGACCGCTACGCGTAATCGACGCGGCCGAAGCTTTCGCAGCCGACGTGCACCGTTGCTTCCACGGGCCTGGTCGAGCGAAGTCCTACACGGACCAAGCAACTCGTGCTGCCGGGTCTGTATATGCGAACCTTAAGGAGGGCTTCGGCCGGGGACCGGGACCGGATCGAATGCGGTTCTACCGGTACGCTCGCTCCTCATGTGAGGAAGCGCTTGGTTGGATCAGGCTCTCGCATGAAATCGACGAACTCGCGAAGGGCCAATTCCATCGCCTCATGAATCGTGGCGTGACAATCCTGAGAATGATCAGACGCCTGCGCTACTAGGAAGCTGGCGCCCTCGGCAGTTTCGCCGTTCGGCAGTTTCGCCTTTCGCCAGTTCTCGCCGTTCGCCAGTTTCGCCGTTCGCCGGTTTCGCCGTTCGCCAGTTTCGCCTTTCGCCAGTTTCGCCTTTCGCCAGTTTCGCCTTTCGCCAGTTTCGCCTTTCGCCAGTTTCGCCCCTAGGCCCTTTCGCCCTTTCTCCTACCCCCACCCGCAAGTAGCCACCCCGTCCCACCAATCACCACAACCGCAAACGGATCAACCCCCAACGCATGCGAAGCCAACCACAACGGCGCAATCGCATACGCCAACACGATCCCCCGAGTCCGACCCGGCTCCTCACCGTTTGAGGCCACCCAGAACAAAGCCGGCAACGCAATCGCCGCATCGTACGGCCACGCGTGCGGACTCGTCGCGACTGCGATCGCCCCCGTAAGACTCGCCGCCTCCACCACCCCAACCCCACGAACTCGCAGCCACACGAACGCCCCCACGAGCAACGCGACCCCAACCCCGAACGCCACGCCGGCCGAAACCCCCGCCAGCATCAGAACCCCCGGCACACTCACGGCTTTGTACCGGTTGTACGCGAAATCCGGCCCCACGTACTCAGCGAGCGATTGCAAATAAGCCCGCGGCCACATCCAGTCTCCCCCCGCCGCATACGCACTCACCACGTACCACACCGCCCCACAGGCAACAACCACCCCAACCGCTTTCCACTTTCTATATGCAAGAAGCAGCACCCCAAACGCCACCGCATAAGTAGGCTTATACGCAAGCGCCCCGACCGCGAGTCCAGCTCGAACCGCGTCATCCCGCGCCAGCCCCTCGATCGCGACCAGCGACAAAACCAGCGCGAGCGGACTGTTCTGCCCCGTAACGATCGCCGCCGTCACTGGCGCCCACCCGATCGTCATGTAAATCGCCTGCGCCCGGTCGACCGAGTAAACGCGCGCCGCCAGCAACGCCGCGACGAGAGCCAACACGGCCATCACCACCGCGTTGAGCCCGAACCCCCACGGAATTGAAAGGTGCGCGGCAGGCGCCAACACCCACGCGAACCCCGGCATGTACGCGAACGCCGTGACCGGGATCTTGTGCGCCACTCCCCACGCCGCGTGCGCCGAGGGGTCGAGCAAAGCGCGCGTCCCCGCAGTCGCGCCGGCGACGTAGAAGTCGACCCAATCCCAGTAGTGCCCGACGCTGGAAACGAACCGCAGTTGCGACAGCCCGATCAGGGCGAGTCCGATTCCGTAGAGGCGGACTCGGTCTCTCCCGATCCGCAGATCGGTCATTGCCCGGACGTAATGGCCCGGAATCGCTTGTCGTTGCGGATGCTGTCGAACGCGGGGTCGCGAAGCGACGCGAGCAGCCACGATCCGCGCGGCATCGCCAGCTCGAGAACGTCCAGTGCGCGGTTCGTCTGCCCTGCTGCGAGGAGGGCGCGGGCGATCGACGTTCCGTCCATCACTCCCACCGTGCCCGCCGATTTGACCTGCGTCCACTCGATGTTCAGCCGGTCGCGGGCGCGCGACGTGTCGCGGGCGATCAGGTCCACCATCGCGCCCGCGCTCTCGCCGAGGTGACTCGCGCCGAGCTGCGTCGCGGTCTCGGCGTCGGCCCACGCGAAGCGGAGATCGCCGTGACGCGCGCGCACGACGGCGCGCTGCGCCCACGCCGGCGCGAACAGCACGTCGCCGACGATCGCGGCGTTGAGCAGCGTGCAGGCGCTGGCGTCGCGGTGGTCGGCGACGGCGAGGCTGGCCAGTGCGGCGATCGGCTGAGCGCGCCCCGGCTCGAGGACGAGCGCGCGCTCGAGCATCGAGCGGCCGGCGTCGCGGTCACCGGTGCGAATGAGCGCGAGCCCGTAGTCCTCGAACGCCGCCGGGTCGCGCGGGTCGGCCGCGATAGCGCGATCGTACGCGCGTCGCCACAGGGCCGCCTGACGCCCTTGCGCCAGCCGCGACTGTGCTTCGGCGCGCCACGACGCGCTCGACGTCGAGTCGAGCGCGATCGCATGGCTGGCCGCGCTGCGCAGCTCGAAGAGAACGTCGGTCGCGAGCGTCGAACTCACACCGCGGTGAAGGACCTCGGCGTCGGCGAGCGCGAGCTCCGCGTAGGCCGGCGCGTACGACCGGGCGAGGCGCGTCGCTTGGCGGAAGTAGTCGGCGGCTTGGCCGAAATTCCATACGTCGCGCGCGCCCTGGCCGCGTACGTACAGGTCGTAGGCTTTCGAATTGACGTCCGGCACGCGGTCGAGCGCGCGCTGCTCCTGCGGTTTCAGCTTGCCGAGAATCTGCGACGCGACCTGCAACGACACGTTCTGCTCGACGAGCATCACGTGCGCCGAGTCGTGCGGCAGCGTGCGATACATCAGCGCGCGGCCTGTCACGCCGTTGTACAGCGTGAACCCCACGGTTCGGCCACGTATGCCTTCGCTCACGCGACCGGCCAGCACGTAGGTGGCGCCGAGGCTGTCGGCCATCGCGCGGGCGGTGAGCGAGTCCACGACGACGAGGCGCCGCTGCGCTCGGCGGCCGATCACGAGAATGCGCGGGATCGCGCTTCCGATACGCGTCGCGATCGCGTCGGCCATTCCGCCCGCCAACTCCCCGTCGGCGTCGGTCGAATCGGACGCGAAGATCGACACGGCGAGCGAACCAGGGATTCGCTGCGGAAGGTGCAGGAGCTCTGTCCCGTCGACGTGGCAGGGCTTGGGGAGCGGCGCGATGCGCTGCGCCTCGGCCGCGCCCGTAACGAGGGCGCCTGCGACGAGCGCCGCGGCGAGCACTACGCCGGCTTGCGCCCGGGACCGCATCACTCTTGGGGCGCGCGCGCGCTCGGAGCGAAGACGGCGCGCGCCGTGTCGCGTGATGCGATCGTCACGGACATCGACTGGAAGGCGAGGTTCCCGGTTCCCCGCACCGATACGACGTGCTTGCCGGGGGCGGCTCTCAAAACGACAGGCGCCTTGCCGCGGAGAATTCCATCGACGAACACGGACACGTTCTCGCCGCCGTTGGTGGAAACGGCCACGAATCCCGAGCCGACAGCAGTCGATCCGACCGCGTCTCCCGCGAGCGTCGCCCCCTTGTCGCGCGAGGGCGAGCCGATCGCGCCGCCGTCGATGGAGACTCGCCCGGAGCCGTTGGTGCGCGCGGCGCCAGGCTTGCCGTTGCCCTTCCTGAACTCGCGCGCTCCCTCTCGACTTTGGATCGTCGATTCGCTTCGACTCAACATCGCCCTCGCCGTTGGGGAGCGGACCTTTCGGGTAAGGATCGAACGTACGATCCGGTCCCGCGGCCGGTCCCTGTCGCTGCGTTTCCACGCCGACGCGCGTGTTTCCCGGCGCCGCCTGGCTGCCGTCCCCGCGCTTCGATTGCTTCAAATCCGGACTCGGCATCGTCGGCGGGCTGCTCGGATCCACGCTCGGCCCCGAGATGTTGCCGCCGGGGAGGAACATGGTGTTGTCCGTGAAGGCGACGTGCCACCAGTGGACCGCGGTCTTCTGGACTTCCGGGCGAATGCCCGCGGCGAGCATGATGAGCGCGGCGAGCGGCGCGAGAATCCAAACCGCCGAACGCCGCTTGATGTCGCCGTGGTCCACGCGCGCGAGCTGCTCCGACGGAGTGCCCTCGAGCGCGGTGCCCGTCAACCCGGCGATGAAGTCGTTGATGTTGTCGTAGCGGTAGCTCGGGTCCTTCCACGTCGCGCGCTTGATCGCCGCGCCGGCGCTGAGCGGAACGGCCGGCGCGATGGCGCGGTGCGGCACGATCTCGATCGCGTCGATCTCGAGGACGCCGTCGGCGGGGAGCCGCCAGGTGCGGCGCCCGCAGAGCAGCTCATACACGACGACCGCGAGCGAGAACTGGTCGGCGCGCCCGTCGATCGTCTGCAGGTTGTGCCGCTGCTCGAACGGCGTGTACGCCGGCGACCCGATCGAGTTGGGGAGCGGCGCATCCCGGTCTCCGCTCGGGAACTGTCCGAGCATGAAGCCGGAGATGATCGCGTTGCCGTCGCGGTCGAGGTGGATCTTTTCCGGCCGCAGCGCGCCGTGGACGATGCCATGCTCGTGCGCTTCGTCCAGCGCCTTGCCGATGCCGCGCACGATCTCGACGACGCGCTGGTACGGCACCTGAGTCCCGCTGTCGATCAGGTCGCCGAGCGTGCCGCCTTCGACGAGCGGCATCTCCACCGCGACGAGCGGCGGCGCGACGTCGAGGCGGGTCATCGGGAGCACGTTCGGATGCACGACCTGCGCGGAGAGGTCGGCCTCGCGCACGAGGTCGCGCCGCGCGATCGGATCGTCCCACGCGACCTTGATGGCTACGTCGCGGTTGGATCCGCTCTGGCGGCGGCCGCGAATGGTGATGCCGGCGCGACCGAGACCGATGGCCGTGCCGAGGACGTAACGCCCCTGTAGCGCGTCGCGAAGCTTTCGGAGTAGCTCGGTGGCCTGCTCGCTCTCGATGCCGCTCGCGAGCACGGCTCCGCAGACCCCGCACACGACAGCATGCGGGTCGGCGGGGCTCTCACACGACGGACAAACGATTTGGTCCTGCGAGTCAGAGAGTTCAGTCACGAGGCTTCCTGGAGCGACCACCGAGAAGTGCGAGTCCGCCTCGACTGCAACGGGGAGCCGGAGTCCTGCGATCGATCAAAACACCAAGCGAGTCTTGACTAGGGCGAGTGGGCCAGGCGCGTTGCCTGTTCCGGTAACGCCGCCAGCCTTGGGGTCCAGCGCAGTGAAATAGCCGGTCACGCCCTTCGACGCCGGGCTCCTGCGTGACCGTAAACGCTCCCAGGTACAGCACCTGGAGGCATCCCTTGATGGCGCCGTTGGACGCGCAAGCTGGAGTGACCGTGTTCGAGTAAGCGCTGGTGAGGGCGACCTCGATCGTGGCCGGATAGTTATTCCCGTTCGTGTTGTTCATTCCCTGTTTCGCCTGGTTCGCATCCTGTCCATTGAGGATGGCAAGCCAGTCGCCAACGCCGACCGGCGGCTCGCCGCCGCTGCAGGTGAACGCATTCTTGAAGTCGGCCGCGCTGGGGTTTTGACCGGTTTGAGTCACGCCACCGGCGGTGAGGACGGGAGGCAGTTCCACCTGATAGAACTCACCGCTTTGCAGATTCTTGACCTGGCTGCCGTTCGGAATGTCGAGGGTTATCGCATCCGCCGCGGTGGCATTCATGAGCCGATTGATGTCGGCCTGCGTCAGCGTGGTAGTGCCCGCCGGAAGTCCAAGCTGCGCGTTCAGGTCGTCCATCGAGAGCACCACGGGCGCTACGCAAGTCGACTGCGTCACCGACTTGCTGGGCACGCCGATCGCGACCGACCTGGCCGAAGAAACGTGCTGCGAAATATGCCCGAACAACGCCGGTGCAAACGTGAGCGCGCCGCTGTAGCGAATGGTCGCCTGCGCGGCGTTGGTCGGCGTACCGCCGGCAGTGAACGACCCCGCCACCACGTCCCAGTTGCCCAGGCTGAAGTCTGCCGAAGCGAGCGAAAGCGTCGTGTTGTCCGCCTTGAACTTCCCGGCGAACAGCTGCGCTTCCGCCAGCGCCGCGGCCGGATCATCAGTGGCCGCGAACTTCTCGATTCCCGCCAATGCCGCCGCGTCGGCGGCCGAATGGACTTCGGCGCGTCGCATTTGGATGTGCCCGACGTCGACGGCCATCGCCGCGGCCCCAATGAACACGACGAGCATTAGTGCCGACAGAATGAGCGTGAATCCCTTCCGATTCGACAACTTGATTTCGAGCCTTTGCATGATCGCCCCCGATCTTACTGGCCCATCGCCGCGAAGACCGGGCCGATCGCGATGACCGCCGGGCCTCCGATGACCGCGAACAACGCGGGAAGAATGAACAACGCCAACGGGAACACCATCTTCGTCGCCGCCACCGCCGCCTTCTTCTCGGCCGCCTGGCGGCGCTTGCGCCGCAGCGACTCCGAGTAGACGCGCAGCACCTTGGCGATCGACGTTCCCCAACGCTCGCTCTGAATCATGTTCGAGCCCAGCGACCGCAGCTCGTCGACACCGGTCCGCTCGAACAGACCGTGCAGCGCCTCTTCGCGCCGCATGCCCGCGTTCATCCGCCGGTTCATCGTCAACAGCTCGTTCGCCAGCTCCGGGTGCAGCAGCACCATCTCCCGGCCCACGCGCAGCAGCGCGGCGTCCAGACTGACTCCCGCCTCGACGCAGACCAGCAGCAGGTCCAGCGTATCCGGAATCGAGCGGACGATCCGCTCCTGGCGCAACCGGCGCATCCGCTCGAGCAACGCCGGCGGAGCGACAAGGCCGAGCGCGATGCCGATCGC
>CAVWQI010000006.1:0-147337 GCA_963757185.1 uncultured Gemmatimonadaceae bacterium
AATCGACTGCTGGCCGTCGTCGCGATCGGTGCGTCGATCATTCCGGCGAGGCGCGCGCTGCTGGTTGATCCATTGGAGGCTTTGCGCGCTGGAGGCTAGCGCGGCAGATGCGACGACTGCGTGCGGTTTCCTAGCGCTCGTCTCCGCGCGGCGGGCCGGGGTTTCCGCCGTCGACGACGAACTTCCACGTGCCGTCGCTCTGCCGTTTCCACACGGTGAGGTACTTCCCGATTCGCTGAACCGCGGCACCCGAGGCGCCGAGTCCGGTGGACGTGGATTCGCCGATGGTGAACCCGAGGTCTCTCGAGGCGGCGACCCACGCGAAAACCGGCTGCCACACTAGCGAGGATTGTCCGGCGCGCGCGCTGAGGTATTCCTCGATCGCGTGTGCGCCGATCACGAGCTGCGGATCGCCGAATACAACGCCGTCGGGAGCGACAGTGTTGGCGAACGCGTAGGCCACGCCCATGCGGTACGACAGGTCGGAGAACGAACTGTCCGCGGCGCGAACGCGCGACCGTTCTTCGGCGACCGCGGCGGAAGCGGCCGGCCGCGCATCACTCGGCGCGACGTCTCCGTCGCTGTTTCGCGCGGCCGGCTCGCGCGGCATGGACGACACGGGCCCGTTCACCTCCGTGTACGCCGTGATACGCCACGGACCATTCCGTTGCCGCTCCCAGAACGCGATGTAGCGACCGAACTGCGGAGGAGCCGACGCGGCGGCTCGCACCGCGACGCCGAACGTGTACGCCGCGCGAAGATCTCCGGACACTCCGCCGCCCAGCGGCTGCCAGAACGCTCGCGTCGTAGGCGGATCGCCCCCCGCGCCGAGCAGCGTGCGCGTCGCCGCAAGTCCGGATGCGACCGGCGCGCCGGCTCGCAGGTACAAGACGTTCTCGGCCAGTAACGCTAGAGTCCCGGCGACGAAGCCCCGAGCGGCGACGGTGTCTGATCGCGATTGGTCGAAGCTGAACAGACTATCCCGCGCCGGCCCGCGAGCTGGCTCGGGGACCGTCGTCGTTCCATGAGAGGCGCATCCGCACAGCAGAGCGGATGCGATGACCGGGAGAGCCCTCATGCGCAAGACGCTACGGCGACCGCACCCGAGCCGCCAGACCTGCAACGTCTCGTCCCCGTCACGGGACGAGGCGACCTGTGCGCGTCACGTCGCGGAATCGCGCGGACGCAGTCGGGGCGCGAGTCGTACCGCCGTGCCGTAGCAGAGCACCTCCGTCACTCCGTCCATGATCTCCGTCGCATCGTAACGGACGGCGAGCATCGCATTTCCACCCATCGCCACGCAGTGCGAGGTCGCCGCCGCGAACGCGTCGGCGCGAGCGCGCTCGCACAATTCGGCCAGCAGCGTGATGTCGCCGCCGAAAAACGTTTGGAACTTCACACCGAGTCGGCCGAGTACCGACCGCGAACGCACGACGATTCCGCGAACGACGCCGAAGGTCTGCGTGACTTCGTATCCGTCGACCGCATTCGAGGTCGTCGTGATGAAGTCGACGCCTGGCAAGGTGGGCATGGAGGTCCTCCTGGTTGTGACCGCGCACGAATCAGCAGGGATCCGTGCTAGGGGACAAGACCCTATCCCGTGCGCCGACCGGGGCTTAGCTTCGTGGGACCTGTTTTTCCCGCCTGAATGGATCTCCGCGAACGCCTCCAAATCGCGCTGGGTGATGCCTATCGTCTCGAGCGCGAGCTCACCGGTGGGGCCATGGCGCGCGTGTTCGTTGCGACGGACACGACGCTCGGCCGGACAGTCGTCATCAAGACGCTGCCGCCGGCGCTGGCCGCGGGACTGAGCGTCGAACGCTTTCGCCGCGAGATCAGGCTGCTCGCCGGGCTCACGCACCCGAACATCGTGCCGATTCTTTCGGCCGGCGAACGCGACGGACTGCTCTACTACATCATGCCATACATCACGGCCGAGTCGCTGCGGGCGCGAATGGTTCGCGAACAGACGCTCTCGTTGCCGGACGCATTGAACGTGGCGATCGAGGTCGCCGAAGCGCTCGACTACGCGCATCGCCAGGGCATCGTCCACCGCGACATCAAGCCGGAAAACATTCTTCTCGCCGACAACCACGCGATCATCTCCGACTTCGGAATCGCGCGCGCGCTCGCGCGCGCCGGCGAAGGCGAACGGCTCACCGCGATGGGCATGTCGGTCGGTACACCGGGTTACATGAGCCCCGAGCAGGCGGCCGGTGAGCAGGACGTGGACGGCCGGGCCGACACGTACGCGTTGGGCTGCGTGCTCTACGAGATGGTCGCCGGCTCGCCGCCATTCACCGGGAAGACCGCCGCCGCCGTGATCGCCGCGCACATGGCGACGCCCGTGCCGTCGGTGCGAACCCTTCGGTCGACCGCGCCGCAGAAGCTCGACGAGGTATTGAACCGGTCGATGGCCAAGGCGCCCGACGAGCGATACGCCACGGCGGCGGCGTTCGTTCAGGCGTTGAGAGGGGTCGAAGCGCGAAGCCGCCGAGCGGTGATCTCGCGGACGCCGGTTCCAGCACCCACTCCGACGGCGACGCCGGTCGTTGTGCAAGCGAAGGCCAGCCGCACGCCGTGGTATTTCGTCGCGGGCGCTGTCGTCGTGATCGCGGGGCTCGTCGTAGCGCTCGCTATGCGGTCCCGCTAATCGGCGCGGCGCGTTTCGCGCCGAGCCGATTCAGGCCCGCCTACTGCGACGCGGCGACGGGCGTCGCCAGCACGGTGCGGAACACTTCGACCGCCTTCTTCATCTGCGGCATCGTGCCGACCGAAATGCGGGCATAGTTCCCGAGCGACGGGAACGCGCGGCCGATCGCCACCTTGTGCTTCACGCACTCGAGCTTGAACGCGTGCGCGTCGCGGCGGATGTCCACCATCATGAAGTTCGCGTCGGCGGCCGGGACGTTGTAGCCGGCGTTCTGGAAGAACGAGCGCGTGAATGCGCGCGCCTCTTCGTTGCGCCGCTGCTCCGCGGCCACGTGCGCGCCGTCGCCGACCGTCGCGGCCACCGCGGCGAGCGCGAATTGATTCACGTTCGAGCCGAGCAGCCAGCTCCCCATGCGCTTGAGGGTGTCCGGCTGGCCGATCGCGTATCCAGCGCGCAGCCCTGCCATGCCGAAGACCTTCGAGAACGTTCTCGTCACGACAACGCGCGGATTGGCGAGCGCGATGGGGATCGCCGTGCGGTACGACTTGTCGGCGACGTACTCGTGATACGCCTCGTCGATGAGGATGACGGTGTCGGGCGAAGCGCGGTTCACCGCTTCGACGAACGACGCGACGTCGTCGCCTCCGTGAACGCTGGCGGTCGGGTTGTTCGGGTTGCAGAAGTACACGAGCCCCGCGCCGCGCGACGCGGCGACGATCGCATCGAGGTCGAGTCTGAGCTTCGAGTCCACCGGCGGCGCGGCAACCGGGTGCTTGAGGAACCGCGCGAAATTCGCCGGCGCCTCGAAGGTCGGCTCGGGAGCGACGAGGGCTCGGTCGGTGGCCGTGAACGCCAGGACGGCGGCGCGCAGCAACTCTCCCGATCCGCAGCCCAGGATGATGTTCGAAGGCGATACGCCGCGCGCTTTGGCGATCATCGCGAAGACGTCGTCCTCCTCTTTCACGGGGTACCGGTTGGCGTGACCGAACGCGTTCGATACGGCTTCGAGCGCGCGGCGTCCGGGGCCGTTCGGGTTCTCGTTGCTGTCGATCCGGATCATTCCGGGGGCCGATGCAAGCAACCGGTCGGCGCGTCGTTCGGGCTGGCCTTGAGCGAGGAGCGCTTCGTGGCCCTGCCACCGAATGAGCGGTGCCGTGAGCAGACCGGCGGTCCCTGCCCCGAGACTGGCGACGAACGAACGACGCGACACGGACATGGCGACTCCGATTGAGGATCGCCGCCGAGTATAGCGCGGTTCGTCCGGCGGCACCACAGGTGCCGGTGACCGATGCCTAAACCTACCAGTTCGGCCCCTGGCTCAGGCGTCGCAATGTGCGGTGTATCACGTTGTTACAAGGCACGAGTTCTGCGACCGATGAGTTCGCGTTTGAGGGTGGACGCAGCCTTGGCGGATGTGTATTTCACTATGGTTGGCGTCGCCGTTTTTTCTCCGGAGCAGTCGGAAGTCATGTTCGGTGCAATCGTCGTCGGCCTGCTCGTATCCGCGCTCGCAGCCGGAGGGATAGTCCTCGCGCGCGCCTGGTCGCAAAGCCGGGCAGATCGCGTGCGTGAGGTCCCGCCGTTGTTCGTGATTGCACGACCGGTCAATGGCGTCGAACCGGTGATCGGGCCGCCCATGATCTCGCGGTCGCCGGTGTTCTCAGCGAGCTCATCGCGGACGCCTCGGTCGAACGGGATTCCGGCGTCGGGCGAACGGACGGTGTTCGACGACACGCGTCTCGTTGACCTCGACGAACCGACCGTGCGCGGCGCGAACTCGGAAACGGTCCGGTTTCTCCGCCCGGGCGAAGAACCGATCCAGATTCTCCCCGGGCGCCTCGAGGTCCTGTCGGGCGAGCCGAAGCATCGCGAGATCAGATTCGTGCGATCGCCCGGCGAGCCGGCCGAGCTGATCCTTGGCCGCGAGCCCGGCCGGACGCCGCAGACCGTCGCGCTCCATTCGGACACCGTGAGCCGCCGACACGCGAAATTCGCGTACTCGAATGGCCGCTGGGCGGTGACGAACCTGTCGCGGACGAATCCCGTCGTCGTGAACGACGAGCGTCTGCCGGACAGCTCGATCGAACGGCCGCTCGCCGACGGCGACCGCGTCGAGCTCGGCGAAGTCGTCCTCCGCTTCAGATCGCGGTAACGCCGATCCGCATGGACGTCGGAGCCGTTCTCTCGTATCGCGATCGATGACTTCCGAGCGCGTCTCTCCGGGACTGTCGGCTCTCGAGCCGTCGTACGAGATCATTCGGGAGATCGGCCACGGCGGCACGTCGGTCGTATACCTCGCGCGCGAACGCGCCAGCGACGCCGAAGTCGCGATCAAGCTCATTCGCTCCAAGTACCTCGGGGACGACGAGGCCATGGGGCGCTTCGCGCGCGAAGCGCGATTCCTCGCGCGGCTCGTGCATCCGAACATCGTACGCGTGCGCGACGTGTTGGAGCTGGGCGACGCCGGACTGGCGATCGTGATGGCGCACGTGCCAGGGCGAACTCTCAAAGAGCTGATTCGCGAAGCCGGGCGGCTCGACCCGGAGCGCGCCGAGCGTTTCACTCGCGACATCGCGCGCGCGCTCGGGGCCGCGCACGCGATGGGGATCGTTCACCGCGACGTGAAGCCGGAGAACGTCTTCGTCGACCCCGAGGACCGGCCGCTGTTGGCGGACTTCGGGCTCGCGCGCTCGATGACCAACGATTCACAGCTCACCATGGCCGGCGTGGCGATAGGAACGCCCGCGTACATGCCGCCGGAACAGATCGAGGGCGCGTCACTCGACGCGCGCGGCGACATCTACAGCCTGGGCCTCGTCGCGTGGGAAATGCTGTCAGGTCATCGTCCGTGGGAGGGCGAAAGCCTGTATGCGATCCTCTACCGCCAGCGTTACGAGCAGCTGCCCGACGTCCGCGACTTGCGCGACGACGTGCCGGATTCACTCGGCGACGCGATTTCCGTCGCCATCGAAAAGAATCCGGCGATGCGTTGGCAGAGCGCGGCGGAGATGATCGAGGCGCTGGACGGCGCGATAATTCCGCGTCGCACGACGCGGCGGCCGCCGCTGAGCGCGGATACTGTGCGATTCGCCCGCCCCGTCAGCGGCGTGCCTCACGCTGATTTGCCGGTGCCCGCCGAGCCGCTCGCCCCGCGCGTGCCCGTGCCGCTCCCGCCGAGCACTCAGGCCGAGCGGCCGGCAGCGTCGCTGCACGTCGCGCCGCCGCGCGCGAACGTTCCCTTCGTCGAGCTGGGTCCTGCGTCGATGCCGCCGTCGCGCGGCGCGCACGAGCCGTCGTTCATCGGCGCGACCGACTTCTCGTCGCTGGCCGCGGAGCTCGAGGCGCAAGACGAAGAGCCGTCCTCCGGGACGAGCCGGAAGTTCGTCCTGGCGCTGGGCGGCGTCGCGGCAGCGATCACGCTCGTGGTGGTCGCGGCAAACTTGCAGGGGCGGTCGAATGACGCGCACCACGCCCCGGTTCTCGTCTCCGGCGGATTCGTCGTGAACGACACGGCGGGGAAGACGCTGCCGGCTACGCAACCCAGCGCGCCAAACCCGGGGCCGACACCAACGGCCACGGCTCGGCAGGTCGGTCCCGCGGCGAGCGTCGCGTCGTCGGCGCAGCAGCCGCCGGACCTGCCCGAATCGCGAAAGTCGCCGCCGCCGACGCGTCTCCCGGTCACCCAGCAGTCCATCGCGGCGTCGAAGACCGACGCCGGCAAGGCCGACAAGGCGAGCGAGGACGTTCCGGCTCGCGATGCGGCGGCGAAGGCGGATTCAAAGACCGACTCGAAGAAAGACCCGAAGACTCAGAGCAATTCTTCCATCAGGTCCGCGACGCCCGAGAGGGCGGCTGAGAAGCCCGCTCCCGAAAAGCCGACTCCGGCGCCCCTTCCGGTCGCGCCAATTCCGGCCCCGATCGCGTCACGCGTGACCGTCGCCGCCGGCGGTCTGCATTCGTGCATGCTCAACGCCGAAGGGCGAGCGTACTGTTGGGGCGGGAACGATCGCGGGCAACTCGGCGCGGGCGGCGCGAACTCCGTCGCCACGCCGCTGGCAGTCGCCGGAGACGTCCGGTTCATCGCCATCGCGGCAGGGCTGTCGCACAACTGCGCTATCGCGCGCGGCGGAGCGGCCTGGTGCTGGGGCGAGAACGATCGCGGGCAGCTTGGCGACCGGTCTACGATGGCGCACCAAGCGCCGATGCGGGTCGCCGATGCGCGAATGTTCACCACGGTCGACGTCGGCGCGGCGCACAGCTGCGCACTCGACAGTCAGGGCGAGGCGCTGTGCTGGGGTTCGAATTCGCACGGGCAAACCGGCACGGAGACGATGACGACTGAGCTCAGCACGCCGGCGCTCGTGGCCGGCGATCATCGCTATACCGCGCTCTCGCTCGGCTGGAATTTCACCTGCGCGCTCGACGGCGGCCGCGCCTTTTGTTGGGGCGAGAATGCCAACGGCCAGCTGGGCGACGGATCGATCACCGATCGTCGCGCGCCGGTTCTCGTAGCCGGCGGGCTGACGTTCCGGTCGATCTCGGCGGGAGCGACGCACGCCTGCGGCATCACGCCGCACGGCGAGGCGTACTGCTGGGGAAACAACTACGGCGGCCAATTGGGGGACGGAACTCGCTCGAGCCGCGAAGTTCCCACGGCCGTGAAGACGTCGCTTCGATTCGTCGCCATCGCGACCGGCGCGCTGCACACGTGCGCGCTCACGAGCGACGGCGAGGCGTTCTGCTGGGGCCGCGACAATTACGGCCAGCTGGGCGATGGCGGCGGAACGCAGGACTCGGCGGAGCCAGTCCGCGTCGTGGGAGACCACTCGTTCGCGGCGATCCGCGCGTTCGGCTCGCACACCTGCGCCACGACGACTTCTGGCGACGCGTTTTGCTGGGGCTACAACGTCGACGGCCAGTTGGGCGATGGTTCCCGGACGAATCGCCCGCGACCGGTGTACGTCGAACCGCCGCCCGGCACGTGACGATCGTGGCAAGGCATGAGCGTTCTCTGATGCCCTGGAAGCGAGCGCGGCGCGTAGCGGCGTGGATCGCGGTTTCGACGGCGGCCGCGTGCGCCGGCGGCGCCGCCGATGTGACCACGGGCACCGTGGCGTCGATTTCGATCACGCCGCCGACGACAACGGTGTCGATCGGCGCGCAGATCCCGCTTCAAGCGCTCGTCCAGGATCCCAGCGGCAAGACGGTCACCGCGACGGAAGTCTTCTGGTCCGTCCAGGACCCGAACGTCGCGACAGTCTCCAGCGCGGGCGTCGTGACCGGCGTTGGGCTCGGGTCGACGCAGGTCGCTGCGAGCGCGAACGGGAAGTCGGGCATTGCGACCATCACCGTCGAGAAGACGCCAGTGGCAAGCGTCGTGGTCACGCCGCCGCACGTCGACGCGTCACCCGGCGGTCGGGCGCAGTTCACGGCCGTGGCCTATGACGGCGCGCAGAATCCTCTCAGCGGCCGCACGATCACGTGGAGCACGAGCAACGGGGCGGTCGCCGCCGTGGACGCGAACGGAAACATGACGGCGGTCGGCCAAGGCTCGGCGACCATCACCGCCACGTCGGAAGGAAAGAGCGGCGTGGCGACCGTCAGCGTCTCGCAAGCGGCGGTCGCCACGGTGACGGTGACGCCAACGCCGCTGTCGATGTCGGTCGGGCAGACGACGCAACTCACGGCGGCGCTGAAGGACGCGTCCGGCAACGTGCTGAACGGGCGCACCGTGACTTGGTCGAGCTCGAACGCCGGCGTCGCGACGGTATCCGCATCGGGTATGGTGACGGGGGTCGCGGCGGGCACGACGACGATCACGGCGACGAGCGAAGGCAAGAGCGGCACGGCCGCGGTGACGATCTCGAACGTCGCGGTCGGATCGGTCGTCGTGCAGCCGCAAAGCCCGACGATCATGCAAGGCACGAGCGTGCAGCTCAGCGCAACGGTGCGCGACGTCAACGGCGTCGTCGTCACCGATCGCGTCGTGACGTGGTCGACGAGCAGCGCGACGGTGGCCACCGTGTCGGCGTCCGGCGTCGTCACGGGTGTCGGTTCCGGATCGGTGACGATCACCGCGACGAGCGAAGGCAAGTCGGGGACGACGTCCGTGAATGTGCTCCCGGTGCCGGTCGCCAGCGTCACCATTCAGCCGGCAAGCCCGGACACGGTGTTCATCGGCTACACGGCACAGCTCACCGCGGTCACGAAAGACTCGGCGGGCGGAGTGCTGAACGGCCGCGCGGTGGCCTGGCACTCGAACAACACCGCGATCGCGACCGTCGACGCGGCCGGCCTCGTTTCAGGCGTCGCCGCCGGCTCGACGACCATCACGGCGACGAGTGAAGGCAAGACCGCCTCGGTGACGATGGTCTCCACCAAGGCGCCCGTGGGAAGCGTCGTCGTCGTGACTGGGGCAGACTCGGTGAATACGGCGAACACACCCGCCGGCTCGACTCAACTCACCGCCACCGTCAGAGACGTGAAGGGGACGGTGGTGACAGACCGAACCATCGCGTGGGTAGCCGTGGCCGGAGGGTTCGCCACCATCACGCCAAACTCCGGACCAACTGTGACCGTCTGCGGGAAAGAAACAAGGCCAAGCGCTGATCATCGCCACCGCGGAGACGAAGGCCGATACGGCGACGGTGAACGTGGTCACCGCCGTTACGTCGATAGCGATCACTCCGGCGGTAAAGACCCTCAGCGGGTCGTCCGGTCAGACCGTGCAACTCACCGCGACATGCAACGGCCCTGGGGCGTGCAGCGCGGTCGTGCCGGGCCGCACGATCCAATGGACGTCGAGCAACACGGCCGTGGCGACAGTGGATCCCGCTACCGGTGTCGTGACCGCGAAAAGCGTACTCGTCGTACAGCTCGTGCAGATCACGGCGACCGCCGTGTTCGACGGGGTGGCCTCGGCCGTCAAGGCCGTCATCACGGTCACACCTTAGAATGACGGCGCCCCGGCCGGTCCGTTGGCATCAGCGTTTTCTGACGCCCGCGGCTCGGCGGGCCGCGTCGTGGGCTGGGTTGGTCACGATCGCCGCGTGCGCTTTGACGACTGAAGTGATTCCGACGAGCGACGTCGCCTCGGTCTCGGTCACACCGCCGACGACAACGGTGGCGGTCGGATCGCAGATACCGCTGCAGGCGGTCGTGCACGACGCGTCAGGAAAGCCGATCACCGGGAACGGGCGTCTTCTGGTCCGTTCAGAATCCGACGATCGCTTCGATCTCCGGCGCGGGCGTCGTGACGGGCATGGCGATCGGATCGACGGAGGTTTCGGCGAACGTGAACGGAAAGTCGGGCATCGCGACGATCACGGTGCAAAGAGCGCCCGTTGCGAGCGTCGTCGTCTCGCCGCCGCGCGTCGACGTGGCGCCCAACGGTCAGGCACAGTTCACGGCGATCGCCTACGACGCCGCGCAGAATGCGCTCAGCGATCGCGCCATCGCATGGAGCACGAGCAACGCGAGCGTCGCGACGGTGGACGCCGGCGGTTTGATGATCGCGGTCGGCCAGGGCTCGGCCACGATCACGGCGACGTCTGAGGGAAAGACCGGCATCGCGACGGTCAACGTCGGCCAGGCGGCCGTCGCCACGGTGACGATAACACCGGCGCCCCTCTCGATGTCGGTCGGTCAAGCGACTCAGCTCGCCGCGACACTGAAGGACGCCTCCGGCAACGTGGTGACCGGACCGGCGGTTGCATGGTCGACGTCGAACACCGCCGTCGCGACCGTTTCGGCGCAAGGCGTTGTCACGGCGGTCGCGGCGGGCAGCGCGACGATCACGGCGACGAGCGAGGGAAAGAGCGGGTCCGCGGAGCTGACGATCTCCAACGTCGCGGTGGGATCGGTCAGCATCCTGCCCCAGGGATCGTCGATCGTCGCCAGATCGACCATCCAGTTGAATGCGACGGTGCTCGATGTGAGCGGCAACGTGGTGACCGATCGCGTGGTCACGTGGTCGTCGAGCACCGCCGCCATCGCGACCGTGTCGTCGACCGGCCTCGTGACCGGCGTGACACCGGGAACCGTCGTGATCACGGCGACGAGCGAAGGCAAGTCGGGAACCACCTTGATGACGGTGACTCCCGTGCCGGTGGCCAGCGTTGTGCTCTCGCCGCCGACGCCGGGCATTCGCGTCACCGCGACGTTGACGCTGACGCCGACGGTCAAAGACACGAACGGCACGATCGTCACCGATCGCGTCATTACGTGGACGTCGAACAGCCCGGCGGTGGCGACCGTGACATCCGCTGGTGTCGTCACGGGCGTGGCTCCGGGAACGGCGACGATCACCGCCACGATCGAGGGCAAGATCGGCACGTCGACGGTCACGGTAACGAAAATCCCCGTCGGCACCGTGGCTGTATCGCCTCCGACCAAGAGCATGTTGGTCACGCAAACTCTTGCCCTCACGGCGACGGTCAAGGACAGCGTCGGCAGCGTGGTGACCGATCGCGTCGTGACGTGGGGCTCGAGCAACACGGCCGTCGCCACGGTGTCGACGACAGGTGTGGTGACCGCCGTCGCGCCGGGCACCGCCGACATCACGGCGACCAGCGAGACGAAGAGCGGCACGAGCACGATCACCGTCGCACTCGTTCCCGTCAGCTCCGTCGTCGTTCAGCCAAGTCCGGCGACCATCACGCTCACGGCGACGGCGCAACTGACGGCCGTCGTCAAGGACTCGATCGGCGGAGCATTGACCGGACGCACCGTGGCGTGGAGCTCGAGCGACCCGACGACGGTGAGCGTTTCGTCATCCGGGTTGATCACCGCACTCAAGATCGGCACGGCGACGATCACGGCGACGAGCGAAAACAAGAGCGGGACTTCGTTGGTCACCGTGACGAAGATTCCCGTCGCCAGCGTGACGGTGGCGCCGCCGACCAAGGCGATGCTCGTCACGCAGACCTTTGCCCTCACGCCGACCGTGAAGGACAGCGTCGGCAACGTCGTGATCGATCGCCCCGTTTCGTGGAGCTCGAACAACACGCCAGTCGCGACGGTGTCGGCCCTCGGCGTGGTGACCGCTGTCGCCCCGGGCACGGCCATCATCACGGCGACGAGCGAGACGAAGAGCGGCACGAGTACGATCACCGTGTCGCCGGTGCCGGTCGGCATCGTCGTCGTTCAGCCCGGGCATGACAGCCTCACCATCGGCACCTCGCGGCAGTTCGCCGCCGTGACCGAAGACTCGATCGGCGGCGTGTTGACGGGTCGCGTGGTTACGTGGGGCTCGAGCGATCCGACGACGGCGAGCGTCTCGTCGACGGGCCTCGTCACCGCGCTCAAACTGGGCACGGCGACGATCACGGCGACGAGCGAAGGGAAGATCGGCACGTCGACGGTCCTTGTGGCGAAGGTTCCCGTCGGCAGCGTGACTCTGGCACCACCGAGCAAGGCGCTGCTCGTCACGCAGACCGTCGCGCTGACGCCGACGGTGAGGGACAGCCTCGGAACCGTCGTGACCGATCGTGTCGTCACGTGGGGGTCGAGCAACACTGCCGTCGCGACGGTGACGTCGGCCGGCGTGGTGACGGCGGTCGCCCCTGGAACGGCCACCATCACCGCCACCAGCGAGACGAAGGGCGGCACGAGTACGATCACCGTGTCGCTCGTTCCGGTGAGCACTGTTGCCGTCACACCCCCGAGCGCCGGCATCCGCGTCACGGCCACGACGCAGCTGGCCGCTACGACGAGGGATTCGATCGGCGGCGTGCTGACGGGGCGCGTCGTAACATGGGGCTCGAGCGACCCAACAGTCGCGACCGTGAACTCGACCGGTCTCGTGACGGGCGTCGCGGCCGGCACGGCGACGATCACGGCAACGAGCGAAGGCAAGAGCGGGGCGTCGGCGATCACGGTGACGAAGATTCCCGTCGGCAGCGTGACTGTGGCGCCGCCGGCCAAAGCGATGCTCGTGACGCAGACCTTCGGCCTCACGGCCACCGTCAGGGACACCGTCGGCAACGTGGTGACTGATCGTGTCGTCACGTGGGGCTCGAGCAACACCGCCGTCGCGACGGTGTCGCCGGCCGGCGTCGTGACCGCGGTCGCGCCGGGCACGGCGACGATCACGGCGACGAGCGAGACGAAGAGCGGCACGAGCACGATCACCGTGTCGCTCGTTCCGGTGAGCACGGTCGTGGTTTCGCCGCCAAGTTCCGGCATCCGCATCACGGGCACCGCGCAGTTGACGGCCGTCACGAAAGACTCGGCCGGCGGCGTGTTGACGGGTCGCGTGGTGACGTGGGGCTCGAGCGACCCGACGATCGCGACCGTGAACGCGAACGGCCTGGTGACCGGCGCGGCGCTGGGTCAGGCGACGATCACCGCCACCAGCGAGGGCAAGAGCGGAACGTCGACGATCACGGTCTCGAAGATTCCGGTCGGCAGCGTGACGGTGGCGCCGCCGAGCAAAGCGATGCTCGTCACACAGAGCGCCGCGCTCGTGGCCACGGTCACTGACAGCGTCGGCACCGTCGTGACCGATCGAATCGTCACGTGGGGCTCGAGCAACACCGCCGTCGCCACGGTGTCGTCGACGGGGTTGGTCACGGCGGTTGCGCCGGGCACCGCGACGATCACGGCGACGAGCGAAACGAAGAGCGGCACGAGCACGATCACTGTGTCGCTCGTTCCGGTGAGCACTGTTGCCGTTACGCCTCCGACCGCTGCCATTCGCGTCACGGCCACGACACAGTTGGCGGCGACGACGGCGGATTCGATCGGCGGCGTGCTGACGGGCCGCGTCGTGACGTGGGGCTCGAGCGACCCGACCGTGGCGACGGTGAACTCCACCGGCCTCGTGACCGGCGTGGCAGCGGGAACGGCGACGATCACGGCGACGAGCGAAGGCAAGAGCGGCACCTCGACGATCACGGTGACCAAGATCCCCGTCGGCAGCCGTGACGGTTGCGCCGCCGAGCAAAGCAATGCTCGTCACGCAGACCTTTACCCTCGCGGCCACAGTCAGAGACACCGCCGGTAACGTTGTCACCGATCGTGTGGTGACGTGGGGCTCGAGCAACACCGCCGTCGCCACAGTCTCGGCGGCCGGTGTGGTCAACGCCGTGGCGCCGGGCGCGGCGACGATCACGGCGACGAGCGAGACGAGGAGCGGCACGAGTACGATCACCGTGTCGCCCGTTCCGGTCGGCATCGTCGTCGTTCAGCCGGCGAGCGCCGGCATTCGCATCACCGGCACGACGCAGTTGTCGGCCGTCACCGAGGACTCGGTCGGCGGCGTCCTGACGGGTCGCGTCGTGACGTGGGGCTCGAGCGACCCAACGGTCGCCACCGTGAATGTGAACGGTCTCGTGACCGGCGTCGCGCTGGGAACGGCAACGATCACCGCGACGAGCGAGGGCAAGAGCGGAACGTCTTTGATGACGGTCACGAAGATTCCCGTCGGCAGCGTGACGGTGACGCCGCCAAGCAAGGCACTGCTCGTCACGCAGACGGTTTCGCTGGCAGCGACGGTCAAGGACAGCGTGGGCACCGTCGTGAACGATCGCCCCGTCTCGTGGGGCTCGAACAACACTCTCGTGGCGACGGTGTCGTCGACCGGGTTGGTCACCGCGGTAGCGCCGGGCATCGCGACGATCACGGCAACGAGCGAAACCAAGAGTGGCGCGAGCACGATCACGGTGTCGCTCGTTCCGGTGAGCACGGTCGTGGTTCAGCCGGCGCAGGACACGCTCGTCGTCAACGCCACCGCGCAACTGACAGCCGCCACGTTGGACTCGATCGGCGGCGTGCTGACCGGACGCATCGTGACGTGGGGCTCGAGCGACCCGACGACGGCGAGCGTCTCGGCGAGCGGCCTAGTGACAGCGCTCAAACCGGGTGGCGCGACGATCACCGCGACAAGTGAAGGCAAGAGCGGGACGTCGGCGATCGTCGTGCTCCAAGTTCCCGTCGCGAGCGTCACGGTTTTGCCGCCGAGTCCCGATACGGTGTTCATCGGCTACACGACGCAGCTCTCGGCGGTGACGAAGGACGCGGGCGGCGGAACGCTGACGGGTCGCGTGGTGACATGGCAGTCGGACAACACGGCCGCCGCGACCGTCGATGCGACGGGCCTCGTTGCGGGCGTGGCCGCGGGAACGGCGACCATCACCGCGACGAGCGAAGGCAAGACGGGGTCGGTGACGCTGATATCCACGGTCGCGCCGGTGGGCAGCGTGGTCGTCGCGCCGGCATCGGATTCGGTGACGACGGGCGGGATCACCAAGCAGTTGACCGCCACCGTCAGGGACGTGAAGGGAACGGTCGTGACTGACCGCCCGATCACATGGGCAAGCACGCAGCCTTCGCTTGCCTCGGTCTCGCCTAGTAGCGGCGCGACCGTCACGGTCACTGGAATCAGCCCGGGGTCGCCGTCGATCGTCGCGACCGCGGAGACGAAGTCCGGCTCTTCGGCGGTGAAGGTGATTCCGGCCGTCGCGACGGTTCAGATCGCGCCGCCGACGGCGACTCTGAGTGTGGCCACCACGCCGACGGTGCAGCTCACGGCCACGCTGTTTGATGCGTCGAGCACGGTCATTGCCGGACGGACGGTCACGTGGGTCAGCAGCGACCCGACGATTGCGACGGTGAACGCAGCAACTGGACTGGTAACAGCGAAGGCCCCGGGGACGGCGTCGATCACGGCGACGGCCGTTCTGGACAATGTGACCTCGTCCGTGGCAACCGTTATCACGGTGACACCCTGATGATGCGCAAACTCTGGCTGCCCATTCTGGGCTCGATACTGGCGCCGCTCGCGCTGCGAGGCCAAAGCGCGATGCCTCAAAAGATCTCGCTCAAATCGCGACCCGTCGCCGTGCGCATGCGATCCGCGTGCACGAGCACCGTGGCGCAATCGTCGTCGCCGACCGACGCTCAGCGCCGGGACGCGCGCGAAATGGCGCAGCGCGCGAGGCAATCCGCGATCCTCGGCGACGCGACGGCGTCGCTCAGCCAACTGCGCGGCGCCGCCGGACTCGATCCGAGCGATCCGAATCTCGCGTACGAGTTGGGGCGCGCGTACGAGAGCGCGGGTGCGATGTCGAACGCCGCCGAAGAGTATTGCCGGTTTCTTTCGCTCGCGCCGAACGCCGCCGAGGCGACTGAGGTACGGGCGCACGTCGCCACGATCGTGCCGCCACGGCCCGACACCGTGGTCACGATCGAAGGGACGGCCTTCAAGCGCGGCGTCGACGCGTCCGACAAGGGTCAGTGGGCGGATGCGGAGGTGTTCTTCACCACGGTCCTGCGCATCGATTCCACGTCGGCGGACACGTACTACAACCGTGGGCTGGTGCGGTCGATGCAGAATCATCGCGATGCAGCCGCCGACGACTACGAGCGTTACCTCCGGCTTCGCCCGGAGGCGCTCGACCGCGCACAGGTGGTCGCGCGCGTGAACGCGCTGCGTGCGCAACACATGTCGGCGTCGCAGGCGTTCGGGTTGGGCGTGGTCGTACCGGGCGGCGGTCAGTTCTACACGAAGCGTCCGATCCGCGGCATCCTGTCCCTCGCCGCCGTCGGCGGCGCCGTGGGCTTCGCGATGATGCAAAAGACGACGACGTCCACCACGACTCAAACGGCGACCGATCCGTTCGGAAACAAATACAGCTACTCGGTCACCACGGCGCACCCGTCGCGGCCGTACACGATTCCGGGATTCGCCGCGGCGGGCGGAATCGCGCTGCTGAGCGCCATCGACGCCGCGCGCTACGCCGGCAGCGTGCGCGGCTCGAGCCTCTCCGTGTCGCTCGTGCCGATTGGCGGTGGCATCGGTGGTCTCGTCAGTCTCGCGATCCCGTGAGGTGAGCCGCTGCTACGACAAGGGACGACAATAGGTTAGATTAGCTTTCGCGGAGTGGGCGGATCCCTCGGAGAAGGAGAGAGCTTGCTACAGAAATCTCTTCCGCGTGGCCGCGAAACTAGCGTCTCTAGTTGATCGATGTCACACCTCGGCGTTCGATCGACGTCGGGAAGCGTGACGGGTTGCGTTTGCTGACGCCTCGGGCACGACGAGTCGCGGTCTGGATCGCGACGGCTGCCGTGGCGGCGTGCGCCGTCGCAAGAGACATCGTGACGACGATCGACGTCGGATCCGTGTCGATTACGCCCCCGACGACCACCGTGTCGGTGGGCGCGCAGATTCCGCTTCAGGCGCTCGTCCAGGATGCCGGCGGAAAGACGGTTGCCGCGACGGACGTCTTCTGGTCCGTCCAGAACCCCAGCATCGCGACGATCTCCAGTACAGGGGTCGTGACCGGTGTCGCGCTCGGATCGACGCAGGTCGCCGCGAGTGTGAACGGCAAGTCGGGAATCGCGACGATCACCGTCGAGAAGACGCCGGTGGCGAGCGTGGTCGTCACGCCCCCGCATGTGGACGCGGCGCCTGGCGGGCAAGCCCAGCTCTCAGCGACCGCGTACGACGCGGCGCAGAATCCGCTCAGCGGGCGGACCATCACGTGGAGCACGAGCAACGCCGCCGTCGCGACGGCGGACGCGAACGGCATGATGACCGCGGTGAGCACGGGCTCGGCGACGATCACCGCGACGTCGGAGGGAAAGAACGGCACCGCCACCATTTCGGTCTCACAGGCCGCCGTCGCCACGGTGACCGTGTCTCCGAGTCCGATCACCATGACGGTCGGACAGACGACGCAGTTCACAGCGAACCTCAAGGACGCAAACGGCAACGCGTTGAACGGACGCGTCGTGACGTGGAGCAGCTCGAATCCCGCCGCCGCTACGGTGTCGACGGCCGGCTTGGTCACGGCCGTTGCGTCCGGAAGCACGACGATCACCGCGTCGGTTGAAGGAAAGAGCGGCACCGCCGGCGTGACCATCTCCAACGTCGCCGTCGGATCGGTCACCGTGCAGCCACAGAGCCCGTCGATCGTTCAGGGCGCGAACGTTCAACTCAGCGCCACGGTCCGCGACGTGAACGGTAACATCGTCACGGACCGTCTCGTGACGTGGTCGTCGAGCAGCACGACCCAAGCCGTCGTTTCCTCGACGGGGATCGTGACCGGCGTGGCGCCGGGCAACGTGGTCATCACGGCGACGAGCGAAGGAAAGTCCGGCACGACGACGGTGAACGTGACACAGGTGCCCGTGGCCAGCGTGACGTTGTCGCCGGCGTCGGTGAGCATTCGAACGGGCAAGACCGCGACGCTCGCGGCGACGGTGAAGGATTCGTTGGGCAACGTCGTCACGAACCGCCCGATCACCTGGTCGTCGAGCAACAACGCGATCGCGACGGTGAACGCGGGAGTCGTCACGGGTGTGGCCGTCGGCACGGCGACGATCACCGCCACGAGCGAAGGCAAGAGTGGAACGGCGACGGTCAACGTGACGGCGATTCCGGTGGCGACCGTGGTCGTGGCGCCGGCGACGAAATCGATGTTGGTGTCGCAGACCTTCTCTCTCGGTGTGACGGTGACCGATTCGGCGGGGACCGTGGTCACCGATCGCGTCGTGACGTGGGCATCGGGGAATACCGCGGCGGCGACGGTGTCGGCGATCGGCGTCGTGACCGCGGTCGCGCCGGGAACGGCGACGATCACCGCGACGAGCGAGGGCAAGAGCGGATCGAGCACGATCACCGTGACGCCGGTTCCGGTCGGGATCGTGGTCGTGCAGCCGGCCAAGGACAGCATCGCTCGCGGCGCGACGGCGCAGATCACGGCGACTACGGAGGACTCGGTCGGGAACGTGCTCACCGGTCGCACCCTGAGCTGGGGGTCGAGCAACACGAGTGTGGCGACCGTCTCGTCGTCGGGCCTCGTGACCGCCGTGGCGGTGGGCACGGCGACGATCACCGCAAGCAGCGAAGGCAAGAGCGGGACGTCGGCGATCACGGTGTACGTCCCAGTGGCGTCGGTCGCGGTCGCGCCGCCGACGGCGACGGTCCTCGTGACTCAGACCGCGCAGTTCGCCGCGACGACGAAGGACGCGCAGGGGAACACACTCACCGGCAGGCTGGTGACGTGGGGCTCGAGCAACACCAACGTGGCGACTGTCGACGCGACCGGACTCGCGACCGCGAAGGCGGTCGGCACGGCGACCATCACGGCGACGAGCGAAGGCAGGTCGGGCACGGCGACGCTTACAGTCAATCCGGTGCCGGTCTCCAGCGTGGCGATCACACCGCCCAACCCGGACACTGTCTTCATCGGCTACACGACCCAGCTGACGGCGGTGACGAAGGATTCGATCGGCGGCATTCTCACCGGGCGCGTCGTCACTTGGAAAGTGACCAACACGTCGTTGGCCACCGTGAACGCGAATGGACTCGTGAGCGGCGTCGCCGCCGGGCCGACGCAGGTCACGGCGACGAGCGAGGGACAGAGCGCATCGAACACGCTGGTGTCGATGAAGGCCCCCGTGGGAACGGTGACGGTCACGCCCGCCGTGGATTCAGTCACGAACTCCGGCGCCGCGAGCACGAAGGCCCTCACGGCCACGGTGAAAGACGTCAAAGGAACCGTGGTCACGGACCGCGCCGTGAGCTGGACGAGCGCGCCTGGTGCCGTTGCAACCGTGGCGCCGGCGTCCGGCGCGTCGACGACCGTGACCGGCAAGAGTGTCGGGTCGGCGCAGGTTGTCGCGGTGTCGGAGACGAAGGCCGACACGTCGGCGATCAAGGTCATTCTCGCGGTGACGGTCGTTCAGGTATCGCCCGCGGCGCCGACCCTGAGCCTCGCTCAGACGCCGACGGTCCAACTGACGGCGACGACGAAGAACGGCGGCACGGTCATCACCGGGCGCACGATCACTTGGACGTCCAGCGATCCGACTATTGCGACGGTATCGGCCTCCGGATTGGTCACCGCCATCAAGGCCGGCTCGGTCACGATCACGGCGCGCTCCGGTTTCGACGGCGGCGCGAACCCGTCCAACGGCCCCGCGGGAACCGCGTTGGTCACGGTGACCCCATAACGCCACGACAACTGGCGGCATAAAACTCGCGAAGTCGACGGATTCCTCGGTGCAGGAGAGAGCTTGTTCAAGAAGTCTCTTCCGATGAGTCCGGCCGTTCCGCGACATTCGCTTCTCTAGTTCACTGATGCCGAGCTCGGCGTTCGGGGACGTCGGGATGAAGCGCTGATGGCGCACGCGCCAATTTGCGAGGGGGCGAGAGTGCGTCGCGCCGCCGTTTGGATCCTGGCCGCGATCGTTGCGGCCTGCGCTCGGGCGGCGACGGACGTCGTGACAACGCTCGACGTCGGGTCGGTTTCGATCACCGCGCCGTCGATGACGGTGACGGTGGGCGCTCAGATTTCGCTTCAGGCGCTCGTCCAGGATCCCAGCGGGAAGGCGATCGCCGCGACGGACGTCTTCTGGTCGGTCCAAGACCCCCGCATCGCGACGGTCTCGAGCGGCGGGATCGTCACCGGCGTCGCCCCCGGCTCGACGCAGATCTCGGCGAGCGTGAACGGCAAATCGGGGATCGTGATGATCACCGTCGAGAAAACGCCGGTGACGAGCGTGGTCGTCACCCCTCCGCACGTGGACGCGGCGCCGGGCGTCCGGACGCAGCTCTCGGCGGTCGCGTACGACGCGGCGCAGAATCCCCTCGCCGGCCGCGCCTTCACGTGGAGCACCAGCAATGCCGCCGTCGCCACCGTCGACGCGAACGGAATGGCGTCGGCTGTCGGGACGGGCGCCGCCACAATCACGGCGACGGCCGACGGCAAGAGCGGCACGGCGGCGATCACGGTGTCACAAGCCGCCGTCGCGACGGTGACGGTGACGCCGAGTCCGCTTTCGATGTCGGTCGGACAGGCGACGCAGCTCACGGCCACCCTCAAGGACGACGTTGGCAATGTGCTGAACGGACGCACCGTGTCGTGGTCCAGCTCCAATCCGTCCGCGGCCACGGTCTCTTCGCAAGGCCTGCTGACCGCCGTCGCGAAGGGCAGCGCGACGATCACGGCGACGAGCGAAGGAAAGTCCGGCACCGCGGACGTCACGACGACGAACGTCGCCGTCGGCTCGGTGACCGTTCAGCCGCAGGATCCATCGGTCGTGGTCGGGTCGAGCGTACAACTCAACGCGATCGTGCGAGACGCGAACGGCAACATCGTCGCGGATCGCGCGGTCACGTGGTCATCTAGCAATCCCGCGTTCGCGACGGTTTCGCCGTCGGGCGTCGCGACGGGTGTCGCGCTCGGCAGCGCCACGATCACGGCGACGAGCGAAGGAAAGTCCGGAAACACGGTCGCGACCGTGATTCCCGTGCCCGTCGGAACCGTGTTCGTGTCGCCGGCGACGGCGAGCACGCACGTCGGATCGACGACGACGCTCGCGGCCACGGTGAAGGATCAGAACGGAACGGTCGTGACGAATCGCGTCGTCACCTGGACGTCGAGCAACGCGGCGGTCGCCACGGTCGCGGGAGGCGTCGTCACCGGCGTCAAGGTCGGGACGGCGACGATCACCGCGACAAGCGAAGGCAAGAGTGGAACGGCGGCGGTGACGGTGACGGGAATTCCGGTCGGCAGCGTGACCGTTTCACCGGCGACCAAATCGCTGCTCGTCGCGCAGAATTTTTCGCTGTCGGTCACGGTGAAGGACACGACGGGCACCGTGGTGACCGATCGGCCGGTGACGTGGAGCTCGAGCAATGCGAGCGTCGCGACCGTTTCGGCGACGGGCGTGGTCACGGCCGTTGCTCCGGGCTCGGCCACGATCACGGCCACGAGCGAGACGAAGAGCGGCAACTCCACGGTGACGGTGTCGCCGGTGCCCGTGAGCGTCGTCGTCGTTCAACCGGGACAGGATACGCTGCTGGCGAATGCCACGGTGCAGTTGACGGCGCTGACCGAGGATTCGGTCGGCGGTGTTCTCGCCGGCAGGACGGTGACCTGGACGACGAACAACCCGGCGGTCGCGACGGTGTCGCCGACTGGTCTCGTCAGCGCGACGTCCACCGGCGGCAAGGCAACCATCACGGCTACGAGCGAAGGGAAAAGCGGCACGTCGGCGGTAACCGTTGTCGTTCCAATCGCGACGGTCACGGTCACGCCGGCGACAAAGACAATCCTCGCCGGCGACACAGCGCCGTTCACGGCCACGGCGAAGGACGCGCAGGGCAACGTTCTCGGCGGACAGGCGTTCGTCTGGACTTCGAGCAACCCAAGCGTCGCCACCGTTTCTCCGACCGGAACCGCGACAGGAGTTGGAGTCGGGGTAACGACCATCACGGCCACAGCGCCGCTTGGAGGGAAATCCGGCAGCGCGACGCTCACCGTCAACGCCGCCTCGATCAGTCTGACGCCATCTCCGGATTCCGCGTACGTGGGGCAGACTGCCACGCTGACTGCAACCGCCAAGGACAAGAGCGGGAATCCGTTGCCGACTCAGGGCTTCAGCTGGAGCTCGAGCAACGCCGGCATCGCCACAGTGTCGCAGTCGGGAGTGGTGAGCGGCGTCGCTGCCGGCTCGACCACCATCGTCGCGACACTTGGCGGTCAGTCCGCCCAGGCCACCTTCAAGGTTCTCGCGCCCGTCGCAACGGTCACCGTCTCGCCCTCGAATCCATCGATTGCGAAAAACGGAAGCGTAGACCTTCAGGCAACGCTCAAGGACGCATCCAACGCACCCATTGGCCCGGGTCGCGTGGTCACATGGACGGCGTCGGACAACAGCATGGTCACGCTAATGCCGGCGCCAGGCACGTACAGCGTGACGGTGAAGGCCAAGAAGTCTGGTGTCGTCACGATCACGGCCACCAGCGAAGGTAAGACCGGGACGGCGACTGTTACCGTAAAGGACTGACGTCCGGCGAAGGAGAAACGATGGAGCGACGACGCGGGCGTCGTCGTTCAGGGGCGGACGTCGGGATGGAGCGTGAGACGCTGCACGCGCCAGTTGAGCAGTTCGGCCACGTACAACTCGTTCTCGGACGGACACGCGATCTCGTGGATCCAGCCGAATTGCTTCGGCTCCTTCCCCGCCTCGCCGAGCACGCCGAGGACTTTTCCGTCGAGTGAGAGTTTGTAGATACGGCCGGGCACGGCGTCGGCGCTGTAGAGCACCTGATTGGGGCCGGGGGTGATGCAGATCGCCCACGGCGCGCCGGAGACGGCGAGCGGATTCGAGTTCGGCGAAGGCATGCCGCCGAGCATCACGTTCGGCGTCTTGTCGAAGGGCACGTCGATCGTGAACTGGCGTTGAAAGTTGCCGTCCGAGTCGAACACCTGGATGCGGCGGTTGCTGCGGTCGGCGACGTAGACGTTGCCGCGGTCGTCGCTGGCGATCGAATGCAGAATGTTGAACTGTCCCTGCCCCGATCCGCGCTCGCCCCACGTTTTCACCCAGCGTCCGTTCTTGTCGATCTTCACGACGCGCGAGTTGTTGTAGCCGTCGGCGACGAAGATGTCGCCATTCGCGTTCCAGGCGACGTCGGTCGGGCGATTGAACGATCCCCACCCGGGCCGCGGCACCGTCCCCGGCGCCGTCTCCACCGGCGCCTCGACAGCTTCGGCGCGGCGGCCGAGCACCATCAGCACGCGGCCGGCGGAGTTGAACTCCATGATCATGTTCGTGCCTTCGTCCGTCGCCCAGAGGTTGCCGCTCTTGTCGATGCGGACCGTGTGCGCGAAGGCGAAGCCGTAGAGGTCCTTGCCGATCTCGCGGATGAACGCGCCGTCGGGCCCGAATTCGAACAGCTGCGACGCCGCCTCGCCGTGCAGCGTGCTGCGGCTGCCGGTGCGCGAGAACACGTACAGGTGCTTGCGCGCGTCGATCGTCACGCCGGCGACTTCGCCGAGGTACATGTTCGCCGGCATCTTGAGAAAATCGACGCTTGCGTCGAAGCGGATTTCCGGGACAGCCTGCTGGGCGTTGGCGGCGGATGGCCTGGCGTCGAGACCAGCCAATACGGCCAGCGCGATCGCGGCGGATCGCGAAGCGATCGGGATGGATGGGATGCGCATGCGCGCTATCATGCGGCGATCGGTACTAGCCGGTCAAGGCGTAGTGTGCTAGTTGTGGTCGGAGCAAGCCGAGGTTTTCCCAATGAAAGTCGTCGTGTTCGGTGCTACGGGAATGATTGGTCAAGGCGTTCTGCGCGAGTGTCTACTCGACCCCGGCGTGGATCACGTGCTGACCATCGGCCGCGCGCCGACCGGCCGGCAGGAACCGAAGCTCCGCGACCTCGTCTGGACCAACCTGCTCGACCTGTCCGGGATCGAGCAGGAGCTTCAGGGATTCGACGCGTGCTTCTTCTGCCTCGGCGTGTCGGCCGTCGGGATGACGGAGGAGCAATACTCGCGGATCACGTACGATGTGACGCTTTCGGTCGCGACGACACTCGCGCGCATCAATCCGTCGATGACGTTCGTGTTCGTCTCGGCGGCGGGAGCGTCGTCGAGCGAAACGGGCGCGATGTGGGCGCGCGTCCGCGGCCGTACGGAGAACGCGCTCTTCAAGCTTCCATTTCGCGCCTACGTCTTTCGCCCGGGACTGATTCGCCCGCTGCACGGCATCAAGTCGAGGACGCGCCTCTACAACGCCGTGTACGTCACGATGGCGCCGGTGATGCCGCTGCTCGGCCGTCTTTTCCCAACGCACGTGACGACGACGGAGCAGATCGGGCGGGCGATGCTGCGCGTCGCCCGGGAAGGATTTCCGCGAAACATTCTTCACACCGTCGACATCAACTCGCTCTAAGGGCGTCCCATGCCGCGTCAGGTGACGTCGCCGTCGCGCGGTCCCGGGTACGCGCCGCTCCGCGACTCGGGCGTCGGCGGGATCATGTGCTTCGCCTCCATGCGATTCACGATCCACAGCGTGAAATACGTGAATGCGGCCAGCACGACGGCGATTTCGGCGTGACCGAGTCCGACACACGCTCCGATCGCGGCGGTCGACCAGATGCTCGCGGCGGTCGCCGTGCCCCGGACCCGGTCGTTGGCTTTGAGAATCGCCCCTCCGCCGATGAAGCCGACGCCGGTGACCAGTCCCTGAATCACGTACATCACCGGAATGGAGCCCGGCGGGAACTCCGAGCTCGCCAACAGGACGAGACCGCACGAGCCAAGGGCGACGATCGGGAAGGTGCGCAGGCCAGCGCTCATGTCGTGCAGCTCGCGCTCGCGCGCGATGGGGAGCGTCAGCGCCAACGCGAGCGCCATCCGCACGGTCGCGGCCAGCAGCAGGGTCCAGTCGAAGCTCATTCCAATGTGCATGCCAGGGCAGGTCGAGTGCGCCTAAGCTGCCTGTCGCGGGTCGAGCGTGGAAGGGGCGCAATCGCAACTTTCTCATGCGGCGACGGCGTCTGGCTTGTCTCCGGAACACCGCTAGCCCTATCGTATTCCACATGACAGGCCTTCGTGCGGCACTCCGGCGTGAAATGAGCGGGCGAAACAAGCTCGGTGCGTTGCTCGCCATTTTCACCTGCCCCTGTCACGTTGTGATGCTCGGCTTCGTGCTCACCGGCACGGCGATCGGCACCTGGCTGCTGGCCGTGCGGGCGTACGTGATCCTCGTCTTCACCCTGTTCTTTCTTCTCGGATTGTGGCTAATGGTCCGCCCCGATCCTTCGTGTCGAATCGACTAACCAACGCCATGACCAACACGCTCGGCCTCTTTCGGCGCTCGGCGCCGCTCGTCGCTCTCGCGCTCTCGCTCGTCGCTCCCCTTCCGCTGCGCGCACAGTCCGCGGGCCCGATCGACCCGCGAATCTATTCCGCGCTCTCCTGGCGCAACCTCGGTCCCTTCCGCGGCGGTCGGACTGCGGCGGTGACCGGCGCCGTCGGGCAGCCCGGGGTCTTCTACATCGGAACACCGGCCGCCGGCGTGTGGAAGACGACCAGCGCCGGCCAGACGTGGTACCCGATCTTCGACGCGATCAAGGACGTCTCGTCGATCGGATCGGTCGAGGTCGCGCCGTCGGATCCGAACGTGATCTACGTCGGCACGGGCGACATCATCACCGGCGGGTCGATCAACGAAGGGAACGGCGTCTACAAGTCGACCGACGCGGGGCGAACCTGGCGACACCTGGGGCTCGACGCGACGAAGCAGATTCCATCGATGTCGGTCGACCCGCACGACCCGAACGTCGTGCTGCTCGCGGCGCAGGGGAACGTCCACGCGAAGAGCCGCGACCGCGGCGTGTATCGGACCACCGACGGCGGCGCGACGTGGACCCAGACGCTGTTCGTCGACGACAGCACCGGTGCGCAGAAGATCGCCCGCGCGTTCGATACGCCGATGACCGTTTTCGCGACGACCGTCGCGCACTACACGTCGCCCACGCCGCCCGCCGGTGGATTCGGCGGAGGCGGCGGGCGAGGCGGCCCGCAGACCGGACCGACGAGCACGAAGCTCTTCAAGTCGGTGGACGGCGGCGTGACATGGAAGGAGATCACGGGCGGCGGACTTCCCGCGCGTCTCACCGGCAAGATTTGGGTCGCCGTGGCCAACAACACGACCGCGCAGCGCGTCTTCGTGATCGGCGACGCGGGGCTCTTCCGATCCGACGACGGCGGCGCCACCTGGCACCAGATGGCCGCCGACGATCAGAGAATTCGAAACGGCCAGGGCGGCTACAACTGCGGCGTCTACGTCGATCCGCAGAACCCGGACATCGTCTACACGCTCAACACGGCGAGCTATAAGTCGACCGACGGCGGCAAGACCTTCACCGGCTTCAAGGGCGCGCCCGGCGGCGACGACCCGCAGCAGATGTGGATCGATCCCACAAATGGGCAGCGCATCCTCTTCGGCTACGATCAGGGCGCGATCGTCTCGCTCGACGGCGGCGGCACGTGGAGCTCGTGGTACAACCAGTCGACCGACCAGATCTACCACCTCTCGTCGACAACTCGGTTCCGTACTGGGTCTACGGCACGCAGCAGGACGCCGGCGCCATCCGCACGCGGACCCGCGGCAACCTCGGCGCGATCACGCCGCTCGATTGGAATCCGGTCTCGGGTTGGGAGTGGGGCACGATCGTCCCCGACCCGCTCGATCCGAACACCGTCTACGCGAGCGGCTCGGGCATTTTGAAGATCTCATATCCCAGCGAGCAGTGGATCAACGTGAGCCCGGCGCAGGACGCGTCGCGCCAGCTCCGCACGACGAGCGACCAGCCGCTCGTGTTCGCGCCGTGGAACAAGCACATGCTCATCGCCGCGTTCCAGTCCGTATGGACGACGATCGACGGCGGCGCGCACTGGACGTCGATCAGTCCCGATCTCGCCGTGCGCCCCGACGCCCCGCGTCCCGCCAACGGCGGACCGCCCACCGGCGGCGCGATCCAGTCGATGCGTGCGTCGACCGTCGGCACGGGCACGATCTGGGTCGGCACGAACAATGGGCTGATCAAGGTCACGCACGACGCCGGCAAGACGTGGTCCGACGCCAGCATCCCGGGAATTCCCAACGTGCAGCGCGCCGAGGTTCTCTGCGTCGAGCCGTCGCACTTCGACGCCGCCGAAGCGTACGCCGTGCTCGGACTCTACCGGCTCGGCGACTACACGCCGTACGTGTTCCGCACGCGCGACTCGGGCAAGTCGTGGACGCGGATCGCCGAAGGGCTCGCGACGAACCAGCCGAGCGGGAGCTTCGGGCGCGTCGTGCGGAACGACCCGTTGCGACGAGGACTGCTGTTCGCCGGCACGGAGAGCGGCATGTACGTGTCGTTCGACGACGGCGATCATTGGCAGTCGCTGCAGCTCGACCTGCCGACCACGTCGTACCGCGACATCGCGCTCAAGGACAACGACATCGTGGTCTCGACGTACGGGCGCGGCTTCTGGTCGCTCGACGACTACTCGATGCTGCGACAGGTCTCGTCGAGCGTCGTGAGCGAGGCGGCGCATCTGTTCAAGCCGGGCGATGTCATCCGCACCCGCCGCAACGTCGGCGCCGACACGCCCTTCCCGCCCGAAGTGCCGCACGCGCTCAACCCCGCCCAGGGCGTACAGGTCGACTACTGGCTCGCGCAGGCACCGCGCGACGTCACCCTCGACGTGCTCGACGCGTCGGGCGCGCTCGTCCGACACATGTCGAGCGCGGCGATCACGCCCGTGCCCGAGGCAGCGCGACCGCCCGAACCGAACTTCTGGATCGAGACGCCCAAGCCGCTTCCGACGAACGTCGGCGACAACCGAACAAACTGGGATCTGCGCTACGATTCGCCGAGCTCGTTCGCGCACTCGTTCGAGATCAACGCGAACCCGGGTCTCACGCCGGCGTCACCGGAAGGACCGGTGGCAATCCCGGGCGCGTACACGCTCAAGCTCACGGTCGACGGGAAGAGCTACACCCAAACGGTGGCGATCAAGCCCGACCCGCACTCGCCGGCAACCGTCGCGGCGATCGCGGCCCAACACGCGCTGCAAATGAAGCTCGTGCAAGGGATCGACGCATCGTACGAAGGCCATCGCATGGCGCAGGCGCTGCGCGACACCCTTCGGGCGGCGGCCAACCACGCGGGAGACGGTGCAGCGATCGTCAATCGGCTCGCCGCGCAGCTCGACACGATCGCCGGAGTCGGCGGTGGTGGTCGCGGGCGAGGACGCGGCGGTCAGGGCGGCACGCCGAACTTCCAGGCGCTCAACGGCGCGATGGTCGCGCAGCTCAATACGCAGGACTTGGGCGACTTGGCGCCGACGTCGTCCGCGCTCGCCGCATTCGGCGCAAGCTGCCGGGACTTGGCGAAGACGGTGACGGCATGGCAGAAGGTGACGGCGGAGCTGACCGCGATCAATTCGAATCTGCGGTCGGGGGGAGGGCGAGCGGTCGCGGAGGTCCCAGCCGGGACCATAAAGCCTCCCGTTTGCTGAGCGTCTGGTGGTATCCCGCACGGCGAAGATCTCGGATCGACCGACGATCCGAGACGCTCGCACCACCGCCCCGGCCCTCAACCAAGGCAGTTTCGCCCTTTCGTTGCATTGACTCGGCCCGCGGGGAATTGGTACCGTTCTGCGCGCTCTCAGGGGTTATGATGTCGGACGAGATGGGCACCTTTCGCACGACGATCGAGATCGAGAACCCCTCCCGTCGCGGGCTGCGGCGAGCGCTGGACAGTGTCCTCGTCGACACCGGCGCCGAGCTGTCCTGGGTGCCCGCGCCGGTGCTCGAGTCGCTGCGCATCGCGCGAGACAAGCTGCTGCGCTTTCGTCAGGCCAACGGCGAGATCCTGGAGCGCTGGACAGGCGTCGCGCTCGTGTACGCCGGCGGAACGTGGACCGTGGACCACGTCGTCTTCGCGGAACCGAACGATCTGACACTGCTCGGAGCCCGCACGCTCGAGGGTCTCAATCTCCGCGTCGATCCCGTACTCAAGCGGCTCGTCGATGCGGGGCCGGCACCCGCCGCGGCAGTCGCGTAGCGACGAAAGGCGAGAAATTGAGCTTCAGGTCTCAGTACTGAGATCTGAGCCACGAGATTCGCTCGGGTCTCACTCCGCTAGAACGAACATCTCGGATCGGCAGACGAGCCCTGCCTCGAGCAGGAGCATGAGCAGGAGCTCTGAGCAACCGCCGCAGTTCTCGGCTCAAGGCTCAAGCTCCGGCTCACGCTCGAAGCAGGGCTCGATCCCGCATCCGAGATGCCCGCACATCCGCGCAGCCCCCAAACGTCACCTGAGACCTGAGACAGGAGACCGGAAACCGGAAACCCTATCTGCCCTTCCATGTCCCGCCCAGCGCTTTGTACAGCTGCACTGCCGCCGTCAGCTCTCCGAGCTGCGCCTGACTCAGCGCCAGCTCCGCGCTGAACAAGCTTCGCTGCGCGTCGAGCAGATCGAGGTACGACGACAGCCCCGCGTCGTAACGCGACTCGGCGAGAGCGAGCGCCTGCCGCAGTGCGCGCGCCTGCGCGGACTGCGCGGCGACCTCGTCGCGCGCGGCGTGTACGCCGGCGAGTGCGTCGTTCGCTTCGCGGATCGCGTTCAGCGCCGTCGACTCGTACGATGCCTTCGCCTGGTCCGCGCGAGCGCGCGCCGCGGCGGACTGGTTCGACAGCCGCCCATTGTCGAACACGGGAAATGAAATCCCGGCGAACAGCTGATACACGTGCGTGTTGTCCGCGAACACGTTGTTCGGCAAACCGGCTTGCGATCCGAGCGACCCGATGATGCTGACCGTCGGCAGGCGCGCCGCGTCGGCGACGCCGATCCGCGCGTGCGCCGCGGCGAAGTTGCGTTCCGCCTGTTGCACATCGGGTCGTCTCGCGAGCAGGCCCGCGGGAATCGAATCCGGAATCGCGAGCGCCTCCACGGCCGCGGTGAGCGACCCTCGCCGCGGGATGGCCGTCGGACCTTCGCCGAGCAGGACGTTCAGGTTGTGCTCCGTGACAGCTGTCGCGCGCTCGCTCTGGGCGAGCGTCACCGCGGGAGCCGCCACCTGCGCCTCGAACTGCCGCACGTCGAGCTCCGAGGTGAGTCCCTCGGAGTATCGGGCACGCGCCACGTCGAGCGTGGCCTGCCGCGAGCTGAGCGTGCGCTCGGCGATGAGTCGCTCCTGATCCAGCTCGAGGAGCTGGAGGTAGCTCGACGCGACGTCACTCACCAGCGAGAGTACGGCGGCTCGCTCGGTGGCTTCCTGCGCGCCGAGATCGGCCGATGCCGCCTGAACCCCGCGGCGAAGCCGGCCCCAGAAGTCGAGCTCCCACGTGAGATCGGCGGTGAAACGCGCCGCGCGATACGCACTGGGCGGGAACGAACCGAGGACGACCTGATTCGAGCTCTCCGAACCGTTGAGCGCGAGCGACGGAACCAGCGGCGCTCTCGCCACACCGACCGCCGCGCGAAACTCGCGAATTCGCGCTTCGGCGACTCGGAGATCGCGATTCTGCTCGAGCGCGACGTTAACGAGACGGACGAGCGTCGTGTCGCGCAGCAGATCCAGCCACGCGAAGGACGTGAGCGAGTCGACCGCCGCCAGGCGCCGCGCGGCGGGTACCGCCGCGATGCGCGCGGTGTCGGCGCGGCGCGCCACGGCGAGCGAATCGAAGAACGCCCGCGACGAATCGCTCGTGCGTGGAACGCCGATCCGCTCCTGCGAGCTGGCCACGGTCTCGGGCACATAGCGCGGCCCGGCGAGACACGCCGAGGCGAGAACGGAAGCCGCCGCGAGAGCCAATGCGCGAGGACGCGTCATGCGTGCTCCGTGGTCGCTGAGACCCCTGCTTCCGGTTCCGCCGCCGAGGCGCGACTTCGACCCTCGGCCAGACCGCGTATGATGCGGAAGAAGAGCGGAATGAAGAAGATGCCGACAGTCGTCGCGAACAACATTCCGGCGAACACGCCGGTGCCGATCGAGTGGCGGCTCACCGCGCCCGCGCCGCTCGCCAGCATCAGCGGCAGCACGCCGAGGATGAACGCGAACGACGTCATGAGGATCGGCCGCAGTCGCTCGCGCGCCGCCTCGACAGCGGCTTGTCGAATCCCCATGCCGTGCGAGCGCAGCTCGTTGGCGAATTCGACGATCAGGATCGCGTTCTTCGCCGCCAGACCGACGACGGTAATTAGTCCGACTTGGAAGTAGATGTCGTTCGGCTGGTGCCGAATCCAAATGCCGAGCAGCGCGCCGAGTACGCCGAACGGCACGCCGAACAGCACGGCGAACGGCACCGACCAACTCTCGTATTGCGCCGCGAGCACGAGGAAGACGAGAACGAGTCCCAGCGCGAATACGAGCGCCGCGTCGCCGCTCGACGCACGCTCCTGGAACGACTGGCCCGAGTAGGATACGCCCAGCCCGGCCGACGCGAACTGCGTTGCGATGAGGTCGTCCACTTGGTGCAGCAGTTCACCGGTGCTGTGCCCCGCCTTCGGCGTTCCCGTGAACTGAGCCGAGGTGAACCCATTGAACCGGGGCACCACCGTAGGCGCGCTGCGGAAGCTCACGGTCGTAACGGCGGACACGGGAACCATCGTGTTGTTCGCGCCGCGCACGTACAGTTTGCCGATGTCGGTCGGCGTCTGGCGGAATTGCGGCAGCGCGAGCGCCTGCACGCGATACGTCTTGCCCTGAAGGTTGAAGTCGTTGATGTAGAGCGACGACAAGTTCGCCTGAAGCGTGGCGAACAGATCAGTAAGGTTGATCCCGCGCGCCTTGGCCGCCGTGCGATCGACCGTGACGTAGACCTGCGGCACCGCGGCGCGGAACGTCGTGTTGAGCGCGCCCGCCGCCGGCAACTGGTTCACCGCCTGACGAAACTCGGCGACGTGCTGCGCGAAGCTGCGGATGTCCTGCCCGTTCCGGTTCTGCAGATTGATTTCCACACCGGCCGTGATGCCGAGCCCCGGCACTTCGGGCAAGTTGAAGCCGAACGCGTTGGCGTCGGGGAGTCCGAACAGCTTGCGGTTGATGCGGCCGGCGAGCGAATCGAGCGCGTCGTGGGGCGAGCGTTCGTCCCACGGCTTCACGTTGAGGAAGACCGTGGCGCCGTTCGTGGCGTTCGACTGCGTGAGAAGATCGAGTCCGACGAGCGCGACGATGTTCTTCACCGCCGGCTCCGCGCGCAGGATCTTTTCGATCGACGCGACGGTGGCTTCGGTACGCTGGAGCGACGCCGCGTCGGGCAGCTGCACCGAGAGCGCCATGTAGCCCTTGTCCTCCGTCGGAATGAACGCCGTTGGAATTCGGCGCCAGAAGACGCCCGCCAGCCCGACGATGATGAGAAACACAGCGACCCAGATCGGCGGGCGACGAATCACGGAATCCACCGCGCCGACGTAGCCGTTCGTCGCGCGCGTGAACAGACGGTTGAACCAGCCGAAGAAGCCGGTCGTGTGCGTCACCTCCGACTCCGTGAGCAGCAGCGCGCAGAGCGCGGGCGTCAACGTGAGCGCGACGACGCCCGACAGCACGACGGCGATCACGATCGTCATCGCGAACTGCTTGAACAGCTCGCCCGTCACGCCGCCGATGAATGCCACCGGCACGAACACGGAGCACAACACGAGCACGATCGCGACGAGCGCGCTTCCCACTTGGCGAATCGCCTTGTCGGCGGCGAGGCGCGGCTCGAGTCCCTCGCTCGCCATGATTCGCTCGACGTTCTCGATCACGACGATCGCGTCATCGACGACGATGCCGATGGCCAGCACGAGCCCGAACAGCGTCAGCACGTTGATCGACATCCCGAAAGCGAGCAGACCGAGGAACGTGCCGATGACGCTCACCGGCACGGCGAGCATCGGGATCAACGTGGCGCGCCAGCTCTGCAAGAACAAAAACACGACCAGCGTCACGAGGATCATCGCCTCGACAAGCGTGATCGTGACTTCGTGGATCGACGCGCTGACGAACGGCGTCGTGTCGAACGGCAGCGCCCAGTGCACGCCCTTGGGAAATCCGGTCTGCATCTCGTTCAACCGGTCGACGACGGCCTCCTTCACCGCGAGCGCGTTGGCGCCGGGTCGCATGTACAGCAGCACGAACGCCGTCGGCACGCCGTTGAGGCGCCCCTCGAGGTCGTAGCTGCGCGCGCCGAGTGTGGCACGCCCGATGTCCCGTAACCGTATCACTGAACCGTCGGCGCGCGCGCGGATCACGATGTCGTTGAACTCGTCCGGCGTCTGCAACCGGCCGATCGTCGTGATCGGCAGCGTGAGCTGCGTTCCCGGCGGCGACGGCTCCGCGCCGAGCCGCCCTGCGGGATTCGTGGCGTTCTGCTCGCGCACCGCGGCGGCGATGTCGCTCACCGTGAGGCCTAACTGCGCCATCTTGTCGGGATCGAGCTGGAGGAGCATCGAGAAATCGCGCGCCGGGAAAGGCGTCGCGTCGCCCACGCCCGTCACCCGCTTCAGCTCATCCACGACATTGACCTTCATGTAGTTCGCGAGATACGTCGCGTCATAACGCGGATCGTCCGACTGCAGGGCGACTACGGCGAGGATGTCCGTGTTCGCCTTGAGGATCGTGATGCCGTTCGTGCGCACCGCGTCCGGCAACTGCGGCTCGGCCAGCTTCTCGGCGTTTTGCACGTCGACCGCGGCCAGATCCTGGTTGCGCGCGACGTCGAACGTCACGTTGATCGTCGTCGACCCGTCGCTCGAGTTCGACGACCCGTAGTAGATCATCCCCTGCAGCCCGGCGAGTTGCTCCTCGATCGGCGCGGCGACGGCTTGCGCGGCATCCTCCGACGACGCGCCGGGATAGTTCGTCTGAATGCGCACCGCCGGCGGCGTGATCTGCGGATATCGCGTCACCGGCAGCAGGTGAATCGCGAACAGACCGAGCAGCGTGATGACGATCGAGATCACGGCGCCGAAGATCGGACGCCGGATGAAGAAGTAGCGCGGCTCGCTCATCGGGAGGTCGCGCCGACGGCTGATTTCGTGCTGTCCGAGACGGGCACGGGCTTCACCACGCGACCCGGCGCCACCTTCTGCGTCCCCTCGACGACGACGCGGTCCCCGGCCGACAGCCCCGAGTCGATGATCCAGAGCGACCCGGTCCACGGCCCGGTCTGCACGTCGCGCGCGACGACGGTATCGCCCGCGCCGACGACGTACACGAATTGCCGTCCGAGTCCCTGCATTATCGCGCGCTGCGGAACGGCCAGCGCTTGGGCGCGCATGAAGCCTTCGAGGCGCACGCGCACAAACTGCCCCGGAAGCAGTCGACGGTCGGAGTTCGCGAACTTCGCGCGGAACTCCTCCGTGCCGCTCGCCGAGTCCAGCGACGGCGCGACGAAGTCGAGTCGACCAACGCGCGGCAACAGCGAGCTGTCGGGAAGCACCACCCGCACCGCGAGGCTGCTGCCGGGGCGAATCAGCGCGCCGGCGCGCGGATCGCGTTCCCACGTTGCCAACTGCTGCGACGACGGATGGAACGTCACGTACACGGGATCGAGCTCGTCGATCGTCGTGAGCAGGTCGCCCGGCCCGCTCACACGCGCGCCGAGCTCCAGCCGCGCGCGACCGACCTGCCCGTTGATCTCGGCCCGAATCACGCAATCGTCGAGATCCTTCTTCGCCGCGTCGGCCGCGGCTTGCGACGACTCGACCTCCGACCGCGCGTTGTCGACGTCCTGCTGGGCGACGGCGTGTTTCGGAATGAGCGGCTCGAGCCGCGCGATCGTGCGCTTCGCGTTGTCGAGGCGCGCGGCCGCGCTTCGGTACGCCGCGTCGTATCTGGTCGGGTCGAGCTTGTAGAGGATCTGCCCTTTAGAGACGACCGCACCTTCGGTGAACGGCCGTTCGACGATGATCCCCTCGACGCGCGCTCGCACCTCGACGCGACGGTACGGCTGCACCTGCGCGCCGAGCTCGTAGGGCTCGGCGATCGTCGCTGGGGAGACGGTGACAATGCCGACCTGCGCGGGCGGCGGCCCGGCTTGCCCTTGCTGTTGGACGCCGGTTCCGGAGGCCTTGCTGCAACCGCTTACGGCGAGGAGACCGACAAACGTCGTGGCGAGCGTGCGCGCTCGCCGGGGATGCACATTGATCACTGCACGTGGGGCTGGCGTCGGAGAACTACAGGAGAGGTCCTTGTAAGATGAACCCCGACGCCAGCCCGAGGGAGCTTCCGGGGGCGAAACGTGACGCGCCTTACAAAATCCTCGCGGCCGAGGTGTCCGGCCGCATCGCGGCTGGCGAAGTTGCGCCGCTAGTGTAGCGTTCGCTCCATGCGCAGGGGCTTCACTGTCGGAGACATCCGTGAGTCAGCAAGGAGCGCCGCGATGAAGACATGCTCTGTACTAATCTCCGGTCTTCTCATCACGTCAACGACCGCCGGCGGCCAGACGGCATGGGACGCCCGCGCCGCCGCGACGTACCTCGACGCCAGACAAACATGGTGGTCGGGTTGGCAGACCGCGGCGCGCGACCATCAGACCGCGTGCGTCTCGTGTCACACCGCGCTTCCGTTTGCCCTCGCGCGGCCCGCGCTCCGTGGAGCGCTTCACGAAAACGAGCCGTCGAGCGCCGAGCGGAGGATGCTCGACGACGTGATCAAGCGCGTGAGCCTCTGGAGAGAAGTCGAGCCGTTCTATCCCGACCAGACGCGCGGACTCCCGAAGACGAGCGAATCCCGTGGTACCGAGTCGGTCCTGAACGCGCTCGTACTCGCGACGCGCGACGCCCACGTCGGCCAACCGAGCGACGAGGCGCACGCGGCGTTCGAGAACATGTGGGCGCTCCAATTCCGCAGCGGCGATTTGAGCGGCGGCTGGGCGTGGCTCAACTTCCACAACGAGCCGTGGGAGGCGAACGACAGCCCCTACCTCGGCGCGGCGCTGGCGGCAATCGCCGTCGGCCGGGAGCCCGGCGGGTACGTGTCGACTGCCGAAAACCAGGAGCGGCTCAAACGTCTGCGCGACTATCTGCGAAAAGGAATGGCGACGCAGCCGCTGTTGAACCGCGCGATGCTGTTGTGGGCGTCTGGCGGAATCGCGGATCTTCTCTCTCCCGAGGAGCGGCAGGCGGTCGTCGACACACTGTGCGCCCGGCAGCACGCCGACGGCGGCTGGAGCGTCTCATCGCTCGGCCAGTACAAGCGCGGCGACAACACGCCGCTCGATTCGGTGAGCGACGGCTACGCGACGGGCCTCGTCGCCTACGCGCTGCAACGCGCGGGCGTCGCGGCAACGGACGCGCGTGTCTCGCGCGCGATCGGCTGGCTCGTCGAGCACCAGGACCGCGCGACTGGGATGTGGACGGCGTCGTCGCTCAACAAACAGCGAGATCCCAAGACCGACATCGGCAAGTTCATGAGCGACGCCGCGACGGCGTACGCGGTCCTCGCCCTAACGAGCGCGGGGAAGCGCTGAGCGCTTCCCCGCGACGACTTTAGTACACGCGCTTGCGTCGGGCCTTTACCAGATCCTGGCGCGCAGGTTGTCGGGCCGCACCATTGGATCGCCGTCTTTGCAGCCCCACGCGGCCTTGAACTCCGGCATGTTCGACAACGGTCCGTCGACGCGCCATTTGCCCGGCGAGTGAGCGTCGGTCTTGATCTGATTCAGTTGCGCCTTCTCGGTCGATAGCCCACGCCAGATCTGCGCCCACGCCAGGAAGAAACGCTGCTCGGGTGTGAAGCCGTCGATCTTCGGGTGCGGCTTGCCAGCGATCGCCTTCTCCATCGCGTAGTACGCGACCGTCAGACCGCCAAGGTCGGCGATGTTCTCGCCCAGCGTCTGACGCCCGTTCACGTGCGACACGCTGTCAACGACGGTGTAGCCGTTGAACTGATCGACAACGAGCTGAGCGGCCGCCTTGTACTTGGCCGCGTCCTCCGGCGTCCACCAATCGCGAAGGTTTCCCTCCGCGTCGAACTGCCGCCCTGAATCATCGAAGCCATGCGTCATCTCGTGGCCGATCACCGCGCCGAGCGCGCCGTAGTTCACCGCGTCGTCGGCGTTGGGATCGAAGAACGGCGGCTGGAGGATGCCCGCCGGGAACTGGATCTGGTTCAGCGTCGAGCTGTATGACGCGTTCACCGTCGGCGGTGTCATGCTCCACTCGCTCCGATCCGGCGCCTTCCCCAGTCGCGTCCACGTACGAGCGGCGTTCCATTCGGCGACTGCCTGCTGGTTGCCGTAGTACGAGCCGGACTTGACGGAAAGCGTCGTGTAGTCGCGCCACGTGTCGGGGTACGCGACCTTGCGCAGGAACGCGTTCAGCTTGCCGACGGCCTGTTCCTTCGTCGCGCTGCTCATCCAATCAAGCCCGTTGATCCGGTCGCGCAGCGCCGACACGAGGTTGTCGACCATCTTGGCGGCGCGCGCCTTGGCCTCGGGCGAGAAGTTGCGCTTGATCCAGTCCTGACCCACGGCCTCGCCGAGCGCGCCGTTCGTTCCGGCGGCGCACTGCTTGTTGCGGGCTTGCTGAACCTTCACGCCCGTCGAGAACTGCTGCCAGCGAAATGCCTCGTGGCGGAACGGCGCGCTGAGGGATCCCATGGCGCCATTGGTCACGTGCCAGCGCAGGTACGCCTTCCAATCGTCCACCGGCGTCGCCGCGATGAGCGAGTCGAGCGCCTTGAAGAAGCTCGGCGCGCGTACGTTGACGTCGCCCGCGTACGTCGTGTGGTGCTGCTGGAGGTAGCGGCTCCAGTTCAGGTGCGGCGTGGTCTGCTGAAAACTCGCGACGGTCATCTTGTGGTAAGTCGCGACGGGGTCGCGCATGTCCGCTTGCGGGATCGTGATCTTGGCGATCGCGGTCTCGAGCGCGAAGATCGTCTTTGCGTCGGCGGCCGCCTGCGAGCTGCCCTCGCCGAGCAGCTCGAGCGACCGCGCGACGTGCGCGACGTACTCGGTGCGCGTGGAATCCGCGCGCGCGTCCGGGCGCACGTAGTCTTCGCGATTGAGCGTCAGACCGCCCTGGTTGGCGGAGAGAATGATGATCTTGCTGTTGCGAGGATCCGTTCCCGGACCGAGCGAGAAAGGAGCGATCCCTCCGCCGCCCCGGCCGCCTCCGCCCCCGCCCCCCCGTCCACCGGCCGTTCCGAAGAGCTTCACGATGTCGTCAGTGCTCTTCGCGGACGCGATCTGGTCGAGCGTCGGCTTGATCGGCTTGAACCCGGCCTTGTCCAGCGCGACCGTGTCCATGCACGCCAGGTAGAACGTGCCGACCTTGTAGTCGTTCGACCCGGACTTGGCCTCGCGATCGCTCACCAGGTTCGCGTCGTCGATCACGATCTTCTGGACGACCTCCTGGTTCTGGTCGGCCAGCATGCCGAAGCTGCCGAGGTTCGTCTTGTCGGGCGGGATCGTGTGCTTCTTGAGCCACGTCCCGTTGGCGAATTCATAGAAGTCGGCGCACGGTGCACAGGTCGTGTCGAGGTTCGCACGATCCAAAACGTGCGACGCGCCGCGCTGGGCGGCTGCACCCGACGAGACGACCACCGCCATCAGCGGTGCTGTCAGGGCAAGGCGGAAACGAACAAGCATGGAATCCTCGGGGAGAGCGGACGAATCGGTGCCTTTCGTCCAACCTACGCGCGTGCACGGCCTGTTGCTGGCCCCACTCAACTACAACCGCTTCACCGCCGAGGCGCGGAGAACGCAGAGGACCGCGGCCGAGCCGCCGCGCAAAGCCCGAAGCCAGCCTCTCGACACGGTACGGTCTAGGGAATCAACGTATCGCGTGCCCAAATCCAAACAGCCGGCCGTCCCCGCGCGAATCGCCGCGTTCAACGAGGGGCGCGATCCGCGGCGGTTGGAGCGGAAGTACCGCGCGATGCGGCTCGATCCGTTCGTGTTCTTCCGCGGTGCCGCGCACTTGTACTGGGAGGACTGGGGGGAGCGCGGCGGGCGCCTGCCGAAGAGTCCAACCGTGTGGGCCTGTGGCGATCTTCATCTCGAGAACTTCGGCAGCTACCTGGGAGACAACCGGCTCGTCTACTTCGACCTCAACGATTTCGACGAGGCCGCCTTGGCGCCGGCGACCGCGGATCTCACTCGGCTACTGACGAGTCTGCGACTGGCGGGCGGCGCGCTGCGGCTCGACGCCCCAGAGACGGCCGAGCTGAGCGAGGGGCTGTTGGTGGCGTATTGCGACGCGCTCGCCTCGGGTAAAGCACGGTGGGTCGAGCGCGCGACGTCGCGCGGCATGGTCCGAGAGCTACTTCGAGGCGCGCGCGAACGAACCGCTCGGGCCCTTCTCGACCGGCGGACGGTCATCGAGGCCGGGCAGCGTCGCTTGCTGATCGACGGCCTGCGCGCCGAAGCGCTGGCGCCGCGAGAGCGCGCCGCGGTGACGCAGCGTCTGGCCGAATTCGTGGAGTCCGTGGCCAAGACCGACGACCAGGCGAAGTTCTATCGCTTGATCGACGTCGCCGCGCGCATCGCGGGTACGGGAAGCCTCGGCGTGCGCCGATATGTGGCCCTCGTGCGCGGCCACGGCGGCGAGGACGGCCGCGTCTTGCTGGACATCAAGCAGGCCCGCCGCTCGGCGATGGCTCCGTACGTCGGCATACCGCAGCCGGTGTGGAAATCAGAGGCGCACCGAGTGGTCGAGATCCAGTGGCGCATGCAGGCGATCTCGCCGGCCTTGCTCGCTCCGGTGAGCTTCGGCCGAAGCTCTTACGTGCTGCGCGAGCTCCAGCCGGTGGAAGACCGTCTCGCGCTGGCGCACTGGGACGGCAAGCTGTCGCGCCTGCGAAGGGTGGTCGTGACGATGGGTGAATCGCTCGCGTGGGCACAGCTCCGATCGGCGTCCCGGCAAGGCTCGGCTGACATCGATGCGCTCATCAAGTTCGGACGCGGGCATGCGTGGCGCGAGCCGGTGCTCGAGTTCGCGCGACTTTACGCCGGCAAGACGGTGCGCTACTGGCGCGAGTTCAAGCGATCGCCGCCCGGACGTTAGTCGACAAGCTGGGAGGGCCGAGGCAATCGCCTCGGCCCTCGATGGAAACAAGACGTGCACGGATCCACGAGGCGTTTCTTAGACCGGGGGCGGGGGCGGGGAGGTCAAGAAATCTCCGCTGAGCTCGGCTGTCGCTTGGCATTTAGCGCCGCTCGGGTCGGTTAATGTGCCCGTGACCTCGGCGCTGAACCCTTCCGAACTAATGTCGAGGAAGTTGGTGCCCTGAATCGTAAACGAGTTGTTGGAAACGTCGGACACGGTTCCGTGCGTGATGATCTTGCCGTTCTGAATGTCGTGGAGGTCGATGTTGCCACTCGAGTTCCCAGTCAGGTTCAGGTGAACGACCTGGTTGGTGCTGCCGTTTGCCTGGAGGTAGCTCCACGTAAAGTTCAGGGAGAAATCGTGGTTGCACGGGATCGCGGGCTGCGCGCTCGCTACGACATCGCTGCTGAAGCCGACGCTCAGATCTCCTGAACCATCGGCGCCGCTGAGTGGAGGCGGCGGCGGGTCGCCGGGCGAATGTGAGGCCGCGCCGGCGCTGGCACGCAGCGGAGCCGTCGTGTTCGAGTCCGAGCATGCGGCTACGAACGCAACGAGGCCGACAACCGCGAGGAATCGTTTCATGGAGAACTCCTCTTTGTCGATGGTACCGGCGGATCGCGCCGGCGGCGAACGGAGACGATCAACGATCCGAGTTGCCCACTCGCACAGGGAGCGGCTGATCACCGCCCAACTGTCCGGCTTTCGTTGCGGCTTGCATGGCCACTGCCCGCTGAGGCCCGTCGCCTCCTGACCACGCCCGCGCAACGAGCGCGTATGCGCGTGAAGCGGCGGGGTAGTGCTGCAGTTTTTCTGCCACCAGAGCCCGCTCGAGCGCCCACGGTACTTCCAGTGGCGCGAGCAACGCATAGAGACGTTCGCCAAGCGCAGTCTCCGCCTCGACATGCAATCCTAGACTGTCGAGCAACTTCGCTTTCGTGTATCGATCGAGATAGCAAGCTGGACAGAGCGAGTCCGGCAGCGCGCGAAATCGCGTGAGTGCATCACTGCTGTGGCGTGCAAGCGACAAGTACGCAAGCGTCGCCGCCACTCGATAGCCTGCGTTTCGTCGACTCACCGGCGTCGACGCGCTTGCGAGTTGACTGTCGGCACGGGCTACGGCGCCGAGCAGCGATGACGTATCGCTGCGCGCCGCCCACCACGGGAGCGCGGCACCGACCCACACGCTGCGATCGTGTAGCATGCGTGCGAAAACTGCCCGCGCCGTGTCGCTCGGAATCGCACCCAGAAGCGCGAGGAAACCAAATGGTTCGGCTTCGAGGCCGCCGATGTTCGTCCCAAGCGTATCGAAGGCTTCGCGAAGTTTTCCTCGCAAAGCGAGCTCATCGACGACGTAGGCGCGCCGCAACCCAGGATTGAAGATGAACGCCGACGATGCCGTGCGCGCGCGGTTTGAAAGCTGAAGAAGTCGAGTCCCGACCTCGGTTGTATCAGGCCAACGCCGCACGATGAGCCACGCCGTCTGAATCGCCTTGCTCGACAACGTATCGAGAACGCTCAGTGTCTTGCCGTTGATACCGCCGCCGCGCAGCAGCAGCGTGAGCGCGCGGATTCCGTCCGCCTCCTCGTCCGTCGGATTCAGCGCGAGGTATCGATCCGCGTACTTGAGCCCCTCATTGCGCCCATCGCGCGTGACCGAGAGCTCGATCGCGTGGATGTACGCCGGCGTGAACCCCGAGTCGAGCGCGATCGAACGGTCGAAGGCAGCGCGGATCGTGTCTTCCGAGACGCTGAGACCGGGGCCGTAGCCGTAGTGAAAGTACGCGTCGCCGAGAGCGAACCAGACCTCCGGATCAGTCGGAAAGCTGTCGCGCGCGGAGCGCAGCGTTTTGAACAGGCGGACCACGGTCGCGTAGTAGCTCGTGTCGGTCTCGAATGCCGCGAGCGACGCGCGCATCGCGTCCGCCGCGACGAGGATGCTGTCCCGCCGAGGCAAGCCGGTGTTGTGCCGGCCGGCCGCGGCCAGGTAGGCACGCGCGACCGAATCGTTGGTTCCTCGGAGCCAACCGAACGCGAGCCCCGCATGTCGGCTCGCGAGTGCGAGCGCCGAGTCGGAATCGATCGCTCGGCGGTAGTACGCAGTCGCGGAATCCCACGCCGACCGCCGATAGAACTGTTCGCCTATCAGAAAGGCTTCGAGCGCGGGGCCCGTCGTCTCCTCGAGCCAGGTCGAGCGAAAGGCCGCGATCGGCTTCAGCGTGTTGAGCTCGCTTTGCAGGTCCTTCAGCAACGCCGATGCGATGTGTTGCCAATCGTCGGCGGGGCCCTTTCGCTGATGCGTGACGCCGACCTTCCGCCGGCCGATCACGTTGTACAGCGTCGCGGTGAGTGAGAGCGAGTCATGGGGCAGCCTCGCGGCCGATCCGTAAATCGCGAGCCCCGCGCCCATTTGGCGCCCCAGGTCCGCCGCGCTCGCCTCGTCGGCATGAGACGACGGCTTCCAATCGCGAAGATACCGGGTCGGCGCGATGGTCTTCACCCACCCCGCGGCGATCGGCTGAAGCACGTCGACCATGCCCTGTCTCAGCGTCGGGTCGGCACCCTGAACGTTGAACGGAAGGACGACGACGTAGTCCGGGTCGAGCTTGGGCGAGCGGGTCGCGAAGAACGCCGCCGCCGCGATCGCCAGCCCAGCGACCGTCGCGCCGCCGACGATCGCCCAGCGCGGCACCTTCGGCTTCCGGGGGACCACCTGGAACGCCGCGGTCATTTGAAGGTCGAGCGCATCGCGGAAGTCGGCCGCCGTGCGATAGCGATCGTCCGGCGCCTTCGCGAGCGCCTTCTCGATGATGGTGCTGATCACCGGCGGCACTTCGGGCGCGACCTCGGAGAGAGGCGGCGGCGGCTCGGACATGTGCGCCGCGACGAGCGCCTGCATCGTCGGCCGCGAGAACGGCGGCTTCCCCGCAAGCATCTCGTACCCGACGACGGCGAGCGCGTACACGTCGGCGCGCGCATCGAGCCCCTTCTCACCCGCCAACTGCTCCGGCGCCATGTAGCCGAGCGTGCCGATGCCCACCCCGGTTGCGGTGAGCCGCTCGGCGGTCGTCTCGAGGCGCGCCTCCTCGACCGCGCGCGCGATGCCGAAGTCGGTCAGCACCGCGTGGCCTTCCTGCAGCAGGATGTTGGCCGGCTTGATGTCGCGGTGGACAATGCCCCGGCCGTGGGCCAGCGCGAGCGCGTCGGCGATCTCGCGCAGCACGCGCAACGCCTCGTGAATCGGAAACCGATCGCCGCTCTCCAACCGGTGACGCAACGACTCGCCGGCGACGAACGGCATCACATAGTAGAGGCCCTCGCCGCTCGTGCCGATTGAGAGGACGGGGAGGATGTTTGGGTGCTGGAGCTGCGCGGCAAGCTGCACCTCGCGCTGGAATCGCGCCGCGCTCACCTCGCTCGCCGTGTCGGGCGGCAGCGTCTTGATGACGACCTTGCGGCCGAGGGACGACTCGGTGGCCAGAAACAGGCGACTCATCCCGCCCGGGGCGAGCTCGCGCTCGATGACGTAAAGGTCACCGAGGGTCCGCTGGAGTTGTTCGAGGAGTTCCGTCGTCACTCCGTGACCGTCGCCGACTGCGTCTCGAATCACTTCCGAAGCGAACATAGACAAACGCAAGCGTGAGAGCCAGCGCGGCGTCGTGGGAGATCCCGCGCATTGTGCCCGCGGTCACCGTTCCTCTACAGCCGTATCACGGACACGGCGGCCGTGAACCGACACGTCGCGACCAACGGGCTCGGCCGTTGGCACGACCGGCCCTCTTGCCCCTCACATCTTGACAGTCAAGATGTAGCGCCGCATCGTGCCCGGTACGCAAACCGGACCACACATGGACGAGCCGAACACCGACGTCATTCAGGGCACCCTCGACCTCCTGATCCTGAAGACGCTCAGCCTCCAACCGATGCACGGTTTCGGCATCGCTCGCCGCGTCGAGGACATTTCCCGCGGCGTGTTCAAGGTGAACCCTGGCTCGCTGCTCGTCGCGTTGCAGCGGCTCGAGCGGCAGGGGTGGCTCGACGCCGAATGGCGACAGACGGAGAATTCGCGCCGCGCCAAGTTTTACGCGCTCACGCGCGCCGGACGCAAACAGCTCGACGTCGAGACGGCGGATTGGCGCCGCCGCGTGAACGCGGTTGCGCGCCTCTTGAGTGCGGAGGGTTGACCGTGTCTCTCTGGCGACAATTGTCCCGCGGTCTGCGCGCGGTCACGAATCGACGCGCCGCCGATGCCGAATTGAACGACGAGGTCCTCGACTATCTGGATCGCAGCGCGAACGCGAACGTCGCGCGCGGCATGACACGCAGCGCCGCGTATCGCGCCGCGCGCGTCGAGCTCGGAAATCCGACCGTCGCGCGAGAGCGCGTGCGCGACGCCGGATGGGAGAGCTCCCTCGAGACGCTGATCGTCGACGTCCGATACGGGCTCCGGCGGCTTCGCTCGAATCCCGGATTTACCGCGGTCAGCGCGATCACGCTGGCGCTCGGCATCGGGGCGACGACGGTCATCTTCAGCGCGATCAATCCGATTCTCTTCAAGCCGCTTCCCTACCCGCAGGCCGAGCGCGTCCTCATGGTCTCGGACGTCGGCAACGACGGGACGCCGATGGCCGTCACCTTCGGGACGTATCGCGAGATTCTCCTGCGGAATCATTCGTTCGACGCGCTCGCGCCGTTCAAGGCGTGGCAACCGACGGTCGAAGGTGGCGCCGAACCGGAGCGATTGAGCGGACAGGCCGTGGGCGCGGACTACTTCCACGCTCTGGGCGTGGCTCCCGCTCGCGGCCGCGACTTCACCACGGCCGACGATCGCGACGGCGGACCGCGAGTCGCAATCGTGAGCGACGCACTCTGGCACCGGCGCTTCGGCGGGGATCCCGCCATCGTCGGCCGCAGCGTGACGCTCGACGACGATCCGTACGTGGTCATCGGCGTCATGCCGCCGACGTTCGAGAACGTTCCGGCGGCGAATGCCGACATCTGGAGGCCGCTCCAATACAGCACCGCGTTCACGCCCGAGTCGCGCGAATGGGGACATCACCTGCGTCTGGTCGGGCGCGTTCGCTCCGGCGTCGATCTCACGTCGGCCCGCGCGGACCTCTCCGCCATCGCGCGGACGCCGCGCGCCGACCTGCCTCGCGTTCCGTGGGCGTCGCTCAAGGCCGGACTCGTCGTCACGTCGCTCCAAGCGGATGTCGCGCGTGAAATCCGACCGGCGATGCTCGCGGTGTTCGCGGCCGCGCTCGTGCTGCTCGCCATCGCCTGCGTCAACGTCACCAACCTTCTTCTCGCCCGCGGCGTGCAGCGCCGCGGCGAGTTTGCGCTGCGCGCCGCACTCGGCGCCGGCCGCACGCGCCTCGTACGGCAGCTCGTCACGGAGAGCGTGATCTTGTCGCTCTTCGGCGGAGGACTGGGGATGCTCGTCGCCGTTGTGGGGATGCGCGCGTTCGTCGCGACGAGCCCAACGGGGTTGCCGCGTCTCGCGTCGATTCACGTCGACGCGATTGCGCTCCTGTTCGCGCTCGTGGTGACGAGCCTCATCGGCCTCGCCGTCGGCGTGTTGCCGGCGATTCACGCGTCGCGTGAGGATCTGCAAGCCGGACTGCAGGAGACGTCGCGCCGCTCGGCCGGCGAGCATCACGTCACGCGCCGAGCGCTCGTCGTCGCCGAGGTGGCGCTCTCGCTCGTGTTGCTCGTGAGCGCGGGCCTGTTGCTGCGAAGCCTTCAGCGCGTATTTGCCGTCGATGTCGGCTTCGATCCGTCGCATCTCGTCACCATGCAGGTCCAACTCACCGGCCATCGCTTCGACCAGGACGCGGTCAAGGCGCGGTTTCTCGACGACGCGCTCGCCGCCGTACGGCGCGTTCCGGGAGTGAGTGCGGCGGCGTTCACGCAGCAGCTGCCGCTGAGCGGCGACTTCGACGTGTACGGTGTGCATCTCGAGCGCACGCACGATCCGAAGAACGACGGCGCAGCGCTCCGCTACGCGGTGACGCCCGACTATTTCATCGCGATGCGCATTCCGCTCTTGCGCGGACGCTACCTCGACTCGCACGACGTCGCCGGTGCGCCGCGCTCGGTCGTGATCAACGAGAGCTTCGCGCGCGCCGAGTTCGGCAAGGACGATCCAATCGGGCAGCGTCTCAAGGCGGGCCCCGACGACGGACAGTGGTACACGATCGTCGGCGTGGTCGGCGACGTGAAACAAGAGATCGACGCGCTGGACAGCCGCTTCGCCGTCTACGTCGCGCCGTCGCAGTGGCACTGGGTGGACAACCTCGTCTCGCTCGTCGTCAGTACGCGAGGCCAACCGGCCGACCTTGCGTCGCGGGTGCGAAGCGCGATCTGGTCGATTGACAGGGACCAACCGATCGTCCGAGTGGCGACGATGTCCGCGCTCGTTTCGACCGCCACGGCGGGTCGGCGATTCGCGCTCGTGCTGTTCGAGATGTTCGGCGCCGCGGCGCTCATTCTGGCCGCGGTCGGCATCTACGGCGTGCTCTCGGGAAGCGTCACCGAGAGGATTCGCGAAATTGGCGTGCGATCGGCGATGGGCGCGTCGCCGCGCGACATCCTCGCGCTCATCCTCGGCCAAGGGATGAAGCTCACGACCGTCGGCGCACTGATCGGCGTCATCGGCGCCGCCGCGGCGACGCGCGGTCTCGTGACGATGCTCTTCGGCGTCACGCGCCTCGACCCGACGACCTATGTGGGGGTGATCGTGTTGCTCTTCGGAGTCTCGGCGATCGCGTGCTGGATGCCGGCGTGGCGAGCCGCGCGTGTCGATCCGTCGATAACGCTGCGTTCCGAGTAAGACACTCCCTGCAACGACAACTGCAACGACAACTGCTTTGACGCAGGGGACGCCGAGGACGCAGAGTCGCAGAGGACTGCCGCGGAGCTGACGTTCATCGCGCAACGAGCCTGATTTTTTTGGGACTACCGCTCGGGAAGCCAATCACTCCATGGGCGCCGCGTCGCCCCATCGAGGCATCCTGAGCGGCTTTCACAAAAACATCCGGCTCGTTGCGCGATGGAGTTCGCCCTCGCGGCAGTCCTCTGCGCCTCTGCGTCCTCTGCGCGCTCTGCGTCAAAGCTGTTGCAGTTGTGTTTGGCCGAGCCCACACGAGATCGCGGGCGCGTCCTAAGGGGACCCGTACGGTTTCCGTGAGACACGCTCAAGATGCGCAAACCGCAAGGCGCCTCGCCGTGTCAAACGATTCGATCTCGAAACCGGTACGCCTCGTAGGCAGTAATGCGTGGTGGAACCGACGCGCTGTTTGGCTAAGCCAATTCGCTCACGGTCTCTCCCCTCCTTCCTCGCGGCCGCCTGCAATGACGCCCTCGATCTTTCTTCGCCGTGCCCTCGTGTGCTGCGCATTCGCGTTGACGTGTCTCTCGCGAGTGGTCGCCGCCCAGACCGAGACTCTGACCGGAACGGTGCGGAGCGACAGCGGAGGAGTGATCGCGAACGCGGTCATCACCGCGACACCGGCAGGGGCGGGGGCGACCGCGTCGGTCACGTCGAGGTCGAACTCCGCCGGGCGGTGGACGATCGTCATGCCCTCGCGCTCGCCTGAGTATTTCGTGACGGTGAGCGCGATCGGCTGGATTCAGCAGCGTCTCGACGTGAAGTCGAGTGGAGGCGCGTCGCCAGTCGTCGTCGACGCGTCGCTCAAGCGGGCACCGGTCCAACTCGGCCCTGTCCGCGTGACCGAGTCACGACGCCCGCCCCCGCAGCGGGATTTTCTGATCGGCGCGGACGTCGCGGGGACAGAAAAGGGCGTTCTCGCGTCTTCGGAGGTGTTCGCGATCGCCGATCAGGGCGACCTGATGGGCATGATCTCGCAGGTCCCCGGCATCACGATCACGTCGGATGCGAGCACCGGGCTTCCGACCTTCTCGGCGCTCGGGCTGTCGGGCTCTCAGAACAACGTGGTGCTGAATGGACTGTCGTTCGGCGGCGGCGATGTGCCGCGCGACATCAATGGGGCCGTCCGTGTGACGGCCACGCCGTACGACGTCTCCCGTGGCGGCTTCAGCGGCGCCCAGCTCTCGGTGACCCAGGCGCCCGGCGGCAACTTCTCGCAGCGATTGGCCCACGTCTCGTTCGACGGACCCGACCTCCAGTTCACCGATCACGTGGGACGCCAGCTCGGTCAGCAATACTCGAATGTCCAGCTCAGCGGCAACGTGACGGGCCCGATCGTCTACGACAAGGTCTTCTACAACGTGTCGTTCCAGGGCGGCCGCCGGGCGAGTGACCTGGCCTCACTGCTGAGCAGCGACCCGTCGACGCTGCTCCGCTTGGGGCTCTCGCAGGATTCGGTGCAGGCGATGGTCGCCGCGGCGCATGCGAGCGGGATCCCGTTGTCGGCCAGCGGCATCCCCACGCAACGACAGACGGAGAACGGCTCGGTGCTGGCGCGATTCGACTTCTCGCCGTCCGACACGACACAGGTGAGCCTCGTGACCTCGCTGCGGACCAACCGCTCAGTCGCTTCGTTCGTCGGGCCGACGGCGGTGCCGGGTCACGGCGGCGACTTCAATAGAAACGGCGGCAACGTCATCGGACAATTTTCGCAGCGGATCCATGGAGCGATCCTGAACGATCTGCGGATCGGCGGCAACGTCGACGTCACCGATGCGACGCCTTACACCAACCTTCCGGACGCGCGCGTATTCGTGACGTCGCAACTCTCCGACGGAACGACTGGTTTGACGTCGTTGCTGGTGGGCGGCAACGCGTCGCTGCCGCGCAGCTCTCGAGTGGCGAGCGCCGAGTTATTCAATCAGACGTCGTGGAACTCGATCGGCGGGGCGCACCATTGGCGCGCGACGGTGAACGCTCGGCTCGACCATCTGTCGCAGAACTCGGCATTCGACACGCGCGGCACGTTCCAGTACAACTCGATCGCCGACATGAACGCCGACCAACCGGCGTTGTTCGCGCGATCGTTCGTCTCGCACGGCGTCGCGGCGGACGTTCAGACGGCTGCGGTGGCCCTTGGCGACCAGTGGCAAGCGCTCGATCGGCTGCGGCTCACGTATGGCCTCCGGCTCGACGGAAATCGCATCCCGACGTCCCTTCCCTACAATGGCGCGGTCGACAGTCTGTTCCACTTGCGAACGGACTTCGCACCGAGCGGCGCGGCGGTGAGTCCGCGGGCGAGCTTTAGTTGGGGATTCGGCAACAACGGCACGACGGGCATTCCCGGCTTCGGCGCGCCCTGGGGTTTTCTCTCGGGCGGCATCGGCGAATTCCGCAACGACCTTCGCCCGGGCCTGATCACGCCCGTGATCGCCAACGACGGTTTGTCCGACGGGACCAGTCAGCTGCTCTGCGTGGGCGCGGCCGTGCCGACGCCCGACTATGCGGCCTACATGCGCGACCCGTCGTCGATTCCCACGACGTGCGCGGGCGGGACGAATCCGTCGTTCGTGAGCAGTCAGCCGAACGTGTGGCTCATCGACCCGGGATTCCAGGCGCAGCGAAGTTGGCGTGGCAATCTCGGGCTTCGCGGGCCGCTCATCACGAAGCTCTTCCGCTTCTCGGCGGACGTCACGTACTCGCTGAACCTCCACCAGCAGTCCAACGTCGATCTGAATTTCGTGCCGACCGTGCGCGGCCAACTCGCGTCGGAGGCGGACCGGCCGTCTTTCGCGGCCCCGTCGAGCATCGTTCCGGCGACCGGTCAGGTGACGAACGTCGACTCCCGCTTCTCGCCGCAGTTTGGAAGCGTCAACGCGCTACGGTCGGATCTGGAATCGCGGAGCACGCAGTACACGTTCGGCGTCCAGCCGATCGGCCTCAGCACCCAGCGCGTGCGGTGGACGGCAACGTACACCTACTCCGCGAACCGCGAGCAGACGCGTGGGTTCGGAGGCACGACGGCGGGCAATCCGCTGAACGTCGAGTGGTCTCCGAATGGAACCGGGCCACGTCACGCGTTCAACATCAATCTCTACACGCGCGTGCGAGATCTCTTCTCTATCGCCGTCACGGGTCGTGCGGTGTCGGGGACCTTGTACACACCGGTTGTCGACGGCGACATCAACGGCGACGGTCTGGCGAACGACCGGGCGTTCATTTTCAATCCGGCCAACGCGAATGCGAGCGTCGCCGCCGGCATGAAGTCCCTGCTGGCGAGTGCCTCACCGCGTGTGCGCAACTGTCTCACTCGTCAGTTCGGCTCGATTGCCGAGCGAAACAGCTGCGAAGGACCGTGGACGGCGACCGCTTCGGCGGGGATCGTGCTCAACCCGGCAAAGCTCGGCTGGGACAACCGCACGAGCATTTCGCTGAACATCTCCAACCCGCTCGCGGGCATCGACGAGCTGCTGCACGGGGCGTCGCACATGCAGGGGTGGGGACAGCCGGCGAACCCGGATCCGACGCTCCTGCGCGTCCGCGGCTACGATCCGACGAGCGCGTCGTACATCTATGACGTGAACCAGCGCTTCGGCGACACACGTTTGGCGACGTCGGCGGTGCGCCTTCCGTTCATCATCAGCCTCGAGGCGCGTGTGCTGCTCATGGCCGATCAGGATCATCAAGGCGTCGACCAGATCGTCGGAGCGGGGCGCGTGCACGGCGGCACGAAACTCAGCGGCCCGCAACTCAAGGCGCGACTCAACAACACGATATTCAATCCGCTGCGCGGCATCCTGCAGGTGAAGGATTCGCTGAGCGTCTTGAGCCAGGCGCAGATCGATCGGCTCACGCAGCTGCAGCGTCGCGTTCAGGCGCGGCAGGACACCATCTGGACGCCGATCGTGGCGTACATCGATGCGTTGCCGGAGGTCTACGACCGCGAAGCGGTCGTGATCAAGGTGCGCGACGGCCGCATCGCCGCGTACGACGCGATAATCGACGCGATGATCGCGCTCAAGGAGATCTTGACGCCGGAACAGATCGAGGACTTCCCGCCGGCGCTACGCTCCTCGTTCGACATCGACGCCTTGCGCGCGAATCGGCCGACCAAGGGGTTTTTCCCAAACTACTAGACCGCAACTGCAACTACTTCAACGCAGAGCCGCGGAGACGCAGAGGACTGCCGCTGAGGCGACGTTCATCGCGCAACAAACCTGATTTTTTTGGTGACTGCCGCTCGGGAAGCCAATCACTCCATGGAAGCCGCGTTGCCCATCGAGGCATCCCGTGCGTCCTCTGCATCCTCTGCGTCAAGTGGTTGCGGTTGCAGTTGTCAGGTAAGCCGCGCGCTAGGCTAGCTAGCTTTGTCGAGCGGGCGGTTCGACAGCGGGGCGCCCGGCGACCTTCTATCGACTCACGCTGGAGAGCATTCCCATGGGACTCTTTGACGGCGTATTGGGCGGCATCGTCGGCGCCGGGATGGTGTCGGTCGTGAGCGACATCATCGACAAGCACGGTGGGTTGAACGGCGTCGTGAATCAGTTTCAGCAACAGGGATTCGGCGACACGGTCAGATCGTGGGTCGGCACGGGGCAGAACCAGCCCATCTCCGCGGACGAGATCCATAAAGTTCTCGGTCCGGACACGATGAACCAGCTCGCCGCCAAGCTCGGCATGACACCGCAGGAGCTGGCGACGAAGCTTTCTACGGTGCTGCCGCAGGCGATCGACAGGTTGACGCCGGCCGGCGTCGTGCCGCCGGGCCAGTAGAGCTCAGCCGCTCCGCAACGCCTCGACCGGATCGGCGCGCATCGCGCGACGAGCCGGAACGAGGCTGGCGAGAAGCGCGACGCACAACAGCGCGACCGTCGCGAGCGCGAACGTGACGGGGTCTGTGGCCGAGACACCGTAGAGGAGCGAACGAAGACCGCGCGTCGCGACGAGCGCCAACGCGCAACCGGCCAGCGCCCCCGACCCGGCGACCGCCGCCGACTGACGCAAGACATGCAACGCGATGTCGCCCGACGTCGCGCCGAGCGCGGCCCGAACGCCCATTTCGTGCGAGCGCTGGCTCACGACGTAGCTCATCACGCCGAAGATGCCGACGGCGCCGAGCAGGAGCGTCACGACCGCGAATCCGCCGACGATGACCGTCGTGAATCGCGGCTTGGCGACCGAACCAGAGATGACGTCGTCCATCGCGCGCACCGCGCTCACGGGCACCGTGCGATCGATGGACGCAACGATCGCGCGCAGCTGGCGGCCAATCGCCTCCTTCATTCCCGCTCGCGCGAACGACGACGGTCATCTCCGAACCGGCGAGCCTGGAACGCTGCGCGAACGGGACATAGACCGCCATCGCCGATGTGTCGCGCAGACTGTCGAGGCGAATGTCAGGCACGACGCCGACGATCGTGATCCACCGGGCTGTCGTATGGATATCCAATCCGTTTTCCGACGGCGTCGTCGTTCGGCCAGAAGTGCCGGGCGAGCGCGCGCGAGACGATCGCCACGGGAGCCGCATCTTCGCGATCGGCGTCAGCGAATGTCCTGCCGCCGACGATCGGAATGCCGAGCGTACTGAAGTAACCAGGCGTCACGACCTGCATGTGGCTCGCCGTCGGAAGCTCGTGCGTCGCGTCCTCGAACTGCCCCTGCACGCGCAGGCCCAAGCCGTAGATCGGCTCGGCGATCGGCAGCCGGTCGACCAGCCCGGCGCTCGTCACGCCGGGCGTCGCCGAAATCCGTGCGATCAACGTCGAAAAAAGTGCCGACGTGCGCGCCCGATCCGCGTAGCTCGCGGCCGGTGGACTCACGCGCGCCGTCATGACGCGTTCGGCGCGGAATCCGGGTGAGAGGTCCGCGAGGTGCTGGAACGATCGCGTGAGCAGCCCGGCGGTGATGGTGAGTAGCACGGCGAGCGCGACCTCACCGGCCACGAGCCCCGAGGCGAGTCGGTTGTGCGCGACTCCCGAGCGGGTGAGATGCGCGGCACCGGTTCCCCGCCCCGAATCTCCCGCCGCCCTCAGCGCGGGCAGCAAACCGAATGCGATTCCCGTCGCGACCGCGATGATCGCCGTGAAGGCGAACACGCCGCCGCCGAAGCGAATGTCGGCGGTACGCGGCATGTTCGGCGGAAGCGAAGCGACCATCCATCGCGCGCCGGCGATCGCCAGCAGGAAGCCGAGCGTCGCTCCGACGAGTGCGACGATCACGCTCTCCGTGAGCAGTTGGCGGACGAGTCGCCCGCGGCCTCCACCGAGCGCTGATCGCACGGTGAACTCGCGCTCCCGCGCCGTGACGCGCGCCAGCATGAGGTTGGCGAGATTGACGCAGGCGACGAGCAGCACCACGCCGACGCACGCGAACAGCAGCAGGAGCGCCGGCCGTTCGCCGCCGACGAGACTCTGCTGAAGCGGGCGCGCGAAGACGGTCTTTCCGTAGTCGTTGCCCGGATCCCACAACGGGTTCAGGCGTCGGAAGCCGGGGAGAATCGTGGCGAGCGTGGCCCTCGCGCGCTCGGGCGTCACGCCGGGTGAGAGACGCGCGATCCAGCGACTGTTGCCCACGGCCCACATTTTCCCCGCACTGCTCTCGTCGACCGTGAGCGGCGTCCAGAAACGCGCGTTCGTCGAGGGAAACGAGAACGACGCCGGCATCACGCCGGTGACGAGCGACTCGACGCCATCGACGAGCACGTACCGCCCCACGACGCGCGCGTCGCCGCCGTAGCGATCGACCCACAGCGCATGCGAGAGCAGGATCACTTGCCCGGCGCCCGGCCGGCTCGCCTCGGCGCCGAATGCCCGGCCAACCTCCGGCGCGACGCCGAGCAGTGGGATGAGGTTCGGCGTGATCGAAAAGCCCTCGAGTCGCGCCGCCTCGCGGTCGTCGCCGTACGTGATGCTCCGCGGACGAATCATCGCCACATCCGAGAACCCCGCGTGGCGATTCTGTAGCGCCAACAGCTCGCCGATCGAGCCGACGACGTTGGCGTCGATCGTGACCAGCTCGTGCGGCCGGCTGTACGGAAGCGGCGAGATCAGCAGCGAGTCGACGAAGGAGAAGATCGTGGCGTTGGCGGCGATGGCGACGGCCATGGTGACGATCGCCGTCGCGGCGAAACCCGGCGCGCGGCGGAGCGAACGCAACGCGAAGCGCGCGTCTTGCCGAAGGTCGGCGAGCCACTCGATCTGGCGCGACCCTGCACGAAGACCAGCCACGTCGTCTCCCCCGGATCCCGAGTCGACTGGAGAGACAACGCGAGCGCGGGAAGCGTTGGGTGAGCGACTCGCGCGACTGCGGCGCCCCCCGGCTAGCGGCGACGAAGGGTGAACGCCGCGTCCTGGTGGCCCCGTTCGGCGCACGCGCCGTCGACCGCGCCGCCGCCCTCCAAGAGCTTTCCAGCGTTCCAGAGCGCCACGGTCAGGCTCACCTGGCCCGTGCAGTTGTTCTTGGGCGGATAGAGAAATGGAAATGCGATTCGAACGGACCGCCCGGTTCGCGTCGCGACGATCGCACCGGTGACTCGAATCGAGTCGATTTGGACGGTCGCCGTTGGACTCTCCGCCGTGCCACGCAGCGTCACGTTCATTCGGAAGCTCGCCCCGCCGACGCGCATTTCACCCGCCCAATCTCCGTCGAGCGATCCGCCCGCCGTCGTGTCCGCGGATGGCGCGCCGCTCTCCGGAAGAGTGAACGCGAGGACGTAGTCGCCCATCGTCGTGTGCATGCGATCGTGCCCGCCGGCGGCGATCACGAGGTATTGGCGTCCACCGACGACGTACGTCATCGGCAGCGCGTGCGCGGCCGCGGGGAGCGACTCGCTCCACAGCTCTTTGCCGCTCGACACGTCGAACGCGCGGAGGTGTTGGTCGAACGTGGCGGCGATGAACGCCAGTCCGCTCGACGTCAACAGCGCGCCGCCGAGCGCGAACGATCCCCATCGCTTCGCGGCGGGAATGCGCTCCAGCGGCGGGAAAGTACCGAGCGGCACCTCCCACTTCACCTTACCCGCCGCAAGATCGATTGCCGTGAGCGCACCCCATGGAGGCGGCGTGCAGATGCGCAGATCATCTCGACTCATGGCGTACGGCGTGCCCAACTGCCGGCCGTACTCGATGTCGGGCCGCGCGGTGTAGACGGCGTGCAGGCTGTCGCGCGGAATGAGCCGCACGACCATCGCCAACCGGTTCGTCGGCGCGATGAGCAACCCGCGTTGCTCGTCGACTGAAACGCCCGACCAGTTCACGCCGCCGAGGTTTCCCGGCCAGATGATCGTGCCCTGCTGCGACGGCGGCGTGAAGATTCCTTGATAACGCAGCGCGGCGATTCGCGCGCGACAAGTGGCGCGCGCCGAGTCGGTGACGCCGAACGCGTCGTTCACCGAGAGACTCTCCGGCACGAGCCGAAACGCCGGCGGCGGAAACGGCTGTGTCGGAGACGCCTTCTCTCCCTGCACGTCGCTCGGTGGGACCGGACGTTCCTCGACCGGAAAGAGTGGCTTGCCGTCGCGACGGTCGAGCACGAAGACGTGCCCCATCTTCGTGCCGATCGCCACAGCCGGAATCGAGCTCCCGCCGCGACGCAGCGTGAACAACACCGGTTGCGCCGGCACGTCGTAGTCCCACAGGTCGTGGTGAACGACCTGGAACGCCCACACGAGCGCACCTGTCGATGCGCGCAGCGCGACGACCGAATTCGCGTACCTGTTGTCGCCCAGCCGCTCGCCGCCGTAGAAGTCGGGGCTCGCGCTGCCGACGGGAATGAATACGAGATCGCGCGCCGAGTCCGCGGAGAAGATGCTCCACGCGTTGGCGGCGCCGGTGTCGTGGGCCTTGGGTCCGATCCACGTCGTGTACGCGGGATCCTTCGCGTCGCGCGGGATTGGATCGAATGACCATCGCAACGCTCCCGTGCGAACGTCGAACGCGCGGATCACGCCTTCGGGAGCGTCTACTCGATGGTTGTCCGGTACCGCCGAGCCGACGATGACCAGATTCCCGACGACCGTCGGAGGTGAGGTGACGCCGTACTCCCAGTGAAACTCCGGCTTGTGTCGCAGCCCCGCCGTGAGATCCAGGGTGCCTCTGTCGGCGAAGTCCGCGCACGGCGTGCCGGTACGACCATCGAGGGCGATGAGTCGGGCGTTGATCGTCGCCACGAAGATTCGAATCGCGCACCTTTCGCCGGCACGGCCGTCGCTCGCCGTCCATGCGGCGACCCCACGATTGGCGAAATCACCGTAGTCGCCGCTCAGCTCCACGGGGCCCGCGAACCTCCACCGCTCGACGCCGCTCACCGGATCGAGCGCGAGCACGCTGCCGACCGGCGTGGATACGTAGAGCATTCCACGCACGAGGAGCGGCGTCGCCTCGAACCGTCCGCGGTCGGCAAGCAGGTCGCCCGTACGCGCCACCCACGCGAGGCGCAGACGCCCCACGTTTGCCGGTGTGATCTGAGACGCGGCCGAGAATCGAGTTCCGCCAGCGTCGTTCCCGTACGACGGCCATTCACTCGTCCGCGGCGACTGAGCGTTGGCGGCAGCGACAAGTGCCGCCGTGGCGATGAGACTCGTGGAAAGTCCAGATCTCATGAGTTGTTCGGACTGAAGAAGAGCAATTGCAACTGCTTTACCGCAGGGACGCAGAGACGCAGAGGACCGCCGCCGAGTCAAAGGCCGTCGCCCAACGAGCCGAAGTTTCTTGGAGAATGCCGCTCGGGAAGCCATTCGGTTCGCGGAGTCCCGGTGCGCCGCATAGCGGCACCCCGAGCGGCGTTCACAAAATATCCGGCTCTTGTGCGACAGAGGCGACCTGTCCGGCCTTTCTCTGCGTCTCGCCTCTGCGCCTCTGCGCCTCTGCGGTAAAGGAGTTGCAGTTGTCGTACTTGATTTGCGACGCGGACGCCCCCGAAAGAATGCGGCGCGACGAACGGGGAGTCGAGTGCCTGAACGTATGCTTGGAGCGTCCTTTTCCTGACATGAATCCTTACAAACCGACGCTGTTCGATCGTCACGGTCCGGACGCGGCGCATCTTCTTCAGGCGTGGGGATACGGTCTGCTCATCTTCGGCTTGGTCACCGGAGCATTGATGTCGCAGATCGGGTTCCGCTGGTGGGAGCTTCCCGTCGGAGCCGGATTCGGCGCGCTCGGCGGCGGAAGCGGGTGGTTCTTTGGCTTTGCGCTCGGCGGAGCGTGGAAGCGCGTCGCCGTGGACGGCTCGAGCACTCCTTACGAGCGAACGTTCTCCTACGAGCAATCGCTCGTGATGAAAGGGCGCGTGGACGACGCGCTGGCGTCGTTCGAGGCGGTCATCGCGACGGAGCCCGAGTTGATCATCCCGCGCATCAAGGCGGCGGAGCTCTACGCCCGCGAAAAGAAGGACCCCCAGCGCGCGGCCGAGCTGTTTCGCGACGTGCTACGGTCCCCGTCGATCACGAGCGGCGAGAACGTCTATGCGACCAACCGGCTCGTGGATCTTTATATCGGCCCATTGAACGACCCGGGGCGCGCCCTCGTCGAGCTACGCCGCCTCATCGACGCGCGCCCTGGCACCGACGCCGCCGAACAGGCGCGGCGCAGCCTTGCCGAGCTCAAGGCCCGCATGAATGTTGATTCGTCCGAACCACCCGCCTCGTAGCTGGCTCGTATTGGCGAGGGGAGCTTTACGAATTGGGACGACTCGTAGATGCAGAGTTGGCGGAACGAAGACAGATTGGCGTACGACCCCGGACGAATCCCGAGTCGAGAAATCTTTATGCCGGAAAGGCGAACATCAATCGCGCCTATCGCGGCGGCGCTGACCCTCGCGCTCGGCGCTGCGTCCATCGCCTCGGCACAGGCGCCGGGGCGAATCATTCGCGGCACCGTCCGCGACTCGGCGACGGGGCAAGAGTTGAGCGGAGCCGTCGTCGAACTGACCGGGCCGTCGGTGCGCACTGTCGCACGCAGCGACCAGCGGGGCACGTTCCAGTTTTCACGCCTCGCCGACGGTCGTTATCACGTCTCGGCGCGCCTGATCGGCTTCGCCGAGTCGGCGAAAGACGTCGAGATCATCGGACGTGACGTGTCGCTTTCCATATCGCTGAGCGCGACGTCGCAGCGCCTGGATACCGTACGCGTGCGCGCCAGCGTCACCGCGGTGTACGGCGTCGTCGGCTCCAGCGTCGGACTGCACCCCGTGGCCGACGCGGCGATTCAGGTCATCGGCTCACAGCAAAAGGGAACGACCGACAGCGCCGGGAAATTCTTCGTGTCGCTCAAGAAAGGCGGCTCGTACTTCGTTCGCGTGCATCACGCCGGGTTCGCCGACCAGTTCTTCCCGGTCGAGGTGCCATCGGATCACGCGGTCGAAACGTTCGTGCTGCTCGACTCCGGCTCGGTCGCGACGGGATCGGAGATGATGTGGGACGAGTTCGACGAACGGCTGCGTTGGCAGGGACAAGGCGCGAGCATCATGCCCGGCGAGGAGATCACGCGCAACGGCGGGTCGTCGGGCGACGCCATTCGAGGCTCATCGTCGTTCGTGCGGAAGGGTCTCGTGCTTGGACCGAACGTCTGCCTGTTCGTGAACGGCGTGCCCAAGCCGGGTTGGGGGTTAGACGGGATTCCGCCGGAGCAGATCGCCACCATCGAGCTCTACACGAACAACGGCGACGAAACGCACACGCTCGCGCAGCAATGGCCGCACGGCGCGCAGTGCGGCCGGACCGGCGGCGTGCCCGCGCCGACGAGCCCGAACAACAGACGGTCGATCGTGCAGTACGCCGTCGTTTGGCTGAAGCAATAGAGGCAGGCGCGGTACTGCAACGATTTCGCCGATCTCGCGGAGCACGGCCAACGGCGAAACCACAAAGGGTTTTTTTTGGAACGGCCTCGGTGTGCCACGCCGTGGCCTACCGAGGTCGTTTAAGAAAGTCTCTTCGTTGTTCGCCGTACTCCGTGAAATCGGCGGACTCCGCGAAATCGTTGAAGTACCGAAAGGTAGATGCCGACTAGGCGGAACGGCGCGACCTATTTACCGATCATCAGAATCGTGAACGACCCCGGGATCGCCGGCGCCTGACCGCCGCGGCCACCGCCGGGCGGTGGCGGTGGCGCCGGCCCACGTTCCACGCTCATGACGAAGATGTGGCCCGTTTTCCCGTCGAGCGTGAGCGTGCGCGCACCATTCATCGTCTGGAGATTCTCTTCCACCTCGAAACTCGTGGGACTGTTCTCCTTGATGACGGTGAGCGTCCCGTTGCCGCCGGAGCTGAAGGCCTCCATCGTCGCGGGATTGAACACCGCGCCGTCAGAGCCGCCGGCGAGCGGCAACTTGGTAAGGATTTTTCCGTCTTCCGAGCTCAGGATCACCATCGTTGGCTGCGGTGGCGGCGCGCCGGGCTGCGGAGGTCCCCCCCCGCCGGTCCGGTCCGAGAGCACGCGGCAAAGAGCACGTGGTTCTTTGCGTCCAGAGCGAGGCCGTTGCACCCAGTGTTGCCGCCAAAGGGAAACACCTTCGTGACTTTCATGGCCTTCTCGTCGATCACCGCGACGGTGCCGCTGTCCTGCATGAGGGCGTACAGCGTTCCCTTCCCGTCCGCGATCGTCTGCTCCGGCGTCCCTGGCAGCGGGATCTTGCCGGCGACGGCGCCATCCTTCGCGTCGATGACGATGAGGTCCTTCGTGGGATGGCTGCCGACATAGACTCGGCCGTCGAAGGCGTCGAAGTAGATGCCGTCGGGGCTGAAGCGTGGATTTGGAGGCTGCACTCCGTCGGTTGGGTCGATCGTCTTGATCATCTGCATCGACTTCGTGTCGAACATCGAAATGTTCGGGTGGCTGCTGGCGAAGCCGTGGTTCGTCTTGGCGTCCACAGTCGCGCCGTTGCCGCCGCCGTTGAGGATAGTGCCAAGCGGCTGCAGCGTCTCGAGGTCGAACACGGTGACACGGCCAGGCACGGAATCCCTGGCGGGAGTGCTGTCTGTGGCAGCAACGGCGCGGACGGCGTTGCGCGTGATGTACAGCCGGCGATCGGCGGTATTGGCGTAGATGTAGTCGGTGCCACCCTCGCCGCCAACCTTGGCCCGCATGAGGACCTTGTACGGAGCGTCGCTCGACGGCTGCTGGGCGGAGATCGCGAGCGGAGCGCATGCGATCGCGACGGCTGTGACGGTGGCGAGGCTTTTCATCTGCTGGGCTCCGAAGTACGGGCGGCAATCGTGCTGTGGGATCGCGCACGCTGCGGCCTTGCGGCGTCGGTGTCAAGCGCAGACGAACGACGAAACGATTGTCATCATGCTGACAGGTTCGGCGCCCGGCGTCGCCGCCGTCGGGCGCCAGGCGCTTCTCCTACGTTGCCGTCGTCGAGCGGGCCATGACGTAGAATTCCCGATCGACGCCGGCATCGCGACGCACCGATACGATGTCGTAGCCGTTCGCCAGCGCCCACTGGAAATGCTCGCGCACCGCGAGCCGCCATTGTCGCGCCGTCGTCAGCGATCGCCGCGTGATCGCGAGGATGTCCGTGGGGACCTCGAGCAGAATTGCCTCAGGACGCCGATCCTCCGGCACCAAGACGTCATCCCCCTCGCGCGGGAACGGAGACAGCAACGGGAGTCGACCGTTTCGCAACGGGTGACGATCGGCTTCCACCGCCGACGTCGACGTCGTCACGACGATGCGGTCGGTCGGCAAGCCGAGGTGCAGCGGGCTCGCCGTCGTGCCGTACATGTCGGGCACGTACTCGACGACCGACGCGCCAAGTCGATTGAAGTTGAAGTACGCGTTCTTGGCCATCAGCGGGTCGAACGACCAGAACACGCGCCGGATGCCGAGCTTGGAGAGCGCGGCGCGCTGGTGCTCCTTGAGCATCCGGCCCAGCCCGAGGTTTCTCGCGGATTCTCGAACGCCGAGCATGTGCGACCAATGCACGAGCTCACCGTCGCGCACGCCGCTCACACCGAAGACGAATCCCAACAGCTCGCCGCTCTCGTCGAACGCGCCGGCGGCGAGTCCGCCGACGTAGTCGACGACGTGCAGTAGCGTGACCGGAACGACGTCGGTGGGCTCGAACCCCCAGACGTGGCGCTGCAACGCGACGCACGCTTCGCACTCCTCGATCGTGCGCAGCGTCCGAATCTCCACGGTCGGGTGCGGGCGCGGAGTGAGGGTCCCCCCCGCTCCAGTCCCGGCCACGGACGCGCCCGCTGCATCGACAGACGGCACCGACAACGGCGAAGACCGCGTCATTGACTGTTCGAAACCGCTTCGTTGCGCAGGAAGCGGCGGAAGAACGTGTCCATGCGCCCGAACACGTACAGCCATCGGCTGTGAATCAGCGTCTCGTGCGTGTCGTCGGGGTTCACGATCAGCTCGTAGTACACGTTGCGCGCGCGCAGCAAGTCCACGAGACCGATCGTCTGCGAGAACTCGACGTTTCGGTCGTCGTCATTTTGCCAGATCAGCACGGGCGATTTCCACGAATCGATCGCCGAGATCGTGGACGATTTGAACGACACATCGGCCGTGTCCAGCGAGTTCCCCCACAAGTGCACGCCGGCCATGTCCACGCCGGCCGCGAAGACGTCCGAGTTGCGGGCGAGCGCCTGCGACGTGAGCACGCCGCCATACGACAATCCCCAGATGCCGACGTGCGACCCGTCGACGTCGGAACGCGACTGCAGGTACTTCCCCGCCGCGATCACGTCGCGATACTCGGCGTTGCCCCGCCCGCCGGTGTTCGGGGCGGTGCGGAACGATTTCCCGTATCCGATCCCCGACCGGTAGTTCACCGACATCACGATGTAGCCCTGGCTCGCGAGCCATTCGTTCACCGCGTACGCCGTCGCGTAGAAATCCATGTAGTGGTAGCCGAGCAGCATCTGCCTGATCGGACCGCCGTGGACGAAGATGATCGCCGGGCGCTTCTCGCCCGCCTTGAGATCCTTCGGGAGGAACAGCTGACTGTGGAACTCCAAGCCGTCGTCGGCCTTGAGCACGACAGCGGACGGCGCGACCTGCGCGGCCGCCGGGAATTCGGCGGGCAGCGTTGGAAAGACAAGGCGACGCGAGCTCGTTCCACTCGAGGCGCCGGCTTCGGCTGGCACGATCCCCACCGACAGCGGAAGCGTGCCGCCCGACGTGAGCACCGCGACCTGCTTCCCGGATGAGAGCGGCGCGGGGTACATCTCGATCTGATCGCCGGTCGTGATCTGAACCGCGGGCCCGCCCGACGTCGGCACCTTCCATAGATGTCGCCGATCGATGTCACCGACGTTCGTCGCATAGAAGAGCGTCGAGCCGTCGCGCGAGAGGCCGGTCGTCTCCACCGCGCCCTCGCCGGGCGTCAGCTCGACCGGCGCGCCGCCGCCGTCAACCGCAACGGAATACCAGCGAATCCACTCCTCCGGCTCCTGCGGAAAAATGACGTGCGATCCGGCCCACGCGATGCCGGCGATCGTCGGGAAGGTCTTGTCGTTCGGCTGGTTGTGCCAGAACTCGTGTGCCTCGCATCCGCCGGCCGGGGTCGGACAGCCCGCGATGTCGGCGACCATCAGAGAAATCGTATAACCGCCGGTGAACACGGCGCGATACAAGCCGTCGGCGCGACCATCAGCCGGGCCCCCACCAGGGGCGCCGCGGCCTCCGCGTCCCGCGCCGCGACCACCGCGACCGGTCGCTCCGGGACCGCCGGGGTTTCCAAGGCTCCCGTCGCCAACCTGGGCCTGGAGCCCGAACGGAACGCCCGGGCGCCTGACGAACGCGAGCCGCTTGCCGTCAGGCGACCAGGTCGGGCTGCCGTCGACGTCGACGCTGGGCGACACGTAGTGCAGGCGCCGCGTGCGAACGTCGTAGACGCCGATCAGCGAGTGATTGTCGCGCGCGCTGACGAACGCGAGCTTGGATCCGTCCGGCGACCAACGCGGGTTCGCGTTGCGCCCCCATTCCTTTATATACGGTTGCTGGTCCTTCTCGGCCGGCGCCGTCGCGCGCGGCACGATCTGGTAGCGGAAGATCTGACCGTCGCGCGAGAACGCGACGTTGTGGCCGTCGGGCGCCAGCGCCGGACCGGCGCCGGAACCAAGTCGCCACGCAGCGCTTCCATTGGTGTACGCCGCCCAGATCGCGCGATCGGGACCTTGTGGATCGCTGCTGGGGTTGGCGATCCATCCGACCCGATTGGGCTCGCTTCCGCGGACGAACGTGAGGATCGACCCGTCGTCGGAGATCTCGAGCTCGGAAAGAATGATTCCGTCGTCGTCGAGGAATTTCGTCAGGCGCACCGGCTTGAAATCGGGCGCGGTGGCCGTGTAGATGTTGCGACGCCCGCGATCGTACGCGATCCACGCGACGCGGTCGGCCTTCTTCGCCGAGACGAGTTCCGACGGATACGCCGGCGAGAGGAATTGCTCGATCGTCGGTTTGGACTGCGCGTCGCTGCCGACGAACGGCGCGGCGACGAGTGACGCCGTGGCGAACACGCGAATGCAGGAGTGCCGCATGGTTGCTTTCTCCATCCTACGGGACGCGAATGAGCTCGTTCTGTATTGGGACGCCGCCCTTCACCGCGACTGGGGCGTGGCGTGAGCACTTGATCGCGGCCTGCCCGTCGTTCACCGAGACGCCGCAATTGCCGACAACGTCGAAGTTCATCGCGTACGGGATGCCTTCCGATGACAGAAACGTGGGGCCGTCCGCGATCTGGAAATGCACGTGCGGCTCGGTGGAGTTACCGGAGTTCCCGAGCAGCGCGATGATCTGGCCGCGCTTGACGCGGTCGCCGACCTTGACGCGCAACGATCCCGGCTGGACGTGCGCGTAGAGCGCGTACCGCCCGTGCCCCCCCCGATGTCGATCGCGACATAGTTGCCGCCGACGGTCGTCATCGTGATCGGAACGGCGCGCGAGGCGGCGCCGGGCACGTTCTGCGGGATGCTGTCCTTCGTCGCGGCGATCACGCCGTCCGCGACCGCCATCAGCGGCGTACCGTACGCGTAGTAGTTCTCGTTCTTCAGCGGATCGCCGTGGTGCGAGCTGCCGGTCGAGTCGAGCTGGAGGAAGTCGATCGCGAACCGTTGGCCGATCGCCGTGTGCCCGTCGAGTCCGAGTACGAGGCGGCGGTGTCCCGACGAGTTGGACGGGCCGTTGAACGCCGCCCATTCTCCGTGGAACGGCGCCGAGATGACAGCGAGGTCGGTCGCAACCGGAATCGCGGTTCCCTCGAGCACTACGTCGCCCGAATCGGCGCCCGTCCGCTTGAACGTGAGACGATGACTCAACTTGGCCGGCGGATGGTTCGCGTCGACGGGGATCCAGAGATAGACGTACGCGCGAACCCCCGCGGGAATCTGCGCGCGTTCCGACGCCGGGAGGCACTCGACAGCCGGGCGATTGGTTGTATCGGTGGGGCGGCACGTCGGCGGCGCGACTCGCGTGAGCGCGCGAATCAACGCACTGTCCGCGAGCGTGAAGACGGAAGCGTGCGTGCCGGCGTCCAGCACCTCGACGCGCCGCAGGTACATCGCCGTCGGCGTGAGGTTGGTCACGTGAAGCTCGTACGACAGAAACGCCCCGGAGTCGCTGAGCGCGACCGTCGGCGGCTTGGGCACGCTGAACTCGACCGACGGCGGAATCTGCGTCTGCGCTGCGGCGGTCGCCGTGGACGCGGCGACCGCAACGGACGAGAACAGAGTCACGCCGAGGCAACTGCGAATCACGAGCCGCTTCCTCCGCGTCCACCGCGACCGCCGCGGCCCGCGGCTTTCTTCCCGAGCAGCGTGACGTCACCACCGATCCCGAACCACAGGCCTGTGACCGTGTTGTCGGGCGAGATCTCGAACTTGATGTTCATCGGACCGGTGGGTGAGCCGGGAGGCAGAACCCATCGGAAGTTGTTCGCGTTCCAGTACTGGAGCAGGCCGTGCCAGTCGCCGCGGTGCAGCTCGAGCTGACCTTCGACGATCGACACCGTCGCGTCGCCGTACAGACTGTCCGCGTACGTCCCGACGAACGCGTTGAGCGGCAGCGGCGGCTTGGCGTCCTTCGGATGCTCCGTTGCCTGCGCCGCTGTGACCGAATCCGCGCGACGCCGCTGCACGAGATAACGCTCGTACGCCTCGGCGCTCAGATCCCTCATCGGCAAGCCGAGCGCACGGTCGAAGATGTAGTGCATGACGATCGCCGGCAGCTGCGCGCTCTGCATGTTGCTCAGCACCGCGACGCCGATGTGCTTCTCCGGCAGCATTCCGACCGCGGCCGTCATGCCGGTCGTGTTGCCGCCGTGCTGCCACATGAGTTGACCGTGGTAGTCCTCGACGAACCAACCCATGCCGTACGAGCTGAAGTGCGTGACGGGAAACGTGTCGCGCGCGGCGGGTTCGCCGCCGCGTCCCGCCGGCGGAGCGCCCGCCACTGCGAGGATCTGTGGCGAGTGCGTCTCGCGAAGCGCCGCCGAATTGACCAGCCGCTTGCCGTCGACCACGCCGTCGTTCAGCTGAAAGCGCAGCCACTGCGCCATGTCCTTCGCGTTCGACATGATCGCCCCCGCGGGCCCGATGTTGTCACCGTCGAACATCGGTTCGACCACCGCCGAGTCTCCCGCAGCGTGCGGCCGCGCCACGTTGGTCGTGGCGAGACCTTTCGACGTCGTGACCGACGACGTCATGCCGAGCGGACCGAAGATTCGCTGCGGGATGAGCGCGTCCCAGCTGGTGCCGGCGGCTTTGCCGGCCGCCTGGCCGGCCGCGAGAAACATCATGTTCTGATACGAATACTTGGATCTGAACGGCGATTCCGGCTTGAGGAAGCGAATCCGATGCAGAATCTCGTCGCGCGAGAAGCCGGAACCGAGCCAGACCAGCTCGCCGCGCGCGATCCCGCTGCGATGCGTAAGCGCATCGCGTAGCGTGACTCCTTCGTTCGCGACCGGGTCGTACAGCTTGAACCCGGGGAGGTAATCGGTGAGATGATCCTCCCATCGCATCTTGCCGTCGGTGACCAGCATGGCGACCAGCGTCGCCGTGAACGCCTTCGAGCTCGACCCGATCTCGAACAGCGTTTGCTCGTTGACCGGCGAGTGGCTCTGCGCGGACAGCGTGCCGAAGCCCTTCGTGTAAATGACCGAGTCGTTACGCACGATCGCCACGCTCATCCCCGGGATCTTCCAGGTCTGAACGGCCTTGGCGATGTACGCATCGAGTCCGGCGTACGGCTCCTGCGCGCGAACGGACGCCGGCGCGCAGAACGCAACGAGCGCCGCGGCGAGCTTCCACCGAATGCTCGCCGGGCGCGGTGATCGGAGTGTGCTCACGGTGTCTTCGAAATGCTTGGGTTATTGATTCGCTCGACGTCCGGCAGCGGGAAGCAGGTCTCCGTTCCGTAGTTGCCGCCGCCGGAGTAGGCGGTCCCGCTGGCCGGCGCGAACACCAAACCATACCGGCGCAGGTCGCCGAGGCGATGGCCCTCGAGGAACAGCTCGCGCCGACGCTCCTCGATGATCTGCGTCTTGAGCTGGGCCGCGGTCTGACCGGTGCCGTCGAACGCCGGCAGGCCGGAGTGCGTCGCGCGCGCCGCATTGATCGCCGCGACAGAGCCCGCCAGATCACCCGCCGCCGCCTTTGCTTCGGCGACGATCAACTGCGCCTCGGCGTAGCGCGCGATCGGCATGGGAGTCGTGAAAGCGGGATACTTGTCGGGCGTGAAGATCGCGGCACCGGGCGCGGTCCCGTTCTTTCCCAACGACGTCACCGCCACGCGCGGATCGGCCGCGCCGTTGACGGTCAGCCCTCGGAAGCTCGGATCGACCGTGGCGAAGTTGCTGTTGTTGATCGTGAAGAAGGAGAAGTTCTGGCGGCGGAAGTTGATGCCGTCCGTGGACATGTTGAGGACGAAACTGGATGCGATGGTCGCCGCATCCGTACCGGCGGCGGCGGCGTTCCCCAAATCCAGTTGCGCGCGGGCACGGCCGAGGGTCGCGAAGCTCACGGTCGTCGGATCGGACGCCGCCGTCGCGGCGACGATCGCCGAGTCGAATCGCGACTTGGCCTCCGCGAACACCTGGGCCGGCTGAAGCTCCGGACCGAGGTTGATCGCGGCGGTGCACATGCCCTCGCCCATCAGCACGAGGCTATAGCCGGCGTACGCGTAGGATTGTCCGATCAGCTTCGTGCGGCTCACGCCGGTGGGCATCTGCGCGTCGGTCCATCCCTTCAGGTACGCGATCGCCGTGTCCGCCGAGCGGCGCGCGACGGAGAGCGGCGTGTAGATCGCCGGCTGTTGGTTCGCCGAGCTGCAGGAACCAGTTCCGTACGACGCGCCGGTCGTGAGCGTACGCCGATCGTAGTCGAAGTTGGCCGCGTTCGAGATGCCGTCCGCCAACTCATCGGTAAAGATGCCGGACCCGACGACGTACCGTGAGAACGCACATTCGAAGTCGCTGATCGCCCCGCTCACGATCAGCGGCGCGTTGAGCGGCGTATAAACGGTGCTGGACGAGAGCGCACCGGGGTTGGATTGGGTCAGCGTCGCGAGATCGGTGCAGGCGGCGACCGCCACCAGCACGATGCCGAGGGCTAATGTTCGTCGCATAGGTCACCAGGAGAAGTTGAAGGTCACGAGGAAACGCGTGAGCGGCGGTATCACACCTTGATCGATCGCCGTGGCGCCGTTGTTGCTCGTTGCGCTCTGCGCGGCGCCCTCGGGGTCGATGCCGCGGTAGTTGGTCCACGTGTGCAACTCGCGGGCGGCGAACGTGATCGAAGGATTCGTCACGCGGAGGTACCGGCTCGGAATGAAGTACGTGGCCGACAGTTCGCGGAGCTTCACGAACGACGCGTCCTCCATGAACTGGTCGAGGGTGTTGCCGACCGCCGCCGACAGGCTGGCCTCGGCGAGGTACACCGGCGAGTACTCGAGCGGGTAGTAGTTCGCGCGACACAACGGCGCGCCGGCCAGACCGTCGCAGCGAATCTCTTCGTTCTGGTTCCACACCTTGTTGCCGCGCCGCCCGTCGAGCAGACCGTATAGGCGCAGCGATTTGCCGATCATCAGCGTGTTGCCGAGCGAGAACGTCTTACTCGGCGTCGGGTTTCCGATGAACACGAACGGCGCCGAGGCGCAGGCGACCGGCGCCTTTCCGGCACCGCCATCGCACAGGACGTTGATCGCCAGGTTGGTCGTCGGATCTCGGTCGGCCGAAACGACGCGGCGCGACCAGAGACCGCCGATCGGATAGCCCACGATGTTGTATTGTCCCGCGCTCGCGATCGCGTTCGTGATGTTGCTCTTGATCACGTTGTTGATCGTCGTGAAGTTGCCCGTGATCTCCCAATTGAAGTCACGCCGCGAGATCGCCTGGAGTCTCGCCTCGAGCTCGATGCCGTTGTTGGTGACCTTGCCGAGGTTGACGAGCTGGTTGCCGGAGAAGCCCGTCGAAGGCGCGACCGGCTGCTGCACGATCTCGTTGTTCGTCGTCTTGTTGTAGTAGGTGAAGTCGACGCTCAGCCGGTTGAAGAGCCCGGTCTCGAATCCGAGCTCGGTCTCCGCGCCGCGCTCCGGCCTCAAGTCAGCGTTGCCCAAGGTGCCCGGCGTGATGGCGTTCGTGCCGTTCGGTCCCACGACCGGTGTGAACGTCTGTAGCGCCGAGAACGCGGTCGGTTGCCGCCCCGCCGCGCCGTACGCGGCACGCAGCCGAAAGGCGTTGATGCGGTCGGCCCACTTCCAGAACGGCTCGTCGCTCACGACCCACGAGGCGCTCGCCTTGGGATACGTGACCCACTTGAAGTCCTGGCCGAACGAGCTGTTGTTGTCCACGCGGACCGCGCCGACGAGGAAGAGCCGGTCGCGCCACGCCAGCTGCTCCTGCACGTAGCCGCCGATCGTCGTGTTGATCGTCTGCGCTTGCGTCGCGGCCGCGGCCTGCGAGGCAGCGCTTACCGTCTCGACGCCCGACGCCGGAAAGCCCTGGCCGCCGAGGAAGCTCTGGTCGGCTTCTGAATTGTTGAACTGCCCGCCGACCGACGTCGAGGAGATGAGCGCGGAACTCAGATCGGCCTTCGCCGTTCCCGCGTAGTCCGCCGTGATCAGGGTCGTGCGCCGAAGCGTTTGACCGAGGCGGCCACCCGCCGCCGCAGGCGACAGGATCGCGGCCAACTGGGGCGGCGCGAAGTGTTCGATCGCGCGGTCGTCCTGATCCGTGTAGTCGAGACCCAACACCGCGCGATGGGTGAACCATCGCGTGAGTTGGTTGTTGATCGTCGTGCTCCCGGTAAAGCGGTTGAGCCCCGTGGCGTTGTCGTACAACGTCTGCGGAACTGCCGGTGGAAAGCCGGGATAGAAACCCAGCGACGCCGGCGGGAAGAGGAGCGAATGTCCTCCGAGCGCACCAAGCAACGCGGACGCTCCGACGTCAGCGCCGAGATGCGTCGACATATCGATGAAGTTGAGGCTCGTCGACACGTCGGTCGTCGTGCCGAGCGGCGTGCTGAGGTTCAGATGCGCGTTGAACTCGCGCTGGAGGTTGTTCGGCTCGATGCCATAGTCGTTCTGGTATCCGAGCGACGCGTAGTAGCGCAGCTGATCCACTCCGCCGACGACCGCCGTCGAGTAGTGGCGCTCGAGGCCCGTCTTGAAGATCGGCGTGCCGCTGTCCGACATCGCCTGCACGCCATTCCACGGAACGATGTTGCCGGACTTGTCCTTGTCGTAGTTCGTCGGCACGCGGTCTGCGGCGTCGCGGAAGTACATCGGCCCTCCCGTGATCGACGTCTGGAGGTGCGCTCGCTCCGACGCGCCTTTCTTCGTGATGATCTGGATCACGCCGTTCGCCGCTTCCGTTCCGTAGATCGTCGCCGCGGCGGGACCCTTGATGATCTCGATGCTCTCGATGTCCGCCGGATTGATGTCGTTCATCCGGCTCTCGACCGGGTTGCCTTGTGCCCCGAGCCCGCCGGAGATGCCGGTCGGTCCAAGATTGGTCGAGTTGTTGACGCGGACGCCGTCGATGTAGATCAGCGGATTGTTCGTCAGACCGATGCTGCTCGGTCCGCGGATCTGAATCGATGGCCCGGTGCCGATACGGCCGCTGATCGGCTGAATGTCGACGCCGGCCGCGCGCGATCTCAGCAGGTTCGCGATGTCGGGCGGCGAACCCTTGGCCATTTCGGTCGACGCATCGATCGTCGACACGGCGTTGCCGATCGAGCGTCGTTCCGTCTCGCCGGCCGTTCCCGTCACGACGATCTGGTCGAGCGAGACCGCGCTCGGCGCCAACCCGACTTCGTGCGTGACCGTGGCGCCGGCCGCGACCGTGACCGCCTGCCGATTCGACGAATAGCCGAGTCGCAGCACGACGATCGTTCGCGTGCCGGTCGGCACGCCGACGATGCGATACCGGCCGTCCTGACCGGTGACCGCGCCGAGGCGCGTCCCTTCGACCTGAAGACTCGCTCCCGCGACCGCGTCGCCCGTGCGGGCATCGGTCACGCGACCGACGACGATGCCGGTTTGTGCTTGTGCATATGCGTCGATCGGCGAGCCGACGAATCGCATCGTCGCGATCGCCAGGGACGCCAGGATCAAGAGCCTGCGACGCAGGCACTGATCAACGAGAGCTCGCATCCGTTCCTCCATTGATGGTAAACACGACCAACTACGATTCACGACGAGAAAGCCGGTTCCACTTCGCGACGACGCGAACGCCAGAGGAAGTAGACCGGAGTTCCGAGCAGTACTACAGTGAGCCCGATCGCCGCCTGGCGCGTCTGCTCGAAGAGCGTGTTGCCGACGAGCAGCGCCGCGGCGAGGGCGAAGAGCACGGGAGTGACGGGATAGCCAGGCGTCCGGAAGGGACGCACGGCGTCCGGGAATCGGCGTCGCGACGCGAACACCGCGAGCGCCCCGAGGCCGTAGAAGATCCAGCCGGCGAACACGACGTAGGTGAGCAGCTGCTCGAACGTGCCGGTCAGCGCGAGCAGCACCGACCAACACGACAGCAGCACGATCGCCGACGCCGGCGTGCCGAAGCGCTCGCTCACTTTCGCGAGGCGTGCGAAGAACAACCCGTCGCGCGCCATCGCGAAGTAGAGTCGCGGCGCGGTCAGAACGAGCCCGTTCGTCGCGCTGAAGATCGACACGAGCGCGAGAACGCTCAGCAGCTTGCCGGAGAACGAACCGAAAACCGCCGCTGTCGCGTCGGCGGCGACATGGCTGCTCTGCGACGCGGCCGCGGGGCCGATCGCCGCGACGTACCCGACGTTCGCCAGCAGATAGAGCACGATCAGCGCGAACGTCGCCACGGCGATCGCGCGCGGGAAAACGCGCTGCGGATCGCGCGTCTCGCCGGCGGAGAACGTGACGTACTGCCAGCCCTCGTAGGCCCACAACACGCCGATCATCGCCGCGCCGAAACCCGACATCACCGAAGACGTGAGCGCGGGCGGCCAGAGCGTCGCGGGAGCCGGCCACGCGTGGCCGGCAACGGCGAGAGCGATTCCGATCAGCAGCAGCGCGCCGACTTTGATCGTCGTCGCCGAATTCTCGACGGTCGCGCTCTGTCGCGTCCCGCGCACGTTGACGACCGTGATCACGACGATCATGAGCGTCGACGCCACCTTCGCGCCGACGGGGCCGATCGGAACGAGTTGGCCTAGGTACGCGGAAAACGCGACGGCGAGCGTCGCGACCGAACCGCTCGCGATGACGAGAAAGCTCGTCCAACCATAGAGAAACGCGGGCAGCGGGCCGAACGCGTCGCGGATGTACGCGTACAGTCCCCCGGCCTCGGGCGTCATCGCGCCGAGCTCGGCGTACGTGAGCGCACCGAGAAACGACACCACGCCGCCGACGACCCACACGGATAGCGCGACGCCGAGGTGGCCCTGCGTTTGTTTGAGCACGACGCCGGGCACGATGAAGATGCCGGAGCCGATCACCGTGCCGAGCGTGAGCAGCAGCAGGTCGGTGAACCCGAGCGTTCGCCGCAGACCGGCGTCTTTCGTCGCGGCGGTCATACGGCCACCAACGCGTCTCCGCCGCGGACGACCTCTTCGCGTACCGTGAGCGACTCGATCATCTCGACGTCGACGTCCACGCCAAGGCCCGGCCGATCGCGCGGCACGGCGACCATCCCGTTCGCGTCCATCGTCCACTCGGGCGACACGATGTCGCGGGCCCAGTAGCGCGCGCTCGGACTCAGGTCGCCGGGCAGCGAGAAGTTCGGCAGCGACGCGAGCGCCACGTTGTACGCGCGCCCGATCCCGCTCTCCAGCATCCCGCCGCACCAGACCGGAATGCCGGCGTGGCGACAGACGTCGTGGATCGCCATCGAGGCCGAGAAGCCGCCGACTCTGCCGGGCTTGATGTTGATGATGCGGCCGCTGCCGAGCGCGATCATGTCGTGCGCGCGGGTGACGTCGACGATCGACTCGTCGAGGCAGATCGGCGTCGTCATCCGTCGCTGCAACTCGGCGAGCTGCAAGAGCGCGTCGGCGCCGAACGGCTGCTCGAGCATCACGAGGTTGAACGCGTCGAGCGCGGCGAGGTGCGAGGCGTCGTCGATCGAGTACGCGGCGTTTGCATCGACCATGAGATCGACGTCCGCTCCCACGGCGGCGCGCACCGCGTGCACGTACGTGACGTCCTGTCCCGGTTGAATCTTCAGCTTGACCTTGCGGTAGCCCGCCGCGACGGCGTCGACGGCGCGGTCGACGAGCCGTTCCGGCGACGACTGGATCCCGAGCGAGATTCCCGTCGGAACGCGGTCGCGCGTGCCGCCGAGCATCGCCGACAACGGGGCGCGCTCGAGTTCCGCGGCGAGTCCCCAACATCCCATCTCGAGCGCGGCCTTCGCCATGTTGTGCCCGCGAATGTCGCGGGCGAGGATGTCGTGGACCGCCGAGGGATGCGGCAGCGGGCGGCCGACGATTCGCGGCGCGAGCCACTCGCGGATGGCGAGCCACGCGGTGTCGACGGTCTCGGGCGTATAGATCGGAAGCTGGAAGGCGACGCACTCCGACCACGCGGTCGCGCCGCTCTCGTCCTCGAGCTCGAGAAGCAGAATGCGGCGCGTGGACATGACGCCCGACGAGATCCGGAACGGCTCTTTGAGCGCGAGCTGGATTTCGCGGAGGGTCACGCGGGCGATGCGCAGCATTCAGAGAGGCGGAGGGGCGGGTCTGGGGGCGACGCGAACGGCGGGGCGCGACGTGACGAGGGTCGGACGGCGAGGTCACGAACCAGGCACGCCGTTTGGATCGACCATTGTGGTATACCAACCCGCGATCGTCAAGGGCGGTCACTTCCTTCTTGCTCACGCCTGCGCCGCCGCCTTACAATACCGGCGTGCCTTCGCCGAAACCGCGCCGCGCCCCGTCCGCTGCTCGCGCCGCCTCCTCACATCGCTCGTCCACCGCGCGTCCCGCCGCCGGCGACGACGCGCCGGACAACGTCACGCGCGTTTACACGGAGCTGCGGTCCCTGATCATTTCCGGACAACTGCCGCCGGGCGCGCGCATCGCCGAGCGCGCGGTCGTCGCCAGGATGGGACTGAGCCGGACCCCAATTCGCAGCGCGCTTCACCGCCTGCAGCAGGAAGGGCTCGTCGCGTCGGTCGGGCGCGCCGGCGACCAACGGCTGATCGTCACGCCACTCACGCGCGGCGACGGCCGCGAAGTTTTCTTGATCGTCGGGCATCTCGAGGGATTGGCGGCGAGCGAAGCGGCGTCGCTGCCGACCGAACAGCGCCGCCAACTCGTCGTACGTTTGCGCGAGGTCAACCGCGCGCTCGCCGTCGCGGCGAAGACCAAGGCGTCTCCGGCGCGGCTGTTCGATCTCGATTTGCAGTTCCATGCCACCTACGTCGAGGGCGTCGCCGGACCGCGCGTCGTCGCGCTGCACCGCGCGATCAAGCCGCAGAGCGAGCGCTATGCCCGCCTGTACGTGAACGTGTTGTTGGACGAGCTCCCCACGTCGGTCAAGGAACACGAGTCGATCACCGCCGCCATCGCGAAGGGTGATCGCCGCGGCGCGCAGCACGCCGTGGAAACGAACTGGCAGAACGCCGCCGTGCGCCTCTCGAACGTGATCGCCGAGCACGGAGAGCGCGGCAGCTGGCACTTGTGGGGAGGAGACGGCGGCGTGGACGGCAACGGCGCGCGTCCGTCCGATCGCCGCTCGTAATCGACGTCGTACCGGCGGCGTTCGCCGTCGACGTGCAGGCATACCAAAGCTGTACACCGCCGCGCCTTCACGCGGCCGGCCTTCCCTCCGGAGATCGCATGTTACGCCGACTCGTTCCGCTCGCCGCCGGGGCCGCCCTCCTCGCCGCCTCCAGCGTCGCCGCCCAAGGCACACGCCTGCTTCGCCACCCGGCCATCAACGGCAACGAGGTCGCGTTCGAGTACGGCGGCGATCTGTGGGTCACGACTCGCGCCGGCGGCTCGGCGCGCCGGCTCACGGCGACGCCCGACGTCGAGACGGATCCGCACTTCTCTCCCGACGGCTCGCACATCGCGTTCAGCCGCACGTCGAACGGCAACACCGACGTCTACGTCGTTTCGGCGGCCGGCGGTGAGCCGACGCGGCTCACGTTCCACCCGGGGAACGATCGGGCCCGCGGATGGACGCCCGACGGAAAGCGCGTCGTCTTCGCCAGCGACCGCGCGAGCGCGCCGCAATCGTCGTATTTCCGGATGTTCACCGTTCCCGCGAGCGGCGGCTTCGAGGAGGCTCTCCCGATGCCGCGCGCGTTCACCGGCACGCACTCGCCGGACGGAGCGCGCGTCGCGTACGAAGAAATCTCCACGGCGTTCATTCCCGACTGGTACGAGGTGAGCATGTGGCGCCACTATCGCGGCGGCCGCGTGCACCCGATCAGCATCATCGACCTGGCGACGAACGTCGTCGAAAAGCTGCCGTGGCAGAACAGCAACGACAGCGATCCGATGTGGATCGGCAACACCGTGTACTTCCTCTCCGACCGCAACTACACGCGCAATCTGTTCTCGTACAACCTCGCGACGAAGAAGCTCGAGCAACTGACGCACCACGACGACGCCGACATCATGACGGCGTCCGCCGGATCCGACGCGATCGTCTACGAACAGAACGGCGTCATCCATCTCTTCGACATCAAGACTGGCCAATCGAAAGCGCTGGCGATCGACGTCGTCGGCGACTTCCCTTGGTCCCGGCCGCAGTTCAAGCGCGTCGCAAGCATGATCCGCGACGCGAGCCTCTCACCGACCGGCGTGCGCGCGGCGTTCGAGGCGCGCGGCGACATCTTCACGGTTCCGGCGGACAAGGGTGATTGGCGCAACTTGACGAAGTCGCCGGGCGCGCACGATCGAAACCCTGTGTGGTCCCCCGACGGCGCGCAGCTGGCGTGGCTCTCCGACGCGAAGGGCGACGACCAGCTCATGATCGCCGACCAGTCGGGCCTCAGCACCCCGCGCGCGGTCCCGCTCCCCGGCTCGGGCTACTTCTCGGAGCTCGACTGGTCGCCGAACGGAAAGCAGCTCCTCGTCGACGACAATCATCTGAATCTGTGGACCATCGACGTCGCGACGGGCAAGGCGACGAAGCTCGACGAAGACGAGTACAACACGCCGGGCCGCAGCTTCCAGGCGACCTGGTCGCCGGACTCGCGATGGGTCGCGTACACGAAGAGCCTCGACAGCCACATGCGCGCCGTCTTCGTGCGCTCGCTCGCCGAGCAGCAATCCCGGCAACTGACCGACGCGCTCGCCGACGCCACATCGCCGAGCTTCGACGCGAGCGGCAAATACCTCTACTTCCTCGCCAGCACCGACTACGGCCCGAGGTCCGGTTGGGTCGAGATGAGCGCCGTCGATCGCCCATCGCGGCGATCGGTGTATCTCGCGGTGCTCAACGCGAACGATCCGTCGCCGCTTCTGCCCGAGACGGGCGACGAGCCCGCGGGTGCCCCCGCGCCCCGGGCGAAGCCCGACTCGATTCTGCGCATCGACTTTGCGAACATCGGTCAGCGGATACTCAGCCTCGACGTGCCCGCCGCCGATTACGGCGATCTCGCCGCGGGACCCGCCGGAATGATCTTCTACTCGGAGACGGTGACCGAAGGCACCGGCCGAGCCACCATGCGCCTCCAACGCTACCAGCTTCGACTGCCCGGTGCCCCGGCCGCCGGACCCGGCGGAGCGTCGACGTTCCTCGAGGGAATTCGATCGTTCACGCTGTCCGCCGACCGAAAGAAGCTGCTCTACTCCGCCGGCGCCGGCGCGGGCGCGCGCTGGGGCGTCGTTCCGACCGCGGGACCGGCGAAGGTCGGCGACGGCGCGATGAACGTCGCGGCGCTCGAGAGCTGGATCGATCCGCGCGCCGAGTGGGCGGAGATCTTCCGTGAAGGCCTGCGGCAGCAGCGCGAATTCTTCTACGACGCCAAGCTCCACGGCGCGGATTGGAAGGCCATCGAGACGAAGTACGAGCCGCTCGTCGCGTTCGTGAACCATCGGTCCGACCTGAGCTATCTGATGGCACAGACCGGCGGCGAGTTGGTCGTCGGACACTCCTACATCACCGGCCCCGGCGACGTGCCGAGCGACGCGCCGGTGAGCGTCGGACTGCTTGGCGCCGACTACACGGTGGAGAGCGGCCATTATCGCATCCACCGCGTTTACACCGGTGAGAACTGGAATCCGGATCTTCGGGCGCCGCTCAGCGCGCCCGGCATCGACGTCAAAGAAGGCGACTATCTGCTCGAGGTGAACGGCCGCCCGGTCACGCCGCCGACGAACGTGTACTCGGTGTTCGAGGGAACGGCCGGCCATCAGATCGCGATTCGCGTGAACGGCGCGCCGACGACGGAGGGATCGCGCGTCGTGACGGTCGTCCCCGTGGCGAGCGAAGACGGATTGCGCACGCGGGCATGGATCGAGGACAATCGCCGCAAAGTGGACGAGCTCTCGCACGGGAAGCTCGCGTACGTCTGGCTGCCGAACACGTCGATCCCGGGCTATCAGGCGTTCACGCGCTACTTCTACTCGCAGCAGGGCAAGGACGGCGCGATCATCGACGAGCGATACAACCACGGCGGGCTCGTCGCCGACTACATCGTGAACGAGCTGGATCGAAAGCCGATGGGTTATTTCGCGATGCGCGACGGCCGGACGTACACGACGCCGGCGGCCGGTATCTACGGTCCCAAGGTGATGATCGTGAACGAGTCGGCCGGCTCCGGGGGCGACGCCCTTCCCTACTATTTCCAGATGCGCCACATCGGCCCGCTCGTCGGCACCCGCACGTGGGGCGCGCTCGTCGGCACGACCGGAACGCCTCCGACGATGGACGGCGGCGGCATCACGGCGCCCAGCTTAGCGTTCTATGATATGAGCGGACATTGGGCGGTGGAGAATCAGGGCATCACGCCCGAGATCCAGGTCGAGTATTCGGCTGCCGAAGTCGCGAAGGGGCACGACCCGCAGTTGGAGCGCGCGGTCCAAGAGGCTTTGAAGCTCCTCAACGAGCACCCGCCGACGCACGTCGCCCGCCCCGCTCCGATCGACCGCGTCAAACCACCCACACGTTGAAAGACGCGTGGCGACCCTGCCAGTCGCGCTGGGGAAGTCGTAACAATTGTGACACGGACACAAACGGAGCTGACGGACACAAACAGAGACTGCAAAAGCTTTTGTCAAAAGCATTTGCTGTTGTAGTCCCCGTTTGTGTCGGTTCCCTCCGTTTGTGTCTGTGTCAAAATTGTTGATGCCAGAACGGTCGAGCCGCACGGGCGCAACCCAAATGCCCGCGCAACAAGCTCATTGCTTCAAGGCGGTCCCAGGCCCCCAGAGCACTTTGCCGGCCTTCGCGCCTGTGTGCTTGCCCCGGTCGATCGTCACGACGCCGTTCACGAGCACCCACTCGATGCCCGTCGGGAACTCCATCGGCTTCTCGTACGTCGCCTTGTCTTCGATCGTGTCGTAGTCGAAGATCGTCACGTCGGCCCAGTTGCCGACGTCGATCGTTCCACGATTGGCGAGCCGCATGCGCGCGGCGGGCCAGCCCGTCATCTTGCGGATCGCTTCGGTGAGCGTCAGCACGTTGCGCTGCTTGACGTACTTCGCGATCACGCGCGGGAAGTTGCCGAAGCTGCGCGGGTGCGGCAGCCCGGTCGCGTCGGGCGCTCCGATCTGCGCGACGGCGCCGGCGTCGCTCCCGATGCTCGTCCACGGGAACCGCAGCGCGGTCTCGATGTCCGGTTCGCCCATCATGTGATAGATCGCCATGACGCGTCCGCTGCCCTGCGCGACGAGGTCCCACGCCACATCAGCTGGATCCTTGTTCTGCTCCCGCGCGATCTGAGCGATCGTCTGCTGCTCGTACTTCGCGTTCGCGGGATTCCGCGCGTTGACCAGGACGATGCCTGTCCAGCCGCCTGCCGACTTGATGATGTTCCACCATCCCTCCGAACCCGTCTCGACTTCGCGTTTGAGCCGCGCGCGGATTTGAGGGTTCGCTAAACGCGCCTTGAGGGAGTCGGTGCCGCCTTCCTGCGCCCAACTCGGGATCGTCGCTTCGAGTCCCGTGCCGCCTGCCGTGTAGACGTACATGTCCGCGGCGATGTCGTCGCCTCGCGCCCGGGCCGCGTCGACGACCAGACGCACGGAATCCATCAAGACGCCCCACCCCGGCTGGTACGCGACCTTGAGATGAAAGATCTCCGCCGGAAGCCCGGCCTTCTCGCTGATCGTGACGAGCTCGTTGATCGCGCCGATCACGCCCTGCCCTTCGTCGCGCATGTGGCTCGCGTACGTGCCGCCGTATTTTGCGGCCGCCTTCGCGACCTCGACCAGCTCGTCGGTGGTCGAGTAGCTCGACGGCGGATAGATCAACGCCGTCGTCATCCCCATCGCGCCGCCCAACATCGCCGTGTCCATGATCGCGCGCATGCGATCCAGCTCGGTCGCGTTCGGCTTGCGCGCCGACATCCCCAAGACGGCGACGCGCGTCTGCGTCTCGCTGAAGTAGCTGCCGAAGTTGATGCTGATCCCCTGCCGCTCGAGCGTTGTGAAGTACTCGGCGACGCGCCCCGCGGGCACCGGCGTGCCGCCCTCTCCGCCGATCGCCGTCGTCACTCCCTCGCGCAGCTTGTTTTCGGCGAGCCCGTTGCGCGGAAGGACACCGCCCGACTGATCCATCATGTCGATCCAGCCGGGGCTCACGTATTTGCCGGCGGCGTCGATCTCCGTCCGCCCTCGCGCGGTGATCTTGCCGATCTTCGCGAAGCGCCCATCCTTGATCGCGACGTCCGCGAAAACGGTCGGGTTGCCCTTTCCATCCAGGACGCAGCCGTTCCGAATCACCACGTCGTAGAGCGTGTCGCTCGAGGTGGGTGCGGCGACAGAACGAGTTGGACAGCCCGCCGCGCCCGCCGTCTGAGCATCCAACGACGTCGTGCGCGACGCGACCCCGCACGCGGAAGCGGCGGCGAGAACTCTCCACGCGCGCCGCGCGCTGCGCCTCATCGTCGCGCTCGCACGAACGGGATACCCGCGATCCGAACCGCTGAAATCCCACCGACGCCGTCGGGCGTGAACGTCAGTGCGATCTGATCGCGCGGATTCGCGGCGTGCGTGCGGAAGGAATCGATGTCCCAATGATCCAACTCCACTTCGGGGTCGCTGACGACGCGCGCGCGTAGCTTGCCGGTCGCGTTCGTGACGGTGACGGTTCCATACGCCGAGTCGACGAACGTGCCGGCGTACTTCTCGATCGCGACCGACGCCGGGCGCTCTACATGCTGCGCCGCTTGTACCACCGGACCGGCACTCTGCCGCAGGCGAGCGAACAGCGCGCTGACCTCCGCGCTCCAGTCGCGCGCCGGGCCGGGGCCGGCGTTGTACAGGTCGAACGCGCGATACATGAGCGCGTGCCGAAGCTCGGCGTGATCGAGGTTCTCGAGGACGTACACGCCCAAGTGCTCGTTCGGCATGAGGCCGATGATCGCGCACATGCCGTCGATGCTGCCGGTGTGCATCCACACCTGCTGGCCGGCGTAGTTCTGGATGAACCAGCCGAAGCCGTAGCTGAAGAAATCGGGCCGCGAAAGCTGGAGTGCCGGATACTCCTCCATGGGCGCTTCAATCTGCGGCGTGATCAGCTCGCGAAACGTCGATGCCTTGATGAGACGCTTGGATCCGACGCGGCCGCTGTCGAGCACGAATCGCATCCACTTCGACATGTCGCTCACGCTCGACCACACGGAGCCGGCCGGCGCGATGGCGTCGGTCGACCGCATCGGAACGGTCCGAATGCTGTCGTTGATCGCGTAGTGCGGTACGGCGACGTTCGGCTTGCCGCCGATCTCGGACACCAGCGCTTCGGTCTCGTTCATGCCGAGCGGCCCGAAAATGCGCGAACGCACGAATGCCTCCCACGACATTCCGGACGCGCGCTCGACGATGGTTCCACTCAGCGCATACATCACGTTCTGATACGACCAGTTCGACCGGAACGACGATTCCGGCTTGATGTATCGCAGCCCGTGAATGATCTGCGGCATCGTGTAATGCCATCGTGCCCAGAACAGGTCCGTCCCGGGCAACCCGCTCCGGTGCGTGAGCAGGTCGCGGATGGTGAGCTCGCGCGTCGCGTACGGATCGTAGAGCTGGAGCTCGGGGATGTAATCGGTGACGTGATCGTCCCAGTGCAGCTTCCCCTCGTCGACGAGCATGGCGAGCGACGCCGACGTCATCGCCTTCGTCGTCGATCCGATCGCAAAGCGCGTGTGCTCATCGGCCGCCTGATTCTTGCCGATCTCGAGCACGCCGTAGCCTTTGGCGAAGACGAGCGAGTCGTCCTTCACGACCGCGATCGCGAGTGCCGGCACCTTCCAATCGTGGGCGGCCTGCGCCACGTACCGATCGAAGGCCGCCCAATCGGGCGCCCCCGCCGTGGACTTCTGACCGCCCGCGGCCGCCAGAGGAAGCGCGGCGAGCGCGGCGATCAAGAGCGCGTCATTTCGCATTGGCGTTCACCACGGAAACCTGGACGTACGTCGCGGCGTCGGAGCTCCGGAAGATCCGATGCGTCTGGGCTTTGAAGTCGGAATCCTTCGCCTGGAATATGTTCGTCACGTACGTCTGCGGGTTCCGATCGATGAGCGGGAACCAGCTGCTCTGCACTTCGACCATGATGCGGTGTCCTTTGCGAAACTTGTAATCCTGCGTATGGAGGTCGACGACGTATTCGTCGACGTGATTCGGCGTGATCGCCTCGGGATGGTCGAAGCCCTTTCGGAAGCGCCCGCGAAAGACGTCGTTCGCGACCATGAGCTGGTAGCCGTTGAGCTTCGGGTCGGCTTGCCCCGTGTCCGGGTAAACGTCGATGAGCTTGACCACCCAGTCGGCGTCCGATCCGGTCGTCGACGCGAAAAGGTGCGCGGTGATGTCGCCCGCGATGGTGACGTCGGCATCCAGCGGGTCTGTCTGCCAACTGATCACGTCGGGACGATTGTCGAGAAAGCGCTGATCGTCGGTCAACCAGCGGGACCACGTCGAGCCTTGCCCGTAGGTCGGCAGGATCGGCCGCGGGCGATACGGCACCGGGTTCGCCGGATCGGACACGAACGAGTCGGCGGCGTTCGGCGAGCGATCGGCCGGGGGTGAGAACGACAGCTTGCGATCCGCCTGCACGTAGAGACGCCGAGGAGTCACGCCCGTCTTGAGCGGCCAGCTCGACCGCTTCTGCCACGTGTTCGATCCGCCCTCGAACACCGTCGCCTCCGGAAGACTCTGCGTGCCGATCCCCTTGAGCCAGTAGGCGAAGAACGGCGCGAGCACGCCGCGGCGATACTCGGGCGACGTCTCCGATCCGAAGTCGACGTTGCCGAGCTGCCGGCCGCTCTGACCGCCCCAACCCCCGTGATTCCACGGACCGACGACGAGGAAGTTCAGATTCTTCGTGTCGTGCTTCTCGAGCAGCTCGTAGATCTTGATCGGGCCGTAGAAGTCTTCCTGGTCCCACCAACCCGCCACGCTCAGCGTCGGCACGGTGACGCGATCGACATACGGCGCGACCGCTTGCTTCTGCCAGAACGAGTCGTAGCTGGGATGGTTGGCGAAGTCGTTCCAGCTGGGGATGTTCCCGTGCAAGTACGTCTCGTTGACGTGGGCCAGTGATCCCAGCTTGAGATACCAGTCGTACGTGTCGGAGTCGTTGAACGCGAACGCCGCGCGCTCCTTGTTGGTCTCCATCATCACGGCGTACTCGAACCCGTAGCTCAGCCGGAACGCGCCGTTGTGATGAAAGTCGTCGCCGATGAACATGTCGGCGGGCGAAGCCTGCGGAGACACAGCCTTGAGCGCGGGATGCGGGTCGAGCATCGCGACGACGGTGAGCCAGCCCGGGTACGACACGCCCATCATTCCCACGCGCCCGTTGTTGTGCGGAACGTTCTTGATGAGCCAGTCGATCGTGTCGTAGGTGTCGGTGCTCTCGTCGATCGCCTTCGGATCCTTCTTGTCGCGCATCTGGCGGAGCATCACGAACTGTCCCTCGGACTTGTACCGCCCGCGAATGTCCTGATGGACGAAGATGTAGCCGTCGCGCGCCAGCTCGGCGTACGAACTGCGGAACGTCGCTTCGGCCCCCTCGATGCCGTACGGAGTGCGGGCCATGATGATCGGGAGATTGCCGGCGAATCCGCGCGGGACGAAGATGTTCGTGTGCAGCTTCACCCCGTCGCGCATGGCGACCATCGTCTCGGTCTTGTCGAACGTCGGGATCGGCGGCGTGCCCTCGGTGGCCGGCTGCTGGCCGGGCAACGCGATCGCGGGCAATGCGATCGCGGGCACCGTGAGTAGCACCAGGACCGCGGCGGTGCGGGACATTCGAGTGGCAGCTGTACTAAAAGGCATCGGGAGCTCTGTCGGTGGTGGCGGACCCGGCGATTGTACACCAAAGTGGTAGACCGCACAACTGCATTCCGCGGGATAAAATCCTCCGAGGACCGACCATGGCACAGGACCTTGAACGCGACGTCCGCTTCCTCAAGCGATACGCGGTCGTCATGACGGCATTCGCCGTCGTCGCGACGACCGGCGCTTTCACCCGCGGTGCCCACGAGAAGTTCACCGAGATCGACGTCGAGCGAATCAACGTCGTCGAGCCGAACGGTCACTATAGAATGGTGCTCTCCAACCGGCCGCGGTCGATCGGACCCGTTTACAAGGGAAAGCCGTTCGGGTACGCGGGAGGTGGCCGTCCCGGCATCATCTTCTTCAACGACGAAGGCACCGAGAATGGAGGACTCACGTTCACCGGCAGCACGTGCACGGACACGATCTCGGTCACGACCGGGCGAAGGTGCGGGCCGGGCACGTACCAGGCATCCACCCACATGTCGTTCGACCAGTTCAATTCCGATCAGGTGCTGAACCTCGACTACCGCGAGGACAACGGCGGGCGCCTCGTCGGGATCAGCATGGCCGACCGCGCGAACGTCGACATCCACGATCTGGTGACGGAGAGAGACTCCATCATGAAGATGGCCGACACCATTGCCCGGAAGGCCGCGCTCGCAAAGTGGCAGGGGCCACGCAACGGAGTCCCACTCTTGGCCGAGCGATTGTTCATTGGCCGCAACGCCGACAAGTCGGCCATCCTCAACCTGCGCGACCCGAACGGCCGCCCTCGCCTGCGACTACTCGTGGATTCGCTCGGCGCGCCGCGCATCGAGTTCCTCAACGAGACAGGCCAAGTGACGTATTCGCTGACCGACGCCGGCCAACGGCGCTGATCAACCCGGCTGAACCGCTGAGGATCGCGCGCCGCCGATAAAAGGCCTACGCGAGGCACTTGGGTCCGCGATACTCGGCGTCGTTTGGCACCGGAGGTGCGTTGCTCACTCACGGGAAAGTGGACCTTCGTCTACCGCGGCTCGCTGCCGCGTGGGGAGGTATGTGATGAGCACGTCAATGATCATAGGAATCATCGTCGCGGCGGCGGTCGTCGTCTTGGGCGTCGCTTGGTACGTCGAAATGCGACGTCATCGGACCAGCACGCTTCGCGAACAATACGGAAGCGAGTACGACCGCACCGTTCGCCATGCCAGCAACCGGCGGGTCGCGGAAGCCGAGCTCGCCAAACGAAAAGAGCGCGTCGAAAATCTCGACATTCGTCCGCTCCTCGCCGAGCAGCGCGAGCTGTACGACCAGCAGTGGCACGACCTTCAGGAAATGTTCGTCGACGATCCCGGCGGAGCGGTGAACCACGCCGACTCGCTGGTGATGGACGTCATGCGAACGCGTGGCTACCCCGTGGCGAATTTCGAGCAACGCGCCGCGGATCTGTCCGTGCACCACGCGCGCTTCGTGCGGAACTATCGCGCGGCGCGTGACGTTGCCGAACGCCATCGTCGCGGCGCCGCTACGACGGAAGAGCTCCGACGCGCGATGGTCTACTATCACGAGATGTTCGAGGACCTGCTCGGCCCCGAGCCGACCATGAGCGACCGGCCGGTCGAGATGACGGTTGCGCGTGAAGTTTCGCCGCCGCCGCCGGTGCGCGAACAGCCCGTACGTCCGGACCGTCCGACCAGAGACGCGCTTCCGGTCGACGACGAAGTTCGAGACGAAGTTCGATAGGTAGGCTTGGTCAGAGCTGCGTGAGCGGTGTTCGCCGGGACCAAACCCCGGCTCACCGCTCCCAGCTCCTACCTGTTCGCTACTCGAACCTCAGCGCCTCTACGGGATCCACTTTCGCGGCTCGTCTCGCCGGAACGTAGCTCGCCACCAGCGCGATCATCGTCAACAGCAGCGCGACGCCCACGAAGCTCACCGGATCGAATGGGGACACGCCGTAGAGCAGCGTCCTTAGGAATCGCGTGACTCCGAGGCCACCGGCCAGACCAATCAGCACACCGAGGCCGCCGAGCATCGCGCCGTGCCCGACGATCAGCCGCACTACGTCGCCTCGCTGCGCGCCCAGCGCCACGCGAACGCCGATCTCTTGCGTCCGTTGCGACACGGCGTACGAGATCACGCCGTACACGCCGATCGCCGCGAGGACCACCGCGATCGCGGCGAACACGCCGAACAGCTTTCCGTACAGCGCCTGTTGCCAGTACGACCGCGTGATGCTGGCGTCCATGCTCATTACGCGGTACGCGGGTAGCAGTGGATCCGCCTGCTTGATCGCGCCGAGCACCGTGTTCGTGATCTTCGACGGATCGCCTTGCGCGCGCACCACGATCGATGCCGTGCTCCATCCACCCTGACGGTACGGCATGTAGCCTTGGAGGTCCGGCGTCGATGTGAGCTGCTTGTGCTTGATGTCCGCGGCGACGCCAATGATCGTGATCCAGCGCTTCACCGTGTCGGTGACGCTGCCGAACTTGAAACGCTTCCCGATCGCATCTCCCTTCGGCCAGAACTTGTTCGCCATGTACTCGTTGACCACCGCGACGCGACCCGTCACGCCCGAGTCGGCCCACTCCTGCTGCGTGAACATGCGCCCGCGCCGGAGCGGGATGCGCATCGTCTCCAGATAGCGCGGCGAGACCCAGCGGATCTCGAGCAGCGGTTCCTGGCCGAGCGGCGTCGGTTGGTCCTCGATCGTGAAGAAGCTGTTGTTGTTGTTGCCGCTCAGCGGAATGTTGTTCGTTGTGGCCGCCGAGACGACGCCCGGCCGCTGGTTCACGTCGGCCAGAAAGCGATCCCAGAAGGCGAAGCGCTTGTACGTCGAGTCGTACTGTGGACCGCTCAGCGTCAGGCGCATCGTGAGCAAGCCCTCGGCGTCGAAGCCGGGCTTGATGCTCTGCAACCCGAGAAAGCTCCGAATCAGGAGCGCCGCGCCGACGAGCAGAACGAGCGACAGCGCGACCTCCGCCACGACAAGGCTGCTGCGCAACCGCTGTCGCGCACGCCCGGCGCTCGCGCCGCGCGCGCCCGAATCACGCAGCGTCTCGTTGAGGTTCGGGTTCGACGACTGGAGCGCCGGCACGATGCCGAACAGCAAGCCGGTCGTTACCGCGACAGCCGCCGTGAAGAGGAGCACTTGGCCGTCGATCGTGAAGCGCATCCAGAATGGAATGCCGTTCAGAATGCTCGCCTTGATCCATTGCAGCAGCGCGTACGCGAACCCCACGCCCAGCGTCGCGCCGCCCAGCGCGACGAGCACGCTCTCCGTGAGCAGTTGCCGCACAACGCGCCAACCCTCGGCGCCGAGGGCGACGCGCACCGCCATCTCCTTGGACCGCGCGGTCGCGCGGGCGAGCAGGAGATTCGCGACGTTCGCGCAGGCGATGAGCAGCACGAACGCGACCGACGCCATCATGATGAGTAGAACCGGCCGAATGTTGCCGACCTGAAAGTCACGCAGCGTCTGGACGTCCACGCCCCAGCCCGTGTTCGACTGCGGATACTGCGCTTCGATCGTCGCGGCGATGCGCCGGAGATCCGTTTGCGCTTGATCGAGCGTGATGGCTGGCTTGAGGCGGCCGATCACTTGCCAGGAGTGATTACCGCGGTTTTTCATCGGATCCAGCTGCATCGTCGTCCAGGCCTGCGCCGCACTCGGGAACTCGAAGTCCGGCGGCATCACACCGATGATCGTGTTCTTCACGCCATCGACGAGGATCTCCTGGCCGAGGATGTCCCGGCGGCCGGCGAACCGATCGTGCCAGAGACGGTCGCCGAGAATGATCACGTTCGGCCCGCCCACTCGGTCTTCGTCTTCCTTGAAGTCCCGGCCCAGCGCCGGTGAAACGCCGAGCGTGCGAAACATCGTCCACGAGACGTTGCCGCCGGGGACGAATTCGGCGCCGCCGTTGCTCGCCAGGTTGTAGGACGTTCCCGTGTAGATGCCGACGTTGGACAGCGACCGATTGTCCGCCTGCCAACTGCGGAAGTTCGGGTACGAGACGGTGTTCATGTGCCAGCCGCGTCTCGCGTTCGCCTCGCCGATCGCGACGAGCGCGTCGGGGTTCTGGTACGGGAAGGGACGTAGCAGCATCGCGCGCACGCAGCTGAAAATCGTCGCGTTGACGCCAATGCCCAGCGCGAGGCAGAGAACGGCGGTGACAGTGAACGCCGGAGCCTTGACCAGCGTTCGAATCGCGAACCGAATGTCCTGGAGCATGAGCGAGCGGTGAGAGGGAGGGAGCCGCTCGCTCAGACAGTCGGCGTTGACGCTTGGTTTGCGTCGCAGGGTCTACGGCCGCCGGTTTTCCAGAATCGACAGGTAGTTCCCGGCCGGATCCTTGAACCAGGCGATCTTCGGTCCGCCCGTGCGATGGACTCCTTTGTCGTCGGTGGCGACGTCGCCGTCCTTGTAGACCTCGAACTTCACCCCGCGATCGGCCAGCTGATCCACGGCCCGATCCACGTCGTCAACGGGGAAGTTCAGAATCGTGAACGTCGCCGGCTCGTGGTTCGGCTTCTCGTAGACGAAGACGCGGGTGTCGTCGTCCAGCCGAAGCTCCAGCTGGTCCATAGGGGCGTCCGAGACGTCGAGCTCGAGCGTGTCGTGGTAGAACCTTCTCGCCTCTTCGAGGTCGTTCACGGAAAAGCCGGAAAACGGTTTGGCGTGTTTGAACATGGGCGGCTCCTGTGGTGGCGTGGGAGGACTGCGCAATCGAGACCCGTGGCCCGCTCGCCCGCAAAATCCGTACACGTCGCGTCTCGCCGCGCGGGCATCTACGAATTGATACTGCAACAGATGCCGCGGCGATGGCCAGACAACCTTTTTGCTCTTCCTCGTGTCTACCCCTAGACACTAGGAGGAGATGCATGCCGCTGCTCAAGGGGACGCTCGACCCGCTCGTGCTCAAGACGTTGTCCTGGACGCCGATGCACGCGTTCGAGATTACGACGTGGATCGAGGAGCGCTCCGCCGGACGCGTCGCGGTCGACGACGCCGCGATGCTCCAGGCGCTCCACCGCATGGAAGAACGCCGGCTGATCGCCGCCGAATGGGGAGTGACGAAGAACGGCCGCCGCGCGCGCTACTACCGCATCACCCCCGCCGGACGCACGCACCTGCGCGCCGAGTCCGCGCGGCTCGTCGATCACCTCGACGCCGTCGTCTCCATCCTCGGCGCCAAGTCGGCCAAGTAGTTCAACCGATGCGCTTCGATTTGAGACCCGGCGTGCGCCGGCTTCTTCGCCTCTCACCAAGGACGCGCACGGCCGCGTGGCGCGACGTCGATGACGAGCTCGACGCGCTCATCGCCAACCGCGTCGAGCACCTCGTCGCACGCGGGATGTCGCCCGACGAAGCTCGCGTCGAGGCGATCCGCCGACTCGGCGCGCCGCTCGACGACGCGCGACACCAACTCCACACCTCCGCCGAATATCGGGAGCGCCGCATGCGATTCACCGAGTTTCTCGAGAGCGTAATGCAGGACCTGCACTATGCCGCCCGCGGACTGATTCGTCGGCCGGCGTTCACGACGGTCGCTGTGCTCACGCTCGCCATCGGCGTCGGCGCGACGACCGCGATCTACAGCGCCGTGAACGTGCTGCTCCTTCGCCCGCTCCCCTACGCTCGGCCGGACGAGCTGATGAAGGTTTCGCTCGTCGTCCCGGCGAGAGGCGACGAGCCGCGGCGCGACGGGATGGTATGGTCGTACCCCAAGTACGCGATCTTCCGCGACGCACAGCATGTCTTCAGCGACCTCGCGGTCTACAGCAACGTGCAGGTCACGCTGACGAGTGGCGACGTAGAGCGCATCCCCGGCGAATGGGTCAGCGCGACATACCTGCGAGTTCTCGGACTCGCGCCCTCCCGCGGCCGCGATTTCGACCCGTCGATCGACGCGCACGCCGGCGCTCCGAACGAAACCATCATCTCGTATGCGCTCTGGCAGCGGCGCTACAACGCCGACCCAGCGATCATCGGGCGAACGATCGACATCGACAGGCAGGTGTGGACGATCATCGGCGTGAGTCCGCGCGACTTTCGTGGACTGTCGGGCCAGGCGGACGTGCTCATGCCGGTGACCGCTCAACCGGCGGACCAGCTGTCCCAGCCTCAGAGCCATTGGTTGTGGCTCGTCGGTCGCCGAGCGCCCGGAGTCACCGAGGCGCAAGCAGCTAGCGCGACGACAGCTCTCGGCCTGCGGGTCAGCGAGGCCATCCCGGACAAATTCAGCAAGCTTCCATGGGGCGCCACGGCATCCCCGTTGAATGAGGCGCGCCTCGCACCGGCGGTCAAACAGTCGCTCCTCGTCCTGTTCGGCGCCGTCGGCCTCGTCTTGCTCATCGCGTGCGTCAACGTGGCCAACCTGCTGTTGGGACGCGCCAGCGCGCGGAGCCGCGAGATGGCCGTGCGCGTCGCCATCGGCGCCGGCCGTTCACGCCTCGTCCGACTGTTGTTGACCGAGAGCCTCCTGCTCGCGTTCGTCGGCTCCATCGCCAGCCTCTTCGTGGCGTGGGCCGGCGTGCGCGCCCTTGGAATGATCGATCCGTCGACGACGCTGCGCGTCGGGCGAGACAACGCGGTTGGCGCCGTGGCGTTTTCGGCGATCTCGCTCGACTGGAGCGCGCTTACGTTCGCGCTCGTCGTGTCGCTGATCGTCGGCGCGTTGTTCGGCCTCGCTCCCGCGCTCGGCGTCGCGCGCGATTCGCTGACCGGCTCCCTCAAGGGGGATCGCGTGCTGCGAGGCGGCGCTGGTGCGGGCCGCCGCACGCTCGTCGTCGCCGAGGTCGCGCTCGCCCTGGTGCTGCTCGCGGGATCCGGCCTGATGATCCGGAGCCTCGCCAATCTGCTCTCGATCGACACCGGTTTCGACTCGCGCAACGTGCTCACGTTCCGGCTGACATTGCCGCCCGGAGCGATGAGCCGTGACTCGATGCCCGGCTTCTACTCGCAGATTCTCGATCGCGTGCGCGCAGTTCCGGGCGTCACCGACGCCGCCCTCGACAACTGCGCGCCCAGCGGCGGCTGGTGCAATCGGACCGGCCTCCGCCGCTTTGACGTTCCAGGCTCGGACATCGTGCATTCGCCGCTGATCGGCGTGGACTGGGTGGCGCCGAACTGGTTCACGGTGATGCGCGTGCCGCTGAAGCGTGGCCGCGGGTTCGACGGGACCGAGCGGCCGGACGGTCCGAAGCTCGTGCTGCTCAACGAAAGCGCAGCGAAAGTGTTCTTCGGCGCCGGCGACCCGATCGGCAAGCACATCGAGCTAGGCCAGGGCGGATTCGATGACGCCGAGGTGGTGGGCATCGTCGGCAATGTTCGCCAACAGCCGGACTCGACGCCGGGTCCCGTCGCGTACGTGAGCTACGTGCAGTCGCCGCGGCCGGGAATGATCGTGTTCGTGAAGACGGCCCCGCCCCGTGATCCCGCGTCGCTCGGGTCGGAAGTTCGTCGCGCCGTCCACGAGATTGCACCGCAGCTTCCCGTCTACGACATGCTGACGATGACTGAGCGCTCCGCGGCGGCGACGGCCCAGGCCCGGTTCCGCGCCGTGCTTCTCGCCCTCTTCGCGATCACCGCGCTCGCGCTCGCGGCGGTAGGCATCTACGGCGTGATGTCGCTCGCCGTCACGGCGCGCACACGTGAGATGGGCATTCGCATCGCCCTCGGTGCGGAGCGCACGCGCGTTCAGCGTTTGGTGATCGGCGAGGGAATCGGATTGGTGAGCGTCGGTGCCGTGATCGGGCTTGCGGGCGCGCTCGCCGCCACGCGCGTACTGCGGACGTTCCTGTTCGATCTCACGTCGAGCGATCCGGTCACGTACGTCGCGATCGTCGTCGTCCTCGGGGGCGCGGCGATCGTGGCGAGTTGGATTCCAGCGCGGCGAGCGTCTCGGGTGGATCCGGTGGTGGCGCTGCGAGCGGAATAGAGCCTACGGCGGCGAGTACGTCAGAGCGCCGCCGAGCATCCGTGCCGGTGGGGCCAGCCGGTGAAGGTCTCCAGGATGCTCGTCGCGCAGATGTTCGACGCGAATGCCGAGTGACGTCAACACGTCGGCAATGATGCGGCGGTGGCACCGCCACCAAAGAATCTCGGCGCACATGATCGCGGTGCGGAGGCCGCCGGCGATCATCATCAGGTCGAAGAGCCCGTCCGCGAACTCTTCGGTCGCGACGTAATCCGCATACGCGCGAAACGCGGCGTGTCGCCATCCCGAATTGGGCGAATTGGGTGACGAGCGGCGTCGCCCGCCGAGCGCTGGAATCCAGCGGTAGTCGATTCGGCGTTTCGCGAGAGCCTGTGCGAGCGCATCAGAGTTGAACTGCGGCAGCCGTCGCGAACCGGGGAAGCGGCGGACGTCGACGACGGCTTCGATGCCGTGCGACGCCAGAACGGCGGTCAACTCGCTCGATGACCGCGTGGAGTGGCCAATGGTCCAGACGTTCATGACCGTGGGGAAACCCTCGGGACCCGCTGCCGTACGATCAAGGGTAGTCGAGTCGCACACGCGTTGCCCGTGGCGCGCGCAGTCACACTTTCAATGGCGAACCAAATGGACAGTCAGGTGACGACGATAGTCATCGTCGGAATGGTCGGAGGCTTCGCGTTGGTGGGACGCGTGTTGAACGAGTTTTTTGGACGTCGCGGCGGTGGGGGCCGCGTTCGCCGAGACGCGGCAGGCCTCGAGGCGATTGGGCAGCAGTTGGCCGCCTTGCAGCAGTCGGTCGACGCCACGGCAATAGAGGTCGAGCGATTGGGTGAAGGGCTTCGGTTCACGACGAAACTCCTCGCCGAACGGAACGGCGGATTGGAGCGCCAGCGACAACCAGAGCACGCCATCACGCCACACTGACGGCCGGCAAGGCGGCCTGCCTCGAGTTGCGAGCGGCATCATCCTGACGACCTGACGCCCGCGGAGCGTCGCTTAGCGCCAGCGACCCTCGACGTAGAACCAGCCGCCGCGGTCGCGCTCCCAGCGACCGGGTACCCATTCGCGATACCCTCGCTCCGGAACCACCCAGCGACCCGAGATCCATTCGTAGTCGTTGCGGCGCCAACCCCAATGACCTGCCACCCACACGTATTCGACGCCCGGCGACGCCGGAACTATTTCGACTCGTTCACGGGGCGGCTCACGCATGACGTACGCGACGCCGAGTCGCGGTCGAGGAGTCACATAGCACGCACCGAGCGCGCTCGTGGCGACGAAACCGGCGACCAATCGCAGAACTAAGGTTCTTTTCATCTTTCGCTCCTAAGGTTCTTGCCTGTTCGACGAGTTCCTTAGGGGTGGCGTTAGGGGCTGAAAACGACTCTTAGCGGCACGTTTCGTTGCGGACGTGCGCTGCGTCACACTGGAAGACGGCTAAGCGCGGCCGCGACGAAACACCATCACGTTCTTCGCGAACCATGGCGAAACCTTCCCCTCCCACTCGCCACGCCACCGCCGGCTCAGCGGCTCATCCATGCGATAGCCGCGCGTCGCGAACTTGGCGATCCAATAATCGTGCGGCTGCTCGTTTACGTGGTCGAGTCCCCCCTGACCCGGCGTCGCCGCCGTGAAGACGACCGTGCCCGATTGCGACACGAGCAGTTCCAGGTAGCGGTTCGCGGACGACGCCGGCAAGTGCTCCGCGACCTCTGTCGACAGCACGACGTCGTACGCGACGTCGGGAGCGCGGAGACCATCCCGTTCGAGATCGAACCTCTTCACATCGAGGCCGCGCGAGCGACACAGCTTTAGTGCCGCGTCGCCGTACTCGAGTCCGCGCGCGTCGACCCCATGGCGACGAAACTCGACGAGCATCGCACCGGTTCCGCATCCGACGTCCAACAGCGATCTAGGATGAAGATCGCGAACAACGCATTCCACGATCGTCGGCGCGCTTTGGCCAGTGGAGTCGTCGACCCCGCGGTAGTAGTCGGCGTTGTACATCTCGTCGTGCTGATCGGCAGCGGCGCGCGGAATGCGCTGTTTGAGCCAACCCAGCGCCGGGGATGACCGCGTAGCGGTGCGCAGCGATTCCGGCACCAGGTGCCACATCTGTTTCGCCAATCGGAAAGGCGTGATCGTCATACTCGCAAAGAGGATCCGGTCGGGAATCTTGGCAAGACCTGCCCTAGTTGGCGTTCCGGTCGGCGTAGCGGGTTCAGGCGGGACTTGCGGGCGCGTTTTTCGGTGCAGCCACGCCGGCGGCTGGCGCGAGGGCGCGATCGGTCGTACTTCCATGGAAGCCTTCCAATCCAATTCGGGGGACTCATGGCTCGCCGCGCGCTACCGAGATCGATCATCCTGCTCGCCGCCCTCAGCGCGGCTTGCGCTACGAAGAAGCCGTCGTCGCCGACGCCCATTCAAGCCGGATCGCACGACATGTCCCCGTCGTCAGCTCACGACATGTCCGGTCACGACATGTCGGCCATGGGCTCGCACTCCAACACGGAGATGGCGTTTCTCTTTCCCGACGGCGACGACAAGGGCTGGTCGAAGATCGAGAACGGCTCACAGCACAACATGGCTCCGGAAATTCCGCTCGCGAAATTGCCGGCGGCGACGCGTGTGGAATTGCTGCGGCAGCTCGCGCTCACGATGGACGTCATCAAGAAGTATCCGACCGTCAAGGACGCCGAAACCGCGGGCTATCGTCGCGCCGGTCCGTTCATCCCCGGACTCGGCACGCACTACGTCGGCGGGCGAATGGGAGGAGGCCGAGGCTCCGCGATGACGGACGACGACATCCTGCATCCGTCGACGATCATCTACGTCGGCAACAAGCCGGACTCGCCGATCGCCGGATTCATGTACATCTCGAGCGTGATGGCCGGCGCGCCGGAGCCCGAAGGCTTCGCGGGACCGAACGATCACTGGCACTACCACACGGGCATCTGTCTCGTGCGCGGCGCGAACGGCGCCCAGGAAGCGCTGGGGTTCGACGGCAGCATCACGCAGGACGGATGCAAGACGAAGAAGGGAAACTGGGTGGCGACCACTCAGTACCTGCTCCACGTGTGGACCGTGCCGGGCTACTCGAATCCGCTGGGAGTGTTCGCGCACGCGAACCCCGCGCTCACATGCGGCGACGCGACGTACTACACCGACGACCACGACATCACGAATCAGTGCAAGCAGCCCTAGGCCAGAATGTTCACCGCCCGCGCGGCGACGAGCGCCAGCGTGCCGAGCGAGATGGTCGACTCGAGCATCATCAACAGCTTCATCCGGGCCGTCAGCGGCATCGCGTCGGTCGGTGAGAACGCCGTCGAGGTGTTGAACGACAGAAAGAGGTAGTCGACGTAGCCCGGCTTTGCATCGGCACCGACGGTCCCGGGCGGGAGCGTCGCGCGAGGAAAGATGAACTCGGATGGCCCGCGGTGATCACGCCAGTCGAGCCAGGGGCCGCCGCGGTCGAGCACCCAGTACCAGACTGAGAAAACGACGACGTTCGTGGCCCAGATGTTCAGCGCATCCAGCAGCAGCGCCCGTCCGTTCTGAATTTGTCCGGCCAGCAACGCGCTTATCAGCAGCAGGAGCGATCGCGCGTTGGCGAGGCTGATGATGACGACAAGGGTCAGTCCAAGTGCGAGGTTGAAACGGCGGTACGAGTTCGCCGATACCCACTCCTGCTTCGTGTGCGCGCGCCACGCGAGCCCTTCGGCGCGAAGGGTCGTCGCGGTGAGCGGAACCAACAGGATGAGCTCGAGGACGGGCGCGAGCCATCGCGTCCAGTATCCAAAATCGTTGATCAGGGAGAACTGCAAGCCCACGACGACCGCGACGGCGCCGCGCACGAGCCAGCGGTCGAGCATCTCTGGGTGAACGTCGTCGGACATGACGCCGAATCGACGCGCGAACACGGCATCCGCGGCTATGGCACCATGGGCGCACCAACCGATGCTGCCGCCGGCGGCGATCGCGCTCCGGCGCGACACGTAGCGTCCGCAACGACACCCTCGCGGCCGTGTAACGGCGACCTTGTCGCTATACAAGAACTCTCGTTGCAACGGATCGCCGCGCCGCATCGGCATCGGACCGCGACTTGCCCTCCGTACAACTTCGGTAGCCGCATGGCCACCCGCCGCACCCGGCCCGTCGCCGCGAGCGGCGTCAGCGTTCGGCAGGGAGATCATGATGTTCCGCCCGTCTCGTGTCGCCGTCGGCGCGCTCGTGCTGATGGCCGCCGCCTGTAGCGACTCCGACAACGTCGTACACACCCTCAATGCCGCCACCGTCCGCCTCGTCAACGACACGGACACTCCGCTTTCGCTCGTCAACGCGGGCATCCTCGATCCGGTGAACTCGGCGCTCGTGTTCGGTCAGGCTTCGGCCTGCGTGCTCGTCGATCTGACCCAGATCCCGACGCTCACCATCACGAACGTTGCGGGCGCGACGATCGCCTTCACGCCGATCCTCTCCGCGGGCGACAACGTGACGGTGGTCGCGTTCGGCGCTACGGTCGGCAACGTCGCTACGGGCACCGTACAGTTTGCGACCCTGAACAATCGTTTCGCGCCCGCTTTGAACAGCGCGGGATTGCGCTTCTTCAACGGCGTGTCGACCACCGGCCCGCTCGTCATGCGGCGCAACGGCCTCGTTCTCACGCCATTCGTCGGGTTCGGCGCGGCGAGCGGCTTCGTGAGCGTGCCGATCGACTCGGCGTCGATCACGTTCTCCAACCAAAACTCCTTCGTTCTCGACGCGGGCCAGATGGCGTTCCCGCTCGGCCAGAACTCGACCGTGGTGGTGGGACCGCCCGCACCCGAGACCGTACCTCTTCGCTTCTTCACCGTGCAGGGCTGTTGAACGCTGCCGCGACGCGCAGCGCCGGCGTCAGCGTTCGCCAGGGAGAGCTCATGATGTTCCGCCCGTCTCGTTTCGTCGTCGGCGCGCTGGCGCTGATCGTCACCGCCTGTAACGACGACAACTTCGTGCCCTTCAATTCCGCCGCCGTCCGTCTCGTCAACGACACGAACACGCCGATCGTGTTCACCGACGCCGGGATCGTCAACCCAACGACCGCGAGGCTCGGCTTCGGTCAGTCGTCCGCTTGCGTGTCCGTCGATCTATCCAACACGAGCATACTCTCCGTCACGAATGCCGCGACCGGTGAACCGATCCCCTTCGCGCCACGGCTCACCGTCGGGGGCAGCGTGATAGTCGTCGCCGTTGTTGATAGGGTGGGCAACATACAGTTCGCGACACTGAACGATCGTTTCCTGCCCGCCACGAACGACGCCGGGTTGAGCTTCTTCAATGGCGTGTCGAGCACCGGGCCGCTCCTGATGCAGCGCAACGGTATCTCTTTCACGCCACTCGTCGACTTCGGCACGTCGAGCAGCTTCATGAGCGTGTCGGTCGATTCAGCGTCGATCACGTTTGCCGACCAGGTTTCGATCGTCCTCGACGCCGGCCAGCTCGCGTTCCCGCTCGCTCAGAACTCGACAGTCGTGGTGGGCCCACCGGCTCCCGCGGCGACGGCTCCTCTTCGGTTTTTCACCGTGCAGGGCTGTTGACCGCGATCTTCGGTCGCAGCCGCCCCCACTCTGACGCAACCTGTCGACTCGAGCCCGACTCCTTAATGTGTAAGATGGGAAAGGGCCGCCCCCTGGAGTCCCTTGGCGAATCGTGGCGCGCGTGAGACCCGAGAGCCCGACGACGGCTTCGGCTGATTCGAGTACTCACCAACGCGCCTGAGCGTCTTTGCCTGGCGAGAGCCGGAACGCAACTCCCTGCGCCGAAGTTCCACAAAAGAATCCGTACGTCTTGCGCGCACACGGTTCGGAACTCTTTCCAGCGTGCTTCGTTGGGAAGAAACCCGGGAACAACCGAAATCAACGCGCGCGACGCCTCGCGCATTCTCTTTACGCATTGGAGAGTTCTCAGCATGCGCAGCTCACTTCTTGCCGCCTTCGCGGCGCTTAGCCTGGTGGCGTGCAGTGATTCACCGACCGGCCCGCGCTCGGCCGCGCTGAGCGCGCCCGCGTTCGACGCCAACCACGGCGACGGCGCGTCCGGGGCCGTGTTCACGCAGACCAACGCCGCCGCCGGCAACGCCGTCGTCGCGTTTGCGCGTGCCGGAGACGGCTCGCTCACCTACGCCGGAACGTTCGGCACGGGCGGAAATGGGATCGGCGGCACCACCGATCCGCTGGCGTCGCAGTACTCGCTGATCCTCGATGGCGAGGATGCCAAGCTGCTGTTCGTCGTCAACGCCGGCAGCAACACCATTTCCACTTTCAGCGTCGACGGCGCAAGTCTGACGCTGCTCGGCACAACCGGTTCGCACGGGACGCTGCCCGTCAGCCTCGCGGTAACCCGACACACCCTCTACGTCTTGAATGCGACGTCGAACAATGTCGCGGGCTTCGACATTGGTGAGAATGGCTCGCTCAGGTGGAACGCGGGTGCCTCGGCCCATCTCAGCGCGGGGGCCGGCGGCGGTGCCGCGGTTCGGGCGAGCGGCGACGGTCAGTTCCTCGCGGTGACGGAGAAAGGAAGCGGAACGATCGACGTCTACCAAATCGGTGCGCGGGGTACGCTGGGACAGCCGGTCAGCAGCCCGTCGAGCGGGATCACCCCGTTCGGATTTGACTTCGTGAACGGCGACCGGATCGCGGTCTCCGAGGCCGGCAGCGCTGCCGCCTCCCTTTATGATGTCGGCTCGAATGGCACGCTGAATGTCGAGAGCGCATCGGTTTCCACGAACGGCCAGGCCGCGCCGTGCTGGCTGATTGCGACAACGAACGGCCGGTTCGCCTTCACCGCAAATGCGGGAAGCGGCACGATCTCCGGCTACGGCATTGCCAACGGTTCGATGCAGCTCCTCGCGCCCAGTGGCGTAAGCGGCAGCACTGGTTCGGGCTCGACGCCGCTCGATCTGGACCTGAGCCGCGGCGACCACTTCCTGTACGTGCTGGAAAGCGGCGCCGGCCGGATCGGAGCGTTCGCGGTCTCGGGCGATGGAAGCCTCACAGCGCTTGCCGGCATCGGCGGCCTCTCGGCGTCGCACGGGTATCAGGGCCTCGCGGCGTACTGAAGCGGCGGACTTCGAGAAACGGCAGCCCCGTGCGACTCGCACGGGGCTGTTTTCGCCTCGACCCTGCCGCGCAGCGTGATCGCATCGGATCGCGCGCCACGCCCACCCAACAAACCAACCGTTGGCGGAAGCCCGGTGCGCTTCGGCGGAATCTTCGTTGGGCCTTCCGATGCTACGCCCTACCATGGCGGCGGACACGAACCTGGCCAACGCCTCGGAGGACACGACCATGTCAGACGTCGCCAACGACGCAACACCGTCAACATTCGACTCGCTGCTGTATCCACTCTTGGACTCGGCTTACGGCATGGCGATCGGCCTGACCGGCGAGCGGGCCGACGCCGAGGACCTCGTTCAGGAGGCGGTGTTGCACGCTCTGCGCGGGTTCGGCCGATTCGCGCCGGGGACCAATTTCAAAGCGTGGTTCTTTCGCATTCTCCACAACGCGTTTCTGACCCGGCTCCGCACATCGCATGGGGACAAGCGCCACGTACATCTCGATGGCGCGCCGGAGCTGACGCTGGTGGAGAGCACCGATGGCGGTCGCCAATCGTTCGGTCGGGATCCTTCGTTGCTCGCCGAATTCGATCTGGACGAGGTGGCGGCGGCGCTCCAGCGCTTGCCCGACGAGCACCGGGTCGTGGCCACGATGTGCTTTGTCGACGAGCTGTCGTATCAAGAAACGGCGGATGCCCTCGGAATCCCCGTCGGCACCGTGCGGTCACGGCTTCATCGCGCTCGAAAGATGCTGCAATCGCAGTTGCTTCTTCTGGCCCAAGACCATGGCCTCGTCGCCGCCTAAGCCATCACTCCGTAGGGCGGTCGAGCGCCAGCACCCGGTCGCGAAACGAACGACTCACGGTGAGGCGCTCGCCGCCTTGCAGAATCACGACCAGGGCACCGGCGTACCAAGGCTGGATTTCCTTGATCCAATCGACGTTCACGATCGCCGAACGGTGGACGCGAACGAAGTGTGCGGGATCGAGCCGCTCCTCGAGGGCGCGCATGCTCTCGTGCATCAAGTACCCGGATCCCGTGCCGACATGCAGCCGCACGTAGTTGTCGGCCGCCTCGATCCATCGAAGGTCAACGGTCTTCACGATGATGATGCGGCCGTCGGTGTTCACCAGCAGACGATCGGTATAGCGTCGCTGGCTCCGCAGGGCGTCGAGCATCTTCAGCGCTTCGGGCCCGAGTCCCTGGTCGGCGGGCTGCGCGAGGCGCTTCTTCGCATGTTGGAGCGTGCGCGCAAACCGGTCGCGGTCGAACGGCTTGAGCAAATAGCCGACCGCGTGCACCTCGAATGCCGCGAGCGCGTACTGGTCGTACGCAGTCACGAAGATCGTCGCCGGCATGGCGTCGACGCCGACTTCATCAATCACGCCGAAGCCATCGAGCTCCGGCATCTGGACGTCGAGGAATACGAGCGACGGACGTAACTCCCGGATTGCCGTCACGGCGCGCCGGCCGTTCGGCGCCTCGCCCACGATCGCAATGTCCTCGTCGTCGCGCAGCAGCGTGCGGAGACCTTTGCGGGCGATCGACTCATCGTCCACGATGAGGGCGCGTATTGCCATGGACATACCCTAGCCGGCGGCAGAATCTTCATCAACGATGACCTCCCCGACTCGAGAGGCGTACGCATTGACACCGTCGCCCAAGACGCCTCTTGCGATTCTGACGCGGTGGGCCGGGTATGCCGCGCTCTGGACGACGATTGCCGCCCTGTTTACGGGCCTCTCGGCGTTGGTGTACGCTCTGATGAGTGGCTATGGCCACGGCCGTCCTGGGGGCCCGCCGCCGATCGCGGAGTGGGCGGCGAATTTCGCGACGATGTTGGCGGACTGGTATCTGTGGGCGCTATTCGCACCGTTGGTATTCTGGCTGGGCGCCCGGATCTCCTTCACGGGGCGTGGGTGGCTCCGCGTCGTTGTCCCGCATCTCGTGCTCGGCGTGGCCATCGCGTTCGCCAAGCTCGGCGTCCGCTATTGGATTGGACGCGCCATTCCAATGCTGGCCGTGCAATGGCCCGGCATTCTCGATACTCTGCCGACGAACGCGTTGGTATACTGGTTGATTCTGGGAGTCGGGTATGCGCTCGACTACTACCGTCGCTTTCGAGATCGAGAGCTCAAGGCGGCGCAACTCGAGTCGCGCCTGGCTCGAGCGCAGCTGGACGTACTGCGCATGCAGCTCCATCCCCATTTTCTGTTCAACACGCTGCACACGGTCTCGGTTCTGGTGCGCGAGGGCGATAACGACACCGCTGACCGGGTCATCTCACGCCTGAGCGAGCTGCTGCGTCTCTCGATCGATCTGGAAGCGACGAACGAGGTCCCCCTGTCGCGCGAACTCGAGATCCTATCGTCTTACCTCGACATTCAGCAGACGCGATTCCAAGAACGATTGCGCGTCTCGGTCGACGTCGATGCTGACGCACGCGACGGGCTGGTACCGACATTGATCCTGCAGCCGTTGGTCGAGAACTCGATTCGTCATGGCATCGGCCATCGAGAGACGGGCGGTCGCGTCGACATCGTCGGCCGGCGGGTAGGCGACCGCCTCGACATGACGATTCGCGACGACGGCCCAGGTATGACGACGAGCGCACCCAACGGCTCGGGCGGCGTTGGGCTGGCGAATACGCGTGCGCGCCTCGAGCAGCTCTACGGAGCCGACCACCGGTTCGAGTGCCGCAACGAAACAGCCGGGGGATTCACAGTCCTCGTCAGCGTGCCGTGGCGGCCCGCCTGACCCTGCTCGAACAGGGCAGGACAAGTCCATGAACGTCCATGAACGACGAGGAACGGGCGGCAGCGTCCGCGGTAACGCGGCCTCGTCCGGCTGGACGTAATCTCTTCTGCCTACAACAACTTAGAGAGTTGCCCCTCCTGGGATCGAACCAGGACTCTCCTGATCCAGAGTCAGGCGTGTTGCCAGTTACACCAAGGGGCAAAAAATCGCCGTCTCCTCGCGGAGCGGCGAAGATTTTGAGTATAGTTCACAAAGCACACCCGTTCAACCCTGATGGCGGCTCCGCCGCCGCTCCAGAGTCCGGATCCGCGCACCTGCGCAGGATCCGTAAACTCATCACCGGCAGCCGCTTGCCAATACCCACCCCTGCCGTCGGCAGACGCCGTCCCACCCGGTCGTCGCTCGGCGCCGCGTGGTCTATAGCGGCGACGACGATCGCCCTGACAAGTGTGGTTGGCTGCGCGGATACCTTCCGCGGCTTGGGTCCCACCCCCGCGGTAGCCGAAGCCCACGCCAACGAGCTGTTCGAATCGATCGCGGCCCGCTTCGATCGGGTCGAGCTCGAACCGAAGTACGAGCAGTCTCGCCTCCGCCTCGCACAGGCCGCGCTCGTCCCGTCACGGGTCTTCGGCGACAGCTCCGTCTGGTCGCTCATGCCCTCCGCGACCACGCGCACGCTGCTCGTCCACGGCTCGTTGAACGAGAAGACCGGCCATTACAGGCTCGAGACGCGTACGTCGCTCACGCCGCTCGTGCACGGCGGAGATACTCGTCACACACTACAGCTCCGGTCGATGGAGCCGGACGTCTATCGCTGGGACACCAACGTCGACATGGGCGTCGGCCCCATCGCGGCGGGCGAGGTGAGCAACCTCTGTCTTGCCCTCTTTCGCGCGGCGGAAGGACGGACCGAAGCGCAACTGCGTGAGGACTATCGCACCGCGTTTCCGCGCGCGTCGGCCGTCTTCGGCCGTGGCTTCGCCATCGATTCGCTTCACGTCACGCCCGCCCCGGGCGGCGGCACGAGCGTCTCCATCACCGCCGGGTTTCACCCCGAGGCCATGCGCGAGTCTTACCCGGCGCTGGCGAACTACCTCGAGAAATATCTCGGTCCGGCGAAGTACCACTTCACGCTCGCCGGCAAGGACGGAACCCAGTTGCTCGACGTGACGGGACGCGACCGGTTCGTCACGTTCCGCTATCGCGTCGCCGAGGGTCGGCTCGCGCCGCTCACCGGCCCGCTCAAGCCGTGGTCGGACACGCTGCGGCTCACGTCCGACATCAAAATGAAGGTGAAGCTGTTCCACGTCGGGTTCCACCAGCTGGTGACCGACTTCGTGATCTCCAACGTGGGCCACGAGCGCGCGATTTCGATCATCGCGCAGCGCGAGCCGGAGTGGGACCTGCCGCTCGTCACCGAACGGTTGATTCGTACGCCGCTTCATCGGCCGTTCGTCGGCCAGGGATCGCTGTTCCAACTGTCGGTGCGAGACACCGCGGGAGGCCAGACGGTCTTCGCGCGGCGCACGCGATTCGACGTCCAGGAGAGTACGATCGCCCGCTTTCTTGGCTCGCTCGCCGGCCGCATGATGAGCGACCTCGATGCGAGCGTCGAAGCCGAGGAAGACCGATTTCTCCGCGACGGCTTCCTGGCGATGCAGGCCGACCTGAAGACGGCCGCGCGCGCGTGGGGTTCCCGCGATGGCGGACTCGGCCTCTATTAGAACGTTGTCATTGTCTTTTCGTTGCGCCGCCGCGCGCCCCGCGTTACTGTGGTGCGCGCACGTGCATGGCACATCGAGCGGGTCTGGCGACGCGGCATGATCCTCGACGGACAACGAATTTCAGCTGGCGCACGTGCCGATTTCGAGGAGGCAGTATGCTGATCCTTTTCGGCGGCGGAGACGGCGGCGGTTTCTGGGTGGGCCAGGATGGTAAGGTCCATCACATTGGCCCCTACGGCCCGGACGTCCTGCGTCAGCTCAAAGCGGTGAGCGCGCTCGTCAATGTCGCGACGCACCAGGACGGCGGAATTACGAAAGAGGCCGGGGCGCTCGCCGAACGCCTGTCCACGACCGTAATTCCGGAACTCACCAAGGTCGCCGGCGCGACACAACTTGGCGACAATTCGATCGCGTTCATCGACGGAGACGACGGGTTCGTCTGCGGATCGACCGGTAAGCGTCCGATCCCAATTCCGCGCCATCTGTCCGCCGGCAACGTGTTTTCACCGGTCAGCTCGCAACCGGCGGTTCACGCCTAGCGCGCCCGTCCGGAACGAAAAAGGGAGACGACCAGATCGTCTCCCTTTTGCTATGCTGAATGGCCAGGGGCGGGAGAAAAAGGAAACGCCACCAAGCCTTGGGCTGGTGGCGCCGCGCCTACCTGGGTGAGCCCCCCGGAGTTGCCTCGCTCGCCGTCATTGGAACTCTGCGTCCTACCGATCGGCGGCGGGCATATATCCGGAGGCCGATTCTAGCCAGAACCGTGCCCTGTTGTCTCATCCTACGTGCGATCCGCGGCGGAAGTGTCACCACGCCGCGTCCTTCCATGGAGCTGACCGGGATCGAACCGGTGACCTCTGCAGTGCGATTGCAGCGCTCTCCCAGCTGAGCTACAGCCCCCTTCCGACTTCACCCCATGGAAAAGGCCCCGCAGGTCGCGGGGCCGCCTCCCACAAGACCTAAAACTAGAAGGCGACTGCGCTTGCGTCAAGTTGACTTGCGAGCGCGCGCGAGGTAACAAACGGGTGGGCGCAGTTCTCCGCACACCCCACCCGTTCCAGTTCTCCGTACTCCGCACCCCGCACCCGCCCGTGTTCCGAGATCTAAGAGCCGCCGACGTCATCGCGGCCGCCGACCGAATCCGACCGCTGATCCGTCGCACACCGCTCGTGCGCAGCGAGGAGCTGAGTGCGATTGCCGGGGGCGACGTCTACTTCAAGCTCGAGAACCGGCAGATCACGGGCTCGTTCAAGCTGCGCGGCGCGCTGAACGTGCTGGCGACTCTTCCCCTCGATGCGCGCGCCCGCGGCGTCGTCGCGTCGTCGGCCGGCAATCACGGACTCGGCGTCGCCCACGCGGCCAAGCACTTCGGCACGCACGCGACGATCTTCGTTCCGAGCAACGCCCCGCAGGTAAAGCGCGACGGCATCACGGCCCTCGGCGCCACGATCGACACCTCGCAGCCCCACTACGACGCGGCGATGGACGCGGCGAAGGGCTTCGCGGCGCATCACGGGGCGACGTTCATCAACCCGTGCCTCGGCGACATGCTGCTCGCCGGGCAGGGGACGGTCGCCCTCGAGATTCTCGGCGATCTCCCCGATTTGCAGACGCTCGTCGTGAACGTGGGCGGCGGCGGTCTACTCGGCGGATGCGGAACGCTGCTGCGCGCCGTGGCGCCGCACGTTCGGATCGCCGCGGCGCAAAGCGTGAACACGGCCGCGATGTCGCGGTCGTTGGCGGCGGGCCGTCTGGTGGAGATCGAGAATCTGCCGACGCTTGCCGAAGGCCTGGCAGGTCAGATCGACGAGGACGCGCTAGACATCGGCCGCCACGCTATCGACGACATGACGACGCTCGAAGAGGAGGAGATCGGGAAGGCGATCGCCTGGCTCTGGTCGACGCACGGCGAGCGCGTCGAGGGCGCCGGCGCGTGTGCCGCCGGTGCGGTGTTGTTCCGCAAGCTTCACTCGATCAAGACGCCCGCCGCGATCGTCGTCAGCGGCGGGAACATCGACGATGCCAAGCTCGAAGCGGCCCGACGGCACGCCTAGGCGCACCGTCCCGGCTTAGGCTTCGGAACCGACTATCGGAACTCGCGCGTGATCGCGCTCGAGGCACGCCGCTCGTTGCCGAGCGAGTTGCCACGCGAGCCGTGTGCGTCGGCCGTGTTGTTTTCCGCGTGGCCGCCGATCGCGACTTCGCGATCGCCCTCCAAACCGCCCGGATGATGCTGGAAGCGCGACTCGATCGACGCGCCGTGCGCCGACGTCGAGGACGCGTTGCTTCGGTTGCGCGACTGTCCACGGGCCTCGCCGCCACGGCGTCCGATGGCCGCCATGTGCTCGCGATTCCGGCTCACGGCGACGCCGCCCTTGCGACCAGCTTCGCGCGCCTCGCCCGAGTCGAACTCGTGGGCCGTGCCCTTGGCATGAGCGGCCTTGCCGCCCTTGCTCGCGATCTCACGTTGTTTGCTGCGGTCCATCGACGCGAACCCGCGGTTGCTCCGCGTGCGCGCAGATCCGGACCCAGACGTCCCGGTTCCGCCGGTCGCCGTGCGATCATCGTTGGTTTTGTTCGGCATTCCAACTCCTCCTGAATGAGTGGCTTTGGCTAATAGCGCCCTTCAGTTACCGGCCACCGTCGACCGATTCAGTGCAAATGGCTTGCCGCTAGCGGCCCCGACCTGAAGGAAAACCGCATAGGAGGCCTTCTCGCAGCAAAAAGAGTTCCACATGACGGCTATATTCACCCGACCATGTCGCTGACAGTGCACCTCCTCGGAACATCCGCGTCACGTCCGACCGTCGAGCGCAACGTCGCCTCGCTCGCGCTCCACCGCGAAGGCGAGACGCTGATGTTCGATTGCGGCGAAGGCACTCAGCGTCAGATGATGCGATACGGGATCTCGTTCTCTCTCCAAGACATCTTCTTTACCCACATGCACGCCGATCACCTGCTCGGTGTGATCGGTTTGATCCGAACCATGGCCCTTCAGGGCCGCACCGATTCCCTGCGTCTCTGGGGGCCCAAAGGGACCGCCAGAGTCCTCAAACGCGTGGAGAGCCTCGGCTTCGAGCGCGCCACCTTTCCCGTCGAGATCCTCGAGCTAGACGACGGTCAGAGCATCCAACGCACGGGCTACGCCATCCGCGCGTTTGCCGTCGACCATCGCGGTGCGATGTCCATCGGCTTCGCGATCGTCGAAGAAGAACGCAAAGGCCGATTCAATCCGGACAAAGCACGTGCACTCGGAATTCCCGAAGGACCACAGTGGGGAAGATTGCATCGCGGATTATCCGTAACATTGGACGATGGTCGTACGGTCGAGTCGTCGGAGCTCGTGGGAGCGAAAAGATCGGGGCGAAAAGTGGTCATCACGGGTGACACACGGCCGTGCGCCGCGACCATCGATGCGTCGCGCGGCGCCGACCTCCTGATTCACGAAGCGACCTTCGGCGACGAGGAGGCCGAGCGGGCGATCGAGACCGGCCACTCCACCGCGCGCGAAGCCGCGCAGATCGCGTGCGAAGCCGGCGTACGGCGCCTCGTCCTCACGCACTTTTCGGCGAGATACTCGCGCGACGCATCAGAGTTGGAGCAGCAGGCGCGCAGCGTCTTTCCCAATACGATGATCGGGAAGGACGGTATGGAGTTGGAGGTACCGTTCCAGGACTAGCGCGAGCTCGGAGCTGTCGGCCGTACGTCCGGGTCATCCTTCGCCGAGGGGCATCTCGGAGGCGGAAGTGAGCCCTGCCTCGAGCATGAGCTTGAGCAGGAGCCGTGAGCAAAGGTCTGACGGCGCGGGGCAGTTAGGCTCAAGGCTCCTGCTCAGGCTCCCGCTCAAAGCAGGGCTCGCGCCAACCGCGGCGATGTTCGAGAGGCACGTGGCATCTCTCGAAGGCAGTTGCGCCGTTATCCGAGAAGTGTGCTCTCCCCGATGATCGCATCCGGCCGCGAGATCTTCATCGACCTGCGGTACAGCTTCGTGAGATCATCATCGGTCAACGACTCGAGGACCTTGCCCTTCACGAGCCGCGACGTCACGCTCCGCGCTTCGGGGCCGTTGCTGATGTACCACGCGTAACGGTCTGTCTTGCCGCTCTTTCCGCCGGGATGATAAAACAACACCATCGCGTTGCTGGAGCCCGGGAGATCCACGTCGACGATCCAGAGGATGCCGTCGGGAGAACGCCACGTTCTTGGACGCATTTCGTTATTTGTGTTTTTTGGATTCAGCCCGGCGTCATCGCTCGGGCAGAGGTTCAAACGGCGACGGCGGGTGCGAGCGGTTGACGTCCGGCGTAGCCGGCATCGAGCTCGTGCCAGAATTGAACCTGGGGCTCGCCGAGGTGCCAGCACAAGAGCACCACGCGTCCCTCGTAGTCGCTCGGGAAATCCACAAGGCCGAGTCGCGGGTCCTTGAGCTGGATTCCAAGATCCTCGAGCTCGCGCTGATACCCATCGAGCTCGCGCGCGTAGGCCTGCGCCTGGCGCTCGAGCTGTTCGGCGCGGTTGCGCGAATCCTCGGCGCGGTTGGTCGACGCGACGAGGTCCAGCTCGAGGATCGTCTCACGCCATTTGCGATGCTGCCGCACGACGTCTTCGACGATCTTGCGAACTAGCGGGAGGGTTCGATTGGCCTGGTCGACCGTGAACAGTTGCATGTCTGTCGTTCGTGCTATCCGTTCGGTAATGCGTGTTCGGTGGTGCGCGCTTCCGCCTCTCTTTCCTCGAGCCGTCGCCGCCGGCGTTCCTTGGCGGCCGCCCAGCGCCGCTTCTCGTCCGGGGTTTCCGGCACGAGCCCCGGCACTTCGATGGGACGACCGTTTCGATCCACGGCAACGAACGTGAGGTAGCACGAGTTGGTGTGCCGCCGCCGGCCAGTCAGCAGGTCCTCGGCTTCAACCCGGACGCCGACCTCCATCGAGGTGCGGCCCACCCAGTTGACGCTGGCTTTCATGACCAAGAGGTCGCCGAGATGAATTGGCTCGCGAAAGTCGACACGATCGATCGAGGCCGTGACCACCGGCGCCCGGCTGTGCCTGAACGCGGCGATCGCCGCCGTCTTGTCCATCATCGAAAGAACCACGCCACCGAACACGTGGCCCATGTTGTTGGCGTGCTGGGGCAGCATGAGCTCGGAGGATTCGTGCAGACTGTCGCGGACGGCCTTGGACTCTGTCATGGCGGGCAAGCTGGAGGTTCCAACGGCCGAGCATGGCGACGTGAGGCGGCTCGCCATACATCGACGCGGCATTGAAGGCACGCACGAGCGCCTGTCGGTCGCCCGCGCTGATCGGAGGACGATCGAGCCAGTCCACCCGATGCACCGGCGCGCCGACCAACGCCAATGGCCACTCCCGCATCGCGCTGTCGGCGATCGAAAGGTGCGCGACGTCGCCGGTCGTATCATACCGCGCGATAACGCGATAGCGCGGCGCGTCCCAATGCTCGGTTCCCGTCGAATCCGTCCGCGCTCGGGCCGACGCGGAATCCGGCGACCACGCCACCGAGTCCACCGCCAACGGCTCGAGCTCGAGACCGTTCCCCTCCGGCCCTTCCCCCTGCCCCGGTACGTGAAACGCGACGGCCGCGCGTCCGGCGAGGGTCGTGATCGTGAAGCTGCGGTCGTCGAACTTCTGTTGCGCGAGGGCGGCCGCGGCGCGCCGCTCATCGGGGCCGAGTGAGAACGCGACGCGCGACACCGAGTCGCGCATGATCTCGAATTGGTGGCGGCCGGCGGCGATCACGCGGTCGCCATTCGCGGCGCCGAACAACTCGCGGACGCCGCTCGGCTTGCCGGAGCGAAGATCCACGACGCCTCGCCGAGTTGCGCGCCACGAGTTCCCGCCGCGCGTGCTGACGTCGAGGCGGTACTCATACGACAAGAACGGACCGAACACGTCCAGAATATCGAGCTCGGCGGTCGCCTGCTGGCTCGGATCGGCTTCGCCGTCTTCGTCGGGCGACAGGGGTTTCTCGTCGGGATGTGCGCGCGCATACGCGGCCGCCATTCGAGGCACGACAGTGTCCGCGAAAACGAGCGAACTGTCGCCGGTGAGGAGATCGCGGCGATACATGAACTGGCCGACGAGCAACGCGTCGTCGTACGACCGGTCGTCGTCGGCGCTGTAAACCTCGTACCACCGGCCGCCGTAGCGCGCCAGCACGAGGGGCTCGCCGCGGACCTCCGGACGCCCCTCCATCGTGGAAATCCAGTACGTCGAATCGCTGCCGACGACGAGGAACTCGGCGCGCGGCGGCGGATTGCGCAGCGCGCTGTCCGTGCCGCGGGAAGGTCCGCAGGCGGCGGTCGCGAGAAACAGCGCCCACACGGAGCGACGGGCCGCCAGGCGCGAGAGGGTTAACATCCTAGGCAGAATATACTGGCGGGCCGGCCACGATCGCCGGTCCGAGCAATGGGAACGCAGATGACGCAGATCTTGAACGGCAATGACGCAGATGAAAAGCGAACTTGGCTTGGGAAAACACAAAGTTTTTCATCTGCGGCAATTGTTTTTTCATCTGCGTCATCTGCGTTCACTTTTTTCAGACGCCAGTCGTGGCCGACTGGGCGCGCGTCGGCCGGCCAGTCCGCCCATTGGCGCTAGATTTCGACCGTCGCCCCCAAAAATCAGCGGAGCCCCACAACCGTGCCTCGCATGAGTTCCGCGCATATCGCGCTCGCGTGCTGCGCGTCGATGCCACTCGTCTCGCCCGCGCCCGCGCAGCAGCCGACCGGTCCGACGGTCGTGCGCGCGCTGTACGTGAATCGCTGGGCGGCGCAGAGCAAAAAGAAGATGGCGAAGCTGGTCGCCATCGCCGACACGACCGAGATCAACGCGCTCGTCGTCGACATGAAGGACGAGTTCGGGCTCAACTACGCGACGAAGAACCCGGAGTTCGCCAAGAACGCCGGAAACTCGGGAAAAGCGAACGTCGTCGCCCTGCTCGATACGCTCAAAGCGCACAAGATTTTCCCGATCGCGCGCATCGTCGTCTTCAAGGACTCCGTGACGGCGCGCGTCCATCCCGAGTGGACCATTCGCAAGGCGGACGGCTCGGTGTGGCGCGACAAGAAGGGGCTCGCGTGGGTGAACCCGTATCACCACGAGCTGTGGGACTACAACATCGGCGTGGCCGAAGAGTTGGTGAAGCTCGGGTTCGGCGAGATTCAGTTCGACTACATCCGGTTTCCCGAGCCGTATCCGAGCCTTCCCAAACAGGTCTTTCCCGACTCGAAGGACGTGACCAAGCCGAACGCGCTCGCCGAGTATCTCAAGGAAGCAAAGACGCGCCTGAACAAGCTCGGCGCGCGCTCGACCGCGGACATCTTCGGTCTCGTCACGACCGTGAACGGAGCGCTCGAGGTCGGCCAGGAATGGGAGAAGCTCGCGCCCAACACAGACGTGCTGCTGCCGATGGTCTACCCGTCGCACTACCCGCACGGCTCGTTCGGCATCAGCTCGCCGAACGCGGAGCCGTACCAGGTGATCACCACCGCGATCAAGCGGGCGCGGGAGCGCGACGAGAAGCTCGGCATCAAGGAGGCAGAGCACGTACGTCCCTGGCTGCAGGCGTTCACGCTCGGCAAGCCCCCGTACGGCGCCGAGCAGCTCCGCGCCGAGAAGAAGGCGGTCTACGATTCCGGCTACGACGGCTGGGTCATGTGGAACCCGGGATCGAGCTACGACATCTACCTGCCGGCGCTCGAGAAAACGCTGACGATTCGAAAGAAGTAGCGCGCTCCCGTCAGGGAGCGCGGGGACGGAGTCGGATCGTCAGGACCATCACGTCCTGGGTCCAGCGCGTGATGGCGGCATCGCCGTGCTCGTCTCGCAGCGATGCGTGAAAGGTCATCGGCTGATCGAGCGCCGCGCCGCACACCATGAAGCCGCCGGTGTATCCGACCTCCCCGGAGCGGCGCACTGTCCGCACGAGCGTGTCGCCGACGACGACCCTCTGCCTCGTCTCCATTTCGATTCGCGCCCGGATCGCCGGCACGCCCGCGGTGTCGATCACTCGAACAATCGCGACTCCCTGCCCGGCGACATACTTGTTGTCCGGGCAGGCCGCACGAAGGGCGTCGGCGCGCGGGTACATCTTGAGCACGTCGACGTCGATGTCACGCGTCGGGTACCGATCGTCGGCTACCGAGAACGTGCGAGGCGGCGTTTGATTGAACCCGCCCGCGGCCAGGGTCGAGTCGGCGGCGACGACGCTGAAAAGGCCGCCGATCATTGGACGCGGCAAGCGGAACACGCCGGCGGTATCCGTTGCGACGGTGTCGCCCATGCCGTTCAGCCAGACGCGCGCGCCGGGCACGACGCGCCCGTGCAGATCCACGACAAGTCCCGTGACCGAGGCGAGACGCGGTTGCCAACTCGAACCGTCGGGCCACGTGACCTGGCGAGCTTCCGCGCCGAGCACCTGGTAGCCGAGTACGCGGAAGCGGTGTCGTTCGGGTCGCGGCGGGAGGCTCCGCCGAACGCCGCTCGACATCTCCGATTCGTCGGTCGCGATGATCGGCGAATGGATCGTCCATCGAACGATCATCGGCACGCCGCTCGGCATCGACTGGAAGGTGATGCTCGCCCCGCTGCCGTCTTTGACGGGCTCGAGATTCGTGTAGTCGAAGTCGAGCGCGCGGAGATCGAGCGTCTTCCCGTTGAGCCACACAGTGCCACGTATCTCGACGACGTCGTCGCGCTCCGGCGTGACCGGGTCGAATCCGATGCCGACGTCGCCCACGTGCGCCGGGTCGGCCGCGATGACGCGCAGACAGTGCGAGGCGGCGAATGCCTCGTCGAGGAGCACGCCTTCGTCGGGCGCGTAGTAGTCGCGGTCCCCGCCCGCTCGTTCGTGCATGTAGCCCTCGCTGGCGAAGGCGGTCGCTGACCGCGCGGCGATGAACGGCTGGTCGCCGACGATCGTCTTGACCCAGACGGTGTCATCCACCACGTGTCTGACCCTCGGATCGCGCTCGACCCTGAAATAGCGCAATCGAAGATTCGGCGGGCGCGCGTCGCGCGCCACGACGGCGGCGAGGAATCCGCTGCGGGCCTGCTCCCAGAGCTGGAGCGCCTGGCTGTTGGCGTCGTCGCCGGGGCATACTCGCTGCCCCGACGTGGTGACGGTGGCCAGCTGCGAGGCGATGGCGCGCATGCTGAGGTCGAGCAGTTCGTCGGCGGCCGGAACGGTCGCGTCGATCGGCCGATATCCGATGCGAACGACGTGGATCCGCTTCGAGGTTGGGAATCGCGGGACGTCGAAGTGGCCGTCGGCGCCGGCGATGCCGCGGGCGAGGAAGCGCCCCGTTGAATCCGAGACCGTGACGACCGCGCCGGTGATCGGCTCCCGCGTCGAGCTGTCGGTGAGCGTGCCGCGCACGCGCTGAGAAAGCGCGGGCGCGGCGGCGAGCGCCGTGAGGATGGCACCGACAACGAGGCTACGCACGGCCCGCGGCGATCCGATGCACGCCGTCGATCAAGCGATCGATCTCGTCGTCGGTCGTGTAGCAGGTGCATCCGGCGCGCACGAATCCACCTCCGTTGCCGCCGACGCCGAACCGGTCGGCGATCGTCGACGCGTAGAAGTCGCCGTTCGACACGAAGACGCCGCGACCCGCGAGCGCGGTCGCCACGTCGTCGGTCGAGTGACCGCGCAGTGTGAACGAGAGGGTCGGCATCCGCGCGTGACTCGGCTCGGGACCGTACAGGCGAACGCCGTCGATCTCTTGGAGCGAAAACCAGAGCTTCTCGAACAGCTTGGCGTTGCGCGCTTCGAGGCCGCGCAGCGCTTGCACCACGCCATCGCGCCGAGAGGCCGCATGCACGGCGAGTGAAGCGATGAAGTCGACCGCCGCCGCCGCGCCGACGATGGCTTCGTGATTCTGCGTGCCCGTCTCGAGACGCTCGGGCGACTCCTGCGGCGCCGGATCGAGGCGCGGCGCGTCGAGCGCTTCGATCGCCGCCCGCTTGCCCCAGAGCACGCCGATGTGCGGGCCGTAGAACTTGTACGCCGACATCGCGACGAAATCGCAGTCGAACAGCTTCACGTCCACCGCCCGGTGCGGCGCATAGTGAACGGCGTCGACGAAGACGCGGACGTTCGACGACGCCGCTCGCGCGAACTTCGACGCCTGATTGACGCCGTTCATCGTACCGAGCGCGTTCGACGCGGCGAAGATGGCGACGACCTTCGTCCGCGGGCCGAGCAGGCTCCGGTAGTGATCCCAGTCGAGCGTGCCGTTCTCGAGATTCATCTGCGCCATGCGAATCGTGACGCCGCGCTCCTTCTCGAGCGCGCGCCACGGCGCGACGTTGCCGTGGTGATCCAGCTCGGTGAGGACGATCTCATCGCCCTTCCCGAGTTCGCGGCCGATCGCCCGCGCGACGTGGAAGGTGAGCGTCGTCATGTTCTGGCCGAACACGATCTCGTCGGGGCGGCCGAACACGAAGTCGGCGAGCGCTTCGCGCGAGCGCGCGATCAGCTCGTCGGTTTCCACGCTCGTCGGGTAACGCCAATGCGTGTTGGCGTTGTGATGGAAGAGGTAGTCGTCCATCGCGGTGACGACGGAGCGCGGTACCTGCGTTCCGCCCGGACCGTCGAAGTAGGCGACGGGAAATCCGCCGTGCGTCCGCTCCAGCGCCGGAAACTGCGCGCGGATCTCGTCGACGTCGATGGCCCAGTTCGGGTCCAATCCCGCGACGGTCGTCATGCGATCTCCACTCCGGCCCATTGCTCCACCATTTTCACGGCCTCCACGTGGTCGGCGACTTCCCCGAACTCGCCGCGCGCGATCCGAAACAGATCGGCTGTCAGTTGAAGAATCGGTGCGGGCACGCGGGCGTCGCGCGCAACCTCGGCGGCGATCCCGACGTCTTTTTCGAGCAGCGCCAGCCGAAAGGTTCGCGGAAACTTGCGCGTGAGCACGCGCTCCGGGATCAGGTTCATCGACGCGTTCGACCGTCCGCTCGACGCGTTGATCACTTCCAGCGCGACCTTGGGATCGACGCCCATCTTCACGAGCGCCGCGAGTCCCTCGGCGGCCGCGAGAATGTGCGTCGCGAGGAACGCGTTGTTCACGGCTTTGACCGCGTCGCCGGCGCCGACGTCGCCGCAGTGAACGATCTTCTGGCCGAAGGTCTCGAGCACGGGGCGCGCCCGCTCGAGGACCGCCGCGTCGCCGCCGACCATGATGGTCAACGTTCCCTTCTCCGCGCCGGTCGTGCCGCCGCTGACCGGCGCGTCGATGTAGCCGACGTTCTTTCGCGGCGAGCATGTCGCGAATCTTGCGCGACGTCGCCGGGTCACCGGAGGTGCAGTCGACGAGCGTGGCTCCGTCCCCGAGGCCGGCGAGGAGACCCTCGGGCCCGTCGAGCAGGCTCGCGACGTCTTGCGACGTCGGCATGCAGGTGACGACGACGTCCGCGTCTCGCGCCGCATCGGCCGGCGTGGCTGCGTGGCGAGCGCCGAACTCCTTCGCGAAGTCGGCGGCGCGCGACGCGGTACGATTCCATACGGTGAGGGGCAGGCCCGAGCCGGCCACCCGCACGGCCATCGGCCGGCCGATCGCGCCGAGCCCCAGAAAGGCGATGTTCATGCGCCAGAACTTATCATCGGCCTATGTTTCTCGCATGATCACGACCGTGACCGTCGAGGGGATGACCTGCCAGCACTGCGTGCGGGCCGTGTTCACCGCCCTGGCGGCCGTCCCCGGAATCGAACGGGCCGAGGTGTCGATCGGATCCGCTCGAGCGGAGCACGATGGGAGCGTCACGGTCGAGCAGATCCGAGAGGCGATCGCCGTCGCGGGATACGCAGTGACGGAGGGAACGACGAACCAGCGTTCCCTCCCGCTGGTCTAAGGGCGACTCGCACGAATCGCGATCGCTGCAACGGCGAGACTCTAGTCGTCAGCGGCAGCGTCAGTCGTCAGGCTCCTGTCGCTGCCGGCTGTCGCTGACGCCTACACCACTTCGTTACGCGCATCGATCTCTTTTAGGGCGGGGCAACTCACCCAAAAGGGTTGTCCACTAGAGGGGGCTTGTCTATGTTGCCCCCGCCGAACGCGACGAGCACCTAAAGCGGAGAGTGGCCATGACGCCACCGCAGAGAAACCCAGAGGACCGGCCGGTCGCGGCGCTCCTGGCGCCCGACATCGTCGCGCTGCTCGCGGAATCGCCGGCCGACATCGCGGTGGAAACGGAAGAGATCCACCCCGCCGATCTCGCCGACGTCGCCGACGCGCTCGATCGCGAGCAGCTCCAGAAATTCCTCGCCGCGCTCGGACCGTCGCGCGCCGCGGACGTGCTCGAGTACATGGACGAGGAGGTGAGGACCGAGTTCCTCGAGGGCATCACTCCGCGTCAGGCCGCCGAGCTCGTCACGCAGATGACGCCCGACGACCGCGCCGACACGCTCGAGGAGATCAGCGAGGAGCACGCCGAGGAAATTCTCTCCGAGATCCCGGCGGAGAAGCGGCAGGAGACGGAGCGGCTCCTCTCGTACGAGCCCGACACCGCCGGCGGCTTGATGACCACCGACTTCGTCTCGGTGTCCGCCGATTTTACCGTGGAGAAGACGCTCGACCTGGTGCGCGCGGTGGCGCGCTCGGGGCGGAAGGAGGCCATGTACGCGATCTACACGACCGACGAGACAAGCCGTGTCGTCGGCGTGATCTCGCTGCGCGAGATACTCGCCGCGCCGACCGGTGCCAAAATCGGCGACATCGCGTGGAGCGAGGTCCAGAGCGTTCGCTCGAGCGCCGACCGCGAGGAGGTCGCGACGGTGATCGCCAACTACGACCTCGTCGCCGTCCCGGTCGTCAGCGAGTCCGGCCACATGCTCGGCGTGATCACCGTCGACGACGTGATCGACGCGATCCAGGAAGAGCAGACGGAAGACGTCCAGAAGTTCGGCGGTATGGAGGCCCTCGACGAGCCGTACATGCAGATCGGGCTCATCGCGATGATCAAGAAGCGCGCGGGGTGGCTCAGCGTCCTTCTCATCAGCGAGATGTTGACGACGACCGCGATGCAGCACTTCGACGTCGAGCTTCAGAAAGTCGAAATGCTGGCGCTGTTCGTCCCCCTCGTCATGAGTTCGGGGGGCAACTCGGGCTCGCAGGCGACGTCGCTGGTGACCCGCGCGATGGCGCTGCGCGAAATCGAGCTCCGGGACTGGTGGCGCGTCGCGGCGCGCGAACTTCCGTCGGGCTTGAGCCTCGGCACGATCCTCGGCGTGATCGGCGTCATTCGAATCACGCTCTGGCAGTACTTGAAGACGCACTATCCGGGGTCGCCGATCGGATACAACTACGGCCCGCACTGGTCGCTCATCGCCTTGACCGTCGGCCTCTCGCTCGTCGGCATCGTGACGTTCGGTTCTCTCGCCGGATCGATGCTCCCGTTCGTCCTGAGACGGCTCGGATTCGACCCCGCCAGCGCGTCGGCGCCATTCGTCGCGACGCTCGTAGACGTCACGGGGCTCAGCATCTATTTCCTTGTCGCGCTGATCGTCCTTCATGGGACGCTCTTATAGGTAGGTAGACGGGTGCACCTGTCCACCTTTTTCCATCTGGACACATCCGTCGTCCTACCATATGGTGGAGTGCGGCGCCCCCATCATCGAAATCGGGTGCCCGGCGTTCCGGACAGAGATCTCGATTCTGATGGTCACCCATGCCCTCATGGAGGTCCAGATGGTCAAGCGTGTCGCGATGATCTTCGGTGTCGTCTTCATTCTTGTCGGACTGCTCGGCTTCACCGTGTCCGGCGGAATGGCGATGGGCGACCCAACCCATCCGTCAATGCTGCTCGGTTGGTTCCCGGTGAACCTGCTTCACAACGTGGTTCACATCCTGTTCGGCATCTGGGGTATCATGGCGGCGCGCGCCTACGCGTCGGCTCAGACGTTCTGCAAATTGGGCGGGTTCATCTACCTCTGTCTCGCCCTTCTCGGTCTCGTCGTCCCGACCGCGTTCGGTCTGATCCCGATCGGCGGTAACGACGTGTTCCTCCACACCGTGCTCGGCGTGCTGCTCGTGTGGGTCGGCTACGTCTCGAAGGACGAGACCGCGACGGCGACAGCGTAAACCGGTGGACCGGTGGACCGGTGGACAGGTGGACGGGCAACAGCCCTGTCCACCTGTTTCATTTTAGTGAGACGCCACATCGCTGTTTCCCGGTCCACCGGTCCACCCACTCGCCCGACCATGCAGCCTCTCAACCTGACAATCGAAGGCATGACGTGTGCGCACTGCCTGCACGCCGTGCGCGGACGACTCGAGAAGACCCCGGGCGTGCACGTGAAGTCCGTGCAAATCGGATCGGCGGTGCTCGAGTACGACCCGAGCAAGACGAGCGTCGACGACATCGAAGAGGCGATCGCCGACGAGGGCTACACCGCCTACGTCGCCGGGTGAGTCAGGCCGGTCGGCGCAGCCGAACCTGAAGAAAGTCCGCGACGACGCGCGCCCTCGCGAGACGCGGCCGGGCGCGAATGGCTTCGTCGCTCGCGTACGGCTCAGAGAGACGTTCTATCGCGAACCCGGTGTCGAGGGCGAGGTTGAGCCACGCCGACAGCGTCCGCGTGAATCGCGGCGTCTTGAACGGCTCGAGTCCGGCTTTCACCTCCGGCGGCGCCGAGCTGAAGATCCACTGCTCGACGCGACCGTCCACCTTCCCCCAGTAGTCGCCTACCTCGACGCCGATCTTCACGCCGCGCTCGTCGCGCACCGTGCGGCGAAAGGGCGTGTCGAAGCACGGATGTGAGATCGAGAACTGAAAGAATCCGCCGGGCCGAATCACGCGGAACGCTTCGGCGAGCACGAGATCGGTTTCGGGAATGTCCATCAGCGACATGAACGCCGTCGCGGCATCGAAGGCCGCGTCGGCGAAGGGCAATTCGACGGCGCTCGCGATTCGGTACTCGATCCCGCGCGGTTCGTCGCGCTCGGCCGAGATCGCGTGGGCAATGAATCGATCGGCGATGTCGATTCCGACAACGCGGGCACCGCGGTCGGCGAGGAGTCGCGTGTTGTACCCCTCGCCGCAGCCGATGTCGAGCACGCGCAGACCGGCGACGTCGGGCAACATCTCGAAGAAGGCCGGCGTGTTGACGAAGTCGCGGTAGATGTCGTACCCGGCGCGCGCGAGGCGAGTCCAGTTCTCGGCGTTGTCGTTCCAGTAGCGACCTACTTCACGGTGATCCATGATCGGGATCTCTAAGAGTCGTCCGCGGCACAATCCAACCAACTCGGTATGGCGGGCAACAGCACAATCGCGGATACACGCAGATGAACGCGGGTGGGTGCGGATGGAGCATTGGGGTTCGGCGGGTAACGAATGGATGCCATGGAGTTCCAGCTGACGTCCGATCTTGCCGGAATGGGCGAGCGGCTCACGCGTCAGGAACTCACGGGCTCCATCATTGGGGCGTTTTTTGACGTCTACAACTCTTTGGGGTACGGGCTACTCGAATCAGTCTACGCGGCGGGGCTGGAGGTGGAGTTGTCGGCGCGCGGGCACGTCGTCGAACGGGAGGTTTTCGTCGATGTCTACTACAAGGGCAACGCGATCGCCCGCCAACGGATCGACATGATCGTCGACCGGGTAGTCGCCATCGAAATCAAGGCAACCGAAGTTCTGCCACGCTTCACATACCGCCAGCTGCTCGCGTACTTGACGGTAACGCATCTAGAGGTCGGCCTGATCCTTCACTTCGGCCCGAGAGCCCGATTCTACCGAATGGTCTCCACCAATCGCCGTTCAAACCAGAGCGCTTCATCCGCGTAGATCTGCGCGCATCCGCGCAAATCCGCGATAGTGCTGTTTCGCTGTTCGCCGTGCCGTCGTTCTGCTACCGCCTCAACAGCTGCTCGATCGCCGGCGCCGTCAGCTTCGCCATTAGCGCGTACCCCACCGCGTTCGGATGCACGCCATCCCCGCTCAGCTCCGGTCTCATGCCTCCGTGCCCGTCGTCCATGGCCGAGTGCAGATCCAGGTAGACCGCACCTGCTGAAGCCGCGTACTGCTTCAACCATGTATTCAACGCGATGATCTTTGGCGCGGGTTCCATCCCTCGCTTCCACGGATAGTCCGCGGCCGGGAGCACTGAGACGAGCACCACGCGAATCCCGTTCGCCTTCGCCAGGTCCGTCATCGACGCCAGGTTGTCCTCGATCATCTCGAGCGTCGACGGCCCCGTGTTGCCCGCGATGTCGTTCGTGCCGCCGAGAATCACGACGACCTTCGGCTTGAGAGCGATCACGTCCTGACGGAAGCGCACGAGCATCTGCGGCGTCGTCTGGCCGCTGATTCCACGTCCGACGTACGGCTTGCCGGGAAACAACGAGTCGAAAAGCGGCGCCCACCCTTGAGTGATCGAGTTGCCCATGAACACCACTCGTTGCTCGCCGGCTTTCGGCGGACCGAGTTGGGCGTTCGCGCTCTGGTACCGCGCGAGAGCGGCCCAATCTGTTTGAGGGGTCTGGGCGACGCTTCCTGAAAGCGCGCCGAGCAGAAGCGCGAGGGACGCGATGGCCCCTGACGAGCGCGGATGACGTATCATGGACGTGGGGGGGCGTTTGAGTGGTGGCCGGGCCCAAGGTGTTCGCGATTGGGCGTCGGCGCAAATCGGCCGCCTTCGCCACGTGCCTGTTCAGGTCGCCCGGCGCTTGGCACCCTCGTCAGATTTTTCTTTCTCTCTCAGAACCAGGTTCGTCCGATGACACGCTTCGCCAACATCCTCGAGACGGTCGGCAACACGCCAGTCGTCAAGATCCGACGGCTCGCTCCAGACGGAATCGATCTCTACGTGAAGATCGAGGCCTTCAATCCACTCGGCTCGGTCAAGGATCGGCTCGCGCTCGGTGTGATCGAGGACGCGGAGAAGCGGGGCGCGCTCAAGCCGGGGCAAACGGTGATCGAAGCGACGAGCGGCAACACGGGCATCGGGCTCGCCATGGTCTGCGCCGCGAAGGGATATCCGCTGGTCGTGACGATGGCCGAGTCGTTCAGCGTCGAGCGCCGCAAACTGATGCGCTTCCTCGGCGCGAAGGTCGTCATCACTCCGGCGCCGGCCGGCGGAACCGGCATGGTACAAAAGGCGAACGAGCTGGCCGAGGCGAACGGCTGGTTCCTCACGCGCCAGTTCGAGAACGAAGCGAACGCCGATTTCCATTCGCGCACGACGGCAAAGGAGATCGTCGCCGATTTCGCGGGCCAGCGGCTCGACTACTGGGTGACGGGTTTCGGGACGGGCGGGACGCTCAAAGGCGTGGCGCGAGTGCTGGCGAAGGAACGACCCGAGACGAAGATCGTTCTCGCGGAGCCGGCTGATGCGCCGATGGTCTCGAGCGGCGCGAAGCAAGCGCGGAACGCCGACGGCTCCCCGGCAGCCCGAAATCCGTCGTGGAAGCCGCACCCGATCCAAGGCTGGAGCCCGGATTTCATCCCCAAGCTCACGGCCGACGCGCTCGAGGCGGGCAACGTCGACCGGATCATCACGATCGCCGGCGCCGAGGCAATGAAGACGAGCCAGGAGTTGGCGAAGAAGGAGGGAATCTTCGTCGGCACGTCGTCGGGCGCGACGTTCGCGGCCGCCCTGCAAGTGTGTCGCGACGCCGAGAAGGGCTCCACGGTGCTATGCATGCTGCCGGACACCGGAGAGCGCTATCTCAGCACGCCGTTGTTCGCCGACGTTCCGACGGACATGACTGAGGAAGAGAAGGCGATCCTGCAGTCGACGCCGACGTTCGCACAACCGCCCGTTGCGGCACCGGTCGGCGTGTAAGGGCCTCTCCGCCTGGCCGGCTACGAACGGGGGCGGCAAAATTCAACGCAGATGATGCAGATTTGAAAAGCAATGCCGCAGATAAAAAAACCTTTATTCGGTTTTTCTCTGCGGCATTGTTGTTTGTTGCTGCGGCATCTGCGTTGAATTCCTCTCGCCTTGCCGAGTGGCCCGCGTCAGTGCGCGATCGTCGGTTTCCCGGCGATCAGCTTCTCGAACCGCGGATTTCCTTTGAGCGGCGCGAAGCTCGGGTCGATTCGGAGGTAGGCGGGAGTGACGTCGGTCGCCGGCATGTTGATGAGCCGCTCGATCAGGTCGATCGCGCGTTCGTTCTCGCCCGACTGGATGAACACGCGCGCCGCCTGAAAGAGCACGTACGGCTTTAACGTCGCGTCGTTCGTCGTTTCGCGCAGCTTGAGCGCGCTGTCGGCCTGGATCGCCGCTTCCTGTTTGCGGCCGGCAAGCGCCAGCGCTCGAGCCATGAGCTCGCGCACCTGCGCTCGATCCGGGAAGTCGTGCAGTTGCTTCGCGAAGGCCAGGACAGCGCTGTCGCCGAACATGCGCGCGTGCATCGTGTCGCCCATCAGACGATACGTGTGCCCGAGCTTGAGTCCCCAGTGGCCGCGGTCGTTGTCGAAGTCCTTGGGAGTGAGCTTGACGATCTTGGGCCATAGCTCGGACGGCAGCGTCCACATCGTCTCCTGGTACAACGCGAAGCGGACGAGCAGCGCCGTGGTGTCGACCCCCGCCTTCAACTTCTGGGCGACCAGCGCGTGCACGCTGTCGAGTTCCCCGAGCGCCAGATACCCGAACGCCTTGCCCTGGATCATCGACAGATTGTCCGGCGCGAGAGCGAGCGCACGATCCCATGCCCCCAGCTCCTCCGGGTATCGATGGAGCGCGTGCAGTAGCCCCGGAACTCGACGCATCGTCGCAATCGACCGCGGGTCGAGCTTTGCCGCCTGCTGCGCGCGGGTGAACGCGTCGTCGAACCGGCCGAGGATGGCGTCGACGGCGGCCTCGCCGAGCATCAGGTCCGTGTTGTTTGGGTCGATCTTCAACCCCGCATCGTATTGCGTTCGCGCGCCTTCGTAGTCGAGCTTCACGTCTCGGAGGTACTGCGCCATCGCGAGATGGGCCTCGGCGCGATTCGGACCCAGCATCGTAGCCCGCTCGGTGGCCACGCGGTTTCGTTCGACGGTCTCGACGGTCGGCCCCGCGTTGTTGATGAACGAGAGCGCGCGAGACAGCTGCGACCAGGCCTCGAGGAAATTCGAGTCGAGCTGGACCGCCCGCTCGTAGTGCGGGATCCCGGCATTGAGCACCTTCGAATCGCCGGTTCCGACGTTGGCGGTGATTTGCTCGCCCTTTAAGAACTCGTCGTACGCCTCGAGGTTCTGCGTCGGCCGCGCCGCGAGACGCTGCTGCGTCGGCGCCGCGAGCGCGCCGGTCAGATTCTGGGCGACGTGCGATGCGATCGCGGCCTGCACCGCGAACACGTCCGACATCACGGTGTCGAACGCCACCGACCACTTGGATTGGCTGTTCGAGACCTGCACGAGCTCCGGCGTCACGCGTACCCGATCGGGCCCGTTGCCCTTGCTCCAGCGAACCGTCCCGGTGAGCAAATAATCGACGGACAACTCGCGCCCGATGTCGTGCGGGTCCTTGCTGGTTTTCTTGTATTGGCGCGTGCTCGTGCGCGCAGTGACCTGAAGGCCCGGCACAGCCGACAGTCTGCTTCGGACCTCGTCGGTCATGCCGTCGGCAAAATAGTCGTCAGCCGCCGTGCCCTCGTTCTCGAACGGCAGAACGGCGATGCGGAAGCCGCCTTCGCGCGTGGCATGCATCCGCCGCCACGCGAACGCGCCCCCTGCCGCGACAAGTACGAGCGCGGCGGCGAGACCGATCCAGATCGCGCGGCGCGATCCGGCGGGCGATCGCGCGGCAACGACAGAGCCCGTCGCCCCGCTCGCCGTGATCTCCTCGAGCGTCGTTGCCACCGCTTTCGCCGACTCGGGGCGATCGGCCGCCGATCGAGCGACCATCGTATCGACGAGCTGCGAGAGCGCCGCCGGTACGGTGTTGCGGACGGAGCTCAACGTCCGCGGTGTCTCCGTCATCTTGCGCGCGATGATCGCCTGCGCGTTCGGGCCGGTGATCGGCTGCTCGCCGGCGATCATCTCGTACAGCACGCACCCGAGCGCGTAGATGTCCGTGCGCGCGTCGATCGTGCGCTCGCCGGTCGCTTGCTCGGGACTCATGTACCCCGGCGTGCCGACCGCCATGCCGGTCTGCGTGAGCCCGTGCTCGTCGGCGACGGCGCGCGCGATGCCGAAATCCGCGACGATCGCCTGTCCGTCGCTGAGGAGAATGTTCTCCGGCTTGATGTCGCGGTGGACGACGCCGTTGCGGTGTGCGTAGTCGAGCGCGAGGGCGGACTCGCGTGCGATGCGCATCGCGTCGCGAATCGGAAGCTGTCCCTCGCGCGTCATCCGGTCGCGGAGCGACTCGCCCTGAACGAACGGCATCGTGTACCAGAGCTGCCCGCCCGCGTCACCCGAGTCATAAACGCTCAGGATATGCGGATGCTGGAGCTTGGACGCGAGCTTGACCTCGCGCTGGAATCGCTCCGAGCCGAGGGTCGCGGCGAGGTCCGGATGCAGGACCTTGAGGGCGACCGACCGATCGCGCTGTTCGTCGATCGCGAGATACACCGTCGCCATGCCGCCGCGACCGAGCTCTCGATCGATGCGGTACTTTCCGGCGAGACCCTCTCGTAGGCGTTCGACGGAATCGGTCATTCGGCGAAGTTAGGCGTTACACGGCCGTATTCAAGGTCGAGACCGCCTTTGGTAGGGTCCTGACGGGCACTTGCCTTGCCTTCTCATGAAGGAAAGGGGGACTCAATGATGCTCAGAAGTGCGCTGGCCCTGTTGGTCGGATTCACAGCCCCGGTGGCGTCCCAGATGCTGCCGACCGGGCCTGCCACGATCGTCGTGATCCGTCACGCCGAGGAGCCGCAGGATAGCAGCAACCCGCATTTATCCAAAGATGGGGCGGCCCGCGCCGACCGTTTCGTTGAATTCATGACGCACGATCCGGCGATGATCCGCCTCGGTACCCCGGCGGCGATCTTCGCGACCGAGACGACGAACGACGGCAACGGACAGCGGACGCAGGAGACCGTCGCACCGCTGGCAAAGGTGCTCCGCCTCCAGGTGCAGACCCCGTATCACGGGAAGGACTACGACAAGCTCGCACGGCGCGTGATGTCCGACCCGACGCTCGCCGGCAAGACGGTCGTGATCTGCTGGAACCACGAGTATCTGCCCCAGCTCGCGGCCGCACTCGGCGTCACGCCCGAGCCGCCCAAGTGGAAGGGCAAGGTCTACGACGAGGTCTACGTGATCTCCTTTCGAGATCGCAGGGCGCTGCTGACGACCACGCGGTACGGCGATTGAGCACACCGCGGCCCTAGCCTTTCTGCGGCAGAACAAGTTGAATTTGCTTTCTTTACGCGGTGGCCCGGGTACCGCGAGGCCGATATCGACGGGTCTAGTTGTGAATTCGAATACTCCCGCCCCCCGTCGCCGTCGTCGGAGTCGCCGAATCCGATGCACCGGGCTGGTTGTCGTAGATGACTAGTCCGCTCGACTTGTCCCAGATCTTGATGCGGAACATGTCCGAGCCGTGCTTCGCCGTGAGGGAGCCGTCGATGATCGTCACAATGAAAGCGTAGTCGCCGCTTCCGTTGATCGTCCCGGAGCCCTCGTACTGGGCTTTCGGGCCGACGATCACGAGCCAGTCGCTCGACGTCGACTTGAAGTCGAAGCCAGGGCCTTGGAACTCGGTGTCGCCGTCCGGTGTGGCCTGTCCTTTGTTGTACTTCGAGACCAGGCCGAACGCCGATTTTCCGGTCGAACCGCCGTTCGTGTAGGCACCCGGCGGCGACATGATCCAACCGCCGCCGGTCACGAAGCCGCCATTCGAATCGAAGACGACAACCGGGTACTTGCAGGTCGCGTCGACGGAGAGCCCGCCGGCGTCCTTGATGTGCGCCACGATCGTGTACACGCCCCGCGTCGCGTACTTGTGCGATCCGCTGAAGTCGCGCGACGTGCCTGAGGCCGACGCAAGCGTGAGAGCGCTGCTGCTGCCGTCGCCCCAATCGATCGTGCCGGTGTGAGAATCCGGAGGCACGTCGCCGAGATCGACGTCGGTGAAGGTGCCCGTCACGGAGATCGATCCGCCCAGAGCGATCGGCTGAACCGGACCATAGAAAGTCGTGATCACCGGCGCGTCGTCGACCGGCGTCACCGTGATGGTGAACGTCTTCGTGGTTTGGTCGACGCCGCCGTTCGCCGTACCGCCGTCGTCCTGCAGCTTGACCATCACGATCGCGCTGCCGTTGGCGTTCGGCGCCGACGTGTATTTCAACGTTCCCGTGCTGAGATCTATGGACGGCTGCACGCTGAACAGCGCGTTGTTGTCGTTCGTGACGGTGAGCGTCAGCGTCTGGCTGGTTTCAAACGGACCAGCGCTCGGGCTCGTCAGAACGCCGCCGATCGTCTGTGGGCCGGCGTCCTCCGCGGCGGTATTGCTCGGGACGAGATTGAACGTCGGCGCATCGTTCACCGGAGTGATCGTGATCGTGAACGTCTGTGCGGGGCTCGTATCGACGCCGCCGTTGGCCGTCCCGCCGTTGTCGTGCAGCTTGACCGTCACCGTCGCCGAACCGTTCCGATTCGGCGCCGGCGTGTAGCTCAGCTTGCCGGTCGCGTCGACCGACGGCTGCGACGAGAACAGCGCGCCGTTGTCGTTCGTGACAATGAAGTCGAGCGCTTGTGCCGTCTCATTCGGCGGTCCGGCGCTGATGCTCGTCGCCCAACCGCTCACGCTCTGCGCGCCGGCATCCTCGAGAACGCTCTGGCTGGCGCCCTTCGTGAAGCCCGGCGCGTGGTTCACCGGGTTGACGGTGATCGTGAACGTCTGCGCAGCACTCGCGTCGACGCCGCCGTTTACCGTGCCGCCGTTGTCGTGCAATTGCACGGTCACGGTGGCGCTACCGTAGGCCTCGGGTGCGGACGTGTACGTGAGCTTGCCCGTCGCGTCGATCGATGGCTGCGCCGAGAAGAGCGCGTTGTTGTTGTTCGAGACGTCGAACGTGAGCGTCTGTCCGGCTTCGTCGGGGGGTCCGGCGCTGATCGCCGTCGCCCAGCCCGCGACCGTCTGCGCGCCCGCGTTCTCGACCGCCGTTTGGTCCGCGCCCTTCGTGAAACTCGGCGCGTCGTTCACGGCGGTGACATTCACGACGAACGTCTGCTCACCGCTCGCGTCGACTCCGCCATTGGCAGTGCCGCCGTTGTCGGTCAGCTTGAGCGTGATCGTCGACGACCCGTTTGCGTTCGGCGCCGGTGTGTACGTCAGAGCGCCGCTCGCGCTGACCGACGGTCCGGCGGAGAAGAGCGACGGATTCGAGTTGCCTGTCACGACGAATGTGAGGGCCTGCCCTGCCTCATCGGCCGGACCGGCGCTGATGGCCGTCGCCCAGTTGGTCACCGACTGCGCGCCTGCGTCCTCGAGCGCCGTTTGGTCGGACCCCTTGGTGAAGCTCGGTGCGTCGTTGACGGCGTTGACGGCGATGCTGACCGTCGCGCCGGTGTTGGAGTTCGCCGTCCCGTCGTTCGCCTTATAGGTGAAGCTGTCGGAACCGTTGTAGTTGGCGGGCGGCGTGTAGGTGAACGAACCGTTCGCGTTCAGCGTCAGCGTTCCGTGCGTCGGACCGCTCACCAGAACCGCGGTCAGCGGGTTGTGCTCGGCGTCGGTGTCGTTGCCGAGGATTCCCGGGGCCGCGATCGAGAGCGGAACGTCTTCGTTGGTGCTATAAGAATCGTTGTTCGCGGCCGGCGGCGTGTTGGAGACGACGTGAACCGGGACTGAAGCCACAATCGGATTGGAGTTCGATTGGTCGATCACCTGAAAGGACCAGTCGGTCGCGGTGCTCGGGGCGTCCACCGTGCATTTCGCGGCGTACGTATTGCCGACGACCACGCCGGGCTGGCCGCTCGCGCACGCGACTGAACCATTTGGGCGCACCCAGCGCATGAGCAGGTTCGTCGTCCCCGATCCGGCGATTGTCGCGATGGTCGTTTGACCGCAGTACTCCGTGTTCACAAGAAAGGTCGCGGGCGTGGCGGTGCCGCAGATCCCCGACTGCGTAGTGCTGGCGAGAACCGCCGTGTTGGAAACGCTCGTGATGGTTCCATCGGTGAACGTCATCTGTGCGACGAGTCCCGAGGGATTGCCGACGGCGGTGGCCGTGAAGGTCACGCCGAAGTCGCGCTGTTGGACGATGAAGTCGTGACTTCTCAGATTTCCGTTCGCGTCCGCGACGGCGCTCACCGTTCGATCCGGATTCGACCACTGCGGGTCCTCGTGGACCGTGATGGTGACCGTGTCACCCGGCGCCCAACCGGCGCCGGTGAACAACACCGTATCGCCCGGCAGGTAGTCCGGTTTGTCCGTCGTCAGGCTCGGATCTCCGGCGCCGTTGGCCGAGACGTCGCGCGACGCGCGTCCGGTCTTTAACCCGCTCGAGCCAATATCGGCGTTCGAATACAATACGAGCACACTCTGGCCGCTCGACTCTGATCCGCCGGCCGCCCCGAGCGCGCCGACTTCGGTCCGCGCCGCGGCGTGATTGCCGATGTGAAGGCCATAGGACGCCATGTTCGAGAAGCGACGTGAGGCGCCGCCCAGCAGCGCTTCCCCACTCCGGCTCGACACCGCCGTCACGTCGCCAAAGCTCTGCATCTCCGCATCGGCCGAAACGTCGGCGAGTGAAACGGAGCGAACCCACGTGTATCGATCTGCTGAACTCGTCGAAAGGTCGAGCAGCGCCACCATACCCACGAGACTCGTCGCGCGCGTGTGCCCCGCCGCGGCCCAAGTCGCGAGATTCTGAATGATCGCGTCCTTGTCCGCGCGATTCGCGTTTCCCTGGTCCGGCGCGCCGGAGTAGACCGCGACCCGGCCGTTGATCGCCAGGTGGAGTCGCGCCGCCGCGGCACGAAGCACCGCGTACGGCTGCTTGTCCCCGTCGTCCGCCAATGATGGTACGACGAACACGGAATAGTGATTCAGGTCGATGGCCTTGAGGTCCAGCGTTCCATTCGACCCGTCATATCCGCGATCGACGCCGGTGGCGAACGTCGGCTGCAACGCCGACACGATCCGGTCGCAGCCGGTGGCGTCGACGCCGACCGGGCAATAGACGAGGGCTTTCTGGGCATGGGCGGCCGGCGCGGATATGGACAGCGCCAGCCCCGCCGCGAATGCGGCGGTCGCGAGTTGGTTGCGCATTGCTCTCTCGGGTGAGGTTGAGAGAACGCTCTAGTTACAGACGTCATCGATCACCGCGCCGAGCGCGATGATCGTCCGCGACGTCGCGGCCGTCTGCGGCTTCGCAGACAGCTGGTCGCGCTGACGAACGTTGGCTACACAGATGGTGGACGCATCCTTGGGGAGCGTCCGCATCGTGAGCGCCGGTTGCGGCGGAGCGGTAACGGTGAGCGAACTCTGCCGATTGTCGTCTCGGCAGCCGGCGGCGAGACACAACAGCGCCGCCGTACCAGCGATTGCGAAGCGCATGTGCACTCCGGATGGCAGTACGGCAAAAACGTTAGTCGATTGAAAGGGCGGGTACCGAGTGACATTTTGCATCAAAAAACGCTCAGACCGTTGATCGAGGCGGTTAAGTAGAATCGGAGACGATGCGTCTCGCGCGCCGATCAGAGATTTGCCTTTTTCGCGCGCCGCGACGGCGTCGCTCGCCCTCGAATCAATGGCATCGGTGTCAAAATTCTTCGCCAAGACGTGTGATCTGAGGTGCACGCCACGCGTGAAGCCGCGCACGCCGACTGGGCGCGCCACCGCACGCGGGCTTTCCTCGCAATCGAATCATTTCCCCGAGAAGGAAATGATGGGGCAATTCTCGCGGGGAGACCCTCAGTTTCGGTGAAATGACTCGAGAGAGAATGCCGTTCGGGCACGAGCTGACGCACACCGTGATCGGCGGATTTTTCGAGGTCTATCACCACCTGGGATACGGGCTGCTCGAAACGGTCTACGCGCCAGCCCTTCGGCGAGAGCTCGAGTTGCGCGGTTTGCGCGTCGAGCGGGAAGTCTGGATCGAGGTGCTCTACAAGGGGGAGCCCGTCGCCAAACAGCGGATCGACATGGTCGTTAACGACTGCGTCATCCTCGAGATCAAGGCTACCGAGAAGGTGCCACCCTTCGCCCGGCGACAGCTGTTGAACTACCTGCGTGCGACCCGCCTCGAGCTGGGCCTGCTCCTGCACTTTGGCCCGGAGCCCAAAGTCTACCGTCTCGTTGATACGAAGAAGAATTCAACGCAGACGACGCAGACCTGAACTACGATCCCGCAGATACATGTTGGGGTTTTTGCCTTTGTCTGCGTCATCGCCGTTCCCAGTCTGCGTCATCTGCGTTGAAATAGTCTCGCCCCCCCGCGAACTCGCCGGGTGGACGCCGAGGCTCGCGTGGTTCAGCTTCCCACACACCCAATCTCCATCAACTCATGCGCCTTCTCGTCCGTCGAGCCCTCTGCGCCGTCGCCGTCGCGATTCCGGCCGCCGCACAGACGCCGACCCCGAAGTCCGCGGCATCGTTCTCCGTCGTCGAAGCCAACATCGCCGACATGCGGGCCGCCCTCGAGCAGCATCGCACGACGTCGCACGACATCGTTGTGCAGTATCTCACGCGGATCGCGAAGTACGAGGACAAGCTGCACGCGGTGATCACGGTCAATCCTCGCGCGATCGCCATCGCCGATTCGCTGGATCGACTCCGCGCTCAGGGGCGGATCCTGGGCCCGATGCACGGAATCCCCGTCGCGCTCAAGGACAACATCCACACGACCGACATGCCCACGACCGGCGGGGCCCTGGCCTTCGCTGATCTCACACCCCCATACGCCGCGACGCTTACCAAGAACCTGGAGGCCGCCGGGGCGATCATTCTCGCCAAAACGCAGCTCACCGAGCTCGCGAACTGGGTCGCCGCGGCGATGCCGGGGAACTACAACGGACTCAATGGCCAAGGCATGAACCCGTGGGATCCGCGCCGCGACCCCCGCGACGCGTTCTTCGACGGACGACCCGTGCTGACGACGGGCGGATCGTCCAGCGGAGCCGGGACCAACGTGAGCTTCTGGATGGCGAACGTCGGCACCGAAACGTCGGGATCGATTCTCAGCCCGTCGAACCAAAACATGCTCGTCGGCATCAAGCCGACGGTCGGGCGCGTGAGCCGCTACGGCGTCATCCCGATCACCGCGGACCAGGACACGCCCGGACCGATGGCCCGTTCCGTCTCGGACGCGGCGATCTTCCTCGGCGCGCTCGAAGGGGCGTCGCCGGATCCGAATGACCCCGCGACGCGCAAGTGTCCGCCGCCGGCCGGACGCGACTATACGAAATTTCTGAATCCCAACGGCCTCAAAGGCGCGCGCGTCGGCATTCCGCGCGCCTTCTTTTACGACAGCACCGCCGCAGGCGCCACGCGGCCGCGCGGCGGCCTGAGCCCCGCGCAACGCAAGGTGATGGATGACGCGATCGGCGTGCTCAAGGCGCAGGGCGCAATCGTCGTCGATCCGGCCGACATCCCGAGCGTCATCGAACCAAACCCGGCGAACAACATCCTCGACTGGAATCCGTGCAGCGGCGACCAGTCCAAAGGGCGCGACGCCGACTGTACGATCGCGTTCAAGTACGGCATGAAGCGCGACTTCAATAAATGGCTGCAGTCTTTGGGGAGTGCGGCACCGGTCAAATCGCTGACAGACCTACGCGAGTGGAACATCACGCACCAGCGCGCGGGATCGATCAAGTACGCGCAGGCGCAGCTCGACATCTCCGACGAGATGGACGTGAACGCCGACCGCGCCCGCTACGAACAGGATCGTCGCAAGGACACTCTCCTCTCCGCGACCAACGGTATCGACGCCGCGCTCAAAGCGCATCGGCTCGACGCCCTCCTCTTCCCCGGTGTGAGCAGCGCCAACATCGCCGCGCGGCCGGGCTACCCGACGGTCACCGTGCCGTTCGCTTTCGTTCCGGTGCCGCAGGGTCAGGGCGCGACCGCGTTCCCGCCGGGCTTCGAGCCAAAACCGGCTCCCTTCAACGTGAGCTTTACCGGAACGGCGTGCAGCGAGCCGAAGTTGATCGAGCTGGCGTACGCATTCGAGCAGGCCACGAAGAAGAGGATTCCACCGCCGCTCTTCCCGTGAGCTAGGCGACCTCGAGTCTCGCCGCCGGAAGCGGCCCGGCGGGCACCAGCTCGCGACGACCGAGATCAACGCGCAGGTTGAGTCCTTCGAGTCCGAACGCGCCGAGCAACACCACGTCGTCTTCCTGCGCGAAGACGACGATGGTCGGAGTGGACCGACCCGCGGCGTAAAGCATCGCGAATCCGGCGTCCCGCTCGATGACGCGTCCGTCGGCCGTCTCGAACCGCTCGACTCGCACGCGACCGATGCCGATGTCGGCGAGAACGCCGGCCGGAATCCAATTGTACTCGCTGCCGGTGTCCACCATCACGTCGACCAGTTCGCGCACGCGATCGGGCGTGCCCAGTGGCGCGATGCCGATGGTCGTCCGGAAGATTCCCATGTCGTCAATCATCGCGCGCTCCTCGGAACGGCGCGTCACCGGTGCATCGCCGAAGTGACCCTAACGCCGCAGTCTCGGTGCCGAGCCTACGCTCGGCCTCAGAGCCGAGTCAAGAGACCTTTACGGCTTGACCTTCAGCTCCGACTTGTGAGCGGCGATGAATGCGCGCAACTCGTCTGACATGTCGAGTAGCTTGAGCCATTGCTCTTGGTAGAGCGTGATGGGGAACCGCCCCAGGCCGTAGACGGAAACGCCGCCCTTTTCGCTCACCTTGAGAGATACGGCCCGGGTCGCGCCCTTCTTCAGGGCCTCGTTTTCCTGCCGCAGTCGTTCCAGCTCCGCCTTCAGATCGTCGTCCGCCATGAGTCGCTCCGAGTTGGACCGGCCGTTGAACTGATCGTAAACCTATCGATTCACCCCTGGAGTGTGGCCCGCATCGAGGGATAGACTGGGATTGAGCGCCCGGCCTAGCAGTCCCGGCGTGAAGGACTAGAGCCGAGGATCGACGGGCTCGCTCTCTGGCGCTAGTAGACCGCGTTCAACCCACGACGCGAGCCACCTGCGACGCGACCGCGAGCAGCTCCTCGGTCCTGTCCCGACGGCCCACCAACTGCAGACCAACAGGCAAGCCAGACGTTGGAATCGGCAGCGAGATCGCCGGATGCCCGGTGATGTTGAACAACTGTGTGAGCCGCAGCATCGCGGCTCGGACCGGGAGCGTTTGCCCGTTGTCCATCGTGACTTCAATGGCGCCGAGCGTGGGGGCGACGATCGGCAGCGTCGGAAGCACCAAAGCGTCGCAGCGTTCCAGTGCCGCATCGACCGCGCGACGCAGTACTTCGCGCCCCTCCCGCGCCGCAAGGTAGTCTACGGCCGAGATCGTGCGACCCTTGAGCAGGCGCTCGCGGACCCCGGGTTGATAGTCGGTCGCGCACGTGTCGAGTGTCGGCGCGTGGTATTGTGCCGCCTCCGGAAGCGAGATGTTGACGTACGTGTCTACGATCCGCTCGCTTCCCTGCACCGCGCGCGACTCGATCGCGATTCCGAACGCGCGCAGGCGGGCAAGCGACGAATCGAACGCCCTGCGCACGTCGGCGTCCAGCAGCGCCGTGAAGTAGCCGGCGAGCGCGCCAAGCATGATCGGCGAACGCGCCAACGCGCCGAGTCGAGGGAGCGGCCGCGCGGCGAGGACTGACCAGAGGGCAGCCGCGTCCTCCACGGAGCGCGTGATCGGGCCGACGTGATCGAACGTCGGGCATAGCGGCACCACACCGTCGGTCGGTACCTCGCCGAGCGACGGTTTGAGCCCAACGACGCCGCACGCTGCCGCGGGAATCCGGATCGAACCGCCCGTGTCCGTTCCGATCGACGCCTGCCCCATCCCTGTTGCGACGGCCGCCGCCGACCCTCCGCTCGATCCGCCCGCCGATCGCGTGGGGTCGTGCGGATTGTGCACCGGACCGAACGCCGACTCTTCGCTCGTCGTGCCGAGCGCGAATTCGTGCAGGTTCGTCTTGCCGAGAATGACGGCGCCGGCCTCGCGAAGTCGCTGGATGACGGTCGCGTCGCGAACGGCCAGATGCCCTTTTCGCACGTTAGACGCGGCGGTCGTCAGTTGGCCGGCGATGTCGATGAGGTCCTTGATCGAGATCGGCATCCCGTGGAGAGGCCCGCGATCGACGCCGCGACGCCGCTCCTCATCTACCGCCCGCGCCGCGGCGCGCGCGGCGACCGGCTCGGCGTAGACGAATGCGTTGGTGAGGGATCGATGCTCGGCGAGTGCGGCGAGGCTCGCCTCGAGACGTTCGGCGGCGGACGTCATCGGATGGGCTGGGGCATGTCGGGAAAATCGGTACCGTGTCAAGCGCGGTCCGGGAACGAACCGCTCGCGTTGAGCGCGGCCTGACAAGCTACGCCTTCGCATCGAGGTGGCCAGTGCTCCCCATGCGATTCGGCGTCCACCGTCCTGCCGGTGCTTGGCGGCCGCGGGGTCCGCGCTGAGTCACGTGTCATCGACGTATCTTCGATTGACGCATCCGCCGCCGGAGAGGATCCGCATGCTCGACAAGACCCGCCGCGAACTCTCGCAGGCCGCGCGCTCCCTTCGCCGAGCGCCTGCGTTCAGCGTCACGGTCGTGCTCATCCTCGGGCTCGCCATCGGGATGTCGAGCGCGATGTTCACCGTCTTTCAATCGGTTCTGCTTCGCCGTCTACCGGCGAGACAGCCAGAGCAGATCGTCGAGCTGTCGGGCGTGGCGAGCGGCGCGGCGACTGAGGTGCCGATCACTCCGGGCCAACTCCATCGACTCCGACGCGAGACGCACACGCTCCGCGAGGCAGCCGGCTTGGCACACTGGCGCGTTCTCGCCGACGCGGTCGCCGACGGCGACCGCCGGCTCGTGCTGCGCGACGCCGTCGTGACCGACAACTTCTTCGCCGTTCTCGGCGCGGACCCGGCATTGGGCCGGCTGTTCCGAACGGGCGATCAAGTGGCCTGGGGAGCCAGTGCCCTGAACGCCGGAGTGCCAGTCGTGCTCAGCTATGCTGCATGGCGGCGCAGCTTCGGTGGCGATTCGTCGGTGATCGGCCGCCATCTCGTCTCGCCCAAGTTGAGCTGGACGATGACGATCGTCGGGGTCGCGCCGCCGGGGCTCGATTACCCGCGCGGCGTCGAGTATTGGATCGCCTCGGAGTACGGCAGCATCGACGTCGTGGCTCGCTTGTCGTCGAACGCGACGCCCGAAGCGGCGCGCAAGGATTTTCTCACGTTCCTCGAGCGCGATCCCGAGCAGGCGCGCAACCTCGGCGCGAATTCGGTCGGCGCGCAAGTCCACACGCTCGACGACATGGTGACGGGACAGGCTCGCCCCGCGCTGCTGGCGCTTTCGGCGGCGGTCGTGCTCCTCCTCGTGCTCGCGTGCGTCAACGTCGGCAATCTGCTTTTGCTTCGCGCCGCCGGGCGCGTACGCGAGCTCTCGATTCGTCGCGCGATCGGCGCGTCGGCGATGGATCTCTTGCGGCACCTGTTCGCCGAGAGCGTTCTGCTCGCCGCCGGCGGCGGTGCGCTCGGCGTGGTGTTCGCGCGACTCCTCCTCGACGCACTGATTCGTCTCGCGCCGAGCGGGCTGCCGCGCACCGATCTCATCGTGCTCGCCGGCACGCCGCTGCTCACGGGTTCGCTCGTCACCGCGGCCACAGTGATTCTCTTCGGCGTCGCCCCGTCGCTCGTGGCGCTGCGATTCGATCTCTCGACGCCGCTTCGCTCCGACACTCGCTCGGGCACCGAAGGGCGCCGCCTGCGGAAGGTCCGCCAAGCGCTCGTCGCGTCGCAGCTGGCGCTCGCCGTTGTCGTGCTCGCGGGAGCCGGATTGCTCGTGCGGAGCCTCGCGCGCCTCGCCACGATGGACATGGGATACTCGACCGACCATCTGACGATGCTGAATGTCTCCCTACCGTGGCGGATGTACGCGCAGGATTGTCGCCCGAGCGGCACGGTGCTCACCGCGGCGGATACTACCGCGTGGTCGAGGTGCGCGAATCGGGTCAACTTCGCCGCGCACGAGCGCATCATGGCGAATTTGCGCACGCTGCCGCAGGTGGTGAGCATCTCTCCGGCGGCTGCCCCGCCTTTCCTCGGCTCGAACGTATGGATGGGTCGCTTTGCGGCGGAGGAGCAGTCGGATGTCGAGGCCAAGACGAATCCGTGGTTCGGGTTCGACGCCGTGGGCCCGGACTTTTTCCGCACACTCGGAGTTCCACTGGTCGCGGGCCGAGTCTTCACAGACGCCGACCGTGAGGACGCGCCGCGTGTCGCCGTGATCACCGAAGGCGTCGCGCGACGCCTGTGGCCGAATCAATCGGCGATCGGCAAGCGGCTTCGCGACCCGGCGCAACATTCGTCGGATTCGCTCGTCACCGTGGTCGGCGTCGTGCGCGACTTTCATTACCGGCTGCATCGCGAGAGCACGCCGACGATCTTCAGACCGTATTGGCAGGTTTTGGCGCAGGGTTACTTCGCCGTGCGGACGCGAGACGCAATGATGCCGATGGACGCGTGGCGTCGTGCGGTGGAGGGCGCCGGCGGCGCCACTTTCGTCCGCGCCGAGTCGATGGACGATCTCGTCGCGCCGCAGTTGGCTGTACCACGATTCGACGCGCTGCTCCTGTCGGTCTTCGCGTTGGCGGCGATCGTGGTCGCGGCGGTCGGGCTCTACGGCATCATGGCGTCGGCGGTGAACCAACAGACGCGGGAGCTCGGGATTCGAATGGCGCTCGGGGCGACGGCCGGCGGCGTGCGCAACATGGTGCTCAAGCAGGCGATGATCGTCGCGTGCGTCGGCACCGCAGCGGGGCTGGCCGGCGCGCTCGGCGGCGCGCGACTGTTGACGTCGATGTTGTTCGAGATTCGCCCGTCGGATCCGGCGACGCTCGCCGGCGTGGCGGTGTTGCTGCTGGCGACGGCGGCGGGCGCCGCCTACATCCCGGCGCGGCGCGCGACGAGGATCGACCCGGCGCGCGCCCTTCGTGCGGAGTAGCGACGCGTTCAGTCTCGATCGCTCGGATCTGCCGCCGCACTCGTCCCTCATCCTCGTTCCAGGTCTCCGCACTCCGTCTCCGCACCCGTACCGCGAGCGAGAGTGCGGTGGCGCTGCGGGGTTGGCTGCCGGGCGTTCCACCGTCCCTATTCCGGGGCTAGAATCTCCGGATGTCGCGGCCCCCGGTCCAGGAGCTGTTCAGCAAAGCGCTCGACAAGCTCGTCGCACAGATCCAGCAGGACCGCACCGTCCTCGCCGCGATCCTGTGCGGCAGCCTGTCGCACGACACCGTGTGGGACAAGTCCGACATCGACCTCGCCCTCGTCACCGTGGACGATCGCAAGGGCGACGGCCGCGGCATCAGCCTTTACGCGGACGGACTCAACACGCACGCGATCGTGATGTCGCGGACCGAGTTTCGAAAGACCGTCGAGGGCTCGGTCGCGAACTCGTTCATGCATTCTCTGCTCGCCAAGGGGCGGCTACTCTACACGCACGACGAAAGCATTTCGCCGCTCTGGGAGCGGCTGCAGCTGATGGGCAAGAGAGATCGGCAGATCCAACTGCTCAGAGCGGGCGCCGGCGTGCTGCCTCTCCTCTACAAGGCACGGAAGTGGCTCGTCACGCGACAGGACCTCGACTATTCCGCGCTCTGGATCCTCCACTCGGCCACCGCGCTGGCGAGGGTCGAGGTGATCGGCGCGGGGCTGCTCGCCGACCGTGAAGTGCTTCCACAGGCGATGAAGCTCAATCCGTCGTTCTTCGCGACGGTCTATCACGACCTCCTGAATCAACGAAAGACCGCGCAGTCCGTCTCGGCCGCGCTCGACGCCATCGATGGATATCTCGCGGAGCGCACGGAAGCTCTCTTTGGACTGGTCCTCGAACACTTGCGCGAGGTCGGCGAAGCGCGGTCGGCGACGGAGATCGACGATCACTTCGCGCGCAACTTCGGCGTGGGTGAAGTGACAGGCGTCTGCGAATACCTGGCGGATCGGGGCATGCTCACCAAGGCGTCGGTGCCGGTCAAGCTGACGCAGCGCAGCAACGTCGAGGTGCAGGAGATGGCGTTCTTTCACGCGGCGAGCGAGTAGTGCCGCGAAACACGACGAAGCGGCACGCCGAGCCCACGACCGCCGCGCGGACGACGATCGCCGTGCAGGGCGCACGCGTCCACAACCTCAAGGACATCACGCTCGAGATTCCGCGCGACAAACTCGTGGTCGTGACCGGACTCTCCGGATCCGGAAAGTCGAGCCTCGCCTTCGACACGATCTACGGCGAAGGGCAGCGCCGCTACATGGAGTCGCTGTCGAGTTACGCCAAACGGTTCGTGGCGCAGGTGGCGAAACCGGACGTCGATTTCGTCTTCGGACTGTCGCCGGTGATCTCGATCGAGCAGAAGACGATCGCGAGCAATCCGCGCAGCACGGTCGGCACGATGACGGACATCGCGAGCTACTTGAACCTGCTTTACGCGACGATCGCCGAAGCGCACTGCCCGCGCTGCGGCGAAGTCGCGCCGACCAAGACCTCGACGCAGATCACCGAAGCGATTCTCGGCCTGCCCGACGGCGCGGAGGTCGAGCTGCGCGCGCCGGTGTTCAAGGTCTACGGCGAGGAGCTCGACTTCGTGTTCACCGAGCTCCGCAAACAGGGCATTCGCCGCCTGGTCGCCGAGGGCAGACACGCCGAGGGCAGACACATAGATCTGGCGGACGACCTGGAGCTGGACAGTTCGAAAGTGAAGGAGCTGGACGCGATCGTCGACCGATTTGTCGTGCGACGGCGCAACGAGAAGGCGATCAAAGCCGGCGTGCTGTCGACACTCCTCGTGGGCGATGGGTTGATGCGCATCGAGATCGTGAAAGGCGCGTCGAAGGCCGAGTCGGAGCGTTTTCACAAGGCGACGACGAGCGCGAAGCACCACGTGCTGTTCGGCGACGTCGGGCCGGCGTACTTCGTCTTCAACCTTCCCGAGAGCGCGTGCCGCACCTGCGGCGGACTCGGCGTGCACAAGCTCACGCATTCCGAGCTGCTCATCCCCGATCCGACGCGCAGCATCGTCGGCGGCTGTTTCGTGCGCGAAGCATTCCGCTACAACCCGGACAATTGGGACGGGCGACTCATCTACAGTCTGTCGCGCGCGATGGGCTTCTCGATCGAGACGCCGTGGGAGAACCTGCCCGAGTCGGCGCGCAACGCGATGCTCTATGGGCGAGAGGAGAAGTTCCCTCTGCTGTTCCCTCCCGGCGCGAAAGACAAACGTCCCGAATGGGAGGGCAAGGACGTCGGATTCCAAGGCATCGCGCGCCGCATCGAGCGGCACTATCGCCGATATCGCCAGCGCGGCGAGGCCAGCTCCGGCATGGAAGCGTGGCTCGATCGAGTGATGGTCGAGCACGTCTGCCCGGACTGTCAGGGCTCTCGCCTCCGAGCGTCGCGGATGTCGTTCACCGTCGGCGGCAAGACGTTGTTCGAGGTGGGCCAGCTTCACTTTGATGAGTTGCGGGGGTTTTTGCGCGGACTGCGGCCGGCCGGCCGCGGCGCCGACGCGGGGCGGCAGATCATTCGAGAGATCGTCACGCGACTCGAGCTGCTGCTCGGCATCGGCCTCGACTACCTCAACTTCAACCGACGGTCGTCCACGCTCTCCGGCGGCGAATCGCAGCGCATCCGACTGTCCACGCAGATCGGCTCCGGCTTGATGGGCATGCTCTACGTGCTCGACGAACCGAGCATCGGGCTGCACCCCAAGGACAACGTGAAGATGATCGCGACGCTCGAGCGGCTGCGCGACATCGGCAACACGGTGATCGTCGTCGAGCATGACGAGGACACGATTCGCGCGGCGGATCATCTCGTGGAGATGGGGCCCGGGCCCGGCGTGCACGGCGGCGAGGTCGTCGTGCAGGGCTCGCTCGAAGACCTCTTGAAGTGCAAAGCCTCGCCGACCGGCCAGTTTCTCTCCGGCAAACGCTCGATCGCCACTCCGGAGAAGCGCCGCCGCGGCAACGGCAAACAACTTGTCGTGCGCGGCGCGAGAGAGAACAACCTCAAGTCGATCGACGTCGCCATTCCGCTCGGCGTGCTCGTCGCGATCACCGGCGCTTCGGGGTCGGGCAAGAGCACGTTGATCAACGAGGTGCTGTACAAGGCGCTCTGGAAAAAGCTTGTCGACTCGCGCACGCTCCCCGGCGCGCACGACGCGATCGAGGGAACGGAGCACGTTCACAAAGTCGTGAACATCGACCAGACGCCCATCGGCCGGAACAGCCGCTCCAACCCGGCGACCTACGTCGGATTTTACGACGCGATCCGCGACCTCTTCACACGCGCGCCGCTGTCGGTCGAGCGCGGCTACAAGGCCGGGCGATTCAGCTTCAACGTCAAGGGCGGGCGTTGTGAAGAGTGCCAGGGCGAAGGGACCATCACGACGCAAATGTATTTCATGCCCGACGTCGAGGTCACGTGCGGTGCGTGCAAAGGCGCGCGCTTCAATGCGGAGACGTTGGAAGTGACGCTTCGCGGCAAGACGATCGACGACATCCTGAACATGTCCGTCGAGGAGGGTGTCGAGTTCTTCGCGACCGAGCCGGCGATTGGAAAGAAGATCGAGGTGCTGCGCGATCTCGGGCTCGGCTATCTCACGCTCGGCCAGTCGGCGACGACCCTCTCCGGCGGCGAAGCGCAACGCATCAAGATCGCGACGGAGCTGAGCCGCCTGCAGCGAGCGAAGCACACCGTCTACATCCTCGACGAGCCGACGACGGGGCTGCATCTCGCGGACGTCGTAAAGCTGTTGGAGTCGGTTGGCCGGTTGGTGAACGCGGGGCACACGGTGATCGTGATCGAGCACCATCTCGACGTGATCAAGACGGCGGATTACGTCGTGGACCTAGGCCCGCTCGGCGGCCATGCCGGTGGAGAGGTCGTCGTGAAGGGGACGCCGGAGGACGTGGTTCGATGCCGCGAGTCGTGGACCGGGCGGTTCCTGAGGAAGAGAATGGCAGAACCGAGGCTCGCCTCCCCTCGTTAGCTTCGCCCCTCAGTCTTGCCCCGAGCCCTCCCTTCCTCGATCATTCGGGCATCCTCCCGGAGAGCCTCCTCGAGTGTCCGCTACCGCCCCTCCTTCGACGCCTTCCCGTCCCCCCACGGACGTCAGCAATCCTCAGTACTACCATAAGGTTGTGGATTGCCAATACGCCTGTCCGGCGCACACCAACGTGCCGGAATACATCAGGCTGATTGCCCAGGGCAAGTTCACCGAGTCCTATCTCCTCAACCGCGAATCCAACGTCTTCCCCGGCATCCTTGGCCGGACCTGCGACCGGCCCTGCGAGCCGGCCTGCCGGCGCGGACGGGTCGATGGGAAACCGGTCGCCATCTGCCGGTTGAAGCGAGTCGCCGCTGACAATCGCGACGATGTCAGCGAGTTCCTGCCGAAGGCGCCGGCGCAGAAAAACGGAAAGCGCGTCGCGCTCATTGGCGCGGGGCCGTCGTCGCTCACGGTCGCCAACGACCTCATGCCGCTCGGCTACGACGTCGTGATCTTCGAAAAGATCGCCGAGCCCGGCGGCCTGATGCGGATCAACATTCCGTCGTTTCGCCTGCCGGCCAGCGTCCTCGACGAGGAAGTCGGCTACATCCTCGACATGGGCGTCGACATCCGGTACAACTCGCCCATCTCGAGCATGCGCGACCTGCTCGCGCAGGGATTCGACGCGGTGTTCGTGGGAAGCGGCGCCCCGCACGGAAAAAATCTGGATCTCCCCGGGCGCACCGAGGCCGCGGCGAACATACATATAGGTATCGAGTGGCTCGCGTCGGCCCACTTCGGCCACATCGAGAAGATCGGCAAGCGCGTGCTCATCATCGGCGTCGGCAACACAGCGATGGATTGCTGCCGCACGTCGCGACGCCTCGGCGGTACCGACGTCAAAGTCATCGCGCGCCGAGGACGGAAGTACTTCAAGGCGTCGCCGTGGGAACTCGAAGACGCCGAGGAGGAGGGCGTGCACATCGTCGAGAACCACGCGCCCAAGCGCTTCGTCGTCGAGAACGGCAAGCTCGTCGGAATGGAGATGGAGGTTCTGCGCTGGACCGAGGAAAACGGCAAACAAAAGAGTGAGGTAATCGAGACGGTCGTTTTGCCGTGCGACGACGTGATCCTCGCGATCGGCCAGGAGAACGCGTTCGAGTGGATCGAGCGCGACGTCGGCCTCGACTTTGACAAGCACGGAATGCCGGTGGTGGATCGAGCGACCATGATGTCGACGAAACCCGGCGTCTTCTTCGGCGGCGATGCGGCCTGGGGGCCGGAGAACATCATTTGGGCCGTCGAGCACGGACACCAGGCCGCGATCTCGATCAACAATCACTGCCAGGGCACGTCGCTCACCGAGCGGCCGGCCTACGGCATGAACCTCGTCAGCTCGAAGGTCGGCATGCACTCGTGGAGCTACAGCAACGACTACAGCTCCGCGCAGCGCATGAAGATGAAGCACGAGGATCTGACGAAGCGCTTCAAGGGCCTCGGGGTCGAGGTCGAGCTCGGGTTCAACGCCGAGCAGACGGCGGCCGAGGTGCAGCGATGCCTCAACTGCGACGTGCAGACGAATTTCACGGCGAGCCTCTGCATCGAGTGCGACGCCTGCATTGACGTCTGCCCCGAGAACTGCCTCACGATCATTCCGGAGGCCGAGGCGGGCATCGACATCCGCCAGCACCTCTCGGCGCCGGCGACGAACATGTCGCAGGACATTTACACCTCGGCTCCGCTCCCGCAGACGAAGCGGATCATGGTGAAGGACGAGGACGTCTGCCTCCACTGCGGCCTCTGCGCCGAACGCTGCCCGACGGCCGCGTGGGACATGAGCAAGTTCGACCTGCTGATTCCATATGCCCATTAACGATTTCGCGTTCAAGATCGGGACTGTCAACGGGACGGGTTCGGCCAGCGCGAACGGCCTGCTCATGCAGGCGATCTTTCGCATGGGCATCCCGGTCACCGGCAAGAACGTGTTTCCGTCGAACATCCAGGGTCTGCCGACGTGGTACGAGATCCGCGTCAGCGAGGACGGCTACACGGCTCGACCGGAGCACGTCGACCTCGTCGTCGCGCTCAACCCGGAGACGTACGCCAAGGACGTCGCCGCGGTGCGCGAAGGCGGCTACCTGCTCTACGACTCGTCCTGGCCGCTCGACGACAAGCTGATTCGTGAAGGGATCACCATCCTCGGCATCCCGTTCGGCACGCTGTGCGTCGAGAACTTCGAGGGCGACCGCAATCGCACGCTCCTGCGCAACATCGTCTACGTCGGCGCGCTGGCGGCGCTGCTCCAGTTCGACATGGACGTGGTGAACGAGATGCTGCGTGAGAAGTTCGCCAAGAAGCGCGCGCTGCTCGACGCCAACTTCCGCGCGATCCGGCTCGGCTTCGACTACGCGAAGGCGAACTACGACTGTCCGCTCCCCTTCCATTTGAAACGGCTGGGCGTCGACAAGACGAAGGACAGTATCCTGATCGACGGCAACGCCGCCGGCGCACTCGGCGCGGTCTTCGCCGGCGCAACCGTCGGCGCGTGGTATCCGATCACGCCCTCCACGTCGCTGATGGAAGCGTTCAAGGAGTACTGTGAGCGTTTCCGCGTGGACCCGACGACCGGCGAGCGCAACTACGCACTGATCCAGGCCGAGGACGAGCTGGCGGCGGCGGGCATGGTGATCGGCGCCGGGTGGGCGGGCGCGCGAGCGTTCACCTCGACGGCCGGCCCGGGCATCTCGTTGATGAGCGAATTCATCGGGCTCGCCTATTACACGGAGATTCCGGGCGTCTTCTTCGACATTCAACGCACCGGCCCGTCCACCGGCATGCCGACGCGTACGCAGCAGGGCGACCTGCTGTCGATCGCGTACCTGTCGCACGGCGACACGAAGCACATCGCGCTCTTCCCGGCGAATCCGGCCGAGTGCTTCACGCTCGCCGTCGAAGCGTTCGACCTCGCGGAGCGATTCCAGACACCTGTGTTCGTCGTGTCCGATCTCGACATCGGGATGAACGACTGGATGTGCCCGCGCTTCACCTGGAACGACAGTTATCGCCCCGATCGCGGCAAGGTGCTCGGGCCAGCCGAGCTGGAGAAGGTGGAGAAGTTCTCGCGCTACCTGGACGTCGACGGCGACGGCATCGCGGCGAGAACGATTCCCGGCGCGTCGCCCCGCGGCGGCTATTTCACGCGCGGCTCTGGCCACACCAAGTTCGGCACCTACACCGAGGACGCCGCCGAGTATCTGGAGGTCGTCGATCGGTTGGTGAAGAAGATGGAGACGGCCGCGAAGGCGGTACCGGCACCGGAGATCCGCGCCGGCGCCAAGAAAACGGACGTCGGCATCGTTTCGATCGGCGGCTGTCATTCCGCGGTCGTCGAAGCGGTGGATCGCCTCGCCCGCGACGGTGTCGTCGTCGACTACATGCGGATCCGCGCGTTCCCGTTCGGCCCCGGCGTGAAGGAGTTCATCGAAGCGCATCCGAAGTGCTTCGTCGTCGAGCAGAATCGCGACGGCCAGCTACGCTCCTTGATCGCACTCGAGACGGGGATCGCTCGAGACAGAATGATCTCCGTGCTCGACTACGGCGGCCTGCCGCTCACCGCCGATCGCGTCGTCGCCGGCGTCGTCGGCAAGAGAGCGCAACCAGTCGGACCCGAACCGACGCGCCGCGAAGCCGCGCGCGTCTGAGAATCGTTACTCCATGACATCCATTCCGAAGCCGGCGGTCCGGCACCCGTCTCTCCCGAAAAACTCGCTCGGGCTGACGAAGCGCGACTACGAGGGCGCGATGTCGACGCTCTGCGCGGGGTGCGGACACGATTCCATCACCGCGGCGCTCGTCCAGGCACTGTGGGAGCTCGAGGTCCCGCCGCACCGCGCGGCGAAGATGAGCGGCATCGGCTGCTCATCGAAGACGACCGCGTACTTCCTGCGACAATCGCATGGATTCAACGGCGTGCACGGGCGCATGCCGGCGCTGGCGACCGGCGCGAACGCCGCGAATCGCGATCTCGCGTACATCGGCATCTCGGGTGACGGCGACTCGCTGTCGATCGGGCTCGGGCAGCTGTGCCACGCCATCCGCCGCAACGTGAACATGATGTACGTGCTCGAGAACAACGGCGTCTACGGGCTCACCAAGGGTCAGTTCTCGGCGTCATCGGATGTCGGGTCGAAATCCAAGAAGGGCGAGGCGAATCTTCAGTCGCCGATCGATCCGGTGCTGCTCGCGCTCACGCTCGGCGCAACCTTCGTCGCGCGCAGCTTCTCCGGCGACAAGGCGCAGCTGACGCCGATCCTGAAAGCGGCGATGAGGCACAACGGGTTCGCGCTTGTCGACATCATCTCGCCGTGCGTGAGCTTCAACGACCACGACACGTCGACAAAGAGCTACCGGTACACGCGCGAGCATTACGCCGAGCTCGCGCCGGTCGACTTCGTCCCACTGCGCCGTGAGATCACGGCAGACACGAGCCCGCCGACGAACGGGGAGGGCAGCGGGGCGGTGAGCGTGACGATGCACGACGGAAGCGTCGTTCGCTTCCATCGCGTCGCGTCGGACTACGATCCCCGGAACCGCGACGCCGCGTACGCGCACGTGCGCGAGCACATGGCGCGCGGCGAGGTGGTGACCGGGCTTCTCTACATCGACGAAGCCGGGTCGGACATGCACGCACTCGCCAAGACGTCGGCCACGCCGCTCGTCGATCTACCGTTCGACGATTTGTGCCCGGGGAGCGCGAAGCTGGCCGAGCTGATGGAGGAGTACCGGTAGCGCCCTTGCGGACGCCGCCGCGCCGAGCCTATGCTCGGCGACGATGCTCGAGTACGAACTCCCAGAGGTGACGGCTGTGCGGCACGTGCGCGAGCACGTGTTGTGGCTCCGTTTTTCCGACGGCACCGAGGGCGAAGTCGACCTCAGCGATGGACTGCGCGGGCCGATCTTCGAGCCGCTACGCGATCCGGCACGGTTCGCCCAAGTCGCGATCGAAAACGGGACGATCGCCTGGTCGAACGGAGCCGATTGGGCGCCCGAAACGCTGTACGACAGGGTCCGCGCGGCAAACGGGTTGGAGCCGCGGTCGTTCGGTGACGCTCGCCACGACGAGTCGGCGTACATCGCCGGGATGCCGGAAGTCAGCAGATTCTACGGCATCGTCATTCGCATGCTCGCCAACGAGCACGCCCCGCCGCATTTCCACGCAACGTACGGCGAGTACCAGGTCAGCGTGACGATCCACGATGGCGTCGTGACGGGTCGCTTTCCTGCCCGGGCCCTGCGACTAGTCGTCGAGTGGAGCGAACTTCACCGGGATGAGCTGATGGAAAACTGGTCGCGTCTCCGCGACGGAGAGGCGCCGGAGCCCATTCCGCCGCTGTCCTGACCGCAAGCGATCACGCGGCGGGTGGCGATGACCGCACGCGTCCCACGACGATCGTGACGTTGTCCGACCCACCCCGCTCGAGCGCGAGCTCGAGCAATGCTCGGCAAAGTTGCTCGGATGACTCGAGGCCGAGTATGTGCTGCTCGATCTCGCGATCGGTGATGTGCTTGGTGAGGCCGTCGCTGCACAGCAGCACCACCGGACGCTCGCCGCGAACGTCGATGCGCGTCACGACCGGTAGGGCAGCGGATCCGCCGATCGCGCTGGAGAGCACGTGTGTGTACGGCGAATTGGCGGCCCGTTCGGGGGTGAGAACGCCCTGGTCCACGAGATCCTGGGCGACCGTCTGGTCGCGCGTGATCTGGCGCATCACCCCGTTGCAGCAGAAGTACGCGCGGCTGTCGCCGACTTGCAGTACGTAGAGCCAGGGCCACACGGCGATGCCGAACGTCAGCGTCGTCGCCATGTGCGTGTCACCGCGGATCGCCGATTCCACCGACACCGTTTCGTGCGCATTCATCGCCGCCGCGCGCAACCCATCGAGAAACAGCTTGTCGTCCGAGGCGCCGGCCGCATGGTAGCACCGCAGGCTCGACGAGACGTACGCCGTGACCGCCTCGGCCGCCAACCGGCTTGCCTCCGCTCCTCCGAACTGACCGCCGACGCCATCGGCCACGAGAAATACCGTTGCCAGACGCTGGCCGCGAAGCGGCAACCGCTCCGCGTTCGTCAGACTCGTGCCGTGTACGTGGACTTCCGGGTGAATGGTACCGACGAAGAAGTGATCCTGATTCTCGTGGCGCACCTTCCCAATGTGCGTTATCCCGAACAGGTCGAGCGCGCTGTCCGTCGGTCTCACGCCATGCTCGTCGGTCGCCGCCACGGTTTCAACGGTTTGAACTGCGAGAGTGGATCGCGGCGTCCGCGTGGACGCAAAGAGCTGGGAAAGCTTCATGAGACCCTCCTCTCACATCGCGGCTGGTCGGCCAACGCGAACTCCACGAAACGATGGCGCGCCCCGCGGCAAAGGGCAAATGCGGCGACGACCGCCTCGCGACTGTCGCTGACGCCTGCCGCTAGAGTGCCCATCCTGGCGACCAAGCCGTCTAAGCCACACCCTTAGCTGACTCCGCCTTCTGCCCTCGCCATGCACCGATTCGCCCTCTCGTCAATCGCCCTTCTCGCCCTGAACGCCGCCGGCGCGCAGCAGCCGGACCCGGGCCTCCTGTCGACGATTCGCGCCATCAAGGCCATCGACAACCATTCACATCCGCCCGCGCTCACCGTCGCGGGCCAGAAGGACGACGACTTCGACGCGCTGCCTTGCGACCCGCTCGAGCCGACCGAGGCGGCGCTGACGACTCGGCCGGACAACCCGCGCTATCTCGCCGCGTGGAAGGCGCTCTACGGCTATCGCTACAACGACACCGACTCGGCGCATGTGCGGGAACTGGTGGCGGCGAAGCAGCGAGTGAAGGCGGCTCAGGGCGATCGCTATCCCGCGTGGGTGCTCGAGAAGCTCGGCATCCAGACGGAGTTGGCCAACCGTGTCGCCATTGGACGGGGGCTTGTCGCGCCCGGCTTCCGCTGGGTGCCCTTCGTCGACGCACTTCTCTTTCCGCTCGACAACAGCGGCGTTGCGAAGTACACGCCGGACCGAAAAATTTTCTTTGGCCGTGAAGACGCGCTGCTCAAGCGCTACATGACGGCCGTCAACGTAAGCCGCCGCCCGGCCACGCTCGACGCTTATCTCTCGCAGGTCGTGACGCCAACGCTCGAGCGGCTCAAGCGCGAGGGAGCAGTCGCCATCAAGTACGAAGCGGCCTACTTGCGCCCGCTCAATTTCACGCGCGGCGACAAGGCGGTGGCCGATAGAGCGTATGCCCGGTACACCAACGCCGGCGTCCCGACGGACGCCGAGTACACCGCGATCCAGGACGTCGTTTTTCATCACGTCGCCGTCGAGGCGGGGCGGCTCGGACTCCCCGTGCACATTCATACCGGGTATGGATGTGGCGGCTACTTCGAGATCGCCGGAGCGAATCCGCTGTTGCTCGAGCCAGTCCTCGACGACGCGTCATTGCGCAAGACCAAGTTCGTGCTGCTGCACGGCGGCGCCGGTCCGTTCTCGAAGGAGATCGCGCCGCTTCTCATGAAGCCGAACGTGTACACGGACTTCTCCGAACAGACGTGGCTGCTGCCGACGCGGGAGCTCGCACGAACCATCCGCTACTGGCTCGAGTGGTATCCGGAGAAGGTCCTCTTCGGGACGGATCTTTCGCCAGGCAGTTCGGCTGCGATCGATTGGGAGGAGATCGGCTATCAGACCACGACCTCGGCCCGCGACGCGCTGGCGATCGCTCTCACCGAGATGGTGAACGAAGGCGAGATCACGAAGCCTCGGGCGGCGGAGATCGCGAAGATGGTCATGCGAGGGAATGCGCTCCGGTTGTACGGATGGCCCGACCGGTGATCTGCTCCCCTCGCCATGGGGCTACGCTTGGCGTCGGACGAAATGAGAACGACGATGCCGCAGATCCGCGTCATCTGCGTTTCGTTTTCTCCCCCTACAGCGTGGCCGGGGTGTCCGGTACGGCGCGCT
>CAVWQI010000007.1:0-69994 GCA_963757185.1 uncultured Gemmatimonadaceae bacterium
GTGCGTGATTCGTGACGCCGCCACCGCGGCGCCGAATCCGTTGTCGATGTTCACCACGGTCACGCCCGCCGCGCAGCTGTTGAGCATCGTCAACAGCGCCGCGATCCCGCCGAACGACGCGCCGTACCCGACCGACGTCGGCACCGCGATCACCGGCCCGCGCACCATCCCGCCGACCACCGACGGCAGTGCGCCATCCATCCCGGCGACGACGATCACCACGGTCGCCGAGCGAAGCTCCTGATGCTTCGCCAGCACGCGATGGATGCCCGCCACGCCGACGTCCGTTACGCGCATCACGCAGTCACCGAGCGCGTCGAGCGTCACCGCAGCCTCTTCCGCCACCGGCAGATCGCTCGTCCCCGCGGTCACGACGGCGACGGTTCCCGTGCCGCGCGGCGCGGGCGAGCCGCCGCGCACGAGCGCCGTTCGCGCGAGATCATTCACTTCGACGTCCGGCAGCGTCGACCGAAGCCGATGCGCGGCGTCCTCGGCGATGCGCGTCACGAGAACGCCGTCGCCGCGCGCGACGATGCGGCGGGCGATCTCGCAGATTTGCTCCGGCGTCTTCCCCGCCCCGTAGACGACTTCCGGAAAACCCTGCCGGAGCGCGCGGTGGTGGTCGATCGTCGCGAAGCCGAGCGACTCGATCGGTTCGACAGCCAGCGCGTCGAGCGCGTGCGAGACGTCGAGCGTGCCGTCCGCCACCTGCCGGAGCAGGTCGCGGACGTGCTCCCGTCTCATGCCGCCGTCTCGATTTCGTCCGCGTCCGTCGAGTCGTCTCCGCCGATGACGTCGGACGCGAACGTGTCGCGCATGCGCAGGTACTCGTCGAAGATGCCTTCGACTTCGTCGAGCGAGTTCACGGCGTGGAGCTTCTTACGAATTTCCGCCGACCCGGGCAGCCCCTTCACGTACCAGCCGAGGTGCTTGCGGAATTCGATCGCGGCGCCGCGGCGGTCGGGTTCGTAGTCGGCGGCCATGCGGGCGTGCTCCAGCGCGATTGCAAATCGCGCTTCTATAGTCGGCGTCGGACGCATCGGCCGTCCCTCGAGGAGGTCGCGCGTCTGGTCGAAGATCCACGGCTGCCCGAACGAACCGCGCGCGATCATCACGCCGGCGCACCCGGTCTCGCGATGCATGCGCGCCGCGTCCTCGGGAGTCTTGATGTCGCCATTGCCGAGGACCGGGATGTCGAGCGCGCCGACGACGGCGGCGATCTCCTCCCAGCGCGCGTTCCCCGAGTACATCTGCGTGCGCGTGCGCGGGTGCAGTGCGATGGCGCGGACGCCGGCGTCCTGGCACCGTAGCGCGATCGTTACCGGATCGCGCATCTCCTCGTTCCAGCCGCTGCGGATCTTACACGTGACGGGAAGCGACGTGCTCCGCGCAACAGCCCGAATGACGTCCTGAACAAGACTGAGATCCTTGAGACAGCCGGACCCCCCGTTGCGGCGGACGACCTTCTTGACCGGGCAACCGAAGTTGATGTCGATGAACTCCGGCTGGAAAACGTCCGTCACGAACGCGGCCGCCTCGCCCATCGCCCCGGCGTCGGCGCCGAAGATCTGCACGCCGATCGGCCGCTCGTCGGGACCGAAACGAAGCTTGTCGATGGTGGCGGGGTTCTCGCGCCGGATGCCTTCGGCGGAAAGAAACTCCGTGACGACGACGTCCGCGCCAAAGCGGCGGCAGAGCCGCCGGAAGGGCGACTCCGACACGCCCGCCATCGGAGCGAGGTAGAGCGGGACGGCGGCATCGAGCGGAAACGGGAAACGCGCCATTCTCAAAACCTAAGAGTGATCCGAAGTCCAAGCAACGCGCGCATTTGACACGCGTTCAGGGCTCGAATAGCTTCGCTGGTTCACGCCTATTGACTGCCCTCCTTTCGACCCGCAACGGATGGAACTGCGAGAGTTTTTCAGCGAAGACGCGATCGAGCTCAACATCGTCGGGACGACCAAGGACGACGTCCTTCGCGAGCTGATCGGACTGCTCAAGCTCGACGACAAATCAGAAGGGATGCTGTTCAAGATGCTCAAGCGGCGGGAGAATCTCGGCTCGACGGGAATCGGGCGAGGCATCGCGATTCCCCACTGCCGCTCGCTCGTCGTGAACAAGCTTCGCGTCGCCTTCGGCCGCCGCAAACAAGGCATCGACTTCAAGGCGATCGACGAGAAGCCGGTGAACTTCTTCTTCCTCATCGTCGCGCCGCCGCTCGAGGTCTCGAATCAGTATCTGCCGGTGCTCGGCAAGATCGCGCAGTTCAGCAAAGAGCCGGACGTGCCCGCGCGGCTGCTGGAGCTGACGGAGCCGAAGCAGTTTCTGGCGCTGCTCGAGGAAAAGGGGGTCTGAACGCGAGGGCGCCAGGATCAGCGGCCACTATAGCCGGTCTCGAAACTCGACGCAGATGCCGCAGATTTTGAACGGCAATCCCGCAGATGAAAGGCGAGGGGCTCGTCATGGATCCCTCGCCTTTTCATCTGCGGGATTGTAGTTCAGATCTGCGGCAACTGCGTTGAATTTTGCCGCAGCGGCATCGAAGCCTGGCCGCTTCAATGACTTCCTACCCAAACGGCCAGCGAAACCGCGCTGGGGAGACGGCGGCGCATACAGGTGCTCGAGCTCCGCCGCCACGCGATCGGAGTCCGTGGTCCACTGACGCAGTTCTGTCGACATTTTCGGGTCGACGGGTGGACAGGCGGACCGATGCTGCAGTTACTCCCACTCGATCGTGGCGGGGGGCTTGGAGCTGACGTCGTAGACGACTCGATTCACTCCCCTCACTTCATTGATTATGCGGGTCGAAATCCTTCCCAGCAAATCGTGAGGAAAGTGGTACCAGTCGGCGGTCATGCCGTCGGTGCTCGTCACGGCGCGGAGCGCCACGACGTTTTCGTAGGTGCGAAAGTCTCCCATCACGCCGACGCTGCGCACGGGCAACAGCACGGCGAAGGCCTGCCAGATGTCGTCGTACAAGCCCGCGTTGCGGATCTCCTCGAGATAGATCGCGTCGGCGCGCCGCAGCACGTCGAGCGACGCGGGTTCGACGGGGCCCAGGACGCGAATTCCAAGTCCCGGGCCGGGAAACGGGTGCCGTCCCACCATCTCCTCGGGCAATCCCAGCTCGCGGCCGACGTTTCGCACTTCGTCCTTGAACAGCTCGCGCAGCGGCTCGATGAGCTGGAATTTCATGCCCGGTTTCAAGCCGCCGACGTTGTGGTGCGTCTTGATCGTCACCGACGGACCACCGCGGGGGGAGAACGACTCGATCACGTCGGGATACAGCGTTCCCTGCACCAGGAACTTGTACTCGCCCCCCTCCGAACCCTTTCCCTCTTCGCGGAGGGCATCGGTCGTCGATTCGAAGACGTCGATGAACGTGTGCCCGATGGTCGTCCGCTTCTTCTCCGGATCGTCGACGCCCGCCAGCTTCTCGAGGAAGATCTCGGACGCGTCCACCGTGATGAGCCTGATCCCCAGGTTCGCGCGGAACGTGCGCTCGACCTGTTCGCGCTCGTGCAGCCGGAGCAACCCGGTGTCGACGAACACGCACGTCAGCTGATCGCCGATCGCCCGGTGTACGAGCGCGGCGGCTACCGCCGAGTCGACGCCGCCCGACAGGCCGCACACGACGCGCGCGTCGCCGACGAGCTGCTTGATCTTCGCCACCTCGCTCTCGACGAACGCCCCCGGCGTCCAACTCGGCTCCGCGTGGCAAACCGCGAAGAGGAAGTTGGCGATGATCTCGCCGCCGCGCGGCGTGTGCGCGACCTCCGGATGGAACTGGACGCCGTGAATGGGCTTCGTCTTGTGCCGCATCGCGGCGATCGGCACGCTGGCGCTCGACGCGGTCGCGACGTAGTCGGGCGGCGGAGCGTCGACGTGGTCGCCGTGGCTCATCCACACCTGCATCGCGTCGTGTTCGGCGAATCCGTCGAACAGTCCGCAGTTCTCGTCGACGCGCAGCTCGGCGCGGCCGTATTCACGACGGCCCGCCCCGATCACTTCGCCGCCCGACACGCGCGCCACGACCTGCATCCCGTAACAGATCGCGAGCACCGGCGCGAGGTCGAGCACGCCGGGGTCGACCGTCGGCGCGCCTTCCTCGTAAACCGAGTTCGGTCCGCCGCTGAGTATGATGCCCGTGGGGTTCCACTCGCGAATCCACTCGAGCGAACGCGTCGGCGGATGGATCTCCGAGTACACGCGCGCCTCGCGGACACGGCGCGCGATGAGCTGCGTGAACTGCGAGCCGTAGTCGATGATGAGAACGCGCGACGACATCAGTACGCCCATTCCTGGCCGGAGAGGGTCAGGAATTCGACGCGCCGTTCGTCGAGGTCGAGCAGCGCCGCAGAGGGCTTGCCGTAGAGCCAACCGCACCCTTCTCCGGGATTGACGATCAGCGTCTCGCCGCGAGTCTTCATTTCCTGTTGATGCGTATGGCCGTGCACCACGATCTCGTGTCCGAGCACCGAGCGTTCGTGGACGTCGCCGATGTCGTGGACGAGGAGGATGCGGCGCCCTCCGACCTCGAAACTGTGCGGCGACTCGAACAGCTCGATGCCCAGCGCGGACTGCGCGCGGGTGATGAGCCCTTGCGGGTCCCCGTCATTCCGGCCGAATACGCCGGCGAGCGAGATCTGCGCCTCCTCGATCGCCGTGAGCGAGAACGGCGAGCAGTAGTCGCCGGCGTGCAGCAACATGCCCACGCCACCGGCCTGCATCTGTCGCACCAACTCGGCGATGGCGGGGAGACGGTCGTGAGTGTCGGCGATCAGTCCGATCTTCATTCGTGCGATTCTCCGGCTTCCCACGTTGGCGCGTCGATCTCCAACCGCGTGAGATCGTCGTACAGCTCGCGCGCGGTGATGATGGCGAAGCGGTCTTCGTCCACCAGCACCTCGGCGGCGCGGCCGCGGCTATTGTAGTTGGATGCCATGGCGTACCCGTAGGCGCCGACGTCCGATACGACGACGAAGTCCCCCGGGTGCAAGTCGTCGAGCTCGCGGTCGAGGGCGAGGAAGTCGCCGCTCTCGCACACCGGACCGACCACGTCGACCCGACGAGTATTCCCACGTTCCCGCATGGCGTCGACCCGATGAAAGGCGCCGTAATGCGACGGCCGCAGCAGCTCGGTCATCCCCGCGTCCGCGATGACGTACTCTTTTCCGCCGCTGTGCTTTCTGTACAGGACGCGACCCACGAGCACGCCGGCGTTGCCGACGAGGAACCGTCCCGGCTCCATGATCAGCTTGAGCCCCGTCGCGGCGACGGTGGGCAGCACGAGCTCGGCGAACCGATCGAGGTCCGGGGGCTCCTCGGTATCGTAGCGCACGCCCAACCCGCCGCCGATGTCGAGATAACGGAGCCCCGTGATGCCGCGCTTGCCCAACTCGGCGAAGATCGACGCAAGTCTTTCCGTGCCCTCGCGGTAGGGATCGATGCGCGAGAGTTGCGACCCCAAGTGCATGTCGAGGCCGACCAACTCCACGTTTGGAAGCGACGTCGCGATCTGCGCGACGTGCACGGCGTCGTCGTACGGGACGCCGAACTTGTGGCCCTTGCCGCCGGTCTTGATGTAGTCGTGCGGCGCGTCGAGCGTGATCTCGGGATTCACCCGAATGGACACGGCGGCCGTCTTGTTCCGCTCCGCGGCGAGCTGGCTGATCAGATGAACTTCGCCTTCGCTCTCGACGTTGATGAACAAAATGCCGGCGTCGATGGCCTGCGCGAGCTCGGCGGCAGTCTTCCCCACTCCACCGAAGATGATGTCGGAGGGGGCAAACCCGGCGCGAAGCGCGCGATGCAGCTCGCCTCCCGACACGACGTCGGCGCCGGCGCCCAGCTCGCGCATCACGCGAAGGATGCCGAGGCTCGAGTTCGCCTTGAGCGTATAGTGAATCCGGTGCGGCACCGGCGCGAGCATGCGCTCGAGCCGCTCGTACCGGTCCCGGATCGTAGAGGAGCTGTACACGAAAACCGGCGTGCCCACCTCGCGCGCGATGTGCTCGAGGGACACGCCCTCGCAGTGCATCACGCCCCCGCCGTCACCCCCACGGATGCGGGCGAACCCCGTGGTCAGTACGCTCTGGCCCATACCGCCTCGGCGGTCGACGCGCGGCCGCACTTGAGGCAGGTCGCCGGCGCCTCGGCCGAGCGGAACTCCTCATCGGGCAGAACGCGAATCGTCGCCTTCGTTTCCTCCTTGATTTGCGCCTCGCACGTTGGGTCACCACACCAACCGGCGTAAACGAACGCGCCCTTGCCCTCCATCAGATCCTTGAAGTCGCCGTAGCTGATCTTGTGGCGTACGCTGTTCTGCTCGCGCCGATCGCGCGCGGCGATCAGCATGTCCTCCTGGATGCGCATCAGCAGCTCGGCGACGTCTTCGCCGACCGTGTCGAGCGAAACCGCCTTCTTGGCGCGCGTGTCGCGGCGGACGAGTACGCCCTGGTTGTTGTCGACGTCGCGGGGCCCAAGCTCCATGCGCAGCGGAACGCCGCGGAGCTCCCATTCGTAATACTTGGCGCCGGGTTTGACTCCCTCGCGGTCGTCGATGTGGATGCGCAGGCGGCCGGGATCGCGGCGCTCCCAGTCGAGCAGCTTCTGCTCGACGCGGTCGGCGGCTTCGAGAATGCGCGCGCGCTCGTCGTCGCTCTTGTAGATCGGCACGATCACGAGCTCCGTTGGCGCGAGGAGCGGCGGAATACGGACGCCGATGTCGTCGCCGTGGGTCATGACGAGCGCTCCGACCAGACGCGTCGAGACGCCCCAGCTCGTGTTCCACGCGAACTCCTGGCCTCCGTGCTCCGCCTGAAACTTGAGGTCGAACGCCTTGGCGAAGTTCTGCCCGAGGTCGTGCGACGTTCCCGCCTGGAGCGCTTTGTTGTCCTGCATGAGGGCCTCGCACGCGTACGTGCGCACCGCGCCGGCGAACCGCTCGGCGTCGGTCTTGACGCCGGTGATGACGGGCATCGCCATCCAGCCTTCCATGAAGTCGCTGTACACGCCGAGCATCTGGCGCGCTTCCTCTTCCGCCTCGTCGTGCGTGGCGTGCGCCGTGTGTCCCTCCTGCCAGAGGAACTCCAGCGTGCGCAGGAAGAGACGCGTGCGCATCTCCCAGCGCACGACGTTCGCCCACTGGTTCATGAGCAGCGGCAGGTCGCGGTAGCTTTGCACCCACTTGGCGAACATCGAATAGATGATCGTCTCCGACGTCGGCCGGATGATGAGCGGCTCCTCGAGCTTCTTGCCGCCGCCGTGCGTGACGACGGCCACCTCCGGCGCGAATCCCTCGACGTGCTCGGCTTCCTTGTGGAGGAAGCTTTCGGGAATGAACAGCGGGAAGTACGCGTTCTCGTGTCCCGTCGCCTTGAACATGTCGTCGAGGGCGCGCTGCATCCGTTCCCAGATGCCATAGCCGTTCGGGCGGATGACCATGCATCCGCGGACGGGGGAATAGTCGGCGAGCTCCGCGCGCAACACGACTTCGTTGTACCATGCGCTGAAGTCGGCTTCGCGGGTCGTGAGCTTCTTGTCGTCGGCCATGCTGATTTCTTACTCGGTTGGTTTAGGCGTACGGAGCTTCTCGATTTCGGCGCGGAGATACTGGGCGAGTGCCGGAACGGTGGAGCGTCGCGGCTCCTTGTCCTCGAACGAGTGGATCGGCACCTCCGCCTCGCGCCACGCCGCTTCCGTTTCCGCGGCGGTGGGGAGCGCAACGGCGAACGACACCCCCGCCTGCTTCGCCGCGCTTCGCTGCGAGTTGAGCGACAACGGCCGCAACGAGTACTCGACGCTCACTCCGGCGCGGCGAAGCTGCGTCGCCACCTGACGCACTCGCGCCGACGAGCGGTCCCCGGCATCGGTTCCGGCCAACCAAACATCCGGCCCGAGCACCGACGACGGCATGAGTCCGCGCTCGCGAAGGAGGTCGCTCAGCACGACGTCGCCCATGCCGAACCCGAGCGCGGGGAGGTCCGTGTCGCCGACGATCTTGAGCAAACTGTCATACCGCCCGCCGCCGCAGATGGCGCGCATCTCGCCCGCCTTGTCGAACAGCTCGAACACGATCCCGCTGTAGTACGCCAGCCCGCGGACGATCTTGAGGTCGAACTTCACCCACTCGGCGACGTCGAGGCCGCGGAGAAGCCCGAAATAGCGCCGGATCTCGGCGACGCGCTCCTGGACGCCGGGCGCGTCGGGAAAGGCGCGCTCGATCTCGTCGAGGCTCGAATTGTCCAACAGCGCGAGAAACGACTCGATCGAAGCGGCCGACATGCCCGCCCCTTCCAGCTTGGCGATGGACGCGTCGCGCGGGCGCCGATCGACCTTGTCGACGACGTCGAACACCAAGGGCAGCTGGGCTTCTCCCACGCCGAGGCCGGACAGCACGCCCTGCAGAAGGCGCCGGTCAGACACGCGCGCGTGGACGTCGTTCGACGTGAGCCCGCAGCCGCGCATGATCTCGATGGCGACCGCGAGCAGCTCGGCGTCGGCGGTGACGTCGGCTTCGCCGATGATGTCGACGTTGAGCTGAAAGTGCTCGCGCAGACGTCCGCGCTGCTGTCGCTCGTAACGAAAGAGCTGGGGCACGGAAAACCACCGAACCGGCTTGCGCAGCGCGTTCGCCTTGGCCGCGGCCATGCGCGCGAGGGTCGGCGTCATTTCCGGCCGGAGCGCCACTTCCCGGCCGCCCTTGTCGGTGAAGTTGTAGAGCTGCCCGACGATCTCGTCGCCGCTCTTCTTCGTGTAGAGCTCGAGCGGTTCGAGCGGAGGACCATCGTACTCGACGAACGCGAAACGGCGCGCCACTTCACGCCACACACCCATCAGGTGCGCGCGCTCGGCGAATTGTTCGGGATAGAAATCGCGAAAGCCGGGGAGGGCGCCCTGAGCCATCCTCTAAAGCTATCGGGCCATTGGCGATACGTGCAACAGCGCGAGTGCATCTCCTACGGTGTGAAACGAGCCGGTGACGACCACCGTTCCCGCTCCTGATTCCGCGCGGCCGAGTGCGGCGGCGAAATCATCGATGCCTTCGACTTCCACGCCGAGGGTGCGCCCGTACGCGGCCGCTTCCTCGAGCTTCCACGCCCGGCTCGCCGGAGCCGTCGGCGCCATGGTCACGACGAAGCGCGACGCAACGGTGCTGAGGTCGTGCATCATCGAGCGCCAGTCCTTGTCGCCGAGGATGCACAGCAGCGCCGTGATCGGCTGCGGCGGCGAAACGGCGCGAATCGTCTGCACCAGCACGTCGACGCCCGCTGGATTGTGCGCAACGTCGAAGATGAATCGCCCGCGTCGCTGAAATCGGCCGGACATGTGCACGTTGGCCAGATTGCGTGACGCCTCGGCCCCGGACACCGCGTAGCGCTCACCGGCGGCGTCGAGCGCGACCAGCGAGAAAGCGAGATTGTACGCCTGGTGGCGGCCGGCGAGCGGGGTGCGCAGCGTCAGCCGCTCGTCGCGCCATTCGACGTCGCACGACGTTCCGCCGGCGTCGACTTTGATGCGATCGAAGCGCACTTCGTCGGAGGTTCTCACGCTGGACGCGTTCGCGCGCGTCGCGTGCTCTATGAGCAGGTCGCGAACTCGCGGATTGCGCTCGCCGATCACGGCGGGCCGGCCTGGCTTGAAGATGCCGGCCTTCTCGCCGGCGATCGACGCGAGCGTCGATCCGAGATACTCCATGTGATCGAGGCCGATCGACGTGACGCCGGCGACGACAGGCTCCAGCACGTTCGTCGAGTCGAGTCGTCCGCCGAGGCCCGCTTCGATTACGGCGACGTCGGCGCGCGCACGCGCGAAGTAGTCGAACGCCATCGCGGTCGTGGCTTCGAAGAAGCTGGCGCCCACTTCCTCGATCAGCGGAAGGTGCGTGGAGATGAACGCGACGACGTCGTCCGACGAGATCATCTCGCCGCCGACGACCATCCGCTCGCGAAAATCCACCAGATGCGGCGACGTGTAGGTCGCGACGCGGAGTCCCTTCGCCGCGAGCAACGCGGCCATCGTCGCCACGCTGCTCCCCTTCCCGTTCGTGCCCGCGACGTGGATCGACGGATACCGGCGCTCGGGGTTGCCCAGCGCGCCGAGCAGCGCCGCCGTGCGCTCGAGGCCGAACTTGAACGCTCCCGTGGTGCGCCCGAAGAGGTAGGCGAGCGCGTCGCGGTAGTCGGTGAGTTGCGGTTGAGTTCCCACAGACTGCGGATGCAAAGTCAGGGCGACGTCCACCCCGTCGCCGCCGGGCGGCCGGACATGTGGCGCAGCAGTTGGCTGACGGTGCGCTTGAGATTCCGCCGGTGCGTGACGGAGTCGAGCATGCCGTGGTCGAGCAGGAACTCCGACGTCTGGAATCCTTCGGGCAGATCCTGTCCCAGCGTTTGCTTGATCACGCGCGGCCCGGCGAAACCGATCACCGCGCCGGGTTCGGCGAGGATCGCGTCGCCGAGCATCGCGTAGCTCGCGCTCACGCCGCCGGTGGTCGGGTTCGTGAGGATCGAGATGTACGGAATGCGGCGCTCGGCAAGCTGTGCAAGCACGGCCGACACTTTCGCCATCTGCATGAGCGAGAGCACTCCCTCCTGCATGCGCGCGCCGCCCGACGCCGAAACGATGATGAGGGGGTACTTTCGCTCGAGCGACCGCTGGGCGAGGCGGGAGATCTTCTCGCCCACGACCGATCCCATCGAGCCGCCCATGAAGGCGAAGTCCATCACGCCGGCGTTCACCGGGAGGTCGTCGAGCGTGCCGGTGCACGCCAGCAGCGCGTCGGTCTCGCCGACTTTCGCGATCGCCTTCTTGAGACGCGCCGGATACTCGGGGAAGCCGAGCGGGTCGGTCGAGCGAAGGTCGACCTCCACCTCCTCCATCGAGCCTTCGTCCAGCAGCAGGGCACAATACTCGGACGCCCGAATGCGGCGATGATAATCGCAGTTCGGGCAGACGTTCATGTTGCGCGCGAACTTTTCACGGATGTCCGTGTGTCCGCACGCTTCGCATTTCTCCCAGACGTCCGCGGGGATCTCGAGACGCTCTCGCCGCGGTTGCCGGGCTTTTTTGTCTTTCTTGTTCCACCAGGCCATGGTGGAAATTTGGGGGTTACCGGGAGCCTCCGGCTAGGGCCGAGGCCGCCGCTCGATCACACTTTTAGCGGCCCGGCGAGGCCTCCGCGGCCTTCGCTCGAGATGCGCGCCAGCAACCCGACCGACAGCCAGCACGCGAGCATGAACGATCCGCCGTAGCTGAAGAACGGCAGCGGAATACCGGTGATCGGCATGACGTTCAGCGTCATGCCGACGTTCTCCAGCACATGCGTGAACCAACTCGCGAGCAACCCGAACGCGACGAGACTGCTGAAAGAATCGTTCGCTCGTTCGGAGATGCGTATCACGCGCAGAAAAAGAAACAAGAACAGCGTGAGCGCGATCATCACGCCGATGAATCCAAGCTCCTCGCCGACGACGGCGAAAATGAAGTCGGTGTACTGCTCGGGGAGAAAGCCGCCGCGCTTCTGCGGGCCGTTGAGATATCCGCGTCCGAACCAGCCGCCCGATCCGATGGCGGTGATCGACTGGATGACGTGATAGCCGCTGCCCCGCGGATCGACCGACGGATCGAGAAAGACCTTGAGCCGGTTCTGACGGTAGGGCTTCAAGTGTTCCCAGAGCAGCGGTCCGACGATGCCCATCATCGCGTTTCCCGCGACGACGAACAATCCTTCGCCGAGGAACGGCTTGTACCAGAGCACGAGGCCGAGGAGCAGCAGGAACCACGCGCCCCAGACGTACGGATCGAACCCGAGGATCAGGCTGATGACGAAGCTCGCGAGCAGAATGAGGAGCTGCCACGGCACGCCGGCCCAGAACAACATCGCGAAGAAGATTCCGACGAAGACGATCGACGTGCCGAGGTCGCCCTGCGCCATGATGAGGAGCAACGGCGTGCCGGCGATCGCGAGCGGCTTCCACAGCTCGATCATCGATTTGGGCGTGATGCGGTTCTGGCTCAACACGCGCGCGAGCATGAGCACGACGGTGAGCTTCGCCAGTTCGGCCGGTTGTCCGAGCCGATGCCCCGCCACGGTGAGCCAGCCGGAGGTGCTCGTCGCCGTGCCCGCGCCCGACCCAAGACCCACCAGCAACCCGACCAGCATGACGAGCGTCAGCGTGTACGCGGGAACCGTCATCCATTCGATCAGCCGCACGGACGCGCGGCTCACGGCGAACGCGCCGATGATGCCGACCATCGTCCAGATGGCCTGGAGCTTGTACGCGCCGGTTGCGGGCGTGCGCACGTCGGTCTGCCCCGCCGAGAAGACGACGGCCAATCCGTAGATCGTGAGCGCGATCGCCGTGAGCAGCAGCGGCAGATCGACGTTGATGCGTCGTGCCGGAGGCATCAGCCGGTGTTCTCGATCGTGTTGTTGATCTGCTTGTGCAGGTAGTGCGCGATGATCTTCGTGGCGAAAGTCGCCGACGTCGCGCCTTCGAACGTCACGTTCGGCACCATCACGACCACGACGATTTGGGGTGCGTCCGCCGGCGCCATGCCCGCGAACCACGCGTAGTAGAGGGACTTCCCGTTCTTGTCGGTCTTGAACCCAGGTACCTGCGCGGTGCCGGTCTTTCCGGCGATGCTCACGCCCTGGATGGCTGCGCCGGCCGCCGTACCACCGGCGGCGACGACTCCCATCATTGCCTTGCGCAGTTCCTGCATCTGATCCGGCCCAAGTCGAATCACCTTCGAGAGCTTGGGCGTACCGCGCTTGATCATGGGCGTCGGCTCGCTGCCGTCGGTGGCAAGCGCGCTGTAGAACCGCGCCATGTTGATCACCGTCTGCGCGTTCTCACCCTGCCCGATCGCCATGTTCAATTCCTTCTCGCCGATCGTCCAGCCGCGTGCCCCGTACCGCTGATTGAAGTAGTCCGGATAGCTCGTCGGGAACTTTGGCTTGGCCTCCTCGGGCAGGTCGATCCCAGTCCGCTTGTCGAATCCGAGTCCGACGCCGCCGGCAACCAGGCGCGACAACGTGAGCCGCTGGCCCAGCTGGTAGAAGTACACGTCGCACGACTGCGCGATCGCGTTGAGCAGGTTGAGGCTGCCGTGTCCTTCCTTCTTCCAGCAGTGCCACGCCCGGTTGCCGAAATAGTAGAAGCCCGTACACCGCTCCGGCATGTGTGAATCGAAGTTGATGAGGCTGTCCTCCAGCGCCATCGTCGCCGTTGCCAGCTTGAACGTCGATCCCGGCGGCTGGACTGCCTGCAGCGCCTTGTTGTAGAGCGGTTGACGTGGGTCGGTGCGCAATGAGTCGTAGTACGACTGCGACACGCCGCCCACCCAACGGTTCGGGTCGAGCGCGGGCGAGCTGTATAGCGCGAGGACTTCGCCCGTCTGCGGGACCATCGCGACTGCGGCCGCGGCCAGCGAGTCGCCGAACAACGAGTGGATGTACTCTTGTAGGTCGAGGTCGATGCTCGTGTAGAGCGGCGGACCTTCCTGCGGCGTCACAGCCTCGCGCGCGCGTCCGTTGGTCACAACGCGGTTGTGCGCGTCCACCTCGACGAACTGAATCCCCTCGCGCCCGTGGAGCATCTTCTCGTACTGCTTCTCGAGCCCTTGCTTCCCGACGAGCTGGCCCGGCTTGTAGCCGTCGGCGCTCATACTTGCCAGCTCGGGCTCGCTGATTTCGCCGATATACCCCACGAACGCGCCGACCGCTTGGCCGTCCGGATAGATCCGCTTCGGCGCGGACTGGATGATGAGGCTCGGAAAATCCATGTGGTGCTCCTCGAGCACCGACACGACGTCGAGCGACGCGTCCTGCACGATCACCGTGGGCCGGTTCGAGGCCTGCTTGTACCGATTGATCGCGTCGTGGTACTGCTTCGGTGAAAGCTGGATCGTGTTCTTGAGCCGGTCGAGCGTCGCGCGAAGCGTGTCCTCCGACAGCGCGAGCAGCGCGACCGAATAGCCGACGACGTTCTCGGCGATCGGGCGGTTGTTGCGGTCGAGGATGCGCCCGCGCGGCGCGGCCGTCGGAATCTGGCGCAGCCTGTTTTCTTCCGACTGCAGCAGCGACTCCTCGTTGCGAATCACCTGCGCGCGGAAGAACGCGCCGAGCAAAAACAGGACGACGCCCGAGACGATCAGGCTCGCCGCCCTGCCGCGGCGAATCACGTCGTTCGGATGGAAGCTCATGCCGTCCTCGTCTCCATCAACGGCCGCAGAATCGTCAACACGACGACGCCGGCTACGGCCGTGACAGCGGCGGCGATCGGGGACCACACGAACATCTGAACCATCAGCTCGGCACCGTGGGCGTGGCGGCCGAGGATCAGGAACAGCACATCGAAGACCCATTTCGCGATGAACAGAAAGAATCCGTTCAGCACGAGGTTATCAGCGAAGAATACCGCCTTGAGCCACGACGCGGAGAACCCGACGACCGACATGGCGAGCGCCGCCGCGCCGAAGCCGCTCACGTCCACCGAATCGGCGACGAAGCCGAGAAAGAATCCGTACATCGCCGCGGCGCCGGGCCGAAGACGCACCGAGCCGATCAGCAGCGCGATGATGAGAAAGTCGATCGACGCCCGCCAGGCGAGGAGCGGACGCAGCGTATAGTGGAGAACGATGAGAATCGCGCAAGCGACGATCGTTCGAACGGCGGTATTCCAGGTCACGGACGCCTGACGCTGTCGGGGCGTGGTCGCACCGAGTCGGTCCGTGCGCGCGGCGGCACGGACATGCCCAGCGATCGCAACGTTGAATCGACCGCCGCCTGGCGCAGTGAGTCGATCGCGGAGGCGCGGGCGCGGGCGTCGAGCGCCGCCGCGCGCTTGGCGAGCGAGTCACCTGCCCCGGCGATTCGCTTGGCGGCCGAGTCCGCGTTCATCGCGGTCGCCGCGCCCCAGATGTTGCCCGTGCCCTGTGAGATGCGCTTCGGGGTCAGAATGAGCACGGTCGTCACCTGCGACGGCGTCACGGCCGGGCGCACCAGGTACGTGCGCGTCCAGACTTCCGACGTCTTCAGCTCGATGACGATCGTGCCGATCGTGATGCCGCGCGGAAACGTCCCGCCGAGCCCGGAAGTGTAGATAGGGGTCCCGGGCTTGAGCTGGATCTTCGTCGGCACGCCGCGCAGCTCGAGCATGTAGGCGTCGCTACCGCTCCCGCGTTGCGCGTGCGGATAGATGATGCCGAACGTCGAGCCGTCGACGGCCATGGCGCTGGCCCGGAAATCGGGATTCGTGTAGAGGATGGCGATGCTCATCGTCGGGTCGGCGGTCTGAATCGTTCCGACCAGACCTTCAGGCGCGACGACAGGGCTGTAGCGCGTGACGCCCGAGGTGCTCCCCGCCGTGAGCGTCAGCGTGGTGACGAGCGCTTCGCTCGGCGCGGTTCCTCGCAGCGCGTCGGCCGGCACGAATCCCCACTCGAGCCGCGAGCCGAGCCCGAGGATGCGGCGCAGCTGGTCGTTCTCCACCTGGAGCGCCTGAGCGTTCATCGTGCGCATCACCACGGAATCGACGGCCATCTGTCGGGCGTCGTTCGTGACGTAAGCGACGCGCCACCGTTCGGCGCCGCGCTGGAGTCCGACGAGCGGCGCGACGATCGTGCGGCGCAGCGCGCTGGCGATCGGCTCGCGGTCTTCGTCTCGGAGCACGATGGCGATGAACGACAGCGCGACGCACGCGATCAGAAGACCGGCGTCGACTCGGTTGCTGAGGCGTGCAGGGTTTGCCACCGGTGTGTCCCGCCTACCTCACGAGCTGAGGACGGACCAGTACTTTTCCTCGTCGTCGAGAATCCGACCCGTTCCTCGTACGACACACGTCAGCGGGTCTTCGTCGACGTGGATCGGCAGGCTCGTCTCCTGGCTCAGCAGAAGGTCGAGGCCGCGAATCAACGCGCCCCCGCCCGTCATGACGATGCCACGGTCCACGATGTCGCTCGCCAGCTCGGGTGGCGTGATCTCGAGTGCGCGCCGTACCGCGTCGACGATCTGCTGGATCGGCTCCTGAATCGCCTCGCGAATCTCGCTCGCGTGCACGCGAACGGTCTTCGGGATGCCGGAGACGAGATCGCGTCCCTTCACTTCCATTTCGCGATCGTCGCCCACGGGGGCCGCGGACCCGATCGTGATTTTGATCTGCTCGGCCGTGGGCTCGCCGATGAGCAGGTTGTAGTTCTTGCGCATGAACTGCACGATCGAGATGTCGAGCTCGTCGCCGCCGGTGCGGATCGAGGTGTCGCTCACGATGCCGGAGAGCGCGATGACGGCGATTTCGGTCGTGCCGCCGCCGATGTCGATCACCATGTTGCCCGTTGGCGTTTCCACCGGCAGCCCCACGCCGATCGCCGCCGCCATCGGCTCGGCGACCATGAACACTTCCTTGGCGCCGGCGCCCAAGGCCGAATCGCGCACCGCGCGCTTCTCGACCTCGGTGATGCCCGATGGCACACAGACGATGACGCGCGGTTTCACCTTGAAGACGTGGTTCTCGATGATGAGCGTGAGGAAGTACCGCAACATCTTCTCCGTCACGTCGAAGTCGGCAATGACGCCGTCTTTCATCGGGCGCACGGCGATGACGCCGTCCGGCGTTCGGCCGAGCATCCGCTTGGCTTCGAGCCCGACGCCCTTGATCTTCTTGGTTTCCCGGTCGATGGCGACGACGGACGGTTCGTTCAGGACGATGCCCTCACCCTTCACATAGATGAGGGTGTTGGCGGTCCCGAGGTCGACCCCGATCGCGTTTGCGGGAAAGAGTGAGCCCGCTTTGAGAAAAGGCCAGCGCATTCCCTTCAAGGTATTGAGGCGTCAGTACTTAGGAAATGAAACCGGAAGGATTTTCGTAGGTCAACCCAAACGCTTCCGCGACCCCTGGGTACGTGACGTGGCCATCCGTCATGTTCAGGCCCTTGAGGAGCGCGGAGTTGTCCTTGAGCGCCTGCTTCCAGCCTTTGTTGGCCAGCTGCACGGCGTACGGAAGCGTGGCATTCGTCAGGGCGAACGTGGAGGTCCGGGGCACGCCCCCCGGCATGTTTGCCACGCCATAGTGAATGATTCCGTCGACGATGTACGTCGGGTTCTCGTGGGTCGTGGCCTTGATCGTCTCGACGCAGCCGCCCTGATCGATCGCCACGTCCACGATGACGGCCCCCTGCTGCATCCGCTTGAGATCCTCGCGGCGAATGAGCTTCGGAGCCTTCGCGCCGGGGATGAGTACGCCCCCAACCACGAGATCCGCGGTCTCGATCTGCTCCAGGATGTTCTGCCGGTTCGAGTGGATCATCACGCAGTTGGCGGGCATTACATCGGATAGGTAGCGAAGACGCTCGAGCGACAGATCTAGTATCGTCACCTTTGCGCCGAGCCCCGCGGCCATCTTCGCCGCGTTGATTCCGACGATGCCGCCGCCGAGGATGACCACCTTGGCTGGAGCAACGCCGGGGACTCCACCGAGAAGGACTCCTCGGCCGCCGTAGAGTTTCTCCAAATATTTGGCCCCCTCCTGGACGGCCATTCGGCCGGCCACCTCCGACATGGGGGTCAGGAGCGGGAGCTCGTGGGTTGGGAGCTCCACGGTCTCATAGGCCACGCACGTGGCCCCGCTGGCGATATGGGCCCGGGTGAGCTTTTCGTCGGCCGCGAAGTGAAAGTACGTGAAAATGAGCTGTCCCCGGCGCATGTGCCGCCATTCGCGCTCGATGGGCTCCTTCACCTTCATGATCATCTCGCTGTCGCGCCACACGCTGGCGGCGTCGGGGGCGACGGATGCGCCCACGGCGGTGTAGTCGGCGTCGGCGAAGCCGCTTCCGAGCCCGCCTCCGGTCTCGATGGACACCGAATGTCCGGCGGCCACCAGTACCTCCGCCCCCGCAGGCACGAGGGCGATGCGGTTTTCGTTTGTCTTGATCTCTTTAGGAACGCCGATCTTCATGGTCGGGTGGTAAGGAGTGCGGACCGCTGTCGGTCTCCGGTCTCTGGTCTCAGGTCTCCGGGAAACTCCGAGGTCGCCGGAGACCGGTGACCGGAGACCCGTGACCTGAGTTGGATAGCAACCTAATCGACCGCGCGGTCAATCTGTCCCTTTTGGCCCGAGACTTACGACGGTCATTCGCGTGGGGTCGAAGTAGGCGCGTGCGACGCGCGTCACGTCGTCCACTGTGATCGCGTCGATGAGGGCCAGGACCTCGTCGAGCGTTCGATAGGGCTCGTCATAGAGCTCCACCGACGCCGCGCGGTACATGCGCGATGACACACTCTCGAGCGACAGGGTGACCTGCCCCTTGAGCTGCTGGCGGCCCATGGCCACTTCGTCGGCCGGCATCCCATCGTCGACGACTTGCTGCAGCTCGTGGCGGATCGCGTCGAGCGCCGCGCTCGCGGACTCGGGCGCCGTCGCGACGTAGACGCCGTGCATGCCGCTGTCGGCGTGGAACGACTGGAACGAATAAACGGCGTAGGCGAGCCCCATCTCCTCGCGCACACGCTGAAAGAGGCGCGAGCTCATGCCCCCGCCGAGCAGCGTGCTGAGAAGGAGAAACGGAAACCGCTCGGGGTCCGAGTGGGAGACGGCCGTGCACCCGGCGACGATGTGCGTCTGGGCGCCGTCCCGCGGAACGTGCGTCGTCGTTGGCGCCGCCGGGGTTGCCGGCGGCGACACGAGCCGCGTCGCGTCACCCGCCGGCGCGTCGGTCCAGCCGGTTCGCGCGAGGACGTCCAGCAGGTGGTCGTGCTCGACGTTCCCGGCCGCGGCCACGACGACGTGCGCCGGATGGTACGCGCGTGCGTGGAGCTCCTTCAACTCCGGAACGCCGAGCGCGTTCACCGTGTCGCGCGTGCCGAGGATCGAGTAGCCGTATGGATGCTGTCCCCAGAGGGCCTCGTTATGAATCTCGAATACGAGATCGTCCGGAGTGTCCTCGACCATCCCGATCTCCTCGAGGATCACCTTGCGCTCGAGCGCCAGATCGGCCGGCCGGAGCGTAGGCCGGAACACGATGTCGGCGATGACGTCGGCGGCGTCGCCGAGGTGCTCGTCGAGCACGCGTCCCTGATAGACGGTGTGCTCACGCGACGTGTAGGCGTCGAGCGAACCGCCGAGGGCCTCGAGCGACAGCGCGATCTGGTGGGCGTTTCTGCGCTCGGTCCCCTTGAACACCATGTGCTCGAGCAGATGCGAGATGCCCATCCGCTCGCGCGGCTCGTGGAGCGAGGCGGCTCGCACCCACGCGCCGAAGGCCACCGACCGCACTCCCGGCATGTGGTCCGAGAGAACGGTCAGGCCGTTCGGGAGAACCGTGCGATGGAGCCCGGCTCCCTCGTCGTGCGAGGCGGAGCCGCTCACCAACGACGAGGCGCTCACTCCCGCCGCGAGCGCTCTCCGCCCCGCGCGCCGCGGCGCGGACGCCCGCCGCGATCGCCACCACGGTCGCTACGCTCGCCACGATCACCGCCGCCATTGCCGCCCCCCGCCTCGGGCTCGGGCATGCCTTCCGGGCGCGGCAGCAGCGCCTTCATCGACAGACGCAGGCGTCCGCGCTCGTCGCGGTCGATGAGCTTGACCTTTACGCGGTCGCCCTTCTTGACCACGTCCTCCGTCTTCTCGGTGCGCTCGTGGCGCATCTCGGAGATGTGCACGAGACCTTCGGTGCCCGGCATGATCTCGACGAACGCGCCGAACGGCGTCGTCGTCTTGACCGTGCCTTCATACGTCTCGCCGACGACCGGCTCGGCCGTGAGCGCCTGCACCATTTGACGCGCGCGTTCCATCGACTCGCCGCCGACGGCGGCGATGGTGACCAACCCGGTGTCGTCGACCGTGAGCTCGGCACCGGTCTCGTCCTGAATCCCACGGATCGTCTTGCCCTTCGGCCCGATCAGGTCGCCGATCTTCTCGGGGCTGATCATCATCGTCACGATGCGCGGCGCGAAGGCGGAGAGGTCGGCACGCGGCGCGGTGAGCGCTTTGTCCATCTCGCCGAGAATGTGGAGGCGGCCTTCCTTCGCCTGGGCGAGCGCCTCCTTCATGATGTTCAGATCGAGGCCTTCGATCTTGATGTCCATCTGGATCGACGTGATGCCCGTCTTCGTTCCGGCGACCTTGAAGTCCATGTCACCGAGGTGATCCTCGGTGCCGAGGATGTCGGTGAGGATCGCGTACTTCTTCCCTTCCTTGATGAGGCCCATCGCCACACCGGCGACGGCGGAGCGAATCGGCACGCCGGCGTCGAACAGGGCGAGCGATCCGCCGCACACCGATGCCATCGACGACGATCCGTTCGATTCGAGAACGTCTGAGACGACGCGGATCGTGTACGGGAACTCGTCGAACGCCGGCAGCACGCTCTGCAGCGCGCGCTCGGCCAAGTTGCCGTGGCCGATCTCGCGGCGAGACGTGCCGCGCATCGGACGGACTTCACCGGTCGAGAATGGCGGGAAGTTGTAGTGCAACATGAACGACTTGGTGGACTCGCCGGACTCGTTCACCGTTTCGTAGCGCTGCACGTCGTTGGCCGTGCCGAGCGTTGCCACGACGAGCGCCTGCGTCTGTCCGCGCGTGAACAGCGCCGAGCCGTGGCCCCGCGGAATCAGCCCGGTGTCGATCGAAATCGCGCGAACCTCGTTCGGCTTGCGGCCGTCGACTCGATGGCCGGACTCGAGCACCTGCGAGCGGAGCTGGTTGTACTCGACGTCGCCGAGCAGCGATTTGATGTCCTTGCTGTTGTCGGGAAAGTCGACGAGGAGCTGCGTCTGGATCTCGTGCTTCACGCGCTCGACGGCGGCAATGCGCCCGTGCTTGTCCTTGTGGTTGAGCGCGTCCTTGATCTTGCCGTTCGCGAGATCCTGCACCTTGGCGTGCAGCGTATGGTCGACCGCCGCCTTGGACCACTCCATCTTCGCCGGACGCTCGCTGCCGAGCTGCTTCAGCAGCTCTTCCTGAGCGGCGATCAACTCGCGAATTCCCTTCTGCGCTACGGAGAACGCTTCGAGGACGTCTTCTTCACTCACCTCGAGCGCGCCGCCCTCGACCATGTTGATCGAGTCCGCCGAGCCGGCGACGACGAGCTCCATGTCGCTGTAGGCGAGCTGCTCGAACGTCGGGTTGAGCACCCACTTTTCCTGGATGCGGCCGATGCGCGTCGCGGCGACGGGGGTCGTGAACGGAATCCTCGACGCGTTGAGCGCGAATGACGCGGCGACGAGCGCGAGCACGTCGGACGCGTTCTCCTGGTCCGCCGAGATCACGTAGATGAAGACCTGGACTTCGTTCTTGAAGCCGTCGGGAAAGAGCGGGCGAATCGTGCGGTCGATGATGCGCGCCGAGAGGATCTCGCCGTCGCTCGGGCGCCCTTCGCGCTTGATGTAGCCGCCCGGAATCTTGCCGGCGGCGTACGTCTTCTCGCGGTACTCCACGAGAAGCGGGAAGAAGTCGAGCGGGCTTTGCGTGTCGCTCACCGTGACGGCGGCGAGCACCATGGTGTCGCCGAACTGGACGAGCGCGGAACCGGCGGCCTGCTTGGCCATGCGCCCGGTCTCGATGACGAGGCGGCGTCCGGCGAAGGTCTTTTCAACGCGATGCATCATTGCTTTTGTGCCTGTGTGCGGCTGAGATCAGCCTGGAGAAAAAAATGACGAAAATGACAAAACGCGCGGGCCGCACCGATTGTGCGCCCGCGCGGTTACGCTCGCCCGCTGGTCAGTAGCGGAGTCCGAGCTCTGATACGATCTGTCGGTATCCGTCGACATCCGTGCGCTTCAGGTAGTTCAGTAGACGGCGGCGCTTGCCTACCATCTTGAGGAGCCCACGTCGGCCGTGGTGGTCCTTCTTGTGCGCGCGGAAATGGTCGGTCAGATAGTTGATGCGCTCGGTGAGCAACGCCACCTGAACGCGCGTCGATCCAGTGTCGGTCTCATGGGACCGGTACTTCTGGACCGTCGAAACTTTTTCAAAAGCCATGTGCTGGTGTGTCCCTTATGTCTCCGCCGGTCTGGCGGCGTTTCGCTTTTTTCGTTGACAGCTATAAAGGTTAAGCCCACCGAGACCCGTTGTAAAGGGGCCGCTCCCAACGCGTTACGCGCCAGCTCTCACGCGCCGAAGAGGTGCTGAATCCACCCGAAGAAGCTCACGAACCCCGCGCGCGTGTCGTTGTACATCACGATCACGAACAGGAGCGCGATCGCCAGCAGACCAAATCGCAGGATGTATTCGCGCGTCCGCAGACTGAACGGACTCCCCTTCGCCGATTCGAGCACGTTGATCAGAATCTGACCGCCGTCGAGAATCGGAATCGGCAGCAGGTTGAGCACCGCGACGTTGATGCTCAAGAGCACGATGAGGTAGAGCACCTTGTCGAAGCCCAGACCCGCGGCCGTCACCGCTTGCCGCGTGATCGCGATCGGACCGCCGAGCTCAGAGACGGAGCGCTGGCCGTTGCCGATCTGGTGCAGCACCGTGAACACGCCGCCGGCGTCGGACTTGGTCTTTCTCACTCCCCAGCGGAACGCGCCCGCCAGGTTCACCGACGACACGTACACGGGGTTCTTCGCGCCAGCGCCGATCTTGCCGACCGTCTTCGAGTGCGACGTCGCCGAATCCGTTTCCGTGACGGCCTTCGGCGTGATGTGCAGCGTGTCCGTGGCCGCCCCGCGGTGCACGATGAAATCGATAGAGCGTTCCGCGGCTGGCGACACGCGGTCGACGATGTCGCTCCACGAGCGCACCGGCGCGCCGCCCACGCTCATTACCGAATCGCCTTCGCGAAGGCCGCCGGCCATGGCGCGATCGTTCGGGAACACCGTGTCGATCACCGGCGGCAGGAACGGCACGAGCGACTCGAGGACCGTGATGGGAGTCGTCGAGTCGTTGAGCGCCACCGTAAAACGACCGCGCTGCGTCGCCAGCTCGACCGAGCCCGCGGATTGGAGCACTTGCTCGTCCACTTCGTCCCAGTCGCGCACGTTGTGCCCGTTCACCGCGATGATCGAGTCACCCGATTGCAGCTGGGCCAACCCCGGAGAGGACGCGGGCACGCGCACCGCGCCGACGATTGACGTGGGATACACGACCACGCCGTAGTGAAGCGCGATCCATGTCGCGACCGCGACCGCGAGCACGGTGTTCATCGCCACGCCCGCGCTCATGATGATCACGCGAGCCCAGAGCGGTTTGCTCTCGAACCAGCGGTTCTCCGGCACGGGCTTGGGCCCGAACGGGATCATCGCGTTCGGATCGTACTCCGGATCGTTCTCCTGTCGCGCGGTCCCTTCCTCGGTTCCCCCTTCGAGGAACGCCGTCTCCGCGTCGTGGCGAGATGCCATGCGCACGTACCCCCCGAGCGGCAGCCAGGCGAGGACGTACTCCGTTTCGCCGCGGCGCCGGCGGAAGATCGCCGGACCGAAACCGATGGAAAATCGCGGCGCGTAGACGCCGAGCGCTTTGGCGGCGATGAAGTGCCCGAACTCGTGAACGAAGATCACGAGGCCGAAGACCAACACCGGCGCGAGTATCGCTTGAACTACGTGACCTAGCATCCGAATCGTCCCTTCACGTGAGCGCGCGCCGCCGCATCGGCCGCGAGGATCGCGTCGCGATTGTCGCCGCCGAGGTGGCTGAGCGAGTCCAGTGTATCATGAATCGCCGGACCGATCTCGGCGAACCGGATTCGTCCCGACAGGAAAAGTGCAACCGCCGCCTCGTTCGCGGCATTGAAAATGGCCGGCGCCACCCCACCGCGCCGGCCGGCCGCGACACCGAGCGCAAAGGCCGGGAACCGCTCGACAGAGAGCGGCTCGAAGGTGAGCGGCGAGAGCGCGACGGGGTCAAAACGTGGTACCCCCGAGTCCGGAACGCGGTCCGGGTGAGTGAGCGCATATAAGACAGGAAGCTCCATGCTCGGCGCTCCGAGCTGCGCCAGCACGCTGCCATCCACGAACTCGACCATGGAGTGTATGACGCTCTGTGGGTGCACGACGACCTCGATTCGATCGTATGGCAGCCCGAACAGAAAGTGTGCCTCGATGACCTCGAGCGCTTTGTTGGCGAGCGTGGCGCAGTCGACCGTGATCTTTCGGCCCATGCGCCAGGTCGGATGACGGAGCGCATCGTCGAGCGTCGCGCGCTCGAGCTGCTCGTCGGTCCATCCGCGAAACGGGCCGCCCGACGCGGTGATGATGATTCTCCGAACCTCGATGCCCGGTTTGCCCGTGATGCACTGGAGAATCGCGCTGTGCTCGCTGTCGACAGGAATGATCTCGCCGCCCCCGTCGCGGCACGCGTCCGTCACGAGCGACCCGCCCATCACGAGCGTCTCTTTGTTGGCGAGCGCGACACGCTTCCCCGCGCCGAGCGCCGCCAGCGTGGCTTCGAGTCCCGCGGCGCCGACGACGGCGTTGAGCACGATGTCCACGTCATCGAGCCGCGCCGCGTCCACGAGGCAGGACTCGCCGAGGTGCCAGCCCGGGTGCGACGCCGCTCCGTTTCCAACGATTCCCACGAAGTCGGGCGCGAACCGCTCGGCCTGCTCGCCGAGCAGGCGCGCGTTGTCGTAGGCCGTCAACGCGGCGACGCGAAATCGATCGCGTTGCCGCTCGAGCACACGGAGCGCGGTCGTCCCGATCGAGCCCGTGGACCCGAGGATCGCGACGCCGCGAACGGGGGGGTTAGCCGCGGTCACGACGGCGCCCATGTCAGGAGCCAGCCGAAGAGCACGTAAGAGACAGGAAGCACAAATAGAAGACTATCGACGCGGTCGAGAACACCGCCGTGACCGGGAATGAGAGTCGAGCTGTCCTTGGCTCCGGCATCGCGTTTGAGCAACGACTCGGCGATGTCGCCGACCTGCGCCACGCCGCTCACGACGACCCCGAACACGATCACGCCGACCGGCGCCCACCGAAAATCGAGGTGCGCTGCGGGGCGCAAAAGCCATCGCGTGAGCGCCCACGAGACGAGCACGCTCGCCAGCAGTCCCCCGATCGCACCCTCGACCGTCTTTCCCGGACTCACCGAGGGGATCAGCTTGTGCCTCCCCATCGTGCGTCCCGCCGCATACGCGCCGGTGTCCGACGCCCACGTCGCCAGGAGCGGGAGGAGGAGCAGCAATCCGCCCGACGCGACCGCGAACGACCAGCCGCCAAGCGTCACCGCCGCCGGCGCGAACGCGTACTCGTGATAACGGATGGCGTAGGCGAAGCTGAGCATTCCGCCGGTATACGCCGCGCCGAACACGGTGGCGCTCACGGCGCCGATCGGCTTTCCGGTGACGCCGCGCAGCCAGATGGCCAGCGTCACCACCAAAAGCATCGCGATAGACGCGAGCGAGACGATGCCGATCGACGCGTCCGGCTCGTACAGATGAAGGAAGCGCGCGTGCACGACGAGCGGCGTCAGCCCGGCGATGATGATTCCGGCGTCGTCGATCGGCGTGAGGCCGCTGGCGCGAGCGAGGCGAAAGAATTCCCACGCGGCGATCGCCGCGGTGATGGCGAGGAGGGCCGCCAACGCCGCGCCTCCGTACAACACGATGGCGACCGCGATCGGAGCGGCGACGACGCCGAACGCAACGCGGCGCGCGAGCTCGGAGCTCAAACGGTGCTCACACTTCCATGATCTCGGCTTCTTTCGCCTTGATCAGCTCGTCCACCTTGTGGATGAAGTCGTCGTGCAGCTTCTGCAGGTCCTTCTCGGCGTGCTTGACGTCGTCCTCCGATACGCCGCTGAGCTTCTTGAGCACTTCGCGGGCGTGCGTGCGCGCGTGGCGAATCGCGATCCTCCCGTCCTCGGCGTACTTGTGGACGACTTTCACCAGTTCCTTGCGGCGCTGCTCGTTCATCGCCGGCAAAGGAACGCGGATGATCCCGCCCTGCGCCGAAGGTTCGAGCCCGAGCTCGGCGTCGCGGATCGCCTTCTCGATGACCTTGAGCTGGCTCTTGTCGAACGGGGTCACGATGAGGGCGCGTGGGTCCGGCGCGTTGATCGTCGCGACCTGGTTGAGCTGCATCTGCTGCCCGTACATCTCGACGCGCACGGTGTCGAGCATGTTGGGGCTGGCCTTGCCGGAGCGGACGGAGGAGAACTCGTGCTTGACGTGCGCGATGTCCTTGTCCATGCCGGCGCGGGCGTCCTTCAACGTTTGTTGGATGGTGCTCATCGAACCAGGGTGCCGACCCGTTCGCCGCGAATCGCCGCGACGACCGAGCCCGGACGGTGGATGTTGAGAACGATCAGCGGAAGCGAATTCTCGCGGCAGAGCGTGATCGCCGTCTGGTCGATCACTTTGAGCTCCTCCACGATCACGTCGCGGAAGCTGATCTCATCGTAGAACTTCGCCTGCGGGTCGCGCTTCGGGTCCGCCGAGTAGACGCCCTCGACGCTCGTCGCCTTGATGATGACGTTCGCCTTGATCTGAATGGCGCGCAATACCGCCGCGGTATCGGTCGAGAAATAGGGGTTGCCGGTGCCGCCGGCGAAGATGACGAGCCGCCCCTTCTCGAGGTGCCGAACGGCTCGGCGGCGGATGTACGGCTCCGCCAACTCCTCCATGCGGATCGCCGTCATGACGCGCGTGTCGACGCCGCGGCGCTCGAGCACGTCCTGGAGCGCCATGGCGTTGATCACGGTGCCGAGCATGCCCATGTAATCGGCGGCGACGCGATCCATGCCGGTCTTGGAGAGCTGCGACCCGCGCACGATGTTCCCGCCGCCGATCACCAGGCCGACGGAGGCGCCGGTGCCCAACACGGAAACGACTTCGTCGGCGAGGCGACCCACCGTGTCGAAGTCGTATCCGAATCCTTTGTCGCCGGCCAACGCTTCACCGGACAATTTGACCAAGACGCGCGGGTATTTCAGGTCTGGCATGCTGGTATGCTCATCCCTCGTTTTCGGCGCCGCGTGGAGCGGAGATTCAAACTCCCAGCTGATACCGCACGAACCGGCGGACCTTGACGTTTTCGCCCGTCTTCGCCGAGACCTCCTTCACGAGATCGCCGACGGTCTTGGCCGTGTCGCGCACCCATGCCTGGTGCAACAGGGCGACGTCCTTGTAGAACGCCTGCACCTTCCCCTCGACGATCTTGTCGATGAGGTGGTCGGGCTTGCCCTCGGCCTTCACCTGCTCCGTGAAAATGCGGCGCTCGGAATCGATCTTCTCCTGCGGGATCGACTCCTTGTCGATGGCGATCGGATCGGCCGCGGCGATGTGCTCCGCGAGGTACTTGCCGAGCTGCTGGAAGTCCTCGGTGCGCGCCACGAAATCCGTCTCGCAGTTCAGCTCGACCAACACGGCGATCTTGCCGTTGTGGTGAACGTAGTTGGCGATGACGCCTTCCATGGTCTGCCTCCCCGCGCGCTTCTCGGCTTTCGCCGCGCCCTTCGAGCGCAGCAATTCCACGGCCTTCTCGTGGTTGCCTTCGGTCTCCTCGAGGGCCTTCTTGCAATCCATCATGCCGGCGCCGGTCTTCTCGCGCAGCGCGGCAACGTCCTTGGCGGTGATCGTAGCGGTCATAGTTGAATACCAGTCCGACAGAAGTGTACTTGGTCGTGGAAACGCCGCCGGCAACGAGTCCGGCGGCGGCGGAATGCTTCGGTGGACGTGCGGCGCGAAGACTATGCCTCCGGCGCCTCCGATCCCCCTTCCGCTCCTGCTCCGCCTTCACCCGCACCGCCTTCACCCGGTCCCTTGAGGCGAGCGGCGATCGCTTCCGGCTTGGCGCGGCGGCGCCGCGGACGACGACGGCGGCGGCGGTCTTCCTCGCCGGCCGGCTCCGCGCCGCGATCCGAGCTGTACGTGTAGCTCTCGCCCTCTTCGACCTCTTCGCGGACCGGCGCCTCGCGGCGGGCCTCGATGACGGCGTCGGCGATCGCTTTCGTGATCAGCTCGACCGACCGGATCGCGTCGTCGTTGCCGGCGATCGGCACCGTGATGAGATCCGGATCGGCGTTCGTATCGACGATGGCGATCATCGGGATGCCGAGCTTGTTTGCCTCGGCGACCGCGATGCGCTCCTTCTTCGAATCCACCACGAACAGGATGCCCGGCAGGCGCGTCATGCTGCGGATGCCGTAGAGATACTTTGACAGTTTCTCGCGCTCACGCCGAAGCATGAGCTGTTCCTTCTTGGTGTAGTTCTCGAACTCGCCGCCTTCCTCGGTGCCGGACTCCAGCTCTTTCATCCGGCGCACCTGCTTCTTGACCGTCTGGAAGTTGGTGAGCAGCCCGCCGAGCCAACGCTCGGTGATGTACAGCGCGCTGGCGCGTTCGGCCTCGGCCTTCACCAGGCTCGCGAGCTGCGGCTTGGTACAGACGAAGAGGACCTGTTCGCCGCGCAACACGACGTCGCGCGCGAGCTTCTGCGCCAGATCGATCTGCCGAAGCGTTTTCTGCAGGTCGATGATGTGGATGCCGTTGCGCTCGGCGAAAATGAACCGGCGCATCTTCGGATTCCACCGCCGCGTCTGGTGGCCGAAGTGCACGCCCGCGGCGAGGAGCGCCTCGAGCGTCGGAGAATACGAGCCTTGCTGATCTGCCATGCGAAACGAACCTCAGTGTGGTTTTTGTCGTCGGGTGTCTTCACCGCTCGGCCGACCGGAGAATCCGGCACCCGGCCATTGCTCGAACACCCTGTGAGATTGAACTGCTGGTGGACCGGTTCACCGGTCCACCGGTCTACCTATCTCTTCGAGAACTGGAACCGCTTACGCGCCTTCGGACGACCCGGTTTCTTGCGCTCGACCGCTCGCGCGTCACGCGTGAGAAGTCCGAGGTCGCGCAGCTTGCGCCGATGCGCCTCGTCGATCTTGACCAGAGCGCGGGCGACCGCGAGGCGAAGCGCGCCCGCCTGGCCCGTTTGCCCGCCGCCATCCACGTTCGCACGGACGTCGAAACGTCCCAGCGTATCGGTTGCGACGAACGCCTGTTGAATCGCGCTCACGTGCGCGGCCCGCGGGAAATAGTCTCCCAGCGTCCTGCCGTTCACGTCCCACTTTCCCGAACCCGGCTTCAAGAACACGCGGCACACGGCCTCTTTCCGACGGCCGATGGCGTGGATGCTCTGCGTATCGGCCATTGGCTACTTCTCGCTCTTGGTGAAGGTCAACGGCGTCGGCTGCTGTGCGGCGTGCGGATGATCCGTACCGGCGTAGACGCGCAGCTTGCGTCGCAGCACCTGACGTCCCAGCGCAGTTTTCGGCAGCATGCCGTGGACCGCCTTCTCGATGATGCGCTCCGGATGCTTGGCCAGCATCGTACCGTAGGGCGTGAATCGCTCGTGCCCCATGTAGCCCGTGTGATGGAAGTACTGCTTCTGCTCACTCTTCTTGCCCGTCACCTTCACCTTCGACGCGTTGATCACGATGACGTTGTCACCGGTATCCATGTGCGGGGTGAAGATCGGTCTGTGCTTGCCGCGGATGACGCGCGCGACCTCGGCGGCGAGGCGCCCGAGCACCATGCCATCCGCATCGACGATGAACCACCGCTGCTCGATGTCGCGGGGCGTGGCGGAAAACGTTTTCATTGGTCCGACGAACTGATGTGGGTCCAGCGCCTCACCGGTGCGTAGTGCAACCCGGGTCTCGGCAAGGCTGGCTAAGGCCTTTTTTGACAGACCTTTAAGGTAGATAGGAGTGGGGAGAGTGTCAATCTGGGGACCGGTCACCGGTCTCAGGTCTCTGGGAACTGCAGTGGCGGCCAGCGCGGGTGAAGCGAAAACCGAAGGAGCGAAGGCGACAACGGCCCGGCGATTTCGCCGGGCCGTTGTCTCCCTACGCCTTTCCTGAGACCGGTGACCTGAGACCGGAGACCTGAACCTAGAAATTCACCACGAAATGCAAGAAGAAAATCGACGATGTCGGGGTCGGCCTCACGTTCGTCCCAGTCGGGATCGGGAAGTCCGTGGGGGTCTGATTCTGATAGTCGGCCGTGAGCGTGATCTTCTGATTCAGGTCGTACGAGGCGCCGAGTACGAAGAAGTTGTACGCCGGCGTGCTCCCAGCGTAGTTGGCTGCGCCCGGCACGCTCGAGTCCGGATCGTTTTGCGGAGTGAAGTGATCGAACCGCACGACCAGGCTGAACGGCGAATGCTCGGAGGAGTTGAAGACCTCGACCGGCCGAATGAAGAAGAAGCCGTCGAGCAGGCGGCCCGTCGAGTCGTGGACGACGCGTGGGGCCGTCAGCGTGTTGCCGCCGTTGTCGCTCTCGTCTCGCCGCTGCGCGAACTGCAGGCCGGCCGTGAGACGGCAGCGACCGCCGTTTCGGAAATCACAGATCGTTGAATCCTTGATCGCCGCCAACACGCCGAAGCGGTTGCGCGACATGCAATCGGTGATGGCGCCGTTGGTGCCCGGTCCCACCTGCCCCGCGCCGCCGGACTGGAACGCGCTGCCGTTGCAGCCCAGGTAACCCCACGGCGTGATCGACACGTTGCGGAGGTAGCTCGACAGGTTTGGGTCGTGACCGAACGGCGTGATCGACGCCCGAATGCCGAAGTCCTTGAACCGGTTGGTGCCGACGGCCTGAGCCTGACCGGCCGCGCCGGGATTGTCGTACGAGGTGTAGCCGCTGCCGTTGGTGACGGTTCCGTAGATCTCGCCCCATCGGTTGCCCAACGTCGCGAGTCCCGCGAGGCCCATGTCCGACGACGAGAAGAAGCCGTTCTTCTCGATCGCGGTTTGCTGCAGATAGCGCGGCCAGTACTGCTCCTCGTAGTCGATCACGACCGTGTGGAGCAGACCAAGTCGGCCGACGAGGCTCGAGCCGGGCCCGAATTCGTTTCTCAATCCGGTGTACTGCAGGTACGCGTACTTCGCGCGAACAACCCAGCCTTGGTAGTAGGCATTCTGCGCGGGATTCGTGTTCTGGAAAATGTCCGTCGTGATGCGAATCGCGCCGTTGTCGCCCGCGGGCATGCGGAACGTCAAATACGCGCGGCCGAGGTCGAACAGATTCGGAGCGCTGCCGCCGAGGTTCGCCTTCGACGCCGAATCAGTCTTGATCTGCCAATTGCCGAAAATGACGCCGGAGAAATCGAATCCGGCTGTGGCGGCCGGCGGGGCGGAGGCCGTCGGGGTTTGGGCGTGGGCGCGGAGCCCGGGAACGATCGCGATTGCAGCGACAACGGCGATCAGACGCGCAGAGCGAGGAGTCATTGAGGGGGGAGTCTCTCTGCTGGAGGAGTTGGGACAGCGTGGACCCGGCCGGTGTTACCGGTTCCGTCACAGCAACCCGAACCTGCCGGGAACTCGTCGCGCGTCGTTCACGCGCTGGTAACGGCGACGTAACGGGCGCGCGCGGAGCGAGCATGCGGCCGGTCAGTGCTCTTGCCTCGACTCGGGGGGAGAAACATCGAGGAAGCGGCGGTTCGAGTCGGGCGGGAAGGTTCTGCGCAAGCGTAAAGTTCAGGTTCGGCTCGGGTAACACCTCAGTCAACGGAGCTTGGTGGACCTATGAGCCGCAGCGTCGGTCACGCCTGCTTGATCGCGATCCGCTCCAATCCGGAACCGCTTATGAGACAAACAGGGCCGGCGATGTCGCCGGCCCTGTTTCCGAGCTATCCACCGACGGCGCTACTTCGCGACGTTCTTGATCGTGTTCAATCGGCCTTCGAGCATGGAGACCACATTGGTGGGGAGCGGCGCGTAGTCCAATGCCGCCGCGTCTTTCTCGCCGGCGGTTAGCGCCCAGCGAATGAAGTCGACCAGCTTCTTACCCTTGACCGGGTCAGCTTGATTGACCGAAACGAGCAGGAAAGTGAACGACGAGATCGGGTACGCACCCTTTCCTGCCGCGTCAACGATCGAAACGCGGAAATCCGTCGTCGGCGGAAGCTTTGCCGCCGCGCCAGCGGCCGCCGCCGTGATCGACTCGATTGTCGGCTCGACAAACTCGCCGTTCGCGTTCTTGATCGCCGCGTACGGCAGTTTGTTCTGCCGAGCGTACGCGAGCTCGACGTATCCGATCGAGCCCGGGATCTGCTTCACCTGGCCGGCCACTCCTTCGTTTCCTTGTCCGCCAAGTCCGACCGGCCATTGCACGGCCTTTCCCTTGCCCGGGCCCGATGCCCAAGCAGGACTAACCTTGGTCAGGTAATCGGTGAATATGTAGGACGTTCCGCTGGCGTCCGAACGGTGCACCACGAGAATGTCCTTATTCGGTAGGGCGACGCCCTTGTTGAGTGCGGCGATCTCCGGCGCGTTCCATTTGGTCACCTTGCCGAGGAAAATGTCGGCGACGACGGGACCCGTGAGTTTGAGATTCGCTTTCACGTCGGGAAGGTTGTACGTGATGACATCGGCGCCGAGGACCGTGGGAATGTGCAGCGCCGGGCCCTTGAGGTGGCTGAGCTCCTCGTCGCTCATCGGCGCATCGCTGGCGCCGAAATCCACGGTTCCCTGGGTGAACTGTTGAATGCCCCCGCCGGACCCGATCGACTGATAGTTGATCTCAATTCCAGTCTTTGCCTTGTAGTCCGCGAACCACTTCTTGTATATCGGATTCGGAAACGTCGCGCCGGCGCCAGTGAGATCTTGCGCAGCGGCCGGAGCAGCAGCCATGCCAGCAGCTACGGCGGCGAGGCCGATGAACTTCGAAACGCGTGCGATCACGTGTTGCTCCTGTTGATTTTTGGGGGTGGGAGCCGAGAAGTTCGAGCCACGGCGTAAAGGTGAGACCGGTCTCGTGTAACGCTTCCGTCACCCCCTCTGGCATCACCGGCCACTCCAACAGAGAGCGAATCGCCGTTACACGGTCGTTACACGACGCTACGTCCGCAGTTGCAGAGGCGCGTGACCGTTCGCATCGACAGGTTTACGGCTGACCCAAAGCAAGCCCCGAGGCTGCGGGGAGGAGCTCGCTTCTGGACGCGCTGACTAACTCATCAATTGCACCCATAGCGCCGCCGCCGGCGACCGCCGCGCATCCTCAGAGACGAATGGAGGGTGCGTCCACAGGCGACCGAGTTTATCGCTGGACCACGACCGGATTCGCGCTCGTGGTCCCGATTCTTCTGTGCGCGATCGCCGCCGAGGTGTTCATCGCCGGATGGCCGGCGCTTTCCAAGTTCGGCATCGGATTTTTCACCGCTAGCGATTGGGATCCGGTCCGAGGGAAATTCGGAGCGGGCCCGGCGGTGTTCGGGACGCTGCTCTCGTCGTTCATGGCTCTGGTCATCGCGACGCCCCTCGCCGTCGGCGTGGCTGTATTCCTCTCCGAGTTCGCCCCACCCGTCGTTCGACGGCCGGTCGCGTTTCTTGTCGATCTATTGGCCGCCATCCCGAGCGTGGTGTACGGTCTGTGGGGACTTCTCATTCTGATTCCCGTGCTTCGCGAGTATGCCATCCCGTTCTTCAAGGACACGCTCCATCTCGGGGGCACGCCGTTTTTTTCAGGGCCGGCCTACGGCCCGAGCATGCTCGCCGCGGGCTGCGTTCTCGCGATCATGGTACTCCCGTACATCTCGGCGGTCACGCGCGAAGTGCTGATGGCCGTGCCGAGATCCCAACGCGAAGCGGCGCTCGCCCTCGGCGCGACACGATGGGAGATGATCTGGGACGCAGTGCTGCCGTACGCGCGCCAGGGAATAATCGGCGGCATCATGCTCGGGCTGGCACGCGCGCTGGGTGAGACGATGGCGGTGACGTTGGTGATCGGAAATCGGCCCGGAGATTGCCTCGTCGTTCTTGGCGCCAGGCAGACGATGGCGTCGCTGATCGCGAACGAGTTCAGCGAGGCGACCGGCCAGATCTACACCTCCGCCCTCATGGCGGTCGGTGCCGGTCTGTTCGTCATCACGATGATCGTCAACACGATCGCCCGGTGGCTGGTCTGGCAAACGGGCAAAGGGCGCGGGGAATGAGCCCCACGACGCAGGGACAGAGCGCGCCCGCGCGGGCACCGGTCCCGACACGATCGTTTCGGAAAGCTCTGGGAGCGAGCACCGCGAGGACGATGCGACGTCGACGAGCCACGAACTTCGTGATGGTCACCGTGACCTACGTCGCGGCTGTCGTCGCGACCCTGCCGCTGATCGCGATCGTCTGGTAGCTCGTCAAGATCGGCGGCGCATCGATGAATCGGGACTTCTTCACGAAGCTGCCGTTGCCGATCGGCGAGGTCGGCGGAGGCATGGCGAACGCCATCGCGGGCACGGGATTGCTGATCCTTCTCGCTTCTGCGATCGGACTGCCGATCGGAATCGGTGCCGGCATGTACCTCGCCGATCAGCGCGGGAAGCAGCTATCGAACGTCGTGCGTTTTCTGTCGGACGTACTCAACGGATTGCCGTCGATCGTCCTCGGGATCTTCGCCTGGCGGTCTGCTTGTCCGGCCGTTCGGGCATTATCTCGGCGTTGGCCGGCGGCACTCGCCCTCGCGGCGATGATGATTCCGCTCGTGACGCGCGACGACGGAGGAGATGATTCGCGTCGTTGCCGATCTCGATGCGCGAGGCGGCGCTGGCGCTCGGGTACACGAAGTGGCGGACGTCACTCAGCGTCGTGCTGCGCACCGCCTTCCAGGGATCGTCACCGGCGCGCTCGTCGCCGTCGCGCGCGATCGCCGGCGAAACGGCGCCTCTTCTTTTCACCGCGTTCGGCAACCAGTTCTGGTCGCTCTCGCCGTTCAGACCGATCGCGGCGTTTCCCATGTCAGATCTACTCCTATGCGATTGAGCCCATATGACGACTGGCACGCACAAGCTTGGGCCGCCGCCCTCGTCCTCCTCGGCCTCGTCCTCATCATCAGCCTCACGGCGCGGTTCGCCACGCGGCGGCGAGTTCGGCCTCGGCGGCGATTGAGCGCACCGTGCCCACTCATACGGCAATGACGGCACCCGACATTCGCGGGCCGGCGCCGCAGGCCGAGGCGCACCCGCCGGGTGAGCCTCGGGCGGATGCATCCCCGGTCTAGCCGCGAATCCCTGGACGCCTACTTCGGTGCGGCTCGCGTCGTGCGCGACGTGTCGTTCGGCGTCGCAGCTGGACAGGTCACCGCGATCATCGGGCCGTCCGGTTGCGGCAAGTCCACGCTGCTTCGCTGCATCAACCGGATGCACGAGACGGTGCCGGCGGCGCGCGTCGAAGGCGAATGCGGTTCGAGGGGCGAGACATTTATCGGGCGCGGAGTCTCAGCGGCGATCAGCGTGAGACGCCACATCGGGATGGTGTTCCAGCGACCGACGCCATTCCCCACGATGTCGATCCGCGAAAACGTCGCCGCCGGACTCGCAGTGCTGCCGCGCGAGGAGCGACCGTCGCGGCGGGAGACGGATGACATCGTCGAGCGGGCGCTGCGCCGCGCGGCGCTTTGGGAAGAGGTGAAGGACCGGCTCGTCGGCGAGCGCGGTCGCGCTGTCGGGCGGCCAGCAGCAGCGCCTCTGCATCGCGCGCGCTCTCGCGACGTCGCCGACGGTGATCCTGCTCGACGAGCCGACGGCGTCGCTCGATCCGATCAGCACGCAGCGCGTCGAAGAGCTCGTCTACGAGCTGCGCTCCGACGTGACGATCATCATCGTGACGCACAACATGCAACAGGCGGCGCGCATCTCGGACGAAACGGCGTTCATGCTGAACGGCGAGCTCGTCGAGTATCACCGCGACCAACACGATGTTCACCGCGCCGAGCGATCCGCGTTCCGAGGCATACGTGACCGGACGGTTCGGATGAGCGCGATCATGCGCCGAGCCACCGCGCGAGCGTGGTACCGACCGCGGCGAACCGCGGCTGTGGTCGAAGCCGAGAACAGTTCTCGTTCTGGTATGGCGAGAAGCAGGCGCTTTACGGGATCAACGTATCGATGCAGCCGCGCACCGTCACGGCCCTCATCGGGCCGTCCGGGTGCGGCAAGTCGACGTTCCTCCGCTCGATCAATCGCATGAACGCGCTGCTCCCCGGCGTGCGGCACGAGGGGAGCATTCGCGTGGACGGCATCGACATCTATTGTCGGAAAAGGATCCGGTATCGCTGCGCCGTCGCGTGGGCATGGTATTCCAGCGCTGGAACCCATTTCCCAAATCGATCTACGACAACGTCGCGTACGGCCCGAGCATCAGCGGCATGAGCAAGCGCTCGGAGCTCGACGCGATCGTCGAATCGGCGCTGCGCCGCGCCGCGCTCTGGGAAGAGGTGAAGGACACGTCTTCGCGACAGCGCGCTCGCGCTGTCGGGCGGCCAACAGCAGCGACTCTGCATCGCGCGAGCGCTGGCGAACGAACCCGACGTGCTTCTCCTCGACGAGCCGGCGAGCGCGCTGGACCCGATCGCCACGCAGAAGTGTCGAGGAGCTGGTGTATGAACTGCGCCGCGATCTGACGATCGTCATCGTCACGCACAACTTGCAACAGGCGGCCCGCGTCTCCGACGTGACCGCCTTCTTCTACCTCGGACAGCCTCATCGAATCGGGCCCGACCGACCGGATGTTCACGAGCCGCAAGAACGAGCGCACCGAGGCGTACATCACGGGGAGGTTCGGATGACCACGACGGTAGAGCCAAACGCGACCGGCTTCCGCCATTTTCACGACCAGTTGGCGCAGCTGAAGCAGCGTCTGCTCGACATGTCGGATCTCGCGACCTCGCTGCTCGACCTCTCGGTCGACGCGCTGCTGAGCCGCGACGCCAGCCTCGCCGACGCGGTGCTGACGACCGACCGCGACGTGGACGCGCTCGAGCTGGAGATCGAGGACCAGGCGATCGGCTTGCTCGCGCTGCAGCAGCCGATGGCGCGCGACCTTCGCTTCATCATCGCGTCGATCAAGGTCGCCAACGACCTCGAGCGCGTCGGCGACCACGCGGTGAACATCGCGCAGAGCGCGCTGCGACTCGCCTCCAACAGCACGCTCATCACGCCCGATCCGGAGATCGCCGAGATGTCGCGTCGCGCGCGTCAGATGCTGCGCGACGCGTTGACCGCGTTCGTGCGCGCCGACGGCGCGCTCGGCCGCGACGTCTGCCGCGCCGACGACGAAGTGGACGCGATGCACAACTCCGTGTTCCGCATCCTCGTGACGCACATGATGGAAGACGCGCGCACGATCACACCGTCGCTCGAGCTGCTACTGGTGAGCCGGAACCTCGAGCGCGTCGCGGACCTGGCGACGAACATCGGCGAGGACGCGGTGTTCCTCGCCGAGGGCAAGACGATCAAGCATCACGCGGAGACGCACCCGGCGCAGCCGATACGCGCCAAGGGCTGAGCCTCAGGGCACGGGAACGGCGACGATCGCCAGCCACTTGCCGTCCTGACTGACGGCGAGGCGGGAGATTCGCGACAGCCCCGCCGGGGCGAGGTCGACCGCGTCCTGCCAATCGGTGGTTCCCGGCTTCCACGACACGAGCTTCGACCCCGTCGATGAGAGGACGAGATCACGGGCCAACCAAACGACGTCCTCGGAGCCGCGCGGGAGTGCCACCAGGTCACCGATCGTCTGGTAGGGCCACGACATCGTCTTGAGCTTCACGACGCCGGCTGTCCCCGAGTCATGCGCCGTGAACGAGAATCCGCCGCCGCCGATCGTCGGCGCGAGCGACCGCCCGATGTTCCGGGCGAGCGTATCGGCGTGTCCCGAGCGAAGATCGTAGTGCACGAGCGCGTTCGGGTTGCCGAGAACGAACAGCGCGAGGTTGTCGGGATCGATCCACGCGTGGTAACCGACCGGCTTCACCGTCGGTACGAGCAACTGCGGGTCGGAGCCGTCCATCGCGAAGCTCCACAGCCGCTGCGCCGAATCGCGCTCGACGCGAATCACGGAGAAGCGCTGCCCGCCCGGCATGATCGTCGCCGAATATTCGCTCTCGGGTGTGGAGGTGACCCGGGCGATGGTCTTCGCTCCGAGGTCGTAGCGATAAATGTCCGACTGGCCGTCCTCGTGGATCGAGGTGAAGAGCATGCCCTTGCTGTCCGGTGTGAACGCGGGCTGGTTGTCGTAGCCGGGGCGGTTGGTGACGTTGACCGGCTTGCCGATCACCGGACGGCCGTCCGTCGACGTGATCGACAGCGGCGCGATGAAGATGTCCGTTGCCGGCGGCGCTTGCGTCTCCGCACTCCGGACTCCGAACCCGATCAGCATCAAGCCCACGATCGAACAGCGCATGTCGATCCTCCGCGATGGCGTGACCTTCATTCCAGCTCGATGAGCACCGCGCCCTTCTCCACCGCCGTTCCCGGCGCGGCGAGGATCGCGCGCACGCGACCCGCGGCCGGCGCCCGCAGCTCGTTCTCCATCTTCATCGCCTCCATCACCACCAATCCCTGTCCCGCCTGCACCTCGTCACCCGGTTGCGCGTTGACGCGAACGATGAGCCCGGGCATCGGCGCGACGAGCGGCGCCGGGCCGGACGGCCCCGCGCTCTTGCCGGAAAGCTCGCGAATCGCGCGACCTCGCTCGTCGAGCGCCTCGACCTCGAAACGATAGCCGTCGAGCCACAACGTGTACGCACCGCGCGTCCCGCCCCGCGGTCGCACAACGACGCGGTGGACTTCGTCGCCGATCGTGACCATGCGAACCGGAGTGCCGTCGATCGACTCGACCGCCGCCGACACGCGTTCTCCGTCGACCTGCACGCCGTGCTCGTCGAGCGTGACTTCGTGGTCCTCGCCGTTGACGCTGACGTAGTACTTCACGCGGTCGCCCCATCCGGGGCCGGCACGAGCTCGCAGACCGTCTCGACGTGCGCGGTTTGCGGGAACATGTCGAAGGCGCGCAGCGACGCGATGCGAAACCCCGGGAGACGAGCGACGTCGCGGGCGAGCGTGGCGGCGTCGCAGCTGACGTAGATCACGGCGCGCAGCGCGGGCGACGCGGCGGCAATCGAGGTGGTGACCCGCTCGTGGACGCCGACGCGCGGCGGATTGAGCAGAACGACGTCGGCTGGAAGTGCCTGATCGATGACATCCTCTACCCGCGCCGCGATCGAACGCGAGCCGGCGAACGGAGCCAGGCTCTCACCGCAGACGGCGGCGGCGTCGCGATCGGCCTCGATGGCGACAACGAGCGCTCCGTTCCTGGCCAAGGGGAGCGCGGTGGCGCCGGCGCCGGCGTACGCATCGAGGACACTCGTAGGGCGGTACGTTCGCGCGAGGTGCAGCACGTACTCGTGAAGCGCGACTCCGACCTCGGTGTTCACCTGGGCGAACGATGCGCCGGCGTCGCGGCCGCCTTCTCCCCCCGTTCCGCGCGACGCTACGAGGTTGCGCGCGCGGTGCGTCGGCTGCCACCAGAGCGTCGTCGCGGCCGGTATGGCCTCGAAGAACTCCGTTCGGCGCGGCCACGCATGCCCGCCGCGTACTACGACCGAAATCTCTTCACCGTCGTCGGTGAGCTGCACGGCGCCGCGAAGCTCGTCGGCGTCGGGCAACAAACGGCGCGCCGCGACGACGTCCTTCCACACCGACAGCACGCGCTCATCCGTTATCGGGCAGTCCTTCAGCGTGAAGATCCGGTCGGGGTCGTCGTACGGACGCAATCCGATCGTCCAATCGTCGCCGGTTCCCCCCTCCCCGACGCGTCGCATGGTGAGCGTCAGCTTTCGGCGATAGCGCCACCGCCGCGGGCTCGGTTCGATCGCCGGGAGATCGACGGTGCGCTTGCCGATGCGCGCCAACGAATCGCGTATGATGCGGCGCTTCGCGTCCAATTGAGCGTCGTAGTTCACGTGCTGGAGCTGGCAGCCGCCGCACTTGTCGGCAGTGTAATGCGCGCACTCCGGCGTCACACGGTCGGGCGACGCACGTAGGAGAACGTCGATCTCGCCGCGTGCGAAACGACGTTGCACGTCGATGTTCGCGCGAATGCGATCCCCCGGCGCCGCGCGCGGCACGAACACGACGACGCCGTTCGAGCGTCCGACGCCGTCTCCGCCGCCGGCGATCGAGTCGATGTCCAACTCGGCCAGCGTCACCGCAGCCCCTCGAGGCGAGCGGCCTGTGCCCACTCGTCGCGGCGTGAGGTGTCGGTGCGCGCCGTGCCGGCCGACGGCGTCTGCCGGAGCGCGCGCCGGTCGCGATCGGCGATCAGCGCGCCGACCAGCGCGGCCGCCCTGGCCGTCGCGGGGGGCGCCGGGGCGCGCACGATGGAGTCCAGTCGCCGCTCCAGCCACTGGATCTCGATCGCGCCGGCTTTGAACTCGGCGTCCTCCATTACACGCAGGTGAAAATCCCGCGAGCTCTCGACGCCTTCGATCGTGAGCTCGAGAAGCGCGCGGTGCATGCGGGCGACCGCCGCGTCTCGGGTCGGCGCGTGCACGATCAGCTTCGCGAGCATCGGGTCGTAGAAGAGTCCGATCTCGCTCCCCGATTCGATGCCTCCGTCCCAACGCACGCCCGGACCACCCGGCACGTGCAGATAGCTGATTCGGCCGGTCGACGGGAGAAATCCGTTCGCCGGGTCTTCGCTCGTGATGCGACACTCGATCGCCCAACCGCGCGGAACGATGTCTTCTTGTTTGAACGGAAGGCGCTCTCCGGCCGCGATGCGGATCTGCCATTGCACGAGGTCGATCCCCGTCACCAGCTCCGTGACGGGATGCTCGACCTGGAGGCGCGTGTTCATCTCGAGGAAGTAGAACTTTCCGTCGCGGTCGAGGAGGAACTCGCACGTGCCCGCGTTGACGTAGCCCGCCGCTCGCGCGGCGCGCACCGCCGTCTCTCCCATCGCCCGCCGCAGCTCCGGATTCACCGCGACGCTCGGCGCCTCCTCGATCATCTTCTGGTGGCGGCGCTGCACCGAGCACTCGCGCTCGTTGAGCGAGAGCATCGTGCCGTGTTGGTCGCCGAGCACTTGGATCTCGACGTGTCGTGGGCCGACGATGTACTTCTCGACGTAGACCGCGTCGTCGCCAAAAGCGTTCTTGGCCTCGCGCCGTGCCGAGTCGAGCGAGCTCTCCAATTCCGCGGCGCTTCGGACGACGCGCATTCCCTTTCCGCCGCCGCCCGCCGCCGCCTTGAGCAGGACCGGATACCCGAACTCGTCGGCGATCGTTCGTGCTTCGGCGGCGTCGGCGAGCGCCTGCGTCGTGCCCGGAACCACCGGCACCTTTGCGCCGATCGCGAGCTGCCGCGCGGCGGTCTTGCTCCCCATCGCGGCGATCGCTTCCGCCGGCGGCCCAATGAACGACAGCCCGGCATCGCGCACGGCGCGCGCGAACCACTCGCGCTCGGAGAGAAATCCGTACCCGGGATGAATGGCCTGGGCGCCGGTGCGGTGCGCGGCTTCGATGATCTTGTCGCCACGCAGGTAGCTCTCGCTCGAGGGCGGCGCCCCGATGTTGACCGCCTCATCGGCCTCGCGGACGTGCGGCGCGCGGGCGTCGGCATCGCTGTACACGGCCACCGATCCGATTCCCATCTCACGACACGCGCGGACGATGCGCAGCGCGATCTCGCCCCGGTTGGCGACGAGAACCTTGGAAAAGCTCACAGCGGAATGTTGCCGTGCTTCTTCGGCGGATTGCGGTCGCGCTTGGCGCGCAGCGTCTCGAGCGCCCCGATGAGCCGCGGACGGGTGTCGCGCGGATCGATGATGTCGTCCACGTACCCGCGCCCCGCGGCGACGTACGGATTGGCGAACTTCTCGGTGTATTCGGCCACCTTCGCGTCCGTCGCCTTGGAAGGGTCGGAGCTGTCGTTGATCTCTTTACGGAAGAGAATCTCCACCGCACCCTTGGGACCCATCACCGCGATCTCGGCCGTGGGCCAGGCGACGTTGTAGTCGCCGCGAATGTGCTTGGATGACATGACGTCGTACGCCCCGCCGTACGCTTTGCGGGTGATCACCGTGAGTTTGGGTACGGTGGCTTCACAATACGCGTAGAGCAGCTTGGCGCCGTGCTTGATGATGCCGCCGTGCTCCTGCGCCGTTCCGGGAAGGAAGCCGGGTACGTCTTCGAACGTCACGATCGGGATGTTGAAGGCGTCGCAGAAGCGAATGAACCGCGCCGCCTTGAGCGACGCACTGATGTCCAGCACACCCGCCAGCACCGCCGGCTGGTTGGCGACGATGCCGATGCTCGTTCCGCCGAGGTGCGCGAAACCGCAGAGGATGTTCTGCGCGTATTCGCGCTGCACCTCGTAGAAACGGCCGTCGTCCACGACGCGTTTGATGACGTCGTGCATGTCGTACGGCTTGTTCGGATGGTCCGGCACGACGTCGAGAAGCCCTTCGTCTCGCCGGTCGCGCGGATCGGTCCCCTTTCCTCGCGGCGGCTCTTCGATGTTGTTCTGCGGAATGAACGCGAACAGCTCGCGGATCGCGGCCAGACACGCGGGCTCCGACTCGTGCACGAAGTGCGCGATGCCCGACGTAGCGGCGTGGGTGTCGGCACCGCCGAGGCGCTCCATCGTCACGTCTTCGTGCGTCACGGTCTTCACGACGTTCGGGCCCGTGACGAACATGTACGACGTGCCGCGCGTCATGTAGATGAAGTCGGTGATCGCGGGCGAATAAACCGCGCCCCCCGCGCACGGACCGAGCACCGCCGAAATCTGTGGAACGACCCCCGACGCGAGCGTGTTGCGGAGAAAGATCTCCGCGTAGCCGCCCAGCGAAACGACTCCCTCCTGGATGCGCGCACCGCCGGAGTCGTTGAGACCGATCACCGGCGCGCCGTTGCGCACCGCGAGATCCATGACTTTGCAGATCTTCTCGGCGAACGCCTCGGAGAGCGACCCGCCGAAGACGGTGAAGTCCTGCGAGAAGACGTAGACCAAGCGGCCGTCGATGCGGCCATACCCCGTGACCACGCCGTCGCCGTAGTACTTCTCATCCTGCAACCCAAAATCGCTCGACCGGTGGACGACGAAGCGATCGAACTCCACGAAGCTGCCCTCGTCCAGCAGCAGGTCGAGCCGCTCGCGTGCCGACAGCTTGCCCTTCGCGTGCTGAGCCTGGACGCGGCGCTCACCGCCCCCCTGCTCCGACTCGGCCGCTCGGCGCTCGAGAAGCTCGAGCTTGTCTCGCATGGTCATAGGCGGAAAAAGCTACGACCGCCCGACGCGGCATTCTAGACTTGCGGGACGTTGCCGGCCCGGGATTAGCGCGGCGCGCGAGATCGGCGCAGAACGATCGTGACCGGCAGCGTATCGGTGAGCGTGAGCGACACAGGCGTCGACGCCCGCTCGTAGCCGGCGTGTTCGATCTGGATGACGGCACTCGATCGCGGCACGAAGCCCAAGCTCACGGTTCCGGTCGCCGTTGTGATGGCGGAGCGCCCGCTGGCCGAATCACGCACGGCGGCGCCGACGACGGGATCCCCGGATTGGCCGTCGAACACGCCGATCACTCGATGGTGCCCGCTCGGACCGTCGAGCCGCACCGTTCGCGGCCCGCGCGGGTTCGGCGCTGAGGCGTCGCTCGCACCGGGGGCGTCGCGGACGAAACGGATCTCCCGAACACTCTGCAGCTCGGCGTCGCTGATGACGCGCGAGCCGCTCGGGAGCGGACTTCTACGGCTCGGCCGACTCGCGTCGGACGTCAGCATGTTGCGCCCGGTTGTCCGGGTGATCACGGGAACGCCGCTCACCAATTCGTCGAACGTCGTCTCGACGATCACGGAATCGAACGAGCTGGTGTACCGCGACCTCTTCGACAACGAGATCACGGAGCGCCGGATCACGTAGGTCGCGGGGTCGAGGTACATCGTGCCGTCGATGTCCGGATCGCTAATGTCCTCGGCCGCCCTGAAGTCGACGCGGCGGAAGGTCTGGCCGTCGACGGTTGCCTCGCCGGCGTCGTGAAAACAGTGGTGCTTAACGAACTCGGCGTCGGCGAACACGGCGAGCGTCGGTATCATCACGGCGTAGCGAACGCCGAGGGCCGATACACCGGACCTCACGATGATGTCACCCGGCTTGTAGTGCCACCGCTGCTCACTCGGCACGTTGATGGAGTCGCTGTTGGTCACGACCTCCACCGTGTCGGCGAGCGCAGGCGCGGCTTCGGATTTCTGAGTGGCCTTCGGTTCCTCGACGAAACGGCTGAACCGTCGTTCGACGACCGAGTTGAACGGATACTGCGAGCTGACGAGTCGGAATTGCTCGGCGTTCAGTTGCAATTGCTCGAAAACCTGCGGCAGCGCGTCGCCGCCGGCGGTCGGCGCGCCGGGCAACCGGCAGGGCACGTCGGTGACTCGCATCGCGGCGAGCGTCACGGGAATGCGCGCGAGCTCGATTCTCACCTGCGTCGTATCGTTGGCGCGGACGACGAGCTGAGTGTCGACCGGCGTGAATCCTACATGGCGGATGCGCAAGTGAATCGTCCCCGGGGCGGCCTCGAGCTGGAAGGCACCGCTGTCGCTCGTGAAGCGGTCGGCTGACTGCCCCACGATCGAGACGCCGGAATAGGGGAGCGCCACTCCGGCCAACTTGTCGACGACGCGACCCTCGACGTGGCCGGTTTGACCCCCAGCTAGATACGGGACCAGCGCAAGAACCGCGAGTACACGAACGAGAATCATCGGTGTCGAATGAGGACCTGATAGTTGGGTTCGGTGCACGGCGGATGCAAGCGCCTGGATCACGTTGCGGCGTGCTCTACAGTCTGGCCTACAGGATGTATTGCCGCTTGAGCCGAATGTCCTGTGACGGAATCGGGCTCTGCCCCTGATGAAACACTTTCACCGCGGGTCGCCGCTCGGCGGAAACCATCTTGATCGACTCGCGGAAATCCTGGTTTACGGCGGCCAGCTCGGTCAGCACCGAATCCTTCAGGCCCGCGGCGTCCGGGAGCTCCGCGTCGGCCGCGAGCTCGAACCAGATCTCGACCCGCTTGTTCGCGTCGGCGTCCTCGTACGGGTGCAGCGCGAAGTTGGTCACGCGTTGTCCGAGCGCGCCGACCCGCAGGATGACGTGCTGAATGTCCTCCGGTGTGATCTTGCAACCGTAGAATCCCACGGCGTTGTCCTGGCGTCCCCAGTGAAACAGGAGCGGCAGATCGACCAACGGGGCGGGCAGATCCACGCCGAGACGACCCGCGGCGGCGACGACGTCGCGCACCGGCAGCACGACCCCCCGATCGCGGATGTTGTATCGGATTCGCGGCGACACGTTCTCCAGCCGATTGATCGTGACGAGAAGATTCCGGTCGGCGTCGCTCTCGACGTAGTAGTTGAGCGGGTCGTACTGGAAGATCATCGGCAACGGCTCGCGGCCGTACAACGCTTCGGACAGCGACGGGTTCGACGCGAGAGCGTCGCGCAGCGCGATCGTGAAATCGGTCTCGACGGCGATGTTGATCTCCAAGTCCGACGCGCCGAAGCTCGAGATTGTCTTGCGAAAGCACCTGTTCAGCGCGGCGCGCAGCGGCTGCGACATCCCCTCCCCGCCGACCACCGCGCACACGTCGTACGCCGACCAGTCGATGTCGGCGGTGTCGACCAATCCCTTCAGGAACGGCGGGTAGCCGGTGATCACGTATTTGTACTTGGGGCCGAGCAGTTGGAGCGTGCCGATCACCTTCGCGGCGTCGGGGCCGATCGACTTGAGCACGCACAGGTCGACGAGCGACATCGACACGTTCATCCCCGTCGCCCAGGGGCCGAGCGCGAACGCGTTGAGGAGCACGAACGGCTCGTCGCCGAACGCCGCTCGCGTGGCGAATTGCAGCAGCCGTCTTGCGGCCGCGCGTTCGCTCGGGCCGCGCACCCAATTGCTCGCTTGACCGCTCGAACCGGAAGACTCGTCGATCACCGCGCCGTGCAACGGAAGCCGTCCGCCCTGGCAGAGCCGCTCGAGCGGCCACCGCTTGATGTAACCCGCCTTGTCCATCGGCGGCACGTCCTCGAATCGTTCGACGTCGAACGCACCATGCTCGCGCAGAAACTCCTGATAGGCCGGCACCGAGCGGCGCGCATTGAAGAACGCGGCCGACGCGCGCGTGCGCGCGATCCAGTTGCGCGTGGTCGTGGAGAATATCGGCGCGAACAGCGCGCGATACGCGCCCCACGACGACAGTGCGACGTCGCCAAGACGGCTCAGTGCGCGGCCGGCGATCGGATCGAACGTCTTATTCACGCTCGACGATGCTCCGCAGGCGCGGCGCGCGGGGCGGCACGTCGCTGTAGCCGAAGCGAAAGACGAGCCAGCAGTCGTCGACATCGAATTGCCGCGCGATGGTGTCGGCGTACTTCGCGTTGGTCAGCATCGACCCCATGGGCTGCATGTAGACGTCGTGCGCGGCCATCTCGAGCCAGAACGCCATCAGCAGGCGTCCGGCGTGGACGAGATCGGGCCACTCGCTGAATGGACCGCACAGGAGCCCGATCTGCCGTGTGCCGCGCTGGGTGCGAAGGTAGCGTTCGCGCGCGAATTGGCGGAATCCTGGGAGCATGTACAACCAGGGCGTGGCGAACGCCGAACGCAGCTCCCACGCCGGCTGGTTCATCGGCTGCTCCCACAGGCCGTCGCCGTCGGGCGGAGTTTCGCCGTACCGGTACCAGCCGCGGATCTCCCTCCGTTCGTCGCCGAGCTGCAGGTTGTCGATCACCGCGTCGGCGTTGAGCCGGAGCACGCGTCGCACGAGACTTGGGTCGTCGAACGAAAGAAATCGATGGCCGTAAACGCCGGCGACGTGGGCGAGGGCCCCGATGCTCGCGCCGAGCACCGGCTTGTCGTGAAAGGGCAAGCGCGACGTGCGGCGAGTCTCGAGCAGCGCCCGGATCCCGTCACGCGGCTCGATTTGCATCGTCCAGCGCGTCTCCGCCGGACCCAGGGGACCCGGTTCTCCGAGCGTCGCCCGGCCGACGACCACGCGACGGGGGCCCGTGTGCAGGTTGGCGACGTCTATGAGCGGGACGACGTCGATCGCGACGTCGCGCCCCACGTAGCGCGCGGCGTGCTCCATCGCCGTCGCGAAGATGCCGAACGCGGCGGCCATGTAGAGGTTGCCGTGATCCTCGCGCGGCAGCAGCCGATCCCGGACGACGACAAGGTCCGCATTCCGCGGTCCGTGCGGGACGATGCGAAACGGCTGAGTGTTGTGCGGCGTCGGGGCGAGTCGCGCCACATCCCCGATTCGATCCCAGACTCGGTCGTACAACTGACCTCCCCCCTCCACCTGCACCCTCAAGTCAAAGCGCCTCGACCGAAAGGCCGAGGCGCTTTGAATTCAAACGAGGAACAGCGCACGAGTCTACTCGTCGACAACCGACGAGAGGTCAACGGGCGGATAACCCATGTCGTGCTCGGACTCCATCGGGATGATCTTCGACGGGGTCTCGGGGCGCGGCGGCTGGTCCTCCGGAATGTTCGTCACCGCGAGAACGATGCGGCGATGGATCGGATCGACCTCCAACACGCGGAGCTCGAGCTTCATCGTCTCGTAGACGACGTCCGTCGGGCTGTTCACTGTCTTGCCCGTCGTTGTCAGCTGCGAGAGTGGAACGAAGCCCTCGATGTCGTTGCCGATGTCGACGACGACGCCCTTGTCCATCAGGCGGACGACGGTGCCACCGAGCTCGGTGCCGACCGGATACGTCTCACCGATCTTGAGCCACGGATCTTCCTCAGCCTGCTTGAGGCCAAGGCTGATGCGCTTATTCTCGGAATCGATGTTCAGGATCACGACGTCGACGGTGTCGCCCTTCTTCACGACTTCCGACGGATGCTGCACGCGCTTGGTCCAGCTCATGTCGGAGATGTGAATCAGGCCGTCGATGCCCGGCTCGATTTCCACGAAAGCGCCGAAGCTCGTGAGGTTGCGGACTTTGCCCGAGATCCGCGTCCCAACGGGGTATTTGTACGGGAGCACCATCCACGGATCCTGCTCGGTCTGCTTCATGCCGAGCGAGATCTTCTCTTCGTTCGGATCGACCTTGAGCACGACCGCTTCGATCGACTCGCCGATCGAAACAAGCTTGGACGGATGCCGGACGTTGCGCGTCCAGCTCATCTCGCTGATGTGCACGAGACCTTCGATTCCGGGCTCCAGCTCGATAAAGGCGCCGTAGTTCGTGATGCTGACGACCTTCCCCGCGACGCGCGTGCCGACCGGATACTTCTCGGCGACGTCCTTCCACGGATAGCTCTGGAGCTGCTTGAGTCCGAGGCTGATGCGCTCGCGCGTCCAGTCGATGTCCAGGACTTTGACTTCGAGCTCGGCGCCGATCGCCACCATCTCCGACGGATGCGAAATGCGGCCCCACGACATGTCGGTGATGTGGAGCAGGCCGTCGACGCCACCGAGGTCGATGAACGCACCGAAGTCGGTGATGTTCTTGACGATGCCTTTGCGCACCTGGTCCTTCTCGAGCTCCTTCATCAGCTTCTCGCGCTTGCCCGCTCTCTCGTTCTCGAGGATCACACGGCGGGAAACGACAATGTTTCTTCGTCGCTTGTTGAGCTTGATGATCTTGAACTCGAACTTCTGGCCGAGCAGCTCGTCGATGTTCGGAACGCGGCGGAGCGCGATCTGCGATCCCGGGAGGAACGCGTCGACGCCCATGAGGTCGACGACCACGCCGCCCTTGATCTTCTTGACCAGCGTGCCTTCCACTGGCTGATCGGTCTCGTAGGCGATGCGGATCTTCTCCCACACCCGCATGAAGTCCGCTTTCTTCTTCGAAAGGACGACCGAGCCTTCCTGGTCCTCGAGGTGCTCGAGGAGCACTTCGACTTCGTCGCCTGGCTTGAGGTCCGGGTGGTCCTTGAATTCTTCGAGCGGAACGCTGCCTTCGGATTTGAAGCCGATGTCGAGGACGACCATGTTGTCGCGAATCTCGAGCACTTTGCTCTTCACGATCTCGCCCTCGTCGATCGACGCGAGCGTACCGTTGTAGAGCTCCATCATTTTCTCGTATTCGGACGACGAGTATTCGTCTTCGTCGTACAGCTCGGGACGGCGGTTGACGAGCGGGCGCAGTTGCGCGCGCTGCGCGTCCCGTTTTTCACGGTCGGTCACAGAGGAGCCGGCACGGCCGGCGCTAGGGTTACGGGTTTCGATCTCGGGCATACGGAAAGCGTGGTCTCCTGAGACGTCCGCGGATTGTTCGCTCGCCGCGACGAGGTTGGGGTGGACGAATGTATCGATGACACGGACGGGTCATCGCGCGACCGCCGAGGCGGAAGCCGCGAACCAGAAATGATACTCTCCCAACCGTCTCACGTCAACGCCAGAAGCTGGCCTCGATCAGCGACTTAGCTCACACTTCCGAGAGAGGTTGGAGGCGTCGGCCGGGCTCGGCGCTGGACGGCAGCGTGGGCCAGCGCGACGATCCGATCGACCTGATCTTCCTGCGTCAAATAGGTCGTATCGATGAGCACGGCGTCCGCGGCCCGGACCGACTGCGTCGCATCGAGCGCGTCGCGCTGCGCGATCCGGTGGGTCTCGGCGGCGATCTCCTCATCGCTTGGGCCGTGGCCGAGCCGCTGCACGAGTCGCCGGCGCGCGCGCTCCCACGGGTCGGCGACCAGAAAGATCTTCAGGTCGGCGTTCGGGAAGACCACGGTCCCCATGTCCCTGCCGTCGACCACGACGTTGTGACCCGTCGCCGTCCGACGGACGAGCTCGTTCACCCACTCTCGCACCCGCTGCATTTGAGCCACCCGCGACACGTTCTGCGTCACGTGGGCATCTCGCAGCCGATCGTCGGCCGGCGTTCCCGCGATGACAACGGCGAAGGTCTCACCCAACGGCGCGAACTCGACGGCGCGGGCGGCGAGCAGGACGTCGTCCTCGGTCCAGTTTGCCGGCTCGCCCGGACCGGCGAGCCGCGCCGCGGTCGCCGCCCGATACAGAGCGCCGGAATCGACGTGGCGATAGCCGAGCCGGCGCGCGACCCACTGCGCCGTCGACGACTTGCCGGACGCGGCCGGACCGTCGATGGCAATGACGAACGGAACCGGTCCGTCGGTCATCGCGTGACGCTCGCGAGGTCGTTCCAGAAGTTCGGATAGGACACGATGACGCAATCGCGGTCGTCGATCTCGATCGAGTTTCCCGCCGCGGCACCAAGGATACCGAAGGCCATCGCAAGCCGGTGGTCGCCGTGCGTCGTGATTCTCCCGCGCAAGGCCGGCGACGGGCCGCGAATCTTCATCCCGTCCGGAAGTTCTTCGGCGTCGGCGCCGATCGCGCGCAAATTCGCGACGACCGCGGCGATCCGGTCGCTCTCCTTCACGCGCAGCTCGTTCGCGCCGGTGATCGTCGTCTCGCCCGCCGCGCGCGTCGCGAGACACGCGAGCAACGGTAATTCGTCCACCATCGCAGGGACGTTCGGCCGGGTGATCGTCGCTGGGCGAAGCACGCCGGGCGCCACGATGACGTCGGCGACAGGCTCGCCACCCTCGAGGCGCGCATCCACCTGCGTCACGACCGCGCCCATGAGCTCGAGCTGCTCGAGGAATCCGATGCGCGTTTCGTTGACGCACACGTTCTCGAGACGGAGCGAGCCACCGTCCGAGATCGCCGCCAACCCGGCGAAGAACGCCGCCGAGGAGGGATCGCCCGGCACCACGACGTCGAGCGGTTCAACGTAGGCGAGCTCGTCGATCCGCACGCCTGTGTCGTGAATGACGACCGGCGCGCCGCGGGCGATGAGCATTCGCTCGGTGTGGTCGCGCGTCGCCTGGGGCTCGATCACCTCGGCGCCAACTCCGGCGGCGAGAGCGGCGAGGAGGATCGCGCTCTTGACCTGCGCGCTGGCGACCTCGCTCTGCCAGATCACGTCGTGCAGGTCGCTGCCCCAGATCGTCATCGGCAAGCCGCCGCTGTCCGGCAGACGGATACGCGCTCCCATCGCCTCGAGCGGCCGGGCGACGCGTCCCATCGGACGCCGGCTGAGGCTTGCGTCGCCCATGAACGTGGCCTCGATCGGTCGCCCCGCCACGACGCCGGCCATGAGGCGCGTCGTCGTTCCGCTGTTACCGCAGTCGAGCGGCGACGACGGTGTTGAAAGCGAACCAACCCCCCGCCCTGTGATCACGAAATCCGGCGACAGCTCTGGGATCTTCGCGCCGAGCGCGCGCAGCACGCCGGCCGTCGAGTGGACGTCGGCCGACTCGAGGATTCCCGTCACGCGCGATTCGCCCTTCGCCAACGCGCTCAAGATGAGCGCGCGGTGCGAGATCGACTTGTCCCCCGGAACGCGCAGCATGCCTGAGACGTTCATCGCAGCCACGCCTCGAGTGTTGTCGCGAGATCAGTCTTCTCGTCTCGGTACTTCACGATGACCGGTGCCTGGAGCGACAGCCGATGCTCGGCGCCCCACCCGCCCGTCACGGCTCGAGCGCCGGGAACGACGACGGCAGCTTCGGGGATCTCCAGCGGCTTGTCGGCGCTGCCGCGATATACGGTCTCCCTGGCGAGGTCGAAGACAGGAGTACCTCGAGTGAGCACGACGCCCGCGGCGAGCACCGCGCGCGATCGCACGATGGTCCCCTCGTAGACGCCGCAATTTCCGCCGACGAGCACGTCGTCTTCGATCACGACCGGCGCGGCGTTCACCGGCTCGAGCACGCCGCCGATCTGCGCCGCGGCGCTTACGTGGACGCGCTTGCCGATTTGGGCGCACGACCCGATCAACGCGTGCGAATCCACCATCGTGCCGGTGTCGACGTACGCGCCGACGTTCACGTACATCGGCGGCATGCACACGACCCCTGGCGCGACGTACGCGCCACGGCGGATCGACGAACCGCCCGGCACGACGCGCACGTTCTGCTCCACGTCGAAACGGCGAATCGGATATGTGTCCTTGTCGACGAACGACAGTTCGCCGTCGTATGCCTTGAGCCGCCCGTATCGAAACCCGAGCAGGATCCCTCGTTTGACCCACGCGTTTGCCCGCCACGCGTTATCCTCGCCCTTGGTGGCCGAGCGCACAGTGCCGGCTTCCAGCGCCGCGAGAAGCGACTCGATCGCGTCGCCCGCACTCGTCGGCAGCGCGGTGCCCTCGGCCGTCGCGGCGAGTGTCTCGATGTCGTCCTGCAGCGCCTGGAGGTCCTTCACGATGCCAGCTCGGCTCCGGCGGCCGACAACGCCGCGCGTACCGTTTCACCGTGTGCTTCGGAAAGCGGCACGAGCGGCGACCGCAGCACGTTCTTGAGCTTCCCCATGCACGCGAGCGCCGCCTTCACCGGAATCGGATTCGATTCGACGAATGCCGCTCGCATCCACGGAAGAAGGGTCATGTGAATCTTGCGAGCGCCGGCGTAGTCGCCGGCCATCATCCGGTTGCACAGCTCCGACATGAGCTTCGGCGTCGCGTTCGACACCACGGACACGATGCCGTCGCCGCCGAGCGCCATGACGGGAAGCGTGAGCTCGTCGTCGCCGGAGAGGACGGAGAACTCCGAGCCGCGCCCGCGAATGACGTCGGCTATCTGCGACAGCTGCCCCGACGCCTCTTTCGTGGCGACGACGCCGGGAATCCGCGCCAGCTCGAGGGTCGTTTTCGCCTCGATGTTGCTCGCCGTGCGGCCCGGAACGTTGTAGACGACGATCGGCATGTCGACCGCCGCGGCGATCGCCGCATAGTGCGCGACGATGCCCCGCTGAGGCGGCTTGTTGTACCACGGCGACGTGTGCAGCAGGTGCGTCGCGCCGCGGTCCGCGACTCGTTTGGACAGCTCGATCGCTTTCTGCGTGTCGTTGCTCGCCGCGCCGGCGACGATCGGCACCCGGCCGTTCGCCTGTCGCGCGACGATCTCGACCACACGGCAGTGCTCGTCGATCGTCATGGTCGCCGCTTCGCCCGTGCTTCCGCACGGCACGAGAAAGTGAATGCCCTCGGCGATCTGCCAATCCACGAGCGCGCGCAGCGCGTCCTCGTCGACTGTCGCGTCGTCGTTGAACGGAGTCACCAGCGCGGTGCCGCAACCCGTCAGTCGTGCTCTGTCCGCTGTCATTGAGAGTCCTCCGTCGCCGCTTTCGCGCTCGCGAGCACGTCGCGCATGGTGAACACGCCCTGCTTCCCGATGAGCCAGCCGGCGGCAAGGAGCGCGCCTTCGGCGAACACGCGGCGGTCGCGGGCTGTGTGCGTCAACCGAATCTGCTCGAACGGCGCGTCGAAAATGAACTCGTGTATGCCGGGCACGGACCCCGTCCGCACGCTCGTAATCGGGATCGCCTGCCCCCAAGCTCGTCCGGCGGCGGCCGCGAGCGTCTGCGCGGTTCCCGAAGGCGCGTCCTTCTTCGCGGCGTGATGCGTCTCGATCTCGTGTACGTCGAACCCGGTTGCCGCGCGGAGCGCGCGAGCAGCTTCGGCGACGATCTGCTCGAAGGCGTTCACGCCGAGCGAAAAATTCGCGGCGGTGAGAAGAGCACCGTGCCGCTCCTCCACTAGTCGGCGCACTTCTTCGAATCCGTCGTACCATCCGGTCGTGCCGACCACGACCGGGCAGCCGAATTCGACGAGCGTCCGAATGTTCGCGGGCGCCGCGGCCGGCACGGAGAACTCGACGGCGACGTCCGCCCCGCCAAGAACGGCGCGACTCGGCGTCTTCATGTCGCCGTCACCGAGCGTCGCGACCACGGACCAACCACGGTCCGGCGCGAGCTCGGCGATGGCGCGCCCCATTTTTCCCATGCCGACGACAGCAAGCTTGCGCGTCACGCCGCCCCCCTGGCCGTCTCCGCCGTCTCCGCCGTTTCAAAGAACGCCGCGTGCAGGCGCTGCATGGCGGGCGTCACCTGCTCGTCGTCGACGACCATCGTCAGGTTGATCCGGCTCGCGCTGAGCGACAGCATGTGCACGCGCACGTCGCCGATCGCGTCGAGCGCGCGCGCCATCGCGTGCCCGCCCTCGGCGATCGCACCGCCGACTACCGCGACGATGCCGCGATTGCGCTCGATGGCCACGTCTCCCAGCGATCGGAGGTCGGAAACGATCGAATCGAGTCGCGAAGCGTCGTCCACCGTCAACGACACAGACACTTCCGACGTCGCGACGACGTCCACCGAGGTCTTGTGCCGCTCGAACGTCGCAAAGATCGACCGCAGAAATCCCTCCGTGAGCAGCATGCGCGGCGAACCGACGCGCACGAGGGTCACGCCCGCTTTACCCGCGATCGCGCTGACCGATCGTTGGGGCGCGTCGAAGGTGATCTTGGTGCCGTGTCCCTGCGGCTTCATCGAGTTGAGAACGTAAACCGGAATACCGAGTCGAACGGCGGGCGCAATCGTGTTTGGATGGAGCACCTTCGCGCCGAACGACGCCAGTTCCGACGCCTCTGTGAACGCAATCTGGTCGATCAGCCGCGCCGATGGAACGACGCGCGGGTCGGCGGTGAGCATTCCGTCCACGTCGGTCCAGATCTCGATCGCGTCGGCCCGGACGGCGGCGCCGATGAGCGACGCGCTGTAGTCGCTGCCGCCGCGTCCGAGCGTCGTGATGATTCGCGTTCCCTCCGAAGCGCCGATGAAACCGCCGAGCACCGGAACCTGTCCGTCGCGCAACAGCGGGAGGATGAGGCGGCGGCACGAGTCCGCGATCGCGTCGCGCTGCGGCTCGGCGCGCGTGAAGGCGTCGTCGGTGATCATGACGTCGCACGCGTCGACGTGAACCGCGGGCACGCCGAGTCGCCGAAAGGCGGCGACGCAAAGCAGCGACGACATCCGCTCGCCGAACGACGCGATTGCGTCGAGGCTGCGCGGCGTGACGTCACCCAAAGTCGACAGCGCCTCGGCGAGGTGCGCGAGCTCGTCGACCATCGCGCTCAACTCCTCGCACGTCTCGACCGCCTCGCCTCCCTCGCCGAGCAGCCGTTCGGCTTCGCTCAGGTGTCGGTCGCGAAGCCCCTCGAGCGAGGCGAGCGCGCCGAGCAGATGTCCCCGCGCCGCCTGTTCGGCGAGCGCGAGCAGCGAGTTCGTCACGCCGCCGAGCGCTGAGACGACGACGATCGGTTCGCGATCGAGCCGCGTGCTGACGATGCTCGAGGTCCGCCGAACGGCGTCCGCGTCGGCGACCGACGTTCCGCCGAACTTGAGGACGATCACGAGCCGCCGAGCAGCCCGCAGCGCACCATCAACTCGGCGTTCAGCACCGACGCGCCGGCCGCGCCGCGAATCACGTTGTGCCCCATCGCCACGAGCTTCACGTCGAAAACCGGGTCGGGGCGCACTCGCCCCACGATCACCGTCATTCCGCCGCCCGCGTCCACCTGCCGCCGCGGCTGCGGGCGGTCCGGCTGGTCCGTGAGACGACCGGTCGCTCGGGCGCACTCGGCAGATTTCTGGCGTCGTCGGCGCCGCGCCATTCGGCGATAGCGCTCGACACCTCGTCCGCCGGCACGTGCTTCTTGAGCGCGAGCGAAATACAAACGGTATGGCCGTGCTCCACCGGAACCCGATTCGCGTGCGCGCTGACGGCGAACGCCGCGCTCTCGATCGACGATGACTTCACAGCGCCGAGGAACTTGCGCACCTCGGCTTCGATCTTGGGCTCTTCGTCGGCGATGTACGGAATCACGTTCCCGATGATGTCGAGCGAGGGAACGCCGGGATACCCCGCCCCGGAGACGGCCTGCATCGTCGTGACGATCATGCGCTCGATGCCGAACGCCTGATGGATCGGCGCTATTGGAAGCGTCGTGACGATCGCCGAGCAGTTTCCGTTCGCGACGATCGCGCCGGGCCAGCCGCGATTCTTCCTCTGCGCCTCGATCACGCCGAGGTGATCCGGATTGACCTCGGCGATGACGAGGGGCACGTCCGGGTCCATCCGATAGTTCTTGGCGTTCGTCAGGACTGTTCGTCCGGCGCGCGCGAACGCGGGCTCCGCGTCACCCGCCGCGGCAGAATCGAGCGCCGAGAAGACGATGTCCGCGTCGACGCGATCCGGATCGCACGGCTGGACGGTCATGTCGGCGACGAACGGCGGCATGTCGCCGGCGCCCACCCACCGCGCGGCCTCGCGATACGGCTTGCCCGCCGAACGCTCCGACGCGGCGAGCGAAACGATCTCGAACCAGGGATGCCCGACGAGCAGCCGAATGAACGCCTGCCCGACGGCGCCCGTTGCGCCGAGGATCGCGACGCGTCGCCGGCTGCCGGGGCTGGGTGACGGGGGGTTCGAGGGCACGAGGATCACACGAGCAGAGTCTTTACGATCTTCTTATACGATTCCACCGCCGACTTGAGCTCTCGCACGCTGATGAACTCTCCGGGTGTGTGCGCGACGTGGATCGAGCCGGGACCGAAGAGGAGCGGCGTACCCCACCGCGAGAGCAGCGGGATGTCCGACGTATACGCGACAGGTGCAACTTCGAAGCCGGGGATCGTGTGAAAATGCTGCGCCGGGATGTGCGATCCGAACTCGAGCTCGGCTCGCCCTTTCGCCCACTTCTCGATCTGGGCGCGAATCGGCGCCACGTCGCCGACGAGCCGAAACATGATCTCGGCTTCGGCCGCGGCCGGAATGATGTTCGCCGCTGTGCCGCCGCGCAGGACGCCGACGTTGTACGTCGTGTCGCCGAGGACGCCGTCGCGCGGCAAGTCGAGCTGATCGAGCGTGGGCAGCAGAGAAAGCATCGGCGTGATGGCCGACTCGCCGAGATGTGGGTACGCCGAGTGCGCGGCCCGGCCGTGCGTTCGCACCGTGACGCGGAGCGAGCCCTTGGCGCCGCTCGCGAGCTTGCTCTCCGTCGGCTCGCCGTTCACGAGAAACTTGCTGGTCGCCGTGAGATGATTCGCCGCGCGCGCGCCGTCCGATCCCTTCTCTTCTCCGACGACGAACAACAGGTCGACGCGTTCCTCACCGGCGTTCGCGAGCTCGTCGGCGGCGGCGAGCATCGCGGCGGCGATTCCCTTCGCGTCGCACGCCCCGCGGCCCTTGAGTTGATCGCCGTCGCGCTTGGGCGCGATGTACGGCAGGACTGTGTCGAGATGGGTGGAGAACGTGACGCCCCGCCCTTTCCGCGACGCCCAAACGTTTGCGCGGTCCTTCGTCACCTCCTGGAGCGTGACGTTCCAGCCGCGCGCGACGAGCCATTTCGAGACGAAATCCACCGCGCTGCTTTCGGCGCCCGTGGAGGAATCCAACGCGAGAAGTTCGGCGGCCAGCGAGACGACATCGGTCATGCCGCCAAAGCTAGCCAGTCAGGTTTTTGCGCGCGCACACTCCGCCGACCGTTGGATGCCAGGACCCAGACTCGAACTGGGACTCCCTTGCGGGAAAGGGATTTTAAGACGGTATCGAGCCCCCCGAGCGGCTGAGTTAACTCCCCGTTCCATAGTAGGCGATGCGCGCCGGAATGTACTCGTGCGCATGGTCGCGGCTACCAATTCCGCTACCAGTGGCTGCGGCTCGCCGTCCAAGAGGAGCTACCCGTGAGCCCGCTGAATCTCTGGAAGCCGGAACCGAAGCGACGCTCAGGCATCGTACGCATGCCCCCGGTCGTGCCAGGCGTGTCCTTGTCGCGGTATACGAACACTGAGCTTGGCGTGCGAATCGCGCGGCGAATCGGCCAGCCACGGCAAGATCCCGGCATTGCGTGGGCGCGCCTGATGCGCGAATCGAATCGCCCGAAGAAAGACGCGGCGCGTGAGGCGGTGCTGGATCTGTTGAGCGTCGGGCAATTCCCGAACCTCAAAATCCTGACGTTCCCCGCCTCGGACTGGCTCTTTGAGCACGCGCTATTCGCTCGACGCGGCGAACCGACCGATCGCGGTTCGCGGACAACGCAGGTCTGGGCGATGGAACGGGACGTGGCCGTCTTCCGCGCCGCCTGTCACAACATTCCCGTGGGGCGTCTCGGCGGAAAGCGCGGCGCGGTCCGCCATCTAGAGCCGCCGCCGTTCGCATCGGCGAATGTGCAGACGGCGAAGGTTGGGTGCTTCCTCTGTTGCGGGTTCGAGGATTTCGCCTTGGCCGGTACGCTCGGTTGCTTCAACGCCGCGTGGCTCGACTTCAACGGCCAATTAACCCAACGCCGCCTCGACGCGATTGAATATTTCTGGAAGCGTCAGGTCCGGTCGCTCCTCGTGGTCACGCTGCTCGAACTGCACCAGTCGGACTGGATGCGCGGGCGCATCAGCAACCACGGCGGAACGGAGCACTTGCTTGCCTCGCGCCTTTCCGGAGCCGAGATCGAAAGCGTCTCACGCTATAGCGACGGGGCGCCGATGGTGCAAATCGTCCTGCGTCGCGTATCTGGCACACCCGAGACGTTGAGAGTTGGGGCAGCGGTCTCCTCGCGGAGCTCGGAATGAGGGACTCCACCGGACAGCTCGACTTGCTCCGATTCCCCGCCCCGTCGGCTCCGGGCTCTGAAAGCTCACGCCGCGCGGCTGAACGCATGACGGTAGAACGTCGCCGGCCGCAGTGGGCGAAAGTCCTTGAGGCATTGGCTCGGTGTCGCTTCGCGGTCTCGAGGGAGGAACTGTCTCGGCTGACGGGCATCAAGGAGGCGAGCCTGTGCGGCCGCCTGTACGAGCTCGCCCCGCTCTACGTCGAAGTGTCGTCGATGTCCTGCATCTCCGCGGCCGGCGAGAAGGTCAACGGCTACCGAATTTCTGAGGCCGGGCGACGGCGCTTGGCAGAGGCGGCATGAGCAAGCGGCCAGCGTATCAGTGGTATCCCGGCGACAAGATGCGCGACACGGCGCTGCAGGCGTGCTCGTTCGAGGCGCGCGGCCTGTGGCGCGAAATGCTGGACCTCATGCACGACGGCGAACCCTATGGCCATCTGACGGCTGGTGGCGTGCCCATCGACGACGCAGGCCTGCCCGGATCGTTGGGGTAGCTGTCAGGCGGGTAACAGCGTGGCTATTCGAGCTGGAGACGCGCAAGGTGTTCAGTCGGACCGATGGAGGTGTGATCTACAGCCGTCGAATGGTCCGTGACGAGAGGGTGCGCGAGGCACGCGCGAAGGGTGGTCCGAAGTCGCTCGAGAACCAGAACGTTCCGCGCCCGAAGGACGGTGGGAAGGATGGCCGGAAGGATACCTTGCCCCCACCCTTGGACCCATCCCCTGCAGTTGCAGTTGCAGTTGCTTCTGCAGTTGCTTCATCATCGGCCCGTGAAACGCTGCTCGCTGCAGTGCCGCACCGCCCGACGTGGGAAGCCGTTCTGAGCAGCGCCCTGCAGGGCATGCACGGGCCGCCACTCACGACCGAACAGCTCGATCGCGCTGTGGTGGACTACGTGGGGAACGGGAATGTCGCGCCGGGGAAAGAGCCGAGCCTCCGGCACTTCCGCGCCTATCTGCAGGATGTCGGACGGGCGCCGGCGAAGTCTAACGCCGCAACGACTATCCCGGTCCGCGGCGCGGCGATGTTCGGGAAGATCCGTGAACTGGCCCGATCGCAAGGCGGCTCAAGGTTCATCCCGCGCGACAGCGTGGCGGAACTTGGCGCCGATGTCTTGGCGGCCTATGAGCAGGTTGGCGGCGCCGCGGTATTCCTGGCCTGTCCGCCTGACAAGCTGTCTTACCTGCAGCGTGATTTCTCACAAGCTTTGGAGGGCCGCGCGAGTGTTTGAGAGACGGCCGACGCCGGTCTCGACCGTCCTGCATTCGGACCCGATGTTCGTCCAGGACGACGGGTCGGTCAACGTCCGAGAATCAAGGTGCGAATGCGGCGCCGCGTTTGAGCAGACGCAACTCTCCGCCCGCTTCATGCGGATCGTCGAGAAGTGCGGGGAGGGCGCCGTGGCGGCCTTGCTTCGCGACATTCCCGAGATCTACGTTCCCGTCCACTGTCCACCCTGCGAACGCCGAGACCTCGGACGTGCTGCACGGATTGCGGAAGCTCGAGCCCTTCCCACCTCGCGTCCTATCTTTGGAGAACGAGACCATGCCGCAGACTAACCGACGACGCGGCCATTTCCCGGCCAATCGGCCAGAGTTCGCGTGCCACTGTGGGCGACTCCTGCGGGCTGCGGAGTACGTCGTCTGTCGGTGCGGTCATGCGTGGAGTCCGCGTCGTCGCTCAACCTCACGCAGTCGCGGCCCTAGCCGTCCATCTCGAAAACGTCCGGCCGCGTGACCCCTCTCTCCCACATGGGCTACCCGACCCGATGACGCTCAAGCTCACGGTCCCAATGCCCTTGAATTTGGCGAACTCCCGGTGCCACTGGCGAGTCAAGGACAAGCAACGCAAGGCGTACTTCGACGCGCTCGACTGGCTGGCGATGGCCAAGAAGATCCCCGCCCCGCCCAAGCAGCCGTTGGATTCCATCACGCTCAGCGTCGTGATGCACCTCGCTCGGCAGATGGACCACGACAACGCCGCGGCTCGGTGCAAATGGCCAATCGACTGGCTGAAAACGCGGCGGTACATCGTCGACGACTCGCCCGCACATCTCCGGTGGGCATCCTTCCCAGAACAACGGGTCAAGCGCGATGGAAACTACCGCATGGACCTAACCCTGGAGGCCGCATGATCAGCCAAGGGACGATTCGCAGCGTCAAGCGCACGAAAACAGGAACATTGGCGATCCTGTCCGACGGCTCGACGTGGTATCTGCCGGACCCGTATTTCGGCAAGCCCACCGAATGGCAGGAGATGCCGCGAATTCCCCTGCCGGTCTACGCCGATGACGCTTAACGACCTGACCGAGCGGGAGCGGGAAGTGGCCGAGCTCGTCGCTCAAGGCTTGAGCTGCGGCCAGATCGGCAAGCGACTGGTCAACCTGCGGGTTCGCGGCAAGGAGGGCGTGACGGGGGCAACGGTGAAGCAGACCATTGTTCGAATCGCTGATCGCATCGGCCCCGACGACTCCAAGCCGTACCTACGCGTGATGCGCTGGACCATCCAACAGCAGCTCGCCGCGTAAGTGTGTCACGTGCAACACTATCCGAATAGCACGTAGCGAATTAGAGCTAACGTGAAAGCGAGCAAGGTGCCAGACTGTGCGGCACTATGGCTTTCCCAAAGAAGGCTGGATTAGGCGATCCAACTGGCGTGAAGGCATACGCCGGCACGCGGGATAAGAACGCCGGCGAGATCGCCACGCCGGCGATGTCCAAAGTGGCGAAGCCGATGAGCCTAGCCGCGCCGCGCCCGCCCAAGATCGTCCATCCGGGCGATGCCATGAATCTGCCGGCGATGCACACGCCGAAGCACAACTGATGGCCAAGTCGCTGATCAAGCCGTCTCGCAAGGGCTTGCTTCACAAGAAGCTCGGCGTGCCGCAGGGTCAGAAGATCCCCGCCGCCAAGATCGCCAAGGCGCTCCACTCGAGCAGCCCATCGCTCCGCAAGGAGGCCAACTTCGCGCGCAACTTAGGCCATCCGCCGGTCGGCACGCCCGAAAGCCCGTCACACAAAGGCAGGAACCGATAGTGGGCGTCGAACCGGGCCAGGCCTCAATGACGCAGCAGGTCCGCCTCGCAAGAGAAACGCGAGGGCGATTGAAACGTGGACCTCGCGGACACCGGAACGCCGCGCTGAACTGCTTGCGCTCATCAGTCCCGAAGCCGACGCCCAGCAACACCCGAGCGCCGACTGATGACAGTCGCCATGCGCCGAGCCCGAAAGGTGGCTGTCGCCCGCTGGCTTCACTCAGTCCTGGCCAAGATCGGGAACCAGAAGGTCGCCGTCCTCACAGGTGCCGCAGACAGCTCCCTAACGCGGGTGCTCTACGCCCGCCGCGTTGACGTAATGCGTCTCGCAAGGGGCCACTAATGGCCGGCCAACCCAAACGCCGCGCCATGTTCGAACTCCTCGAGCAAAGAGCTACCGACTACTTCGAAGGCGACCCAACTCAAACAGCCCTCGACTACGTCGCATGCTGGATTGAAGGAGGCGGCACTATCGTCTCCCTCGCCGACGATCTCGGTAAGTCATTGGGCTATAACGTCGGACGCGAATGGATCTCCCTCATGCTGCGACGTGAGTTCGGAGAAGACGCCGCGAGCCTAAGACTCAGTAACGCCCGCGCGCACGCGTCTCATGTGATGGCAGAGGATGCGCTGGGCATAAGCGATGACGTGGTAAAGAGTTCGGAGGACGCGTCACGCAATGGGCTGCGCGTGAGAGCTCGCCAATGGACCGCTGAACGCTGGAACCGCACGCAGTACGGCAGTCAGAGCGTGACGAACGTGTCTATCTCGTTGGGCGGATTGCACTTGACTGCACTCCAGGCAGTGAACCGGGAAGTAACCGGAGGGGTGCAAGTGGCCTCAGTACCGTCACCGGACACGCGAACACTACCATCGCAAACGTAGCAGCAGCAACAGCTTGCACCAAATGGTTCGCAGAGTAGGCATTATGTCAACCTGCGCTCCTGCCGGCTGATGGTCGGAAGGCCCCCCTTCGACGATGGCGACCGGCGGGTTCTGCTGCGGACTCCTTGCGTGTTCGGCTTTCGGACCCTGAAAATTTTTCATCAAAGAGTTCTAATAGGTCCGCGGTCGAGTATAACAGCGCAATTCTGGATACAAACTGCGAATCTAGTGGGTTAAGTAGCGATAGTTGGGCGCACTTAGGTAGGGCATTAACTCAGCCGACGAGGGCTTAAGTGGCCACAGTGAAGGTGAAGGTCTCGAGTGTGACGCGGGAGAAGGTGAACGGCACGACGACGGTCGTGGCCACGAAGCGTCCCAAGCTGAACGAGATCCGGCCGGTGGCGAAGTAATGGAGAGCGGCTACACGTTCATGTCCAAGGAGGCATTGGCTCGGCGGGCGGTACTCGTCTGCCTTGCCTTGGTGGGCGTGGCGTGGTTCGCCGGCGAGGTTGTGGCGCGGTTCCCTCACCGGTACTGCCCGTGACGGCCGCGGCGACGCAGGACGTCTTTGTCGAGTTCGTGCGGCGGTACTACCACGACCCCGTGTTGATGGTGCGGGAGGTCTTGGGTGGTGAACCGGACGCGGATCAGGCCCGGGTACTGAACTGGGCGGCCGCGGGTGAACGGCGGATTTCGATCCGGTCGGGCCACGGGGTGGGAAAGACGACGACCCTGGCCTGGGCGATCCTGTGGCACGCGCTGACGCGGTACCCGCAGATCACGTTGTGTACCGCCCCGAGCTCGGGGCAGCTGTTTGATGCCCTGGCGGCCCAGACGAAGGCGTGGTTCAAGAAACTCCCCCAGGCCCTTCAGGACTTGTACGAGATCCAGGTCGAGGGGATTTACTTGAAGGCGGCGCCCGACGAGTCGTTCGTTTCCTTTGCGACCAGCAAGGCGGAGACGCCGGAAGCATTGGCCGGGAAACACTCCGAGCACATGCTGATCATCCCGGATGAAGCATCTGGTATCCCGGAGCCGGTCTTTGAGGCCGCCGCGGGGTCGATGTCGGGTCTCCATGCCGTGACGATCCTGGCCGGGAATCCGGTCCGGACGTCGGGGTTGTTCTTCGACTCCCACCACAAGCTCCGGGACCTCTGGCGAACGGTCCACATCTCCTGTGTCGGGCATCCCCGGGTCTCCCCGGATTTTATCGAGGACATGAAGCGCCGGTACGGCCAGGACTCGAACGCCTACCGCGTTCGCGTGCTGGGTGAATTCCCGACCGGTGATGATGACACGATCATCCCGTTCTCGCTAATCGAGGCTTCGCTGGCTCGAGACGTCACCCCCCTACAGGTGAAGCCGGTCTGGGGCGTCGATTGCGCCCGGTTCGGAAACGACGCCTCGGCCATCTGCAAGCGGCAGGGGAATTCCCTGCTTGAGAAGACGGACATCCGGCAGGGCTACGACACCATGCAGGTCGTGGGGTGGGTCAAGAGCCAGTGGGATACGACTCTCCCCAGCCAGCGCCCGTCAGAAATCCTCGTGGACTCGATCGGGATCGGCGCCGGCGTCTGCGATCGGTTGGTTGAATTGAAACTCCCCGCCCGCGGCATCAATGTCGCCGAGACCGGGGCCCTGTCCGAACAGTACCCGAACCTGCGGAGTGAGTTGTGGTTCCGCGGCTACGACTGGTTCAACCAGAAGGACTCGAACCTTCGTGGCGATGATGCCCTGGCGGCTGAATTGAGTGGCCAGCGGTTCCGCTACATGAGCAACGGGAAGCGGCAAGCCTACACCAAGGACGAGATGCGGAAGCTGGGATTCCCCTCCCCGAACAGGGCCGACGCGTTCTTGCTCACCCTCGCCTCGGAGAATGTCTCTGCGGTCGGCGGCAAGCCCCCGATGGCCTGGAATGAACCCTTGAAGCGCAAGATCGCGGGAATCGTATGACCCCAAAGATCGAATTCGCCCCCGTCGAGACCGCGCACCCCCTCGAGGCTGCCCCTATCGGCTCGAACATCACGGTCGCCCTCCATGTCCCCGAGGGGAAAATCGTCTGGCTCTCCACGACGGGCGAGAAGGGGACGGTCACGCGACTCCCGACGTCGGACCCCGCGCAACGACTCCCCGAGGGCGCCTTCATACGGAAGGAGGGCGACCAAAAGTTTCACGCCAAGCAGCTCGGCGGCGGGACCGATGCGCCGGATCTCCACGCCGAATCGGCCGCTGAAGCGATTTCGGGCTTCATGAAGCACTTCCATAACGCCGCGGTCTAGTGCCCTACTCGTACTCGCCCCCCGCCCAAGACCGCCCCGCCCTCCCGGAGTATTTGGGCCGGAAGGACGGCGGCGTCATGGACTTCGACGAGTTCCGCGCCGTCGTCCAAGGGGCCTTGTCGCAGTCCGTCCAGTTCATTGACACTGAACTGAGCTTTGAACGGGCTCGGGCGACGGAATACTACCTGGGCAAGCCCTTCGGAAACGAGGAAGACGGACGTTCACAAGCGATCCTGACCGAAGTGCGCGATGCGGTCGACGGGATGACCCCCGCCCTGCTCCGCGTGATCTTCCCGCCCGGCGAACACGCCGTCGAATTCCAGCCCGACAAGCCCGAGACCGTCCAACTCGCCGCGCAGAAGACGGATTACGTCCGCTACGTATTCGAGAAGGATAATAACGGAAAACTCAAGGCGCTGGCGGTCCTCAAAGATGGCTTGATTCGCAAAATCGGCATCTTCAAGTGGGGCTGGGACGATTCGGTCGATACCAAAGCCTACAAGCAGGAAAACATCGACCGCCAACAGCTCGAACTGCTCGCGGCGGACGATGATGTCGACCTCCGCAGCGTCACGCCTCGCAAGCAGACAAAGCAGGAGAAGCAATCCGGTGCCCCGCCGACGTACGACGTCGAATTGACCCGCACGATCAAGGGTGGACGGGCTCGGGTGTGGGAGATTCCGCCCGAGGAGTTCATTTTCAATCGCCAGGCGCGCTCCCTCGACGAAGCGTTGCTGATCGGGCACCGCACGGACATGTCGCGGGGCCAATTGATCGCACTGGGCATCTCGGAAGAAGACATCGACGAGCACGCCGGCGCCGGGAATTCAACCGACGTCAGCCTTCGCGGCAATGCCGAAGAAATCGCGCGCCGGGACATCGCTGGCGTGGGTCGGGTGGTGGGATTTGGCTACACGAACGACCCCGACATGGGGACGGCGAACGCCAAGATCCTGTATACCGAAGCGTGGATGACCGTCGACTACGACGGTGACGGGATTGCGGAGCTGCGGAAGGTCTGCTGCGTCGGTCCGACGTACTATCCGGTCAAGAACGACCCCGCTGATGAGCGACCGTTCGCGATCTTCACGCCCTTTCCCGAACCGCACACGATTCTCGGCGGCTCGGTCGCGGATCGGACGATGGACGTCCAGAAGATCAACTCGTCCGTGCTCCGCGCCACGCTCGACTCGGCCTCGCTGTCACTCTTTGAGCGCACGGTCTACGTCGAGGGACAAGCGTCGGCCGCGGACATCATGAATAACGCGATCGGCGCCCCGATTCGTGAGCGGGTCGCTGGTGCTGTGAGAACCCTGCAACATCAGTTTATGGGCAAAGAGATGATGCCCGTGATGCAGTTCATGCAGGACGTGATTGAACGGCGCGTCGGACGACAGGGCGGAAACTCCCTCGACTCGAATGCGCTCCAGAGCACGGACAAAGACGCCGTGATGGCGGTGATCGGGTCGCGCACCGAGCAGCTCGAGATGATCGCCTGGGTCTTTGCCGAAACGATGGCGAAGGTCTTCAAGGGCATCGGTCGGTTGCTCACCGAGCACCAGCCCCGCGCTCGGATGGTCCGTCTGCGCGGCCAGTGGGTCAACATCGACCCGCGAACGTGGACCGACGACATGGACGTCACGGTCAACGTCGCCCTCGGCTCGTCCTTCACTGAAAAGAAGATCGCTACACTGATGCAGGTCTATCAGGATCAGTTGATGTGGATCCAGATGCTCGGTCCACAGAATCCGGTCTGCGGCCTACCCCAAGCGCGGGCGACGAAAGCGAAGATCATGGCGTTGCAGGGCATCCCCGACGTGGACACGTACTACCACCCGATGGATGCGAACTGGCAGCCGCCCCCAGCGCCTCCTGCTCCGCCGAATCCCGAAGTCCAGGCGATGCAGAACGAAATGGAGATGAATCGCCTCAAGACCATCAAGGAATTGGCGGTCAAGAAGGACGAACTCAAGCTCAAGACGCAGCAGAATACGTTCGAGCAGGAATTCAAGATCCGCGAACTCGCTGCGAACACGGAAGTGAAGTTGGCGGGCATCAATGCCCAGTTCCACGCGAATATGACCTCGGCCCAACTCGAAGCCGCGATCTCGCAGGATCAAGAGGCGGCGCGACTGACGATGGCGGCCCACGATCAGCTGCACGACCAGTCGCTCGAGATGGATCAGCAGGCCCACGAACAGGACATGGACCAGCAACAGATGGCCATGCAGCCCGCGGGGGACGACAGTGGCGAGTGAACGCACGCCGGACCAGAAGATCGCCGACGCGCGGCGCGTGGAAGAATTCCTCCGCGATGAGGTGATCTACCGCGCCATTCAGTCGCTCGAGGAGAAGTACATCGAGGAGATGATCACCGCGAAACAGTCGGACGAACGGGCGAGAGCGCAAGGGAAGATCCACGCGGTGCGCGGATTCGCCAGCGAGCTGAGAGCCATCATGCTCGACGCCGACCACGAACTGGCGCTGGTACAGTTGCAGGAGAAGTTCGAGGAACAGAGAAAAAAAGGATTGTTGGCGTAGGACCGTAACGCGAAGAACCTTTACACCGTAGGCCACAATGGCAACATCGGTTCAACCCGAGACCACCCCGGCGCATAACAACGCCGCGAGTCTCGATACAGCACAACAGCGGTTCCTGGGACTGCTCTCGCAAGAGGAACAGCAGCCCGCGAACCCACCGGAGCAGCCGCCGAAGGCCGAGGGCAGTCCGCCCCCAGCCGCCGCATCGGCGACCGAGCAGGCGCCCGCCGCGCCCACCGCAGGGAGCGAGCAGGCACCGTCCGAGTCGCAAGAGTCCACGTCCGAACCCGACGCGCCTGTCACCTATCCCGTCAAGTTCGCCGGGAAAGAGGAACAGGTCACCCTCGAGGAACTGACCAAGGGCTATTCGCGCACGCAGGACTACACGCTCAAGACCCAGAAACTCGCCGAGGACAAACGTCAGTTCGACGCCGAGGCGACACAGGTCCGAGCGGAACGCCACCAGTATCAGACGACACTCGAAACGCTCAAGCAAGCGATCCAGACCCAACAGCCCGCCGAACCGAACTGGGAGCAACGACGTCTGCAAGTGACGCCGGAACAACTCGCGCAAGAGATGATGACCTTCCGCGAGACCCAGAAACGCATCGACCAGATCACCGCCGAACAGCAACGCGTCGCCGGATTACAACGCGTTGATGCCGAACGCCAGTTCGCGACACGACTCGAGGACGAGCGGCAGAAATTGAACGCCGCCCTGCCGGACTTCGCCGACCCCACGTCGGGACCGCAGATCCGGCAATCGCTCTACGAGTACGCCAAGGGACTCGGGTTCGCAGACGATGACATCGGCCCCGCGACCACAGACCATCGGGTGGTGGTGCTGATCCACAAGGCGATGCAGTTCGACAAAGCGCAGGCTGCCAAGCCAAAGATCGAGAGCAAAATCGAGAACGCGTTGAAGCCCGCTGCACCGGGAAACCGACAGCCGGCGAAACCGTTGAACAAACTGGCTGAGGCGAAATCGCGGCTCAAAGACACGGGGAGAGTGGAGGACGCCGCCGCGGCGTTCTACCAGCTCCTCGACTAACTGAGCTCCTCACATGGCAAACGCTGCAACCAACACCTTCCAGCAGTTCCAGGCGGTCGGTGACCGCGAAGACATCGAAGACATCATCTACAACGTCGACCCGACCGAAACTCCGGCCCTGAAAACGCAGGTCGTGGGAAGGCGAGCGCCATCCTCCACGAGTGGCAGACAGACTCACTCCAGACCGCGTCGACCACGAACCAGCAGGTCGAAGGTTTCGACCTCGCCAGCGGTGGCACCGACAGCGTGCAGGCCACGACCCGCATCGGCAACCAGACCCAGATCTCCGAGAAATCGGTCACGATCTCAGGCACGCAGGAATCCGTCGACAAGGCCGGCCGCAAGTCGGAGTCGCGTACCAGCTCGCGAAGAAGGGCAAGGAACTCAAGCGCGACATGGAGGCGATGTTTCTCGCCAACATCGGCGCGTCGGCCGGCAACTCCACCACGGCCCGTATCGCCGGTTCGCTGCTCGTCCAGATCAAGTCGAACATCAACAAGGACGCGGGTGGAACGGCTCCGGTCTACACGACCCAGCCCACCGGGACGTGGACCGATGGGACGCAGCGCACGTTCACCGAAGCGATCGCCAAGGACGTGATCCAGAAGACGTGGATCGCGGGCGGGAATCCGAAGACGATCATGGTGGGCGCGCTGGGCAAGCAGGCGGTGTCCGCGTTCTCGGGCATTGTCGAGTTGACCAGCATCGAGAAGCAGCTCGCCGGCTACACCATCATCGGCGCCGCAGACGCGTACGTCTCGGACTTTGGCACGCTGGCCGTGGTGCCGAACCGGTTCCAGCGCTCGTCGACGGCGTTCTTCATCGACTGGGACTACGTGGCGGTCAAGTACCTCCGACCGTTCATGCAGACCCCGTTGGCGACGACCGGCGACGCGCAGAAGCGTCTCATGCTGGCCGAGTACACGTTCGAGCTCAAGAACGAAAAGGCACGCGGCGTGGCAGTTGACCTGACGCCGTAACTCGGAGACTGATCCCGGTGAGTGCCACTGATCGACGACTCCTAGACCACGATCCCCTCACCGGGATCACCGAGTGGTTCCACTACGACCCGCACACGGAAGGGTTCACGATCGAGTACCAACAGGACGTGACGCCCTTCATCGAATTGTCGAAGGCGATGTACAACAACGCTCCGCTCCGCTGGGGCGAGTTCGACTACGTCAAACACATCCCCAAGATTTTCGCGCTGGAACTGCAAAAGCGGGGGATCATCAGCGGGGCATTCAAGATCGTGGATGAGAAGAAGTTCCGCGAATGGCTCAACGAACGGGATACCAATTGGCTGAGAACGAGACCGGGAAGGTCCAGAGGAAGTCGTCCGCGCGTGTACATCGCGACGCCCTGCACCGACCAAGTGCAGGCGGGCTACTGTCGCGACCTCGCGATGCTCTATTGCTATAGCCTGATCTCCGGCGTCCATGTCGCCTATGGACAGAACCGCGGGACGATCATCCCGCAGCAGCGCGCGACGCTGGTGGATGAGGCGATGAAGTTCGGGGCGACGCATATCCTGTTCGTCGACTCCGATATGCGCTTCCCGCAGGACGCGTTGCTGCAACTCCTGGCGCACGACAAGCCCATTGTCGCGGCGAACTATCCGAGACGCCGGCATCCCGTTCTGCCGACCGCCGAGCGCGTGAGCGCGACGGGCAAGTCGTTCCTGTTCACCGACGAGAAGTCCACCGGCACCGAGAAGGCCATCGACCGCGGGTTCGGCTTCATCCTGATCCGCATGGACGTCTTCGAGAAGGTGCCCGAGCCGTGGTTCCAGATCGGCTACACGTCAGCGGATGCTCAGTACGTGGGGGAGGATTTCTTTTTCTGCAAGCGGGCGCAATCGGCGGGATTTGAGATCCTGATCGACCACGACTTGTCGAAGGTCATCAAGCACACGGGCAGTCTCGATTACACGCACGAACACTGTGAGCAGATCCGCGCGAAATACGCGCCGACGATCGACACGCCCAAAATCGAGCTGGTGGCGCGATGAG
>CAVWQI010000008.1:0-696225 GCA_963757185.1 uncultured Gemmatimonadaceae bacterium
CCTACGCGTCCAGGACTTCCGCGAAGTAGGCCGCCACGTCGATCACCAACGGGCTGGACGCACCCTCCGGCATCCATTCAATCCGGTCCTCGGACATCTCGACGCGCGGGTCCGCTGGCGTGGAGCGTTCGAACGTTCTGGAGTCCAGATCAACGATCCAGAATTCGGGGACGCGCTCGTCGCGATAAAGCGCGCGCTTGACGACACGATCGGCGCGTGCGGTGCTCGGCGACAGCACTTCCACGGCGAGCAGCAACTGCTTGACATCGGCGAACGACTCTGGAGATCGCCCGCCAACGCCAGGCGCGACGAAGAGATCAGGCTGAACGCCTCGGCCGGACGAGAAGACGATCTCCGCTGGCGCGAAGAAGACGTACCCGACCGGTTCGCGATCCAGATAGTCCGCGACGCGCCGATGCAGGAGGCCCAACGCTCGTTGATGCCGAGCGGATGGCGACGGCGTCACGAACAACTCGCCGTCGATGACCTCGTACCGCTGGCCGTCGTCCGGGAGATCTTGGAGGTCGTCGACGGTCCACTGCCGTCTGAACGCAGGCATGTGCATACGATAGCCGACTCGGCGCCGAGGGAGCAAGCGAGCATGGCGGCACACTAGCGTGCCGCCGACGGACGGGCGTCATCGAACCAGTGCAAGCGCAATCGCGGCGCTGCAACCCGTTGACGTACAACCGGCGTGCCTGGTTGACTCAACGTGACGGCCGAGCGTACGATGACACCGAGGCGAATTGGTCCGAACCACAATCGGCCGATGCCGTCCCGCGCTCCGGGGGGCGTTATGATCGACGCAATGGGAATCTTCCGAACGACGCTCGGCGTGTCGGCGCTCGCAACGCCGGATCAAAGGCGCGAGCTGACCAACGTGATGGTCGACACCGGCAGCGAATACAACTGGATTCCGAGCGAGGTCCTGATCGAGCTCGGAGTCGCGCCAGTGCGCCTCGATCGGTTCGAGACCGCCGACGGGCGCATTCTCGAGCGCGAAGTCGGATTCGCGCTCCTCTACGCCGGCGGCCGAACGACCGCCGCGGCCGTTGTGTTTGCGCGAGAGGGCGACATGGTGTTGCTCGGAGCGCACGGACTTGAAGGGTTCAACCTCCGCGTCGACCTCGCGCGCAAAGAGCTCATACCCGCCGGTCCCGTGCCAGCTGCGTTCGCAGCCTGACACGCGCCGAGCCGCCCGAGGTCTTCCGCGCGACCAGTGCAATACTGCCGACACTGCCCGGCAGTATTGCCTCGGCTCGCGCTCCAGACCCCGGGCCGTCTCGGCGCTGCCTCCGTGTGTGCGCGGCTCAGCGCTGCGACTGATCGCGCGTGCGCTGCGGTCGTCGCGCGCGCGTGACGTGGAGCTCGACGCGCATGCCGGCGCGCGCGAGGAGCGAAGGAGCGTCTCCAACGAGAAACGCGCTAGACGGCCGCGGCGCAGATCGCGCATCGGAGCGCACGTTCTGGCAGTTCGCTGGCCTTGGTGCCTTGGTGAGGCGAGCGGGTGGGACTGTCCGGAGCGGAGCCGAGGCAGTATTGCCGGGCAGTGTCGGCAATACTGCACTGGTCCGCGGAGGACAGTCCCACCCCGAGCCCCACGCCTAACGGAGGCGGCCGCACAACCTAATAGAATGGTTGCCATGACTCGTTCACTTGCCGCGTGCCAGGCGTGCAGGCGCGCCGTCAACTCAACGAGAACGGCGGATACTCGTCGTGCAGCAACAGGAAGTACGCCTCCACGCGCGTGCTCCAGCGCAATGCGCCGACGCCGAAGTTGTAGAGCGATGGCGGGAAGTTCCCGGTCAGGATGATCATGACCCACGCGATGATCGTCGTGATCGCCCACGCGACGCCGATCAGCGCCACGGCGATGAACTGCGGTATGAGCAGGATGATTCGAAACGCCACCGACAACCGGTCGCGCGCCCCGACGGGAGCCTCGAACTCGAGCGATGCCGGATACTCGGCGTCGCCGAACGGCGGATACTCGTCGCGGAGCAACGCGAAGTACGCGGCGGCGCGGACGCGCCAGCGCAGATAGTAGAGCGCGAGACTGCGAAGGCCCGCCGGATATTCTCCGCCGAACACGATCGCAAACCAGGCGATGAACGCGCAAACGCCCGCGACGGCGCCGAGCACTCCAGTCGTCGCGCCCCACTGCGCGTTCGGCCGGCCCGACGAACTCCACCCGATCGAGTACCCAACCGCGGCGGGGGTGCCGACGAGCAGGACGTGGGGGATCGCCAGAATGGGGCGAAACGCAACCGTGAGCCGGTTTCGACCGGTCAGCGCCGGCGCGACGGAAACATCGACGACGTGAGTCAGGCATGGTCAGTACTAATACGTGACCTGAATTCCGGCCGAAAGGATCTGGTCGGTCTTCTGCAAGAGCGCCGTTCCCGCTGCATTCAAGGGCGGGGCGTTGGCGAAGCGGACGACGTATGAAAACTTCATCGCGGTATGCGCCGACAGCGGCGCCACGAGGTCCGTCTCCGTGTTGACGCGATAGTCGTTGGAATCCTGAAGATCAGGGATGTATTCGACGTTTTGGAAGACGTAGGCTTCCTTCGTGAAGGAATGCTTCCAACTCGACGCCTCACGCAGGGCTGAAAAATTGTGGTCCGGACCGATCAGGTTCTTTTGCTCCGTGTATTGATACCCGGTCTCGATGTTGAACTGATCGACAGCCGTGGAGAGGATCTTCCAGACGCCGCCGGCCCCCTCGGCGAATCGCGACCGGATGCCCGCGAACTGATTTCGATCGAAGTTCGTGAGTCCATAGATCGCGAAATGGCTTGCGACATCATGGTCGGCCCGGAGACCAGCGCGCAGGAGATTGGACGACTCTATGCCGCCCGTCTTGCCGTAGATCTCGCCGAAATCCTCTTTGAACGCCCACGTGTCGATGCGCCGGATGTACCGCTCATTCACGCTCAGCGTACTGGTGGACGTATTTCCACCGACGAGGACAAACCCGACATCGCCGCTGATTTCTGTCGGCGGGGGTTTCTTCGCGTCTTGCCCTGGCGCCACTCGAGCGAGGAGGCAGAGGCAGCCGACAACCGACAGGTAAGTGCCCGCAATTCGCATATCGTCTCGCGCGTTGTCTCAGGTTGGGGGACAGCGAACACGCACGCTCGGGAGTCTATTGCAGACGCAGCCGATCTGCGAGACCGAGCCGGCGCGGCATGACACGCTCCGAGCCGCCCGAGGTCTTCCGTGCGGGCTCACACGCGCCGAGCCGCCCGAGGTCTTCCGCGCGACCAGTGCAATACTGCCGACACTGCTCGGCAGTATTGCCTCGGCTCGCGCTCCAGACCCCGGGCCGTCTCGTCGCTGCCTCCGTGAACGGCTCCACGACCGGGCCCTCGCCGGCCGTTCACGCAGTTAACAACGAATGAGTGCTCAACAAAGACCGCCCCTCGCTACGCGTCTCACCGTGCTAATACGTGACCTGAATTCCGGCCGAGCAGGCGGGCAGTCAGGTCCTTGTCCACCGCCTTGAGCTCTGCGGCGCGCGTGCGCTTGGGATCCGTCGCGATTGTCAGCGCGCCGTGGCAGCGCTTGTATTTCTTGCCGCTCCCGCAGGGACAAGGGTCGTTGCGGCCGACGGTCATATTGGAAAGTAGGCAGGGTGCGAGTAGGTTCGCGGCATGCACCCGGCGGCCGTGTCCCGACCATGATCAAGCCGAGCGATACTACGCCCGAGGCCGCGGCGGTTCAGTCGGAGGTCATCGCTCGGCTGACTGTTGCGCGGCGTCTCGAGCTTGCGTTCGAGATGAGCCAGATGGGTCGCGCGTTGGCGCGGGCGCGTCTGCGCGAGGAGCACGCTGATTGGGACGACGCCGACCTCGATCGGGAGTTGCTGCGCCTGGCCTTCGCGCCTGACGATCTGCCGCCGGGGTTGTAGTGGCAGGGGCGTCACCGAGAAATTCGCCGAGCGATCGCATCCGGGTCACGGCGCCTCTTCGCCGCCCGTGAACAACCGCACGTACTCGTCGTATTGAAATCGGCGATTCCGACTGTACCCGGTGATCTCGCGCAGCACGCCGATCGCCGCGAGACGTTTCACCAATTCGTTTGCCGCCGCGAAGCTCACGCCGGTCAGCCGTTGCACGCCCGCCACCGTTACGATCGGTCCGCGAAAGAGCGCCTCGTGTACTTTGTGGCCGTTGCCGGCCGCGCGGCCGAGGTGCTGCGTGATTGCCGTGCGATGACGCTCGCGTAAGTCGAGTACGCGCCGCGTCGTCTCCGTTGCCTCGACGCTCACCCGCTCCACTCCGCGAAGAAAGAACCCAAGCCAGCCCTCCCAGTCGCCGCGGTCGCGAACGGCCTGCAGTCGGTCGTAGTACTCCTGCCGGTTCTGCTTGAACCAGTGCGACAAATAGAGCACCGGCTTGTGTAGCGCGCCGCGCTCGGTGAGCAGAAAGGTGATGAGCAGCCGACCCACTCGGCCGTTCCCATCGAGGAACGGATGAATCGTCTCGAACTGCGCATGCGCGAGACCGATCCGGATGAGCAGCGGCAGGTCATCGTCGCCGTGCAGAAACGTCTCGAGGTCGCCGAGTGCTCGGGGCACGTCGCCTGGCGGCGGCGGGACGAACGTTGCGTTGGCGATTCCGGCGCCGCCCGGCCCAATCCAATTCTGCGTGCGACGCAACTCGCCCGGCGCGAGGCGCGCGCCGCGAACGCCTTGAAGCAACCGCTCGTGAATCTCACGGATCAACCGCACCGACACCGGCAGCTCGGACAACCGCGCCAGCCCATGGTTCATTGCGGCCACGTAGTTGATCACTTCGTTTACGTCGCGCGGCAACTCCGCAGGCTCGAACAGCTCGGACTGCGCGGCGAGCAGATCCTGAAGAGAGCTCTGGGTGCCCTCGATCTGGCTGGACAGGACCGCTTCCTTGCGGACATACATGAAGACGAGAAAGTCCGGATTGGGCAGGGTCACCACGGATCCGTCGAGGCGGCCGAGCGCCCGATCGGCGCGCGAGAGAATGGCGTTCAGTTCGCCGCCGAGTCTGACCGGCGGGTTCGGCGGCAGAGGCGTTGGCAGAAATACGCGATAATCCGCCGTCTGGCGCACGTACCGCCCGGCCCGTTCGGCTGGCTCTGGCCTGTCGGGAGCGCTCATGTTATTGGCTTCCCATCACATGGGGACGAGTTGTCTCTATGTTATGGCCAGACTATAACACACGGTTGAACTTGTTGCCCGAACGCCGGGTCCGTGTAGCCGTCCTTCCAGCCACCGCTTGGGGAGCGGTATTCGAGTCGAGTGCGAATAAGCCGCGTTGAATCAGGACCACGAGACCGTTTCGCCGATCAGGTCTTTCAGCTCGGCGACGACCGCATCCGGAACGTCCTCTCGCGTGAGCAGCTCGCACAGCGCGGGCAGATCGGCGAGCCTGGCGCGGAGGAACCAGTCGTCGGGCAAGTCGACGCCCGCGTCGGCGAGACCGCGGGAGAAGTGCGGCTCGTAGCGCGACTGCCCCGGGCGCTCGTAGCGCAGCATGTTGCCGATATCGACGAGGATCGAGCCGGCGAAGGCGAACTCCCAGTCGAGGATCGCGGCGACGGTCCAGCGGCCGCCCTCCTGGCGCACCAGGATGTTCGGCGAGTTGAAGTCGCCGTGGGCGAGCGTCGCCCGGCCCGCTCCCGCGGCGGACGGGGGGGGCCACGCGCTCAACCCTTCGTGCGCGCGGACGAACGATTCGATGCGCGCGCGGAGCGAGGCATCGACGCGGGCGGCGAACAACGGCGACGCGGCGAAGTGCTCGATGACGCCCAAGAGCGAAACGTCCGCGAACGGCCCGTCCTCGACATCCAGCTCGGGGGAGAGGATGCCCGTTCGCGGAAACCGATGCCGCATCAGCCTCGGCAACAATCGCCCCGCATCGTACGACGCCTCGGCGACACCGGCCGCCTCACCGCGCCGGCGCAGCTCGCGCAGCGAGATGCCGTCGATGAACTCGAGGACGCAGAAGGGTGGGAAGCCGCCGGACCCGCCGAGGGTGGGGGCGGATTCGGCGAAGAGGACCCGCGGAACGGGCACGTCGTCGCGCACGATCGAGAGGATGCGCACTTCCTTGGCGCACGACTCCGGCATTCGGTCGTAGAACCGCAGCACGAATCGCTCGGCGGATCCGGACAGTCGAATGCGGTAGTTCCAGTTCATGATGCCGCCGGCGAGGGGCTCGACCTCGACGATCGAGCGTCCGTCGCGCCAAGGGTCGAGGAGGGCGTCGGCGGCGGCGACGGAGAGCGGTGGAGGCGGGGAGACGACCTTCCAGGTTGTCTTGTCGCCGAGGTTGGGGTTCGTCACCGTCTGAACCTTAGACGGAAATTCACTCGCCTGCGTGCCGGCACCGGTCTATTCCGGCAGCTTCATCGCCGTGAGCGGGCTCGGGGTGGGACTGGGGCGGGACCGTCCTCCGCGGACCAGGCAATTCTGCCTCGGCTCCGCTCCGAGCGCGGCGTCCAGGAGGAGCCTGGTCCTGGAGAGATGCGGAAACATCTCTCCCAGGTAAACGACGAAAACGATCGTCGCGCGCGCCGAGGTCGACGATGCCGCTCACGGGGTACTGTCTAAAGATGGGCGCCAACATTACGTTACTAACGTACTGACACGCCTGCGCTTAGCCTCAGCCAGCCTGCATGACGAGTCCCCTGTTCGACAGCCCAGGTCCAGACGTAGGTCTCCGCGTTGTGGCAGGCATCTTCAAGACGCTGATGATCGCCAGGGAGTGGTCAGTCATCGAACCGCGTGGCTTTCGCTGGATTGGATGGCGTTTGGGCCAGCTGGTGTATGCCTCGGAGCCATTCGAAGACGTCGGGATGTCCGTCGCCCGTGTCTACGCGACGACCGTCGTAGTCCGGAATATTCAAGCCGCCGATCCCCAGGTCGCCCATGAAGTCCTAATGCTGAATCGAGTTGCGACGGGGAGCGCCTGGATGTTCGACCGAGACACCCGCACGCTCTGGGTCGGATACGCGATGACGGTGCACGACCAGGGGGCAGGGTTCCGAGAGCAGCAACTCGCTAATTGTGCCATTCTGCAATTAATCGATGCCGAAGACAGGGCCGATGACTTGGCGCAGCGCCTAAGCGGCGACGTGGCGGTCGTCGATCATCCTGAGTCCGGAAGGCGAGAAAAGCCGGATGGGATGCTGGCCTTGTCATTGGTCATCGCCGAGAGATCAGGCAGCCACTCCGTGTTCGCCGAACTCGAGGAAATGCAGTCCGTCTACGAGTTTGCGAAGGCGACGAACGGCCGAGCGTTCAGCGCCGGCGCGTCACCCGAGGGAGTGTGTGTCGAGGTGCCATTCGGCGCCGACGACACTGCACTAATCGAAGTCATAACGACGTCGCCGCATCCGTCCCTCGGCAACGGTTTACTCGTCCTGTCCCGCGTTCGAGGTGCGGGGACGCTGGTTGCGGCGCTCAGCTCGGCGGATCAGCTGAACGAGGTTGCGTTCGCGCCACGGTCTGTGTTTCCACTGCTCGGGGCGTGGTCCGCGTGGGAAGTAAGCGACACGGTATGGAGCATCGCGTTCAGTACGTTCGTTCCCAACCTCATGGCGACGCGCGGAGTGGCTTTAGATGCGGCATCGTCGTCGGTCTTTCGCCTCGCGCAACTTGATCGCCTCTGGTATCCGGATCTCGGGTCGCGCAACGTGGTCGAAATCATGTCGCGGCGAATACGTTCAGCCGCCGCGTGGCCAGACGATCCTCCGCGCAGTCCGAGCCTCGAGTCGTGAGGGCGGTAGCCGCTGACCAGGGCGATGCTGCCGAACCGGCCTGGTAGCCTTGCTCTCAGCCGGGATTCTGAAGCCATGCGCGCAGTTCAGACTCCTCGGCGATGACGATGGGCCGCTCCTGAAGTGCCGGGTGCATCTGAAGCTCATGATAGCCCGTCGGCATACCCGTGTTCTGATTGACGACCCACGAGTGGCGCCAATTGCGCTTGCGGGCTTGCAAGAGGGATCGTGGGGTGCGTCCCAGAACTCCAGCCACCGCGCCATAACTCGCGCGTTGATGGTGTTCGTTTAGGAGGTCCAGGATTCCGTCGAGAGTGAGCACTTCTTCTTCGCTGGCGCCAGCGGGCGACCTTAAAGGTGTTCTAATGTGCAGTGCATCGGGCAGCCGTTCTATCGCTCTAGTGCGCGCCGCGAGGTATCTTGAACTTGAAGCCATCCGGCCGACCATCATGACCAACACGTTGCTCACGCAGATCACCGCCCTCGTCACCGTACTCGCCGGGCTTTCGACTGTTGCCGGGCTGCTTCTTGGCCTTCGGATCTACCGCCGGCAGGCGAACGCTCAAGCGTTCCTGACATACACCGAGCGTTACGAACAAATCATGAGCAGCTATCCGCCCGAGGCAAGGCTAGCGCGCCTTGACTCCGACCGGGCGCTGCCGCCGAGGAGTCCAGAGCTCACCCTAAGCGTTCTCAGATACCTGAACCTCTGTTCTGAGGAGCTGTACCTGTTTCGCTACGGGCACCTGGACAAGAAGCTGTGGGCGATCTGGGAAGACGAATTGATACGGATGCTCCGCACGCCTTTGGTTCGCCGCGAATGGGCGGAGCTCCGGCGCGAGTTTGAATCCTATCCGGCATTCTTCGAGTTCGTGGAAGCGGCTCAACGTAATACGACAACCCTCGATGGGGCGGCCATCCCCGCCTCTGAAATACTCGGCTCGACGGACGACGCCGTCGGAGCTACCACGCTGAAGGGGTGAGAGTACTCGATGGACAGCCATTCCTTCGAGGGTCCCACTCTCAACCTGCGCCACGAGTGGCGGGCTGCCCACACTGATCCCACCACGTGACCCTCGAGGACCTCCAAGCCGAACGCCGCCGTCCGCGGCATGCTTCCGACGCCCTCGTCACGGTCGTGAGCGTGCAGTGGTACGGCTCCGAGGCGCTCGAACTGACCTACCGGGCACCCGCCGGCCGGGTCGCGAACGAACTGCTGTACCGCCACGATGAGCCCCGTATCGAGATCGCCGAAGAGGGGCGGCCGTGGAGCTTCGATGGCGACGGCGCGCTATTCCGGCTGGTCTCCGAGGCGCACCGCATCCGTCTCGCGCACTGTTCGATCCCGTGCTCGCCGTCCATACGTCGGTCGTCGAGCCGCTGCCGCACCAGATCACGGCCGTCTACGAGGCGATGCTGCCGCGCCAGCCGCTGCGCTTCCTGCTCGCCGACGATCCCGGCGCCGGCAAGACCATCATGGCCGGGCTCTTCATCAAGGAGCTGATCGCCCGCGGCGATCTTCAGCGTTGCCTCGTCGTCTGCCCGGGCAGCCTCGCCGAGCAATGGCAGGACGAACTTTATCGTCGGTTCCACCTGCCGTTCGAAATCCTGACGAACGACAAGCTCGAAGCGGCGCGAACCGGCAACTGGTTCCTCGAAAACAATCTCGTCATCGCCCGGCTCGACAAGCTGTCGCGCAACGAGGACGTGCAGCAGAAGCTGCAGGCGCCGGACTGCCGCTGGGACCTCATCGTTTGCGACGAGGCGCACAAGATGTCCGCGACATTCTTCGGCGGCGAGGTCAAGTACACCAAGCGCTACCGGCTCGGGCAGCTGCTCTCGACGCTCACCCGCCACTTCCTGCTGATGACGGCGACGCCGCACAACGGCAAGGAGGAGGACTTCCAGCTCTTCATGGCGCTGCTCGACGGCGACCGGTTCGAGGGCCGATTCCGCGACGGCGTTCACACGGCGGACGTCTCGGACCTGATGCGCCGGATGGTCAAGGAGAACCTGCTGAAGTTCGACGCGACGCCGCTCTTCCCGGAGCGCATCGCCCACACCGTCCCCTACAAGCTCTCCGACGCCGAGGCCGCGACTCTACAAGGCGGTCACCGATTACGTCCGCGAGGAGTTCAACCGCGCCGAGGCGCTTCAGAATGACAAGCGCGCCGGCACGGTCGGCTTCGCGCTGACGATTCTGCAACGCCGCCTCGCTTCTTCGCCCGAGGCGATCTACCAGTCGCTGCGCCGCCGCCGGGAACGGCTTGAAAGCCGCCTGCGCGAGCTGGAGCTGCTCCAGCGCGGCGGCCAGGTCACCGGCACTGGTCTTGCTGCGCAGGCGCCGACTGCTCGATGAGGAGGACGTCGAGGATCTGGAGGACGCGCCGGACGACGAGGTCGAGGCGGCCGAGGAGCAGATCCTCGACCAGGCGACGGCGGCGCGCACGATCGCGGAGCTGCGAGGCGGAGATCGAAACGCTGAAGCGCCTCGAAGGACTCGCACTCTGCGGTCCGGCGCAGCGGCGAGGACAGGAAGTGGCGGGAGCTGGCGAACCTGCTTGAGCGAGATCTTCACGCCGGCGGCGATCGCGAACCGCGTTGCGGAAGACGAGCCGCCTCCGACGCGGCACGGGGCCGATTGCCCGATCCGACGCCATCGCCGCATCAGAAGCTGGTCATCTTCACCGAGCACCGCGACACGCTGAACTATCTCAAGCAGCCGCATCACTACGCTACTTGGGCGACCAGCAGGCGGTCGTCATCATCCACGGCGGCATGGGCCGCGAAGAGCGGATGAAGGCGCAGGAAGCGTTCCGGCACGACCCCGAGGTGCAGGTGCTGCTGGCGACCGATGCGGCCGGCGAAGGCATCAACCTTCAGCGCGCGCACCTGATGGTGAACTACGACCTGCCCTGGAACCCGAACCGGCTCGAGCAGCGCTTTGGGCGCATCCACCGCATCGGCCAGACCGAGGTCTGCCACCTGTGGAACCTGGTCGCCGAGGAGACCCGCGAAGGCGATGTCTATCGCAAGCTGCTCGAGAAGCTGAAGCAGGCGCGAAAGGCGCTCGGCGGCCAGGTATTCGACGTGCTTGGCAAGCTCCAGTTCGAAGGCCGGCCGCTGCGCGAGCTGCTGATCGAAGCCATCCGCTACGGCGAACAGCCGGAGGTGCGCGCGCGGCTGACCCAGGTCGTCGAGAACGCATTCGACCGAAGAGCAGCTACAGGACTTGCTGGAGGAGCGCGCGCTCGCCCACGACGCGATGGACGTCGAGCCGCGTGTCACCGCATCCGCGAGGACATGGAGCGCGCCGAGGCGCGCCGCCTTCAGCCGCACTACGTCGAGTCGTTCTTCCTCGAGGCGTTCAAGCGGCTCGGCGGCACGCTCAAGCAGCGGGAGCCGCGGCGCTACGAGATCACGCACGTCCCCGCGCCGGTGCGCAACCGCGACCGGCTGATCGGCATCGGAGAGCCGGTGCTGCCGCGCTACGAGCGCATCGCCTTCGAGAAGTCGCTCATCGCCCCACAGGGCCAGCCGCTGGCCGCCTTCGTCTGCCCGGGCCATCCGCTGCTCGATTCCGTGATCGACCTCACGCTCGAGCGCCACCGCGACCTGCTGCGTCGCGGCGCCGTGCTCGTGGACGAGCGCGATGCCGGCACGGACCCGCGCGTGCTTTTCTATCTGGAGCACGCGATCCAGGACGCGAGCCTACCGCGAGCGGCGAGCGCCGCGTCGATCTCGAAGCGGCTGCTCTACGTCGAGATCGACGCCGACGGCGCTGCCCGCCACCTGCACTACGCGCCCTATCTCGATTACCGCCCGCTGGCCGATGGCGAGCCGGCGGCTGAGACGACCTCCTCGCCCGGCCCGAATGCGCCTGGATCGCTCGAGAGCTGGAGCAGCAGGCGCAGGGCCACGCCATCGCCAACGTGGTGCCCGAGCATCTCGCCGAGGTCCGCGACCGCGAGGTCGAGCTGATCGAGAAGACCGAGGCGGCGGTCAAGGACCGGCTGACCAAGGAGATCAACTACTGGGATCACCGCGCGGAACAGCTGAAGCATCAGGAGCAGGCCGGCAAAGCCAAACGCGCGGCTCAACTCCGGCGAGGCGCGCAACGCGCGGACGAACTGCAGGCGCGGCTGCAGAAGCGCATGGAGGAGATCAGAGCGGGAACGCAGATTCGCCGCTGCCGCCCGTCGTTCTCGGCGGGCTGCTGGTCGTGCCAGCGGGCTGATCGCAGGCATTGCTGGGCGACCCCAGCGGATGCGTGAACGATTCACCCGACACGCAGGCGGCCGCTGCGCGCGCCCGGGCAGATCGTCATGGAGGTCGAGCGCGACTCGGCTTCGAGCCGATCGACCGCGAGTTCGAGAAGCTCGGCTACGACATCGAGAGCGCGTGCCCGGCACCGGCCGGCTGCGCTTCATCGAGGTGAAGGGGCGAGTGACCGGGGCGGACACGGTCACCGTGACGAAGAACGAAATCCTGTACTCGCTCAACAAGCCGGACGACTTCATTCTCGCCATCGTCGAGTTCCTGGACGGCGACCGGCATCAACGTTCACTACCTACGCGGCCATTCCAGACGCGAGCCCGACTTCGGCGTGACCAGCGTCAACTACGATTTCGCAGAGATCTTCTGCTCGGGCCGAGGCAGCCGCGATGATTCGGCAGGGCTGCATGAAGACCGCAAAAAACTCATCGAGGTCGCGCTGCCGCTCGAAGCGATCAACGTGGCGTCCGCGCGCGAGAAGTCGATCCGGCACGGACATCCGAGCACGCTGCATCTGTGGTGGGCGCGGCGGCCGCTGGCGGCGGCGCGGGCGGTGATCTTCGCGCAGATGGTGGACGACCCGTCGGCGCATTCCTGGATCTGTTCCCGACGGAGAAGGCAGCAGGAGAAGGAGCGCAAGCGGCTGTTCAAGCATCATCGAGGATCTCGTGCAGTGGGAGAACACCACCAACGAGACGGTGCTGCAAGCGGCGCGCGACGAGATCTGGCAGAGCTGGCGGCGCGCCTGCGCCGAGAACGCCGACCATCCGCGCGCGAAGGAGCTGTTCGACCGCAACAAGCTGCCCGCCTTCCACGATCCGTTCGCCGGCGGCGGCGCGCTGCCGCTGGAGGCGCAGCGGCTCGGGCTGGAGAGCTACGCCAGCGACCTGAATCCGGTGGCGGTGCTGATCAACAAGGCGATGATCGAGATCCCGCCGAAGTTCGCGGGCAGGCCGCCGGTGAATCCCGAGGCGCGCAAGAAGAAGCGACCTCGATCGCACGCGAGTGGACGGGCGCGCAGGGACTGGCCGAGGACGTGCGCTACTACGGCCAGTGGATGCGCGACGAGGCCGAGAAGCGCATCGGCCATCTCTACCCGAAGGTCGAGGTCACCGCCGAGATGGCGAAGGAGCGGCCGGACCTGAAGCCGCTACGTCGGGCAGAAGCTCACCGTCATCGCCTGGCTCTGGGCGCGCACGGTGAAGAGCCCGAACCCGGCCTTCGCGCAGGTGGACGTGCCGCTCGCCTCGACCTTCATGCTCTCCACCAAGGCGGGCAAGGAGGCATATGTCGAGCCGGTGATCGAGGACGGCGGCTACCGCTTCACGGTGAAGGTGGGCAAGCCGAAGGACGCGGAGGCGGCGAAGAACGGCACCAAGCTCGCGCGCGGCGCGAACTTTCAGTGCCTGATGTCGGGGACGCCGATCGCCGGCGACTACATCAAGGCCGAGGGCAAGGCCGGGCGCATGGGCGCGCGGCTGATGGCGATCGTCGCCGAGGGCGACCGCGGGCGGGTCTATCTCGCGCCGACACGCGGAGCACGAGGCGGCTGCGCGCAAGGCGAAGCCGGACGTGGAAGCCCGAAGGTGACATCGCTGCCCGAATGACCGCGCGGCAACTCGCACGCCGCTACGGCCTGACGACATGCGGCGACCTCTTCACCCCCCGCCAGCTCGTGGCGCTGACGACCTTCTCCGACCTGGTGCAGGAAGCGCGCGAGCGGGTGAAGCGCGACGCCCTTGCCGCCGGCCTGCCCGACGACGGCAAGCCCTTGCGCGACGGCGGCACCGGCGCGACGGCCTACGCGGAGGCGGTGGCGGTGTATCTCGGCTTTCGTCGTAGACAAGCTCGCTGACTACAACTCGTCACTCTGTACGTTGGGATCAGCGCCAACGCGAGTCAAGCACTGCGAGCACGTTCGCGCGCCAAGCCATTCCGATGATCTGGGACTACGCTGAGGCGAATCCGCTTCAGCGAGTCAGTCGGGCAGTTTCGACAGGTCGCATTGAGACGGCTAGCGAAGGCTCTTGATAGCGCTCGCGGCCAGCGCGCGATGGCATCGCGACGCAAGCGGATGCAGCAGCACAGACGTATCAGCAGAGCGAAGGTCGTCTCGACCGACCCGCCCTACTACGACAACATCGGCTACGCCGATCTGTCGGACTTCTTCTATGTCTGGCTGCGTCGCTCGCTGAGGCCTGTCTTCCCCGATCTCTTCGCCACGCTCGCGGTGCCCAAGGCCGAGGAACTGGTCGCCACGCCCTACCGCCACGGCAGCAAGGAGAAGGCCGAGGCCTTCTTCCTCGACGGCATGACGCAGGCGATGCACCGCCTCGCCGAGCAGGCGCATCCGGCCTTCCCGGTCACCATCTACTACGCCTTCAAGCAGTCGGAGACCGACAGCGACGAAGGCACCGCCAGCACCGGCTGGGAGACGTTTCTCGATGCGGTGATCCGCGCCGGCTTCGCCATCAGCGGCACTTGGCCGATGCGCACGGAACTCAGCAACCGCATGATCGGCATCGGGCACCAACGCCCTCGCCTCCAGCATCGTCCTCGTCTGCCGCCCGCGCGCCGCCGATGCGCCCACCGCCACGCGCCGCGAGTTCGTCGCCGCGCTCAAGGCCGAGCTGCCCGCTGGCGCTCGCCCACCTGCAGCGCGGCAACATCGCGCCGGTGGACCTCGCGCAGGCGGCCATCGGCCCGGGCATGGCGGTCTACACCCGCTACGCCAAGGTGCTCGACGCCGAGGGCAAGCCGCTCTCCGTGCGCGAGGCGCTGGCGCTCATCAACCAGACGCTCGACGAGGCGCTGGCCGAGCAGGAGGGCGATTTCGACGCCGACAGCCGCTGGGCGCTGGCCTGGTTCGAGCAGTCGGCTTCGCCGAGGGCGAGTACGGCGTCGCCGAGCAGCTCTCCAAGTGCGAAGAACACGAGCGTCGCCGGCATGGTCGAGGCCGGCATCCTCGAATCGAGGCGCGGCAAGGTGCGGCTGCTCAAGCCCGACGAGCTGCCCGCGGACTGGGACCCGGCCACCGACCCGCGCCTCACCGCGTGGGAGATCGTCCACCATCTGATCCGCGTGCTCGCGAGCGGCGGCGAGGGCGCGGCGGCCGAGCTCGTCGCCAAGCTCGGCGCCAAGGCCGAGATCGCCCGCGAACTCGCCTACCGCCTCTACACCCTCTGCGAGCGCAAGAAGCGCGCGGCCGAGGCGCTGGCCTACAACGGCCTGGTCCAGAGCTGGCCCGAGATCATGCGCCTCGCGCGCGAGGAGCGTGCGAAGCACGCAGCACGCCGCGCAGAGCCGACTGTTCCGAGACTCGAGGAGCTAAGTCCATGGCGATCACCAACCAGCGAACGCGTCGGCAAGGCGCTGGAACTGCTCGAGACGGGCCTCGCGCCATTCGTCGAGCGCGAGCTGAAGAGCCATCAAGACGCCGACAGCTGGCGAATGGAAGTCGCGCGCCGCTCTATCGACGACCGCAACGCTTGGCAAGAGCGACGATCGCGCATGGGACGTCGCGGTGCTGCTGAAGCTCATGATGGACAAGCCTGGAACGACGGTGTTCGGCGCCACGCTCGGCCGGCCGAGCGCAGTCTCGTCAGCGAGCTGCGTCGACGTCCGCAACAAGTGGGCGCACCAGAACCCATTCTCCAGCGACGACGCCGACCGCGCGCTCGACTCGATCGGCGCGTCTGCTTGACCGCCGTCTCGGCGCCGCAGGCCGACGAGGTCGGCAAGATGAAGATGGAGCTGCGCCGGCTCATCTTCGACGAGCAGGTGCGCGGCGAAAAGCGCAAGGCCGGCGGCTCGCTGATCGAGGCGCCGGCGACCGGCAACCTGAAGCCGTGGCGCGAGGTCGTGACACCGCACGCCGACGTGGCGAGCGGGCGCTATCAGCAGGCCGAGTTCGCCGCCGACCTCTGGCAGGTGCATCTCGGCGAAGGCACCGACGAGTACCGCAATCCGACCAGAGTTCTTCCGCCGCACTTATCTCACCGAGAGCCTGAAGCGCCTGCTGGTCGGCGGCGTGCAGCGCCTCTCGGGCAAGGGCGGCGATCCGGTCGTGCAGCTCCAGACCAATTTCGGCGGCGGCAAGACCCACTCGATGCTGGCGCTCTATCACCTGTTCTCCGGCGACGAGCCCAGCCGAGCTTGCCGGGCGTCGACGCTGTGCTGGCCGAGGCGGGCGTCAAGACGCTGCCGACGGCGAAGCGCGTGGTGCTGGTCGGCAACAAGATCTCGCCCGGCAATCCGGTCGACCAAGCCCGACGGCACGGTCGTGCGCACGCTGTGGGGCGAGCTGGCGTGGCAGCTCGGCGGCAAGAAGGCCTTCGCACGCGTCAAGGCCGACGACGAGAAAGGCGACCAGCCCGGGCGACGTGCTGCGCGAGCTGTTCAACGAGTACGGGCCGTGCCTGATCCTGATCGACGAGTGGGTGGCCTATGCGCGCCAGCTGCACGACCAGAGCGACCTGCCGGCGGGCGGTTTCGAGACGCAGTTCACTTTCGCCCAGGCGCTGACCGAGTCGGCAAAGCTGGCGAAGAACTGCCTGCTGGTCATCTAGCTTGCCCGCCTCGGACACGCCGGGCTCGCCACACACCCAGGCCGACGATGTCGGAGGTCGGCGGCATCCGCGGGCGCGAGGCGCTGGAGCGGCTGCGCAACGTGGTCGGCCGCGTGGAGTCGTCGTGGCGGCCGGCGACGCGCCGAGGAAGGCTTCGAGATCGTGCGGCGGCGGCTGTTCGAGCCGATCGCCGAGCCCGACGCAGTTCAAGCAGCGCGACGTGACGGCGCGCGCCTTCGCCGACCTCTATCGGACGCAGCAGTCAGGAGTTTCCGCCCGAGTGCCGCGATGCCGACTACGAGAAGCGCATCCAGGCCGCATATCCGATCCATCCGGAGATCTTCGACCGGCTCTACACCGACTGGTCGACGCTGGTGAAATTCCAGCGCACCCGCGGCGTGCTGCGGCTGATGGCGGCGGTGATCCACAGCCTGTGGGAGAAGGGCGACCGAAATCCGCTGATCCTGCCGGCCAACATCCCGATCGACGATCCGCGCGTGCAGTTCGAGCTGACGCGCTATCTGTCGGACAACTGGGTGCCGATCATCGAGAAGGACGTGGACGGCCCGAACTCGCTGCCGCTGCAGATCGACGGCGAGGAGCCGAACCTCGGCAAGTTGCCGCGACTCGGCGCGTGGCGCGCACGATCTACCTGGGCTCGGCGCCGACGGCGGCGGCGGCGCATCGCGGCATCGAGGACCGGCGCGTGAAGCTCGGCTGCGTCATGCCGGGCGAAGTCGCCGGCCGTGTTCGGCGATGCGCTGCGGCGGCTGGCGGCGGCGGCGACCTACCTCTACCAGGATGGGCCGCGCTACTGGTACTCGACCCAGCCGACGGTCACCAAGCTGGCGGAGGATCGCGCCGAGCAGCTCAAGCGCGATCCCGACAAGGTGGCGGACGAACTCGAGAGGCGGCTGCGCGCCGATCTGCGCGCAGACGGCGATTTCGCGCGCATCCATCCGCTGCCGCGGTCGGGCGCCGACGTGCCGGACGATCTCGATGCGCGGCTGGTCGTGTCTGCCGGCCGAGCATGCCTACACCAAGGAAGCGGGCAAGCGGCCGGAGCTGCGGCGAAGGCGATTCTCGAATCGCGCGGCAACACGCCGCGGCTCTACCGCAACACGCTGGTCTTCCTCGCGGCCGACAAGGTGCGGCTGCAGGATCTCGACGAGGCAGTGCGCCGATACCTCGCGTGGGAGTCGATCGTCGAGGACAAGAACGCTCAACCTCGATCCGCATCAAGTGCGACAGGCTGAGACGCAGAAGCAGGCCGCCGACGGCGCGGTGACCGCGCGGTTGCCGGAGACGTATCAGTGGCTGCTGGTGCCGGAGCAGAGAACGCCGCAGGCGCCGGTCGAGTGGCAGGCCTGAGCCTCTCTGGCACCGAAGCGCTCGCAGTCCGCGCGAGCAAGAAGCTGCGGCGGCGACGAGTTGCTGGTGACGAGCTGGGCTCGACCATCCTGCGCAAGCATCTCGACGGGGTGCCGCTGTGGCGCGGCGACAACGTCGCGGTGAAGCAGCTCGTGGACGACTTCGCGCGCTATCTCTACTTGCCGCGACTCGCGGGCCCGAAGTGCTGGCGCGAGCCATGCGCGATGGCGTGGCGCTGCTCACTTGGCGGACGGACACGTTCGCTTACGCGGAGAGCTACGACGAAGCGGCAGGGCGCTATCGCGGGCTGCGCGGGGGGCAGGTCATGTCACTCTCGCCCGACAGTGCTGGGATATTGGTCAAGCCGAACGTCGCCGGCGGCAGATGGATGCGAGTCTCCGCCGCCTGTGCCCCTTCCGGGTTCCGGACCTGGTTCTCGGCATAGTGCCAGATACCGGGCGCTATGAACCGTCACCGCAGCCGCGGAGCAGAGCGACACTGACGATACGATTCCACGGCACGGTGAACCTTGATCCCGCTAAGCGCGTAGGGCGTGATGCAAGTCGGATTGCGGACGAGGTGATCGCGCATCTGGCCGGCCAGGTGGGCGCGGAGGTTACGGTCACCCTAGAGGTCGAAGCCAAACTTCCTGGCGGGGCCTGAGATCAAATCGTCCGCACGGTCACCGAGAATAGTCGGACGCTGAAGTCCGCAAGCCACGGGTTCGAGAAGGAATAAGGTCAGCGGCCGTCGAGAATTCATACATTCCGGTATCTCATGCATGGGCTTCCGATTTCACCGCCCGTTTCGCTTGCCTCCCGGCGTTCGGATTAATTTGTCACCGCGCTAGCAGCGATCCTCGCCGTCCTTCATTCCGTGCTTTCCTTTACTGTCATTAGTCCCGCTGGTCGTCGAAAAGTACTCTCATCAGAAGGTCCAAGGCTCTCAGCCATAATCGTTCTTCAAATGGGGCGCTTGACAATGATGATGGCGGAATTGAGTTTCGAGCGCGACCGCTGTCCGCGCACTTTGTGCCAACACCCGCTCCCGCGCCGTGTGGTACACGCGGAGCGCAGCCACCGATCTCGCCCTCCGTTCAGAGTGGACCTTAAACCAAATTTGAATGCCGCTTGAGCATTCGATGAATGCCGGCCCGATGTGTGGTCTTGGTTCATGGCGTCTCGTCCGAAGGCAAGTGGTATGCGAAGGCCAGGGCGGCACTCGAACCCTTCGCGTGCCGCGCGATCGGATACCGGAGTATGAGAAGCATGGGAATCAAAGGCGATCCTGTCTCCCACACCGGCGGTTTCCGGGGGAATAGTTGGGCTGATCTGGGGTAGCGTCTGGGCCCTATCGTTGGGAACTTGGTACCTGCGTGGTGGTGCTCGGTGGAGCCGTTTTTTTGACCGGGATCCCGGCCGGTGCGATGGTCGTGGCGACTACGGCGCAGACAGCAGCGCGGGTCGGGCAGTAATTCGATAGCGCGACCTACCCGGGCAGACGCACCAGTGGTCGCTGATTCGTTCGGCACGTACCTATCGGGAGTATGCCTCGCCGCTTCAATCGCGAATTTGGTTGTGTTTGTTTGGCTGGAGCGTGCTTAGGCGGAGATTCCCCTGGTCGGATCTTATTAAGCGGCCGCGCCCGCTGTCGAGGCGGTTCGAAACGATGTGGCTCGACGGGACCGCGTCGCCCTGGCGGTGGCATGTTTCCACTGGGCGTCCGGACGCGAGGATTTGTTGGGCCGGCGGACGTCATCCATTCGCCAAAGGTCAGCCCTTGTAGCGAGTGCGTTGACGGGCATGTCGCCGCCGTGCACAACATCGAGGTCGACTCGAACACAGTGATCATTTCCTCGGTCGGGGGCACCTTGAAGGTCAGTATCTGCCCTTCCTTTCCGCGTCGACCCCGCCGAGTACGCGGAATTTGTTGATGGTGCCGTGCAGGCGCCGCAGCGTTAGGCTTCAGGATCACGTGGCGTTGCGTGCCATTGAAACCGCCGATCGCCGGTGGGAGTGGGCATCGGGGACACTCGAACAGCACATCGCTTGTCAAATCCATGCCCGTCCAAGGGCCGTCCGCTTGTAAAGATTGACCCTCAGCAAATCGCCCTAGCTGTGACACGAGTGTGGATGATTGTCGACGCAGCGTGCGCGGCGCGAGGAGATCCGACGCGCGACCACGCGGTGATCGCTATGCGTCCTCGAATTGCAGTTGTACGGGCCTTAGGGGAGTATCCGTGACGTTGTCAAACGGTGTGCGGGCACGGCTGACTGCGGCGTTGCACGGACTAGAGATGACCGCAACGACCATCAAGGATGGGGCTTTTACGGGGCACTATGGCCACGCGTGTACGCGCAGGCCTATCATGGCCTGCGAGGCATCAAGCCAGCCGCAGAGGACGTGGCCCAGGCTGCTTTTCTGAAGCTCTATGGACCCGACTTTCCCGGGTCGTGTTGAAAGCGCCGATCATCTCGGAACTTGATGCAGTGGATTGTCCGCAACGAATGCGTCATCTGTGGCGGCGGGATTCGCGTCAGCCAACGATCTCGATCGAGGACCTCTCCTGTCTTGGGGCAGATCGAGTCCGAGAGAGCGCGAACCCAATCGAAGTAAGTTGGGCGAACTCTCATCCGCCCAAAGAAGAAGTCGCTCAATGGGCGACGGAAGATCAACGCTTGATTGAATTGCTCCTGACCGATCAACCACGAGCGGCAATTGCGTTTCAGCTGGGCCAAAGTTACTCCGCAGTGGGGGTTCGATTGCACAGGCTTAGGAGAAAGTTGCGTAAGGCATTAGAGGACAAACAGTTACATCCGGCGACCTGATGTCGGCGCCGTATTGTTGCGACGTTGGCCAAGACGACCTCCGCACGGAAATAAAAAGCGTCTCCAAGCGTATTACAGTTAGACCATCTTACCGAATGTGACTGATTTGACAGAGCAAAGCGCGGTGAGCTTCTTCAAATGGATCCGAGACAGGGGTCAAGCGCACAGAATTCCGCTGATCTTGACGCCGATCCCTTTCCCGCGCCCGACTTATCTCGCTACCGCGACGGTGCGAGGATATTGCGAGATGATCCGCTCACGACGTGCTTTTCGCGCGGCGGCGGCCAGCCAAAACCTCTATCGACCAGTATTTGCAGCGCGATCTGGAGCGAGTCCTATCGCGTCCTATCCAACAGCTGCGGGTGAGAGGCCCTTGTGTCCGCGGCTGAGGGGGCCGAACGAAGCCGACGCTGACCATTTGCTGGCGTGCGACTTCTGCGCGGGGCGATCGCGGGCGCGGGCGTACCGAAGCTGGCTGATTTCGAACATATGCTCGAATCGGTCGAAGCCCTGCTGCAGGAAGGAAAGGCAGATGCGCAACGTCTCAGTCGTAGGTCAATCGGTCCGACTCATTCGAACCCGGGTGCTCGTTCAAGCAGACAAGGGTCAGAAAGAATCTTTGATGACAACGCGATCGCACTATCGCGCACGCCCCTGAACGGCCGCCATTCTTAGACACGCCCCACGAAGCCTGAGGCCGATCGCCTAGTGGTCACAACTGGCGTACCGCTGGTGACTCTCTTAGCCCAGCGAGCCTACGAGGCCTCTGTCTGCGTCGCCGCATTGTTGGATGCCGCGGAGCATTGTCTTCGGCATGGGCGAGAGCATACGTCCGCCTATGGGGAGGCGACGCCTCGTGACCTCTTGCGCATCGTGGACCGTGATTGGCTAGTGCCTAGATATGCATCGGATGAATGGGTTGGCCTTCTGCAGTCGACCGACGCGACTCAGGGCACAACTCGTTTGACCGACTCGCAAGCCTGGTTTTTAACGCCTGGCGCGAGCAAGTCGACGCACCGACCAGTCGACCCGACATCCTCTCAATTGTGTGCGATTTCCTGGCGAACCCAGATGAGCCCCACACGTACGATGTAGTTCGTTTCGCAGTGGTTCTCGCCTTGCGGTCGCAATACAGAGTGCAATATACGCCGGAGGCAGTAGAGGATCTTCGCAAGAGCTACGACACTCTGCGGGCTCGCCACTCGGGAAAGAGACTAAGAGTGCTCAAGCGAGCTGCGTCCATTGACTATTTTCTAATTGATATCCTTTGCCTCGATGGCCGAATGCGGCGACGTTTTAGCCACGCAGGAGTTGCCCGATACTACGGCGCCTTCCGTTCTGGGCATCTCGGGATCGAGAACGGAGACCCTTGCTCCTCGAGGGAGATGAGGATTCGCCGCGGCTCGTCGGCGAAATGCCGGATTTCGGCACGGTCGTAAACGCCGCCTTTACGCAACCAACGGCAATTCCGGGCCTAGATGAAGTCACAGGCGGTCTCTTGGGCCCAGTCAACTCGACGAGCGCTGGCGGTCTCGAGCCGCCAAATGGCGTCGTGACCTTAATCGGAGGCGTTCCCGGGTCTGGCAAGACTAGCCTTGCCCTCTTGCTGGCACGCCGATTAGCAGAACTCGGGTCTGTGGTCAGTTATGTCGCCACGAGGAAGAGCCGGCCATGCTCCGAGCGAAGGCGGCCACGATGGCCGAACCCTTGAGTGTAGCGTTCGGAGAGCTCGCGCCAGGCGGCGGAACATACCAGCTCCACAGCTTCACTGGCCGCGGCGCGATACGAGGGGCGGACTCGATGCGATACTGGCACAGCTACGCAGCGATATCGCTGGGCCGCAGGAACGGCGAACAGCGGACCCCTTTGACATTCCATTTCCACGGGTCGTTGTCATCGACAGCATCACTGCGCTCCTCGAGGCAACGACGGGAGCGGGTGACGATATGGCATGGCGGCATCGATGCCCGCTCAGCCTCGGGTGCTTCGCCATGAGTTGGCACGAATCCTAAAGGGCTTACGCGCGACCGGCCTATGTGTTGTAATGATCGGAAGCGCGGATGATGCCGACGATACCGCGCTTGCATACATCGTCGACAACGTGTTTTCGCTGGCCCTTGATTCGACGGTGTCGACCCGACACCCCATTCGTACCATAGCACTGAACAAGACCCGCTTGCAGCGTAGCAACCGCGGATGCCACGTGTTTCACCTGGGTGGCGCCGCTGGGTGTAGCGTAAGCCCGTCTTTACACTCCGTTTGCGGAGCTTGAAGGGCCGACCGGAGATTGCGCCGGATCCCGAACGGAGAGCGATCCTGTGGGTACCGACGGAGCGCGATCGACAACAAACCGTTCTTGACGGCATTGTCCAGGACACGTATCGGCCAATCACTCGCCGCGATCGCTCTCAGGTTCTCATCTACGGTGCGGGATCTGCGGGCAAAGCGCGCCTCGCGTTGGCGATGGCGATTGAGCCGATGATAAAAATGCCCAAGCTTGGCGAGGACCGCCCGTATGAGATGCGGCTCCGCGACGAGGCAGCTTCGGCCAGGACAAGCCATGATGCGTTGGCTGATTCGCGCCTACTGATTCTAAGTTTCCTGTATGATGAGCGTTACTATCAGCACCATCTGCAAGAGCTGATTCGTCGCCGCTTCGACCAGGTCGTGATCCGGACATGGAGTTTGCTCGGCGACCAGGAGGCCGCGGCGAGGGTGCAAGGCTAGCAGATGTTGTCGCGTTTCAGGCTGGTTACATCGACCCGGAGACCGTTGTGGGTCGTGTCCGAACGCGTCTTCGTCGGGCGGATTTGAAGGCCGCCCGTACACGACGTGCATCATTGATGGCGTCCATAATGTGCTAATGCAGTTTCCGTTACTGCAAGCAGAAACTCTACTTTGGCCGGCCTTGTATCGTTATTTACGTGTGAAGGGCTTAGCCAATATCACGACCTATACTTTTTTCGGGATTCAGGCTTGGCACGACACCGAGCCCGCTTCAGCCGACCCTGACCCGCCTCGGAATTACCGATCGCATTCCGCGCGAAGCGGGAGCGATCAGCATTACGCCTGCGCAACAACTGTTCTTTCACCTGTTGGTTGGAAGCTGCGACTATACGTACTCAGTCACTCGAACAACGCAATGGACCGGTCGGGGTGCGCGTCGCGAAGTGATTCGCGTCGTAGAGGAGACCTCTCCGGATTCCTATGTCCGCACGCCGGTACTCTGGGACCCTGCGAACGCTACGTTCCTTCGTCACTCCTAGAGTTCTGACCGGGTTGGACGATCCTGAGAGGAAACAAGGGTACACATCGTATCGTCGCCAAGATTCATTCGCCGATCCGAGGCAACGGCACAGCGAGAGCAAGGGATGGCAACTAGCGTGAGCTCTTGTCTAGAGGGCGAGGTTTGGAGGCGACATTTTCAACCGGCGTTGACACGCCAGTAAGTCGCCGTCGAGGTCTGTAGTCAGTCAGAGATTGCGAATGATGTGGAACCAGCATAGGCGCAGAAAGGACGGCAGCAAACTCTCGGCCAGATGTGCTTGTCAACGCCGGTTGAAAATGGGACACGTCCACCGGTTGAAAATGGGACAGGTGGCGGGGGCCGAGCCCTAGGCGGTGGCGGTCTCCTGTGGCGTGATCGCCGTTCCGTTGCCGGGGGCGGAGATGTATGGAGCCGGCGGGCGAGCTCCGCGTGTTGCCGCAGGCGGTAGCTGTTGCCGCGGATGTTGACGATGTGGCAGTGGTGGACGAGTCGATCGATCAGCGCGGCCGCCATGACCTCATCGCCAAAGATCTCGCCCCACTCTTCGAAGCCTTTGTTGCTCGTGAGAATGGTGGAGGCGTGCTCGTAGCGCCGGGTGATCAGCTGGAAGAAGAGCATCGCGCCGGTACGCGTGATCGGCAGATAGCCGATCTCGTCGATCACCATGAGACTCGGGAAGACGAGCGTGCTCAGGCGGTGCGGCAGTCGGCCGCCGGCCTGCGCGTCTTCGAGCGAGTGCAGCAGATCGGCGAGCGTCGTGAAGTAGACGCGCCGGCCGCTCTGCGCCGCGGCGACCGCGAGACTGAGCGCGAGGTGCGTTTTGCCGACGCCGGGCGGCCCGAGGAGGACGACATTCTCCTTCCGCTCGATGAAGCCGAGCGTGTGCAGGCTCTCGATCTGCTCGCGTTTGAGCGGGTTGAAACGAGAAATCGAAATCGGTGAGCGTCTTCACGGCGGGCAGGCGAGCGGAGCGCATCGCGGTCTGCAGCCGGCGCGCATTGCGGAGCTGGATGTGCGCGCCGAGCAATTGCTCGATCGCGTCGGCGGCACTGACCTGGCCCGATCGCAGCGGCGGAGGATCTCGTCGAGTGCTTCTAGCGCGCCTGGCATTTTCAAATCGGCGAGCTGCGCGCGCAGGCGCTCGCGCAGCGACGCTGGTCGCGGTTTCGTCGCCCGCGTCATAGGTCACCGCCTGCCGCGAGGGCGGCGTAGGTCTCCAGGCCGCGTCGCTCGACGGCGACGCGTGGCAGGCTACCTGGCGTCGCCGACGCTGGCGTCGTCGGAGCCGGGAGCACGAGCGAGCGATACGGGCGCGGTGGCAGTGGGCGCAACGGCGATTGCTCGAGCGTGGCGAAGCGCTCGGCCGGGATCCACTTGGTCGTCGCGTGCATGCGCACATTGGCCACGGTGGCGAGCCAGTCGAGCCGCTGCGCATTGAGATCGGCGTCGCTGAGGAACGTGCGGCCGTAGAGAAAATTGTCGCGCAGATAGCGGATCGGCCGCTCCACTTTGCCTTTGGTCTGCGCGCGATACGGCCGACAGACGCGCACGTGGAAGCTGCAGTGCCGCGCGAAGCGCGAGAACTCGAGATTGCGCACGAGCCCTCCGCCCGCGAGCCGCTCGTCGCGCGTGATCACCGAGCGCATTTGATCGAACAGCAGCTCACGGACAACGCCGCCCCACCAGGCGAAGCACGCCTCGAGCCCGAAGAGCAGCGTGCGCAGATCCTGCCGTGGATAAAACCGCACCCACAAGAGCCGCGAGTAGCCGAGCACGACGATCAGCGCGTAGCGCACGCCCCACGGCAGCCGGCAGTGCGCGAAGTCGACTTGCGCTTGCTGCCCCGGCTCGGTCTCGAAGCGGATGATCGGCTCCGGCGCGGGCCGCAGCCGTCGCAGGAAGTCCCGGAGCTGGGTGATCCCACCCTCGTACCCGGCCGCGCGACACTCCGCGAGCAATCGCGTCCCACTCAGCCGAGGAAATTCGCTGAGCCGCGCCTCGATGATCGGTTTGAACGGCTCGAGCTTCGCCGGCGATGGCGCGCGTGGCCCATACCGCGCGCGGATTGAGTCGAGCGGCTGATCCAACAGACCCGCGTCGATCCACCGGTACATCGTGCTGCGGCCGACGCCCGCGCGACGAGCCGCCTCCGCGCGGTCACCACCGGCCTCCTCCAGCAATTGATGCAGCAGCATACGCGTGAACACTCCGTGCATAGCGGGCTCGCGAGAGATCGAGAGCCCAAAGGTCGAGAACGGAGAGCCGCTTGGCACGCGGGCGGCTCACGGACCGTGTCCCGTTTTCAACCGGTGGAGTGTCCAATTTTCACCCGGTGCTAACAGTGCTGAACCCACGAGAGCTCGGCGCCCGTCGCGGCACCACGTCCGCCGCGTCCACCACGCGCCACCACCACCTCCGCCCCCAAGGGCCGCCGGCAAGATTGGTGACCTGCCGCGGGTTGCTCGGGATGTTCACCTGCGCGCGCGCACCTGACGGATCGCCACGGTGTCGTAGCAGACTCTACCCGAATGCTGCTCCCAAGAGTCCGCCCGTCGTAGTCTACGGCGCGCTGGCGAGGCGTTGACGCGGTTCCAAGTAGCGGACAGCTCTCCGTCGATCCACGGACGCATTCCCTGGGCGGGAAAGGCTCTGACCCACCAGATGCGCCAATGCAGGATCTGACATATTCTCCACCATGCACCTGTCCAAGTCCCGATTCGTCGCAGGCTGGCAATGTCACAGGCTCCTCTGGTGGAAAGTGCACGAGCCGGGCGCGGTCGAGCTCCAACCGGACAAGGTCCTCCAGGACCGCTTCGACCAGGGTTCTCAGGTTGGCGAGTTAGCCCGAGAGCGGTTCGCTGGCGGCACGCTGGTTGATGCCCCACATCACGAGTTCGCGAAGCGGGTCGCGCTCACGGAACAGGCGCTCCACAGCAGTGCGCCGGCGATTTTCGAGGCGAGCTTTTTCGCTGACGACACCTTCGTCGCCGTAGACGTATTGGCTCGAGTCGACGACGAATGGCGTCTGATCGAGGTGAAGTCCGCGTCCTCCCTCAAGGACGAGCACATTCCCGACGCCGCGGTTCAGGCGCACGTGCTAAGCCGGAGCGGCATTGACGTCCACGCCGTGGACATCATGCACCTCAACAAAGAGTTCCGCTTTCCAGACCAGGGCGATCTGTTCGTTCGGAGTGACGTGACCGCCGAGGTGCGGGACATGCTGCCGTCGATTCCCGGGGAAATCGAGGCGCAGCTCGAGATGCTGAGCGGCCCGTTGCCGGACGTCCCGATCGGAGTGCATTGCTCCGAGCCGCGAGATTGTCCGTTCATGCAACGGTGCTGGCCGCAGTCGGCGGATCATATCACCAAGCTCTATCTCGTCGGTCCGAAGGCCGCTGCGAGCATACATGGGGGCCGGGGTCCACACGATCAAGGACATTCCCGCCACGAAAAAGCTGTCGTTCGCCGCCAAGCGACAGATCCGTGCGATGAAAGAAGATCGGCTCATCGTCGAGCCGGGTCTCGCGAAGGCGCTCGAGGCGTTCGATGGGAAACTTGGGTTTCTCGATTTCGAAACGATCGCGCGAGCTGTGCCGGTTTGGCCGGGGATGGCTCCGTGGCAACAAGCCGCCGCCCAGTTCAGCTACCACGAGTCAAACCACCAAGGCGGCTACAGCCACGTCGGGTATTTGGCGGAAGGATCCCACGATGCGCGGCCCGAGCTCGCGCGCGCCATGATCGACGCGACCGCCGGCGCCACCCAGGTCGTGACCTACACGTCGTTCGAGAAAACCCAGATTCGCGCGCTGCAGCGGGCGGTTCCGGCGCTCAAGAGCGAACTGGAAGCACTGGAAGGGAAGCTCATTGATCTTCATCCGCTGATCCGGGACTATCTATACCATCCGGACTTTCACGGGAGCTTCAGCCTGAAGTACGTGCTGACGCCGATGGTGCCGGAGTTGACGTACAGCGACCTGGTGATCGTGGACGGGCTTGTCGCGAGCGTCGAGATCGCGCGGCTGCTGTTCGTCGCGCAGAAGATCTCGGCGGAGGAGCGGGATCGGGTCAGGAAAGATCTGCTCGACTACTGCGAGCGAGATACATGGGCGATGGTACGGTTGCTGGAGAGAGTCAGGGAGCTGGCGGCGCCCCATATATAGGTAACGCGGTATGGCCGATTGACGGCGCAGATGCCGAAGGGCGCGGACTAAGTAGGGGCGCGACTAAGTAAGGGCGCAGACGCCAAGAGGCGCGAACGGCGCAACTGCCAAACGGCGTTTCGGCGGTCGTGCCCTTCGCTGGGCAGTCCGGGCCGGCAACAATTGGGACCGAAGACCGGCATTTCGATGCCGGGTCGGTCGACTGCGAGCCGTAGAATCGGCGGCGTGCCCACCGTCCTCCGCGCCGGGCCCTACCGATGCTTCTTCTTTGCGGGCGATCGACGAGAGCCGCCGCATGTCCACGTTGAGCGCGATGCCAATCGGGCGAAGCTGTGACTTGACCCCGTTCGCCTGCACGACGGCGGCGGCTTTTCGCGGCGTGAACTGGCTCGTATCCTTCTACTGGTCCGCGAACACGAGCCTATCCTCCTGAGAAGCTGGTATGAGTACTTCGCCGATTGAGCCGCGGCCCGCCGTCGCGAAGGCGGTACGCCTGTCGGCAACGAGCCTGACCGTGGATCTCGCCGACGGGCGCAGCATCGCGGTGCCGCTCGCGTGGTACCCTCGCCTCGCCGCCGCAACCGACGCGGAGCGCAACAATTGGCGACTCATCGGACGTGGAGAGGGGATTCATTGGCCCGACATCGACGAGGACATCAGCGTCGAGAACCTGCTCAGCGGCTGCGCAATCCGGTGAGAGCCAACGCTCCTTCAGCAGTTGGCTTGCGTCTCGACGACCGGCGTCGTGACGAGCGATGCGCAAAGTACCAGGCTCCGACGCGGATTCCTCCGCTGGACTGATTCCCCGTGTGCCCTGGCACGTCGTGGATGTTCGCCCCGTCGGCGGCTATCGCCTCATCGTTACGTTCGCGGACGGAACCAGCGGCGAGGTCGATTTATCTCGTCTGGTTGCGAGTGACGATGCAGGTGTGTTCGAGCAGCTCCGCGACCCCGTAGCGTTTTCGCGTGTCAGCGTTGATCAGGGTGCCGTGACGTGGCCGAACGGCGTCGATCTCGCGCCGGACGCGATGTACGATGAGATCAGAGCCAAGAACCGGGGGGTACCATGAACCGATACGTGATTCTCATCGAGCCGACAGACTCCGGCTTTTCGGCTTACCTACCGGATGAGTTCTTCCTAAACTGGGAGGAACGGCGATCGACCGGCTGAAACGGGCGAGGAGCAGGAGCGAGGAAGGGCTATCCCGCGCGGCGGTGACGGCGCGTGTCCCGTGGACGATCTCGTTGATGCGGCGCGGCGGGACGCTGATGTCGTGGGCCAAACGGTATTGAGAGACACCGAGCGGCTCGAGGAAATCGGCGGCGAGGACTTCGCCCGGATGAATCGGACTCAGTCTGCGAGTTGCCATCGTGTCACTCAGTGATGGTCGACGATCTCAACGTCGTGAGCATGTGCGTCCCTCCAACGAAAGCAGACGCGCCGCTGATCATCGTACTGTCGATGAGCCGGCCATGGCGCCAGGCACCATCACCTCCCTTCGGAGTTCCGTGCCCCGCAACCGCCTCGCGCTCGCCATCTCGTGTGCCTGTGCAGCAATGCTCGGTCTGACCAGCTGCTCACGCGGCGAGCGCCTGCCCGACGCCTCCGCGACTGCGCGCATCAACCTGGCAACGCCGCACTTCATTATTTCGTCTTACGGCTTGGACTCGGCCGCCGTGAGCGCCCTCGCGCGATATCTCGAAGACCATCAAGCGCGGGTCGTCAGCGATCTGGGCGCATCGTCACTCGGGGTCACACACGTGGCGATTCAATCGCGAGAGGAGTTCGACCAGCAATGGGCCACCCTCATCAAGGCGTCCGGAATCGGGTTCCAACCACAGGCGCTCACCGGGCCGGACGGAACGATCTACGTGTATGGACCGTGGGCTCGTGCGCACCCGGGCCGCGCGCTCGGACAGGACGCGGTGCACGAACTCGCGCACGCCGCCACGCGGCGCACGGCGCTGGATTTCGTCGCCAAGGCCGGCGGCGATACGATCGGCTTTCTCGCGAATGACAGTCTTGGGAAGCGCGGTCGATGGCTGTTGGAGTCAATCGCCACGTACGAAGCCGGCCAAGCCACCGACCTCAATCGGCTCGGCTACCTCCTCCGAGGACGATATCCGTCCATCGCGATGCTCAATGACCCGGCGAACGGCCAGATCTACGACATCGGCTATCGTCTCACGGAGTTCATCGTCAAGACGTGGGGACGCGACGGGCTCGTTCGCCTCATCCAACAAGACGCGAACGTTCAGACGGCCCTTGGCATCAGTGACGCTGAATTGATGCGCCGCTGGTTCGCGTATGTCCAAGATCGGTATCTCATCATCAAGCCGCGTTGGTTCGGATGGGGATGAGCGACATCAGAACCAGTCTCGCCGGCCGTTGTTGTAAGCGGCGTTACTCGGGATAGGCGGCAGCTTCCGATTGCGTCATCGCTCTGCGCATGATCCTTTTCGATCGGCCAAGCGCGCGAGCTCATGACCATCGCCGACGCTCGCGATGACCGCGCCGGGGGGAAGGTCGAGGGTCAGCTTGATTGGCGGCCCGCCCACCCACCGGTTCAGTGTGTACGTGTGCTCTGTAGTTGTGCCGAGCACACGGACGCGGATCGGGATCGTTACGTCAAGCGTCGATTCAAGCGACAACAAGTTCCGGCAGCCGGCGACTAGACGAACGGCGTTCGGCGAAACGGGCGTGTGCTCGGGATCGGAGAGCGCTAGATACTGACGCAGTCGGAGAGCGGCTTGGGCAATGCTCGAGTCGCGATCGCCCTGCGCGAGCCTGTACAAGAGCCGCGGGAACTCGACAAGGCGGTTCGCCGGAAGTGGAACGACGCCCGTCCCATCATACGCATCCGTCGACACGGGGATCGGGTCGCCAATGCGCGCGGATTGTAACCAGCCAAGCGACGGCGCAAGATCGGCGCGGTAGTACGCCGAGAGCACCGACAGCGAGGCGAGGCGCAGCTCGTTCGGACGGGCGCGGTCGGCGGCGGCGGCTGCTGCTGCTGCGTAGACGCGACCGTCTCTGGTCCTTCTCGAGCTTCCGATTAGTGCTGCGAGCTCCGGCCCCGCGAGAGAGCCGGCGTGCTGCCACGTCGTCCCGAGGGCGTTCGGGCCTGACGTCGGACACTCCGCGAGCTGTGCGATCTCCGCACTGCGCAGGGTCTGAGTGGTAACCGCCCGAGCGGCCGCAGCGCAGACGGGTGGCTCGACCTGCGCTGCCGACGTATGCGCGCACAGGACCGAGACCGCGGCCGCCTGCGCGAGGATTTGTCGCGTGGTTTTCAGATCTAGCATGTTTACTCGCCGGTTACGGGAGGCCGGAGTAATCGAAGTGGAAGGTGTTGCAGTTGCCCAGCGCAACGTTATTGACGTAGTTGCCACCTCGGCTCACGGCTCATGCTCAAGCTCCTGCTCACGGCAGGGCTCGGGCAAAGATCCGAGATGCCCGCGAACCACGCCGAGCCTAACCGCAAACGGCTGCGCTCCGCGTCGCCACAGTGATCAGAAAGGCCGCGCCCTCAAGGAGAGCGAAGTCGGCGTTCTTAACGGAGCGGTTTGACGGCGGCGGCCGCTCGCGCGTCGTACTGCTAGTCCCGTCGACCCGCCACCACCGCTCCGCCCCCCAGCGACCCAAATGCGCCACTCAATGTCTGTCCTGTTACGCTCCCTCAGCTCCGCCACCTTGGGTTTGTGGATTCTTTGCGTTTCGGCCTGCGGCGGCAGCTCAGACGGGTCGCACAGCACCACCACGACCCCGCCCGATACGACAACGACGCCGACTCCGACCCCGCCCGCGGCGCCCACCGGACTCACGGCGACGCCGGCATCCGCGTCTTCGGTCACGCTTACTTGGACTCGCAATTCCTCAAACGAGACCGGGTTTCAGGTCGAACGGAGCACCGGCGGAGCCGGGACGTTCGGCCTCCTCGCCACGACCGCGGCCGCTGTCACGACGTACAGCGACACAGCCCTAACCGCCAACACGCTCTACAACTATAGAATACGCGCCGTCGGCAGCGCCGGCACGAGCGGCTATTCCAACGTCGCGAGTTTGACGACACCCACCGCGTGCCCGGCGCCGTTGGCTGTCGCGCAGGACATCGACAATCCGACGACGTGGACCGCGGGCGATGCCGGGTGCGTGCACTATCACGTCACGGGCGTGCTCAACGTGCGAGGCAGGCTGACAATTTCGCCGGGAACCGTGGTCTCGTTCTCGGCAGGCGCCGGGCTGACGGTCGCCAATGGTGGAAGCATCGGCGCTTTCGGGTCGCCGACGTCGGGCATTCACCTCACGGGCGACCAGCCCGTGCGCGGCTATTGGAAGGGAATCACCTTCCTGGCCAACAACGTCGCGAACGACATGAGTTACACAACCGTCTCGTATGGCGGCGGCGATGGAACCACGCACGCGGCGGATGTGGCGGTCATCGGCACCCCGCAACTCAACCTGGCGCACTCGGTTCTCGAGCAGAGCGCGGGCCTCGGCCTCTATCTCGACACCCTTGCCGCTCTCGGACCGTTCAGCGCGGACACGATGCGGAACAACGCCGGTGCCGGGATTCACCTACCCGATCGTTTGCTCGGAGCGCTCGACAACGCCTCGAGCTACTCGGCTGGAAACGGAATCCAGTTCATCGACGCGTTCGCATTCGGCGTCACCACGCCCCAGACGTGGTTCGTGACGACGACGCCCATTCACCTCACCGGGCAAGTGAACATCTCGACAGATCTGGGCATCGCGCCCGGCGCGAACATCCAGTTCGGCGCGGATGCGGGAATGACCGTGGCGGCGGGAGGAAGCCTGTCCGCCGTGGGAACAGCGGCAAGCCGAATTCAATTCTCATCCGAAAAACAACAACGCGGATTCTGGCGCGGCTTGAGTGTCTCGACACTCAACACGAACAATCGATTGAGCTACGCCAGCGTCTCGTACGGCGGCGGCGGAACCGGCACCAACCTCGCCGACGTTTCAGTGGGAAACGGCGCGTCACTCCAGCTCGACAACTCGGTTCTGGAGCAGAGCGCCGGCGTCGGGCTGTACGCCACCGTGGCGGCGACTCTCCCGCTCTTCTCCGCGAACACATTCCGCAACAACGTTGAATCCGGCGTTCGCGTGACAGACCAACTCGTCGGCTCTCTCGATGCTGGGTCGGACTATGCCACCGGGAACGGCGCCGCATTCATCGACGCCACCGCTTTCGGCGTGTCGACCACGCAGACGTGGAGCGTTACGAGCATCCCGATCCGCACCAACGGACAGACGACAATCTCCGGGAGGCTCACGCTGGTGCCGGGAACCACGATTCTCGTCGGGGCCGGCGGGGGCTGGAATGTCATGTCGGGGACTCTCACCGCGATCGGGACGTCCACTTCTCGAATTCGATTCCTGGGTCAGCAGTCGACGCCAGGATTCTGGCAGGGTCTCGTCTTTGCGACGGCAAGCTCCGCGAACGAACTGACGTTCACCGAGATCGCGTACGGCGGCGCCGCTGGATTCATCCGCGCGGCGGCAATAGAAGTCACGAGCGGCGCAACGCTCAAACTCACGAACTCAAATGTTCATGATGGGGCGGGGTGGGGACTGTTCGTCGAGACGAACGGGGTCGTCACTCCGACGCCGGTTGCATCCGCCGGAAATGTGTTCACGAACAATGCGCTTGGCGGAAGCAATGTCCCTTAAGAGGGACCACGCCTTAACGGCGCCGTTGCCGAACGGCGCGAACTAAGTAGGGGCGCGACTAAGTAAGGGCGCGGAAGCCAAGAGGCGCGAAGGGCGCGACTGCCGAGCGGCGTTTGGCAGTTGCGCCTTTCGCGCAGTTCGGCATTTGCGCCCCGTCAGGTGCGCCGTTAGGCCCGTCGTCAGTCAGCTGCGCCTCTCGAAGTTGGTCGGCGCCTGTCGCGCAAGGGATGAACGGGCCACATCATTAGTCAGCAGCGATGGGCCGCGTCCCCCACACCGAGTCCGGACACCTCTTGCCGACCTTCACCGCACCGCGAATCCGACTCCGCGCGTACCACTGGCTCGCGGTCGTTCCGCCGCTTGGCATGCTGGGTGGCGTGCCGTTCGCGAACCACGTTCACACACTGGTTCTGGGACTCCCCTTCCTGCTCTTCTGGATCGTTGTTTGGGTCGTCCTCGCGGCCGCCTGCATGGCGCTGCTGTACACGCTCGATCACCGCTCGACGCCCCCCCTCGACGAACAGGAACGCGCATGAACGCGGCGCTCGCCATCATCGCGTTCTTCTTCGTCGTGGCCGTGGCGCTCGCGCTGCTGTCGCGCCGAGGCCACGAGATGAGCCTCGAGCAATGGAGCCTGGGCGGGCGCGGCTTCGGCACGATCTTCGTGTTCCTCCTCATGGCCGGGGAGATCTACACGACGTTCACCTTCCTCGGCGGCAGCGGCTGGGCGTACGGACGCGGTGCACCGGCGCTCTACATCCTGTGCTACGCCGCCATCTCGTATTGCCTGTCCTACTTCCTGCTGCCCGTGATCTGGCGCTACGCGCAGGAGCGGCGCCTCGTGTCGCAGGCGGACTACTTCGTCGAGAAGTACGAGAGCCGTGCGCTGGGCGTTCTCGTCGCCGTGGTGAGCGTAGCCGCGCTCGTGCCCTATCTCGTGTTGCAGCTCAAGGGACTCGGCATCATCGTCTCCGAGGCGTCTTACGGATCTGTGCGCCCCTCGGTGGCGGTCTGGGCGGGCGCAATCGCGCTCGTCGTCTACGTCGTGATCTCCGGCGTGCGCGGGTCGGCGTGGACCGCGGCGCTCAAGGACATGATGATTCTCGCCGTCGCCGTCGGGATCGGGATCTACCTGCCGCTCCACTACTACGGGAGCTACGGGGCGATGTTCGCGAGGATCGAAGCCGCGAAGCCCGGGTTCCTCACGCTTCCCGATCGCGGCTACAGCGCCGCCTGGTTCATTTCGACAGTGCTCCTCTCGGCGATGGGCTTCTACATGTGGCCGCAGTATTTCGCGAGCGTGTATACGGCGAAGAGCGAAGACGTGTTCCGAAAGAACGCGATGGTGCTGCCGCTCTATCAGCTCGTCGTGCTGTTCGTCTTCTTCGCCGGGTTCGCGGCCGTGCTCACGGTGCCGGGCCTCACGGGTTCCGACGCCGATCTCTCGCTGCTCCGGATCTCGCGCGACACGTTCGGCGCGCCGATTCTCGGGCTCATCGGAGCGGCAGGGCTGCTCACCGCGCTCGTGCCGGGGTCGATGATCCTCATCTCGGCGGCCACGATCCTGGCGCAGAACGTCTACCGTCCGCTCACAAAGGGCGTGAGCGATCACAGGGTCTCCGTGCTGGCGCGGGGCGTGGTGCCAGTCATCGCGCTCGTCGCAGTCGTGCTCACGCTGCGCGGCGGCAGTGCGATCGTGAACCTGCTGCTGATGGGCTACAACATGGTCACCCAGCTCTTCCCGGCCTTGCTGCTTTCGCTCGGAGAACGTCGCGTGGTGACAGCGGCGGGCGCGTTTGCCGGAATCGTCGCCGGCGAGGCGACCGTCGCGTACATCTCTTTCTCCGGAGCGTCGCTGGCTACGCTGCTCCCCTGGGCGCCGCAGGTCGTAAAGGATCTGAACGTCGGCATCGTCGCGCTGATCGTGAATGTCGCGGTGTTCGCGATCGTTACGCTGGCGACGCGCCGACGACGCGTGTCGCAGGCGGCCGGTGCAACCGTCCAGATCCCGTTGACCGGCGCCGAGCGTTAGACATGGCATCGCTCGTCGACGAGAGCCACCTGCTTGATCGGCTTCGTGATCTGGCGGCGATCGGCGCAACGGCCGCGGGTGGCGTCAGCCGGCCCGCGTACACCGACGACGACCTGAAGGCGCGCGAGGTCGTGCGCGGCTGGATGCGCGAGGCCGGGCTGTCGGTCCGCGTCGACACGGCCGGCAACACCTTCGCGCGGCTCGAGGGGCAGGATCCCGCTCTCCCACCCATCGTCATCGGCTCGCACACCGACACCGTTCCCGACGGCGGCCGCTACGACGGCGCGTTGGGCGTGCTCGCGGCGATCGAAGTTGCGCGGACGCTCGGCGCGAGCGCCGAGCGGCTGCGCCATCCGCTCGAGGTGGTCGATTTCCAGAACGAGGAAGGGGGGATCGTCGGGAGCAAAGCGGCGATCGGCCGGCTGCACGCCGCCGAGTTGTCGCGCACGGCTGTGAGCGGATTCACGTTGGGCGACGGCATTCGGCGGCTCGGCGGCGACCCCGATCGCCTGGCCGACTGCGTGCTCGTGCCCGGAAGCCGCGCGGCCTACGTGGAGCTGCACATCGAACAGGGTCGCGTGCTGGAGCGCGCCGCGACGGACATCGGCATCGTCGAGGGGATCGTCGGCATCTGGTACTGGGACGTGACGTTCGACGGCGTCGCTTCGCACGCCGGGACGACGCCGATGTCCGACCGCCACGACGCCTTGCTGGCAGCCGCCCGATTCGTCGACGCAGTGCAACGCGTCGTGACGTCGGTCCCGGGGCGGCACGTCGGAACGGTCGGACGCCTGGTGATCCATCCCGCCGCGGCGAACGTCATCGCTGGTCGAGTCGTCGCCACGCTCGAGCTGCGCGACCTCGTCGCATCGACCGTCGAGAAATTGTACGCCGCGATCGAGTCGCGTGCCGGCGAGATCGCGCGCGACACGGGGACGACCGTGCAATTTTGTCCGACGACGCACGTCACCCCCGCGCCGACGCACCCGCGCGTGCGCGACGCCATTGCGCAGGCGGCCCGCGCCCTGGGTCTCAGTACCACGCTCCTCCCGAGCGGCGCGGGACACGACGCGCAGCAGATGACGGCCATCTGCCCGTCGGGCATGATCTTCGTGCCGAGTGTGGATGGGCTGAGTCACTCGCCGCGCGAGCTGACGAAGGATCGGGATTGCGTAAACGGCGCGAACGTGCTGCTCGGCGTGGTGAGGCACCTTGACGACGTCGACTGAGGGCTCGTGCTCGAGCTCCTGCTCACAGCAGGGCTCGGGCAAAGATCCGAGATGCGCGCAAACCCATGGCTACTTCCGAACTGCGCCGCTGACGAACGGCGCGAACTGAGTAAAGGCGCGACTAAGTAAGGGCGCGGAAGCCAAGAGGCGCGAAGGGCGCAACTGCCAAACGCCGTTCGGCAGTCGCGCCCCTCGCGCAGTTCGGCCGTTGCGCAGTTCGCGCGTTTCGGCTGTTGCGCTCCTACTTAGTCGGCGCCGTCCGTCCCGCAGTCTGTCAGCTGCGCCGTTTCTACGGCCGCACCCCCGCCTGCGTCGCCGTCGCATCGCTCTTCACCGGCGTCGGATCATCCCAGTTCACAATGGCATTGAAGATCATGTTGAACTCCCCATGATTCTGCCACCGATAAACAGGATTGTTGGCGAACATCAGCACCCGTCCGTGACCGTCGTACGCCTTCGGAATGTCGATGGCGAACGCGCGGTTGCGGAGGTTGTCGGCGCCGGTCATCAAACCGCTCAGCACTGACGCGTCGCCGCCGACGTACTCGGCGAGCACGTTGGCTGAATCGGCGACGCCCACGTGGAACAACTGCGAGCCCTGGCCGAACTTGATCGGAATCGTGTCGCTGGCGTAGCCGTAGAAGATCGGGCTGTTCGTGCGCGTGATCTTCGCCATCACGAGCGGCTTCTGGGCGACGACACCCGTCGGATTCTCCGTGTCGATCGACCGGGCGAGTCCGAACTCGATCGGGTAGCGCACCGACTGCACGGCGGTAATGAGCGTCCCGCCGGCGTCGAGGAATGCATTGATCGCGTCGGCCCCTGTCTGGCCGAAGCCGCCGCTCATGTCCGGCGTCGAGCCGTACATGCCGAGGAACTTGTACTTGTCGCTCTGGGCGTACGGTTGCGGATGCTTTGACGTCTTGGCGAATACAGCGGCGCGATTGACGTTCTGCGCCGCCATCACGATGACGTCGTAGTCTTTCTTGAGATTCCCCTGCTCGACGCGCTCCTTGAAGATCAGGTCGTAGGGAACGTGAAACTCGTCGAACGTGAAGCGGTACCAGCCGAGTTCCTGCGTGCCGCTCCACTGCGAGTAGACCGCGACGCGCGGCACGTTGGCGTCGTGCGCGGCCACGGTCGGCAGCGTGGCCAATGCCGCCGCGGTGAGACCGAGCGAGTCGACGGCGTGCTTGGCCGCGACGAGATCGGCCGATGAGCCAGTGACGATGAACGAGCCCGCCGGGAACTTCACACCTTCAGCCGTGAACGGCGCTTCGGCCACCTTCATCGAAACGGCCTTCAGCAAGAAGCGGAAGGAAATCATGTTGTTTGAGCCGAGGTGCGCGACGGCGAGCCCCGCGCTGCCGCTGCCGGCCACGGTGCCCTTGACGACGGCCACTTTCACCGGCGTCACAGCCGCGTCGAGGATCGACTTGTCGTCGACCTGCTTCACCGCGACGCCGAACGCCCAGCCCATCGACCAGCCGCTGTCGTCGTACGTCGTGAGCGCGGGGTCCGGGAAGACCTGTTTCTCGAGGAGGTTCTTCGCCAGCCGTCCGTACGGTTGGTTCAGCTTGATCACGTACGAGCCAGATGGAAACGTGTCCTTGCCGGCCACAACGAGCTTCGTGAGCGTGCCGACTTCGACGCCCTGCGCGCGCAGAACGTTGATGAGCGCCGCCGGCTTGGTCATGTCCGGCGCCGCGGGGAGTACGAAGGCGTACGGCGCCCTTGCCGAGCCGTCGTCGATCGAGTGCTTCGTTTTCAGATAGAAGTTCTGCAATACCATCTGAGGAAACATGGACGTGAGCTGTAGCGCCGACAGCACACCCGTTTCCATGTAGTTGGTGTTGTCTCGGCGCGTGAACGTCCCGACGCCGTTCGGCGGCAGCGCGAGTCCGCGATACCACTCGCGCTCCTGCGTCCCGCCTTTGCCCGTCGGGATCGTCGCTCGCCCCCCGCCGCCGAATCCACCGGGTCCGCCGCGGCCGCGCGGCGTCTGATACATGATGCTGTCGGCCATCGAGTCGGCCGGGATGTCGCGACCCGACTGCGTCTCGTACATCTTCATCATGCCGTTGTGATTGTAGGCGACGGAGCCGAGGTAGCCCGGCGACCAGCCGTCCATGAACGCGTACGTGTACACGCCAGGCATCCCGTACTTCGTCATCTGCTCGAGCTCGTAGTTCGCGAAGAACGGCAGCTCGGTGAAAAGAATCGGGTCGAGGTTCGGGTTCTGCGGCGGACCGCCGCTGAACGTGTAGAGGAGCGGCTGCGCTTCGTGCAGATCGTGGATGATCGGCGGATGCGCGGTGAAGTACCAATCGGTGATCGCGCGCATCTCCAACTGCGAGAGGTTGATGTCGCGATTGTTGTCGTGGAAGACGTACTTGCCCCAGTAGGGAAGACCTCCCTCGAGATTTCCGCCGCGACCGCCGCCGCCGCCACCCGCCGGTGGACCTCCGCGACCGGCGCCCGCTGTGTCAGTCGCCGCGGCTGCCCCTGCTCCTCCTCGACCTCCGCCGCCTCGCCCACCACGTCCGCCGCGACCACCACCGGGCGCCGCGCCCGGCGCGCCTGGCGCGACCGTCGGCGCTCCGCGCGCGCTGTCCGTTCGAGCGCCGGCGTTGCGCGCGCTGTCCGCTGTGGCGATTGAATCCGCCGCGCCGAATTGTGCCTTCATGTCGAGACCGTGATAGAACCAATCCACGTTGCGATCGCGCCCATCCGGCTCGGCGGCCGGTGACACCGACACGATCACGTTGTTCCGGATCTGCGTGATGAGCGGCGACGTCTCGGTGGCGAGGCGATAGACGAGCTCCATCAGCATCTCGCACGGTCCGGTCTCGCCCGAGTGCAGGCAGCCGAGGAAATGGTAGTTCGGCTTCGTCGTCCCGATCAGCTCGCGCACCTGTGGATCCGAGAGTCCGCGCGGATCGGCGAGCTTGGCGAGGTTCGCGCGGTTCTGGGCGAGATGCTTGATGTTCTCGTCCGACGACACCCACACGACGACGAGCTCACGCCCTTCGTCCGACCGTCCGATCGTCTCGACCTTGACGCGCGGCGTCGCCTTGGCGAGCGCGCGATAGTAAGCGACGATCCTGTCGTAGTACGTGAGCTTCGCCGGCGCGCCGATGTAATAGCCGAAGAACTGCTTCGGCGTCGGGATGCCGGAGACGATCGGGAGGTGATCGACGAGCGGGCTGCCGTGGTGGGTCCACGACTTGTAGAACGCGACGAAGTCCGGATCCTGGCGCTGATTCGGGTCGCGCGTCTCGTTCACGGACGACTGGGCCCGAAGCGACGGGGGGAGCGCGGCGAGGGCCAGGAGCGCGGCGGTGGTGAGGGCGGTGGCTGCGCGGCGCTGGATGAGTGAAAAGAGGATGCTCATGGGTCGGCGGCCGGGGAACTGGGCAGTGGCCGTGAAAGGAGGGCCGTCGAGGGGATCGGCGGCGAAGGCGACGAGAAGAATACGAGTTGGCAGGGGGATCCGTTAGCTCGACGTGTAGAAGGCGTTAACGACGCCGGTGCCGGACGGCGCGAACTAAGAGAGGCGCGACTAAGTAGGGGCGCAGGAGCCAAGAGGCGCGAACGGCGCAGCTGCCAAACGCCGTGCGGCAGTCGCGCCTTTCGCGACGTTCGGCATTCGCGCCCCGTCAGGTGCGCCGTTAGGTACGCCGTCAGTCAGCTGCGCCGTTAAGAACGGGAAAACGGCAGAAAAGATCAGCGAGGCCTTTCGCCGAGCGATCATCTCGGACACGGAAGCGAGCCCTGCCTCGAGCATGAGCAAGAGCACGAGCTATGAGAAAATGCTCAGCGCCGCACGGCATCGCGGGCTCACGGCTCATGCTCAAGCTCCTGCTCACAGCAGGGCTCGGGCAAAGATCCGAGATGCCCGCCAACCACGCCGGGCTTTCACGGCATCACGGCAACTCGCTACGCTCCGACTCACGTGAACCCGGGACGTACGCGACTGTGAGCAGGAACGCCGAGCCCCCTTCCGACCGCGCCGAGTGCTCCACCCCGGCCCCGAAGATCAGTATGTCGCCGGCCGTGAGCGTGTACTCCTGGTCGAGGGCGAAGAACGTCACGTCGCCTTGCACGACCTGAATCGACAGCGGATGCTCGGTGCGGTGAGCGGGCAAGATTCCGCCGGCGGCGAGCCCCATGATCGTGAGCCGGAGCGGACCATCCTTCACGAGCGTCCGCGCGCTGCGGCCGTGCGCTTTCAGCAGCGTTTGGTCGATCGACATGACGTCGGAGCGGAGGTGCTGAACCAGCACGTCGCCGGTGATTGTGCGTTGCATGGAGGACATGGGCCAAGGCGTTGTTGTCTCGTGTCAGAATATCGCGCTTGGCGGCCAAAAACAGGCAACCGATCTCGAGCGGGGGCTCCGGTCGGCTCGGGGTCAAGGCTCGGGGTCAGGGCCCGGGGTCGGGGCTCGGGGTCGGGGCTCGGGGTCGGGGGTCGGGGCTCGGGGTCGGGGCTCGGGGTGGGACTTTCCTCCGCGGACCGCTCGCAGCATTGCCGATACTGCCGGCAATACTGCAACGGCTCCGCTCCGGACAGCCCCACCCGCTCGCTCGCTCGGTCGACGAACGACAGGGCGCGCGTGCTGTCGATGCGCGCGCGATCAGCGCGTGCCCCAAGACCATCACAGGCGCAGCACGTGGAGCGATCGAGGCATGCGCCGAGGCACACGCTGAGCACACACACGGAAGCAGCGCCGAGACGGCCCGGGGTCTGGAGCGCGAGCCGTTGCAGTATTGCCGGCAGCATCGGCAATACTGCGAGCGGTCGCGCGGAACGACCCTGGGCGGCTCGGCGCGTGTGTGCGGCTCGGCGCGTGTGTGTGCGGCTCGGCGCGTGTGTGTGCGGCTCGGCGCGTGTGAGCCAGAACGCGGCCGCGGCCAAAGCTTGGTGGAGCTCGGGCTTGACGTCGCGCCGCGGCGCGTCGCAACGTCAAGTCAACCTGTTCAAGTAGGCTACATATGAAGGACCGAGCGCTTACGACGATCGCGATCCTGTCCGGCACCATCCTGGCGGCCTGCGACTCGTCCTCGGCAACGCGCCCACAAGTCGCGCCGGCCGACCAGCCGTCGCGTGTCATCTTCGGCACTGTCGACGGAAACGCGCATCCGGCTGTGGGACTGCTCGTCATTGACGTGGGCGGCGAGCCGACGTTCCGCTGCTCGGGGACATTCCTGTCGCCGACCGTCTTCTTGACCGCTGGGCACTGCGCCGGCGAACCCGGAGAGTTCAGCGGCATGCGTGTTTTCACCGAGTCCGACGTGGAACACGGCAACAACAACTATCCGTTCGCCGGACCGAACACGATCGAAGCATCGTCGTGGCACGCGCATCCGCTCTTCACCGAGGCGCAGTTCATACTGCACGACGTCGGCGTCGTCGTTCTCTCGGCGCCATTCAACCTGCCCGCGAACCAATACGGCGTGTTGCCGGCGGCCAATCAGCTTGACGGACTAAAGAATGGCGCGAACACGACCTTCACCTCGCTCGGGTACGGAGTGCAGAAGATCAATCCCGCCCAAGTGGATTGCGCTCAAGATCCGCGAGAGTGCCCAAGTGCACCTCATCGCGATCAATACGCCCGCGGTCGGCAACATCCTGATGGTCCTTTCGAACAACGCGTCCGGCGGCGGCAGTTGTTTCGGCGACTCGGGCGGGCCGAACTACCTCGGCACGAGCAACGTCATCGCGGCGACCACGTCGTCCGGCAGGAGTCCCAACTGTGGCGGAACCGGCGTCGTGTTTCGATTGGATCAGCAGGACGTGATCGATTTCGTCAGCGGGTTTCTCAAGTAGGCGCGGCGCGATCAAATAGGCGCCGCTGACAAACGGCGCGGACTAAGTAGGGGCGCGACTGAGTAAGGCGCAGGACCCAAACGTCGCGAACGGCGCACATGCCAAACGGCGTTCGGCAGTCGCGCCTTTCGCGACGTTCGGCATTTGCGCCCCGTCAGGTGCGCCGTTAGGCACGCCGTCAGTCAGCTGCGCCGCTCAGCTGGCCTAGACCGTTGCCATTCCTCCCGCCCCCGACAGAAAAATCGTCGCATACCGACGCGTTGCGTCCGGCCGCCGAGAATCGAACGGCTCGAGCGCCCAGTAGATGCGAGGCCACGCGTAGCCGCGAGTTACGCGCGACTCTGTGTGAATCCGTTCGAGATCAGTCAGGCATGGCTGGAGTCCGGCCTCGGCGGTCAACCGCGTGCGCATGTCGAGGTCTGCTCCGTCGATGAGAATTGCGGAGCGAGGCTTGAGCAGCGTGAACAGCCGGGCAAACGCGTTGCGGGCGACGGGGCGGGGGAGGTGGTAGAGGAAGTTCTGCGCGACGACGACGTCGGCGCCACCTAGAGAATTGATCAGCGTCTCATCCAGCACGTTGCCCACCGCGAAGCGGACGCCGGCCATGATCTCGGGCTTCACGGTGAAGCCATCGCCGGTCGCGTCGAACGTGCGATCGATGAAGTCCGGCGTCACGTGCGTCCCCTTGAGCTCTTCCCTGGAATAGCGACCAACGCGCGCGCGTGCGATGACGTCGGCGTCGATGTCGAAGCACTCGATGCTCACGTGCACATCGGGGCGCCGAGTTCGCAGAACCGACGCGATCGAGTACGGCTCGGCGCCGATCGAGCAGCCGAAGACGACGATCCGGAGCTCGTCGTTCGATCCGACGCGGAGGAGATCGAGCACCGGACCGGCGAGTACTTCTATCTGTGTCGGTAGGCGGCAGAACTGCGTGAAGAGATTGTTGCCTCGCGGCGCCAACCGCAGCGTCATCGCGTGCTCGGCGCGACCGATCAGCGGGCGGCGACGAACCGCGTCGGGGAGCAGGCGAAGGGCCCGAGTGGCCAATGCGTACAGCGACCGGGCTGCCAGATTTTTGACTTCCAAAGACTCATTCGACATGGAGGTGGTCAAAGTTGGCTGGGCCATGAAGTGCCCGACAACGAAGGTTCCTTAGTGCGTAGCTGCCCAAAGTCGTCGACGGGCTGTCGGGACTCTGCCGCCTTCAACGTTTCTCATCTTAGACGGCACGGCAAAGCCTTCGGGCGGTCGTCCGTCTGCGACGGCCGTCTGGCCCGAACCCTGGTTCCGGGCCAGGTTTGGAGCGTCCGGGAACGAGATCACGATGGGAACTTCTCATATGCGCTTTGTCTCCGGTCTGGCTGCCTTGATCGCCCTCTCGGCGTGCGGCAGCGACAGTACGACGAGTGCCCCAACCTCCTCCACTCCGTCGACACCGGCTCAGCCAACCGGGATAAGCGTTTCGATCGACCAGCAAGGATTCCTCGGTCAGCTCCTGCTGGACGTCAAACAACAGACGACGCTGACTGCCACCGTCCGCGACGCATCCGGGGCGATCCTTAATGGACACCCGGTCACCTGGCTCAGCAGCGCCCCGAGCGTGGCCACTGTGTCGAGCGCCGGATTGGTCACCGGAGTTTCTCAGGGCAACACGACGATCACCGCGACGAGCGACGGGCAGTCGGCCGCGCAACTGGTGCAGGTGGTCGCGCTGAACCTCACGTCCTACCAGTTGTCAGTGGTCGTCAAGGACGACGCGGGCAATCCCGTTCCGGGAGTGGGCGTCGTGAATGTCTACTACGGAGCGCGTCCGGACGACTGCAGCGTCTGCAACGTTCCATACGGAGGCTTTGTTCACGGAACGACCGACGCTGCGGGATCGTTCACCGGCCACTTCATCGCGGATCCGGAGGGCTTGGATTCTTGGGCTTTCGGTGATCATGCATACGCGTACGTCGTGGCAGCCCGTCCCGGCTATGAAACAGACCGCCGATTCGTCTTTGGACAGACCACTTCATTCACGCAGCCTGTGCACCTCCGCGCGATACAGCAGGTGACGGCCGGCGACTCGGTGGCGTTGACGATCGCGTCGACGGACCCTGTCTATCAGGAGTTGGACACGTCACCCGCGGAGGATGGCACCTTCATATGCCGCGCGTTTCTCTTGGTCGCGCCGGCTGCCGGCGTCCTGACGGTGACTGCCTCGGCTACCGGATCGGGCGCAGCTCCCTTGGTTGAGCTCGACCTGCCGGACGAATCGGAGTTCCTCGCCTTTGGAAACGGGTCGGCGTCGAAGGCGGTGCACGCGGGCGATACGATCGAGGTGCGAATCGGCGCGCACGTCAAGCCGGGGGATCCGAGTCTGTCGTTCGTGGTGAGGACTGGGGTGGCGAAATAACGACGAACGGCGCCGCTGCCGAACGGCGCAAACTAAGTAGAGGCGCGGCTAAGTAAGGGCGCAACGGCCGAACGCCGCGAAAATCGCACCTACCAAACGGCGTTCGGCATTTGCGCCCTTCGCGCGGTTTGGCGTTTGCGCCCAATTAGGTGCGCCGTTAGACACGCCGTAAGTCAGCTGCGCCCTTGAGGACGAGAAAACGGCAGCGCGCGATGCTGGTCTCAATCTCCGTCGAGCATTACAATCACCGACGACTTCACAAAAACGCCGCCCCCAATGTCGGACCCTCGCGTGAGCGTCACGCCTCGCGTCACCCTGTTCGTCGATGTGCAGCAGTCGATGTACTTCAACTGTTATGTGTTCAGCGGGATGCTGTCATTGGCGAGACAGAGTCGAATCGCGATGGAGATTCGGCACGTCGAGTATGAGCGCCAAATGGCCGGTGAACGGTCGCGACCCTACGTCGAGTTGGACGTCGCCTGGCCGTCGGGTCGCAGCATGCGCGTCTTCATCGACATGCACGACCGTGCAGATCTCTTCTTTCCATTGGGCTTGGAGCGGGGAGGATTGTACTTCAAGCGGGGTTACGATCCGGAACAGGTGGCTCGGGCCGGCTTGGCGGCGAATCGTATCGTCCCGTTTGGCGCGATGTTCAATGTCGCGACGTTCGCGTGCAAGCGGCTGATACTCCGCGCCTGGATAAAGCAACACGGACTGCGGCGGCCACAGGCGATCGCTGTCCTGCGTGGGACCATCGAGTATCCGGGGTACGATTCCGTCATAGCGTCCCCGTCGCGCACGAGGCCCAACGGTGTGCTCCTGCGCACGCGCCTTTGGGCCGAGGACGAAGTGCGGGGCGAAGACACGGCTGCGGCAGTCAACGAAGAACGCATCGGATTGATCCGGGAGCTCCGACGTGGCCTGGGTACCAGGTTCGTGGGAGGCGTTCTACCGACGCAAGCCGCGCAACGTCTCTGTCCTGAGCTGATCGATCGAACGGGCGGTTCGCGTGGCGCCTACCTCAAAGATCTCCGCCGCAGCGCGATCTCCATCTACACTCGGGGTCTGCACGGGTCGACTGCCTGGAAGCTGCCGGAGTCCATGGCCGCTGGATGCGCGGTAGTAGGAGAGCCGCTCACCCACACGCTTCCAGAGCCTCTGGAAAACGGAGTCCATGTTGTTCACGCCTCCACGCCCGTGGAATGCGTCGAAGCCTGCCATAAGCTGCTGGACAACCCGGATTCGCTGTTCGAGATCCAGACGAACGGGCATTCATATTTCAATTCTTACATGCACCCGAGCCAGAGGATGGCCAGAGTGTTGGATCAGGCAGCCGAAGAGGCGGGAGAGGACGGCGTATGGAACGACTAAAGGCGCAGCTGCCGAGCGGCGCGGACTAAGTAGGGGCGCGACTAAGTAAGGGCGCAGGAGCCAAAGAGCGCGAAAGGCGCGATTACCAAACGGCGTTCGGCGGTCGCGCCCTTCGCGCAGGTTGGCATTTTGCGCCCAGTCAGGTGCGCCGTTAGCCCGCCTTCAGTCAGCTGCGCCGTCAAGAACGCGAAAACGGCAGCGGACCGATTAGCCCGCTGCCGTTCCCAGAACTCAAAAACCCAGAACCTACTTCTGCCGCTGTTTCGGCTGCGGCGTGTACCGACCCAGTCCGTCGTGATTCTCGTCCTCTCCGAACGCGAACCCGGCCTCCGCTCCGCCGCTCACTCGCTCCACGCGGAACGTCTGCTTGAACGTCTGTCCGTTGACGATCATCGTGACCAGGTAGTCGCCAGTGTTGGCCATCGACGCCCCACCACCACCGCCACCGCCGCCGCCACCACCACGGCCGCCCACAGCGGGCGGGTTCATGCCGATGATGTTCCAGATCTGCTGCACCGGCGACAGGTTGTCGCCAGTTCCACCGCCGCGACCGCCACGTCCACCACGCGCGCCGCGACCACCGGCGGCGGGAACGTTCACGCCGGCCGTCGCCGCAGGAGCGAAGGCAGCTGCCGTCGCGGAATCGAGACCACCGAAACCACCGCCACCGCCGCGACGTCCACCCGCTGACTCGGCCGGACGCGCGCAGAACGTCTCCCACATCGTCGTCGGGTGCTCACACGCCTGACCACCGGCGCCGCCTCGGCCACCGCCGCCGCCGCCGCGACCACCACGGCCGCCGCCCGCGGCGAGACCGCCGGGGTTGGCGAGGATGCCGACCTGCGCGCGCACCTGACGGATCGACGCGGTGTCGAAGCCTGCCTTCTGAAGTGAGTCCAGCACCTGCGGTGCGCGCGTGTGCAGCAGGATGCTGTCCCGACGCTGCGACGGCGAGAGCTCGGCCGCCGCGGCGCGCGGACGCGTCTCTTGGAAATTCCAGTCGACGTGGTGCACTCCCGCGCCACCCACACCGTTGATCGTCGCGAGTGAGTCGCCGCTCGCGTCGGAGATCACGAGCTTCACAGTGCTCGGCGCGCCCGCCGCGAGACGATACACGATGTCCGCGCCGAACGGCGGGTTCGCGAACGTCATCTCCGCCTGCGCGAAACCGTTGCCTGGCAGGTTGAGCTGCGGCGCTTCGCCCCACTGATACGCCGTCTTCGGCTTGAACAGATACGTGCCCTGCGCCACGACCTTGGGCGTCATCTGCTCGAGCGCCGCGACGTCGACGACCCAGAGGCTGCGGCCGTGCGTCGCCGCGATCATCTCGTGGTCGCGCGGATGAATCTGAAGGTCGAACACCGGCACCGTCGGCAGGTTGTTCGAGAGACGCGACCACGTCTGTCCACGGTCGATCGACACGTACGCCGAGCGCGAGCTGCCGACGAACAGCAGGTCGCGGTTGTGTGGATCCTCGCGGATCACGTGCAGATAATCCGCGGGGCTCGACTGCGGCAGATTGTTGACGATCGAACGGAACGTTCGGCCGCCGTCGTTGGTCGCAAACAAGTACGGTTTGAAATCGTTCCAGCGGTGGTTTTCAAAGGCCACGTAGAACGTGAGCGTGTCGAAGTGGCTCGGCTCCACGCGCACGACGTACGCGTCCCACGGAACGCCGAGCGCGGTGAACTTGGGCGTGAGATCTTCCCACGCGCCGCCGTCGTTGTGCGTGAGCCACACGTTGCCGTCGTCGGTGCCGGCGAGCAGGAAGCCCGGCTTGAGCGGCGACTCCTGTAACGCGACCACCGTCCCGTACGCCTCGGCGCCCGTGAGGTCGAGCGTGACGCCGCCGGTGTACTTCTCGACGGTGTCGAGCCGGGCGAGGCGTGCTTTCTCCTGTGCGGGATCCTTCTTCACCGAAAGGTCCGGTGAGATCGGGAACATGTCCTCGCCACGCTTGAGCGACTTCAGCACTCGGCTTCCACCGAGGTAGAAGACCTGCGGGTTGTGCGGCGAGAGGAAGTAGGGCGACTCCCAGTTGTAGCGAATCTGGAGATCGGCCGAATCTTTCTTCTGCTCGACGCGATACGCCGCGATCTTCTTCGACATCTCCGGCGTTTCTTTCTGGAGCGGATCGCCGCGCACGATGGCGATCGAGTCCTCCCACATGCGGTAGCGCTCGTTCCACGTCGGCTTGTTCACTCGGCCGCGCTCGCCGGTCTTGAGATTCGTCTGCTGGATGCCGGCGTTCTGGCTCTCGCCCCACACCATGTTCGGATCCGTCGGATCCTGGGCGGTATAAAATCCGTCGCCGCCAGAGATGGTGAACCACCACGTGTTGTTGATCGGCGTCGAGCGTCGGCGGCTCGGTCCGCACCACGCGCCGTTGTCCTGCGCGCCGGAGCAGACGTTATATGGAACTGCGTAGTCGAAGCTGATGTCGTAGAACTGGCCGATCGGCAGGTTGCGCGGATACCAGAAGTTTCCGCCGCGGTCGTACGTGATCGCGATGCCGCCGTCCATGCCGATGACCCAACGCTCGCCGTCGTTCGGGTCGATCCAGATGGCGTGATCGTCGACGTGGACGCTCTGCGCCGCGTTCAACACCGTCTTGCCGCCGTCGTTCGAGACTTGGAGCTCGGTCGACGAGAAGTAGACGCGGTCCGGGTTCTTCGGATCGACGCGCACCTGCGAGTAGTAGAATGGACGCGTGTCGATGTTGTTCATGTGCGTCCACGTCTTGCCGCCGTCGGCCGAGCGATAGAGGCCGTTCGCCGCGGCGTTCGCGGCCGTGTTGAACTTCATCGGTCCCGGCTCCATCGAGGCCGCTTCGGTCAACGCATACACGACCTGCGGATTCGACCGTGAGATGGCGAGACCGATGCGCCCCTTGGGGCCTTCGGGATAACCGCTGCCCTTGATCTCCGTCCACGTCGCGCCCGCGTCCGTCGACTTGAAGAGACCGGACCCGACGCCGCCCGAGAGGAGCGAGTACGGCGTGCGATAGCGCTCCCACATCGAGAGGTAGAGGACGTCGGGATTCGACGGGTCGATCTGGACGTCGATCGCGCCCGTTTTGTCGTTCGCCGGCGCCTTGATCAGCTTCCACGTCGTGCCGCCGTCGGTGGACTTGTAGAGTCCGCGCTCACCGCCCGACTTCCACGCCGGACCGAGCGCCGCCACATATACGGTATTGGCGTTGCGCGGGTCGACCTGGATTCGGCCGATGTGCTGCGTTGCCGCCAGGCCCATGTGGGTCCAGTGGAGCCCACCGTCGGTGGACTTGTAGACGCCGTTCCCCGGCTCGATGGTGTTTCTCGAGTTCGGCTCACCTGTGCCGGCGTAGATGATGTTCGTGTCACTCGGCGCGATGGCGAGCATGCCCATGGCGACGACGTCCTTGTCGTCGAACACGGGGCGCCAGGAGATGCCGAAGTTCTGCGACTTCCAGATTCCACCGCCCGCGGCGGCGACGAAGAGGGTCTTTGACGGACTCGGAATGCCCTGCACGTCCGAGACGCGACCCATGAAGTTGGACGGACCGATCTGCCGCCATTTGAAGGCGTTAGTGACGGTGGTATCGAGTCCCTGGGCCGAAGCCAGGCCGGAAGTCGAGACGAGCGCGACACCGGCGGCGACGGCGGCGAGCAAACGCGATCGTTGCATACAGTTCCTGCGGTTGGATTTGGGGGGGAACGGCGGGTGTCAGACGGGCCGCTTGGGCCTGTCACGACAATAATGTTACGACACGGTAGGGGCGAGTGTTGGGGGAACGGCCAAACGGCGCCGCTGACAAACGGCGCGACTCAAGAGGGCGCGACTGAGAAGCCCGCACTAACCGAAGGGCGCGAAGGGCGCGACTGCCAGACGACGTTCGGCAGTCGCGCCTTTCGCGGGGTTCGGGTTCTGCGCCCCTACTGAGTTCGCGCCGTTCGGGCCGCCGTCAGTCAGCTGCGCTTTCCAGCTCTCAGGCCGTGACCGTCACCTCGCTAGCCGCCTTGGCAATGACTGCCGCGACTGCCTCGGGGTGTGAAACGAACACCGAGTGGCTCGAACGCTGCTCGGCTACGGTCGCCCCGGCCCGCTTGGCCATGAACCGCTGCGCGTCGGGCGGGATCATCTTGTCCTCGGTCGTCACCAGGTACCAGCTCGGCTTGGTCTTCCACGCGGCTTTGCTGATCGTGCCGCCGAGCGCTTTGACCCCCCACGGCACTTGCGAGTCGGCCATGAACGCGGCCTTGGCGGCGTCGACGTCGCCGGCGAACGAAGCCTGGAACTTGGTCTTGTCGAGGAAGAGATAGCCATCGACCGGCGGCAGGATCGGCGGCACCGGGGCTCCGGGGGGCGGATTCGCGATCAGCGTATTGACCGACTCCCCGTCGCTCGGCGCGAACGCGGCGATGTAGACGAGCCCGACGACGTTCGGATCGTTTCCGGCTTCGGTGATGACCGCCCCGCCGTACGAATGGCCGACCAGAAGCGCGGCGCCGTTGGACGATGCAAGAGCCAGCTTCACGACGGCGACATCGTCGGCGAGGGACGAGGTCGGATGCTGCGTGACGCTCACGTGATGTCCGTCACGCTTGAGAATCTTGTAAACACTCTCCCAACCGGAGCCATCCACGAAGCCGCCGTGGACGAGCACGATGTTCAAAGCGCCGTTTGTCGACATACCGCCTCCCTGGTGAGGTTGCTAGGGCAAATCGGGTCGTGAGTTTGTTGCAAAGAGGATTCCCGAACGGCCTTTTCGACGCCGGATTTTGTGTTGGCTCTTAGTCCACTTCTTTCCGTTGCCGACTCGACGATCTTGCTGCCCCTTCTCTCTCCGAACCGAACGAGAAGAGTCGGGAAAATCACGACAAGATCGTGACACACGCGACATCAAGAAGTCTTTTTTCCCTCGAAGGACGACTTGAGCGCACACGCTCGCATCGGAGGAGGGAGCAATGACAAAGCATGTAACGGACAACGGCCATCACTCGGCCGAGCTGCTCACGTTCACGATCGACCCGCGGACGGGCAGGATCGTGAAGCTCGAAGGGCTCAACGCCGACGGCGGCCGCCGCGAGCTGACGGACGACGAGAAGGCGCGGCTGATCAAGCGGCCGCGCGACAAGACCCTCGAACAAGTAGTCGAACGGGCATTCGAGGCCGGAATCGCCTGTGTGCTCGACGGGGACGGCCTGGAAGACGACTCGAGCGAGTCGTCCGACGACGTCGATCTCACGCATCGGCTGCTTGTTCCGCTGATCGAGCAGAGCGCCGCGAAGAAATTGTTGGCGCGAGAAGTCGTCGATCGAACGGTTCTCGATACGCTGCTCGAGCACTCGCTCATGTCGACCCCGACTGCTGGAGCGGAGATCGCCGCCGATGTCCGCTAGGCTGCCCCGAGCCGTTACCAGCCGGCTCAACTTCACATTTGAACCAACGACAAACGGAGACTCAATGAGTTCAGCCACGATGGACACCGAAGAGCTTGCCCGTCTAGCACTCGGCGGGCGCGCGTTGAAGAATCGTCGCGTGCGACGAGCCATCATCGCGCGTCTCATCAATGAGAACGGTGAATCGTACGAGGGCGACGAGAGTGAGGAAGGCGACGAGGAGGAGGAGACGACGGCAGGCGGTGGGGAAGACCGCGAGATGCTGCGCCTGCTGATCGGAAGCAAGATGCTACGTCGCCGACGCGTGCGTCGCGCGCTGCTCGCGCATCTGCTCCGTACGAAGAGCGAGGAGAGCGGGAGTGACGAGGAAGAAGACACGGACGAGGAGACCGGCGGAGAAGGGCGCGAGCTCGTGCGTGCGCTCATCGCCAGCAAGATCCTGCGTCGCCGTAAGGTCCGGCGTGCCATACTCATCCATCTGCTCAAGGCGAAGGCGGAGACCGAGTTCGAAGGATCGGACGACAGCGAGAGCGAAGGCGACGAAGAGACGGGCGATGAAGGCGGAGGGGAGGATCGCGAGATCGTACGGGCGCTGATCGCGAGCAAGATGCTGCGGCGCCGTCGCGTTCGTCGCGCATTGCTCACACACCTGCTGCGTGAAAAGGAAGAGGCAGTCGCGTAAAAGAGAGCTAAACTGCGCCGCTGACGAACGGCGCTGACTAAGTAAGAGCGCGGACTGAAGAGGGCGCACGAGCCAAAGAGCGCGAAAGGCGCGACTGCCCAACGACGTTCGGCAGTCGCGCCATTCGCGAGGTTCGGCTTCTGCGCCCCAACTGAGTCCGCGCCGTTCGGCCCGCCGTCAGTCAGCTGCGCCGTAATGCCTTCGTCCTCCCCCTTCCATCGCCGCCCCGGGACGAAACGGCGCACCTTCTGATAGTGCATCCATCGGATTTCCGTGCGGATCGAGCGGTCGGCGAGCCCACGCCTAGTGGCTGACCCGCGCGACGGTGTTGGCGAAACGCTCAGAACATTGGATGCAGAGGTTCAAAAATGACGCGGCACGATCGTTCACCATTTCTTGATGGCCGGCGAGTACTGCGATGGACGGTCGCCGCCGGTCTCGTGGCTTTGTGCTCAGCTGGAGCCGGCGCGCAATCCGCACAGCAGATGGCCGCCAAGCCGAACATTCTCTTCATCATGGGAGACGACATCGGCTGGATGCAGCCGAGCATCTACCATCGCGGCCTGATGGTCGGCGAGACGCCCAACATCGATCGCATCGGTCATGAAGGCGCGATGTTCGTCGACTACTTGGCCGAGCAGAGCTGCACTTCCGGGCGCAACGCGTTCTTCACCGGCATGTATCCGCTGCGCACGGGAATGATCCCGCCACAGCTGCCGGGCAGTCCCTCGTATTTGCGGCCCGGCACGCCGGCGCTCGCGGTATTCCTGCACGACCTCGGCTATACAACGGGAGAATTCGGCAAGAATCATCTAGGCGATCACACCGCTGCCTTGCCGACGGCGCACGGATTTCAGGAATACTGGGGGTATCTCTACCACCTCGATGCAATGCAGCAGGTCAGCTTCCCGGACATCAACTCGGCGCCAAACGTCCAGGGCGTTGCGCCGCCGTGCAAGAACACGCCGGTGCCAGGGCTCCCCGAGGTTCCCGGAGCAGTCGACCAGAAGACGACGACTTGTCTAATGCCGCCGCGCCCGGTCATCTGGTGCAAATCGGTCGACGGGACTGAGAAGAACCAGACGTGCAAAGATGAGGGGCCTTTGACGCTCGACCGGTCGAAGACCGTGGACGAAGAGATCTCGGCGAAGGTCGTCGACTTCATGGACCGCAACGATCCGAAGAAAACCGGCAAGCCCTTCTTCGTCTGGTACAATCCGGCGCGCATGCACGTCGTGACCGCGCTCTCGCCCAAGTACGAGGCGATGCTGGGCGTCAGGGGCGGCAAGGACTGGGGCGTCAACGAAGCCGGCATGAAGCAGCTCGACGACAACATCGGCGTCGTGCTCAAGAAGCTCGACGAGATGGGCCAGCTCAACAACACGATCGTGGTCTTCACGACCGACAACGGGGCCGAGCAGATCAGCTTCCCCGATGGCGGCATCACTCCGTTCAAGGGTCAGAAGGGCGAGGCCTGGGAGGGCGGCTACCGCGCGCCGATGGTGGTTCGCTGGCCGGGGCACATCCCGGCGGGTACGGTGTCAACCGAAATGTTCGCCTCGCTCGACTGGCTACCGACGTTGGTCGACATCGCCGGCGGCCCGAAGGGCGACGGACTGAAGAAAGAGATCGAGGCGGGCACGTACCCGGGCATCGTCAAGACGACGCTCGACGGCTACGATCAGCGAGACTACCTCGAGTGCAAGACCGAGAAGTCGGCGCGCGACGTCTTCTTCTACTTCTCGGGCGCGACACCTTCCGCGCTGCGATACAAGAACTGGAAGATGTACTACACGATGTCGCAGCCCGGGCCGGCCGGTTGGATCATGCCGCTCATCCCGTTCCACTTCACGTTGGTGCAGAACATCAAGCGCGACCCGTTCGAGCAGAACGTCGGCATCGATCAGAAGTCGGCGATGAGTCTCGGCGGTGCGCTGGGCGGGCCGCTGACCGCGTTCCAATACGACTGGAACATGCTGCCACTGGGCCAGCAGTTGTGGGAGCGGGAGCTGGAAACGTACGCGAAATTCCCGCCGCTTCAGAACCCCGAGAGCTATAACCTCAGCGGGATCCTGGCGGAGATGAAGCAGAAGAGTCACCATCCGGGCGAGTGACTAAGTAGGAGCGCACAAGCCCAACCACGTGAAGGGCGCGATTGCCAAACGACATTCGGCAGTCGCGCCTTTCGCGCTGGTCGGCTGTTGCGCTTGGGTTCCGTCGTTAGCGCCGCCGTCAGTCAGCTGCGCTTTGCAGTCGTTCGACGATCGCCCCAAAGTCCAATGGTGACGACGCCGCTCGTGTGGATCGTTTGGTGTGTCCATGCGCCAGCCTCCCGCCAAGCGAAAACCACAGAAGCGTCCGCTGCGGCCTGAGCGACCGCGACTTTCGCGATCGACGTTGCTATTCGGATCCACCGCGGCGATCGCCGTCGTTGTCGGCGTTGGTGCGTGGCTGCTTGGAGGTCCGTCGGGCGCGAAGCTCGCGTCGCCGCATCGAGACGCGCCGACTGGCGAGTTCGTCGGGAGCAAGGCGTGCCGGTCGTGTCACACCGCCGAAAGCGAGCGCTGGTCTCGGTCGCATCACAGCGCGGCGATGGCCGTGGCGACGGACTCGAGTGTCTTCGCGCGCTTCAACAATACGAAAGTCGCGGCCGGCGGCGTCGGTGACGCCTTCTATAGAAGGGACGGCAAGTTCTTCGTCCATACCAACGGTCCGGACGGGCGCCTGGGTGACTTCGCCATCTCGTACACGTTCGGCGTCGCTCCACTGCAGCAGTACCTCGTGGCGCTTTCCAAAGGGCGACTCCAAGCGCTGACGACGGCGTGGGACAGCCGGGCCGCGGCGGCCGGGGGACAACGGTGGTTCAGTCTCTACACGGACGTGCGCTCGAGCGAAGACGAGCTGCACTGGACTCGGCCTGCGCAAAACTGGAACTACATGTGCGCCGACTGCCACTCGACGAACGTGCGGAAGAACTACGACGCCGCGGCGGACAGTTTTGCGACGACGTGGTCGGAGATCGCCGTCGGTTGCGAAGCGTGCCACGGACCGGGATCGCGACACATGGCGTGGGCAGCGAGCGGCGGACGCTCGAGTCGTGATTCGACGATGGGCCTCACCGTGCAGCTCGACGAGCGGCATCGCGTCACATGGCTGGCGAACGCGTCGACGGGGAACGCGGTGCGCTCTCATCCGCGGACGAGCGATCGCGAGCTTCAAGTGTGCGCCCAGTGCCACTCGCGCCGGCGGCAGATCGCGGAAGAGTATGTCGCGGGGAAACCGTACTATGATCACTACCGGCCGGCGCTGCTGACCAGTCCGTTGTATTTCGCCGACGGACAGCAGCGCGGCGAAGTGTACGAGTGGGGGTCATTCCTACAGAGCCGCATGAACGCGCACGGCGTCACGTGCAGCGACTGCCATGAGCCGCACAGTGGCGAGCTCCGCGCACCGGGTGCGGCCGTGTGCGCCACGTGTCACTCACCCGCCAAGTACGACGCGCCGTCCCATCAACATCATCAGGTGTCAGCCAGTGTCACCTGTCTCTCGTGCCACATGCCGGCCGCTACATATATGAAGGTCGATTCTCGGCGCGACCACAGCTTCCGCGTGCCGCGTCCGGATCTGTCGGTCTCGCTCGGCACGCCGAACGCCTGCGCGTCGTGTCACGCCGATCGCGGTGCCCAGTGGGCGGCGAGCCAGATCACCGCGTGGCGATCCGGGGACACCTCGGCGATTGGCTTTCAGCGATTCGCCGCCGCCTTCGCCGCCGTGGACGCAGGGAAGGCCGACGCGCGGCAGTTGTTGAAAGACGTTGCCAGCGACACGACACAACCGGCGATCGCTCGCGCGACCGCACTGGCCGACCTTCCGGCTTCGGATCGCGACGCGATCAACGCACTAAGCAGAGGCCTCTACGACCGGAGCCCCCTGGTGCGCCTCGGCGCGCTTCAAGGCCTTTCACTCGCCGAACCGTCGGAACGCTCGCTGCTGACGACGCCCGCTCCTCTCCGACTCGATGCGCGCCGTGCGAATCGCGGCGACGCAGTTGCAGGCTGGGACCGCATTCGCTTCGTCGGAGCAACAGGCCGCGTTCCAGCGCGCGTCCCGCGAGTTCGTGATGTCGGAGCTGTACGACGCCGATCGCGCCGACGCCCGAACCAATCTTGGCACCTTCTACGCCGAGCTGGGCGACCTTTCGCGCGCCGAGTCCGAGTTGAAGGCGGCGATCCGGCTCGACCCGTTCTTCCCGCCCGCGTACGTGAACCTCGCCGACGTTTTTCGCGCCCAACAGACGGCGCGCGATCCCGAGGCGGAGTTGGTGTTACGGTCGGGTCTCCTGAAAGCGCCGGCGAGCGCCGCACTTCACCACGCGCTCGGCCTCGTTCTCATTCGGCTACACCGGCTCGACGACGCTCGCGCCGAGCTTCAGCGCGCCGCGCACCTCGACCCAACCAACGTGCGCTTCGGCTACGCGTACGCAGTCGCGCTGTACTCGACCGGCAAGGCGAAAGCATCGATCGCGGCGCTCGAGCATCTGCTCACGCTAGACGAAAACAATCGCGACGTTCTCGCGGCGTTGGCTAGCTACCACCAAGAACAAGGTGAGGTCGCGCTCGCCAAGCAGTACGGTGATCGATTGCGCGCTTTGACACCCGGTGACGGGAGGCGATGAGCAGCAAACTTGGCCTGCGGCTAGCGGAGCCGGCATCGGAGCAATCCCATCGCCGCGCGCCTACGCTGGATCCTGGATCGTCAGTTCCGGCGGCCGCAGAAGCGACAGAAGCACTCCGACGAGACTCACCCCCGCCGCGACCGACAACCATATCGCCGGCGACGCCTTGTTCCCGGTTCGCTCGATGAGCCACGTCGCTATTGCCGGCGTGAATCCGCCGAACACGGCCGTCGCAAGGCTGTAGGCGAGCGAGAAACCCGCCGTTCGGACCTCGGCCGGCATGATCTCGGTCAGGAACGGAACCATCGCGCCGTTGTAGATGCCGAAGAAGGACGAGAACAACAGTTCGACCACGAGCAGCCGCTCGAAGCTCGGCGCCGTCACCAGCCATCGCATCGCGGGATAGGCGAGCACGATGGTCAAAATCGGGATCAACACGAGCAGCGGCCGGCGTCCGATTCTATCAGACACCGCGCCGGCCACTGGCAGCCAGATGAAGTTCGAGAGCCCGACACAGAGCGTTACAATGAACGTCGCGGACGGCTCCAAGTGCAGCGACTGGCGTCCGAAGGTCGGAGTATACGTCGTGATCAAGTAGAAGCTCGTCGTCGTGAACGCGACGAGCGTCATGCCGGTAAGCACGAGCACCCAGTTGGCGAGCAGCACGCGCGATACGTCGGCCAACAGCCGCGGGTGATGCCTCATCGCCTTGAATGCGCGAGTTTCTTCGAGCGAGCGGCGGAGCCAGAGAATGATCGGAATGATCAGACAGCCGACGATGAGTGGAATCCGCCACCCAAACGCCGACATCTGATCGCCGGTCAGATTGATCGTCAGCCCGAGGCCGAGGATCGCGGTAAAAACCACCGCGAGCTGCTGGCTCGCCGACTGCCACGAGCAGTAGAAACCACGGTGTCCGGGCGTAGCGATCTCGGCGAGGTACACCGACACGCCGCCGAGCTCCACGCCCGCCGACAACCCTTGGATGAGCCGCCCGACGACGATGATGACCGGCGCGATGAGTCCGATCGACGCGTATCCCGGAGTGGCCGCGATCGTGAGTGTGCCGATCGCCATGAGGCCGAGGGTCACGATGAGTCCGCGCCGGCGGCCGACGCGATCGATGTAGGCGCCGAGTACCACCGCTCCGATCGGCCGCATCAGGTAGCCGACGCCGAACGTCATCAGCGACAGCATCAGCGATGCAAATTCGCTCCCCGCCGGGAAAAACGTCTTGCCGATGTACGTCGCGTAGTACCCATACACGATGAAGTCGTACATCTCGAGGAAATTGCCGCTCGCCACACGGACGACGGCGCCGATCGTCTCGCGACGCGGGACCTCATGCGGTGACGTCGGCGCGTCCGAGATCACGTCGCTCGAGAGGGTCGAGCTCATCGCGACCTCGCCGGCACGATCGGAAGGATGATGCGCGACGGATACGTGGCGCTGTGATACACGGTGTTGTCCGCCGTCACAGCAGATGTCCGGTGAGAGACGCGGAAATGTGAAACCGCGGGCTCCAGTTCACCAGGCGGGTCGCTCTCGCGTCAATGCTACGAAGCCGGCTAAATCGCTCGGCGTACACGCACCGAGCCGTCCGAGGTCTTCCGCGCGACCAGTGCAATACTGCCGACACCGCCCGGCAGTATTGCCTCGGCTCGCGCTCCAGACCCCGGGCCGTCTCGGCGCTGCCTCCCTGCGCGAGCGCGCTTCGTGGGGAACTCGATCGCGGAACGTGCCGCGCTCGCGGTGGTCTGTGCGCACGCGCTGGGCGCGACGCGCGGCCACGCACGCACGCAGTTTGTTGTTCGCCGATTCGAGTGAGCGAGCGGGTGGGGCTGTCCGGAGCGGAGCCGAGGCACTATTGCCGGGCAGTGTCGGCAATAGTGCACTGGTCCGCGGAGGACAGTCCCACCCCGAGCCCCATCCTCGAGGCCGAGCCCTCGAGCGCTGAGCGGCCGTGCGGTTATTGCGCGGCTTTGATGACCGGCGGCTTCCAGCTTCCGTCGAGGACAGCCTGGTCGGGCCAATAGTCGCGGATCCAGATCGAGAAATTTCCTGGCGGCGCCGGCAACCAGTTGGATTCCTTGTCTCTGCCTGGCGATTGGTTCCCGACGTAGAGCGTCAGGCTGCCGTCGTCGTTGTACTTGAGCGACTTGTTCTTGGTGCCGAGCGCGAAGCGGTTCAGCGAATTCGGGTAGAAGAAGTGTTCGGGGTTGTACACCGTCAACGACCAGAAACCCTTCGTCGGCGGGAGCTCGCCTTTCGGGAACGTGACCTCGTACGTCGACTTGCCCACGAGCGCCGCCGACTTCGAATCGTTCTCGGTGTAGTAGTACACGGTCTCGTTGCGCTTGTTGGAGTACGGGTAGGCCTTCACCGCGCCCATACGGTGGAAGTAGTCCGTGCCCCACGCGGCGTTATTGCGCGCGGATGTCCAGCCGTTGCCCGCGGGCTGACCGTCATAGCGCCACTGCATCATTGGCGCGACCATTTCCTCATCCGCCGCAAACGCAGTTTCCCGAAGCGTCTTCGCGAGGTCCGAGTTGCTCGCGCACGCATCGAGCACGCTGGCGATCCACTTGTAGAGCGGCTCCTCTCCCGGCATCGGCGGTACTTGCTTCATGATTTTCGGGAGCTCGTCGAAGAACGTCGCCGGGTCCACCCACGGCGGTTGCGTGCTCGAATATTTGGGCGGTGCCTTTTCCTTTGGCACCGGCAAATGAGGGAGCGTGCTCCAGTCCTTCGTCTTCATTTTCCCGTCGAACTGGCTCAGCGGATAGATCTGAATGTTGCTCAGCGCGGGCTGGATGGCCGCGTGATCCTCGGGGGTGTCGTTCATGAAGATGCGCGGCATCGCCACGGCGTAGTCGGTGGTTGAGCGCACGACGCCGGAAATGCCGGCCGGAGTTGCGCCTTTCCAGTTCGGTCCGACGATCATGTAGAAACCGGGCTTGGTGCCGTACTGCAACCCGAGCTCGCTGATCTCATCCGTGCGCGCGTCGTACACCGGATACGTCCAGAAACGATCCCCAAAGTCGGGCACTTGCAAAACCACCGGTTCCTTCGCGAGCGACAGCCAGCCCAACCCGTAGACGACATCTTGATTCGGGATGGCGACGAAAGTCTCGGCGGGACTGATGTAGTTGGTCAGCATCACCACCTGATTCATCGGACCGATGGGCATGATGCCGGCGAGTAGTGCCGTTTCGGGAGCCTTCGTGAGCTCGGTCCGCTGGTTATAGACATACATGAGAGGCCATCCCCACACGTACGCCATGCGTGCCACCATCTGCACGTACGCCTTTGTCATCGGACCGGGCTGCGGGCCCGGCACTTCCGCCGGGGTTTGCGGAACGGGGAGTGATTGCGCGTGAAGAATGCCGCCGAGCGCGAGAATGACGCCGATCGAGGCGGCAGCGGATTTGAGGTGCTTCATGTCGGTTCGCCGGGTGGGCAGAGTCTATTGGAACATTCCGACGACGACGACCAAACGAAATTGGGCGAAGGGCCTGAGAATCGACTCCACCGGAACGCGGGCTCTTCCAATAGGCGAGCACCCCGTGTGACAGCCGCTCAGGCGAGTTTGCTACTCTTTCTTCGCCGTCATCTGCGGCGGGATGACCTTGATCGTCAGTTTGTCCAGCTTGCCGGTGAAACGGAACGGCGGCTGGTAGTCCCTGTCGTCCATGCCATAGCGGGTGTCTACCCCGACGTCGAAAGACTCGTCCATCGACACCAGGAATGGAATGGTGTATGGCATCCTCTTCGTCTCGAACTCTTTGCCGTCGACCGACAGAACACCAGTACCACCTTTGCCGAAGCCATCTCCCTCGTACTTGAAGTCGAACATGATGGTGTGCTTACCGGGCGAAAGCGCCGGCGCTTCCCATCGGAAACGTTCCGCGGTGAGTTCCACGTAGGTGAACACCGGCTTGCTCTTCAGGAGATACAGGCCGTATCCGCCGAACTTGCCGCCGAGTGTATTGATCATTCCCTCGGCGCCGCCCTTAGGAATCTCAACCTCCGCGGAAATCGAGAACGATTTGCCGAGGATGGGTGGAGCGCTCGCCTCAGGCGTGCCGGACACTTCCGCGGCGTAGGTGAAGACAGTCCGGCCTGCGACGGCGCTCGGTCGTGGAGTCAGCGCGCGCTGGAGCACGTCGTTGTCCAATGGAAGCACGCCGTACTTGGACGCTTCGACCAGGAAGAGCTGTTGCAGGTCATGCAGCTTGTCGGGCATCTTGCTCGCGAGGTCGTTGTACTCAGAATAATCGTTGGTGATGTTGTAGAGCTCCCAGCGATAGCTCTCGACAGGCGGTAGAGGCTCGACGCCCATGAACCACGGCCCTTTGGGCGGCGTCGTCGTCGCGATCCAGCCGTCGTGGTAGATCGCCCGATTTCCCATCATTTCGAAATACTGCGTCGTTCGGGTCGACGGCGCGTTGGCGTTGGCCTTGTCAAACGTGTAATCCATACTCACGCCTTCGATCGGCCGCTGGGCAACGCCATTGACGACCGCTGGTGCCGGGATACCGGCCGCCTGGAGAATCGTCGGCGCGATGTCGATCAAGTGGTGGAACTGCGGGCGGATGCCGCCAACATCCGTGATGTGACCGGGCCATGAGATCGCCAGGCCCTGTCTCGTACCGCCGAAGTGCGACGCAATCTGCTTGACCCACTTGAACGGGGTATCGAAGGCCCAGGCCCACGCGACCGCCATGTGCGGCTGTGTTTTGTCCGAACCCCAGACGTCGTAGTACTTCAGCTCATCGGCGACCGGCATGTCGACGGCTTCGAGGGCGGCCATGTCGAACGGAGTTCCGACCAACGAGCCTTCAGCGCTCGTCCCGTTGTCGCCGCAGATATAGATGATCAGTGTGTTGTCGAGCTTGCCCTCGTCCTGGACTTCCTGGATCACGCGACCGATTTCATAGTCGGTGTAGGCGACGTACGCGCCGAATACATCGGCCTGTCGAACGAACAGCTTCCTTTCTTCTGGGGTGAGCGTGTCCCATTTCTTGAGACTGGCTCCTCCGTATTCATTCTGACCGTCGGGCCACGGCGTGAGCTGAGTACCTGCCGGGATCACGCCGAGCCGTTTCTGATTGGCGAAGATCTGGTCGCGCAGGTCGTTCCAGCCTTTGTCGAACAGGTGCATGTCGCCGATCTTCTTGATCCACTCCGGCGTCGGCTGGTGCGGCGCATGCGAGCCGCCGGGGGCATAGTAGACGAAGAACGGTTGATCGGGCGCGGCGGCGTTCAGCCCTCTGATGCGCTTGATCGCCTCGTCCGCCATGTCGGTGATGAGGTTGTAGCCGGGGTGGCCGATCCAGGGAAAAATCTGAGTGTGATCCTGGAACAGCCACGGCTTCCACTGGTCGGATTCGCCACCCATGAAACCGTAGAAGTAGTCGAACCCCATTCCGCTCGGCCACTGGTCGAACGGTCCCGACATGCTGTACTGGTAGCCTGGCGTGTTGTGGTTTTTGCCGAACCAGGAAGTGGCGTATCCGTTTTCCTTCAGGATTTCGCCGATGCTCGCGTTGTTCAGTCCGATGTCGGCGTCGTATCCCGGAAAGCCCGTGGCCTGCTCGGCGATGACACCAAATCCCACCGAGTGGTGGTTGCGTCCGGTGAGCAGCGCGGCGCGCGACGGGGAGCATAAAGAGGTGGAGTGGAACTGCGTATATCGCAGACCGGCCTTTGCAACCCGATCCAGCGTCGGCGTCGGAATGACGCCACCGAAAGTGCTCGAGATGCCGTAGCCCTGGTCGTCCGTCATGATCAGCAGAACGTTCGGAGCGCCCTTTGGCGCCACGTGACGCGCCGGCCAACAGGGCGTTGAAGTCTTGGCGGTCATGTTGATCTGCCCGCCGAAGTTCGATGGCGGGGGCGGGACGTACTTGGGGTCGACCGTCGTCGTCGCGTTGGCTGAACAGGGCTCACCCGTTGTCTGCTGGGCCGAGGCGGGACGCGTAGCGGTCATGATGGCCGCCGCCAACGCCGCGAATACGAGTGTGGGTTGCTTCGCTTTCATGTGTGCTGCTCCAACGAGGAGTGGATCGAGAGCGGACCATCCGCACAGGTTCTGCACCTCCAACGCTTCTCTATTTCGCTTTCCCCTTTTTGGCCCCCGCTACAGGCCACAACATCGTCGCTTCCATCCTCAGCTGCTCCGCGCCAGCCGACGTCGGGTTGTTCAGATTGTGATAATACTGAAGCTCAAAGCTCACCGGCTGATCCCCGATGTGGGTGATCTTCGAGACGCCCGCGCCAATGGGCACCGTCCATTTTTCTCCTTCCGGCGAGCTCCAGTCCGCGGCGATGAGCGGCGAAGTCGAGATCGCCCAGGCGAAGGGAAGATTGAAATTGATGAACGGCTGGATCGCGAAGTTGTTGAGCGGGTGGCCGTGCGCATCGCCGCCGATTCGCCACACGTTGTTCGCCAGCAGCCCTATGACCCACGGACCGGGCGTCACGAGGGCGACCGCCGCCGGCCCCATCCCCCACTGTCCCGTTCGCGAGAACCGGTTTGTCGCTGTCGGAAACGAGAAGATCGGTCCGACGGCCCAGGTGAGCTTCTCGGGCGCCCGTTTCGTGAAGAACGCTTCCTCTTGTGTGTCCGCGGTGCCTCCGCTCCGGAAGCCGTTCCCGAAGGGGATGCTCACGAAGGGCACGATCGTACGCGACACGAGGAGCCAGCGCTCACCGATCGGCAACGGCAGCACCGGCTGCACGTTGAGCACCATCTCGGCGTTCTCGCCGAGCCCGCCCGCGGTGAAGTAGTTGTACTGGAGCGGAAGCGAGATGAGGTTGGCGACGGGATTCTGCGATTGCTTGGCGAGGTCGGCCTCGGTCGCCTTGTGAGCAGCTGCTCTCGCTGAGTCGGCTCTCGCTGAGTCGGCTCCATCCTGCGCACGCGCTGAGGGCGTCGTTGCAACCAAGAGAGCTGCGGCGAGCGCGAATGCTGTCGCGGCTGAGGGCTTCGACGTAGACACGCCGAGTTTGTTTATCATTGTGCGCTCCCTCCCCCCGAGCAGGCCGCGCGAGATCGACGAGTGTTGTCTAACGACGCTCGAGAGTAGCTGGGATGGGACCTTGGTGCCGAAAAGCGCAACGGCTAAGGTCGATGAACAAACGGCGTCGGGTGCCTACTTCTCCCACACCGGCGTTCCGACCTCCACCACTCCGGGCGGCTTCCACCCTCCTCCGATCACCGTGTCGCTCGGCGAATGCATCCGCAGCACTAGATAGAAGTGCCCTGTCGGCGCCGGCAGCCAATTGCTTTCCTTCGGCCCGGCGATGGGATCGTGCTGGACGTAGATGTCGAGTGAACCGTCGGGATTGTGCGTCACAGACGCTCGTTTTGGGCTGATCTCATATCGGTGATTCATGCTCGGCGGCAAGAAGTGGTTCGAGTCGTACACGGTCACCGACCAGAACGCCTTGACCGGCGGCTCGTCTCCCTTTCCAAAGTGCAGCACGTACCGACGCGAACCGTCTAGCGGATGCTCGGTGACGTCCGTGCGCGTCATCTCGTGGACGACATCCTTGGGCAGATTCATGTCGAGTCCGACGATCGCGAAGAAAGCGCGGAAGTCGGTTTGACCGTCGTAGGCACCGAGGTTGGTCGATGAGATCCAACCGTTCACGATCGGTGCTTTTTTCTCGACGGCGGCGATGCGCGCGATGCCGAGTCGAGGCACGTCTCTCAGGACGTCGGCTGCGTGAGCGCCAAGCTTCGCCGAATCGAACGGGTGCCCGGCGACGATGCCGATGCCGGCCATCTCGGCGACGATCACCGAGTCGGTGGGCGCGGGTGGATTGTCCTTCATGAGCATCGCGAGCCGGTTGAAAAACGTCGCCGCGTCGAGCGCGTTCACCTGATCGGGCACCGGCGTCTTCATGTCGATCGACGGATCGACGCGACCGGGCGGCCGCGCGCGCGGCTTGCCATTCGGGCTGAGCGGGAAGAGCGTGTATTGGCGCTGAAGCCCGCGAGCCGCCTGCATGTCTTGCGGCGTCTGCTCGGCGGCCGTGCGCCCGACGATCCATACGAGGTTCGTCGGCGACCGGATGAGCGTCGCGCGTAGCGTGTCGGCTGAGCCCTTCCACGTCGGGCCGACGATCACGTAGCGCTGTGGACCGGGGCGGGCTGTTCGCGCGCCCGGCGACTCGACAACATTCATCCAACCGCTGAGCATCGACATCACGTAGTAGCGGCCGTGTTCGTCGGGAACTGAGAGCTCGTACGGTTGGCTCGCGAGGTCGAGCCACGCGAGGGAGTACAGCATGCTCGCGCTTGGCGTCGCCACGGCTCGGAACGACGGGTCCGGATAGTTCGTCATGTTGGCGAATTGCCCCATCGGCGCACGCGTTTCGCCGGTGGTCGCGACGTTGGTCATCACTCGTCGCATCTGGTCCATCATGACGAGCGGGTAGCCGTAGACGTACGCGTCGACCGCGAGCTGTTCGGCGTCATGCGCCGCGGCCGAGTCCTTCGCCAAGGTCGAGTCTCTTGTCCACATCGCGTTTGTTTGTGCTGTCGCTTCCGGTTGCGACGTCGCGCCTTTTTGCGCGTCGACCTTCTTGCACGCGTTGAAGGCGACGAAGGAGCTGAGCAAGGCGAGAACGGCCGCTCGAGTCTGAACGGTTGCCATGAGCGATACCTCACAAAGGCGCGTGCGACGGCGCGGCGCGTGTCGCAACGTCTGAGGGGCAGGTATCAAACCGTCAGCCCGACGGACTCCCAGGGGCCAGCGCCCGGCTTCGCCCGACGGAGCGCTTGGACCTTCGACCAATGGTCGCGGCCCGTTCGCCGCCTAGCCTTGTAGACCGCAACGCGTCGACGTGAGCAATGTCAAACGATTCAGACGAGCGCCACGATTACTCGCGGCGTCGATTTCTTCACAGCATGGTCGCTGGGGCAACGATCGGAGCTGCTCGGCCATGGTCGGCCCTGCTCCCTCCGTCTCGCGCCGCCGCGACGACGAAGCTGCCGCCCGACGAGGCGGTCAAGGAATTGGTGGCCGGCAATCAGCGGTTCGTGGCCAATCGCTTGACCTCCTGCGGCCATGACCTCGCAGCGCTGAGAGAACACACCGTCGAGAAGCAGGAGCCGTTCGCCGCGGTGTTGGCGTGCGCCGATTCGCGCGTGCCCGTCGAGCTCGTGTTCGATCAATCGATCGGCCGCCTGTTCGTGACACGGGTCGCGGGAAATGTCGCTTCACCCGAGATCATCGCGAGCCTCGAATATGGCGTCGCGGTTCTAGGGATCAGCGCGCTCGTCGTGCTCGGCCACCGAAACTGCGGCGCCGTCAAGGCGGCGCTCAAGGGTGAGAGCGTGCCCGGACAAATCAGCTCGTTGTACGCCTACGTTCGCCCGGCGGTGGAGCAGGGCGCCGGGAACCTCAATACGGCGATCGATGCAAACGCACGCGTGCAGGCCGACGTGCTGCGGTCGTCGTCGACCGTGATACGCGAAGCGCTCAGCAAGGGGACCGTCAAGGTGATCGCCGGAGTCTACGATCTGGCCACTGGAAAGGTGATTCTGTCATGAGCAAGCGTCTGACGTGGATCGTATGTGCGCTCGCCCTTGCCACGGCCGGCGCGCGCGCCGCGGCGCAGATCGATACGAGCGGCCAGTGGCGATTCAACGTCACGCCGGACCTCTGGGCGCTGTCACTGCACGGCCGCGTCGGTGTCGGTCCGGTCGCGACCAACGCCGACGTGAGCTTCCACGACCTTCTCAAAGCACTCAGGTTCGCGTTCATGGCGAACGCGGAGGTGCGGAAGGGCCGATGGTTCGGCAACATCGACGTGATCTACGCGTCGCTCGGCAAGGAAAACGTGATCGCCTTCCGCGGCGACACGGGCAACCTCGAGCTCACGCAAAAGATGTCGATCATCCAACCTGTCGGCGGCTACACGATCGGCAATCAAAAGTGGTCGGTCGATTTCCTCGGCGGATTCCGCGCGTGGGATCTGAAGACCACCATCGACGTGGACGTTACGAGGCGGCCGACAAACCCACATTCGATCGACCGCGGCTGGCCCGACGCGACGGCCGGGTTTCGGTTCCACTGGCTGCCTTATCAGAAACTGCGCGTCCTCGCCGGCGGTGACGGAGGAGGCGGCGGTTCGCACGGGACATGGCAGGCCTACGGGTTGGTGGGCTACGACGTGTGGTCGAGGGTCGCGCTTGGGGCGGGGTATCGATACCTGTTCGTGAACTACGAGGACAACAACTACCTGCTCGACGCGGACCTGAGGGGGTTCGGACTCGGGGCCAGTATTCACTGGTGAGACTGACGAAACTGCCGAAAACCGAGACTGCCGAAAACCGAGATGGCCGAAAATCGAGACTGCCGAAGGGCGAAACTGCCAAGAACCGAAACGGCCAGACGCCGAAACTGACCGCCGGCTAACGCCGATCGGCTACGGCTAGCCGCACTCGGCTAACGGCTGCGGTCGACGGCACCTGCTCCAGGTGTCGATCACCTCTCGCATTTTCGCGCGCCGCGCGCCTTCATTAGTTACGTCGTCGGCGCCGTAACCAAACCGCGGTTCGGCCCTCGCGCCCTTCGGCCGTTGCGCTGGTTCGGCCGTCGCGCCCCTCGGCCTCAGCGCTGTACAAAGCAGTTCCGCCCTCCGCCCTTCCACGAAATGCCGAAAGCCGTCGTCATGTCCGCCCCTCACGCTCCACTCGCCGTCACCGAGATCAAGGAGCCGCACCTAGAACCCGGCGCCGCGCTGCTCAAGACTCTCTACTCCGAAGTCTGCGGCACCGACGTTCATCTCCATCAGGGCAAGCTCCAGGTTCCGTTCCCGATCATCCCCGGCCACGTCTCCGTCGGCGTCGTCGACAAGGCGCGCGGAGATCTCAAGGACATCGACGGCCAGCCGATCAAGGAGGGCGACACCGTCACCTTCCTCGACGTCCACGAGACGTGCAACAATTGTTGGTACTGCCTCGTCGCGCGGCAGCCGACCAAGTGCCCGAATCGAAAAGTGTACGGCATCTCGTACAGCGCGAATGAAGGCTTGCTCGGCGGATGGGCTGAAGCGATCTGGATGAAGCCGGGCGTGAAGATGATCAAGATTCCAAAGGATCTCGATCCCGACACGTTCATCGGCGGAGGCTGCGGACTCGTCACCGCGCTGCACGCGGTTGACATGGCGCAGATCCGTCTCGACGAATCCGTCGCCGTGCTCGGCGTCGGTCCGGTCGGACAATCGTGCGTCGGATTCTCGTCGCTCTCCGGCGCCGGCGAGATCATCGCCGTCGGCGCGCCGAAGGATCGACTCGCGTTCGCTAAGCGAATGGGCGCGACGCATACGCTCGACCTCGACCTTCGCCCCGAAGCTCGGCTCGCGGCGATCCGCGCACTCACCGGCGGACGAGGGGTCGACGTAGTGATCGAGGCGAGCGGATCGGCGGACGCGGTGAGTCAGGCGCTCGACATGGTGCGCGACGGCGGGCGCGTCATCGTCTGCGGCCACTACACCGACAACGGCGCGATCGAGATGCACCCGCACTGGCAGCTCAACCGCAAGCACGTCGAGCTCAAGGGATGCTGGGGGTCGCGATACGACCACTTCCATAGAGCGGTGGCGTTGACGGCGCGGTTTGGCGCGATGAAGCCGTGGCGGGAAATGGTGAGCGGGCGATTCTCACTCGACCGTGCGGGTGAAGCGCTGGCGGCGGTGGAGAATCGGACGGCGATCAAGGCACTGATCGTCCCGGACTGAGCCCTAGACCGTCGAACCGGGCACCCGATCGAATCGGGCCGCGTCAATGCAGGCGCTTCTGGTATGCCAGCTGTATGATGAGTCCTCCGATATTCACGTACGCCGGCTTGCCGCGAAGGTTGTCTTCCCGCATGTAGTAGAGGTCCATCGACACAGGACCGCCCAGCTGGAGGGTGGAACCGCCGCGCGGCTCGAGGCGGGCAATCGTGCGAAAGCGCGAGTCGTAGTAGGCCTCGAACATCGCGTACGGTGCGAGCCCGAGGCCCTTTGGCGGCGGGATGCGGCCCAGCTCGAGGCGTTCTCGAGCGCGATAGGAATACTTGCCATCGACCCATCGCCATTCCACACGACTGCGGGTAAGAAGCCGCACGGGACCAGCCTTGAAGACACGAAGCGCGGCTTCGACCAACGGACGCGACTCGTAAGTGTCCAAGCTGTAGCGATAACCGCCGCGCACGTAGCCGTCCGGGACGAACAAGAAGTCTTCGAACAGCCCGATCAGCGGATTGTGCGGCGTCTGCGACTCTTCGTCCTGTCCGGCCAGCTGAAGGAACGTCCGCGCATGGTCGGCCGATCTCCAATAAACGTCGAGCTCAGGCCTGTACTCGGTCGTCTGGGCGTGCGCCGCGGCGACGGCCAGGCCGATCGCGGCCGCGACGCGACCCGCCGATTTGCGCAGCCCGGGCATGCCGCGGAGTCTGGACGACTCGACGGCTCGTGGCGATGGGGTCTTGGTCCAATCGGCGACCGCTGAAATCTCCGCCCTTACACCGCGCAAACACCGGCGCTCTATCCCTTCGGGCGCCCGGCCCGTAGTCTGAATCAAGAGCGGCCAGTCTGAGCTCGCTCTTCGTTAGCTTCGCGCTTTTTCACCTTCGGGGTTCGTCCCCTTCGCCCTTCGTCAGCTTCGCCCTCCGGATTCGTGTACACCACCTGTCTCTTCTGCCACTCCGACCTCGGCGCGAACCACTTTTTGCCGACGTTTCCCGTCGGCCGCCGCCTCGCGTACGATGCGAAGAAGGGCAGACTGTGGGTGATTTGCACACGGTGCGGGCGGTGGAATCTCACTCCGCTCGAGGAGCGTTGGGAGGCGATCGACGAGTGTGAACGCCTCTTCCGCGGCACCCGTCTGCGGATGTCGACGGACAACGTCGGGCTCGCGCGCTTTCGCGGAGGGTTCGAGCTCGTGCGGATCGGACCCGCGCTTCTCCCCGAGATCGCGAGCTGGCGTTACGGCGCCCGACTCGCGCGCATCGAGCCCGATCACGAGCAGCAACGCGGGCTGATCACGCGCGGCGCTCGGCTCATCGTGCGCGGAATGGCCGGCGCGCTCGTTCACTACGCGCACGCGGTCGGTTTGAGCGATGAAGCGGTGCTGCGCATGCGCACGTTCCGTCGCGGCAACGGAATTCTGCTTCGCACTGGCGACGAGCGGGGGCATACGATAACGGTGCGCTACTCGCATTTGGGGGCCGCGGAGCTCGTGCGCCCCGAGCTGGATTCCCCCTGGCAGCTGCGCCTGCACCACGACAACGGCGTCGCGATTCTCGCCGAGTCGCCGGCGCTGCGCGTCGCCGGAAAGATGCTCGCCACGCTCAACCTCGGCGTCGCGAGCGGCGCCGAGGTGTCGCACGCGATCGCGAAGTTGGACGACGCGGGGGATCCGGAGGGCTACTTCACCCGAGTGGCGTCGCTCGCGATGCGGACGTCGTGGGGCCGATACCCCGACGCGCCGAAGCTGGAGGAGACTCCACCGAAAGGATCGTTCTCCGAACGCCTCGCGCTGCAGTTGGCGAATCGATCGTTCTGGGGGCGCGGTGGGACCGGGAGCGACGAGAAGACGCCTCTATATAGATTGCCGGCCGTCGATCGCCTCGCGCTGGAGATGGCGGCGAACGAAGACATCGAGCGGAAGGCGATGAAGGGCGAGCTCGATGCGCTCCATGCCGCATGGCAGGACGCCGAAGAGATCGCGGCGATCGCGGACGAGCTCTTCTCGGATGGAGTCCTCGAGGAGTTCAAGCGGCAGTACTACGACCGGATCGCGGCTGCCGAGGAATCGTAGAGGACGAGCCGCTCTATCGCGCTGCCTTCTTGAACTACTCAACGCAGAGACGCAGAGGACGCAGAGACGCAGAGGGCACTGAGAGACAGTTAAGTGTCCTTGCGCAACGAGCCGGATTTTCTTGGGAACTGCCGCTCGGGAAGCCCCTCGGACCCTGGGACCTCCCTGCGCATTTGAAGCTCCCGGAGCGGGTTTCCCCAAAATATCCCGGCTCGTTGCGCGAGGAGCTCCCACTCCATGGCCATCCCCCTGCGTCTCTGCGTCTCTGCGTTGAGTAGTTGCAGTTTCTAGCGACGCCCGGTGTTCGCGGCTGCACAGCTTCAGCGTTCACGAATCGCCGAAGCGTTGGGGCGGCGAGAGGACGCGGTGTTCCACGCCACGCTGTTCAGGCGCGTGTACGAATCTCGCTCCGGCGGCGCAACGCGCGCAGCTGGACGAGGCCAGACAGCGGATCGAACGGCTCGGGGTCAACCTCGATTCCAGAAAGCCAAAAGCGTTGCCGGACTGACGAGACCGGTGGACCGGGTCTCACCGGCGTCGGCGTCTACCGAACGCAAGGGCCGCCACGCCCAGTCAAAGTGTCAGCGTTCGGGACGCAGCCGAGGTATTTTCGTGGAGCACCCCGGTGACCGGAAAGACGATCGATCGAGGAGGATGCTAGTGAGCAGCACGCGTGTTCAAGACCCGACCACCGCGTATCCGGATTACATCGTGGATCTGATCCACGAGTCCTACGCGGGCCCGGCGTGGCACGGCCCGTGTGTCGTCGAAGCGCTGGCCGGAGTAGACGCTGAAGCGGCGACAAAGCGGATCTCGCCGCATCGGCATTCGATCTGGGAGCTCGTGCTCCATTTGGCGCATGGCCGCCACCTGCTGATCGAGCGGCTGACGAACGAGAGCATTCAGCCTTTCCCGCGCCCTATTAAAGAACCCTGGTGGCCGGCGTCGCCGACCGATCTCAGCGAGACGGCTTGGCTCGTCGACCGTGACCTGCTGGACGACTATCAGGAACGCCTGCTCGCCGCCATCCGCGCCGCGACTCCGGAGCAGCTCGCCCGTGTGCCGGATCGCTCGGATACGCCAATCGCGCGACAACTGGTCGGAATGGCGCTGCACGACACGTACCACGCGGGGCAAATCAAGCTCATAGCACTCGCGGCGGGCGTGTAACGTCTTGCGCCACCGCCGCGGGCAGGTCTCGCACCGCGGCTGGTTGCTCGAGTGCAATGTTTTGTCTCACGCGGACCATCGCCGTGGCGGGTATCACTGATAGGCACCGCGCGAAGGTGGGTATTACTTCGCTGGTGTTTCAGCCCTGTCTCAGATGTCGACGAAAACTCCTACGCCGAACCCGATCGAGCGACGACGCTCGTCTCCAACGTCGCCCTCGTATCGTCGATTCGCCGCCGAGTCGATGTCGTCCATCGAGCGCGTCCTGGGGCGCTCGCGCTATGCCGAACGCGCCGGCGTCTTCAACAACGCCGAGATGGTGGTGTGGCAGTCCACCCGCCGCTTTTGGCTGGCGGGAGCGGTAGCCGCCGGCGGCATCGCGCTGCGGCTCACCGGCTGGGCGCACGGACCGGTCTGGCCGATCCTCGCCATCGCGCCGGCGTACGTCATCTTCGTCGCGCTCCTGACGGTCGTCATTGAAAGACGCGAAAGAGTCACGCGCGTGGCGCTAATCATTCTCGCCCTCGCCGACGTCGCGGCGATCTACGCGACGGCGCTCCTCGTCACGAGTCCCTCGTACTACGGCCGCGCGCTGCTCCTGAGCCTTCTGGCGTTTCAGTTGATGCAGATGTTCTTCCTCCGTTCGCCGGCGCTCACCATCGTCGTCGCGTCGTCGGCCGCGTACGTCGGCCTTCTGGTCGCCGCGGACCATCGAGGCATCTTCATCGACTGGCGCGAGCAGACGTGGATGCTGTCTGTCTTTCTCGTCGTCTCGTTCCACGGGATGATCCTCCAGGCGAGCGCCAACCAACGGCTGGCCGCATTGGTGGACCTCTTTGCCGCCGCGCAACGCGGCGACTTCACCCGCACGTTCGTTGAATCGCGCAATCGCGAGCCCGACGCCATCACCGTGCTCGGGCGCGCCTACAACCACATGCGCTCCGAGCTGGCCGAGATCGCGTTCACCGATAACCTGACCAGCTGCCTCAATCGCAACGGCTTCGAGTACGCGCTCGATCAGATGATCGACGGCGCCGCGCGCGAACAAGAGGAGATCGCGATCCTCGCCGTCGACATCGATCACTTCAAGGGCATCAACGACTCGGCGGGGCATCTCGTGGGCGACATGGTACTGAGGGAAGTGGCGATGCTGCTGCTCGACGCGTCACGCGCTGGCGACGTCGTCGGACGAGTGGGAGGAGAGGAGTTCGTGATACTCCTGCCCGGCGCGGACAGCGAGGCGGCCGGCGTGATCGCCGAGCGGCTGATGGATTCGATTCGCTCGCACGCGTTCCGCATTCCGCAGGGCACCCGCCGAGTGACGATCAGCGTGGGGATCGCGTCGGAGCGGGTGACCGAGCCGCACGTCGCCGGAGCGCTCAGAGCTCGAGCAGATGAGGCGCTATACGTCGCGAAGCGATTAGGGCGAGATCGAGTGGTGCTGTGGGCGCCGGGAATGCGATCGAATGCGACGCCGCCTTATTCGAGAAGGGCGACGGCTTTCGGATAGGGCGGAGATTCCCAACGGTGAAACCGCCAAACGGCGAAACTGGCGAACGGCGAGACTGGCGAACGGCGAGACTGGCGAACGGCGAGACTGGCGAACGGCGAGACTGGCGAACGGCGAGACTGGCGAACGGCGAGACTGGCGAACGGCGAGACTGGCGAACGGCGAAACTGGCGAACGGCGAAACTGGCGAACGGCGAAACTGGCGAACGGCGAAACTGGCGAACGGCGAAACTGGCGAACGGCGAAACTGGCGAACGGCGAAACTGGCGAACGGCGAAACTGGCGAACGGCGAAACTGGCGAACGGCGAAACTGGCGAACGGCGAAACTGGCGAACGGCGAGACTACCGAACGGCGAGACTACCGAACGGCGAGAAAAGCGTCAGGCGCGTCGTCGGCCGGCCGCGCCGAGTCTTAGGCGATTCGGCGTTTGCGAATCGATGCGTTCTAGGGCCCACTCTGCCCGAATACGGATTCGCCGGTTTGGGTCCTCGACCATCCCGCGCAGCAGCGGAATCGCCTCCTTCTCCGAAGCACCGCGATCGCCCAACAGAATGATCGCCTTTTCACGCGTGCGATCGTCGATTGAGCGCAAGTTTTCGATCAAGAAGGCCCTCGAGGCCGACTCGTCGAGCCGTTCGCCGCGGGGAACGTCGTGCTTGCAGAAGCGACAGAAGGTCGCGTCGGCGCGAATCGGCTCGGCGCAGACGGGGCAGGGACGAAACGCGTCGGCGCGCTCTGGCTCGTCGACGTCCTCGAGCATCAGTGCATGCGGCAGCGCGACGACGAACAACGTCGTTCCGTAGAGCCACCACGCGAATCCGCTGCGCCCTTTTCGCTCGGCGATCAACGCCGGGATCGTACCGAGAAGGGGCAAGATTCCTGTAAATCCGAGAAGCATTGAACTGATCCGGCTTGCGGCCGACTGCCGATCGGCCGCAAGCCGAAGCCGCTACATGGACATGTAGGCCTGACGCAGCGCGGGCAGCGCGCCGATGAGCCACATGAGGACCCCGAAGATCGTCGCGCGGCCCTTGCTCACCTTGCCGGTCACGTAAAGGCCGACCGCCAAAAGGATCGTCACCCAGATCGTTATCAAGTCCAATCGACCCAGGAACTGGTACGTGATCGGACTTGGCTGGTCTGGCGCGAAGAAGCGGGCGGGGCTGAGCGAGATCGACATCTGGCCGGTGAGACTCGCCGGGTCCATGAGCAATCCTTGAACGCCCCCGAGGACGCTGCCGATCACGCGCGGCATGTACGACCAGGCGGCGACGACCAGCGCGGCGTGGAAGGTCTGCGCCGAGCCGACGAGCTTGCCGACGAGCCACGAGACGGTCCCGACGACGAGGATCGTGATGAACATGATGACCGTGAGGCCGTAGCGAGTGACCGCCTCGCTGGCGGTCTTCATTTTCGCCATGGTCTCGGGATTCAGCTGCGGATTCTGCGCCGCGGCCTTGGCCATGCCACGCGTGAACTCGGCGTCGAAAATCGGCTCGAGCTGGTTGAACGTCGCGAAGAAGATGACGCCGATCGCGATCGATACGAAAAGCAGCGGAGGCCAGACGCTCTTGTTCTCGTTTCGTCGAAAGACCGCCGCCGGCGAGAAGAAGATGTCGATCAGGTCTTCCCAGAACGAAGCCTTCTGAGGCGCCGCGGGTGCGGTCGAAGCCGGAGCAGCGACGGATGACGGTTCGGTCATGGCTGTATCCCGAAGAGGAGTGCGGGGTGCGGAGGCGGTGTGCGGGGACCCACCGGGCAGTGTGCGGGGAGGGCGCCCGGCCGGCGGCGGTCAGGTGCCTTGTCCCTGGCTCAACTTAGTCTGCTGCGCGGCGGCGGCCCCTAGCAAGCCCCCGAGCCCCATGGACTCGACGGCCGTGCTGGGCACGAGCATCAGCGCGCCTTTCTCCTTCAAACCTTCGTACAGGATGTTCATCGCGCGCAGATGCAGCGCGGTGGGGTTGTCGTGATACGAGACCGACGCTTGCTGGAAGAGATGGGCGATCTCCACTTCCGCCTCGCCGAGGATGATGCGGGCCGCTTTCTCGCGCGACGCCTGCGCCTCGCGCGACATGGCGTCTTGCAGCGACGCCGGAATGATGACGTCGCGCATCTCGACCGACTGGACCGTCACGCCCCACGGCGTGCAGCGCTCGTCGATGAGCTTCTGCAGGTCGGCCTCGATCTGCTCCCGTCCACGCAACAACTCGCTCAGCGACGTGCGGCCGATGATGTCGCGGAGCGCGGTCTGCGCTGCCCAGCTCACGGCGCGCGCGTAGTCCTGCACCTCCAGCGCGGCCTTCTCGGGATCGTAGACCATCCAGAAGAGCACCGCGTCGACGTTCACCGGCACTGTGTCCGAGGTGAGCGTCTCCTCGGCGTTGAAGTTGGTGGTGATGACGCGCTGGTCGATCCACGACGAGACGGTGTCGATGAGCGGGATGATCCAGAAGAGCCCCGGCCCGCGAAGTCCGTCGTACTTCCCGAGGCGCAACACGACGGCGCGCTCCCACTGTCGGGCGATGCGCGGCGACAGCATGAGGATCAAGCCGACGACGATCCCGACGATGATGCCGTGCGGGCTCTTTTGGGCCGCGCTCACCGCGAACCCGGCGCCGATCGACACGAGCAGCACCAACGCGGCGACGATGTTGAATCGCGCGTTCACTTGCGGGGACTGCTGCTGCGGGCGCGCGGCGCGGGATTTCGTTTTCTTGGGCATGTCAGGTCTTCTCCTTGGTGGTGCGAGACGTCTCGAGCCCCTGGAGGTACTCCACGATCTCGGGGAGCGAGATGCCGATCGCCGACGCGTCAGCCAGCAGACGGTCGACGAGTGGCCGCAACTGCCGATCGCGTTCGCGACGCGCAGTCGCGGCCTTGGGGGTGGGTGTAGGCGGTGACGCGAGCACGAATGTGCCGACGCCCCTTTGGGTGGCGAGCACGCCCGACCTCTCCAGCTCGGCGTAAACCTTGGCGACGGTGTTGGCGTTCACTCTGAGGTCCACGGCGAGCTGGCGCACGGTCGGCAGGCGGTCGCCGACGGCGAGCATACCCTGCGCGATCGCCGCACGGATGCTGCGATCGAGTTGCGCATAGATGGGAGTCGGATCGTTCGAGTTGACCGCAAACACAGTAATACGATTGTACTAGTACAGTAGGACAATATCAAGTAACGGGTGGACCGGTGGACCGGTGGACCGGTGGACCGGTGGACCGGGTGGTACTGGGTGGTACCGGGTGGTACTGGGTGGTACCGGGTGGTACCGGGTGGTACCGGGTGGTACCGGGTGGTACCGGGTGGTACCGGGTTGACCGGGTGGCTTGAGCTTCGAATCGAAACGCTAGGCAACACAAAGGGCGGTTCCCCCCGCGGAGACCGCCCTTCATGCCCAACCGTCTGATGTCTGCGTTCCGACTTCTGTCGCCTGGCCCTCTTGCTCTTACCGGTCCACCGGTCCACCGGTCCACCGGTCCACCGGTCCAGCCGTCCACCCCTACTTCATCACGATGTCCTGAAGCGCCGCTTTGATCCGCGGATCCTCCGACCGCGACAGCTGCGAGATCGCGCGCCGACGAACGGTGATGTTCTCTTCGCCCTTCACGATCGTGAGCAACTTGTCCACCGCCACCTTGTCGCCGCTCCGCATGTACACGTTGATCAGCGACTCCTTCATGCTCGGATCGGTGGTCGTGTCGTAGATGTGAATCAGATCGGCGATCGGCGCGCCGGCGCGGCTGGCGGCGTCGACGGCTCGGCGGCGCGTTTGAATCGGCGTGTTGCCGTCCTGCGCCAGCGCGAGCAACCACTTCGTGTTCTCCGACCCACCCATCTCGGCCAGCGCGCTGAACACGGACTCGCGCGTGCGGTCGCTGGTCAATGTCGGGTAAACTTGCCGAAGGAGCGCGGCGTCCTGCGCGGTTGCGTAGTCCTGACCGAGCGCGCGAAGAGCGACGGTGAGAACCTCATCGGGAAGATCCGTGCGCTTGACCGCCGTGCGCAGGTACTGGCGGGCGCGTGGATCACCGGAGCGGGCGAGCGCGGACATCGATTCCTTCGCCAGCCACGTGCTCTGGTTCTGCTGCGAGAGCTGGATCAGCGGCTCGATGCCGGCGCCGTGGTCGAGGCGCCCGAGCACGGCGAGCCCCTGTTGGCGCACCGACTGGTTGTCGGTCTCGTCGCGGGCGATGGAGAGGATCGGCTCCGTGACGGCGACGGGAATCGTCTGCATGCCGTCCGTCGAGCGTCCCATGTACGACAACGCGCTGCGGCGCGTCTCTCGCGGGAGCGCCGTGTTCTTGGCGATTGCGACGAGCTGGACGGACGTGTTGGCGCTGTCGGCGAGCATCGCCGGCATGAGCGCGTCGCGGCCGGCTCGGCCGTCGACCTTGGCCGAGAGCGAGAGAAGATAATCGGCGGCGGCTTGCCCGCTGACGTGACCAAGATCGGTCACGCCGCGGAGAGTTGAATCAGCCGGACCGACATAGGTCTGTACCGAGAGTGCCAGCTTGTCGGCGCGGTCGACGACGACACGCACCGGCCCGGGCACACACGGTTCTGCGCGCCAGTTGTCGCCGTAGAAGGAGCCCGAGTAGCTGTTCGGGCCCGTCTGGATCCAACTGCGCCCGTTGCCGCAGACGCCGGCGCGAGCGGGGAAGTTGAACTGCACTCGTCCATCGGGCGCGGCGTCGACGCGTGACGCGAGGGCCTGTGCGCCGGCGAGAGCCGGCGCGGCGACGAGCGCTGCGAGAACAAAGGTTTCGCGTCTCATGGCTTCACCACCTTTCCTTCGATGATGTCGTTGAGAAGCTGCGTCGCCCGAGGATCGTTGCGACGCGTGATCGCCTGGATCGCTTCCTTCTTGATCGATGGAACGGTGCTCGTCTTGGCGATGTCGATCAGCTTGTCCGCCGACTCGGCGTCCTTGCGGTTGCCGAGGATTTGCACGATGCGCGCGCGAACGTCGTAGCTGTCGGCCGCGTCGTAGATCTTACCCAGATCCGCGGTTGTGACGGTGGGCGAGCGCGACAGACGCGAAAGCGCGGCGGAGCGGAGGCGGCTCGACTCGTTGGGGTTCTTCGCGACGGCGAGAACGAACGCGTCGTTCTCGGCGCCGCCGATGCGTGACACCGTATTGAGAATCGCCTCTTTCATCTGATCGTTTTCGGCCCGGGGATAAAGCCCGCGCAGATACGCCGCGTCGTCGGTCGTCGTGCGATCGGAGCTGAAGCTGTTGATCGCTTCGATCCGAAGGTTCATCGGCGCGTCCTTGCGGTCGATCAGCGAGCGCATGCCGGTGCGGGCTCGCGCGTTGTCGCTCGCGTTGAGCGCGCGAATCGCGGCGCGCTGGATGCGCTCATCCTGGTCGTTCTTCAGCAGATCGTCGAGCGCCGCCAGGCCGGCGTCGCCCGGGAGTCTGCCCAGAAAGTTGATCGCCGCCATGCGGACTTCGATGTTCGGGTCGGACTTGGCTACGCCAATCAGAAGATTGCCGGTCTCGGTGTCTGGCTTGCCGCCGATGATGAAGACGACGCTCCGGCGGAGTGACGCCGAGCATTCGTCCTTGCGCTCGAGCACCTTTCGCACCGCGGGCAGCCAGGTTGCGGCGTCCATTCGGAAGAGTGCGTTGAACGCCTCGGCCTTGACATCCTGATCTTCGCGGTCGCAAACGGCCCCGGGCTGGATCACTCTGTTGAGCTCCGCTTGGGCCTCCGCATCACCGCGTTGGGCGAGCGCGCCATTCACGCGGGTGTACAGCGCGGCCACTTCGGAATCGCTAAACCCGTTGCGAATGTTGGAGACAATCGTGCAGCTGTATCCGCCGCAGCCTTGGCCGATCCCCACGCGGACCGGAGTGAGACCGGATTCACCATTCGATGTCGTTGTCGTCGTCGCCCGCGCCGGCAGCTTGGCAACCATCGGCTTGAGAATCTTCGACGCCTGATGGAGCTCGTCGGTCGTGCCGATCTTGTAGCGAGCCAGCGCCTCGAAGTACTGCGAGGCCTCGGTCAACTGCGACTTCGAGCCGTACTTCTGCACGACGTCATTGAAGAGTCGGGCCGCGCGGCCGTAGTCGCCGTTGTTGAGCGCGTCGCGAGCGATGTGATAGACCGAGTCAGCCGGGTCGCCCTGAATCCACGGGGCTGGCACAGGACGATCCGTGAAGTCGCGGCCGCCGAAGTTGATGAACGGCGCGGCCATCGGCGCCATCGCCGGCATCGGAGGCATTGGTGGCATCGGCGCGATGTACGGAGCGGCAGCGGCCATCGGCGCGAAGTCGCGAGCCATGTCGCGGGCCATCGGCGCGAAATCGCGCGCCATGTCGCGAGCCATCGGCGCGAAGCGCTCGGCGTCGACGCGGGCCATCTCGCGGATCTGCTGCTGGTCGATGCGAACCGCTTCGCGGGCCATCTCGTCCGCGCGCCGCGTGATCTCGCGCACCTGCTCCTGGTCGATGCGCGACGCTTCTCGCGCCATCTCCTGGGCTTGGCGCTCGATCTCTCGCACCCGATCCCTATCGATTTCGTAGTCGAAGTCTCTGAATGGAACCGGCGCCGCGGGCCGAGCGCTCGGCGCCGGTGCGACTGGAGCCTCCGGGCGTGGCGTCGGCGCCGGGGCCGGCACCGGTCTGGCGGGCGGGGTCGGCGGCTCTTGAGCCGCGCCGACAGCTGATCCCGCAGTGAGCGCAACAAAGGCGAGCGTGATCCGTTTCATCGCTCCTCTCCTAATTCGCAGAAATGTCAGCGACCGCCGTGCGCAGCCGCGGAATGACGTCGCGCTGTTCGAGCGCGCGGTTGATGAGGTCCAGCTCCGTGCGATCCTGTCCATTCTGTCCGTTCTGAAGCCGGACGACTTGCGCGAGCACCAGCTCGAGATCCTCGAGCAGCGCACGCATCTGATTGTCGTTCGCGGCCGGCGAATCGAGCAGCAGCCGCGTCCGCGTCAGCAACTCCGCCGCCCGCCCGACGAACTTGTCGTCGGGGTGTCCCGACCGCGTCTCGGCCGGCAGCGCGATCAACAGCGCGGCGGTCTGACCGAGATATTGCGACGTCTCGACATTGTACGGTGCGTCGAACGACGTGTCCGACCGCACCGGCGCGACGCTTCCGATGGCCGCGACGGTCTGCGTCGCGGCGGGCGGGGCGTCGTGCTTGGTCGTCGTGGAAAAGCGGCCCAAACCGATACCAATCACCAGCGTGGCGGCGGCGAGCCAACCCGATGCGCGCGTTCCGAATCGTCGCGCTTCGATGCGAGCCGGCTGTGTCGTCGCGACCGCGCCCCAAGTTTCACGCTCGATCTCGGTCCACATGCCATCGAGATCGGGCTGGGGTGGTTTGCGATACGAACGCGCGGCGTCGCGCATCAGTGCTTCGAATCGATCTTCCTTCATGATTCCAACTCTCCGGGTGCCAGGTCGCTCAGCGCGGCGCGAAGTTGCGCGCGGGCCTGCGACAGCCGGCTCTTGCAGGTTCCTTCGGCCACGCCCAGGACTTCAGCGATCTCGGTGTGGGTGTAGCCCTCTATGTCGTGCATGATGACTGTCGTGCGGTAAATCTCCGGCAACGCATCGATCGCGCGGTGCAGTCGGTCGCGAAGCACGGGGTCGACACCCGAGTCGGAGCCGATGAACGGATGGACGTCCTCGAGTGGCGCCTCCCGTTCCCTGAACCGCTTCACCTTTCGCATCGCGTTCGCCACGACAGTGACGGTGACGCGGTGCAGCCAGGTGGAGAGCGCCGAGTCCCCGCGAAAGCGGGCCAACTGACTGAAGGCGCGCACGAACGTGTCCTGCGTGAACTCGCGAGCCAGGTCGGCGTCCCCGGTCAACCGGAAGGCGAGCCTGAACACCCGGGGCGAGTGCGCGTCATACAGCTCGCGCGCCGCGATCCGGTCTCCGGCGAGGACCCGAGAAATCAGTTCGGGTTCGCTCACCCGGTTGTCGGTCTGTAGGGCAACGGCCGGTCTGGTCACGTGTTGCAGCATTAGATGCAAGGTGTTCGGAAAGGGTTCGATAGCCGGTGGACCGGTGGACCGGTGGACCGGTGGACCGGTCCGACGACGGCTCGGTCCCAAACCGCCGTCAACCTTTTTCCCCATTCCTGGGTCTAACTCCCCGGAACCTTTCCGGGGAATCAATTGGGCGATCTCGACCTGCTCCAGGGTACCCTCGACACACTGGTTCTCAAGACCCTGTCTTGGGGTCCCCGGCACGGGTACGCCGTCGCGCAGTGGATCAAGGAGGCGAGCGAGGGGACGATCAACGTGGAAGATCGGGCCCTGTACGTCGCGCTGCACAGGCTGGAGGAGCGCCGCCTCGTGGAGTCGAAGTGGGGGCTCTCGGAAAACAATAGAAAGGCGAAGTACTACCAGCTGACGGCGGCGGGGCGGGGGCAGTTGAGGCAGAAGTCAGCGGACTGGACGACGTACGCCAACGCGGTGTTCAAGATCCTCAGGATCGCGTGAACACCCCGAGGAGTTTCATATGACGGACGAGAATCCACGCAAGCTGTTCCATCACGAAGCCACGCGCCGAACGGTTCAGCGCGACGTCGACGAAGAGATGCGATTCCATCTCGACCGACGCATCGACGATCTCGTCGCGCGTGGGATGCCGGCGAGCGACGCGCGCGAGGTGGCCCTCAGGGAATTCGGCGACATCCGGGCAGCGCGCGCCGAGCTGGCGTCGATGGATCGGCGACGGGTCAGAAAGTTCGCGGCGTCAGAGTGGCTCGCGTCGGTCGGACAGGACGTCAAGTTCGCCGCGCGGTCGCTGCGCAAGCGGCCGGGCTTTGCCGTGACCGTGCTCCTCACGCTCGCGCTCGGGATCGGCGCCAACGCCGCGATCTTCAGCGTCGTCGACGCTGTTCTGCTCAAGCCGCTTCCGTTCGCGCAGCCCGACCGGCTCGTGCACCTCTGGGAGACTTACCAATCGAACGTCGACAACCGTTCGGAGGCGTCGTATCCCGACTACCTCGACTGGCGCGCGCGGAACCGGTCGTTCACCGACCTGGCGGGCTACCACGGTAGCGGGTTCGTGTTCGGCACCGATCACCCGCAGATCGTTCGCGCCGGAAAGACGACCGCGAACTTCTTCGACGTACTCGGCGTGCACGCGGAGATTGGGCGAACCTTTGACGCCGGGGAGGACGCCGTGGGCGTGCCCCGCCGCGTACTGCTCAGCTATGCGTTCTGGCAGAGGAACTTTGCGGGCGATCGCTCCGTGGTCGGTCGCACGATCGTGCTCGACGGCACTACGGCGACGGTCATCGGCGTACTGCCGAAGGAGTTTCAGTTCGCTCGCCTCGGAAATGTCTCCATCTGGGCGCCGATCGATCGCCTGGACCGCTCGCGGCAGCAGCGCGGCATGCACTGGCTCAACGTCGTCGCGCGCCTCAAGGATGGCGTCGCGCCGCGCGCCGCGGCGACGGACATGTCGTCCATGATGGCACAGTTGGCGCACGAGTATCCGCCGACGAACAGCGGACGCGATGGACAGGTCGTCGCGTTGCGCGATCAACTCATAGGGTCCGTGAGGCCGCTCGTCCTGCTTCTATATGGTGCGGTCGCGGTGATGCTCCTCGTCGCGTGCGCGAACGTCGCCAACCTGCTGCTCATGCGAGGCGCTGACCGCCGCCGAGAGGTTGCGGTTCGCATCGCGCTTGGCGCCGGCCGCGGGCGGCTCGTGCGCCAGATGATGACGGAAAGTCTGGTACTCGCCGTCATAGGTGGCGCGGCGGGTCTCGTCGTGGCGCGCTACGGCATCCACGCGCTTGTCGGAATCATTCCGGCCGGACAGCGGCCCACGGCGTTGGCCGACGTTGGGGTCAACGCTTCGGTCGTGGTCTACAGTTGTCTCATCTCGGTCGTCGCCGGCATCCTGTTCGGTCTCCTCCCGGCGCTGCGCGAAGCGCGGCCACAGATGGCCGAAGTGTTGAAGCAAGGCGTGCGCGGCAGCGCGCGCGCGGGCGCACTGCGCGATGCCCTGGTGATCGGTGAAGTCGCGCTGACCATCGTGCTTATGTCGGGCGCCGCGCTCTTCGGTCGCAGCCTCGTCAAGCTGATGTCGATCCAGCTCGGCTTTCAGTCCGAGCATCTCATGACGGCGGGCGTCTTCCTGCCGGACGCGAACTACACGCAAGCGTCGTCACGCATGGCGTTCGACAGAATCGTCGATCGAGTGCGGTCGCTGCCGGGCGTCGAGGCCGCAGGACTGGTCACGAAGCTGCCGCTCGACTGGGGGAACAGTGTCGGCTTCGACATCCTCGGTCAGCCGCCGAGCGAACCGGGCAAGGAGCCGACGGCGAGCTATCGCTCGTCGAGCTCCGGCTATTTGTCGGCGCTCAGGATTCCCCTTTCGCGCGGGCGCGATTTCGGCGCCGGAGACGCGATTGCCGGCGCGCCGCACGTCGGAATGGTGAATCGAGCGTTCGCCGAGGCCTACTTCAAAGACGGCAACGCGGTCGGCCAGTCGATCATCATGGGCATCGGCGGCCGCGACACGATTCGCATCGTGGGCCAGGTGGGCGACGTGCCGATCGGGAACATCGACGAACACATCCCACCGACGCTGTACATACCGTTCGCGCAGGATCCCGAGACGTACATGAGCATCGCGATTCGTTCGCAGCGCGACGTCGGAGAACTGTCGCGTGAGCTCAATCGCATCGTCGACGAGACCGCGCCCGGCGCCGCCGTGGTCAACCCGGCGGCGATGGATCAGCTGATCACGAATTCGGGGTCGGTCTTCATGCGGCGATTCCCGTTGCTGCTCATCGGCGCCTTCGCCACGGCGACGCTCGTGCTCGCGCTCATCGGCGTATACGGCGTAGTGAGTTACTCGGTGGCGCAGCGGACCCGCGAGCTCGGCATTCGCGTCGCGCTCGGTGCGCAGACGCAAAGTTTGGTGTTGCTCGTCGTGAGACACGGCGCGTGGATGGCGATCGCCGGGATGACGACCGGCATCCTCGCGTCGCTCCTGCTCGGCCGATTCGTCGCCGGGATGCTGTACGGCATCGGGGCGCGCGATCCGGCTACGCTCGCATTCGTGTCAATCGTGCTCGGCGCGGCGGCCGTGGCGGCGACGATCGTGCCGGCGAGAAGGGCAACGAAGGTCGATCCGGCGGTGGCGCTACAAGCGGAGTAGCGCGGAAAACGGCGAAACGAGAGCCTCCAACCTCTTAGCCACGCTCGCGCCTTTCGTCGTAGATTCACCGCGCCATGACAGCTCCCTCGACAGCCGCCGAGCCGACGCTCGCCCGCCGCCTCGGCGCCTTCGACGCGACGATGATCGTCATGGGGGGGATCATCGGCTCGGGGATCTTCGTGAACCCGAGCGTCGTCGCGCGCGCGGTGCATACTCCGCTCCTCGTCATCGGGGCGTGGGTAGCCGGTGGCATAATCGCGCTCATCGGCGCATTTGTGTACGCCGAGTTGGCGCGGCTGCGCCCGAGCGTGGGCGGACAGTATGCGTATTTGCGCGACGCGTACCACCCGATCGTCGCCTTCCTTTATGGATGGACGCTGCTGCTCGTGGTTCAAACGGGCGGCATGGCCGGTTCGGCGATCATCTTCGGCCGCTACACGCGCGAGCTGACCGGATGGGCGATGCCCGAGCAGGCGATCGCCGCGATCGCGCTCGGCGTTCTCACGCTGGTGAACTGCTTCGGCGTTCGCGCCGGAAGCAACGTGCAGTCGGCGCTGATGATCACGAAGCTCGCGGCGATCGGGATGCTCATTGTCGTCGGACTGTTCTTCGCGACCCGCGCGACGAGCATCGTGTCGGCCGCGCTTCCGAACGGAACCGGTGGCGTCGCCGGATTTGGCGCAGCAATGGTGCCGGTGTTGTTCGCCTACGGCGGCTGGCAGACGGCGAGCTTCGTGAGCGGGGAGATGCGCGACTCGCGCCGGGATCTGCCGCGCGGATTGTTGATCGGTGTAATCGGCGTGATCGTGTTGTATCTGGCCGTGACGCTGGTCTGCCTGCGCGTGCTCGGCGTGGACGGGCTCGCAGCGACGTCGACGCCGGCGTCGATGGTGCTGAGGTCGGCGCTGGGCGAGCGAGGCGCCAAGCTCATCGCGCTCGGCATCGCGATCTCGACGGTAGGATTTCTCAGTCAGAGTGTGCTCACGGCGCCGCGGGCGTATTTCGCGATGGCGCGCGACGGGGTGTTCTTCAAGGCCGTCGCCAAGCTGGATCCGCGCTCGCGGGTCCCGGTCGTTGCCATCGTGCTCCAGGGCGTGTGGGCGGCCGTGATCGCGCTGACCGGGAAGTACGACCAGATCCTCAACTACGTCGTATCGATCGACGTGTTGTTTTTTGGTCTGACCGGCGCGTCGTTGCTCGTGTTTCGCGCGCGCGAATCTCGAGGAAAGGCCGCGGCGCCCGAGGGCCTGCGCGTGCCTTGGCATCCGGTGACGACGATGGTCTTCGTGCTCGCTTGCTGGGCGATCTCGGCGTCGACGATCGTGCAGTATCCCGAGAACGCCGGAATCGGCGTGGTCATCCTGTTGATTGGCGTCGCGGTTTATTGGCTCTGGGTGCGGCGTGGGGGGGCCAGTCCGCACAAAGAAGTCTGAACGAAAACGTCCTCCGTGGAGGACGGAATCTTCGCGTCTATCGGACGATGTGAAACGGCTCACACCAGGCCGTTAGCATGCAAATCGTTGTCAATAAACATCTTACGCGAACACCAGAAGCGGCATCGTCCGTGCCTTTTGGTGGGCCGAGCGAAGTCGGCTCGAACCCACCAAAGGAGAAGGAAATGCGGAAACTCCATGTTCTAACGGCCGCGTCGGCACTCGCCTTCGCGACCCCGGTAATGGCCCAGGGCATCTTCCGGGTTCCGCCAGGCCAGATGCCGCCGGCAGGGATGTGCAGGATCTGGATCGACGGCGTTCCGCCGGGTCGTCAGCCCGCGCCGATGAACTGCGAGGTCGCGGCCAGGCGCCTGCCGGGAAACGCCCATCTGATCTATGGCCAGGGCGTCTATGGCAACAACGGCTACTACAACAACGATCGGATCTACCAGGACGAGATCCGCCGACAGCGCGAGATCGAGATCGCACGCGAGCAGCAGCTGCAGATCGAGCGCGAACGTGAGTTCCAGATGGCGCGCCAGCGCGAGCTGATTCGCGACCAGCAGATCCGTGCGCGCGAGGTGGAAGAGGCGCGGCTCCGGACACAGGCGATTCGGGAGCACGACATCCGCGACCGCGGCCAGGCCCAGGATCGGGACCATCGCTCGAATGGAAGTCAGGATCACCGGAATGACAGCAACGATCACCGGGACATCCGGCGAGGCAACGGGGGACGTTAATTTCCCGGAATGCACGTCTTTCGAATCGTCACCATCGCTTTCGCCGCGCACGTCGCGAGCGGCTGCGGTGGTGACGATTCGAACGTCTTGCGTGGTCATGGGCTCTCTGTAGCGACGCTTTCGCCGGAGACGCAGGGCGACGTATACGACGCCGCCGCACGCGCGGCGTTCGATCTCAACGACCCGGCACAGTCACTCCTCCTCGACCGGCGCGGGTTGCCGCGAACGGTCGGGCTCGCGCCGGCGGACAGTTTGCCGGACGCGGTCGAGGCCGAGATGCGGCGGCGGGGGTCGATCAAGGGTGTATGCCAGCCTCCGATCACGGCGTCGCGCAAGACGGTGAGGTGCACCGCGGTCCTGCCCGGCTACGTGATTCGGTTCTCGCCCGTCTTCGCGATGGCCGCCGACACGGTCGAGGTCTACCTCTTCGCCCAGAACTACGACAACGCCTCGTCCGGCTATAGCGCGCCCCTCCGCTTCGAGCGGGCGTATCAGGTCGTGCGCTCCGGAGAATCGTGGCGCGCGGCGCGTGAGGGACGAATCCCGAAGGAAGTCCGTGGCGACAAGCGATAGCCTGCTGCGCGAGTCGCCCGCGCTGTCGCTCGACACCGCGACGGAGGCGGTGCGAACGCACTTCGCGCTGGACGGTGTCGCCGCGCCGCTGCCGAGTGAACGCGATCAGAACTTTCTCATCCTCGTGGGCGGCCGGCCGCGGGCCGTGCTCAAGGTGGCCAGCGCGGCCGAGGATCGGGGCATCCTGGAAGCGCAGCAGGCGGCGCTCGCGCATCTCGCACGAACGGTGTCGACGACTCCGCGCGTGCTCACCGCGACGAACGGTGACACGCTCATCGAAGTTCACGGCGCCGACGGACGATCGCATCTCGCCTGGGTGGTGAGCCACCTACCTGGGCGGCCTCTAGCCCAGGCGCGCTATCGCTCGCCTCGGCTATTCGAATCGCTCGGTCGCGAGCTGGGCGCGATCGACGCGGCGTTTTCGGACTTCGACCATCCGGCGGTTCATCGCGACTTCTATTGGGACATCGCGAACGCGCGCGCGACCGTCTCGACCCACCGGTCGATGCTCGTCGACGCCGAGCTCGGCGCGGCGATCGATACGCTGACCGATCGATTCGACCGGCACACGGCGCCGCTTCTCGACGCGCTTCCGCGCGCCGTCGTCCACGGCGACCCGAACGACTACAACATTCTGGTCGGTGGCGACGCGGACGTTGAGTCGCGCGGCCAAAGCGTCACCGGCATCGTGGACCTCGGCGACATGGTCCGCAGCTACCGCGTCGCCGACCTCGCGATCGCGTTGGCGTACGTCATGCTCGACGCTCCCGATCCGCTCGCCGTTGCAGATGTGCTCGTCCGCGGATTCAGTGAAGAGGTGCGTCTCGACGAAAACGAGCTGGCTGCCGTGTTCGGCCTCGCGACGCTGCGCTTGTGCGGGAGCGCCTGCATCGCCGCCTCTCAACTCGGCGAAAAGCCCGATCATGATTACCTCGGCGTAAGCCAGGCGGCGATCGCGCGCACGCTGCCGCGGCTCTCGCGGATTCCGTTCGGCCTCGCGACGGCGGTCATCCGAGAAGCGGCCGGCCTCGAGCCGGCTCCGCGCCGCGAGCGAGTGGTCGAGTTCCTCCGAGTTCGCCCGGCTTTTTCGTCCGTGCTCGGTGTCGATGCGAGGACCGAACCCGCCGTCGTGCTCGATCTGAGCGTTTCGAGTACGATGCTCTCCGGCGATACGCGTCAGAACGACGAGCCCTCGCTCACGCGCCGGGTGGACGAGGTCATGCGCGACGCGGGCGTGCGCGTGTCGGTCGGGCGATACGACGAGCCGCGCCTCTTGTACGTCGCGCCGGCGTTCGCGCTCGGCCCGCGGCTCACCGACGAACACCGGACGATACACATCGGTCTCGACCTCTTTGCCGACGCGGGGACGCTTGTCTTCGCGCCGCTCGACGGTGAGATCGCGGCCTTCAATGACAACGGGATGAACCAGGACTACGGTCCGGTCATCATCCTTCGCCATCGAACGGACGACGGTGTTGAGTTCTTCACGCTCTATGGTCACCTGAGCCGCGAATCACTCGATGGCCTCTCGATCGGCAAACGAGTGAAGGCCGGCGATCGGATCGCGACGCTCGGGGCGGCGAACGTGAATGGTGCTTGGACGCCGCACCTTCACTTGCAGGTCATCACTGATCTGCTGGAGCTCGGCACCGACTTTCCCGGCGTCGCGCCTCCGGCGCAACGCGCGGCGTGGACGTCGCTGTGTCCGGATCCCAACCTCATCGTACGCGTCCCCGCCGAGCGATTTCCCCGCGCCGAACGATCGCGGAGAGAGTCGCTCACGGCGCGTGAGCGGGCGATCGGCGGGAATCTCAGCCTGTCCTATCGAGAGCCCGTCGAAGTCGTGCGTGGATGGATGCAGTACTTGTTCGATCGCGAAGGGCGGCGGTACGTCGACGCGTACAACAACGTTCCGCACGTCGGTCACTGCCATCCGCGCGTCGTCGAGGCGGCGGAGAGACAAATGCGCGTGTTGAATACGAACACGCGCTATTTGACCGATCTGCTCGAGCGTTACGCCGAGGCATTGTTGGCGACGATGCCGCGCGAGCTCGACGTCTGCTACTTCGTCAGCTCGGCGAGCGAGGCGAACGAGCTCGCGCTGCGACTCGCACGCGCGGCGACCGGACGCAAAGACACCATCGTCCTCGAGGCCGCCTATCACGGCAACACGACGTCGCTGATCGACATCAGTCCGTACAAGCACGCCGGTCCGGGCGGCGGCGGAGCGCCCGACTGGGTCCACGTCGCGCCGCTGCCGGACGACTATCGCGGTCTCTATCGGCGCGGCGACCCCGACGCGGGGGCGAAGTACGCGTCGCACGTCGGTGCCATCGTGAACGAATTGAGCAACCGGGGCCCTGGTGTCGCGGCGTTCATAGCCGAGACGTGTCCGAGCGTCGGCGGTCAGCTCGTTTTCCCGCCGCGATATCTCGAGAAGGTGTACGAACACGTGCGCGCCGGCGGCGGCGTGTGCATCGCCGACGAAGTGCAGACCGGGCTCGGGCGCATGGGCACGAGCCTCTGGGCGTTCGAGGACCAGCACGTCGTCCCCGACGTCGTCGTGATGGGTAAGCCGCTCGGCAACGGGCATCCGATCGGCGCCGTCGCGACGACGCGCGCAATCGCCGACGCCTTCGACAACGGGATGGAGTACTTCAGTACTTTCGGCGGGAACACGGTGTCGTGCGCGGTCGGGCTCGCTGTGTTGGACGTCGTGCGCGAGGAGGGACTGCAGGCGCACGCATTGCGCGTAGGCAATTTCCTGCTCGACGGTTTGCGGCCGCTCGCGTCGCGACACGACGTCGTTGGCGACATTCGAGGATCAGGCCTATTCCTCGGCGTCGAGCTCGTGCGGGACCGCGAAACGCGCGAGCCGGCAGGAGAGGAAGCGGCGTTCGTAGCGAATCGAATGCGCGAGAAGGGAATTCTGCTCGGGACCGACGGGCCGTACCACAACGTGATCAAGATCCGCCCGCCGATGCCGTTCGGCGTCGAGGATGCGTCTTTGTTGATCGAGGCGTTCGACACCTCGCTCGGCGAGCTTAACTGACGGAACTGCTTTACCGCAGAGACGGAGAGGGTGCAGAGAACGACCGCGGAGCCTCTGCGTCTCCGCGGTACAGCGGTTCACAAACTCACCTCGCAAATTGAGCCCGATCTGACCCAACTCACGACCCTCGACTGGTACGTCGTCGGCATCAGTCTCGTGCTCTGCTATCTCCCCGCGATGTTCTACCTCAAGCGGGCGGGATCGAGCACCGCGGAATTCTTCACCTCGGGCCAGTCGGCGCCGTGGTGGTTGGTCGGCACGTCGATGGTGGCGACGACGTTCAGCACGGACACGCCGAACCTCGTGACGGATTTCGTGCGGTCGCACGGTGTCTCGTACAACTGGGTGTGGTGGGCGTTTCTGCTCACCGGAATGGCGACCGTCTTTTTCTATGCCCAGCTCTGGCGACGGTCGCGCGTGCTGACGGATCTCGAGTTCTACGAGCTGAGATACTCGGGGAAGCCGGCTGCCGTCGTGCGCGGCTTCCGCGCCGTGTACCTCGGGCTCTTCTTCAACATCATGATCATGTCGACGGTCACGCTCGCGGCCGTCAAGATCGCCAACGTGATGCTCGGCTGGGGACGCGTCGAGACGATCGTCGTCGCCGGCACGGCCTGCGTTCTCTTCGCGTCGGTGTCGGGGCTGTGGGGCGTGCTGGCGACGGATCTCGTGCAGTTCGCGCTCGCGATGGTCGGCGTGATCGGCGCGGCGATCGTCGCGCTGCGGCAGCCCGCCGTCGGCGGGCTGTCGTCGATGCTCAGCAAGATCGACCCGCGCACGCTCTCGCTGCTCCCCGACTTCAACGACACGTCGCTCATGATCACGGTGCTCGTCATACCGCTCACCGTACAGTGGTGGTCGGTATGGTATCCGGGCGCGGAGCCTGGAGGCGGAAGCTACATCGCGCAGCGGATCCTCGCGTCGAAAAACGAACGGCACGCGCTCGGCGCGACCCTCTGGTTCAACGTCGCGCACTACGCGCTGCGGCCGTGGCCGTGGATCATCGTCGCGCTCTGCTCGATGCTCGTGTTTCCCTCGCTGGCCGACATCCAGCGCGCGCTGCCGCACGTGAACCCGGCGCTCATCGGCAACGACCTCGCCTATCCGGCGATGCTCACGCTGCTGCCGGCCGGGATGAAAGGACTCCTCGTCGCGTCGCTCTTCGCCGCGTATCGCTCGACGATGGAGACGCACCTGAATTGGGGCTCGTCGTATCTCATCATCGACTTCTATCAACGCTTCATTGGACGTGGCAAGTCGGAACGACACTACCTGTGGGTGTCGCGCGCGCTGACCGCGTTTCTCATGATCGCGGCTGGCGCGTTCACGCTCGCGCTGTCCACGGCGAGCGAGGCGTTCCAACTCTTGCTGTCCGTCGGCGCCGGGACGGGCCTCATCTATCTGCTGCGCTGGTTCTGGTGGCGCATCAACGCGTGGAGCGAGATCTCGGCGATGGCGTCGTCGTTCCTCATCGCGTTCGGCTTCTTCGTGGCGAAGAAGGCCGGTTACGCGATCGCCGACCCGGCGCCGTTGCTCATCACCGTCGCCGTGACGACGGCCGTGTGGGTGACGGTCACGATGCTCACCGAGCCGGCCGACCGCGCGTCGCTCGTGCGATTCTACGAGCTCACGCGGCCTGCCGGCCCGGGGTGGAACGTGATTCGTGCCGAGTCGAACCTGCCGCCGTCGAGCGACAGCTTTCCACAGATGCTGCTCGGCTGGACGGCGGGGGTGATGTTCGTGTACGCCGGTCTGTTCGGCACCGGCAGCCTGATCTACGGACGGACGCTTCACACGTTCGTGTGGTTCGTGGTATTCGTCGTGAGCGGCGTCATCCTGTGGCAGGTCGTCAAGCAGACATGGGCGAGCCAGCCGGAGCTCGCCGGCAGCGAAACGTCCGCGCGCGCGGCCCGCCGGCCGTGCACGAAGGCGGTGGTTCTCGCACGAGGCGCCGGGAGTCGCATGCGCGAGCCCGACGAGACGGCGACGCTGACTGCCGATCAGGCCGCGGCTGCCAACGATGGCGCGAAGGCGATGCTCCCTCTCCCCGCCGGCCGGCCGTTCCTCGACTACGTGCTGAGCGGGATCGCCGATGCCGGGTTCACGGACGTCTGCATCGTCGTCGCGCCGCAACACGCCGAGATTCGCGATCGCTACGCGCGCGCGGCGATCCCGACGCGTCTTCGCGTCCAATTTGCCGTGCAACTCAAACCCGTCGGTACGGCCGACGCCGTGCTCGCGGCCGAAGAATTCGTCGCGGGCGAACCCTTCGTCGTAGTGAACGCCGACAACTACTATCCGACCGACGTGCTGTCGCGTCTCCGTACGACTCTCCCCGACGGTCCCGTCGGCGTCGCGTTCTCGCGTGCGGGACTACTGCGAAGCGGCGACGTCGCCGCGGACCGACTCGCCGCATACGCGGTGCTCGACATCCGGGACGGCGTGCTGCAGCGGATCGTCGAGAAGCCGGACGCCGCCACGATGGCCGCGCGCGCCGACGCGCCCGTGAGCATGAACTGCTGGCGGCTCGATTCCGGGATCTTTCAAGCGTGCCGCGACGTGCAGCCGTCGTCGCGCGATGAGCTCGAGCTTCCAAACGCCATTCAGTACGCCGTCGAAGTACTCGGCGAGCGGTTCGAGATGATCGCGGCCGACGCGCCCGTGCTCGACCTTTCCCGCCGAGCCGACGTCGCGAAGGTCGCCGCACGACTTCAGGACGTGGCGGTGCGCCTCTGACGCGAGGGGCCGCGACGTTCCGCGCGATCGGTTTGAGCGAGGACGTCGCCGAGGCCAAGGCGCGCCTGCTCGAACGCGCGCGCGCCGCGCTCGTCGGCTTGCAAGCCCGTGAGTCGCAGCCGCACTCGGCCGACGAGGTCGCGTTCTGGGTGCCCGGTCGCGTTGAGTTTCTCGGGAAGCACACGGACTACGCTGGCGGACGAAGTCTGCTCTGCGCCGTCGAACGTGGGATCTGCATCGTCGCCGTTCCGCGCTTTGATCGACGGCTGCGGATCGCCGACGCCCGCGTCGGCGAAACGATCGACGCGCGGATGGATGCGAACGCCGACACGCGAGCGGGGGGTGGCCACTGGTCGGCCTATCCAATCACGGTCGCACGGCGCATGGCGCGCGATTTCGGCGACCCCCTCGTCGGCGCGGATGTCGCGTTCGCGAGCGACCTGCCGCAAGCGTCGGGGATGAGCAGCTCCAGCGCGCTCGTCGTCGCCACGTTCCTCGCGCTCGCCGAGGTGAACGCGCTGGGTGAGCGCTCGGAGTACCGGCGTTTGTTTCCATCGCTCGACCGGCTCGCCGAATACCTCGGCGCCGTCGAGAACGGGTACGCGTACGAAGGATTCGCCGGCGACGCGGGTGTCGGCACGTTCGGTGGTAGCGAAGACCACACGGCAATTCTCTGCGCGCGTCCCGGCCAACTGGTTCAGTACTCCTTTTGTCCGGTGCGATTCGAGCGCGCGCTTCCACTGCCGGCGGACCACGAGCTGGTGATCGCGTACAGCGGGGTGACGGCAGAGAAAATCGGAGCGGTTCGCGAACACTACAACAGACTGTCGCACGCGACGCGGGAGCTGGCAGCGCATTGGCGCGCCGCGACCGGCCGCGAGGATGCGACGCTCGGCGACGTCGTGACGTCGGCTCCTGACGCAGCCGACCGGGTTCTGTCGATGGTGCGCGACGCAAAGAGTGACCTGCACGGCCGATTGTCCCAGTTCGTCGTCGAGAGCACGGAGTTGATCCCCCGCGCCGGCGACGCGTTGCTGCGTGGCGATCTGGCGGAGCTCGGCGCGCTGGTGGACCGCTCACAGGCGGGCGCCGAGCAACAGTTGCGCAATCAGATCGACGAAACGAACTGGCTCGTGCGGGACGCGCGGTCGTCTGGGGGGCGTGCCGTCGCGGCGTCGGCGTTCGGAGCGGGCTTCGGTGGGTCGGTTTGGGCGCTCGTGCGCACGCCCGACGCCGAAACGTTCCGCGACCAGTGGGCGCACGGATACGCGGCGCAGTTTCCCTCGGCGGCTCGCCGCGCCGAGTTCTTCCTCACACGCGCCGGGCCGGCGGCGACTCGTCTCTAGCGGACGATCGGCGCGCGTGCCGAGTTTCAGCGCGCCATTTCCACCATGGGCGGCGCGATGCACCTTATTCGGCATGACATCACGTCGTGAGTTTCTCGATCGAAGCGGTCGTCTCGCGTTGAGCCTGGGCGTCCTGCGCGCCGGCGCGCGACTCGACGCGTCGACCGCCGCTGACTGGACGCCCCGAGGCCTCGAGGCGAGCGCCGCGCTGCAGGGTCGCTCACTGACGCTGGGAAACGAAGCGATCGTCGCCACGTGGAGCCTGGCCGACAATTCGCTGCGCCCGTCGAAGTTGACCGACCGCCTTCACAGCGTCGATCTGCCGCTCTCCACCGAGTTGTTCACTCTGACGTTGAACACGGGGACGAACGCGACCGTCGTTCCGGCGAGCGCGTTGCGCGTCGTCGGCGAGCCGCGGATGGAGCCGCTGAGCGCGAACCCGTCGGCGTCGCGCCTGGCTGAGCGTATCCAGGGACGCAGCATCGCGGTAACGCTTCGCGACGCCGACGGCAAAATCGAAGTTCAGTGGCGTGGCATTCTACGGGACGGTTCCGCGTACGTGCGACAGGAGCTCACGGTGCGAGCGCTCGCCGGCGACGTTCCGCTGCGCGTGATCTCGTTGTTCGACTTCACCGCGCCACTAGCGTGGGTGAGCGGGTCGGTGCGCGGTACGCCCCTCGTCGTTGGCGATTCGTACTACGCGTTCGAGCACCCGCTCGCGATCAACGTCGTGGATGGCGATCGCGTCCGATGCCGCATGGCGAGGACGCTTCCGCTACGAGCGGGAACGACGCTCGAGGCCAGCTCAGTGGCCGGCGTGACGCGCACCGGGCAACTCCGACGCGACTTTCTCGCGTACGTCGAGCGGGAGCGCGCGCACCCATACCGCACGTTCCTGCACTACAACTCGTGGTACGACATCGGCTACTTCTCCAAGTTCAGCGAGTCGGACGCGCTCGGGGCCGTGAATGCGTTCGGCGCGGAGCTTCATGAGAAGCGCGGCGTCACGCTCGACTCGTTCCTGTTCGATGACGGATGGGACGATCCGACGACGCTCTGGCGATTCAACTCCGGTTTTCCGAACGGCTTCGCGGCGGTGCGCGACGCCACCCGAAAATACGGCTCGGCGCCCGGCGTGTGGATGTCGCCGTGGGGCGGTTACGGCAAGCCGCACGACGACCGCGTCGCGTACGGCAAGCAGCAGGGATTCGAGACGAACGACCGCGGGTTCGCGCTCTCGGGCCCCGTGTACTATCAGCGTTTTCGCGACACGTGTCTCGACATGATCCGCCGCTTCGGCGTCAACCAGTTCAAGTTCGACGGCACGGGCAACGCCGCGAGCACGGCACCCGGGAGCGCGTTCGACAGCGACTTCGACGCGGCCATTCATCTGATCGGTGAGCTGCGCGCTGAGAAGCCGGATCTCTACGTGAATCTCACGACCGGCACGTATCCGTCGCCGTTCTGGCTGCGCTGGGCGGATTCGATCTGGCGCGGCGGCGAGGATCACTCCTTCGCCGGTGTTGGCTCGAGCCGGCAGCGATGGATCACCTATCGCGACGCCGACACGTACGATCACGTCGTGCGTGCCGGCGCGCTCTTCCCGCTCAGCTCACTGATGCTTCACGGCCTGATCTACGCGAAGTCGGCGCACAACCTGAACACGGACCCGGGCAACGACTTCGCATCGGAGGTTCACGCCTACTTCGGAAACGGGACGCAATTGCAGGAGATGTACATCACGCCGGCGCTCCTCTCGAACGAGAATTGGGACGCGATCGCCGCGCACGCGAAATGGTCGCGCGCCAACGCGGATACCTTGTTCGACACGCACTGGATCGGCGGCGATCCGCTGCGGTTGGAGCCCTACGGCTGGGCGGCGTGGTCGGACAAGAAGGGGATCATCACGGTCAGGAATCCGAGCGAGCGCGCACGGACGATCGGGATCGAGGTCGGGAGAGATCTGGAATTGCCGTCGGCGGCGGCGCTGGCGTTCACGGGAAAGGATCCATTCGGGCGGCGGCCCGAGACGGTCTTTCGGAGTGGAGCGGAGCAGGGCCTGGCTCTCGCTCCGTTCGAAGTCGCCACGATCGAGCTGAGTCCTCGCCGATAACAGCAACTGCTTCAACGCAGAGGACGCAGAGGCGCAAAGGATCGCAGAGGACAACCGCGGATCACCAGCTCCGTCGCGCAACGAGCGGGATGTTTTTTGTTGAAAGCCGCTCGGGAGGCGTCGATGCGGCGATGTGGCTTCCACAATGCGAGTGGCTTCCCGAGCGGCAGTCCCAAACAAATCAGGGTCGTTGCGGGACGGACTTCAGTTTCAAGGCCGTCCTCTGCGTCCTCCGCGTCTCTGCGTCCTCTGCGTTGAAGCAGTTGAAAGCGCCTGCCCGACAGAGGGCTCTAGTAACGATAGTGATCCGGCTTGTACGGCCCGTCGACTTTGACCCCGATGTACTCCGCCTGTTCTCTGCTCAACTCCGTCAGCCGAGCCCCCAACTTCCCGAGGTGCAGCCGCGCCACTTTCTCATCCAACCACTTCGGCAGCACGTACACTTCCTTCTTGTACTTCGCCGTGTTTCCGAACAACTCGATCTGCGCCATCACCTGATTGGTGAAGCTCGACGACATCACGAAGCTCGGGTGGCCGGTAGCACAACCGAGATTCATCAGCCTTCCTTCGGCAAGGATCATCACCGAGTGGCCGTCCGGGAACGCCCACTCGTCGTATTGCGGCTTGATGTTCACGCGCTTGATGCCGGACACTTTCTTCAGGCCGGCCATGTCGATCTCGTTGTCGAAGTGGCCGATGTTGCCGACGATCGCCTTGTCCTTCATCCGCCCCATGTGTGCGGCGGTGATGATGTTGAAGTTGCCGGTCGCCGTGATGAAGATGTCGGCGGTCGAGACGACATCGTCGAGCGTCACCACCTGATAGCCGGCCATGCACGCCTGCAACGCGCAGATCGGATCGATCTCGGTGATCACGACGCGCGCGCCCTGGCCGCGTAGGGCCTCGGCGCATCCCTTGCCGACTTCACCGTAGCCGCAGATCACGGCGAGCTTGCCGGCGATCATGACGTCGGTCGCGCGATTCAAGCCGTCGATCACGGAGTGACGGCAGCCGTAAATGTTGTCGAACTTCGACTTCGTCACCGAGTCGTTGACGTTGATCGCGGGGAAGAGCAGCGTGCCCGCCTTCATCATCTCGTAAAGTCGGTGAACGCCGGTCGTCGTCTCTTCGGTGACGCCCTTGATGTCGGCGGCGACCTTCGTCCAGCGGCCGGGATTCTTCTTCTGCTCGGCGCGGAGGAGGTCGAGGATCACGCCCCACTCCTCGGGGTCCTTGCCCGGGTCGAACTCCGGAACGCGGCCCGCTTTCTCGTACTCGACGCCTTTGTGCACGAGGAGCGTCGCGTCGCCGCCGTCGTCGAGCAACATGTTCGGGCCCCCGCCGTCGGGCCACGTGAGCGCCTGCTCCGTACACCACCAATACTCCTCGAGCGTCTCGCCCTTCCATGCGAAGACCGGTGTGCCGGCGGGCTTCGCCACCGTGCCCGTGCGGCCCACGGCAACGGCCGCCGCCGCGTGGTCCTGGGTCGAGAAGATGTTGCACGACACCCAGCGAACGTCGGCGCCGAGGTCGGCGAGCGTCTCGATCAACACGGCCGTCTGCACCGTCATGTGAAGCGATCCCATGATGCGCGCGCCGGCGAGCGGCTGTTTGCCCTTGTATTCCTCGCGGATCGACATCAGGCCCGGCATTTCCTGCTCGGCGAGACGGATCTCCTTGCGCCCGAACTCGGCGAGCGAAAGATCCGCCACCTTGAACGCAGGGCGATCCACGCCCCCCGCCCGGCCACGCTGCTGTTCGGTCAACTCGGCGACGCCCATTTCAGATTCCTCGAGAGTGATGTGTCATTGCTTTCGACCGGTGGCCACGAACAGCGTGGGGCCTTTCGCCTCCGGCGCGACCGGAAGCGGTTGATACCGGCACGACGTGAAACCCGCTCCTTCAAGCCACGCGGTCATCTGCGGGCCGTCGAACCCCTGCCAGACGTGGCCTAGCTGAACGACGTAATCGACGCGGTCGTGGGACATCAGATCCACGACGAGCAGTCGCCCACCAGGACGCAGCACGCGCCGCACTTCGGCCATCGCGCGCGCCGGATCCATGACGAAGTGCGCGACGAGAAACAGAATCGCCGCATCGAGCGCGCCATCGTCGATCGGGAGCGACTCGATGGTGCCGACGCGAAGCTCGACGTTGTCGTGCGACTCGAGGCGTTTGCGCGCCGACTCGAGCATCGGTCCCGATTCGTCCACGGCGATGACCTTCGCGACGCACGGCGCCAAGGCCTCGGCGACGTGTCCGGTCCCGCAGCCGAGGTCGCCGACGACCCAGTTGTCGTCGAGCAGATGAAGCAGCGCGAGCAGATCCGCGCGCTCGCCGATCATCTCGGCGCGCATGACGTCCCACAGCTTTGAGGAGTCGCGGAAAAACACGATGGCTTTGTCGCGCCGCTTGGCGAGAACGCCGTCCGCCCGCCGCTCGTCCTGGCGCGCTCCGGCGCCGGCCGAGATCTGCCCGCGCACGACCGACCACAGTGACTTCGTCGATCCGTCGAGCCGATCGCCGAGCATTCGATAGAAGCGGCTCGTGCCCTCGCCGCGGGAGACGAGCCACCCGTCGTCGGCGAGGAGCTTGAGATGCCTGCTCACCGTCGACTGGGGGAGCTGGAGTATCGTGCACAGCTCACCCACCGTGAGCTCGTGTCGCTCGAGCAGCAAAAGCACCCGGCTCCGCGTGGGGTCGGCGAGGATGGAGAGCTGATCGAGAACGCTGAGTCCCTGGGTCATATATCCGTGTATCCGGATGAAACGTACAACACCTGGGCTCTAAACGGCAAATTGCCGGGTAACACCCTGCTGCATAGGCACTTGTGGCGATGGTCGCCGCGCGACTGCAACCGGGATGTCTTGTTGAAACCCGCTCAGGATGCCTCGATGCGGCGGCGTAGGACTCCGGAGCGCGAGTGGCTTCTAGAGCGGCAGTCCCAAAAAAATCAGGCTCGTTGCGCGCCGGACTTCGGCTCCACGTCTGTTCTCTGCGTCTTCGGCGCCTCTGCGGTAAAGCAGTTGCAGTTGGGGGAGCGGAACCGATTCGTAGCACCGGATGTGTGACATCCGTTCCGGCTGACGACAAGCCACCATTTCATAGTTCATCGTGAACGTCTCCGAGGGCGAGCAGCCGACTGGCGACCCAGAGCTGTACCGCCGAGTCTACGCTGAATTGAAACGCATGGCGCGCCACCACCTGCGGGGCGCGGATGATGGCGTCACGCTGTCGACCACGGAGCTCGTTCACGAGGCTTACCTCAAGCTGCGCGGCCACGAGGATTGGCAGGGGCGCGCGCATTTCTTCGGTGCCGCCGCGCGAGCAATGCGCGAGGTCCTCGTCGATTTCGCGCGTCGCCGCGGCGCGAGGAAACGAGGCGGGGACGTCACGCGGGTCTCGCTCAGTGAAGGCGATGTCGCGCTGGAGATGGAGCTCGACGACATCGTGGCGTTGGATGAAGCGCTCACCAGGCTGGGCGCCGTCGATGAACGGCTGAGGCGGATCGTCGAACTTCGATTCTTCGGTGGTTTTTCCGAGCGCGAAGTGGCGGAGTTGCTCGGGGTTTCGTCGCGGACGATCGAGCGCGAGTGGCTCAAGGCGCGGCTCTTCCTGCTTCGCGAGCTCGAGTCCGCGTCCGCCCGCAAATTCGCCGAGCCGGAGCCTCCCCCCTCCCCGGAGACGGCTTAGCCGCGGCTGGCATCGCGCATTTGAGCGGTGTCGGATAACCGTCGGCTTTTGCGCATGTCCCTCATGGACCCGTTCGAGGCCGACCCGGCCATAGACTCGCACGCTGCGAGCACGGGAAATCGACAAGGGACAGCCACATGAAAGGCCGACAGTGGAGCAGCCTGGCGTTGCTTGTATCGGCGTCGTTCAGCATCGCCGCCTGCTCCGATCGTATGCTGGAACCGCCGACCGCGCCGGCCGGTGTGGCGCGCCACGATGTTTCTCCGGCGGACGTCATCACGCCGGCGCTCGTGCGGCAACTGGCGGCGGGACGGGGAATCGTTCCGCTTCCGCCGGCGCCGTACGTGCGCCCCGCCTTGGCGAAGCTCGGCCAGGCCCTGGCCTTCGATAAAATCCTCAGCGGGAATCGCGACATCGCGTGCATGACGTGCCACCTCGCCGCCTTCGCGACGGGGGACGGCAAGAGCTTGGCGGTCGGCCAAGGCGGCACTGGCCTCGGGCCGACGCGCGAGCCGCCCGCGACGGGATACATCCCCCGCAACGCGCCGGCGCTCTTCAACCTGCACGCGTTGAAGCATCTGTTCTGGGACGGACGCGTGGAGGTCGACGCGCAGGGCGGTTTTCACACGCCCGCCGGAGCGCAGATCACACCGGCGATGGCCAAGGTGTTCGAGTTCGGCGCGCTTTCGGCCCAGCCGATGTTCCCGGTCACGAATCGATTCGAGATGCGCGCGTTTTCCGGCAACGAGCTGGCCGCAATCTCGGATGACGATCTCCCCGACATCTGGGCCGGATTGATGAGGCGCCTCGGCGCGATCGGCGAGTACCGCGGTCTGTTCGAGGCGGCCTATCCCGGCACGAAGTTCGAGGACATGACGTTCGCCCACGCGGCGAACGCGATCGCCGGCTTCTTCATCGACCAGTTCACCTTCAACCACTCGCCGTGGGACCGGTTCCTCGCCGGCAACGACAAGGCGTTGACGCCGCGCCAACTCGCCGGCGCGCAGACGTTCCTCACGTTGAAGTGCTCGATCTGCCACAACGGGTCGACGTTCAGCGACGAACAATTCCACGATGTCGCCGTCGCGCAAATCGGTCCGGGCGAAGGCGACGGGGGTTCGGGGCACGACGATTTCGGGCGGATGCGAGTGACCCTTAACGCAGCCGACAAGTATCTCTTCCGAACGACGCCGCTGCGGAACGTCGAATTGACGGGACCATACGGTCACGATGGGGCGATCATCGCCCTCCGAGCTTTCGTCGAGCATTACAGCGAGTCCGACCTCAAGCTGCAGAGCTTCGATCCGACGCAGCTCGACGCGGATCTTCGAGGCACAGTGCAGGCGAACAAGAGTGACATCCTCGCTCAGCGAGATCCGTTGCTCGCCGGCGTTGTGTTGACGCCTGATCTCGTTGACCAACTGATGGACTACATGAACGCGCTCACGGACAACGCGGCGCGCAACCTCTCACGGGCGACACCGGTCCGTGTGCCGAGCAGGTTGCCGATCGACAAGCCGTAACGCGGGGTCTCCGCGAACCACGCCGCGCGTTACCGTATGCTGGCGATCATTCGATGGCGCGCCGCGTCATCGCTGCGGCCGAGGGCGTCGTCGAGGTCGGCGAGCCAACCGTAAACCTCCCGCACGTCGCGCTGTCCGCGTCCGACTTGTCGTTCCAGAGTGCGCAGCGATTCACGTAGAACCGAATCCGCTTCGGCGTATCGAGCTTGATGTGTGAGCACCATGCCGAGCACGCCCTCGGCGTAGGCGGTGCCAGGCGAACCAGAGTTGCCGAGATGACGTCGGATTCGTATCGCGTCCTGCACGGTCCGCTCGGCCTGGCTAAAGTCGTGGCGATCGACGAGAAGACGCGCCAGCCCGACCTCGAGCCCCGCGACGTTCTCGTGGTCCGATCCGCGAAGCCGGCGGTCCATCGCGATGGCATCGCGGTAGAGGCTCGCCGCTTCGTCGAGCCTGCCCGCGTTTCGCTCGGTCGTCGCGAGCGAGCCCATGAAGCTGGCGACGTTCGGATGCTCCGCGCCGTACGCGCGGCGGATGACGTCCAAGGCCTGACGCGAGATCGCGACCGCCGCGCTGTCTTCGCCGCGTCGCGAAAGGAATTCGGAGATGTCGCTGAGCGTCGCGCCGACCATCGGGTCGGAGTCGCCGAAGCGCAGGCGGCGGATCTCCAGCGCGCGACGATAATACGGTTCGGCGCCCGCGTAGTCGTGCCGATCCTCGTCCAGCAGATAAGCGATCTCGATCAACGCGTCGGCCAGGTGTCGGTTATCGGGGCCGAGGGTTCGTTCGGCGACCGCCAGCGCCGCTCGCATCTCGCGTTCGGCCTCGGCGGATCTTCCTTCGTATCGTAGAGTAGCGCCGAGCAGGAGATGGCTTTCCGCGGTCAGTGAGTCGTCGGGCCCGAGCGACCTCTCTCGCAGCGCCAACGCGCGGCGACTGAAAGTGTCGGCGACGGCAAGCTGACCTCGATAGATGGCGACACTCGCAATTCGATGGAGCGTGACAGCCAAACTCGGATGGCCCGGCCCCAGCGCTTCCATCTGAATTCGGAGCGCCTCGCGCGCTGCCGAGTCGGCGGCGACGTACCGCCCCAGTCGCGTCAGTTCGACCGATAGTTCGTTGAGCGTGGAAGCGGCTTCCGCCGTTTGGCCGGCTCCGGAGGCCCGCTCGATGGTAAGCGCGCGCGCGAACATTTCGCTCGCCTTGGCGTATTGCCCAAGTCCGCTATACAGGCGAGCCGTGACGTCGAGCATGCGCGCCTGCGCGAGCGGATGTTCCTCGAGCTTCTCCGCCCGCGCCGCGGCGCGCCGAACCAACTCTTGCGCCGTGAGTGTATCGCCTCGCGCGCCGGCGGGGTCGCTCGTCTCGAACAGACCCATCAAGAAAGCAGTGACCGATTCCGACTCCCGCGATGCCGCAGCCGCGAGGTCACGCTGAGTCGCGGCGCGTCGGGCTTGAGTCACGGCGACGCCGGCGCCGATGAGCAACGAAACGGATATGCCAAGCGTCGCGACCGCTTCGACACGGTGGCGCCGCACCAGTCGTCGCGCTCGATACCAGGGCGAACCTCGCCGCGCTCGAACCGCGTGTCCGGAGAGATAGCGGCGCAGATCGTCGGCGAGCGCATCGACCGACGCGTAGCGCTCGTCGGGCTCCTTGCGGATCGCCTTGAGCACGATGGCGTCGAGGTCGCCGGCCAGCGCCTTGGCGCGCGCGGGATCCGCGGCGGCGGCGGATGGCGACGGGGGGTCGCTCTCGAGTACCGCGGCCTCGAGCTCGGGCAAGTCGCCGCTGCTCGCCGAGAAGGGCAGTCGGCCCGACAAGACGCGGTAGAGCACGACTCCGAGCTGATAGACGTCGGTGAGCGTCGTGACCGGATGGCGCCGGATCTGCTCGGGCGACGCGTACTCCGGTGTCATCCAGTGCGCGACGGTATTCGGAGCGGATGCGTCGTCGCGGCGCCTCGCGCCCGGCTCGAGCAGCTTCGCGAGGCCGAAGTCGAGCAGCTTCACGCTGCCGTCGGCGGCGACGAAAATGTTCGATGGTTTGAGGTCGCGATGGATGATCAGGTTGCGATGCGCGTACTGCGTCGCACCGGCGACCATGAGAAAAAGCTCGACGCGGCGGCGTACCGAGAGCGCGTGCGCGTCGCAGTACGCGTCGATCGGCTGGCCGTCGACGAACTCGAGCACGAGGAAGGGTTGACCGCCATCGGTCAGTCCGCCGTCGAGCAGCCGCGCGATGTTCGGGTGGTTCAGCGATGCGACGATCTGGCGCTCGGCGCGGAATCGTGCATGATCCACGGCGGAGTCGAGGCCGGGGCGCAGCAGCTTGAGCGCGACGTGCTGCTCGAATTGTCCGTCGGCGCGACGCGCGAGCAGAACGCGCGACATGCCTCCGCGGCCGATCTCGCGCACGATGGAGTAGGCGCCGATTCGCCGGCCGGGCGCCGAGCCGGTCGCCTCATCGGCTTGGGCGACGATCGCCGCGGCGATGTTCGACGGCGGCGTCGTCAGAAATCGGCGTGCGTCGTCCACCCGCTCCAGGAGTTGCTGCGCTTCGCGGTGCAGGTCTGGGGCGCCGAGGCAAGCGGCGTCGAGCACTTCCGGCCAATCGTTCGGATCGCGCGCAAGCGCCGCGTCGAGCACCTCGGCGAGGCGCTGCCACCGATCCGCATCAACGTTCGTTGTCATGAACGACACCGCACGAGTTCACACGAGGCGCCGGCGCCGGCGCGTGGCTCAAACGTTCAGCGCCCCGACCGTCACGGCAAGGCCGCGAGGTCGGAGCGCTGAGGCGAGCAGAACGTCCTTCGGTGCGACGCCCGCCGACCCGCGCGAGCGCCTTGCATCATTTCATGTCAACTCAGTCGCCCGAACCGCCGAGCTTCGGGTTGCTCTGCCGCTCGACGTCCGGCAGCGGCAGCCCGACGCGCGAGTCGCCCACGCACACTTGCGATCCGTACGTCTGACCGGCGGGGAAGTTGGTGCCCGTCGCCGGCGTGAGCGTGAGCTTGTAGCGTACGATGTCGCCGAAGTTCGTGCCGGTGAGGAAAAGAGCGCGCCGGCGCTGGTCGATGACTTCGTTGAGGAGCGACGCGGCGTCCGTCGCGCCGGTGTAGTTGCCCTCGTTGCCCTTGGCGCGGAACGCGTTGATGATTGCGATCGTGTTCGACGAATTCGACGCGGCGTCCGCCTCGGCGATGATGAGCTGTGCTTCGTCGCCCGTCGCCATCGGAATGTTGGACGAGACCGTCGTGTACTTGAGCTGCGCCCACGCCGGAACGCCGAGTGCGTTCGGCCGGTTGAGGTTCTGGACCGGCACGCGCGGGTCGTTCAGCGTGCGATACCGCGCGCCGACCGACGACGACACGCCCAACGCGTTGCTCTCGACGAACACGCGGTTGTTGCGGCGGCCGCTGACCGACGATGCCGTGGCGTTGAAGACGAAACTGGCCGGGACGAGCGCGGCGTCGGTTCGCGCGCCCGCCAGGTTCCCCTGGTCCTGCCGCGCGCGCGCGCGGCCGACGAGCGCCATGTCGAGAATGCTCGTCGCCGCCGACCCCTGTCCCTGCGCCACCGTGATCGCCTCGTTGAATCGATCCTCGGCGGCCTTGAACGCGTCGTTCCTCGTGGTCTCGCCCGCGTACGCGAAATTGGCTCCGTCGATCGTCGTGAGGACCGTCGAGCAGAACCCTTCGCCGAGCAGGAGAATGCTCCACGCCTCGTACGCCGCGGCCGTGGCGATGAGCACCTGGCGGCTGTTGCCCGCCGGAATGTCGGCGTCGGTCCAGCCCTCGAGGAGCGTGCGCACGTGGTTGGCCGTCACGCGGGCGGTCTGCAGCGGCGTGTAGACGCCGAGGCCTTCGCACCCGTTGACGGAGTACATGCTTTGGTTCGACTGCACGTCACGCCGGTCGTAGGGCCATCGCGACGCGGTCTGCGTGTAGTCGTCGAGCTCTTCACCCACGAGGCCGCCGACGACGACGTACGCGCCGTAGGCGCACTCGAAGTCGGAGACGGCGCCGTTCACGAGCAGGGCGGCGTTGGCCGGCGTCTCGAGCGTCCCGGCCGGGATGCGGCTGGGCGAGTCCACCGACAATGCCTTGTTCACGTCGCAGCCGGCGAGGACGAGCCCCATCGCCGCCGCCGCGACCAGCGCGGCGGCCCACCGGCTCCGCGCAATCAGATTATATGAAATCATATCAATAATCTCTAGAAGCCGAGGTTGAGGGAGAGGATCCAGGTCGTGAGCTGAGGGGTCAGCGTCTGTTCCCACGCGACGTTGCCGCCGCGGGTGCCGCCGAGCCACATCGCCTCCGGCTCGAAGCCCTGGTACTTGGTCCAGGTGTGCAGGTTGCGGCCCGAGAGCGAGACGGTCGCGCGCGACACGTTGCCATGGTGGCTGAAGCGCTCGGGGACGTCGTACGACACGGTGAACTCGCGCCACTTCGTGAAGCCCGCGTCGGTGATGAGGAAGTCCACGACGTTCGAGTTCTGCATCTGCGCGATCGTGATCGGGTCGTAGTCGAGCGGGAAGTAGTTCTCCCGGCAGCGGCCGCCGATGACCGGGGTGCAACGGACGCGCGTGTTCCCGTCGATCTTCTTGTGACCTTGCTTGAAGTCGACGAACGTGCTGACGTGGAACCGGCTCCAGAGGCCGAGGTTCGCCGCGATGGAACCTTCGTGCGGCGGTACCGAGCGGCCGAGGTAGACGAGCGGCGCGTCGTCGGCGGTGCCGAACGCGTTGTCCGCGCCGGCGCACTGCACCTGGCCGCCCTTGCCGTCCGCGCACATGAGGGTGCTCAGGATCAACTTGCCGTTCGCGTCGAGCTTGGCGCCGGTCACGTGGCGCTCCCAGAACCCGAACGCGTCGTAGCCGATCGCCTGCCGCGTGAAGCTCCCCGCGTTCACGAACGACACCGTGTCGAACAGCGCGAGCACGCGGTTGTCGTTGTTCGCGAAGTTGAACGTCAAGTCGAGGTTGGCGTTCCGCGTGCGCAGCGGATTCGCGCGGACCTGGAGCTCGTTGCCCCAGTTGCGGATCGCGCCGGCGTTGAACGGCTGCGTGCTCGGAATGCCGGTCGACGGCGCGATCTGCCGGTTGAGGATCGCGTCGACGGTTTTCTTATTGTAGTAGGTGTATTCGATGCCCAGCCGGTCGTCCAACATGCTGGCGTCGAAGCCCAGCTCGATCTCCTTGCCGCGCTCGGGCCCGAGGTTCGGGTTCCCGATGAACAGCGGCGTGACGGCGGGGGTGTCGCCCGGGCCCGACGCCGAGCCGTACGTGCGAAGGGCCGAATACGTCGACGGCGCCTTGCCCGCTTCGCCGTACGCCGCGCGCAGACGCAGCGACGAGAGCCGGTTGCCGATGACCGGAACCTTGAACCACGGCTCGTCCGAGATCACGTAGCTCACCGAGTACTTGGGGTACGTCACCCGGTTGAAGCCCGAGCCGAACGCGCTCGCGTCGTCCGAGCGCAGCGCAGCCGTGAGGAACAGACGATCGCGCCAGCCGAGCTGCTCCTGCACGTAGACGCCCAGCGTCTTGTCTTCCTGGAAGTCCTGGTCGTTCGTCTTCGACTGCGTCGTCGCTTGGACCGTGCTCAATCCCGGCGTCGGGAAGACGGAACCGCTGGCCGAGACGTAGTCGACGGAGTTGTGGTAGAACTGCGCGCCGCCGGACGTGATGAAGCGCAACGTCGGCTTGGCGTCGTAGGTCGCGCTCGCCGAGTAGTCGATCGTGTTGTACGTCGTCGAGCGATCCTGCACGCTGCGGAAGCCGAGCGCGTCGGAGCCGACGGTATACACGAGCGAATCGACGCGCGGCGCGTAGGTGTCGTTCTCCTCGCGCGTGCGGTCGAGTCCGATCGACAGATGCTGCTGGAACCACGTGAATGGCGTGTGGTCGAAGCGAAGGCTGCCCGAGAACCGATCCAGGTTCTGCCAGTAGTGATAGATGTCGTCGTACTGGTAAGGCAGGAGGCTGTGGAAGCCGTGGCGCCGCGGGTTGTTGTAGTTGGCCGGCGTGCCGAGCAGCGTGGTCCACGTATGGCCGCCGCATCCACCCTCGCAGCCGAGCTGCGTGGGGCCGGTGTTGAGCCCGAGGTTCGCCGAGATGCGGAACGTCTGCGTCGCGGCGAGGCCGAGGTTCATGCGCGTGCTATAACGGCGCAGATCGTTGTTCGGGTCGGCGCCCTGTGAGTCGAGGAGATTGCCGCTCAGGTAGTAGTTCAGGTTCCCCGTGCCGCCACTGACGGCGAGCTCGGACTCCTGGTGGCGTCCGTCGCGATAGATGTCGCACCGACGCCCGAGCTTCGCCGCCGTCGAGTCGCCGCACGCGCCGACTTCGAGCGAGTCCATGTCGAGCGGAACAGGCGTCGTCGTGCCGGGAATGATGCCCCAGTTCTGCGCGAAGCGGCTCTTCCAGTCCTGGACGTAGTTCTGTCCTTGCCGCAGCATCACGTTCCAGCGCGCGTTGCCGCCGGAGCCCTTTTTCGTGATGATGTTGACGACGCCGTTCGACGCCTCCGTTCCATAGAGCGTCGCGGCGCTCGGCCCCTTGAGCACTTCGATCGACTCGATGTCCTCCGGGTTCAGGTCGTTGAGGCGCGAGATCGCGCTCGAGCCGAACGCCTGGTTCACCGGGCCGGTCGCGACTTCGTTGTTGACGCGAACGCCGTCGATGTAGATCAGCGGGTTGTTGCCGAGCGAGAAGCTCGCCGTGCCACGTATGCGGAGCTGCTGTCCCGAGCCGACCATGCCCGACGTGGGCATCACGACGACGCTCGGCGCGCGTCCGTTGATCAGTCCCTGGACGGAAAGGATCGGCGCGTTGGCGACGATGTCGGCCGCGTCGATCGTGCCGACGGAGTTGCCGATCTCGCGCTTCTGCGACGCGCCGACGGTGCCGGTGACGACGACCGCCTCGAGGCTCGCGGGATTGCTCACGAGCGTGATCGTCAAATCAGTCTGGCCGACGCGGGCCGCGACTTCCGCGTTGCGATACCCGATGCGACGCACGCTCAGCGTCGTGTTCGTGCCGATGACGCCGGTGATGCGAAAGCGTCCTTGGTTGTCCGATGTGGCGCGAAGCGTGCCGCCGGATGCGCTGATCTGCGCGTTGGGGATCGCCTCGCCGGATCCGGCGGCGATGACCTGACCGGAGATAGCGCCTTGCGCGAATGCGGAACGTGCTGAACCAACTGTCGCGATCGCGGCGATCGCGAGTGAGATGAGACTACGAGTGAGGAGGGATCGCCCAGTTCGTGGAATACGCACACGACCCAAGGCTTGGGGGTGGGGAATTGCGACCATGACGGCCCTTCCGGGTGGGGATGGGGACGAACAAGGAGTATGGCGAACGGCCTACCTTATTCGTACGCGCATCGCCAAGCAAGGCCGCGAGCATGATGACAAATGCATTACATGTGATGCATGAACTCAGTCGCTTCGGGGACGAATGATCGCCGCGCCGATTCGAAGCCCTTCGGATCGTCCAGCACAAGGCCGATTCGATCGTCGCGTGCGCGATCGGTACGGCCACGCTCATGGCGAGTGCGTTGCGAATGAGTAGCGTCTCATTCGTGAGAATGATTGGGAGCAAGTGCACGGCGCGCGCGGGCGGCACGAACGGCTTTCGCCTCCACGCCGCAAGCGCGTAGTAGGACGGCGGCCTCGATGCCCAGGCGGGGAACAGCGCCAGCCGGGTCTCGGCGGAACAGCAAGCCCATCGAGCGGAACATGGAATAGAATGAACAACAGTGACCGTGCCACCTCGACGCCGGTTAGGCCGTATGCGAGTTTGTCGAGGGAACCCTGACGAGCCATCCACTGCCGCACGCCGCTCCATCGGCCACACTGGATTCGCGCACGATTCGCCGCGCGAAGCTCGGTGACATCGACGCCTTCACGCTCATCGTGGAGACGTACTATCCGCGCAGCCTCCGGTTCGCGCGGGCGATGCTGCACGATACGGACGAGGCGGAGGACGTGGTGCAAGAGACGTTCGTTCGCCTCTATCGCGCGATGCCGCGCTACGAAGAGCGGCAGCGCTTCGAATCGTGGCTCTTCCAGATCCTCGGCAACTGTTGCCGCACGGCGAACACCGCGTCGCAGCGGCGCGTGGCGCGAACCGTATCGGACGACGAGTTGCTGGCGCGGGTTCCGGCGGAGGAGAGCGCGAGTGCGCGGGTGGATCGCGAGTGGGACGACTCGGTGAGACGAGCGCTGGCGGAACTGCCGGAACACAATCGGGAGATCTTTCTGTTGCACTACGTGGAAGGGCTTTCGTACGAGGAGATCGAGACGATGACGGGCGTCGGACAGTCGGCGCTCAAGATGCGGGTCAAGCGCGCGTCGGACGCCTTGCGCGCGCGCCTCGCGCCGGAGGAACGATGAGCGAGATCGAACGCGATCACGTGCTTCGTCGCGCGGTGCAGACGCTCCAACAGCTGCCGAGCACTGACGCCGACGCGATTCGACGCGTCGTCGAAGCCGCGGCGGCGCAGCGGGTGATGCCGGCGGCCGACGAGCCCGTCGACGTCTCGGCCGTCGGGCCTTCGCGCCGACGACCGTGGAGACTCGCCGGGTTCGCGGGTCTCGTCGCGGCGGCCGCGATCGTCGGTTTCTTCGTGCGCGGGCAATTCGCGCGATCGGCGCCGAGTGTCGCGGTCGCGTCCAACGGTTCCGGACCCGCGCCGATGGTTGCCGCGGTGAACGGCGAGTCGGACGTCCGACCGATCCCGCAGCAGTTCGTGTTCCGAAGCGCGACGGCGCGTCGCGTGTCGGTGGTGGGCGACTTCAATGAATGGAACGCCGCGCGCGCGCGAATGACGCGCGAAGCGGCCGGCGATCTGTGGTCGGTGACGATTCCGATCGCGCCGGGGCGGCACACGTACGGATTCATGATCAACGACTCGACCTTCACTCTCGATCAGGATGCGCGTGTGTCGCGCGCACGCGATCCCGACCTCGGGGTCGAAGGATCCGTGGTCATCGTGGGGCGGCCGTGAGATCACCCCGCGCCGCGGTCGTTGCCATCGCGCTCGCTCTCGCGTCGCGCCATGCTCGCGCTCAGGATTCGCTCACCTTCAAGGGTGCCGACCGCGAGACTCGCGCGGCGCTCGCCAAGATCGTTTCGGAGGCGAGCGCGCGAGGTCTTCCGAGTGACCATATCGTCTCGAAGGTGCGATTCGCCCTCGTCGTGCACGCGCCGCCGGCGCGAATTCTCGAGACGGCGCAGGCCGTCGCCGACCGCCTCGATGCGGCCCGCGGTGCCATCGCGAGCGACACCTTGTCGGCCGACATCGCCGCGGGCGAGGATGCGCTGTCGTTCAAGATTCCGAAAGACATCCTCACGCGCATCCACGCGGCGGCGCCGAACCGGCCGATCGCCGTCCCGATCGGCCTCCTTACGCAGCTCGTCGCGAACGCAGTTCCGGCCGAGCACGCCGGCAACATCGTCGTCGAACTGATGCGGCGAGGCGCGAGTCCGAAGCAGTTCGCGGATCTCGGCAACAATGTGAATTCGGACGTTCAACGAGGTGCGAGCGGAGCGGAGTCCGCCGACATTCGGCTCCGAGGATTGACGCCGCTGCTGGCGCCGGGAGCGGTAACTTCGGGAGACCTCACCGCCAGTTCGCCGGCGGGCCCGCGCAAACCCTGAAGCGTGCAGGAGTCGAGGCGGGAACCCGGGACGCGTCCCGACACTATTTTGGGGGATGCGGCGCGCTCGGGACACGGTCTTCGCGATAGTGGCGGTATTGGGTTTCCCCAGTCCGGCGCGCACGCAGTGGCAGGTGACCGCGGACGCCGGTCTGTCGCACCTTCGGCAAACGGGGATTCCAGTATCGGTCGCGCAGACGTTGGCGGCGACGATCGACGGCGTGGGCAATCGCGGTTGGCTGCACGTGGTGGGACTCACTTCGATGCAGGCGAATTCCGCGTGGACGGGGCAGGCACTCGCGCTCGGCGGGATCACCGGTCAAATCGTCGATCCCGTGCGCTGGGAGCTCGGCGGCGTCTTCAGCGGATTCACGCAAACCGGAGCGACCACCACCAAGAGCGGTGAGGTCAACGCACGCCTGCGATTTGGTGCGCCATCGGGCGGCATCGCGCTCGGCGGAGGCACAGGAGCGAGCGCGAACAGCTTCTACAACGTCTCCGTCGGCAGAGGCTCGCTCGACGCGTGGTGGTCTTCCGGGCAAGAGCGACTGCTGGCGAGCGCCATGCTCACCCACATCGGCGGTACTTCGTATACCGACCTCGCGGCAGGCTGGCGCCACGAGGCGGGCGGCGCATCGATCGGTGCGTCGGCGGCGCTTCGCTCCGGCGCCGGAAACGGCGGCTGGCAAGCCGCTGACGCCGAGCTGTGGGTGTCGTCGAGGCTCGCCGTTGTCGTCGCGGCGGGGAACGCGCTTCCCGACGTCGTGCGCGGCACGCCGAGCACACGGTACGCGTCGGCGAGTTTGCGCGTGGCGTGGCAACCGCACGTTGCGCTGCGGTTCGGGCGCGAGGCCAGCGAAGGCGTGCGTGTCGTCATCACGCGATCGAGCGGGGACGGAGGAACGGCGCGCATCGACGTCTCGGGGCGGACGCCGAAGACGGAGCGAGTCGAGTTGATGGCGGATTTCACAGGCTGGGAACCGATCGTGCTCGAGCGCGCGAGCGACGGTTGGTTCGCCGAGCGCGCGGTGACTCCGGGTCTCCACCGGCTCGCGATTCGCATCGATGGCGGGGCGTGGATCGCGCCCGCGAACGTTCCCAAGCTTCGTGACGACGACCTTGGTGGAACGGTCGGTCTGATCACCGTGCCATGATGGCGTGTCGGTTCTGCACTGCAACATGTCGGTGGCTTGACGCGCGCGACGCCCGTGGTAGCTTGCACTTGCGCGGCGATTTCCCCGATTTGACGGGCCGCGCGCCGGAATTGAGTCCGGAGAAACCCGTCTAAGTCGTCGGATGCCACGGGCCCGCGACGAAATCGTCGGGGCCCTTTTTGTTCGCTCCAAGAGAGCATCGAGGTCGGCCATATGAGCTCGTACACGTTCACGTCGGAGTCGGTCAGCGAAGGGCACCCCGACAAGGTCTGCGACTTCATCGCCGACTCGATCCTCGACGCGCATCTCGCGGGCGACGCGAACAGCCGCGTGGCGTGCGAAGTCCTGTGCAAGAGCGGGGAGGTCATCCTCGCCGGCGAGATCACGTCGCGCGAGACGGTCGACTACGAGAAGATCGCGCGCGGCGCGATTCGCGAGATCGGCTATCTCGATCCGAGCGAGGCGTTCAACGCCGACGGCGTTCGCGTCACGCAGTTCATCTCCAAGCAGTCGGGCGACATCGCGATGGGCGTCGACACGGGCGGCGCGGGCGACCAGGGCATCATGTTCGGCTACGCGACCGACGAAACGCCCGAGCTCATGCCACTGCCGGTGCAGCTCGCGCACCGGCTTTCCCAACGCCTCGCCACGGCGCGCAAGCAGGGTGAACGCGCCTGGTTGAGACCCGATTCAAAGACGCAGGTCAGCGTCCGCTACGAGGACAACCGGCCCGTGCGCGTGGAGACGGTGCTCGTCTCGACCCAGCACACAAAGGACGCCGCGCACGAGGAGATCCGCGACTACGTCGCGAGCTGCCTCCTCCCCGAAGTGCTCGGTCCGTGGTTCGGCCCCCACGTCGAGATCCTCGTCAATCCCACGGGACAATTCATCGAAGGTGGACCGTCGGCCGACTGCGGCGTGACCGGCCGCAAGATCATCGTCGATTCGTACGGCGGGATGGGCCGCCACGGCGGCGGTGCTTTCAGCGGGAAGGATCCGTCGAAGGTGGACCGCAGCGGCGCGTACTTCGGCCGCTTCGTCGCGCGCCAGGTGGTGCGCAACAAGCTCGCGTCTCGCGCCGAGGTGCAGGTCGCATACGCGATCGGCCGGGCGCAGCCGGTGTCGGTGCGAGTCGATACGTTCGGAACCGGCGACGTCGCCGCCGCCGCCGATTTCGTGCGTCAGTTCGATTATCGCCCGGCCGCGATGATCGAACGACTCGCTTTGCGTCGCCCGATTTACCGACAGACGACCAATTACGGGCACTTCGGGAAGCCGTCGCTCAGCTGGGAAGCGTAGACCTCGTGGCTGGCTGGCCACTCTGCCGGGGAGCTTGCTGAACCGCTTTACCGCAGAGACGCAGAGGAGGAGAGGACGCAGAGGACAACGCCGCGTTCAAGATCGTCGCGCGACGAGCCGGGATTTTCTTGTGACTGCCGCTCGGGAGCCTACTCAACCGTGGAGGCTTACGTCGCCACGACGTAGCATCCCGAGCGGCGTTCAACAAAAACATCCGGCTCGTTGCGCGAGGGAGACCGCCTCGCGGTTTCCTCTGCGTCCTCTGCGTCTCTGCGGTGAAGCAGTTGCGGTTTATCGACGAGCTACCAGATCCTCGCCCGGAGACTGTCCGGTCGCACCATCGGATCGCCGTCCTTGCACCCCCACGCGGCCTTGAACTCCGGCATGTTGCTGAGCGGGCCGTTGACGCGCCATTTGGCCGGCGCGTGCGGGTCGGTGTTCACCTGGGCCTTGGCGCCCGCGTCGCTCTGCAGCGTACGCCACACCTGCGCCCAGCCGAGGAAGAACCGCTGCTCCGGCGTGAAACCGTCGATGTTCGCCGGGCGGCCGTGCTCTTTCAGCGACTTCTCGAGCGCGAGATACGCGATCTTCAAACCGCCGAGATCTCCGATGTTCTCGCCGAGCGTGAGCTTACCGTTCACGTGCGTCGTCGAGTCGACAATGGTATACGCGTTGAACTGATCGACGACGCGCTGCGCCTGCGCGTTGTACTTGTCGGCGTCGCTCTTCGTCCACCAATCGCGCAGGTTGCCCTTGGCGTCGAAGCGGCGGCCCTGGTCGTCGAAGCCGTGCGACATCTCGTGGCCGATGACGGCGCCCATCGCGCCATAGTTCACGCCGTCGTCGGCGTTCGGATCGTAGAACGGCGGCTGTAGGATGCCGGCCGGGAAGACGATCTCGTTCCACAGCGGGTTGTAGTAGGCGTTCACGGCTGAGGGCGTCATGCTCCACTCTGACCGATCGATCGGCTTGCCGACCTTGGCCCAGTTTCGGGCCGCCGACCACTCGTTCCACTGCTTGTAGTTGCCGTCAAACTCGCCGACTCGGACTTGGAGTTTCGAGTAGTCGCGCCACTTGTCAGGGTACCCGAGCTTGCGCGTGAATGCATCAAGCTTGATGAGCGCCTGCGCCTTCGTCGAGTCGCTCATCCAATCGAGTTGCTGAATTTGGTCGTGTAGCACGGACACCATGTTGTCGACAATGGCCTTCGCGCGCGCCTTGGCGGCCGGTGTAAATGTCCGCGCGACGTACTCCTGACCGATCGCTTCGCCGAGCGACGCATTGGTGAAGCGCTCACAGTACTGCCAGCGGGGAAGCTTCTCCTTCTGGCCGGTGAATAGTTTGCGGAACGCGAAGTCCTCGTCGGCGAATCGCTTCGGCAGACGCGACGCCGAGGTGTTGAGCAGGCGCCAGCGCAGCAGCGTCTTCCAGTCCGCGACCGGGATGGACGTCACGAAACCGTCCATTGCCTTGAAAAATTCCGGCTGCGACACGTTGATCTCCTTGAGACCGGCCGGCGCACCCGTCGTCGTGAGGAAGGTCTCCCACTTCATGTGCGGTGCGATCGAATCGAACTGCGCGACCGTCATGAGATGGTAGATGGCATCCGGATTCCGCATCGTGACGCGATCCATCGACGCGGCGGCGAACTTCGTCTCGATCTCGAGCACGGTCTTCGCGTGGGTCGCGGCGGCGGCGTCGCTCTCGCCGTCGAGCTTGAACATCGCCGCGACGTGCTTCTCGAACTTGTCACGGATGCTCTTCATGCTCGTATCCTGCGACATGTAGTAGTTCTTTTCGGGAAGGCTCAGCCCTCCCTGGCCGGCGTTCGCGATGACGCGGTCGGCGTTCTTGAGATCCTGTGCCGCGCCCACGCCGAACGGCGCCAATCCGTCCGACTTCTCCAGCGCGGTGAGCGCCGCGGGCAGGTCGGCCGACGACTTGATCGCGGCAATCCGCGCCATGGGCGCATCGATGGGCTTCGTGCCGAGCGCCTCGATGGCGGCGGTGTCGACGCAAGCCGCGAAAAATGCGCCGATCTTGAACTGGTTCGACGGCGCCTTGGCCTTGCCGGTTTTGACATCGCGCGCCGCGGCCTCGACGATTTCACGCACGATCGTCTCGTTCTGGTCCTGGAGCTGGTCGAACGCGCCCCACTCGCCGTACTTCGCAGGAATCGTCGTGTGCTTGAGCCAACCGCCGTTGGCGAACGTGTAGAAGTCGGAGCACGCCGCGCATGTCGTGTCGAGGTTGGCGCGGTCGAGTGCCTTGGGGGCCGTGGCCTTTGTGGGGACGGACGCGGTCTGTTGGGCGGCCGCCGGTGCTACGGCGAAAGCGCCTGCGAGGGCCCCAACAAATAGAAGTGTCGATCGTGAGAGCATGGGCGAGATGGGGGGTGGGAGACGGCGGGTTTTCGGTATCTTGAATGTATGAACCGCGCAGGGCGATTGTTCCCATGTTCCGGATCGAGAGCGCGATTGCTTCGCCGCACCGGCGCAGCCGTACTGCTCGGCTCGTTGGTGACCGCCTCTTCCGGGGGCCAGTCCACAGCACCGCTTCGGCCTCTCGCCTATACGCGGTTCACGCTGCCGAACGGACTCGTCGCGATCCTCAACGAGGATCACGCGACGCCGATCGTCAGCGTTCAGGTCTGGTACCGTGTCGGATCGAGGGACGACGACCCCGCCCGCCCGGGCATCGTCCATCTCTGCGAGCATCTCTTTTCGCAGGGCTCGCCGCATCTGAATCAACAGCAGCGGGACTTCTATCGCTCGCTCGGCGGAACGTCGACTCATTTCGCCGAGACGACCGAGGACGTGACCGAGTACTACATCACGGTGCCGAGCAATGAGCTCGAAACCGTGCTGTGGGCCGAGTCGGACCGCATGGCTGCGCCGCTCGCGCGAGCTGATTCGGAACGGATCACGGCGGTGCGTCGAGTGGTGGAGCAGGAGCGTCGCCAGAACGTCGAAAACGTGCCCTTCGGCGCTTACCACGAGTTGACCCGTGCCGCGCTCTTTCCGTCAGGGCATCCCTATCACCTCACGCCGAACGCCGAACCCTCGTCGGCGCGTCCGGCCGACGTGCGCGCGACGTGCCTTCCCTATTACGTCCCGAACAACGCGGTTATCGCGATCAGCGGCGATTTCACCAACGCGACCGCGCGCTCGTTGATCGAGAAATACTTCGGTGAAATTCCTCGCGGCGCACCGGTCACGCACGCCGCCGATGGCGCTGTCCCCGAATCATTCACAGCTGAGCGGCGGCTTGTCCTCGAGGACGCGCGCGCCAAACAGCCGGAGTTGCACTTCGCCTGGCGCGGCGCACCGTACAATAGCCCTGATCGCATGGCGCTCTTGGCGGTCGCATCCACGCTGTCGCTCCCGCGAGTTGGTCGTTTGGCGAAGCTTCTGGTCTCCGATCGCCAGCTCGCGTCGAACGTGACCGCGGAGAACCACGATTTCGAGAAATCCGGGGTGTTCGAGATCATCGTCGTGCCGCGCCCGGGAGGAGAAGCATCGATGACGCAGATCGAGCGGCTCGTCGACAGCTCGCTCGCCTCGTTCGCGACCACGCCCGTGACGGCAGAAGAGCTAGCGCGATTCAACGCGTTCAACCGAGTGAGCGCCGCAACCTCGCTCCAGCTCCACTATGCACGCGCCGACACGCTGGCCCACGACGAAATGTTCGCCGACGACCCCGGCTCCTACGCGACGCAAGCCAATGCCGCGCTCTCTTTGACTCCGGCCGACGTCCAGGCCGCGGCTCGACGATACCTGACCGCGGGGCGCGTCGTGATGAGTCTCGTGCCGGCCGGCAAGCTCGATCTGATCAGCAAGCCGAACCTTCCGTACACAAACGTGACGCCACCAAACGCGACGGCGCGCCCGTGAGATCCGCGTCTGCTCTCATCGCGATCGCGCTGGCGACGCCGGCGTTCGGTCAGCAGATCGATCGCGGCGCGCGCCCGCCCACACCGCCGGCAGCGGCGTTCAAGTTTCCGCCCACTCGCACCCACACGCTGCCGAATGGCGTCCGGCTTCTCGTCGTCGAAGATCACTCCGTACCCGTCGTTGCCGTGCGCGCGATCGTCGGCGCGGATTCGACGTGGGATCCCGCTGGGAAGGAAGGGCTGTACGCCGTGACGCTCGGCACGCTGCGAGAGGGATCCGCCGAGCGAGGTGGCGACGAGCTAGCCCTCGCCGCGGCGACGATTGGGACCACGGTGGCCCCGACCGGATTCACGACCGTCTCGTCGGCGTTCGGGCCCGCGCTCGGTCTGATGGCCGAAATGCTCACGAAACCAACCTTCGACTCGTCTGCGATCGAGCGGCGAAAATCGGCGCAAGCCGCCGCGGCGCGGCGAGTCGCTCAGGCGCCGGTCACGATTCCGCGGCATCTCTTCTATGAAACGGTCTACGGCGACGCGGATCCGTTCGCGCGCTCGCTCGTGCCCACCGAAGTAGCGATCCGGTCGATCACGCGAGCGGACGTCGTCCGTTTCTATGACATGTACGTCAGCCCGCGCACCACGACGTTGGCCATCGCGGGCGACGTGAGCGACTCGGCCGCGCTCGATGCCGCGACGCGCGCGTTCGGGACGTGGCGTCCGCCACGGGAGCCGTCCGTCTTCGACTTGATCACCGCCAGCGACCAACCGCCTCGCACACGCATCTATCTGCGTGACGTGCCCGGCGCCGGCGAACAAGCGTACCTGTATGTCGGCGAGCTCGGGCCATCGCGAATCGATACGGATGCCGTTGCCACGGAAGCCTTCGCCGCGGTCGCGTCGGCTCGGCTCCAGGAGACGCTGCGCGAAAAGCGCTCCTTCATTTATTCGAGTACCACAGGTATCACTTGGCGGCGCGCCCGCGCCGGGGGGACGTTCGTCGGCAGTACGACCGTCAGCGCGCAGAAGGTCGACAGCGCGCTCACCGAGTGGCTGCGAATCCTGCGTGAGCTACGCACGACTCGTCCGCCAACCCAAGGAGAACTGGAGGCGGTGCGACGGAGTCGAGTCGGCGCACTCCCCGCGCGAATTGATGGGCCCGACTCGATCGTGACCCGACTGGTCGAGATAGCGCGCGACGACCTGCCGCTCAACTATCTCGAGCGCTATGCCGCCCAGATGTCGTCCGTCACTTTGGCCGATCTGACCGCGGCGGCCGCTCGGCGCGTGGATCTCGACCATCTGGTGATTATCGTCACCGGAGACGCGCGCGTTCTCGAGCCGATCCTTCGTGCAGCCAAGCTGGCGCCGGTCACGGTTGTCCGTGTCCCCCGAGGCTCGGCGCCATAAGCAGAATGGCATCGTTCTACCGTTCTCGAACCCCGGAAGTACATTAGCAAGCGACGATGACCGCGCCCGCCAAGTCCCCCCCCACGCTCACACTCGTCACGACACCGCGGCCACTGCCCGCGGATCATGTCGAGCGCAATCCGGGGATGCCGCTCGATCTCGACGTCGTGCGTGCGATTCGAGTGAATCGAAGCGCGGTCGAGCGGCGCGCCGCGACGATTCCCACGCGTCGCACCGTGAAGAAGGAATGGCAGGCGGCGTGGCTGCTCCGCGCGATCACGCTCATCGACCTCACGACGCTCTCCGGCGACGATACGCCGGGCAACGTCCGGCGCCTGTGCGCCAAAGCGCGACATCCTCTGCGCGACGACATCGCGCATTCGCTCGGCGTGGAGCATCTCGGCGTTCATGTCGGTGCGGTCTGCGTGTATCACGCGCTAGTGGGCATCGCGGTCGACGCGCTGGCCGGCTCGGACATTCCTGTGGCCGCCGTGTCGACGGGCTTTCCGGCGGGTCTAAGCCCGATCGAGCAACGGGTGGAGGAGATTCGTGCGAGCGTGAAGGCCGGCGCGCGCGAAATCGACATCGTCATCACGCGCGCGCACGTGCTCACGGGGAACTACGAAGCGCTCTACGACGAGGTGCGACGCTTCCGCGAGGCCTGCGGCGACGCGCACATGAAGGCGATCCTCGCCACCGGAGAGCTGGCCACGCTCGGCAACGTCGCGCGGGCGAGCATGGTGGCGATGCAGGCGGGCGCCGACTTCATCAAGACGTCCACCGGCAAAGAAGGCGTGAACGCGACGCTTCCGTTCGGCGTGGTGATGTGTCGAATGATCCGCGAATACTTCGAGCGCACCGGCTATGCCGTCGGGTTCAAGCCGGCGGGCGGGATCCGATCGGCGAAGAACGCGCTCGAATACCTGTATCTGATGAAGGAAGAACTGGGCGATCGCTGGCTTCGCGCGGACCTGTTCCGTTTCGGCGCCAGCTCGCTGCTCACCGACATCGAACGACAGCTCGAGCATTTCGTGACCGGCCGGTACGCGGCGGCGTACCGCCAACCAATGCCGTAGCAGGAGTGCGGAGGGCGGAGACGGCGTGCGGTGACCGACCGCCGCCCGCCGCCGCCGCACTCGTTCCAGTTCTCCGCACTCCGCCGCCGCCCTCGTCCCAGTTCTCCGCCACACCGCCCTCGCACTCGCCCAATGGCCAGCGTCGCCGAAATCTTCCAAACGATGGAGTACGGTCCGGCGCCGGAGAGCGACAAGGAAGCGCTCACCTGGCTCGCCAAGCACGAACGCGTGTTCGGGCACTACATCGACGGCGCGTGGACCGAGCCGGGTTCGATGTTCGAGGTGATCAATCCCTCGACGGCGAAGACGATTGCGCGCGTCACCAACGGCACGGCGGCCGAAGTCGATACCGCGGTTCGGGCCGCGCGCGCGGCGCTCCCGAAGTGGAAGGCCCTCACACCGCACGCCCGTGCGCGCTACCTGTACGCGCTCGCTCGCGGCGTCCAGAAACATTCGCGTCTGCTCGCCGTGCTCGAGAGCATGGACAACGGCAAGTCGATCCGCGAGACGCGCGACATCGACATCCCGCTCGTATCCCGCCACTTCTACCATCACGCCGGCTGGGCGCAGCTCCTCGACACCGAATTCGCCGGCTACGAGGCGGTCGGCGTCGTCGGGCAGATCATTCCCTGGAACTTCCCGCTGCTCATGCTCGCGTGGAAGATCGCGCCCGCGTTGGCGGCCGGTAACACGATCATTCTAAAGCCGGCCGAGTTTACGCCGATGACCGCGCTGGCGTTCGCGGAAATCGTGGAACAGGCGGGGCTGCCGCCCGGCGTCGTGAACATCATCACCGGCGACGGGTCGACGGGCGCGGCGATCGTCGAACATCCCGAAGTCGACAAAATCGCGTTCACCGGCTCGACGGAAGTCGGTCGCATCATTCGCCGCGCGACAGCCGGCTCGGGCAAGAAGCTGAGCCTCGAGCTCGGCGGAAAGAGTCCGTTCATCGTCTACGACGACGCGGATCTCGACAGCGTCGTCGAAGGCGTGGTCGACGCGATCTGGTTCAACCAAGGGCAAGTGTGCTGCGCGGGCTCCCGTTTGCTCGTGCAGGAAGGCGTCGCCGACCGCTTGGTGAACAAGCTGCGCGCGCGGATGGAGAAGCTTCGAGTCGGCGCGCCGCTCGACAAAGCGGTGGACATGGGTGCGATCGTCGCGCCGGTGCAGCTCGAGCGCATTCGCGGGTTGGTGAAGCAAGGCGTGGACGAAGGCGCGACGATGTGGCAGCCGTCGTGGGCGTGTCCCACCGAAGGCTACTTCTATCCGCCGACGCTGTTCACCGACGTGCAGCCGTCGTCGACGATCGCGCAGGTCGAGATCTTCGGCCCCGTGTTGGTGACGATGACCTTCCGCACGCCGGAGGAGTCGGTCGCCCTCGCGAACAACACGCCGTACGGGCTCGCGGCGAGCCTGTGGACGGAGAGCATCAACCTCGCGCTCGACATCGCGCCGAAGATCAAGGCCGGCGTCGTGTGGGTGAACTCCACGAATCTGTTCGACGCGGCCGCGGGTTTCGGTGGATATCGGGAGAGCGGATTCGGACGAGAGGGCGGCCGCGAGGGGATGTGGGAGTATCTGGTTTCTCAGGTCTCCGGTCACAGGTCTCCGGTCTCCGAGGGAACGGCGAAGCGGCCAGCAGAGAGTCCGCTTGCAGCTCCCCGGAGACCCGAGACCGGAGACCGGAGTCCTGTTGCCGAACCAACCATCGACCGCACTCCCAAGCTGTTCATCTCGGGCAAACAGGTGCGACCCGATCAGGGATACACCCGTCGGATTCTCTCGCCGAGTGGGGCGCTGGTCGGCGAATCGCCGGAGGGGAATCGGAAAGACATCCGCAACGCCGTGGAGGCGGCGCAGGCCGCCGCGAGCGCGTGGGGGCGGTCTACCGGACACAACCGCGGACAGATCCTGTACTACATCGCCGAGAATCTCTCGACGCGCGCCAAGGAGTTCGCGGGCCGGATCGATGAGATGACCGAGTGCGGCGGACGGCGCGCCAAGCGAGAGGTCGACGCATCGATCGAACGGCTGTTCACATACGCGGCGTGGGCCGACAAGTACGACGGCGCGGTGCACAGCGTGCCGATCCGCGGTGTGTCCATCGCCATGAACGAGCCCATCGGCGTGATCGGTGTCGCGTGTCCCGACGAGTTTCCATTCCTCGGGCTGATCTCCTTGGTCGGCCCCGCGATGGCCACCGGCAACACGACAATCGTGATCCCGTCGCAGCATCACCCGCTCGCCGCGACCGACTTCTATTCAGTGCTCGAGACCTCGGACGTTCCGGGCGGCGTGATCAACATCGTCACCGGCGACAAGGACGCGTTGGCGAAGGTGCTGGCGGAGCACGACGACGTCGAGGCTGTCTGGTACTTCGGGCACCGAGAGGGCGTCAAGGCCGTCGAGCTGGCGTCCGCCTCGAACATGAAGCGCACCTGGGCCGCCTGGCACGGTCGCGACTGGCTCGATCGAACCGAAGGCGAGGGTAAGGAGTTTCTTCGGGCGGCCACGCAGGTCAAGAACGTCTGGGTGCCTTACGGCGAGTGACGCCAGAACATTGATTAGAAGCTGATTCGGGAACGCCCGCCCATCCTCCAGTAGCTCGCGCCGCGATGCGGCGCATCGAGTTCAATTCATGAGTTTTCGCGCGACGACCGCGGTTGCATTGACAGCCGCTGCACTCCTCGCTTGCCACGACTCGACTACCGTCCCGCATACGCCGACGTCGATCGTCGTCGTATCGGGCAACAACCAGTCGGCGAACGTGGCGACGGCGCTCGATTCGGCGCTCGTCGTGCGCGTGCTCGACGGCGCCGGGAAGTCGGTGAGCGGTGTTTCGCTCACGTGGACGGTAGTCGGCGGAGGGTCGTTGAGCGCCACGACGTCGACGACCGACAACAACGGGTTGTCCTCGATCCACTGGACATTGTCGCCGGCCGTCGGCGCGCAGGTCGTGACGGTCACGAGCGCGCAGGTTGGCGGGGCGTCCGCGTCGTTCGTCGCGGGAAACGGGCCGACGATCATGGGAACGGTGACATCGATCCCCGTGAACCCGTTCGGCGCCACCTTCTCCCGGTCGCCGCTGCACGTCGGGTTGGCCGCCCACACGAGAGGCGCCGCGCCGAACGGCCCGCGATCGAACCGGATCGTGATCGGATTCAAGAGCGCGGCGCTCGGGTTGGCGCCCGCGGGCTCAGCGTCGTATCGCACAATGGCGACCGCGCGGTCGGCCGGCGCGCGGCTCAACGACAGGGTTTCCGCGCTCGCGGCACGGCACGGGTTCCGGCGGACCGAGGTGTCGCCGGCGATCCTCGCGGCGCGCCTCACCATAGATGATACCGGGCGGATCGCGTCGGTCATCGACGCGCTTCGCGGCGAAGCGGACGTGGCGTACGTCGAGCGCGAGGCGACACTCACCATCCGGGACGCGCCGCCCTCCCGCGTCGCCGATGTAAGAGCGTTCGCGAACGCGCGAACGTGGGAGGCCGCGTCGCCGACACCGTCGAAGAACGCGGTGGCCACGCTGATCCCCAACGATCACTACTATCCGTACGAGATGTGGGCGGCGAACATGGTCGACCTGCCGAAAGCATGGGCGGTCACGACTGGGAGCGCGAGCGTCACCGTCGCCGTGCTCGACATGGGCGTGCGCTTCGAGCACCCGAGCATCGCCCCGAATCTCACCACCGACGGCTACGACTTCGTGACCGGGTTCGCGTTCGATTCGACGAACGTGAATTGCGACGATGAAAAGCCGTTCTCGTTCAACACGACCGCGGGCGACGGCGACGGGCCGGATCCCGACCCCACCGACGTCGACGACATCGCCTTCGACCAGTTCGCCGGTTGCTGGTTCCACGTGTCGGCGGGCGATCACGGGCTATGGACGGCGGGAATCATCGGGGCCGTCGGCAATCAGGGCATCGGCGTCGCCGGGGTGAACTGGAACGTGAAGATCCGACCCGTGCGCGTCCTCGACATCACCGGCTCCGGATCCTTCTTCGACATCGCGCAGGGACTGTTGTACGCGGCCGGGCTGCCCGCGCTCGGCGCCAACGGCGCGATGGTGCAGACGACGCAGGCCCCGATCGTCAACATCAGCTTGGGCGGCGGGTTCGACGATCCCGTGATGCGAGACGCGGTCACGGCGGCGTCGAACGCCGGAACGCTGATCGTCGCGTCGGCGGGCAACAACGGATCGGACGAGCAGTCCCCGACGTATCCCGCCGCTTATCCGGGAGTAATGGCCGTAGCTGCCGTCGGGATGGACGGCGCGCTCGCCACCTACACGAACGCGGGGACGAACATTTCGGTCGCCGCTCCCGGCGGTGACTTCCGTCTCGACGACAACGGCGGCGGCGGCGTCATCGGACCGGGCTGGGATTTCGAGTTTGGCGAACCACAGTTCATCATCGGCTACGGAACGTCGGCGTCGGCGCCGTTCGTTTCGGGCATCGCCGCGCTGTTGCTGTCGCAGGGCCACCTCAACGCGGCGCAACTGCGGTCACGCATCGAGCAATTCGCGACGCGGCCCGCCGGCTCGTCGCGCAGCGACTCGTTCGGATGGGGAATCGTGAATGCCTACAACGCGCTCACGCAAACGACCGGGCCCGTGCGTCAGGCGAGCGCTCGACTCGTCGACGCGACAACGGGAGCGGTCGCGCGAACCACCACGGTGAACGCCGACGGCAGCTTCGCGTTCGCCAAGCTCACGGGCGGATCGAGCTATTACCTGCAGGCGGGCGAGGACGAGGCGGGCGACGGATTGATCGGCGTGCCCGGACGGCGCTTCACCGTCGCGGGCGGCCTCGGAAACGCGACGGTGTTCAACGTCGGCGACGGCGCCAAATCGGTCGCCCTCGCTCTCGGCCTGCCGTTCGAATCCGAGCCGAACGACGACGTTCAGCACGCCAATCTGCTCACGGTCGGCAGCTACGTCGTCGGAAACATCACGACGCCCGACGTGAACGACGTCTATCGGGTGCCGATCGCTACAGCGGGGACGTACACGTTCGAAACGACGGGACTCGTCGGATCGTGCGGGCTCGGCATCGAGCTCGACACGTTCCTGAGCGTGACCTCCGCGACGGCGGGGGCCGTCGGCTCGAACGACAACATCAACACGCTGCCGAATCCGTTCTGCTCACGCGTCAGGGTCCAGCTCACCCCGGGGATTTACTACGCCACCGTCGGCGGGAGCTCGGTCAACTTCCCATTCACCACGCCGCACGGCCGTTATCGCCTGCAGGTTCGCTCAGGCAACTAGCTGTCGGCTAGGCTAGAGTAGAAGAAACGGCGGTCGCGAAAATGCGCGACCGCCGTTTCAACATCAGGCCTTCGGGTTCGAGCTCAGATATTTCTCCAACCAGCCTTGGACCTCCCCCCACCACAGTTTCTGGTTCTGCGGCTTGAGCACCCAGTGCCCTTCGTCCGGAAAAATCACGAGTCTGCTCGGCACGTTCATTCGCTGGAGGGAGGTGAACATCGACAGATCTTCCGTGTAGGGCACGCGATAGTCGAGCTCTCCGCCCGTCACGAGCGTGGGCGTTCTGAAGTTCTTCACGAACAGATGCGGTGAGTAGACGCGGTACTGCGTCGCCATCGCCTTCGGATCCCAGAACGCTCCGGCGTACTCCCAGTCGGGGAACCAGAGCTCTTCGGTCGCCGTGGCCATGTTCTCGAGGTTGAACGGACCGGCGTGCGACACCAGCGCCTTGAACCGCGTCGAGTGCCCGGCGATCCAGTTCACCATGTAACCGCCGAACGAGCCGCCCGCGGCGCCGAGCGCCGTTGAATCGATCCACGGATTCTTGGCGAGCGCGGCGTCGAGCCCCTTCATCAAATCGGTGTAGACTTTCCCGCCCCAGCCTTTCGACACGTCGTCGACGAATTTCTGACCGTAGCCCGTCGAGCCACGTGGATTGATGATGATGAGGGCGGCACCGGTCGCGGCGAACATCTGGTAGTTCCACCGCCCATGCCATTCGTCGAGCCACGCGCCCTGCGGGCCGCCGTGAATGAGAAGGATCGCCGGATACTTCTTCCCCGGCTTCCAGTTCGGCGGCTTGACGATGAATCCTTGCACCTTGGCGCCGGCCGCGCCGGTGAACCAGAAATCCTCCGCGGGATTCACGGCGAGCTGCGCGACAAGTGCGTCGTTCTCGTGCGTGAGCGCGCGAGCCGCGAATGGAGCGTTCGAAGCAACGTCGGCGACGTACACCTCGGCGGGGAACTGCGTCGCGTTCCGCACCCACGCGATGGTACGGCCGTCGTGCGACAGCGCGAACGACGTGTTGTTGCGCTCACCGACGACCAGCTGCGGGGCGCTCGCTTCCCCCGTACCGGAGAGGTCGGCGCGATACAGCTTGTCGCGCCCGGCATCGGTCGTCTGCACGTACACGATCTTTGAATCCGGCGACCAGAAATACGCATCGGCGTTCCGGTCCCATTTGGGCAGCAGCTCGCGGCTCGTACGCCGAGCGCGATCGAAAAGCATCAGCCGCTGACGATCGGACTCGAAGCCGGCGCGCGCCTGCGACGCATACGCGATGAAGCGTCCGTCAGGCGAGTATACCGGGTTGGCGTCGGCGCCCTTGTTCGACGCGGTGATCACGGACGGCGCGCCGCCCGCAGCCGCGATCACGTAGAGGTTCAAATCCGTCGTCGTCGCGTCGTTCCGGCCCTGGTCTTTCGCGGTGTACGCCAGCTCACGTTGGTCAGGTGACCAGGCGTACCCTTCGCTGCCCCCGAACGGGCCCGGCGGAATGTCGTACCTCGCTCCGGGAACGAGATCGCGCGGTGCGCCGCCGTCCGCCGACACAATGAAAAGATGTGAGCGCGTGCCCTCATCCCATGCGTTCCAGTGCCGATACATCAACTCATCGGCGATGTGCGCCTTTACTTTGCTGTCCGCGGCAGCCTTGGATTTCGCCGTGTTGCACGCGTCAGAGGTGCAGTCCGGATACACGGCCGAAGTGAACGCGATTTGATCTCCGTTCGGTGACCAGATCGGGCCGGTGGCTCCGCCGTTCAGATCGGTGACCTGCTTGCGCGCGCCCCCGTTCGCGTCCGCCACCCACAGTTGTCCGCCCGCGATGTACGCGACGCGTTTTCCATCTGGTGACCACCGAGCCTCGGTGGCCGAGACGTCGGGACCGGGGAAGGCGCGCGGTGAACCGCCGGCGGTCGGAACTACGTAGGTATGCGACGAGCGGGCGTTGGCGGAAACGTCGGTCGTCCGGACGGCGTAGAGGATGAGCTTTCCGTCGGGCGAAGGCTGCGGGTCGCCGACGCCGCGGACCGCCTCGAAGTCGTCGAACGTGATCGTTCGCGGTTGTTGCGCGCCGGCGGTCGCAAAGGCGACGGAAGCCGCGGCTGCGAACGCGAGGCAGGAAGAAATGAAAGGGGTGGGTCGCATCAGAGGTGTCGAAGTCGAAGTGCGTGGGACGGCGATGACGTGATACCCCGGAATCGCGTGGCTCTACCGGCCTGCAACCGCCGGGAACCGCTGGGGTACTAAAACCTGGAACGAACCGCGAGGCAACCGAATGTCCCAATTCCGTTTTTCTGTACGAGGCCTGGCTTCACGACAGGATGGAGTCATCGAGAGCGAGTCGTTTCTCGCCGCGGTGGACGCCCTCGGTCACCATGTCACGGTGAAGGCTGGTGACATTCTGGAGATCGGCGTCTACGGATTTCCGCCTGCCGTCTATCAGTGCATTGGCGAGCCGGAAAAGGGCACGCCGATCTGGATGCCGACGGGAAAGCTGGCGGCGTAACCTCGCCTCACCGCACAGCGTCGTCGATCAACGCGGCCAATTCGGCCGCGTTTGTCGTTCCGTAGTTCGCGTAGCAGTTGTTGAACACGACGTGGACGCGCTCGGCTTCCTCGGCGAGCTCGAGGATGGTGGGCAGCCAGTCGGCGAGCTCATCAGCATCGTAGAGGTAGCGGTACTTCTCCAGCACAGTTGCTTCGCGGGCGCCCCAAAGCTCGCTGCGGCGGCCGTGCAGCCGCACGATCGCCAGACCGGGCGTGGTGACGGCCGGGACGATCGGCAGACTGGTCTTCGTGCCTGGCGGCGTGTCCGCGACGACGTAGGTCATGCCCTGTTCTCGCAGTTGCGCCCAGAGGCGCTCGCGCAGCCGCGGCGCCAGCCAACTTGGGTTCCGGAACTCCGTGGACACCGGCAGGTCGCCCAAACGCTCGCGAATGCGGGCCAACATGGCGGGCGTCTCTTTGTTCGGAAGCACCCAAGGGGCGAACTGCAGAAGTACGGCCCCAAGTCTGCCAGACTCATGTAGTGGCGCCATGGCGTCGCGAAAGAGGCGCCATACTTCATCCTGAATCTCGACAGGAAGGTCCTTGGCGTAGACGCGCGGTCCGAGGTCCGAAGGGAGTTCGTCGCGGATCAAACGCGGCAATCTGGCGACGTCCGTCGCGTGCCCGGTCATCAGGGCGTGCGCCTTCACGTCGAAGACGAAATCGTCCGGCGTCCGCTCGACCCAGCGCTCGGTGAGGGCGCGATCAGGGATCGCGTAGAAGCCCATGTCGGCCTCGACCAGCCCGAACCGCGACGCGTAGTAGCGGAGCCGGTCTTCGGGGCTTTTCGCGCCCTCGGGATAGAACACTCCGTGCGCGGTGAGCGTCCGATCCGTCCAGCCGGCGGTCCCGACGCGAACGTCCGTCGAACCGACGGTAAAACGGCGCGAAAACGATTGGGCGTCGGCGCGCGTTTTCGCGCGCTCAGTCCCCGGGTCGTGTCGAGTGTCGCTCATGGCCTGATGGATCTTACCTCAGGCCGCCCGGCGAAGACTATTCCACCTCGATCAGTCGCCGATCGCCCGGCGCGCGCGGGCGACGACGCGCGCCACGCGCCCCTCGAAACGCGCCGCCAGCGACCTCGTGATCACCGGTCGCGCGCAGATCGGGCACGGGCCGAGACGAGGCGTTACGCCGAGCGAGACGACGACTGGGCCGTGGACGACGGTCTGATGTTGGGCCGTGTCGTCGATGATCGCCGTGACCGTGGCGGTCGCGCCGGCGATCTTGCCCGTGAACCTGGCGGGATCAGTCGGTCCGACGAGAATGGGATAGGCGTGCAGCGTGTAATTGCCGACCACCTCAAAGCTCCCATCCGCGTTCACGTGGACGCGCCCGGAAACGTCGCCGAAGGTGCAGCCGACGTGGAGGTGGAACGACGTGTCGCTCACGATCATCCCCGCGCTGTCGCCGCCCCAGGTACCGAGCGGAAGCTCGCCGTCTACCGGATCTATCGTGGGGGATGACGAGCAGGCGAGGACGGGTATCGCGAGTAGGAAGAGAAGACGATGAGCCATCGATAGCAAAACTGAGGGGAGGGGCGGGAGGTCACAGACTGGCTGGCAACCGTTTTCGCGCTCTTGCTGTCTGAGCCTAAGAACCTTAGGTAAGGGACCTCCTCTTCCGTCCCATATGAACCAGCCCGAGCTCGACCTCGTTCGCGGCACGCTCGATCTCCTCGTCCTCAAGACGCTGTCGTGGGGCCCGATGCACGGACTGGCCGTCGTGCGCTGGATCCAGAACGCGACGCGAGACCAGCTCCAGATCGAAGAAGGCGCGCTCTATCCCGCGCTTCACCGGATGGAGAGCAAAGGTTGGCTCGACGCCGATTGGGGATACACCGAACGGAATCGCAAGGCGAAGTTCTACCGCCTCACCACGACCGGCCGAAGGCACCTCGCCGCCGAGCACGTGCGGTGGACGCGCTACACGGGGGTGGTCGGACTCGTCCTCGAGGCGCGCGGCTTGGCCGCCGGCGCGGCAGGCACGCGATGAAACGAGTCTTTCGGATTCCCGGCGCCGGTCGACCCGCCGATCGCGCCCTCGACGACGAGCTGCGCTTTCACCTCGAGGGGCGCGTCGAAGAGCTGATGCAAACCGAAGGGCTCGCGCGCGACGAAGCCGAACGAGAGGCCCGCCGACGGTTCGGCGACTACGAAGCCTACCGCCGACAAGCGCGAGAAATTGACGACGACATGCTGCGCCGGAGGAATCGCATGGAACTGTTCGACACGATCACCCGAGAGTTTCGTCATTCGACGCGAACGCTGTGGCGATCGCGCGCCTTCTCGGCCGTCAGCCTGATCACGCTCGCCGCCGGCATCGGCGCGACGACGGCGATCTACACGGTACTCGATGCCGTCGTGCTGCGGCCGCTTCCCTATCGCAACGCCGATCGGCTCGTGTCGGTGTTGCACCCGGCGACGGTGCCGGGCAACGGCGAGTCGAAGTGGGGATTGTCCTCAGCCGGATATTTCTACTTCAAGAAAGAGAATCACACGCTGGAGGACCTCGGCGGCTACCAGACGGGCACGGTTACCGTGACGGGCATGGGAAGCGCCGAGAACGTGCGCGCCGGCACCGTCACCTATTCGATTTTCACGACGCTCGGCGCCCGCGCCGAGGCGGGTCGGCTGATCTCGGCCGACGACGATCGGCCGGGCGGCGGCAAAGTTGTCGTTCTGAGCCATGAGTATTGGGAACGCGAGTTCGGCGGCGACCGCGCGGCCGTCGGCAAGATGCTGCAGACGAGCGACGGCGACTATCAGATCATCGGCATCGCCGAGCCGGGGCTCACGCTTCCCAAGCCCGGCCCCTTCGCGTCCACCGCCGATCTCGCCGGTTTCGGCGTCGATGTCTGGTTTCCCGAGCAGCTCGATCCCAACGGGCGTCCGATCAACTCGCATCAGTATTCCGGGATCGGGCGTCTCAAGCCGGGCGTCACTTCGCAGGAGGCTCAGGCGGACTTCGCGCGTCTCATGACCCGATTCCCCGAGCTCTTTCCGACCGCTTACTCCACGGAGTTCCTGAAGAAATACAATTTCCGCATCGGCATCGTCCCGCTGCGTGACGAAGTGCTGGGGCCGGTGGTCGGCAAGGCGCTGTGGATTCTCTTCGGCGCGGTGGCGGTGGTGTTGTTCATCGCATGCGCGAATGTCGCGAATCTATTCCTCGTCCGCCTCGAGTCGCGCCGGCGCGAGGCCGCGATCCGCGGCGCGCTCGGCGGATCACGAGCGCAACTCGCCGCTCACTATCTGTCCGAGAGTCTTCTCCTCACGACGACCGCCGGACTTGCCGCCATCGCGATCGCGCGCGCGTCGCTCCGTGCGTTGCTCGCCGTCGCTCCATCGAATGTTCCGCGACTCGCCGGGACGGGCATCGGTTGGACCGCCGCCGTGTTCGCGATGGTGTTGTCGATCGTGGCCGGTATCGTGCTCGGCCTGATTCCGTCGCTGCGCGGTGAAGTGGACGTCGGCACGCTCCGCGAGAACGCGCGCGGGCTGACGTCGTCGCCTGGTCAGCGGATTGCGCGCGACACGCTCGTCGTGGGTCAGGTCGCGCTAGCGCTGATCCTGCTCGCCGCAGCGGGCCTGATGCTGCGGAGTTTCGCCAACTTGCGTCGCGTGGTTCCGGGCTTCGAGCCGAATCAGGTAATGTCGTTCAACGTCGGCGTCCCCTTCCGCGAATTCCGCGAGCCCGGTTCCATATTCGACTTTGAGGAGGAGCTCGGGAAGCGAATTGCTGCCCTTCCCGGCGTGACCGGTGTCGGCGCGACCAGCGGCCTGCCTCTTCAGGACTTCGGCGCCGGTTGCACGAGTGTGTGGCGCGAGGGCCGACAGTTCACGAACGACGAGAAGCCTCCGTGCGTCGACACGCCGATCGCCTCGCCTGGATTCTTCGAGACGCTGGGCATTCAGGTGCGGGGACGCACTTTCACCTGGAGCGACGTCGATCGCACGGACAAGACCCCGACCGTCGCCATCGTGACGCGCAAACTCGCTGACCGGCTTTGGCCCGGGGAGGACCCGATCGGCAAGGGGATCGGCATCGGCGACGCGGCGCGCGGGTTCTACCACGTCGTGGGCGTCATTCCTGAGCTCCGCGCGCACGGACTCGATCAGCCGCCGAGCGAAATGGTGTTCTGGCCGGCGATCAGCAGTCAGTCGGCAGTCGTCGTCCGAACCTCACTCGCGAATCCCGTTGACCTCATGCCGTCGATTCGAAAGACGATCGGTCAGATGAATCCACGCATTCCCGTCACGAATGTCCGCCCGATGCAAGACATCGTCGATCGCTCAGTGGCGCGCGCTTCGTTCATCATGATGCTGCTCGCGATCGCCGGCTCGATGGCGCTGCTGCTCAGCGCCGTCGGCATCTACGGCGTCATCTCTTACGTCGTCGCGCAGCGAAGACCGGAGATCGGTATCCGGATGGCGCTGGGCGCGCGCGTCTCGCAGGTCGCGACGCTCGTGCTCGGACAAGCGATGCGCCTCGCCATCATCGGCGTTGTGATCGGACTTGTGGCGGCGATCGCGGGGACGCGGCTGCTCCAGTCGCTGCTGTTCGGAGTGAGCCCGACGGATGCGCTCGTCCTCACGGGCGCGACGGTGGTGCTGTTGATCATCGCCGCACTGGCGAGCCTGGCGCCGGCGAGACGAGCGGCGGCCACCGATCCGGTCTCCGCCATGAGAGCGTGAAACCGGAGCGGTTTCTCGCCGCTACTCCGCCCTCAACGCGACCAGCGGATCGACCTTCGTCGCCCTCCACGCCGGAATCCAACTCGCCGCCGCCGCAACCGCCAGCAGCGCAACCGCCACTCCCACGAAGGTGAGCGGATCCGTCGCGGTGACGCCGTAGAGTACTCCCTGCATCACCCTCGTCAGCGCGAGCGCGGCCGCGATTCCGATGACGACACCGAGCCCCGCGAGCCGAAGCCCGCGCCCGACGATCATACCGAGCACCGATGATGGACGAGCACCGAGCGCGACGCGGACGCCGATTTCGCGCGTCCGCTGCGTGACGAGGTACGCCAGCACGCCGTAGATCCCCAGCGTGCCGAGGACGAGGCCCATCGTGCCGAAGAGTCCAAGCAAAACGGCGAGCAGCCTCGGACGGGCAACAGCCTCGCCGACCGCGTCGTCGAGCGTGAACGCGCCGGTGAACGTCTGCTGCGGATCGACGGCGCGCACCGCGTCCTCGATCCGTTTGATCATCAGCTGAGGATCGTCCTGCGTCCGCGCGACGAGATTCACCTTCACCCTAAAGCTCTGATACGCGCTCGCATAGATGCGCGGGTCCGGCGTTTCATCGACGGATCCCTGGTGCACGTCGCCGACCACGCCGACGATCGCGAAGTGGTTCCTGTCGCCGAACGTGATCGTCTGTCCGATCGGGCTCCGGTCCGCGAAGTACTTCTTGGCCAACGCCTCGTTGACGACGAGCGCGATCGGCGCGCCCAACCGGTCCTTCTGCGACAGGTCGCGTCCCGCGACGAGCGGAATGCCCATCGTCGAGAAGAACCCGTCGCTCGTGAACATGAGCGTCGCGCGCGGAAGCTCGCCACCCGCGCTCGGCGTCACGCCCGGCGGCACGAAGCCGATCAGCTCGCCGTCGCCGCGAAACGGCAGATCACGAATCGCCCCGGCCGAGATCACGCCGGGCACGGCGCGCACGCGGTTCAGCATGTCGCGATACGTGTCGCGCATCTCCGCTGGTGTCGAGTGCCGCGCGGTCGAGATGCTGTAGTTCACGGCGACGCGATGGTCGCGAGCGAATCCGAGATCCACCTGTAGCAGCTTGACGAAGCTCCGCGTCATGAGCCCCGCGCCGACAACGAGAACGACCGCCAACGCGACTTCGGCGACGACCAGCGCGTTCCGCAGTCCGCCTGTCGCGCTCGTGGCGCCGCGCGAACCCTCACGCAATGACTGTTGCAACTCCGGCGACGCGGCGCGAATCGCTGGAATCAAGCCGAACGCCACGCCCGTCACGATCGTGAGCGCCGCCGTGAACAGCACCACCCGATAGTCCAGCCCGACCTCCTCGGCGCGCGGCAACTGGCCGGCCGCCAGACGAAGAAGCGCGCTCTTCCCCGCGACGGCGACGCCGACGCCGAGGAGACCACCGGTCAACGCGAGGACCATGCTCTCGGTGCAAAGCTGTCTGACGAGACGCGCGCGACCCGCGCCGAGTGCGACACGAATCGCCAGCTCGCGCTCGCGAGACGTCGCACGAGCCAATAGCAACCCCGCGAGGTTCACCGCGGCAATGACCAGCACGAAGCCCACCGCGCCGAGCAACACGAACAGACTCGTTCTGACCTTTCCGACGATCGAATCGCGCAGCGGAGCGACCGATGCCGCTCCGAGGTTGCGGTCATCCTCATACTCGGCGGCGAGTCCACGCGTGATCGCGTTCATCTCCGCGTTCGCCTGCCCGACGGTGACGCCGGGCTTCATTCGTGCGACGACGTTCATGATTCGCACCGGGCGAATGCGCGGAATCGATTGATCCGGGATCGTCGAATACGGGATGTACATCTGGACCGCGGGCGCCGGAAAGCGGAAGCTGGACGGCATCACGCCGACGATCTCGTACGACTGGCCGCCGAGCGTGACGCGCCGCCCGATGATTGATGTCGCTCCGCCGAACTGGCGCCGCCAGAAATCGTGGCTGAGCACGACCAGCTTGTCGTTCGCGCCGCGCACCATCTCTTCGTCGCGCGGAACGCGGCCCACTTCGGCGACAACGCCGAGCGTGTTCCAGAATCCCGGCGAGACGAACGTGGTGGAGATGCGCTGCGGCTCGCCGATGCCCGTCAAATCGGTGCCGCTCATTCCGTCGCTGTACCAGTAGCCGCCGATGTCGGCGAGCAGTCGACGCCGCGCGCGCCAGTCGTCGAGGTTGACCGCGGAGACCGAGGTGGGATTGGACGCGCCTTTCACGACCTCGACCTGCCACACGCGGACGAGCTGCTCGGGATGCGGAAAGGCGAGAGGTTTGAGCAGGACGCCGTTGACGACGCTGAAGATCGCGCTGTTCGCGCCGATCCCCAGCGCGAGCGTCAGAATCGCGACGAGTGAGAACGCCGGATTCTTGGCAAGCGTTCGAAGGGCGAACCGAACGTCGGCTCGCAGTTCGCCGAACCGTTCCTTGGTGCCGGATCGTGGTGAACTGGACATCCGAGCTCCCCGTGGTGGTTCACGTTCGACACAGGAATAGAGCGGGAAGGTTCATCGTGGCAAACGAACTTCGGTCCGCGTGCCGGCTTCGCCCCTACTTCGTCTCCGCTGCCAAGAGCTTCCGCTTTCTCTCCACGCCCCATTTGTAGCCTGAGATCTCACCGTCGCCGCGCAGCACGCGGTGACAGGGGACGACGATCGCGACGCGGTTGCTGGCGCACGCTCGAGCGACCGCACGGCTGGCTTTGGGGTCTCCGATGGCCCGAGCCACCTCGGCGTACGAACGCGTTTCTCCAGCGGGGATTTCGCGCAGCGCGTCCCAGACCCGACGCTGGAACTCGGTTCCGGCGAGATCGAGGGGGATTCGATGCGTCGATCCGCGGCCTGGATCGCGGACGCGATCGAGGACCGCGCGGACCCACGTCTCCCGCGCCTCGTCGTCGCGCTCGATGGTCGCGTTGGGGAAGTCGGCCCGCAGCACGCGTTCGACGTCGGCGTCATTCGCACCGAGCTCGACGGCGCACACGCCTCGCTCAGTGGTCGCGACGAGCACCCGCCCAACCGGTGCGTCGGCGATGGTGTATCGGATCCGCACGCCCGCTCCGCCGCGGCGGTACGCCGCGGGCGTCATGCCGAGCGATGTTGCTGCGCGCTCGTACACGCGGCTGCTCGACCCGAACCCGGCTTCGTACGTGGCTCGGCTCACCGTGTCGCCCGCGCGCAGGCGCGACTTGAATCGCCGCATCCTGTGCTCAGACTGATACTCCTTGGGTGAGACGCCGACCGCGCGCTTGAACGAACGCTGCAGGTGCGACGCGCTCAGCCCCGCCACCGTGGAGAGCTCATCGAGCGACACCGATCGGTCGGCGTGCGCGTCCAGATATGCGCGAGCCTTTTCGATCGCGGGATGAATTACCGATTCCTTCGTCGGCCGGCAGCGGCGACACGCGCGAAAGCCCGCTCGCTCGGCCGCGGCGGTCGTCGAAAAGAACTCCACGTTGGTGCGCAGCGCCCGGCGCGAAGGACACGAGGGCTTGCAGAACACGCCCGTCGATCGAACGGCGTAAACGAACCGCCCGTCGTAGCTCGCATCCCGCCGCTCGACTGCGTGCCACGCGATCGAGCTCGAGACCGGATTCGGTTCGTTCGAAGTGACTGCCATTGTCGCCATGATATGCTCGCGTTGATAGGCACCCGCAACCTACGAACGCGTCGCCGAACCGGGCTATCCGCTGCTTGCTCTCGAATTCCGCTGGATCGCTAGCCGAATCGTTCTAGACGTTCTTGATCTCGGTAACGAGTCCCGTGAGCGACGACTTCGCGTCGCCGAACAGCATGCTCGTCCGCTTGTCGTAGAACAGATCGTTCTCGATTCCCGCGAAGCCGGCCGCCATACCGCGCTTGAGCACGATGACGCTCTTCGCGTGGTCAGCGTTCAGAATCGGCATCCCATAAATGGGCGACGACTTGTCGTTGCGCGCCGCCGGGTTCACGACGTCGTTCGCGCCGATGACGAGCGCCACGTCGGCGCGGTCGAACTCGCTGTTGATCTCGTCCATGTCGTACAGCTTGTCGTACGGAACGTTCGCTTCGGCGAGCAGCACGTTCATGTGGCCCGGCATTCGTCCGGCCACGGGGTGCACGGCGAACTTCACTTCGCCGCCGCGCTTCTCGATCAATTCCGCCAGCTCGCGTACGGCGTGCTGCGCTTGCGCGACGGCCATGCCGTAGCCCGGAATCACGATCACCAGCTGCGCATAGGCGAGCTGGATGGCCGCGTCTTCGACGCTGATCGAGCGTACCGCCAGGCCGGCCGACGATTTCGCGCCGACCGCCTTCGTCTCGCCGCCGAACGCGCCGAACAAGACGTTCGTGAACGAGCGGTTCATCGCCTTGCTCATCAGGATCGACAGGATGAATCCCGACGCGCCGTCGAGTGAGCCGCTGATGATCAGGATGACGTTGCCGATCGCGAAGCCGGTCGCGCACGACGCGAGGCCGGAGTACGAGTTGAGCAGGGCGACGACGACGGGCATGTCCGCGCCGCCGATCGGCATCACGAGCAGGACGCCGAAGATCAGCGACGCGCCGATCATCGAGTAGAAGGCCCACTGCGTGGCGGGATCGACGACCGCGTAGACGAACAGGCCAGCGACGCCGAGGAAGATCACTCCGTTGACGAAGTTCTGTCCCGGATATGTGAGCGGCTTCGACGGGAGCCATTCCTGGAGCTTCCCGGCGGCGACGATCGTTCCGCCGACGGTAATCGCGCCGAGCATGATCTCGAACCCGAGCGCCAGCATCTTCGTGTGCTCAGGCACCATCCCGGCCGCGATCTCCGTGTGATACTCGGCGATGCCGACCAGCGTCGCGGCGAGGGCGCTGAACGTGAGCGACAGCGCGATTCGCTGCGGCATCGCCGTCATCGGCACCCACTGTCCCATCGGATAGCCGATGACGATGCCGAGAACGAGGCCGCCGGCGATCCAGCGGTAGTCGACGATCGTGTGGTTGAGCAGCGTGCCGGCGATGGCGAACAACATGCCGACCGCCGCCTGCTGCATGCCGCGCCGCGCTTTGTCCGGGCGCGTGAGGCTGCGCAGCCCGAGGATGAACAGGACGGACGCGAGGAGGTAGCTCGCCTGGATGAGCGTATCGCGCATCAGCGCGGTCCCGCCTTCTTGTCGCTGCCCGACTTGAACATGCGCAACATGCGATCGGTGATGAGGAACCCGCCCACGATGTTGCTCGTCGCCGCGATGACGGCGATGAAGCCGAGTATCGTCGCGACCTGATCTCGCGCCGAGCCGGCGGCGATCAACGAACCGACGAGTGAAATACCGGAGATCGCGTTCGTCGCGGCCATGAGCGGCGTGTGCAACAGTGGTGGCACGCGCGAGATCACCATGAAGCCGACGAACGCCGCCAGCACGAATACGTACAGTTCGAGAAGATTCATTATTTGAGCACCCGTCCGTCGTGGGTCATCAACATCGCGCCGGTGATCTCGTCCGTCGGGTCGACATGGAGAGCGTCGTCCTTCACGAGATGTTTGAGCAGCTCGAAGATGTTGCGGCCGAACATCTGGCTGGCGTGGAACGCCACGGTGCTCGGCACGTTGAGCGGCGCGATGATCGTGACGTCGTGAGATTCCACCGTCTCGCCGGGCTTCGAGAGCACGCAGTTGCCGCCCGTCTCCGCCGCCAAGTCCACGATTACCGAGCCGGCCCGCATCGACGCCACCATCTCGGCGGTGATCAGCTTCGGCGCCGGACGTCCGGGGATCGCCGCCGTGGTCACCACGAGATCCTGATCCTTGATGTGGTTCGCGATGGCGTTCAGCGTGCGAGTCTGCTCGTCGGCGGTCTGCGCACGCGCGTAGCCGCCGGCTGCTTGGGCGTCTTCGGCGACCAGCTCGTTAGCGACGAACGTCGCGCCGAGGCTGAGCACCTGCTCGCGCGCGGCAGGGCGCACGTCGAACGCGGATACGACGCCGCCGAGTCGCCGGCCTGTCGCGATCGCCTGGAGTCCGGCGACGCCCGCGCCGATCACGAAGACTTTTGCCGGCGAGATGTTGCCGGCGGCGGTCGTGAGCATTGGAAGGAATTTTCCGAGCGCCGACGCGCCGATCAGCACGCCCTTGTATCCGGACACCGTGCTCTGCGAAGAGAGCACGTCCATGGACTGGGCGCGTGTGATGCGCGGGACGAGCTCGAGCGCGAGAGCCGAGACCCGGCGGGCGGCGAGCGCTTGAACGATCTCGGCACTCTGTCCGGGCCGGAGCAGCGAGATGAGCGTCGAGCCCTCGGCCAGTCGGCCGATTTCCTGGGGGTCGGGGGGCTGGACCTTGGCGATCACCGGTGCCGCGGCGAAGGCAGCGGCCGCGTCGGGGACGATCGTCGCGCCGACCGCCTGGTAGGCGTCGTCGCGAAAGCCGGCGCGGAGCCCGGCGCCTCGCTGGACGACGATCTCGAGCTTGAGCTGTTTGACGAGCCGCGACACGCTGTCAGGCGCGAGTGCGACCCTCTGCTCACGGGGAGCGGATTCGGATGGTACGCTGATTTTCATGAAGTAGCGGGTGTCGGCGCGCGGGCGTCTCGCGAGCTAACGCGCGCCGCCGGGGAAACGCTGATGAGCTTGAAGCTACGCGCGGCGGGCGGTGACGCAAACCGGAGCCCCCAGAGGCGTTGCGGCGTCACGACTTGCGCTACCCTTACATGTCGAGCCTCGCGTCGCCGTCGCATGAAGTTTGATATTCCCATGTCGTCACCTTCGGGGAGCCCGCCGTGGCCACGTCTCGTTTTCGGTTTCGATCCGCGGGTCGCGCGAAATTCGCTGCCTCCGCGTTCGCCGTTCTGTCACTCGCGGCGCTCACTCCCGGGCGAGTAGTGGCGCAGAAGCCAGGCGCGGCGCCCGCCCCCGCGCAGGCGACCTCCAAGCCGCTGCCGCTCAAGCACACCCCTGAGCCGACGACCGCCGCAATCACGCCGGCGGATCTGATGACGCGACTATACATCTTCGCCGACGATTCGATGATGGGGCGCGAGGTCGGCACGCAGTACCACCTCAAGGCGACCGCGTACATCGAGGCGGAAGCGAGGAAGCTTGGCCTGCTCCCCGCCGGCGACAGCGGGACGTATTTCCAGAACCTTCCGGTCTTCGATCACTCCCTGTCTCCCAAGACTTCGATCTCGGTCGCCGGGAAGTCCTTCGCGGTCGGAACCGACTTCGTTCCGCGCGACAACTCGCTGTTCGGCGGAACCGTGCGCCCGATCGACAACACGCAGGTCATATTCGGCGGCACGCTCACGCTTCCGGTGGACACGACGAAACTCGTGGCGCCCGCGGCGGCCGAGGGAAAATTCGTCGTGATGGCGGTCGGCAATGGGCCGGATGGGAAGCCGCTGATCGCCGGGTACCGGCAGCCGCTCACGGGCTACTACCTCAAGTCGGCGGCGGTCGCCGTCGTTGCGCTCGAGGGCTTCGAGCCGGATCAACGCAAGGCGCTGCTGGAGCCGTCGGAAGGACTCGACGACGCGCCGCCCGGGGCCGGGACGCCGGACACGCTGCCGGCCTTTCTGTATGTCACGCGCGCGATGGGTGCCGCGCTCGCCGGCGGATCGCTCGACAGCCTGAAACGAGGAACGCCTGGGGGGACGATCCGCGGCGCGATCATCTTCGATTCGACGCGCGCGCCGGCGCGAAACGTGGTCGCCATCCTCAAGGGAAGTGATCCCAAACTCGCCGGCGAGTACGTGGCAATCGGCGCACACAACGACCATATCGGCTTCAACCACGCGCCGGTGGACCACGACTCGCTCCGCGCGTTCGACGCGGTGGTCCGTCCGCAGGGCGAGGACGATCGCGACCGGCCGGCGACCGCTGAAGAGCAGACGAGAATCCGTCAGATTCTCGACAGCCTTCGCAAGAAGAATCCGCCGCGTTTGGATTCGATCTACAACGGCGCCGACGACGACGGCTCAGGCACGGTCGCCACGCTGGAGATCGCCGAGGCCTTCGCGCGCGGCACGACGAAACCGAAACGGTCGATCCTCTTCGTCTGGCATGCCGGGGAAGAGAAGGGCCTCTGGGGATCGCAGTACTTCACCGACCATCCGACCGTTCCGCGTGACTCGATCGTCGCGCAGCTCAACATGGACATGATCGGGCGAGGCGCGTCATACGACATCAAAGGCGGCGGGCCGACTTACCTGCAGCTGATCGGCTCGCGACGCCTCTCCACCGAGCTGGGCGACCTCGTGGAGGCCGTGAACAAGACGGAGCCTCGGCCGTTCAAGATCGACTACCAGTTCGACGCGAACGGGCATCCGCAGCAGTACTATTGCCGGAGCGACCACTACGAGTACGCGCGATACGGGATTCCGATCGCGTTCTTCTCGACCGGCGGCCACCGCGACTATCACGAAGTGACCGACGAACCGCAGTACATCGACTATGACCATCTGGCCCGCGTCGCGACGCTCGTGTACCACATCGCGCTACGGGTTGCGGACCTCGGCCACCGGCCCGTGGTCGATCACCCCAAGCCGAATCCGATGGGACAGTGTGTACAGTGATTCGGCCGGGCGCGCCTGACAGCTTCGTGAAAGGGTGACGGGCGGCGTTTAGGCGGGGGTCTTCCCCAGGGGATATCGGGCTACCTTCGTCAGCAGGCGGAGCATGGAGAGCGTGCTGCACATAGTTGGTTTCGCGGGGAGCCTTCGACGCCAGTCCCTTAACCGGAGCCTTCTCCGGGCGGCGCAAGAGCTAGCGCCGCGGGGGATGGTGATCGAGATTTTCGACCGGTTGGACGAGATTCCTCCATACGATGAGGATGCGCGGGAGATCGCTCGCCCTGAACCGGTCGATACGCTTACTGAGGCGATTCGTGCCGCGGACGGGATTCTCGTCGTGACCCCGGAGTACAACTACAGCGTGCCTGGTGTCCTGAAGAACGCGATCGACTGGGTTTCCCGGCCGACGCAAACCTCACCCCTCAAGAACAAACCAGCGGCGATCATGAGCGCGAGCACCGGAATGAGTGGCGGCATGAGAGCGCAGCTGCACCTGCGCCAATCGTTCGTGTACACGGAGACGCCCGCGATGCTGCGGCCCGAGATCATCGTGGCGCAGGCAGCGCATCGGTTCGACGCGACCGGCAAACTGGTCGACGAACCGACGCGAGCGCTCGTGAAGACCTTCCTCGAGGCGTTCGCCGTGTGGGCGCGTCGATTCGTGCCGGTGGCCGCGGCGTGCATCGCGCTCGTCGTGACCGCGTGCGGCGGCGGCGCGACCGGAGGGGGCGGGCGTCCGACGACGGCGCCCGCGCCAGTGCCGGCGCCACTCACCACGGGCGGACCGCCGCCCACGTTCTCACGTACGACGGCCGACCTCAAGGTCTCGCGTCTGATCGACGTGCGCGAAGGAATGAGCAAGACAGCGCTCTGGCGCGCGGCGAATGAAGTGCTGTCGTCGAAGTACTCGGTCGACGTGAGCGATCAGAAAGCCGGATTCCTGATGACGCCGTGGCAGGCGAGCTTCGCGCGCGCCGGCATGCCCGACCTTCGCTACCGCACTCGCGTGGTCATTCGCTTCGTCGGCGAAGACTGGAAGCAGGTTCTCGTGCGCGCCGAGGCGAACTGGCAGCGCGACGACGAGTGGGATGTGGGCGTCGACAACGCGCTGCTCGAGGAAGTCTCGAACGACCTGAAGACGAAGATCGGGAAAAAGACGCCGTAACGGCGCCTATCGAGGCAGCAGCGCTACCAGGGCGTACTTGCTGCCCTTGAGGACGAACACCGCGCCGTATTTCAGCGGGAACTGCGTCGTCGACCCTGTGGCGGTGGTCGTCACCGGAACGCGGATTTCCAGCGGCACCTTCGCGCTATCGCCCACCATCGTCGCTTCGGCCCAGACCGCCTTCGGTCTGCCCACGGTGCGTCCCGGACTGAAAATGACTCCGGTGAAGAAGCCCCGTTGCTCCGGTGTGATCCCCGGGAACTTCTGGGTCACTTTCTCGATGTCTCCGCTTCTGATCGCGGCCATGAGCTGACCGATGGCCGCGGTGTCGAGCGCCGGCTTCGACGGCTTGGCGGGCGTGCTGTCGACAGGCTTCGGCGTCGTCAGAACGCCAGCGCCCGGCCGGCGAGCCTGCCGTGTCAGGGTTCGTCGCGGCGACCGGCGGCGCTGCGTGCGTGGTATCGGTCTGCACCGGTGTCGGCGCGGGCGCGACCGGTGCCTTGGCGTGCGGCCGGTTTACAAGGAACACCACCGCGGCCGCCACGGCGACGACGCCGATGAGCGAGCCGACCAACATGCCGCGTCCGCCCTTCTTCGCCGACTGGGCAGCGCCGCCTACCTGCGTATCGGTCGGCGCGGTGATCACAGCGGCCGGCATGATGCTCGTCGCGTCGCCGCTCTCGCCCACACCCTGCGTCATCGTGCGCGGATCCCATCCGCTCAGCGTGAGCGCCGGATCCAACTGATCGCGCGCTTCGGCCGCCGTCGCCACGCGGTCGCCCGGCGAGCGCGCGAGCATGTGCACGATCAGCGTATCCAACCGGGCCGGCAGCGCCGGTATGAGATCTCGAATGTGCGGCGCCGGCTCGTGGAGCCGCCGCCGAATCATCTGCTCTCGCGTGTCGGCGGCGAACGCCGCGTTCCCCGTCAGCGACTGGAAGAGGATGCAGCCGAGCGCGTAGACGTCGGTGCGCGCGTCGACCGGATCGCCGAGGAGCTGCTCGGGGCTCATGTACTCGGGCGTGCCGATCACGAGACCGCTCTTCGTCAGCGCGTCTTCCTTCGAATCGTTCACCGCCTTGGCGATGCCGAAGTCGACGACCTTCGCGATCTCTTTGCCCGCGCGATTGCGCGTGATGATGACGTTGTCGGGCTTGAGGTCGCGGTGGACGATGCCGAGCTCGTGCGCGGCGTGCAGTCCGTCGGCAACCTGGCGCGCGATGTCGATGGCGCGGCGCGGGTCGAGGGCCCCGTCCTTCTGGAGAATGGACGCCAGCGACTCGCCGTCCACGTACTCCATCACGAGGTAGACGACCTTGTCCGCCTCGCCGTAGTCGAAGACCGCCGCGACGTTGGGATGTAGAATTCGCGCGGCATTCGACGCTTCGCGCGCGAATCGCTGTGACGACTCCGAGTCGTTCACGAGCGACGGGTTCATCACCTTGATCGCGCACTGGCGGTTCATCTTGACGTGCTCCGCCAGATACACGCGTCCCATCCCGCCTTCGCCAAGTCGCGCCAGTATCAGATAGCGATCGGCGATCACGCGGCCGACTAGCGGATCGCCACCCGACTTCGGACGCAGCGGCGAGCCGTCCTTCGGACAGAAGCGATCGGACGTCTCGTATTCGCCGCCGCACTGCGGGCAGATCTTGGTGACGGCGACCGTCTCGTTCGGCGCCGGGGTCGGCTGTTGCGCGATCAACCCCGATCCGAGATGACTGTCGAGGAGCGGATGCTGCGGGTGCGGGCCGGTATCGGACGTGCCCGTTCCCCCGGCTCGCTGGCCGGCGGGTCCCGTCACGGAGGGCTGTTCGTCGTCGTCCTGGTGGTCGGCCATGTTCTCGGATTTACCCGCATAAGACTATGGCCATCGCGCGGTGATTGCTGCAAGGGAGCGCTCACCAAAGGACAATCCTGCCGCGAGGGCTCGTTTGGCAGCGAGCCGAGGAGGATTCAGGCCAAGTCCCGAAACTCGCCCCAAATCTAGGTGCTGGAGCGGTTTCGCGCTCGGGGTGAATTGGGCCAATACGTGCCGGTGCCCGAGGCTGCTGGGGCAACCTGGGGCACCGGTGGCGCTTTCGGGGGACCACAGGTCACGCCCGGCGCTTTCTGGCAGTCGGGCGCGTTACGGATTGGCGATGCGCCGGCGATCCTGACGAATGTCCCGCTGGTCGGCGCGAATGTCGTGCTTGTCGCCGACGATGTCCCGGCGGTCGCGCGTGACGTCGCGGAGGTCCTGCCGCGCGTCCTTGAACTGGCCCGACTTGACGTCCTGGCGGACGTCGCGCTTGTCGGCGCGGATGTCGCGCTGGTCCGCCCGCACGTCGTGCCGGTCACGCACGAGGTCGCGATGATCACGCCTCAGGTCTCGGACTTCCCGCTTGGTACCTGGGTTCGTGGACGTCTGCGCGCCGGCGATTCCGGCAACCGCGACCGCCATCACCGCGCCGAGCACGGCCGTCTTTACGCTCCTGATCATGTGCAGCTCCTGTGAACGTTCTTGAGTGTTTCGTCATGCACCGGGTGGTGCCTGCATTCACTCAGGAGGACGAGAGCTGCTCGTGGATCGTTAAGGCCGGCGCGTTACAAGTGCCGCGCGAGGCACCTCAAAACCGTCGGAACCTATTTGTTCGAAGGGTGTTACGCCGACCGCACAAACGCCGAACATCGCGGTCCGGCGATCACCACCCGTTGCGACCGCGAAGGCTCGTCACATGCGCGACGTGGTGCCGGCCGTGCCATTCGTACAACGCGAGCATCTGGTCGAGGTTCATCACACCGTTCTCGGGATGCTTCAGCGTCCGCGCGAAATCGGACGGCGACATCGCGCGCAGCACGCGAAGCCAACGATCGTGCACGGCGTCGAGCAGGGCGAGGGACGTCGCGATCGGCGTCGAGCGGGAATCCTCGAGTTGCGCCCATTTCGCCTCGTCGTACGGCTTGATCGTCGGCGTGTCCTCAGTGAGCGCCAGCTTGAAGCGAGTGTACGCATTCAAGTGGCTGTCGGGCACGTGGTGCACGACTTGCCGGACGGTCCACCCGTCGGGTCGATAGGGCGTGTCGAGCTGGCGATCGTCGAGGCCGGAGACGGCGGTGCGCAGGAGCGTCGGCGCGGCGCTGATCGCGTCGATCGCGGTGCGTCGCTGTTCCGAAGTGAGCGACTGAGGCCGCTGGTGGCGCCCGACGGGATATCGCAGATCTTCCATGAGAACTGTCGTGTCGCGTTGAGGGTGTTGGAGCGGGCGAGGGAACGCCGATTCACCGGAATGTACTGGTGTCCGGCGCGCACTTCATTCGAGGGCTGAAACATGGGCGGGTCGAACGAGCTCACTGGTCCCGATCTCAGCGAGGGAATCGAAGCGGATAGCCTCGAGCCGGGCGGCGCGCTGCTCGGGCACTCCGACGGCGATCCCGTACTGCTCGTCCGGCTGGGGGCCGACTACTGCGCGATCGCCGCGACGTGCACGCACTACGGCGGACCGCTGGCCGAAGGCCTCTTCGACGGAGACACGGTCCGCTGCCCCTGGCATCACGCCTGCTTCAACCTCCGCACCGGCGAAGCGCTGCACGCACCCGCGCTCTCCCCCGTCGCTCGTTACGCGACGGAGCGTCGCGGCACGAAGGTCGTCGTCACCGGCAAGTTCGAGCGAGACCCGCTGGTCCCATCCGCATCCGCGTCGTTCACGCGAGATCCATCGATCAAGAACGTGGTGATCGTCGGCGGCGGCGCGGCCGGCGGCGCGGCGGCGGAGATGCTTCGCCGCTGCGGACACGACGGCGGAATCACCATCGTCGACTCCGACGACGCCGCGCCGTACGATCGCCCCAATCTCTCGAAGGACTACCTCGCCGGGAACGCACCGGAAGAATGGATTCCGCTCCGTCCCGAGGATTTCTATCGCGAGCACGGCATCGAACGGGTGCGCGGGCGAGTCACCCGCATCGACACCGCGCGCAAGCAAATCGAGATCGATAGCCGCGAGCCTCTGTCCTACGACGCTCTGCTGCTCGCCACCGGGGCGGAGCCCGTCCGGCTGAATACGCCGGGTGCCGATCTGCCGCACGTACGCTATCTGCGTACGCTCGACGACAGCCGAGCGATAATCGCCGCGGCCAAGACGGCCAAACACGCCGTCGTCGTCGGGTCGAGCTTCATCGGCCTCGAAGTCGCGGCATCGCTGCGCGCACGCGGCCTCGGCGTGGACGTCGTCGCGCCCGAGACTCTTCCTCTCTCCCGCGTACTCGGCGACGACCTCGGCGCGTTCATCAAGAGCCTGCACGAGGAGCACGGCGTCGTCTTCCATCTGGGACATACGGCGCAGCGAGTCGAGGAGGACGCGGTCGTTCTCGACGATGGCACGCGACTCCCCGCGGATCTCGTCCTGTTCGGCGTCGGCGTGAAGCCGCGCCTCTCGCTGGCCGAGAGCGCCGGTCTGACGATGGATCGCGGCGTGTTGGTGGACGAGTTCCTGCGGACGAGCGCCGCCGGCGTCTATGCCGCGGGCGACATCGCGCGATGGCCCGACCCGCACACCGGCGAGCGCATTCGCGTCGAGCACTGGGTCGTCGCGCAGCGACAGGGACAGGCGGCGGCTCGCAACATTCTCGGCGCGCACGAGCCGTTCGAAGCCGTTCCGTTCTTCTGGAGCGCGCACTACGACGTCAGCATCAACTACGTCGGGCACGCCGAGAAATGGGACCGGGTCGAGGTGTCCGGCGACGCGGCGAAGCGGGACGTGGCCGTGCGGTTCATGCGCGGCGACCAAGTGCTGGCGCTGGCTACGCTCTTCCGCGACGAGGACAGCCTGCGCGGCGAGCTGGACATGGAGCGGCAAACGGGCGCGGCGGCCGGCGCCGGCTGAGCCGCACGCCGGCGCCGACCCACCCGGACGCGCTTGACAGAACGGGGTCCAGCGAAAATATTCTCTCTTAGAGACAATATTTTATCTAAATGCCCAGGACCGCTTCTCCTTCGACGAACTTGAGCCGCCGCGAGCGGCAGATCATGGACGTGGTGTATTCCGCCGGCGGCGCGACGGCGGCGACCATTCACTCGCGGCTCCCCGATCCACCCGTTCCGGCGGCGGTGCGGACGATGCTTCGGATCCTCGAGAGCAAGGGGCATCTCCGCCACGAGAAAGACGGCCCGCGGCACGTCTACTACCCCACGACGCCGCGCAACGTCGCGCAGAAGAGCGCCGTGCGCCACCTGATCGGAACGTTCTTCGGCGGCTCGCGAACGGCGGCCGTCGTCGCGTTGCTCGATGACGTGGACCGCCCGCTCACCGGCGCCGAACGAACCGAGCTGGCCGGCGTGATCAAGCGCCTGCGGGCGGAAGGGAAGTAGGACCAAAATGCTCACGACGCTCGCCGGACTGCCCGCCTCGGCCGCTGATAGCGCGCGTGCGGCGGCGTCGGTCTACACGGCGTCGCTGTTGGCAACCGCCCCGATCATGGCCGCGGCGATCGGAGCGTTTGCGATGCGTCGCGCAGCCGCCGAAGGACGCGTGCTCGTCTGGCGCGTGGCCGTCGTGATGCTGCTCGCCGCGCTCGCGGGTCGTTTGCTTCCTCTGCGGCTCGCCGGATGGTCGGTCCCTTCGATCGTGGCCGCGCCGCTCGTCGCGCTCGGACGCATCCGGGTCGCCGATCTGGCGCCGCGTGTCGCGGGCATGCACAACTACGTGCCGGCCGGATCGCGCTGGATTCAGATGGCGTTCGCCATGTACGTCGCCGGCGTGGTCGTCGCGCTGTTTCCCACAGCCCTCGCGTCGATTCGTGCCCGGCGAACGCTGAGACGAGCTCGCGCGCTCGACGCCGACCGCTCGTGGGCGGCCGATCTCGAGGATTCGCGGCGCCGCCTCGACGTACGCCGCGGCGTGCGCCTGCTTCAAAGCCGCGAGGTGGACGTCCCGATGACGTGGGGCCTGCGGCACGCAGTGATTCTCTTGCCCGCGGCCGCGGATGATTGGACCGAGGATGAGCGTCGGATGGTGCTGCGGCACGAGCTCGCGCACGTGCGCGGCGCCGATTGGGCCTTTGGACTCGCGGCGCGTTTCGCGTGCTCGCTGTACTGGTTCCATCCCGGCGTCTGGTGGATCGCCCGCGCTCTGCGCCGCGACGCCGAGCGGGCCGCCGACGATCGCGTGATCTCGTCGGGAGTCGCCCGGAGCGACTACGCCGAACTGCTCATCGCGGCATCTACGGGAGAGGCCGGCGCGTCGCGCGTCGAGACGGCGCTCGCACTCTCCGGACGCGGACCTCTGCGCGCACGACTCGCGGCGATCCTCGACGTCGGCCGTGACGTGCGTCCCCTGGCGCGGCGCTGGACGCTCGTCGCCACCGCGGCGTGCGCGGTGTCGGCGGTGCCACTCTGCGGCGTGGAGATCGTGCCCACGCGGGACGTGCTCGCCAGCTTGATGCGCGATTCGCGATGGGAGTCGCGCGCATACGCGGTGATCGGTCTGGCGCATCGTGCGGACACGGTGGCGTTCGCGCGAAGCGCGGCGGAGCTGGACCCGAACCCGCGCGTGCGGGCGTGGGCGCGCTACGCGCTCGGCCTGCGTCCGGAAGCGGCGCCGCTGACCGGCGCCGCCGAAGCCCGCTAGACGACCTTCAGATGGGAGCTGCGCAGATGCGTCTTTTGGATCGGTTGAAAGAGACAAAAAATTATCTACTGTTCGTCACACTTGCCGTATTCGGCGTTGGGTTCGCCGATCTCGTGCGGGGCGGAATCACCGTGTCTGCCATCTCGCTCGCCCTGGCGTACTGCGTTCTCGTGCCGCTCGTGATCTGGCATTGGGGCGACGGCGGCGCCGAGTTGGGTGAGACGCGCGACGAACGCCCGCCCTACCTCGCTGCGGGAATCCTCGCGGCGTGCGTGCTCGGGCTCTACCTCCTGACGCTCGCGCCTTCCACGGCGATGTGGGATACGAGCGAATACATCGCCGCGGCGTACACGTTCGGACTGCCGCACCCGCCGGGGAACCCGCTGTTCGTCATCGTCGGACGCGCGTTCTCGCTGCTGCCGATCGCGCCGTCGGTCGCGTCGCGAATCAACGTGCTCGCGGCCATCGCGAGCGCGGCGGCGGCGGGCTGCTGGTTCCTCATCACTGAGCACGTGCTGCGCGGCTGGCTTCGCTCGCGCGCGCTGCGGATCGTCGGCGCAACCGCGGGCGCGGCGATTGGCGCGCTCGCCTTCACGGTGTGGAACCAGTCGGTCGTGAACGAGAAAGTCTATACGATCTCGCTGGCGGGGATCGCGATCGTCTCGTGGCTCGCCGTGCGTTGGACGCGCGACCCCGCGGGCTCGTTCGCCGACCGGCGGCTCGTTCTCGCCGCCTATCTCTGCGGCCTCGGCTACGCCAACCACATGGCGGGAATGCTGCCCGTCGGAGCGCTGGGACTCGCGATCCTGGCGATTCGGCCGCGCACGCTGCTGCGCGCGCGCCTCGTGCTCGCGTGCGTCGTCGCGGCGCTCGCTGGATTGAGCCCGTTCGCCACGCAGCCGATTCGCGCGGCCTATTTCCCCGCCGTCAACGAGGGCGAGCCGACCGGCTGTCGCACCAAGATCGAGATGTCGTGCACGCTCTCGAAGGCGACGCTCGACTCTTTCCTTTACAACTTCAACCGGGGCCAGTACGCCAAGCCGGCGCTCGAGGACAGGCAGGCGGGGTTCGGCGACCAGCTCGAGATGTGGTGGCTCTACTTCAAGTGGCAGTGGATGCGCGACGCCGACGGATCGTGGGCGTTCGCGCAGTCGCTGCTCGCCGCGACCTTCCTCGTGCTGGGTCTGGTCGGCGCGCGCGCGCATGCCGCGAGGGACCGGCCGAGCTTCTGGTACTTCAGCGCGCTCATGTTCACGACGACGCTGCTGCTCGTCTACTACCTCAACTTCAAGCTCGGCAGCTCGCAGAATCCGACATCGCCTCAAGATCACGAGGTCCGCGACCGGGATTACTTCTTCATCTGGAGCTACTCGGCGTGGGGTGTGTGGGCGGGTCTCGGTCTCGTCTACGTCTGGGAGTCGCTCGCCGCGCTCGTCGGACTAGAAAAGAGGAAAGGCAAAGCGCTCGAGGGCGAGCCGACCCGGCGAGGCTGGATGCTGACGTCGCCGGCGATGGCGCTGGCGCTGGTGCCGCTGGCGACGAACTGGAGCGCCGCGCCGCGTTCGCACCATCGCGCGACGCGAAACGTCGCGGCCGACATGCTGAACTCGGTCGAGCCGTACGGTGTGCTCGTGACGGTGGGCGACAACGACACGTTCCCGCTCTGGTACGCGCAGGAAGTGGAGGGCATTCGGCGCGACGTCGTCGTGGCGAACACGTCGCTGCTCAACACCGAGTGGTACGCGCGCCAGATCATTCGCCGACCGATCTACGACTACGACGCCGCGAGCGGTCCCGCGGTCTATCGAAACGGGATCTGGCGCAAGCCGACCAGCCCGCCGCTTCACATGTCGTTCGCCGATGCGGACTCGTATCCAGAATACATTCAGCTGCCGGGGCCGATGGTGTTCAACAGCGGCGCGATCCACGCGACGATCGATCCTCGTCGATTGGAGAACGGCGTTCTCATGCGAGCCGATGCGCTCGTCTTGCGAATGATTCAGGATTCGTGGCCCGCGCGCCCGATCTATTTCGCGCGCTCGGCCGGCGGTTATCCGCGATCACTCGGGCTGGGCGACAACGTGTTGACGCAGGGGTTGGCGTCGAAGTTGTTCATGCCACCGACGTCACAGGCGCGAGACACCGTTCTCATCGAAGGGGACGGATGGCTCGACGTGGCGCGAACGCGCGCTCTATGGAACGACGCGTTCGTCGGCCCGCGCGCGATCGTTTCCGAGGGGCGTTGGGTGGACCGGCCGTCGGTGAGCATGCCGGCGCTGTACTTGTTCGGCGGTGTCGAGCTGGCCGAGGCGTTGCGCGCTGGGGGCGATGCGCGGGGCGCGGACTCGATATTGGCGACGACGCGGGACGTGGCGCGCGCGACGCGGCTCGACGACGTCGTTCGCGGGGTCGAGCAGGCCCTTCGGCGTCCCGAGGTATCTGACTCGGCCGGTGTGACGCTCGGCACGCCTCGCGACGCGCGGCTCAAGACGCAAAGTGCCGAGCCGATCCAGCCGCGCCGCCGGTGATGCGGGCGCGAGCGTCCGTGTCACGAAGAAATCGCTCCGGAGTCACGCTCGAGTTTGTCGCGAAAGGCGGACACGAAGCGAACTGTTACGTTTGCTAATCAGACATTCTTAATCGCGTTACGAGTTTCGTATTGACCAGCGCGAGACGCGACCTATATTGTCGGCGTCCCGCGGTGGCCCTGCGCAGTGACGTCGGCCACCTCGCACGGACGGCGTGGACGACGATGGATGTGGGTCCGATGCGTTCGATTGGGGCGTATCGGACCCACGTCATCTCGCCGTCGGCGGCGCCCGACGAACACGGCTGTGCCCACCGCCTACGACGGCGGCGCGGCGGAATCGCGGGGCGTCGTCGTCGCGCCGAGCCGGCGCGCCTTCCGTGATGACCGACGTCGGTCATCGGTTGGGCGCCGCACCCTTCGCGAACAACTCACAACGAGCGTTACGCGTCGCGAAGGTCTGACGCGGCAATGAGCTCCCCACTCTCTCCGGTAGGAGGAGGTCGCATGCCGAGTCCCACTGCAGTCCGCCCGATCGAAGGCAGCGAGAGACGGCCCGCACCTGGTGCGCGCCGTGTGGCCGCGGAAAATCCGTCGGCCAAACTCTCCGTCACCATTCGCGTGCGTCGTCGTACCGATGCACCAGCTTTGCCCGTTCACCACAACGCCGACACGCCGACCGGTCACCTGTCGCGCGAAGAGTTCGCCGAGCGTTTCGGCGCGTCGAAGACCGACCTCGACCTCGTCGTCGCCTTCGCGCGCGCCAAGGGTCTCGAGATCGAAGAGACGAGCGCGGCACGCCGCATCGTGAAGATCTTCGGCACCGTCGACCAGATGAACAACGCGTTCGGCGTCGACCTCGGCCGCTATGAATCGCCGACGGAGGAGTATCGCGGGCGCGAAGGCACCGTCAGCATGCCGCAGGACGTCGCGAACGTCGTCGAAGGCGTGTTCGGACTCGACAATCGCCGGATGGCGCGTCGCGCCGGAACGCGCGTCGCTCCGCGGCCGCCGAAGGCGTTTGGACCGGCCAGCGGCCGCGTCGGCACCGTCGCCGTGCCCACCGAATTCGGGCCCGCGCTCAACGTCACGGCGCTCACGCCGCCGCAGGTGGCGTCGCTCTACGACTATCCGGTCACTCCGGGCGCCGCGGGCCAGACGATCGGCCTCGTCGAGTTCGGCGGCGGATTCGCGCAGGGAGATCTGAATCAGTTCTTCAGCGGTCTCGGCGGCGGACTCACCGCGCCGACGCCGACCGTCGTCGGGATGGACGGCGTCACGAACAATCCCGGCGTCGACATAAATGAAGACGGCGAAGTGACGCTCGACATCTGCGTCGCGTCGTCGGTCGCGTCGAACGCCGACGTCGCGGTCTACTTCGCACCGTGGACCGAGCAGGGATGGGTCGACGTCATCACGAGCGCAGTGCACGACGCGACGAACAACCCGTCGGTGCTCTCGATCAGCTGGGGGTGGCCCGAGTTCGAGGGGATCGAGGGATTCACGTGGACGCAGCAGGCGATCAACGCCGTGAACCAGACGTTTCAGGATGCGGCCGCGCTCGGCGTCACCGTATTCGTCGCTTCCGGCGACAGCGGCTCGGACTGCGGGCAGGGCGACGGCGCGGCGCACGTGCTGTATCCGGCGTCCGACCCGTTCGTGAGCTCGTGCGGCGGAACGCGCATCAGCGACGTCTCCGGCGCGTCGTTCACGGAGACGACGTGGACGCAGTCGTTCGGCACGACGGGCGGCGGCATCAGCGACTTCTTCTCGCTCCCGACCTATCAGATCGGCGCCGGCGTTCCGCTCTCGGCGAACGACGGCCATCAGGGTCGCGGAATCCCCGACATTGCGGGGAACGCGGATCCCGCGAGCGGCTACAATCTCATCGTCGACGGCTCGAGCTTTCCGGGCGTCGGCGGAACGAGCGCGACCGCTCCGCTCTATGCGGCTCTGGTCGCTCTCTGCAACGCGCGGCTCGGACGCAGCGTCGGCTTCCTGAATCCGCTGCTGTATGCGCTCAACAACACCGGTGTGATTCGCGACATTGCGGACAATGCGAGTAACGCGACCGGAGGCGCCCCCGGCTACACAGCGGGCCCGGGTTGGGACGCGGCGACCGGACTCGGCGTCGTGGACGGCCAAAATCTGCTTGCGGCGCTGACGGCACGTTTCACGAAGGAAGTCACGATCATCACCGATCGCAGCACGTTCGGGAAAGACGAGATCGACGCGATGCTCCAGGTTTCGAACCCGGCGGTGATCGACGCCGCGTTCTACGTGACCGTCGACGGGTTTACGCCGGCGGAACTCGGCATAACGACGACCAATCCGACGCCGACGCAGTTGCAGACGTGGGCGCCGGCGTTCAGCGAGTCGCCGACTCCGGTCGGCTTCTCGATTCGTCCGAGCGCGCTGGTGGCCGAGCTGCCGTCGCTGCCCGCGCAGCCGCAGCGATTCACGTTCGTGTACCAGGTCGTGTTCGCCAACACGAACGGGTTCACGGCGGAAGACATTCCGGTCTCGCTGACGGCGACGACGCACTCGACGTCGGGCACGGCGGTGATCGACCTCATCACACACCCGAATCCCTACATCGTGGACGGTCCCGTCTCGTGGCTGAGCACGGACGTACGCGTCTTCCAGTTGCAAGCGGGCCAAACGCTGGCCGGTCTGCCGGGAGTGTCGATGGGGACCGGCGCCAACGCGGCGAATTCATTCATCACGAACGTCATCGGCGCGTTCAACACGCACTCGCCGTTCGGACATCCGTTCGACCTGATCTCGACCGACGAAGACACCTCGAAGCTCGAGCTGTCGGAGAAGGTGAACGGCACGCCGGTGTTCAACTTCGCCGTGGCGCGCGTTCGTTACCGCGCGCTGTCGGTCGACGCGACGCAGGTGCGCGCGTTCTTCCGCGCGTTCCCGGCCTCGACGACGTCGACGACGTTCGACGCGTCGACGACGTACCGCAGCGCGGTGAACGGCACGACGAAGATTCCTCTGCTCGGCACGGTCGCCGGTGAAGTGACGACCATTCCGTTCTTCGCGGCCGCGCGCCTCGACACGGGCAGCCAGAGCATGGACATCCAGCAGGATCCCGCGAACGTCCAGACGATTCAGCACGACGCGAGCGGGAATGAGCGAGACGCGTACTTCGGCGTGTGGGTGGACATCAATCAGCCGAACCAGCTTCGTTTCCCGGTGAACGTGACGTCGGACGGACCGTTCACGTCGGGGCGGCAGAGCATTCAGCAGCTGGTGCGCGGCATTCACCAGTGCATGGTCGTCGAGCTGGCGTTCGATCCCGATCCGATCACCAACGGCCAGAATCCGGCGACGTCGGACAAGCTGTCGCAGCGCAATCTCTCGATCGTGTCGTCGGACAACCCGGGCACGGCGGCATCGCACCGGATTCCGAACACGTTCGAGATCAAGCCGACCCACGAGATCCTGCCGCCGGGCTGGACGCCCGACGAGATCATGATCGATTGGGGCAACACGCCGGCTGGAGGCGAGGCGACGATCTATCTGCCCGGCGCGCACACCGGTGAGATCCTCGATCTCGCGGCGAAGATGTACGGCATGACGACGCTGCGGCGCGTCGACGATCACACGCTGGCCTGCCGAGCGGAGGGGGCGACGTGGATGCCGGTACCGCCGGGGGCGGGTCCGGGTTACGCCGGTCTGCTCACGATCGATTTGCCGCCGACGGTTCGTCGGGGTCAATCGTTCACGGTGGTGATCCGTCAAATCACATCGAGCGCGGCGAAGCAGGTCGAGCCGCCCGTGCCGCAGCCGCGTGCGCGAACGAAAGGCGCGCGTCCGACACCGGTCCCGACGAAACCAACGTCGCGTCCGGAGTCGCGTCACACACTTGGCGCGTTCCAGATCCAGATACCGGTTCGCACGAAGCAGACGCTCCTCGAGCCCGAGGAGCGGACGTACTCCGTTCTGAAGTACATCGAGCAGACGATTCCACACGAGAACCGGTGGTATCCGGTCTTCGAGAAGTACGTCGGCGTGATCGGCGATCGCGTGAAAGCGCTAGGCGGCGATCCGACGCGGATTCGTCCGTCGCCGGACGGAAGCGGCGTGCACCCGGAGCCACACACCGGGCCGAAGCCGACTCCGCATCACGGCAGCGAAATTCAGCTGCGATTTACCGGAAAGGTCGACGGCATCGTCTACGACCGCTTCGGTGACTTCGAGGGCTTCGTGCTCGAGACGGAAGACGGCCCGCGTCACTTCAAGTGCCGCGAGACCGAGCTCGAAAACGTCCTGACGCGCGCGTGGAATGGACGCGTGCGGACGACCGTGATCGTCGAAGCGAATTCAGAAGAGCGGCCGCACGAGGTGATTCTTTACGCGCCACCGACGCCGTTCCGGAACGGAGATGGGCACCGTTGAAGAGCAGTCGCTAGTCCCGAGCAGTGAGTAGAAAGACTTTGGGTGACCAGCCCGTTCGACTTGGGTTGGTCACCCAAACTGCTGCTCGGGGTTGCTCTCAGGGCAACGACACCATCGCCCCTCGGAATACCGCGGGGATGTCGGACTCCTTGATCTGCGCGAGATTCACGAAGCCGAGCATCGCGGGCTTCGTTTCTGCCACGGCGCGCTGCTCGGGGGTCAGAAGCGCCACGACGGCGCGAATGTCCTCGAGGTAACCCCGGTAGCTGGCCACTCCCGCCGCGTGCCACGTGTCGCGCACTTCTTCGCCGCCGTAGTTGCCGTGGCGGGCGACCAGATACTGCGCCATCACCGTGGCAATGGAATCGCGCCGGACCGCGTACCGTCGCGAGATCTTCATGACACTGTCCACCTGCTCCTTGGTCAGGGGGATGCTGTCCTTCTGCTGCATGAGCTGGTCGATCGGATTGAATCCGCGCGCAATGCGGTTCTTGACTTGGTCGACGGTGAGCGCCGCGCCCTCGGACCCGCGCGGGCGGAGCAACGACTCGAGGTACTGCGTCTCACGGTCGGGGCCGACCTCGAGCTTGACGTCGAGCGTGATGACGAAGGGGGAGCGGAACGTATTTCGGAACTGCGTCGTGCTGCCGAAAAGCGGATTCACGGTGTAATTGAAGCGATTTGTCGTCGGGTCGAAGCCGCGCACCGTGAGGAGCGTCGGATCGGCGAACGCCGACTGCCCCCAGCCGTGCAGCTTGCTCGATCCGTGGAGCGCCTGATCGAGCCCGCTCAGCAGGTTCGTGAAGAGCAGCGTGACCGAGCCGCGATTACGGAACCCGAAGCGGTATGGGTCGGGAGACAGCGTCATGTTGAGGAGCGGGAACGACCACGGGCCGACGCAGCTGTTCCGCCCGGCGATGGCGCCGACCTGTTTCTGGAGGCAGGTGCGCGCCCATGACGGCGCGTTTCGGAGAAGCTGCGCCATGCTCGCGGCCGTAGTGTCTGTCGTGGACGGAGCGAACACGAACGCGCGGTCGTTGGAATAGCCGTCGCCGTTGACGTCGCCGGCGACGATCGGCGTGAACGGCGTGCCCGATTGCATCCGCGCCTGCAGCGCGATCGATCCGAGGTTCCCCTGCGTGCGGTTGAAGGTGAAGGTGACGACGTGCTTGGCGATGCTGCCGCGCGACCACGAGATCTCGCGCGGGTCGCCCGCCGTGCTCTGAAAGCCGCGATACTGCTCGCGCGCGTCGTTGTACGTGTACGACACCGACGAGAACCAGAACGCGCTGTTCGGACCGGTGAAGAAGATTCGGATCGGCGAGTAGTTCAGCGTGACGCCGACCGACCGCACCTGGCTACGCAAATCCGACCTCGCCTCGGTCACGTGCGCGAAGTCGGACGACACACGCGAGTCGGCGAACGTCTCGGCGCCCGTGGCCGGCACGATGCTCGTCGGCGAGACGTAGATGGGCCGATTGCCTTCGCTCGCGAGGCTGAAGCGCGTCGCCGGGTTGAAGTTGAGATCGTAGTTGCCCGGAACGTTCCGGTTGATCGCCCACGTAGCGTTGGCGGAGACCCGAAAGAGAGTGTTGAGCATGTAGTTCACGTTGAACGCCGGACGCCAACTGTCGTAGAGCGAATAGTCCGGCGCGAAGAGCGCGACCGGCGGCGTCGTCTGGGCGAGCGGCGTCGACGCGGTGCCGTTGGCGCAATCCGTCGGAATCGACTCGCCGTGCTGGTAGCCCTCCCAATCCGGCGGCGGGGCCGCCGCGCCGATGCAGTACAGCTGTTGAATGGCGCTTGGCAGGCCCGTCTGTCGCGTGTACGAATCGATCGAGCGCGTGGACAGCGTGCCGCGATACTCGCGCACGCCGCCGCTGATGTTTCCACGACGACCGAACGGAAGGCCGTTGACCTTGAAGACGGGGAAGAGCGGCCAGGTAAACCCGATCATCGGCATCACCCGCACGCCATCGGGCACGTGGTCGGTGCGGACGCCGAAGATCGAATCGACCTTGGCGTTGTACGCGGGTTGGAAGCCAAAATGGTTGCCCTCGACGCGCACGCCGTATTGGAACGTCGGCCGCCCCGGAGGCGGCGTTCCGATGCCGATGAACCCCGGCCCCGCCGCGTTCATATTGAAGACGTCGCCGAGCCCGATCGCGCCCGTCATGCCCGTACCGCTGGTGTGGAGCGACGTGAGCGTTCGCGAGAAGCTGGTCGGAGTGCCGTTCGCGAAATCGTTGAGAGAATTGAACGCGAACGTGCCAAAGCCGGCGTCCTGTTGGACCGAGTATCCGTCCAGTGTGGCGTCGAGCGTGAGCGCCACCGAGTGGTGCCGATCCCACGTGTTGTACGTCGTCGCGTTGCGGAGCTCGGTCGACCATGTCTTGCTGTCGCTGTGCGGGCTGGCGCTGCCGCCGACGCGCACGTTCGAGATGCCGACGCCGCCGTCGGACAGCCCCGACTCGAGCAGGATGTTGGCCGCGGGAAGATCGAGGTACGGGTTCGTTCGATCTTCCGCGCCCCCGACGCTGATCGTCGTCTCGTTGAGCGTGTTCCGCGGCAGATACTTCGCCGAAGTGAACTGCGCCCAGCCGTCGTGATGCGAGGTCTCGCCGCCCGACGACGGGATCGACGTGGGGCCGATCATCGCGCCGCCGTTGTTGCGTGCGGTGCCGCCCAGCTCCAGGTAGTAGTCGTCGAACGTGGCGTCATTCTGGAAGAACTGACCGGGCTGCGAGGGCGGAACGTTCGGCTCGAAGTCGAACCGGAACGAGAGTCGGCCCTCGGTGTTCTCGCGGCCGTTCGGCACACGTGACGTGCGCTCCGGAATGCCCGTGGCGCCGATGAGACCCATCAGCCGTTGGACCGAGTCGCGGTTGATGTGCAGCGCGAGGAGCGACGCGTCGTTGGCGGACTCGAGACTCGTCAAGCTGCTGGCGCGACGCGAGAACTGGTACGCGGTCGAGTAGAAGAACTTGTCCGGTGTGATCGGTCCGGCGACCGAACCGCTGGCGATCTGCTGCCCGTATGTTGTGCCGAGGTTCGACGCGACCGGGGACGTAAACTGCAGGCCCGGCGCGTCGAGCGTGACGTGCGTCGACCGCGTGATCGTGTTGTTGCCCGGCTGCATTCGCAGCGACTGCTGCACGCCGGCGAATCCACCGCGTCCCGGGTCGTACGACGCTGAGACGACGGCGACGCGGAATCCGTCGCGCGGGACCTGGGCGCCGAAGTTCATTCCGTTCAAGACGAGGCCGTTCTGGTCGCCGCCGATACCGAACGCCGAGATGCTGAGCGACCCGTCGATGTTCGGGGTCACCGAAATTCCCGGCAGCGTCGCCATGAGCGCCGAGAGATCGCCGGTCACGTCGCCGCTGAGACCGTTCGATGCGTTCTGATACGATGTCGTACCGCCGACGCTGAAATCCCCGTTGGCGTCCGAGCGGGCGGCCTTGGGCCGCTCACCGACGGAACGAACGGCGTCGAGCTGCGCCGCGACTGGCGACATCTTGAAATTGACTTCCGGCATCGTGCCGTCCGGCCGCCGGGAAACCGTGCGGCGCTGGGGCGCCTGGCCGAGCATCGTGACCGCGACCACGTATGTGCCGCCGCCATTTTCGATGGTGATCGAGTAGCGGCCCGTCGAGTCGGTTCGGGACGGGTGGGGCACCTTGGCCGCGGTGTCGATCGCGGTGACCACCGCGTTCTGGAGCGCCGAGCTGTCGGCGGCGATCACGCGGCCGCGGATTACGTCGGCACGCTGAGCCAGGGCGTCCCGGCCGAGCAGCGAGAGCGCGGCGGCGACCACGATGCCGCGGAGCAACGAGCGGAGAGGCATGGGGGAGTTGGGTGTTGAACCCGATTACTACGTTGAGACACCGGCCCGCGTTTCGACGACCCGCGGCGCCGCGGATCAAGACGATCTCAACAGGATCCTGATTCTAATTCAGGTACAGGAACTTGGGGTCGAGACCTTCTCCCGCGCCTCGCCTGCACCCGCGCTCAGCGGGCCGGCCGAAGGTACCTCATGTCAGTCCGCCCCCGTCTGAACCCCGCCTTCTCGAACGCGGTCGCGTGCGGACTTGCCGCTGACGGCTGCCCGTCGATCGTCTCGAGGACGACATCGCGCCGGAGACGGGTCGACAGGTGCTTGACGAGCGCCTCGGCCGCGTGTGCAACGATCGCCTCTTCCGTATCGGGTCGTACAACCACTCGCGAGCCCCGCCGCTCGGCGATCAGAATGACGCGACCTCCGAGGGCCACGAGCAGCGCGCTCGAACTGCGCGGGCGCACGAACGGGTCGCGCGATGGGTCGCCGGGGAGAGGCAGCGAGAAGACGTTCGCCGGATCAGTGGCGGCGATGACCACGGCCTCGTCGTCGCCCGGCTCGTCGGCGCGTAGCGCTTCTACCGCCTCGGGTAGGGCGAACTGTGCCCCGGAGAGGCCGCGAACGAAGTACCCGCGGCGGACGTCGCCCCGGAACTCGAGTCGTTTCAGCTCACGATAGACCGCGCGCCACGGAATCATGGGCCGCTCGCGACGCCAGATCTCTCGGGCGACCACGCCGTAGCGATCGAGCCACTGACGAGCGACGGTTTCGCCGAGCGCGGATTCGTCGTTCGCCGCGCCGAGTACTCGTGGCGACGCGACCAGCGACCACCTGCCCGGCCAAGCGTCCGTGTCGCCGCCACCCGGAAGGTCGGGCCTCTGCCAGCGCGGGAGCCGGCGAAGGTTTGGCCGTCGCTGCACGACGCGTCGATTCGCCGACGGCGAGTAGTCCGCCGGCAGCCAACGTGTGGGGTCCGGCCGTGAGCGCTCGCGCGGCGAGACGAGCGGCCGCCACCTGACGACCGCGCGCATCGCGTCGATGGTGTCGTTCGTCGCCAGACCGGCGCCGACCAACTCTCGCAACGCGTCTCTCAGCTTTCGCGAAGAGAATGAGGTCTCTGCCAGCAATTCGTCGAAAAACACCGCGCCCATTCGCGTCATCGCGTCGAGCGTCGACGCCGCGGCCTCACCGATCGGCGGGTGCGACTCGGGCAGCCACGCGCGCCCGGTTCCGCGACGCAGCATTCGAATGTTGGCGAGGATCGGCGTCGCGTCCTGGGCGGTCGGGGCACCGCCGCCGACCCACACCGTCTCTCCGGCGGCGATCAGCCGAGCGATCGCACTCGCGTCGTACGACCCCACGCGCGCCGGGAACAGCTCGCGCTCCCACAGCTCGGCGGGGCGCGAGACACCGTACAGTTGCCTGGCGGCGTGCACCGTGGCGTCGTCACCGTCGAGCCGCGTGGATGGGGCGACGTGCTGCCAGCGGAACATGAATCGCGAAAATCGCTCGAGGTCGACCGCCTGGATCTGCTTGCGCGCCTGCGACAGCTCGCGCCGTCGCGCGCGTTCCAACAGTCGACGTGAGCACCAGCGGTCCGCCGCGCTGCCGCCAAACGCTCCACGGACGAGGCGCCCGCCGCGCGTCCATTCGTCGAATCGTTCACCGACCCAGTCCGGATCGAATGCGTATCGACGGAGGACGTCGGCGATCGAGATGACGCCCGAAAGGGAAATGAATCGGATGAGGATCTCGCGCCGTGCCGCGGTGCGCATCGGCGAAGCGGCGCCGAACGCCGCCGCGTAGCGCGCCGAGGTCTCGGCGAGCACGTAACGCGTCTCGGACGACTGCGACCCGGCGGGCACGTCGACTTCGACGATGCGCCCCCGCTCGATCAACTCGCCGAGTGGGTCGCCGAGTCGACCCTCCGCCTCCTCGGCGGTTCGCTCGCGCAACTCATCGAGCGAGAGATCGCCGGCGCGGTCGAGGAGAATCGCGAGCTCGTCGGCCGTGCGCGCGCGCGAACCCGGCGCGACTCCGCGCCGGTGCGCCAGCATCTCCTCGAGCACGACGAGGGTCTCCGCGTCGGCGCCTTCCGTGCCCATCAGCTCGTCGAGGAGCGCGCGATCGAGAGAGAGCAGCGCGGCGCGCTGCTCGGCGTGGGGCGTGTCGTCGGCGTACATCCAGTCCATGACGAATCCGAACTGGAGCGACGACGCGAACGGCGACGGCAGGTCGGTGTTCACGCCGCGCAGCCCGATCGCGCCGCTGGCGACGTCGTCGAGCATTCGGGCGAGCGCGGGCATGTCGAACGCGTCCTGCAACACGTCGCGGTAGGTCTCGACGAGAATCGGGAACGAGGGGTACTCTCGCACCGCGTCGAGCAGATCACGCGCCTTGAGTCGCTGGAGCCAGAGCGGCATCCGCCGGCGGGCGGTGCCGCGCGGAAGGAGCAGCGCGCGCGCCGCGTTGACGCGGAATCGCGCGCCGAACAGCGACGATGAACCGACGTCGTCGAGCATGCGGCGCTCCGCCTCGCCGGCGGTCATCTCCGATACGAGCGACAGCGGCACCCATTCGCGCAGATCGGGGAAGCGGAGCATCACTCCGTCGTCGGTCGTCTGCACCTGGACGACGGCGCCGCGCCCGAGGACCTCGCGCGCGCGATGCGCGAGAGCCATTCCCCACGGAGCGTTCACTCGGCCGCCGAACGGCGCGTGGATCACGACGCGAACGGAGTTCGTCTCGTCGCGAAACTGCTCGACGATGAGCGAGCGTTCGTCGGGCACGGCGCCGGTCGCGGCGCGCTGCTCGTGCACGTACTCCACGAGCGACTGGGCCGTCGCCTGGTCGCAACCGTAGAGCGTCGTGATCCCATCGACGGCCTGCGGAGTTCGCGCGGCGTCCAGCTCGCGGCGCAGCGCGCCGATCGCCGGCGCGAGGTGCGACGAGCGGGCCGAATATTCACCGTGCCAGAAGGGCATTCGCGCCGGCGCACCCGGCGCGGGAGTCACGATCACGCGATCGTGCTCGATCGTGTTCACGCGCCACGTGGAAGAGCCGAGTTGAAAAACGTCGCCGACGCGCGTTTCGTGGACGAATTCTTCGTCCAACTCGCCGAGTCGCGTGCGGTCGGGAAGGTTGACGGTGTAGAGTCCGCGATCGGGAATCGTGCCGCCGGAGATCACGGCCACCATGCGCGCGCTTCTCGACGCCGTGAGCGAGTCGTTGATGCGGTCCCACGACAGCCGCGCGTCGAGCTCCGAAGCCACGTCGGCCGGATACTTCCCGGAAAGCATCGAGAGGACTTCGTCGAACGCCGAGCGGGTCAGCGCGTGATACGGGTAGGATCGCCGAACGAGGTCGAACAGCGCCGCGCTCGTCCAGTCGTCGTCGATGGAGACCGCGGCGACGATGACCTGCGCGAGAACGTCGAGCGCGTTCTGGACGACGCGCGTGGGCTCGACGTCGCCGGCCCGCATAGCGCGCACGATCGCCAGCATCTCGAGCGCGTCGTCGCGGAAAGTCGGAACGAACACACCGCGGCTGACGGCGTCGAGCGTGTGTCCGGCGCGGCCGACCCGCTGGAGTCCATTGGCCACGCGCTTCGGCGACTGGAGCTGGAGCACGAGATCCACAGAGCCGATGTCGATCCCCAACTCGAGAGCGCTCGTGCTGACGAGCGCGCGAAGTCGGCCCGCCTTCAGGGACTGCTCGAGAATGAGGCGGCGCTCGCGGGACAGCGATCCATGATATGGAAGCGCGACTTCCTCACCGGCCAGCGCGTTGATCCGCGCCGCCATCTTCTCGGCCTGCGCGCGGTTGTTGACGAAGATGAGCGTCGTGCGCGCGTCGGTCATGTGGCGAAGCACGAGCGGCGTGACCGACGTCCAGATCGTTCCGCCAACGTGCGCGAGATCTTCGACGGGCGACTCGACGTTCAACTCGATTCGCTTGACCAGCCCGCAGTCGACGATGGTGCACGGACGCGTCGTCGGATCGGCGCCGCGGCTCGTATCCTGGCCGACGAGAAAGCGCGCGATCTCGTCGAGCGGGCGCTGCGTCGCCGACAGGCCGATTCGCTGAGGCGAGTCGTCGCAGAGGCGATCCAACCGCTCGAGTGTCAGCGCGAGGTGCGCGCCGCGCTTGCTCCCGGCGATGGCGTGGATCTCGTCCACGATCACCGCCCGCACGCCGCTGAACATCCCGCGCCCGCGAACGGTCGTCAGCATGATGTGGAGCGACTCGGGGGTCGTAATGAGGATGTGCGGCGACTTTCGAAGCATCCGCGCCCGCGCCGACTGCGGCGTGTCGCCGGTGCGCACGGCGACGCGGATCTCCGGGAAGGCCTCGCCCGCCGCCTCGAACCGCTCGCGCAACTCGGCGAGGGGCCGCTCGAGGTTTCGCTGGATGTCGTTGTTCAGGGCCTTCAGCGGCGAGACGTAGAGGATCTGCACCGCGTTCGGAAGCGGGTTCGCCGCGCCGTCGACGATCAGCTGGTTCAGCTCCCAGAGAAACGCTGTGAGCGTCTTGCCGGTGCCGGTGGGCGCCAGGATGAGCGTGTGCGCCCCGCTCGCGATCGCCGGCCAGCCCTCGCGCTGTGGGGCGCTCGGCGCGCCGAGGGTTTCCTCGAACCAGGCGCGAACGAGGGGATGGAGCTCGACGGGGAACGGAGGGGCTTTGGTCAACTGACTCGGCTCGCGGCTGACAGCGGAAAGCTACGACGGATCGCGGCCATTCTGCGGCCTGTTCCGCCGTCCGAGCCCCGATCTTGGGCTCGAAGTCGGAGGACGGAGTCCGGACATCAGACTCGAGACCAGCTCTCGCCCGGCCGAAACAGCGAAAGAGCAAAACGGCCCGGCTGACCACCGTCAGCCGAGCCGTTCGCTGTTAGCCGAGTGCCGTCAGCCGAGTCCCGTCGGCCGTCGGCGGCAAGCCAAATCCGACGTTACATGACGATTGGCGACGACAGCGTGAGTCGCAGCGGGGCGCCGGCCGGCAGACATGCTGCCCACTGTTCGCCGTTGTGCCCGACCGCCGCACCGGTGGCCGCACCGGCGGCTGCACCGATAAGCGTGCCCTTCGTGTTGTGGCCGATCATCTGGCCGAGGATCGCGCCGGCGATGGCGCCGCCGACGACCTTCGTCTTGTCCGTTCCGCCGTCGGCGATCTTCGTCTTGTCGAGCGGCGCCAGTGGCGTGACGTCGCCGGAAACCGAATACGTCTTGTCGTTCACGACGACGCTCTTCACACGGAGCGCGATCTTCGGGTCGCTGCCGTTCTCGCCGGGCGTTACGGACGCCACTTCGAGCACGACCGTCGAGCCTGACGGAATCACCGCGCCGTTCGAGCCGGTGACCGACTCGTTGAGCGTCGCGACGATCTTGTCGCCTGGCACGTTCGACGTACACACCTTCGATCCGTTGGTGAGCGCGAACGTCGAGCCCGAGCCGATCTCACCGCGCGCCGGCGCGGGTGTCGCTGCCGGAAGCGTTGCGGGCGCCGGCGCGGGCATCACCGGCGTCGGCTGCACCGCCGGCGGAGCAGCGCGCGATTGCTGTGGCGGCTGTTCGACCTGCGGTCGTCGCGCCGTGTGGGTGCGAACAGGCGCCGGCCGATCTTCGCGCTGAGCGTGGCTCGCCGGAGCCGGTGCGGGCGCCGTGGCCGTATCCTGCAATTGCGGCGCAGCGGACGTTTGGGCGTTAGCGAGCGCCAGGTCGCGCGAAAGCGACGAATCCGCCGCGGCACGCGACGTCGATTCTTTATCGGAACACGCCGCGCATGCGGCGAGCGCAACGCCGATGACGGTCCAGCGCATGGAGGGACTCACCCAACGCGCCGCGGTTGTCGAGCCGAACATGGGCACTATCTCCGGAGCAGGTTCACACTATGGACGGTATTGAGTACCCCGATGTTACTAGCCGGTTCACGGCGGGTGGGGCCTGGAGGGGGAGCGCTGGGAGGAGTGCGGCGGCAGTGCGGAGACCTGGAACGAAAAAGGGGGGCGGGGTGCGGCGTCGAAGCGATCACGAGCGGAGACCAAGTCCAGCACCGCGGGTTTCCGATTCTCCGCACCCCGCCCGCCGCACTCGTTCCAGGTCCCCGCACCCCGCCACCGCACTCGTTCCGCCTCTTCGCACCGCCGCCTCCGTACTCGTCCCTCTCTATCCTGACACCTCGATCACCGAATACTCTGACGCGGTCGCGGCCGGTATTCGCAGTGGCAGGTAGACGGAGAAGGTGCTCCCCTCGCCGTAGGTGCTGCGGACGTCCACCGAGCCGCCGAGCCGGTCCAGGAGCTTCCGGGTGATGCTGAGGCCGAGTCCCGTGCCGCCGAATTCACGGGTGCGCGACTGGTCGACCTGGCGGAAGTCCTCCCAAATGGCCTGGAGGTCCGACGCGCGGATGCCGATGCCCGTGTCGATCACGTCGATGCGCACGCCGTCGACCGCTCGATGCGCCTCGACCGTGACGCCGCCTCGGTTGGTGAACTTGACGGCGTTCGACAGGAGATTCAGAAGAATTTGTTTCACCTTCGTCCGATCCGAGTTGATCGGCGGGCAGTCCGGCGCGATGTCGATCGTGAACTGGAGCTGCTTCTTCCGGACGATCGGCTCGACCTGCTGCGTGACCTCGAGGGTGACTTCGCGCAGCGACACGTCTTCGAGGCGGAGCGGCATTTTGCCCGCCTCGATCTTGGCGAGATCGAGAATGTCGTTGATCAGCGCCAACAGGTGCTCCGCGGCGGAACGGCCGCGCAGGAGCGCGTCACGCTGACGCGAGTTCACGTCGCCCAGTACGCCGTCGAGTAGAAGCGCGCTGTACCCGATCAGCGCGTTGATCGGCGTGCGCAGCTCGTGCGACATGCTGGCCAGGAATTCCGACTTGAGCTTGTTGGCGCGCTCGACCTCCTGCGACTGCCACTGCAAGCGCGAGTTCTGCTCGGCGAGATCGGCTGTCGCCTCGCGGATGCGGCGTTCCAGCTCGCTGTTGAGCTTTTTCAGCGCGTCGTAGAGTCGCTCGTTCTCGACCTGCTTGGTGAGATCGTGCAGAACCGACACGACGGCGATCGGTTCGCCGCGTTCGTTCTTGACCTTGCCGGACACGACCTCGACCGGGAGGTTCGTCCCCGAGCGAGGGTAGACGAGAGTCATCCGCTCGCGGCGCGAATCCTCGTCGAGCATCGCGAACTCGGAGATGAACGACGTGAACTTCGTGTCGTTGCCGCGGACGTTCGCGAGCTCGCGGCGAGTGCGGGGCTCCGCCTCGCTCACCTGGAACAGCACCTCGGCCTGGTCGTTCATCAGGATGATGTTCGACCGTTCGTCGGTGACGAGGATCGGATCGGCGACGTTCTCGAGGACGAGATTCAGCCGATCGCGTTCGCCGCGCACGCCGATCTCCGCCTGCCGGACGCGCTGCACCTGACGTTCGAGCTCATTCGCCGCGCGGCGCAAATCGGTGACGTCGCGCAGCACGGAAAGGACTGAATCCTCCGGGCCGGTACGTTCGCCGAGCGGATGCGCGAGGACCTCGAACAGGAGGTCGTTTCCTTCGTCGGGATCGACGAGGTTCAACTCTCGCGGGCCGTGTTGGACGCCGCCGCTCATCGCCGCCTTGGAGAGGAACGCCGTGAGCAGGAGGTTGTTGAGCTCGACCGCGCGGCGTCGTCCGACGGAATCGTTGTCGCGCGCCTGGAGCAGGCGTTCGGCGCGATGGTTCTGAACGATGATGTCGTTCGACGCGTTGGTGATGACGACAGGATCCGGCAGCGAATCGACGACGAGCGTGAGCCGCTCGCGGTGCTGCGTGAGTCGCCCGGCCAATTCGTTCGACTCGTGGAGCGACGCGAGACGCGCGACGATCGGGCTCGCCAGCGCGATCAACTGGATCGCCGAGTCGGCGGCGGCGCCGTCGATATCCCCCGAGAGTATGACGACGCCGGCGGGAGAAGTCGCGACGCGATGGGCAAACGGAGACAGCATGGTCACCGAGCGCGACGAAACCAGCTCCGCCGCGCGCTCCTGCTTCATCACTTCGAGCGAGCCGCGCTGGAGGGGCTGAGACATCGGCACCGCGACCCACGGTACCATTTCTTCGAGGGCCCGTGATCCGAGTTCTGATTCGCCTCGAATCGGAAGCAGGCTCAGCGCGCAGATGACGAGCGGGCTGGAGAGGTCGCCGAGCGAGATGCTGAAGGCGGGTGCGGCTGATTCGAAGCCGTTCGCGGCGACGACAACCAGGCTGTGCTGTGCCGCATCGATCTTGAGCATGACCGCCCGTCGCGCCCTCGTGAGTTCCACGAGTTGCGCAAGGAGGTGCGAGGTCGCCGACGGAAAGTCAGGCGCCTCGGCGATCGATGAGAGGAGACCGGCGAGGTCGCGGTCTCCGAGAACAGCCATCTTAAGACCTTCTCCGACGAGTTATTTGGTCCTTTCTGCGAGTTGGCGGCGGAGCTCGACGTTTTCGCTTCGGACCCGCTCCAACTCGTCGCCGGCGCTGATCTCTCGGGGTCGCGACACCGGCGTCGTGATTCCAACCGCTTCCGAGTACTTCAGGTACGTGTCGATCGAGGCTACCACGATGCGCGCCTCGACAGTAACAAGATCGATTCCAACCAGCGAAACTCGCACCCAGGCGTCGATGACGATGCCCTTGTCCAGTACGCGATCCAGTACATCGATGAGAGAACTGCCGCTCGGGGTGCGTTCGACGGCCATGGTGGTCCTTACCTCGATGGTAGAGTGCCGACCTACCTGAAGTTCCGCGGTTCCTTATGATCGCTTCGGCGACTTCGACTGCACGGGCTGAACGCCCGACGACTGAGCGAGGCGCGTCAACTGTTCTTCGATCCGCGTAAGGCGAGCTTCGATCTCCGGCGCAGCGCCCGACTGAATCGTCAGGTGCGGGTCGCGGCGCCACCAGTTCAAACCGATCTGTTCCGCTTTGTCGATCGAACAGACGAGCAGGCGCACCTGAATCGTCAGCAGTTCGACGTTCGCGAGATTGATCTTGATGTCGCCCGCGATGACGAGCCCCTTGTCGAGTACCCGATCGAGGATGTCGACCAGGCCGTGCGATCTCGAGGGACTAACGAGCTCTGGCATTCAGTCGCCGTGAATTAGGAGTTCGCACCGCGGTTACCGCAGCCGGCCCAACGGCCCGAGATCGATGTTCAGATCTTCGTCCGTCAATCCGAAGATGCCTTTCAGCTCGTCCATCCGGTGATTCAGTTTGAGCAGCGCCATTCCGAGCTGTTCCACTTGCTCCTCGCTCAGCGTCCCGCCGTCCATGCGTCGAACGGCCTGATGCTCGAGCACTTCGCGCAGCAGTTCTATCACGGTCAAGACAAGTCGCGCAAGTCCTTGCTCAACTCGCTCGGGGTCGGCGTTTATCCGCTCCGGGAGCGCTCTAGCGACGGCTGTTAGTTCCACCGCGAGCTGCTCACCGACCATCGCCGCCTCTCCGCTCGGAGAAACGGGCGCCGACCCTGATTTGGTCATGCTCAGTCCGCCAGTTTCATGCCGTGCGTGCCCACGGGTTCCCCCGTGAGGGAGCAGAAACTGTACGGCGCGCGCGGCCCGATGAGGAGGAAGCGGAATTCGCCGTCGGCCTTCACCGCACGCAACGCGCGCCGGTACTGGCGAATCGAGGCGCGCGCGATCAGGTGGGAGATGGTGCGGAGCGGCAGCCGGGTGACCTGATCGTGGGAGGCGGAGCGTACAACCCAATCCTGTGTTGCCGCATCGAGTTGGGCGGCGAGCTCGTCAAGAGCCGATCGAACCGCGCCCGTCGCGTCTTCTCGCGCCCGGAGCGCCTCGAGGTAGCGGCGGCCCGTGCCCGAGGAGTCGAGGTCGAACATCTCGGGAAGCACCGGCTGGAGATCGCGGAGCATGCGCCGCGTGGACGGCGTGAGCACGAGCGTCATCTCGACGAAGCCCTGGACCGTCGTCACGAGCCGCTCGACCGATGCCGCTCGACTCGACAGAGCGTCGCGGCACGCGGCATCGTCGGCGAACCGCTGTCCAAACCGCGCCGGCACCGGCGTCGACCCCATCTCGAGCGCCGCCTCGACGACCGCGTCGTGAGCGCGAACACCCTCGACAGAAACCGGGACGTCGCGTTCCACGTCGCTCACCCAGGCGACGACGCCGTCCACCGGAATGGCTCGCACGCGGGCGCCGGCGACGCCGCTCAGGCCGTCCGGCAACTCCCGCTCGTCCTGCGGAAGGACGCAGTAGAGGTGCGTCTTCATCGTGGGTTCGCGATCGGCGTCAATGCGGGACCATTTCGTTCGATGCCGCGGCGTGTGACCGTTTCGACAGACGTGAGCAACACGCGGAGATCGACCAACAACAGGTCGATGTCCGCCACCGAGATCGTCACGGTGCCGCCGATCACGAGACCCTTGTCGAGCACGTGGTTGAGCAAATCACCGAGTACCAGGTGGCCTTTGTCGATTTCATCATCTTCGCTGGTCATGCGTTGGCACCGACCCGAACTCCCCCTCCCCGCCGTCGCCGCCGGCGAAATGATAGGGCGGCCACGGGCCGGTGAAGTCGAAGCGAAAGCCGCGCGCCCCATGCTGCTCGACGAGCGACGTCAGTGTCTGTTGAAACGCGATTAAACGATCGGGCGCGACGAGGAACGCGGCGTTGAGAACCATCGGTCCCCGTCCAGCCGCGTCGGTGACGCGTGGGATCGGCGATTTGACTCTATCGATGGTGTGGACCGCGAGAGCGCCGACGATGGCGTCGGCAATCTCCAACGTCACTCCGCGCATTTCCGCGCGCTTCGCGTCCTCGAGTTTACGCTCGAGCAGATAGCGCTGCCCCGGCGTCGCCGCGGCTGCCTTGCTCGCGAGATCGGCGAGGTGAGGACTGAACGCGGTCATCGATTCCATCAATTCGGCGTCGACGCGGTAGACTCGCAACGCGTACTCGCGTCCCCGCGCGACTCGCTGGAGCGCCTCGGCCAGCTGCGGCGATCGCTCGCGCAACATGCGCAGGACGGCGTCCGGCCCCGTGAACAGCGAGAACATCGGCAGCGGGACGACGGCGCCGCCGCCGCGGTCGCTGGCCCACGTCAGAACGCGGTCGTGAGCGACAGCGCGCGGGCTCATCCACTCGACGTCGGCCGTGCTCCGCTCCAACGACGCCGGAGCGTACACGTCGCCGTCCACCGCCGACGTCAACGCCGCGACGTCTTCGCACGGTTCGAGTGCGACGCGCGCGTCGTCCACGCCCAGCGGGGGAGGCGCCGACGCGAGGTCGATCGCCGAGGGGACGATGCCGTAGACGTAGCAGACGTGTGTCGTGGAGGCCATTCGAAAACACTCAAGCCGTAGAACGCACCTCGCGCCAGGAGCGCGACCATCTCCGCAGCGCCGCGACGCCGACCGGCGGCGGGCGCGTCTCTGTGGCGCAAACTTGGCGCGCGGCCACGAACTGAGGAAGAGGGTCGACCGCGCGCTTGCTTCGATTCCAGACGAGCGCGATCACGTCACAATCGCGTTGGCGCACCGCGCGGGCGAGCCGGCGCGTCTGCGCGCGCACCACCGGCTCGTCGAGCGTGACGAGCATCACGCCCGCGCGTTCGCGATCGCGCAGCAAGCCGTCGAGCGCCCGCGTTCGCTTCGCGAATTCGAGGAGCTCGGCCGCCGCGTCGCCGAGCCCGACGACGTCGCGATAGTCGAGCATCAGGCGCATCAAACGATGACTCCAATCGAGCGCGATCGCGGGCATCTCGAGCAATCGGAGCAAGTGGCCCGTCGGCGCGGGGTCGACGACGATGCGCGCGAATCGCCCGGCGGCCAGCTCGTCACCGAGGACGGAGAGCGCGAACAGCTCGTCGACGCCGGGCGGCGCGAGCGCGAGGAGGTCGCGCATCACCGCGCGATCGCGAGCGACGTCCGCGCCGCGCGCCACGACCGCGCCGAACATCGCATCGATCTGCGTCTGATACCGGTCTCGCGCCGATGCAAACGCCGCCGCCGCGTCGAGTTGGAGCGCGGTGAGCCGCGGGACGCCGCTCACGCGCCGCTCGACACTCCACGCCGCTTGATCGGCATCGCCAAGGGCGTCGGCGATGGACGCCGCCGGATCGGTCGATACGATGAGAACGGGTTCGTCGCCCGCGTCGGCCGCAGCGATGGCCAACGCGCAGGACACAGTGGTCTTCCCGACGCCGCCCTTGCCGCCGACGATCGTCAGCGGCCGCACGAGGCCGTCGAGCTCCACGCCGCGCGTCGGCCGCGGCACTCGCGCGGCCGGCTTTCGGAGAGGCGGTGGCTGCCGCGCCGGCGTCGTCGTGGACGCGTCGATCGCCGCCGAGACCTCGCCGATCCCCCGCGGGGGCGCCGAGCGCCGCGGGACGATCCATCGCGGAATCGACGCGTCGATCGAGCGGAATGCCTTCCGTGGGTCGTCGTCGTGTTTCGGCGCGGCGTTCACCACCAGAGCGGCGACCGCGACGCCGAGCGCGCGAAGGGCGTCGACGTAGCGCTCCGTCTCGAGCGCCACGACCGGCTCGGCCCGCGCGATGACGACGGCCGCCAACGACGTGTGGTCGGAGAGCACGCGCTTCAACTCGCCGACGCGCGATCGCATCTCGTCGAGGAACGCGTCCGCCGCGTCGCGCTTGTATCGGTGGGTCAAAGCGCTCACGACGAAACGGTGCTTGTCCTGCATCGACTCCAGTACGTCGAGAAGCGCGCGAAAGGTGTCCGGCAGCGCGAGCAGGCGAAGCGTGTGTCCCGTCGGCGCGGTGTCGACGACGACTCGCGCCGGCCGGTCCGCGGGAGACGCGGCGATCACGTCGGCGAGGGCGAGCAGCGCGAAAATCTCGTCGGCACCGGGGAGCGCCGCGTCCACCAAGCCGTCGATCTCCGCGCGGGCGAGATAGGTGCCGCGGTCGACGATCTCCGTGATCACCCCGCGCCACCGCGTCAGGAATTCTCGGCGCAGTTCCGCGGCATCGAGTTGGCGAGCCTGAAGCCGGGGTGCGCCGCGCACGGGCCGGGCCGCGCCGCCGACAGGCGCGCCGATGACGTCGCCCAGAGCGGCCGCCGGATCGGTGGAGACGACGAGCGTCTTCTCGCCGCGCCGCGCGAACGCGGCGCCGAGTCCGACCGCGAATGTCGTCTTGCCGACGCCGCCTTTCCCGGCGACGAGCACGATTGCAGGGAGGTTGTCGAGCAGCGAGTCGAGCGCGCTCACTCCGTTTGGTCGTCTCGGTCTTCGCGCGGCACGCGGACCGGACCGCCGCTCGTTCCCTTACCCAAGCGCTCGCGCCACGCGCGCACCTCTCGCAATCGCGTCATCAACTCGGCCTCGCGGCGCACATACTCGGCATCATCGATGTCGCCGAGCTCCAGGCGCAACTGGAGCTCCATCAGCTCCTGCTTCACCGGCGTGTCGTCGGTGAGCTCCTCCTCGACGACCGTCTGGACCTTACCGAGTGACCAGCGAATGCCGGCGATGGGGCCGGCAACGGGAAAGAGGAGAATCTTCGACAGAAGTCCCATCGGGCCCTCCCGCGTTCACGCGAACGCGACGCGGCGCGACACCGCCGGCCACAACTCCGTCTGCGGCAGCTCCCCCTCCAACTGCTGTCGCACGCGCGCCGAGATCTCGTCCACCGCCGAGGCGTCGGCGACGAGATCGTATTCACGCACGTCTATGAACAGCACGGGACAGTGCCGAAAGTGCGCGATCCAGCGCTCGTATCGCTCGTGGAGTGAACGCCAATACTCCGGCGCCACTTCCTTTTCGCTCGGGCGTCCGCGCATGGCGATGCGGTCGGTGATGACGTCGAGCGGTCCCTGGAGATAGATCAGCAAGCGCGGCGGGCGCGCGGCGGGCGAATGGAGCAGCTCGGCGTAGAGCCGCCGATAGAGCGTCCACTCGTCGGACGTCATGTATCCCTGCTCGAACAGACCGCGCGCGAAGATCTCGGCGTCCTCGTACCAGGTGCGGTCGAGGACCCAACTGCCGCCGAGGCCGCGCATGCGTCGCATTGAGGCGAAGCGCGTCGCGAGGAAGTGAAGCTGGAGATGCATCGCGTACGTGTGCATCTCCTCTTCGCCGGCGTAGAAGCTCTCCAGCCACGGGTTCTCCGCGTCGACGCTCTCGAGGGCCATCTGCAGACCGAAGCGCGCGGCGAGCGCGCGAGAGAGCGTTGTCTTGCCCGTGCCGACCATGCCGGCGACGCCGAGAAGCATTCGCCAACTTACTGCAAAATGGCGGCGGGTTCAAACGCCGAAAACGTTACGGCGCTACTCGACGGTCAGCGTGCCCGCGGCCGGATCGAAGGCCGTGTTCAACTGGAGCAACGGCTCGGTCGCCGGCCCGCGGATCACGGCGCCGCTCGCTGAGAAGAGTGATCCGTGGCACGGACAGTCGAACAAGTTATTCACGACGTCCGCGTCGCACTGCTCGTGCGTGCAGATGCGCGACAACCCGAGAAAGGTCGCGTCGCCCGTTCGCACCACCGCGCGCTCGTGACCGATGTCGACGATCTTGCCGACCGTTGCCAAGCCGGGGAACTGCGAGATCGTGATCGTGATCGGACCACCGACGGGAGCATTCGGATCGCCGCCCGCTCCGCCGTGCGAGGGCGGGCCGATTTGACCATCGCCGCAGTCCACGGCGACGAGCGCGGCCGCCGCCACCGCGGCGCGGCTGAGGAACTGTCGTCGATTGAAGCAGTCGATGCAGGACATTTGTCAGGTCCCGTTCAGCTTCACGCGCTCAGGTGAGAGACACGAACGCCGTCTTCCACTCGGCTTCGTCGTCGTCCTGCTGATAAGCTTTGTCGAGGTTGACCACGACGTTGTTCGCGTCCTTGCGGATGGCGAGCCGGTCGAGCCCGCGCGTCGCGCGGCCGCTGTCCTTGATGTAGATGCCCTGCATGTCGAAGCGCGAGTGATGCTTGGGGCACTCGAACTGCTGATCCTTGTCCTGCCAGTGGAGCGCCGTGTTCTGGTGCGGACACGCCAGCGCGAACGCGTAGACTTTTCCCTGCCAGCGCGTCAGCATCACCTCGGCGTCTTTGTCGACCTGCACGCCGTCCTGCGCGGGAATCGGATAGGTCTTGTCTTCACGCCCGCCGCGCGTCGCCGAGATGAAATCGATGGGCGTGGCGAACGCGCGCGACGGCGCGGCGCCGAGAGCGACCAGAACACTTGCCGCGAGGAGGCCGGCGTCGCGCAAGAAGTCACGACGCGGAATGGCCGAGCAGCCGGCGCACGGGTCGTCGCCGGCGTTGGCGTCGAGGCAGGGATCGTTCGTACGTGAAGACATCAGCTACAGACTCAAGTCAGATTGACCAGTGATACACCGAGCACCGTGATCGTGAACCACAAACCGATGCTGGTGAGCGCGCGGAGACGCAAGCGAGCCCAATGCGGTGACTGTTCGTGCGGGTCGGCACGGAGCTCCGCCTCCGTGCGTACGATCACCAATCCGTTCACAAGTAATACGACGAACAGCGCCATCTTGGTCCAATAAATCCACGATCCGAAGAAGGTCTCGATATCGGCCGCGAGCATGCCGAGTCCGCTGATCACGACAATGGTGAGACCCGTGAGCACCCATCGGTGGACCGCCGCGAGTTCACGCATGGGAAACGCACGATCGGGTGCAGGTGCCCGCAGCGCGCGCAACGTCCCACGGTCAGCCGCGATGGCGAGACCGCCGGCCATCAGGACGCCGCCGATGTGCAGCGATTGAACGACCGTTTCGGCCATCTTGGAGTGACTGTAGAAATGGTTCCACGGCTTCAGCAGATGCACGACGAATTCAGGGACGATCATCTCGAATTGATTATTTGTTCCAAATCTTCATTGCCGTTCCGCTCAGCACCGTAACGCCCATCGAAATTAGCGCCACCTGGTGATGCAGGTGACGCGCCGAGTTGCTGGTTTCGGCGTCGTTGGAGAGCTTCGCCCCCGTGTACGAGAACGCGGCATCGCACGCGATCATTGTAAATGCGTGGACCGTGCGAAGAGCGCGGTGCTGAGATAGCGCCCTCGAATCCCACCAATTCCACAGGCCGGTGACCGTATTCACCGTGAACATCCCGGCGAGCGCCGTCGCGCCGGCGCGGTGCGTAACCTTCGCCCATTCCGGCGCGGCGCGGCTTTCCTGAAGCAGCTGGTTGCCCGCGATCCACTGCGCCGCGAATACCGGGATCGTGGCGTACGCCGTATAACGATGGATCGTGAGCCGCCGCGAGTACCAGTCGCTGATCTGAATGGCGCGAGGTCTGGTTCGTGGGGGCGGCGTATCGATCGGAATGCGCATGAAACGCAGAAGGCCCGTGTCCGCCCGTGCGGGTTCCCCGGACACCGACACCGCGATCGCGGAATCGATCGCAACCGGTGCTTGACGAGCCGCTGTCGAGCCGACCACGCTGGCGATCAGGAACGCTTCGAGCACTATCAAGGGTCTTCCCGGACCAGAGTAGGCAAGGGTCGCGAAGGAGTATCGCCGGCCCCATCGATCCAATCAACCAACTTCGCCGTCCTCACGTTCCCACGCCTGCGATTCGCGCCCAAACCTCAATCTCCGCATTAGGTTTCCGCGCGCCTCCACCGCTCACCCGCTCGCGCTCCGCGCTTTCCGATTCAATGAGCCCAAAATGACGCAAGCGAGCGCGCAGGATCCGGATTCCATGCTCGACGCCGCCTCTCCGCCGACCGTGCTCGACGGCGGGCGGAGACGGAGCCGACGAATGGCTGTTGCTGGTGGATCAAGTGTGCCACGGTATTCATCACGCATTGAACAACCGAATCGGGTCATTGTCGGCTCTTCTCGAGCTGACACGCCTTGGCGACCTCCCGCCAAACGACCCGGCCTTCGCGACTCTGGCCACGGAACTGACACGCCTCGAGGACTGCTCCCGGGCGGTCCGGCTGCTACCTCGCGCCGCCTTCGGCGAAGAGCCGCTCATCGTGGATGACGTGCTCGCCGATGTCCTCGCGGTCCACACGTTCCTACACGACCTGCGCGACACGCCGTTCACGATCACGCCAACGCGCTTCGTCGAGCCGGTGCGCGCCGAGCGGTGGGCGCTCGTTCGAACGCTCGTGCTGATCCTGGCCGACGCAAAACGCCTCGCGAAGACGGTCCGCGCCTCGGTCCACGCCACGATCGAATCCGACGACCGATGGGTGCGGATCGAATTCCGCGTCGGGCCTCAGGCTGTCAGCGAAATCCCGACGCCATCGCGCGCGCCCTACGCCGAACGCCTTTCGGCATTGCTGGGCGGGAGCGTCGATCGGCGGGAAGGGCTTGTCGAGCTCCGCGTCCCGACGCTCAAGACGCGCCGGGCCGCGGATCAGCGCTCAGCTTGATGCAGCGAGGCTTCGCGACGCGGCCAGCTCGCGGGCCAGCGCGCGCGCCGCAGCATGCAATTCGTCGCGGGCCGCCCGAATCGCGGGCGTCATCCGGGTTCCCAGCGCCCGCTCGAGCGAATCGGTGCCGCCGCCGGAATCGGCGCCTCCCGGCAGTCCGATCAGCGCGCCGATGGAACTCCGGTGCGAGCGCGCCTCGCGGAGGGTGACGAGCATGCGATGCGTGGCGAACACGCAGTCGCTGACCGCGTCCATGTCGTCGGTGGCGACAGCGGCGCGCTGGCGGCGCACGACGCCACTCAGCTCGTCGAGAAGCCGGCGCTCGACGTGGAGCGCTTCGGCGAGAGAGTCGATTGGAAATGGAGACGAATACGCGACTGCCGTCGACATGATCGGGCGGGAGGGAGGGGGCGCTCTGTTCAAAGGCAATCCCGGTGCCGTTTTGCGCCGGGATTGAGCGGTTCGATATGACCTTTCTAATCAACGCGTTACCAGTCGGCGCGCGCGCCGGCTACGAAATCCGCCGAGGGAATTCCTTGCCGACGTGGAGTAAGTTGCCGGGCACCCCCTCGATGATCCCCGCGTAACCTTTCGTTCCATGTCCTCATCAAAACGCACGGCGGACGCCGTGATCGTCGGCGGCGGCATCATGGGCGCGAGCATCGCCTATCACCTTGCCCGTCGCGGCTGCACGAACGTCGTCGTCCTCGAGCGCGCCGAGATGTTCGGGCTCGGCTCCACCGGCCTCAACGCGGGCGGCGTCCGCCATCAGTTCGCGACCGCGGTAAACGTAGAGCTGTCGAAGGCGAGCATCTCGACGATGGAGCGCTTTTCGGACGAGATGGGCCAGGCGGTCGGGCTGCGCCGTTGCGGTTACCTCTTCTTGCTCGATAACGAGGCCGATCTCGCCCAGTTTCGCGCGAACGTCGAGCTCCAGAACCGGCTCGGCGTGCCGAGCCGGCTAGTCGATCGCGGTGAAATCGCCGCTCTGGCGCCGGAGATCGATCTCACCGGGATCGTCGGCGGCTCCTGGTGCGCGTTGGACGGCTTGGTGGACCCGCACGGACTCCTGCAGGGCTACGTCACGCAAGCGCGCCGACTCGGCGCGAAGCTCGAGACGAACGCGCCCGCCACGGCGATCGGCATTTCGCGTGGTCGAGCGCAATGGGTCGAGACGCCGCAAGGGACGATCGCCACACCGCGCGTCGTGATCGCCGCTGGTCCGTGGTCGGCTGATGTCGGCGCGCTGGCCGGCGTGGATCTTCCGATTCAGCCCGTGCGGAGACAGATCGCCGTCACGAGCGCCATTCCCCGTCTGCGCGCCGATTTCCCATTCGTCATCGACTTCTCGCGCGCGCTCTATTTCCATCGCGAAGGAGACGGAATTCTCACCGGCATGTCGAATCGCGACGAGACGCCCGGCTTCGATACTCGGGTGGACGAGGAGTGGAGGCTCGAGCACGTCCAGCGCGCGATCGAACGGATGCCGCTCCTCGCCGACGCGGAAATCGCCGCGGAGTGGGCCGGCCTCTACGAGGTCACGCCCGACGACCAACCGATTCTCGGCGCGCTGCCGGAGATCGAAGGCCTATACGTGTGCGCCGGGTTCAGCGGCCACGGCCTCATGCACGGCCCCGCGGCCGGAATGCTGATGGCGGAAGAGATTCTCGACGGCCGCGCGACGACGATCGACATCGATCCACTTCGAATCGCGCGGTTTTCGACGGGCGGCGTGGTGGGGGAGTACAACGTGGTGTAGAGCGGTCACCGGTCACCGGTTGCTTCCCCACTCGTGACCAGAGAGCTAGGATGCCAACGACATCCCCACCTGTTCGCGAAGTCTCGCCAACGCCTTCGATCGCACCTGCGACACTCTCGACTCGGTGAGTCCGAGGATTTCCGCGATCTCGTGGAGCTTGAGCTCCTCGAAGTAGTACAGCGCCAGCACCGTTCTCTCCTGCTCCTTCAGGCGCATGATCGCCTCGCGCAGGATCGCGACTTCCTGCTCCCTCCCCAGTTGCTCGTCGACGGCGTCGTTCGGGTCCGTGTGGAGGAGGTCGAGCAGTGACGACTGAGTCTCACCGCGCTCGTTGGCGGGGCGGTCGATCGGGACGCGGATCGCGCCTTCGACGTCGGACTCCCACTTCCACAGCGTTTGAACGTCCACGCCGAGCGCTTGCGCGACTTCGAAATCTTCGGGTGCGCGGCCGACGCGGGCGGCGACGGCGGAACTGGCGGCTTGGATGTCGCGTGTCTTGCGGCGCACGGACCTTGGCACGTGGTCCTGCCGGCGCAACTCGTCGAGGATCGCGCCACGGATCCGCGGCACTGCGAACGTGCTGAAGGCGAGTCCTCGCTCCGGGTCGAACGCGCTCATGGCGGCCATGAGACCGAGCGTTCCGGCGCTCACTAACTCGTCGTGATCGAGCTCGTTGCTCAGCTTGCGCTCGAGCTGACGCGCGACGTGATGGACCAGGCTGAGGTTCTCAATCAAGAGAGTATCGCGGGCGGCCAGGTCGCCGGCGGCGAAGGCCTTCCACGTGAGACGCGATTCCATGTTGTTCGACTCCCGGCGGGTTGCGATCGGGGGGGGACTTTCCAAGGGGGGCGGAGGCGGTCCAACGGGCGGGAACGGCGTGCGGCAAAACGTGATTCGCGTCTCATCATTGGCACGCCGTGGACCAGTTCGCTGCCCAAATTTTTTGGAAATCCTTACCCTGGCGCGCGGGAGCTAAATCGCTTGCGCCAAAAGATTTACCACATCAGTCGTCGAATGACTCTCCGGACTTGAGTGATTTGGCGGACCCGGCAAAAAACGTTCAAACGGCAGGAATTGCCGGTGGGGTCGGCGGAAAAGGTCCACCGGGCGTACGCCAACGCGCCAAAGCTGGGGTTAAGAAATCGAGCGGAGCGACCCGTGTCGCCCCGCTCGATTGGTGTACGCCGCCGCGAAAACTGAAATGCGCGCCGGGAAAATTTCGGCGGTGAGAATCAGCGCGGATTGGTGAAGATCGCCTTCGGGATCATCACGTGCACGCCGACGGTGCCATCGACGAGCTGCGTGATGTCGACGTCGCTGGACACGCTGACCAGTTGGTAGGCGTCCTCGCGAGACAGGTGCTTCACGTCGACCAACAGCTCGATCGCCTGCCGCACGGCGGTCTTGGTCGCCTTCACGAGGGCGGAGTCGGTGCCCATCGCGATGTAGTGGGTCGGCGTTTCGGCGCGCGGCCAGGCGATGTGCATGTCCTTGCGGACGACGAGCTGCATCCGCGAAATGAGCGACGTCTCCATCGCGGTGATGTCCACCTCGCCATTCCCCTGTCCGGCGTGCCCGTCGCCGATCTCGAGCAACGCGCCCTTTGTCCAGACCGGGATGTAGAGCGTCGTACCGGCGACCAGCTCCTTGTTGTCGAGGTTCCCGGCGTGGATGCCCGGCGGCGCGCTGTTCAGCCGCCCCATGGACGCCGGGGGAGCGACACCGACGCTGCCGAAAAACGGGCGCAGCGGAATCGTGATCCCGGGCCCGAAATGTCCGAGCATCTTCACGGTGTCGAGCTCGATGATCTTGGAGCGTGATTCGCCGGGGAAATCCTCGGGGAGGAATCCGCTTCGCGGACCGAACGAGTTGCAGGCGTAGTTGATCGCCGGCCGGATGGATTTGAATCGCACCTCGAGCACGTCGCCGGAGTCCGCGCCTTCGACGTAGATCGGACCCGTGAGGATATGGCCGCCCGGGCCGGTCTTCATCGCCGAACGCGCGGCGTAGATGTCCTTCGCGAGCTGCTCGACTCGCGTCGAGTCGAGCCCCGCGCGCACGAGAGACGTCGGGCTGCACGTGGAGAGGGCGCGAACGACGACCTCGTCGCCCGACGCGACGCGCAGCACGGGCTCGCCCGCCGCGTCGTACCAACCCCACGCGACGGTCTTCGGCGTGGGCATTAGCGTATACGTCCGGCCGGGCGCCGGCGCGGGCCACGCCGCCGCCGACGGCGGCGATGTGGCGGACGGTGTCGCCGAAACTGACGACGGGGTGTGGCAGCCCGCTGCCAGCACCCCGATCGAGACGACTGATGCGAGACTCGCGCGATTCATCATTGCTCTAACTCCCTCCGTCGCTGTCCGCCTTCGTTCCGTTCAACTTGTTGCGAAGCGTTCTGACGCTGATTCCCAACAGATCCGCGGCGCGCGTTCGGTTGCCGTTCGCGACCTCGAGCGCGCGCTCGATGAGCTTTGCCTCCGCGTCGTTCACGTTGAGCGACGTGATCACGACGGCGCCGTCGGGAATCGCCGGCGCCGCGTGGCTTGCCCCGTTGCCGTTCGAGTGAACCAAGCCGTTGAAAATTCGCGCCGGCGTCGGACCGCTCCACGCGCCGCTCAGACCGAATCGCTGACCGTCGAACGCGTGCAGCGAAATCACCGACTCGGTGGTGAGAATCACCGCCCGCTCCACCGCGTGCTGCAACTCGCGGACATTACCCGGCCAGTCGTATTGCTGCAACAGGTCGGCGGCTTCCGGCGAGATCCCTTTGATTTCTTTGCCGATCTCCTGCCCGTAGTGCGCCGCGAACCGGTATGACAGAAGCGGAATGTCTTCCTTGCGCTCGCGCAACGGCGGCAGCCGCACGGGAATGACGCCCAACCTATAGTAGAGATCCTGGCGAAAGTTGCCCGACGCGGCGAAGGTCGCGAGATCGCGATTGGTCGTCGCGACGATGCGCACGTCGACCTTGATCGCCGTCGATCCGCCGACTCGCTCGAATTCCTGCTCCTGAAGGACGCGAAGCAGCTTGGCCTGAAGGTCGAGGCGCATCTCGGAGATTTCGTCGAGCAGCAGCGTTCCGCCGTGCGCGCGCTCGAACGCCCCTTCCACGCGGCGGATCGCGCCGGTGAACGCGCCCTTTTCGTGGCCGAAGAGCGCGCTCTCGACGAGTCCTTCGGGAAGCGCGGCGCAGTTGAGCTGGATGAACGGTCCGTCGCGACGGTCGCTCTGCGCGTGGATCGTTCGCGCGAAGAGCTCCTTGCCGGTGCCCGATTCGCCCTCGAGCAGCACGGTCGCTCGCGTTGGGGCGGCGGTTGCCACGGTCTGGAGGACGCGCCGAATCGCCGCGCTGTTGCCGATGATCTGGCGCTCGTTGCGGAACTCGATCACCTCGCGCCGCAGCCGCTCGTTCTCGCGCCGCAGCCTCACGACCTCGAGGGCTTGGTTGACCGCCAGCTCGAGCTGTTCCGGGCGAACCGGCTTGGTGATGTAGTCGATCGCTCCGGCTTTGATGGCCGACACCGCGTGCTCGATGCTTCCGTAACCGGTGAGCATGATGAGCGGCGTGTCGTGCCCCTCCTGACGCAGCAGCGCGAGAAACTCCAGGCCCGTGAGGCCCGGCATGCGGTAGTCGGATATGATCAGGTCGACAGCGCCGCCCGACAGCGCCTGGAGGGCCTGCGGGACGTTGTGAGCCGCTACGGCGTGGTGCCCGGCCCGCTCCAGCGAGTCCTGGAGGATCAACCCAATTGCCGGTTCGTCGTCGAGGCAGAGAATCGTCGCCATGATGCGATTTGATGGGCGCGCTCAAGACTCGGCGCTGATGCGCCGATACTCCTCCAAGACGCTTTGCGTCTTGCGGCTGTAACCCGGGAAATGGCGAGGGCTCCAGCGCGGTTCGCGGTCCGGGTCCACGGGTCCACGGGTCGAGCCGTCAGAACGTCCTCGCAAAGCGCGAAATGCAACGAGCTAGGAGGGGGAGGGGCTCAACTGTTTACAGCACAAGGGGCTCGCTAAGGCGTCAGAAAGACCGCCCGATACAAGAGGCATGAGCGACTCGCACCTTGCCACACACGACGACGCCGCGCCTGAGCCCTACAGCTGTCTGGTGGACGCGTCAAACATGGTTCTCGAGCTGATTCGGGATCTCGACTTCAAGCGGGGCGGAGACGTGGCGCCGCGGCTGGCGAGCTTGTACGGCTACGTGGCCGGCGAGCTGCTGAACGTGAACAGCCAGGCGCGCAATCGGCCTGATCCGGTGCTCAAAGCGTAAGTCTGGAACGTTGCGTCCCAACGGCGGCCATTCTGAATGTGGCTGTCGCTCAACCGCGCTCTTCTCTCGTCGATACTCAGGTCGGAGGCTCAAAGCTGTGCACATCGATCCGAACTCCCCCCTCCAAGCGCCCGACGGCACGCTGTCCGAGGAAATTCACGCGCCTGCCCAGTCAGTGGCGGGTCGGCGAAACAAGAAAGGGCGGAAGTCGACGCCGGCGCGGCCGCGGCAAAACAGAATCGCGGACCTGGCCGACGTCGATGTGACGGAACGGGTCGCCGACGGCGCTTCGTCGGCGGTCATCGAGGGAACCGATTTGGACGCGGTGAAAGATCGTTTGCGCAGCGGGGCGTACAACACACGCGAAGTGGCCGAGGTGATCGCGCGTCGGCTGCTCGCCAGCGGGGATCTTTGATCCTCGCTTCACGCGAGGACAGAGGTCAGCGGGCATGAAGGTTCTGGTTGTCGACGATTCTTCGACGATGCGACGCATCGTCGTCAACGCGCTGAGACGCATCGGCTACGCCGATACGATCGAGGCGCCCGACGGATTGGCCGCGCTGAATCACCTGTCCGCCGGCATCGGTCTCATCATCACCGACTGGAACATGCCCGAGATGAGCGGCCCCGAGTTCACACGGGCGGTACGCGCGCATCCCCTCGGCAAATCGGTGCCGATTCTGATGGTGACGACGCGCGGAGCGCGCGAAGAGATCGTCGCCGCGGTGGACGCCGGCGTGACGAGCTATATCCACAAGCCTTTCACGCCGCCCGCGCTCAAGGAGAAGATCGAGCGCGTGCTCGCGGGCGTCGTCGCGGCGGCCTGAGATGAGCTCGTCCGCCCGCCGCGACGAGCTCCTCTACGAATCGGACGCTGCGCTACGACTCGTCGATCGCGCGATTCAGGAAATGCGCGTGCCCGGCGACAACGAAGATGCACCCCTACACCCCGAGGCGGTTTCGGTCGCCGCGGGCGACGCACCGGTCGACAGTCAGCAGCTGAACGCGGCAGACTAGACCGGTCGCGCCCGCGGCAACGCCCGCCACCGGCCGCGAGGGAGCAGAACTCAGGGCCCGTCGCTGTTATCCTGTGACAGCGACCCGTGACCTGAGACCTCTCTTTGCTCATCGCCATCACCGGCTCGAGCGGCATGATCGGATCGGCGCTCGTCCGCTCGCTCGTCGCCGACGGGCACGCCGTTCGGCGGCTCGTTCGCCGCGCGCCGCGCGCGGGCGACGAAGTGGCGTGGAACCCCGAACGAAACGAGATCGACGCGAACGGCCTGTCCGGCGTCGACGCGGTCGTCAACCTCGCCGGCGAAAACATCGCGCAGCGCTGGACGCGTGAGTCGATGCGCCGGATTCGCGAGAGCCGCGTGCAGGCGACCTCGCTCGTCGCGGCGACGATGGCAACGCTCTCGCCGCGCCCGCGTGTGCTCGTCAGCGGTTCGGCGGTCGGCTACTACGGAGAGCGCGACGACGAGGTGCTCGACGAGACGAGCCGCGCGGGAGATGACTTCCTGGCTTCCGTCTGCAAGGACTGGGAGGCGGCGACGGCGCCGGCCCACGACGCGGGCATTCGCGTCGCCATCAGCCGCACCGGCATCGTGCTCGACCGGCGCGGCGGCGCGCTCGCAAAGATGCTCACGCCGTTCCGGCTCGGCGTGGGCGGCCATCTCGGGAACGGTCGCCAGTGGATGAGCTGGATCGCGATCGCCGACATGGTGCGCGCGCTCCGCTTCTTGGTCGAGCACGAGGGGGCGGTAGGTCCGTTCGATCTCACCGCGCCGAATCCCGTGGACAACGCCGAGTTCACGCGCGTGCTCGCGGCGGTGCTGCATCGCCCGGCGATTTTTCCGGTGCCGCAGCTGGCGCTCGAGCTACTCTACGGACCAATGGCAAAGGGAGCGGCGCTGGCCAGCCAGCGCGCGCTCCCTCTTCAACTGCTCGCAAACGGTTTCGACTTCGTACTGCCGGACCTGCGGGAGGCGCTCGAGTCGGTCGTGCGCCCCCGCCGGGCCGCGGCCTGATCGATCAGGCGATCGCTGCGCTCAACCGGTCGCTGAACACTCGGCTCGCCGTGAGCCGCGTTCCGTCGCGCAAAATCACGACGTACTCGCCGTGGAACCACGGCTCGAGCTCCTTGATGCGGTCGATATTCACGATCGCCGAGCGATGGATGCGCACGAAGGTCTTGGGGTCGAGCTTCGCTTCCATGTTCTTCATGCTCTCGCGAAGCAGGTGGCCTTCGTTCTTCGTGTGAATCTTCACGTAGTTGCCCGCCGCCTCGACCCAGTCGATGTCCTCGGAACGCACGAAGAACACGCGGCCGCTGGACTTCACGATGAGGCGCTCGGGGTATTTGCGCTCGTCGCGCAGTTCCTCGAGGAGCGAGACGAGGCGCGAGTCGATCGTCGACGCCCTGTCGTGCAACTGCGCGCGTGCGCGTTCGAGCGCCTTCTCGAAGCGCGTCTGGTCGAACGGCTTGAGCAGGAAGTCGAGCGCGTGAATCTCGAACGCGCGGATCGCGTGCGCGTCGTGCGCGGTCACGAAGACGATGGCCGGCACGCGGTCGCGGTCGAGGTTCTCGACGACGTCGAAGCCGTCCATGCCCGGCATCTGGACGTCGAGGAAAACGAGGTCGGGCCGCTCGCGCTCGATCATCTCGACGGCGCTCGCGCCGTCGGCGCAGGTCCCGACGACTTCGACGTCGGGTTGCTCGGCGAGCAGAGAGGCGACGCGGTCGCGCGCCAGCTCTTCGTCGTCGACGATGAGGGCGCGGATTTTCGTGGTGTCGGTGATGGAAGGCGTGGGGGAGGGAGGGGGAGTCATCAGTCGGCCGCCGTGAGGTCAGGTTCTGAGGGTTGAAACGGAATCGCCATCGTGACGTGGACACCCTGTCCTGGTGCGCCGCGCAGCGAGAAGGTGTGCCGATCTCCGTACAAGTGCGCGAGTCGCTGGCGCGTGCTCGCCAAGCCGAGTCCTTCTTTGTGGCCGGCGCGCAGCCCGCGGCCGTCGTCCTGGACGTCGCAGCAGAGCATGTCGCCCTCGCGGCGTACCGAGATGGCGATCGCGCCTTGCCCGAGGTCGCCGAAACCGTGGCGGAACGAGTTTTCGACCAGCGGCTGGAGGAAGAGGTTGGGCACGCGCGCGTCGCGCGTCTCGGGTTCGATGTCGATGGAGACGCGCAGCCGGTCGCCGAAGCGGAGGCTCATGATCTCGACGTAGCGCTGCAGGAAGTCGAGCTCGGATTGGAGCGGCACTTCCTGCGCGCCGATGTTCTGGAGCGACATGCGGAGCAAATCGCTCAGCGCCGCGATCATCGAATCGGCGCGGCGGACGTCCTTGTGCATGAGCGCCGAAATCGAGTGCAGCGTATTGAAGAGGAAGTGAGGCTGGAGCTGCATGCGCAGCATGTGGAGCTGCGTCTGCGCGAGACGCGCCTCGAGCTGCGACGCGCGCAGCGCGCGATCCTTCGAGACGCGATAGTAGACGACGGCGTGGTGCACGGTGACGAGCGCGCAGAACACGATCGAATCCACGACGGTCCACGAGAGCACCGTGTTGCCGAACAACGCGGGGAATTGTCGCAGCGTCGTTCCGGGGGCGATCGCGGCCATGACGATCGAGCAGAGCGCGGCGTGCGTGACGACGAACGCCGCGAGCGCGCCGACCTGGACGCCCCAATTGCGGAGACGCGGCGAATGTCCCCACACCGGGAAGCGCTTGGCGATCATCATCACCGGCGGCGTGAGGAGCGCCCATGCGTAGGTGAAGATCAGTTCCGCCGGCAGGAGGTTGCGCACGGAGAGGGCTTCGCCCACGAATCGGCTGTAGGCGTAGCGCTCCGCGGAATACAGAATGGCGATGAGCGTCGCGACGCCGAAGAGAATCAGCGTGAAGCTGATTCGGCGTCCGCGCATCACGGACTGGTCCACCGAGCGCGCGAGGCCAAAAATCGTGTATTCGCCCGTCTGCGCGATCGAATCCTGCGGGATCGCGGGGACACGCGTCGCGAAAGGGTTGCGCTTCGTGGCCGTGCGGACGGACGAGGCTGTCATCGGCGGGTGGTCAGGGAGCGCGACGGCGAGAAGGTCTACTACATAAAACGGTCGGCGGCGGTTTCATCCCCGCCGCCGACCAATTAGACACCCGGTCGCGCGAAAGTGTTTTCCCAGCCTGTAGCGTTCTTGTAAAACTCTCAGGCGAATTGCGGGGGACGCTTCTTGTGGAACTCCGTGGCCTGCTGAAAGGCGTGCGCGACGAGCAGGTTCTTCTCGTCTTGAAAGATGGGGCCCATGATGTACATGGCCGTAGGAAGCGGAATGGTCGGCGGAGGGGGTGCCGCCGGCGCGGCCACGGAATCCCCGCGTCCCCCGCCAGCGGCGGTGCCGCCGCCCCCGCGACCGCCTCGACCGCCGCCCCCGCCCCCGCCCCCGCCGCCCCCACGACCGAACTGGGGAATGGCGAAGCCGGTCGGGACGACGATCGAAGGAGTCCCGGTGATGTTCGTGACAGAGGTGTTCTCTCGCGGAGTAAGGACGACGTCATACCTCGAGAACAGATCCCACATCTGCTCCATGGCGCGCATACGGATGCGATTGGCGTTGACGTAGTCCACCGCCGGCATGAACTGGGCGGTGCGGAACGTGTTCGGCCAACTGCTGTACGGCTCCAGCTCCTTTATCCGGCCATTCAGCGTATCGACCTGGAACGCGGCGCCGCACTCGGCGTTCAGGATGATGTTGTCGAGGTAGCCGTAGTTCGGCGTCGGCGCGTCGATGGGTTCCGGGCTGGCGCCGAGGGAACGGAGCACTTCGAGGAAGTGCGTCGCCTCGGCGATCGGCGTGGTCGTCCCGTTCACGGTGCGCTCGAAGTCCGACTTGATGTACGCGATCTTGAGCTTCGAGAGCTTCTGGTTCGCGTTCCAGTTGAACGGGTATGCCTTGATCGAGCGATCGATGCCGTCGGGACCCTGGATCGCCTCGAAGACCAGCGCGCAGTCTTCCGCCGAGCGGCAGATCGGGCCGAGCTTGTCGGTCGTCCACGAGAGCGCCATCGCGCCGGAGCGCGGCACGCGGCCGAACGAGGGACGGAAACCCGCGACGCCGCACGTGCGCGACGGTGACGTGATGGACCCGTTCGTCTCGGAGCCGATGCTGAAACCGACGCATCCCGCCGCTGTGGCCGACGCCGGTCCAGCCGACGACCCGCTTGACCCCGTCTCCGCGTTCCACGGGTTGCGCGTGCGCTCCTTCCACCACCGATCTCCCTGCGCGAGCGACCCGAGCGTGAGCTTGGCGACGAGAACGGCGCCGGCCTCGTCGAGTCGTTTCACGACAGTCGCGTCATAGTCGAACTTTTGATCCTGATACAACCCCGCGCCCCACGTCGTTGGGTAGTCGCGAACGGCGAGCAGATCCTTCGCGCCCCACGGGATGCCGTGCAGCGAACCGCGATAATGGCCATGAGCAATCTCTGAATCGAGGACGGACGCCTGCTTGCGCGCGCGCTCCTCGGTCAGGTTGATCACGAAGTGGAGTTGCGGGTCGTAGCGCTTGAGCCGCGACAGGTACATGTCGGTGAGCTCCGACGGCTTCACCTTGCGCGTGCGCACCAGCTCCGAGAGCTGGGTCACCGGCTCGTACGCCAGCTCGTCGAGGCTGCCCGGCCGCGCCATCACCGGCACCTTGGCGCGCACGGTGGGTTCCTTCGCCTTCTTCGGCAGCTCCTTGCCGACGGGAAGCGGGTCGAAGACGATCGTCGGGAACATGCTCATGTCGAGCGGTTCCTTGTGCAGCGAGCCGATCGCGTTGCGCGCGCGACTCAGCCCGTCGGCCATGTCCGCGCGCTCCTGGTCCGAGAACTTGAGCCCAGCCACCTCCTCGGCGGCCGCGATTTGCTCGGCGGTGACCGCGCTTCCTTCCTGCTGGGCAGCCTGGGCCCAGAGGACCCCGGGGAGGAGGGTGCTTCCGAGTCCGATCGAGCCGAAGTACGCCATGAACGCGCGCCGATCGTACGTTGTCGTGGACATGAGAGCGTGGCGAAGGGTGTCGTGAGGCGGGAGAGAGACTAATCCCTAGTTCCGGGCAAACGCTCCGGCAAGGGATTTCGTTGGCGCCGTCGCGCCGCGCGCACCTTGCCCACCGCGCTCGCGCGGGACATGCTAGGCGGACCAACTCTTGCTCCTGGCGTCGCGAAGACCTGGGGAACGTGGAGGCTCGATGAAAGTCGCCGAGATGTTCACCACCAACGCGCATCAGAGTCAGCGCGTCCGCAACGAAGAGATCGACCTTTTCGGGCTGACGCACCCCGGAAAGAAGCGCACCGAGAACGAGGACCACTTCCTCGCCTGCACGGTGCACCCCGAGGTGATCGTCCACGCGACGAGTCTGCCCAACGTGGATCGGCTCCCGCTGCGCGGTGAATGGCGGGCGACGATCGCGCTGGTCGCGGATGGAGTCGGGGGAAACGCCGACGGCGGGCAGGCGTCGCGCATCACGACCGAGACGATCATGCGCTACGTCTCGTCGAGCCTCCAGTCGTACCATGACGCCGGGTCGATGGAGGAGGACGTCTTCCTCGAGTCGCTCCGCGGCGCCGTGATGGAAGCGCATCACGCCGTGCGGACCGAGGCGAAGCAGCGAGGCGGCCCGAAGCCCATGGCCACCACGCTCACGCTGGGCATCGTCGTGTGGCCGTGGCTCTACGTCGTGCAGCTCGGCGACAGCCGCGCGTACTACTACTGGGACGGCAAGCTGACGCAGGTGACGCGCGATCAAACCGTGGCGCAGGAGCTGGTGGACCAGGGCGTGTTGCCGCAGGAAAGACTCGCCTCGTCGCCCTACAGGCACGTACTGTCGCGCGCCGTCGGCGGAGAGGCGGAGGAGGCGATCCCCGAAGTAACGCGTGTGCGAATCGATCGCTTCGGCTCGGTGCTCTTGTTCTGCAGCGACGGCCTGACCAAACACGTGTCCGACGAGGAGATCGCGAGGAAGATCGCCGACAATCCGGCCTCGGAAGACGTCTGCAAATCGCTGCTCGACTTGGCCCTCGAGCGCGGCGGAAGCGACAACATCACCATCGTCGTCGTGCGGCGTCGTATCGCGACGCCCGCCGCCGGAACCGCTTCGGTTCTCGGCTGACAGTCGACAGGCCGCAGGCCGAGGCTGTCGCTCGGCGCCTCGTCTATCTTTCCTAGACGATGCCAATTGTCCCGTTTGAACGACTTCCAGATGACGCCCGCCTCTGGGTCTTCGCCAGCGACCGCGAGTTGTCCGGCGACGCCGAGTCGGCGGTGTTGGGGGCGGTCGACGACTTTCTCGCCGCCTGGAAGGCGCACGGTGTTCCCCTCGTGTGCGCGCGGGACTGGCGAGACAATCGATTTCTCGCGATCGGCGTGGACGTGAACGCCGAAAACGCGTCAGGCTGCTCCATCGACGGACTGTTTCGTTCGCTCCAGCGGCTCGAGCAGAGCATCGGCTCGCGCCTCGTCGGCGGTGGCCGCGTGTTCTATCGCACGGCCAACGGGATCGAGACCGCGTCGCGCGACCAGTTCGTCGAGCAGGTGAAGCGCGGCGAGGTCGCGAAGACCACGCCGGTTTTCGACACGGGCGTGAGCGCGGCGTCGGCGTGGCGAACCCGCTTCGAGCAGCCCGCCGAGTCGGCGTGGACGGCGCGCTACTTCGGCTGACGCGGGCGAACGGCCGCTTAGCCTACATCAGCGATCGGATCCAACCCCCGTCGACGACGATCGACTGGCCAGTGATGTAGCTCGCCCGCTCCGACGCGATGAACGCGGCGAGAGCGGCGAACTCGCGCGGCTCGGCGAGGCGATGCATTGGAATCTCCCGCTCGAAGCGCGCCATGATCGCCGCGGGCGTGGTGCTCTCTTTCGTCGCGTTCGCGACTGGCCAGCTCTTCGACCCGCTCGGTACGCGTGTAGCCGGGAACGAGCGTGTTCACCGTCACGCCATCGGCCGCCACCTCGTTGGCGAGCGTGCGCGAGAAGCCGGTGACCGCGGCGCGAATGCTGTTCGAGAGAATCAAATTGTCGACCGGCTGCTTGGCGGCGATCGACGTGATGTGGATGACGCGTCCCCATCGCCGCTGGCGCATTCCGGGCAGCACGACGCGCGTCAGCTCCACGGCACTCCGCAGCGTCAGATCGACGGCGCGTTGCCACGCGGCCCAGTCGTGCATCTCGAAGACGCCCGCCGGCGGACCGCCGGCGTTGGTGACGACGATATCGACGCGGCCGAATGCGCTCAGGGCAGCGCTCGAGACGGCGGTGATGCCCTCCGATTGCGAGACGTCGGCCGTCGTGGCGCGAACGTCCGCGCCGGTCTGTTTCGCGATCTCGTCGCGCGGCGGCCTCCAGCACGTCGCGATTGCGCGCGCAGATCATCAGGTTCGCGCCTTCCGCCGCGAGCTCCTCGGCGACGGCGCGACCCAAGCCTTTGCTCGCCGCGACGACGAGCGCGGTCTTGTCCTTGAGCCCGAGGTCCATGTGAAAGGCTGGCGGGCTATTTCCGGAGGTAGGCGTCCGTCTTGTTGAGCCAGTCCTGGCGCGGCGGATCGAAGATGTCCACGTCGAGCGTGTCCTCGAGCGCCTCGGCCTTGTGCGGCACCATCGACGGGATGTGCAGCACTTCGCCCGCGCGCACCACGAGCTCCTGCGATTCGTCCTCGCCGATCCAGAAGCGGAGCGCGCCCTCGAGGATGTACGTGAGCTGCTCGTTCTCGTGCGTGTGCTTGGGGACGATGCAGCCCTTCTTCAGGTAGACGTGGGCGAGCATCATCCGGTCGCCGGTGATGAGCTTCCGGTCGAGCAACGGCGACACTGTCTCGCGCGGGATCTCGTCCCACTTGTAGTAGGTGACGCTGCGTGCGGCGGTGGTTGTCATGTGATCAGCAGTGAGGGTGTGAGTACAGCTCGCGTAACGCTGCCGCCGAACGCGTCCCGTCGCAAGCGCGGACCATCACGATGCGAGCTTCGCGTTGAGCTGGATGTCGACGTTGCCCTTGAGGGCGCGCGATACGGGACAGGTGTCTCTCGCCTGCGCGGCGATCTTCTGGAACGTCGCGTCGTCGATCGACGGCACGACCGCATTGACCTCGAGCTCGATGCGCGTGATCGTGAACGCGTCGTTCACTCGCTCGACGGTGCACTTGGCGGACGTGTCGACGCTCGTCGCGGGCGTTCCGTTTCGCTCGAGGGCGCCGCTGAACGCCATGCTGTAGCACGCCGCCTCCGCGGCGGCGAGCATCTCCTCGGGATTCGAGCCCTGACCAGACTCGAACCGCGAGCTGAACGAGTATTCGGCGCTCAAGCCGGTGGCGGTGCTGAACGTTCCCGTACCGCCCTTGAGTCCACCTTCCCATCGTGCCTTCGCACCGCGTGTCGGCATCTCAGATTTCCCCTGTCATGTTGTGCCATTGGTGAATCGCGGCGACAGCACCGTCGACGCGGCTTGACGCCGTCCAAGGCCCGCAATTGAATCCGGGACGATGAACGACGTTCCTCCCGAGTCTCTTCCCGCGTCCGCGAAACGGCTTCCGCCCACCATCGAGCGCGTGCTGTCGCGATTCCGCGCGATGAGTCGCGAGGAAAAGATGCAGACCCTGGTCTACTACTCCAAGAAGCTCGAGCCCGTCCCGCAAAGGTTTCGCGAGTTGGATCGGGCGCAATTCGCGGTTCCGGAGTGCCAGACGCCCGTGGAGCTGTACCCGGAGTTCCGCGACGGCAACCTGCACTTCTACGCCGAGCTCGACGTCAAACAGTCGCCGACCGTCGCCGCGTTTCTTGCCATTCTCTTTTCCGCGATCAACGACCAGCCACCGGACACGACACTGGCGATTCCGAACGACTTCGTGCATCACGTCATGGAGGGAATCGGTCTGTCCGGGCGCGAGGTCGGACTCAACGCGATGGTCGCGCGCATCAAGCGCCACGCGGAGCGGGCCGCCATGGACCGAGGCGCCGCATGACAATGACCGAAGCCGAGCTCGACGACGCGCTCTCATCGCCCCGGCCCGAGACCGACGCGGCGCTTGCCGCGTGTCCGGGCGACGTCGTGGTGCTCGGAGCGGGCGGCAAGATGGGACCGACGCTCGCCCGCATGGCGCGGCGCGCCGCCCGCGATTCCCGGCGCGTGATGGCCGTGTCTCGCTGGTCGTCGGCGGAGGCGCGTCGGCAGCTCGAGGAGGCCGGCGTGGAGACCGTGTCCGCGGACCTCCTCGATCACGATGCCGTGATGAAGCTGCCCGACGCGCCAAACGTGATCTTCATGGCCGGTCAGAAATTCGGAACGACCGGCACACCCGAGATGACGTGGGGCATGAACACGCTCGTGCCCGCGTACTGCGCCGATCGCTACCGAGATTCGCGCATCGTCGCGTTCTCGACCGGCAACGTCTACGCGCTGACGCCCGTGACGGCCGGTGGGTCTCGGGAGACCGACGCGCTCGCGCCGGTAGGAGAGTACGCCGCATCGTGCGTGGGCCGGGAACGCATGTTCGAGCTGGCGTCTCGCACGCACGGGACGCGCGTGGCGATCCTGCGGCTCAACTACGCGATCGACTTGCGGTACGGCGTGCTCGTCGACATCGCGCTCAAGGTGTTTCGCTCGGAACCGGTTTCGGTGGAGATGGGCTACGTGAACGTGATCTGGCAGGGGGATGCCAACCGCGTGGCGCTCGAATCCCTGCCGCTCGCCGGCGCGCCGCCATTCGTCCTCAACCTGACTGGAGGCGAAACCTTGTCCGTTCGCGAGCTGGCCGCGTGGTTTGGTGAGCGCTTCCGAAAGGCTCCGCGCTTCACCGGCTCGGAGCGAGCCGACGCGCTGCTGAGCGACACGAGCCGGCTTCAGTCGTCGTTCGCGCCCGCCGCAGTCGGCGTGGACGAGCTACGTGCCCGCGTGGCCGATTGGGTCGAGCGCGGCGGGCCGCTTCTCGGAAAACCGACCAAGTTCGAGACCCGAGATGGCAAGTTCTAAGAGCGCCAAGCCCTCTGCGGCCGCGGCTCCGGCGCAGAGCGTCCGCGAGCATCTTCGGCTCGGGCAGGTGATTCCGGCGCACCCGCTCGCGCTGACCGAGTCGCGCTCTCTCGACGAAGCGCGCCAGCGGGGACTCACGCGCTACTACATCGACGCTGGCGCCGGCGGCGTGGCCGTGGGCGTGCACACGACGCAGTTCGCCATCCGAGACTCGGGAGTCGGGCTCCTCCGTCCGGTGCTCGAGCTGGCGATCGACGAGGCGCGCGCCAACGCCGAAACCGATAGGACCTTCGCCATGATCGCCGGCGTGTGCGGTCCGACGCCTCAGGCATCCGGCGAGGCCGAGGTGGCCGCGGTGCTCGGCTACGACGCCGGGCTACTCAGCCTCGGCGGCCTCGGAGACGCGAGCGACGACGAGCTGCTCGCGCATTGCCGCACGATTGCCGAGATCATTCCATTGTTCGGGTTCTATCTCCAGCCGGCGGTGGGCGGGCGCGTGCTCTCGTATCGCTTCTGGCGTGAGTTCGCGGAGATTCCGAACGTGTGGGCGATCAAGATCGCGCCGTTCAACCGCTATCAGACCATCGACGTCGTGCGCGCCGTCGTCGAAGCCGGGCGCGACGACGTCGCCCTGTACACCGGCAACGACGACAACATCGTGGCCGATCTGCTCACGCCGTTTCCGATCAGCGTCGGCGGCACGACCGTGCTGCGTTGGATCGACGGCGGGCTGCTCGGCCAGTGGGCGGTGTGGACGCGCGGCGCCGTCGCGCTGCTGGCGGCGATCAAGGACGCACGCGCATCCGGCGAATACGGTCCCACGCTGTTGTCGCACGGCGCAGGACTCACCGACGCCAACGCCGCGGTGTTCGACGCCGCCAATGGGTTCGCCGGCTGCATTCCCGGAATCCACGAGGTGCTGCGCCGCCAGGGATTGCTCGATGGAGTCTGGTGTCTGGATCCGGACGAGGTGCTGTCGCCGGGGCAGGCCGACGAGATCACGCGAGTCGAGCGTAGCTATCCGGAAGTGACTGATGCGGGACAGCCTGACGGCTTGACGGCTTGACGGCTTGACGGCCTGACCGGTTCACGGCTTGACGGCTGTAGCCGTCCTGCTGTCCGGCCGATTGGCTGTCCAGCCGTCAGTCAAGCCCGACTACCTATCCGGCTCTCCGGGTTCGGCGCTGGTCACGGCGAGCTTCGTCGCCATCGGGCCCTGGTGGATCACCGTGCGCGTCGGGAGAGCGAACTGCACGTTCTCCGAGGCGAAGCGGCGGATGACCTCGAGGTTGATCGCCTGCTGGACGTCCATGTAGCGCTTGTAGTCCGGATCGAGCACGAAGTACACGGCTTCGATCCGGATCGACGCGTCGCCGAAGCTGGCCACGTGACACCGGTCGAACTTGACCGGCGATTGCGCCGTGATGATCTGCTCGACGATCGACGGCAGGCGTTGCAGTGCGTCGGGCGGCGTGTCGAACGCCACCTCGAGACGGAAGACCACGCGGCGCTGGTACATCCGCTTGAAATTGTGCAGCCGGCTCTTGAGCAGATCGGCGTTGCCGATGATCACCTGTTCGCCGGTGACGCTGCGTACGCGCGTCGTCTTGAGGCCGATGTGCTCGACGACGCCGGTCACGTCGCCGACGCCGATCGAATCGCCCACGTCGAACGGCTTGTCGAATACGATCGAGAGCGAGGCGAGGACGTCGCCCAAGATGTTCTGCACGGCGAGCGCGATCGCGATGCCGCCGATGCCGAGGCCCGTGATGAGCGTCGTGACGTGCAGGCCGAACGACCACTCCAGCGCGCCGAGCACGATGAGCGTCCAAAGCATGACCTTCGCGGCGACGCCGATCGCGCTGATCATCGTGACGCTCGCGCGATCGTTGCTCGCCGTGCGGTTCATCGAGTAGTGCTTGACCCAGAACGCGATGGCCGCCGCGCCCCAGAGGGCCGTCTGCCAGAGGAAGACGAGCTTGCCGAACGGACCGAGGACCAATTCGATGCGCGGCGGCAACGTCAACTGGGCGACGCCCGACATCAAGGCGAAGACGGCGATCACCCACACCCGCGTCTTGGCGATCAACTCCACGGCCATGTCGTCGACATGGTTCGTGGTGCGCGCGGCGATCGCGCCGATGCGCTTGACGAGCAGTCCGCGCAGCGCGATGCCGACCACGAACACGACGACGGCGACGATCGCCGCCGTCATCCATTCACGTAGAGTGTTGTAGTTGTAGAGGTCGGACAGGTACTGGAGCGCGCGCATTCGGTCGCCTTAGAGACGACCAATGATAATTCAAACCAGTCGGCGCGCGCTGCCGGAGGTCAGGGTTTGGCGTGCGCCCGCGCGGAGTCGATCGTGCCGCCAAGAATGGCGACGATCTGCCGCATCTCGGTGGGCATCGTGCCGTCGTCGGCGCGCACAGTCTTGGTGACGCCCTCGAAGGTCACTCGCAGCGTGTACGCGAACATGTCCGCCGCGCCGGGTGTCGTGCCGTAATCGTCGCGGAGCTGCGCCGGCGTCAGGCCCCAGACGACGCTGAAGAGCGAGTCCGCAGCGGCGGCGGACATGACGCCGGACGCCGAATCCATCGGGGCGGGGCAGGTCTGGCCGCAAAGATGCCGGCGCGAAAAGACGAAGGATCGGTCGTCGTGCGTGGCGTGCCAGGTCGTCGACAGCGCCGCGATCCCACCTTGCGCGGTGAGCTCGATGTGCGCGCCGTTCAACGTTCCGAATGCATCGACAGGGCGGGACGGCGTCGCCGGCGCGGACGAGCTGTGGGCACATCCTGCGATCGCGAGCGCGCCAGCAAGTACGACGAAAGAAGTTCTCATGCGGTATGTTGGGTCCGTGATTGTCATACCCCAGCGTAACCACGTGGACGCGTTCGCGGTCACCGCTCCCGGCCTCGAAGCGATCTGCGCCGGCGAGGCGGCGGCTTTGGGTGTGCGCCCCCAGGTTGCGGAGGGTGGCGTCGCCTGGCGCGGATCGATGGAATCGGTGGCCCGCGCGAATCTCTGGCTGCGAACGGCGAGCCGCGTGCTGGTGCGAGTCGCCGAGTTCAAAGCGAGCGCATTCTTCGAGCTGGAGCTCGCGTCTCGGCGCGTGGCGTGGGATCGATTCCTCACGCCCGGATCCTCGGTTCGATTTCGCGTGACGTGCAAGAAGTCGAAGCTCTACCACAGCGACGCTGTCGCGCAGCGACTTGCCGACGCGGTTACGAAGCGCGTGCCCAGTGTGAAGGTCGTCACGAGCAAATCGGCGGATGAAGCGGACGAAGGAGGGGACGATGCGGACCGAGAGCAGTTGTTCGTCGTCCGCCTTTTTCACGACGTGTGCACGGTGAGCGCGGACACGTCCGGCGCCTTGCTGCACCGCCGGGGGTATCGGCAGCAGCTGGCCAAGGCACCGCTGCGCGAGACAATCGCCGCCGCCATGCTGCTCGGCGCCGGCTGGCCGGGCGACGCGCCGCTCGTCGATCCGATGTGCGGATCGGGGACGATCCCGATCGAAGCGGCGCAAATCGCGCGACGAATCGCGCCCGGACGCGATCGTGATTTCAGCTTTCGAGCCTGGCCCGAGTTCGACGCGAGTATGTGGGCACGGCTCGTCGACGAGGCGCGTTCAGGTGAGTTGCCGCGGGCGGCCGCGCCCATCGCGGCGTCGGACCGGGACGCGGGCGCTATCGCCGCGGCGGGCGCGAACGCAGCTCGCGCCGGAGTGGAGAGCGACGTTTCGTTCGCCGTCGCGCCGATCTCCGCCCTCGAGCCGCCGCGCGGCGAGGGTTGGCTCATCTCGAATCCGCCCTACGGCGTGCGCGTCGGCGAGCGCGATCGTCTCCGGAATCTCTATGCCCAGCTCGGCAACCTCGCGCGCGCGAAACTCGTGGGGTGGACGGTCGGGTTTCTTCTCGCCGATCGGCGGCTCGAGAGCGAGATCGGGTTGGAGCTGCGCGAGCGTTTCGCGACTCGGAACGGCGGCATCCCCGTGCGCATGGTGGTGGGCGCGGTCGGCGAGAGCGCCTCGAGTTGACGCGACGCGGGAGTCGCCGGATTCTTGCAGATCCTGGCGGTGCGCGACAGCTTGAATCGAGCGGTCGCGACATCGCGGCCCATCACCGGCAACCACCCGGCCGGAGGCATTTGATGCGACAGGTCGCACGATTCGTGGCGCTGGCCGCCGCCGTTTTTGTCAGCGGCTGCGCATCCCGTCTCAAAACGGGCGAGGCGCGAGATCATGGCACGCTCACGAAGGAGCAGATCGCGGAAAGCCACTTCACCACTGCCTACGACGCGGTGGAGGCGCTACGCTCGAATTGGCTGCAGGCACGCGGAACGGACAGTTTCCAGACGCCGAGCGAGGTGTTGGTCTACCTGGACAACACGCGGCTCGGCGGGACGGACAGATTGCGCGAGATCGCGGCAAACACCATCGTTTACATCCGTTTCTACGATGGTGTCGCGGCCACCGGGCGGTGGGGAATCGGGCACGCGGCGGGGGTCATTTATGTGTCGACTCACCCGGCCGGGACCGACCCAGCGCCCCCAACACAGGTGATAGATCTGGTTCAATGACAAAGGGTTGCGGCGTTGTTTCGCGCGCGAAAAGACATCTGGTGACCGTATCTCTCGCCAGCCTCGCGGTCACAAGCGCACTGACGGCGGCGGGGGGCCAGGCGGCGCCACTTCCATATGTAACTCCGGTCGAAGGGGCCGGACGATTCCCGCTCATCGCCGCCAACCGTGCCGCGCGCCTCATCGTAAGTCCGGCGGATTTCGCCGGTGTCCAGCGAGCCGCGCGCGACTTGGCGGGCGACCTCGGACATGTGAGCGGTGGCGCCCCGGCGGTTACCGTCGACTCGGCGATTCCGGCGCGCGCTCGCACGGTGATCGTCGCCGGCACGCTGGGGCACAACGAGTTCATCGACCAGCTCGTCCGCGACCGCAAACTCGACGTGTCACGCGTCGCCGGGCACTGGGAGACGTTCCTCATTCAAATTGTCGAACGGCCGACGGCCGACGTCGATCACGCGTTGATCATCGCCGGCAGCGACAAGCGCGGGACGATCTTCGGGCTGTACGACGTCTCGGCGTCGATCGGCGTCTCGCCGTGGACGTGGTGGGCCGACGTGCCCATACGACATCGGTCGGACATCTATGTCCTTCCAGGCGCCCACAGCGACGGCGAGCCGGCGGTGAAGTACCGCGGGATCTTTCTCAACGACGAAGCGCCGGCCCTCACCGGATGGGCGAAGGAGAAGTTCGGCGGCATCAACCACAAGTTCTACGAGAAGGTCTTCGAGCTGATTCTGCGGCTGAAAGGCAATTACCTGTGGCCGGCGATGTGGGGCAACGCATTCAACGACGACGACAAGGTCGACCCGCAGCTCGCCGACGACTACGGAATCGTGATGGGGACGTCGCACCACGAGCCGATGCTCCGCGCGCAGCAGGAATGGAAGCGCTTCGGCAAGGGCGAGTGGAACTACGAGCACAACGACTCGACCCTGCGCGCGTTTTGGGCCGACGGCATCCGCAACATGGGGTCGCACGAGAGCATCGTCACCGTCGGCATGCGCGGCGACGGCGACATGCCGATGACGACCGGCAGCAACATCCAGCTCCTCGAGCGGATCGTGCGCGATCAGCGCGCGATCATCGAGTCGGTCACGAAGAAGCCCGCGTCCGAGACGCCGCAGGACTGGGCGCTCTACAAGGAAGTGCAGGACTACTACGACAAGGGCATGCGCGTCCCCGACGACGTCACGCTGCTCTTTTCCGACGACAACTGGGGGAACATCCGGCGCCTCCCGTCACGCGCCGACACCGCGCGCGCCGGCGGCTTCGGGATCTACTACCACTTCGACTACGTCGGCGGGCCGCGCAACTACAAGTGGATCAACACGAATCCGATCGGTCGGGTCTGGGAGCAGATGCACCTGGCGTACGAGTACGGCGCGCGCCGCATCTGGATCGTGAACGTCGGCGACCTGAAGCCGATGGAATTCCCGATCTCGTTCTTCCTCGACTACGCGTGGAACCCGAACCGCATTCCCGCGGCGAGCCTTCCCGCGTACACGCGCCGCTGGGCCGCGCAGCAGTTCGGCTCGGAGCGATCGACGGAGATCGGTGAAATCATCTCGAAGACGTTGGACTTCGTCGGCCGGCGCAAGCCCGAGCTCCTCGACACGCTCACCTACAGCCTCACGAACTACCGGGAAGCGGAGCGCGTCGTCGCGTCGTATGACTCGCTTCTATCCGTGGCGACGAAAACCGAAGCCAAGTTGCCGCCGAGCGCGCACGACGCGTACTACGAGCTGGTGCTGCACCCGATCGAGGCCGCGGCGAATCTGAACAAGCTGTACGTCACGGTCGCGCGGAACCACATGTACGCGGCGCAGTGGCGCGCGGCGACGAACGATCTCGCCGACAGCGCGCGCCGGCTGTTCGACAAGGACGCCGCGATCACCAGCTACTACAACACAAAGTTGGCGGGCGGGAAGTGGGACCACATGATGGACCAGACGCACATCGGCTACACGTATTGGCAGGAGCCGCGCAAGAACGCGATGCCGCGCGTCGACACCATCCCGCTGCCGGTGGCCGCCGAAATGGGCGTCGCGGTGGTAGAGGAGAACCGCGCGCCGCCTCCGCGCGGCCTCGTCGCTTCACGCGAGCTCTCGTTGCCGGCGTTCGACCCGTACACGCGACCGACGTACCACATCGACGTCTACGATCGAGGAAAGACCGCGTTCGCGTTCACGGCGGCGGCGGCGGAACCGTGGATCGTCGTGTCGCCCGCCAAAGGCACCATCACGAAGGAAAAACGCCTTTCGGTCAGCGTCGATTGGAAGAAGGCGCCCGCGGGCACGAACCGCGTGCCCATCACCATCACCGGACCGAAGGGCGCGAAAACCGTCGTGCAGGCGCCGGTCGAGAATCCGTCGTCACCGACGCGCGACTCGGTCTCCGGATTCATCGAGACCTCCGGGCTGATCGCGATCGACGCCGAACATTTCTCGCGCGAGGTAGCCCCCACCCCATTCAACTGGCTGCGCGTGCCGAGCCTCGGCGGCGGCCGCACCGGCGCCGCGATCACGCCCATCCCGGTCACGTCGCCGAGCGTGACGCCGGGCGGCAACTCGCCGCGCCTCGAGTACGACCTGTTCATGTTCGACAGCGGCACGGTGCAAGTGCACGCGTATCTATCACCGACGCTCAACTTCACCGGCTCGGCGACGGGTCTGCGATACGCGGTGTCGATCGACGACGAGCCGCCGCAGATCGTGAATGCGTGGTCCGACACCACGCAACGGACGTGGGAGCGCGCCGTCGCCGACAACGTTCTCCAGCCGGTGTCGTCGCACATGTTGACGCGGCCGGGCCGGCACGTGCTGAAGTTCTGGATGGTCGACCCCGGCGTCGTGCTGCAACGACTTGTCATCTCGCCGCGACCATTGCCGCAATCCTACCTCGGCCCGCCGGAGAGCTTCAACCGTTGGACGCCGACCAAGCAGTCGCCCGTCGGCGGAGGCGGTAGCCGCGAAGGACGCGCGGATGGCGACGTCGCGCCGGCGACCGCTCGACGCACGCCGCCGCTGGCCCACTTCGACTGGTTCGAGTACGAGGGTCACGACAGCGTCTACAAGTCGGTCACGCCGCGCGCGGATCAATTTCTCAATCCGATTCTCGCCGGCTTCTACCCCGACCCCAGCATCACTCGCGCGGGCGACGCGTACTATCTCGTCACGTCGAGCTTCGTGTATTACCCGGGGGTTCCGATCTTCCGCAGCACCGATCTGGTGCACTGGACGCAGATCGGGAGCGTGCTCGATCGGCCGTCGCAGTTGCACGTCGACAGCGCCGGAATCTCGCGCGGAATCTTCGCGCCGGTGATCCGCTACCACGACGGCACGTTCTACATGATCACCACGCTCATCGATCGCGGCGGCAACTTCATCGTGACGGCGAAGAATCCGGCCGGCCCGTGGTCCGATCCGATCTGGTTGCGCGAGGTCGATGGCATCGATCCCTCGATCTTCTTCGACGACGACGGCCGAGCGTACATCACGAACAACGGCCCGCCGGTCGAGACGCCGTTGTACGAGGGGCACCGCGCGATCTGGGTGCAGGAGTACGACGTCGCCAACAAGAAGATGATCGGGCCGCGGTCGGTGATCGTGAACGGCGGCGTGGACATCGCGAAGAAGCCCATCTGGATCGAGGCGCCGCACATTCTGAAGGTGAAGGGGGAGTACTACCTGATCTGCGCGGAAGGGGGGACGGCGGATCAACACTCCGAGGTCGTGTTCCGCGCATCGTCGCCTCTCGGTCCGTACACGCCGTACAGCGGCAACCCCATCCTCACGCAGCGTCATCTCGATCCGTCGCGCGCGTTCCCGGTGACGTCCACCGGCCACGCCGATTTCGTCGAGACGCAGAACGGCGAGTGGTGGGCCGTTTTCCTCGGCACGCGTCCCTATGCCAACGACACGTACAACATCGGGCGCGAGACTTTTTTGCTTCCGGTTCACTGGGTCGACGGCTGGCCGGTGATTCTCTCGGGCAACGAGACGGTGCCGTACGCGCTGACGCGACCGAACCTGCCCGCGAGTACGGCGACGGTTCCGATGGGCGGCGGCAACTTCAACGTTCGCGACGACTTCTCCGAACGGTCGCTGGCGAAATATTGGACGTTCATGCGGACCGTGCGACAGCCGTGGTACGACCTCACGTCGATGCAAGGCTGGCTGACGATTCAAGCGCGCGGCGACGACATCAGCGGACCGGGGCAGCCGTCGTTCGTCGGGAGGCGGCAGCAGCACATCGTGGCGACCGCGTCGACGGCGATGCGGTTCGATCCGGAGCGGCCGGGCGACAAGGCCGGTCTCGTCGCGTTCCAGAACGAGACGCATCACTACTTCGTCGGCGTCGTGCGATCCGGAGATTCCACAGTCGTTCGGGTCGAGATGTCCGACGGGGCGCGCGCCAAAGACAGCGTGCTCGCGAGCGCGTCACGTGGCTTGCCGCCGGGCGGCACGGTCTTTCTCAAGATCGACGCGCGCGGTGGGCGATACGATTTCTATTTTGCCCGTCGCGCGGGTGAGTGGATCCCGCTGCTGCGCGACGCCGATGGCACGATTCTCAGCACGAAGCACGCGGGCGGTTTCGTCGGCACGATGTTGGGCATGTACGCGTACGCCTCTCCGTGATCTCGACCGCCGCTGATCGCTACACGCTGGCGAATCGCAACGGTGTCGAGATCGACTTCGTCGCGCGCGGCGGCACGATCACGTCAATCCGCGTGCCCGATCGCGACGGGCGAGTCGCTGACGTCGTCCCGGGCTTCGACACGGCCGAGGAGTACGCGGGCGACACACGCTACATGGGCGGACTGATCGGCCGTTTCGCGAACCGCATCGCCGGCGGCCGGTTCTCGCTCGACGGCGTCGAGTACGCGCTGCCGCTCGACGATGGCGAGAACCACCTGCACGGCGGGCCGTGCGGGTTCTTCGCCAAGACCTGGCGGGTCGCGCCCTTTCAACGCCAAGGCGCGACCGGTGCTGTGCTGGCTCTGGACAGCGACGCGGGCGATCAGGGCTACCCCGGGCGGCTTCTCGCACGTGTGGTGTACGCTCTGGACGACGACAACGCGTTCACCGTGTCGTACAGCGCCGTCACCGACGCGCCGACCGTGGTGAACCTCACGCAGCACTCGTACTTCAACCTCGCCGGCCACGACGCGGGCGACATCCTCGGCCACGAGCTCGAGGTGGACGCGACGTACCTGACACCGGTCGACGAGCGAATGATTCCCACGGGCGCGTTCCGCGGCATTCGGGGAGGGGGCTCGGCGTTCGATTTCCTGACACCGCGCCGCATCGGCGAGCGCATCGACGACGACGACGAGCAGCTCCGGATCGCCGGCGGCTACGATCACAATTTCGTTCTCAATCACTCGCACGATCCCAGCCGTCGCGGTGTTCCTACCTTCTCGGCTCGGCTGCGGGATCCGACGAGCGGCCGAACGCTGGAGATCTTCACGACTGAGCCGGGGCTCCACGTGTACACGGGAAACGCATTCGACCGCGGCCACCCGGGAAAGGGCGGTTACGCCTATCCCCGGCACGCCGCGGTCGCTCTCGAGACGCAACACTTTCCCGACTCGCCGAACCAGCCGCAGTTTCCGTCGACCGTGCTGAGGCCGGGCGACGAATTCCTCTCCACGACCGTCTACCGATTCTCCACGACATGAGACGACCCGGTTCGACGCTCCGCGCGTTCGGAATGGCCATGCTGTTCGCGTTGCCGACCGCCGCTCAGGCCCAGCGCGCCACACCGCCGTACCTCGACCAGTCGCTCACGTTCGAGGCGCGCGCGAAAGATCTGGTGTCGCACATGACGCTCGAGGAGAAGGTGGCGCAGATGAACGACGTCGCGCCGGCGATTCCACGGCTCGGCGTGCCGGAGTACAACTGGTGGAATGAGGCGCTGCACGGCGTGGCGCGCTCCGGTCTCGCGACCGTATTTCCGCAAGCCATCGGGCTCGCCGCGACGTGGAACGACAGCCTCATGTTGCGGATCGCGACCGTCATCTCCGACGAAGCGCGGGCCAAGTATCACGACTACATCCGCCACGACAGCCATCAGCGATATCAGGGACTCACCTTCTGGTCACCCAACATCAACCTCTTTCGCGACCCGCGTTGGGGCCGCGGTCAGGAAACGTACGGCGAGGATCCGTTTCTCACCGGTACGATAGGCGTGCAGTTCATCCGCGGTTTGCAGGGGAACGACCCGAAGTACCTGAAGACCGTGTCGACCGTGAAGCACTTCGCGGTGCACAGCGGCCCGGAGCCCGAGCGCCACACGTTCGACGCGGTCGTGAGCGAACGCGATCTGCGCGAGAGCTACCTCCCGCACTTCGAGATGGGGATCAAGGACGGCGGCGCGTACTCGCTCATGTGCGCATACAACAGCATCGACGGCAAGCCGGCCTGCGCGAGCGACATGCTGCTGCGGAACATCCTGCGCGACGAGTGGAAGTTCCCGGGTTACATCGTGAGCGACTGCGGCGCGATCGACGACATTCATCGGCGTCACAAATACGCCGCCACGCCAGCCGAAGCCGCTGCTGACGGCGTGAAGACCGGAACGGACCTCGAGTGCTCCATCACATCGGCCAACTCCTCGCGGACGTACACGCCGAGTTTGCCTGACGCGGTTCACCAGGGGCTGATCAGCGAAGCGCAGATCGACACGTCGGTGTATCGACTGTTCCTCGCGCGATTCAAGCTGGGGATGTTCGACGACCAGTCGAAGGTGCGATGGGCGAGCATCCCGATCAGCGATCTGGATTCGCCGGTGCACCACACGCTCGCATTGCACGCCGCGCGCGAGTCGATCGTGCTGCTCAAGAACGAGCGCAACACGCTGCCCCTGGCGAAGAGTTTGAAGACCGTCGCGGTGATCGGACCCAACGCCGACCAATGGCGGATGCTGCTCGGCAACTACAATGGAATGCCGTCGGATCCGATCACGCCGCTCCGCGGCATTCGCGAAGCGTTGCCCGAGGCGCGCGTGCTGTACGCGGTCGGGTCGGATCTCGCTGACGGTTTTCCCGTGTTGGACGTCGTTCCGGCGAAGGCTCTCTCGTCGCGCGACGGCACGCCCGGTCTGACCGCCGAGTACTTCAAGTCGCACACGGTCGGCGGCACGCCGCTGTTCACCCGGGTGGACCCGACGGTCGACGCGAACTGGAAGGACGGCGCGCCGCGGGCCGACATGAATCCCGACGATTTCGCCATACGATGGTCGGGTACGTTGCGCGCGCCGGCGACCGGCACGTATCGACTCGGCCTCGTCGGCACGATGAAATTCCGGCTCTATCTCGACGACAGCTTGATCACGCAGTCGGTGTATCCGTCGCACGACGGCGAGTTTCCGGATCCGCGTCTGTCGCAAGCCGCGCCGCTCACACTGCAGAGCGGGCGGTCGTACCGCATCCGCGTGGAAGCCGAAGAGACGTACGGCCTGGCCGATCTCCAATTCGTCTGGTCGGCGCCGCACGACGCGCTCGAAGCCGAGGCGCTCGACGCGGCGCGCGAGGCCGACGCCGTCGTGTTGGTGCTCGGACTTACCGCCCGGCTCGAGGGCGAGGAGATGCCGGTGCAGATCGACGGATTTCGCGGCGGCGATCGCACGAGCCTCGACCTTCCGGCGCCGCAGCAGCGGTTGATGGAGCGCGTCGCGGCGCTCGGTAAGCCGACGGTGCTCGTTCTGATGAGCGGGAGCGCCGTGGCGGTGAACTGGGCGCAGGACCACGTGCCGGCGATCATCGAGGCGTGGTATCCGGGTCAGGCGTCGGGCACGGCGATCGCCGACGTGTTGTTCGGCGACTACAACCCGGCCGGCCGTCTGCCGGTGACGTTCTACAACAGCGTGAACGACCTGCCGCCGTTCGACGACTACAAGATGGCGGGTCGCACGTACCGTTTCTTCAACGGCACGCCGCTGTATCCGTTCGGATTCGGGCTGAGCTACACGACATTCGCGTACAAGAACATTCGAACGTCGGCCGAGTCGATGGCCAAGGACGGGTCGGTGACGGTGAGCGTGGACGTGACGAACACCGGCACGCGCGCGGGTGACGAGGTGGTGCAGCTGTACGTGAAGCACGAGGGGTCATCGGTCGAGCGGCCGAAGCAGGATCTACGAGGGTACTCCCGAGTGGAACTCTCGGCCGGCGAGACGAAGACGGTCACGATGCCCGTCGCCGCGAAGTCGCTCGCGTACTGGAACGCGCAGCGGCATGAGTGGGTGGTGGAGTCCGAACCGATCCGGCTGCGCGTTGGCGCTTCCTCGGCGGACATACGGCTGGAGAAGACGATCAGGGTGCAGTGACTCGCGGCTCCAACTCTCAGCCGCGGAACCGCTCTATGGCGCCTGAAGCGCCGCACTCACCGCGTTATAAGTCGCCTTTCGAGAATACGAATCGTCGAACAGCAGCGCCTGTCCGTACCCTGGGAACGTACCGGGCACCCACGACTCGCCGTCGTTCAATCCCCACACGACCATCGCTTCGCATGCCGATACGGCCAGACATGCAGCGGTGATGTTGGTGAAGCCCTGGCTCTGCGCCGCCAGCTCGGCGGAAGTCGCGCCGGGCGTACGGACGCGGATGTCGAGCTCCGTGACGTGAATCTTGAGCCCGAGCGCGGCGAAGCGGTTGAAGGTCGCGACGAGCGTCTCCTTTGACGGAACGCCGGTCGCGTCGGCGTTGACCTGAAAGTGCGCCTGGAACCCGATGCCATCGATTGGAATGCCGCGCGCCTTCATGCCGCTGATACGCGCGAACACCGAGTCCTGCTTCAGGCCGGGCGTTTCGAGGTTGTAGTCGTTGTAGAAGAGCAGCGCTGCCGGGTCCGCGGCGCGCGCTTCCTGGAACGCGAGATCGATGTACCCGGCGCCGAGGGTCGTCGCCCACGGCGATCCGGTCACGCGCAGTGAGCCGGTGCCGTCGTTGTACGCCTCGTTGACGACGTCCCAGGCGAGGACCTTTCCCTTGTAGTGGCCGACGACGCTGTCGATGTGCTCCTTGAGCACGACCTTGAGCGTTTCGGGATCCCACGTGGTGTTCGTCAGCCAGGCGGGATTCTGCTGATACCAGACGAGCGTGTGGCCGCGCACCTTCATGCCGTTCGCTTGGGCGAACGCGACCATCGTGTCAGGGCTCGTCCACCGGTACGAGTAGCGCGAGTCGCGATGGATCGAGCTCCACTTCATGACGTTGCCGGCGACGATCAGGTTGAACTCGCGCGCGACGACCGCGTCGTACGCCGCCGGATTCGCGCCGAAGAAGGTCGCGTCGACCGAGACGCCGAACGAACGGCCTTTCGCGGAAGCCAGCCCGCGAAGCGTGGTCGTCGATACGATGCATTTGGCCTGCGTGGGGTCTTGCTGGCACGTCTTCTCACCGGGCGTCGTCGTGCCGGCGTCGCTACCGCCGCCGCCGCACGCGCCAAGGACCACGACCGCGAGCGCGGTCGCCAATCCGGAAACCGCGCGCATCAGGAAACCGGATGGTTGTCCGGATCCCACCGATGGATGGAGTCGGCCACGCCTTGCAGATGCTTCCGCATGCGCTCGACGCCGACCGCTTCGTCGCGGTTTTCCAATGACTCGAGGATGGCGAGATGCTCGCGGTGGTCGCGATCGCGCGAGCCGAAAATGCCGAGTATGAGGCGCTGCTCCTCGGTGAAGAGGTCGCGCAGCACGTCGAGCAGCTGGAGCAGCACCGTGTTGCCGGACGCGATGGCGATCTGGCGGTGGAACCCCATGTTCGTCTCGTTCAGCACGACGTCGTTGTCGAAGTTGTCGCCCGCCTGCTTGAGCAGCCGCCGCATTTCGACAAGGTCATCGAGCGTGGCGTTCTTCACCGCTTCGGCGACGGACTTCATCTCGAGCGGCATGCGCGTGTCGATGAGATCCAGGAGGAGCTTCTTGGTGACCGTGCCAGGATAGTCCGGGCTCGCCAGCACGAGAACCTCTTCGCTGCGGCTCACGTAGACACCGGACCCGTGGCGAATTTCGACGATGCCCATCGTCTCCAACTTCTTGAGCGCTTCGCGAATGGTCGGGTGGCCGACGCTGAACCGCTTGGCCATCTCCATGATCGGCGGCAAGCGGTCGCCCTGTCCGTAGTCGCCTTTCTGTATCATGCCGCGGATCCGCTGCGCGAGCTTATCGGACAGGCTCTGCTTCAGGACCGGCGCGAATGCGTCTCTCATTTGGCCGTCTCCAGTGGGGCGGTGCCTACCGCGATACTGCGCGGGCGGCGACCGACATCACCGCGTCGAACGCCGGTTTCGGGCGATCGGCGCGGTCGAACAACAACGGATAGCTGGTCCGTCCGGGGACAGGCCAGTTGTTGAGCCACGAGTCGCCATCGCCGACGCCCCAGAAGGTAACGCGGTCGATGTCGTGCGGATGGGATGCAAAAACACGAAACAGGTCGGCGTACCGCGCGGCGAGCGCGCGCTGCACCGAGTCCGGGAGCCCCGCGGCGTACGGATTGGCTGCGGCCGACGCCTGGCCTCGCGTCGCGACGTCGGCGCTTTGACTCCGCGTCGCCGGCGGAAGGACGTCGACGTCGAGCTCCGTGATGTTGACCTTCACTCCCGCGCCGCTGAGTGCGCGGATGGTCGAGTCGACCTGCGCCACGCTCGGCCAGTCCATCTTGTCATGGCTCTGCGAGCCGACCGCGTAGATGTGAATGCCGGCCGCTTGCAAGCGTTTCACCAGCGCGACGGCGCCGTTTCGCTTCGGCGCGTTGTCGAGCGAGTAGTCGTTGTAGTAGAGCTGCGCACTCGGGTCGGCCTCGTGCGCGAACTGGAACGCCTTCACGAGATAGTCCTCGCCGATCACCGTATACCACGGCGAACGGCGAAGAGACCCGTCGTCGTTCAGCGCTTCGTTCACCACATCCCAGCCCTTGATCCGGCCTTTGTAACGGCCGACCACCGTGAAGATGTGGTCGCGCATCCGGGCGAGGAGCGTGTCCCGGCCCACGGGGTTTCCGGCCGCGTCCTGAAAGACCCAGCGGGGCACTTGGCTGTGCCACACCAGCGTGTGGCCGACGACGAACATCCCGTTACGAGTCCCGAAATCGACGTACCGGTCGGCCGGCGAGAAGTCGTACACGCCGGGCCGCGGGTGCACGTTCTCCCACTTCAGCACGTTTTCGGGCGTGATCGTGTTGAACTGACGCGCGATGAGCGTCGCACCGACCGCGTCGCTTCCGCTGAATTGGCGCTCGTTGACGGCGGCGCCGATTCGAAACGATCCCGCGAACGCGTCTTTGAGCGTCGCCGCCGCGCCGCCGCTCGCCGTCACGCCGGGATGCGTGCAGGCGCCGATGGCCAGTGCCAACGCCGGCGCGAGCCTCATGAGACCGTGATCATTTGACGATCGCAAGCGATCCCTCCGCGCCAACGACCGTTCCCGGAGCGGCCACACCGCCCGCCGCGTACGACCGGCGGCGCTGGTCCAGCTCCGTCGCCATCTGCTCGTTGACCGAGCGCGTGATTCGATAGAACACGAGACAGCCGACGACGACGCAGAGGCAGATCGCCGGATACACGCTCGCCGTCAGTCGGATTCCCATGAGCGCGTGCTCGGTCTGCGTGGCGTTCGCGCGATAGCCGTAGCCCGACAGAAGCCAGCCCGCGATCGCTCCGCCGAGGCTCAGGCCGGTCTTGAGCCCGAAGAGAATCGTCGCGAAGACGACGCCAGTCGTGCGGCGCCCGGTCTTCCATTCCGCGTAGTCGGCGACGTCGGCGAACATCGCCCAGATGAGCGGAATCGTCGGCGCGTACGTCAGCGCGCGCACGAGCTCGAGGCCGTACGTCGCGCCGATGGAACCGGCGGGGAGCAAGACGAAGCCGGCGAGGAAGACCGTCGTGAGCGAGAACCCCACGAGCGCCACGGCGCGCTTGCCGAATTGCTTCGCCAAGTACGTCGACGCGATGACGCCGACGACGGTGACCGCCTGGCTGGCGATGTTGAACAGGCTGAACCCGACCGACGCGATGTTCGTGTGATCGGCGTTGAGGATCAGCCCGAGCACGTTCATCACGTAATGCCCGCCGTCGGGTTGCGCGGCCGTCGCCTGGGGCAGGCCGAGCCGCTGGATGAACTCGGCGAGCCGTGCCTGGTCGACGTAGTAGCTGAAGTAGTAGAACATCGTGCCGCCGCGCATCGCCACGAAGACGAAGTGCGCGAGGGTGAGCACGAACATCGCGATCCATGGCCCGTTGGCGAGCAGATTCTTGAGGTCCGTCCGCGCGTCCGACCGCTGCTGCGGCGGCGGCTGAATGCGCTCGCGCGTCGTCGCGAAGGTGATGACGAAGCACACGACGCATATCACCGCCCAGAGCGTCATCGTCATGCGCCAGCCGACGGCGTTGTTCCCGTGCCCGAACTTGGCGACGAGCGGCAGCGTGAATCCGCCGACGATCAACTGCGCCAGCATCGCGGCGACGAAGCGATACGAGGAGAGCGACGTCCGCTCGTTCGAGTCGCCGGTCATGACGCCGCTCAGCGCCGAGTACGGCGTGTTGTTCGCCGAATAGAGCGTCATGAGCGCGATGTTCGTGAACGCGACCCAGGCGATCGTCCCGGCGTGGCCGAAGCCCGGCACGGTGTACGCGAGCACCATCACGACGGCCCACGGCACCGCGGTCCAGAGCACCCACGGCCTGAATTTCCCCCAGCGCGTGTTCGTGCGGTCGGCGAGCACGCCCATCATCGGATCGAAGAACGCGTCCCACAGACGCCCGACGAGCAGCATCGTGCCGGCGAGCCCCGCGGCGACGCCCATCGTGTCGGTGTAGAAGTTCAGCTGGAACAGAATCATCGTCATGAAGACGAAGTTGGCCGCGGCGTCGCCGAGGCTGTATCCAGCTTTCTCGATGAAGGGGAGTCGCTCCGTGGAACGTGACGTGGCCATGTCGCGACCTCTCAGGAATGCGGCGTGTGTGCGCCGTCGACGCGGAGCACGACGGTCGTGAGATCTTCGTCGCGCGACGACGTGCCGACCATGACGCGAAATTCGCCGGGCTCGACGACTCGCCGCATGGCGACGTCGTAGAACGCGAGCGCGCTCGCGTCGATGGGGATCGCCACGGTCGTCCGTTCGCCGGGATCCAACCGGACCTTGGCGAATCCCTTGAGCTCCTTCACCGGGCGCGTCACCGAGCTGACGACGTCGCGGATGTACATCTGAACCACTTCGGTGCCGGCACTCTCGCCCGTGTTGGCCACGTCCACGCTCACTGTCGTCGATCCGTCGGGCGAAATCACCGCGTGGTCGAGGCGAACGTTCGACAGCTCGAAGCTCGTGTAGCTCAACCCGAAACCGAACGCGTAGAGCGGCGAGACGTCGTCGAACAGATAGCCTCGGCGGGCCGACGGCTTGTGGTTGTAGAACGCGGGGACGTGCCCGGCGGACCGCGCCACGGTGATCGGCAGCTTGCCGCCCGGGTTGTTCTCGCCGAACAGCGTCTCGGCGACGGCGCGTCCGTTCTCCTGTCCGAGATACCAACACTCGAGAATGGCCGGCACTTTCTCGGTGAGATGCACGAATGAAAGCGGCCTTCCGTTGAAAACCACCGCGACGACGGGCTTTCCCGTGGCGACCATCGCGTCGACGAGCTCGTTCTGGCGCCCGAGGAGGTCGAGGCTCGCGCGGTCGCCCATGTGGTGGAGGTTCCACGCTTCGCGCGACGTCTGCTCGTTGCCGCCGATGGCCAACACGACGACGTCGGCCTTTTTCGCGACTCGCACGGCTTCGGCGATCTGCCGGCGGTCCTTGGCGGGATCGCTCGGGACCACTTCGTCGGCGTTCCAGGAACCGCCGAGCGTGATCTTGCAGCCCTCGCTGTAGAGGACCTGTGCGTGGTCGCCGACGAGGTCGCGGACTCCCTGAAGCACGCTGACGTCGTGTTTCGGGACGCCGCTGTAGCCGCCGAGCAGGCTGCGATTCGCGTTCGGACCGATGACGGCGATGGTGTTCACCGACCGAAGGTCGAGTGGAAGCAGGTCGCCGTCGTTCTTGAGCAGCGTGATCGTTTCGCGCGCGGCCTGCAGCGCCAGTTGGCGATGCTCGTCGGATCCCACGATGCGGTCCGCTTCGTCCGCATCGACGTACGGATCGTCGAACAGACCGAGCGCGAACTTCGCGCGCAGCATCGGCGCGACGAGCTCGTCGAGCTCGCGCTCGGCGAGCGTACCGTCGCGAACGAGGTCCGTAAGATGGAGGTAGCAGTCGGGTTCCGGGAGCTCGATGTTCACGCCGGCGCGGACGGCCAGCACGCAGGCCTCGCGCTTGTCGTGCGCGACGTGGTGGCCGTGCGTCTCGGGTCGATCGGAGAGCTCCCAGATCGCGTAGTAGTCTGAGACGACGAACCCGCCGAATCCCCACTCGTCGCGCAGCACGTCGCGCAGCAGCCAGCGATTCGCGTGCGACGGGATGCCATCCACTTCGTTGTACGACGCCATCACGCTGAGCGCGCCCCCCCCGCTTCGCGGATCGCCGCCTCGAACGTCGAGAGAAACGTTTCGCGGAGAACGCGCAGCGAAACGTTGGCCGGGGCGCAGTTCATCCCGGATTCTGGTTCCCCGTGCGCGACGAAGTGCTTGAGCGTGGCGACGACGCGTGTCTTGTCCTTGAACGAAGCGTCGCCCTGAAAGCCGCGCACGGCCGCGATTCCCATTCGCGACACGAGGTAGGGGTCTTCGCCGAACGTTTCCTCGACGCGCCCCCAGCGCGGGTCGCGCGCGACGTCGACCACCGGCGTGAGCGCCTGATGCGTGCCCCGGACGCGCGCCTCGAGCGCGGTCATGGTGTAGAGCGATTCCACCAGAGCGAGGTTGAACGTGGCGGCGAGCCCGATCGGCTGCGGAAAGCTCGTCGCGCCCGGCGCGGCGTGTCCGTGCAGACACTCCTCGTGGAAAATCACCGGAATGCCGAGGCGACTTTCCTCGAGGAAGAACTTCTGAATGGCGTTGGTGAGGTCGGCCTGTTGACGCGCCGTTCGCCCGCCGCCGGCGTCGCTCGGCCGGCCCACTTGGCCGATGCCGTTTCCGTGACTGAACGAGGCGCGTGCCTTCTCGGGATCGAACTCGCCCTGCGAGTCGATCAGCGTCGTGGCCTTTTGCTGCCAGACGCACATCATCTGGGCCGCCTTCTCCTCGAGCGTCATGCGCGCGAGCAGGTCGGCGACCCGCTGCTCCACCGTCAGCGAAGCGTCCTGGTACGGCGCGCCGCTGACGGTGGAGCTGATCCCTTCCATGCTCGTCAGTACCCGGGGTTCTGCGGGTACTTCGGTCCGATGAGTACGCCGTCGATCTGCGACTGCGGGATCGGCCGTAGCGCGTGCTTCAACGCGACGGTGGTGGCGTGCGGGTTGAACTTCTGCACGCGGGCCAGGAAATACGCCGGGCTGACGCGAACGAGGTCGTACCATCGCGTGAACTCGCCCGCCAACTCACGCTCACGCTCGTCCATGATGTAGTCGATGTTCATCTGCGCGGCGGTGACGTTGTAGTCGTTCTTGTGCGCCGCGCTCGCCGCGCGGACGTGCAGGACGTTGACCATCTGCGCCGCCTCGGCCGTGTTGCCGAGCTGCACGTCGGCCTCCGCGGCGACGAGGTATATCTCGCCGAGGCGGATGATCGCCTCCACCTTGCCGCCCTCCTGCGCCGTGAGGTTGGCGCGAAGGTTGTCCTGGTACTTCTTGAGCGACGGGAAACGCTGCCAGTTGAAGTGACCGTCGTTGGCGTTGTTGCGATCGCCGCAGTAGGTCGCCGCGGTCGGCTGCGCGACCTGGTCGGTCGGGCAGGGCGTGAGGATCATGAACGGCTTGGCCTGACGGAGCGTCTGCGGCACGCCGAACGGATAGTACACCGCGGCCGTGTCACCGACATTGATGTTGCCGGTGCTCGTACAGTTTTCCGTCGCTCCTCCGGCCACGCACGAACCCGCTGTGTTCTTGACGCCACCCACCGTGGCGATCCAGGTGGTCTGGAAGGTCGCGTCGAAGCGCGTGTCGAGAATGTCATTCGGGCCCGGCGACGTCGTTGGCGTGCTGACGTACTTGTTCCAGATGCTCAGCTCATAGGGCGTCGGCATGAGGCGGCGGAACGGGCGGCCGTTGTTCAAGTCGCGCGGCGTGCCCTGCCAGAGGCCGTTGTTGTCATACTGGCCGAGGAAAATGAGGTGCAGGTAGTTGTACTCGTTGTCCGCATCCACGTTCGTGGCGGCGTAGACGCCGTTCGGGCCGAACTGCACGGTGAAGATGAATTCCTTTCTGTTCCCCTGATAGCCGGTGTTTTCGCAGTATCCCGTGCGCCCCGGGTCGGCCGGGCGCGCGACGCAAAACAGATCAGCGAACACCGGCTCGAGCGAGTACGTGCCGGAGCCGATGACCGCTTTCGCGTCGGCGAGCGCCGACTGGAAGTCGGCCTGTTTGTTCGGCGAGTAGTCCTTGTACGCGCGGGTGAGATAGACCTTGGACCGCAGAGCCTGCGCGGCGCCCTTCGTCGCCCGCCCGAAGTCGGACTGCGTTACCGGGAGCAGGTTGGTCGCCGAATCGAGATCGGCGATGATCGCCGCGTACACGTTCGCCGCGGGATCGCGTACCGCGCTCTGCTGAACGCCCTTATTCTCGTGCAGCGCGAGCGTGACGTCGCCGAACTGCTGTACGAGCGTGAAGTAGTTGAGGGCCCGCAGGAAGTGCGCTTCACCGAGGAGCGAATTCTTGACCGCCGCGGAAATGCCCGTCGCGGCGGGTCCGCGATCGAGCGCCGCGTTGAGCGTGTTGATCGCTTGATACGCGGGGTTCCACGTGTTGGCGAGCGGCGCGACGGTGCTGTTCAACCCGCCGCTGTAGCTATCGAACTCCTTGTTGTTGGAGCCCGCCTGGTCGGCCGCCATCCAGGTGTCCGTCCCGACCTCGGTGAGCGAGAGTATTTGCTCGCGACCGTAGAATCCGCGCAGCTGGCTGTAGCTGGCGACGACGGCGGAGTTGAGGCCGTCGGGCGTGGAGTAATACTCGCTGCTCACGCCCGTGATCAGTTTCTCGTCGAGGTTGACGCATCCAAAGGCTCCGGCAACGAGCCCCAGCGTCACGGTCGACATCAGTATGCGCTTCATCTGAATAGTCTCGTGTGTGATAGGGAGTCGTCTACCAGACGATGTTCGTGCCGAGGAGGAGCGTGCGCAGCGTTGGAACCGCGCCGCCAAGCTCGGGATCGATTCCGACGTAGTCGGTGTTGATGTACGGGTCCTGCGCCGTGAAGTAGAAGCGCAGGCTGTGCAGGCCGAAGCGCTGCGCCTCGCGCGCGTTCAGCGTGTAGCCCGCCGTGATGTTGCGGATGCGCCAGTGCGACCCGTCGGTGTACAGGCGCGTCGCCGCGTAGAGACGGTCCGTGCCGCCGGTGTTCGGGGCCGGGTTCTTGTTGGTGGGATTCGTGGGCGTCCAGTAATCCATGTCGGCGATGTTGCCGAACCGGCCGAAGTAGCTGCGCGGCGTGCCGTCGATGAACATGTAGTTCCACTTCGCCGACACCAACGCGGACAGATCGAAGTTGTGGTACGTGATCCGGTTGGACATGCTGGCCGTCCAACCCGGATAGCTGTCGCCGATGATCGTTCGGTCGTTGGCGTCGATCTTTCCATCGTGGTTGACGTCGGCGACCCGCGGGTCGCCCGGCTTGAACGTGCTGCCGGTGGCGTTGAAGGCCTTCATGGCGACCGAGTCCGCGTACTGCCAGATGCCGATGTACTTGTAGTCGTAGAACAGGCGGCGGTTCGGATCAGAGTTGATGTTGATCGGACTCCCGACGAACCAGCCGTTGCCGGCGTCGGACGTCGCGCCGCTGGCGAGCGAGAGGATCTGGTTCTTGTTCGTGGACCAGTTGAAGTCGCTCGTCCAGGTGAAGCCGCGCCAGTTCTGCAGGTTCACCGTCGTGAACGAGACCTCGTACCCGGTGTTCTTCGTGGCGCCGACATTCTGCAGCGTCGACGTGAAGCCCGACGTCACCGGCAGGAGCTCCGTCAGCAGAAGATCGTGCGTCTTCATGTCGTACCAGTCGAACGTCCCCGAGATACGGCTGTTGAACAGCGCGTAATCGAGGCCGACGTCCTTCTGGTCGGTGCGCTCCCACGAGAGATCCGGGTTCGGAATCGTTCCCGGCTTGTAGCCTTGAACGCGCGTCGCACCAAACGTGTAGAGCCGCGACTGAAGCGTGCCTTCCGTTTGATAGGGCGAGATCGCCGTATTGCCGGTCGAGCCGTAGCTGCCGCGCAGCTTGAGCGCGCTGATCGAGCGGATGTTGCGGAAGAACGGCTCGTCGCCGACCTGCCACGCCAAGCCGACCGACGGGAAATACGCCCACTTGTGGCCCGGGGCGAGTCGGCTCGATCCGTCGGCGCGTTCCGTCGCCGAAATCGAGTAACGGTCGAACAGCGTGTAGTTCACCCGCGCCATGTACGACTGGAGCGCCCACTCCGAGATGCGGCTCACTTCGTTGCCGGCTGTGCCCGAGCCGAGGTCGTACCAGAGTTGCGTCGGATAGGGCAGGTTCGACGCGTAGAGCGAATCCTTCGTGAAGTGATCTCGCTGGATGCTGTACAGGCCCGTGACGTCGAACTGGTGAATTCCGCCCAGAGTCTTGTTGAGCCGCAGGATGTTGTCGAGCGTGTAGGTAAAATCTTCCTGACTGAAATCGCCCGCCTGCGGCGGCTGGCCCTGATTGCTGCTGTTGGCGCCGAGGTTCGCGCAGGTGCCGTGAGTCCACGGCCCGTTGTAGCAACCGTCGTTGAGCGCCGTGTAGTCGGGCCCGAAGTTCATGCGGTAAGTGAGCCCGTTCGCGATGTTGAGCTCCGCGTACGCCGAGCCGAAGACGCGATTGACGGTCTGTTGCCGCGTGACCGACTGCGACTCGAGCACCGGATTGATGTTGAGCGGATCGTCATCAGGCCGCGGATCCAGCAAGCCGGCGGAATCCGGATTCGTGAAATTCGTCGGCTTGCCGAGCGGTGTCATCGCCAACGCGTAGCCGTACGCGCCGCCGCCTTCGCCCTGATCGGTGAGGATGCGCGACGTGCTCGCCGTGAGGCCGACGCGCAGCCGATCCGACGTGTGATCGAGCGTGGCGAAGGCCGATCCGCGCGTGTACCCCTGACCCGGGATCAGACCCTGCTGCCCGAAATAGTTGCCGTTGAGGGCGTATCGCGTGTCGCCGGAGCCGCCGTTCGCGCCGCCCTGAAGGCTGCGCTGAAGCCCGGTGCGCAGCACGGCCTTCTGCCAATCCGTCGAGATGTTGTTCTTGATCGCGAGCTGCTGCTTCGCCGTGAAGATCTTGGCGATGCTCGTGTCCTGGCCGTTCTGCGCAGCCGCGTCCTTCATGTACTGGACGTACTGCTGCAGGTTCATCATCGGGATGAGGCGAACCGGCGCCTGATTTCCGTAATACATGTCGGCCGTGAACTGCGTGTGAATGCCGTCCAGGCCGCCCTTCTTCGTCGTGACGAGGATGACGCCGTTCGCGCCGCGACTTCCGTAGATCGCCGTCGCCGCCGCGTCCTTGAGGATGTCGATCGACTCGATCATGGCGGGGTTGAAGTCCTGAATTCCACCGCCGAGCGGAACGCCGTCGACGACGTAGAGAGGCTCATTGCTCGCCGTGAGCGACCGGACGCCGCGAATGCGCACGTTCATCGCCGCGCCGGGCTCGTTGCTCGACGCCACGATCTCGACGCCGGCCACGTGACCCTGCAGCGCTTTCATCGGATCGCTCGTCGGAATGTCCTGGAGCTGGGCCCCGGTTACGGTGCCGAACGCGCCCGTGACGATGCGCCGCTCCTGCTCGCCGTAGCCCGTCACGACCATCGGCGTGAGCTCGGTGGCGGCCGGCGTCAGCGCGAAGTTCACCGTCGCCGATTGGCCGGCGACCACTTGAACCGATGTCGTCGACGAGCCGAAGCCGATGCCGCGCGCCTGCACGTTGTGGGCGCCGGTAGGAACGTTGGCGATCGTGAAGCGCCCGAGGGTGTCCGACACCGCGCTCCGGTTCATACCGGAAACCGAGACGTTGATGCTCGGCAGCGGGCGCCCGTCGGTCGAGGTCACCTTACCGACAATCCGTCCGCCAGTTTGTGCCGTGGCAACGGCTGCGGTCGCGAATAGCGCGAGGACCGCAAGGAGAATCCGGCGTCCCATCAGTCGTTCCTCCGAGAGTGAGAATTCCTGCGACAGGAGAGCGGACAGCTAATGCACTCGGGGCGACAAGGTCCCTGGCCCGAGCGCCGCGTGTGGGAGTTCGCGCGCTGCGGTGAGCTACCGTGGGATGGAGTTGCCCGTCCTCGAGGTTCCCAGCCGACTTCTTGGCCAGAGGTGACTGCAAAGTCATCATATCACACAATGGCCACACGATTTTACGGCCGCTGTCGCACCTGTCAAGACCGCTCGGGATGCCTCACCAAAGCCTGTCGACGGGTCGATTTCTTCGCGAAGTCAGCGACCCCAAAGCGCTGGAAAGCGCTTGTGCACAGAGAGTTGCGACCGAAACAGCGGCCCTCTAACGGCGCGGAACGCTGAAAAGCGAGAGGTCAATCGCGTCGGCCATCAGCCGATAACCCGCCGCGCTAGGGTGGAGATGATCCCCCCCGTCGACGTCCGCGCGCAGCCTGCTCGGGTCGCCTGGATCCCTCGTCGCGGCGTCGAAATCGATGACGGCGTCGAACGCGCCGCTCGTCCGAATCCACTCGTTTACGGTCGAGCGTGCCGCCTCGTGTTCGCGAGACGAGTACTGCGATCCGCCGAACGGCATCACGGTGGCGCCGTACACTTTGATTCCTCGCGCGTGCCCGCGACGGATCATGTCGCCGTACGCATCGATCAGATGCCGCGCGACCGACGCCGACGAATCCGGGCGCGAACCTCCGATGTCGTTCACGCCGTCGCACACGATCACCCAGCGCGCTCGCGCCTGCGACAGCACGTCGCGCTCGAACCGAGTCAACGCCGTCGGACCGAGCCCGCCGCGAACGACCGCATTGCCGCCGATTCCGGCGTTGAGCACGGCCACAGTCGGATGTCCCCCCGCGGCACCGGCGAAGCGACGCGCGAGATCGTCGGGCCATCGGTCGTTCACGTCGTTCGTCGAGCCCCGTCCGTCGGCGATCGAGTTCCCAAGCACCACCACCGCGCCGGCGGCGCTCGATTGCACTTCCGCGCCGCTGATCACGTACCAGTGCAACGTCGTCGCGGCGCCGTCGAGACTCGAGGCCAGGACCTGGTTCCCAGCGACGATGAACGACGTCGTCCGCGAGCCCGGGTGTCCCGTCAGCCCACTCGGCGTTCGCGCGAGATGGAGCGTGATCGCGATGTCGGAGAAGGCGTCGGCCGAGAACGAAATCGGATCGGAGGTCGCCGCCTCGCCTGGTGAGATCGTCACCGACTCGCGTCCGGCGAAGTGCATCGCGAGGTCGGTCGACGGATCGATCGCGTCGCGCGAAGTGGCACGCGCGACGTGGGCCGAGTGTATCTCCAAGGGTCCGTCGCCGAATTCGTTCGACAGGCGAAACCGCCACTGCGCGCCGCCGAGCGACGGATGGATTCGCTGGCGTAGCGTGTTTCCCGAAAGTCCGGGCGCGGGCGGCATGTTGGCTGGTTCGGTGAGTTGCGGCGCCGCCTCCCACGCGCCGACCCATTCCTGCCTCGCGTCGCTCCCTTTATGGAATCGCCCACAAGAGGAAGCAACGCTCGCGGCGATCGCCACGAGCGATGTCACGCGCCGGGTGCGTGATCCGGTCCGACTCCGAGCGAGACGTAATAAATCCATCGAGCGCCTCAGCCGATGCCGGCCATCAGCCGCAGCAGTCCGTCCTGGGTGGCCCCGCGCGCCGGCATTTCTCCGACGAGCCGGCCGGCGCGCAGCACGAGAATCCGTGTCGACAAGCTGAGGAGCTCGGGAAGTTCGCTCGAGATCAGCAATACACCGGCACCCTTCGCGGCGAGCTCGCCTATGAGAGCATGGATCTCGGCTTTCGCGCCTACGTCTACGCCGCGCGTCGGCTCGTCGAGTATGAGGATCTTGGCGTTTGCCGCGAGCCAGCGCGCGAGCACGATCTTCTGCTGGTTGCCGCCGGAGAGTCCGGCGACCGGCGCGTCGATGTCGGGCGCGCGGACTCGCAGCATATGAAAGTGCCGCTCGACGAGCGCACGCTCCTCCGACTGCTTGAGCCAGGTAAAGCGGGAGAGCCGATCGAGCAGGGGAAGGGAGGTGTTCCGCCGCCCGCTCTCCGAGAGCACGAGCCCCTGCCGCTTGCGATCTTCGGGCACGAGCGCGATGCCGAGATGGATCGCGTCGGCCGGACTCGAGACGCGCGCCTCCCGGCCGGAGATGATCACGCGTCCGCCGGTTCGCGCGCGCGCGCCGAAAATCGTCTCGGCCACGTCCGAACGTCCCGCGCCGACGAGTCCCGCGAGACCAACCACTTCGCCCGCATGGACGGAGAACGAGACATCCTCGAAGCGTCCGTCGGACGACAAGTGCTCGACGCGTAGCAACTCCTCTCGTGCGGGCTCCGCGGCATTCGCATCGGCCGCCAACCGCCCTCCCCCGAAATACGCGGCGACTGGTCGGCCGATCATGAGTTGCACGAGGTCGGGCTCGCTCAATTCGGCGGCGGGCCTCGTGGCAACGTGGCGGCCGTCGCGCAACACGGAAATCGTGTCGCAGAGGCGATAGACCTCCGCCATTCGGTGCGAGACATAGATGCACGTGACGCCGCGCGATTTGAGCTGCGCAATCAGCTCATACAGCCGTTCCGCTTCGACCTGGCTCAGGCTGCTCGTTGGTTCGTCGAAGACGATGATGCGCGCGCCGCCGCCGACGGCCACCGCGATCTGCACGACCTGTTGCTGCGCGATGGGCAGCTCGCCGAGCCGGCGTGCGACATCGAGGTCGGCGCCGATCGCCGCCAGCATCTCGCGTGCGCGTCGTGCGACGGCTCGCCGGTCCACGAGGCCGCGCGAGACGGGCAGAGCGCCGAGGCAGAGATTCTCCGCCACCGAAAGGTTCTCGCAGAAGGCGAGCTCCTGGTGCACCATGCCGACGCCCGCGGCGAACGCGTCGCGCGGTCCGGCGAAGCGCGATTCGCGATCGTTCACGAAGAGGCGTCCTTCGTCGGGCGCGTAGATCCCGGCGAGAATCTTTCCGAGCGTGCTCTTGCCCGCGCCATTCTCTCCGCAGAGCGCGTGGCAGGAGCCGGCGGCGACGCTCAGCGTGACGTCGGCGAGCGCCTGCACGCCCGGGAATCGTTTCGTGATGCCCTCGAAGCGGACGGCCGCGCTCCCGCTCACGGCGATTCCCCCGCGATGGCCGCGCGGCCCGCGAGACGCCTCGCCGTCAAGCGGGTGCTCGACTGGTCGACGACGACCGCGAGAATGATCGCGCAGCCGATCACGATCCACTCATAGTTCTGATCGAAGTGGAGTGTTCGTATGGATTGTCGAATCAGAACTATTAAAAGAGCGCCGAGCGTGGCGCCGAGCGCGCTGCCGCGGCCGCCGACGAGGCTCGCGCCGCCCACCACGGCCGACGCGATGACGTACAGCTCGTAACCCTGCGCGTCGCCCGACGACGCCGATCCGTAGAAGCTCGCGCCGAGAAACGCGGCGAATCCCGCCGTGAGTCCGGCGACGACGAACACGCCGATCTGAATCCGGCGCAGCGAAAGTCCGGCGAACCGGCTCGCTTCGATGTTGCCGCCGAAGGCGAAGATGTGGCGGCCCATGACGGTTCGCGTGAGGTAGATCGTGCCGATTGCGCAGCAGGCGAGCATCGCCAGCATCGGCACCGGGTAGAGGCCGCCGCGCATGCCGAGCGACGCCTTCGCGACGTGCGTGAGCGTCGGCGGAACGAGGATGCTCAGCGCACGCGTCGCGACGAAGGCGATGCCGCGCAGGATCCACATCGTGCCGAGCGTGACGATGAACGGGTGCACGCGCAGCCCGACGACCAGCGCGCCGTTGAGCAGCCCACTCAGGAGACCGACGCCCACGCACGTCACGAGCCCGACGATCGTCGTCGTCGCGGGGCTCATCGGCCCCAACGCGCGCAGGAGCAGCGCCATCGACACCCCCGACAGCGCGTACACCGATCCGACCGAGAGATCGATGCCACCGGAGATGATGACGACCGTCGCGCCGATCGCCATGATGGCGAAGAACGTCGCGTCGGTGGCCGTCTGAATGAGGGTGTACGAGTTCCAGAAATTGTTGACCGTGTGCCCCGACAAGGGGTCGACGTGCGATCCGGCGAGCACGCTCAGCGCGATCGCGAGCGCGACGAGGACGAGAACGAGTCCGGCCTCCTGCAGGCCGAGTAGATGTCGAAGGACTCGTCGCATGTGTCGGGGCGAGGGGAAGGCGGATCAGCGCCTTGAATCTGGGCCTGTATGCGCGGCGTGGAAGGACTCGCGGAATCGGCGGTACGGCTCGTCGTACGCCGCGTGAGCCCCGGGCGCCGGCTGCTCGACGGGCGCCCGCTGCAGCGTTGCGGCAGCGGCCGAGGCGAGGTTCGGGAACGCGCCCGCGCCGACGGCCGCGAGAAGCGCCGCGCCGTACGCCGGCCCCTCCTCGCGATTGACCGTACACACGGGCAACCCGAAGACCTCCGCCTGCATCCGTCTCAGGAACGGAACGCGCGCACCGCCGCCGGTGAGGAGCATGTGATTCGGCACGACGCCGAGCTCCTGGAGAATCGTCACCGAGTCGCGGAGAGCGAAGCACACGCCCTCGACCACGGCCCGCGTGACGTGCGCACGCGAATGGGCGAGGCTCAGGCCGAGGATCGCGCCGCGCGCCGTCGCGTCGCGGTGCGGCGTTCGCTCGCCTTGGAGATACGGCAGGAACGTCACGCCTTCCGCCCCGGGAGGAATGCCCATCGCTTCCGCGTTGAGCCGCTCGTTGGCCTGGCCCGTGCTCGTGAGGTCGCGCGCGAGCTGGTCGCGATACCAGGCGAACGCGCCGCCAGCCGAGAGAACGACGCCCATCAGGTACCAGACGCCGGGGACGACGTGGCAGAAGGTGTGCGCGCGCAGCGTGGGATCGACGCGCGGCTCGGACATCGGCGCGAGCACGGTGCCTGACGTTCCCCAGCTCGATACCGCTTCGCCCGGCGCGATCGCGCCGACGCCTGCCGCGCCGCACGCATTGTCCGCGCCGCCGCCAACCACCGGTGTTCCCGGACGCAGTCCCGTCGCGCCCGCGCCCTCCACCGACACTCGGCCCAGTATCTCCGACGACCCGCCGACGTCGGGAACGATGGAGCGCGACACGTTCACCGCATCGAGTATCTCGGTGCTCCAGCGCAGGCGGGCCGTGTCGTACATGAGCGTCGCCGACGCGTCGGACGGTTCGGTCGCGACGACGCCGGTGAGCTTGAAGCGAATGAAGTCCTTCGGCAGCATCACGGTCGCGAGGCGCGCGAACGCCTCGGGCTCGTGGCGACGCAGCCAGAGGACCTTCGGCAACGTGAATCCCTCGAGCGCCGGATTGGACGCGAGTTCGCGCAGGCGCTGCTCACCGCCGACGCGCTCGGTGATCTCGCGGCACTCGTCGGTCGTGCGGCCGTCGCACCAGAGCAGGGCCGGCCGAATCACCTCTCCGTGCGCGTCGAGAAAGACCGACGAGTGCATCTGCCCTGAGACGCCGACCGCGTCGGGACTGTCGCCGGGGCGCGCGGCGAGCACGGTGCGAATCGCCGCCGACGCCGCCGCCCACCAGGCGTCGGGATCCTGCTCCGCCCACCCGGGCTGCGGCGTCGCGAGTTGGAGCGGTGTGATCGCCGAAGCGAGAACGTCGCCCGACGTATCGACGAGAATCGCCTTGACGCCGCTCGTCCCGACGTCGACGCCGAGAAAGGTGGCGCGCGCCACTCAGCGCACTCCGAGCAGGATCTCCATCGTCAGCTGATCGAGGCGCTCGTAGGCGTAGCCGGCATCGCGTATGGGGCCGAGGTCGAAGTCGCGCGCCTTGAGCTCGCGCGCGCCGTCGGGCGAGAACCGCCGGCGCTCCGCGGATCCACCGCGCGTCCTGAGCCCGTTCAGCATTCCCTGAACCTCGGCGTCGGCGTTGAAGCGCGCCACCTTTTCCTTGAGAATGAGATACGTGCGCATGCTGCCGCGCGCGAAGTCCCACACGCCGGCGTCGTCTTCGGTGCGATACGCGTGGCTGTCGAAATGCCGCATGCCGGGCCACTTCGCGTCCTCGAGCAGCTTCACGAGAAAGAACGCGCCCTTCACGTCTTCGCTGCCGAAACGCAGATCCTGGTCGAACCGTCCCGGTTTTTGCGCGTTGAGGTCGATGTGAAAGAGCTTGCCGGCTTCCAGCGCCTGCGCGACGCCGTGCGAGAAGTCGAGACCGGCCATCGTGTCGTGCGCGATCTCGGGATTGAGGCCCACCATATCCGGGTGTGCCAGCGTATAGATGAACGCCAGCATGTGGCCGATGGTCGGGAAGAAGATGTCGCCGCGCGGCTCGTTGGGCTTCGGCTCGAGCGCGAGCCGCAGCGCGTACTTCTGCGACCGAACGTACTCGCATAGATAGTCGATCGCGTCGCGGAACCACTTGACTGCTTCCTGCGGATCCTTCGCCGCGTTCGTCTCGACTCCTTCGCGCCCGCCCCAGAAGACGTACGTCTCGGCGCCCAGCTCCACGCCGAGGTCGATCGCGCGCATGGTCTTCTGCAACGCGTAGTCGCGCACGCGGACGTCGTTGCTCGTGAACGCGCCGTCGCGAAAGACCGGATCGCCGAACAGGTTCGTCGTCGCCATCGGGACTTTCATCCCCGTTTCGTCGAGCGCCGCCTTGAACTCGCGGACGATGCGATCGCGGTCAGCCGCGCTGGCGTCGCGAGGCACGAGGTCATTGTCGTGCAGGTTCACGCCGTAGGCGCCAAGCTTCGCGAGCTCGCGCACGATGCGCGTCGGCGGCAACGGGGCACGTACGGCGTCTCCAAACGGATCGCGGCCGACGTTGCCGACGGTCCAGAGGCCGAAGGTGAAATGATGTTCGGGCCGCGGGGTGTATGGATCGGATGTCATGAGGAGAAGGTGGGACCGGTAGACGGGTGGACCGGTGGACCGGTCAAACGGCGAGAAAATCAGTAGACAGCGGGGCAGCGCGGCTTGCGCGCATCGAGCGCCGTAAAAGCGCGAAGGTCTCCGGGGGGACCGGCCGGGCAGCGAAGCGCGCGGTAGAACGAGAGCGGATGCGCAAACGGCGCGTAGCCATTCGGCACCGGCAGGTTCGAGAACGTTTGGAAGTACGAGAGCACGGCGTCGCGCCACCACACGGCCTCGTGCTCCTGGATGGCGAGGAAATCGTCGACGTCGTGAAAACGAGCGCTGTCGATCTTTCCCTGGAGCGACTGCCACGTGTGACGCATCGAGCGGACGGTGTCGATTCCCTCGCGGTAGTGGTAGAAGAGATCCTCCCACAACGTGCGTCCCGATTTCGTGCGCTCCGTCCAGCCGACATGGTGGAACCAGAGCAGCAGCGAGTCCGGTGTTTGTGCGCGGTCGCCAAAAAGGTCGCGCAGCGGCTGCGCATACTGTGAAACGGCGTCGCTCCCCTTAGGCGAGCGTTCGAACCCGACGCCGACGCTGTCCGCACGATGGTAGTAGGAGGGCATCCAGTCCGCGCGAGCGAGACGGGCCCACGGCGCCGGACCGTAGTGGTGGTCCGTGCCCATCATGTGCGCGAGGCCGAGCGGCTCCATGTAGTTCACGACGGCCTCGCGCGACACGAGCATCATGTGCACGATCGGCGCGACTACCTTGGGATCGCTCGAGAACGTTCGTCGCGCCCACTCTTCGGCGATCGCCGCCGGCGACAGCCGAGGATCCCAGGCGAGCCGGCCGAACGCGTACCAGTTCGCCTGGTTGAAGTGCGACCCGGTCCAATTGCGATCCGTGCCCGTGTTGGCGACGCCGGCGATGCCGGTACGCCGATAGCCGTCCAGCGACCCGTCGATCACGCTGGCGACGGTCGACCCCTTTCCGTGTACCCACGTGTCCGCCGAGAGAACCTCGGACATGAGCGACCCGAGATACACGAGGTGCGTGTCCTCGCCGAGGTATTCCTTGGTGATCTGGAATTCCAGGATCAACGGCGTCTTCGGCATCGCGCCGAAGAGCGGCGAGAACGGTTCGCGCGGCTGAAAGTCGAGCGGTCCGTTCTTCACCTGGATCAGCACGTTGTCGCGGAACTGTCCGTCGAGCGGCGTGAACTCGTTGTACGCCTGCTTCACGCGATCCGTCGGCACGTCGTTGCTGTAGACGAACGCGCGCCAGATGACGACGCCGCCGTGCGGACCGACCGCGTCGGCGAGCATGTTGGCGCCGTCGGCGTGGGAGCGCTTGTAGTCCTGCGGACCCGGCTGCCCCTCGGAGTTCGCCTTGACGAGAAAGCCGCCGAAGTCGGGAATCGCCGCGTAAATCTCGTCGGCCTTCGCCTTCCACCAGTCGCGAACGGCCGGGTCGAGCGGATCAGCGGTTTTGAGGCCCCCGATCTCGATCGGCGCGCTGAAGCGCGCCGTGAGATACACGCGAACTCCGTATGGGCGAAACACGCCGGCGATCGCCGCGACCTTCTTCAAGTACTCCGCCGTCAGCGCCTTCGCGTTGGCGTTGACGTTCGTCAACGACACGCCGTTGATGCCGATCGACGCCTCCGCCCGCGCGTAGTCGCGGTAGCGCGGCGACACCGAGTCCGGCAGCGCGGTCCACTCCCACAGCGACGAGCCGCCGTACCCATGCTCGATGCTGCGATCGAGGTTGTCCCAGTGGTCGATCAGTCGAAGCTGAATGCGCGGCGCACCGGCGACGTCGAGCCGTGCGAGAGGCAGCGACTGTTGAAGTCGCGACAGAAGAGCGAATGCGCCATACAACACGCCGACGTCGGTCTTCGCCGCGATCACGATCGCACGCTTTCCGCGCACGGTCATGGCGCGCAGTACGTAGCCTTCGTCGCCAAGCCGCGCGAGCGTTGTGTCGAGCGACAGCGACCTCACGACCGCCGAGCCGCCCGGCGTGCCGGCGATGACGAGACCGCCGGCGCCCTCCGTTCCAACGATCCGAATTTGGCGGCCCAACAGGCCGGTGAGACCCGCGCTCAGCTCATCGCGTGCCGCGCGCAGCGTCGGCGAATCGCCTTCGATGACGATGCCCGTGATCGCCGCGCGATACTCGGCGAGGCGCGACGCGTCGGCGACAAGCCGATAGCGGAGCCAGAGATCGTAGCCGTCCTCCGAAGGCGGCGCGCCTCGCTGCCCGAGCGCCGGCGTTGCGAAGACAAGAAGCGCCGCGACCGATCGCCGATAACGAGACAGCGCGGCGCCACTGGGCACGACGGGTCGGCGCACGAGCGCGTTCAGGTCAGAAGGGGATCCGCGGGACCCGCGCGTCGAGAGGATCGGCCCAATCCGTGTTCGGCACGAGCGGCGCCCAGCCCGGCCGAAGCGGGTCCTGATCGTACGGATATCCGCCGAGCCGACAGAACGCCTCGTGATACGTGCCGAGCCTGTCGCGGTCGAGCTTCACGCCGAGTCCCGGCGCCGTCGGCACCGGAATGCTCCCGCGGCAATACGACACCTTGCCGCCCTGGATCACGTCGTCGACGAGGTGATGGTAGTGCGCGTCCGCGGCGAACGTGATGTTGGGAATCACCGCGCCCAAGTGGAGCATCGTCGCGAGCTGGATTCCGAGCTCGCCCGACGAATGGACCGCCACGCCGAGCTGGAACGTGTCGCACACAGCGGCGGCCTTCACGCACTGGCGAATCCCGCCCCAGAACGTGGTGTCGAGAAGAATCACGTCGACGGCGGTCTGCAGCACGTTCGCCGCGAGCTGCTCGAAGTTCACGACGACGGTATTCGTGGCGAGCGGCGTACGCAGCTTCTCTCGCGCTCGACGCATGCCGTGAAGCCCGAAGACGGGATCCTCGAGATAATCGTTATTCAGATCTTCGATATGCCGTCCGAACCAGATCGCCTGCTCCGTGGACCAGACGCCGTTCGGATCGAATCGGAAGTGGTCGCCGGGCAATTCCGCGGCGAGCGCGCGGTAGCACTCGAGCTCGTACTCTGGACGGAACACGCCGCCCTTGAGCTTGTGCGTGGTGAAGCCGTGCTTCGCCTTGAGCGCCTTGGCCTGCGCGACGAGTTGGTCGCACGTACGCACCTCGCCGCTGCCGTCCGCCCCGTTGGCGTAGCGAAAGAACAGGTACGACGCGAAGGGCACGTGATCGCGGAGGCGGCCGCCGAGGATCTCGGAGACGGGAACGCCCCACGCCTGTCCGAGAATATCGAGGCACGCGAACTCCAGCGCCGCCAGCATCTGCGTGCGATGGTTGTAAAGGGACGCGGTCGGGTTGGAGACCTTGAAGCGCAGCTCTTCGAGCTTCGCCGGATCGGTGCCGAGCACGTAGGGCTTGAGCGCCGCGAAGGCCGCCGCGGCGCTCTCACCGCCCCCACCCATCTCGCCGAGCCCGATGAGGCCGTCGTCCGTTTCCACCTCGACGATGGTGCGGACGAAGCGCCCCCAATGACACCCGTTCGCGTGGCGAAGGGGCGCTTCGATGGGCACACTGACTGGGGTGGTCCGGACGTCGATGATCTTCATGCGGCTGCTGGCGAGTGGGAGGGTTCTCTCGCCTGAAGGTTTAGCGAAAGATCAATTGACCTTATCTCTGCTATGTTGGCCGCAATTAGTGCCTTCTGTCAAGCATTCGTCACGTGTTGACGGGCTAGACCCCGCTGAACGCGCTGAATCCACCGTCCACCGGAATCACCACGCCGGTCACGAACGACGCCGCGTCGCCCGCGAGCCACTGCACCGCCCCGACCAACTCGTCGGGGCGTCCGAAACGCCCCATCGGCGTCCGTTGAATGATCGTGCGGGCCCTGGCGGTCGGCTGGCCTGAATCGTCGACGAGGACGGCACGGTTTTGCGCCGACACAAAGAATCCCGGCGCGATTGCGTTGACGCGGATGCCGTCGCCGTGCTTTCGCGCGAGCTCCATCGCCAGCCAACGCGTAAAGGAATCGATCCCCGATTTCGCGACCGAGTAGCCGAGCGTGCCGCTGATCGCCGACGCCGCGGCCATCGACGAGATGTTGATGATCGAGCCGCGTCCCACCCTCGACATCGACTCGCCGACGACGAGCGATGGGATAACGGTTCCATGAAGGTTCAAACGCAGCACTTCGTCGAACGCGTCGGGCGGTACCTCGAAGATGCTGCGGTTGTCGTTGCGTGACCGCGCGACGTTGCCGCCCGCCGCGTTGACGAGGATGTCGATCCGTCCCCAGGCGCGCTGGACCTCGTCGCTCGCCAGACGAACCGCGTCGCGCTCGAGCACGTCGGCGACGAGCGGCATCGCGTCGCCGCCGGCGCTTCGGATCTCGTCGGCCTTCGCCGCGGCGAGATCATGCCGACGGCCGAGCACGGCGACTCGCGCGCCGGCGGCGGCGAGGCCTGTCGCGATGGTGCCGCCCAGTACACCGTATCCGCCTGTGACGAGCGCCGCCTTTCCCGTGAGATCGAACGAGTTGTTGCTCACCGGGCGCGTTCGTTGGACGAAAGGGTCATGTCGGACGAAGACTATGGGGCTCCCGGCAGAATGGCGAGCGCGTTGCGTGACAGAAGTCACTCGCGTGTTGTGCCTTCGTGCCTCTGATGACCGCGAGCCGTGTTCGGTATATTCGACGCATGCGCGTGATGTGCGTCGCTCGACACCCGTTTTTGACCGAGCACTTGTGCCGCTACTTCGACGACCTCGGCGCCGAGACGGTTCCGTGCGTCGGTATGGATCAAGCGATGACGCTGGTGACGACGAGCGACCTGGACGCGGTCATCTGTGATTACGATCTGCTGGCCGCGACGCCGTTGGCGGGTTGGGAGAGTGATCCATTGCGCTCGGGCATCCCGCTGATCGCCGTGAGTCTCACGCGCCACCCCGGCGACGCGCATCTGCTCGACACGAATGGCGTGGCTGGGTTCCTGTATTTGCCCACGCTGGAGCGCGAAGACGCTCAGCGTCTCCTGTCGGCCGTGCGGCTACGGCGCGGCCGGGTCAATCAGCAAAACGTGCTACCGTGGCCGGGACCGACCCTCAGCGCTCACCCGCGCTGACGGGCAAGCCAGACGACGCGCCCGCGATCGTCCCGGCCAAGCCACTACTCGACGCGCTGATCGCAACGCGCGGCGACGGCATCACGCGTCGCGTCGTCCTCGGCGATCTGAACGAACGCGGCATCGAGCTCTCCGTGTGCCGCGACGGCGACGGCGTGGCGATCGAGCTGCCCGACGTCGAACGGGCCAGCGAGAGCGAAGCGCTGCGACGTCTCGCGCGGCAGATGGCCGGCGAGAACGACACGACCACGCTGCTTCAGATTCTCTGTGACGCCGGTGCCGAGCAATGCGGGGGAAGCGGCGCCGCGGTTCTCAAAGCGGTGGCGAACGAGGGCGAGCTCGTGGCGGCGATCGGCTCGCTCGGCATCGCGCGCGGCCGGCGCTTCGCGCTTCCGGGTTCGCTGGCGCGCGAGGTGCTGAGGACGCGCGACGTCGTCGTCGTGGAAAATTTCAGCGGGTCGGCGCGTCCCCTGTTGCGCGTCGTTCCGGACGTGCGCGTCGGCCCGATGCTCCTCGCGCCGTTGATGGCGCACGAGGTGATCCTCGGCGTCATCGCGGTGACGCGCGACATGGGAGCGCCGGTGTTTTCCAAGCGCGACGCGCACAGACTGCGCGTGATCGCCGACTACGCGGCGCTCGCGCTGTGGAACGCCGATCTGCTCGAGCAGGCGAAGGTCGCCGACCGCGCGAAGAGCCGCTTCCTCGCGACGGTGTCGCACGAGCTGCGGACGCCGCTCACCGCGCTCTCCGGCTATGAGGAACTGCTCGCCGATCAGGTCATCGGGCCGCTGTCCGACAGCCAGCTCGACGTGCTGGAGCGCATGCGGTCGGTGACGCAGCACTTGGCGTCGGTCATCGAGGAGTTGCTCGCGTTCTCGAGCCTCGACGAGGGGCGCGAGGTCGTGCGACCGACGGACTTCCTGGCCGCGGACCTCGTGCGAGCCACGGCGGCAGTCATCGAGCCGATGGCCCGACAGAAACATCTCGCCTTCGCCGTCAGCGTTCCGGAAGAGCCGATTCGCATGACGAGCGACGTCGACAAGGTGCGCCAGATCCTCATCAACCTCGCGGGGAACGCGGTCAAGTTCACCGATTTCGGCGAGGTGCGCATCGAGCTGGAACGGCGCAGCGGAGAAATCACGTTCACGGTGCGGGACACGGGAATCGGCATCGCCAAGCGCGACGTCGAGCGTCTGTTTCGCCCGTTCGCGCAACTCGATGCCGGCCTCACGCGACGCCACGGCGGCACGGGACTCGGCCTCTACATCTCCCGGGAGCTCGCCGACCTCCTGGGCGGGCGCATCGAGTTCGAGTCGAACCAGGGCGAAGGGTCGGTGTTCCGACTCGTCCTGCCGACCGACGACCTATAGCGCCGTCCCCCCCCGGTCTCGGGGCAGAGGCTCGGCTAACTTTCACGCATGTCTGGTCTTCCCACTACAAGTGCGTTCAACGACGGCTACATCGCCGAGCTCTATGACGCCTATCGTCGCGACCCCGCGTCCGTCGACGAATCTTGGCGCCAGTTTTTTCGTTTCGCCGAAAGCCTAGGGCGCGCCGAAGCCGCGCCGGGCGTCGGCACGTTCGACGCGAGCATTCTGCGCAAGACAGCCGGCGCCGCCGGCCTGGTCGCCGCGATCGAACGCTTCGGCCACCTCGCCGTGCCGATCGACCCGTTAGGGTCGGCGCCACCCGGCGCCGCCGAGCTCGAGCCCGAGTTCCACGGGATCTCGGAATCGGATCTCGACGACGTGCCGGCGGCCGCACTCGGCGGGGGAAGATCCGAGCGCGGAACCGCCGCGGACCTCGTGCGCCGCCTGCGCGAGCTCTACTGCACCGGCCTCGGCTACGAGTTCGAGCACGTCAGCGACGAGACCGAGCGGCAATGGCTTCGCTCGACGATCGAATCGGGCGAGGCATCGGAGCCGCTGACCCCCGACGAGAAGAAGGCGCTGCTCGACCGACTCACCGCCGTGGACGCGCTCGAGCGTTTCCTCGGCCGGGCGTATGTCAGCGTGAAGCGCTTCTCTATCGAGGGCGTCGACGCGCTCGTGCCGATGCTCGACGAGGCGATCGCGCGCGGTGCGGATGCCGGCGCGCGCCAAGTCGTGCTCGGGATGGCGCATCGCGGGCGTCTGAACGTGATGACGCACGTGATGGGCAAGTCCTATCGCGCGTTGTTCGAGGAGTTCGAAGGGTGGCCCGTCGCGATGATGAGCGATTCCGACACGGGCGACGTGAAGTACCACATGGGCTTCGCCGCGAAGATCGACGTCGCGAAAGGCGGCGTTGTGAACGTTGAGCTGATGTCGAACCCGAGCCACCTCGAGCTGGTGAATCCTGTCGCTCAGGGCGTCGCGCGCGCGCGGCAACGCATCGCCGGCTCGGCGCCCAACACCCGCGACGAGGCGTCGGTGTTGCCGATCGTCGTGCACGGCGACGCGTCGTTCGCCGGCGAAGGCGTGGTCGCCGAAACGCTCAACATGTCGCTGCTGGCCGGATACCGCGTGGGCGGCACCGTCCACATCATCACCAACAACCAGGTCGGGTTCACGACGGACGCGATCGACGGCCGCTCGACGCACTACGCGAGCGACCTGGCGAAGGGATTCGAGATCCCGATCGTGCACGTCAACGCCGACGACGCCGAGGGGTGCGTGCAGGCGGTGCGTCTGGCGATCGCCTATCGTCGCCGGTTCGGCAAGGATTTTCTGATCGACCTCGTGGGCTACAGGCGGCACGGCCACAACGAAGCCGACCAGCCGGCGTTCACGCAGCCTTTGATGTACAAGGTCGTCACGACACATCCCACGGCGCGCGAGATCTACGCGGCGCGATTGGTGCGGGAGAGCGTCGTGACCGACGACGCCGTGACGGCGGCCGACGCCGCGATCGGCGCACGGCTGCAGAAGATCTATTCGGACATGAAGCACGAGACGCCGCCGACGCTCTCGAAGCCGGAGGCGTCTCGTCAGGCGGCCGGAGGACGCGAGTCCGAGACCGCCGTGCGGTCGGAGCGGCTCGTCGCGCTGAACGAACAACTGTTGGCTTGGCCGTCCACGTTCAAGCTTCACCCGACCCTGCAACGAACGGTTCCGCGGCGGCGGGGTGCGATCAACAGCGGCGGCATCGACTGGGGTCATGCCGAAGCGCTGGCATTCGCCTCGCTTCTCACGGAAGGCGTGAGCGTCCGTCTCACCGGGCAGGACGCCGAACGAGGCACGTTCTCGCATCGCCAGGCGGTGCTGCACGACGCGGAGACCGGCGAGTCGTTCACGCCGCTCGCGCATTTGCCGCAAGCCGGCGGCGAATTCGAGATCTATAACAGCCCGCTGTCCGAAACGGCGGTGATCGGCTTCGAGTACGGCTTCAGCATCGCGACGCCGAACGAGCTGGTCCTGTGGGAAGCGCAGTACGGCGATTTCGCGAACGTCGGCCAGCCCATCTTCGACCAGCTGCTCTCGGCCGGACGCGCGAAGTGGCGTCACGAGTCCGGGCTCGCGCTCCTGCTGCCGCACGGGTACGAGGGTCAGGGGCCGGAGCACTCGAGCGCGCGCCTCGAGCGATTCCTTCAGCTCAGCGCCGAAGACAACATGGTCGTCGCCTATCCGTCGACGCCCGCGCAGTACTTCCATATCCTGCGACGCCAGGCGCTGCGCCGGCCTCGACGGCCGCTCGTGCTCATGCAGCCCAAGTCGCTGCTGCGTCTCACCGCCGCGCTCTCCAAGCTCGAGGATCTGGCCGGCGGCTCGTTCCATCGCATTATCGACGACCCGGCCGCGTCGCGGCAGCGCGACGTCGTGCAGCGGCTGGTCTTCTGCACCGCGAAGCTGTACTACGACCTGACCGCCGCCGGGGATCATCCGTCGAACGTCGCCCTGATTCGCGTCGAGGAGATCGCGCCATGGCCGCGCGAGGTCGGCGAGCTGGTGGACCAGTACCCGAACGTTGAAGAAGTGGTGTGGGCGCAGGAAGAGCCGAAGAACATGGGCGCGTGGACCTACGTTCAGCCGCGCCTGCGGGCTTCGATCGGCACCGTGACGACGCTTCGCTACATCGGCCGTCCCGAGCGGTCGAGCCCCGCCGAGGGGCACAAGGCCGTGCACGACGAGGAGCAAGCTCGCATCGTGAAGGACGTCCTGACATATTCGCCGGCTGGACGGCGGAAAACTCCCGCCGGGCGGTAGGTCGGCGCGGGGATCACCTATGACGATTTGGATCAGAACTCTCCGATGAAGCGAGTGGTCTTGCTGGTTTGCGCCGGGTTGCTCGCGCTCGCACCGGGCGCGCGAGGGCAGCGCGTCGACGCGGGGAAGTTGGGTGAGGAAATCGCCGGCCTCGGGACGACCGCGCGTGTGCTGATGATCGGCGCGCACCCGGACGACGAGGACACGCAGCTCATCACGTGGCTGGCCAAGGCGCAGCACGTCGAGACGGCGTATCTCTCGCTCACCCGCGGTGACGGCGGACAGAATCTCATCGGCAACGAGCTCGGTCCGGCGCTCGGCATGATCCGCACCGAGGAGCTGCTCGCCGCGCGCCGCCTCGACGGCGGGCATCAGTACTTCACGCGCGCGTACGACTTCGGGTTCTCCAAGACGCTCGAGGAGACGCTCGACCACTGGCCGAAGGATTCGATTCTGTCGGACGTCGTGGCGGTGATCCGCGCCTTCCGTCCGCAGGTCATCATCTCGGTGTGGTCGGGAACGCCGGCCGACGGACACGGCCATCACCAGTTCTCGGGCGTCGTGGCGCGCGAGGCGTTCGACGCCGCGGGCGACACCGTGCGTTTCCCGCCGAGCCGGCTGTCGGGCCTCGACGCGTGGACGCCGTCGAAGTTCTACCGGCTGCGGCGCAATGGCTCGGGCGCATCGCTCGCGTTCGACGTCGGCGAATACGCGCCGCTCCTCGGCGAGTCGTACTCGGAGATCGCGACCGAGAGCCGTTCGCAGCACCGGTCGCAAGGACAGGGCGCGCTGCCACGCATCGGGCCGGTGTACACGGCCGTGAAGCTCGAGGTGTCGCGCGTGTCCGACGCCAACGCGTCCGAGACGGGCCTCTTCGACGGGATGGACACGACGTGGGCGAGGTTCAATTCGGTTCGTCTTCCGGATTCGGCGCGCACCGCGCTCGATTCGCTGCCGGCCGCGCGGGCGGCCGTCGTCGCGTCGGAGAATCTCGTGAACCCGTCGGCGATGGTGGCGCCGCTGTCGACATTCGAGCGCCTCGTGACGCGCGCCGGAAGCGGAAAGGCGTGCGGCTTTTCCGGCGCCGAAGGCGCGGACGACCACAGCTGTACGGCGGCCGAGCGCGACCTGTGGTGGTCGCTGTCGATCACCAACGAGCGCGCGACCGCCGCGCTGCTCGGCGCCGCCGGAATCTCGATCGACATCACGGCGCCGCGCGACCTCATCGCGCAGAACGACACGGTGCCGGTCACGGTGCGCGTATACAACGGCGGCAAGTCGACGCTCACGCTCGACCGCGTGTCGCTGATCAACGCGCTGGGCATGGCGTCGCGGCAGCGGCGCGAGATCTTGCCGGATAGCACAGCGACGCAACAGATCACGTATCGCGCGCCGATGCGACTGTCGCTCTCGTGGTGGCTGCGGAGCGAGCCGAAGGGCGACATGTTCGTGCAACCGCGCGCCGACATGATCGAGGGCGAGGACCGGCGCCTCGAGTCCGGCGCGGAGATCGGGCTGCGGGTCGACGGCGTGCCCGTGCTCGTCCGCGAAGGGCCGATCGTCTATCGATTCGCCGATCCCGCGCGGGGAGAGGTTCGTCGTCCCATCGCGACGGTGCCGGAGATCTCGGTTCTGCTCCAGCACGAAGTCGAATACGCGCGAGCAGGCGCGCCGTTCGACCGCACGATGCTCGTCTACGTGCATTCGGCCGCCGGCGCGCCCCGCCAGGTCGATGTCACGTTGCGGTTGCCCGACGGGCTCCACGCCGACACGGCGACGCGACACGTGTCGCTCGAGCCGTTCGGCGACGCTCATCTCTATTTCCGAGTGAAAGGCGTGCTCGCCGCCGGGCCCCACGACATCGCGGCGAGCGCGAGCCTACGCGAGAATGGGGCGGTGCGAGTCTCGAGCCTGGGATTCGTACCGGTCGAGTACTCACACATCCGGCCGCTTCGCTTCTACCGCAGTTCGACGGTCACGCTGCAAGCGGTCAACATCACCTACGCCAACCTCAAGGTCGGGTACATCAACGGCGTCGGTGACAACGTGATGCCGATGCTCGAGGAGCTCGGCATCCCGGTGGGAGAGCTCGACCCGCTCACACTCCCGCAGCAGAATCTCAGCGGCTACACCGCCATCGTCATCGGCCCGCGGGCGTACGAGTCGAATCCGGCGCTCGTCGCCAACAACGGCACGCTGATGGCGTACGCGCGCAACGGCGGAACGGTCGTCGCGCAGTACGGACAGGCCTCGTACGGCCGGCCGGGAATCTTTCCGTTCCCGATCACGGCGCCCCGTTCGACCGATCGCGTGACCGACGAGAACGCGTCGGTCCGCGTCCTGGATCCGGGTTCGCCGCTTCTCGCGAAGCCGAACAAGATCGGGCAGGAGGATTTCGCCAACTGGGTTCAGGAGCGCGCCCTGTACATGCCGCGCACGTTCGACCCGGCGTATCGCACCGTGTTCTCGATGAACGACAAGGGCGATCCGCCGCAGGACGGCGCCGTGCTCATCGCGCCGCTCGGGAAAGGAGTGTACGTCTACACGACGTTCGCCTTTTTCCGCGAGCTGCCGGCGGGCAATCCGGGTGCCGCGCGACTGTTCGTGAACCTCCTGTCGGCGACGCCGGCCGCGGCGAATCGTCCGCCGCATCCGCCCTCGGACTCGGTGCGGCCGTGAATCCGGATCCGCGGCTGGTCGCCTTCGTCGGCGTCGCTGCGGTACTGACGATCCTACCGGGCGCGGACATGGCGCTCGTGATGCGCAACGTGCTCGCGCTCGGCCGTCCGAAGACGATGCTGACGATTGCGGGCATCGCGTGCGGCTGTGTGATTCACGCGACCGCGTCCGCGCTCGGCATGTCGGCGATTCTCGCGACGTCGGCGACAGCCTTCACGGTGATGAAAACGGCCGGCGCCGCTTATCTCGTCTGGATCGGCGTGCAGTCGTTTCGAGCTCGGGAGACGGCTGCCGCGAGCCGCCCGTCGAACGCAACGCGTGGCACGGCGCCGTTCGCCCAGGGATTCCTGACGAATGTGCTGAATCCGAAAGTCGCGATCTTCTATCTCACGTTCCTTCCGCAGTTCATCGCTCCGGGCGAGCCGGTTCTTCGGCGAAGCCTTTTTCTCGCCGGAATCCACATCGCGATGGGCGTCGCGTGGCTCAGCGCGTACGCGTGGTTCATCGAACGGTTGGGCACCGTGCTCGCCCGGCCGAACGTAAAGGCGTGGCTCGAGCGCGCCACCGGCGGACTGCTCATCGCGCTCGGCGTTCGTCTGGCGTGGGATCGCCGATGAGCGAGCGATCGCCCAAGCCAGCCTCCCAAGGCAACGACTCGACAAATGATTCGCGGGCCCGCGCTCGATTCGTGAAGACGCTCGCGAGCGTGCTTGGCGTTCAAGTGATCACGCTCGTGCTGCTCTGGCTTCTCCAGTCGACCTTTTCGCACTGAATGAATCCGCTCAACTGGGTGATCGTGGTGGTGTGGCTGGCCTACGTCGTGGGCACCGGCCTTCGCCGTTCGAAAGGCACCACCGCGATGGAGGGATACTTCCTCGCGAACCGAAGCCTGCCGTGGTGGGCGGTAGGGCTGTCGGTGATGGCGACCCAGCTCTCCGCCGTGACGATGATCGGCACGACGGGCCAGGGCGCGACCGACGGCATGCGGTTCATCCAGTTCTACTTCGGTCTGCCGCTGGCGATGGTGATCCTCGGCGTCACGCTCGTGCCGTTGCTCAGGAACGCCGGCGTGTACACGGCTTACGAGTATCTCGAGCGCCGGTTCGACGCGCGGACGCGCTCGCTCACCGCGTTTCTCTTCCTGCTGTCGCGCGGGATGTCGTGCGGCACGATCATCGCGGCGCCCGCCGTCGTCTTCTCGACGATCTTCGGATGGAATCTCTGGTGGTGCGTGGCGATCATCGGCGTGCCCGCCGTGCTCTACGCGATGGTCGGCGGCGTGCAGGCGGTGACGTGGGTGGACGTCAAGCAGATGTTCCTGATCGTCGGCGCACTGGTCGCCGTCGTCATCACGCTGCTGATCCAGATTCCCGTGTCTCCGTCAACGGCGCTTCACCTGGCCGGGTCGACGGGCCATCTGCGCGTGTTCGACTTCTCGTTCAGCCTCACCAACACCTACACGTTCTGGTCGGGGCTCATCGGCGGGACGTTCCTCATGATGTCGTATTTCGGAACGGACCAGAGTCAGGTGCAGCGATACCTCGCCGCGAAATCGACGGACGAGGCGCGGACGTCGCTGCTGATGAGCGCGTACTGGAAGATCCCGCTGCAGGCGCTCGTTCTGCTCGTCGGCGTGCTCGTGTTCGTGTACTACCAGTACCACAAGGGTCCGATCCTGTTCAACCCGGCGCACGAGCGCGCGGTGCGCGAAGCGTTCCCGCGGTTCCTGGCCGAGCTTCAGCAGCGCTACGATACGACGAGCTCGCCGATGGTGCGCGACGCGTTGCGCGGACAGGCGCTGGAATACGCGCGCGGGCTGACGCACGGACCGGCGAGCGACGCGAACTACATCATTCCGCGCTTCGTCGTCGACCACCTGCCGCTCGGATTGGCCGGTGTCTTCATCGCGGCCGTGATCGCCGCGGCGATGAACGCGATCTCCGGCGAGCTGACTTCGCTCTCCAGCGCCACGGTCATCGACCTGTACCGCCGTTGGATCAAGCCCGAGGCGACGGACGCGCACTACCTCCGGGTGTCGCGGGCGTCCATCGCGTTCTGGGGAGTGTTCGCGTGCATCGTGGCGCACTACGCCGTGAATCTCGGCTCGCTCATCGAGGTGGTGAACCGGTTCGGCTCCTTCTTCTACGGATCGATCCTCGGCGTCTTCCTCCTGGCGATGATCCCCCGAGCCACGTCGTTGGGCGCTTTCGTCGGCATGATCACCGGACTGGCCGCGGTGAGCGTGGTGAATTTCCGGGCGCCGCACGTCTCGTTTCTCTGGCACAACCTGGTCGCCGTCGTCGTGGTGCTGGCCGTGGGGCTCGCGTTGAGCGCGCTGAGCCCGAATGCTCCCCCCCAGCCCGCGCGGGCCGCCGCGCAACGTTGAGACGATGACCCGTCCGCGCGTCGTCATCGTCGGCGCGGGGTTCGGCGGACTCTACGCCGCGCGCACGTTCAAGAACACGGACGTCGACGTCGTCGTCATCGACCGGACGAATCACCACGTCTTTCAACCGCTGCTCTACCAGGTCGCGACGGCGACGCTGGCGCCGACCGACATCTGCGCGCCGATCCGCTGGCTTCTCCACAAACAGCGCAACACGGACGTCGTCCTCGCCGAGGTCGAGTCGATCGACCCCCAGAAGCGCGTGGTGCACTGCGACCAGGCACAGGATTTCGAGTACGACTATCTGATCCTCGCCTCGGGCGCGCGGTTCTCGTACTTCGGGCACCCCGAATGGGAGTCCTACGCGCCCGGCCTCAAGAGCGCGGCTGACGCCATCGAGCTGCGGCGCCGCTGGCTGCTGGCGTTCGAGCGCGCCGACCGGACGAGGGACGAAGCAGAGCGGCGCGCCCAGCTCACGTTCGTCATCGTCGGCGGCGGCCCGACGGGGGTCGAGCTGGCCGGAATGCTGCCGACGATCTCCCGGTTGGCGCTCCCCAGCGACTTCCGTCACATCGACACCGCGAGCGCGCGCATACTGTTGCTCGAGGCCGGGCCGCGGATCCTGCCCGCGATGCCGGACGACCTCTCGGCCCGCGCGCGCCGCGACCTGACCGAGCTCGGCGTCGATGTTCGGACCAACGTGCGGGTCACGAACGTCGGCGACACGTGGGTCGAAGCCGAAGGGGAACGAATCGAGGCGCGAACGATTTTCTGGGCCGCGGGGAATTCCGCCTCGCCGCTCGGCAAGTCGCTTGGCGTCGAGACGGATCGCACAGGGCGCGTCGTGGTGAACGACGACCTGAGCGTTCCCGGTCTCCCCAACGTGTTCGTCGTGGGGGACCTGGCGGTGCTGCGCAGCCGAGGGAAGGCGGTGCCGGCCATCGCTCCAGCGGCGATTCAGAGCGGGAAAGCGGCGGCGCGGAACGTCCTTCACACCATCCGGCGCGAGGGGCGGGAGCGGTTTCACTACATCAACAAGGGCGATTTGGCCACCATCGGGCGGTATCGCGCCGTCGGGGTCGTCGCCGGAAAACACGTTCGCGGCTGGCTGGCGTGGTGGACTTGGCTGTTCGTGCACATCATGTATCTCGCCGGGTTTCGCAACCGGGCGGTCGTTTTGGTAGAATGGGCGTATTCATTCTTCACGTACCAACGGGGCGCGCGTCTCATTACGCATGACTGATCGGGCGAGAGCATGACGGAGCAATCAGCCGCCGTGGAATTCGTGAGCATCGGGCTGGGCGGAGTACGCTTCGAATCGTTGTTCGAGACGATTCCGTTGTCGGTCGCGATCTTCGACGCGGACCTCCGGCTGACGAGCGCGAACTCGCGATATCGCGAGCTCACCGGCGTCGACGCGCCGACGTCGGCGCGTTTGTCGATCTACGACGCCTTCCCCAACGCGCTGGCCGACCTCACCGAACAGATCGACGCTGCCGTGCGCGGCGTCACCGGACGGGCCGCCCAGCGCGTGCCCTTCCACTTCCGAACCGGCCCGCGCCTGATCGAGACGACCTTCACCGCCGTAGGCGAAGAGGCGGGCGGCCGTTCGATCCTCTTCGCCGGGTCCGACGTCAGCGAACGCGAAGAGCTCCGCGAGACGCTCGGCCGCAGCGTCGCGCAGCTCGAGTCGATCTTCGACGTCATCCCGGATTCCGTGCGCGTCGTGGACATCGATGGGCGCACGGTTCGCTCGAATACGCAGGCGCTCCAGGATCACGCCGGCGCCGCGAGTCAGCCGTCGACGCTTCGCGAGCTCTGGCAGCTCGACCGCCCGCGCACGATGGAAGGCACGAGCCTCTTCATGCACGAGCATCCCACGGCTCGCGCGCTGCGCGGGGAGCGCGTGCGCGGCGAGACGCTCTCCGTGCGCCGCGGGGTCGAGGGCGCGTCGTTGATCATCGAGGTCAACTCGAACCCGCTGTACGACGAGCAGGGAAAGATCCGCGGCGCGGTCACCGTCGAGCGCGACGTCACGGCGAAGACGCACCTCGCCAAAGCCCTCGAGGAAGAGGCGCGACGCACCGCCGAGTTGTTCGAGCGCGTGTCGACCGAAGCCGAACGACTCGAGCGCATGGTCCAGGAACGAACCGCCGAGCTCCTTGCGCTCCAGGAAGCTCGCGCGCGGGAACGGCGCCTCGCCGCGGTCGGCCAGCTCGCCGCCGGCGTGATGCACGACGTGAACAACGCGCTCAACCCGATCATGGCGGCCGCGTATCTCCTCGAGACGAACGCCGACAATCCGGCCGCCGTCCGCGACTACGCGGTGCGCATCGCGAAGGCGGCGGAGACCGGGGCCGCGACCGCGGCGCGTGTCGGCCGATTCATCCGCCAGGAGCCGATGCAGTCGGAGCGCGAGGAGATCGTGGATCTCTCGCTCGTGTGCGACGAGGTGGTGGCGATGACGCGTCCGCTCTGGGCCGAGCGCGCGCGCGGAGGCACGGTGAAACTCCAGCGCGAACTGGGGCGCGGCGCGGTCATCCGCGGCCTCGGCGGCGAGATTCGCGAAGCGCTGCTCAACCTCGTTCAGAATTCGCTCGACGCGATGCCGCACGGCGGCACGCTCGGGTTGCGCACGTCATCCGACGGCGCCGAGGCGCGTCTCGAGGTGAGCGACTCCGGAATGGGAATGACGTCGGAGACTCGCGAGCGCGCATTCGAGCCGTTCTTCACGACGAAAGGCCGCGCCGGGACCGGTCTTGGCCTCGCCGAGGTCTATGGCATCGTGAAGCGCCACCGAGGGCGAGCGGAGATCGTGTCGGAGTTGGGGCAGGGAACGACGATCAGCCTGATCTTCCCGGCCGGGTCGTCGCAGACGGCGGTGTCGACGGCGGGCTCGGCCGTTGAGCCGCGCCGGCGGATGCCGCGTCGGGTGCTCCTCGTCGAGGATCACTTCGACAGCCGGGAATTCATGCAGGCGCTGCTCGAATCCGACGGACATCACGTCGATGCTGCGGCGAGCATCACAGAAGCGCTATCTCGACTCGAACACCCGGACGCGAGCTACGAAGTGCTCGTGACCGACATCGGATTGTCCGACGGCAGCGGATGGGAGCTCATCGCCGCGGTTCGACAGCGGTGGCCGTCGATGCGTATCGGAGTGGTCACAGGTTGGGAACCAGGCGGCGCCGGCGCGGGCGCCGATGGTGACTTCATTCTTCGCAAGCCCGTTAGAACATCCGAATTGCTTGCGCAGGTCGCCGCGGAGAGCTGACAGACCCGTTCGCCGCTGGCGCCACCATTGGCGCGTGCCCAGATTGCTCACGATGACAGACGCCGCACCCAAGATCCGACTCCTCGTCGCCGAAGACGACGACAACGCACGTTCGCTTCTCACCGATCTTCTCACGACGCTCGGACACACGATCGTCGCCGAGGTGTCGACGGGGCGCGAGGCGTTCGAACGTTCGAAGGACGTCGCGCCCGACGTCGTTCTGCTCGACGTGCACATGCCGGACGGATCCGGCATCGAGGCGGCCGAGGCGATCACGCAAGCGATTCCGGGCGTGGCGGTCGTGCTGTTCAGCGGCGATCACACGCTGACGCTGAGCGATCGTGAGGTGACGTCGACGGCGGCGATCGCGTTTCTGCCGAAGCCGGCGCCGCCCAAGGTGCTCGACTCGACGATCCGCCTCGCGGCGACGCGCGCCAAGGAGCTCGCGTCCGCGCGGCACGACGCCGAGTCGGCGCGACAGGCGCTCGAGAACCGCAAGACGATCGAACGCGCGAAAGGAATTCTCATGCGCCGCACGGGTTCGTCGGAGCAGGAGGCCTACCGCATCCTGCAGCGCACCAGTCAGGACCGGTCGGTACCGATGGTCGAGATCGCGCGCGCCGTGCTGGCGAGCGAGCCGAGTCTGGCGGAGGCGGCGAGGGAGAAGGCGTGACAAGTGGGGGGTAGAGATAGAAAAGAGGCGCCATCCGGCGCCCTTTTCTTTTTTCTGGATCAGAGAACTGAGATCTCAGAAGCGAGATGACATTCGAGATCACTACGCCGAACGACTATCTCCGCGGTTCACGCGAGCCCTGCCTCGAGCATGAGCTCGAGCGAGAGCCATGAGCTACACCACGTCTCGTCTTGGCTCGAGGCTCCTGCTCGAGCTCTTGCTCACGGCAGGGCTCGATTCCGCCGCGGCGATGCCGGCTGGCCGGTGGAATCTGGAACGACAGCTGGGAACACAGCCCTCGGACCTCACGACTGTCGGTCCGAGGGCCGGTCGCCCTAACGCGTTCGCACGACGGTGAACTGGAAGAACGGACTCACCGGCAATCCCGATGACGTCCAGTCGATCGATGCCTGGCTGCCGGCCGGCACAGTGAACCGCAGGTAGGCTACGCCGCCCGCGTTCACGAGCAGGTTCGCCGGCACCGCGTCGGAGAGCGGGACGACGGTCAGCGGGAACTTGCCGAGCGCCTGGTTGTTCGCGCCCGCCAAACCCGGGAAGATGCTGCGCATGTTCCAGCTCTGCTCGAGAAAACGCGCGTCGGTCACTCCGGGGACGTCGTCGCTGAACACCGACGTGGCCCAGTCGCGGATCTGCGTCAAATAGTCGGCACCGAAGACGTGCGCCAGGTTGACCTGGCCCGTGTCCGGGCCGTTGGTCAGCTGGAAAAACGTCTGTCCATCGCCCGTGCCGTGATGATCCGCGAGATAGCGAAGAAGATTCCACGTCGCGCCGCGCGTGTTCAAGTCGTCGTTGTCGGCGTACGGTGAGGTCTGCGCCGGCTCGGAGAGAAACTCGTTGTAGCGCCCGAAGTTGCTCCCCTGAAACTGGGCGAACTGATCCGCCACGGTACGCGCCGCATTCAGATCGATGTTCTGCCGCGGCGCGAGATGCGTCGCCTTGTAGAACAACAGCTCTTCCGCGATGTGGCTCAGTCCTTCGTTGAGCCACACGGCCTCAGGGTAGTCCGACGACGTGTTCACGTACAGACGGCGGCCGGCGTTGATCAGGTGCTGGTACTCGTGCGCGAGCGTCCCCGGCGTGAGCGACTGGATGTCGGCAAAGGCGCGCTTGTCGCTGAACACCGCGTTGGGGTCGGGAACGAGCAAGTAGAACATCTCGCCGAAGTTGCTCGTCGCGCAACCAAGGAATCCCGTCTGATTCGTCGTGGGAAACAGATCGCGGTCGAAAAAGAAGCCGCCCACGACGCCGTTCTCGCCGCGCTTCGTGAGCTTGTTCACTTCCTTCGTGAAGATCATCACGATCTTCCCGTTGTGATCGACGTCCGTCGGCTGGCCGAACGTCTGGATGTCGAGCGGATTGATGAGCGTATCGAACGTCGCCCCGAACGACGCATAGTCCGCGTCCGAGAATCCCCCGGGCGGATTCGCCGTGTCGGCCAGCACGTACGTCGTGCTCGATATCGCCGCGACGCGCGCACCGATGGTGATCGCGTTCGCGCACGGATCCGAGCCGTTTGCGTTGAGCGAGACGATCTGGTTCAGCGTCAGCGAGCTGGGAATCACATTGAAACGCGCGCCGCTTCGCATCGCCGCGCGCGCCCCGGGAACGAGAGGCGCGAGCTGTGTCTGCGCCATCCGGCGAAGCCGCAATTCGAACTGCTCCTGGGCTTCGGAGACGCGCGTGATGAGAGCGGGTCCGCGCTGCGGTGTCGCGAAGACGTCGCCGAGCGGCGAGAGGTCCGGCGTCGCGAGCGCCGTGGCGCCGTGCGCCGTGACGTTCACCTGGCCGAGTATGGCGGGGTTCGGATTGCCAAAGAAGGCGACGACGGCATAGTCCGACCCGCCGGGAGCCGCGCCGAGGCAGATGCCCGTGCCGCTCACCGCGGGCAGTACGGCACCCGCCGCCGGTGTCTGCGGTGCGCCGCTCGAGCACGCGAGCGTCTGGCTCGTCGTGCCAGCCGTGACGACGAACTGCGTTGAGATGCTGGAACCGGCCACCGTCGCCACGATGGTGACGTTTCCGGCGGCCGATCCAAGCGTGACCGTCGCCTTGGCTTGGCCCGTCGCGTCGGTGGTAGCCGTCCCCGGTACGACCGTCGCGGCTCCCGTTTGAACCGCGAACTGCACGGAGATACCGGCCAACGCCGTTCCGGAGGAGCTCGCCACCTTGACGACCAGCGGCAGCGCGAGCGCCGTTCCGACGAGCCCCACCTGTCCATTGCCGCTGACGATGGTCATGCTCGATGGCGAATTCGAGCCGGTGCCGGTCGAATCCGACCCGCACGCCGCCGCCAGCGCCATAGCGCCGGCCATGAACAAAGAAACTGCGCGAGATCGACCAACGAGCATTGAGCTTTCCCCCCAAAAAGTTCGCGACTTTGTGCCCACTCGATGACGACTAAGCCGCCGGCGCGGGCTCAGGTTCGTGCTTTGGGCGGGTGTATTCCTCCATACCCAACCCAAGAAAAATCGTGCCGGCCACGAGGGCGGCTGAAATCAGAAACGGCGCTTCCTGGAACCGGTCGAACGCGAAGCCGGCCAGAATCGGAAAGAGCACCCGCGCCGTCCCGCCGAACGTCTGCTGCACGCCCATGTACAGTCCGCGCTCGCTGGCCGGGATCACTCTCGAGAGCAGCGCCGTGACACACGGGAAAGTGAACGCCGTCCCGAGAGGCAGCAGCGCGACCGCCAGAGCGAGCGGCAGGAACGGCAACAACGCCACAGCCGAGACCGGAAGAATCCCGCCCAGCCTCGCCGCGAATGCCGCCGGATCCTGCATCCGATGAATGAACGGCATCGTCGCCAACCCGGTGGCCAGCAATATCTGTCCCACTCGCGACAGCCTTGCCTCGCCGAAACGATCTACTGCCCAACCGAGGATGAACGCCCGCGTCACCACCGAGATCACACCGATGTACGTGTAGAAATATCCGATTGTGTGCGACGTCACAGCGAAGCGCGCCGCCAGGAAGAGCGCGAGAATCGCGTTGAGCCCCTGAAACGCTCCGATGCCGATCGCATAGATCCACACCAGCCGCGAAGGCGGTTCGCTCGTGTGCGTGATCACTCGCCACACCGCGTCCCGCGATCTTCCACGTTTATGGACACTCGAGCGAGCTTCCACCATGTCGCGCGACTCGACGAGGTAGCGCAATGCGAAAATACTGTTGAGAACGCATAGCGCTGCCGCCGCGAGCCCCGGTGCATGCGGTCCGATCTCGACGAACCGCGACCCGATGACCGGGCCGAGGGCGACGCCGGCGTTGGTCGCCGCCGACAACCAGCCCAAGCGCCTTCGCCCGCTGGTCCGGCTCGACCGCGTCCGCGACGTACGCCTGGATCACGCTGACCGTTCCGCCCCCCGATCCCTGGATGAGGCGCGACAAGAAGAGCAACCAGAGGGTGTTCGAGTACGCGAAGACGACGTACGCGATCGCCGACGCCGACATGCCGACGATCAACGCCGGACGCCGGCCGTAGCGGTCGGAGAACCGCCCCCACATCGGCGCGCTCACGAGTTGGGCGATGGCGAATGACGAAACGAGCAGGCCGACCATCAGCCCGTTCGCGCCGAAATTCTTCGCGTAGAACGGAAGAAGCGGGATGATCATCAGCGTTCCGACCATGTCGATGAACGCGGTGATCATCAGAACTACGAGCTTGCCGATGTCGTTATTGCGAGTCGCCACGAAAGGGAGGTGGGTCGCCTACGAGGGGTCGGTGGGACGGCGCGCGCACGATGCCGCGCCCTTTAATCTCGCCGCAGGACCAACCCACGGCCCCACCTGGTTAAACGCGGTCGCCACGGGTTGGCGGCCAGAGCCCAAATAGGCGCCGACGATCGCCCGCGTAGCAACGGTCCTGATCAAATCCGAACGGTCGATCTACTCGGCGACGCGTCCAAGCGCCGCGGGAGGAACGGCTCGCCCAACGACGCCCGCCAGGGCGATGATCGTGAGCGCGTATGGGATCATCTCGACGAACTGCGAAGGAATCGCCTGCGAACCCTGAAGTTGGATCTGAAGCGTCTCCGCGGCCGCGAACAGCAGGCAAGCGAGCGCGGCGCGCAGCGGGTCCCAACGGCCGAAGATCGCCGCCGCGAGCGCGATGAAGCCGCGCCCCGCCGTCATCTCGGCGCTGAACTGGTGCTGGTCGAGCGCCAGGTACGCGCCGCCGAGCGCGGCGAGCATGCCTGACAACGCGGCGGCGGCGTAGCGCACGCGATTCACCGGCACACCGACCGACACGGCAGCCGCCGGATGTTCACCCACGGCTCGCACGCGCAGCCCGAACGGCGTTCGATAGAGGAGCCACGCCGATCCGGCGACGGCCAGCACGCCGAGCCAGACGAGCGGATTCTCGATGAGCGAGAACACTCCGGTGCCCGACTGCTCGGCGCCGAAGCCCGGCACGCGCGGCGAGTTGGCCGAACTGTGAAACGCCAGCCGCAGAAAAAATCGCGTCGCGCCGATGACCAGCAGGTTCACGGCGATTCCCACAACGACTTGGTCCGCGCGGTATTTGATCGCTGTCAGCGCGTACAGGAGCGCGAGCGCCGCGCCCCCGGCCACCGCACCGATCAATCCGACCCACGGACTTCCGCTGTAGTAGCTCGCGAGCGCGCCGCAGAACGCACCGCCGAGCATGTACCCCTCGAGGCCGAGTCCGATCAGGCCGGCCCGTTCCGACATCACGCCGCCGCTGGCCGCGAACAGATACGGAACCGCGATGCGCAGCGTCTGAACGAGGAACGCCAGCACGATCACGCCGTCGCTCCTTCGGTCGGCTGCGTCTTCGTCGCGGCCGGCGCGGGAGCGGCCGACACGCGCGCCTTCCGCAGCGCGGCGCGCACCCCCGGCACCGACGCGGCGACGGCGATGATGACTACGGCCTGCAACACGTCGACGATCTGCTTCGGCACGAGGGCGTTCACGGCCAGCCCACCCTGCGAGATCGTCGCGAAAACGAGCGCGGCCAGAACGACGCCTATGGGATGGCTTCGGCCGACGATGGCGACCGCGATGCCGAGGAATCCCGCGCCCGATGCGAAAGATTCCTCATAGTAGTGCTTGTACCCGAGCACGAAATTGAGCCCGCCGATCCCCGCGATCGCGCCGGAGATCGCCATCGCGCGCCACCAGACGCTCGTCACCTTCACCGCGCCGTACTCCGCCGCCTGCGGCTGCAGGCCGGTCGCGCGGAGCTCGAACCCGACGCGCGTTCGAAAGAGAAACCACCAGGCGACGAGCGCGGTCAGAATCGCCAGGAACAGCACGACGTTCGCCGCCGAGCCGTGGAAGGCCGCCACGAAGTCCGAGAGCCGCGGCAGCGCGCCGGCATGGATCTCGGACGTGTGCAGCGTGCCCTCCACCTTGAAGTACGACACGGTCAAGTAGTTCAGCAGCGCGAGCACGATGAAGTTGAGCATGATCGTCGTGATCACCTCGTGCGCGCCGAACCTCGCCTTGAGCGCTCCAGGAACCGCGCCCACCGCGCCGCCGCCGAGGGCCGCGGCCACGATATAGACCGGGAGCGTCGCCACCGCGGGTAGCCCCGCGGGCAGGATGAGCCCGACCAGCGCCGCGACGAATCCGCCCGCGGCGATCTGGCTCTCGGCGCCGATGTTGAACAGCCCCGCTCGCAGACCCATCGCGACCGCGAGGCCGGTGAACGTGAGCGTCGTCGTCTTGTACAGCACCTGCCCGATGCCGTACGCGTTGCCCCACGTGCCTTGAAATAGCAGTTGGTAAACGGCGCCCGGATTCTGTCCAAATGTCAAAATCAGGACGTCGCCGACGACCGCCGCGACGAGCAGCGCGACGATGGCGGGGAAGACCGCCTCCTCGACGTTCGACCGCCACGCCGCCCGACTCTTGGGTGACGTCACGCGGCGTGCGCGCCTTCCACCGCGGCGCCGGTCATGTGCCGCCCGAGCACCTCGACGCTCGCTGCGGCTCGCGGCAAAACGGCCGCCAACCGGCCGCCATAAATCACCGCGATGCGATCGGAGAGCGCGAGAATCTCGGCGAGGTCGGCGGACACGAGGAGGATCGCCTTCCCCGCGCCGCGCGCTTCGCGCAGCCGCTCGTGTATCAGCTCGATCGCGCCGACGTCCACGCCGCGCGTCGGCTGTGCGGCGAGCAACACCTGAAAGGCGCGATGCATCTCGCGCGCGATCACCACTTTCTGCTGATTCCCGCCGGAGAGCGCGCGGACCGCGCGCGACGGGTCGGCCGGACGAATGTCGAACGCCTCGATCTGGCGCGCCGCGTTCGCCCGAATCTCCTCCTGATCGAGCCGCACACCGCGCGTGAAGCGGTGTTGCTGCCCAAGGATCAGGTTCTCGGCGACGCTGTAGTCGAGGACGAGTCCGCGCACGTGACGGTCTTCGGGTATGTGCGAGAGGCCGGCGTCGCCGCGCGCTTTCACCGACGCGTGCGTGACGTCGCGGCCGGCCACGTCGATCGTTCCGCCGCGCACCGCGCGTAGCCCGGCGATGGCCTCGATCAATTCCGTCTGCCCGTTCCCCTCCACGCCGGCGATGCCGAGTATCTCGCCCGGCTCGACCGAGAAGCTGATGCCGTGCACCGCGGTGAGGCGCCGCGCGTCGTCGACTGTGAGATCGCGGACGTCGAGGAGCGGCGTCGCCGGGAGAGGCGACTTCTGTTCGACGACGCCGAGCGGAGCGCCGCCCTGTTCTCCGACGACGAACTCCATCGCAAGCCGCACGTCGCGGCCGACCATCGCCTTCGCGATTTCGGCGGGGTTGGTGCGCGCCGTGCGGAGACGGTCGACGGTGCGGCCCTGACGCATCACGGTGATCGAGTCCGAGATCGCCATGACTTCGTCGAGCTTGTGCGTGATGAGGACGATCGTTTCGCCGCGCTCGCGCATTCCGCGCAGCACGGTCCACAGCTCTTCGATCTCGGGCGGCGAGAGAACTGCCGTGGGCTCGTCGAGCACGAGCGTCGTCGCGCCGCGGTAGAGCGTCTTGAGGATCTCCACCCGCTGCGCTTCGCCGACCGACAAGTCGGCGACGATCGCCTGCGGCCTTACGGCGAGTCCCGTCTTCGCGCTCAACTCGGCAACCTCGCGCTGTGCACGCGCGATGTCGAGCGTCGCGCCACGCGTCCGCTCGCGGCCGAGCATCATGTTCTCGGCGACGGTGAGCGTGGGGACGAGCATGAAATGCTGGTGGACCATGCCGAGTCCGGCGGCGATCGCGTCGGCGGTGGACCAGCCGGTGACGTCGCGGCCGTTCACCTCCATGCGGCCGGCCTCGGGCGCGTACATCCCGCTGAGCACACGCATGAGCGTCGATTTGCCGGCGCCGTTCTCGCCGACGAGCGCGTGAATCTCGCCGCGCGCGACCTCGAGCGACGCGCCGCGATTCGCGAGCACGGGGCCGAACGATTTGTAGATGTCTGTGAGCTTGATGGCGGGCGGTGACTGCGTCGTCGGCTCCGCCATGCTCATCTCGTGCTCGGCACGACGATGCGCCCGGCGATGATGTCGCCTTTGAGACGTTCGACCTTCGCGCGCACGCTGTCGGGGATGAGCGCGCGATTGTGCTCGTCGTACACGTAGCCCACGCCGTTCTCGGGGAGACCGTACGTGTAGACGCCGCCTTTGAACGTCCCTTGTTTGACGCGATTGATCATGTCGAAGACCGCCACGTCGATGCCTTTGACCATGGAGGTAACGATCCGCCCCGGCGCTTCGCTGTACTGATCCGCGTCGACGCCGATCGCGTACTTGCCGGTCTGGCGCGCGGCCTCGAAAACGCCGAGTCCCGTAGAACCCGACGCGTGGTAGATCACGTTCACGCCCTGCTGGTATTGGTTGAGGGCGAGCTCCTTGCCCTTGCCGGGATTGCGGAAGGCTTCGGGAGTCACGCCGGCGTACTGCACGACGACCTCGCAGTCCGCGCACACGCTCTTCACGCCGGCCTTGTAGCCGGCCTCGAACTTCTGGATGAGCGGCACGTCCATTCCGCCGACGAATCCCACCTTCTTCGAGTTGCCGACCATCGCCGCGATCGCGCCGACGAGGAAGGAGCCTTCTTCTTCCTTGAACTTGAGCGCCGCCACGTTCGGCGGCGGCGGTATGACGCGCCCGTTCTTGTCCGTGGAGAGCGCGTAGTCGACGTCGGCGAAGTCGACGTTCGGGTACTCTCGGGCGAGCTGCGTGATGTCGTCGGTGAAGATGAACCCCACGCCGATCACGAGGTCCATGTGCTCGGCGGCGAGCACGCGCAAGCCGGCCTCGCGGTCGGTGGCCTCGCCGGGTTCGATGAGGCGGATCGTCGCGCCGAGCTTTTGCTCGGCGAGCTGGGCGCCTCGGTAGGCGCCGTCGTTGAACGACTTGTCGCCCAATCCGCCGACGTCGAGCACGATGCCGACTTTGACGGCATCGGTGGACGCGGCATGGCCGACGGACGCCGGACGGACAAATAACAGCACCACGTGGGCGGCGAGCAGCGCGCCCACGAGGATCATCAGCTTTCGCATGCGCAAAGCTGTCGCGCGGGGAGCGGGCGCGGCAAGCCCGATCGCTGATAGCTTTCACGCCTCATGACCGATCGAATCCGCACCCGCTTTCTCGTCATCGGCAGCGGCGTCGCCGGGCTGCACACGGCGTGGCGCGCCTCAGAGCGCGGGGACGTCGTGCTGGTGACGAAGCAGTCGCTGTTCGACAGCGCAACCGCCTACGCGCAGGGCGGCATCGCCGCGGCGCTCGGCGCCGGAGATTCGCCCGCGTTGCACCGTCAGGACACGCTGGCCGCGGGCGCGGCGTTGTGCGACGCCGCGGCGGTCGAGGTGTTGGTCGAAGAGGGGCCGGCGCGCGTCCGCGAGTTGCAGACCGCGGGCGCGCATTTCGACCTCGACCCGCGCGGGCGACTATCGCTCGGACGAGAAGCGGCGCACTCGAAGAACCGCATCGTTCACGCGCACGGCGACCAGACCGGGGCCGAGGTCGCGCGGACGCTCATCGCGCGCGTGCGCGGCACGAAGCAAATCCGCGTGCTCGAGAAGACGCGCGTGCTCGAGCTGATCATGTGGCGCGGCGCGTGCGTCGGCGTGCGCGCGAGCGTGAAGGGACGTGCGACCGACATCATCGCCGACGCGACGGTGCTGGCCACGGGCGGCTGCGGTCAGGTGTATCGCTACACGACGAATCCGGTGGTCGCGACGGGAGACGGCTACGCGATCGCGCATCGGGCGGGCGTGACGCTCGCCGACATGGAGTTCGTGCAGTTCCATCCGACCGCGCTGGCAACGCCGGAGAATCCGCTGGCGCTGATCTCCGAGGCCGTGCGCGGCGAAGGCGCGGTTCTCGTGAATGCACGCGGGGTGCGCTTCATGCGCGGCGTGCATGCGCTGGCCGAGCTCGCGCCGCGCGACGTCGTCGCCCGCGCGATCTTCCGTGAGCAGCGATTGGGGCCTGTGTCGCTCGACGCTCGGCGGCTTGGAGCGCGGTTCACGAAGCGATTCCCGGGCATCTTCGCGCTCTGCTCCGCGCGCGGCATCGACCCGCGCAAGGACCTCATCCCCGTCACGCCGGCTGCCCACTATATGATGGGCGGTATCGTCACGGATCTGCGCGGTCATTCGAGCGCGAAGCGGTTGTACGCGGTCGGCGAGGTGGCTCGTACCGGCGTGCACGGCGCGAATCGGTTGGCGTCGAACTCGCTGCTCGAGGGGCTCGTGTTCGCCGAGCGCGTGGCGCGCGATCTCTCGGAGAATCCGCGTCTCACCGCGCTTCCGCCGAAGAAGACGTGGAACGTGCCGCGCCTGACGGACCGTGGCGCCGCGCAGGTGGGCGCCGACTCGATTCGGATGGTGATGTGGTACTTCGCCGGCATCGTGCGCACGGCACGCGGTCTGCGCGAAGCGATCGAGCGGCTCGACGAGATCGGCGCGCGCCTGCCCGCCGGCGCGACAGAGGAAGCGAACATGCTGCAGACGGCACAGCTCGTGGCCGAAGCGGCGGTCCGCAGACGAGAGTCACGCGGCGGACACTACCGTGTGGACTATCCGCGGGCAAAGACGAGCTGGCGAGGACGCCACATCGAGTTGTAGAGTTTCAGCATTAGGAGGGCACGCGAGCGACCACGCGTGCGAAGCAGATGGACGCTGGTGCCGCTTGGTTGGTGAGCCGAATCGCCGTCTTCGCGATTCTGGCCGTGACGACAGTGAGTGCGCAGGAATCGCTGCGCGCGAGGTCTCGACCGAAACCGCTCGCGCGCTACCGCAATCGATTGCTCGGCGCGTACGACGAGCAGAGCGGCGACCCGATCGAAGGGGTCGAGGTGATGGACCTGATGTCAGGGATCACCGGGCTCACGACGCAGACCGGCACGGCGTCGCTCGCGTTCCTACCCGACGGAGGGTCGCTGGTCCGCCTTCGCAGAGTCGGATACGCACCGCTCACGCTGACCGTCGCGATATCGCCGAAGGACACGGCGCCGTTCACCGTTCTCCTGAGGCGAAGTCCGCGCGACCTGCCGACGGTGGTCACGCGCCATTCGGCGCCCCGCTACATCTCGCCCGGCCTCCACGGTTTCGAAGAGCGAATGCGCGCCGGGCTTGGCGGCCAGTTCGTGGACGAGGCCACTCTCCGGAAGATGGACGGCGACATCATGTCGAACGTTCTTCGCCGCTTCCACGGCGCCATGCTCAACGGCGGGCGACTCGTCTCGACGAGAAAGGCGTCGTCCGGGCCGGTGTTCCAGTCGAAACGCCTCGGCGCGAACGGCGCGGTCGCCGTCTACGAGAACGGCATCAAGCGCGCGTCGCTAGCGCCGATCGACTTCAACAAGATGCCGGTCGACGACTACGCCGCGGTCGAGTTCTACGCCGGCGCGGAGACATATCCGGTGTGGATCGGCCCGACGAACAACGACTGCGGTGTGCTCCTGCTGTGGACTCGCGAGAGGTAGCAGTCGGCGCCCGCCTCAAGGCCGTATCTTTCCGGGCATGCACGACGATGCTCTGACGTCCGAGATCAAGCGCCTCGCCCGCGACCGCAACGCAGTCATCCTCGCCCACAACTACGAGCGAGCCGAAGTGCAGGACATCGCCGATTTCGTCGGCGACTCCCTGGGCCTGTCCCGCGAAGCGGCCAAGACCGACGCCGACGTCATCGTCTTCTGCGGCGTCCATTTCATGGCCGAGACCGCGGCGATTCTGTCGCCGCAGAAATCCGTCCTTCTGCCGGATCTCGCCGCCGGCTGCTCGCTCGCCTCCACGATCGACGCCTCCGCGCTCAAAGCATGGAAGGCCGAGCATCCGGGCGCCGTCGTCGTGGCCTACGTGAACACCTCGGCCGAGGTCAAAGCCGAGAGCGATTACTGCTGCACGTCCGGTAACGCGGTCGAGGTCGTGAACTCGATCCCCGCCGAACGGGAGATCCTCTTCCTCCCCGACATGTTCCTCGGCGCGCACGTCCGCCGGATGACGGGGCGCGAGAACATGCACGTCTGGATGGGTGAGTGTCATGTCCACGCCGGCATCGATCCGGAGAACATCCGCCTCCAGCGCCGCCTGCACCCCCAGGCCGAATTCCTGATCCACCCCGAATGCGGTTGCTCGACGAGCGTGCTCGAGGCGATGTCGGCGGGGGACGTCGACCCGAACGGCGTCCAGATTCTCTCGACGGAGGGGATGATCAAGCGCCCGGCGCAGTCCGGCGCGGACGAGTTCATCGTCGCGACCGAGGTCGGAATCTTGCACAGATTGCGTCGCGAGAACCCAAGCAAGCGCTTCTTTGCCGCAAACGAGCGGGCCTCCTGCGCTTACATGAAGGTCACGACCCTTCCCAAGGTCCGCGATTCACTAGCATTCTTGCAGCATCGAATAACAGTCGACTCGGACGTGGCCGCCCGGGCGCGACTGGCGATCGAGCGCATGGTATCTATCGGAGGCGGCGCGACGCAGCCCTTGTCTCCAGTACCAAATGGAGTAGATCCAGGCGAGTAAGCGACAAGGGCGGAGGTGTGCCGATGGAAACTCCCGAGCTTCCCCAGCGCGAACGCAGGGCGATCCCACGTACTATCACGCCTCTGTCGGTCCCGGCGGTGGATAGCGGGGCGACGCTTCGCTTTCCGCTGACCCGTGAGGCGTTGGACGCGCTCGTCCGTGCGGCACTCGTCGAGGACGGTGCCTTCAACGACATCACGACGATCGCGACCGTCGTGTCGCACCGGCGGTCCCGCGCGCGCCTCGTGGCGCGTCAAAACGGAGTCGTCTGTGGGATTCCGCTCGGCCTCGAGGCGTTTCGCCTGCTCGACGGAAAGGTCTCGATCCGCGTCGAGCACGAGGACGGGATGACCGTACGGAACGGCGATCCCATCCTTTTCGTGACCGGCCATGCGCGCGCGTTGCTGTCGGCTGAGCGCGTCGCGCTCAATTTCATGCAGCATCTGTCCGGCATCGCGTCGATCACCGCGCGGTACGTCGACGAGGTGAAGGGCACCGGCGCCAAGATCCTGGACACCCGCAAGACGCTCCCCGGCTGGCGCACGCTCGAGAAGTACGCCGTGCGCGCGGGGGGCGGCGCCAATCACCGGATGGACCTCTCGACGGGCGTGCTGATCAAGGACAACCATCTCGCCGCTCTCGACAATGACGTCGCGAAGGCCGTGAAGCGCGCGCGCGAGCTCTCGCCGCCGGGTGTGAAGATCGAGATCGAGTGCGACCGGCTGGATCAGGTCGAGCGCGCCATTGCCGCGGGCGCCGACATCGTGCTCCTCGACAACATGCCGGTCGAGGTGATGGCCGAGTGCGTTCGGGTGGTCAACGGCGCCGCGATCCTCGAGGCGTCCGGCGGAGTGACGTTGTCGACCGTGCGTCGCATCGCCGAAACCGGCGTCAACTGGATTTCCATCGGCGGCATCACGCACTCAGCGCCGTCGATGAACCTCGCGCTGGACTTCGAGTAGAGCTAAGCGGCGGGCGGCGACAGCGAGTCGCCGGTGGAACTGCCGGGTGCATGGCCCGGCGGCGGTCGCAATGCCGCCGTTCGGAGCGCGGCCGTCAGCATCCTCACGTCGATTCCTTGCGCGGCAAAGACGTCGGCGATATTCGCGTCTTGAAGCAGCGTCTCGATGATCGATGCCGCCATCCACCCAGGGTGCTTAGGCGCAACCGGAAGGGTCACGTGCGCGGGCACCTCTTTGGCGACGACGAATGCGACCGTCTCTCCTGGCGATGATGCGTCCGTTCTCGCCATCTCGACCGCCGTGGCGGTGCGTCGCCGGAGTCCCTCGTCGTCGTGCTTCCCGGACGAGAGGATTTCGAGGACGTGTGTTCGCGCCGCTTCGATCGAGATGCCGAACGAGGTGAGCACCTGCGCGGCGACGCCTTTCTCTTCGCGTATCAGTCCGAGCAGAAGGTGGTGCGTGCCGACGTGCGAGTGGTTCAGGCCACGGGCTTCAGCCATGGCGAGCTCGAGCACTTTCTTCGCTCGCGATGAGTAGGGGAGGTCGGTTCGCAGCTCGTGCGCCTCGGGTCCCCGCTTGACGGTTTCCTCGAGTCGCCGCGCGACGTCGTCGAGTCGCACGCCGAACGACTCGATCACGCTCGCCGCCACGCTCGCGTTCTGCCGGAGAAGGGCCAGGAGAAGGTGCTGCGTCGCGACCTCGTCGTGTCCGAGGCGCGAGGCTTCTTCTCGCGCGGCCCCCAATGCCATGCGCACTCTGTACGTAAAGTTGTATCCGTCCATCAGCTCATTCCTCTGATACGCGCGCGATGCGTCACGGCGTCGGTGGCGCGTCCGCTGGCGGTTCGGGCGGCGGCGTCAGCGGCTCCGCGTCGGGGCGAGCACCAGACTCCGGCGACTTGGCGAGAGCACGCAAGGCCACGGCCAGTTTCGCGACGTCGATGCCCTGCGCGGCGAAGACCGCGCCGACATCGGCGTCCTGCGCCAACAGCTCGATGATCGACGCCGCCATGTGTGCCGACGCGCTGGTCGTCGCCGGCGTCGGGGCGCCCTGTTTGTCGCCCCACAACTTCATCGCGGCGATCGAAGCGGCACGCGCCACGCGCGGGCGCGGCTGCGGAGGCCCGCCGAGGATCTCCAGCACCCGCTCGCGCGCGGCGTCGAGCGTGAGGCCGGCATCGACGAGAAGTTGCGCGGCGATGCCTTTCTCCTCGCGCACCAAGCCAAGAAGCAGGTGCTCGGTGCCGACGTAGCTGTGGTTGAGCTCACGTGCTTCCGTCATCGCCAGCTCGAGCACCTTCTTTGCGCGAGAAGTGTAGGGTAGGTCAGGGCCCGTTGTATGACCGCTCATGCCCTTCTTTACGACACTGTCCACGGCATCGCCGAGCGTCTCTGGGTTGATGCCGAAGGACGCGATCACGGTCGAAGCGAGGTTGCCGTCGTCGCGGAGAATCCCGAGCAGAATGTGCTCCGTTCCGACGTACTCGTGACGGAGTCGTGCCGATTCTTCGCGCGCGTGCCCGAGCGCCGCGCGCACGTGCTCGGTGAAGTTGTATCCGTTCATCTGTCGCCGTCCGAAAAAGTCTCTCAGCACAGGGGTCGTCGCGTCCTCAGAGATCCGCGCAGCTCTTGTTGATCTGCTTGCAGTCGGAACAAACGAGCTTGCACTTCCGCCACTCCAGCCGGACCGAGCCGCAGTAGTCGCACGGCGCGGCGGTCGCCGGGTCGTGCGAGCCTCGGTCGCTTGCCGGAGCGAGATCGCCGACGATGGGCTGAATGGCCGAGGCGGATGATTCGGGAGATTGGCTCATGCTTCCAATCAACGTCATACGCCGCGTCCGGTACAAGGGTTTCCTCGGCCGTCTCACGCCGCCGGGCTCGCCGCGCCAGATTTCGGGCCGCACTCCAACCCGCGCCATTACATGACGAGCGGTCAAATTCAAAAAGACCCGACGCCGGGCGGCCAGGGCAAGCATGGCCACGGCGGGTTCGATCTCCACGCCGCCGCGCGACGCATCCTCGTCGCGAACGGCTTCGAGCCGGACTACGACGCCCAGGCCAAGCAGCAGCTCGACGCGCTGACGAACCCCGCGTCGGCGCCCGCCGGCGTCCGCGACATGCGCGACCGACCGTGGTCGTCGATCGACAACAAGGAGTCGAAGGATCTCGACCAGATCGAGATCGCCGAGCAGATGGACGACGGGTCCATTCGCCTCGTCGTCGGCGTCGCCGACGTCGACGCGCTGGTGTCCAAGGGCACGCCGCTCGACGAGCACGCGTACGCCAACTGCACGTCGGTCTACACCGGCGTCGACGTCTTTCCGATGCTCCCCGTCAAGCTGTCGACCGGACTCACGTCGCTGAACGAGAACGAAGATCGTCTGGCGATCGCCATCGAGACCGTGGTGAACGCCGACGGCGACGTCGTGTCGTACGACGTGTATCGCGCGATGGTGCGCAACAAGGCGCAGCTCGCCTACGAGCCGGTCGGGGCGTGGCTCACCGGAGGTCCGGCGCCGGACAAGATCGCCAACGACAAGACGCTGATCGACCAGCTCAGGCTTCAAAACGAAGCAGCGAAGCGGCTCAAGGCGGAGCGTCTGCGCTGCGGCGCCCTCGAACTCGAAACGATCGAAGCGACGCCGATCACGCAGGATGGAAGGGTCGTCGACCTCAGGGTCATCGCGAAAAACGAAGCGCGGAATCTGATCGAGGATTTCATGATCGCGAGCAACGTCGCGATTGCGAAATTCCTCGAGGCGCACGGACGCTCGGGGATCCGCCGCGTCGTTCGCGAACCGGAACGCTGGGCGCGCATCGTCGAGCTGGCGAAGCAGTACGGTACGACACTCCCGAACAACCCCGACTCGCTCGCTCTCGCGAACTTCCTCGCCGACAGGAGCAAGGCCGACCCGGAGCGTTTCCCGGATCTGTCGCTGACGATCGTGAAGCTGATGGGCCCCGGGATCTACGCGCTCGACCTGCCCGGCAAGGATCCCGGCGGGCATTTCGGTCTGGCAATTCACGACTACACACACGCGACGGCGCCCAACCGCCGCTACGCGGACGTCGTCACGCAACGTCTCGTAAAGGCGGCGATCTCCGGCGCAGCAGCGCCCTACACCAACGACGAGCTCACCGACGTCGCCGCGCGCTGCACCGAGCGCGAAGACGCCGAGAACAAGGTCGAACGCACCGTCCGCAAGACGGTCGCGGCGCTACTGCTTCACGACAAGATCGGCCAGACGTTCGACGCGATCGTGACGGGGGCGGGTCCCAAAGGGACGTTCGTGCGGACACTGCACCCGCCGGCGGAAGGGATGGTGGTGCGGAACGCGGAGAAGTTCGACGTTGGGGACAAGGTGAAGGTGAAGCTGGTCGGAGCGGATCCCTACAAGGGGTTCATCGATTTTGAAGGGCGGAGCTGAGCGCTCAGGGCTTAGGTCTCAGGTCTCAGGTCTCAGGTCTCAGGTCTCAGGTCTCAGATTCGTTCGCTGCTCCACCGCCGTGCGAACATCTCGGATGCGGAAGCGAGCCCTGCCTCGAGCATGAGCTTGAGCAAGAGCTATGAGAAAATGCTCACGGGTGCCTTGGCACGGCTGGCTCACGGCTCATGCTCAAGCTCCTGCTCACGGCAGGGCTCGGCCAAAGATCTGAGATGCCGGCAAACCACCGCGATCTCGAACGTCCGCCCCCCCCCCCGACGTCAGGCGCCTGTCGGCTCTCTCCATGCCGCACCGTCCTCTTCGATCAGCTCGTCCGCTTCTCGAGGGCCCCAGCTTCCGGCGGCGTACGTCGGCATTCGCCTCGGCGAGTGCGCCTCCCAGTACTGAATCAGCGGATCCACCACTCGCCACGCCGCCTCGACTTCGTCGCTGCGCGTGAACAGCGTCGCTTCGCCGATCATCACGTCGAGCAAGAGCGTTTCGTACGCCGGCGCCGTCACCTCGCCGAACGCCTCGGCGTAGTTGAACGTCATGTCGACGGGCGCGATCTCGATCGCTGACGTCAGGGCCACAGCGGCGCCCGGCACCTTCACGGTGAAGTCGAGCGACACGCCTTCATTGGGCTGCACGCGCATGACGAGCGTGTTCGGCCGCATCAGCTGGCTCGCTTCGCCGAACATGAGATGCGGCGGCGTGCGGAACTGAACGGCGATCTCCGACACTCGGCGCGCCATTCGCTTGCCCGACCGCAGATAGAAGGGCACGCCGTTCCAGCGCCAGTTGTCGACGTAGAACCGCACGGCCGCGTACGTCGGCACGAGGGACGTCGGCGACACGTTCGGCTCCTGCCGGTATCCGGGCACCGCCTTCTCGCCGATCGTCCCCGCGGTATACTGTGCGCGCACCGCGTTGCGCGAGATCGTCTCGGGGTCGAACATGCGCATCGACTTCAGCACCTTCACCTTCTCGTCGCGCACCGCGTTGGCCGTCATCTGCGCCGGCGGCTCCATCGCGGTGAGCGACAGCAGTTGCAGCAGATGGTTCTGGAACATGTCGCGCACGACGCCCGCTTCCTCGTAGTACGACCCGCGGTCCTCGACGCCGACCGTCTCCGCCGCCGTGATCTGCACGTGGTCGATCCACTGCCGGTTCCAGATCGGCTCGAAGATCGAGTTGGCGAAGCGCAGAACCAACACGTTCTGCACCGTCTCCTTGCCCAGATAGTGATCGATGCGATACGTCTGGTGCTCGGCGAAGAGTCCGAGCACGAGATTGTTGAGCGTCAACGCGCTGTCGAGGCTGCGGCCGAACGGCTTCTCGACGACGATGCGCGTCCACGGGCGATCCTCGGGCGTGCGCGTCCGCGGCGCGAGTCCGCTCGTCGAAAGATTCCGCACGATCGGCTCGAACACGCTCGGCGGCACGGCGAGATAGAAAATCCGGTTGCACTCGCCGGGCGCGCGCCCCTTCTCGAGCTCGGTGAGCCGCTTGCCGATCGCCTCGTAGTCAGAAGCGTCCGTGAAGTCGGCCGAAACGAAGTGGAGACGCTTGCAGACCTCCTGCCACACGGCGTCGTCGAACTTTCCGACTTCATCCGACTCGGCCAGCGCCTTGCCCATTTGCTCGCGGAACGTGTCGTCGGTCTGTGACGCGTCGCGGCCGACGCCGAGCACTTGGAACTCCTCGTCGACGAGATGCTCGTTGAGCAGTTGGTAGATCGCCGGCAATAGCTTGCGACGACTCAGATCGCCGAGCGCGCCAAGGATTATCATCGTGCACGGGTCGGCGTGACCGCGCTGCTGCCCGCGCGGCTGCTCGTGCGGCTGCTCGTGCGGCTGCACTTGCGCCGCCGGATGCGCGGGGACGACCGCCGGCGTGTGTGGTGGGGACGCGGTCGTCGTCATGCGCGCTCCACCGCGTGCCCGCCGAACTCGTTTCGCAGCGCCGCGATGACCTTGGCGCCGAACGAGTCCTCCTGCCGCGAGCGCAGGCGCGTGAGCAGGGAGAGCGTTATTACGGGCGCCGGGACATCGATGTCGATCGCTTCCTGCACCGTCCAACGTCCTTCGCCGGAGTCGGCGACCCAGCCCTTCAGCGTCGCGAGCGACGCGTCGCGCGAGAATGCCGTCGCCGCGAGCTCGTTGAGCCACGAACGCACGACGCTTCCGTGCTGCCACACGTTCGCAATCTGCTCGAGGTCGAGCTTGGGGAACGTCTTGGACCCGTGAAGAATCTCATATCCCTCGGCGTACGCTTGGAGCAGACCGTATTCGACGCCGTTGTGCACCATCTTCACGTAGTGCCCGGCGCCAGTGGGTCCGACGTGCGCAAATCCGTCGGCTGGCGCGAGTGCGGTGAAGATCGGCTCGCACGTCTTCACGGCGGCGTCGCTTCCGCCGACCATCAGGCAGTAGCCGTTCTCGAGCCCCCAGATGCCGCCGCTCGTTCCCGAGTCGATGAACTCGATCTTCGACTTCGCCAACTCGGCGCCGCGGCGCATCGAGTCGTGAAAGTTGGAGTTGCCGCCGTCGATGATGATGTCGCCGGCCGAAAGCAGCGGCCTGAGCGTTGCGATCGTCTGGTCCACCGGATCGCCGGCGGGAACCATGATCCAGATGACGCGCGGCGTGGGAAGCGCGGCGACGACAGCGGCGAGATCTCCCGCCGGGGTCGCGCCCATCGCCTTGTACTTGGCGACCGTTTCGGCGCTTCGATCGAAGACGACCAGCTTGTGGCCGTGACGCATGAGGCGCTCGACCATGTTGCCGCCCATGCGGCCCAGCCCGATCATTGCGAGTTGCATTTCAGTTCTTTCGTGGGTTTGCCCGTGGGTTACGTGCCCGGCACGCCGAAAGCTCCCCGGCCGGGTCGTCCGTGTCGAGTGCGTCACCCATTCACGTTTCGTGCGAGCGAGCGCTGCTTGCCGACTGGGTCTCAACGCTCCAGACTGCTTCTTCGCGGCCGTTCCTCCCTCCGCCCCCGGCCTCCGCCCTCGTTCCAGGTCTCCGCACCCCGTCTCCTCACTCCTCCCCGGACGGACCATGCCTCGCTCGGACGATCACCTCTCGCGACGCCGCTTCCTCAGGTTCGCCGCCGGAAGCCCGCTTCTCGCCGCCGCCGGCATCGACCTCGGCGCGCTCTCCGCGTTGTTCGCCGGCGGGCCGCGCGATCGGGCCAAGGGGCTCGCGCTCCTTCAACAGGCGACGCAGGAACCGGAGCTCATCGCGTCAGCCGCCGACGCGCTCGACGTCTTCGATTTCGAGCCGGTCGCGAAAAAGAAGCTTCCGCCGGCGCATTGGGGCTACCTGTCGACAGGCACGGATGACGACGCGACGATTCGCGCCAATCGCGAGGGCTACGCGCGCTGGGATCTGCGGGCGCGGCGCCTGATCGACGTCAGCAAGGTCGATCCGTCGGTGGAGATCCTCGGCGTCAAATGGCCGACGCCGATCGTGATCAATCCTGTCGGCAGCCAGCGCGCGTTTCACCCCGAAGGCGAGCTGGCCGTCGCGCGCGCGGCGAAAGCCAAGAATCACCTTCAGGTGCTGTCGACCGTCGCGACGACGAGCATAGAGGACTGCATCGCGGCGCGCGGTGCATCGGTGTGGTTCCAGCTCTACCACCAGGAAGATTGGAATCAGACGAAGCAGATGGTGAAGCGCGCCGAGCATGCGGGCGCGCCGGTCGTCGTGTTCACCGTCGATCTGATCGGGGGAAGCAACCGCGAAACGATGGTCCGCTCGCGCGCGACAGACACTCGCACGTGCACCAACTGCCACCTGGGTGGCGCGCCGATGCCCGGCGCCACGGGTCGCGTGAACGAGTTGCGCGACAACCGGCGCAAGCCCGCGATCGCCGATCTCAAGCCCGACACGCCGAGCCCGGAGGTGGGAACGCCGACGTGGGACTGGGTGAAGCGGCTTCAGGACTCGACGTCGATGAAAGTGTTCATCAAGGGAATCGTCACGCGCGAGGACGCCGAGCTCGCGATGCACCAGGGCATCAACGGGATCTTCGTCTCGAACCACGGCGGCCGCGCCGAGAACAGCACGCGAGCGACTGTGTTGACGCTACCGGAAGTAGTCGCCGGCGTTCGCGGCCGCGCGCCGGTCATCCTCGACGGCGGCATCCGTCGCGGGACCGACATCTTCAAGGGACTGGCGCTTGGCGCGACGGCCACGGGAATAGGCCGGCCGTACATCTGGGGCCTCGCGTCGTTCGGGCAGGAGGGTGTGGAGACCGTGCTCACGATCTTGCGAAAGGAATTCGAGATGACGATGCGGCAGATGGGAACGATCGCCGTCAAGCGGATCACGAAGGACTCCATCGTTCCGCACGGCACGTAGCGCGCGCCGAGCGACGCGCTAGACCCCCGGCGGCCTCGACCGACGCGGGGGAACGTGCTACTACAAAACTAGTTGACAGGCATGGGGCCCGGCGGTATTATCTACTAGAAATTTAGTAGAAGGCTCCGTTCCTCTCTTTCACGCTTCCCGTGGAAATCTCGTTCACCGATCGCGAGCTCGACGTCATGGCCGTGCTCTGGCGACAGGGTTCGGGGACCGTCGCCGAAGTCCGCGACGCGCTCGACGACTCGTTCGCCTACACGACGGTTCTCACCGTCCTCCGCACGCTCGAGGAAAAGGGTTTTATCACCCACATCGCCGAGGGCAAGGCCCACCGCTACCTGCCGGCGGTGACGCCGGACATCGCGGGCCAAAGCGCGCTCTCGCGCGTCCTCGACAAGATCTTCGGTGGGTCGGCGGAGTCGCTGCTGATGCAGTTCGTGAGCGACAAGACGCTCGACGACACCGAGCTCCGCCGCCTTCGCAAGTTGCTCGACGACCGGCTTGCCAAGCGCAAGAAGAAGGGGGAGGGCTAATGCTGCTCGCGTGGATGGCCTATGCCGTCCTCTTCGGCGCCTTCATGTACGCCGCCGCGCTCGCCGCCGATCGCGTCGCCTCGACGTGGAATCACCCACGGCGTTTCGTGTGGGTCGTCGCGATTCTCGCTGTTGCGGCGGCGCCGCTCCTATTCGCGACGCGACCAGCCTCGCGCCTCGCCGCACCACCAGGTGAATCCACCGAATCGGCGCCGGTCGACGTCGATATCTCCGCCGGCGTGCTTCATACCTCGCACGAGTCGATTCAGCGTCCCGGCCTGCCGGCGCGCATCGATCCTGTCGTCTCGGCCGCCGAGCCGTACATCGGCCGCGCATGGTTCGTCGCGTCGTTCGCCTGTTTCGTGCTCCTGCTGCGCGCGATGCTCGCCGTGCGCCGCGAGCGCGGCCGATGGCGTCCCGTCGACGTCGACGGAATTCGCGTGCTCGTCGCCGAGCAGACCGGTCCGGCCGTCGTCGGCGTTCTCGCGCCTGCCGTCGTGATTCCGCGCTGGGCGCTTGGCCTCGACGCCGAGGCACGGTCGCTGATGCTCAGTCACGAGTCCGAGCACATTCGGGCGCGCGATCCGCTGCTGCTGTTCATGGCCGCGTTCGCGACGATGCTTTTTCCATGGAACGCCGCACTCTGGCTTCTCGTGCGGCGCCTGCGCCTCGCGATCGAGATCGATTGCGACAGACGCGTCCTGCGGGTCTCCCCGGTAGAACGCGAGTACGGACTACTGCTGCTCACGGTCGGCGCGCATCGCGCCGAGCCGCTGCCGTTTGCCGCATCGCTCGCCGAGCGGCGGGGGCGGCCCTTTCTTGAGTGGAGGATCAAAGCAATGACGTCGACGTCTCCGAAGTATCCCCGTCTGCTCTCACTCGCGTGCCTCACGCTCGCGATCGTGGCGACGACGGCCGCCGTCCGCGCTCCGCGTCCGCGCTCGTTGGTCGTAGACGCCGTCGCCACGCCGACGATGCGGATCGCCCCGGCCGCTCGCGCCGCTGCCTCCGCGATGTCGACGCCGGATGTGCCGCCCATTCGCGTGATGAAATCGTCGATCGACGCCGTCGCCGCCCTGCCGAATACTCCGTCGGTCGCGGCCCTCCCCGGACGGGAGAGGGCGCGCCTCAACCCGGACTCGCTCACCGTCGCCGAAATCCGCGCGATGATCGCGGCGCATCAGCCGACCGCGTTGGACGGAGATCCGAACATCAACACCATCACGCTCATCGTCGACGCGAGCGGCAACTATGTCACGAGCCTCGCCGAAAAGCGTCCGTTCGTGACGATCGGCCCGGCGGATGGCGGCGGATTCCTCCTCGGTCGCGCGCGAAGCGGTGGGGCGGGCCCCGACGGAAGCGCGGGTTTTGGCGGCGGACGCGCCGGGCGAGGTGGCGTCACCGAAAGCCCGCCAAACCCGCCGGACACGGCGATGCGCATGCAACTCGCGATGGCAAAGGCGCAGCTCCAGAACCTGCTGACCAAGCTCGAGGGCGACACGATCTTTTTCGCGATGCGCACCGCCGTGCCGCGACCGGACGGCGCCGGCAATGTCGTTCAAATGGAGGACGGCCGCGGTGTTCTCGCCGGTCAGAAGCGCCTCGGCGACCTCGTCGGCCTGAACATGACGGCGCTCAATCAGCTGATCGACATGGAGAACGTGGAGTCCGTCCATGTCAGAACGTTCACCGACGGTCAGCTGGGCGCGACGGCGCTCCGTGTGTACGTCTTGCGATTCAAGCCGTGAGAGCGCTCACGGCCGGCTAGAGCGATAGCCCTAGAGCGATAGCCCCAGAGCGCTCAAGTCGGCGCGCAGCTTCTCGGCGTCCGCGAATTGAACCGTCCGAATCCCGAGCGACGCGGCGGGCGCGAGGTTCTGTAGGCGGTCGTCGATGAACAGAGTGCGCACCGGATCCGCCTGCGTCATGCCGAGCACGCGCTCGTAGATGTGCCGCGTCGGCTTGCGCACTCCGAGCCAGCAGGACGTGAAAAATGTCGGAAAGATGTCGCGCAGGCCGAACGAGTCGATGCGGTACCGGTTGAGCTCTTCGCTCTCGTTGTTCAGCGTCGCCAGCCGAACCTTCCCCGCCCGGACTAACTCTCGGGCGACGCCGATCGAATCCGGCCACGCCACGCTCTGCGCGAACATGAACTTCTTGAAATCGTCCGCCGAAAAATTCCGCGGCGCGCAGAAGACCGTGACCGCGAGGTACTCATCGAGCGAGACCTCGCCGGACTCGAACGCGCCGACCATTTCCTCGTGGCGATACTGGAAGTCGTCGGCGTCGAGGCCGAACTTCGTCACCGCTTCGGCGCGCTGCTCGCGGTCCCAGGCGTTGGTTCCCAGCACTCCGCCGACGTCGAACAGAACCAGATCGATCGCGCCGCTCATGCGATGAGCACGGCGCGCGCCGGCGCGCCATCCAGACCGGCGAGCCTGAGCGGGAGAACACGCAGGTCGTATCTCCCCGGCGGCGGCACCGACAGGTCGAGTCCTTCAACGATGATGACGCCGTGTCCGAGCAGCGTCCGGTGTGTCATGTGGTGGCCGGAGTGGAACTGCTCGATCGACATGTAGTCGATGCCGACGAGCTTCACGCCGAGCGACACGAGATACTCCGCGCCGTCGGGCGCGAGGTAGGTGTAGTCGCGGACGAAGTCGCGCTGGCGGATGAAGCCCGAGTTTCGCGTGCGGATCAAAACCCTCTGTTGTCCGGTAAGATCATGCGCGCGAAGGATGCTCTCGGTCACCGCGGGCGCGTCGTCGGGCACGGCGATCAGAATCGCTGGCCCCATCAGGACGTCGAGGTGGAGCGCGTCGACGGCGAGTCCACCCTCGAGGATGTGCTTCTGCGCGTCGACGTGGGTTCCCGTGTGCGACCCGAACGAGAGCAGCGAGACGTTCGAGCTGGCTCCCTTCGAAATCTCTTGCTGGGGTGAGATCGCGATCTCGGGGTTGCCGGGGTACACGAGCCCCCCGTTCACGATAGGCAGTGAGACGTCGTAGATGGTCGGCATGGAAGCAAAGAAAGGTATCAGTGGCGGCCCAACTGTCCGACGCGCTGAAAGGAATCCGTAAAGCCCAAAACCGCCACTGGCCCCGGCCCTATCATATCGTATGTATAGACGTATGCGTCGCTCCCCCCGCCTGGTCGGCACGGTCGCCCTTCTGGTCCTCGCGCTCGTGGTGTGCGCCGCGCTCACGTATCAGGCGTGGGACGCGGCGCGGTCGCAGCGTGCGATGGCCGAGCGGACTCTACAGGACTACGCCAAGATCACCGATTGGCAGTTGACGCAGCAGGCGAAGAACGCGTTCACCGGCCAGGTGGTCACGTCGCTCATCCAGCAGGCGTCGCGGCTGCAACCCGACTCCTTGCAGCGCACGCGCTACACGCCCGTCGAAGTCGGCGAGATCGCGCGCGACATGATGGGATGGTGCAAATGTCTCGACGGGGTGCAGTACTTCTTCCGCTACGATTGGCGGGACTCGACCTTCCGCACGACCGACACCGACGTCCCCGACGCCGACCTGGCGCGCGTGCGCGATACCATGGTCGCGTACGTGAACGACATGGCTCTGCCGGATCGCGGCGTCGTGCACTTCGTGACTCCAGACGGCCAGGCAATGCGCCAGTCAGCCGTAATTCTCACGAACGACTCGTACGTCATGCTGTTCGACGAGCGCAGCAAACCTCTCCAGCTCGTCGTCTTCGTCGTCGCGCGCGACATACGGCGTCGCCTCCCGGTCGAGCTGTACGGCTACGTGACCGACCCGGAGCCGTTCCTGCGTCCCGTTTTCGCCGACATTCGAGGAAAGCACGGCACGGCGAGCTCGCTCCTACCAGAAGCGCTGATTCATGACTTCCCGATCGACTCGATTCTGTCGATCTCCGTGACGACCGCGAACGGCAAAGACGTGTACCGCTCGCCCGGCTGGGTGGCCCAAACGTACAGCGCGGTGTCGGCCGTCGAGCCGAATTTCGGGCGCCTCAAGATGCGGGTGAGCCTGAACAAGGCTTTCGCGCCGCAGCTCGTCGTCGGCGGCTTGCCGGACTCCCGGCTGCCGATTCTCGTCGCGCTGTTCGTGCTGGCCGCGGGACTGCTGACCGTCGCCGTCGTCCAACTGCGACGCCAGCAACAGCTGGCCCGTCTCCGCACCGAGTTCGTGTCGGGCGTGTCGCACGAGCTGCGCACGCCCCTCGCTCAAATCCGCTGGTTCGCCGAGCTCCTCCACCTTGGCAAGCTTCGCACGGACGAAGAGCGCGAACGGTCGGCGGGAATCATCGACCAGGAAGCGCGGCGGCTCACGTATCTCGTCGAGAACGTGCTCAACTTCTCGCGCGCGGAGAAGGGAACGAACCGCGTGTCGCCGGAGCCGGCGGAGATCGATCGCGAAATTCAGGAATCGCTCGATCTGTTCGCGCCGCTCGCGCGCGCCCGCGGCATGACGATTCGCGCGACGCTCGGGATCACCGCGATGATGCGCGTGGATCGCAACGCGCTGCGCCAGATCCTGCTCAACTTGCTCGACAACGCCGCGAAGTACGGACCGTCTGGGCAGACGATCACGGTCGGCTCGCAGATCGTCGGCGACCGCGCGCGGATTTGGGTCGAAGACGAAGGCCCCGGAATTCCGCGCGACGATCGCGTGCGCGTCTGGGAGCCGTACGTCCGTCTCAACCGCGACGCGGAATCGTCCACCGGCGGCAGCGGCATCGGACTGTCGGTCGTCCGCGAGCTCGTGCTGCTTCACGGCGGCCGCACGCGTGTCGAGTCGTCGCCCGGCGGCGGCGCGCGCGTCGTGGTCGAGCTGCCGCTCAACCAACAGGAATCGTCGGAGTCCTCACCCCCATCGTCTTCCGCCGATCAATCGCAGCCCCCCCCGACTCCCCCTCCCCCTCCCAACTCGCAACTTCAGGTGGTCCCATGACGTACGCTACCATGGCAGAGAAACGGCCGTCGACGACCGACAGCTACGCGGCACAGCTCCCAACGCCAATGGCTCGAATTCTCATCGTCGAGGACAACGTCAACCTCGCATACGGCCTTCGCACGGGCCTGGAGATCGAGGGTTACGATGTGCAGGTCGCCGAAAACGGCGAGACGGGTCTCGAGCGTGCACGCGCCTGGGGACCGGACCTCGTCATGCTCGACCTGATGCTCCCGGGGATGGACGGCTACCGTGTCCTCAAGACGCTGCGCGAGGCCGGCTCGGATGTTCCGGTGCTGATCCTCACCGCGCGTGGCGAGGAGGCTGACAAAGTGCTCGGCTTCCGGCTCGGCGCGGACGACTACGTGACGAAGCCCTGCGGCGTGCTCGAGCTGCTCGCGCGCGTCGGTGCGTTGCTGCGCCGATCGCGATTGGCTGACCAACGCTCGCACGCGTCGGACGCGGTCGAGAAATTCGGCACGGTGGAGATCAATCCGTCGTCGCGCACGGTGACGAAGAGCGGAATGCCCGTAGGTCTGAGTCCGAAGGAGTTCGATCTGCTGCTGGCGCTCGTGCGCCGCCGGGGCGCCGTGGCGTCGCGGGTCGAGCTGCTGCGCGAGGTGTGGGGGCACCGGGTCGAGGTGATGACGCGGACGGTGGACATTCACATCGCGGAGCTGCGGAGAAAGATCGAGGATGATCCCTCGCAGCCGCGGCACATTCTCACCGTATGGAAGGCGGGGTACCGCCTCGAAGCCTGAGGTCTCGGCGCTCAGGGCTCAGGGCCCGTTCTTCGTCCTAGTCGCATGGCTTGAATCGCGGACGCGGGAGCGAGCCCTGCCTCGAGCATGAGCCTGAGCATGAGCTGTGAGAAACAGCTAACAACGGGCGACCGGCGCGGGGCGCTGGTCGCCCGTTTTTTTGGGCTCCCGGCTCTTGCTCACGCCCTGGCTCCCGGCCGGGCTCGGGCAAGAGACCCAGATGTTCGCACGCGGCGTCGATAGCAACCGTCATCTCGGCGAGGGCGGGGGAGTGCCGTTTCGGCCGTTCTGATCGTCCGGGTGATGTCGGATCCCGGGGACTGGCGCCAGAATGCTGGTTAGACATCTTTGTAGAGCCCTGGGCGCCTCCCCCGACTCAATGCGAGGATCGGCATGAGCGAACCAATGTTCCGCCCGCGTTCGGCGATCGAGATCGTTGACGCGGGCTTCTCGATCTACCGCGCGCACTTCGCGACGCTCGCGGCGATTTGGGTCGTGTTGCTTGGTCCGTTCCACGTCGCGGGGGCCCTCATCGGAGGGCCCCTCGGCGAAACAATCTCGAACCTGTCGGGATTCGCGATGCCCGTCGCCGTCGGCGCCACGGTCGCCGTCGTATCCGACGCGATGCACGACCGTCCGGTCAGCATCGGCGGTGCGTTCGGTCAAATCGCGGGTCGAGGGGGAACGCTCGTCGTCGTCTCGTTCGTACAGGGCCTGCTCACCTTTCTCGGCATGCTTCTCCTGATCGTGCCGGGCGTCGTCGCGATGTGCTGGACGTTCGCCGCGCCGATGGCCGTCGTGGTCGAGCGCGTGAGCGGTACGGCGGGTGCGATCGGCCGCTCGAGGCAGCTGGCGCGAGGGCAATTCTGGCACATTCTTGGCACGCTCGCGCTGTCGTGGCTCATCGTTGGCGTGCTGGTAATCGCGGCCGCGGTCGGCATCGGCTTCACCGAGCGATTCACCGGCCTGAATGAGGTGATCAGCGGCGTCCTCTTCGCGTGGGCCTTCATTCTGGCGATGCCCGTTGCCGGCACAGCGAGCGGCGTTCTCTATTTCGATATTCGCGTCCGCAATGACGCGTACGACGTCGAGCGTCTGGCGCAGGAACTCGACGAGAGTGCGGCGGCCGTGAATACGTAGGGGATTTCCAGGCTGGAGGGATCCGGTCTCCGGTCTCCGGTCTCCGGTATCGGTCTGGGGTCGCCCCGGGGCGGCGGGCATCTCGGATCCGGTAGCGAGCCCTGCCTCGAGCATGAGCCTAAGCGGGAGCTGTGAGCGAGCAACCGGCCGCTCATACCGGTCTGTACCCTCGTCGGCTCAAGGCTCCTGCTTAGGCTCCCGCTCAATGCAGGGCTCGGGACAACCTCCGAGATGTCCGCGTGGCCGGAGAGAGTCTCCACCGTTATCTCGCCGCTCGGAACTCAACGCATACACCGCTGCGGTCGATCAGACGAAGCCGAGATATCCAGCCTCGGCTGAGCCTTGTGCGGATCCGTTCCGCCCGAAAGCTTTGCGCTGTCTCCCTCCTCGGAATTCAATGCGTCCCCACCCCACGTTCATCGCAGCCGCGGCTCTCATCGTCGCCGCGGCCACGTCTCTCGATGCGCAGGAGCTCAAGGGTTCCGGCACCGTCGCGCTTCGCGCCGCTCGGCTCATCGATGGCACGGGCGGAGCCGCGGTCACGAACGGCGTCGTCGTGGTGACCGACGACAAGATCGTCGCCGTCGGGAAACAGGGCGCGGTGACGATTCCAGCCGGAGCGAAGCTCGTGGATCTTGGCGACGTCACGCTGTTGCCGGGCTTCATCGACGCTCACACCCATATCATCGGACGCGAACTGGCGGATCCGCAGGCCAACGACGCCGCGGTCCGCGACTATCAGGCAACAGGCGCGATCATCGGCGTCGCGAACGCGCAGAAGACATTGCTCGCCGGATTCACGACGATCCGCAACGTCGGCGCGCCGGACTTCGACGACATGGCGCTGCGGAAAGCGGTGAACGAGGGGAACGTGATCGGCCCGCGCATGCAGAACGCGGGGCACGCCATCGGCATCACGGGAGGTCATTGCGACGAGAACGGATTTCGCCCCGGATTGATGGACGGCAACCCGATGCTCGGCATCGCCGACGGCCCCGATCAGATTCGCGCGGCGGTGCGCTATCAGGCGAAGTACGGCGCCGACGTCATCAAGATGTGCGCGACGGGCGGTGTGCTGTCCGAGGGCGACGCGGTCGGCGTACAGCAGTACACCTACGAGGAGATGAAGGCGCTCGTCGACGAAGCGACGAAGCTCGAGCGCAAGGTCGCGGCGCACGCGCACGGCGCGGAAGGCATCAAGACCGCGGTGCGCGCCGGCGTGTCGTCGATCGAGCACGGCTCATTCCTCGACGAAGAGGGCGCGCGGCTCATGGTGCAGCACGGCACGTACCTCGTGCCGACGCTGAGCGCCGGCGAAGCCGCCGTTCGCGCCGCGGACGCCGGAATTCTCAAGGGTCTGCGAGCGCAGAAAGCGCGTGCGGCGGCCGCCGCGATGAAGAACGGCGTCAAGATCGCCGTGAAGGACGGCGTGCCGATCGCGCTCGGCACCGACGCCGGCGTCGGCGCGCACGGCACCAACGGGCACGAATTCACCTTGATGGTCGAGTGGGGCGGAATGACGCCGATGCAATCCATCGTCGCCGGCACGATGAGCGGCGCCAAGCTGCTCGGCTGGGACAAGCAGATCGGATCGCTCGCACCCGGGAAGTGGGCCGACGTCGTCGCCGTGCCGGGCGATCCGCTCCAGGACATTCACGTCATGGAGCGCCCCGTGTTCGTGATGAAGAACGGGTACGTCTACAAGAGTACGTCCGTGGCGCCCGCGCTGCCGTAGACGGCGCAGCAGTTCGTGGCTTCCGTCTGGGCGGCGAACATCTCGGACACGGGAACGAGCCCTGCCTCGAGCAAGAGCCTGAGCATGAGCCTTGAGCCAGCCATGAGCAGTTTCTCAAGGCTCCTGCTCCAGCTCCTGCTCAAGGCAGGGCTCGCGTCAAACGTGGTGATGCTGGAACAGCACGCCGATCCCAAACGTCAGCTCACCGCTGACAGCTCACAGCTCACAGTACGAACGGTATCAACGACTTGACCTCTCGCCGGTACGCGTCGTACTCCGCCCCGAACGCCTCGTGCATCACGCGCTCCTCGAGCCGCGCCTTATACCAGAACGAACCGAACGCGATCACGACGGCGAGCACTCCGGACCATTGTCCGCGCACGAGGGCCGTGCCGGCGAGGGCGACGAGAATCCCCGTGTAGATCGGATTCCTCACCCAGCGGTACGGGCCTGATCTAACCAACTCGTGATCGCGCTTGAGTGTGACGGCGGCGGACCAATTGCGGCCGAGGTACACGCGAGCCCACGTGGCGAATCCGAGCCCGAGCGCGACGAGCGCCACAGCAACGGCGTGCGGCCATGCGGCTAACGGCACGAAGCGCGCGTTGAGCGCCTCCCACGGGATGCGGCGGCTGACGAACAGCCACACCGCGATCCACAACGGCGCCGTGTACCTCAGGCGCGAACCGAGCGATTCGCGACGGAGTGTCTTCTTCACGGAGCCGGCCGCGAGCCACCAGCCCGCGAGCCACGCGCCCCAGAGCGCGGGAATCAGGTAAGCGAGCAGTGAACCCATGTGAGACACAGTAACGAGCCCGTGAATCAGCCCGACCCGCCGCGAGGTCCCGTCTCGCTCAGGCTCGGGCCGCGGCGTCGAGCTGACGGCCGAGCGTTGACGCGTCGGTCGCTGGAAGCTCGCACGCGTAGTTCCGACACACGTACGCGGTTGCGCGTCCGTCTATCGGGTCGCGGTCGCGCAACAACGTAACATCGCCGCTGCCGTTCGACGCGCCGCCGGCGACCACCAACGACGGTACGTACCGGTCCGCGGCCGTCCGTTCGAGGTCGTGAAACGCCTCGCTCGACGGATCGCCGACGATCGCCAGCTCGACGGCGCCGTTCACGAGCATGTCCGCGCAGCCGAGCATGTGCCCGAACGCCAACGGGTACCGCGCGACGGCAGGGGCGAGCGAGTTGGCGACCTTCGTCGCGCGGTCGCGCGCGTCTCCATCGTCGAACAGGTCGGCCAGACGCAGCAGGAGCTCGACGGCCAGCGACGTGCCGGACGGCGTCGCGTTGTCGTACACGTCGCGCGGACGGGTGATGAGCGTTTCGTGATCCGACGCCGTGTCGAAGAATACGCCCGCTGACTCGTCCCAGAACCAGCGTGTCATCGACGCGCCAAGATCCCGCGCACGCGCCAGCCAGCGGTCGTCGAACGTCAGCTCGTACACGGCAAGCGCCGCGAGACCGACAGCGGCGTGGTCCTCGAGATACCCGGCGATCCGCGCGCGGCCACCGGAATACGATCGGAGCACGCGTCCGTCCTGTACCAGTCGGTCGAACAGGAAGGTCGCGCCGTCCATCGCCAGCGCGGCGTACTCGTCGCCGCCGAACGCGCGCGCCGCTTCGGCTAGGGCGCGGACCATGAGGCCATTCCACGACGCGAGAATCTTGTCGTCGCGCCCCGGCCAGATGCGCTTCGATCGCACCTCGTAGAGCTTCGCCTTCGCGCCCTCGACGATCAGCGCCAGCTGCTCGGCCTCGATCGAAAACTGGCGGGCCAGCGTGCGATGGTCGACGTCGGCGACCGAGAGAATGTTCTTTCCCTCGAAATTCCCCGCCGCCGTCACTCCCCAGTAGGCCCGCACGAGCGCGGCTTCGGGGCCGAGGATCGCATCCACCTCGGCCGCGTCCCAGACGTAGAACTTGCCCTCGTGCCCCTCGCTGTCCGCGTCGAGGCTCGAGTAGAAGCCGCCCTCCGGCGACCGCATCTCGCGCGCGACCCACCCGATCGTCTCGCCGACGACGCGCTTCACTTCGGCATTCTTCGTCGCCTGCCAGACGTGCGTGCCGAGCCGGATGAGCAACGCGTTGTCGTAGAGCATCTTCTCGAAGTGCGGCACGAGCCACACGCGATCGACGGCGTAGCGCGCGAAACCTCCGCCGACCTGGTCGTAGATCCCACCGCGCGCCATTCGCAGAAATGACCGCTCGACGATCGACAACGCGTTCTCGACGCCGCGCCGCGCCCAGTGGGTGAGCAGAAACTCGAGCGACATCGTCTGCGGAAACTTCGGCGCACCGCCGAAGCCGCCGTACTCCTCATCGTAGGCTCGGCTCATGAAGCGATACGCGTCGTCGAGCAGCGTCGCCGAGATCGGCTCGCCGGCGACAGGCTGGCCCGCGACATACAGATCTCGGAGGGCGTCCACCGTCGCGGCGACTTCGGCGGGTTTCGCGCGATACGCCTCCGACACGGCCGCGAGAATCCGCTTGAACGAGGGAATGCCGTGCCGGTCCTCCCGCGGATAGTACGTGCCGCCGTAGAACGGCGCGCCGTCGGGCGTCAGAAACACCGTCATCGGCCAACCGCCGTGACCCGTCATCGCCTGTACGGCCTGCATGTAGATCGAGTCGAGATCGGGCCGCTCCTCGCGATCCACTTTGATGTTCACGAAGCGCTCGTTCATCAGCGCGGCGGTCGCGTCGTCCTCGAACGACTCGTGGGCCATCACGTGGCACCAATGGCACGCCGCGTATCCGACGCTCAACAGGATCGGCTTGTTCTCGGCCTTCGCGCGCTCGAGCGCTTCGGGCGACCACGCGTACCAGTCCACCGGATTCCCGGCGTGCTGCAGCAGGTACGGACTGGTTTCCGCCGCCAGACGGTTGGGCATTGTGAGATGCGGCTAGGCTCGTCAGTTTTGCGACACGATGCGCGACGCGTTCCTGAGAAGGTAATCCGCGATGGCCAAAGGGACTCGCAAGACGGTGCGCGCCCCCGCGCTCGCGCCACATTCTCCGCCCCCGACGCAAGAGCCCAAGCTTCCCTGGCACCGCCGGATTCCCTGGTGGGCTGTCGTCGTCACGCTAGCCGTGATCGTGACGGCCGCGTTCGCCGTCGAGTCGGTCCGCGATGCCATCACGTTCGAGTCCGTCGGCGAAGCGCACCTCGAGTTGTCGCCGGGCTACATCGCCCTCGCGCCGCTCTCGGCCATTCTCGACACGGTCACGCTGCTCACGATTCCACAGCACATCGCGGTCGTGATCTGGACCATCGGCGTGTACGCCGTGTGGCGGCTGCTGGCGTCGAGCACCAAGCCGGACGCGCGGCGCGAGGTCATCGGCGCGGCGACTCTCATCGGTGCGATCGTCGTGACGTACGCCGCCGCCGCGTTCCTGCCGAGGCCGATGGCCGCGTTGACCGTGTCCGACGAAACCGTGCTGGCGGCCGACTTCCACGCGCACACAGAGGCGTCGCACGACGGACGGAAAGGCTGGACGGACGACGACGTGCGCGATTGGCACCGCGACGCGGGTTTCGACGTCGCGTACATCACGGATCATCGGTCGTTCACCGGCGCCGAGCGCGGCATCGCGTCGAACCCGCCGGTCGCGGGGCAGGGCACGATGATTCTCCAAGGGATCGAAGCGGTGTTCCGCGGCGAGCATGTGAACATTCTCAACGCGGGCCGCCGCTACAAAGGTCTCCTCACCCCCGACCTCGGCGACGTCGACGAGCAGGCGTTGCAGCTGGCGAGCATCATTCCGCCTACGACACCCGTTTTGATCGAGACGATTCCCGGAAACCTGGACAAGGTTCCGGCTGCCGGTCAGGAGCTGGGCTCGGGCGGCGGTGTGCAGGCGATCGAGGTCGTCGACGGTTCGCCGCGCGGACTCACGCAGAGCCATCGCGATCGCGCGCGCATCGACACACTCGTCGGCAAGCTCAACCTCGCGCCGGTGTCGGGGTCCGACAACCATGGATACGGTCGCGCCGCGCCCGCGTGGACCCTGATGCGGATTCCCGGCTGGCGCGGCATGACCAGCGACTCGCTCGCGCGCCGCATCGAAGAAGTACTGCGCAACGGTCGCAAGGACGCTACGCGAGTCGCCGAGCGACGCATCGCCGAGTCGGCGACGCCGACGTCGGTCGCGCTGGCCGGCCCGGCGGTCGTGTGGCGAATGCTCACGACGCTCTCCGCCGACGAGCGCGTGATGTGGATCGTGTGGACGTGGGCCATCGTGTTGATCGCGGCGGTCGTACGCAGGCGAAGGCGAATGCGGGCAACCGCCGCGGCGTGACGAGCGGCGAACAAGCGCAGCGCGACACGCGCTGGACAACCGCCGTGTCGATCGTGAGCGCGGCCGCGGTGATTCGCCTCCTCTTCGCGGCCGTGCTGCCCGTCTTCCCGGACGAGGCTTACTACTGGGAGTGGTCGCGCCGTCTCGCGGCCGGCTATTTCGATCATCCGCCCGCTGTCGCGCTGCTCATTCGCTTCGGGACGACACTTTTGGGCTCGACGCCCATGGGCATCCGCCTTGGGTCGATCATAGCCGGATGGATCGCGTCGATCTTCACGATCATGATCGCGCGGCGACTGGGCGGGGGCGACGCGTCGATCGCGATCCGCGCCGCGATCATCATGAGTGTACTCCCACTCGCCGCCGCGGGACTCGTGCTCGCGACCCCCGACGCGCCGCTGCTCGCGGCCACCGCTGCGACGATCTACTTCGTGCTGCGGGCCGTCGAAGCTGGGAACGATTCGCGGACGTCGACGAAATGGTGGGTCGTCGCCGGCGTCGCGTTGGGCGCGGCATTTCTTTCGAAATACACCGCCGTCCTGGTACCTGCCGGCGTGTTGGCCGCGTTCGCGACGCGACCAACGCTGCGCTGGCGCCTCAAGGACTACGGGCCGTACGTCGCGTGCGCAGTGGCGGCCTTGATCTTTTTGCCGGTCGTTCTCTGGAACGCGCGGCACGACTGGGTGTCGTTCGCGTTCCAGCTGAAGCACGGACTTTCCACGCCACACGGCTCGGCGCTCGTTGCGGCGTGGAAGCACGAGGGCGATCTGTTCGGCGGACAGGCCGCGTTGGCCTCGCCCATTCTTTTCGTGCTCATGGGAATCGTCGTCTGGCGATCGTTCGATCAGACGGCGACGGACGCGGAGCGAGTGCTCGGCCTCGTCGCGCTTGTGTGCTTCGCGTTCTTCATCGTCAGCGCGCTCCGCCAACGCGTCGAGCCGAATTGGCCGGCGCCGGCGTACATCCCGGCGATCGTGCTGCTGGCGCGCCGCCTTCGCACGCGGCGGCGCGAAGTGTGGATACGCGCGGGTGTCGCACTCGCCGGGCTGATGTCGCTCGCGATCTACGCGCAGGGATTGGCGCCGCTTCTTCCCATCGCCCCGCCGCGCGATCCCGTGGCGCGGGCATTCGGCTGGTCGGAGCTCGCACGCTTCGCGTACAGCACGAGCAATTCGGTTCACGCGACGACGGGCTCGACGGCATGGCTCGGCGCGGATCGATATCAGGAGGCCGCGGAGCTCGCGCTGCAGTTACCAGTGCATCCGACGACGTTCGCGACGAACCTGTCGGGGCGCCCGAACCAGTACGACCTGTGGCCGCGCTTTCCCGATCTCGCTCGTCCGGGAGACGCGCTAGTCCTAGTCGTCGACGAATCGGCGGAGCCACACGCGGCGATCGTCCGCCTCACTCCGTACTTCACAACTATAGAACGGGGCCCGGTCCTCGTGCTTCGCCGTGGGGCAGGCGAGATCGGACGGCGGCGGGTGTGGACGTTAGTCGGTTGGCGCGGAGGCTGGCCCCCCATCGCCTCGGCCAACTAGGGCACTATCGATGGGCGCGTTACCCGACCGGTGCACCGCGCGCACGCCCTCGAGGAGCTTGATCAGCTGGCGTTGCTCCGCGTCGTCGAGCGTCCCGACCGCCATGTCGTCGGCGCGCCGCATCTCTTCGTCGAGCTGTGCGAGGATCTCGAGGCCTTTCGGCGTGATGTAGCAGAACACCTGCCGCCGGTCTGGCGACGCGCGCTCGCGCCGAGCGAGCCCGGCCTTTTCGAGCTTGTCGAGGAGACGCGTGATACCGGGGGCCGCGTGGATCATGCGGTCGCGGATGACGAGCGTCGGGAGCCCCTCGGCGCCGGCGCCGCGCAAAATGCGCAGCACGTTGTACTGCTGTACGGTCACGCCGGTGCTGGCGACGACTTGCGCGAAATGCCGTTCGATCAGGGCGGCGGTGCGCAGGATGCCGACGGTGACTTCCGCCTTGATCGAATGGAAGGGCCGACGTTGGGCGATCTCCGCCTGAAGGCCGTGCGCGCTTTCGTCTGAGTCTGTCGCCACGCCCTTTCCGTCTTGATCGCTCGCTGCCACGTCCGGCTCTCCCCTCGTCAGTTGCGCCGTAGCGGATGATAGAGCGTTGCCGGGGGAGGCGCGAGGTCCAAACCACAGGTCTCCGCACTCCGGGCGCCGCGCACGCTCGTTTGACCGCTTACCGAGCCGTTTGCGCGGTTCGCCGAAAAGTTGGCGACGAGCGCGGATCGCGGCCGTAGGGTAATCGGCATGAGAACCTGCACGACTCTACCCCTGATTCTGGCTGTCGGCGCCCTGTCGCCGGCCTTCGCGCTCGCCCAACAAGCCCCCTCGGCTTCGCACCTGCTTCGCGGCACGGTGACGGCTGCCGGCGCCCCCGTTCGCGGTGCCGACGTCTTCTTGCTCGAGTCGCTCGACGGCGCGACGACCGACACTGCCGGACACTTCTCAATACGCACCAACGCGGCCGGCTCGGTCACGATCGTCGTTCGCCGCATCGGGTTCGCGCCGGCGAATCTCGTCGTCCCGGTCGACACCGGCGACGTAGTGACGCTCGCGTTGTCCGCCGAGACGGCGGTCCTCGCGCCGATCACCGTGCAAGCCGGCGCTTACACGGCGGGGAACGAGCGCGGTGCGACGCTCACTGCGCTCGAGGTGGTGACCACGCCCGGCGCCACCGCGGACATCGCGCGCGCCATCCAGACACTCCCCGGCGTGCAGAACGTGGACGAAGGCACGGGACTCTTCGTGCGCGGGGGCGACGTGAGCGAAACGAAGGTGTTGCTCAACAACACCGTCATGCTTTCGCCCTACAACTATCAAACACCGACGGGGAATTACACGGTCACGGTGAACCCGTTCCTGCTCGACGGAATCTTCTTCTCGTCGGGCGGATTCGGCGCGCGCTATGGAAACATTCTGTCCGGCGTCGCGGATCTGCGAACGGCCGGGCGACCGGTGCAGAGCAGCGAGACGGTCGTCGCCGGCTTGGCGAGCGTGTCGTCCGGCGCCGACCTCGCCCTCTCTCACGGACTCGCCGTGCACGCGACGGCCGGACACAGCGACCTCCGATACCTCTTCGACGTGAACGGGTCGACGCGCAGCTATTCGCCCATACCGAACGGCAACGACTTCAGCGGCAGCGTCATCTACGACTACTCGCCCACCGGCCAGATCAAGACCTTCGCCATCGATCGCTGGAACGCGGTCGGCATCGAGGTCTCCGATCCGTCGTACGCGGGCGGCTACTTCGCGGACGTGAAGAGCCGAATGTTCACCGGCGGATGGAGCGACGTCTTCGGCTCGTTCGCGCCGACGGTGAGCGTGTCGTACTCCACGGCGCGCCGGAACGAGGAGTACGGCGTGTTCGGACTCGGCACCGACGAAAGTTGGACGCAGGTGTTCACGCAGACGGCGTGGAGTCCTCGCGACGAAATCGCCTTCCGCGTCGGCGGCGACGCCGATTGGCGCGACTCGCGGTTCAACGGATCGATTCCGCTCTCGTTCACCGACGTCGCGCCCGGCGCTCGTCGCACGATCTTCGATTCGCCGGTGGACGGCGCTCGGAGCGGAGCGTTCGCCGAAGCCGACTGGCGCGCGCTCGAGAACCTGCGGCTCATCGCTGGCACACGCACCGACTACTCGTCGCTCACAAAAGTCCGCACGGTCGATCCACGCCTCTCGGCGGCGTACGAGCTGGGCCTGGCAACGATCACCGCGGCGCTCGGCGTGTACCACCAGGTCCCAGATCCACTGTACCTGTCGGCGACCGTCGGCCTCCCCGGCGCGCCGCCGGAGCGCGCGGTGCAGTCGGTGCTCGGCACGCAGGTCGGCAACGGCAATGAGATCGCTCGCGTCGAGCTGTACGACAAGCAGTACCGCGACCTCATCGGGCTCACGCGCGACAAACGCACGGTCGTGGACGGCGGCACCGGCGTGGCGCGCGGCGCGGACGTCTTCGTGAAGCACCAAATCTGGCCGTTTTTCTCGGCGCGCATGACGTACAGCTACGTCCACTCGTGGCGCACGGATCCCAGCACGGGAGTACAAGCGCCGGCGCCGTTCGACATCACCAACTCGTTGACGATCGTCGGCGACCAGGCGTTGCCCAAGGGATGGAGCCTCAGCTTCGCGTGGCGTTACGCGACGGGCAAGCCGTTCACTCCGGTGACCGGTGCGACGTTCGATCCGACGGCGCACGTGTGGACGCCGCAGTACGCGGCGCCGCAGAGCGAGCGGCTTCCGCCGGAGAAAAAGTTCGACGTCGCGATCTCGCGGGTGACGCGAATCTCCGGCAACAACCAGCTCGTCTACTTCTTCTCGCTCGACAACGCGTTCGACCGCACGAATCTCTACGAGTACACCTACAGCGCCGACTACTCCCGCCGCATTCCGGTGCGAAGCCTGTTCAATCGCTCGCTCTACGTCGGTGCTTCACTCACCCACCTCCAGCGCTCATGATGATTCGCCCGCTCATTCTTTCGACCAGTCTCATCGCGCTCGCCGCGCTTCCGCTCGGGGCGCAGGGCAACGTCGCGCCGACAAAGTGGGCGGACACCATCGCCGCCGAGATCGAGAAAGCGCAATTCGCGAACGACTCCACACGACTTGCCGCCGCTGTCGCGCTGGCGTCGCGCGTCGCGATCGCGTACCCGAACGACGGAATAATTCTCCACTACCAGGGCTACGCGCTCTATCGTCAGGCTCTATTCGTGCAGCAGACCCAGGACGCGACGCCGATCTTCGAGCGTGCGCGCGACGTTCTCGTCAAGTCGCTGAACAGCCGGATCCTGCCGGAGACGCACAGTCTCCTGTCGGCGATCGACGGTCAGCTGATCGGACGAAACCCCGCGCGGGCGATGGAATTGGGGATGCAGTCGCAGGGCGCGACCAACGCCGCGCTTCGGAGCGGCCCGGCGAACCCGCGCGTCTGGCTCATCCGCGGACAAGGGGCGATTTTCACTCCCTCCGAGTACGGCGGCGGCTTGGACGTGGCCGAGGATTATCTCAAGCGATCGGTCGAACTGTTCGCGTCCGACGCGCCGAGGGCGGGCGAGCCGGCGTGGGGCAAAGCGGAGGCGCTCGCATGGCTCGGCCAGGTGTACGAGAAGAAAGGGGACAAGACGAAAGCCGCCGAGATGTACAAGAAGGCGATCGAGGTGAGCCCGAACTACCGATACGCGCAGTCGCTCGCGGCGGCGCTCAAGTAGCCACGAACCTCCCGGATTGATCTCATGAGCAAGTCGGATCGACGTACACTCGGCGCGTATGGGTGGTGGATCTACGCTGCCGCATGGATTCCGTTCGCGGGCTTCTACGCGCTCGCGCTGACGACGACGAAGACGTTGCCGGCGTCTCGCGCACTGGTGGCGGGCCTCGCGTACGTGGTGCCGATCGCGCTCTTCGGCATCGGCATCTGGTGGCTCTCCGGCCTCCTCGAACGGCGCCGAGTGAGCGCTCCGGTGACCGTTGCCGTTCACCTCGTCGTCGGGGCGGTGACGGCGTTCGCGTGGCTTGGCATTGAAGTCGCGCAAATCGCCGCGGAGATCGGTCTCTCGGCCGCGTGGGCCGCGGCGCAGGCATTCGCCGGGTTTCAGGTCCTCGACGGCTTCTTCGTCTACGGCGTTCTCGCCGCCGGGTCGCACGCGATTCGGTTCGCCAAACGTCTGCGCGAAGAGCAAGCCCGCGCCGCGCATGCCGACGCGCTCCGCATGCGCGCCGAGCTGGCGGCGCTCCGGGGTCAGCTCAATCCTCACTTTCTCTTCAACACGCTGCACACCCTGACGGCGCTCGTCTCTCGCGAGCCGCAGACGGCGGAGCACGCCCTCGAGCGCTTCGGCGACATGCTGCGCTACGTGCTCGACGTCAAGCGAGCCGCGCGCGAGGACGTCACGCTGGCCGAAGAGCTGCGATTCGTCGGCGACTATCTCTCGCTCGAGCAGTTGCGATTGGGCGATCGGCTGCGCGTCGTCGAGCGGGTCGATCCCGAAGCGCTCGACTGCGTGATTCCGTCACTCACGCTTCAGCCGCTGGTCGAGAACGCCATCAAGCACGCCGTCGCTCCGCGCGCGCAGGGCGGGTCGATCGAGCTCGCCGCGGCGCTCGACGGTGATTCGCTCGTCCTCGAGGTGCGCGACGACGGGCCGGGCGCGAACAAGCACGACGTCGACGCGGCCGCGGGCATGGGGCTCCGCGCCGTGCGGCAACGCCTCGAAACGCGCTATGGCAAAGAAGCCGCGTTCTCCATCACGACTGCTCCGCGCGAAGGGTTCATCGTCCGCGCGTCGATCCCGGCGCACGTCGGCACGGTCCTGCCGCCGGCGCCGACCCTCTCGCCGCGCCTCGAGGCCACGACGATTCCCGCATGAAGACGCGCACCGTCATCGTCGAAGACGAGCCGATCGCTCGCGCCCAGCTGCGCGACCTGGTGACCGGCGTCGACTGGATTCATTGCGTGGGCGAAGCGGCCGACGGGTTGACCGCCGTCTCCGTCATCGAATCGACGCGCCCCGACCTCGTTTTCCTAGACATCGAGATGCCGGAGCTCGACGGACTGGGCGTATTGCGTCGCATCACTTGCGATCCGGCGGTCGTGTTCACCACGGCCTACGACAAGTTCGCCGTCGCCGCGTTCGAGCTCGAGGCGATCGACTATCTGTTGAAGCCGTTCGGCCGAGACCGGCTCTACGCCGCACTGGATCGCGTGAAGCGCACCGTACGCGGCGACGGCGACATACCGGTCTCGCATCGCGCCCACGAGGCGATCGAGCAGCGCGACCGCTGGCTCACGCGCATCTTCGTGCGCGACCGCGGCCGGCTCGTGCCGATCGCCGCCGCCGACATCGAGCGCCTCGAGGCCGACGACGACTACGTCGCCGTGCACAGCCGCGGGCGGCGCTACCTCGTGTACCTGGGGATGAACGAGTTCGAGGCGCGGCTCGATCCGGACCGATTCCGGCGGATCCACCGTTCGCACATCGTGAACCTCGACCACGTCGCATCGCTCACGCCGGCGGAAGGCATGCGCTACGAGATCGTCATGCGCGACGGCTCGACGATTCTCGCCAGCCGCACACGCTCTCGAGAGCTGCGCGGACTGGCGATCTAGTCGCCGTTAGCGGTCACCGGTCACCGGTCACCGGTCCACTGGTCCACCACTATTCCGGCGGGATGTTCTGATTCGTACGAAAGAGATTCGCCGGATCGTACTGCCGCTTGATCGCGGCGAGCCGCGCGAACTTCTCCGGGCTGAACGACGCCCGCACCCGATCCGGGCTCTCGCCGGCGCCGATGTAGTTCACGTAGACGGTTCCCGTCCCGAATGGCTTCACCGCGTCCGACGTCGAGCGCGCCCACTGCACGTTCCGCTCGGCGTCGCCCGGCGCCGTCCATCGCGATACGATCACGAGGTTGTACGTCGCGTCGCGCTGATCGAACGCCGTCGCGTCTACCGGGACGCGCTTGACCGCGCCGCCGAACTGCTCGATGAGGAGCGCGCTGAGGGGCGACTTCACGGCCTTGAAAGATGCGACCAAGGAGTCGATCAGTTCGTCCGGCAGCGACGCGGCGAACTCCGATCGCCAATGCACCTGGAGTCCCGATGGGAATCCCGCGTCGAGCATCGATTGGAGGGCGGTGTAGGGAATCGGTCCTACCTCGCCCGCCATCGGAGACCCGAACGAACGGATCGCGGCGATCGCTTTCTCGCCGTCCTTCACCGGGCCGTTGTAGCAGATCGCCAACGCCACGACCGGCGTGCCATCCGGCGTGTGCATCATCGCCGCGAAGATGGTGAGCGCGTCGGGCGCGCTGCGCGTCACGTCGCGATACAGACGCAGCACGTCGCGCGCGCGCGCGAGCGGATAGATCAGCATGCCGCCAAGGATGGTGGACACCTCGTGCAGCTGGAATTCGAACGTCGTGACGACGCCAAAATTTCCGCCGCCGCCGCGCAGCGCCCAGAAGAGCTCCGGATTCTCCCTCGCGCTCGCGCGCACGAGCCGACCGTCCGCCAAAACCACGTCCGCGCCGACGATGTTGTCGCACGCGAGACCGTAGCTGCGCATCAGCCATCCGAGCCCGCCGCCGAGCGTGAGTCCGGCGATGCCGGTGGTCGACACCGCGCCGCCGGTCGCCGCGAGGCCGTGCGCGGCGGTCGCGTTGTCGAAGTCGCCCCACGTCGCGCCGCCGCCGGCCAGCGCGGTCCTGCGCACCGGATCGACGACGACGTCGCGCATACCGCGCAGGTCGATCACGAGACCGCCATCCACGCTCGCGAGCCCGGCCGCGTTGTGCCCGCCGCCACGCACGGCGAGGGTGAGATTGTTGGCTCTCGCGAACTTCACCGCGCGCTGGACGTCGCGCGCGCTCTTGCAAAGCGCGATGCACGCGGGACGACGGTCGATCATCCCGTTCCACACGGCGCGCCGCGCGTCGTAGTCGGGGGCGCCGGGAAGGACCACCTCGCCGTCGAACTGGTCGGCGAGGTCGTTGAACGGACTGGACGAAACAACTGATGAAGCGGCCATATGCACCTGTGGATCGAGGGAATTCGTGAAGTAGATACGCAATCCCACGCGCCGACCGGACACGCGGTCGCGTCGCGCCGGCCTTCCCGTCGGATCGCAGATTTCGCCGCATGACCCACCTACAACTCGTCGCGACGTACGTCGGCGGCCCCACCGCGATTCTCGACATCGGCGGCCTCCGCCTCATCACGGATCCGACCTTCGACCCCGCCGGCACGAGTTACGAAACGCCCGTCTACACGCTGCGCAAAGCCGGCGCTCCGGCCATCGCACCCGATGCACTCGGCGACGTCGACGCCGTGCTGCTCAGCCACGATCACCACTTCGACAACCTCGATCGCGCCGGCCGAGCGCTGCTCTCGCGCGCGCGACGCGTCCTCGTTCCGCCCGCCGGCGCCGAACGACTCGGCGCTGGTGCCACCGGGCTCGCGCCCTGGCAAAGCGTGACGCTCGACTCGCCGAAGGGAGAAAGCGTGCGAATTACCGCCACGCCCGCGCGCCATGGCCCCGCCGGCGGCGATCGCGGACCGGTGATCGGCTTCCTGATCTCCGACGCACGCTCGAGCGACACTCGTCCGCGGTCGATCTACGTGTCGGGCGACACCGTGTGGTACGAGGGCGTCGAGGAGGTCGCGCGGCGAGCCGACGTCCGCGCCGCCTTCTTGTTCATGGGCGCCGCACGTGTGCGCGAGGTCGGCCCCGCGCACCTCACGATGACCGCCGGCGAAGGTGTGCTCGTCGCGCGCTCGATGCCGGACGCCACGATCATCCCCCTCCACTACGAAGGCTGGGCGCACTTCTCGGAGGGGCGCGCCGAGATCGAACGCGCCTTCGCGGCTGAGGGGCTATCGGATCGGCTATGCTGGCTAACGCCCGGCAAAGCTACGGAGATCGGTAGCGCCTAAGTTGTTTCGCAGTTACCCCAAAGCTTTTCAGTTTGTTTCCGTGACTTCCGTTTGTTTCCGTGTCACAATTGTTGATGCTTGTACGGCGGGCAGGATCACCCCGCGAGATGAGCCATAACAATGGTGACACGGAAACAAACGGATTGGACCGAAACAAACGGAGACAACAAAGGGCTTTGTTGTTGTCTCCGTTCGTGTCGATTCCATCAGTTTGGGTCGTAGTGTTGCCGCGACTCTCGCACGCCTCGACAGAATCCAACCGGCCAACGGATTTCGGAAATGCCACTCGCCAACGACCTCACGACGTTCTTCGACAAGAACCAGGCGCGCGCCCGCGACCAGCTGTTCGACCTGCTGCGCATTCCAAGCGTCAGCGCGCGCTCGGAGCACAACGCCGACACGGCGCGGGCCGCCGAGTGGGTCGCCGACTCGCTCCGCGGCGTCGGCCTGACCGCCAAGGTGCACGCGACGAAGGGACACCCGATCGTCGTCGGCGAGTGGCGCGGCGCGGCGGGTGCGCAGACGATTCTCATCTACGGCCACTACGACGTACAACCGGTCGAGCCGCTCGAGCTGTGGGACAGCCCGCCCTTCGAGCCGACGGTGCGCGACCGCAAGATCTTCGCGCGCGGCTCGGTCGACGACAAAGGCCAGCTCTTCCTGCACGTGAAGGCGCTCGAGGCGCACCTCGCGACGCGCGGCAAGCTTCCGGTCAACATCATCGTTCTCGCCGAAGGCGAGGAGGAAGTCGGCAGCGATCACCTCGCCGAGTTCATCGAGGCGCATGCCAAAGAGCTGGCCTGCGACGCCGTCGTGATCTCCGACTCGGCGATGTTCGCGCCGGGATTGCCGTCGATCCTGTCGTCGTTGCGGGGACTCGCCTACTTCCAGATCGACGTCCGCGGTCCGGCGACGGATCTGCACTCGGGCAGCTACGGCGGTGGCGTGATGAACCCCGCGATGGCGCTCGCCCGCATTCTCGCCACGATGCACGACGCCGACGGGTCGGGGCACATCGCCATCGACGGCTTCTACGACGACGTGCGCGACTGGGGTGACGTCGCTCGGCGCCAGATGAAGCAGCTGCCGTTCGACGAGAAGGCGTTTCGTGAAGAAACAGGGTCGCCGGAGCTCTTCGGCGAAAAGGGCTACACGACGCTCGAGCGCTTGTGGATGCGCCCGACGTGCGAGGTGAACGGCCTGCTCAGCGGCTACACCGGCGAAGGCGCGAAGACGGTGCTGCCCGCGGTGGCAATGGCCAAGGTGAGCTGCCGTCTCGTTCCCGATCAGCGTCCGGAGAAGATCGAACAGTTGATGCGCGCGCACGTGCAACGCGTCTGCCCGCCCGGCGTCGAGGCGACCGTCCGTCCGCTCCACGGCGGCAACCCGTGGCGCGCGGACCTCGGTGGCCCACTCTTCGACGCCGCCCGCCGCGCACTCGCCACGGCGTTCGACCGCGAGCCTGTTATCACGGGCGAAGGCGGTTCGATCCCGGTCGTGGGCGATTTTCAACGAATTCTCAACGCGCCCGTGCTGCTGGTCGGCTTCGGGCTCCCCGGCGAAAACGCCCACGCGCCGAACGAGTGGCTCAGCGAAGAGAATTTCTACAAGGGAATGCGCGCGATGGCCGCTCTCTGGGAGGAATTGGGCAAGTAGCGCCGTTTCTCCGGTCCACCGGTGCACCCGTCCACCGGTCCACCCGATCTAGAACCGCCACGTCCGTATTACAAACAGCCCGACTGACGTCAATGGCCGGTACGGCTGCGAATTCAACTGCGGCTCGAGCAGCACGACCTGCGGCTCGACCATCGCGGTGATTCGCCAGCCGTCCTGCGTGCGGCGCTCGATCGCGACACCCAGGTTGCGCGCCTGCTCCTGGAGACTCACGAACGTCTCCGGGGTGATGTACTTGCCCGCTTCGAACTTCGTCTGCGTGACGAAGCCATAGAGGCCGCCCGACCCGATCTCGAGCGGCGAGTCCGCCGGCGTGATCGTGAAAACGTCCGCCTTGAGCGCGCGTCCCGCCTGGAATTCCGCCTGCTCGGCCACCACGCCGACGGCGACGCTGGCGAGGCGCCGCGCGGCGAACTGCGCGCCGGCGCCGGCCAGATCGGTCGTCGTGCCCGTCGACACGACGCTCGAGTTGCTCGAGGCGATGAGCGACGACGTCGACTGGCCGAACGCAATAAGCGTCAGCAGCTCGGCCTGCGACCTGGGCGGCTGCGCGTCGGTCTCCAGCGCGACGTTGGGTCGGTTGAGCGTGCCGCCGATGAGCACGCGAATGTTCACCGCGCCGCGCGTGGCGACGTTCACCTGGTACTCGCCCGTGACCTGCAGCGTCGGATTCAGGTCCGGTCCGCCGACGAACGTCGCCGTGCCGCGGCGAATCTGGAATCGCTTGGTGAGCAGCGTGTAGTCGCCGCGGTCGGTCGTGATCACGCCGTGGATGCTCAACGTCTGGCTCGAGTCCGTGATCGCGAGCGGATCCGTCGTGTAGATCTCGATGTTCGCTTCGTGATTGCGCACCCAAGTGTTCTGGTTGATGCTCGCCGCCACGTTCACGGAGAGATTCGCCAGCAACGGCGACTGCTTGGGGAACAGGCGCTGCGCGAGCTCGCTCGTCGTGTCCACGATGTTGAAGAGTCCGGGATCGCCGGCACCGACGAGCGTGCGGTTGCTCGACTCCGGGACGTAGATGATGCCGCGCGTGACCGTGATGTTGCCGCCGACCGCCGCGTGCCGGAACGGGCCTTTGAGCGTTAGGCGCGTGTCGACGGTGAGGTCCGCGTAGTCGTTGTTGACGAGTCGCGCGTCATCCGACTCCAGCTGAAGGTTGAACGCCGGCTCCCGCCAATTGGCGAAGCTCAGAGCGCCGGTGAGCCGCACCGCCCCCACCGCTCTGCCGGCGAGAGAGTCTACGTAGATGCTGTCGCCGGCCATGCGAATCGTGCCGCCGATGTTGGCGATCGTCGCGCCGGTGTACACGATGGTCATCGTGCCGTGGTCGAGCGCCACCGATCCCGACAACTGTGGATCCTTGAGCGTGCCGCGCACCGCGAATCGGCCGCCGGCGCGGCCGTGGACGTCGGTGACCAGGTCGGTGACGTCCGGGATCAGATCCACGGGCAAGCTGTCGCCGACGACGTCGATCGACACCGGCTCGGCCAACACGCGGTCGCCCTGCACGCCGGTGAACGCGAGGTTGAGCGGCAGCCGCGCGTCGACCGTCATCAACGGCGGACCGGCGCCATGCTGCGCGTCGATGTGCGTGACCAGTCGCTCGTCGGCGTACGACAACCGCCCCAGCAGATCGGGAAACGGCGCGTCGTTGTACTCGGCGCCGGTCAAATTGAAACGCCCGGCAAACGTCGGCTGGCTCGACGTTCCTTGCACGTTGCCGTGCAGCGCGAAAGTTCCTTTCGCCGCGACATCCGACTGGAGCAGTTCGACGACGTTGCCCACGGGAAAGCTGTCCACGTCGACAGTGAGGTCGGCGACTCCGTTCGTCGGCACGAGTCCGTTCACGCGAACGCGGCCGCCGGCGCCGTTGCGGAGCTCGAAGTTGCCGACGCGGATGCCCGCCTTGCCCCACTGCACCGTGTCGGGATGTGGCGTGGCCCAATGCGCCGTGTCCAGCTGCAACGACAACTCGGCGATCCGAAGCTCGCGTCTGTCGGTGAACAGCGCGTAGTCGCCCTTGGCGGCGTAGTGCCTGTTGCCGGCGCTGTCGTTGCGGACCTGCACAACCGCCAGCTCGACGTGGCCGCGTCCTCCTACCGCTTCATCCTCGGGACCCGCCGTCGCATAGGTGAGGCGCGCGGTCGCCGTGTCGAACCCGAACCCCCTCGCGCTCAACTGCACGGCGTTGGCGGATACCGAAAGCGTGGAAGGGGCTTTTCGTCCGCCCTTCCACGCGTATGTGCTCGTGACGTGCTGCACCGTGTTGCCACGAGCGATGATCGTGTCGCCCTCGCCCCGGCCGCGCAGCTCGAAGCTGTCGAGATTCCCGCGCAACGTTCCGGCGAAATACAGGCGGCCCACCATCGTGTCGCGCGGCACGGGCCGCGGTCGGTTCACGACGAGACGCGGCGGCGGCCTGCCGTGAACCATCCGCTCCATCTCCGTCCGCTTCGCCGTTCGCGCGGAATCGGCTCGCGCTTCGGCGAGGATCCGCGCGACGACCGCCGGCCGCGGCGGCACCGACGTGGAATCGGCCGACTTCGGGAGCCAGCGGTTCAGCGCGCCGAGTGAATCCACGACGACGGCGTAGTTGAGCGAATCGATCTTGTTCGAGACGAGACCAAAACCGCCCGACGCGGTCGCTCTCGTCTGCGCGCCGCTCGCAAAGAGGTGCTCGACGTGCGCGTCGCCGTTCGCCGCGGTGGCGCGCACCGAGAGCGTGTCCACCGCGATCGAGTCAGCGCCGTGGATCACATGCGAGCTCGAAAGATCGGCCGCGACCTTCGACGTCAGCGTCGGGAGATCGGTTCCGCGTCCGACGGCTGTGACGTCGCCCGTGAGCGACGTGACCGGCGCCTTGCTATCGACGACGCTCAGATTGAACGCGGTCACCGTGGCGGAGAGGTCGTAGCCCAGCGCCTGAGATGCGACGTCGAGAGTGCCGTTTGACGAGATGCTACCGCCGTCCGGCGTATGAAGGTCGGTGTCGACCAGAAGATCGGACAACGGCCCGTGCAGGTGAATCGGCCCTGTCGCCTCGCCCTGAAGTCCGGCCGAGGGAAAGAAGCGACCGGCCTCGGCGAGTGAGATTGGATATGCGATGACATCGGCGTCGATGCGCGTCGGGCCGCCGGCGTGGAGCACGGCGGATCCGGAAACCTTCGACGTCTCGCCGCGGTCGTCGTGCGTGATCTCGAAGTTCATCGCGAACTGCGTCGCCGTCGTGCCGTTCACCGTTGTCTTACCCGTCACGACGCCGGCGATCGGCAGGTTCGGACGCCACGAGCTGAGGAGCGCGACCTGCAGCGGGAGCATCTGGACGCGCAGCGCGCGCGCTCGCAGCACGCTTCCATCGAGAACGCCGATCTGGCCTTCGAGGACGAAGCGGCTGCGACCCGCGCTCCGGTCGTCGAAGGTGATGTCGCCTTTCACGTTCAGCGCGCGGCGGCCGCCACGCACCGTCGCACGCCCCGCGAACACGCCTGTGCGCGGGATCTTTACTCCCGGGATGAGATCGGACAGCACCTTCGTGTCCACTCCCGTGAAGCGCAGGTCGGTGTCGTGGATCGTGACGGAGTCGTCGAGCGTGATCCCGAACGTGCCTTTGGCGTTCGCCTGCCGCAGCGTGACGTCGGCGTCGGAGATCGTGTAGTCCTGCAACAGGCCACGCCACTTGAGCGCGAAGTTCATCTTGCCGTGCGCGTCCGGCGGAAGCGGCAGATACGCCCAGCGCACGTCGTCGAAGATCAACTGGTCGCTGCGCAACGCGAGCGTCATGTCGCCCGAGCCGAACACGAAGCTGCCGCTGCCGGCGGCCGTGGAGCCCTTGGGGAACGTCGTGGCCGCGCTTGCCCACCAGATCGAGTCGGTGTTGAACGCGAACGTGCCGTGCAGGTTCCGGAACCGTCCGCCCGGCGGCCGCACGAAGTACGCGTTCATCGCCAGCGTCGCGACTTCCGCCACGCTCGACGGTTGTCCCGGCTGCGAGATGCGAAGCAGCGGGAGACGCCCGTTGACCGAATCGATCTCGATGCGCCGGCGCAGGCCGCCGGGTCCGCGCTCGACGTACGCCCGCGACCGGCCGCTCAACGCGTCGCGAACGGCGCTGTCGGCGGCGGCGCCCTTCAGGTTCTTCGCCGGCGCCCAGGGCGAGACGATCAGAAATCGCCCGTTCACGATTTTCACGTCCGTCGCGCGGATCCAGTCGCCCCATCCTTCCGGCTGCGGCGGCGCGTTGGGCGGTCTCTTCGTCGTGTCGATCAGCCCCGGAAGAATGCGCGCCCAGTTCCAGACGCCGTTCGCGTCCTTGTCGAGAACGACGTTCGGCCGAACGAACACGGCGTGGTCGAGCAGGATGCGCTTGCGAAACAGGTCCGAGATCGAGTAGTCCGTCGTGAGCGAGTCGACGGAGATGAACGGCGCGCCCGCGCTGTCGGTGATCACGACCTTCTCGAACGTCACGTTGCTCAGCATCCCGCCGGACACGCGAGCGATCGTCGTCTTGCCGTGCACGACTTTCTCCATTCCGCCCACCGCGACGTTCTTGACCTTCTCGTGCCCCCACTCGGTGTGCGTGAGGACCCACAGCGCCCCCACGTCCACGACGACTACCGCGAGAACGAACGCGAGGAGAACGACGGCCCACTTCGCGAGGCGTCCCACTAGTAGGCCTCGCCGATCGAGATGTGAAAGACGAACCGTCCCAGGAAATTCGACGCTTGCGTGAAGTTGTGCGGTCTCGGGAGTGGCACGATCCGCGTCTGGCCGGCGCCGTCCGGCACCGCTGTGACAACCGCGAGGTCTTCCGCCCGGTTCGGATTGAGGCCGAGGTCCATGCGCACGGGACCGATCGGCGACGAATAGCGGACGCCGAATCCTGGAGTCACCGCGGCCGTCCCGTTCACTCGGCTGCTGATCAACGGCACGTTGCCGATGTCCGCGTGTCCGACCGTGGCTCCGTCGAGAAACACGGCGCCGGTGAACTGGTCGACCCACGTGCCGTTCCCGGGGAAGGGAAAGCGATACTCGACGCTTCCCTCGAACAGCGTCGTACCGCCCAGCGGCTGCGGAATGAAGTCGGCGCGCGAGAGCTTCGACGAGTTCGGGTCGCAGAACACGATGGTCTCGAGCGTGCGGCCGCACGTCCCGCCGCCGATACTCGTCGCGTTGGCGACGAGCGTCGACGCGTCGATCGTCAGGATGCGCGGCCCGAGCTGGTTCTCGCCGTAGCCGCGCACCGAGTTCGCGCCGCCCGCGTAGAACCGCTTGCGCGGGTGGATCACGCCGGAGACGTCTCCCCCCTGCAGCGCCGCCACCCAGCCGGCTCTGACATGCGCCGAGAACACGTGCCGCGTTCGACGGCGCCCGGAGTACACCGCGGCGTCGAGGAAGGCTCGGTTGTACCGGTAGTCGGACCCGGTGAACTGCGACGCCGTCTCAAAATCGAGTCGCGCCGTGTAGCCGCGAGTCGGTCCGAGCGGAATGTTCGACCGGTCCACGTAGCCGGTGAGCACGAGCGGCGACAGTGCCTGGTGCGTCCGCAGCGTGTTGATCGTGCTCGGGTCGCAGACGCCGTAGTTCACGCAGAAGTAGACGTCGCTCGCCTCGACGCGATTGATCTCGTAGCGGTAGTTGATGCTCACCGGCGCGCGGATGGCGATTTCGTTCGTGAACGTCACCTGTCCGCCGTACCCTTTGTCGATGAACACGCCGGGGTTGATCGTGCGGTGCGTGAACACGCCGATCGACGCCGTGTTGCTCGAGCGCCGGAGGAACGACGGCTGTTTGAGGTCGATGCTCGCGTTGAACGTCGGCTGGAGGAACGGCGAGACGCTCTGGCTGTCCGGCACGTAGGCCGCGACGTCTCGAAAGATCCCGCGGCCCGACAGCGATGACGCGAACAGGTTGCCCGCCGTCGCGCTCACGTCGAGGCGCCGCGCGCCTCCGAGGAGGTTGTAAGCCGTGTATTGCGCCGTCAGCTGCGCGAAATCCACGTTGTCGAGCCCCGGGCCGGCGCGCACTTCGTGAAGCGGCGCCTCGCTCACGTCGATGTTCACGCTCTTCACGCTGTCGAGCTGCTTCGGCACCTGGATCTGCGCGAACTTGAACAGGCTGGATTCGTAGAGATTCCGCTGGCTCTCCAGCAACGTGGTCTGGCGATACAAGTCGCCCGGCTTGAATGCCAGCGCGTGGAGGACGACGAGCTGGTTCACCTTCTGAGTGCCGGTCACCGAGATCGTGCCGATCGTCGTCACGTGCTTCGGCACGAGCGTGATCGCGACGTCGGCGATGCGTGCCGAATCGTCGACCACGATCGACGTGTCGACGACCGCGTCACCGTGTCCGGCGTTCCACGCGATGCGCTGCAACGAGGCGCGCATCGAGTCGATGCGTACGAGGTCGAGCGGATCCTTCTCGTGCAGCATGCCGAAGATCCGGCCGCGCGCGCGGCCGGAGACCAGGTTCGAGTCGGCGGTGATCGCAAGCGAGCGGATGACCGTCGGCTCGTTCTCGTGGATGGTGAACGTCACGTTCACCTGCCGCGGTCCCGTTTTGACGACGCTGGTGTCCACCGTGGCATCGCGGTAGCCGCGCAGCCAGTAGTAGAGCCGGATGCGCAGCACGTCACGCTGGAACTCGGCCTCGTCCAGGTAATAGCGGTACTGGATCGTCGGCGAGTGGCTGAACGCGCAGAACGGCACGAGCAGGATGCTCGAACAGGTCGTGGCTTGTGTCGCGATGTTCTGCTCGATGTCGACGACGTCGGCGTGCGTCGCCCCTGCGATCGTCAACCGCCGGACCTCCGGCGGAGGCTCGTGGTGCGGTGCTGTGCCTTTGTTGGGAGTGGTCTGGGCGCGGACGGTAAGTGGTTCCAGCGCGAGCGCCATTGCCACCGCCGTACGCGCCAGCCCGTACAGCAGCGATGGGCGGCGCATGACGGTGGTTTCTGAAGCAAAGAGCGGGCGCGGCTTACAGCCGCGCCCGCTCTGGTGGACCGGTGGACCGGTGAACCGCTCCAGAGGCCTCTCCGGTCTACCGGTCAACCGGTCTACCGGTTCACCGCTCTCACAGCCCGGCCAGCAGCGCGTCGTTGCTCGGCGTCCCGGCGATTCGCTTGATCAGCCACTCCATCGCCGACTGCGGCGGCATCTGGCTCAACCCTCTCCGGAGCGTGTAGACGCTATCGATCTGGTCCGGGCGGAAGAGCTTCTCCTCCCGCCGCGTCCCGCTCGTCCCGATGTCGATCGCGGGATAGATCCGCTTCTCGGCCAACCCCCGGTCGAGCTTGATCTCGCAGTTGCCCGTGCCCTTGAACTCCTCGAAGATCACGTCGTCCATCCGCGACCCCGTCTCGACGAGCGCCGTGGCGATGATCGTGAGGGAGCCGCCACCCGAGGTGTCCGGAATCGAACGGGCCGATCCGAAGAACGCCTTTGGCTTGGCCATGGCGGTGGCATCGAGACCGCCGGAGAGGGTCCGGCCCGTCCCGCGCTCCGCGGTGTTGTGCGCGCGAGCCATACGCGTGAGCGAGTCGAGCACGATTACGACGTCCTTGCCGCTCTCCACGAGACGGTGCGCGCGATTGAGCACCATCTCCGTGACTTCGACGTGCCGCTGCGCGGGCTGGTCGAAGCTCGACGAAATCACTTCGCCCACGCCCCACGAGATGGCCTCGCTCACTTCCTCGGGACGCTCGTCGACGAGAAGGATGAGCAGCGCCGCGTTGGGGTGATTGACCGCGACGCCTTCGGTGATGCCGTGCAGCAGCGTCGTCTTGCCGGCTCGCGCCGGCGCGACGATCAACGCTCGCTGCCCGTAGCCGATCGGCGCGATCAGATCGATCGAGCGACGAATGAGCTCAGCGCCTGTCTTCGCCGGCCGCCCGGTCTCCATGAACAGCTTGCGCTCGGGGTACGACGCGGTGAGCGAGTTGAACTCGGGACGCTTCGCCGACAGCGCCGGATCGATGTCGTTGATCGTTCGGACTTCGATGACGGTCGGACGTCCGCGCTGATCGAGGCCGGTCGTCGCATCGACGAGGTCCGCCTTGCGAAGCATGAATTGGCGGACGACTTGGGGCGGAACGTATGCGTCGCCGGCTTCGGCGAGGTAGCTGTTGCCGGCGCGCCGGATGAATCCCGCGTCGCGCGCGGGTTCGAACCACCCCCGCATCTCGCCCGTCGCGACGAGTTGAATCGGCTGCGACGGATGCTGCTGCTGTTGCTGCTGCTGTTGCGGGTGCTCTCGGCCGCCGGTTCCACCGCGTTGACCGCGACCGCGGCCGCGCCGATGACGTCGTCCTCCGTTGCGTCGGTCGTGAAACCCGCCTCCACCTCCGCCTCCTCCGCCACCACCGCCTTGGTCCTGGCCGCGGTCGCGGTGCTCGTACTGTCCGCCTCCCGCTCTATCTCCGCGTGGCGAGTTGCCCTGGTTTCCGGACCAACCGCCACCAGCTCCGCCTTGCTGATAGCCGCCGGTGTTCGGCGTGGGCGGAGAGGAGGGCGGTGAAGACTCGCCGCTCGAGTAGGTCTGCGGGGTGTCGGCAATCGGCCGCTCACGTTCGACGTACGGCGCCGGAGTCGAAGGAGTCGCTGCCGGCGGCGATGGCGGAGCGGGCGGCTCTGACGCCGCTTCCGACTCGATCGCCGGGCGCTCGATCGCCGGGCGCTCGTGGCGTTTCGGCCGCCTTGCTTCGGGCGCGGGCGGCTCACGCGGCGGTGGTTCAATGTCGGGCACCGACAGCGTCGCGCTGCCTGCTTCGACGTCGTCGCGGTATGGATTTTCTGATTCGGTGTTGGCCGCGCCGGACGGACGGCGGCCACGGCCACGACGAGGTGGGCGTCGACTTTCGCTCATGCTGATGGTTCGATAAAAAAAGGTGATGCTGATTCGGCGTTCGCCGAAACTGCTCGCCGAGCTACGGGCAAGCGAAAAACGCGAATTGCGTGACGGGAAAACACTTGCCGCGACGCGGCTGAACTATCGGTACCGACGGGGCGCGGGGAACCTCACGCGATCCCGGCGATGCTGGCGCAACGGCGCGGCCCGGGCCCTGCAACCTGACCCCAACCCCTCGACCTGTCACTCCGGGGTTCGTCGCGGTCGTGCCGGCGGACGCCAAGAGTATCGCCACTTCCCCGGCCCGGCGCAACCCTCGAAAAGTTGCAGACGGGTCCGGCTCTCCAAATCTACTGGTTCCCGCAGGTGTCAGTGGGCATCAATTGCGCCAAGGGGCACTCCTGGTCTCCGGTCTCCGGTCTTCGGGGAACCGCGGAACACCCCTACGGCGTCGCACCGCCGTAGTTTTTCGCGCATGTCCGTCCAACAAGAACTGGAAACTCACATCGACGCCTATCGCCGGTCCGGCGACGTCGGCCAGCTGCTCGACGACCTCAAATCCTTCGCGAGCCGACTCTCACCCGCCGACGCAAAAGCCGCCGCCGAGCCGTTTCGCGACATGCCCGAAGTGGTGATTCCGCTCTACGAGCACGTCACCACTGTTTCACCGAACGACGCCCAAGCGTTGGTCGTCCTCGCCAATTCGTACTGGCTCGCCGGCCGCGGCCCCGACGTCGTGTCGAAGCTCGCCGTGCGCGCCAAAGAGATCGATCCCTCCAACCGCGGCGCGTGGCACCTGTGGGCCATCGCCGAGGCGTCGCTCCGCAAACGCGTAGACCGCTGGCTCGAGGTGAGCCGCCGCTTTCCCGCCGATCAACTCGCGCGCGCGGCGCTGGCCGACAACGCCACGAGTCTCGCCAACGACGAAGAAGATCCCGTCGCTCTCAGGCTCGCGATCGATACCTACGAAGGACTGCTCGCCGAGTCGACGCACACGGCGCAAAGGCTCGCTCTGGAAGAAACGCTGAAAACGCTACGAAGCTGGAAGCTCTAGCTGTCCAGCCGTCCAGGCCCTATGCCGACGACTTTCGCGCCTGCTCCAACGGTGAGAGCGCGGCGACGGCGTCGAGCATCACGCTCAGGTCGAACGGCTTGCGGACATAATTACAGCGGCAAAGCCCGATCAACTCGACCGCCTGGTCGCTGATGTCGCCGGTGATGAACAGCGTGTGGTCGCGCAGATGCGTCTGCACGCCGGCCGCGTACTCGAAGATCGCGTCGCCCCGCATGTCCGGGATGCGCAGGTCCATGAGCAGGATGTCCACGCGCTGCGTGTCGATCACGGCGAACGCCGCTTCCCCGCTGCGCGCCGTGAGGACGTCGTAGCCGGCGTGACCGAGGGCCATGCCGAGCGCCTTACAGATCGAGGGCTCATCGTCGACGATGAGCACGCGCACGGATCCGCCGCGCGCGGCGTCTCCGCCTCCCCGCTTGGCTTCTTTCGGCAAGCTCGCGTTCCGCCCCGTAACCACTCCCACGGGGGGCGCCGAGCCCGCGATCACGGGCCACGTCATTCCGACTGCCTCCGTTGCTGCACTTGTTCCACCATGCACGTGATCAGCTCATCCGGTGTCATTTCGCGTCGTACTTGCTCGGCCGTTCGTCCCGTCATCTCGCGCATGTGCTGCGAGAGCTGCCAGGGCGACGTGTATCCCGTCTTTGCCGCTACGTCCTTGATCGACCTGCCCGGATCCCGCAAATACGCGTACGCCCGCACCAGCCTTGCCGACACCACCAACGCCCTTGCCGAGTAAAACCCCGCCGGCTCGAGATTCCGATACAGGGTGCGGAGGTTCATCCCCGCCGCCGCCGCGAGATCCCCGGCACTAGTGAAACGCGCCGGCGACCGGAATAGCTGATCGATCCCTCGAACCACGACCACAGGCAGACACGACAGCGGGTCCGCCAGCTCCCGCAGCATCCGCTCTCCCAGCTCGTGAGCGGGAATGCTTTCCAGCAACTCCAGAAACCTTCGCGGCTCGTCGTCGAACCGGCTGAGCACCACGTGCTCGATGCCCGATCTCGCCAACCGCACCGTCGCGCCGAACACGCTCGGATTGAGCGACGTGTAGAGAACGACGGGGAGCGAAGGGAATTGTCGGCGAATCAGCTCGAGAGACTCGACTTCGGCGGTTCCCGTGGCGCACGGATCGGCGACTACGATGTCGATCAAGCGCCGCTGCACCGTCGATTGAAGCTCGCCCCAACTCGAGACCGAGATGAGCGCGTGCTCCGAGCCGAGAGCGATCTTCAGCTGGGGAAGCAGCGGGCGTGGAAGGAACGCAGCGACGTCCACGAGAAGGAAGCTGGCGCGGTGTCATGAAACCGCAACTTCGTGACACAAAATGCGCGTTTACGCGCACTGCCGCGACCCTATGATGCCAGCCAGAAGAGCTCCCTGCCAAGAAAGTCCCCCAAGCTGGCCGCCTTCGACGGAGAAAGCCCCCATGTCCCGCCGCCCGATTGCCCTCCTCGCCCTTGCCATTGCCTCCTTCGTCCTCGGTGCCTGCACCAGTGTCACGGCGCCGACGCAGAAGGACTCGTGTCGTGGTGGTTACATATTGACCGACGGCCGCTGCTCGAACGAGTGATTTCGCGCTCAATTTTCGAGGCCCGAGCCCCCGCTCGGGCCTCGTTTTTTGGTGCTCAGGTGCTCGTGACCGCCCGCCGGCCTGCCCGTGTCGTCTCTCGCAACGTTCGAATCGCCTCCGCCACCTCGGTGACGTCGGGGGCGATTTCTCGGAACGGCGCGCTTCGCTCCTCCGTTCTGCGCGCCTGCCTGGCCTGAACCAGCTCGCTCTCCGCCTCGAAGACCGTCTGGTACAACCCGTTCGCGTTTGCCGTTGAGAGAGCCGCGGTGAGCCAGGTCGTCGCTTCCTCGAAGTGTCCGAGGGCGAGGTAGCCCCGCCCGGTCTCGTATTCGTACTCGGCGCGAAGCGCGGACGGCAGCGCCTGGCCGGCCAGTTCCAGACGGTATTTCTCGAACATTGGGCCGACACCATCGGCGGCGGCAATCGCCAGCAGCTGGATCGACGACGACCACCGGACGTATCGATCCGCGCTTGTCGCCACGAGCACCAGGAACGCGTCGCGCGCCGCGCTCCGGACGCCGAGCCGGCTGAACGACACGGCGATGTCGTGGAGGAGACGATCGCGATTTCGCTCGCTCTCTGTTCCCGGAAGCGCGCGGTAGGCCAGACGCACCGCGAGCTCGTAATTGCCCCGCAGACCGGCGACGCCGGCGCGGTCCTGAAGGGCCATCGATTCGACGCCGGCCAATCCGTGCTTTCCGGCGTCCTCGATGGTCCCGTCGAGAATCAACTCAGCGCGGGGAAGATTCCCCCGGAGAATGGCGATTTTCGCGTCACCGATTCGAGCGCGGAGCACGCCGACCATGTCGCCCGTCTGCTCGGCGATGCGTCCGGCCATGCCGTACGCCGCCGCCGACTGATCGACCTCGCCGATCTGTCGCAGGCAGTAACCGAGCCGGAGGTGCGCGGCGATGACCGTATCAGCATTCTCCAATGGCTCGCTGAAGGCGATGACGGTGTGATACACGTCCACGGCCAGCTGCCATCTGGCGTCGAAATCGAGCGCGCGCGCGTACGCCATGAGACGCGGCGCCACCGTGCGGAAATTCGGTGTGGTCGTGGCCGCCATGGCGTCCACCACGCTGCGGAGCATGCCGCGCACCGGGCGGCCGACGGGGATGGCGTCGACCGCGTCGACGACCGACGTGTACCCCCAGGCGTCGGCCGCGACCACGCTGGCCCCCTCTTCGAGCCACCGATCGACGAGGCGAAGCGCGACGAGGCCCGCGGAAATCTCTTTCCAGGCGTCGTCCTCTTCACTCAGGCGCGACAGCTCGTCGAAAAAAGCGAGGTGCCGGAGCGCTGCATTCGAAATCATGTCTCTTTCCTCGTGCATTCCGAGATGAAAATCCGCCCCACTAGCCATATATCGGCCGGGCATGGACTTCGATCAATCGTCCCTTTGTGTCATGGACACCGCCAAAACGTGACGTTTTCCACACGGCGGTTTTACCGCACTGTAAGCAACACTCGGATGACGGTCGAGCGTCGAGTTGGCCCCATCGTAGGGCCAATCTCATACCACTTCTCGAATGATTGTGCGCGAAGAAGTTGGCCATGTTGGCGCTCCGCTCGACCTCGGCATTCCGCGACCCGGCCTGGCAAACCGCTCTAACAAAACGTTACACCCCGGGCCTCCGTCTACAGACGGGAGGACGGCCCCGTGAGCAACCTGGCGGTCCCGGACCGTCCTCTCGTCGAGTCGCTCCCGGCCGAGCTCTCGCGCGACTTTCTGGCGCACCACGCCCTCTGCCCCAAGGCGGTCGCCGGCGACGGGTCGCTCGTCGTTGCGTCCACGGAGGGCTCCCTGCTCGACGGCGCGGACGACATCGCCTTCGCGTACCGGCTTCCATTTACGATCGAGTCCGTTTCGCGATCGGAGCTGGATGCGTTGATCGAGCGTCTGGCCACCCGCTCCGACCGAAGCGTCGAGCTGGCCCGGGTCGACGCCGGCTCCGACGCAGCGGTCGGTGACGCACTCGCCGCCGACGTGCGCGACCTGGCGAATCAACCGCCCGTGATTCGCTACGTGAATCTGCTCGTCCGCGACGCGTACGACGCCGCCGCGAGCGACATCCATCTCGAGGCTACCCGCACCGGTCTCTCCGCGCGGTTTCGTCTCGACGGAGTCCTGGCTCCGGCCCCGGAGCCACCGAGTCATCTCCATCACGCGGTCATCTCGCGCATCAAGCTCCTCGCCGAGTTGGACATCGCCGAGCGGCGCCGCCCGCAGGACGGCCGAATCCGCGTTCGGCTCGAGTCGCGCGAGCTCGACCTCCGCGTCTCGACCGTGCCGACGATGTACGGTGAGAGTGTCGTGCTCCGACTGCTCGACCACGGCGGGCGCCCCGTCACGCTCGACTCGCTCGGCATGCCGGCCGACGTCTGGTCCGCCATGAGCGACCTCTCGGGGGCGGCACACGGTTTGGTGCTCGTCACCGGTCCAACCGGCAGCGGCAAGACAACGACGCTGTACGCGGCTCTCGCGCGGCGCGACGCCTCGGTCGAAAAAATCATCACAGTCGAAGACCCCATCGAGTATCAGGTTCCCGGGGTTACACAGATGCCTGTGCACCGTCAGGCGGGCGTCAGTTTTGCCGCGGCGCTGCGCGCGATCCTGCGCCAGGACCCCGACGTCGTGATGATCGGAGAGATGCGGGACCGGGAAACGGCGGAGATCGCCGTCCAGGCGGCCATGACCGGGCACCTCGTCTTCAGCACCCTCCATACGAACGACGCGATCAGCGCGGTTCCCCGTCTCGTCGACTTGGGAATCCCCGAGTACCTCATCGCGGCGACGCTCGAGGGTGTGCTCGCCCAGCGGTTGGTGCGGCGCATCTGCCCGGATTGTCGCGAGTCCTACTACCCCGCGGCCGAACACGTCGCGTTTGTGAGCGAGGGCGCGGCCTCGCCGCCGACGCTCACCCACGGAGCCGGGTGCCGCTCCTGTCGCGGCACCGGATTTCGCGGACGCGTGGGAGTGTTCGAGCTCGTACGTGTTGACGGCGCGCTCCGCGACGCCATCGCGGCTCGCGAGCCGCGCTCGTCGTTGCACGCGCATGCGCGTCGCGCCGGATTCACGCCGCTTCGCGCGGACGCGTGGCAGAAGGTCGTCGCCGGCGTGACAACGGTCGAAGAGGTCATCCGTGTCATCCAGGCGTAGTCGTCTCCCGTGGCGCGGCGCCGGCCTGCCCGCCGGATTCACGCTGATCGAGCTGTTGGTGACGATCGCGATCATCGCCACGCTCGCCGCCATCGTCGCGCCAGCGCTCTTCGGAAACGTCGGCGAGGCCCGCCGCAACAGCGCTCGCAGCCAGATCCAGATCCTCTCGTTGGCACTCGACGCATACCGTCTCGACAACGACGCTTTCCCGACGACGGACCAGGGACTCGAAGCGCTGCGCACAATGCCGGTCTCCGGCACTCCGCCGGCGAACTGGAGGGGGCCGTACCTCCGCCAGCTCGTGCCGATGGATGCGTGGGGACGACCCTACGTCTACACCGCTCCGGGAATCGCGAATCCGAACTCGTACGACCTCTACACGCTCGGCAAAGACGGAAAGCCCGGCGGCGAAGGCGAAGACGCCGACATCACGTCGTGGAACGGACCGGTTCACCAGTAGTCCCGTTTTCATCCGAAACGATGCAACAGCTCTTCGCCTTCGATGCCGTCGCCCGCGACGGATCGCTCGACCGTGGAACGATCGCCGCCGAATCGTTGCGAGACGCGCGAGTCGCAATCGCGTCGCGTGGCCTGCTCGTGTTGTCGATCGAATCCCGGGGGCCTCACGCGCAGCGACGTGCCCCACTCGCGCCGCGCGACCTCGCGCTCGGCCTGCGCATGCTCGGCGACCTGTTGGATTCGGGGCTCTCGGCCGGACGCGCGCTGCACGCGTTCGAGGAGCTCGCCCCGCGCGGCTGGCGGGAAGCGCTGCCGCAGATTCGCCAGTCGGTTCGCGAAGGTCGAACGCTGGCCGCGGCACTCGCCAACGCGCCGGTCGAGATCCCGGGGCTCGTGATCGGCATCGCGCAGGCAGGCGAAGCGGGCACCGGACTCGGACCGGCGATTCGCCGCGCCGCCGATCTGACCGAGGCCACCGCCGATATGCGCGCTGCCGTGCGCGGCGCGCTCGCGTATCCGCTTGTCGTCGCCGTCGCTGGTGTCCTGGCGATCACCATTCTCGTCACGGTCGTTCTTCCACGTTTTGCGCGAATCCTCGGCGACATCGGGCAGGCGCTCCCCGCGTCGACTCGACTCGTGCTCCGCGCGGCGGAAGTTGGGCGCGTCGGCGCGTTGCCCGCGCTTTTCGTGGGCGCCGCGGTGTTCGCCGCGTGGCGTGCGTGGACGCGCACCGAATACGGTCGTTTGCGATGGCATCGGCTGCTGCTTGCGCTGCCGGGTATCGGATCGATCCGCGCCGGGGCGGCCACGGCGCGAATGGCGCATTCACTCTCGGCGCTGCTCGAGAGCGGCGTACCGATCGCACCGGCCATCGATCTTGCAGCTCGGGCAACGTCCGACGCCGAGCTCGAGGCTCGTCTTCGGCGCGCGCGGGGCGCCATCTCGGCCGGACAGTCGTTGTCGGCTTCGCTCGAGGCCAGCCATGCGGCCACGCTGACAACCGTCCGTCTGGTCCGCGCGGGGGAGGAGTCGGGGCGCCTGCCCGCGATGCTCGCGCACGCGGCGCGAATCGAGCAACAGCGGGTCGATCAGGCGATTCGTGCGGCGGTTCGAATGCTCGAGCCGTCCATCTTGCTGCTCTTCGCGGGAATGGTCGCCGTCATCGCCGCGGCGTTGCTGCAGGCCATTTACAGCGTGCGCCCTACATGACGCGGGATGTTCGATGTCGTCGAGGCACGACTCTCGTCGAGCTGCTCGTGGTGCTCTGCATCCTCGGCGTCATCGCGAGTGTGACGGTGTTGGCGATTCGCCGCTTCGACGGTCCGTCGCCGGACGACCCCGCCGCGATCCTGGCGGAGAGTCTTCGCGCCGCCGTCGATACTCCGCGCACGATCTTGGTCCGCGTCGCTCGCGACGGGCCGCCGCTCTCCGCGACGATTCTTCCCGACGGCAGCATCGTCGCCGATTCCACGCTCGGCGCGGATCGCCTCACCGGTCGGACCGGTCATGTGCGCTAGGACGCGGCGAGGGTCGGCGCTCATCGAGGTGCTCGTCGCTCTCGTGCTGCTCGCCGTCTCGGGCGTCGCGATGGTCACGCTGCTCGGGCAGACCGGTCTCTCGATGCGCTCGACCCGCGACACGGAGCTGGAGACGGGAGCGGCTTCGCAGGTCCTCGCGCGCTTCGCCGCGCTGGACCGCACGGGCCTGCTCGCGTCGCTCGGCCGGCACGACGCCGCCGGATTTCGAGCGGACGTCGTGGAAGAGTCGCCGGACCTGTTCGAAGTCGCCGTCGCTACGTCTGACACCTCCGCTGTGCTGCTGCGGACCGTCTTCTATCGGCCCGACTCGAGCCGTGGTGCCGAGCCGTAGCCGGAGCGGATTCTCGTTGCTGGAGCTCATTCTCGCTCTCTCGCTGACCGGAGCGGCGATGCTGGGCGCCGTCCTGTTGCTCAATCAGCTCGACGACGGCACCGCGCGTATCGTCGCGCGGCGCGCCGATACCGATCGCGAGGCGAACGGAGCGCGCCTCCTTCGTCGCCTCGTGTTCGAGGCGCAGGCAAGCGCCGACACAACGCGCAAGTTCGTCGGCGACGATCGATCGGCGTCGTTCCGTTCATTGTGCGACGTGCCCGGCGGTTGGTCCGAGCCGTGTGACGCCACGCTCACGATCGACGATCGCGGCGACAGCAGCGCCATCGTTGCCGACCTGTCGATTGGGGGCTCGTTGGTGCTGAGCCGCGCCGCAAAGCGTCTCGCATGGCGATACCTCGATGCGACGCCAAAGGACAGCGCATGGACGGCGCGCTGGTCGTCCGGCACCACTCTTCCCGCCGCTCTCGCGATCGTGTCGGCGGGGGATACGATCGTGTTTCCCGTGCAGGTGCGTCGTGAATAGCCGGCGAGGGTTCACGATGATCACCGTGCTCTGGGTGATGGCCGTCGCGGCGGTCGTGACGGCCACCGGGGCGTTGGCCGGCCGGCTCGCCGCACACGCGTCGCGCAACCGGGCCGAGCGCGAACGGGCTTACTGGACGGCGGCCGGCTGTGCCTCCCGCGCGCGGGCCGGCATCGACGCGTTGCTGCGCGACAGAACCATCGGCGATGCGGCGACAGTCGTCTGGCGAACGCTCGATCGTCGCGTGACAAATGCGATGACGTTCGATCACGCGTGCGACGTCCGGCTCGAGGCGCTTGGCACGCGCCTCGACGCCAACACCGCCTCCGATGAGATGGTCGCGCGCCTCCTGTCCGCGCTCGGCATTCCCGAGACGAGGACGCACGAGATGGTCGACGCGCTCGCTGATTGGAAGGATTCCGACGACGTCGCGCAAGGAGCGGGCGCCGAACGCAGTTGGTACGTCGCCGAGCATCGCGAGCAGCCCCGGAACGGGCCGATCGCCGCCGTGCGAGAGCTGGCCAGAGTGCGCGGCTTCGAGCGCATCTCCGACTTCGACACGGTATTCGGCGTGGACGGCGGACGCGTCTCGCTCGCGACCGCGCCGGTGTCGGTGCTCATGTCGATTCCCGGAGTCACGCGTGAGACCGCCGAAACGATCGCGCGGCTTCGCCAACAGGGCGAACCCATCGGCGACCTGCTCGCCGTCACCGAACTCGTGTCGTCGACATCGGCCGACTCGCTCCGCGCGCGCTACGCCGATGCCGCACACGTTTCGACGGCCACGCCGGACGGTTGGATTCTGACTGTGCGGGCGTCGAGCGGCTTTCCGCCGAACACTGCGACGCTGGCAATGCGGCTCGTGCGAGATGGGGACGCCGCGCGCCTCGTGTTCACGCGAAGCGACCCATGAGCACTCGCCTCGGGATCTCGATCAGGCGCGACGAGTGCGCGGGCATCGTCATACGGCGCGGGCGCCTGCTCTGGCGTCGGCGCGTACCGCGCGGCGCGATCGAGGACGTCCGTTCCGCGATCGCCGAGCTTCTCGCTGCGGCGCCGAAGCATGGCGTTCGCGTTACAGTAGCCGTGGGCGCTTCATACGCGCAGATCAAACGAATCAGCGGCGTGCCGCCCGCGCTGCGCGCAGACCTCGCGTCGCGACTGGTCCGGGAGAACGTGACGTCGTTCTTCTTGCGGTCGTCGCCGCGGCTCCTCGCCACCGGCGTGCAGCGAGGCCGAGATGGAGCGACGTGGAGCGCCGCGCTCGATGCCGCGCTCGTCGAGGAAGTGATCGATGCACTCCGTGCCGCCGGTTTCGGATCGCCCGCGTTCGTTCCGGAACCGGTCGCGGCGAGCTTCGTACTCACGCCCGGCACTCACCACGTCGTCGATGGGGACGTTGTCGCCGAGCTCACGACCACGGACCGCGGCGCTCTCGAATCCGTCCGTCGCTTTCGGCGCGGGAGTGACGGTGGCAGAGGAGGCGACGCGAACTTCGAATGGTCCGTCGAATCGTTGCGCGAATCTTCGCCGACCATTCGCTCCCTCGGCGAAGAAGCGCGGCACTATCTGGCGGCGTTCGCCGCGGCGACGTGTCCGCGGAATCATCCGCTCACGTGGCACGCGCCGGCGGATCCTCGACGAGCGCGATTGCTGGCGCGATTGCGACTCGCCGTCGCCGCCGCGGCTCTGGTTCTGTCCGCGACCGCGGCTGGCGTCGCCCCGGGCGTTCGCGCGTCGGTCGACGTGCGCAGGTCGATGCGCCTCGCCGAGCGCGGCGAGGCAGCGCGATTGGAGGCGGAACGAATCGAGGGCGAGCTGCTCAGGGTCACCGCCGCGCTCGATCGCGTCGATCGATTCGCATCCAGGCGCGACGACATTCCGATGCTGCTCGCGGAGGTGGCGCGAGCGCTACCCGATTCGACCGCGCTGCTCAGCCTCCGCGTCGATTCGGTGGAGACGAGCCTCTCCGTTCTCACGCCTCACGCCGCCGACGTCATCGTCGAGTTGGCGAACGCGGAAGGCGTCGTCTCGCCACGGATCATCGGTTCTGTCGTTCGCGACGTTGGAGCCCGAACGCCGCTCGAGCGCGCGACGATCCGTTTTCGCCGGCGAAGCCGATGACGAACCGGGACCGGCGAACGGCCATCCTCGGCGCCGTCGCCATCGCGTGCCTGTTCACCTTCGCGAAGGGCGTTCCCGCCATCGCCGCCTGGCAGCGAGATCGCGTGATCGAATTGGCGCGAGCGAACCGGCGCCTCACCTCGTCGTCGGTGGATCCGCGCGAGCTGCGCGCCGCGCGCGATTCGCTCACAGCGCGTCGGAGTCGGCTCGCCATCGTCGACTCCGCCCTGCCGGTCGCGGCAACAGCATCGGAGGCCGTCGCTCGTCTCGCGGCCAGGCTCGGGGACCTCGCCGATTCCTGCTCGGTGCGTGTCTCGGCGATCCAACTGCGACAGGACAGCGCGACGTCGAACGGAATCACCGAGGTCTCCGCGCGCCTGAACGGAGTCGCGGATGTGGCCGGCATCGCGTCGTTGCTCCATGCGATCGCCGTCTCGAAGAAGCCACTCGTCGTCCGCGAATTGTCGATCACGTCGTCCGAACCGACCGCGCCGCCGAGCAAGGCTGAGGCGCTGCGCTTCGACGTCCTCGTCGCCGGACTTGCGCGAACCGGCGTGCCGCGGCCATGAGTCGCCCGCGCGTCGCCTCGCTTCTCGTCGCCGGATCCTTGGCGGGGTTCGCCATCGCCGCCGTTCGTTGGCGCGCGGCGTCGCCACCTCAACTACCTCGTCGCACGATCGCGATCGCGCATGCAACGACGCGCCCGCGACTGAGCGACAGCGTGCTGGACGACGCCGAGGACGCGACCGTATCGAATGATCCCTTTCGACTCGCGAACGAGCCGGCCTCGGTGCGCTTCGATCCCGCGCTCGAGGGTGAATCGGCGAGTCCGGCGGTCCCCATCGTCCGGCCGTCGCTCGTGCTCAAGGCGATCGTCGGCGGGCCACCTTGGCAGGCGGTGATCGATGGAATCCCCGGACAACCGCCCGGCACGATCGCCGGGCCGGGAGCGCGTTTCGACAAGCTCGTCATTCGCAGCGTCACGCGCGACGCGGTCATCGTGCAAGGTCCCGACACTACCTGGTCGCTCGCGTTCAAGGGCCGCATGTGAGGATTCTCATGGCCCTGTCGATGGCCGTCCTGTCGGCGCAGCGGGGAGCCGCTCAAGCACCGCATGCCTTGCCGGACAGCGTGACGATCCGGATCGTCGCCACCGAACTGCGATCGGCCGTGCAGATCATGCAGCAGTACCTCGACCGGCCCGTGATCTTCGTCGGTTCGTCGCCCGGCCCGCAGGTTACGCTCGAGACGCCGCGCCCCGTGCCGCGCGCCGACGTTGCGCGCTATCTGCGCGGACTGCTCGATGCGCAGGGTTACGAGCTGGTGAACGACACAGCGTCGGGCACCTATCGTGCGCGGCTCAAGGAGACGCCGCCCGCGCCGCGCGCCGCAACCATGCCGACGCCGCCGACTTCTGGCTTTGCGCCGACGGCCCGTCCGCAAGCGGCAGCGGAACTCTTCGTGATCGCGCTCAAGCACGCCCGCGCGGCCGACGTCGCGTCGAACGTCAACACACTCTTTGGCCGCGGCACGTTCGGCCAAGCCCAGAACAGCTCTCAATCGCGCACGCTCGCCGAAGAACTGCGCGCCAACCAGGTGCCCCCGCTCGACGCCGGCGCGCTCGCAACGCCAACTCCCGGAACCTCCGCCGGCCGCCCGGCCACTCTCACGGGCGACATCACCATCGTTCCCGACCCGCGCGCCAACAGTTTGCTCATTCGCGCCAACCGCGCGGACTTCGATCTCATCAAGGCGATCGTCGATCAAGTCGACGTGCGGCCGGCCCAAGTGCTCATCGAGGTGTTGATCGTCGAAGCGCAGCGCGACCGCAGCTTCAGCCTCGGCATCTCCGCCGCCGCCGACGATGTCAGTCTCGCGCACCGCGGCGGCGCGATGCTCGGCAGCGCGGCGCTCGCCCCCGGATCGGGTGGACTCGGCGACTTCACGCTCAAGGTCATGGGACTCGGCGGCGTGAACCTCGGCGCCACGATCGGCGCGGCCGCGGGGCGTGGCGACGTGCGCATCATCAGCCGGCCGGTCGTGCTCACCGCGAACGACGAGCAGGCTGAAGTCGTCGTCGGGAGCCAGCGGCCGTTCGTGCAGGTCGCGCGCACGTTGCCGACCGCGGACGTGGGCATTCGCGATGAGGTCGTGCAGTACAAGGACGTCGGCACGAGACTTCGCGTGCGTCCAACGATCAGCATCGACGGCACCGTGCAGCTCGACGTCTCGCAGGAAGTGAGCAACGCGACGACGGAGACGCAGTTCAACGCCCCCGTGATCTCGACCCGGTCGGTGCGCACGGATCTCATCGTCCGTGACGGGCAGACGATCGTGTTGGGCGGCCTCACGGATCGCGAGCACGACGTCCAGTCCGAGGGGGTGCCGTTCTTCTCGAGCATCCCGTTCATCGGCGGATTCTTCGGGCGGCATTCGCGCAGCACGACCGAGACCGAGTTGTTCATCTTCCTCACGCCGCGCGTCATCCGGAGCGACGAGGACGCCGAGCGTCTCACGTCGCCCCTGCGGGATCGCGCGGAGAAGATCAAGCCGTGACCGCGCGTGTCAGCGACATCGCCCTCGTCGGCGAGTCCGCGCCGATGCGCGAGTTGCGAGCGCTCATCGCCCGCGTTGCGCCGACGCGGTTGCCGGTGCTGATCGAAGGACCGACCGGCAGCGGGAAGGAGCTCGTCGCCGCGCAACTGCACGGCGCGAGCGGACGAACCGGGGGGCTCGTCGCTTTCAATGTGTGCGCAATCGGCGAATCGATGTTTGAGGACGCGCTCTTCGGGCACGTGCGCGGCGCGTACACCGGCGCGATCGGCGAGTCGATGGGGTTTCTGCGCGAGGCGAATGGCGGCACGGCGTTCTTCGACGAGATCAGCGGACTCCCGCTTCCGTTACAGGCCAAGCTGCTCCGCGCGATCGAGACCGGCGTCTTTCGCCCGATCGGCGCGGCGCGCGACGCGCGCAGCGATTTTCGTCCGATCGCCGCGACGAACGACGACCTCTCCGAGCTGGTGCACGACGGCCGCTTTCGCGCCGATCTCTGGCACCGGATGAGCGGCGTCGTGCTCCGCGTACCGGCGCTCGTCGATCGCATCGACGACGTCCCCTTGCTCGCGCGCCACTTCATCGGCGGCGCGCGCGTGACGGATGATGCAATGACCGCGCTCATGTCACGCGCCTGGCCAGGTAACGTCCGCGAGCTCCGTCAAGTTCTCGAGGCGGCCAGCGTATTCGCCAACGGCGCCATCGACGCGGCCGCGATCGACGCGGCGCTCGCCAACCGCGGCGCACGCACGCCGAACACGAACTCGCCCGCTCGGTCGTTGGCCGAGCGGAGCGAGTTGGTCGCGGTTCTCGAGGGAGCCGCGTGGGACACGAGCCGTGCCGCATCGGAACTCGGGATTCATCGAGCGACGATGTACCGCCGGATGAAGCGGCACGGGATCGAAATCCCGGCTACATGCCTTGCTTGCCGAGGAGATTCTTCGCCGCGTCCCGGTGCGCGACGAACGCCGGCGCCACCTTCGTGACCAAGTCCTTCAGCTCGGCGTTCTGAATCGCCGGAAGGAGAGTCTTGGTGACGGCGCCGATCACGGCGTCGTGGTAGCCGACTTCGTTCTGGAGGAACGCCTTGTCGAACTCGGCGCCCGAGAGGCCGTTGAGGTGCTTCATGACGACGGCGTGGCTCTTCATGCTGTCGTCGTCTTTCGGTGGGGTCGGCGTAACACCCAGCTTCTTCGCCAGATCGCGCCCTTGCTGGCGCACATTCCTGTGGTCGCGCGCGAGCATCGCACCGAAGTCACGGATCTCTTTGGTCGAGCCCTTCTTGGCGCCAAGCTCACCCGTCTCGATGTCGGACGTGTTCGCGGCGTCGAAGATGGCGACGATGGTGGGGTCGTCGAGAGCGATCGCGCGTGTCGAAGCGGGCGCGGGTGCGGCGGAGCCGGTGCGAAGGACGAACGCCGTCGCGGCGACGGCGACGATGGAAGCAAGCGGGAAGACGCGTTTGAACGACATCGATCGGCTCTCCTGAAAGGGTCGGGGGTGAGTTCAGGAGCGGTACGCCGCATCGGGCCAATTCGGATTTGCGAGTCGTTCCCCGAAGCAGGCTGATTTGCCGTCGGCCCAAGGGCGCGTTCCCTTAAGAAGTCAGATCGGGCGAGCCCGCGAGTCACGACACGGATACGATCCATGGCCGACATTCCATTCATCGCGCGAGGATTTCACGGTAAGCGGCCAGCCGCGCCGCCGGGCCGGCTGCCACCCGGCCAGTACGAGACGCGCGACTTTCCCGTGCTCTCGGCCGGTCCGACGCCGCGCGCTCAGCTCGACAAATGGGACTTCACGATCACGAGCGGCGACCGTGTGATGCGTTGGTCGTGGAAGGAGCTCGTCGCGTTGCCGCATGAAACGCCGACCGTCGACATCCATTGCGTGACCAAGTGGTCGAAGTTCGACACCTCGTGGGAAGGAATCTCGGTCGACACCTTGTTGGACGCGGCGGGTGTGAGCGGTGTGAGTGCAAAGCCGTTCGCGATGGCGAAGAGCGACGGCGGCTACACGACGAATCTTCCGCTCGCCGACGTCACCGGCGGCAAAGCGTGGATCGCGTTCGGCTTCGGCGGCGCACCGTTGGACCCCGAACACGGCGGTCCGGCGCGCCTGCTCGTGCCGCATCTGTACTTCTGGAAGAGCGCAAAATGGGTCCGCGGACTCACGCTCATCGACCGCGACGAGCCGGGGTTCTGGGAGCAGCTCGGATACCATGACCGCGGCGATCCATGGAAGGAGCAGCGCTACCAGGGCGATCCCTGACGTGAGCGAACCAAGCGGAGCGATCGCCGCGCCTCGGCTGGCGTGGCAGGTCGCCAGCGTCGTCGAGATTCGCGGCGAGACGCCGCGCGCGCACACGCTGGTGCTCGACGTGCCAGGATGGCGCGGGCATCGCGCCGGTCAACACGTAGACGTGCGCCTCGTCGCCGACGACGGCTATCAGGCGCAGCGCTCGTACTCGATCGCGTCGGCGCCGGAAAACCCGCGCGTCGAGCTCACCGTCGAACGCCTCGACGACGGCGAGGTCTCGCCGTATCTGTGTGACGTGCTCCACGCCGGCGACGGGCTCGAGGTGCGCGGGCCGATCGGCGGCTATTTCGTGTGGACGTCGAACCAGGACGGCCCCGTCTTGCTCGTCGCCGGGGGCTCGGGGATCGTGCCGCTCATGGCGATGATGCGGCATCGCGCGCTCGCTGCCGCCGACCGTCGCGCGAAGACCCCGATGCGGCTTCTGTATTCGGCGCGGACCAAGTCGGACCTCATCTACGAGCGCGAGCTCGCCGAGCTGGCCGGCCATGACAACGGCGGCGACACGCGCGTGACGTTCACGCTGACGCGCGAACCGGCAATGAGCGAGTGGAAGGGCGAGCGGCGCCGCATCGACCGGGCGATGCTCGAGGCCGAAGGCTGGCCGGCCGGCGATTCCGCGCTGTCATATATCTGCGGCCCCACGCCTTTCGTCGAAGCCGCGGCGAATCTCCTGGTCGAGCTCGGGCATGACGCGTCCCGAATTCGCACGGAACGCTTCGGTCCCACGAGTTGAAGTCCTGCAAGGGAGATGATCATGCCTGACCAGATGCGACTCGACGGAAACGCAGCGGCCGGACAACTGAGCGAGTTGTTCGCGCGCGACGTGACCACCGCGCTGGCGACGTGCGCCGGCTGCCACACCACGGGGCCGCTCGGCGCGTTGGCCGAGTACGGGCAGAACATGGGCGTCGTGCTGCGGTGTGGGCGATGCGATACGGTGATGCTCCGGCTCGTCCGCACTCCACACGCACTCCACGTCGACACGACGGGAATCACCGTAATGGTCGTGCCCGTCAGTTGAACGGCGATGAGAAATTCGAGGTCAAACGTCGGATTTGTGGCTCAGATTTCTCAGTTTAGCGGACGCCCTTGCGAGTTCCATGGCAACTCTACAAGCTGAAAGGTGAGGGTATGCCCCTATGACATCTGCAACATTTGTTCGACGCAGTCTTGCGGTCGCCATTGGCGCGATCGTCTCCGGCGCGACGCCTCTCGTGGCGCAAAACGAACCGGCGGTCTGCGTCGCGAGCGTGGCCAGTCTGACGACCGGCACGGCGCAAGGACCGAGGGCACGGGAAGTCGTGAGGTGTCCCGTCACCGGTCCATCCGCGCTGGCGTGGTACTGGTCGCGAAGCGATCGGATGGACGAGATCGAAGATTGGATAGTCGCTGCGTCGGCCAGGATCCGCGACCAACGGGTATTTCGGGCGGTGAGCGCGGTCGCTCGCTCCAGTCGTCCGCGCGCGGACCGAATCGACGCGCTGATGGTTCTCGCGCGGTACTACGACGATCGTTACCGCCCCTCGGAAGCGTTTCTGGAGGGCGACGAGCTGGGGCCGTCGTTGCCGCGGCGCGTTGGCATCGGCGAACCGGTCGTCGGCCTGGACCCGTTGCCGGCCGACTCGCGCGCGCAAATTGGTCGTATCGTGTTTCAGCTCGCGATGAGCGACCCCGACTCAGGCGTTCGTTCAGCCGCGCACCGGTTGCGACAGGCGTTGGCTCTCGACGATCCTGCCAACAACCCGCTCGCGGAGGGGGCCATTCAACTCGTGGCCGGCTGCGGTCGCGAGATCACTGTACGCTCGACCGCGGACATCGACGTCACCTTCGACCTCGTCGTCCCCGAGGCGACCTATAAAGCGCCAGTCACGATTCGCGCCGGCTCGACGAGCAAGCCGGCGGAACTGAAGGTCGTCGCACCCAATGGAACAGTGTTCGCCCGAAACGGCGGGCATGACCTCGCGCGGCTGGCGTCGCGAAACGGCGAGTGTCCGGGGCGCCCCGGGATTTGAAATTCCAGAGGTCGGGAAAAGTATGAGGCTGGGAGTCGCGAGCCTGGAGCTTGGCGGCAGAAAACGAGGCGCTCTCATTTGGCGCCATGGAGCCGCGGCCCTCGCGTTCGCGACGGTTGCGAGCGTGCGGTCGCCTCTCGCCGCGCAGACGTCGCCGGTCGTGGGCGTGGTGTTCGACAGCATCCATGGCAAACCGCTCAGCAATGCGTTCGTCACGCTGAGCAACGTGAGCGGCGGCGAAACGAGCGACGAGTTCGGTCGGTTCCGATTCGCCGCTGTTCCGGCGGGCTCGCACACACTTTCCGTCCAACACGATCTGCTCGATTCGATCGGTCTGCCAGTTCTTTCGAGAAGCGTGCAAACGCGCGGCGATGACACCGTTCGAATCGCCGTTCCGTCGTTCGCGACGCTTTGGGCGAGATTCTGCGGCGGTGACGCGCCCAAGGACACCGCCGTAGTCTTTGGCCGCGTCACGCTTTCCAACGCGCCGGCGGGACTTCCCTTGGCCGAAATCCAGGTCACCTGGGCGGATCTCGTCGTCGCCAGGCCGAAGACGGTCGAGCAGCACGTCCGAGTCGCGCGCGTTCGCACAGACACGGCGGGATGGTACGCGCTGTGCGGCGTTCCGGCGACGACGAACCTCGAGGTCGTCGCGACGACCGGGGGGGACACCAGCGGTGTCATCGATCTTCTTCCCGTCGATCTGCCGATTCGTCGGCGAGATCTTCGGATCGGTCATGCCGAACCGGGGCGCGGCATAGCGCGCGGCGTGGTCGCAGGCACGACCATGTCGAACGGGTCTGCCGTGCTCGGGGCCCGGTTGGTCATCGAAGGACTCGAGGCGCGCTCCGATGCCGACGGGCGTTTCCTCATCTCGGGCGTGCCGGTCGGGACGCGCGAGGTTGTGATGACCGAGATCGGGATGAAGCCGGCGACGGCCACGGTGGAAGTGTCGGCGGAGGATACGGCGTTCGTGGCGTTCGACCTTCAGAAAATCGTCGCGCTGGACGTAATGAACGTCACGGCGTCGGCGGTGCGTCGCGGATTCGCGCGCGATTTCGAGTTCCGCAAGAAGGAGGGTTTGGGAAAGTACCTCGATTCCACCTACATCTCGGCCCACCCCACGCTGACGTCGCTCTTCGATGAACTGCCGTTCACCAGCGTGCGGCGCCGGGCAAACCACGTCGTCGAAGTCGTGTTCGGCCAGGGCCTCAGAGCCTGCGCTGCCAACGTGCTGATCGACGGACGGGAGGTGCCCCAGGATTTCTTGCAGGACCTGTACCCCGACCAGATCGCCGCGATCGAGGTGTACCGCGACGCCTACACGACGCCCACGGACATTCAGGCTCGGACGGCGAGCCTGTGCGGAACGATAGCGATCTGGACGAAGCGCGCTTTTCCGTAGAACGTTCACGTTCGCCGAGCTGACACACACCGAACCCTTTTCGACCGCGTGCAGCTCCCCGTCGATCCTCCGGTACTGCCGATGCTGGCCACTCGTGTCGACGAGTTGCCGGCCGGCGACGGTTGGATCTTCGAGCCGAAGTGGGACGGCTTTCGTACGCTCGTCTTCCGCGACGGCGACGAGATGTTCATCCAGAGTCGCGACGAACGCCCGCTCGACCGCTACTTCCCGGAGCTCGTCGAGGCGTTGAAGCCTCGGATCCCCGACCGCTGCGTCCTCGACGGCGAGATCGTCATCGTGAGCGACCACGGGCTCGAATTCGAGGCGTTGCAACTGCGACTGCACCCGGCCGAGTCGCGCGTGAGAAAGCTGGCCGCCGAGATTCCCGCGTCGATCGTGTTCTTCGACGTGCTGGCCGACGGCAACACCGATCTGCGCGAGCACCCGTTCGCCGTGCGCCGATCGATGCTCGAGTCGATGCTCGCCGGCGCGACGCCGCCTGTGCACGTGACTCCCGCGACCACCGACCGCGCGCTTGCCGCCGATTGGTTCAAGCGCTTCGAGGGTGCGGGGCTCGACGGCGTGATGGCAAAGCGGGAGGAAGGGAAGTACGAGCCGAACAAGCGCGTCATGCTGAAGATCAAGCACGAGCGCGACTGCGATTGCGTCGTCGCCGGGTTCCGCTGGCACAAGGGGAGCGAGCAGACCGCGATCGGATCGCTGCTGCTCGGGCTCTATGACGATTCTGGAAAGCTGCACCATGTCGGCGTGTGTGCCAGCTTCACCGCCGCCAAGCGGCGCGAGCTGGTGACTTTCCTGGCACCCTATCGCGAGAGCGCGATGGAGAATCACCCGTGGCGCGACTGGATGGATCCGAACAACGCCGAAGCGGCCGCGTACCGGCGCCCGGGCGCCGGGAGCCGCTGGAGTCAGGGGAAGGACCTGTCGTGGGAACCGTTGCGGCCCGCGCTCGTCGTCCAAGTCGCGTACGACCACATGCAGAGCGGGCGATTCCGCCACACGGCGCAGTTCAGGCGCTGGCGTACCGACAAACCGCCGCGCGACTGCACGTTCGAGCAGCTCGAGGTCGTGCCGCCGTACGAGTTGGCGCAGATCTTCGGACGCTAGAGCGTATATTCGAATGCGCGTCTTCGCGCGGTAGGCGTGACCCCACTGGCGCGATCGGAGCAGCCGATGCTTACATTTGCCAGGAATCCGTCAAGGCTGATCGCCCTGGAAGTGGCAGTCGCTTGTATGACGGGGTGCCAATTGTTCCCCACGGACCGTGTCTGCACGCAGGAGGCACGAACGTCGCTCACGGTCAACGTCATCGATTCACAGTCCGGCGCGCGACTCGATTCAGGATCGACGGTAATCGTCGTTGGCGGGACCGTTCACGACTCCGTTACCGCCACCGCGCCAGGGAACCCGTTTATGGCGACCGCGTGGTGGGACGAAGCACGAGTGCCGGCGGGCACGTACTCGGTATTCGTTCGCAGGGCGGGCTACGCCGACTGGACACGAAACGGTGTGGTCATCAAGGCTGGCGAGTGTCATGTCACCTCACCGGCGGAACTGACTGCCGCTCTACAGCGGCTGGGTTCGTAGTCAGCGACGTTTTAGAACTCGCGCCATTGGCAGCACGGTCAGCGAGTCCCTAAGCAGGAACGGAAACGCCGTGATCACGCCTTCGCGATCGCGGATGGTGACGATGACCGAGTCGCCGACGACAAAACTGCCCTGACAAAGCTCATAGATGCCGTCGGTCCCCGTGCGCGTGCTCGTGATCTCCTGGTCCGAGTTGATCAAGGCGAATGCCGATGACTCGGCTCGCGCGCGCGTTGTGCTCGAGCCCTCGCTCACGCTTGCCCGAATCTGGTCCACCGCCGTCCCCTTTGGACCGGTGACTCGGCCGATCATCCAGACGGCACCCGGCCGTTTGCGCGGGATGAAGTCGACCCAGATGCCGTCGTGCCGACAGCGGTCCGCCACATAGTCCTGGGCGGTCGAGACCTCGACTGTTTCACGCAGCGTCGAATCACGCACGGCCTCGAACGTCAACGGGTTTCGAAGCACGATGCCGAGCGGTTCGAGCAACGTGTCGACGACGATGAGGTTGTACGGGCCGGGGAGCAGACGTTTCAGCGTGACTTCACCCCTCGCGTCGACTCGTCCCGAGTAGTCGGTGTCTTCGAGTCTCACCAGCGCGCCGGCGGCGGGCGCGTGTGAGCGCGTGAGCGCGGTGAGAGCGAGCCCGCCGAGGGGTGCGTCCCAGGTGAGTCCGGACGGCCACGCGATGCGTGCCACTTCGCCGCCCGATTCCTGTGCACCCACCCCGCGAGTCATGTATCTCTTCGTGCGATTGTCGTAGAGCGAGTCGTCGCGAATGGTTGGAAGGCGCAGAGACCATCGGTCGATGATCACGACGCCGTTCGCCATTTCACGAAACGTGATCCATCCGCCGGGGTTCGCGGGCTCGAGCGAGCGATCGACCCCTACGTAACGAAACTCGAGACGGCGCAACTGACGCTGCGTCGTGTCCACCCAGAGTACGCCATCGATGTCCACTCGGTTGCGCGCGCGTTTCGGGGTGCTGAATCCTAGGCCCACCTCGGTCGGATGGTCGCGATCGCCTCGCACCAGGCGCATGCAATACCCCGCCATGAACGCGTCGTCGAGCAGCGCGTCCGCGTCGGGAGCGAGAATCGTCTGCCCGGTCATGTCGTCCTTCACGAATCCGTCGCGCACGAATTCGGCCCCCGTTCGAGCCGAAACGAAAGACGCAGCGGATTTTGCGCTCGAGTCGAGCTTCACCGACTGACGCACGATCCGGTCGCTCGTGCCGTCCATCATCCGTTGGAATCGAAGCCGCACGATTGTTCCGGGGTTCGCTTCGCGCGCGACAACGCTGTTGAGCAAGCTCGCCCGCGCCTGCTCGAGCAATCCGAGTGCTTGGCCGGCGTCGTCGCGACGCGGGCAGCCGTTCGCGCTCACCATCATCGGCTCGAGCATCGTCGGGAGCGTCGTCATGAGCACGTCGAGCGTGTCGACGGCGCCGCCCTTTCGCACGAGCGGTACGGTCGCCGGCCGGAATCCGATGCGCAGAAACCGCAGTTGCGTCGTGTTCGGGGATACGGTTATGCGGTATCGTCCCTGTTCGTCGGTGATGTTGCGCCCCAGCGCCCGCCCGCCGACGTCGAGCAGTGTGATAACCGCGCCGCGAATCGGCTGCCGGCTCGCGCTCTCTCGCACCGTACCGCGAACTTCCTGCGCGGTCGCGGACCGAACGGCCCCGGCCGTGAGCGCGGACGCCGTCGCGAGCATGACGAATGTGTGGCGCAATTGCATTCTCGATCGTGGACTCAAGACTTCGGCGGACGTTTCGCGCGCGACGGCGCGACGCGTGGCGCCTCACCCTCCGCCTTTCGAAAATGCGGCGGCCAGGGCGCGTCGCCTAGACCCTCCGCCTGGTCGCGCGCCGCCAACTCGAGCAACGCGTCCAGCGAACCCACCGCGGCGTCGATCCCCCGGTGCGGGTCGCCAAGCTTGGCGAAGCGCACCGGCATCGTGAGCGCGGTGAAATCGGCCGGATCGCAGTCGGGCACCTCGTCCCACGTCAGCGGTGCCGATGCGCGCGCATCCGGTAGGGGCCGCAACGAATACGCCGAGCACATCGTGCGGTCCTTGGCGTTCTGATTGTAGTCGAGAAAAACGCCGTGACGCTCTTCCTTCCACCACTTTGACGTCGCGATCGCCGGCGCACGCCGCTCGATCGCTCGAGAGAAGGCCAGCGCCGCGCGCCGCACATCGGTGAACGACCACCTCGGCTCGATGCGCGCCCAGATGTGCATCCCGCGCGACCCGCTCGTCTTCGGCCAACCGACGAGGCCCATCTCCTCGAGCAGCGCCTTCGACTCCATCGCGACGCGACGCACGTCGGCCCACGCGACCCCAGGCGTGGGGTCGAGGTCGATGCGCAGCTCGTCGGGATGGTGCAGGTCGCCGGCGCGCACCGGATGCGGATGCAGCTCGATGCAGCCGAGGTTGACGATCCACTCGAGACCGGCCGTGTCGTCGACGACGACCTCGGTCGCCGTGCGCCCCGAAGGAAACGACAGCGTGACGGTGCGCAGCCACTCCGGCCGCTTCTCCGGCGCGCGCTTCTGATAGAACGGTTCGTGCTCAGCGCCGTCGACGAACCGCTTGAGCATGATCGGCCGGTCGCGTATGCCGCGAAGCGCGCCGTCGGCGACGGCGAGGTAATAGCGCGCGACGTCGAGCTTCGTGAGCTGGACGTCGCGCGAAAAGTACGGTTTGTCCGGATTGGTGATCCGAACTTCACGCCCGTCGATCGAGAGAACCTCGACGGCTTCTTTCTTCGGCATGCGGTGACGGATGAAGTAGGTCCGGCGCAGCGAATGTGAATTCGCCACGCCGGACCGTCCAGTCACCTACCTGTCTTTACGTGGTCCACCGGTCCACCGGTCCACCGGTCCACCGGTCGACCAACCTTACTGAACAACCGGCGTCAACGTGCCGACGAGGCCGTGCATCTCGTCGTTCGGACCCGACGAGAAGTACATCACGGTCGAGCCGGGGAACGGACCGAAGGCCAAGCCCCACAGGCCGCTGAGCTGAATCGCATTGCCGTCGCCGCCGCGCAGGTTGTCGACGAACGCGCCGGTGTTCGGATCGTACGCCGCGATCAAGCCGTCGCCGAAATTCCCGACGATCAGATCGCCGGCGAACCGGCTGAAGCCCGTCGGGGCAATGACCATCCCCCACGGCGAGTTCAAGGCGCCGCCCGAGACGAGCCGCTTCGACAGGCTGCCGTCGGGGTTGAAGACGTCGATGAAGCCGTTGCCGAGGCCCGCGTCGTCGTCCTTGTTGTCCGGCGCTTTCTGCTTGGCGTAGCTCACGTACAGCTTGCCGTTGATGTTCGTGATGCCGAACGGAGCGAAGCCGGCGGCCATGCCCGCGTCGGTGAACGAATTCACGAGCACGAAGTTCTTGTCGTAGACGTCCACGGCGTTGGCGTGAAAATTCGTCGCGTAGAGGAAATTCGCGCCGCCGTTCTGTGCCATGGCGATGCCCTTGTACACCGCGCCGGTGGCCGAGCGGTCGGCGACGATGACGGCGCTGTTGTTCGGCGCCGACGGGTTCCAGGCCGAGATCGTTCCGTCCTCGCCGGCGAAGATGAACGCGGCGGCGCCGATCGCCGGGAGCTGGGTCGGCCCGATTCCGACGATGACGAAGTCGCCGGTGCTGTTGAGGACCACGCCCGTCGGAACGCCCTGCTCGCCGTCCGCGCCGGGGATGGTGACCGTCGTTGGCACCTTCGAGCCGTTTCCGTTGTACACGGTAGAAGTGCCGGTTCCGTTGTTGGCCACCCAGAGCAGCCCCGTCGGGCCAAAAGCGATGCCCCAGGGATTCACGAGGTTCGGATCGATCGTCGTCGCCACGCCCTGGTCGACGACGAGCGAAGCCAGAGTGAATTGGTTGAGCGGCGTGACGATGGCGACGACGTTGCGGTCGTTGTCGCTGCACGCCGCAAAGGCAACGGCGAGCGTTGCCATGGTGAGGGATCGGCCAACCTTGATCGAGCGTGGAATCATGTTCTTCGTCTCCTGGATGCGGCGTCCGTTTCCTGCGGCGCGCACTGCGGGACGACGCGCCGACTTCGCCGCCCAACGCGAGACGCGTTCCGGTGCCACCGGCGGGCGCGGAACCTCCGCACGGGATCGCTCGATCGCGTTCTCGGCCGTCGGGGACAACACGGCGCGCAACGTGCGCGCGCCCGAATCGTCAACTCGATGATGCGCCCGAACTTCCTCTCCGCCGCCCTCGGCATCGCGCTCGCCTCGACGGCGTGCACGCGCCCTGTGCTCTATTATCCCGATCCGGCTCCGGCCCCCTCCGCTGAGACGCCCGCGATAAAGCCGGTCGCGACGTCACGGCCGGGTCGCTCGGGTGCCGCGGCGACGCCGGAATTTCCCGACGCGACCGTCGCGGTGGTCGGATCGAGCGCGAGCGACGCGGCATACCTGCTGAGCCGCCGGATTCTCATCCCGGTAGCGGGCGGGGACATGTCGAAAGTGGAAGATTCGTTCTATGAACCGCGCGACGGCGGCCGAACGCATCGCGCCATCGACATCCTCGCCCCGCGCGGCACGCCCATCCTCTCGGCCGACGACGGGAAGATCCTGCGTATGTCGACGAGCGAGCTGGGCGGCATCTCCATGTACACGGTCGACCCCGATGCCAGGCTCGTGTACTACTACGCTCATATGGATCGTTACAACGACGCGATGTCGCCCGGCCGAGAGATCGTGAAGGGCGACACGCTCGGCTTCGTCGGTACGACGGGGAACGCCCCGAAGGACACGCCCCACCTTCACTTTCAGGTCATGCGTTGGCCGGCCGACAACAAGTACTGGGACGGCGAGGCCATCGATCCGTTCGATGCTCTGGGCGGCGTGCGGCACGATCGGGCCCATCATATGGGTGGACCGATGGACTGGTAGACAGCTGGACGGCATATCTTCCCCGCATGCCGCTTTCATCCAAGGAACGGGCCGCGCTGCGCGGCGAGGCGCATCGTCTCACAGCGAGCGTCCACATCGGACAGCACGGGCTCACCGACACCGTGCGTCAGACCGTCGACGACGATCTGCGCACGCACGAGCTCGTGAAGATTCAGTTCACGAAGAGCGCCGACGCCGACGTGAAAGGCGCCGCGAACGACCTGGCCGCCACACTCAGCGCCGACGTCGTGCAGGTGATCGGACGGACGGCCACGCTGTTTCGCCCGAATCCCGAACTGGTGAGGAAGGCAGGGCGACAGCCCTGGCAGCGATAGGAGGAACTCATGAGCAGCGCACGCATCGCGACGATTGCGTTGACGACTCCGTTTGCGCTCACGATCGCCCAGGCCCCGGTCACCGAAAAACTTGGCTCGGTCCACTTCACCACTTCGTGCCGGGCCACCGTCGCGCCGCAGTTCGACCGTGCCGTCGCATTGCTGCACTCGTTCGAGTTCGGTGAATCCATTCGCGCCTTCAACGCCGTGTTCGCGGCGGACTCGAGCTGCGCGATGGCACAGTGGGGGATCGCGCTGAGCCGCTGGGGGAACCCGATGGCGGCCGGTCTTCGCTCGGCGGAGCAGCTGAAGCCCGGACGACAGGCTGTCGACGTCGCCATGCGCGTCGCCCCGCGCGCCACGGATCGCGAGCGCGGTTACATCAGCGCGGTCAGTCAGCTCTACGACGATGTCGAGCACAAGGACCAGGCCGCGCGCGTCACCGCTTACGAGCAGGCGATGCGCGATCTCGTGGCGCGGCAGCCGGCGGATACCGAGGCGAAGATCTTCTACGCCATCGCGCTCGTCGCGGCGGCGCCGCCGACGGACAAGACGTACGCGAGCCAACTAAAGGCGGGTGAAATCCTGGAGCCGCTGTGGGCGAAGCAGCCGAATCACCCGGGGCTTGCCCACTACATCATTCACACGTACGACTATCCGGCGCTCGCCGGCCGGGCCCGTGCCGCCGCCGAACGCTACGCGTCGATCGCGCCGTCGGCGGCGCACGCGCTCCACATGCCCTCGCACACGTTCACGCGCGTCGGCATGTGGGAGGAGTCGATCCGCGCGAACGAGCGCTCGAAGGCCTCGGCGCTCGAGACTGGCGCGATCGCCGAAGCGCTCCACGCGTCGGATTATGCGATGTACGCCAATCTTCAGTTGGGGCGCGAAGCGGAGGCAAAGGCGATTCTCGATGGACTGCCGTCGCTCGCTGCGCGCTTCGACCCCAAAGCGGTGACCGGCGCCGCGCCCGGCTCGGCCGGCGTGTTCGCGCTGGCCGCGATTCCCGCGCGATGGACGCTGGAGCGGAGTGCGTGGAAGGAAGCGGCCGCGCTCACGCCGAAACCGAGCGACTATCCGTACTGCGAGGCGATGACCTACTTCGCTCGAGCGCTCGGCGCCGCGCACACCAACGATCTGCCGCGGGCGCGGTCGGCCGTGGATTCACTCGGCGCGATCGCCAAGCGACTGGCTGCGTCGGGAGACACGTACTGGGCGGAGCAGGTGGCGATCCAAAAGCTGGGCGCGCAAGCCTGGTTGGATTTCGCCGAGCATCGCGAGAGCGACGCTCTCGCTCACATGCGTGAGGCGACGGCGCGCGAGGACGCGACCGAGAAGAGCGCGGTAACACCCGGCCCGTTGGCGCCGGCGCGAGAGCTGCTCGGTGATCTATTGGTTGCCGTCGGCCGCCCGGACGACGCGCGGGCCGAGTATCGCGCCGTGCTGCAGAAGGAACCGAACCGGCGCCACTCGATGCTGCTCGCGCGATAGCTGGACAGCATGACGGCATGACGGCGAAGCTGTGTATTGTCCAGCCGTCCAGCCGTCCAGCCGTCCAGCCGACTAGCCGTCTAGCCGTCCAGCTGTCTAGCCGCTCGGCCCACTCTCCACGGCGTGAGCGGCAGTTCCGTCACCTCGACGCCGAGCGCATGGGCCACTGCGTTCGCGATCGCCGGCGCGACGGGAATGATCGGCGGTTCGGCGACGCCCTTGGCGCCGGTGTGATTCGCGATGACGTCCGCCCGGTCGATGAAAAACGCGTCGATCGTCGGAACGTCGCCGATCGTCGGAATCTTGTAGTCGTGCATCGTCGGATTGAGCGAAACGCCGAGAGCGGCGTCCATAACGCGCTCTTCGAAGAGCGCGTATCCCAATCCTTGGATGATCCCGCCCTCGAGTTGACCCTCGGCCAGCGTCGGGTTGATGATCCGGCCTGAGTCGTGCGCGGCGACGATGCGCAACACGCGCACTCGGCCGGTTTCCGTGTCGACCTCTACTTCGGCGAAGTGCGCGCCGAACGCCGACATCGCCGTCTTCTCCGGGTTCGGCCCGCGACTTCCCTGTCCGATGATCATCACGTCGCCGAGACGGCCGCACACGTCCTTGAACAGCATGCAGCGGTCGGTGGTCGTGTCACGAAACTCACTGTCGCGCGCTTCGAGATCCTCGACGCTGCAACCGAGTAGCTCGGCGGCGGCCTCGAAGAGTGAATCGCGCGCCTCCAGAGCGGCCACGCGCACGGCCGGTCCCACCGAGGCGGTCGTGATCGAGCCCCACGAATTCGACGCGAACGGCAAACGCTCCGTGTCGCCGAGGATCGTGCGCACGTCCTCGAGTCGCGCGCCCAACACCTCGGCGGCGATCTGCGAGAACACGGTGCGCGCGCCGGTGCCGAGGTCCTGCGCGCCGGTCAGCACCTCGATCGTGCCGTCGCGGTTGATGCGAACCGTCGCGTACGCGGGCGGTCCACCGCCGGCGTTCCACGTGAGCGACGCCATCCCGACGCCGCGGCGCATGCGATCGTCCTTCGCCGCCTTGCGCGATCGCGCGCGCTCCCAGCCAAAGCGCTCGGCGCCGAGCGCGTAGCACTCGTCGAGATGTTTGGCGGAGTACGGGCGCTGCTTTTCCTGGTCGTCGCTCGCGTAGTTGCGGCGGCGCATCTCGAGCGGGTCGATGTCCAGCTCTCGTGCCAGCGAGTCCAGCGCGCATTCGAGGCCGAACGCCCCCTCGACGTGGCCGGGCGCGCGGAACGACGCGCGCGGACCGGTGTTCGTGTACACGAAGTTTTCAGTCGTGCGCACGTTCGCGCAGCGATACATCTCATGGTAGATCCGGCCCGGCCCTTCCGGATATCCGCCCGCGCCCATCCCGATCGTCGCGTCGAGCACGATCGCCGTGAGCGTCCCGTCGCGCTTGGCGCCGAGCGTGACGCGTTGAGTGGTGGACGGCCGGTTGCCGGCGTCGGTCTGTTCGCCCTCGCGGTCGTACATGCAGCGCACCGGGCGGCCGGTCAGCTTCGATAGGGCGACGGCGATGTACGCGGCCATCGACGCCCCGTTCTTCGCGCCGAAGCCGCCGCCCATGTAGTTCTTGATGACGCGAACGTTGGTGAGCGGCAGGTCGAACGCGTCGGCGAGATCGCGCCGCGTGTTGAAGATGCCCTGCGTGGATTCGTAGACGGTCACGCGTCCGGCCGACCAGTCGGCCACCGCGCCGTGCGGCTCGAGCGCGGTGTGCAGCGCGACAGGCGTGCGATACTCGCGAGTGACCGTGGCGTCGGCGTCGCGCAGCCCGGCATCGACGTCGCCGCGCGACGTGATCTCGGGCGAGTGGCGCGTCAGGTTGCCGGATTTGCGGACGAGTGGCGCATTCGGCGCGAGCGCCGCCGTCGTGTCGACCGCGTGCCCGCCCTCGACGATGTCGAGGCGAATCGCGTCGACCGCTCGGCGCGCGATCTCGAGCGAGTCGGCGCACACAGCGGCGAGTGGCTGCCCGGCGTAGTGGACCTCGCGATCGAACAGGCGGATGCCGTCGAGCTTCGTGTTCGGCATGTCGTCGTGGTCGACCGCGCCGCGCACGCCCAAGATCTCGCTCGCCGGTGCGAGGTCGAGCGACACGACGCGTCCGCTCGCGACCGGGGAGCGAAGAATCGCGGCGTAGAGCATTCCCGGCAGGTCGACGTCGGCGGTGTAGCGGGCGACTCCGGTCACCTTCTCGAGCGCGTCGGCGCGCGTGGCGCGCCGGCCGACGACCGTGAGGTTCGCGTCTTCCCCCCATGGCTCTGGATTGCGCGACGGGAGCTCGACGATCTTCGTCTCTTCGCGCCCCTCGATCTCGACCTTCGTCGTGACGAAGCGCTTAGCCATTCGCCGGCTCGGCCGCCGCGAGGACCGCGCGGATGATCTTCGGGTACGTCCCACAGCGGCAGAGATTCCCGCTCATCCCACGACGCACGTCCGCCTCGGAGGGATTCGGATTCTCGCCGAGCAACGCGACGGCCGCCATGATCTGTCCCGGCGTGCAGAACCCGCATTGCAGTGCGTCGTGCTCGATGAACGCCGCCTGCACGCGGTTGAGCGTGTCGCCGTTGGCGAGTCCCTCGACCGTCGTGATCGAACGGTCGGCGCACGCCGCGGTGAGCGTGAGGCACGAGTACGCGGAGACGCGGTCGATCAGCACGGTACAAGCGCCGCACTCGCCGCGGCCGCACACGAGCTTCGTTCCGGTGAGGTCGAGCTGGTCGCGCAGGGTCGTGAGCAGCGTCTCGTGGCCGGGAGCCGCAACCTCGTGTTCCGATCCGTTGACGATCAAACGCATGGGGCTAACTTAGGCTTTGGAAGCCCCAACCGCAGCACCACTCGAGGCGGCGAATGCCCTACGTCATTACCGAAGCTTGCATCAACGTCAAGGACCGCGCGTGTGTCGACGTGTGTCCCGTCGACTGCATCTATGAAGGCGAGCAGCAGCTGTTCATCCATCCCGACGAGTGCATCGACTGCGGCGCGTGCGAGCCCGAGTGCCCCGTGACCGCCATCTTCCCGGAAGAGGATGTGCCGGCGAATCAGAAGCAATACGTCCAGATCAATCGGGACGTCTTCAAGGGACCTACGCCGCCGGGGAAACCGCAGAAATAACTGCGTCGGCTCTCGGAAACGCCTCGGCTTGCGGGCGACCGCGGCTCTCACGGGGCTGCGCGCCTATTTCCAGAACCGTTGTTTGGCTCCGAACACGATTACGAGCGCCACGTACTGCAAGAAGGTGCTGATCTCGCTCTTCAGCGCCTCTGCCCAATCGTGCGGCCCGGACTCCCGCTTCCGGGGCGATGAAGGTATCCACCGCGGAGTCGTGCGCTTGTACTCCAGGTAATCGCGCCCGAAGATCGACTCCAGCACCCCCTCCTCGTACGCGACGATGAAGTAGTACTCGATCGCGAACACGACGATCGCCAGCGGAACGAGCCACGGCACGCCGGAAATGATCACGAAACCCATCCAGATCAGGAAATTTCCGACGTAGAGCGGGTTCCGCACCCAGCGAAAGATCCCGTAGGTGACGAGGCGCTGTACGTTGCGCGAGCGACGGCGCGTCACCGTGCCCGCGGCGGCGACGCCGGCCAGTCGGATCAGCTCGCCCGGGACGATGAGCGCGAATCCGAGGATCCAGTTCGACGACGTCGGGTGCGCCGGCACCAGCAGCGCCAACAAAAGAAAAGGAACCGGCAGCCAACTGCGCGTGCGAAACAGCACGGCGCCGATGCGCGCGCTCGCGCGTTGCTCGGCGGCAGACGGTGTGGGGGGGGCCGTCTTCGGTGTATCGGAGGTCGACATCGGTCAGTTGTACAGGAGCCCGGCGAGAAACTCGCTCACCACGGTGTTGAATGCCGCGGGGCGCTCGAGGTTCGAGAGATGACCCGATTGCTGCAGCACCTCGAGACGGCTGTTGGCGATCGCCGCGTGCAGCGCGCGCGATTCGTCCGGGGGTGTCGCGATGTCCTCGTCTCCGACCACGATCAGCGTCGGGACGTCGATCGTCGCGCACGTCGGCCCCGAGTCAGGCCGCCCGATCATCGCCTCGAGTCCGCCCACGATCCCGTCCACTGGCGACTGCGCGATCATGCGGTGCACCGCGTCGTAGAGGTCGGGTTGCTTGTCGCGCGTCGTCTTCCCGACGAGCGACGCGATCTGCGCGTTGGCGATGGCGTTGCTTCCTTGCGACTCCGCCATCTCGATCAGCGTGCGCCGCCGTTCGACTTGAGCGACGGTGTCCGGACCCGACCTCGTGTCCGCCAGCACCAGCCCGCGAATGCGGTGCCGGTGCCGCCGCCAGAGCGCGAAGGCGATGTAGCCGCCGATCGAGAGACCGACAATCACCGCGCGCTCGATTCGCAGCGTGTCGAGCACGCCCGCCACGTCGTCGGCGAACCGGTCCATCGAAAACGGCGGCGTCGGCGGTGACTCTCCCGCGCCGCGCATGTCGATCGCGATGCAGCGACACTCGGCCACGAGCGCGCTCGTTTGAGGGTCCCACATCGTTCGGTTGAGCGGGAACGCGTGCAGAAAGACTACCGGAAAGCCCGAGCCGACGTCGTCGAACGCGATGCTCGCATTGTCGACCAGCGCGATCACTCAGACTCCGGCCAGGCTGGAAGCCACAGACGCCATTGGTCGGGCACCGGCACCGGCTCGCCGCGCTGGTTGATGGCGACGAACACGATCGACGCGTCGGCGACGAGCACGCTGCTCCCGCCCTTTCGCACTTCCTGCTTGATGATGAAGCTGGTCCGCTTGATGGCGAGCAGCCCGGACCGGATCACGAGGTCCTCGCCGGGGAGCGACTGCGCGAGGTACCCGATGTCGACGTGCCGCACCACCGAATACACGTCCTGCTTGGCCCAATTTCGGATGTCGACCTGCGGTTCGAGCAACGCCCACCGCGCGCGCTCGAGAAAGTTGAGCATCGACGCATGGTTCAGATGCCCGAGCATGTCGCAATCGGTCGGGTAGATGTGGAACGTCAGCTCAGGAAGGTCGGTCTCGGACATGGCGGGAAGGAGGGGCGGCGGCGTTCAGTGCGCGGGAGTCGAACGTTAACCAGAACAGGGTCGGTCCGTGTTTCGCGAGATCCAGGGCGACCTGAAACGCTTTGGCCGAATACGTCGCGTCGAGCTCGATGCCGGTTGCATCGCGCAGATGGGCGGCCGCGACGCTCGCGCGCTCGGTCTCCCTCCCGTACGCGCCTCCGAACGCGCCGTGCGCGACGTACATCGAGTCGCGCCCCGGACGCGCCACACGCCGCTGGGCGAGCCCTTCGATGAGACGCGCGGTGTCCGACGCGAGCCGTCGCGCGCGCGCGCTGCGGCCGACGACGAGCGACACGACGCGCACGCCGACGACGGTCGTCTTCAGGCCGGCGATCGCGAACGCGAGCGCGAGCCCGGCCGACGTCGCGCCGGTGCCGAATGGAACGACGACCCGCGCCGGCGGCGGCAGCACGCCGGCGTGTATCTGATCGACGAGTTCCAGACCGGCGTTCAGATGCCCCAGTACGCCGAGCGGCGTGGCGCCTCCCGCCGCGATCCAACGTGCGCCTTTCGCCCGGCGGCGCCGCCACGCCCAGGCGTACGCGCCGGCGATCGATCGGAACATCGGCGTTTCGTCGGCGGTGCTCGCCGTCAGCTCGGAGATCCGCGCCGCCGTCGGATTCATCACCTGCCGCCAGCGCCCGACGGCGACGTGGGCGCCGAGACGCCGGCCGTAGGTCGCGACGGCGAGCACGTGTGTCGAGCCCTCCGACCCGACGGTCACGAGCAGGTCGCCGTGGAGCACGTTGCCGAGGAGAAACTCGAGCGCCCGCGCCTTGTTGCCGCCCATCGGGTCGGCGAAGGCGTCGTCGCGTTTGATCCAAAGGTTGGCGTGGACCGAGGGCGCGTGTTCGACCGGTGTAGGCCCGCTCGAGAGCACCACTCGAGGGACGGCCACCAAGGAGGGGTATCGCCGAATCAGCGGCAATACCGTTCCGGTTAAATTGCCAGCGTGCATACGCCCGTCTATCTCGACACGCCGGAAACCGTCGACTCCTTTCTCGCCTCGATAAACCCCTCCGTCGGTTCGGTCGAATCGAGAAGCATCGCGTTGGACACCGAGGGCGCCAGCTTCCATCGATTCGTCGATCGAATCTACCTGCTGCAACTCTCGACCCGCGAACGCACGGCCATCATCGATCCCATACCCATCGGGAAACCGCCGGCCCTCGGACGCATCCTCGAGGATCCCGCGATCGAGATCGTCTTTCACGACGCCGACTACGATCTGCGTCTGCTCCATCAGGACTACCAGTGGCGCGTGCGGAACATCTTCGACACGCGCATCGCGGCGCAGCTTCTGGGCCTCCGCGCCTTCGGCTTGGCCGCGCTCCTCGAGCGGTACTTCGGCGTGAAGCTCGACAAGAAGCACCAGCGCGCCGACTGGTCGATGCGACCGCTGACGCAGGGGATGCTCGACTACGCCGCGCAGGACACGATCCACCTGCTGGAGCTGCGCGACAAGTTGGAGCGCGAGCTCGAGCGAGCTGGACGGCTCGGCTGGGCGCGCGAGGAGTTCTCATTGCTCGAGGGAACTGCATGGGCCGGCGACGGCTCGGCGGACGCGTTCCTCCGCATGAAAGGCGCGCGCGACCTGTCGCGCCGCGAGCTCGCCGTTCTCCGGGAGTTGGTGCAGTGGCGCGACGGTGTGGCCGCGCAGCTCGATCGCGCGACTTTTCGCATAGTCGGCAACGAGCAATTGCTCGAGATCGCCAGGCGTCAGCCCCAGTCGTCCGACCTGCTTTCCAGCATCAAGGGCGTTCCGCGTGGGATGATCGAGAGCCGGGGCGGAGAGATCATCGGCGCGGTGGCACGAGGGGTGGCCGTGCCCGAGAACGCGCTTCCGAAATTCCCCAAGGCGCCGCGTTGGGACCGCGACCCCGAGTTCGACGTGCGCGTCGCGGCGCTCAAGACGGTGCGCGACGCCACGGCCACACGGCTGGACCTGGACCCCGGTGTGCTGTGCGCGCGCGAGCGTCTCGAGGCTGTGGCGCGCAAGAACCCATCGTCGCCCGAAGAGATGGCGGACGTGAGAGAGCTCCGCGCCTGGCAGCGCGGCGTGCTCGGTGAGGATTTTCTAAAGGCGCTGCCTCGCCCGGCTCACAAGCCCATGTAGGCGCGCACGCGCGGCTCGATCCGGTCCGGCGTCCAGAACGGCGTCCAGATCAGGTTGAGCACGACGTCGTCGACCCCGGCCAGCGCGCGCACCGCGCGCTCGATGTCGGTCATGATCTGCGGACCCGCGGGGCACCCCGGCGACGTGAGCGTCATGTCGATCTGCACCACGGCGTCGTCCACCCGCACGTCGTAGACGAGGCCCAGGTCGACGATGTTCAGGTTGAGCTCCGGATCCTTGACCTTGCGGAGCGCGAGCTTGACCTGATCAGGGCTGGGCGCGCCCTCCGGAGCGGCGTCCGCGGGCGGCTTGTCGGGTGCCGGTGAAGAAGGCGGGGGAACGTTCGTATCGTCTGGCCCAGTCATGAGCCGAAACATCGAGGCGCTCCCCAAGGCGAGCAAGCCTCGGACGTCACACGGCTACGTCGTTTCCGACTAGGCGTCTACGTCATTCCACGCATGGCCGCGCGACCCGCGCAAGCGCATCGTACGCCCGCCAAGCACGCCGTCTCGCGGTCCACCGGTCCACCGGTCCCCCCGTCCCCCCGTCCCCCGTCCCCCCGTGCTCAAACTCTCGACGTTCGTTCTGCTCGCCACAGCGGCCTCATCGCTCGCCGCCCAGCGCCCAGCCGGTGTCGAGGTCTCGGGCATTCCAGCGCTGAACTTCGACGCCGACGAAGGCCTCGGCTACGGCGCCATCCTCGCGCTCTACAAGTACGAGCCCGGGTCGACGACCTATCGCTGGACCGTGCAACCGACGCTCTTCATGACGACGCGCGGGCGGCGCGACTACACGTTGTTCTTCGACGCGCCGTCCAGCGACACGCGACCGTGGCGCGTCACCGCGTACGCGGGGCGCGAGCAGCAGCTCGCCGCGCCCTATTACGGAATTGGCAACGAGACCGCATACGACCCATCGCTCGAGGCCGGACCGACGCGCTACTACTACCGATACGGCCTGGATCGCCTCCGCGCCTCGGCCGACGTGCAGCACACGCTCGGGCGACCCTCGTTGCGCTATCTCATCGGCGCCGGCGCATCGTCGGAGAAAGTGGATCTCACCCCCTTCGACAGCGGCTCGACGCTCATCGAGAGCGACATGAACGGCCGGCAACCCGCCGTGACCCGAACGAACTACGTGCGCGCCGGGCTCACCTGGGACACGCGCGACCGCGAAGTCGGAACGACGTCGGGTACGTGGGCCGACCTCCTGGTCCAGCGTGTCGACTCCAAGCTGGGCGCATCGTGGAATTACACGCGATGGACCGCTGCCACTCGCCACTATCAGCCACTCGGCCCACGCGTCACTCTCGCCAATCGGCTCGTGCTGCAGAACACGGTCGGCGACGCGCCGTTCTATTCACTCGCCGAATTGCCGACGACGCAGAAGCCGCAGGACGGACTCGGCGGCACGAGCAGCATTCGAGGAATCCCCAAAGACCGATACGTCGGGAAGGGAATCCTGGTCTCGAACAACGAGCTACGTTGGCGAGCAGCGGACTTCGGGTTGATCGGCCGCCAGTCGTCGCTCGTACTGAGCGGGTTCGTCGACGCGGGGCGGGTCTGGAGCGACGGAGTCGATCTCTCGTCGGCGCTGCGCGAACTGCACAGCGGATACGGCGGAGGGGTCAGGCTGGGGTTCGGGCCGAGCTTCGTGATCTCGACCGACGTCGGCCACTCGTCGCAGTCGACGGCGGCGATTTACATCGGGCTGGGGTATTTGTTCTGAGCCGCCAGGAGGCTGGGTGGCTAGACCGCTAGATGGCTAGACGGCTCGACAGCTAGACGGCTCGACAGCTGGCCGGTCTGCGAAAAGAACGGCGGCGCATTTGCGCCGCCGTTTGCAGTTCCGGTCCATCGGTCCACCGGTCCACCGGTCTACCGCTACCGCTTTACCGAACTCTTCTTCGCGGTCGTGGTCGCCGGCTTCTTCGTCAGCTTCTTCGAGTGGTGGCGAGTCGTGTGGATCGGCCGATTCCAGCCGACGGCCTTGTCGGCGCGGAAGCTCGCCGGCATGGCGGGCGGCGTTCCGTAGTCCGTAACGGCAAGGGCGGCGGCGTCGGAGAGATCGGCGCGAACGTCGGCGATCACTTTGGCCGGGCGCTTGGCGCGGGCCTCGTGCACGCGGTTCGTCAGCAGGATGACGAACATGTCGCGATCGGGATCGATCCACATCGACGTGCCCGTGAAGCCGGTGTGGCCGTAGGCGTCCTCGCCGAGGTGATCGCCACAGCTGCCCAACCCGTCGCAGGTATCCCAGCCGAGCGCGCGCGAGCCCGCCGCACGCTTGGTGAAGAGGGCGACGGTCGAGTCGGCGAAGAGGCGCGTGCCGTTGTATTCGCCGCCGTTGAGCATCATCTGGGCGAACACGGCGAGGTCGTTGGCGGTGCTGAAGAGCCCGGCGTGACCGGCGACGCCGCCGAGGGCGAACGCGTTCTCATCGTGCACCTCGCCCTGCAGCGGGTAGCCGCGGGGTGGCGCGACTTCCGTGGGCGCGACGCGCGACTTGAGCGAGTCGGCGGGGCGGAAGCCGGTGTCGGTCATGCCCAGGGGTCCGAAGACGCGCTCCTGGAGGAACTTGTCGAGCGGCTCACCGGCGGCGGCTTCAACGACGAAGCCGAGCATGTCGGCGCCGAGGTCGGAATACTCGTAACAGCGGCCCGGCTCGCAGGCCAGCGGAGTCTGGATTACCGCCTCTCGTGCTTCGGCGGGGTTACTGGCGAGGCGCCAGAGGTCGCGGCCGGCGGGGAGGCCGGAACGATGCTCGAGGAGCATCCGGACCGTGACTCGGTCCTTGTCGCCACCGGCAAACTCGGGGACGTATTTCGAGACCGGATCGTCGAGCGCGACCTTGCCCTCGTCGAACAGAATCATGAGCCCGGACGTCGTTCCGACGACCTTGGTCAGCGACGCGAGGTCGTAGATCGTGCGGTCGGCGCTCACCGGAGCGCTTCCGCGCTCCCAGCTCAGCTTCCCGAAGCCCTTTTCCCAGACGGCGGCGCCCCGACGGCCGACGACGACCGCGGCCCCTGGGTATCCACCGGCGGAAATCCCGCGCTGAACGACGCGATCCACGACGGCAAGTCGTTGGCTGGACATGCCAACGGCCTTGGGGGCCTTCATCGGAAGGCCGCCGCCATCGTGGGCGAGAAGGGTGGTTACTAGTAGGAGAAGCACCGAGGGCACCTACAGGTTGACGACCGAAAAAGCTTCAAGCGACATCGGGCCGTCACCGGCCGAGGTCGCAAAAGATCAGCTACGGATTGTCTTTTCTCCTAGTATCGGCCATCGGCAGGTACCACAGGTTCGGCCGATACAGGTGGTGTACGTCACAATTGCCTGAATGTTCCGGCAGCGCAAGGGTGCAGTTTGACGTATTGTATCGCTTCGTCGCAGGACGACAGGTTATTTCGGGATGTAACGACGCCGCTTCGAGTTGACCCGCGTTCGAGGCGGTCAAAGACGAGGCTGGCAAGCGAGGGGAGAATCGTAAACCTTCGACCCCTCGCGGGTGACCTACCCTTCGGACATGGATCAGGACTTCCTTACCATTCGGCGAGCGATCAACGGCGATGAGGCCGCGCTCCGGGCCCTTTGGACCCGGCACGCGCCTCACATCGACCTCGTCGTTCGCCGGCTGGTCGGGCCCGATCTCGACTTGGCCGCCGACATCGCCCAGGAAGTCTGGATTCAGATCTTCCGTGCGCTGCCCAGTTATCGCGGCGACGCCCAGTTCGGCACGTGGGCGCACCGCATCGCGGTGAACCGAACGCTGAATGCGCTTCGGAAGACGCGACGGCTGGCGTCGATCGAGACCGAGGTCGAGGAGGACAGCGCGGTGACCGAACCGGACACGGATCGCTCGTTCGTGGCGCAGTCGATCGACGAGGCCGCGGCCAAGCTGTCGCCGGGAGCGCGGACGGTGTTCCTGATGCACGATGTCGAGGGGTATACGCACGAAGAGATCGCCGCCGAATTGGGAATCACGACCGGCGGCTCGAAGTCCCAACTATTCAAGGCCCGTACCAAGCTGCGCAAACTGCTCGCGCACCTGGTCGATTCGGATGCCATTAGAGATGTCAGATTATCGAGCAAGGAAGCCGATCATGCTACACCTGTCTCCTGAACGCCTCGCGGCGCTGGCCGACGAGACGGCGACGCCCGCGGAGCTCGCCCATCTTGCGGGCTGCGCCGACTGTACGCGTGAGCGCGCCGCCCATCGCACGCTCGACCAGCTCGCCGCCGCCAGCGCGCGCAGCATTGGAACGCCGCTCACGACGTGGGAGTCCCTGAGACCGGCGCTCGTCGCCGACGGCGTCATCGATTCCGGACGCGGTTTTTCGACGCGCGCTCGGCCCCGCTCCGGGTGGCTCCAGGCCGCCGCGGCGGCGGTGCTCGTGGCGGGCGGTGCGGTCGGTGGTCGCATGTCCGTTCGTCTGTCGGGGCCAGGTGTTTCCGGCTCCGCCGTCGGACTGGCCCAGATCGATTCCGCGCCGCGCTTCCGGACGCTCGACGAAGCGCGGTCCGCTCAGACGCAATCGCAGGTGCTCTACCAGAATGCCACCGCGTATCTCGCTCAGCACGACACGACGGGTCACGTGATCGAAAGCCCGGCGGCCATGCGCACGCGCCTGGCCGCGCTCGACCGCACGCAGCAGGTGCTGAACCAGGCCCTCAACGAGGCGCCGTACGATCCGGTCATCAACGGCTACTACCTGTCGATGGTCGGGCAACGCGACGCCACGCTCCGGATGATCAACACCGCGGCGCCGGCGAGCATGCGTCTCATGAGCTACTGATGTCTCCGGTGAATCGAATGCCGATGTCCAAGAACCTTGCAATCTTTTCGAAGCCATTCGGCGGCGCCGCAGCCGCCCTGATTTCGGTCGTCGGCCTGTCACAGGCCCAATCCGCCGGCCCCGCGCGGCGCGATTCGACGGTGACCCGGCAGGTCATTCTGCTGGGCCGCACAGACTCGATCTCCGTTCTCGCCGGTAAGATCATCCACGAGCGGCCGGGCGGCACGGCGTGGGTCGCGTTTGCGACCGAACTCGATTCGCTGCTCGCCAACAGCATCGGCAACACGTTCGTCATGCGCGGTGGCGTTGTCGCCCCGATGGCGATGGGTCCGCGGTCGGTACGCGTGTCGAAGGGTTGGCTGGGCTTCTATGCGCAGGGTCCGTCGCTCGTCATCTCCGACAGTTCCGGTACGCGGTACCGGTTCTTCGCGTACCAGCCGATCATCTCGGTCGATCCCGGTTCGCCGGCCGAGCGCGCGGGTATCGAGCCGGGCGATGTGCTCGTGGCATACAACGGCGTCGACCTGATGAACCACGAGTTCAACTTCAGCGAGATGCTCATTCCGAAGAAGCGCGTCGACATCACGGTCCGTCGTGACGGCGAGATAAAGAACTATTCGCTGACGGTCGCCAGCCCGCCGCAAGACGTGTCGAGTCGGCGTATCGAGATGGGGAGGATGCCATCCGCGACGATCGTCGTGCGTGCGGATGGCGAGCGCTTTGGAGGTGGAGGCGACCGTCCGCCCGGTCTGGTTCGCCCGGCGGGTGCCGGCGGGGTTGGAGCTCGCATGGGAGGGCCGGGCGGGTTCGCCGGTACGCTGCGAGCGTTGCAAGGGCCGAAGTTCTTTTTCTCCCCGAACGGTCTCTTCGGCGCGAACTTGTTGAACATGAGCGACGAGCTTGCGAGAGTCCTCAAGCTCCAGAAGGGCGTGCTCGTGGACAAGGTGCCTGAGGACACGCCCGCGTTTCGCTCGGGACTGCGCACCGGCGACGTGATCATTACCGCGAACGATGACTCCGTCACGACCGTGGCCGAGTTGCGCGACGCGGTCATGCGTCACTTGGCCGACCACTCCGCGGAGTTGCAGGTCGTCCGCCAGCAGAAGGTCAAGAAGCTGACGGTCTCCTGGCCCGAGTCGCCCTGAGCTATTTGACGGCGCCCGGCGGCAGCTGATACAGCAGCCGGAGCGTCGCGCGGTCGGGTGGCATGATCTCGTGCGCGATCTCGGTCGGAAACATCTTCGTGTGCGAGTCGCGCGAGTGGCCGAGCCCCAGCGCGTGCCCCGCCTCGTGCCGCACGATCGACGCGATTTCCCACGGACGGATCATGACCCCCGCGCTGTCGTGCACGGCGACGACGATGTCGGCGTTCACGATCCAACCGTTCGAGTCGGTCGTCCGCCTGGTGAATCCGACTCGCATGCCGTCCGTCGGCGGAAAACGATCGATCCACGAGATGTGCACGTCCGACGTCGCCGAGTCGATGACGAAGTCATAGCGCATCGGCACGTCATCGTTGGCCCATTCGCCGAAGGCATCGCGCGCCGCCGACGCGTAGCGGAGATCCCAGTCGCGGATGTCCGAGCCGGACTGCACCCAGATGCGCAGCGCCCGATCGCGGTGATCCGGCCATCGCACGAGCGTGCCCCCGAGGTCGGCGAGCATGTCCGCCATGTAGCTGTCGCTCGCGGCGTCGATGCGCGCGCGAATGTCCGCGTCGTTGCGCGCGGCCGGCGCCGAGGTGGCCGCGACGATCGAAGATGAAACGTCGGCACGCTGGTCGTCGCTGGGGTTGACGACGACCTCGGGCCTTCGACGTTTGGCAAGCGTGGAGTAGCCCGAGGCGTCGCCGACGTCAGCGACCTCTTCTACGCGCTCGGGGCCAATGCTGGCCTGGCGGTCGACGATCTGCGCGACCACGAACGCCGCGAACGCGCCGACGACGGCGTACAACGCCGCGTCAGCGCGACGCACAGAACCTACCGGATGGGGCCCGCCGGCAGCGCGTAGAGGAGGCGGACGGTCGCCCTGTCGGCCACGGACAGCGAACGCACGCGGACGCGCGGAGCCATGATGCTCGTCGTGTCGACGGTATGGTCGAGGCCGAGGAGGTGCCCGATCTCGTGCAGCGCCATCGCCTGCATCGCGTCGTCTTCGAGCAGCTCGCCCTGGTTGTGGTGGACGGCGAGCGTGATGTTCGCGTCGGTGATCGTCCACGAGTCGTCGCGTGCCCAGCGCGTCCGGCCGCTGATCGGATCGCGGAAACGGTCGATCCAGGCGACGTGAACGTCGGCATCGGACGAGTCTTCGACGAACGTGAAGTGGACGGGCAGGTGGAGGGCGTCCCACTCTTCGAATGCGGCGCGCACGCGCGCCACGAACGAGGTTGAAAAATCGCGGACGTTGGACGCGGGCTGGATCCAGACCGTGAGCGGAACGCCCCTTCGGTCGGGCCAACGCGCGAGCGCGGAATCGCGCTCGAGGAGAATGTCCGCGATGTAGGTGCCGGCTTGTTCGTTGCGCACCCGGCGGCGCACGTCGGCGAGTCCTCCGTCGGACAGATTGAACGACGCCGCAAGCGTCGACGTTCGGTGCGTCCCGCTTGCACGGTCGCCCACCGTTCCGGAGGCGCTGTCGCGATGACGCGCACGAACTTCCCCGAAGCTCGAGTCGGTCGTGTCGTACGCGTGACTGAGGCAGAACACGAGAGCAAGCGAGAGGAGCGGAAAGGCTGCGCGCCGCATACCTGAGAGGTTCCGCCGCCCATCATCGGGCGATGAAGGAAGGTGTCGGTCAGGGGAGATGAACGACTCGGGCGCGTATCCGGAGGACGAGTGCCGCGGAGGAAACGCCACCGAGGGGTGGGCTATCCTAACGTTCGTTCCGGGAGCGTGCAAGCGAGTTCTCGCGGATCTTTAGCGCGGCGCAAAAGCTGTAACACGACGTGGCAACTCGCGGGGGTTGGAATCGGCGCATCCGATTCAAAACTTTCCCGCCCTGCCGTCTCCCCTCTCGCCCCCCGGCGGTTTTCGGCGTTTGTTATTCTCGCTGTGCGGCGCCTTCGCCGTCCGGCCCTTCGCTCCTTGGCTCCCTCGCCCATGCTCTCACTCGTTCTGGCGCTCTCCCTACAGCAACCCGACCCCATCCTCGCGAAGATCCGCGACGAAGGCCTGAACCACTCGCGCGCCTGGTCGATGGTCGACACTCTCGCCACCGTGATCGGGCCTCGCCTCACCGCGTCTCCGGCGTTCATGCGCGCCGCGACGTGGGCCCGGGATCATCTCTCATCGTGGGGACTCTCCGACGTCCACATGGAATCGTGGCCGTTCGGCCGGGGTTGGGAGTTGGAGAAGTACACGCTCGAGATGACGTCACCGCGCTTCGCACCGATGATCGGCTACCCCGACGCGTGGTCCGCCCCGACCAAAGGAGAAATCGTCGGCACGCCGATTCTCATCGCGGGGCTGTCGTCCGATTCACTCGAGAAAATGCGCGGCGCGCTCAAGGGCGCGATCGTCCTGGCGCAGCCCATGATGACGACTTTCATCCGTGAGGACCGCGTCGATCCGTTCGGTCCCACGGGAGACGTCTACACTCCGGCGCCGCCGGTCGGCGGCGGCAGAGGCGGTGGGCGCGGCGGCGGGCCGACCGAGGCGCAGAAGATTCAGTCGATACTGCACGACGCGGGCGTCGGCGCGGTGCTCAAGCCGAGCCGCGGCGAGCACGGAACGATCTTCGTGCAGACGCGCGACCTCGGCGCGAACGCCGTACCCTCCGTCATCGTCGCGGGGGAGCACTACAACAACCTCATTCGCATGTTGCAGGACCGCGTCCCCGTGCGGGTACGCGTCAGCATAGACGCGAAGTATTTCACCGCCGACACGAGCGGCTACAACATCATCGCGGAGCTGCCGGGTTCTGACCCGGCTCTCAAAGACGAGGTCGTCATGATCGGCGGGCACCTCGACTCGTGGAATTCGGCCACCGGCGCGACCGACAACGCCGACGGCGCCGCCACCGTGCTCGAGGCGATGCGCATCCTCAAAGCGGTCGGCGCCAAGCCGCGCCGCACGATTCGCGTCGCGCTCTGGGGCGGCGAGGAAGAAGGACTCTACGGGTCGCGCGCGTGGGTCGCGCAGCATCTTGCGGGCGACGCCAACAAGGCGGCGCGCGACAAGTTCGACGTCTACTTCAACATCGATCCCGGCTACGGGCGCGTGTACGGCTTCTACACGCAGGGCAACGACGCGGCGAAAGCGATCTTCGACCAGTGGCTCGAGCCGTTCAAGGACGCCGGCGCGAAACGAAACCTCCGCGCCGGCATCGGCAACACTGATCACTTGAGCTTCATCGCCGAGGGCGTCCCGGGATTCAACCCGGTGCAGGAGTTCTCGACCTACGACGTGCGCATCCATCACACGAACATGGACACGATGGAGCGCATGACGCCGGAGGAAGTCGCGCAGGCCGCGACGGTGTTCGCCACCTTCGCGTATCAGGCCGCGATGCGCGCCGCGCCGATCCCCCGCGCTCCGCGCTGATCGCACGTCTCCGCACTCCGTACTCCGTACCCGGCCGCTATATCTCTCGGCGCTTGGCGAACTGCGCGATGTTGTCGCCGGCGCGGAACGCCAGCGCCTGAATCGTCATCGTCGGCTGGCCCCGGCCGCTCGTCACGAGACTGGAGCCGTCGACGATGAACAGATTCTTCACGTCGTGCGCGCGGTTGTACTTGTCGACGACCGACGTCTTGGGGTCGTTCCCCATGCGGCACGTGCCGAGCAGGTGCACGGCGAAATCGGTGCTCTCGACCGGCTGCTGCCAGGTCTGTGCCGCGCCCGACGCATGCAGCAACTCTTCGCCGCGTTCGGCGAAGTACTTGTAGAGCTTGAGATCCTGTGGATGATCAGAGTACGTCATGCGGATCGCCGGCACGCCCCACGCGTCCTTCACCGTCGGGTCGAGCGAGATGCTGTTCGTCTCCACGGGCAGGGACGTCGTGTGGCCGAAGCACAGCACTGTTCGCGTGTAGTTCTGCGCGACCCACCGCTTGTACTCCTTTCCCCACCTCGGCACTTTCGGGGGCAGCCCGTCGTTCATCGCGAACTGAATCGGCGTGAGGTCGAACCGGTAGTCGAATCCACCGCCGCCGACCAAGCCGAGCTTCGGGTCGAGCTCGTACAGGTCCCACACGACGCGCGTCGCGACGATCCCCTTGTAGCCGTTGATCTCGTGTTCGAACACGCCGGCCGCGAGTCCGGCGCCGTTCGGCATCAGATACTTGCCGACCACGCCGCTCGAGTTGGCGAGTCCGTGCGGGAATAGGCTCGAGCTGGAGTTGAGCAGTAAACGCGGCGTTTCCGCCCCGTTCGCGCACACGACCACGGCCTTCGCTCGCTGGAAGACCTCTTTCTTGTCGGCGTCGAAGTACTTCACGCCAGTGGCGCGCCCCTTGGCGTCGGTTTCGATCTTTCGCGCGTACGAGTTGGGGCGGATCTCGCAGCGCCCGGTCGCCACCGCTTTCGGAATGACCGTGACGAGCGAACTCGATTTCGCTCGGACCTCGCAGCCAAAACCCTCGCAGAAGCCGCACTGCACGCACTGTGACCGGCCGTCGAACGGCTTCGACGCGATCGCCATCGGAGCGGGGAAGGGCTTGTAGCCCAGCTTTCGTGCGCCCCTCTCCAGCAGCACGCCCGTCGACTTCGGCGGATGCGGCGGCATCGGATACGGCCGCGAGCGCGGCGGGTCGAACGGCCCGGGCGCGCCGGCGACGCCGACCTCCCAGTCCACCTTCGTGTAGTACGGCTCGAGATCCTGGTACGTGATCGGCCAATCCGTGAACCCCGTTCCGGCCAGGGCGCCCTTCACGCTGGCCTCCTTGAAATCGATTTCTCTAAAGCGCCAGAAATTCGCCGAGAAGTGCACGCTCGTGCCGCCGACGCCGCGCGCGTAGACGAGGGCCGGCCGCTTCCGAGCCTTGTCCCTGTCGGTCTTGCGGAAGGTGTTCGGCGAGAGGTCCCAGTTGTTCGACAGCGCGCTCTGTCTGAAGATCTTGATCTCGTCGTGGACGAAATCGCGCTCCGAGCGCCAAGGCCCCTGCTCGAGCACGACGACGCGGAATCCGGCCGTCGAGAGCTCCTTCGCGACGACGCCGCCCGCGGCGCCCGACCCGACCACCACGAAATCGACCTCGTCGTCCGGCCGGTACTTCACCGACGTCTGCTGCAGCGGCGCGAGACGCGGGTGCGTGTGGTCAGGCATTCTGGTCGTACCAGCCGAAGGGCGGTCCCCACGAGAACCGGTCGTCGAATCCGATCCAGCGCCATCCTGTCTTCTGGTAGTTGCCTCCCCATTCCGGATTCGCGAGCATCCCGGCGATCGCGCCGAAGCGCAGCACGCCGAACAAGGCGGGCTTCTCCTTTTCCATCGCGGTGAGAACGGCGATCTGCTTGTCGGCCGAAAGCGCCGCGAACGATGTGGCGCCTCGCTGCGCCTTCGCCGCCCGTGCCCGGAGCTCCCGGGCCGCTGACTCGACGTCCGGCCGCTGATCCTTCGCCCAGGTCGAGATGGCCTTGTCGATGAAGTAGACGACGCGCGCTTCGCGAGCACCGGGCGTCGCGTCCGTCGGGACGATCTGCGCGGTCGCCGCTTCGATCTCGATCGCGTCGCCGGGCGTCAATGTCTCGAACTTCGTGGCCTGTGCCGCGTGGAGGCCGGCGGCGAGAATGTCGCTCCGCGTCGCGGTGAGCCAGACTCCCGCCGCGGCGGAACCCGCCAGCGCCATGAATTGCCTGCGAGAACACTCGGACATGTGCCGCGGCCTCCGGCCAATGAAACCGTCGCCGGGATTCTAGCGTTCGGTGAACCGGCGCGCGAGCGCGCGCGATGTCAGAGTCTTGCGACCGGCGACTCCCACGTTCGTGTCTCGGCCGACCGGAACAGCGCGTCGATGACGGCCATGTTCGCGATCGCGTCGTCGATCGACACAGCGACCTCGCCGCCGCCCCGAATCGCGCCGACGAAGCGGTCCGCCTGCATCGCGTACTGGTCGACCGCGTCGAATTCGATCGGCCGCGCGGCAAGCCCGCCGAGCTGGCTCCCGTCGTCGAGAAAAACGCGGCATCGCCGGTCGGCGGGAGCGTTGAACGGGATTTCTACTTCAAGCCTGCCCGCCGTCCCATAGACGAGCATTTTCTGATAAGGCACGAGCTGCCCCGCGCACGCGAACGTCGCCTGGCCGCTCGGAAAACGAAGCAGCGCCGACGCGAGACGGTCGACCTTCATGTCCGGGTCGTGCTCGATCTGCCCGACTACCTCGACCGGCTCGGCGCTGAACAGCCAGCGCGACATCGTGATCGGATAACAACCGATGTCCATCAGCGCGCCGCCGCCGTATTCCGGCCGGCTCCGAACGTCGTCCGGGTCGCGGCGAAAGTAGCTGAAGTGGCCGCTGACCAAACGCAGCTCGCCGATAGCGCCGGAGTCCACGAGTCGTTTGACCTCCAGCCACTGCGGGTGCCCGCGCACCATGAACGCCTCGGCGATCACCACGCCGTTCCTATCGCGCGCGGCGCGCAACGCCCGCGCCTCTTCGGCCGACATCGCTATCGGCTTCTCGCACAGCACGTGCTTCCCCGCGTCGGCGGCGCGAATTGACCAGGGCACGTGCAAGTGATTCGGAAGCGGATTGTAGATCGCGTCAACTTCGGCGTCGGCGATCAGCTCGTCGTACGAGCCGTACGCGCGCGGAATGTCGAGCGACGCCGCGGCTGAGCGCGCCTTGGCCAGGTCGCGCGACGCGATGGCGACGACGCGAGAATGGGCCGTGGACTGAATCGCCGGAATCACCTTGGTCAGCGCGATGTTGGCGGCGCCAAGAATGCCCCAGCGAATGGGCTCGCTCATGCGTGGTTTCTCCATTGCAGGCATCGGTAAAGTATGGGCGGTGGCACCGGTCCACCGGTCCACCGGTTCACCCGTCAACCGATCCAGAATGGAAATCGGTCTGTACAGCTTCGTGGAGATCCCGCGGGACCCGGCAACGGGACTCGCCGCGCTCGGCGCGCAGCGGATGCGCGATCTTCTGGAAGAGATCGAGCTCGCGGACCAGGTGGGACTCGACGTATTCGGCGTCGGCGAGCACCATCGGCCGGAGTTCATCGCGTCGGCGCCGGCGGTCGTACTCGCCGCGGCCGCGGCGCGCACCAAGCGCATTCGTCTCACGAGCGCCGTCACGGTGCTCAGCTCCGACGATCCGGTGCGCGTCTTCGAGGAGTTCTCGACCGTCGATCTCATCTCCGGCGGCCGCGCCGAGATCATGGCGGGGCGAGGGTCGTTTATCGAGTCGTTCCCGCTCTTCGGCTACGACCTGGCCGACTACGACTCGCTCTTCGCGGAAAAGCTCGAACTGCTGTTGAAGCTGCGCGAGCGCGAGCGGGTGAGCTGGTCCGGCGAGCACCGCCCGCCGCTCAAGGACCTCGGCGTCTATCCACGCCCGATTCAAGAGCCGCTTCCGGTATGGATCGCGGTGGGCGGAACGCCCGAGTCAGTCATCCGCGCCGGAACGCTCGGACTTCCATTGGCGCTCGCCATCATCGGCGGCGCGCCCGCCCAGTTCGCGCCGCTCATCGCTCTCTATCGCGAGGCGGCCAAGCGGGCCGGGAAGGAATCGACTGCGCGCGTCGGCATCAACTCGCACACGTTCGTCGCCACTGACGGCCGGGAGGCGGCGGATACGTTCTTTCCTCCGTACGCCGAAGCCATGTCGCGCATCGGGCGTGAGCGCGGCTGGCCGCCGACGACCCGCCAACAGTTCGATGCCTCCCGCGCGCCGCACGGCTCGCTGCTCGTCGGCAGCGCGCAGGAAGTGATCGACAAGATTCTCTACGAGCGCGAGCTCTTTCACCACGACCGCTTTCTCGCGCAGATGACAGTCGGTCCGGTACCGCACGAGAAGGTCATGCGCTCGATCGAGCTCCTCGGCACCGTCGTGGCCCCCGCGGTGCGAAAGGCTGCGGCAGGTTAGAAACGCCGGGCAACGGATTGGAACGGTACGTCGGTAGCAGCGGTCAACAGCACCGATTTTTTGAACGACCTCGGGAAGCCACTTTGCGTCAGATACTCACCGAGGTAGTTCATAAAAAATCTATAAAAATCTGCTGCTTCCTTCAGTTACGGCCGTTGCCGCAGCCTCCGTCCGATCCATTCGATCAGTATGTGTCCGTGTTCCAATTGTTGATGCCCACGTAGTGCACGGTACTCGCTCGCCGCACGGACCGGTTGAGACTAACGTTTCGCGTTGTCCAATTCGCGCACGGCTGCCGCGAGAGTGCGAACTTTGGCCGCGTCCGACGCCGACTTGGCGTCGGCGTCCAGCGTTGTTGCGAGACGGGTGAGGGCTGTGTGCTGGGCGGCTCCGTTCGCTGACTCTGCTTTCGCGAGCGCATCGCGCGCGGCGGAGACCCGATCGGCGGCGAGGCCGTTGTTGCGTGCGAGTTGATCCAGATATGCGCGCGGAACGGCGAAGCTGGGCGGGAAGGTGTAGCGCTGCTGGTCCTGCACGTTCAGCAGATCCACGTGAATCAGCTTCGCGGCGTCGATCTCGTTCTGCGAGAGGAATTCGCTCGGCTTGAGCTCGAAGATGTCGAGGCCGCGGCCGATCTCGGAGCCGTAGATCAGTCCGTTGTACCAGTAGCCGGCCCAGAATCCGCTGAGGTAGAGCTTCGTCGAATCCATCGGACCGCGGTCGAAGAAGGCGATCTCTTTCGGGTTCGACGGATCGGTGAAGTCGAACACGGACAGGCCGCCCTGATACCACCCCTGCACGAGGATGTCGCGTCCCGGAACCGGGATGAGCGATCCGTTGTGCGCGACGCAGTTCTCCTGGTCGGTCTGCGGCGCGGGCAGCTTGAAGTAGCCGCGCTGCGTCATCTTGCCGTTCTCGATCGTGAAGATCGCGTCGGCGCCCCACTTCGGGTTGTCCGTCGCGCGGCACTTGGGCTGCGTGCCGCCGCCCCACTCGTCGCTGAACAGCACCTTCTTGCCGTCGTTGCTGAACGTGGCGGAGTGCCAGTAGGCGAAGTTCGGATCCGCGACCGCGTCGAGCCGCTTGGGATGAACGACGTCACGAATGTCGAGCAGGAGGCCGTTCCCGGAGCACGCTCCCGCGGCCATGCCGACCGCCGAGTAGGCCGTGATGTCGTGGCACTGATCGGTGACGTTCGTGCTCTGCGTGCCCTCGCCGTGCGCGCCCCCCTTCCATAGACCGGCGACGTTCCCGGCCGCGTCGGCGAAAATGCGCGGGTTGCTCACGACCTTCGCGTCCTGCGGATGGTCGAGCGGCACCTGGATCACGTCGATTCGGAACCGCGAGGTGTTCTTGTCCTGTTCCGGCGGCAGCGGAGAACAGCCCGCGAGCTCGTCCGGCGAGCGCACGCCCGCCGTGCCCGAGACGTAGATGTAGACGTTCTTCGTGTCCTTGGGGTCGACGACCAGCGTGTGGGTGTGCGACCCGCGGCACGTCTGCACCGCGGCGACTTGTTTCGGATGATCGAAGTCCGTGACGTCGAAGATGCGCACGCCGCGGAATCGCTCCTTGCTCACCGGGTCCTGCACGCCCCCGCCGCCGCAGTCGACGCGGCCGCGCGTCTCCTCGACGGAGAAGAAGAGCAGGTTTCTATAGAGTGTCGGGTCGCCCTGGCCGCCCGGGCAGACGAAGGTGCTTCGCAGCCGCGGGTTGTGCGGGTCGGAGACGTCCCAGACCTGGAATCCGTGGAATCCGCCCTGAACGATGATGTTCCCCTTGAAGGCCAGGTCGCCGTTCAGGAAGCCAAAGTCTCCGGGGTCCGACGGATTGTAGAAGCCCTCCGCTTTCTTGCCGCTGCCGAGCAGCTCCATGCCGCGCGCGGCCTGCTGGGCATCCCACCAGCCGGCGCGCAGGCCGACGCGTGGATCCGTCTGACTCATCGCCGGGACGGCGCACAACGAGAGAACAAAGGCGGCTCGTCCCGCCGCGCCGATCAGTTCGTGCGAGAATCTCGTTCTCATGTCATCGATCTCATGTGAGGGCAATCGTGAAAACCACGCGGGCGTGCGAACATGTTCGCCGCGTCGTGCTCGGTTCCAAGCTATGTGGTGCGTCCGCCGCTTGGTAAGCGCCCGCGAGCGAAGACTTCACGCAACAAAACGGGATGATCCGGAACGCCGTGGTGGCGTGAGAAGACGAGGGAAGATCCATCGTTCCGGCCACCCCAACCGGATGGACGTATGGACGACACCCGCCACACCGCTCCCACGACGACCGACAGCGTCGATGCCGACTTCGAGCGACAGCTCGACGACCTGGACGACCTCGACGACGACGACTGCTTCGAATTGCTCGACGCCTTCGGCATGCCGGACGAGCTCGAGCGTTTGGGCGGCTACAGCGAGTCGACGGCCTTCGACGAGCCCCTGCCGGAATAGCGGCAGTCGGCCATCGCTCCCGCGGTAAGCAGAAACGCCCGTCGAGGCATCCAATCGGTTGAACGCTTCTGGCCACAACCGAATGGAGGTCTCATGCTACGTCGTGCGCTCGTTCCGGTATTTGTCGGCGCCCTGCTCTCGTTGGGAGCGGCGGCGCCCTCGTCGACTCGCGTCATCAAATGGCCGCCGTGGCTCTCGATCGAGTCGCCGGTGAACCCGTGGGACCCCGCTTCGCGCGACGTGGCGTTCTATGTCCACACGATGCTTCGCGAGGGAGTGCCGAATGTCTCGGATGTGGCGGGCACCGCGTACGGGCTGGTGAACGGGGCGCGTCGGACTGTACCGCTCCAGTTCGGTGCGACCGGTCGTCCGGGTGTGTTCTCGGTGCGACGGTCCTGGCCGGCCGAAGGCTCGTGGGTGCTGCGCGTCTCGCTGCTCACGACGACCGCGCTGCTCGCGCTCGACCGCGAGGGCAACGTGGCATCGGTCCGAATTCCGACGGAGCGAACGCCGGGCGGCGTCGTGCCGCGCGAAGTCGCGCAGCGCGAAGTCGATTCCACGCTCGCCGAGATCTCCAAACGCTGACGTTCGCATGGGCGCGACTCTCCCCCGCCGGTTGATGACCGATTCTCCGGGACTCGCTTCGCGCGCGAACGACGCCATCGGCTTCGACGACGTCGTCCGCCGCGCGCAATCGGGCGACGTCGCGGCGTTCGAGTCGCTGTACCGCGCCCACGCGCCTGCCATCTACCTCCTCTGCCACCGCATGACCGGCGACGAGCGCGACGCTCGCGAACTGACGCAGGACGCATTCGTGCGGGCGTGGCAGCGCCTGCCATCGTTTCGCGGCGAGAGCGCCATCGGAACGTGGCTGCATCGACTGGCGGTAAACGTCGTCCTCAATCGATTCCGCACGGAGCGACGGCGAGAGCTCGCTCCGCTTTCCGACGACATTCCCGCGCCGCGAACCGCGGGCTCCGCACTTGGCGCGGACGACCGCATCGACCTCGATGCGGCGATCGGCCAGCTCCCCAAGGGTGCTCGCACGGTGTTCGTCCTTCACGACTTGTGCGGCTATTCCCACGACGAGATCGCCGAGATGACCGGCATCGCCGCGGGGACGGCCCGCGCTCAACTCTGGCGCGCCCGCCGCGCGTTGGTCTCGCTTCTCGCCCCATGACGAATCTTCCCGCCCCTGCCAATCATCTGTCCGAGGAAGAGCGGCAACGCGCCGCCGACGGCACGTTGGGCGCCGCCGATCGCGCGCGCGTCGACGCACACCTCGGTGTGTGCCGCGACTGCGCCACCGACGTCGCTCGCCTCACCGCGCTCATGAATCGAATCGACGAATCGAGGCGCGCCGTCACGACGAGGCCGCTGGCGCCCGAGCTTGAAGGAGTGTGGCCGCGAATCCGACAACAGATCGAGAGCGGGAAGGTTGTCGCGTTCGATTCCGAGGAGCCGGCGACGACGTCGTGGCGCCTGCGCGTGGATCCATGGGTGATCGGCGTCGCCGCGTCCGTCGCGGCGATCACCGCGCTCACGGTGATCCAGATCGTTCCGCCGATCGTCCGATCCGCGCTGACAAGCGGAGTGAGTGCGGTAGTGGCGGACAGCGCGTTTCGCTTCGCCGACGACTCGATCGAGAGCTATCGCGAAGAGGCGGACCGACTGCTCGACGAGCTCAAGCTGCAACGCGCGCAGCTCGCGCCCGAGACGCGGGCGGCGATCGACGACGATCTCGAGACCGTCGACCTCGCGATCACCGAGCTCCAGGCGGCCGTCGCGCGCGATCCGCGAAACCCGGCGCTTCGCACGATGCTCGCGTCGTCGTATCGTCAGAAGCTGGACGTCCTGAAGAAAATCAGCAACGCGAGCGGCTGATGATCCGCCGACCGCCGTGCGTGCTGACCCTCATCGCTTGTTGCGCCGTCGCAGGCGTAGCCGGCGGGCAACGGGTGCCGCCGCCGAGAGTCTTGGGCGCGCGCGCCGCCACGCCCGACGTCGGCATCAAGATCTTCGTTCCCACGGGCTCTGTGCGCTTGATCGCCTGGGATCGCGACTCGATCGTCGTGCGCGGCCGCGCGGCCGCCACCGGCCGTTTTTTCTTCATGCGCGGGGAGACGAACGCCTCGTACAAGCTTGGCATCGAGACGCGAAGGGCCGACGGGCCCCAGGATCCATCTGACTTGGTGATCTACGTCCCGCGCCGTGCCGAGGCGTCCGTGAAGTCGGTGGATGCGACGATCACGAGCGACGGCGTCGGCGGGTGGTTCTATTCGGTGTCCGGCGCGATTCGTCTTTCCGGCGACGCCGAGCACGTCGACGCCGAATCGATCCGCGGCGACGTGGACCTCGACGTCACGTCGATGCTCGTGAAGGCGCGCACGGGACGCGGGCACGTAACCGTCCGTGGATCGCCCGAGGACGTCGACGCGTCGACGATCAGCGGGCCGCTCGACGTGACGTCGCCGGCGATCCAGCGCGGCCGATTCAGCTCGGTCACGGGCAACGTTCGCTACGCCGCGAATCCCTCGCCGGGGAGCGTGTTCGATTTCTCTGATCACGCGGGCGCGGTCGAGGTGTATCTGCCGCGTTCGGCCTCGAGCCGCCTCGACCTGTCGACGGTGACGGGGGCGATCCAAAACACGCTGAACGAGATGCGCCCCGCGTCGGCGGGCAATCAAACGCTCACGGTGCGCCTCGGCGCGGGCCAGGCACACATGACTGTCCGGACGTTCAAGGGAGTGATTCGACTTCTCCCTCGGTGAACGTCCTGCGCGAGGGAGCTCGAGTCTCAGTCTTCGCGCAACGCGGCTACCGGATCGACGCGCGCCGCGCGGCTCGCCGGCGACCAAGCCGCACCCAGGCCGACCGCCACGAGCACGACCGCCGAGGTCGCGAGCGTCGCCGGATCGTTCGCTTTGATGTCGTAAAGGAACGACGTGACGAGACGCGTCGCTGTCGCCGAGAGAGCCAGGCCGACGATCGCGCCGACGATCACGATGGCGGCGACCTCCCTGAGCACCATCCGGATCACGCGCCCCCGCTCCGCGCCGAGCGCGATCCGCACGCCGATCTCACTGCGTCGCCGGGCGACCGTGTAGGACATGACGCCGTAGAGTCCGATGGCCGCGAGCACGAGGGCGAGCGCGCCGAAGAACCCCGATAGCATCGCGATCGCCCGGGCAAGGGTCGTCGAATCGTCGATCTGTCGCTCGATGGTGGTCAACGACAAGCTGACCTTCGGGTTCACGTCGACGAGGGCCGCGGTGACGCTCGTCGCCACCGAGGAGATCGATCCGTTCGCGACGATCTCGAACTCACGCGTGCTGACGTTCGCATCCCGCTGGTGATCCGGAACGAAGACGATCGGCGGCGCGGTATCGCGCAGCGTGTTGTACTTCGTGTCGCCGACCACGCCAACGACCTCGATCGGGTCGCTCCACGTCTTTCCATCCTGGATTCGGAAGCGCCGGCCGATTGCCGGAGCCGCGCCAAAGAATTTCTGCGCCATCGCCTGGCTCACGATGGCAACTCGGGCGGACCCGGCACCGTCGCGGTCGTCGAAGTCCCGTCCGGCGCGCAGCGGAATTCCCATCGTCGTGAAATAGCCGCCGCTCACCGCGTTCATCCACGACAGCGCGTCGTCCTCCGACTTCGGCGCGAATCCGTCCGTTTGCAACACCTCGTTCCACGACATCGACCCGATCGGCGTCAGCCTCGAGACGCTCGCGCTCGTCACGCCGGGGATGGCGCGCACTCGGTCGAGCATTTGCCCGAAGAGGGCGAGACGCTCATCGTCCGGCACGCGCGTGTCGAGCACGTCGGCCGCAACCAGCAGGACACCCTCGCGGCGGAAGCCGGGGTTCAACGTGCTCAGATTGCGCCAGCTTCCGATCAGCAACCCCGCTCCGGTCAGGAGTACGAGGGAGAGCGCGATCTGCGCCACGACGAGCGCCTTCGCGACGCGAAAACGCGAAGGTCCATCGGTGAGGCCGCGGCCGTGCGCCCGCATCGCCGTCTGCGGGTCGACTCGCCCGGCCGACCACGCCGGGACGAGACCAAAGATCAACCCGGTCAGCGTCGCGACGCCGATGGTAAACGCCAGGACGCGGCCGTCCAACGCGAGATCGAGCGACACCACGTCGCCGCGGCGAGAGAGAAGTCCGACGAGCAACCGGCTTCCCCAGAACGCGAACGCGCTCCCAAGGCCCGCGCCGAGAGTGGAGAGCAAGAGGCTTTCGGTCACGAGCTGGCGAGTCAGGCGTGCGCGTCCAGCGCCAAGTGCGAGACGAACCGCCATCTCGCGACGGCGCGTTGCCGCCCGGGCGAGGAGCAGGTTCCCGACGTTCGCGCAGGCGACGGCGAGGACCAGTCCGACGATGATCATCAACACGTAGAGCGCTTTCTTATATGTGGAGCGAAGATCGGAGAATCCTTTTGCCGCCGGCGCGACGGTAAAGGCGGAGCGCTTGTACTGGGCCGTCGCTTCCACCGGCCAGTTCGGGGGCAGCGTGGCGTCGACGATGGCCGGCGCGAGCGTCGCGAAGCGCGCCCGGATCTGCTCCGGTGTGACGTTCTCCTTCGGCCGGCCGACGATCTGCAGGTACCAACTGCTGCGACGATCGAGCTCGGTGGCGGCGCCCTGGACGACAGCCTCCGAGCACAGCGGCGCGAAGATTTGCGGATGAGCGCCGACGCTCATGCCGAAGAATCGTGAATCGGCGACGCCGACGATCGTGAACGGATGCGAGCTCAGCGACAGCGTCCTGCCAATCGCCTCGGGGCTTGCGGCGTACTCACTCCGCCAGAACGCATCGCTCAGCACGACGATGCCCGGGCATCCACGGTAGTCGTCGGTCTTGGCGAGCAGGCGTCCGGACTCGGCTCGAACGCCGAGCGTCGAAAAGTATTCGCCGCTTACATAACTGCCTTCGACGCGACGCGCCTCACCGCCCGCGGCGAGGTTGAACCGGCGCGACGCGAACGCGAACACGCCGTCGAACATGTCCTGCCGGTCGCGGATGGCTTCCCACAGCGGGTTGGTGAAGATGTCGTTGTGGTTTCGCACGACCATCATCAACTCTTCGGGGTGCGAGACCGGGAGCGACTTCAGCATGACAGCGTCGACGATGCTGAAGATCGCTGTGTTCGCACCGATTCCGAGCGCGATGGACAGGATGGCCGCGGCGGCAAACGCGGGCGCTTTGCGCAACGATCGCGTCGTGTAGCGAAGATCACCCGCGATGGTATCCAGCCATCCGAACAGCTCGCGGTGTCGCGTTCGTTCGGCGTGCTCGGCGACGTGGCCGAAGCGCCGCCGTCCTTCGCGCCGTGCGTTCTCCGGCGACATCCCCGAGGCGATCAGTTCGTCCGCTCGCTCGGCGATGTGAAACTCGAGCTCGCGATCGATGTCCCGCGAGACGTCGTCGGAACGCAAATGATTGCGGAGACGGGAGAACCACGACATGTCGCGCTCCGGACGTGTCAGGTGTACTTGAGTACGCGCGTCACGCCGTCGCGAAGCCGCGCCCAACTTTCTTCTTCCACCTGGAGCTGCTTCCGTCCGGCCGCGGTAATGGTGTAGAACCGCGCCTGCCGATTCTTTTCCGTCGCGCCCCATTCGGCGCGAAGCCACCCGTCCTGCGTCATGCGGTGGAGCGCGGGGTAGAGCGAGCCCTCCTCGACCCGGAGTTGGTCGGCCGACGCGCGATGGATGGCCGAGGTGAGTGCGTACCCATGCAAGCGCCCCTGCGCGGCGAGTATGCGCAGGACGAGGAGCGCGAGCGTGCCTTGCAGGATGTCGTTTCGTTGGCGCGGCATGAAGCCAAACTAGCTATGTATAGCTAACTCGGTCAACGTCGACCCACTGCTGCGCACGAATCGCGATCGTTCGGGCGCACCAGGTCTCGATGCGTCAGTGACGGTCCGGCAAACGCCCGGTGCCGCGATCGGGCCGTCGCAAACTGTTTCGCGGCGCGTTGACCACACGCGGCGGGCGGCTCGACGCCCGGCGCTTGCGCCGCGGCAGTTCGCGCGGTAACCTCCCCTCTAACACAGAGGGATAGCGAGAATGCTCGATTCTGACGGCGGGCTGGTCCGGGGGACGCTCGACCTCCTCGTGCTGAAAGCGCTGATGTGGGGGCCGCGCCACGGCTACGCCGTCGCCGAGTGGGTGAAGACGGTGACGGAAGGGGAGCTGCTGGTGGAGGAGGGGCCGCTGTACACCGCGCTCCATCGCCTCGAAAAAAACGGCTGGCTGTCCGGCGAGTGGGGCTACTCGGACAACAACCGGCGCGCGAAGTACTACCAGCTCACACGCACCGGCCGAGCGCAGCTGCGCGCTCAAGTGAGCTCGTGGGAGCGGTACGCGCGCGCCGTCGGGCGAGCCGTTGCCGCCGTGTCGCCGGAAACGGCCTGACACCATGCGCCGAGTGTTCCGACTTCCCGCCAATCGCGCGCGTCTCGCGCACGAGGTCGATGAGGAGCTTGCCTTCCATCTCGAGACGCGCGTGTCGCAACTGGTGGCGCGCGGGATGTCGCCGGATGCCGCGCGACGCGAAGCCGAGCGGCAGTTCGGCGACCTCGAATCCGTGCGAAGCTCGTGCGTCACGATGGACGAGCAACGGGAGCTATCGACGCGACGCGCGAACTTCGTGAGCGACCTGACCCAGGATCTGGCGTTCACGGTGCGGACGCTCCGGCGAAATCTCGGATTCACGTTCCTTGTAGTCGGCGCGTTGGCGATCGGCATCGGCGCGAACACAGCGATCTTCGGAATGGTCGACGCGGTGTTCGTGCGCGGTTTGCCTGTGCCGCATCCTGATGCGCTCGTCGCCGTGGGCGATCCGACGCGCGTCAATTCCTATTCGACCGGAACGCCGCGCACCGATCTGCTGTCCGCGCCGGTGTACCGCGCGGTGCGCGACAACAACACCGTGTTCACCGGCGTTCTGGCGTCCGGCAAGACGGATCGTCTCGACGTCCGAGTCGGCGGCGGAGAGCTCGAGCATCCGCGGGGAAGGTTCGTCTCCGGGAACTACTTCTCAGTGCTCGGCATCTCGGCCTCGATCGGAAGAGTGTTCGACGCCAGCGCCGATTCGGTCACCAGCGGCGCCGCGCCGCTCACGATCAGCTACGGATACTGGCAGCGTCGCTTTCACGGCGATCGCGGCGTCATCGGCCAGAACGTCACCATCGACGACGCACGCTTCACCATTGTCGGCGTCGCCCCTCCGTCGTTCACCGGCGAAATCGTCGAGCAACGGGCCGACGTCTGGATTCCGCTTGGGATGCACGACGTGATGCGCCCGCACTCGCCGCTGCTGCGCGACCCGTTCACGAGCTGGCTGTTGTTGCTCGGCCGCCTCAAGCCGGAGGTCACGACGGCACAGGCGCGAGCCGAGGTGGGGCCGCTCGTCATGAGGAGCATTCTGGCGAACGTCAACGCGAAGGTCGCTTCGGAGTTGAACGCCGATCATCCCAAGATGTACGTGTCCTCAGGCGCCAAGGGCTTTTCCAGAGTCCGCGAGACGTTCGAAGCGCCGCTTAAGACGCTGATGATCGGCGTGGCGCTTCTGCTCGGGATCATCTGCGCCAACGTGGCGAACCTGCTTCTCGCGCGCGCGATCGCTCGCGGCCGGGAGATGTCGGTGCGGCTGGCCCTCGGAGCGAACCGGACTCGCCTCGTCCGGCAACTGTTGACCGAGGCCGCGGTGCTCTCGATCGTGAGCGCCGCCGCCGGTCTGTTGGTCGCGCGCGGAGCAAGCCGGTGGTTGATCACGCTCGCGGCGGGCGGCGCGGCGACGAGCGTCGTGGGAGGCGGACTGAGTCCCACCGTTCTGGCCTTTACGCTTGGCGTCTCGGTCGTCGCGGTCGGAGTGTTCGGCTTGGCGCCCGCGCTGCACGCGACGCGAATCGACCTGGCGACGTCGATGCGCGCGGGGGCCCAGGCCGTCACCGGCTCGGCTCCCGGTTTCCGCGGCCGACGGCGCCCGCTTGGCAGCTTGCTCATCGTGGGGCAGGTATCGCTCTCCGTCGTGTTGCTGGTCGGCGCCGCGATCCTGACTCGGAGCCTGAGCAACTTGCAGTCGGTGGACGTCGGCTTCGATCGAGATCATCTCGTCATCGCCGATCTCGACATCAACGCTCGAGGCTACGTCGGCACGCCGCTCGCCAACCTCGTGCACTCGTTGCGCGAACGCGTCGCGGCGATCCCGGGCGTCAGGGACGCGACCTTCTCTGAAAACGGAATCTTTTCGGGGAGCGATTCACACACGTCGATCGAGGTGCCGGGATTCACCGCGCGCACCGCCGACGATACGATGATCGCCTACGACAACGTGGGCGCCGGCTACGCGCATGCCATCGGCGCGCGCATCGTCGCAGGACGCGATCTGCAGTCGAGCGACGAAAACAAGCCAGCCCGCACGGCGCTGGCGACGCGCGGGCTCGTCGATTTCTACTTTCCTCATCAGGACGGGATTGGCAAGTACATCCGTTTCAGCGACTCCCTCGACGTGCGAATCGTCGGGGTGATCGCCGACGCGCGCGATCATCGGCTGACGGGAGCGGTCGATCGCCGGTTGTACTTCCCCTACGTGCACACCGACACGAACTCCTCCCAACTCGGCAACCCCGGCGCGCTGCGCCTCGAGGTCCGCACGGCCGGCGACCCGTCGGCGGTCGTCGATCAGATTCGCAAGGCGATCGTCGCGGTCGATGCGTCGCTTCCCATCGACGGTATCGATCCGCTTCCGCACCTCATCACGAGCCAGATTCGGCAGGAGATTCTGCTCACCCAGTTGGCAACGGCGTTCGGCGTGTTGGCGCTCGCGTTGGCCGCCATCGGCCTGTACGGCGTGATGAGCTATTCAGTCGCGCGGCGCTCGCGCGAGATGGGTCTCCGCACGGCGCTCGGCGCACAACGCGGAGACGTCATGCGCCTCGTGTTGACCAATGCGCTGGCGCTCGTGCTTTCGGGGCTCGTCGTGGGGTTGCCGCTCGCCTTGGCGATGACCCGGCTGCTCAAATCGCAGCTGCACGGCGTGGGTACCGCCGACCCAGGCTCGATCGCGCTTGCTGTCGTCGTATTGGTCGCCAGCGCAATCGTTGCGGCGCTCGTGCCGGCGGTTCGCGCCACCCGCGTGGCGCCCAGCATCGCCCTCAGAGAGTCGTGAGCTGCTCCGGCTCACCAACGACGCCGGTATGTCGTATGTTGAGCCGTACAACACGTCCCTCAGGGAGCCGCTCATGCCGACGCCACGCGAAGATGTCGAGCGCAGCATTGCTCGTGCAATGGTCGATCAGTGGAACCCTCTCGGTCTGGGCGTGACGGCGGAGCCGCAGCACGAGTACGACCGATTCGCGCACGAGGTGTACAGCCTGCTGGCGCGCGGGGCGTCGGACATGCAGATCGCGCGTTTCCTGCACCGCGTCGAACGCGACGAGCTTGGGCACCCGGAGCTCGCAAATGTCGAGTTGAGGCCGTTGCTGACGACGCTGAGGGCGTTGGAGCGCACGATCTGACGAGGAACGCAGGACAGGGTCCGTCGCGTGTAAGTCTTTCGTGTGGGCGCTTTCGCCCCCAGCACATGGCTACAAGGTTCTGAACGACTCGAGCGGCGAGGCGTTCATGCAATCCAGACGCGAGTTCCTGATCACGGCGGCGCTTGCCGGCGGAGCGCTCGCCACGCTCCGCCGAGCCATTGCGCCTGGCGACGCCAAGCCCGCGCCCGCGCCGGACAAGCTCGACATTCTCGTGTTGGGTGGTACGGGCTTCATCGGCCCGTACTTCGTTCGCCATGCCGTCGCGCGCGGACATCGCATTACGATCTTCACGCGCGGTCGACACCAAGCGGATCTTCCCGATTCAGTGATCCATCTCGAGGGCGACCGCAACGGTAAGCTCGAGGCACTCGAGGGGAAGAAGTGGGACGTCTGCGTCGACGACTCGGCCAACGTCGCCGACTGGGTGCGGCAATCGGCGGCGCTGCTCAAAGATTCCGTCGGACGCTACCTGTTCACGTCGTCGACCGGCGTGTACTACCCGTATCACCCGCGCGGCGTCGACGAAACCGTACCCGTTCACTACGACCTGCACGATCCGAAGGACGGCTCGGAGTCGTTCGGCGTGGCGAAGGCGCAAGCCGAGCGCATCGTGCTGGACACATTCGGCGATCGCGGACTCGTCGTGCGGCCGACGTACATTGTCGGGCCGAACGATCCGAGCGATCGATTTCCCTATTGGCCGGTGCGGTTGTCGCGGGGCGGCGAGGTGCTCGCACCGGGTCGACGCGACGATCCGGCGCAGTTCATCGACGTGCGAGACCTCGCCGAGTTCATGGTGCGGCTGGTCGAAGACAAGCGGTCGGGCGCGTTCAACGCGGTCGGGCCCGAACGCCCGATGACGGCGCGCGCGTTCTACGAAGCCGCGCGGACGGCGCTCGGCGCCGACGTAAAGTTCACGTTCGTCGACGACTACGACTTCCTCTCCGCGCACAAGATCGACGAAGCGATTCCGTGGGCGATGCTGCAGGGCAACGACGACGGGATGATGAGCATCGCCAACGGTAAAGCCATCAAGGCTGGTTTGACCTTTCGTCCGCTCGAGACGACGGTGCGCGACACGCTTGCCTGGTGGCCGACCGTGGCCGAGTCGCGGCGGCTCAAGCCGCGCTTCACCATCACGCCGGAGATCGAGAAGACCGCGCTCGCCGACTGGCATGCGTCGCACGGCTGACGCGACGGCCGGCGCGGCTAGCTACGGGCGGGCGCGCGAGGTCAGACAGCCGACTCGACGGGCCGCCGCCGATACCAGTACGCGATGCCGAGCAGGAACGCGCTCGTGACCAGGTACGCGAGGACGCGGGCGCCGACGTCGAAGTAAGTCGTCGCGCCATACACGGCCGTCGCCGCGGCGAGCAAGGCCAGCGCGAGACCGAGCTGACGAAGCTCGGGCGAGCGGCGGATGTGCCCGACGGCGACCGCGGCGACCGCCGTCGCGGCGAAGTAGATCACGAGAAGCAGCGTCGACGTACTGCGGCTGAATGCCTTCCCCAGCTCGATCAGGACCCAAGTGAACGCCCAGGCCCATGGCGAGAGGCGTGCGAGTTCGCGCACGAGAGAGAGATCCGTCGTGTCGACGTGATCCGCGCGCTCAGCGACGATCGGCCGTGCAGAGTCGGCGATCCATCCACGAAAACGCGCGACGAGGATCAGGAAGAGGGTGACCAATGCAGCGGTGAGCGACGGCTCGCCTGTGAACGGGGTGTACGTGTACGACGGTCGTGACACGAGCGCGAACAGGCTGAACGAGGCGGCGATCACCGTCGTCACGGCGCTGGTCGCGATCCACGACCCGCTCGGCCGCGCCTTGTTCACGATGAGCGCGGCGATCCCGACACCTAGCAGCGCGAGAAGCCGGCCGCTCGGCTCTTCCAGTTTCAGCTGGAATACGGCGGCCACGGCGAGAACGGCACACGCGGCCGCCGCCGCGTCGCGTGCGGGGCGAAGCTCCCGGCGCACCGCGAACGACAGGAGCACCGCCGCGCCGAGACCTTCGACGAGAGCGGGTGACGCGACCGGCTCGAAGGCGCTCGTTGCCTGGAAGAAAAGGATCAGCGGAACCATGCCGGCGTCGATCCAGTCGAGCACCGTCGTGTTGTCGCCGTTCCTGGCGAGGAGGCTGGATTGCTTCGTCGCGTCGAGCCGATCGGCGACGATGAGCCAGAGTACCGCCGCTCCGAACAAGGCGGCGGTGAGTTGTCCGGCGTCGGCCCGCGCATTGATCCCGTGCGGCGCGGCGAATCCGACGACGACGGTGAGGATGGCGAACCACCGCAATGCGGCGCGCTTGCGAGAGACCGGCGCGAACGGAAGCACGCCGACCAACGCGATGACTATTGGAAACGCGAAGGCCGCGTAGAATCCCAGGAGTCCCTGCTGGCGCGACATCGCCGCAGCCGTGATCGCGTAGAACGCGGCGACGAGATAGAAGATGCGCCATGCGACGGACCACACTCGGTGGCTGATCGCGAACGACGCCGCGAAGAGCAGGAACGCCCCGTAACCGACCAGCGCGTAAAAGTTGCCCTCGTCACTGCTCGTCACGAACGGCGCGAGCGCCGCGCCGCCGAACGCGACGCACCAGAGCGGCTCGTCCTGCTCCGCGTGGGCGAACAGCGCGAGACCCCACGACACGCCGATGCAGCCGGCGAAGGCGACCCACGGCGGCACGAGTCGCAGCCACGATCCAGCCGCGTATCCGCACACCAGCACGATCACGAGCGCGAGACCGACCATGCTCGACCCGAACGGCCGCTCGCGCTTGCGGATATGAATGCCCCAAGCGCCGATGCCCGCCGCGAACACCAGTGCGACGATCACGCGCGCACCGGGGGGCAGCGAGAGATACCCGTTGCGGATGGCCCAGCTCAGAAACGTGCCCACCGCCGCGACGAGGGCGAAAACGGCGATGCCGAGCATTCCGTAACGTCCGACCAGACTCTCGAGATCGAGGTTCTCCGCCGTCTTGCGCGGGCGCGCCGCCTGCACTCGGGGCGGCGAGGGCGGCGGCTCGCTGGCCGGCGCCGAACCACTGGCCGCTTCGAGCGAGGCACGAATGGCCGTCACTTCTCTGGTGATCGCGTCCAGCGCCCGCTCGACGCGAACGAGGCGGGCGTCGAGTTGCTCGCGGGCCGACGACTCTCGATCTCCAGGCATGCGCCTTCTACGACGAGCCGGAATCCCCGGCGGTCACGGACGCACGGACCCGGCTTGTACCGGAGTCGGCTTTAAGAATCTGTCATACCATGCCACGTATCGTGCCAGCCGGTCGTAGTTGAAGCTGGGCCGCGTGAGGCCGTGGTGCTGGTCGGGATAGATGATTAGCTGCGTCGGCACGTTGAGCGATCGCAGCGCCTGGTACATCTGTTCGCCGCCCACGACCGGCACGTTGAAGTCCTTATCGCCGCCCATGTAGAGCGTCGGCGTTGTGATCCTGTCGGCATGGAAGAACGGGTAGGACAGCTTGATCCACAGGTCCTGCGACTTCCACGGCGGCCCGAGCTCATTGTCGTACTGGAAGACGTACTCGTCGACGCCATACATCGTCGTCTGCAGCGCGCTCCCTGCGCCGGATATGGCGGCCTTGAATCTCGTCGTCGTCGCGGTCGTGTAGTCGGTGAGAATGCCGCCGTAGCTCCAGCCGCCGATGCCGAGGCGGTCCGGGTCGGCGATGCCCGACGCGACGACGTAGTCGACGCCGGCGAGTAGATCCACGACCTCCTTGTTCCCCCAGTCGGCGTAGATCGCCCGCTGGTACGCCTCGCCGCGCCCGTTGCTGCCGCGGTAGTTGACGTTGAGCACGAGGTAGCCGTTCGCCGCGAGCAGTTCGCGCTCGAAGCTGAACGAATGCTGGTCCTGGCCGGCGGGGCCGCCATGGATGCGCAGCAAGAGCGGATACTTCGTTCCCGGCGCGTATCCGGCCGGTTTGACGAGCAGGCCGTGGGCCTCGTTGCCGTCCTTCGTCTTGAATGAGATGTCTTCGGTCGTCGCCAGATTCAGCTCGGTCAGCCACGCGTCGTTGTGGTGCGACAGCTGGCGCAGCGATCCGTTCTCCAGCGCGAAGACTTCTCCTGGTTGCGTCTCGGTTCCCGCCAGCACGGCGATCCGGCCGTCCTTGCCGAGCGACAGCCCGCTCGCCACGCGCCGTCCGGTCAGTAGAGCTTGTGTTGCACCGCCGCTCGTCGCCACGCGCCCGACGTACTGCGCCCGATCGTCCGTGTACAGGAACACGATCGATTTGCCGTCCGCGCTGAACTGCGCCGACGAGATCGGTCGATCGAGCGCGCCGGTGAGAATGCGCGGCGCTCCGGCGTCCACACTCACGACGGCGAGTCGCGGTTCATCGTACGCGTAGAATTTCGGCTCGCTGCCTTGCAGATACGCGACCGATCGCCCGTCCGGACTCCACGAAAGCGGTCCGTCGTCGGGTCCCTCGAACGTGGTGAGACGCTTCGGCGCCGCGCCAACCCGCGCTTCGACGACGAAGACGTCGGAGTTGTTCGTCCGGTCCGGGTCGACCCCCTGCGGACGCGTGCTGACGAAGGCAATCGACGTTCCATCCGGGGACCAGGCCGGACGCGATTCCTCGAACATGCCCGGCGTGATCAGCGTCGCCTTCTTGTCGGCGACCTCGAACACGTAGAGGTGAGCGCGCGTCGAGTCGAGGTAGCCGTTGTCGTCGTCCTTGAAGTGGTATCGGTCGATGAGGATCGGCTTGGGTTTGGAGCTCGCCGAGTCGGTCGTGTCGAGCGACGCGCGCATGATGAGCGCGATGCGTTTGCTGTCCGGTGCCCACGCGTATTCGTCGATGCCGTCTTTCAGCTCGGTCACGCGCTGCGCTTCTCCGCCGCGGCGGTCGAGCAGCCACAGCTGCGACCCCTTGCCTCCTTCACGCGACGAGAGGAACGACAGGTACTTCCCGTCCGGGCTCCACCGCGGCGACGTCTCGGCGTCCGGCGACGACGTCAGCTGAATCACCTGCGTGCCGTCCCAACTCGCCATCCAGACGTCTGTGTTCGACTTGTCCTTCGCCGAGTCGAGGCTCGTCACGGTGTAGGCGACCCACTGCCCGTCGGGCGAGATCTCTGGCGCGCCGACGTTGCGCAGACGGTACATGTCGCCGACGCGCACGGCGCGCTTGGGCGTCGTCTGCGCGGCGAGTGTGGGCGAATCCACGATCGAGAACAACGGGGCAATAGCGGCCAAGACAGCGAGGCGGCGGACGGACGAATTCACTGGTACTCTCCGGGCTCGAACGGGGTGGACCGAATCTAGGTCTGCGCGCGCACGTCGGCACGCTTTTCTGGGATGAAACGCCGTCCGGCGGTCATATGCGGACGCCCATCTTCAAGGTTTAACGGCCCGGTCCAGCCGCGCGAGCCGATCGAGCAACGCGAGCTTTTCGGGCGCCCCGACGCGCGCCAACGACAGCCGGACGCCGTCGATTGCCGCGCGCGTCGGCGCCTCTTCCTCGATTGCTTCGATCGCGTTGTCGGCAAGTTGCAGCGCGAGCGTGAGCGCCTTGTGAATCGATGGGCCGCTCGGCAGCCGCGTCCAATACTGTTGTGGACCTTCCGCGATCATCGACAGGAAACAATCCGAACCGCACTCGTCGCTCGGCGGAACTCGCTGCGCGGCGTACGCGGCCAGCTCCTCACTCCAGGGCGCGGTGCGATTCGCGTCGTAGAGCGCCCAATATCTCTCGTTCGCGACGAACCACCGCGCGTCCGGCTCGAAGAAATAGAGAACGTCGCCGTGCGCGATGACCCAGGCGCGTTTCACCGGCGCGTCTTCGAGCGAATGCGAATCGACAAGCTTCGCGGCCCGCTCGACGAGTTGAAGTCGTCTGAACTGCAAGAGACCCGACGTGGCGAGCGGTGAATCCCCCAGGCCGCCATAGTGATTCGGCTCGAGGAGAAAATTCTCGGCGTCGACGAGCGTCTCGAACGATGCCGTGTCACGGGCGAGAGTGTACTGCGCCACCGCGGCGAATCCGGACTCGGGATGCTGGCGATCGAACGGAGCCGTGACGTTCACTGGAAGCCAGCAGGTTGGCGAGATGCCGTTCACGCGCCACGAATCGAAGTACCAGATGCGGCCGCCGAGTCCCTTCGTCGACTTGGACGCTCCGATGACTTCGCCGATGTGATAGCGCTGAGCGATTGGCGAGCCGGGATCGGGAAGGCTGTGGCACGTCACCCCGGTTGCCACGACCAGCCGCAGCGAATCAGACCCAGGCGCTTGCGCGTTCGAAATCGAAGCGATCGAGATCGCGACGATGACGGCACCGCCTAGGGCATGCCTCACCACACGGCTCCTGGACGCCACCATCCTAATTTACGGCGGACCCGCGCCATCGGCCCCGACCCAATCGTACGCGACCTCGCGCCCGTCGAGCCGCCAGCGCGACGGATAGACACTCTGCTGCCAATCCAACGGTTCGCCTAGCGGTTGCGGCGCGGCCGCGCGCGCGAGCGCGGCCGTGAGATCGCGTCGCTGCTCAGCGCCGAGCGCGTCCGGGGCGAGGGAGACGAAGAGCATTGTCCCGCTGCGCGAGAGAAGATCCAGCCACTGGCGATTCATCGCCCACGGTACGGACGTCGTGACGCCGACGCAGTCGGCGTCCGCTGCGTAAAACGCGCCGTGCTGCGCGCCGCGAAACGCCAGCGTGTTCACGCCCATCTTCCTCGTGCGCGACCACTCGGTGCCGCTCGTGTCGTCGCCGATTCGGCAGATCTCGAAAACACCCGCCGAGAGATGGCTCACCGTATTGCACCCAAGGACGAGCGCATCGCCGGCTCCGTTTCTGATCGCTAAATAGAGATCGTTGATCACCTCGGCGGTCGTGCGCGACGGTCCCGAAGAGAACGACCAACCGTCGCGCGTCATCGCCGCTCCCATCTGAAATCCCCAGCGGCCGAGGATGTCGAACGTGGTGTAGTCGTGCTTGATGAGCTCGAATCCCCACTTTCGGACCCGCGCGACGTCGTCGACGACCTTCTGTCGAACTTCGGGAACCGTGGGGTCGAGCATCGCGCGGTCGCGCGCCAGGCGCCACGAATCGGGCGCGATCGCCGGCGCTTGCAGCGGGCGAATCCAGATGCCCGGCCGAGCACCGGCGCGGCGAACGTCCTCCGCGAGCGCCGCCATGTCGCCGAACTTTTCGTTGCCGTGATCCCAGGTTCCCGTGCCCGCCTTGTCCGCGCCGCGACCGGGTTGCCACCCGTCGTCGATCACGACGAACGGCCGATTCTCCCCGGTCGGAGACAATTCGACGATGTGCGCGGCGTCCGCGCGCACCGTATCGGCGGTGTTCTTTCCGTACGCCCAGTACCAATCGTTGCTGCCATATAGAGGGAAACGGGGAAGCCGCGGCGTCGAGGGCGGAAGCGGCGGGGGGCACATCTGCCGGCAGAACGCGTGGAGCGCGGCAAACGTCGTCTCGTCTTCTCGCCCGGCACGGCACACGACGTCGCAGACGCCGAGCGTGCGGTCGTCGAGGCGCACGCCGACGCCGCCGCTGCGGACGTCGGCCCACAGGCTGACCCCTTCGGGGTCCACCTGCCAGAAACAGAACGAGCTCGCCCCAGTTCTCACGCCGTACGCGTGCGTGAGCGAGCCGTCGAACGTCGCGCAATACCACGGCATCACTCGATCGGCCACCCAGCCTCGCCACTCCAGATCGCCGTAGCCGCGCTCCCACGCGTCGCCGAGGATGAGACGCGTCGCACCGAGGTCGCCGCGCCAGCGGAGCTGCACTCGCTTCACGGGATCGGTCGGTGACGTGAGGCCGACGTGGAGCAGCAGACGCCCGGGCGTGGTGACGACGACGATGTCGCGATCCGTCCAGCGGTCCCCATTGTCGCGCACCAGGCGGCGGTCGCCGTCGGCGGTCTGCACGATGACGCTGTCCGGTGGCCGACGAAGGTCGATGAATCCGCGCGGCGCCCGCGACTCGACGCGGACTGGAACTCGTTCGAGGGCGGCCGTCGCCGCGAACAGCGCCGACGTTTCGAGGAACTGGCGGCGGGAGGTCACGCATCTAAGGTATGCAGCGCGCCTGTCGCGAACGAGCCTGACCGCGCAGCTTTGTCGTCGCGACTCCAACACGAGACCGATCGCATGCGACCCATCACCGTTCGCTCATTTCTGGCGGCCGTTCCCTCTATCGTCGGGGCGACGCTGGCGACCGCGCAGGCCACGCCGGCTCCCGCGCCGCGCCCGATGCCAATGGTGCTCACCATCCCCGCGTGGCCCGACGGGGCTCAGATACCGGCGAAGTTCACACAGGCCGGCGAGCAGGTCTCGCCCGAGCTCAAATGGAGCAACGTCCCCGCCGGCACACAGAGCTTCGTCGTGAACATGCTCGACCCCGACGTCGCGATTTCGCGCGGCACGGAGACGCAGCCGCACTGGATCGTCTGGAACATTCCCGCCGGAGCGACCGGAATGCCGGAAGCGATGAAACCGGGCGCCGAGCTGCCTGACGGCACCCGCCAGATCAGCGCGTCGGGTCCCGGCTATCGCGGACCCGGAGCGCCCGCGGCCGGACCGCTCCATCACTACACGTTCGAGGTCTACGCGCTCGACACGAAGCTCGACGTGACTCCGTCGTCAGCGACTCCAGCAGTGAACGCCGCGCTCGAGACACGCGCGAACGTCATGAGGGCGATGCAAGGTCACGTGCTCGGCAAAGCCGTGTACGTCGGTCTCTTCCATCGACCCCAATAGCGCAGCCGAGCGTCGCGGCGGTGGTGAGAGGTGCCTTGGAATCCAGCCACGCCGCCGGATGGCCGCCGATTCCCGCATGGACGGAAGGCGACGGTCAGCCCCGTCGCGCGAAGCCGCCGCGAAGCCGGTCTCTGGTCACCGGTCTCCGGAACTCCAGAGACCGGTGACCGGTGACCGGCATCTACTTCGAAATCACCAAGAGCGCCACACGACGATTCTGCGCCTTGCCGTCGTCGGTGGAGTTCGGTGCTACAGGATCCTTCGAGCCGAATCCCTCGGCCGCCACGCGCGTCGCGGCGAGACCGTTGTGCTCGACCGACGCCTGGGCGCTCTCGGCGCGAGAACGCGACAGACGCAGATTCGCGGCGTCGCTGCCCGTGCTGTCGGTGTAGCCGCCGATCTTCGCGGTCGCGTGCGGGTACGCCTTGAGGATGTCGCTGATGTTCTTCGCCTGAGCTTCGGCGTCCGGGTCGATCTTGGACGAATTGCTCTCGAAGTGGACTCGATCGAGCACGATCCAAGAGGTGTCGTCGGCCGCTCGCGTCGAATCGTTGAGGAACGCCACCAGCTTCGCCTCCGCGCTCGAGGCGGGAACGGAGAGAACGTTGTCATTCGGAAGTCGAAGCTGCACGATGCCCGACGACAGCTCCGCGACCTCGCCGGCCGCCGCGCGCGACCGCCCCGTGGTGGTGTCGGCGACCGGAGCCGGCACGCGATGCTTCGAGCGTGTTCCGAGGAAGAGCGCGATCGCGGCAAGGGCGACGAGCGCCGGCCACATCCAACGAAGCCCCGTCGTTTGCTCCTCCGGCGCGTACACGCGTGAAGGTTGTTCGATGCGACCCTCTTCGTAAACCGCTTCGCCTTCGTATGACTCGGCCGCGGCCGGCTCGGCCAACCCGAGCTCGCCCGCGACGCCCGGCGGCGCCGCGTTCTCGATGCTGTCGCGTTCGTCTTCGAACAGCCGCGTGAACGAAGCGGCGTTCAGGCCATCGTCGCGCGCGCGCTTGCCGAGGACGCCGAGCAGCAGCGGCGCCGCCAGTCGCATCAGCGACGAGATCGACTCGACGCGGAGCCCACTCGTGCGAGCCAGCATGTCATTCACGCCGGTCCCGCGCGCGCCGAAGACGTTGGATAGGAACTGTCCACCGAGTGACGAGACCGCCCCCTCGGGAGCCCCGACCAGCGCCGCGGGGTTATCCAGCACGCGGCCGTCGTTGGTGGGGTCGGTCACGAGGTTGAAGACCGAGCGCATGGCCGACGGATCCGCGGTCTTTCCCAGGACCGCGAGGAGCATCGAATTCAGGCCGCCCGCCAGGGCGCTCGAGACTCCATCGGTAGGCTCACCCAGACTCGACGCGATTTTCGAGGTCAGATCCGGGGTGGCCAAGTTCATTACGCTGTCGATCAACGAGGTCGTCATCTCGGTACCCGTCCCGCTAAAATCCATCCCGCGAGCGTCTCGAGGTCGCCTCACGGTTGCGAGTCATCGCCGTTCCAGCCATATGCCGCTACGCCTAAGCAAGAGGAAGGCGCGCATTCGCCGCCGCTTCCATGATGGTGCTGGCGGACCTTGATCCAATGCCCGCCGACGGGGCCGTGGTTCGCTAGCGACCGAGGCGGAGGCGCGTCGACGCGACGGAGGCGAGGCCTCGCTTCAGGAGGCGCGTCATGGGGCGGACCCATGCTTGGCGCGCGATCGCTCCGACGAACGCCCCGACGAGCTCCGCTTGCCGGCGCCGCTTGGCTCCGGCCTCGATCGCGCGGCGAAGTTCGCGCGGAAGGTCGAACTCGACGCTGCCGGCGGAGTCGGCGGTATTCACCGAGCGCCAGGCGTCTTCAAACTTCTCATAGAACGCGCCGAAGGCGGGGGCGAGCATTTCCTTGTACGCGGCGATGTCCGGCCGGTACGGGACTCTCGGACCGGGGCCGCGGCCGATCGTCGGGTTGGTGTTGATCTCCCACGCCTGCGGAACGCCGTCGAGGACGCTGTAGTCGACGCGTCCGTAGTCGATCGCGGCGAGCTCGAAGATCCGACGAATCCATGATTCGTGCGGATTGGTCTCCAGGTAACGCGTCTCCTCGTCGGCCCGGACGCGGTCGAAGATCCGCCAATCCCATTTCACCATCCAATCGCGGCTGCACTCGAGGTATCGCGGCACGACGCGGTCGCCGATCATGTACGCGGAATACTTTCGGTAGACTCCGTGCTCGTCCTTCGTGTCGCAGAACTCGACGACGAGGAGATCGTCCAGCCGGCGGCCCGCCGACATGAGCGCTGCGATCGCCGCTTCGAGCTGGCGTGGCGAGTCGAGCAACGGCGTGAGGTTTCCCGTGTGCCGGTTCGCGAAACGGACGAACACCGGGTAGCGCAGCGCGGAGGCCGCGGCGCTGGCGTCCGTTCCGGCCGCCCGCTTGTCGTGTCCGAACGCGACCTCCGTCGCGCGCCACGAGCGAAAACGATTCATGCCGGCGTCGTGCGCCGCGCGCAGCAAATCGTGCCGCAGCAGGATTCGTCGCGGTTGGTTCAACAGGCGCGCGGCATCCTTCGCCGTCGCCAGCCGCTCGCAGGCGACGGTCACCATCTCTCGCTCCGCCTCGCTCAACCGATCGATCTCCGTGAATACCCAGGTTCCGAGCGGCAACCGATCGAAGCGGGTCAGCTCGTCGTAGAGCACGACACGCATGGTGTCACGCAGCGCGCTCCCCTCTTCGTCGAGGTAGTACCGAATGGAAAAGCTTCCCTCGGCCCCCACGACGAAGTGGATCATCGCTCCACCGAGTCGGCCACCGCGGCGGTCACGGCAATGGTTCGACGTCGCAGTCCCCATGCGAAGTACACGGGCACGCCGAGAGCGATGATTCCGGCGCTGAGCAACGTCTCGAACGGCCGCGCGACGACGCGGTTGGCGAGCATGGCCGCGGACACGAGGAGAAAGACGATCGGCACGACCGGATGCCCCCAGCCGCGACAGCGCTCCGCGAGCTCCGGCCTACGTCGCGGCACGACGAACACCGCCGCAACCGACAGCGCGTAGAAAGGCCAGACGCCGATGACGAACAGTTCGGCCAACTGTTCGAAGGTGCGCGTCGCGACTCCCGCGAGGCCCAGAACCATGTACAGCGCCAAGGCCACGTAGGGCGTCTTGTAGCGAGGGTGCACGGCCGCGACGGAGCGAAAAAACAGACCGTCGTCGGCGAGCGCGAAAAATACGCGTGGACTCGTCAGGATCGACCCGTTGAGCGAACCGAATGTCGAAATCATCACCAGCAGCGCGACGAGCGCCGCGCCCGTCGATCCAATCGTACGTTCGGCAGCGGTCGCGGCGACAAGAGTCGACGCCGCCATCGCCGGCATTGGCAATACGTATAGGTAGGCGGCGTTGACGAGCAGGTACAGAACGAGAACGATCGCCATGCCGCCGAGCATCGCGCGGGGAAATGTTCGACTCGGATCACGGACTTCGCCGGCGACGTAAGTAACGTCCACCCAGCCGGTGTAGGTCCAGAGCACCGCGATCAACGCGGTCCAGAAGCCGCTCGTCGCCACGCCGTTCCACGTTATCGGCTGGGCGAAAGATCCGTGCGCGGCGTCTCCGCGGCCGAAGATCGCCAGCGACAGCGCGGCGAGAGCGAGTACCTTCGCGACGGTCGACGCGTTCTGGAGCCACGCGCTCCAGTTCACCGATCGCACGTTCGCCACCGTGAGCACGACCAGCAGCGCGCCGGCCACGAGTCGAACCTGGACGTCGGTGAGCGGCGTAAAGGCGCGCATATATTCGGCGAAGATCAACGCGATCGCAGCGAGCGCCGCCGGCCCGGTCACGATCAGCTTGATCCATCCATACAGAAACGCGGCGAGGGGACCAAAGCCCTCGCGGATGTACACGTACGCGCCGCCCGTCTTGGGGAGCGCCGAGACGAGCGCGACGAGTGGAAGCGCGCCGGCGAGCGAGATGGCGGCTCCGGCGAGCCACACCAACGCGACGCCGCCCACCGAACCGATTTCACCCGCCGCCGTGCTCGGCACGCGAAAGATGCCGCTGCCGATGGTGATGCCGACGAGCAGCATCGCCGTGCTGGCGACGCCGAGCCGGCGCGGGAGCTCGTCTCGTTGGACGCCGGCGGCTTCGATCGTCAGATCGAGCGTCGGGCTTCGGGCATCCGGCATCGAGGTGCGGCGGAAGTCTGTACGGACGGGAAGCGACGTTGGACAACGTCGGTCGCGTCGCGTCTAGCCGCGCCGCTTCGCGCGCTTCGTCGGCGACCCTTGAACCTACGCCGAAAGCCGACGTCGGCCATCGCCAGAATGTCGCAAGTCGTCGGGCTGATCGGGCGGCTTCGGTGGATCACCAATCCCGGTCTCGTCGCCCCCTTCCGTCGTCGATGGCCGGTGCGTCGTCCAGCGGCGCCACGACGTGGACGTAGATCTGAAAGCGGGGAAGCTCGACGTTCTCGTCGTCGGCTGCGTCGTCCTCGGGTTGCCACGGCTCGATCGGGTCGAACCTCGGGGACGAGAACATCGCCCGCGCTTCGCTGCTCAGGTCGAACGGATCGTCGTCGTCGCCGAATTCCTCCCACGAACGCCAATCGTCCTCGTCGAATTTCTTCTCGTCGAATATCTCCTCGTCGCGTTCAGCGAGTGCGATCAGGAGCTCCGTGTCCGAAATCGAGACGCTCTCCGTTTCAATTCGGGTGCCATCCTCGCGATGGAGCGTCAGCTCGAGCGCCTCGACGCGGCGCAACCCCTCCTCGTACGGCTTCTCCGACTCGAGGATCTGCGGATCGAGCGTGAAGATCGATGCGTCGTACTTGCCGTTCGACGCCCACAGCGCGGCGTGCAGCGCCGAAACGTGCGGCATGAGCCGCTCCCCGAGCTCATTCGGGTGGAACCATCCCATGCGCTGGTGGACGTCGACGCAGATGAAACCCAAGTCCGTGACGCCGATCGCCCGCCCCTTGCTTCGAACCGTGTATTGCACGGCCTTCTCCGTTGCTGGCGGCGAACCATGCGATGCCGGACGCGAGTCAGCATCATCATTCGATTGCCGACAGGGTCGTCGTGTCGCGCAACAGCTCGCGCACGCGCGGAATCACCGACCGTCCGTACAGCTCGATGCTCCGCATCATCTTGTCGTGGGCCAACGCGCCGGCGCTGTACTTCATGTCGAAGCGCTCGATTTCGAGGTCACGCGCCGTGTCGGCGATCTTGCGCGCGACGGTCTCGGGCGATCCGACGTACAGCGAGCCGCGCTCGACCTCCAGGTCGAACTGGGCGCGATTGATCGGCCCCCAGCCCCGCTCGGCACCGATGCGGTCGTGCATCGCCTTGAACGCGGGCCACATCGCTTCGCGGGCTTGTTCGTCCGTGTCCGCGATGTGCCCTGGCGAATGCACGCCGACAGGCAGCATCGGCTGGTTCATCCGCGTGAGCGCCTGCTTGTAAAGGGCGATAAACGGCTTGAAGCGCCGCGGATCGCCGCCGATGATCGCCAACGTCAACGGAAGCTGGTAGCGCGCCGCGCGCACCACCGACTCCGGGCTGCCTCCGACGCCGATCCACACTTTGAGCCCGTTCTCGGTCGTGGGAAACACGCGCGCGTTGTCGAGCGAGGCGCGGGTCGATCCCTGCCACGTCACCGGTTCACCGGTGCGGTCGTAGCGCAACAGAGCGGCGAACAGCTCGAGCTTCTCCTCGAACAGCACCTCGTACTGCGAGAGCGGATAGCCGAAGAGTGGAAACGACTCGGTGAAGGACCCGCGGCCGAGGATCACCTCGGCGCGGCCGTTCGACGCGGCGTCGAGCGTCGCGAAGCGCTCGAACACGCGCACCGGGTCGTCGGAGCTGAGCACGGTCACCGCCGACCCGAGCTTGATGCGTCGCGTGCGTCCGGCGATCGCGGCGAGAACGACTTCGGGCGCCGAGATCGAGAAGTCGTCGCGATGGTGTTCGCCGACGCCGATGAAATCGGCGCCGGCTTCGTCGGCGAGCACGGCTTCATCGATGACGTCGCGAATAGTCCGCGCGTGCGAGAGCAGTTTGCCGTCGGCGCCGCGCGTGACGTCGCCGAAGGTGTCGAGGCCGAGCTCGATCGGGGGATTCACGTTCGCGAATGCTGAAGGGATGATCGATGTCGCGCGCACTCGAATCGCGCGACGAGCAAATGTGCGTCAGCCTGCAACCCTCGACGGCGGACCCTCGCGCCCGCCGGGGGACTGGCGGGCGCTCTCGGGCGACGTACGTTAGCGCGACCGCCCCTTTCCTTTCGGAGCTCTCGAATGCGATCGCTTTGGAGATTGCTCGTGCCCATCGTCGTGCTGGCGACAGCGTCGATCCCGTCGGGGAGCGCCGCGCAGTCGAGTCCGAGCGTCGACCTCACCGGCAAATGGCTCTTCACCGTCACCACTGACGGGGGGAGCGGCACGCCGACCGTGACGTTGACGCAGAAGGGAGATTCGCTCACCGGCCACTACTCGTCCCAGCTGCTCGGCGAAGCGGATCTCAAAGGCACGGTGAAGGACGGAAAGTTCTCGTTTGCGCTGCAGGGAAACGTGCAGGGCACCGCGGTAACAGTGACCTATACCGGCACCGTCGAGAGCAAGGACGCGCTCAAAGGCTCCGTAGATCTCGGCGGGATGGCGAGCGGTACGTTCACGGCGAAGCGGACGTAGCGCGGTTGGTCTCAAAGACCTGGGCGAGTCGGGATGCCGCTGGACTCGGGATCGTCGAACGCGCGCGTGCGGACGTCGACGTCATCAGCGGCGCCGATGTTCTCCAACACGACCGCGGCGTTGCGCTTCAACCCGCGCAGCTTCGCGCGTTTCATCGGCGACCCCCTGAGTGCTACTCGAAAGTCGTCGTCGCTCCAGGCGAGAATCTCGCGCGCAAGCGACCCGGCGTCTCGACCGGTGAGCGCCTCACGCGGACGAAACGCGTCCTCGCGCAGCGTGGCCGAGAAGCGTTCGTTCCAGGGGCAGACCTCCTGGCAGATGTCGCACCCGTACACCATCTCGCCGATCGCGTCACGCCGGTCGATGGGAATCTCGCCCTTGAGCTCGATCGTGAGGTACGAGATGCAGCGATTCGAGTCGACCACGCCTTCGCGCACGATCGCGCCGGTCGGACATGCGTCGATGCACCGGCGGCAGGTTCCGCAATGATCGCTGGCGAACGGCGCGTCGGCCTCTAGCTCGAGATCGAGGAACAACTCGCCCAAAAAGAAAAACGATCCGCGCTTCGGGCTGATCAGCATCGTGTTCTTTCCGAACCAGCCGAGCCCCGCGCGCCGCGCGAGGTCGCGCTCGAGGATCGGACCGGTATCTACGTAAGCCTTGCCCGCCACCGGCACTCCGACGATCTCGTCGACCCGCGCGTGCAACACGCGAAGGCGATCGAGCAGCACGTCGTGATAGTCGTCGCCGCGCGCGTAGCGCGCGACGGGCCCGGCCGGCTCGCGTCCGCCGTAGTCCAAGCCAACGACGATCGCGGTCTTGGCTCCGGGAAACGGCAGGCGCGAATCCCGACGCCTTTCCGAAGTGCGGGGCATGTAGTCCATCTCGCCCGCGTAACCGTGCTCCAGCCATTCGTCGAACGCAGGCGCCGTCTCGGCGGGCCCGAGTCTGGCGATGCCGACGAGGTCGAAGCCGAGTCCGTATGCCTGGGCTTTGATCAGCGACTCGATCATGGCTTTCGTACGGCCCATGTCGCGTATCGCTCGACGTCGTCGGCGCTCGGCACCGCGGACTCGTCTCCGTACGCGGTATACATGCGCCAGCGCACGTACGTGCGATCGGGCAGCGGCAAGAATGGAAATCGCCGATACCAGCCGCGAGCGCGAAACCGCCAACCGACGCGCACGAGCGCGACGCCGGTGCGTGGGTGGCGGAGTCCACGCCAAGCCAGGCGCGCCGCGACCGACGGCCACGAACGCTTGTCGGCGCCGTCGTCGTTCACCGAGCCAACACCGTGCGGCCGTTCAGGAACGAGCGTCCGTCCAGGATCGCGGGCATCGGCGCCCCGAGCGCGGCGAGCGCGCTCGGCATCACGTCCACCGTGCGCCGCGGCGTGTCGGCCAACGGCCGGTTCGTGAGCAGCGGAACCAACATGTGCTCGCGATGCAGCGCGCCGTGAGAGCTGACGTGCCGAATCGGCTCGTAGCGCGCCCGAAAATCCCAGTCGCGCGCCGCCGAAAGCACGATGTCGCCGGATCGTGACGAGGTCACGAGGTGCACGAGTTGCACGATCGAATCCGGGTAGTCGGTGTCGATCGTCAGGTCGTGGGCATCGTCGTCCGATGCACCGCACACGTCGCCGCCGACCCCGAGCGGATCCCCGGACTCGCGCGAATAGTGGAATCCCCTCTCCGTGCGCCAGACCGACGCGTCGCCGCGATCGGCGGATCGAATGAGCACACGGTCTCGGCGGCGCGTTGCCAGGAGATCGACCGAAGGGCGTCCGAGCAGGACGTCACACAGCGCGCGCCACCGCGGCTCTTCTACCGACGGACGCGCCCGGGACCGGACGTCGCAATACAAATGCGCCATGGCGTTGCCGCTCACCATCACGGCCACTTCGGCGCCGAGCGTCACCACCCAGGGGTGCGACATCGTGCGATGGCCGACGTCCTCGATGACGCCGGTCAGATCCTCGTGGGAGGTCACGCGCGAGTGGCCGTGGTCGCTCACGATCCACAGATGCATGTCGTCCCAGCGGCCACTCCGCTCGGCGTCGTCGCGAAGCCGGGCCGCCGTCGCGTCGACGATGCGAAGTGCTTCAATCGTGAGCGCCGAGTCTTGCCCGCGCGCGTGGGAGACCTTGTCGACCCCCGTGAGCGCGCCGAACGCGAAGTCCGGTTGCTCGACCCGGACGCGCCGCACGAACTGGTCGGCGGCGATGCGATCGATCTCGAGCCATCCCTCCAGGTCGCCTGAGAAATGGGTGCGCGCGGCGCGCAGCGCCGAACGCGGCGTGATCGACCCGATGCGCTGGCGGGGGGGCAACCCGCGTGTGATCACGCTGAGCGCCCCCAGGCTGGTGCCTGTGAGCTCGAAGATCGTCGGCGCGGATGCGTCGACGTCGCGGTTCACCGCACTCATTTGGTAGCCGACGTAGCTGCGCGAGTAGTCGGGGAACGTGCAGGCTGTGCGGTCGCGGTCGAACCAGCGCAGCCCGGGCAAACCCACCGGCCCCGGGAAGCGGCCCATGAGGAACGGAGCGTAGGCCGGGCCGGTGACCGACGGAAAGCACGACGTGACCGTATGGAGGCCACCTTCGGCGCGGAGACGGGCGAGCGCCGGCAGCGCGCCCGAATCGAGCGCGGCCGCGAGCGTATCCGGACGCGCGCCATCGGCGAGGAGTATGACGACTGACATTCTGCGGCTGAGAAGAGGGAAGGCCCCCCGTGAGAGAAGCTCGCCTCTGTGAACTCCTCCCTCAACCCCGTAAGATCAACGCCATGCCAGATCGAAAATCACGCGCCGTGAAGGCGAAGGCTCCGCGCCCCGAAAAGCCGAAGGCGATGCGGACGGCCGGCGGCAACAAAGCCAGCCCCGAGCTCCTCGCCGAAGCCTCCAGAGGCGCACAGGAGGGATATCGAGAGCGGACGGAAGCGGGTCACCGTGCGGCGGGGCGTACGCCGCCGTCGGAGCGAACGCCCGGCGGCCCGACGACGCCGCCCCGAATCGTCGACGACGCGATTCGCAGCTACATGCCGCCCGTCACGGAAGACGAAAAGCTGTTGCAATCGGGAAGCAGCCGCGAAGACTTCACGCGCACCGATCCCTGGCGCGTGATGCGCATCATGGGCGAGTTCATCGAAGGGTTCGACAACCTCGCGCACGTACAAAGAGGCGTCGCGATCTTCGGTTCGGCGCGCACGCATCCGGACGATCCGCAGTACCAGGCGGCGCAGGAGGTCGCGCGTCTTCTCGCCGAGGCCGGATTCGCCATCATCACGGGCGCGGGCCCCGGAATCATGGAGGCGGCGAACAAGGGCGCGAAGATGGGGGGCGGCACGTCGATCGGCTGCAACATCGAGCTGCCCTTTGAACAGGGGTCGAACCCGTACCTCGATACGCTCATCAATTTCCGCTACTTCTTCGTGCGGAAGACGATGTTCATCAAATACTCGAACGCGTTCATCATTTTTCCGGGCGGCTACGGTACGCTCGACGAAGCGTTCGAGGCGCTCACGCTGATCCAGACGGGCAAGATCTATCAGTTCCCCGTCGTGATGTTCGGCCGGCACTACTGGGCCGGACTGATCCGCTGGATCCAGTCGCGCGTGCTCAGTGAGGCGAAGATCTCACCGGGAGACCTGGATTTGATTTTGCTCACCGACGACCCTCGAGAGGCCGCGCACGCCGTGATTCAGGCGTGGGAAGCCCAAAACGGACGCTGACGACATGGCGAAGCATTCCGACCACAAATCGTCCGCCGCCGGCCCCAAGGGCGCGCAGAAGGCGGCCGCCGAAGAGCGCGAGCGCTCGGGGGGGGCGCGAAGCACGAGGCGCCGGAGAAGAGCAAGTACCTTCGCGGCCCGCGCATCGAACCGACGGCGATCAGCGGAACGGAGACGGCCGCGGATCTGATCGACAACGCCTTCCTCGCCTACAACGCGGCGCGGCTGCGTGAAGCGTGTCAGCTCTTCACGCGGAAAATGCTCGAGCCGGACGTGACCGTCGGTATGACGCTCACCGGCGCTCTCACGCCGGCAGGACTCGGCATGGCGGCGCTCATCCCGCTCATCGAGGGCGGATACGTCGACTGGATCATCTCGACGGGGGCGAATCTCTATCATGACACGCACTTCGGTCTCGGCCTCGCGATGCACCGCGGGAATCCGCAGGAGTCCGACGTCGTGCTGCGCGACGAGGGCGTCGTCCGCATCTACGACATCTTTTTCGACTACGACGTGCTGCTCTCGACGGATGCCTTCTTTCGGGCGGTCATTCAGGGGCCGGAATTTCAGCGCCCCATGTCGAGCGCCGAGTTCCATAATCTCTGCGGCAAGTACGTGCGCGAGCGCGAGCGCGCGCTCGGCATCGGCCAGAAGTCGCTGCTGTCCGCGGCGTACAACGCCGGCGTGCCGATCTACACATCGTCGCCGGGTGACTCGTCGATCGGCATGAACGTCGCCGCGCTCGCCCTCGAGGGAAACAAGTGCACGATCGATCCGAATCTCGACGTCAACGAAACGGCGTCGATCGTCCTCGAGGCGAAGCGGTCAGGCGGCAAGTCCGCCGTGCTCATCTGCGGCGGCGGCAGCCCTAAGAACTTCATGCTGCAGACCGAACCGCAGATTCAGGAAGTGCTCGGCATCGACGAAAAGGGACACGACTATTTCCTGCAGATCACCGACGCGCGTCCCGACACCGGCGGCCTCTCCGGCGCCACGCCGGCCGAGGCCGTGAGTTGGGGAAAGATCGATCCGGACCGCCTGCCCGACGCCGTCGTGTGCTACTTGGATTCGACGGTGGCGCTGCCGCTGCTCACTTCGTACGCGAAGGCGCGGCACGCGCCGCGCGCGCTCAAGCGACTCTACGATCGGCGCGACGCCATGATGGAACGTCTGCGAGCCGAGTTCACCCGGTCCTCCGACGCGTCGTTTGCCAGCGGCGCGCACGCGGGATAGCTTGGGAAGGTGACCGCGCGCCCGGCCTCTCAGCCGGGCGCGCAAGTTTTCCCTGGACCAAGAAGCTCGCGACCGGGCGATATGATTGAAGCACTGAAGGCAAAACTCGCCGCGGAAGCGGAACGGCTGCAGTACGAGCTCAACGTCACGCTGCCGCAGGAGATCCGCAAAGCCGTCGAGCTCGGCGACCTTCGCGAGAACAGCGAATACAAGGCCGCGCTCGAGCGGCAGCAGTTCGTGCAGGCGCGACTCGGCCAACTCCGCGAGCGACTGAGCAAGCTGTCCTCGATCGATCCGTCGCAGATTCCCGGCGACCGCGTCGGACTCGGATCGCGGGTCGTGCTCGAGGATCAGAAGGCCGGCGGCCGCGAGACCTACTATCTCGTGTTCGGCGACGCGATCGACTTCGAGGAGGGCCACGTCACCATGTCGTCGCCGATCGGACGCGCGCTGCTCGGCAAGACGGTCGGTGAGGTAGCCTACCTCAGGCTGCCGACGATGGTGCGCCAGCTCCGCGTCGTCGAGCTCCAAACGATTCATGACCGCGGCGACGACGCTGGTTGAATACCGCTGTTTCGGTGACCAGGCGGTTGAACCTCGCGAGCAGGTACGGATCGAAGATCTTTCCCCGGTCCTTGTTCATCATCGCCAGCGCGTCGGCGCGCGAGAATCCGCGGCGATAAGGGCGGTCCGTCGTCAGCGCATCGAAGACGTCGGCGACGCACACGACGCGAGCCGCCAGCGCGATGCCTTCTCCCGCGAGACGATCGGGGTATCCGTCGCCGTCCCACCGCTCGTGGTGGTTGCGGACCATCGGCAGGATGTCCCACGGAAATTCGATGTCCGCCAGAAGCTCCGCCCCGGCGGCCGGGTGTCGCTCCATGACCATTCGCTCGTCGGGTGTCAGCCGGCCCGGCTTGTTCAGGATCTCCGTCGGCACGACGATCTTGCCGACGTCGTGCAGCAGCGCGCCGATGCGGAACCAGAACATCGTCATCTCGTCGAAGCCGATGTCCCGAGCCAGCGCGCACGCGTAGTCCGCGACGCGTTCGCAGTGTCCGCGCGTGTAGGCGTCCTTCGATTCGATCGATCCCGCCCACCGGGCGACGACGAGGTAGAACCGATCCTCGAGGCGCCCGACTCGCTCCTGTAGCTCGGCCAGGTTGCGCTGCGACTCGAGCTTGGTGAACAAACGGTGCGACTGCGTGAGCGCCTGCAGCGTCTCGCGGTTCTTGTTCATCAGCTCGAACAGCTCGGCTTGCTCACGCGCCGTTTCTCCCGCGAGCAGCAGATCCTCGCGGCTCATCGCGTTGTCATACGCCGCCGTGAGGTGGCGTTCGGCGCTGTCGTAGTCGCCTCGCGTGCGCGCGATGACGCCCAGGTGCTTGAACGTCTCGCCCAGAGCGCGCTCGTCGCCGGCCTCGGTGGCCTCGGGCAGAACCGATTGGCACAGCGCCTCCGCGGCATCGACGTCGCCGCGCACGAGGTGCAGGCGCGCGGCGTTCGTCAGCGCAAGCAGCCGATGCGGCACGTCGCCGGCGGCACGGCAGAGAACTATGGCCTCGTCGTACGCCGCCTGCGCCTCGTCGAGGCGGCCGAGATGCGTGTAGACCAGCGCCATGTTGTTGAGGGCGTGGCCGACCTGTCTCTGCATGCCGAGCATTCGGTAGACCACGAGGCTCGACGCATACCGTTCGAGCGCGGCGGGATGGTCGCCGCGCATGCTGGCGATCACACCGAGGTTCTGCGCCACCATCGCCTCGAGCTGGCGCTCACCTGTCTCGACCGCGAGCGAGAGCGCGCGTGCATACATCGGCTCGGCGGCGGCGTAGTCGCCGCGGGTCAGCAGGATGTTGCCGGCCAGGTTCTTCGTGTGCGCGATGTCCGACAGCGCCCCGTGCGCCTCGGCCGAGCCCAGCGCCGCGTCGAGGCAGTCGAGCGCGACGTCGAGGTGGCCGTCGTCGCAATGGGAGCGCGCGATGCGACGTAGGATCGTCGACGCGGCTCTGCTTTCGCGAAGAAGTCGCAGCGCGCGGTCGTATTGAAGCCGCGCGAGCTCGCGATTGCCGGCGCGCTCGGCCGCCTCGGCCTCGGCGACGAGATGCGCCGCCGCGCCGCTGATGGGCAAGGGAAACGCCCCCGGCCCGTTCGGTCCGCTCACGCCACGGAGGCGCGCGAAGGCGCCGGAGGACGGGTCATCTTCTTCGCCAGCGTCGGCCGCGAGATGCCAAGCAAACGCGCCGCCGCCGCCTGATTCCCGTTCGTGATCTTGAGCGTGAGCGTCACCGCCTCGGCGACGATCTCGTCGAGCAGCTTACCTGCGCTCGGAATCTTGATCTCGCCGATCGCGTCAGGCCCGCTCTGCTTGGCCGCGCGCCGCTGAATCATCAAATGCTCGGCGCGGACGATCGACGAGTCGCCGCTCAGGATAGCCGCGCGCTCGACGACGTTCTTGAGCTCGCGAACGTTGCCGGGCCACCGGTGCACACGAAGCGCGGCACACGCATCCGCCGAAAATGCCTTGGACTGTCCGTGCTCCCGCGTTTCGTGCGCGAGAAAATGACGCGCGATGACCTCGATGTCCTCGAGCCGGTCGCGAAGCGCCGGGAGCGTGATCGAGAAGACGTTGAGACGGTAGTACAGGTCCTCACGAAATTCGCCGCTGGCGACGACTTGCTCGAGGAGCGGGCTCGCCGCCGCAACGATCCGGCACTCGATGGCGATCTCCTCGAAGCCGCCGAGGCGGCGCACCTGCCGCGACTCCAGCGCGCGCAGGAGCTTGGGCTGGAGCATGCGCGGCATGTGGTGGACTTCGTCGAGGAACAGCGTCCCCGACCCGGCGAGCTCGAGGAGGCCTTGTTTGCGAGCGTGTGCTCCGGTGAACGCGCCGCGCTCATGGCCGAACAGCTCGGACTCGAGAAGCGCTTCGGGAATCGCCGCGCAATTGATGGCGACGAACGGTTCGTTTGCCGCGGCGCTCGCGTAGTGGATGCCGCGAGCGAACAGCTCCTTGCCCGTTCCGGTCTCGCCGATCAGCAGAACGGTAGTGCGACGCGTTCCGGCCACCTGCGTCGCGAGGCTGATAGCTTCGCGAAGCAGCGGGCTGGCGCCCACGATGTTCTGAAACCCGAAGGCGGGCGCGCGGTCCGACGAGTCGGCCGTGCGATCTTCACCGTGGAGCAACCGGAACCTCTGGCGGGAGTAGGGGTTAGCGGATGAGGCTTGGCCCTAGAAGTATCGTCCGTTCTCTCCGCCGGTTAATCGAGCCCGCACCCTGCCTGCCCACTGGCGGGCACCTATCCGCTCAAAGGCGAGCAAAGACCGGGTCCAGGTTTCTTCGGCACTCGTTCGGTTGCCGCCGGCCGCCAACGCGCAGGCGAGCTGAAACCGGATTTCCGCGCTCGTCAGCGCGTCGCCGGACACTGCCGCCAGGCGGGCCGCCTTGCCGAGCGCCTCCTCTGCCTCTGCCACGTTACCGCTCATGCGGTGGGCGGCTCCAAGAAGCTTGAGGGCGATGGCGCATCGCGACCCGTCGCCCCGGCGCTCGGCGATCTCGAGCGCTCTGTCGATCGCCGGGCGGGCGGCGGCGACGTTGCCGCGGATCAACTCCAGCTCTGCCAGGTTCCCTTCGATGATTCCCTCGAAGAGCATCTCGCCGCGCTCCTTCGCGATGTCGAGCGCCCGCTCGTACGCCTTGCGCGCCTCGGCGTCGTGGTCCTCCTTCGCGTAGACGATGCCGAGATTGTTCAACACCCAACACACCTGCTGCTGGTCGTTCTGCGCCTCGAACGTGCGAAGCGCCGCCCGATAGTGCGCCATCGCCGCGGCGGGGTTGCCGCGAATGTCGGCCATCACGCCGAGGTTCTGCTGGATCATGCCGACGAGGCGCGGCTCGCTGCACGTTTCGGTTGCCGTGAGCGCCTGCGTGAAGAGGTCGTCGGCGACCGAGAGATCGCCGGCGTTGAGCGCGAGAATGCCGAGACAATTCAGCGCGTGCGCAACGCCGGCCGAGTAATTCAGCTCGCGGGCGAGCGCGAGACTTCGCTGATAGAGCGGCCTGGCGTCGGCGGCGTTCCCGCGGTCGCGAAGCACCGTCCCTTGCCACCTGAGCACGTCGGCGACGAGAGGTGTCGTCTCGTGCGCGCCGAGGAGGGAGAGCGCATCCTGGTGGTACCGGACCGCGTCGTCGGGACAATCCCCCAGTCCGGCGGCGCGGGCCAGTTCAGTAAGGCGCCTCGCCTCCTCGGCCGCTTGCCCCGAGTGACCTCGGATCGGCTCCAGGTTCATCGTTCGCCGAGAGCATGGAGGTCGACTACTCCCGTCCGCTCGCCAGGATGTACCCCGAGAAGTGCCAGACCGTGAACGTCGCGACCTGGTTCAGGAGGTTGACGTTGACGTTCAGCGATTCCGTGATCGACGTCGGCTTGGTCGAGTCGGGGAAGTAGCCCGCGAACAGCGACAGCGGGCTCACCAATCCATTCGCGCCGGCTTGCGTCGAGGTGAGGTTCTGCGTTACGACGAGCGGAAGGTTGAACTTGAGACCATGGGGCGCGAACTCGTACTCGACGTTCGACCCCGCCACGGCCGTCACGGTGATCGTCTGGCGCGACGACAGCGCGAGCGGCGGAATGACGACGAGAAGCCCCGCGCCCGGCAGGCTCAGAGCTCCGCCCAGCGGTCCGACCGTCGCGGAAGCCGAAAGCGACTGAGCGAGAGGCGCCTTGCGAAGGAGTGGCGTGATCTCAGTCGGACTGCCAAGGCCGAGCAGGCTGGTAAGGTTGGCGTTCGCGGCGGTCGGGTCGGTGGGAGCGCTGACTCCCGACGGCCCGGAGGGCGCGGTTGGCGTGTCGGTCGACACGCAGGCCGCCGCGATGGCGGCGACGAACACGCTGGTGAGGAGGAGGATGCGACGGCGCATGGAATTCGGTCCCGAGGTGACGGTTTGACTCGCAAGCCGGGTGGGCGGCCGCCGACCTCTAAAGCAGCGTCCATGCCGCCCCGTCAAAGCGTTTTGCCGCAACGCATTGACGAAAATGTGCCACTCGGCGACGTCTCTTGGAGACAAGAATCTTTATCCAAGAATTCTGTCTAGAGACAAGAATCTTGTCCTTCGAGCGGCTTCATCTCACAATCGTGGCACGCCCGAGAGCGCGCGAAGACCCGCCGTCTTCAGGCGTCGATTGAAAAGATTCGTTGCACTTCGCTGGCATAGTCGGCCACTGAAGCGCTTGTCGCGCGGTGGTCCCAGCCCAACACGCCGGCTACGGCCATCGCGGCGCGGGCGGCGACGGACGTGCCGTGGTCGCGAGTCTCGAATGCGAGCTTGGTTCGGCGGATGAGGAGATCGCCGAGCGTGCAGGCCATTTCGCTGCCCGCGCAATAGCGAAGCTCGCCCGTGGTGTACGGCAGACCATCTGTGAGGATCGCGCCGCCGCCGTCCGATGAGATCTCGTTCCAGACTTGCCGCCAGCGGCTGCCGTAGGATCGCGCGAGATGCGCGGCCAGCGGCGAGTCACTCGTTTCGCGGGCGATCTCGGCCACGAGCGCGTCGTACGAACCGATGTCACCGCCCGGCAGCGGCGCTCCCGCGCGATCTGTTTCGGCGAGCGGACGTCCGAGGGCGCGACCGACGACCCGCAGGACATCCGTTGCCATGACTCGGTAGGTCGTCAATTTGCCGCCGCTGATCGAGACGAGACCCGCGCCGCTCACAGCCACCGCGTGTTCGCGTGACGCCGCGCCGGGCGTATCAACGGCGGACGGGAGCAGCGGTCGAATGCCGGCCCAGGCGGCGACGACGTCGTCCGCCGTGAGTTTCGCGCCGGGAAAGAATCGGTTGGCGGTCGCCAACAGGTACGACACGTCGTCAATCGTCGCCCGAACGTCGTCCGGCGAGGCGGTCGTGAACGTGTCCGTCGTGCCGACGATCGCGAACCCTCCGGCGGGAAGCACGAACATCACGCGCCCGTCCATCGGCGAGAGAAGCGTGAGGGCGGCGTGATTGCCGACGCGCTCGCGCCGAATGGAGATGTGGGTGCCTTTGCTTCCACGCACCGCTTTGCGCGACGCGGCGGATCGCGCGGACGAGTCGAGCGAGCGGACGGTGTCGCTCCACGGGCCGGTTGCGTTGACGACGACGGCGGCGCGCACGTCGACGCTGTTCCCGGTCAGCTCATCGTGTACGCAGGCGCCCGAGACGCGAGCGTCGTGCGCGGCGAGCGAACGCACCGTCGCGTGGTTGACGACAACCGCTCCCATTTCCGCCGCGCCGATCGCGTTGGCGAGCGTGAGACGCGCGTCGTCGGTCGCGGCGTCGTAGTAGAGGGCGCCGCCGCGCAGTCCGGCCGGCGCGAGGCCGGGCTCGCGCGCGAGCACGCCGCGCGCGCTCAGCCGCCGGTGGCGCCGCACGTTGCGAAACAACGCCAGCGCGTCGTATGCGGTGAGTCCGAGGCCGAGCTTCCAGCGGGGAATCCGCGCGCCGGCGTAGACGGGCCACGTGAACGCGAGCGGCCGCACGAGGTGCGGAGCGAGATGGAGCAGCCGTCGCCGCTCGGCGCTCGACTCGAACACGAGGCGGATCTGCCCGTGCTCGAGATAGCGCACGCCGCCGTGGATGAGGCGCGACGAGCGGCTCGACGTGCCGCTCGCGAAATCGCTCTTCTCGACGAGGGCAACCGTCAGTCCGCGGGCAGCCGCCTCGCGCGCGATCCCGCATCCCGTGATTCCGCCGCCGATCACGAGGAGGTCGAACTCTCGGCCCGGGGCGCCGAGCGCCGCGAATCGCTCCGCGCGAGTCGGGAGCTGACCTTGCATTGGATCAAAGGTAAGCGAGTTTCCAGCATGCCAGCACTCGGTGCGTCTGGCCGCCGCGTCGCAATCATCGCCGGTGTCCGCACGCCGTTCGCTCGTGCGGGCACGGTGCTCAAAGGGCTCACCTCGATCGAGCTTGGCAAGTTGGCCGTCGCCGAGCTCATTCAGCGCACGAGCCTGGAAGGAAGGCTCGTCGAGGGCATTGTCTTCGGGACCGTCGTGCCGCCCGTCACCGCGCCCAACATCGCGCGCGAGATATCGCTGATGCCGATGCTGCCGCGGAACTGCGAGGCGTACACGGTCAGCCGCGCCTGCGCCTCGGCGAACCAGGCGATCACCGATGCGGCCGATCAGATTATTCTCGGATATCACGACGTCGTGATCGCCGGCGGCGCGGAGTCGCTCTCCAACGTTCCGATTCTGCATTCGCGCTCGATGTCGGAGAAGCTCGTGGCCCTCTCACGCGCCAAGAGCGCCGCCGCCAAGCTTCGCATCGTGGGGTCGATCCGTCCACGCGACCTCGTGCCGATCACGCCGGCGATCGCCGAGCCGTCCACCGGGGAGACGATGGGCCAATCGGCGGAGAAGATGGCCAAGATCAACCACATCTCTCGAGAAGCGCAGGATCAATTCGCGCTGCGGTCGCACCGGCTCGCCGCCGCGGCGACCGAAGATGGACGTCTCACGGCGGAGATGGTCCCGGTGTACGTGCCGCCGCGCTACACCGACTCGCTCGCCTCGGACAACGGAATTCGAATCGACACGTCGATCGACGCGCTCGCCGCGCTCAAGCCGGTGTTCGACAAGCGCTACGGCTCCGTGACGGCGGGAAACTCGTCGCCCCTTTCCGACGGCGCGAGCGCCGTGCTCCTCATGAGCGAGGAGCGCTCCCGGACGCTCGGCTATCGGCCGCTCGCCTTCATACGATCGTACGCGTACGCGGCGGTCGACCCCGCCGAGCAGCTTCTCATGGCACCGGTGCTCGCCGCGCCGCTCGCGCTGCAGCGCGCCGGCCTGACCCTCGCCGACATGGATCTCGTCGAAATGCACGAGGCGTTCGCGGCCCAGGTGTTGTGCAACCTCGCCGGGTTCCTGTCGTACGAATGGGCCGAGCGCGCCGGGTTCGCCGACCCCGTCGGCGAGGTGGATCGCGCGAAACTGAACGTGATGGGCGGCTCCGTCGCCATCGGACATCCGTTCGGCGCGACCGGCGCGCGCATTCTCACGACGTTGGTCAACGAGCTCACGCGGCGCGGCGGACAGTTCGGGCTCATGACGGTGTGCGCGGCGGGCGGCCTCGGCCACGCGATGGTGGTGGAGCGAGCATGACGTCGCCGATTGCCCTCACCACCGAACTGATCGAGGACGTTCTCATCGTCACGATCGACCGCCCGGACCATCCGGTGAACACCCTCGGTGTCGAGCTCGTCGACGAGTTCGAGAACGCCTTCCGCCGCGTGGATGAAGACACGCTCATCCAAGCGCTCGTATTGATCTCCGGCAAACGCGACGGCTTCATCGCCGGCGCCGACATCGAGCAGTTCGTCGAGCTCCGATCGGCGGCCGACGCGGAGCGCCTCAGCCGCACCGGCCAGGACCTCCTGAACCGGATGGAGGCGCTGCGCGTCCCCGTCGTCGCCGCGATCCACGGCGCCTGCCTTGGGGGCGGTCTCGAGGTCGCGCTCGCGTGCCGCTACCGCGTCGGGACGGACCATCCGCAGACGACGTTCGCCGCGCCGGAAGTGCAGCTCGGGCTCATCCCCGGCATGGGCGGCACGCAGCGGTTGCCGCGCCGCGTAGGGCTTCAAGCGGCGCTCGACATGATTCTCACCGGCAAGACGATCCGGGCGAGGCGCGCGCTCCAGATGGGTCTCGTCGACGAGTTGGTGCATCCGTCGATCCTCGCCGACGTCGCGCTCGGGCGTGCTCGTGCGATCGCCAGCGGAGCGCTTCGACCGCCACGCCGCCGCGCCGCCGGTCCGGCGAGTCTGCTGCTAGAGGGCAATTCGCTGGGTCGGGGCGTGGTGTTCAAGAAGGCCCGCCAGAGCGTGATCGAGAAGACGCACGGCCACTATCCCGCGCCGCTCGCCGCGCTCGACGCCGTGATCGCCGGCTACTCCGGCGGGGGCAACGGCGACGGATTCACCGAGGAAGCCCGTCACTTCGGCGAGATGGCGGCGACCGAAGTCTCGCGGCAGCTCGTGTTCCTGTTTTTCGCCAGCAACGCGCTAAAGAACGATCCCGGCGTCCCGGATCCGGCGCCTCAGCCCCGCGACATCGACCGGCTCGCCGTGCTTGGCGCAGGCTTCATGGGGGCGGGCATCACGTCGGTCGCGATACAGCACGGAACCCTGGTTCGCCTCAAGGACACCGACACGGCGCGCATAGGTCACGGACTGGCGGCCATCCGCGGCGTCGTGCAGGAGCGCGTCGCCCGCCGCCAGATCACGCCGCAACAGCTCGACGACGCGATGAGTCTCGTCGGCGCGACAACCAACTACTCCGGCTTCGAGGCCGTCGACCTCGTGATCGAGGCGGTGTTCGAGGATCTCGGTCTCAAGCGAGAGGTTCTCGCCGAGGTCGAGCCGTTGCTCGACCCATCCGCGGTATACGCGTCGAACACGAGCACGATTCCGATCTCGCGCATCGCCGAAGCGGCGCGCCACCCCGAGCGCGTGCTCGGAATGCACTTCTTCTCGCCGGTGCATCGGATGCCGCTGCTCGAGATCGTCGTGACGCCCGCGACGTCGCGGCAGGCGACGGTCACCGCCGTCGCGTACGGCAAGCGACTCGGCAAGACGGTCATCGTCGTGAACGACGGGCCGGGTTTCTACACTACGCGAACGCTGTCCGCGTACATGAGCGAGGCCGGCCGCCTGCTCGACGAGGGCGCCGCCGTCGAAGCGATCGACGAGGCGCTGGTCGATTTCGGATTTCCGGTAGGGCCCATCACGCTGCTCGACGAGGTAGGGATCGACGTTGGAGGACGAGTCGCATCGGTGTTGTCGGAAGCGTTCGGCGTCCGAATGACGCCGCCGGAGTCGATGCGGCGCGTCGTCGTCGCGGGGCGCACCGGACGAAAGGGATCGAGCGGCTTCTATCGCTACGCCCCGACCGGCGAAAAGGGGCCGGTGGACCAGAGCGTGTACGCGGTCATCGGCGGCGAACGCCGGCCGATCGACAAGGCAGAGATTGCCGACCGCTGCGTGCTGGCGATGTTGAACGAGGCGGCGCGTTGCCTGGAGGAGGGAATCCTTCGCTCGCCCCGCGACGGCGACATCGGGGCGGTCTTCGGGGTCGGGTTCCCGCCATTTCGAGGCGGACCGTTCCGTTACATGGACAGCGCTGGCGTGAACCGGATCGTAGAACGGTTGGAGGATCTCAACATCCGCTTCCCCAAGCGATTCGAGCCCGCGAGGCTTCTAAGCGACATGGCGGCGGCGGGGCGGAGCTTTTACACCGGCGCGCGGTAGAATTGAGGTGGCGCTGCGATTTCTTAATCCGTCGCCGATCGCAAGTGGTTGATTCACACTGACGTACATCAATTGTGACCCTCTCCGACCACCGCAGGTCATTCGACGTGGAAGCTAGTTCGGACGCAGTTGTCGTAACCCACGTGTTGCGCGGCGACGTGGACGCGTTCGGTACGCTGGTCGAGCGGTATCGCGACCGGTATGCCCGATTCGCGTTCCACATGCTCGGCAACCGCGAGGACGCCGAAGAAGCGCTGCAGGACGCGTTCACGCGGGCGTACCGATCGTTGCCGCAATGTGAGGATCCCGAGCGATTCGGGGCCTGGTTGTTCCGTATTCTGGTCAACCGGTGCCGGACGGTCGGGGCGCGGCGGGGACGACGAGCGCGGACGTTCGTGGCGGACGAGACGGCGTTGCTCAGTGCGGCTGAGGATCATCCGGCCGAGCGGACCGCCTGGCGTGAGGAAATCGATCGCGCGTTGCAGCAGTTGCGTCAGGACCAACGCGAAGCCTTCCTGTTGAAGTATGTGGAAGAACTAGGCTACGACGAGATGTCGCAGCTCACAGGCGTCGGTGTTTCGGCGCTCAAGATGCGGGTAATGCGCGCGTGCGAACGTCTGCGCGAGCTGCTGAGTGAGGTGCACAGTGTCTGATGACGATGTGAAGTTGAGCCAGATCGCGCGGGCCCTGCGCGCGCCCGTGCGCCTGAGCGCGTCGTTCGACGCTCGGGTAATGGCGGCGGTGCGCCGGCTGCCCGGTCACGAGCGGCTCAAGCTGTGGGCGCGGCTCACGACGCCGCGCACGGTCACGCTGATGCCGCTGAAGTGGGGATTGCTCGCCGCATCTGTCGCCTTGTTCGCCGTGCTCGGCGCGCTGCATTTCGTCGTGGACGTCGATCGCGCTGCCAAGCCGATCGCCAGCGCGCTCTTCCCGGCGCAGATGAAACCGGCGCCCCAGCGCGTGCAGTTCGTGCTCGTCGCCCCGGACGCGAAAAAGGTCGCGGTCGTCGGCGATTTCAACGGCTGGGACTCGCAACACGCCGGCTACCAGGCGCAGCATCGCGGCGGTGGCGTGTGGTCGGTGACGGCCCCGGTTCCCGTGGGCCATCATCGCTACTCTTTCGTCGTCGACGACAGCGTGTGGGTCGCGGATCCGACCGCGCCGCGCGTCGTGGACAACGACTACGGGGTCCCGAACTCGGCGATCGTCGTCCCGCAAGAATGACGAAGTCCCTGCGCACCGTGACGGCGCTCTCGCTCGTCGCGCGGGCCCTCACGGCGCAGAGCGCGGGGCCGGATCCGCGACTGGTCGCACGGCTCGACAAGCCGACCTACGTCGCGGTCAACGCGATCGTGGACTCGGCGCGCGCCGCCAAGCTTCCCACCGCGCCGCTGGTCGACAAGGCGCTCGAAGGCGCGGCCAAGGGCTCCGACGGAACCAAGATCGTGACCGCGGTGCAGCAGCTCCGCGTGCGCATGATGTCGGCGCGGGCCGTGTTGGGATCGAACGCCACGTCCGACGAGATCAGAGCGGCGTCCACGGCGTTCGAGGCCGGCGTTTCCGATCGTGACCTCGCGCGCGTGAAGGCGGCCGGCGGCAAACGGCCCGTCACGATGGCGCTCGCCGTGCTCACCGATCTGATCGGACGGCAAATCGACGTGACGGCGGCGACGAATCTGGTCATCCAGCTCGAGAGGTCGGGCGTGAAGGACACGGAGTTCGCGACGTTTCAGCGCAACGTGCGCGCGGACGTCGACCGCGGCGCCGACCCGACCGTCGCCGCGCAGACGCGCGCGCGCGGACTGCTTCAGCGCGGCGCGACCACGGGCAAGCCGTCAGAGTAGTCAGAGTAGCGTCGCGGCGACTCGATCGGGTACAATTCCCCGTCCAAAGCGCCGGGGTTTCGTTCATGCGTCGTGCCGCGTCGATCGCGATAGGGGCCGTGCTCGTTTTTTCCACCCGGCCCTGCGCCGCTCAGCAGGTCGACAACTACAGCATTCCGACCAAGAGCAAGTACACGCTCGAGAGCTTCGCCGGAAAACGGCCGCTCACGCGGGCCGAACGCACGAACTTCGCCGAGACGTCGCACTATGAGGACGTCGTCGCGTTCATCGATTCGCTGAAAAAGCTCGGCGCCAAGATCGCGACCGGTTCGATCGGCAAGACGATCGAAGGGCGCGAACTGCCGTACGTGATCGCGTCTCGTCCGCTCGTCACGACGCCCGCCGAGGCGCGGCGGCTCGGCCGTCCGATCGCGTACATCCAGGCGAACATCCACGCCGGCGAGGTGGAAGGCAAAGAGGCGATGCAATCGCTGTTGCGCGATCTACTGTTCGACAAGAACAAGAACGTGCTCGACTCGATCGTGCTCATCGTACAGCCGATCTACAACGCCGACGGCAACGAGAAGTGGGGTCCGCAGGCGCGCAACCGCGGCGCCCAGAACGGTCCCGAGTTGGTCGGTACCAGACAGAACGCGTCGGGCTGGAATCTCAATCGCGACTACATCGGCGCCGACGCGCCCGAGACCAAGGGCGCGTTCGCGATGCTCAACGCGTGGAATCCCGATCTGTTCATGGATCTGCACACGACCGACGGCAGCATCCACGGCTACGCCCTGACCTACGCGCCGCCGCTCACGCCGACCGCCGTCAACGTGCTCGGGTACTCGGCTCGCATGCTGGCCGACATCCGCAAACGGATGCTCGACCGCGAAGGCTTTTACGTGCAGGACTACGGCGACTTCAGCCGAACGGACGTGGTGCGCGGTCAGCGCGGTGGAGGTCGCCGCGGCGCGGCGCCTGACAGCGCCGGGCGCGCGGCCGGGCGTGGTGCCGGCGGCGGCGGATTCGCGGGTGGAGGAGGAGGCGGCCGCGGCCCCGGCCTCGAGCAGATGATCGTCGACTCGATCCCATCGAAGGGTTGGGCGTTCTCGACCTACGAGTCGCTCGCACGCTACGGAACCAACTACTACGGTTTGCGAAATCGCATCGCGATTCTGAGCGAGGCGTTCTCGCACGATCCATTCGCGCGACGAGTCGCTTCCACGTACGACTTCGTGAGCGAGATTCTGTCGTACACCGCCGAGCACGGTCGCGAAATCATGGCGTTGGGCCCCGCCGGAGACGCGAAAGTGGCGTCGTGGGGCGCGCATCCCGGCACCTCGCCGCTGCTCTCGCTCAAATCGCGAATGGACACGACGCGAATGGAAGACGTGCGCGTCGAGGAAGTCGTGCCGCTCACCGACTCGACCAAGCGCGAGGCCGGCCTCGGCAACCGACGGCGGCTCGGCGTCGTGAAGCTCGTGCCCATGCCGGTGATGGCGACCTTCACCCCGACGCTCGCCTCGACGCTGCCGTTCGGCTACGCGTTCGACTCGGCGACCGCCGCCGCGTTGTTGCCGATACTCCGGATCCATGGAATCGCCGTCGAGCAGCTCACCGCGCCCGCTTCGGCCACGGTGCAGACGTTCGCCGTGGACAGCGTGATCGACCGCGGCCGTTCCGAGACTTCGCGAATGATGAAGGACGTGACCGGGCGGTGGGGCGCACCCGCGTCGCGCACGCTGCCCGCGCAAAGCTACGTCGTACGCGCCGGCCAGCCGCGCGGACTCGCCGCCTTCTACCTGCTCGAGCCGGAATCGGAAGACGGCCTGGCGCAGTGGTCGTTCCTCGACGGAATCCTCGCCCCACACGGCGACTTTCCGATCGCTCGCATCACGAAGCCGGCGACGCTCAAGTCCCGCGCGCCGCGCGACTGATGCTCCGTTCCACCCTGCTGTACCTCTCCAACCGGCCGCGGGTCTTCCGCTTCGTTCGCAACAACCGGTTGGCGAAACGGTTTGCCAAACGGTTCGTGGCTGGGGAGACGCTGGAAGAGGCCGTTGCCGCCGTAGCCGCTCTCAACGCCAAGGGAATCACGGCGTCGCTCGACTTGCTCGGCGAAAGCGTGACGAACGAGCGTGAGGCGCGCGCCGCCGGTGCCCAGTATCTCAGCGTCCTCGACCGCATCCACCAGAAGAAGTTGGACGCGAACGTGTCGCTCAAGCTCACGGCGATGGGGCTCGACATCTCGGAGGAGCTGTGCATCTCGGTGATGCACGACGTCCTCGACCGCGCTCGCGAACTCTCCACGTTCGTGCGGCTCGACATGGAAGGGAGCGCCTACACGGAGCGCACGCTCAATCTGTTCGCGGATCGCCTCTATCCGGCCTACAAGGATCACGTCGGGATCGTGCTCCAGAGCTACCTGTACCGGACGCGGTCGGACGTGGAACGCGCCGTGCAGCTCGGTTGCCGCGTGCGCCTGTGCAAGGGGGCGTACAAGGAGCCGGCGTCCGTGGCGTTTCCCGAAAAGGAAGAGGTTGACCGGAACTATGTCCTATGCATGCGCATGCTGCTGGACAAGGGGAACTATCCGGGCATCGCGACGCACGACCCCCGGATCATCGACGACGCCAAGCGGTATGTCGACGAGCAGCAGATCGACCGCTCGCGATTCGAGTTTCAGATGCTATACGGGATTCGCCGCGACCTGCAGGAGCAGCTCGTGCGCGACGGATACCGAATGCGCGTATACGTGCCGTTCGGCACGCAATGGTATCCGTACCTCATGCGCCGGCTGGCGGAGCGGCCGGCGAACGTCGCGTTCATCACGGGCAACGTGATCCGCGAGGCATTCGGGCGAGGCGGACGGAAATGATGATGTCGCACGCGCGGTATCGGCCCCCCGATCACAGCAAGGGCGACGAATCCACCATCGGCGGATACGCCGCCGTCCACGACCGTCCCGCCGCGTTCGAGGGCAGCGACGGATTCTCCTACAGTGTCGAAATCATGGCCGAGCCCACCGGCACGGAGTGGGGCGCGTTCTTTCTCTTCGTCAAGTGGGCGCGCATCGGCGCACAGACGCCTGAAGGCCACGTCGAGAGCGACTACCTGGCGTCCGGGGCGACCGAGCAGGACGCGCGCGATTCGCTTGGACTCACGCCGCTCGACGATGTGAAAGCACTGCTCGATCGATTGATCGCCGAACGCCGCGGCACGGAAACGCCGCGCCGATGGTGGGACGCGATGCGCGACGAAGGCGGAGACGAGCGCGCGTGACCGATCGCCCGCCGGACCACGGGGTGGTGCTCGAAGGGACGGGCGGCGTGTGGCGCGTGCGAACCGACGCCGGAGAAACGGTCGAAGCCTCGTTGCGCGGGCGGCTGAAGAAATCCAACGCCGGCCGCCGTCGAGACGGTTCGCTCCGACGCGACACCGTGGCCTCGGCCGCCGAGTCTCTGAAGCTTGCCGTCGGTGACGACGTGCTTCTCGAGGCGTCGGACCACGGCAGCGATTGGGCGATCGCCGAGATCCTTCCTCGCCGTTCCGCGTTGGCGCGACGCGCGCCGGGCGGGGCACAGGGCGAGCGCATTGTCGCGGCCAACGTCGACCAGGTCGTGATCATGTTCGCCCTCGTGAAGCCCGAGCCGCACGTCCGGATGCTGGACCGGTTCCTCGTCATCGCCGAAGGCAACGATCTGCCGGCGCGCATCATCGTCAACAAGGTCGATCTCGCCGACGCCGACGAAGCGCGCGAGCGATTCCGCGCGTACGAGAACGCGGGGTACCCGGTTCACTACACCAGCGTGAAGAGCGGCGCGGGCCTGGCCGACTTGCACGCCTCGTTCACCGACCGCCGGTCGGTCATCACGGGGCCCTCCGGAGTGGGGAAGTCTTCGCTTCTCAACGCGCTTTTTCCGGGCTCGGGCCTTCGCGTGGGGGCGATCAGCGAATCGGTGAACAAGGGCCGTCACACGACGGTCGGCGCGCTGATGCTGCCGCTGCCCGGCGGCGTCGGCTTCGTCATCGACACGCCCGGACTTCGCGAGGTCGGCTTGTGGGCGCTTCCGCCCGAACACCTCGACCGGTGCTTTCCCGAAATCCGCGCGCTGAGCACCGAGTGCCGCTACGCCGACTGCCGTCACGTCGCCGAGCCTGAGTGCGCCGTACGCGCGGCCGTAGCCGCCGGCACCGTGTCCGACGCCCGCTACGACAGCTACCTGCGATTGTTGGAGGAGCTCGAGGCTGGCTGAGCGCGACGCGCGCTACTACCAGGACCCTCGTTCACCCGCGACGGCGATCACCTTGCTCAGCCGGTCGGCGGCGTGGCGCCAATTCACTTGAACGGCGAGCTCGGCATCGTCGGCGCGGCCTTCGTCGATCGCCGCGATCATGATGTCGTGCTCGTACACCGAGGTGCGGATGTCGCTGGTGAGCATGCTGATGTACATGCGGATGTAGCGCTCGGCCTGCGGCTTGACCGCGTCGTGCAGAGCGAGCAGCCTCGGCCCGGCGCACGCCTCGACGATTCGCCGATGGAGCCGCTGGTCCGCGTCGTACAGGCTGCCGTGATCGATCGGCGTTGCCTTGCCCGCGCGCTGGAATTCGGCGTTGAGCCCGCGGAGGTCGCGAACGAGCACGCGACGATCGGCGATCGGCAGCGACGCTCCACCGCGCGCACCGATTCCCTCGAGCGCCCCGACGATGTTTAGCAATTCGTAAACGTCGTCGCGCGTGAGTGGGGCTACGGTGAGGCGCGACTGCTGCGCGCCCGGCGACCCCATGACGTAGCCTTCCTGCTGCAACCGCTGGAGCGCCTCGCGGACGGGCGTCCGGCTCACCCCGAGACGCGTCGCGATCTCAGTCTCCACGATGCGGCTGCCGGGCGCGAGCAAGACCCTGTACGATGAGATCGCGCAGGCGCACGTACACCTGCTCGGGCCGCGAGCCGTGCGGCGCGTCGGCCGCGCTCCCGGGAGGGAGCGCCGTCGCGTCGACATCCAACAAACCGCGCGCCGGTGGCTTCCGCGTCGAAGTCATGTGGAAAGCAATATACAGACGCCCGCGGGAGGGGTAAGGAACCGAATATTGGGATGCCGTTGCTCCTCTTTCCGGCGCCGACGACATTCACTGAGCATGATGCTCATCTACCGGTCGCCGGCCACATGAGTTGGGCCCTCAAAGAATTCTTTGCGGCCGTCGAGGAGGAATTCGGCGTAACGGCGGACTCCGACGGTGAGATGCTCCAGACGCCGGGCGAGGTGATCGACTTCATCGTCGAAAACACGGAGCCCAGCGACGGTATGGCCGACGACGAGTATCGCGACCACGTCGCGGGCGTCGTCGGCGAGATCATGGCGCGTACGCTCGGCGTCACGCGGTACGATGAGGACTCTCGCTTCGTGCAGGATCTGCACGTCCGATGACGACCGCGTCCGCGTCAGCCCGCCGGATCCTCCTCGCCGACGCGGACGCGTTCTACTGCGCCGTGGCGAGGATGGTCGACCCCGACGGCGCCGGGAGAGCCAAGTTCCTCATCGTCGGCGGAACGCGCGAGAGCCGCGGCGTCGTCTGCTCCGCGTCGTACGAAGCGAGAAGGTTCGGCGTGCGGTCGGCGATGCCCATCTCTCGCGCGCTGCGATTGTGTCCCCAAGCGACGTGCGTGCCGATTCCCCGGCGCGCGTGTTCGGAAAGGAGCCGGGAGATTCGCGCCGTGCTCGAGAGGTTCTCGCCGGCGGTGGAAAGCGCGAGCATCGACGAGTGGTACCTCGACATGGGCGGCACGGAAGGAGTTTACGGTCACGAGCCGCTCACGGCGACCGCGCGCCGGATTCGCGAGGCGGTCACCGCGGCCACTACGCTGTCCGTGTCGATCGGCGGCGGAACGTCCAAGCTCGTCGCCAAGCTCGCCGTCGAACGCGCCAAGCCCAAACCGGGGACGACCGCGACCGGAGTTCACGTCGTCGAGCCGGGAGACGAACAACGTTTCCTCGACACGTTCGATCTGGCGGACATTCCGCTCGTCGGTCCGCGCTTTCAGGAACGACTCGCGAAGCTCGGCATGCGGCGGGTGACCGACGTGCTGCCCTACGACGTCGCGACGCTCGCCCAGTGGCTCAGCCAACGAGAGGCAGAGTGGTTGTACGCGCGAGTGCGCGGCGTAGACGCACGGGAAGTGGAATCGCACGGCGACGCCAAGAGCATCAGCCGCGACGAAACCTTCGCCGCCGACATCGAGAGCGACGACGAGCTCGGACGGGAACTGCTGGCGCTGACCACGCGGGCCGCGTCCGATCTCCGGGCCGACGGCCTCACGGCGCGCACTGTCACCGTCCGCCTTCGCGACTTCGATTTCAAGACTCGGTCGGCGAGCCGCACCCTGGACGCCCCGGTGATCTCCGACCGGGTGATTCTCGAAGTTGGCCGCCAGCTGTTGGCCAAGCTGCGAGAGAAGCGACGGGTTCCCGCTCGGCTGCTAGGCGTCGCGCTTTCGTCGCTGACCACCGACTCGACCGCGGACCAGATGACGCTCTTCGAGCTTGCCGAGGAGCGCGTGGCGGAGACGAACCGCGATCGAGTCCTCGCGAGGACCGTCGATAGGGTCCGGGCCAAGTTCGGCGATCGGGGCATTCTGCCGGCCCGACTCATAGATTGAATCGGACTCGGCCGGACGACCGTAGGGTTGATTGCGCCTGGCGCCCGCGATCGTCCGTGTTGGAATGGTTGTTCCCTCCTTGCAGCCGCTGAACGGGGTCAGTGCCCGGGCGGCTGGAACCGTCGAAATGAATCAATCAGGATCGGCCCCGCCGTTGGGGTCCACGCGCTTTCGCAGCCTGAGCGATCCCGAGAGCCTGCGCGAGTTCGCCAGGAACATTCGGGAAGGCATCTACATCACCACGCGCGACGGTGAAGTGCTGGACGCCAATCAAGCGTTCCTCGAAATCGCCGGTGTCGCGTCGGTGACGGAGTTGGGACACGGCGGCGCGATCGCGCTCTACGCCGACCCCGAGCGCCGCAAGGAACAGGTCCGCCTGCTCGAGACCGACGGGTCCGTACGCGAATTCGAGATCGCGATTCGCCGCCCGGATGGACAGACCCGAACGGTTCTCGACAGCTGCAACCTCGTCCGCGACCCGGACACGGGTGAGGCGTTCATTCACGGAATCCTCATCGACATCACGACCCGGAAGGCGCTCGAAGCGTCGCTGCTGGAAATGAGCACGCACGACGCGCTCACCGGCGCGCTCAACCGTCGTTGCCTCGCCGGGATCGACGCCGAGCTGACGCGCGATCCCTCCGCCAAGTGCGGCTGCGTATTCGTCGACGTCGACCACTTCAAGCAGTACAACGACCAGTGGGGGCATCGGGAAGGCGACGAAGTGCTCCGCCGCATGGCGCGTTTTCTCATGCGCTACGTTCGCGCCGAGGAGGCCGTGGTCCGCATCGGCGGCGACGAGTTCGTCATCCTGCTGCACGGGCGCGACGCCGACTCCACGAAGCTCGTCGCCGACCGGCTGCGCATCGAGGCGCTCGAGCGCGCGCCCGTCCCGTTCTCACTCGGCTGGGCGACACGGGAATCGGGGGAATCGCTGATGCAGATCATCGACCGCGCCGACCGCGGCCTGATGGCCGTGCGCGTCATCAAGCGCCAAACCGATCCCCGCCAGCAATCCGCTATTCGGCGGGAACCGTAGCGCGCCGAGCGCGGGCGATGGTGATCATCGCCACGCCGCCGAGAATGATCGCCGCCGCGAGCACGGTCCGCGGCGTGACGGCTTCACCGGCCACCGCCCAGCCGAGAATCACGGCGACGATCGGGTTGACGTAGGCATAGGTCGACGCTTTCGCCGCGCTCACGTGCCGCAACAAGTAGATGTATGCGGTGAAGCCGAGCAGGGCGCCGAACGTCACGAGGTAGACCCAGCCGAACCACGACGCGAGCGCGATCGACGCCATGTGGACGTCGCTCATTTCGCCGAACGCGAATCCGAGCGCCAGCAGCGAAACGCTTCCGCCGAGCATCTGCAGCGCCGTGGACATCGCGGCGGAATCGGGCCGGGCGCCGTGCCGGTTGTACACCGAGCCGATCGCCCAGCTCATCGACGCCGCCACGAGCACGCCCGCGCCGAGCGCGTCGACGCCGCCATGGCCCGTGAGCGAGTCGCGACCGACGAGGACCGCGAGGCCGACGAGGCCGACGATCACACCGGCGACGACGGCGGCCCGCGGTCGCGCGCCGCCGGGACGAATCCAGTCGAGCAGAACCATCCATAGCGGGACGACGGCGACGAGCAGCGCGGCGAGCCCCGACGGCACGCGGCGCTCGGCCCACGCCACCGATCCATTCCCGATGCAGATCAGGAGAAACCCGGTGATCGCCGCCGTTCGCCACTCGGCCGCTGTGGGTTTTGCCACGCCGCGGAAGCGCGCCCACGCGTACAGAATCGCCCCCGAAATCGCGAAGCGGCTTCCCGCCATGAGGAAGGGCGGCATGCTCGCGACGGCGTATCGAATGGCGAGGTATGTCGAACCCCAGACGACGTAGACGGTGGCGAATGCCCCGATGACGCGCGCACGGGCGCCGCCGTCGGCGTCAGCTGTGGAGACGGGCATCGGGAAAAGGCGACGCCCGCTCAATCAACCTTCGATGAGACGACGCAGTTCATCGACGTCGTACGGACGCACGACGTAGGCGACGCCGTCGTCCATTGCCGAGGGCGAACGCTCGGCCGAAAGCACGAAGCGCGCGTGCGCGCATCCGGACGACGCGCGCAACTCGTCCACGATCGGCACGCCGCCGGCGACCGCCAGGTCGGCATCGCATACGACGGCGTCGAACCGGCTCTGCGATGCGAGGCGCAGCGCCGCTTCGCCGGTGGCCGCGTTGATCACGGCGTGGCCGCGCGACGCGAGGAAACGCTCGACGAACGGCAGGTCGGCCGCGCGCGGGTCGACCACCAGAACGTCGAGCGGCCGCGATGCGCGCGACGGCGCCGCCGGTTGCTCCGTGGCGGCCACCCTCGGCAAGCGTATCACGAACCGTGCGCCGCCAAGCGCGCCTCGCTCCAGTGCCACGGATCCGCCGTGGTCGACCACGATGGTGTGAACGACGGTCAGCCCGAGGCCCGTCCCCTCGCCCTCCTCCTTCGACGTCCAGAACGGATCCCAGATGTCGGATCGAACGTCGTCGGGCACGCCCGGGCCATTGTCCTCCACTTCGACGACGACGTCCGGCTCCTCGTGCCTGGTACGGATCAGGATGCGGCCTCCGCCTTGCGACGTCGAGCGGTGACCGTCGACGCGCGGGCGGAGCGCCTGCTCCGCGTTGTTCAGCAAATTCAAAATCACTTGCTCGAGCTGCGTGCGGTCGCCGCGCACCGGCGGCATCGGCCCTAGCTCGAGCTCGCAGACGATCCCCGCGGTCTCTAGCGCGTAGCGCCGCGTCCGCACGATGTACGCGACCAACTCGTTGACGTCGGCCGGAGCACGCCGTTCGATCCCCCGTCGCCGAGCCAGCGCGAGGAGGTCCTTCACGATCGTCGCCGAGCGCAGCGCTTCGTGGTGAATCGCCTCGAGGGCGGTGCGATCCTCGAGTGGCCAACGCCTGCGAAGGAGCAGTTGCGAGAACCCCATTATTGCGGCGAGCGGGTTGTTCAGCTCGTGCGCCGCTCCGGCGAGCACCGCGCCGAGCGACGCCATGCGTTCGCTGCGACGCACCAACTCGTCCTGGCGCCGGCGCTCGGTGACGTCCTCGGCGAGGATCTCGAGGCGGCCTTCTCCGCGATCGTTCGAAACGGTACGGACCGCAAGACGAACAACGATGAGGCTCCCGTCGCGCCGCTTCCACCGCGTTTCGATCCACTCGGGATTCGCGGCGTCGGCGGCGGCTCGCATCGCCGCGAACTCGTCCGCGTCGAGGAAGACCTTGCCGGCCAGATCGAGTCCGACGGTGGCGTCCGCGTCTCCATAGCCGAGCATTCTGGCGGCTCCGTCGCTCGACGAAAGGACTTGGCCGTGCCTCGAAACGGTGCAGATGCCGAGTCCGGCGCGCGACATAGCCCATTGGAGGCCGGAGGTCGCCTCTCCGTTGGATTTCTCGAGCTCGTTCACGTTAACCGGTGGATTTCCGTGTTAAGTCGTCTGGGGAGCGTTCTCAGGCGACCAAATATGACCACAATGGCTCCCGATGGGTTAGTAGGAGCATCGAGCACCGCCGTAGGGGGATCTCGCGCCGCCGGTGTCTTGCCCATATACTTTACACGTCAACTGATGACTAGCGTGCAATACACTCAGCGAGTGCCTTTGGAACAGACCGTCACGTTCGAGCGGGAAGCGATTCCGTGGATCGACGACGTCTACCGTTTCGCGCTCTCCCTCACGCGCGACGAGTCCGATGCCGACGACGTGGTTCAGGACACTTTTCTCCGCGCATTCAGGTCGTGGCACACGTACCTGCCCGGGAGCGACTGCCGGCGCTGGCTGTTCACCATCTGCCGAAACGTGTTTCTCCGCTCGCGCGAGCGGGCGCGGCCCATGGTGGAGCTGGAGTCTGGCGAGCTCGATCTCGCCCTCATCGGCTCGCTCCACAACGAAGGTTCGCGCGACAGCGTGGAGAGCATCTTCTCGCGGCTGGATCTCGCGCCGGCGATCGCCGCCGCGCTGGCGACCGTTCCCGAACCATTCCGCTCGACGCTCGTCATCGTGGACGTCGAGGATCAGTCCTACGAGGCCGCCGCGGAGATTCTTCGCGTGCCCATCGGGACGGTTCGCTCGCGTCTTTTCCGCGGGCGCCGGCTGATGCAGGAGCAGCTCATGACGTACGCTCACGACGCGGGCTTCGGGTCGTCGACGTCGCCCATCGATCAGCGTCGAATCGCCTGAGGTGTCGCGCCGGCGGAATTAGCGCGCGGAATTAGCCCGCGATGGGCTTCCAGACGTGCTGTTGAACGGGATCGCCACTCACGCCGTTGAGCGTGAGGCGCGTTTCGGCGACGATGTCGGACCCGAGCGATCCGGCGACCGAGCAATAGCGCTCGAATGACAGGTGAATCGCCCGTTCCGCGTGCTCGGCCTCGATCTCGGCGCCGTCGATCACGAATTCCATCTCGAGCCGCATGATCCGGCGCGGATAGTCGGGCCGCCGGTGCGCGGTGATCTTCACCGAGAGTCGCTCGACCGGCGTTCTGCGCTTGGCGATGATGTCGATGACGTCGAGGCTCGAGCAGGTCGCGATCGCGTTGAGCAGCGTCTCGACGGGGCCGGGTGCGCGCTTGGCGCCGCCGTCGATGAGGTGTGTCCGTCCCGCGGGCCCGGCGTCGAACGACCGGTCGCCGCGCCACGTCGCTTCGCTGCGCGTGATGACGGGCGCGGTCGACCCCGTGCTCGTCGGCATGTCGCCGATCGACGAGCTCGCGCCAGTTGGTTCCGGAGAGGCCGCGGACATGGTTGTGAGAATCCTTATCGTTCGATCGGCGCGCGAACGGCGTTGCCCCACTCCGTCCAGCTGCCGTCGTAGTTTCGAACCTTCTCGTAGCCGAGCAGGTAGCGAAGCACGAACCAGGTGTGGCTGGACCGCTCGCCGATGCGGCAGTACGCGATCACGTCGTCGGCCGGCGACAGTCCCTGCTCGTCCTGATAGATGGCGCGCAGCTCGGCGGCGGACTTGAACGTGCCGTCGGCGTTCGCGGCGCGGGCCCACGGAACGCTCTTCGCGCCCGGTATATGACCGCCGCGCAGCGCTCCCTCCTGGGGATACTCCGCCATGTGCAGCTTCTTGCCGGTGTACTCGTCCGGCGATCGAACATCGACGAGCTTGCCCGACGAAGTGAGGTGTACCTCGACGTCGCTCCTGAACGCACGAATCGGCGCGTCATCACGGCGGCCCGCCGAATAGGACGAGCGCGTCCGCGCCGCCGACGCGTCGGTCGTCATCGGGCGGCCCTCTTTTTCCCACTTCACCCGTCCGCCATCGAGAATCTTCGTATTGGTGAAGCCAAAGAGGTGGAACACCCAGAGCGCGTACGCGGCCCACCAGTTGTTCTTGTCGCCGTAGAAGATCACGGTCGTCGTCTGGTCGATGCCGTGGGCGCGGAGAAGCTCCTCGAACTGCCGCGCGCCGATGTAGTCGCGGACGAGCGGGTCGTTCAGATCGGCGTGCCAGTCGATCTTGATCGCCCCGGGGATGTGGCCCGTGTCGTAGAGCAGCACGTCCTCGTCGCTTTCGACGATGCGGGTGCCCGGGTCGCTCAGATGCTGCGCGAGCCATTCCGTACTGACCAGAGCGTCGGGATGGTCGTAGCCCTTGGCGGCGATCGAGCCGTCGTCGGTAGTCGCGGTGGCGGTGTTCATGGGGTTTCCTCCTGCGCGGTGCGTCCCTGTCGTCGAGAGCGGGGCGCGGTAATACGCGAAACATATCCCCCACCGGACGGCGCGTTCCCCCGCGCTCAGAGTGAAACTGCCCAGCGCGCGACGGTGTCGGCGATGGACTGCCATCCGGGCTCGAGCGGCATCATGTGGCCGTGGCCGAGGACAGTCTGCATCGATGCGTGGTAGAGGACCGCGATCTGGCGGCAGGTCTCCAGCGGCACGAATTGGTCGTCGTCGGCCGCCACAACGAGCGCCGGGGCCCGAACGCGCCGCTGGTCCACCGGTACGCCGCTGATCGACATCTCTTTCGCCGCGCGGCCGCTGTCGGGGATGAACGTGGCGATGACCTCGGCCTGCTGGGACTCGGGAATGTGGTTGAGAACGATTTCCTTCAAGTCGTCGAGCGTGGGCGCGACGACGCCGGATCCGTAGATGGCCGGCAGGTACTTCAGCTGGCGCATGACCATCTTGAACGTCATGAACCGAATTCCCTTCGGCGGGATCGGCGCGAGCATGCCGATGCCCTGGGCGAGCCCGCGCTCGGCGAGGCACTGCGCAATGAGCCCGCCCATCGAGTGGCCGATGACGATCGGCTTGTCCAGGTGGCGGGCCACGGCCGCGGCGTCGGCGACGAAGTCGGTTATCGACGTGCGCCCGAGATCGACGTTCGAGCCGCTCCCCTCGCGCCCGCGCAGGTTGACCGCGTACGCCGGCATGCCGCGCGCGGCGAAGAACGGCACCCACTCCGCGAACACCGAGGCGTTGGCGAAATAGCCGTGGATGAACAACACGGCCCGCCGGTGCGCATGCGGTGGTCGCGAATAAAGGACCGACAGGTCGGCGATGCGGGTGGAGTCGGGCATCGGGGCGGTAAGTTACTGCGCTGTACCTTCAGGGACATGCCCAAAAACGTTCCCCAGCCGCGCATGGACCCATATTCGCGCCACGTGCTGATCTGCGTGGGCGCATTTTGCACTCCGGATTCGCGCGGACGGGCCTTGTACGAGCTGTTGCCGGCTCTTCTCCAGCGCGAAGGCCTCCTGTTCGGTCCCCGTCGCGTGAAGCGAGGGGAAACGCCGTGCCTCGGCGTCTGCGCGGGCGGCCCGATCGTCGTCGTCTATCCGGAGGGCGTCTGGTACGCGGGTGTCACGCCCGAGCTGCTCGAGCGGATCGTCGTCGAACATCTTCGGGATGGCCGCGTCGTCGAGGAAGCGGTGTTCCATCGTCTTAGCGGCTGATGCGTTGCAGCGCCGCGACGGCGACACTAGCTTGACTCGCTCGCGTCTCCGGATTCCGCTCCCGCCTCAATGGACAACCTTCCCAGCACGCGGCGCATGCTCATGGATCGAGCGCGCCGCTACCTGCTCGAGCAGATCGAGACGGATCCGAAGCAGCGCCCCGATGACTCGCCTCCACGTTTGACTCTTCAAGCCCTCGAGAAGATCGGTATGTCACGTTCCCGCGAACGCATTCTGGAAAACCTCGACGAGATGTACAAAGAGGCGTTCGACCGCGCCAAGGTCACCGGTGACGATTCGCAGATGGCGGCGCTCGATTTCAGCTATCGGCGCGAGCAGCTCTATTTCGAGATCCTGCTCGACGTGCGCGACGCGCTCGAACGCCGGTCCGGCGGCTGAGGCTCAGCGCGACTCCTGCTCGCGGTCCTTGGCCCACACGAGGGACGCGATGATGGAGATTGCCAGCACCGAGATGATGATCACGAGCGACAGCGCGATGTCGATGTCGAGCCACCTCTCGGTGAGCATCTTGAATCCGACGAACGTGAGGATCAGCGCCAGACCGTACTTCAGCAGGTGGAAGCGGTCGACGACGGCCGCGAGCAGGAAGTAGAGCGAGCGGAGCCCCATCACGGCGAAGATGTTCGACGTGTAGACGATGAAGGGATCGGTCGTCACGCCGAAGATGGCGGGAATCGAGTCGATAGCGAACACGAGGTCGGTGGCCTCGACGAGAATCAGGACGAGCAGAAGGGGCGTCGCGAAGCGACGGCCGTTCTCGATGATGGTAAAGCTCGCGTCGTGGTACCGCGGCGAAAGCGGGAGCACTCTCCGTAACCCGCGCACGAGGCGGCTCTTTTCGCCATCGAACGCCTCGTCCCGGCGCACCGCCATGCGGATGCCGGTGACGACGAGCAGCCCGCCGAAGATGTAGAGCACCCAGTGAAAGCGCGTGATCAGCACCGAGCCCGCGGCGATGAACGCGCCGCGCATGACGAGCGCGCCGAGGATTCCGTAGAACAGGACGCGGTGCTGCGAACTCCTCGGCACCCGGAAGTACTCGAAGATCAACACCATCACGAAGATGTTGTCGGCGCTCAGCGCTTCCTCGATGACGTAGCCGGTGAGGAAGGTGAGGGCGGAATGCCGGCCGACGACGAAGTGCAGCCCGGCCGCGAACGCGAGGGCGAGGCCGACCCACACGCCGGTCCAGATGCCCGCCTCTTTCGCGCGGACCTCGTGCGCGTGCCGATGAAACACGCCGAGATCGAGCGCGAGCATGACGAGCACGAACGCGATGAAGCCGACCCAGAACCAGATGTTCACCGGGACCATGTCGCGCGAAAGCTACCACGGGCGGCGCGCGCGGTCCGCAGCGAATCAGGACGTCGCGTTCTCGCCGTTGGTCTCGGGGCGCGCGCCGAGGCGCGTGTGCAGACGCTCCCGGTAGGTGCGTGACACGCGCAGCTTGGCGCCGGTGCGCAGGACCGCGATCGCGTCGCCGGCGAACCACGGCTGCACCTCGACGATGCGGTCGACGTTCACGATGTAGCGCCGGTGAATCCGGATGAAGAGCGCGGGATCGAGCTGCCCTTCCATTGCGGTTGACGTCGATCGAAGCAGATGGTCGGCCGGTCCGACGTGGAGCCGGACGTAGTTGCCGTCGGTCTCCCAGTAGTCGACGTCCGCCGTGCGGACGACGCGCAGCGTCCCGTCGACCTTGATCGCCACCCGGTCGAGGTAGCTGGGACCGTTTGTCTGGAGCGCCGCGACGTATTCGGCGATCAGCGCGCGAATGCGCTCCTCGTCGCGCTTGGGCTGCCCCGCTGACACGCGCGACTTGGCGCGCGCGAACGCCTCGCGAAAACGATCCGTATCGAACGGCTTGAGCAGGTAGTCGACCGCCTGCACCTCGAACGCGCGAAGGGCGTAGCGGTCGAACGCGGTGACGAACACGATCGCCGGCGACGCCTGCCCGGCGATCGCCTCGAGGACGCCGAACGCGTCGAGGTCAGGCATCTGGACGTCGAGAAAGAGCAGCTGCGGCTGGAGCGCGGTCACCTGCTCGACCGTTTCGCGTCCGCCGGCGCACGCGGCGACGACTTCGACCTCGCCGGTTTCCTCTGCCAGGCGGACGACGCGCCGGCGGGCAACGGCTTCGTCGTCGGCTACAATGGCGGTGAGCATCTCAGGCCGTCCGTGTGAGTTCAGGTGCGTAAGCGCCGCTGTCGCGCAGCGCGGCCGCCGCCGCGTCGAGGCGGCGCCGGCGGTCGTGCGTGACACCCTGCGGATCCGCGCACTCGAGCGCGACGCGCAGGTAGTCGGCGAGTCGCGCGAGTTGCCGCTCGGTGGTGGCCGGGTCGTGCCGCACCGTCGCGGCGATGCCGTCGAGCGACTGCAGGAGGATCGGTGGAATGCGCCGCAGTTCGGCGGACCGGTCGTTGGCGACCGCGAGCTCGTGCTCGAGCGCCGACGTGTCGGCCTCGCGCTCTCGCAGCCACTCCGCGAGAACGGCGTGATGCGCGATCACGACGAGCACGCCGAAGATGCCGAGGTCGACGATCAGATTCGACAGGAAAGTCGACGACCAGAGCGGCGCGGACTGCCTTGTCAGCAGCCGAAGAAGCTCGATGTGCACGACGGTGACGACCAAGCCCGCCGCGGCGAGAGCCAGCATGCGCAGCCAGGCGCGCGGCTGCCGCACCGGAAATCGCCGCACACCGCGCAGTACCAGCGGCGTGAGCAGCGCCCACAGGAACGCGTTCGTCAGGTCGAAGCCCACGAGCGACCGCCATGTCGTCTGGTCGAGCCGGTGGCGCACGAGGAGATAGATGTAGCTCTGTTGAATCCAAATCCCGGCGCATACGCTCCAGATGAGCGCGAGTCTGGCGGCGGGATGAGTGAGAATTCTCGGAATCCGCGGCGACGACGGCGCTCCCGACTCGGAGTCCCGACGCGCGTCCGCCTCCACCCCATCGGCGCTCGCCGGCTTCCGACGCGCGTGGGGCACGCGAACCTCGGCTGTTACTCCGCTCGGTCCGTCGAGAAGACGCAGCCGGTCGTCGCCGTAGAGGATCGAAAGTCGTTCGCGCACGTTGGCGAGGCCGATCCCGCGCCCGGGGCGCGCAGCGCGGGCGAGCCCCACGCCGTCGTCGGACACTCGCAGCACGAGCTCGTCGTTCTCCACGGCGGCCCGGATCCGGATCGTGCCGGCGGCGCTGCGCCCGGCAAGCCCGTGACGGATGGCGTTTTCCACCAGCGGCTGCAAGACGAACCGCGGGACGAGGCAGTCCACCGCCGGATCCTCGATGTCGTACTCGATCGTGAGCCAGTCGGCGAATCGCACGCGCTGAATGTCGAGATACGGTTCGAGCGCGATCAGCTCCTCGCCAAGCGTGACCTCGTCGGCGCGCTGGGCGAGAGCGGTTCGAAAAACGGCCGACAACTGCTGCAGCACGAGCGAAGCCGTCGGCGGTGCGTCGTACGCGAGTTCCGACACAGCGCCCAACGAATTGAAGAGAAAGTGCGGCTGGAGTTGCGCCTCGAGATAGTCCAGCCGCGCGCGGGTGAGCGAGTGCTCGAGCCGCATCGTCTGCCGCTGCCGGTCGGCGAGTGCGCGGCGGACGATGAGCGCCTCGACGACGGCGACGACCGCGGCGTAACTCACGAGGTCGAAGTCCGCGTACGAGGAGATCAGGCTCCACATCGGACTCATTCGCGCCGCGGGATTCAAGATCGGGATCAGCCAGCGCGCGAGCGCGGCGTCGAACCAGGCGGCGGCCAACAGCAGCGGCAAATGGAGCGCGATCAGCGTCCACAGGTTCGCGGACAGCCGTCGCGCGCGAAGGTGCCACGCCGCGATGATCGCGCTGAGGACGGTCCAGAGCAGCGCGATGCTCGCGTCGATCTCGATCCAACCGCTTCGGCTGAAACCGCTCTTCGGCGCGAGCGCGATACCCATCGCGGCCTGGATCTGATAAAACGCGAGCCAGGCGGAGAACAGGATGAGGCTGGAGCGGAGGCGACGCAGGTGACTCTCCTTCAATCAGGCGGTTCCCGCGAAACTACCATCCGGTCACGGAGGCCGCTGCGGCTTGCAGGATTGTGGCCGTCGCCGAGTCCACCGCGATCCTCGACCCGGAACGCAGCGTCAGCGACGAGGGCAAGCCGATTGGCGTCTTGTGCACCAGAACGGCGTAGATCGCGAGCGCCGACAAGTACGATCCGGCGGTCGACGCGTGGAGACCGTCGGAATAGAGCGCGAGCGTGGGACTGCGTTGCCAGGCGGCCTGCCACGCCGACGCCACCGGCAACAACACGCCGCCGACGTCCGATGCGGCGAGCGTGTACGACTGAATGGACGCGGGAAAATCCTGAATGCGATCGCTCGTCGGCCACACCGAGAAGAGCGCCGGCACGGCGCCGGATTGGGCGATTCCGGGAGCGAACAGCTTGGTCGAAAGGCGCAGCGTGTCGCGGTTGACGGACACCGACGACGGGCCCTGTTGCAAGACGACGAACTTCCATTTTCCGCTCGCGACCTCGCCGCGCGCGGTGCCGTGTCCCGTCCCCTCGTTCCAATGATCGATGAGGGCGAAGTCGGGAAACGCGACCGTCTCGACGGCCAATGAATCGCCGCGCGACGCGGCGAGCGCTTGAACGATCCCCGGCACGTCGTTGACGTAGGTGAGGCTGTTGCCGATGAACAGGATCGGCGTGCCGGTGCCGGAGAGGTGCGGCTCGCTCGTGCCGGCCGAGAGGCACGCGGCGAAAACGCACGCCGAAACCGACCGTGCCCTGCCTAGGTGGCGGGCCAAGGAGCGCTGCATCACGAGTTGATGCTGGCGACGGGCCCAGTGGATGGCGAGCGTCGCGTGACGAGTCGCGTTCCACGCGACGGCAGCGCCACCTTGGTGGGGCGAACCGAACGCGGCCGTCGCTCGCGTTGCGCAACCGGGCGCCTTTCGGTAAGAACAGGCGATGCGCCCCGCGCCCGCGCTCCCTACGACGCTCGTCGTCGTCAACGCCCGAATCTGGACGGGAGATCCGCGCCGCCCTTGGGCCGACGGACTCGCCGTCGCCGTCGATCGCGTGGTCGGGATCGGGTCGAGCGCGGAAATGCGGAAGCGCGCCTCGGCCGCGACGCGCGTCGTCGACGCGCACGGTATGATGATCGTGCCCGGCTTCATCGACTCGCACATTCATTTCCTCGAGGGCGGCTTCGGCCTGTCGTCCGTGCAGTTGCGAGACGCCAGGACGCCGCGCGAGTTCGTCGACCGCATCGCCGCGTACGCGGCGACGATTCCACCCGGCACATGGATCACGCACGGCGACTGGGACCACGAGCGCTGGGGAGGGGAACTGCCTCGCCGCGACTGGATCGACGCGGCGACGCCGGCGCACCCCGTCTGGGTGCGTCGGCTCGACGGGCACATGTCGCTGGCGAACGGCGCCGCGCTCGCGGCGGCCGGAGTCACGAAGGCGACGAGCGACGTGGAGGGCGGGACGATCGTGCGCGATGAGCGCGGCGAGCCGACGGGCATCTTCAAGGACAACGCCGAGTCGCTTGTCTCACGTGCGGTCCCCGCTCGCTCCCAAGAACAAGAGGACCGCGCGCTCGACGCCGCCATGCGATACGTCGGCGAGCGCGGAGTTACGTCCGTCCACCACATGGGGACGTGGGCCGATCTCGCCGTATTCGAGAGAGCGCACCACGGGGCGCGGCTCCGCACGCGCATCTACGCGGCCGTCCCGATTTCGAGCTGGGAGCGCCTGCGCGACGCGGTCGCCGCGCGCGGATCCGGCGACGCATGGCTCAGAATCGGCGCGCTCAAGGGATTCGTCGACGGGTCGCTCGGGTCTCACACGGCCGCGATGCTGGAGCCGTTCGACGACGCGCCGCACGACTGCGGACTCTTCGTGAACACGCCGGACGATCTCTATCGCTGGACGTCGGGGGCCGACCGCGCCGGGCTCCACATGATCGTTCACGCGATCGGCGACCGCGCGATCCGGACCCAGCTCGACATCTTCGAGCGGGTCGCGCGCGAGAACGGTCCGAGGGACCGCCGGTTCCGCATCGAGCACGCGCAACATCTCTCGCCCCCCGACATCCCGCGCTTCGCCGCGCTGGGTGTCATCGCGAGCATGCAGCCGTATCACGCGATCGACGATGGGCGGTGGGCCGAGCGCGTCATCGGCGCCGAGCGGGCGAAATGGACGTACGCGTTCCGGTCGCTGCTCGATGCGCGGGCGCGCCTGGCATTCGGGAGCGACTGGTTCGTCGCTCCTCCGACGCCGCTCGAGGGGATTTACGCCGCGGTGACGCGCCGGACGCTCGACGGCGCGCATCCGGCCGGATGGCACCCGGAACAGCGTATTGCGGTGGAGGAGGCGTTGCGCGCGTACACGAGCGACGCCGCTTACGCGTCGTTCGCCGAACTGGATACGGGGAAGCTGGCGAGCGGGATGCTCGCGGATTTCGTGATGTTGGACCGCGACCTCACGCGGATCGCCCCCGACGCGATCCGTGACGCGAGCGTCGTGATGACCGTCGTAGGCGGTCGTATCGTGCAATCCTCAATGTGATTGTAATTGGAGAGTCTCAATGATTAGTCGAGTCATCCGTATCGGAACCCGCGTCTCTGCGACGCTGCTGGCGATCGCGATGCCGCTTGCTCCGGTTTCCATGGCGGCGCAGCAGTCCGGCGTCGAGTTCGACGTGAAGACCGCGATGTCGGTCAGCGGCGGGATGAGCGGAATGCTCGCCGGGATGGCCCCGGGCTATTCGGGGCACGGTTTCGCGCTCGGCAAGCACTTGCGGATCGACATCGTCGACGGCGCGCTCCCTCCGCTTGCCGACAAGGGCGATTACATGCTCTTCGATTCGACGGGGATCACGGTGGTCCGTCCGAGCAAGAAGGAGTTCGTCCCCATTCCGTTGGACTTCCCCAACAAGATGCTCGAGCAGATGCAAGCGATGGGCATGACGATCACGCTCGGCGACATGTCGCTCAAGTTCGACACGCTTCCCGGCATCGACACGATCGCCGGTTATCCGACGCGTCACTACAAGCAGACCGTCGGCTACACGATCACGATGGACGGCATGGGCGTGAGCCAGCAGATGAAAAGCCAGGCGACGAACGAGTACTGGATGGCAACGGTTCCCGGGCTCGGCGTGAGTCCGCTGCAGCAAGCCGGCCAGGTCGGCGGGGGTCTGCAGAGCATGAGCGCCCTGCCGCAATTCAAGGAACTGGCGCTGAGAATCGATTCCATCTCGCGACACATAAGCGGCTCGGCGGTGCGCGTCAGAGCGACGACGACCTCGGACGCCGCCGGCGCGGGCAACGTGGGTCTCGACATGACATCGGAGATGTCGAACGTCAAGCGGGCGCCGGTGGCGGGCAGCCTGTTCGTCGTGCCGTCGGACTACACGCGCGGCGCGTCGCCCTTCCCGTCAGGCAATTAGAGAACGCTAGAAGCGGGCGATCTCCTCGCAGGCGCGCTTCACGTCGTCGACCTGCGGGAGGATCGCGTCCTCGAGGCGCGGCGCGTAGCCGACGAAGGTGTCGGTGGACGCGACCCGCTTGACGGGCGCGTCGAGCCACGGGAAGCAGTCGTCGGCGATGCGCGCGGCGATCTCGGCCCCGTAGCCCCACGACAGTGAGTCCTCGTAGACCACGATCGCGCGGTTCGTCTTCTTCACCGATTCGTAGACGGCGTCCTGGTCCCACGGCGACAGCGTCCGCAGGTCGATGACCTCGACCGACAGCCCTTCCTCGGCGAGCTGGTTGGCCGCCGCGAACGACCGCTGCACCGTCGCGCCGTAGGTCACGATGGTGACGTCGGTTCCTTCGCGCACGACCTTCGCCTTGCCGAAGGGGATCATGAAGTTCGCGCCGGGATACGCCGCCTTGTTGTACGTCTGCCGATAGAGATGCTTGTGCTCGAGGAAGAGCACCGGGTCGTCGCAGCGGATGGCCGTCCGGAGCAGTCCGTTGGCGTCGAGCGCGGTCGCCGGGCACACCACGCGGAGTCCGGGCGTGTGCGTGAAGAGCGACGCGCCCGTCTGCGAGTGGTAGACCGCGCCGCGGATGTAGCCGCCGTACGTCGTGCGGATGACGACCGGAGCCGAGAAGTCGCCGTTCGAGCGCCAGCGCATCGTCGCCATCTCGTCGCGGATCTGCATGAACGCCGGCCAGATGTAGTCGAAGAACTGCACCTCGACGACGGGCTTGAATCCGCGAATCGCCAACCCGATGGCGCGTCCGACGATCGTCGCTTCGGCCAGCGGGGAATTGTAGACGCGCGCGGCGCCGAACTCCTTCTGGAGTCCCCACGTGACCTTGAACACGCCGCCCTTGCCCTTGACCGTGCCCAAGTACTTCTCGCGCGACACGTCGGCGACGTCTTCGCCGAAGATGAGAATTTTCTCATCGCGCCGCATCTCGTCCCGCATGCAGGCGTTGAGGAGATCGACCATCGTCGTCTCGTTGCCCGAGAACTGGGGATCGTCCTCGGTGTCGAACTGCTCGCTCGCCGGGTCGACGTCGGGCGAATAGACGAAGCGCTCGACGGTCTCCGGCCCGGGCTGTTCGGCGGCGAGCGCCACGTCGGTCGCCGCGAGCACCAACGCGTCGGTCTCCTCGCGGATCTTCTCGAGCTGCGCCTCGGTGGCGTGTCCCTGCGCGACGAGCCAGGCGGGGAAGGTCGTGAGCGGGTCGCGCGCCGCGTCCGCGTCGCGCTCCTCCGGCGGCCGGTACATCACCTCGTCGTCCGACTGCGAGTGCGAGTAGGGACGAATCACGTGCGCGTGGACGAGCGCCGGTCCCTTGCGCTGCCGCGCATAGTCGACCGCGCGCTGTAGCGCCTGATGGCTCTCCACGAGGTCGCATCCGTCGACTTCCTCGATGTACAACCCTGGGAACGACGCCACGAGTTTCGAGATGCTTCCCCCGGCCGTGTTGACCTCCACCGGGACGGAGATCGCGTAGCCGTTGTCTTCGACGAGGTATACGACCGGCAGTTTGAGATTGCAGGCGCCGTTCAACGACTCCCAGAACTCGCCTTCGCTCGTCGTGCCGTCGCCGGTGGTGCACAGCACCACTTCATCGGTCTCGAACCCGTCCTTCATGCCGAGCTGGCTCGCCCGCAGCACGGCTTCGGCGGAGCCGATCGCCTGCAGGAACTGTGTTCCGGTGGGCGACGAGGTGGACACGATGTTGAGCTTCTTGTGTCCCCAGTGGCTCGGCATCTGCCGGCCGCCGGAGTTCGGATCGGTCGCGGCCCCGACCGCTGACAGCAGCATCTCCTCCGGCGTCATGCCGAGCTGGAGGCAAAGAGCGCGGTCGCGATAGTAGAGGTAGAACCAATCGTAGCTCGGCTTGAACACCAGTCCGGCGGCGGTCATCACGGCCTCGTGTCCCGCGCTCGAGATCTGGAAGAAGATCTTGTTCTGGCGCTTGAGCTGTAGCTCGCGGTCGTCGAGTCGCCGCGACAGGTACATGGTGCGGTACGCGTCCACCAGCTGATCGCGCGTCAATCCGGCGGTCTTGCGCTCGGCTTTGGTCGTTGTGGCCATGCAGGGAAAATAAGCTCCAGCGTGGCTTTAGGAGAGTCGCGGCGCGGCGCGCGAGGGACGTGCTCGGCGATGGCACTCGACCTGCGTTGAGACGAGCAGGCACATCTCGAGACAGGCATGATCATGATCAAGCGCAGGCTCCCCCATTGCACGTTTTGTGACATGATCCATGGCGCCGCTGAGGTGTCGATCTGCCATGAGGATTCACGGGCGATCGCGTTCATGGACGTGCAGCCCGTGAACAACGGGCACGTGCTCGTCGTGCCGCGCGACCACTACGAGTCGGTCGCGGACATACCGCGGGACCTGGCGCTCCACCTGTTCAAGCTGACGATCGATCTGGGGGCCGCCATTCGGCGGGTCTCGGGCACGGAGGCGCTGAACATCGTCGTCAACAGCGGGACGGCGGCCGGTCAGGACGAGCCACACTACCACGTTCACATCATTCCGCGCCGCGAAGGCGACGGATTCGACATTCCGCTGCCGTTCGGCGGGTCGGCCATGCCCGACCGGACGATCCTCGACGCCTACGCCGCCCGCATCATCGCCGCCCTGCGCGATCCGGTCACCGCCGCCGCCATGGACCGCAACGTTGCGATTCCGGTGTTCGAGGAGTCAGGCCCTATGAGGTCAAGTTCGGAGCGCGCCGACAGGAGCCACGTTCGTGGGCCAACGTCACAGGCCGACGGGTGGCAGCCGCGCGAAGGCGCGCATGGAGAGGTCGTCCCTGAGTCGTCCTCAGAGTCGAAAGAACCAGGCAGCGACGAGTAGCGCCGCACGGCACGGCCGTGGGCAGGTCGACCACGGGTCCCTGCCGCGCCTACCACGCGGCTCGCGCCCGAGAAAGAACGTGTCCGCCGGCCGCCAGAAGCGAGCCATCAAGCGCGCGGCCATGCGAGACTGCGACCGACGCTGCGTTTACTGCGCATCACTTCTCGAATTCGACGCGGCGACTCTCGACCACGTCCATCCGCTGGCCCACGGCGGCGCGAACGCTCCCGGCAACGTGGTCCTCGCATGCGCACGGTGCAATCGCCTGAAAGGCGACCTGTTGCCGACTGAATTCTTCGCGCGCCATCCGTGGGCAGGGCTCAACTTCATCGCGCACGCACGCGCCGTCCACCGCGCGCTGAAACGTTGTGCGAAACGCGCCGTGAGCCTCGCGTTCGCCCGCGCGGAGCAGCAGGTCGCCTAGTAGTCCACGGGGCGCAGGTACGATTCGCCGATCGCCGTGGGGCTGAGCATCGCCACCGTCGGCAGGCGTCGCTTCCAGTGCGTACTCGCCACGCGCCGGCGAACGATCTCCACTTCTCTGGCGTCGAACCCGCGCGCGACGAGCTCGTCCGGCTGAAATCCCGCGACCAGCCAATTCAGAATCTCGTCCGCCTTCTTGTAGCTGATGCCGAAGTCCCCCTCGTCGGTCTGCCCGACGACCAAGTCGGCCGTCGGCGGCTTGGAGACGATCACGTCCGGCACGCCTAAATGCGTGGCGAGCGCCCACACCTGGGTCTTGAACAGATCGCCGAGCGGATTGATCGGCGGTGAATCGTCGGCGTGCCACGTGAAGTAGCCGAAGAGCCGCTCGGTTTTGTTGCCCGTGCCGAGCGGAATCGCGTGGTGCTTCGCCGCGAGATCGAACAGCGTGATCATGCGCATCCGCGCCATCACGTTCCCTCGGCGCCCGCCGTCCGCGTCGGGTTCGTGGCACAGGTAGCCGTCGACCGCCGGCGTGATGTCGATCGTGCGCGATTCGATGCCGAGCGCGTCGATGACGAGTTGCGCGTGATCGAGGCTCTCGCGACTCGACGATCGATACGGCATCCGCACGCCGATCACGTTCTTTGGGCCGAGCGCGCGGGCCGCGAGATATGCCGTTACCGCCGAGTCGACGCCGCCCGAGACGCCGACGACGGCGCGCTTGAACTGGCGGCGCTCCATCTCGTCGCGGATGAAGTGGACGAGCCACTGCTCCGTGAGCGCCGCGTCGATCGCGAGCGGCGCGGGCGGCTCGTGGCTCGTCGCGCCCACTTGGATGACTGGAAGCTCTTGGCGCCCGCTTGGCTCCCGCGGCTCAGCCACAGTTGAATCGTGTCGCGCCGAATCGTCCGGCCGGCTCGCCGCGGGATCGAACTCGAGCGTGCCAGCCGTGCCGGCGAGAATGTCGTCGATGTTCCGCTTGAGGTGCGGCACCATCGTCTCGAGGTCGGCGATGAGCGGCATGTCGGTGCGCGCGCGCGTGCAATCCGACAGATCCACGCTGACCGACAGCACCGACTCGTCCCAGAGCGGCGCGCGCGCCCGGACGTCGCCCGAGGGTCCCGCCACCAGCGATCCGCCCGGGAAGACCTTTCCGCCCTCGCTTCCCACCAGGCACGACAGTGAGACGAACACGCCGTGCTCGTCTGCGATGTCTCGAATCAACCGATCCCAGCGGCTGACGCTGGCCGGACCCGGAACCGAGTCACCCTTGGGCTGAGTTCCACGAGCCGGCGCCGCCGCGCAGACGAAGATGATCTGCGCCCCGTCCAGCGCGGCGATCGTCGCCGTGAGGCTGTGCCACGCATCCTCGCAGACGAGCAAAGCCGCCCGCCCCCACGGCGTGTCGAACGCCCGAACCTCACGTCCCCTCTCGACGAATCGCTCCTCGTCGAACAGCCCATACGTAGGAAGGAAGACCTTCCGATGGACGTGCGCGATCTTCGGCTCGCCCGCGCCGAGTGTGACGTACATCGCACTGTTGTACAGCTTGTTGTTCCATACTTCGTAGAAGCCGAGCGTCACATCGATCCGACCGGGCGATGTGACGGCGCTTCGGTAGACGGCGTCGAGATCCGCGGCGAGCGTTCCGGCGGTGACCGCGCTGTCGCGAACGCCGCCCTCGAGGAAGTATCCGGTGAGCGCGCTCTCGGCCAAACAGAGCACGTTCGGCCGAGGTCTGAGCTGGTCGAGTTGGGCGAAGACCGCTTTCAGCCGCTCGAGATTGCCGCGGTAATCGCCTTTCCGTGGCTTGATCTGAGCCACGGCGAGGTGGACGAGCGGGGGCATGGTGACGAAAGGTAGCGCGCCGAGAACGAGGTGGGCGAGATTCCGTCTCTACGGGGTAATAGGAACTGCACAGACATAATGGCCACATGATGTTGACTCGTCCTTCCCCGACGGCCGCCTCGCGCGTCCGTACCCTCACATACGCCGCGCTTGGCGCACTTGGACTGACTGCCGCGGCGCTGGTCTCGCCGGCGCGCGCTCAGGACACGACGCCCAAGACCGGCGAAGCGTGGCAGATCATTCCGCTCGCCCAGTCCACGCTCGTCTACGCGCGCGACTCGTCGCTCATCGGCGAGATCGGGCGCGAGATGCGGACGAGCGTCCCGATGAAGTCGATCCCCTGGTACGTCCCGAAGGCGTTCATCGCGGTCGAGGACCAGCGCTTCTACGAGCACAACGGCGTAGACACGCGCGCGGTGCTCGGTGTGATCAAGGGCAAGATCCTCAACGAGAATCGGGGCGGCGGGAGCACGATCACGCAGCAGCTCGTGGGGTACATGCACCCGGACATCATCGACCGGCGCGAGGTCAGCGGCACGGCGGGCTTCTCTCGGAAGCTGCACGAACAGTCGGCGGCGCGAGAGATGGAGCGGCACTACCCGAAGGACACGATTCTCCAGGCGTACCTCAACCAGATCAACCTCGGGCGCGGCTGGTTCGGTGTCGAGGCTGGATCGCGTCACTACTTCGGACATCCAGCGTCGCGTCTCACGCTCGCCGAAGCCGCGACGCTCGCGGGATTGCCGAAGTCGCAGCCGATGTACGATCCGATCGCGCATCCTCAGCGCGCGAAAGAGCGCCGCGACTTGATTCTCCAGATGATGGCGGATCAGCAGTACATCACGCAGGCGCTCGCCGACAAGACGAAGCTCGAACCGCTAGTGACCTCGCCGAACGCCGGCATGTCCGCCGCCGCGGGCTACTTCGTCGACGAAGTTCGCCACCAGGCCGAGCGAGCAGGAATTCCGGTGGCCACCGGCGGCTACAAGATCTACACGACGCTCGATCCGGCACTCCAGCGCGCGGCAGTCGATGCCGTGATCGATGGCACGAACAAGATCGAGGCGCAGAAGGGCTACAAGCATCTCACGCAAGCGCTCGCGAAGGGCAACCAGACCGATTACCTGGAAGCGATGGCGGTCGCGATGGATCCACGCACCGGCGACGTCCGCGCGCTCGTCGGTGGACGGAACTACCAGCGCGCGCCCTTCGATCGCGCGACCACCGCGCTACGGCAGCCCGGCTCGTCGATGAAGCCGATCGTCTACGCCAAGGCGATCGAAGACAGCATCTCCGCGAATACGATCGTTCCCGACACCGCGCTCGAAATTCCGCTCGTCAACAGCGAGCCGTACAAGCCCCAGGAGATCGACGGAAAGTTCTGGGGCTTGAACACCTGGAAGGAAGGCGTACCGACCAACATCGCGATGACGATGCGCGAAGGGCTCGTTCACTCACGCAACATGGTTGCGATTCAATTGGGCATGCGCGTCGGCATGGACTCGGTCTCGGCGCTCGCGCAGCGGCTCGGCATCACGACGAGGATCGACCCGGTGCCGGCGAGCGCGATCGGCGCGTCGTCGGTGCACCCGATCGACATGGTGACTGCTTACACCGCGTTCGCCGACAACGGCGCGGTCGTCCAGCCGCGCTTCATCACGCGCATCAACGACGCGTCCAATCGCGCGGTGTACGCGCGCCCCGCATCGACGGCGCAACAGGTGCTCGACCCGCGCGTGGCGTTCATCGTGCGCGACATGATGCGCGACGTCGCGGAGCGGGGAAGCGGCACGGCCGCGCGGAAGGCGGTTCCGGACAACGTTCCGGTCGCCGGCAAGACGGGCACGACGAACGACAACCGCGACGTGTGGTTCGTCGGGATGACGCCCGACGTCGTCGCCGGGGTCTGGCTGGGTTTCGACCAGCCGAAGACGATCGCGAAGGGCGCGGTCGGTGGTCTGCTCGCGGCACCGATCTGGGGCGAAATGATCGGCAAGTACTACCAAGGCCGCTCGACGAGCGGTTGGGGTCCGCCGCCGGACGGGCTCGTCTACGCCGAGGTGGACCGCACCACGGGCAACCTCGCGACGGCGACGACGCCGTTCGACATGCGGTACACCGAGTACTTCATGCCGGGCACCGAGCCCGAGGAACTGCGGAACAATCCGTGGAAAGTCCCGCAGTGGGGCCCGCTGTTCACGCCGCCGTCGCGGGTGATCGCCCCGGTCCTTACGGGACGACCTGCTCCTTGACCGCGTTGTTGTAGAACTTCTCCAGGTCGTTGCGGAGCTTCTTCATCGACGGCTCGTCGATGTACATCATGTGCCCGGCGGTGAACTTCCCGACCGTGATGTTGTTCTTCGCCACCTTCGGGTCGACCGACATGTGGGACAGCGTGTACTCGACCGCCCAGTACGGCGTCGCCGCGTCGAAATAGCCCTCGGCCACGTACAATTTCATATAAGCGTTCTTGGCAAACGCCCGCTCGAGATTGGGCACGACGGTCGCGTACGAGTTCTGAGGGTAGTTCCAGCGCCCGATGCCGCCGCCGAGGATGTAATAGGTGTCCTCGTTGCGGTAGTTCAGCTCCCGGCGCGTGTAATCGGTGAGCACCGGCGTGAACGTGTTGCGGATGCTGATGTCGCTTGGATCGCCGACACCGGCCCCGCCGCCTCGTCCGCCGCTCAACGGCGCGAAGCCGGTGAAGCGGCCGTCGAGACGCCCGACGGTCTCGTGTTGGTCGCGCAGCAGCTCGGAGTCGAACGTGCCGAGCGCGACGCGCAGGTCATTCTGGTCGATGATGTCTTTCGACAGGCCGGTGAAACGCGCCATCTGATCGATCGTCGCCTGGCGTTCCGTGCTCGTGAGCTTGTTCCCCTTCATGAGCGCCGCGGCGTACTCGTTCACCGACCATTTCTCGGCCGCCGCGGTGACTTCTTCGATCGACTGCTTCTGAAGATCCGCGGGTAGCCTCTTGTGGTACCACGCGGTCGCCGCGTACGTCGGAATGAAGTTGATGAATCCGATGTCGTTGCCGCGCACCTGCGATGAATACCCGAAGTTCAGAACCGACGAGAGGAGCACGACGCCGTTGAGCGCGATGCCGTCGTCGGCGAGAAGACCGGAAAGCCCCGAAGCGCGGGTCGTACCATAGCTCTCGCCCGCCAGGAACTTCGGCGAACCCATGCGGTCGAAGCGCGTGAGGTACAGGCGAATGAACTCGCGGAACGAGTTTAGGTCTTCATCGAGTCCCCAGAAGCGCGCGCCCAACGCCTGCGTCGCGGCTCGGCTGTAGCCAGTCCCGACGGCGTCGATGAACACGAGGTCCGTCTGGTCGAGGAGCGTGTTCGGATTGTCCTCGAAGCTGTAGGGCGGCGGCGGAGCCGTTCCGTCGGCGTTGAGCTTCACCTTTTTCGGCCCGAACGCACCGAGGTGCAGCCAGACCGTAGCCGATCCGGGACCGCCGTTGAACGCGAACGTGATCGGACGGGTGGTCGCGTTCGCGCCGTCCTTGGTGTAGGCGACGTAGTACATCCCGCCTTCGACGGCGTCCGTCTGCTCGTTGCGAATCGGGAGCATGCCAGCCGTCGCCGTGTAGGCGATCGTCTGTCCGCGCACGTTGACCGAGTGATGCGTCGCCGTCGGCGCCATTTCGGTCATGGCGACGACGTCGCGTGGCGCGGACGTCGCGGCTCCAAAACTCGGTCGGCGCGCCGCCCCGCCGGCGGCTGTATCGCCAGCCGACGGACCTCCGGCCTGAATCGTTCCGTTCTGGCCACCCCCGCCCCCACCCCCGCCGCCCCGTCCGCCGCCACCGCGCTGAGCAATCGCTGAGGATGTGGGGATGACGAAGGTCGCGAACAAAACGCCGAGCGCAACGCGCGCGCGGCGTGGCGAGAGACGTGTGCTTCTCATGCTGGCGTGCTCCGGGAGGTTGGGGCGGCACTCACGGACGGGAATCCGACCGCACCAACAATGTGCAACGCGTGACAGGGCCGCGCGAGCACGGCGACCGGGCACTGCCGCCCGGTCGCCGTCGTGAGACTACGCGACTTTCGCCGCGTCCTCCTCCATCAACGCCGGCGAGGGAGGCTGCACGGCCAGCGGCACGAGCGCGAGGTCGAACACCTCTTCGAGCGTGGCAACGCAGTGGAACTTGAGCTGGTTGCGCACGTCCTCCGGAATGTCCTCCATGTCCGCCTCGTTGTCCTTCGGGAGGATGATCGTGGAGATCCCCGCGCGATGCGCGCCGAGCACCTTCTCTTTGACGCCGCCGATCGGCAGCACGCGCCCCCGCAGCGTGATCTCCCCCGTCATCGCCACGTCTTTGCGGACCGCGCGTCCCGACATCGCGCTCACCAACGCTGTCGCCATCGTGACGCCGGCCGAAGGGCCGTCCTTCGGAATCGCGCCCGCCGGAACGTGGATGTGCACCTCGATCGATCCGAGGCGATCCTCGGGGATCTGCAGCTTCGACGCGTGCGTCGCCGCGTACGTCATGGCGGCGCGTGCCGACTCCTTCATCACGTCGCCGAGCTGGCCGGTGAGGATGAGCGACACGTTCCCCCATCCACTCACCTGCGTGCGCTCCTCGTCCGTCGAGCGCTGGCCCGCGCCGAACATGCGGCGGATCGACGCCTCGACGAACATGATGTCGCCCCCAGCGGGCGTGTAGTACATGCCCGTGGCGACGCCGACCTCGTTCTCCTCGGCGGCACGCTCAGGGTGAACCCGCGGACGGCCGAGCAACGCGCGCACCTCGTCGGCGTCGATCTTACCGTCGGCGATCATCGTGGTTTCGCCGGCCGCGATCTTCCGCGCGACCTTCCGCGCGACCGCACCGACTTGACGCTCGAGTTGGCGGACGCCCGCCTCGCGCGTGTACTTGCTGATGATCGCCGAGACCGCGTCGTCCGAAAGCGCGACGTTCTTGCCGGCGAGCCCCGACTCCTCGATCTGGCGAGGGATGAGATACTTCTTGGCGATCTCCGCCTTTTCCTTTTCCGTGTAGCCGGCAAACTCGACGACTTCCATGCGGTCGAGCAGCGGGCCCGGAATGTTCTGGAGGAAGTTCGCCGTCGCGATGAAGAGCACCTCGCTCAAATCGAACGGCACGCCGAGGTAGTGATCGGTGAAGTTGTCGTTCTGCGCGGGGTCGAGGACCTCGAGCAGCGCGCTCGCCGGATCGCCCTGGAACGACACGCCGAGCTTGTCGACTTCGTCGAGCAAAAAGACAGGGTTCTTTGTCCCGGCCTGTTTCATACCCTGAACAATTCGGCCGGGCATGGCGCCGACATAGGTACGACGATGACCGCGGATGTCGGCTTCGTCGCGCGCGCCGCCGAGGGAAACGCGCACGTACTGCTTGCCGAGCGAGCGGGCGATCGACTTGGCGATCGACGTCTTGCCGACGCCCGGCGGGCCGACGAAGAGAAGAATCGGGCCCTTCGCCATCGCCCGAGCCTTGGCCTCCTTTGCGTCGGTAATCTGCCGCTCGCCGGCGTGAATGCCGGCGAGTTGAGGAGTCGCGTCTTCTTTCGTCGCCTTGAGTTTGGCGATCGACATCTCGCCGGTCTGCTTGAGCTCATCTTCCAACTGCGCCGCGCGCAGTTGGCGCACGGCGAGGAACTCGAGCACGCGGTCCTTCACGTCCGGCAGGCCGTAATGGTCCTCGTCGAGCACGGTTTGCGCGCGCCCGAGGTCGAGATTGTCGTCGGACCGCTCGTTCCACGGCAACTCGGCGACCCACTCGAGATAGGTGCGAATGACCTGCGCCTCCATCGACTCGCGGCCCGATCGCTCGAGACGTCCGAGCTCGCGCTCGACTTCCTGTCGCGCCTCCTTGGGCAGCTCGAGCTTGTCGAGCTTTTCGCGGAGATCGCTGATTTCCTTGGACTCGTCGCCGTCGCCGAGCTCTTTCTGGATCGCCTTCATCTGCTCGCGCAGGTACATCTCGCGCTGGCGCTCGCCGAGCTCCTCCTGCACCTGCGACTTGATCTCCTCCTGCGCCTCGAGCATTCCGATCTGCTTCTGGACCTGCACGAGGACGCGGCGCAGCCGCTCCTCGACGCTGAGCGTCTCCAGGAGGCCCTGCTTTTCGGGAGGCTGGACCTCGATGTAGCCGGCGACCAGGTCGGCAAACCGGCCGGGGTCGGTGACGGCGTCGAGGACCTGGTGTACGACCTCCTCGGGCAATCCGCGCCGCTCCCCGAGCTCGGCGGCTCGCTCGCGGAGCTCCTTGTGGAGCGCGACGAAGGCCGGATCGTTCTCGTTGACCGGCTTCATCTCCTCCACCGGCATCACGACGGCGCTGAGGAAGCCCTCTGTGGTGTTGAATTGGAGCGACGTAGCGCGCTGTTCACCCTGGAGGAGCAGCTGAACACCGCCAAGGCCGCGCTGAATCTGGCCGATGCGGGCTATGACGCCCATCGAATACAGGATGTCCGGCGCGGGCTCGTCCGTGTTGTCGCGCTGAGCCACGGCAAAGACCAGCCGCTCTCCCTTGAGGGCCGATTCGATGGCGCGGAGCGTCCCCGGGCGCCCGGCGGCGATGGGCGCCGTCAACCCCGGGAAGATGACCGTGCCCCGGAGGGGGAGAACTGGAAGAGTCTGGCGAGTTGCCATTGTTTGCTGTTCGGAAGTGGGAACGTGCAACTGGCGACGCGGGGCGGCTAGGCCCGGCGTCGCACACGGCATTCCACTCTGCATGCGGCGCGCTTCGGTTTTCCGTCACCCTGGCAGCGTGAGCCGCTCGTTCTGGCGCACCCGAGACACGAATCGGTACCACGACTGCCGGTCCGGCGTATAAACCCTCCTAATCTTTCCGGAAGTTTCGCCGTATGCTAAACTGCTTCACCGCCACCCATCCACTTCGCCCCGCTAAAGCGAGCTAATCGCTTGTCCGAGCCCGTTTCGCCGCAATCGGATACAGAGCTGCGCTCGCTCGTCGAGCGTGCGCTCAGTGCCCATTATGAGCTGGACAGCGAGATCGGGCGCGGCGGCATGGGAGTCGTCTACCGCGCTAAAGATCGGCGTTTGAAGCGCACGGTCGCCATCAAAGTATTGCCTCCCGAATTGGCGTTCCGCAGCGAAATCAAGACCAGGTTCCTGCGCGAGGCCGAGATGGCCGCGCAGCTCAACCACCCGAACATCGTCGACATCTACGCCGTCGACGAGCAGGGCGGCATCGTGTTCTTCGTGATGGCGTACATCACGGGCGACAATGTCGCGAAGCTGTTGCATGAGCATGGCGCGCTCCCGATCGACCAGACGAGGCGAATCCTCCGAGACGTGGCGGATGCGCTCGCTTACGCCCATGAGCGCGGGGTCATCCACCGCGACATCAAGCCCGACAACATCCTGATCGACGCCGATAGCGGCCGACCCATGGTGACCGACTTCGGCATCGCGCGCGCCGTCAGCGAAGGCGAGACGCGCCTGACGGCAACCGGGATCGCCATCGGCACGCCGACCTACATGAGCCCGGAACAGGCGGCGGGCGAGCGTACGATCGACGGTCGAAGCGATCTCTACTCGCTCGGCATCCTCGGATACCAGATGCTCAGCGGCGAGCCGCCGTTCGTCGCCAACAGCACGCCCGCGATCCTCGTCAAGCACGTCTCCGAGCGCCCGGTGCCGATCGAACAGCGGCGGTCCGACGTGCCGCCGGATCTGGCGCGCGTGATCATGCAGCTGCTCGAGAAGGATCCGGCCAACCGATTCCCGTCGGCCGGCTCGGTCGTCGTCGCTCTCGACACCGGCCGCATGCCGGTGTTCGCGAGCAGCGGAAACATGGTGGTCACGAACGCGGCGCCCGCGTCGAGCGCGCCGACCGCCCCGCCGCAGGCGGGATATCCGGCCGGCGCACAGCAGTCCGGATTCGCGCAGCAGGCGCCGACCGCCGAGGAGTACCGCCGTTGGGAGGCGCCGGAAGTCGTCAGGTTCCGCAAGAAGGTGGCGCCCTACCTGTTCATCAACGGCGTGTTCGTGGTGCTCGACGTCACGGCCGGGGTGGACGTGCTCTGGATCCCGGTGATCTGGACGATCTTCATGGCGTTTCGCTATTCGCGTCTGTGGTCCGACGGGTACGACTGGCGCGACGTGTTCCGCCAGCCGCGCGACCGGGACCTGATCGACGTCGCGGAAGACGCGATCACCTACACGCGGTCGATGTTCAATCGCGACAAGCGCCGCGCGCTGCGTGAGGAACGCCGCAATCGGATCGCGCGTCCGTCGAATTACGGGCAAGGCGGCGGCGGCGCGCCGCAACTTCCGCCGCTCGCGATGGACGACGTGGCGCGCGCCGCGGGAACGTTCGGCGATCGGATCCATCGCGCCGAGCGCGATCGCAACGAGATTCTCGCGCTGCTGGAGCGCATGCCGTCGTCCGAGCGCCAGCGGATTCCGGACGTGGGCCGCTCCGCGACCGCGCTCGCCGAACGCGTACGCAACCTCGCACTCGCGCTCGCCGACATCGACCGGAGCGCCGCGGCGGGCGGATCCGAAGCGCTCGAGGCGGAGATTTCGCGCCTCGAGAACGCCGCGAATCCGCTCGATCAGAGCGGGAGCGACGAGCGCGTACGTCGCCTGGCGTTTCTCAAGCGGCAGCGGCGCGCGATCGCCGAAGTGTCGGCGAAGCGCGGGTCGATCGCCGCGAAGCTCGAGACATGCCTGGTCGCGCTCCAGAACATCAAGCTCGACCTGATTCGTCTCAACGCCGGCTCGCAGACGCCGCAGCACATCACATCGTTGGCGATGGACGCGCTGAACCTGGCCGACAGCGTCGACACCGCCCTCTACGTGGCCGACGAGATGCGCACCACGGGATCGAAACAGGCTCGCCCGTCGGCGGCTCGCTAGCACGGCGCGGTCGATGTGAACGACTATCTGCGCGACCGACTCACCGTCGCGGCCGGCGCTCAATACCAGATCGAAAATGAGATCGGGCGCGGCGGCATGGCCGTCGTGTATCGCGCGACCGATTCGCGGCTGCACCGAACCGTTGCCATCAAGGTTCTCCCGCCCGACATCGCGTTCAACGAGGCGGTTCGCACGCGGTTCATCCGCGAGGCGCAGACCGCGGCCCAGCTGAGCCACCCGAACATCGTTCCGATCTACAGCGTGGACGAGGTTGCGGGCGAAAGCTCCGCGTCGGGCAATCTGGCTTTCTTCGTGATGGCGTACATCGAGGGCGAGAGCCTCGGCCAACATCTCGCGCGCGAGGGCCCGTGGCCGGTGGACCAAACCGTCCGTGTCTTGCGCGAAGTGGCGGACGCGCTCGCATACGCGCACGCGCGCGGGGTCGTGCATCGAGACATCAAGCCCGACAACATTCTGATCGACCGCGCGAGCGGCCGGCCGATGGTCACGGATTTCGGGATCGCGCGAGCCATGGCCGGCGAGACGCGCATCACGGCGACGGGCGTCGCCGTCGGCACGCCCGCCTATATGTCGCCGGAGCAGGCACTCGGCGAGCGCGAAGTCGATGGCCGCAGCGACCTCTATTCGCTCGCCGTGGTCGGCTATCACATGCTCAGCGGCGACACACCGTTCAAGGCGGTGAACACACCGGCGATGCTGGTGAAGCACGTGTCGGAACGACCGCGCCCGATTCGCGAGCGGCGGCCCGACGTGCCCGCGTATCTCGCGGTGGCGATCGACCGGGCGCTCGCGAAGAAGCCGGAGGACCGCTGGTCGGATGCCGCGGAATTTCGCGACGCACTCGCCGGCGCACAGGCGTCGCACCGGCGCCGACAGGCGTGGACGCCTCCGTCGTCGCAGATTCCTTCGTACCCCGGAGGGGAGTCGCGAAACGGGCCGCCCGCGGCGGCCGCAGTTCCGATTCCGGCGCAGCTTCCATCGCCGCCGCGGCATTTTCCGCTTCCTCCTCCGGGAATCAGCCGGAAAGAGTTGCGCCGCTGGTACAAAGCGCAGCGGAACATGTTGCGGGCCGAGGAGCGTGCCGCGTTCGATCGCGAGATCCGCGTCATCGGAATCCACCTCGAGAACTACAAGCGATTCGACGAACGTCCGCTCGACGAGCGGGTCGATGCGTTCCGCCACAACGTGATGAACTGGCTCGGGGTGAGCGGCGTGTTGCTCTTCGTCAACGCGGCGATGACGCAGGGACCGCCGTGGTTCCTGATTCCGAGCGGGTTGATGTTCCTGAACGTCTTGCGGCACGGCAGCTCGATCTGGTCCGACGGCGTCGGGCCGATCGACGCGTTCAAAAAGGGAATTCGCTCGAAGCTGCGCGCGGAGCGTGGCGTCGCCGAGGTGCAGAAGGGAATCGCGGCGCCGCCACCGCCGCCGCCCGCGCCGCCGACGATCGAGCAGCTCGCGGCGCAGCTCGCCTCCGCCGACGTTCTCGCCGGCCCGTATGGCGACACGATCAAGCGCGCGGCCGCCGACCGCGCGCTCATGCGCGACATCACGAGCAAGTTCGGCGCGATCGAGAAAGAGCTGATCCCGGACATCGGACCGACGGTGGACGCATTGGCGCAGCGCGTCGCCGCCGTGGCGACGACGCTGCATCGTCTCGACGCCGACGTCTCGGGCGCGTCGCTCGGCGCGTTGGATCAGCGGCTCGCGTCGCTCCAGTCCGAACCGGACACGCCGGAGCGCGAGCGGCGCGAGGCGCTGCTCCAACGCCAGCGGAACTCGCTCGCCGACCTGCTCGAGCGGCGGCGATCGCTCTTCAGCCAGCTCGAGAGCGCCGGCCTCATGTTACAGAACTTGAAGCTCGATCTGCTCAAGTTCCGGTCGTCGGGACTCGGCTCGCAGATGGAAGACAACACCAGCGCGACGCAGGAGGCGCGCGCCCTGTCGCGCGACATCGGACACGCCGTCGAGGCGGCCGACGAGCTGCGCAAGCTCTAACGGGGGCGCGGGCCGCACGACTCCAATGGCTCGCTCGCGCAGTTTGGTCGTTTCGCCGTTCACCCCAGGCATTTCATCCGTTTGTGTCCGTCACATCCGTTTGTGTCCGCGTCCAATTTGTTATGGCTCGTCGTGGCGGGTCGGGACTCGAGCGCCACGTAGGCATCAACAATTGGAACACGGAAACAAACTGATCCAACGGAAAAACAAACGGGGACTGCTTTGATGTCTAAGAGCGAGCCGGATCAGCGACGCAGGAGCGCCGCGATCGCGTCGGCGACTTGGCGCGGGGTTTCTTCCGGCGTGAAGTGGTGGCCGTCGGCGATCACGTCGAGTGTCGCGTCGGGAATACGAGCCGCGAGCGCCTTCCCGGTGTCGAGCGGCAGCACACGGTCGCGGCGTCCCCAGACGACGGCGGCCGGGATGTCGAGCGAAGACAGTCCGGCGTGGACGTCGCGATCGTTCGTCGAGAGTCCTTTGACGTGCGCGGCGAGCGCCAGGGCGCCCTCGGGCCCGATGAACGGCCTCATGTAGATGTCGATCGAGCGCGCCGCGCGGATGCGATCGCCGAAGCCGCGTTCCACCTCGCGTCGCAGACGAGAGAGGAGAAAGGCGGGCGGCATGAGCGGCGCCAATGGCAGCAGCGCGCGCGAGACGCGCAGGCGGGCGATCGGCCAGCGGTCGAAGGCGATGCTGTCGATCAGGCCGAGGTGCGACACGCGCGCGGCGTGGCGCACGGCGATGCACTGCGCGACGCCTCCGCCGAATCCATGGCCGACGATGCACGCGCGCTCGATGCGCAATTCGTCGAGCAGGGCGACGACGCGATCGGCGTGCGCGCCGACGTCGACGGCGCGCGACAGCGGACGATCGCTGCGCCCATAGCCGAGGAGGTCGAGCACGACGAGACGATGCCCCGGCGGCATGAGCGATACGACTTCGCTCCAGAGGTGGCCGGACGTGGGGAATCCGTGGATGAACACGACCGGATTGCCCGACCCGCGCGTGCCGGCGGCGTAGTAGTAGAGACGCGCGCCCGACAGATCGATGAACTCACCGCGCACGCGTCAGGCCGTCTGCCATGGGGCGGGGAAGATGCTCGGCGCGGTTTGAGAACGCTAGTAATCCATCGAGGAAGGGGCACGAAAAGAACGCGGACCGTCGTAGCGACGGCCCGCGTTCTTTCGTCGTTCGTGTGCTACGCGATCGGTTTACTGACCGCCGCCGCGACGGCCCTGCGGCATCGCAGCCATGATCTCGTCGAACCGCTTGGCCTGATCGGCCGTGAGCAGCGCCTTGATGTCGGTCGTCTGTCTGCCGCGAATTTCGGTCATCTTCGTGCGCGCATCGGCGTCGCCGCCGCGCATCGCCTGCATGAGCGGCTGCATCTCCTCGGCGTACTTCTTCTGGATCGAATCGGCCTTGGCAAGGATCGCGTCCGAGACCTTCAGCGAATCCTTGAGAACCCCGTCGATGCGGTTGTTGCCGCGACCGCCACCCTGCGCCTGACCAACGCTGGTCACGGCCAGGAACATCACGGCCACCATCATTGCCATCCGGGTCATCGTCTTCATGTTTCTGCCCCCAAAGAGTTGTGGAGATACCTCGCCGTGCGTGCATCAGACCGCGATCCCGCGTGTACACCTACCATGCGACAGGATGGCGACATCAGCGTCGGGTGCGCCATCGTCCCGCGCATCGACAACCATTGCGGGCGCAACGCGTTAGTTGGCGCCCTCTAGCGCAAAAACTCAAAGCTGCTATCCTTACCGCCCCAAACGCAGGATGATCCTCGTTCCCAGCGCCGACGCCGGCCGGGTACTGCAGGCTCGGACTGAGCGACCTTCGTGACTCTGCCGCCCCTCCCCAGCTCGCCTTCGTCGAGTCCCACGCCCGCGCTGCTGCTTTCATCCGCAACGCCACTGACTCCGGCTGCGGCGCCCCCGTCACCTCCGGTTTCGTTCCCGATTACGTGGCTCTTAGACCACGCATCGGCGCCGATCAAGTTCCGATCTGTGACGGAAGTCGCAAAACCATCAGGCGCGATCACGGACCAGATCGCGTCACTCCCGTTTACGTACGAACCGGCACTGACGTTGGCTGTGATGCAACAGGCAGATGGGACGTGGAATCACGCGATGCTCTCGATCCCATCTTCTCGCGGAGATCACTTCGACGGCATCGGAACCATCACCGCCGTGCGGCGTTTGCTCGAATACGGATGGGACAAGGACACGCCGCCGCTCACGCACGCGCGCCGGATTCTTTTTCGTCTTCTCGCCGAAGACGACGATCCCGAATACCTGTTCGAGTTCGGTAGCAAAGGAACCATCGACGAAGATCTCGCGCGCCGCTCGCGCGCGATCCTGCGCGAAGCGGCCGCGGCCGCCTTGGCGCAGGCCGGCTACGAGGGAGATCCTCGACTTCGCGGCGCCGCGCGCCGCATCATCGAGCGTGTCGTCGCATACCTGCGCTCACCACTCGCGCAGAAGCCGTTCGTTCGCGTCGGCAATCAGCACGTGCTCGCCGCCGAAGCCGCTCCACCGTCGATCCATTTGCTGTTCATGATGGCGTACATGCCCCTCTTTCGCACCGAGCACCACGACGCGATGGAGGCCATCTACCAGCATCTGTCGCAGCCGCTCCCTCGACAGGAAGGCATGCAGCTCGTCGGGACGAAGCCCACGGCGCAGCCGCAGCTCGTGCTGGGCGACATGCTCCCGAATCGCAATGCCGCCGACGACGACGTCGCGCTCGCGATCACGTGGCTCGAGCTCATGGCGCGCCTCGGCTATCTCCGCCGGAACGACAACTGGAGCAAGCTCTACGAGCGGTTCCTCGACGATCGCGACGAACACGGCGTATGGCATCCGCACAAAGGGATGTCGGCGGTGCGCAGCTCGAATCCGTACCTCTGGCCGCTCTACCCGCTCGAAGATCACCTCGCCGGCGACGAGCGGTGGACCGACGTGACTTTCCGACTCGGCCTGATCGGCCGGCTCGCGGGAAGAACGATCGAGCTCGTGTGACGCGTCCGCTGTCCCCGGCCGAGATGTTCCCGGCCGGCCACGAGAACATCGCCGTCCGTTTTGTGACGCTCGTCACACAAATGCGCGTTCGAATACTCGAAAGCGGATTCTCGGGCGACGTCGACGTTGTCATGCTCCACGGATGGGTGGCGTCGGCGTACTCCTTCCGCAACGAGCTGGAGTCGCTGCCGGCGCTCGGCGCGCACTGTCTCGCCGTCGACCTTCGCGGCTTCGGGCTGTCGGACAAACCGGCGGCTCGCGATTCCTACACACTGAACGCATACGTCGCCGATCTCGACGCGCTGCTCGACGAGGCCGCGTCGCCGCGCGTGGTGTTGATGGGGCACTCGATGGGCGGAGGGATTGCCCTCGCATACGCGCTGTCGCGTCCCGATCGGGTGCGCGGGCTCGTGCTGTTTTCTCCGACCGGAATCGCTCCTGTCGCGTTGGTGACGATCCCGCGCTTGATGCCGCGCGCCGTGGCGGCGCGGGGTGGAGGGCATCTCGTGCCACGGTGGGGCGCGAGGTGGATTCTTCGGAACCTGGCCTTCGCCGATCCGTCTCGCGCCACGGAGCGAGACGTGGATGAGTACTGGGCGCCGACGCAGCTGCCCGGGTTCGCGCTCGCTGCGCGGTCGTCGGCCGAAGAGTTCGACTGGCGGCCGCTGACCCAAGCGCGGCTCGAGGGGCTGGCGGCCCCGAGCCTGGTGATCCTGGGCCGAAAGGATCGTCTGATACGAGATGCTGGTCCCGCCGCGTCAGGTATTCCGGGCGCGACGCTTCACGAGCTGGACGCGGGTCATGTTCCGCACGAGGAACGGCCCGCCGAGACACATCAGCTCGTCGCAGCGTTCTTGAACGAGGTGCGTCGGGCTGGCTAGCGCCAAGTCTGATAAGGAGTTAAATTGAAGGTCGAAGTGCTGCGGCAGGGGCCTCTTCGGAGGCCGCCAGGAAGGTCGCGGCGGTGAGGAGCGACGCGCACTCAGGTGCGCGGGCCGCAACGCCCCTCGCTTCGTGGAGCTGGCAGCTCCGCGATATGGCGCCGGCAAAGTGCCGGCACAATATGGCGCCGGTAAGAGTACCGGCACGAGTAGAAGCACCAGTCCCGGGAAGGCCCCGGGTGCGCGGCCCTGGTGCGCGACAATGGAACCCATGGCAACACACACAACTGAAGTAGTGCAGGCGGCAGCAACCGAGAGTCGGACATTCGACGAGCTCGGGCTGTCGGCGGAAGCGCTGAGCGCGGTCCGCGACGCGGGATACCTGAATCCGACGCCGATCCAGGCGCAGGCGATTCCGCTGATTCTCAAAGGGCGCGACGTGATGGGACTCGCGCAGACCGGAACCGGCAAGACCGCCGCGTTCACACTGCCCATCGTCGACCGGCTGTTGGAGGGCCCGCGCAGGACGCGGGCTTTGGTGCTCACGCCGACGCGTGAGCTCTGCGTCCAGGTCGAAGAGAGCGTGCGAAAGTACGCCCGACACGCGGAGCTCGGCGCCGCGACGGTGTACGGCGGCGTTCCGATCGAGCCGCAGCAGAAGCGATTGCGCGCCGGCGTCGACATCGTCGTCGCGACCCCTGGGCGTCTGATCGACCATCTCGAGCGCCAGAACGTCGTGTTCGACGATCTCGAGGTGCTCGTGCTCGACGAAGCGGATCGCATGCTCGACATGGGATTCGCGCCGCAGATCAACCGAATCGTCGAGCAGATTCCCAGCTACCGGCAGACGCTGTTATTCAGCGCCACGATGCCGCCGGAAGTGGAGGCGCTGGCGCGAAAGTATCTGCGCAAGCCGGTCGTCGTGCAGGTCGGGCGCCGGTCACAGGCGGCGAACACGGTGTCACACGCGGTGTATCCGGTGCCGCGCGAGCGCAAGAGCGCGTTGCTCGCGCGTCTGCTTCGCGAAGATCGGCTCGACTCCGTGTTGGTGTTCACGAGAACGAAGCACGGCGCCGATCGTGTGGTGCGCCATCTCGAGCGCGACGGCATCGAGTCCGCCGCGCTTCACGCCGACAAGACGCAGCCGCAACGCGCGCGGGCGCTCGAGGACTTCAGGAGCGGACGCGTACGTGTGCTCGTCGCGACGGACATCGCGCAGCGTGGTCTCGACATCTCCGGCATCTCGCACGTGATCAACTACGACGTGCCGCAGCAGGCCGAAGACTATGTCCACCGCATCGGCCGCACGGGCCGCGCGGCGAAAGAAGGCGACGCGTTCACCTTCATGTCTCCCGACGAAATCGCGATGGTGCGACTCATCGAGCGCGTGATCGGCCAGCCGATTCCGCGGATTTCGGTTCCCGGTTTCGACTTCGGAACCGAGGCGGCGGACTAAAGTCGGCGCCGGGCTCGTACAGGCGATCGAGAGTCGCGCGGTACTGCGACACAAACGGTTTGAACTGAAAACCAAACTGAGAAAATCTTGGGGAACTGCGATCGGGATGTCACCCGAGGCAGTTCCCCAAGTTTTTCATCCGTTTGTGTCTGTGCGATCCGTTTGTGTCCGTGTTCAAATCGTTGATGTCCGAGTGGCGAGCAAGGGCCTTCTCGCCAAGCGGGCCATAACAATTGGGACACGGAAACAAACGGGTCTAACGGAAACAAACGGAGAAAAGCTTTTTGGAACTACGATCGGGAAGTCACCCGAGGCGGTTCCCAAAATGGTTTGCCGGCTCCGCGAAAATCCGCTTGTTTCGCGAAATTGTAGTTCCGGCTCGTGGTGGCCAGAACCGCGGAGCGTGCCTAGTGGCCGCCCTTTTCGCGCGCGATGACGACCAGGCCGACTTCGCCGTTGAAGCCGTCGCGGATGGTCGGGACGCCGGGTGGAGGGGCCCAAGGGCCGCCGTCGACACGCACGTTGACGCTGTGGACGCCGGGCGAGAGCGGGAGCGCGAGCTCCCAGAGGTCACGGCCGCGCCGTGTGAGCGTGAGCGGGCTCCAGTCGCTGAAGTCGCCCATGACTTCGACGCCTTCGACGCCGCCGACGCGAATGACGATCTTCTCCATTCCATTCGTGGCAGCGCGCGTCTCGAAGCTGCGCACGAGCACCGTGTGCGGCAGCGAGACCGGTACCGCCGACTTCGAGATCGGGGAGTACGCGAGCTCGAGCCCCGCCATGCCGAACGACCGCGCCGGAAGGCCGCGCAGCGGCAACGCCGGCTGTCGCCCTCCGCCGGCAATCACTGCCACGCGGTCGCTGAGCCACATCGTGGCGCTCGCCGAGCTCCAGCGGCGCGAGTCCGGGGTGACATCGTAGGAGTCGCCGAAGCGGTGCCCCATCTGCCCGGTGAACTCGATCGGGCCGACGTCCCAGCGGACCGACGCCTCGAGATCGCTGAACCGCGACTGACGGTCGCACGCGTCGTTGGCCGAAGACGCCACGCTCAGCGCTTGCATCGTGGCGACCATTCCCACGTTGGCCACCGGCGTTTCGGCCGAGCATGAGAGCGCCGAGCTCACCGTGTCGTGGAGCGCGGCGATCTTGCTGAACGAGAAGTTGGTGAAGGTCGTGGTGAAGGTCGCGATGCCGAACTTGTTCGTCACGTCGCCGACCTTGGTCCACAGCCCCGCGTCCGCCACGTCGGCGCTGGAGACGACCGCGACGCGCCAGGGTCGAGCCACGCCTCCGCCGAACCACATGCCGCCGTAGTCGTGGAAGAGCACGTGCACGCGTGTCTGGACGTCGACCTGGTCGGTGCCGAGCGACCGGTCGTCGAGCGCGCGGCTGGCGTTGCCGAGCATCTCAGCGCGGACGCCATAGACGGTCGGCGAGGTGAACGTCCCCGACACGATGCCGTCGGCGATCTGAAGCTGCTGGTCGGATAAAAGCGCGGAACCTCGCGCGGTCAACTTCGCGTACGGCCGCATCCACTCGAACGTCGGAGCGAACCGGATCGCACTCAAGGGAAGGGCGCCGTCGCTGACGCTATACTGCGCCGCCTCCAGCTTGGAGACGATCTGCGCCGCCAGCCGCGGTCCCGTAGGGATCGCAACGAGCAGCGCAGTGGTCAACGTGACGATGGCGACCTTCGGCTCGCTCATATCACTCCGTGCGGTTTACCCCGACCCTTCGCGCTCCTGCCCCTCAGGAGGCTGACCCTTGCTGGGGGGTGCGCGACCGGATGAGGGAGCTTCTCGAATCCGGTTCTGCAGCGCCGTCCCCGGATTCAGCCCTCTAAGGATGTCGGACTGCACGTTGTTCCACAAGCTCACGAATGTCGCGTCGTCGGCCCCGTCCTGCCACAGCTTGGATATGGCCGAGGACGCGTCCTCGGTGGGAACCCCGCGTGCCATCAGGCTCGCCCAGGTCGTGAACGCCTGGAGGTCGCTTCGGTTCTTGATGCGCGCCCGGAACACGGTGAGCTGCGTGGGCTTCGCGCCGGCTTCGACGACGGCCGCGGCCGCCGCCAACTCGTCATCATCGACGTCACCGAGCTGAGCGCGGGCTACGCGAAGGGCGATCAGCTCGCGGCGTACGGCCGCGACGATCTGGCGTCCGTCGGCCTTCTTGGCGATTCCCTCGTACGCCTTCAGTCGAAGCATGCGTCCGGGCAGCCCCTCGGTGTTCGCCGAGTCGATCAACAGCGTGATCGCATAGCTGCTTCCGACGTCGAGGCGAGAGATCCGGTCGGGCTCCGCTGACTGCCCGCGCAACAGAGTCGGTGCCGCGACGGCAAGCGCCAGCGCCGCGGCGACGTTCGTCGTGCGAAAACCAACTCGAGAAACCAGACCGCGAGCGAAGGTCACGAAGTCGATCCTCTCCCTACGATCTTTACGGAATTCGTGTGACCAAACCCGTCATCGGGCGCGGAAGGCGCGTTGGGATCGCTACTCCACGATTTTCCGTCCACCACGTACGAGTACTGATGACGCCCGGCGGTCATCGGGACCACGACGGTCCAGACGCTGCCCGAGCGCGCCATCGGCGTGCTCGACACGTCCCAGTCGTTGAAGTCGCCGACCAGCGTGACCTGCTTGGCCGCCGGCGCCACGAAGGTGAACTTCACGAACGTGTCAGAAACCGGGAGCTGCGAGACAGCAGCAACCGGAGGTTGCCCGGCCGTCGGGCGGCCGTCCCGGTTAGTCATCACCGCGCCGGCAAAGACACCAATGCCGACGAGGCCCGCGGCGAGGAGCGTGCTCCGCACCGGCGACAGCGTGAGCGAGCGCGGTTCGGCAAACCGTTGGAACGCGTTGCCGACGCGATTGATGAGCGTGCGATGCGGAACCGGCTCGGCGCGGACGGCCGCCATCAAGCGATCACGAGCTCCGGCGTCCATGACGACGGGGCGGCGCGCTTCGCGGGCGATCCATTCCACGTACGGGCTGTGTTCCGAGTCAGTCATTCTTGATCTTCTCCCACCGCTCGCGCAGGCGGTCGCATGCGCGCTTCGCTCGCATCTTCAACGCGGAGACCCCGACGCCAGTCAACGCAGACATCTCCTCGTAGCTCATCTCTTCGATGTACTTCAGGAGAAACGCCTCTCGGAGCAACGGGTCCAGCTCGTTCAACACCCGCTGGACGAATTCCTCGTCCTCACCGGTCCATCCTTGCGACCGATCGGGTGCGTTGGCGAGAAGAGCTTCCTCCCGAACGAACACCCGCTCCCTATGGGTCCGGCGTGCAGCAACACTACGACATTGATTTACCAGAATCCGGTACAACCAGGCGCTGAAGCGGTCACGTTCCTGATACCGATTCAACGCGCGGTAGGCTCGGATGAACGTCGCCTGCAGCGCATCTTCCGCGTCGTCGCGGTTTCCCAGCATTCGGACCGCAAAACGCGCGCACCGGTCGTAGTATCGGTCGACCAACGCGGCGTAAGCGTCAACGTCGCCTGCCAGCACGCGTTGAACGTCGGCGGCATCGTCGCTCATGTCCTTGCCTATAACCCACCCCCCTCCAGCGAACGTCACATTGCAAACTGTCCAGCCAGAAACCTAAGGGCCGTCACCACTTGGTTCGTCCGAGGCGAGACATAGTCAACGTGTCAACAAATGCTCCTCGACGCACCGTGACTGTGAGGTTCGTCACGCCGAAACCCAATCCGCGCGCGTCGTACACGGCAGAATCCCGGTTCGCGCCCAAAACGATCCCGTACACGGCTCGAAGCTGTCGCCGCGAGACTCTGACGCCTCCCGTCCGCACCTCGACAACCCCGGCGGCCGAGTCGATCACGACTGCCGCAGTGACTCTCCTGGCAATGGCGGTCTGCCGCGCGAACGCGAACTGCCCTCCCAACTCGGCCATGGCTCCCCGGACGGCGGACGCATCACGCAGAGCGGCGAACCGAGGCGCGCCGACGGCCAGGAGGATCGCCATGACGGTCAGGACGATGGTCGCTTCCAGAAGCGAAAACGCCGGCCGGGAAGAGAGCGGACGGTGGAGGAGGGCTGAGCGTGCCATCCATTGAATTCAGCCTCGCCCGCCGACCCGAGCATCACCAATTTGCTCCGCACCGTTCCGCTTCCTTCCACGCCAGCAGATCGAGCCCCCCCCATGCGCCCGCGACCAATCCGTGATTCGTCCACTCCGTTTGCGAGCTTCGTCCGGCGCGCTCCCGCCGCCGCGCTGCTGTTGGCCGCGACGAGCTGCGCCGACCCCAAGGCGCAGGCGGCGATCGTACAGGAATTGAACGACGCCGCCTCCGAGATCAGCGCCGTGAAAGGCGACGTCGGTCAGTTGCAGAACGACGTCGATTCGCTCAGGCAGGTGGTCGCCAAGCAGGACACTGTCATTTCTCGCCTCGTCGAGGTGACGCATGTGCCGCGATAGGCGAACGCCGAGACCGCCGAATGCGTTCGGCCCTTCGGCGTTTGGCAGTTTCGTTTTCTGCGGCGGCACCGCCTCAGGCCGCCCGACGCTTCACGCTCCGGGGGAAGGTCGCGCTATGCTTAGAGGTTGATCGTGACCGAAACCGAACAAAAGGGAGTCGCGACGTGCGTGTGAGGATCGAATACTGCACGATGTGAAACTACGAACCGCGGGCGACCGGTCTGGCCGCCGAGGTTCGCAAGCGATTTCCGGATGCCGCCGTCGAGATGAGCCCCTCCAGCGGCGGGCGGTTCGAGGTTTTCTACGAGGATCAGCCGATTTTCGAGAAGTCGAAACTGAAGCGGCACGCCGCGCCCGGAGAAATCATTCGGTTGCTGGAGGCCCGCCGCGGCGCGACAGGGTAGCGCACGCATGAGAATCGCGATCTCGACCGGTGGCGGCGACGCGCCCGGTCTCAACGCCGTGATTCGCGCCGCCGTCTTATCCGCAGCCGATCGCGGGTGGGATGTCCTCGGCATCAAGCGCGGCTTCGCCGGGCTGATGGGCGAGGACGAAGTGATTCCGATGACCCGCGAAACGGTGCGTGGCATCGCCCACTTGGGCGGCACGATTCTCCGCACGACGAACCGCGGCAACCCGTTTCACTACCCGCGCGTGCAGCCCGACGGCTCGACGGTTAGCGAAGACCGATCGGACGAGCTGATCGAAAACGCGGCGCGGCTCGGAATCGACGCCATCATCTCGATCGGTGGAGACGGCTCGCTGGTCATCGCGCAACGCCTCTGCGATAAGGGGATGAAGATCGTCGGCGTGCCGAAGACGATCGACAACGACGTCAGCGGCACGATCACCACGTTCGGCTTCGACACGGCGGTCAACACGGCGATGGAAGCGATCGACAAGCTTCACACGACCGCCGAGTCGCACGACCGCGTGATCGTGATGGAAGTCATGGGTCGCGACGCCGGGTTCATCGCGCTGCACTCGGGCGTCGCGGGCACGGCCGACGTCATTCTCATCCCCGAGATCCCGTACGACATCGAGAAGGTCTGCGAGAAGATCGACGCGCGGGATCGTGGAGGCCGGCATTTCTCGATCGTCGTCGTCGCCGAGGGCGCCTTTCCGAAAGGAGGAACGACGTCGACGCTCGGCGAGTCGCTGCCGGGAGAGGCGCGGCGCATCGGCGGGTTGTGCGAGCCGATCGCGCGGGAGATCCAGGCGCGCACCGGGAAAGAGACCCGCTCGCTCGTGCTCGGCCATCTCCAGCGCGGCGGCATGCCGACCGGCTACGATCGCTTGCTGGCGACCCGTTTTGGCGGCGCCGCCGTGCGGGCCGTCGCGGACCAGAAGTGGGCGCACATGGTGGCGCTCCAGTCGCCGCACATCGTGACGATTCCGATCAAGGAAGCTTTGCGCGAACCCAAACGCGTCGATCCCACGCACGATCTGGTGCTGACGGCGCGCGCGACGGGTATCAGTTTCGGAGACTGAGCGCTGTCCTTTGCGACGTCTCGCTCGTCACTCGGTACGGACACCGCATTCCCGCGCGGGTGACACCAGGCGAGTTCCACTGTATACAGTGTTTCCCCCAAGTCGTTGCAATCGTTAGTGTTCCGCTGGCGAAACCGTCGCTGGTGGCTGGCATCGGGCGTGCCCAGTACGGTTATCGCCACCCGGCTTTTCGGGTAGCGGACGGAGGCTAGATGAAGCAGGTGCTCGCAGTTCTCATCGTCGGATTCGCGGCGAACGCCGCGCCGCTCTTGGCGCAGCGCACGCCGCAAAAGGACAGCGCCAAGAGGAACGAATCCGCGGTGCCGGCGGAGTCGCGTCCGCCAAAGGGCATGTGCCGCATCTGGCTCGACGGCGTGCCTGCGGCGCAGCAACCCGCCGCGACCGACTGCCCTACGGCCATCAAGAATCGGCCGTCGAACGGGAAAGTCTTGTTCGGCGACGACTACGCCGACTCGACCAAGAGCAAGCAGGGTGACAAGGCCAAGCTGCCGCCGGGAGCCAAGGGCTTCACGGGCGTGAAGCCTCCGGCGATTCTTCCCGGACGTCCACCGGAGTAATCGGTCTCCACGCCGTCGCCGTCTCGCGCGATCCGAGCGGTCCGCGACAAGTACATCCCCGAGCACGACACGTTCGTCGCGGCCGAGCCGCCGACGGGACGCGTCATCGTCATCGCGCCGACGCGCGCCGCCTGCGAGACGATCGAGCTCGCGGTGCAGCTCCGCATTGAGACTTTTCTCGAGCGGGAACACGGCGAGCGCGTGCGCGAATTGGCGCGCGGCGGCAAGGGCTTCGGCATCGTCGCCGGCACCGGCACGGGTAAGACCCTCGCTATCCGCCCGATCGCCGAGGAGATACTCCGCACTCGGGAGCTGAAGGTCGGCGTCGTGAACCGAGAGCGAGAAGCGACGCCCGAGACGCCGACGTGGAACGTCATCATCGTCACCACCGGAATCGCGCGCCGCTGGTTCGAGGAAGGCGACATCCTCCCTCACGACACGATCATTGTCGACGAGATCCATCAGACGTCGGCCGAGTTGGAGCTCTGCCTCGCGCTCGGCAAGCGGGTCGGCTGCCGATTCGTGTGGCTCTCGGCGACGGTGAATCCTGCTTTTTATGCCAGGTATCTGAACTCCGCCGACGTGTTGCAGGTCTACGAGTTCGATCCCGCGCGTGCGGCGCAGGTGCGCGTCATTCGAAAGCGGGCGCTGGAGTTCCTCGACGACCGATTCCTGCGGCAACTCGGCAAGGATCGTCGCGGCGTGGCGCTGTTCGTTCCGACGCGGCGCGGCGTCGAGCAAGCGGCTGACCACGTGCGGCACGCGGCGCCGCGCATCAACACCGCGTTCTATCACGGCGGCGAACCGATCCGCATCCTTCGCCCGTTTCTCGAGGGCGGCGAGCGGAAGCCGTTCTTCCTCGCGATGACCGCCGCCGGACAGAGCGCGCTCAACGTGCGCGGCCTCGACACGGTGATCATCGACGACACGAAGTTCTTCAACGCGATCGACAAGGGTCGCAACGTGCTCACGCAGGAGCATCTCGGGGCGAACGAGATCCTGCAGATGGCCGGTCGCGTCCACGGGCGCGTCGAGGGCGGACGCGTGTTCATCCTCTCGGACCGCGACATCCAGTTCGATTCGCTCGAGCCGACCGAACCGGAGTTTCAGCTCGCCGGCGACTCGGAGCGCGTGGCGATCACCTGCGCGGCACTCGGCGTTCGCGCGGACGATCTGGAGCTGCCGGTGCCGCTGGACAAGACGGCGTACCGCCGCGCGCTCGCGCTCCTCGAGGAGCGAGGAATCGCCGAGAACGGGCGGCTCACCACGTACGGGCGCTCGGTGGAAGCGATGCCGGTCGAACGGCAGTGGGCCGAGCTGCTCGTGCACGGCGGCGACGAGCTGTTGCCGTATCTCGCCGTGATGGCGTCGGTCGAGTCGCTGCACCGAATGACGCGCGACGAGCGGAATCTCGAGGGACTGGTGGTGCCGGGCAGCGATCATCTTACTGCGTACAACCTGTACGCCGACGCTTACCAAAATGCCGGAAGCCTTGGCACGGTTTACGATCTCCCTCGCCAGGTGTTCGACGAGGATCGCATCGAGCGGTGGGCCGAGCGGCGCGGCGCGCTGGTGAAAGCGATCGAGGACGCCGCTCTCGGGATGGCGAGCGTCTATCGGGCGGTTGGCGTCGCGCTGCCGTCGCGCATGACGCGGGCCGGCGACGACACCGTTCGCGCGTTCCGGCGTCTCGTCGCCGACATCATGCCGTTCTCGCTGGTCATCGACGAGCAGACCGTGTGGGGCGAAGAAGCGCGCGTCTCGAAGACGAGCGTATGCGGGAGCTGGGGCGCGATCGCCGGAGACCTACGCTACTTCGCCGACCGGTTCGGCAACCCGCGCGCGTCGATCGAAGGGACGCAGCTGCCCAGCGAAGTCGTGCGCGAATTCGCGACGACAGCCGACTCCGAAGTCGTGTACGACGCCGAGCATCGGCGGTCGCCGCTCACGGTGCGCCGGCGCGTCGAGTATCACGGGTTCGAGCTCGAGCGCGACGTCGAGCCAATTGATGTCTTTCCGCCGGCACTGGCCGATCGGGCTCGGCGCGTTCTCGCCGAAGCGCTGGCGAAAGGTGAGGCGAAGCATCCAGGCGCGCGGGATAGTCAGGCGGCGATCGAGTCGGTGCGTGAGACGTATCGGCGATCGGGCGGCGCCACGCCGCGCCTGAGCTTCACCGATCTCACCGCGATCTACGAGCAACAGCTCGCGCACGTGAACTCGTTCAGCGACTTTCGCCGCGCTCGGGTGACGATCGACGCCGACGCGATCGTGCCGGCGTCGGTGCGCGAAGGCTACGCCGCGCTCCCGTCAACCGTGTCGCTGCGCGATCGCGACGTCGAGATTCACTACGACGTCGAGGAGTCGCCTGACGGCAAGTCGTTTGGCGTGGCGCGGCTGCGAATCCCCGAAAAAGTCGCGCGCAATCTCACCGAATCCGAACTGCCGGCGCTCGACCGCCCGCTTCGTTTCATCGTGACGCGCGGTGCCCGCGGCGCCGCTCGCGCGTCGACGTTGGAAGAATTGCAGGAGGAGCTCGAGCGTCCGTTCACGGCGCAGGAGTTGGCGGAGATCGAACGCGCGGACGATGAGCGCCGGCGTGAGCGTCACGAGCGGCGCCGCGAGAAACACGCAAAACACGCGGGCTCGAAATTCGAGCAGCATCGACGTCCCGGTGGTAAACGAGGCCGGCGTCGGCGGTAGTTCGGCCGAACCGCAACCGCAACTACTCGACGCCGCCGCTCAGGGTGCTTCTCGTGGCTGACCGAGCGGCTGTCACATGAAGCCCCGGCTCGTTGCGAACAGGGCCCTAGACGCCTAAGTGAATCCCTCTGCGTTCCTCTGTGTCCTCTGCGTTAAGTAGTTTGTAGTTGTAGTTCCAGTTGCGATGTGACATTGCCCGCGAACCTCAATCATCGACCTGCGCGAGATATTTCTCGGTCTTGAACGCCTCGAACCCCCGCGCCTTGTAGTTCGGCAGCGCGCGCGGCGAGTCCAACGTGCACGTGTGCAGCCACACGCGATTGGGCCCGAGCGCCCAGGCCTCCTTCGCAGCGCGCGCGAGCATGGCCTTCCCGACGCCCCTCCCTACGAACGTCTCGATCAACCCGAAGTACGCGATCTCGACGGATCCGTCGTCGCGCCGCTCGAGCTCGAAGTAGCCAGCACTCTCGCCGTGGACGAGGCATTCCCAGACGGAGATCTCCGGCCGCGCGAGGTGCGCGGCGAGGCGCTCGTCGCTCCACGCGTTGCGGTCCCGCCAGTACCAGCGGTAGCCGACGGCGCGATACAGCCGGCGATAGTCGTCGACGCCGATGGCCGGCCGATGCACGAACGCCACCGACGAATCGGTGGCGTCTACGGAAAGAGGGCGCAGCTGTTCGGGCGACCGCAGCTCGAGATAAGTACGGACGACCTCGACTTCTCGGCTCAATGGGACTTGAGCTTCTCCCGGTGGCGCGCCGCCTTGGCGCGGTTGCCGCACGTGGACATGTCGCACCAGCGCCGGCGTCCGTTCTTCGTGTTGTCGAAGAACACGCGCTGACAGCGCGGGTCGGCGCAACGGCGCACCCGCGTCAGCTCGCCGAGGATGAGCGCGTCGGCGGCCGATTCGACGATCGGGATGACGAGACCGGCGAACGCGTCGCCCACGGGGACGAACGAGCGAATGAACGTCCCGTCCGCCCGCTGCTCGACGCGCCGCGTGCCGGCGCTGCGGCCGAGCACGCGATTGATCTCACCGAGTCCGTCGAAGCGCACGCGATCGCTCAGCGGTCCGCGCTCGGCGAGCGCGCGCAACGCGGCCCGCACGCGCCGCGCGTCGATGAGCGACGCGGCCGCGCCCGCCGGCTGCTGTTGGGCGCGGCGGCGAATGCCGCTGGCGCGTTCCGCGTCGAGCACCGCGGCCGCTTCGAGCCAGCGCACCATCGAATCGAAGTCGCGCAGCGCGTCGAAGCGGCGAATGCCGAACTCGGAGTTCACGAAGTCCAGCCAGAGTCGCTCACCGACAAAGACGAACGGGGACCGTTCGCCCATCGGGCGCGGCACGTAGGCCAGGGTTCCGGCGTCGGAGGTGGAAGTGAACGTGAGCATCATTCTCGGCGAGGGACGACAAGCATATCGCTTCGAGTTTCGCGCAGCAAGAACGAGCAAGCGTACACGGCTTGGCGGTTACTGATCGCCGCCACTTGCGGAACGCGCCGCGATTTGTATTCGGGGCTACGACGGCGAATTCAACTGCGATCGATTCGTTCCACGCGCTACATTTGTGAGCATGTCTCCATCGCCCGATCCGTCGACGTACTACCGGCGAGGATTCGGGCTGGCCGCCGAAGTCCGCGACGATCTCTCGGCCGACTACGACGGCCGCGTCGTCGACTTGTTGAAGTCGAACGACTACACGCTCGTCGTCGGCGACGTCACGATCCGTCTCGCGCGCGAGTTCGGTTTCTGCTACGGCGTGGAGCGCGCGGTGGAGTACGCCTATCAGACGCGGCGCAAATTCCCGGACCGGCGCATCGTTCTCGTCGGCGAGATCATCCACAACCCCCACGTCAACGAACGGCTGCGGGGGATGGGGATCGAGATCTTGTTGCCCGGGAAGAACGGGTTCGATTTCTCGTCGATCAAGCCGGAAGACGTCGTGATCCTTCCGGCGTTCGGCGTGACGATCGACGATTTCGCCGCGCTGCGCGACGCCGGCTGTATTCTCGTCGACACGACGTGCGGCTCGGTGCTCAACGTGTGGAAGCGCGTCGAGAGCTACGCCAAGGACGGATTCACCGCGCTCATCCACGGCAAGTTCTACCACGAAGAGACGCGCGCTACGGCGTCGCAGGTCCGGAAATACCCCGACGGCCACTACCTCATCGTTCGCAACATGGACGAGGCGGGGATCGTGTGCGGCTTCATCGAGGGGCGCGTGTCGGCCGAATCGCTGATGGAGTCGTTCGCGCGCGCCGTGTCGCCCGGATTCGATCCGGAGCGTCACTTGCGACGGATCGGCGTCGCGAACCAGACGACGATGCTGGCGCGCGAGTCGTTGGCGATCGCGGCGGAGGTCGGCGACGCGATCGCGCGGGCACGGGGCGAGGCGGGGCGCGAGACCGATTTCCGCAGCTTCGACACGATCTGCAGCGCGACGCAGGAGCGGCAGGACGCCGTGCGCGAGCTGCTCGACGCCGGCGTCGACGCGATGGTCGTGATCGGCGGTTTCAACTCCAGCAACACGATCTCGCTCGCCGCGCTCTGCGCGGAGCGGGTTCCGTCGTATCACATCGAGTCGTCGGCGGGGATCGATCCCGAGGCGCGGACGATCCACTACCGCGTCGCGCAGGTGAAGCACGACGAGGCCGACGCGAGCGATTGGCTCCCGGCCGGCCCCGTGCGGGTGGGAATCACCGCCGGCGCCAGCACGCCGAACAACAAGATCGGCGACGTCGTGGCGCGCGTGCTCGCCACGCGCGGGCTCCGCGTCTCCATATAAACAGAAATCGCACGTGATCGAGTTCGCGCGGTACGTCGCGCTCGGCGACTCGGTGTCGATCGACCTGTATCCGGCGCTCGACGCGGGAGAGATAGACGTCGCCGTCGCGCTCGAGCGCGATCCCTCGGTCGGCCGCGTCGCACCGCTCGGCGCGGCGTCGCTGCTCCATCACAACGCGCACGACCGCTGGCCCGAGTTCGCCGGCGACGATCTCCTATCGCGGTTCCCCGGCATCGAGTTCCGAAACCTCGGCACCGACGGGGCGACGATCGGCGACGTGTTCGGTGAGCAGATGTCGCAGCTCGACGAAACCGACGAGCCGACGCTGGTGACCCTCACCGTGGGCGGGAACGACTTGCTCAGCGCCTACGGCAGCCGCGCGCGCCGCTCGCTGCTCGACAAGATCGAGAACGACATCGCGGACGCGTACGACTTCTTGCTCGACACGCTGCGCGCGCGACTCCCCGCCGGGACGTTCGTGATCGCCACGGTCTACGATCCATCCGATCGAAGCGGAGTGATCCCCGGCGTGTACGACGCCTCCGGCCCGCTGCCGCTCGAAATTCTCGACCGATTCAACGCGCACGTCCGCACGCTCGCCACCGGAACGCCGCGCACGATTCTCGCCGACGTGCACGCCCATTTCCTCGGTCACGGCGTGAGCGCGGCCGAGTCGGATCAATGGTATTGGCGCCGATCACTCATCGAGCCGAACGCGCAGGGGGCAAGCCAGGTTCGAAACGTGTGGCTCGACGCGCTTCGGCGGGTGGGCGCGATCGAGTAGCGCCGCGCGGTTTCCGACCAAAGCTGATCATCCGCTTGTTTCCGTTAGACCCGTTTGTTTCCGTGTCACAATTGTTATGGCCCGAACAGGCGCTCAGGACCCGAGCGCCATTGAGGTTGTTTCTGTGCGTGCCGCGGCGCAGACTATCGAGTGATGCCCAACCCGTTTGGCTTGATCGACCGGAATGATCCAGCGTTGCGCGACGAGCCGGCGGTCGCGCTGGCGACGCTGGTCGGCGCGACGGGGGGTGGGTCGTCGAAGAAAATCGGCGCCAAGATGATCGTCGGGCGGAGCGGGCGGATCATCGGCGGTGTGACGATCGGCGGATGCGTCGATGCGCAGGTCGTCGAGGCGGCGGATGCGTTGGTCGCCGACGGCGGCCCCGGACAGCGTCTCCTTTCGATCTCGCTCGATGACGACGAAGCGTGGGAGATCGGGCTCACGTGCGGCGGGACCCTCGACGTACTGCTGACACGCGTGGTCTTGTCGACCGAGGCAGATCCCACTGTCATGGCGCACCGACGGGCGCTGGATCTGCTCGACGCCGGAGAGGCGGCGGTCATCGTCACGCCGCTCGACTCTTCGATCGAGCCGCGAACTGTACCGGCGTCGGAGCTCGCGGAGGGAGGTCCGGAGGCGCGCGTGTTTCTCGACCGCGTCGCGCCCCCGCTGACTCTGGTCATCGTCGGCGCGGGGCAGATCGCGATGACGCTCACGCGTCTGGCGCGCGAGCTCGACATGCGGACGATCGTCGTCGATGGGCGGGAGCGATACGCGACTCCCGACCGATTCCCCGACGCCGATGAGATCCGCGTCGGGATGCCGTCGGAGATCGTCGCCGGCATCCCGTCAAACAAGAACGTCGCCGTCGTGCTCGTCGCCCACGACTATAAGTACGAACTGCCCGTCCTACGGCAGGTGCTTCGCTCCCCCGTCGGCTACATCGGACTCCTCGGCAGCCGAAAGCGCGGCGCCGCCGTGCGAGACCTGCTCGCCGCCGAAGGCTTCACCGCCGACGAGCTGGCGCGCGTGCACACGCCAATCGGCGTCGATCTGGGAGGCAAACGGCCGGAGGAGGTTGCGCTGTCGATCCTCGCCGAGGTCGTCGCGGTGCGAAACGGAAAGCTGGCGTGAGCGCGCTGCGCGCCGTCGTCCTCGAACATTTCCGGCACCCGCGCAATCGCGGACCGCTCCTCGGCGCCGAGGCATCGGCGGAGGGCGCGAATCCTCTCTGCGGCGACCGCGTGAGGATCGAACTGCGGGAAGAGCAGGGCGTGATCGCCGACGCGCGATTCACCGCCGACGCGTGCGCGCTCTGCGTGGCGTCGGCATCATTGCTCACCGAGCGGGTGCGCGGGATGCGGCTCGATGCGGTGCCGGGCGTGGACGAGGGATGGCTCTTCGTGGCGCTCGAGGGCGAGCCGCCCGTCGCGCGACGCAAGTGCGCCACGTTGCCGCTCGACACCCTGCGCCGCGCCGTCGCGAATTTTCCTTCGACCGCGCAATGATCGTCGGTCTACTGCTGGCTGCCGGCGGCGGAACGCGATTCGGGTCGCAGAAGCTTCTCGCGCGCGTGAACGGTGTTCCGATCGTAGCGGCCGCCGCGCGCACGCTGGCCCCGCTCGTCGATCGGCTGATCGTCGTCGTGGGCTCGGACGCGCCGGCCGTGACCGACGCGCTCGCCGGGATCGACGCGACGCTCGTCGAGAATCCGGGCTGGGTGGAAGGATTGTCGACGTCGCTCCAAATCGGCGTCGGCGCGGCGCCGAAGGAAACGAAGGCGATCGTCGTGGCGCTCGGCGATCAACCGGGCATCGATCCCGGCGTCGTTCGGAAGGTGATCGCGCGTTGGCGGGAAACGGGGCAGCCGATCGTGTCGACACGATATCGCGGGAATCGCGGCCACCCGGTCCTGCTCGGGTGCAGTGTGTTCGGCGAGGTGAAAGCGATTTCGGGCGACGTCGGGGCGCGATCGCTCATGGAGCGCGACGCGTCGCGCGTTGCCTTCGTGGACGTCGACGCCGACGCGCCGCCCGACGTGGACACGCCCGACGATCTCGCGGCGCTCGGCGCGTAGACAGCGGCTTCGCCGCCCGGACAGCCAACGCCCTCGCTCCTCGCCGCGTAGCGCGATATCGTTGTGCGCCGTGCAAGCTCCCCGAATCTCCAGTCCGACAGCCGGAGACCAAACAAGATGCCCCGCTCGTCTTCGCGTTCGTTTCTTTGCGTTCTCTGCGCCTCCGCGGTTCTGGCTCTCCCGGCGAACGCACAATCTCAGCGCCCTCTAACCATGGCCGGACGTTCCACCGTCTACGCCCCGAACGGCGTCGCCGCAACGAGCCAGCCGCTCGCCACGAGCGCCGCGATCGAAGTCATGGAGCACGGCGGCAATGCGATCGACGCCGCTGTGACGGCGGCCGCGGTGCTCGCCGTCGTCGAGCCGATGATGACCGGCCCGGGCGGCGACATGTTCGCGCTCATCTGGAGCGCGAAGGACAAGAAACTGATCGCGCTCAACGCGAGCGGCCGCGCCGGATCGCTGATGACGCGCGAGGAGCTGGTGAAGCGGGGACGCACGCGCATGCCGACGAGCGGCGTCGAGACGGTCACGGTGCCGGGCGCCGTGGCCGGTTGGGACGCGCTCCTGAAGAAGTATGGAACGATCACGCTGTCGAAGGCCGTGCAGCCGGCGATCGGCTACGCCGAGAACGGCTTCGTCGTGACGCCGGTGATCGCGGGCGACTGGGCCGGCGCCACGCGCCGGCTGCAGAGCGACCCGGGCGCGACGGCGACGTTCATGCCGGGCGGCCACACGCCGAAAGCTGGTGACTGGTTCCACAATCCCGACATGGCGAATTCGCTTCGCCTCATCGGCAAAGAGGGCCCGGCGGCGATCTACGGCGGCGAGCTCGGACAGAAGATCGTCGCGCGCATCAAGGAGCTCGGCGGCTTCGTCACGCTCGAGGATCTCAAGAAGAACCAGCCGACATGGGTGACACCGATCTCGACGACGTTCAAGGGCTACCGGGTCTGGGAGCTGCCGCCGAACAACCAGGGGATCGCGGTGCTCGAGATGCTGCGAATCCTCGACACGTACGACCTGAAGTCGATGGGCGCGAACACCGCGCCGTATCTGCACCACTTGATCGAAGCGAAGAAGCTCGCCTACGCCGATCTCGTCCGGTACGACGGCGACGCGGACCATCTCACGATTCCGCCGAGCCAGATTCTGTCGGACCCGTTCATCGCCGAGCGACGGAGCCACATCGACGAGCACAAGGCGCAGACGCACGTCGAGCCGGGGCCGGGGCGCACGTCGAGCGAGACGATCTATCTCACCGTCGCCGACAAAGACGGCAACATGGTGTCGTTCATCAACAGCTTGTTCGACGAGTTCGGGTCGGGGATCGTCGTGCCGGGGACGGGGTTCGCGCTCCAGGATCGCGGCGCCGGGTTCACGATGGAGCCGAATCTTCCGAACACCGTGGCGCCCGGCAAGCGGCCTTTCCATACGCTCATTCCAGGATTCGTAACGAAGCCCGGCCCGAACTCATCGCCCGACGGAACGGGCGACGAGCCGTACATGAGCTTCGGGTTGATGGGCGGCGCGATGCAGGCGCAAGGGCATACGCAGTTCCTGATCAACCTCCTGGTGTTCGGGATGGACCTGCAGGAGGCGATGGATCAGGGACGATTCCGGCACATGGACGCCGCGCGCGTGATCGTCGAGCCGGCGATCCCGGACAGCGTGATCGCCCAGCTCAAAGCGCTGGGCCACGAGGTGAGCATCGCGCGGCCATCGCAGTTCGGCGGCAGTCAGGCGATCATCAAGCTCGCCCACGGCTACGCCGCGGCGTCGGATCCGCGAAAGGATGGGCACGCCGCTGGGTATTGAGCGGCCTCGAGAGGTCAGGATTCAGTATGGAAGCGCGTGACGCGTGACATGGCGGTGCATGGTGAGGTCCGTCATATTCGGTCGGACACGAGAACAACTCATTCGAGACGAGGGGGCACGATGCGAATCACGATGGCAATGACGGGCGTCCTGGCGATAGCGGCAGTGGCGCCGCTCGCGGCGCAGCAGCAGCAGGGGAAGGACAAGGATCCGACGAAAGCCGTTACTCCAGGCGCGTTGCCGGCTGGTTGGGCCACGCTGCCCGACCATCCGAACATGGCCGCGAAGTTCGAGGCGATGGGGCCGGGCTTCCACGTGACATCCGGCGGCGCCGCGATTTACTACCGCGCGGCCGATGCGCAGAAGGAAAACTTCACCGTCTCGGCGAACTTCCGCCAAGCGGAGAAGGGTCAGCACGCCGAGGCATACGGCTTGTTCACCGGCGGCCGCGACCTCAGCGACGCCACGAAGCAGACGTATCTCTACTTCGAGGTGCGGCAGGACGGGATGTACTACATCGCCCACCGCTCGGGCGCGAACGTGCACAAGCTCGTCGATTGGACGGCCAGTCCGGCGATCCACAAGATCGACGACACGCCGAACGCGACCAACGACCTCGCGATCAAGGTCGCCGCGGACTCGGTGCGTTTCTTCGTCAACAACACGCAGGTGAACGCTGTCCCGCGAAGCGGCATGAGCGGCGACGAGAGCGGCGACGTCGGGCTGCGCGTGAATCACAACCTCAGCGTGCACGTCGCCAGCTTCACGGTGAAGCCGGGCGCGAAGTAGCGGATTTCCCGGCGCGCAAGCGCTAGCGAGGGCGGTGCCCCAGGCGACATCTTGGGCATCGCCCTCGCGGCGTTTTCGTCGACGCCGCAGATCCGCAGCAACCGCCTTCCATCGTCATGACCGCCACGAGCACGTCCGCGAGCCAGTCCTCGTATACGCCGCCGGTCACCGGCCATCGTGCCGCGGTGATCGCGAGCTTCCTCGGCTGGACGCTCGACGCGTTCGATTTCTTTCTCGTCACCTACGCGCTGACGGCGATCGCCAAGGAGTTCGGGCGCACCGACAAGGCGATCGCGCTGTCGCTGACGATCACGCTCGCTTTCCGGCCGGTCGGCGCGTTCATCTTCGGGCTCATGGCCGACCGCTACGGCCGCAAGATCCCGCTGATGATCGACCTCGTGTTCTACTCGGTGGTCGAGGTGGCGACGGGACTGGTGCACTCGTACGCCGCGTTCCTCGTGCTGCGCGCGCTGTTCGGCATCGGCATGGGCGGCGAATGGGGAGTCGGCGCGTCGCTGGCGATGGAGAAGGCGCCGGCTCACCGGCGGGGCGTGCTCTCCGGTTTCCTTCAGGAGGGGTACGCGCTCGGCAACCTGCTCGCGGCGCTGTGCTTCTTCTTCGTGTTCCCGCGCTGGGGATGGCGCCCGATGTTCTTCCTCGGCGGAATTCCGGCGCTGCTCGCGCTCTACGTGCGCTCGTTCGTCAAAGAATCCGAGGTCTGGGAGCGGACGCGGCATCGCGACTGGGGCGCGTACGGCCGCGGGCTGGTGTCGCACCTGCCGCTCTTTCTCTACCTGTTCGTGCTGATGATGATGATGAACTTCATCTCGCACGGGACGCAGGACATGTACCCGACCTTCCTCAAGCGCGACTGGAGCTTCACGCCGCAGCGGATCGCGATGATCACGGCGATCGCCAACGTCGGCGCGATCACGGGCGGGATTGTGTTCGGCTTCTACTCCGACCGCGTCGGGCGGCGCCGCGCGATCGTCAGCGCGCTCGTGCTCGCCGTCGTGGTGATTCCGCTCTGGGCGTTCTCGAAGACCGTTCCCCTGCTCGTCGTCGGCGGATTCACGATGCAGTTCATGGTGCAGGGCGCGTGGGGGGTGATCCCGGCGCACATCAACGAGCTCGCGCCGGATTCGGTGCGCGGCTTCCTGCCCGGGCTTCGCGTACCAGTGCGGCGTCGCGGTGGCCGGGACGGTCGCGTACATCGAGGCCATCTTCGCCGACCATATGACGTATGCGACCGCAATGGCGTTCACGGCGGCAACCGTGTTCATCCTCGGCGCTGTCGCGGCATGGGCGGGGAAGGAGAAACGCGGCATCGCGTTCGGAGAAGTGGCGCCGCTATCGATGGAATAACAGGCCGGGCGGGTAAACGCCCGCCCGAGGCGTGACGTCACATGGACGTGTTCACGCAATCATCGGTGATCGGGGGCGACGACGGCGACCTGCCGTCGCTCGTCGACGAGGTCCGGTCGGGGAAACCCGCCGCCCTCGAGCGGCTCATCGCGCGCGTGCAGTCTCGTGTGCGCACGTGGGCCGTCCGTTTCACCGGCGACGAGGACGCGGCGGACGACGTCGCGCAGCAGGTGCTGATCGGCCTCGACCGGCGGGTCAAACGCTTCGACGGCGCGAGCCGCTTCACGACCTGGCTCTTCGCCGTCACGCGGAACGTCGCGCTGTCGGAGCGACGCAAGTCCGAACGGCGCACCGCGCTCGTCCGTGGGCACCACTCGCTGGCGCTCGTGGAGGAACACCATTCGCTCAGGCTCGAGGAATCGAGCCGAGCGGTTGATCCGGATGCCGCGCGTCTCGCCGCGGCTCGTCGTCAAATACTTCGACGCGCTTCCACGGCGGCAGCGCCAGATCTTCGAGCTCGCCGACCTGCGCGGGCTCACGCCGACCGAGATCGCGGAAAAACTCGGCATGGAGGCGGTCACGGTGCGCGGACACCTGTTCAAGGCGAGACGCGCGATTCGCGCCAAGCTGCTGGAGCATCACGAGCGACTGCTCGAGGAGTACACCGAATGAACTGCACTGAAGCACGTGAGGCGATGCTCGTCGCCGAGCCGGTCGAGTTTCACGCCGAGAGTGGGGGTGGATCCGAGCTTGGCGCTCACGTCGGCGAATGCGAAGCCTGCCGGTCGCTTGGCACGCGCGTTGGCGGCCGATCTCGATCGACTGTCGTCGCGGATTCGAGCCCGATCGAGACGCCGGACGCTCATGCTCGCCGCCCTGCCGATTGCCGCCGTGGTCGTCGCTGCGGTCACAGTCATGACGAAGCGCGCCGATCAGCCGGCGGTCGCCGTCCAGCCGCGCACGGACCGCCCGGCGAGCGTCGTGTCAATCGAAGTCGGCGTCGGACAGCAGGCGACGGTGATCAAGACGGCCGATCCAAAAACCACGCTGGTCTGGATTTCCTCAGGGAGCAACTGATGCGCCTTGCTCGACTTTCAATCGCGACCCTTCTGACTCTGGCGAGCACGCGCGCGACGGCGCGCAGCAGTCGGACACCTCTCGCAAGGCGGGGTCCGCAGTCCGTCAGGGCGACTTCATCGTGAAGACAATCACACTCCACCACCTGGCATCGGCCACAGCGGTCAAGCTCCTCGCGCCTTATTCGGCGACCCCCGGCGGAGGAGTGTTCGAGGTGCCCAACGTCATGGCGGTGACGATCAGAGAGGTGCCGCGGATCTACAATGAGATGCTGGGCGTGCTCGAGAAGTATGACCGCGATCCGGCCACGGTAGTCCTCAACTTTCAGCTCGTTTCGGCCGAGCAGACCAACTCGCGAGATCCCGCCGTTGCGGGAATCGACTCCCTTCTGCGCGGCGTACTCAAGTTCTCCGGCTATCGACTTCTCGGCACCGCCATGGCGACGACAGGCGAGGCCCACATGGTCACGCAGACGATCGCCGCGGACAACGAGACGCTCTCACTGACGGTCGAGGTTCGCGACGTCCGCGTCGAGGGCAACGATGCGAGCGTGAATCTCTATGTATCACTCGAGAGGCCGGCCATTCCCGCGCAATCGACCGGGACCGCGTCGGTTGGCGGCCGAGCCGCCGTGAACCTACTCACGACCGGCGTCACCGTCCCAATGGGTCAGACGGTTCTTCTGGGAACATCCGCCAGCGACAACGGCCAACGCGCCCTCATTCTCACCGTCCGCCCCCAACTCGCCAAGCGCTAGCCTAATCAGTTCGCAACGCTTCCATCGGATCGACCCTGCTGGCCCTCCGCGCCGGGATATAGCACGCGAGAATCGCCACCGAAGACAGCAGCGCCGTCACGCCAACGAAAGTCAGAGCGTCGTGCGGTTCGACGCCGAACAGTTGGCTGCTCAACAGCCGCGTCGCCGCAAGAGCACCGACGAGTCCGATCGCCACCGCGACGCCGACCAATCTCGCTCCTTCCGCCACGACCATCCGCGTCACGCGCCGCGCGTCGGCGCCGAGAGCGATGCGAATGCCGATCTCCTGAATGCGCTGGCTCATCGTGTAGCTGAGCACGCCGTAGATCCCAACGACCGCGACCAGCACCGCGACGACCGAGAAAATTCCCACCAGCCACATCATGACGCGCGGCGAGGTCACGACCGCGTCGAGATCCTCCCGCATCGACCTGAACCGCCAGATCGGCTGATCCTTGTCGACGCGCCACACTGCCTGGCGAATCGCCGTCGCGACCGAGTGTGGATCGTCGCTCTTCGTGCGCACCACGATGCTCGTGAAGATCTGCGGGCGCTGAGCGTGCGGAACGTACGCCTGAAGCAACGGCGTCTCGTCGAGCGTAAACTGTCGCGCGTCGCCGACGATCCCGACGATCGTCCACCAGTCGTCGGTGCCGATCTTGATCCGCTTCCCGAGCGGTGACTGCCCCGGCCACGTCTTGTCGGCGAACGCCTTGTTGACGACGACCACCTGCAATGCGCCCGCGCGGTCCCCGTCGGCGACATCCCGCCCGGCCAGCACGGGGATCCGCATCGTGCGGAAATAGTCGGGCGTGATGCTGTTGACTTGCACCTGAGGCGCTTCGCTCGCCGCCACTTCGCCTCGTCCTTCGATCGTTGCCGGGTACGTCTCGCCGTTTCCGCTCAGGGGCGACGCGCGCACCAGTGCCGCCGACTCGACGCCCGGCAGCGAACGAAGCTCGTGCACGGTGCGGTCGAACATCGTCCAGATCTTCTCCGGCGAGTCGTACTTCGCCGCGGGGAGCCTGAACTGCGCCGTCAGCAAGCGATCGCCGTCGAAGCCCGGATCGACGTGTTGCAGCGCCATCAACGAGCGCGCGAGGAGACCGGCCGAGGCGAGCAGCGAGAGGGAGAGCGCCAGTTGCATCACGACCAGCGCGTTGCGCGTCGACACGTGGCCCAGGCCCGCGCCGATGCGCGAGCGCAGCATGCCGGTGAGGTCGGTGCGAGACGCCTTCCACGCGGGCACGACGCCGAAGAGAATTCCGCAGGCGAACGACACCGCGAGCGCGAACGCCACGACCCAGCCGTCGACGGTGATCGTTCGCTGGTCGATCGGAAGCTGCGAGCCGATGAGAGAGACGAGGATCTTCGTCAGGCCGAACGCCACCGCCAGCCCGATCACGCCGCCGATGACCGACAGAACGACGCTTTCGGTGAGCAGTTGCCGCGCCATGCGCATGCGTCCCGCGCCGAGCGCCGCGCGCACCGACATCTCCCGCGTGCGCGACGCGCCGCGTGCGAGCTGCAGGTTGGCGACGTTCGCGCACGCGATGAGCAACACGACCAGCGCGGCAGCAAGCATGATCAGAAGCCTCGGCCTGGCCTGCGCGACGCCGAACTCCTTGAGCGCGACGACGTCGGCGCTCGTGTTCGCGTTGGTGGGCGCATAGTCGTTAGCGAGCTGTTGCTCGATCGCCTTGAGGTCGCGATCCGCTGTCGTCACGGTGATGCCCGGCTTCAGCCGCCCCACGACTGAGATGCCCCGCGTGCCGCGGTCCAGGCCGTGCGCGTTCGGGTAGTAGCCGATCGGGACCATCACGTCGGGTCCGGGCGCGAAGAGCGGCACGGGCATGTTCGCCGTGGTGATGCCGACGACTGTGAACGATGTGCCGTTGATCGTGAGCTGTTTTCCGACCAGCGACGGATCCGACCCGAATCGAGCGACCCATGCCTCGTGCGATACGATCGCGACCGGCGCTTTGGTGGCGACTTCGGTTTCCGCTTCCGAGAACAGCCGGCCGCGCTCGAGCTTGGCGTTGATGGCGCGAAGGAAGCCCGCGTCAACGAAGGCCCCGATGAGCCGGTCCGGCGCGTCGCCGCCGGTGAGATTCACGCTCTGCCCCCGGAACGCGCCGAGGTCGGCGAACGTGCGATTCAACCGCCGCCAGTCGAGGTAGTCCGCGTAGACGACGCCCTGGTTCGTCTGCGTCCCCTGCGTTCCCCAAATGATTGTGAGACGATCGGGGTGGTCGTAGGGGAGCGGGCGAATCAGGACCGCGTTAACCACCGAGAAGATGGCCGTGTTGGCCCCGATACCGAGCGCGATCGTCGCCGCCGCGACCACGGCGAAGGCCGGTCGCCGCATCAGGCCGCGCGCGGCAAAGCGGAGATCCTGGAGCAGAATGTCCATGTTGTCCTCGGGTCGTTCATTGGAATCGGACGCGGAAGCGCTTGTATGGAACGAAGCGCGCGACGCCAGCCATTCGCGCGGAATCGTCGTCGCCAGATCGGTGAGCAGCCGGACCACTTCGCGGGTGCAGGCGAGTGATCCCCGCCGGCGCGCCTCGCGAAGCCGGACCTCGGCCAGTTCCGCCATCTCTTCGCCGAAGTGGTCGAGGAAATCGCGTGGGAGCAGCCGGAGCGCGGCACGATAGAATCGCTCGGCGCGAGAGGGTCTACTCACGCGACGCCCGGGTCGCGAAGGACTCGCTTGCCGCGCGCGACGCGCATCACACGCGTCAGCCTCGACAGCTCGGCTTCGAGCAGGCGCCTGCCGAGCGGAGTCATTCGGTAGTAGCGGCGTCGCTCGTCGTCGTCGTGGCGCGGGCGACGCGCCGATTCGTCGATCAAGCCGGCGCTGAGCATGCGCCGGATGGATCCGTACAGCGTGCCCGGACCCATGTGGATGTCGCCCTCGGTCGCCGTCTCGATCTCCTGCGCGATCGCGTAGCCGTGGCGTTCCCCCTCAGCGAGCGCCAAGAGGATGTGCAGCACCGCGGGGGTGAGTGGAGTCTGCGTCCCTTGTTTGTTCATGTTGGCACTATATCCGTTGCGGATGTAGTGGGCAAGTGTGGGCCGAGTGCGGGGACGGAGTGCGGAGAACTGGGACGAGTGCGGGGGCGGAGTGCGGTGATACCATGTTCCACCGGCCCACCGCACGTCCACCGGTCCACCGGTCTACCGTCCGTCGACCTGTCGACCAGCCGATCCGCCTTGCACCTTCCGGCCACTCCGAACCCAACAGGGAATCGCCATGCGAGCGTTCACCGTTATTGTCGCCGGACTCGTTCTCTCACCTTCGCTTGCGTTCTCTCAGGCGAAGCCGCGCGAGAACGACCTCAAGCTGCCCATCGGCGGGACGCCCGGCCCGCTCGACGCGATCACCGACGTCGCCGGCGTCGAGGTCGGACACGCGACGATCATCTCCGGCAGCGGCAAGCTCGTGGTCGGGCAGGGTCCCGTTCGCACCGGAGTGACCGTCGTGCATCCGCGCGGTAAGGCGAACCCCGATCCGGTGTTCGCGGCGTGGTTCACGCTCAACGGCAACGGCGAGATGACTGGCACGACGTGGGTCCAGGAGAGCGGCTACCTCGAGGGGCCGGTCGCCATCACGAACACGCACAGCGTCGGCGTCGTGCGCGACGCCATCATCAAGTGGGAGGTCTCGCAAAAGAACGTGCTGCAGCCGTGGTGGCTGCCTGTTGTCGCCGAGACCTACGACGGAAGCCTGAACGACATCAACGGCTTTCACGTGAAGGAAGAGCACGCGATGGCCGCGCTCAATTCCGCGACCGGTGGATTGCCGAAAGAGGGCGTCGTCGGCGGCGGGACAGGAATGACCTGTTTGGGCTTCAAGGGCGGCATCGGCACCGCCTCGCGCAAGCTGCCGGCAAACCAGGGCGGCTATACCGTCGGCGTGCTCGTACAATGCAACTTCGGCGCGCGCCGAGATCTTCGAATCGCCGGCGTGCCGGTCGGCGAGGAGATCACCGATCTTCAGCCGTGCATCGCGAACAGCGAGCCGGATGCTCCGAACACGCGGCGCCGGCACTGCGACGCACCCGGCAACGACCACACGCTCGACGACGCGCCGGAGCAAGGATCGATCATCGTCGTCGTGGCGACGGACGCGCCGCTGCTCCCGCACGAGCTCAAGCGCATCGCCACGCGTGTGTCGCTCGGCGTCGGCCGGCAGGGCGGATTCGGTGGCAACACCTCGGGCGACATCTTCATCGCGTTCTCCACCGCGAACGCGAAGGCGTGGTCGTCGGACAGCGTGGTGTCGGTGAGAATGCTGACGAATGATCGCATCTCGCCGCTCTTCCAGGCGACCGCGCAGGCCACCGAGGCGGCGATCACGAACGCGTTGTTGGCTGCAGAGACGACGACCGGCGCGAACGACTATCGCGTGTACGCGATGCCGGTGGATCGGATGCTCGAGGTGATGCGGAAGTACGGCCGCATGAAATAGAGTCCCGACGCTGAGACTCAGCCGCCTCGACTGTCCAGCGGTCCGCGGTCAACCGGTCTACCGGTCAACCGGTCAACCGGTCTGCCGGTCCACCTGTCCACCCGCCGACCCGCTCCGTACCTTCTCTCTCTCAACCGTCGTCCCCGCTCACCGCGGAGGCCACCCATGCGCGTCGCCCTTCTTCGTCCCGTCCTCGTTCTTTCGCTCGGTTCTGCGGCGGTACTCGCCGCACAGCAACCGGCGCCGGTCAGCGGCCCGACCAAGCAGCTGCAGCCGGCCGATCTCAAGGCGTGGAAATCCATTCGTTCGTCGGTGTTGTCGAGCGACGGCAAATGGTTCGCCTACGTTCTCGCGCCGAACGAGGGCGACGCCAACGTGATCATTCATTCGACCGGGACGGACAACAAAGAGTTCACGTTCCCGATCGGCAGCTCCGACGGCGCCGGCCGGGGCGGGGGCGGTGGACGAGGCGGAGCGGCGCCGGACGCCGGCGGCGGTCCGCTTTCGATCAGCGCCGACTCCCGCTGGGTCGCGTTCACGGTGTATCCGCCGGCGGCGAGCGGCCGCGGAGGGCGCGGCGGCGCGGGTCGCGGCGGACGTGGAGGTGGCGGCGGCGCTGGAGCGCAGACGACCGATGGCGCCGCGCAGACGCCGGCGCCGCAGAACAAGCTCGCACTGGTGAATCTCGCGACGGGCGAGAAGAAAGAATTCGACCGCGTCCGGCGCTACGCGTTCAACGGCGACAAGCCGACCTGGCTCGCGATTCAAGCACCGGCGGAAGCTCCGGCAGCTCCGGCGGCCAATGGGACGAACGGCGGAACGCGTGGCGGCGCTGGGGCCGCGGGCGGTAACGCGACGGCCGGCCGCGCCGAGGGCACGGATCTCCTGCTCTACAACCTCTCGAACGGCGAAGCGGTGAACGTCGGCAACGTCGCCGAGTTCGGCTTCGACGACAGCGGTGATTGGCTGGCGTACACGATCGACGCGCGCGACGCGATCGGGAACGGCGTTCAGCTGCGGAACATGAAGACCGACGTCGTGCGTCCGATCGACTCGGATCACGCCTTGTACCGACACCTCGTTTGGTCGGACAGCCTCGACGCGCTCGCCGTGCTTCGCGGCCGAATCGATTCGACGGCGCGCGACACCGTTTACTCGGTCGTCGCCTTTACCAATATCTCGGCGCCCGCCGTGAAGAAGACCGTCTTCGACGCGTCGGCACACGCCGAGTTCCCGAAAGACATGGCGATCGCGGTGGATCGCGCGCCGCGCCTCGCGGAAGACTTGTCGGCCGTCTATTTCGGAATTCACGAGGCGAAGAAGCCGTCGGATCGGCTGCTCGCCGGGCGCGGAAGCTCGGTGATCCAGGCGGGCGCGCCGGGGATGGGCGGCACGATCAATCAGCCGCGCGTCAACGATGCGACCGAGGAGAATCCGTCGCTCATTCTCTGGAACGTGAAGGATCCTCGGCTACAGTCGCAGCAGATCGTGCAGGAAGCGCAGGACCGCGCCTTCAACTATTTGTCCGAGTACCGCATCGCCGACAACAAGTTCGTGCAGCTGGCGGACGAGTCGCTGCGCACCGTCAGTGTCGCGCCACACGACCACTTCGCGGTCGGCACGGACACGCGCGAGTACGACAACAACGCGTCGTACACCGGGCGCTCCTACGAAGACGACTACACGGTCGACCTTCGCACCGGCAAGCGCGACCTCGTGCTCAAGAAGCATCGCCCGGCGGTTCGAGTCGCATCGCCGAACGGCAAGGAAGAGTTGTACTGGGGCGACGACGGCAACTACTGGGTGGTCGATCTCGCGACCGGCGCCAAGCGGAACATCACGAAGGCGACGGGCGTGAACTTCTCGAACACCGAGGACGACCACAACTATCTCGTGCCGCCGCCGCGCGCACCGTTCGGTTGGACGAGAGACGGCGGATCGGTGCTGCTCTCCGACGGATGGGACGTCTGGAAGGTGCCGACGACGGGCACCGGATCGGCCGTGAACGTGACCGTGAACGGCAAGCGGGATCAGATCCGCTACAACCGCATCTACGCGTTCGAGCGCGGCGTGACCACCGGTGGCGGCCGCGGTGGACGCGGCGGGCGCGGTGGCGGCGGCGCGAGCCTGGGCATCGATCTCTCGCAGCCGCTGTACGTCGGCACGTACGGAGAATGGACGAAGAAGGCGGGTCTCTCGCGCGTCGATCCGGGCACGCCGGGCGCGAAGTCGCTCGTCTGGGATGATGCGAGCTTCGACTTCCAGAAGGCCCGCGACGCCGACGTCTATGTGTACACGCGGCAGACATCGCGTGACTTCCCGAACTATTTCGTCGCCAACACCGACTTCAAGGGCGGCCGCCAGATCACCGACGCGAATCCTCAGCAGAAGGATTTCGCATGGACGAGCGGTGTCCGCTTGATCAACTACACGAGCGCCAAGGGCGACAAGCTTCAGGGCGCGCTCTATCTGCCGGCGAACTACGAGCCGGGCAAGAAGTATCCGCTTCTCGTCACCATCTACGAGAAGCGGTCGAACCTCGCCAACACGTTCGTGTCGCTGAGTGAGACCAGCACGCCGAACCGCAGCCTGTACACGAGCCGCGGCTACGCGGTGCTCGATCCCGACATCGTGTATCGGATCAACGACCCGGGTATGTCGGCGGTGTGGTGCGTGATCCCCGCCGTGAAGGCGGCAATCGCCACCGGCATGATCGATTCGTCGAACGTCGGCCTGTGGGGCCACTCATGGGGCGGCTACCAGACGGCGTTCCTCGTCACGCAGACGAACATCTTCAAGGCGGCGATCGCCGGCGCGCCGCTCACCAACATGGTGAGCATGTACGCATCGGTTTACTGGAACACCGGCAATTCCGACGCGTCGATCTTCGAGGACAGCCAGGGGCGCTTCAAGGGGAACGTCGCCGAGAACACCGAGTCGTACATTCGCAACTCGCCGGTCTTCCACGCCGAGAAAGTGAAGACCCCGCTCATCATCCTGGCCGACGACAAGGACGGCGCGGTGGACTTCAATCAGGGCATCACGTACTACAACACGCTCGCGCAGCTCAAGAAGGACGTGATCCTGCTCGAGTACGTCGGCGAGAACCACGGCCTGGCGCGTCCGATCAACCAGAAGGACTACGCCATGCGGCAGAAAGACTGGTTCGACCACTACCTGAAAGGCGCGCCGGCTCCTGACTGGATGACCAAGGGCATTCCGCGCATCAAGATGGACGAGTATTGGCAGTCTCTAAAGGCGCAACAGACGGGGTCGATCGTTCCGTGACGGCCGCGCCGCCGCGCCCCGACATTGAAGAGCCCAAAGACCTCGGGCTCGGCTCGGTCATCGGCGGCGCGAATGAGAAGCGCCTGCTCAACCGCGACGGCACGTTCAATCCGCGCCGTCGCGGCCTGCCGTTCCTCACATCGCTCGCGCCGTACCATTTCCTGCTCACGATCAGTTGGCCGAAGTTCCTCGCCCTCATCAGCGTGGGCTACTTCGTGGCCAACGTCTTCTTCGCGGGGCTCTATCTCGCCTGCGGAACCGGCGCCCTCGACGGCATTCCGAGCAGCCAGACCGGCGGCCCGTTCGGGCGCGCGTTCTTTTTCAGCGTGGAGACGCTGTCGACGATCGGCTACGGCAACATCGTGCCGAACGGCGTGGCGCCGCACGTCGTCATGACGATCGAAGCGCTCATCGGCCTGCTCGTCTTCGCGTTGGGCACTGGACTCCTGTTCGCGCGATTCTCGCGGCCGACCGCCGCGATCGTGTTCAGCTCGCGCAGCGTCGTCGCGCCGTACCGGGGCATCACGGCTTTCATGTTCCGCGTCACCAACGGACGCACCAACCAGATCGTCGAGATCGAGGCGAAGGTGCTGTTCAGCCGCATCGAGGGCTCGGTGCGTAAGTACGACGAGCTCAAACTCGAGCGGTCGCGCGTCACGTTCTTTCCGCTGAGCTGGACGGTCGTGCATCCGATCGACGAAAAGAGTCCGATGCGCGGCTACACCCACGCCGACTTCGTCTCCAAGGACGCGGAGTTCCTCATCCTGCTGGCGGGCATCGACGAAACGTTCTCACAGACGGTGCACGCCCGCTCGTCGTACAAGCCGGACGAAATCGTCGTGGGTGAGAAGTTCGTCAACATCTACAACGACGTCGACGAGAAGGGCATCGTCAGCATCGACGTCCGCAGATTGAGCGACACGGAGCCGGCGCCCGACGAGGACTATTCACAGACGTCGACCTGGCATCACACGGGGCACTTCGCGGGCTACGCGCCGCGCAAGAAGTAGCGCGCGCGGAGCCGGAGCGGTTCAGTCCCCTTCTGCTTCCGCGTCCTCGGTCTGTTCTGACCCGCCCGGCGGCGAGCCGTCGGCGGAGAACTGAACCTTCGGTCCTTTCTCCATCACCTCGCGACAGCAGGCCGCCAACACGGCCTCGAGGGCCTCGATTCCGTCGTCCGTCGCTTCCATGAACAGGTCCTTCACGACGGACTCCGCGCGCTCGAGCTGGTTGATCAGCATCTTGGCGTGGATGCGGCTCGGCATCACACCGCAAACCTTTGCGGTGGCTCTATTTCCGATAGGCTTGCGGAGCACGACTACCGCGCCGCGCTTACCGGGCTGCGTGAAGTAGTCGGAGGCTCTGACCTTCCGAGCCTTCCTCGGTGCTCGTCCCCCTCCCCCCCCTTTTCGCGGCTGTCGCGCCATGTCGCTCCGATCTGGGCCCCCGTTGCGAGAAAACATACATCAGGGCACGCTGACCTTCGAGTCGGGACTCCGATGGTCGTTGGCCCCGGCCGCCACCCCGTCGCGCACCACTATGGTATGGCCGTCGCCTTGGGTCCGGCCGAACTTGATGGCGTGGCCCATGGCCCGGAGCTGGGCCGCCACCGAGTCGGGAATCGCGTTGCGCTCGAAAGTCACCGTGTCCGGCAGCCACTGATGGTGGAATCGCGGCGAGTCCACGGCCTGTCGGGCGTCGAGCCCGAAGTCGATGACGCCGAGCACGATCTCCATCACCGTGTTGATGATCGTGCGCCCGCCCGGTGAGCCCGTCACCATGAACAGCTTGCCGTTCTTCGTGACGATCGTGGGGCTCATCGAGCTGAGCATGCGCTTTCCCGGCGCGATGAGATTCGCCGGCGTCCCGATGTCGCCGGTGAGATTCGTCTCCCCCGGCTTCTTGTTGAAGTCGCCCATCTCGTTGTTGAGGATGAATCCGGCGCCGTCGACGACGACGTGCGACCCGAACAGGCCCTCGAGCGTGAACGTGTTCGACACGGCGTTGCCCGCGCGGTCGACGATGGAGAACTGCGTCGTCTCGTCGTCTTCCGTGGACGCGACCTGCGTCACGATGTCGTGTCCGAGCTCCACGCTGCTCGATGCGTGCGACGGATCGATCGACGCCGCGAGCGACTTCGCGTAAGTCTTGGACGTGAGCCGCGCGACCGGCATCTTCACGAAATCCGGATCCCCCAGGTAACGCGCGCGGTCGAGATAGCCGCGGCGCATCGCCTCGATCTCGACGTGGAGCGCGGCGGGGGACAGGTCTCCCAGCTTGGCGAGATCGAACCGCTCGAGAATGTTGAGCATCTCGAGCATCGTGACGCCGCCGCTGGTCGGCGGGGGCATCGTGATCAGGTCGTAGCCGCGATACGTGCCGTGAAGCGGCGTGCGCATTTTCGCCTGGTACGCGGCGAGGTCGCGCTTGGAGATCAAGCCGCCGTTGCGCGACATCGTCGCGGCGATGCTGTCGGCGATCCAGCCGGTGTAGAACGCGTTCGGGCCCTTCGTCGCGATCGCTCGCAACGTTCGGCCGAGGTCTCGCAGCACGATCGTCTCGCCCGCGACCCACTCGCCGCCGCCCGGCTTGCCATATGCCGCGACCGAGGCCGGGTACTTCGTCATCGAGGAGTCGATCTCGTGATTGAGCGAACGGGCCAGCGCCGGCGACAGGACGAAACCCTTCTCGGCGAGCTCCACCGCCGGCATCAGGTCGGCCTTCCACGCGAGCTTGCCGTACTTCGAGTGCGCGAGGGCCAAGCCGCGCACGGTGCCGGGCACGCCGGGAGCGAGGTAGCCGGTGGCCGTCAGCCGGCGCGCGATCTTGCCCGTCGAGTCGAGGTACATCGTCGGCGTCGAGCGCATCGGCGCGCGCTCGCGGTAGTCGATCGTCGTCGATGAACCGTCGGCCAGACGAATCACCATGAAGCCGCCGCCGCCGATGTTGCCCGCGGCCGGATGCGTGACGGCGAGCGCGAACGCCGTCGCCACCGCCGCATCCACGGCGTTGCCGCCCTTCTTCAGGATCGCCGCGCCGACGTCCGACGCGGGGGCCGAGGTCGTTATCACCATGCCGTCGCGTGACGTGACGGGCTGGGTCTCGGCCTGCTGCGCCCGCCCCGCGCTCGACGCGACGACGATCGCGACGACGGGAAGGAACAAGCGGATCGGGCGGGGGCGGGGGCTGGGCAATTGGCGACTGAATCGGACCATGGCGACCTCGGGGTGGCAGCGGCGCGGCGCGCTCGTTTCAAAAAGTACCGCACGCTCGCGTGCCAGCCCAGGCGTCGAGTCACAGAATCCATACACAGGCCGGCTTGGCCCGGACTGTCCAAAGACCCGCCCGTTGGCCAACTTGGGATGCCAGCCAGTTCGGCTGACCCACCACCCTGGAGCCCGCCGTGCCAACGAACCGTCGCAACTTCCTCAAGGCCTCAGCCGTCGCCGCGGGCGCGCTCGGGCTCGAGTCGCTGCCTGGGCTCGCGTCAACGGCATCCGCGGAGACGCTTCCCGCCGGACGTCGTGTCGAGCGGGCGAAAGCGTCGCTCAGCATCCTGATTCTCGGCGGGACCGGCTTCACCGGTCCCGAGCAGGTCGAATACGCGATCGCGCGGGGACACAAAGTGACCCTGCTCAATCGAAACAAGACGCGGCCGGACTTCTTCAAGGGACGCGTCGAGCAGTTGATCGGCGATCTCAACGACGACGTGTCCGCGCTCAAAGGGCTCAAGTTCGACGTCGTGATCGACAATCCGACCACCGCGCCCGCATGGGTGCGCAACGCGGCGCAGCAGCTCAAGGGAAACACGAAACACTACATCTTCATCTCGACCATTTCCGCCTACGCCAGCGACAAGAACGCGTGGGCCGACGAAACCGATCCGACGCATCCTCTGCCCGACGGTCTCGATCCATACACGTTGGACCGAACGGCATTCGGCAGATACTACGGACCGCTCAAGGCTTACTCCGAGCGAGAGGTCGAGAAGCAGTATCCGGGGATCAACACGATCATCCGTCCGGGATTGATCGTCGGTCCGCTGGACCGCTCCGACCGATTCACCTATTGGCCGTACCGGATCGACAAGGGCGGCGAAGTGCTCGCCCCGGGCGACGGCAACGATCCCGTGCAGATCATCGACTCGCGCGACCTGGCCGAGTGGACGATTCGTGTCGCGGAGAACAACACGCTCGGCGTGTTCAACGCGACCGGTCCCGTGGCGCCGATGACGATGTCCGAGATGCTCTACGGCATCAAAGCGGTGACCACCACGGGGGCGCAGTTCGTCTGGGTGCCGGCCGCTTTCCTGACCGAGCAGAAGGTGCGGGCGTGGGTGAGTGGTCCGGACGGCCAGAGCATGCCGGTGTGGGTGCCGGACCGTCCGAGCAATGTCGCGTTCTCGCGCCGCACGATCAAAAAGGCGCTCGCCGCCGGGCTCACGTTCCGGCCGCTCGCGGTCACGGCGAAGGAGACGCTCGACTGGAACAAGACGCGTCCCGCCGCTGAGCTCGAGGCGTTGTCGCAGGGCAAGCTGGCGGGCATCTCGGCCCAGCGTGAAGCGGAAGTGATCGCCGCGTGGAAAGCGAAGCAGGGGGGCGGCGCGAAGTGAGCGGCGGCGCGGCGGGCGGGCAGCCTGGCGGCGCGGTCGCGTTCCTGCGGCGTGTCGTCGACGTGCGCGACGGGGAAGTGCGCGCGATGCTGACGTCGGCGGTGTTCTTCTTTTTCCTGCTGTGCAGCTACTTCGTCCTGCGTCCAATGCGCGACGAGGTCGCCGCCGCGACAGGGATCACCAAACTGCCGTGGCTGTTCACGGCGACGCTCACCGTGACGGTGATCCTCAACCCGATGTTCTCGGCGCTCGTCGTGCGGTTCCCCGTGCGGCGATTCATTCCGATCTCGTACCAGTTCTTCGTCGCCAGCATGCTGGTGTTCTACGTCGTGCTGCGTTTCTTGTCGGCGAAGGAAGGTTCGGTGGTGGACGTGTGGACGGCGCGCGCGTTCTTCGTGTGGACGACGGTTTTCGCGCTGTTCAACACGTCGATCTTCTGGTGTCTGATGGCCGACACGTTCAACAGCGAGCAGGGCAAGCGGATGTTCGGGTTCATCGGCGTCGGCGGCACGCTCGGCTCGATCACGGGATCGGCGACCGCCGCGCTGGCGACGCGCATCGGCGCGGTCACGCTGCTGCTCGTGTCGGCCGCGCTGCTGGAGCTGGCCGTGTTCACGGTGATGCGGTTCCCGATGCGCGACGGCGGCGCGACGCCGATGAGCGGACGGAAGCGTCCCGATCGCGACGCCGACGTGATCGGCGGCAGTGTGTGGGCGGGATTCACGCACGTCTTGAAGTCGCCCTATCTGCTGGCGACGTGCGGCTTCATGCTGCTGTTCACGATCGGCGCGACCTTCCTGTATTTCGCGCAGAGCGATCTGGTGGGGCGCGCGTACGCCGACCGGGCGTCGCGGACCGCCGTGCTGGCGCAGTTGGAGCTGGCGGTGCAGACGCTCACCGTGTTGACGCAGATCTTTCTCACCGGGCGAATCATCCGGTGGCTCGGCCTCGCGGCGGCGCTGGCCGTTCTCCCCGTGCTGAGCATCGTCGGGTTCGCGGCGCTCGGCGCGTTCCCGGTGTTCGCGATGGTCGCGGTGTTCACCGTCCTGCGCCGCGGCGGGAACTTTGCCGTGACGAATCCCGCGATGGAGGTGTTGTTTACGGTTGTAAAACGTGAAGACAAGTACAAAGCCAAGAACGTGATCGAGACCGTCGTGTACAGAAGCGGTGACCAGATCGGCGGCTGGGCGTACCGAGGTTTGGCGGCGCTCGGGTTGACCCTCGTCGGCATTTCGTACGTGGCCATCCCGCTCTCGGTGGTCTTTCTCGGACTCGGCCTTTGGCTGGGCTGGCGTCAAGCGGAGCTGGCACGCGGCGTTACATCCGCCGACTCGACTCCGGTCGCCGTTCCCGCCACGACATGAGGAATCGCTCGTAACGCCGTTTCTCGCGGTTCGGTCGCCTTCTCGCCGCTTGCCAGCTTCGTTTCTTGTCAGTTTCGCTTTTTGTTAGCTTCGTAGTTGGTCCTCATCGTCGTTTGGCTTTTTTGTGTTCAACCGCTTCTCCGGAGTGACGAACCGAAATGCCGCTCGCGACAAGTATTCCCCGGCCCAATCCCGACGAGCACATTGCCTACTATGGCAGGTACATCACGCTCGTCCCTGACGGCGACCTGGTGGCCTTTCTCGAATCCGAGATCGAGACCACGGTCGCACTGCTCCGGCGAACGCCTTTGAACCGCGCCGACTTCGCGTACGCGCCCGGCAAGTGGACGGTGAAGCAGGTCGTCGGCCACCTGACGGACACGGAGCGCGTGATGGGCTTTCGCGCGCTCTGGTTCGCCCGCCGCGACGTGCAGCCGCTTCCAGGGTTCGACGAGAATGCCTGGGTGCCGAGCGGACACTTCGCCGACCGTTCGTTGGCGGATCTCACCGACGAGTTCCAGGCGGTGCGTGGCGCGACGCTCGCGTTCGCGCGCGGGCTCGACCCCGAGGCGGTCACGCGGCGCGGCATCGCGAACGGCGCGGAGATAAGCGTGCGCGCCCTGCTGTACATCATCGCTGGGCACGAACGGCATCACGTAGGGCTGCTCAAGGAGCGGTACTCGCTGTCGTAGTTGGGGGGAAGCAGAGGGGGCACTTATGACGCGCTCGTGGGTGTACTCGGATTCGACTCAGGCGCTGCGATACTCCAGCGCCTCGTTCAGCACGGTGTTTCACGTGGTCGTCATTGCCGCGTGGGTGATTGCCACGCTGCCTCCGGATGGGTTGGCGACCAAAGCGTTCGAGAACCATCCGTTCGCCGTATATCGCCCGCCACCGGACCGTGTGCCGACGCAATCCGGCTCGCGAGAGGCGGTCCATTTCATCAAGCTCGCGCCGGTCGGCGAAGGACTCGGCGACGGCACGCACACGTTCGGCAACGCCAAGCCGACCCCGGTCGTGAAGGACGTGGCGAACAGCGCGGGAAAGGACTCCGTCACCGCGCCCGCGGCACCGCCGACCAAAGGCCAGGATTCCGTCTACTCAGTGCTCGACGTCGACATCGCGGTCGTCCGGTCGGCGAGCAGCGCGGCGCCGGCGTATCCGCTCAAGCTCCTCGAGAAACACGTCACCGGATACGTGAACGCGCAGTACATCGTCGACACGACCGGCTTCGCCGACACGACGTCGTTCGTCGTCCTGCAGTCGACGAACACGGAATTCACCAGCGCCGTGCGCGACGTGTTACCGTACATGCGATTCGAGCCGGCGCGCCTCGGGCCGTCGAAGGTGCGGCAGCTGGTCCAGCAGCAATTCACGTTCAAGATCACCGAGCCGGTCGCCGCGGTCGCGAAGCCGGCACCGCGCAAACCGTGAAGCACACCGTACGTCTCAAGGGCGTCATCGTCGGACATTCGGATCTCGAGCACATCGAGCCGGGCACGGGCCGCGCGTGGGGACCGTTCAGGCCCGGACTCGGCTACGATCTCGTGCAGCCTGTGTTTCGCTTGTTCGCCCGCGCCGTTCCCCACGACGGATCGCCGCGCGACGACGCGCTCCTCGAGCGGTACCACGACGCGCGCGACAGGCTCGAGCTTCTGCTCGAGGATCCGACGGGCAAGCGCATTCCGACGAGCACGATCCACATCGCCGACTACACGGTCGAAGCGGGCGAACGCGCGATTCAGCTCGACGTGCTGATCCGCGACGAGACCTATTGGCGGCATCGATTGTCGAGCGCGTGACGTACCGCACATAGCGAGCGCGGCGCGACGATTGCAACCAGACGCGGCGACTCTTACCTGAGGGTTGCCATGACCAAGCTCAGCCCGCTGGTTGCCGCCGCGATGTTGGTCGTCGCGTCGAAGGCGCCGGCGCAATCATTTTCCGACGCGGCCGCGTACTCCGCCCTGATGCGCACCGCCGTCGCCGGACTACCGCCTATCGCGACGAGCACGATTCTCGGCGAACACCAGAATGGCGCGGCCTTCTCGGCTCGCTACGGAAACGTGTCGGGCGGCGAGCTCACTCGATCGCTCAACAACTTCACGGCTACGGCGCTGCTCTCAGGCGGCGGCGCGTCGAGCGTCTCGCTCACCGCGGGCGCGTCGACGCCGTCCCGCGGCTCGAGCGCGCTCGTGCTCGGAATCGGCGGCGACACTCGTCTCAGCGACGTCCCGATGAGCGATTCGCGAAACGGGATGCTGCTCCGCGTGGGCCTGAACGGCGAATTCGGCTACTCGAAACCGTCGGGCGCAACGTTCCTCGCGGGGTCGGTTGGACTGCCGCTGTCGCTCATCTCACGCGGCTCGCGCAACGAGATGCACATCGTTCCGTTTCTCACGCCGGCCTTCGGCTTCGGCGACTTCGACCCGGACGGCGGCGACAGCGGGAGTGGCAGCAAGTTCATGCTCGGCGGCGGTCTCGGGATCTTCAATCCGACGAGCTCCGTCGCCCTCAACCTCGCCTTTCAGCACGTGTTCGTGGACGGCGGGCAGACGGAGTTCGGGCTCGGACTCGTGCTGGGAGGGCGGTGAATCGGGTCACCGGTGACCGGTTCCCGCCTACACTCCAGACCTCATCTCCGACAGCGCCGCTTCCAAGCGATCGATCAATTCCGCCTGCGCTGAATTGATCTTCTGTCGAGCGGTAGCTGCGTCGAACCAGGCGCACCGATCGATTTCGGGGTAGGTCACCCACTCGCCTGATCCGCGTGGCCACTCGGTCTTGGTTGTGTTGCTGGTGATCGTGCGCGGGTCGGCGTCGCCCTCCCACGCCCACGCGTTCACCGTCTTGCCCGCCTTCTGTTTGACGAAGCCGAGTGGGATGAACGGCGGCGCAGGCGTGATACCCGTCTCTTCGATGAACTCGCGCTTTGCGGCGTCGAGGACGTCCTCGCCTGATTCCACGGCGCCCTTGGGAATCGTCCAGGCGCCGCCATCGCGGCCGGCCCAGAACGGACCGCCTGGGTGTGCGAGGAACACCTCGAGCCCCCTCGGCGTGCGCCGAAAGAGCAGGAGACCCGAGCTCACCGCCGGTTTGGGACTCACCGGTCGAATGAAAGCTCGAGTGCGTCGCCCGGCTGCACGGCTTGCCAGCGCGCGAACAGGTCGGCGCGCAGCGCGCGGATTTGGTCGAGAAGGTCGTCGGTCATGCGAAACGTCGGCGTCGGCGTCCCATGTTCGTCGTAGTACGTCCGGATCTTCCAATTGAAGTCCTCGGCGGTCGCTCGCGTTCCCGTCGCGCGCTCGACGTCCAAGAATCCAACCAGAACTTCGGCTAGCCCGGCGTCCTCGGGCAACTGCTTGCTCATCCCGGGGTCGGTGAAGCGTGTTATGTCCCAGCCCTCGGCGAGCAGGCCGTAGAAGCCGTGTTTCAGCCCAAGAACGGTCTCTACGGCGTAGTGCGTCAGGTCGTGCAGCGGAAAGAAGCGGCCGAGCTGGCCGTCTTGGCGTTGCCACGTGGTGGACCCGTCGGCGCGTGTACAGCTGAGCGCGGCGGCTCCGTCCGTTTTCTTCTTGATGCGAATCGACAGATCAGGCATTGGCGGACATTCGGTCGGCGCGAGCACGGGCGCGGCGGTGACTCTTCTCCCACCGATGGCCGACGGCCAGACCGATCACCGCCCCCACGATGCCACCGGTGAGCGCCCCGATCGTTGTCGCGACCTCGAAGTCCAGCAGCCCGTTGCTCAACACGCCGCGTCGCATCCCGAACAATACGACGCTCCACGTCGCCGTGCCCCACCAGAGCCCGCCGAAAACGGCCGCGCCGATGGCCCAGCCGTGAATGAGCGAGGCGCGCCGCGGCTCGTAGAAGTTGTTGGCCAGAGTGCCGAGCCGCTCCTGTGATTCACGCCATCCGGAATCGCGTCCCCAGCCCGATCTCAGTATCAGCACGCACACGACCGTCACCGCCTCGGCGAGCCAGAGGGTCTTGGTCTCGGTCGCCGGAAGCAGGGCGTGGTGTTTCGTCTTCTGGAGCGCGAGAACGAGGGTGTTCACCGCCAGCACGACGAACGGGAGGAATCCCCCCGTCCAGTCGCGCCGGCGGTCGTCGGTCACTTGCCGTTCGTCGTCATCACCGGCGGCGCCTGCTTGTCCCACACGAACCTGTGCAGGAAGTCGCTACTTCGAGTGAAGATGTCGATCCAGCGGCTGTGGACCAACGACTCGTGGACGTCGTCGGGGATCACGGTCAACTCGTAGTAAACACCGCGCGCGCGCAACAAATCAACAAGGCCGACCATCTGCGCGAAGTCGACGTTGCGATCGTCGTCGCCCTGTTCGAGGAACACGGGCGACTTCCACCCGTTGATCGCACCGACCGCCGACGACCGGAACGCGAGGCTCGTCGTGTCCTGCGCGTTGCCGTAGATGTGCACGCCCGCGAGGTCGACGCCGGCGACGAAAATGTCCGAGTTGCGCGCCAACGCTTCGGCCGTGAGCAGTCCGCCGTACGAGAGACCCCAGATGCCGACGCGGTTCGGATCGACGTCGGGGCGGCTCTGCAAGTACTTCGCGCCGGCGACGACGTCCTGGTACTCGGAGTTGCCACGACCCTCGGTATTCGCCGCGCGCTGGAACGACCGGCCGTAGCCGATGCCGCTCCGGTAGTTGATCGACATCACGACGTAGCCCTGCGACGCGAGCCACTGGTTGTACGCGTACGCCCAGTGATAGAACTGCATGTAGTGATACGCGGGCAGCATCTCGCGCGACGGGCCGCCGTGCACGAACACGATCGCCGGCCGCTTCTCACCCGGCTTGAGGTCCTTCGGGAGGAAGAGCTGGTTGTGGATCTCGAGGCCGTCGGCCGCTTTGGTGAGCACGATCTCCGGCGTCACGTGCGCGGCCTGCGGGAAATCCTTCATCAGCGTCGGGAAGACGACCTTCGTGCTGCCGCCGGCTGAAGGAACGATGCCGATCGATGCGGGCTGCGCGGCGTTGAAGTAGAGCACGGCCATCTGCTTTCCAGACGCGAGCGGCGTCGGCGACACCTCGACGCCGTCGTCGGTCGAGATCTGAACCGGCGTACCGCCGGACGTCGGCACCGCCCAGATGTGCCGCTTCTCGATGTCCTTGGCGTTCGTGCAGTAGTAGAAAGTCTTGCCGTCCTTCGAGAACGCGGTCGTCACGAACGTGCGATCCGCGACGCTGTCGTTGATCAGACCGTCGGTCGTCGTGAGGAGCACCGGCTCGGGCTGCGGGCTGTCGATGCTCACCGAGAAGTAGCGGTCCCACTCGTCGTTCGGCCGCTGCGCCGTGAACACGACGTGGTCATCGGCCCACTGGAACGAGTTGATCCCGTTGAACGTCCGGTCGTTCGCCTGGTTGTGCCAAAACTCCTTTGCCTTCCCGGTCGCCACGTCGGCGATCATGAACGAGATCGTGTAGCCGCCGGGGAACGCCGCCCGACAGAGACCGTCCACGTGACCCGTGTCGGCCTCAGCGCCCCGACCGCCGTTGTTGAAGCCAGCCGCGGCACCGCCACGTCCGCCCGCGCCGCCACCGCCCGCCGGACAACCGCTCGGCCCAGCCGGCACGTCAGCGCCTGCAGCACCGCCACCGCCGCGACCACCGCGCCGGCCACCACCGCCGCCGCCTGGGGCGGGAGCCGCCGCCTGACCGTTCGGTCCGTTCGCCGCGACCTGTTGTCCGAACGGAGTACCCGGGCGACGGATGAACGCGACCCGCTTGCTGTCGGGGGACCACACCGGCCCGCCGTCCATGTCCGTGCTCGGCGCAAGGAAATCGACCCTACGAGTCTTCACATCGTAGACACCGATGAACGCGTGATTCTCTCGCGCGCTCACGAAGGCGAGCTTGGCGCCGTCGGGCGACCACACCGGATCGCTCTGACGTCCCCACTCCTTGATGAACGGCACGCCGGCCGTGTCCATCGCCGACGTGACCGGGCGCGAGGTTTTGGCGCGATAGATCTGCCCGTCGCGAGCGAAGACGACGTACTTGCCGTCCGGCGAAAGCGTCGGCGATCCGCCGCGACCGCCGCCACGACCGCCCGTCGCGGTCTCCGTGTTCTCGATCGACGCGAGACGCCAGGCACCGGTGCCATCCGTCTTCGCGGCCCAGACCGAACGGTCCGGCCCGTTGGGATCGTGCGATGGGTTGGCGATCCAGCCCACGCGGTTCTGTCCCGAGCCGCGCACGAAGATCGCCGTCGCTCCGTCGTCCGAGAGACGCACCGAGCTCACGTCCACGCCGTCGTCGTCGAGGAACTTCGTGATGCGAACGCCCCTGAAGTCGGGCGCGGCGGCCGTATAGATGTTTCGCATCCCGCGCTCGTACACGACGTAGGCGATCCGGTCGGCCTTCTTCGCCGCGCCCAGCTCGAGCGGCGAGGCCGGCGACAGGAACTGGTCGATCGTGTACCCCGTCGCCTTCGCTTGAGTCGCGGTTGGAGTCGCGGCCCTTGCCGGTGCCTTCTTCGCGGCGCCCGAACTCGGCGAGTCGAGCTCCGAGGCCATCGCACCCAGGCCCTTGCCGAGCTTGGAGCCGATTCCCTTCATCGGCGTGATGGGGTTCTGCGCGCCGAGCGGTGTCGCGAGGGCGAGCGCGGCGAAGGCGACGACCGACTTCCTACGGATGGTCAGCGACATACGGGCCTCGGGGGCGGGGTGCGGGCTTCGGGAGAACTGGGCGGCGTTCGACGGCGGGTTGCGGAGAACTAGAACCAGGTGCGGCCGTGAAAGGCAAACGTGCGGAACGGACAGGTCGTTGGCGTCTAACCCCATGATTCTGAAGCCGGAAACCGCCGGCCGCCAGTTTCAGCACAAGGCAGACTCGCAGTTCCCGTCCACCGGTCCACCGGTCCACCGCCGTTCAAGGGTGCGCCGAACCGTCGGTGAGGCGCAGCATCAGCACGGCGGCGCGTTTGGTGAGCGGGCCAAGCATGCGTAGATCGGCCGTCTCCTTCTCGGTGTGGTCGTCGTGGCCGGAAAGCCCGATGCCGTCGATGATCATCGGGACCTTCGCGGCGATGAACGAGACGTCCGCCGCCCCGGCGCGCGATGGATCGACCGCGACGACCGCGCCAAAGCCCAGGTCGCGGCTCGACTGGTCGTACAGCGCGAGCAGGCGTCGGTTGCCAGCGGTTGGCGCCATCGGCGGGTAGCCGTCGTCGAATTCGATCGTCGCCGACGTCTTCGGCAGATGCTTGGCGACGATCTCGCGCATCGTGCGTTCGGCCTTCGCCTGCTGTTCCGGCGAGAGCGTGCGGAGGTCGCCGGTCACCTCCATTTGTTCGGCGACGACGTTGCGCTTGCCCGCGACGCTGCCTTCGGTGCCGGTGGTATCCACCTTGACGAGCGTGCCGCCGGCGGCGAGCCCCGGGTTGAACGTGAGGTAGGCTTCCTTCGAGAGGCGCGTGTAGAACTCGGAGAGAATTCTCGACGCTTCGTACACGGCGCCGGCGCCGACCTCCGGCTTGAAGATCTGCGACGAATGCGCCGGACTGCCCATGGTCTTGAGGTTCCACGAACCGGCGCTGCGGCGCGAGATCACCGCGGTCTTGGGATCTCCGGCGCCGTCCTCGAAGCCGAGCGCGTAGCGCGCGCCGGTCGCCGCGTCGACGAGCGCGCGTCGCGCCGCCTGGACCGGCCGCCCCGATTCCTCCTCGTCGCCGTCGAACACGACGGTCACGTTCACCTTATCCAGCTGACCGGCGTCGGCGAGGGCGCGCAGCGCGTAGAGAAGAATCACGTCGCCGCCCTTCATGTCGATCACGCCCGGCCCGTGCGCGGTCGAATCGTTCACTCGCTCGAACTTCTGAAACGGACTCGAGGGCTCGAAGACGGTGTCGAGATGTCCGATGAGAAGGATCTTCGGTCCCGGCCCCGGGTGTTCGGCCACCAGGTGCCCCGCGCGATTGAACGCGGCTCCGTCGACCCACCGCGTCTTGAATCCGAGCGCGTCGAACTGTGCTCGCAGCGCGTCGCCGACCTGCCGCACGCCGGCGAAGTTCATCGTCCCGCTGTTTATGTTCACGAGTCGCTCGAGAAGGGCGAGCGATTCGTCGCGGTGCGAGTCGACGGCCCGCGCGATCGCGCGTTCCGTCGCCGACAGCGACGATTGTCCGTTCGCCGAGCCGCCGGCCAACGGCGACGCGACGAGCGAGGTAGAGCAGAGTAGGGCGAGACGCACAGTGAAGAGGCGCATGACGCGCAATTTATCGAAGCCGGTTGTCCGCCGTACGCGAGTCGGCGCTCTCATTCTGAGCGTCGCACTCGCGGCATGCGACCGGTCGGCGAACGGCGACACGGCGCGCGGCGCCTACGTTGACACGGACTCCATGGGCGTGCAGCCGGCCAGCGTCTCGACGGTGCCGTTGCACGCCCGCCCCGAGCTGCTCGAGAACTCGGTCGCGGTGATGAGCCGGAGCCAACCGGGCGTGTTCTACTCGATGAACGACTCGGACAACGAGCCGCTCGTCTTCGCGCTCGACACGACGGGACACGATCGCGGCCTGTGGCGCGTGACAAACGGCACGAACATCGATTGGGAATCCGCGTCGTTGGGCCCGTGCGGCGAAGCCCAGCGCGCGACGACGTGCCTCTACATCGGCGACACGGGCGACAACGAATCGGTCTATCCGACGCGAGCGATCTACCGCGCCGCGGAGCCGCCGGCCGCGCAATCGGCGGGTTTCAACGGAGGGTTCGCCGCCGAGAAGCTGACCTACACCTATGCCGACGGTCCTCACAACGTCGAGGCGATGTACGTCGCGCCGAATGGCGACATGATCTTCATCGCGAAGTCGCCGCTGCGCGCCCGCGACGGCCACCTTCGTCCCGCGCTTGTGTATCGTCTGCCCGCGAGCGCGTGGAGCGCGACTCAGGCGATCGCCGAGCTCACCGACAGTCTCTCGATCATCCCCGGCTCGGCGCCGCTCCGCGTCGTCACCGACGCGTCGCTATCGCCCAATGGTCGTCATCTGGCCGTGCGCACGTACGAACAGGTCTTCGTCTATGCGACCGATTCCCTCACCGGCCGCGTCGACCACTCGATCGCGCCCGCGATCTGCAACATCGTCTCCCTCGGCGAAGCACAGGGCGAGGGGATCAGTTGGGTCGACGATCGCGGCCGTTTCATCTTCACGAGCGAAGGCGGCGCGTCCCCCCTCGTCATCGCGACGTGTCCACTGCCGAGCCGTTCTCCCTAGGGGAGGCGGGGTGGACTGTCCTCCGCGGGGGCTCGGGGTGGGACTGTCCTCCGCGGACCAGCGCACTATTGCCGACACTGCCCGGCAATAGTGCCTCGGCTCCGCTCCGGACAGCCCCACCCGCTCGCTCACTCGGTCGGCCAAGGAATAGACTGCGCGCGCGTCGCGTGTTGCGCTCAACGCGTGCGCACCCTGCGGCCGCCGGCGTTCCGCGACCGCGCCTCACGCAGAGTCGCGCACAAACACGGAGGCAGCGCCGAGACGGCCCGGGGTCTGGAGCGCGAGCCGAGGCAATGCTGCCGGGCGGTGTCGGCAGCATTGCACTGGTCGCGCGGAAGACCTCGGGCGGCTCGGCGCGTGTGAGCCCGAGCGCGGAAGCCCGGACCTCGCCTGAGCAGTTCAGTGCGGCCACGCGTCCAACAATCGCCGAACCGCGATGATCTGGCCGACGTGATACGAGGTGTGATCCACGGCGACCAGCACCGTGCGCAAGTAGGTCTGTCCCGTGCCGTGCGGAATCTTCGTCGTGAGGTCGCGCGGGTCGTTGGTCGTGAAGTCGGCGAGCGCTTTCGCCTCGCGATGTATCGCGGCCACGCAGTCGTTCCACGCCGCGTCGTCCTTCGGCGCGGGCGAGGCGGGCCAGTAGTCGTCCGGCCACTTCGGCTCGTGGTAGTTCTCGTTCGTGCAGAACTCCAGCAAGTCGTGCTGCGTGGCGCGGATGTGGTCGAGCAGCTCCCAGGCCGAGTGCGGGAAGTTCGCGGGACGTTTGCCGCGAAACTCCGGCGCGAGTTCGCCGATCGCGTGGTCGAGCGACGCGTGGGCCTGTTCCCAGTCGAGCGACGATGCGACGATGCGTCGCCATGTGTCCGTTGATGCCACCGTTCCTCCTTGCAAGAGCCGAGTGATCTACGGCAGCCGAACCGGGTCGTGTACCGTCACCGCCGACCCGTCGGCGAAAAATGCGGAACTTGGCGGACCGGCGAGAATCGCCGCGAACTTCCGGCCAAGCGGGCGCTCCGTGTTTCCGTCGAGCATGCCTCGCTCCATTCGGCCCACGCGCCACACCGGATGCGTCACGCGATATTCGACGGTGGATCCGTCCCGCTGTCTCGTGTAACCCCAATGTCGCTGGGTCATGAACGCTTCGTCGGAGTCGGGCGGCGGAATTTCCGTGCGGCCCAGCCCGTCGCCGACGACCGCTCCCGTTACGCCCCCGTCGCGCCCCCACCGGTACTCGGCGCGTCTCCGCTCCGATGAATTCAACTCGAGGCGATGCGACATCGGCAGCCGCAGGTACGGCTCGTTGTAAACGAGACGCGCCGCCATCATGATCGCGAAACGCGGCACGATCTCTCGAATGAACGTCACCGCATGCCGCTCCTCACCGCCGACGCTTCGTCTTACGTAGAAACGAAGGTTCACTTCTTCGAACGTGCGGTGAAACGGAATGGCGATGCCCCGCACGCGCGTGTTGGCGAACATGAAGCCGACGACGCTCACGTACGCTTCGCCGCGAAGGAGATGCAACTCCGTTCCCTTCGGGACAAACGGTTCCAGAAGACTCTGCGGCACGACGTAGTTGAGCAGCACGAGGTTCAGCCACTCGGCCGTGAGAAATACCTGGGGCTCGTTCACAGCGCTTTGAGCGTCGACATGGCCTCAACAATCACTTGCTCCGTTTGTTTCCGTCAAATCCGTCTGTTTCCGCGCTCCAATTGTCGATGCCCACTTGGCGCGCGAGTCCAACCCGCCACGCGAGCGATAACAGTTGGAACACGGAAACGAACGGATGGAACGGAAACAAACGGAGACCGAGCTTCTGGAAACGGCGAACGTGAGCCGGGGCTCAACACGAGGCTCGACACAGACGTATTCTCTGACGGCAGTCCACTCCTAGCCTTGCTAGAGGCACCGATGTCGATTCGATCGCCGCGGTTGGCGTTTCTCCTCCTTATTGGCCTTTCGACCGTCCTGCCGGCGCAGCAGCCGGAGCACATCGATTCCGCGATGAACGCGAGGATCCGGGCCGAGGGGATGGATCGCTCGAAGATCATGTGGATCGAGCATTTCCTGACGGACGTCTATGGTCCGCGGCCCATCGGATCGCCGAACCATGTCGCCGCGGCGAAGTGGGCGGTCAAGACGATGACCGATTGGGGAATGCAGAACGCGCATCTCGAGCCGTTCACGTGGCGCGGCGTCGGCTGGCTGCCGGGCCGCGCGGAGGGGTTCATCACGTCGCCGGTGCACGCGAACCTCAAATTCGAAGCGGTGCCATGGTCCCCGTCGACCAAGGGAACGGTGAAGGGGCAAGTCGTGAGCCTCGTGCCGCCCGAAACGCCGACCGAGCAGGAGCTCACCGACTATCTGGCGCCGTTCGCCCACAAGGTCACGGGCGGCATCGTCATGGTCGGACCGCCGCCGGCCGTGCCGGTCAACTTCAACGAGCGTCCGAAGCGCACGCCGGACGAGCAGGTGCGGGAGCGATACGCGCCGCAGGATCCGACGCAGCAGGGGCGCGGCGGGCGCGGCGGCGGCGGTCGCGGTGGCCGCGGCGCACAAACTCCTCCGCCCGAAGGCCACCTCTCCGCCCAACAGGTGAGTCAGCGCATCACGCAGTTTCTGCGCGACAACCCGCCGGCGCTGCGACTCACGCCGCAGGGAGGCGGACGCATTCCCGGCGTCATCGTCGCGCAGAATGGCGCTGGCCAGATCTACGATGACACCACTCCGCAGCCGCCCGCCGTCATCCTCCGCACCGACGACTATGGCCGCATCTTCCGCCTCATCGCCGACGGCACGCCGGTGACGGTCGAGTTCAACATCTCGAACCAGTACTTCCCGCAGGGGAAGACGTCGTACGTGACAGTCGGCGAGATCCCCGGAACGGACAAGGCCGACGAAGTCGTGATGATGGGCGGCCACCTCGACTCGTGGACGAGCGCGACAGGCGCGACCGACAACGCGATCGGCTGCGCGATCATGATGGAGGCGGCGCGCATCCTCGAGGCGGTCGGCGCCAAGCCGCGCCGCACCATCCGCGTCGCTCTCTGGAGCGGCGAAGAGGAAGGCCTGCTCGGCTCATTCGCATACGTGAAAGATCATTTTGGAAGCGCCGAATCGCCGGGGAAGGATTTCGGAAAGATCGACGCGTACTGGAACATCGACGACGGCACAGGCCGCGTGCGCGGCGCGTCGATCTTCGGTCCGCCGCAGGCCGCGGCGATCCTCGCCCAGTACCTCAAGCCGTTCGACGACTGGGGCGTCTACGGCGCGTCGGCGTCGACCGCGCGCGTCGAAGGCGGCAGCGACAACGGCGCGTTCGCCGTGGCCGGATTGCCCGGCATCGGCGCGCAGCAGGACCCGATCGAATACAACAGCACGACCTGGCACACGAACCTCGACACGTACGAGCGCATCGTGCCCGAGGACGTGATGCACAACGCCGTCCTGACCGCGTCGGTGATGTGGGGCCTCGCCAACCGCGACGAGATGCTCCCGCGGTTCGCGCCGAGCGAGATGCCGGCGGTGCCGGCGGGTCGTGGCGGCGCTCGCGGCGCGGGACCGACCGGACCCGTGGCCCTGCCGCACGTCTACGCGCTCGGCAAGGGCAAGCCACTGAGCATACGGGCACCGGGTCTCGTTGGGGTCAGTGGACGCGGCGGAGCGAACGCGCCGACGTTGACGGCGACGATCGTCACCAAGCCCGCGCACGGCAAGCTCTCGGCGAATCAGGACGGAAGCTTCACCTACACGCCCGCTGCGTCATTCGCCGGCACGGACTCGTTTACCTACACCGTGTCGGGCGGGGGCACGACGAGCGAACCGGCCACGGTGACGTTCGTGATCAAGTAGGCGAGGCGTCTTTCGACATGCCTAACGCGCGGCGGCCGCGGCCGCGCGGGCGACGACGCGGCGGTCTTCCAATCGGGCGCCGAACTCCTCGAACTGCGGCGTCGGACCGCGCCACTCGAGCGCCGACACTTCGCTGAACAGCGGCGCGTCGGTGCGCAGCGTCGCAAGCGTCTTGAACAGCAGCGCCAACTCGCGTTTCTCGCCCTCGAGGACCTCGGCGGGGAACTCTTCGAGCGCCCCGTGGCGATTGATCAATCGCGCCGCCGTCACGGCGCCGATGCCGGGAAGCCCGGGATAGCCGTCCGCGCTGTCGCCGACCAGCGCGAGATAGTCGGGGATGAAGCGCGGCTCGACGCCGAACTTTTCGCGGACTCCCGCTTCGTCGCGAATCTTCTGCGACCTCCGGTCGACTTGCACCACGCGGCTGCCGCGCACGCACTGCGCGAGATCCTTGTCGGGCGTCCAGATCGACACTTTCTCGACGGTCGGGTCCTGTGCCGCGATGTGCGCGGCCGACGCGAGAGCGTCGTCGGCCTCGAGCTCGACCATCGGCCACGTCACGACACCCATCGCCTCGAGCGCGTCCTCCAAGGGACGAAACTGTGCCCAGAGCGCGGGATCGATTCCGGCGCCCGTCTTGTAGCCCGGCCAGAGGTCGTTGCGGAAGGACTCGATCACGCGATCGGTGGCGACGCCGACGTGCGTCGCGCCGCCTTCGATCATCTGGAGCACCGTGTTCAACACGCCGACCGCGGCGCCGTATTTCGGATCTTTCCCCTCGCCCCCAGCGACTCTCCGCAACCCGTAAAAGTGGCGGAACAGCTCGTATGTGCCGTCGATGAGATGAACGATCATGAAGTTGGCTTCGGAATGGCCGTCGCCGACGGTCGCGAGCCCGCTCGGCAGAGGAATCGGCCCGAGAAAGATGCTACTACTCCGTAACGGTGGCTACCGAATTGAGGCCGGTGCACGCTCCCCCTTGCTTACCGAGAGGAGCGGGCACATACTCTCGGTAACCGAGAGGGGACCGTGAGCCGACCGTCGGATCTCGTGCAGGGCACACTCGACCTGCTGATTCTCAAGATCGTCGCCCTGGAGCCGGCGAACGGGTGGGCGATCAGCCAGCGACTCAAGGATCTCTCGTCGGACGTGCTCCAGGTGAGCGACGGCTCGCTCTACCCGGCGCTGCACAAGCTCGAGCAGGAAGGCTGGATCACCGCCGAGTGGAAGGCGAGCGAGAACAACCGACGGGCGAAGTTCTACTCGCTCACGCGGGCGGGTCGGAAACAACTTCGCCTCGAAGTCGGAAACTGGGACCGGCTCGCGGCAGCGATCACCGCGGTCGCTCGGCTCCAGGAGACGTGACGATGCGCATCGAGCGCTGGCCGGCGATCGTCGCCTTGCGTCTCCGCACGCTATTTCGGCGGAGCGACGTCGAACGCGACCTCGACGACGAATTGCGCTATCACATCGATCGGCAGACGGACGACAACATCGGGCGAGGCATGAGCCCGGGCGCTGCGCGGCGCGCGGCGCTGGTCGCATTCGGCGGCGCCGAGCAGGTCAAGGAGGAAGCGCGCGATCAATTCCGCAGCCCGATCGTTACCGCATTTGCGCAGGACATTCGATACGCGTTGCGCGTGGCGCGCCGCACGCCGTTCTTGTCCGCGGTGCTACTGGGGACGGTGGCCGTAGCCGTGGGCTTGACGACATCGGCGTTCAGCGCCGTAAACGGCGTGCTTCTGCGCGCGCTTCCGTACGTCCAATCCGACCGGTTGGCGCTCGTTTGGGGAACGACCCGCGGAAAGACCAATCTCGATCCGGTTTCGTTCACCAACGCGATGGATTGGCGCCGCGATACCAAGTCGCTGCGATCCCTCGCCGTGTTCAGCTGTACGCCTCGGCCGATTCTGGCCGCTCGCGGCGAACCGCGACGTGTGACGATGATGGAAGTGTCCGCCGACTTCTTCTCCGTTCTGGGTGCACGGCCGGTGCTCGGCCGGTTGTTCGCTGGGACCGACTATTCACCCGAAGCCGGCCCCACGATCGTCCTCACGCACGCGTTGTGGCGTGATCGTCTCGGAGGCGATCCCTCCGTCGTGTCGACGCGCGTCCTCGTCGACGGCGTACCCGCCATCGTTATCGGAGTTCTTTCACCCGACTACGCGCCACTTCCGACGAGCCTGGCGTGCCGTCCGGAGATTTATCGGCCGCTCCCTTCGCGCTACAGCGACGCCCAACGCTCTTGGAGCTTTCTCAAAGCCGTCGGTCGCTTGGCGCCCGGCGCCACGCTCGAGGCGGCACAGGCCGAACTGAACGTCGAGAACGCGCGGCTCGGAGGAATCTTTCCATCGACCAACGGCGGCCGCGGCAGCCGAATCGTCTCGCTGCGCGACTTCGTCGTCGCGCCACTCCGCCCAGCCCTGCTCTTTGCGCAGGCCGGTGCCATCCTCGTCCTTCTCATCGCGTGCGCAAACGTCGCCAGCCTGCTGTTGGCGCGAGCGACGGTTCGTCAGCATGAGCTGTCCATCCGCCTCGCACTCGGCGCGAGCCGCGCGCGAGTCGCGCGGCAGATCGTCACCGAGTGCGCGCTGCTCGGTGCCGCGGGTGGCGTCGCCGGCGTGTTGCTCGCGTTCGCCGGCGCGGACGTGATCGGCCGACTGGCCGGCGACACGCTACCGGATCCAGGTGGACTGACCGTCGACTGGCGAGTGCTCCTGTTTGGCGCGCTCACCTCGATCGGCGCGGCGACGATGTTCGCGACCACCGCCGTAGCGGCATCGTTGGGTGAGGGGACGCGAAGCCTGTCGTCGCTGCGCGACGGCGGACGGACGACATCGCTCGGCCGCTCCGGATTGCGTCACGCCGTGGTGACGGCGCAACTGGCGATGGCGACGATCGTTCTCGTCGCCGCGGGACTCCTCGCGCGCAGCTATCACCGCCTCGTGAGTGTTCGGCCCGGGTTCGATCCGAGCGGCGTCGTGACGGCCCGCGTCACTTTGCCCGACGCGCTCTATCCTCGCGGTGAACGACAAGTCCGGTTCTTTGAGGGAGTTGTCGCCCGGCTGACGCGTCAGCCGGGCGTGATTGCCGCCGGCGGGGTCAGCATCCTGCCTGAGTCACCGAATTTCGACCAGACAAACGCAAGAGTCGTCGGGCGAGAATATGCCGCCGGGGAGGAGCCGACGCCGGACGTGTATCGGGTGACGCCCGGTTACTTCGACGCCATGAGGATTCCGCGCGAGGCGGGGCGCCTCTTCACGAGCGCCGATGACGATCGACATCCTCTGGTGGCGGTGATCAACACTGCTGTTTGTCGGTCTCGCGCTGGGACTCGCGTCCGCAATGTGGCTCGCGAGGTTGATGACTCCGCTCGTCTTCGGCGTATCTACCGCTGATCCGGCGACGTTCGTCGCGTCGTTCGCAATGCTGCTCTCGATTGCGCTCGTCGCGGGTGTCGTGCCGGCGCTTCGTGCCGCCCAGGTGGATCCGACGATTGCCCTGCGGGCAGACTAGCTGACGCCTTTCAACGCGACGCGATCGATCAGTAGCCCATCGCCGCTACGACGGCAACTTCATGAGGTGCAGCGTGACGAGCAGCGGAATGACGACCGCGACGAGCGCTTCTCCCGCGATCAATCCCGACGCGATTGGAATGGAGTAGCGCTCGTGGGTGTCGGGGTTGAGCATCTTCCAAATTCGGTCCGCGACCGCGCCGACGAAGATCATCGTCACCGCGCTGAACGGAATCAGCATCGCGATGCCCATCCCTGTCGGCGACGGCAGGAACCAGTGCCAGTCCTTGCGCTGCTCGAGCACCGTCAAAACGATGCCGACAAGCACCCCGGCGCCGAACGATTCCTTCATCCACGTCAACCGCAACGCCGCGGCGGCCGTGAGTGACGCGCCCGAGAAATCGTGCGTGACGATCTTCGCGAACCCGACCCACCGCTGCGACGTCGGACTCAGAAGCTGCGCGTGCTCGCCGATGATCCCGTACGTGTCGCGCAACAACGGATACATGAACGCCAGCGCGAGCGCGCCGAACGGCACGGCGAGCAGCTGCATGTAGGTAAGAATGCGCGGCGTCGAGCCGATCATCTGCCCGGCGCGGAAGTCCTGCATCAACCCCTCCGATTCCGCCGCGACAGCGCCCGTGATGCCGCTCGACACCATGCTCGCGCTCAGGTTCCCCGGCGCGAGGCCGCCGAAGATCGCCTGCACGAGATTCACCATCGTGCTGATCGGCCCCCAGTTCGTTTCGCCGAGCACGCGCAGCGCGACGAGACCGAGCGGCACCGCGAGCGCGATGGCGACGAGCGATTGCCACACCGGCGTATGGAAGAACGCGCTCTGCACGAGGATCAAGAACACCGTGCAGGCGCCCACGCCGATCCACACCCACCGTAACGGGAGGTCGCCGCTCTCTCCCCCCGCCGTGAGTCCCTTGAACGACTTGACGAGGACGCGCCAGCGAAGCGCCAGCCCCGTGATGCCGCCGGCGATCAGCATCCCGACCGCGAACCACATCACCGTAAGCAAAATGTCCACGCGCTTCGCGTCGGCCGCGATGAGTCCGTGCGACAGGAGCCACGGCGGCGCGAGAATCCAACCGATCACGCCGCCGATGAACATGCTCGTGCTGATTCTGAGCCCGATGATGATTCCCGAGCCGATGTTCAGGAACGAGATGCCGAACCCGACGCCGACGCGCGCCGAGAAGGCGTTGAGCGTTACCGGAATCGTGTCGACGATCCACTGAAGCTGAGTCGCGAGAAAGGTGAACCCCGACACGACCAGCGCGCCGACCATGGCGAACGCCGACTTGCGCGCCTGCGGGCCGTGCGAGTCGAGCATGATGAGCGTTTCACCGGCCGCGATGCCGTCCGGGAAGGGAAGGTTCTCGTCTTCGATGAAGTGCTTGCGAAGTGGAACGGCGAGGAACACGCCGAGCAGTCCCGAGGCCGACAGCCAGATGAACGTCTGCATGCGCGTCAGACGCACGTCGAACCCGCTCGTCGGGTCGGCGCGCATGATGTCGAACGCGGCGAGCAGCCAGCACAGAAACGCGATCTGCCCCGCCGTCGTCCCCGCCGTCTGAACGACGTTGTTCTCCCAGCGGTTGTAGTTGCGCGTGAACAACCCGAGCGCGAGGAAGCCGAAGAAGGCCGAGACGACGGAGATGTTCGGCCCAAATCCGAACTTGAGCACGACGTACGGATACGACGCGCCGATCACGAGCGCGACGATCAATCCGACGATGATCGAGCGCGGCGAAAACTCGCGAACGTCAGGCGGTTTCTGCTGAGTCGAAGCGGGCACGTATCAGCTCGGCGTCGATACCTGGTTGAGAAAGCGCAAACAAGTGCGGCGACAATAGCGGGGCCGGACCGCTTGCGCCAGGCACGCGCGAGCCGCGGCGCATCACCCGCTTGCGCGCGGCGCTTTCTTTCGACGATGCACCCGCGCATCTCCGAGCTGATCGACTACATCGATCGTCAGGCTGTCACGCTGGAAGCCGCCTACAGAGCGATTCCGGCCGAGCGGCGCACGGCGCGGCAGGCGCCGGACCGCTGGTCGCCCGCGGAAGTGGTGCACCACGTGGCGATCGTCGAGCAACGTTTGACGAAGCGGCTGCAATCGCTCGCCGATCAGGCGCGCGCGCTGCCGCCCGAGAGCGACGCGTCGTCGGTTTTCACGATCGTGGACACGGATCGCGTTGCGATCCGCTCGACTCGCTTCAAGACGTCGGAGCTCGGCGAGCCGCGCGACACGGATGCGTCACGCGTCTGGAGCGATTTCGAGGCGGCGCGTCGCGAACTGAAGGACGTGATTCGCGCGGCCGACGGACTCGCGTTGAACGACGTTTCCGCTCCGCACCCCGCGCTCGGTCCGCTCACGGGCTACGGATGGATCGCCTTCGCCGGCGCGCACGCCGCGCGACACGCCGCTCAGATCACGGAAGACGCGTCGCTCGCCTGACCGCCGTGCGTTACGGCACCGCCTCGGCGAGCGGCTTGCCTTTCTCGACGATATAGACGGTGAGGAGTTTGACCGGGGTCGTGCCGCGATTCGTCGCGGTGTGAATACCGCCGAGCGTGTTCATCGTCGCTTCGCCGGCCTTCACGGTGATCGGCGGCTTGCCTTCGTGCGTGAGCTCCACCGATCCCTCGAGGACGTAGGCCATCTCGATCCCCGGATGGCGATGCTTCCCCGACGTACCACCCGGCGGAATCTCGGAAATCCCCATGATCGCCTCGTACTTCGGCGAGCCGGGATCGTCCTGGCGCTGGAGAATGGTGCGCTTGATCGACGGCTGCTGCTGCGCGGCGAAAGCGAGGTGGTCGACGGTCAATCCGGCCGCGAACGCCGCCGCGATGATAGAAGTGAGGAAGAGTGTTCGCTTTGTCATGGAGGTCGGATGGGGAAGCGTCGCCGTTCTTCTGTGACCGGCGACCAGTGACCGGAGACCTACCGGTAAGTGATTGTGATGTTCTCGATGTTGTCGCGCAAATGCCGCTCGAGATAGCCGACGAAGGCGCGCAGCAGCAGCCATTCCGACGTTTCGTCCTTGGTGTGGATCTCGGCCACGAGAATGCCGCCCATGGTCTCGTCCCAGCGAATCCAGCCCGGGTACTTCACGTGGGCGAGCTTTCCCTCCGCCTTGCGACGAAACGCGGTTGGGCGCGCACGCAGCGCGCGGAGCTTTGCCTTGAGGAGCGACTTGAGACTTTCCTCGCTGTCAGCGCGCGGCACGACCTGAAGAATCTTCATCGGTCCTCCCGGTGACCCGTTCGCTTTAATTAGGGGTCTCCGGGGGGCGCCGCGCAATCAGCGCGGCCGATACTCCGCCGCCAGGTACACGCTGAGCACATTCTCCGGCGGTACGCGCACGAAGCCCGTTCCGCGCGCGCCGCCGTATTCCTTCGACCACGCGCCGGCGAGTCCCCAATCGTCGAGCGCGAGCACGTTCGTCACGCCCACGGGCGCGACGGACCAAGTCACGCGGAAGCGCGACGTGAGCCCCCACCGCTGGCCGACCGGCGTTGCGCGGGCGCCGCGCTGGTCGAACAACGCGTCGCCGTGCGGCACGCCGAGCAGCTCTTCTGGCGCGGCCCACTGCACTTCGCTGAGGCTCTTGCGTTGCCCCTCGAGCGGCTCGACGGGCCAAATGTTCGGCGGAAGACCGAGCCACACGACCTTCCCGCCGGCATCGAGGTATCGCCGCAGCAGCGACGTCGCGAGCGGCGGCTTCACGACGTCCGCCGGCGGGAGGTCGATCGCGAAGACGACGACGCTCGGCGCGCGGTCGGCGACGCGATCCTCGAGGAACTTCGCGACCGACTTCGCGTCGAGCGTCTCGTAGCCGCCGCTGCGCAGATACCTCGCGACGCCCGCCGAGTTGTCGACTTGCGACGCGCGCAGGTATGTGCTGTCGAAGAAAACGGCTCGCTTGGGCGCATCGGACGCCGCGCCGAGTCGAAGCGCGTAGACTCCGCCGTCGGCGCTGCCGACGAAGAGCAGGTCGCCGTCGATCACGGGCGAACTGAAGATCTGCGATCCGGTTCGAAAGTTCGATACCTCGGCGCCCGTCGCTCGGTCGGTCACGTGGACGCGACCCGGACCGTCGCCCCAATACACGAATCGGCCCGCGACCGCCGGCGACGACCAGACGATGCCTTCCGACTGGGCTTTCCACAGCTCTTTGCCGCTCGTGGCGTCGACGGCTTGCAGAAAGTGCGCGTCGGAGCTGCCGGCGAACACAACGCCTTGATCCACCGCCGGCGACGAGTTGATCCACGAGATGTGATGATCCACGCGCCAGCGAAGCGTGCCGGCCGTCGCGTCGATCGCATAGATGAATCCGTCGCGGGCGCCCACGTACACCACGCCGCCGCTCACACTCGGCGACGACTGAATGCTGCGACGGTCGAAGCCATAGTCGCCGGATTTCAGCTTTGCGCCTTCGGTGTCGTAGCGCCAAATCTGTTTGCCGCTCGTTACGTCAAACGAATACACGCACCCATCAAACGAGCCGACGTACGCGCGCTTGTCGACGACCGCTGGTGCGGTGCGAATGCGCCCGCCGGTTCGGGCGCGCCAGAGGACCGACCCCGCCCGCGCGCTGACGCCGTAGAGCAGGCCGTCGCCGCCGCCGAAGAGCACCAGGCCGTTGGCGACCGTCGGCGACGAGGTCCACACGTCGCCGCTCTCGTGGCCCCACGGGAAGGGAATCGTCGCGCCCGTCGGCACCCACCACTTCTGGCGGCCGCTCGCGGCGTCGAGGGCGTGGAGTCGTCCGTCGCGCGTGCCGACGTAGACGAGCGCGTTCGCAACGGCGGCGGACGACGAAATCGGACTGCCGAGATTCACGGTCCAGCGCGCGTCGCCGCTGCGTTCGTCGAGCGCGTACATCACGCCGCTGCCGCTTCCGACGTATACGACGCCGTTGGCGACGACGGGCGTGGCGACGACGTCGCCGTCGGTCGGCACGCGCCACTGCAGACCGACGATCCGCTCGCCGCCGCCGGCGTACCGACCCGAGTGCGCGGCGTCGCCGCGGAACATCGCCGCCGGCGTCTGGGCGTTCGCCGCCGCGCCTATCACGACGGACACCAGTAAGACTTTTGTAATCATCGTCTCCGCCAAATGCCAGCGAAGTGTCGCCGAATCACTCTCCGCGCATCGCCACCAACGGGTCGACGCGCGCGGCACGGCGAGCCGGCAGCCAACTCGCGAGCATCGCGACCGCCGCCAGCACCACTACGACTCCGGCGAGCGTGATCGGGTCACGCGGCGTCACGCCGAACAAGAGCGATGCGACGACTCTTCCCGCCGCGAGCGCCGCGACGATGCCGAGCCCCGCGCCGAGCGCCGTGAGCGCGAGACCTTCGCGGATCACCATCGCCGAGATGCGCTGCGTCGTCGCCCCGAGCGCGACCCGAATGCCCAGCTCGTGCGTGCGCTGGCTGACGGCGTATGCGATCACGCCGTAGAGTCCAACCGCGGCGAGCACCAGCGCGACGGCCGCGAAGAGCGCGACCAGTGTCGTGTAGAAGCGCTGCCGCCCGACCGACGAGGCCACGCGCTCGGCCATCGTCTGCATCGAGAACACCGGCACTTCGCGGTCGAGATCGCGCACGATCGAGCGAAGCGGCGTGGCGAGCGATGCCGGCGACGCGCTCGTGCGAACGAGCAGCGCGAGGGACGAGAACGGATGCTGCGCGAGCGACGCGTACACCGTCGGCAGCGGCGCGTTCTCGAGACCTTCGCCGTGCACGTCGCCCACCACCCCGACGATCGCGCAGTACGGCTCGTTCGGGTCGCCGCCCCACCCGAGTTTGATGAACTGTCCGAGCGGATTCTCGTTCGGGAAGAAGCGACGGACGAATGCCTGGTTGACCAGGTACACCGTCGGTTGGCCGGGCGCGTCGCCGTCCTGGATGCCTCGGCCGCGCAGAATCGGCACGCCGAGCGTGTTGAAGAAGGCCGGCGTCACCTGTCGTACCTCGGAGTCCGGCTCGTCGCTGGGCCGCGCGTAGGTGCGCCCACGCACTCTGAAGGTGAAGCCGTACCCGCCGCCGTCGAGCGGAACGTAGTTGGTCATCGCCACGCTGCCCGCGCCCGGCAACGCCGCCGCGCGCTCGACGAGTTGTCGGACGAAGATGCGATCGCCGGTCGAATCGTACTTGGATTGCGGCAACGCCAGCTTCATTGTCAGCACGCTCTCGGTGCGGAAGCCGGGATCGACCGACAGCAGACGGTCGAAGCTCCGCAGCAGGAGTCCGGCGCCGCTGAGCAGCGTCACGGCGAGCGCCAACTCCCCGACGACGATGGCGCTCTTCGCGCGGCTCGTGATCGCCCTGCCCTGCGAACCGCGTCCGCCGCTGCGCAGGGCATCCGCGACTCCTCGCCCCGCCACCTGCATCGCGGGCAACGAGCCAAAAACCAGACCGGCGACGAGCGCGGCGAGCGTCGTCGCGGCGAGTGTGCGGCCGTCGATCGACGCCTTCTGTACCAACAGCAGCCCGGGGGGCACGTGGGCGAGCAAGACGGTCATTCCGAGCTTCGCCAACCCGATGCCGATCGCCGCGCCGATGACCGAGAGCATCACGCTCTCCGTCATCAACTGGCGGACGAGCCGTCCGCGGCCCGCGCCGAGTGCACTGCGGATCGCCATCTCCGTCTCGCGAGCCGACGCGCGCACGAGCAACAGGTTGGCGACGTTGGCGCAAGCAATCAGCAGCACGAGCACCACCGCGGCGAGAATGACGTAGAGGGGCTTTTTCAGATCGCCGACCGTGTACTCCTGCACGTTCAGGATCTGGGCGCGCCGCTCGCGATACAGCTCCGGAAACCGATGTTCCATGGACTGCGAGATCAGCCGGACCTCGCTGTTCGCGGCGTCGATCGAGACGTCGTCCTTCACGCGACCGAGAACGCTCATCCAGCGCGCCCCGCGCGAATCGTCGCTCAGCTCCTGCGCCGAGAACACGCGCGGCGTCCACAGCTCGGCGGTGAACGGATAGCGTTGCTCCGCGGGAACGATGCCGATGACCGTGAATGGCCGCGCGTTGATCCGTACGGTCTTGCCGATCACCCGCTCGTCGCCGCCGAAGTCGCGCCGCCAGAGCTGCTCGCTCAACACCACGACGTTCGACGCGCCCGCTTTGTCCTCACCCTCGCGGAAGAAGCGCCCGTGGAGAGGCTTGATGCGTAAGAGGTCGAACAAATTCGCGCCCACCTGCACGCCCAGCACACGCTCGGCGTCACCGCTCTCGAGCACGACGTTCGCCGTCCAGCTGTCGATGATCGAAAAGCCGACGAAGTCCTTGGCCTGCGTCGGATAGTCGACGATGTCCATCGGTGTGGCCACGTCGCCGTGTCCCTGCTGCGTGAATCGAACGCGAACAAGGCGGTTCGCCTGCGGGAATGGCGGAGCCTGAAGCAGGACGTGGTCGACGACGGAGAAGATCGCCGTGTTCGCGCCGATGCCGAGGGCAAGCGTGACGATCGCGGCGGCGGTGAAAGCGGGCGCGGCGCGGAGCTTCCGCGCGGCGTAGACGATGTCCTGCCAGAGGTCGCGCATGTACTCGCTCCGCCGCTGGGCGGCTTCGGTGTCATTGTCCACGGCGCCTATGTAGCGTCGTGCGTCGTCGATGTCGCCGAACTCGCGCATCGCTTGCGCGCGGGCGGCGTCGGGCGAAAGGCCGAGCGCGACGAGCGCGTCGACGCGCATGTCGAGGTGAAACGCGAGCTCCGTCTCGAGGTCGGCGCGAATCTGTCGTTTCGTGCGCCAGGGAAGACGGAAAAACCGGCGACGCGGACTCACGTCGGCTCCAGCACCTTGAACACGGCGGCCGCGTAACGTCGCCACACGGCCTCCTCGGCTCGGAGGTGACGCCGGCCCGCCGCCGTCAGCTCGTAGTAACGCGCTTTGCGGTTGTTCTCGGAGAGTCCCCACTCGGCGGCGATGAAGCCCGCGTGCTCGAGGCGGTGCAGCGCCTTGTAGAGCGGCGCGTCCTCGATGTCGATCACGCCGTCAGTGCGTTGGCGGATCGAGCGCGAGACGGCGTACCCGTGCATCGACCCCCACGCGAGCGTGCGGAGGACGAGCACGTCGAGCGTGCCTTGAAGCAGGTCGAGCGGTCGCGTCGCCAAAGTGCTCATCTCCCCGTACCAAGTAATGGGAAGATGAGTTTGGGGACAGAAGTCGGCAAGCGGTGTGGGACGACCCGGCTGAGAAAGGCGACGCGGCTGAGACGTCGCCGTTCGAATCAGTGGTCGACGGTGATCCCCAGATCCTGGAGCAGGCCGTCGCGCAAGTCGTACACCCATCCGTGCACGGCCAGCGACTGTCCGCGCGCCCAGGCGTCGCGGACCACGGTCGTCTGGCAGACGTTGTTGACCTGCTCGGCGACGTTCAACTCACACAACCTGTCCTCGCGCGCCTTTTCGTCGGCGATCGCGTCGAGCTCGGCCTGGTGCTTCATGCGAACGTCCTGCACGTGGCGCAGCCAATTGTCGGCGAGGCCGACCCGGTCGTTCCGCACGGCGGCGCGGACGCCGCCGCAGCCGTGGTGGCCGCACACGATGATGTGCTTCACGTGAAGCACGTCCACCGCGAATTGGACCACGGACAGACAATTCAGATCCGCGTGGACGACGACGTTCGCGACGTTGCGATGAACGAACAGCTCGCCGGGCGCGAGGCCGACGATCTCGTTCGCCGGAACGCGGCTGTCGGAGCACCCGATCCATAGATACTCCGGCGCCTGCTGCTTCGAGAGGCGCTGAAAGAAATCCGGGTCGCGGCGCGTCACCTCCGCCGACCAGGCGCGGTTGTTGTCGAAGAGATGTCGGAGAAGGGACGGCGTCATCGGACCCAAAGGTATCAGGATCGCGGCGCGGCGGCGGAAGCGACGGCGGTCATGCGCTCCAACATTTCGGCTTCAGGCGTCGGCGACAGCACGTTCATCGCGGCGAATTCTTTCGCCTGCGGATAGTCCGACGCCTCGATCGCCCGAGCGGCGGCGTCGAAGTCGTAGAGCGTGCGTCGCAACTCGACGTCGGGGCCGAGGAGCAGCCAGTATGCGCCGGGCTCGCCGAACGGCATGCCGACGCTTCCAGCGTTCACCACGCGCGTCGAACCAAAGCGCCGGTCGAACTGCATGTGTGTGTGGCCGCAGACGACGATCGGCGCGCCAGCGTCGGCGAGCATCGGGATCACGATCTCGTCGGCGGTGAGACGGGTGAAGATCTCGACGTCGTTGCGCGGTGTCGCGTGGCAGAAGAGGACGTCGCCGAGTCCGTCGATCGTGAGCCGCAGCATGGCCGGCCACGACGAGATACGCTCGACGTCGGCCGGGCGAAGCTGTTTCGCGGTCCAGGCGATAAGGTGGCGGAAGGAATCGGGCAGCAAGCTTCCCGTGCCGCGAAGGTGCGCGAGCACCTCGCGGTCGCCGTTGCCCATGATGTAGTCGATTGGAACGCCGACGTGAGCGAGCGCGTCGAGCGCTTCGTGGGGCAGTGGCCCGGGAAGCACGTCGCCGCCCACGACGATCCGGTCGACGCGCGACCGGCGGACGTCGTCGAGCACGGCGTCGAGCGCGGGCGCATTGCCGTGGATGTCGTACAGCGCCGCGACGCGCACGCCGCCGCTACTGATACAGGCGGCCGTTGTACTTCACGAACCCCGACCGGTGCCGTCCCGAAGGATCGTGATGCGTCCAATGAACGACGCCGCCCTGGGCGTTCCAGACGTACTCGCCCTCGAACGCGATCGGGACGCCCGTCTTCAAACCTTCGATGCGCGGTGCGATGTCGATGTTGTGCGCGATGAGCACGGTCGTGCCGGACGGGAGGCGCACGATGAAACGCTGGTGCCGCTCGCCTTCGCGATCGTCGGGGAGGACGCGCGACACGACGCCGGCCGCGTCGACGGTGACTTCGTGCGCGTGATCCGCGATCGCCCGCGCGATGCTCGGATTGTCGATGACGGGCGATGCGGCCGCCGGTCCGCTCGGGGTCGCGGAGGGTTGCGGAGCACTGACAGCCGGAGAGGGCGACGAAGGCACAGCCGGTGCCGTCGTCGCCGAGTGCGGCGGGCGCACGCGGTAGATCGTGAGGTACGCGCACAGCGCAACAACCGCGATCGCGAGTGTTTTTCTCAATGCCCCCGCCGAGTCAGCGCAAAGATGAGTCGAGCGCTCAGCGGCGCGACAGTCCGGCGAACGACATTCCGGCGATATAGACCGAGACGGCGATGACCACGGCGACGACCATCATGACGACCGCGACTCGGCGTCGCCTGCGGCCCATCGCCTCCCAAGAGGGCTCATCGAGATAGTAGGCGCCGGCGGCGCCCGGTCGGATCACGGCGTCCGCGACGAGGCGTCGCCAAACGAAGTTGTTCTCCTCGACACCGAGCGCGTCAGAGGACTGCGCCGCTTGCGGACTCGTCGCTCTGGCGCGCCGGAAGTGTTCGACGAGGTCCTTTTCACGTTTGATGATGATTGCCGCGGCGGCTGCACCCATGTGTGATCACCGTGTGAAGAGTCGTATCAAGAGTCCGAACCCAGCGCCGATGATAAGCGTGCCGACCACGACCGTCCACTTCTGAACCGAGATCGAGATCTCCCGGAGCGGCGGAGCGAGCGCCATCAGCACCACTCCCAATCCCGTGGCGGTGCTCACGTAATGGCTCAGGGTCCTGTGGGCCAGTGCCGACGAGGCGGTGAACGCCAGGACACCGGCGAGCAGCGCACCGAGGGTTGTCCAGCGAACGGAGAATTTTTCTCGCGGATCGTCCACTACGACCATTTCGCGCTATCTCCGGCCCGGGCCCTTCGGCATTTCCATCTTCTTGAAACCGTCGACCTTGAATTGATCGTCCGTCGGACCTTTACGCGAGACCGTCGCGAGCGTGAGCTCGAGGGTCATCTTGCCGTTCGCGAAACAACGCGAGAGCACCGGGTATCCGTCGGTCTTCGTGTCCCAGGCGAACGCGCGCGCCGACTGGTCGTCGCTCTTGACCATGATGAGGAAATTCCGAAGGTATCCTTGCATGTCGAGCACCGTCTGATGCTCGCTGTCCTTCAACTTGAAATCGTCCGACGTCGAGCCGCAGTACTCGGTGACCTTCTCGTTTCCGCGAATCCCCTCGACGCGCGTGCAGTCGTAGCCGGAGATCTTGAGCTTGTCGGTCGTCCAGTTGTAGACGAGCTGCTCCTGCCCCTGGGCCATGCCCGCCATCGCCTGTTTCATCATCCCCTCGGCCATCGCGCGCTGTTCTTTCGGCATCGCGTCGAGCTGCTTCTGCATCTGCGCCAGCTGGCCGCTCGGGTCCATGGCCGCCCGTGAGTCCTTCGTGAGGTCGACGTACTGCTTGCCGTCCTCGTCGACGAGGCGAAGTATCTGAGCCTTGTCGTCGAAAAGCATCCGGACGTGCTTCGCGCCGGTCAGGATCATCGCGATCCGCCCGTTCTCGATCGCGAAGATGGCCGTCGCCGGATAGTCCTTGTCGTTCACATGCTGGACGCCGGTGTACGTGGTCGTGAACTGCGCGCCAACGGGCGCCGCGGCGCCACAGAGGGCGAGCGTGAGCAGGGCGTGTCGCATCGCGATGTCCTCACCGAGGGTGAGCCCGTCGCGGGGTGGGGCCGCTGGTCGGGCAACGCCTCAGACTTACCGCCGCCCGCCCCGAAGATCAACGAGAGGGATCCAACGCGGTACCCGCCTCACGTAGTCCCCGTACGAGTCGCCGAATAACTCGGTGAGCTTCGGCTCTTCATACAAAACAACTCTCAGATGGAACGCCGCCGTGACGATCGCGGCATACCAGACCACGGAGCTCGATCGATACATCGCCGCTTGTCCCAAGAGCGACGTCACGATCGCCACGTACATCGGATTGCGAACGAAACGGTAGAGGCCGTCGACGACCAGCGCGCGAGGCGGGTCGGCTGGATTCGGCGTTCCGCGGCCGCGCACCGCGAAATCCCGCGCGCACCAAAGGAGCACGAGCCAGCCGAGCACCGCGAAGAGAACGCCGCCGAGTCCGAGTGCGCCGTCGAGCCGTGGACGTCGCCAGCCGCTGATGTACCACGGCAGCCATCCGGCGATGGCTCCCGGTAGGAGCACGATGAACAGCGCCGCGCGGAACGCGAGCGAGCGGAACATCGTGCGAAGGAACCCGTCTCTTGTTCGATTCGGCAATCGGGGATAGCGTTCCCGCATGGCCGCGAGGGCGGCCCACGGTCCGCGTAAAGGGTTCAACCCACCCCCCGTTCTCTCGAGAACCGACCTTCTATTCCTCGCCCCTAACGCGGACGGCGGGCGGTACGAAAGGACTCGCTCCTTTCCAAGGAATGGAGGTGTACGATGTCCGACGAGACCTATTCCCTGGGTCTGCTGGAGGGTCCGCGCCGTCGGCGCTGCCCGACACGCCCAATCTCGAATGGCTTCGCAAAGAAGCCAAACGCCGGCTCGCCGAGCTGCGCGAGACCAAGCCCGAAACGCAGCTCGCCGAGGCGCAATTCGAGATCGCGAAACAGTACGGCTTCTCGAGCTGGCGCGCACTCAAGGCGCACGTCGACTCGCTGAGCGTCGACGGCCAGCTCTTCGACGCGGCACGGAAAGGGGACGTCGCCCGTTTGCGCGCGTTGCTCGACGAGCATCCCGACAAGCGTTTCATTCGCGACAAGCCGTACGAGTGGACGCTGCTACACGCCGCCGCGTCGCGGGACCAGAATTCCAACGCGCCCAAGGACACCCTCGGCGGAGTGAATCTCCTGTTGGACCGTGGTCTCGATCCGAACTCGCGCGAGCGCGGCGACAACACGTACGCCATGCACTGGGCCGCGGCGGCGGGCGATCTGCCCGTCGTGCGCCGCCTCGCCGACGCGGGCGGCGACGTCGTCGGCCGGGGTGACGACCACGAGCTGGAGGTCATAGGATGGGCTACCTGTTGGGAGGATTGCGATGACGACGCGCATCGCGCGGTGGCCAACTTTCTCGTCAGCCGCGGCGCAAGACATCACATCTTCTCGGCGATCGCGATGGGACTCGGCGACGAGGTCCGTCGCATCGTATCGGCAAACCCCGGCGCGCTCAATCAGCGGCTGAGCCGGAACGAGAACCATCAGTCGCCGCTGCACTTCGCCATCCGCATGAACAAGCCCGCGATGGTCGATCTCCTGATCGAGCTCGGCGCCGACCCGCTCGCCGTCGATGGATCAGGTAGCCCGCCGTCGGCGTATGCGCATCACGAGGGGATCGACGGTCCGATCGTGCAGAAGATTCGCGCGATGACGCTGGCGGAACTCGACAGCGCCGAGCGCGGACACCGCCCGGCCAACGTCACGATGATGGATCTCGTCGCCGCGCTTTCTCTGGCCGATTTGGAGATGGCGGACAAGATCGTGAAAGCGAATCCCGGTCTTGTCGCCGCCCAGGGCACGAGTGCCGGCGCGCTGCACATGCTCTCGATGCGGAACGACTCGCGCGGTGTTCGCTGGCTGCTCGACCACGGCGCGGGCGTCAACGGCCTCTGGGAGCAATGGGGCTCGCAGGTGACCGCGCTGCATCTCGCGGCGGGCGGCGGTCACGTCGAAACCGTACGAGTCCTCCTCGATGCCGGCGCCAGCACGACGATCCTCGACAGCCGTTTTGAGGCTGACGCTTTAGGGTGGGCGAGGCATTTCAACATGCAGGATGTGGTGCGCATCCTCGAGGCTTTGCCGCATCTCTCCTAGTCTGGTGTCCCGCCGGACCGGCACTCAAGCGCGTGGCCGCCCTATACGACTCCGATACTGCTACGATTTCGCGGAAAGGGCGGAGGATCGCGGAAAAAGCAAAAGCTTTTGTTAAAAAGCTTTCAAGGGTTGATCCGCGTGAGTCCGCCCCTTCCGCGAAATCTTCAGTTCCTTCGTCGTACAGGCCCGTCGGGCGCGACAGAGGCAGATCGCTAGAGATAGCTGAGCCACGGCGATCGATTGCGAGACTTGACCCGAGCGAACCAGGCGCACAGCGGATAGAGCAGAATCACGACGAACGCCCACGTCGCGTAGACGAACGGCAGCGAGGAACCCCAACCCGGCGGCATCTCGAACGGGTACTTGTCGAGCGACGGCGAATTGAAGAACCAGTGCACCTCGCCGTAGCGCGCGTAGCCGATCGCCACGACGAGCAAATGGATGAGCGCGAGGTGCACGATGAAATAGAAGAGGGGCACGCGGCCAAACGTGAGCGCCGCCGTCAGCCACCTGGGGACGCCGGCGTCGAACGCGTAGAGGCCCAGCATCGTGAAGCCGAGCGTCATCAGCAGGAAGAGGAGCGACGGTGGATACTTGGTCGCGTCGAGAAACGCGATCAGCGTGTGCGTCGCCGTCGGCTGCACGGACCAGCGGAACGGATCGCCGTAGACGTTGACGAAACGCAGCAGGACGAACGCGCACGGAAGGGCAATGGCGAGGCGGAGCAGAAAGGCCCGCCGTCGCGCCGGCTCCCAAGCGTAGATCCCGCCCAAGACGAAACCGATCGCCGTGACGCCGATCCACGGGATGATCGGATACGCGGCGAACACGACGTGTCCCGGCGGGCGAACCAGGAATCCCGGCCGGTGCAGGAACACCCACCAGGGATTCGCCGAGCGCACGCTGTCGAGCAGATTGTGCCCGAAGATCATCGCCAGGCTGATGGCGGCGATCGCCTTGCGGGGCAGCCAGACGAACCCGGCCAGCGCGATCATCGCCCATCCGAGCGCCCAGATGACCTCGAGGATCGTAGTGCGGTAGTCGAAGTTGAATTGCAGTCCGAGGCACCGGACGACCACGAGCTCCAGGAAGACCAGCCATATGCCGCGCGTCACGAGGAAGCGCGACAGCTCGGCGGTGGTCTTTCGTTTGAGTGAGAGAGCGGCGCCGGTGCCGGTGAGGAGAAAGAATGTCGGCGCACAGACGTGCGTGATCCAGCGCGTGAAGAAGAGCGCCGCTGTCGTGGTGGCGACGTTGGTCGGGTCGGCGCGCGAACCGAAGAAGTCGCGAACGTGGTCGAGCGCCATCAAGATCATGACGAGACCGCGGACGACGTCGACCGAGTCGATGCGCTGCCGGGCCGGGGCGTCGCGTCGCCGAGTCGGGGCAGCGGCGGCCGCGAGTGTCTGCATCGCAGAAGCGCTCATATGGGGATACTATTCCCGTCTCGACGGCGCGGCCGGCCGGCGACGCGGATTTGACGTATTTCTGACACACCGGCGGGGCAGTCCGACTAGCGCAACGCGGGCTCGCCTCGACGCCGTTCGCGGAGCAGCACGACACTCTGCACGACGTCGCCGACCACGTTCGCGCCCCACGAAAGCGCGATCGCCGACGACATGTGCCAGAGGAAGGCGAGGCCGATCGCCGATCCGACGATCACCGACAGCGCGACTGTTCGCGTGGCTCCGCCATGGCTCGCGATGTACGTCGACGCGGCCGACCCGGCCGTCACGAGCAGCGCGAGGGGGAGGTTCGGCTTCGCGAGATCGGCGATCCACGCGAACGAGCCGAGTCGCGGGATCGAGCGCAGCGCACCGTAGATCCCGCCGATCACCGGCATTCGGGCCAGCCCGCCGAGCACGGCTTGCGTGTCCACGGGCTGAATCCCCTCGCGTTGGTAGACCCCGTGTATTGCCTCGACCAGTTTTTCGGGCTGCCGAGCGTGCCGCTTCTTGAGGCGTGCGATTTCCGGCTCGAGTCGGTCGCGAATCTTCTGCTGCTCGCGGGCTCGGCGAGCCAGTCGCAGCGTCAGTGGAAAGAACGCTATTCGCGCCGCCAGCGACACGGCGAAGATCGCTCCGCCCAGGCTGCCACCGAACAGGTGAGCCGCGGCGAAGATCAGTGCGCGAATCGGATCGGCGAACAGAGAGCTGAACATTCTGAGTCACCCGGCTTCGAGGGGGTCATGGCCTCGATCCATACGGAGAGACGCCGAGCGGAGTGTCAGAGGCGGGACCCGCCTCATCGAACCCATCTCACCACGTTGCGATCCGGACGGGCGCTCTCGTGCCACAGATCGGCGAGATACTGAAGCAACTCGTCGTCCGAGACGACGAATGATGGAACGTCGACGCCCGATCGCCGCTTGCCGTCGTCGCCCGGAATGTACGTGCGCCAACCCGCATCCGTGTGTTCGACCAGCAAACGGCGACCAAAGACTTCGACCTCTCGAATCACTGAACCATATGAGTTCGAAGCGATGTGTGGCTCGAGTCCCGAGTGGGCCGCGACAGAAGCGCCGAGGTGATCCGACGTGTGACGCCGGCTGGCGCCGCCGCCGCGTTCTGAGCTACGCGGGACTCGCGGTCAACGTCGTTACCAGCGCTGTCACGATAGAACATTCGACAAATCTCATTGCAAGGGGCTCGTCCGGCCGAAGGGTTGAACTTCACCGCCAATACTGAGTCAACCGCCGAAGGGAACCTCGCGTCACTCCTGAACCAGCAGAGCCTCCGTTTTCTCGTCCGGCGCCCCGCCGAAGAATTGCGACAACACACGCTCGAACACCGACGCAGGCTCGGACACCGACGCGAACAGGGTCGCGCACGATCGCAGCTTCATGTCGTCAGGCGACCCGAAAATTTCGCTCGCCGATCCGCCGTTCACCCGAAGCAGCGCTTCACAGCATTCGAGCAGTCGCCGGCCGAGAATGGGATGCGCGAGGTACGCCCTCGCTTCCGCCGCGCTCTTGATTGCAAAACGCGACGACGTGGCGCTCGACCCGAGCCCCGCGATTTGCGGGAAGATGAACCACATCCAATGCGTGCGCTTGCGCCCGCCGCGGATCTCGGCGAGCGCGGATTCGTAAACGTCTTCCTGCGCCGACACGAACCGGCCCAGGTCGAACGTGTCTCGAGAGTCCACGAGCGTCCGCCGTCGCCGATTCGCGAGAGCTAGTGACTCAGCGAGCGACCTCCAACTCGTCCGCGTGACGGTGGATCAGCTTCCACTCGCCCTTCTCCCGCCGGAAGAGCTCGGTCACGCGCATGACGATGTGCCGCGGCGTCTCGCTGTCGGCGCATCGCACCGTCGAGTGCTGGAGCCCAACCCAATACGCCAATCCGTCGCTCGCGGCGCTCTGCAACAGTTCGAAGTGCGTCTCTCCGTCAGCCCTCACCCCGTGCTCGTACGCTTCCGACACGCGATCCGGCCCCAGTCTGATGGCCCCATCCGACGCAAAGAGCGTCGCCGGGGGGTGGCGAGTGGCCATTTGCCGGAGCGGCTCGATGTCGCCCGTTTCGTATTCCTTGGCCGCGGCTTCACGGAGCTCCAAGAACGTCCCGAAGTCGAGAAACGCGCCGTTGGTCTGCGCTTCGTTTGTCGAGTGCATCGGCAATACTCGCTCGCTTCCGTGGAACGCTGCCGTGGCCGAGATTTCTCGGCTCGTGCGCCTCCGCTCGTCGTCGCAAGGCTCCTGCCCATGAGTCGAGTTTCGGCGGGTTTCCATGTTCGGATCCCGCTCTAGCCGCGCCGCTTGAAGAACTGGACGGCTCTTTCGTGCTTTTCAGCCGCGTCCCTCGAGCGGAAGGTGCCGAGGTTGCGACGGCGACCGGTCTTGGGGTCGGCCTTTCGCGAGTACAGACGGAATCGTCCGTCCTTGAGCTTGCGGATCATATCGATCTCCTGCCTCATCAATGAGCGTAGCGTGAATACCTGTGGCGTCGAAAAGCGACAATCGGGCCAAAGGGTTAGGCCAACCTCGACCATTTCGGACTTGGCGCGCGGCGTGCACGGCATTACCGGCTGCGAACGGCTCCTCGGCGATGAAAGACGAACTGGATCCATTGACGCTCTCAGCCGCACGCGGCGCGCGGCTCATCGCCCTCGACCGCCTCGATCGGGCGGGTGACGAAGCCAACCGTCTGTCGAACAATCCCCACTCGCTCGACGCTCTGCACGACCTGCGCGTCGCGCTTCGCCGCGTGCGGAGCTGGATTCGCGCCTTTCGCCCCGACCTCGAGGACAGCGTCGCTCGCAAAGATCGTCACCGGCTTCGCGACCTCGTCGACGCGACCAACCGCGGGCGAGACGCCGACGTTCAGGTCGAATGGCTCCGCGACGCATCGAAGGAGGGCGACGAGACGCTGCGACGCGGTGCGAAGCAACTGATCGAGCTGATCAGGACCGAGCAAGGCGTAGCCGGCGCGCCGCTGAACGGCAACTCGCTCGAGAAGTTCGACAAGGAACGCGCGCGATTGGTCAAGCGCCTCTCGACCGTCAGCGAGCCCGTGCGTCCACCCTCTGAGCCGCCGCCCTCTCTCGCCCGCGCTATCGGCGCCCGGCTTCCGGGTCACCTCGAAGCGCTACGACAAGCGCTGGATCTGGTCCGAACGGCCGACGACGACAGAGAAGCGCACGCGGCGAGAATCGCGGCGAAGCGCCTTCGTTATCTACTCGAGCCCGCTGAAAACGTCAGAGGGTGCAAATCGCTGGTCAAACAACTGAAGCGCTTGCAAGACGACCTCGGCGAGCTTCACGACGGGCACGTTCTAGGGCGTCGTGTTCAGGACGCCGTCCTGAACGAGCCGGGCCTCGAAGCCGTGGCGCTCGAGGCAATCGCTAGAAGGCTGGCATCCGATCGCGCGGAGACATTCGGCCGCATCGAGCGGCGCTGGCTGAGCGACGACACCGCAATCGAGACGCTCAGCCGCGGTGTCGCATCCATCGCGCGACGACTCGCGAAGATGTCGAGCGAGCCCTAACGCCGCTGAAAGTCGGAAGAACCGATCGCTACGCCCACGAGGCTCGCGACGTAGGCGAGTCGCTGTTGCGGCGTCGCCGTCGCCGCTGGACGCGAGACGCCGAGGAGCACTTCGCGTGTGGCCGGCGACGGATCACCGGCGAGCGTCGCGCGAATGACGGCGTCCACCGTCTCATCCGGAGAAGCGCCGTTCAGCTGCCGGCTTGCCGCCCAGCGAGCGACCGCGACGTTCGGCATCTGGCTCGCGCCGGTCTGCGCGCCGAGGTTGACGCGATTCAACAGCGCGCCCGTGTTCATCCATGCGTCGCCGCGGTCGGGCCATCCGTCCGGGGTCGCGCGCCCGAAGATCGGTTGGCCGAGTCGCGCGACGATCTGCGCGCTTCGCTGCGTCGTGTCCGGCGCCGCGTCCATGACGCGCAGAATGCTCGCCACGAGCTCGAACGGCGTCTTCACTTTCGCGCGGTAGGCGGCGCGGCTGTTGAACTCCGGCGACTCTATGATCGTGCGCATCACTTCGCGGATGTCGCCGTCGGTCCGCAAGTACGTCTGGGCCGCGCGGTCGACGAGTGCGGGCGGCGGCGCGTCGCTCACGAAGTGTGTCACGAGCTTCTTGGCGATGAAGTGCGCCGTGCTCGGATGCCGCGCGAGGACGTCGAGCACTTGCTCGCCGTCTTCGATGCCGCGCCCGCCGGCGATGCGCACGCCCAGCACCGTCTTTTCGCCGGCGTCGTGCTGGTCCGCGTGAAACGCGAAGGCGGGGCTGACGAGGAAGTTGTCGATGCCCCAGCCGGTCAGGCAGCGCGCGACTTCCTGAACGTCCTTCTGGGTATAGCCGCCGTCCACGCCGAGCGTGTGCAGCTCCATCAACTCACGCGCATAGTTCTCGTTCACGCCAATGCGGCGGCGCTTGACGGTGTGCGCGAGCAGCGTGTCGCCCAGCGGCGGATGGGCGCGGCGCCGCTCCTCCAGTTGCCACTCGATCGGATTCGGGTGGAGGCTGTCGACGACGCTTTGATAGTTGTCTAGGTAGACGAGCATCACCGGGCTCTTCGCGACCGCGCCCAGCAGATCGCGGAACTTGCCCAACGCGTGCTGGCGTATCGTTCGATCGTACTCGACGAGCGAGAACGGCCCCGGGGTCTTGTCCGAGCTCACCGAAAAATGGTTTTCCCAGAAGTCCGTCATCACCTCGAGCAACTGCCTGTTGCTCGCGACGGCGCGAACGAGAATCGATGGTTGGAGCTCGCGGATCGCCGCCGTTCGCGCCGGCAGAAGCTTCGGCAGCTCCTTCATGAGCACCGCCGCCTCGGTCATCTTTGCCTGTAGCGTGACGGCGTCGAGCGGCGGATTGACGGAATCGCCGACGGCCTTCCGGCGAATCTCCGCCGTGTCGGGCTGCTTGCCCACCGGGTAGCCGTACTCGTTTGGCTGAGGATGATCCGCGTAGAGCTCGAACGCGGTTTTGTGCGTGATCTCGAGGAGTCCGAGCACGCTGTCGGCGATCGGATCGGCGATTCGTTCGGGATGCAGTTGCCGTTCGACCCAACTCGGCATGCCGACGCGTTCGATTTCCGCGATGTCCTGGTCGCGCGCGCCGAAGGTCAGCCGATTGAGCGCCTGGCGAGCTCGGCCCTCAGCGTCGAGCGAGCCGTCGGCGGTTGCCGCGACGGCGGTTTGGGGCTTGGGGGGCGGGCCGGCGCACGCCGCTACGACCAGCGGCGCGGCGACGGCGAGCAAGTGTCGACGCATATGCATCTGCCGGAATCACCTCGTATTCCGGCGGCGCGTCACACGTCCGGCCGCGTCGGGAGCACTAAGGTAAACTCAGATCCCACGTCCACCGTGCTCGTCACGGTGATGTCGCCGTGCATCGCCCGGGCGAGGTCGCGGCTGATGGCGAGACCCAGTCCGGTGCCCTCTCTCGTGTCGATGAGCGATCGTCCGATCTGAACGAAAGGCTCGAAGATCGCGTCGAGTTGCGGCGAGGGGATGCCGCGACCGGTGTCACGAACGCGGATCGCGATGCGCGCTGATCCGAACGCGCTGCACGATACGGTGATCTCTCCGCCCGATGGAGTGAACTTCACCGCGTTCGACAAGAGGTTCAGCAGGATCTGGTCGACCTTGGTGGCGTCCGCCCACGCTGTGAGATCTTCCTCGCAGGGCGCGTCCGAGAGACTCAGCCCCTTGGCGTGCGCTTGCGGCGCGATCATGAGCATCACGGCGTGCACGATCTCGCGCACGGCCAGCGGCCCGAGGTCGTAGGTCAACTGCCCCGCCTCGACCCGGCTGAAGTTCAAAATGTCGTTGATGATGCCGAGAAGATGCTCCTGGCTGCGCTTGATGCGGACGAGATGCTCGAGCTGTTGCGACGTCACGGGGCCGGCCAAACCCATCGAGATCAGGTCCGTGTAACCGCCGATGGCATTCAGCGGCGTTCGAAGCTCGTGCGACATCGCGGCCAGGAACTGGCTCTTGGCGGAGTTGGCCTCGTCGGCGCGGCTCCGTGCCTCGTCGGCGGCCCGTCGCGCCGCCTCCTCCGCCATTGCCTTTGCCGCGGCATCGCTCGCCCGGCGCTCCGCCGCGCGGCGCTCGGTCAGATCTCGCGTGACCACCACGTAGCCGATCAGCTTGCCCGTGCGGTCGTTCAGGGGCGTGATCAACACATTCGCCCAGAACGTGACGCCGTCCTTTCGAACGCGCCAACCGTCGGTCTCGAACTTCCCGACGTTCGCCGCGACCTCAAGCTCCTGATCCGGTCTGCCCGCCGCGACGTCGGCCGCGGAATAGAACTTGGAGAAATGAGAGCCGATGATCTCCTTCGCGCGGTATCCCTGGAGCCGCTCGGCGCCCGAATTCCATGTCGCGAGGTTGCCCTTCAGGTCGAGCATGAAGATCGCGTAGTCGCGCACGCCCTCGATGATCAGCCGGAAGCGCTCCTCGCTCTCGCGCAAAGCCTCTTCGGCTTCGCGTCGCTCGGTGAGATCGCGGGTCACCTTGGCGAACCCGGTCAGCTCGCCGCGTTCGTTGCGGAGCGCCGTGATCACCACGTTCGCCCAGAATCGCGATCCGTCCTTCCGGATCCGCCACCCTTCGTCCTCGAAGCGACCCGTGTTCGCCGCGGTGCGAAGCTCGAACTCGGGAAACCCACCGGCGACCAGCTCGCGGGGGTAGAAGATGGAGAAGTGCTGCCCGATGACCTCGGCGGCGGTGTAGCCCTTGAAACGCTGGGCGCCGGCGTTCCAGCTCAGGATGTACCCGTCGGGGTCCAGGGCGAAGATGGCGTAGTCCCGAACGCTCTCGACGAGCACGCGATAGAGGTCGCCTTGCTCCAGGGAGAGGCTCGCCCGCCGCGGGGGATCCTGAGCGCGTCCCTGGTGGTCCGCGGGGGTTGGGGCCTTACGAGGAGGCTTCACGATTCCTGAGTATCTGGGCCGGCAAGGCTTCCTGCAACCGACATGCCTCTGGCTGAGTCCGTAGCCGCCGAGCACTACCCTCCGGGCGGTCCCGATTCATATTATCGCCAAGCTCGATTCGCTCTCGGAGCCCCACGGCATGACTCGAATCCTACTACTCTCCGCTACCGCGGCTGCGCTGATTGGCGTCGCGGCGCCTGGCCGCGCCTGCGCACAGGCTCATCCCATGACCGGCGTCGAACAGGCGCGCGTCGACAGCGTTCGTCGTCCGTACACCACCGCCGACATCGAGTTCATGTCCGGCATGATCGGCCACCACGCGCAAGCCGTGAAGATGGCGCAGTGGGCCGAGTCGCACGGTGCGAGCAAATCTCTCCAGATCTATTGCGGACGCGTCGCGATGGCGCAGACGGCGGAGATCGGTCTGATGACCGCGTGGCTGAAGGACCGGAACCAGCCAGTGCCCGAGCCGGACCCTCGCGGCATGAAGATGAAGATGAACGGGCAGGACATGTTCATGATGATGCCCGGCATGCTGACCGAAGAGCAGATGAAGCAGCTCGACGCGGCCCGCGGCATGGAGTTCGACCGGCTCTTTCTCACGTTCATGATCCAGCACCACAAGGGCGCGATCACCATGGTCGACACGCTGTTCAACACCCCGGGCGCCGGCCAGGACGAGATCGTTTTCAAGTTCGCGAATGACGTGCAGGCCGATCAGAGCACCGAGATCGACCGCATGGAGCAGATGCTCGCCGCGCTTCCGGCACCCGGCACGCGCCACGAATAGTCGCTTGGTTCTCGCCGTTCGGTTTTCAAACAACACTCACCGGACCTTCCCTATGGTCGCAGTTCGCAAGACCCAGTACGCCGCCCTCTTCTCGCTGGTCGCGTCGATCGTTGCCGCGGGGTGCGGGTCGACCCAATCCGGCTCGACGTCGGCCTCGCCGATGCAGCAGGGCAGCCCCGACATGTCGGCGCCACTCCTCGCCGCACCGTCGCCCGATCCGCGCGTCGGCCTCAAAGGCGGCCTACAGGACGCGGGCGAAGCGATCTGGAACGTGCGAAAGGTCTCGCACACGCCGTCGCCGCAGGGTTTCGTCGGGGTGACCAACTCCGACCTCGCGTTTTACGGCGCGAACGTGATCCAGGGCAACTACAACGGCTTCCAGATCTGGGACGTGTCGAACCCGGCCACGCCGCGGCTGCGCTACCCGAAGCTTTGTCCGGCATCGCAGAGCGACGTCTCCGTCTACAAGAATTTGCTCTTCGTCTCGGCGGAATCCGGAACGGCGCGCCTCGACTGCGGTGCGCAAGCGCCGCGTGAGGTCGTGAGCCGCGACCGCATCCGCGGACTCCGCATCTTCGACATCACCGACATCGACAATCCCAAGTATCTGGCGAACGTGCAGACGTGCCGCGGCTCGCACACGCACACGGTCGTGGATGACCCGAAAGACAAGGACAACGTCTACGTCTACATCTCGGGCACGTCGGCCATTCGCCCCTCGGAAGAGTTGGCGCGTTGCAACGACAACCCCTGGGACCCGAACAACTCGAATTTCCGCATCGAAGTCATCAAGATCCCGCTCGCGCACCCGGAACAGGCGGCGGTCGTCAGCTCGCCGGCGATCTTCGCCGATCCGACGACGGGAACCATGAATGGTCTGGTCTATCAGCAGGGTCACGGCGCGTCGCCGCTCGACACCGCTGCGAACCGCGCCCGTGCTCAGTTCGACTCGGCGCGCGTTCGTCTCCAAGCGCTGACCGCGACGGCGACGACGGCCGACACGGCGCGCTGCCAGGCGTCGATTGACTCATTGGCCAAGGTCTACGGAGTCAGCGCGACCGGTGGACGCGGGGGTGGTGGTCGTGGTCGCGGCAACGCCGGTCCGCAGTGCGGCCGCGGCGCCGGAGGCAACGCGTTCGGCGGTCGTGGACGCGGAAACAACGGTCCGCCGGTGACGAAGGAAGACACCGCGCGCGTCAACTTCGAGACCGCGGTCCAGTCGCTCGGCGCGTTGGTGCCCACGTCGAGCAAGGCCGATTCGACGTCATACCGCTCGCAGGTGGACGCGCTGGCCAAGAAGTACGGCGTCGCGTCGCCGTTCGCGCCACGCACGCTGACGCAGTGCCACGACATCACGGCGTATCCGTCGGTCGGTCTCGCCGGCGGCGCGTGCGCGGGCATGGGTCTCTTGCTCGACATCAAGGATACGCCGCATCCGACGCGCGTCGCCGCGGTCGCCGATTCCAACTTCTCGTTCTGGCATTCGGCGACGTTCAGCAACGACGGGTCGATGGTGCTGTTCAGCGACGAGTGGGGCGGCGGCGGCGCGGCGTACTGCCGCGCGGGCGATCCGAAGAACTGGGGCGCCGATGCCATCTTCCGCATCATCGACGGCAAGATGGTCTTCCAGAGCTACTACAAGCTGTCCGCGCCGCAGACGCAGTACGAGAACTGCGTTGCGCACAACGGCTCGCTCATCCCGATTCCGGGGCGCACGATCATGGTGCAGGCCTGGTATCAGGGCGGACTCTCGATCTTCGAGTGGACCGATCCCAAGCACCCGCACGAGTTGGCGTTCTTCGACCGCGGCCCGAACGACGAGACGCGCATGGTCGGCGGCGGCTTCTGGTCGGTGTACTGGTACAACGGCCATATCTATGGGTCTGAGATGGAGCGTGGGCTCGACGTGTTCGACCTGACGCCGAGCGCCGCCATCTCGCAGAACGAGATCGACGCCGCGAAGACGATTCATCAGGATTTCCTGAACGTGCAGGACCAGCCGAAGTTCGTCTGGCCGGCGTCGTTCGCCCTGTCGCGCGCCTACACCGACCAGCTCGAGCGCTGGAAGGGGCTGAGCGCGGACAAGGTGTCCACGGTGCGAACCGGGCTGTCCGCCGCCGAGGCGGCGAACGGCGCTGCCCGCCGCGACGCGCTGACCGCGCTTGCGACGCAGGTCCGAGGATACATGAACGGATCGACCGACCCGCAGCGCGTGCAGTGGCTCTCGACCTCGATCAGCGACTTGGCGAAGGCCAACTGATCGGGTCGCGCTGAAGACCGAACGGATACACGCGAGCGGCGCTAGTCTTCGGACTGGCGCCGCTTCGTCGTTCGGGGGCTCTCGACGGCCGCGATCGCCTACTCGTGCCGGATCTTGAGGTCGCCCTTGCGGATCGCGTACGATTTTTCGCATCCAGTGTGGATGCAGCGGACCGTCGCGCCGCGAAATTGCTTGGTAAGCGCGGCGTCCGTGAGCGATGTTTCCGACCGCATCAACGGTTCGGTGCCACCGCAATACGGACACTGGGTCGAAACGACGACGATTTCCACCATGCTCCCCCTCGACAGCGGCGTGGGCGCATCTTTATCGATGGCCGGCGAAGAGCGCCGGCGCAGGTCGCGTCAGGTAACGGTTCTGTCAAAGTGAACGCTTCTGGACGCTCGAGAACGCGGAGACACAAATGAGTGATGCCGGACCCGTCCGTCCCGATGACGTCGACGAGACATCCGAGGAATCATTCCCGGCAAGTGACGCGCCGAGCTGGACGGCCGTGACGGGCGCTCACGGAGCGGTCGATCCGCCGGGCTCGTCCGAGGCGGTCGAGGTCGTCAACAACGAAAAGGAATCGCGATTCGAGGTGTCGTCGCTCGAGGGACTCGCGTACCTCACCTATCGCGCGACGCGGGACGGCACCCTGATGCTGATCCACACGGACGTGCCCGCCGAGCTCGCCGGGCGGGGGTTGGCGTCGCGTCTCGCCCGCACGGCGCTGAACCTGGCGCGCGACCGGGGCGTCAAGGTGATCGTGCGGTGTCCGTTCGTCACCGAGTACATCGCGCGGCACCCCGAATACCACGATCTCGTGCACGAGCGATCGGTGCCGAAATCGTCCTAGCTCCCTAGTAGGTCTTCGTCAGTAGGTCTTCGTCGCGGGGTGAAACGTGCGCCAGCTGTGCCAGAATTCCTGCGAAGCGAAGATCGGCACCAGGCCGATCGATCCCGTGCCGGCGAGCGAGTAGATCGCGCCGCGCGAAACGAGTGAGTCCCCGCGCACCTTGAACTGGTTCGAGTCGGGACGTTGGAACGCGAAATAGTTCGTGCTGTCTCGCGAGAGCGCGAGCACGATCGGTTCCCCCCCAAGGACGTCGTTCACGACGCGCTCCTTGCGAAGACGATTCCAGTCGTACGCCTTGCTTTCGCCTTTCATCGTGATGCCGACCACCCACGACTTGTCGTGCCACGAAGCGGTGTCGGTGCCGGTGAGCGGAGAGCGGCTCAATCCGCTCTCGTAGTCGAAGCTCTTGGCGTAACGCTCGATGAACGCCGAGTCGGGCTGCATGATCAGCGACCGCGGATGCATCGACAGCCATCGCGACAGCGTGACCTGGGTGCTCGGGATCTGCCGCAGCGCGCGTCCCTTCCGCGGACCCGCGACCGCTTCGCCTGTCGCCTGCCTCCACCAGCTGCCCGTCGTCCGGTCTTCGAACATCGCGTTGAAGTGATCCATCCCGACGAGGCGGAACGACTCGCTCTTGCCGTCTATGGTAGGACTGAACACGCGCCCGGTTCGGCAGACGGTGCAGAAGCTGACGAGAATCGGAATGCCGTCGACCGTGTCGCGCACCTGATGGTGATAGCCGATGAAACGCACCGGATACGCGCGCGCCTCGCCGCCCAGGTCTACGCCGACGACTAGTCGGCCCGGTTCGACGGTGTTCTTGTCGACGCGTGCCAGCACGACGTGATTCGGCGGGAGGAAGATGCGGTCGGCCGCCATCACCAAGTTCGCCGCGTATGCGACAAAGCCGGCTGCCGCGAGGGCGGGGATGGCGAGCCATCGCCGCCAGCCGGGCGTCGCGAACACGCTCTACCGCCCCGGCGAGGATCGCGACACCCAACGCGCCGCGAATCCACCAGCGCCACTCGTGCAGAAAGTACGCGACGTCGATGCTGCGCACGCGCTGGCTGTACGGCAGCGGCATGATGAAGTAGACGTTCGCCAGCTCGAACAGGACCAGCGCCAGCAGTCCGACGTAGAACAGCTTCTTCACCTATTCGTGCTCCCGGAGCACGTGGGGCGTATCCGCTTGCTTTAAGAAAACGATCGAAATCCTGGATGGTCAGAATATCGTGGGTTGCGCGCGCCTTGTCGCGGCGGCGGTCCCGCAACCGCAACTGCAACAGCAACTGCAACCGATTTGACGCAGGGGACGCAGAGGACGCGGAGGCGCAGAGGACAGCCGCGTAGGTTGAGACTCTTTGCGCAACGAGCCGGATTTTTTATGTTGAGAGCCGCTCGGGAGGCTTCGGCGTGCTGCGCGGCGCGGTTCGCCGGGGGAGAGTGGATTCCCGAGCGGCAGTCCCAAAGAACCCGGCTCGTTGGGCGAGGGGCTCGATCGCGCGGTTTTCCTCTGCGTCTCCGCGTCCCCGGCGCCCTCTGCGTCAAAGCGGTTCAGTAAAGCCCCGGTACCGAGTACCCGCTTGCCGTAAGAAAGCGATCGAAATCCCGGATGGTCAGAATATCGTGGATGGCGCGCGCTTTGTCGGCGGCGCGGTCGTAGTACGACTTCGTGATTCTGTAGCCGATCCAATATCCGAGATCCGGCGGCCGGTCGCCGCGCTTGGGGTTGCCGCCGTTCCAGAGCCACCGGCTGTAGTCCTTGCCGTGCATCTCGCGTGAGAAGTCGGCCCACAGCTCCGCCTCGTGCGCCTCGGCGTATTCGTTGCGGCTCGGCACGCCCGTCACCAGCTCGGCGATGAGATTCGCCGAGCCCTCCATGATCGATTGGCGGAGCAGGGTGCCGCGCAGAAAGGAGGGACCGCCGGTGAAGATCCCGATCCACGGATAGTCCTGCTGCGTGTGCACGAACTCGTGCGCGACGGTCGACGCGAGCCGCGACGGTTCGCCGGCGCGCTCCACGCCGATGAGAACGACTGGATCGCTTGTATGCGTCGTGGTGCCGGCGGCCATCCCGGCTCCGACCACGAAGTACACGCCGGGCTGGCGTCCCTGCGGATAGATCGCGTGAAAGCGCGCGAAGATGGAGTCGACGCGCGCCACCGCCGAGTCGAGTCCGCCCAACTTGGCCTCGATTCCGGAATAGCGCGCCGGCGACCGCCGGATCGCCGCGCAGAGCTGCCGCCGGTTCATTCCCAGCTTGCTGTCGTACGCCCGCAACCCCCGCGACGCGTCGCGAAAGTAGTCCTCGAGCGCCACGCACGACGAATCGCCCGCCGACAGCCGCTGCATCGCGTCGACGAACCGATGCACGTCTCCGTCGCTAACCTCTGCCGCCACGACCCCGCGCGACCGGTACGCCTCGAACGAAAGGAGGCCGGCGATGGCGAGGAGAGTCGTGGCGAGAAGGATCCGACGCATCATTGGCGGAGTTTACGTACGGGCGTCGTGACTTGGCCAGCGCGCGCGACCGAAAACACAACCAAAACCACAACCGCAACTGCAACCGACTCAACGCAGAGTACGCAGAGGACGCGGAGGCGCAGAGGACAGCCGAGAAGTTGAGGCTCTTTGCGCAACGAGCCGGATTCTTCTATGGAAAGCCGCTCGGGAGGCTTCGGCGTGGCTGCGCGGCTCGCCGGGGGGGAGAGTGGCTTCCCGAGCGGCAGTCCCAAAGAATCCGGCTCGTTGGGCGACGGGCTCGATCGAGCGGTTGTCCTCTGCGTCTCCGCGTCCCCTGCGTGCTCTGCGTCAAAACCAGTTCAGAGGGTCGCGATACCGGGAATCCGACCCTTGCCGGACTTCAATCCAACCTTTATTTCCCCGGCATTGTCTAACAAACCAACCATGGAACCCCTCGGCGACCTCGAGCAGATCGTTCTCCTTGCCGTCCTCCAATCCGGCGACCAGGCGTATGGCGTCCCGGTGCAGCAGGAAGTCCGGCAACGGGCGCGGCGCGATCTCACGCTTGGCACGATCTACAAGGCACTCTCCCGGCTCGAGACCAAGGGCCTCGTCGCGTCGCGCGTCGGGGAGCCGACCTCCGAGCGAGGCGGGCGCGCAAAGCGCTATTACACGGTGACCGCGGCGGGGAAGCGCGCGCTGCGAGAAAACCTGTTCGCTCTGCGCCGCATGGCCGCGGGACTCGACGTGGGGCTCGACGCGCCGTGACGAGCCGACGATCGCGATCCTGCACCGCCGACGATCGCCTTCGGCTTCTCGATCGTGTCATCCGACCCGACGCGCGCGACGCGATCGTCGGCGACTTGGTCGAACGGCATCGTCGAGACGTGATAGAACGCGGTCTGGCCGCGGCTCGCCTTCGCTTCTGGTGGGAAGCGCTCGTCGCCATTCGTCACTTCGGTTCTCTCGCCGGCCTTCGGCGCGAACGACACCAGGAGAATCTCATGTCATCATTCTTGCCGACCTCCGTCACGCCACGCGGCTCCTCAGACGGGCTCCTGGATTCGCCGCGCTCTGCGCCGTGACGCTCGCGCTCGCGATCGGACCGACGACCGCGATCTTCAGCGTCGTCGATCCGCTGCTCATTCGGTCGCTCCCGTACGACCACCCCGACCGACTCGTCTACGTCTGGGAGCGCGACCAGAACGGGACACCAGATCACGACGGGATTCGCCACGGTGCAGGACATCCGTGCGAGCGCCACGACGCTCGAGTCGCTGGCGGCGGTCTCATCGTGGATCCCAACGCTGTCCGACCCGACCGCCCCCGAACGGCTCAACGGGTCGCGCGTCACGTGGAATTACTTCCGTACCCTCGGCGTGCACCCCATGCTCGGCCGCGACTTCGTCGCCGACGAGGACAAGCCGATTCAACCCACGAGCTTTGGCGGGTGCGAAGGTCGTCCTCCTCTCATACGGATTGTGGACGCGGCGCTTCGCGGCGGACTCCTCGATCGTCGGGCACACGATTCAGCTCGGCGGCACGCCTTGGACGGTGGTCGGAGTCCTCCCCAAGTCGTACGAGGACGTCCACCAATCGGACGCGCAGATCTACACGCCGCTCGGCTACGCCGTGGGCCAACCGTGGGCCTGCCGGTCCTGCCGGCATCTCACGGCCATCGCGCGCATCCGCGACGGCGTGCCGCGCCAGCGAGCGAAGGCGGAGCTCGATCAAATCTCTTCGCAGATCGTCGCCGCGTATCCGAAAGAGTATTCGTCCGCCGGAATGTTCGTGCAGCCGATGCAGGAGGAGATCACGCGCGCCGTTCGTCCGGCGCTCTACGCGATCGCCGGCGCCGTGGTGTTGGTGCTGCTCATCGCCGTCGCAAACGTCGTCAACCTGCAGTTGGCGCGAGCGGTCCGACGCGACGCCGAGTTCGGCGTGCGCCTGGCGCTGGGGGCGGGAGCGGCGCGGTTGGCGCAGCAACTCGCGGCTGAAGGACTCGTCATCGCCGCGGCCGGCGGCGCGTTGGGCATCGCACTCGGGTGGGCGACGCTGCCGCTCCTCGTCGCCAGACTTCCGCGCTCGTTCCCGAGGATCGACGCCATCCACTTCGACCTCGCCGCGCTGGCGGTCGTCGCCGCGATCGTGGTTCCGTTGGCGATCGTGCTCGGCGTCGTACCGGCGCGCGGCGCGCGCAAGCGAGTGCTGTACTCCGGCGCGCTGCGCGGCGCGAGCCGTGTTCGCGGCGCGGACCATCATCGCACGCGCTCGACGCTCGTGATCGCCGAGATGGCGCTCGCGCTGCTGTTGCTCGCGAGCGCCGGGCTCTTGGCCCGAAGCCTGGTTCGATTGCTGGCGGTCGACCCCGGGTTCGATCCGAACAACCTCATCACCATGCCGGTGGAAGCGTCCGGGCCGCGATACGCCGCCAACGACGCGGTGCTCGACCTCCGCCGGCGCACCATCGACGCGGTGCGCGCCGTTCCGGGCGTGATCGACGCGGCAGTGACGACTTCGGTCCCTCTCGGCGGAACCGCGATCAGTACAGCATCATCGCGCAGGACAGACCGCTCGCCAATCCCGAGTTGGCTCCGTACGCGACGGGCTATCGTGTCGTCGGCGACTACTTGAAGGTGATGCGGATTCACCTGATCGCGGGCCGTGATTTCACCGAGCAGGATGCGCGCGACACGTCGTCGTCCGTCGCCATCATCAGTCTTGCGCTCGCGACGACCCTTTGGGGCGAAGGCGGTGAGGGCGCTGGCGCGATCGGAAAGCGGATCTACATCCCGAACGCGGCACACCACTGGTCGACCGTCGTCGGCGTCGCGGCCGACGTACACCACCAGTCGCTCGACGCCGACGATCGTCGATCGTTCTACGTGCCGGAGTCGGCGTGGGGCTGGGCGAATGGGAGCGGCATGCTCGTCGTGCGCGCGCGCTCGACGTCGGCGGCGCTCGAACGGCAGGTCCGTGCCGCGGTCGCCGCCGCCGATCCATCTCAGCCGGTCACCGACATGCGTACGATGGACGCCGTCGTGGCCTCGTCGGCGGCGCAACGATCCCTCGCGCTCACCTTGTTCGCCGCCTTCGCGACGCTCGCGGTGCTGCTTTCGGCGGCGGGCATCTACGGCGTGCTGGCCGGCAGCGTCGCGGAGCGAACGCGCGAGATCGGGTTGCGCAGCGCGCTCGGCGCGACGCCCGGCGATCTCTTGCGCATGGTGCTCGCGCGCGGGCTCGGCCTCGCGGCGGTCGGAGTGGCATTCGGGCTCATCGGCGCGCTCGCGACGACGCGCTACTTGCGCGCCTTGCTGTTTGGCGTCGGACCCATGGACCCGCTCATGCTTGGCGGTGCTGCCGCGCTTCTGCTCATCGTTGCGGCTGCCGCCTGCTTCGTACCGGCGCGTCGAGCGATTCGCGTCGATCCGATGGAGGCACTTCGGGAGTAGCCTCGTGTGCCCGACGTTCGTTTCGTTTCGCGATCAGCGTCGGCAACAACGACAGCAGCAGCATCCCCGCCATGACAGCGCCGCCGATGATGAACGCACGCGCGCCGCTTCCGCGCACGCCGGCGCGTAGCCGATCTCCCACGTACACTGCCGCCAACGTCAAGGGAATGATTCCCAGTCCGCTCGCCGACCAATAGGGAAGAAATCGGAGACGAGCGGTTCCTGCCGCGTAGTTCAGCATGCCGAACGGAATCATGGGCACGAGCTGCAGGCGAAGCACGTTGAGGAAGGTGCTTCCTTCGCGCAGTTTTTGAAGCTTCTTCTCGTGGCGGCCGAGCAGGCGCAACGCGGATTCCGACCACACGGTCCGTGCGAGCGTGTAGCCCGCGGCGCTGCCGAGCATCGACGCGACCCAAACGAGGATGGAGCCTTCGACGAACCCGAACACGGCGCCGGCGCCGTAAGCGAGCGGCGACACGGGGGCTGCCAACGCGGCCATGGCGGCGTACACGCCGACGAAAGTCGGCGCGAGCCACGGAATGCCGCTCGCGCGCTGGGCCGCTTCGTGAAGCGCATCCGGCTTTTTCAGGTCGAAGTAGCCGAGCTGCCACGCGGCGACGATGAGTCCCGCGACGATGACGACGGGAAACGCGACGCGCGCCCAATCGCCAATCGTCGGCCGGCGCCGGCGTGACGGCGGCTCGGCGGCGCGTTGCGCGCTTGGGGGGGCGGACATGGCTGCATTACAGGTCAAGCCGCGTGCCGCCGGGCCCGGCGACGCGTTACTCCGGCAGCGTCTGCCCGGTCGTCTCGATCGCCAGCGGAATGATCAGGATCCCCACGCCGAACGCGATTGCCGTGAGCGCGACGGGCGTGCCAAGCGTTCCCATACGCAGCACCATCGACGCGATCGCGAAGTTCACTCCCGCGCCGACGAACCGCCCCACGCTGGTCGAGAACGCGAACGCCGTCGCGCGCACCCGCGTGTCGTACTGCTCCGGCAGCCAGAGACTGAAGGCGGCGAAGCTGCCGCCGGCGAATCCCATGAAAAACAAAATGACAATGAAAGGCGCGAGCCCGTTGTCGAGATAAAATGCCCAACCGAACGCGAGCGGGATCGTCAACATCATCCCGGCGAAATACAGGGCGACGGTCGCCTTGCGTCCCCACCGCTCGGCGAACACCGGCAGACACAAGCAGCCGAGGATCGTGCCGATCGAGAGGACGCCGGTTCCGAGCGACACGAGCTTGGCCGCGGCCGGACCAACGATGCCCGCCTTTTTCGCGAGCGTCGTGATCGCCGCGGGCTCATAGACCGCACCCGCCCAGAGCCCTATGATCGCGACGGTCAGCAGCGCCGCGTTCACGATCGTGCGCTTGCGATACGTCTGACTGAAGATCTCGGCGAGCGGGTGCGCGCGTTTCGCTTCCGACTCGTGTCGCTTCCAGCGCTCGGGCTCTTTCACGCGGCGCAGCGTGAGCACGGAGACGATCACCGGCACGAATCCGCAGAGGAACATCGCGCGCCAGCCGAAACGCGCGCCGATCGTAAAATTGAGCGCCGCGGCGAGGAAGAAGCCGAAGTAGTAGCCCGTCTGCAGGTATCCCGCGCCCATCTTTCTTCGATCCTCGGGCCAGGCCTCCGCTACATAGGTACCGGCCATCGCCCATTCTCCGCCCACGCCGATGCCGGCCAGCAGACGAAAGGCGCCGAGCTGCCAGACGTTCTGCGCGAACGCGGCGGCGCCGGTGAAGAGCGCGTAGACGAGGATCGTCGCCGCGAGCGAGCGCGTGCGCCCGAAACGATCGGCGATCGGCCCCCAGAGAAACGAAAGTCCCCATCCGACGAGAAACATCGCGAAAAGAATCGAGCCGACGAATCCGACTTTCGCGGGAGAGGCTTCGATTCCCGAGCGCGGAAGAAGCTCGGTGAGCGCCGGCGCGAGCACGAGCGCGTAGATCACGGAGTCCATGCCGTCGAGCAGCCAACCCGTCCACGCCGCCCAGAAGCCGACGATCTGTTGGCGGTTGAGCTTCGTTCTGACGACCGGCGCGTCGATCGCGACGCTTTGCGCGCTCATCGCTGTCAGGGCGTGACCGGCAACGTGATGTGCGAAGGCATGCTTGGCGTCCCGTAGACGCGTTGCGTGGCCTTCACGAAATCGCTCGCTTTCGCGTCGAATATGCTCGGCACGAACTTCTGCGGATTGCGGTCGATGATCGGAAACCAGGTCGACTGCACCTGCACCATGATGCGATGCCCCTTGAGGAACACGTGATCGTGTTCGCGCAGAGGGATCGTCCACTCGATCGCCTTGTTCGGGGCGAGCGGATGCGGCGTTTCGAAGCTCTGCAAGAAGCGGCCGCGACGAACCTCCATGGCTATGGGCAGCTCGTATCCGTTGAGCGATCGAGAGTACGCGTTGGGCGGCGGACCGAAATCAGAATCCCACGCGTTCTTCTGCGCGCTGTCCGGGTAGACGTCGATCAGCTTGACGACGAAGTCGGCGTCGGTGCCCGAGGTGGACGCGAACAGCGTCGCGGAAAGCGCGCCCGTGACGGTGACATCGTGGTCGAGGGGCGGGCTCGTGTATGTGAGGACGTCCGGTCGTCCGTCGACGAAGCGCTGGTCGGCGACTTCCCAGAGGCGCCAATCGCCGCCCGGATACGTCGGCGAGATCGGTCGCTGGCGGTAGGGAACCGGATTCGCTGGATCGGACACGTACTCTCGATATGCCGGACCGGCGTTCGATGTTGGCTTGGTGAACGAGAGTGTACCGTCGCTGACGAGATAGAGGTCAGTCGGTTTCGCGGTCTTCGGCGGCCACGAGTCATACGTCTTCCATGAGTTCGACCCCGTTTGGAACGTGGTCGCGCGCCACGTCGGCTTGGTTCCCTGGCCGTGCAGGTAGTACCGGAAGAACGGCGCCTCGATGTTCTTGCGGAATTCCTGCGCTGTCGCGTGCCCGCCGAGCGGAATGATCCCGATGCTGTCGTTCTTGGGGGAGTGCCATGAGCCGTGGTACCAGGGCCCCGCGACGATGAAGTTCGTGTGGTCGGGGTCGTTCTTTGAGGCCTGGTGGAAGATCGCCCACGGGCCCCACGGATCTTCCTGATCCCAGAAACCGGCGACGTTCAGGTTCGGGACTGTGGAGCCTTTGATCTGCGTGTACCAGGCCTCGCGTTTGTTGAAGGCGTCGTAGTTCGGGTGCTCCACCGCCTCGTTCCACGCTGGAATCGAATTGTGGAGGTACTTCGCGTTGATGTTCGAGAGTGGCCCGAGCTTCAGATACCACTCATAGGTATCGTACGTGCCGAAGTCGAAATGCGTGTTGGCCGTCTTGCTCGCCTGCTCCAGGACGGCGTACTCGAAGTTGTAGCTCTCGCGCAGCGCGCCGTAGTGGTGGTTGTCGTCGTTCATCCACTCGTCGGCCGGCGACGCCTGCTCGCTGATCGCCTTGAGCGCCGGATGCGGCATGAGCAACGTCATCGCGGCTGTCAGCCCGTCGTACGACACGCCATACATCCCGACGTTGCCGTTGTTGTTCGGCACATTCTTCACGAGCCAATCGATGGTGTCATACGCATCGGTCGTCTCGTTGACGTTCTTCGGCGACTTGTCCGCCAGGTTGACCGCCGATGAGAGCAGAAAGGTGCCCTCCGACTTGAAGCGGCCGCGGAGGTTCTGAATCACGATGATGTACCCATCGGTCCAGAAGTCGCTTTGGCTCAGCGCCACGGCGGGAGGCGGCCCGTTCGGCACCCCGTATGGTGTTCGCCTGAGCAGGATCGGCAGCGGCTCGGAGCGGCCCGCCGGGCGCATGATCACGGTTTGCAGTCGCGCGCCGTCGCGCACCGGGATCATCACTTCTTCGAAGGTGAACGTCGGGCCCAACGAGCCCTGCGATCGTGCCGGCGACGGCACGGTGATCGCCAGCGGAAGAACGAGCGTCCATCCAAGACGTCGCATATGACGGGAGGGGTTGTCGGCGGTCAGAACATAGATCCCGTCACGAGGATCAGCTATGGTCGCTCCATGCCGGGAGCAGGTGTTTCTGTACTTTCCCGAGCGCCGTGCGCGGTAGAGCGTCTATCCGCACGAACGCGCGCGGCACCTTGAACGACGCCAACTGGGTGCGACACGTCGCCTCGAGGGAAGTGACATCGAGATCGGCGTCGCTGACGATGTAGGCGATCGGCACCTCGCCGCGTAAGTCGTCGGGCGCACCGACCACCGCCGCTTCGCGCACGCGAGGATTCTCTAGCAGCACGTCCTCGATCTCGCGCGGGTAGATGTTGAAGCCTCCGCTGATGATCAGGTCGCCGCGCCGGCCGCGCAGCGCGTAATAGCCGTCGGCCGATCGCACGCCGACGTCCCCCGTCCGAAACCAGCCGTCGTGGAACGCCGCGGCGGTCGCGTCGGGACGCCGCCAATACTCGGCGAAAAGGTGAGGGGACCTGACCTCGACTTCACCGACCTCGTCGTCCGCCAGCACCGTTCCGTCCCCGCCGACGATGCGCGCCGAGACTCCGGGGAACGGAGGTCCGACCGAACCAGGTCTCCGTTCGCCGTGATACGGATTGCCCGTGATCATGAGCGATTCGCTCATCCCGTAACGCTCGAGGATCGTATGGCCGAAGCGCGCATGAAACGCCTCGTGCACGTGCGCCGGCAGCGGGGCCGATCCCGACACGAACAACCGTGCGGCCGCGCCGATCACGCGTGCCTGATCGTCGCTCAGCACCGCGGGATCGAGCAGCCGCACATAGATCGTCGGGACACCGAACACGAGTGTCGGCTTGAAGTCGGCCATCACGCCGGGCGTCGTGCGATGGTCGAAGCGTTCGAGGAGCCGCATGCGGCAGCCGCTGATGAGCCAACTGTGAATTCCGTTGGCGAGACCGTGCACGTGAAACAGCGGCAGCATCGCGAGGTAGCGGTCGGCGTCCGTGATCCGCCAGGCCGAGGTGACCGTCGTGCCGTTGGCCGCGAGGTTGTCGTGCGATAGCACCGCGCCTTTCGCGGCCCCCGTCGTGCCGGACGTGTAGACGATGAGCGCGGGATCGCGCCCCGTCACGGGAACGGCGGGACGGCTGTTGTCGCGAGATGCCGCGGCAGCGCTCAACGCGAGCACGTCCCAGAGCGGCGCGCTATCGGGATACGTCGCGTCACTTGTCGGCTCGACGACGACCGCCTTCGGCTCGGCGTCCGCCACGATGTGCCGAAGCTCGCGCTCACGATAGAGAACGTTGATCGGCACCATGACGACGCCGAGTCGCGCGCACGCGAGCAACAGGTCGATGAACTCGACGCGATTCGAAAGATGGACGCACAGCCGGTCGCCGCGCCCGACTCCGCGAGACGAGAGCTCGTTCGCCATCCGATTCGCGCGCGCGTCGAGGTCGCCGAACGTCAGCGTGTGTAGCGCGCCGTCCGCATCGGTGTATTCAATTCCGACGCGATCCGCGCGGCCGCGAAGCGATTGGTCGAACAGATCCGTGAGCGTCATGCGTCGCGCCCGTCTCGCGCGTTGTCGCCCGGCTCGACCGGGCGGAAGTGGAGATCGAACGCCAGCCAGATCGTTCTCGAGAACGGAAAGAACAGAAGTGGCATGAGCAACGCGAGCGCGATGCCGACCACCATGCCGGGTATCGCGTTCGGCCACCAGATGGCCAACACGACGATGGCTACGACCGCCGCCACTCCTTCCCCCGCGACCCAGTTGATCGCGAACGCCCCGAGCCAGTGGTCGGCCTCGCCCCGGTCGAACGCGAGTCCGCACGTCGCGCAGCGCGGAGCCATCTTCAACCACGACGGCCACATTCCCGGCGCGCCGCATCGCGGGCACCGGAGTCGCAAGGCTCGGCCGAGTTTGAGGCCGAGCGAGGTCACTACGGACTCGACGATCGAGATCGTTCGCGCAAATGACGCATTTCCAAAGAGCGGAGCGGGAATCTTGCCGCGGGCAACGCGCCGAGTCCAGCCGGACGACGCATACGCAATTTCACATGTTTTGCGGACACGCGTGACGGAAGTCACGGTGGCCGTTCGGTTTCTGTAAGTCTGTGGGTCACCACAAGACACGGAGTAGCTTTTCGCTCCCGACCCATCTACACTGATTGTCGACGCAGCAACTATTCATTTATGACGGACGCCGTTTCAGTGCTCGGTTCGACCTTCACCTCGTCGCGACTCACGACAGCTCTGACGTAATCGAGCGTCGCGCGACAGACGCCGGCGGTGTAAGCCGGCGCGGTCTCCCCGGATCCAGGTTACGCAACCGTCCCCTGAATGAACCGCCGAAGCCGGCGGACAAGCAAGTATTGTCAACTCTCTGATAGATATACTGTGATCAGGCCGAAGCAGTCCCCGCTCCCATGGTCGCCTCCGGCGACACTCCCCCAGCTTCGGGATGAGCTGCGTGCCGGGCGCACCGAGGCGCTCGACGAGATTCTCCCGCTCGTCTATGATGAGCTCCGCCGCACCGCGCGCCGCGAGCTCGCTGTTCGTCCGAGCGACACGCTCTCGGCGACGGGACTCGTGCACGAGGTGTACCTCAAGTTCTCACGGTCCGAAGGTTCGCCGTGGCAGAACCGCGCGCACTTCCTGAGCGTCGCGGCGATCGCCATGCGGCACATCCTCGTCGACCGCGCGCGTCGGCGCACCGCCGAGAAGCGCGGCGGCACGCAGCGGGCGATCACGCTCGACGACGGACTGGTCGACGGCGCGACGCATCCCGAATCGCTGCTCGAGCTCGACGAAGCGCTCAACGACCTCGCGAAGATCGACGAGCGGCTGGCTCGCGTCGTCGAGTGCCGCTTCTTCGGCGGCATGACCGAAGAGGAGACCGCCGAGAGCCTCGGCATCACCGCGCGAACCGTGCGCCGCGACTGGACGAAGGCGCGCGCGATTCTCTATCGCGCGCTCAACGATCCGCCGTCGCACACCGGCCAGCACCGGAGCTTCGCGACCGCCGGACGATGAGTCGCGCACCGCTGTCCCGCGAGCAATGGAGCCAACTCGACCCATTGCTCGATGCGGCGCTGGAGATCTGTCCCGACGAGCGAGAGGAGTGGGTCGAGCGCGCGTGCGGCGGCGACGCCGACCTCGCCGCCGAGCTGATGACGCTCCTCGCCGCGTGCGAGCTGACCGACGACTTCCTCTCGGCGCCGGCGGCCGTCGCCTACGCGCCGCTGCTGGCCGACCCCGAGCTTCCCAAGGAGTTGGGAGGCCGTTACCGCGTCATCCGTGAGATCGGGCGCGGCGGGATGGGCACCGTCTACCTCGCCGATGATCTGCGCCACGGACGCCAGGTTGCGGTCAAGGCCATCCACTCGAGCATCGCGCGAGCCATCGACCGCGCGCGTTTCGAGCGCGAGATCGAGATCGCGGCGGGACTCTCGCACCCGCACATCCTTCCGCTGCACGACTCCGGGGAAGTTTGTTTCCCGGGCGAGAAGGAACCCGCGTTCGTTTACTTCGTGTCGCCTCTCGCGACCGGCGAATCGCTGCGCGAGCGGCTGAAGCGAGACCGAAGACTGCTGCGCGACGAGGCGGTACGGCTCGGCCGCGAGGTGGCTCTGGCGCTCGACTACGCGCACCGCCACGGCGTCGTCCACCTCGACATCAAGCCGGCGAACATCCTGCTCCAGGAAGGACACGCGCTCGTCGCCGACTTCGGCATCGCGCGCGCGATCTCGAACGGCGACGACGAACCCACGGCAGGCGCGCCGTTCGCCGGCACGCCGTCGTACATGAGCCCCGAGCAGGTCATCGGACTCCCCGACATCGACGGTCGCAGCGACGTCTTTTCGCTCGGCTGCGTTCTATATGAAATGCTCACGGGCCAACGCCCGGCGATGCGCGCGGCCGGCGGCAAGGCCGACGCCGGCCGTGTCGGCGCGGATCCGGCGCCGTTGCACCGCTACGTGTCGCGCCGGCTGGCCGCGGTCGTCATGCGCGCGATGTCGCCGTTGCGTGAGGAGCGATTCGCCACCGCCGGTGAGCTCGCGGCCGCGCTGCGCGACGCCGGACGCTTGAACAAGACGCCCATCGTCATCGGATTCGCCGCTGCCGCGCTCGCGGCGGGCGTCGTGGCCGTCGCGGCGAGCAGGGCGGGGCGCGCGTCGCCGCTCGACCAGGACCTCGTCGCCGTCGCGCCACTCGACGTCGCGTCGCCGTCGCTGGCGATCTGGAAGGAAGGATTGGTCGACGTGCTGTCGCGCGGGCTCGACGGCGCGGGTCCCATTCGCGCCGTCCCGGCGTCGCAGGTCATTCACCGGTGGCACGGTCGCGCGGACCCGCAGTCCGCGAAGGACCTCGGGCATGCGACGAGTGCCGGACTGGTGGTCTTCGGCGGGCTGCTCTACGCGGGCGACTCCGTTCGCGCCACGCTCAGCATGCTCGACGTGGCGAGCGGCCGAACCGTCGCCGACATCCAGTACGTGGACGCCGCCGACCGGATGGACCGCCTCTCCGATTCGCTGACGGTGGCCGTCCTTCGCGAGATCGGCCGATCGCGCAATATCGATCTCGCGCACGCGACCTCGTCGCCGACGACGTCGCTCTCCGCGCTCAAGGAATACCTGCGCGGCGAGCAGTTCTATCGAGCGGCGGAATGGGATTCGGCCGAGACGCACTTCGTGAGCGCGCTCGCGTCGGATACGGCCTTCGCGCTCGCGTACCACCGTCTCGCGACCGTTCGCTTCTGGCGCGACCAGAGACGGATTCCGGACTCGACGACTTTCACGTTGCTGCTCCAGGCGAGCCGTTTTCAGCGCGGCCTCGGTCCGCGAGAGCGGCTCCTCGCCACCGCCGACTCGCTCTTCGGCGCCGGCTACTTCGCGTGGCGGAGCGCGCTCCAGACCGGCAAGTACGGCGAGGAGGAGGCTATCGCACACCGCCTTCTGGCGTTGTTGGGCGACGCCTTCACGCGATATCCGAACGACGCCGAGGTCTCCTTCCTGTACGCGGAAGCGATGATGCGGTACGAGGGCAACGTCGTGCTCGGCGAAGTGGACGAGCGGTCGATCCTCGAGCACTACGAGCACGCGATCGAGCTCGACTCGTCGTTCGCGCCGGCGTACCTGACCCCGATCCGCCTGGCGACGTATCTCGACGGCGCGCGCGTCGGACGCCGCTACGCGCGCGCCTATCTCTCGCTCGCGCCGTCAGGGCCGCGGTCGGACTTCATTCGCCTCGCCGACGTCCTGCTCGACCCGGATCGTGCCGCGACGCTCGACGTCGCGCGCCTCGTGGACACGCTTCCGGCGAATCAGCTGTGCGTCGCCTCGCGTCTGCTCGGCCACGTGACCGATTCCGCCGAGACGATCGTGCGGATCGCGCGCGAGCTGTCCAAGCGGCCGCCCGAGGCGCTGACCGAGGGACAGCATCCGTCGTGCGCGCTCGAACAGGCCGTGCAGGGACTCCAGTTCCGCGGCCATCTGCGCGAAGCCGAAGCGATGACGACGACGCACGCGCACTGGCTGCGCCCGACCGTTCGCTACAACATGGCTCGCGCCGGCATGCTGCCCGCCGACAGCGCGCGGGCCGAATTCAAGCGAATTCTCGACCTCTTGCCGCGCACGCAACTCACGAAGCTCTACGGCTGGTGGGCGAGCGACGGCGACACCGCGTCGATCCAACGGTACATCGGTCACTTCGAGGATCGGTTGACGCGGCCGGCCACGCCGTCGACGGCGGCCGAGGTCCGGGCCAACGTCGCCGCCGGCAGCGCGTATCTCGCGCTCGCCAGGCGCGACACGATGTCCGCGCTGCGGCAGTTCATGTTCGCCAGCGACACACTGCACGAATGCTGGTACGACAACCGCCTCACGCTCGTTCAGCTGCTGATCGCGAAGCATCGGTTCAGAGATGCGTCGGCGCGGCTGGAGCGGCGTTGGCCAGGGACGAGCGGCTGCGGCAACGGGTTCGACGACGTGCTCTGGACGCTCGCGCGCGCGCGCGTCGCCACGCAGCTGGGTCACACCGACGAAGCCGTGGCGAACTACGCCGTGGTTGCCGCCGCGTGGCGCACGGCCGATCCGGAGCTGCAACCCTTCGTGCGCGAAGCGCGCAAGGAGTTGGCCGCGCATCGCGGATCCGTCAGTCCGCGATCGCACTGACGAAGATGTTCGAGTGAGATGTCCGCTCCGGCACGCGAGATTCGTTTTCAAAGAGCCCTGAAGTTCGGGGCTCTTCGTTTTTCCGCGGGAGGGGTAGTGGATTGGGGAGACGGAAAGGCGAAGGTCGTTGTACGAGCGGAGTAGGGTCGGGTGTGCGTCCGGGGTGTTGGGGCGCATGCCCGATCCGCCGTTCGGCGAGCGCGCGCTTGACGCGCGCCTGAAACGCCGTAGCGTGGGGCATGGTCCCGCGCACGCCGTTCGATCGCGTTCGACGACTCGGCCGTAAGCTCGAGGGCGTCGAGGAAGGAACGAGCTACGGCTCGCCTGCGCTCAAGGTCGGCGGCAAGATGTTCGCGTGCATCCCCGTCGACAAATCGGCTGAGCCGAACACGCTCGCCGTTCGAATGAGCTTCGTCGAGCGGGATCTGCGCGTGCAGATGGAGCCCGACGTCTACTACCTGAAGCCGCACTACGTGAACTACCCGTGCGTGCTCGCCCGCCTGAGCAAGATTTCCGACGCGGCGCTGCGCGAGTTGCTCGAGACCGGCTGGACGTTCGAGCGCACGACGCGAACGCGCGGCGCCGCCAAGCGACGTCGCGCGTAACGCGCCTCACTCACGTCCCCGCAACGACTCCGCTACGGCCGCGGGTTCGGCGGAGTAGTCGGCGGCGTCGCCACCGAACCGCTTGCGCTACCGCCCGAGGGCGGGGTCTGAGATGCCGGCGGCGTGATTTTCACGTCGGCGCGATACGTCGTGTTCCGATTCAGCATTCCGCTGCCGAAGACGAACCACGCGACGACCGCGAGCAGGATGATGACGGCCACGGCCCAACCAGCGGCCGATGCGCCGCCGCTGCCCGTGTTCGTCGGCCCCGGTGTCTGAATGATGTCAGCCAATTGTCCCCCCCGGTTCATTATGTAGCCCTTCCCTAATGCGGATGCCGTGCCAACGGACGAATCTGCCGTCGGTTCTCTGGCGCGCTCAGCTGGTGCCGCCTGGAAGGCTGTACGAATTGGGACTGCAACGATTTCGCGGAAGAAAAACTGATTTCGCGGAAAAAACGCTCTTTGTTTTTCACAAAAGCGTTTGCTTTGTCCGCGCTACTCCGCTCGAGTCGGCGAAATGTGTAGTTCATTGTCGTAACGGCCGAATGGGCGAGCCGCAGCAGATACGCCAAGCGAAGGGCCGTGTCGTTGACATTCTACCAGAGCGGTCGTACGATCTGGTAGAATGGCTACCAGAAAAGAGCCTGCCCGCACCGCGCTCCTGCAGGGGACGCTCGACCTCCTCATCCTGCGCACGCTGTCACTCGGCGCGCACCACGGACACGGCATCGCGCTAGCGATCCAGCACTCGTCACAGGGCGCGCTCCTCGTGGACCACGGATCTCTCTACCCGGCACTCCAGCGGCTCGAGGCCGCCGGCTGGGTGCGCGGCGAATGGGGCGTCTCCGACAACAATCGTCGGGCCCGGTTCTACGACCTGACGGCGGCGGGGCGCAAACAGTTGGCGAAAGAGGTCGGCGAATGGCGGCGCCTCGCCGACGCCGTGCACCTCGTGCTCGGACCGGAGCTCAGCGGAGGATAGACGGATGCGATGGAGCTGGTGGGGTCGATGGATGCGTCGCCGTTCCGATACGGATTTTGCCGCTGAGTTGGAGTCGCACATCGCGATGGAGGCGGAGCGACTCGTGCGCGACGGGATGAGTCCCGCCGACGCGGCGTTCGAGGCGCGCCGCGCCTTCGGAAATCCGACCGTCGTACGCGAGCAACTGCATGACGCCCATCCCGCGGCCCGCTTCGAATGGATCGCGCAGGACCTTCGCCACGGACTGCGCTCGATGCGTCGCAATCCGGCGTTCACGGCGATCGCCGTCGCGTCGCTCGCCATCGGCATCGGCGCCAACACGACGACGTTTGGCGCGATCGACGCGCTTCTGCTTCGCACGCCGGCGCACGTGCTCGACGCCTCTCGCATCCGACGCCTCTACTTCGCCCTGCCGGGACCCGGCAGCACTGGAGAACCGTTTTCGGAAACGGGCTACGGTACCTACGCCACGCTGCGCGACCACGTAACGGCATTCGAGGCGGTTGGCGCGCTCTGGAAGAACACGGTCTCCAGTGGACGCGGCACCGACGCGCGCCCGATTGATGCCGTGCTGGTGACGCCGAGTGTGTTCACGATGCTCGGCGTGCGGCCCGCGCTCGGCCGCTTCTTCGCGCCCGACGAGGAGCGCGACGAACACGGTCACGTCGCTGTTCTCGGCTACGAAGCCTGGCAATCGTGGTTCGGCGGAAAACCAGAGGTACTCGGCCGCGCCATCGACGTTTCCGGCACGCCGTACGTCATCGTGGGTATCGCTCCGGGCGGATTCACGGGCGTCGACATGGATCGCGTCGACCTGTGGTTGCCGATCGGTGCCGCGAAGGCATTCATGAATTCGAACATCCTCGATCCGACGAATAGCAGCTATTGGCTGTCGATCGTCGCCAAGGTTCGCAATTCCGTCTCGGTCGAGACGGGCGAGCGTGAGGTGACGGCGGCCTATCGCGACTTCCACCGCGCATCGCCGCGGTTCGATGAAACGTTCGCGAAGTCACGCGCCATGCTGGGTCCGATCGTCGCCGCGCGCGGCCCGGGTGCGAGCGACGACGCGAAAGTCGCCGCGTGGGTGGCGGCGGTTTCGCTGCTCGTGCTGTTGATCGCTTGCGCGAACGTCGCGCACCTTCTTCTGCTGCGGGGACTCGCGCGTTCGCGCGAAATCGCTGTGCGGCTGTCGCTCGGAGCGTCGCGCGGACGGCTCGTACGGCAGGGCCTCGTCGAGGGCGGACTCCTCGTGCTTCTCGGCGCGCTATGTGCCTTGGTTCTCGCTCGCTGGACGGCGACGGCGATGCACACCTTCTTGCTGCCGAACGCACCCGGTTCGAGCGTGCTGGACCCGCGCCTTCTTGCTTTCACAGCGGCGATCGCGCTGGGAACCGGAATCCTCGCGTCGCTCGTTCCGGCGATCGTCACGGCTCGTCGCAACGTCGGCCCGCTGCTCGGCGGCGGCCGAGCGGGCGGTGGACCGAACCGGCTTCGCCTTCAGCGAATGCTGATCGGGGCGCAGGTCGCGCTGGCGACGCTCCTGCTCGTCGGCGCCGGCCTGTTCGTCACGAGCCTCAGGAACGTGCACGCGATCGATCTCGGAATCGACGCGGACCATCTGCTGTATGTGCGCCTCGACGCCGCGACGCGGCGCAAGTCTCGCGACGGGAGCGCATCGATGGACGCGATGTATCGCGAAATGCTCGACCGCGCGCGGCGGGTGCCCGGCGTGCGAAGCGCGTCCCTCACCGACGGCGAACCCTTGGCGAGTGGGTTCGGGATCAGCGTGCAGCGCCGCGGCGCTCCTCCGCTCGCCGAGGGCACTCGCGTCCCCTTTGGGCGCGCAGTCGGCTCGGACTATTTCGAGACGATGGGCACGCGCCTCGTCCGAGGCCGCTTTTTTACAGCCGCGGACCATGTGCCGGGCTCGCACGTGGCGATCGTGGACGAATCGGTCGCGAAACAGGAATGGCCCGCTGGAGACGCACTCGATCCTTGCGCGCTTCTCGATAGCCAGAGTGAGTGCACAGAGGTCGTCGGCGTCGTGGCGAACACAGTGCTCTGGGAGATGACGGGCAACAAAGGCTCGATCGTCTACATCCCCATGGAAGGCTCGTCGCATTCCACGTCGATGATGGAAGTCCGAACGAACGGCGATCCCGCCAGGCTGATTCCGGCACTTCGGCAGGCGATCCTGTCCGTGTCTCCCGATCTGCCGTGGGTCGACATCGTGCCGGTGAGCCGGCGCCTCGATCCGCAGCTCAGGTCGTGGCGCCTCGGGGCTTCGATGTTTTCCGCGTTCGGCGTGTTGGCGTTGTGTCTCGCGGCGGTCGGACTGTACGGTCTGTTGTCGTATCTCGTTGCGCAACAGTCACACGAGATCGGAATCCGCCGGGCACTCGGCGCACCGGCGAGCGGCATTGTCGGGCTGGTCATGCGGCGCGCGCTTGCCATGACCGTCATGGGCGTAGCCATCGGAATCATCATCGCGCTCGGCGCGGGACGGCTGATTGCGAGCCGGCTCTACGGCGTTTCGCCCCGCGATCCCGTGGTGATGAGCGTGTGTGCGGCCGTTCTCGTCGAATCGTCGCGTGTCTCGCGCCGGCACGACGCGCGAGGCGCATCGACCCGAACGACATCCTGCGCGCGGAGTAGTCCCGTTTCAGTCGTCCGAAGTTCTACACAACAGCTCTCGACTTTCGCAGCATCCAGCCGTACAGCCACACGATCGCCGCCACAAACAGCAGCAACCCGAGCCACGGGGCCGGCGCGAAGTCTTCGGGCACGATCCCGATCGGCGCGTCCTTCGACAGCGCGACGATCAGGCCCGCGTTGATCACGCCCCAGATGCTCTCGCCCACGATCAACCCCGACGCCACAAGCGTGCCCAGTCGCCCGGCGCGCTCCGGATTCGGCATCGTGCGCGCGCGCTTGTCGTACCAGTGGCCGACGACCGAGCCGACGACCACGGCGAACGTCGCCGACATCGGGAGGTAGATCCCGATTCCGACGGCGAGCGGCGGAATGCGAAGCTTGTGCGCCGCGCCCAGCGCCTCGTCGAGAAGAATGAGACCCACGCCGACAAGCGCGCCGATGCCGAGCATCTTCCAATTGAGGCTGCCACCGATCACACCTTGGGCGAGCGCGGAAATCAGCGTCGCCTGCGGCGCGGGCAGCGGATTCGGCGATACCACGTTGACGTTCGGCGCGCCGGCGAAGCCATACGCCTTGGCGAGCAGGTTGAGCACGAACGGAATCACCGCCGCGCCGGCGCCGACGCCGACAATGAGCGCGATCTGCTGCCGCATCGGCGACGCGCCGACGAGCTGCCCAGTCTTGAGGTCCTGGAGGTTGTCGTTCGAGATCGTCGCGCAGGCGAATACGATCGCCGTGATGAAGAGCGCGAACGCCACGAGCGCGGGCCGCGTCTCCGCCGTAGGATGGACGGCGACGACGAGCGCCGACGCGCAAAGCACGATCGACAAAATACCGACGCCGGAGATCGGGCTGTTCGAAGCGCCGATCAGTCCGGCCATGTAACCGCAGATGCCGGCGATGAGAAAGCCGCCGAGCAGCACGAACGGAACGGCGATGATCGTGAGCGTCGTCGCGTTGGGCGCGAGCACCGTTGACTTGGCGAACGTGTACGCGAGATACGCGGCGATGCTGAGGCAGAACGCCGTGAGAATGTAGATCCACTGCGGCGAGAGATCCCGGTCGAGATCGTTGTCGACCGCTTTCGCCTTGGACGCGGCGAGCGTGCTCACGAGTCCGCCCACGACGGGCTTCGCGAGCTTCGCCAACGTATAGATGGCGGCGATCGCGATGGCGCCGGCGCCGATGAATCGGACTTCAGTGCGCCAGATCGTCGTCGTGTGCGCGGCCAGTGTCACGCCCGCGGCGGCGGGCGTCATCGACGTGAGAATCGGCACCGCGATCGCCCACGAGATGATGAGTCCAGTGAGCATCGCCATGCCTACCGACAGTCCAACCAGGTGTCCCGCGCCGAGCAGCGCGAGCGACCACGCGACGTTGTAGCCGCTCGACGCCATCGTGCCGAGGCGGAAAAACCCGGTCACTTCCGCGGCGGCGACTCGCGTCGCGGTGATGATCGCCAGCCCCGCCGAGGCGACCGACCCGAGGATCACCGCCGTCAGCCCTTGACGCGCTTCACCCGTGTCGTCCTTCGTCTCTCCGCGCGTGCCCGAACCGACACGCAGGACCTCCGCGGCCGCGACGCCTTCAGGGTAGGGAAGGTCCGAGTTAGTAACGAGGGCGCGGCGCAGCGGAATCGTGAACAGAACACCGAGCACGCCGCCCGACACGCAAATCAAGAACGATTGCCAGAATGGAAACCCCGTCCACCATCCGACGATCACGAGGCCCGGCAGCACGAAGATGATCGCCGAGAGCGTGCCCGCCGCCGACGCGACGGTTTGCACGATGTTGTTCTCGAGGATCGTCGAGTCCTTGACCGCGCTCAGCACGGCCATCGAGATCACCGCGGCTGGAATCGACGACGCGAACGTGAGCCCGACTTTGAGCCCGAGATAGACGTTCGCGGCGGTGAAGACGGTCGTGATCAGCGCGCCGAGGATCAGGCCGCGGATCGTGAGCTCTTTCGGTTTCATGCCGCCCAATTCTACCGCCTCAGGTCACGAGCGATAGCGGGCGCGGGGCAGATCGCCCGCACGCGGGGGGGGCCAGGCGGTCAGCGATTCATGCCGTAGACGACGATGTGACTGGACTGCGATCCACCCGGCCAAATGGGCGATCGCATCCCCGAGGCCACGCCGATGCGCTGATGGCCGCCCGCGACGTAACTCACCACACCGCCACCGATCGATTGTCCGGCGGAAATCTGCCAGCGGACGCGCCCGTCGTCGGCATCGAATGCGTACACGTTGCCGCCGAGATCCGCGGTGAACACGAGACCACCGGCGGTCGGCGTGACCCCGGCGAGCACCGGCTTCGGCGCCTGGAATTTCCATCGCACCTTGCCGTTCTCCGCGTCGAACGCGGTGAGCCAGCCTTTGGCGGCCGTCGCCGAATCCATGCGCTGCCCTCCCTGCGAGTTGCCGAACCAGGGTGCGCCGATCCGGGGCACCGCGGAATTCTCACGTTGAAGCTGCACCGTGCTGCACCAGTCGTTCGCGCCGACGAAGAACGTGTCTCGCGTCGGGTCGTACGCCGCGCCGTTCCACTCGGCGCCGCCGAGGATTCCAGGGCAAAATCGCGTCGCGCGATCCCGTGAGAGCGGCACATCCACGTTTTCGCGCGTCGTCGTCGCCACCCGGTAGAGCACGGGGAGCTCGGAGGGCGCGCCGCCGCCGGCCAGCGCGTCGACCGCCGCGCGCGACGCGACGCGGCTTCGATCCACGACCGACAACAAGCCGTCTTTGTTGGCGGAGGCGACGACGGTGCGCCCCGATCGAATCGTCACAGCCGGCGACGGACTGTCGACGTCCCAATCGTGAAAGTCGTGCTTGACGAGCTGGTTGAAAGCGAGCATCCGCCCCGAGCTCGCGTCGAGGGCGATGAGAGAGTTTGCATAGAGATTCTCGCCGTCTCGCATCGCGCTGTCGAAGTCCGGCGCGGGGTTGCCCGACGACACGTACAACACACCGGCCGTTTCGTCGAGCGTGAACGACGTCCAGAAGGCGCCGCCCGAGATCGGGTATGCGGCCGCGGCGCCGCGCCCCCATGTCTCGCGTGCCGGTCCGCTCGCCGGAACGACGTCGAACTTCCATTTCACCTGACCCGTCCCGGCGTCGAGCGCATAGACGTGGCCGATCACACCCGAGCGGTCTCCGCCCGCGTTCCCGACGAAAACGAGGCCCTTCCAGACGACGGGCGCCATCGGCAGCTGCACGCCCGGGCCCGCGACGTCGAGCTGCACGTCCCAAACCGTGTGGCCGTCGACAGCGTCGAGCGCGAGGACATGCGTGTCCGACGTCCCTCGAAACACGCGTCCCTCCGCATAGGCGACGCCGCGATTCACCGCCGGTCCGCCGCCCGGCGTTGCCACGTGCCGCGATCGCTTCCACTTCTCGCCGCACGTCGCGGCATCGATCGCGTACGTCATCGTGTCGGTCGAGAAATACATCGCGCCGGCGATGACGACCGGGCCGGCCTGCAATGCGGCGACCTCGGGGAGCGCGTACGTACAGATCTCCTTCATCGCCGCCACGTTCGACCGGTCGATTTCGGCGAGGGGCGAGAAGCGGTCGCCGGCGAGCGTGCGATTGTAGCTCGGCCAATCGCCGACCGGCACGTTGGACGCTGGGGTGCCGGCGACGGAGGCGACCTTCGTGCGGCCGCAGCCGAGAAGAGCGACGACGAAGGGAATCAGAGGCAATCGGGGGAGCATGCGCATTCACTCAAGCTGCGGCGCTCCCGGGCGAGCAGCTAGGGCTCAATTCGGAAGCGACATGGGCGTGGGTGCGCGGCCAAGCCACTTCTCGGCCACGTAGCAGGCGACGACGCCGAACCCATAGGCGAGGATGTCGTACGGATCGAACCGCCCGGCGAACAGCCCGTGCGGCCAATAGATCTGGCTGATCTCCGTAAGCGCGCTGGCCACGAACAAGATGAGCGCCGCGCTCTCGGGCGTGCGTCCAACCGTCTTCCTGAGAAGGCTCGAGCCTGGCGAACCGGGGTTCAGTCCACGTGCATTCACGTAGAGCCACGCCGGCACGACCACGTCCGCGAGGTGGTTCGTGAGAAACCCGCCGTGCACGTGCAACATGTTCAGCGCGGCCGCGAGCATGAATGCGGCGAAGAGCGCCCAGTAGAGAATCCGCCATACGAGCGACGTGGAAGCAGCCGACGGCACGAGCGGAGTTGCTAGGGTGCGAAGGTGACCGCCGTACCCGGCCGTATCGAGAAACGCCGAGGTGCGGAACACGGAAGCTTACACCCGAAATACGCCGTGTCGCGCAGGAGCAGGACGCGGTAGCTCCCGGCGGGCACCGCGAAAGCGCGAAGTGCCGCGCTGTCCAGCGATGCCGCCATCGAAACCGGCGCGATCATGACTTTCGACGAAGGCTTGCCGGTGATCGTCAGAGTCGCCGACTTGCCGGTCGGCCGCGACGCCCCTCTCGCGATCACCGGCACGACGCGAAGGTCGTACTCGACCGGGTCGTCCGACTCGATCCCGACTGTGAAGACGTACGCCCCGGAGTGGCCAAACCGCGGCCGGATCCAAGTCGCGTCGGCACCGTGTGAGTGCTCGGCGATGAATTTCCCCGCGCTCGGGGGTTCCATGTCGAGATAGCTCCCGTCCGGAAACAGGAACAGCTGCATCGAGTCGTCCGCCGCGGCGAAGACGACCCACCTCGTTTCACGCTGGTCGTTCATGCAGCACTCGACGGAACGGACGGTCGTAGCCGTGTCCGTGACGCACCGCGCGATGCCATGCGGAAGACACTCTGGTGCCTGAACTGTCCTCGGGGCTTCGTGCTTTCCGTAGCGCGTTCCGAGCGTATCGTCCGGATCGGTCGGCACCCCGGGTCCGCGGACGACTGCAGTGTCGGCGACGTCGCTCGCGGCGGAGTCAGGCCTCGCGAAGCCCTGTGGTTGCACTCGATGCTGATCGTGCCCGCACGCGACGAAGCAAACGGCGGTGATCAACGCGATGAGGAACTTGCCCATGGGAACACGCTAGTAACGCCGCCGTTTCGGTCTCCAGCTGTCCAGCCGTCCAGCCGTCCAGCCGTCTCTAGTGCACCGTCGCCAGCGGAGTGGCCAGGCGCGTCGCCGCGACGAACTTCACCGGGTCGACGGCGACCCCCTTCACCCACACCTCGAAGTGAAGATGCGGCGCGGTCGCGAGACCACTCTCGCCGACCTTGGCGATCTCCTGACCCATCGTCACCGTGTCGCCGGCGTGGACGAGCGACGAGCGCAAGTGCGCGAAGCGCGTCACGACGCCGCCCGAGTGAACCATCTCGACGACAAGCCCGTAGCCAAGCCGCCGCCCAACGGACGCGACGCGGCCGGCGGCAGGGGCGCTGATCGGCGTGCCCTCCGGCGCGGCCAGGTCGACGCCTCGGTGCGCGCGGAAGACTTCCAGGATCGGGTGAAAGCGAGAACGTGAAAAGCGACTCGTGATCTCGCCGTTGATCGGCATCATCATGCCGACCGGCGGCAGCTTCGCGGCTTCGGCGGAGAGGGCAGCCATGCGCATCGACTGCACCGTGTCGTCCAGAGCCGCGGTGAGCCGCTGCTCGGCAGCGAGTCGGTCGGCGAGGCCGACGGCCGAGTCGGACGTCGCGAGCATCCAGCTCAGCATCACGGCGGCGAGTCCGGCCGTCAGCATCGCGAACATGCGCACCGTGCGCATCTTCACGCCGACGCGCCGCGGCGCGGCCCTCGGCGTCGGCGGGACGAGAATTAGCGTCCACGCCGGCGTCGCGTTGTTGTGCATCGTTCAGCCGCCGCGCGCTAGCCTTGCGCCGCCACCGAGCGGCTGGGAGTGAGCATGAGCCGGCGTTCACCGATCACCGGCATCTCGGCGTCGAGTGAGTGCACGATGACGTGGCCGTGCACCGTACCGCCTTCTTCGAGCCCGACCGCGGCGGCGCGGATGTCGCCGCGCACCGTCGCCGTCTTCTGTATTTCGACGCGACCGCGCACCGAGAGATCGCCGGAGAGCTCTCCGCCCACCACGACCTCTCGCGCCTCGATGTTGCCGATCACCGCGCCGCCGGCGCCGATGATGAGCGTGTCGGCGCGGTGCAGGGTTCCGTCGATGCGGCCGTCCACTCGGACCGTACCGTCGGTGGCGATGTCGCCTTGGATCGAGAGGTGGGCATCGATCACGGAATAGCCGTCTGATACGGCGGGCGCCACGGGAGCGCGGCGGCGGCGGGCGAATATGCTCATCGAAGCTTCTCCAGATTGGTGTGCGGCTCTTGCCAATCGCGATTGCCAATCAAGGACGCTTCAGAATGCCTCGCGCCACTCTCGATGGCTGTGCGAGGCGGCACAGCGAGAAGTCTCATATTGAAGGGCGAAAAGCTGTAATGAAACTTGGCAATTGAGTGGCACGGCTCTCCCTCAGCAGCGGTCGGTCATCGCTGAGTCACCGGTGCGGTTGTCGCCGTGGCGCTGCATGCCCAGTTTCACGACATGAGATTCTTGACGCCCGCTCGCTTGTCTGTCTGCGTCCTCGCCGCGCTTGCGAGCCTGACCGCGCCGGCCCTCGCGCAAACGCCGAAGTCCGGTAACCCGATCCTTCCGGGTTGGTACGCCGACCCCGAGGCTCACGTCTTCGACAGCCAGTATTGGATCTTCCCGACGTATTCCGCACCGTACGACCAACAGACTTTCCTCGACGCGTTCTCCTCGCGCGACCTCGTCACGTGGGTGAAACACTCGCACGTGCTCGACGTCGCCGACGTGTCGTGGGCCAAGCGCGCCGTCTGGGCGCCGTCGATCGTCGAGAAGGACGGCTGGTACTACCTCTTCTTCGGCGCGAACGACATCCAGAACGACAAGCAGGCGGGCGGCATCGGCGTCGCGCGAGCGCGCACGCCAGAGGGGCCATTCAAGGACTATCTCGGCAAGCCGCTCATCGACGCGTTTCACAACGGCGCGCAGCCGATCGATCAAATGGTGTTCAAGGATCGTGATGGCAGTTATTACATCGCGTACGGCGGCTGGCGGCACTGCAACATCGCGAAGCTGAACGCCGACTTCACCGGCTTCGTCCCGCTCCCCGACGGCAGCACGTTCAAGGAGATCACGCCCGACGGATATGTCGAAGGCGCGTTCATGTTGGTCAAGGACAACAGGTACTACTTCATGTGGTCCGAGGGCGGATGGACGGGACCGAACTACGCGGTGGCCTACGCGGTCGGTTCGTCGCCGTTCGGGCCGTTCGAGCGAGTGGGGAAGATCCTGCAGCAGGATTCGTCAGTTGCGACCGGGGCGGGGCACCACTCGGTGCTTCAGTCGCCATCCGGGAAGTGGTACATCGTCTACCACCGTCGGCCGCTCGGTGAAACGGATCGCAATCATCGAGTGGTGAGCATCGACGAACTACGGTTCGACGATCGCGGATTCATTCAGCCGGTCAGGATCACCAAAGAAGGCGTCGTCGCGGACCCCGTCGGTGGCAAACGATGAGCGCGTGTGTGCGCTCGGGTCCTACTTGGAAGCGCCGCCCGCGGCGAACTTTTCGCGCAGCAACCGCCCCCAGTTGTGTACGAGACGACGGAGGCTGTCGAATCCACGTCGAGAACGCGATGTGGCGCGCCTCCCCGGCTCGAGACCGCGAGCATTCCAGCGTCCGATCCAATCAGGATGGTGTCACTCCCGGTCCAGCAAAGACCACGAATCCCGGTGTTGGAAACGGTAGCCAGCAGCGAGCTCGATCCACCGTTGGCTGAGATCTTCCTGATCTGATCGCCGTCCGTATACGCGATCCACTTACCGTCGGGCGAGAAGGCCGGCTGCCATCCCACCGCGGGCGTCAGCTCGCGCGCGGTGGTCTCGCCGGTGCGCCTGATCATCAGGCGCGTGCCGGCCGTCCCCACCGCCCCGTACACGAGGCGGTCGCCTTGCGGCGAGATGGCGACCACCGATCCGAGACTACCTGAGGGCAGCCGTTCGCCCGGTTGCAGATCAACAACCACGGGCACCACCGGCTCGTCGGGCACGACAGTCGGCCGGCGCAACGCCCATACGAAGCCGATGGTCGTGAGAAGCGCGACCACGATCGGCCGGGATCTTCTCGAGCGCCTTGTCGAGAGCGGCAGAAACGTTGGCCGGCACCGATTTCCGGAACTGCGTCACCGGCAGCACCGGCTCGGCGATGATCTTCATGATGATCTGCTGCGCCGAGCGAACGCGGAACTCAGTCGATCGGTTGGGAAGGGCGGCGTCGCCACGGGCACCAAGCTACGCTCAACCGCGGCTCCGCGCGAGCGATAGTGTCAGTCCCGGCTATCGCGCCACTCCGAGCTGACGTCCCGCAGTGAGCCGGTCGACCACCTGCCGGTGCCCGGTGATTCGCCCGTCGGCGAAGTAGTACACCGTCATTCCCTGAACCTCGATCGCGCGCCCGGTCCCCGGGTGCCCCGCGACCGCGCCCGTCTGGTGTCCGCGCATGGTCCACGCGATCGCCACCCGATCGCCCTGGGCGATCGTCTCGCTCACGTCGAAGCGAAGGTCGGGAAATGGAGCGCGCGACGTGATCAGACGCTGTCTGAACTCGTCGCGCGACAGCGTCCTCCCGTCCCAAGGATCTCCCGGGTCGCTGTGGATGACGTAGCGGTCGGCAAGGAATCGATCGACGGCCGCCGCGTCTCCCTGGTTCCACACCGCTTCCATGAATTCGGCGAGAACGCGAACGTTGTTGGTCATGGCAGCCCTGCTATGTCGGCTTGTAAGTGTTGATGACCATGCCGCTGCCGTAGGGTTGGCTCGCGCTTCATGCTGCGCTCAAACTTAGCTCCAGCCCCTTCACGACGAGCGACGCCACGGTCAGTGGAATCTCAGCACCTTCCCGCGTGACCGCGTTAGCTATATCACATGACCACTCGACAAAGCATCCTCGCCACCGCGCTCGCCGCGCTGACCGTCATTCCCGTCTCGAGCGGCAGCGCTCAGAAGCCGACGGAAGGCTACGTCGCATCGAGCGATTCGGTCCGCCTCTTCTATCGCGTCGTTGGCCGCGGACGCGACACGATCATCGCGGTGCACGGCGGGCCCGGTGTCGATCTCGAGAGCATCTACGGCGACTTCACGCCGCTCACTGAAAAGCATGTGGTGATCTTCTACGACCAGCGCGGCGCCGGGCGCTCGACGTTGCCGCGCGATACGACGGTGCTCACGGCCGCCGCGCAGGTCGACGACCTCGACGCCGTTCGACGCCACTTCAAGGTCGATCGTGTCATTCTCGTCGCGCATTCGTACGGACCGCTCCTCGCCGCGTCATACGCGATCGCGCACCCGGAGCACGTGCGCGCGATGGTGTTCTTCGGTCCGGTGCCGCCGCACCGCGGCGACTTCTGGCAACGCTTCGGAAAGACGATGCGAACCCGGATGGACAGCGCGTGGAGCGCGAAAGCGGCGGACGCGAATCGGCGGCTCGCCGCGGGCGAGAACATCAAACAGGCGTGCCGCGACTACTGGGCTGCCGGACTTCGTCCGCGCGTGGCCGACCCGGAGTCGGTGTCGCGCATTCACTCCGATCTCTGCGCGTCGGATCCGGCCGGAATTCGCTACGGGCTGAGGACGACGAACGCCGTCGTCATGGCGTCGTACGGCGACTGGGATCTTCGGCCGGCGCTCGCGACGCTCCATGTCCCGACGCTGATCGTGCACGGCGAAGAGGACGCGATCCCGATGGACATGGTCGCCGAGTGGACCACGATTCCCGGGAGCCGATTGGTCCGCGTTCCTCGCGCCGCGCACATGCTCTACGCCGAGCGGCCGGAGGTCGTCTGGCCGGAGGTGATGAGGTTCCTGAACGAGCTGCGATGACCAGCGTCCGAACGCTGTTGGTCTCCAGCTCGATCGGTTCGCTCGTCGAGTGGTACGACTTCTTCGTCTTCGCGTCGGCGGCGGCGCTGGTGTTCGACCGCGTGTTTTTCCCCACGGCTGACCCGCTGAACGGCGTTCTGCTCTCGCTGATGACGTACGCCATCGGCTTCGTCACGCGGCCGTTGGGCGGCGTTGTGTTCGGCGTACTCGGCGATCGCTATGGGCGAAAGCGGATCCTCGTCTGGAGTCTCATGCTGATGGGAGTCGCGACGATGGGCGTCGGGTTGCTCCCGGGCTACGCGTCGATCGGAATATTGGCGCCGGGTTTGCTCGTGCTGCTGCGACTCATTCAGGGATTCGCCGTCGGCGGCGAGGTGGGCGGCGCGCTGCTCCTCGTCGCCGAGAGTCTGCCGGCGCCCCGCCGAGGATTTTGGACGGCGTGGCCGATGATCGGGGGCCCGGCGGGCAACGTGCTGTCGGCGGCGGTGCTCGCGCTGCTCGGCGTGTCGTTGGGTGAAGCGGCGTTTGCTGATTGGGGATGGCGAGTCGCGTTCCTCGCCTCGGGCCTGCTCATCGGCGTTGGAATCTGGATGCGGACGCGAGTGGCCGAGTCGCCGCTGTATCGCGCGTACGCGGAGCGGCGCTCGCAGACGAAGAGCGACGCACTCGGCCGGACGCTCCTCGCGCAGTGGCGGTCTGTTTTGACCGTGCTGCTGGTGAAGGCGGCGGAGAACGCGCTGTTCTATGTGTTCACCACGTTTTTCATCGTGTACGTGACGCGCGTGCTGCATCAGCCGCGGACGCTCGCGCTGGAGGCTGCGGCAGTCGGGTCGATCGTCGACGTCGTGGCGATCTTCGCGGCGGGCGCGTTCTCCGATCGGGTCGGCCGGCTGCCGGTCACGGCGTTCGGATTGATCGGCGCCGCTGCGTGGTCGTTCATCCTCTTCCCGGCGATGACGAGCGGCAGCACGACCGCGATCATGGCCGCCGCGGCGGTTGGCGGGTTGTTCCACGGCATCATCGTCGGCGGGATGTCGGCGTTCTTCGTCGAGCTCTTCCCGACGAAGACGCGGTACACCGGCTTTTCGATCGGCTATCAGTTCGCGACGGTGTTCACGGGCGCGGTGGCTCCGCTCATCGGCGTCGCGTTGCTCAACCGCTATGGGTCGACGATTCCGGTGTCATTGTACGCGGCGGCGATGGTTGCGCCGGGACTCGCCGCTCTGGGAATGGCCGGCGAGACGAAGGGGCGCGATCTCGCCACGTAGAAACGTCCAGTCTACTTGCGCCCGCCGCGTACGCCGGCGCACACTCGTGCCATCGATCCCAACCGACTCGGAGCAGCCGATGCCTCGCCTCAGATCATCGTCGATCGCTCTCCTCACGCTTGTTGTTTCCCTCGGCGCGACCGCGAACGCACAACGAGGGCGCGGCCAGGGCCCGGGCCGGAGCAGCGGCGGACCCGACGGGCTTGGTGCGCTTCACTTCAGAGCGCTCGGCCCCGAAGGAAACCGCGTCGCCTCGATCGCGGGAGTGCCCGGCGATCGAATGACGGTCTACATCGGCGCCGCCGATGGCGGGATCTGGAAGACCTCGGACGCCGGCATCAACTGGGCTCCGGTCTTCGATGACAAGGACGTCTCGGCGATTGGGGCGTTGGCCGTGGCCCCGTCGGCGCACGACGTGATCTGGGCCGGGACGGGTGAGCCTTGGCTCATTCGTCCGTACTACACGCTCGGCGACGGCGTCTACAAATCGGCGGACGCGGGCCGCACGTGGCAGCACATGGGATTGGAGGAGACAGGCCACATCGCCCGCGTCGTCATCGATCCGCGCGATGCCAACTCGGTGTTCGTGTGCGCGATCGGGCAGGCGTTTCGTCCGCAAAAAGAGCGCGGTGTCTTCCATACGAGCGATGGCGGCACGACGTGGACTCAAGTGCTCGCGGTCAACGACAGCACGGGCTGCTCGGATCTCGCGATGGACCCGAACGACTCGAAGACGATGTTCGCCGGCATGTGGCAGCTCGACATCCACCGTTGGGATCTGCACAGCGGCGGTTTGGGGAGTGGCGTGTACGTCACGCACGACGGTGGCGCCAACTGGGCGCGCATCGCGGGGCACGGACTTCCTCCGGCGGAGCACGCGCTCGGCAAGATCGCCGTCGCCATCGCGCCGAGCAATCCGAATCGCGTCTACGCGCTCGTGCAGGACGCGCCGGCGCCGGGATTGTATCGCTCGAACGATCGCGGCGAGACGTGGCAGCTGGTGAATCAATCGCATCTGCCGGGAGAGCGCTCGCCGTACTACACGCGAATGGCGGTGTCGCCGGACGATGAGAATTTGCTGTACTTCCCGTCGGTCGCGTTCACGATGTCGCGCGACGGCGGCACGACGGTGTTTCAGGCCGGTGGTGGTGGGGGAGGAGGCGGCGGCGGTGGTGGTGGGGGCGGGCGCGGGCGCGGAGCGGGCGGCGCAGTGCCGGCGGGACCAGTGATCTCGGCTCCCGGTGGCGACAACCACGACGTGTGGATCGACCCGGGCAACGCCAACAGAGTGCTCGTCGCTAACGATGCGGGCGTCGCCATAAGCGACAACCGCGCGGCGAGCTACAAGCATTTCTTGTTGCCCATCTCGCAGGTCTACCACGTGATCGCCGACAACGCGATTCCATACAACGTGATGGGCAACATTCAGGACAAGTCGTCGTTCCGCGGACCGTCGCGCACCGGCGGTGGACGAGGCGGCATTCCGCTCAGCAACTGGCAGAACACAGGCGGTTGCGAGGACGCGTTCGCGGTTCCGGATCCGGCCAACCCCGACGTCGTCTGGTCGGGGTGCGACAACGGACGCATCGTGCGCATGGATTACAAGACCGGCATGGCGCGCGACGTGAGCCCGTGGCCGATCACCAGCTACGGTTGGGCACCGGCCGACATGAAGTACCGGTGGGACTGGATCACGCCGCTCGCCATCTCGCCGCACGACCACAACCGCGTCTACGCCGGTTCGCAGGTGCTATTCATGACGACCGACGGCGGCCAAAGCTGGAAGCCGATCAGCCCCGACCTCACCACGAACACGAAATCGCACCAGCAGAATTCCGGCGGCATCTCGGCCGACAACCTCACGACGTTCGACGGCGGCACGCTGTACGCGATCGCCGAGTCGCCGGCGAAAGAGGGCGCCGGCGTGATCTGGACGGGGAGTGACGACGGACAGGTGAACGTCACGAAGGACGGCGGGCTGCACTGGACGAACGTCACGAAGAACATCCCGAATCTGCCGCCGTGGGGCACGGTGTGGAGCGTCGCGCCTTCTCGCTTCGACGCCGCGACGGCGTACGTCGTCGTGAATTTGCAGCATCAGGCCGACTACGACGCGCGCGTCTACAAAACGACCGACTACGGCGCGACGTGGAAGCTCATCTCGGGCGGAGTGCCCAAGGGCGTCAACTCGAACGCGCACACAATCGTCGAGGACCCCGTTCGCCGCGGCATGCTCTACCTCGGCACCGACAACGCGTTGTACGTCACCTGGGACGACGGCGAGCACTGGACCCACGTGCGCAACGACCTCCCGCCCGCGCCGATTTATTGGATGCAGGTACAGACGACGTTCAACGATCTGGTCATCGGCACGCATGGCCGCGGCGTCTACGTGCTCGACGACGTAACGCCGCTGCGCACGTGGGACGCCGCGCAGTCGGAGGATTTCCACCTCTTCGCGACGCGCCCGGCATACCGCTTTCGCCAGACGAACGACGCGCGCGAAGGGGACGTCGACGCGCACGTCGTCGGCGAGAATGCGCAGTACGGGGCGGACGTGAACTTCTCGCTCAAGGCCGAGACGCCCGACGTGAAGGTCTCGATCACGGGCCCGAACAATGCCGCCATTCGCACGCTCACGGTGGCGGGCCACCCGGGGCTCAATCGCGTCTGGTGGGATCTGCGCTACGAATCCGGCTCGACGATCGTGATGCAGGTACCGCCGCTCGACGAACCGTGGGCGCCGGCGCGACGCAACTACGCGGCGTATGGCACTCGCATTCCGCCCGCGGGGCCGATCGTGCCGCCAGGGGTGTACACGGTGCATGTAAAGGCGGGAACCGCGGAAAAAACGACGGAGCTCACGGTGCTCCCCGATCCGCATTCTCCGGGAACGCCGCAAACGATTCGCGCGCAAGTCACGTTCGTGCGCGAAGTGCTCGCCGAGATCGACTCCGCGGCGAAGATGGGAAATCGGATGGAGGCGATGCGGAAGGAAGCGCAGGACGCCGAAGCATCAATCGCGAGCGACGCGACGAAGGCCGCGGTACCCGACGCGTGCGAAGACGGCCGTCGCCGAGGCCGCGAAGGCGTTCGACGCGAAGGTCAGCGCTGTCGAGAGCAGGCTGATCGACCTTCGGAACACGGGCCGAAGCGAGGATGCCTTCCGGAAACCCGTGCAGCTCTACGAGCGCATCAGTTGGATGATCGGCCCAATGGTGGGCACACCCGGCAGCGGCAGCAGCGGCGGCGACATCGGGCCGACGGCGCAGCAGCTCGCCGTGAATACCGGGTTCAAACAGGAGCTCGCGGCGATCGCTGCCGAGTACAAGAAGATCGTGGACGTGGAGGCGCCGGCGTTCAGCGCGCTGCTGAAGAAGAACGGTGTGACGGCCATAGTACCGTAGTACCATGGCGCCCAGCGTCGTTGTGCCGAGGATTGTATCTCGTGTACGGGCGTTCAAGCGCGACGGAGCTCGAGTGACTGAAGGCGTCGTTGTACTGAGCGGGGATTCGCCGGCTCCCTCCAAAAGGGGGGGGAGCTGGAGCCGTGAGGCCGCGGTTGCCGCGGTGCTGTTCGGGTTGGCGCTCGTCGCCTACTTCACGGCGAACGCGCACGGTGGTCAGCTCGCCCGGCCTCTGCCGCTCGCGCTCTTCGCGCTGCTCGCGGGCGGTTACATCGCGCTCGGTGTTCCCGACGTCGCGCGCCGACTGGGCGACGCGTTTCCGCGCGCGTCTGTTCGCATCGTCGCCGGACCTTTGGTGTTGTGGACGGCGTGCGTCCTCTACGCTGCCGCGGCTGGATTGTCGGTCGGGGACCGCGCTCTTGCGTTCGCGGTCTATCTCACGATTCCGTCGCTGATCTTCGCGACAGGTCAAGCCAAGCCGGGCCAACTTCCGTGGCGCGAGCTTGCCGCCGCGGCGACCCTCGGCTTGGGGGTCAAGTATCATCTGCTTCCGACGCTGCCGGTGCCGGCGCCAAGCGGTTACGACGCGTCGCGTCTCGTTGGGCTCGTCGCCGGCCTCTATTTCTTTCTCGTCGCCCGCCCGCTCGAGGGCGTCGGCTATCGGTGGTCGCTCACGCGTCGTGATGCGTCGACGGCGGCGCTCGTCTTCCTGGCTTACGCCGCGATCGCGCTGCCGATCGGGTTCACCACGCATTTCATCAAATGGAATCCGCGCGCTGCCGCGCCGGGGCTGCTGCTTCAGCCCATCATCATCTATCTCGTCACTGCCGTGCCCGAAGAGTTTCTCTTCCGCGGCCTGATTCAGAATCTCTTATCGCGCCGGCTCGGCGTTCCGCTCGGGCTCGCGGTCGGTTCGGTGATCTTCGGATTGTCGCACCTCCCCGATCCGCGCTACGCATTGTTGGCGACGATCGCCGGTGTCGCCTATGGGTGGGTGTACCTTCGCACGGGAAAGGTGACCGCGTCCGCGATCACGCACGCGCTCGTGGACGCGGTCTGGGTGATCTTGTTGCGTCGATGACGTCGTGATCCGGCCTCGACTCCCGTGCGAGGACGGATCCATTGTTTGGAGCAGCAGCCATGCAGGTGCGGTCGCCGTCTTTGGCCATACGGTCGGCGGTTCAGCCGATCGGTCCGATGGTCCACGCGCTGGAAGCGGGAACGATCTTCGTCCTCCTGCTCGCGTACATCTGGTACTTCCAAGCGCTCGTCCACTGGTCGTGGATGATCTTGCTGGCCGTCGTGCTGTTGTCGCACGCCGTTCGCGGCGAGTCGCCGGCCGACCTCGGCCTCAGACGAAGAGGATTCACCGAGTGCGCGCGGCGTTTTGCGATCCCGGTGCTGGTCGTCGCGGTAGCCGGAGTGATCGCCGGTTTCGCGTTCGACACGGTGCGAGACGTGGCGGTGTGGAGAGTCGCCGGTGTGCTCATCGGATACTGCTTCTGGGCGCTCTTTCAGCAGTATCTATTGAATGGCTACTTCGCGAACCGGCTCCAAGCGTCGTTCGATGGGAGATATCAGTTTCTCGTGGCGCCGATGGCGGGCCTGATGTTCGCCGCGGCGCACGTGCCGAATCCGCTGTTGATGGGAGTGACGCTCGTCGGCGGGACAGTGGCGGCGTTCGCGTACCAGCGGCATCGGAATCTGTTTTTCCTGGCGTTCGCGCACGCGGTCATCGGGACGATGCTGTGGCTCGTGGTTCCGGACACGGTGAGTCATCATCTTCGCGTCGGGCCAGGGATGAGGCGAAACCACGCGCACGCGGTGCAGCGGACGCCGACGGGACGAGCGCCTGTCAGCGCGCATGGGTGGCAGCGGCCGTAAGCGCGGCGTAACGGCGGAGACGTTTGGGGTTCGGGCGATCCGCGGGCTTCCCGGATCGTCAGCCGAGCCCTGCCTCGAGCAAGAGCCGGAGCAGGAGCTGTGAGCTGCTAAAGGCGACGAGCGGGCTTCGCGACGATCGCCGGTTATGGAAGAAGACGCTCGGGATTCACGTCCGGCTCACCCAGCTGCTGCGGAGCGCGTCGCGCGACGCGGAGCATCCCCGCGCTCACGACGCTCCCGCCGATCCCCGCGAGAATGCTGCCCGCAGCCAGGACGCCGATCGGAATGCGACTGATCGCCGCGAGGCCTGCTGACAAGAAGACGCCTCCCGTAGCGAGTCCTCCCCAAAGCGCGACACGCCGCGTCGACAGCGTCGCCAACGTCCGACCGTGCTCCTCGCGTACGACGAACCAGCTGAACAGGGCGCCCGCCCCAACACCGGCGACGAAGCCCCGAATAGCGACGGCGACGAGCTCGCGCGCTCCGAAGATCGACGACGGGACGAGTCCTGTCGCGAGTCCCAACGCCAACGCTCCGGTGGCCAGGGCCGAGAGCACGGCTCCGGCCGTCAGGCTGATGCGCAGCACGCCCCGAAAGGGATGCGGTTGGTCGAGTTTCGAATCGTTCGTGGAGGTCATCGTTCATCACCTCAGGCGGGACAGCGGCTGCGAAGCCATTTGACCAACTCCAGCACGCGACGCTGAGACTCGGCGTCGAGCGAGTCGCGGAAGGACGTACTCACGTGCTTCTTGATCCTACGGAACGCCGTTGAATCTAGTTTTAGCGAAACGCTGTCCGACAAGTGCGAGGTGATCCGTAGCCGCCAGCCGCGAACGTTGCCATGAGCGTCGATGCTCGCGAAAACGTCGTCCCCAACCCCGGAAAATTGGCTCAGCGAGGCGAAGGTCGTTTCGACATAGCCCACGAACCGACCCTTCGCATCGACGGAGACAGCGATCTCGCGCCGGTGACCGGGCGGTATGCTCGCCATCACCAGTCTCGACTTGGTGAAGGCCGTGCTGAGAACTGGCCTCACATCGACTGGCATGCAGGTCCCCATCGATCGCGGGGGCACGACAAGGGGCTGAAAGTAGGCAACATCCTGTGCCTCGAGCCGTCTCGCGGCGAGTAGGCCGGCGAGAAATAGAAGCCGCAATGCAGTCGCGGACACCATCGTCAGGGACGGGTGTAGCGCGAGTTGTTCCACCAGAGTGCGCGTGCCGCGTCGCTCGCGGCGTGACGATTGAACGACGAGGAGACGAAGCCGAGCGCGAGCCCGGACAGGGTCAGGCCGGCGCCAGTCTCGAAACGAGCGAAGTCATTGGCTCCGTGCGATCTCGTCGGCCGAGCGACGAAGAGACCGCCGAGCATGAGCAGTCCGGCGGCGGTGCCGGTGACCTTGCTGCGGAACGCGTTGCGTTCGAAGCTGCGCGCGTAGCGGACGGCGGAATCACCCCCTACCTCGGCGAGGAGCGGGAGCGGTTTCCAGAACCCGGGTGACGCGACGACGGTGCCGAGCGCCCCTCGCTTGAGTTGGTGACCTTCGAGGAACAGCGCGCAGCCGTCATAGGCGGCGGCTCCGGCCTCGCCGCAGGTCGCGGTCCGCGACGCGGTCGCCTCTTGAGCACGTGAGGCCGCAGGGGCGGCGACGCCGACGGAGAGCGCGAAGGGAATGCCGATCGATAGATATCTCATGAATCACCTCGAATGATTGGTGGGTCGACTGAGCCACTCGAAGGCCGCACTTGTCTATCCAATAAGGGCCATCTCGTTAGCAAGTGCAAATCATTGGACCCCTTGCCAGCGAGCCTGTTTCGGCTCGAGGGCTACGCCCCGCGAGGCAACGTACCGATGTTGTCAGCCGCGGCCGAACTCGGCAACTTCCTTGAATGAGTGGTCTTCGCGGTGTCTTGGTCCCGGTCCTTTCTGCGGTCGCCCTGGCCGCCGCGGCCATGCCGACCGTCGACGATGGGTGGCCGTCTTACGGCCACGACTTCACGAACCAGCGCTTCTCCCCGCTCGCCCAGATCAACACCAAGAACGTTTCCCAGCTCCGCCTCGCCTGGACCCACGAGACCCGCCCCGCACCGATCCAAGAAGTCGAAGGAATCTTCAAGCAAGAGAGTAGTCCGGTTGTCGTCGGCGGCGTGCTGTACTACACGTATCCCGGTCCGCAGGTCTTCGCGCTCGACGCCGCGACCGGGAGAGAGCTCTGGCGCTGGGCGGTGACGGACAACGGGACGGTTCGCGTCTGCTGCGGGCCGAACAACCGAGGCGTCGCCGTCGCCGACGGGCTCGTCTTCGTCGCCACGCTCGATGCGCGCGTCATCGCGCTCAATGCAAAGACCGGCAAGGTCGTGTGGCAGACGCGCGCGGCCGACGGGGCGTTCGGCTACTCGTTCACGATGGCGCCGCTCGTCGCCGATGGCAAAGTCATCGTCGGCGTGGCCGGCGGGGAGTTCGAGATCCGCGGTTTCGTCGACGCCTACGATGTGAAAACAGGGAAGCGCGTCTGGCGATTCTGGACGATACCGTCGCCCGACGAGGGCGGCTGGTGGGGCTCGTGGGCCAGGACCACTCCGGACGGCGAGCGCCTCCCCCGCAACATCGAACGCGAGCACGCCGACAGCGCCCGCTACCCGAACAGCTGGCAGAAAGGCGGCGCGCCCGTGTGGACCACGCCGAGCTACGATCCTGCGTTAGGGCTCGTGTATTTCGGAACTGGAAACCCCGGCGCCGACTACGACGACCACGAGCGGCCCGGCGACAATCTGTACAACAACTCGATCGTCGCCGTCGACATCAAAACCGGGAAAGCACCGCTGGCACTACCAGATGGTCCCGCACGACCTCTGGGACTACGACGCGGCGAGTCCCACGGTTCTCGTCGACGTCGACATCGACGGCGCTCGAGTGCCGGCGATCGCGCACGCGGGAAAAACGGGTTGGGTCTACGTGCTCGACAGGCGAACAGGCAAACGCATTCTGCGATCCCAGGAGTTCGTGCCGCACGAGAACATGTGGGCCGAGCCGACGGAGCTCGGCACGCGCGTCGCGCCGGGGATAGCGGGGGGCGCGAATTGGCAGCCGATGGCGTACTCGCCGCGCACGGGGCTCCTCTACGTGCGCGGGCAGCACACGCCGAGCGTGTACCGTAGAATGGTGCGCGAGCATACGGTCGGCGAACGCTACGACGGCGGAATCGCGTCGCCGGCGCGGGGCGAGGCGTTCGCCACGACGACGGCGATCGACGCAGCCACCGGTAAGATCAAGTGGCAGATCAAGACGGAGGAGCCGATGCTCGCATCGCCGCTCTGCGGCGGAACGCTGGCGACCGCGGGCGATCTCGTCTTCTACGGCGACACGCAGGGCTATCTCAACGCCGTCGACGCGACCACCGGCGAGGGTCTCTGGCGCTCGAAGACGTCGGGTGGAGCGCAGTGGGTGCGATCCACGCCGGTGACGTTCAGCGCTGGTGGGAAACAGTACATCGCGATCACCACGCTCTCCGGACTCGTCACTTTCGCCTTGCCGTAACCCAAGCGAATCGCCGGATTTGTTGACATGGCGGCGCGATCCGCCAGCTTTGGGTAACCCCACCCCCCGCACCCGGAGCCGACGATGGCTTTCACCGTGGTTGCCGCGTTCCTGCTTTCCGCTGTCCTTTCGCCGCCCCCGCAGGAATCAGTTGTTCCGCCGCCGCCGCGCGTTCCGCTTCCACGTCCCGTCGCGAACGCGTCGATCGCGCGAGTGAACGACAATCGGCACCCGGCTGGAACGCTCTCGGGCGGCACGCTCACGCTCTCGCTCGACATCATCGAAGCGGCCTATCAGCCGGAGGGGGAACTCGATCCGGTCGTGCGCATTCTGGCGTTCGCCGAGACGGGCAAGGCGCCGTCGGTGCCGGCTCCGCTGCTGCGCGCGCCCGTCGGCACAACCGTGCATCTCACCGTCCACAACCGCTCCGATTCCGCCCTCACACTCGGCGGATTGCGCCGCTCGATGACAGCGGATCGAGACACGGTACAGCTCGCGGCCGGCGCGACGCGCGAAGTCACGTTCAAGCTCGACAAGGCAGGAAACTTTTTTTATTGGGCGGCGCTCAAGGGGTTGTCGAACTTCGACGACCGCAACTGGCTCGACTCGCAGCTCACGGGGGGACTGATCGTCGACGCGGCGGGTGCTCCGCCGGCGACCAACGAGCGCGTCTGGGTCATCACCGAGTGGTTCTATCCCGTCGAGAAGACACAGACCTTCGAGTCGGCGCTCACGTTCAACGGCAAGGAGTGGCCGTACAACGAGCAACTCACGTTCACGCAGGGCGACTCCGTCCATTTTCGGATCGTGAACGCCGCCGCGATCGAGCATCCGCTGCATCTGCACGGTTTCTACTATCGGGTGACGCGCCACGGCGGCGCGCGCGCGGACACCGTAGTCGCACCGAGCATGCAGCCGCTACAGAACATGCGCGTCGTGCCGATCGGTGGATCTCTTTCGCTGGCGTTTCTGCCGACGACTCCGGGCAACTGGGTATTCCACTGCCATTTCGCGAGCCACATCGGCGAGATCGTGAGTCTGCACGACTCGCCGGAGGCGAACGTCGTGCTCGCGTCGAGCGGCGATCACGCGATGCCGGCGCACGACAAGCCGGGCGGCCACACGATGCGCGGACTGGTCATCGGAATGCACGTCACGCCGTCGCCGAACTACAAGGAGACGGCGGTCGCCGACCGACGTACCATCAACCTTCTCATCCAGAAACACGAGAATGCACTGCTCGGCAACCAGCCCGCCTACGGGTTCTTGCTGCAGACGGGAACGGAGGTTCCGGCGAAGGACTCGATCAGCATTCCGGGGCCGGTCCTCGAGCTCAAGCGCGGTGAGCCGGTGAGGATTCTCGTACACAACAACCTGAACGAGCAGAGCGGAGTCCATTGGCACGGGCTCGAGATCGAGAGCTATCCGGACGGCGTCGCCGACTTCAGCGGCATGGCCGGCAAGATCATGCCGCCGATTCCGCCCGGCGGAACGTTCGCCGCCGAGTTCACGCCGCCGCGGAGCGGGACGTTCCCGTACCACTCGCATCTACATGAGATGCGCCAGATCAGCTCGGGGATGTACGGCGCCATCATCGTCAGCGACTCACCGCGAGACACGACGAAGGATCACCTGATCGTCGCCGGCGGCGGCGGACTGATGGAGTTCTACAAGCTGGGGCCGTCCACGCTGCTCGTGAACGGGAAAATGACTCCGCGGCCGATCGTGATGACGGTGGGAGATACGAATCGGCTGCGCATCGTCAGCATCCACGCGGACGAGGTGCTGAACTTCAGATTCGGGACGCCGGAGCAGGCCGTGCGGTGGAGACCGTTGGCGCAGGACGGGGCTGACGTCCCCGTCGCGCTAAGAGTCCCGAAGCCTGGGCTGGCCAGGCTGGGTCCCGGCGAGACAGCGGATTTTACGTACGTGCCGACGAAAGCAGGCGCGATGCAACTCGAGGTATGGATCGACGGCGGGGGGCACAGAGTCGTCGTTCCCGTCGAAGTTCGAGAGCGCGAGAAAGCCGAGAAGCGCGCATCACATTAGTTCGTAGCGAATCCCGCCGCCGGGCTTGTCGAGGATCATCACCGTCTTCTTCTCGCCGCTGGCGAGCGGGATTTGGATCTTGATCGGGGCGTTCGCCCAGCCTGACGAATCCGCCGGCGTCTGCCAGACGCGGATCTCCCACGTGCCGGGTGTGCTCTGAACGAACGGCGCGCTGATGGGGGACGGATCGGACTGGTAGGTGAACGGGAACTGCCAATCGACCGGCGTCGGGAAATCCGGCTGTGTACGGAACACCTGAATCGTGCCGGCGCTGGGCGCGAGGTGAAGGACCCGGACCTTCGTGGCGCCCGCGGGGACGACGCTGTTCGTGTCGTCGAGCACCGCGCCCTGCACGGTGCCGCTCGCCGAGAGCACGACCGCCACTGTGGCGAGAGAGCCGTCGGTCGTGGTGATCGTGCGCGACGCGGATGATGCGAGTTGCGTCGGGCGCAGCACGAGCGCGTGGCTGCCCGAGGGCGCGGCAGCGGTTCCGATGGTGCCGGGAGCGAGCGACGCGATAGCGACGTTGCCGTCGATCAAAACGTCGACCGGGCTCGTGATGGCGTTGACGACGCGCAGCGACGGAGCGCCGGACGTACAACACGTGGGGAGGGTCGTATCGCTGCTGCAGGCAACGGCTACGGCGAGCACGGCTATTGAGGCGAGGGCGGGGATGCGCATAGAACTAAAAATACCCCGGGGCGGCGCTGCGGTGCCGCCGTTCACCGCGGTGCCGTGTCCCGGACACCAAAGTTCGCGGGTTCCATGCCGTACCCTTTGATCACTGCGGCGAAGCGCGCGCTGTGACGGAGCGGGTCGTACGCGGGCATACTGAACGGCACTGAGAAGGGAAGCGGCTCACGGGCGCGCTCCGCTCGCTCCAGGGCATCGAGTGCCAGCGTCGTGTCGCCACTGCCGAGATACGTCCACGCCTCTGTGAGGTTGGTGAAGCTGTCGTGCCCACGGTGCGATTCGCGTTGACGAACGAACGCGGCCGCGCCGGTTCGGTCGCCGGTGACCGCGGTCAAATAGCCCAGCCACGGCATTATTTGCGGGGAGCTGAAGGACGACGCGCGCAGAAGTGCACGCGCACCGCTGTCGTTGCCCGTCGCATGCAGGATCAGAGCTTGGACCAATCGAGCAGGATTGCCGACGCTCGAGTCGAGCTCGATCGAGCGCTTGGCCATGGCGATGCCTTCGTCATATCTCTTCGCGACAAGCATCACTTGCCCGCCGACCCACGCGGACGTGGCATCCAACGGATCGAAACGCGCCGTCCGCCGGGCGGCATCGACGGCCGCATCGGGGCGCCCGGCTGACACGAGAGCCGACCAGTGCGCGCGATTCGCCAGCACGTTGCCCGAATCGAGGCTCAGCGCGCGCTCGTATGCCGCCTCCGCCTCCCGCGGCTGGATCGCCAGCATATCGCAGAACCCCTCGGCGGCGTACGCGTTGGCATCCAACGGATCGAGCGTGTGCGCCTTTGCGATCGCGGCACGGCCGAAGGGGAGCGCCGAGTCGACCGGCACTTGCGCGTACAACGGCAAAACGCAATACGCTTCACCAAGCTCCGACCATGCGCGCGCATAGGTGGAATCGCGCGCCAGCGCTTGGCGAAAATACCCGATCGAACCTACGACGCCGTTTCCACGCAGTCTCAAGAAATGCAGGCCGCGCAGGTAGATGTCGTAGGTCTCGAAGTCGGTTGTATCGTGCGTCGGCGCAGGCGCGCCCGATACAACGTTGCCGGCGAGCCTCACACGCAACGCGCCGACGATGTCACGCGTCAACTCGTCCTGGACGGCGAACACGTCCTTCACTTCGCGCTCGTAGCTGTTGGTCCAGACTACCAGTCCATCGGCGGCGTCGGACAGCTGAGCCGACACGCGAATGCGCCCGCCCTCTCGACGCACCGAGCCTTGCAGCACCGCGGCGACACTGAGCGATTTGCCGACCTCGCGTACGTCTGCCGTCTTGTTGCGGTACGCCGCCGCGGAGCTGGTGGCGGCGAGGCGGAGGCCGGCCACCTTCGCGAGCTCGGTCGTGAGCTCGTCGGCCATGCCTTCGGCGAAGTACGCGTTCGCCGTGTCGCCGCCGAGTGACGTAAACGGAAGCACTGCGAGCGACTTGTAGCCCGTCGAACTCGCGGGTCCAGCCGATTTGCGTGTCGTCAACCACGCGCCGGTTGCGACGACGACGACGATCGCGGCTGCGATCGCGAATGCGCGTCCAGAGAATCGCTTGGGCGTCGCCATGGCCGGCGTGGAACCGCTTGTCGATCCGATCTGATCGAGCGCCGTGAGAATCTCGTTCGCCGACTGCGGCCGCTTTGCCGGATCCTTCTCGAGACAGCGTGAGACCAGCGCCGCGAGCGCAGGAGGAACCTCGGCGCGGGTCGACGTGAGGCCGGCCGGCGTTTCGCTCAAGTGCGCCGCGAGCATCCCCTGCGCGGTCGTCTTCCCGGAGAACGGATGCTTGCCGCCGAGCAGCTCCCACGCCACGACGCCCCACGCGTAGATGTCGGCGCGATGGTCGACGTTCGGATCGCCGGCGACTTGCTCGGGCGCCATGTAAGCGGGCGTGCCGATCGACGCGCCCATCTGCGTGATCGTCGGCGAGGCGGCGCCGCCGTCTTGGGTGCGCGCCGTCGTCAGCGCCTTCGCGATGCCGAAGTCGGTGACGACGGCTGCGCCGCCCGAGATCAGAATGTTCTCCGGCTTGATGTCGCGATGCGCGACTCCTTCGCCGTGCGCGAATGCGAGCGCTCGCGCGACGTCGCGCAGGATGTGCACCGCGTCGGTGACCGGAACGGGCGCGCCCGACGACAACTTCGCTCGCAGCGATTCGCCGCGCACGAAGGGCATCGAGTACCACGGCAGCCCGTTCGCGTTTCCGGCGTTCAACAGCGGGACGATGTTCGCCTGCTGGAGCCGCGCGGCGAGCTTCACCTCGCGCGCGAAGCGCTCGGCGCTCACCTCGGCCGCCAGCTCCGGCGTGAGAATCTTCACCACGACCGAGCGCGTGAGTCCGGTCTCGGTCGCGAGAAACACGCGCGACATCCCGCCGCCTCCCAATTCCCGCTCGATTGCGTACGCCCCGCCGAGGGCAGCTTGCAGTTGCGCGCGCAGGTCGGGACCACCAGGCATCGTCGTCTGGGTTCGGAGGGAACGCGGCAGGGAGAGCCGATCGCCGGGCAGAAGATACCCCGGCGTTCGGCGCTCAGCCACTCATCGCGAACCCAGACGCTCGAGCTACCCCCCGGCCTTGAGGTACCTCGTCGTGAGCGTGCGCGCCCAATACCGAGGCACTCCGTGCTCTGATTGTAGGTGCTCGACGACGGCGGTCGACGGTTTCGTGGCCGCATCGAAGGCAGCCAGCACGCGCATCCAGTGGCCGAGCGGATGGCCTGTTTTCTCGATGACCTGCGCGTCCGATACGTCCCAGTACTCTTTCTTCACGGCAGCTCCCGGCAGTGGGTGGGAAGAGACAAACCCGGGGCTCGTGCCCGCTCAGCGAAACGAAAAGCGGTGTCGCAAACCGGACATACGCTTTTTGGGGTAACGACTCCGACGCGTCAGGGGCGCGGTTTTTCGACGGCGGTTAATCGCGCGAGGCGTTTGCGAGCGTCGGCCACGCGGGGCTGAAGGTCCGCGTCGGCGTTCTTCCAGAGCTCAATGAACGCGCGGTAGTTCTCGACAGCCTTGTCAGTGTTGCCCATCGATTCGTAGAGCTGCCCCAGTCGTTCTCGAATCGCCGGGACGCGAACCGGATCGAGCTCAAGGGAGGCTCGTCCCCAGAACGGTGTCGCGAGATATCGCTCGAAGTAGGCGGCCGCCGAGTCCGGCCTCCGCGCGGCGTCATAGGCGCGGGCCACGTCGAACGCGAGGCATCCCGCGCATTCGCTTGCCGGCGCGCCGTCGGACGCGACGTCGCCACGACGGTACTCGGCGATTGCGTCGATCGGCTTGCCTTCGGCGAGTGCGATCTCCCCGAGCGCGTTATGCAGCGCGGACTCCTGCACTCGTCGGAGCGACGTGTCGGTCATCTCGGCGCGGTAGCGTCCGATCATGGCGCGCGCCTTCTCGGGGCCGCCCATCCGCGCGAGCAGCCACGCCAGATCGAGATACGGGCGGTCCACCATGGGCATGTCGCGGAACGGCACCGTCGCGATGGCCGTGTCGAGCCGCGCCGCGCTTGCGGGTGACGGTCCCTTGACCGCGAGCTCGAAAAAAATCTGGCGAATCGCGAATTCGGGGCTGGTCAGGTTGTTGGCGAACCGCTCCCTGGCGATTGTGGAGACATCGCGCAACCGTCCATCCTGGAGCGCGATGGCCTCCTCGGCAGGCAGCCCGGCCAGCCGGCGCGCGTCCCCGCCCACCCGAGACAGGCTGTCGGCGGTCGAGCGAAGCGTCTTGTCGTCGCCTTGCGCAAACGCAATGACCATTCGGTGGCGGTTCCCATAGCGGGCGGCCACGTCCACGAGCCGCGCGTTCGTTGCCGCCGCCTCCTTGAGCTTTCCCTGATCGATCTCCAGCTCGACCGCGTTGCCGAGTGGGGTCGCCGTGCTGGGATCGATTCGCGCCGCCGCGAGGTTGAGCGACTCCGCGCGCGCAAACTCGCGCCGGCTGCGCAGCTGCTCGCCAAGATTGATCAACACCGTTGGAAGCGTGTCGCCCCGCTGGAGGATGGCTTCGTAGGCGGCGATGCCTTTCGCGCGGTCGCGCCCCGGGCCGAGCGCGTAGTAGCGCGCCGCCACCATGTCGCGCTCGAGCGCCGGCAATCGATCCCGGAAGCGGTACGCCTGCGTCGTGGCCGAGTCGATGGCGGACTGCGTACCGCCATAGTTGGAGAGCGCGGCGGCGAGCAGGCTCCACGCCGTCGAGAACGTCGAGTCCAGCGCGACAGCCTCGCGCGCGACGCCGAGTGCCCGCGGCTCGCCGAGTGCGTTGAGTCTCACCGCCTGGCTGTACTTTCGCAGCGCGTCGAGGGAGCCCGTGGTCGCTTGCGCCAACGACGGCGTCGCGTTCACCGCGCGCAGCGATTCGCCGGCCTTGCTTCGCAGCTCACGCGCGAGCTTGTCGGCAGCGTCGATCAAACCGCGCGGACCGTCGCCCGTTTCGTGGAACGACGCCAACTCTCCGCCCGAGTCGGTGCGGACGAGCCGGATCGACACGACGTAGCCGCCGGGCACGCCGGTGACGTCGCCGTCGACGATCGCTTTGATCCCGCCGCGCTCGGCGATCTCGCGCGCGACCGCCGAGTCGACGCGAGTGTTCGGCGGACGCTTCATGAGCTGGAGCGCGGACACGATCTGCGCCGGCTGCACGAGCGTGAACGCCGACGATCCCGAGAGACCGGCGCGGACGGCGTCGCTCACGACGCGGCCGAGCGTCGAGTCGACGTTCGTCGTGCGGAAGTCGGTGAGCAGAATCGAGTTGCGTCGACCCAGACGCCCGGACGCGAGCAGAGATCCGAACGGCCCGATGCCGAACGCACGCAACCCCATGAACACGGCGATCGCCGCGACGAAGAGGCCGAGCGCGAAGACTCCGCCTCTCGCGGTTCGGTGCCAGCTCATGCGCGGCGCGGCCTTGAGCGCGATCGTCGCGATCGTGCCGTGCGTGGCGGACGGCGTACCGCCCGGCGTGTACGTCGGCGTGGCCGTCATCGCGCGACGCGTGACGCGCTGCACGTAGCCGGTCCAAAGCACCACTGGCAGGCCAAGCCCCATCACGATCAGCGAAGCGGGAAAGACCCATTCGGGCAGCCCGATGCCGACGATCGCGGCTTTGGCGACGATCGCGACGACGACGAACGCCGCGGCGTAGATCGCCAAGGCCGTTCGGAACATGCCTGGCCCGCCGAGCAGCACCGGCGGCATCGCCGTTCCGCTGCCGCTGACGACCGTTTCGAGAACTCGCACGACGTCGCCCGCGCTCTGCGGCCGGTTCGCCGGATCCTTGGCCAGGCACCGCATCACCAACTCGGCGAGCGGTGCCGGGATGTCGGCGCGCAAGGAGCCAAGTGGGCGCGGCTCCTCGCTCATGTGCGCGGCCAGCATCCGCGGCGCAGTGCGATCGGGGAAGACGAGCTGCCCGGTCAGGAGTTCGTACGCCATAGCGCCCAGCGCGTAGATGTCGGCGCGGTTGTCGATCCCCGCGTCGCCGGCCGCCTGCTCGGGCGCCATGTACGCGGGAGTCCCGATCGACGTGCCGACCTGCGTGAGCGTCGCGCCGCCGTCGCCGGTCCGCGCCGCGCTGATTGCTTTCGCGATGCCGAAGTCCGTGACGACCGCCGTGCCCCCGGAGATCAGCACGTTGTCCGGCTTGATGTCGCGGTGGACGACGCCTCGCTGGTGCGCGTAGGCGAGCGCCTTCGAAACGTCTTTGAGGACGCTCACGACTTCGGCGACGGCGAGCGGCCCGCGGGTGAGACGCGCGCGCAGCGACTCGCCTTCGACGAACGGCATCGTGTAGAAGGGGAGGCCGTCCGTGTCGCCGGCGGTGAGCACCGGGACGATGTTCGCCTGCTGCAGTCCCGCGACTGTTCGAATCTCTCTCTCGAACCGCTCGGCGCTGAGCCCCTGAGCGAGGTCCGGTGAGAGCACCTTCACGACGACCTTGCGGTCGAGCCGCTTTTCCTCGGCGACGAAGACGCGGCTCATCCCGCCGCCGCCGAGCTCTCGCTCGAGGTGGTAGGCGTCGCCCAGCGTCTTTTGAAGCTGCGTCAACAACGAGCCGCTCACAGGCGAGTGGCCTCTCGGCTTCGCGTCGCTACGTCGATCGGCGTCATCGGATGCGTCGGCGGCTGGGAAGTGCCGGCCCCGAGAGGGTGTCGATCACCGTCGGAGGGAGGCTTGGGGGAGTGAACCGCGAGCAGAACATAGCGCGGCGCGCACGCGGCAGCCACCAATCTACTGAAGTAGCTGTCGACTTCTTGTGCTTGCCCGGAGTATGTCGTGTTCCGTCGCCGCCGGGCAAGCGGCGCCGCCCGCCTGGTGACGCCGGAGCACCGCGACTATGATAGGCCGCCGATCTTTTCACGCACAACACGACGGAGATGCGATGCCCCGGCTCGCGATGACGCTGGTCGTACTTCTGACGCTGCAGGCGACAGCCGGCGCGCAGCAACCGCGGTACGACGTCGTGATCGCCAACGGTCGCGTCATCGATCCCGAGTCGCGACTCGACGCGACGCGGTTCGTTGGAATTCGAAATGGCAAGATCGAAGCAATCTCGGCGACGCCGATCACCGGCGAGACCACCTTCGATGCAAAAGGACTCGTCGTCGCGCCGGGCTTCATCGACCTGCACGCGCACGGACAGGACGACGAGAACTATCGCATCTTCGCGCTCGACGGCGTGACGACCGCGCTCGAGCTCGAGGTCGGGACCGGAGACATTCCGGCCTTCTATGGAAGTCGGGAGGGGAAGGCGCTGATCAACTACGGCGCCTCGATCGGACACGTCCGGGCGCGGATGGCCGTCATGAAGGATCCGTCGACCGGGCTCCTGCCCACCGGACCGGGGGGCCATCAAGTCGCCAGCGACGCGCAGATCGCTGACATGAAGCAGCGCGTCACGACCGGCCTCGCAGCCGGCGCGCTGGGGGTTGGGATGGGGCTGCAATACACGCCTGCCGCTACTCGCTACGAAGTCCTGGAGATGTTCCGCGCGGCCGCCAAATATCACGCGCCGGTGTTCGTTCACGTACGATCGTTCGGCACGCGCGAGCCGGGAAGCTCGGTCGAATCATTCTTGGAAGTGATCGGCGCCAGCGCGGTCACCGGCGCGCCCGTGCACATCGTGCACCTGAACAGCATGAGCCTCGAGTCGACGCCGAAGACGCTCGCGCTCGTCCAAGACGCGCGCGACCACGGCATCGACGTCACGACAGAAGCGTACCCCTACATCGCCGGGATGACGGAGATCGGCTCCGCCCTGCTCGATCAGTATGTCGGCTCGCCCGACAGCGTGATGCAGCGGATCATGCTCGTCAGCACAGGCGTGCGTCTCACCAAGGCGACGTTCGACGCCGAACGGAAAAAAGGCGGCAGCGTGATCCTCTTCCTGAATACGCCGGAGATGGAAGCGATGGCGATCACGAGCCCCCTCACGGCGATCGCGAGCGATGGGCTCATCGAGCACGGCAAGGGCCATCCGCGCACCGCGGGCACCGAAGCGCGCGTGCTCGCCCATTACGTGCGCGAGACCAAGCAGCTCACGCTCACTGAAGCGATTCGGAAGATGTCGCTCATGCCGGCGCAGCGGTTGGAGAAACTCGCGCCGGTGTTCAAGAACAAGGGGCGGATCAAAGTCGGAGCCGACGCCGACATCGCGGTGTTCGACCCGGCCACCGTCGCCGACCGGTCGACGTATCAGCAGCCCGCGCTGACGTCGGTCGGGTTCAAGTACGTGCTCGTGAACGGCGTGCCCGTCGTGACGGATGGCGCGGTGCGCGACAAAACGTTCCCAGGTCGCGGCCTCCGCGCCGCGCGCTGACGGGGACTAGTCGCTCACGTCCTGGCGAACGTGACCTCTGCTTTCGCCGAGATCGACTCGACCTCGGCATCGATCAGCGACGCGACGAAAGCCCCGGCGCTGCTCGGCCGATCGGCCGGCGAACGCGCGAGCGCCGACTGAAGCGCCGCCGCGACAGCGCGTGGAATTCCGTCGCGCATGACGGTCACGCTGGGCGGCGTCTGCATGAAGCGCTTCGAGATCACGACCTGTGTCGCCGGACCGGGGAAGGGTGGCTCGCCGACGAGCATCTCATAGAGGACGCTGGCGAGCGAATACACGTCGCTGCGCCCGTCCACCGTCTCGCCGGCCACTTGCTCGGGACTCATGTAGGCCGGCGTGCCGATGCCGATGGCGGCCTTCGCGACGGCCCCGCCTTCGATCGTGGCGAGGGCGTTGCCCATGCCGAAATCGGCGACGAGCAGTCGTCCATCTTCCAGGACTAGGTTCTGCGGTTTCACGTCGCGGTGCAGGACACCGCGGCGATGCGCGTAGTCGAGAGCGGCGGCGATCTCGCCGGCGATGCGCACCGCGTCCTCGATCGACAGCTGACCGACGGCGTCGATCTCGTCGCGCAGAGTGCGGCCGCGAACGTTGGGCATCATGTAGAACAGCATGCCCTCCGAATCGCCCCAGTCGAAGATCGGCAGAACGTTCGGATGGCTGAGCGTCGACGCCAGCTCCATCTCTCGGCGGAATCGCTCGGCTCCGACCGCGGCGCCGATCTCTGATTTGAGAACTTTGATGGCGACGTCGCGTCCGTACTTCAGGTCGCGGGCGAGATAGACCGTCGCCAGTCCGCCCTCGCCGAGTGTGCGCTCGATGTGGTAGCGGTCGCCGAGCGCGGCGTGGAATCGGGTGCGCATCTCGAGGGTGTTCATGCGCGCGCGCTCGGGCACGAGTTTGGTCGGACAGGACCGCGGGCCCGGGGGCGGCGTCGCCCTACGGAGGTCTCAGTCATTTTTCTGATAGCGGAAGATGTCGCTGCAGACGCGGAGAACTTACCGCGAGCCGGGCCGCCAGGCTACGGCCAGTGGCCCGACCATCGCGGTCATCGCTAAGCCTCCAAGGCACCTGAAAATTCCTGACGGACACTTACCGTTTCGTCAGTTTCTTGGGCGGCGCCGGCCATTCATCGCTGCTGCGTCGCCTGAACCTTCGGACCAGCCTTGAGCATCTTCATCGCTTCGTCGATCGCGACTTTGAGCTCCCGGTCGACCCCCTTGGCGTCGTCGTCCGGCGAATTCTTGACCCACACGTCCGGCGGAACGCCGTAGTTCTCGAGATCGAACCCGTAGTTGTTCGGCTTCGAGGCGTCCCACGAGACCACCAGCGACCCGGGCGTGCGAATCGAGCCGCCGTTGATGAGGGCATAGCTTCCCGTCGCGATCACCTGCGCCGACGTGGGGTTGCCGACCAGCTTCCCGAGTCCCAGCGTGCGGAACCCCTGCGGGGTCACCTCGGCGTCGGACACCGAGCGGTAGTTGATCATCATGACCTTCGGCCCAACGATCGCCTGGCGCGGGCGCCGCCCCCACGTGCGCGACCCGTTGCGGTTGTTCCAGAACTCGTACGGCTGCCGCTCGAGAATGTCGAGCAGCTCCTGGTCGATGTTGCCGCCCCCGTTGTTCCGGATGTCGACGATGATCCCCTTCTTCTGCCAGAAGCGGTCGATCTCGTTCTGGAATCGTTCGAGCGACGGCTGGTCCATGGCGCGAATGTGGACGTAAGCGATCTGGCCGTTCGTCGCCTTGTCCACCGAGTCGCGGTTGTTGGCGACCCATTCCTCATACTTGATGTTCGTCATGTTGTTCGTCGTCGCGATGCGATACGTCTTCGCGGCCGACCCGTCCGCGGACTTCGAGACCTTCACCGGGACGTATTCGTTCTCGGTCTGGCTCAAAACTTTCCAGTAGTCGTCGCCCGCCTTGACCTCCTTCCCGTCGATCGACAAGACGTAATCGCCGACGTTGATGTCGACCCACTCCTTGTCGGCCGGACCGTCGCGGTAGACGTGGCTCACGCGGTAGCGACTGCCCGCCGGCTCCATGTCGAATCCGAGATATCGCGTCGTGTAGACGGCCGGCATGGTCACGCTCGGCGGGCCGGTCACGCCTGTGTGCGAGGTGCTCAACTCGCCGATCATCGCGTTGGCGATGTCGTAGACGTCCTCATTGGTGCCGGCGTCGGCGAGGAGCGTCGAATAGCGTGAGTAGATCGACGTCCAATCCTTGCCGTGCATCGTCGCGTCGTAGTACCGGTACTTCATGACGCGGTACGACTCGTCGAGCAGCTGTTTCCACTCGTCGCGACGGTCGACGCGCACGTTGAAGCTGAAGTTGATCTGTTCGCCCGCCGCGCCACCCGCCGTGCCCGCAGCGGTAGGTCCCCGCCCACCGCCACCGCCCGCCGCACCCGTACCCCCGGCACCTGCCCCGATCGTGAGTCGCTCGATCGGGAAGCCGACGTCGCCGGCGCCGCCGCGCCCCGGAGGAGGTGCATCATCGCCCGCCGGGGCGCGCACGGCGCCGCGGAAGTAGACCACGCGACGATCGGCCGTCGGCTGCATGCCCGCGAAAGTGCCCGCGGCGATTCGCCTCCGGTCGCGGCCATCGATTCCGACGGAGTAGAGTCCCGCGTCAGATTCACCGGCAGCCGCACCGCCGCGTCCGCGCCCGCCGCCACCCCGCCCGCCGAAGCCGCCCACCGAGAAGAAGACCGTGCGTCCGTCGCGCGAGAGAAAGAACGCGCCAACGCCCGTGCCGCCGCGTGTGATCTGAATCGCGCGGCGATCGATTCCCTTTGGATCTACGTGAACGGCCGCATCGGTTGCGGCGGAGTCGGCGTTCCCGCCACCCCGTCCGCCCCGGCCCGCGCCGCCCGACGCTCGACGGACGCGCTCACGCACCAGCGGGTCGTTCGGATCTTCCATGATGCGCGAGAGCGAAACGGCGAAGAGCTGGTTCACGCCACCGTCACGATTCGACGTGAAAACGACCGTCTTGCCGTCAGGCGTCAGCTGCGCGTTGGTCTCGTTCCACGGGCTCTCGGAGATGTTGTATTCGGTCTTGGTCTTGATGTCGTAGAGGTAGACGTCGGCGTTCTGTTCGTCGTCGCGCCGGCTGTACACGAGCCAGTTTCCGTCGTTCGAGTACTGCGAGACGTTGATCCCTCCGGCGCCGTTGTGCGCCAGCTCGCGAGGCGTCCCGCCGGCGACGTCGACCTCGAACACCTTGTTGTCGGCGCCGTACGCGAGCTTTTGCGAGCTCGGCGCCCACACGAGGTTGTCCTTCTCGGCGGGCTGCGACGTGAGCTTCTTGCTCGTGGCTGACGCGACGTCGTAGACCCAGACTTGCTGCTCGCCGCCTTCGTCGGAGACGTACGCGATTTTTCGGCCGTCCGGCGAGTAGACCTCGTTTCGCTCGCGCCACGCCGAGTTGGTCATCTGCGTCTTCTCGCCGACGCCCGCTTCCGTCGGCACGATCACGATCTCTCCGTGATAGTCGACCGCCATGTAGTCCCCGGCGGGAGAGATTCCGAATCCCTCGGCGCGATTCGCGGCTGTGAGTACCTGAACGTCTGGCTCCTTCGGGTCGAAAGACATCGCCAGCGCGAGCTTCTTCGCCTTGCCGTTCGGGAGGTCGATCGTGTAGAGGTCGAACTCGTTCTGGAAGACGACGTGCTTGCCGTCGGGAGAAATGGAGGGGAAGAACACGCCGCCCGGACTCTTGAAGTTCGTCACCTGCTGGGCGCTTCCACCTTTGGTGGACATTCGCCAGAGGTTGAACGTGCCGTCACGCTCGGACGCGAAATAGAGCATCCCGTCGGCGCCCCACATCGGAAACACGTTGTTCGCGAACGTTTTGAATTGCTGGAGATCCGTGTTGGTGATCTCCTGAATCGAGCCGTTGCTCACGTTCATCACGGCGATATTGGCCGCCGCGTTGCCGCGATACTCCTTGCGCCATGTGGAAGGCAAGTTGCGATTGAACGCGATCATCGCGCCGTCCTGGCTGATCATGCCTGTGCGCGCGATGCCCATGCCGAGCGGTTTGGCGAGTCCGCCGTCGACCGGCTGGACGTAGAGCGGCGAGCCCCAGGCATTCGATCCGCGCGTGCTCGAGATGACGATCCCTTTGCCGTCGGGCGTCCAGTAGAGCGCTTCGTCGGCGCCGGAGAACCAGGTGAGCTGCCTCGGCTCGCCGCCGGTGGACGGCATCACGAAGACGTCGTTGTTGCCGGTGCGGTTGCTCGTGAACGCGATCCACTTGCCGTCGGGCGAGAAGCGCGGCGAGAAGTCGCGCGCCACGTTCACCGTGAGCCGGCGCGGGTTCGAGCCGTCTGCGTCGACGAGCCAGATGTCGTCCTGGTACGTGAATGCGACGCGGCCGTCGTTGGCGATGCCGGCGTTGCGGGCGAAGTGGATGGGCTTGAGCTGTTGTGCGCTCGCCGACGCAACGACAGCGGAGGCGATCGCGGTCACGGCGGCGACGCGCGCCGCGCGAGTCAACAAGACGGAGAGCGAGGGGGACATTGGGGCTCCATCGGAGGGGTCGGACGGCACGTTTAACGTACGGCGCCCGAGGCGAGCCGGGCCAGATGGCTAGGGGTCCAGCCGCCACGGATTGCGACCCGCCTTGCGCGCCCCGCGGTCGAGCGGATTGCTTTCCTGTCAGCCGTTGCCGCCTCTCCTTCGATGAGGTCCCCCGCCATGCCGTCACGACGACTGATTCGCCTCGCGCATCCCGCCGTTGTCGCCCTAGCCGCGCTCGTCGCCGTCGCTTTCGCGCGCCAGACCGGCCCGACACCTCGCCACGCCGCGCCGACGTTCAGCAAAGACGTCGCACCGGTCATCTATAAGAACTGCGCGAGCTGCCATCACCCGGGCGGTCTCGGACCGTTCTCGCTCGTCGACTACGACAGCGCCAAGGCCCAGATCGACAAGATCGAAGACGCCGTCTCGTCGAATACCATGCCGCCCTGGCACGCCGAGGGTCCGCACGGCGTCTTTCGCAATGACCGTCGGCTCTTGGACGCCGACAAGCAAATCATCCTCGATTGGATCGCCGGCGGCGCGCAGCGCGGAGACGCGAAGGATCTGCCGCCCAAGCCCGACTTTCCGTCGACGTGGTCGATCGGCACGCCCGACTTCGTCGTGAGCATGCCGGAGGACTTCGTTGTCCCGGCGGCCGGCATGATCGAATACCAGTATTTCACCGTGCCGACGAATCTCACCGAAGACAAATGGGTTCAGGCGATCGAGATCCAGCCGGGGGCGCGCGAGGTCGTGCACCACGTGTTGGTCTACGCGCTCGTTCCACCCACGCCGGGCGTCGCGCCCGCGCCTCGCCCGGCGGGATCGCCCGCGGCGCCGCTGCTCTTCATTCGCAACAGGCAGCAGTCCGTGCTCCGGGAAGCTCCGCGCACCGACACGCTTCATGCGCCGCCGCGCATGGGCCTCGGTGCCCTCATCGGCACGACGGCTCCGGGCACCAACGTCGTCGAATTCGCGCCGGGCACCGCCCTGCGCTTGCGGGCCGGTACCGTGCTGACGTTCCAGATGCACTACACGGCGCACGGACACGAGATGAAGGATCGCTCTCGCGTCGGATTCCGTTTCGCGGCCGAGAAGCCGCAAGAAGAGATCTTTGCTTCTCAGTTCGTGAATGGGTCGTTCACGATTCCGGCCGGACAGAAGGACGTCGCCGTGCCCGCCGAGATCACGGCTGGTCAGCCCGTGCGCATCTGGGGAATCTTCCCGCACACGCATCTTCGCGGCACGCGCTGGCGCTATACGCTGGTGAAGCCGGACAGCACGTCGGAAGTGATCCTCGACATGCCGCACTACGACTTCAACTGGCAGACCTACTACCTGTTCGACAAGCCGCTCGACATTCCCGCCGGCGCCAAGATCATGTCCACCGCGTGGTACGACAACTCGGCGACGAACAAGCACAATCCCGACGCCACGAAGGACGTTCAGTGGGGCGATCAGACGTGGGACGAAATGCAGTACACGGGATTCCTGTACAGCATTCCCGGACGCAAGCCGTAGCCGGCCCTTCTTCGCATTCCCTCGCGGATTCGAAAACGAGAACACGCCCGCTCGGAAACCAAACCGGGCGGGCGTGTTCGTCAGCGTGACTTCGTGGATCAGAGTCAGCCCCACGTCCGCAGTGTGGCCGTATCTTCGGTGAAAGCGGCCGTGAAGAATCCGTCGATCATCTTGAGCGCATCGGCCGCCGAGACGCCGGGGATGACAGGGAATTCGCCCTCGAGGTCCACCTTCGTCGCGCCTCCGGCCGGCGTGTACGAGTGCGTGAAGCGTGCGCCATCGAACGCGCCGCCAATCATGCGCGACTCGATTCCCGTCGGCGGATTGAGTCGATGCTCGATCGTCGTCTGAAACGTCGAGCCGTCGGGGTTGTAGACCTCAGCGTCGATCGTGACGACGTCGGACTGCACGCCGACGAGACGATGGCTCTTGAATGCCGCATGGTGGTGATTGCCGGCGCGCATGTAGCGGAACACCCGCTCGGCCGGCGCGGGAAACGTGGCGATAGCATCCTTTTTGTAGCGCACCGTCGCCGCCTTCTGGCGCGCCGGGTTGTGGCACGATGCGGATGTACGGCTTCGGTTCCTTCCAGCCGTTCGGATAGATCGTCTTCGCCTCGTCGTTGCTCACCGAGCCGGCGATGATCACGTCTTCGCCGGGCTTCCAGTTCACCGGCGTCGACACGCGCTCGGCGGCCGTGAGTTGGAGCGAATCGACAACGCGCAGCACCTCGTCGAAGTTGCGCCCTGTCGTCATCGGATACGAGATGTTGAGCTTGATCTTCTTGTCGGGGCCGACGACGTACACACTGCGGACGGTCTGGTTGTCGGCGGCCGTGCGCCCTTCCGACGAGTCGCCCGCCGTTTCCGGAAGCATCTGGTAGAGCTTCGCAACGGCGAGATTCGAGTCGCCGATCATCGGATAGTTCGGCGCCGCGCCCTGCGTCTCCTCGATGTCCTTCGACCACAGCCGGTGCTTCTCGACGGTGTCGACCGACAGACCAATGACCTTCACGTTGCGCTTGTCGAACTCGGGCTTGAGCTTGGCCATGTAGCCGAGCTCGGTCGTGCAAACCGGCGTGAAATCCTTGGGATGCGAGAAGAGAATCCCCCACGAATTCCCGAGCCACTGATGAAACGAGATTGGGCCGTGGGTCGTGTCGGCGGTGAAGTCCGGGGCGGTGTCGCCAAGGCGTAGTGACATGGTCGGTCTCCAAGTGCGTTGAGGTTGTGGAGGCAATGTGCGCGCGCCATGTTCCCCGGGCGTTCCCCGCGGCCGACCCCTCTGTGACGGCGGCCAAGTCGTCTCCGCACAATGACTTCCCTAGTGCGAATTCAGATCTTTCTGCTGGGCGAGTTCCGCGTCGTCATCGACGACCGGGAGATTCTCGCCGCCGAGTGGCGCCGAGGCGCCAGCGCCGCGCTGGTGAAGCTGCTCGCCCTGGCCGCGGGACATCGGCTGCATCGCGAGCAGGCCATGGAAGCGCTCTGGCCCGAGACTCCGCCGGAATCGTCGTCGGCCAATCTCCGCAAGGCGGTCCACTTCGCGCGCCGAACGCTCGGCGATCACGATGCGATCGGCTTCGACAACGACATCGTTTCGCTCGCGCCGGCCGGCGACGTCGTCGTCGATTCAGAGATCTTTGAAGCGGAGGCGAAGCTGGCGCTTCGCCGGTCGCGTCCGGACCCGGCCGCGTGCGCGCGCGCCGCGGATCACTATGGCGGCGAACTGCTTCCCGACGACCGCTACGCCGCCTGGGCCGAGGCGACGCGCGAACATTTGCGTCAGCTCTACGTCCGCGTGCTGAGAACAGGCGCTTTGTGGGAGCGTTTGCTGGCGATCGATCCGAGCGACGAAGAGGCGCAGCGCGCCGTGATGCAGACGGCGCTCGACGCCGGAAATCGTGGCGAGGTGATTCGACGCTTTCAGCAATTGCGAGAACGACTTCGCATCGATCTCGGGGTCGGCCCATCCAAGGCGACCGTCGCGATCTACGAGCGCGCGCTCGCCGGCGAAACGCAGCCGGCGAGTCTGCTCGATCGCGTCCGCGCGTCGTTGGCCTGGGGAATCATCCATCTGCACAGCGGCGACTTCCCAAAGGCCGAGCAGATCGCCAAGGAGGCACGCGCCCTCGCGCTCGAGGGCGGGCTGCCGCGCGAAATGGGCGAAGCGAGTGCGCTGCTGGGCCTCGTCGCGCACATGCAGGGGCGCTTCCCGCAACTCTTTCGCTCGGAATTCATTGAATGGGTTCGCGGCGCTCCGGCCGTTACGTCGGTCGCATCGCACATCTTCGACGGCCACCTCTGCCTCGCGGAGTTCTGTCTGTATGGTCCGGCGGGGCACGGCGAGGTCGCCGCCGCCGCGCGCGACCTTCTCGCGGAAGCCGAGAAAACCGGATCCATCGCCGGCCAGGCGCTCGCCAAGCTCATACTCGGCGAGGCCGAGTTGTTTTCGGGCGATCTCGACGTTGCCGAACGACTGTTGACCGAGGCCGGCGAGCTATACGAAGGCATTCAGGCGGTCGCCGGCCACGTGATGTCGCTGCAACGTTTGGCCGAGGTGGCGATCGTCCGCGGTCGGTTGTGGCGCGCGGGGCGACTCGTCCAAAAAGGATTTCGAGTCGCCGAATCAAACTGGCTCGAGCCCCATCTCTTGCTGCGGCTTCAGTCGCTCGCCGTGGAGACGGCCAATACTCCGGAGCGAACGTCGGATGCGATCGCGCAGGGCGACCGATGGATCGCCGAGCGCAGCATGTGCCAACCATGCTCGATGGGTTTTCGCGTCACGTCGTCCATCGCGCTCGCCGAGGCGGGAGAGCTCGACGCCGCCGCACGCCGGCTCGACGAAGCGGAGCGCGTAGCCGGCATGTGGAACGGCGGTCCGTGGGTCGCCGCCGTCTGGGAAGCCCGCGGCGTGCACCGGCGCGCGCAGGGCAACGAAGACCAGGCAGCGGCCCTGTTCCGAGAGGCGGCCGCGCGCTATGCGTCGGTTGGCCGGCAGCGCGATTCGGAACGTTGTCTCGCGCGCGTCGGATGACTCGCTACGGCTTCTCGGCCAGATAGCAGAACCGCGAGAGCCGGCGTTCCGCCGAGACGATTCGCACGCACGCCAGGAATCGCTGGAGACCGGCGAAGTTCGCATCGCCCTCGCGCGCCGTCAGCTCGGCGCTGTGCGCGTCCCGGGCGTCGTGCCACCGTCCGGCGATCATCTCCGCCTCGGCGGTCACGTCTTCGGCGGACAACAGCTTGAACCCTGCCTCGGCGATCAGCCGTTCGTTTTCCCCCGGCGGAACGAAGATGTACAGACCGATCGAGCTGCGCGTCGCGATCTCGTCGGCGCTGATCGGTCCCGTGACGATCAGCGCGTCGGTGAACAGGATGCGGCCGCCGGAGCGCACCACGCGATGCCAATCGCGGAGCACGTCGAGCCGGTTGGCGATGTGGCACATGGCGTCGTTCGAGAGAACGGCATCGAACGACGCGGCGGAGAAGGGAAGCGGCTTGCTCGCGTCGATGGTCTCAAAGCGCACGCGGTCGGCGAGGCCGCGGTCGCCGGCGAGCCTCCGGCCGTTCTCGACGCCGTGTTCGTTGATGTCGACGCCGGTGACCTCGCAGCCGCGCTCTACGGCGAGATAGATCGCGGGTCCGCCGGACCCACTCCCGACCTCGAGTACGCGGGAATTCTCGCGCACGCCCGCGAGATCGGCGAAGCGCAGCCAATCCTCGGCGGTCAGCCAGCTGCTCTGACCGATGTCCTCGCCGAACGCCGCCTGCCGCACGGCTCTTTCGGCGCTGCTTTCGAAATCGCTATAGACGTTGTCGTACAGGTCGACTGACTTCGCCATGGGCCGCCTCCGCCGGACTCCAATTCTACGCGGCCTCGCCCGGTGCCGCGACGAGTCGCGGCCCGAATTGGATGCGAGGTCAGGAGCCCCGCGACCAGAACAGCAGCGTCCCGCAGTCCGAGTTGAATCCGGCGAACCGGGCCGGTAGCCCGGACGGGCCGGCGTAATACTCGATCCCGCTCAAGTCATTGGGCTTGAAGGTCGATAGCTCGATGCCCTGCGCGTTGCGCTGCTCAGGCGTTCCGTCGAACACGAGCATGCCGTCGAGATACATGCGCACATAGCATCGCGGCGTGCCGCACGACATGCCGCTGCATACCCGAGACGAAATTGGAAACTCGCCGTAGGAACCGGCGTTGCTGATGACGATTCCGGGCATGTGCTGAACCAACAGCTGGGAAAGGCGGCTTCCCGACGCCGCGCGAAGAGCGCTGTCGCTGATGAACTGGCCGATTCCCGCTTTTTGGCGATCCTCGAAGCCCTGCATTGCGGGCGAGAGGACCTTGTGACTCGCCTCGGCGAGCGAGACCTGGGAGTTCTGCGCGCCTCCGGAGCCTGCGCAGAGCGATACGAGAGAGAGCGCGACGGCGGTGCGACGAACGAGCGAGATGGACAGACTCATGGCGGCGGGCCCCAAACGGGTCGTGTGATGGGAGAGCCGGGCGCTCCGGCGCTACCGGGTGTACGCGTTCAAGCGCCGAAAGCGGTCAGCGATCGCGCCCTCGCGACCGCTGAACATTCGATGGCTCACACTACGCGTTCGTTGGCGCGGCGGTTGTGACGATCTCGTTCGTTTTGTGTCAACTTGTTCGCACTAACATTCTCATCGAGCATTCAGGGCTCATGCCCGCCGTCCCTCGGCCACTCGACCAAGCGCACCAGTCGGCCCCACTATTATTACGGCGTCATCCGGTCGTCTCACCCCACCCGCCGCCTCATCGATTCGCTGCCCTCGTCGGGCTCGTCACAGAATGTTCATCGGCCACTTTGGTCTCGCGTTCGCGGCGAAACGCGCCGCTCCCCGAACGTCGCTCGGCACGACGTTCGTCGCCGCGCAGCTGGCGGACCTGTTCTGGCCGATCCTTCTGCTCGCCGGGGCGGAGCAGGTTCGCATCTCGCCCACCGGCCGCAATCCGTTTCTCACGCTCGATTTCGTCGGTTATCCGTGGTCGCACAGCCTGCTCACGGAGTTGATGGCCGGGGCGGCGTTCGGCGCGTTCTACTTCGCGCTCACGCGCTACGGCGCCGGAGCGATCGTCGTCGGGCTGCTCGTGCCGAGCCATTGGTTGCTCGACTTCGTCGTTCACGTACCGGATCTGCCGCTCTACCCCGGCGGCGCCGCGCGTTTCGGGCTCGGGTTGTGGCGCAATCCGGTCGCGACCGTGATCGTCGAGCTGATCGTGTACTTCGCCGGAGTGTGGGTTTACGCGCGAACGACGAAGGCGAGGGATCGCATCGGCCGATTCGGACTGTGGTCGCTCGTCGTCTTCTTGCTCGCGCTATACGCCGCGAGCTTCGGTCCGCCTCCGCCGTCCGTCAAAGCGCTGGCGTGGACGGCGCTGATCGGATGGCCGCTCACGGCGTGGCCCTGGTGGGTCGACCGGCATAGGAACGTTCGGTAATGCCGTTCAAGCTCCAGGTCATCCAGGTCACGCTCCAGGCGCTGTCGTCGTTCGCCATCGCCGGTGGCCTGATCTTCACGGCGATCCAGTTCCGCCAGGCGCGGAAGGCGCAGCTCGTCGCCAACTTCTCCAAGCTCGTCGAGCTCCAGTACCAGCTTCGGTACATCCGCGTGCAGAATCCGGCGCTCGCGTCGGTGCACGAACGCGACGTCGACCACCTCGAGACCGACCGCGACGTCCAGGACTACTTCCTGAATCTCATGCAGCTGTCGTTGTTCGAGATCGCCTGGTACGCGCACAAGCACGGCCAGCTTCCGCCCGACTATTTCGCGTCGTGGAACAGCCGGATGTGGCAGATCGCGCAGGAAACGTCGTTTCGGCGCATGATGGAGAATCCATCCATGAAGATCATGCACGACGACTTCGATATCTTCGTTCGGCAGCTCACCAGCATGCCCACGCCGCCGGGTCCGCGATCGTAACGATTCGTGGATTGACGAATGATGGACGGGGCAATACGCTATTTAGGTTGCAAAACGCTCATCCCGCCCCCCCTCCCGCCCATCCGGCCCTCCCGCCATGAATTCGACGCCGGCCGCCCCCCGAAAGGCTCCTCTTTTCTCGATAGCGATCGTCGCGGCGGCGTTAGGCTGCGGTAGCGACGGTACAGCTCCCGGCTCCCACGCGGTCCCGTTTCGCGTGCTCGCCGGCGGAGGACTTTCCGATACGGTGCAGGCTCGCCTGACGAGCGCTCTGATCGTCGAGATCCACGACTCGGCGGGCGGTTCCGGCGCCGGCCGAGTCGTGCGATTCGAATCCTTGCCGCCGGACGACTCGGCGCGCAAGACGGAAACCGCGATCCTCGTCACCAACCTCACGTCCAACACGTACTCGACCTTCCTGTCGTCGGCCGCTGATTCCACGGGTCAGGCGAAGGCGCTCGTGGCGTTGGGCACCGTCGCCGGAACCGCGAGATTGCGCGTCAGCGTTCCTGAATTCGGTCTCATCGACACGGTTCTGTACACGGTCTTGCCGGGCGTCGCGACGAAGCTCACCATCGGCAACCGCGATACGACCGTCCAGCCAGGCGCGACCTATTCGATCCGCGCCGCGGCGTCGGACCGCCTCAACAACCCGGTCCCGGCCGAGCCGTTGACCTACACGCCCGGCGCCGGAATCGCTTCGGTGACCCAGTCCGGTCAGGTCACCGTCGGCAATTCGATCGTGCGGTCAAAAATCGCCGTCACGTGGAAGACAGGCTCCGACACCGCGCGGGTGACCGTCCTTACGCGACTGGCGCTCGTCGGCGTTCGTCAAAGCTCGAATCGAATCGTCGTTCTCGCGAATACGGACGGAAGCGGGTACACCGAGTTGGCGAACAGCCAGGATCAATCGCTGTCTCCGAGTTCGGTCAAGACGACGGGAAGCGTCGTTTACTACACTGGAAGTCCGGGGGCCAACGCCGCCATCTGGATCGTGTCGCCCGGCGGGACCGCGCACACACTTCTTCCCGCGACCCTCAACATCGGCACCGCGCAGTGGCCGCGGTTGTCGCCGGACGGACAGTGGGTCTACTTCGTCGGCCAGCACAGCGGTCAGGCGCCGAGTGTCTGGCGAATACGGCCCGACGGAACCGGCGCGGATAGTCTCGGGCTTTCAACCACGTTCTCGTTGTTCGCCACACCTGGCGTATCGCCCGACGGGCGATTCGTGGCGGTTCTCGACGTCAGCGGCCTTCGCATCATCGACGTCGGCACAAAGACCTTTCAGATCGTCCACACGTCGGTCTCGTGCACGCAGCCGCGCTACTCGCCCGATGGCGCCCGAATCGCATGTGTGTCGGGCGGCTTGGTCGCGGTGATGAACGCCGACGGTTCGAACCTGCGCCAACTCGCCTCGGGCTTCGAAGATCTGTCTGGCGCCGACTGGACTCCGGACGGCGGGTGGCTCATCGCCCACGGCAACGGCTACCAGCTGATCAGCGTGGCGGACGGCACGATGTTGAACCTTCCGTTCTTCGCCTCGTCCTACATCCAACTCTCGTTCGTGCGCTGAGTGGTTCAGAGGGCGTGCGGCATCGCGATGAACGCCGTCACCGCCGACTGAACCAGAGCACCGCCAGACCGATGACCAGCGTGATGACGCCATAGACCGCCCACTTCGTTTGCCCGGTCATGAAGCTGCCGGGCAACACGTTGATTCCTTGCAGGAACCACACGCACCCAATCAACGCCAGCAGCCCGCCAGCGACCGTCCCGACGATCTTCATCGCGCCTCTAGAATCCGAAGAAGAATCTCATCTGTGGCTTTTCCGTCATCAGCATCGCGTAGATCGGGCCCGGCAAACGCGGCAACTGACGCGGCTCCAAGATACGCCTGATGAACGGTGACTCGGCATAAATGGTTTTCCATGCCGAATCGTTCGCTGCCGTTACGTGCTTGACGGCTTCGGTCGGGTCGTAGTTCGGAGGCAGCGCGACGAGATAGGCCGCCAGCCCCGCATAGATCGTGTCCGCTTTCGCCAGCAGGACCTTCTGCTCGCCCTGAACCTGCTCCATTTGCGCTCGCGTGAGGGCGAGCGAATCGGCGAAACGCAGCATGACAGCGTAGAGGTCGGTGAATCCGGACCTCAGGTAACGCGCCTTGATCGTGTCGGCCGACGCACGCGTCCCGACCAGCGGCGGCTTGATGCGCAGGTTGAGGTCGAGGCGCTGCTCTTCTCCGTTGCGCCCGTAGTCGTACCGGATGTCGAGCGTGATGCGGAACGGCGACCGGAGCGTGCTCGTCGACGGGTTCGTGTTCCCGAACCGTGGATTCACCTGGTAGATGAATTGCCTCGTCGCCGGGTCGAAGCCGCGGACCTGATATAGCGTTCCGTCGATGAGCGGCGTGCTTCCCCAGCCGTGGAGCTTGTCGCTGCCGTGAAGGAGTTGATCCAGCCCGCCGAGCGGATTCGCGAGGTTGAGAGTCGCCTGCATCCGGCCGTCGGTCTTCGGAAGCCGTGGAATCACGAGCGCGGCGTTGAACGTCGCGCTCCACGGGCCGACGCAGCTGTTCCGGCCGGCGATGGTGTTGATCTGGCGATTCAGACAGTCGCGCGCCGACGCGGAACCACTGTTCAGAAGATCGCGCAGCCCGCGGGAGACCGCGGTGTCAGCGACGCGCGAAGGGTCGAAGATGAACGCGCGGTCGTTCGACGAGCCGTCGCCGTTGATGTCGCCCGCGACGAATGGCGTGTATCGAAGACCCGACTGCACGCGGCCCGCCGCGGTCAATCCGATCTTATTGCCGAAGAAGACTCGCGCCGCCTGCAGCGTCACCTGATGGCGGGGCGTGAACGCCTGCGACGACCACTCGATCGCGCGTGGATCCCGCGCGTCGCTGCCGTCGAAGCCGCGCGACTGGCTGCGCGCGTCCGTGTAGGTGTAGCCGATCGTCACGATCCCGAACCGGAACGGGATGTTCGGGATGCCGTACACCGTGATTTGCCGCGCGTCGCCGCGCAGATCCGACACCCGGTCCGCCACGCGCCCGAATGCCGCCGACGTGCGCGACTCCACGGCCGACGCGCTTCCGGTTGAAGGCACGATGCTCGTCGGTGAGACGAAGACCGGACGGTCGCCCTCCGCCGGCAGCGTGAATCGCTGCGCGCCGCCGAAATTGAGATCGAGCGTGCCCGGTTGGTCGAGGTTCAGCGAATAGACGCCGTCGATCGCGATGTAGTTGTTCTTGACCGTATTCGTCCACCCGAGCGTCGCGCGCCAAGCGGTGTTGGGGCGGAACTGACGGTCGATCACCGAAACGTTCGGCGCGGTATCGGCGAACACGGACGCGCCGCCGGTGCAAGTCGTCGGCACGCTCGATGGATCTGTCATGTACGACTGCCAGTCCGGAATTGGCGCGGCCGGTCCCGTGCATACCAATCGTTCGCTGCTTCCGGGCAGTCCCGTCGTGCCGATCGCGTCGGAGAGGAGCGACGACGGGAGGATTCCGCGGAACTCGCCGATCCCGCCGCGAATCTGGTATCCCCCGCGATACGTTGTCGACAGGTTCGAACCGTATGAGGACAACCCCTTTTGCGCCGTCGGATACCAGTTGAACCCGAAGCGCGGGCTCACGGCGATGGAATTCGGCGCGCCATCATTGCGCACGCCGAAGGTCTGCTCGAGCGCCGGATTCTCCGTCGGCAACCCCGTGAACGCGTTGGCGTCGACGCGCGCGCCGCCGGCCAGAATCCAGTGCGTCGCCGACCAGCTCCCGCCCGCCGCCGCCGCGCCGATCCACTCGCCGCCCGACCGGTCCGGCATGTTGAGCGTTCTCGAGAACGCGCTCGGCGAGTTGTCGGCGACGTCGGCGAGCGAATTGAAGCTGAACGACCCGAGCCGGTTCGCGGCGAGCGATTGATCGTAGTGCTCGTAACGCGATTGGAAGTACAGCTTTCCCGGGAACGACAGGTTGTCGTGGATCAGGAAATTCGTTTGGTTGTTGACCTCCCAGGACCACGTTCGCGTGTCGCGCGCCAGCGCGCTGTTGCCGCCGAAGTTGAGCGACCCGATCGTCGGATCCGATCCGGCGACGCTCGACGCGATCAGCACGTTCCCGCTCGGCAGCGCCAGATACGGCGAGCCGAGCGCGTCGCGATAGGAGAACGCGGTGGCGGTCTCGTTGATGTAGCTGCCGTACGTTCCGAAGTACCGCGAGTAAAGTCCCTGGAGGAAACCGCCGCCGTTCACGTTCTTGCCGGTCGTCGCCGGAAGAACCGTGGGCGAAAGCGAGCCGGCGCTCGTCTCGGTGTAGTCGGCGCCGACCAGCACGTTCCACGCTGGCGCCGGCGTCGCGCCGGGAGGCGGCGCGGGAAGCCGTCGATCGAAGCGCTCGATGAAATTCGCGTTCGTCGTCGTGCGCTGCGACGGGATGCCGCCGCGCGTGACCGGAATGTGCTGCGCGCCGAGAATCTGCGTCAGGCGGAATGCCGAATCGGGAGAGATGCCCGCATGAAGAAGCGCGTCGGCGTCGAGCGCGAGCAACGACTGCACGTCGGCCGTCTGGCGCGACGCCTGAAATCCGTAATCGTAGAAATACTTGTCGAGCGAAAACGCGCCTGTTCCCGCGTTGCCGAGTTGAAGGTTCGTGTACTTCTGGCCGAAGCGCGCGGCGATCGGATCGTCCGCTTGCAGCGCCGGCGCGTCGACGGTGGCGCGCATGCGCCGCGTCGAAACGTTGTCTCCGGAGGCGACGGTGGCCGACGTCAGCGCGCCGGCGAATCCGCCGCGCGTCGGATCCCACGGCGACGTGAGAAAGGTCGTCGTCACCGGCACGTCGCGCGGCACCGACGACGCGCCGACCGACATGCCATTGAGCGTCGTCATGTTCGCGTCGCCGCCCATCCCGAACGCCGAAATTCCGTTGCTGGTGACGGCGAGGCCCGGGATCAACGTGGCCATCGCGTCGAAGTTGCCCTGCAGCTCCGGCGGCAACGCGTTGACGACGCCGTCGACGCGGCGGTTGAGTCCGTCCACTGGAGTCACGGGTCCGTTGTCGCTCCCCAGCGATCGCGGCGGACGCGGATGCGTCGCGCGGACCTGCACCGCCGCGAGGTTCGTGACGACGGCGGCGAGCTTGGCGTCGACGGCGGCGGTCGAGTCCGGACTCTTGATCGTCACCCGCTGTCGAAATGGACGACGTCCGAGCGCGCCGATGTAGAGCAGGTACTCGCCGGTCGCCTTCTCCGCCGGGATCACGAGCTTGTATGCGCCGGACGCGTCGGTCTTGTCCGTGATGGATTCAGTCGTCGGCGCGATCGTGACGATGACGTCGGCGGCCGGGATCGCCGTGCCGCTATCGGTGGTGACGCGGCCCGTGATCGTGTGGACGCGTCCCTGGCCGAGGAGGACGGCCGGAGTCGCGACGAGCAGCAGGAGCGAGCGAAGAGAGGGAGTGGTCATCGGAAGCTCGAGGTTTCGAATCTACCGATGCTAGACACTTGCGACCCCTGAAAGGTTGTGGGGTCGACCCGATCGTGGTCCCCTACGAGACCTTGCTGCCGACCGGCTCCCTCGATTGCGGACTCGGTTTGGTCGGCGTCGCGCGTTCTCGGGTGCGGCTCGCTCGGGCCCTTTTCGAGTGTCGCGCTTCGAAGGCGACGCCACGCAGGAAGTGCAGTCGCCAGCGCGCCTGTAGCAGCTTCACGGCGTCGCCGGCCAGCATGGCGCGTGCGGCGGCGCCGACCTGGATCGTGGCCGCCCGGAGGATCCAACGAGGAACGCCCAACCACGAAGGATCTCCCTGATCCGCGTCGAGGTTGTCGAAGAACCGCCGGCAGCGCCCCCAACGCTCCGCACGCTCCAAGATCCACGTCGTCTCCAGGTGCGAGCGCGGAATCAAGTGTTCGACTGTCGCGTTCTCACAGCACCAAATGGTCAGCCCATCGTGCGCTAGACGACGGACGAGTTCCGCCTCGCTCCCCATCGTGTACGACGAGGGACGCGGTCCGATCGACGTGTTGAATCGATAGCCTTGGCGAAAGATCTCGGCGCGAAACCCGACGTTGCCTCCGAGCGCGTGGTTCGGCCGCCCCGGCCCCTCGCGAATTCCCGGCGGATGGAACGCGTACGCGATTCCCAGGGGGATCGCCTTTCGAATCACTTCCGACGGCGCCGTTTCCCATCGCGGTTTGATGAGGCCCGCGAATATCGCGTCCGACTCGTGCGTTGCGGCGGCCTCGCAGAGCCGCACGAGCCAATCGGATGGCGGAAAGATGTCGTCATCCGTGAAGACGATCAGGTCCCCGGTTACGAGAGGGAGTCCCGTGTTCAGCGCCGCATTCTTCCCCGGCGTCCCTTCGAACGCGTAGGTGATGGGAAGATGCTTCTGGAACGATCGGATGATCTCCGCGGTACGGTCGCTGCTTCCGTTGTCCACGACGACCATGTCCCAGCCACCCGGCGGCGAAACGATGCAGCAGTATGTGCTCAGCACCGCCTCGAGCGTCGAGGCTCGGTTGCGCGTCGCGAGCAGGACCGTCGGCCGTGGAGTCGTCACGATTCCTCAGGCGGCCAACTGCAGCATGCCGGACATCGATGACACTTCCACGTCGAGGCGGTCGAGTCCTTTCATCAGCTTGTTCGACGTCAGCACGCGCAGTTCCGCTTCACGTTGACTCACGTATTTGGACTTCGCCGCAAGGTCCGCATCGGCGAACCCGGGATGGCACATCACCTCGAGCGTTCCGTACCCGTGAATCTTATTGAACGCGGCCTCGATGCGGCGCAGCAGCGCCGTCGCGCTCGTGTCGTCGTACCAGGACGTCACGGATAGATCCGCGCAGCGGATGCCGCTCGCGCGCAGCCTGCTCGACAACTCGGGCGACGTCGTACGGGCGGGAAGGCGGGCTTCGGACGCCACGCCGAGGTACGCGTCAACGATGTGCGGCTTGAGGCCGATGTGGTGATGGCTGTCCAGGTGCGACGGCTCGACACCCCACGTTCTCAGCCGCTCGATTTGCGCGAACCATTCGGCACGAACGTGAGACGAGTCGACGTTCACGACGCCGGCCGGGGAGTTGGGAAAGTCGCCGTTGGCGTCCACGATCGAAGGAATATGGGCTGGGTCGAGGCACGCTCGCCCTTCGGTCAACTGCAGATGTGCACCGATGAGGCCGGTGAGCGGCGACGCCCAGCGCGCGATGTTCTCTCTGGAGCCTGACGTACAAACCATCGCCGTGGTTGCCCGAACGACGCCGCCGCCCACGGCTTCATTGATGCCGCGGCACACGCCGTCCGTGAGTCCGAAGTCATCCGCGTTGAAGATCACCAGACGCCGGCGGATCATTGCTGGGAATGCGTTTCGGGGGAGGGGGGGGCAAAGCCCGGGGGCCTTACACACAGCGCCGCTGTGCGACTCGTCACCAATGTGGGAATGGTCCACAATGGCACAAGAGGAATATTTGCGCCTCGTGAATCGAAATGCCTATTGCGGTCGTGGGTCTTCCCTCCATCGGGGAGGCGGACCGTCACAAAGTGATGCATCCTGGGGTGCCGGGCTCACCGAAACTCGTGCGCGCGGTGAGTCAACGCTCCGACGTCGAGGGTCTTGAACTTCTGCCCGACGATCGAAATCGCCGAACCGTCGTTCTCGACGCGTCCTTGCACCAACACGAAGGGCTCCCGCTTCACGACCTCTTCGTTGGGCGCGACAAGCGGCTTGGGCACGACGATGTTCGCGTAGCCCCACTCGTCTTCCAGTAGAAGGAAGATCGTCCCCCCCGCCGTGGCCGGGCGCTGGCGGACGGTCACCAGACCGCCGATCGTCACTTTGCGGCCGTTCGGCATCTTCATGAGATCGCGCGAGTCGATCGCGCCGCCGCGCACGAGCTTGTCGCGCACCGACGCCATCGGGTGGCCGGCGATGCTCATTCCCACGGCGTGATAGTCGAGGAACACCAGCTCGTCGTGCGTGATCGGAACCGGGTCGTGTTGCGTCGCGGCGGCCGGGGCGAGCGGCAGAACGTCGCCGCTGGCGTGCAATCCGTCCCACGCCGCATGGCGCCGATCGTGAGTCCATGCCGCGAACGCGTCCGCCTGCGCGAACGCCAGGACCTCATCCCGATCCAGTTTCGCTCGGCGCACGACGTCGCGGATCGACGTGAACGGACCTTCCTTGCGCGCCGCCTCCAATGCGTCGAGCACCGTGTCGCCGATGCCGCGCACGAATCGCCACCCGATGCGCATCGCGCCATTCTCGTAGGTGCATTGGCGACTGCCAAGGAGGAGACAAGGCGGACGCACTTCGACGCCGAACCGTTTGGCGTCGTGCACCAGCGTCGAGACGGGATAGAACCCCATCGGTTGCGCGTTGAGCGCGCCGATGAAGAACTCGGTCGGATAGTGCGCCTTGAGATAGGACGTCACGTACGCGATGAGCGCGAAGCTCCACGCGTGCGATTCGGGAAATCCGTAATTCGCGAAGCTCACGAGGTCGTCGCAGATGCGCGTCGCCGTCTCCTCGCTCAACGGAGCGATGGCGCCCGACGCCGCGCGGGCGAGCATCGCGGTTCGCATGTCCACCAGCGCGGCCTCGAGCCGGCCTTTCTTGCGAATGTTGCCCATCGTGCGACGGAGCGCGTCGGCCCGAGCGCCGGTGTAGCCGCCGAGCTTCATGGCGATCGCCATCGCCTGCTCCTGGAAAATCGGAATGCCCTGCGTGCGGGCGAGGATATCCTCGAGGTCGGGATGGAGGAACGTCACCGGCTCTTTGCCGAGTCGTCGCGCCGTGTACGGATGGACGAAGTTGGCTTGAATCGGTCCCGGCCGAATGAGCGCGACCTGGACGACGATGTCGTACAGATGATCCGGCGCGGTGTGCAGGATCGAGTTGATCTGCGCTCGACTCTCGATCTGAAACGTGCCGATCGTCTCACCGGTCTGGATGAGCGCGTACGTCTTCGCGTCTTCCATCGGGATCTCGTACATCTGCGGACGCACGCCGGTGTGCTGCTCGATCGTGTCGAACGCGATGCGCACCATCGAGAGCGCGCCGAGTCCGAGGAAGTCGAACTTGGGCACGCCGATCATGTCGAGATCGTCCTTGTCGTACTGGACGATCGTGCGTCCCATCGTCGTCTGCTCGACCGGCAGATAGTTCCCGAGCGGCGCCGCCGAGAGGACGAAGCCGCCCACGTGGGTCGATCGAAGCCTCGCCAACCCATCAAAGGCTTCGAGCGCCACGAGCAACGCGCGGCCGCGCTGGTTCCCCAAGTCGACCTCTCGGCGTGCGGCCACTTCGCGCACGGCGTCGATGCACGTCGCCGGCTCGTCCCCGTGAACGCGCTTCGAGATCTCGAATGCCGTGGCGGCCGGATAACCGAGCGCGCGCATCGCGTCCTGCACGGCGGTCGGCGCATGGAAGCATTGGGTGACCGCGGTGATCGCGGCGTGCGCGCGGTCATAGTTGTCGTACATGTAGTCGAGCACTTCCTCGCGGCGATTGTGCTCGAAGTCGACGTCGATGTCCGGCGGCTCCGCTTTCCCATCGACCCGCGCTTCGGAGAGAAAGCGCTCGAAGAGGAGGCCGTGCTGCACCGGATCGACGGCGGTGATGCCGAGGCAGAACGCCACCGCCGAGTTGGCGGCGCTGCCGCGCCCCTGGCAGAGAATCCCTTTGTGCCGGGCGTAGCGGACGGCGTCGGCCATGACGAGAAAGAATCCCGCGAAGCCGAGGCTCGCGATGAGCTGCAGCTCGTGGTCGATCTGGCACCGCTGGTGCGGCGTCGGGTCGGTCCACCGCTCACGCATTCCTTCTTCGGTCCAGCGTCGAAGCGCGACGTTGTCGTCGACGTCGGAGAGACGAGCGGCGAGCTTGGCTTTGCGAAAGTCGGGAAGGGGAGGGCGCATCCAGTCGAGCGTGAATCCGGTGCACTCCTCGGCGATGCGGACGGTCTCGCGGAGACCTTCTTCGCGTCCCCGCCATCGCTCGGCCATTTGCTCCGGCGAAAGGAGACGCCACTCGCCGTTGGGATGGAGCAATCCGCGCGCGGCGGCGTCGTCGATCGAGAGGTCGTAGCGCAGCGCGGTGAGCATGTCGTGGACGAGTCGACCCGACTCGTCCACGTAACGCGGATCCTGCGTGGCGAACCACGGGAGGGCGGCCCCCTCGGCGAGCTCGATGAGCTCAGTCGCGAGAGCCGCTTCGTGTCCGCCCGTGTGGTGGAGCTGGACTTCTATAGATAGCCGTTTGTCGAAAACGTCGCGCCAACGATCGAGCGCCCGTTCGGCCGCGTGGCTCTGTCCCGCGCGAACGAGCGACGCGATCTCGCCGGTGGCGGGGCCGGTGAGCGCGTGCAACCCATGCGAATGATCGGCGAGCTGCCGCCAGGTGATCTTGGGGCGGCCGCGCCGCTTCGCCTGCACGGGTTTGTCCCATTGAGACCACTGGCCGACGCGGGCGAGCGTGACGAGCGCGGCGAGGTTGCAGTAGCCGGTTTGATCGCGGGCGAGAAACGCGGCGGGATGACCGTCGACGTTCAACTCCGCGCCGACGATCGGGCGAACGGGATACTGACAGCTGCGGCAGGGGGTGTCGTCGTGGTCGTCCGCGTCAGGACACGTCGGATCCTTGAGGGGCGACATCGCTTCGGTGGCGAAGCGGGCCAAGCCGCCGAGGTCGGCGGTGTCGGTGATGCCGAGATGCGAGTAGCCGAGGGCGCGAGCGTGGCGGGCGAGAGCCTCGGCCGAGATCGCGCCGTCGGAGAACGAGAAGCAGGTGTGAGCTCTGAGTTCTACAAACAAGGGCGCCAACTTCTACTCGTCGAGCTGGTAGTCGAAGCAGTACGAGGCACCGGAGTCGGTGGCGGCGAAGTGGCCTTCGCCGCGGAGGCCGCAGAGGGAGCCGGTGGCGAGGCCGGGAAGAATCGTCCAGCAGCTCTCGGCGATCCCGTTGGCGAACGTACCGACGTCGCGGGCGACGAAGGTGCCGTGGCGTTCACCGATCCGTCCCGTGATGCGAGCGAGGCCGACGTACGAGGCGCCGGTACCGGGGTTGGAATCGTACGCCAGCAGATACGTGACCGACGCTTCTCCGTCGATGTCGCCGGTCAACTCGTGCGTCACCGTCGCGTGCGCGAGCATCGGCATGCCCGTGGCGTCGTCGTACGGACGCTCCTCCCAATTCATGACCTTGAACGAACCAGTCAACCGTCCCATTTGTCCCCCCATCCGTAGCGTTTATCGAAACCGTTTAGCCGCAAGCCGATTCTCTAGTCCCACCATCCCTGCAGAAACCAGTCGGCCGACTGTTGCTGCGCCCCGCGAAACAACCAGACCATCATTCCGTCCTCGCGCACGCAGCGGAAATACTCTCTCGAATACGCGTCGCTCCATTGACCGCCGGACACGCGATCCGGGCCGGCGACTTCGACGATGTCGTGCCACTCGTTGTCGTCGAGGTAGCGGACGGGAACGACGTGATCGCGCCGCGGCGTCGTGTCGACGGTGACCGTCTTCGGCGTCGGCAGGAGTTGAAGCGTGAGGGCCGGCGTGTCGGTCTTCTGTCGCGCGGGTGCGTTCGTCGGGAGGTATATCGTGCCGCGGTCGTCGTCGGACGGCGCGCGGGTGCGCCACGTCGTGCGCAGCTCGAGCAACGGATGCTCCGAGTTGTCCGGCGTCACGACGACGTCGCCCTGGTCGTCGGTGAGCTGGATGATCGCGCCCTCGACGGCCGGCGCGCTGGCGAATCCGCGGTCGAACAAATCTCCCTGAGCGCCGTTGTTGCCGGTGACCGACTCGACGCGCAGCGTCACGCCCATCACGGCGTCCGGCAGCGTGATGGTATCGAGCGCCTCGCGCACGAGGCGCATCCACCGCTTTTGCTCCGCGCTCGGCCTCGACGAACGAATCAGATGCGTGCGATGCATGCGGTTGCCGAGCGCGAAGACGAGCGACATCTCGCGGGCGCGCTCGCCGCGCGCGACGAGCTCCGTGCAGACGGTGCCGGCGAGCGAGTTGATGACGAAGAGCAGCCGCTCTGGATCCTTGAGTCCGTACTCGACCCACTCCAGCGACGCGTTCGGAAACGCCCGTAAGGGAACTCGAAAGAGCCAGCGTTCGTCGTCGGCGCGCGCGCGATGCCAGAGCTTCATTCCCTCGGCGCCAAGCCGGACCTCGATCGCTTCGGCGTCGAGCGCGGCGAAGGCGCCGCACGTCTCGATGCCGAGGCCTTTGAGCAATGGCTCGAGACGTTCGTCGGGCGAAAGAACTCGAAGCGGGTACGGCGCGATGAACGCGCGCTCCTGCCCCGGCCGCACGACGACGACCGCCGTGGTGCTCTCGGTCGCCGCGACCTCGGCGGCGACTGGGGAGACGGCGACGCCGGCGTGTGCGTCGTCGAATCCGTAGTCGGCGCCGACGCGAAGCATCTGGTCGGCGAGCAGGCTGCCGACGAGACCGCGCGCGTCGCCCCATACGAGGCCACGCTCGCCGACGGCGACGCGGGGAGACACGGACAGCAGTCCGGCGACGAGATCAGCGGGGAAGTCCGCGCCGGTCGGCCAGCTCGGGCTCCAGAGACAGACGTAACTCATGGTTCGTCACTGCGAGAGAAAGGGTCGTGTGCGCGTTCCACCCGGCGGAGCGCGCGTCGATGCGGACGTCGGCGTGTTCGGCGTCCGCGGGATCGCCGAACGGTGTGAGACGCCAGTGGTAGTGGAGCAGTCGCGACGAAAGGCGAAGGCTGGCCATCGTCGCCGACGTGCCGATGGCGACGAGGGCGGCGCCCCCTTCGCGGGCGGCACGCGTCAACCGAACGGTCTCGGTGCCCTGCGGTTCAGCGCCGGCTAATACGAGAAGTGAAAACCCGCCGGACCGGAGGAGCTCGTCGGCGGCGCGAAAAGCGTCGAGCCGCGACTTGGGACGGACGAGGTAGAGGCTGCTCGAGCTGCGAGACCAAAACGTGCCGGCGACGGTGTTGTCGGTGTCGATCCAAGCCGCTCGTTCGCCGGCGGCGACGACGGCATGGCAGGCCGAACGGAGGATCGCGTTGGCGGCGCCGAGCGGAGTCCAGACGGAGAGACGGCCGCGAGGGAGCCCCTGGTTGGGAAGGAGCCGGTCGAGCGCGGCGATGCCTGTCGCGACGCCGTCGCTGGTCTGCGCTCCGCCCGTGAGTGGGGCAGCGTCTGGGAAACGCTGCTGGATGAGGGCTCGGAGGGCGGCGACGGAGGCGGACATTCGGTTCTGATCGGGGGGAAGAAGCTATACCGAACAAAAGCCGAAAGCAAGAAGGGGTCCACAGGCCCCTACGGCCCAGATCAGAAATGTGATCTACGGGGGTCTGTCGGTCCTGCTCCCGCCAATCAGCTCTCCTTGGGAGTAATCCTCGACACGTCCGTTCTCATTGCCGCCGAGCGGCGAACGTTTCGCTTCGAGGCGCTCCTTGATTCGCTGGGCGATGAGCCGATCGCGATCAGCGTGATCACGGCTTCGGAACTGCTCCACGGATGTCATCGTGCCGCCGACCCTGGCACGCGCGCACGACGATCGGCGTTCGTCGAAGCGATCCTCGATGCCGTTCCGGTGCTCTCGTTTGGACTCGCCGACGCCCGTCGCCACGCCGAGCTCTGGGCGGAGCTGCTCCGCCGCGGTGCGATGATCGGTCCGCACGATCTCTTGGTCGGCGCCACGGCGCTCGCGCGAGGATATGGCCTCGTCACACTGAACCAACGGGATTTCGGCCGCGTTGCCGGGATTCGACTCGTGCCCGTCGACGTCTACCTGTCGTAGCCGAATCTCAGCCGAGCAGCTCGGGCAGCTCCAGCTGATCGTCTCCCGCCAGCTTCTCCTCGATCGCTCGGTATGGCGCACGACCGTAATGGCCGTACGCGACGCCGTACGTCTCGCACAGCCCGCGCATCCGCGACCGCAGCGCTTCGGTGTACTCCTCGCTCACTTTATGATCGTTCGCGTACGTCGCGCGATATCGGCCGGCGAGATGCGGAAACTCCTTCTCGATGAACGGCAGGTACCGCATCCGCGCCGACGAACGCAATCGCAGCGGACAGGCGTTCACGTACGACGCGCCGCGCTCAGCCACGGCTTGCACGAGTCGCTCGAGCGCCTCCGGCGCGTCGGTGATCGCCGGCAGCACCGGCATCACGTTGATGCCCGTCTCGATGTCAGCGGCGCGAAGGCGGGCCAGGGCGCGCAGCCGCGCGTCGGGAGTGGGAGCGCGCGGCTCGAGTAGCCGCGCGAGATCGCGGTCGAGCGAGATCAACGAGAGGTGGACCGACAGCCTCGAGATGCGCGCGATGCGCGTCAACAGGTCGATGTCGCGCGTGATGAGCGGACTCTTGGTGATGATGCAGACGGACAGCCCAGGGTGCTCCGCCAAGACCTCGAGCATCGACCGCGTGATACGATACCGACGCTCGGCCGGCTGAAACGGATCGGTCGCGGTACCGATGACGATCGTCTCGCCGGCGATGAGGGCGAGATGTTTTTCGGACCCGTGCCGCAGCGTGCGCCGCAGCACGTCGGCAGCGTTTTGCTTGACGAAGATGCGACGCTCGAACGCGAGCCAAGGCGCCATCGTCCGATGCGCCGTGCGCAGCTCTTCGTGGTCAGGATTCGCGTTGGCGTGGCGATCGAGCACCCACCGGTGCGTGTAGCGCGCGTAGCAGTAGGCACAGCCAAACGCGCAGCCGACGTACGGATTGAGGGACCAGAAGCCCATCCCCGTCGTGTCGGGATCGTTGAGCACCGACTTGGACACCAGGCCGATGTAGCGGATGTCCTTTTGCTCGCCGACGATTGGCAGAGAGCGTCCAAGCGTCTCTTTGTCGAAGAGCGCCGATTGAACGACGTCGGTGCGTCGGCCGGGCGTGCTGCGTCGCGTAGAAATCGGACGTCTGACCTCCGACATCACGCTACCGAACAGACACCGAAAATGCAAATACGGTCTCCGGTCTTTGGTCACCGGGAACTGCCGGCGACCGGTGACCAGTCTACCTCTTCAACTCCACTCCCAGCCGAACTCTCCCGTCCGCCGACGGGCGCGCAAAGAAGTTCGCGTAGCTCGGGTCGCCCGCGACTCGAATCGACTGCTCGAGCGCGATGCCGCCGAAGATGAGCGTGACCTGCGTCTTCGTGAGCGCGTGGGTGCGCGCCATGAAGTCCACGTCGCTCACCGAGCCCCAGCGGCCAATCGTGAGATAGAAGACCGTCGTTCCGATCCCACCGCCGAGCAGGCCGCGCTCGAACACGCCGCCGCGAGAGTGCGGGATGTCGAGGATCGCTTCGTCGAGCAGCGACTGCACCGTGAGCCCGGCCGCCGAGAAGAGAAACTGCCGGTGCGGCTCGATGTGCGAGTCGATTCCGGAGAAGATCGTTGGCCGGTACTCGTCGAAGCCGAACGACGGGTGGCCGCCGACGGCGTACGAGGTCGCGACGTGCCCCGCCTCGTGCAACAGAATGCTCGAGACCGCCCCGGCGGCGAACCGTGTCCAGTATGCGGCGCGAGTCGTCGTCTTCATGGCGGTCGAGTCCTGCGCTCGGCAGGGTGCACCGATCGCGAGCAGCGCCGCGGATAGCGCGATGGCTCGAAGCGCCGGGCCGGTGTAGACTCTCCAGCGTCGGTCGACCCGCAACAGTGAGGCGATATGGGGCAGAAACTCTCCGATCTCGAGATTCAGCGTGCCCTCGGGGGGCTTCCCGGTTGGGCGCGCAGGGGCGGCGCGCTCACGAAAACGTTCTCCTTCGACCGATTCGCCGACGGCATCCGCTTCGTCGATCGCCTGGCGCGTGTCGCCGACGACATGAATCACCATCCCGACATCGACGTTCGATACACCAAGATCACGATCATGTTGTCGACGCACGATGCGGGGGGGATCACCGAGGCGGATCTGCGGCTGGCCGAGAAGATCGACATGGTCAACGGGACGACCGCCTGACAGCTAGACAGCTAGACAGCTAGACAGCTAGACAGCTAGACAGCTAGACAGCTAGACAGCTAGACAGCTAGACAGCTAGACAACTAGACAGCTAGACAGCTAGACAGCTAGACAGTACTAGCCGTTCAGCTGTCCAGCCTCTGATAGCCCCGCGAACACATCGTCGACGATCGGCGCCGGCTGGGGCACGCCCGCGGCGAAGGCGAGGACCTCGACGTCCGGAAACGCGCTCGAAAAGAAAACGCCGGCCGAGCCCTGTTGAGTGGCGTGCGCGGCGAAGGCCGCGGACTTCCGCTCCTTGAACGCTCGCACGTCGATGCGCGCGGTCCCGGGAACGCTCTCGAGCTTCAACCGCTTTTCGGCGAGCGGAAAATCCCAGGCGTGATAGTAGAGCCTCGCGGCCCGGTGCGGCGGGAGATTCTGGTCCTTGTGTGAGGTGGCCAGGCCCGAGAGAAAAAACGCCGCGGTGGCGACGCGCGACGTCGCGGCGTGGTCGGCGTGTCCGGTGGGCGCTCCCTCGGGTCCGAAGGTGAGAATCACCGATGGGCGTCTTCGCCGAATGAATCCGACGATGTCGGCGACGAGCGTGGCGGCGTCGGCGCGGGCGAGCTCTCCGTCTCGATAATTGCCAAGCTCGACGGACGAGATGCCGAGGATGCGCGCGGCGTCCGCCAGCTCACGGCGTCGCAGCGCAGCCAGGTCCTCGCGAGACGAAACGGGGACGCCGGCACTCTTGCCGGCGTCCCCGTCCGTTGCGCACCACAGATGAACTTCGTGTCCGGCTGCCGCGTACTTCGCGACGATGCCGCCGACGCAGAACGTCTCGTCGTCAGGGTGCGCGAAGATGCACCCGATGCTCGGCTTCTGGGACAACTATCGGCGTCGGCCGCCCAGCAGGCTCAGGATGAAGACGAACATGTTGAGCAGATCGAGATAGATCCGGACCGCGGCGACGACGTAGTCGTCGGGGCCGAACTCGCCGCTCCGCATGAAACGCCACGTGTCGAACACGAGCAGACCGCTGAAGATCATGACGCCGATGCCGGACATCCACAGATCGGCAGCGGCGCTCTGCACGAACATGTTGATCACGAGCCCGACGATCAGCACGATCACGCCCGTCGACAGGAAACTGCCCCAAGCGCTGAAATCACGCCGGCTGACGAGCGCGTACAGCGACAGCGCGCCAAACGCGCTGAAGGTGAGAATTCCAGCTTGACCGACGGCACCCGGCGCGTTCCGCTCCATCAGGTACAGGAACGGGGCGAGCCAAACGCCTTCGACGAACGTGAAGAGAAGCGTGAAGGCGATGTTGCGCGGGAAGCTGCGCGCGTTGGCACGCGCCAGCCACAGCGGGGCAATCACGGCGATGAAGCTCAGGAACGGATGGTAGATGACCGCCTGAAGGAGCGCTGGCTGCGTTCCCGCGAACGCGACACCGCCCATCGTGACGAGCACGCTGAGAAACACCAAGCCGTAAGTCCGGCGCGCCAGCGTCGCGCGCTCGACGCCGGTCCGGACCTGAGTGGTCGCGGGGGCGGGGGCGTATGAGAAACCCATAGGTCTCGAAAACTCCGTTGGAGATCGGGCAGGAACTACGATCGAATAATACCCCTGCCTTGGCGGACGGTGCCAGCCGAGCTCCACGGGAGCTCGACGGCCGCCCTGGGGCGACATCGCCTCTTAATGCGACGTAGAAACGGCCTTCATCGTCACGGACAGAGTGCCGTTTGTCGTCCGCATGCGAACGACCCGGTTCGAGGTCCCGATCTGGCCGCGAAGGCGACGGCCGGCGCGCTGCGCCTTGTCGCCGTTGATCGGCAGGTCCGTCCGCACGACGCCGTTGGTCACGGCGAGATCGAACATGCCGTCGATGTTCGGCGGCAGTTCGGCGGTGATCATGCCGTTCGTCGTGTTGAGGTGGATCGAGTCGCTTGCGGACACGTTGTCCACGGACAGGCGAACGTTCCCGTTCACGGTGGTCAGAGTCATCGGTCCCGACACGTGGGAGGCGGTGACGGTGCCGTTCGTGCTCTTGGCGGTCACGCCGGACGACACGCCCTCGACGTCCACCGACCCGCTGGTCGTACGAGCGTCGACGACGACGTCGGCGGGGAGTTGCGCGACGAAGTTCGCCGAGGCGTCGCTCGAGCGACGGAAGAGCGCGAAGGCGTCGAGAATCCCGCCCGTGCGCCGGCCACGATAGCCGTTATCGCCGCACCGGCCGCTCCCCTTCCACATCGCGCAGACGTAGAAGTCGTTGCCCTGCTGAGTCACGACGAAATCGACGTCGCGCTCGCGGCTTCGCTTCCACGTCCGGCTGGCGGTCACTGTCGCCATGCGACCGGCCGGAGCCTGCCGCACGGTGATGTCACCTACGCCGTCGCGGAAGTGAACGGTGGAGCCCGGGGGAATCTGGCTCGTCCACTCCCAGGCGTGTTCGTCGGAACCGGCGTGTGAACATCCGGCGGCGAACGCCGCCAGGGCCAGGATCGACAACCCGGTTCGACTCATGAGCCCGCTCCCCTGTCGAAATGGTGCTCCCGCGACTGGAGAAGATACGGCTCCGGCGGTAGGAAAGTTACGCCGCCCGGCGCGAGGCGCGCCTAACGCTTACGCAGCTCGACACTTCCGTTGACGGTTTCGAGCTTCATCCGCGGTCCGCCGGGCTTGCCGAAGTGCGCGCGCAGGTGCTTTGGGTCCAGCCGGCCGCTGACAGTCATCTCGAAGTTCGTGTTGAGCGAGCCGTTGACCGTCGAGAGATCGACGTCGCCGCCGAAATCTCCTGTGAACTCGACGACCACGTTGCCGTTCACCGTCGTGAACGCCATGCGGTCGTCGGTCTCGACGTGCCCCATTCGCGCGCGCACGCTTCCGTTGGTCGTTCCGGCGTTCGCCGGGCCGCCGGTCGTCGACACATCGACTTCGCCGTTCACCGTCTCGGCATCGACCTGCGACGTGGCGCCTTCCACAGTCACGGACCCGTTCACCGAAGTGGCGCCGATCTTCACGCCCTTGGGAACGAGGACGTTGATCTCGACGCTCACGTCGTTCCGGTCGTTGCGGTTACCGCGATTCCCGTTGTCGTTGTAGCCGTGTTCGTCGCAGGTGGCGCGCTCGCCCCAGAGGGCGCAGATGACGACGCTCTCGCCGACCTTCTTCGCTTCGATTCGCACGGTCGCCGGATCGCCGCGGCGCCACCGCTTGGTCGCCGTGACCTGCACTTCGGATCCGCTGGCCGCGCCTACCGTGACGCTTCCGTTGAGGTCGTGGACGTTGACCCAGTTTCCGGCCGCGATCGGTCCACTCCACTTGAAGCTGTTGTCGGTCTGCTGCTGCCCGGCGGCGGGCAGCGCGAGACTAGCGACAAATGCGAGCGATCCGAGTGCTATGCGCATTGAGACCAGGTGAACGGGTGGACAGGTGGACCGGAACAGCCAACTACTTCGCCATGCGGAGTCTAAGGTCGCCGCTCACGGTGCTCACGTCGAGGCGGCGGCCTCCATCGCCGATGCGAGCATCGACGCGGCGGCGGCTCCAGCGGTTCGAGCCGCCGAGTGTGATCGGAAAGTCGCTGTCGATGTCTCCACTGACCGTGGTCAACGAGAGATCGGCGCCGAAACCCTTGGGCACTTCGAGACGGATGTCGCCGCTCACGCTGTGGAAAGTGAAATCGCCGCGGCCCGCGAGCTCGTCGACCCGCACGTCGATCTCGCCACTTACCGTATTGGCGCGAACCGACGTGGCGTGGAGATGCTCGAGATGGACGTCGCCGCTTACGGCCGATGCGGTGACGTCGCCGTGCGCCCCGTCGATGGAGACGTCGCCGCTGACCGAGCCGGCGAAGACCGTGACGTTGGCCGGCACGGAGACCTCGAGGTCGACGCTGGCGTGGTTCCAGTTGTGGTCCCGATCGCGCGAGTGGTAGCCGCCCTCGTCGCTGCAACGGGCGTCCGGATCGTCATAGACGACGCAGACGGCGATGCCGCGCGACGACTCCTCGACAACGGCCTTGATGCGATCGGCGTCGCGGCCGCCATGCTTGAACCCGTTCACCACGACGTGGCCGTTCGTCGACGGCGTGATCTTGACGTTGCCGTTGATGTTGTTGACGTGGACGTCGTTGCCCGCGGCGAGCGTCTTGTCCCAGTGAAAGTCCGGGTTCTGGGCGGCGAGCGACGCGATAGGCGCCGCGGCGATCAAGAGGGCGGGGAAGAGTCGGCGCATGGTCGGGAGTCGGGTGAACGGGTGGACGGCGCTAGAAAGCCTGACAGCTAGACAGCTAGACAGCCGGACAGGTTTGCAACCTTGCTTCGATGTGCTCGATGTCGATCTACAGTCGTCCTGCTGTCCTGCCGACAAGCAGTCCAGCGATTCATCACCGCCGGGGAGTCGCGCCGTGGCCGTTGGCGGCGATCGTGACGTCGCCGCTGAACGTTTCGGCTATGATGCGCGCGCCGCCGCCGCCGATCTGGAAGTTGTATTGCTTGCCCATTCCCGACCCGATGGCGTGATCACCGGGCCTGAGCGTGATGGGGAAATCGCTGTTGACGCCGCCGTTCCACGTCGAAATCGTGAGTTGCGCGCTCGCGTCGCGTTGGACGTGCATCTCGACGTCGCCCGAGTGCGCGCTGAAGTCGTAGCGCCCCGCCGCGTCGATGAGTCCGTCGAACCGCACGTCGCCGGAGGTGGTCTTGGCGCGCACCGTCTTGCCTGTCACGCCGCGTAGCTCGACGTCGCCGCTCACAGTACTGACGTCGGCATTGCCGAGCAGGTTGAAGATCTTGACGTCGCCGCTGGTTGTCGCGATGTCGGCGTCGCCGGTGATGTCACGCGCCGTGATGCTGCCGGACAGCGTGTTGACGTCGAGGTGGCCATTGACGCCCTCGACCTCGAGGTCGCCGGAGCTCGCGTGGGCTTCGATCGTGCCGCGCGTGTCGCGGATCCTCATGTCGCCCGACTGACTGCGCGCGATGACCTGGACGCCATAGGGCACGGCGACCTCGAAGTGCGACTCGCCCGAGCGATTCTGGAGGATGACGCGGGTGGGAGACGCATCGAGGCTCAGGTTCCCGTTGTCGCTCGTGGCGACGACGTGGATTCGCGCGTCGGAGCTGCCGCTGACGATGATATCGCCGCTCGTCGCGGTGAGCGTCACCGAGCCGGTCTTGTCGAAGGCGAAAGCAGTGTCGATGCGCTCGCGCTCGGACCTGAGTTGCGTGCGTCGCTGGGCTCCGGCCTGGCCGGCGGCGAGCGAGCAAAGGGCGACGAGGAGAGGTGCGGTGCGGCGGCATCGCCGCAGGAGGTCGTGCACGGTCATCTGAGAATGCTCACGTTCCCGATGGCAGCATCGCCACTTTGCGAAGGAGCTCGACTTTGGTGTCGAAGGCGTCGTTCAGGGATTCCATCAGGTACTGGCTCGCCGGATCGCGCCGCAGAGCGATCCTCGTCTGCGCGATCGCGTCGTCGATGATCTTGAGGTTCTTCTTCACGACGGCGACGGTCGTCGAGTCGAGATTCGGTCGTCGCTGGTTGTAGACGACGAGCAGCCGCGCGATCTCGCGGTCGTAGGTCTGCTCGGCGGAAGGCTTGTTCGAGGCGAGCTGCACCGGTTGACCGGTGGACCGGTTGACTGGAGACGCCGGTTGACCGGTGGACCGGTTGACCGGTGGACCGGAGTCAGCAGCCGCTACGGCGATCGCTGGCGAAACAGTGGGCGTTTGACGGAGAGCGGTGTTTGCCGGCCGTCCACCGGTTGCCCGGTTCACCGGTCCACCGCCAATCCGTCCACCCTCGACCCAATGCGTCACCGTCGCGGTGATCGCGACCAATCCCGCGGCGGCGAGGCCAAGGACGAGTGGATTCGTCCAGCGGCGCGCGCGAACGGAACCCGAGCCGGGAAGAGAAAGCACCGGTGCTTCGATGCGGCTGGCGATACCCGACCAGAGATCGCGGCTGGGAACGAGCTCGGGCAGATTCGCGGCATCGATACGCAGGCGCCGCAGGTCGCCGAGCAGCGGCCCGCAGTCCTCGCACCCGACGGCGTGCGACTCCATCGCGGCGCGCGTCGGCTCCGACATCGCTCGCTCGAGGAAATCGGCGAGATGCTCGTTGAACCGCTCACAGGTGATTGTCGGATGCGTCATCGATTCAGTGCCTCCCGCAACAGGCGCCGCGCGCGATGCAATTGCGCTTTGGTGGCTCCCGATGTCACGCCGAGCATCTCGGCGATCTCTTCATGCTTGTAGCCTTCGACGTCGTGCAACACGAACACGCGGCGCGCGCCCGGCGGCAGTCTGGTGATCGCTTCCTCGAGGTCGAGGAGGTCGCCGGGAGCGAGGGGAGAACCCACAACCCCCGGCAGCGCGTCGATTCCCCCATCGTCGTCGTCGGTCTCCTCGACCCGCGACCGTTGGCGGCTGTCGGTCTTTCGCGCGTTGAGCACGACGTTCACCGTCAGCCGGTGCAGCCACGTAGAGAAGGAGCTTTCCCCGCGAAACAGGTTCAGTTTTTCCCACGCGCGGACGAAGACGTCCTGAGTCAGTTCCTCAGCGCGGGTTCGGTCACCCGTCATCCGGGTGCACAAGGAAAAGACCCGGTTGACGTGGATGTGGTAGACCCGCTCGAAGGCGCGTCGGTCCCCAGCCGCCGCTCGCGCGACGTCCGTATCGTTGCCGCCGATTAGGCCCGACTGTGCTTCGATGATGGCCACTGCAGCCATTTGCCTGGACGCTCCATCCGTGCAGTCACTTGGATGGTGCAACGTCGAGGAAGGTTTGAACGCGGCGGGCGGTTTTGTCACCGCAGGAGGACGCCGCCGCGCGGACTGCTGTCGAGTACGTTGATGACTTCAGAAACCCTTTCGGCCCAAGCGGTTGGACTGCCGGGCTCGAGGTCGTGCCGCGCGAACGCGCCCCATAGTGCCGCGATGGTGGCGACGCCGGCCGCGTTGCCCGCGATCACGTCGTGCACCGAGTCGCCAACGAACACCGCGTCGCGGGGATCGCAGCGGAGCCGGTGCAGTGCCAACCGTACGGGTTCCGGATCGGGCTTGTGTCGCGCGGTCGAGTCGCAGCCGACGATCGTGTCGAAGAATCGCGCGAGCTTCACGTGGGCGAGCCCGCGCATCGCGAGGTACTCGGACTTGCTCGTGACGACGGCCAGCTCGTGCCCGCGCGATTGGAGGGTGGCGAGCAATTCGTAGACGCCGTCGTAGGGTCTCACGAGGCGGTCGTGGTGGGCGAACTGATGCTCGCGGTAGGCCGCGATGAGGGCGATGCGATCGGCGTCGTCTCGCGCGTAGCGGCCGAACATGGTGAAGAGCGGAATCCCGATCCCTTGCAGCCATTCTTCGTCGGGCGGACCCTCTCGCCCAAGCTTGCCGAAGGCGTATCGAGCGGACGAGAGTATCAGCTCGATCGAGTCGAGCAGGGTTCCGTCTAGGTCGAAAAGGATGGCGGGGCGGGGCACGGACGTATTTTACTTCGAGGACAGGAACCCGGAATGCCGAGCGTCAACGTCCAGGAAGTCCGGAAGTATCTCATCATGCTGGTCGTCGCCGTCGTGGCGCTCGACGCGGCCGTACTCGGCGTCTACTACGGCATGCACATCGGCGAGCGGCCGGCCAGGACGCAGCAGACGTTCGTCGCCGTCTGGGTCGTGCTGACGCTGTTCGTGGTCACGACCATCATGAGAAAGGTCCGGCGGGCGAGAGTCCGGCAGTCGTGAGCGTCCCGCGGCACCTCTGAGGCAAAAACAACAGCGCCGGACCGACTGAGTCGGTCCGGCGCTGTTGCGTCTCGAGGAGACCTTAGCGGCCGACCTTCGTAACGTTTTCGGCAGCGGGGCCCTTGGCACCCTGGACGATGTCGAACTCCACGCGCTCGCCTTCGGCCAGCGTGCGGAAGCCACCGCCCTGAATCGCGGAATGATGGACGAAGCAGTCCTTCTGCCCGCCCTCAGGCGTGATGAAGCCGTAGCCCTTCGCGTCGTTGAACCACTTCACGGTGCCGGTCGAACGTGCCATTGCTAACTCCAAAAAAAGGTGTTGTTGTGTCGTCGGAGTAGCGGGCATGCCGTACAAACCGACCCACAGGTTCGTGAACTCCCTCACGAAGGGTACGTTCTAGCGGCCAAGTTCGACCGTCGGCGACTCGAACGAAAAAGGGCCCTCGCGAAGTGCGAAGGCCCCAAAGCGTTCCGGAACGTGTTCGCCCAAAAAACTGCCGAGTCGCTGCGCCCGAACGTAATACCGCAGGCAGAAACGGGCAAATAGTTCTTTGTGGTTGCGGTGGGAACAATTGCCGGGTGAAGCGAACCGGCCATTGCGGTTCGGCGCTCGCCGGGGGCCACCTGTCCACGTGTGCACCCAGCGGATACTTTGACCCTCCCCGACTACTGAGCCATGCCCCCGCGCGCCGAATTCGTTCCGGTCTTCAAGGCGCTGAAGACCCTCCTCAAGCCGTACGCGCCGAGCCTCAAGACGGTGCACGACAAGGCCGACTACTACTACCTCGACACGCACACCCTCGGTGCGAACAGGAAGCCGATCATGTTCGCCGCGGCGCGGATCGGTAAGAGCTACGTCAGCTACCATTTCATGCCCGTGTACTTCGGCATGGGTGCGGGGATGTCGCCGGCGTTGAAAAAGCGGATGCAGGGAAAAGCGTGCTTCAACTTCACGACGGTCGATTCCGCGTTGTTCGACGAGTTGGCCGACCTCACGCGGAAGGGATACGACCAGTGGCGCGCCAAGGGATGGGTCGAGTAGCCGATCGGCGCGCGGCGACGCCTCGCCATCCGTCGTCCAGCCGACGATGATCCCGACGATCGCCGTCTTCGCGGAGCGCGCGCAGGTGCGGCCCGACGGCAAGCTGGACGTGGTCGGCGTCTACAATTGTCGCTACGCGCCGGAGCTGCCCGGAAAGCTCGACGTGACGCTCGCCGTTCGATTCGACATCGAACCACTCGACTACGGCGCGCGGCAACGCATCTCCGTGCACATCGTCGACGAGGACGGCAACGAGATGGTGAATCTCACGGCGACGCCGGTGACCTTCGACTCGCCGGCGGTCGCCGGGTTGCCGCTCGCCTACGATCTCGTGGTTCCGCTGACGGTGGGCTTCCCTCGCGCCGGCACGTGGACGTTCGACGTGCGCGTCAACGATCGCGCCGTGGCGAGGGTGCCGTTGCGAGTCGAGCGACGGGACGGGATCGGGGAAGCCGTCTGACTCAATGGGCTTCGTGACCGCGGGCGCCGCCTGCGTGCTCGAGGAGACGACTCCCTTCGATCTGGGTCGCACGCACGTCGTCCTCCTGCTCGTACATCAGCCGAATCTCGACTTCGCCCTCCCAACTCGGCCAGTGAACTCGGTGCAGCTCCATGAACTTGCGGGCTTCGTCGAGCGCTTCCTGCTTCGACGCGAGGTTGAGGATCGTGAAGCCGCCGATCACTTCCTTCGCCTCGGTGAACGGCCCGTCGGTCGTCACGAGCTTCCCCTTGCTGCTGCGGATTCGCGCGCCGTCGGACGTCGGCTTGAGACCGCCGAACGACACCAACTTGCCGCTCTTCGTGTCTTGCTCAATCAGCTTGTCGATGGCTTCGCCGAGCGCAGCCGGCGGCGGCCCGGACGCCGCCAAGTTCTCGGGTCCAGTCACAATCATCATGTAGCGCATCTCGGATTCTCCAATCGGTTGAACATGGCAAAGGTCGACGGGGGGGCTCGTGTCGCCTTCTTACCCTTACGTCGCACGACAGCGGCTGAAATCGACAACCGGGGAGTGAAAGCTTCAATGACGTCGTCGGTGTGATCCAGGCTGAACAGGACCTCGAGCTGGCGAAGCGTCAGATCGAGCGCTTCGTCGGCGCCGCCAACTTCGCCGTGGGATTGCTCCTGACTTTCGGCGGGCTGTTCCTCGCTCTGTACTGGCGCGCGGAGGCGGGATACGTGTCGCGGCTCCGCGCCTACTATTTGTACACGGGCTGGGCGTTCGGCACGCTGCAGATCCTCGCCGGAACGGCGATGCGCGGCCGATGGCCGACGCGGTGGATCTTCGAGCTGCTGCCGCTGGCGGTCCCCGTGATCTCCTCGCAGTACTTCCTGCTCCATTTCATTCGACAACTGTGAAGCCTGGTTCGGTCCTCAAACTCATCCTGGGCGTCGTGCTCATCGGCCTCGGGACGTTCGTCGCCGTGCGGCCGCTATGGGCTCCGCGCTCGACCGTGACGCCGTCGCGATTCCTCGACGTGACGTTCGCCGCGGTCTTCATTCTGCGCGGCGTCGTCAACGTTCGGTCCGCGATGCGCGCATCAAGATCGTGATGGCATTCTTCAAGCGAAAAGAAAAGGCGCCGGCCGAGTCCGCGCGACTCGACTGGAAACTGATGGAGCGCGGAGCGGTGGCGCTCTACCATAAGACGTCGATTCTGTCGGCGGACATCGGCTGGTTTCGGCAGGAACGTTACGTCATCCGCGAGCTCGAGGCCGCGGCGTGGAGCACCCCGCAGGCGTTTCACGACGACGCGAAGCGTGTGCTCGGCTTTCCCCAGCACTACGCGCCGAATCTCATGGCGTGGGTCGACTGCCTCGGCGATCTGCCCGTTCCGGACGAAGGCGGTCTCGTGATTGTGTTTCGCGGCTACGACGCCTTCGCCAAGTCGCAGCCGAATCTCGCGCAGACGATTCTCGACAGCATCGAGTCGACGTCGCGGCGGTTCCTGCTCACGGGCCGCCGGCTGTTGGCGCTCGTGCAGTCGAACGACCCGCGCATACGGTTCGAGAGAGTCGGCGCGATGCCCGTGACCTGGAACCCCCGGGAGTGGCTCGACGCGGATCGCGAGGGGAAGCGCGGCGACTGACGTAACCAGGGTGGCACGTGCCGCCCTGGCGGGCCATCTTTTTGCCGAGCGCGCAGACGCGCGTTCTCTGGAAGTCCAATAGCGCCACTCACCCGCAACTGAGGCTTCATGCGTCACGCCTACATGTACAACGGGTCGTTCGAGTCGAACTACTCGAATCTTCGGCCGGGTGCGACGACCTATCGCACGACCGAGGGCGACGAGCGCCCGCTGCCCCAATGGCCGCCGAAGATCGACGGCATCCGCGTGAGCTACATGGAAAAGAGCGGCAAGAAGTTCTTCGCCGTTCGCGTGCAATACGCCGGGCATGACCTCGTGCTGGAGAACCCGGTGCACATCGACCCGATGCGGCACATGAACAACCGTCGGTTCTCGGCCGAGCCGACACAGGTGGACGACGAAGCCGCGTCGGCCCTCCTGGACGAGATCATCCGCGAGAATCCCGATAAGCAGGCCGAACTGGCGATGATGATCAACGGGATCAACCAGATCCGCCGGTCGGCGAGGCCGAAAGACGAGTCTTGAGGGGTTGGCGCGCATCCGGGGCGCCACAAAGAGCGGATGAACTCCCTGATAGCCGCCGAATTCGCTAGATTGCGGGAACCAAAATGACTCCCGATAACCCGGAAAAGATGGACAGCTCCACCGCCCTGTCGATATATCGGCAGGAGAAGGAGCGCGCCCTGGCAGAGCGCCGGATTTCGCACTCCCAGTTGATGCAGGAGGCGAAGGACGCGTTTGCCAAGATGTTGGCCGACGCACAGTTGGCTCGAAAGGGCGGGCGCCCGCGAACGAATCCGTTGCCCCCGGGGGCCGTCGCAAAGGCGGCGGTAGCGCCCGTAGCCGCGCCGGTAAAGAAGCCGGTCGAGGAAAAGGTGGCAAAGGCCAAGGCCCCGCCCCGAGCCGCCGCGTCGAAACACGCGCCGGCCAAGAAGGGCCCGGCTCGGAAAGCCGCGACGGCGAAAACTGCGCGACCGGCCGCGCACGCCAAGACGAAAGCCAAGGGGGGCGCGAAGGGTGCGGGCGCCAGGACCACGAAGCCCGCGGCGCGAGGCAAAGCAACGAAAAAGCGCTAGCCACCTGGACCGATGCGCGTTCACCGCGTCGTCATCGGTCTCATAGCAGGATTGATCGTCGGAAGCGCGATCGGCTCATGGGCGAGCCCGGTCGCGCTTCGAGTTGTCGGGTTCATCGAGCCGATCGGCCAGCTCTGGCTGAACGCGATCCGCATGACGGTGTTGCCGCTCGTCGTCTCGATGTTGTTCGTCGGTGTGGCGAGCGCGAAGCAGGAAGACGGAATGGGCCGCGTAGCGATCGCGACGTTGGCTGTGTATTTCGGCCTGCTCGTCTTCGCGGCAGCGTTCGCGCTCCTGATCGCGCCGCCGCTGATAAGGGACATGCACCTGTCGCCGGTGGCCGCGGACAGCCTCCGAATCTCCGCCGGTGCCGCGGCGGAGCAGACGGCGACGAAGGTGAGCCAACTGCCGGGATTCACCGCGTGGCTGACATCGCTCGTGCCGACCAACGCGGTGAAGTCCGCCGCCGACGGCGCGATGCTGCCGCTCATCGTGTTCACGTTGCTGTTCGCTCTCGCCGCGCGGCGAATCGACGCGCCGTTACGCCAATCGCTGGTCGACGTCTTCACCGCAATAGCCGGAGCGACGCGAGCGATCGTCGATTGGGTCATCGCCGCCGCGCCGATCGGCGTATTCGCGCTGGTCGTGGCGACGGCGAGTCGTGTGGGTACGTCGCTGATCGGCGCGATGGTGTACTACGTGCTCGCGTACTCCGCGGCGGTGGCGCTGTTCGCGTTACTGGTTTACCCGATCGCCGCGCTCGCCGGGCGAATTCCGCTCCGGCGCTTCACCCGGGCCGCGCTCCCCGCGCAGACGGTCGCGCTGAGCTCGAGCTCGTCGCTCGCGTCACTGCCGGCGCTGATCGAGGGGGCGCAATCGCTCGAGATGCCGCCGCCGATCACCGGGTTCGTGCTCCCACTCTCGGTGTCGGTGTTCAAGGCGACGACGCCGATCGTCTGGCTCATCGGAACGCTTTTTCTCGCCAAGCTCGATGGAGTCGCGCTCGGCTCCGGAGCGATCGTCACGATCGCGCTCACCTCGGTATTGCTCAGCCTGACGATTCCAGGCGTGCCGCAGGGGGGAATGTTGATGCTGGCGACGGTGATCTCGTCGTTCGGCGTGCCGGCGTCGGGCGCCGCGCTGCTGATCGGCGCCGACACGATTCCCGATCTTTTCGCGACGGCGGCGAATGTGACGAGCGATCTTGCGGCCGCGACGATCGTCGCCGGCCGACTGGTTGGGGCTGGGGCGGAGGCGCATGAAGTTGCGGAGACGCCGGCGGACGGCGCATCATCCGACGATGCGTGAGCTCGTCGTGCTGGCCGCCGCGGCTGTGGTCGCCGCCTGCTCCGGGTCTGAGAACGCGAAATCGGATGCGGCGGTGGGACGGCGCGGGGATTCGACCGCCCCCAAAGCCGTCGCCGCGACGCCGGCGGATTCCCCGTGTCCGGCGAACGGATTGTGGGCGCAGTGCGCGGTGCTGTACCGCCTCGAGCGCGCCGGATTGGCGCCGCATCTCGACTCGACCGGAAAGGTCGAAGAGAAATCGATCGGCGGCGGCGGTAACGCGACGAGCTTCGTGGTGAAGATCGGCAAGCTGGCCAGGCTCGAGGTGTTCCTTTATCCGGATTCCGCGACGCGCATCGCCGACGAGTCGCATCTCGATCGCAAGCAGTTCGTCGGCGCGACGCAGGAGCAGACGATCAAGCGCGAGCGAACGTTGATCGAGAACGCCAACCTCGTTGGTTTGTTGACGAGCCTCAACTCGCACCAGCGCGAGCGAGTGTCGGACGCGCTCACCGCGGGTCCACCGCAACCGCCGACACGGTGACCGCGTCACGTCGCCGCGCGGAAGCACGTCGATCGTTGGCCGCGGCCGCCGTTGCCGTGCTGGCAATCGGCGCCGGCGCCTGCTCGCGCGGATTCGGTCACCACGCGAACTCCGATCTCGACGTCACCGTCCCGGACAGCTTCGTCGTCCGCTTCGAGACCAGTCGGGGCGCGTTCGAGGTCATGGCGCGCAAGGCCTGGGCGCCGAACGGCACCGATCGCCTCTACACGCTGGTGCGAGACCGCTACTACGACGACGCGAGGTTCTTTCGCGTCGTGAAGGATTTCGTCGCGCAGTTCGGGCTCGCGGCGGATCCTCGGCGCACGGCGGCGTGGCGGGTGCGCGCGATCGCCGACGAGCCCGTGCACCACACCAACTCGCGCGGCACGATATCGTACGCGCGCGGCGGGCCCGGCACGCGCACGACGCAGCTCTACATCAATCTCAAGGACAACGCCCGGCTCGACACGCTGAACGGTTTCGGGTTTCCCCCGGTCGCCGAGGTGATCGCGGGGATGAACGTGGTCGACTCGCTGTACTCGGGGTATGGCGAAGCGGCGCGGCCCGGCGGGCGCGGCCAAGGGCCCTCTCAGGATTCGATCAACCGACAAGGGAACGCGTACCTGACGCGCGGGTTCCCCAAGCTCGACTATGTCAAATCGGCGCGGGTGACGCGTGAGTGGCGCGCGCCCAACGCCGCCGGCCGATGACCGCCGTCGAGCCCGAAGCGCCTCCGTCGCTCGCCGCCGAAGAATCGAGCGTTCAAGCGAAGAGCGCGTCGCTCAAGAAAGAGCTCGGGCTTCGCGACCTCGTGCTGCAGCAGATCGTGTACGTCGTCGGCACGATCTGGGTGGGAACGGCGGCCAAGCTCGGACACTCACAGCTCGTGTTCTGGCTCGCCGCGATGGCGTTCTTCTACCTCCCGCAGGCGGCGGTCGTCATCGCGTTGTCGAAGCGGATGCCGCTCGAGGGCGGGCTCTACCAATGGGCGCGTCTCGGACTCGGCGAGTTGGCCGCGTTCATGGTGGTGTGGAACCTCTGGCTTTACGCGGTCGTGTTCCTCGCCACGGTCGGCCTGCTGTTGGGAACGAACCTGTCGTACGTCGTCGGCCCCAAAGGAGCGTGGCTCGCCACGAACAAGACTTTCATCATGCTGTTGAACGTCGGCATGATCGCGGGCTTGATGACGCTCGCCGGGCGCGGACTGGGAGTGAGCAAGTGGCTGCACAACACGGGCAGCGTGATGCTGATGCTCTCTTTTCTCGTGTTGATCGCGCTGCCGTTCGTGCACATGGCGCGCGGCACACTGCCCGACTATCACCCGTTCGCCGTGGCGCTGCCGGCACTCTCGCTCTTCAGCCTCAACGTGTTCGGCAAGATGGCCGTCGGCGCGCTGAGCGGGTTCGAGTACGTGGCCGTGCTCGCCGGCGAGACGAAAGATGCCGCTCGGACGATCGGTCGCGCGACGCGTGATCGCGGCGCCGGTGATCGCGGCGATGTTCATTCTCGGAACGAGCTCGGTGTTGGCGTTCGTTCCGGTCGATCGGATCAACCTCATCGGGCCCATCCCTCAGGTATTCAGCATCGGCTTCGGCGCGACCGCGGTCGGATCGATCATGGCGGGAGTCGCGATTCTTCTTCTCACCGGCCGGTCGGTCGCCAACTTCAGCATCGTGTTCACCGCGACGTCGCGAATGCCGATGGTCGCCGGGTGGAACAGTCTGCTCCCGTCCTGGTTCACCACGCTCCATCCGAAATACCGGACGCCCGTGAATTCGATTCTCTTCGTCGGGCTCGTGGCCCTGGTGTTCGGCGCGGCCGGCATCGCGGGCGTGGGTGAGCAGGAAGCGTTTCAGCTGCTCGACAACGCGGCGGGCATCTTCTACGGACTGACGTACCTCGTGCTATTCGCGATTCCCGTGATCGCATTTCGCGGAACCGACGCGCGTTTGCCGCTCTGGCTGCGCGTTGTGTCGGTGTCGGGATTCGCGGTCACGCTGTTGTACGTGGTGCTGTCCATCTTTCCCATCATCGACGTCGCGAGTTGGCTGAGCTTCGCGCTCAAGATCTCGGCTGTGGTGATCGGCTTGAACGTCGTGGGCGCGGCGCTGTTTTTCGCCGAGCGCCGGCGGCGCGAATCGGCGATCGCGAGGTCCGCGGAGTGAAGCGCTGCGTGTTGGCGATCGCGGCCGTCGCGCTCTTGGGGGGAGCGGGAATCGCCGGCGCGCAGGCGCAGCCCGACAGCGCGCGCTGCGATTCGATCGTGGGCAGCACGGCTGCCGTGTTCGACTCGGTTCGGGCCGTCGTTTTCGTCTCCGTGACGGAGATTCGCAGCTACTGGATGACCGACGAGCAACGCGATTTGATCGAGTCGCGGATCGCGCGAGCCTTCGTGCCGCCGGTCCCATTTGCACTGTCGGTGTTCGAGGGCCCGGCGCTGGCCCGGGCTCTGCGGATTTCGTCCGGCGCCGACACCCTCGGTGTCCCGCGCGCCGCCAGTATCTCGGGCACGTATCGAATTGAAGTGACCGAAGGCGGCGCGGTCAGCGACCCTGTGGTAGTGCGCTCGTCGCTCATGCGCGGACTCGATTCGGCGCTGATCAGGGCGATTCGCGAGGCGGCGAGAATCGGGACGGCGTTCCGGCCGGTGTCGGGCGATCGGTGGGGTCTCCAGATACGGATCAGCGAGGACTCGGCCGACGGCGGGCGGCGCTTGGCCCAAGGCACGTTCCCGCGGATGCGCGTGCGCGACGCGACGCCGCTCTCGAAGGAGCGACCGGCGTTTCCCGTCGATGCGCGGGCCGACAGCCTCGATCATGGCGAAGTCGTGCTGCGATTCGTTGTGGACCGCGACGGCGCGGCCGCGCTCGAGACGGTGGAGCTCGTGCGAGCCGCGCCGGTGCCGTTCGAACGGGCGGCGCTCGTCGCGCTAACGGCTCAAAAATTCAACCCGGCGACGATCCGAGGTTGTCCGGTGGCGCAGCTCATCGAATTTCCGTTCATCTTTGACACGGACGGACCTCCGTTACGCGTGCCGTGAACCGCCTGGAAGGCATTGACGCTGCGCAGCGTCGGCAGTCCATTTCCCGCGCGATTCGGACCCTTCCGGCGATACATTCAGGCTCGGTGGTTTCCTTCTCCTTTCAACCCATCGGAACTCCATGGCGCATGCACCGCTCCCGCTCCTTCACCGCGGCTTCGGTGAAACGCAGCGGCGCGACGCATGGTGGCTTCAGCCCCTCGTCGTTTTCACAATTCTCGGCGGCTTCGTCGTGTACGCGACATGGGCCGCATTCCAAAATGCCCACTACACGTACGGCCCGTATCTCTCGCCGTTCTATTCGCCCGAAATCTTCGGCGATTCGCCGCACGCGTGGTTCGGGCCCAAGCCAGGATGGTGGCCCGCGTTCGCGCCGTTCTCCCCGGCGCTGATCATCCTGCCGTTCCCGGGTCTGTTCCGGGTGACCTGCTACTACTACCGCGGCGCGTACTACAAGGCGTTCTGGGCTGACCCGCCGAACTGCGCCGTGGGCGAGCCGCGGAAGAGCTATCTGGGGGAGCGATCCTTCCCGCTCATCATCCAGAACATCCACCGCTACTTCCTATATATCGCGGTGTTGTTCCTGTTCTTCCTGGCCCGGGACGTGTGGGAGGCGCTCTGGTTCGACGACGGCGCCGGACGTCATTTCGGGATCGGCGTCGGGACGCTGGTGCTCGCGCTCAACGTGTCGCTTCTCACGTGCTACACGCTCGGCTGCCACTCGATGCGGCACATCGTCGGCGGGTTCCTCGACCAGCTGTCGCGCCATCCCGTTCGCAAGGCGGCGTACGACTGCTCGAGCTGCCTCAACCGGTGGCACATGAAGTGGGCGTGGATGAGCCTCATCGGCGTGGCGTTCTCGGATCTCTACGTGCGCATGTGCTCGATGGGCATCTGGCACGATTGGAGGTTGCTATGAGGTTTGGGGCTCCGTCGGCCGGGCGTGGTTTGCGATGAGTGAAATCCAGACAATCGAACACGACGTGTTGGTGATCGGCGCGGGCGGTGCCGGTCTCCGCGCGGCCATCGAAGCGTCGGCGAACGGCGCGCGGGTCGGCCTCGTCTGCAAGTCGCTGCTCGGCAAGGCGCACACGGTGATGGCCGAGGGCGGCATGGCGGCGGCGATGGGGAACGTGGACGACCGCGACAACTGGCGCGTCCACTTCGCCGACACCATGCGCGGCGGGCAGTACCTCAACAGTTGGCGGATGGCCGAGCTGCACGCCAAGGAAGCGCCGGAGCGCGTGAAGGAGCTCGAGGCGTGGGGCGCGTTGTTCGACCGCACGCCCGACGGACGGATCCTCCAGCGCAACTTCGGCGGTCACCGCTATCCGCGGCTCGCGCACGTCGGCGACCGCACGGGGCTCGAGCTGATTCGCACGCTGCAGGATCATGGCGTGCACCAGGGCGTGGACGTGCACATGGAATGCACGGTCGTCACGCTGCTCAAGGAGGGCGACCGAGTCGTCGGCGCGTTCGCCTACGATCGCGAGCGCGGGCGGTTCAAGGTCTTCAAGTCGAAGGCCGTCGTGCTGGCGACCGGCGGCGTGGGCCGCGCGTTCAAGATCACGTCGAACAGCTGGGAATACACAGGCGACGGACACTCGCTCGCCTATCACGCCGGTGCGGCGCTCCAGGACATGGAGTTCGTGCAGTTTCATCCGACGGGAATGATCTGGCCGCCGAGCGTGCGCGGGATTCTCGTGACGGAAGGCGTGCGCGGCGAAGGCGGCGTGCTGAAGAATCGCGACGGCAAGCGATTCATGTTCGAGAACATTCCCGACAACTACAAGTCCCAAACATCTGACACTCCTGAGGAAGGCTGGAGGTACACGCAGGGCGACAAGAATTCGCGTCGTCCGCCGGAGCTGCTGACGCGCGACCATGTCGCGCGGATGATCGTGCGCGAAGTTCGCGAAGGCCGCGGGTCGCCGCACGGCGGCGTGTTCCTCGACATTGCGTGGATCAAGGAAAAGCTCCCGAACGCCGAGGAGCACATCAAACGCAAGCTGCCGAGCATGTACCACCAGTTCATGCAGCTCGCGGGCGTGGACATTACGAAGGAAGTAATGGAAATCGGTCCGACGTGTCACTACATCATGGGCGGGATTCGCGTCGACGGCGAGACGCAGATGTCCACCGTACCGGGCCTGTTCGCCGCGGGTGAGTGCGGCGCGGGATTGCACGGCGCCAACCGGCTCGGCGGAAATTCGCTGTCCGACCTGATCGTGTTCGGCAAGCGTGCCGGCGAATACGCGGCCAAGTTCGCGAAGTCGAACGGCTCGGTGTCGATCGACAAGAACGACGTCGTCGCCGCCGAGCGCACGGCTCTCGCTCCGTTCGAGCGCGGCGGCGGCGGCGAAGGGCCGTATCAGGTGCAGGAGGCGCTGCAGGAGATCATGCAGGACAACGTGAACATCGTCCGCGCGCAGGAGCAGATGGAATTCGCGCTCAAGATGCTCGGCGATCTCAAGCGGCGCGCCGACGCCGTTCGCGTGCCGGGGAACCGCGAGTACAATCCCGGCTGGCACACGGCGCTCGACCTCAACAACCTGCTCACCGTGTCCGAAGCGATCACGCGCTGCGCGATCGAGCGGAAGGAGAGCCGCGGCGGACATTTCCGCGACGACTATCCCGACAAGGATCCGGCGTACGCGACGTTCAACTTGATCGTGCGCAAGAATCGCGATGGCCAGATGGAGCTGTCGCGCGAGCCGATCCCACCGATGCCCGACCACCTCAAGGCCGTGATCGAGGAGATGAAATAGATGGCCACGCCGACGGTCACCGAAACGAAGCCCAAAGACGCGTTCACCGCGGCGCAGGCGGCGCAGGACGCGGCGGCGAAGCACGACGTCCGGACGTTCAAGATCTGGCGCGGCGAGAAGGGGCAGGGCGACTTCGTCGAGTACAAGCAGGACGTCGTCGAGGGGATGGTGGTGCTCGACGCCGTGCACGAGATCCAGGCGTCGCAGGCGAACGATCTCGCGTGCCGCTGGAACTGCAAGGCCGGCAAGTGCGGGTCGTGCTCGGCGGAAATCAACGGCATGCCGAAGCTGATGTGCATGACGCGGCTGTCGGATCTCGACGCGGCGAAGCCGGTGACGATCGAGCCGATGCGCGCCTTCCCGCACGTGCGCGACCTCGTGACGGACGTGTCGTGGAACTACGAGGTGAAGAAAAAGATCCAGCGCTTCACGCCGCGCCCGCCCGACGCGGTCGACGGCACGTGGCGAATGGATCAGAAGGACGTCGACCGCGTGCAGGAATTCCGGAAGTGCATCGAGTGCTTTCTGTGCCAGGACGTCTGCCACGTCCTGCGCGACCACGGCAAGCACGACGAGTTCATCGGCCCGCGTTTCCTGGTGTACGCCGCGGCGCTCGAGATGCACCCGCTCGACGTCGCCGATCGCGTGCCCGAGCTGCGCAAGGAGCACGGCATCGGCTACTGCAACATCACCAAGTGCTGCACGAAGGTCTGTCCCGAGCACATCACGATCACCGACAATGCGATCATTCCGCTCAAGGAGCGTGTGGTCGACGAGTTCTTCGATCCGATCGGCAAGCTCGTGAAGATCTATAGCAGGCGTCGGCGCGGAAGCGCCTAGCGGTCGCCGACGGGGCCGAGTCGCAGGCGCGTGTCGTTTGCTCGGAGGTGACTCGCATGGTTAGAGCCGCACGCGGCCTGCGCCGCTCTCCCGGATTCGCGATCACGGCCGTGTCGGCGCTCGCGCTCGGCATCGGCCTCGCCACCGCGGTGTTTACCGCGGCGAACACGCTGCTCGTCAGGCGCCTTCCCGTCGCGGACCAGGATCGCGTGGTGATGCTCTCTGGAGAATCGCGCGATCGAAAGGTGCAGAACTGGCCCCTGTCGTACGCCGACGCTCGCGAGTTCGCGGCGCACAGCCGATCGCTCGCCCGAGCCGGGCTTTTCGTCTTTCCGGGCACGATACACGTCCCGGTCGACGTGGGCGCGATGACGGAACGGTACGGTTTTGCGCTCGTTTCGGGCGACTTCTTCGACGTCCTGGGGGCGACGCCGGTGTTGGGTCGCGCGTTGCGGCGCGAGGACGACGTCGTCGGCGCGCCACCTGTCATCGTGCTGAGCTATCGCGCGTGGCAGGAACGCTTCGGGGGGACGCCGGACGTCATCGGCCGCTCGGTCGTGGCGCAGGTCAACGACGAAAATTTCAAGATCGTCGGTGTGATGCCGCAGGGTCTCGATTTTCCTCGGGGCGTCGACGTGTGGAGCGCCGAGCGCGCCACGGTTCCCGGTGGGGACATGACGAACGTCGAGATCGACATGGTGGGTCGCCTGGCGCCGACCGCAACCGTCGAGGCGGCTGGCGAAGAGCTGAGCGCGTTCTTCGCTCAGTCGGCGGGATCGAAACGCGTGTTGCACGGCGCCGCGCGCGCCTTGCCAGAGCTCGTGGTCGGCGACGTTCGCGCGGCGATCGTCGCGTTCGTGGCGGCAGTCGGGCTGCTCCTGTTGATCACCTGTATCAACGTCGCCAACCTGCTTCTGGTTCGTGGAGTCGGTCGCGCGAAGGAAATGGCGGTGCGCTCGGCGCTTGGCGCCAGCCGTGCACGGCTCGTGGTCCATCTCCTCAGCGAGTCGTCGCTGTTGGCGATCGGCGGCGGCGCGCTCGGAGCGCTGGTGGCCGCCGGCGCGCTTCGCGTGTTCGTCGCGCTCGCGCCGCCGGGGTTTCCACGCATCGATGAGCTCCACGTCGGTGGTGCGGCACTGGCGTCCAGCGCGTTGGTGACGATCGGAGCGATGCTCCTTTTCGCGATGGCTCCGGCGTTCCTCACATCCGGCGTCGACGTCGTCGAGGTACTGCACTCCGGCCACCGCCACGGCGACAACCGACGCTTCCGCCGGCTTGCCGACCTGCTCGTCACCGGTCAGGTCGCGCTCTCGGTGGTCGTGTTGTCGGCGGCGGCTCTGGTCGTGCGCAGCCTGATCAACCTCGAGCGGGCGAACCTGTCGCTCGAATCGTCGCGCGTGTTGATCGCTGAACTGTCGGTTCGCTACCGCTATTACGACACGGCCCCGAAACAGCTCGCGGCGATCGAGCGCCTGTTGCCGGCGATCGCGGCGAGCCCGGGTGTTCGCTCCGTTTCTCCTGTCGTCGCGGCGCCATTTTCGGTCGTCGCGTGGGACGGCGTTCCGCGGCCCGACGGGCAATCAGCGCTTGAGGCGAAGAACAATCCGGTACTCAACATGGAGCTGGTGGCGCCGTCGTACTTCGCCACATTCGGGCTTCCGGTATTGCAAGGGCGAACCTTCTCGGCCGACGACCGACGCGGGTCCACGCAAGTCGTGATGCTCAGTGAATCCGCGGCGCGGAGCTATTGGCCGGGCCAGAATCCGATCGGCCGCCGGTTGGCGATGGGATCCAAGGCGGACTCGATGTCGACAGTCGTCGGCGTCGTGCCTGACACGCGCTATCGCGATCTGCGCGTCGCCCGCCCGACCATCTACTTCCCGCTCGCGCAATCGGCGTTTCCGTTCGCGCCGACGTCACTCGCCATCAGCACCACCGGAGATCCGGCATCGATCGTTCCGTCGCTGCGACGCGTGCTCAGCGAGACGGCGCCGGGAATGTCTCTCGTTCGCGCCGCGCCGTTCGACGCGTATCTGTCAGGGCCCCTGGCGCAGCCTCGCCTCGACGCGACGCTGCTGTTGGTGTTCGCCGCCGCCGCGGTGCTCCTGTCGGCCATCGGGTTGTTCGGAGTGCTCTCGACATCGGTGCGTCAGCGGACGCGCGAAATCGGTGTCCGGCTCGCGCTCGGCGCGTCACCCGGGGGCGTGGCGGCTCTGGTCCTTCGTCGCGCGCTCGTGATCGGTTGTGTCGGAGTGGCGTCGGGCCTCGCCATCGTCCTGCTGACGAATCGTTGGGTCGCGTCATTGTTGTTCGGCGTGAGCTCCACGGATACCACAACGCTCGCGGTCGTCGCTGTTTTCGTCCTTGGCGTGGCTGGATTGGCCAGCCTGCTCCCGGCGCGGCTCAGCGCGAGCGTGGACCCAGTCGTCGCGCTACGGGCCGAATGAACACGTGCCTAACTGATCCAGGTTCCGACGACGCGCCCGAGGAACCAGAGAACAATCACGACCGCGGATAGAATGGCGACGATCACCGCCGCGGCTTCCACCGATCGCCAACCCCACCGCACTGGTGACCCGACGGCCGCGGGAGCGGCGAGCTCTCGATCGCCGATTCCCCAGATGCCGAAAGCGGCGACGAGCAGCGGGATCGCCGTGACCGGCCACCACCGGAGCGTCCACTCTGGACGAGCGAGCGCGACAACGATGCCCGCGACGAATGTGACCGGCAGCAACGAGGCACAGACGGCGAGCTGCGTATCAGACGCTCGGCGCGCTGAGCGCCGCCACAGGTCGGCGAGCGATGGCTCGACGCGAGGAGCCGTCATACCTTAGAGATGGCTCGATGCGCGGCCGTGCGCCACCCGACTCGCTTGCTTCTGACTCGTGCAACTCAAGCCGATCACCCGCGAAGGCATTCCCGCCGCCCTGGAAAAAGCGGAACGCTATCGGCTGCTCAACGAGTCGTCGGCCGCCGAGAGCATCTGCCTCGACGTTCTGGCGATCGACCCGAAGAATCAGGAAGCGCTGATCTCGCTGCTGCTCTCCATCACCGATCAGTTCGCCGACGACCCGGCCGGCGGCGTGCGGCGCGCGCGCGAGGTGCTGCCTCGGCTCGACGATGAATACGAGCGGCTCTACTACTCGGGAATCATCTGCGAACGCCGCGCGCGGGCACAGCTGCACCGCGGAGCGCTGGGCGCGTCGCAGGTCGCCGCGGAATGGTTTCGCGAAGCGATGACCTGGTACGAGAAAGCCGAGAAGATGCGCCCCGCCGGGAACGACGAGGCGATTCTGCGCTGGAACACGTGCGCGCGGATGCTCGAGCAGCACGAGCGGCCGCGCGGACACTCGGAGTACGAGCCCGCGCTCGAAGACTGACCCGGCCGTCGCGCTAGAAAGTGACCGACTTCGGCGTGTAGGGTGCCTCGAGCTCGGCCGATCTCTTCGGCGGTCAGCTTCACGTCGAGCGCGGCGAGTGCTTCCTCGAGATGCTCGAGTCGCGTTGCGCCGATGATCGGCGCGGTGACGTCAGGCTTGGACAGCACCCATGCGAGCGCCACCTGGGCCATGGAGATGCCGCGGGCCTTCGCGATCTTCTCGACCACGTCGACGACCTCCCAGTCGGCCTTCGCGTACAGCCGGTCGGCGTGCACGTCGGTGTCCGAACGAACAGTCGAGCCTTTGGTCTTCGCGCGGGGACGCGTCAGCACGCCGCGGGCGAGCGGCGACCACGGAATGAGCCCGAGGCCCTCCTTGTGGCAAAGCGGAATCATCTCGCGCTCTTCTTCGCGATAGAGCAGGTTGTACTGTGGCTGCATCGAGATGAATCGCGCCCACCCGTTGCGCTCGGAGACGCTGAGCGCGCGCATCAGCTCCCACGCGTAGCCGGAGCTGGCGCCGATGTAGCGCACTTTCCCTTGTCGAACGAGTTGCTCGAGCGCGCCGAGGGTCTCCTCGATCGGTACCGCGTGATCGAAGCGGTGGATCTGATAGAGGTCGATGGTCTCGACGCCGAGCCGCCGCAGACTGCCCTCGCACGACTGCACGATGTGCTTGCGGGACAGGCCCTGCCTGTTCGGCGCGTCGCTCATCGGCCAGAACACTTTCGTCGCGATGACGATCTCGTCGAAATTCGCCATCGCTCGGAGCGCGCGCCCGGTCACTTCCTCGCTCATGCCGAGCGAGTACATGTCGGCCGTGTCGAAGAAGTTGAAGCCTTTCTCGAGCGCGAGCCTGATGAACGGCTGCGCCTCGCCTTCGTCGAGCACCCACGTGCGCCAGCGCGGATCGCCGTAGGTCATGCAGCCGAGGCACAGTCGGGAGACGGCGAGGCCTGTGTTGCCGAGCGTCGTGTATTGCATTCGGGGCGTCGAGGAGAGGGAGCGGAAACCGCGGCGCAAAGGTAGCTCGCCCAGACGCAACCTTCACGCCTGCCGGCACAAAGCGCTTGATCGCCGCAACCTGTCAGCCCGGTGACCCGACGAGAAGGAGGAGCGCGACCACACGACCGCGGTCCGCGTCGTGGCGTCGCGCGGGCTCGGGTCGGGCATGAAGCTCGCCGAACGCCGCGATCGACCGGAGCCACGCTTCGTCGGGGAGGTCGGACGCGACGAGCGAATCGAGAACGCGCTCCGCTCCCTCGGCGAGCGGCGCGACTGCGGCCGATCGCGCGGCGTGAGCCAGCGGCGCCAGGAGGGCACGCCGGTGGCGTGGGGCGCGAGACAACGCTCGCGCGACGCGAACGAGGGCGACCCGCCGCGCGCGCGACGCGGTGATGACCGGCAACTCAGCGGCGGACGCGCCGAGTCTCTCGTCGAGCCAGCGGCCGATCCGTTGAATCGCGACGTCGAACGCCCTGTCGTCGACGACGAAAGCCGACCCGCTCGCGGCTCGGAGCGCCGCGTCGACGGCCGCGGGCGACGCGTCGAGACCGCCGTCCACGTCGGCTATCAGCCGCGGGCCGCCCGCTTGGACGACGAGCGCGATCGCGCCATCGATGCTGCTCGCGACCGCGGCGACCATCGGTATCGAGCAGGCGTCATCGCGGGTCGCCTGCGTCGCGCCGCCGTCGATCCACGAACGAAGCCGTTCCCGGACATCGCTGGCTGCTTCGGCTGCGCTGCGACCCTCGATAAGAGGAACGAGCGACGGAAGAATGTGCCCGGCCACGCCGATCGTTCGCTGTGCGACGCGGAGCTTGTCGCGCAGCCGCTCGTCGATGCGCAGCAAGCGTTCGGCGGACGCCGGGGGAGCCAGCGCGTACACGGTGACGATGTCATGGCGCGAGCCGAGTCGACGCACGCGTCCGACGCGTTGATCGAGCCGCGCAGGGTTCCACGGGTAGTCGAGGTGTACGACCACGGACGCTTCCTGGAGATTCAGCCCTTCGCTCAACACGTCGGTGGTGATGAGCAAGTCGATGCGCTCGGCGCGCGGCGTCTCGCGGCCGGCGGCACCGCGCGGCGCGAACTGCTCGAGGACCGACGCGCGGCTCACGCGTCCGCCGGCTACACGCGCTCCCGAGGCGGTGAGCGCGGCGACGCCGGCGTCGCGGCCAAGCGCCGACCAGAGCGCGCGAACAGTCTCCGCGTAGTGACAGAACGCGATGATCCGCTCGCCGCCGTGCCGGTGCCTGATTTCGCGGATCGCCGCAGCGCGATCGTCATCGGGATTCGCCGTCCGGCGAAGGCGTTCGAGTAACGATTTCACCGCGCGTTGGTGCGCCTGTACCGCGAAGAGAAGGTCGCCGCCGTTGTCGTCCTCGGAGGCAGCGACCCCGGCGATGATTTCCGGAAACGCGAGCTGCACGGCCTCGCCCGACCAGGTCCAAGCGGCCAGCTCGGCGCGGCTCGGATGCCGCCCCGTCTCGAGCGCGCTGATGAGCGCCACGCCGCGAGCCAGGCGCCGTTCGAGCGCCGCGACCAACGCCCGCCGGCTCGACGTCCATTGGTGGGCGAGGACGTAGAGGAGCAGTGCCACGGCCGTGGATTCATCTCTCGCCGGAATGGGTGGCGGCAACGCGAGCAAGTCATCGACGCAGTCGTCGTCCGCTTTGAGCGAAACGACGTGCGGCCCGGAGAGGCGCGGCATCTCTAGTGAGCCGCCACCGGCGCCCCCACGCGCGCCGCGAACGACGTGCGCGGCGATCTCCGTGTCGGTGAGCGACCATGCAGCACGGCCCAGGTACAGCGCGAGCTGCGCCGCGAGGTCGGCACGAGCGTTTTGAACCGGTGTCGCGGTCACGAGCAGAACGCGCGAACGGGCGCAGAGCGCGGCCACCGATGCGTATCGCCGAGTCGCCGGATTCCGAACGCGATGAGATTCATCGACGATCACCAAGTCCGGGTCGATCTCCGGCACGGCTCCCCGGCTCAGCGCCTCGTGCGTGAGGAGAACGGCGTCGAGCCCGCACTCGCGCATCGCCGCGGTCCACATATCACGGAGCGACGCGGGAGCCGCGACGACGACGCGCGTTGCGCCCAGTCGGACGCCCGCGGCCAGCGCGGTGTACGTCTTGCCGACGCCGACCGCTTCGGCAAGCATTGCTCCGCCGTGACGTTCGACTGTCGTGACGAGGCGCTCGGCCGCGTCTACCTGATGCGGTCGCAGCTCAATTCCCGCCAACGTATCCGACGCGATCGTCGTGCCTTCGCCGAGGATGGTCGTCGCGATGATCCGTCGCAGGTCGTTTGCGGACACGCGTCGAAAGCCGCTCACGTGACGGCCCACGCGACCATCGCAGCGAAGTCCCGCCGGTCCGCGTCGTACGCGGCGAGCGACGCATCCAGCAATTCCTCATCGCTCGGCGCCTCGCCGCGCGCGCCGGCCTCGCCGAGCGGCGCGAGGATGTCGCGCGCGCGTTGCCAATCGGTCGGCACTGGAAGCAGCGACATCGTCCAGCCCAGATATCGTCGGTATCCGCCGCGCGCGGGTTCCGCCAGCGAGTCGAGCCACGCACGAGCGAGCGGCCCGTTGAGCAATGCGGCCAACGCAAAGGCGTCGCGCGCGTCGCGGCAGCGCGCGACATAGCACGTGTTGAGCGGCACGCGTGGGTCGCCGGCGAGCAGCACCGAGGCGCGCGGCTCGCGCCCGACGTCGCCCCAGACCACGCGAGCGCGGTCGTTCGCCGCCGCCTCCGTGCGAAAGAGCGACCACCAGCGTGTCTCGTGGCGGGCGTCGGCGCGCGCCGCCAGGCGGCGGCGCCATCCGGACATCCAGCGCGCCGCGCGCGTCGGCAGCGAGCGCTGTGGGCCGGCGGCATCGTGCGTCCAGATGATCGCGTCGGCGGATTGCGGCACGACCCATCGTCTCAGTGCTTCGCCTTTCAAGAGCGGGCGCACCATGCAACGTTCGATCGCGACGCGCCGGCGATCCATCGTCAGCACTTCGACGAGGTCGTCGTCCGAGCCGAGGATCTCGACGACGAACGCGGCGTTGCACCCGCACTTCACGCCGAGTCGAGGACGCCCGAGGTCCGATTCGCCGAGCGGTCTGCCAAGCTCTCGCAGCCGGTCGAAGCCGCGCCGCGCGTCGGGCGGGAGCAGGATCCACGGCGCGCCGCGGCTGGCGTCGAACGGGAGCTGTTCGGCAGGGACTCGCCACGCGACTCCGCACGAGGCGGTCTCGTGTACTGACGTCTCGACGAGCGCGTCGCGGGCGCGCACGTCGCTCGCGAGGTGGCGCGCGACGATCAACGACGGATAGACGGCGGCGTCGAAAGCACCGGAAGCACGCCCGTGGTCCTCGACGCAGACGAGCTGCGACCGATCCGTGAGCAATCGCCGTACGCCTCCGCCTGCAAGCGACCGCCAGAGCTTCACGGGCAGAAGAAGCGCCATCGTTCCGCCGGGAGCCAGAAGCTCGAGCGATCGTTCGACGAACAGCGCCGCGACATCGACCTGCGCCGCGAATCCGCGTCCGGCCCCCGCGGCGTTCGCGCCGGGCTCCCAGGCCGCTGCTCTCGCCACGGCGTACTCGCGCCGATACACCCTTCGCTGCGACTCCGGAATGCGATGAACGCGCACCCACGGTGGGTTGCCGACGACGACTTCAAATCCGCCGCGCGCCGCGACGTCGGGGAAATGCGTGGAGAAGCCGAACGGAAGTGCGCCTCCGTCGAGGATCCGGCGACGCAATGCGCGAAGCGACCGAGCGGTCGATCGCAACTCGGCTGCGGCCTGTCGCTCGTCCCGAGACGGTTGGTAGCGATCACCGAACAAGTCGCGTCCACGCCGCGCGACGAGTACGTCGCGCCGTTTCGCCGCGACGGCGCGCAACTCGTCGCCGATCGACGCGACAGCGTACGCGCGCTCGGCGCGCTCGAGCTGGCGCAGGCAGGTCGCCTTGCGACGTCCCGTCGCGCGAGCGTAACGCTCGCGAAGTCCACGCAGTTGCTTGCCGTCGCGACGAACGATCTCGGGCGACCCGAACGCGCGGCCGGCGAGCGCGTCACCCGCGCGAACGTTTCGGTCGAGATTCGGCAGCGGCGTCACGGCGAGCGGATCCTGTACCTCGCTCTCGATCACCACCGACAGCCAGAGGCGAAGCTCGCACAGCCAGACCGCAGTCGGGTTGACGTCCACGCCGAAGATCGAGCGCGTCAGCACGTCGCGACGAATGGTGCTGAGGTCGCGGCCGTCGCCGAGCGTCGCGCGCAGCGACGCGATCCGCTCGAGCGCGTGCACGAGAAACGCGCCCGATCCGCACGCCGGGTCGAGCACGGTGAGCCGCTCGACCGACTCGAGGAGTGAGCGGGCGCGGGCCGCCGGAAGCGGCTCTCCGGCGAGAGCGCGCGCGCCGTCGTCTCCCAATGCCGCCGCGAGCGCCGACGTCGAGACGCGTTCGACGAGAGAGAAGGGAGTGAAGAACGCGCCGGTGCGACGACGGTCCGCGGGAGCCATGAGCGACTCGAACGCCCGGCCGAGCATCTCGGGGTCGACGGCCGCCTCCGTCCACGTAGACGTTTCCTCGCGCGCGGTGAAGCGGTATTGGCCGAAGACGTCGAAGAGCAGCGCGCCGTACGCGTCATCGGAGAAAGACAGGACGCCGAGCGCGCGCTCGACCGAGCTCCTCGCGAAGAGACCGCCGTTCAGAAACGGCACGCGACCGAACGCACGCGCCGTTCGTGCGCGCCGGCCGAACGGCGTGTTGAGCGTGCCGAAGAACAGTGGACGGAGCACGCGATCGCGAAAGCGTCCGCCGTTCGCCGCGCATCGATCGAAGTGTCGGACGAGGAATCCGCGATCGCCGTCCAGCCAGCCCTTTGCCTCGAGGAATGCGAGGAAAACGAGCCGCGATGCGTCGAGCAGCGCCGCTTCGTGCCGCTGCGCGGGCGTCCCCACGGGTGACGAGCTCGCGATCGCCGACACAGCGCGCTCCAGCGCCCGATAAAAACGCGCCGTGAGCGAGTCGCGCCCCAGGATCTCGACCCAGCGCATGTGCGTGAGCACGTCCCGTTCGCCGCCGGCTACCGACAGCGCGCGCAGCGTCTCGGCGTCGCTGTCCACCGGATGGCGCCGGTCGACGACGACGGCAGCGACGCGCGGCGGCCGCCGGTCGGCTGACCACGCGGCGATCGCCACCTCGCCGCGCGAGCGTTGCGTCGCGACGATCACCCACAATGCGTGCGCCGCGCGGGTGGCGAGGCGAGCGGCGAAGCGGGGAAGCACTTCGCGGATCGAGGCATCGTCGCGCACCGTGAGCAGAAGTGCGCGCAACGCCCCGCGGCCCGTCGCCACGCTCGCGTCGAGAACGGCGTCGTCGAGTCCGAGCGCGCGCCGGGTCTCCAGGTCGAGTGGCGAGGGATCGCCGTCGCAACCAATCGAACGCGCGATCGCCGCGAGCCCGGTCGCGGAGTCGGCCGAGGACAGCAACTCGGCGGCGGCGTGAAGGGACGCGACGGGCACGCGGCGACACTAGCGGTCGACGCGCGCTGCTCCGCGATCACGCCATTGCGGATCCCCTCAATTCGATTGCGGCGTCAGCGCGCGACGTACTCGCGCGCCTTCCACTCCACGTTCCGTCCGCGACGCACGGCCCCGCCGGCGATGATCAGCAGCACGATCGACCCGAGCGGATAGAGCAGCGCGTACCACACCGGCTGCCTGAGCCACGTGTAGAGCAACGCCCAGTACACGACGCTCGCCGCGTACACGATCGCCGACCATGCGAGCCACCCGCCGGAAAGAAGCCCAGCCGCGCAGAGGAGAAGAGCGACCGGCGGCGCGAGCGCGACGAGCGGCATCAACGGCAAGATCATCGGATAGAGCGCGCGCCCGATGCGGCCGCCGAGCGCGGCGTGACGTCCGCCGGCGTAGATGTTTTTCCGCCAGCCCGACACCAGCTCGCGGTAGCCGGAATACATGTGCGTCGAGAGCTGGTCGCGTCCCATGAGCAGAGCCATGTGCCGTCCGCCGCGCACCCACTCTTGCGCCATGGCCATGTCTTCAGCGACCAGGTCGCGAACGAGCGCGTGACCGCCCATCGCGGCGTAGGTGCCACGCCGCACCAGAATGAACTGGCCGTTGGCGATCGCGTCGGTCGGCCGCTTCGCGCGGCTGACATGCTCAGTGCCGCCGTAGCGCACGGAGAGGAGCGCGAAGAGCTGCGGCTGGATGATTCTCTCCCAGAATCCGTGCATCTCCTGCGCGCCGGCGACGGTGAGCAGGTCGACGCGGCGGGCTCGCATCTCATTGACGGCGCGCGGGAGCAGGTCCGGCGCGTGCGTCGTGTCGGCGTCGGTGAAGCACAGCAGCGATCCGCTCGCGACGAGCGCGCCGCTCGCGCACGCCCACTGCTTGCCGAACCAGCCGGGCGGCAGGTCGGGCGCGGGAATCACTGCGAGACGCTGGTCGCCGGCCGCGATCCGCCGCGCGATATCACCGGTGCCGTCGCTCGAGTGGTCGTCGACGACGATGACCTCGAGGTTTGGGTAGGTCGTCGATAGCACCGAGCGAACGCACCGTTCGATGTTGCGCGCTTCGTTGCGTGCGGGGATAATCACCGAGACGAGCGGCGCGTTGGGGCCGACAGTCTCCTGTGTGTCGTCGAGCGAGCGGGATTTGAGCGAGCGGATGATCACCGCGATCGGAGGGACGATCCACGGCAGCGACCAGAGCAGGCCGGTCGTGAACGCGCTCAAGACGCCAGTGCGGCCTCGCGTGCGGGCGCCGCGCGCCGCGCGACGATCGTCGCCGCGGTGAGCTGGCCGGTCACGTTGGCCGTCGTGCGGAAGATGTCGGGAATGGTGTCGACGCCGAGCAGGATGCCCAGTCCTTCGATGGGCAGGCCGATGCTGGTCAGCACGGGAACCATGACGATGATCGAGCCCCCCGGAATTCCCGGCGCGCTGAAGCTCGTGAGCACCGCCGTCACGAGGACGGTGCCGAGCTGCGCGGGCGACATCGTGATGCCGTAGAGGCGCGCGACGAACACCGCGCCCGCCGTCATGCTGAATGGTGCGGCGATGCGGAACATCGCCGTCGCGAACGGCAGGAAGAACCCGGTGATCTCGTCGGACATCCCGAGCCGTGTTCGCGCCGAGTCGATCAGCGCGGGGAGCGCGGCGAGCGACGACCGCGAGGAGAACGCGACTGCCTGCGCGGGCAACGCGGCGCGGATGAACTCTCGCGCGGGGACGCGGCCGGCCAGTGTGGCCGCCGGTATCAGCACAAAGACGATCAGTCCGACCGCCGCCGCCGATACGAGGATCACATAGACCGCGAGTGCGCCGACAGCGCCGAGTCCAAGCCGCGCGACGAGCGGCAGCGCCAGCGCGAAGACGCCGAGCGGCGCGACGACGAGCAGCCATCGCACGAGCGTCAGCATCGACTCGGTGATCGCGCGAAAGAACAGCACGACCTCGCTCCGCGCGCTCACTTCGACGGCACCGAGCGCGAGACCGAGCGCAAGCGCGAAGATGATCAGCGGCAGCATCGCGCCGTCCGCCGCCGCGGCGATCGCGTTCGACGGTACCAGCGATACGAGCCATGCGGCCGGACCCTGAATCGATGCCGCGCCCGCCGCGATGGTGCTCGCCGACGGCGACGCCGCGCGCACCTGGGCCACCGCGGCCGGATCGAGCTGAAGGTTCGACATCAGCGGCGGCGTCACGAGCGCGGCGAGTACGCCGGAGAGCGTGAGCAGGACCACGAACACGAGAATCCCGCGACCGCCGACGCGCGCGAGCATCGCGCGGTCCTCGGTCGACGCGACGCCTACGATGAGGCTCGACACGACGAGCGGCACGACCGTCATGCGAATCGCGTTCACGAACAGAGTTCCGAACGGCTCGACAACGGCGACGACAGCGCGCGACACGCCGGCGTCGACGAGACTGAGCGCGATGCCTGCCGCGATTCCGGCGCCGAGCGCCACGAGTACGCGCGTAGAGAGGGACACGCGCAGAACATACCGCCGCGAACTACGCACGACGAACCGGTTGGAAGGCGGACAAAAAAGGGGCCGCGAGCGGTGGCGACCGCTCGCGGCCCGCAAGGACCGGACAGACGATCCAATCAGTACGCCAACCTACCTGTTGCTCGGGTTTCCCGTGCCGGGGTTTCCAGTGCCCGGCTTCTGCGTCGAGCCACCTGTGCCTTGCTGCGACGGGTTCTTGCCCGGCTGTGAGCCGCCGGAGCCGCCTGTGCCCCCCGTGCCGCCCATTCCACCGCCGCTGCCGCTGCCACTGCCCGGCGTTCCACTCATTCCGCCGCCCTGCTTCGAACCGCCCGATGGATTCTGACTCGAGCCACCCGAACTCCCTGAGCCCTTTGACTTGCTCGGATCATTTGGATCGTTGTCGCCAAGATTACTGCGATCGTTTTCGCGGTCCGCCATGGTCCTTCCTCCGATCTTGAAGTCCATGCCGGGCACGGATGCGCCCGGCGGGTGACCTCAGTCACGCACCAAGGGTGCCACATACGACCAAAGACATCGAATGACGAGACCGTCCACGAGTTGACGAGTTCGTCCGTGCATGCGTACGTCCGTGCGATGCGTTTTCCTCCACTTCTCGGCGCGGGCGCGCGCGTTGCGCTCGTCGCACCCTCGGGCCCGCTGCGTGGCGCCGCCGATCTCGAGCGCGCCATCGAGAACACGCGCGCGTTCGGGTGGGAACCTGTGCCCGGTGCGCACGTCCTCGAGCGCGACGGTTATTTCGCCGGCAGCGACGCGAATCGTTTGGCCGACTTCGCCGCCGCGGCGGCTAACGACTCGATCGACGGCGTGTGGTGCATTCGCGGCGGCTACGGCGCGATGCGACTGCTCGACGCGATCGACTACGACGTGTGGCGGTGGAAACCGAAGGCGTTGATCGGCTATTCGGACATCACCGCGCTGCACTCGGCGATCGGCGCTCGGGCGGATCTCGTCACGTATCACGGTCCGACGGCGAGGGCCGCGCTCACGGGCCTGACGCGCGACTCATTGCGCGCGGCGGTGTCGTCGGGCCAGACGCCGTATGTCGTGCGACACGACGACGCCGTCACGGTGCGCGCGGGTTGTGCGCGGGGCCGGCTGGCCGGAGGAAACCTGGCGCTCGTCGCTTCGCTCGCCGGGACGCCGTACGCGGTGAATCTCGACGGCGCGATCCTCGTGCTCGAGGACGTGAACGAAGCAGTCTATCGCATCGATCGCATGCTCACGCAGCTCGCGCTGTCCGGCGCGCTGGCGAAGTGCGCCGGAATCGTCTTCGGACGGTTCACTGAAATTCCGCCGGACACGACCGGCGCCGAACAGTCGCTACCCCTCGAGCGCATATTGCAGGAGGTCGCCGACCGCTGCCGCGTGCCGTGCATCGCCAACGCGCCGTTTGGTCACGTCGACGATCAATTCACGCTTCCGCTTGGCGCGACCGCCGTGCTCGACGCGGATCAACGAACCATAGTAGTCGAACGATAGGTCACGCCCGACGATGAAGACGTATCCGCAGATCCTGGCCGAAGCGAAGGCGCGCACCCACGAGGTTACGCCGCGTCAGGTGCTCGACATGCAGAGTCGCGGCGAGAACGTCGTGCTCGTGGACATTCGAGAGATCCACGAGGTGAACGCGGCCAAGATTCCCGGCTCCGTTCACGTCCCGCGCAGCCATCTCGAGAGCCGCGTCGAAGCTCAGGTTCCTCGCGAGGCCAACGTCGTCCTCTACTGCTCCTCGGGCAGCCGCTCGACGCTGGCGGCGGATACGCTGCAGACCATGGGCTACTCGACCGTCGCGTCGATGTCCGGGGGCATTCGCGGCTGGGCTGACGCCGGCGGCGAGGTGGAATGACCAGTGTCATCGCTGGACGAGTTTCTCGAACGTCCTGACGTCGCGCGCATAGCGCGCCGCATCGCCGAGCGTACACCGCTGGCGGTGCAGGCGACGGGCAACGAACGCTACGCGGCTATCGCGCTGACGCTGCGACCGTCCGCGGACGGCGAGCCGGAGCTCCTCATGATCCGGCGCGCCGAGTTCGAGGGCGATCCGTGGAGCGGCCACATCGCGTGTCCCGGCGGCCGGATGGATCCCGGCGACGTCGACCTTGCGCACACAGCGATGCGCGAGACGCTCGAGGAGACCGGCGTCGATCTCGCGCGCGACGGTCGCATCCTCGGCGCGCTCGACGACGTCGCGCCGCGCACGTCGGCGCTTCCACCACTCGTCATCCGCCCTTTCATCGCGATCGTCAGCCGCGACGCGGTGACCACGCCAAGCGACGAAGTCGCCGAATCGTTCTGGGTTCCGCTCTCGGCGTTTCTCCACGGCCCGTCATGGGGCCGAGCCTCCGTGCCGATTCGCGGCGTCGGTTCGAGAGAGGTGGAAGTGTTTCGGTATGGTCAGTTCGTGGTGTGGGGGCTGACGCATCGCGCGCTGACGCAGTTCTTGGAGCTGGCCAGGGAGTGAAGGTCTCCGGTCACCGGTCACCGGTCTCCGGTCTCAGGCACTGGACGCCCAGGCCCGCGCGAGACGGTTGCGCTCCAGCTGGGGCAGAAAAATTCAACGCAGATGCCGCTGACCTTGAAAAGCGATTCCGCAGATGACGCCTAAGAAAAATCTCCGCGTCGTTCATCTGCGGGATTGTTTTTTTTCTGCGTCATCTGCGTTGAATTTTGGCGGCGGTATTTGTAGCTCGCTCCGCCACACGGAGCTCAGCAAAGCAAAGGACCCCGCACCTAGTGTCGCGGGGTCCCTGCTCAAAAGCTCCGACCTGCTCAGCCGCGGTCTTTCACGCTGTTACCAGCGGAACGCCTCGATGCCGGCCCTGACGGTTCTCGGCAAGCCGATCGAATACACGAACGGATTCGCCGTCGTTCCGGCGCCCGCGATGTTCACCTGGTACTTCACGTCGCCGATGTTCTCGACGGAGACGAAGCCGCGTAGACCGGGGATCAGCTCGCGTTGAACGTTGGCGTCCACCACGGTGAACGGCGCGAGGCCGATGCCGCCGAGTGTCGTCGTGCGCCCTTCGTGGCGCCACATCAACGTCCAGTCGCCCGCTTGGCTCGAGCTGTACGTCGCGCGGATGGTCTGGCGCGGCGACGGCACACGGTTGATGTGCGGCTTCGTCGCGTCGGTCGCGGTCGCGGGCAGTCCGCTCTGCTGCCGGTCGTCGTCGTAGCTGACACCACCGCTGACGTAGAGCTCGTGGATCGGACGCAGCGCGATGTACGCCTCGCCGCCTTGGCTCCGCTCCGCGTTCACGTTCTGTCGAATGCGGCAGGTGGCGATGGTGCCGCACTCCGCCGGCTTGTTGGCCGTCAGCGTCACAGGAACGTTGAAGTCGTTGTACTCGGCGACGTAGTACGTGCCCTTCGCCTGAATCCAATCGACCGGCTGCCAGTCGAAGCCGACTTCGCGCCCGAGCGCCGTTTCGGCGCTGAGGTCCGGATTCGGCACGGTGATCGACGTCGCCGACACCTGCTTGCGATAGAGCTCGGCGAGGTTCGGTGCGCGGAACGCCTTGTAGACGGCGCCGTGCAGCGAGAACGAAGACGTGATCTGGTAGCGCGCGCCGAGGCGCGGCGAGAACGCCGTCTTCGACCGGTCTTCGTACGTCGTCTGCGTGCCGCCGGTGAGGAACGAATGTCCGTCGTCGTTGTTCCACTGGTCGACGCGTCCGCTCAGCTCGATGCGGAGCGGTGAGATCGGCGCGGCGATCGCCTGCAGGAACGCGCCGCTCAGACTCTGGTTGCCGCCGGACGAGATCTGCCGCGCGATCGTGCCGCAGGTCGCGCTGGGGCACCCCGTCGTGTTGTAGTCGATCTCGTTGTAATCGCCTTGATAGTGGCGATAGTCGGCGCCCGCGCTGAACGACTCGAGGCCGATCACTCCCGTGCGCGTCCAGAGCGCCGACGCGCCCCAATCATGGCTCGGGAGCTGCGCGTTCGAGCTCGAGTCTTCAGCGTTGCGCAGCGTCGCCGAGCGAATCGCGCTCGCACGCTGGTTCTCGATCTGCCGGCCATCCCAGCCGCGAATCGCCAGCGTGCCGCCGCCGACGCCTTGTCCGTTGAGACCGAAATCGACGTCGCGCTGGTCGCGATTGCCCACGCTCAACGGCGTGCCGAGTCCGCGCGAATCGCCGAAGAAATGACCGGTGGCAAACGCGCTCCACTCCGACGACGGCGAGTAGTTCAGCCGCGCGTACGCGTTGCGCGTGATAGACGTCGACGCGACGTCGACCGGGCCGATCGCACCATTCTGGCCGATGAGCTTATAGCCGCCGCCTTCCTGATAATCGCCATTGGCGTCGACGCTGAATCCCGACGCGAGCGGCACGCCGGCGGCCGCGAACGCGTGCCGTCCGGAACGGCTGCCGCCGTCGACCTGCAGATCCATCGACCCCGGCGACATCGGCCGGCCGAAGAACGAGATCACGCCGCCCATCGCGCCGTTGCCGTACAGGTTCGACGTTCCGCCCTCGAGCACCTCGACGTGATCGAGCATTCCCTTCGGCACACGACCCCAGTCGATCCACTCGCCCCAGGCGTCGTTCACCGGAATCCCGTCGAAGAGAACGGCCGTCCGTCCTTCGTCCACGCCGCGGATCGAGACGATCTGCGCGGTGCCGCCGACGAGACTGCTCGTGCGCGGGAGCTCGACCGCCGGAATCTCGCGCAGCAGGTCCTGGCTTTCGCGCGCCGGCGACTGACGCACCTGTTCCGGCGTGAGCACGTTCACCGTCGAGGTGACCTTGCTCGCCTCGACCGCCGTTTTCGTGGCCGAAACGATCACGCTCGAGAGCAGGAGCGAGCCTTCCTTGAGCGACACCTCGTGAGAGACCGTGCCGCTCGACGGGACGACTACCGAGCCGCTATCCGGCGCCCGTCCGATGGCCGTCGTGGTGACGACGTAGGTGCCGGCGGGCAGATCGCGCAGGACGTACACGCCTTTGGGGTCGGTCGTCGCGACCCGCTGCGGGTTGGCGATGCTCACACTGGCGCCGGCGATCGGCGAGTGCGTATCGGCGCGGGTGACCGTTCCGCGGATCGTGCCCTGGGCGGCCAGACTCGATCCGCCGAGTGCGACGGCGACGGCCGCTCTGAGTGAGTTGCGGAACCATGGTCTGCTGGAAAATCTGCTGAGCATGCGTATCTCGCTGCTTGGAGCGTCTCGGGTTGGCGATCTCTTAGGCCTCGCGCCCTTGCGCGCGACGGCGGTTAAACAGCAACCATCAGGGCGAATCATGAATAATTCATGAACGCCATTCTACGCCCGGGGTGGGGGCCCGGCAAGGGCGGTCTCAGCCTTCGAGCGGCGCCGCCGAATCGAGCGGCAGCGAGAGGCGAAATTCCGTGTACCCAGGTCGCGATTCGACCAGATCGAGGCGGCCGGCATGGAGTTCCGCGATGCGACGCGCGATGGCCAGTCCCAACCCGGCGCCGCTCGCCGACGAGACATCGGAATCGGCCGAGGCCCGGTGGTCACCGGTCGACCGCGAGTCGTCGGCGCGAAAGAACCGCTCGAACACCCGCGACTGCGACTCGGCTGGAATGCCGCTTCCTGCGTCAATGACCTGAACGCTGCACGCGCCGTCCGCCCGCGCCATCTCGACCCGGACCGCGCTCCCTTCGGGCGAGTGTTTGATCGCGTTGTCCAACAAGTTGAGCAGGAGACGCCCGACCAGGTCGGCGTCGGCATAGATGGGCGCGTCGACGACCGTCCCAACCTCGATTCGCACACGCCGGCTTTCGGCGAGCATTCGCACGCCGCGAGCGACGTCGTGGACGATCTCCTCGAGATAGACGTGTTCACGGTGCTCGATCGCGACGCCCGTGTCGGCGCGCGCGAGCAGAAGGAGGTCCTCGACGATGCGTGTCATTCGGCGCGCGGCGCTCTGCACCACGCCGAGCGACGCGCGGTAGTCCGCCTCCGAGCGTCGGGGCTGGGCCAGCGTGACGTCGGCCTCGGTGCGCACGATGGCCGCGGGCGTGCGAAGCTCGTGCGACGCGTCGGCCATGAATCGCTGCTGCTGGGCGAACGACGCCTCGAGGCGATCGAGGAGGCCGTTCACCACGCGCGCCAGCCCGGCGAGCTCCTCGCCGCCCGCGACGGGCAGACGATCCTGGAGGTTCGCCGCACTGATCTCAGCGGCACGCGTCGCCATCGCCGAGAGCGGCACGAGATTCCTCGTCGCGAGGAAATAGCCGCCGGTGATCGCGCCGACGAGGAGCAACGGCACAGCGAGGACGAGAATCTCGCGCACGCGCTCGAGCAGCGCCTGTGTGTCGCGCAACGCGTAGGCGCCGGTCAGCACGAAGCGGTCGCCGTCGATCGTGAGCGTCCGGCCGCTCACCAGATAGTCGCCGTGCGCTGTCGTGACGGTGGCCGACACCGGCTCGTTCCCCGCGCGGCCGCGAATCGCGTCGGCCACGCGTTCGCTCAGCGCGTCGCGCCGCACGCCGTCGGCGCCGCGGTCGGGGTCCTCGCTCAAATCGACGTCGGTCTCCGGCGAGGCGGCGACGACCGCGCCGACGCTGTCGAGCACAGCGATTCGCAGGTCGTGGAATCGCACCTCGCTCACCGTCGTCCGAATCGCGGCGACCGGCGATAGCGCCGCGCGTCGCTCGGCGACCAGCTCCCGAGCGAACGCGGTGAGGGCGTCGCCGATGAATTGATCCGTCCGGTTGTGCAGCATTCGGGCGAACAGCAGATAAAACCCCAACGCGAGCGCAATGAGCGGGACGCCGAGGAGCGCCGTGTACCAGAGCGTGAGACGCGCGCGAAGTGTCGAGGGCCAGGGAGTGAAGGCCACGATCTCGCTCGTTCGCTAGCCGCGTTCGCGCGACGATCTGGCGCGGCCCAACGCGACCGGTGCCGTTCGTCGCGGGGACGCCGGCGCGTCCAGCATGAATCCCGTTCCTCGAATCGTCTTGAACAACGCGACTTTCTCGCCGTCGTCGATCTTTCGGCGCAGGCGGCTCGCGTAGACGTCGATGATGTTCGAGTACGTGTTTTGCGCGTCGTCCCAGACGTGCTCCATCAATTCGGCGCGGTCGATCACCCGACCCGCGTTACGCGCCAGGTGGAGCAGGAACGCGAACTCCTTTCCCGTGAGCGCGATCTCGCGCTGATTTCGGCGAACGCTCCGCCGGAGCGTGTCGATCACGAGATCGCCCACCTCGACCGTGGCCGACGCGACGGGACCGCGACGGCGAGTCAGGGCCCGTAAACGGGCGAGGAGCTCGCCGAAGTCGAACGGCTTGGTGAGGTAGTCGTCGGCGCCCGCGTCGAGTCCCTCGATGCGGCTGTCCACGCCGTCCAGCGCCGTGAGGATGAGAATGGGAACGGCGCTCCCGCCGCGGCGAAGCTCGGAGCAGACGTCGACGCCGCTCTTTCCGGGCAGCAGCACGTCGAGAATCAGCGCGTCGTACTGATTCGCCGACGCGAGCGAGAGCGCCTGGATTCCCGTGCCCGCCTGGTCGACGGCGTACGACGCCTCGCGAAGACCGCGCGCGATCGAGAGTCGGAGTTGCCGGTCGTCCTCGGCCAGGAGAATCCGCATGACAGCGAAGCTACGCTCCTGACACGCGGCGCGGCCAGTGCGCCGCCGATGAACATCGATTTCGCATGGCGCCATTGCACGGCGCCGCGTCGCGGGCGAGAATTCGCGGCCATGTCATCCGCGCCCGCCCCGGTCCAAATCGCCGACCCGCGAGCGGGAGAGAGCGCTTTCGACGCCATCACGGTCGACAACCTCTCGAAGCGGTTCGGAGACTTCTGGGCGCTTCGCGGCGCCGGCTTCTCCATTCGCCGTGGAGAGATCCTGGGGCTGATCGGGCCGAACGGCTCCGGCAAGACGACGCTCTTTCAGTGCTTCGCCGGCCTCGCGCCCGCCACGCTGGGCAGCGTGGAGCGGGATGCGACCCGCGTCTCGCCGGACGATCGCAAGCGTCTTCTCTTTTTCGTTCCGGACGGCGTTCGCCCATGGGCGGACCAGTCGGTCGCGTGGACGCTGCGCTTCATCGCCGGCGTGCACGGCGCGTCGCGCGACTCGGTCGAAGCCGTGTCGTCGTCGCTCGGGCTCGCGCCGCTTGCCGGCGCGCGACTTCGTGAACTGTCCAAGGGCGAGCATCGCCGCGTCGTGCTGGCGATCGGCTTGCTGACGCCGCATCCGCTGCTCATGCTCGACGAGCCCTTCGACGGGCTCGATCTCAGGCAAACGCGCGACGTGATGGCGGTGCTGCGCGCGCACGCGAAGCACCGCACGCTGTTCCTGTCGATCCACCAGCTCGGCGACGCCGAGCGTGTGTGCGACCGCTTCGTGCTGTTGAGCGCCGGGCGCGTCGCTGGAGAGGGAACTCTCGATGAGCTGCGCGCGCGCGCCGGGCTGGCAGCGGGTGGGGCCGAGCGTGCGGGGCTCGAGGAGGTGTTCCTTGCCCTCACGTAGGGAGTGGCGCTGGTTGCTCGAGAAGGAGTTTCGCGAGCTCGCGGCGTCGCGCGCGTTCTGGCTGCTTCTCATCGTGACCGGCGCGCTCGTCGGCCACTCGATCATGTCCGCCTCCGAGCTCTACGCCGAGGCGAGCGGCATCGGCGGCGGGCCGTCGGCGCTCTCGCAAGGGTTGAGTCCTCTCGAAGGAATCGTCGTTCCCACGCTCGGCGCCTACGATCTCGCGGCGACGCTCCTGTTTCCGTTCGTGGTGATTCGACTCGTGGCGGTGGAAAAGCAGAGCGGCGCGCTGGCGTTGATGCTCCAGGCGCCGACTCGATTCGGCGCGTCGATCGTCGCGAAGGGCCTCGTGCTGCTCGTCGCGTGGGGCGCTTCGTTGTTGGCCGGCGGCGTGGCGCTCGCGGCGTGGACGGCGATCGGCGGCCATCTGTACGCGCCGGAGACGTCGACGGTCGTCTTGGGCTACCTGTTGCGTGGAGTTCTCGCCATCGGCATCGGCGCGGCGGCCGGCGCGCTCGCGGCGAGCGCGGCCAGCGCGGCGATCATCGCGCTCACCGTGACGATCGGGACGTGGGCCCTGGACTACGTCGCGGCGGCGCGCGGCGGAACGATCGCCGCGATCGCGCAGTACACGCCGACATCCGCGCTGGCGTCGTTCGAGCACGGCGATCTGCGCGTGTCCACGGTTCTCATCCTCACGACGATCGGTCTCGCGGGGCTCGGCGTCGCGGCGGCGTGGCTGCGTGAAGGACGCCACATGCCGCGCCGCGTAGCGGGTGTCTCGGCCGCGCTGATCGCGGCGACGCTCGCGTGCGTTGTCTTCGCGCAAGTTCGCGCGGACCGCGACGTGAGCGAGGATCGCCGCAATTCATTCTCGCGGGCCGACGAAGCTGCGCTGCGTCGCATCGACGCGCCGCTCGAGGTCACCGTTCATCTCGCCGCCGAGGATCCGCGTCTCACGGATCTCGATCGCGGGGTGCTGGCGAAGCTCCGGCGCACGATGAAGTCGGTGACCGTTGTATACGCGGCGCGGAGCCGGAGCGGGTTGTTCGAGGGATCGAACAGCCACTACGGCGAAGTGTGGTACGAGCTTGGAGGCAAAAAGGAGATGAACCGATCGAGCACGGAACCGATCGTGCTCGAGACGGTGTACAGGCTCGCGGGCATCGCGGCGCCAACGGCGGCGGAGGAACCCGCGTATCGCGGATACCCACTTGCGAAGACGGTGGCGGCGGCGCCATGGATATTCTTCGTCGCGTGGCCGCTGGTGGTGGCGCTGGCGTGGTGGCGGGCGACGTCGTCGAAAGGGCGCGAACAGCGCGGTCTCGCGACCGCCGTCGTTGGTTGAGGGTTTCGATATTGGATTCTGAGTGACTGATGACGTGACAGGTTCTCGACGGGAGCGGGGAATGCGAACGACGATTTCAAAGAGTGTGTTGCTTCTTTTGGTCGCGAGCGTAGCGGCGGCCCAGGCACCGGCGGATGCGTCGGCGACGAAGCGAGTGAGCTTCGCGAAAGAGACGGTGGGGAAGGAGCCCGCGTCGTTCGCGCCGATGGTCGGCAGTTGGGTGATGTCGCAGGACGCCGGCCACAAGGTGCTCTTCATCGACGGGCGCGTGTGGAAACGCGGGCAGCCGGCGGGCGGGTTGGCCGACAAGGCCCGTGAGCTCTACGGCGCGCGCAATGAAGAGTTCATCGAGAGCATCAAGGCGTTCGCGTACTATCCGATCGCCGTCTACAAGGGCCTCGACAACTTCGAGAACGGCGAGATCTCCGTCCGCTTCCAGATGATCGGCGGCACGCTCGACCGCTGCGCCGGCATTCTCTTCGACGTCAAGCCGAACGGCGACTATCTCACCGTTCGCTACAACGGCACCGAAGACAATGTCGTGCTCTGGACGTTCAACAACGGCGTGCGGAAGTTCGTGAATCGCGCCCCGACGCTCACGCCACTCGAGCTCGGGACGTGGCACACGCTCAGGATCAGCGTGCACGGCACGTCGCTCAAATCGTGGCTCGACGACAAGCCGATGCACGACTACACGCTGTCGGCGCCGGTGTCGGGGAAGATCGGCGTGTGGTCGAAGACGGACAGCATGATCGAGTTCGACGACTTCACCGTTACGCCGACGGCCAAATGAATCGCCTGCTGCCATTCGTCGCGCTCGCCGTCGCTCCGCTCGTCGCGGACGCGCAATCCAAGCCGGCCGCCAAGTGCGACTGGAAACCATCCGACGCGTGGGTGAAGCGTCAGGCCGAGTTCTTCGACGACTCGAAGCACGACTGGAGCGACGACACGCTGCGCACGGCGCTGCTGCAAGCCGCGGGACTCGGTGCGTCGTTGACCGCGCCGGTGCAACTCGGCGTTCAGGTCGAGGGGAGGGAACCGGCGCTCGGCTCCGGCGCCGCGGCGATGACGGAGCGCCTCAAGGCGCTCGCCGCTCAGCGCGGCTCGAAGTGGCCGACGCGCAGCGTCGTCGGCGCGGCCGGCGTGCACGCCGTTTATCTGCTTTCGCAGAGCGACACCGGCCTCGCGCGCAACGTGCTGCACCGAATGATGGAGGCCGGCCCCGCCGAGTCGGCCGCGGCCGACGTCGCGACGTTCGAGGACCATCTACGCCTCGTCTGGGGACGAAAGCAGATCTACGGCACGCAATTCAAGATCGGCGCCGGCGGAAAGATCGAGCTGTCGCCGATGGAGGACTCGGCGCACGCCGATTTTCGCCGCGAGGACGCGGGGCTGCCGCCGTTCAAACTCGGCCTCTGTTTGGCCGGAAAGTGAGCGACGCCCTATCGCTTTTCTTCCATTAGCGCCAGGGCGTTGCCTTCGGAGTCGTGGAACTCACAGAGCCACAGGTCGTGGTCCGGCATCTTCGCGATCAGGTGCGGCGCGTTGGTGAAGTGCACGCCCTTGTTCGCTAGCTCACTCTGCACTCCCTCGATGTCCTCGACGAAGTAGTAGAGAATCGAGCTGAGGTGGTCGTCTTGCGGCCGCTCCGCGGTCGTCAGCATGAGCCGCGTTCCACCGCAATTGAAAAACGACAGGTTCGCCCCGGCGTCGAACAGGTGGGGCAGGCCGAGCACGTCGCGGTAAAAAGCCGACGCCCGCGGGACGTCCTTGCAGACGACGGCGATCTGGCCGATGCGAGACTTGGCGAGGTTGGGCATGGGCGAACCCTCCGGTTGATCGCCGCGCGGCCTTGCCGGCCGCCGGCTCGCGCGATTAGTTAGTTCAGCTAACGACCCAGCATAATACTTAGCCGAGCTAAATACAAGGTGCCTTCGTCCAGCCACTCCTCCGGCGCCCGCCCTCGGCCGCCCGGCTCCTCCCCCGCCGCGACGCACGACCTCGCCGACCGCCTTCACTCGTCCGCGATTCACCTCCTCCGGCGCCTGCGCCGAGAAGACGACGCCTCGGGTCTGCCGGCGCCCCAGCTGTCCGCGCTCTCGGTGATCGTCTTCGGCGGACCCGTCACTCTTGGAGAGCTGGCCCACGCCGAGCAGGTGCGTCCGCCGACGATCACGCGTCTGGTCGACAAACTCGAGGCCGCCGGCTTGGTCGACCGCGTCGCCGATCCCGTCGACCGCCGCGTCTCACGCGTCGAGGCGACGGCGAAGGGCGTCAAACTCCTTCACGACGGCCGCCGCCGACGCGTCGCCTCGCTCGCCGCTTCCCTCCGCGAGCTTCCGGCACGCGAACGCTCGGCGCTATCGAAAGCGGTTCCGATTCTGGAAAAGGTGGTTCGCGCCGGCTAGTGCCTCTTGCACCTGACGCCGCGTGACCCCTTACGCTGCGAGCATGCCTCCCTATTCCGAGCACCTCTCTTCTCTTCGCGTCAGCGGCTGGGAGATCCCGACCGCCCTCACGCTGCCGACTCCTCTCGGGCAAAACGTCGAGAGCGCGGTCCTCCTGATTCCGGGGTCGCTGTTCAGCGACGTCAACGGCGACTACCCGACGTGGAATTCCTTCCCCCACGTCTACGCCCATCTCGCGCATCAGCTCTCCGCGCTCGGCCACGCCGTCTTCCGTTTCGCGAAGCTCGGCCCCGGCACGGGGAGCGTTCCGGTCGACGCGGAGCTCGCCGCGACGATCCGAACCTGGGAAGGACGATTGATCATCGCTTCGGCGATGCTCGATGCGATGCGACGCGCGCTCGATGAGCAGGGTATCCGCCCGCGCCGCGTGATCGCCGCAGGGCACAGCGAGGGCTCCGTCGTCGCCAGCCGCCTCGCCGTCTCCGCGCACGGCGAATCGCTCGACGGCGTCGTGCTGCTCGCGGGTCCGTCCGTCGGCATCCTCGGCATCATGCGCGAGCAGATCGGCTTCGGGCTGGAGCCTGAGCAGATCGACGAGGTGCGCGCGCGTCTGGACAGGGTGATCGAGCACGTTCGCCGCGGAGAGGCGATTCCCGCGGAGCTGGGGAATGGGCCCGGGATGGGTATCGGCGCGCTGATCTCGATGCCCGACGAAGGCCGTCGCTACATGCGCGACGTCGACGCCACGGACCCGCTCGAGCTCGCGCGCAGCATGACGCAGCGCACGCTCGTCGTGCAGGGCGGCAACGACGGTTCGGTCCCCGCCCGCCACGGCGAGGCACTGCGCGACGCGTTGCGATCACGACCCGGCGGCGAGTCGAAGACGTCGTACCTGTTCGTGCCCGACGTGACGCACATGTTCAAGGTCGTGCCGCCGGAGGTCACGGGACCCGACGCGTTCGGATATCCGGGTGAGACCGATCGCCGAGTGACGGACGGCATCGACGAATGGATAAGAAGCATCACTCCGACACTTGCTCAGAAAGTTAGGCAGCACTAACTTCTGTTTGTCTCCACCCTAATCCACTGGTCCTCCCCCGCCTTCTCCGCCCGGAACCGCCGCAGCCCGACGACGACCAGCCGCCGCACCCCGACCACGGCTGGCGACGCTCGCGCATCGCCCCGAGCCTCCAGGAGGTCTACCGCAGCGTCCCGATCGACGCGCGGGGCTTCTTCGGCAAGCTGCTCGCCTTTGCCGGCCCCGGGTATCTGGTCGCCGTCGGCTACATGGACCCCGGCAACTGGGCGACGGACCTCGCCGGCGGTTCGCGCTTCGGCTACACGCTGCTCAGCGTCGTGCTGGTCTCGAACATCATGGCGGTGCTGCTCCAGGGCCTCGCGTCGAAGCTTGGCATCGTCACCGGCCGAGACCTCGCGCAGGCGTGTCGCGACCACTACTCGAAGCCGACCGCGATCGTGCTCTGGGTTCTCTGCGAGATCGCGATCGCCGCCTGCGACCTGGCGGAGGTCATCGGATCGGCGATCGCGCTGAACCTCCTGTTCCATCTGCCGATCGCGGCCGGCGTGCTCGTCACCGGCTTCGACGTCCTGTTGCTGCTGGCTCTGCAGAATCGCGGGGTTCGCGTCCTCGAGGCGCTCGTCATCACGCTGATCGCGTCGGTCGGACTCTGCTTCATGTTCGAGATCGTTCTCGCCCATCCGAACGTCGGCGAGCTGGCCAAGGGATTCCTGCCGACCGCCGACATCGTCCGCAATCGCGAGATGCTCTACATCGCCATCGGCATCCTCGGCGCGACGGTCATGCCGCACAACCTCTACCTCCACTCGTCGATCGTGCAGACGCGCCGCTACGCCGAGACGAGCGAGGGGCGCCGTGAGGCGGTGCGGTTCGCGTTTCTCGACTCGACGATCGCGCTGAGCTTCGCCTTCTTCGTCAACGCGGCGATTCTGGTCGTGGCGGCCAGCACGTTCCACACGTCTGGCCACGCCGAAGTCGCCGAGATCCAGGACGCGCACAAGCTGCTCACTCCGTTGCTCGGCGCCGGCGCCAGCACCGCGTTCGCGCTGGCGCTCCTCGCCTCGGGGCAGAATTCGACCGTCACCGGCACCCTCGCCGGTCAGATCGTGATGGAGGGCTTCCTCAACATCCGGCTGCGGCCCTGGCTCCGCCGCCTGATCACCCGCGCGATCGCCATTGTCCCGGCCGCCATCGTCGCCATCTTCTACGGCGAACGCGGCACCGCACAGTTGCTGATCCTCAGCCAGGTGATTCTGAGCTTGCAGCTCTCGTTCGCGGTCTTTCCACTCGTCGCGTTCACGTCCGATCGGGCCAAGATGGGCGCGTTCGTGAACGCGACCTGGCTCAAGGCGGCCGCCTGGACGACGGCGCTGGTGATCGCGGCGCTCAACGCGTGGCTGCTCGCACAGACCGTCCGCGGCTGGTTCGGGGAGGGGGCGCCTAGTGTACAAACGCATCCTCGTTCCCCTCGAGCACTCCGACTACGACGCCGCGATTCTCGAACACGTGTCGGCGTTGGCGCATTTCTGCGGGGCGTCGATCGTGCTCATCCACGTGGCCGACGGCTGGGCCGCGCGCAACTTGAAGCAGCTCAACCTGCGCGAGTCGGAGGAGATGCGACTCGACCGCGAGTACATCGAGGCGCAGTGCGCGGCTCTCGCGGCGAGCGGGCTGCGCGCCGACTCCATCCTTGCCGCCGGCGACCCATCCAAGGAGATCGCCGCTGCCGCGGCGCGCGAATCGTGCGACCTGATCGCCATGTCCACGCACGGGCACCGCTTCATCAAGGACATCATCTACGGCAGCGTGGCGAACGAGGTACGGCACCGGTCGCGCGTTCCTGTCCTGCTCGTGCGCGGCGAGCGCCGCACGCCGCGCGATAATCCCATCGCGCCGCCCCCCCCACCGTCATCGCCCGTATGACCGCCGTCCGCGCGACGCAGTCGCTGACCGCGCCGGTCGAAGACTACCTCAAGGTGATCTTCGAGCTCGAGAGCGCGGGTGAACCGGCCGGGACGAACGAGATCGCCGCCGAGTTGGGCGTGGCGCCCGCTTCGGTGAGCGGAATGGTGCGGCGGCTCGTCGGCCAGCGCCTCATCACGCACGAGCGATATCGCGGCGTGCGCCTGACGCGCGAAGGACGCCGCGCTGCGCTGCGCACGATCCGCCGCCACCGCGTGATCGAGGCGTATCTCACGCAGGCGCTCCACTACCCGTGGGATCTCGTGCACGACGAAGCCGAGCGTCTCGAGCACGCTGCCTCGGACGAGTTGATCGACCGAATGGCGGCGGCGATCGGTGAGCCGACGACAGATCCGCACGGGGCGCCGATCCCGACGCGCGAAGGGACGCTTCGCGAGCGCACGCTGCCGACCCTGAATGAGATCGAAGAAGGCCGGCGTGTACTCGTCGAGCGCGTCGGCGACCGGGATCCAGGTCAACTGAGGTATCTCGCCGAGCTCGGAATCATTCCGGGCACGCGCGTCGAAGTCGAGTCGCGGGCGCCCTACGACGGCCCAATCAAACTTCGTGTTGGGGGGGGGAAAGCCACGCGATCCATCGGCCCGGCGCTGGCGAGACAGATCTTTGTTTCGCGCGCCGAGTCTCGCTAACGCGTCAGCTCGTACTCTGACGACGGTCGGTCTGCCGTCGATCCCACTCCGCACGCGACTGCCGCGCGACGTTGTCGAGTTTTCTCCGTCCGTGCGTGAAGCCGGTCGCGGCAAGGTCGCGCACGATCTCCCACGGCCCGGTCGTCGAAAGCTGCGACGTCCACGCTCGCTGGAGGTCGGACTCCATGTCGGCGAACTCCCGCGAGGCGAAGTCGGGGTTGTGGCTCGCGATCTGGCCTAGATAGTACGCCCCGCGCACGTCGTCGTATGCGATGTCTGCCGGACGTTCGGCGAGCGAATCGTAGTGCTCGCGAAAATGCGCGTCGTCCTCCTGATTCACGGAGTGCGCTGCCTCGATGACCGCGTGCCCGGCCCACCATCCGCCGATCGCGCCGGCGACGCCGCCGATGATTGCTCCCACTGGGCCGGCGGCCGACCCGATTCCCGCACCGACGAGCGCTCCGGAGAGCCCTCCAATCCGGTCGAGGGAGGGGCCGTTTCCCTTGCTCGCGCCCGCGCTCCCGCTATTTCTGTCATCCTCGCCTGGCATGGTCCTGCCTTTCCTCCTCATGAACTCCTTGCTCCCGGCTCTGACGTCCACCTTCCCACCTCTCTCAGAATAGCATCAGTGCAAATCCGGCGCTCAACCAAATCAGCGCCTTGACGCACGCATTCTCGCCGTGCCGATTCCTCACATGCCTGGCCGAATTCGAATCGGGACACAGGGTTGGAACTACGACGCCTGGGTCGGACCCTTCTACCCCGCGACCACGCGGCCGGCCGACTATCTGACCGTCTATGCGCGGGGATTCGACACAGTCGAGGTCGATTCCACCTTTTACGCCACGCCGGTGGCCAAGACGGTCCGCGGATGGGCGGAACGAACACCGGATGACTTCATTTTCGCCCTCAAGGTCCCTCAGGAGATCACCCACGAGCGACGGCTGCGTAACGCCGACGACCTCATGGATGAGTTCGTCGATCGGGCGCGCGAGCTCGGCCGCAAGCTCGGCCCGATTCTGATTCAGCTCGGACCCGACTTCGCGCCGAACGAACTGCCGGCCCTCGCCCAGTTCCTTCCCAAGTTGCCGCGCGACGTCCGATTCGCGATCGAGTTCCGCCAGCGCGGCTGGATCCACGACGGCGTGCTCGCGTTGCTCGCCGAACATCACGTCGCGCTCGCCTTGAGCGACGGACGCTGGATTCCCCGCAAGCAGATGCTGCAGCTCGCCACCCGTCCCACCGCCGATTTTCTCTACGTCCGATGGATGGGCCCCGACCAGGGGATCGTAGACTATTCACGCATCCAGGTGGACCGTCGCCGCGAGCTGGAGGCATGGACGCAGGTTCTGTGGCCCTACGCGGAACAGGGGCGCGAGGTGTACGGATACGTGAACAACCATTTCGCCGGCCATTCGCCCGAGTCGGCCCGCGAGCTCCAGCGCCTGCTCGGCCAGGCCGCCGTCGAACCGGAACAGCTCGGCGAACAGATGAGTCTTTTCTAAATGAAACACGCGTACACTGTCGCCTTTGCCGCCTTCTGCGTGATGGCGGGGGTGTACTGGGACATCTCGTGGCACATGTCGATCGGTCGCGACACGTTCTGGACGCCGGCGCACCTGCTGATCCAGGCGGGCGGCCTGCTCGCCGGATTGAGCTCGGGTTGGGTCGTGCTGCGGACGACCTTCGGCGGCGGCGAGGCGCAACGTGCCGCGTCGGTGAACTTCTGGGGATTCCGCGCTCCGCTCGGCGCGTGGCTCTGCATCTGGGGCTGCGGCGCGATGCTCACGTCCGCGCCGTTCGACAACTGGTGGCACAACGCCTACGGCCTCGACGTCAAGATCGTGAGCCCGCCGCACGCCGTTCTGGCTCTCGGCATCTTCTCGATCTGCCTCGGCGCCCTGCTGTTGACGCTCGCCCAGCAGAATCGCGCGACGGCCGAGGCGCGCGGGCGGCTCGCATGGCTGCTCGCGGCGACCGGCGGGCTGGTCATCATGAACGTCGCGCTGTTTCTGACGGAATTCAGCGAGCGGCGCATGATGCACAGCGCGTTCTTCTATCAGGTGACGGCGCTCGTCTTTCCGATCGCGATCTGTGCGACGGCGCGGGCGATCAATCTCCGCTGGCCCGCCACCGCGGCGGCGTCGTTCTACACCGCGATCATGCTCGTGCTGATGTGGATCATCGAGCAGTTCCCGGCCACGCCGAAGCTGGGACCCATCTACCAGCACGTGACGCACATGGTCGCGCTGTCGTTCCCGCTCCTGCTCATCGTCCCGGCGTTCTGCATCGACCTCGTCTTGCATCGCTTCGACAAGCGGCTTTCCACGTGGCAGCTCGCGCCGATCGTCGGCGTCGTCTTCGTGCTGGCGTTCCTCGCGGTGCAGTGGCCGTTCGCGACGTTCCTGGTGACAAATTCCGCCGCGCGCGGTCCGCTCTTCAACGGGGACAACTTCGTCTACTTCATGGCGCCCTCGTACGAGGCGATGACGCGGCGGTTCGATTCGCCCGCGCCCGGCGCGTGGCCGTTCCCGGTGCAGCTCCTGATCGCCATCGGGATCGCGACCGCAGCGAGCGCCATCGGTCTCGCGCGCGGCCGCTGGATGACCAAGGTTCGTCGATGAAGCGTTGGTCAGGCGTGGTCTTCGCTGCCGCGGCGTGGGTCGTCGCGTCGGCGCACGTCGGCAGCCCCGACGTCACGTTCGACGGCGCGGCGGGCCCGTACACGATTCGCGCGATCGTGCGTCCGCCGAGCGTCGTGCCCGGTCTCGCCGACGTGATCGTGCGCGCGGCGAGCGACGACGTCGACGGCGTGAGCATCCAGCCGGTGTTCTGGCGAACGGGCGTCGCCGGCTCGCCGTCGCCCGACAAGATGTCGCGTGTGGCGGGACAGCCGCGGGTCTACACCGGCCAGCTGTGGCTCATGGCGCGCGGATCGTACAGCGTCTATGTGCGCGTGGACGGCCGCAAGGGCGCGGGGACCGCGATCGTGCCGGTCGACTCGTTCGCAACGGGGCGACTCGGACTTTCGCTCCCGCTCGGCGGGTTGTTGGCCGCACTCACCGGACTGTTGGTGGCCGGTCTCATCACGATCGTGCGCGTATCGTCGGGCGAGAGTCTGGTACCGCCGGGCGAGGAGCTCACGCCGGCCCAGCGCAAACGTGCCAACATCGTCACGGCGATCGCGGTGCCGATTCTGGCGATCGCGCTCTTCGGCGGCGCGCGCTGGTGGAACTCGGTCGACGCCGATTATCAGCGCACGATGTTTCATCCGCCTGTCGCCACGGCGGTCATCACCGGCGATTCGATCCACCGCACGATGAAGCTCGTACTCAGCGACACCGCGGTATATCGATCCATCTTCGTTCCCGTCGCGCCGGACCACGGCAAGATGATGCACCTCTTCCTTGTGGGCGGGCAGAACATGGACGTGTTCGCTCACCTGCATCCGGTCGAGCGCGACTCGCTCGTCTTCGTCGGCGAGGTGCCGTGGCTTCCGGCGGGACCGTACCGCCTCTTCGCCGACGTCATGCTCGACAACGGTCTGACGCTCACCGCCACCGAAATCGTCAACCTTCCGGCGATGCTCGGCGCCGTCGCTCCGTCGGACAGCGACGACTCGTGGGCCAGCACGTCCGCGGTCTCGGTCGGCGCGACCGGCGCGTCGGCTCCTCTCGGCGGCGGCTACACGCTCACGATGTCGACGTCGTCCGAGTCGATCGCCGCACGGTCGCCGGTCGACCTCGCATTCACCGTCCGCGATCCGACCGGCAGCGTTGTTCCGCTGCGCCCATACCTCGGGATGGCCGCTCATGCCGTCGTCGTCCGCGACGACGAGTCCGTCTTCGTCCATCTCCACCCGATGGGCACGGTGTCCACGACGGCGCAGCAGGTCTTTCGCGCGCGCGACGCCGGCGACACGACGGCACGCGGCCGTCTCAAACCCGGCACGCTCGACCCGCGCGCAATGGCAGACATGCCGATGTCCGGCGACTTCACGCTGCCTTACGAGTTTCCGAAGCCGGGCAGGTATCGCCTTTGGGTCCAAGTAAAGCCCGCGCAGGAAGTGCTCACCGGCGTGTTCGACGTCACCGTGCGTTGAGCAAATTTCGCGTTCCCGCCTTCGTCGCTTTCGCGCTGCTCTCGGCGGCGATCTTCGTTCGGCTGGGGTTCTGGCAGCTTCATCGGCTGGGCGAGCGTCGGGCGAGAAATGCGCTCGTCATGTCGCGGCTCCAAGCGCCCGACGCCGATGTCACCACACTCGGCGGCGATTCGGCGTCGATGCGCTTTCGGCGCGCCCACGTGACCGGCACGCCGGACTACGGCCACGAGCTCGTGTACGCGTCGCGTTCGTACAGGGGATCGCCTGGCGTCAACATCCTGACGCCGATCCATGTCGCCGGGCGCGACACGGCGGTGATCGTCGACCGCGGCTGGGTCTACGCGCCCGATGGGGAGACCGTGGATCTCGCCAAGTGGCACGACCGCGATTCGGTCTTCAGCGGATACGTCGAGGAGTTTCCGTCCGTCGCCGGCGCGATGTCGGCGGCTCATCCCGGAACGGTCACGCGTCTCGGGTATGGCGCCGTCAAAGGGGCGCTGCCTTTCCCCGTCTCGCCCGTGTACGTCGTGATGCTGGGCGACTCGGTGATCGCGCCGGATCGTCTCGCGCGCCTCACTCCGCCGCCGCTCGACGAGGGGCCGCATCTCAACTACGCCATCCAGTGGTTCGCTTTCGCCGCGATCGCGCTTGTCGGCGCGGGCGTGGTGATCAAGCAGCGGCGCGAGACGGGAGTCGAGCCGATTCCGCTTCCCGGGGACGCCGCGCGCGGCGCGAAACACTGAGCGCCGAGTCCGACATGACGGCCGAGCTCCTTTGGGCGCGCGGGTTGCATATTTGGAGGTAGATGGGCAGGAGCCATGGCGGCGCCGCCGTCATGGATCTCCAACTCGGCGATGACGTCGCCTACCGTGAGTAATCCATGTCAGAGCAAGCGAGCACGCACGCTTCGGAGCGCGAGGCACGAGACGTCGCCGAGGCGGCGCGCGAGAGCGAGTGGTCGGGTCCAAGCTTCGTGCGCGAAATGTTTCTCGGCCGTTTTCGACTCGACCTGATTCATCCGCATCCGCCCGACGACCCCGAAGAAGAAGAGCGCGCTCGGCCGTTTCTCGACACGTTGCGCGATTTTCTCGAGCGGGTCGATTCGGACATGATCGACCGCACGGGGGAGATTCCCGAGGAATACGTACAGGAGTTGCGGGAGATGGGCGCCTTCGGGATCAAGATCCCCAAGGAGTATGGCGGGCTCGGGCTCTCGTATTCGAGTTATGTGAAGGCGATGGCGCTGGTGACGTCGAAGGACGGATCGCTCACGGCGCTCCTTTCCGCGCATCAATCGATCGGGCTGCCGCAGCCGCTCAAGCTGTTCGGCAACGACGCGCAGAAGGCGAAGTATTTCCCGCGGCTCGCCAAGGGCGCGATCAGCGCGTTCGCGCTCACGGAGGTCGATGCCGGCTCGGACCCGGCGAACATGCACACGCACGCCGAGCTGACGCCCGACGGCAAGTATTTCATGCTCGACGGCGAGAAGCTGTGGTGTACGAATGGGACGCGTGCCGAGCTGTTCGTCGTGATGGCGCGAACCCCGGATGCCGTCGTGAACGGCAAGACCCGCAAGCAGATCACGGCGTTCATCGTCGAGGCGTCGTGGCCGGGCGTCGAGGTCGTGCATCGCTGCCGCTTCATGGGCCTCAAGGCGATCGAGAACGGCGTCATTCGATTCAACCGCGTGCGCGTTCCGCGAGAGAACGTGCTCTGGGAAGAAGGGCGCGGGCTCAAGATCGCGCTCGTCACGCTGAACACCGGGCGCCTCACGCTTCCCGCGAGCACGGCCGGCGGATGCAAGGCGCTGCTCGAGGCGTCGCGCACGTGGGCCGTGGAGCGCGTCCAGTGGGGCGTGTCCATCGGCAAGCACGAAGCGGTCGCGCAGAAGCTCGGCATGATGGCGGCGAACACGTTCGCGATGGAGGCGATCGCCGGCTTGACGGTGGGGCTCGCCGAGCGCGGGAACTACGACATCAGGCTCGAAGCGGCGATCGCCAAGATGTACAACACGGAGCACGGCTGGCGCATCGTCGACGACGCGCTCCAGATCCGCGGCGGGCGGGGCTACGAGACGGCCGATTCGCTCCGCGCGCGCGGCGAGCGGCCGATCCCGATCGAGCGCGCGATGCGCGACAACCGGATCAATCTGATCTTCGAAGGGTCGTCGGAGATCATGCGATTGTTCATCGCGCGCGAGGCGGTGGACCACCACTTCAAGACGGCGTTCGCGCTGGTCGACAAGAACGCCTCGCGCAAAGAGAAGGCCGCGGCGTTCGGCCGGGTCATGAAGTTCTATCCGACGTGGTATCCGGCGCGCTGGCTCGGCGCGGGGCAAGTGCCGGGATCATTCGGCGAGTTCGGTCCCCTCGCGAAGCACATGCGCTTCGCCGAGCGACATACCCGCAAGCTCGGACGCGCGATCTTTCACGCAATGGTCCGGCTCGGCCCCAAGCTCGAGCGACGCCAGCTCGTGCTCTTCCGCGCCGTCGACATCGGCTCGGAGTTGTTCGCCATCGCCGCGTCGTGCGTGCGCGCGCAGATGCTCGCGAAGCAGGGTAACCGCGAGGCCGCCGAGCTGGCGGATCTCTTCTGCCGAGCGGCCAGCGTTCGAGTGAAGCAGTTGTTCACGTCGTTCTACGGCGACTACGACGCCCAGATGTACAAGGTCGCCCAGCAGGTGATGCGCGGGGAGCACTCCTGGCTCGAGACGGGGATCCTGAGTCTCGTCGATGACGAAGGCGCGCCGCCAGCCGAGCAACGCCCACGCGCTGGGGAAACGGTTGGCGCGGCTTAGCGGCCACGATTGAAAGCGAAGAATTTCAACGCAGATGACGCAGATCTTGAACTGCAATCCCGCAGATCAAAACGCGTTCGTTGACCACGAGAGAGCTCTCGCTTTTCATCTGCGTCATTGTTGTTTTCATCTGCGGCATCTGCGTTGAATTCTTCCTACGCGCCGGGACGAACCGCGCCCGGGCGGATCGGCTCACGCGGACCAACCCCCACCCGCGACATGACAGTACTACCGACTCGGCTCTGCGTCGTCGCGCTTGCGATTGCCGCTCTCCCCGTTCACGCGCAAAGTCTGGTCGCGACGCCGTATTCGAAGAGCGGCATTTATCGGATCAACGAAACTGTCGGTTGGACGGTCGGTGTCGCTCCGGGCGACCACGTCGCGGCGGGTGCCTACACCTACACGATCACCGAGAACGGCCAGCGCGAGATCAAATCAGGCAGCATCGATCTCGCGCACGGCTCTACGAGAATCGAGACGTCGCTCGGCGAGCCGGGGATGGTCCGCGTCGAGATTCGTCCTCCGGCCGGCACGAAGAATTTCGGCGATGAGCACACCGGCGGCGCCGGCCTCGTCGCGTTCGCCGCGGCGGTCGATCCGACGAACATCAAGCCCGTCGCTCCGCGCCCCGCCGACTTCGACGAGTTCTGGAAATCAAAACTCGACCAGTTGGCCAAGCTGCCGATGAACGCGGTCGTCACGCCGAAGGAGAGCGGTGTGGAAGGCGTCAGCTATGCGACGTTCCGCCTCGACAACGCCGGCGGCGCGCATGTGTATGGTCAGATGGCGTGGCCAAAGCGCTCCGGGAAATTCCCAGCGCTCGTCATCTTCCAGTGGGCGCGCCCGCCATATCCGCTCGAGAAACCGTGGGTCACCGACCGCGCCGCCGCAGGATGGCTGGCCGTCAACGTCGAGCCGCACGACGTGCCCAGCGACATGCCGCAGGCGTTCTACGATGCGCTCCCGCAGATGCTCAAGGAGTATCAGCGCATCAACGAGAGCGACCGCGACCACAGCTATTTCCTTCAGATGTACCTCGGGGACTCTCGCGCCGTCGAGTTCATCGCGACGCGACCCGAGTGGGATGGGCGCACGATGGTGGCGACGGGAATCAGCATGGGCGGGCAGCAGAGCCTCGTCACCGCGGCGTTGAATCCGAAAATCACGGACGTCGTTGTGAACGTGCCCGCCGGGGCGGACGCCGCCGCCGCGCTCCACGGGCGCGACGCCGGTTATCCGTTCTGGGACACGACCAATCCGCGCGTCGTGGAGACGGCGGCGTACTTCGACGTCGTGAACTTCGCGCCGCGAATCCGCGTGCCGTCGATGCTGGCGATGGGCTTCCTCGACAAGGTCGCGCCGTCGATCGGCATCTGGACCGCGTTCAACCAGATCGCCGGGCCAAAGGAAGCGGTGCCGATGATCGACTCGCCGCACAACCACCAGGCGACGCCTGAGCAGCTGATGCCGTTTACGACGCGGTCCGCGGCGTGGTTGACGGCGTTGCTGCACGGAGACGCCCCGCCGGTGAGGCCGCTGAAGTAGGTACTACGCGCGGCCCCCGGCTACCAAATCGGGCGGAGAAAAACTCAACGCGAGCTTTCCCAACGCCAATCGTAGCTCGCGCACGGCGCAGAATGCCGCCTACGGGTTGGACTTCTCGACGCGAATCTTCTGCCTGATCGTCTTGCCGTTCACCGTCATGATCGCGACGTAATCACCGGCGGCGACGCTTCCGCCCGCTCCGCCGAAGAACGCCGCTGTCGGATCGCCGAAGCCGAGCGTCTGCATGAAGTTCAGCCCGAACCCGCCGGCGGGCGGCCGGCCGGGAATGTTGAACAGCGGCGCCCACTGTTGCATCGCCGACGGATCGAGCGGCATCGCGGCTGCGGCGGCCGCAGGCGCCGCCGCCACGGGTGTTCCCACTTGGCTGGCGGCACCAGAGGCGCCAGGTACTGCTGGAACTGCCGCCGGCGCTCCTGATGGTGCGCCGCCGGGCGCGCCACCCCGACCGCCGCCTGCCGCCGCGGCGCCGGTCGCCTGCTCTCCGGGCCGCGAGTTCCACGGGGGCGGCGCGCCGAAGCCGGCCGCACCACCGCGACCCGCGAACATCGCCGCGATCGGCGAGAAATCACCCGTGCGCACCAGCTGCCGCATCATCCCCGTCATCATTGGATTCGCGCCGGCTTTGTCGAGCGAGTCCAACACGAAGACGATTCGATTCATCTGGAGCGCGGAGTCGCGCTTCTGTACGGCGCCCAGCGCGCGACGCGGCGGCGCCTTGCCGGCGAACGACCACGCGACGCGGTTGATCCCGGCCGCGCCTGGGCCGTTCAGCACCTGCATGGTGTCGCCAGTAGCGTCGACGATGGCGATTTTCGCCTGCGGTTGACGGGCCGCGAGACGATACGTGATGACCGCGCCGTACGGCGGGCTCGCACCCTGGAACACGAGATGACCCTGCGACTGTCCTTCGACCGGCGGATCGCCGAACTGGAAAGCCGTCGGCGACGAGAAAACGTGCGCGTCCTCCGCCATCACCTTGTCGTCGATCTGCTGCAGCGCCGAGATGTCGGCGATCCAAATGCCCCGGCCGTGCGTGGCCGCGATGATCTCGTGATCCCGCGGATGGATGCGCAGGTCGTGCACCGGCACCGTCGGCAGGCCCGTCATGAAACGCTGCCATGACTGTCCGCCGTTCACCGAGACGTACGCGCCGACGTCGGTGCCGAGGAAGAGCAGGTTCTTGTTGACGAGATCCTGCCGGATCACGTGGACGTAGTCCGGTCCGCCGACGGGCAGGTTCGCCACGATCGACGAAAACGTCTTGCCGAAATCGTGCGTCACGAAGACGTACGGCTTGTAGTCGCCGTTGCGATGGTTGTCGTACGTCACGAAGAACGTCATCGAATCGTGCGGCGAGGGCTCGATGCGCGTGATGTACGTCCCCGCGGGTACACCCGGCACGTGCGCGGTCAACTCCTCCCACGTGCCGCCGTCGTTCCTCGTGACCCAGAGGCGGCCGTCGTCGGTCCCGGCGTAGAGAATGCCCGCGCGAATCGGCGACTCGTTCAGCGAGACGACCGTGCAGTACGTCTCGGCGCCGGTGGCGTCGTTGGTGATTCCGCCCGTCGTGCGCGTCGACACGCGGATCTTCACCGTGTCGGCGGTGCTGAGGTCGGGCGAGATCGGAAACAGATCGTCGCCGCGCTTGGTGGACTTGAGTACGCGGTTCCCGCCTACGTAGAGCGTCGACGGGTTGTGCGGCGAGATGAGATACGGCGTATTCCAATTGAACCGCAGGTCGAGCGCCGCTGAGTCCGTCCTCTGGCGCGCGCGAATATCGGCGATCGCTCTCTTTTGCGCGGCCGTCTGCGGCGCCACCGTGTCGCCGCGCTCGACGAGCACCGAGTCCTCGTACATGTCGTACCGCTGGCGATACTGCGGCTTGAGCAGGAAGCTGCTCTGTCCCGTCGCGTAGTTGAGCCGCACGATCGCGCCGCCCTGCGACTCGGCGTAGATCGTGTTCGGATCGGTCGGGTCCTGCTGCGTCACGAATCCATCGCCGCCGCCGACGGTGAACCACATCGCGTTGGTGATCGGACCCTGGCGACGCCGGCTCGGCCCGCACCACGATCCGTTGTCTTGCAGACCGCCGCACACGCGGTACGGGACCTGGAAATCGTAGCTGATGTTGTAGAGCTGGCCCACGGCGAACATGTTCGCGAACATGTACGTGCCGCCCTGATCGAACGTGATCGACACGCCGCCGTCGTCGCCGACGATCATGCGGTCGGGGTCCACCGGGTCGATCCACATCGCGTGGTGATCGACGTGAATGCCGTTCGTCGCGTTGATGACCGTCTTGCCGCCGTCGTTCGACACGAGCACCGGCGTCGACGACCAGTACACGCGCTCCGGATTCTTCGGGTGCACGCGAACCTGCGAGTAGTAGAACGGTCTCGTGTCTTGATCGCTCGTGCGCGTCCACGTCGCCCCGCCGTCATTGGAGCGGTAGAGTCCCGTCGGCGACTTCGCCGCGGGCTTGCCCTTCTCGGGCTTGGGATTCGGCACCGTGTCTGCTTCGACCAGCGTGTACATCACCCGCGGATTCGAGATCGAGATCGTGATTCCGATGCGCCCTTTCGTGGTCTCGGGGAATCCGCCGCCCTTGATCTCAGTCCACGTCTTACCGGCGTCGGTCGACTTCCACAGGGCCGAGCCCGGGCCGCCCGAGTTGAGGAAGTACGGGCCGCGCACGCGCTGCCAGCTGGATGCCCAGACGGTGTTCGGGTTCGACGGGTCGAGCGCGACGTCGACGAATCCAGCCTTGTCGGAGATGAACTTGATGAGTTGCCACGTTTGCCCGCCGTCTTCGGTCTTGTAGAGACCGCGCTCCGGATTCGCGTTCCATGGAGCGCCGAGCGCGGCGACGTAGACGATGTTCGGGTTCGTCGGATGAACGACGATGCGCCCGATCGCCTGCGTCTTCTCGAGTCCCATCGGCTTCCACGTGATCCCGCCGTCGGTGGATTTGTAGACGCCGCCGCCGGGAGAGATCGTGTTACGCGAATTCGGCTCGCCCGTGCCGGCCCACACCTGCATCGTGTCGCTCGGCGCGATGGCCAGCATGCCCATCGAAATCACGCGCTGGTTGTCGAACACCGGGCGCCACGTGACGCCGTTGTTGGTGGACTTCCAGATCCCACCCGCCGCGGCGGCGGCGAAGAACGTTTTCGACGGCGACGGAATCCCCGTCACGTCCGACATGCGGCCCATCGTGTTCGCGGGGCCGATGTTCCGCCAGCGAAATCCGGCGATCGTGAGGGAGTCGAGCTCGAAGGGCTTGGATACAGGCGCTTGGGCGGCCGCGGCAGATGCGACGAACGTCGCGACGGCCACGACTCGGTGTGTGCGAATCATGATCGAGTGGGGTGGGGGACGACGTTTCGGACGACGATCGCTTTCCGAATTGGCTAACGTATCACCAGCGCGCCGTACCGGACACCCCGGCCACGCTGTAGGGGGAGAAAACGAAACGCAGATGACGCGGATCTGCGGCATCGTCGTTCTCATTTCGTCCGACGCCAAGCGTAGCCCCATGGCGAGGGGAGCAGATCACCGGTCGGGCCATCCGTACAACCGGAGCGCATTCCCTCGCATGACCATCTTCGCGATCTCCGCCGCCCGAGGCTTCGTGATCTCGCCTTCGTTCACCATCTCGGTGAGAGCGATCGCCAGCGCGTCGCGGGCCGAGGTCGTGGTCTGATAGCCGATCTCCTCCCAATCGATCGCAGCCGAACTGCCTGGCGAAAGATCCGTCCCGAAGAGGACCTTCTCCGGATACCACTCGAGCCAGTAGCGGATGGTTCGTGCGAGCTCCCGCGTCGGCAGCAGCCACGTCTGTTCGGAGAAGTCCGTATACACGTTCGGCTTCATGAGGAGCGGCGCGATCTCCTTCGAGAACGGACCGGCGCCGCCGTGCAGAAGGACGAACTTGGTCTTGCGCAATGACGCGTCGTCGAGGACTGGCTCGAGCAACAGCGGATTCGCTCCGGCGATCTCGAAGTAGCCGCCACATCCATACCCGGTATGAATGTGAACGGGGAGTCCGAGCCGCCCCGCCTCGACGGCGACGTGATGAAAAACGACGTCCTGGATCGCGGTGTACTCGGCGTCCGTCGGGACGCCGGCGTTGGTGTACCGGGCATACGCTCTATCGGCCACCGCCTTGTCGCCGCGCGTGAAATTGAGCGGGCGCAGGTAGGCCGCTTCGTACTTGATTGCGACTGCTCCCTCGCGTTTGAGCCGCTCGAGCGTCGGCGTCACGACCTGCGAGAGATAAGCGTCGAGCGTGGCCGGGCGGCGGCTTACGTTGACGGCCGTCATGTAGCGCTTGAGCAGCGCGTCTTCACGGCCAAAGAAAATTTTTCGGTCCGGCGTGTACTTCGCAACGCCGCTGTTGTCGAGCGGAAAGAGAAGTGCGTCGACGAAGGGCACCCAGCGGAAGCCGGGCGCGACAAGCCCCCGTCCAATGGCGACACGGTTGGCCAACTCCGTCTGGATGCCGAGCTTCTCGAGCACCCACGCGGGATAGCGATCGCCCTGAGCCGCCTTCACTCGCTGCTTCGCCGCCACCAGTTCCCGCACGTGCGCCGAGTCGGTGTCGTTGTAGCGATAGCCGTAGAGCGCCTTCCACGCGGCGAGATAGCGCGGGTTGTCCGGCCGAGTCGTCAGCGCCGCCTCGGTCGGCTCGAGCGGGTCGCAAGGCAGCGCGTCGAAGTCGTCGTCCTTCTGGCCCGCGACGGTGAGCGCGGGCGGATGTGAATGGTTGTCGATGGCCTTGATGGCGCGAATCGTCGACAGGAGGCCCGGGTCCGGCTGCTGCGCGCCGGCGGCGTTCAGGGCGAGAAGGGCGATTGACGAGAGGGCGAATCGGTGCATGGCGAGGGCAGAAGGCGGAGTCAGCTAAGGGTGTGGCTTAGACGGCTTGGTCGCCAGGATGGGCACTCTAGCGGCAGGCGTCAGCGACAGTCGCGGGGCGGTCGTCGCCGCATTTGCCCTTTGCCGCGGGGCGCGCCATCGTTTCGTGGAGTTCGCGTTGGCCGACCAGCCGCGATGTGAGAGGAGGGTCTCATGAAGCTTTCCCAGCTCTTTGCGTCCACGCGGACGCCGCGATCCACTCTCGCAGTTCAAACCGTTGAAACCGTGGCGGCGACCGACGAGCATGGCGTGAGACCGACGGACAGCGCGCTCGACCTGTTCGGGATAACGCACATTGGGAAGGTGCGCCACGAGAATCAGGATCACTTCTTCGTCGGTACCATTCACCCGGAAGTCCACGTACACGGCACGAGTCTGACGAACGCGGAGCGGTTGCCGCTTCGCGGCCAGCGTCTGGCAACGGTATTTCTCGTGGCCGATGGCGTCGGCGGTCAGTTCGGAGGAGCGGAGGCAAGCCGGTTGGCGGCCGAGGCGGTCACGGCGTACGTCTCGTCGAGCCTGCGGTGCTACCATGCGGCCGGCGCCTCGGACGACAAGCTGTTTCTCGATGGGTTGCGCGCGGCGGCGATGAATGCGCACGAAACGGTGTCGGTGGAATCGGCGATCCGCGGTGACACGCACATGGCGACGACGCTGACGTTCGGCATCGCCGTGTGGCCCTGGCTCTACGTACTGCAAGTCGGCGACAGCCGCGCGTACTTCTGCTGCAACGGGGTGATGCGCCAGATCACGCGCGACCAGACGGTCGCCCAGGATCTCGTGGACCAGGGCGTTCTCACCCCCGAACGGGCCGCCAACTCGCCGTACACACACGTGCTCTCCAGCGCGATCGGCGGATCCGCTGCCCTACCGGTCGTGACGCGCATCGACGTTCGCGGCGAGCGTCCGGTGGTGCTGCTGTGCAGCGACGGCCTCACCAAGCACATCACCGATCGCGAGATCGAGCAGCACATACTCGGCCTCGAGTCATCCGAGCAACTTTGCCGAGCATTGCTCGAGCTCGCGCTCGAGCGGGGTGGGTCGGACAACGTCACGATCGTCGTGGGACGCGTGCGGTCATCGCCACCCGCCGCGTGATCGCTTGCGGTCAGGACAGCGGCGGAATGGGCTCCGGCGCCTCTCCGTCGCGGAGACGCGACCAGTTTTCCATCAGCTCATCCCGGTGAAGTTCGCTCCACTCGACGACTAGTCGCAGGGCCCGGGCAGGAAAGCGACCCGTCACGACGCCATCGTGGATCGTCACGCTGACCTGGTACTCGCCGTACGTTGCGTGGAAATGCGGCGGGGCGTGCTCGTTGGCGAGCATGCGAATGACGATGCCGTAGAATCTGCTGACTTCCGGCATCCCGGCGATGTACGCCGACTCGTCGTGGCGAGCGTCACCGAACGACCGCGGCTCCAACCCGTTTGCCGCGCGGACCCTGTCGTACAGCGTTTCGGGCGCCCAATCGGCTCCGTTCGACCAGGCGATCGTCCCGTTTTCGATCGCGACTTGGGCGAACCGTGCCGGATCGCGTAGCGGCTCGAAGATCGGCCCGCGCAGTCCATCGCTGAGGTCGACTTCGCCCTCGGTGCCGTCGGAAAAACGGAGCCACAACACGTGCTCGCGCACGTGCCGCACAGCCGTCACCTCTGGGAGTTCGTACTCGAGCATCGTCGCCGAGCATAGGCTCGGCGCGGCGGCGTCCGCAAGGGCGCTACCGGACTCCTCCATCGAGGTGTCGTGAGAGGGTCCGCGCGCATGCGGGCGGGCCGTAGTCAGCGTCTCCACAGCCACTCGACGGGGCCGAATCGATAGCGCTTCAGTCACCACGTGCTCGAGGCCATCTGAATCGAAAACAGCACGACGGTGATCGCGAACATGCCGGTGTATCCCACGCGGCCGAACCAGCGCAGACCGAAGCTGTAGAAGAGAAACGTGGAAACGACGGATTGCGTGAGGTACGTGGTGAGCGCCATGCGGCCGGCGGCGGCGAGCGGAGCGAGGAGGAGGGCGCCGCGCGTGGTCTGAAAGGCCAGCAAGAGGAGCGCGCCGTACGCGAGCCCCATAGGAATCGTCGCGTCAGAGCGGTGAAGACGAAACGGCGCCACGAGAGCATGACGTTGCGAGTGGTGTGGGCGGCCGAGGGGCGGGGCGAGAAAGCGTCGCCCGCGAATCCCGCCGCGAAAAAGACGAGCGCGGCGCCGAGGCACCAGTAAGGAAACGACGAGTCGCGCGCCGGTCGCTGACCAGGCGTTGGAAGAATCCTGAACGAAACGCCCAAACGCCGGCGAGAAATATCGACAGGATGTAGAAGTACGTCGTGAGGCCCCATCGTCCGAACCAATCGGCGACGTCCAAGACGCGCTGGTGATGGATTTGCGCGAGAGAGCCGTGGCCGTAAATCCAATTCGCCGTGACCGGCGGGACGCGGGGCACCATGATTCGTTGCCCGGCGAGCCACCTTACGCGCGTGATGATGTCGCCCGCGAACAGGTACAACACGAACGCCCACGCGAGCTGCCGCTTCGGCGTGACGTCGCGAAAGAGCAGCAGCGCGAACGAGACGAGCGCGTACGACGTGAGAATGTCGCCATGCCAGATGAGGAGCGCGTGCACGAGCCAGATCCCAGCAGCGCCGCAGATCGCCGGATATACGTGCGCTGGATGCTCACGCCGCGTTGGGCCGCGCGTGTCAGTTGGATGCCGAAGCCGATGCCGAACAGAAAACACAGGAGGGTGAAGAACCGGCCTTCGACGAAATACTCCTGTACAAAACCGATAGTGCGATCGAGCCACGTCGTCTCGTCAGCGACACCGTACCAGTCGTTCAGGTTCGACCAGAGCACCCCGAACATTGCCCAGACGCGGAGTAGATCGAGGGCCTGAATTAGCTAATTTGGCGCGACGGGCTCGAGTTACGTAGTAGTCGGCGGAGCGTACACGCAGAAAGAGGGTGAGGAGGTGGTTGTAGAAATAGGAAGTGAGGGTGGGGGATAATATAATTGCAAGGGGGGGAAGCGCTACCGGTACTCCTCCATCAGCTCGGCCAGCTTCGCGCTCCCCGGGCACAAATCGTCGAACGGTAGATCGACGAGCGGCGTGGCCGACGTCTTGGCGAGTGCGTGCATGTCCGACCCGGCTTCGTCGATGTAGAGAAGCCCGGTCACCACCTCGCCGCGCGCCATGTGCTCGCGCACGTGCGCGTACGCCGCGTCGCGGTTCCGGGGATCGTAGTCCGACGCGACGCGATGGAAGCGAACGACGCTTCCGTCGTGCATCGTCACGCTCACCGCCCCGCTGCCCTCCCCGTTCGTCGGCGGGCTCGTGTCCGCCGTGATCTCACGGCGCAGTGGGACGAAGTCGACCGGCGCGAGCTCGGCGTAATGCTCGCGCGTGTACCGGTAGCTCTTCGTCGACGTGTCGTGGTCGTTGAAGCTCACGCACGGCGAGATGATGTCGACAAGCGCGAACCCGTTGTGCCTCATCGCCGCTTTCAGGATCGGCGTCAGCTGCGCCTTGTCGCCGGAGAAGCTGCGCGCGACGAAGGTTGCGCCGAGCGTGAGCGCGAGCAGCACCGGATCGATCGGCGACTGAAGATTCGCCTCGCCCTTCTTGGATTTCGACCCGACATCCGATGACGCCGAGAACTGACCCTTGGTGAGCCCGTAGACGCCGTTGTTCTCGAGCACGTACATCATGTTCACGTTGCGGCGGATGGCGTGGCACAGCTGCCCGAGCCCGATCGACAGCGAGTCGCCGTCACCCGAGATGCCGATGTACGCGAGATCGCGATTCGCGGCGTTCGCGCCGGTCGCCAGCGCCGGCATGCGCCCGTGCACGCCGTTGAATCCATGCGATTGTCGCAGGAAGTACGCGGTCGTCTTCGATGAGCAGCCGATGCCGCTCATCTTCGCCGCGCGGTGCGGCGGGACCTCGAGCTCCCACAGTGCCTGGACGAGCGCCGCGGTGATGGAATCGTGTCCGCACCCCGCGCAGAGCGTCGACATCGCGCCCTCGTAGTCGCGCTTCGTCAGCCCGAGCGAGTTTTTCGGGAGAGACGGGTGCCGGACCGCCGGCTTCGGAATGGATGTCATGGAGTAACGATTCTCAGACGCGCGCGGCTTCGCGGCGCGTCGGTTCGGGTCCGACTGGTTGCGCTCTCTTGCCGACGACGCCGGCGACGACGCGATCGGCGGTGAGCGGCAGGCCGCCGTAGTCGAGCACGGAGATCATTCTGTCTCGAGCGATCCCCGTCTCGAGTGCGATCAAGGAGCGTAGCTGGCCGTCGCGATTCTGCTCGACGACGAAGCACTTCGGATGCGCTTCGATGAACTCCTTCACGCCGGGGCCGAACGGGAACGCGCGGATCCGCATGTAGTCGACGACGACACCGTCGCGGGCGAGGCGATCCACCGCTTCGACGACCGCGGAATGACAGCCGCCGATCGAAACGATGCCGACGTCCGTTTTCTTGGCGCCGGCGCGGATCTCCGGTGCCGGTACCGCCTTCGCGGCCGTCTCCATCTTCTTCACCAACCGATCGACGACCTCCAGATACTCGGCGGCGTCCTCGGTGTAGGTGCCGAACTTGGTGTGGCCAGAGCCGCGCGTGAAATAGCCGCCGCGGGGCGACGCGCCGGGAATCGTTCTCGCCGCGATGCCGTCGCCGTCGACGTCCAGGTAGCGCGAGAACTTCTCCACCTTCTCCAGCTCGGCTGGCCCGAGCACCTTGCCGCGATCGGGGCGATAACTGTCGTTCCAGGTGAAGCGCGGGCACATCCAGTCGTTCATCCCGATGTCGAGATCGGACACGACGAACACAGGTGTCTGGAATCGCTCCGCGAGGTCGAACGCTTCGACGGCGAGCGTGAAGCACTCGGCCGGATTCGCCGGGAAGAGCGCGATGTGCTTCGTGTCGCCGTGCGACAGGTACGCGATCGACAGCAGGTCGCCCTGCTGCGTACGCGTCGGCATGCCGGTGGACGGGCCGGTGCGTTGAATGTCGAAGAAGACGCCCGGAATCTCCGTGTAATAGGCGAGCCCGATGAATTCGCTCATCAACGAGATGCCCGGGCCGGCCGTCGAGGTGAACGCTCGCGCGCCCGCCCACCCGGCGCCGATCACCATGCCCGCCGCCGCCAGCTCGTCCTCGGCCTGGATCAGTGCGTAGTTGCGCTCGCCGGTCGTCGGGTCCACGCGGAAACGCTCACAGTACTCCTTGAACGCTTCCATCAGCGACGTGGAGGGCGTGATCGGATACCACGCGCCGACGGTTGCGCCGGCGAAGACCGCGCCGAGTGCGCCGGCGGCGTTGCCGTCGATCAGGATACTGTCCTTCGTCTTGTCGACGCCCAGCCGTTTCAAATGGAAGGGGAGCGGACAGTCGTAGTTCGCCTTCGCGTAGTCGAAGCCGAGCCGGATCGCGCGGAAGTTGGCGTCGAGCAGCGCGCGCTTCTTGGCGAACTTCTCACGCAGCATCTCGTTCACCACGTCCATGTCGAACTGGAGCAGCGCCGCCAGCGCGCCGACGTAGACGATGTTGCGCAGGAGCGTGCGATTGCGGTCGCCCTCGAAGTTCTCGACGCACAGCGTGCCGAACGGGATGCCGAGGATGGTGATCCCTTCACGAATCAGCTTGTCGTCGAGCGGCCAGGACGAGTCGTAGAGCAGGTAGCCGCCTTCGCGCACCGCGGCGACGTCCTTGGCGTACGTCTCCGGGTTGAGCGCGACGACGAGGTCGACGTGCTCCGGTCGAGCCGTGTAGCCGTCCTCGCTGACGCGGATCTCGTACCACGTCGGCAGACCCTGGATGTTCGACGGAAACACGTTCTTGCCGGTGACCGGGATGCCCATGCGAAAGATCGCCTGCATGAGCAGGCCGTTCGCGCTGGCCGAACCCGTCCCGTTGACAGTCCCGATCTTGAACGCGAAATCGTTAATGGGCATATGGAATCAGCAGGTCGAACTTGCTCATGTCCCACGCGGCCGTCGGGCAGCGTTCGGCGCAGAGGCCGCAGTGGAGGCAGACGTCCTCGTCCTTCACCATGATCCGCTTCGTCTGCGGGAGCGGAGCCGAGGTGTAAATGTCCTGCGACATGTTCGTCGCCGGCGCCGAGAGGTGCTGGCGGATGTCGATGCCCGCCTCGGCCTCGGGAATGATCGTGAGGCAGTTCTCGGGGCAGACGTCAATGCAGGCGTCGCACTCGATGCAGAGGCTCGCCGTGAAATTCGTCTGCACGTCGCAGTTGAGGCATCGCTGCACCTCGGCCGCCGTCTGCTCGGCGTTGAACCCGAGCTCGACCTCGACCCCGAGGCCCTTGAAGCGCTTCGTCAGATCCTCGTGCTTCATCTTCATGCGCTGCGCGGAGCTGTAGTCGTTGCTGTAGCTCCACGAGTGCATGCCGACCTTCGAGCTGACGAGGTTCATGCCGTAGGCCGGCCGCTCGGTGAGCGACGTGCCCTGGCAGTGATTGTTGATCGAGATCGCGGCCTGGTGTCCGTGCTCGACGGCCCAAATGATGTTCTCCGGCCCCCAGGCCGCATCGCCGCCGAAGAAGACGCCGGGTTTCGTCGACATCATGGTCGCTCGATCCACCACCGGCATTCCGTGCTTGTCAAAGTCGAGGCCGACGTCGCGCTCGATCCACTCGAACGCGTTCTCCTGGCCGATCGCGAGGATCACGTCGTCGCACGGCAAAACGACCGTCTCGATTACCTCACTCTTTTGTTTGCCGTTTTCCTCGGTCCAGCGCAGAACCTCCATCTCCATTCCGACGAGCTTGCCGTTCTCGACGACGAAGCGCTTGGGCGCGTGGTTCTCGACGATGTGCACGCCCTCCTCCTCGGCGTCTTCGAGTTCCCACGGCGACGCCTTGAAGTACTTCCGTCCTCGGCGCGCGATGACTTTGACGTCGGTACCGCCGAGGCGTCGCGACGTGCGGCAGCAATCCATCGCTGTGTTGCCGACGCCGATGATGAGCACGCGCTTGCCGATCTTCTCGATGTGGCCGAAGTGGGCCGACGCGAGCCACTCGATACCTATATGTATGTTCGCCGCGGCCTCGGTGCGCCCGGGGAGATCCAGATTTTTTCCGTGCGGGGCGCCGCTTCCCACGAACACCGCGTCGAATCCCTGCGCGAGCAGGTCGCGCATGCTCGAGATGGGCGAGTTGTACCGGATGTCGACGCCCATGTCGAGGATGTAGCCGACTTCCTCGTCGAGGACGCTGGCCGGCAGGCGAAACGACGGAATGTTGATCCGCATCAGGCCGCCGGGCTCGGCGATCTTTTCGAAGATCACGACGTCGTAGCCGAGCGGCATGAGGTCGTTGGCGACCGTGAGCGACGACGGCCCCGCGCCAATGAGCGCGACGCGCTTTCCGTTTTTCTGCGCCGGCGCCTTCGGCAGGAACTCGCTGACATCGTCGCGATTGTCAGCGGCGACTCGCTTCAACCGGCAGATGGCGACCGGTTTCCCATCGACCCGTCCGCGCCGGCAGGCCGGCTCGCAGGGCCGGTCGCAGGTCCGGCCAAGGATGCCGGGGAAGACGTTGGATTCGCGGTTGAGGAGATAGGACTCGGTGAACTTGCCCTGGGCAATCAGCCTGATGTATTCCGGCACGTTGGTGTGCGCCGGACAGGCGTATTGGCAATCCACAACCTTATGGTAGTACTGAGGATTGCTGACGTCCGTGGGGGGACGGGAAGGCGTCGAAGGAGGGGCGGTAGCGGACACTCGAGGAGGCTCTCCGGGAGGATGCCCGAATGATCGAGGAAGGGAGGGCTCGGGGCAAGACTGAGGGGCGAAGCTAACGAGGGGAGGCGAGCCTCGGTTCTGCCATTCTCTTCCTCAGGAACCGCCCGGTCCACGACTCGCGGCATCGAACCACGTCCTCCGGCGTCCCCTTCACGACGACCTCTCCACCGGCATGGCCGCCGAGCGGGCCTAGGTCCACGACGTAATCCGCCGTCTTGATCACGTCGAGATGGTGCTCGATCACGATCACCGTGTGCCCCGCGTTCACCAACCGGCCAACCGACTCCAACAGCTTTACGACGTCCGCGAGATGCAGCCCCGTCGTCGGCTCGTCGAGGATGTAGACGGTGTGCTTCGCTCGCTGCAGGCGGCTCAGCTCCGTCGCGATCTTGATGCGTTGCGCTTCGCCGCCGGAGAGGGTCGTCGCCGACTGGCCGAGCGTGAGATAGCCGAGCCCGAGATCGCGCAGCACCTCGATCTTCTTTCCAATCGCCGGCTCGGTCGCGAAGAACTCGACACCCTCCTCGACGGACATGTTCAGGATGTCGTCGATCGTCTTGCCGCGAAGCGTCACTTCCAACGTCTCCGCATTGAAGCGCGCGCCTTTGCACGCACCGCACGTGACCTCGACGTCGGGCATGAAATACATTTGCGTCGTGATGGTCCCTTCGCCCTGGCACTCTTCACAACGCCCGCCCTTGACGTTGAAGCTGAATCGCCCGGCCTTGTAGCCGCGCTCGACCGACAGCGGCGCGCGTGTGAAGAGGTCGCGGATCGCGTCGTAAAATCCGACGTAGGTCGCCGGGTTGGAGCGGCTGTTCCGGCCGATGGGCGTCTGGTCGATGTTCACGACTTTGTGAACGTGCTCCGTTCCCTCGATCGCGTCGTGCGCGCCGGGGAGCGTGCGCGAGTCGACAAGCTTTTTCCAGAGCGCCTTGTACAGCACCTCGTTGATCAACGTGCTCTTGCCCGACCCCGAAGCGCCGGTGATCGCGACGAGCACGCCGAGCGGAATGGCGACGTCGATCGACTTGAGGTTGTTCTCTCTCGCGCCGCGCACGACAAGTTGTTTGCCGTTGCCGCGGCGGCGCTTCTCCGGAGTGGCGATCGAGCGTTTGCCGGAGAGAAACTGGCCGGTCGGCGAGGCTTTGCACTTCAAGAGGTCTTCGAGCGAGCCCTGCACGACGACCTCGCCGCCGTGCACGCCGGGCCCGGGCCCCATCTCCACGAGATGATCCGCCGCGCGAATCGTGTCCTCGTCATGCTCGACGACGATCACCGTGTTGCCGATGTCGCGCAGCCGCTCGAGCGTCGCGATCATCTTCACGTTGTCCTTGGGGTGCAGCCCGATGCTCGGTTCGTCGAGCACGTAGAGCATGCCCATCAAGCCGGAGCCGATCTGCGTGGACAGTCGGATGCGCTGCGATTCGCCGCCGGAGAGCGTGGACGACCGTCGGTTGAAGTTGAGGTAGTCGAGGCCGATGCCGAGCAGCAGCTCGAGTCGCGTGACGATCTCTCGAATGATCTGCCGCCCCGCGTCGGCGCCGCGGCCGGCCGGCCGCAGTCCGCGCAAAAACCCCCGCAACTCATCAAAGTGAAGCTGGCCCACCTCGAACAACGTCTTGCCGCCGACGGTGAACGACATCCGCGACGCTCGGAGGCGAGAGCCCTGACAGTCCGGGCAGACGTGCTCGACCATCACTCGATCGAGCCACGCTTCCATGCCGGAGCTGGCCTCGCCGCGCTGGCGATATCGGCGATAGTGCCGCTCGATGCGGCGCGCGATGCCTTGGAATCCGACGTCCTTGCCCTCCCATTCGGGACGCTTGTCTTTCGCGCCGGGAGGGAACAGCAGAGGAAACTTCTCCTCTCGGCCATAGAGCATCGCGTCGCGCGCCGCCTCGGGCAGCTTCTTCCACGGCGTCTCGATCGAGAAGCCCATCGCGCGCGACAGACTGTAGATGAGTCGCCCGTCCCAATTGTCCGGGTTGTAGCGGAATGCTTCGCGCACGAAACAGCCGCCGACGATGCTGCGCGTCGGATCGGGAATGAGCAGCTCGGAATGCGTGAGCTTGTGCACGCCGAGTCCGCCGCAGGTGCGGCACGCGCTCTCGGGAAGGTTGAAGACGAAGTACGCCGGCCCGACGTCGCCGAACAGCACGTGGTGCTTCGCGCTCGTCGTCGCCTTGTGAAAACGCTCCGACTCGGCCTTCGACGCGCCTTTCACGATCTCGATGCGCATCAACCCATCGCCCACGAGGAGTGTCGACAGCACGCCGGCCTTGATCGCCTTCTCGTTGCGCCGTCGCACGACAAATCGGTCGACGATCGCGTCCAGCTCCTTCACTTTCGAACTGTCCAGCTCGAGGTCGTCCGCCAGATCTATGTGTCTGCCCTCGGCGTGTCTGCCCTCGGCGACCAGGCGGCGAATGCCCTGTTTGCGGAGCTCGGTGAACACGAAGTCGAGCTCCTCGCCGTAGACCTTGAACACCGGCGCGCGCAGCTCGACCTCCGCGCCGTCGGGCAGGCCGAGAATCGCTTCGGTGATCTGCGTCGAGGTCTTGGTCGGCGCGACTTCGCCGCAGCGCGGGCAGTGCGCTTCGGCGATCGTCGCGTAAAGCAGGTTCAAGTAGCTCGCGATGTCCGTCATCGTGCCGACCGTGCTGCGCGGATTGCTCGCGATCGTCTTCTGCTCGATCGAGATCACCGGCGACAGTCCGAAGACGAAATCGACGTCCGGTTTCGCCACCTGCGCCACGAACCGTTTGGCGTAACTCGACAGCGACTCCATGTAGCGGCGCTGCCCTTCGCCGTAGATCGTGTCGAAGGCGAGGCTCGACTTTCCGGATCCGGAGAGTCCGGTCACGACCACGAGTTTGTCGCGCGGAATCTCGAGCGTGATGTCCTTGAGGTTGTGGACGCGTGCGCCCTGCACGGCGATCGTCGTCCGCGCGGCGGTCGTGGGCTCGGCGTGCCGCTTCGTCGTGTTTCGCGGCACTACTCGCTCGCCGCGTGAAAGAACGCCATCTCCTGCACCTCGACGTTGCTGCGCTGCGTCAGCTTGACCGGCACCGACGCCTTGGTGAGCATGCCCCGATCCGCCAGGTATTCGCAGACGCCTGTCACTTCACCCACGCCGAAGTTGCGCGCGAAGTGATCGTCGATCTCCGTCGCCGACCGCGCTTCGCCGACTTCGCGCAAGTGTTCGAGGACCAGTCCAAAGAGAGCTTCCGTGCGCTCCGCGAGATATCCATCGATGGCGTCGAGCGCGGCCGAGACGGACTGCGCGGTCTTTCGTTGATTCAGGAGGTCGTGATAGACCGTCGCGAAGAACGACGGATTGAGCTTCATCGCCTGTGGAAGCACTTCACGGTCGGCGAGCAGCCCCGCGCCGATCACCTCGACCCTCGCCAGCGCGGTGGCCGAGTGGAGGATCCAGAGCGCGGAATAGTCGAGGTCCTGTCGCGTGACGAGCCACTTCCGTGCCTTGTAGAGGAGAGGCAGCACGCCGGCGCCCGCTCTGAGCAGTTGGATCTGCCGATCTCTCTTGCCCATCAGCTGCAGCCGCTCCCAGAGCGGCGAAATGCTTTCGTCGTGCGTGTAGAGTAGCCGCCCCTTGGCGAGCAGAGAATGCATGAACGAGTTCGCGACCGAGCCCTCGACGGTCTTTCGAAACTCGGTCCGCGACATCACGATCGCGTGCGTGTTGAGTCCGTCCGCGTAAAGGCTGATGCCGCGGCCGTCGCCCTTGCGATCGTCCACGGTGACGAGGGCGAGGTCGATGTCGGACTTGTCCCACACGGTGTCGTGCGACAGGCTGCCGCACAGGATCGCGGCGAGGACGGTGCGGTCCTGCTGGATCTGTGCGACGAGCTTGTCGAGCGCTTTGCTGAACAGCTCCTGGACCGGGGGCCGCGACATCCGGAGATTCTAGCCCCGGAATAGGGACGGTGGAACGCCCGGCAGCCAACCCCGCAGCGCCACCGCACTCTCGCTCGCGGTACGGGTGCGGAGACGGAGTGCGGAGACCTGGAACGAGGATGAGGGACGAGTGCGGCGGCAGATCCGAGCGATCGAGACTGAACGCGTCGCTACTCCGCACGAAGGGCGCGCGCCGGGTCGATCCTCGTCGCGCGCCGCGCCGGGATGTAGGCGGCGCCCGCCGCCGTCGCCAGCAGCAACACCGCCACGCCGGCGAGCGTCGTCGGATCCGACGGGCGAATCTCGAACAACATCGACGTCAACAGTCGCGCGCCGCCGAGCGCGCCGGCCAGCCCCGCTGCGGTGCCGACGCACGCGACGATCATCGCCTGCTTGAGCACCATGTTGCGCACGCCGCCGGCCGTCGCCCCGAGCGCCATTCGAATCCCGAGCTCCCGCGTCTGTTGGTTCACCGCCGACGCCATGATGCCGTAGAGCCCGACCGCCGCGACCACGATCGCCGCCAACGCGAAGATCGACAGGAGCAGCGCGTCGAATCGTGGTACAGCCAACTGCGGCGCGACGAGATCGTCCATCGACTCGGCGCGGACGAAAGTCGCGCCGCCGGCGCCCTCCACCGCGCGACGCCACGCGTCCATCGGCATCATTGCGTCTCGCGTCCGCACGGCGAAGTAACCCTGCGCCAAAACCTGCCAATACGGTCTGAAGATCGTCGGCGTGCTCTCGCGATGCAGCCGGTAATGAAAGTCGCGCACGACGCCGACCACGGTGACGAGCGAATCCGGCGAATGTTGCGCCGGGTCGCGAAGCCGCTTGCCGATCGCCGATTGATTCGGCCACAGGCGTCGCGCGACGCCTTCGGTGATCACGGCGACACGCGGCGCGTCCTCACGGTCGGCGTCGGTGAAGACTCGGCCCGCGACCAGTGGAACTCCGAGTGTGCGGAAAAAGTCCGGGCCCACGGCGTCGAACCCGAACCACGGATTCGTCTTGGCCTCGACATCCGACTGCTCCTCCGCCGCAAAGCGACCCATCCATACGTTCGAGCCGAGGAAAGGCGGGGCAGCCGCCGGAGAGATGCTCACCACCTGCGGCAGCGTGCGCAAATTCGCCATGATGCGCTCGTGCGCGGCAAAGTTGACCCGATCCGCGCACCTCGACCACGCGGTAGTATCCGCCGCGGTGAGCACCGTGCCGCTCGGGCGACAATCCTGCGCGTACATCCGCCACGGTAGCGAGACATTCAGCATCGTCAGATGGTCGGTCGGGTATCCCATGTCCATCGTGGCGAGGCGCGCGAGGCTCCGCACGAGCAATCCCGCTCCCGCGAGCACGACAACGGCGAGCGCGAGCTGCGACGCGACGAGCGCTTGGCGGACCTTCCGCAGGCGACGCCCTTCGGTGCCCGAGCGAGTGTCGGAGCGAAGCGGCGTCGAGAGATCGAATCGAAGGGCAACGAGCGACGGCGCGACGCCGAAGAGAATCACCGTCGCCGCTGTCACGAGCGAACCCGTGAGCAGCGGCGTGCCGGCGAGCACGATCAGATCGGTGCGCGGCAGCCCGCTCGGCGCGAGACGAATCAATGCGTCGAGGAGGAGTCGCGCGAACACCACGCCGAGCAGGCCGCCGCCGACGGCGAGCAGAACGCTCTCGGCGAACAGGTGCCGCAAGAGATCCATCGCCGACGCGCCGATCGCGCGACGAATCGACAGCTCGCGCACCCGCCCGGCGGCGCGAAGCAAGAGCAGATTGCCGACGTTGGCGCACGCGAGCACGAGGAGGAGCACGACGGCCGCCGAAAGCGCGAGCAGCGCGGGGCGAGCCTGGCCCGTCACCATGTCGTCGAGCGTATGGACTTGCGCGCCGACCGAATTCGCGCCGAGGTTGCGCGCCTGCTCGGGATCGCGCTCGAGGAACGTGAGAAAATCCTTGCGCGCCGCTTCGGGCGTCGCGTTCGGCGACAGGCGCGCCACGACGTCGATGCTGCCGTACTCCGAGGCGATCCAATACTCGACGCCGCGCGGATAGTCGAGCCCCGGCGGCGCGACGCCGACGATCGTCATCGTCCAGCTCATCTTGGGCGAGACGAGGTGGCGGCCGATCACCGACGAGTCGCCACCGAAGCTGCGCCGCCATGCCGCATAGCTGAGAACGACTGGCACGCCGCCGTTCAGGGCGTTGGCTCCCCAGGGCACTTCGTCGCCCGGGCGGAACAGCCGGCCCAATGCCGGGTCGGCGCCGAGAACGGTGAAGAAGTTGTCGGTCACGACGGCCTCGCGCAGCACGAGCCGGCGATCGCCGTCGGCGAGCGCGTCGGCGAGAACGCGCCAGTGCGCCAAGCCCGCCGCGTCGCGGAGCGTATGCGTCTCGCGCGAAGCCGATGGAGTTGGGCCGGAGTGATCGGTACTTCCGTTGCCGCGCCGCTGGCGACGCCCGACAGCTCGACGACCTGTTCCGGCTGTCTCGCCGGCAGACGGCGAAGCAGAACCGATTGAAAGACCGTGAACATCGCGCTCGACATCCCGATGGCGAGCCCGAGGATGAGCACGACCGTGACGCTGAACGCGGGCGCTCGGCGGAGGGAGCGCGCGGCGTGTGACAGTTCGCGACGGGCCTTGTCGAGCATGGGGCTCCTCTCCGGCGGCGCGTGCGTCAATCGAAGATACGTCAATGACACGCGACTTAGCGTGGACCCCGCGGGCCGCCAGGCACCCGCAGACGAAGGACGCCAAATCGCGTGCGGATCACTGGCCACCTCAACGCGAAGGCGTAACTTCAGCCCTCATGCCGGTCATCGAAACGTCCGCCCTCACCAAACGTTACGGCGACGTGCTGGCCGTCGACGCGATGTCGTTCTCCGTCGAGCAAGGCCAGGTCTTCGGCTTCCTCGGCCCCAACGGAAGCGGCAAGACGACCACGATCGGCATGCTGCTCGGCATCATCACGCCGACGGGCGGCGAAGTTCGGCTCCTCGGACTGGGCGGCCGTCTCGGTCTACATCAGGCCCGGCAGCGCATCGGCGCCACGCTCGAGACGCCGAACTTCTACCCGCATTTGAGCGGGCGCGACAACCTTCGAATCGTCGCGAACCTGAAGAGCGTCGACCGGAGTCGCATCGACAGCACGCTCGATCTCGTCGGTCTTCTGCCTCGCGGCAAGCACAAGTTCCAAGGGTATTCGCTCGGTATGAAGCAGCGCCTGGCGATCGCCGCGACGCTCCTCGGCGACCCCGAGCTCGTGATCCTCGACGAACCGGCCAACGGTCTCGATCCCGAAGGCATCCGCGAGATTCGCGATCTGATCGTCGACCTCGGCGCGCGCGGCAAGACCGTCTTCGTGTCGAGCCATCTGCTGCACGAGGTCGAGCGCTGTTGCACTCACGTCGCGATCCTGAGCAAAGGCCGCCTCGTGCGACAATCGAGCGTCCATGACTTGCTCGCCGGAGCGACGGCGCTGGAGGCTCGCGCCGACGATCTGGAACGGCTTCGCGTGGCCGCACTCGCGTACGCCAAGACGACGAGCGCCGAGATGCGGGACGACGCACGTAGTCGTGAAGTTGGCGGACGACGACGCCGCGGCGTTCAATCGCTACCTGTCCGGCCACGGTATCTACCTGAGCCACCTCGCGCAACGCGGCCTGTCGCTCGAAGAGGCGTTCATCGGATTGACCAGCGACACGACGGCGAACGAGCGGACAGGTGTCGCATGAGAACTCTCGTCCTCGCGCGCAACGAATTCATCAAGACGCGCCGCCGACTGGCGTTCTGGGTCGCGTTCGGCAGCTTCTCGGCACTCATGGTGATCGGTCTTCGGTGCGCTGCACTACCAGAGCCTACTACGGCCCGACCGCTTCCCGCATCCGTTCGCGCTGCCGGGCGCGTGGAGCGAGATCCTCGGCGGACCGGGCACGATGTCCGCCTTCTTCGCGTCGATGGCCCTCGTGCTTCTCGTCGCCAGTGAGTTCACCTGGCGAACGGCGCGTCAGAACGTGATCGACGGATTGTCGAAGGAGGAGTTCTTCGCCGCCAAACTTCTCCTCCTTCCGGTCATCGGCATCGTGTTCTTCGCCGCACTACTGCTCATCGGCGGTGGCATTGCCCTGAGCGGCACTCACGGCGCGGCCGAAGCGCTCGTGCGGGGCGCGGACCTGAAATACATGGGCGGCGCGCTGGTTGGACTTTTTGGATGGACCGCATTCGCCTTTCTGCTCGCTGTCACCATGCGGAGCTCGGGACCGGCGATCGGCGTCTTCTTTCTGTACTTCATTGTGGAGCAGATCGTCGGGCAACTGGTCGCGCGCATTGGCCCGAACGAGGCGACGGTGACGCGCTATTTGCCGGCGGCCGTGTTCAGGGCGCTGTGGCAGCCGCAGAGCTACGGTGCCGCCCGGATAATCCCCGGAGGCGGGGCGCTTCCGCAGATCAACGTGGCGACGCTGGTGTTTGCGGGCGCGGCCTATGGCGTGGTGTTTCTGCTGGCGGCGTTCGTGGTGTACCGGCGTCGCGATCTGTGAGGCGGGTGGACGGGTGGTGGGCCGGTAGACGGATCCTCCTTCGTTTCTGCGCAATGTCGGGTGCACGCCGCATCCCCGCGGGCGCTTTGACGTCGATCCATAGGAGAGAGTTCCCAATGGGCGCAGTGAGAGTGCTGTCGTCGATCGTTCTGCTGTGCGTCCTTGGCTGCGGCGGAAGCTCGACCGGACCCAACTCCAACACCGGCACCAACTCCTGCTCGACCCCACTGAGCGCGACGGTGAACGGTGCCGCGTGGTGCAGTCCTCTGCCGCAGGTCACGGTTCAGCATTCGATCGTGAGCTTCGCCGGATTCGATGTAGGCATCACGAGCAGCATCGCGATGGCCTTCGCAGCGACCGCGCCCGGCACCTACTCGCTCGCGTTCGGCAACGGCACCGGCGGCTTCGCGACATATGTGAAAGGCGGGCAAGGTTGGACTAGCGGCCAGGCGGGTGGGACGGGCTCCGTCACGGTTACGACGCTCACGGCGAACCACATCGTCGGCACCTTCGTGTTCAACGCTGTAGCATCGAATGGCGGAGCGACGGGGACGATTCAGGTCACGAACGGGCAGTTCAACATCACGTTCTGAAGGCGCTCGAACATTCTTTGCGGTCCGTCAGGCCGCGCTTAACCCAAGCGGTTCGTTCCGGACCGCGCTTGACACGGTACCGATTTTCCCGACATGCCCAAAGCCATCCGATGACGTCCGCCGCCGAACGTCTCGAGGCGAGCCTCGCCGCCCTCGCCGAGAATCGATCCCTCACCAACGCCTTCATCTACGCCGAGCCGGTCGCCGCGCGAGCGGCGGCGCGGGCGGTGGACGAGGAGCGCCGTCGCGGCGTCGATCGCGGCCCCCTCCATGGGATGCCGATCTCGGTCAAGGACCTCATCGACATCGCCGGCCAGCTGACGACCGCCGCGTCGAACGTGCGGAAAGGGCATCTGGCCGTTCGCGACGCGACCGTCATCCAACGACTTCGCGAGGCGGGCGCCGTCATCCTCGGCAAGACGAACCTGCACGAATTCGCGCTCGGCACGACGAGCGAGGAGTCGGCGTTCGGTCCGGTCCACAATCCGCACGACCCCACGCGATCGGCGGGCGGATCGAGCGGAGGGTCGGCGGCGGCCGTCGCGACGGGGATGGGGCAGGCGTCGATCGGGACGGACACGGGCGGCTCGATCCGAATTCCGGCGGCGGCGTGCGGCGTCGTGGGACTCAAGCCGTCGCTCGGCGAGGTACCGACGGATGGCGTGGTGCCGCTATGTCCGACGTTCGATCACGTCGGCCCGATCACGCGCTCCGTGGAGGACGCGGCCGCTCTCTGGTCCGTTCTCGCCGCGCGGCCGCTCCCGCGGCTCGGCGCATTGGCGCGATCGCCGATGATGCTTGGCGCGCTCGCCGGCTACTTCACGGCGCTGCTGGACGGCGACGTGCGCAGGGCGTTCGATTCGTCGCTCGCCCGCTTGCGCGCGTCTGGAATCGCGATCGAGTCGCGCGCCGTGCAGGGAAGCGAGCGCATCGTGGATACGTACGTCAACATCTCGCTTCCGGAAGCGGCCCACTACCACGCGCCGACGCTCGACTCGCGCGCGAGCGACTACCAGCCCGCGGTGCGCGAGCGTCTCCTCAAGGGTCGCACGATCTCGGCCGTCGACTACCTCGCGGCGCGCGACGGTCGCGAAGTGTTGCGTCGCGCGGTCGATGCGGCGCTGGAACGCTGCGACGCTTTGGTGCTTCCGACGCTGCCGATCGTCGCCCCCAAGCTCGGCGCCACCGAAGTCACGATGGACAACGGGCAGACGCTCCCCGTCCGCGCCGCGATGCTGCGGCTCACGCAGTTGTTCAACATCACGGGGCATCCAGCGATCTCGCTGCCGATTCCGACGCCGGGTCTTCCCGTCGGTCTCCAGTTGGTGGGCCGTCGAGACAGAACGGAGGAGCTGCTCGCGGTCGCGGCGCAGGTGGCTCGCGTCTTGGGTTGAACGACGTCCCGTCGCACGGACTGCTCTAGCGCACTGCAAGCGCCGACGGGCACGTCGTGCACCGCGACGCGCGGTCCGGCGACGCCGGGTTTTCGATCTCGACATCGACGCGAAAGGTGCCCATGTTGGACATACATAACTCCGGATGACCCGCCGAGTAGTACCATTTGCGTGCGGGAAGCGTCAAGCGAGCGCAGGGGAACGGCGCCGCTGAAGACTTCCGGAAGTAGTCGTTCCGTTCCAGCATTCTCCTCACCCCACCGGAGTTCGATTTGCGCCATTCGCTGGTGCCGACGCTGGCACTGACGCTGATCGCGAGCGCCTCTCGCTCGCACAACGCCGAGTCGCCCCCCCCGTCGATCGTTCCGAACTCCAACACGTCGCCGGCGGGAAGCCTCGACAACGGCGTCCTCACGCTCGATCTCGAAGCGGTGCGCGCGAAGTGGCACAGCGGCGGTGGAATGCCTCCGGGCAAGGAGATCGATGCGTTCGCGGAAGTCGGCAAGTCGCCGACGATGCCGGGTCCGCTCGTTCGAGTCCCCGCGGGCACAGAGCTGCGCGTCCGGGTTCGCAACACGCTGGCGCACCAAATCACGTTCTTCGTTCCGAATCCGGCATCGGGCGAAGACTCGGTCGTGATCGCGGCGGGGGCCTCCGGCCAACTCTCGGCTCGCCTGACTGGTCCGGGCAACTTCATCTATCGCGCGACCGACACCACTGCGATCGCGACAAGCCTGTCCATGGCCGGCGCGCTCGGTGGCGCCATCGTCGTCGACACGGCTGGGAGGCCTCGGCCACGCGACCGCGTCTTCATGATCATGATGTTCTTCGACACGACGCGTACCGCCAACTCCCAGGTGAATGTCGAGATCGGCGTGCCGGGGCGTCTGGCGTTCACGCTGAACGGGCTGGCTTGGCCGAACACCGAACGCATGAGCGCGACCGCCGGCGACACGCTGCATTGGCGCGTGATCAACGCGGCGGCAGATGTTCACCCGATGCACCTGCACGGTGCCTACTACCGCGTGGACGATTTCACTCGGCTTCTAGGAGCGGCAACCGGGCCGGCGGCGCCGAGCGGTGAAGTCGTCACGCAACGGCTCGCCAACTACACGGCCATGAACATGACGTGGGTGGCGCAAGCGCCGGGCAATTGGCTCTTTCACTGTCACTTCGCGCTGCACGTCACGGCGGCGCCCGACCAGGCGGCGGCGCAGTCGGCCAAACACGACAACCACGCCCTGTCAGACATGACGGGCTTGGTGCTCGGCATCGTCGTTTCGCCGCGCCCGGGCGATCGGGCGGTCGCCGAGGCGCCGGCGGCGAGACGCATTCGACTCGTGGCGGTGCGAGACTCGGAGTTTCCCGATTCGGCGCCGCAGATGCGATTCGTCGTCGAGGAGAACGGTCGTCGCGTCGGCGACCGGAAGTCGATCAGTCCTCCGCTGTATCTCACGCGCGGGGAGCCGGTGGCGATCACCGTGGTCAACCACCTCAAGGAACGAACGAGCGTGCACTGGCACGGCATCGAACTGCCGAGCTACTACGACGGCGTGGCGGGTTGGAGCGGTGCCGGCGACCACGTCGCGCCCATGATCGCGCCCGGCGACTCGTTCCAGGCGCGATTCGCGCCGCCGCGCGCCGGCACATTCATGTATCACGCACACGCCGACGATCCGGTGCAGCAGACGGCGGGGCTCGTGGGCGCGCTGATCGTCCAGGATGGCGCGCCGTCCGCGCGCCCTGACGACCATATCATTTTCCTCAAGGGCGGGCGCGAGGCAGGGGTTCCGGGGTTTCTCAACGGTCAGGGCCAGCTCGAGGTCAACGGCGTCAGCAATCCCGACACGATCGTGCTGCATGCCGGGCGTCCGGCGCGCCTTCGCTTCATGAGCCTCTCGCTGCTCAACCCGAACGCCACGGTCACTCTGACTGCGAGGCACGACTCGCTAGGGACTATGCCCGATACGATGCTCGTCCGTTGGGAACCGATCGCGAAGGACGGCGCGGACCTTCCGGCGGCCGGCCGCGCGCCGCGAGTGGCGCGTCAGATCGTCAGCATGGGTGAGACGTACGACTATATGTACACTCCAATGCGGCCCGGGCAGCTTCGCATCGAGGTGCGAACGGCGGGGCAGAAGGGGATTCTGCTGGCGAGAGTGCCGGTGCGGGTCGAGTAACGTCGATGCCAACCCCGACCGCGACCGCGCCGCCCTCGCTGACCGGCACGTCAAGACGTGCTAGTTTCCTCGGCCCGTTCAACTCGGAGCGACTCATGGCGGACGAAGATCTGAAGGCGGAGCTGGAGCGCCTGCGGCAGGAAAACGATGCGCTAAAGAAGGGCGCGACGCGCGCCGTGTCCCTCAAGGTGAGCGAGAAGGGGGGCGTGTCCGTCTACGGCCTGGGGCGATTCCCTATCACGCTGTACCAAGAGCAATGGCTCAAGCTGCTCGACATGTCGGACGAGCTTCGCGCGTTCATCGCTGCTCACAAGTCCGAGCTGAAGGTCAAGCCGTAGCGTAGGGGCACCGTTCCGGTCCAAATCGCGGCCATTTGGTGATGCCTGTTTGAGGCATCAAACGATGTTATGTTTGATGCGTCTCTTGCCGACATCGGGTATGCGAACGACCGTCAACCTGGACGACGCCCTTTTGGCGGAGGCCGGCCGACTCTCGGGCATCCAGGAACGAACCGCCCTTCTCAACGAGGCTCTCCGCGCCTTGATCGCGCGTGAGAGCGCGCGCCGCCTGGCGCGGCTTGGAGGGAGCGAGCCGCGGCTCAAGCCCGTGCCGCGTCGTCGGGCGTCGGGGCCGTGATTCTCGTCGACACGTCCGTCTGGATTGACCATCTGCGCTGGAAGGACGCGCGCTTGGCTCAACACCTCGAGCGCGGCGAAGTACTGATCCATCCGTTCGTGATCGGAGAATTGGCCTGCGGAAGCCTACGCAACAGACGCGAGCTCCTCTCGCTCTGGGCCGATCTGCCCGTGGCCCCGACCGGAACCGACGCGGAAGCCCTCGCGTTTATCGAACGGCACAAGCTCATGGGAATGGGCCTCGGCTACATCGACATTCATTTGTTGGCGTCGATTGCCCTTTCCGGCACGGCACGGCTCTGGACACGCGATCGGCCGCTGTCGGCAACCGCGATGCGCCTCAATCTCGCGGTTGCCGAGTGAACGTGCCCGACTGAGACCATCTAGGGGAACAGCGGCGGCGCTGTCCGCTTCTTCGTCGCCTGCTCGAACGCGTACGCGAGCTCGATCAGCTTCGGCTCGCTGCACGCCGTTCCCGGTGAAGCTCACGTTGAACGGCGCCGGGCTGCGGCGTCGAATCCCGGCGGGAACGCGGTCGCGCCCGTGCCCTGCGGCACCGGAACGAACCGAACGGCACGGTGACCGTCGGGTAGCCCGGCCTCGCCGCGATGCCGGCGCTGCTCACGCCGGGGAAGAGCAGCGCGTCGAGGTGATGCGCTTTCAGCGCCGCGTCGATGCCGTTCGTCGCCGCCGAGCGCGATGTCCTTGCGGCGATCCGGCTCGTAGCGGCGCGCGGTCGGCGTCGACGTCCATCTCGTCGGAGATGTCGAGCTGCGACTGGCCGTACTTGATCGCGCCCGCGCGCTGGTGCGCGATGTTCCACTCGCGCAGCTCCGTGAGCGATCTTCACCGGCGCCGCGGCGCCGAGCGATGCGAGCCAGTCGTTGAAGTCGCGCTTCATGCCGTACTTGAAGTCGACCGAGCACTCGGCGTCGCTGCCCTTTGCGTTCTCGTCAGCCGCTGCACGGATTCCAGTTGAGGAAGTTGTTCGCCGGGTTCGGTGTCGATGACGCTCGGGATGTCGGCCGGATCGACGATGACCGCGCCCTGCTGCTTCGAGCATGGCGATCGCTTCGTCCATCACCCGCGCTGCGCGGGGTTCAGTCCGCCGCGCGGCGTCGTGGCGCCGGCGGCCGTGGCTGGTCGTAGAAGAACGCGCGCGGGATGCCGATGCGCGCGCCCTTGAGGCCGTCGGGGTTGAGGAATCTCGTATAGTCGCGGCCCGCCGGCGGCGGACAGTTGCGCGTCGCGGGGTCGTTCGGGTCGGGCGCGGCGCCTTCCAGTGCGCCGAGCATGATCGCCGCGTCGGAGACGGTGCGGGCCATCGGTCCCGGCGTGTCCTGGTCGGCCGTGATCGGGATGACGCCGTAGCGGCTGACGCGGCCCGACCGTCGGCTTGATGCCGACGAGCATGTTCTGGTTCGACGGGCTGAGAATCGATCCCGACGTTTCGGTGCCGACGTTCGCCGCCCAGAAGCTCGACGTTGGTGCCGGCGCCGGAGCTCGATCCGCCGGTCGTGCAGCACGGGTCGTCCGTCGAAGAACGCGTCGCGCGGGTCGCGGCGCGGATCCCACGGGTTCATGCCGTAGCCATTGAGCCCGTTGTAGTTCCCCGGCATCGGCGCGCCGGCGACCCAGTTGGCGAGCTCGGTGAGCTGGGTCTTCGCGAGATGATCGCGCCGGCGGCCTCGAGATTCTTCGTCAGCGTCGCTTCGTATGGCGGGACGAGATCCGGCGAAGGCGAGCGCGCCGCCGGTCGTCGGCATGTCCGTCGTGTGGATGTTGTCCTTGAGCGCGACGGGGATGCCGTGCAGCGGACCGAGGATCCGCCCCTGCGCGCGCTCGCGGTCGAGCGAGTCGGCGATCGGCGAGCGCGCGCGGGTTCACCGTGATCACCGCGTGCAGCTTGTCCTCGTACGTCGCGATGCGCGCGAGATACTGCACGACGATGCTCGTGCGACGTCGTGCGGTGCTGCTCGAGCGCGGCCCGCATGTCGGCGATGCTGGCTTCGACGACGGAGAACGATGCCGCGGACTTGGGCGCTGGACGCGGCGTCTGGGCGCCGACGGGCAAAGCGGCGGCGAAGGCGTAGAGGGCTCGACGGATGGGCAGGGACATTTGGGCAGGTGTTTGTTTGCCCGGAAGGTGAACTGGCCGGGGCTCGGCGTCCACCTGGGGAGTCCGCGGTGGGGTGGGGACTAATTCAACGCAGATGACGCAGACTGGATAACTGCAATGACGCAGACAAGAGCGACAAACGCCAAACAAGTGTCTGCGGGATTGTAGTTCAGGTCTGCGTCGTCTGCGTTGAATTCTTGTTCGTATCAACGAGCCGGTAGACCTTGGGCTCCGGACCGAAATGCAGGAGAAGGCCCAGCTCGAGGCGGGTCGCGCGGAGATAGTTCAGCAGCTGTCGCCGGGCGAAGGGCGGCACCTTCTCGGTAGCCTTGATCTCTACAATGACGCAATCGTTGATGACCATGTCGATTCGTTGTCTGGCGACGGCCTCCCCTTTGTAGAGCACCTCGATCGAGACTTCCCGCTCAACGCGCAGGCCGCGCATCTCGAGCTCTCGCCGGAGTGCCGCTGCGTAGACCGATTCAAGCAGTCCGTATCCGAGGTGGTGATAGACCTCAAAAAATCCGCCAATGACGGTGTGGGTCAGCTCGTGCCCGAACGGCATTCTCCCCGGTGTCATCCACGGAAAGTGCATGTCGCTCCGCACGAGATCCCTCATCCTTTCTTTCCCTAGCCAATGATTCGATCGCGGAGAAAAGCCCACGTGCGGTGGGGCGCGCAGTCGGCGTGCGCGGTTTCACGTGTGGTGTGCACCTCAGGTCACACGCCTTGGCGAAGATTTTTGACACAGATGCCGCGGATTTGAGGGGGAGCGACGCCGAAGAAGGGCGCGAAAAAGGAAAATCTCTGATCTGCGCGCGAGACGCATCGTCTCCGATTCTACTTAACCGCCTCGATCAACGGTCTGAGCGTTTTTTGATGCAAAATGTCGCTCGGTACCCGCCCCTTCGATCGACTAACGTTTTTGCCGTACCACTTCCGGAGTGCGTATGCGCTTCGCAATCGCTAGTACGGCGGCGTTGTTGTGTCTCGCTGCCGGATGCCGAGACGATCGGCAGAGTTCACTCGCAGTTACCGCACCGCCGCAACCGGCGCTGACGATGCGGACGCTTCCCAAGGATGCGTCCACCATCTGTGTAGCCAACGTTCGTCAGCGCGACCAGCTGTCTGCGAAGCCGCAGACGGCCGCGACGTCGCGGACGATCATCGCGCTCGGCGCGGTGATCGATGACGTCTGTAACTAGAGCGTTCTCTCAACCTCACCCGAGAGAGCAATGCGCAACCATCTCGCGACCGCCGCGTTCGCGGCGGGGCTGGCGCTGTCCATATCCGCGCCGGCTGCCCATGCCCAGAAAGCCCTCGTCTATTGCCCGGTCGGCGTCGACGCCACCGGATGCGACCGGATCGTGTCGGCGCTTCAGCCGAAGTTCGCCGGCGGCGTCGATCGCGGATATGACGGGTCGAATGGAACGCTGGATCTCAAGGCCATCGACCTGAATCACTATTCCGTGTTCGTCGTACCGTCACTGGCGGACGACGGGGACAAGCAGCCGTACGCGGTGCTGCGCGCTGCAGCGGCGCGACTCCATCTGGCGATCAACGGGCGGGTCGCGGTCTATTCCGGCGCGCCGGACCTGGGCAACGCGAATCGCGCGGACAAGGACGCGATCATTCAGAATCTCGCGACCTGGGCCGCGGCGGGGCACACGCGCGCAGCGAGTCTCGTCGGCATGGTGGCCTTGCTCGACCTCTCGGCGAACGCCGCCGATCGGTACACGTGGGTTCGCTCCGTTTCGCTCGCCGACGTTTCGGCCGACGCGGAGCTGCAAAGCTTTGGCGACGTGACGGCGGTGTCGAGCCGGAATGGGGAAGCACTGCTGGGCGGCGCCTCACGTCGCTTCTCGAACATGGCGTCTTATGGCCTTCATATCGGCAATCACGCCGCGGCGCGGACCGAAGTCGGCGCGCTCGGCGTGGACGGTGGATCGGAGTCGAGCGGCCAGAGCGTGCTCGTCTTGTATTCGAACGCGGATGCCGGCTCGAACGGATCAAACTCCGGACGCGCGTCGCTCGACGTCTCGGCTAACGGCGGCGGATCAAGTCCGACGCTGACGACTGACAAACCGGACTACCTGCCGGGGGATACGGTGCTGTTCACCGGCGCCGGATGGGCGCCGCGCGACACGGTGACTATCACGGTCCACGAGGATCCGCAGTGGTCGAATCCGGATCGAACGGTGAGCGCCGTCGCGGACGCGAACGGAAATCTGAGAAGTCACGACTTCGTCGTGCAGCCGCGAGACTTCGGCGTGACGTTCACGGCAACCGCCGTGGGCAACCCGTCGGGGCTCGTCGCACAGATCACGTTCACGGATGGCACGATCGCCAGCGTCTCCGATACGAAGGTTCTCAACAGCTCCACGGCCTCCGGAGTCTGCGGCACCACTACACCACAATCGTTCCTCGTAGGCACGGAGTACTGCGGGCAAACGACGATTGTAAGCATCTCCGGGAGCGGCGCCACGGCCCTCACGCTGCGTTGGGTGCGCCCCAACGGATTTTTGGCCTGCGAGACCGGCGTGCCGTCCGTTGTTGCCGGCAACGTCTACGTTTCCAAGTGTAGGCCGGACTCCCCGAGTACCACGGCAGCCGATTGGTCGTTCCGCGTGCTCACGCCGTCGGGCGTTGTTCTCGCCTTAATCCCGGTCCACGTCGTCTCCAACACGCCGCCGGTTGCGAACAACGACTCCTATAGTACGAATGAGGACGTCGCGCTCACCGTCGCGGGACCGGGAATCCTCGGGAACGACACCGACGCCGAGAACAACCCGCTGACTGTGATACTGGTGAGTGGTCCGTCTCATGGTAGCGTCGCGCTTAACGCGAACGGCTCGTTCACTTACACGCCGAACGCCAATTACAACGGGTCGGACAGCTTCACCTACAAGGCCAACGACGGGATCGACAATTCGAACACTGCGGCGACCGTCAGCATCACCGTCAACGCCGTCAACGACGCGCCGAGCTTCACCAAGGGCGGCGACCAAACCGCCCTCGAGGATGCAGGCGCGCAGTCGGTGACGAACTGGGCGACCGCCATCAGCGCCGGCCCGGCTGACGAGGCGGGGCAGACGCTCACCTTCGTCGTGACCGGCAACTCGAATCCGGCGCTCTTCGCCGCCGGACCCGCGGTCAGCGCGAGCGGCGCGCTGACGTACACCCCCGCGCCGAACGCAAACGGCTCGGCGACGATCACGCTCAAGCTGACCGACAACGGCGGCACCGCGAACGGCGGCGTCGACGCGAGCGGCGGCGCAGACGTTCGTAATCAACGTCACCGCTGTGAACGACGCGCCGAGTTTCACGAAGGGCGCGGATCAAACGGCAAACGAGAACGCGGGCGCGCAGACGGTCGCGGGCTGGGCGACGGCGATCAGCGCCGGACCGCCGGACGAAGCCGGGCAGACGCTCACGTTCGACGTCTCGAACAACAACACCGCGCTCTTCTCGGCGCAGCCGTCGGTCGACGCGACGGGCAAGCTGACCTACACCTCCGCGCCGGACGCATTCGGGAGCGCGATCGTGACGGTGAAGGTGCACGACAACGGCGGCACCGCGAACGGCGGCGTCGACGTGAGCGCGCCACAGACGTTCACGATCACGATCAATCCGGTCAATCATCCGCCGAGCTTTACCAAGGGGGCGGATCAGGCGAAGCTCGAGGACGCCGGCGCGCAGTCGGTCGCGAATTGGGCGACCGCGATCAGCGCCGGTCCGTCGAACGAGAGCGGTCAGTCGGTCTCGTTCCAGATCGTGGCGAACACGAACCCGAGCCTGTTCTCCGCGGCGCCGGCGGTCTCGCCGACCGGCACCTTGACCTACTCGCCGGCCGCGGACGCGTTCGGCAGCGCGACGATAACGATCGTGGCCAAGGACGATGGGGGCACGCTGAACGGCGGCAACGACACGAGCGCTCCGCAGCAGCTCACGATCACGATCACACCGGTCAACGATGCCCCGACCTTCAATCTCGTCGCGCTCGAATACGGTGCCGGAAGACGCGGGAGCGCAGTCAGTGGCCAACGCGCTGACCGCTCCGAGCGCCGGGCCGGCGAACGAGAGCGGTCAGTCGCTCTCGATCAACGTGACGAACAACAACAACGCCCTGTTCAGTACGCAGCCCTCGATCGATTTGGGCACAGGTGCTTTGACATACGTGCCGGCGGCGAACTCGAACGGGAGCGCGACGGTGACCGTCACCGTCACGGACAACGGAGGCACGGACAACGGCGGCATCGATCATACGACGAAGACGCTGATCATCAACGTGACGCCGGTGAACGACGCGCCGAGCTTCACGAAGGGGGCGGATCAGACGAAGCTCGGCGCCGGCGCGCAGTCGGTCCCGAGTTGGGCGACGGCGATCAGCGCCGGGCCTCCGGATGAATCCGCCCAGTCGCTCAACTTCGTGGTGACGAACAGCAACAACGCGCTCTTCTCGTCGCAGCCGGCGATCGACGCGAGTGGCACGCTCACCTATGCGTCGGCCCCGAGCGCCAACGGCATGGCGACCGTGACGGTGAAACTCCACGACAATGGAGGCACGACCAACGGCGGCGTCGACACGAGCCCCGAGCAGACGTTCACGATCACGATCACTGCGGTGAACCATGCGCCGACGTTCACCTTGATCGCCAACAACACCGCGCCCGAGGATGCCGGCCCGCAAGCGGTCACCGGCGCGTTGACGAGCGCGAGCGCGGGGCCGAACGAAAGCGGCCAAAAGCTCACGCTCACCGTTACGAACGACCATAACGCGTTGTTCAGCGTTCAGCCGTCCATCGATCTCAATACCGGTACGCTGACGTACACGTCGGCGCCGAACGCCAACGGCAGCGCGACCGTTACCGTGAAGCTGCAGGACGACGGCGGCACGGCGAACGGCGGCGTCGACCAAGCGACCAAGACGCTCACCATCACCGTGACCCCGGTGGACGATGCGCCAGTCATCACCGGCGTCTACGGACCGTCTCAACCCATTGGTTTGGGCGGGTCGGTGTACGTCACGGGCAAGTTCACGGACGTCGACCTCGGCGACACGCCGCCGGATTCTCACAGCGGCACGATCGACTGGGGCGACGGAAGCACGAGCGCTGTCACTATCGCGTCGGGGTCGGGCACCTCGCGCAACTTCAGCGGAACGCATACGTACGCGGCGGCGGGCGTTTACGTGGTCGTCGCGCACATCAAGGACGCGGGCGGCCTGAGCGCCGACGAGAGCTACAAGTACGTCGTCGTCACCGACGCGAACGGAGGCTTCGTGACGGGCGGCGGCTGGATCACGACGCCGAGCGGTAAGGCCGCGTTCGGCTTGGTCTCGAGGTACAACAAGGGCCAGTCGACGCCGGACGGCAATACCGAGTTCCAGGCGCCTGGCATGAATTTCAAATCGACGTCATGCGACTGGCTCGTGATCGCCGGCCCGAAGGCGCAGTACAAGGGCTCCGGGACGATCAACGGCAGCGGCATTTACGGGTTCATGCTCACGGCGATCGACGGCTCGATGAAGCCGAAAGGCGGTGCCGACATGTTCCGGATCAAGATCTGGGACAAGTCGACGGGCTCGGTCATCTATGACAACCAGCCCGGCGCACCGGACACCGCGGACCCGACGACGGCCGTTGGAGGCGGAAGCATCCGCATACACAACTAGGCCCCGTATCGCGTCGTCGAGAACACGGCTCGCCGACCGCGATACGAAATGATGTATACCTGGTTGTAGACCTTGCCCTTCCACTTCGGCGGCTCGGGGCTCACGCCGAGTGCGGCGGCGAGTTGCGGCAGGTACTCGTGGTTCCAACAGATCACGACTGTTTTGCCCGCGAGCGTGGCGTCGGACAGGATGCGTTTCGCCAGCTTGTCGTAGTCCTTCCCGTGGTAGGGCGTCTGCACCTGGCCGTGGAGCACCTTGGCGAGGGGCGCCACGGTCTCCTGCGTGCGCTGGCCGTTGCCGTCATTCGTGGTCTCGGTGGCGAAGATGGCTACCGGAGCGCCGAGGGCAATCATGGCCGGATCGTGGGTCATGAATTCGACGAACTGGTCGGCCCGAGCTCGCCCCTGATCCGACAGGTGTGGGTTGTTCGGGTCGTTCGGCTCCTCGCCGTGGCGGATGAGGATGATGTGGGCCGGAGGGGCCGGCGGCTGGGCGGCCGGCCGCGGTGGCGACGCAAGCGCCACGGCCGCGGCGCAAAGCGCGAAGGTGTTTCTCATTGCCATCAGTGCGGGCGTCCTCCTACCGCATTCCAAGCCAGTGCAAGTGCCGTACGCAGCGGTCAAAAGGGGGCTCGGCCTTGAAACTAGCCGTGCAGCCCCTAGCTTCGCGGAGTCAGTCCCTCCTCGCCCGTCCTCCTCACCAAGGCGCAATGGCCGACTCGCTAGATCGCTTGCGCGAGGGTCTCGCTGGCAAATACCGGATCGAACGCGAGCTCGGTCGCGGCGGCATGGCCACGGTCTATCTCGCCGTCGACGACCATCATGATCGGTCCGTCGCGCTCAAGGTCCTGCATCCCGGACCTCGCCGCGACGATCGGCGTCCGAGCGGTTCGAGCGCGAGATCAAGCTCGCGGCCAAGCTCCAGCATCCGCACATCCTGAGCGTCTACGACTCGGGCGACGCGGGCGGGTTGCTCTGGTATACGATGCCGTTCGTGCGAGGGCGAGTCGCTGCGCGATCGCATGACGCGCGAAGGGCAGCTGCCCATTCCTGACGCGATGCGGATCGCGCGCGAGTCGGCGCTGGCGCTCGACTACGCGCATCGCAATGGCGTCGTCCACCGCGACATCAAGCCCGAGAACATCCTGCTGAGCGACGGCCAGGCGATCGTGGCCGATTTCGGGATCGCGCGGGCCGTCGCCGACGAGCACGGCCTCACGCAAACCGGGATGGCGATCGGCACGCCGGGGTACATGAGCCCCGAGCAGGCGACGGGCGAACGCGTGATCGACGCGCGCACCGACATCTACGCGCTCGGCTGCGTGCTGTACGAGATGATCGCCGGCGAGCCGCCGATCACGGGGCCGAACGCGCAGTCGATCATCGCGCGCAAAATGACCGAGACGCCCCGCGCGCTGACGACCATTCGCAACACGGTGCCGCCGACGCTGTCACACCTCGTCGACACGATGGTCGCGCGCTCGGCAGCGGATCGCCCGGCGTCCGCCAAGGCGGTGGCGACGACACTCGAGGAGATCACGGCGAGCGGGGCGACGGGCTCTGTGGTCGCCGCGCGATCGCCCGTCGGATCGCGACGTTCGATCTGGATCGGTGTCGCCGCCGCGCTCGTACTTGTCGCGGGTGGGGGCGCGTTCGCGTGGCGGCGGATGCACGCCGTGCACGAAGGCAGTTTCCGTATCGCCGTCCTGCCGTTCGAGAACGAGGGCACGGCGGCCGACGACTATTTCGCCGACGGCATGACCGACGAGGTCCGCAGCAGACTGTCGGCTGTGCCGGGCCTTCAGGTCACCGCGCGGACGAGCACGCGGCAGTACAAGAAAACGACCAAGAACCCGCACGACATCGGGCGCGAGTTATCCGTCGATTATTTGCTCACCGGCACGGTGCGCTGGAGCAAGGGCAACGGGCCCGATCGGGTACGCGTCATGCCGGAGCTCGTGCAAGTCTCGAACAGCCAGTCCAAGTGGTCGGTGGCGTTCGATACGGTGATGTCGGACGTGTTCGCGGTGCAGGCCGCGATCGCGTCGCACGTCGCCCAGAATCTGACCGGCGCGCTCGCGCCGCCGACGCAACAGCGGCTCGCGTCTCGGCCGACGCAGAACCTCGAGGCGTACGACGAGTTCCTGAAGGGCGAGCAGATCACGTCGAACGTCGGAACCGGCGACTCGAAGGTGCTCAACGCCGGGATCCCGCACTACGAGCGAGCGGTCCAACTCGATTCGAATTTCCTCGAGGCGTGGGCGCAGCTCGCGCGCGCGCTGGCCTACAACAACAACGCCGGGCCCACGGTCGAAGCGGTCGAACGAAACAGGGTCGCGGCCGAGCGGGCGCTTGATGCTCGGCCCGAATCGCGCCGAGGGCCATCTCGCGATGGCGCAGTACCTCCGCGACGTGAAGCTCGACTACGAGGGCGCGCGAACGCACTACGACGCGGGGCTGAAGGTCGACCCGAACAACACGGACCTGCTCATCGGCGAAGCGGGCGTCGACGCCATCCTCGGCCGGTTCGACGACGCGTTCGCCCGCGCACAGCAGGCGGCAAAGCTCGATCCGCGATCGGTGGCGTCGATGCGTCGCGTGCCCGCGCTGCTGCACGCGATCTGCGTCGCTATCCCGAGGAGTTGGCGGCATGGGACCGCGCTCTCGCTCTCGCGCCGGACAATCTTGGGATGATCCAGGGGAAGGCGTTCGCGTATCTGTCGCTTGGTGAGCTCGACAGCGTTCACGCGCTCGTCGCCCAAAAATTGAAGACGGGGGTCGACACCACGGCGCTGCTCGTCCGCTTTGCGCTGTATCAGGAGACGATGTGGACGCTGCCGTCGGAGCTGTGGCCCAAGATCGTCAAGCTCACGCCCAAGGACTTCGACAACGACCGCGGGCACTGGGGGCTCAAGCTCGGTCACACGTATCGCCTGATGGGCGACACGATGCACGCGCGCATGTTCGGCGACAGCGCTGTCCTGGCCTTCGCGAAGCAATTGCACGATTTCCCCGATCGAGCGCAGGTGCGCGAGCTCATGGCTCGAGCGCTGGCGCTCGCCGGCCGCAAACAGGAAGCGGCCATCCAGGCCGACAGCGCGCTCAAGCTGCGCGAGACGACGAACGACGCGACGCTAAAGCCGTACGTGCTCTTTCAGGCCGCGCGCGTGTTCATCCAGTCGGGCGAGAACGAACGCGCGCTCGACCTGATCGAGCGGCTCATCACGATGCCCGGGAGCGACATCACCGCCGCCTACCTCCGAATCGACCCGAGCTTCGCGCCGCTCAAAGGAAATCCGCGATTCGAGAAACTGATCGCGGGGAAACCGACGATCGCGCACTGAGCCGGGCCATTCGCGAGGGAAGAAGAACTCATCTGCGTTGAATTTTGCCGGCCCCCGCTCGTAGCCGGCCAGGCGGAGAGGCCTTTACACGCCGACCGGCGTCGCGACCGCCGGTTGCGCGAACGTCGGCGTCGACTGCAGGATCGCGTTCTCTTCGTCCGTCATGTCCGCCGGAACGTCCGCGAACAACGGAGTGCTGAGATAGCGCTCTCCGGTGTCCGGCAGCATGCACAGCACCGTCGCGCCCTTCTCGGCGCCTCGCGACACACTTGCAGCGCGGCCGCGAACGTCGCGCCCGACGACGTGCCGACGAAGATTCCTTCTTTCTTCGCCAGTTCCCGGCTCGACTTCATCGCCTCGGCGCCGGAGATCGTGATGACCTCGATCGACAGTTGCCCGCGTCGATCGCGTCGCCGGTGAGCTTGGGGATGAAGTCCGGGCTCCAGCCCTGGATCGGGTGCGGCTTCCACGACGGGTGGCGCGCCGCGGGCGAGCCGTCGGCGTTGCGCGCCTGCTTCGCGCCGCTCGAGACCATCGGCGCGTCGGCCGGCTCGGCAGACACGATCTTCGTCTCGGGCCGTTCCTTCGCGAGCACGCGCGCCACGCCCTTGAGCGTGCCGCCCGTGCCGAAGCCCGTCACCCAGTAGTCGAGCCGCTGCCCCGCGAAATCCGTCGACGATTTCCTGCGCCGTCGTGCGCGAATGGATAGTCGGCGTTCGCCTCGTTCTCGAACTGGCGCGTGAGGAACCAGCCGTTCGCCTCGGCCAGCTCGATCGCCTTTTGCACCATGCCGCGTTCCGCCTGCCGGCGCCGGCGTGAGGACGACCTTCGCGCCGAGGAAGCGCATCAGCTTGCGACGCTCGACGCTGAACGACTCGGCCATCGTCACGACGAGCGGATATCCCTTCGCGGCGCAGACCATGGCGAGCCCGATGCCCGTGTTGCCACTCGTCGCTTCGATGACCGTCTGCCCGGGCTTGAGCGCGCCGCGCTTCTCCGCGTCCTCGATGACGCCGAGCGCGAGTCGATCCTTCACCGAGCCGAGTGGATTGAACGCTTCGATCTTCACGTAGAGATCGACTTCCGTCGGGCGCGAGCCTGCCGATCTTGACGACGGGCGTGTTGCCGACCGTCTCGAGGATGTTGCCGAAGCGTGTCATCGGACGAACCTGGTTCTGAGAGAGAGGGAAAATCTGACGAGGGTGCCAAGCGTCGGGCGACCTGAACAGCACGTGGCGGCCGGGGCCGATTTGCGTCCGCGCTCGATGGCGGACACCTTGGGCCCGGCCACCACTCAAACGCTCACGTCCATGATACGTCCTCGTCGCTCGTCAGGGGCCATTGTGTCCCTCACGCTTCTGCTCGGCGCCCAGTCGCGAAGCGTCGCCCAGACTCCTCAAGCAGATTGGGCCGCTCTGGCGCGGTACCAGAGCGCGAACGCCCAACTCGGTCCGCCCAAAGCCGGCGAGCAACGAGTGGTGTTCATGGGCAACTCGATCACCCAAGGGTGGGCGCCGCTTTTCGACTCGCTGTTTCCGGGCAAGCCGTACGTCGGACGCGGCATCAGCGGCCAGACGACGCCGCAGATGCTCGTGCGATTTCGTCAGGACGTGATCGCGCTCAAGCCAAAGGTCGTCGTGATTCTCGGCGGCACGAACGACATCGCGGGCAACACGGGCCCGTCGACGCTCGAGATGATCGAGGACAATCTCGCATCGATGACGGAACTGGCGAAGGCGAACGGGATTCGCGTGGTGCTCGTCTCAGTGCTCCCGGCCGCGGACTATCCGTGGAAGCGAGGCGTCGAACCGGCGCCAAAGATCATCGCGCTGAATACGTGGTTGAAGCAGTACGCGACTTCGGCGGGCGCTGTCTATCTAGACCTGCACACGGCGATGGACGATCGGCACGGAGGGATGAGACCGGAGCTGAGTGGGGACGGAGTGCACCCGAACGCGGTGGGGTACGCGCTGATGGCGAAGTTGACGGCGCCGGCCATCGAGAAGGCGTTGAGCGGTCGATAGGAATCAGACCAGCATCGAGCGTAGAGCGTCGAGGCTCGAGGCTGGTCTGGCATCGCGCCCGTGGTGCGACGAACCCAAACCAACCGCCCTAGAGATGGACCATCGCGAAGTCGGCCGCTATTGGAACGACAACGCCGAGAACTGGACTCGTCTCGCGCGTGCCGGGTACGACATCTATCGCGATTTCGTCAACACGCCGGCGTTCTTCGAGATGCTGCCGGCTGTCGCCGGGCTGCGCGTGCTCGATATCGGCTGCGGTGAGGGGTACAACACGCGCCTCCTCGCCGACCGCGGCGCCCGCGTGGTCGGCATCGACATCGCGGAACGATTCATCGCGCACGCGATCGCGGCCGAGCGGCGAGGAGCCGCGAGGGATCGAATACGAAATCGCGAGTGCCGTCGAACTGCCGTTCGCCGACGCGACCTTCGATGCGGCGACGGCGTTCATGTCGCTGATGGACATTCCGGAAACCGATCTCGTGGTCGCCGAAGCGTTCCGCGTCGTTCGCCCCGGCGGATTCTTTCAGTTCTCGATCTCACACCCGTGCTTCGACACGCCCTTTCGTCGCACGGTGCGTGACGAGCACGGCGTGAAGATCGGCGTGGAGGTGGGCGACTACTGGGGGAAGGTGGACGGTCGCGTCGAGCAATGGATTTTCAGCTCGGCGCCACCCGAGGTGAGGGCCGGACTCGAGCCGTTCAAGACGCCGCGATTCACGCGCACGCTGTCGGGGTGGCTCAACCTCGCCCTCGATACCGGATTCACGATCGAACGGCTCTGTGAGCCGTACGCCAGCGACGAAGCCATTCGCGCCCGGCCGCGGCTCGTGAGGGCACGCGTCGTCGCGGACTTTCTTCAGGTTCGGCTGAGACGACCGGCCTGATTCAACCGGCGACGAAGGCGGTGTAGCCCTCGTCGGCGATCGCCTCCTCGATGTCGTCGACGCTCGTCTTGCTCGGATCGTATTCGAGCACGGCCGAGCCGATTTGCACGGACTTCACGTGCACGCCCGGGGTCTTTTCGAGTCGTCCGCGCACGGCGTGCAGGCAGTGCGCGCACGACATGCCTTCGATGGTCAGGTTGAGAGGCTGCATCGGCGGAGCGATTGGGTTGGACGGGAGAATGGTTGACCGGTGACCGGTGACCGGCCGTCCGGAGTGCAGACATCGAGAAAAGAAACAGGTGGACTAGGCCTTTGCCTGTCCACCTGATTTCCGGTTCACTGTCTCGGGTTTCCCGGTCCACCGGTCCACCGGTCCACCCGCTTACGCTGTGACCGTCGCGGTCTCGTCCTTCGAGACGTAGCCGACCCACACGAGCAGCACGCCGAGCACGGTGTGCAGGAACACGTCGTTGCCGCCGATCGGGATCAGACCGAACGTGGTCGGGACGACGAGACCGAGGAGGGCGAGACAGAGGTAGATGAATCCGCCCAATTTGCAGAACGTCTGAGCCGACGCGAAGGCGCGCGCCGCCATGATGCCCCAGATGCCGAACAGGATGTGAACCACGTTGTGCAGCAGGTTCACCGGGAACCAACCGAGCAGCATCGACGGATGGGTTGGGTCGCCCATCGCCATTCCGCCAGAAACGGTGAAACCGAGTAGTCCGACAAGAATGAAGACGACACCGAAGATCATCGCGACACGCTTGACCATCTGGACCTCCATGAGGGCATGGGTGACCATCTGAATCGAGATCTGTCCGGAACGCCGGGCACCCGATTTCGGTGGTTGGGGCGCCGCACTTCACCATATGGTAGTGCGGCGGATGTGTCCAGATGGAAAAAATTTGGACAGCCCCTCGCCCTCCCCGACCGCTCACCAGTTTCTCGACGCCCTCCACGTCGACCCGCGGTTCGAATTGCAACTCACTCCGTTGGCGGTGCCGGCATAGTTCAGCACTACGGAGCCCTCGGCGGTGGCATCAGCGGTGAATTCACCCTGGAGTGCGACAGCGCTGGTCGAGTCGCCAACGACTATGTGTTGATTGACTATGGCGTCCGGGGCGTCGCTGACGATCGCCTTGAAGATCCCGATGTGGCAATCGCCGGCCAGATCGATCGCGATCGAGAAATCCGTGATCTCGTTTCCGACAATCGTGAACGTGACCAGCTGACCCTCTGCCGTCTGTCCGGTCCACCTTCCGTCCCAGAGGGGTCGCTGTCCCGGCTGGGCTAGCGGCGCGACGGCTTCGCGGTTGGACGTGGGGTCGGCGGGATTGGTGCAAGCGGTCGCGATCCCGAGAGCGGCGATACGTGGCGACTCGACACGTGCGCTGGTGACGAAGCGGGTTCCGCATGGCTTCTCCATCGTGCCTGCCGGCGCCGAGTCCACGCGAGACGCGCGGTTGACGACACCAGCCTCACTATGGAGCACGTCGGCCATCCCCTGAATGCGACATGCCGTCGGCATCGCCCCCCCGCCGGCGGCTGGTCTACAACAGCGTCCCGTGCAGGACGATCAGCGCGACCAGGAAGTAGATGATCAGCCCCGTGACGTCGACGAGCGTCGCGACGAACGGCGCCGACGCGCTCGCGGGGTCGAAGCCGAGGCGTCGCAGAACGAACGGCAGCATCGAGCCGGCCAGCGACCCGAACGTCACGATGCCGACGAGCGAGAGCCCGACCGTCAGCGGCGATGAGCTGCCAGTGCGGACCGTAGTTGTAGCCGTAGTCGATGCCGATGGTCGCATCGATCTGCCAGAGCTCGATGCGAATGAAGCCGATCACGCCGAGGATCGCGCCGAGCGTCGAAGCCCGACGGCAGCTCGCGCACCGCGACGCGCCACCAGTCGCGGAGCGTCGACTTCGCGCAGCGCCATCGCGCGGATGATGAGCGAGGTCGCCTGCGATCCCGAGTTGCCGCCCGAGCTCATGACCAGCGGAACGAACAGCGCGAGCACGCGACGCTTCTGCGAACTCGACGTCGAAGTGCTGCAGCGCCGTCGCCGTGAGCATCTCGCTGATGAGAAGAGCGCGCTGAGCCAGCCCGCGCGCTTCTTGATCATGCGCCAGAAGCCGATCTGCATGTACGGCTCGTCGAGCGCCTCCATACCGCCGAACTTCTGGACGTCCTCCGTCTGCTCTTCCTGGATCGCGTCGATGACGTCGTCGACGGTGATCACGCCCATGCACGTGGCCGGACTCGCTCACCACGGGCACGGCGACGCAAGTCGTAGTTCGCGATCACGCGCGCGACTTCTTCGCGGTCGGCGCTCGGGCGTCACGCTCTGCGACTTCGGTCCACGCGATGTCGCCGATCTTCGCGCCCGGCGGCGCGGCGAGCAGCTCGCGCAGCGACATCACGCCGACGACGCGGCCCTGCGTCGTCGGTCGTGTAGATCGCGTACATCGCCTCCTTCTGCCCCGATCGCGCGACGGCGCGCACGTTCTCGAGCGCCGCTTCCACCGTCATGTCGGCCGACACCGAGACGAACTCGGTCGTCATCAAGCCGCCGGCGGTGTCCGGCTCGTACGAGAGGAGCTGCTCCGTCTCCCGCCGCGCCTCGGTCGGGATCTCGGAGAGGATCTCCTCGGCGTGCTCCTCGTCGATCTCCTCGAGCGTGTCGGCGCGATCGTCCGGCGTCATCTGCGAGACGAGCTCGGCGGCCTGACGCGGCGTGATCGCCTCGAGGAACTCGGTCCTCAGCTCCTCGTCGAGGTACTCGAGGACGTCCGCGGCGCGCGCCGGCCCGAGCGCGGCGAGGAATTTCTGCAGCTGCTCGCGGTCGAGCAGCTCGGCGACGTCGGCGAGATCCGCGGGGTGGATCTCTTCCGTCTCGACCGCGATGTCGGCCGGCGATTCCTCGAGCAGCGCGATGATGTCGGGCGCGAGCAGGGCCGCGACCGGCCGGTCCTCTGGATTTCGCTGCGGTGGCGTCATGGCCACTCTCCGCTTTAGGTGCTCGTCGCGTTCGGCGGGGGCAACATAGGCAAAGCCACTACTCTGGGACAACCCTTTGGGGCTTGTTGACGCGCATTAAAAGAGATCCTCGCGCGTAACGGAATCGTGTAGGCGTCAGCGACGACTGGAGAGTCGTGGCCTTACAGAGATCGCTATTAGTGCGTCCCGCTGTCAGGCGATCGGCAGGACCCGACGGTTCGTTGTCGCGTCTGTGACGGCGTATCCCGCAACCGCGATCGCCTCTCGCATCTGCTCGACCGTGACGCTACCGTCGTGCTCGACCCGCGCCGACCCAATGGACACCTCGGCCCGGTCGATTCCGGGGACCGCGGCGAGGGCGGTGAACACGGCGCGCACGCAGTGCTGGCAGGTCATCCCCTCGACGCGTGACGGTCGTGATCATGCGAGAAAGATAGGGCGATGATAAGTTCTCGCGCATGAACACCGCCTTTCTTGGGCTCGGCGCGATCGGCCGCCCGATGGCCGCGCGCATGGCCGGCGCCGGCCTGCCCCTCACCGTTTGGAATCGCACCGCGTCGCGCGCCGACGACTTCGCGAAGGCAGTTCGGCGCTCGGCTCGCGGCAACGCCGGCCGACGCCGCGCGCGAGCGCGGACGTCGTCGTCACCTGCTTCTCGACGTCGCAGGACGTCGCGAGCTTGCTCGACGGGCCGGACGGGTCTCCTCGCCGGCCTCGCGCACGGAGCGACGCTCATCGACTGCACCTCGGGCGACCCGGCGACATCGCGCAAGATTCGCGACGCGCTCGCCGCAAACGGACGTCGGCTTCCTCGACGCGCCGGTGAGCGGCGGCGTGATCGGCGCGGAGAAGGGAACGCTGACGATGATGGTCGGCGGCGACGCGGCCGTCCTCGAGCGGGTGCGCCCGGTGCTCGAGACGTTCGGCGCAGAAGATCGTTCACTGCGGCGACGTCGGCGCGGGCGACACGGTCAAGGCGGTGAACAAGGCGTTCCTCGCGATGCACATCTTGTCGGCGGCCGAGGGACTCGCGACGCTCGTGAAGGAGGGCGTCGACCCCAAGGTCGCGCTCGACGTGATCAATGCGTCGAGCGGCCGGTCGAACGCGTCGATGAACCTGATTCCCGAGCGCGTGCTCACGCGCACGTTCCCGCGGACCTTCCGGCTCGCGCTGCTCGAGAAAGACATTGGCATCGCCGCCGAGGTCGCGCGCGACAAGCGCGTGCCGGCGCCGATTCTGCAACTGACGGCCGACCTCTTTCGCATCGCGCGCAGCGAATTCGGCGAGGTCGCCGACCATGTGGAGACCGTGAAGATGGTCGAGCAGTGGGCCGGCGTGGAGATCGCATGACGACCGTCGCTGGATCGGACCCGAACTGGGCCGTCGGCGTCGACGAGATTCGTTCGCACTTTCCGGCGCTGGAGCGGACGCACGCCGGATACCCCGTCGCGTACTTCGACGGCCCGGGCGGCACGCAGGTGCCGCGCTCGGTCGTCGCGGCGATGGACGACTATCTCTTCCATCACAACGCCAACACGCACTGGCGCTATCCGACGAGCGAAGAGACCGACGCGCTGATCGCGCGCTCGCGCGAGGCGCTCGCCGATTTCGTGAACGGCCGCCCCGACGAGATCGCGTTCGGCCAGAACATGACGACGCTCACGTTCCACGTCGCGCGCGCCATCGGCCGCGAATTGGGCAAGGGCGACGAGATCGTCGTCACCGAGCTCGATCACCACGGCAACGTCGCGCCGTGGCGCGCGCTCGAGAAGGAGCGCGGCGTCACGATGCGCATGGTCGCAGATGCAGCACGAGGACGGCAGCTCGACTGGAGCACTACTCGAGGCGGCGATCACGCCGCGGACCAAGGTGCTCGCCATCGGCGCGGCGTCGAACGCGCTCGGCACGATCACCGACGTCGACCGCGCGTCGAAGTCGCGCGAGCGCGCGTCGTCGGCGCGCGCGTGTTCGTCGACGCCGTGCACTATGCGCCGCACGCGCTCGTCGACGTCGAGGCAATTCGGCTGCGACTTCCTCGCGCTGTTCGGCGTACAAGTTCTATGGTCCGCACATCGGTATGCTCTGGGGCAAGCGCGAGCTGATCGAAGCGCTCGACGCGCCGCGGCTCGAGCCCGCGCCGCAGGAATCGCCCGAACGGCTCGAGACGGGGACGCAGAATCACGAAGGCATCGTCGGCGCGGCGGCGGCGGTCGACTTTCTCGCGTCGCTCGCCGGCGAGGCGGCACTCACGGCGCGACGGCGTCGTGCACGCGTTCGCGCGCTGCAGCGCGCGGCACAGCGCTGCTCGAGAAACTGTGGATTCGCTCGCGGCAATGGACGGCCTCACGCTTGTACGGTCCCAAGCCCGGCACCCGCGCACGCCGACGCTGTCGTTCACCCTCCGCGGCCGTTCGACGGATCGACGTCGCGGACAACCTGGCGCGCCGCGGCGTGTTCGTGTCGAACGGCGACTTCTACGCGGCGACGATCGTCGAACGCTTCGGCGTCGGCGCGCCGGCGGATTCGTTCGCGTGGGGTGCAGCTGCTACACGAGTGAAGAAGAGGTCGATCGCTTGATCGACGGTGTGCATCAGATCGCCGCGGGCCGTGCGTAGCCTCGTCATCGGCGCCGCGCTCGCCGCGCTAATCGCCGCTCCCGTCCACGCCCAGCGGCTGCGCGGGACGCTCACCGACAGTTCCACGCGCGAGCCGGTCACCGGCGCGGTCGTCACGGTCTCCGATTCGGCGGGACGCTTCCTCGCCCGCGGAATCGCCGGGGCGGATGGCCACTTCGACGTCCCGCGTTTCCCCGGATCGAAGTTGATCCACGTCGTGCGCATCGGCTATCGCCCGGTCGACGCGACCGTTCCCGCCGCTGAAGAGCTGCTCGACCTTCGGATGCGCGCCATCGCGTCGCAGCTGGCCACGGTCACGACCTCGGGGCGGCGAGTGTGCCCCGGCGACGACGCTAACAGCCAGGCGCTCCAGCTCTGGGAGCAGGCCCGCAGCGGATTCCTCGCCGCCGTCGTGGCGCGCGACGCTCGCCCGCCAAATCTTCGATTGCGCTATTTCAGGGTCGAGCGCGATCCGATGCTGAGACGCGTGGTGGACGACACCGTCTGGGTCAAGACGATCGTCGGCGACCAGCCGTTCGTCGCCGCGCGGTCGGCGACGGCCTTCGCGAGCGATGGTTACATGCGCGAACGGCTGGGCGGAGACCGCGACTATTACGCGCCCGACGAAGCCGTGCTCCTCGACGAGGCGTTCGCCGGTTCGCACTGTCTGCGCGCCATTGCGGCCGACGCGGCCCACGTGGGGACGTCGGCATCGGATTCGAGCCGGTCACGCCGGAGCGCGACAGCCTCGTCGAGATACGCGGCACCGTGTGGCTCAACGCCAAGACGCTCGATCTCCGGACGCTCGACTTCAACTACACGAATCTCGAGCCCATCAAGGATGGCAGCGGCGGCAGCATCATCTTCCAGTCGATGCCGAGCGGCGTGCCGATGATCGTCCGGTGGACATCCATTCCCCGATCATCGCGACCGACGAATCGGAGATGTCGACCGGGATTCGGCGCAGCCTCCGCCGCGACCCGATCGCCACCGCTTCCGGGTCCTCGGCTACCAGGTGCTTGGCGCGGAAGCTCGTCAGGTCACGTGGCCCGACGGTTCGAGTTGGCAACCGCGCCTCGCTTCGGTCACGGGTTTGGTCGTGGATCTGCACGGGCGCATCGTGCCCGGTGCGCGGTGTGGATAACGGCATGGGGGACACCGCCGTGACGGATACCGCGGGGGTGTTTCGCTTACCGCGTCCCGCGATCGGTGGATTGTTCAGCATCGTCGCCGCGGACAGCACGCTCGCCGCCGGCGGGATCGATCAGACGCCTCCTCATACGATCGCGGTGTCCGACGACCGGAGCCTGACGCGCGACATCGACGTCGACGTGCTCAAGATGTACCCGCGCGCCGACGCGTTGCGCGCGGCGTGCCCGGAGAACAACTATGTCGTCGGGCAAGGCGTCGCGATTCTTCGCGTGATCGACACCGCAGGCGTGCCGGCGAGGCGGGCGCGAATCGACATGGAGACCATGCGGGCCGTCGTCGTCGGCGACACACTCCTGCGGCCAGTTCACCGTTCGGGTGAGGTCGGCATCACCGGCGACTTCATGGTGTGCGGCGCGGCGCTCGATCAGCCCATGACGTTTCGCGCGTCACGCCGAGACGAACACGGAGAAGCCGCCATCACCCGGTGGACGGAGGACGTGATCGTCCTGACGATCCGGCTCCATCCCGGCGCGCCCTGACGGCGAACAGGGCTACTTCTTCGAATCGTCAGCGTCTTCTCGAGCGCCGGCAGGTAGATGTCGTAGCTCGATCCCGGGTTCCACATGACCCAGCCGTCGTAGCCGGAATCGTAGACCGCCTTCTTCTCGCGCGGAGCTGCTCGGCGCCGTACGGCGGCTTGCCGAGCGTGAACGCCTGCAGCCAGGGACGCACGTGTTCTCCTTCCTTGATCCCCAGCTTCTCGTCGCGTTCCCGCGCGCGCTTGATCGCGGTCGTGATCACCTGGTACGGCTCCGCGTTCGGTGAGTTGATGCCGAATGTGCCGTGCGGGTAGTGCGACGGGTAGACCATGGGCAGCAGCACGTCCGTGTTGGGCGCGAGCTTCTCCCATTCCTGCCCGACCTCGAGGGCTCCGTTCACGGTCGTGACGAGACCGAAGATGTCAGCGGTCGAGCGTACGCCGAGCTTGTTGAGCCGCGTCTTTGCTTCCTTGAGATACTCGGCGAGCGCATTCGGCTTCGTCACGTCCTTCGAGTCGGGAAAGACCTGTTTGGGCAGACTCGATACGGCTCGGGAAACCGGATGTAGTCGAACTGAATCTCGCCGAACCCGAGCTTCACCAGCTCTTCGGCAACGCCGATGTTGTAATCCCACAGCTCGTGGTGATACGGGTTCACCCATGCGAGACCCTTCTTGTCGCGCCACACCGAGCCGTCCGTCTTGCGAATGGTCCACTCGGGATGACGCGCGCCGTGACCGAGTCCTTGAAGACGACGATGCGCGCGATCGGGAAAATCTCGTGCGCCTTGAGCGTATCGAGCAGCGCGACGACGTTCGCCTTCCCCGAATTTCCGGCGTTCTTCGCGAACTCCGGATTCTTCGTCGCGTAGTTGAGCCCGAACTCGTCCTTCATGTCGACGACGAGCGCGTTGATCTCGGTCGTGTCGCGATGGCGACCAGCTTCGCCATTTTCTTTTTGCTCTGCGCCGCCCAGCGATTCACGTACAGCGCGCGCACGACCGTGGGACCGGTCGGTTGCTGCGCACGCGCGGGCGAGAAGGGTGGCATCAACGCGCAGCACGCGAGCGCGAGATGCGTCGTGGTCATGCGAGGCACGGTCCTGAAGCTCCGCTGATCTTTGGGGGCAATGGTCGAAATCTAGTGGCAACGGCCGGCCCACTCGGATGCTCGCCCCGTCGACCACTCGCGGCGTCCGAATAAGGTGGAACGCGGATGCACACGGATCAAAAAGCAATTGCCGCGGATAAAGACTTTCTTGTGTTTACCAAGCCAAGTTCGCTTTTCATCCGCGGCATTGCTGTTCAAATCCGCGTCATCCGCGTTCCCATTTGCTCCGACCGCGATCGTAACCGGCCGCCCAGTATATTCTCTCCTAGGATGTTCAGACTCTCCCGCCGAACAGTTCGCCACTCCCTCTCCGCGGCGCTTCTGTCGATCGCCGCCTGCGGACGTTCTCGCGGCATGGACAGCGCGCTACGCAATCCGCCGCCACGCGCGGAATTCCTCGTCGTCGGCAGCGAGTCGACGTACTGGATCTCTACGATGAGGGGCGCCCGGAGGTCCGCGGTGAGCCG
>CAVWQI010000009.1:0-767981 GCA_963757185.1 uncultured Gemmatimonadaceae bacterium
TCGTCACGGCTGTCGTGGCCGCGGGCGGGGCGTCGAGGCGCCAAACGGACGCCGCCGTCGCCGCTCGCGCGGCCGACGACGACAAGCGCGCGAAAGCGCGCACGGCGTTTCTTGCGTCTCAGCGGGCGCTCGCGCTGATAAATCGAGAGCTCGACTCGCTGTCGAACGCGGTGCTGCGCTTGTGCCAGACGCCGGGCACGCTCCCGCCCGGCCGCGCTCCCAGATGCGACGCACGCCGGATCGCTACACCGTCCAGCTCGGACTGGTCGGCTTGAGCTTCTCGTGGATCCGCGGACGCTCGAACTCGATCGCCGACGGACAACTGCTCGTGATCGAATGGAGTGGACAGCTCGCCGACGCGAGTGCTCGACAGAGTCCGAGCTCGCGATGCCGGCCTTCGAGCATGTGCTCCAGGCGCACGCGACGAGCCCGGAAGATTGGCATTGGAAGCGAACCGATCTCGACCTGGTCGTGTAGCACGACGAGAGATCTTGCGGCGCAGTGCGTGACGTCCGTCGTGAAACGGCTTTCCAACGGGAAGCCTAGTGAGCGAGTGGAAGCCAGTGACCGACGGGAAGCCGGTGGCCAACGGGAAGCCGGTGGCCAACGGGAAGCCAGTGTCAAACGGGAACGGAGTTACGCGGCCGATGGTGGCGGTGGCGGGAGCTCGATAGGCGACTGCCGAGAGGCGAGACTGCCGAGAGGCGAGACTGCCGAGAGGCGAGACTGCCGAGAGGCGAGAACTGCCGAGAGGCGAGACTGTCGAGAGGCGAAACTGTCGAGAGGCGAAACTGTCGAGAGGCGAAACTGTCGAGAGGCGAAACTGTCGAGAGGCGAAACTGTCGAGAGGCGAAACTGTACGAAGAGGGCGAAAATCTGTCGAGAGGCGAAACTACCGAAAACCGAAACTACCGAAACCCGAAAACTGCACAAATCGAGAACGGCGTCAAAAGCGAGTCAGATCGCGATTGACGCCGTTCTCGATTTTCGTGCTTCGGCACCTTGTCAGCCTCGGCGTCTGGTAGTCTCGGCCCCTGGTCGTCTCGGCGTTCGGTAGTTTCGACGTTCGGTAGTTTCCGACGTTCGGCAGTTTCGACGTTCGGTAGTTTCGACGTTCGGTAGTTTTCGACGTTCGGTAGTTTCGACGTTCGGAGTCTCTACGCGTATAGCGGGAACTCCCCGTCAACGCATGAACGTCTTCCTTCACCGCAGCCGCGACCTTCTTTATCGTCCGGCGCGCGACCACGCGGTCGATCAGCTCGGCGATGCGCGCCATCTCGGCTCTCCCATCCCGCGCGTCGTCACAGCCGGCGTGCCGATGCGAATGCCGCTCGTCACGAACGGCGACTGCGTTTCTTTCGGCACGGTGTTCTTGTTGACCGTGATCGCCGCCGCGTCGAGCGCCGATCTGGCGACCTTTCCCGTGAGCCCGCGGTTGCGCAGATCGACCAGCATCAGGTGATTGTCCGTGCCGCCGCGACACGATCTCGAATCCGCGCGTGCGAGCGCCGCGGCGAGCGCGCGCGCGTTCGCGACGACCTGCGCGCGTACGTCTTGAACGACGGGTCGAGCGCTTCCTTGAAGCACACCGCCTTCGCCGCGATGACGTGCTCGAGCGGTCCGCCCTGCGTGCCGGGAAACACCGACTTGTCGATCGCCTTCGCGTGCTCGGCCTTGCAGAGAATCAGTCCGCCGCGCGGGCCGCGCAGCGTCTTGTGCGTCGTCGTCGTGACGACGTCGGCGTGCGGCACCGGCGACGGATACACGCCGGCCGCGACGAGCCCGGCGAAGTGCGCCATGTCGACCATGAGGATCGCGCCGACCTCGTCGGCGACGTCGGCGAACGCCGCGAAGTCGATCACGCGCGAGTACGCGCTGTACGCCGGCGATGATCATCTTCGGCCTGTGCTCGCGCGCCTTGCGCGCATGTCGTCGTAGTCGATGCAGGCCTTCGTCGGTCACGCCGTACGAGATGGCGTTGATACAGCATGCCGGAAAAGTTCACCGGCGAGCCGTGCGTCAGATGCCCGCCGTGCGAGAGATCCATGCCGAGGACCGTGTCGCCCGGCTTGAGGAACGGCGATACATCGCGGCGTAGTTCGCCTGCGCGCCGGAGTGCGGCTGCACGTTCGCGTGCTCGGCGCCGAACAATTGCTTCGCGCGATCGATCGCAAGCTGTTCGACCTTGTCGACGACCTCGCAGCCGCCGTAGTAGCGCTTTCCCGGCAGTCCCTCGGCGTACTTGTTGTTGAGCGGCGAGCCCATCGCCTCGAGCACGGCCGGCGAGACGAAGTTCTCGCTGGCGATCAGCTCGAGCCCGTCCCTCTGCCGCGCGCGTCTCCTCGTCGATGAGCGCCGCGATCTCGGGATCGGCCTCGCGAGCGCCGCACCGGGCGAGCGACAGCGGTGCTATGTCGTCCAGTCGAGTCATCGTGCTCTCATGCGTCGCTTCGGTGCTCGATCTTCTCGACCCGCCGCTCGTGGCGGCCGCCTTCGAACGGTGTCTCGAGCCAGGTCTTGAGAATCGCGACGCCGTGCTCTTCCGACATGAACGCGCGGGGAGCACGAGGACGTTCGCGTCGTTGTGCTCGCGCGCGAGCGTCGCGATCTCCGGCGTCCACGCCACCGCCGCGCGCACGTGCGGATGCCGGTTCGCCGCGTAGCTCATGCCGAGTCCGGTGCCGCACATCAGCACGCCGCGCTTCACCTCGCCGTTCGACACCTGCTCGCGCCAGCGGATGCGCGTAGTCCGGATAGTCCGTGGACTCGGCGCTGTTCGTGCCGAGGTCCTGCACGTCGAAGCCGAGCGCGCCGAGCGCGCGCTCGAGCTTTCTCCTTCATCTCGAAGCCGGCGTGATCGGACGCGATCGGAATCCGCTCGTTCACGCGTCAGCTCATTTGTTCGGCCACTGCGGCCAGGTCCGGACCATCGAGCCCACCGCGCGAATGCGCTGCTCGGCGAGATGGTCCGCGGCCTGGTAGGTCGGGATCTTCTCGTCTTCGCGATCGCGAACACCCCGAGAATCGTGTCGAAGATCTCGTCGGCCTTGCGCAACGAGCGCTCCGCGTCCAGCCGGCGAGCTCGCTGTAGACGTTGATCACGCCGCCCGCGTTCGCGACGTAGTCCGGCGCGTAGAGATGTTGCGCTGCTTCGAGCGCTTCGCCGTGGCGCTCCTCGAGCAGCTGGTTGTTCGCCGCGCCGGCGACGATCTCGACACTTGAGCTGCGGAATCGTGTCGTCGTTGATGATCGCGCCGAGCGCGCACGGGCGCGAAGATGTCGGCCTGCGGCGAATAGATCTCGTCGAGTCCGACCGCGCGCGCGCCGAATTCGCTCGACGACGCGCTTCACGCGATCGGCGTCGATGTCGGTGACGATGAGCTTCGCGCCGGCGTCGTGAGCTCCTTCATGAGATAGTAGCCGACGTGGCCGCAGCCCTGCACGCGATCGTCTTGTCCGTGAGAGTCGTCCGAACCCCAGCGCTCTTTCGCCGACGCCTCGATCGCGCGGAACACGCCGTGCGCCGTGACCGGCGACGGATCGCCCGAGCGGCCGGCGAGACCGCTGACGTACTCGGTCTCCATGTGCACGTAGTCCATGTCCGCGGTGCCCGTGCCGACGTCTTCGGCGGTGACGTAGCGGCCGCCGAGCGTTTCGACGAAACGGCCGTGCGCGCGGAAGATCATTTCGCGGTCGGCCGTCTTGTTGTCGCCGATGATCACCGACTTGCCGCCGCCGAGGTTGAGTCCGGCGACGGCGTTCTTGTACGTCATGCCGCGCGAGAGGCGGAGCGCGTCGATGATCGCTTCGTCGTCGGTGGCGTAGTTCCAGAAGCGGGTGCCGCCGAGCGCGGGGCCGAGCATCGTGTTGTGGATCGCGATGATGCCGCGGTATCCGGAGGACGAATCGTGGCAGAGCACGAGTTGCTCGTGGCCCATGGCGGCGATCGTTTCAAAGAGCTTCATTGAAGGGTTCGGAAGGAAGAATCGGTGAAGTGATGTTACGTCTGCGAGTACAGCTCTCGCGCGATGACGATGCGCTGGATCTCGGACGTGCCTTCGTAAATCTCGGTGACTTTGGCGTCGCGGAACAGGCGTTCGACCGGATAATCCTTCACGTAGCCGTAGCCGCCGAAGATCTGAATCGCCTGGGTCGTGACCCACATCGCCGTCTCGCTCGCGAAGAGCTTGGCCATCGAGCTGAATGCGTGATGCGCTCGCCGCGATCCTTGGCGGTCGCGGCGGCGTGCAGCAGCGCGCGCGCCGCCGCACGCGCGTCGCCATGTCGGCGAGCTTGAATTGAATCGCCTGAAATTCCTTGATCGGCTTGCCGAACTGCTTGCGCTCCGCCGCGTACGCGACCGCGTGCGCGCAGCGCCGCCTCGGCGATGCCGATCGCCTGCGCCGCGATGCCGAGCCGGCCGTTGTCGAGCGACTGCATCGCGTAGATGAAGCCCTGCCCTCCTGCCCGAGCAGGCGGTCGCCCGGCACGCGCATGTCGGAGAAGTGGAGCTGCACCGTCGGCGACGCGCGCAGCCCCATCTTGTCTTCTTTCTTGCCGACGTTGAAGCCCGGGCAGGTCGGGCGTGATGATGAACGCGCAGATTCCGCGCGCGCCGCGGCGATCGTCCGGCGTATCGGTGCGCGCCATCGCGAGAATGACGTCGCCCTTGCTGCCGCTCGTCACCCACGCCTTCGTGCCGTTGAGAATCCAGTCGTCGCCGTCGCGCACGGCCTGCGTGCTGAGCGACGCGGCGTCGGAACCCGGCCTCCGGTTCCGACAGCGCAAACGCGCCGAGCAGCTCGCCGCGCGCCATCGGCTTGAGAAAACGCTCTTTCTGTTCGTCTGTTCCCCAGCTGAGAATCATCTGCGTCGGCAGCGAGTTGTGCACGCTGCAGCATCACGGCGACCGACGCGTCGACGGTCGCGATCTCCTCGAGCGCGACGAGATACGTGAGCGTGTCGAGGCCGAGCCCGTCGTACTTCTCGGGGATCAGCATGCCGAGGAATCCGAGCTCGCCGAGCTTCCTGACGAGCGCGGCTCGAAGTGCGCGTCGCGATCCCACTCGGCGGAGTGCGGCGCGATCTCGCGCTGCGCGAACTCGCGCGCAACCGCTGGATCTCGCGCTGTTCTTCGGTGAGCGGTGTGAGCGCCCAAGCCATTAGCGGGACGCGCGAGGGCGGCGAGCGGCGACCGGCAGCGGCTCGCGACGCTCAGTACGCATAGAACCCGCGCTTCGATCTTGCGGCCGAGCCAGCCGGCCGCGACGTACTTCCGCAGCAGCGGGCACGGGCGGTACTTCGGATCGCCGAGGCCCTCGTGCAGGACTTCGAGAATCGCCAGGCAGGTGTCGAGCCCGATCAGGTCGGCGAGCGCGAGCGGTCCCATCGGGTGATTCATGCCGAGCTTCATGACCGTGTCGATCGCTTCGGGCGTGCCGACGCCTTCCATCAGGCAGTAGACCGCCTCGTTGATCATCGGCATCAGGATCCGGTTCGCGACGAAGCCCGGGATAGTCCTGCACTTCGACCGGCGTCTTGCCGACCGCCTTGCTGAGCTCGAGCACGCGCTGCGTCGTCTCGTCGGACGTCGCGAGCCCGCGAATGACCTCGACGAGCTGCATCACCGGCACGGGATTCATGAAGTGCATGCCGATGACCTGCTCGGGGCGCTTCGTGCGCGCCGGCGATCTCGGTGATCGAGATCGAGCTGGTGTTCGTCGCGAGAATCGCGTCCGGCGTTCGGCGAGCGCGTCGAGATCGGCGAAGATCTTGAATTTGAGATCGCGATTCTCGGTCGCGGCTTCGACGACGAGCGTCGCGCCGTCCACGGCGTCGAGCCGCGCGCCAGTCGTGACGCGGCCGAGGATCGCGTCCTTGTCGGCGGCGTGGAGCGCGCCCTTCTTGATCTGGCGGTCGAGGTTCGTCGCGATCGTGTCGCGTCCCGCGCTCGAGCGCCGCCGTCCGAGACGTCGATCATCGTCACGTCGAATCCGCTCTGCGCGAACACGTGCGCGATGCCGTTGCCCATCTGTCCTGCGCCGATCACGGCCACACGTTCGGCCATCGTCTATATTCCGTCGGTCGTCGTAGTCGTCGATTGAGTCTACTCGTTCGGCCGCGTCGCGCGTATCACGAGGACGCCGACACGCTGGAAGCCGGCGATCATTCCCGAGCGCGGCGGGCATACCGCCCTCCGGTCCCCACGTCGCCGCCCGTCGCCCAATCGGGCCCCGCATCAACATAACGGTAGCGGGGAGCATCGAGCGGTAGACCGCTGACGGACATGTGAAAGACGACCGCCATCGTCCAGTTCCAGGCCAAGTGCGCGATCCATGCGGCGTACAGGCTGCGCGTCGCGATACAGACTGGCGCGAGAAAAACGCCGGCGAACGTGACGAGGGCGACCGATTCGACGGTCGCGCCGGTGTTGACCAGATGCAGCACGCCGAACGCCAACGCTCGTCGCCGACGATGGCCCACCGCCAGCCCCACGCTCGCCAGCACCGACAGGATGTACCCGCGAGTCAGCCAACTCCTCGAGAGAGCGCGCCGGCGCGAGAACAAGGTCACGCGAAGCGCGCCGCCCAACCATGAGCCGGGTCGCCGGCGTTCGGGCGAGCCAGTGGACGGCGATCAGCGTAGCCGTCGGCACACCGATCGCCAACGCGCCGAGCGCGAAGCCGAGCCCGAGCGCGCTCGGTCGCGCGGCGTGCGCGTCGAGCCAGACGTCGCTCCAGCGACGGCGGCCGGTCGACCGGCGGACCGTGAACGCGGTGCCGCTCGAGCACGACAGCGAGAGGCCCGTCACGAGCAGTGCTGACACGTGACCCACAGTCGGAGGCCAACGCGCCGCCGTCGGCAAGCGGGATCCCGGTCGAGAGCAGCGAAGCCACGGCGCTCGACGACGACGTAGAACCAACGTGATCCAGCAAGCGCGACGACGCGCCAGGGAGCGACGAATCTTCCGACGCGTTCGCGACGAAATCGCGCGCGATCAGCGCCGCGCTCGACGACGATCCGCGAACCGCTGATCACGCGCCGCGAAGAACGCCTTGACCAAGTCGAGCGCGGCGAACGGCGTGACGCCGAGTTGCACGGCGCGCGTGACGCTGCCCGTCAACAGCGTGAGCTGCGCGAGTCCGCCGAAGAAGATCACGACCATTCCCGCAGTCGCCGCGAGCGAGCGCGCGAGGAACGTCGACGCGCGACGATCGCAGCGCGCCCGCCACCCACGGCCGCCGCGGGATACGCGAGGAGATAGCCGCCGGTCGGACCGAAGAAGCGCGCGATGCCCGGTGCGCCGATCGGTGTGAACACCGGAAGGCCGGCCGCGCCCGCCGCGAGGTAGAGCACCATGCTCGCCGCGCCGCCGCGGGACCGAGCAACATGCCGGCGAGGACCACGAGCATCGGCTGCAGCGTGAACGGAACCGGCGTGAACGGCAGCGGAATCGCGATCTGCGAGGCCGCGGCAACGGCCGCCGCGAAACCAAAGACTCCGATGAGGGTGCGCGACGACGAGCGTGCGGTTATCAGGTGGACGAGTGGAAGGGCAGGTGACGTCGTCATCGTCAGTTCACCCGCGTAGACGCTGAGCGCGACCGCATCGCCGCCGCCCAGACAAAGCGTCGCGAAACCGCGCTGAGCTCCGCGGTCCTTCAGCGCAAAGAGCAGCGTCGTCAGCACTCGCGCACCGCTCGCGCCGATCGGATGACCGAGCGCGATGGCGCCGCCGTTCACGTTGACGCGATCCCAGTCCCAGTCCAGGCCCTGTCGCCGTCGGCGATCGCCTGCGACGCGAACGCTTCGTTGGCCTCGATGAGATCGTAGTCGCCGATCTTCGGCTCTCTTCTCCATCAGGTTCTCGACGGCGCGAATCGGCGCGAAGAAAAGATCCTGCGGCTCCGTCGCACCCGTGGCGTATGCGTCGATGCGCGCGAGAATCGGGAGGCCGTGCGCTCGGCGTACGCCTCGGAGGTCACGACCAGCGCCGCGCCGCCGTCGTTGAGGCTCGGCGCGTTCCCCGCCGTGACCGTCAGATCGTCGTCGTCGCCGTCTTTGGCGGGAAACGCGGGGCGCAGCTTGGCGAGCGATTCGGCCGTCGTATCCTTGCGCGGGCTTTCGTCGGTATCGAACGGTCGTCGTCCCTTCTTGCGCCGGCGATCTGCACGGGAGCGATTTCGTCCTTGAACTTCCCGGCCTCGATCGCAGCGACCGCCTTCGCGGTGCGACGCGGCCGCGAATTCGTCCTGCATCTGCGCGCGAGACGCCCGCTTTCTTCGCCGTGTACTCGGCGTGGCCGCCCATGTGGACGTCGCAGAACGCGCACCAGAGTCCGTCCTTGATCATGCCGTCGACGAGCGTCTGGTCGCCGAGCTTCACGCCGCCGCGCATTCCATAGATGTAGTACGGCGCGTTGGACATCGACTCCTGTCCGCCGGCGACGATCACTTCGCGGTCGCCCGCCTTGATCGCCTGCGCGGCGAGCATCACGGCCTTGAGGCCGGAGCCGCACACCTTGTTGACCGTGAGCGCCGAAACGGTGGCGGGAATGCCGGACTTGATCGCCGCCTGTCGCGCCGGCGCTTGGCCGACGCCGCCCTGGATCACGTTGCCCATGATGACTTCTTCGACGCGCCGGGCTCGATGCCGGCGCGCTGAACGGCGGCGCGAATCGCGACGGCGCCGAGTTCGGGCGCGGTGAGCGTCGACAGGCCGCCGAGGAATTTGCCGATCGGCGTGCGCGCGGCCGAGACGATGACGGGAGTTCGGGAAGGATCGGACATGATCGTGCGCAGCTCCATGAATCGAGGACCGAGGGCTACACAACGCCGCTTGCCGGTCCCGCGAACCGATACGTACCTTGCTCAGAATCTAAACCGCGCTGCCATGGTGGGCGTCGCCTCAAACAAAATTGAGCTGCAGCGCGTTACGCCCGATCACCTCGAATTGGTGGCGGCGTTTTATCGTACCGCGTGGGGCGACGAGGGTGCCGCCGGGGACGGGCGGCCCAATGACCGCCAAAGCCGACTGGTTCGAACGGGCGCCGGCGATCATCGCGGTGCAGAATCAGCGTGTGATCGGATATCTCGGCACCTTGCCGATGCGGCTCTGGAAGAACGGGCGCGAGGCGGACGCACACTGGTTCAAGGGATTCATGGTGATCCCTGAATTCCGAAACGGGCCGATCGGTTTCGCTCTCGTGCGCGAGGCCATGAAGCACGTCGGCGACGTCGCCGTACTCACCGTGCAGTCCGCGTCCTGGCGGCTGTTCCAAGCAGCGGGTCTGAGGCTGGCGGGAGCGGTGCCGAACTATCTTCGAATTCTTCGTCCGGCACGCGTCGCCCAGCGGCTCGATTTGGCGAAAATCCCGCTCAAGTCGTTTCCGGCGTGGGTGACGGCCGGTGCGCGCATAGCGCAGAAGACCGGAGTGGCCGCGGTTGGCGGCGCGATCGGCGGTTTCAGCGCGGCGGCTCTGGCGGCCGCGCGCGGCTCCGGAGAAGCGGTCGGGAGCACCGAGGGCATCGGCGACCACGACGGCGACCTGGGGGAGGCGTGGGGTCGGATGCGCGCGGGTATCCGTGTCGGCCAGGTGAGGGACGCGGCCTATGTTCGCGCCCGTTATTCCGCGTCCGCTAGACAATTTCGTTGCTCGGCATCACGCGGCCGGAGCGGCGTCGCATTCACCATGGTGCGGCGGCCGCGCGAGGGCGGAGACGAGCGGCTCTCCGGCTTGTCTGTGGCCGTTCTGTCCGACCTCATCGCACCGCTGGACGCGCCCGCGCTCCTTCTGTCGGCGCTTCGGCGTGCCGAAGCCGATGCCCGCGAACTCGGCGCCGACGCCCTGGTTTGCAGTCCGAGCCATCCGGCGCTCGCGCCGCTCTTGCGCCGACGATCGTGGCTCGCGATTCCGGCGAATCTCCATTTTCTGGCTCGCGCGGCAGAGGTTGCACCGAGCGGCGTCGGGGACTGGTGGTTGATGCGTGCCGACGGCAACTCCGACGAGGGCTTTTGACGCCGCGTGGATTGTCGTTCTTGCCGCCGGGGAAGCGCTTCGCATTCACGATCGTCGACGATACCGACGTCGCCACGGTGGAGAATGTCGCGCCTCTCTACCGGCTCCTGCGAGAGCTGGGCATGCGGGCGACGAAGACCCTCTGGCCGCACGCCTGTCCTGAGGGCAGTCGCGACTTCGACACCTCGGAGACGCTCGAGGACGCGGACTACAAGAAGTTCCTGCTTGAACTACAGCGCGACGGTTTCGAGCTGACGTGGCACTGTGCGACGATGGAAACCAGCGAGCGTCCGCGGACCCTCGCTGCGCTCGAGCGGTTTCACGACGTGTTCGGCGCCTATCCGCGAATCCACGTCAATCACGCGGGGAACCGCGAGAATATCTATTGGGGACCGGATCGCGTGGACGATCCGCTCATTCGCTGGTTCGCCGCTCGAATCGCGCGCACGCCTGCGCAATGGTTCCAGGGGCACGTCGAGGGTTCGCCGCATTGGTGGGGAGACGCTTGCTCGCAGCACATCGAGTACGCGCGCAACCTCACCTTCAGCGGCATCAACACGACGGCGCGGAACCCATCGATGCCCTATCGGGACCCGGCGCGACCGTTGTCTCGATACTGGTTTTCGTGCTCGGATGCCGAAAACGCCGAAGAGTTCGTCGATCTGATTTCGCGTGCGAACCAGGATCGCCTCGAGCGAGACGGCGGAGCGTGCATCGTCGCCACCCACTTTGGAAAGGAATTCTGCCACGGCGGCAAGGTGGTTCCCGCCGTCGAGGCGCGGCTCAGAGAGTTGGCGTCGCGGCCAGGGTGGTTTCCAACGGCCGGAGAACTCTTGGACCGGCTCCGGGCATCTCGCGGGGACGCCACCCTACCGGCGCGTGAGTGGCGTCGCATGCAGTATCGATGGGCATTCGATCTCGTGGTGCGTAAACTTCGGCAGCGCGCACGCTCCCTCGTTCGACGCTCGGCGCCTCCCGCCTCGTCTCACCCTCGCCCACAATGACCGCGGATCAAAGACTGGAAGCGATCTTCAGAGAGGTGTTCGACCTTTCGCCGACGCACGACGTTCGGGCGGTCCGCCAAATCGCCGAGCCGAAATGGGACTCGCTCGCTCACGCGACATTGGTGGCGGCGATCGAGAGCGAGTTCGGCGTCACCATCGATATCGCCGACGCTCTCGAGATGACGTCATTCGACGCGACGCGGATGATCCTCGAGGAGCGGTTGGTGTGACTCTCTCCGTGGGGTCGAGTGCGTCGTTCGACGTCGACGTCCCGGCCGACGCGATGGACCAGTTCGCCGCCTGGAGCGGAGACTGGAATCCATTGCACACCGACGTGGCGTTCGCGAGCCGGAGCCGATACGGTCGCCGCGTATTGCACGGTGCGTACTCGGCCGGTCTTGTCTCCCGCCTCGCGGGAACGCTGCTTCCGGGCGAGCGGTGCCTGCTGCACGGCATGCAGCTGCGGTTTGTGGCGCCTGTGCTGCCGCCGGTGTCGCTGCGAGTCAGCGGCGAGGTCATCGCCCTCGCGTCGGACATCGGCCGCGTGTCCGCGTCCGTCAGCGACGCGTCCAGCGGCGTACGCTACGTCGACGCCTCGTACGAATTCGCGCTGCAGACGCCAACCGATGAGAGCGTGGACCGAGCGGCGCGAGGTCGGCGAGCGACGGTTGCCGGCGACGTCGTGCTCGTAACCGGAACGGCGGGCGGCCTTGGGGCAGCGGTGCTCGACGTACTCGGAGACAGCGCGCAGCCGCTGGCCCGCGACGCGCGCGACGGAGCCCTAACGCTCGAACAGATCAATGACGCGGCCGCGCTGGGAGTGCGACGCATCCGCGCCATCGTCCACTGCGGCTGGCCTGCGCCGGACAACACCGCGCTGACGCGACTCGACCACACCGCCAGCGCCGTCGACTACTATCTCGCGGAACCGACGACACAGATCATTCAGCTGGCGCGCACCCTGGCGCGTCATGGTGCAACGGACGCCATGCTGCTCCTCGTCGGATCGACCGCGGCCGTCCCGGGACGGCACGCGTACAAGGCTCCGCTCTATGGCCTGGGGAAATCGCTCATTCCGGCGCTGGCGCGAATTCTCGCCCTCGAACTCGCAGGCTCTGGCGCGCGCTGCGCGGCGGTGGTCTTCGACGTGATCGAGGCCGGCATGAACGCTCGCTTGTCGCCGCGCGCTCGGCTGGCCCACGTCGATCGCTCGCCGCAGGGGCGCATCCCGTCCGCCGCCGAAGCCGCCGGGCAAATCGCTTGGCTGCTCTCGAACTCGAGCTTCTTGGTTTCCGGAGCGGCCGTCACACTCAGTGGAGCAGCATTGCCGTGAAGTTCTTGGAGGCCCAGCGGATCCTGAAGGAGTTTTCGGGCGGATCGCCGGCGACGATTCTCCTCGCCATGTCAGGGAACGCCGGTTCGCTCGACCTGTTCCTGCGCGCCGAGGCGGCGCGGCGCGGAGTCGCCGCAACGATCCGGACCCTTCCCTTCAATACGCTCGCGCAGCTGCTGCTCGGCCGCGCGACCGGTGACCGGGAGCTGTTCGTCCTGTTCCCCTGGGATCTTGCGCCATCGCTCGATTGGAGAACGGGCGTCCCCGAGGCTCCGCTCGGCGTCGACGAGCCGGCCGCCGAAAGCGGCCAGTTGCTCGGACGAGTCGTGTCGCGAGCCGGCGCGGCGGTGCGCTATTGCCCCGCACCCGTGCCGCCCGTGGGAAAAACGACGATCGATGCAGACGTAATCGCGGGCCAACTTCTGGGAGCTGCGCTCGCCGCGGGCGCGTCTCCACTGGACGAGCGATTCTTCGACCTCGCGACCTATCTCGCGACCGGCTGTCCGTTTGGCGGCGCCGCCCTCGGCGACGTCGCTGAATCGCTCGCCGCCGACGTCCTGCCGCAGTTGACGACGGCGAAGAAACTTCTCGTCACCGACTTCGACAACGTTCTGTGGCACGGAGTGATCGGCGAAGATGGCGTCGAAGGCATCAAGGCCGGGCCTGACGGCCTGGGCTTCAAGCATTTCATTTATCAGACGCTATTGATCAAGCTGAAAAGGGCTGGAGTTCTCCTGGCCGGAGTCACGCGCAACGACCCTGATCTCGCGCTCGCGCCGTTCCACGCCGGATCGATGCGCATCGGCGAGCAGGACTTCGTCGCCGTCATCGCCAGCTACAAGACCAAGTCCGCACAGATTCGCCAACTCGCCGAGCAACTCAACCTCGGGCTGGACAGCGTCGTCTTCGTGGACGACAACCCCGTGGAGCTGGCAGAGGTGTCTCAGGCGTTGCCGTCCGTCCGGTGCATTGCGTTTCCCGGCCGCGAAAGCGGATTACCGGCTCTCCTCGACGAGATCACGGCGCTCTTTCCGATTCGGACGGTCACGGCCGAGGATCGAGAGCGCACCGAGCTGTATCGGCGGCGGCTGGCGAGTCTGCCACCGAGTGAAGCGGGGGGCGCGGACCTCCGATCGTTCCTTGTCGATTTGCAGATGCGGTTGGTGATCCACGATCGGAGCGCGGGCGACCGCGCGCGCGCTGTGCAACTCATCAACAAGACGAATCAGTTCAACCTCAACGGCCGCCGCGTGACGGACGAGGAAGTCGGCCGCACGCTCGCCGCGGGCGGGAAGCTGTTCACGGCCACGCTCTCCGATCGGCACGGCACGCACGGCGAGATCCTGGCATGCCTGATCGACGCGAGCGGCGAGGTCGAATCGTACGTCATGTCGTGCCGCGTCTTTCAGCGCCGCGTCGAGCACGCGTTCACCGCGTGGCTGGTGCGTACCGGCCGCCCTCCGGTCGTGTTTCGCCACGCGTCCACAGAGCGTAACGAGCCGATTCGCCAGTACTTCGCGGACGCTGGCTTCGTCGCCGGCATGGACGGGTTGGTGCGGTTCGACGCACCGGCCTTCGTCGCCGCCCACGGCGACGCTCTCGACCTCTTCGCGCTGAGCGTGGAATAGACGACGCTTGACGAATCGGCCGGCGCTTGACATGTTCTATCCAGACTCTTGATGGAACGTCTGGAGATAACCATGCCGCGCCTCCCCGTCCTGAAAGGAACGCTCGACCTGCTCGTGCTCCGCGCATTGAGCTGGAGTCCGATGCACGGATTCGAGATCGTCTCGTGGCTGGAGCGCGCCGCGGGCGGATCGCTCGACGTCGACGACTCGGCGTTGTACCAGGCGGTGTATCGCCTCGAGGAGCGCGGGCTCCTCGCGGCCGAGTGGGGGGTGACCGAGAACAACCGGCGGGCGCGGTATTACAAGATCACCACCGCGGGACGCACACATCTGCGCACCGAAACCAAGAGCTGGATGAAGTACGCGGAGACGGTGACGACGATTCTCACGGTCGCGGCTGAAGACGGAGCGCCGGCGCGGTGATCCGGTCCGGCATTCGACGGGCGTTCGACCTCGCGCTGCGCCGCCGGGACCGCTGGGAGCGCGAGGTCGAGGACGAGATCAAGCTCCACCTCGCGCTGCGCGCCGAGCAGCTCGCCGCGGCGGGCATGTCCGACGACGAGGCGCACCGGGAGGCGGTCCGCCGATTCGGACCGTTGTCGGAATCGCGCGCCATGCTGCTCGACGCCGCATACCATAGGGAGACCCAGATGCAACGCACGGAGTTCGTCGCCGACGCGCGGCAGGATTTTGCCTTCGCGCTGCGCACGCTCGGCCGTCAGAAGGCGTGGACGGCGATCACGATCGCGACCCTCGCGCTCGGGATCGGCGCGACGACGGCGGTGTTCAGCGTCGTGAGCACGCTACTGCTCCATCCGCTTCCCTATCGGCACGCCGATCGCGTCGTTTACGTCGAACAGCAACCGACGCGCGGCAACAACACGGGCGTGCCCGTGAGCATCATTCCGTCGGCACCGGTGATCCGCGAGTGGCGCGCGACGTCGCACTCGTTCGAGGCGATGGAGCCGCAACTAACGCGGCGCGTGGATCTCAAAACGACGACCGGCGAGCCAAGCAGCGTCCTGTCGACGACGATCCTGCCGTCATTCGCCGAATTCGCGGGCGTTCGCCCCATCCGCGGCCGGATGTTCACGGAGGGCGACGCGCGGAGCGGGCACGTCGTGCTGCTCGGCGAAGGGTTCTGGCGCGAGCGACTCGGCGCGAGCGACGGCGTGCTCGGCCAGGTGCTCACACTTGGCGACTCGACGTACACGATCATCGGCGTCATGCCGGCCTCGTTGACCGTGGGTGCTCCGGGCGCGAGGCCGACAGACGTGTGGCTTTCGCTCGACCTCCAGGACCCCCGCATCTCTTACGAGCGAGTCGTCGGGCGTCTCAAACCGGGCGTCTCGATCGAGGCCGCTCAGCGAGAGCTCGACCTGATCGCTGCGCGGGTCGACGGCCGGGAACTGGCCGCGCGCGGCACGCCGCCGAGCGGCACGACAGCGCCGGCTTTCAAGACGGTCATCTCCACGCCCGCGCAGCGCGTCCAGTTCCGGGCGTCGCTGCTGTTGCTCACCGCGGCCGTCGCGCTCGTGTTGCTAGTAGCATGCGTCAACGTCGCCCACTTGCTCCTCGCGCGGTCGGCGACGCGACAGCGCGAGATGGCGGTTCGTGCGGCGCTGGGCGCTGGGCGCGGTCGTCTCTTCCGGCAGCTGCTCACTGAAAGCCTGGCGCTGTCCGCGGTAGGCGCCGCGGGCGGAGTCGGTCTCGGATGGGCGATGCTGCGCGCGATGATCGCCATGCGTCCGTCGTCACGCCAGGAGCTCACGGCGGCGCATCTCGACCTGACGACGCTCGGCGTCGTCATGGGTGTCGCGCTGGTGAGCGGCCTGATCTTCGGCGCGCTGGGCGCCGTTCAATCTTCGCGATCGTCGACTCACGATTCATTGAAGGCCGGGTCGCTGTCATCGTCGGCCGGCCGCGGCCACCGGCGGCTTCGTTCGGTCTTGGTGGTGAGCGAAATGGCGTTGTCCGCGGTACTCGTCGTCGGCGCAGCGCTCGTGGTGCGCAGTCTGGTGAGTCTCCAGCACACGAACTTGGGCTTCGACCCGCACGGCCTCTACGCCATCGACTTGGTGCCGCGCTCCGGATCGATCACGTCGCCGTCCGGTGCAGCGCTGCTCGACGAGTTCGCGAAACGCGTGAGCCGGCTGCCCGGCGTTCGGTCGGTCGCCACGACGCGGGCGGGGCCAGGGTGGCGCTGGATGAGCGTGGGCCGGTTCGAGATCGACGGCGAGCCGACACCGCCCGAGGCAGCGACGTCGTTCACCGACGTCGACTACGTGCAGTCGAACTATTTCGCGACGATGGCAATCGCGTTCCGCGAGGGACGCAACTTCCGCGATACGACGACGGCCGCGCACGAAGTCATCGTCAACGCGGGATTCGCGCGGGCCCATTGGGAACAGGGCAAGGCGATCGGACATCGCATCCGCATCGCGGAAAGCGCACCGGATGATCCCCGGCGACCCGGTTCAGGCGATGAACCGTGGATGACGATCGTGGGCGTCGTGAACGATGCGCTGACGACCGGTCCGCTCACGGAGTCGCGCGCGCCTTTCCTTTACCTTCCGCTCGATACGGGGCGCTTGGCCAAGACGGTGATGGCGAGAGTCGATGGCGACGGCGGCGCGTCCGTGCTCAAGCCGGCGATCGCGATCGGGCGCCAGCTCGGCATGCGCGACGTCACGATCGGAGGCACCGAGGCGTTTCTCTCGCGGTCGGTGTCGGAACCAAGGTTCGTGACGATGGTGATGAGCGTATTCGGCGCGCTCGGTCTCGTGCTCGCGGCGGTCGGTTTGTTCGGCGTGATGTCGTACACGGTGACGCAGCAGACGCGCGAGATCGGGATTCGCGTTGCGCTCGGCGCGTCGGGCGCCGACGTGGTACGACGGGTGTTGGTGCGGGGAACGGGCCTCGCTGCGGTGGGCGCTGTAGTGGGGCTCGTTGCGGCCGCTTGGGGCACGAAGTTGATCGAGACACAGCTGCACGGCGTCCAGCGACTCGACCCGATCTCGTTCGCGCTGGGGGCGATCGTGCTCGTCGGCGCCGCGCTGGCGGCGTGCGTGGTGCCGGCACGCCGAGCGCTCGCGGTCGACCCGATGACGGCGATTCGCGCGGAGTGATGCTCGAGTCGTTGTCGTCCGGACCGGCTACTGAATCAGGCAGGAAAAATTCAACGCCGATGACACAGATTTGAACAACAATCCCGCAGATGAAATCGGAGTTGTCTCGCCGATTCATCTGCGGGATCGCGTTTTCAAAATCTGCGTCATCTGCGTCTCAATTTCTCGAACGGCGTGGTGGCCCGCGGCCGGGCGCACCGGCTCAAGCGTGCGCGGCGAGCACCAGTGACCGAGCCCGGTTCTCCTCAACGACCCGCCGCACAAACTCGTCGAGCGGGATCGCGTTCGGCTTCTGCTCCTTGCCCGCGCCCCGCACGTTGACCGCGACCGTGCCCTGCTCCGCCTCGCGCCGTCCCACGACGAGCATGTACGGCACCTTCATCCGTGCGCCCTCGGCGACGCGGTACTTGAGCGTCTCGGCGCGCGAGTCGAGGTGCGACCGGACGCCGGCGTCGTGGAGCGCCTTCTGCACCTTGCGCGCGTACTCGGCGTATTCGTCGGTGATGGGCAGCACGCGCACCTGTTCCGGCGCGAGCCAAACCGGGAACGCGCCGGCGAAATGCTCGGTGAGGATCGCGATGAAGCGCTCGAGCGAGCCGCTCACGGCGCGGTGGATCACTACGGGGCGATGGTTGGTGTTGTCCTCGCCGACGTACTCGAGGTCGAACCGCTCCGGCGCGTTGTAGTCGAGCTGGATCGTCCCGAGCTGCCACGCGCGGCCGATCGAATCGGTGACGTCGAAGTCGATCTTCGGACCGTAAAACGCACCGTCGCCCGGCTTGAGCTCGTACGCCATTCCCGTCGCGTCGAGCGCGGCGCGCAGCGCCGACTCGGCGCGATCCCAGAGCGCGTCGTCGCCGATGCGGACTTCGGGCCTCGTCGCGAACTTCACCGTCGCGCTCAGGCCGAACGTCTCGTAATACGAGAGGATGAAGCGCAGCAGAAAATGGACTTCGTCCTTGATCTGCGCTTCGGTGATGAAGACGTGGCAGTCGTCCTGCTGGAACTGCCGCACGCGCGTGAGGCCCGAAAGCGCGCCGGTCACCTCGTTCCGGTGCAACACGTCGAACGTCACGTAGCGAAGCGGCAGCTCGCGATACGAGTGCTTCTTCGTGAGGTACAGCAAATAGTGCGACGGGCAGTTCATCGGCTTCAGCGAGAAGTCGTGCTCCTTCGTCTCGGAGTCGAGAATGAGGAACATGTTCTCGCGATACTTGCCCCAGTGTCCCGAGATCTCCCACAGCCCTTTGTTATACATGAGGGGCGTCCTGATCTCGTTAAAATCGTCGCGCTGGCGCTCGCGGATGAAATCCGTGATCGCGTTGTACAACACCGTGCCGCGCTCGGTCCAGAACACGGCGCCGGGCGAGAACGGGTGCATCATGAACAGGTCGAGCTGCTTGCCGAGCACGCGATGGTCGCGCTTCTTCGCCTCTTCGATGCGGGCGAGGTGCGCGTCCAGCTCGTCCTTCTTGAAGAAGGCGGTGCCGTAAATGCGCTGCAGCATCTGGCGCTTGGAGTCGCCGCGCCAATACGCGCCGGCCGTGTGCGTCAGCTTGAAGTGTTTGACGCGCGACGTGTCGGGCACGTGCGGGCCGCGACAGAGGTCGATGAACGGACCGTCGGTGTAGGTCGAGATGACCTCGTCGTCGCTCAGCTCGGAGAGGCGCTCGAGCTTGAGCGGGTCGTCGACGAAGCGGCGCTGCGCCTCGGTGCGATTCACCTCTTCGCGGACGAACGGATATTTCTCGGCCGAGACCTTCCGCATCTCATTTTCGAACGCGGCGAGATCCTCGGGCGTGAACGGCTGGGCGACCTCGAAGTCGTAGTAGAAGCCCTCGTCGATGGCCGGACCGAAGCCGATCTTTGCGTCGGGACGGAGGCGTCGCACGGCCGTGGCCAGCATGTGCGCCGCGGAATGCCGGAGCACGCTCAGCGACGACGTGTCGCGGTCGGTGAGCACGCGAAACGTGCCGCCGGCGCGCAGCGGCGTGGCGAGGTCCTGAATTTGCCCGTCGACTTCCACGGCGACGGCCGCCTGCAGCAGCCGCTCGCCGATCGAGCGCACCACGTCGGCGGGAAGCGTGCCGCGCGACACGTGACGTGTCGAGCCGTCGGGGAGGGTGAGTGTGAGCGCGTCCCCATTCGAGGATGGGGACGGGGGCGTCTGATCGATCATGAATTTCGCGTCGGAAAGTCGGTGTCCGTCACGCGCGCGGGGGTTCCGGAACGACGAGACTCGCTCGCGCCGCGGGCCTTGTTCTTGCACGCCCAGCCGCTACGCCCCTCGCGCTTTCCAACAGCGTAACCTATCGTTGTAGAACAACCTCCGCCACAGGGCTCGCGCGCCATGTCACCATTTCGCTATCGCGACGACGACGACTCGAAGTCCGGCATTATTCTCGGCGCTGTCGTAGGCGCGCTCGCGGGATTCGCCGCCGGAATGTTCCTGGCTCAGAGCGTCGGGAAGCACGACCAAGCCGAAATCGAGGGTGAGCACGCGGACGAGGAGCGGCACGAGCATCTTCGCGGCGCGCACACCACAGCCGTGGCGGACGAGCTGGACGAGGACTACGAGGACGCCGCCGAGTTCGAAGAATCGGCATACGCCGACGACGACTACGGCGACAGCGCCGACGTGACGCTCGAAGAGCGTGTGCTCGAGGCCTTCCGCAACGACCCGATCCTGTCGACACGAGCCGTGGACATCGGTTCGCTGCGCATCGGCGTGATCGAGCTGGCCGGCGTCGTCGACACGGCGCAGGAGGCCCAGCACGCCGTTACGATCGCGCGCGGCGTCCCAGGCGTCACCACGGTGGTGAATCGCATCGTGACCGGCATCCACGAGCCGCGCTATACCGAGTCGTCGCAGAACCGCCATCGGAGCACGTCGGCGCGCGACGTCGAGCGGACCGTGAGCGAGCCGCCGGTGCGGGCCGACGAGCCGCCGCCCGCCCCGTAATCCCGAGTCGGTCAGGCCCTCCTGGCAGGATCCTCGGCTAACGGCGGCAAGCCGTTAGCCGAACGCTGTATTTTTCAGGACTATGTCCGAACTCCCTGATCGCTTCGACTTCGCGTCGGCCGAGCCAGAGATCTACGCGTCCTGGCTGGCCGCGAACTGCTTTCACATCGAGGCGTCGGAGTCGGATAGGGTCGGCGGCGACAGCGAGCCGTACACGATCGTCATGCCGCCGCCGAACGTCACGGCGATCCTGCACGTGGGTCACGGGCTCAACAACACGATTCAGGACGCGATCGTGCGCTGGGCGCGGATGAAGGGGACGGGCGCGCTGTGGGTGCCCGGCACCGACCACGCCGGCATCGCGACGCAGAACGTCGTCGAGAAGATGCTCGCCGCCGAAGGAAAGACGAGATACGACCTCGGCCGCGAAGCGTTCGTCAAGCGGACCGAGGCGTTCGTCGAAGAGACAGGCGGCGTGATCCTCCAGCAGCTCAAGGCGATCGGCGCGTCGGCCGACTGGACGCGCACGGCGTACACGCTGTCGCCGGAACTGTCACGCGCCGTGCGCGAGGCGTTCGTGCGTCTCTACGAGCGCGGGCTGATCTACCGCGGCTATCGCGTGATCCACTGGTGCCCGCGCTGCCTCACGTCGTTGAGCGACGAGGAGGCGGAGTTCCACGACGAGCCGGGCACGCTCTATCACATCGCGTATCCGGTGGACGGCCAACCCGGTCGCTCGCTCACGATCGCCACAACGCGTCCCGAGACGATGCTCGCCGACGTCGCGGTGGCGGTGAATCCGAACGACGATCGGTATCGCGATCTCGTGGGCAAGACAGTGCGGTTGCCGATCGTCGACATCTCGATCCCGGTGGTGGCCGACGACTACGCCGATCCGGAATTCGGCACCGGGCGTCGTGAAGATCACGCCGGCGCACGACGCGAACGACTTCGAGGTTGGCAAGCGCCACTCATTGCCCATGCCGATCGTGATCGACGAGCACGCGGTCGTGCGCGAAGTCAAAGACGCCGACGGACGTGTGCCGGCGTCGATCAGCGGGTTGGATCGGTTCGAGGCGCGCGAGAAGATCGTCGAGCTGTTGCGCGCGTCGGGCGCGTTGCAGAAGACCGAAGCGCACCAGCACGCCGTGCGGCATTGTTATCGCTGCGACACGGTGGTCGAGCCGCGTCTCTCCGATCAGTGGTTCGTGAAAATGGCGCCGCTGGCCGCGCCGGCGCTCGCCGGATTTCGTGACGGCGCGATCCGAATCCTGCCTCAACGGTGGGAGGCGGTGTACGAGAATTGGCTGACGGGCATCCGCGACTGGAACATCTCGCGCCAGCTCTGGTGGGGACACCGAATCCCGGTGTGGTACTGCGACGAATGCGATCCGCCGCAGAACATCATCGTGAGCCGCGAGGACATCACCACCTGCCCGTACTGCGGGTGTCCCGCGCGGCAGGACGAGGACGTGCTCGACACGTGGTTCTCGTCGTGGCTCTGGCCGATCTCCACGCTCGGCTGGCCCAACGAGGCCGCGCCGGATCTCGACGCCTTCTATCCGACCGACACGCTCGTCACCGCGCCGGAGATCCTCTTCTTCTGGGTCGCCCGCATGGTGATGTCGGGCTACGAGTTCATGGGACGCGCGCCGTTCCACACGGTGTACTTGACCGGGACCGCGCGCGACACGCAGCACCGCAAGATGTCGAAGTCGTTGGGCAACGGGATCGACCCGCTCGACGTGGTGAAGCTCTACGGAGCCGACGCCCTTCGCTGGACGCTCGTCGCCGGAATGGGCATGGGCGCCGACGTGATCCTCGATCCCGCCGACATCGACAAGTCGTTCGCGACGGGGCGCAACTTCGTCACGAAGCTTTGGAACATCGGCCGGTTCCTGCTCGACCGCGTGGGAACCGAGCCGGTCAGGCGGGTTAGTGATCTCGATGACGGAGCCCTCACTCGCGCCGACCACTGGATCCTGCACCGCCTTCGCGCGGCGATCGATCAGTGCGACGTCGCGATCGGTCCGTTGCGGCCCGAGGTGGAGCACGACTCGCCCGATCAACGCGTGTGGCGAGAGCTCGAGCGTAACTCCGGGCTCCGGCTCAACGAGTACGCGGAGGCCGCTCGGCGCTTCGTTTGGAACGAGCTCGCCGACTGGTACTTGGAGTCGCTCAAGAGCCGGCTCGACGCGGACGGCGACGACCGCGAGGTGGCGCGCGCCGTGTTGGTCCACACGTTCGACTACGCGCTTCGTCTTCTGCATCCGATCGTGCCGTTCGTGACGGAGGCGCTCTGGCAGAAGCTGCCCGGCCACGAGGACGGGACGTTCCTCGCGACCGCCGAGTGGCCGGACTACCTGGCCCGCGGAGCGCGGGAAGAGGAGGCGATCCTCACCGGCGACGCGGAGGTCGCGGAGGAATTCGAGTTGGTGCGCGAAGCGGTGCTGGCGATTCGTCAGATCCGCGCCGAGAACAACGTCGCGCCGGGAAAGTCGATCGAGGTCGTTCTGCGGGCGAGCGACGCTGACCTCCAGGACATTTTCGGCGAAGAAGCAGCGACCGTCGGCCGTCTGACGCGCGCCGACGTGCGCATCGCCGACGGGGTGCCGGTGGGTGTCGCGGCGCACGCCGTGCTGTCGGGCGGCGCCGAAGTGATCGTGCCGCTCGCGGGACTCATCGACGTGACGAAAGAGTGCGCGCGCCTTCGTGCGGAGGTGGCGCAGCTCACGACGCAGATTGGTTCGCGCGAGGCTCGGCTGTCCAATGCGAAATACCTCGAGCGCGCGCCGGCCGACGTCGTCGCCGGCGACCGCGCGATCCTCGACGAGATGAAATCGAAACGAGACCAACTCACAGAACGAGTCCAATCGTTGTGCGGCGGCTGATCGCCGTCGCCGCCGGCTGGTTCGTGGTGGCGTGCGCGTCGGCCGGCCAGCCGCCGGGCGGCCCGGAAGATCACGACCCGCCCGTGATTCTCTCGGTCAAGCCCGACTCGGGCCAGCTCAACGTCAGGCCGGGACAAATCGACTTTCAGTTCGACGAGGTGGTCGCGCAGGCAGCGTTGGGCGCGACCGACTTGTCGAAGCTGTTTCTCGTCTCGCCGCGCAACGGCGATCCCGACGTGTCGTGGCATCGCAAGCGCATCACCATCAAACTGCACGGGCAGTTTCGGACGAACACCGCGTACGTCGTGACGATGTTCCCCGGCCTCGCCGACCTGCGCGGCAACGTGCGCAAGGAAGGCGCGACGATCATCTTCTCCACCGGTCCGACGATTCCGCGATTCGGCATCACGGGTGTCATATTCGATTGGGCGGCGCAGCACACTGTGCCCAGCGCGTACATCGAGGCGATGTTGCGGTCCGACACCACGTTCAAGTTCGTCGGCGTGAGCGACACCACCGGACATTTCGAGATCGGGCCGTTGGACACAGGCACATATCTCGTTCGCGGGCTGATCGACCAGAATTCGAACCATCAAGTCGATCGAAACGAGAAGTGGGATACGACCGTCGCGCACGTGACCGACGTGCGTCCGGCCGTCGAGCTCGACGCGATCGAGCGCGATTCGACGCCGCCGTTGCTCACCAACGTGAACGTCGACGACAGCGTCACGCTCCACGTCGCGTTCGACAAATACATCGACCCGGCGCTGCCGTTGCAGCCGGCGCTCATCGAAGTGCGCGGCGCCGATTCGAGCCGACTCCAGGTCGACCGCGTGCAGTGGGCGGCCGGGGTCGACGCCGCCAAGCGCCTCACCGACTCCACCCACCGGGCGGACTCGTTGCGAAGGGTGGATTCATTGGCGCGCGCGAGAGACACGAGCCGCGGCCGCGGTGGGCAGCCCCCGCCCGCGGCTGCGCCGCCTCGACCTCCTGCCGGCATCGGTGTGCCGGGCGCACGGCCGCCGCCGCCGCCGGCCAAGCCAAAGGTGCTACCACCGGACAAGGCCATCGTCGTAACGCTCTCTCCGACTACGCCGCTCGTGCCGGGGAGATCGTACCGGATCACCACGCGCGGATTTCGAAACCTCGTCGGCCACGCGGCCGAGCAAACGCGTCCCTTCCAGGTGCCTCTGCCCAAGCCGCCGCCGAAAGACACGACGCGCGCGCGGTCGGACTCGACCCGCCCTCCCGCTGGCCGCCCGCCCCCATCCAAGCCACCGCACTGAGCACGCCGCCGCCAATGACGGACGCACGACGAGGTCTCCCGAGTGTCACCTCGCTCCTCGAGGGCGAGGGAATTCAAGCGCTGCTCGAGCACGTTCCGCGCGGCGTGGTGGTCGACGCGATTCGGCGGACCATCGCGTCGGTCCGGTCGTCGCACGCCGAGGCGCCGGCCGACGCGGAGGGCTGGACCGCGGCCGTGGCCAACGCCGTGGACGACGCCACGCGCCGCTCGTTGCGGCGGGTGATCAACGCGACGGGCGTCGTGCTGCACACGAACCTCGGCCGAGCGCCGCTCGCCGCCGTGGCGCTGGACGCGATCGACCGCGTGGCGCGAGGATTCTCGAATCTCGAATACGACGTAGCGGGCGGCCAGCGCGGGTCGCGCTACTCGCACTGCGCGTCGCTGCTCCGCGAGCTCACCGGGGCCGAGGACGCGCTGGTCGTCAACAACTGCGCGGCGGCCCTGGTGCTCGCGCTCAACACGCTGGCGGACGGCCGCACGGCGATCGTGTCGCGCGGCGAATTGATCGAGATCGGGGGAAGCTTCCGCATTCCCGAGATTATGGAACGGAGTGGGGCCAGACTCGTCGAAGTCGGAACGACGAATCGCACGCACCTGGCCGACTATCGACGCGCGCTGGAAGCAGACGGCGCGATCATCCTGAAGGTCCACCGCAGCAACTTCGAGCAGTCCGGTTTCGTTTCTGACGTTTCGGCCAACCAGCTCGCGGCGCTCGGCGCCGAGCATGGCGTGCCGGTGTTGTACGATCTCGGAAGCGGTCTCCTGACGTCGCTCGAGGCGTATGGGTTGGTCGGCGAACCGACGGCTCGCGACGCGATGAAGAGCGGTGCGTCGATCGTGACGATGAGCGGCGACAAGTTGCTTGGCGGACCGCAAGCCGGCCTCGTCCTCGGCACGCGGCGCATCATCGACAGGATTCGGTCGAATCCGCTCACTCGGTCGTACCGCGTGGACAAGCTCACGCTCGCCGCGCTCGAGGCGACGCTGGCGCTCTACCGCGAACCGGCGCGCGCGATTCGGGAGATTCCAGCGTTGGCGCAGTTGACGGCGGATGTCGCGACGCTCAATCAGCGCGCGGGTCGGCTCGCCGCCGCCATCGGGGATCCGCGCGTGAGCGTGGTCGAGACGGTGTCGAGCGTCGGCGGTGGAGCGTTCCCCACGGCCACGATCCTGTCGGCCGCGCTGCGGGTGAACGCGCCGGCCGAAAAGGTCGAGCGACGTTTGCGCGGGCGCGACCCGGCGATCGTCGCGCGCATCTCCGAGGGGATGGTGATGCTCGACCTGCGAACCGTGTTCGTGACCGACGAAGAGGAGTTGGTGCGCGCGGTTCGCGCCGCGCTCGAGGCGGCTTCCACGTGAGCGGCGGGTCCGTCGGCGCGTTCCTCGACCGTGACGGCACGATCATCCACGACGCCAACTACATCCGCGATCCGGACGACGTCGCGCTGCTCCCTGGCGCCGCCGCGGCGATCGCCAGGCTGAATCGCTCCGGCGTGATCGTCGTCGTCGTGACCAACCAGTCGGGAATCGCGCGCGGGTGGCTCTCGACCGACGACTACGACGCGGTGCGCCGGCGGATCGACGATCTTCTCGCACGCGAGGGCGCCCGGATCGACGCGACGTACGTCTGCCCGCACTTTCCGGAAATCACCGGTCCTTGCGACTGCCGAAAGCCCGCGTTGAAACTGTTTCGCGACGCGATCGCGGACCTCGGCATCGACCCGAAGGCATCGGTGTTCATCGGCGACCGCTGGCGCGACGTCGCGCCGGCCGCGGCGCTCGGCGGCCGTCCGATCTTCCTCGATGTGGCGTCCTCACCACCCGCGGATCGCGAACGAATTCGCGCCGAAGGTCTGGAGGTCGCGCACTCACTCGGCGCGGCGGTGGACCGTTTCCTCGACGCGCTTCCCGCGCCGTCGGGCGGGCAATAGAATCCGCGCGATGACTTCGCGCATCGCGGTGCTCGCGTCGGGCGGCGGCTCGAACCTCCAGGCCATCCTCGACCATTTCGATGCGCTCGGAGACCGGCGCGGAGGAAGCGTCGTCGTCGTCGGGACCGATCGATCGACGGCGGGCGCGCTGGAGCGCGCCGAACGCCGCGGCATTCCATCGATGGTGCTGTCACCCGAGACGCGAGGCGGCGCGCAGTCGATGGACCGTCTCGTCGACGAACACGACGTGGACCTGATCGCGCTCGCCGGCTACGTGAAGATGATTCCCCCGCATATCGTGTCGCGGTTCGAGGGGCGCATGGTGAACGTCCACCCCGCCCTGCTTCCGGCTTTCGGCGGACGCGGGATGTACGGGAACCGCGTGCACCACGCCGTGATCGAATCGGGCGCGCGGGTCAGCGGCGTGACCGTTCACTTCGTCGATGCTCAGTACGACCACGGCACGATCATCGCTCAATGGCCGGTGCCCGTGTTCGCGAGCGACGACGCGGGAACGCTCGCCGCTCGCGTGCTGCGCGTCGAGCATATTCTCTATCCGCGCGTGGTCGACGCAGTCGCCCGCGGGCGCTTTTCGCTCGCGTCGGGCGCGCCGTCGACCATCTCGTCCGATACAAAACCCGCGTTCACACTCCTTCCGCACGAGGATTCCCGACTTGCCGAGAACATCGAGCTCGCGCTGGCTCGCTGAGGCGGTTGGCGCATTGTTGGCCGTCGCGGCGGGAGCGCCGTTTGTCCGCGCGCAGGACACGCTCGCGACGCCGCCGTATTCGCACGCGGTCTCCACGTGGATCGCGCTCATCGCGACGCCCGGCTACGAGCGGCTCGCGACCGACCGGATTCTGAGCGCGACGAGCGGATGGACGCGAGACGACAGCGGAAACCTGGTCAAGCACCTGGGCAGCGGATCGCCCAAGCGCGTCGTCGCGTGCGGCATCGACGAAACGGGATACGTCGTCAGCGACGTCACGGACGACGGCTACCTCCGCGTGCACGGGATCGGCAACGGAACGCACCCAGCGCTGTGGGATCAGTACCACGAAGGGCAGCGGGTCATCGTCATCGCCGTCGATCGCACCAATCCGCTGCGGTCTCACAACGTGTCCGGCGTGTTCGCCGTGCGGAGCAACCACCTGTGGCGCCGGCGCACAGCTGACGACGCGCCGACGTCGATCGAGAACCTGTGGCTGGACGTGGGCGCTCGTTCGCGGGCCGAGGTCGCGAAGATGGGCATCGACCGGCTCGACCCGGTCGTGCGCGACTGGCCGGAGTGGAGCTTCAGCGACTTCGTCGCCGGTCCCGCGGCGTCGAATCGCGCGGGATGCGCCGCGGTGGTGGCCGCCGCGGCGCAAGAGGCGGAGCCGAGCAGCGGCGAGACCGTGTTCATCGTCTCCGCGCAGAAGTCGTTCTCGTGGGCCGGACTCACGTCGGCGATCCGCCGCCTCGGGCGAGTGGACTCGCTGTTCGTCGTCGACGGTGAGTTGGGGAGGATGCAGTCGACGCCGCGCGAGCTGCGCGCGCCGTGGCCGCCCCTCGCCGGACTGAACGTGGGCGCCACGTTGTCGATCGGCGTGCTGGCCCGCTTCGGCGGCACGCTGACCGAGACTCTGCAGGAGTCGGACATCGCGTCGCTCTTTCGTGCTGTCGCGCGCGCGGGGGCGGTCGGGGGGGAACGGATGCGCCGCGGCCGATCGCCGTGCGACACGGTTGGGTGCCGGCGCCGCCACTCATGGTGCAGGACTCGCTTTCCCGTTACGCCGACGTGCTCGGCAAGCTCACCGACGTGTATGCGCCGTCGGGGTTCGAGCAGCCGATGCGCGACGCGATTCAGTCGATGCTTCCCACGTGGGCCCGCCCACTGGCACGCGTCGACTCGGCGGGGAATCTCGTGCTGGCACTCGGTCCGGATCGCGACACGACGGTCATCGTCGCACACATGGACGAGATCAGCTTCGTCGTCACCGCCATCGATCGCAACGGGATGCTCTCGCTCAAGCCGCGCGGAACGTTCTTTCCATTCTTGTGGGAGGGACAACCGGCATTGCTGCACCGGCCGACCGACCACCAGGCAGCGCGTGACGGAAAGCTCGGCTGCGAGGCGTCGCGCGCGGGGCCGATGCGCGGGATCTTCGTGCCGCGCGACAGCTCGCCGAATCGTGAGCCGGCGACGCTCACGGCGTGGTTCGCACGAGACTCGGTCGAGCTCGTGAATTCGGGCGTGCACGTCGGACTCGCGCTGACGGGATTCAAATGCTCGGCGCGCATCGGCGACGTGCGGATCACGGGACGCTCGATCGACGACCGCGCCGGCGTGACGGCGCTGCTTCTCGCTCTCGATGACATCGATCCGGCGAAGCTGGATCACAAGGTCATTTTCATGTGGTCGGTGCGCGAAGAAGGCGGATTGGAAGGAGCGAAAGCGGCGGCCGCGATCTTCGGCCCGTCCGTGCACCGCGTGCACGCCGTGGACACGTTCGTGTCGTCGGACTCTCCGCTCGAGAGCCAGCGCTTCGCCGACGCACCGATCGGACAGGGCGCCGTCATGCGCGCGCTCGACAACTCGAGCGTGACGCCCCCCGACGAGATCGACCGCGTCATGCGCATCGCGCGCGCGAACGGCATTCCGCTACAGGTCGGCGTGACGAACGGCGGCAACGACGGCTCCGAGTTCGCTCGCGTCGGAGCGATCGACGTCGCCCTCGCTTATCCGCTCCGATACAGCCATTCGCCGGCCGAGGTATTGGATCTGCGGGACCTACGGTCCCTGACGCGGATCGTGGCGGCCGTCGCGAAGGCGCCGACCGCCGTGCCAAGCAGAACTAAACCGTAGTCCTTCCAGAGTCGTTCGAGCGCGGCCGGCCACTACCGTCATCGAACAAAGGGGAACGCAGATGACGCAGATTGGAACAGCAATCCCGCAGATAGCAATTGGAGGTGGCCCGAGTGCCGTTCTTCTTTTTTCATCTGCGGCAATCGCTTTTCAAATCGGCGGCATCTGCGTTGAATTCCTGGCCGACGCCAATAGTGGGTGACTCGCCAGTTCGAGAACTATTGGTGTCCGCGCTAATTTCACACGCGTATGCCCCGCGCCCTACTCTCAGTATCTGACAAGACGGGTGTCGTCGACTTCGCGCGTTCACTCGCCGAGCTCGGCTGGGAGCTCGTGTCGACCGGCGGGACCGCGAAGGCGCTGCGATCCGCCGGCCTGACGGTGCGCGACGTCAGTGAGGTCACGGGATTCCCCGAGATGATGGACGGCCGGGTGAAGACGCTGCATCCGGCCGTGCACGGCGCGCTCCTCGCTCGGCGCGACGTCGCCGAGCACATGGCCGCGCTCGAAGAACACGGAATCACGCCTATAGACCTGGTCGCGGTGAATCTGTATCCGTTTCGCGAGACGGTGGCGCGGAACGGTGCGACGCCGGAGGACGCGATCGAGAACATCGACATCGGCGGACCGAGCATGCTGCGGTCCGCGGCGAAGAATTTCGCGTCGGTGTGGGTGATCGCGGACCCCAACGACTACGAGCGCGTACACTCGGCCCTCGACGCCGGCGACGACGACCTCGACCTGCGCCGCATCCTCGCCGGCAAGGCGTTCGCCCACACCGCGGCGTACGACGCGGCGATCGCATCGTGGTTCGCGCGCGAGCGCGGCGACAAATTTCCGCCGGAGATCGTGGTCTCGTTCGAGCGCGCGCAGTCGCTGCGCTACGGCGAGAACCCCGGCCAGTCGGCCGCGTTTTACGTCGAGCGGCCCGGAGCCGGACTCGGCGGACTCACGCAGCGCGGCGGGAAAGAACTTTCGTTCAACAACCTGCTGGACCTCGAAGGCGCGCTGCTCGCCGTCGATCCGTACGCGACGGAGACGGCCTGCGCCATCGTGAAGCACACGTCGCCGTGCGGGCTCGCGGTCGGCGCGAACGCCCTCGACGCGTACAAGAAGGCGCTCGCCTGTGACCCGGTGTCGGCGTTCGGTTCGGTGATCGCGTTCACCGTGCCGGTCGACGACGCGACGGCGAACGCCGTGGCGAGCCTGTTCGTCGAATGCATCGTCGCTCCGGAGTTCAGCCCGGGCGCCGTCGAGATCCTCGGCCGGAAGAAGAACCTGCGCGTGCTCGAAGGACGCGCGAGCGTCGTGAACTCCGACAACCATCTCGACTACAAGCGGGTGCGCGGCGGCGTGCTCGTGCAAGAGCGCGCGCCGGCGGTCATCGACGACACAGGGTGGACGCTCATGACCAAGCGCCAGCCGAGCGACGACGAGTACCGCGATCTGCTGTTCGCCTGGCGCGCGGTGGCGTCGGTCAAATCGAACGCGATCGTGCTGGCGCGCGCCGGGGCGACCATCGGAATCGGCGCCGGACAGATGTCGCGCGTCGACGCGGCGTTCCTCGCCGCGCACAAGGCGTCGCTCGCCGGACACGCGACCGCCGGTTCGGTCCTCGGGTCGGACGCGTACTTCCCTTTCCGCGACGGCGTCGACCAGGCGGCCGAAGCCGGGGTCCGCGCGATCGTGCAGCCGGGCGGCTCCGTGCGCGACGCCGAGGTCATCGCCGCCGCCGACGAGCACGACATGGCGATGCTCTTCACCGGCAAGCGGCAGTTCCGCCACTGAGGGGGAGACTCGCCGTGCGCAATCGGCAGCACCCCGGAGTCGCGTCGTGACGCGCAAGCGGCGCGTCGGCGTCATCGGCTCGATCGTGTGGGACGTGATCTACGGGCGCGACGCGCGCTCGTCGCCGACCGAGGAATGGGGCGGGATCAGCTACGCGCTCGGCGGGATGGACGCCGCGCTGCCGGAAGGGTGGGAGATCGTTCCGATCATCAAAGTCGGTGAGGATCTCGCGCCGGCGGCGGCCCAGTTCATGGGCGGCCTCCGTCGGATGGCCGTGGACGGTCGTCCGATCGTCGTGCCCTACCCAAACAACCGCGTCGAGCTGCGCTACTTCGACGACGAGCGGCGGAGCGAGGTGATGCACGGCGGAGTGCCGCCGTGGACGTGGCTCGGGCTCAAGCCGGTGCTCGAGACGGCGCGGCTCGACGCGCTGTACATCAATTTTCTGAGCGGCTGGGAGCTCGACCTCGAGACGACGATGCTCATCCGCCAGACATTCGCCGGCCCGATGTACGCCGACCTGCACATGCTCGCGTGGGCGGTGCAGCCGGACGGTCTGCGGACGCTGCGCCCCATCTCCGACGTCCGCGAGTGGTGCGGCTGTTTCGACGTGCTGCAAGTGAACGAAGACGAGATGCGGATGCTGGCCGCCGATCCGATGACGCTGGCCGCGACGGCCCTGCACGCAGGCGTCCGTTGCCTCGTCGTGACGATGGCCAAACGCGGCGCCGTGTACTTCGCGGCGGCCGACTTCGAACGTCTCGGCCTGGCGCGTCCTGACTCGACGCGGCCATTCGAGTCGCTGGCGTCGGACGTCGGCCCAATGCGCACGGCGATCGTGCCCGCGGATCACGTCGTCGACGGCGGCGACCCCACAGGCTGCGGCGACGTGTGGGGCGCGACCTATTTCTCGCGACTGCTCGCCGGTGATAACTTTGGCGACGCCATCCTTGCCGCGCACCGCGCGGCGGCTCGCAACGTCGGGCACCGTGGAGCCTCAGGGCTCTCCGACTATCTCCGGGGAACGATCAGCCTCACGTGACTCAGGTCATCACTGTTCCACCCTCGCTCGACGAGCACACCTTCGAACAGGTGCTGGAGCAGTTGGCCCCGCTTCCCCCGGACGCGAAGCTGCTCGTCGACGCGCGGCACGTACGGTGGGCGTCGCCCTACGGATTGACCGCGCTGCTCACGCTCGCGCAGACGCGTGAAGAGCGGCCGGTGCTGGCCGTCCCCGAACTCGACGACACGACGTCGTACTGGGAACGCACGTCGTTTTTCCGCCACGCGGAATCGCTCTACGAGCTTCGCGGCTCGTACCCCAAGCGGCGCGAAGCGGGCGAGTCGAACGTCCTTCTCGAGATCACGCCAATCACCCGCAGCGGCGACGTCCACGACGTCGTGGGTCGAGTGCAGGAGCGCGCGCAGCGGATCCTCCAGAACGAGCTGCACCTCGAGCCGAAGGCCATCCTCGGCTTCACGATGACGCTCTCGGAGATCTGCCAGAACATCATCGAGCACGCGGGGCAAGGCGGATGGGTCGCCGTGCAGAGCTACCGTTGGACGAAGCGCCTCGGGCGACGCGTGGTCGTGATCGCGGTGTGCGACGCCGGGCTGGGGTTCCGAAGATCTCTTGAAAGCGCGCCTGGACACCTGCCGACGACGCGCTGGGACGACGCCGCCGCACTTGAGGAAGCGGTCATTCGCGGGGTGAGCCGGTTTCGCGAGCGAGGCCGCGGACACGGCCTTGCCGGCGCGCGGAACTACGTCGGGCGCTGGCACGGCAAGCTGACAGTGCGGAGCGGCACCGCCAAGATCGGCATCGTGCCCGACTGGGACGACGATCCGCCGCTCGTCGAAGGCCTCCCCCAGTTCCCTGGAGCGCAAGTTCAGGTAATCATTCCTGAAGCCATGGACGGAGGATCGACGGAGCGATGATGCACCATATCGATCTGAGCAGCGTGCTTCGCCAGACGCTCGAGTGCGACCTCTACTCGAATCTCGTCACCCGGCCAACCGGTGCCGCGGTGCGCACTCAGATCGAGCTACTCCTCAGCGACCCCGCGGCCGACGAGGACGCGAGCGCTTTCACGATCATCGATTTCTCCCAGGTGTCGATGATCGACTTCTCGTGCGCCGACGAAGTCGTGGCCAAGCTGTTGATGCGCTATTCGTCCGACGACGCGCCGCGCGACGCGTACTTCCTTTTCCGCGGCGTCAACGACGACCACTGGGTCGCGATCGAAGCCGCGCTCGAACGACACGGGCTCGCGCTCGCGGTCGAAAACGCCGAAGGCGTGCGCGTCGCCGGCGTCCTGACCGACGAAGAGCGGAGCACCTGGGAAGCCGTCTACCGACTCGGCACCGCGAACGCCCAGGACGTCGCGATCGCCACCGGCAGCGACTCGACGCACGCGCGCGGCCTGCTCGACTCGCTGTGTGGCCGCCGCCTCGTGATGCGCGCGAACGACGAATACGTCGCGGTCGGCCACTTCCAGGCGTGACCTCGTGGAGCGCGAGACGCTGGACAAGCCGCTGCGCGTCCTGCGGCTCGATACGACGCGCAAGGGCGATACCGACCGCGGTCCGATGGTGACGTTGAACCCGGGCGACGCACGGTCGCGACTTCTCAACGACGGCGAGCTCGCGTGGGTGTACGGCCCGCGGCGCGGTGAGCTGGCGACCGTGCGGATCGACGAGTCGCTGCGCGCCGGCGACGTCGTGCTTCGCGACGTGGCGGGCGCGTCGCCGTCGGAGATCGTGCGCGTCGTGAAGCCGGACCTCGACAACCGCGGAAGGAGAAACACCGCCTTTGCCTAACCACCCTCGCCCCCGTCGTCCCTCGGGCTCGACCCGCGCCGCCCCGCTCGACATCGCGACGCTCGCGGTGCACGCGGGAGCGCCGGCGCACGAGTCCGACACGCCGGTCGTTCATCCGCTCTTTCAGTCGGTGAACTTCAACCAGGAGATCGGCACCGGCGACGGTCTTCGTTACCCGCGTTACGGAAACTCGCCCAACGCCGAGATAGTGCAACAAAGAGTCGCCGCGCTGGAGGGAGCCGAGAGCGCGGTCCTGCTGGCGAGTGGAATGGGCGCCGTCGCGTGCGCGCTGCTCGCCCTGCTCCGCCCGGGGGACCATCTCCTCGCCAGTGGCGCCATCTACGGAGGTGTGAGTCGCCTGCTCGCGGGAGAGTTCGCGACGTTCGGCATCGACGTCACCCTGATCGATCCGACGGAAACGCGCGTCTGGCGAAAGCGCTTGCGCAAGACGACTCGCGCGATCTTCCTCGAGACGCCGATCAACCCGACGTGCCGCGTCATCGATCTTCGGCCGGTCAGCTACATCACGAAGGAGCTGGGGATCGCGCTCGTCGTCGACTCCACCTTCGCGAGCCCCGTCAACCTGCGCCCGCTGGAGCACGGCGCGGACGTCGTCATCCACTCGGCCACCAAGTACCTCAACGGCCACCACGACGTGCTCGCGGGGATCGTGTGTGGAACCGCGCCTTATATCGAAGAGGTGCGCCAGAAGATGATGGTGTGGGGCCAGGCACCTGACCCGTTCGCGGCGTGGCTGCTCGAGCGCGGACTCAAGACGTTGGACATCCGCGTCGCCCGGCAGAACGAGAACGCGATGCGCATCGCCGAGTGGTGCGCCACGAACTCGGCGATCGGCAAGGTCCACTACTCGGGGCTCCCGGATCATCCGGACCACGAGGCGGCCAAGAGCATGATGGACGGCTTCGGGGGAATGATGGCCATCGAGTTGGCCGGCGGTGCGGACGCGGCGACGCGGTTTCTCCAGCGGATCCGCATCTTCCGCCACGCCCCGAGCCTCGGCGGGGTCGATTCGGTGGTTTCCGAGCCCCGGTTCACGTCGCACGCGCACCTCACGTCGGCGGAACGCGCCCGCGCCGGGATTCCCGACGGCTTTTTGCGTCTGAGCGTCGGGATCGAGAGCGCCAAGGACCTGATCGCGGACATCGAGCACGCGCTGGGCTGAGGAAGCCGGTGGACCGGTGGACCGGTGGACCGGTGGACCGGCAAGCGACGGGGGCGCGCAACGTCGAGGTTCGATCGGCAACGCCGCGGTGACGCTGGAAACAACCGTGCGTCAAATGGTTGGCCCATGATCCGCTTCGATCGAGTCTCGAAGATCTATCCCCGCGCCGTCGCGGGAAGCTCGGCGTTGAATAACGCCACCTTCCGCATCGCCAAGGGCGAGTTCGTGTTTCTCACCGGCCCTAGCGGCGCCGGCAAGAGCACGATCCTCAAGCTCCTTTATATGGAAGAGCGTCCGACCTCGGGCGAAGTCCGGGTGAGCGGCTACAGCTCGACCGGCATCAAGCGACGCGACGTCGCCAAACTTCGCCGCCGGCTCGGCATCATCTTTCAGGACTTTCGGTTGCTCGAGGACCGGACGGCCGAAGGAAACGTGGCGTTCGCGCTCGAGGTGATCGGCGCGCCGCGCGCCTCCATCGCGAACCGGGTCAGTCGCGCGCTGACGCAGGTCGGCCTGGCGTCCAAAGCGACGGCGTATCCCAAGGAGCTGTCGGGAGGCGAGCAGCAACGCGTAGCGTTCGCGCGAGCGCTCGTCAACGACCCGTTCGTCCTCATCGCCGACGAGCCCACCGGCAACCTCGACGACCGCGCCAGCCGCGGAATCTTCCAGTTGCTGCGCGAGATCAACGCGTCGGGAACGGCCGTGATCATGGCGACGCACGACCTCGAGCTAGTGCGATCCAGCGACTACCGCTGTATCGAGCTGAATCACGGCGGCGTCGTGTTCGACTCGGCCGAGACACCGAAGGTCGAGCTGGAAGTCGAGTGATGACTTCTTTCAAGACGGCGTTCACCGCGTTTCGCCGCGCGCCGCTTCTGAGCGCGCTGAGCATCACGACGATCGCGTTTTCGCTCTTCGCGTTCGGTCTGTTCGGGCTCGTGGCGCTGAACATCCGCGCCGCGCTCCAGCGGATCGAGGAGCGCGTGGAGATCCGGGCCTTCATCGCCGACAGCACGTCCGACAAGGAGATCGCGGACGCCGCCGACCAAATCGCGAAGTTCCCCGAAGTGCTCAAGGTCGACGTCGTCACGCAGGACGAGGCCCTCGAACGCGCAAAGAAGGAGCTCGGCGAATTCAAGGACGTGTTCGAGGCCGGCGTCCTCCCTGCCTCGCTCGACGTCAAGCTCAAGCCGGGCAATCGCGACCCCGCGTCCGTTCGCCGCGTCGCCGACCACCTTCACGAGATCGACTTCGTCGACGACGTTCGCTTCGGCGAAGAGTGGATCACCCAGCTGTACAAGCTGCGGAACATCGCCGGCGCGGCCGGCATCGCGCTCGGTCTCGCGTTCGCGGCGGTGGCCGTGATCATCATCGGCGCGACGATCCGCATGGCGGTGCTGGCGCGGAGCAACGAGATCTCGATCATGCGGCTTGTCGGGGCGACGGACGGATACATCAGCCGACCCTTCCATATAGAAAGCTCCGTCAAGGGAGTGCTCGGCGGAGCGCTGGCGCTGGGAATGACGTACATCGCGATGCGAATGCTCGGGCAGTACCTCCATTTCGAGACGGTCTTCTTCGACAGCCACCTGGCCCTCCTCGGCGTGCTTTCTGGGGCCGTGATGGGGTTTGGCGGCAGCGTGGTTTCGGTCGGCCGCCATCTGCGCGAGGTATGAGGTTCGCGCGGGTCGTCGTCGCGGGCATCGCCGCACTGGCGCTCACCGTCGGCGCCGGCGCGGCGTCGGCGCAAACGGACAAGATTCGCGCCCAGCGTGATACGCTCGATCGAATCCGGCACGAGCGCGAAGAGCTCGAGCGTCAGGCCGCCGATCTCCAGAACAGCGTGCACGACCTCGACGCCGAGGTGACGAACCTGAACGAGCGCGCGGACGCCACGGCGCGACTGGTGCGCGCGCTCGACGATCAGCTCGCGACGATCGCCGGCGAGGCCGACGTCGCGACGAGGAACGTGGCAACCGCGGAGAAAGAGCTCGGCGTCAAGCGAAACGCGCTGCACGCGCGGCTCGTGGAGATCTACAAGCGTGGGCCGCTGTTCACCACGCAAGTCATGCTGTCGGCGCGGTCGTTCGGCGAGCTGGCGGCGCGCTACAAGTATCTGCACATGCTCGCGCTCCACGACCGCGCGCTCGTCACGCGTGTGGAAGAGCTGCACGATCGCGTGACTCACGAGCAGACCCGGCTGGTCGGCCTGCGCAGCGCGCTCGAGGTGAACCGCGGCGACAAGGCGCGCGAGGAGGCGGAGCTCCGCGCCCTCGAGGACGAGCGGGGCGCGACGCTCTCTCGAACTCGGGCGCAAGCGAGGGTCACCGAAGACCGGCTCCTGCGCATCAAGGCAACCGAGGCGCAGTTCGCCAACATCATCGCCAGCCTCGACGCGGACCGCCGCCGCCTCGAGACGGCGCGGCCGAACGCGGCGCTCAACACGAGCACCATTCACACGACCGACTACGGCCGGCTCGATTGGCCGGTGGACGGCCCGCTCGTCTACAGCTTCGGCAAGGCGCAGACGGCGAGCAATACGACCATTCGCTGGAATGGCGTCGGGATCCGTGCGCCGGTTGGTACGAGCGTCTCCGCCGTCGCCCCCGGCCGCGTGGTGAACGTCGGCCAGCTCGGCACCTACGGCCTCACGGTGATCATCGATCACGGTGGAGGCGACTACTCGATCTACGGCTCCCTCGACAAAGCGGACGTCCGCGCGCAGCAGAACGTGACCAAGGGACAGGTCATCGGCGAGGTCGGCGTGTCGGACCCCGAGCTACCTCCCCATCTCCACTTCGAGATTCGCCACGCCGGAGCCGATGGACGACCGGCGTCGGTCGATCCCGCGAGCTGGCTGAAAGACCAGCGATAGCGCGCTTCGCTAATTTTCGGCGATGGCCACTTTCGCGTGCCACCGTTCATGACGAAACGGTGTTCGGTCTGCGGACGCTTCCGTTCGTACGACCCCGACGACCGCTACTGCATCGGCTGCGGTAACGAGTCGCTCGAAGACGCGTGCTCGTGCGGACGCGCCTACGACTACGCGCTGGACGAGAGCGGCCCGATTCATTGTCCGAGGTGCGGGCGCTCCTTCCATGGCAAATCAGAAGACTTCGACGGCTAAGCGGCGGCGGCGGCCGGCGGCCAAGCCGGCGCGCGGTAAGAAGCGCGGTAAGCCGAAGAAGAAACCCGGCGCGGTCAAAGCGGCCGCGAAGAAGCCGCGCCCGCGTCGAGTGGCTCGCGTACGCGACAGCGCTGACGATCCCCAGTGGCGCGCTCCCGAGTGGGACGATTCGCTGCTGCTCGGCGCCCACGTGTCGATCGCCGGCGGCACGCCCAACGCGCCACCGCGCGCGCGGGCGATCGGCGCGACGGCCATGCAGCTCTTCACGAAGATGGCCAGCCGCTGGGCCGAGCGCGCGTGCGCCGACGAGGAATCGTCGGCGTTTCGGGAAGCGCTCGGCCAGACGCGCGTGGGCGCGACGATCGCGCACGACTCCTATCTCATCAACCTGGCGAGCCCGGACCCCACGCTGCGCCGGAGATCGATCGAGTCGTTCGTCGGCGAGCTGGCGCGCTGCGAGTCGCTGGGCATCGATTTTCTCGTTTCGCACCCCGGCAACTACATCGATGACCGGGCGAGCGGCATTCAGCGCAACGCCGACGCGATCACGGAGGCGCTGGCGCGCGTCCCCGGTCGTACGATCCTCTGTCTCGAGTGCACGGCCGGCGCCGGCACGGTGCTCGGCGCAACGTTCGAGGAGCTCGCGGCGATCATCGAGGCCGTTCCGACCTCGTTGCGAGCTCGACTCGGCGTGTGCGTCGACACCTGTCACGCGTACTCCGCCGGCTATGACTTGGCGAATGCGTACGACGACGTCTGGAAGCGGTTCGACGACGCGCTGGGACTGGCCCGGTTACGGGTAATGCACCTCAACGATTCCAAGACTCCGTTCGCTTCACACCGCGACCGTCACGAGCTCATCGGCGAAGGTTCGCTCGGCGAGCGCGCGTTCCGGGCCGTCATGAACGACGAGCGCCTCTCGCGGACGCCTAAGGTCATCGAGACGCCGAAGGGCGCGGACGCCACGGCGACGGACGCGAGAATGCTCGCCCTGCTGCGGAGCTACGCCTCGAGCGTGTAGGCATCGCGCGCGAGATGCGCAAGTCCGGCATGATGACGTCGTAAAGAATTTGTGCCGCACGCTTACGACATATCGGTGAAACCTGTCAACCAAATCCGCGTGTAGTCTGTCCAATGGCGTTGACCGGACGGCTTCCCGCGCCGGCCACCCCCACCAGCAGACTCGACATTCGGATGATTCGATTGGCAGTTGGCGTCGCGCTCGCCCTCGCGGCGCAGTCACAGGCAGGTTCGCAGGAATACAGCAACCGCGCGGCGGCCACCGGGGCGCGCCGCACGGTGCCGGCGCCGACTGATTCGGGCGCCTACGCCATCCGGGCGGAGACGGCGCCGGTCATCGACGGGAAGGACGACGACGCCATCTGGCGAGCCGCCCCGCCGATCACGGCGTTCCAGCAATGGCAGCCGACCGAAGGAAAGGAGCCCCGGTTCCGCACCGAGGCGAAGGTCGCCTACGACGCGGCTAACCTGTTCGTGTTCGTGCGCGCGTTCGATCCCCATCCGGACAGCATCATCAAGATTCTGGAGCGCCGCGATTCGTACACGCCCTCGGACATGATCTGGCTGTTCATCGATTCGTACCACGACCGGCGCACCGGATTCGAGTTCGGCGTGAACGCGGCCGGCGTCAAGATGGATCAGGCGATCTACGACGACGGCAACGAAGACAGCGCCTGGGACGGTGTGTGGGACGTGGCCACGCGAATCGACTCGCTTGGCTGGACGGCCGAGTTCCGCATTCCGCTGTCGCAGCTGCGATACGGCCGCGACAAGAGCCATACGTTCGGATTCACGATCGATCGCGACATCTATCGCTACAACGAGCGACTGAGCTGGCCGCTGTTCAGGCAGTCGAAGACCGGCTTCGTGTCGCAATTCGGATCGCTCGCCGGCCTCGACGACCTCGAGGCGCCGCGCCGCCTCGAGGCAATGCCGTATGTCGTCACCAAGAACGCGGCGAGCATCGCCGAGAACCGCTACACCAACCGCTCCGAAGCGACGGTCGGCGGAGACCTCAAGTATCGCATCGCATCGAACCTCACGATCGATGCGACGCTCAACCCGGACTTCGGGCAGGTCGAGTCGGATCCGGCGGTGCTCAACCTCTCGGCATACGAGTCCTTCTTCGACGAGCGCCGGCCGTTTTTCGTCGCCGGGCGCGGACTGTTTCGCTTCGACGTCAACTGCAGCCAGGTGAACTGCAGCAGCGAGGGACTCTACTACAGCCGCCGCATCGGCCGCACGCCGCAGCTGGCAGGCACCTACGGCGACACCGTCCCGCTGGCTCCGACCACCATCCTCGGCGCCGCAAAACTGTTGGGGAGATTCCCGAGCGGGCTCACGTTCGGAGTGCTCGACGCGACGACGCAGCGCGCGTCGAGTCCCGGCGACACGACGTACGAACCGGCGACGAACTACACCGTCGCGCGGGTGAAACAGGATTTTCGCGGCGGCAACAGCTCGATCGGCGGCATGGTCACGGCGGTGAATCGAAGCGTGGATCAGTGGACCTCGCCGTTCCTCTCGTCGAGCGCGTACGCCGCGGCAATGGACATTCACCACCGTCTTTTCTCGAACCGCTACGAGCTGACGGCGTCGTTCGACAAGAGCCGGGTGGAAGGAAGTCAGGCCGACATCCTCGCGCTCCAGACCGACGCCGTGCACTACTACCAGCGGCCCGACGCGGCTCTGCCGCTCGACTCGAACCGCACGACGCTCGACGGCGACGCCGAGGAGGTTCATTTCGGCAAGGTCGCCGGACAGAATCTGATGTTCGAGACCTCGTACCTCCGCCGTTCCGCGGGCTTCGAGGTGAATGATCTCGGCTATCTCCGCCGCGCGGACCAGCAGTCGTTCAACAATTGGGTGGGTTTCTTCGACCGAAAGCAGCGCGCGTTCACCAACCGCATCCAGTGGAACAACAACTGGTGGCAGTATTGGACGGCGGACGGCCTCCCGCTCGAGGCGGCGTACAACTCGAACTTTCAAATCACGCTCCGCAACAATACGGGCGTGCACTTCGGCGGCACCCTCGGCCAGCTCGGGACGACGTACGACGACCGCTCCGCACGCGGCGGACCGGCGGTCCGCCAGGACAGCTACTTGGCGCCGTGGATGTTCGTCAACGGCGACGACAAGCGTTCCGTCGTTCCGTACCTCAACGCGAGCTGGTTCGTCGGCTCCGGCGGGCGCAGCCGCTCTTGGAACGGCGGCCCGGAGATCGACTACAAAATGCTCGGCCGTTTCAGCTCGGCGTTCTCGCTCAACTACGCGCGCAACGTGTCGGACAACCAGTGGTTCGGCAACTTCACCGACTCGGTGAAGGACACGCACTACACGTTCGCGCACTTGAACCAGACCACGACGTCGGCGACCGTGCGGTTGAACTACACCTTCACGCCGAACGTCTCGCTCCAGGCGTACACGCAGCCGTTCATCTCCAAGGGCACGTACTCCAACGTGCGACAGCTGTCGGCCACGCCGAGGGCGGACGCGTACGACGATCGATACGCGGCCTACGGCGACACGTCGGTCACGAACAACCCAGGCGGGTTCAACTTCAAGGAATTCCAGTCGAACGTCGTGTTCCGCTGGGAGTACCGGCCCGGATCGACGCTCTTCCTCGTGTGGAACGAAGGGCGTCAGGGCTCCCTCCCAACGCAGGGCACGCACGATTTCACGGGCGACGTCCGGGACTTGATGCGGCTGCACCCGGCGAACACGTTCCTTGTGAAGCTGTCGTACTGGCTGAATCGCTGAGCGACCGCGCCGCCGCCCTCGTCTGAGTGCTCGCGCCGGCCGACGCCGGCGCGACTCCTCGCGAGGTTTTCAATGTCTTCGAAGCCCATCTCCAGCCGGCATCTTGTCGCGCCGGTGTTTCTATTCGCCGCGGCGCTCGCCGCGCCTTCGCTCGCGCGTTCGCAATCGATACCCGGCGCCGTGCTGGCGCAGCGCGAGCCTCATCATCATCTCGTGTACGAGGACTCGACGATCCGCGTACTGCGCGTCCGTGTCCCGGCTCACGACACGACACTGCTGCACGAACACGATCCCGACTACTTCTGGGTCGCGCTCGGACCGAGCACTCTGGTCAACGTTCGGCCGGGCGTTCCCGACGCGACGGTCACCTCGCCCGACTTGGCCGTGCACTACAGTTTCGGCAAGTTCGCTCACATCGCGCGCAATCCCGGCGCCGCGCCGTTCGACAACATCACCGTCGAGTTGCTCGAGGCACAGACCGGCGTGCGCAACCTCTGCGAGTCCGCGGTCGCGGACAAGCCGCTCGACTGCCACGAGTCGTCGACCGGCAAGAAGGCTCGGTTCTCCGGCGGGACGGAGCATCCCGCGTTGGCAACGGACCAAATCACGGTGAGCCTCCTGTCAATCGAACCGGGCGCCACGCTGCGACCGGCTGCCGGTTCGAAGGCGACCTGGGTGATCGCGCTCGACTCGGCGGACACGAGACAGAAGCTCGTGGTCGGCGGCGGCCCCAAATGGGTTGGCGGGACTTTTCGCGCGACAAGCGGCCGGCCGTGGACGTTGTCGAACATGAGCGACGGGCTGATTCGTGTCATCAGCGTCGTCAGGAACTGACCGGCGGCCCACGCGCGGCTAACGCAAATCAGCCGGCCCGCGGGGGCGCGACGAATCTCGACGACGCGCGTTCGTACGAGTGCGCCAGCGCGAGCACGCGCGCGTCGCTGCCCGGAAGTCCGACGAACGAGAGGTTGCCCGCGGGCATGCCGTCGGCGCCGAGTCCGGTGGGCACCGACACCTCCGGCAAACCCATCCAGTTTCCGTAGCCAAGCGTCGTGCGGACGTCGGGCCACGGGTCGACGGCGCGCGGCGCCGGGAACGGCATCGTCGGATAGATCATCGCGTCGATGCGCTGCGCGCGGAAGGTCGCCGCGAGCTGCGCAATGGCCGCGTCGCGCGATCGGGCGAAGGAGATGCCGGCCGGGTCGCGCTCGTACGGCTGGTCGATGAGCCGTGACATGTCGGCCCATTCCTTCGGCAGCACGTCGTAGAACGCGCGATACGCCGCGAATCCGCGCTCGACGTCGCGCCTCGCATCATCGCCGTGCGTCTGGAAATATCTGAACAAGGCGTTCGCGGTCGCCGCGGGCGAATTCGCGTTCGGCTGCACGTCGCCGCGGTCCTTCGCGGATTGAGCGAAGAAATCGCGCACCGTCGCGCGCGTCACGGCAGGCGCGCACGGCTCGACCAACGCGCCGGCCGCTTGAAGGTCGGAGACGGCACGATCGAAAACCGCCAGCGACTCCGCGCTCATCTGCGCGCGAGGAATGTGCGCGTCGACGAGGCCGAGCCGAGCGCCGTGGAGCGCGTCGTCGCGCAACGCAGACAGAGCGCCGCGCGTCCACGGTGTCGCGAGCGCCAAACCATCGGACGCGTCGGGGCCGGCGATCGCATCGAGCAGCAGCGCCGCATCGGCGACGTGGCGCGCGAGCGGGCCGTGCGTGTCGAGGTACGGCCAAGTGGGGATCACGCCCGTGCGCGGGACGAGCCCGAACGTCGGCTTCATACCCACGATCCCGCAGAACTGCGCCGGAATTCGATTCGATCCGCCGTCGTCGGTGCCGAGCGCCGCGAAGGCGATGCCGCACGCCACCGAGACGGCCGACCCCGCGCTCGAGCCGCCGGGAGTCTTCACGCCGGAGGCGTCGTACGGATTGCGCACCTGCCCCGTGAGCGAGCTCGTGCCGTTGCCATGGTACGCGAAATCGTCGGCGGCTGTCTTGCCGAGCACGATCGCGCCCGCGGCCCGCATCCGCGCGACCTCGATCGAGTCGCGTCCCACCGCGCCAGGAAAAAGCTTCGCCCACTCGGCGTTCGAACCGGTCGTCGGCAGACCGTTCATGTCGTAGATCGATTTTGCGAACACCGGAACGCCGTCGAGGGGCCCAAGAAGGGTCCCGCTCCGCGCGCGGGCGTCGGAGGCGCGTGCGTCGTCCAATGCTGTCGGCGAGAGCTCGTCGATCGCGCGGAGCCAGCCGTTCAATGAATTGCCGCGGTCGAGCGCCTGCTTCGTCACCTCGGCCGCGCTCCAGTCGCGCCGCGCGCGCCCCGCTTGGTAGTCGGCGATGGTGCCGGCGAGCGGATCGACGAGCCGCTCCGGCCATCGAACGAGCGGAATGGCGAGCAGCGCGCTGAGCTCGACGAGTGCTTCGCGGCGCGTCGGTGACATCGGCGGAAGATGGTGGACGGGTAGACACGTGAACAGGTGGCGGGGTCCCGGTCCACCGGGTCCACCGGTCCACCGGTCCACCCGACGCTGGCAACTCGAGGGTAACGGCTGCAGCTTACCGCGACCCTACCCTCCTCCAATGAACCGAGCCGTCCTTACACTCGTTGCTTGCGGCGCCGCTTTCGCCTCGACCCCCGCTCGGGCACAGGTCACGCCGGCCGTGACGCTGACGCGCCTTCAGTGCGGCACGAACGCCGCTCCCACAGATGTCGGCCAGCGGTTCTCCGACACGTATGCCTACAACGGCCTCAAGGTGCAGCTCACGTTCAGCTGCTACCTGATCGGGCACGGCAAAGACTATCTCATCTGGGACACCGGCAATCCGGTCGGCACAGCGGCAACCGCGCCCAAGACGAGCCTCACGGATCTCCTCGCGCAGCTCGAGGTCACTCCGGCGCAGGTCAAGTACGTCGCCATCAGCCACTATCACGGCGACCACACGGGACAAGCAAGGCAGTTTCCACAAGCGACGCTGCTCATCGGCAAGGGCGACTGGGATGTCGTGACCGATCCCAAGGCGACGCCGCCGATGGATCCCGCGATCTTCGCCCCGTGGACCACGGGGGGCGGCAAAGTCGAGCCGGTCGTGGGTGACAGAGACGTATTCGGCGACGGAAGCGTCATCATGCTCAGCACTCCGGGGCACACGCCGGGACATCACAGCTTGCTCGTGAAGCTCAAGGAGACGGGCAACGTGCTGATCACCGGCGACCTCGCGCATTTCCGCGAGAACTACGAGGGCAACGGCGTGCCGACGTTCAACACCGACCGCGCGCAGTCGATCGCATCGCTGGATCGCTTCAAGAAGCTGGCGGCGAATCTGAAGGCAACGGTGATCATTCAGCACGATCAGAGAGACGTCGAGAAGATCGTGGGGACACTGCGCTGAACGACTGAACGCGCTTCGACCACACGAGGATCTCATGATTCGCGTCGCACTCGGCGTCCTGCTCTCCGCACTCGTGTCGTCGGCCGCCGCTGCGCCCATGCTCGCCGAGACGGCTGCCTCGCAGACTCCGGGCGACTCGGTGATCGCCTTGCTCGGCTATCACACGAAGGCGCCGGCCTCCTGGTCGCCTCGCCCGCCATCGTCATCGTCTCGGTTGGCTCAGTTCGTCATTCACGGATCGGATGCGTCGAGCGATGCCGAGGTGGTGGCGTTCTTCTTTGGCGCCTCTCAGGGCGGCAATGTCGACGCGAACGTGACTCGCTGGCGTAGCCAGTTCTCGACGCCAGACGGGTCTCCCGTGCCCGAGACGATCACGCGCGATTCGTCGGGCGCGTTTCCCGTGACGACGGCCGAGTTCCGCGGAACCTACCGTCGCGGCGTCGGCGCGGGGTCTGCCGATTCGGTCCGGACGGGTCAGACACTCATTGCCGCGATCGTCGAGACGCCGCATGGCACCTTGTTCATTCAGCTGTTCGGCCCGACGGCCACGGTCGCCGCGCATCGCTCCGAGTTCGCGAAATTCGTCAAGGAACTCAAATAGCGGTATCGTAGGAGTCAGGAGGCGCGACATGCGAACTCGCATCATCTACGATCCCGGAGAGCCGGTCGTCCTCCGCAGCTACGCGCTGGAGGCGCTGGCCATTCTCGACCAGGCGGTACTCGAGGCCGGAGATATTCCTTCGATGATTCGCCACGACCGGGCCGGCGAGATCTTGCAACGGACGTATCTCCTCGTCCGGCGCGAGCACGTGAAGGAGGCGAACGAATTGCTGAGCGTGGCGCCCGCCCCGTTGGACGAGGACGTCGACGAAAGCACGGCACCTTGATCGGCAGCCAGAGGAGAATACTGCTCATGCGGCTTTTCGTCGCGCTGGCGTTCACCGCGTCCATCGCCGCTCCGAGTCTTCGCGCGCAGGCCTCGGCCGACCCGCGCTTCGACGCGATCGCGGCGCTCGCCGAGTCGAAGATGAAGGAATTCGGCGTACCAGGCGTCGCCATCGGCATCATCTCGAACGGCGTCGCCACGACGCGCGGGCTCGGCGTGACGAACGTCGAAGATCCGCTCCCCGTCACGCCGCACACGGTATTTCCGATCGCGTCGATCTCGAAAACGTTCGCCGCGACGGCGATCATGCGGCTCGTCGAACAGGGCAAGATCGATCTGCACGCGCCCGTGCGAACCTACCTGCCCGACTTCCGCGTCCGCGATTCCGCCGCGAGCCGCGAAGTGACCGTCTGGCATTTGCTCACACACCTCGGCGGCTGGGAGGGACAGGTTTCGGGACCGGATCGGGGCACGGAATCGCTCAAGGATTTCGTCGAGTCGCCGACGGTGACCGACTTGATGCAAGTCGCGCCGCCCGGCGCGGCGTGGAGCTACAACAACGCGGGCTTCAGCATCGCCGGACGAGTCATCGAGGTCGTCACCGGCCAGCCGATCAACCGCGCGATTCGCGACCTCGTCTTCCAACCGCTCGGCCTCGAGCACGCGGGAACGACTCCGGGCGAGTTCATCGTGCAGCGATTCGCCGCCGGACACTTTACGCGCAACGGCACGGTGACACTGCAACGTCCATTCGTGCCGTCGTCGAGCGTCACGGCGGGCGGCGTCGGCCTGTGCATCACCGACATGATGACGTACGCGCGGTTTCACATGGGCGACGGGACGGCGCAGAACGGTGAGCGCGTCCTGAAGCGCCAATCGCTCGAGCTCATGCGCACACCACAGCTGCGCAAGCAGAGCACCGACGACGACATCGGCATCGCCTGGCATCTCCGCCGCATGGGCGACATTCACACGGCGTCGCACGGCGGCACCCTGAGCGGCCACATTCTCCTCCTCGAGATCGTGCCGGAGCGCAACTTCGCCATCGCCATCCTCACGAACTCGAACGTCGGCTGGCGCTTGATCCAGGACGTCGAACGCAAGGCGCTCGAGTCGTACCTCGGCGCGACGTACGCGCGCAACCAGGCGATCGCGCATCGCGGCCTGGTCGAGACGCTCCCCAACGTCGAGCCGCTCCCGCAACAGCCCAACCCGGCGCCGTACATAGGGACATACGCCAGACCCACCAACACGGTCATCGTGCGCGCGGACGACAAGCAGCTCGTGGTGCAAGAGAAACAGAGCAGCGGGCGGCTCGGCACCGAGATGCCGATCGCGTTCTTCGGGCCGGATCGTGCCGTCGTCACCGACGGCACCGAACGCGGTCAGTCGATCGAGTTCGTGCGCGACGCAGCGGGAAACGTAAGGTGGATTCGCGTCGTCGGACGTGTCGCCGTGCGAACGCCTTGACGCGACGAATGGCACCCCGGTTTCGGCCTTAAGAAACCCGAGCCCCTCGACGGACGTACGTCCGGGCAGCAACGTGCTCGGTTTCCTCGCTCTACAGGAGCAACGACATGAGTAACGACACGGCGTTCGTAGCCGTCATGGCCGTAGTCGCCCTCGTTGGCCTGGGGACGACGCTCAAGTTCCTGCTCCGAGTCGTCGAGCTCAGGCACGAACGGGCGCGCCAGACCCGCCCGGAGGCATTCGCGTCGCTCTCGGAGCGACTGGATCGAATCGAGAACGCCGTGGAAACGACCGCGCTCGAGGTCGAGCGGATCGCCGAATCGAATCGATTCATGGCGAAGCTCCTCGCCGAACGAAACGCGGCTCCGTCTGCGCCGCCGCCGGCCAGGTCCGAGCGCATCATCACCCCGCACTGATTCGCGCGACTCTCTCGTGGGTTGCATGACAAAGGTCTAACGAGCAGGCTGCGCCGCGCGAAAAGGCCGAGCGGGCCATGGCCACCGTCTTGCCCATTAAGGAAGCAAGAACATGGGAGGACGCCATGAAATTGACGCGCCGAGTACGCTTTGCGACGCTCATGACCGTTGCTCCGCTGGTCCCCGCAGCTCTGCTGTGGACGCACTACCGGAGCCACTCGGTCGCGCAGGCCGAGATGCGCATTGAAGTAAGTCTTTCCGATCGCGTATTGAAGGTCGTTCGAGACGGAGACGTCGTACACACTTATGGAGTCGCCGTTGGCCGACCGACTCATCCGACACCGACCGGACGCTTCCGAAGCGGAGACATCGACTGGAATCCACAATGGGTTCCGCCACCGACCGATTGGGCGCGCAACAAGCACTACGAACCGCCCGGCTCCCCGGAAAATCCGATGCAGGGCGTGAAGATCTACTTCGAGGCACCGTACTACTTCATCCACGGCACCAACAACCCAGACTCCATCGGCGAAGCCGCGTCTCACGGGTGCATTCGCATGACACCGGATGACGCCATCAGCCTCGCGCATCAGATCGAGGATGCGGGAGGAGGTGTGCCGATAGTGATTTCCGATTAGGCCGAAGAATCCAGCCCAGCGCGCGCCGTCCAACAGCGGCGCGCGCTGTTCTGTTTCGGGGCCCTGCGCGAGCTGGTCTGTTGTCAGTCAATCTGACTTCAGTTCTCGGACTTCGAGCCCAAGATCGAGAGCCCGCGCGGCGACGACAGACCGCAGAACGGCCGGGATCCCCCCCGTTTTTCTCTCCTTGCGAAACTTTCGCGCCCGTCCTAACGTCGTATGGGTAACCCATAGGACGCCCATCGATGCCCGACAAGCTCGACGTCAAGCAGGGCACGCTCGCCCTCATGATCCTCAAGACCCTCGAATCGCTCGGCGCGCTGCACGGCTACGGCATCGCGCGCCGAATCGAAGAGACGAGCGGTCATCGCCTCTCGCTCAACTACGGCACGCTCTACCCCGCCCTGCTCAAGCTCGAGCAGGAGGGTGCGATCGCGGCCGAGTGGCGCCAATCGGAAAACAATCGTCGCGCGAAGTTCTATGCACTCACCGCCGCCGGACGCAAGCAGCTGGCGCGCGAGACGCGCGACTGGCAGGAGACCGCTGAACTGATCGCCGCTTTTCTCACGCCGCGTCGCGGCAGGGAGGCCTGATGGGCTTCGTGAGGTGGATTCGTGCCGCGCTCGCTCGCGTCGGTGGATTCTTCGCCGGGTCACGCGGCGACGACGACCTTCGAGAGGAATTCCGCGCGCACATCGACATGGCGACCGCCGAGAACATCCGGCGCGGCATGGATCCGGACGCGGCGCGACGCCAGGCGATGCTGGAATCGGGCGGTCTGACGCAGGCGGCCGAGGCGGTCCGCGACAGGCGCGGGCTGCCGTGGGTCGACGGAATCGTGTCCGACATGAAGTACGCCGCGAGATCGCTGCGACACAGCCGCGCTTTCGCCGCCGTCGTCATCATGACGCTCGGACTCGGCATCGGCGCGAACACGGCGATCTTCAGCGTCGTCCGCGCGGTGCTGCTCAAGCCCCTGCCCCATAAAGACGGCGACCGTCTCGTCTATCTGCGCCAGTCGATGGACGGCACCGGCGGCGAGAACCTCAACTTCTCGGTCCCGGAGATAAACGACCTCCGCGGCGGCGTGAAATCGCTCGGTGGAATCGCCGAGTATTCTCCCTGGTCGGTCACGATGCGCACCGATCACGACGCCGAGCGGGTTTCGGTCGGCCTCGTGACGGGCAACTATTTCGAGGTGATGGGCCTCTCGCCCGTGCTCGGCAGAGTCACGCGGCCCAGCGACGACGGCCCAGGCGTGCCCGCGGTGATGGTGCTGACGCACGAATATTGGATGAAGCGCTTCGGCGGCGATGAGAGCATCGTCGGCAAACAGATCAAGACAGACGGGGGATCGGCGACGGTGATCGGCGTTCTACAGCCGGCGCCGACGTTCCCCGACAAGATGGATGCGCTCATGAACATGGTGGTCAGCAAGCACCACCTGAGCGCGCAAATGGTGCAAGGGCGCACCCACCGCATGACGGCGGTCGTCGCGCGTCTCGCCCCGAGCTCGAGCCTCGAGCAGACGCGCACCGAGGTGGACGCCGTCTACGCCCGTATGCAGGGAGATCACAAGGATTCCTACGATCCGAACTCCCACTACCGGGTCGCCGTGATTCCCTTCAAGGAAGCGCTCGGGGAAAAGGCTCGCCTCACGCTGTGGCTGCTCATGTCCGCCGCCGCGTTCGTGCTCATCATCTCCGCCGCGAACGTCGTGAACCTCACGCTCATGCGCGGTGTGAGACGCGAACAGGAGTTGGTCGTTCGCGCTGCGTTGGGCGCCGGTGTGATGCGCCTGCGCCGGCTGATGCTCGTCGAAAACCTTCTGCTCACGCTCACGGGCGCTGCTCTCGGCATCGTCTTCGCGGTTGGCGGCGTGCGATTGCTCACGTCGCTCGCGCAGCGGTATTCGACGCGCGCGAACGAGATTCGGCTCGACTTCGTCGTCCTGGGCTTCGCACTCGCGCTGTCGACCGCTGTCGCCCTGCTGCTGTCGTTCGTCGCGGCCCTTCCCAAGGAGGGGACCTTTGGCTCATGGATCGCGGCGGGTGCCCGCCGCACGACGGGCGGTGTGCGCCGTCAACGTCTGCAACGCGGACTCGTCGTCGCGCAGATCGCTGTGTCGGTCGTGCTGCTCGCCGGCGCCGGCCTGCTGACGCGCACAATGGTGCAGCTCTCGGAGGTGAACACCGGTCTCAAGACCGAACAGGTGCTCACGATTCCCGTGCAGCTCCTTTCGTTCGGCGACGGCGACTTCGCGCGCATCATGGAGGGCGACGCCGCGGCCAAGGAAGGCTACGATCGCATGGCCCGCGAGATTCGCGCGCTGCCCGGGGTCGTCGACGTAGGCATCGGCTCGTCGTTTCCGTTGCGCGGGTCAGACGTCGGCTTCGAGGTCAAGGCTGAAGGTAGAGCGCTCGCCGTCGGCGAGGCCGTCCCGCGCGCCGAGGTGCGAACCGCGGGCCCTGAATATTTTCACGCCGCGGGAATCCCTCTCCTCAAAGGGCGCGCGTTCGCCGCGACCGACCAGCGCGGCACCGGCAACGTCGTGATCGTCAACCAGGCGCTCGCCGACAAGCTCTTCCGCGGCCAGGATCCGATCGGCAAGCATGTCGCGTGGACGGGAGACGTGCTGCGCTTCACGCCGTTCAGCGGCGATTGGCGCACCATCGTCGGCGTCGTCGGGAACACGCGCGACGGGGGACTCGACGCCGAGTTTCCGCCTTCGATGTACATGCCGTTCGCGCAGGAGTTGGCGATCGGCGGCGGCCTCGTCGTTCGGGCAGACAGTAACATCACGGCGCTGACCACCGCGGCCACTCGCATCGTACGGCGCATCGCGCCCACCGTGCCGCTCGGCCAGGTGATGACCATCTCGCAGATCAAGGATCAGAGTCTCTCGCCGCGCCGCCTCAACGCCGCGTTGGTTTCGTCGTTCGGAATGCTCGCGGTGCTCATCGCGGCGGTCGGCATCGCGGGCGTGCTCGCGTTCTCGGTCAGCGCGCGCACCAACGAGATCGGCGTTCGCATGAGTCTCGGCGCCGACTCGGGCCGCGTGCAACGGATGATCCTCGGTGAAGGCGGCGTGCTGCTCGTCACTGGTCTGGCGCTCGGCGTCGTCGGTGCGTTCTTCGGCGCCGGAATCATTCGAGGATTGCTGTTCGGCGTGGCGCCTCACGACCCGGCGACATTCCTCGGCGTCGCCGCGCTGATGTCGCTGATCGGCGTCGTCGCCTGCTGGATTCCGGCACTTCGGGCGGCTCGGATCGACCCGGCGATCGCGATGCGTGCATAGCGCTGAGGGGACGACTCTTGTCATCCCCTCACACGGTTTCGAACCGATGCCGCTGCTCTTCTCGTACGGAACCCTGCGCCAGGAGGCGGTTCAACTGGCCACGTTTGGCCGCCTCCTGCACGGCGAGCCCGATGAGCTGATCGGGTTCGAGCAGTCGCTCTTCGAGGTCACCGACCCGGACTTCGTGTCGGCGAGCGGAAAGGCACACCACGCGATCGTCACGTTCACCGGGCGAAGCGATAGCCGAGTGGCCGGAACGGTTTTCGAAGTGACGGACGCGGAGCTGTCGAGCGCGGATACGTACGAGCCGGCCGGCTACACGCGCATTCGCGCCGAGCTCGCGTCAGGACGCCAGGCTTGGGTGTACGCGGGGGCGTGACGCGAGGGGACTGACCGCGCTCGCGCCGCCCTGGCACCTTGCCGCGAGACGCGGGTACCGTCCTCGCAATGCGAGCGCACTGGCCCTACCTGCAGGCGTACCTCGTCCGCGGGGCGACGTGCTGGCTCGCGGCCCACGCAGTCGTGGCTGTCGTGGCGTGGTTCGGCAGCCTCCCCGCCCTGCCGCTCACGACGACCGCTGCCTTCGAGATGGTTGCGGCGAGCGTCGCTCTGGGTTTTGTCGACACGTTTCGCCGGCGTGAGATGGCGCTGATTGGCAATCTGGCAATTCACCCAGTCGCGTTGACCGGCGCGCTTGCGACGCCGGCCGTGGTCGGCGAATTGATTCTGCGGGCGATCGGGACGGGCGCGCGGTGAAACCGGTTCTCGCCGCGGACTGCGTGGGAAAGTCGTTCGACGGCCGGCGCGTGCTGACGTCGGCTTCATTGCGCGCCATGCCTGGAGAGTTGCGGGTGATGTTCGGCCGCAACGGTGCCGGCAAGTCCACGCTGCTCAAGATCGCCGCGGGACGCATCGCACCCGACAGCGGCGCGGTGCATTGCGAGGGACATGTCCATCTGCGTGCCTCGCTGCGGAAGTTGGCGCTCGTGGGCGTCTTCTATTTGCCCGATCACGACCTCCTCTCGAACGCCTTCACCATTCGCCGACAGCTCGAGATGATCCGCCGTCGGTTCGACGGCCACGACGTGAACGACGCCGCGGAACGCCTGGGTATTCTCGATGTGCTCGACCGGCATCCATTCCGACTCTCGGGCGGCGAACGGCGCCGGGCGGAGATCGCGGCCGCTCTCGTGCGCAAGCCGACGTGTCTGCTCGCCGACGAGCCGCTTCGAGGGATCGATCCGAAAGACGCGGAGGACCTCACTCACGTGCTCTCGGAATTGGCGGCCGAGGGCGTGGCGGTCGTGATTACGGGCCACGAGGTGTCTTGCCTCCTCGACGCCGCCGATCACGTCACGTGGTGCACGAGCGGAACGACCTATGAGCTCGGTCCGCCCGCCGTCGCAACGCAACATGAGCAGTTTCGCCGGGAGTATCTCGGATAGTTGGGACGAGTGCAGCGACGGAGTGCGGGGGCCTGAAACCGGTGCGGAGATAGTCTGCGGCGACCGATGCGGAGTGACGGTTCCCCGTTCACCGTCCCCCGCACACGTCCCAGTTCTCCGCACGCCGACCCCGCACACCCCAAAGTCCCGGGTGGTACGCGACGACCCACTTATAATCCATGCGACAGCCGGAACGGGTGAGGCTCAGATGGCACCGCGGTGGGAGTACATGATTCTCGACGTCGGCGTGACGGGGTTCTGGCTCGGTCCGAACCTCGACGGCAACGCGCTCACGGCGAAGCTCAACGAGTTGGGCGCGGAAGGCTGGGAGGCGCTCGGGCTCACCGACATGTCGATGCAGCAAGGGCGCACGAAGGATCTCGTGATCATTCTCAAGCGCCCAACGAGCTGACACCGAATGGGCGCCGTGGTCCCGATCGCGATTCGAACCGAGCGTCTCAGCCTTCGCCCCTGGCGGGCCGAGGACGCCGAGAAGCTCCACGCGATTCTCGTCGCCAACTACGAACACCTCGCCCCGTGGATTCCGCCGCGGGTGGCGACGCCGGCCATCGTGCCCCTGCTCGCCGAGCGGCTGGCGGCGTTCGGTGACGAGTTCGACGCCGATCGCGAGTGGCGGTTTGCCATGCTCACGAGCGACGAACGGACGATTCTCGGGGAGGTGGATCTCTTCCCTCGCTCGGCCGCCGGCCGCGTCGCGTTGCCCGACGCCGACCGCGCCGAGATCGGGTACTGGATCCGCGCCGACGAGAGTGGGCGCGGTTTCGTGACCGAGGCGGTGATGGCGGTCGTCGACGTCGCCAGGCGGACGGGCCGATTCACCCACCTCGAGATCCGTTGTGACGCGCGCAACGCGCCGAGCGCCGCGGTGCCGAAGCGGCTCGGCTTCGAGCTGGCGACGACGATCGAAGAGCCGCCGACGAGTTCGCAGGACCCCAACATCCAGCTGCAGGTCTGGACGTTGGACGCGCGTTGACCACAGCCCCAGCGGATCCAGCGGCGAGTCTCGCGGCGAGAGCGTTGTTCTCGCTCGTCGTGCTCGCGGCGGTGATGGCGCTGCTCGTGTTCGGGACAGCCGGCACCATTCGCTATTGGCAGGGCTGGCTGTATCTCGCCGTCTTCTTCGGCGCGTCCCTTCTCACCACTCTCGACCTGATGCGGCGCGATCCCGCGCTGCTCGAGCGTCGTATGCGCGGCGGACCGACGGCCGAAAAGCGACCGGCCCAGCGACTCGTCATGCTCGGCGCCTCCGTCGGATTCGTCTCGTTGCTCGTGTTGCCGGCCCTCGACCGGCGGCTCCACTGGTCCAACCTCTCGTTTGGAGTTGTCCTCGCCGGCGACGTCCTCGTGGTGGTCGGCTTCTATTTCATCTTTCGCGTCTATCGCGAGAACACGTTCACCTCGGCGACGATCGAAATCGCTCCGAATCAGACGGTTGTGTCGACCGGCCCGTACGCGATCGTCCGGCATCCGATGTACGCAAGCGCGCTGCTGTACGTGATCGGAACGCCGCTCGCGCTGGGCTCGTACTGGGGGCTGATTGGGGTCGCGGTGATGCTGCCGTTTCTGATCTGGCGGTTGTTCGACGAGGAGCGGATGCTCGCCGCGAATCTTCCGGGCTATGTCGAATACCAGATGAGAGTGAGGCATCGGTTGATACCGCTCGTCTGGTGACGACGACTGGAGTGGGCCGGCCACTCTGAGTTCGATCGCACTATTCGACGAAGGGCTGTCCGCTCGAAGTCTGGAACTGACATCAGACCAACTGACCTCAGACCCTGCGTTTGGAGGCTGGGGTCAACGAGGAGCCCGCGCCGCGTCACGCCTGGTCTGGATTCAGATGTCGGGACTCTGTTCCCGACTTCGAGCGCGCAGCCGTACCATCCGGCCGAAACAGACCGCGGACTGGCCGTGATCCCGCGTAGTTCCAGGGGCGTTCTTCACCCCAACCCTTCCAACCCGCTCGCTGTCTATCACAGCAGCCCCAGCGCCCAGGCAAACGTGCACGACGCCCGCTACGCCCTCCGCTCCCTCCGCCGCCAGCCCGGCTTCACCGCCCTCGCGCTCGTCACTCTCGCCCTCGGCATCGGCGCGACGACGACCGCCTTCGCAGTGCTCGACACCGTGCTTCTCCGCCCGTTGCCGTACGCGAACCCCGACCGTTTGGTCTTGTTGCGCGAGAAGACCAAAACCGGCGCACTGCAAGTCGCGTCGTACCCCAACTTCTCCGACTGGCGGGATCGCGCCCATTCGTTCAGCGGACTCGCGTCGGCGCAGTTTTCTCAGGCCGCGACTGTTACCATCGGATCGAATGTGACGCGCGTGAACACCATGGGTGTGTCGCGCGGGTTCTTCAGGGTGCTTGGCGCTCCACCCGCGGTCGGCCGCGAGTTCTCCGCCGACGAGAATCGCCTGGGCGGCGCATCGGCCGTGATGGTCTCGTACGATTTCTGGCAAACGCAGATGAACGCGCGCCGACCGCTGGGCATGATTCAGATCGGCAACACGCCGGTGCCCGTGGTCGGCGTCGCGCGCGCCGGGTTCAAGTTCATCGACGACGCCGACGTCTACTGGCCGCACGAGCAGGAGCCGGGCACCTGCCGAACGTGCCGCAACTACCGTGTCGTCGGCCGGCTGGCGCCGGGCGTCACGGAGACGACGGCGCGCGCCGAGATGACGGCGCTGTCGCGTTCCCTGCTCGCGACCTACGGCAACGAGACGTCGGCCGTCGACGCCGACCTCACGCCGCTTCACGATTATGTCGTCGGCCGCTATCGCCTGACGTTCACGGTCGTGCTCGCCGCCGCGATACTCGTGCTGCTCGTCGCCTGCACGAACCTGGTGAGCGCGCAGTTGGCCCGCGGGCTGAGCCGCGGCCGTGAGCTCGCGGTGCGTTCCGCGCTCGGGGCGCCTCGCAGCCGAGTCGTGCGGGAGTTGTTTCTCGAGAGTGGACTGCTCGCCGTCGTCGGCGCCGCGCTCGGCGTGGTGCTCGCGATCGTGTTCACTCGTGTCGTGCGTCTGCTCGGTACAGGCCTCGTGCCGCGCATCGACGAGCTCCATGTCGACACGAGCGTTCTTGCGTTCGCCGTCGCGCTCAGCGTCGTCACGTCGGTGCTCATCGGCCTGTACCCGGCGCTGCGTTTAGCCGGCGGCGACCCCGGCTCGCTGCTGCACGGCGCGCGCGGGTCGACGCACAGCGTCCGCGCCTCGGTATGGCGCTGGCTGGTCGGCTTCGAGATCGCGACGGCGATCGTGCTGCTCGTCGGGTCCATGCTGCTCATCCGCACGATGCGAAACATCCTGACCGCCGACACCGGCATTCAGGTGCACGGCGTGATCACCGCCTCACTCGTGCCCGACGACACGGTGAACGTCGGAGCGCTCACCCACCTCGGCGACGAGCTGGCGAGCCTGCCCGGCGTGAGCGGTGTGGCATTCGCGAATCACGTCCCGCTCGAGTGGGGTAGCACGGCCGGCCCGGTGCGCCGAACGACGGACCCCATCGACCACGACTTTCCCGCCATGGCGGGCTTTCGCCTCGTGTCGACCGGCTACTTCGACGTAGTGCATCAGCCGATCGTCCGCGGCCGCCCGTTCACGTCGGCCGATCGCGACGGCGCGCCGATGGTCGCCGTCATCACGCCCGGAATCGCCAACACGCTCTGGCCGGGACGAAATCCTGTCGGCGAGCGGATCATCACGAACTACCTCTCGAAACAAGTGCTCACGATCGTGGGCGTCGCCGCGGAGGCGTCGCTCTGGAGCATGCCGCGCGGAGAGCAGAACGAGATCTACGTGCCGCTCGCGCAACATCCGACGCGCACGGAAGGGCAGCTTGTCGCGTTCATTCGAACGACGCGCGACGCGGGTGCCCTGATCCCGTCCGTTCGTGCGCGGCTCCACGACGTCGCCCCAACGATGCCCGCCAAACTCGGCACGCTCGACGAGCGGATCGCCAGAAGCGCCGCCGACCGCAAGTTCGCGACGGTGGCGCTCACGATCTTCGGCGGAATCGCTCTCGTGCTCGCGGCTATCGGGATCTACGGCACTATGTCGTACACGGTGGCGGCGCGCACGCATGAAATCGGCGTGAGAATGGCGCTCGGCGCGACGCCCTTCCAAGTGAAGGCTGCGGAGCTGACCGATGCCGGTACGGTGGCACTCTCGGGCATCGTTGTCGGACTGAGCGTCGGGTTCGTGGCCTCGCGGTTCGTCGAGTCCACGCTCTACGGCGTCACTCGCGTCGACCCAACCGCCTACGCGGCGGCGGCGGCGATCGTCTTCGCCGCGGCGCTCATCGGCGCGTACGTTCCGTCGCGTCGATCCAGCCGGGTCGATCCGCTCCGGGCATTGCGCGCCGAATAGCTATTAACGGCGCGGGGCCGTTCTGGGTGTCGGTCCCCGAGTGGGCATCGCGGACGCGGGAACGAGCCCTGCGTTGAGCAAGAGCCTGCTCGAGGCAGGGCTCGAGTGAACCACCGAGATGCTTGCGTGGACTGCGAGCGTCCCAACCGTCGTTGGAGAATTGGACTGCCGCCGCAGCCGTACAGCGCCTCTCGGTACCATATTCTCGAGGTGGAACGGCGCGACCGGTATGATGGTCGCCATCCTCCGGAAACTCGGAGCCGCGAAATTCCGTCGTGGTCGACGATGAACCCATCCACAGTTCGCTCGCTCGTCACGTACGCGGTCGCCGTCGGCGCCGCTTTTGTCTTCGTCAGGCAGTGTCGCAAGCCGAAGTGGCTCCTAGGCCGGTTCGTTCTCGCGCAGATGAACGCGGGTCACTCGGGACTGACGAGGTGGGGGCTCAGTCATCTCGACATCCAACGAAACGCGACCGTTCTGGACGTGGGATGCGGCGGGGGGCGAACGATCGCCACGATCGCCGACATCGCAACGGCGGGCAAGGTCGACGGCGTCGACTACTCGACGGCCAGTGTCGCCGCGTCGCGAGCGCACAACGCTCGGCGCATCGCCGAGGGGAGCGTGGACGTGCAGGAGGCCTCGGTGTCCAACCTGCCGTTCTCGCCGTCGACGTTCGACATCGTCACGGCGATCGAGACGCACTACTACTGGCCGCATCTGTCGACCGACTTGGAGGAGATCCTCCGCGTGCTCAAGCCCGGCGGTGCGTTCATGATCCTCGCCGAGACGTACAAGGGCCGGAGCTTCGATTGGCTCTTTCGGCCGGTCATGACCGGACTGCTCGGCGCGACGTATCTGAGCGTCGACGAACATCGCGCGATGCTGTCGTCAGCCGGCTTCTCCGACGTTCAGGTCTCTGTCGAGCGGACCAAGGGATGGATCTGCGCCGTCGGGCGCAAGCCAAACTCCGTGTCCTGAAGTCGCTTCTCGCGCCGAAGAGTCGCTGACGGAGCGATCACTCCTCGGGCGGGCGCACTCCCGTCTTCGCGTCGAGAGTCCGCGCCACCGCCGCGCTTCGAGCCCGCATCGCCGCGTCGGGCGACGTTCCATTGGCGATGTCGCGTTCGATCGCCGCGCGCAGACTCGCGAATTCAGCGTCCGGCGCCGCGCGCGACAGCAACGTCTCGAGTGACGACACCGCGACGTCCGCCGACACGCGCCGCGCAACGAGGTCGGCGAGAACGACGAGCGGCATCACCAACCGATCCGACTTCGGCGATCCACCGAGCTGCGCGACGTGAGCCAGTTGCGACGGCGTGACGCCTGCGTGCAGCGCGCTCGCTGCCGCGACCAGTTCCGCGCTCGGCGACTTCGGGCCCAGTGTGATCCGCGCGGAGTCCAGCTCAGCCAGGAGGCGCCGTACGACAGTGACGATTCGCGCGCTGTCGGCGCCCTTGAGTGCGCCCTCGCGCGCCTTGGCGAGAAGCGGATCGGCCGGTAAGCCGCGCGAGCGCGCCGAGTCAACGAGTCGGTTGACTACGATAGCTACGTTCGCCGGCAGCCGCGGTGCGACCGACGAGTCCTGCCCGGCGGCTCCCGCCTGCGCGCGCGACACGGTCGGCATCGCGACGGCCAGTGCGATGAGGCAAATCCGATACGAACTCGACGAAGTGAATCCGCGCATCAATCGCTCCCCCGCCCCGGCACAACGACCACCGACCCTGGAACACCGAAATCATCTTCCACCGCCCGCGGCGCCGCGACATCCGCGCGCAACGCGCCGTCGATGGAGAACGCGAAGACATGCCGCCCCGGCTCCAGACGGACGTCGACCACCCATACGTCGCTCGACCCGCGTCGCATCGGCACCGCCCCCGGATTCCAACCGTTGAAGTCACCCACCAGCGACACCCGTTTCGCACTCGGCGCCGAGACTGAGAATCGCACCTGGTCGCCGCCGTCGCTCGCCGCGTGCCGCTCGACGCCGACGGCCGCGCACACCGCCGCGGCGATACCGACGGGAATCCAGACTCGCGTCGGGATGCGCCGCGATACCGGCGGCGACGATACTCGCGCCAGCACCTCGTCGCGCCAGGCTTGTCGCACGGGCTCGGGCCGCCGCAGCAGCGTCGCCGCGCGTTCGACGGTCGGGTCCAACCGTTCGTCGACAGGGATCTTCAATTCATGGTCGGTCATCGACTTTCGCTCCTTCGTCGAGCAAGACCTTGAGTCGTTCGGATGCCCGCTTCACTCGCATCTTGAGCGCCGACACGCCGGCGCCCGTGGCTTCTACCATCTCGTCGTAGCTCAGCCCTTCGACGTGGTGCAGCAGAAACGCCTCTCGCTGCTCGGCCGACAGCGCCGCCAAGGCCCGTTCGATCTCATCCCGCAGCTCCAACGCCTCACCGCCGTCGGCGACGAATGAAAGCGCGACCGCGTCCGCGTCCGAGACGACTGTTCGCTCGCGCCGCACCCGACGCGCCATCGCCGTGCGGCAACGATTGATGAGAATCGCGAACAGCCACGTTCGAAACGGCAGCCGCCAATCGTAGCTCGCCAACGCCCCGTGCGCGCGCAGGAAGGCCTCCTGCGCCGCGTCCTCGGCGTCGGCTCGGTCGCCCAACATGCGCGTCGCGTATCGCAGACATGCGGGCGCATGACGATCGACCAGTTCGGTAAAAGCTCGTGCATCGCCATCGAGGGTACTTCGCACCAACTCGGCATCCGTCATTCCGATTGGTGGTACCTCGGCACGGCTACCGCGCGTCACTGAACGACGAATATTCCCACCTCGCCCGCGAAATCGTCATCCATCGACGCGAGCCCGGGCGGCGACGTCCAGCGGCCGCCGTTCACTCGAATGTTGGCGCGGTGCAAGCCCGCGAGCGCCGCGACATCGACCACCCACTTGTCGCCGTCTCGCGTCATCTGAACGGGACGCCACTGGGTACAGTCGGATGCGAATTCCACCGAGTCGGCCGACGCGACGCGGATCGCGACGTGAATGCGACCCGCGCCCTCGGAGGAAATGACGAACGCGCGGCTCGCGTCGGACGACGGCGCGGATCGTTCATTCGGTGTTCGCGAGAAGACTCCGGCGTTGAAGCCGAAGCCGACGCTCAATCTATTTCGCCCGAGCCGCGTGGCCGACAGGAGTCGCGGCGACGACGACGCGCCAGCGAGAAGCGACACGCCGCGCCCCAACTCGGCGCCCAACTGCATCCCGGTCCACAATTCCGACCCCTGGTCCAGGAGGGCCACGCGGCCGACGAGCGCCGTCACCCACCAACGGTCCTCCCGCCAGGTGACTCGCGCTTCGGCGGAATTCCACCTCGTCGCGTCATGCGGCGACGTGTCGGCCGCCGGTACCCGCGACGAGTCAACCTGAATCCGTCCGGTCGCGGAGTCGAAATGCTGATCAACCTTTAGGATCATGTTGGGCAGCTTTGAGCGAGCGGACGACGCTCGCGCCCTGGCCGACCCGCGTCGCGATGTCGATGTGGCGCCAGCGTAGGATAGGCCGACCTGCGGGGTCGACCGGGGCCCGGCGACTGCGACGCGAAGTGGACCGAGTAGCGCCATGTCGAGTCCGAATGAAGGCGCAGGGTCGCACGTGACGAGCGTGCACGCCACCGCGCTTCCGAAAACGGTGACGGAGGGGCGCGCGGCGTCGGCGCTACTTGGCCAAAGCTGCGCCGATGGATTGAACGCAGCTTGACCGGCGGCCGAGCGCGACCAACCGGCGACGCCGGAGAGAATGATCAAACCACGCAGTCCTCTGCCGCACCAACGACTCGCGAAGTCGTTCACGACACACTCCTGGCTACCGCCGTATACCCTCGCGTTCCGGCGGAAAGTCACATCGGCGCCGCAGTGACTTCGCGCCCGCCGATCGAGGTACCACTCGGCATGTTCGATTCAACAGTCTCACACTGCGTGGAGGAAGAATGAACCGAGTTGTGACGAGCCGGGTGGCGACGTTGATGACGGCGGCCATTGTCGTTGTGATCGCCGCCTGCAGCGATACGAACGGATCGCAACCCAGCCTGACGGGCCCAAACGCGTCCACCTCCTCAGGGGGATCGGCGGGCGACTCCGCCAAGAATCCGCCCGGCAATCCTAGCGGAGGACACCCCGACACCAGCGTTACCACGAGCCCTGGTCCGAAGCCGGTCGCCAGCTTCACGCTGGCCGTCCACGTCGGCTCGCCGCATCCTGGCGCGACCGACACCCTGACTACCGATCCGATCGCCGGTGCCACCGTGTCGGTCTACGAAGAGACCTACACGTTCACGCCTCACACCGGCGCCGACACCGTCAACATCGACCAGACCCTGGTCGGCAGCGGCCCATCGGACGCAAACGGCGACTTCACCGTTCCGAACCTCAAGGGCACCAGCCAGTATCTGATCAAGGTGGCACCGCCGGCGGGGAGCAACTTCGGACCGGCGTCGATAGGAATCAGCCAGGTGTCCGTTGCCGTCGCGAAGGTGCTGGTGACGTTGCACGGTCGGTAAAAGGGCGATTCCGTTCTCGGCGCGGCGCGGAGAGCGGGCATCGCGGAGGCGGGAACGAGCCCTGCCGTGAGCGGGAGCTTGAGCAGGAGCCCTGAGCCAACAACTGCGAGACATAGCGCAGTTGGCTCATAGCTCTTGCTCAAGCTCTTGCTCAAGCTCTTGCTCGAGGCAGGGCTCGGGTCGATGATCCGAGATCCGAACGCGCGACATTGGCATCGGCCGCGGTGATTGCCGGCGCGATCCTTCACTCGATGAGGGCACAGTGATCTTCATGATCGTCGAGCACTTTCGAAACGGCGACGCCAAACCTGTCTACGACCGGTTCCGAAGGCGCGGACGCTTGGCGCCGGATGGTCTCCGGTACGTCGACAGTTGGGTGACCCCGGACCTTGGGCGGTGTTACCAGGTGATGGAATGCGACGATCGCGCGTTGCTCGACGAGTGGATGAGTGCCTGGCAGGACCTCGTGGATTTCGAGGTTCTCCCAGTGATCACGTCGGCGGAGGCCGCGGCGCGCGTGCCGGCGTGATCGCCTGCGAGGCGTCATTGACGGCCGAGACGTTCCCGCGCCGAGTCGCCCGAGGTTGTCCGCGAGGGCAACACGCGCCGAGCCGCCCGAGGTCTTCCGCGCGACCAGTGCAATGCTGCCGATACCGCCGGGCAGCATTGCCTCGGCTCGCGCTCCAGATCCCGGGCCGTCTCGGCGCTGCCTCCGTGCACGTGCTTGAATCCGCGTGAGGCTCGGTCGCGTCGCGCGGTGCAGTCGCCGTGTTGCGTATGCGCGCACGCGCACGCGGTCCGTCGTTCACCGACCGAGTGAGCGAGCGGGTGGGACTGTCCGGAGCGGAGCCGTTGCAGTATTGCCGGCAGTATTGGCAATACTGCGAGCGGTCCGCGGAGGACAGTCCCGCCCCGAGCACCCCACGCAGCGCACACGCCCCGGCAGCGCGCCTTTCGGCGGCGCCAATGTGAACGCGGCGTATCCATCGGGAAACGAGCAGATCGACGCACTCTTGAGAAGACACGGCGCCGGGCTCACGGGGGCGTAGGCGGCGCAGTCCTTGCAGCCCGGATTCCCTCTCCGAGCCTCGACGCCGCGGCTCGCCTTCGATCATTCAGGAGGCCACACATGGCGAAAGCAAAGCGAGCAGTTCCGGAAGGGTTGCACACGGTCACCCCGGCGCTCACTCTCGACGACGCGACAAAGGCCATCGACTGGTACAAACGCGCCTTCGGCGCCGAAGAGAAATCACGAGCCGTGGGGCCCGACGGAAAGATTCTTCACGCCGAGATTCGGATCGGCGAATCGAGCATCATGCTCCACGACGCGATGATGGGCGCGAAGTCGGCGCACGCCCTCGGCGCCAGTCCGATCGGGCTCTGGGTTTACGTCGACGACGCTGACGCTCTCTACCGGCGCGCGACATCCGCCGGCGCGAAAGCCGCCGAAGGGCCGATGGGGCAGATGGCCGATCAATTCTGGGGCGACCGGTGCGGGACGATCACGGATCCCGAGGGCTATCAGTGGACGATCGCCACGCACAAAGAGGACTTGACCCCGGAAGAGATGAAACAGCGGCAAGACGCGTGGATGGAGCAGTTCGCGGCGCAGGGCACGCACGCCTGATACTCAGCCGCGCGGCAGGCGTACGGTCGAGATCGAATAGGTCTCGACCGTGCGACTCACCATCAGAGGAAAAGAGCCATGGCCATATGCGAAGTGTGCGGCAATGACTACGAGATGTCGTTCCAGGTGCTGACCGCCGGACAGACGCACACCTTCGACAGCTTCGAGTGCGCCATACAGAAGCTGGCGCCAGTGTGCGAGCATTGCGGCTGCAAGGTGATCGGCCACGGCGTCGAGGCGGACGGTTCCTTCTATTGTTGCGCCCACTGCGCGCACGCCGAAGGCGCCGAGGCCATCGTCGACAACGCGGCGCACGCCACGCATTGAGCGATCCCCTCGCGGCGTTGCCCTTGGAGGCGCGGTCGCGGCTGCGCAAACGATCGATGCCGCGTTGGGTGCCGCCGATGCTGGCCACGCTCACCGACGACCGATTCTCCGACCCGGGCTGGATCTTCGAGCCGAAATTCGACGGCGTTCGGTGCCTGATCTTCCGCGACCGGCGCGGCGTTCGGCTTTTCTCTCGCAACAAGCTGTCGCTCAACCGCCAGTATCCCGAGATCGAAGAGGCGTTCCGCGCTGAACCGGCGGGCGACTACATCCTCGACGGAGAGATCGTCGCGTTCGAGGGAAAGCGAACCAGCTTCGCCCGGCTGCAGCGGCGCATGCAGCTGCGCGATCCGGCGCGCGCCAAACGGACCGGCGTCGCGGTGTACTTCTACGCGTTCGACATCGTTTACGCCGGAGGGTTCGACCTCGCTCGCCTTACGCTGCTCGAGCGGAAGTTGGTCTTGCGGCGCGTGCTCTCGTTCAACCGCCGCCTGCGCTTCACGGCGCACCGTGTGGGGGACGGCGAGCAAGCCTGGCGCGACGCGTGCACGAACGGGTTGGAGGGCGTCATCGCCAAGCGCGCCGACTCGCCGTACGAGCACGGCCGCTCGCGCGACTGGCTCAAGTTCAAATGCGTCAACGAACAGGAACTGGTGATCGGCGGCTACACGGAGCCCGCCGGTGCACGAGTCGGACTCGGCGCGCTGCTGCTCGGCTACTACGACGGCGGCACGTTCGTCTACGCGGGCAAGGTCGGCACGGGGTTCGATGCGCAGACTCTAAAGACCCTCTCGACACGCCTCGCTTCCCGCCGCCGAGCGCGATCGCCATTCGCCCGCGGCAGAACGCCGAGCCGCGGCGTGCACTGGGTAAGGCCGGATCTGGTCGCCCAGATCGGATTCACGGAATGGACGCGAGATGGGCAGCTCCGACATCCGCGCTTTCTCGGACTGCGGAGGGACAAGGCGGCAGGCGACGTCATCAGAGAGCAGCCGGAGTGAAGTGAGTCGCGCCCTACTCACTGCATCGAGCTGGCGGCCTGGCGGCCTTGATTCATGGCTCGGCCTTCAGCACGCCGACCGCGCCTTTCGTCGCGTCCGCGAACGCGTGCGTCACGAAGGGATACTCGCCGGGTTGCTTGAGGCGAATCTCGAAAATCGATCCTCCGCCGACCGGCACGCTCACCGTCTGGACGCCGGCCAATGGGCTCGTCTGCGACCCGTCGACGAACACTCGTTCGAAGATGCCGCCCACGACGTGGAACGACGAGAATCGGTTCGGTCCCGCGTTCACGACGTACAGGCGCACGAGCTCGTTGACTTTGACGCTGATCGGATGCGTCGCGTACTGCGACGCGCGTCCGTTGAACGTCACGAAATCCGGCGCGAGCCCGAGCAACCTCTCCCAAGAGAGCGAGCGCGGTTGGGACGTCGTATCGGGAATCATGTAGAACTCGCTTTGGACGAGCACGAGCTCCCGCGCAGGCGGCCTCGGCGAGCGCGGATCGACGATCAGCGCGCCGTACATGCCATTGGCGATGTGCGCCGCGACGGGCGCGGTGCCGCAGTGATACATGAAGACACCGGGCACTTCGGCGACGAACTGATAGTGAATCGAGTCCTTCGGCATCACGTTGACGTAGTACTTATTCGGCGCGATCTGCGCGGCGTGGAAATCCATGCTGTGCGCCATCGTTCCGTGATTCACCAGCGTGAAGTCGACGCTATCGCCCTGGGTCACGCGAACGGTCGGCCCCGGGACCCGTCCCTCAAAGCTCCAGGCGCGGTAAGTAACGCCCGGCGAGACTACGATCAACGTATCGTGGATCTCGAAGCGCACGCGAACGAGGTGGACGCTCGCGCGCGGAGGCGGTGTCGGATCGACTGGTGCCGAGTCGACGGCCGTACCCACGCGAGCCTCCCCGTGCGACATGTTCGCCGGAACGGCGGTTGGGGCGGCCTGTTGGCCGCCGCCTCCGGGAGGGGATGCCTGTTCGGATGATGGCGGCGCGTTCGACTTGCAGCCGGATACAATGGCGAAAGCCAATGCAAAGCATGCGTGCCGAGCCACCATCGTCCGCCTCCTCTACTTCGGGAAGATCACCGGAAACACGATATCGGTCGTGAAGATGCAGCGATCGTTGTGCCCGCACTCCGGAACGATGATCACGTTGTGCTTAGCACCGAGCGTTTCGGTAACGTACTTGAAGAAAGCCTCGCCCCGCGCCCGCCGCGTCGGTCCTTGGGCCATCGCGTTGGGCGATCCATCGAAGCCGCCGAGGGGCAGCACGTCCACCTGGCCGAGTAGGTAGGTCGTCGGCCGCTCTACGAGCTGCTTGATCAATTGCTCATTGGAAGGTCCCGCGCTGTAACCGGCGCGGTTCTCGAGTCCGGCTGGCCAACGGTTGTAGTTGCGCGCCTTCGTGGTATCGAATGCGCCGAACTGAAAGTGCGTGTGCACTTTGTCGCCGTCGGGCTCGAGCGCTTCCTTGTCGGCCGTCGCCGGGTCCGCGTCGCCTGACGGCAACGGCCGCACAGCCGCGGGCCAAGCGTAAGTCGACGGGTTGGCGACGACGTACGTGATGCTGACCCCCGGCGTCCCGTGGACTTTGTTCGTCATCTCGTATCGGGTCGCGACCTGGCCGCCCGCCGAGTGACCGGCGACGACGATCTTCGTGAGGTTGGGAAACACCTTCTTGTCGGCGAGCTTGCGGACGATTTCATCCAAGAAGTCGAACGCCGAGATCGCGGCATTCGTCGGCGACATCCCGCCGGATCGCCACGAGTTCTGCCCCTCGGGCCACATGATCTCGTTGGCGGCCGGTTTGTCCTGCCCCGCGATGAAGTGCGGCGCGACGATGATCGTGTTGTCGAGCGCGCCGGCGAGGAACCCGGCTGCGGTGCTGGTCTCGAAATAGTGATCGGCATTTCGACCGGCCCCGTGGATCATGATGAGAGCGCGTGTGATCGCCGGATTCGCCACGTCGAGCGGGTACGACGCGTATACCATCGAGCGCGCCGGCCCACCCCACATGATCCAACGCTCGCACGGAGCGGTCGCCGTCGTGCACGGGGTCGAGGCGCGGGCCACGACAAACGTCCTCGGGCCGGGGTTTGCGCTGAAGGCGCGGTTGAGGGGTGTAGCGAAACCGAGCAGGACAAGAGCAATATTGAGTCTCATGGCAATGAAATGAGAGAGGCAACGGGTTGTCAGGATCCGTATCTAATGATGGAACCCCATCCCCTGCGGGGCGAGAGGTCTCGCGGGGTGTAGAAGCCGCAATAACCGTTCGGCGAGTCTCGTGGGTCGACCGTCGCATTACAGTTCGGGCATCGGGTCATGCTGGTACTTGGCTTTCTGAGACAATGGCCGCTGGCGGCATTCCTGCCCGCCGCGCTCTTCTTCGCCCTGGCGCTTCGCACGCGCCGCGGCCTGGTGTGGGGAGCCGCGTTCATCTGGGCAGTCTATGCCGTCTACGAATATTTGATGAACCGCGGCGTACTCTGTCCCGACGAGTGCAGTCGCGTCGACCTGCTGGTGATCGATCCGTTCTTGGTGGTTCTCTCGATCGTGGCGCTGCTCTCGTCGCTGCGCGGCCGAAAGGAGATCGACCTCTCCTGACGTTCCTCGCGCGGCCGCGCATGGCGATGGCTGCGCTGATGTCCGTCGCGTCGCTGGGCGCGTGCTCGCGAGCGAATTCTCCGGCATTGACTGGGTCGCGCGAATCGAACGACCGGTCGGCGTGCGCGTGGGAATGGACGACGCCCGAGACGCTGTTCGTTCGTGGCGCGTCGTTCGGATTTGGTGGAAGCGGTGAGACTCGTCTGCTTCCGCTTGGGGCCGGGACGGCGCTCGTCGGCGACAGGTTCAGCACGTACGCCGACACTGAGACGTCGTCGGTTCGCTTCTTGGGCGTTTCGTTCGACGCGAACGGAAACGCGGCGCCGATCGCGAAGCCCCCGTTCATGGGCGACGTCGCCGGTGCGGACACGTGGGTCGTTCCCGGATTGCGCGGAACGGTGCACGTCGTGTGGACGACGCTTTCGGTGACGACGCACGTCGTGCACGCGACCACGGACGGCATGCGCTGGTCGGCGCCCGACACAGGTTTCTCCGTTCCCTTCGGCGCCCTATCCGAGTCGCACGTCGTCGCGGCCGCGGGTGACGACGTGGTCGTCGCGCTGTCGGCAGCTGACGAGCACTTCTCGGGTGCGGTCGTCGGCATCCGCGCTCACGGACGGTGGGACGTTGCGCGTTTCGTCGTGCCGCACGCGTCGAACTGGGAGCTTCCGCTCGCCGCGGCGATCGACGCGTCGGGCGCGACGATCACGTATTTCCACATGCTGCCGTCGATGGGCGGCGTGGCCACGGATTCGGTCGCCCCTGGACTCTATGCTCGGCACCGGCCGTGGGGCGGCGAGTGGGGCCCCGAGTCTCGGGTACTCGATCATCCTGGATTTGCGCCGATCACCGTGCGAACCACCGACGGTGCGTTCCACGTCTTTTGGCGCGGCCTGCTCGCCGATTCGTCGACCCTCCAGCACGCCGCGACTCGTGACTTCAAGTCCTGGCGGCTCGACCAGGCCAGGGTGCCAAAAGAGATCCAGAACGTCGACGTTGCGCCGGAGGACGCGGGCGTACGAATCGTCATGCTACAGACTGACGACCCCAACGGCATGGACATGAAGTACTCGAATCTCTTATCAGCCACTTGGGGACCAAGCGGCTTCTCGGCGTTCGAGACAGTCTCCATCGTCAAGCAAGCCGGAGCGCCAACGATTTCTAATGTTGCGAATGACACCGAGGCGATCGTGTGGCCAGCGATGCGGCTCGCGACCCAATCCACGCGTCATCCGGGAAGGGGGCCGTCGCGCTGGGAGTCGTACGTGCCTGTGACGATCCTCGCGCGACACGTTCGGCGCTGTCCGTCCGGGCGCGACTAGCTGGCGCGTATTTCAAGAAGCACTGATATTGGTCGGACTTCTTCGCGGAGCCGGCAGCTCATGATGCGTCACGCGGTACTGCTCGCGGTCGCCTCCGCATCGCTCGCGGCGCAAACGACGGCGCCGTCGATCCCTCAGCAGACTCGGCTCACCGACGTTCTGCCCGGCGACGTCCGCGTCACGCAGATGGTCCTCACGCCCGACGCCCGTCGCGTCTACTACGGCGACTCGGCGCGCGCCATCTGGATGTACGATCGCGCCGACAAACGCAACGTCCGCCTCGCCGACGGCGAGGCGTGGGATCTCACCGTTTCGGCGGCAGGCAACGCGCTGGCGTTCAAGCGAACGGCCGCGGGATCCGGGGACCAACACGTGTGGGTGCTCCCGCTCGACGCACGCACCGGACTGGCCACCGGACCGGCCCGGCGCGCGAGCGAGCGGCAGGGCGATACTCCGTCGATCTCCGTCGACGGAAAATGGCTCGCCTTCGCGGCCGACGATTCGGTCGGCGTAGGTCAGGGTGTGGTGATCGTCCCCGTGGGCGGCGGAGCGGAGCGCGTCGTCGTTCCGTTCATGCGCGCGAGCGTGAGCAACATCCGATGGTCGGCGGACGGCCGCTCGCTCTACTACGGCCTGAATCCGCCGGTGGCGTGCGATCCGGAATGGAGCTGCCTGCCGCTCCGCGAGGAATTCAAGCAGACGACAGGGAGCATCCACCGCGTCGCCATCGACGGAAAGAGTCAATCGACGATCGCACCCAAAGTCACTGGGGGATGGCCGGGCCTCTCGGCCGATGGTTCTCTGCTCGCCTACGCCGAAGGCGGATTTCCGGGTCGCATGATCGTCGCCGACACGACCGGAAAGCAGCTCGGTTCATTCCCGCTCGTTCCGCGCCAGACGGCGGAAGGATGGGTGAACGGTTCGACTCTGTTGTTCTCCGACCGCGGCGACGTACGCCGGCTGCGCAGCTATTCGATCGCCGACGGCTCGCGGCAGCTGCTCGACGACTCGGTCGATCCGATCACCGAGGCGACCTGGTCGCCCGACGGCACGATGATCTCCTCGATTCGTTGTTCGCCGTCCGCGTGCCAACTTCGGGTCAATCGCGCCGACGGCACTCCGCGCACGTCGATCGACCTGCCCGACCGCTTGGCTAACGCGAGTACTTGGTCGCCCGATCAGCGGTGGGTGGCGTACATCGGCGGCTTGCCGAACGCCGATCGGTACGTGACCGCCGTCGAGCTGGCAACGGGCAAGGTGCAGCGCCTCGCGACCCTGCGCTTCACGGGAGCTCTGCTCGTGTGGCTGCCCGATTCGCGGGGACTCGTCCTCTCGGCGACGATCGGGGCCGGCGCGACGCGGCACGCGTCATTTCAGCGAATTGGACTGGACGGCGCGTCGCACACAATCCGCGAGGTCGTGTTGGGACCGGCCCCGAATTTGGCGTTCGCGGTGGATTCCAAGACAGCGGTGATCTACGCCGCCGGTGAGCTGAGGCGCCTCTCCCTCGACGGCGATTCGGTCGAGACTCCGCTGCTGAGGGGTCCGGGGCGCTATGTCCCGCCGTATCCGACGGCATCCAATCGGATGGACAGACTCGCCTTCAGGAGAAGCCGCACCACCGACGGCGATCTCGACGCCATCGAGGTCGTGTCTCCTGATGGCTCCGGCCAAACGACGGTCGCGCTTCCGTTCTCGATGCTCAATGGGCCCACCGGGCTGCGCATGATGCCCGACGGTTCACAGGTCATCGTCATGGGGCTGCCGTGGCAGGACGAGCGGGACATCGGCGTCTACGCCGTGGCGCTCGACACGAAAGCGATAAGAAAACTGTTCACCATTCCCATCTCTTCGTTCACCGGTGAGCTGTCTCTCTCGCCGGACGGGCGCACCGTCACGTACGTGACGAACGATCTCACGACGCCCAGAGTGTACACGATGGACCTCTCGTCGCTCCGCACCAACGGCCGGCAGTAGCCGGCCTTCTCACCAGAGTTCCCTCAATGCGATTCCCCGCCCTTCTCGCTGCGCTTCCCGCAGTAGCCCTCCTCGGCTCACGAGTTCCGTCATCGGGGCCGCGGTACGCGCGGCTCTATACGCTCAAGCCGAAAGAGGGCGTGTTCGCCTACGCGCGCATTTCACCCGACGGCCGCACGCTTGTGTACGCGTCGGAGAAGAGCGACGCCCGCCATCCCAACGGCATCAAGACCGCCGAAACGATGGTCGACCTCGCGACGAAGAAAATCCTCTTCACAGAAGAGGGGATCGATGCGTACTGGTCGATCGACGGATCGAAGGTCATCTACTCGGGCGGTCCGAGCGTTTCGATTCGCGACATGCGCTCCGGAACGATCGCCCGCAACGTCGCCCCGCCCGGCCTCGGCGACTATTACAGCTGGGCGCGGCGCGACGGCAAGGATCTCATCCTGACGATCGCCAGCAACTACTACTATCTCGACGGCGACAAAGCGGTGCTGCCGATCTCGAAGGTCAAAGCGTGCGACAAGATCGGCACCGGCGAGCGTCCGCTCATCTCGAAGGACGGCAAGCGCATCAGCACGTTCGTCGACGGCAACATCGTCGTGCGCGGACTCGACAACTGCGACGACATCTTCGATACAGGCATCAAGGGCGCGAAGGCGGACTTTTCCTGGGACGGGCGCTACATCGCCTTCCACTCGCTCAAGCCGCAGGGATCGGGCTACAACATTCAGATCGTCGACTTGCAGCAGCACACGCTTCGAACGCTGCCGGGTCTCTCAGGGTCAGCGCTCTTTCCAAGCTGGACGAAAGACGGCCGCGTCTGCTTCCGTTACGACGGCCCCGACTACCGCGGATTCATGATGGCCAGCAACGTGCTCGACGTTCCGGCCCAACCGCTTCCCACCGTCGCCGACCCACTGCCACATCGCCGTACGTGGGGGGACATCTTCCAGACCGCGGCGCGGCCGGGCAATCGCGTGAACGTGGTGATGATCTGGGCGCCGTGGAGCGCGCACAGCCAGGAGGCGTTCACGAACCTCGATCGGGCGCGCGACTACTTCGCTCACGCCGACGTCTCGATCGCCGCCGCGGCCGATCCGGGAAGCTCGGAAGGTGAGATCACACGACAGTGGAGCGCGTTTCAGACGAGCGTTCCGCGCCTGCCGTTGTCCTCGCGGGGCCTGGCGCTCACCGAGGCGCGAAACCAGATGCCAACGACGCTTCTCTTCCGCGACGGTCTGCTCGTCGACAAGAAGCTCGGCGCTCAGAGCTTCGAGCAGTTGCGAGCCTGGATCGAGAGCGCGGACGCCGCCAGCTCCGACGGGCCGGCGGCGATGTCCGGGACGACGCCCCGGTAATCCGAGCCGTCGTCGCCGATTCCCGCGAAGCGCCACGCGTCCGCTTGGCAGACGGAAAGGCGTAAGCCTCAGTAGTGGGGCCCGTCAGCCCCCGTCGATCACGTCGACATTTTCGCGTACAAATTCACCTGGAGGTGCATCGGCCATGAACGCTTATGTGAGCTCGCTGCATCCGAGCATTCGATTCTCGCGGTTCGTATTCCGACTCGCCGCCTTCGTCGGCCTCGTCGAGATCGTGCCGCTGTATTTCTCGGAAGGTGTCATCAACCGCATGCAGCCGCCGGCGATCACGCACCCGGAATTCTATTACGGTTTCATCGGAGTCGTGGTTGCATGGCAGATCGCCTATCTCATCATCTCCGAAGACCCGGTGCGCTATCAACCGCTCTTCCCCGCCATTTTCCTCGAGAAGCTTCTCTACCCCGCGGCCCTCGCCATTCTGTTCCTGGGCGGCCGAGTACAGTCTCCGGCGGTCCTCCTCGGCGGAGCTATCGACTTGTGTCTTCTGGCATTGTTCATCACTGCTTGGGCGAAGATGGCCAAGGTGCCAGCTGACCCGTGGGCGATCGCATCGGCGTCGAGGTGGTGGTAGCTGTGTAGCTTTCATGGGCTCCGCAGAGTCGGCCTTCGGATAGACGGCGACGCCATCACACCGGGAAGCGAGGCGCTGGTATGAATCGTTCCTTCGCGCTTGGACTCCTGCTTGTTCTCGGCAGGCGCGGGCTGGCGCAATCGGCGCCGCCGAATCCATTCACGTCGGACATTCGGCGCGACTACGGCAGTGTGCGCGACTACTTCATTCGCGCCGCCAATAAAATGCCGGAAGACAAGTACGGATTTCGCCCGTCGCCGGACGTGCGAACGTTTGCGCAGCAGGTCGCACATGTCGCCGACGACCAATACAACCTCTGCTCCGCCGCCAAGGGCGAGCAACGCAAAGCTCCCTACACGGACATCGAGAGCCGGCTGTCCAAGAAGGCGGATCTCGTCGTCGCGCTCAAGGATGCCTTCGCCTATTGCGACGCCGCGTACGACGCGATGACCGACGCGGCGAGCCTCGAACCGTCCTCAGGCATGGCTGGGCGGTCCAAGTTCTCGTACTTGAATTGGAATCTCTGGCATACGTGGGAGCATTACGGCAACATCGTCGTGTACCTGCGCATGAACGGCCTCGTGCCGCCGTCGAGTGAGAAGATTCCAGCGCCGCCGCCGCCGCCAGCCTAGCGCATTTTGGGCCCTGGCCCGCCCGGGAGGGCCGCGGTAACATCGAGGCGTATCCGATCCGAGGTTTCGGTGCGTCACGCGATAAGAGTAGGCCTGGCCAGTCTCCTGAGCGCGGGAGCGCTCATTGTCTCAGTGCGCACCTTCAACGCGGCGTCACGACCGGCGGCACGACCGGGAGCCGTGGAAGTCACGGAGGTCGTCGCGGTCTACGTCGGCTCGATCGGCACGGACTCTCTGACCGACATGACGCGGGTCCTCAGCGACATGAGCACCGCCTTGCGCCGGCAGACGGCCTCGTCCGGACGTGGACTCGTCACGCGGGGCGTCTCGATCGAACCGTCCGTCGAGGGCGGTATGCGACACCTGTCGCGCCTCGGCGCGTTCGACGAGGTGAGCGTCGGTGGGAACTGGACCAACTCCGCCGTTGTCCGCTACCTCGGCGCCGACGACGGCCGAGTATCCGACTCGCCGATTCCGGAGCTGATTCTCCTCGAGCGCACCGTTCGTTCGGACAACACGCGGATGCTCCAGGTTGGCCCCGAGCGCGAGCTGGCTCGGTTCGTAGGCCTGGACAGGATCAAAGACTGGGTTGCCCGCGGCGCGCCGCTGCCGAAGTAGGCGGCCGCGCGTCTCGCGTCATGGTGCGTTCGCCGCACCGGCGGCGAGCACTGCGCCGGCGGCGAGGGGCGAGGGTTCGTCGCCGTGGGCCGCTATGCGCGCGAGGAGCCTGTAAATGAACGGTCGCGGAGTGGACTCGCTCGCGCGAAGCGCCGCCATGGCGGCGGCCACCAACTGGGGCGGAGGCTCCCGCCCGGGAAGCAACACGACTAAATCGCCGGCCTCCGCCTCTGCGGCGAACTCGCACCGAATTGCCTGCGGCGGCAAGCAGCGGTCATCGCGAAAGCGATGCGGCGTCTTGAACACGACTTCCGCCCGCTCCGCCGCCCCCTTTACGGGTATCCCCCTATACTGCAAATAGGCGCCGAGTTCCATGATCTGAAACGTGCCGGGTTGCGGAAAAAACAACGTCGTGAGCCGCTCGCTCGACACTCGCGACGACAACTCGGCCACCAGCGCTCGGGTCTCGGCCACGAACACTTTTCGATCCAACAGGCGTTGGGCGACTGCGCCCACGTTGATGACGATCGCCGCGATCGCGGCGAGACACGCCGTTGCCACGACCGCTCGTCTGAGTCGAAACGACGTCGGTACGAGCCGGGCGAGGTACATCACGGCGACCAAATCTGCCGGCGCAGCGTAGTAGTCGCGATACATCCCGAGCTTGACGTAGCCCGCGAGGAATATCAGCGCGCCAATCGCCGCCGCGTCCCAGAACAGATCGAGCGACATGGCTCCGGCAAGCGCTTTCGCCACGCGAACGACGACCGCGAGACCAAACAGCACGACGAGAGGATCGGGAAAGGCATACGCCGTCGCAGTCGCGAGAATTCCGTTGCGCGATCCGTACGCGTCGGCAACGTGAGGCAAAATCACAACCGCGTATAGAACGAGATAGGTGCAGCAGAGCGCCAAGAGGCCGATGTCGAGCCAGTGGGCCGCGACGAACTCCCCAAGGCGCCGTCCGCCGCGCCCACGGCCGAACACTTCTCGCCGCCACGAGATGAGCAGACGCGCGGCGGCAAACCCTCCGATGAGGAGGAACGTGGTCTCTTTTAGGTAGAGCGCGTATTGCGCCGCGACAAGCGCCCCGAGCGCCGGCCAGGGACTCTCGAGACGCTCGGCGAGACGATGGCAAACGAGCCACGCGACCAGACAGAGCATCACGTCGCGCTCCGGATACATGTGCCCCTGAAAGCACAGTTCAAATCCCGGCAGCGACAGCAACCACGCAATAGCAACGGCGCGGATTGGCGCGCGGACGCCGTCGAGCAGACGGTACGTCAGGACGAGCAAGAGCGTCAGCTCGAGGCCGGCGAAGGCGTAGTATACGGTGGCCGTTCGCCCGATCAGGTTGATCAGGTTGTATTCCTGCAGGGCGAGCGGAAAGAAGCGGCCGCTCTCCGGCACGATGGGAATGTCGACGAACCGGTGTGCCGTCAGGGTTGCGTAGTCGATCCCCACGAGATCGTCGCCCACCGCCAGAACGTAGACGTACATGGCGGCCACCGCGACAATGCATAGCGCGACGATCGCGATGTTGCGCCGATCATCGCCCGCCGATATCGCGCCTGCGGCGGGTCGGTCGTTCGCGAGTGCCGCAGGTGCGCCAAACGAAACAAATCCGAGCGCCGCGACGACGAGCGGGGCGACTCCGATGACCCCGAAGACGCCGACGTATGATTGGTAGTTCGCCCAGATGGCGGGGAAGAAACTCATCCATGTCGAGGACGACCCCCGCAGAGAGCGGGTCACTCAGTACTCGAACGAGAGCCCCACGCGCGTGTCGCCGTTCGGTCCGGTCTGAGCCAGGGTCCCCAGAAAGAACCGGTCGATGAAGTTGCCCGAATGACCGTGGTTGTAGCGCACGATCTTGATGCCGCCGAAAGTGCCGATCGCCGCGCCGAGGGCGACGTCGCTCGCCCAATGCGCGTTGTTGTACATCCGCGACAACCCGACCAGCGTCGCGGTACCGTAGGTCAGCGGCGCGACGATCCAGGTTTGATGCGGCCACCAACGTTGCGACTCGCTGGTCACCGTCGACGCCAGCGCGAACGCGGCGGTCGTGTGGCCAGAGGGGAACGACTGATAGTTCCCCTTGCTGAACCCTCGGCCGAAATGAAAGTCTGTTGGATTCGTGTCCGTGGACACGAATGGCCGTGCCCGTCCGGCGAAACCCTTGAGGATGGTCGTCGTCGCGCCCGCGACCGCGATCGCCTCGAGGCCATGGAGACCGAAGTCTGCCACATTCTTCCATCCTGCTATCCGGCCGACGCCGTACATCGACACGGCGATGATCGTCGTTCCGGGGTCGCCGAGCATCCGGACGTCGGTGGAGGCATTTCGGAGGAAGGCGTCGGCCTGCGTGTTCTGATTCTGAAGCCGCCCCGCGACCGACTTGTCGATCGGAAACATCGCGATAGTGAGGCCGACGAATCCGGCGGCAAGCAGTGCATCGCGGGAAGTGAAGAGCGTCTTCGCCGCGTGTACGCTGTCGTGGGGCATCGGGGTTTGGGCGGCCGCAAGGCGCGGAACGCACACGACCCCAAGCCAGATTGAGACGAGTTGCCGCCGCATCGAGGACGAAATCATGCCGGCCGAATTAGCAAGTTGCGAACCGGCGAGCGCGACGCCCGGCGATAAATTCTGTCGCCGTAGCTGTCATGGAGATGACAAAAAGTTCTACGCTAGTTCGGAGCGACGAGCCCCGTCGCGACCTTGAGATCGTGGACGTCGTACAATCGTCCCGCGCGAAACACCTGCTCGACTTTTCGCAGATCGGCCACGTGCTCGGCGGGCTTGCCGCCCACGATGATGACGTCGGCTACCTTCCCGACGGCCAAACTTCCGTAATCGCGATCCTGCTTCATCACGCGCGCCGAACCGATCGTCGCGATCTGGAGAACCGCGGACGCCGGGATGCCCGCCTTCTCGTACAGCTCGAGCTCCGTGTTGTACGACGAGCTCCCGAACGCGTCCGTCCCCGCCACTAGCGTGACTCCGCCGTCGTACAGGCGGCGCAGAAGTCGCATGTAGTTCGAGTCGGCCTTCTGCACGTTGGACGGGATCCCGGCGCCGACCGCCTGCGCCACACCCGTCCCCACCCCGATCACCCACACGCTGAACGTCCCGTCGATCACTGTGTTGTGGCGCTTGAGATCGGCGATCAGCGCCGTCATCGGCGCGCCGTCCACATCGATGTTGGGCGCAACCGTGGTGGCGACGAGCGAATACGCACGCATCGTCGGCATGTACAACGAATCCTGATAGAAGGTCGAGAACAGGAATGCCGCGTGGTTCACCTCGTCGAAGCCGAGCTCGATGGCGGCGGGCACGCTCAGCCCTCGCGGAATGTGTCCGCTCACGCGCATCCCTCGACGGTGTGCCTCGGCGACGATCGTCGGGATCAAGTCGGGATGAACGAGGTTGTAGACCTTGATCTGCTTGTACCCCATCGAGTCGTACGCCGCGACCCAACGGCGAGCTTCGTCCTCGGTGCGAACGATCGTGGCCGTCGGGCCTGCCCACTTGCCCGGACCTTCCATGAAGCCGGCGAGAATCGTGTGCGGCGCGGCGATCAGCCCGCGCTCGGCCCGATCCCGCTGCGAGGTCGCGACGTCGATGTCCGAGGCGAGATCGCGCGCCGTCGTGATGCCATACGACAGTTGCATCGGGCTGCCCAACGATTCGCTGAACAGCTGCATGTGGTTGTGCATTTCCCAGAGCCCGGGCATCACGGTCTTTTCGGCGGCGTCGATGATCGTGGCGCCCGCGGGAACGCTCACGGAATCGTCGGGTCCAACGGCCACGATTCGATCGCCCCGCACGACGACGGTGGTTCGTGGCCGCACGACGCCGCGCTCACTGTCGAAGACGTCGCCGTGGACGATGGCGATCGTTCCCGCCGTCGCTTTCACCAGCCGGCGATTCATCGCCTCGGCCTTCGCGTCGCGAAATTCAGTTTCGATTCTACGGAGCGCCGGCAGCGCCGCCTCGGCGCCAGGTTTAACGGTGATGAACCAGCCGACTTCGGTCGCGAGCAAATCGTCGTTGCCGTCGAGCCAGACCGTCTCCGGGGTGTCGGTCGTTCCTCGATAGAGAGCAACGAGCCGCGCTCGCTCTTTGCCGTGGTTCGTCTGGACGGTGGTCTCCTTCACGATCTCGAGACGCATCGCGGGCGACGTCGGGCCCGGCAGCTTTGTCGTGTGGTCGGGGCGCCGCAGGAGAAACCGCGCGAGCGCCACTTCGTCGAACGGCGTAGAGGTCGAGCCATAGTAGACGTCTGGCTGATAGGCTTCGGTCCTCGTACGCGCGGGAGTCCACCGGCGGATCGAGTCGCCGACGACCTCGAGGCGCGACGTCGGTTCCCCGCTCCGATCGTCGGCGAGGATCGGGCGGTTTTCGGAGAACACGAGGTGCCCGTCGCGGAGGACGTAGCGGGTCTCGAGCCGCGTGCCGCGATTACGGTCGGTGAATATCCATCGCACGGTGACGGAATCGCCGCGCCGCACGACGACCATCGAGCCGGCCGAGCGATCGTGGTTCAGGACGGGATAGACCGTGCTGTCCGTGGCGAGCGCGACGGCAAACAACAGTGCGAACATGAGGGCGGGGGTTTGACGGTGGGTCGGCGACCGGAACGCGTGCCGAATTATGTGGGCTTACGAAACCCACCGTCAGGAGCGGACGCGCGATCGCTCCGCTGGTCCGCTCTTCGATCGCGCTCCGCTACCGGGCTACGGCGCGGGAGTCCCCGGCGTGAATGACACGCCGCGCAACACTTCGCCGAGGGCCGCCGCGCGAACGGTGACGAAGCTCTCGCCCGCCGCGACGGTCGTACTCGTGTTCGCGAGCATGTCCGTGATCATGACCAGCTTGTTCGGGTCAGCGCCGGGGTCGCCGTTGCCGCTGGCGGTGGAAGTGACGCCCCAAAGGGTCACCGTGCCATCGTCATTCACTCGGCCGGTGATGTTTCGAAGGCCGTCGGTCACGGGAGCCCAATCCGCGCCCGTGGCCGGGTTGATTCCCGTAGGGTAGTTCTGGCTGCCCGGGAACGTGTAGGTAGAGCCGAGGCCAAGGCCTGTCTGCAGCGTATAGACTCGGTTCCAAGCACCGTTCTGGAGAACCCACTTCTGCAGCCCGGAAGGCATCCCAACATTCGCGTCGGCCACGTCACCGTCGCCTTCGTCTGCCACGTACAGGGTGGTCGCGTTGGCAAACCACAGCCCGAACGGATACGCGGTCGTCTTCTTCTTGAGGGTGGAGTTGAGCACGCTCGGAAATCCTTTCAGGATGCATATGTTGCTCGGCAGGCCTGACGTCGCGACCTGGGAGGGATCGTAAGCGAGCGGCGCGATCGGGAGCGATGCGCCTGGCTGCGGCAACCCGACGCCGTTCGGACACGCGCCCTGAGACGAGGTGTCGATGAAGTAGACGGTGTTCACCCCGTTGCTGCCGCTCCCCTTCGTCAGATACACGACGTCGTCGAAGACGGTCAGCCCGCGGTAGTTGTCGTCCTTGCCGACCTTGTCGGCCTTGGCGCCGAGTCGGGTCACGCTGAAGCTCCCGAGCGGCGTCGGGAGGTCGGGATCCTGCGCGACGAGCGCCTTCACTTCGGCGGGAATGAACTGGGTGCCCGCACCGAGGACGATCTCCGCCGGTTGGGGATTCGAACCATTGCCGGCGTTGCCCGCGGTGAAGTACACGTTCGAACCGTCGGTGTTGTGCAGAATCACCGCGCGGCCGTTGTTGCCGCTGTAGGCGTTGGTCTTCGTGAAGTGGAACTTTCCTTTCGCGTCCACCTGCGCCACGACGCGGTAGGCGAACCCGGTCACGGGATTCGTCGGGTCGAACGCGAGCGGCGTATTGGTGTTCGAGACGTCCGTCGCATCGATCGGCGCGAGATATCCCATGAACGTCAGGAGCTCGCCATCGGTCGACAGATTGAGCGCCAGCTCGGACTTGGACGAGAAGCTCGTCACCATCTGGTCTTTCGTCGGAGGCACGCCCTGTTGGCTGCTGTTGGGCACCTCGAGCGTGTTCAGGAGCGCGCCGGCCGTCGTCAACTGGTCGAGCAGAATGCGCGACGTGATGCCGAAGCTCGCGTCGACGACGTCCTGGTTCCACACGAAGGGATACGCCGGGAACGCCGGGTTCATGCTGAACACGCTGCGCGACACGACGAGGTTCCCCGGCTTGAAGAAATCGCTGTTGCCCTGCGCCGCCGCGGATCCACCAGCGGCGAGGCTCGCGAGGGCGCCGCACACCGCGACGATGACGTTGCTCCGGCCGGAGGAACGGACCTGCCACCACGGGCGATTCATCTGAGAAAGTCTCCTTGCGCTCGGCGCGCACGATTTGAGTGCGGGTGGGAGTCGCCGAGCTTATCCGCGCCGTGTGACGGCGCGGCAACGAGAAGGCCTCTCGATGCAACGGCCGCGTCACGATGACGCGGCCGCTGCAACATTCTTATTCAGGGATCATGAAGATCCCTTTGTACCGCGGTGTCTGTCAGCCGCCTGACAGCTAACGTCGCTTCTTGCCCGACTTCTTCGCTCGCTTGACGGGCTTTTTCGCCGCGGCCTTCGCCACTTTGCGCGCGCTCTTCTTCGCGACAGGTGCTGCTTTCGCGACGGACGCCTTCTTCGCGGCGGGTGCCGGCTTCGCAGCCGCGGGACGCTGAGCTTTTGGCCCGATCTGGTGGAGGCCGATCAGATTGTTCTCCGGATCGAGGAACGCCGCGATCCACCCCATCCCTCCGCCGATCTCCTGCTTCGGCAGCGCCGTCCGCGCGCCGCTCGCATTCGCCGCCGCCAGCATCTGATCGATCGAGTCCACGGTGACGTAGTTCGCGAACGGCTGTCCGGGCATCTTCCGTTTCATCAGCCCGCCGTTGATTCCATTGTCGCCGTCCTTCGCCATGACCATGAAGTACTCGTCCTCGCCCGGCCCCGCCGGGTACGACTCGAACTTCCAACCGAACACCTTTTTGTAGAACGTCTTCGCGCGCTCGACGTCGTCGGCGGGAATCTCGAAATGCATGATCGCATTCGGCATGGCGTCCAACCTCTCAAGGAGACGTGTGGTTACCCGGGACATTCATCTTAACACGGTCGGGCCGAACGCTCGAATCGGTGAGCGTCTGCAAGAAGGCGATGACGGCATTTCGCTCGGACGGGGTCAGATGTAATGAATCTGTGGCGAGGGTCTGGTTTGGCAGGCGGCCATGGGCACCCCCACCCTCATAGAAGTCCATGACCTGGCGAAGCGTGAGGAAGGTCCCGTTGTGCATGTACGGAGCGGTGATGGCCACGTTGCGGAGCGACGGGACCTTGAAGGCACGAATGTGATCGGCGCGGTGGTCGATCGCCCCGCGACCGGAGTCCGCGTCGAACGCCATGGCTTTGGGTAAGGCCGGCGTACCGATGACCTCGACGTCCGATGCGACGTACAGGGGCGGCGCGACACCCCCGAAAAGCGGCGCGAAGTGACACGAGCCGCACCCCGCTTTCCCCATGAATAGGTTGAATCCGCGACGCTCGTCGCCCGTGATCGCCGACGTATCTCCCCGGACCGCGCGATCGAAGCGCGAGCTCATCGCGATGAGCGATCGCTCATACGCTGCGAGCGCCTGTCGAAGTCTCTGCGGCGTAACACTTGCGCCGTCGTCTCCACGGTCGCCGAAGGCGTGCGAGAAGCGCGCGCGGTAGTCGCGATCCGCTCCGACGCGCGCCGCCGCGGTGTCGATCGAGCTCCCCATTTCGGCGCGACTCCGCAGTACCTCGACGACCTGATCCTCGAGAGACACCGCCCGCTCGTCGGCGAACTGCGCCGGCTGAAGGCCGACGTTGATCAACGTCGGCGTATTCCGCGGCACCCGCATGCCCGGCACCAAAGCGGCAGGCGTCGCCCGGCCGTCGGTGAACGCTCGCGATGGAACGTGACACGAAGCGCAGCTTCGCGTGCGTGGTCCCGAGAGTCGCGGATCGCTGAAGAGACGTTCGCCCAACTCGAGCAGGGCCGGCGACTCGCGCGGCGCGCTACGCGGCGCGTACGCGCGCCCGTCGAATGCTCCCGCCGAATAGGGCGACACCGCGATAGCCCGCAGCCCGCGCGGCATGGTGATCGCCACGGCCCGAGCGGCCAGGCGAAGCGAATCGAGTGCGACAGCCGACGCGTTGGCGTAGCCAACGAGAAAGGCCAGTCGGTCGAAGTTCACGAAGTTGGCGTTCGCCCGCAGATAGCCCGAGGCCGCCGACAGCGTGCCGTCAAGCCGATTGCGTTGAGCCGAGGCCCCGGGCCAGCGCGCACCGACCACCATATACGTCTGCCTGATGCCATCCAGCGCTTCCGCGCACTCCAACATCGCGTCCTTTGAGCGCGGCGCGTCGAAGCCCGCGATGCCGAGCGTCGAGACGCGAACGAGTTCGAGTCGCGTCAATTCGATGACCTGACCGTCGGTCGGCTGAATTCCCGACGCCAACCCGCGAACCCGGCCGATCAGCGGCCGCATCGCGTCGACGAGAGAGCGCGCGCTGTCGGAGAATGCTCGCCTCCGCGCCGACGCCTCGCCGGGCCATAGCAGGTTTTCGAGCGCGGGAAAACCACTCGGCGCGAGGAGCGATGGAGGCGGGGCATCGTCGTCGTCCACCTCCTGCCGCCGAGAGTTGAACGCGGCCGCAAGAGCGGGGGCGTAAAACTCGACGACCCCCTCGAGGTGCTTGTATTGGGCACGGGCCCGACGAAAGGCGAGGCGAACCGCGGGCGGCGGCCCATCGCTTGTCGGCGAGTCTTCCTCAGTGGACAGCACGTCGCGCAACGCCGCGAGTGATCCGTCCAGAGAATCGGCTTGCGCCAGCACCAAACGGCGCACGTCGTCGCCGGCGAGCGGGTGCCGCGATTCGTGACGGGCGACGAAGCCAACACCGCCGAACGCGAGAACCGCCGCGGCCATCCATGCGCCGCGGCGGTTTGCCCCCCGGGAGGACTCCCGGCCTCCCGTCATGCGATTACTTCCAAGTGATCTCGACCGAATCGCGCAGGGTCGTCGCGCCGGCGGGCGCCTGCGTGTACGTCGCGGCGGGCACGTCGCGCCCGTAGCTCTTTGAGAAAACACGACCGTTGTTCAGCACAGTAACGAGCGTATACCCGAAGTAGGTTCCCGTCGAAGCGAGCGTCACGTCCGCCGTTGCGTCGATCGGTGTGCCGCCGTTGCCCGCAATGATCATCCACGTCTTTCCGGTCGGCTGGCTGCGGTAATACACGTGGTTGTGGGCCGAGAACGTGGCCTCGACCTGATTGTTCACGAGCGACGTCCAGAACGCATCGCGCGCCGGCTGGTCCATGACCAGGCCGTCGGTCGGCACGGTCGGGTACGGGTACGAAGGCTTGTGCGCGACGACGAAGATGTGCTTCGCGCCCTTGGCGCGCGCTGCGGCGAGGTCGCTGGCGACCCACGCATTGGGAACATGCCAATCCTTTCCGACCGGGTCGCTGTTGAGCGCCAGGAAGTGCGTGTCCTTGAAATCGAAGGAGTAGCTCAGCTTGCTCTGGTCGGTCTGCAACGCGTCGGCGCCGCCGGCACCCGGACCATTGCCGCCGCGGGTGATGTAGGCCGCCATGTCGCGCAGCCAAACGCGTTCGCCGGGCGGGTACGCGATCTTGGCAAGATTGTCGGTCTCGTGATTGCCGGGGATGGTAATCAGCTCGATGCCGGAGGCCGGCAAAGGAGAGGCCTGGTACAGGGATATCCAACCTTTGAGTTCGCGATCGAGCGCGGTGCTGTCATTGGTGTAGCCGAACACCATATCGCCGTCGAAGAACAAGAAGTTGGGCTTCGGGTTGATCGCCGCGACATCGGCGAACGTCCGGTTCAATTCGGCGACGTTTGCCGTGCTGACGACGCCGAGCGATTCGGGCGCCGCGACCCGGTTGCAGCCGAGCACCACGAACGAAAGTGCCACGCCGTTCGGATCGACCGTGGGCCCCGTCGAGTCGGATCCGCAGGAGATGGCGACAGCGGCAGCGAATGTCACAGAGGCGGCGGCGAGCAGACGAGTGGGCACGGTCATTGAGGCTCGTGTAAGGGCTGGAGTTGGAGGTGAATCGACGGCTGCACGGTATCGGCGAAAGTCGACGGCGGTGTGACAGTTCGTCACGCCGCCGTCACGATTTCACTCGTCTCATCGTTCGTTTCGACGCGCGCGGCTATCGCTGTCCGATCGCCCTCACCGTACGTCCGAGAACTTCGGCGATCGGCGAGCCGTCGAGTCGCTCGGTCGGTTTCACGCCGATCAGTGCCGCCAGCGTCGGGGCGATGTCGACGGTGCGAACCAACCGCTCGTGCCTTCCGATCGGAATCGCCGCGCCGATGAACGAGATCGGGACGGAGAGCGTCATCGCGTTGGGGGTGGCGTGCTCGGCCGTCGCCTTTCCCGGCGACCAGATGAATCCGGACGCCGTCGCGAACACGGCCAAATACTGGAGGGACGCAGGAAGGCTGCGTCGCCAGCGGATTGCCGCGCTGTCCGACGACGATGCGAGCGTGGCCGCCGTGAAGCCGGCGCGAACGCCGGCGCGCTTCATCCCTTCCGCGACCATCGCCGACGCGAGGCTGTCCGTGTTGACGCCCCGTGCACGCAACGCCGCGACGTCGCCGAACATCAGCCCGTTGTCGAAGTCGATCCCGAACTCGGTCGCATAGCGCGCCTCGAACGTCTGCTCCGCCGCCGTTCCGATGTCGCCGATCCAGATCCGGCCGCCGTGTCCCGTCCTGGGCACCTCGAGCTCGGGCAGCGAGGAGACGCCGTGGTCGCCCGTGAGCGCGTAAACGATTCGCGCCGACGGAATATGCCGCTCGAGCTCGCGCATGAAATCGCCGAGCCAGCGATCGACGCGCAACACCTGATCGTGGATCTCGCGCGAGTCCGGCCCGAACGCGTGGCCGACGGCATCGGTCGTCGACAGCGATATGGCGAGCAAGTCCGGCATCGTCCCGGCGGACGACGAGGCGAGTGCGCGCTTGCCAATACCGGTGCGTCTCACGCCTTCGAGCGCGAAGGCGAGCGTCACGGAGTCCATTTGTGGATACGACTGCAGCTTCGCGGCGATTTGCCCGGCCGGGGGCAGCACGTGCGGAAACACGAAATCGGTCCCCGCGTTCTCGACCCAGACGGAGTCCGGCTCGGGATACTGATTCGCCGGCAGCAGAAGGTCCCACTTCTTTCCGGCGAGCCGCTCGAGGTGGATCGAGTCGTCGAAAGCCGTGACCCACGACGGGAGCGTGTCGGCGTAGTAGCGGCTCGTCGTGAATCGGCCATCGGAAAACCAATAGACGTAGCCGCGCGCGCGGCCGACGGTGAGGATCGCGCCGCGGTCCTTGCGCGAAACGGAGAGCACGCGCACCGCGGTATCACGAACGCGCAACCAATCGTAGAGTGTCGTGCCGACGAAGCGCCGCGGCGAGGCGCCGGTTGCCCTCGATCCGATCAGCGGCGACAGCTCGTCCGGTACGCCGCGGTTGTTGGAGACGATCTCGGTATGCACCGGCTCGCGTCCCGACAACATCGTCGCGTGCCCCGGCGCCGTCTCGGTGATCGAGTGATCCTGCCAAGCGTGTGGGAAGAACGCCGACTGATTTCGGAACCTTGCGAGGCCGCCCGTGAGCTGCGACGAGAATCGGTCGAGGTAGTCGCCGCGAAGCTGGTCGACGGCGATGAAGACGACGAGCGCCGGTCGCTCACCCCGGTTCGACGGAGTTTGGGCCGACAGGAAATGCGATGCGGCGACGAGGAGCGCTGCGGCGGCGGTGAGACGCATGTCGCGGTTGGTGAGAGTCCGGGAAACGTGCAACTCTCCCTGCGCGACGCATCGGCTTCCGCGTCACAACCACGTCACGACGGCCCCGCCTCGCGATAGTGCGCCGCCATGAGGAGGCCGGACGGCCTACACCAAATGCAGTCGAGTCTGGTCGCTGCCGCGGCGTTCGCGCGCTTCGAGCGCGGCCGATCGGCCTTCGCAACGCGTTGCACACGGTGCGGCGGATGGGGTATCGACTGGATCTCTAGCGTCGCGCTTCCGACAGGTCGGCGCCGCGCTCCGAAAGGAGCGCTCGGAGGATCGAGCGGTGGCAGCGATCCTCGCTCTCGCAGTAGCAGCCGAGCGAGAAGGTGGTCTGGTGCGAGAGCGCGGCGAGTAGGTCGAGCAGCCGCGCGGCTTCGGGTGCTCGCATCTCCGTCCTGAACTTGCGCTCGAACACCCGCCACGTCTTGTCGTCGCGCGAGTTGAGCGCGAACGTGACGAGCTTCTGGCTCGGCGAGAGCGCCGGGAGCCAGACGTCATAAAAGTCGCGCTTGGCGAAATCCGATTTGGGCACGCCGCGCGGTGGACGGCGCACGGTACCAAGTCGAATGCCCTCGCCTGTGCTCCTCGGGGACCCGAGCCGCAGAATGGTGATTGCCAAGTCGTGTCCCAGAGAGGATGACCGCTTGTGGCGCCGGAACGCGGCTACAATATGGAGGGCCGGCGCCGCTGTCGAGCCGTTCACCTGTCCAACCGTCCACCTGTCCACCCGACATGCGCCTGATCGATCTCGAACGCCTTTACGACTACCACTACTGGGCGAATCGACGGCTCCTGGAGGCCGTTTCGCAGCTGACGCCGGAGCAGTTCACGCAGAGCGTCGCGGGCAGCTACGGTTCGATTCGCAATACGCTCGTTCACATCTTGAGCGCCGAATGGGGATGGCTGGATCGCTGCGGCGGGCCGCCGCGCGGCGAACGGCTCAAGGCGGAGAATTATCCGTCGCTGGACTCGGTCGTCGAGACTTGGAATCGCGTCGAGCGCGACATGCGTGCGTTTCTCGCGCGGCAGACCGAAGACCAGCTGTCCCGCGAAATAGAATTCGCGTTCGGCGCCGGACCGAAGCACTCGATTCCAATGTACGGGCTACTCGAGCACGCCGTGATCCACGCCGCCCACCATCGTGGGCAAGTGTCGCTGCTGATGCGGATGCTCGGATTTGCACCCGGCAACTACGACCTTCTGGTCTTCGACAGCCAGCCGCGCGAAACGCCCGCCGCGCTACGGTAACAGCGCGAGCTGTCATGCCTCGGCTTCTAACGATCTCCGGCAGCCTGCGCACCGGATCGACCAACTCGACGCTCCTCGCCGCCGTGTCGCGGGTCGCACCGAGCGGGATCGAGGTGACGCCATACACGGAGCTTGCCGCGTTGCCCCCCTTCAGCCCGGATGTCGAGGAGAACGAGACAGCGGTTCCGCCGGCGGTCGCGCGCTGGCGCGCGGCGCTCGCCGCTGCCGACGCCGTTCTTTTTTCGAGCCCGGAATACGCGCACGGCATACCGGGCGCTTTCAAGAACGCGCTGGACTGGGTCGTGGGCAGCGGTGAGTTGGTGGACAAGCGCGTCGGCTTGGTGTGTCCGTCGGCGGCGTCACAGTTCGCGCATCCACAGATCGTCGAGGTCCTCACGACGATGAGCGCCGTAGTCGTGCCGCGCGCGACGATCGTGATCGACCTCCCGCGGCGCGGCCTCGACGTCGATCGGCTCGCGAAAGACCCCGCGGTCGCGTCCGTCCTGCGCGGCGTGATTCTGGAGCTGTTCGACGCTCGCTCTACTTGATTCGAGCCCTCTCCAGGTGGACGGTTCCCGCCGAATCCTTCACCGCCATGTACACCGCGCCCGGACCGAAGCCCGCGATCGTGCGGAACGGCGGAAGCTGAACGCGATCGACGATCGTGCCCTGCCTGTTCACCACGTCGTACACGGGCTGTCCTTTCGCCAGCGTCGTCGTGCGAATCCAGAGATTTCCCTCCGCGTCCGACCGCGTGGATCCTCGGAGGAACGCAGGCCTGTAGTCCGGAAGGTCCGCGAGTGCCGGCCTGCCGTCGATGAGTTGCGGCGGCGGCGCCCCGCTCCCGTCACCAGCACCTCGTCCGCGCCCTCCGACAGCAACGACGATCTCTCCGCGTCCGCCCACGGCGCCGGCGGGAATGGCGCCGCGACTCGCGATGATCGCGTCCATCGAATCGCGCCGCGCCTTGATCCCGGCCAGCGCCGAGTCGATGAGCGCCGTCTTCTGCGCGTCGTCGAGATGCTGCCATTCGAACGGCATCTTGGCCGTCGACCGCCATTTCCCATCGGCGCTGAGCCAGTCGACGTGATAGTCGCGCCCGCGGACGATGGCGATGGTTCCGTCGCTGCAAACCGTCCAGTCGTCGACCACCGGTAGGATGTCGGGCGTGATCTTCATGGACGTCATGCGCCCGTCCTCATCGCGCCCGATCACTTGATTGATCTTGACGGTCTTGAACGGCGCAACCGTATCGAGTGCGCGCGCCGCGAGATCCATGCGAACGACGAACGATGAATCCATCGTCGTTTGCTGCTCCGATGCCTTACCCGGAGGCTGATCGGCAAAGCGGACGAGCGTCGGCAACTGCGTCACGAGACGCCCTTGGGCGTCGAACCCCGGCGGGTAGAACGGGTTGCCGAGATTGAGCCCGATGGGACCGGCCACGGTCGGCGCGGCCATCACGCGGGCGATCGTTCCCGTCGGGCCGAGTACCGGCATCGACCCCGACGCCGGATCGGTGAGGATCGCGGTGTCGGCGCGATACGCGAACAGCGCACCGGGTCGCGCCCCGTACGCCTTGGACGTGACGGCCGTCGAGTCGGCGACGACCTTCGCCGTCGCGAGCGCCGAATCGAACAGCAAGACTCGCCGCGAGACGACGTCGTTGACGTAGACGTGGCCGTCGGAAAGCGGTATCGCCGCCGAGACGCTCGCCATCGGTTGGGTCGAAACACGCGTGATCGGCCCAAGCGGTCGCACGGCCGGAGCTTGTTGGGCACTCGCCGATGCTGCCGCGACCGCGGCTGCCGCCAGAGCCAACACTGGTCGGATTGTCATGAGAACCCTCGCTATTTACCGAGACCGCCTCTCGCGATGGACGCCGCTTCCAAATGCACCACGCCACCCGCGTCCTTGACCGCCATGTACACGACGCCCGGTCCGAATCCGGCGATCGTCCGAAATGGCGGCAGTTGAACTCGATCGAACAACTCGCCGCGTCGATTGACGAGATCGTAGACCGGTTGCCCGTTCACCATCGTCGTCGTGCGAATCCAGAGGTTGCCGTCGGCGTCGACCCGCGTCGCGGCGTGCGGGAACGGCGGCCGATAGTCGGAGACTTCGTTCGGCTCGATCTTCGGATCGTCGAACACCGGCGGCGGGCGTTGCGGCGGAACTCCTTCGCCGCCGCCTCCACCGCCGCGACCGACCGCGACGCCACCACCCAGGCTGCCGCTGCTCGTCCCCGCGATCATCGAGTCGAGCCGCGCCTTGTTCGCCGCCGCGGCCGAGTCGATCAGCACCTGCTTTTGCGTGTCGTCGAGGTGTTGCCAGTCGAACGCCATCTTCGGCGCCGACGACCACTTGCCCGTCGTGTCCATCCAGTCGACGTGAAAGTCCCGACCGCGCACGATGACAAGCGAGCCGTCCGCGCGCACCACCCAGTCGTCGAGCACGGGAAGCGGGTCGGCCGTGATGCTGCGCATCGAATTGATTCGGCCGTTCTCGTCGGTCCTGATGGTCTGCCGCGATTTTGGCATTCGGATCGTCGCGACGGTGTCGTACACGCGGGTGGCGAAGTCGTATCGCACGATCAACGCCGAGTCGACGATCTTCGTCGTCGTGGCGCTTGGCGGCTGCGTTTCCCGCGACACGGTCATGCTTTGCGCCAGGTAGTACAACAGCCTGCCCGCCGCGTCGAAGCCCGGAGTGAAATAGAGGCTCCCGACCGAGACGGGGCGGTTGTTCGGTCGCGGCGTGGCCATGACCCGCGCGATGCGGCCGGCCGGACTCAGCACCGGCATCGAGCTCGATTGCGGATCGAGAAACAGCGCGGTATCCCCGTGAAACGGAATCAGCGCGCCGGCCCCGAAGCCGTACGCCGTCGCGGTGACGCTCGCCGAGTCGGTGACCATGCGCGCGGTCCCCAACGTTGAATCGAACAGCACGACCTTGCGAGCGACGATGTCGTTGACGAACACGCGCCCGTCGGACAGCCGCATCGCCGAAGCGATGCTCGACAGCGGCTCGCTCGACACGTGCGTGATTGGCCCGATCGGCCGAATCGGCGGCGGCCGCTGGCCGGACGCGCGTCCGCCGGTCGCGATCACACACACGAACGCGCATAGACATGCGTTCACTCTCACCGCGCCTCCGTCCAGAAGTTTGTGGTCGACCATCCTCATCCCCCCGTCCTCCCTCCGAGTCCGGGAACGCCCGTCGTGCCGCTGCCCGGAGTGAACACGCCTCCCGGCGTCCCCGACGTTCCCGAACGCACCGCGGCCAGATACCGCAAGTCGAGATACGCCGAGATGAGATCCGGCAGCTTGCGCCGCTGCTCGGCCGTGAGCAGCGATTTCACCGACGGCACGATCCCAACGAGCACGTCGACCGACGCCTCGCGCGCACGACGGTAGCGGTCGTACGCGTCGCCCTGATCGTAGACCTCCGGCAGCGTCGCGTAGTACCTGGTGACCGGTGTCCAGATCGAGTCCAGCTGAATGACATATCGACGGTTCATCGTCGCGATGCTGTCGGCCTGGTCGGTTGTGAGCTTCAGCGTCACCGCGTCCCGCAGGATCACGTCCATTGGGTTCATGATGCCGCCCGAGTTGTACGCGAGTCGCAGCATCGCCTCCGGCACCTTCGTCCCCCCGGAGCTACGTCCGCGATCCAGCGTCTGCGTGAGCGCCTGCCGCTCGCGCGGCGGCCCGACGTCGACTCTGAGCGCCGCCGTGATCGTCACCGGGTTCCGAATCGCGCTCGCCGCCTGGCTCGTGTTGCCGAAGCGCTGATTGACTTCGTACGTGTACGCCAACGACTGCGGGTCGAAGCCGCGGACGAACAGCAGCCGCGGATCCGGCAACGCCGCCTGGCCCCAACCGTGTGTGTGACTCTCGCCGTGCAGCAGATAGTCCGCGGCGCCGAGCGGGTTGCCGATCGCGAAAGACAACGTCGCGCGCTGCGGCAGGCGAATGCGCACGGGGTTCAGCGCGATGGTCATGAACGCCGTCGACGTCCACGGACCCTCGCAGCTGTTTCGCGCAGCGAGATCACCGAGCTGCTTGTCGAGACACGCCCGCACGCGTTGCGACGACGATCCGAGCAGCGCGGCCATTCCCGAGCCGAGCGACGCGTCGGCGCCGGTCGCGTGGGCCGGATCGACGATGAATGCGCGGTCGTTGGCGTAGCCGTCGCCGTTCACGTCGCTGGCGACCATCGGTGTGAACGGCATCCCCGACAGGAATCGCTGGTTCCAGTTCACGCGCACGACGTCGAGCACGTTGGCGCCGACGCTCACGACCACCTGATGGCGCCAGTCGGCCGACGAGCGGCCGCCCGACTCGTCGAAGGGATTCGCGACCGTGCTGGTGAAACCGCTCACGTTGTCGCGCACGCTGTTGAGCGTGTAACTCAATCCCCACGTGTACTGCGAGTTCACGGTCGAGGGCGAGACCGAGATCGTGAGCTGCCGGCTCGTCGACGTGAGGTTCGAGCGAAGCTCGGTCACCCGATTGAACTCATCGGTTTCGTGTCCGTCGCTCGGCGCGATCGCGCCCGTGGTCGTCACGATGTTGGCCGCGTCGACGAATACCGGACGGTCGTCCTCGCCCGGCAGCGTGAAGCGCGCCGCGGGCGTGACGTTCAGGTCGACGAATCCGGGCTGATTCATGTTCCGCGAGTAGGTCGCGGTGACCGTCGCCAACAGGCGGTTGTCGAGCACCGCCCCCGCCCACTGCAGCGTCGACCGAAGGCTTCGCTGCGACGCGTAGTTCGGCGCGAACAGCGTCACGTTCGAGCCGGCGTTGGCGAACGGCGTGCCGACGCGCCCGTCCAGACACTGGCTTGGAATCGCGGACGGATCATTGGCGTACGCGTGCCAGTCCGGAACCGGCGTCGCGTCGCCGACGCACGTCACCTGCTGCTGTCCGCCCTGTAACCCCGAGTTCACGAACGCCTGACTAGGCAGCGACGCGTTCAACGAATTCTGAAAGATGCCGATTCCGCCGCGCACTACGGCGCGCGGAAGGCGTGCGGCGCCTTCGAAGGCTCCGATCTGCGGCGCCGTACCGTACGTCCACGAGAAGCCGACGCGCGGGCTGACGTAGACGCCGTTGGGCACGTGGTCGTTCCGAACGTCGAGGGTGGTCAGGAGATCGGAGTTCAACGTCGGCACCTGTTCGTACCGGTTCGCGTCGACGCGCGCTCCGTAGACGATCTGCAAGTCGGGGTTTCGGCGGTAGGAATCGCCGAGCGAGAAGCCGCCGATCCATTCGCCGCCGCTCGCGCGAGTCGGCGTCAGTTGGCGCGTGTACGACGCCGGCCGATTCGCCTCGAGATCCGACAGCGAGTTGAAGGTGAACGTGCCGAGCGCGTTGGTCGCCTGGTCGATCGCGTAGCCGTCGCGCCGCACTTCGCTCGTCACCTTCACACGGTGCTTGTTGTTCGCGCTGAACCACGACAGCTGGTTCGTGAGGTCGACCGAGTTGTTCGTCGTGCTCGTGCTCGCCGATGTGCCGCCGAAGACGATCGACTGCACGCCGCTCGAGCCGTCCGGGAACGTGGAATTCACGATCACGTTGCCGCTCGACAGATCGAGGTACGGCGTGAGGTAGCGCCGCGAAGCGCTGTAGCCGAGCGCGGTCTCGCTCAGAAGGCCGAAGCCGTAGAAGCCGCTGTGGTGAGCCTGCACCGCGCCCTGCCATGACGTCGAATTGAAACTGGCAGCTGGGAGCATCGTCGCGAGCGGTGACGCAGGCGACGAGCGGTTCCACGCGCCCTGGAACGTGAGGTTGTACGCCTGGCCGCTCGTGGACGACGGCGGGGTGAGGTCGAAACTGCCGAGGACGAGCCCCTGATCGTTGAGCCGGTCGCTGGGGAAACCGCGCACCGTCGTCGGGACTTGTACTCCGTTGAGAATCGAGAGCAGGTGATCGAGCGAGTCCGCGGCGATGCCATCGGCCTCGAGACCGAGCGAGTCGGTGTTGAGCAGGGTGTGGAGGTCGTTCCCTCTTCGCCCTATCTGGTAGGCCATACTATAGAAGGCCTTGTCCAGCGCGAACGGCCCCGACATGCCGCCGCCGATGTTGGCGTTCGTGTACTGCTGGCCGAGGGCGCGCCCGGTACGGTCGGTCCACTCCAGTTGCGGCGCGTTGAACAGGACGCTCGACCCACGATTGATGTAGTTGGAGCCGGGGGACGTCCGGATGTTGATCCGCCCACCGCTGAACTGTCCCTGCGACACGTCGTACGGCGACGTCGCGAGACTGACGGAGACGTTCGCGTCGCGCGGAATGTCCGATGCGTTGCTGTTGAGCCCATTGAGCGACGTGTTGTTCTGATCCTGGTCGAGCCCGAGCACCGAGATGCCCGACGGATCGCCGTTCACACCTTGGATGAACAACACGCCCGGGAGCGTCGCGGCCATCGCGGCCAGGTCTCCCACCTGGTCGGGCGGTACGAGCCCCGGCGTGATCGACTTTTCGGTGCCGCTTATGTCGGGAGACGTCGCGCCGCGAACCGGACGGTTGCGGTTCCGCTGGCCCGTCGTGACCACCGTGTCGAGCACCGCGCCGATCGGCGTGAGGCGCGCGTCGCCGAGCAGAATGTCCTGATCCGCGGTTCGCTTGACCTCGATGCGCCGCGGCGAATACCCCAGCGCGACGAATGTGACGAAGTAGTCGCCCTCGGCTTCGGGGAACGTGACCGTGTAGCGGCCGTCCTTGTCGGTCTTCGCGCTTCGGTTGACGTTGCCGTTGAGCGACGTCGCGGTGACCGACGCGTTGGCGATCGCCGCTCCGTCCGCACCGGTCGACGTCACTCGGCCGCGGATGACGTCGACCTGCGCGTGGAGCGCACCGGCGCCGACGAAAGCGAGCGCCGCGCTGAGACCAAGAGGAAATAAAACGCGGCGTCGCATCGTCGTTGCCTATCTCGGCGGAGCCTCGATCGTCCTGATGACTTCCACGCGGATGTGCGACTGGAGCGTGGCACGATCGGCGTCGTTCGACAGGAGCGACGCGAACGCCGCCGCGCTCTCCGGCGACATGACCACCTGATTCGAGAATGGCGGCCGCGCGATGATCGTCGGCGGCACCGGCGGGTTCACCGCGCGCATGTCCGCCTGCATCTTGGTGAGGATCGTGCGCGCGTCGCCTTCTTGCTGCGGCGTCAGCTCGATGCCGTCGAAGTAACGGCGGAAAACGACGTCCGACACATTGACCTCAGTCAGCCCGCCGCCGCCGCGGGCGCCGCCCCGGCCGCCGCCGGCTATGAAGGCGCCGCCGACGACGGGCGCAGCTCCGCGGCCACCACCACCGACCCGCGCGCCACGCCCGCCGCCTGCGACTACGAGTCCTGCCGCCACTTGTCGCAGTGAATCCCTTGTCGCGCTGATGAACATGGAGTCGCCGACAAAGACACCTGACACCGCGCCGGCGCCGCCTCGCCCACCGCCGCCGCCGCCGCCGGATCGACCACGGCCTCCGGGCGTCTGCGGAAGGAATCGGCTGTGCAGCAGCGCTTTGTCCGATTCACTCGTGAGCAAATTCTCGAGAGTTGAATCCGCGTGCGTCTGGATCGCCTGCCTGAGAGGCGCGGCCGCGATCAGCGCGCGCATCATGTTCGCCATCTGCAAAGCCTGCGCGGCTTCCAGTTGAGCGATCAATTCCCGCGCTCTCGTTTCCTGATCTTGCGTGAGCGTGATGCCGTTGAAGAGTCGGCCGAAGGTCGAGTCGGACCCCTGAGCCGGGACTTCCGCCAGTCCGACGGATCGCGTCACTACCGGTCCAGTCACCTGACGTCGAGTCAGCGACTCGGGGAGAGCGGCGGAGTCGGCGACCCTCGCTGTCGAAGCGGCGAGCTCTGAATTGCGCGCGGAATCGGCCGCGTCGCGCGACGGTAGCGGTTGTTTCGTTGGCACGCTGGCCACCGCCGCGGTTTTGGTCGGCGCCGGCGAGACTTCCGCCACGGCGCGTCCCATCGTCGGAGCGACGGACGAATCGCGCGGCGCCGGCTTGGCGACGGGCGCCGGCGCAGTCGGATGCGACGCCCGCGGCGGAGCCGGCGGCCGCGGCGCGACCCAAGCCGCGGACACGACGACGATTCCTACGGCGGCCGCGCCGAGTAGGGCGCGGCGTGACGCGGTGACGCGCCGTTGTCCAATCGCGCGAATGCGGCGCTCGAGCTGCGATGCACGTTCGGCGAATGCGGTAGCGCCCATGAGCGCGAGCCGGCGTCGCGGACGCGCCACCTCCAGCAACAGATCGCCATAGGAGCGCGCGTCGGCGTCGCGCAAGACACGCGCGTCGCAATCCAACTCGACGGCGACGCGCAGGCGCATGAGCTGCCACCAGAGCGCGACGTTCCACGGCATCGCGATCAGCGCGAAATGCGCGAGCGTGAGCAACTGGCCGTCGCGCGCGCGCCGGTGTTCCTGCTCGTGCCGCAGCATCAATTCCACCTGTGCCGCGTCCATGGCGAGCGTCCACTCGGGGACGACGATGGCCGGCGACAACGCGCCGACGAGCGCCGGGCCTGTCGCCTCGGAAACGAGCACGTCGATCCCCTGCACCGTGTCGCGGCGCCACCAGCGGCGCATCCAGGAGAGCGCGAGCGTGCCACAGAGGAAATGCGCGATGAGCGCCGACGAAAGCGTGAGCCAGGCGATGGCAAGTGGCGCATCGGCGCGCGTCAACGCCGAACGCCAATTCCAGCGCGGCGTCGACGGGCGAGCGTGCACCGCGACCGCCGGAGACGCGTTGGCCAACGAATCGGCGAGTGTGGGAGCCGCCAGCACCTGATCGTCGGCAACGGCGGCAATGGTCGTCGTGGGACGCGACGCGACGCGATACGCGACGGCCGGCACGACGAGCGATAGCAGCACGGCAAGCGTCCAGACGTGCCGCACGGGCACGCGCCCGGCGAGCAACGTCTGCTCAGCGACGACGGCCGCAAGCGACAGGCCGAGCGCGCACAGTACGCAGTAGAGCATCCACGGGGCGATCATTTGTCGGCCTCCCTCCCCTTGAGCTTGTCGTCCAGCAATCGGCGCAGACGCCGCAACTCGGCCGGCGTGACGCTCCGTTCGGTGACTAGATGTGTGAGCAGCCGCTCCGTCGAACCGCCGAAAAGTTTCTCGACGAGGCGCGACGTCGCGGTCGCGCCGGCGACGTCCTGTTTGACGCGCGCCTGAAAGCGGTGCGCCTTCCCTTCTTCCGTGTGGGTGACGTAGCCCTTGTTTTCCAGGACCGTGAGGACGGTGAGCACCGTGTTGTGCGCCAGGTCGTCGCTCAGTCGCGCCCGTACCTCGGCGACCGTCGATGGTCCGCGCTCCCACAGGATGGCCATCACGTCGAGCTCTCGGTCGGTGAACGTCGGCGGCATCCAGTTCCTCCTACGCCTCTCGGTGAACCTCGTCGGCGCCGGCTCCCTCGTGACTCCGCCTGCCGGCCCGCGTATCTCCTATAATTCTAGGAGATAATGAGACGACGCGCGGCGGTTGTCAATAGTACGCTCGAGCCGCGGAACCGTTGGGGCGTCGGCCTCGGCCGCTCATGTGGATTCGTCCCTTCGGCGCTGGCCCTCAACAGATGGGGCCCCTTGTGCGATAATCCGTGAGGAAGAATCACGACTCATCAACCGATTCGACGGAGACTGGTCATGGTGCATCGCCTTTGGCTCGCCGGGATTGCCGCGTCGCTCACACTCGCCGCGACGGCCGCGGCGCAGCAGCGGCCCAACGCTCCCGGAGGGCGTGGCGGCGCCGCGGCCGCACCGGAGTCCGTTGAGGCGGGCGTCCCGGCTTTCGAGAGAGTCTCGACCACGCACCATACCGCGAACATCAACGGCAAGGCGATCGCGTACACCGCGAACGCGGGCACGATGGTGGTTCGGGACGACGATGGGAAGCCGCAAGGCACGGTCTTCTACATCTCATACACGCGAGACCAGGAGGATCCGTCGACGCGCCCGGTCACCTTCTTCTTCAATGGCGGCCCGGGCTCCGCGTCCATCTGGCTGAGCATGGGATTGATGAGCCCTAAACATCCGGACATGGGGCCGAACGGTGCCGAGCCTGCCCCGCCGTACAACCTGGTCGACAATCCGTTCTCGCCGCTCGACGCGACGGACCTCGTGCAGGTCGACGCGATGATGACCGGCTACTCGCGGCCCGCGCCCGGCGCGAAGGTGACGGACTTCACCGGGGCGAGCAACGATCTCAAGATGTTCGGTCAGTTCATTCGGAACTATCTCGACAAGTACAACCGTTGGGGGTCGCCCAAGTTCCTGTTCGGCGAGAGCTACGGCACCTTCCGGTCCGCGGGACTCTCGTCCGAGCTGCAGAGCGCCGAGGGCATCGAATTGAACGGTGTGATGCTGCTCGGGACGGTGCTGGATCTCGCGCTCATTCAGCCCGCGCCGGCGAACGACCTGCCGTACCAGTGCTTCCTGCCGACATACACGGCGACGGCGTGGTACCACAAGCGGCTGCCCGCCGACGCGCAGAAGCTCTCGCTCGAACAAGTGGTTCAGCAGTCACGCACGTTCGCGTTTGGCGAATACGCCAGCGCTTTGGCCAAGGGCAACACGCTCACCGCCGCCGAGAAGAACGCGGCGGCGCAGCAAGTGGCGAGGCTCACTGGCCTGTCGACGCAATTCATCCTCAATACCAACCTGCGCGTCGATCCCGGCGTGTTTCGGACCGAGCTGCTGCGCGACCAGCGCGAGACGGTCGGCCGCTACGACAGCCGCATGATCGGTCTCAACGGCAACGCGTCCAGCCAGCGCCAGGACTACGACCCGTCCGACGTCGCTCCGTCGGGGGCGTTCATGTCGGCATACATGCGCTTCCTCCACAACGAGCTGGATTACAAGACCGATCTCCAGTACTACACCGGCGGTCATGCCGGCCGATGGGACTACTCGGGCATCCTCGCCGCGGGCAACCTCGGGAGCGGGTATCCGAGCACGTCGGATGCGCTGCGCACCGCGATGGCGAAGAACCCGTACCTGCACGTAATGGTAGGCGCCGGCTACTACGACATGGCGACGCCGTTCGCCAACGCGGAGTACACGTTCCACCATCTCGGATACGACAAGACGTACGCGGATCGGGTGCAGTTCAAGTACTACGAGAGCGGGCACATGGCGTATCTGAACCAGACGTCGGCGAAGCAGCTGCGGGCCGACATCGCCAGCTTCGTCGAGTCGACGCAGCGACAGGCGAACCTCACGCCGTGAAATCGGTCAGCGCTTTCTTGCCGCGTGGTATTCACGGCGAATGCGATCCAGGTCAACCGTCGGCTTCGGGTAGCGCATGCCGAGCGCCTCCAGCTGCTCGACCACGATGCGAGCGATCGCGAAGTTGCGGAACCACTTGTGGTCGGCCGGAATCACGAACCACGGCGCGTGTTTGGTGCTGCACCGGGAGAGCGCGTCGTCGTATGCGCCGATGTAATCGTCCCAACGCTTGCGTTCGGCGTAGTCCGCCTCGCTGATCTTCCATCGCTTCGCCGGATCGTCGAGGCGATCCTTGAAGCGCCTCAACTGCTCTTCCTTGGAGATGTGCAGGAAGAACTTGAGGATGCGCGTTCCCGCCGCCGCGAGCCCTCCTCGAACGCGTTGATCTGATCGTATCGCTCCGACCACACCGATTTCGGCACGAGCTTGTGCACGCGCACGACCAGCACGTCCTCGTAGTGCGATCGGTTGAAGATCTCGACCTCGCCCTTCGCCGGCGTCGCGCGATGAACGCGCCACAGAAAATCGTGCGACAGCTCTTCCGCTGACGGCGTCTTGAACGAGGTCACGCGGCAGCCCTGCGGGTTCATCGCGCCGAAGATGTGGGCGATCGTTCCGTCCTTCCCGGAGGTGTCCATGCCCTGCAGGCAGACCAGGAGCGAGCGCGCGTTCTCGGCGTAGAGCAGCGCCTGCAGTTCGTGAAGGCGAGCCTTGTCCGACTCCAGTTCCTCGGCCGCATCGGCCTTTCCGTCGCGGCCGTGCTCGAGTCCGGAATCGATCTTGTCCAGCCGAACCTTCGATCCGGGTTCGACGATGAAACGGTTGCTATAGTCCATCGAGCGGGGCCTCCGTCGGGAAGTTACGACGCGCGGGTCCGAACTGCTTTGCTATTCTACGAACTCGCCTTCGTGATCAGGACGACGACCCGATCCGGCTCATCTTGTGTGGACGGTGGTAGCGTCAGCGTGACGCTGTCGTGCGACTCGGCGACGTCGACCTGTTGACCGCCCTTCAGCATCGCCGCTCGAACGACATGCGCGCCGAGTGCCGGAAGCGAAAGAGAGCGGTCGGGCCAGTCGAGTACGTGAACGAAGATCGTGTCGCCGCGCCGCGTGGTTGCACCCCATGCGCGCGGACTCACCGGGCCGCCGCGCGTTCCATAGATGGAGCGTCCGTAGGTGCCGAGCCACTCGCCGATCGCGCGGAGACGCTCGATCGCCTCCGGCTGAATTGTGCCGTCCGGCCGCGGGCCGATGTTGAGGAGCAGGTTGCCGTCGTTGCCCGCCGCGCGCACGAGATAGCCGACCAGCTCCCTCACCGACTTGAACTTCTTGTCGGTGATGTTGAACCCCCACGACTGGTTCATGGTGAGCGACGTCTCGAGCGGCAGCGCGCCGATCTCCCTCGTGTTGAATCCCGCGGTGTTCGCGCCGGGCAGATCCTGCTCGAACGTCTGAACGTCTTCGTCGGCCTTGGGTGCCTCGTGGTGGTTGGGAACGATGAGCGCAGCCGGCTGAAGCCGATGGATCAGCGCGTACGTTTTCGCCAGCCGCCAGTCGGCGTCCGGCTTGTCCCACATGCCGTCGAACCAGATGCCGCCGATGGGCCCGTAGTTGGTGAGCAACTCGGTGAGCTGCGCATCCATGAAGTCGAGATAGCGATTCCAGTCCCCTGCCTCGGCGCGCCCTGTCGCATGCCCGGTTCGCCCGCGCGGCCAGTAGTCGGGATGATGCCAGTCGAGTTGGGAGTAGTAGAAGAAGAGTTTGATCCCGTTCGCGCGGCACTCGGCGGCGAGATCCTTCATCGGGTCGCGGGCGAACGGCGTCCAGTCGACGATGTTGTAGCGATTCGCCTTCGTGGCGAACATCGAGAAGCCGTCGTGATGCCTCGCCGTGATCGTGATGTACCGGATGCCGGCAGCCTTGGCGGTGGCCACCCACGCTCGCGCGTCGAATTTCACGGGGTTGAACGCCGACGCGAGCCACTCGTACGTGTCGACGGGGATGGAACGGTTCTCCATCACCCATTCGCCCTGGCCGAGTTGGCTGTACACGCCCCAGTGGACGAACATCCCGAACTTGGCATCGCGGAACCATTCGCGAGCAGCGAGGCGTTCGGCGGGAACCGCCGGCGGACTCTGGCCGACGACGGCGCGAGTCGATAGGTGAGCGGCCAACAAGCCCGCGGCGAAACGAGCGAAGCGCATCGCGAGAGAATACGCGTCCCGCCGTGCGGGGCAATCCCCGAGTCCGCCGGCGCGGTCTGGCGCTTGACGCCGAGGAGATAAAATATTATCTACTGGGAGACACTTTCTTGTCGCGGTGACCATGACGACCGATCTGCGAGAAACCCTTCGCGCACTCCGCCGAGCCCCGGTGTTCACGACCGTCGCCGTGGTCACGCTGTCGCTCGCCATCGGAAGCGCGGCCGCCCTGTTCAGCGTCGTCGACGCAGTCTTCGTCCGGGGTCTGCCCTACCCGGCCGCCGACCGCCTGCAGACCATCTACGAGCGGAGCGACGACGCGTCGCTCCGCGTGCCCTCCTACCCGACGTTCCTCGATTGGCAGGCGCAAGCGTCGACGATGCGCGGCACGATCGAGGGCCTCGCATTCGTGCGCGGCGACGGAGTGCTGATACCTGGCGCGGATGGTCCGGAACGGCAGATCGCCGCGTTCGTCACGCCAGGCTTCTTCGACCTCATGGGAACGCGGCCCTTCATGGGGCGTCTCTTTGCCGCCGACGACGAGTCCCCCGGCTCTCCGCGTGTAGCCGTGATCTCGTACGACTACTTCATGCGACGCTTCGGCGGCGATCGGTCCATGCTCGGCTCCACAATCAGCATCGACAGCGTGCCGACGAGGATCATCGGCGTCGCGCCGCGTGGCTTCGCCTATCCGAACTTCGCCGGCACAGGAAACTGGCTCCCGCCGGTCGTCTGGCAACCGATTGCCGTTTTTCAATCGACACACACGGCATTGGCGAAGCGCGGCCTGCACGTCGACAGCCGCGCCCTCGTGCGCTTGGCCGCTCGCGCCGACACGACGCGCGTGACCGCCGCCATGAAGGCGCTTCAGGGACATCTCGCCGAGGCTTATCCGGTGGAGCAGGCGCACTGGACGTCGGTGTCGCTGCGAAGTCTGCCGGATGAGCTGTTCGGAAGTTTGTCGACCACGCTGACGCTCATCGGCGGCGCCATCGCATTGATGCTGGGACTCGCCTGCGCCAACATCGCCAATCTCCTGCTCATTCGCGCGAGCGTGGGAGAACGCGACATGGCCGTACGCGCCGCGCTCGGCGCCGGAACCTGGCGACTCGTGCGGCGACAGCTCACCGAGGTCGCCGTGATCACGATCGCGGCCGGGATCGTCGGAACCTGGCTTGGATCGCTGGCTGTGGCCGCGCTTCGTCCCTACGCCGCGCAACGGTTTCCGTTCGCCGGCGACATTCACGTCGACTGGCGCGCCGCCGTGTTCGTGCTGGCGCTCGTGATAGGCATCGCCGCGCTCGTCGGAACGTTCCCCGTGCTCCATCTGAAGCGCGGCACGCTCGTGGATCGACTACGCGGCGGAGCGACGATGCTCGCGCACGGAGTGGCGGAACGGCGAACGCGCGATGCGCTCGCCACGATCCAACTCGCGCTCGCGATCGCGGTCCTGATCGGCGCCGGTTTGCTCATTCAAAGCCTGCGTCGGCTCTCGGACGTTCCGCTTGGCTACGATCCGGATGTGGTTTCGTTCGCGATCTCACCGCCGGCTCACCGCTACGACGAGCCCGCCCAGGCCGCGGCGCTCTACAAGCGAATCCTTGATGCGACTGCCGCCGTGCCTTCGGCCGAGGCAAGCGCGGTGGCAGGGGGCGCGCTTCTTCCGGCGAAGATCGAGACGGAAGGGCAAACGAGCGCCGTCGCGCCACCGACTGCGCTCTATCATCCGGTGTCGGCGGGCTACTTCTCGCTGATGAAAGTTCGTCTTGTCGCGGGTCGAGCGTTCAACGACGAGGACATGCGCACGCCGGCGGGATTCGTGATCACCGAGAATTTGGCGAAGAAGCTCTGGGCCGGCTCGAGCGCGCTCGGTCAAAGAATCACCGTCCACCGTCAATCGCAGGCGCGGGCCGATTTTGGTCAGCCGATCACGCTGCCGGTGGTCGGCGTCGTCGCCGACCATCGCGCCTTCGGGGCGGAGGCCGATCCACCGGCGCAGATCTTTCTGCCGTACACGCTCGAGGTCTGGCCGTGGATGAACTTCGTCGTCCGCGCGCCGCGCACGGCAACTGTGGCATCGCAAGTCGAGCGCGCGGTCCGCGACGTCGAGCCGGCGGTCAACTTCCTCGGCAAACCGAACGCGGCGCCGACCGGACTGGCGCCGCTGCTCACGAATCCGCGCGTCTTCGTGATGAGTCTCATGAGCGCGTTCGGCGCGATCGCGCTGTTGTTGGCCGCGATCGGCCTGTACGGGATCATCGCTTACGGCGTGACGCAGCGAACGCGCGAAATGGGCGTTCGCATCGCCGTCGGTGCCACGTCGAGGGACGTGATCGCGCTCGTGATGCGGCACGCGCTCGGACTCGTGGCGTTTGGCGTCGCCGCCGGCCTCGCGGCCGGCGTGCTCGGATCGCGGCTCGTCCGCTCGCTGTTGTTCGCGACCAGTGCGACGGATGGAGCGACGTTCGTTGTCGTGCCGTGCCTCCTCGCGATCGTCGCGGTGGTGGCGAGCCTCGTGCCGGCGCGGCGGGCAGCCCGCGTCGATCCGATCGTCGCGCTTCGGGGAGAGTAAGCGTCGGTCGCCGAGGAATCGAGTTCCCGAGCGACCTCTGTTTCGCTGCTTGTCCGCGGCACCTCGACGATGAAGATTCGGGCATGGCTCGGCTCACTTTCGGCGTATTTGCCGGTTTGATCTACGGCGCCCTGTCCGCCGCGGCGATGCTGCCGCTGACGTTTCCCGACAAGCGCGCGGCCCTGCTTGGCGCGTTTCTCAATCGTCTGGCGATCGGTGTCGTGATCGGCGCGACCGTTGGAGCGCCTCAGGTCGACGCGCTGCGCCTGCCCCCGTGGATCGTCGGGGTTGTCGTCGGCGTGCTGCTCAGCGCCGCCGACGCCGTGATCACGAAGGCGTATGCACCAATTCTGATTCTCGGGGCGATCGGGGGCGGCGTGATCGGCTGGTTGACCGGGCGCCTAGGACAATAGGGTTCCCCGGTCTAGCGGGTTTCTCGCTACGTCGGACGCCTGAGCGGGACGAGGACATACGTCGTAAGCATCGAGAACAGGCCCAGTGCATACGACTGCGTTTCGTTGCTCAAGAGAAACAGAACTCCGCCGAAGAGAGCGGCTCCTTCTCCGCACGCCCACACGGAGAGGATTTTTGAATTGCGCTCGGGACCGTCGCCCATCAGCCTGATCCCTCCGCGCATCGCAAGGGCGAAGACGACGGCGCCGACGCACACGCCGAGTTGCGCATAAGTCAGCGGCGCCTGCGCCGGCCGGATCGGGAACCTGCCGGCTCGATGAACGAACCAGACGACGACGCCGAACGCGATCACCCCAAACCAAAGCGCCATTCCGATGAGCCCCAGGGCGTTGGTCTGGAGTTGGTTGGGCTGCGCTCGCGTGGCCATTCTCGTTCTCGTATGCTGGGGGGCGGTGCACCAACGTAGAGCGCCAGGCGCGACGCCGAAAGCGGCGTCGAGGTCTCGGCGATGGGTCGGTTTTGGCGTCCACGCCGGCGCCGATCACGCGCGATAGATTGACGTGGAATGGAACTCGTGTCCGCGCCCCGAGGAGGCCTTCGCATGAGGGCCGCTGACAGCGCCGGAGTGGCGGCGGCCATTGTCGCGGCGCTCTGCTGTGCCGGGACGCCGATCATCGTCAGTGCGCTCGCCGCCCTCGGGCTTGGCTTCCTTCGCAAGGACGCGATACTGTGGCCCGTCATGCTCGGCTCGCTGCTCATAGCGCTGTGGGGGTTCTGGCGCGGGCTGCGCGCGCATCGTAAGGCCGGGCCCTTGTTGCTTGGAATCGCCGGTGCCGTGTCCCTCGCGTCCGGCGTCATCATCGTCCACGGATTCCCAGCGATGCAGATGATTTATGGCGGGGCCGTCGTCCTGGTCATCGCGACGCTCTGGAACGTGCGGGCCCGGCGCGCATCGGACTGACCGGCAACCCCAGAACGTCTTGACGCCGCCGACCCGATTTTGCAATGTCCACTCGGCGCCGATCCGCGCCCAACCTCTCGAGACTCCGCCCCAGCCGGAGTCGAATGCGAGGCAAAGGGGGGCAGACTCCCGGATCCGTTCGTCGGTCCTTTGCGTCACCGCGTGCGCTGCTGGGGAGTGGCCCGTGGTGTACCCAAAGGAGACCAGACGATGCCCAGCCAAAAAGATTTCAAGCGCCTCGTGCGCGCTCGCATGCGGAAGACCGGCGAAGCCTACACCGCCGCCCGCGCCAAGCTGCTCGCCAAGCCGTCACGTTCAAGCACAGCCAAGAAAACTGCGCGCTCCAGCTCAGCCGCGGTCGATTACGCGAAGCTCGCCGGCATGAGCGACGTGGTCGTGAAAGAAAAGACCGGTTGCCAGTGGGACCGATGGGTGAAAGCTCTCGACTCTCACGGCGCGGCGGAGATGCCGCATCGCGAGATCGTCGACCTGGTTCAGAAGAAGTACAAAGTAGGCGACTGGTGGTCGCAAATGGTGACGGTCGGCTACGAGCGCATCAAAGGCTTGCGCGCGCGCGGCCAACGGCGCGACGGGAGCTACGAGGCGACCAAGTCGCGGACGTTCAACGTTCCGATCGCCGCGCTGCATCACGCCTTCGCCGACCCAACCGTTCGCCGTCGGTGGCTCGATGAACCCGGCGTGAAGGTTCGCACGTCGATTCCGCCCAAATCGATCAGACTCGGCTTCGCCGACGGAAGCATCGTTGCCGTTGGGTTCACTCCGAAGGGTGATGCGAAAAGCTGTGTCGCGCTGAGCCACGCGAAGCTGCGGAGCAAGGAGGAGGCGGCGAAAGTGAAAGAGGACTGGGCGAACAGGCTGAACTCGCTGGGCCAAGTGTTGCGGTAGCGGAGGGCGCCGGCCTCCGGTCTCCGGTCTCCGGACCGCTTGTTGACCCGGAGATCGGAGACCGGAGACCGCAAACCGGTAGAGTTTGCCGAGTGGTCCGGACAAGCGAATGGTTCGATCGGACGCACGAGACAACGCGATCGACGAATGAATGGAGCAAGGCAGTTGAGATTCGCGCCGAAGCCGACGCGCGGCGCTGGAATCAGGCTCGGCGCATTAGCGTTTCCATACACGCCTCCGACCATTCACGGCATCCATCGTGCGGCGACAACGGCCCAACCACGCCTCACCAGCCGGAGGGCACATGTCCCCACAGACGCAAACCGAGCACACGCAGCCCGACCATGCGCGAACCGCGCATCCCCACGTTCACGGCCCGAATTGCGGCCACGCCAGCATCAAGCACGACGGTCACCAGGACTATCTTCACGATGGGCACCTTCACCACCAGATCGGGTCGAAGGTCGAGGAGCACAGCATCGCCGTGAGCGCCACGAACCCGGCGGCGTGCACGCCGGATCACCAGTGCGACGGTCACGAGAAGTCCCATCGGCACGGCCCAGGCTGCGGACACGATGCCGTGCCGCACGGCGATCACGCGGACTACGTGGTTAAAGGACATCTGCACCACGTACATGCCGGTCATTGCGACGATCACGGTGCGGTGAGCCTGGCCTGACGCTAAGATCGCGAGCCGGCCGATGCCGGCTCGCGCTCCGCGCCGTTTCCGGCGACCGGAGACCAGAGACCTGTGACCTGCTCTTACGGCACTCGCGGCGCCATCATGCGCCCCATTTCGCGCCATTCGTCGACGCTGATGACTCCGGTCGTATCGTCGCGATAGGCCGCCGCCGCGGCCAGGATCGCCGCCCGTTTGCGGGAGGGCGGCACCGTGTTCGACACGAGAATGTCCGACACGACGTCGTGGAGCGAGTGGAGGTTGTCGAAGACGATCGCCGCTGTCGGATATCGCGCGGTGAAGAGCGGCGCCGACCCCGGCGACATCGGCATCTCCGTCGGCATGCGCACCGGGGCGCTGTCGACCATTCGAAAGAACGCCGCGACTTTGGCATCGACACCGGCCTGGAGTTGACGCTCAGAACGACCCTCGATGAGCGCGTCATAGAGCGACATCTGCAGCCAATGATACGACCACAACAGCCCGTTGAACTTCGGATCCTGCCGTCGAAAGGCCAACGAGTACCGTTGGCCCTCCATCAGGTCCATACTCTTCGGACGCGTGCTGAACGCCAGATCCTTTCGCGACAAGTAGTACTTCAGCGCGCGCGCCACCGCCGAGTCGCGCTGCCACGACGTGAGCCCGTAACCGCCCCAGATGTCGTAGAGCTGACGATGGAACGCATGCGCCCAGTCGAACATCGCGGCGACCTCGGGCACGAATTTCACGTAATCCGGGCCAATCGCCGCTTCCTCGAGCGGCACGCTCGGCGGATGGCGGAGCACGGAGGTCGTGATGAAATCGAACTCGCGCGACTCGAGGCGCCGGGGGGCGTCCGCCCGCGTCAGCAGCGTCTCATATAGAATGGCGTGCCCGTAGTCGAAGCCGTTGAACAGGTGGTCCGCCTGCGGGAAATGCTGCCGGAACGACCAATTGTAGTCGGCCGCGAGATACGATTCTTCGTACGTCCGCGCTCCGGGCGGGGCGCACGCGGAGAGCGCGAGCAGAGAGATCGATGCCAGGAGAAGCGTTCTTCTGATCACGGCCAGGCAAGCGGGTGCGTCGCCAGCTCGTAGGTCGCACCGAACGTGAAGGAGAACGAGCGGAGTGCGCCGAGGAAGTGCCACGCGCCCCCCGCGTCGACGGCCATGACCGGCGTGACCTGGCGTCTCACGCCGGTTTCCACCGATACGTCGGGACGCGGATACAACCCCACGAAGCGCTCGCCGAACACGTCGGCCGTGATCATCGTCGAGCTGAGCGCGAAGGAGTGATCGTAGCCGACGCCTGCAAACCAGTGTTGGCCGGCGAGGCTCGTCCGCACGGTCGGCGTCGAGACGATCTGTTCGGCCGGCGGCATGCAAAAACGGGACGCGCCCGTGGCATTGCCCGTCGTCACGGAGCAGGGGGCGTCGATGATCCCCCCGGGCAACTGGCTGCACGGCGAGCCGGCGAGCCGAACGGATACCTGCGTGCTGCAACTCGTGTCGGCGGGCGAACCGCTCAAGCGAACCGAGTACGTGCCGCCGGCGGCGTTGAAGTGCCATCGGCCGATCGGCGTGGTCTTGGTCGCCAGGAACTTGAGCGAGTATGAGCCTACCGGGCCGGCGAGAGAGCCGGCCGGCGCGAGCCACTCGCCCGAGACCGCGAGGGCGGGAACGTTCGACGTCTCGACGTTGAAGGCGTGGAGGAATCCAATGCCGACGCCGCCCAGTCCGGTGGTCAGTCGCGCGCCCGAGGCGCGCGGCGGATCGACGGCGATGATTGGAATTCGGACTTCTAATTCTGTGAACGGAAACGCGCCGTACGACACTCGCGGTTCGGCACGAAAGCGGCTGGTGCCGCCCGTCAGTCGCTCGTACTGCAGCGACGACGGATCGAGATCGAGACTGTAGAGCGGCGTTGGCTCCGCATCCTCGACACGCCCGGGGCGACCGGCGTCGAGGTTGTAGTACGAACTTTGCGCCGCGCCTTGCCGGCCGGCCGCGGCGCACAGCGCTAGGAGAAAGACGGGACCCGCGCGCATGGCCGAAGGGTATTACGCACCCCCTTCTCGGAACGCGAAACCCAACCACTGGTTCAATTCAGCGCACGACTGGATGCGTCACAGGGCCTTTCGCCGTCCAGCCGTCCACCACAATCCTCGCAAGTCGCGGTGACGATCCCCTATCCACGCATTTCTCCGGAAATCATTCGCATCGGGCCGTTCGCGCTGCGGTGGTATGCCGTCATGTACATCATCGGCTACGCGGTCGGCATCGCCATCGCCAAGCGGCGCGTTCGCCGTGGAATGATGCCGTTCGACGAGTCGGTGATCGATTCCCTCGTGGGTTACCTCGTCGTCGGCATGTTCCTCGGTGCGCGGATCGTCTACGTGCTGGTCTACGACCGCCCCCACTACGCGGCTGATCCGCTCGACGCGCTCGCCGTGTGGCACGGCGGACTTTCGTTTCATGGCGCAGTGCTGGGCATGACGGTGGCCTGTGTCGTCTTCGCGATCAGGCGTCACCTTCCCTTCTGGTCGCTCGCCGATACGCTCGCACTCGCGGGCACGCCGGGACTTTTCTTTGGCCGAATCGGCAACTTTATCAACGGTGAACTGTACGGCCGGCCGACCAGCGTGCCGTGGGCGATGATTTTCCCCACCGATCCCGAGGGGATTCCGCGGCACCCGTCTCAACTCTACGAAGGCCTGTGCGAAGGGGTCCTGCTCTTTGTCGTACTGCGATGGCTCGAGCGCGCTAGCGCACGGGCCGGTTGGTACCGCCCCGGCCTCCTCGCGGGAGCTTTTCTCATCGGCTATGGCGCGATTCGATTCTCTCTCGAGTTCACGCGCCAACCCGATTCACAGCTCGGGTTCGTTGCGGGCCCTTTCAGCATGGGACAGGTACTGTCGGCGATCATGATCATCGTCGGCGCGACGATCATCGTCGCCATCGCGCGGCCGGTCGCTTTGCAACCTCGCTCGCTCGACGGCCGGTAATCGAAGCGGGACCCAGACGGCTGGCTCAAGGGTAGTACTGGGCCCGCCCGCCGCCTTTCAGAAATCGTCCCCGCCATGCTACTTCAGTACGGGATGAACGCCCGCGACCTCACGGCTCTGGTCCACCTCGTCGGCTTCGGCACCGGCATCGTGCTCTATGCGATGCTCGGCGTCATGACGCGACGGCGGTTGGCGAACGTCACGGCGCCGGCCGAGCGAAAGAACGTCGATCGCGTGCCGCTGGCCGCGGCGCTCCTCGGCGTGATCTGGAACGTCGGCGCGATGGTGGTCTTCGCCGCGCGCGACTTCGGCGCGAATTACGAATTGACCTGGGTCGCGGCGATCGCGTACGGCGCGCTGGGCTTTCTGCCCGCCGTCGTGGTCCACTCGACGCTGCGCCGAGCGCAGCGCGCCGACTTCAAGTGGTTCCTCGGCGTGGCGTACTCGGCGAGCGGCATCGCCGCGGTCATGCATGTCGCCGACGCGCTCCGCGGACAAACGCCGTCGTCGGCCGGCCTTCTACTCCTGACGATCACCTATGGCGTGTTGCTCGTGGCGCTCGCGGTCACCGAGCGCCGCCGGCCGGGCTTTCAGCGGACGATTCTCGCCGTCGCACTGGCAGCCTTCGCGGTCTCGGCCCTGCACCTGAGTCGCAATCAGGGAGCGGCCGATCAGGGGCCGTGGCTGGTCGAGCTGATCGGTCACCACGCGTCACTGCCGCTCGTTCTGGCGATCCTCTATCAGGATTATCGCTTCGCGTTCACGGATCTCTTCCTCAAGCGCGCGCTTTCCTTGTTGGCGCTCGTGGGTCTCGTGTCGTTGCTGTACGCGCTGTTCGCGGCACCGCTCGTCGATCCGCACGCGTTGGCGGCGCGCCAATTGGCACGTGATGGCTCGCACCTCTGGTCGACTGGAGCGCTCCTCGGACTCTGGATCGTCACCGCGCTCGCATACCCATTCATCCAGCGGCGCATCTTCCGATTCGTCGATCGGGTGATCTTGCGGCGACCGGACTATCGCGTGTTCCGAGGCGAGCTGGCGAAAGCGCTGAGCGAGTCTCGGAGTCCGAACGAAGCACTCGACGCGACGTGCGCGTTGCTCGGTGGCGCGTTGGGTGCCACGGGAGTCGCTTGGCGGCCATTGGCCTCGAAACGCGCAGCGGACGCGACGATCGAGGTCGACCCTCACCGCACGGGCGCATTGATCGTCGTTCCGACAGCCCTCGCCCCGACTTTCGAGATTCACCTTTCGGAGTTGAGCGGGGGCCGCACGCTCCTGTCGGACGACTTCCTGCTGCTCGACGCCGTCGCGGCGCTGGTCGGCCGCCGCATCGACGAATTGCGAATCGATGCGGACCGCCGGGCGCGGGAGCAGCGCGAGCAGGAGATGCGGCAGTTGGCGGCGGAGGCCGAGCTCCGCGCTCTCCGGGCACAGATCAATCCGCATTTCCTGTTCAACGCGCTAAACACGCTTGGCCATCTGATGCAGACGGCGCCCAACAGGGCGCTGGCGACGCTGTACCAGCTCACGAATTTGCTGCGCAAGGTGCTGCGGCGGACCGATGGAGGCTTCGTCGCGCTGCGCGACGAGCTCGACATCGTCGAAGCGTATCTGGCGATCGAACACGAACGATTCGAGGAGCGTCTCGTCGTGTCGATCGACGTCCCCGAGGAGCTCTGGCACGCCCGAGTCCCGCCGCTATTGTTGCAACCGCTCGTCGAGAACGCGGTGAAGCACGGGATTGCACCGATGCGAGGCGGAGGGCGGGTCACGGTGCTGGCGAGACGCTCGGATCCGTTGGACGCGGATGCCTTCCTGACGCTGATCGTGTCCGACACCGGATCCGGATGGAGCGGCCGGGATGGGGGCGCGCGTGAGTCGCAGAGCGGCTTGGGGCTGGAGAACATCGAGAGCCGTCTTCGTCACTACTTCGGCGCGTCCGCCGCGATGGTGATTCGCCCGACCGTCGGCGGTGGAACCACCGTCGAGCTCTGCCTGCCGCTCGTCGGCGATCGAGCGTTGGCCGTCGCCAGCTGATCCGACCATGGACTCATGACGACCGCCCGTATGATCGAACCGACCATTCACTTAGGAAAAATGGCGTCGCACGCGGGATCGCCTATTCTGCCCATGAGCGATGCCCCTCACCCATACGCGTACGCTCGCCGGTCCGCCGCGGCGACTGAGTCGATGAGCCAACTTCGCGTCATCATTGCGGACGACGAGCGTCCGGCGCGCTCATTCCTCACGTCCATCCTCCGCAACTTCGAGGACGTCGAGCTTGTCGGCGAAGCGGCGAGCGGCGCTGAGTGCGTGGAGCTCATCGAGCAGGTCAGCCCCGATCTGGCGCTCATCGATCTCCAGATGCCGGAGGTGGACGGCCTCGGCGTCGTGCGGCTCATTCGGAAGGATCGGCTGCCGCTCGTGGCGTTCGTCACCGCGTTCGACGAATACGCCGTTCGAGCGTTCGAGATGAACGCCGTGGACTACCTGCTGAAGCCCGTGGATGCGGCGCGGCTGCGCAACACGGTGAATCGGGCGATCGAGCGCCTCGAGCGGGCCGACTTGCGCCCGGGGGACGGCGAACGGCTTCGCGCCGCCGCGACGGAGTACGCCGCATCGCTGCCGCCGACGGCGCTGCGGCGGATTCCGGTTCGCAAGCGTGACGACATCTACCTCGTCCCGGTCGATCAGATCGTCTCGATCATCGCCGATGGCGAGTTGCTGCACCTCGCCACGCGGCAGAACGACCGCTTCACGATCACCTATCGACTCAAGGACCTCGAGATCAGGCTCGATCCCTCGCAGTTCGTTCGAATCTCGCGAGGAACCCTCCTCAATATCGGCATGATCCAGAAGATCACGCCGATGCCGGGAGGGACCTACGTCGCGGTCACGCACAGCGGCACGCAGCACCAGGTGAGTCGCATTCGCGGCCGCGTGCTGCGCGACCAACTGCTGAGGCTGTAGCTCCTCAGAACGCTGCCTTCAGGCGCAATTGAAAGCTGCGGGGCCGGCCCACGGACGGTCCACTGAAGAACGCGCCCTTCAGCAGATACTTCTTGTTGAACAGGTTGTCGATGTACAACTCCGGTGTGAACTGCGTGCCGCCGACGCGCACGGCATACCCGGCCGCCGCATTGACGATCGTACTCGGTGCGACGTGTATGCCCGAGTTGAAATCGAACAGGCCCTGGCCGATCGAGCAGTTGCAGTCGCTCGCATCCTGTCCATTGCTCAGGCCCGAGCCATAGATCGCCGTGCCGCTCAGGAAGAAGTTGCTCGGCGAGTACGTCGCGCTGGCGGCGATCGAAAGCCGCTGGTCGTGGTCGAGATCGAATGAGCCGCTGGGCGGCTCGGAGGGGAAGAATCCGCCGGTGATCGTCCCGTAGCCGTACGCGTGGTTCAGCGCGGCGTTGATGTAGCCGGAGACCGGTCCGCGCGGCCGCACCTCGAGCACGCCCTCGATGCCGGTGATTCGCACGTTCTCGATATTGACGTCGGTGACGATGGCCGAGCCGGGTACTGTGTTGTCGTCGATGCCGGGACTGCTCGCCTTGTGGTACGCCGAGAGTTTCGCGATGAGGCCTGCCTCGGGGAATCGCTGCACGAGGCCCGCCTCGAAGAAATGATCGCGTTCCGGAAGCGTCGGTAGCGCGGCTTGGCCTCCCTGCGACGCGCTGGTGATCGTGCGAAGGTCTTCGATGTTGGTGGGCATGAAGAGCCGCCCGTAATACAGATAGGCCGTCGTCGAGCTCGAGGGATAGAAGTTCACGCGGAACCTCGGGCTCACCTGGCTTTGTACCGGCGTGTCCGGCGCGGCGTGTGAGTCGTAGCGTATCCCCCCGCGGAACTCGACCCATTCTACGGGAGCATACGACGCCTGACCGTACACACCGATGTCGTGGCCGTTGAGGTCTACGTTCGACTGCGGACCCGTCGCCGTGGCGTTGAAGGTCGAGAAGTCCTCGTGGCCGTTGGTCAGCGTGGACAACGTGCCGAACTTGAGCTCCGTCTCGTGGCCCGGACGGAACGCATAGTCGGCCTTGAGACCGAAGATGTTGGCCGAGCGATTCTCGGCGATGTTGTAGGAGTTGGTGTCGGGAAAGAACTGAAAGGTCGGATCGTCGCGCGCATCAGGGTCGTAGCGGAGCGACGCATGCCGATAGAAAAGCCCGCCGAAGAAATCGCCCGGCGTCTGGCCGTCCTGGTTCGGATCGCCCACCTGATGATGCCAGCCGAGGTTGACGAAGCTGTTCGCGTCGTTCTGATGGTCGTTTTGGAATGCGCCGCCGCTCGAGTCGTAGGGGACGGCGAACGTGGTCGTCGAGAGATTTCCCTCGAGGGTGAACACGTCGTGCGCACTCGGAGAATATTGGACCTTGCCGAAGCTGTAGTAGTCGGTGCCGTCGTTATGAAAGTTGCTGATCAGCTTCGTGTCGGGATCGATGACGACGGGTTCCAGACGCATGTTGCTGAACTGGCGCGCGCCGGAGAGGAAGAAGCCCCACGGGCCGCTGTTGCCGCTGATCGTGCCGGACTGGCCATTCGAACCCGTGGGTCCGGAGACGGTCGATCCCGAATAGCCCCCGCCGTAGCCGCTGAAGGCGCCGTGGAAGCCGCCCGACGGGATCTTGGTCGCGATGTTCACGACCGCGGCGTTCCGTCCACCGTATTCCGCGTCCCACCCACCGGTCTGGAAGTTGATCTGGTTCACGACCTGTGGATCGAACAGCTCGTTCATCGACCCGGAGATTCCCGGCGGCACCGGAACGCCGTCGACGTAGTACGTGTACTCGGCGTGCTGTCCGCGGATGTGCACCTCGCCAGTCGGCGCGCGCGCCGCTCCGGCGATCGACTGTTGAATGATCTGCGACGTCGTAACCGTTGGCGCGCCGTGGAAATCGTTCTGCTTGAACACCTGATCGCCGCTGCGCGTGTCGACCGTGACCGTCGCCGGCGCGACGACGCGAACCGTTTCGAGGTTCAGTCCGACCGGCGTGAGATTGAACTTCAGTTGCTGCGTCGCGCTCGCCGACGCGGCAATCAACAACGGCTGCGTGATCGGTCGGTAGCCGATGAGGTGGACGGAGATCGAGTAGGCGCCAGCGCCGATGTTGTGGATCGTGAATCCGCCGAACGTGTTCGTCGTCGTGTTCGCGACGACGGCGCCGCCGGCGTTGCCGATCGTGACCTCCGCCGATTCGAGCGGCTGGCCGTTCGTGCTGTCGGTGACGACGCCGGTCACGTCGACATTCGCGATCGCGACATGTCGGCCGAGGTCTGGCACGGACGCCGCCATGGACGCCCGGGTCGGAATCGCGAAGCAGGCGAAAAAGAACGTGTGGAGGAAGTACCTGCGAATCATCAGAAGCCCCGTGGAAGTAGGGAGGCAAGACCGGCGGCATCGCTCGGCGGTATCCCTGGCTCGTAAACGCTACGGGGCGTTCGTGATCGACCGCGCTGGAATTCAACGTTCGGCTGATTTGGTTGGGTGAGTGGTATCTGGGGCATGGTCTCTGGTTTTTTCACCGTAGAGACCAGTGACCTGAGTTCGACCGTGCCAGACGCCGGAGCGAGATCACGGCGGACGGTCTCCGCAGATCAGAAGGTCGCTTTGACCTTGAGCTGGAAGCTGCGCGGCCGACCCACCGAAGGGCCGCTGAAAAATGCCCCTTTGAGCAGGTAGCTCCTGTCGAAGACGTTCTCGACGTAGAGCTGAGGTGTGAATACCGACCCGCGGACGACCACAGCGTAGCCGGCCCCGGCGTCAAAGATCGTGTTCGGTGAGACGTGAGTGCCCGTATTGAAGTCGAACAGGCCGGTGCCAACGGAACAGCGGCAGTCAGCCGGAGCCACGCCGTTGGTCAGACCGGACCCGTAGATGACAAGCCCGTTCACGAACAGGTGTTTCGGCGCATAAGTGGCGCCCGCCACGACCGACAACCGCTGGTCGTGGTCGAGGTCGAAGTTTCCGCTCGGCGGCGCGGCCGGAAAGAAGCCGCCCGTGATTGCTCCATAACCGTAGGCGTGATTCAACGCGGCGTTGATGTAACCCGAGAACGGGCCCTTGGGCTGTGCCTCGAGAACGCCTTCGATGCCGGTCACCCGAACGTGTGCGATGTTGACGTCGGTCACGATAGCGGAGCCGGGAACGGTATTGTCGTCGATGCCCGGATTGCTCTGCTTGTGGTACACGGAGAGCTTCGCCACGAGGCCAGCTTTCGGGAACCGCTGGATGACGGCGGCCTCGTAGAAGTTGTCGCGTTCAGGAAGCGTCGGTTGGTTGGCCGCGCCGCCCTGCGAAGCGCTGGTGATGGTGCGAAGGTCCTCGATGTTCGTCGGCATGAAGAGGCGGCCGTAGTACAGGTAGGCCGTCGTCAGCGCGGACGGATAAAAGTTGAGCCTGATCCGGGGACTGACCTGGCTTTGAGTCGGTGTATCCGGAGCTGATTGCGAATCGAAACGGAGACCGCCTCGTATCTGCAGCCGCTCGGTGGGCGAGTATCCTGCTTGACCGTAGAAGCCGAGGTCGTTCCCGATCAACGCGACGTTCGACTGGGGCCCGAGCGAGGTGGCATTGAAAGTGGAGAAATCCTCGTGGCCGGTCGTCACCGACGATAGCGTCCCGAACTTGAATTCGGTCTCGTGGCCTCGACGGAGCGTGTAGTCGAACTTCACGCCGTAGATGTTGGCGCTTCGGTTCTCGGAGATGTTGAAGTGCGTCGTGTCGGGAAAGAACTGAAACGCCGGGTCGTCGTTGGGGTCGGGATCGTATCGCAGCGACGAGTGGCGGAAGAAGAGCGCACCGAAGACGTCGCCCCGCGTTTGACCCGCCGAGTCGGGCTCGCCGATCTGGTGATGCCAACCGAAATTCACGAAGCTGTTGGCGTCGTTCTGATGATCGTTCTGGAAAGCACCGCCCGTGGAGTCGAACGGGACGGCAAATTCCGTGGTGGAGAGATTCACCTCGAGCATGAAGACGTCGTGCGTGTTCGGCGTGTATTGGAGTTTCCCGAAGCCGTAAAGATCGGTGCCGCTGTTGTGGAAATTGCTGATCAACTTGGTGACCGGGTCGATGACGAGCGGTTCCAGACGCATGTCGCTGAACTGTCGCGCGCCCGAGACGAAGAATCCCCACGGGCCATGGTTGTCGCTCACCAGCGCCGACTGCCCATTCGATCCGTTCGGCCCCGCTACCGTCGATCCCGAATAGCCGCCGCCGTAGGCGCTCAAATTTCCCTGAACGCCGCCTACGGGAATCTTGGTCGTGACGTTCACGACCGCGGCGATGCGCCCGCCATACTCGGCGTCCCATCCCCCGGTTTGGAAGTTGATGTGATCCACGACGTCCGGGTCAAATAGCTCGTTGAGGGAACCCGAAATCCCCGCAGGCACCGGCACGCCGTCCACGTAGTAGGTGTACTCGGCGTGCTGGCCGCGGATGTGTACCTCGCCCGTGGGACCGCGCGCGGCCCCGGCGACGGATAGCTGGATGATTTGAGACGTCGTCGTCGTGGGTGCGCTGTGAAAGGCGTTCTGTTTGAAGACTTGATCCCCGGTCCTCGAATCCAGCGTCACGACAGGCTGGGTGGTCACCTGCATGGCCTGCAGCGTCTTCCCGATGGGGGTCAACGCAAAGTTCACGATCTGCGTGGCGTTGGCCGAGGGGCCGATCGTCAATGGCTTTTCTTCGGCGCGGAACCCGATCAGGCGGACGCGGACCAGATACGAACCGGGCGCCAGATTGTGAAAGGTGAAGGCGCCGAACGTGGTCGCCGTCGCGTTGGCGATCACCGCGCCGGCTTGGTTCGCGACGCTCACCTCGGCCGACGCGAGGGGTCGCCCGTTCGTGCTGTCGGTGACGACGCCGGAGACGTCGGCGTTGAACACTCCGCCTCCGTGGGCCGAGTGGCGAACCGCGAGCGCGGATTCGCACGGGATCACCAGCAAACCCAAAGCGAACAACCAACGACGACCCGCCAGTCTGGACATCGAAACTCCGACAGAAGCCGACCGCATAGCCTCGCCGCCATCGTCGCGCGGTGAGGCTCTCCTCGTTGCTAAGGCTAGAGATTCGGTGCGGAGTCTCGCGTTGGATTCAACGTCCGGCCGCGCATTCCTAACGAGCGGCTATGTCGCGACAACGAAGGGGCTTACTGCTGGGTGCCCCAGAGCGCGGGACCGACGTTCGTGGATCTTCGTCGAGGGCGCCGGGTTCTTGCGTGTCAGTGTTGTGATTGATTCATCCACTTTCGACGCGATCCCCCTCGATGTTACGAAATCTTCACACGACGGCCCTCCGGCATCTGACCCTCCTCGTCGGAGCGGCGGCGGCTGGGGCCTGCGGACACGACGTGACCGCGCCGGTTTCCTCCAGCGGATCTGCGTGCGCCACGAGCGGAACGCTTCAGCTCGCAGTCGCGCAGGCCGCGCGCGTCGACTGCAGCAACGGCGGGACGACGTTCACGCTCGCCGGCAACGGAGCGAGCTATCTGATCGTTCCGCAGCTCGCCGTCAGCCTCGTGCCCAACGCGCCCATCGCCTTCCGTCTGAGCGCGAACGCGTCGGCAAGCGCAGATGTTGCGCAGAACATTCTCGGGCTGCGCCAGCCGATGGCATTTTCTTCGGCGAACAGTCTCGACGTGATTCCGTCGACCGGAGCCGCGCAGCGATCCTTTGACGCGGCGCTGCGACGAGCCGCGACGTCGCGCATCGCATCGGGCGCCTGGGCAAGGCCGGCTTCCGATCGCGCGATTCAGTCCGAGCGGGCCTTGACCCGCGAGTCGACCGTTCCCTCGCTCGGGAGCACGCGGTCGTTTCGGGTCATAGCAAACGCCGCCGGGACGAGCTTCGGCACCGCGACCGCGCGGCTGGTGTTCGTCGGTACGAACCTGCTGCTCTACGTAGATACGCTGGCGCCCTCCGGCGGGTTCACGCCTGACCAGTTACAGGCGTTCGGCGTCTTGTTCGATCAGACGCTCTATCCGATCGACACGGCCGCCTTCGGACCGCCGACCGACGTCGACGGGAATGGCCACGTCATCATGTTGATGTCGCCCCGAGTGAACGCGCTGACGAACGCATCCGACTGTCAGACGAACGGATTCATCGCGGGCTTTTTCGACGAATTGGACCTCGGTGCGTCGCCCACGGACACGAATTCGAACCACGGCGAGGTCTTCTACTCCGTCGTCCCCGATCCTGCCGGCACAGTCAGCTGCGCGCACAGCGTATCGAATCTCGGACTCACCGTGCCTGCGACGTTCATGCACGAGCTGCAGCACTTGATCTCCTTCTCGCAGCATTTCGTCGTTCACGGGGGAAACCCGGAGTACGGTTGGCTGGACGAGGGACTCAGCATCGTCGCCGAGGAATTGGGCTCGGTGTTCTACGAGCAGAAGTGCCCCGGCACGGCGTGTCGCACGAACCCGGCGCAGATCTTTCCGGACTCGTCGCAAGGGTTCGTTCAAGATTTTCTGTTCGACTCGTACGTGTATGGGCTCCGTCCGGACACTGCCAGCGTCACGCTGCACAGCGACTCGGACGGCGGGTTTTCTTGGCGCGGCGGCGATTGGCTGCTGATGCGGTGGCTCGGCGACCAGATGCCCGCCGGTTTCTACCGCAAACTGGACCAGAACGTCACAACCGGCGTGGCGAACATCGAGAGCGCATCGGGACAGTCGTTTCCGACGCTGTTCGCAAACTTTGGTCTGGCGCTCGTGACGGACAGCCTCCCGGGCTTGCCGCGCAACACGGCCCCGCCGGCCAACCGCTTCGTCACGCGCAACATGCGACAGCTCTGGGCGAGGTTGTTCGCTACGTCGGCCGGCCCGCAAATCCCGCTCGCATTTCCGATCCCGATCGCTTTGATCTCGAGCGACACGAGCAACCACACCATGGTTCCGGGCACCGGCGCCTATTTCCGGCTGAACACTCCGACCGGAACGTCGACGGTGTCCGTCCAATTCGCGGCGCCGGGAGGTGTTGCTCTGTCAGCGAGCCTGAAGCCGCAGTTGGCCGTTTTTCGATTGCCCGCGGGACAATGAAGGCACGCCTCGCGATCGGGCTCGCGATGTAGCGGCGAAGGGCAAGATCGAGCGAGGAAATTCTGCGCAATTGTATGCCAAAGCCCATGTCTTGCAACTATATGGGTGGCTTCGGCGTACCAACGAGTGGACGCATTGGGCCGTAAACGGTTGTGGCTGTCTGGCGCCCCGACTCGTCCAGGAATAGGCTTTACTTCCAAGGAATGCGCGCACCGCTCCAACACCGACCCAAACGCCGGCACCCTCTGACGCTGGTCATCGCCTTTTTGGCGTTGATCGCGCAGGTGGCTGTGGCGTTGTCCCCGCTGGCCGAAGGCCGCCGGCCGGGGATGGGGGCGCACGTCGAGAGCGGCGGGGTGAAGCTGCACTACGCGCACGACGAAGCTACGTGCGCGTCATGCCAGGCGCGTTCGATTCACGGCACGCCGCGGGCCGCTGGTGTGCCGCTGCCGCGTTCGACCGAAGTCGCGACCATCGTCGCCACGGCGCGCGTCCGCGTCGTCGCAGCCGACCGTTTCTCCCAAGACAACCCGCGCGCACCTCCCCGATTGGTCTGAGTTCGACGCAGTAGCAGTAGCCTCAGATCACAATCCGGGACAACATGCGCCTTTTATTTGGAGTGTGTGCGCTGGCCGCATTGGCCAGTGCCACTGCTCCGCGTTGCACCGCACAAGCCGGTGCCACGCGGGCAAATCAAGATCGATCGACCGACACGCTACGGCTGTCGCGCCGGCAAGCCGTCACTGCCGCGCTGACGGGCAACGCGCAGATCGAGGTCGCGCGCCAGCAGACGCGTGAAGCCGCGGCCCGGCGCGTCACGGCCGTCGCGATTCCGGATCCGCAGTTCACCGCGGGGTTCGATCAGGAGACGAGCCCGTTCGCGTTCAACGGCGCGCCGTCGCGGCCCGTCACGCTCGGCCTTTCCATTCCCTTCCCCGACAAGTTCCGGCTCAACAACAAGATCGGCCTCGCCGACATCGGAAACTCGCAGGCGAATCTCCGGCTCCAGCAGCAGACGATCGCGCTCGAGGCGTCGGCCACGTACGACTCGCTGCTCGTCGCGCTGCTTCACCGGCAGAATCTGCTCGACGCGCAGAAGCTCGCTCAGGACTTTCTGACGCGGACGAAGGCGCGCTTCGAGGCGGGAACGGTCGCCAAGCTCGACGTCATTCAGGCGCAGGTCACGGTCGCGCAGTCGCAGAACGACCTCATCGCGAACGAGCGCGACCTGCTGAACGCGCAGGCCTCGCTCAACCGCACGCTCGGACGAATCGTTGGCGCTCCGATCATTCCGACCGACACGCTCGCGCTGCCGCCCGCGCTCCCCGACTCAACGACGCTCGAACAGATCGCCCTGGAGAATCGGCAGGAGCTCAAAGCGATCCAGCAGCAGCAGCTCGGTCAGTCCGCCACGACGAAGCTCGCGAAAGAGTTTTGGCTTCCCGACCTGTCGTTCGCCGTGGCGAAAGACTACTCGACCACGGGGTCGGCGCTCTTCACGACGGGCATCGCGCTCCCGTTGCCCGTTTTCTATTGGCAACACGCTCGCGGCGACATCGCGCTCTCGCAACACACGGAGTCCGAGCTCGCCGCGACGTACCGCGACACACGCGCGCAAGTCACGCAGGACGTGCGCGCCGCCTACGCCAACGCGAGCACGGCGATGCGCCAGGTCACCTTCCTGAGCGACGAGCTCGTTCCGGCTGCGCGCGAGGCGTATCGCGTGTCGTTCACCAGCTACGGCCTCGGCGGCTCGTCCGCGCTCGACGTGATCACCGCGCGAACCGCTCTCTTGCAAGCTGAAGCCCAACTCGCCGACGCTCTCGCGGCGGCGAACACGGCCCGCGCCGATCTCGATCGCGCGCTCGGCCTCAGCACCACCGCCTACGGGGCGGTCATCCGATGAATACTCGACTCCATCGCGGATTCGTTTCCGCTTGCCTGCTCGCCGGCGGATTCGCCGCCGCCTGCTCCTCGAACGACGCGTCGGGCCGCCAACTTGGCGACACGTCGCTCGGTCCCAAGCCGAGCAATCTCACCGTCACCGCCGACCAGCGTCAGCGTATCCATCTGGTCACCGTGAAGACCGTGGCGTTTCGCCCAACGGTCGACGCGACGGGCAACGTCGCGTTCAACGGCGACCACTCGACGCAAGTGCTGTCTCCCGTCTCCGGTCCAGCGGTTCACGTGATCGCCGAGCCCGGCGAGTACGTGCACAAGGGCGACGCGCTCGCCGACGTCTCTTCGCCGGATTTCGCGACGGCGGTCGCGACTTATCGAAAGGCCGAGACGGCGTTCCGCAACGCCAAGCGCATCTACGCGCAGGACTCTGCGCTCTTCAAGAACGACGCGCTCGCGCGGACCGAGTTGGAGCAGGCGCAGTCCGACCTCGCGTCGGCGGACGCCGACGTCGGCGCGGCGATCGAGGGAATGCGATCGCTCGGCGTGGACGAAGAGCAGATCCAGGCGGTGCGCGACGGCAAGAAGACCTCGATCGCCGCGGTGGTGCGCGCGCCGATCGACGGCACGATCGTCGAGAAGTTGATCTCGCAGGGACAACTGCTGGCGGCCGGCACGACGCCGTGCTACACCATCGCCGATCTCTCGACGGTGTGGGTACTGGCCAACGTCTATGCCAACGATCTGGGGGACGTGGCGGTCGGCCAACCGGTGGACGTCGTCACCGACAATGCGCGGCGCCCGATGCCGGGGCGCGTCGACTACATCGCGTCGCTCGCCGACCCGGGGACGAAGGCGGTGCAGGTCCGCATTGTCGTTCCGAATGCCAACCGCGCGCTCCGACGCGACATGTTCGTGCGGGTCCAGATCAAGTCGACCAACGAGCACCGCGGCATCCTCGCTCCCGTGTCGGCGGTGATGCGCGACGAAGAGAATCTTCCATACGTCTTCGTCACGGCGCCTGGCAATTCGTTCGCACGGCGTAAGATCACGCTCGGCAACCGCGTCGGCGACTCGTACGAGGTCGCCTCCGGACTGGTTGACGGAGACCAGGTCGTGGCGGAGGGCGCGCTCTTCCTCGAATTCGCGGAGACGCAGTGAGCACGCCGGCACCGACACATCCGCCGACCGAACCCCCGCCCGGGTCGGTCGGCGGCGCCGAGTCACGGCGCGGACCGATTCAAAAGCTCGTCGAAGCGTCCGTCGGACAACCGCTCATCATCGCGCTGATCACCCTCGCCATCATCGGCGTCGGAATCTTCTCGCTCAAGCGACTTCCCGTCGACGCCTATCCCGACGTCTCGCCGACAGCGGTGGAGTTGACGGCACAGTGGCCGGGGCACGCCGCGGAGGAGGTGGAGCGCCTCGTCACGGTGCCGATCGAGACGGAGCTCAACGGGCTGCCGAATCTCATCGTGATGCGGTCCGTGTCGCTCTACGGACTGTCGAGCATCCGCGTCACGTTCGCCGAGGGCACCGATCTCTATTTCGCGCGACAGCAGGTTTTCGAGCGGCTGAGCGGCGCGGGGCTGCCCGATGGCGTCGGCGCCGACATCGAGGCGCCGTTCTCGCCGTCGGGTCTCGTGTACCGCTACGTGATCAAGAGCTCCGACCGCTCGGCGATGGACCTGCACGTGCTGCAGGACTGGGTCCTCGACAAGGCGTATCGCGCCGTGCCCGGCGTCGCCGACGTCGCGTCACTCGGCGGCGAGACGATGCAGTACCAGGTGCTGGTGGATCCGACGAAGCTCGCCGGCGCGGGCCTCGCCGTCAGCGACGTCGCGACGGCGCTCGGCGCGAACAACAGCAACGCCGGCGGAGGGTTCTATTCGGAAGGCGGGCAGTTCTTCTACGTGCGCGGCCTCGGGCGCGTGGTGACGCTCGAGGACATCGGCAACATCGTGCTCGCGGTGAAGAACAGCGTTCCGATTCTCGTGAAGGACGTTGCGAAGGTGGAGATCGGCCACGCGCCGCGGCTGGGGCAATTCGGGTTCGACACGACCGACGACGCCGTCGAAGGGATCGTCCTGATGCGCACGGGCGAGCAGGCCCAGGTGGTCCTCAAGCGCGTCGAGGAGAAGACCCGCGAGCTGAACGACCACGTCCTCCCGAAGGACGTGAAGGTCGTGCCGTACTACGACCGGAGCGATCTCGTTGCGCTCACGACGCGCACCGTCGCGGACAATCTCATTCGGGGGATTCTGCTCGTCGTCGTCGTCCTGATCTTCTTTCTCTACGACGTGCGATCCGGGCTGATCGTCGCGGTCACGGTGCCGTTGGCGTTGCTGATCGCGTTCGTGTGCCTCGACATTCGCAACATTCCCGCGAACCTGCTCTCCATCGGCGCGATCGACTTCGGCATTCTCGTCGACGGCGCGGTCGTGATGGTGGAGAACATCTATCGGCAACTCGCCGAGCGGCATGGGACGGAGTATCGGCTCAAGGACGTTCTGTTCGACGCGGCATCGGAGGTGAACCGGCCGATCGTCTACGCGATCGCCGTGATCGTGGCGGGATTCCTCCCGATCTACGCCCTCACGGGACCATCGGGGAAGCTGTTCAAGCCGATGGCCGACACCACAATCTTCGCGCTGCTCGGCTCGCTCTTCCTCACGCTGACGGTCATCCCGGTGCTGTGCGCCATCGTCTTGCGGCGCGGCGTCCGCGAGCGAAGGAACCCCGCGTTCGAGTGGATCCGCCGGCAGTACGCGCGCGGACTCGACTGGTGTCTGGCGCATCGAATGGCCACCGTCGTTGGGTCCGTGGTGTTGTTCGCCGTGTCAGTGGGGATCGCGTGGACTCGCGGCGGCGAGTTCATGCCCAAGCTCGACGAAGGCGCGCTCTGGGTGCGTGCGACGATGCCGTACACGATTTCGTTCGAGGAGTCGTCGGCGATCGTCCCGCAGGTTCGTCGCATCCTGCAAAGCTTCCCGGAGGTCACCGACGTCGCCTCAGAGCACGGCCGCGACGACGCTGGCACCGATCCGACGGGATTCTTCAACGCCGAGTTCTACGTCGGGCTCAAGCCATATGGAGAGTGGAAGGGCCAATACCACTCCAAGGACGCGCTGATCGAAGCGATCCAGAAGAAGCTCGCCGTCTTCCCTGGCATCACGTTCAACTACACGCAGCCGGCCGAGGACGCCGTCGACGAAGCGCTGACCGGCCTGAAGGCGTCGCTCGACGTCAAGGTATTCGGCACCGACCTGAACCTGCTCGAGGAAAAGGGGCGCGCGATCAAAGCGGTGATCCAGAAGATTCCGGGCATCCAGCACGTGACGCTGGTGCAGGAGTTGGGTCAACCGAGTCTCACCATCACCGCCGACCGCGCGAAGATGGCGCGGTACGGGCTGAGCGCCGACGCGTTGAACGGATTGATCGAAGCGGCCGTCGGCGGCGTGGCGGCGACTCAGGTCGTGCAAGGCGAGCGCACGTTCGACCTGGTCGTCCGCCTGCAAGAGCAGTATCGCGGCACGCCGGAACAGATCGGGAACATCCTTCTCGCCACGCCAGACGGGAACCAGGTTCCCCTGCGCGAGGTGGCGGACGTGCAGATCGCGAACGGCGCCGCGTTCATCTACCGGCAGGACAACTCTCGCTACATCGGCGTCCAGTACTCCGTAGAGGGCCGCGATCTGGCGAGCACCGTCGCGGAAGCGCGCGCGGCGGTCGACAAGCAGGTGAAGCTGCCGATCGGCTACACCATTCGCTGGGGTGGCGAGTTCGAGGAATACACGGCGTCACGCGCGCAGATGAACGTGGTGCTACCCGTGACGATCATCCTGATCTTCGCGATTCTGTTCATTTTATATAAGAACGTGAAGTTCCCGCTGATCACGGTCGTCGGCGTGATCCTGTCGGCGCCGCTCGGGGGATTGCTGGCGATGCTGGTCACCGGGACGCCGTTCTCGGTGTCGTCCATGATCGGCTTCCTCGCTCTGTTTGGCGTGTCGGTGCAGACGGCCGTCGTCTACATCTCGTACGCCAACGAGCTGCGGCTCGGCGGACAGGAGATCGAGCAGGCCACGCGCGAGGCGGCGATGCTCCGACTCCGGCCGATCATGATGACGGCACTCGTCGCCGCGTTGGGTCTGCTGCCCGCCGCGCTGTCGACCGGCGTCGGCTCGGACACGCAGAAGCCGTTCGCCCTGGTGATCGTCGGCGGGCTCTTCTCGCGGCTCTTGATCAGCGTCTTCCTGATGCCGGTGCTGTACGTGATGTTCGCGCGCCACGATGACCATCTGGAGGTCTGACGCCGGGGCCGCGAGGGCCCCTCATCATCCTGACGTCGGCCCCGAATAGCGCTATTTTTCGGGTCCCTCATGACGAAACGCCAGGACGCGCTCGACTACCATTCGACCGGCCGACCCGGCAAGATCGCGGTCGTCCCGACGAAGCCGCTCGCCAACCAGCGAGATTTGTCGCTCGCCTACTCTCCAGGCGTGGCCGAGCCGTGCCTCGAGATCGAGCGGGACAAGGACCTCGCGTACACGTACACGGCCAAGGGCAACCTCGTCGCGGTCGTCACGAACGGCACGGCGGTGCTCGGGCTCGGGAACATCGGCGCCATCGCCGGCAAGCCGGTCATGGAGGGCAAGGGGAATCTCTTCAAGCAGTTCGCCGACCTCGATGTATTCGATCTCGAGGTTGGTTCGGAGAATCCCGACGACGTCATCAAGTTCTGCCAGTTGCTCGAGCCGACGGTCGGCGGCATCAACCTCGAGGACATCCGCGCCCCCGACTGCTTCTACATCGAGGAGACGCTGCGCAAAACGCTGCGCATCCCCGTGTTCCACGACGACCAGCACGGCACCGCGATCATCTCCGGCGCCGCGCTCCTCAACGCGATCGAGATCGTCGGGAAAAAGATCGAGGACATCCGGGTCGTCTTTTCTGGCGCCGGCGCGGCCGCGATCTCCACGGCTGAGCATTACGTTCGGCTCGGCGTGCAGCGCGGCCACATCATGCTCTGCGATCGCCACGGCGTGATCTACAACGGGCGTCCCGAAGCGGCCGATCCGTACAAAGCGCGATTCGCGCTCGAGACGAACGCGCGGACGCTCGCCGACGCCCTCGACGGGGCCGACGTATTCGTCGGGCTGTCGGTGGCCGGGGCGATGACGCGCGAGATGGCGAAGTCGATGGGGCCGAAGCCGATCATCATGGCGCTCGCCAACCCGGTCCCCGAAATCCTGCCGGAAGAGATTCGCGAGGTGCGCGACGACGCGATCATCGCCACCGGCCGCAGCGACTACCCGAATCAGGTCAACAACGTCCTCGGCTTCCCGTTCATCTTCCGCGGCGCGCTCGACGTTCGCGCCACCGAGATCAACGAGGAGATGAAGATGGCGGCGACGCGCGCGCTCGCGCTCCTCGCCAAGGAAGACGTCCCGAACAGCGTCGCCGCGCTCTATGGACTGCGCGACGTGCAGTTCGGCGCCGACTACCTGATTCCCTTCCCGTTCGATCCGCGAGTGCTGCTGTGGGTCGCGCCGGCGGTCGCGTGGGCGGCGGTGGCGTCGGGCGCGGCGAACGACTTCGTCGACATCGGGGACTACCGCGAACGGCTCGAGGCGCGACTGGGCCGCGCGCGCGGCGTGATGCGCGGGCTGATCAACCGCGCGATCAGCAATCCCAAGCGCGTCGTGTTTCCCGAAGGCGAAGAGCCGAAGATCATTCGCGCGGCCTACATCTGCGTCGAGGACGGCATCGCGATGCCGATCCTGCTCGGCGACCGCAAGTCGATCGAGCAGAAGGCGCGCGCGATGAACATCCCGCTCGACGAGATCGTGATCGAGGATCCGGCGACGTCGCGCAAGCGCGAAGAATACGCGCAGCACATGTGGGCGAAGCGCCAGCGCAAGGGCATGAGCCTCGACGAGGCGCGGCGGCGTCTCTACAACGGCAACTATTTCGGATCGTGCATGGTCGTGCGCGGCGACGCCGACGCGCTCGTGTCGGGCGTCAACCTGCACTACCCCGAGACGATCCGTCCGGCGCTCGAAGTGATCGGCGCGCACCCGAAAGCCGGCCTCGTGAGCGGCATGTACATGCTCGTGTTCGAGAAGCAGCTGGTGTTCTGCGCCGACACAACGGTCAACATCGATCCGACCGCGGAGCAGGTGGCGCAGATCGCGTATTCCGCGGCGCGCATCGCACGCACGATGGGCGTCGAACCGCGCATCGCCATGCTCTCGTTCTCGAACTTCGGGTCGGTCCGGCACCCGGACACCGAAAAGATGGCCCGCGCGGTTCAGCTGCTCCGGCAGCGCGATCCGTCGCTGGTCGTGGACGGCGAGATGCAGGCGGACACGGCGTTCGATCCGGAAATCATCTCGCGGGACTACCCGTTCAGCACGCTGAAGGAAGAGGCCAATGTGCTTATCTTCCCCAACCTTAGTGCCGGCAACATCGCGTATAAGCTGTTGAACCATTTGGGGGGCGCGACAGCGATCGGGCCGATCCTGGTCGGCATGAGCCGGCCGGTGCACGTGCTCGAGCGTGGCGCGGACGTGCAGGACATCGTCAACATGGCGGCGGTCGCGGTCGTCGACGCGCAGGAGCGCTCCGCGCCGACCGACGCCGGGACGCCTTCGCATGACGGCGGAGGCACCGCATCACCAACGGTTTTCTCGAGGTTGTGATAGCTATGGGAATCTTGTCGAAGCCGAAAGACGACAGTGACTTGAAGGGGAGTGCCGCAGGCGGGCTCGAGGCCCAGGGAATCAGCCCGGCGGGGGAAGTCCATTGGAATCTCACCGCGCCCGTCCTGATCCAGGCGGCGATCCGCCGCGACGAAGGGCCAGTTGGCCGATATGGGGCCGTTCTGCGCCGTCACGTCGCCGCACACGGGGCGATCGCCAAACGACAAATTCGTCGTCAAGGAAGATGCGTCGGCGGGCGACATCGACTGGGGCAAGGTGAACCAGCCGATCTCCGACGAGCATTTCGAGCACGCTGCTGGCCGACGTTCGCGCCTACCTGAGCGCGCGCGACGACCTCTTCGTCCAGGATCTCTACTGCGGCGCCGATCCGGAGTATCGCCTGTCGGTGCGTTACGTGAGCCCGAGCGCGTGGCACATGGCGTTCGTGCGGAACATGTTCATCCGCCCCGACGCGACCGCGCTCCCGACGTTCGATCCGAACTTCACGGTGCTTCACGTACCGGAGATGGAAGCGGACCCCGCGCGTCACGGCACACGTACGACCACGTTCATCGTACTGAACCTCGCCCGGCGCATGATTCTCATCGGCGGCACGCGCTACGCCGGCGAGTTGAAGAAGGCGATGTTCACCGTGATGAACTACTACATGCCGAAGCAGGGCGTGCTCTCGATGCACTGCTCCGCCAACGTCGGCAAGTCCGGCGACTCCGCGCTGTTCTTCGGACTCTCCGGAACCGGGAAGACGACGCTCTCCGCCGACCCCGAGCGCGCGCTCGTCGGCGACGACGAGCACGGGTGGTCGAAATCCGGCATCTTCAACTACGAAGGCGGCTGCTACGCGAAGGTGATCAATCTTTCTCCGGAAGGGGAACCCGACATCTATAGAACGACGCAAATGTTCGGGACGATCCTGGAGAACGTCGTCCTCGACGATCTCACGCGCAAAGTGAGGTTCGAGGACCAATCGATCACCGAGAACACGCGCGCGTCGTATCCGCTGCCGTACATTCCGCACCACGTCGCGAACGGGCGCGCCGGTCATCCGAAGAACATCGTCTTCCTCACGGCCGACGCCTTCGGCGTTCTGCCGCCGATCGCCCGCCTCACGCGAGAGCAGGCGATGTACTACTTCCTCTCCGGCTACACCGCCAAGGTCGCGGGCACCGAGCGAGGCGTCAAAGAACCGCAGGCGACTTTCTCTTCGTGCTTCGGCGCGGTCTTCCTCGTATGGCATCCGAGCAAGTACGCCGAGATGCTCGGCCGGCTGATCGACGAGCACGGATCCGACGTTTGGCTCGTCAACACGGGCTGGACCGGCGGCGCGTTCGGCGTCGGCAAGCGCATGAAGCTCTCCCATACGCGCGCGATGGTCGCGGCGCTGCTCCGCGGTGATCTGCACTCCGCGCCGGTGGACACCGACCCGATCTTCGGATTGAAGATTCCGCGGCACGTAGCGGGTGTGCCGGACGACGTCCTGCGACCTCGCTCGACCTGGAGCGATGGCGGTGCCTACGACGGACAGGCAAAAAAGCTGGCCGGGATGTTCCGCGAGAATTTCGCGAAGTTCGAGAAGTTCGTTCCAGATGCCGTCAAGGCAGCGGGACCGCAGCCGTAGCCAGCCACTAGGTCGTTCCTGAAAAATTGAACGCAGATGACGCAGATCTGAAAAGCGATTGACGCAGATGGAACTGGGAGACGTTCACCCCAGCTCTATCTGCGTCAATCTGCGTGCATCTGCGGAATCGTCGTTCCCCTCTTCTCGCCCCGTATCGTGGAAAAACTGGCGAGACGAAAGCGTCCTCAGTGGGGCGTGATTGACTGCCGCACCGCCTGACGCTCCTGAACGCGGATTGGTTCGATCGGACCGGCGCCGAGCGCAAGAAACGGCTTCGCCTCGCTGAGTCCCGCGGCCGCGTCTCGCGTGAGCGGCGACTCGGCGGCGACGTTCATTTGCGCCTGGGCCGGTCGCTCGGCGAACACCTTGGTCACGAATCGCTGCCCCTCGGCGACTCGCTCCACCTCGATGGCGATCGCCTCCACAGCTTGCTCGAGACGATCTAGCCGCGGCGCGATCACGTCGGGCTGCGCTTGGGCTGACGGCTTGCCGCGCCAGATGCGTCGCGCGTACGCGATGGCCAGCGGGAAGGCTACGGCGATGGCGAGGGTGAACGACATTCCCACGATGACATCGGGGTCGGGACCGCGCCGCGAACCGTAGTTCATGAACGATTGCTGCATGAGGCGTCCGTTCGCCCCGATTTGGTCCACCGATACGCCGAGCCGAGACGCGATCTGCGCCCGCGAACCGGCCATGTCCACCTGGAGCTTGATGAGCTGATCGTCGAGCGCTTTCCGCTGCGCAATGAGGTCAGCCGCCGCCGGACCCGGGTCGGTGATGTTGATTTGCCGCTCGATGATTGCTCGCTGCGCCCTGAGCACGGCGACTTGCTGCGCCTGCCCGAAAAGTTGCGCCTGGAGGACGTCGATGGAGGCGCCTCCGGTCTGGATTGTCGCTCCAGCCACGGCGGGCGTGGGGACGGTGCCCTGAGATGCGGTCGGCATGCGCGGTGAGGGCTCGAGGGTGGACATGAAGGTTCTACGGGTCGAGGCGCGTGCGGGTTTCCCTCGCAACATGGGGGTTCGCCGAGGCCCGCCGGGCCCAACTATCATACGCGAGCCGACAGAAATCCGTGGACATCATACGCGATCCGCTCTGGAACAACATCCGATTCGATCCGCTCGCGTTCGAGCTGATCGACACACCGGCATTCCAGAGGCTCCGATACGTTCGGCAACTCGGGTTGGCCTTCCTGGTCTACCCGGGCGCCACGCACTCGCGCTTCGAGCACGCCCTCGGCACGTACCACTTGGCGCGCCGTGTGTTCACCCTGCTGGAGGACCAGCCCGACTTCGCGCTCGTCGATCGCGAAGACGTGCAGCTGACGCGGCTCGCCGCGCTGCTTCACGACATTGGGCACTATCCGTTCTCGCACGCGCTCGAAGAGATAGGCGCGATGCATCACGAGGACGTCGCCCGTCCGCTGATCTGCGAGGGCGAGGTCGCCGAGGTGCTGAGGCGCGAGCTGGGAGACGAGGCGCCGCAGCGGATCCACGCGCTCATCTGCGGTCGCAGCGAGAGTCCCCTGCAAGGGCTCATCTCCGGCTCGATCGATCTCGACAAGCTGGACTATCTCCGTCGCGACGCCTTCATGTGCGGCGTGAGTTACGGAGAGATCGACGTCGACCGTCTGCTCAACGCGCTGGCGATCGTGCGAGACCCCGAGACGAAGTCTCCGCGCATCGGCATGATCGAGAAGGGACTCTCGGCGCTCGAGTCGCTGCTGTTCGCGCGGTATCAGATGTACCGCAACGTCTACTGGCATCACGGCGTCCGCAGCGCGACGGTGATGTACAAGCGACTGGTGGCCGACGCGCTCGACGCCGGCACGCTCGACGCGCGCACGCTGGCGGCGTTCACCGACGAAGGCCTATTGCACGCGTTGCAGGCGCGAGCGCCGAACGAGCTGCTCGACTCGCTTCGCGGCCGACGTTTGTACAAGCGCGCGTTCGAGTGTCCGGCCGCCGATCTGAGCGGCGACGACGCCGAATGGATCGCCGACGACCCGAAGCTCACGGCGGCCGTGGAGAACCAGCTCGCGCGAGAACTTCGGTTGCAGCCGGGCGAATTGTTGCTCGACTATCCGGCGAAGACGCAGATGCTCGGGCTGGACTTGTTGATCCAGCGCCCGTACGGCGACGTCCGCCGCGTGACCGCCGCCGGGTGGGAAGGCGTCATCAACCTGCCGAGGCTGTCGGAGGAGTTCTATCGCTCGGCGCGCTGGCTCCGCGTGTTCACCTCGGTTCGCATGGCGCTCGACCCGTCGCGCATGATGGAATTGGCCAAGCTCCCTGCCGACGAAGTTCGCGCCAGACTCACGCGGGGAAGCTCGCTGCTCGCATGATGATGTGCTGATTGGCTCGGTCATTGCCCTCCTCAGCGGTCGCGGAGGGTTTATGAACAAACGTTTACTAGCGGTTCTGCTCGGCATCGCGGCGTGTTCGCGCGGCGGCCAGAGCCGCGGCTCGACAGACTCGGCCGCGGGCGACGTCGCCACTGATCCACCGACGCGCGCCGCACGCCTGAGCTCGATGGAAGGCACGGTGTCGCTGCAAGCGCCCGGCTCGAACGACTGGACGCAGCCGACGCCCAACTACACGCTGTCCACTGGAGATCGGTTGTACGCCGGCCAGGACGCGCACGCCGAGCTCGACTTGGGCGGCGGCGCGGTTCGGCTCGATCACGGCGGCGATCTCACGCTCACGAATCTGACCGACAACTTCACGCAGATGGGGTTGGATGACGGAGCGCTCGAGGCAAGCCTGTATCGATACGACAAAGGAGACTCGCTCGAGTTCGACACGCCGAACGGCGCGCTCGTGCCGACGGGTCCCGGGACGTACATCGTCTCGGTCGAACCGAACGGCGGCACGGTCGTGGACGTCGAGTCCGGCGAGTTGGAGCTCTCCGGACCGGGGCTTGATCAAACTCTAAATGCCGGCCAAGTGGTCCGGCTGGTCGGGACGAACCCGATTCAAGTCGTCTCGCTCGATGCGTCGTACGCGCAAACGCAGCCGGCGTTTTCGGATCTCGACTCGTGGCGTTCGCGCCGCGACCCGCTCTACACGTCGACGGGATACTCGTCGCGCTACGTGTCGCCGAGCATCCCGGGATGGGAGGACCTGGACGACAATGGCGTCTGGTTCGCCGACGCGGCCAACACGCAGGTCTGGTGTCCCACCCGCGTCAGCAAGACGTGGGTGCCGTACCGGGAAGGCCGGTGGTCGTGGGTCGAGCCGTGGGGCTGGACCTGGGTCGACGACCAGCCATGGGGCTACGCTCCGTTCCACTACGGCCGCTGGGAAACGGTCGCCAACAACCATTGCACGAGCAGTTGGGCGTGGGTTCCCGGGCCGGTCGAGGCGCAGCCGGTCTGGGCGCCCGCGCTCGTCGCCTTCGTCGACGGCGCGGCGCTCGATCTGACCCAGGGGCCGAACGTCGAGGCGTGGTTCCCGCTGGGCCCGACCGCGCCGTATTTCCCCTGGTATCACCACAGCGACGCATACCTGCGCGACGTGAACGTCACCAACCTGATCCAGGTGCGCGACGTGGACGCCATCATTCGCGACAGGGATCTGGCGAACCATCGCTGGATCAACCGCGACAACGCACTCACCGCGGTATCATCGGCGGCGTTCAGCGCCGGCGATCCAGTCGCGCGTCACGCGATCAAGCTGAGAACGGATCTGCTGCCGCCAATTCGCATGGCGCAGCACCCCGCGGTGAATCCTCGGCGCGAGCTGCTCGAGGGTGGCGCTCCCGCGCCGCGTCCGCAATTCGCCGAACGACCGCAGACACTCGTCACCAGGGCCGAGCCGCGCGGCGGCGCGCACGAGCGAGCGAGTCAGAACGCTCCGGCGTCGCGGATATCGCGCGGCAACCCGGTGAGTCCGCCGACAGGCGCGCGAGAACGCCCCGCGCCGGTCATCGCACGGAATCAACCGCCTGGTCAGGGTCGAACGGCCGGAGGTGAGGTCGGACCGCCGCTGTCTCACGGCAACGGCAACAACAACGGTGGGAATCGCGAAGCCGCCGCACCGCCGCCACGCGCGTCTGCGTCGCCGCGTCCGCTGATTGCGAAGGAACGCCCCGCCGCCGCCCCGTCCGAACGCGGCCGAGCGCCAATCGGCGATGCAAGCGCATCCGGGAAAGCCGCTCGAACCTGGGCAGATAGAAAACTTGCGAGCGGGTCGGCCGGCCGGCGCGCCACGCGACAACGAGATCCCTAACCATCGCGAGGCCGCTCCGGCATCGCGGAGGGTGCAACCTCAACGTCCGCCGGTCCAACCATCGCATCCGCAGATCCAACCGCCGCGTCCGCAGCCCCAGCCGTCGCGTCCGCAACCGCAACCAATGCGTCCGCAACCGCAACCAATGCGTCCGCAGCCGCAACCAATGCGTCCGCAGCCGCAACAGCAGCACGGTCAGCCGCAGCAGGCCCAACGGCCTCCACAACCCGCTCAGCAGCCCAAGGGTCGGCCGGCACAACCGGCGGCGCAGCCTGCGTCCCCCGCGAAACCCGCGCAAAAGCCGCCCAAGGGCAAGCCCGACCGACCGGGCGGAGACGGCGGCGGGCGTGGGCACGAAGGCTGACTTAGTGGAAGAGAGAACGGAGGTTTGATGCGCTGGTCATGGACGGTCGCACGGATCAAGGGAATCGACGTCGACATTCACGCGACGTTCCTCCTCCTGCTCGCCTGGATTGCTCTGGCGGACTATCAGCAGGCGCACACGGTGAGCGCGGCGGTGGTCGGGGTGGTGCTCACGCTCGCGATCTTCCTCTCCGTCGTGCTGCACGAGTTCGGTCACGCCCTCATGGCCGCGCGCTTCGGCGTGAAGACGAAGAGCATCACGCTTCTCCCAATCGGCGGCGTCGCCAGGCTGGAGCGCATGCCCTCGCGCCCGCGCGAAGAACTGTTGATCGCCCTCGCCGGTCCCGCCGTCACGGTGGCGATCATCGCCGTTCTCTATCTGGCGCTGCTCGTGGGGAAGGTTTCGCTTTCCTCGGCCGCGCAGGCCCACGGCATCTGGCTGTTCCTGGCGCAGGTGATGTGGGTGAACGTCATTCTCGCGATCTTCAACCTGCTGCCGGCGTTCCCGATGGACGGCGGCCGCGTGCTGCGTGCCGCGCTCGCCATGCGCACGAGCTTCGAGAACGCGACGGAGATCGCGGCGCGACTCGGCAAAGGTTTCGCCCTGCTGTTTGCGCTGTTCGGGTTGTTCGTGGTCAACAACCCGTTCCTCGTAATCATCGGCGTGTTCGTATGGCTCAGCGCGGCGGCGGAGTCGAGCGCGGCGCAGCTCAAGATGACAGTCGGCAACGTCGCTGTATCGAAAGCGATGATCACCGACGTGCGCACGCTCGCGCCGACGGAATCCGTCTCAGCCGCGATCGAGGAAGTCCGCCACGGCTTCCAGCACGACTTCCCGGTCGTCGACCATGACAACATCGCCGGCGTGCTCACCCGCGAGGGGTTGCTGCGCGCGATGGCCGAAGGTCACGCCGACGAGCCGGTCGGCGAGGTGATGCAGAAGAATTTCTGCGCGACGACGCCGGACGAGTCCCTCGAACAGGCGCTGCACCGCCTGCAGGAAGGACACTGCCAGGCGATGCCCGTGCTCCAGGGGCGCCACGTCGTCGGGCTGCTGACGGCGGAGAAGATCCAGGAGTTCGTGCTGATCTCCACCGCCGCCCGCGCGGGCCGCGCCGCAGCGTAGCCCGCGCGCAGCCAACGCGTTATTTCTTGTCGATCGCCGCGTTCGTCCGGTAATAATCGCCGAGCAGGTGCTCCGAGAAGTACTCGAACATCAGGTGGTTCGTGTACGGCGTATCGTCGCCGTAACCGTGCGGCTTGCCGGGCAGCAGCATGAAGTCGAACCGCTTGTTCGCCTTGATGAGCGCGTTCACGAGGCGGATTGTATTCGCCGGGTGAACGTTGTTGTCCATGTCGCCGGTTTCGAGCAACAGATTGCCCTTGAGGTTCGGCGCCAAGTCGACCGTCGTCGGGACGTGAATCTGGAATGCGTCCGTCGTGTCGCCGTCGGCGATCGAGCCGTCGAGCAACGTCGGCGCGGCGCTCGCGCCACGGCCACGTGACGCGTTGCCAACCGCACCGCCATTCTCGTTTCCGTTGCCGTCACTCGAAGAGGCTGCGGCGCCCGCCTGCAGCACGCCGGTTCTACCGCCCGCCTTCGCCACGATCTTGAGGCCGTGGTACTGCTCGCTCCAATTCTGATTGTAGATGTTGTTGTCGTGGTTTCCTGATTCGCTCACGCCGACTTTGAAGAATTCGTTGTAGGGCGGCAGCAGCATGGCGGCCGCGGTCAGGAACCCGCCGCCTGAATGGCCGTAGATGCCGACGCGGTCGAGGTCGATCCACTTGTGTCGCGCGGCCAGCTGTTCGATGCCGGTCTTTTTGTCGGCGAGGGCGTAGTCGCGCAGGTTGTAGTAGCTGAAGCCCTGATACTCCTGCGAGCGCTGCGGGCTGCCGCCGCGGTTGCCGATCTGAATTACTATGAACCCGAGTTGTGCCAATTGCTGCGGGACGGCGGTCGGCGAGAATGTGAAGTTCACCGTCTCCGTCTGCGGACCCGGATAGACGTTCGCGATGATCGGATAGGATTTCGTCGAGTCGAAGTCGAACGGCTTCCACATGTTGCCGTAGATGTCCGTCACGCCGTCGGCGGCCTTGGTCTGGAACTTCTCCGGCGGTTTCCATCCGAGCTCCTTGAGCCCGGAGACGTCCATCGTTTCGAGATCCATCACCAGCTTGCCCGTCGCGTCGCGCAGCACGGCGTGCGGAATGAGGTCGACGCGCGACGAGTTGTCGACGATCCACTTCTTGTTCGACGACAGCCGCGAATCGTGCGTCGCGTCTCCCGCGTCGAGCAGCGACATGCCCGTGCCGTCGAGATTCACGCGGTAGAGGTGCGAGTAGTACGGATTCTCGGCCGGTTCGCGCCCGACGGCGGCGAAGTACAGAATGCCCTTCACCGAATCGACGTCGACGATTCGCTCGGCGCGCCACGCGCCGGAGGTCAATGCGCGCTTCAGGTGACCGGCGTTGTCGTAGAGATAGTAGTGCCCCCAGCCCGAGCGCTCCGACCACCAGATGAAGTCGCCGCCGGCCTTCACGTAGCGGACGTTCTGCCGCTCGCTCGAGTTGTTGTCGATGTCCTCGTGAAGCAATGGCGTCGTCGTCTGCGCCGGCAGCGCGATGTCGAGCAGCTCGAAGTGTCGCTGCGTCCGATCGCGCCGCACGAGCCGCATGTGGTCGGCTGTGCCGTCCCAATGCAGATCGAACAGCTGCTGGTCCTTCCATTTCTTGACGCCGACCCCCGTGAGCTTGGTGTCGCCCACGTGCCAGGACCAGAGCTCTTCCTGGCCGACCTCGGTCTCGCCCGGCATCGCGTACGTGTACTCCATCAGCTCGGGACGCGGGTTGGCGAGATTGTTGACCAGGTACAGTGGCTTGACCTTGCGCTGGTCCCTCCGGATCACGGCGAACGCTTTGGAGTCCTGCGACCAGACGACGTTCGCGCGAACGCGCGGGTCGCGATTCACCCCGCCGCGGCCACCGCCGTCCCCACCCTGCTGCGTGGAATCGTCCTGCTGCGTTTGTTGGCGTGTCAGCTCTTGCTGCTGTCGCTCCTGGAGCGTATCGCGAGCGCCGAAGCTGTAGTTCTTCACGCCGTCGTGCGTGAGCTGAACCGTGTCCTTCGACGCGACCTTCACGAGGTAGAGATTGTGATCGCGCGCGAACGCGAACATGCTGCTGTCCGGCGAATAGTTGCGGAAATCGCCGCCGCGGCCGCCGCCGAGTCCTCCGCCTCCACCACCGCCGCCGCCGGCTCGTCCGCCGCCGCCGCCACCGCAGGTGTTCACCGTATCGGGCGGCGCCGCGTTCTGACCGCCGCCGACGCCACCGCCGCGACCCCCGCGGCCGCCGGCGCCTTGCGGCGCCCCGGCGCCGTTCGCGGCCGGACCGAGCTTCTTGAGCGTTTCAGTCGCGACATCCCATTCCCACCGCGCCGTGTCCGCGGTGAACGTGAACGTCTTGCGATCCTTGGAGAACGTCAGCGTGGTGAACGGCAGGTTTTGCGGATCGTGCGCGCGATGACTCTGTTCCGAGAGCTGCGACGCAAGCTTGGCCTGGTCGAACAGCGGCTTCTTCGTCTTGCTCGTCGGGACGACGAGGAAGAACGTGCTCCCGCTGCGATCCTTCCAGTCGTAGCAGAGTGAGTCGCTCTGGCCAAGCCAGTGCGGCGCCACGGCGCTCGTATAGACACGCGTCCGCAGGTTCGCCGCCGAGAACTTGTCGGCGAGCTCCCAGTTCGCCTTGTTGGCGTGCTGCTGGGCCGAGGCGGTCAGCGCGAACGCACCGACGAGAACGAGGCCGAATTGAACGGCGCGGACGGTGAGCGCGAACCGCGAGCTGTTCGGGCGGCGCATGGACATACTCTCCGGATGTGCTGAACGGCGTGGATGAGGCGAACGGGTGGTGGTTCGCCACGGGATGGCAATGATTTGCAGAGGTGCCCGACTTCTGGGAAGGGCTACGCGGAAGCAGCGGCGGCCGCTGACGTGACGTCAGCCGAGCGGATCGTCGTCAGCTCCCGACTACTTCTGCGGTGCGCTTGGGCCGTTGGAGGGGCCGTTCCCGTCCTCGTCGGCGGCGACTTGCACGACGATCGCGGTGATGTTGTCCAGCCCGCCGCGTCCGTTCGCCTCTGAAATCAGCGCGAGAACTTTGCGCTCGGGCTCCGCGCGCGACATGAGCAGGATCTGCAAGCGCCGGTCGTCCACCATGCTCGTCAGTCCGTCGCTCGCCACGAGGAACAGGTCGCCTATGCTGACGTCGCCCTGATAGATGTCCGGCTCGACCTCGGGGCTCGCGCCGACGCAGCGGGTGATGACGTTGCTGTAGGGGTGGTAGCGCGCCTGTTCCGGCGTGAGGAAGCCGGCGTCGACCTGCTCCTGAACGTAGGAGTGGTCCTTCGTGAGCTGATGCAACGCCCCATCGCGCAGGAGGTAGACGCGCGAATCGCCGACCTGGCCGATCAAATATTTCTTGTCGTAGATCAACAGCACCGATGCCGTCGTTCCCATCCCCTGCTTGTCCACCTCGGTCATCGTGCGCTCGTGGATGTTTCGATTCGCCTTGCGGAGCGCTTGGTCCAGGCGGTCGCCCGTCGAGTCGTCGAGGTCCCTCAACCCGTCGAGTTCCTTCTCGATCGTCTGGACGGCCATCTCGCTGGCGACCTCGCCCGCGGCGTGGCCTCCCATGCCGTCGGCGACGATGAACAGCCCGCGGTTTCCCCGGGCGGTCACGGCGAAGTTGTCCTCGTTCCCGGACCGGATCATCCCCACGTCGGTCCGGGCGGCGTGAAGCAGGCGAACCATCATTACTTGATCATGTAGTAGGCGGCGAAACCGAGCGCAAGCAGGACGATGGCCCACATCCATCCGAAACCCGATCCCCCTCGTTGGCCCACGGCCGCGGAGGACGGGAGCGGCGTGTTTCCTCGGAGCTTGTCCTGATAGGCGAGACGACTGGCGACCGCGTGCGAGCTGGATGGCGTCCGGCGGACCGACGACGAATCGCGCGGGGTCTTGGACTTGGTCTTTGGAGCGAAGGCCTGAAACGACATCGTCGGCGCGAGAGCGGTCGCGTCGGCGTAAAAGCGGAATTCGTCTTTCGCGATTTTGATCATGTCGGCGCGGGCCAGGACGTGCGTCCCGCTGATCTTCGTGCCGTTCACGAAGACGCCGTTCGAGCTCAAGTCCTTCAGCTCGTAGCCGCGAAGCGTCGGCGTGATCATGGCATGTTTCCTGGACACCTGCTTGTGTGCGAGGACCACGTCGCACCCCGACTCGCGGCCGATCGTGAGCCCCGCCTCGGGCACCGGGTATTCACGGCCGTCAACCAACGACACGAGTCTCCCGCCAGTTGCCCCGATGGCCGGCGCGGCTACGGCCGGTGCGGCCGTGGCTCCCGCCGACGCGCCTCCCGGCCCGCGCACGGTCTCCCCCAGCTGGATCGGCTCGCCAAGTCTCGGCCCCTGAGGGGCCTTGGCGGGCGCGGTCACCGCTGAAATCTCCGCTCTCGAAACGAAAGTCGTGGCACCCGATTTGGTGTCGTCGGAAAATGAAAGCTCCTTGCCCCCCACCTCGAGTTTGTCGCCGTGGAGCAGAGGCGTAGGGTCGGTCAGTGGAACGCCGTTCACCAGAACCTTCACTTCCTTGCCGGCAACCGGCCGGATCACGACGCCTTCCGTCCCCGTCACTTCGACGATTGCCTGAACGCCGAGCGAGACGTCCGGCGAAATCGACATTTCGACGAGATCGCCCCCGCCGAGTCGGTTGGTGCCCGGGCGCAATAAGAACTGTTGATCGTTCAGCTTTATAACTGGCATCGCGATGCGCTCGGCAACGGACAGTTCCGGCAGAAAGTATCCCATCGGCCACTGCAGAAGCAAGCATCAAGCACCCGCACGAATTGCATCGCTTTCTATCGGCTCCTCGTCGCCATCGCGTTCGCCCGCGGAATCGCGCAACGCGTCACGGACCGCGCCCGCCTGGAGCCGGTACAAGCGCTCGTAGAGCCCCTGCCGGGCGATCAACTCTCGGTGCGTCCCGCGCTCGCGAACCTGCCCGTGGTGCAGCACGAGGATTTCTTCGGCGCCGACAATTGTACTCAATCGGTGGGCGACAGCGATCGTCGTCCGTCCGGACATCAATGCCGTGAGCGCCGCCTGAATTTCCGCCTCGATCTCGCTGTCCACGGCGCTCGTCGCCTCGTCGAGCACGAGCAGCGCCGGATCCGCCGCGATCGCGCGTGCGAATGACAGCAACTGGCGCTCACCGACGCTGATCGACGCTCCCCGCTCGCCGAGCGCCTGCTGATAGCCCCCCGGCAGGCGCCGGATCACGCGGTCGGCACCGACGCGCGACGCCGCGGCCGCGACCTCGAGCTCGGAAATCTCGTTCGAGAGGCGGATGTTCGTGAGCACGTCCCCGGCGAAGAGGAAGATGTCCTGCTGCACGTAGCCGATCAGCGCGCGCAGTTCGGACACCGGGATCTCTCGAATGTCGACGCCGTCGACCAGGATTCGCCCGCGCTGCGGATCGTAGAAGCGAAGGAGAAGACTGATGATCGTCGTCTTGCCCGCGCCGGTGTGTCCCACCAGCGCGAGCGTCCGTCCCGGATCGACGGTAAAGCTCACACCCTTGAGCACCCACTCCGGCGACGCGATCCGGTCCGAATCGCGCGCGACATGGCCCATATCGTACGCGAACCAAACGTCGTCGAATTCCACACGCACGCCGCGCCGCCTCGCCGACGTCGCGGACCGCGCCGCATCCTCTCCCGGGGCGAGGCCGATCGCCTCCGGCTCGTCGAGCAGCCGGAACACGCGCTCGCTCGCCGCCATCGCCTGCTGGAGCGTGTTGAACTTGTCCGACAGGTCCTGCAGCGGTTGGAAAAACCGACGTACGAGCTGCAGGAACGCGGCGACGGTTCCGACGGTCAGCGTTCCCACCTCGACGCGATGCGCCCCGGAGACGATCAGGCTCGCCAGCGCGATCGACGTGAGCACCTCGATGACCGGGAAGTAGAGCGCGTAGTAGGTGATCGAATCCAGGTTTGCCTGCAAATGGCCGCGATTCAGATCGTCGAAGCGCTTCGCCTCCGACGCCTCGCGGCCGAAGACCTGCACGATGCGAATGCCGGTGATCCGCTCCTGGAGATACGCGTTGATGCGCGCGAGCCGCGTCCGGATGTCTCGATACGATTCGCGCACCTTCAGCCGAAAGAGGTGCGACGCGAGGTAGACGAGCGGAATCACGCCGAAGGAGGCGAGCGCCAGCCGCCAGTCGGTCCAGAGCATCAAGCCGCTGATCGCGAGCAGCGTGAAGAGATCGCCCAGCCCCGCCACCACCCCCGCCGTGAACAGCTCGTTGAGCGACTCCACGTCGGACGTCACGCGCGTCACGAGTCTGCCAACGGGGTTGCGATCGAAGAACGTGATCGACAGCCGCTGGACGTGTCCGAAGATGTCACGGCGAAGGTCCCGCATCACCCGCTGGCCGAGCAGCGCCGTGAGGAGCGTCTCGCCGTACTGGCATGCGAAACCGATGAGGAGCGATCCGGCGAAGATCAGTGCGGACCGCCAGACGAGCGACGCCGAGTGGGCTGGGAGGGCGACGTCGATGACGCGCTGCGTCATCAACGGACCCACCAACTGCATGAGCCCGTCGACGATCAGACATGCCAGCGCGGACACAACGAGCACCGAGTACGGCCGCGCGTAAGCGAAAAGCCGGCGCATCAGGCGGGCATCGAGCGGCTTTCCGGTCACTTCGTCGTCGTGCATATTGGAAACGTAGTCGCGCGTGCGACGTGCTCGACCGTTGGGCGCGTCCGCGAACCGGATGTGGTACGTGCGTTGCGTGGCTGATGGGCTCAGCCAACACACTCCCATAACCGGAGGCGATCGTATGGGTGTTATCGCGTGGATCGTGCTCGGCTTGATTGCCGGCGCGATCGCTAAGGCGATCATGCCAGGCAAGGATCCCGGTGGAATCATCGTCACCGCCGTCATCGGGATCGTCGGCGCACTCGTCGGCGGTTACATCGGCAATCTGATCACCGGAACCGGACTAACAGGTTTCTCACTGTGGAGCATCATTCTCGCGATCGTCGGATCGCTGATCCTGCTCTGGATCTATCGCGCCGCAACGCGCTCGCGCGGCGCGACGCCGCCGATGTAGTTCCGGTACACGGATCCGGAAGGGCCCAGCGCGCGGTTCGGGTCCAATGACTACGTGGACATCCGCGTAGCCATGCCGCTGTGGCTCTTCTGGATCCTGCTCGGCCTGATCGCCGGAGCTCTGGCCAAGTTCCTCATGCCTGGCCGCGACCCGGCCGGGTGCATCTTCACGGTGGTCCTCGGCATCGTCGGCGCGATGCTGGGTGGTTTGATCGGTACGCAGCTCGGCTGGGGACGCGTCACAGCCGGCGACTTGGACGCGCGCTCGATCGCCATCGCGACCTTCGGCGCGCTGATCGTGCTGATCATCGGCCGTCTCGTGCGTCGCCGACCGAACCGCTGACGGGTGGACCGGCACACCGGTAGACCGGTAGCGCAAACGGCGTGAGCTTCGCCATTTCTTCGGTGGCCCGTGTAAATTTGGCCTCATGAAGGACGCCATCCTCGTCCGCGGGGCGCGTCAGCACAATCTGAAGGGCTTTGACCTCGAGATCCCGCGCCGAGCATTCACGGTCATCACCGGGCCGTCGGGATCGGGTAAGTCCTCGCTGGCGTTCGACACCATCTATGCTGAGGGACAGCGCCGCTATGTCGAGTCGCTGTCCGCGTACGCGCGCCAGTTCCTGGAGCGCATGGAAAAGCCCGACGTCGACTCCATCGACGGTCTTTCCCCCGCGGTCGCGATCGAGCAGAAGAACCCCACCAAGACCTCCCGGTCGACGGTCGGCACGGCAACGGAGATCTACGACTACCTGAGGCTGCTCTGGGCCCGCGTCGGACACACGTTCTGTCCGTTGTGCGGCCGGGAGATGCGTCCGGACACCGTGCAGTCCGTCGTCGATGCGGTGATGGCGCTGCGGCCGGGGATCCGGTTCCACGTCGCCTTCCCGCTCGTGCTGTCGCCGGAGGTCACGCACGAGGTCGTGGTAGAGAACCTCCGCGCGCAGGGTTTCGTGCGCCTGAGCGTCGACGGAGCGATCAAGCACCTCGACGACCTGCTGACCGCCGCGGTCGACGTCACGCTTGCGAAGGAATTGCTTGTTGTGGTGGATCGCCTGGTCGTCGGCGACGAGGCGCGCGGGCGTCTCGCCGACGCCGTCGGCACCGCGTTCCGCGAGGGCGACGGCGACTGCGTCATCCTTTTCGCCGAACCCGTTTCGACGACGCTCACGCCTCGGCCGTCGGACCGGCTTCGATTCACCGAACGCTACGAGTGCGCCAACGACGGCACGCGCGCGCCGACGCCGACACCGCAGCTCTTTTCGTTCAACAGCCCGCGCGGCGCGTGTGAGCGCTGCAACGGATTCGGCGCCACGCTCGAGTACGACGAAGCGCTGATCGTGCCCTATCCGAGTCGAACGCTGCGCGAAGGCGCGATCGATCCGTGGACGAAGCCGCGCTACGACAACAAACGCCGCGCGCTCGCCGAGTTCGCGAAGCGCGAGGGCATTTCGTTCGACACGCCGTGGGCGCGTCTACCGGCGACGGCTCGCGCGAAGCTTCTCAACGCGCGAAGCCGCGGATTCAAGGGGATCCTTCCCTTCCTCGAAGATCTCGAGGAGAAGAAGTACAAGCAGTACATCCGCGTCTTTCTGCGGCAGTATCAGACGGCGCGCGAGTGTCCCTCGTGTCACGGCACCAAGCTGCGCCCCGAGTCGCTGCAGGTTCGCGTCGGCGGCGAATCGATCGCCGCGGTGTGCGAGCTTCCGGTGGACCGGATGCTCGTATGGCTCGACGCGCTCGAGCTGAGCCAATTCGAGCGGCAGGTCGCGGCGCACATTCTCAAGGAAACACGCGACCGCGTCCAGTTCTTGTGTGACGTCGGGCTGAACTATCTCACGCTCCATCGCGCCACGCGCACACTCTCCGGCGGCGAGGCGCAGCGGATCGGGCTGGCCAATTCCCTCGGCTCGCAACTCGTCGACACACTCTACGTGCTCGACGAGCCGTCGATCGGTTTGCATCCGCGCGACATGGATCGCCTCCTCCGCTTGCTCCATCGTCTGCGCGACGGCGGTAATACGGTGCTCGTCGTCGAGCACGATCCGGAGGCGATCCGCGCCGCCGATCACATGGTCGAGCTCGGGCCCGGAAGCGGCGAGAAGGGCGGGCAGCTCGTGTTCAACGGACCGATCTCGCGTATCGCGGAGAGCCCGCTCACCGGAGCGTACCTCACCGGCCGCCGCGAAATTCCCGTTCCCGCCGAGCGGCGGCGTGTGGGTCCGCGTTGGATCACGCTGACCGGCGCGCGTGAACACAACCTCAAGAGCGTCGACATCAAGATCCCGCTCGGCGCGGTCACCGCGGTGACGGGAGTGTCGGGCTCCGGCAAGAGCACGCTCGTACACGACGTGCTGCTGCGCGCGCTCGAGACCAAGCTCCACGGGGAGCATTCGGCGAAGGAGTATCTCGGCGAGCGCGTCGGGCACTACGACACGCTCTCCGGCGCCGACGCGATCGACGACGTCATCGGCATCGACCAGAGTCCGATCGGCAAATCGCCGCGGTCGAATCCCGTCACGTACGTGAAGGCGTTCGACGAGATCCGGCGAATTTTCGCCGACGCCCCGCTGTCGCGCGAGCGACGATACACTGCGGGAACGTTCAGCTTCAACGTCGCGGGGGGCCGTTGCGAGACCTGCGAGGGCGCCGGCTATCTCCAAGTCGAGATGGTTTTCATGGCCGACGTGTACGTGCCGTGCGACGAGTGCGGCGGCAAGCGATTCAAGCCCGCCGTGCTCGACGTGCGCGTGAACGGCCGCAACATCCACGAGGTTCTCGAGCTCACCGTCGACGAAGCGATCCGTTTTTTCCCGCGCGAAGAAAAGCTCGGCCAGGCGCTCTGGCAGCTGCAGCAGGTTGGACTCGGCTATCTGCGACTCGGCCAACCTGCGACAACGCTTTCCGGGGGCGAAGCGCAGCGGCTCAAAGTCGCACGCGAGTTGGCTCTCGGTAAAAAGACCGGGCGAAACCTCTATGTGATGGACGAGCCAACCACCGGGCTACACCTCGACGACATTCGAAAGCTCGCGCAGGTCTTCGATCGGCTCGTCGACGCCGGCCACACGCTCGTGCTGATCGAGCACAACCTCGACGTCATCAAGCTCGCGGACTGGGTGATCGATCTCGGCCCGGAGGCCGGCGACCGCGGCGGCGAGATCGTCGCGACCGGCAGGCCCGAGGATCTCGCGCGATCGGCGGCGTCTCACACCGGTCGCTGGTTGCGCACCGTGCTCCCGGGTTTCGCGGAATACACTCGCTCGTCGCCGCACCCCGCCGCCGTACGCAGCGTTGTGTCGCACGCGGTTTAAGTGGCTGCTGTGCCTGCGTTTGGCGTCACAGAGCGCGGTTGACTTCGGCGTCGTGTTCACTACCTTTATCGGTCTGATTCGTCCAAGTACCGATCCCCGATAGCTCAGTTGGTAGAGCGCTCGACTGTTAATCGAGTGGTCGTAGGTTCGAGTCCTACTCGGGGAGCTGCACAAACCGCCCTTCGCGCTCACGATCCAGCGCGAAGGGCGGTTCTGTTTTTCTCGTTCAGTCGCGGCGCCACGAGCGCGCCCCGTGCTCATCCGCTCGTCACGCGGGACAAAAGGTCCTTGGCGCTATCCTTGTATCCAGCGCCATTGGTCTCCAGCACCCGAAGCTCAACCCTGCCGTGTTCTCAAGCGTGAGTCATCGTTTTCGTCTCGGCGGTCGTTCGATCGCCGCGCTCGTCGGCGCCGTATTGCTCGGCGCCACGGCCAACGTTTTAGTCGCCCAAAGCAAGCCGTCGCAGCCGCACTCGAAGCCGAGGACGGCGTCGCGCGCGGAAACTCGAACGGCCGCTGGTGGAGTCGCCCCCGCACCGACGGACACGATCGGCGCTCACCTGATTCCGGGCCGAAATGCGCACGACAAAACGTCGTACGGGTCCGCGGTCCGCAGGGGAACGACGATGGCGGCGAAATGGCCGGCCAGCCCGCCGCCGCTCCCCGGCGCGGTGTTCCCGGGCAAGCGAATCGTCGCGTTCTACGGCAATCCGCTCGCGAAGAAGATGGGCGTGCTTGGCGAGTATCCCGTCGACGAGATGCTCGGCAAGCTCGATCAAACCGTGGCCGAATGGCGACGCGCCGACCCGTCGACTCCGATACAGCCCGCGCTGCACCTGATCGCCGTTGTCGCGCAAGGCGCTCCCGGCCGCGACGGGATGTACCGCCTGCGCATGGACACGTCGCTCATCGAGAAGGTCTACGGGTGGGCGAAGCGCAAGAACGCGCTCCTCTTTCTCGACATTCAAGTGGGACACAGCACGCTGCAGGCCGAGCTCCCGCGCCTGTTGCCGTTTCTGTCGCGACCCGACGTGCACCTCGGCATCGACCCGGAATTCTCGATGCACTACGAGCGAGAAGGGATGCGGCCGAGCACGAAGATCGGCGAGATGAGCGCCGAGGACGTGAACTACGTGATCCGAACGCTCACGCAGCTTGCGCAGGAGAAGCATCTGCCGCCGAAAGTGCTCGTCGTACATCGCTTCACGCAGAAGATGGTCTTGGGGGCGCCGAACATTCGGCCGACTCCGCAGGTGCAGGTCGTGATGGACATGGACGGTTGGGGTCCGCCGTGGCTCAAGTTCGACTCGTACCGCGACTACGTCGACGCCGAACCCGTCCAGTTCACCGGATTCAAGATCTTCTTCCACAACGATGTGAAGCACGGCGATGCTTTGCTGACGCCCGCCGAAGTGCTGCGACTGATGCCTCGGCCGCTCTACATCCAATACCAATGAAGTAGAGCGCCGAACCTACGGGAGTCCGCCGCCGCGGCCGATACTCCCGTAGGTGAACGGTTTTCGCCAGGCGGGACTACGGTTTGACTCCGCGCTCCGCGCGTCGTTCGCCGTGGCCGCGATCGCGCTGGCGCCCCTGGCCGCGGCCGCCCAATCGCCGCGCACGTTCTCGCTGCGCACCGACAACGACGCGTTTGATTTCTGGATGGCGCCCTGGAATCGGCCCGACGAGGAATACACGAGCGGCGTCCATCTCGCGTATGACGGCGGCGACGCGCCGTGGTGGGCGCGCCGAATCTTGAGCGGCTTGCAGCCGTGCAACGCACAATCGAGTGCCTGTCGAACGTCGCATGTCGAGATCGGCCAGGACATCTATACACCGCTCGTCCCGCCGGCGGGCGTAGCCGCGACGACAGAGCGGCCCAGCGCCGGATGGCTCTACGTAAGTCAGAGCGCGCAGCGGCTCACGCCCGAGAGCTCGGACGCGCTCGCGATCGCTCTCGGCGTCACGGGCCCGCCGTCGCTCGCTCAGCTCACGCAACGCATCGCGCACAGCGCCGCCCCCGCGTACAACCGGCCGACCGACTGGAGCCGCGAGGTCGCGTTCGAACCGGGAATGATCGCGCGCGTCGAGCATGCCGTTCGATTCGCAACACCGTCGAGCGTACCGCTCGGGCTCGACCTTGTCCCACGCGTCGGCGCCTCGCTGGGTAACGTGCTCACCGCGGCGGACGCGGGCGCGCGTCTTCGATTCGGCTGGCGCATGTCGCATCCGTGGCTGCCGCCCGCGAGCGACATGGGATTCGATCTGTTGATCGGCGCGTCGGCGCGTGCGGTGGCGCGCGACATGTTCCTCGACGGCAACACGTTTCAGAATGGTCCGCGCGTGGGCCACGAACCGCTCGTCAAGACAGGCGAAGCCGGGTTCGAATTTCACGTGCGCGGCGTGGCGCTGGGCTACAGAGCCGTGACGGACTCGCGCGCGTACCGCGGCGGTCCGAAGTGGCACCCGTGGGGATCCATGACGGGGAGTGTCACGATCGAATAGGGCGGCGCGCACTAGACGCGATGGCTCTTGGGCGGGACTCTAGGCGTCAGGCGGCAGCCTCAGCGCGTCAGGAGGTGGCGGTCCACCGGTCCTACCGGTCCACCCGGATCCTCACAAGCCTGTCCAGCTTCGGGAATTCGCGATCGACGTACGCGTTTCCCCCGTTGAGGAGCGGGCCCTGCTTGCCGGCGCGCATGCCGCTGCCCGAGTTCTCGCCGTAGCCGCCGTACAGGCTGTCGACGACAGCCATCCCTTCGACGACCCGCCCCATCGGCGAAAAGCCTTGCGAGTCGTTGCGCGTGTTGTCGGCGAGGTTGATGTAGATCTGTGTCGTCCGCGCATTGGGACCGGTCATCGCGAACGCGAACGTGCCGCGCACGTTCAGGTGGTGCGACGAATCGTCCGGAAACGATCGCGCGACCCACGTCGCGTTGATCGCCGAGTCCCGAGCGATACCGAATTGAGCGATGTAGCCGGGCACGATTCGCGTGAACCGAGAGTCGTCGTAGTAGCCCGCGCGAATCAGGTTGTAGAATCTGTCCGCGCCCAGTGGCGCCCAGGCGCGGTGCACCTCCATCACGAAGTCGCCTCGCGACGTCTCGACACGCGCCCGATACACGCTCGGCGCCGTGTCGCGCCAGAATTCGCTCGACGGTTGGAGAAGGGCCGACGTGACCGAAGGCGACCCGTGTGTGCGACCGGCGACGCAGGCTCCCGCGAGCGTCGTTGCTGCCGCACAACACAGCGCCGTGAAGTGTGATCGACGCGATGCGCGCCGCCGAACGATTCGCTTTGTCGTGAGCACGCGTTGACGCTACTCCTGATGTCCGCTCCGATCAACGCCCTGCCTCGCCTTTACTCTGCGCCCGCCACGCACGATGTTAGCGCGTGCCCTACCGCCTCCTCGCGCTTCTCGCCCTCGCGCTCCTGGCGCCGAAAGCCGGCGCCCAAGTCAAAGCGCTGAAGTTTCGCGCCGTCATCGACTCTCCCGGGCACGTCATCCCGAATGGCATCGTCCTCGTCGACGGCGACAAGATCAGCGCCGTCGTCACGGGCAACGATCGCGTCCCCGCCAACGCGCAGGTCATCGACCTGACGCGCTACACCGCGATTCCGGGGATGATCGACGTACACACGCACATGACGTACTACTGGGATTCGACGTCGGGCACCGATCCGTGGCGGCAGCCACAGCGCACACCCGCTCAGACGATCGAGCTCGCGCGCGCCAACTTGCGCCGCACCCTCGAGAGCGGCGTGACGACCGTCCGCGACCTCGGTTCGTCGAACTACATGGACATCGCCATGCGCGATTCCATCAACAAGGCAGGCTGGGTCGGACCGCGAATGTTCGTCGCCGGCTATGGACTTTCGCGCGCGCGGCCTCCCTATCGCCCCAACACAGACACGACCCGCACGCAACGAGGGCGCGTCTTTTCGATCGCCCAGATCCCCGAAGCGGTGAAGCAGCAGGTCGACGCCGGCGCGGACTACATCAAGATGTACGGATCGACGGGCACCGGCGCCGACGTCACGGGGAACGAGACGTTCACCTACGAAGAAATGAAGGCCGCGGTCGACGCGGCCAAGTCTTTCGGCAAGCGCATCGCGATTCACTCGTACGGGCCCGACGGCGGCCGCGACGCGGTACGCGCCGGCACGACCTCGCTCGAGCACGCCATCGACCTCGACGACTCGACCCTCGCGCACATGGCTCGCGACGGGATCTTCTACGTCCCGACGATCGATCACAATCGCTACTACGCGCAGTACCGCGAGGCGTACCACTACACGCCGCAACAAGCGGCCGGGCTCGACTCGTTCCGGCTGCTCAACATCGCGACGGCGCGGCGCGCGTACAAAGCCGGTGTAAAAATGGGCATGGGCTCGGACGCCGTGCACATCATGTTCGGCCAGAACACGCGCGAGCTCGGATGGTTCGCGCAGATCGGCATGACGCCGTCCGAAGTGCTCGCCACCGCGACGACGAACGGCGCGGCGATCCTCGGGATGGAGAGCTCGCTCGGGCGCATCGCGCCGGGCTGCTACGCCGACGTCGTCGCGGTCGCGGGGGATCCGCTCACCGACATTCGCGTCGTGATCGACAGCGTGCGCTGGGTCATGAAAGGCGGCAGCGTCGTCGTCGACAAGACGCGCTAGGGGCGCGGTATATTTCCGGCGAATCTTCCCCCCTTCGCCGCTCCCCGCATGCCCACTCGCAAATCGTCCGCGCGCGACTCCAAACCGTGGGTCGGCGTGATCATGGGCAGCAGCTCCGACCTCAAGTACATGCAGGCGGCCATCGACCTGCTGCGCGAGCTCGAGGTCCCGCACGAGGCGAAGATCGTCTCCGCGCACCGGACACCCGACTGGATGTTCGAGTATGCGTCGTCGGCCGAGGGGCGTGGACTCGAGGTGATCATAGCCGCGGCCGGCGGCGCCGCCCACCTGCCAGGAATGGTCGCCGCGAAGACCACGCTTCCCGTGCTCGGCGTTCCGATTCCCGCGACGTCGCTCAACGGTCTGGATTCGCTGCTCTCGATCGTGCAGATGCCCAAGGGCGTGCCCGTCGGAACGCTCGCCATCGGCGAACCCGGCGCGATCAATGCTGCGCTCCTGGCAACGGCCATCGTCTCGACGGCGCGCGCCGACGTTCGCCAGCGATTGCGCGCGTGGCGACAAAAACGCACCGACGACGTCCTTGCAAACACGACGCTACCTCTTCGGTGAACAAGTGATCCCGCCGGGATCGACGATTGGCATCCTCGGTGGCGGCCAGCTCGGCCGGATGACCGCGATGGCCGCACGCACGCTCGGTTACCACGTCCACGTGCTCGATCCGGACGCAAACTGCGCGGCGAGCGCCGTGGCCGACCGCGTCGTCGCGGCAAAGTTCGACGACGTCGACGCAGCCGTCGATCTCGCTCGCCAATGTGACGTCGTCACGCTCGAGATCGAGCAGATCGGAATCGACGCGCTCGCCGCGGCGTCGGCGCATGCGCCCGTCCGACCGCATCCGGCAATCATCGCCATGGTGCAGGATCGGTCACGACAGAAGAATTGGCTGTCGGAACACGGGCTTCCCGTCGGCGACTATCGCGACGTCGCGTCGCTCGAGCAACTCGCGGACGCGCAGCGAGACCTCGGCGCGCTCGTGGTGAAGGCGAACCACGGCGGCTACGACGGCCGCAGCCAGGTGCGCGTCGCCGATGCCGCCGCGGTCGAGCGCGCCTGGGGCGACCTCGGCAATCGCGCATCGGTCGCCGAGCGCGCGCTCGACCTCCGATCGGAAATCTCAGTCCTCGTCGCGCGGCGGCCGAGCGGCGAAGTTCGCGTCTATCCGCCGGCGCTCAACTTTCACGAGCGGCAGATCCTCGCCTGGTCCGTGCTTCCCGCGCCAATCGACGCCGCGCTCGCGGCGCGAGCCGAAGAGATCGCGCGCGAAATCGCTGCCGCGCTCGCACTCGAGGGCATCCTCGCCGTCGAGATGTTCGTGCTTGACGACGACCAGCTGCTCGTGAACGAGCTCGCGCCGCGGCCGCACAACTCCTTCCACGAAACCGAAGTCGCGTGCTCGACGAGCCAGTTCGAGCAAATCGTGCGCGCGGTCTGCGATCTCCCGCTGGGCGACACCCGGGCGTTGCGCCCCGGCGCGATTCACAACCTGTTCGGCGACCTCTGGCTCGAACACGACGGACCGCCGCCATTCGAGCGAGCCCTCGCGGCAGCCGGTGTCCGACTCCATCTCTATGGGAAGCCGGGGCCGAGGCCGGGACGCAAGATGGGTCATCTGTCGGCCGTCGGCGACACGGCGGACGACGCGTTGGCGCGCGTTCGTGCCGCCGCCGATGCGCTCGTCGCACCACGAACCTGAGAGGCCTCACGTGACTCGATCACGTTTCTTTTCTCTGTTGATCAGCTGCGGCGCGCTCGCGTGCTACACGGGCGGGCCCTACCCCACACCGACGCGGACTCCGACTCCCACTCCTCCGCCGTCGGCCGCGCCCGCGCCGCGCGCCGCGGTCGCACCATCCGCCACGACAGCGACCGCGGTCATCCACGATGCAACCGGACGGCGCGTGGGCGCGGTCGCGTTCAGCGAGACCTACGCCGGCCTCCTCGTGCGCGGCTCGGTGAGCGATCTCGGAATCGGCGCGCACGGAATTCATCTCCACGCGGTTGGCAAGTGCGAGCCGCCCTTCGCTTCGGCGGGCGGACATTTCAACCCCGAGAAGCGCGCGCACGGCTTCAACAGCCAGCACGGTCCACATCTGGGCGACATGCCCAACATCTACACACCGGCCGCGGGCAAGCTCGAGTTCGAGTTCGTCGTGCCGGGCGTGTCGCTCAAGGGACCGTTCGGCCTGCTCGACGCGGACGGAGCGGCGATCGTCGTGCACGCGACCGCCGACGACTACCTGACGGATCCTGCGGGCAACTCCGGCGCTCGCATCGCCTGTGGCGTGATCACGGCCGCTCCGTAGCCGTGCAGATCGCGGACTTCACGCTCGAGCGGTATTTCGCTCGCTGGGAGTTCGCCGTCCGCCACGTGCTTTGCGCATCGGACGTCGAGCCCTATCGCTTGCCCGAGCTGCTCGCGCTCGCCGACGACGACTGCCGGCAGCGTTGGGAATCTCTGAGCCTCGGCTACACGGAGTCGCAGGGACTGCCCGCGCTGCGAGAAGAAATCGCGACGCTGTACGACGGCGTCGCCGCCGACGACGTGCTCACCTTCGCCGGAGCGGAGGAGGCCGTTTTCCTCGCGATGCACGCGACGCTCGGCGCAGGCGATCACGCGGTCGTCGCGTGGCCGGCGTACCAATCGCTGTACGAGGTCGCGCGATCGATCGGCGCCGACGTCACGCTCGTTCCGCTGAATCCCGCGGACTGGTCGCTCGACGTCGATGCCGTCGCCGCCGCGATGCGGCCCACTACGCGCATCATCGTCGTCAACTCGCCGCACAGCCCGACCGGCGCACAGCTCTCGCCCGAGCAACTTGCTCGGCTCACATCGACGGCCGAGTTGCACGGCGCATGGCTGTTCTCCGATGAGGTGTACCGCTTTCTCGAGCACGGCGCTCCACCCCTGCCGGCGGCGGCGTCACTCTCGTCGCGCGCGCTCAGCCTTGGGGTCATGTCCAAGGCGTTCGGGCTGGCCGGCCTGCGAATCGGCTGGCTTGCGCTGCGCGACCGAACGCTCCGCACGAAGCTCGCGTCGCTCAAAGACTACACGACCATCTGCAACGCGGCGCCGAGCGAAGTGTTGTCCCTGATCGCGCTCCGCGCCCGCGAGCGTGTGCTGGCCCGCTCGCGCGAAATCATCGAGAAGAATCTTTCCGTGCTCGATGCTTTCTTCGGCGAGCATTCCGACCGGCTGTCCTGGGTTCGTCCGCGCGCCGGGAGCGTTTGCTTTCCCAAACTCGCGGGCCGGAGCATCGACGACTTCGCCGCGACATTGGTGCAGCGCGAAGGAGTCCTGCTCCTGCCCGCGTCGCAATTCGGGTATCCCGGGAATCACTTTCGGCTCGGCTACGGGCGTGCCGACATGCCGCGAGCGCTGGAAGGCTTCGCGCGCCACCTTCGCACCAACTAGGGCCGCGTCAAACCTTCGCGCCTTGGCGGCTGTCTGAGCCGGAAACCCACCAGCTCACCAATGACTCAAATCCGTTCTTCCCTTCGCGCGATCGCACTCGGCGCCATCGTCGCCTCGATTCCCAGCGCGGCCTTCGGCCAAGCCGAGCATCGCAATCTGTCGGGTGAGCGCGTCGCGGTGTACAACCTCGCCGGCCGTGTTCGCGTGCAGGCCGCGACCGGCTCGCAGGTCACCGTGGATGTCACGCGCGGCGGCCGCGACGGGAGCAAGCTCAAGCTCGAGACCGGCGAGGTTCGAGGATGGAACGCGCTGCGCGTCGTCTATCCGTCCGACCGAATCGTCTACCCCGAATGGCAGTCTCGCGGGCGCACGCAGATCCACGTGAACTCCGACGGCACATTCGACGACGACTCCGACTGGCGCGACCGGGATCGCGTCGAGATCCGAAGCTCGGGCGACGGCCTCGAGGCTCACGCCGACCTCACGATCGGCGTTCCGAAGGGACAGCGGATCTACGTGCATTGGGGCGTCGGCGACGCCACCGTCTCGAACGTGGATGGCGATCTTCGCGTGAGCGTTGCTTCCGCTTCGTTGACGTCGGAGCACACGCGCGGCCGGTTGTCGTTGGACACCGGCTCGGGGACCGTATCCGTCACCGACGCTCAAGGCGAGGTAAAGCTGGACACCGGCTCGGGGAGCGTGACGATCGACGGCGTGAAGGGCGAAACGCTCGACGTCGACACCGGCTCCGGCTCGGTACGCGGCCACAACATCGATTCGAAAATGCTCAAGATCGACGTCGGATCGGGCGGCCTGTCGCTGGACCGCATCACGTCGAGCCGCGTGACGGTGGATGCCGGCAGCGGCCGCACGGACCTCGGTTTCCTGCAGCCGGTCGAGGATGTGGCGATCGACGCGGGCTCGGGCGGCGTGACGCTTCGTCTACCCGCGGCGCAGGGCGCCGACGTCGACATCGTAACCGGCAGCGGCGGCGTCGACAGCGATTTTGCCGTGCAGACCACGCGTCTCTCCCGAAACAACCTGCGCGGTCAGATCGGCGACGGCAAAGGACGGATCAAGATCGAGAGCGGCTCCGGGACCGTCCGCTTGATCAAGAACTGATCTCGCCGATCCCCTCCTCGCGCGCGCGGTCGGCGAGCTCGCCGCGCGATTCGACGCCGAGCTTGGTGAAAATGTTCGACAGGTGCGTGCTCGCCGTCCGCGCCGAGATGCCGAGGGCCACGCCGATCTCCTTGTTGGATCGGCGCGCCGCGACGAGCCGGACGATCTCGACCTCGCGGCCCGTGAGTCCCGCCATTCCCTGCGTGATGCTGCGCGCCGGCGGGCGCGCGCCCAATTCGCGAAGCTGTTCGCGCGTCTCGTTGAGCTCCTTCTCGGCGCCGAGTCGCGCGAATACCTCGTGCGCGCGGCGAAGTTCGCGAGTCGCCCCTTCGCGATCGCCGGTCCGCGCCAACGCGCTCGCGAGCTGACGTCGTAGTCGCGCCGCGTCGGCCACGTACGGGATCGCTTCGAGCGCCTCGGTCGCGCCGCGCAATTGCTCGAGTGCGCGCTCCGTGTCGCCGACCAGCAGCTCGCTGATCGCGTCGCATGCGTCCGCCCACGCCAAGCCGAGACGCTGACCGAGCGCCGTCGACTGCCGGCGCAAGCGCGCGGCGAGCGCCCTCGCGCGCTCGTGGTCCGCGGCCCACAGCGCCGCCTCGGCGATGATCGGCATGAGCCGGTGAATCGCCCACACGACGTACCCCGACTGATCGGCGATGCGCAGCCCGCGCTCGCCGACCTCGATCGCCGCGGTGTTCTCGCGCATCACGAGGTGGTAGCCGGCTTTGCCGATGTGCGCCGGAACCGTGCCGTACACGTCTCGACCAGGGGCGGTCGGGTCCGCGGCGCCGGACAGCTCCCACGCCTCGTCGACGCACTCCTTGCCCCGCTCGATGTCTCCGCGACCGAAGTGCAACAGCCCGAGCCAGACCAGCAGGCGCGGCACCAACGTCCGTTGTCCCAGCGCTCGCGCGAGTGGAATGGTGCGTTCGGCGAGAGAGACCGCGTGCTCCCACTCGCCGATCCCGGCCGCGTACTCGATCTCTACCTCCGCCGTCCACACGCGGAAGAGCGGCGAGCGAGCTTCATCGGCCAAGCGCTGCGCTTCGGTGAGATGGAGACGAGCTTCCTCGGAGTTGCCGGTGAGCCCGCCGAGCATCGCCAACGCCCAGTGCGCGGACCACGCGACGCCGAGGTTTTTTCCCTCCGTCGATTCCGCGATGGCGATCGCGCGCGCGCCGCTCTCGCGGGCTTGATCCGCCGGGCCGGTCCACAGGTAGTGGAGGAGCAGCGCCCGGTGTGCGCGAGCCAGCAACCCCGGCTCGTTCTCGTCGTTCGCGATCGCCAGGGCGGATTGGATCTCGCGCGCCGCATCTTCCGTGCGGCCAAGCGCCTGCAAACAGCTCGCCTTTGGCAGCAGCACTCGCGCCTCGAGCGAAGGCTCACCCGCGCGGCGAGCCGCGTCGATGGCGGCGTCAAAGTGCGCGATGGCCTTGTCGAACGCGCCGCTCCAGTAGCTGGCGAGACCCATCGACCGTTCGATCGAGCCCACCCGCGCGACGTCGCCGTGCGACGACGCGATCGCGAGCGCGCGCTTCCAAAGTTCGAGAGCGCCGTCGTAGTCGCCGAGGCGCTGACGGATGCGCGCCAGCTCGAACACCACCTCGTCCGCCTCGGCGCCCCCGCTCGCGTCCGCCCCGCCCGCGAGCTCGAGCGCCGTGGTCAGATAATCGGCGGCCTCGCGGTTGGCGTGCTTCGCCGAAGCGTCGCGGCCCGCCGCGCGCAGGTACTGCACCGCCTTGTCGGCCAGGCGTCGCGTGTCGGTTCGCGCGTAGTGAAAGGCCAGCCTCCCCGCGTGCGCCATCGCCTCGCTGCCGTACAGCATCTCGAGGGTTTCGGCGATCGTGCCGTGTAGCGCGCGCGTGCGCGCCAGCCCGATCTCCGAGTACAACGTCTCCTGAAGAAGCGGATGCGAGAAGTCGTACACGATGTCGTCGGCTCGGCGGCGCTCGGCGAGCACGTCCGCGGAGCGCAGCTCATCGATCGCCGCGATGAGCGCGTCGTTGTCGAGCTCACTCACGGCGGCGAGCTCGGCGTGCGTCGCCTCGGCGCCAAGCACGGCAGCGACGTCCGCCAGTCGTCTGGCGTCGGGTGACAGATCCGCCACGCGCGCGAGCACCGCCTCCCGAATCGTCGCCGGCACGTGGAGATCCTCGACGTCCCATCCCGTCCACGCTCCATGGGCTTCGCGAAGCTGTCCGCTTTGCACGAGGGCACTAACCGTTTCGTCGATGAAGAACGCGTTGCCGCCGGTCCAGCGGTGAAGCCGCTCGGCGAAATCGGCGACCCGCGCGCGTTCGGCGTGAAATCGCTGCTCGAGCAGCGCCACCACGTCGTCGACACCCAGCGGCTGAAGCCGGAGTCGTTGCGCGCCCTTGAGCCCTCGCAGCGAACGCTCCGTGCCGCGGAGCGCAGCGTTCCCCCGCAGATCCGGATCGTTGTGCGTCCCGACGAGCAACATGCGCTCGCCCCCGATCTGTCTCGCGACGAAGTGGAGCATCTCGAGCGACGCACTGTCCGCCCACTGCAGGTTCTCGAGCACGAGCAGCAGCGGCTTCTTCGCGGCGAGGCGGGAGAGCAGTTGCGTGAAATTCCAGAGTACACGCGATTTCAGCTCGGCCGGATCGCCGCGCGCCGGCGGGACCGGGCGATCGGCGTTTCCCAACGCGGGAAAGAGTTGCGCCAGTTCCGCCGTGCCGCCGCGCGTGAGCAGCATGAGGACGGACGGCTCGATGCCGCGGAGCAGCGGCATCAATGCGTCCGAGAACACGGCGTAGGGAACACCCGTCTCGACGGGATACGCACGTCCGATCGCCGTGGCGAAACCCCGGCGCGACGCGTACTCGACGAGCGCCTCGACGAGCTTCGTCTTGCCGATGCCGCTCTCGCCGACGACGAAGACGGTCGACCCGGCGCCGGAGTCGGCCGCGGTCAGCGCCCCGACGAGCGTGTTGAGCTCAGTCGCGCGGCCGACGAGGGATGGACGGGAAGTGGCGTGCGGACCGGGCGCCACGCTTCGCGGCCGGCGCGTGGGATTCGACACACGCAGAATTTCTTATGAGAACCGCCGCTCGGCTAGACCGCCGGGCGTGTCAGCTCGCGGCTTGTGCGGGGACGGTACCGAATCGGCGCTCCCGCCCGGCGAATTCGCGCAGCGCGTGGAGCAGTTCGCCCTCGTTGAACTCGGGCCACATCCGGTCGGTGAAGTAGAGCTCCGCGTACGCGCACTCCCACAACATGAAGTCGCTCAAGCGCTGCTCCCCGCCGGTGCGGATCAGCAGGTCCACGTCTCCCGCCTGAACGGCGTCGTGGTTGACCTCGGCGAGCAGACGGTCGAACAGCGCCGCGCTCATGGGCTGGCCGTTGGCGCGCGTCGCCGCCCGCATGATCGATTCGCGCGCGGAGTAGTCGATGGCGATGCGGAGATGCAGATTCCCGCCCCGTGAGGTGGCTCGCTCGGCGTCTTCGATCGCGGCAACCAGCGCGGGCGGCAGACGGTCGCGGCGACCGACGATGGAAAGGCGGACGCCGTTGTCGATGCAGCGCTTCGATTCGACAGCCAGCGAGCGGCGGAGCAGTCGCATCAGCGTCGAGACCTCGGACGCGGGGCGGCGCCAGTTGTCGGACGAGAACGCGTAGAGTGTGAGGGTGCCGACACCCGCGCGAGCGGCCGCTTCGACGATGTCACGCGCCACACGGACTCCGGCGCGGTGCCCCGCCGTGCGCGGCATTCCACGGGCTCCGGCCCAGCGGCCGTTGCCATCCATGATGATGCCGACGTGGATCCCCGTGCATGCCTCAGGGAGTCCGGCCGGGCCAGCGCTCGGTCGCTTCATGTCTTAGAGGGAGACGATTGAAAGTCTCGAACGTTTATCGGTCGCGCGTCAGCCGGATTAAGGCTTCCATGTGGTCGAGGTACCGCTCGAGAGCACGCCGGCCGACCGGGGTGATCGAAAACCGGGTCCGCGGTACCCGTCCTTCGAACGACTTCGTGCACGTGATGTAGCTGGCTTCCTCGAGCTTCCGCGCGTGGACGCTCAGATTCCCATCCGTCGTGCGGTTGAGCTTTTTGAGGTCGTTGAACGTCAGGCTCTCGTTTACGGCCAACGCGCTCACGATCCCGAGGCGGAGGCGCTCGTGAATCAACCGATCGAGCGCCAACGGCCCCTGATCCGTCGCTTTGCCGCGGACCGGCGCGAGCTGCGGCGGAGATTTCTTTTCCGCCGGCTCCGCGCGCCCGCCACCCCGTTTCTGCTGCGGCCTACCCACCGTGTCTCCTTGCGATCCATGCGCCGAAGGCGATGTGCAGTCCGCCGAACGACGTGATCATGAGCGGCGTCGTCCACGACGCCGGCGCGACGAGCGCCGTTGCGCCGCACATCATGAAAGCCGTGCCCATGACCGGTACGCTGCTCACCGAGTAGGTGCCCGCGCTCACGACGGCCGCGCCATAGAGCAGCATCCACGATCCGGGAACGAGCCCGTACAGTCCCTGTCGGACGAATACCGCCGTCAGCACCGCGCCGGCCAACATCGCCGGAGAGAAGCTCAGTATGAGTTTTCTCAATGGGCCCGAAACGAGCGGGACGTTGTTGGCGTGCGACTTGAGCGCCATGGACGCCACCGACAGCCCGGCGGCGATCCCGGCCTCGGCGACCCACGTCGCGACGCGCGTCCACGGCGATTGGCGGGCCGCGACGAGCGCGGCGACGATCGCCGTGATGCCGATCACTACCTGCCCCCAGCCCGACACCGCGGTGAACGTCGCGGCGTTCTCCATCATGCCGCGGATGTAGCGCAGATTGTCCATCGCCCGCGCCTGCATCTCGGGAGGTTCCGGGCGGCTTGGCCGAATGGGCGTGACGCGCGTCATGGCCTGTAGGATAGCGTGCGGCGGCAACGGTGGCAAGTACTTTGCCACATAAAGCTACACACCGCCCACCGGCCTACGGCTGCTGCGGCGGATCGCTCGCCGGAAAGCTCTCGTCCGATGCCTCGTCGATCCGTTCGTCGTCGCTCCGCGGCCGGTGCGGATCCTTTTTTTCAGGCTCGCCCGGCTTCCGGTCGGTGTACCGACGATTCCGCGGCGGTTGCTCGCGCTCGACGTCCTGATCCCCACCCCCGCCCCCGCCACCCCGATCGCCTTCGTCGGGTTCATCCATGAAGCCTGTCATTGGGCATCACCCCCTGACGGCAATGTTCGTCACGAAGCGTGCCTAGCGCCGAGACACGTTGTACTTGGCCAGCACCTCGCGCACGCGGTCGAGCGGGATCGCCTGCACCGTATGCCCGTTCCCGGTCGTCGTCGTTGCCTCGAACAGTGAGTTGTAGATCGCCTCCTCCGTGGCCTCGACCGCGGCCTCGAACAGGCCCGACATCTGCTCGTTCGCCAGCTCCTCTGTAGTGAGCCGCGTCGCGTTGACGGCGCGGCGGACCTTCTCGTTCGTCGAGAACGCCAGCGCGTAGTCGCCTGATCCGTTCGACGCCGACGAGCCCGTCCGCGCCAGGCCCATGATGGCCCGCGCGGCCAACCGCTCGAGGTTGCGATCGGAGAGCGGCGCGTCTGTCGCGATGACCATCACGCACGATCCGTCGCCGCGCTCGCCCGGAGACTGCGCGTCCCGCTGGAATGCGTACTGGCCCAGCTCCTTTCCCACCGGCGCGCCCAAGACCTGGAGCACGCCGCCGAAATTCGTCTGGACGAGCACGCCGACTGTCCAACCGCCAAGCGATTGCGGCAGCGCTCGAGACGACGTTCCGATACCGCCCTTCCAGCCGAACGCCACCGTGCCCGTGCCGGCCCCCACGCTCCCTTCGGCAACCGGGCCGTCGGACGCCGACGTCAGAGCCGCGCGCACCTGCTCCGCAGTGATCGGGCGCGCTCGAATGTCGTTGAGCGTACCATCGTTCGTTTCGGCGACGACCGGATTGATCGACCTGACGTTCGCCATTCCAGGCAATCCGAGCATCCAGTCGACCATCGCGTCGGCCGCTTTCCACACACAGAGCGTGCACGTGAGGAGCAGAGGCGTTTCGAGCTCGCCGAGCTCGTGCAACTGAGTCGCTCCCGTGATCTTGCCGAACCCGTTCCCGACGTGCAGCGCCGCCGGCACACGGTCGGTGAACACATTCCCGCCGTGCGGCAGAATCGCGGTCACGCCGGTTCGAACGTTGTCTCCCTGCACCACCGTCGTTTGTCCGACGCGGACGCCGGCGACGTCAGTGATCGCGTTGAGCCGGCCGGGCGCGAACACGCCCGGTTTCACGCCGAGATCGCGAGCCCTCGCCCGTTGGGCGGTCGCCTGCGTGGAGAATGCGGTCATGGCGAGGACCGTCGAGAATGAAATGGCGTGGTTCAGCATCGTGGGGGATGATGACGCCTCACCGTATCGCCGCATCCTTGCGCGGGCAACCCCGATGCCGCGCCGCGACGTTGAGCCGCTCCCCCCCGAGTCCTATCTTGCCTCTCGTGCCCCCTCGCCATTTGCTCCCCTTGCACGCCCACTCGGCCCTTCGCGCCCGACTCGCCGGAGCCGTGTCTCGGGGTGACCTCCCGTCCTCCCTGTTGATTGAAGGACCGCGAGGCGTCGGCAAGCAACAGCTCGCGCTTTGGCTCGGCCGGTTGTTGCTCTGCGAGGATCCCGAGAACGATTTCCCGTCGAGCGAATCCGCCACGGCGAAGGTCACCGCCCGCGTCGCAGACCGGGCGCGCTGTCGTACGTGCAAGCTGACCGAGTCGCTCCAGCACCCCGATTTGCATTGGGTTTTCCCGCGTCCTCGGCTCAAAGGCTCTTCCGACCCGGACCTCGCCGACATTCGGGAGGACATGGCTGAAGGGATCGCCGAGCGCTTGGGGAACGGCGGCCTCTATGAGCCCCCCGGCGGTGACGAGGGAATCTTCGTCGCCACGATCCGCGCGATCGTTCAGACGGCGGCGCTCAAGCCGGCGATGGCGCGACGGAAGGTGTTCATCATCGGCGACGCCGATCGCATGGTCTCGCAGGAAGGTTCTGATCAGGCCGCGAACGCGTTCCTCAAGCTGCTCGAGGAGCCGCCCGCCGACACGACAGTCATTCTCACTTCGAGCGAGCCTGGCGCCCTGCTCCCTACCGTTCGCTCCCGCGTGATCGCGGTGCGCGCGCTGGCGCTGAACGACGCCGAGATGAAAGCGTTCCTTGAGGACAAGAAAATCGCTCCCCTCCTCGATCTGCCGGCGAACGCCGCCGAGCTGGTCAAGTCGGCGTCGGGAGCACCGGGCCGCCTCGCCGAACGCGACGCGTGGACCGCCGCGATCGATCAGGCGACGCGATTTCTCGACGCTGCATCGGCGCCTGACCGCGGCCGCCGCGCGCGCGTCGCGTTGAGCCAGGGTGTGAGCGGCGCCCGCGGGAAGTTCAGCGACACGCTCGAGGCCCTCACGTCGCTGCTGCACGACCGAGCGCAAGCAGCCGCGGCGCGGGGGGAAGACAAGCGAGCCAGCGGGGCTGCCCACGCCATCGCGATCGTCGAGCGCACCAAGGAGCTCGCCACCGGCAACGTGAATCCGCAGCTCCTGACCGCGGCGCTGATTCGCGATTTGGCTCCGCTCGTCCGATGAGCGACAAGCTCTCGCACGTCGACGACTCCGGCGCAGCTCGCATGGTGGACGTCTCGGGCAAGCCGGAGACTCACCGCCGCGCGCGGGCGACCGGGGCGATCCGGATGCGCGCCGCGACCCTTCAGGCGATCGTGAACGCCGAGGTGAAAAAGGGCGACGTGCTCGGCGTGGCGCGGGTCGCTGGAGTGATGGCGGCGAAGCGGACCGCGGAGCTGATCCCGCTCTGCCATCCTCTGGCGCTCGACGACATCCAGGTCTCGCTGACGCCCGACGAATCGCTTCCCGGCATCCGCGCCGAGGCGTCCGTGGCTACGACCGGGCGGACGGGCGCTGAGATGGAGGCCCTTACATCGGTCGCGGTCGCGCTCTTAACGGTCTATGACATGGCAAAGGGCCTGGACCGCGGCATGGAACTTTCCGATATATCGTTGGCGTCGAAGTCGGGTGGAGTCGGCGGCGATTACGCAAGAGTTGATGGCACGAGCTCTGCCACCTAATGTGCGGGCAGCGGTAAAGCCGTAGAGGCCGTTTAGTAGTTAACCACTTGCCTTCACAATACTTATGCGCAACCTACGTGGGACGTACGTCCACCGGGGTGATGCGTTGCGGCGGCGGAGGCGGTTCCATCGGAACCTGTTTCTGGCTGGCTCAGTGGTCCTGTCGCTCGGGGCCATTACCGTCCATCGTGCTGCCACGGCGAACGCCGAACCTGCCGTAACCGAGAGCCGCGCCGGGGGGATGTTCTCCCTCGGGGACTCCCGGAAACTGCGCTCCGAGCTTGCCACGTCCCAAGGCGAGCTGTCGCTGCTTCGCGCCCAGATCGAACGGGCGGACAAGGTCATCCAGTATTCGACCCAGTACGCGATCCCGGCCGGCTTGGCCGGCAAGGTGTTCGACGCCTCGCTGCGCGAGGGCATCGACCCCGAGCTCGCGTTCCGGCTGGTGCGCCTCGAGAGTGAGTTCAACACGCGGGCGGTGAGCAAGACCGGCGCGATCGGTCTGACGCAGCTCATGCCCAGTACCGCGGTGATGTTCGACAAGGGTGCGACGCGCGACCGGCTGTTCGTCGCCGAGGTGAACCTGAAGATCGGGATGCACTACCTCCGCACCCTGCTGGACATGTACAAGGGCGACGTGCGGCTCGCGCTGCTCGCGTACAACCGCGGCGAGGACGCCGTGTGGCGCGACGTTCGAGCCGGCGTGAACCCCGGGAACGGCTATGACCGGATGGTGATCGGGGATTACAAGGGGAAAGGGATCGTTCAGTAGACCGGTGGACCGGGTGACCGGTGGACCGGTGAACCGGTGAACCGGGACAACGTAAGACGCGAAAGAAAACGGGTGGACAGCGCTGACTTGGCTGTCCACCCGTTCGTTGTTTTCCGTCTGTTAGCTCTCGCCGTCTGGTTGTACCGGTCCACCGGTCCACCGGTCTACCGGTCCACCCGGCCTACTTCTTCCCCCTCCGCGTTCCCACCACGATCGACTGTCCCGGGAAGACGATCGCCCGCTTGAGGCCATTCATCTTCATCAGCACCGACGTCGACGTGTGGTACTTCTTCGCCAGCGAGCCGAGCGTCTCGCCCGACTTCACGACGTGCAGCACGCGCGTCCGCGAGGATCCGTAGTGCTCGATCGCAGGGTCCGGCGCGTTGGTCGCGGCCGCCGCCACCTCCGCCGTCGGGACCAGCACCGCCTGACCGGGCACCAAGTTGCCGCTCTTCAGGCGCTTGATCTTCGGGTTGAACATCGCGAGTTGCTGTGCCGTCAGCCCGTTCCTGTTCGCGATCGATGCCACGCTCTGGCCTTTCTTCGACTCCACCGTCTTGTAGGCGGCGCGGGCGGCGCTGGGAAGCGCGGCCAGCGCGACCGCAAAGCTGTCGGCGGCCCCCACGGGGATCCGGATCTTCGCCGAATCTTTGGGCGGCGTCATCCCGCGCAGGATCTGCGGATTGAGGTCCTTGAGCGTGGCGACGTTCGTGCAGGCCGCGGCCGCGATCGCGGCGAGAGGCGTCGACGGCCCGACCCTCACGGAGTCATAGGCGAAGGCGGGCTGCGGGCGGATCGTCAGCCCGTAGCGTTCCGGCTCCTTGCCGATCAGCGCCGCCGCGATGAGCTGCGGCACGTACTCCCGCGTCTCGGCGCGCAGATAATTCTTGTCGGCGAGCGCGAAAAACAGATCGTCGCCGGTGGTTCCCTCGAAGGCATCGGCGTAGCGCGACAAACCGCGCGCGATGCGTCCCGGTCCGCCGTCGTATGCGGCGGCGGCCAGGTAGAGAGACCCGAATTGCTCTTTGAGATCTTTGATGAAGCGAACCGCGGCCGCTGTCGAACGCACCGGGTCGCGGCGTTCATCGACCCACCAGTCGACGCGCATGCCCATGTCGCGGGCCGTCGTCGTCATGAACTGCCACATGCCGACAGCCGCCGCCTTCGAGTACGCGTTCGGGTCCCAGCCGCTCTCGACGAGCCCGAGGAAGTACATGTCCTCCGGCAGGCCACCCTCGCGCATCTTGGCGCGAATCATCGCCTCGTAGCGCGTGCCTCGCTCGAGCTGCAGCTGGATGCTCTCCTTCGCCGGACCGGAGAACAGCCGCACGTAGCGTCCAACGCGAGCCCTCGCCTCGTACGCGTGCACCTCGATGTCCCAGGCCGGCTCGATCGCCGAATCGGCGACCGGCACTGGGTGTACCGCCGAATCGCGCGCGCCGAAAAGGCTCGTCACGCTGCGGTCCACGTCGGTCTTGGTCACGGGCACGGTGTCGACCAGCCGCGCGGAGTCGGCCGTCGGGCGACTCCGGGGCGTCGTGTCCAGCGGAATGGGACGCCCCGCGAGCTGCGCTACGTCGCCCGTGGAGAGCGTCGTCGTCGGTCGCTGCGCGCTCGTAGACGTCGGGGCTGGCGACAGGCCCGTGTTCCCCGCGCGGGAGCCCGCACAGGCAGCCGAAACCATCGCCCCGCCGAGAAGAACCACGTTGCGCACGCGCATCAGGCCGATTCCGCTCCCTTTGTTCGTTTGAATGGACCTGGCCGCTCGAAACACAATCGCCGCTTGGAGGCGGCGAGGGGTCGTCGGCCAACATACTACAACGCGGACCGGGCACCAGCCCGCTGGGACCAACGAGCTATTGCGAAGTGATGAAGTTTCCGAGGACGCGGTTTGTCGCATTCAAAACGGCCACGGCCGCGCCGCGGCGCGTGTCGGCGTCCACCAGATAACAACCGACGAGACGCGTCAGCTTGCCATCCTGACGCATCGAGATCGACACGATGATGAGGTTTTCGTCGAACGCTCGCATCTGTTTGATGCCGAGCAGCTCGAAGTGGAGGGCGCCCTTGGCGAACGTCATCAGGGCGTTGAGCGCGGCCTCGGCGGCCACGCGGAAGTCACCGAGCGGGCTCGATTGCCCTAGCGCGCGCCCCGTGAACATCTCGCCGTCCCACTCGAGCGAGACCTCGGAGTTGCACTGGCCGGACGGCGTTCGCGTGAACGCGAAATGCGCGAAGCGCAGCCGCTCGCGGCGCAGGCCGAGGGAGAAGATCGAGCCTTCTTGTTCCGGACGCTCTTGATCCTGATCCATGCGATAGCAACAGGGTGGCGGACGGCTTGACCAGGGAGCACCCTCGCCCCTCTGTTAAAACGAGTGGTTTCCACGCACCGCAACACGGTCGTTGTAACTCGAATCACGAACATCGATGCACGTCGTGATACAATTTTCAGTATCGGCAGCATTCGCGGGCGCGCTCACACTCGTCGGGGTCGCGAGGCCCGCGATCGCGCAGTCGAAGCCCCTCGCCGCGGAGGTCGAGCGCCGTATTGCCCAGGTTCCCGGAGCGGTCGTCGGGGTGGCCTTCCACGACCTCCAGACGGGCGACAGCCTCTATCTCCGTGCCGATGAAAGCTTTCACGCCGCCAGCACGATGAAAGTGCCCGTGATGATCGAGCTGTTCCGGCAAGTCGACGCCGGCACCCTGCGGCTCGATCAGGGTATTCCCCTGGTGAATCATTTTGTGTCGATCGCGGATGGGTCGACCTATTCGCTCAACGCGTCGGACGATTCCGACAGCCTGGCTTACAGTCTTGTAGGAACCCGTGTCGCGCTTCGCGACCTCGTGGACCACATGATCACGCGGTCGAGCAACCTCGCCACGAACGCGCTCATCGAGCTGGTCGGCGCCAAGAACGCCAACGCCACGGCGCACCGACTCGGCGCCACGAACATCACCGTCCTCAGGGGAGTCGAGGACAACCCGGCGTTCCGAGCCGGCATGAACAACACGACGACCGCACGGGACCTCGCCGTACTGCTCGAGGCCATCGAGACCGGACGCGCGGCGACGGGGGCCAGTTGTGATGCGATGCGTGACATCCTCTCCCGGCAGGAATTCAACGAGGAGATTCCCGCCGGTCTCCCGCCGGGCACGAAGGTCGCCCACAAAACGGGTTGGATCACCGGCGTGCTGCACGACGCCGCCGTCATCTACCCTCCCAAGCGCAAGCCGTACGTGCTCGTCGTCCTCACGCGCGACATCCCGGATGAAAAGATCGCGCGCGCCCTGATCGCCGACATCTCTCGACTCGTGTGGGCAAGCACCGTCGACGGTCGGCAGGGGTTGCAGCAATGATCGTCGCCCTGGGCTGCGACCACGCGGGCTATGCGCTCAAGCAGGGCGTCGCCGAGGCAATTCGCGACGCGGGCCACGAGGTGCTCGACTGCGGCGCCTTCGAGCTGACGCCCGGCGACGACTACCCCGACTTCGCCGCCGCCGTTGCCCGAGCGATCCTTGCCGGCCGTGCCGAGCGCGGGGTGATCGTCTGCGGCAGCGGCGTTGGCGCGTCGGTGGCGGCCAACAAATTCCCCGGAATCCGGTCCGCGCTCTGCCACGATACGTTCTCGGCGCACCAAGGCGTGGAGGACGATTCGATGAACGTCTTGGCGCTCGGAGCGCGGGTCATCGGCCCTTCGCTGGCCGCGGAGCTGGTCGGAGCGTTCCTTAGGGCCGAGTTCTCGGGTGCCGAACGCCACCGCCGCAGGCTCCAGAAAATCGCGGACATCGAGAAAGAACAGGCGTCGCGCTGAGGCAGCCGGGCCACAAGACCAAGCGAGCAAATTTGAAACGCAGATGCCGCAGATGAACTACAGGATCCCGCAGATGAACTTCACAGAAATCTGCGGGATCGCGTTTCAGAATCTGCGGGATCTGCGTTGAGTTTTTCTCGTCCACGCATCGTGGCCCGCGCGCCGAGACGAACTTAGCCCGACGACCGCTCCGCTCCTGCTCGATACACGATCACGTCCACCTTCTCGAGCGTGATCAACCCGCCGCCGATCATCGAATCGAGCTCGGGGAGGATCTCGTCGATCTTCTCCGCCGAGTCGACGCACTCGATGACGATCGGCAGGTCGCCGGACAGCTCGAGGAACTTCACCGTGTGGACGTGTGCGGTCGCGCCGAACGACATGATGCCGCGGAAGACGGTCGCGCCGGCGAGCCGCCGCGTTCGCAGCAGCTGGACGATCTGCTCGTACGTCGGCTTCCCCTCGTACTTCTCCCGCTCGCCGACGTGAATGCGCATGAGCACGCGCTGACCCTTGAGTCCTTGCATCGCAGATTCCTCGCTCGGGTCGTGGTGCGTCAATCCGCTGAAAGCCCGGTCCGGCCCATCGAGATCAGGCGGCCCGCCGCACCCATGCCGATCGCGCAGCCGAGCAGCGCGAGCACGACGCTGGCGGCGACGTACAGCCCCGCTGTTCGATATTCGCCGTCCTCGAACAAGCGAAACGTCTCATAGCTGAAAGTCGAGAACGTCGTGAAGCCACCGCAGAATCCCGTCGTGAGGAAAAAGCGCATCTCGGGACCGAACGCCGAGGTCTCGAGCCCGAGCCGCACGAGAAATCCGAGCAAGAGGGAGCCGCTGATGTTGATGGCCAGCGTCCCGACGGGCAGTGCCGTGGCGAAGCGGTCCTGAATGAGAGCCCCGATCAGATATCGCGCGACGCTCCCAAGCGCGCCGCCGACAGCGACGGCGGCGATCAGTCGCCAATCCATCTTCATGCGAAGACTCCTACGGACAACGGGTCAGTAGGAGCTATCAGCCGAGACGCGGCGGTTGAGGGCGAGCTCCATCGCCCGCGAGAACGCTAGGCGACTCGCGCGACGCTTGTCAACGCTTGGTCTGTCCGTCGAGCCTCTGGTCCGCCGCGGCTTTGGTGACGTCCATGGCCGTCACGATTCCGACCAACGCCTCGCCGTCGGTGACGAGCACGCGGTGCACCTTCTGCTTCTTCATCATCTCGGCGGCCGTCGACACCTCTGCGTCGGGCGGAAGTGTCGCGAGCGGGGCGCGCGTCATGACCTCGCTCACGTCGTGCTCCTCGAGGAAATTCCACTCGGGCGTATCGACGGTCGCGGCGCGTTCGGAGGCGTCGACCCCGGAGTCGTCCCAGAGCTCGGCGAAATACGCCGCCGCGGCCTCGGTCTCGTCTTCCGCGTCCTGTTCGACCGAGTCGTCCTCGTCGTACGCGTTCGACGCATCGGCCAACTCGCGCTCCGTCGGCACCCCGGGGAGCGCGCTGGCGAACGTCATGAGGTCCCCGCCGGTCACGACCCCGGCCAGCTTACCTCCGCTCACCACGGGCGCGCCGCTCACGTGGTTTTTTCCAAACAGCTCCATCGCCTCGCGGATCGACATTTCGGGGCTGACGGTCACCACGTTCGTCGACATGATATCTCGCAGTCGCAACATCATTCCTCCTGATGCTCGGCTCGGTTTCAGATGATCTTCGTGCGTGCGACGAGCGCCGCGCGCTCCGTGCGTGACGCAACACGCTCATTCGAGGGTCCAAGGTGCATTCATTGTGCCGCATGGCGGGCTCGGCGTCGCATCGACGGACAACGGCGACGGGCAACACTTATCGAAAGGCAGGAATGAAAAGACGCGTCGAATTCATCTCCCTGTGTCTGGCGGTCGCGTGCGGAGGCGCCGAGCGCGCAGACCATGATGCGTTCAGCGTAACGGCCACCTTCCCCCACGATTCGACCGCCTATACCCAGGGACTCCTGTGGGCGGACAGCGTGCTGTTCGAGAGTACGGGCCTCTATGGCCACTCCGACGTGCGTCGCGTCGACTTGCGGAGCGGGCGCGTGCTCGCGTCGCGTCCGCTTCCGGCCAACCGATTCGGCGAAGGGCTGGCCCTCCTTCACGGCCGCCTCTATCAGCTCACGTGGGAATCCGGCGTCGCCTACACATACGATGCGGCAACGCTCGCTCCGGGCGACTCCTTTCACTACGAGGGTCAAGGCTGGGGACTCACGACCGACGGCAACTCGCTCATCATGAGCGACGGCTCTGACTCCCTGCGCGTCGTCTCGCCGGAGACGTTCAAGGTCGAGCGAGTGGTTCACGTCAAATACCGCGGCTCCCCCCTCAAGCAGCTGAACGAGCTGGAGTACGACCGCGGCGACGTGCTGGCGAACGTTTACCAGACGAACTGGGTCCTGCGGATCGACCCGGCCACCGGCGATGTGCGCCAGCTTCTCGACTTCGCCGACCTGTATCGCGACCGGTCGCCGAAGGCCGAGGTCATGAACGGAATCGCCCTCGCCCCCGACGGGACGCGGCTCCTTCTCACCGGCAAACTCTGGCCGACGCTCTTCGAGGTGCGCCTCGACTCAGCGCGGTCGAGCGTTCGGCCGTAGTCTCGTCGGCGGCCCCGCACCGGTCGCCAACGCGAAGTACCGGTGCCACATTCGTGCGCACCCCTGCCCCACAACTGTCTGGAGGCCGATCCATGCGCCGCCCCGCCCCGTTCTCTGTTCCGCGTTTCTACTCGGGTTCCGTCGCGGCCATGCTCGTGGCCGCACCCTTTTTCGTCGTGCAGGGGCAGTCGCCGGCCGAAGCGGCGGTCAGTGCGCCGAGCGGAGCGTCGGCCAAGAAGCCCGAGGCGAAGGTCCTTCGCCTCGAGGACTTTGCGCAGTGGAATCGAATCACGTCTCCGGCGCTGTCTCCCGACGGCAAATGGATGACGTTCACATATTCGCCCAACGAGGGCGGACAGACGATCCTCCACGTGAAGGCGCTCGACGGCGGTAAGGACTACACAGCGTCGGTCGGCAACGCCGCGGGCGGCGGGCGCGCCGGCGGAGCACCCGGTGGTCGCGGCGGCGGAGGAGCCGGAAACGCGCCGGCGTTCTCCAGCGACTCGCGCTGGGCGGCCTACATGGTCACGCCGGAAGGACGCGGCGGCGCGGGGCGAGGCGGCGCCGGACGCGGGCGCGGCGGGCAGCAGGCGACCACACCGCAGGAGGCGCCGACTGTCGCGCACCTCGAGCTGCTGAACCTTGCGAGCGGCGAGAAGGTCTCGATCCCCAATGCGGCCTCATGGAGGTTCTCGAGCGACGCGCATTGGCTCGCCGTCAAGCTCAATCGCGCGCCAGGCGGCTCCGCCGCGTCGACTGGAGCGGACCTCATCGTACGCGACATGACGTCGGGCGTCGTGCGCAACATCGGCAACGTGAACCAGTTCGACTTCGACGACGCGGGGCGTCTCCTCGCCTACACGCTCGAAGTGCCGGAACGACTCGGCAACGGCGTGTATCTGCTCGATCCGGCCACCGGCGAGTCGCGCGCGCTCAATACCGCGCAGGCGGACTACGACCAGCTCGCGTGGAGTGCTACCGGAAACAACCTCGTCGTGCTCCGCGGTGACAAGCCGCGCGGGATGAAGCAGAGAGAGAACATTCTCCTGGCGTGGCAAGGCGTTTCGACGGCCGAGTCCAAGTCGATCACGTACGATCCCACGAAGGACGCGTCGTTCCCGAAAGGAATGGTGCTGAGCGAGTTCACCGCGCCGCGCTGGAGCAAGGACGGCTCGCGCGTGCTCGTCGGCGTGAAAGAGCAGGAAGCGGAAGTTCCCGCGGCGGACTCGAACAAAGCGAACGTCGACATCTGGCACTGGAAGGACCAGACGCCGCAGTCGGTGCAGATCATCCAGCTTCAGCAGCTGCGCCGCGCCACGCTTCCGGCGGTCGTTCTCCTCGCGAGCAACAAGCTCGTGAAACTGGGCGACGACAACGCGCGCAACGTGACTCCGGCCGCGAACTTCAGCGTCGCCATCGCGCGCAACGACTCGGCGTACCGCGGCGAAGTGGCGTGGGGCGGGAGCCGCGCCGACATCTACAAGGTGGACGTGGCGACCGGCGCGCGCACCCTGATCGACAAAGGGCTGTCGCGCGAGTATGGCACGTCGCCGGATTCCAAGTGGTACCTCTACCTCAAGAACAAACAGCTGCGCGCGTTCAACCTCGCCGACGGCACGTCGTCGACGCTCGATGCGACGGGACTCGCCGGCAAGTCGTTCGTGAACGACGACGACGATCACGCGTACGAGAAGCCCATCTGGGGTCTCGGCGGTTGGACGAAGGACAGCAAGTCGGTGCTGCTCTACGACAAGTACGACGTGTGGAACGTGCCGCTCGACGGGAGCAAGGCGACGAATCTCACGCAGGGCGTCGGCAAAGCGCAGGGGATTCAGTTCCGCGTGGTGCGCTTCGGGGCGGGAGGGGCGGGCGGCCGTGGAGGCGGCGGTGGACGCGGTGGTGCTGGAGCGGCGGCCGACAGCGACGGTGTGGATCTTTCGCAGCCGGTCACGCTGAGCGCCTATGGCGACCGCACGAAGAAGTTCGGCTACTGGCAAGTTGCCGCGGGCCAGGCGCCCAAGCCTCTCATCTGGGAGGACAAAAATGTCGCCGGCGTGATGAAAGCCGCCAACGCCGATCGGCTCGTGTTCACCGAGCAGGACTTCAACGAGTTCCCCGATTACTGGGCCACCAACACGGCCTTCGAGTCACCGAGGAAGATCACCGACGCGAATCCGTTCCTCTCGGAATTCGCGTGGGCGAGCAAGAAAGTGCTCATCGACTACAAGGATCGCTTCGGCCACCAACTGCAGGGCACGCTCACGCTGCCCGCCGGTTACGAGGCCGGCAAGAAGTACCCGATGCTCGTCGAGTTCTACGAGATCATGTCGAACACGCATCACAACTTCCCGATGCCTGGCTACGCCGACAGCCCGCAGATCTCGATCTACGCGAGCAGCGGCTACGCGGTCTTCCAGCCGGACGTCGTCTACGAGATCGGCAAGCCCGGCACGTCGGCCGTCGATTGCGTGACGAGCGGCGTGAAGAAGGTGATCGAGCTCGGCTACGCCGACCCGAAGCACATCGGTCTGCACGGCCATAGTTGGGGCGGATATCAATCGTCGTTCATCGTGACGCAGACGGACCTGTTCGCCGCCGTCGTCACCGGAGCGCCGCCGACCAACCTCACGAGCTTCTACAGTGAGCTGTACAAGAGCACCGGCACCGTGCAGCAAGGCATCACGACCGTCGGACAGGTGCGCATGGGCGTGGGCGTCGACCCGTACACGAACACGAAGATGTTCGAGGAGCAGTCGCCGATCTTCCACGTGAAGAACATCAAGACGCCCTTCATGATCCTGCAGGGCGGCGACGACGGCGCCGTCGACTACGTGGAAGGCCTACAGTTCTTCAACGCGGCGCGAACCGCCGGGAAGCAGGTGATTTTCCTGACGTACCCCGGCCAACCGCACAACCTCACCGATCGCGACGACCAGAAGGACTTCGCGATTCGGATGAAGCAGTTCTTCGATCACTACCTGCTGGACACGCCGATGCCCGAGTGGATGGCCGACGGCCTGCCTCAGGTGAAGAAGGGTGCCCCGATTCGGTAGCACGCTTCGCAGCCGGCCGGTGGACCGGTCTAGCGGTCCACCGGTCCACCGGTCTACCGGCTCGCCCTGTGCGCCGCCACGTAGTCGCGCAGCACACCCGCCTCGGTCTCGACCTGCTGGAGTCTGGCCTTCACCAGATCCCCCAGTGAGATCACGCCCCGCACGGCGCCGCCCGATGTGACGAGAAGATGGCGCTGGCGCTCGAGCGTCATGCGCAGCATCGCCTCCTCGATCGTGTCCTCCTCGTCGCAAGTCGGCGCGGAGTGCATCACGTCGCGCACGCGAAGGCGATCGAACGAGTAGAAGCGCTCGTGCGTGGCCCGCACGATGTCCCTCTCGTCGAGCATTCCCACCAGTGTGCCGCTCGCGTCCACGACCGGCAGCGCGCCGATGTGGTGGGTCACGAGCAGCCGAACCGCCGCGCCTAGGTGTGCGTCCGGTCCGACGGTGATCAGGTTGACCGGCTTTCGCTCCAGCAAGTCGTGCACGTGCATCGTTTCCTCCCCTCAACAAATGGGTCCCTATTCCCAACATACCCGCCGCGCGCGCGAATGATCGGGGTGGCCCCCGCGAGGGGGCCGCACTCATCCGCTGGCCCGCATTTCGCCTTACGGCTGGGTGTGATGAGTCGAATCTTCTTGATGGCGACCGCTGTGCTCGCCATCGCATGTGGACGCGACGGCGACGCAGCCTCGAGCGGCAAGGCCGCGTCCAGCGGCGACGTCAGCCGAGGCTGGGCGCCCGCGCAGGCGGGCACGATCGTCGGCGTTTCGGCCGATGACATTCGCCAGGCAATTCAACGACGGCTGCGCGGCACGCGCCCCACCGAGATCACCGCCGAACGCTGGCTCCACGTTCAGCGATTGTACAACTCGTACAACGGTGCGGCGCTGTGGATGGAGGCGGAGGGTCCCAACAAGCCGCGCACCAATGCCCTACTGCGGGCGATCGTCAACGCCAACGACGATGCGCTTCGCCTTGATTCCTATCCGCTTCCGGAACTGGTGCAGTCGATCAGCGTAGTTCGCGAATCGAAGACGCCGACGGCCGAACAGCTCGCCGACGCCGACGTACTGCTCACGGCCACGTACGTGATTCTCGCCGAGGATCTGCTCGGCGGGCAGACCGACCCCAAGCAGCTTTCGCAGGCCTGGCACATCGACGGCAGCGGACGCGCCGAGCGCGTGGACAGCGCTGTCTCGCGGAGCCTGCGCACGGCGAAGCTCGACGAGGGCCTCGCGCGCATGCGCCCGCAGTACGACGACTACGCCGCGCTTCAAAAGTCGCTCACGCATTTTCGAGACATCGTGACGAACGGCGGCTGGCAGACGGTGCCGAGCGGAAAGATGTTGAAGCGAGGCGATCACGACACGGCGGCGAGACTCAATGCGCTGCGCGCTCGACTCGCGGCGGAGGGATTCGCCGCGGACAGTTCGGACTCTGCCGTTCGGACGGCGACGACGGTCTACGACCGCGCGCTCGCCGGCGCCGTCGCCAACTTTCAAGCGCACCACGGCATCGTGGTCGACAGCATCCTCGGCGACTCGACGGTGCAGTCACTCAACGTTCCCGCGCAGTACCGGCTCGCCCAGATCGCCGCCAACCTCGAGCGACTGCGCTGGCTGCCGCGCGATCCGGGACAGCGCTACATCATCGTGAACGTTCCCGCGTTCCGCCTGCAGGCGTACGACAGCGGGCAGAAGGCGCTCGAGATGAAGGTCATCGTCGGCGAGGAGTACGAGGGTAAGCAGACGCCGGTGTTCGCCGACACGATGCAGACCGTGGTCTTCCGTCCGTACTGGCAGATCACGCCGAACATTCAGGCGAAGGAGATCGAGCCCAAGATCGCCGCCGATCCGGGCTACCTGGACCGAAACGAGATGGAGTACTACAAGGACGGCGGGGAGACGCGGATCCGGCAGCGCCCGGGCGACAAGAACTCGCTCGGCCTGGTGAAGTTCCTCTTCCCGAACGACTTCAACATCTATTTGCACGGCACGCCCGAGGGACAGCTCTTCGACAAGGACGTGCGCGCGTTCAGCCACGGCTGCATCCGCCTCGAGAAGCCCGACGAGCTCGCGACCTGGGTGCTCGGCTGGCCGCTCGACCGCGTGACGGAGGCCGAGCACGGCGAGAACAACCACTCCGTGCGCGTCCCCGGCAGACTGCCCGTCTACATCATCTATCTCACGACGTATTCGCGAGACGGCGATCTGTACTTCGGCAACGACCTGTACGGACGTGATGACAAACTTGTGCAGGAAATCGCGTCCGGATCCGTCGCGAGCCCGGAAGCTGCGCAGAACCTCGACAGGTTGAGAAAACTCGTGAACGAATGATCTTCGCGTGGTTCTGGCTGCTGGTGGTCGGGTGGATTGCGGCGTCGTCGAGCGCCCAACCCCGAGCTCGGGTACAGCCCCACGCGGATTCGGTTCGTTGCCCAATTCTCGTCTACCACTCGATCGCCAAGCATCGCGTTGGGCAGAACGGCGAGCAGCGCGAGCTGGACGTGGACACGACGATTTTCAGAACGCAGATGAATTACCTGGCCGCGCACGGCTACCAGGTCATCTCGTTCCCGGCGCTGGTCGACGCGCTCGAGCACGGCACCGGCGTTCCCCCGCGTGCGGTGGTGATCACGTTCGACGACGGATGGGAAACGCAGTACGCCGTAGCGCTCCCGATTCTGCGACAGCTCCACTTCACCGCGACGTTCTTCATTTTTTCGCAGCCGATCGGCGTCGACCCCGGTTACATGACGTGGGCGCAGGTCAAAGAGCTCCAGGCCGCGGGGATGACCATCGCGGCCCACTCGCGCACGCACCCCAAGCTGACGCTTCCCAGCGTGTCGCTGGCCAGCGAGGTGGCGGGAAGCCGCGCTGACCTTCAGCGCGAGGTGGGTACCGCGCCGGACATCTTCGCATATCCATACGGCATCTGGGACGATCGAGTCGCGTCCGCCGTGCGCGCCGCCGGATTTCAAGCGGCGCGCGCTCTCTCGGGTGGCGAATGGAACTCGGCGTCCAACCTCTACGCGCTGCACAGTGTGCTGGCGACGGACAACATGGAGCTGTTCGAGCGGGCGCTCGGCCCCTAAGACATTGCGGCGACCGGCAGCGCCTTCAAGGTTCATCTGTGGCAGGCGCGTCAGGTGAAGGCGTCGCCCGGGTTCTGACCCCGTTCGTGGTGGAGCTGCGTCGTCCGACGACTAATGCGGGTTCGTATCGCGGTCGTAGGCGGCGATGTGTCCGTCGACGTCGACGCGGAAATAGTAGGATCGGGTCACGATGTACTCAGGCACGCGCGGCTCTCGGGTGAGCACGTGAAAAACGTCGGTGTCTTCGGGGCGATCGGCCAGCACGGCGGCGTGCGACCCGAAGACCAGGCGCGACCCCGCCTCCGGCTTTGACGCCGGCGGGAACTCGAGGACTGCGTTGTGAAGCCGACGGCGGTCGCTGATCGTGCGGCCGTCGCGAGTCACGCGATAGCGCACGTCCATCTCCCGTCTGATCTACGGCGCGCGAGATACGCCTGAATCGCTCCGTCCCGCGGATGGAGCGCCATTACTGCATCCGTCCCGTGCCAGGCCGCCGCGTCGTACTCCGCGAGGAGACGTCCACGCGCGGTGATGCTGTCGAGTTCCGTACGCGGGATCGCGGCGACGTGGTCGGCAGACCGCCACTCCGGTTGTTGCGCGACGGCCGCCCCGGGAACCGCGGCAGGAACCGCGACGAGCGAAAAGGCCAGAACAATGCGACGCACCGGGCCTCGAAAAGACTGGAGGTTGATTTTCGTCCAGGCTGCGTCGCCCGCGCGAACCAAAGACGCGCGGCCGGGCGCAGCGGCAACGCGACCCATGATACGGTTCTAACGCTCACTGCTCACTGATACGTCGCTAACGCCCGCCAAGCTTGCATCTCCCCGGCGAATCGCTATGTTCGTCCAGCCGGCCGCCATGCGATGCCGCACGGAGCCACCTGATCGCCCCCCCACCAGGAGATCACGTGTCGCTCGTTTCGATCCGCCAAGCCCGCAACGCCGTGGGCATACTCGCACTGATCGCCGGAGTCGCTCATCGGAGTGACGCGCAGGTGCGCTCGTGGGACGACTACTGCACGACAGGGTCGCTCCAGATGTGCATGAGCATCGGGGTCACGTTCACGGTCGTGACTCAAAACGGAACGTCGCTGACCTTGGTGACCCTCTCGCTCCAGAACCTGGAGGGCACCCTCGGATCACAGCCGTGGGGACTTCAGGGCGTCTTCCTGTCGAACCTGGCGCTCGACGCGCCGCCGATAACGGCCCACGTGTTCGACTCGTCGGCACCAGGCTTCGAGGGCAACGCGCAAGACCACGGTGTTCCGACGGCGTTTCTGAACGGCTTTTGGCTCTGGAATACCACGACGACTTCTACCGCCAGCTTCGACCGCGAGACTCAACAAGGAGACGGCGGGTACCCTATTGCCGGCTGCTCACCCCTCACGGCCAACTCGGGATTCGGGCCGCTCCACGAGATCGGGTACTTCTCGACCTGCGGCAACGCCGCGATCCAGTACAGTTTCCTGATGCCGCATGTCGAATTTACGAATGCAACGACGCTGAGCATCACCGGATTCGCCGACCAGGCGTCGCAGTCGTTTTCGTGCACGTTCGACGTCGACTGCGTGTCCGTCACGCCGGAACCCAGCACCCTTGCGCTCGTGGGTGCGGGACTCACGGCTGTCGGCGTGTTCGGGCGCCGGCGGCGACGACGCTCGTAGCTCGTAGCCGCGTGACTCTCGCGGCGAATTGACTCAGGTCCATTCCGGCCGCCAGACCCGATCGAGCTGCGCTCGCACGCGCCGAAAGCGCGCGTCGTCGCGAATCGCCTCGAAGCGCGGGTCCCACCAGACATCCGCCGGCGCCGAGTACAGGTGAAATGATTCGCCCTCGAGACACCGAAACGCGCGGCTCGCATCACCGATGCTCGCCCAGGCGAACGCGAGCTGCAATGGCGTCGCGCCGTGAGCGCTCGCTTCGAGTACGAGACGGCGCGCGCGCACCGAATCTCCCAGCACGGCGAGCGCCGACGCTTGCTCGGCCAGGAGATCTCCGCGCAGATCGCGTCGCTTGACGAGACCTGCCTCGAGGGTTGTCATCGCCGTCGCCTCGTCGCCCATTCGCGCGGCAACCCGCGCAAGGCCGGCGTGTCCCTCCTCCAGCTCGGCGTTGAGATCGAGCACCGGCTCCATGCTCGATCGCGACGAATGGTACTCGCCGCGCAGATACCGCTGCCAGGCGAGAGCCCCGGAGAGAACGGGCGACACGGGATTCAAACGCGCGGCGATCGCCTGCTCCCGAATCGCTTCCTCGCGAGCTCCGAATCCGGTGAGCAGCGTGAGCGAGAGCCAGTGGTGCGCGTCCGCATTCTGCGGATCGAGGAGAATCGCGTGGCGAAGGGCGCGTTCGGCGTCGTGCCAGCGGCGGCGAAGGATGTTCAGCCCCCCGATCGCGGCGTGTACGGAGGATCGCGTGTCGTCCAGGCTGAGGGCTCGCTCGGCGCTCGTGACGGCGAGATCGATCGCGTCGCCAACCGGCACGTATCCGCGGCCGCCCATCACGACCCAGCTATCGGAAAGCCCGAACCACGCGTCGACGGCGCGCGCATCGCGCTCGGCCGCACGCGTGAAATAGGCGATGGCACGTTCGACCGAAGCGCGCGTGCGCTGATGCCAGTGGTGGCGGCCGCGCGCGATGATGCTCGCCGTCTCGGAATCGACGGTCCGCGCGGGCCGTCCGCGCGGCTTGGCGGGAGCCAGCACGATGATTCCCTCCTCGTTCGGCGATGCGCCGGCGTCTCGCACGAGCCGCAACGTGTCGGCGGACGGGGAACCGCCCAGATCGAGCGCCAACCGCTCGATGAAGCCGCGCGCCGCCGCCGCCGCGCGGGTCCGGTTCTCCGAGAGGAGCAGCAATCTTATTAGGTCGCGAAATACCGCTTCATCATAAGGCGCCACCTCGAGGCCGCGCTCGGCCGCGACGACCGCTTCGGCGATGCGCCCCGCGCTCTCGAGCGCGCTGACCTGCGCCGAGGCCGCGCGCGTCGCAAGCGCGTTGAGACGAGCGCGCTCCGACCCCGCCCATTGGTCGAAGTCCACTGCGTTGCGCACGTAAAACCCGTCGAGGAAGTCGCCCCGGTACAGCGTAACCGCGTCCGACCAGCGCTCGTCGTCCAGCGCGCGGCGGAACTCGGCCACGTCGGTCCAGACGAGATCCGGGGACAAGCGCACGGTGTCGGCGGTCGCGACGATCGCCGCGTCTCCGAGCGTCCGGCGTAGGACGTAGAGCGAATCCGCCAGAAGGTGCCGCGCCGTTCGCTCGTCGCGGTCCGGCCACAGGAGGCCCAAGAGGCGGTCGCGAGTGATCGCTCCGCCCGGAGCGCTGGCGATGAGCGCGAGGAGCGCCATGCGCCGTTGTTGTGATGCCCGACGCGCAGATGCTCCATCCGGACCCGCCAGAGACACAGGTCCGAGGAGACAGAGGCGACTCCGCATACCTCAGGGACGCAATTCCAGACGATAACCGGACGATCAGGGTGCGATACCCTGGGTCGACGCGATTCGCCAGCGGCGCGTCGCGTGAGGCGGGAGTGCGCGAGTGCGCACCCCGTCGTGACCGCTACCCTTTGGAGGCAGAAAAATGTTGTTGAGGCATCTAGCACTTGGAACCATGATCGTCGCCCTGACGCTCGCCGCCTGTTCGGACAAAGACGGCAGAACGACCGCGCCGAATGGCGGCGGCTCACCGGCGTCCGGAGCGACGGACGGCGCAAACGGGGATAACAGCGAGATGAGTGGTGGCACTCAACTCGTGTGGGGGCCGGCTCCGCCGATTTTTCCGGCGGGCGCGCAGTTCGCGGTTGTGGAGGGGGATCCGAGCAAGGCGGGCGACGTCTTCACTGTCCGGCTACGCTTTCCCAACGGTTACATCCTGCCGCCTCACACCCACCCGGCCGACGAATACGTGACCGTCCTGAAGGGTACCTTTCTCGCGGGAATGGGTGAGGACTTCTCGACGACCGCTCTCGTCGGCTACAAAGTGGACGACTTCGTCACCATGCCGGCGACCATGGCTCATTTCGCCAGCGCACGCGGATCCACCGAGGTACAGGTGCACGGCATCGGACCGTTCGCATTGACCTACGTTCACCCACAGGACGACCCGACGAAGTAGCGGGCGAGACTTCGAAGTCTCCATGACGACAGAACCCCCACCGCGATCAGCGGTGCGGGGCTCTGTCGGCCCACGGCCGACGAGCGTCGCCTTCTCCGATGAAACATGACGGTGCGCGAGGTCGTATCTAGATTTTCTGTGTGATCAGACAGAGCGTAGCGGCCCTTTTCCTCTGGGGATCGGCGAGCGTAGCGCAAACGGCGCCGCACCGCGCGATCCTCATCAGCTTCGACGGATTCGGCGAGCAGCGCTTCCGCGAATACGGCGACTCGGCCACCGCTCCGCATGTGTGGGAAATGCTCCGCCGCGGCGTATGCGCCGAGTCCGTCCGGCCGGCGTTTCCGAGCGTGACGCCGACCGGCCACGCGTCGATCTGGACGGGCGCTTACGCCAACGTCAACGGCGTCTCCGCGTCGTCGAACGCGGCCTTGCCCATTCAATCGACGACGGTCCTCGACTGGACAGACGGGTACAAGGCGACGAGCCTGCGCGCCGAGCCGATCTGGCTCACCGCCGCGCGCCAGGGGAAGCGCGTCTTCAGCCACATGGCGACGCAGTCGCCGCAGCCTCCGAGTTATGCACCCGTAGACTCGACGACTCCGTCTCTGGATTCCGCGCGCGCGCGTGCCGTCGCCGCGGTCGCGCTGCCGAATCTCGCGGCAATGAACATCTACAACGAGCTCGTGGCGCCGGGGCGCGTGATTCGGACGCCGTCGGAGATGTCGTGGGCGTTTGGGGACGAGGGCGACTCGCTGCACGCGCGCGTGCGTAATGACAGTATGGTAGTCGTGCAGCTGAATCGCGACGCCAACCGTTCCATCACGGTGCGCCTGCACGCGACCGACACCACGAGCCCGCGCGGACGTCCGCTAGCACGTTATTTCTCGGAGCCATTACGTATTGATCTCGCGCGCGGACGCCGAACGTTCGTCTTCTTCCGCCTCTTCGAGCTGTCGCGCGACCACTCGCGCATGCTGCTCTACGCGACCGAAGCGCGCGTCATTCAGGCGAATCGTCCCGACGTCGCGCTCGGGTTCGACGAAGCGGTGGAAGGCGGCCAGGGCAACGGTATGGGTCGCTTCATGGAGCGCGGCGAGCTCGGTCCGCGGGCCTCACAGGGCGGTGACGGCACGGCGGAGTACCGGTACATGGAGTCCGTCGAGCTGGTCACGCGTCAATTCATGAAGGGCACCGAGTGGGGATGGCGTACGTTCCACCCGGAGCTCGAGACCGATTACATCCCGTTCCCCGACGAAGAGCTTCACACCTTCCTCGGCTTCGCCGACCCCAAGACGCCGAACGTTTCGCCCAACGCGCGGCGCGTGGCGACGCGGATGCTCGAGCGCGCGTATGAGCTCGTGGACATTCGCCTCGAGCAGATGGAGCGTCTCGCGGCGAGTGAGCCGAACACGCGATTGTTCGTCACGGGCGAGCACGGCATGCGGCCAACGTGGCTGGTGTTCAAACCGAACGTCGTGCTGCGCCAGGCGGGATTGCTGGCGATGGACTCCGCGGGCACCATCGATCTTTCTCGCTCTCGCGCCGTGTGGACGCGCGGAGCGTGGGTCACCGTGAATCGCCAGACGCGGAAGGGCGGCATCGTGCCGGCGGACTCGGTGGACGCCGTTCTCGCGCACGTGGAACGCGCGCTACTCGGCGCGCGCGACAGCGCGGGCACACAGATCGTCACGCGCGTGTTCCGCGCCGGCACGGTCGAAGGCGATTCGCTTGGGCTAGGCGGACCGGGCGGCGGAGACCTCTACGTCGGACTCGCCCCGGGCTACTACTGGGATCCCACGGCTACAGGCGCGGCGGTAGCGCCGCTGAACTTCCCACAGGGCGAGCACGGGTATCCGTCGACCGAGCGGGACATGCACCCGCTGTTGTGCATCCTCGGAGATGGCCCCGGCCGGCGAATCGGCGAAGTGCGGTCGATCGACGTCGCGCCGACGGTCACGGCGTGGCTTGGCATCTCCGCGCCGGCGGAGTCACGGGGAAGAGTTCTGACCCCGTGAGGGCTGATAGCGTAGATTCGATTTCCATGTCACGTCTCACACGTCGTGTTCTGACGACGAGCCTCTTCGTCGTCGCGATGTCGCCTGCGGCTGTGGCGCAGAGCAGACCGCGGACGCTCGTCGCGCTGCTCGCTCATGCCGATGACGAAACTGCAGCGTCGCCCATCCTCGCGCGCTACGCCCGAGAGGGCGTACAGGTTTACCTCGTAATCGCGAGCGATGGAGGGGCCGGGAGCGGATCGCAAGGGCAGTATCTCGTGCGCCCCGACTCAGGCCCCGTCGGCGACGCCCTCGTGGCCGCGCGGGCCGAGGAGGCGAAATGCGCGGCCGCTGCCCTCGGCGCACAGCCGCCGGTTCTCCTCGGTTTTCCCGACGGGAAACTCGGAGACTACGTCGGTGATCGCACGCTGATGTCCCGACTCACCGACCGAATAGCCAAAGAGATCGAGCGTCTGCACCCCGACGCTGTGGTCACCTGGGGTCCCGATGGTGGTACCGGCCACCCCGACCACCGGATCGTCGGCGACATCGCGACGCAGCTACAGCGCACCGGCGCGCCGGGGATGCCAGAACACTTGTTCTATATGTATCTGCCGCCCGAGTCGTTTCGGCTGGCCAACCCGCAGCGCGGCGCGCCGCCCTTGCTCATTCCCGAAGCGAAGTACTTCACGGTCAACGTTCATTTCGCCCCCGCCGACGGCGAGGCCGCGTTGAAGGCCATGGCCTGCCACGGCTCGCAGTTCACGCCCGAGATGATGAAGCGCGTGGGGCCGGCGATGGACCGTGTGTGGAACGGCGCGATCGCGTTCATCCCCGCGTCGCTGGCGACGAAGGGCGACGACCTGTTCCGGTAGATCACTCAGTTGTGCCGCGTGACCAGCCCGTCGGCTGCGCCTAGCTCGCGTCGCGCTCGCCGAACCAGTAGCAGAGACCGTTCGGCGCGACGACGTAGAAGACCTTCCACGCGACCCCGCCATCTTGCTCGATATCAACCGGGCGCGACGCTCCGCCCCCGGCGGCGGCGGGATAGATTCTTGATACCAGCGGAGGCCGTTCATGCCTACAGATGAGACGCCGCTCGAGCACATCCCGGGGATTTCGCGAGAGGTCGTGTCGGCGTTGGCCGCGCGCTGGATCACGTCGGTCGAGCAGTTGGTGTCGATCGGCAACTCCGACGCCGGCGCGCGCTCGCTCGCCAGCGAATTGAGCACGAGCGAGGGGGAGGCGCGCTCTCTGCTCGACGCCGCCCGCGGCGTTTTGGATCCGGCGACGCTGGCGCGCCTCGACCGCCCCGTGGATACCAGCCGCCGGCCGCTTGGCGCCCACAAGCCGGATCGCGCGCCCAGCCGCAACGACGAACGCGGCTAGGCGGCGCAGACAGGGCGGTCTCTACTTCTTCTTGGCGGACTTCTTCGCGGGCTTTCTGTGGCCGCGCTTCTTGTGGTGCTTCGGCGGCGCCACGGCCACGGTGTACGACTCCCAGTTGTACGCGGCGATGTACCCGTACGGAATCGTCCCGTAGCCGGCGCCGTACGCGCAGTCCCTTCCCCACTGCGTCGTCCAACTGTTCCGCAGGATGAAGAAACCGCCGCCAGGCGTCGGTGTCACGGTGGATGGGCCGTCGTCCTGGTAGCCCACGACGCACATGCAGTGGCCGTCGATCGCCGCCTCGGTCCCGATCGGCATCGTGATGCGGCCGGTACGGTCGGTGGTCGGGGACTGATACCAACTCGTATATACCGGAATCGAGACGCCGACCGGGCGACCCGCCGCGACCGCGGTCTTGATGGCGATGATGTCGTGCGGATTCACCGGGGCCATGTTGAGCTTGTGTTTCGCGGCCTCCTTGTCCGGGTTCGGCTTGGTGGCCGGCCGGCCGAAGTCGTTGCAGTGCCCGTTCGGGTTGTACGGCCATAGGTTCTCGCCGCACTGGCCGTCGTCCTGGAGGATCTGTGCGGCGCAGCTCTGCTGAGTGCCGCACGATACGGGCTGCTGATCGATCTGTTTGGCCTTGTAGTACAGGTATCCCTCCGAGTAGTCGGCTTTGGTCGCCCGGTTCTCATACTCGTGGATCGCCGTGAGTGTGAACGCGACGCACGTGCCGCGTTTCCCCTGGTCCCGAATGGGCGGCATCTTCGACACTAGGTTCGCCGACGCCGGTAGGCTTGCGCGTGCCGTCTTCGTCGCCGTTAACGGAATGCTCATGGCCTCCGCCCGAGCTTGCGGCGGAGGCCGCAGCGCCCCGAACGAGTATTGCTTCGGCTGCGGGGCTTGAGCGCCGGGCGCCGCCGCCGGTAGCGATGCCGTCGCCGCCGCCACCGCGACGTCCAGATCGTGATCGCTGCAATTCAGGTGCTGAAGCAGCAGGCCGCGCACCTGCTGAATGCCGGCCGCCGACGTGAGTTGATCCGCGCGCACGATGTCCAGCTTCGCGAGCGGGCCGCGGATGTCGTCGCTGATCTCCGGGATCTCGCGGAGACGCTTCGTCTGATCCCCTCGCCCCGCGGTCTTGGTCTTTCCCGCCTTCTTCGCCTTTCCCTTTGGCATATCGCCCCCTGATGGTCCCGCGGGTGAGTTCACTTCGTTCGTCTTGTTCGGCGGCCCTTTCGAGCTCTAACCGCTCGGGGCTTCTTGGATGCCGCCCCTTTCGCCTTCGCCGCCGCCCGGCTGAGCCGCTGCATATCCTTGGCGTCGTCGGCGATTTCGCCCTCGAGCTGAGAGATCGCCTGCTCTCGATCGCTGATCTCGGCGTCGAATGCTTTCTCGAATTGAGCGCGCGATGCGTTGGCCTCGTCGAGTTGATCCTGCATCGACTGCAGCATCTGGCGCTTTTGCGCGAGCACCAACTTCGGATCGACCCGGCCGTCACCGAGCATCGCGTCGGTGAATTCGTTCATGGCGTCGACGAACGCGGTGTGGAGCTTCTTGACGTCGTTGTCGGTTTGCAGTTGCATAGTGAGAGCTCGGTTACACGTGGATTTGGTTCGTCGACGTGATGGGAAGCGGACCGAAGTTGTTGGCGACCCCCGCCACCCACAGGCCTGACGTGACGTTGCCCATCGCGCTGATGGTCATGTTGTCGGCGGTCCGAAAGGAGGCGAACGCCGGATTGCTCGCTCGGACGACGTTTCCGACGGCGGCGAGACGCGTCGAAGCGATCAGAATCGACGCCGTGGGCGGCGGCGGCCCCCCCGACGGGAGCAGAACCGTCTGGCTGCACCGATTGCCGGAACAGATGACGTCGGAGAATCGCAACACGAAGGGAAAGAGCGACACTTGACGCACCCAGATGAGTGGCACCGACCCGCTCCCGATGATCGCATTGTCGACGATCTCGGCGTTGCGCCCGAGGACCAGCGAGATCGCGAATCGCGCCGGGCCGATTCCGGCCGGATTGTCGACCCGGTTGCTCCGCACCCGAGCGTTCGTGACGCCGGCTTGTAGAATCGCGTGCGTGATGCCCGCCGACAGCGAGCCGTCGGGTTTGACGCCCGTGCCCACGACATCGCATGACTCGACGGTGGCCGTCGCCGTTGTCGACGTCTGTTGGATTGACGCCATGTTCGTGACCCCGTTTTGAGGCACGACGTAGGCACAATTGGCCACGTAATTGTGCCGCAGCGCGGCGCCAGCGACGTTCGCCGTCAGAATTCCGCCGGCAGACGCGTTCTCGACGCGGTTGCCGTCGACCACGAGGTTGGATTCGACGCTGGCGGCGATGCCTTCCACGGCATCGGTGACCGTGTTTCCTCGAATGGTCGTCGAAGTGCCGTTCGCCGTGAAGATGCCCACTTCGACGCCGCCGATCGAATTGCCCGAGATTTGCGATCGTGTGCACATCGCGATCATGAGTGCGAACTCGGATTCCGCGATCGCGTTGTCGCTGATGCGCGGCGCGCTCTGCGTCATGATGCCGACGCCGATCGTTTGCTGCAGGAGCCGGTTGTCATGGACGACGTTTCCCGGAGCCGGCATCCGCCCGGCGATGGCAATGCCGATGTAGCCGCCCTGCAGGTCGTTTCGCTCGACCCGCGACAGGCACATCTCGAGGCAGCGAATGCCGGCGGCGAGCGGTCCTGGTCCGGCCGGCGGGGCGCGGTAGATGTTGTCGAGGATCTCGATGTGCGCCGCCCCGATGATCGACTCCGCGTTCACGCCGATGCCGAGTTGAGGGCCGACGAGCTGATTTCCGCGCACGATGCATTCACTCACCGACGACAGGTCCGTCGGCGCCTCGAGGTAGATCGCGGTCGGCCCCGGCGTGACCCACGTCTTCATCTCGCATCCGACGAGGTTCCCCTCGACCCGCACGCGCGGCGCCGTCACATGAATGCCGCCGTATTCCTCGTTCGGGACGTTCATGACGTTGTCAGAGACAATCGTCAATTCCGCGGCGCAATCGATCGCGTACAGCGCGGTCGGTATCACGAGGTCCGGCATGAGCGATTGCAAGACCGACGGGCTCGGCGTCCATCCGGGCTGCCGCGTGATCCGGTTGCGGGCCACGATCGACCCCGTGGAATACCGGGCGAGGTACAACCCGATCGCGAAGCCATCGATCGTGTTGGATTCGACCCGGCACGGCTGCAAGACGCTCTCGGCGATGAACCCCGCGATTCCGACGGGGGTCGGGCCGGCGCCCATGGACGCGATGTAAGCGCTGATGCCGTTGTCGATGAGGTGGACGCGGCCCGATCGCATCGCCGTCACGCCGACCGTCACGTCCATCATTTGATTGCGAGCAATCGCCGTCGCGCCGCCGCCCAGGATCGTGATCGCCGCGATTGTCGTACGGCCGTACTGCTTGACCATCGCGGCGAGCTCACAATCGTGGATGGCCGTGTTCGTCCCGCCAAGGACGGCGATGATGGACACGGAGTCGGAACCGCCGAACATCTCGAACCGAATGTCGTGGATGCTCACGTCGGGCGCCCTGATCGCGAGGAGCGCGGGCGAACCTGTGCCACGCACGACGGCGGCGATCGACTCTCCGTGCATACAGATGTTGGGATAGGGAATCGTGATCATCTGCCGCACTTCGTGCACGCCGGCCTTCAGGCAGACGCACCCGCCGGTCTTCGCCAACCGGTCGATCGCCGCTTGAATGTCCTCCCCGGGCCAGACGACTTCCGTGCAGCAACCCTCCTGCGGCCAGAGCACGCGACAATCGCTCACCTCGGGCGGGTTCGACCACGTGACCAAGGCCAGCCGTGCATAGTGGTGCACGATGCCGTGCGGCGGCGCTTGGTCGAGCCCTTCGACCGAGCCGTCGGCGGTTCGCGCCGCGAACACCCAGTAGTCGCGCGCCTTGAACGTCGCATTCTGCGGCGGCTGCGGGCCGAATTGGATCTGGATGCCGTCTTCGATCGGGATCCACACGCCGATGGTCACCGGAAGCAATCCATTCGCGTCCACGGCGAAGGATTGGTCCCACCGTCTCAGCCGGGTGTGGTTGTCGGCGATGGTCGCGTTGAACGTCGGCGGGGGCGCAGCGGAAAGCGTGACGATTCGATTCGCCTCGTCGATGTTCGTCACCTGGGCGGTGAAGCCGACCAGGGGCTCGAGCGTGGTCGGGTCGATACCGAGCTCGGTTGGATCGTCCATGAGTTCGACCCAATCGCCGATTCGAAAACGCAGAACGGCGTCGCGGCCGATGCGGCGAACCGTCAACTGATTGCCGTTGATCGTCTCGACAGTCGTGAGGATCGACGCGTCGTCGCGGGCCCACTTGAATCGTGCCTGACCCGCGGCATTCACGTCGTGGATTTCGACACGGTACAGGCGATTCTCGAGACCCCGATACCCACCCGTGGGCGACAGGACACACGGATCGTCGGACGCCGGCGGCTGTACGGCCTGCGTCGAAAGGCGGCCAGTCGGCGGCGCGATCAATTGATTCCAGGCAGCGATATCGTCGGAGCACGCGGTCGCGCTCACGTTCGGCATCACGCGCACCTGCCACGCCGTCTGCGTTCGTGTGGCGGTGTCGGGACCGCCGAGCGCGATCTCGCGGATGGCGGGATCCTCGACGGCCGTCACCTCGCGGTCCCAGGCGTCGACGTATACGAGATCCGTCAAACCGCTGCCGGAGGTCGACGGCGCCGGCGGGTTTCTGAAGTACGGCTGGTCTTCGTACGCGAGCGGGTTCTGGCCTCGTTCCTCTCCGAGACTCGCATCGTATTCGACGGAGGCCAGGTCGCCGTGGCATTCGATCTGCAAACCATCGACGTACATCCGGCCGCGGCCGATCGTGAACGACGTTCCACCGACGTCGATCTCGAACGCCGTCATGTTCTCGGGATTCGAGATCGGGACGACGTCGCGGCCCATGATGTCGATCGATTCGGAACGCCATCGGCGATCGGTGATCTCGACGAGCTCATTGTGGTCCGCGTCGAGACCGACGCGACCCTGCTGTTTCATGACGCCGCTGTAGTCACGGAGCGGCTTGAACGTCATGCGGCTATAGTCACCACCCATCGTTCGTTCCTCTCACGTGACGTAGATGAGCCCCGCGTCGAGCCCGAAGGGCAGATACTCGTCGAGGCGGATGCGAAGGTTCGTCGCCCGCTGCGGCTGCTTGAGATGGCAGAAGGCGCCCATCTCCGAGCCGTCCTCGGCGCCGGTCTGGATTTGTGTCGGAGAGTTGAGCCGCAACTGCGCGTAGCCCGGTTGCCCGTAGGCGAGCGCGGTGAACGTCGGCGCCAACCACGCGGCGACACGCGCGCGCACGGCATTCTTCACGGCGATCTGTTGCGCCGGCGTCAATGCGTCGAAACCCGGCGCGCTCTCGGCCGCGGCTACTTCGAGGTCGATTTCGGTGTTCGGCTGGCACCGATACCGTCGCGGCGTCGCCGACCCCGTCGCGACATAGCTGAAGCGCGCGCAGCCGTCCTGCCGATCGGTGACCGTGACCGGATTCATGAAAATCATTTCGGTCGCCATCGGCAGCTTCCATATATAGGAAGCGCCCAGGAGCGTCGTGCGCTCGAGCGTCGACGGAGGGCCAGGTTCGTCGTCGGTTCCCGTGGCCGCGATCGCGGTGCCTTTCAGTCCCCCGCCGACGTCGAGCCCATCCACGATGGAGTCCAACAACCAAAGCCCTTCCGAGTTCACGGGGAGTCGGATCGGCCCCGTGATGCTGAAGGCGATTTGGACCTTCAGTCCGGCGTTGATCACGCGGCCGCCGCTCGCGGTCTCCGCGATGATGCTCGGCAGGTTCGTCGCCGGCGCGCCGCTTTGATGCAGTGATCGCCCCGGCACGAGCGTCGTGTGCAACAGGCGGAGTCGAGTCACGTCGCCGGTCACGTGGACCGCGCCCTCGACCAGAAGTCCGTTGAACGTGATCTCCGAGTCCACGTGATTTCCATGGATCGTGATCTCGCCGTTGGTCGGCCGGACGTGCGGTCGTACGCCGTTGTCCGCTTCGATCGCAAGCCAAGCGTCGTCGGCGAGCTCGATGTCGATCGTCTCGGAGTAGGTGCGGTTGTCGCGAATGGTGATCACCGTGTTCGGGCGCCCGGCCGCAACCCACGCCGCCAGCGCTGCGCCGATCGTCTGATACTCGGGAATTACGCCATTCTCGCGAACCGAGAGACGCAGCACCGCGAGATCCGGACGCACGAACCATTTCGACCGGTCGTACGGTCCGCCGCCAAGATCGGCGCTGAATCCATAGCAGTAGTCGACGTCGACCGTGCGCGGAGGCGTGCCGAACGCGATGCGCCCCGTACGAACATCGACCGCGACTTTGCCGGCGGGCGGCTGCGTCCAGACGCGAAGGCGCCGGCAGATGATGTCCTTGGGATCGACCGGGACCCCGTCGGCGACGATCACGAAGCTCTTGCCGACACCGTAGTACACGGGCGGCGCGGGCGGATTCGGCAGCGCTGCTTGATACGTCTGCAAGTCCTGATAGAACGCGGCGCGGCGGATCGGGCCGGGAATGTCCGGTTCGGTCGCTACGGCGGGGTCGTTCGTCTCGCGGCGGCCGATGGCGAAGAGCGGCGCACGATTGCCGAGTGGACTGAAGTGGTACTGCCACGGCTGCGACGCTCGTTTCGCGCGAATCCGAATGAGCGGGTAGCTTCGCAGCCGCCACAGGAAGAAGCCGATGTTCGGAATGTTGTACCACCCGTCGAGCTGCGAGATCGGTCGGACGTCGGCGTTGTGCATCGCTTGGTCGAACGGACCGTCGAGCCGATCCAACGGTTCGGGAGCGCGGAGGTCGGTTGTCTCGAGGCACTCGGCGCGGAGGTGGTTGAGATTCTGCGCCCAATCGAGGAGCGTGAAGAACTCCACCGCGTGCGCTCCCCAACCCGTAACGTCCCGCGCCAGTTCCTCGAGCATCGGGACGGTGCCCTTGCGGCGACGATAGTAGATCGTCTTGGCGACGTCGACGCGCGTGCGGGCAGCGATGCCCGGACGCAGATCGATTCCGTTCTGCAGTGCGCGTCCCGACAGATCGTCGAACAACTGCCCGGCCGTGTCGGCCGAGCTCCCGTCGAACCCGTCGTGCAACAGGTTGTTGCTCACGAGATCGCCGATATACGGAATCGCCCACCGATCGGACGTCTCGATGAAGAAGTTGTCCCACAGTTGTTGAATGTCCGCGCGAACGATGTCGGCCTGATCGTTGATCAGGCGCAGGAGGTCGCGGAGCGGGTAGCGGCCGTTCCGCTCCTCGATCTCGCGGTACAGCGCGGGGAGCAGCGCGTACAGACGGTCGCGTGGGCTCAGTGGCGGCAAGGGGAATTCCTCAATCCGGGAGCCCGCCGCTCGCGAGCAGCGTGATGTCCTGCGTCGGCGCTTCGACCCATGCCAGCTCCGCGGCTACGACCTGCCCCGCGTTCACGCGCGCCGGATAGAGACGCAGATGTCCCTGAACCGGCGCGCTGTCCGCGCCGCGCGATGCGAGATACGCCGCCGAGCGATTCTTGAACTGGAGCGTGGTTACGTCGACGTAGTCCATGCCGTCGACCGATTGGAGAATCTCGTACAGCCGGCTGAGATGGAACGGCGCCCCGAACGCGAGTGCGTCGAACGACAGCGTCGCCGAGAGAGCATCGCGCGCCGCTCTGAGCACGGCGCTGGTCACGTACGTCGGGAGCACGGCGAGGGTCGCCGCCACGACGATCGGTACGCGAACGTAGTTCTCGACGATCAACGCATGGTTCGGATCGCGCTCGGCCGTCAGCGTCCCGTAAAGACGTGCTAGTCCGTCGCGGGAGAAAAGCCCGCCCTGCTGCGCGCCGACGGTCAGGAAGACGCAGCGCCGGTCGCCGCGCCACACCCAACTCGCCGACGCTTTCGCGACCTCGCCCGAGGCGGTCACGAGATCCACGAAGTCGCGTAGCGAGACCGCTCGATCGAACGTCCGCACCGTGGTGGGCGCGTTGCGGCGCATGTCGGCGGCGGTCTCGGCGTCCGCGCCTCCGTCGGTGGGCGCCGGGTTGAGAACACCTTTAACACCGACCGGTCGATCGAGCAGGTTCGTGAGCGCGCCGGCTCGCAGACGTCCGACGAGGCCGGAACCCTTGCGATAGCGGGCCACGAGGTTGTCGGATCCGGATGGCGGTCTCGCGCCGGTCAGTCCGTCACCGAACTCGATCGTCGTCGTCGCGTCGTCGGCAAGACGCGTCACGTACACCGGCTCGGTCGCCCCGTGACCGTACAGCGTCGGCACCTCGCTCCACTCGACACCGTTGACTAGAAGCTGAAGCGTGCCGAGAGCGCCCCGCGGGCCGGCGCCGGGAACGTACGTGAGCGGCGTCTTGCTGAGCGTGAATTGTTGGAACGACAACGAGGCGTCGGCGCTGCCGACAATTTCGTTCTTAACCGTCTCGCCGTGCGACGCTGCCGCCACATTGCCGAGCAGTACCGCGCTCGCGGCGTCCAAGTCGACATCGTCATCCGTGTCGACGCGCAGCACGAGGAACGCTTGCGATGGCTGGTTGCCAAGCGTCGGCAGGATCAACAGGCGGTTGTCGACCACGTCGACAATCGCCGTCGGATGCGCCGGCGGGTTGAGAGCTTGGCTCAACGCGTTTCGCGCCTGGATCACGCTCCCGATCGGACCCGCGAGGGCGACCACCTGGGGGTCCAGCGCTCCGCGCGTGACCGAGAGCTGCGGCGACGCGCTCGGCAGGCCGCTGAATGCGTCGAGGGACGCCGACAGAACTCCGTCCACGTAGTCGGCGAGCGACGCGTCGAGCGCGAGCTCGAGCGCCGACGTCGGATCGGCGGCCGTTGGCGCGACGCGCACCTCCATTCCCGGCAAACCGGGGACGATGACGATCCGATTGCCGGACCAGTAGACCCGCGCCTTGGAGAACTCCGCCGCCGGATCGGCGTTGGTGATGCCGTTTTCGATGCTGTTGACGATCGCGAATACGCTCCCCATCGGCTGAATCTGAATTCGGCGAGGGCCGACGGTCCCGATCGTCACGGACAATTCGGGGGTGGCGCTGGAGAGCGTCATGAACACGCCCAGGATTCCCGAGCTGAGAGCCGTGACGCGAAGCGTGTTCACCGAGGCCAGTCCGAGCGCGACGGCGGTGATCGAGTCTCCGGGTGTGGGTCCGAGGCGAATGTCGGTCCCGCCGAAATAGGCGTCGGCGATCGAGGCTTGAATGACCGTCGCCTGTGAGTCCGTGACGATCGCCGGCCGTCCGAGCTCGATGTCTCGAAGATCGACTTCGGTGCCCGGCTTGAACTTGCCCGATTCGATCGTCCGCCCGATCTCGATGCTCGTCCAACCGGTCCGGCGCCCCGGCACCCAGAACGATCCGTCGAGCAGGCGTTTGGGAAAATCCCATCCCCAGAATGGAATGGCGTCGCCCGTGAGCTCGTAGATCAGCACATGGCGGCGATCCATCGTCGCCGGCGGGGCCGGCGAGGCCGCCACCGTTTTGACGAGCACACGCGTCACCGTGTCGGTGAGGGTGGCGAAGTCTCCCGCGACCTGATCCACTCCCGTTATTTCGAGCAAGCCTGGCACGCTTCCGGATTCGACGACGAGCAGGTTGCCGCCGACTTTCAAGCCTTCGTATCGGCCGTCGAGCAGGATCGACGTGTTCGATTCAAACAGCCCGGTTCCGGGATAGGCCCAGGTCGTCGTCGAAGGCGTCCAGCCCGTAATCGCCGGAGGGTTCACGGTATTGTCGACCACCGGAGCCATCGTGCTCGCCGGAGCGCTGTGCCCGAAGAGACGGAACGTGCGATCGTAGCGGCGCGCCCGTGTGATACCGAGGCCCCAACCGCTTGCCCCGATCGGCCGGCTCCACGAAATCTCGAATCGGTCGCCGAGCGGCGCGACGTCCTGCACCGTCAGCAACTCGAGCGAAGGATTTGCATTCTCGAACAAGACGACGCGATCGCCTCGCTTGAGCGCAGCGCCCGCCGTCAGCCCACGGTCTCCGGGTGCGAGGAACGCGGCGCTCGTTCCAGCGGCGAAGGGCTCGACCGGCACCGGTCGCGCGCCGACGGCGAGCCGGTTGAAGCGGCCGTCCGCCGTGATCGAGCGAGTGGTCTCGAATTTCTGCGGCGTCTCCCCGTCCGCGGGAACGCTCTGCACGCGAAGCCCAACGGGCAGCGTGACGCGCGCGGCCGGGTCGAGCGTGAACGCGAGGAGCGTCGTCGCCGCGATCCCCGGCCTGAACTGATAGCCGACGAGGCGCGCCAGGCGAAGGACCGAATCGCGCTGAATCGCCGTGCGGAGAAAGCCCTCGTTCGCGAATCGCTCTTCGTAGAAACACAGGATGTCGGCGAGCGTGGCCCACATCTCGAGCAGCGTGATCGCGTAGTCGTCGCTCGCGCGCGTCTGGAGGTCGCGGATGACCCATGGATAATCGGGGTCCGTCGGAGGCGTGTCGCGGGCGATGCGATCGATCATCGCGCGCAGGAACGACGAGTACGTTCCCGCGCGGAAAGAGACGGCCGAGAGTGCCGGCCGATTCTCGACCGCCGCCGGAGTCGGCGTGGTATTCGGCCCGCAACAGCCGCAGGTATCGGCCATCACTTGCCTCCCAACCCGTTGATCTCGAGCACGCCCCGCTCGAGGAAGTTGGGATCGTTGTCGAGGCGGGCGATCTCCCACGCCGCGATCGGAATCACCCCCGTCTGCAACTCGCGGTTCGGCAACACGCCATAGCGCTGGAATCGCGTGACGATCAGCGAGTCGACTCCGGCCACTTTCTCGACCGCCGCGTAGAGGCGGCTGAGGTGGACGTCCTCGTTGAAAGTGAAGCGTGCGGGGTCGAAGAATCCCATCGAGCCATCCGGATTCACATGGTTGCTCAGCGCGCTCTTGACGCCTTGTACCACGTGCGCACGGAAGTGACTGCGACAAACGCAAACATCGATCGCGATGTCGAGCGGCACGTATTCGGCGGTTCGAATCTCGACGTCGTACCCCGCGAGCTTGTATCGCGAGAGGAAGGCGCGAACCGCGTCCGCGAGCCCGGGATTCAGCTGTGTGCGTCCGCCGCCCAGCGTGATGAGGTCTGCCGGATCGGTCGGATCGACCCCGACGTAGACCGTGTACCAACTCCCAGTCCACCGGAACGAGGCGACGCTGGCGGAGACACCCGGCATTCCCTTGAGGGCGTCCACGTAATCCTGCTCCGTGACGGCGCGAAACTGCTTCGCCCGAAACGCCGCTGGCGCATATTGGCGGACGTCTTCGATCGTTTCCGGCTCGGTTCCGTCGTGGCTCGGGAGCGGGTTGCGAATCGCCTCGATCGCCGGCCACGCCGGCGCGATGAGGGGCGGAGGCGGTGCGATATGGAAGATCGACTCCGCGCCGACGTTGCCCGCCCGTCCATTGCCCACGCGGTACAGCGCTCGGATCGCGGTCGCGCGATCGATCTCCCGTCCATACTCACCGTCGCCGAATCGCAGCACGGCGACGCCGTCGTCGCCGATGTCGACGACGAAATTCGTGTCGAACGGCCGGCTGTCGAGCAGCGTCGGCGCCGCCGTCCACGACTGGTTGGAGACCACCGGAAAATCGACCAGCAGACGCACCGCGGGCATCATGGCGTCCCCGCCTCCACCTGGCGCGCCGGCGAGGGACGTTCGCGACGCCGTCACGAAGGGCGCGGTCGTCGCGAGATAGTCGTCCTCGGTCCCGGCCTGCAGCGTCATCGGCCCGTGCGCGAGGCGCAGCAGGAACGGCTGCAGCCTGGTATCGACGGGATCGAGGAGTGGGACCTGCTCGTCGATCGTGAGGCCGTGATCGACGGCGACCATGTTTCCGCGCGCGATCGTTACGTCGAGCAACGGCGGGAGCCCGGGTGGGCGGCTCGACAGGCACATCGGAAACGCGTCGCCGTCGGCCTCGCTCCACTCGATGCGCAGCAGCGGAAGCGGATTGTCGCCCGGTTGCAGCACGCGAAGCTTTCCATTCAGCAGCGTGTCCGCGTAGACGGGATCGGTGCTCGGCTCCGCGCTCGTGATCTTCGCCACGCGCCGGTGCGTCGGGTCGGCGTCGGCGGGCGCGCCCGTGAGCGGTCCCATCACCTCTTCGAAGAGCACGAAATCGCCGACGGCGAGCGGCGGCCGCGACGCCGTCTGTGCCGGGCCCGCCGGCGGCGAGAGCGTGAAGAGATACGCCGCCGTGGTGAGGGCCGGGAGACAACACTCCTGATCGCCCCATGTGTGAACGTGAATCTCGTTGTTCTCGACGTGAGTCGTCAGATCGAATGTCGTCTCGAAGGCGCGCGTTCGCGCGAGCGCCGGGTCGGTCTCGAACGCGCTCGCGGTCGGCGCGACGAGCTGCAATCCGGGCGGACTGCTCTGGCCGGCGAGCGGCGACACGATGCGCGTGAGGACCACGGTCCCGTATGGAATCACGCCCGCCGACCGCGCTCGCACGTGAACGAACGTCCACGCGTTGCGCCCGTCATGCATCGCGTAATCGACGAGCCGCGCGTGACGCTTCGCCGACACGCGCTGCCGCGCCGTCTCCAGAAACATCTCGTTCGCGACGGCGTCCTGGAAATAGCTGAGTTGATCGCCCTCGTACGCCAGCAATTCGACGAGGGCGATGCCCATGTCGGCCGGCGTCCGTTCGAGCCAACCGGGGTTCAGCTGCGGGATGAGATCGATCAGCAGCCGGCGGAAGCTCGCGTAGTCCTTGGCGAGATAGTCGATCCGCGGCTCGACGATTTGCTCGGGCGGACACACTGCGGCGTCGCGGCAGTCGACGTCGACGGGGCAGCCTGCCTTGAAGTTGATCGACACGACCGTCGTCGCCGGATCGAGATTGGCGACAGCCGGGATCCATTGTCCGGGAGCGGGCGCGCGCGTCCATCCAATGCGCAGCGTGTAGATGGAGTAGTCGCCTTCCGCGCTCAGGGAGATCTCGAGCGTGTCGGCGACTTTCTGAACGCCGACGACCATGATTCCGACGACACGCGCGCCGCCCTCGACCGACACCAGCGCCGGCTGGATCGTCAGGCCGTACGCGCCGTCCGGCGCCGAGTTCGGCGGATCCGGAAGCGGCTTGATGAAATGCACGACGACGACGTATTGGGGCCCCGGCCGGCGGTCGTACTCGATGAAGTCGATGCCGTTGAGCGTCGGATGCGCGAGGATGTCGGCCCGCCGATGCGGGTCGACGCAGACGATCGTGGCCGAGGGCTCGAGGGTCGTGCTCACGCGGGCGTCTCGGTCAGGTGGCGCGAGGGTCGCTGAACCGCCCGACGACGCGGTCGCCGGTGCTGCGCTTCGTGTACGAGACAATCACGACGAGGCGCTCGTCTTCGGCCGTGACGCTCACGTCAGCGACGTCGATGATCCCGTCGAGCCAGCGTTGCAGCGCGCCGCGCACGAGAAACTGCGTCGTCGTCGCCAGGATGTCGGAGTTGGGCATGAACACCAACTGCCGCAGCCCACATCCGAGGTCGGGGCGATTGACCCGCTCTCCCGGCGCGGTGAAGAGCACTTGCATTATCAAATCGCGGATGTGGTCGTCCTCGCCCGTTTCGGCGGTTCGTCCGCGGCCGTCGACGTGGAACGGGTAGTCGAGATAGTCGATCGTCGTCGCCATGGCGCGCTCCGTTCACCCTGTTTTGACCGCGGTCGACAGCAGCGACGGCGTCGGCGGGGAGAGCATCGGTACGGGCGGCATCGGCGTGACCGGCCCGCCGAATGCCGCGACCTCCCCCGGGTGCATGTGCGAGTTGAACATCGACACGACCTGATTCAGGTACGACAACAGCGAGTCGCCGAACACGAGCGCGTGCGACGCGTTTTCCACTAGCTCGATCTGCGGCGCGTCGACGACGACTTTGGTCGTCGCTTTGACGGACACCGTTCCCGATTGAACCTCGATGTGCAGCAGGTTCTTGCCGTCGGAGTCGCTCACGGCGATGGATTTCGAGTCGTCGTGTAGCGCCACCATCAGGCCTTTCTCGCTGCGCAGCACCTTGAGATCCGGCGTTGCCGCGCTGCCGGCTTCGTCGGTCGGCGTCTTGCCGCGCGTCCACCAGCAACCGGACCAGATCGGACACCAAACCATTCCCGCCTCGAATTCGATCCAGACGCCTGCCCCCACGGCGGGCACGGTGAACGAGCCGCTCTTGTCGCCGCTGTACGGCGCGCACGGCAACGCCCATCCCGTTTCCACGTCGTGCAACACGTCGGGCACGGTCGCCTTGATGCGACCGAGACCGTCGGGATCCTTGTTGTCCGTGACGTGGCCCCGGTACTTCCCGTAATGGCGTTCGGCCCCGACCGCGAACTCGTTCACCCCGCGGCCGACTCCCAGAGCGTTCATCATGACAGGGCTCCGTCGTCGGTGAATTTTTCGCGGCCGGTGAGACCGACCGCGTTGCGGCGGAGCGTGAATCGCTGCGTGTATCCGTCGCTCGTCAACGTGTGGAGGACCTTCTCGACGTAGTACGTGCCGCTGAAGGTCTTCCCCGCTCCGCGCACGGAGATCGGCTTCTTGGCGCGCAGTACGCCGCCGTAGGCCGACGTGTTCAGCTCGCCCTCGGCGACGATCGCCCAGGCCGATTTGTCCACGACGGCTTGGGCTAGCGTTTGCAGCTCGCCGGTCTCGGACATCCCTGTGCCGCTCAGCAACACGGTGCGCGGACGATCCGCGTTCGCCGCGGGCTTGCTGCCCAGCGATTTCTGATCGGACTCCGACGCTTGCGCCGGCTGGTTGTCGTCCGACGCCACGTCCACGCCCGTCACCTTCGCCGTGGTCGGACCGAGCATGTCGAAATGGACGGCAAACGAATCCACGTTGGTCGCCGACCCCATGTTCACCGACAACACGCCTTGCGGGTCTTCGTCGTGCTTCGGCGCATGGAAGTGCCCTTCGATCTCGCCCGTCGACTCATTCAATTCCACGAAACATTCGAACCCATTCCGTTCGGCGAGCTTCTGCAGAAACGCGATGTCGCTTCCGCGCTGGATGAGCGTCTGGTTGCTCTCTTCGCGCTTCCACTTCGTTTCGTCGACGACCGGCGTGAAGTCGTACGCGTTGTCGCCGAAGATCGCGTTCGCGACGTCGCTGTCGGACATGTTCGGCCAGGCCTTGACCTTTTCCTCGAGATGCATGAGGACCGTGGGATCCATGGCGACGACCGACAACACCGAGTCGCCGGGCGTGTTCGACATCTCGGCGCGCGTCTCGATGACGTAGCCGGCGATCAGCGGGATCGCGCTGCCGCTGCCGATGGTGACGCTGATCCTGACTTTCGCGAGGCGGGGGAAGACGTCCTCATCGAGCACGTTCCACTGCGTGCCCGCCGTGTTGACCGCCAGCGCGACGCGAAGCCGGATCATGTCCGCCAGCACGGCGTTGTCTTCGACGTCGATGCTTTGCACCGCCGCCAGCAGCGCGGGCGGGGCGGCCTTGCCGCCGATCTCGATGGAATACGAGAGGTCCGGCATCAGCCGTCGCTCGGTGGAATGAGAATGACCGTGTTCGGCGTCGCGGCGAGGTCGGGCGGCCAGAGCGCGTCGTTGGCGTCGCAGATCCGCCAGAAGCGTTCCGGGTCGTCGTAGTACTTCGCCGCGATCTGATCGAGTCGTTCCTCGCCGTCGACGAGGTATCCCGCGTCGGCGTCGGTCTCGGGGATGAAGCGCGTGAGTTTGTACCGGACGACGCGGCCATCGGCGAGCGTGATTTCGCCCGTCGGCACGTTTTCGTAGCGGCTTCCCTTGAAGAACATGAGCTGATCGCCGTCAGGAGGCCTTGCGGCCGGGCAGGAGATCGCGCACCGGCTTGTCGTCGGCCGGCGGCTTGTTGTCGGTCACGAGTTTCTCTTTCTGCTTTTGATACGCGATGAACGCGTCGCGCCCGAGACTGTTGTCGCCGAGCTCCATGTAAGTCAGGACCTTGAGCGCGACGTCGACCTTGGCGCGGATCGGATTGAGGTTCTTGTCGAAGGCTTCTTCGCTGACGCCAAAGCTGGTGATGTGGACCGGAACGACGCGCGATGCGCCCCACACGAACAACACGAGCGGCAACTGCGCCGACGCGATCTGGACCTTGCCCTGCTTGGCCATGTCCTCGATGCGTTGCGCGTTGAGGGACGGCGGGTACATGAGCATCTCGAGCGTGGCAAGCGCCGGATGGAGCCCGTTCTCGGCGACGGCGTCGTTGTCGTCGGGATTCTCGAGCTGGTCGGCGGCGTCGAGCTCCATCGTCAGGCTGATCGTTTCGATCGGCGGGCCCTGGACGCGAAAGACGTCTTGCTTCGCTTTGCCGGCGCTGCCGCGGTCCGTCTCGACGGTGCGGTCGGCGAGTGTGCGCTTGAGAGAGTCGGGGTTGTATTGGAAAAGGATGAGAGAGCTCGGCGACGAGCCGGGCTTGTCTTCGCTGTAGATGGCGAAGGCGCCCTTGAGGAGTCGCGGAGAGCCGGGGAACGCGGTGGAGGGCATTATTCCTCCGGTGGACCGAGTAGGGCTGCTCTCCTGTCGTCGGCTTTTCGCTGACGGTGGAGTACCGCGTGCGAGCCCGGGTCGACGTAGCGGATCTCGATTTCGGCGAGGGGCTCGCCTTTCTCGGTGGCTTCGTCGAGTTGCTGCATCGCCCACTCCCTGAGAATTCGTCCGAGACGAACAGGGTCCTTGACCTTTTGCAGCTCCTTGATGGCCGCGGCGTTCTTGGTGGGCTTCTTGCTCCCGAGGCGCTTTCTCATGCGGGCGAGCCGTCGGCTCAACCAGTCCTTGACATAGATCTCTGGGTGCTTGCTGACCTCTTGCTCGTGGTGTACCTGACGCAGGCCTCCAGTCGGGTTGGCGGCGCGGGCGACTTGATATGCCTCGCGGGCTCGACGATAGATCACCGATGCGTCGCGCGACGCTCCGGCGGCATCGATGAGTTCGTCCACCATCCTGATAGCCTCGTCCTTCGCCGATTGAGGACGCGTGCCCCGGTTAATGTAGTCGTGCATTGTGCGCCGAGCCTCTTCGCGGCTGTCTGTCGCAAGTGTCACTAGGAGGAATCGGACCGGGACCTCTTTCGCAGTCTGAACGAGCGCCGCCCCAAACTCGGGAGCGTTCACCAGGCTCTCTTGCCAGAGCACGTCGCTGTCGTCTGTAGCGCTCGGATGCACGCCTTGGAACGCGAACGGCGACAGTTCGTCCGGGTTCATCGAGGCGTGTATGCGCCAGTCGTCGCCGACAGCCCGTGGTTCGAGAACTTTGAACCCGTACTTGTTCTTCACATTTGAAAGCACGGTGTCCAAGTGGTGCCGATCGTATGGCGCGTGCTTTGATTCCTCGGCGAACGTCGCGAGTGCGGCAAGGCCCTCGTGCCAGCGCTGCTGTGCCTCCGGCTTCAGCACGTGCTCCTTACCCGCCGGCTCGCCCGACTTTCGCGGCGCCGGCTGCTTGCTCGTCGCCGCCTTCCCTGGTTTCTCAGCCTTGGCTCCCGCTTTCTTCGGCGCAGGCTTCGGCGGCGCGGCCGGTAGCTTCGGCGCCGCGCTCTTCACCGGCGGCGGTTCCTCGGGCTTCGGCTCGACCCCCTTCCACGTCCCCTTCTTCTTGTCCGCCGGCGTCGACTTCTGCGGCACGTGGTCGTCCATCAGATCCGACATGAACTTGCTGGAGTCGAAGTCGACCTTGCCGAGCTTGAGATCTGGGAGTTGCTTCGACCCGAGCACGTAGTCGATGTCCGCGCCGATGCCGAATTCGCTCGGCACGGGATACTCCAACGACCCGAGCGGCCAGGTCCACGTGTGGTCCGAGATCGGCGACCACCACGGCGTCGACAGTTCCACGAAGAGATCGCCGGAAAGTGAGAGCACCGGCCGCGCCGCCATCTCGAGATGTCCCTGCAGGTGTGCTTCGCCCTTGCGACCCTTCTCTGGATCGTCGGTCTCGACGTACAAGATCTTCGGCGTCGCCTCGACGTAGCCTTCGATGCCGGCACCGGCATGAACCGCGGCGCCGACTTTGATGTCGTGCTTCACGATCGTCACTTTCACGCCGCCCTTCGCCGTGAGCGTGAGGCCCGCGTATCCGGAGATGTTGAGCGACCCTTCGATGCTGAAGTTCTGGGGCTTCTCCGGATCGGTCGAGTACTGGCCTTCGATCACGATGTTGTAAATCTTCGCCGGCCCAAGCTTGGCATCCGCGTCGAGGCCGATCCCGGCGAAAAAGCCGGCATTGCCGACGAGCGGTACGCCGTAAATCGTCTGGATCTCGACGTAGAAAATCGGCTCGTGGAAATTGCGCTGCTCGAAGAGCACGATTTCGCCCGGCGGCGCGAACTTGCCCGTCACGGTGATGTGCCCTTCGCTGTCGACCACCACCGTCACCTTTCCGGTGAGCCACTCGGTGAGGTGCGCGTCGATCTCGCCCCAGCCGGCAAGCGCGCGAGGACCCGGCTTGGCCTTCTTGCCGGCCTTGGGCGCGCCCTTCACCTCTTCCTTTGAATCCCGAATCTCGTCCGGCGTCCGAATCGGATTCGCCACGCCACGCGCGACGCGCTCATCCGTCATCGTGAGCGTGACCTGGCCCGACATCTTCTCGGTGCGAACGCCGATCATCCCCTCGAGACTCACGCCGCCATTCGCGAACTCCCCTTTCAGGTTGCCGGTGAAGTTGGCGATCGCGACGGGGACATCCACCTTGCCCGACAACTTGCCGTCGGCCGCGCGCGCGATGTCGATCGTCGTCTCGGTGACCTTCGGCACTTTGATCACCGCGGACGCCGAGAAAGTGAACGCCTCGTTCGCCAGCCCGAACTTGCCTTTTCCCGAGAAAAAGCCGCCAAGCTTGAACGCGAACTCCGGCACCTCGAGGGTCAGCGTCCCGTCGGCGAGCTCGTTCTTCGGCTTGGGAATCTTCAACTCGTCGAGACCATGCCAACCCATCGCTTCGGCGTTCTTCTGAATCCACTGCGTGAGCGCCATGACGTCGCGAAGCGCTTGGCCCTTCTTCGGCTGAATCGAGACGTAGCCACGCACCTGGTTCTTCTTCCCGATCGAGAGGACGAGCACCGGCTGGAAGCCCGCCTCCTTGATCGATTCGAGCGCCGGATGGATCAGCTCGATCGCCTGATCGTTCGCCGTGTAGGCGCCTCTTTGCTCGCTTACCTTGATGATGCCGCTGGCCAGCTTGCCGAAACGGACCTTCACAGGCGCGGCATGCTTTCCGGCGAGCCACGCGGCGATCGCCGGCGATGGCGCGAACTCGCCGCCCTTGTCGAGCGCGACTTCCTCAGCGGGCATCTCCGCTGCCGCGTCGTGCGGTTTTTCCGTGACAGGGCCGTGCGATGCGGGCGGCGCGACGGTCGCGCGTGCGACCGAGCGCGGTGCGCGAGATATGCGCGCGGGAGTCCGGCCGACCGCCACTCGCCCGCCGCGCGCCGGAGCGTGCGCCCCACTCCCGCCCCCGTCGGGGCGCAGCGATGGGCCCGGGGCCTGCTGCACCGTGTGCGTCAGCTCGTGAGCGAGGAGCGATCGCCCCGCCGTCGTCGACGGCTCGTAGCGCCCGCTCGCGAAAAAGATGTCGCGATCCGCCGTGAATGCGTGCGCGCCAAGCTCGCGCGCGGCGTGCGCGGCCTGAGGGTCGCTGTGCACACGCACGTGGCTCAGATCCCGCCCGAATCGGTCTTCGAAGAACGCTCGCGTTCCGTGGTCGAGCCCCGCGCCGGCGCCACGGTTCCGCTCGATCGCCGACTCCGTCTCGGGAGTCACGACGGGCACGCGCGCCGACGCGCGTTTCGTTCGCACCTTCGCCGACTCGTCGTGCTTCTTCTTCTGCGGCTCCGGAGCAGCAGCCCCGTGCTTCGCGACGTCGTGCGCCCGGACTTTGCGTTCGGCCTCTTCCTTCTCCCGATGGAGGCGCTTGGTCTCGTCCTCGTGCGAATCGAGCAGCGCCGGCCGGCGACGAAGCTCGTCTTTCGCGCTCGCCGTCATGCGTTGAATCCGCGGTCGTGCGGTCTCCACATGCGCCGCCGCCGCTGAGTCGCCGGCGCGCATGACGCGACTGGCCGTTGCGTCGGCCTCGCGTTCGTACGAGTCGTCGGGCTGATTCACTTCGAGTTTCGCCTGAATTGCCTCGTGGAGGAGCCGTTGCACGGCCTGATTGCTAGGCGATGGCGCGGTGACCGGGTCGGGTCCGCGCTGCGAGACATCCGCCGCCCTTGCGCGAGGCGACAGATCGCTCGTCGGCGCCGATGCCCGGGCGAACTCACTCATGACCGGCTGCTCCGCCGCCGATCGCCCGCATCACGGTCGCCACGATGGCGTCGGCGATTCCCCGCTCGCCGCCGGCGGGAGAGGTGGCCGGCGTTGACGCGGCGACCGCGGTGCTGCGCGAATGCGCGGGCCACGGCGCTTCGCTCAACCTCTCGGCGAGCCCGCGCTCGACCTGCTCCCCGATCCGTCCGGCGGCGTCCCCCGGCAGGGATCCTCCATGAATCGCGATGCGGTCGATGCTCACCGTGATCCGGTCCGGGGTCATGCGCCGACCGCCTCCCGCGGCATGGCCAACTCGGGACCGCCGAGCGCCTTGTCGATCTTGGCGTATTCGCGCTCCGCGGCGCGCAGCACGTGTAGCATCGAGATCGGGCGGCCGGCACCGCCGTTGTCGGCCGCGGCGAGGAACGCCGCGTTCACGGCGATGTTTTTGATGTTGCCGCCGGCGATCTCCATCTGCGCGAGCCGCTCGTAGTCGAGCGCGCCGACGAGCGCCTCGGCGGGGAACACCTGCCGCCAGATCCGCCGCCGGCTGTCGACGTCCGGGAACGGGAAGTCGACGAGGAAGCGCAGGCGCCGCAGAAATGCCCGGTCGATGGCGGTCTTCCGGTTCGTGGCCAGGATGCCGAGGCCGCGGTAGTCCTCCAACCGCTGAAGAAGATAGTTAACTTCTATATTAGCATATCTATCATGGCTATCTTTCACGTCAGTTCTCTTACCGAACAGAGCGTCCGCCTCATCGAAGAACAGGATCGCTCCGCTCTGCTCGGCGGCGTCGAAAACCCGCCGTAAATTTTTTTCTGTATCGCCTATGTACTTCGATGAAACTCCAGCCAAGTCGACCCGATACAGCGGCAACCGCAGCAGGGTGGCCAACGCTTCGGCGGCGGCGCTCTTGCCGCAGCCGGTCGGGCCCGCGAAACACGCGCTGGTCGCCCGGCCTCGCGACAGCCGCGCGCCGAAGCCCCACGCTTCGTACACGCGGGTTCGGTGCTTCACCTGCGCGGCGACCTCTTCGATCTGCGCCCTGACCGCGACCGGCAGCACCAGGTCGTCGAGTGAGTGGGCCGGCTGCACGTGCTGCAGCAAGTCGTCGGCGAGCCGCCCGGCTTCGTCGCGCGCCGCGGACCACAGATGATCGAACGAGACCGCGGCGTCTTTCCCGTCTGCTCCGCCGCGCCGCGCACGCTTCACCCCGGCGTCGAGCTCGGCCCGCGAGCGTGCCGACGACACGACGCGGTGGATCTCGCGTGGCGCGAAGCTGAATTGATCGGCGAGTTGCGCAACGGCGTCGCCCAGACCCTGGGCATCGTCCGACAGCGCGTCGCTCCAGCATTCCCGCTGCTCGAGCGGCGCAAGCCGGGGTACGCTGAGCGAGAGCGTCTCCCGATCGCTGCGCACGGGCGTGGGGCTGACGACGATGATCAGCGATGCCAGGCGTTCGGCGACGGCCAACGCGTTGTCTCGCGCCGGCGAGCCGTCGCGCGATTCCGCCGAGACTAGATACGCCGCGTGCAGCAAAGCCGCCTCGCGCTCGAGCAGCCGGAGCGCGCCATCGCGGGCGGCGTCGGCGCTCGATGCGAGGGCCGCTGCGTCGAGCTCGGCGAGCCTCAGACCGAGGCGGCGGCAAGCGTCCACCGCGACCTCGCGGCCGCCCGCCCCGCTATCGTCGACGAGATTGACGAGCGGCCATATGCCTCGATTCGCGCGCCGACGCACCCATATCGCGACTTGTTCGGCGAGGCTCGCGAGGGGCGCCGGCAGAGGGATCGCCGGAATATCTTGGAGAACTGCGGCGACCCTCGCGTCGCACGCGTTGATCCCTCGCACGTAGTCGACGACGCGCTCGTCGACGCGAATGGGCGAGGACGACACGGCGCGCGGCGAAATCGCCTCGACCGAAACGAGGCGGCGCTTCCGCAAGCGCGCATTCGGAGACAGAGCGTCACGCGCCAGTTCCGCGTCGGAGTGCGACTCAGTGAGGAGCGCGATCGCCAGGTGCGGCGTAGCGAAGGGCGAGTCGGCCGAGTCCTGCGCGTAAGCGAGCAGTGGACCGAAGGTCTCGTCGAGTGCCGGAGCCGCGGCGAGCAACAGCGTATCCCGTTCGAACGGGGTCAGGCCGAACGTCTCGCTGAGACGATCGAGTGCCGGAGCGGCGCCCGCGTCACTCATCGTCCGCGAGAGCGCGCCGAGTTCGTCTCCAAGCCGGCCGACCGCTTGACCGATGGCGATGCACTCAGGGTCGCCGGCGAAAAAGCGAGCCCGCGCCGCGGCCCGGCCACCCTCCAGCAGTCGATCGGCCTGCGCGTCGCTGATCGCCAGGCTTCTCAAGTCGCCGAGCTGATCTCCCTTCCACTCGATGCGTCGCCAGAAGATCTCGCGACGCAGCAGGAGGCGCAGCCGTTCAAGCGCGCCGCGGTAGTGGCGCTCGTTGGCCGCGCGTGGCGAAAGAACCGGGGCCCGCTTTCGTTTCGAAGGCATGATCAGGGAATCGTGACTACGGGGATGTCGATGCTCTCCGCGGCGTTCACGCGGACGCGAACGACGAATGCGGCGCTCAACTGCAGATCACTCACGGTCGTCGCATCGACGCCGGCGACGGGTCCCGCGCTCATCGGCTGACTGTTGCCCGGAATGACGAGCAGCTGCGAATCGAGCACGACGACGAGCGCCCCGGTGAACGCGGGCGCGGCGGATGCCGCTCGAATACCCGCCTGTAACAGCGCGGCGGCGGCATCCAGCGACGATGGCCGGGCTGCGAGCACCACCTGGCTCGTGACGGCGCCGATCGTCAGAGTGAACTGCGGCTGCGCCGACGCGAGCGTCGGGAATGGGCTCAAATCGCCCGACAGATACGACGTCATCAGCGTCGATTGCCCGCTCGTGAGACGAAGCTGCGTCGCCGCCGGGTCCGTGCCGGACATCGTCACCGCGCCGTCGTCGACGAGACCGCCGCCGACGAGGACGAGTCGCTCGCTGAGGGCGTCGCGCACGACGGCGACTCTCGCTCCGGTGAAGCCGGGTCCACCGCCAACCGCCGCGCGAATGGCCGTCTCGAGCCGCAGCGCCGCGTCGTCGATGCTGAGCGGACCGCTGAAGTTGACGGTCCGCGGGCCGTCGGCTCCGATCTGCACGTCGATCGCTCCCGCCGGCACCGCGGGAAACGGCATCAGGTTCCCGGACACGAGGCAGCTCACGCTCGCGCTCGGCAGCGTCTCGGGAACGTCGATGGTGAACTGCGTGTCGGTCGCGCTGACGTACGACCGCTTGTCGATGGCGGCGCGGCCGATGAGGGTCTCGCCCGACGACGCGTCGGCGAAGATCCGTTTGCCCTGCACCTGCAGCGTGCGAGGCGTTGTCACGAGAGACGGCGTGATCGCACTGACGTACGGCACCAGCATGAAGACGGCTTGATTCGACGAGAAGGCCGACTGCGGGACGCCGTTGACGCCGACAGCGATGGACGCAGCGACCACGCCGGGCTGCAGCCGGCGCTCCGGCGGAATCGGCGCCGATCCGATCGCCGCGTCGGGCACCGGCACCTCCACGCGCGTGTCGCTCGCCGGCGTGACGGGAACGTCGAGGCCACCGATTCGCACCCGCACGGAGTCAGCCACGAATCCGGCGCCGAGGATCACGAGCGTGTCCCCAATGCGAGCGTATGGATAGCGGTGCTCCACCTGCGACGGATCGTCGAATCGCTTGACGCGGATCTCATCGATGCGCGGCGCCCGGAGCGGGACGGCGAAAATGCGCGGGCCGGCCGCGACCGGCTCGCCGACCGGCCGTGGGTAGCGCCGTTTGCGCGTGCTCTCGATCTGCACGACGCTCACCGAATACGCCGCCGATACGCGAAACGGTTGCTCCAACGCCGTCCAGACCTTGGTCAGGTCGTCGAGGCCCACGGGGCTGAGCGTCAGCTTCACCTGCTCGTACTCGTCGAGCAGGCTCGGATCGAGGATCGGTGTGCCGATCGCGGTCACCCGCTGACGCACCAGCTGGTCGGCGACGATCGGATAGTCGTGCAACACGCGCATCGCGTTGCCGAACAGGTCGTGCGCCAACTTGGCGTCGCTCGGCAGATCCCCTTCGGTGGTCGTGCCGTAGGTCGTGAGCAAATAGTGAAGCTCGAGGCTGAGCGGCGGGTGTCCGTAGGCCCCGCGCGACCCATGACCAGGGATCTCCTGATTCTTGAGAAACGGGTTCTCCGACACGCGGTACAAGAACAGATTGACGCGCGGCGCCTCGGGGCTCGGTGGGATGCTCCCCTCCGGCGCCGGCGGCGTGCCGACGGTCACCGGTACCGACGTGACGCTCGGAAAGCGCGCGAGCGGCATCTCCATCCGGTCGCGCAGCAATGCCTGGAGCGTGGCGCTCACGCCGCCGACCGCCTGGTAGTCGCTCACCGCCGATCACCGCCAGCGCCACGGCGCGTACGCGCGCAACGCGGCAAAGTCTTCGAACCCGGTGGACCGAGCCGCCGCGGGCCGGCGCGCGGAAGATGCCGGCGCGGGCGGCGGCGACTCGCGAATCTCGATCGTCCCGATGTGAATGCTCACCTCGCGCTGCCGAGGTGCCTCGGCGCGCAGCCCCACCGACGGCGACGCTTCGTGCGGCGAGCGCGCGCGCATTCGCGCGTTTATAGAACCGTCTGCCGGTGAGCGGTCCAGCTCACTCATTCCTTGGGTGTCGGCTGGGTCTGGCGCGAGTGTGGCTACAAGTGGGGCCGGCAACGGCATGGCGCGTCGCCGGGCGGTTCCGTCCGACGCGGGCGAAGCGACGGTACGATCACGCGGCGCTGTTCGACGAGTTCCGTCGTCGTGCAGCGACTCGGGTGTCGCCTCCATCTCGAGCGTCGACGCCGGACGCGGCGCCGGCGTGGTGCCGACGCTCGCACCCCGGTTCGATCGCGGCGCGCGGGCTTTGGCTGGCGTCGGGGGTTCCGCGACGCCGATCGACGACGCGTCCGCCGGCGCGCCATCGGACGCCCTGTCCGCGCGCGCGCGAGCCGCCTCGCGACGCGATGCCTGCGGAACGCGTGAGGGGACCGAACCGCCCGAGGCGCCGGCGACAAATCGGTCCTTGGCGTCGTCGCCGTCGATCGCCGCCCGCGACGCTGTCGGCGGCGCGAAGTCGGCTTCGACCTCGACCTGCGCGCGGCGAGTCGGGCGCGCCGAGCCACGATCGCGCATGCCGGCGTTCGCATCGCGTCGATGTCCGCCGTCCACGGAATCATCGTCGGCCTCGGCGGTCCGGGCCCGTCTGCGTCGCAACCGCGGCGCATCCATCTGTTCGCCCATCGCGTCGTTGGCGGGTCGTTCCAGCGCAGCGAACCACGGCCGCGAAGCCGCGTCGGGGAGGAGGACACCGCCGCGCTTCGACGGCGCCGCGCCGACATTGCCGGTGATCCCTCCTCGCTCCGCGAGACGCTGCAAGAAACCGCTCATGCGACGCTGTCCCCGCCAGCGCCGGATTCGGCGAGCAAGTCGAGATACCGCTTTCGCTGGGGCTGAGTCAGGGCGAGAATGTTCGCCTCGCTCCAGTGGTAGCGCAGCGCGATCGTGTGGACTTCGCGGTAGAGCCGCGGTACCGACGCGACCAGCTCCTCGTACACGAACGCGCCGGCATCGAACACGGTGTCGACCGCGCGGCCGCAGGCGGGACACGTCGTGTCGATCACGATTTCGGCCTGCGGATCACGATCCAGCATGGCTTCGGCGACGTGGCTCACCGCCGCGGCGTCGAGGCCTGCGGCCGTGTCGGCGTCGGGCGCACCGAGATCGACGCATCGCAGCGCGAGCGAGACGGCCGCGGCGTCGGCGTCCGCGGGGCGCGACAACACGATCGCCTCTTGATCCAGGCCGGTCGGAATCCGGAAGCGCAATCGCGGTCGTCCCGACTCGGCGGCCAGGTCGTACCACTCTCGGGCATCTTCGTACGGAGGGACGATCAGCGACGGCGCGTCGAGCTCAACGTCCATCCGCTCGCCGCATTCGTCGTGGGGGCAGGTGACGACGCACCGCAGCTTGTCGCCGAAGGTGATCCGATGCAGGTGGAGGAGCAGTGCTTCGCGGTCGCCAACGGACAACCGCCGGACGGCGTCGGCCGCGTCACCCGCTTCGTCGATGCGCGCGCAGAGCGTCAGGATCGCGGACGCGCGCTCCGATGTCGTCAGCTGCGTGCCGCGTTCGGCGAGCGACGCTTGATCGGCCCCCGTGATCGGGCGCACGGTCGCCGAGCGCACGCGCTCGCCGCGGATCCACGATCCGCCCGACAGGGCCACTCGCGTCGCGACGGCGTTCACGCTTAGACCACCGCCGGGTCATTGAAGCTGGGCTCTTGCAACTCCGGCACGTCGTAGTCGGCTTCCCAGCCCTCGTTCTCGAGCTTCAGCGACTGGATCAGCACCGCGTTCGCGTTGGCGTCGAGATCCGCCATGGCCTGGAACTCCGACACCCAGCAGTGATGCACCTTGTAGGCGCGCACCTTCTGTCCGGCCTCGTTGTACAACTCGATCGTGATGTCCTTGCGAAAATCCTTGAGCGACATCTCCTTTTGCCGGTCGTTGTCACCGGCCTGGGCGTTGGGATAGTCCCAGATTTTATTGGCCCACATTTCGAATTCTTTATCTAGCGTTACGCCGCGTTCGAGTGAAATCGGCTCGAATTTCGTGCGGCCGGGTGTTTTCCGCACGTTGCTGGCGTCGCCGCCTTCGCGATGCTCGATGACTTCCGTCGTCCGCTTGAGTCCCGTGATCTTGCTGACTCCGGCCACCGGCCGCTGGTCGAAGATGACCCGGAACTTGAAGTTCTTGAACGGATCGTACCGATCCGCGTTCACCGTGAATTTGGGCATGCGCGTCTCCTCTAGGCCTCGGGCAGTCTTGCTTTTTGTTGAATTTGAAGAATGACAAACTCCGCCGGCTTGAGCGGCGCGAACGCCACCAGGATCCGCACGATGCCGGCGTCGATGTCCGCTTGGCTCGTCGTCTCACCGTCGCACTTCACGAGGTAGGCGTCGCGCGGCGTCTGTCCCTGGAAGGCGCCTTGCTTGTAGAGGCGGTGCATGAACGCACCGACGTTGAGGCGGATCTGCGCCCATAGCGGCTCGTCGTTGGGCTCGAACACGACCCACTGCGTGCCGCGATAGAGCGTTTCCTCGATGAACAGCGCGGTCCGGCGCACGGGCAGATACTTCCATTCGTTCGCCAGCGCATCGGCGCCCTTCACCGTGCGCGCTCCCCAGACCACGTTGCCGTACACCGGGAACGAGCGCAGACAGTTCACGGCCAGCGGATTGAGATCGCCGTTCTCGAGGTCCGTCAGCTTGACCGAGAGCTGCTGCACGCCGGCGAGCGCGGCGTCGAGCCCCGCCGGCGCCTTCCACACCCCTCGCTCGGCGTCCGTCCGCGCCATGACACCGCACACCGCGCCGCTCGGCGGAAATTCCGAGAGGCGATTTTCCTGGAGCGCGTCCGCCAGACGGATCCGCGGGAAATAGAGGGCGACGTTCTGCGCATCCGCCATCAGCCCGCCCGTCAGGGCGTTCAAGTTGGCGACGACGGTGTCCTTCGCCTTCCAATTCCCCGGAGGATCGAGTACCAGGACGGCCCGGCGCTTCCGACAGTAGGCGGCCGCCGTCTGCCACGTGGCCACACCGGGGTCGACGCCGATGTCGAGGGGCGGAATGCAAAGCAGGTTGAACAAGTCCGCCAGCTCGAGCGCATAGAGGCCGCTCTTTCCGGGGGTGGCCGGGACGATGTTGGCATCGGTGATCGCGCTTCCATCCGTCCCCGGCGTGGTCGCGTGTATCTGCGCCCCGGTGTTCAAGTCCGTGATTGGAGTCGCCTGATCCGGCAAGACGGGCCCGAAGGATCCTGACCACGTCCAGGTGGGGCGCGGAATCGGCGTCGCGGCCTGCGGAACGGGGTCGGCTTGAATCAGCACCGAGTCGGAGGGCATCGTCGTGTCGTTGGGGAGCACGTTCGCGACGTACCGCTTCGACGTCTGATTTAGCGAGAGATTGCGATGCGTTTCGACCGGCGTGTACCACGTCGGGTTGTCCGGGTCCAACCCTTTCTGGAAGACGGTGAGGTTGAACAGCGTGTTGTCCCCCGGATTGCTCGTGGCGTAGTCGACACCCAGTACGAGGTTGTTGCCCCAGAGACCCGCGTTGCGTGCCTTGATCGTCAGCGGCGTGCTGCCCGGAACGTTGAATTGCGTGGGCACCGCGCCGTTGACCACGCGCACGATCAGCGCGCTGCTGCCACCGTTGAGGAAAAACTGCTGCACCGCGTAGCTCATGGGGCTCATCGTCGAGAGCCCGCCGAACAGCCTTACGTAATCGGTGAAGTTGTGAATCGTCGTCGGCGAGTCGACCGGGCCTTGCGGCGCGCGGCCGATGAACGCCGTGATCGACGTTGCGACTCCGGTGATCGTGTGTACGCCACTCGGCAACTCCTCGACATATACGCCCGGGTACGTCGTCAGCACTGGCATCGCGAGCTTCCTCGATCGTTATGTGGACTGCGGAACGGGCAGCGGGAGCTTCCCGCGAATGACGGCAAGCAGGTCGTCGAGCGACAACGCGCCCGCGTACAGGAACGCCTCCTTGCCGTCGTCGGTGACGGTGAGGCACCGCACACGTCCGAGCTCGTGCATCATGTCGTCGAACACCGGCGAGAGCGCGCCCCGCTCGAGGCCGACCACCGCGACGTCCACCGGAATGCGCGGCGGACCGGCTAGGAGCTCGGAGCACGTGACGAACGATCCGACCATCAGCATGTCGGCCTGCGACCGCACGACGTCGGCGATGAGCGAGTCCAGCATCTCGGGCAGTGCGACCAGGACGACGCGAGTGGGTTCCACGGTCTCGGCGGCTAGGTGCCCTTCAATACCGCCCCGCGACGCGTCGGCCGAAATCCGCCAGACGACTCAATTGTGATTCAGGCACGCGATACAGCGGGCGTTGTGAATCCAGACGCGGTTCGTCGTGAACCGCGTAGATCTTCGGATGCTAGATCCGAAGTGCTTCGCGAGTCCGCGACTCGGCGGGCGAAGAGGATGGAGCGGTCCGCGGACCGCGCACGAAGGCGGCGGCTTCACCACGCCGCGTCACGTGCAGTTTCTCGAGCAGCTTGTGCACGTGGTTCTTCACGGTCGAGACCTCGATGCCGAGCTTCGCCGCGATCTGCTTGTTGGACATGCCGAGCTCGATGCATTGCGCGATTTCCCGTTCGCGCGTCGTCAGGCCGCCGGATGGCCGCGGCGCCCGCGTCACGGACGCCAGCTCGGCCAGTCGCTGGCACAACATCGCCATACGCCGCGGCGACCAGAGGACCTCGCCGCGCGCGGCTCGCCCCAGCGTTTCAACCAATTGCGCCAGCGCACAGTCGCGCGGCACGAACGCGACGACGCCGGCCTCGGCGAATGCGAGCACGGTCTCGTCGGAATCCTCGATGGCGAACGCGACGATTCTCGTTCGCGGCGCCGCCTCGCGGAGGGCGCCGATCAACGTCGAAGCCCCTGGCGCCGACACGTCGAGCAACAAGACGTCGGCGGTGTTCGCGGACAGGTCTTCGGCCAACGAGTCGTAGTCGGCGGCCAAGACGATCTCGAAGCCGCGCTGTCGTCCGAGGCTGTAAGCCAGGCCGTCGCGATACAGTCGAACGCTTCCGGCGATGGCGACCCGGACCCGCGGCGGTCCTGGCTCCGACACTGGCGCGCCGCGAGTGAGTGAGCGATTCACGGGTACGCTCCGTTCCTTGAGCGCGCGGCGTCCGTCGTCGCGTCCTCAGACTTGCGAGATTGCCGCCGACCGCGGAAGTGGGTGGGCGATGATAGGAGGTTTCGGTTTTCCACGCAAGTCACGATTGGGCCTCCACGCACACGAGCGACTCCGAGGCGAATTATGAGACCGCTCTAATCTGTCACCGTCGTGTCACGCCTGGTCGTCCGCGTGCGCTTGTTTGCGGTCGGGCGCGGCCACCTGTCTGCTCGCATTAGCACCATCTAATGACGCGACGACCGTCAGCCGACGACGGCCGCCGATGGGGGGCTGTCATGGACCGGCGCTCTCCGTCGCGAATGGTCGCTGCGCGAATGAGACGCCGGCGTTCTCGTGGCCTTCGACGGGAGAACACGTATTTTGATCAGCCCGGCCGCCACGCGATGTTGGACCGCTTCTCGATTGACGCGGAACGGGCCGTCGCCGGTCGCAGGTGTTCTGATGTATGTCCTTATCTGGCGTCTCTCGAGAACCTCGGTCACGGCGAATGCATGTGCCCGCTACCCGCGTCATCCGGGAGGGCGGTCATGGACGGTGCGGCGCAACTGCGTGGGCAAACGTGGGCGTTACCACGGCCGACGGCCACAAACGGCGGCACGCATGTGAATCGGTAGAGACACGTTGTCCGGAGTGCGTCGGGGGCACTCGTTTTCGAGATCGCACGCCTCCCGTCGTGAGATCGCCGTCGCAGGCAAATCGGGCGGGAGCCGGCTAACCTAGTTTCTCGATTGACGTTCGACCCGGTAGCTCAGTTGGTAGAGCAACGGACTTTTAATTCGAAAAAGTTCATCGCCGTGTTTGGCGTTGTTGGTTGATGCTGTTGACGGATCTGCATTTACGAGCGGGTCGTCGTGAGGTGGCCCCTTCGTGTTTTGCGATGGTCGTGGCACGTGTGGGCACAATTCGGGCACAGCAGACAGAACGCTCGGACGCCGTCGAAATCGTCCGTTGCGCGGCCAGGTCCGCTGCTATTAGGGTGTACCCCGCCTCGTAGTCGCTCAGCGAACCCGTCCGTGCCTATGCCGAGCCTTGAAAAAGAATCAGTTGCGTTGCTCGGGGAGAGCGAGTCGGCACGCGTTGCGGCTGCGACGGCGCTTCTCGACCGTGGCTTCGGACGTCCAAGATAGGCCATTCAGCACAGCGGCGAGGACGGCCTCCCCGCTCCGATCAAGCGTCTGGATGGTCGGTGGCAGAGAACTCCGGTTCTGACACTCCGAACCCCCTGCCCCTAGGAGACGCCGGGGCTGCGCAAAGTCCCCTCGCCGGCTTCACGCGCGACGGAGACTAGCGCAGATTCATGTCAATGCAGACGAATGCCGCCGCATCGGTCGAGCAACCTTCCCCGGCACGGCGGCGGTTCGAGGAGCTGGACGTCTTGCGCGGCGTCGCGGCGGTGGCCGTCGTGGTCTTTCATTATTCCGGACAGGCCACGCGGTACTTCACGGGCTTCCCGTTTCATTTCAAGCTCGGCGAGCACGGCGTCCAGCTGTTCTTCGGCATCTCGGGCTTCGTGATCTTCATGACGCTGGAGAAGACTCAGCGCCTCCGCGATTTCGTCGTTTCGCGCTTCAGCCGACTCTATCCCGCGTATTGGACCACGTTGGCGATCCTCGTGGCCGCGACCCTGTTCACCCATGAAACGGTTTGGCTGACAGGACTCGTCGTCAACACGACGATGCTTCAAAGCTTCGTCGGGATCGGCGACTTCGACCTCGTGTTTTGGACGCTGGCCGTGGAGCTGGTCTTCTACGTCATCATGGGAACGCTGTTCGCCCTCGGCTTGACGCGGCGGATCGTCCCGATTGCGTTCGCGTGGCTGGCCCTCGCAGTCGTCGTGGCGCTCGCGAGCCCGCATCTTCCTGCCTGGATCCCGATATATACGACGCGATTCCTCATCCTCCCGCATGCACCGTTCTTCATCATCGGGATGATGTGGTACCGGATTCACACCGATGGACTCGCCATAGGCCCTGCGCTCGTAATCTTCGCGGCGGTCGCGACCGTATTCGTCGCGAGCGGGCTTGCGCTGGGCTTCATCGCAGCCGGCGTCTGCATCGTTGTCGGACTCGCGGTGCTCGGCGCGCTTCGCTTCGCCGTTGGACGGGCCACCGTCTGGCTCGGGGCCATATCGTACCCACTTTACCTACTACACCGAAACCTCGGGTACACGCTCCTCTTCGCGCTCAATCGGCGCGGCGTTCCGAGCGTTCCGAGCGTGCTCATTGCGATGGCCTTCGCGTTGTCACTCGCGACGGCCGTCAGCGTGTTCGTCGAGCGGCCCGCGATGGAAGCGATTCGCAAACGCTACAAGGAGTGGTCGGCGCGAGGACGTCCGAACGCGGCCGAGGTGCAGGCAGCGGCCGGTTGATTCGCGCCGAGCGAAACGGCGTGTGCGGCGGTGGACGGGTAGCGCCGCGACAATTGTCGATGGGGGAAGGATGGCCGGATCATTCCTTGGGTCTTCCATCGAAACGGGAAGTCGATCCAGTCGTACGTGCGCGCACGGAAGGCGGCGTGCAAAAGCGGCCGGCCACGAAGGTCGCGTCGTGCATGACCTTCACTTGGCGAGTTGTCTAAGTCGTTCAGCAGTGTGAAGTTTGAACAAGCACGACCCGGTAGCTCAGCTGGTAGAGCAACGGACTTTTAATCCGTAGGTCGCGGGTTCGAGACCCGCCCGGGTCATTGTAGGTCAAGCACTTCGGCCCATCCGCATCAGTTGGCGCTTCACACTGGTGATGGGGTTGGTAGCGAAACCTGCTCGGACGTCGCGCCGTGATGCCGCGCAATCCTCGGAGACCGCAGCGTCGACTCGCCCTGAGATGGGTGACTCATGACCGCACCAAACCTCGACGCCCCGTTCCGGTTCGAGACCTCGTACGACACGCGAGACGCCCGGCTGCATTTCACTGCGTCCCGACGTTCGACGCGGCGCACCGTCTTCAATCCGATCTTCGCCATCTTGGGCACGATCGGCATTGGCTGTCTCTTCTGGCGATACACCGTCGCTTTGGGAGTCGCGACGCTCGGACTCATGGCCTTTGTATGGCTCGCGCAGAAGCGCGGCGAAGCGCTTCGGAAGCGGTATGAGCGCATTCAGCAAACGCCGCAGATCGTTCACCTGACGCTGACCGAGTCAGGATACTCGCTCAAGGGCGACGACTTCTTCGCGGATGTGAGGTGGTCGAACGTGTTCAACGCCTTGGAGGGGAACGGCTTTCTGATCGTGCAATCATGGCAAGGGCCGCGGCTGCGGGTCCCGATCGATGAGTTGCAGCGCGCCGGCGTGTACGAGCGCGTTCGAGCGATTGTCGACGAGCGGAGTCCGAGCAAGGAGCGGCGGTGATTCGACCAGAGGTGAGAAGCGACCGGACTCTTGCATTGCTTGGCAAAGACGATCCGCCTCTTTCGCCCAACATCTGCGGAAGAGTAGCGTTAGTCCTCTAACGACGATTCTGGAGTAAGGTCTGTTGCCGGGAACGCAGGATACCTGCTGTAGATTCGGAATGTGGTCTGTTGTAGCAATCATCGCGGTCATCGCTACCGCGTCGAGTTGCGCGGCGCCCGCGGAACGGAGCATCGCCCCGCCGTCCGATACTTCGGCCACGCCGTCAAACCCCCTAGTTCCCCTCGCGATCGGCACGCGGTGGACGTACGACGCGATCGACTCAGTCCTGTTTACGACCGACACGAGTCGCGATCACTCATTCCACCAGAGGCAATCGTTCGCGGTGATCGCGGACACCATCGTCGCGGATGGTTCCACATGGGCGGTCTTGGACAGCGCGTCCGGCATCATCGACGTCTCGGGGGGGACGGGCGCCCACGGTTACGTGGCCAACCGAAGCGGCGGGTTCTGGTCTTTGAACCTTGCCCTCGCTCCGGTATTGTCCCTGCTGTTTTTCGAGTTCCCCTACCCGGCCAAAGTCGGCACGAGCGAGAACTTCGGGATCACCGTCGTGCTCAAGACAGATACGGTCATCACGGTACCCGCGGGTACTTTTCATTGCTTGCTGTACGCCGAATCCGGCGACACTGTCTTCGTGGCACCCGGCGTCGGCGTCGTCGCGCGGCTCACGGACAAGGGTGGTACCGAGTTCGCATCCGGACAGGTCGTCGAGCGATCCCGCGACTACTACGTCCTCAAATCGCTGGCCGTACCGTGAGAAGTCCGGTCGCCCTGTCTCACGCACGATCCTGTGATAAGAGCGTCTAGCCGCGTTGGCCTCCGCCTTTACTTCTTCGTCGTAAACCGAAAGGGCACGGTCACCCACGCGGCAACCGGCTTTGATTCCGGTGCGGGCGTGCGGGCGGGCTCGAAGCGGAAGCGCGGCAGGATGTCGCGCACGGCAGACGTGAACAGATCGTGATCCGATCGCTCCACGATCATGGTCGCGGCATCGACACTCCCGAGCTCGTTCACCATGAAACGCACGACGACCTGTCCTTCGCTGTGTCCCGAGCGCAGCAGCGCGTCGGGGAAGCGTGGCTCCGGCACGCGCCCGATGATCTTGGGGGGGGTGGCCGGCGTGACCGGGGTGACCGCGTTGTCGACGTCCGCCGACGTGGGGGGTGCGACTCTCTCCCTCGTTCCAGTCCGATCGGTGTCGGACGCGCGCTGCCGCTCCGTTGCCGGGCGCGCGATCGAGTCGACGCTCGGCGACGTCGGGATGCTCAGGTCCGGGATGCTCGGGATATTTATGGGACGCAGGCGAACGTCGATGCGGGGCAGACGGACCGGGGCGCTCTCCGGCGCCTGGTCTGGCTTCACCACCGGAGCGGTAGCCGCGGGCGTCGCGCTTGCGGAGGGGAGCGGCTCGGCGCCCTTTGCGACCAATACGGCCGCCGCACCGGTCGCCGCGGATGCGGTCCTCGTCCTCGTCCCCGGCGCCGTCACGACAGGAGCGACGGCTGCGCTGGTATGCTGAGCAGCGCTCATCTTCGTGGAGGCGGGATCGCTGCTGCCGCCGGCGCGCGGGCGAAACATCAATAGTCCGGCGATCGCAACGGCGGCAACTCCAACGGATGCATACAGCACCGTTCGTTTCTTGCGCGCCGGCTCGGGCGAATCGGCCTGGACCGGTGCGATTGTGGATCGCCAGTCGCCAGGTGCAGCATCCTCACTGGCGACATCGTTGTGCTCGACATCCGCGAGAACGTCATAGCGATGCGGGACGCTCGATTCGCGACCGGTGGCGCTCCCGGACGGACGAGCGCTCTCGGATGGGGAGATGACGATCTGGGAAACAGAAGGCGTCTGTATCGAAGATGCCATCAACGAGGCGGCCGCCACCGCAGCGGTGACCGTCGGCGTCTTCGCACGGTCGCGTGAAAGGGCGACCCGGGGAAGCGCCCGCAGCTTACGCTCACCGAGGACTTCCAGCTTCTTCGGGGCAGCAGCCGCCGCCGTGTCGGCCGCGACGGCGGCCTGCAGTTCGAGCTCGGCCACGCGCGATCGCGCAGCCTGCACCGTTGCATGACCAGGACCCAACGCCACCTCGCGCGTTGCCAGGCCGCGCCGCAGCAGCGCCGACGCTTCGGCAAAGTTGCCGCGTGCCGCGCACGTTTCGGAGAGGTGCTCCAGCGTGACGACCGTGACCATGTGACTCGGCTCGAGCACCTTCTCTCGAATGCGCAATGCATCTCTGAACAGCGCTTCCGCCGAGGCGTCATCGCCGAGTTTGCGTTTTACGACGGCGAGGCCGGCGAGCGCGGTGGCGACATCGGCGTTCTCCTCGCTCTTGCTCCGTGCGATCGCGAGCAAACGTTCGAGGACGTCCTCGGCGCGCTCGTGTTGCGACCGATGAATGTGTAGCCGGCCCAACTCGTTGAGCAGCGGGACGAGTGCGGCGTGTTCCCTGCCGAAGAGTTCCTCGCTGATGGCTAGTGCTTCGGTGAGGAGCGGCTCCGCTTCGGCTTCCCCTGCCCGGCCGAACTTCCGCGAGAGCTTCCCAAGGTGGAAGAGGGCGACGGCCAGCTCCTGACGGAGACTGGGATCGGTGCGCGCCACGACGATTGCCGAGTAAAGGGATTCGGCGGCAGCGGGCTCGTCGCCCGCGGTCAATGCCGTGCGCGCTGCATCGAACCGTTGGGAAAACAACTCTTTCGTGTCGGCCATGTGCATACCGTGGCGTAGCGCCTCGACTCCAAGGCATCAAGATCGGACGGTGCGAAGATATTTTCGGCACCGATCCACGGTTTATTTAGTACGACCAACTGGCGGTCGCGAAACGGCAGGACCGTTTGGGGCCTTCCCGTCTAGGGCGGGCGCCGGCCAGCGTGCGTTTCTGGAACCCGAAAAAAACCGCAACCACATGCGACCGAGCCTTCGTTGCGTCCTGTCGGCGCTCATCGCCGGCGCCGCGTCCCTCCCTGCGCAAAGCCCGATTCGCGGCATCGTGTTCTTCGACCGCAACGGCGATGGGATTCGGCAGCCGAACGAGCCCGGCTTGCCCGGCGTGTCCGTCTCGAACCAGGACGCCGTGGTTGTCACGGATTCTGCCGGCGCGTTCACGATCGGTCGCCGACCCAGCGCGCTCGTGTTCGTCTCCGAGCCCGACGGGTACCATGCCGTCAACTCGTTCTGGCGCGCCGTCGGCGATTCCGTTCAGTCGGTCGCGTTCGCGATGAAACGGTCGCCGGCACCGGCGACGTTCACCTTCGTCGACGCGTCGGACACACACATGGCGCCCGCCTCGCTCCCGCAGACGCGGCGGTTCCGCGCGATCGTCGATTCCCTCCATCCCGATTTCGTGCTCGTCGCGGGCGATCTGGTGCGCGATGCGCTACGTGTCTCGGAAACGGAGGCGCGCGGCTACTACGATCTGGCGGTACACGAGTTCGGCGCGTTCACCGTCCCGGTGTGGCTGGCGCCCGGCAACCATGAGAATTTTGGAATCGAGACGCAGCTCTCGCACGTCGACCCGGCCAATCCGCTCTTTGGCCGCGCCATGTACCACCACTATTTCGGTCCGGATTACTACTCGTTCAACCGCGGGGGCGTGCATTTCATCGCCTTGAATTCCGTGGATATCAGCGGTCCGTCGTACTACGGACACGTCGACAGCCTTCAGCTTGCGTGGCTAGCCCGGGATCTGAGCCACGTGCCGGTGCAGACGCCAGTCGTGACGTTCAACCACATTCCGCTCGTTTCGGCATTCGACGCCCTCGGCGGCTATACCGACGGGCCGCCGGCGCCGACCCTCATCACGGTCAACGGAAAAACCTCGCTCCGGCACCTCGTGTCGAACGCCGCCGAGGTGTTGGCCGTGCTGCGCACGCGCCGTCACGTGCTGGCGATCGGGGCGCACATTCACGCTGGCGAGCGCATCACATTCATCAACGACGGCCTTCAGACGCGATTCGAGCAGAGCCCGGCCATCGTCGGCCCGTCGGGGATTGCGCCGCTGACTTTCCCTGCGGGACTCGTGCTGTATACCGTCCACGATGGGAACATCGATCCGGGGCAGTTCATTCCCGTCACTGCGGCAAAGCCGGCAATGCCCTGAGCTCGCCGCGTGACCATTCCTTGTTCATGCCGCGCGAATCGGCGCGCGCTGGTCGGCTATGATCCGATCGTAGAGCGCATCCGTCGCGGCGTCGTACGCGCCAGCCTGCGGCGGGAACTGCTCGGCGACGAGACGCATTCCCTGCCAAGGGTCGACCGGGCAGTCGAAGTCACCCGCGATCGACTTCGCTTTGGTGTTGTCGAACAGGACGGACGGGGCCTTGTCGCCAAGCAGCGGCCCCTCCCAGTCGGGCTGGTAGCGAATGAGCGTGTCCGACGCAACGTGAACGATGTCCGGTGAGTCGACGCCGATCGCGGCGGCGATCGCTCGAAAGATCTCGTTCCAGGACCAAGCGCGGTCCCCGGTGATGTGCACCGTCTCGTTGAGCGCGGCGGGCGCTGCGATCAACCGCGCGAACGGCCGCGCGAAGTCGGTGGCGTGCGTGATCGTCCAAAGCGATTCGCCGTCCCCGTGCACGACGATGGGTTTTCCACGCAAGAGCCGCGAGACCTCGCCGCCGAGCGGCGTGGGCATCTTGGTCCGATAGGTGTGGCTTGGCCTCACGATGACGTAGGGCAGCGCGGTCTGCGCGCGGAGGATGGCTTCCATCTCGGCTTTGGCGCGCGAATAGGCCCAGTACGGATTGTGCAGTGGAGTCCGTTCGGTGATCGGCAGGACTCGAACCGGCTTCGCGTACGCCGAGGCGGAGCTGATGAAGACGTACCGGCCGCAGTGCCCCGCGAACGCGGCAATGTCCCTGCGGATGGCATCGGGCGTAAAGAGCCGGAACTGGCAGATGACGTCGAACTCCTCGACGGCGAGGCGCGCGTATGCGGCATCGTCGGTGACATCGCCGGTGATGAGACGAGCATGGGACGGCAATCCCGCGTTGTGGTTGCCGCGATTGAAGACGCTGACCTCGTGGCCGAGGCGCACGCTTTCGTGCACACACGCGAAGCTGATCTCGCCCGTGCCGCCAATATAGAGAATTCTCATGTCGCTGTGGACAGCGGCGCAGAACCGTGTATCATGAGGGGCGCCGCGGGGATGACGAACGTTCACGCAAGGACACACGATGCGCACGAGACGCGCCGGCCAAGTTGTACGTGGAGGTCGGCGAACAGGAGCCGCTGTACGGTCCGGTGTCGGAGCTCATCAAGAGTCTTCGGGCGCGTGGCTATAAGAGTCTTGTCATGGAGAGTCGAGTCGTAGCTGGCGAGCGACACTCGGGCAACAAGCCAGAGGGGTTCAACCGCGGGCTCCGATTCCTGTTCCAGCTGCCGCAGAAATAGCGTCATGGGCTGGCGGCCGTGGATTCGTCCGGCCTGGGGAGGCCTTCGATCGACGGAAGCATCGACAATGCTTATGATCTCTGGCGCCAAACGCCAGAGGCGTTGCGATTCGTAAGCCAGCGACGTCCATCCGTGGACGGACCAAAGCATCCAATGCTCAGTGAGTTTCGACATCATTCAGTTCTCGGAAGCTGAAGTGGTTCGCGTCGCCCTCGCTTGTCATGAACATCGCGAGGGATGCGATGGTATGACGTTGGCAGTGGTGCACGTCGCCACCGCGCAACCATCGCTCATTGTGAGTCGTCTGGCGTTTGATGCTTCGTCCGCTTCATTTCCTCACTCTCGCCGCATTTCTAGCCGGCTCAGCAGCGGTTGACGCCGCCGCGGTCACCGCAAGTAGTTGGGTGGCGACCGATGTGTCCGCACGCCTGCCCCGCGTGGCGCCCGAGTCCGTGGGGATGTCGGTGTCGCGGCTCGCGATGATCGACGACGTCGTGAACCGCGGCATTCGAGCTGGTGGGTTCCCCGGGGCCGCGGTGATTGTCGCCAGGCACGGCGGCATTGTCTGGGAGCGTGGCTATGGCACGCTGGACTGGCGATCAGGAGTCGCGGTCGACCCCGAGCGAACCATGTATGACCTCGCGTCCCTTACCAAGGTCGTCGCCACGACGGCGGCCGCGATGGTCCTCGTCGATCGAGGGAAGTTGCGGCTCGACGAACGTGTGACGCACTACCTGCCGGCGTTCACCGGCGGAGCGAAGGAGCAAGTCACGATTCGCGACCTGCTGACGCATCGATCCGGATTGCCCGCCGGGCGCGACATCTCGACGCGCGGAGCCGGCCCCGAGTCGGCCCGAAATGCCGTGCTGGCGACGAGCCTCGTTCGCGCGCCGGGCTCTGAGTACGAGTATTCGGACCTCGGACTCGATGTGATGGGCTTCGTCATCGAGCGCATCACGCACGAGCCACTCGATCAATTCGTACGGCGGACGGTTTACACTCCGCTAGGCATGGGCTCGACGATGTTTCGGCCGGCGCCCTGGCTCAGCGGGCGCATCGCTCCGACAGAGACAACTGTCGCACGCGGCGAGGTGCATGACCCCACCGCGCGCGCGTTGGGCGGTGTGGCGGGCAACGCGGGACTGTTTTCCACCGCGAGCGACCTCGCCGTGTTCGCTCAACTCATGCTCGATGGAGGCGTCGCGGGGAGCACGAGACTCTTCGCCGACAGCATCGCCCGCGCCTTCACGCAGCCTGGTCCGGGATGGCGCGGGCTCGGATGGCAAACCTGTCCCGGAGATGGAAGCTGCGGTCACTATTTGTCGACACGCGCATTCGGGCACACGGGGTTCACCGGGACATCGATGTGGATCGATCCAGAGCGCGACCTTGTCGTCATCGTGCTCACCAACTGGATTCACGGACGCGCCTTTGGTGGTGTAGCTCCAGTCGGCGTCGTTCAAGACGTCCGCAGCGACATCGTCGACCTCGCGGCGCTCTCGATCAACGATGGCGGACCCGAACCAGCCTTGCCCTGGCGTCTACGAAGCCAGCTTCAGAACGGATGGTATTCCGGCGAGTAGACCGCCGGCGCGCGTAGCGTGAAAGACGATGATCTGCGGCGGCCGACCGCCGGTCATGTCGCGCCTCTGGGAGCCGCGCGGAGCCGCATGATCGCCGAAATGGCGCCAGCCAGGCGATCCCAGTTGTCGGACTCGAGCTGGAGTTGCTTGCGGCCGGCCCGCGTCAGCGAATAGAACTTGGCGCGCCGGTTGTTTTCGCTCGCGCGCCATTCCGCGACGATCCAGCCCTCCTGCTCGAGCTTGTGGAGCGCGGGGTACAGCGAGCCACTGCTCACGCGCAGCACGTCGGCCGACGCCTGCTTGAGCGCTTCGGCGAGCGCCCAGCCGTTCATGGGCCGCAGGATCAGCATTTTGAGAATCAGGAGATCCAGCGTGCCCTGCACGAGATCGGGCGGCTTGCTCAAGAGGGGCTCTCTATCGGTTAGCGACAGGAGTATAGGCGTCTTGCTATCGATCAGCAACGGATCGCCGCGAGGACGTGTGTAAGCGATTTGCGTGGGTCACCGACATCCTCTTGCCGGCCGCGGATCGGCGCGATACTCATATACTCATCTCGGTAACCGACAGAGCGTCTCATGCGGAAGTCCATCGTCGACCGCCTTCGTACCGTACCGCTGCGCCTCCGCTCGCTCTTCCGGCGCGATGTCGTCGAATGCGAGCTCGACGATGAGCTTCAGTACCACCTCGAGCAACAGATCGCGACAAACATCCGACACGGCATGCCGTCCGACGAAGCTCGCTTCGCCGCGTTGCGCGACATGGGCGGCATCGCGCTTCGAAAAGAGCAGATGCGCGACACGCATGGCACGAGATGGCTCGACGAGTTGGTCGGCGACCTCCGGTTCGCGAGTCGCGGCATCCGGCGCGCGCCCGGCTTCAGCTTCACCATCGTCCTCACGTTGACGCTGGGGATCGGCGCCAACACCACGATGTTCACGCTGCTGCGCGGCACGCTGCTCAAGCCCCTGCCCAACCGGCACGGCGAGCAGTTGGTGTATCTCCGCCAATCCACGGCGACATCGCCGAACGAGCTCTTCTCCGTTCCCGAGATCGCCGACTATCGCGCGGCGTCGACCACCCTGTCGGCCATCGCCGAGTACTCGTCGATGGTCTTCACGCTCACCGGCGACGACGGGTTGCCCGTCCACGCGCAGGCCGGCATCGTCACGGGCAACTACTTCGAGGTGATGGGACTGGCCCCGATTCTCGGCCGGCTCACCGACCGCGGCGACGACGGACCGTCGGCGCCGTCCGTCGCGGTTCTCACATATGAATTTTGGATGGATCATTTCGGCGGCGATCCGGCGATCGTCGGGCGCACGGTTCGCATCGATAGCAAGGTTACAACGATCGTCGGTGTCGTACAGCGCGCGGCACACTACCCCCGGCGCACGGACGTGTTCGTGAACACGGTGACCAGCCCGCATCACATGAGCGCGGCGATGGCCGCCTCGCGAACGCATCGGATGACGGAAGTCTTCGGCCGACTCGCGCCGAACGCCACCGTCGACCGGGCGCGGGTCGAGATCGCGCGACTGTCGGCGACCTTCGCCCGCGAGTACCCGGCCGCGTACGGCAAGGACGAGCGGTTCGCGATCTCGCTGGCACCGCTGCGAGCGGTTCTCAACGAACGCGCGACGCTCACCCTCTGGGTCCTGATGACGGCCGCCGCCTTCGTCCTGTTCATCGCGTGCGCCAACGTCGCCAACCTGACGCTGATGCGCGGCGTCCGCCGGGAGCGCGAGTTGCACGTGCGCGTCGCGCTCGGCGCGAGCCGGTGGCGTCTGCGTCGTCTGCTCATCGTAGAGAACGTCACGCTCGCGCTCGTCGGCGGCACCCTCGGCGTTTTGGTCGCGGCCGCGAGTCTGAAAACGCTCGTCGCCTTCGCCGAGCAGCTCACGCCGCGCGCGTACGAGATTCGTGTCGACGGCGTCGTGCTGGCCGTCGGATTGGCGACGGCCATCGTCGCCGCCATCGCGCTGTCGTTCGTGCCTCGCATCGACGGCGGCGCGCTCGCCCCCTCACTCACCGCGGCGAGCCGGCGAATCACCCTCGGGCGCGGACGCCAACGCGCGCAGCAGTCGCTCGTCGTCGCGCAGCTCGCCGTGTGCATGGTCCTGTTGACGGGGGCCGGCCTCCTCGTGCGTACCCTCGTGAACCTCGAGGCCGTGGATACCGGCGTCCGCGCCGAACGGGTGTTGACGCTCCAGCTGCCGATGGCCGGACCGCTATTCTCGTCCGCGGCAAACCAAGCGACGACCATCGCGACCTACGACCGGATCCGCGATCGAGTCGCCGCACTTCCAGGAGTGGACATCGCGAGCCTAGGGTCGGCCGTTCCGCTGCGCCCCACGCTCGAGGCCGAGGTCGCGGTCGAGGGCGTCCAGACCGCGCCGGACGCTTCGGTTCCGCGCGCGAGTCTCAAGAGTGTCGATCCACGCTACTTCACGGCCGCGGGCATTCCGCTTCTCGCCGGTCGCACATTTACCGCGAGCGACGGCGCCGAGTCTCCGCTCGTCGTGGTATTGAGCGCGTCGTTCGCGAAGCAGCTATTCGGAAGCCGCAATCCGATCGGCCGGCGCGTCGCGGCAACTGGCATGATCGTGAAGTTCACCCCTGTGACCGGCGCGTGGCGAACGGTGGTCGGCGTCGTCGGTGACACACGCGATCAAGGTCTCGAGGCTGACCCGACGCCGGCGATGTTCGAGCCGTTCGCGCAGGGAGTCGCGAATGGCGGCGCGCTCGTCGTGCGCACGCGAACCGATCCGGCGTCGCTCGCGCCGGCGGTCGTTCGAGCGATTCGCGAGATCTCGCCGCACCAAATGATCGAAAAGGTGGAGACCCTCGAACAAGTTCGTGACGAGACGGTTGCCCCGCGTCGCGTGAACGCCACGTTCATTGCGCTGTTCGGCGTGCTGGCGATGGTGATCGCAATGGTTGGTATCGCCGGCGTGTTGGCCTTCTCGGTGAGCACGCGGATTCCAGAAATTGGCATTCGCATGAGCCTCGGCGCCGATGCGTCGCGCATGCGGCGGATGGTTCTCGGCGAAGGCGGCGTGTTGCTCGTCACGGGCGTGGTGCTCGGATCCGTCGGCGCACTCGCTGCCGCGCGCGTCTTACGAGGAATGCTTTTCGGGGTCGCGCCGAACGATACCTTAACGCTGGTCGGCGTGACTGCCCTGCTCGGCATCGTCGGCGTGATTGCGTGCTGGCTGCCCGCCGCGCGCGCGGCCGCCGTCGATCCGGCGATGGCGTTGCGCGCCGAATGATCACCGTGTCCCGGCACGCGGGACTTGATCGGCCTTATCAGCCTTCGGTGAACTTCCCGTGCTCGTACTGGCTGATGAGCGCCGCGTTGGACCGCTCCGTCGCGTTGAGCTGGCTCTCGCGGAAGGCATCGGTAGGCTTGTACCACGCGAAGCTTGCGAAGTACCGCTGCAGGTTGGGGTCCTGAAAGCGCCGCCCGTGGCGGGCGTAAATCTCGTTCCGCAACCGCCGCGCATCTTCGGGAAGCAAGCCTTGCACGTCCGCGACCGTGAGGAGTCGCGTCCCGAGCGACTGATGGAGCTCCTCCTCTCGTTTCGTGATGAGCGCGATGTTCGCGCGCTCCGTCGCCGAGAGCTCGGCGTCGCTGAAGTTCTGGCGCGGCGTGTACCAGGGTTCCGACCGGAAATACTCGGCAAGCCAGGGCGTTTGAAATGGCCGCCCATGTCGCGCGTACACCTCGTTCCGCAAGAGACGCAGATCGTTGATCGAGACGTTCGCGAGCATCCGCTCAGTCAACGGCGTCGACTGGAAGAGATTCATCAACCCCGGCGACACCGACCGCTTGTTCTGCCGCATGACGGCGAGCGCGATCGTGTCGAGATTCTGCTTCTCTACGCCCGAGAGTTGGGCTGCTTTGTAGCCGGTATCTGGCTTGTACCAGTAGCGCTCGACGAAATAGCGCTGGAGGTCCTCCGGGCCGAGCGCGCGGTTCCTCCCCCCCTCGTCCCCGGGCTCGTCCTCGGTCGCGAACACGTAACCGTGATTCGCCAGGACCTCCGCTTCGAGCGCCTCCCAATCCTGCGGCGAATGATCGCCGAGCATCGCCGTCGTGATCACGCGGTCCTGGTAGAAGCGCATATCTCCCGGCTCGATCTGCGTATGCTTCTTCGCCTCGGCCGCGCGCACGACCTCGAGGTTCTCGCGCTCGCCGGCCGTCAGGCGTGCGTTGGTGAAGGTCGTGTCCGCGTGATACCACGAGCGCGTCGCCAGCCACGCTTGGAGCGTCGAGTCCTGAAAGACACGTCCGTGCCGGCCGAAGATGATCCCGCGAATGCGCTGCACGTCGACGAGCGGAAGCGACTCGAGCGACCCCTGTGCGACTGCGTGGGCCGAGTAATCGAACCGCTCCCAATCGTCCATCGATGTCGGCTGGGGCGCGGCTGTTGCCGCGGTGGCGGTCGTCTTTCCCGCTTGCGCGGCGCTGGTATCGGCATGCGGTTTCGGCTTCTGCGTGCAGCCGACGACGATGACGGCCAGCGCGATCGCACCCGATAAGCGTCGGATCATCGAACCCTCGGTGAGTTGGCGGCCGGGGCGTAGCGTGCGATGCCTTGCGCGATTGCCTGCGCCATGAGCGACTGTCCTGCCGGTTGCTTGATGAACGCGGCGTCGCGCGCGTTGCTCAGCGTGACCATCTCGATGAGCACGACCGGGACGTCCGAGAACACGGAGCCAGTGAGTGCGCCCTGTTTGGAACCGATCGCCGTCTTCGAATCGCCTCGCACGCCACCGTCCTTGAGCTTCCCTGCCAACATGCGTGCCATGGACACGTGCAGCGACTCCGCCGCCGCCGCGCTCGCGCCCCTCACTGCCTCGCTTGGCCCCGTGCGACCCTGAACAGTCGCCTCACGATCCGGATGATAGATCGCGTAGCCACTGTCGGGACTATCGTCGCAATGTAGCCGGACGACGAGCGTTGCCTTGGCCGCGTTGCCAATCCGGGCCCGTTCGACATTCGTGACCATCGTGCGCTCGGCAGGCTTCGTCAGGACGACGGTATATCCCTCGGCACGCAGCAGCGTCGCGAGACGCTGCGCTACGAGCCAGACGATATGGACCTCGCTCGTCCCGTTATGCATCGACGCGCCGCTGCTCACCTCCGACGGATGGCCGGGGTCGATGACGATCGTGGGGTGCGGTTCGACGCCGCGGGCGAGAGCGAGGGCGAGTATCGCGTGATTGAGGCCGCGGATCATGTGCGTACGCGTTCGGTCATCGCCGTCCCTTGGCACCCGCCAGCAACGTCGTCCACCGATCGACGAAGACGGTCTGATTCCTTCTCGCCGTGCTGCTCTCGGTCTGCAGCATGAGAAAGCCTGCATCGCCAGGCAGGACGTCGTATGTGTCCGGGGTGAATCGCGCCGTCGGAAACAGCGCCCGCCGCGCACCGACGCGAAACTGTGTGTCGGCCGACACCTCGGCGACCATCAGGCTATCGCGAGACAAGAAGAACACCTCTCGCCCATTGCGGGCCCAACGAGGTACTCGTCCGCCGCCAACCGAGACCTGCCAGCGCTCGGAGCGCGACGCGTCCGTGGAACGCACGTAGGTCTCGGTGACGCCGGATTCGTCGGACACGTACGCGAGCCATCGTCCGTCGGGCGACGGACGCGGTGCCCTCTCCCTCGCTTCCGTGGCGACGACCGCGCGGTCGGGCGACCCGGGCTGTTGGTCGAGCGTGTGAGCGTAGATGTCGCGCCGGCCGCCGAGGCCGGTCCCGTAGTAGATCGTGCGACCGTCGGGCGATGGCGCCGGCTCGTAGAAGTTCGCCGCCGCGTTGTCGAACACGAGGCGCGGGGTTGACGCGCTCCCCACCGGCACCTCATAGAGTTTGCCGCCTTGGGGACCGCCGGCGATGAAGAGCAACGACTTGCCGTCGCTGCTGAAGACCGGGTCGGCCGCCACGGTGGCGGGAACGGAGACGTAACTCAGCGCCCCGGTGCGGAGGTCGCGCTCCTGGATGTCCCAGGTTCCGCGATTGACTGCCGCCGCCGCGTGTACGCCATCCGGGGACACGGCGATCTCGCGCGCCTGCCCGACCCACGTCGAATCGACGATCGTCGATGCGCCGTCGCGGCGCACGCGGGCAAGCCGCACGCGCGCGCTATTCCCGCCGCCGGTCGCAAACACCAACTGTCCGGTCGACGCGACAGCGATCTCGGGGAACGAGTTCCCGGGGACGGTGACGTCGGACGCGAGAACGATCGGCGGGCCCGTCGTCGTCTGCGTCTTCGCGTCGAATGGCACCGCCACCAGCGCACTGTCGGGACGCACGACGAGGAGGTAACCCGGCTCCACGTACCGCGCCCAGAAACCCGGCACGAGCGTGCGATGCGCTCCCGTTCGTGGATCCGACACCGCGATGCGGAATCGTGAATTGTCGCCGTAGTTCTGCGGGACGACCACGAACAGGATCGACTGTCCGCCCGGAAGTGGGCTGGGGCCGGTGTTAAAGACTTCGCCTCCCGCGGTATCGACCGTCGTGACGCGTTGCCACGCGCCGCCATTCAGGGGGACACGCTGAATGCCGCCGCGGCCGGAGATGAGTATATTCTCATCGTCGGCCCAGTTGAGGAGCGAGTGCGTCGCGAGGTCCGCGACGACCGTGACGCGACCATCGTCAAGTGACGCGACGCGAAGGCTGTTGCCCGCAGTGAAAGCGACCCGCCGTCCGTCGGGCGAGACCGCGGGGTAGGACGCACTGTCGGTTCCATGTAGCGGCCGCGCCTCGAACGAGCCCGCGTCGCGCATCCAGAGCTGGCTGACCCCGCGCGAACGCGTCTCGTACACGAGCTTGGAGCCGTCGGGCGACAGGGCGAATGGACCGCGAGGTTGGGCGCTGTCGGGCAGCCCGAGCGTCGTGAGCCACGGACGGACGTCCGGCGGGCCGACGTTCGTCGCGGCGCGATCGCCGGTGACCTTCGCCCAGCCCCACACGGCCGCGATCGTCGCCACGACGGCGACGGCCGTCGCGATGATCGTTTCGCGGCGCGCGCGCCGAGCGCCGGGCATGCGCGCCGCCGTGACCGCATTCGATGATGTCGTAGCGAGCGCGGAGGCAAATGCCTCGGCCGAGGCGAAACGATCAGCCGGAAGCTTCTCGAGCGCGGTACGGACGGCCTCGTCGACGTGCGCGGGCACGCTCGGACGCTGCGCCGGCAAGACCGCGGGGCGTCTCGGTGATCACCTTCGCGACGACCGCCTGCGCGGTCGGTCCGACGAACGGCGGCTCTCCGGCAAGCATCTCATAGGTCACCACGCCGAGCGCGTAGATGTCGGCGCGGTGATCGACGTTGCGCTCGCCGATGGCCTGTTCGGGCGCCATGTACTGCGGCGTGCCGAGTGAGATTCCCGTCTGCGTCATTCGCTTCCCGCCGGCCTGTTCGACGGCGAGCGCGATACCGAAGTCGGCGACCAGTGCGTGGCCGTTTTGGAGAAGAATGTTCTCGGGTTTGATGTCCCGGTGAACGACTCCACGCGCGTGCGCGTACGCCAGCGCGTCCGCGACTTCGCTCGCGATGCGTACCGCGTCGGCGACCGGTAGCTGCCGCTCGCGCTCGAGCCGCGCACGCAGCGTTTCGCCTTCGACGAACGGCATCACGTAGTAGAGCTGTGCCGCCGCGCTCCCGCTGTCGAACAGCGGGAGGATGTGCGGATGTTGAAGGCTCGCGGTGAGCGTGATCTCCTTGAGGAATCGCTCCGGGCCAAGCACGGCCGAGAGCTCGGGGTGCAGCACCTTCACCGCGACTTTGCGCCCGTGACGGACGTCTTCGGCCAGGTAGACCGTCGCCATGCCGCCCGCGCCAAGCTCCCGCTCGAGGCGGTAACGGTCGGCGAGGGCAGTGGCGAGCGACGGCGGCGGAGCGGTCACGGCAACGAAAGTGCAGCAAACGCCCGCGAATGGCCAGCGGGATTCGGATGGCGTTGCAACTTCGCGAGCTCTAATTATTCTGGTAGCAATTCGCAGGGCGGGAGTATGAGGCGACTGATGGCCGCGGTTCTGTTCGCCGGGACCGCATGCGGTTCACTCGAAAGTTGCTGTAGATCCGGTATCCGTTCGGTCGAGGTGTATCTACTGCCCTCGACGGGCGTCTTGGCGGCGTATGTTTGGCCCGGTGATACGCTCGCTTTGGGCGCCGTGGCAGGGACGGATCCCCGTGAGTTCTGCTACCATCCCCTTTTTACGTCGGCAATAGAGCCCGATCGGTTCACGTATCAATCCAGCAACCCGAGTGTTGCGACGGTAACCGCGTTCGGGGAGCTGGTCGCGCATAACCTCGGCGCGACGACCGTAACGGCCATGACAAACGGGGTCACGAGCCAAGAGATGGCGGTGATCGTGGGCGCCCCCGTAGCCGCCATTCGCTTCACCCCAGAGCCTGCGACGATAGAGGTGGGCGACACATCGAATGTGCGGATCGACGCGCTCGACAGCATGGGCCAGGTCGTCGTGGGGGCGCAGGTGAGTTTTGGGCTGCTGCGCACGCGCGATTCGATCGCGACGATGGTCACGCGTCCGCGTCCGGTGCCACCCTCGTTCGACTTCGCAACTCCGGTCACGATTCGTATTCTCGGTATGCGGCCCGGCATTGCGACGCTCGAGGTCGACGTGCCGCGCAATTCCGTTCGCCTCACGTCGGTCATAACGGCGACCATCGACATCCCAGTGGCGGCTCGGCCAAGTTCCGATGTTCGCCCGGATGACGAGCGCTGACCGCTCTTCATTTCCGAGCTGCGTTGCCCACACGCGTAGATGCGCCTGATCGAGTCGCGACGCCTGGGTGTTTACGACGGCTGTCACGTCACGCCACTGCCGCTCGGACGTCTCTCCGCCCCGTCGATACCGCTCGAGCTTCCGCAGGATGGTGTCCTCCGCGGTGTCGACGAAGAGCGCAACCCGGTCGTCGCCGTCCGAAAACGTCACCGGAATTCTTCGCGTCAGGCGCTCGCGGTCGAACGCGTCAGACCCAGCGACAAAGATGTCGACTTTCACCGCCGTGGGTATGTGAATGACGTTGAACGACCCTCCCGCGCTCACTGCTTCGACGACCGCGTCACGGGAGACGTAGCACTCGGCACCCATCGCATGGATGAACCGATCGATATCCGCCTGGTGCATGTCGACGACCATGTCGATGTCATTCGTGGACCGCGGTTCCCCATGCACCGAGCTGGCGAACGAACCGCCGATGACATACGAGATGCCAAGTCGAGTCAGGGAACTGACGACTAGGCCCGCGACCGCGATCGGCTCCGGAAGAGAATCAGGAGCCATTCCGAGTGCCGTATACGCGATCGACTAGATCATCTCCCAACCGCAATCGCGCGAGTCTCAGCAGGAGGTCTCGACGGGATTCACCGGGATGGCGGGTAGCCAGACCCGCAAGGGCAAGCCGGCTTGCCGCCAGGGTCAATTCGCGCATGCGCCCCAACTTGTCGCCGGGCGTCATTGACGCATAAAGCTCTCGCAAGACGGCGCGGGCTTCGGCAGATGTATCGTCGGCCTGCCGCGGCGGGATCATGAAATGAATATACGACTACCGAGCGCGAATCGACTCGACGAGCGCGTTCGTTTCCGCCGACGGCTCGACCTCGAGGTCCGCGCGAAGACGGGCCGCGAAACCTTCGTAGAGCTTCACCGCCCCGGCGCGGTCGCCGAGTCGCTCGAGCATCGTCATCGCGCGCCGCAGCACGCGCTCGTCGGTCCAGGCGTGTCGCGCGGCGCGGCGAGCCCACGCGCCCGCGTCCGTGAGCTGTTGGTCTCCTTCGAGCGCGACGGCGAGCGCCCACGATGCGGCCGCCGCGCGCTCGCGCGTCGTCGTCCGCTCTTCTTCAAGCCATTGTTCGAAATCGGCACAGCCGGCGAGAAAGAATCCCGGCATGAATTCGCCGCGGTACAACTCGACGGCGCGGGCGAAATAGCTCTTTTCGATCGCCGCCGCGAACTGCACTGCATCGCAGCGCAACGCCGCCGGAGCGATCGCGATCTCGTCGTCGCCGCGCGAGACGACGAAGTCGGCGCCGAGTGCTGTGCGCACGTCGTGGAGGGCTTTGCGCAGAGCGGCGCGCGCGTGTGATTGGTCGAGCTCGGGCCACAGAAGGCCGACCAGCCGGTCGCGCCGCTGAAACCGGCCGTCGGGCGACAACGCCAGGTAGGCGAGCAGCGCCACCGGCTTCGATTGCGCCAGCAGTGCGTCGGCGACGCCCGGCGCGGCTCCGCGCAGCTCGATGCCCCCGAAGAGGCAAAGTTGGAGACCGCCTCCGCCTCCACCGCCACCCTCACCTTCGGCCGCGTCTCGCGTCACACGACAAAAGAACGGTCAGGGAACGGTGGGCGCAACAGCCGCCCCACGCCTCGATGGTAGTGTCGGTCCCGTGGCATCGACCAGGTGCCGGAATTACCAGACCTTCATCGGAGAAAACACATGTCGACCAGACGCTGGATTCCCGTAATCGCCGCCGCATGGCTGGCTGCCGCCACCGCATGCAGCGACTCGCTCGCGCCCGCCGACCACGCGGCGCCGGCGGCGCCGGACCAACCGGCGGCCGCGCTCATCTCCATCATCGGGATCGTGCATCAGACGACCGATCTGCGGAGTTCGTTCACGCTCACCACGGACGACGGCCGGGACATCGCGCTCGTCGGCGCAGACCTCGCTTCGGTTGCTCGTGTCGACATGGCCGAGGTCGAGGTTCGGGGCGCCTGGAACGGCGACGGGGCTCTCGAGGTCAATGACTTCGTGGTGCGCAGCGTCGATGGCGCACCCGCCATGGACGGCATTCTTGTCGCCCGCCTCGACGATAGCGTCCAGGAAATCGCGGGCACCACTCTGATTGGCTACGCCCTGCAACTAACTCGAGGCGGCACGATCGCCTTGACCGATCCTCCGGCCGACCTCGTCGCGCACCTCGGCGAGCGGGTTTGGGTGACCGGCGACCCCAGCGCACCTCCGACGGCGTTCGGATTCATCCAATGAGCAGTGAGCGCCGCGTGATCTTCCCGGCGGACGCACAGTCCGCCGGGAATCGCGCGTGTCAGGGCGCGAGGCGGCCTCGGGCGTCTGGGCTCCGCGTGATGGCCAATCTCAACTGTTACTGAGCGACTGGCGATGTGGATGCGGGGAACACATACTCCACGGAATTTTCCTTCCCTGCCCAACGTGTCGCCAGAAACCCGCCGCTCGGACCACGACGATCTTGCCCTGAACGCGCGCGACGACGCCGCCGATCGTGCATTGGCGAACGCGCTTCCGCAGATCATCTGGACCTGCGATGCCCAGGGGCAGCTTGACTGGGTCAACGATCGCTGGTTCGAGGTCACCGGCATGACCCCGAAGCGGACGCTCACCGACAAAGGGGCGCTCGCCGCCGTACACGCCGACGATCGAGATGACGTGGCGCGTCACTGGAGCCGTGCGCTGGAGACATCGACTCAGGCCGAGTTCGAATATCGGATTCGAAACAAGGAGGGCGAGTACCGGTGGCATCTCGCGCGCACTTCGCCGGTTCGTGACGCTGACGGCAACGTCGTTCGCTGGGTCGCCGTGGCACTCGACATCCACGACCGCCGAGCGGCCGAGGACGCGCTGCGGGCCTCCGAACGGCGATTCGAGACGGTGTTCCATCTGAGTCCGCAGGCCATGGCCATCACGCGCGAGGCGGATGGACGATTCCTCGTCATCAACGATGCGCTCCTGGAGCTCTTTGGATTGACGCGTGAGGAAGCCATCGGCAAGACCAGCGTCGAGCTCGGACTGTGGACCGCTGAAGCACGCGCGGAGTTTCTCGACTCGGTAAGCAGCGTGCCGCAGCGGAGCCTCGAGATCTCCAAGCGCTGCAAAGACGGGCGAACCATCCGCGTCATCCTGTCCAGCATTCGTGGAGACATCGACGGTGTACCCTGTTTGATCAACGCGGTGACCGACGTGACCGGGCAGCGCGCCATCGAGGATGCATTGCGCCTCGCCGATCGCCGCAAGGACGAGTTCCTCGCGCTTCTTTCCCACGAGCTTCGCAACCCGCTGACCCCCATCCTCACCGCGGCTCGAATGCTCGAGCGCCAAGTCGGCGCGGAGGCGCTTCAGGACGTCGACGTCATCGTTCGTCAGGTCAAGCACTTGGTGCGACTCGTCGACGACTTGCTGGACATGTCCCGCTTCGCCCGCGGCGCGGTGACGCTCTCCAAGACGCAGCTGAATCTTGCCACCGTGGTGTCTCGAGCCATCGAGGCGACCTCGCCACTTTTCCAGGAGCGCGGCCATCGGCTCGACGTCTCGATCCCGGCGACCGGTCTCGACATCGAAGGCGACGAAGTACGGCTGACGCAGGTGGTCGACAATCTTCTCTCGAACGCGGCGCGCTACACGCCGCCCGGCGGCGTGGTCACCGTCACCGGCGCGCGGGAGGACGACTCGGTCGTGCTACGCGTTCGCGACACGGGCGTCGGGATCGACACCGCCTTGCTGCCCGATCTCTTCGACACGTTCGTGCAGGGCGCACGCGGTCCCGACCGCGCCGAGGGTGGACTCGGCATCGGGCTGTCGCTGGTCAAGACGCTCACCGAGTTGCACGGAGGAAGCGCGACCGCGCACAGCGATGGGCCGGGGCGAGGCAGCGAGTTCAGCGTACGGCTTCCGTCGGCCGTCTCGTCGAACGGGTCGACCGGATCCGCCACTCCCGACTTCGGCGCGAGCGAGCCCGCGTCGGCCACGGCTCGAGTTCTCCTCGTCGACGATCACAACGACGTCATTGTGGGCCTTTCGCGACTGCTCAACGTCCTCGGATACGACGTTCGCGCGACGAAGAGTCCGTTCGACGCCATCGAATTGGCCGAGACGTTTCGTCCGGAGATCGCCATCCTCGACATAGGCCTGCCGGTGATGGACGGTTACACGTTGGCCCGCGAGCTTCGCTCGCGTCTCGCCGACTCACCGCCGACTCTCATCGCGCTGAGCGGGTACGGCCAACCGCAGGATCGTCAGCGCAGCGATGCGTCCGGTTTTGCGGTGCACTTGGTGAAACCGATCGACGTCGACGAGTTGATGGCTGCGCTCACCCCCCGCCCCGCTATCGCTCCAGTCTGACTCCGACTCGCGCGAGTTTCTTAGGCCCCGTTTCGTCCGAGAACTTACCTCTGCACGCCAGGTCCACCATGCCGACTCGCGCCGGAGCACTCCACGCTTTCGCGTTGTCGATCAACTTCGCATTCGCGCTGACGCTCGTCGCAACCGGCGCGCACGCGCAGCAGAGCGGAATCCCGTCGAGCGCGAGTCTCTCCGCGTCGAAAGGCTGGACCGCGGCCGAAGACCATCAGCAGATGATGGAGCAGCTCGGAATCAAAGCGTTGCGGCCCGGTCCGAGCGGCAACGAGCAGGATGCAAATCACGCGAACTACGACGAAACCAAGGCGAACCCGTTCCCCAACCTGCCCGATCTCCTGACGCTCAAGAATGGGCGCAAGGCGACGAGCCCCGCGCTCTGGACTCGCCGGCGCGCGGAACTGGTGGAGGACTTCGAGCGCGAAGTGTACGGCCGCGTTCCGAAGAACGTGCCGCGCGTGACGTGGAGTGTCGTCTCGACCGACACCGGGACGATCGCAGGACGACGCGTGCTCGGCAAACAGCTCAGCGGCCACGTCGACAACTCCGCGTTCCCGGACATCACCGTCGACATTCCAGCGACGCTCGTCGTGCCGGCCGACGCGAAGGGTCGTGTGCCCGTGATGATCATGTTCCGGCCCGGAAATCTCGACCAAGCCTTGGGTCGACCGACTCCACCGCCGGCGAACCGCCCCGCGTTCACCTTCCCGCCGCCGCCGCCGGGAAGCGACGCACCGGCGACGGAACAGCTCATCCTGGACGGCTGGGGATTCGTGTTTCTGAGTCCAACGGCCGTTCAGGCGGACAACGGCGCCGGACTGACGAAGGGAATCATCGGTCTAGCGAACAAAGGTCAGCCGAGGAAGCCGGACGATTGGGGAGCGCTGCGCGCGTGGGGTTGGGGCGCGTCGCGCGTCCTGGACTATCTCCAAACGGACAACGCCGTCGACGCGGCCAAAGTCGGCGTCGAAGGCGTGTCGCGCTACGGAAAGGCGGCGCTGGTCGCGATGGCGTTCGACGAGCGATTCGCGCTCGTGCTGATCGGATCGTCCGGCGAAGGGGGCGCGAAGCTCAACCGCCGCAATTGGGGCGAAGCGGTCGAGAGTCTCACCGGCACCGGCGAGTATCACTGGATGGCCGGCAACTTCCTCAAGTACGGCGCATCCGAGTCGAACTTCGGCAGCAAGAACGCCGGCGACCTTCCCGTGGACTCGCACGAGCTGATCGCACTCTGCGCCCCGCGTCTGACGTTCGTCAGCTACGGCGTGCCCGAGCGCGGCGACGCGAAGTGGCTCGACCACCAAGGCAGCTACATGGCCGCGGTCGCTGCGCAGCCCGCTTTCCGACTGCTCGGCGCCAAGACGCTCGGCGTGTCCGACGACTATATGAAGGAGAGAATGCCGCCGGTGAACGTCGGCCTGCTCGACGGACAGCTTGCATGGCGCCAGCACGACGGCGGACACACGGACGCGCCGAACTGGAAGTACTTCCTGTCGTGGGCGGACTTCAACTTCGGGCGACGATATACACCAGCGCCGGCGGTTCAGAGCGAGAAGCGCTGACTGACGAACGGCGCTGACTTAGAGAGGGCGCCAACTTAGAAACGACGCCGACTTCCGACGGCGCGAACGGCGCTGGCTTCCAAACGACGCAACTGAAAGCGGCGCGAGCCGACGTTTGTCGCCCGCGCCGCCGCAGTTCACGCCTCGTGGGGTTAGTTGCCCACTCTTGAAGCTCTATGGACCGAGATACAGGACGTGCACGTACGTCCCGGTTCGGGCGTTGTATGCCAAGTAATAGCCCGGGTGATCCGGATCGTCGTACAACACGATGTCGTCGGTGTCCCAGAGCCAGTCGCTGACGTAGGTGTAGTCAGCCGGCGCGACGCTGAAGAAGAAGCCGTTGAAGCCGAATCGCTGCGGACTGCCGCCGCCGAGGCGATAGATGTGGGTCGCGCCGATGATTCCCGGGAAGTGTCCGTGTTCCCACGGACGATCGAGGTGATAGCTGGCGTCGTTCCGGCCGGTCTCGTGCCCGACCCAGCGGCCTCCTTCGACCTCGACGTGCGGCATGTTGGGATGTCCCGGCCGCTGCTCGATGACTCGCGGCGGCGGCTGAGGCGCGGGACGCCCCGGAGTCGCGGCGACGGGAGGACGCTGTACCGGGCGAGCCGCCTGCTGCGTCGGACGAGCCGGTGCCGGCGGCGGTCCGTGCTGCGGAATGTATCCGCCGCCGACGGGCGGCATCGTGTGCGGCTGCTGCGGCGGCGGTGCGCCTCGGCCAGGTTGTGGCTGGCCGCGCTGTGGCTGGCCACGCTGCGGCTGGCCACGCTGCGGCTGACCGCCCTGGGCCTGGAGCGAAGCCGCAATCAACGTGGACGCGGCGAGAACCGCTATTGCTTTCCCTTTCATATATGCCTCTTGGCGTATGCCTTGGCGCGAATGCGCTTATCGGTCGGGATGGTCGTGCCGCCAGCGCCAGAATTCACGCTGTTCGTCCTCGCGACGCGTCTTGAACTCGATGTGTTGCAGCTGCCGCTCGGCTTCCCACCGCCGATACGCGGCGTCTTCGCGCGAGTCCCACCGATGAGTGTCCGCGTACACGGGGTCGTAGTAGCTCGGACGCATACATCCGGTGATCGTAGCGACGGACGCGGCGAGGAAGAGCGCGGGCAAGCCGCGCGAGAGAATTCGAGATCTCATCGTTTGCAATGAGCGTTGAACGGAGGCCACGGGTGGGGTGTGGCGATCCGAGTATTGATGAGCTCAATAGGCAAACGGCGTGCGGGCTCGGCGTGAGACCGCGCTAAGATCTCACAATGAAGAGAGGCGGGGGCGTGTCCGACGCTATTGTACCGCCATCGCCAGATGCAGCCGGTCTTCCGGCTTGATGTAGTGCTCGGCGTTCTTCGCGTCTTCGCCTTGGTCGAGCTGAACCCAGTTCACGACACCGTTGAACTCTCGGCGATCGTAGTCCTTGGTGACCGGCGATCCGAATTCGGTGCCGATGTCGCAGGTCTCGTCGGCCGAGAAGAGTTGCGGCTCGGTGTGTTCGATGCGCCCTTCGCCGTCCGGCTTGCCGTCGAGGTACAACGTCAGCTTGCCGCCCTTGGCCGGGCCCCCGCCGTCGTACGCGAACTCGACGCGCACCTGGTGTCGGCCTTCGGGGAGCCGGGTCTTGCCCTCGACCATGAACTCCTCGAGGCCGAAGAAGTTGTAGCAGTGCTTCGCCTTGCCGCCCTTGGCGTAGAGGCTCCATCCGCCGGTGATGCCGCCCAAGGCGATGATGACGCCCTCGGCGTCCTCCTTCGGCACGACGATGTCCGCCGTCACCGCGTACGACTTGTTGTGAAGGTTCAGGATCGAGCTCTCGGTGAGCCGGCCCATGCCGCCGAAGAGAAGTTGGCGGCTCCCCTTCACGAGCTGCGGCCGACCCGCCGAATCCGAGTTGAAGCGCTCCATCCCGCGATCGTCGAGCGGCAGGACGTTGTACTTCGTCGCTTCGATGAGCCACAGGCGCTGAAGGTGAGCGAGCTTGTCCGGTTGCTCCTTCGCCAGGTCGCGCGCCTGCGACCAGTCCTTCGTCGTATCGTAGAGCTCCCAGCAGTCGGCATCGAACGACGGAAGCTTCGCCGTCGCGGGAAGCCACGGGGTCCGGTGCTTCGTCACGGCCGTCCAACCCTTGTGGTAGATGCCCCGATTGCAGAACATCTCGAAGTACTGCGTCTCGTGACGCTCGGTGGCCTTTGCGTCGTTGAATGAGTATATCATACTGACGCCTTCGATCGGACGTTGCAGGACGCCGTCGACGATCGTCGGCTGCGGAAGGCGCGCGGCTTCCAGTATTGTCGGCGCCACGTCGATCACGTGGTGGAACTGAGACCGGACTTCGCCGTTGGCTTCGATCCCGTGCGGCCAGTGCACGATCGTGCCGTTGCGCGTGCCGCCCCAATGCGACGCCACCTGCTTGGTCCACTGGTACGGTGTGTCCATGGCGTGCGCCCAGCCCACCGCGTAATGGTTGTACGCCTCGGGGCCGCCGAACTTGTCGAGCCGCGACGCCATGTACTCCTCGGTCTCGAGCTGGCCGAACCCCGTCAGCGTGATCATCTCGTTGAACGTGCCCTGCAGCGATCCCTCCGCCGAGGCTCCGTTGTCGCCGATGATCACGTAGATCAACGTGTCGTTCAGAATGTCCAGATCCTGAAGCGCGTCGACGAGCAACCCGACGTGGTGGTCGGTGTGCTCCAGAAAGCCGGCGTAGATCTCCATCTGCCGCGCGAGCACCGGCTTCATGGCGGGCGTGACCGTGTCCCACCCGGGTAGCTCCGCCGGACGCTTCGTGAGCTCACAATCCTCGGGAATGACGCCGAGCTTCTTCTGCCGGGCAAAAATTTCCTCGCGGAGCTTGTCCCACCCTTGATCGAACTTGCCCTTGTACTTGTCGGCCCATTCCTTCGGAACGTGATGCGGCGCGTGCGTCGCGCCAGGCGCGTAGTAGATGAAGAACGGCTTGTCGGGAGTGAGCGATTTCTGTTGGCGAATCCACTTCACCGCCTTCTCCGTCATGTCGGTCGTGAAGTGGTAGCCCTCTTCGGGCGTCTTCTTTTGCTCGACCGGCGTCGTGCCTTCGAAGATGGCCGGGTAGTACTGATTCGTTTCGCCGCCGATGAAGCCGTAGAAGTACTCGAAGCCGCCGCCGCCGCTCGGCCAGTGCTCGAACGGACCGACGGGGCTCGTCTCCCACACGGGGACCTCGTGGCATTTGCCGAACTGCGCCGTCGAGTAGCCGTTCAGCTTGAGCACCTCGGCGAGCGGCGCGCAGGTGTTGGGGCGAATAGAGTTCTGCCCCGGCGCCGACGTCGCCAGCTCGGTGATGGCACCCATGCCGACCGTGTGATGGTTGCGTCCGGCTAGTAGCGCAGCGCGTGTCGGAGAGCAGAGCGCCGTCGTATGAAAACGATTGTATTTGAGTCCCTCGGCGGCGAGCTTCTCGAACGTCGGCGTCTGGCACGGACCGCCGAACGCGCTCGACGCGCCGAATCCCACGTCGTCGATGAGTACGACGAGCACGTTCGGCGCGCCGGCGGGCGGACGCAGCGGTACGATCGGCGGGTATTTCGTGTCGGGGTCTTTCGCATCGTACGTCGTGAGCCCCGGCGGGGTGACGTCGGGAATGGGCAGCACGTCGCGCGTGCGCGTGTCGTTGACGCTCGTCATTGGTTGCGCTCCACTTCGCTTGTTTGTCAGGGCCTGATCTGCGCCAGCGGATCATCGGCCAACGAGCGAGCGGAGACGATTGGACGGAAGTCCAATGCAAAAAACGACGGCGCGAGCGATTGTCTCGCTCGCGCCGTCGCACTCTTGGGCTGTCGCGCCCAGCCGTTCGCCCTTATCCGGGGCCCGTCTTCATATCCGCCGAGATCTTCGCGCTGAATTGCAGGTCGTAGTTGTTCGGCGTGCGCGTGTGGAAGCTCTTGTAGTTCGCGGTGTGGATGTCGTGCTCCAACGGCGGCGACGACGCGATCGCGCCGGTGTCGACGCGCGCCGAGAGGCCGCGTTTGCACATCTCCTCCCACATCTTGTCGGCGTCGAACGGAGAGACGCCGAACGAGATGTGGTTCATCACGGCGCGGCGCTGCGCGGGCATGACGAAGCCGGGTGCGAGAGCGTTGCCGGTGGTCCCGCTGCGAATGAGCAGCCCGCCGATCTCCTTGGAGATCTGCGTCTCGTTCTGGCTGCCTTCGTCGCCCAAGCCCTTCCAACCGATCAGCGCCTCATAGAACGCGACCGTTTCCTTGTAGCTCGTGCACTGGTACGAGATGTGGTCGAGGTACATCGTCTTCCAACCCGTCGGCTCGAACGGCAGCGCGGCGTTGAGCTTTCCGGTCGCGGGTCCCTTTCGGCGATTCTTCTTGTTGCCGTTGGTGAGCCAAACGTCCATGCCGTCCGGATCCTTCACGTGGAAGCTGCGGAAGTCGTCACCGGTGTGATCGGCGATGGGATCGAGGCCGCGCGCCTTGAGCGCGGCTTCGACCTTGTTCGTGTCCCACGGCTCTATGCCCCAAGCGAACCCGTCCCAGAGCGCGCCGCCGCCGTCGACACCGGCAACCTTCGGCGTCGTGCACGCGGCCATGTGGCTCGGATCGTCGCGGGGCCCAGCGCCGCCGCCTCGGCCACCAGCGCCACCGCCCCCTCCACCACCACCGCCGCCGCCGCCCCGGCCGCCCGTCGTGTCACCTGCCTGGCGAGCTCCACCGCCACCGCCGCCCCCTCCACCGCCGCGACCACCCTGGCCGCGCGCGGGTGGGGTGTAGCCGCCGCGGATCTTCACGCCGCCCCAGTCACCGATGTCCATGTAGATCTCGTTCCCATCGTTGCTGCGGACCTTCCAGCCGAGGAACGCGGCGTAGAACGCGGCTTCTTTCTCCGCGTCGGTGACGCGCATGTTGAAGTGGTCGAGGAGGACGGTCTTGAATCCCGTCGGCTCGAACGGCGCCTTGAAAGGCGTCTTGTTGCAGGCGGCGGTCGTGTCGCTGGTGCGGCCGGCGCACTGCCCCTGGGCAAAGGCGCGCGCGAGCGGCACGAACGGCGCCGCCACGGCAACCAGGCCAAGGGTCTGAAAGAGCTGGCGTCGCGAAATCGTGCCGCGATCGAACTCGTCGAACAAGCGAGTGGGGTCGTCCACCGGAAGCTCCTGCGAGATTTCGGGTGAAGTGGGGTTACCCGGGACAGCAGACAATGGAGCGAAGTCCACTGCCGAGCAAGGGAGTGACATGGCGGTTCTTCACCGATGTACGTGGGCCGAAGGCGATGCGCTGATGCGCGCTTACCACGACGAGGAATGGGGGGTCCCGGTGAGGGACTCCCGCCTCTTGTGGGAGATGCTGATGCTCGAGGGGTTCCAGGCCGGGCTGGCGTGGATCACCGTCCTGCGAAAGCGACCGGCCTTTCGAAAGGCGTTCGCCGGCTTCGAGCCGGAAAAAGTCGCTCGCTTCGGGACGCGAGACGTCGCCCGCCTCATGGCCGACGAAGGGATCATCCGCGCGCGGGCGAAAATCGACGCCACGATTCGCGGCGCGCAGATCTACGGCGAGATGATGGAGCGTGGCGAGCGGTTCATCGACTTCTGTTGGTCGTTCACCGGCGGCAAGGTCGTAAAGGGCAACGGTCGCACGGTGCCTTCGTCGTCACCCCTCTCCGAGCGAATCTCGAAGGAGATGAAGCGGCGCGGGTTCAAGTTCGTCGGCCCGACGATCGTCTACGCATGGATGCAGGCAGTGGGGATCGTGAACGACCACTCGGCCCGCTGCTTCCGGCGCGCTCAAGTGAAGAATCTCTGACCCGGATAGCCCAGCTCATTGGAGCAGACGCTTGAGCTCGGCCACTTCCTCCCGCAGATCAGCCACCTCGCTACGTAGCGACTCGACCGTCCGCTCGAGACCCTCGAGTCGATCCGGATCGTCGCGAACTTTGGCCGCAGCCGGAGCGGGTGCAGCTGATGCGACGACCGTGACTTCGCCGGACAGCAAGTGCGCGAACCGCGCCTCCTTCTGGCCCGGCTGCCGCTCGAGACGAGTCACGAGTGGAGACGGCGTCCGGGCGATCAACCGGTTGAGCGTCGCTTCGACGTCTTCGAGGCTCGGAAACTCGAACAGACGCCCGCCCCGCGTACGAATCTCGCCGACCGTCTGCGGCCCGCGCAGCATGAGCACGCACATGGCCGCGACCTCGGGACGATCCAGATCGAGTGCGTCGCCCATCAGGTGCATGTACTTCATCACGCGCGCATCGGCTCGCTGGATGCTGCGCACGAGGGAGTATTTGCGGAGCCGGTCCACGGCCGCCTTGACCGTCGCATCGTCGTACTCCACGACAGGATCACGATTCGACACCTGATTGCACGCGTTCGTCAGCGCGTTGAGCGAGAGCGGATAGTTCTCGGGCGTCGTCAGCTCTTTCTCGGCCAGCGAGCCGAGAACGCGGACGTCGGCGTCGTTGAGTAGTTCCATGGACGGAGCAGGCCGCGGACGATCCTCGCGCGGCCTACTTGCTACGGAATGACCTTCGGCCGCGCCGCGGCTTTGCGCACGGCGACCAGCGAGTCGAATTCGGCCTGCTCGAGATAGGTCACGTCGATCCAGTTGTGGGCCATCTCGTCGACCGTGCGGTCGCCCCAACCGACCCACTGGTTCGGGTCGGGGTTGTTCTTGTTCGCGGCAGTGTTGTCGTGCCAGGCCGTGAAGGCGAGCGTCGTGCCCTTCGGAAGGAGAGGCGCGACGTCGTCGGCATAGACGTAGTTGATGTGCCAGTTCCACTGGAAGTTCTTGACCTGGCTCAAGACTTCCTTGCGGCCGTCCGGGTAAATGGCTTCGAGCGACATCGCCGTGCCGCGCATGTGCATGTGCGGCTGGAAATTCTCGAGACGCGCCGGCGCCTGGAGGACGTAGAAATTCTGCGTTATCGTTTTCTCATTGGGCGGAATGTCGAGGTCCGAATTCCGCGCGACGTTGAACATCGTGAGCACGGTGCGGTGCTTGGGGACGAAGCCCTTCGGGTAGAAGTAGATCGCCAGCTCGACCTGGCTGTCCTTGTACTCTTCCCCGATCGCGTGCATGTGGATCTCGTAGCGGATCTTCGATCCCGGCAGCATCAGCTTGCCGGCGTCCTTCTCGTAGATCTGCCCCGTCTTGCCGACCGCCCATTCCATGAACAGGCCGGGATTGTTCTGATGATCGTGCGCGGTGCTGGCGAGTCCCGTGATCTCCGGCTCGTCCTGGATGAGGTACGCGAGCACGTGGTGGACGATCTTGCGGTCGCCGGGACGCACCGGCTTGATCTCCATCGCGCGCACCCAGCGCGGCTCGGTCAGCCCGGTCTCGATCGTCGGGCGGTACCACTTGTCCTGCGTGTGCGCGGCGAGCGTGTACGGCGTCGAGCGGATGACGAGATCCGGCGGTCCGCCCATCTTGTCAGCGAGCTGCCAGCGGTTGGGATCGGCGAACGCGCGCGGCGGCGGTTCATCCGACGGATTGCCGCGCGGCGTCCCATCGTCGACCCAGTTCACGATCGTCGCGATCTGCTCGTCGGTGAGGCTGCGATCGTTCTTGAACTTCTGGATGCCGACCGTCTTGTCGATGTGCCAAGGCGGCATCAACCGGTTCGCGACCTTGTCCTTGATCGCATCTGCGTTGTCGACGGCATCTCCGTACGTGAGAAGCGACATCGGCGCGATCGAGTTCGGCTGGTGGCACTCCTGGCACTTCTGCTGGAGGATCGGCGCGATGTCCTTCGCGTAGGTGACGGCGCGATGCGTCGTCGCCACTGCCGGTTTGGGGCGGTAGAGCGCCAGCGGCAGAGCCAGCGCCAGTGCGCCGACGACGGCCAGACTCGAGGTGTACAGCCTCATGGCGTCACCCTCACTTTGACGTATGCGTTGGTCCAGCAGCACTGCGCGTGTCCCGCGGCCGTGACGTCGGAATCGTTCGCGCGCACGCGAAGCACATAGTCGCCCGGTTGGCTGAACGTCGCCGTCGTCGTCGCCTTGCCGCCCGTCGGTGTGAGACGCGAGCCCGGCGGGGCGAACGTGACCTGAGCCGGCCCTTGGTGCGTGAACCAGGTCAGCGTGACGGGAGCGCCACCGCGCGAGAGCGCGCCGACTCCGGCGCCATCGTCGGTCGCAAAAACGGTGAGCGAGAGCGGCTTGCCGACGGTCGCCGATTTCTCGACCGTGATGCCTGCCGGGCCCCTTCCCTGAGGCCCGCCTTCTTCGAAGGCGAGCGCGGGCGGCGTGTTGTTGGAGCCCGCCTCTCCCTCGAGCGCGTCGATCTGCCACTCTTCGCGCAAGCTTCCGGGGACCGAGAACGTTTGGCCGCGAATCTTGATCGTCCAGACGACCTTCTTCTGATCACCGAAGTCGGCCGGCACGTTCACCGCGAACACACCCCAGTTTCGCCGAGGATAAAGGAAGGCGGGCTGGCCTTGATTCGGATTTCCCGGGCTGATGAAGTTGTCGGGCCCGATCGGCGCCGACAGGACTTCCGTCGTGTTCCGGTTGTAGTAGCCGAACGAAATGCTGTAGGTGCCGTCCGGATTCCTATACCAGCCCTCAAAGGCGGGCGTGGCGGTCTGCCCATTCGCCGCCGCCGGCGCGAGCGGCGCGGGTGCCTGAGCGACGAGCATCCGCGGGACTAGCGCGGGGATGGTCGCAAATGCGCACGCAATCAACCGGCTGATCACTAGTCGCACGCCGTTCGGCCCTCTTTGGTGGGGGATGGGCAGCGTGAAGTTGGCGATTTGGGTGCGCGGACGGCAAGTGTGTTCCCGGCGTTTCTTCTGGCGGCGACTCTCGGCGACGTGTGCCGGTCGGCAGGGCCAGATCAACGGGGGTACGCGGACACAAACGGATGGAACGGACGCAAACGGATGAAAAGCTTTGGGAACCACCTCGGGAGGTCACCGTCGCCCGACCTCAACTGGTGTGCAGTTCCCGACCGCGCCGTTACGTCGGGCTCGGCAGAGTAAACGAGAAGCTCGCGCCGCCACCGTCGTTCGGCTCGGCCCAGAGATGGCCACCATGCGCCTCGACGATCGAACGGCTGATCGACAGTCCCCACCCCATGCCGTCGGGCTTCGTCGTGTAAGACTCGCTGAACAGCCGCTCACGGTCGACGTTCGCCAGGCCGATACCGGTGTCGCTGACCGTCAACCGGGCCGTGCCGTTGGGGTTCACAGCGGCGGAAATCGAGAGACGGCGTGTCCGCTCGGCGCCCAGTTGCTCCATCGCCTGAATCCCGTTGCTGATCAGGTTGAGGATCACCTGTCGAAGCTGGACGCGATCGCCGCGGATCAGGCGATGACCTACGTCGAGCTGAACGTCGAGGGAAATGCGATGCTCGGCGAGCGTGGACGTCACCATCATGCACACTTCGTTGACGATGGCGGCGAGGTCGATGGGTGTCTGCTCGGGATCGCCGTGGCCGAAGAGGTGGCGCGTGTGGTGGATCACGTCTCGCGCGACGCGCGACGACTCCAGGACGTCGTGCAGGCTCCGACGGACCTCGGCGAGGTCGTTCGCGTCGCGGTCGAGAAGGCGGAGCGACGCGCGCGAGTTGGCGATGATCGCCGTGAGCGGCTGCGCCAATTCGTGCGCGATGGACGCGGCGAATTCGCCGAGGGTCGCGAGCTTCGATGCGCGCAGCAACTCGAGCTGCGCGTTGTGGAGCTCCGCCTGCGCTCGCTTCTGCGCCGTCACGTCGCGGATGATGCTGAGCATCTTGTCGGACTCGCAGCGAACGACGCGCGCCTCGAAATATCCGACTTCGCCCGACGGGAGCGGGATTTCGTACTCGGCCACGACGGGTTCTTCACCGTCGAACAGGCGCCGAAACTTCTCCTCGAACATCGCCGTCAGCGGCGGAGGCAGGATGTCGCGCATGCTCCGGCCGAGAAACTTGGACGGCGGGACGAAAAGCAGCGATTCGTCCTTCGCGTTGTAGTCGACGTATACACCATCGCGCGTCTGGACGAACATCAGATCGGGAAGGGCGCGGAGAATCGCGCTGTTGCGCGCTTCCGTGCGGCGCCAGCGTGCGCGGCTGACGAGGAGTGCGGTGATCCATCCCGCCTGGGCGGCCACGAGGAGGGCGACGGCGACAACTATCGTCTCTCGGGACATCAAGCGACTCCGGGGTAACCGTGTGTCTTGCTTGGGCTAAGGCTGCACCAAAACTCGATTTGCCGCCAGACTTACGCGCGGCATTCCGGTTTCCGTTGCATCTCGCCATCATTCCGCCCGACCTTTGGCCACGAGACACGAATGGCGCGTGACGTTCGCCCGTTGACCCGCGTGTTGAAGCTCGCATCGCTTGCACTGATCGTCGCCGCCTCGTTGCGCGCGCAGGGGGCACAGCCGCTCACGACGAGTCATGGCGAGTGGCCCAGCTACGGCGGCGATACGCGCGGCTCGCGCTACTCGCCCCTCGATCAGATAAGCGCGGCCAACTTCGGTTCGCTCGAGGTCGCCTGGCGGTTCAAGACGGACTCGCTCGGCCCACGCCCCGAGTACAAGCTCGAGTCGACACCGCTGGTCGTCGGCGGCGTGCTTTACACCACGGGGGGAACGAACCGCGCCGTCGTCGCACTCGACGCGGTCACCGGCGCGCAGAAATGGGTGCATCGAGAGGACGAAGGGCCGCGCGGCGCCGCGGCGCCCCGACAACTCTCTGGACGCGGCCTCGCCTACTGGAGCGACGGGCGCGAAGAGCGAATTCTCTACGTCACGCCCGGCTATCGACTCATAGCGCTCGACGCGAAGACCGGTGCGCGAATTCCGACGTTCGGCATCGAGGGGGCCGTCGATCTCAAGACGGACATCGACCAGACCATTCTGCCCGATCTCATCACCGGCGAAATCGGATTCCAGGGCGCGCCGGTCGTCGGCCGAGACGTGATCGTCGTCGGCGCGGCGTTCCGCGAAGGCACCGCGCCGAAGAGTTTCAAGAACAATAAAGGCTACGTTCGGGGCTTCGACGTTCGAACCGGCAAGCGGCTCTGGACCTTTCACACCGTCCCGCAGAAAGGCGAGCCCGGATACGAGAGCTGGTTGAACGGCTCCGCCGAATACACCGGGAACACAGGCGTCTGGTCCCAGGTGACGATCGACGAAGACCTGGGGCTCGTCTATCTGCCCGTCGAGTCGCCCACCGGCGACTACTACGGCGGGCATCGTCCGGGGAACGACCTGTACGGCGAGAGCCTCGTGTGTCTCGACCTGCGCACGGGCACGAAGAAGTGGCACTACCAGATCGTGCATCATCCGATCTGGGACTTCGACATCCCCGCGGCGCCGATCCTCGCCGACATCAAGGTCGACGGCAAGGCGATCAAGGCCGTCGCCGTGCCGACCAAGCAAGGCATTCTGTATACCTTCGACCGACTCACCGGAAAGCCGGTGTGGCCGATCGAAGAAAAGCCCGTCGAGAAAGGCGAGGTGCCCGGCGAGTGGTATTCGCCGACGCAGCCGATGCCGACCAAGCCGCCGGCGTATGCGAAGAACGGCACGTCGATGGAAGACCTGGTCGACTTCACGCCGGAATTGCACGACCAGGCCGTGGCGATCGCGTCGCGCTTCAAGCTCGGCCCGATCTTCACCCCGCCGGTGGTGAGCAAACCAGAAGGCCCGCTCGCCACGCTCACGCGCGGCCCGACGAACGGCGGTTCGAATTGGCCCGGCGGTGCGTTCGATCCGGAGACGCACATGTTCTACGTCGCGTCGTCGAATGCGGCGCCGATCGCGCTGGGACTCGCGCAGCCGAGCAAGGAACGCTCGGACATGGATTGGGTGCTCGGCATCGCGCCGCAACCGAACGGCGCGCGCGTCGGCCTGTCGGTGCAAGGCTTGCCGCTCTTCAAGCCGCCCTACGGCACGATGACCGCGATCAACCTCGACAAGGGTGAGATCGCATGGCAGGTGCCGCACGGCGAGACGCCGGACGTCGTGCGCGAGCATCAGGCGCTCAAGGGCATGACGATCCCGCGCACAGGACAACCGGGATTCATCGTCGGCACGCTCGTCACCAAGACACTCGTCATCGCCGGCGACCCGCAGGTCACCACGTTGCCGACGCGTCCGCGCGGCGCGATGCTGCGCGCCTACGACAAGGCCACCGGCGCCGAGGTCGGATCGGTGCTCCTCCCCGCGCCGATCAGCGCGTCACCGATGACGTACGCGGTGAACGGGCGACAGTACATCGTCGTCGCGGTGAGCGGCGGCCCGTACTCGGGCGAGTTCGTCGCGCTGAGGCTCCCGGATGCAAAATGAGCCACTGAAGGCCGCGCAACGCCGAAAGCGATGACTGTGGTCTGATGTCAGTTCCTGACTTCGAGCGCACAGCCGTACCCACCAGCCGACGACAGATCTCAGAGTGGCCGCGATCCAACCGCCGTTTGGTCGCCGTTTGCATCCCCTCACCGCCCTAGCCATTTTAGCGGACCCCAGGAGGCAACGATGGACAATCCGATCGATCGCTTGTTCCGCGAGTTCGACAAGGGCATGATCTCGCGCCGCGAGCTGCTGCGCGCGCTCGGCGTCGCGGCGATCGCGATTCCCGCGTCGTCGTTCGCGCAGGGTGGCGACACGACTGCCGGCCGAGGACGCGGGCGGCGCGGAAATTTTGCCCCGGCCGACACGACGCACTTGCCTCCACCCTTCGATCCGACCGGTTGGAAGACCGTGTGGCTCGATCACATCACCTACCAGTGCACCGACTACCCGAAGGCGGCCGCGTTCTACTCGGCGCTGATGGGGTGGAAAGTGCGAAGCGACGACGGCAAGCAGGCCGTGCTCGACATCGGCGATGACGTCGGCGGCGCGGTCCTGACGAACGGATTCGTGCCGCCGCCACCGGCTCCTGCGCCGGCACCTGTTCCGGCGGGCGACACGGTAGGTGGCGGGCGTGGCGGCGGACGCGGTGGTGGCCGCGGCGGTCCCCCGCGCATGGCGCGCATCAGCAATCTCGCCTGGGGCATCGAGCCGTGGGACACGAACAAGGTCGAGGCCGAGCTCAAGAAGCGCGGGCTCAATCCGGTCGCCGATCACGCCGGGGATTTCAAGAGCTTCCACATCCAGGATCCCGACGGCTTCGACATTCAGGTCACCAACGGAACGAAGGCGAATCGGCGCAAGGGTGCCGCGAACGGCAAGGTCGCGGCGGCCGCACCGTTCGAGCCCACTGGATGGAAGACCGTGTGGCTCGACCACATCTCGTACGGCTGCACGGATTTCCGTCGGACCGTGGCGTTCTACGAGGCGCTCTTGAGCTGGGTGCCGCGCAGCTTCGCCTCGGGGAATCAGTCGCAGGTGCACATCGGCGACATCGGCGGCGCGATCATTCGCAACCGGGCCGCGATGAGCATCGACCACATCTCGTTCGGCATCGAAGGGTTCGATCCCGACAAGGTCGAGGCGGAGCTCATGAAGCGCGGCCTCGGCCAACCAAATCGCCAGGACCCGTCACACCTCGCCGTCGACACCGGCGGCGGAGGTGACATCCACACGTCCAAATTCAAGAGCTATCATACGCCGGACCCGTTCGCCTGGGACCTCCAGATCAGCAACATCACGAAGGGGACGCGGGACGACACGTGACTGAGTGAGGCGAACGGGGTGCGGGGACGTGCTCCGCCTCAGATGGGCCGCGCTCGAGTGAACGTGGCGATCTCCCAGAGCAGCATCCGCTCTCTGGTTGCCAGGTCGAGGCCGTGCTCCTTGAGTACGGCCTCGATCGCATCGGTCGGGTGAACGAAGACGCGGAACTCCGACTCGCGGAGTCGCATCACGTAGTTGACGCATCGGGCGCCGACGCGCATCCACCAGGTGTTCCGCGGGTAGACGGCGCCGAAGATGCGCTGCGCCTTGTCGGCGGCGGCGCCGACGAGCGCGGGCATGTCGGGATAGCAGCAGATCACACGATCGAGCGTCACCACCTCGGCCGCCGCGATGCCCGGCGCCAGCGTCACGAAATCCCCCTGAACGAACTCCACGGCCTCGAGATGACGGCGGCGAGTCGCTTCCTCGCTCGCCGCATCGATGTAGGCGGGCGAGGCGTCCACGTGCAAGGCGCTCACGGCGCCCGCGTCGAGCAGCTCGTGATGGATCGCCCCGACGCCGCCGCCGATGTCGAGGAGAGTGGAGTCGGGCGTGAGCGCCGGCTTGATGGCGTCCAGCAGCAGGCGCGTAGAGCGGGTCGGGCCGCGGCGGCGGTAACGCCGCAGTTCGCGCTGAGCGAGGCGGCGGTCGAATTCACTTTCGATACCCTGGCACTGACAGCAGGCCATCTCTCGTGCGTGGTGAGTGAGTCTTTACATGTAACGGCGGCTGGGGGGATCGGCCACTCTGAGTTCGAGCGCACTGGTGGGTTCGGCTTTGCGCTCGAAGTCCGGGACGGACAACTGACCCCCGAGAATGGCCGGGATCTGTCGCGCCGTTTGGCTGGCGAGCACAACTCGGCCGATCTAGACTCTCTGAATGCCCTTCAAGGCCATTCGTACCGCTGCACTGATCCTCGGAGCGTGCTCGGCGTCATCGGCCCTCGCTCAGACAACCCGCGATCCCAACGCGGCGCTTCTCGTCACGTCTGACATCACGAACTTCTGGCGCGCCTACGACCGGGCGCAGCTCGCTTCCACCGACGAAGCTCGCGTCGACGCCTACTACGACCTCTACATTCGTCCGGGCTCGCCGGGGCTTCACGATTTCGTTCGTACCCGGCTGAGCAGCGGCTACGGCCTCGTCGACCTGCTCGCCGCGAAAGGTTGGTCGACCGCCCGACTCGAGAGCGGCGCGCCGCCGACCGATGCGGAGCGGGCTCGCCTGACCCAGGACACAGCGGGGATCGGCGAACGCATCGGGGCGTGGAACGTCGCGGCGGCGGTGCGGCGGCGGCCGCGATTCTTCGCCGCGATTCGCGCCAATACGCTGGCCATCGACACGGCGCGCGCCATCAAGGATTCGATTCGCACGTATTACCGTCGGCTCGCGGCGCTCTACCCTGACGCAAAGTTTCCGCCGGTCTATTTCCTCATCGGCCAGCTCTCGTCGGGCGGCACGACCGACACATCGGGCCAACTCGTCGGGGCCGAGATGCACGGCGCTGATGCGTCGACGCCGCTGGACGAGCTCAATGCGTGGGAACGCGGTGTCGTGGGACGCATCGACGCATTGCCCGGCCTCGTTGCGCACGAGTTGATGCACATCCAGCAGGCGCACGCCGCCGAGCGAACGGACGGCGGTGCGAATCGGAGCGCGAAGCCGACGCTCCTCGCGACGTCGCTCGAGGAAGGATGCGCGACGTTCATGGCCTGGACCGTAACCGGCGAGGATCCCGCACGCGCGGCCAGCCAGTACGGGCTCGCGCACGAGCACGAGCTTTGGGTGGAATTCCAGCGCGAGATGAATGGAACCGACGCGAGCAACTGGCTCTACAACGGCGACCGCTCCAAGAATCGGCCGGCCGATCTGGGGTACTTCGTCGGGGCGCGGATTTGCGGGGCGTACTACGCGCGCGCGGCGGACAAGAGGCGGGCGATCAAGGAGATATTCGCGATGCCGGATCCGGCGGCGTTTTTGGCGAGGAGTGGATACTCGCCGTGAAACAGCGCTTGAAGTGATCGGCCACTCTGGTTCGAGCGCCCGTTCGATGTATCGGCTTCCGCTCGAAGTCAGGAACGGACTGCCGACCTCTGACAACAGACCCTGCGTTCAAAGAATGGCCGCGACCACCTCGCGACTCCGGGCCCCGCTCTCTAGTTTTCGCCGCCATGCCCGAATCTCAAGACACCGACATCACCTACCCGCTGCACCACCATCACCTCTCCCACATCCCTCGCCTGCAGGCCGACGAGGAGGTCTTCGCCACGCGCTTCGCGTCGTCATGCTCCATGATGAACTGCAGCGCGAAATGTTGTCGCGGCGGCGTGTACGTCGATCTCGAGCATCGCGACCGCATCCTTCGCGAGGCGCCGCTCGTGATCGGGCACATGGAGCCGACGCAGGAGCAGGACCCGTCGCGTTGGTTCGAGTCGGAGGAGATCGAGGACGAGGATTTTCCGTCGGGGAAATGCGTCGGCACACAAGTCGTGGGGCACGGCTGCGTCTTCCTCGACAGCGAGCGGCGGTGCGTCCTGCAGATCGCCGAGTCGGCGTCGCCGGGCCTCAAGCCGTTCTACTGCCGCGCATTTCCGGTGGTGGTGTCCGACGCGACGCTGACGCTCGACGCCGAGTGGTGTCCCGAGGAGACGCAGTGCTGCGGTCCGGATCCGAACGGCACACAGACCGCGCTCGAGATGCTCGCCTACGAATTCGAGCACGTCGTCGGCAAGGCCGGCCTCGAGGAGCTGCAGCAGCTCTCCCGCGCGCGCCGCGAATCGTAGCCTCCCGACGTCCCAGATAAAATGCGATCGACGGCCGACGTCGTCATCTGTGGCTGCGGCATCGCGGGCGCCGCGGCGGCGTATCACATCGCCGTCCGCCGCGGGATTCGGAACGTCGCGATCGTCGACGAGCGTGAGCCGCTCACGCTCACGAGCGACAAGGGTACCCAGGCCTATCGCAACTGGTGGCCTGGCCCGGACGACACGATGCTTCGCCTCGTATCGCGCAGCATCGACCTGCTCGAGGAGACATCCGCGGAGAGCGGACACGCGTTCCGCATGAACCGCCGCGGCTACCTCTTCGCGACGGCGAATCCGGACAAGCTCACACAAATGGAAGAGACCGCGCGGCGCGTCGCGTCGTTCGGCATGGGAGAAGTGCGGCGGCACGCGAGCATCTCGACATACCGCCCCGCACCCGCGGAAGGATTCGACAACCAGCCGGCCGGCGCCGATCTCCTCGTCGGCGACTCGGCGCGCGCGGCGTTCCCTTACCTCGCGGAGGACACTGTCGGCGCGCTGCACGTGCGGCGCGCCGGCTGGCTGAGCGCGGTCGCGCTCGGGTCGTGGCTGCTGTCGCAGGCGGTGGCGAACGGCGCGCGGTTCGTGCGCGAACGCGTGACGCGCGTCGACACGGCCGGCGGCCGAGTGCGCGAGGTGCACTTCGCGTCCGGCAACTCGATCACGACGGACCGTCTCGTCGTCGCCGCCGGCCCGGGACTTCCCGCCTTCTCCAAGCTGCTCGGCGTCGACCTGCCGGTGTTCAGCGAGCTGCACGCCAAGATGACGCTGCGCGACCCGCGTCGCGCCGTCGGCCGCGACGCACCGTTCCTCATCTGGACCGACCCGGTGCATCTCGCCGGCGAGGCGGAGCCGCGACCCGCCGGCGTCCACGTGCGCCCGATCGACCTGGGATACGGCGATGAGCTTTATTTAATCTGGACGTTCGAAACAGAGCCACGCGAGTTCAGTTGGCCGCCGAGTTTCGACGAGTCGTACGGCGACGTCGTGCTCCGCGGCGCGGCGCGCATGGTCCCGGGTTTGGCGCCCTACGTGGCCGAGGGGGCGGCGGCCAACGGGTTCATCGACGGCGGCTTTTACTGCAAGACGCCGGAGAACCGGCCGCTCATCGGCCCGCTGCCGATCGAGGGCGCGTTCGTGCTCGGCGCGCTGTCCGGCATGGGAGTGATGTCGGCGCACGCGAGCGGCGAGCTGGCGTCACTCCACGTAGCTGGCGAATCGCTCCCCAGCTACGCGAAGTGGTTTCTGCCATCGAGATACGACGACTCGGCGTACAGAAAGCTTGTCGACGAATGGGGTCCGCTCGTGGGGCAGCTGTAGTCGACTTTACTTGCCCTTCCTCTTGGGAGCGGGCGGCATGGGCGGCGGCGCAGTCGGCAGGTTGTCCATGTCGGCGATGGTCTTCCAGGTCCCATCCGCGCCCTTGCGCAGCAGCACGACGTACCGGCCTTCGGCCTTGATCGTGTCGCCCTTCGGCTTCGGCGTCGCGACGAGTGAATACGTTCCGATGTCGTAGCCGAGGTTTCCCGACACTTCGGTTTTCACCGGCGTCAGCGTCATGGCGACGATGTTGAGCTGGTCGAAAGTCGTCTTGTAGACGGCGGTGATTCCCGCCGGCCCGGTACCCGTCGGCTGGTTGTCCGTCTGAGTCAACCCGTCGCTCGTGTACAGCGCAGTGATCGCCGCGATATCGCCGGCCTTGAACGCCGCCGCGAACGCGTCGCGCGCCTTGCCAATCGCCGCCATATCCGCCGCGGTGGTCGCAGAGTCGGGCTTGCCGGCACCGCTGGCCGGCGCGCACGCGGCGGCGGCGACGAGGGACATCAGTGACAACAGCCTGCTCGAACGTCGCATCTGTATTCCTCCCATGGGTGAGTGACCGGCAGAATTCAGAAACTTGGTGAAACGACGTTCGCGCGGCGAGATGAATCTAGCCGCCGCCTTCCGTGCTTCTGAGGTCTCAGTAGTCAGTCGTCAGATTCGTTCGTTGATCTCGATTGCTCCCGCGCATCTCGGATCTGGAAGTGAGCCCTGCCTTGAGCTGGAGCCTGAGCATGAGCCTTGAGCAACGCTCGTCTGGCTCACGGCTCATGCTCAAGCTCATGCTCGAGGCAGGGCTCGGGCAGCCGATTCGAGATCCCTCCCGCGCGCGCACCAGCCAGTCCAACCGACTGTGCGTAGTTCGGTCCACCGGTCTACCGGTCCACCGGTCCGCTTAGCGCGTGGGCTGTGGCGCCTCCCGGACGTTGAACGTCTGCGTGTACGTCTGACCACCAGCCGAGAGCCGCGCGGTGAACGTTCCGGTGAGCGAACCTCCGCCGCCCCCTCGTCCACCGCCGCCTCGGCCTCGCCCGCCCCCGCCGGCAATCGGCGCCCACGTTACGCGGTGCACGCCGGCGGTCGTCGCGAACGGTTCGGGCGTGGGACGCCACAGCGGCGACGTATTCGGTATTCCTCCGCCTCGACCACCTCGGCCGCCTCCACCTCCTCCGAACCCCGCACCTCCGCCCGCCGCATTCGTGGAGAATGTGGCGACGACGGTGCCGCTCGCGTCGACGATCTCGACGGACACTGGACCAGACGCGTTCGTCTTGAGGTAGTAGTCGATCGCCGCGCCGAATACCGGATTGGGCGCCTGAGGTTCGTCTTTCTGCAGCGGAGTGCCGTTGTCGCCGCCTTGCGGCGTGTAGATCACGTCCGCCGGCTTGAAGAGGTAGGCGTCCGACGCCAGAACCGTCGCGTTGATCTGGCGCAACGGGCTGATGTCGTCGACGACCCAGAATCCGCGACCGTGCGTCGCGACGATGAGATCGTTGCTATAGATCTCGAAATCACGAACCGACGTCACGGGAAGATTCATCTGGAACGGCTGCCAGGTGTCGCCGTCGTCGAGCGAGACAAATGCGCCGCGCTCGGTGCCGGCGAAGAGCAGACCGCGCCGCTGCGGGTCCTCCTTCACGACGTGCACGTACACGCCCACGGGCAGGCCGTTGGTGATCTTCTGCCAACTCTTACCCATGTCGCGAGTGCGATAGATGTACGGCTCGAAGTCCTGCAGCTGATGCCGGTCCACGCTCGCGTACGCGGTGTTCGCGTCGAAGTGCGACGCGTCGATCATCGTGACTCGGCTCCACGGCGTGAGCGCGCTCGGCGTCACGTTCTGCCACGTCTTGCCGTCGTCGGTCGTGACTTGAATCAAGCCGTCATCGGTGCCGACCCAGAGCGTCGGCGCGGCGATCGGTGAGGGTGCGATCGTGTAGACCACGCCTCGCTTGCCATTGCGATCCACCTGCGCCGCGGCCGTCGCGTCGAGATTCGGCGGAACGCCCGGATCTGGACGCGTGAGATCCTGGCTGATCTGCGTCCACGTCGCCGCGCCGTCTACCGTTTTGAAGACGTACTGGTTCGAGTAGTACAGCGCCTTCGGATCGGCCTTCGAGAACACGAGCGGCTGCGTCCAATCCGTGCGCGCGCAGTCGGGCGAGCGCGGCGCGGTCGTGCCACCGAGTGACGTGTTGGTCTCGAGGTCGAAGCGCTGACCCGTGCCGCCGAAGATGATTCCCGGATGCTGTGAATCGCCCGCGGTGTAGCCGCTCTCGCCGCCCGCGGCGATCGGCTCCCAGTCGCGCATCGAGATTTCGGCGAACTTGCCGCGAGAGCGCACCGCGACGGCGCCCGAGTCCTGCTGCGCTCCCGTCACCCAGTACGGGAATCGGTAGTCGACGGAGAGATGATAGATCTGCGCGGTGGGCTGGTTGAGCCACGAGCTCCACGTGACGTCGCGCGGGTCGTCGGTGAGCGCGTTCCGCGTGATGATGGTGCCCTGATCGCTCGCCACGATCATCGTGTTCGAGTCGTCGGGCGAGACCCACGGTTGATGGTAGTCGTCGCCGCCCGGCGACCCGCGCAAAGGCACCCACGTGTGACCGCCGTCCTTTGACCGCGACACCGACACGTTCGACACGTAGACGTTGTCCGCATTCTTCGGATCGACGACGACGTGCTCGAAGTACCACCCACGTCCCCAGAGCGCCTGGTCGTTCGACAGCTTGCTCCACGTCGCGCCCGCGTCGTCCGAGCGGAAGAAACCTCCCTGCCCCGGCGGCGCTTGCGGCTGCGCACATGCAGGATTGCCGCCGCCTCCACGACCGCCGCCGACGGCCGCCGGCGGAGGAGCGTTCGGGTCGGGCACGAGACAATCGACTACCGCGTACACGCGTCGCGGATTGCTCGGCGCGATCGCGATGCCGGTCTTGCCGATGCCTTCCTTCGGCAGACCGTTGGTGAGCGGCTTCCACGTGTTGCCGCCGTCGGTCGACTTGAAGATTCCGCCGCCCGGGCCGTTGGTCGGCGCGTACGTGTACCAGGGTGGACGCCGCGTATTCCAGAGTCCCGCGTAGACGACCTGCGGATTCACTGGATCGATCGCGACTTCGACCGCGCCGACGTTATCGTCTTTGAACAAAACCTTCTTCCACGTCTTGCCGCCGTCCGTCGTGCGGAAGACGCCGCGTTCCGGGCTCGCCGCGTAGAGATGTCCGATGGCGGCGACGAAGACGATGTTCGGATTTTTTGGGTGTACGGCAACTCGGCCAATGTGTTGCGTGCCGTCGAGGCCGATGTGCGTCCACGTCTTTCCGGCGTCGGTCGACTTGTACATGCCGTTGCCGAAGCCCGTTGAGTCGCGCAGCGTCGATTCACCGGAGCCCGCGTACACAGTGTCTGGCGCCGACGGCGCCACCGCGATCGCGCCGATAGAGGCGACGGCCTGCGAGTCGAAGACCGGTTCCCAGACGCGTCCTGCGTCGACGGTCTTCCAGACGCCGCCGTTCACCGCGCCGAAGTAGAACTCGTTCGGCCGGCCGTGTACCCCGCTGACCGCGTCGGTGCGTCCACCGCGGAACGGGCCGAGCATGCGCCATTTGAGTCCGGGCGCGAGCGCGGCGACTTGCGGCGGTCCGGATGCGGTGAGCGGAGACGGCGTTCGAAGGAGCACGCCGCCGAGGTGCGGCGCCGCGTACATCAAGAGCCCGAGGCGGCCGGCTTCGACGATGAAGTCGCGGCGTGAAAAAGCGGACCCCTCCAGCGTCACGTCGTTGCTGGAAGGGTCCGCACTCGGGTGGGTCCGAAATTCCGAATTGTCAGGCTGTCGCTTCGTCACCGAAGTTCCCCGTGAGTGTCACAGACACTCAGGTAACCGCGGCAAGCGGCGGCCGTCAAGCCACTATTGAACCTTGAACATCAGGCCGACGTTGAACGCCGCGCCGCCGGCGCCGGCATCGGCGTAGAGGGCCATCTTCGGCGCGAAGAAGTAACGGGCGCCGACGCGGCCGATGAAATAGAGATTGCTGCTGTAACCGCATCCGATGTTGTTGAACGCACCGGTGCCGCTGCAGCTCACGATGTTGTAACCGAGACCCAGGCCGATGAACGGATCGATCTTCGGCTCGTCGAGTTTGAAGTGGTAATTCGCCGTGACGCCGATCGGGATGTACTTGTAGCTGAAGCTGTAGCCGACGAAATCCTGTCCCCAGGAGTAGTAGTCGAACGCCGCCTGGATGCCGAGCGTGCCGTTGCCAAGGTCGGGCAGCGGCTTGATCGCGTGCTCGAAGCGTCCACCGAACGACGCGCTCGCGCCGTTGATTCCGCCGACACCGACGACCGGGCCGATGTCCGTATAGCCCATCGAGAAGTTCGCGGCGCCCTTCATCTGGGCTGCGGCGGGTACCGCCGCCATTGCGAGGCACGCGGTCGCAAGGGCCATCATCGAGCCATGCCGAGCTGCCATACGTCGCATGTTCATCTCCTACGAGTAAGGGACGGGGAGAACGGGGGGCTTGCGCCCCTGTAGGGCCGAAGATATACGAAACCGTAACAGTATACCAGAGTAGCCGGGCCAACCCCTTGACGGACGGCCGGCTGCACCCCCCATTGCGCAGGGGAGCGTCGGAAACCGTCACACCCACCGGAGAGCGACGTGGCTCACGGGTTCGAAGCGGGGGACCAACCCACAGGCGGATTCGACGACGGGCGGGCGCTCGACGACCTGTTCAGCGCGACCTACGAGGAGTTGCGACGCCTCGCCGCGGCCGTACGACGCAACGATCCGAGCGCGACGATCAGCCCGACGGGCCTCGTCAACGAGGCCTGGCTCAAGCTCCGTGAGTCCCCCGGCGTCGCAAATACATCGCATCTCCACTTCAAGCGGATCGCCGCTCGCGCCATGCGACAGGTGTTGATCGAGGCCGCGCGCCGTCGTCGCTCCGAAAAGCGCGGAGGCGGCGCGGTCGTGGTGACCTTCGACGATGCCCTCCAGGAGACGGCGTCCACCGCCGACGACCTTGTCGCGCTCGACGAAGCCCTCAACGACCTGGCGCGTCTCGAGCCGCGACAGGCGCTGCTCGTCGAGAGCCGGTTCTTCGGCGGCATGGACGTGGCCGAAACGGCGCAGCTTCTCGACATTTCCGAGTCGACGGCGTTACGCGATTGGCGCGCGGCAAAAGCGTGGCTCGCGCGAGAGCTGCGAGCTGCGGAGAGGGACGTGTGAGGAAGTCGCGACAGCGCTCCGTCTCATGACGCTTGATTCCTCTCGCTGGACCCGTCTCCAAGACCTGTTTCACGCCGCGGCTGATTTGCCCGCCGCGGATCAGCGCGCCTACCTGGAGACCCAGTGTGCCGATGATCCATCCCTCGTGGACGACGCATTGGCGCTAGTTGCCGAGGACGCACGCGGCGATTCGCTGCTCGACCGCGGCATCGGAGCCGCGGCCGATTCGGTGCTCGGCAAGTCTGGTGAGCACGGCGTACCAGGCCAGCGCCTCGGACCTTATCGGCTGACGCGCATGCTCGGCGAGGGTGGAATGGGCGTCGTCTACCACGCCGAGCGCGAAGACCTCGGGACGGTGGCGGCGATCAAGATCCTGCGTGACGCGTGGCTCTCTCCGGCGCGGCGCGAGCGGTTCGCCAGCGAGCAGCGGACACTGGCCCAGCTGAACCATCCGTTCATCGCGCGTCTGTTCGACGCGGGATCGCTGGCCGACGGCACGCCGTGGATCGTGATGGAGTACGTCGAGGGGACGCCGCTCACCGAGTATTGCCGGACGCATGCCACCTCCGTTGTCGGACGGGTGCGGCTCTTCCGCGACGTGTGCGTCGCGGTGCAGCACGCACACCGACATCTCGTCGTGCACCGCGACCTGAAGCCGTCGAACATTCTCGTCGGCAACGACGGCATCGTGAAGCTGCTCGACTTCGGGATCGCCAAGCAGCTCGACGGGCTGGAGGCGCGGAAGGACCGCACACGGACCGGTCTCCGGCTGCTAACGCCCGCGTACGCAGCGCCCGAGCAGATCCGTGGCGCGCGCATCGGCACGTACACCGACGTGTACGCGCTCGGCGTGATCCTCTACGAGCTGCTCGTCGGCCATCTTCCGTTCGAGCCGGGCGACAAGGTCGACGAGCTCGAGGCCGCGCTGTCCGATCGCGAGGCCGAGCGCCCGTCGGCCGCCTCGAGGAAGAACCCCGCGGCGGCTCGCGGCGACCAGGCGGGACAGCCTCTGCGCCCCGCCGAGTGGTCGGATCTCGACGTGCTGTGCCTGACCGCGATGCATCGCGATCCGCAGCGCCGCTATGCAACTGTCGACGCGCTCATTCGCGACGTCGACCACTTTCTCAACAGCGAGCCGCTCGAGGCGCGGCCTGACAGTCTTCGTTATCGCGCCGGCAAGTTCGTGCGCCGCAACCGCGAGGCCGTGGTCGCGGCGAGCATCGCCGTCGCGCTGGTCGTGGGATTGGTCGTTTTCTACACGGCGCGCCTTGCCCGCGCGCGCAACGACGCGATCGCGCAGGCGGCGCGCGCGCAACGAATCCAACGGTTCACGCTCGACCTTTTCCAGGGCGGCGACAAGGCCGCCGGTCCCGCTGACAGTCTCCACGTCGTCACGCTGCTGGATCGTGGTCTGGTGCAGGCCCGCTCTCTCGACGCCGAGCCGGCGGTGCAAGCCGAGTTGTACGTCACGCTCGCCGGGATCTACCAACACCTCGGCAACCTCCCGCGTGCCGATTCCCTGTTCCGACTCGCGCTCGACCGGCGGCGGGCGGTGCTCGGTCCGACGCACCCGGACGTCGCCGCGTCGCTCGTCGCGCTCGGCGACCTGCGCGTCGACCAGGCGCAGCTCGAGGACGCGGAGCGTTTGATTCGGCAAGGCGTCGATTTGGCGACGTCGGCGCTCCCGCCGAACGACCCGGCCGTGATCCACTCGCTCGCCGAGCTCGGGCGCGTGCTCGAGGAGCGCGGATCGTACGACAAGGCGATTCCCATCATGCAGGACGTCGTCCGCCGGGATACCGCGGCGCGCGCGCCGCGTGTGGATCTCGCCGCGAATCTCGGCACGCTGGCCGACGTCAACTTCTACGCGGGGCACTACGACATCTCGGACTCGTTGAACCGGGAGGTGCTCGCGATTTATAGGCAAGAGTACGGTCCACGCCATCCACAAGTCGCCGAGATTCTCGTGAACCTCGGCGCGTCCCAGCAGGAGCGCGGCAACTACAAGGACGCCGAGCGATTCGACCGCGAGGCGCTGGCGATGACGCGCGCGTTCTACGGCGACAGCAATCCGGCCACGGCCCACGACCTCACGATGCTGGGCCGCGCGCTCGTGTTCCAAGGGCGATTCGACGAAGCGGACACCGTGCTCCGCCAGGCGCTGGCGATTCGCGAGCGCGTGTACGGCCCGGCGCATCCGTCGGTGGCGTCGACGGTGAACGAGCTGGGGAACATCGCCTACCAGCGCGATCACTACGACGAAGCGATCGTCTACTGGACGCGGATGCTCGACATCTATCGGAAGATCTACGACGACAAGCACTACCTGATCGCGGTGGCCATCTCGAATCTCGCGAGCGCGATCTACGCCAAGAAGGACTACCCGCGCGCCGAGCAGCTCTATCGAGAGACCGTGCAACGCTTCACCGCCGCCCAGGGGCCGAACCACACCAACACCGGCATCGCCCACGAAAAGCTCGGCCACGTGCTACTGCGCGAGCGACGATTCGCCGAGGCGCAGGTGGAGACGCAGGCGGGGTACGACATCCTGGTGAAGCAGACGAGCGCGAGTTTGAGTTTTCTCAAGGGGGCGCGGAAGGATCTGGTGGCGGAGTTCGACACGCTCGGAAGACCGCAGATGGCGGCGAGGTACCGCGCGGAACTGGCGGCTGCTGAAAAAGCGCCTGCCAAGTAGAATCGCGGCGGCGGTGCGAGCATCTCGACTCGGCTGCCCGAGCCCTGCCTTGAGCATGAGCTTGAGCCAGAGCTGTGAGCCGGCCGTCGTTGCTCAAGGCTCATGCTCAGGCTCGCGCTCAAGGCAGGGCTCACTTCCAGATCCGGGATGCTCGCCGGCAACGCAGATCCGCGAACGTCATCTCACGACTGAGTACTCAGACCTGAGAACTCAGCGCGCCCGTTCACTTGGCCAGCGCGTGATTCGTGTATCTGACTTCTTCCGTGACCTCCCGCTCGACGAATTCCGCCAGCCACCCTGGCAACACCACGACCTGATCCACCGCAGTCAGCTCGACCTCCGCCAGCCAGAGTCCCGTACGGTCGAGAAACTCATCGACCTCCCACAGCAACTCCCCCTCGGCCACCTCGTATCGTCGCTTCTCCACCCGCTGCCCGAGCGTGAGCGGCCATACCGCGGCGAAGAAACGTTCGTCGGTCTCCTCCTCGATCTCGAGCTTCTCGATTCCCGCCCCGGACTTGATGGTCCGGTAGTATCGGACCGCGCCATTGCGCCTCGTTCGGCGAATGCGCTCGTTGATGCGAACGCCGGGTAGGTACCCCTGGTCGATGTGCGCCGCCGGCGCCGTCAGCACGCGCGGCGGAAGGGCGGTTAGCAGATATTTACGCTCGATCTCGCGGTTGCCATTCGACACCTCGGATTGTACATCGAATTGACTGTGAACTAACAGGTCTCCGGTCTCCGGTCTCCGTCCACCCGTCCACCCGTCCACCGTCATGCTCCAGGAACTCCTCCAGCCAGGCATTCCGATTCTCGAGAAGCTCCTCCGGACGATCGTCGTCTACGGGTTCCTTCTCGTCGGACTTCGACTCGCCGGGAAACGAGAGCTGTCGCAGATCAATCCGTTCGACCTCGTGGTTCTACTGCTGCTGTCGAACACGGTGCAGAACGCGATCATTGGAAACGACAACTCGCTGACAGGCGGCATCATCGGAGCGGCGGCGCTGCTGCTGATCAACGCCGTCGTCGTCCGGGTGCTCTACCACTACGGGGAGTTGGACAAGGTCGAGGGGCGGCCGGATGATCTCATTCGAAACGGCCGCCTCCTTCGGCATCATCTCGAGCGCGAGCTGATCACCGTCGCCGAGCTGGAGTCCGCCGCGAGACGCCAGGGTATCGAGTCGCTCGCCCAGGTGCACTCGTGCCGACTGGAGACCGGCGGCGCGCTCACGTTCGTTCAGCGGCATCCGACGGACGACGAGTCGCGGCACCACGAGATGCTCGGCCTTCTCGGCCAGCTCGACGCCCGTCAGCGCGCGATGGTCGAGCAGCTCGCGGAGCTGGAGCGGAAGATCGCCGGGACGACGGGCACGACGCCCTGAGCCCACGGCGCGCTCGATAGCTCGTTCACGACCGAAGAGCGCAGCGCTTCGATCACCGACTCGCCGACGTCGGTGCGCCAGGGCGGCGTCGCGAGGAGCCCTCGCGCCCACTCGCCGCGCAGGCTCGACGGATAGTATCGCGCGCGGCGAATCGCGGCGCCGCGGGCGCGGGCGTCGATCGCCAGCACGAGCAGCCGGTCGCGCGCCGCGGCTTCGGCCGACTTGCCCGTCGAGCAAAGCGCCATCGAAGGCACGCCGAGCATCGACCCGTTCGCCTGGGTGTTCGGTGAACGCGCGAGCTGCTGCCAGACGACGCGCCACGAGAGCGGCGTGTCGAGCACGCGGCGCACCAGCAGCGTCGGATCGATGATCGCCGGGTCCGACCACTGGGACTCGAACGCGTCTCTCGCCGAATCCGGAATGAACGTCATCTGCGCCAGCGCGCCGAGCAGCGACTCCGCGCCCGCCGTGCCGACGACAGCCGGCGCGCCGGCGGCGTAGCCCGGGAGCATCGGATCCTGCACCGCGGTGAGAAAACCATTCGACCGGCCTTGCATCGCGAGCGTCGACGAGACGTACCAGTCCACGCTTCGCGCGAACAGCTCGGCCGGCCGATCGTTGTGTGCGGGCGCGGTCGGCCCGCCACCCGGACCCAGACCGCGAATCACGCGCGCCTCGGCGAGCCCGCGCACCGACTCACCGAGCGCGCCGCGACGGTCCTCCATCGCGCGATCGGTGCTGTAGCCGCGGCCGTTGGCGTACATCCGCCGCGCCGTCTGCCAGTCCAGGTCGTGCGAGAGCTCGTGCGCGATCGTCCCGGCGGACGACGCGATCGAGAGCTGGATCGTGCGCGTCCGCGGGTCGTGCATCGCGAGCGCCGAATCGGGAAGCGTCTGATTTCCGAACTGGACGTGGAGTCCGGCGAACGACAGCGCGGGAAACACACGTTGCATGTCCTGCAAGGCGGTCTGGAGCGACCCGAGGTAGTACGGCCGCCACGCGCGCGGCACGTCTCGACCGAAGGTCACCGACGCGAGATCGAACTCCGCCGCCAGCTCCGCGGCGCTCACGGTCGAATCGCCGGGGAGCCAAGGTCGTTCCTGTGCAAAGGCGCGGAGCGCGACAGCGTCGGAGAGCAGCGCGCGAGCCGCGATGCGTCGCGCCGAATCGGTGGACTGCGGCGCCGCATCGTACGCGGCGGCGAGCGTCTCTTCGTTCGTCGCCGGTTGGGCGCGGTCGTTTCGCAGCCGCGACGCGACGACGATCGGGGCCGCGGGCGGCAAGTCGGCGCCGAGCGCGCTCGCGCGAGCGGCGAAGTGCGGGCCGAGTACGGGGTACAACGCACGGCGCGCGGAGACCGGTCCCGATGATCTCTCCAGCGTGTCGAGCGCCCGGACGAGCGCCGGCACGGCGTTCATCGCCTCGGTCCGTAGCTCCGAATCGAGTTGCTCGCCGGCGGGGCGCTCGACGCGGAACGAGACGCTCTCACGGCGATCCTCCAACAGCGAGAGCACGTCGCGGTTTTCCGGATCGCGTGTCGCGTCGGCGAACAGATCGGCGAGGTCGTGCTGCGCCAGCACGCGATCGCGCACGAGCGCCGCCGCCTCCGTGGCGACGGCTACAGCCGGCGACGCGACGGTCGCCTTCCCAGCGCTGATCATGTAGGCGAGCCGCACAGCCAATTCGCCCGCGCGCGGATCGGACGCCGATTCGACGGAGCGTTCGATGAGCGCGAGCTGCTGCGCGCCGGTCGCGCCGTGGCCGTCGGCGTCCCACGGCCCGAGACCATCGAGGGCGGACGAATCCACGACGTAGGCGTCGCCGCGTCGCAGCCGCCCCAACAGTGCCCACACGACGCGTGTACGAAGCGCGGGGTCGGCGTCGAAGCGCGGGTCGTCCAGCGCCTGGTCTACGAGTCGGAAGGGGCTGCCGAGTCCGAGACGCAGTCGCTCGAGGTAGGTGAGTCCGACCGTGAGCGCGTCGCCGCGAGCGCCACGCGGGCTCGCGTTTCGCGCGAGCACGATGGTGCTGTCGAAGAACGACGTCGACCTCGAGAGCTGCGAGGCGGCGTCGGCGTCAATGTCGGGCCGGTCGTGCATCGCGCCCGCGATGAGAGCGGCGGCGAACAGAGCGGCCGTGACGAGGAGGGAGAAGCGACGAACTACGTCCATCGTTGGTTCGTACCCGTGGCGGGCCGTCGGGTTGCCGAACCGCTCGGCGACCCGTCTATGCTAGTAACGTGCAATACTATACGATGAGAACACTTACCCGGTGGACTGGTGGGCCGGTGGGCCAGTGGACTGGTCCGCTGATCAGCCGGCTTGTTGCGTTGGCACTTGCGGCGACGGCCTTGGTGGGAACTCGAACTTCTGCTCAGACGCCGCGCCTTTCGATGACCCCGAGCCGACCTGGCGGCGGGACCCTCACTCGCTTGACGATCGATCACATCGACGGGCACGCCGACTCGGTCGTGTCCGTCGTGGGAGAGATGGCCGGCGAGCCCCTGCATTTCCTCGACGCTGGTAAGGACAAACTCCAAGCGCTCGGGGCCGTACCGGTCGAGGTGTCGGACTCCGTCGTAGCAAATGTGGTGATAGCGCGGGCGTCCGGGAAGTCGGATACTCTCCGACTCAAGCTCCCATACCCGCACCAGGCTCCGCCACCGCCTGCCATGGGGTCGAGAGGACGCGCGCCTGGCGCGCGCCGCCTGCGCGTGGACCCGCGCTTCACCGCCCGTCCGGACTCCGCCACCGAGGCGCGCGTCGAGCACGAGAACGAGTTGGCGCGCGAGATCGGTCGCAAGTCGCAGGACACGCCGGCGCTCTGGCAGGCGCCCTTCGCGCGCCCGCGCAGCGCCAAGGTGACGAGCAAGTTCGGCAGCGGCCGGGTGTTCAACGGCCGCGTGTCGAGCAGCCACTTGGGTGTGGACTATCGCGGCGCGCTCGGCGATCCCATCTACGCCGCGAACCGCGGCGTGGTGGCGCTCGTCGACACGTTCTTCCTCGCCGGGAACGTCGTGTACATCAACCACGGCAACGGCCTCGTCACGGGCTACTTCCATATGAGCCAGCCGGAGGTGGCGATCGGCGACACGGTCGAGAAGGGGCAGGAGATCGGGAAGGTTGGCGCGACAGGGCGTGTGACCGGACCGCATCTGCACTGGAGCGCGCGCTTTGGAGCTTTGACAATCGATCCGGCCGATCTGTTGTCGCTGGGGCCGCCATTTGTAACGGCGCCCGCCCCGTCGAAGGCGGCGACATCGCGGAACCTGACCGCGCGCAAGCGGTCGGCGGCGCGCGTCGCGCGTGCGAGCTCACCCCGAACGCCGACCAGCCGACCGGTCGAAATCGCCCATCTGAGTCCGGTCACCGACGAGGCGACCGGAAGCCCGCGCCACTGCACCTCGAACGCCGATCGACCCGGCCGGCGGGCAGGGTCCGCCGACTCCGAACGACGGATACGAGACCGGCCGCGTGCGACCTACCGACTCCGAACGTCGGCCACTCGAGCGGACACGCCCGTCATCCGAGTCCGAACGTTGAATCAACGAGTCAGCCGTCCTTGTGTGCGGACCCCGAACGCCGGACGCCGGACAATCCGCGCGCGCCGACCGACTCGAAACGCCGGACGCGCGACCGAACCGGACGTGCCTCGGCACTCCCAACGCCGGACGAAGCACTGAACCGTCGCGCCATCGGACTCCGAACGCCGGGCACTCGGCCGCCCCACTCGATTGCCCTCATCTGCTTACCGGTCACCGCACTCCGAACGCGGGTCGCCGCATTCCGCACGCCGCTTGCCTCACTAACCCGGTACAAACGCTGATTCTTGGAGAGGCCTGAAACAGTTAGGGAGATCGGCTCGAGTCGACGATGAGGCCAACCACGGCGCCGACTACCGCTCCGCCGACGGCACCGGCGGTGATCAACGTCGGCATCCAAATACCCAGCGACCCGTCGTCGCGGCAGTTCGAATCGCATTTCAGGACGGCAAAACCGGCCAGCCCCACCCCGCCGATCACGGCCCCGCCCAGAGCGAATTCGGGCCAGTAGCGCTTTTGCGCTTCGGCCGCGGACCGTTTCACCGACTCGGTCAGGTGCGACGCGGCCGTCACATGGTTCGCGCGATCCGCGGCGGGTGTGACCGTCGCATAGAACGGCAGTCGAGGATCGACCGCCAAGGGCGTCGTCGCGAGAATTTCGATCGTCGTTCCATCCGCGCCCTGCGCCAGCACGCTCCGTCCCATCCCGAGCACCAGCCCGACGACGACAGCGAACCGCGGCATCGACATCTCGGCTCCTCGATTCTTACCTGACGAAACGAAAACGGGGGGAGCGCCGATTGGCACTCCCCCCGCAGTCATCCAAAACCCCGCGGCGAACTACGCCTTCAGATCGAGGCAGCCGTGGAAGTTCGGGTTGGCCAACTCGGCGTCCACGACCGGGAACGCCACCTCGTGCCGAACGTGCCCGACGGTGAACCGTTGCGGGTGAAGTTGCCGCTCGGGAACACCTTGTCCTGCGTACGTCCGTACTGGCGAACCAGCCGCCGCAGGTCGTTCATGCGCCAGCCGCGCTGGAACTGCCAGAGCGCCTTCTCCCGGAAGAACAGATCCGTCGCGGTCGAAGTCGGCCGGCGTCGGAAGGGCGGCCATCGCGGCCACCTTGAAAATGCCGAGGGTCTGCGGCGAGGTGCGAAGCGCGTTGAGGATCGTCATCATCCCCGGGATGTCGTTCGCCTGCAGTCTGGCTTCGGCTTCGATCAGACGCGCGTCGATGCCCGAGACGCACCGGGATCGGATCGTCGCGGCCCCAGTTGTTGACCTGGACGAAGGTCGTGACGTTGTCTTCCCCCGGCTTGCCAGTATTGCGTGACCGAGACACGGGGGTCGTTCAGCCGCGCGAACGGAATCGCATTGACGATCTGGCCGGCGGTGTTCGTGCTGTCGCCGGCCGTGTAGCGCTTCACGCTCGCCCCCATGACCCACCATTCGTTGTCGAAGGTGGTAATGGAGTAATCGAAGTTGTATTGGTAAGTCGTGGGAACACTCGACACTTCGGCCACGGCGCCGGCGAAATCGCCCAGGTCAACTTTGATGCGGCCGCGCGTGATGAGCACGGCGTTCTTGATGCCCTGGGTCGTCGCGTCCGTCGCCGTGAGGAACGTGAGCGCCGTGTCGAGCCGGCTCAACGCGAGCTTGAGGCCGTCGGCGTCGGTAAGGGGCTGGGTGTACTGCGGCACGCCGTTCACCGTCTCGCCGAACGGAATGCCGTTGCAGAACACCTCCGACATTGCCATCTCGACATAGCCCATCATGGAAATACATCTCGCCCACGTGTTGAATGCCCGTCGCCGACTTGTCAAAGGCGAGTAGCGAGTTGATCGCGCTGCGCGCGAAACCGCGGGCCTGTTGCGCATTTCCATAAATCGGCGTCAACACCTGGTCGTTCGTCTGCAGGTTGCGCTGGTCGGCGTCGTTGCGCTGCGAGAACGTGTCACCGGACATGACCTCGTCGGTGAACAGCGCCTCCCAATTCCATAGTGCTTCGGTGTTGTTGCCGTTGCCGTTGATGGAGTTCTTCCAGCGACCCAGCGCGCCGACATAGAGCGCGTCCGCCGAGGCCGTGTTGGCCAAGGAGGATGGGGCGATGATGCCGGGGTTCTGCGGGGCAAGCAACTCATCGTGGGCACGTACACGCGCCGAGGAGCATGCTCCCGACGACCGCCGCAACCGCGGTGGTCGCGCGCCCGGCACGATCGATGAGTCTCTTCATATAGATCGTCCTCGGACTCGGTTTAGTAGTGGAGGTTCGCGCGAACCAGGAAGTACGTGCGCGGCGCGATCGTCGAGAAGTCGGTCTGCGTGTCACCGGCGCTGTAGTTCGCTTCCGGATCGGTGCCGGTGTATTTCGTCCACGTGTGCAGGTTGCGCGCGGAGAAGACGAGCTGCGCGTCCCGAGCGCGGATCTTGGCCGCAACGGCGTTCGGCAGCGTGAGCGCAGCCGAAACCTCGCGCAGTTTCCAGAACTGGCCGTTTTCGAGGTAGCCCTCGACCGACGATGGGTTCTTGGCGCTCGAGTTGGCGACCGTGCGGGCCTGGTCCCACAGCGGCGTGTTCTTGAGGTTCTCCGAATACCAAGTGGCGAAGTTCTGCGAGTAGAACTGGCCCGACTGGTTGTACAGGATGTATCCGCCCTTGTAGTCGGTGAGCACCGTGATGCGCAGCTTGCGGTTGAGCAGATCGACGCCGTTGGTCACCGAGAAGATGTCGCGCGGGATCGAGTAGCCAACGTACACGAAGTTCGGCGACACGGTCACTTCGTTCGGCGTGATGATGCCGTCGCCGTTCGCGTCAGCGAACGTGTACGGCCGGGCGAAGAAGCCGTTGACCGACTCGCCGGTCGAGTCACGGTTCGTGCCCGTGCCGATCGTCGGCAGCGGGTTGCCTGTCGCGTCGTTGCCGATCGAGTTGATCTTGTTCGAGTTATGCGACGCGGCGATCGTCACGTCCCAACCAAGCGCGCGACGATCGATCAACGTCGTGTTCAGAGAGGCCTCGAGACCGCTGTTCGAGACCGACGCGAGGTTGTTGACAATGGACAGCGTGGAGGCGCCCGACGAGGCCGCGATCGGCTGCGACACAAGGGCGTCGTGCGTCTTCTTCGCGTAGTACGTCAAGTCGAAATGCGCGCGGTTGTTCAACACGCTCGTCTCGAAGCCCAGCTCGGTCTCGGTCGAACGCTCCGGCTTGAGGTTGGCGTTGCCGAGAGCGGCCGCGATGAGGCCCGGCGTGTCTGCGCCACCCGTGGCGCCGGCCGCCGCGACGTTCGCGGTTGACGCGTTGAACGTCTGGAGCGCGACTGTGCTGCCCGGCTGGTTGCCGGACGCGCCAAACGCGCCGCGCAAACGCAGCTGGTTCAGCCAATCGAAGTGCGGGAAGAAGCTCTCGTCCGAGACGATGTACGAGACGCTCGCCTTCGGATAGAGGACGCGCTGGAACTTCTGTACCGAACGCGCTGTTCTGGTCCGTAGCGGGCCGCCACAACCAGGAAGAGGCGGTCGCGAATCGACGCCTGCTCCTGCCCGTAGTAGCCGAGGATCTTCGTGGCCGTCTGGAGGGTGTTGCTTCCCGTTTGTGTTGCGCCCAGCGCCGACGGTCTGCGCCCCAGGCGGGAGCTGCCTGCCACGATCGCTGACGCCATCGGTTTCATTGTTCCCGTACTCACCACCGAGCGTGGTCTTGAAATTCATGCTGGTGGTCGCCTGCCAGGTCATGTTGCTCGTCACCTTCGCCGTGAAGTTGCGAAGGTTCGTCTGCGTGTCGGTGACGTCACCAAGGCGCGTCGTGCCTGAGTTCGGACACTCGCCGAAGCGGCAGATGCTGTCGAAGACGTTGTCGGCGAGATCGATTCCGGTCGTGGCTTGGTTGTTCATCCACGAGAACGGGCGCCACGTGGCGTCGGCCGATCCGATGAAGCGCTGCGTGCCGTTCGTGTTGTAGACCTGGAACGTCTGCGCCGGGCTGAACCCGCCGTAGCCGTTGCGGTACTCGTTCAATGAGCCAAGCTCGTTGTAGGTCAACCCGGCGCACTTGGTCGTGCAGGAGTAGTTGAAGCCCGGGTTATTGAGCGCGCTGTAGATGATAGCTGAACGTGTTGTTGTCGGTCTGCGGAAGTGTCTGGTTGTAGTTCGAGAACCCGGCGTTCACGTTGAAGTCGAACTTCGGCGGTGAACGGCGGCGCTCAGGTTCGCTGCGCATGCTGTACTGCTGGTATTGCTCTGGGTTGATCCATTCATTGCGAGCCGGCGTGAGGAGCGAGTCGAGCGTTCGGCGGGCGAACGTCGGCATGAAGATCGGGCCGAGCTCGTTGGCGAGGTCGCCACTGACGAAGAAGCGCACCTGGTCCGAGCCGCCGCTCGCGTTCATGCCGTAGCCGTTGTGGTGGCCCAGATGGAGCGAGCGTCGTCGACGGGTTATTGAGCACATTGAACGACGTGAGGCTGTCGAGGTGGCACGAGCCCTGGCTCTCGCTCACCAGCGTGCAGCGTTGGAGCGCGCCGGTGGAGTCGTGGCCCCACGACGCGTAGTCCGTCGGATACGTGTTGCGGTCGCTTACACCGCCGCCTTCACCGTACCACGTCCAGCGGCGTCGCGCCGGCGCGTCCCTTTTTCGTCGTGATGACGATGACGCCGTTCGACGCGTTCGTTCCATAGAGCGTCGCGGCCGACGGACCCTTCACGATCTCGACGTCCTCGATCTCGTTCGGATCGAGGTCGTTGAGGAAGCTGGAGTTCGTGCCGCCCGTGCCGAGCCCGATGGAGCCCGAATTGATGTGGACGCCGTCGACGATGTAGATCGGGGCGTTGCTGATGCCGCTGCCGGTCGTGGCGAGCGAGTTGAGGCCGCGGATGCGGATCATCGGCGCCGAACCGGTCATTGCGCCAGGAAGCACGGACGACGCCCGGAGCCTTGGCGACGATCAGGTCACCGAGGTTCGTGATCGGCGTCGTTTCTACCTTGTTATTCGACGTCGCCGAGCGTCGAAACGGCGTTGCCGATTTCTACGCGGCGTTGATCGCCCGTGGCCGTGGTCACGATCTCCTGCAGTTGGACGATCGCCTGTTTCATCTGGAAGTCGACCGTCACCGAAGCGCCGGCGCTCACGGCCACCGCCTTCTTTTGTTCCTGGTAGCCGACACGAAGCACGCGCACTTCGACGTTGCCGGTCGGCGCGTTGCGGATCGTGTAGCGTCCGTCGGCGCCCGTCGGCACGATCACGCTGGTGTTCACCACCATGACGCGCGCATCGCTGAGCGCCTCGTTCGTTTCGGCAGTCGTCACCCGGCCTGTGATGGTGCCTTGCGCTCGGACGACGGCGGGCATCGCGAGGAGGGTGGCAGCTGCCAGGATCGGAACGAGTCCGGACCCTGCGCGCTTCGAGGGAGTCAATCGCATTTGGTTCGCCCCTTGGGGAGTTTGAACTACTTGCGTCCACGACTTCCATGAACGGACTTCGAACAACATCGGCCAAACGGTGATGCGTCCTGCGGCGCCGCGTTCAGTGCCCTGCGTCGCCCAACAACACTGCGCCCCGCGACGACCGGGTCGGCGGAGGGAGGGACTGGCTCGACGATCTAACCCATGGTGCAGCCGAGACGTCACATGGGGCTCGACCACAAACGCTTATTTGCGAGAGCGCGCTAAGATCCTGTCCCCACTCACTCTGTGGGACATTGTATACGATATACCAGAGGGACCGACCGTACTTCTCGCGGAGACAAACCTCGAATCGCTCGTCCGCGTTCCCGGAGCACGGGACGGGACGATGAAGCGTCCTGAATTGGCTTGGCTTCGCGCCGCTCGGGGTGGGAAAAATCCCGCGGCTCAGCCTGCGATTTTACCCCCTGCGCGGCGCGCACGCAAGACGGCCTTCCCCTGACGTGAGGGCGCCGAAGCGGGCCACCGATAAAGGACCGCCGCGCGCTCCGGGGAACTGGAGCGCGCGGCGGCCTCTGAATCTGGTTCCTTACCGGTCTACCGGTCCACCGGTCCACCGGTCTACGCCTTCCGGTCGAGACACCCTTGAAAATTCGGGTTCGTCTTCTCGTTGTCCGTCACCGGGAAGTTCACGTCCGTCCCGTATGTCCCTCCCTTGAAGAAGGGGCCGACCGGGAACACCTGGTCCTGCGTCCTTCCATACTGACGCACCTGGCGCCGGTCGTCGGGCAACCGCTGACCGCGAGCGAACGTCCAGAACGCCTTCTCGCGGAAAAAGAGCGTCACCGCCGCGTCCTTGGTCGCCGGCGTCGTCGCGATCGCCGTCATCGCCGCGACGTTCAAGTTCCCGAGCTTCTGCCCACCTGTGCGCAGTGCGTTGAGGATCGTCAGCATCCCCGCGAAGTCGCCCGCATTGAGCTTCGCCTCGGCTTCGATCAACCGCGCGTCGATGCCGGAGACCAACGGAACGGGGTCGGTGCGCTGCGCGAAGGTGCCCTGGCTGAACAGCCCCGTCGTTCCGTCGAAGCCCAACTTCTTCGTGTTCACCGCGGCGACGCGAGGGTCGCCGGCGGACGCGAACGGAAGGGCGTTCTTCACCACGCCCGTTGCGTCGACGCTGTCGCCGACCGTGTACCGCCCTTGGCTGATGTTGAGACTCCAGAGTTGGTTGTCGCCGGTCGCCTGGTCGAACGTGAGCAGATACTGGAAGTTCGTCGGCACGGCGCTCACCGGGACGAGCGCCGCCGCGTTCGCGAACTGTCCCTGGTCTACGAGAACCCGGGCGCGCATGACCAGCAACGCCTGCTTCTGCGCCACCGACAGCGCATCGCTGGCAGTTGCTACGCGCCAACGCGCTGTCGAAGAAGAACGCGGCGCGCTTGAAGATCGAGTCCGTGGTCAGCTGCGGACCGTACAGGTAGACGCCGTTGTTCGTGTACGTTTCCGGCACGCCGTTGCAGAAGTTCTCGGCGATCGTGAGCTCCGTGAATCCGGCCGCCATGTACATCTGGCCGATGTTGCGCGTGGAATCGGGCGTGTATTTGTTGAGCAGGTCGATCGCCGTCCGAATGAATCCGCGCGCCTGCTGGACGGTGGTGTACGCCGTCTGAACGTTGGCGTTGTTCGTCTGCACGGAGCGCTGGTCCGTCTCGTTGCGCTGCGAGAAGGTGTCGCTCGACTTCCATTCGTCGGTGAGCAGACCGCCGTAGAGCCACATGCTTTCGCTCCCGGCGGTGATCGATTTGATGCGGCCGAACGCGCCGACGCGCACCGCCTCGGCGGCGGCCGGCGAGTTCACCGACGCCGGATCGATGACGCTCGGATTCTGCGGCGCCAGCAGCTCCTCTTTCCAGTCGCAGCCGGTCGCCACGACGACGGCGGCGGCGGCCGCGATCCATGCCCATCGAGGGCGATTCATGCGATTCATCATGTGAAGTCGTCCTCGTCGGTTAGTAGTGGAGGTTGAGCCGGAACTCGAAGTAACTCGCCGGTCCGGTCGTGATGAAATCCGTCTGCACGTCGCCGGTCGAGTAGTTCGCCTCTGGATCGATGTCGGTGTATTTCGTCCAGACGTGCAGATTGCGGCCGGCGAGCACGAAGCTGGCGTCGCGCGCGCGGAGACGGTTCGCCCACGTGTTCGGGAGCGTGAACGACGCGGACACTTCGCGCAGCCGCCAGAACTGTCCGTTCTCCCAATAGCCGCCGGGCGACGTGAACCTGGTTCCGTTCACCGTCGTGCCGTAGAGGTTTGCCACCGCGCGAGCCTGGCGCCACAACGGCGTCGAGGCGATCTCATTCTCCTGGCACGCCTGCGGCGCCTGCTGGCAGAAGAACTGCCAGGTTTGATTGTACAGATTGAAGCCGCCCTTGTAGTCGACCATCGCCTGGACGCGGAGCTTGCGCGCGAACAGGTCGATTCCGTTTTGAATGGAGAGGAGATCGCGCGGGAACGAATAGCCGCGGTATACGACGCCGGTGTCGACGGTGAGCTCGGTCGCCTGGATGATGCCGTCGCCGTTCGCGTCGGTGTAGTGATACGGCCGCAGGAAGACGCCGTTCACCGGGAAGCCGACGGAGTCACGCGTGTTGCCCGTACCGATCGTCTTGTTGGGATTCCCCGCCGGGTCGACGCCCAGCGAGAGGACCTTGTTGCTGTTGTGCGACGCCGAGACGGTCACGTCCCAGCCGAACCGCCGCGTGTCGACGAACGTGGCGTTGATCTGCGCCTCGAGACCTGAATTCTGCACGCCGCCGAGGTTCGTGCGAACGCTCGTGGCCGACGGCGATGCCGACGGCGCGATCGGCAGCGAGATGAGCGCGTCCTTCGTCTTCTTGTTGTAGTACGTGAAGTCGATGTTGGCGCGGTTGCCCCACACGCGCGTCTCGAAGCCACCCTCGAACTCACCAGACGTCTCGGGCTTGAGGTTCGGATTGCCAAGGGCGTTCTCGATCAGTCCGGGCGTATCGATATTCGCGATGGCGACCGTTGCCGTGGTGAAGCGACGCAGCCCGTCGGTCGCCCCCGGTTGCACGCCTGACTGACCGTACGCCGAGCGCAGGCGGAACTGGTTGACGAAGTTCCACTTCGGGAAGAACGCCTCGTCGGAGATGATCCACGAGAGGCTCACCTTCGGATAGAAGACGCGCTGGAAGTTCGTGCCGAACGCGCTGTTCTGGTCCGACCGCACGGCCGCCGTCAGATACATGCGGTCGCGGATCGAGGCCTGCTCCTGGACGTAGACGCCGAGGGTTTTGGTCACGCTCTGCTGGCCGTCCGAGGCGCTCTTCACAGCGCCCGCGCCGACCGTCTGCGCCGCCGGGGGCAGCGTGCTGCCGCTCGCGCGCGAGAAATCGCCCTCGTTGTTCAGGTAATCGACGCCGCCGGTCGTCTTGAGATTCAGCGAAGGTCTGGCGTTCCACGACGCGTTGCTCACGAGCTTCACCGTGAACGCGCGGTTGTTGTCGTGCTCGTCGTCCACGAAACCGGCGCGGTTGGATCCGAACGCCGGGCATTCGGTGAACCGGCAGATGTCGAAGTAGATCTGATCGGCCAGGTCGACGCCCACGACGGCCTGGTTCTGCAACCAGCTGAGCGGCCGCCACTGCGCGTCGGCGCTGCCGGTGATGCGCTGGATGCCGGTCTCGTTCACGAACTGGAACGCCGACGCCGGCGTCCATCGCGCGTAGCCGTTGAGGGCCTCGCCAAGGGACCCGACCGGGTTGTAGTCCAAACCGGCGTGATTGGTGCCGTACGTCAAATACATCATGCCGCCGATGCCGTTGACGTTGTTGTCCACCTGCGGCAGCCGCTGGTCGGATTTTGAGAAGCCCGTGGAAACGTTGACGTCGAATTTCGGCGAGACGCTCGCGCTGATGTTCGCGCGGATGTTCTGGCGCTGGAACGCCTCGGGATGGATCCACTCGTCGCGGACGCTCGATAGTGCGGTGTCGGCGAGCCACTGCTGCGCGAACTGCGGCATCTTGTACGGACCGACCTCGTTGAACAGGTCGGCGGCCACGAAGTAGCGAACGGCCTCGCTGCCGCCGGACACCTGTCCGCCGTAATTCGTGTTCATGCCGTTGGCGATCGGCGTGATGCCAGGCGTCGCCGACAGGTCGAACGACGTCGTGCTGTCCACGACGCACGTTGTCGGCGTCATCGTCGCCAATTCGCACCGGGCGACCTTGCCGTTTGTGGGGTTGTGTCCCCACAGCGCGTAGGTCGCGGGGTAGTTGTTGCGGTCTTCGACGCGCTGGGTGGAGGCGAACCAGTTCCAGCGCGACGACCCGGCACGCCCCTTCTTGGTCGTCACGACGATGACGCCGTTGGCCGCGTCGGTGCCGTAGAGCGTCGCCGCCGACGGCCCCTTCACGATCTCCACGTCCTCGATCTCCTCGGGCGACAGCGTGTTCATGAAGCTTTCGTTCGTCCCGCCCACGCCCGGACTGATCGAGCTCGAGAAGAACCGGACGCCGTCGACGATCATGATCGGCGAGTTGCCGAGGCTGAGCGAATTCAACCCGCGGATTCGAATCACGGGCGCCGAGCCGCTCATGTTGGGCGGAGACATGATGACTCCCGGAGCCTTCCCGACGAGGAGGTCGGCCATGTTCGACACAACGCTCTGCTCGACGTGCTGCGGAGCGCTGATCGTCGACAGCGAATTGCCGATCTCCACCTTGCGTTGGTCGCCCGTCGCCGTGGTCACCACTTCTTGGAGTTGGATCACCGCCGCCTTCATCGAGAAGTCGAGCGTCACCGACGCACCCGGCGCGACAGTCACCGATTTCTTCTGTTCCTGGTACCCGACTCGGATGACGCGGACTTCGATCGTTCCGGTCGGAACGTTGCGGAACGTGTAGCGCCCCTCGGAGTTCGTCTGCGTGACCGTGCTCGAGTTCACGATCATCACTCGCGAGTCGGCGAGGTTTTCGTTCGACTCGGCGGCCGACACCCGGCCAGTGACGACCGCCTGCTGGGCGCGGACTCCCCACGGTGCGACGAGCAGCGTGAGTCCGAGGGCTGGCGATAGCCAACGGCCGGAATGACCTCGTGCGACTGTTCTCATGAAACGCTCTCCTGGTGGTGGACAGGGCGTGCGTCAAACAGCGCCCGCGCCGGTGGCGCGCGCGCGAAAACAGCTAAGGGGCTGGAAGCATCCGGCCCTCGATGGAGATCATGGAATTGTCCCGTGCCGTCGAGGACTATCTAGGGATTCGGGAGAGCGCGAGCGATTGTACGCGCCGCTCACGGAGGACGCAAGAAGGAGCCGACTCGACCATCGGATCACGGCGCCCAAAAAGCGCCGCAGGTCGTGGGACTATCGCAGCTCGGCCGGCGACGCGTCGAGGTCCGCGTCGACGAGCATCGTGAGCGCGGCGACGTCGATCTCGACGCGCTCCGTCTGGCCGGCGCCGAGGTCCGCGAGTCCCACGCTGAAGTCGAGGGAAAGCTGTCGGACCGGCACGAACGACCGGCGGTGGTGCGGCGTGAGACCGGCGGCGCCGAGCCCCTCGAGATGCGCCGCGGTCGCGTAGCCGACGTTGGTCTCCCAGCGGTAGTTCGGATAGCGCGGCGCGAGCGAGTGCATCACGCGGTCGCGCGTGACCTTCGCGACGATCGATGCGCAGGCGATCGAATAGCACGCGTCGTCGCCGCCGACGATCGCGGTGTGCTCGATGCCGAGCGTCCGGATCGGCTTGCCGTCGATGAGCACGTGGTGCGGCCGCTGGCTGAGCCGCGTGAGGGCGCGACGCATGGCCAGCACGGTGGCGTGGTAGATGTTGATGCGGTCGATCTCCCGGACCGACGCTGCGCCGACCGAAATGCAGATGGCGCGCTCGCGAATCTTGACCACCAGCTTCTCGCGCTCGGCCGCGGTGAGCTGCTTCGAGTCGTCGACGCCGCGGATGGCGCGCTCGCCGGGCGGCATGATGCAGGCGCACGCGACAACGGGGCCCGCCAGGGGGCCCCGTCCCACTTCGTCGACACCGGCGATCAGCGGTCCGGCCGTCTGTCGGAGATCACGTTCGATCGGTTTCCACCGATCGCGTCCCATCGCGGCGGCGCCTTACTCGGGCGTGCCGGTTTCTGGAACGGCGACGTGCGTTTTCTTTTCACGAATTCGCGTCGCCTTGCCGGTGAGGTGACGCAGGTAGTACAGCTTGGCGCGACGGACGCGGCCGCGTCGGACGACGTTCACTTCGGCGAGCATCGGGCTGTGCACCGGGAAGATGCGCTCGACGCCGACGCCATTGGAGATCTTGCGGACCGTGAACGTCTCGCTGACGCCGCTGCCGCGGCGCGCGATGCAGACTCCCTCGAACGCCTGGATGCGCTCTTTCTCGCCTTCCTTTACGCGAACGTTGACGCGGACGGTGTCGCCCGGACGGAACGGCGGCACTTCGCGGAGCCACTCTTTTTGGGTTTCGATGAAAGCATGCATGTGGGCACTCGGCGCTGGAGTCCGGGGGGAATCGGCACCCGGGGGCCGACACGGAAGACTTCTGGTAGAGACAGGGAATTGTAAGCGGGACCCCGATTTAGCGCCACTGGCGCCTCTCGACCGCTCGGCTTGTTACTTGGCTCCGGCCTTCGCGAGGGCCTGAACCGCGGGCGGATAGCCGGGCGAGACCCTCAGGGCGCGCCTGAAGAGCTCCACGGCTGGGCCCATTTCGCCCTTCGCAGCCCGGATCATGCCGAGTCGAGTGATCGCCTCGGGGTCGTTCGGAGCAAGGCGGGTCGCCTCCGTCAGATACGCCTCAGACTCGGCCGCCCGGCCGAGGTCCATCATCGCTCGGCCGATGATCATGTATACCTGCGCACTTGAGCCGCCCAGAGTGGCTGCTTGGCTCGCGGCGCTCACGGACTCTTCGACGCGATGCTCCTGGGCGTACCCGAGACTGAGCAGCGCGAACGTCATCGGGTTGCGATCGCCGTTCGCCGCGGCGCTCGCGAGGTACGGCAGCGCATCGGCCATCGCTCCCGATTGCGCGAGGAGTCCGCCGAGCAGCGCGGCGGCGTCGGCGCGGCGAGGATTGAGCGCGAGCGCGCGCCGAAGAGCCGTCGCCGCGTCGTCGAGGCGATTGGCGTCGACGTACGCCTGGCCGAGCGCGACGAACAACTCATCCGTCGTGTCGGGCGAGCTCGCCATCCGCTCGAGATATGAGATCGACTTCGTGTCGCCCTGTGCGGCGAGAAGGCCGCCGAGCCGCCGGGTCGCGTCGACGTAGTCCGGGTTGATTCGCAACGCATGCTCGAGCAGGGCGCGTGCTTCGGAAACTCGTCCCTCGTCGACTCTGACCTGCGCCAGGTTCGAGAACGAAGGCAGGTACGTGGAGTCGAGCGCGATGGCGCGAGCCCAAAGCAATTCCGCCTCGGCGGTCCGCCCGCGGTCCTTGGCATAGATCACCGCGGCGAGGTTGTCGTACGCGCGCGGGTTTTCCGGTGTTTTGGCGAGCGCGTCGCGCCACAGCGCTTCGGGATTCGCGTAGAGCGCGCTGCGACGAACGGTCACGAGGAGCAGCGCCGCCGCGACAGCCGCGGAACCGCCGATGAAGACCCGGGGGCGCGAGCGCAGCGCATATCCCGCCGCGACGACGACCGCGACGATCACGGCAGCGCAGGCGAGATAGACCCTTCGTTCGGCGGCGATCTCCGTTCGAATCGGAACGATGCTCGACGACGGGGCGATGATCGCGAAAAACCAGATGACGAGAAAGGCGAGCCACCATCGTTTCCGTCTGATCGCGACGATGATGGTCCCGGCGCCGAGAGCCAAGACGATCAAACCGCCGACGAGGCCTCCGATGCTGCGGACAGGCGCCGAGCCATAGTCGAAGCGGAGGTCCGCCGGCCAAATGAGCAATTGGAGATAGTGCGCGATCGCCCAACCCTGGCTGTAGAGATAGCGATACCAAGGAAGTCCGAGACCGAATCCCACTGAGTCGGCGCGTCCACCGCCGGCGATGAGGACGGCCAAGAGCACCAGCGTCGCGACAAGCCCACCGTAGAACCAGCGCCGCGCGCGATCGTTCGCGAGCTCGCGCCAGGAGGAGACGCGAAAGGCGCGGTCGTACATCGCGACGACGAATGGTGCCGTGACCATCACCTCTTTGCTCGCCATCCCGACGGCGCACGCCGCGACGCCGCCCATCATCCACGCCGCTCGCCGGCGCGCCGCCGACGCATCCCACGCGCGGACCGACGCGTATAGAGTCGCGAGATAGCAGGCCGAGACGAGGAGCTCCGTTCGCTGGATGACGTAGTCCACCGCCTCGCTCTGAATCGGATGTACGAGCCAGAGCGCCGCCGAAACCAGCGCGACCATCTCGGCGTTCGCGTTCGCCCATGCCCCGAGCGTCGCGAGCGACATCGTGCGTCGCACCACGCCGAACAGGAGCAATCCGCAGAGCACGTGCAGCAGCACGTTCGTGATGCGGTAGACGAGCGTCCGCCACTCCGCATCGGGGCGGTCGAGGCCAAGCGACGCGCTCAGCGCGCGATCGACGGCCAGCGACAGATTGACGGCGGGTCGTCCCGAGACGGCGAGCCGCGGCGGAGGATTCAACGATGTCGAAAGAGGAAATACGTGTTCGATGGTCGGATTGCCGGGAATGCTCCCGACGTCGTCGAACGCGAAGGGCGCGCGGATCGCGGGGGCGAACGCGGCGAACGCGGCGATGATCATCACGGCGATGCCGATCCACGCCGGCCGCGACAACCGAGAGTCCTTCCCCATCTCCTATCGCTCGCGGCGAACGCGCGAGAGGCGCTCGGCCTCGGCGCGTCGCCATGCCTCGATCTTCTTGTGGTCGCCGGACAGCAGGATGTCGGGCACGGTGTGTCCGCGATAATCGGGGGGCCTCGTGTAGCTCGGCGCGCTCAAGTCGCGGTCGAAGAATGAATCCGTGCGCGCGCTGTCCAGGTCGGACATCGCACCCGGAAGAAGCCTGACGATCGCGTCGATCACGGCGAGGGCCGCCGGCTCGCCGCCGCTCAGCACGAAGTCGCCGACGGAAAGCTCCTCGGTGGCGAGAAAATCGGCGACGCGCTGGTCGACATCCTTGTAGTGGCCGCAGAGCAGCGTCAGCTCGGCGCCGCCGGCAAAGCGGATCGCGTCGGCCTGCGTGAAGCGCCGGCCGCGCGCCGACATGAGGACGATCGGAGCCGAGACTTGCAGCGAGTCGACGGCCTCGAAAAATGGCTCGGGCTTCATGACCATCCCGGCGCCGCCGCCGTATGGATAGTCGTCGACGGTGCGGTGACGGTCGTGCGTGAAATCGCGCAGATCGACCACGCGATAGTCCACGGCGCCGGCGGCGCGCGCCCGGGCGGGAATGCTGAGGGCGAGCGGACCGGCGAAGAACTCCGGGAAAATCGTGACGACGTTCACCCGCAGCGGCTCGCCGCGCGCGACGACGCCGTTCCCGCCGGGGTCAGTCATCGAGCAGTCCGTCGGGCGGATCGATGCGAATCACGCGACGCTCGCGGTCGACGCTGGTCACGATCCGGTCGTACGGGATCACGACCGAAGGGCCGCCGTCGCGCGCCACCTCGAGCGCGAGTCCCTGCGGCAGCTCATACGTGTCGGCGACGGATCCGACCGGCGCGCCGGACGCGAGCTCGACGCGCATACCGAGGAGATCGTGGACGTAGACTTCGCCCTCGCCCAACCCCTCCAGCTCGTCGGCGGGCACGAGCAGAAACCGCTCGCGCCATTTGTCGGCCGCGTCGCGGTCGTCGATCTCGGTGAAGTGCACGATGAACCCGCCCTTGAACGGCTGGGCGGACACGATGTGCAACTCGCCGCCGCCGCGCGCGGGGTCGCCGGTCGTCGTGCCGGCGAGAAGTCGGCGGCCCGGCGAGAAGACGGCGTCGGGATCGTCGGTCAGCGGCTCGACGACAAGGTCGCCGCGCACGCCGTGCGCCTTGCGAACCCTGCCGACGATGATCGGCGCCGTTTCGCCCGGCGTGCCCACTGACGAGCGGCTGTTTACGCCGTTCCGGATTCCGCCTGTTCGGACAGCGGCACCGCCGCGGCGGTGCGCTCGCGTCCGAGACGCGTCTCGTGGCGCGCCTTGAGGACACCGGCACGGCGAAGGAGCGAGCGCACCGTATCGGTGGGCTGCGCGCCGTTGTCGAGCCAGTGATTGACGCGGTCGGTCTGGAGGTTCAGCGCGTTCTCACCCTGGCGCGGCGCATACTGCCCGACGACCTCGATGAACTTGCCGTCTCGCGGGCTGCGCGAATCGGCAACCACGATGCGGTAGAGCGGCTGCTTTTTGCGGCCGGTGCGGCGGAGGCGGATCTTGACGGACATTTGTAGTTCCTCATCAGGGTTTGTCAACAAATCCGGGCTCATCGCGCACTAATCAACCGACTAGTCGCACCCGGGCACCACAGGTCACTGGTCTCCGGTCACTGGTCTCAGGAACTGCTGGAGGTTCTCAGCAGCGTCCCGGAGACCAGAGACCTGTGACCAGAGACCTCAAAAGTAAGTCACCGCGCCCCAAACATATTCGGCCTGAACTTGCCCCCGCCGCCGGGCAGGTTCCCCGCCTTTTTCATCATCTTCTGCATCTCGCGGAACTGCTCGAGCAGGCGGTTCACCTCGCTGATCGGCCTCCCGCAGCCTTTCGCGACTCTCGCCCGGCGCGAGCCGTTCATGATCTCGGGGCGCTTGCGCTCCTCGAGAGTCATGGAGAGCACGATCGCTTCGAGATGGCGCATGCGCTTCGGGTCGGCGGCTTTGAGCTGCTTGAGCATCTTCCCATTCACGCCGGGGAGCATCTTCAGCAGCCCCTCGAGGGGCCCGAGGCGCTCGATCTGCTTCATGGCGGTGAGGAAATCGCCGAGGTCCATCCCTTCCTTGCGAACCTTCTTCTCGAGGCGCTTGGACTCCTCGGCGTCGAAGGCCGTCTGCGCTTTCTCGACGAGCGACACGATGTCGCCCTGCTGGAGAATGCGGCCGGCCATGCGGTCCGGATGGAACTCCTCGAGCGCGTCGGACTTCTCGCCGACACCGATGTACTTGATCGGCTTCTTGGTGACGCCATAGATCGAGAGGGCCGCGCCGCCCCTGGCGTCGCCGTCCAGCTTCGTGAGAATGACGCCGGTGATGTGAAGCCGCTGGTCGAACCCCTGCGCGATCTTCACCGCGTCCTGGCCGGTCATGCCGTCGGCGACGAGCAGGATCTCGTCCGGGTGGATCGCCGCCTTGAGCTTCTCCAGCTCGACCATCATGTCGTCGTCGATCTGGAGTCGGCCGGCGGTGTCGATGATGACGACGCGGTCGCGCCCGCGGCGCGACGCCTCGATGCCGGCCTTGGCGATCTTCACGACGTCCTGCGTCGAGCGATCGGCGTAGACCGGTACGTCGAGCTGAGTGCCGAGCGTCTCGAGCTGGTCGATGGCGGCAGGCCGGTAGACGTCGCAGGCGACGAGCCGCGTCTGGCGGCCTTCGGCTTTCAGCTTGCGCGCGAGCTTCGCGGCGGTCGTCGTCTTACCAGATCCTTGAAGCCCGACCATCATAACGATGGTCGGCGGGACGGAGCTGAGCTTCAGTCCCTCGCGCGTCTCGCCGAGCATGGCGGCGAGCTCGTCGTAGACGATCTTGACGAGCTGCTGGCCGGGGGAGACGGTGCGGAGCTGCGAGATGCCGACGGCTTTCTTTTCGACGCGCTCGAGGAACTCGCGCGTGAGCTGGAAGTTGACGTCAGCCTCGAGGAGCACGCGGCGAACCTCGCGCAGCCCCTCTTTGATGTCAGCTTCGGTGAGGACGCCCCGGCCGCGCAGCCGGGCAAACGTTGCCTCCAGTTTCTCGGAAAGCTCGTCGAACATAGACGGTGAAAGGTAGCCGAGAGGGTCGGTTCGTTCAAGCAAGTCACGGTGCGCTATCGAGTTTGTGCTGTTATACTTAGCCGCGGTTGATGGCGGCTTGACGGCTCGACAGCGTGACGGCTCGACAGCTGTCAGGCCGTCTAGCTGTCGAGCTGTCCAGCCCTCTGGTCCCCCGCCCCCCTCCATGGCCAAGACCCAGCGCAAGGACGACATCCTCAAATCGGAGCTGCCGCCGTCACTTCCGCTGATGGCGCTCCGCTCCACGATCGTCTACCCATTGGGCACGATCGCCGTCCAGATGGGCGCGCCCGAAAACCTCGCGCTCCTCCGAGCGAACGAGCAGTCCGGATTGATCGTGGCTCTCGTCGTCGCGAGCGGCGACCACGACGAGCCGATCGACAACGAGCGGTTTCGCGGCCGCGTGGGTGTCGCGGCGAGGGTCCACGAGCGGATCAACCTGCCCGGCGACACGGTGCAGATCACGCTTCAGGGGCTGCGCCGTATCGTCATCGACGAGATGGTTCAGCTCGAGCCTTACCCGGTCGCGAACGTCCGCGCCGCGCGGGAGACGCCTCCCGACCAGAACGAGCTCGACGACCTGGTCACGCGCGTCGTGTCTTCGGCCGAGACATTGGCCGAGCTCGTCGAGCGAATCCCCGACGAGGTGCCCGCGATCCTCAAGATGAACGTCTCCGATCCGGGGCGGTTCGCGGACCTCGCGGCGACGAACATGAACTTCCGCATCGCCGACAAGGACGAGGTGCTGCAACGCCTCGACGTCGGCCAGCGGCTGCGCTTCATTCTCTCGCGGCTCGAGCGTGAGGTCGCGCGCGCCCGCGTGATGGAGGACGTGAAGAAGCAGACGGAGATCAAGATCGAGCAGCACCAGCGCGAGTTCTACCTCCGGCAACAGCTGCGCGCGATTCAGGCGGAGCTCGGCGAGGCCGACCCCGGCGAGAAAGAGGCGATCGATCTCCTCAAGAAGATCGACGACGCGAAGCTCCCCGAAAAAGTCGGACAGGAAGCCCGGCGCGAGACGGAGCGCCTGCGCATGCTCTCGCCCGCCTCGAGCGAGTATCACGTCGTGCGCACGTACCTCGACTGGATCCTCTCGCTGCCGTGGAACAAGCGCACCGGCGAAACGCTGATCGACCTCAAGAAAGTCGAGAGCGCGCTCGACGACCGCCACTACGGACTCGACGAGGCCAAAGAGCGCATCATCGAGTACCTGGCCGTGCGCAAGCTGCGCGGCGGCGACCCCCACGGTCCGATCCTCTGCTTCGTCGGTCCGCCGGGCACGGGCAAGACGTCGCTCGGAGCGGCGATCGGCAAGTCCATCGGAAGAGAGTTCTATCGAATCTCAGTCGGCGGCGTGCGCGACGAAGCCGAGATTCGCGGGCATCGGCGCACGTACGTGGGCGCGATGCCGGGGCTGGTCATTCAGGCGCTTCGCCGGGTCGCGGTGAAAGATCCGGTGCTGATGATCGACGAGATTGACAAGATGTCGGGTGGAGGTCCGAGCGGCGATCCGACGGCGGCGATGCTCGAGGTGCTCGACCCGAGTCAGAACAACTCGTTCGTCGACCATTATCTCAATCTGCCGTTCGACCTGTCGCAGTGCCTGTTCATCTGCACGGCGAACAACCTGTTCGACATCCCTGCTCCTCTGCGCGACCGCCTCGAGATCATCAAGATCGCGGGCTATACGATCGAGGAAAAAGTCGAGATCGCGTGGCGCTACCTGCTGCCGCGCCTGCTCGAGGAGCACGGCATCACGGACAAGGATCTCCAGTTCACCGACGAGTCGCTCTCGTTCATCTCGAACCGCTATTCGCGCGAGGCTGGGCTCAGAAATTTCGAGCGCAATCTCGCCGCGATCATGCGCAAGCGGGCGCGCGCGAAGGCCGAGGGCGAAGAGGGCGCCTGGGTCGTCGACGTCGAGAAGGTCGAGGAAGTGCTGGGCATTCCACGCTACGCGGCGGAGGAAGCCGAGAAGATCCCGGAGGTCGGGGTCGTCACCGGCCTCGCCTGGACCTCCACCGGCGGCGACATCATGCTGATCGAAGCCCTGCGCATGCCGGGCAGCGGCCGCATGACGGTCACCGGCCAGCTCGGCGACGTGATGCGCGAGTCGGTGGACGCGGCGTACTCGTACGTCCGCTCGCGCGCTGCGCAACTCGGAATTGAAGATTCTGTATTTCGAGAGAACGATCTCCATATCCATCTGCCCGCCGGCGCGATCCCCAAGGACGGTCCCAGCGCCGGCATCACGCTCTCGCTGGCGATCGCCAGCGCGTTGAGCGGTCGCCCGGTGCGCCGCGATCTCGCCATGACCGGCGAAGTCACGCTGCGCGGCAAGGTGCTGGAGATCGGCGGCGTGAAGGAGAAGGTGCTCGCCGCCTATCGCGCCGGTCTGCGGCAGGTGATCATGCCGAAGGCGAACGAGAAAGATCTGCGCGACGTGCCCGACGAGGTGAAGAGGAACATGAACTTCATGTTCGTCGACCGGATGGACGAAGTGCTCCACCTCGCGCTCCTGCGCCCCGTCACCAACGAGTTGGCGGATCATCTCGAGCCCGAGGAGACGACCGTGATCGCACCGAACGCATCGCCCGCCGATCGCGTCGCGCCGGCTACGGAGACTGTCGTGGGGTCGGACTAGTAGAAAGCTTCACCGCAGAGTCGCAGAGGACGCAGAGAACGGCCCCGAGCTCCGGTGCGCAACGAGCCTGATTCTTGGGGACTGCCGCTCGGGAAACCACTGGCTTCGGGAGGCGCCTGCGCCGCCAGGTCGAGGCACCCCGAGCGGCTTCCACAAAGATCCGGCTCGTTGCGAGATGGAACGTGGGCCCTCTGCGTCCCCTGCGACTCTGCGGTGAGTCTGTTGCAGTTGCGTGGCTACTTGAAGAACGACGAGACCACGTAGATCAAGAGACCGGCGAGTCCCCCGACGATGGTTCCGTTGATGCGGATGAATTGCAGGTCCCGACCGATCGCCAGCTCGACGCGGCGTGACGTGAGCTCCGGGTCCCACCCCGCCACCGTCGACGCGATCAGTTCGCCGACTTCGTCCTGGTATCGCGCGACGAGATAGACGGCGACGTTCACCGCGAACTCGTCGAGCTTGGCCAGCAGTTCTTCGTCCTGCGACGCCTTCTGGCCGAACGTCGTCAGCGCGTGTTCAATGGCGCCCGGTGCCGACGAGTCGGGGTTCGCGACGTAGCGCGCCAACGCGTCCTTGGCCTCCTGCCACAAAGAGAGCGAGAACCGCCGCGCCGCCTCGTTGTCGAGGAAATCCTCCTTCCACGCGTCCACGCGCGCCGCGAGCTCGGGCGAGTTGTTGAGCCGGTCCACGAACCGCCGCAGCCCGTCGTCGAATCGCGCCCGCAGCGGATGGTCGGGGTCCTGACTCAACTCGCCCAATAGCCGTTGGATCGCGCGCAGCACCCGCTTGAAGATCTTCTCGTCCACCGCCGATGGAATCCACCACGGCGTCTCCTGCTCGATGCGCTGGCGAATCAGCTCGCTGTTGTCGTTCACCGTATGCGCCGCGAGGTTGATCACCTCATCGAGCAATTCCTGATGGCGGTCGCCTTCGGTGATGACGCCCAAGACCTTGCCAAGCAGAGGAGCCAAATGCATGGATCGCACGCGCTGGGCGAGACTTCGGTCGATCACGTCCTGCACGTCTTCGTCGCGAAGCATCTGCGCGGCGGAGCTCACCGCCCCGGCGGCGCTGCGCGCGATCGTCCGCGCATTCGTCGGCTCGGCGAGCCATTCGGCGATTCGCCGGCCAACCTCGAGCGACCGCAAACGGTTCTCGATCACGTCCCGCGACAGGAAGTTGCGCTGCACGAACGCGCCGAGCGTCCGGCCGACGCGATCCTTGCGCGCCGGAACGATGGCGGTATGCGGAATCGGAATGCCGAGCGGATGACGGAAGAGCGCCGTGACCGCGAACCAGTCGGCGAGGCCGCCGACCATCGCCGCTTCCATCGTGGCTCGCACGTACCCCATCCACGCCCACCGCGTCTCGAGCGCGCGCGTCACGACGAAGAGCACGGTAGCGGCGACGAGCAACAGCGTCGCGCGGCGTTTCATCGAGTCGAGCTGTGCCTGGCGCGTCGCCTCGTCGTGCAGGATCTGCATCGCGCGCGGTCCACCGCCGGCACTTGCCGCCGGCCCGATCGGTCCGCCCGGCGCCGGAACAGGCGAGGGAGCCTTGGCGCGCGGCGTCGCGGACTGCGGCGACTCTGCCGCGGGTGGAGGAGGCGCGTTCTTCTGCGCCGGGCTCGTCACCGCGGAACGACCTTGACCTTGCCGAGGTCGACGAGGTTGGTGGGCGAGCCCGTGGGTACGTCGACGTAGAGCACGACGGGGCGCCCGGCGATCTCGCGCACGTCCATCTCGATCGTGCGCGTCGGCGTATCGAAGTGGCGCCGTTCGCCGTCGACTCGCGGTCGCACGTTGAACCGCGCTCGCATGACTTGATCCATCGCCGACATGAATTCGGCCGCGTCGCCGGGACGGTCCCACACCGTGACCCAAGCGAGCGAGTAGCCGGCGGCCGTCTTCACCAACGCATAGCGGTCGCCATCCCATCCATTCGACGCGCGGATCGACGCGTCCTGATCCTTCGTGTGAGCGAAGACGAGAAGCCGCGTGCCGAACTCGCCGAAGTCATTCTCGTCGACGGTGCCAGGAATCTTGGGAAACGTGACCTCGCTCGGCACATCCCGCGGCTGGCCGAAGTACGCCGAGTCGTGCATGACCTGCTCGGTCGACGCCGGCAGGTCGGCAAGGGGAAGCTTTCCCTTTTCGCGAGCGTTGAATCGCCGGATGAAATCGGAGCCGTTGATGTACGGAAAAAGGAGCGTCTCCTGAATCACCATCGGCGCCGAGGCGAAGATCGGCTGCGTCGTTTGGGCTTCGCGAATCATCTGGCGAATCGACTCCCACCCGCCGGGGAGCTGCGCGGCGATGTTGCCGCCTCCGCCCGCCATGATGTAGGCCTGGTCGTACGTCGCCTGCCCCTCGACGACGGCCTGCGCGGCGAGCTGGCGGTCGTCGTCGCCCTCGATGTGCTCGAGCGAATCCAGATTCGCGTATTGGTCCTGCAGCGCGTGAATCAACTCGTGCATGATCGTGATGCCGACGTACTCCTCCGGCGCCCCATTCACGACGTACAGCACCTTCGTCTTGGGATCGTAGAATCCCATGATCTGCTCGGTGAGCACCTTCACGTAGAAGTCGGCGAGGTGCATCGTGTCGCGCACGAGGCCGAGCATCTTGTAGATCGCTTCCTGGTTGGCGAGCTGCTTCTGCATCCCCGGCTCTTGCAGCTTGTCGACGAGGAACTTGCGGACTTCGTCGCGCGAGCGAAGCTCGAGCTTGGGTGGCGTCTTGAACTTCACGCCGAGCGCCGCTTCGATCTTGGGCACGTCGGCCGCGACTTTGTCGGCGTAGGGTCCGTCGCCGGCGGCCTCGCCGCGACGGCAGGCGGCCAGCGCGAGCGCGGAAACCGCGCCGACTAATAGCACGGGAAGTCTGGTCGAGACGCGCGTCATGGAATCGGAGCGTTGTCGTCCCACTTCACCTCGACCCCGGCCATCAGCCCGACGACGCGGGCGATGTCGTGTCCGCGGATGACGATCCCCTCTTCCATCAATTGATGCCCGAGCTCCGCCTCGATCGGGGCTAGCGGCGGAACGACGGAAGGTCTCGCGGCCCCGTTCACGTCGCGGGCGCCTGGCCCGGTCGCCACCGGCGCGCCGACGAAAAGCGCCTCGAGCTCGGCGCCGAAGCGCTCGAACGCGTTGCCCGGTTGGCGCGGAGCCGCCTCGCTCTCTCGACGCTCCTCCGCGTCTTTGTCGGTGCGCGCAACCTCCTTCAAAGCGGCGATTCGGCGCTCGATGAGCTGTTCCGTGCGCGGCGAATATTTCACGGTCGCCTGCATGTGAGCGCAGGCCTCGTCGATCGCGTCGATGACCTTGTCGGGGCGCAAGCGATCGGTCACGTACTTGTCGGTGAGCTTGACCGCGGCGCGGATCGCTTCGTCGGAGATGAGCACGTTGTGGTGGCGCTCGAGGCGTTCTTTGCGCGCCTGAAGGATCTCCAGCGTCTCGGCTTCGCCAAGCTCGCGGACGACGACCTTCTGGAATCGGCGCTCGAGCGCGGGATCGCCCTCGACCCATCGCTCGTACTCGTCGCTCGTCGTGGCGCCGATGACACGAAAATCGCCGCGGACGAGCGCCGGCTTGAGCATGTTGGCCGCGTCCATCGCCGCGCCGATCGCGGTCCCTTGTCCGATGAGGTTGTGCAGCTCATCGATGAACAGGATCACGTCGCTGGCCGCCGTCGTCTCGGCGACGATGCCACGGATTCGTTCCTCGTACTGGCCGCGGTACGTCGTGCCGGCCAACAACGCGACGTGGTCGAGCGAGAGCAAGCGCACGGACTTCAGGACGATCGGCACGCGCTCGGACGCGATCCGCTGCGCGAGGCCTTCGGCGATCGCTGTCTTGCCGACGCCCGCGGGACCGACCAGCGTCGGGTTGTTCTTGCCGTGCCGCAGCAGGATGTCGATGACGCGCGAAACCTCGTCGTCGCGGCAGCGCACGGGCTCGAGCCGGCCGGCTCGCGCCGCGGCCGTCAGGTCCGTGGTGAATCGCGCCAGGGCACCGCCGGCGGCTTCGTTTCGCAGGTATTCGCCGATCATTGGCGAAAGCTAGCGGCGGGGACGTGAACGTCGTTGGATGCAAGGCCGCAAGTCCGCGGCCTATCGCACCAGCCAGGCGAGCAGTGCATCGCCCCAAAACAACGTGAGCAGCGCGGCAGGCGCAAGGAAAACTCCGAACGGTACCAGCGGCGTTTCCAGCGGAATGGCGCCGAGCGCCAGCTCGGTCTGCTCCCGCGGCTGACCGCGCCGCAGCATCGCGACTGGAATCACGACGACACCAAACGCTAAAGCACCGAGCGTGGCACCGAGAAAGATCGTGATGAGCGCGCGCGTCGGTCCGAGCGCGGCGCCGATGAACGCCATGAGCGTCACGTCACCGAGGCCCATCGCCTCGCGTCTGGTCACGACTTCGCCGAGCCAGCCCACGATGGCGATCATGCCGGCGCCGGTGCACGCGCCGATCAACGCATCGTACGGCCCGGCGAAGATGCCGGTTTCGTTCTGAAAGAACCCGATCAGCGCGGTGAGCAGCGCGAACACCATCCCGAACAACGTGAATCCGTCGGGGATGAGATAGTGTCGTGCATCGGTCATCGCCACGCCGAGCAGCACGGTGCCGAAGACCGACGCGCGGAACGCCGTGAACGTCGCGCCGAAGTGGCGTATCGCGAGCAACCACCCGAGCGCCACGACCAATTCGACCGCGGGATACATCGGAGAGATCGGCTCGTCGCAGCAGCGGCACCGGCCGCGCAGCGCCAGCCAGCTCACGATCGGAACATTCTCGAACCACGCGAGCTGGTTGCCGCACTTCGGGCAACGCGAACGCGGACGCACGATCGACCGCTCGTTGGGCCAGCGGACGATGCACACATTCAGAAAGGATCCGACGCACGCGCCGACCATGAACGCGTACGCCTGCACCAGAAGAGACGGCGTCACCGCGAGAGCTCGTGTAGGAGGATGCCTGCGGCAACCGCGACGTTGAGCGAGTCGACGGGTTGGGCGATCGGTATGGCGACGAGTTTGGTGGCGCGCTCGCGCGCCGCGGCCGACAGGCCGCCCCCTTCGTTCCCGAGCACGACGGCGACGCGCGCCGGCGCGGCGGCCGAATGCGACAGGGGCTCACCCGTCGCGTCGGCCGCCCAGAGGTCGAAAGGAACCTGGCGACGGAACGTGTCCAGGTCGTCCCAGGTACCAGCCAGACATAGATGATGAAAGTGTGCCCCCATCCCGCTACGGACGACTTTGGCGTTCCAGAGGTCAACGGTCCCCGGCAAGGCCACCGTCGCGTCCGCGCCGAGGGCCGCCGCCGTGCGGACGATCGTGCCGACGTTCCCGGGATCCTGAACGGCGTCGAGCACCAGGATGCGGAGCGACCCGCGGGTCGTCAGGGGCGCCAAGGACCGGTCCGGCACCTCCCCGACCGCCAGAATCCCCTGGGGCGACTCCGTTTCGGCCGCGCTGGCGAATTCGCGGTGGTCCACGCGTTCGGCGGCGATTCCGCGGGCGACGAGCTCGGTAAGGAGGGCGCTGCCCCTGGGTGTCTCTTCCAATTGGGGGGCGGTGAGGACGCCACGAATGACGAGGGACGAGCGCGCCAGCTCCTCCACCGTCCGGACGCCTTCGGCCACGAACAGCTGCTGCCGTTCGCGGGCCTTCCGGCGACGGAGGTCGCGGGCCAGGGTCAGAAGTCGCACGTCAGGAGAGAGGGAGCAGGGAGCGGCGTACGGGGGAGCGGAGAAAATCGCGCCAAGAATCGAACTAAACGACGTGGAATTCGGGGCGGGCTCGACGGGTGTCCGGAATATGTCTTGCCTTCGTCCGAATTGAACTCTTCAGCCTGACGGAAACGCAAACAATGACACGATTTGGTGCGGCCGCCTCGGCCGCGGTAGTAATAGTGTTGTCGGCCTGCGCGATCTCGCAGCAGCAAGAGGTCCAGATCGGTGCCCAGCAGTCCCAGCAGGTGAACGCGCAGCTTCCGATCATTCGCGACCCGGAGATCAACCGATACCTCCAGGTCCTCGGTGATTCACTGGCGCACGTGACCAACCGACGCGACCTGGACTGGCATTTCTTCCTGGTGAACACGAACGACTTCAACGCCTTCGCGCTTCCCGGCGGCTACGTCTACATCAATCGCGGCGTCGCGGAGCGTTCCGACCGCCTGGATCAGTTCGCGTCGGTGATGGCCCACGAGATCGGCCACGTCGTGCTCCGCCATTCGGTGAAGCAGATGCAGACGATGCAGGGCGCGAACGTGGGCGCGGCGGTGTTGTGCACGCTGACCGCGGTGTGCAACGGCATCGGCGGGGCGGGCGTGCAGGTCGGCGGCGGGTTGTTGTTCGCCAAATTCAGCCGCGGTGACGAAGCCGAAGCCGACGCGGCGGGTGTCGACGAGTTGGTCCGCGCGGGCATCAACCCGACAGGGATGCCCGAAATGTTCGAGAAGCTGATCGCCGAACGTCAGGCGCGCCCGGGCGCGGTGGACCAATTCTTCACCGACCACCCGCTCGAGGAAGACCGGGTCACCAACACGCAAGCCCAGATCTCACAGATCAATCCCGCGATCATCCGCACGCTGACCAACGACTCTCGCGCGTTCCAGGACTTCAAGGCTCGCGTGCGCGCGCTGCCCGCGCCGGTCGCCCAGCGCGCGAGGGGTCGCTAGCCCCAAGCCGCTCGACCACGCCTGACACGAGGCGCACGAACGCATCCGCCGCTCGGGCAGTCGTGTCGAGCACGTCGGCGTGGGTCAACGGCGTCGACGAGAGGCCTGTCGCGAGATTCGTCACGCAGCTGAATCCGAGCACGCGCATTCCCAGCGCGCGAGCGACGATGACCTCGGGCACGGTCGACATCCCCACCGCGTCGGCACCCAGTACACCCAGCATCCGAACCTCGGCCGCGGTCTCGTACTGCGGGCCGAGGAGTCCCGCGTAAACACCTTCGCGGACCACGATGCCCTGCTCCCGCGCGACATCGCGTGCGATCGTCGCGAGGTGCGGGTCGTACGGCGACGACATGTCGGGAAATCGGAGGTCGCCGCGCTCGAGCGGTCCGACGAGCGGATTGCGAAACATCAGGTTGATGTGATCGCCGATCAGCATCAGATCCCCGGGCGCGAAGCTCCGATTGATTCCACCGGCCGCGTTGGAGACGATGAGCGTTTTCGCGCCGAGCGCATGCACCACGCGCACCGGGTAACCCGCCAACGCGGCGTCGTGGCCCTCGTACAGGTGAAAGCGTCCCGCCAGCGCGAGGACCGGCACGCCGCGGAGTGAGCCCGCGATCAACTTCCCGGCATGCCCGGCAACCGTCGCCGCGGGGAAGCCGGGAACGTCTCGGTAGTCGATCACCGTCGCGCTCTCGATCTCATCGGCGAGCTTTCCGAGACCGGAGCCGAGGATGATCGCCACAACGGGCGAAAAGTCGCCGACTCGGCCGCGAATGACCTTGGACGCGGCGAGCGCTTCGGCAGCGCCGTGAGGGGAGGCGGTCACGCCGCCGCGCCGGACCGGAGCCGGGCCAGCTCGACGTCGAAGTCGGCGAGGAGCTTGGAGCGTTCCTCCCACGGCAGGAACGCGCTCGCGAATCCGTTTCGCGCGACGCGCGCGAGCTCGTCGAACGTGAAGTCCAACGAACGCGCGGCGTGAAAATACTCGTCGGTCAGCGTCGTGCCGCTCATGAGACGGTTGTCCGTGTTGAGCACGACGTTCAGCCCGCGATCGAAATAGCGGCGCAGGGGGTGCGCCTCGTACGACACCACCGCGCGCGTCTGCACGTTGCTCGTGAGGCAGATCTCGAGCGGAATGCGGCGGTCGTTCACGTACTGTGTGAGAGCCTCATCCTCGATCAGCCGCGTCGCGTGGCCGATCCGATGCGCCCCGCACTGGTGTATCGCCTCGCGCACCGACGACGCGTCGGCCCCTTCGCCGGCGTGACACGTACACGCGAGATCGTGCGCCTGCGCGAACTCGAACGCTGCGGCGTGCGGCGCCGCCGGGTTCCCCAGCTCGCCGCCGGCGAGATCGAAACCCACGACGCCGCGCGTGCTGTACGCCACCGCGAGACGCGCCAGCTCGAGCGACACATCGGGCGACAGGTGGCGAAGTCCGCAGATGATGATGCGGCCGACCGCCCCGCCGTCACGGGCTGCGCGGTCCAATCCGCGAAGCGGCGCTTCCACGGCCTCGCCAAGCGAGAGGCCGCCGCGGACGTTCAGCACCGGCGCGAACCGCACCTCGATGTAGCGCACGCCGTCGCGCCCCGCGTCGATGGCCAATTCGTACGCCACCCGCTCGAGCGCCTCGGCCGTCTGAAGCACGGCGAGCGTGACGTCGAACTTGGCGAGGTAGTCCTCGAGACTCTGCGCGTCGTCCACGCGCATGAACTCGCGCAGCGCATCGGCGTCGTCGCGCGGAATCGGCTGCTTGTACTCGCGCGCCAGCTCGAGCAGCGTCTCGGCGCGAACGGAGCCGTCCAGGTGACAGTGCAGCTCGGCCTTGGGCAGACGACGGAGCAGATCCGACGTGATCGGAGGGGAAAGGCTCGGCTTCACGAGTCGTCCGCCGAGCGGGCACGAGCGGAAATGACGCGGAGGATCGAACCCGCGCTCATCACGGTCGAAGGCTCCAGCGGAAGCCCGCGGCTGTCGGTGATCACGCGCAGACCGTCACTCACCGCCGACGCCTCGCTCGCGTCGAACGCGCGAACGGCCTCGAGCGCCGAGGAGCCCGATGGGAGATCGAGAGGACGGGAATTGACGAAGACTTTCAAAGACGCGAAGGGCGAAAGGCGTAGCGAAGCCGAGAGGCGAAACGGGCGAGGAACGAAGGGGCCAGAAACCGAAGGCACCAAAGAGCGAAGGCGCCAAGGAGCGAAACTAACCAACGCCGAGAATCGCGAGAACGGCAGACGTTCGGCTCTTCGGCGTTCGGCCTCTTCGCCCTTCGGCCTGTCGCTATTTCGCAGTCACTCTGCTATTGACCACTCTCCACTGCGTCCCGGCAAACTGCTCCGGCCGAATCGTTCCTCTCTTCTTCACTTCCTCGATGAGCAGCTCCCTGATGTCGCGCTGCTGATCGTAGACGACCGGGGCGTCATGGAGCATGGAGAATCCTCCCCCTCCCGCCTGGCGAAAGTTGCTCACCGCCATCGTGAACGAGTCCGCCGGCGCGACCGGCTTTCCCTGGAATTCCAGCCGAGTCACACGATCACCCATCGGCCGCGACACGTCGATCTCGTACGCCACTCCGCCGACGACGTCGTAGTTGTAGCCGGGAATCGTCGGATCGGCCTCGATTCCGTTCGCGTCGGAGCGGAAATAGCGGGCGCTGTGCTCGAGGTACGCGCGGAGCTGCGCGCCCGTGATCCGAACCGCACGCAGAGTGTTGTCGTACGGATAGAGCGCGAGCATCTCGGCGACGGTGATCGGACCCGGGGCGAGTGAGTTGTCGACGGAGAAAACCGCCGTCGACGCCAGCTGCGCTCCGGACGCGCGGCGCTCGACGTCGAGCACGAAGTCTATGAGAGGGGTCGCGGTGACGCGGCCAGAGTCGGCACGCCACGCCGACGGTGTGTTGCCGATCGTCGTCGCCGCGTATCGGACGGCGAGGCGATGCCCCTCGGCCGCCACCGCGAGCACCTGAGAATCCTCACGATGGTGCACGGCTTGGATGATCCGGCCGTGTTTGTAGGTCACGGCCCAACGGCCGTTGCGCCGCTCGAGGCGGAGCTGCGCGACCGCAAGGCTCGCCGCAAAGTTCTTCGGCTGCATCAACAGCGTGCCGGCGATGACCGTGTCGGCCATCTCCTTGTGCGTATGGCCGTACACGATCACGTCGATGCCGGGCACTTCGTGCGCGAGCCGCGCGGCGACGTTCTCGCTTCCCGCCCCGGTTCCGACGGTATCGTATGTCGAAGGTTCGTCGAGCCCCGAGTGAACGACGGCGATCACAACGGCGGCGCCCGCGTTTCTCACCTCGCGAACCGCGCTTCGCACGTCGGGAATGATGTCGCGAACCTGAAGCTGCCCGGCGAGCTGGTCTCGGTCGAGCACCATCGCGCCGGGAGTGGTGGCGCCGACGATGCCGACCTTGACTCCGCGACGAATCTCGACGGTCCACGCGGCGAAGCGCCGCTTTCCGTTCGGTCCGTACACGTTGGCGGCGAGAAGCGGAAAGTTGGCCTGCTTCATCGCGCGGTCGAGCGCCGGCAGGCCGTAGTCGAACTCGTGGTTGCCGATCACGGCCGCGTCGTATTCCATCGCGTTCATCGCCGCGAACACGGGGTTCCGGACGGTCGTGTCGAGACGCGCCGCCGTGTAGGTCAGCGCGGTTCCTTGCAGCATGTCGCCCGCGTCGACGAGAATCGGCAGCGCGCCGGTCGAGCGCCGAATCGAGTCGACGATCGTGGCCAGACGGGCGAGGCCGCGAAGCGTGTCCGGCCGTCCCGTCAGGTAGTTCCATCCTTCGATGTATCCGTGCACGTCCGCCGTCGCGGCGACCACAAGGTCTACGGTGCCATTGGCGCCCAACGTCACGCTCGTGAAGCACGCCGCGGCCGCCGACAGCGCGAGCAACGACAATCCGCGCATTCGCATCGATGCAAGCTAGCGATCGTGCATGTGCCGATACCAGATTGTGACAGTGTGACGACTTCTTTTCCCCTGATGGCACCGCCAATGTTCGCGGCGAATGAGCGCGTCGCGCGGTCTCAGTGAACCCCTTCATCGTCGGAATCGCCGGGGGTTCGGGGTCCGGAAAATCGACCGTGGCGCGGCACGTCGCGCAGGCCCTCCGCGCCGAGTCGGTCGCGTTCATCGACATGGACGCGTACTACGTGAACTTCGCCCACCTCTCGCTCGACGAGCGGCGAAGGGTCAACTGGGATCACCCGGACGCGTTCGATTGGTCCCTGCTGGTTTCACATCTGGAACGGCTCGCCGCGGGCGAGTCGATCGACAAGCCGGTCTACGATTTCGTGACGCACTCGCGGCGCGACACTACGGTCGGCATCCCGTCGGCCCGCGTGATCGTCGTCGACGGCATCTTGCTCTTCAACGACCCGCGCATTCGCGACCTCTGTGACGTGAAGATTTTCGTCGATGCCGACGCCGACCTCCGACTCATCCGGCGCATTCGCCGCGACACCAACAAGCGCGGCCGCCCGCTCGACGAGATCATCGAACAGTACCTCACCACCGTCCATCCGATGCACCTCGAATTCGTCGAGCCTACAAAGCGCTACGCCGACGTGATCGTGCCGCGTGGAGGGCACAACACGGTCGCCGTCGACATGATCGTCTCCAACATCCAGCGCCGGCTCGACGCGGCGGTCGCGTCATGACCGCGCCGCGCCCGGTCACCGGCGAGCGAGTCCTCGTCGTCGACGACGAAGCGGACATCGTCGCCCTCGTCGCGTACCACCTGGTGAAAGCGGGCTATCGCGTGTCCACCGCGGCCACCGGACCCGAAGCGCTGACCGCGGCCCGACAGGAACGCCCCGCGCTAATCGTGCTCGACCTCATGCTGCCCGGCGCGTCGGGCTACGACGTGCTCGAGCAGTTGCGGGCGCACGAGGCGACGCGCGACGTGGCGGTCCTCATGCTCACGGCGCGACGCGAAGAACAGGACCGCATTCGCGGACTCGCGCTCGGCGCCGACGACTACCTCACCAAGCCTTTCAGCCCGCAGGAGCTCGTGCTGCGCGTCGGCGCGATCCTGCGCCGGATGAGCGCCGGCGGCGTCGGGCCGTCCGACGTCGTCTCCATCGGTCCGGTGACGATCGACCGCGCGGAACATCGCGTGGCCGTGGACGGTCGGGTGATCGAGCTCACGCCGACCGAATACAAGCTGCTCTTGACGCTCGCCGAGCGGCGCGGTCGTGTTCAGGGACGCGCGCACCTCCTCGAAACCGTCTGGGAAGCCGCGCCCGACATTCAAACGCGCACGGTCGACATGCACGTCCAACGATTGCGCACCAAGCTTGGCGAGGCCGGTGACCTGATCGAAACAGTTCGCGGATTCGGCTACCGACTCAAGAGCAATCAGGCACGTCGCGCGTGAGTCTCACCAAGCGGCTGTTGGTGGGGTCGCTCGTCATCGTCGTACTGCTCGTCGCCGTCGTCGTCCTCATCGCCGGCAACCGGCTCGCGAACCGGCTCGCCGGCGAGACCCAGGCCGAACTCGAGCGCGAGGCGCGGCTCGTCGGCAGCGAATGGCACCCGGGGATGAACGACGATTCGCTCGCCGACGCGGCGGGCGCCGCGCTCGGCCGGCGCGTGACCCTCATTCGTCCGGACGGCAAGGTGGTCGGCGACTCGGAATTCAGCGGCGACGACCTGAAACAGCTCGAGAATCACTACAAGCGACCCGAGGTCACCGAGGCGCGCGAGCACGGCATCGGCATGTCGCGGCGCCGCAGCGCATCGGCCGGCGACGACGAGTTCTACCTCGCCATCAAGCATCCGCTCGGGACCGTCCGGGTCTCCGTCAGTACAGCCAAGTTCCGCGCGATCGTGAACGGCGCGCGCGACGACGTGATCGCCGCCGGGTTGCTCGCGCTGGCCGGCACGCTGATCGTCGCGTTCGGTTTCTCGCGCGCGGTGTCGCAGCCGATCATCGAGTTGCGCGACGTCGCCGCGGCGATCGCGGCCGGAGACCTCGACCGCCGCCCCGCTCTCTCCGCGCCGGGCGAAGTGGGCGACCTCGCCGCGGCGCTTCAGCGCATGACCGAACAGCTCTCATCGCGGCTGTCGGCGCTCCAGGCCGAGGACGCACTCCTCTCGGCCGTCATCGATTCACTCGACGAGGGCATCGTCGCGGTGAGCGCGCGCGGGAGCGTCGTGCGGTTGAACGAGAGCGCGCGCCGGCTGCTCGACCTCCGCCCCAACGTCCCCTTCTCCACCGACCTCCTACCCCAGGACCGGCTCGTCCGCGACGCGGTGCGCGGCGCCATGTCGGGAGTGGCCGCGGGGCCGCTCGAGATCGGCGTCGCCGATCGAACGTTGCTCGTCGTCGCGCGCCCGCTTCCCGACGGCGGCGCGGTGATCGCCGTGCAGGATCTCACGACGCGGCGGCGCCTCGAGACGATCCGCCGCGACTTCGTCGCCAACGTCTCACACGAGCTCAAGACGCCGCTCACGGTCATCGCCGGATTCGCCGAGACGCTGCGCGACCGCGAGCTTCCAACGGACAACCGCGAGCGCTTCCTCGACACGATCGAAGCCAACACGCGGCGCATGCAGCGCATCGTCGACGACCTGCTCGACCTGTCGCGATACGAATCGGGAAGCTGGCGGCCGAACGTCGTGTCGAATGATCTGGCCGGCGTCGTGAGCGACGTGTTCACCAGCGTCGCGCGTGCCGCCGACGCGAAAGGGCTCACGCTCGGCTTTCAGGCGTCGCCCGACGCGCAGCGCGTCGACGCCGATCCGACGGCGCTCCGCCAGGTGCTCGGAAATCTCATCGAGAACGCCGTGCGCCACACCGCCCGCGGCGGCGTCACCGTGAGCGCCGAGGCGCCGCCGCGTGGCGGCACGACGCTGCGCGTGCGCGATACAGGCAGCGGCATCCCGACCGAACATCTCGGCAGAATCTTCGAGCGCTTCTATCGGGTCGATGCTGGTCGTGCACGTGAAGAAGGCGGAACCGGCCTCGGCCTCGCCATCGTGCGCCACCTCGTCGAGGCGCACGGCGGATCGGTGCGAGCCGAGAGCGTCGTCGGTCAGGGAACGACAATCACCGTGCATTTTCCGGCGATGCCTGTTACGAACGCGTGACGCCGAGCGGCACGCGCGTTGAACTCCCGCGCCGGTTCCAACATATATTCGTAAGCGTGTAGCGTCCGCGACGACGCGCGGTCGACGACAGCTCACCCAAGCGTAGGAGGCACTCGCTTGTCCGTGACTATCCCGGTCGGGCGCGGTGATCGCCCACAAAGACGCGCGGTCGCGCCGGGACACCGGCGCGTCGCCGCGATCGACATCGGATCGAATTCGATTCGCCAGATCGTGGCCGACGTTTCCACCGACGGCACAATTCAGGTCGTCGACGAGATGAAGGCCGCGCCGAGACTCGCGACGGGACTCGCCGCGAACGGCCGCCTCTCCGACCTCGCGATCCGGGCGGCGATCGAAGCCGTCGAGCGAATGGCGACGCTCGCCAAGGAGCTGGGCGCGGCGCGCATCGACGTCGTCGCGACGAGTGCCGTGCGCGACGCGACCAACGCCGCCGCGTTCATCACCGAAGTCCAACGCGTGACCGGCTTGCGCGTGCGCGTGCTCGACGGCCCCGAAGAGGCTCGTCTCAGCTTTCGCAGCGCGGTCGCGCACTTCGACATGGGCGTCGGACGCACGGTCGTGCTCGACATCGGCGGCGGCTCGGCCGAGCTCGCGCTCAGCGCCGAAGGCGTCATCGAGCGTCTAGTGTCTCTGCCGTTCGGCGCGATCAGACTGACGGAGGAATACTTCGAGCACGGCGTCACGCCGCGCGGCGTCCGCAAGCTCCGAAAGGCCGTCAGCGGCGCAATTCGCGCCAACGTGCCGCGGCGCGATTGGCGCGGCGCCCAGCTCATCGGCTCGGGGGGAACGTTCACCAACCTCGCGGGAGTCTTTCTCGCGCGGCAGGGAATCCTGACGGCGGCGCGGTCGGTGCACGCGGCGCACATCTCGCGCTCGGACCTCGAGCACATCCTCGACATGCTGTCCGACATGACGCCGGACGAGCGACGAGAGGTGCCGGGACTGAATCCGGAGCGCGCCGACATCATCGTCGCCGGCGTCGCTGTCGCCGCCGAGGTGCTGCGCCGCCTCGAGTCGCGCGAGTTGGTCGTGTCCCGCTACGGGATTCGCGAAGGACTGCTGCTCGAGGCGGCGCGCGTCGTTCCCACCATCGCCGACCCGGGCGACGCGCGCGCGCGGTCGGTGGGCGACTTCGCCCAGCGCTGTCACGCCGAGGAACCACACTCGGCGCACGTGCAGATGCTCGCGCTCGCGCTGTTCGACGCCCTCGGGGAACGGCTCGGGTGCAATCGGGACGACCGGGCCGCGCTCTCCGATGCGGCGTTGCTACACGACGCCGGCTATCACATCAGCTACGAGCGGCACCACAAGCACTCATATCATCTGGTGCTCCACGCCGACCTGCTTGGCATGCCGCCGTCCGAGCAGGTGGTCGTGGCGAACGTGTCGCGTTATCACCGTGGATCCGAGCCGCGCCGGCGCCATCGCAACTTCGGCATGCTCGACAAGACGCTCCGCCGCCGAATCCGCCGCTTGTCGGCGATCCTTCGCATCGCGGACGGCCTCGACCGCGGCCACGTGAGCGCGGTCGCCGGGGTCAAGGTGCGCTGGACACAGCGCGCAATTCGCATCACGCCGGTGCCCGCGTCGCCGCGGCCGCGGGGCGCGATGCGTCTCGAGATGTGGGGCGCGCACCGAAAGTCCGGACTCCTCGCGGCGGTCGCGGGAACGGCGGTGGAGATCGTCGCGCCGGACGGACATGTGCTGTCGTCGGACAGCCTTGGCGGGGAAGAGCTCGAATAGACTCAGTTCAGGCAGTCCTGAGGCCTGGGCCGGGCCGGCGATGCCATTCTGGTGAGACAGATCCAAAGCAGTTCCGGCATCTCGCGAACTCGATGCTCGACGCTCGATGCTGGACTGAAATCGCGGGCCGGCGAGACCAACCCGCCCAAACTCAGTCTCCGAGAACCGGCGTCCGCTCTCCCTGTCTCTCCGCCGCCGGAATCTCCCGCGCATGCGCCGACTCGTGCGGAACTCCCCACGGCTGCCTGATCAGCACCTCGTGAGATGGCCGCGCCGTGCTCGCCGGGTTGCGCTGCGTCCACGTACCGTCCGGTCCGAGGTCCCACGCCATGCGCTCGTCGTCGAGGTACGTGCGTAGTAGCGTCCGCACGCGGTCGTGCACCGCTGGCGTCTCGATCGGCGCGACGGCTTCCACGCGGCGGTCGAAGTTGCGCGGCATCCAATCCGCCGAGCCGAGGTAGAACTCCTCTTCGCCGCCGTTGGTGAACTGCCAGAGACGCGAATGCTCGAGGAAGCGGCCGACGATGCTCACGACGCGGATGTTCTCGCTCACGCCAGGAATCCCGGGGCGCAGGCAGCAGATTCCGCGGACGATGAGGTCGATTTCGACCCCCGCCTGCGAAGCGCGATAGAGCGCGTCGATCGTGTCGGCGTCGACGAGCGCGTTCATCTTACCGACGATACGCGCCGGGCGGCCGGCCGCGGCGTGCTCGGCCTCGCGTGCGATGAGCTCGAGGAAGCGCGCCCGCATGTTGACCGGCGCGACGAGAAGTTTCCGATACAACCGCTGGCGCGAATAACCCGTGAGCGAGTTGAACAGGTCGCTCACGTCGGCGCCGATCGACGGACTGCAGGTGAGCAGACCGACGTCGGTGTAGAGCCTGGCGGTGCGCGAGTTGTAGTTGCCGGTTCCGAGGTGGATGTAGCGACGAATGCCGTCCACTTCTCGCCGTACGACGAGCGCCGTCTTCGCGTGCGTCTTGAGCGTGGCGGACCCGAACGCGACGTGAACGCCCGCGTCCTCGAGCTGCCGCGCCCACGTGATGTTGTTCGCCTCGTCGAAGCGCGCCTTGAGCTCCACGATGACGGCCACCTGCTTGCCCCGCTGTGCCGCTTCGACCAGCGCCGCGACCACGGCCGTGTCGCCCGTCGTGCGGTAGAGCGTGACTTTGATCGCTAGCACCTGATCGTCGCGCGCCGCTTCCTTGAGCAGACGCTCGACCGACGATCCGAACGAGTCGAACGGATGGTGGACCAGCAGGTCCCCCTCCCGGATGACGTCGAAGATGTTGCGCTCTGCGTCGCGAAGCTCCGGCGGCGTCGCGCCCACGAACGGAACGTCGCGCAGCGCCGGAAGGTCGAGCGTCGCGAGGCTGCTCAGATCGCTCAAGTCGAGCAGGCGCCCTGCGTCGACGATGTCGCGCTCGTTGAGGCGCCCGCTCTCGGCGACGTCGTCTTCTCTCAACTCCTCGAGAAGAAGCGCTCGCAGATGGGCCGGCATGTCGTCCTGAACTTCGACGCGGACGACCTCGCCGAAACGCCGCTGGAACACCTGCTCTTCGATCGTCGCGAGCAAGTCTTCGGGCTCCTCGACAGGAATGTCGAGGTCGGAATACCTGGTGATTCGAAAGACATACGACGCGACGACTTCCATGCCCGAGAAGAGCGCCGTGAGGTTCGCGCCGATCACCTGCTCGAGCGGCACGAAGTGGTTCGGACGCGCGCGCACCGGAATCCAGCGCGGCAGGCTCTTCGGCACCTTCACTCGCGCGAAGCGAATCGCGCCCGTGTCCGGGTCGCGAATCTCCACGGCGAGCGAGAGCGAGAGATTCGAGATGTACGGGAACGGGTGCCCGGGGTCGACGGCAAGCGGAGTCAACACGGGGAAGATCTGCGACTCGAAGTACTCGTCGATCTCCCCCCACTCGGCCGCGGTGAGATCTCGCACGCCGAGCAAACGGATGTCGTGCCGGGCAGCCTCGTCGAGAAGCGATGTGAGACAGCCGCGCTGCATCGCGCTCAATCGCGCGACCTCAGCGTCGATCGCGTCGAGCTGCTCCTGCGGAGTGAGACCGTCCGGAGGCGTCAGAACGACCCCGGCCGCGACCTGACGCCGCAGTCCCGCGACGCGGACCATGTAGAACTCGTCGAGGTTCGCGCTGAAGATCGCCAGAAACTTGACGCGCTCGAGCAGGGGCACTCGCGGGTCGAGTGCCTGTTGCAGCACACGCGCGTTGAACGCCAACCAGCTCAGTTCGCGATTGAGGTACAGCGAGGCGGGACGAACGTCGATCATGGGTTCAGCGCGGGACGAAAAAGGAGGGCGCTTGGCTGCCGCCCCCCTGTGTACTTACGGCGCTCCAGCCATTGGCGGCCAGAGGGCTTCGTGATGTTGATCGTCACGTTGGGGTCACGATTCCGGATGTTGAAAACCTACTGGCAACATTCGGACCGAGCAGTGTGAGTGGTCACGGCGGTGACCCGAGGGCGCCAAACGTTGTCCTAATTCATTGCTGACGCTTGACTTACGGCGCGAAGCCGACTCGCGGGCTCTACAGCCTCACGAACTGCGCGAGGGCCAGGTAGAGGACGGCCGCCATGCCGGCCGAGGCCGGTATCGTAAGCACCCAGGCCCATACGATTCGCCCGGCGATACCCCAACGAACCGCCGACGCGCGCTGCGTCGCACCGACGCCGACGATCGCGCCGGTGATCGTGTGGGTCGTGCTCACCGGAATCCCGAAGTGCGTCGCGATGAGGATCGCCGTGGCGCCTCCGGTCTCGGCGCAGAAGCCGCTCACCGGGCGCAGCTTGGTGATTCGCTGCCCCATCGTGTGGACGATGCGCCAGCCGCCGAAAAGAGTACCGAGCGAGATCGCGGTGTACGCGCCGAGCTCGAGCCAGTGCGGCACGGTGTCGTTGTTCGGCAGGTAGAGCGCGTGCAGCCAACCGGTCTGGTTGGCGAACGTTCCGTGGACGGACACGAGCAGTCCGACCACGACACCCATGGTTTTCTGCGCGTCGTTCCCGCCGTGCGAATACGACAGCAGCGCCGAGCTGGCCAGCTGTGCCGAGCGGAAAAACCGGTCGACGCGCGAAGCCGACACGCGATGGAAGATCCAGAATATCAGGACCATGAACAGGTAGCCCGCGAGCATGCCGAGCAGCGGAGACACGACGATGAACGAGAGCGTCTGAATCCACTTCGTGCCCCACGTGATCGCCGCCAGACCCGCCCGCGCCACCGCGGCGCCGGCGTAGCCGCCGATCAGCGCATGCGACGAGCTCGATGGAATGCCGAAGTACCAGGTGATGATGTTCCACGCGATGGCGCCGAGAAGCCCGGCGAGAATCACGTTCGGATTGACGATGCTCTGCTCGATCATTCCGCCACCGACCGCCTTGGCGACGGCGAGTGAGCCCGTGAATGCGGCCGCGAAGTTGAAAATGGCCGCCCAAAAGACTGCGGCGAGCGGACTGAGCACCCGCGTTCCGACGATGGTGGCGATGGAGTTCGCCGAATCGTGGAAGCCGTTGCTGAAATCGAAGACGAGCGCGATCACGATGATCGCGACGACGTAGCCGATCACTGGATCCCGGGAGGACGCGTCATCCGTTTTTCAACGAGATGCTCTGGAGGACCTGCGCCACGCCCATGCAGCTGTCGATGGCCCCCTCGAGCGTGTCGTACACGTCCTTCCACTTGAGCACGTCGAGCGGGTTCGGGTTGCCGGCGAACAACGCACCCATCGCCTCGTGGTAAATGGCGTCGCCCTCTTCCTCGAGGTGCTTGATCAGCCCGACGGCCTGATTGACGGTCGGCGGTTTCCGCATCTCCGAAACCGCGACCTGGATTTCGGTCGCGGCGCGGACCAGCACGCCGCTCAACTGCCGCGCGGGGGGAAGCACCTCGCTGATGTGCAGCATCTCGAAACGACGAGCGACGCCGTCGATCAGGTCGATCACGTCGTCGAGGCGCGTCGCGAGCATGTGAATGTCCTCGCGGTCGATCGGCGTGATGAAGCTCTTGTCGATGCGCTGATTCACCGTCGCGGTCAGGAGGTCGGCCTTGTGCTCGACGTCCTTGATCGCCCTCACGTGGTCGTGGACGTGTGCGGCATCCCCGAGCAGCGTGTCGAGCATGCGCGCCGTCGTGGCGAGGTGAGCAGCCAGTTGATCGAACAGCTCGAAGAACACGTCGTCGCGAGGGAGCAGGCGGCCGAGCATGAGTCTCCGAGTTGGCGGTGGTGGGGTGGGCGGGATCGGTCCGTGGTCGTGTAACGGGCGCGTCACGACCCGACCTTCCGCCCCGAAGTTACCGCTTCGGGGAAACCCCGCCAACCCGCGCGAAAATCGGGTCGGTCAGGCGCTGCGCAGCGTCCACTGCTGTTCGCTCCGAATCCGATTTCGCTCGGCCACCAGGTCGGGCTTCTCGAACAGCTTGATCAGCAGCATGCCGGAGATGAAGCCGCCGATGTGCGCCCAGACCGCGACCCCGCTCGATACGTCGGGTTGTAGCGGCGTCATGTACGCGGTCACGACCTGGATCCCGAACCAGTAGAGCAGGACGATCCATGCCGGGATCCGGAAGACCTTGAAGAAGATGATGAAGATGAAGAGCATGTGGACCCGCACGCGCGGGTACATGATCAGGTACGCTCCGAGGACGCCGGAGATGGCCCCCGATGCCCCGACCGTCGGGGCGGCGGACGTCGGGTTGAGAAGGACTTGCGTCGCGGCGGCGACGAGACCGCAGATGAGGTAGAAGACCAGGAAGCGTCCCGGTCCCATACTGTCCTCGACGTTGTTGCCGAACACCCACAGGAAGATCGCGTTGCCGAGGATGTGTCCCCACCCGCCGTGGAGAAACATCGAAGTCAGCGGGGTGAGGATGTTGATCCGATCGTGGTCGACGACGCACGCCATTTGTCCGGGTATGATCCAGAACCCGGTTCCGACCGGAACGCGACCGGTCAGCTCTCCGGGCACCATCCCCAGATTGCAGACGCTCTTCGCGAGTTGAATGTCGCCGCCCGGGAGACCGCCCCCCTGCACCACGAACCAGACGGCGAAGATGGCGCCCAGGATGAGCCAGGTCATCACGGGCGTTCGGAGGGTCGGGTTTTCGTCTGAGATCGGAATCATGTGCCTGAACTGGAGCGAGAGCCGGCGTGGCACGACGGTCTGACAGCCAGCTGCCGTCGCCATTCACTCGCCATTGCGAGAGCCCTGCCAAGTTGGCGTAGGAACCGGGTCCCGCATTTGCCTTCAACCACCGCGTTCAAGGCAGGGGACTTTTGGCCTGCCACAACCCGGTACTCGAAGAGGAAGCAATGGCCGACAAAGTCATTGGAATCGATCTCGGAACGACGAACTCCGTCGTCGCGGTCATGGAAGGCGGAGATCCGGTCGTGATCCCGAACGCGGAAGGCGGTCGGACCACGCCGTCGGTCGTCGGCTTCACGAAGGACGGCGAGCGTCTCGTCGGCCAGGTCGCCAAACGTCAGGCGGTGACCAACCCGCAGAACACGGTCTTTTCGATCAAGCGATTCATGGGCCGCAGGATGAGTGAAGTCCCCGACGAGATCAAGCGCGTTCCCTATAAGGTTGTGGCGGGACAGGGCGATCTCGCCACCGTCGAAGTCCAGGGCAAGCGCTACACGGCGCCCGAGGTCTCGGCGATGATTCTGCAAAAGATGAAGCAGACGGCCGAGGACTACCTCGGCCACTCGGTGTCGAAGGCCGTCGTCACCGTTCCCGCCTACTTCAACGACGCACAGAGGCAAGCCACAAAGGACGCTGGTAAAATTGCCGGGCTCGACGTCCTGCGCATCATCAACGAGCCCACGGCCGCCGCACTCGCCTACGGACTGGACAAGAAGAAAGATGAGAAGGTCGCGGTCTTCGACTTGGGCGGCGGCACCTACGACATCTCGGTGCTCGAGCTCTATGACGTCGAGGGCTCCCGCCAGTTCGAGGTGAAATCCACGAACGGCGATACGCACCTTGGCGGCGACGACTTCGACCAGCGCGTCATCGACTGGATCGTCGGCGAGTTCAAGCGTGACCAGGGCATCGACCTCTCCAAGGATCCGATGGCGCTCCAGCGCCTCAAGGAAGCGGCGGAGAAGGCAAAGATGGAACTGTCGAGCACGATGTCGACGGACATCAACCTCCCGTTCATCACGGCGGATCAGAGCGGACCCAAGCATCTCAACTACACGCTCACGCGCGCCAAGCTCGAGCAGCTGGTCGACGACCTCGTGCAGCGCACGATCGAGCCGATGAAGAAGGCGCTCAAGGACGCCGGACTCGAGCCCAAGGACATCGACGAGGTCATTCTCGTCGGCGGTTCGACGCGCATGCCCAAGATCCAGACGGTGGTGAAGGACTACTTCGGCAAAGAGCCGAATCGCTCGGTGAATCCGGACGAGGTCGTGGCGATCGGCGCGGCGATCCAGGGCGCGGTGCTCACCGGCGAGCAAAAGGACGTGCTGCTGCTCGACGTCACGCCGCTCTCACTCGGCATCGAGACGCTCGGCGGCGTCACGACCGTCCTCATTCCGCGCAACACGACGATCCCGACGAAAAAGTCGGAGACGTTCTCCACAGCCGACGACAATCAGACGACCGTCGAGATTCACGTGCTGCAGGGCGAGCGCGACATGGCGCGCGACAACCGCACGATCGGAAAGTTCCAGCTCACCGGAATTCCACCCGCTCCGCGCGGCATGCCGCAGATCGAGGTCACGTTCGACATCGACGCGAACGGCATCCTGCACGTGTCGGCGAAGGACAAGGCAACCAGCAAGGAGCAGAAGATCCGCATCGAAGCGTCGAGCGGTCTCTCCGACTCCGACATCGATCGCATGGTGAAGGACGCCGAGAAGAACGCGACGGACGACAAGAAGCGCCGCGAGGAGATCGACGCCCGCAACCGGCTCGACAGCATGACGTACGAAGTCGAAAAGAACGCGAAAGAGTGGTCGGAGCGCTTGCCCGCCGAGCTCAAGACGAAGCTCGACGCGGCGGTCGAGCGCGCGCGCAAGGCAATCCGCGGCGACGACACGAACGAGATTCGCGCGGCGCAAGAAGAGCTGAGCAAGGCCTACAGCGAAGCCGGCCAGTCGTTCTACGCTCAGAACCAGGCCCCGCCGGGCGGTACGCCGGGCGGCCAGGGCGGTCAGGGTGGCGAGCCGGGACCGACCGGGTCAACTTCGACGGGCGGGAAGCCGCAGGAAGACGTCGTCGAAGCGGACTATGAGATCGTCGACGAGAGCAAGAAGTAGCTCTCAGCCGTAAAGTTTTTGTGATGGCCGGCTCGCGGAGAAACCTCGAGCCGGTCATCCGTGTCATAGGACGAAGGGCCGACCTGAGCAGCCGAGGGCGCTCGAAACTTGCACGGCCTCGGCGGGTACGACCGATATCACACTCATTTCACGCAGGTAGATCTGCCTTATGACCAGTCGTTTCTCTCGCGCACGTTTCAGTGCCGCCGTCGTGGTGGCGTTCTTCTGCGGGCTGATCTTTGCGTCGGGCTTCGACCTTACGCATTTCAGTTGGGCGCAGGGGCGCGTCGGCTCGACGAACGCAACGAAGCCCAGCGCGTCGCAAGTCGCTCCGGCCGTCGACCTCGAGTCGGCGTTCGAGGCCGTCGCTGACCACGCGCGACCCGCGGTTGTTTCGATCGACATCGAGAAGTTCGCCAAGGCCAGACCGGTCACGCGAAGAGTCGTCCCCCGCGGACAGGGCCAGGGACAGCTCCCGCCCGGAATGGAGCAGTTCTTCCGCCAGTTCGAGGGGCCCAACGCGCAGCCGGACGACACACCGGAAGAGGCGAGCGGCTCCGGCTTCATCGTCTCCGAGGATGGATACATCCTCACCAACAACCACGTCGTCGCCGACGCGGACCGCGTGAACGTCACGCTGTTCGACAAGCGCGTCTTCCCGGCCAAGGTGGTCGGCCGCGATTCGACGACCGACGTCGCCGTCATCAAGATCGACGCGGGCAACAACCTGCCGACGGTCTCGCTCGGCGATGACGCGAAGTCGCGCGTCGGGCAGTGGGTGCTCGCCATCGGGAATCCGCTGACGCTCGACTTCACCGTCACGGCGGGCATCGTGAGCGCCAAGGGCCGCAAGGCGCAGGGGCTGCTCAACCCGAACGGACAGAATCCGTACGCGATCACGGACTACATCCAGACGGACGCGGCGATCAACCCCGGCAATTCCGGTGGGCCGCTGCTCAACATTCGCGGCGAAGTGATCGGCATCAACAGCGCGATCGCGAGCGGCACGGGCCGATACGAAGGCTACGGCTTCGCGATCCCGATCACGCTCGCCAAGCAGGTGATGGATGATCTCGTGAAGTACGGCAAGGTGCGCCGCGCCGTCGTAGGCGTCGTTCTGGGCGAGGTGAGCCCGGCCGATGCGAAGGCAGCGCGACTCGCTCAGGTCGGTGGCGCGCTCGTCGGCGATTTCAACCCGCCGAAGGACAGCCCCGCCGAGAAGGCCGGCATCCAGATCGGCGACGTGATCGTCACGGCCGACGGCAAGCCCGTGGACCAGGTGAGCACGCTCCAGCGCATCATCCGCGGCCACAAGCCAGGCGACGTCGTCGATCTCGAGGTCATTCGCTACGGCGAGAAGAAGGACTTCAAGGTCAAGCTCGCCGAGCCGCCGACGGACACGAAGGTCGCCGCGAATGACGAGGAGAACTCGGCACCGGTGCGTCCTACAGCGTCCACCGGCAAGCAGAACGACAAGCTCGGCGTCACGGTGGATGTGATTCCCCAGGATTTCCTGCAGGAAAGCCGGCTCCAGCAGCAGTATCGATCGGGGCTGTACGTCAGCGCGGTCAGCGGCCGCGGCCCGGCGTTCCGCAGTCTCTTTCAGAGCGACATCATTCTGAAGGAGATGGCGCCGTCGCAGCGCGACATTCACACCGCCGAGGATCTTCAGGCGGCCGTGGCCCCGCTCAAGACGGGTGACGTCGTTCAGTTCAAGGTGTGCGCGAACCCGGATCCGAGAGTGGGCAGCTGCCCGACGCGCATCGTCAGCATCCAGGTTCCATAACAGAATTCTGAACCCGAATGAAAGAGGGGAGCCCGTCAGGGCTCCCCTCTTTTTTCTTGCTGTCCAGCTGTCGAGCCGTCTTACGGCGTGGTCATGGTGAACGTCACCGTCATCGAGTAGCTGCCCGGCTTGTCAGTCGCCCAATGCGCGACTGGGCGCATGTAGACGGACACGCCCGGCGAACCGGGGCCGGGCGATCCCGTCGTCAGCGTCGACGCCGTCGTCGACATCGCGGTCGTCGCCCCTGCGGGCGAAAGACTCCAGATCAAATCGCTCACGGGCTTGCTGCCCCACGCCCCTCCGCTGGCCGTCCAGAACGCCGCGTTGCCGCTAACCTGAATCGTCCAGGCGCGATTGGCTTGCACGGTGAGCGAGATGGGCGTGAACGTCGCAAGCCCCGTAACCCGATCCATGTCCGTCGTGGCGGCGGTGTACGTCGACGCCGTCGGCGAAACCGTGAGTTGCAGCAACGCCGGGTTTATCATCGTCGCGGGCTGATCGAGCGTCACCGTCGGAGCGCATTTGCCCGACTGCCCCGATACGCTGCACGTGAGCACGGTCTGCGCGGCGACTGCGGCCGTCGACAGCGCGAGCGCCGCCCAGATCGCGAGCGACGCGACCACAAAGCGCACTAGAGCCGACGCGCGATCGCGTGCGCCGGGACTCATGGCGCGCTCCCGTCGTTGCCGCGCTTTTCGGTCTGCTGCTTCGTCTTGAAGATGCGAATGGGCCGCGTCCTGACAGTCACGACGACGCGCTGTCGCCCCGGCGTCGCTCCGATCTCGATCGTCGGAATGGGATCGATCAGGAGCGGCTCGCTCGATCCATCGAGCTCCATCGTCAGCGTGTAGCGCCCCGCGGGTAACGCGTCGAACGACGCATGCTGCGATGCGTCGGCGCGCGCGACCCAGTCGCGCCCCGTCGAATCGCGCAACGCGAGCGTGGCCGCTCCGACGCGCACCGAAGGCACCGTCCCATCGGCCAGCGGCGCGACGTCGATTCGCACGTCGAGCGCGGTAATCGGAATGACGCCAAGCACGAGAGGATCGCTCGCCCGGTCGAGAAGCCGCGGACTCTGTTGCCAGCCCTTTGGCAGCGATCGGTCATCTACGTCGGCGCGCGCCGATGACCCGCTGGTCATCCGGAACTCACCATTGGCGTCGGTGACCGCCGTCTCCGGGCCGCGGTGTACGACGATGCCCGGAACCCCGGGCTCCCCCGGATCGCGAACGCCGTTGGCGTTGCGGTCCTGAAACACGACGCCGGTTTCCTGGCGGCGGTCGAACGCGCTGATGCTCGACGCGCGCTCGACCTTGAGCGTGATCATCGTGTGCAGAGCCCCGAACTGGTCGCGCGCGGTGCCGCGCTCCGCGCCGAGCGCGATCCGCAGCGAGCTGAAGACGTCGACGTTGAGCTCGGCGCGCGACGTCATCGTGCTCACTTCGCCGTATTGCAGGTGCTGCGCGGCGCCGCTCACCGTCCAGCGCGGGAATCGCGGCCAGAACTGGAAGCGCTCGAGGTGCGCGCCCCAGCTCGATTGAGGCGGCGTCGAGCTCGTCCCGAAGCTCGCCGTCTCGATCGATCCGCCGACCCCGATCACACCGCGCGCTCCGACGTGGTCGACGCGCAACTGGTTGACCACCCGCTCCGAGTGGCCGTCCTCGATGGAGACGATCGAGTCGGCGACGCTCTGAGCCACGTTCGTCAACCGTGTGTCGGCGCCGATGTCGAAGCCGCCCGCCAGAAAGCGCGCTCTCACTCCATAGTCGACCTGCGTCGATCCGAATCCGCCGAGCGAGTCGCGCGACGTGACGTCGGAGTGCATCACGTTCGCGCCCAGCGTGAACGTGGAGAAGAGGTCGTAGGTTGGCGAGAGCGACCAACCCGTCGAGCCGATCGACGAGCGTCGCGCATCGCCGTCCTGCGTAGACCAGTAGTTGAAGTTCGTGCGCACCCGCCCCAGCGCGCGGTCGACGCCGACCGTGAGCACGTCGCGAGCTGGAGCAAAGGCGACCGTTCCGCCGGGCGCGTGGACGGCGCGAAAGGCGAGATCGCCTCCCGCGACCGGACCCCGGAAGTCGGCCTCGGCGCCGACGCCGCTGCCGTCGGCGTACGAGCGGCTGGCGACCGCCCCGGACGCGAATGCATTCGCCCACGGCTGCGTCTCGAGCAACACGCCGCCGGCGTCGACGCTGCGCACCAGGTACGTCGAATCGCGCAGGTGCGAGAAGAACGCGGTGAGCATGCTGGAGCCGAGTTGCTGCTGCGCTCCCGCCGCGATCAGCGTCGGTCTGTTCCAGGTGCCTTCCGCGACGAGCGGCGCGGCGGCGAGAAACTGCAACTGCTCGTCGGCCGCGCCGATTCGCATCGAACCTCCGCGCCCGAACACGTTCTGCCCGCCGAGATCGCCGAGGCTCACGCCGGTGGTGCCGAGCGTCGCGCCCCAATTCGGCGCGTTCATGGCGAGGAAGTTCGACTGCGAATTGTACCCGAGCGACGAGAGCGCGCGCCCATTCACCAAGTCATTCGGCGTCGGCGTCGAGAAGCGTCCGCTCACGCTGAGGGCGTCGGTCAACGGACCATCGATCGCCAGCGATTCGACCGACCGACTCGGCAGACCAGCACTCATCACCGAGCCCGCGCCGAGCGTGACGACAGGGCCGGGGCGGCGGCCGCTGTGCAAAGGGTCCGTCACCTCGACGATCGCCGACGCGACGGCGCGTTCACCCGAACGGCTTCGAGCGATCATCGTCACCGCGACGTCGCCGAGATCAGCAACCAGCGGAATGGCGGCCGTCACCGATCGCTCGATCGACTCGCCGCGCGCCAACACGAGCGTCGGCGCGCCTACCAATCGCGCGTTCCACGTGCGGGGCGCGTCGATCTCGAGATCGAGCGTGTCCTGGAGGTTTCCGGCGTTGAGGATCGTAAACGCGAGCTCCAAGCGGTCGCCGGCCTGCGCGCCGCGCATCGACTGCGTCGGCGTCACATCGATGCGAGCGATGCGCGAGATCGCGATGTCGATCGGCGCGCGCACCGGCGATCTGCCGGCCGCGCTGAATCGCACGAACCCGGCCCGCGTGAGTCCTGCCTGCGCGGACACTGGCACGCCGACGGTGAGCACCACGACGCTCGCTCGAGCGACCGTGCCGCTTCGGGTGCCGAGCAGCGGAACGTTGCCGCTCGCGACCACCTCGTACGTGATCTTGCTCGCGCCCGCGAGCTCCGAGGGCACCGGAACGTTCACCACTCGATACGATCGAGGTACAGCCGCGGCGACGACCACGCCGGTCACTTCGCGCTCGTCGCCTGGATCTCGCCGCGTAGAGTCCCCCTCCCCCCCGCCCTCCCCTCGCGCCACTGGCGCTTCGCGTGCGATCCTCGCCGTCAGCGTTGGCCGCGGCTGTTGCGCGCGCGCCGTGGCCGCCCCGAAGGCGGCCAGCGCGAGAACGATCGAGACGCGACGCGGGTGCCGGCTCACGGCGTGCTCACGTTCACGGTCATGGCGAGCGTCGTTCCGTACGACGGCGCGGTGTCGGTCCAGTCCAAGATCATGCGCAGCTTCACGCCCGACGAAAACGAGTCACCCTTGTTCATCGTCGCGGTCGTGATGGTGCGGGCCGGGTCGACGGCGCCCGCGCAGCTGCTCGTCATCGACTGCCACGGCTTCGACGCGTCGCTCGGCTGCCACATGAGCTTCGAGATCGCCTTGCCGCTGCCGAGCGTGGCGGCCGCCGCGCAAATCTCGACGGAGACCGTGTGGCTCTTGCCCGCGGGGCCGCCTGTCAACGAGACGCCGAACGCGATCGTGGGTCCGTCGATGAACCCGGCGACGTAGTCGCTCAGCCCGGGCTGGGCGAACGTCGACGTCGAGCCGCCCGTGACGGTGAGCGTGGTGTTCTGCGCCTGCGCGCCAAGCGCCGACGCGCGAGCGCCGATCGCGGCCAGTCCGCAGGCGACGATCGCCGCGCGCGCGGCGCCCCGGGTCACGGGATATCCAGTTCCACCTGCCCAGCGGCGATCTCGGCCCCCTCGTAATCGAGGAGTGCAAGCAGCACGTATCTCCCCGCAGGGAGATTGGGAAGTGCGACACCGAGGCGCCTCGTCGCGCCGGGAAGCGTGGGGAACTCGGGTATGTCGATCTTGGAAACGACGGAGTTGTCCGGCCGCCGAATCTCGACGGCGCCGTGGGCCATCGTCTGCCGCGCGCCGGTATTCTTGTACGTGATGTCGAGCTGGCGAGCGCGCCCGACTGCCTGCGCGCTCAATTTGCCGCGCGCGATGTTCGCCTTGGGCTCGCTCACACCGACATCGGTCACCTCGGCGCTCAGCGGAGTCTCGGGCTCGACGTAGACCTTCACGCCGTAGCGCACACTGTACTGCACGGCGGTCGACTGCGTGGTCCTCGGCGGCGGCGGATTGTCGACGAATAGAATGGCGTAACAGCCGTGGCCGATGGCCGCGCCGCTGTCCACCGTGACGCGGATCGTTTGCACCGACCGGGGCGCGAGCTGAAGCACAGACGGGAAGACGCTCACGTGGCTGCCGCACGACGTCGGCAGCGTTCCGGTCGAGTAGTAGCGGTTCTCACCCGTATCGCTGCGATCCCAATCCTGAATTGTGATCGTCGCGTTGGCGGGCGTGATGCCGCGATTGGCTGCGTGAAAAGTCGTGGTGGTCGACGTGCCGCCCGGCCGCGCCGAGACGTGCAACTCGAGCTCGTCGACGGCCACCTGCGCGCTCAGCATGCTGGGGAGCGCGACGAGCGCGCCGGCGAGGGCGATGAGCCCCGGCCGGCGCGCTATGCGTGTCACACGAGAACGCATTCCCCCGCTCCGGAGGTAATTACGGAGCGACGAGCGTGAACTTGACGTCGAGGCTGTAGGAGCCCGGGACGTCCGTCGCGATGTTGTAACTCGTCTTGTAGAAGACACCGGTCGCCGCGCTCAACGTCGTCGGAGTACCGGAGGTCATGTCGACCGGGGTGGTGGTGAGGGCCGCGTAGCCGCTGCCGTTCACGTTGGACCACTGGAGGTCGCCCGCGGGCTTGGCATACGGGCCGGCAAACGCCGCGGTCGCCGCGCTGATCTGAACCTTCCAGTTCCGGTTCGCCGAAACGGTGAACGACGGACCGGTCGTCGGCATCTGAATCGTGCTCGACGTGTAGTCCGCCATCGTCGTCGGCGCGTTCAGGGTCATCGCCGTCCCGGGCCCGGTGAAGCCGCTCATGTTCAGCGTGAGCAGCGACGGGATCGTGAGGCTGTGCGTCGAGGTCACGGCGCACGGTGCCGGGCTGGCAGCCGTCGAATTGATGGAACAGGTGCCGGTCTGCGCTGCCGCGATTTGGGCACTGATTGCAACTGCGCAGGCTGCGGCGCCTGCAAAGGCCAACTTCCGCATGATGTTCAACTCCGGTGAAGTGTTTAGCTGCGTCGCTAACCAGCGGCCTTGCTGCGGTTGCCCCCGCGCTTCTGCCGCGACTCGACCAGGTTCTGTGTACTGCCCAGGGGGCAAGAGGCTGACCACCGGGCTCGCTAGTGGACGCGCGCGATCAGGCCGGAGAAACGGAAAATCTTACAGATCTGTATGTCTTTGTCCCCAAAGGGGATGTGCCGCCGGCACCGTCGAAGACAAGAAAACGGGAGCCGTTTGGTCGGCTCCCGGTCGCAGGTGATCTGTCAGCAACGTCGCGCAATCTGCGGAAATCCCTAGCAGAATACGGGGATTCGCCCGGTCCGGCGCGAAGCCGGAACTACGGTGATCGGTTGTACAGGAACTGGCTTCCGCCGAACAGAATGGTCAGGACGCTTCCTTTGACGGAGCCGGCGAAAGAAACCGAACCGCCCCCGCTCGACTGCACGAAGTTGATCTGCTGTTGGGCGATCGTGTAGGTGCCGCCGATGTTCGTCACCATCGTTGATTTGGTCCCGTCGGCGAGCAAGGTGACGGCGTACACGCTGACCTCATTCCATGTACCGGTCGACGTGATCGCCACGGTGTCGGAGGCGAGGTCGAACTCCTGCGTCGCCGTCACGGTCGCGATGACCGGGAGAGGGCCCCCGTTGATCGTCGACAGGGCGAACGATCCAGCGACGTTGGTGTCGGTCGGATCGAGGCTCAATGAGCTGTCGGTCGAGAGGCACGCGCCCAGCATTATGGGGACCAGCAGCATCGCAATTCGCCGCACGTACCGCTCCGCGCTGAGGTGGATGCGAAGGGGGGGACTCGAACCCCCAAGCCTTTCGGCGCCAGATCCTAAGTCTGGTGCGTCTGCCAATTCCGCCACCCTCGCCGAAGAGTGGAAGATAACGAAATCGGCTTCTAGAACGCGAAACCGAGGATCAGGCGCGTCGTGACCGTTGCATAATCCACGTGGGCCCGCTGGCGTTCGCTCTCCGACGCGAGAATCCGCTTCGCGCCGATACCGGTGCCGACGAGAAATCGTTCGCTTCGTCCCAGCAGCCAGTTGTAATCGAGCAGAATGCCCGCGGTCGGCGCGGACAGCGACTGTCGCACCCCGTCGCTGAGCACGTGCGAGTACCGAGTGGCGCCCGCGCTAATGCCAACCGCGAAGCCGCGCAGCACGACCTCGCCCGGATAGTATCGCACCTTGAAGTCGGCGGTCGCGTAGCGCGACTTGTCGAAGTCGATGTACGACCCGACCGCCCCGACCGTGATCCCCGACGTCACCGCGTTCTCGAGCTCGAGCGTGAACACGTTGGCCGGAACGCCGAGTGGATTGAAACCGATGTAGGTCTGCGTCGGGATCGGAACGCGACCACGCGTGGCCGGCGCCTGCGCGCCGAGGAAATCCGCGAACGAATGGAGGAAGACCGCGGCGAGCGCGGCGGCAGCGACACGGGTGAGTCGCATCAGGCGAATCGCATCGAAAATGGGAGTTGGGGGAGACGTGACGCGGTTGCTGACCTCAACGGTAACGACTGGGAACACGCAATCGGTACGGCGCGCGCGAGACGGCTTCCGTATCGCTCGTCACGGGACCCGACTCCTCCCCTCTGGCGGCACGCCCCCGCTAGCTTTCGCGCATGAACATCGAGATCACCCCGAAGAAGACCGACGGCCTGGAGCGGCTGATCGAAGTTCGGGTGCCGATCGAGACCGTCCGCGACGCCGAGGACCGCGCGGCGCGACGATACGCGACGGGCGCACGGCTCCCAGGGTTTCGTCCCGGCAAGGCGCCGCCGGCGATGATCAAGAAGCGCTTCAAGGACGCGATTCGACAGCAGGTGATCGAGTCGCTCGTCCAAGAAGCGTTTCAGGAAGTCCTCGACCGCGAAAAATTCAAGGTGGCGTCGCAGCCGCACGTCCACGATCTCAAGTTCGAGGAGGGGCAGCCGCTCAGCTTCGAGCTTCACGTCGAGGTGCGGCCCGAAGTCGCGCTGGCGCGCACGCAGGGGTTCCGCGTCAGCCGCACGCGGCCCGAGGTCACGGACGAAGCGGTTCGCGACCAGATCGAGCAGATTCGCGAACAGAAAGCCACGTGGAGTCCGGTCGAGGAGCGTCCGTCGCCCGGCGACATGGTCCGCGTGGAGCTCAGCACGGCCGACGAAGGTGGCTCTTTCCCGGAGCCGAGCGAGTACCCGCTGGTCCTCGGCTCCGGCCAGGCGATCGCCGGGGTCGAAGAGCTGATCATGCAGCTCAAGTCGGGCGAGACGCTCGAAAAGGCGGTCCGCTGGCCCGACGACTTTCCGGACGAAGCGCAGCGCGGGAAGACGAAGCCTGTCCGCCTGCACCTGCTCGAGGTGAAGCGAAAGACCCTTCCGGCGCTCGACGACGCGTTCGCGCGCGGCGTCGGGGATTTCGAGTCCCTCGCTGCTCTACAGACCACCGTCCGTAAAGACCTCGAGGATCACGCGACTCGCGACGCCGACGCCGGCGTGCGTCAGCAGCTCGTCGATCAGCTGTCGGCCGCCAATCCGTTCGACGTTCCGCCCAGTTGGGTCGCGCAGCTCATCGACGGCTACGCGCAGGCGTACCAGGTGCCCGACGCGGATCGCGACAAGTTCCGCTCCGAGTTCCGCCCGGTCGCCGAGCGTCAGGTGCGCCGCGACTTGATCATCGACGCGATCGCCGAAACGGAAGGGCTCAAGGCCACGGAGGCCGACATCGACGAACGTGTCGCCGACGTCGCCGCCAAGCGCGGGGCCGATCCGGGCCAGGTGTACGCGTCGCTGCAGAAGGCCGGCCGGCTGCGCGAGATCGAGCAGAGCGTCACCGAAGACAAAGTGTTCGCCTGGCTCCTTGAACGAAACGAAGTCGCCTAATCCTCACCCGACACCACAGACATCGCCCTCATGGCCACCATCTATCCGCCGTATGTGATCGAGCGCTCGCCGCGCGGCGAGCGGAGCTACGACATCTTCAGCCGTCTGCTGATGGACCGCATCATCTTCCTCGGCACGCCGGTCAACGACGACGTCGCGAACATCGTCATCGCGCAGATGTTGTTCCTCGAGGCCGACAACCCGGATCGCGACATCTTCCTCTACATCAACTCCCCGGGCGGCAGCGTGTCGGCGGGGCTCGCGATCTACGACACGATGCAGTTCATGAAGTCGCCGGTGAACACGATCTGCATGGGGCTCGCCGCGAGCATGGGCGCCTTCCTGCTCGCCGGAGGCCGCAAAGGCAAGCGATCGACGCTCCCGCATTCGCGAATCATGATTCACCAACCCTCACAGCAGGGGGGCGGCGGATCGGCGTCCGACATCGAGATCCAGGCGAAGGAGATCCTCTACCTCCGCGGCAAGCTGAACCAGCTCTGGACGAAGCACACCGGACAGTCGCTCGAGCGCATCGAGCGGGACACGGACCGCGACCGGTACCTGTCGGCCGAGGAAGCGAAAGACTACGGCATCGTGGACCACGTCATCACGCAGCGCGGTGAGGTCGTGGAACCGAGCACGCTGGCCGCCGTCACGAAGTAAGCGCAGTACCCTGTGGCGGCGGCTGTCACAAAACGTTCGTCTCGCTGAGTCGTCTCTTGCTTGACCCGTGTTCAGCCCTTAACTCTCAGCAAGACTTTCCGTTCCTTCTCCCACCGGTCGCGCGCCTACGCCCGAGCCCCGCGACTCCCTGAAGTCACCCGCTGAGTGAGATGTCATGTCGCACGACAAACACCTTCGCTGCTCGTTTTGCGGAAAGTCGAAGGATTCGGTCCGCAAGTTCATTTCCGGACCGTCCGTCTACATCTGCAACGAGTGCATCGCGCTCTGTAATGAGATCCTCGCCGAGGATGAAGAGCGCGAGGTTGCCGAAGCGATCACTCAGGTCCCGACGCCTCAGGAGATCAAGGACACGCTCGATCAGTACGTGATCGGGCAGGAAAAGGCCAAGAAGGCGCTGGCGGTCGCGGTCTACAACCACTACAAGCGCATCAACTCGTCGTCCGTCCGCGACGACGACGTCGAGCTCGACAAGTCCAACATCCTGCTCATCGGCCCGACGGGCGTGGGCAAGACGCTGCTCGCGCAGACCCTCGCGCGCATCCTCGACGTGCCGTTCACCATCGCCGACGCAACGACGCTCACCGAAGCCGGCTACGTCGGCGAGGACGTCGAGAACATCCTCGTCCGGCTGCTCCAGGCCGGCGACTTCAACGTCGCCGAGTGCGAGAGGGGCATCGTCTACATCGACGAGATTGATAAGATTGCGAGGAAGTCGGAGAATCCAAGTATCACGCGCGACGTCTCCGGCGAAGGCGTGCAGCAGGCGCTGCTCAAGATCCTCGAAGGCACGGTCGCCTCGGTGCCGCCCCAGGGCGGCCGCAAGCACCCGCAGCAGGAATACATCCAGATCAACACGAAGGACATCCTGTTCATCTGCGGCGGGGCATTTGATGGTCTCGAGAAGATCATTGAAGCGCGCACCGGCCGCCGTCAGATCGGCTTCAACAAGGGCGACGACACGCGCACGCCGCACCAGGCGAAGAACCCGTTCTCCGAGGTCGAGCCGGACGATCTGCTCCGCTTCGGTCTCATACCTGAGCTCGTCGGCCGTCTCCCGGTCGCGGTCGCTCTCGAGGCGCTCGACGAGGATGCGTTGGTCCGCATCCTCAAGGAGCCCAAGAACGCGCTCACCAAGCAGTACGCCAAGCTGTTCGAGCTCGAGGAAGTGAAGCTCACGTTCGAGGATTCGTCCCTTCGCGCCGTGGCCGGGAAGGCACTCAAGCGCGGCACGGGCGCCCGCGGACTGCGCGCCATCCTCGAGGAGCTCCTCACGGAGGTCATGTTCGAGCTGCCGACGCGCGAAGACGTCGAAGAGGTCAAGGTGACGGAAAGCTCGGTGCTCAACGGCACCGCCCCGCTCCTCGAGATCTCGCCGCAGCGGAAGAAGAAAGAGGCCTGACGCGCCGCCGCGGGCGGCGTCCGAATCACGCGCCAGAGAGGGCCGCGCGTAAAGTGTGAGGCGAAGCCAATCGCCTCACACTATTTTTTGTCATGGCATCGTCCCCGCCTCCCGCGCCCCCCACCACCAAGTCGTCGCCGGCCGCCGGCCCCCCCGCGAGCTCTCAGGCGGGTGCGCCGCCCGAGGTACAACGGGCAGCCGTACTGCCGCTGCGCGACGTCGTCGTGTTCCCGTACGTCGCGATGCCGCTCCTCGTGGGGCGGCAGGCGTCGCTCAACGCGATCGAAGCGGCGGCCGCTGACGGCGGGACGCTCTTCCTCGTGGCGCAGAAGAGCGCCGACACGGAGGAGCCGGCGGCGAGCGATCTGCATCGCGTCGGCGTCGTCGCACGAATCGTTCAGGCGACGCGGCAGGCGAACGGCACGGCGCGCATCCTCGTCGAGGGCGTGAGCCGCGCGCGCGTGACGCGATACATCCCGGCAGCCGGCTACCTTCGCGCGGCGTTCGACGACGATACGGGAGACGAGGACGCCGACCCCGAAGCGCTCCAGGTGTTGTCGCGCCGCGTGCTCGCCCTCTTCGAGGAGTACGTCTCGCTCCACCGGCGCATCCCCAACGAAGTCGTCGCACTCGTACAGAGCGCGGACTCGATCGGGCGACAGGCATACGGGATCGCGGCCCACCTCGCCGTTCGGGTCGAGGTCCGCCAGACGCTCCTCGAGGCGCCGAACGTTCCCGCGCTGCTCGACGCCCTGAACCAGCTCCTGGTGAGCGAAGCCGAGTTGCTCCGTCTCGAGCGAAAGCTCGACGAGGAGGTGCGCGGGTCGCTCTTCCAGAACCAGCGCGAGTTCTACCTTCACGAGCAGCTCAAGGCCATCCACCGCGAGCTGGGCGAGGAGGATTCGGACGACGCGAGCGACCTCGAACGACAGATCGAGGCTCGCAAGCTCCCGGAGGCGGTCAAGGCGCGCGCCATGCGCGAGATGCGCAAGCTGCGCCGGATGTCGCCGCTCTCTCCGGAGTCGACGGTAGCCCGAAATTTCATAGACTGGATCGTCGCGCTGCCGTGGACCGAGCGGACCGACGACGTGCTCGACGTCGCGCACGCGCGGCGGATCCTCGACGAGGATCACTACGGGCTCGAGGAAGTGAAGGATCGCATCCTCGACTACATCGGCGTGCTCTCGCTCGTCGAACGCATGGAAGGCCCCATTCTCTGTCTCGTCGGGCCGCCAGGCGTCGGCAAGACGTCGCTCGGCCGGTCCATCGCGCGGGCGCTGGGACGCAAATTCGTGCGCATGTCGCTCGGCGGCGTTCGCGACGAAGCCGAGATCCGCGGGCACCGGCGCACGTACATCGGCTCGATGCCCGGGCGCGTCGTCCAGGCGATGCGGCGCGCCGAGGTGGTGAACCCGGTGATTCTGCTGGACGAGGTGGACAAGCTGGGGACCGACTACCGCGGCGATCCATCCGCCGCCCTCCTCGAGGTCCTCGACCCCGAGCAGAATCGCGCGTTCAACGATCACTATTTGGAGATCGACTACGACCTGTCGCAGGTGCTCTTTCTGACGACGGCGAACTATCTCCCGCAGGTGCCGGAACCGCTGCGCGACCGCATGGAGATCATCCGTCTTTCCGGCTACCTCGATCAGGAGAAGTACGCGATCGCGCGGCAGTTCCTCGTGCCCAAACAACTGCGCGCCAACGGCCTCGATCCGGCGTCCGTCGAGTGGGAGAGCGACGTCGTTCCGGCGATCGTGCAGAACTACACGCGCGAAGCGGGCGTGCGCGAGCTCGAGCGTCGGCTCGGACGCATCGCGCGAAAACTCGCGCGCCGCGAAGCCGAGTCGCGCGACCTCACCAAGACGCCGCCGACGCCGGGACCCAAATCGGTCGTGCGCGCTGCCGACCTCAAGGAACTTCTCGGCACCGCTCCGTTCGATCCGTCGGCGCTCACGCTCGACCACAAAGTCGGCGTCGTCACGGGCCTCGCCTACACCGCCGTCGGCGGCGACGTACTCGAAATCGAGGTCAGCGTCGTCTCGGGGCGCGGCAAGCTGCAGCTCACGGGCACCCTCGGCGACGTGATGAAGGAATCGGCGAGCGCGGCGCTCAGCTACGCGCGTTCGCGCGCCAAAGTGCTCGGCATCGACAAGGACTTTCATCGCACGCGCGACCTGCACATCCACATTCCGAGCGGCGCCACGCCAAAGGACGGACCCTCGGCCGGAATCGCGATCGCGACGGGGATCGTGAGCGCGCTCACCGGCATTCCCGTGCGCGGCGACCTCGCGATGACGGGGGAGATCACGCTGCGCGGACGCGTGTTGGCGATCGGCGGTCTCAAGGAAAAGGCCGTGGCCGCGCATCGCAACGCCGTGCGCCACGTGCTGATCCCATATCAGAATATGCGCGACGTCGACGAGCTGCCGACCGAGGTCAAGGCGGCCGTGACGTTCCATCCGGTGAAGACCATGGACGAGGTGCTCGCGCTGTCGCTGGTCCGCGCCGGGCTCGACGCCGACGCGCCGACGGTCGCGCCGAACTAGCCGATCATGTCCGCGCCGGCCCGCGAGCCGTTGGTGATCCGATCGCTGGAGTTCCTCGGCGGAATGGCCACCGCCGGGGGCTGGCGTCCGGAACCGACGATGCCGGAGGTCGCGTTCGCGGGACGGTCCAACGTGGGGAAGTCGTCGCTGCTCAATCGGCTCGTGCACCGAAAGAAGTTCGCGCGCGTGAGCAACACTCCGGGGCGCACGCGCGAGGTCAATTTTTTCAAGGTCAACGACCGCTTCGTGCTGGTCGACCTCCCGGGGTACGGCTACGCGCGCGTCTCGAAGGAACGGCGCGCCGAGTGGAGGCCGCTCATCGAGGGCTATGTGCGCGCAAGCCCGGAGCTGCGCGGGATCGTCGAGTTGCTCGACGCTCGACACGATCCCACCGACGACGACCTCAAGATGCTCGACTTCCTCGGCGAGGTCGGCGTGCCGACGATCGTCGTGTTGACCAAGATGGACAAGCTCACTCCCGCGGAACGCAAGGTTCGCGCGTCGGAGCGGGCCGCGCAGTTGGGCCTCGACACCGATCAAGTGATCCCGTTCAGCGCCGTGAGCGGCGAGGGGCGCGACGCGCTGGCCGAGGCGATCGAGGCACTCCTCGAGCAGCCGTCGTGGCGGGCGGCGCCATGAGGCTCGTCGCGCTGGTCGTGCTGGCGGCCGCGTGCGCCGGGCAGCCGGGTTCCACACCGTCCGCGCCGGCGCCGGCGGCTCAGGGCGGCAGAATCGCGGCCGATACCAACGCGAACCTGATTCCCCCAGGCCTCGGCACGCTCAAGGAAGCCGACATCTCGATAACGCTCCAGCCGCCGACCGGCGTTCGCGTCACGACGTTCCCGCTCGACGAGTCGGTCATTCGCACGCTCGCGCCCGATTCGTATCGTGCGATGCACGCCAATCTCGAGAGTCGCGCGACGCAGATCCGACAACGTGCGTCCATGCACGGCGAGCGGACGCCGAGCGTGTGGTTTGTCCGGTTTTACGGATTGGCGCCGGATGCACGGTATGATCCGACGGACGTGACGGTGAGCGTGGGCGGCCGCGACTTCCGGCCCTTCGACGTGATTCCGGTCTCGGGCGATTTTGGAACGCACCAACTTCAGCCGCGCGAGACACAAACGGGGCTGCTGTTGTTCGAGGGCGGCGTCGACGTCTCGCAGCCGATCGTCGTGCGCATGGGCGCCGAGCAGAACACAGACTGGGGAGACGTCATTCTGCGGCGGATCGACGCCGAGCGCGCGTCGGTGCGCGCGCGAGCCGCCGCGAAATCGCCGCCGCCGAAGCCGCAGCAACCAGCGCGCTGAACGCACCGCTCATTCTCGAATCGTAAGCGAGGCACCTCATGGCGTACCTTCCTCTGCGACAAGTGCCGGAGTGCCCGAGTCGATCGATCGCCACCGAGTGGCTCGACGGCTTGAACGCCACGCTGGCTGATCCCGCGACCGACCGTCGCCTGTTTTGCCGGACCGCGCTGACGGAGCTCTTTCATCCGGAGTACGCCGCTGATTGGGAGACGGCGGTCAACGACTCCACTCTCCCGGTCGCCACGCGGCTGGCGTTGAACAGCATGGACCCATGCAACGTCACGCTCGAGCCCGAGTACTACGCCGACTGCGACCAGGAGCGGTTTCAGCGTGTGAAGCCGTTGCTCTGGCTCTGGTACTCGTTCGACCGGAGTCTGGCCGGCGGCCAAAACGTGTGGCTCGGCGTCGAACTTCGCCGAATCCTGGCGAAGCACATCTTCAAGCGCTGCGGCGAGAACTTCAAATCGTTTCACAACGTCGAGTTCTCGTTCGGCTACAACATGGACGTGGGCGACAACGTCGTCGTCCACCGCAACGTGCTGCTCGACGATCGCGGGGGGATCGTGCTCGGCAACAACGTGTCGATCAGCGACTACGCGAACGTCTACAGCCACACGCACAGCATCGTCGACGCGAAGGACGTCACGAACGCGACGACGGTGATCGAGGATGGCGTCCGGATCACGTACCACGCCACGGTCCTCGCCGGCGTGCACGTGCACGAGCAAGGGATGGTCGGCGCCATGGCCGTCGCCACGAAGGACGTGCGGCCGTATCACGTGTACGTCGGGATCCCGGCAAAGAGCGTGCGGGTAAAGCCCAACGCGCCCCAGGCGGCGACCGTTCTGCGCACGAGCAGCGACCGACAAACGGGCGGGCGCTGACGCCCGGTCGCCGCGTCAGCGCACGCGCATCACGTCTTCGACAGGGCCGGCGTTGCCGCTCCCGAGCAGCTCGACGACCTCGCGCAGCGAAGCGCGCTCGCCCGGAAACGCAAAGCGCGACACCGCCTCGTCGACCGACAGCCATTCGGACCGCTGGTGCTCGCCGGCGATCGAGACCGCGGCCGGCTCGGCGACGAAGGCGGCGAAGACGACCGCTAGCTGCAGCGTGCGCGTTCGCCGCACGTAGAACGGGTTGACGCGGACGACGTAGAGTCGCTCGGCGGACAATCCCGTTTCTTCGCGCAGCTCGCGCAGCGCGGCGTCCTCGGGCTCCTCTCCGGGGTCGATGTGGCCGTGCACCGGTTCCCACGCCGACGGGCAACGAGTGTCGTTCGCGCGCTGCAACGCGAGCACTCGCCATCCGGACGAGAGCGGACGCACGACGTAGACGTCCACCGTGCCGACTTCGATGCGTGTCATGCGGAGGAACCTACGCCGTCGGGCACGCGCTCGCGCGACCATGACATCGATGTCGTCACGGAGATGAAACGCGCGCCCGTCGAAGATCAGGTTCATCGCGCTCTCGCGCGCTTGAGCAGGTTGGCGCGGCGCGGGCGGTTCGTAGTCCGGCACGGTCGCGCGCTCGATCTCGTCCGGTGTCGCGACGCGTCTGATCTCTTCGGCGGTCGTGCGGCCGGCGTCCGCGTGAGCCACGCCCGACGCCCACAGCGAGCGCATCCCGTCTGCCCGCGCGGCCTCGGCGATCCGCTCGGTGGACTCCCCCGCCGCGACGCGCCGCTCGAACTCGGGCGTAGCGACGAGCACCTCGGCGATCGCCAGCCGGCCGTGAAACCCGGAGCCGCCGCACTCCTGGCAAACGGTCGAGTCCACGCCGTGACACGACGCGCAGAGCCGGCGCGTGAGACGTTGCGCGAGCACGCCCTTTACCGCCGTCGCGATCTTGTAGCTCGCCACGCCGATGTCGATCAGGCGCGTGACCGCACTCGGCGCGTCGTTCGTGTGGAGGGTGGAGAGCACGAGATGGCCGGTGAGCGATGCCTGAATCGCGATCTCCGCCGTCTCGCGGTCGCGAATCTCGCCGATGAGCACGACGTCCGGATCCTGCCGCATGATCGAACGGAGCGCCGTCGCGAAAGTGAGGCCGGCTTTCTCGTTCACCTGCACTTGTACGATGCCCGGGAGTCGGTATTCGATCGGGTCTTCGACCGTGACGATGTTGACGCCGCGTTCCTTGATGCGGCGGAGCGCGGCGTAGAGCGTTGTCGTCTTTCCCGAACCGGTCGGACCGGTGACGAGAATCAGGCCTTCGCGCGACTGAAGGAGGCGCTCGATGCGCTCCAGCTCTTCGACGTGGAATCCCATGCCGTCGAGCGTTGGAACGGTGGAACGGCCGTCGAGCACGCGGATCACCACTTTCTCGCCGTGCGACGCGGGAAGCGTCGAGACCCGCAGGTCGACGGCGGCGCCGTTTATCGCGACGCGGGCGCGGCCGTCCTGTGGGCGAAGCCGGTCGGCGATGTCGAGTCCCGAGAGAATCTTGATGCGCGACACGAGCGCTGGTCCGATTGTCCGGGGAAGCGTCCGCACGACAGCGAGCACACCGTCGACGCGGTGACGGACCGCGATTCCCCGCTCTTCCGTCTCGATGTGAATGTCGCTCGCCCGGCTCGAGATGCCGGCGGCGAGAAGCTCGTCGACGAGCGCGCTCACGGTCGCCGAAGTGTCGTTGCCCGGAATTGGCGGCGCGCTATCGGACTCACCACGCAAGTGCTCGACCTCGACCGCGGGTTCGGCGGCGCCCGAGGCCGATTCGCCGCCATAGACCTCGTCGATACGCCTCGAGATCGCGGGGGCGGCGGCGATTGCGAGGCGGATCCGTCGTCCGGTCGCGAACCCCAACGTTCGCTCGCAGTCGACGTCGAGCGGGTCCGCCGTGGCGATGAGGATTTCGTGCTCGGTCGCCGAAAGCGGCAACACGTGGAAGCGTCGCGCCCATTTCTCGGGGACCAGCGCGATCGCCTGGTCCGTCGCGAGACTCAAGTCCGCGATGGGAAGCCTGAAACGCGTCGCGAGCGTCTCGACGTCCAGGGCGAGCGGGGTTGGGAAGACGGATTGAATGTCCACGCCGGCAGAATCGCGGCTGTGGGTTCCCCGTGCGTCATCGGATTGACGCGGAACCGGCCATTGCGCCGCATCCCCCGCCACTCAGCCGTTCGACGCGCGGCCACTAAGCCGTTCGAGAGAATTCAACGCGGATGACGCAGACTTGAACGACAATTAACGCAGATGATTTTTCAAGGTTTTTTGTCTGCGGAATCGCTTGTTCCAGATCTGCGTCATCTGCGTTCCCCTCTTCTTTCCATACCCGAGAGCCGGACTCGGCGCCGGATTCCGCTCTCCTGGATGACCGCTCAGAAGATGCTCCAGAACTCGCGGCTCACGTCGACGTTGAACGTCCACCGTCCGCCACGTGCCACGCCGCGCGCGACGTCGATTCGCACGATGTCGAACGGCAGCAGGTACGCCGCGCCGAACGACGGGTACAGCTGGGGGACCGCCGGACAACGAGATCCGGAGGAACCGGCGCTCGACGTGCACACGAGCGGCTGTTGTCCGATTAGCGCGAAGTGCGCGTACGGCGCGAAAGATCCGTGCGCCGGAACGCGCCCAAATCGCCCGAGCGAGAATGGCACGAAGGGCGCCGGTACGCGCCACTCGAGGTGCTCGGTGGCGCCGACGTTGGAGACGAGCGAATGAAAGTCGTAGCCGGGGGCGGAAACGGGGCCGCCGAGGTAAACGAGCTCGGAGCGCTGCGGCGCGTCGACCGTGTTCTGCCCGCCGACGCCCGCGACGGTCGTGGAGGTCACGAGGCGCATGTCGCCGACGGGACGCTCGAGCTGCGCGACCAGCGAGCCACGAAGCGTCGTCCCCAGATCGCCCACGAAGACCGGACCGGGCTCCGGCGCCGCCGGACCTTGCGGCACGACGAGACGCGCCTGCGCGTGCACCGCGAGCTCGGTCCCCAATACCCAGAGCGACGGCGCGCGGGTCAGGTCGAGCGCCCATCGCAACACGTGCAGGTCCGCGACAGGAACGGTGGGCACGAAGGTGCCCGTGACCGGCGTGGCGCGAACAGCGACGGGCGATTGCCATTCAATCGCCCCGCTCACGGTCGCGTCGAAGCCCAAAAGGGACGTCGCCTCCGCCCGGAGGCCGGCGCCGCGCACGAGATACGGATCGGTGTAGTCGCTCGCGAATTCCTGCGCCGCGAGACTGTTCACCGCCATCGAGCGTTCGGCGACGTCGCCAAGGTCGCGATAGTCGCGCGACCCGAAGGCGCGGATTGACGAACCGTCGGCGCGCGAGAGACCAAGCTCCACGCCGCCCTTGACCAGCTTGTCCGCCGATCCGTAGCGCGCTCGAACGTTTGACACGACCCCTGCGCCGAACTGCTTGGACAATCCGGCGCCGAACGCCAAGCCTTCAGCCCGATCGAAGCGCGCGAAGTCCGAGATGTTGCGCGCCGAGAGCGTCGCGGCCTGGGCGCGCGCCAGCGCCTGCGCGCGAACAAGCTGTCGCACCTCGGATTGCACGCGCGCGATGTCGGGCTCCGAGACAGCGCGTACGTCGGGGGGAAGCGAGTCGAGCACGCGGCCAGTCCATGTGTAGCTTCGTAGCTCCGAAGGCGGCGCCTGCACGATCTCAGGGCCGGTAAAGATCTGCGTCGAGATCGACGTGTTGAACTGATAGTCGCCGATCTCCCACCGGCCGCGGATGATGCCGCGAACGGGATAGTCCAACCATGTGCCGCGCCGTTCGATCTCGATTTCCTGCCGGCTCGGCAACCAGAAGCGCCCGCCGACGAGACGGTTCTCGAGCACGATCGACAGGTCCTCGAGCGCGTTGTCGAGAAAGGCGGCGCGCGTGAAGCCGAAGTTCATGCGCACGACCTGTCCGCCCGATGGATCGATGTAGATCGCGCCGGCGACGCGCGGCTTTTTATCGTCTTTCGGACGAACTTTGATCTCGTAGACGTTGATGCGTTGGGCGCCCGCGCCGATCGCGAAGCTGTCGGTGAGCGCGAAGTCGTACTCGCGGAGCCCGGCCGGCGACAGCGGATGCGGCACGTCCGCCACTTCGTCCCCTTCCCCGATGCGAATGATGTTGGGGAAGTTGTTCTGGACGATCCCCAGGTGGTCGCGATGATACGCGATGTCCGTAGGGAGCAAGAGCGTGTCGCGGCGACCGACGATCCGCTGCTTGCTCAGGTTGGGCGCGTGCCAGTAGACTTCCAGCGCCAACTCGTCGGCTTTGATGACCTTGGGCGGAGTGCGAAGCCCCTCACCAAGCTGCGCAAGAAAAGTCACGTACCCATGGGCGGTAGCCCGATAGTCGGCGAGCCCCGTGTCGGCCAACTGCTCGGCGCGGCGCTGCGTGGCGCCGGCGACGAGCGTGAGACTGCGCGGGTCGTTCCACGTCTGCGCTACGACCGACCGCCCGTACGCGGGGCCCAACACGACAACGAACCAACACGCGGCGGCGGCGCGACCGCGGGCCGCGAGGAATCGAAGCATGATTTGCGAATATCGCGGGGCGTTTCTACCGGAGCAACCAGCGGCGTGAGTCTCGACGAATTCCGCGCACGAGCGCGTCTCGCCGACAACGGCTCGCCTCGTCTCGTCCCAGTCTGGCGTGACGTGCTGCTCGACGCGTACACGCCGGTAGCGGCATTCGCCAAGATCCGCCACGGACCGTTCGCCTTCCTTCTCGAGTCGGCACCTGCCGGCGGCGAGACGTGGGCGCGGTACACGTTCATGGGCACCGCTCCGCGAGCCGCCTGGCGGCTTCAGGATGGCGTAGTGCACGATTGGACCGCCGATCGGGGTTGGCACAACGCCCGCCGGCCCGCGGATCCGCTCGCCGACCTCGAGACTCAGCTGCGCGCGGCGGATCCCGTCGATGCGCCGGAGATCGGCGAGTTCTGGAGCGGCGCGGTCGGCTACTTCGGCTACGACGTCGCGCGACTCATCGAGCGTCTGCCGGCGCCGCCGGCGCGCGGAGTGGACGTGCCCGACGCGCTGTTCGTCTTCACCGACGCGCTCGTCATCTTCGACAACCTGCGCTCGCAGGCCCGTGTGGTGGCCGCGGCACACGTGCAGCCGAATTCCACCGACGCGCAGCTCGATTCCTCGTACGCCCGCGCGTGCGCCGCCGTCGAAGCCACGGTCGAGCGGCTCCGCGGTCCGTCGATGCTCGAGCCGCTCGACCTCGACCCGTCGGCGCCGCCCGTCGCGGGCCGCTCGAAATACGCCCGCGACAAGTTCCTCGCCGACGTCGAGCGCGTGCGGCAATACATCATCGCCGGCGACGCGTTCCAGGTGCAAATCGCGCGGCGCATCGACGTCCCGCTCGACTTCGCGCCGACGGATCTCTACCGCGCGCTGCGCGTGATCAATCCGTCGCCGTACATGTACCACCTCGTTCTCGACGGCACCGAGATCGTCGGCAGCTCGCCCGAGCTCCTGATCCGCGTCGCAACGGACCGCACGGTGACGCTGCGACCGATCGCCGGCACTCGGCGGCGCGGTCGGTCGGCCGAGGACGACGCGCGCATGACGCAGGAGCTGGTCAGCAACGAGAAGGAGCGCGCCGAGCATTTGATGCTCGTGGATCTCGGCCGCAACGACGTCGGCCGCATCGCCGAATACGGCACGGTTCACGTCTCCGAGCTCATGGTCGTCGAGCGGTACTCTCACGTGCTGCACCTGGTGAGCCAGGTCGACGGCAAGCTGCGCGACGGGCTCACCGCGATGGACGCGTTCCGCGCCGGCTTTCCGGCGGGCACGCTCACCGGCGCTCCCAAGGTCCGCGCGATGGAGATCATCGACGAGATGGAGCCGGAGCGGCGCGGCCCGTACGGCGGCGCGGTCGGCTACATCGGCGCGGGAGCAAGGCGCATGGACCTCGCCATCACGATTCGCACGTGCGTGATCGCCAGCGGCGTCGCGTCGGTGCAAGCCGCTGCCGGCGTCGTCTACGACTCGATTCCCGAGCAGGAGTTCCTCGAGCACGAGAACAAGGTTCGCGCGCTGCTCACGGCGATCGGCCAGGTTCGCGCGGCTCGCCGCACGAGCGTGCGGGTATAACCAAGCGATGCCCTACCGCCTCGCGAGCACCGACGGCACGCTGACCTTCGAGATCGGATCGGTCTCGGCGATCGTCGGCCGTGCGCCTACCGCCGACCTTCCGGTCGTCGACCCCACCGTCTCGCGGCGCCACGCGCAGATTCTCAGCGACGAGAACGGCCTCACCGTGCACGACCTCGGATCGAGCAACGGGACGTTCGTCAACGGCAACAAGATCGACATCGCGCCGATCGTTCCCGGCGACGTGATCGCGTTCGGCAAAGTCAGCTTCCGTCTCGAGGGTGAGGCACCCAAGGTCCAAACGGCGGCCACCGCCATCACCGGGCCGACGATCGTTCGTCAGCGCGCGATGCTCGACGGCGACGCGCCGGACCTGGGCGGTGGCGAGAAGAGCCGGCGCAAGCTGGCCACGCTGCTCGAAGTGTCTAAGGGGCTTGGTTGGGCGGCAGACATCGACGCGCTGCTCGCCAAAATCGCGGGGTACGCGTATCAGATTCTCGAAGTGGACCGCGTCGCGATCATCCTCGTCGACGAGCGGGGCAACTTGCAGCCGAAGTACGCGCGCGACCGCAAAGGCACCAACACCGCCGGCGAGATTCCAAGGTCGATCGCCCGGAAGGCGCTCGAGGACAAGATGGCGATCCTCACCGACAACGCCGGTGAGGACGCGCGGTTCACCGGGCAGTCGATCGTGATGCAGCAGGTGCGCTCGGCGGTCTGTGTTCCGCTCATGGGCAACGAGGGGCGGGCGCTCGGAGTGCTGTACGTCGATTCGGTCGGATCCGAACACCGCTTCCACGAAGACGACCTCGATTTTTGCGTCGCCTTCGCCGGCCTCGCCGCCGTGGCAATCGAGAACGGCGAGTTCATTCAGCGCATTCAGCAACAGGTCATCGCGCGCAACAACTTCGAACGCTTCTTCGCGCCGCAGATCGCGCAGCGCATCGCCGATTCGTCGGAGACGATCCGGCTCGGCGGCGACAAACGGCCCGTCGCCGTGCTCTTCAGCGACATTCGCGGATTCACCGCGCTCGCCGAGTCGATGCGCCCCGAGGACACGGCGAGCCTGCTCACCGAGTACTTCACGGAAATGGTGGACTGCGTGTTCCGGCACAACGGCACGCTGGACAAGTTCATGGGCGACGCGCTGATGGCGCAGTGGGGCGCGCCGATCGGCGGAGACCAAGACGCCGACGACGCCGTCGCGGCGGCGATCGACATGATGAAAGCGCTCGAGGGGTTGAACGCCCATTGGCGCACGAGCGGACGCCCGGAGCTCGACGTCGGCATCGGTTTGAACTACGGCGAAGCGTTCGCGGGGAACATCGGCTCCGAGCGGCGGCTCGAGTACACCGTCATCGGCGACACGGTGAACACCGCGTACCGTCTTTGCTCCGCGGCCGACGCGGGTGAGATCCTGATCACGGAGGATCTCCGGCGAGCGCTCAAGACGCTGCCGAGCCTCACCGAGAGTCCGCCGATGGAACTCAAGAACAAGGCGCAGCCGGTGACCATATACCGCGTCGCCGTCGTTTGATGGGGTCCGTGGCGCACGCGGTCCCATCGGGCTATGCCGCGTTCGCGGTCGGCGGCGTCGAGGCGGTGAGCACGGACCGTGTCGCTCCGTCCATTCGCGCCGCGCTCGAGTCGGGCTCGTCGACGCTCCATGACTACGCGCGGCGTCACGCCGACGCGAAACCGCTCGCTGGACGCGGCATCGCGTACGCGGCGCCGCTTCCCGACGGCACGCGCGTCGTCGTTCGGCACAACCGGCACGGCGGACTCATGGGCCCGCTCACACGCGATCTCTTTCTGCCGCCGACGCGCGCGCCGCTCGAGCTGGAGGCGTCGCTGCGCCTGAGCCAATCCGGCGTGCCGACGCCGGAGCTGCTCGCGTACGCGATCTATCCGGCGCCATTCGGCTTTCGGCGCGCCGACGTCGTCACGCGCGAGGTCGCCGACAGCTTCGACCTGTCGGCCGTTCTCACGCGAGCGGACGAACCGCTCCGTGCGCGCGCATGGTCCGCCGTCGCCGATCTCCTGAGGCGACTCGCCGCGGCGGGGGCGCGCCACCACGACCTCAACGTGAAGAACGTGCTCCTGCGCCCGCGCGGTGACGCGCTCGAGGCACTCGCCCTCGACGTCGACCGTGTGACGTTTGAGCCGGGTGACGTGATGACGGCCAACGTCGCGCGGCTGTCGCGTTCCGCGCGAAAATGGCGCGAGCGTCAGGGCGCCACGCTGGACGAATCCGAGCTCGCCGTGCTCGCGCGATCCGTGTTCGAGGCGTCGCTTTCCGCGGTCACGCGCTCGTAGATGTCGATCGTGCGATCCGTCATCCGCTCTACCGAGAATTCGCGCACGCGCCGCCGGCCGCCCTCCGCGAGGCGTTCCGCGAGGGCGCGATCGTTCGCCAGACGCGCGATCGCCGCGCCCAGCGCCTCCGGATTCTCGCGCTCGGCGAGGAGCCCGGATTCCCCGTCGACGACGACTTCCGGAATGCCGCCCGCGATCGTCGCGGCGATCGGGCGGCCGAAGGCCATCGCGTCGAGGAGCACGGAGCCCATTCCCTCTTCGCGCGAGCTGAGACAGGCGACCGAGGCGGCGGCGAGGAGGGAATCCGCGTCGTCGCGGAAGCCTGCCAGGTGGATGACATCAACCAGGCTGAGCCGCTGGATTTCGTCAGTGACCTCGGGGCGAAGCGGGCCGTCACCCACGAGCAGCGCTTGCAACTTCGTGCTCCCGCGATTTGCGTACGCCATCGCGCGGACGAAGTTCACAGGATCCTTATGCCCCACCAGTTGCGCCACTTGGACGACGAGGGGACGGTTCGGCGCCACGCCGCAAGCGGCGAGCGTCGCGGCCGTCGCCGGCTGGACGGTGCGACGCAAGTCGACGCCGTCGGGCACCACGGCGATCCTGGAACGCGCGACTCCGCCTGCGACGAGCACGTTCGCCACAGCGTTCGAGACGGCGACGATCAGGGCGGCGCGGCCGTACTTCCAGCGTGTGCCGGCGTTCCCGCGCAGGGCGAAGTCGACTCGGCGCGCGACGACCAGCGGCACGCCCGTGCCGAGGGTGGCCATCGCCCCGATCGCGACGGCGTGCGCGGTGTGGGCGTGAACCACGTCGATTCGTCGCGAGAGAATCTCGCGCCGCAGCCGCCACGCGGCTCGAGGATCCAGCTCGCTGACCGGCCGGCAGTCGACGACCGAGAGACCCGCCGCCGACGCGCGCGCCGCCAGCGGTTCACCCTGGCGCGCGGCGACGACCGATTCGTGGCCGCGCTTGGCCATTTCGGCGGCGAGCCAGAGCGTTTGTCGCTCGCCGCCACGCCACCCCCTCTCCGTGTCGACGTGCAGCACGCGGATCGTCACGGCGCGCAACTTCCCTCGCTCGCGCGGGTGACGCAAGCGTCGGCTCGCTCCCCCGGCGCGCGACGGGGTGCACGGACGTCATGACCGGCGTCCCCTTCACCACCCCCGAACGGATTCTGATCGTCGCGCTCGACAACCTCGGCGACCTCGTGTTCGCGTCGGCGCTGGCGCCGCCGCTCCGCGAGGCTTTCCCGAACGCGACGATCGACGTCTGGTGCAAGGCGTACACGGCGCCCGTCGCCGCGCTCGTGCCCCACGTGCGACGCGTGATCGCCGCGGATCCCTTCTGGTCGCCGCCGGCGGGACAGTCCCGCGGCCCCATGCTGCGCTTCTTCGGCGCGATGAACGAGGTGCGCCAGGGACAGTACGACGTGGCCGTGTTGAGCGAGGCGCCGTGGCGCACCGCCGCGGCGGTAGCGGCGGCCCAGATCCCCGTGAGAATCGGCCTGGCACGCCACCGCAACGACACCTTTCTCACGCACGTGCTCCCGGCGCAGGACCCGCAGAAACCCGTCGTCCGTGAGCAAGGCAGAATGCTCAAGGCGTTCGGGATCGACAACCGCGCCAACCACTACCGACTCGATCCCGCTCCGCTCACAGACGCGGTTCGCTCGCTCGGCGACGCGCTTCCGCCGAGGTTCGCGGCGCTCCATCCCTTCGCGGGCGACCGTGCCCGCTGCGTACCGCTCGCCGAGTGGGCGGGGGTCGCCTCGCGGCTCGATTCGCTTGGCATGCCGACCGTGTGGATCGGAACGCCCGAGGAGCTCAGCGAGCTCCGTCAGGCGCATCCGAACCCGCGGAGCTTGTATGCCGACACGCTCGGCGACGGGTCGCTCGCGTGTACGGCGGCCGCGCTGTCGCGCGCGACGTGCATGGTCGGACACGACTCGGGGCCGCTGCACCTGGCCGCCGCCTTCGGCGTGCCTGTCGTCGGAGTGTTCGCGCCCGGACAACCCGAGCGCACGTTCCCGCAGGGCGCCGGCGTGTGGCGAATGCTGCACCGGAAGGCGCCGACGGAGATCACGGCGTCGATGATCGTCCGCGAGATAGAAGAGCTCGAGGTCTTGCCGGGACGATGATCGAAGCGCGCCCCCGCCTCGACCGCGTCTGCATCGTGATGATGAGCGCGGTCGGGGACGCGGTACACGTCCTCCCCGTACTGAACGCACTCAAGCGACACGCGCCTGACGCTCGCGTGACGTGGATTCTGCAGCCGGGACCAATGAGCCTCGTGCGCGGCCACCCCTCCGTGGACGACATCGTCGTGTTCGATCGCGCGCGCGGCGCGCGGGCGTTCCTCGACGTGCGCCGCGAGCTGGCGACGCGCGAATTCGACGTGGTGCTCGACCTGCAGGTCTACTTCAAGGCGGGGATCGTCACGTCGTTCACGCGGGCGCCCGTCAAGCTTGGCTTCGACCGCGCGCGCGCGCGGGACATGAACTGGATGTTCACGACGCGGCGGATTGCTCCTCACGAGCCGCAGCACGTGCAGGATCAGTACTTCGAGTTTCTCACCGAGCTCGATATCCCGGTCGGCGAGGTCACGTGGAACCTCGGACCGTGGGACGACGAACGCGCCGCGCAGCGGGCGTTCTTCGCGCCGATCGACCGGCCGGCGGCGTCGATCGTCGTGGCGACGAGCAAGCCGCAGAAGGACTGGATCCCGGAGCGCTGGGCGGAGACGGCGGACGCGCTCTACTACGACTTCGGTCTGCAGCCGGTTCTCGTCGGCGGACGCTCGCCGCGCGAGCTCGCGGCGGAACAGATCATTCGCGCTCGCGCTCGCGCGCCGCTGGTGTCCGCGCTCGGCAGCGGGCTTCGCAATCTCGTCGGCATTCTCGACGGCTCGGCGCTGGTGCTTTCGCCGGACACCGGGCCGCTGCACATGGCGGTCGCGCTCGACCGGCCGGTGATCTCGCTCATGGGCTACACGAATCCCAGGCGTACGGGGCCCTATCGGCGGTTCCACGAGCTGATCGTCGACGCCTACGGCGATCCGGGTGAGCGCTACCCGATCAGCATGGAGAATCGCCTCGACCGAATGCAGCGCATCGGCGTGCGGGACGTGCTCGCGTTCGTCGACCGGTGGCGCGGGTCTTACGCTCCGGCGGTGAGCGGCCCGAAGTCGTAGCCGAGTCCGAGCGCGCGGCACAGTCGCACGAGGCGGTTGAGCGGCAAACCCATCACGGCGAAGTAGTCGCCGTGCACGCTGTCGACGATCGTCGCGCCGAATCCCTGGATGCCGTAGGCGCCCGCCTTGTCCATCGGCTCGCCCGTCTCGACGTAGCGCCGGATCTCGTCGTCGCTCAGCGCACGGAACGTGACGCCGACTTCCTCGACGCCGGAGGACATCCGGCCGCGCCAGGCGACCGCGACGCCGGTCATCACGATGTGCGCTCGACCGCTCAAGCGCCGGAGCATATCCACGGCCTGCTCGCGGTCGCGCGGCTTCCCGAGCACGTCCCCGTCGACGACGACGATGGTGTCGCTGCCGATGACGACGGCATCGTCGCGACCGATCGCGCCTGCTTTCTCCCGCGCCAGACGCTCGGCGTAGACGGCCGGGGCTTCGCCAGGCGGATGGGCTTCGTCGATGTCGGCTGGAATCACCGTGTGATCGATGCCGACGAGGCGCAGCAGCTCGCGGCGCCGAGGCGACGCCGACGCGAGGACGACCGGCGGACGGCTCACCGTTCGATCCAGAGCGTGACGGGGCCGTCGTTGACGATCTCGACCTGCATCGCCGCGCCGAACTCGCCGGTCTCCACGCGTACACCGCGCTGTCGCAGTCCGTCGACGAACTTCTCGTACAAGGGCTGCGCGTGCTCGGGACGCGCCGCGTCGACGAAGCTCGGGCGGCGTCCCTTGACCGCGTCGCCGTAGAGCGTGAACTGCGACACCACGAGCATCGCGCCGCCCGCGTCGACGATCGAGCAATTCATTTTGTCCTCGTCGTCGGCGAAGAGGCGCAGACCGACGAGCTTCTCGGCCATCCATTCGACGTGGTCGAGGGCGTCGGTGTGCGTGAACCCAACGAGCACCGCGAATCCGTGCTCGATCGAGCCGGCGACGCGGTCGCCCACGCGCACGCTGGCGCGCGTCACGCGCTGAACGAGAACTCGCACGGTTGCGCGGGCATGTCGACGCAAGAAGCTAGCGGCGACCTGCCCGCGCCGCTGGTCAGGCCGCGGTCACGCCGCGGCGCTCAGCGCTTCGAGCTTGTGAAAGATCTCGACGTCGATGGTCATCTTGACCTCGGCGCCTACCGTGACACCGCCGGCTTCGAGCGCCTGGTTCCAGTGCAGCCCGAAGTCGTGTCGGTTGATCTTGCCGGAAAGGCTGAACCCCGCGCGCTCGTTTCCCCACGGATCCTTGCCGCGACCTTCGAGATGAGCGTCGAGCGCGACCTCGTGAGTGGTGCCGCGGATCGTCAGGTCACCGACGATCTGAAAATCCTTGGTCACGTCGCCGACGATTCGCTTGCTGACGAAATGCATCGTCGGATAGTTGGCGGCGTCGAAGAAGTCGGCGGAACGGAGATGGTTGTCGCGCATCTCCTGCCGCGTGTCGATCGAATTGACGTCCACGGTCACGTCGATCTTGGACTTGGTCAGGTCCGCGTTGTCGACGGTGACGGTGCCTTCGACTTTGCCGAAGCGCCCGCGAACGTTGTTGATCATCAGATGTCGGACGGCGAACGCCAACTCGGCGTGTGCGGGGTCGACGGCCCAAACGGTGGTTGAAGCAGTGTCGTTCATTGGTAGTCCTCCGGAACTACTCCCTATTGAAAGCCTGGCGAGACGGACCGGCATCGGTCATCTCTGAATGGTTCGTACATCGAAAGTGCATACCTGTACTTCACGAACAAAAAAACTCACTCCGGACAACGCGAGCTCAGCGTAACGCAAGCAACGTGCGATGAAGCGCCGCTCCATCAGCATCCGACACCAGGGTCGCTAGATCCCGCTCCAGCGCATCCACCCTTCTAGCGCCATCGGCCTGTCGTCTCTGCCCCTCGTCGGTGATCTGCGCCTTCACGGAGCGCCGGTCGGTCGGATCCGCCACGCGGCGAACCAAACCGTCAGCCTCCAAGCGGTCGATCAGCTGAGTCATGTTCGATCGAACGCAGGCCAGCCTCGACGCCAAATCACTCAACGCCAAAGGCCCTCCAGAGCGCACCAACTCGCTCAGGACAGAGAACTTGGCTCCGGATAACCCAGCATCCCCAAGCGCCGCCTCGAGGCGGGCTTCAAGGGCGTGGGCTGTCTGGAGAATCGTGTCGAGGTGTTTGAGCTGCTGACCGGCGATAGTGTCGTTCACGCATGAATAGTACAGGCGGTGAACGCACAAGTCAAGCGACCAAAGGTCACTCCACGGTCACGGACTTCGCGAGGTTCCGCGGCTGGTCGACGTTGAGGCCGCGCTTCACGGCGATGTAGTACGCCAGCAGTTGCAGCGGGATTACCGTGAGCACGGGGTACAGCATGTCGATCGTTTGCGGGATTCGAATCTCGTGGTCGATCATCCCCTCCAGGACCGGCTCGGGCTGGCTGGTGATGCAGATGACCTTCCCGCCGCGCGCTTTCACTTCCTGGATGTTCGAGACCACCTTCTCGAACACGGCGTCGTGGGGCGCGATAAACACCACGGGCATCTCCGAGTCGATCAGCGCGATGGGGCCGTGCTTCATCTCGGCCGCCGGATATCCCTCGGCGTGGATGTAGCTGATTTCTTTGAGTTTGAGTGCGCCTTCGAGGGCCACGGGGAAGTTGTAGCCGCGACCGAGATACAAGAAATTCGTGGCGTCCTTGAACCGGTCAGCGAGCGTTTCAATCTCCGGCGCGCGGTCGAGGATCGACTGAATCTGGTCGGGGAGCGCGAGCATCGCTTGCGCGACGTTCTTGCCCGCAACGACCGACATGTTCCGCAGGCGCGCCAACTTCAGCGTCAGGAGCGCGAGCGCGATGACCTGGCTCGTGAACGCCTTGGTTGACGCGACGCCGATCTCCGGACCCGCATGCAGATAGATGCCGCCGTTGTCCTCGCGCGCGATCGTCGACCCGACGACGTTCACGAGGCCGAGCGTCTTCGCGCCGCGGCGCTTCGCTTCGCGCATCGCCGCGAGGGTATCCGCGGTCTCGCCCGACTGCGAGATCACGACGCACAGCGTGCGGTCGTCGACGATCGGATTCCGGTACCGGAACTCCGAGGCGTATTCGACTTCCGCGTGCAGGCGAGCGCATTCCTCGATGTACATCCCGCCGATCAACCCGGAGTGCCAGCTCGTACCGCAGGCGGTGATCACGACGTGGTTGATCGACTGCAGCTCTTCGCGAGTGAGATTCAGACCGCCGAGCTTGGAGAAGCCTTCGTCGACCACGAGCCGGCCGCGCATCGTGTTTTGGATCGTCTGCGGCTGCTCGAAGATCTCCTTGAGCATGAAATGGTCGAAGCCGCCCTTCTCGATCTCGTCGAGCGACCAGTCGATCCGGCTCACGCCCTTCGACACGCGGCGCGCGTTCAGGTCGAGGACATCGTAGCCGTCCTTCGTCAGCACCCCCATCTCGCCGTCGTCGAGGTAGACCACCTGGCGCGTGTGCTTGAGGATCGCCGCGACGTCGCTCGCCACGATAGTTCTCCCCGTCGCCGAGGCCGATGAGGAGCGGGCTTCCCTGCCGCGCGCAGACGATCTTGCCGGGCTCCTTGCTCGAGAGAACCGCGATGCCGTAGGTGCCCTGCACGAGATTGAGCGCGTCGATCACCGCGTCCTCGAGCGGCTCGTCGGGAAGGGCGGCCTCGATCAGGTGTGCGAGCACCTCGGTGTCGGTGTCCGACTTGAACGTGTGTCCCTGCATCTGGAGCATCTTCCGCAGGGCGCTGTAGTTCTCGATGATGCCGTTGTGGACGACGGCGATCGTGTTGGAGCAGTCGGTCTGCGGATGCGCGTTCAATTCGCTCGGCGCGCCGTGCGTCGCCCAACGCGTGTGCGCGATTCCGACCGTGCCGTGAATCGGATTCGTGCCGACCAATGACTCGAGCATCGAGATCTTGCCCTTCGCCTTCCGAGTCTCGAGCCCGTTGCCGTTGCTCATCGCGATGCCGGCCGAGTCGTAGCCGCGGTACTCGAGGCGCTTGAGGCCCTCGATAAGCAGCGTCCCGGCGCTACGCGAGCCGACGTATCCGACTATTCCGCACATGAATGGCGAATCCTGTTCAATGTTGAGCGGCGAGCGCGTCGAGCGGCTCGCGCGACCTGCGCACCAACTCTCGAGCGGCCGCGTCGGTGGGAGCCTCGGCGATCACCCGCACGATGGGCTCGGTACCGGACGGACGCACATGAACCCAACGGTCATTCCACGCGAGCCTGAGGCCATCCTGCGCGTCGGCCTCGGCGTCGGGGAACGCGGCGCGCAGTGCATCATACACCGCTCCGAGCGGAGCGGACGGACGGTCCAGCTTGTCCTTCACGATCACGTACTTCGGCAGCTCGGCGACGATGTCCGACAGCGTGCGATTCTCCTCGTGCAGGAGTTGTAGAACGAGCGCCGCGCCCACCGGCGCATCCCGTCCAAGATGCACCTCGGAGAGAATCACGCCACCGTTGCCTTCGCCACCAATCGGGGCCCTTTCGTCGCGCATGCGCACCGCAACGTTCACTTCGCCGACCGGCGCCCTCACCACGCGCACTCCCGCGGAGACCGCCACGTCCTCGACGATCCGGCTGGTGGAAAGATTCGTTACAAGCGCGCCAGGGCGGTGCCGGAGCACCACTCGTGCGGCCAGCGCGAGCGTGAAGTCCTCACCGATCGCTCTTCCCTCGTTCGAGACCAGCGCGAGTCGATCCACGTCGGGGTCCACCGCAAAGCCGATAGCGGCCCGTGTTTCAAGCACGAGTCGTTCCAGCTCACCGAGATTCTCGGCGACCGGTTCGGGCGCGCGCGGAAACCTGCCATCCGTTTCGGCGTTGATCGTCGTCACGCGGCAGCCTAGCCGCTCGAGCAACTCGGGCATGATCGCGGCCCCTGCCCCGCGAACGCAATCGAGTGCGACCGAAAAGCCCCGGCGGCGAATGCCGTCGACGTCGAGATATGGTATCGCAAGGACACGTTCGATGTGTCGCGCGATCGCACGGTCATCCAGCTCGATCTCGCCCAGGTGGTCCCACGTGGCGCGCGGAATTCCTTCTTCGACCAGCGCGCGCATCTCGGTCCCCTCGGACGCCTCGAGGAAGAGTCCCGTCGGTCCGATGAACTTGAGCGCGTTCCACTCGATGGGGTTGTGGCTCGCCGAGATCATCAGCCCTCCCGCGGCATGGTGATGCTCGACGGCGAGCTGGCATGTCGGCGTTGTCGTGAGCGCAATGTCGATGACGTCGCAGCCGACCGATTGCAGCGCGGCGAGGACAACCCGATGGAACATCGGTCCGGACACGCGGCTGTCGCGGCCGACGACGATTTTCGCCCTGCCGGGCGCCGCGGATCGGGCGCGCTCAGCCGACCACGCGCCGAACGCCGCGGCGTACCGCGCGACGACGTCCGGGGTAAGCGCCTCACCGACGCGCCCGCGAATCCCGGAAACGCTGACCATCAATCCGTCGGTCGACATCGGGCGAAACCTAGTCGTCGGCGGAAAGGCGATGCTTTCGGCAAGCGTCCCGTTTCGCTGCATCGAAGGGGCGCGCCCCGATGCCTGCATCAACGCGCGGGCATGAACGGACTGGCTTGCGACGATTTTGGGAGAAGCTGGAGGTCGCCCGATGCGACGGCGCGCATCAGAGCGTCGACGACGTCAGGGTCGAACTGGGTCCGAGCATTGCGGCGGATCTCGTCGAGCGCGCCGCGCAGGGACATCTCGCAGGGGCGATACGGGCGGTCGCTCGTCATGGCGTCGAGCGCGTCGGCGACGGCGACGATGCGCGCCTCGAGTGGGATCGCGTTGCCGCTCAACCCGTCCGGCGTGCCGAGACCGTCGTACCGCTCGTGGTGCGAGCGCACGATGTTGAGCGCGGACGAACGATCCGCGAGCAGCGGCGCGAGAATGCGCCAGCCGAGCACCGGATGGGTCATGATGTGCTCGTACTCCTCGGCGGTCAGTCGCTCGGCCTTGTTCAGCACGGCCTCGCGTACGCCGATCTTGCCGATGTCGTGTACGTGTCCACCCAACTCGATCTGGCGCAGCATGTCGCCGTGCAGTCCCATCGCGCAGGCGATCGTGCTGGAATACGTGCTGACCCGGATCGAGTGTCCGCGCGTGTACGGATCCTTGAGCTCGAGCGCTTCGGCGAGCGATTGAATGCTGGCGAGGAACAGCTCTTCGTTCTCCCGCGCCTGCTCCCTGACGCGGTCCTCGAGACTCTCGCGATACGCGCGATTCTCGAGCAGCAGGCGCCGCTTGTCGAGCGCCTGTGCGACGCGCGCCCGCACGTCCTCGAGCTGGTACGGCTTGACGACGTAGTCAGCCGCGCCGCCGGCGAGACAGCTCACGGCGACTTCGACGTCGGCAACGGCGGTGATCATCACGACGGCGAGGTCAGGGTATCGCGTGCGGGATTCGCGCAGCAGCTCGAGCCCGCCCATCTTGGGCATGCGCAGGTCGCTCAACATGAGCGAGACCGAGTGGCACCCGAGTTGTTCGAGAGCCTCGACGCCATTGGCCGCCTCGATGCACTGAAATCCCTCGGCGCGCATCAGGTGGACCATGGCCTGGCGAAGGCGCGGTTCGTCGTCGACGACGAGACAGCAGGGTGAGACGATTTCGTGCGGCCGGGCGATCATCGCGTGGGTTCGGTTCCGTCAGGTCGCCTTCGGGGGTTAACTTCTACGCATGGCACAGGATAGAGTATCGGCATGACTCGAGTCTTTGATGACGATCTCGCCGCAGGCTTTGGCACTCGCGCGATTCACGCTGGCCAACGTCCCGAACCCCTTGCCGGCGCAATCATGACGCCGGTGTACCTGACCTCGACGTACGTGCAGGAAGGGTTGGGTCAGAACAAGGGATACGAGTACGCGCGCGGAAAGAATCCGACTCGCGAAGCGTTCGAGCGGAACGTCGCCGCGCTCGAGAACGGGCGGCACGGCTTCGCATTCGCCAGCGGCATGGCCTGCCTCGATTCGATCATGAAGTTGTTCCGCGCCGGAGACCACGTCGTCTGCGCGGAAAACGTTTACGGCGGCACGTTCCGTCTGTTCGACAAGATCCTCCAGAACTTCGGTCTGACCTTCTCGTTCATCGACACGCGCGATCCCCAGCGAGTCGCCGACGCGATTCGCGCCGAGACCCGCCTCGTGCTCGTCGAGACGCCGAGCAATCCGCTCATGCGGCTCACCGACATCGCCGCGGTGGCGGAGATCGCCCACAAAGCGCAGGCGCTTCTCGTCGTCGACAACACGTTTGCCTCGCCGTATTTCCAGCGGCCGCTCGAGCTGGGCGCCGACATCGTCTACCACTCGACCACGAAGTACCTCAACGGCCACAGCGACATGATCGGCGGGTGCGCGATAACCCGTGACGACGATCTCGCCGCGCGACTGCAGTTCATTCACAACGCGGCCGGAGCCGTAGCCGGACCGTTCGACTCGTGGCTCGCGCTGCGCGGGACGAAGACGCTGCACCTCCGCATGCGTCAGCACGACGCGAACGGCCGTGAGATCGCCAAGTGGCTCGTCGAGCGGGTCGGGGCCGAGAACGTGTACTACATCGGGCTCCCCTCGCACCCGCAGCACGAGTTGGCCAAGCGGCAGATGTCCGGTTTCGGCGGAATGATCAGCGTGGAGCTCGGGACGAAGGAGCGAGCGGCCCACGTCCTCGGACGGGTCCGCGTCTTCGCGCTCGCCGAGTCGCTCGGCGGCGTCGAGTCGCTGATCAGCCAGCCCGCCGGGATGACGCACGCGTCGGTGCCGCCGGACCGGCGTGCCGCCTTGGGGTTGAGCGACGGCTTGGTCAGGCTTTCTTGCGGGGTGGAAGACGTCGGTGACCTCCTCGCCGACCTCGAACAGGCCTTCGAGGGGATTCCGGAACGGGCCGGGAGAGAATCCGCGAGAGGGGGGGGCTCGAGAGCTCGCGACACAATCGGCAGCGGCGCACCGTAGGGTTCGAGGCGACCCGCCCAGAGACAGCGACCCTCATCCAGACTTCGCCATGGCAAACCGCGTCCAACTCGTCCAGATCTCGTCCCGCGCGTGGGAACACCCCGCCGATCGCGCCGCGCTCAACACGCTCCGCGCCATTCCCGGTTTCGACGAGGTAGTGAGAAAGGTCGCCGGCTTCTTTGGCGAGCGTGGAATTCGCCAACTGTTCCTCGGCGACGCAGTGCAGGTCACAGCCGGGCAGCGTCCGCAGCTGAACGCGATGTGGACCGAAGTCCTCGAGACCCTGGACTGGCCCGAACGACCCGAGCTGTACGTGAGCCAGACACCGATCGCCAACGCGATGGCGGTCGGGTTCGACAAGCCGTTCGTCGTCATGCACTCCGGGCTGCTCGAGATCTTGGAAGAAGACGAGGTTCGCTCGATCCTCGGCCACGAGCTCGGTCACATCATGAGTGGCCACCCGACGTATACGACGATCGCCGTCATTCTCATGTATTTCGGGGTGAGCAATCTTCCCTTCCTCGCCGCGGCAGCGCTGCTGCCTTTTCAGCTCGCGCTGCTCGAGTGGAGCCGCAAGAGCGAATTCTCGTCGGACCGCGCCGGCCTGCTCGCCGTGCAGGACTTGAACAAGGTGATGGGTGCCGAGATGAAACTCGCCGGCGGCAAGCCGTACGGCGACCAGCTGCGCGTCGAGGAGTTCATCCGTCAGGCGGAGCAGTACGAGACGGGCGGCGACGCGTGGGACACCGTCTTGAAGATTCTCAACACCGTGATGCGCACGCACCCGATGCATACCGTTCGCGCCGCGGAGCTGCTTCGCTGGCAGCGCGCCGGGGGCTTCGACAAGATCATGGCCGGTGACTACGTCCGGCGCGGCGGCGGCGACAAGGACCAGCCGCTTGGTGAGGACTACGCCGACGCCGCCGGATACTACGGCCAGAAGACCCGCGAGACGGTCAATCAGTTCAAGGATGGGCTCAGCCGCGCGAAAGATGCGGTGAGCTCGGCGTGGCGGAACCGCTGACCATCCTTCTCGTGGGCGGAGGCGGGCGCGAACACGCGCTCGCCTGGCGCCTGCGCCAAGAAAATTCGTCGTGTCGCATTCTCGCCGCGCCCGGCAACCCCGGGATCGGCGAGATCGCGACTTGCGTGGATGTCCGAGCCACGGACGTCGCCGCCCTCGTTTCGCTGGCGCGGCAGGAGCGAGTCGACTGGACATTGGTCGGCCCCGAGGCGCCGCTGGCCGCGGGAATCGCCGACGCGTTTCACGCCGAGTCGATGCCGGTCTTCGGACCCACGCGAGCCGCCGCGGCGATCGAGTCGTCGAAGGCGTTCGCCAAAATGATCATGGCCGAAGCCGGAGTGCCGACGGCGCGCGCCCGCACCTGCGGATCGGTCGCCGAAGCCAATCGGGCGGTCGACGAGTTGGTGGACGACGAGAAGCGCGTGGTGATCAAGGCGTCGGGGCTCGCCGCGGGAAAAGGCGTCGTCGTCGCGATGAGCATCGACGAAGCACGACGCGCCGCCGCGTCGATGCTGAGCGATCACGCGTTCGGCGAGGCGGGCGACACGGTGCTGGTCGAGGAATTCATGAATGGCGAGGAGCTATCGCTCTTCGCACTTACCGACGGCGAGCGAGTCGTCATGCTCCCGGCGTCGCAGGACTACAAGCGTCTGAACGATGGAGACCGCGGGCCGAACACAGGCGGCATGGGCGCATACTGCCCGGTGTCTCTCGCCGACGCTCCCGGATTCACAGAAGACGTCGTCGATCGAATCGTGCGGCCGACGCTGGCGGCGCTGCGTGCGCGCGGCGCGCCGTTCACGGGATTGCTGTACGTAGGGCTCATGGTGACCGCGGCCGGACCAAGAGTGGTGGAGTTCAACTGCCGCTTCGGCGATCCAGAGACTGAAGCGGTCCTACCCGCGCTCGGCTCGGACGCCAACGTCTTCGAGGCTATGGCGACGGTGGCCCGCGGCGGGCGGCTGACGGAACGCTCGATCGCGGCCGACCGCGCGGCCGTGACGACGGTGATCGCCGCGGCCGGCTATCCCGAGCAGCCGCGCACCGGCGACGCGATTCGCCTGGCGCCAGCCGAGGAAGACGTGTTCGTTTTTCACGCCGGAACCAGGCGGAGCGCGGGAGGCGGCGTCGAGACCTCGGGCGGACGCGTCCTCGCGGTGACGGGGGTCGGCGCGACACTCGAGGATGCCCGCGCGCGGAGCCAGGAGTTCGCCCGCGACGTGGAATTCGCGGGCAAGCAGTTCCGTTCGGACATCGCGTGGCGCGAACTTTCGCGCCGTGCCCGAGCTTCCCGAGACTGAAACGATAGCGCGCGATCTCGACCGCGAGGTCGGGGGGGCGGGTCGTCGGATCGAGCGGGTCGTTGTGCGGCGGGCAGACGTGTTGCGCGAGGCCTCGGCGGCCCAATTCGTCCGCCGCGTCACGGGAGCGACGATCGAGCGCTGTTGGCGGCGCGCCAAGCTCGTCGTGATCTCGCTGTCGTCCGGCGAGCGGATCGTCGTGCAGCCGCGGTTCACGGGCGCGATTCTGATCGACGACGGAACTCTCGCCGCGGACGAGCGCCGTTACTCCACGATCGAGCTCATACTAGACGACGGCCGATCGCTGCACTACCGCGACATCCGCCGTTTGGGGACCGTGACCGTGATGTCCCCGCGCCGATTCGAGGAGTACACGGCTTCGCTCGGCATCGAGCCACTTGACCGCGCGTTCACCGCCAAGCATCTATCGGCCCTCCTCGAGGGCCGCCGCCAATCGATCAAGAAAACGTTGATGGATCAGCGCGTCGTCGCCGGCATCGGAAACATCTACGCCAACGAAGCCTTGTGGCGGGCGGGAATCGATCCGTCGCGCGCCGCGGGGTCGATCGCGAACGGCGAGGCCGATGCCTTGCGGAAGGGGATCGTCGGCGTGCTGCGTGAGTCGATCGCGGCGCGCGGCACGAGCTTCAGGGACTATCGCGATGCGCGCGGCGAGCGCGGCGGGTTCGTCGAGCGCCTTGCCGTGTATGGACGCGCGGGCGAACCGTGCGCCCGGTGCGGCGCGCGGCTGATCGAAACACACGCGATCGACGGCCGGACAACGGTGTTGTGCGCGCGATGCCAAAAGTAAAGCTGCTTCGGCCGCCGACCTCCGACGCGCAGCTGCGCCAGATGCGCACGCACGTTCGCGAGAACGCGCTCGACCGCCCCGCCGTGTATCAGATGATCGCGGCCGACGGGGAGATCGTCTACGTCGGCAAGTCGAAACAGGTACGGTCCCGGCTGTTGAGCTACTTCCGCGCGGCGTTTCCCGACGACAAGGGCGCGCGGATTCTGCGTGAAGCCGAGCGGATCGAGTGGGAGTACGTGCCGAGCGAGTTCAGCGCCCTCCTCACCGAGTTGCGTCTCATCAAGCGATTCCGCCCGCGATTCAACGTCGCGATGAAGAACGACGGGCGAAACTACTGCTTCATCAAGCTCACGAAGGGGCCCGCGCCCAAGCTCGTCGTCGTGCGTGGGCCAGGCAGCGATGACAACGCGGTCTATTACGGGCCGTTCATGGGCGCGATGGGCGTCGGCGAGGCATTGCGCGAGTTGAACGACGTCCTTGGGCTGCGCGATTGCGCCGCCGACCAACGGATGCATTTCGCCGACCAGCCCGAGCTGTTCGATTCGTTCCCGCGCACGCCGGGGTGCATCCGGTTTGAAGTGAAAAAGTGTCTCGGCCCGTGCGTCGGCGGATGCACCGTGCAGCAGTACGACGAACGATTGTTTCTCGCGCGAGCGTTTCTCGACGGCGTGGACGACGGTCCGATCGAGCGTCTGCGCCAGGACATGGCGGCGGCGAGCGAACGCCTCGAATACGAGCGCGCGGCGGCGTTGCGCGACAAGATGCGGCGCCTCGAGGCGCTGCGGGGGCAGTTCGCCCACCTGCGTTTCGCCGTCGAGAACCTGTCGTTCGTCTACTCTGTCCCGGGATACGACGGAGCCGACCGCGTCTATCTGATTCGCCGCGGGCTCGTGCGCGCCGAGTCGGAGGTGCCGAAAACGACCGACGAGGCGGCGTCGCTCATGCACCTCATCGACAGCGTCTTCACGCCCGCCGAACGGCGAACGATGCAGATCCCGACACATGAGATCGATGAGTTGCTGCTGTTATCCTCGTGGTTTCGCCGTTTTCCAGAAGAGCTGCATCGCACGAGCGCATCGCCGGCGGCCGTGGCCGTGGCCTCGTAGAAGACCCCGTCGCACGGCGATTACGCAGCGGCCTGGAGCAAGGCTGGCGCGCGTCGTGCACAGCGACATAGGGCGCACCGCTCGACCCGTGCGCGTCACCCGCAACCGCCCAAATGAGAGCGATGGCGACGACGTCCTGGCAGCCGACAACGTTGGTGAAGTGCGTGAGCATTCGCCCGTGGCTCGTATATCCCGGATGCGATGAGCCCGGCGGGTGCCACGACCTCACGCTGGGCAAGATCTACGAGAGCCTCGGCGTCGAGGGCAGTGGCTCATTTTATAGAATCGTCGACGACTCGGGGGAGGATTTTCTCTACCCGGTGTCGCACTTTACGCTGCTGTAGGCGCGGGCCCCGTTACGGAGCGAGGTCGAGTGTCTGTACCTCGATCGCTCCGCCGGCAATTGTGAGCTTGGCCACACTCGGCAGGAGATCGAACCGCCGAGGGCCGGCCGCGCCCGGATTCACCACCCATCGATCGCCCGCGCGAGTCACCAACTGCTTGTGCGTGTGTCCGTAGACGATCACGTCGGCGTCGTAGCGCTCGAGCAGGCGCTTCGTGTTCGGGCTGCCGACTTCGTGACCGTGGCTCACATGGATGCGCACGCCCGCGACCGTCAACGCAATCTCCGCGGGCAACGGAGGATCGTCGGGCGGGTCAGTGTTTCCGCGGACGGCGCGCACCGGCGCGATGAGGGCGAGCTCCATGAGCACGTCGCCGCCGCCGACGTCGCCCGCGTGCAGAATCAACTCGACCCCCGCGAGCGCCGTATGAACGTCGGGCCGCACGAGGCCGTGTGTGTCCGAGATCAGCCCGATGACGTGCCGCGCTTCCGACATGCCCCACATACCCGTCACTCCCCGCCGCGTTCGCTCCAGCGAGGCACGAGCGAATGCGAGACTCCAAGGTGATCGAGCACGCGGGCGACGACGAAGTTCACGAGATCGTCGATCGACGCGGGCTTGTGATAGAACCCCGGCGCCGCGGGCAGCACGACGGCGCCGGCCCGCGTGACGCGGAGCATGTTCTCCAGATGGATCGCGCTGAGGGGCGTCTCGCGCGGCACGAGAATCAGCTTGCGCCGCTCCTTGAGGGCGACGTCGGCGGCGCGCTCGACGAGCGATCGCGACGACCCGGCGGCGATCGCCGAGAGCGTTCCCATCGAGCAGGGGCAGACGACCATCCCGGCGTTGAGCGCGGAGCCGGATGCCGGCGATGCGCCCCTGTCGGCGTCGTCGAAGGTCGTGATGCACGAGTCCCACGCCGCGCCGCCGACGCTGTCACGGAGCGCGCCGATCGAGCCGATGCCCATCTCCGTGCTCAACAGACGAAGCCCGTGCGAGGATACGATGAGCTGAACCGATTCTTTCGACTCGGCGAGCGCCGAGAGCAAGCGCACCGCGTACGGCGCGCCGGATGCGCCGGTGATGGCGACGACTATCGGCGGCTTCGTCATGCGCCCACTGCACGCAGGGCGAGAGCGATCGGATTCGTGTGCACCAACCGCTCGATCAGCACGCAGGTGAAAAAGACGATGCTGATCACGCCGTTCATCGTGAAGAAGGCGGCGTCCAGGCGCGAGAAATCATTCGACTTGACGAGCGAGTGCTCGTACACGAGCAGCACTGCGGCCAGCGCGACGCCAAGCGCGTAGAACGAACCACCCGATCCGCTCCCGAACGTCGCGGCGCCCACCGCCGAGAGACAGAGCACCGTCCCGATGTGGAGACCGCGCGCGATGTTCAGCGCCCGAGCACCGCCGAACGCCGCCGGAAGGGAGTGAAGCCGGTGTTCACGATCGAAGTCGATGTCCTGGAGCGCGTATAGCACGTCGAATCCCCCGCCCCACGTCGCCACGCCGAGCGCCAGGGCGACGAGCATCCACCACGGCGAGCTCCACTGGCCGGTCACCGCGAGGTATCCGCCCACCGGGGCGATCGACATCCCGACACCGAGTACGAGGTGACACCAGCGAGTGAACCGCTTCGTGTAGCTGTAGAAGAACACCCACGCGAGAGCCAGCGGCGACAGCTTTCCGCACAACGAATTCAGTTGCCACGCCGCCCAGACGAACAGCGACGACGCGATCGCCACGGCGACGACAGCCTCGGCGACGCGGAGCACGCCGCTCGGCAGCTCGCGCTGGCGCGTGCGCGGATTGCGAGCGTCGATCTCGCGATCGACGATGCGATTGAAGCCCATCGCCGCGAAGCGGGCGCAGGTGAAGGCGAGCACAACCCAGGCGAGCGAGCGCCACGTGACCGGCGCGCGGTACGACGCGAGCACGACTCCGACGAGCGCGAACGGGAGGGCGAACAACGTGTGCGGCAGCTTGACGAAGTTCACGTACGCGAGAAGCCGCGATCCGCGATGCGCGAACGTCTGCCCTTCGCGCGCCCGCTCAGCGCCCGGCGCCGCGGTCATCGCGTGGCTCCCGGTCCGAGGCCGAGCGTCGGCCAGAGGTCGTCCACGCGGCGCTTGGTCGCGTCGTCCATGAGGATCAACCCGGGCCACTCTCGCGCGAATCCTTCCTCGGGAAGCTTCTTCGTCGCGTCGATGCCGAGCTTGGAGCCGTATGTGAAAGTGCGACTCGAATGATCGAGCACGTCGACCGGGCCCATGGAGAAGCGCGCGTCGCGCTGTGGGTCGATGTTGTTGAGGGCGACCCACCACGCCTCCTGCGGATCGCGCACGTTCACCCAGTCGTCGACGATCACGAGCACCTTGGCGAGGGACATGAGGCCCTGCCCCCAGAGCGCGTTCATGACCTTGTACGCCTGGCCGGGATATTCCTTCTTGATCGATACGAAGACGAGGTTGTGAAAGATCCCCTCGGCCGGCATGTGGTAGTCGCGGATCTCCGGAATCGTCAGTTTCAGGAGGGGGAGGAAGATCCGCTCGGTCGCGTGGCCGAGGTAGAAGTCTTCCATCGGCGGACGGCCGACGATCGTCGCCGGGAAGATGGGCGACTTGCGCATCGTGATCGCCGTGACGTGCACCTGCGGATACAAATCAGCGAGCGAATAGAAGCCGGTGTGGTCGCCGAACGGCCCTTCCGTGACAAGCGACTCGGCCGGGTCGATGTATCCCTCGATCACGAAGTCCGCCTCGGCCGGAACCTCGAGGTCGCAGGTCACGGCCTTCGTGAGCGACACGGGCGCGCGCCGCAGAAATCCCGCGAATAGAAATTCGTCGACCGTCGGCGGGAGCGGCGCGCTCGCCGAGTACATCGACGGCGGATCGGCGCCGAGCGCGATGCACACCGGCATCTTCTCGCCGCGCTCGGCCATCTCGCGCCAGTGCGCCGCGCCGACCTTGTGGCGCTGCCAGTGCATCGCGAGCGTCGTCTTGCCCGTCTGCATGATGCGGTACATCCCGACGTTCCGAATTCCGCGCTTCGGGTCGCGCGTGATGACCATCGGGAACGTGATGTACGCGCCGCCATCTTCGGGCCAGCACTTCATGAGCGGGAGCTTGTCGAGATCTACTTCGGCATCGCGCCAGACTATTGATTGCGACGCGGCTTCGCCGCGTCTCACCCGCGGCGGAAACTTTCCCATCTCGAGCAAGCGAGGCAGGAGCGCGAGCTTGGCGATGATCCCTTCAGGAACCTTCATCGCGAGCATCTCGTCGATGCGCGCGCCGATCTCGTCGAGCGATTCGACGCCGAGCGACATGCTCATGCGGCGCATCGACCCGAACAGGTTGATGCCGACAGGAAAGGCCGAGCGTTGTCCGTTCATCAGGACCGGTTGCTCGAAGAGAAGAGCTTTGCCTCCGCCCTCCTGCTTCATCACGCGATCGGCGATCTCGCACAACTCCAGGTTGAGCGAGACCGGCTGTCGAACACGCACGAGCTCACCGGCCTGCTCGAGCTGCGCGACGAATTGCGAGAGTGTGTCGATGGTGGACACGCGCTACGCTTTCCGTCCGGTGTGAATCGCGGCGATCCCGAGACTCAGCGTCGCCCAACCAACTTCGGAGAAACCCGCGCGATGCATTCGGTCGGCGAGCTCCCGTTCCGGCGGAAAATTCGCCACCGATCGCGGCAAGTAGGCGTACGCGCTCCGATGCCCGCTGAGCATCGCGCCGACGCGAGGCAGCACTTGATGGAAGTAGAAGTGGTAGAGCGAGCGCACGACAGCCAGGCGCGGCGTGGTGAACTCGAGGATGACGAACCGCGCGCCCGGCGCCAGCACGCGGTGGACTTCGCGCAGCGAGGCGTCGAGATCCGTCACGTTCCGGATTCCAAACGCGACGATGGCGCCCGAGGCCCCGCGGTCGCGGAGCGGCAGGGCGAGCGCGTCGGCGACCACCGGCCACACGATTGATGGGGGTGCCTTCCCTGAGCCGGCGCGAAGCATGGGCTCGGCAAAGTCCGCCCCCACGACCCGCCCCTCGAATCCGCGCGCCCGTGACAGTTCGGCGGCAACGTCGAGGGTGCCGGCGCACAGGTCGACGTAGGTGCCCTTGGGATCCCGGGTCCACTCCAGCGCCGCGATCGCCTTGCGACGCCACGCGCGGTCGATGTTCAGGCTGAGGAGGTGGTTGAGCCGGTCGTAGGTCGGCGCGATCTGCCCGAAGGTCCGGCGGACGTAGTCCCGCTTGACGTCGCCGCCGGCGGCGGCTGCACGCGCTTCTTCCGTCTCCAGCTCGCTCACCGTCATGCGGCGTAAGTTGCCGGTGCCCGGATGGCTGGGCAAGCGGAAGCGGCTGTCGATGGATACCGACCAGCCGAAGTGGCTGGTCGATGGATACCGGCAAGCATAGCTTTGGTCAACCGACGGCGCCGCTTCGTGATGGGCAAGCGCCACGAGGCCGATGCCACCAGCCCTCGACCTTCAAAATCTCCCGGACGCCGACGTCGTCGCGCTGGCCCAGAATGGACGGGACGGCGCGTTTCGCGAGTTAATCCGCAGATATGAGCGACCAGTCTTCTCGCTCATCTATCGGATGGTCCGCGACCGCGAGCTGTCCGAGGACCTCGCGCAGGACACTTTCATCAAGGTCCTGAACCACCTCGACCGCTATCGGCCGGAATTCAAGCTGTCGAGCTGGCTGTTCAAGATCGCCAACAACGTCGCCATCGATCACCTGCGGCGACGACAACTGGAAACGGTGAGCATCGACGGCTCGCCGCACGCGCTGACGACCGACGCCATCGAGGCAACCTCGTTCGACGTCGTCGGGGACCAGGAATCCGCCCTCGACGAGCTCGAGGCCAGAGAGCTCGGGACTTCCATCGAGCGCGCCATCGCGGGGCTCAGACCGGAATACCGGTCCTGCATCATGCTGAGACACGTCGAGGGCCGGTCGTACGAAGAGATCGCGGCGACGCTCGACCTACCGCTCGGGACCGTGAAGACCTACATCCACCGCGCCCGGCACGAGCTCCGCCGGTCGCTCGAACATCTGCGCGAGAGCGGGTGATGCGAATCACCCAGCCCCGATGTCAGGGCTCACCCGACTTGGACCAAATCGTGAAACCGGCACCATCAACCCTCCGTACTGACCCTCCGGAGACTCCATGAACCACCGGCACCTCCTTCCAGACGAGATCGACCTCCTCCTCGATGACGAGGTGGGCTTCGGGGTGACCCCCCTTCGAGCCCATGTTCGCGAATGCGCGCGATGCCGCGCGTTGGTCGATGAAGCACGCGTCGCCGTAGACGGCCTGGAGGCAGTCCCTCACTTCGCCCCCTCTCACCTGTTCGCCGACCGCGTGATGGCAGGCGTGCCTGTTTTCGTTCCTTGGCACGTCGCCGCACGAGATGCCGCCGAGCGATGGCTGCCGCAGGCGCCACGCACGCGATACATCGTGGCGGGACTTGCCACATCGGTCGCGTCGCTGGTCACCCTCGCGATCCTGTGGGTGGCGACGCAGACCGACGCGCTGGTGCTGGCTACCGGCGCCGCGGGCGGCGAGCTGCGAAGCGTGGCGATGGACGCCGGCCAACGTGCCCTCGCGGCCATCTTCGGCGAACAGGCGCTCCAGTTGGTCCAGGGCGCCGGTCCGCTGGGCATCGCGGCCGCACTGGGGATACTCGTTTTGGCGACAGCGGGGTCTGTCGCCGGATTCCGGGCGCTAGCGCTCGCTTCGAGCCGACGCCGGGCGTAGCGATGCGCCCCCTGATTGCGATCGCCGCTCTGGCGCTTGGCAGCATGCAGGCGTCGGCGCAGGCAGGTCAAACGAAGACGGATACCGCCCGAAAGTCAGCCGCTCCGGCAGATTCGACACTCGCGCGTGAGATCGCGCAGCGTCGCGCCCAGGGAGACGACCGCCTCCCGGACGCGAGCAGCTTCACCGTCGGCGATCGTACGATCGCGGCGGACTCGACGATCCACGGCACGATCGCCGTCGCGCGTGGAAACCTCGACGTGTTCGGCACGATCGACGGCGACGCGGTCACGCTGGCCGGCAACATCCACGTTCACAACGGCGGACGCGTCACCGGAGATGCGTGGGCCGTTGGCGGTACCGTGTCGATCGACGGAGGCGTGGTCGAAGGTGAGCGGCGCGCGGTCGCCGTGCCGAAGTACACGGGCCCGCGCGTGGCTCGCACGCCGCTCACGGTGTGGCAGGCGCTGAAGCTCGCGGTCGGATGGTTCGCCGTGCTGGCGATCATCGGCATCGGAGTGATGCTATTCGCTGACGCGAATCTCGACGGCGTCGTGACTGAACTCGAACGAGGTGTCGCGCGCGCCTTCTGGATTGGCCTCGCCGGACAACTGCTGGCCCTGCCCGGCTTGCTCATCATCGTCGTTGGACTGGCGATCACGGTGCTGGGGCTGCTGCTCGTCCCCTTCGCGATCGTGGCGTACATCGTCGCGGCCGCCGGACTGGTCACGCTCGGATTCCTGGCCGCGGCGCGTCTCCTCGGAGGCGGCTTCGCGTCGGACGACGGCACCGCGTCACCGCGGGGCGTTCATCTTCGCGCGCTGTTCCTCGGTCTGCTCGTGTATCTGGCACTCTGGATCGCGACCGCGCTCTTCTCCCACACGCCGGCGGTCGGCACCGTCCTGCGCGTGCTGGCCGTTGCGATTACGTGGGTGGCCGCCACCACCGGACTCGGCGCGACCATCTCGTCGCGCGCGGGAACCCATCGCGCGACGGCGCCCGCATCCAAGTTCACGGGCGACGAGCTGGCCTGGCAGACTCCGACGCCGGTCACGGGCGTCGCCGCATCGTCGCGCCGACCGGTGTCGTCGCCCGCTCCCTGAGAAGCCTCGCTCCGATCAGGATTCGGCGCGAAGAATGACCTTGTCGCCGCGAGAGAGATGCAGTGCTCTCGCGGCGCTGTCGTTTCGGACCGAGATCTCGATCGCGCCGCCCGAACCCACGACCGCGAGCGCTTCGCCGACCGCCACGTCCGCGTAGGCGCGGTGGATCGGGATCGTCCTGTGTCCGACGACCACCGCCGCGACTCCGTCGGCGGTGAGGTTCGTGATCGCGTTTCCGAATCGATCGATCGCGACGACTTCACCCTCGATTGTTCCGCCGGGACCGCGAACGGGCTCCGGTATGCGGTGCACGATCGGCGCATTGTCGGGCGGCGAACCGAGTGCTGTGATGGGTTCGCCCCGTGCAAGCGCCGCGGCCGCGGGGGCAAAGACGTCGCGGCCGTGGAACGTCGCCGACGCGTCCGCAGGTACGCGAAGCGCGACCGCTGTGGCGCTCGCGTCCACCAACGCCGGCGAGAGCACGCCGTTGTCCGGCCCGACGAGGTAGCGGCCTTCGCATGTCACGGCGAGCGCTGCTCGCGGCGAGCCGACGCCGGGATCCACGACGACGAGATGCACCGTCCCCGACGGGAACCGACGCCAGAAGCGCGCGACGGCGAGCCTCGCGTGGGCCACGTCGTGGCGGGGAATGTCGTGGGTGATGTCGACGATCGTCGCGCCAGGCGCCTGCGCGTGCAGGACCGCCTTCATCTCGCCGACGTAGCCGTCGGCGGTTCCGAAATCGGTGGTGAGTGTGACGATGCGACTCATCGTCCAAGCTCCCTGCGCGATCAGTTCGTCGCGGCTGCCACTGTGTCGTTCACCCGCTCGGCGACGCGCCCGGCGATCGAGACGAGCGCGCGCGCCGCGGAAGATTCGGGGTCCGCAGCGACGATAGGAGCGCCGCGATCGCCGCCTTCCATCACACGCTGATAGAGCGGAATTTGTCCCAAGAGCGGGAGATCGAGCTCTTTCGCCAGCCGCTCGCCGCCGCCGCTGCCGAAAAGGGGCGACGGCTTGCCGCAGTGCGGACACTCGAACCAACTCATGTTCTCGACGATGCCGAGCACGGGAACGGTGACGCGCTCGAACATCTTGACGCCGCGCAGCGCGTCGCCGACGGAGACTTCCTGCGGCGTCGTGACGATCACCGCGCCAGTGACCTGCGTCGCTTGCACGAGCGTGAGCTGCGCATCGCCCGTGCCCGGCGGAAGATCGACGATGAAGTAATCGAGCGTCCCCCACGCGACATCGCGCAGGAACTGCGTGATGATCTTCATGATGATCGGGCCGCGCCAAATGGCGGGCTGGTCCCGATCGATCAGAAAGCCGATGCTGATGACCTTCACGCCGTGGGCCTCGAGCGGGATGATGCGCTCCTGGATCACCATCGGCGGCTCGTTGACGCCCATCATCAGCGGGATGTTCGGCCCGTAGATGTCGGCGTCCATGAGGCCGACGCGCGCGCCCTGCTGCGCGAGCGCTACCGCGAGGTTCACGGCGACTGTGGACTTGCCGACGCCACCTTTTCCGCTCGAGATCGCGATGATCTTGCCGAGGTTCGGATAGGCGACCGGCGTCGGCGCGGGGACACGCGGCTGCGCCGGACGGTCGTCCATCACCGGCAACGCGCGACCGCTCGTGGGGGGCCTCGGCGCGGACGGGGGCGGAGCCGGCTGATTCACCGCGGCGACATCCACGGTCACGTCGGACACACCGTCCACCTGCTCGACGGCCTGCCGAATCATTCGAGCGAGCGCGGGGTCGTCGCCGGGCGCGAGTTGCAGCGTGAGCCGTACTCTGCCCGTTGTAGTCGTCGCGATGTCGCGAACCGCGCCGCTCTCCATCACGTCGCGCCCGGTGCGTGGATGCCGAACGCGGCCGAGCGCGTCGGCGATTCGGTGCTGTAGCGTCGCTGCCATGTTTAGAAGGTAGGACTCTTCACGTTGCCGCGCGCGCGGACTCGGTCCCATCGGTCGAAAGCGGCGGCAGATAGCGCTGCGCGGCGGCAAGGACGCGCGCCCTGACGTCGTCGAGCGACCCCGAGATCAGCGCGCCGGCGGCCTTGGCGTGGCCGCCGCCACCGAATTGTCGCGCGAACGCGTTGACGTCGATCTCACCGGTACTGCGGAACGACACCTTCACCTTGCCGTAGCCGAGGTCGCGGAAGAAGAGCGCCATCCGCGTGCCGGCGATCGAGCGCGCGTGCTCGACGATTCCGTCGAGGTCTTCCTGCCGAACGCCGTGCTTCTCGAGCGCGCCGCCGCGCATCGATAGCCAGGCGATGCCGTGCTCTTCATCTACGCCGAGGCTGTCCAGCACTTCGCCGAGCAGACGCACTCGGCCGGCGGGCGCGGAGGCGTAGATGCGCAGATACATCTGCTCGGGCTCGACGCCCGCGTGCAGCAGGTCGGCGGCGATGGCGTGGCAGCGAGGTGTCGTGTTGCTGAAGCGAAAGCCGCCGGTATCGGTGAGAATCGCCGTGTAAAGCGCCTGCGCGATGTCGGGGTCGATCTCCAGATCGAGCCCGCACGCAAGGTCGTAGACGAGCTCGCCCGTTGCGCACGCGGCGACGTCGGTGAATACGATGTCGCCGGCTGGATCGTCCGACGCGATGTGGTGGTCGATGACGAGCTTCGGAACTCGCAGCTTGCGAACGGCGTCGGCGAGCGCGCCCAACCGTTTGACGTCGCTGATGTCGAGCACGACGAGCAGGTCGATGCCTTCGAGGGCGGCGGCGCCGCGGCTCGTCATGTCGCGCACGCCGTCGTCGAGCAGGAACGCGAAGAGCTCCGGCCACGGCGTTGGGTTCACGATCCGCACGTCGAGGCCGAGTTGGGCGAGCAGCCGCGCCAGCGCCACTTCCGACCCGCATCCATCGCCGTCGGCGCTCATGTGCGTCGACAGAGCGACGCGCCGGCCGGGCACGAGCTCGCGGCGCAAGGCTTCGATCGCCGCGCGCCGCGACTCTGGAATCTTCAGATACTCCTGGATCGTATGCGACACGTCGTGCCGATTGCTCTCCCAAGAAATCGAAACGGCGCCCGGACTCGGGCGCCGTCTCCAAAGTTAACGCGACTTGCTTCCGCCGTCAGTCGCCGGCGGCTTCCACGGGCTGATTCCCGACGCGCGAGTGGCCCATGCTGTAGAGGAAGTAGATGAACAGACCGATGGCCATCCAGACGACCAGCCGAAGCCATGTGTCGACTGGGAGGCTGTACATCATGTAGGCGCAAATCAGAATGCCCAGGATCGGCACGACCGGCACCAACGGCGTGCGGAACGGCCGCGGAATGTTCGGCCGCTTGTAGCGCAGGACCATGATTCCGAAGCAGACGATCACGAAGGCGAGCAGCGTTCCGATCGACACGAGCTGGCCGAGCAGATCGATCGGGAAGAAACCGGCGACCAGAGCGGCCACGACGCCGGTCACGATCGTCGTGACGTACGGCGTTTGGAACTTGGGGTGAACCTTGCCGAACACCGCCGGCAGCAACCCGTCGCGGCTCATGGAGAAGAAGATGCGCGGCTGACCCATGAGCATCACGAGCACGACCGACGCGAGGCCGAGGATCGCGCCGATGTTGATGAAGTAGGTCAGCCACTTGAGCGACGGACCCGCGGCGGCGATCGCCACGTAGACCGGTTGCGGGACATTCAGGTTCTTGTAGCTCGTCAGCCCCGTCATGACCAACGCCATCAAGATGTAGAGCACAGTGCAGATCGCCAGAGAAGAGAGAATGCCGATCGGCATGTCCTTCTGGGGATTGCGCGCCTCTTGCGCCGCGGTCGAGACCGCGTCGAATCCGATATAGGCGAAGAACACCACCGCCGCGCCCCGGATGATTCCGCTGAAGCCGAAATGGCCGAACTCGCCCGTGTTGGCCGGAATGAACGGATGCCAGTTCGCCGAGTTGACGTAGAAGAACCCGAATCCGATCACGAGGACGACGATCGCCACCTTGATGAACACGATGACGTTGTTGAAGTTCGCCGACTCCTTGATCCCGATCACCAACAGGGTCGACATCAGCCCGACGAGCACAATCGCCGGCAGGTTGATGATCCCTGGTTGTAGGACCGCTCCCGCCTGACACGCGCCGTTCACGGCCGCCGTCGCCGCGCCGGCCGGGTCGATGCACATCAGATTTCTGACGAGCGTGTGCGTGCCAACCACGCCGAGCGGCGCCTGCGTCCACGCCGCGGAGAGGTGAATCCCGAGGTTGTCGCGCAGGAACGCGACGAAGTAGCCGGACCACCCCACCGCCACCGTCGCCGCGCCGAACAGATACTCGAGGATCAGGTCCCAGCCGATGATCCACGCCACGAACTCACCGAGCGTCGCGTAGCCGTAGGTGTACGCGCTGCCGGCGATCGGAATCATCGACGCGAATTCGGCGTAGCAGAGCCCCGCGAACAGGCAGCCGAGTCCGGCGACGACGAACGACAGCACGATCGCGGGACCGGCCGTTTGCGCAGCGGCCGTTCCGGTGAGCACGAAGATGCCGGCGCCGATGATCGCGCCGATGCCGAGCATCGTGAGGTTGAGAGCGCCAAGCGCGCGCTTGAGCGTGACCTCCTGCCCTTCGGCAGCAGCCTCGCCCTGCAGCACGCTGATGCTCTTCGTGGACCACAAGCCCATTGAAGGTCTCCCGGGTCTGACCTACGGAACCGACATAAAAGAGGCGGCACCCGTGAATCGCGCCGCCGGCGATCGAATGTCCGTCGAGCCTGCTCAGCGCCGAGGTAGGAAGCGGCGCCGATGGATCACTGTATACACTTGTCTGCGCGCAACTTGCGCCACATTAAAAGCGTTGTCAAGCAATCGAGCGCGATCCTGACACGCCTCTGACCTGCGCAAAAGGACTAACGCTTCAGCGGAAGAACCCGCTGCGATCGTCCGTCGTTCGCGGCTTCACACCGAGTAGTTCGGCGCCTCGCGCGTGATCTGCACGTCGTGCGGGTGGGACTCTCGGAGGCCTGCCGACGTGATGCGCACGAATTCGGTTTCCGTGCGCAACTCGTCCACCGTCGCGCATCCGACGTAGCCCATTCCGCTGCGCAGACCGCCGACCATCTGGAAGAGCACGTCGCCCACTGGGCCGCGATACGGCACACGTCCCTCGATACCCTCCGGCACCATTTTCTTCGGCGACAGCTCGCCTTCCTGGAAATAGCGGTCGGCGCTCCCGTCCTGCATGGCCGAGAGGCTGCCCATACCGCGCACCATCTTGAACCGGCGTCCCTCGAGCAGGAACGACTCACCGGGACTCTCTTCCGTGCCGGCGAGCATCGAGCCCATCATCACGCACGACGCGCCGGCGGCGAGCGCCTTCACCGCGTCGCCGGAGTACTTGATGCCGCCGTCTGCAATGACGGGGACATCCCCGGCCCCATCAACAGCGTCGAGCACCGCGGTGAGCTGCGGAACGCCGACGCCTGTCACGACGCGCGTCGTGCAGATCGAACCCGGCCCCACGCCGACCTTCACCGCGTCGACACCGCGCTCGACGAGCGCTTCGGCTGCCTCGCGTGTGGCGATGTTGCCGGCGATGAGCTGAACGTCCGGGAACGCTTCGCGCACTCGCGCCGTCGCTTGAAGCACCGCGTCGGCGTGTCCGTGCGCGGTATCGACGACGATCGCGTCGACTCCGGCGTCGATGAGGGCGCGTGCCCGCGAAAGAAAATCGCCCGCCGCGCCGATGGCCGCCGCGACGCGCAGCCGGCCGTACTGGTCCTTGTTCGCGTCGGGGAACTGCCGGCGCTTGTGGATGTCCTTGATCGTGATGAGCCCCTTGAGGACTCCTCGCTCGTCGACGACCGGCAGCTTCTCGATCCGGTTGCGGCCGAGGATCTGTTCCGCCTCGTCGAGCGTCGTACCTTCGCGCGCCGTGATCAACCCTTCGCTCGTCATCGCCTCGCGCAGCGGCCGGTCGATGTTGCGCTCGAACTGCAGGTCGCGGTTGGTGATGATGCCGACGAGCTTCTCGTCCTCGTCGACGATCGGCACTCCCGAGATGCGAAAACGGTGCATGAGGGCAGTCGCCTCACGCACCGTATCGCTCGGCCGAAGCGTGATCGGCTTGAGGATCATCCCGCTCTCGGACCGCTTCACGCGATCGACCTCGGCGGCCTGCCGGTCGATCGACATGTTCTTGTGGAGCACGCCGATGCCGCCGGCTCTCGCCATCGCGATCGCCATGTCCGATTCGGTGACGGTGTCCATCGCCGCGGAGACGAGCGGGACGCGCAGCTCGATGCCGCGCGTGAAGCGCGAAGTCACCGAGACGTCTTTGGGATGCGTCAGGGAATGGCGGGGGACGAGCAGCACGTCGTCGAACGTGAGCGCGTACTCATCGCGCACGCGCGCGGCCCCACGCGCCTGGTGCTGAAGACGCGAAAGCCCGCTCCCCGAGGTGTCCGAGGTCGCGGGCCGCACTGGTGGTCGAGTTCTGGTTGCCATGGTGAAAAATAGGCGGGGCTCCGGATGGATGGTAGGCCGCGCCCGCGACGTCGCGAGCCGCCTAAAGCCGTCCGATCACGCGTAGCCGCCGGCGAATTCGCTTCGGAAGAAAGAACGCGGCCGCCGCCAATGCGCTTTTCAGGTTGAGGTCCGCGAGATCCGCCTTGTCGCCGGTCCAATGGTCGAGCACCACCTTTCGACCCGCGTTGTTGATCAGGTGCTGAAGCGCGAGCACGAGAAGAAACAGGTCATCGATCTCGCCGAAGAACGGAATGAAATCCGGTATGAGGTCGATGGGCGACACGATGTAGAGGACCGCGCCCGCGACGAGAAGCTTGTCGAGCGTCTTGACGCGCTTGTCCATGAGCAGCCCGCCGAGCAGGCGAACGTACGCGGGCAGTTGGCGCACGTAATACATCACGGTTCGTTTGGCGCCGGTTCGCGGCGCCCGGACCTCTCGCTCCTCCTCCTCACGCACCGCGCGCTGCGCGCGCGCGGCCGATCCGTGTCGCGTCGTCATAGTTTCTCTCCCGACCCGCCCGGCTCCTGGATGTCGCGCGCCGGCGACGATGCCGAGTCTCCCGTCGCGGGCGGCGGTGGCGCGGTCGAAGGCGCGGTCGACGGCGGAGCGGAACGCGATGAGCTGACCAACTCACTCGCCATCGACTTGCCGGTCTCGAGCGCGCTGTTCAGCACGTTCGCCGCGCGATTCATGAAGCCGACGGTCTCGGCGATCGCGCTCGCCGATACGCGACCGGCTCGAAGCTGATCCTCGATCGCTTCCGTGAATCTCGTGAACGTGCTGGCGGTCGGCGACGCGCGCTCCGCGTACTTCGATTCCAGGAACTCGACGAAATCGAGGACCTGATAACCGCGCTCGTCGGGCAGTGTTTCCAGTTTTCTGAGGATCCGGTCGCGCAGGTGCTCGTTCATCGTCTCTCAAATCGGGAGCCGCGCGAGACCTACGTCAACCCCGTCAGCCGCGCCAGCGACTGCGAGTACCGCGCGCGTCGATGTGGACGTACGGTGTGTTGTACCGTCCGCTGACGTACAAGCCGAGCCCGCCCACCAGATCCGGGTGCTCGGCTTCGACTTCGTCGACGGCGCGCGCGACGAGAAATTCGTCACGCAACGTCACGCGCCCGTCACCGTCCGCGTCGATTGCAAGATCCGCGGCATCGCCGTACTCGTGGCGGCTGTCGGTCGCGGCGCGCCACACGCCGTCGTTGTGCGCGGGCGTGCGGTAGCCGCTGTGCACGTCGAACGCGACCTCGTTCGCGGGTTCCTCCGCGGAGCCGTCCGTGTTCGCGCTCGCCATGCGCGCGTGCGTGCCGAGCTTGGCGAGCACCAACTCGAGCTTGTCGAGCAGGCGCGGATTCAGCGCGACGTACTTCGGCCAGACGTCGTCCTGGCGGTCGTGTGTGATGAAGTCGCCGAGGCGCAGATGCTCGCTGACCTTGAGATCGACGTCGCCCTGCCCGACTTCGACGAAACCGGGCGGATGGTCGTGCTGGGCGAATCGCTCGGCGACGTAGGTCCCGATGCGATAGCCGTTGAGCATGCTACCGACCTTGCGCGAGAACGGCACGAGCACCACGAGCGTCGGCTCGGGCAAAACCTGCCGCGATGTGCCCCGTTCGATCGCCAGATGGTAGAAACCGGGGCGCCGCGGCGCCGAGAATCCCGCGCCGTCGAGCGGCTGCGGCAACTCCACGCCGACCGAGTCGCCTTCGCGAATCCACTCGTACGTGAGCGATTCGATGTCGCCGCCAACCTGAACCGGAAATTCGACTCGCTGCTCGGGCAGGGCGACGCGCACGCGAACCTCGTGGCTCGCGCCGAACGCGTTGAGCGACGCGCCAGCCACGATCCCCTCTCCGGCGATCGCCGCGAAAGGCGCTGTCGGCGCTGGAGGGGGGCTGTAAAACGCCGCGACGCCAAACCCCGACACGACGATCGCCGCAAATGCGCTCACGCGCGCGCGATCGATCCTCGTGGCGAGCGTCGCGCCGCGGCTGAGTATCATTCGCCGGCCCCCAGACCCCAGTGGGCCGCGGAGCCGCGCACGTCGATATGGGCGAACGGTCCGTGAGACGAGTTGCCGGAGTACACGCCCTCTCCGCCGACGAGCTCCGGATGTTCCTTACCCACGCGATCGGCCGCGTTGGCGATCACCTTCGAGTCGCGCCAGTCGACCCTGCCGTCGCGGTTCAGATCCGACATCCGCCCCCTGCCGTCGTTGTCGACGAAGACGTCCGACGCGTCGCCATACATATGTCGGCTTTGCTCCGCGCGGCCGCCCGTGGACCCGCCGTTCGCGTTGTACCACGGCGTGCGAAAGCCGCTCATGATCGACATGTGCTTCACGGGAATGCCTTCTCGTTGCAGCTCCTGCCAGACCAGCTCGAGCTTGTCGATCAGCTTGTCGTTGAGCACCAGATACTTCGGCCAGACGTCGGCCTGATCGTGTGTGAGGAAGTCGCGAAGCCTGAAGTGCTCCGAGACCTGGGTGTCCATGTTCGCTTGCGTGACTTCGATGAATCCCTGTGGGTTGGCGTACGCGGACGACCTGACCGCGTGCCTTTCCGCGGGCCAGAAGCCAAGACGGTACGAGCCCAGCTTCATTCCGTGCTTCTCCGCGAACGGATGCATCGTGATGAACGCAAAGGGACGCGCGAGAGGCGCGATGGGATACATCCCCGGTCGCGTCAGGCTCGAATCACCGAACATCGCGGCGAATGCGGGCACGGCCGGCGTCTTTACGGCGGGCGAAACGAAGCGGGCGAACAGGCTGCCGCTCAGTCCGCGAAGCGCGTCGGCGAAACGCGAGATGGTCGACGCTGAGGGCTGCGTGGAGTCGCCGCGCGCGAGCGTCGCCGCAACGGCGTGCTCAGGGGGGGTGGTGGCGGAATCCGCTGGGGCCGGTGCGGGGCGCGCGTCAACTCGGCGGGGGCCCGCTGCAGCGAAGGAAATGCTCAGCATGGCGCCCAGCGCGATGAACGTCGCGGCAGAGCGAATCCGATTTGACATCTGCGAATTTTGGCTGACCCGGACTGGTGGGAAACTCACCGCAGCGCTCGACGGCCCGGGCCATCATAAGCTGCCGAGTACAAATGCAACAGGTAGGACATATTAGTCAACCCATTTGGAATCATTCCGTTCCGCCGCGTCGACGCGTCGCAATAGATTTCGGGCTCGTCCTTTTCATACTTGTAACCCGCGAACCGTGCCCAGCAGTAACAGCCCCGCTCCAGTTGCGCTCATAGTGCTCGACGGATGGGGATATCGCCGCGAGCGCGATGGCAATGCCATCGCGCTCGCCGACACGCCCGCCTGGGATGGGCTGATCGACCAATACCCGTGGACGCTTCTCTCGGCGTCAGGCCGCCCGGTTGGACTGCCCGAAGGACAGATGGGAAATAGCGAGGTCGGCCACTTGAACCTCGGAGCCGGCCGCGTCGTGTCGCAGGATCTCGTTCGCATCGGCGAATCGATCCGAGACGGCTCGTTCTTCGAGAATCGCGCGTTCGTCGACGCGTGCGACAACGCCGTTCGAACGGGCGGCACCGTTCACTTAGTGGGCCTGATCGGCAACGGGGGCGTCCATGCGCTCGACGCGCATCTCGTCGCTCTCGTCGAGCTCTGTGCGCGACGCCGCGTGCCGCGCGTCGCCATTCACGCCCTGCTCGACGGGCGTGACACGATGCCGCGGTCTTCACTCGGCTTCATGCGCGAGCTGCTCGGCAAGGTCAGCGGACGGGCCTCGGTCGCCAGCCTCGGCGGCCGGTACTTCGGCATGGACCGCGACAAGCGTTGGGATCGCATCGAGAGGTGGTACCGGGCCGCCGTTCAGGGCGTCGGCCCCACAGGCACCGACCCGCTGCGCGTGATCAGCGAGGCCTACGAGCGGAGCGAAACGGACGAGTTCATCACGCCTACGGTGATCGTCCACGATGCCCAGCCGGTCGCGACGATGCGGGATGGCGACTCGGTCATCTGCTTCAACTTCCGGGCGGACCGGATGCGGCAGATCGTGCGCAGCTTGATCGACCCGTCGTTCGACGGCTTCGACGTGACCGGGCGCCCGTCGCTCCACGTCGCGACGATGACGTCGTACGACCGAACGTTCGATGTACCGGCAGCCTTTCCGCCGCAATCGATGGCGAACATCGTTGGCGAAGTGGTGTCCAAAGCCGGAATGCGAATGCTCCGCACCGCCGAAACGGAGAAGTACGCGCACGTGACTTACTTCTTCAACGGCGGCGTAGAGACTCCCTTTCCCTGCGAGGATCGGCTGCTCGTCCCGAGTCAGAAGGTCGCGACGTACGACCTCATGCCCGAGATGAGCGCGCCCGGCGTGACGGACGTGCTCTGCAATGCGATCGAAGACCGCGAGCACGAGTTCATTCTTTGCAACTACGCCAACGGCGACATGGTGGGACACACGGGTTCGCTCCCGGCGACCATCAAGGCCGTCGAGACGGTCGACGCGTGTCTCGTGCGTGTGTTGAAGGCGGCCGAGTCGAGCGGGACACGATTGCTCGTCACGGCGGATCACGGTAACTGCGAGCTCATGATCGATCCCGAAACAGGCGGGCCGCACACTGCCCACACCACCAGCCCAGTGCCATTCATCATCGTCGATCCCAAAGCCAAATCGCCGCTGCGGTCGGGGGGCGCGCTTTGCGACGTCGGCCCCACGCTGCTCTCGCTGCTCGGACTCGATCAGCCGTCCGAGATGACCGGTATCGACCTTCGCCAGGGAGCACACGCTCAATGACAAGATTGCGAGCGTCGATCGGTACGATCGCGGTCGGAACGTTGGTGGCGGCGAGCGGCCGACTGGCCGCACAAGGAACGCGCGTCGGCTATCCGCCGGCGAGCAGCCCATACGTCGACCTCCCGTTTTCGCAGGAGATCACGTTCATCGGCGGGATGTATCACGCGCACCGCGACATCGCCGACGTCGGCCCGCAGAGCGGCCCGATTAGCGGTGTCCACTACGAGTGGCGCGCCGGCGGCCCGGCGCACATCACGGGTGAAGTCGCCTACATCTCGTCGGACCGGAACCTCATCAACCCGCTCAAGTCGGGGACGCTCCGCGATCTCGGACAGGCGTCGCGACCGCTGTACACGGCGGACGTCGGACTCGGCATCAGCCTCACCGGGGAGAAGAGCTGGCATCACCTCGTTCCGGAACTTGGTGGAGGCGTCGGGTTGATCTCGGACCTCCGCTCGCAACCGGACTCCGGCGGCTTTCTATTCGGGACGCGTTTCACGTTCAACGGAAGCGCGGGGATCCGCTACGTGCCCGGCGGCAAGTGGCAGATCCGTCTCGACGCGAAGGATCGTCTGTACACGATTTCCTATCCGCAGACGTACTTCACCGCGCCCACCGGCGGAACGGCGGTCGTGACGACGCATCTGGAAAAATCCTACTGGTTGAACAACCCGGCGCTCACGCTGGGCCTGTCGTACCTGTTCTGATCCACGCACCTTCACGCGTGCCGACTTTCCTCACTCGCCGCGTCACCTTCGCCGCCGCGCACCGGTATCGGCGGCCCGAATGGTCGGAGGAAGAAAACGCGCGCGTGTTCGGACTCTGCGCGCGCGAGAACTATCACGGGCACAGCTACGTCTGCGAGGTGACCGTGACTGGCGACGTCGATCCGCAGACCGGCATGCTCGTGGATCTCGCGGTGCTCGACCGCGTCCTCGACGTCGAAGTGCGCACACGCTTCGACCATCGCAACGTCAACCTCGACGTGCCCGAATTCGCCGACGGAAAGCGAATTCCCACGGGCGAGGAGTTGGCCCGGTTCATTCACGACCGCGTGCAATCGGCGCTCGGATCGGTCCGCGTGGTAGAAGTGTCGATCGCCGAGGACCGGACGTTGCGGGCGAGCTACCGACCGGACTAGGGTGTCCGGCGACGCGCATCGCGCCGTGACAGGCGCCATCGTCGCCGGCGGGGCGAACGAACGGTTCGGCGGCGAGCCGAAGGGACTGCGGCGGGTCGGCGGCATTCGCATCATCGATCGGGTGGCGTCGGCGATTCGCGCCGTCACACGAGAGATCGTTCTCGTCGCCAACGCGCCGGATGCCGAACGGTGGCTCGCCGGAGTCAAGGTTTACCGCGACATTCGGTCCGAGCGCGGCAGCGTCGTCGGGCTTCACACAGCCATCGCGGCGATTCCCGCCGGCGACATCGCGCTCGTCGTCGCGTGGGACATGCCATTCGTCAGCGCGGCGTTGCTCTCGCTCCTCGCGCACCGCGTTCGCGAGGGCGCGTCGGCGGCGATACCCGAAAGTCCGGCGGGGCCGGAGCCGTTCTGCGCCGCGTATACGACGGCCTGTCTCGCCGACATCGAGCGCGCGGTCGCTCGCGGCGACTTTCGCATGTCGAACATCGTCGCGGCGCTGCCCAACGCCTCGCGCGTCACCGACGCCGAGCTTCGGAGCTTCGGCGACCCGGCGCACATCTTTTTCAACGTGAACACCCCTGCGGATCTCGAGCAAGCGGAGCGGATGACGGCGGACGCGTGACGCGCCGCCGAACGTCGCGGCCGCCTCGCCAACGCGCGCCGCGATGCCCTATTGTTCACCAACCCCACGGAGTCCCCGCTTGACGTCTTCTCTTGCCCGGCTGCGCGCCGCCGCCGTGCTCCTCGGCGCGACTCTCGCCTGTCGTCCCTCGACCGGCGTCTCGCCGGCGTCGATCAGCTTCGGCCGAGATCCCGGGCTTCGCCGCTATATCGACTCGCTCACCGACGCCCCCGAGTTCTCCAACGCGCATTGGGGAATCCTGATCGTCGATCCGTCGTCGGGCGACACGCTCTACTCGCGCAACGCGGGCAAGCTCTTCATGCCGGCGTCGAACATGAAGATTCTCACCAGCTCGACGGCGCTGGCCCAGCTCGGCCCGGACTATCGCTACCGCACGTCGTTTCTCGCGCGCGGGACGATCGCCGACGGCACGTTGACCGGAGACCTGCTCGTCGTCGGCCGCGGCGATCCTTCCGTCAGCGACCACATGATGCACGACGCGATGCTGCCGCTGCGCACCATCGCCGACTCGATCGCTTCACGAGGCATCCGCCACATCACCGGCCGCGTCGTTCCCTACGGCGACGCGTTTCCGGGCGAGGTGCTGGGCTACGGCTGGACGTACGACGATTTCGAGGACTCGTACTCCGCGCCGATCGACGAGCTCCTCTTCAATGAAGGGTTCAGCGAGATACACGTGCGCGGCGGCGACGCGCCGGGCGCGCCGGTCCGCATCGAAGTCAGGCCGGCGCGGTCGGTGCCCCGCGTGCGAAACATGGCCGTGACCGTCGCGGCGAGCCCCGACACGGCGCGCGCGCGCCGGGCGCGTACGCTGCGCGCGGTGAAGGACAGCACGACGTGGGACGTCGTCCTCCAAGGCCAGATCGGCGTGCGCGACTCGGCGACCATCGAAGTCACGCACCACGATCCGGACGCGGCGTACGTCGCGGCGGTCGGTGAGGCGCTCGCCGAGAAGGGGATCACGATCGATCAAGGCTGGGCGGACACGTCGGCGCGCGTCGACACGCTCGCCACGCTCACCTCTCCGCCGCTCAGCGAGATCCTCAAGGCGCTCATGAAGCCGTCGCAGAACCAAATCGCCGAGATGCTCTTTCGCACCGTCGCGATCACGAAGCCGGCCGACAGCGCGCGGGCGGTCGTCGAGCGGCAGATCGCGTCGTGGGGCGTGGCGGTTCCGTCGGAGGCCATCGTGCGCGACGGCAGCGGCCTCGCGCGCTACGACTACATCTCGCCGCGCACCGTCGTGAGAATTCTCGACGCCATGCGCAAAACGCCAACGTTTCAAGTGTTCTACGACGCGCTGCCGATCGGCGGTGTGGACGGCACGATCAGGAATCGAATGAAGGGGACGCCGGCCGAGGGCAACGTCCACGCGAAGACCGGTTCGGTCGCGCAGTCGCGGTCGCTGTCCGGCTACGTAACCACGGCCGATCGGCACATGCTGATCTTCAGCTTCCTGTCGAACAACTGGACGGTGCCGGTACGGTCCGTCGAGATGGTTCAGGACTCTATCGCCGCGCGCCTCGCCGGCATGCGGCTGCGCTAGCGATCGTGGCGTTCAGCGTTCAGGAGGCGAGCGAGCGCATTCTCGCCGCGATTCGCCCGCTCGGCACGGAGACCGTTCCGCTGCGCGACGCGCTCGGCCGGGTTTTGGCGAGCGACGCGCGATCGCCGATCGAGCACCCGCCGTGGGACAACTCGTCGATGGACGGCTACGCGGTTCGCGCGGCCGACGTCGCGTCGGCGAGTCCGTCGTCGCCTGTCGCGCTGCCGGTCGCCGAGACGGTGCGCGCCGGTCAGCGTCCGTCGGCGCCGCTCAAAGCTGGTATGGCAGTTCGCGTGATGACCGGTGCGCCGGTTCCCGACGGTACCGACACGGTGATTCGCGTCGAGGACACCGACGCCGGCGAGACGCGGGTCGAGATCCGCAACGCGCGAGACGCGGGCCGCAACGTGCGGCCGCGCGGCGAGGATCTTCAGGTTGATGCGGTCGCCGTAGTCGCCGGCACCGTGCTCGGGCCGGCACAACTCGGCGTGCTCGCGTCGATCGGCTGCGGAACGGTCGAGGTACATCGTCGCCCGCGTGTGGCGATTCTTACGTCTGGCGACGAGCTCGTCGACATCGACCAGTTCGACCTCGTGCGCCGCGGCGATCGTATCGTGTCGTCCAACGGATACACGACGACGGCCGCGGCGAAGGTCGCGGGCGCCGAGGTCGTCGATCTGGGCATCGTCCCCGACGATCCCGCGATTTACGCCGAGCGACTCTCACGCGCGCTCGACTCGGATTTGGTCATCACGACGGGAGGCGTATCCGTCGGCGCGTTCGACTTCACGAAGGACGTCGTGCGGTCGCTCGGCGCCGATCTCCACCTCTGGCGCGTGTTGATGCGTCCCGGCGCTCCGCTGGGGTTCGGCACTCTTCGCGGCGTTCCGTGGCTCGGCCTGCCCGGCAATCCCGTTTCGGCGATGGTGACGTTCGAGATCTTCGCGCGCCCGGTGATCCGCCGGCTTCGCGGCGAGCGGGACGTCTTCGCTCACCCGATCGCGGTGCGTGTACGCGACGACGTGTCGATCGGCGCGCCGCTCACGCATTTCATGCGCGTGATCGTATCGTGGGAGGACGGCGTCGCGTGGGCACGCCTCACCGGACCGCAGGGCTCGGGCTTGCTGACGTCGATGTCGCTCGCCAACGCGTTGCTCGTCGTGACGCCCGACCGGCCGCTCATTCGAGCCGGAGAAGCGGCGAGCGCAATCCTGCTCGGCGATCGCGCGCTCTCCTCGGCGTCACTCTCGCTCTGAGACATCGAGTGGCCGCGCTGTCGCACGAGTTGGACGAGCTCCAGGCATCGCTCGAGCGTCGCTTTCGCGTGACGGAGACGCGCGTCGCCCTCTCGTCGCGGACCCTCGTCATTCGGCATCCGGCGAACGCGGACGATCTGATCAGCGAAGATGATTTCGTCCGCGATGATCGCTTGCCGTATTGGGCCGACATCTGGCCATCGGCACGCGTGCTGGCGTCGCGTCTTCTCGAGGAGAACGGCGCGGGCCGATCGCTCGTCGAGTTGGGTTGCGGCGCGGGTCTCGTCTCGTCGGCGGCGGCGATCGCCGGATTCGACGTCGTCGCGACCGACTACTACGAGGATGCGTTGCGGTTCGCGCGGGTGAACGCGAATCGCAACGCCGGGCGCGACATCGGGACGAGGTTGCTCGACTGGCGGGACATCGCGCACGACATCGAACGGTTCGACAGCGTGGTTGCGTCGGACGTTCTGTACGAGCGCACGTATGGAACGCTCGTCGCGAGCACGTTCGACCGGCTTCTCGCGCACGATGGGTTCGCGCTGATGGCGGATCCTGGGCGGATCAGCCGAGACGACTTCCTGAATTCGCTCGAGCCGCTCGGCCTCGTCGTCACGGGGCGCGTCGACGTCCCATACGAAGAGGGGGCGATTCGACAGACGATCACGATAATTCGTATCGAGCGAATGATTGGTCCCGACTCGGACCGAGCGTCGATCGACGCTATGGCAGGTGAAAATCCACCGTCGCCGAATCCATCGCCCCACGGGACCTGAACGTGAGGATCACGGGCGGAGCGACCACGCTATCACGCTCACCCGTCGACGTGCGCAGAGCCCACGCGATGACGCACGCCCGACTCGTGTCTGCCTCCCCATGAGTGATTACCGTCAGCCGGTAGGGGCCGCCGGCGTCGGCGACCTGGACGGACGCGACGGCCGCGTGAACGTCAGACGTCGAACAGGGGTTTTGCACGACGGCCACCACGGATGTCGCCGTGAGAGTACCAGCGACGACAGGTGTCGACGACGTGACGGTGCCCTTGAGCAACGCGCCGTAAGCCGGGAAGCCGGTCTCGACGAATCCCTGTTTGCACGCGCCGCCGGCAACCGCGACGGCCATCGGAATCGCGAACCGCAACGTCACTCGCATGATTGCTCAACCACACAGAGGCTGGCCGGCGTCACCAAGCGCGGTCATCTCTTACGCCAATTCGAAAACCAGCAAGTCGATCGGTTCTGTGACAGGTTGGGGGTCCACCGAAGCCGCGTGCCGGCGAACTCGCTCCAAGCCCGCTTCGAGTTCGGTCGTGTTGACGCGGGCGAGGACTGAGTCCGCTCCCGAGGCCAGCTTGTCGGCGTACGCTCGCCACGTTGGAGCAATCGTCTGAGTGAGGAGCTCAGACGAAACGTGTCGCAACCCGGCGCTTTCGAACACGCCGCGAATTTCGGCGAGCGACGGCAACACCTCCTCGTGCATGCCTCGGGTGATCGGGATGAACGGCACGTAGGCGTACGAGTCGATCTGCTCTCGGGTCGCCGTCCTCACCAGTAATGCGCCGCCCCGCCGCAGCACGCGCCGGCATTCGCTCGCCGCGAGCGCGCGATCGGCGAAATGGTGGAACGTCATCGAGGTGAAGACCATGTCCATCGTCTCCGCCTCGAGCGGAATCGACTCGGCGCGACCTTCCACGTAGCGGACGCGCGGCTCGTGCGGCTTGCCGCGCGCGATCGCAAGCATCTTCTGCGACGGATCGACGCCGACGACCTCCGCGTCGAAGCGAGTGGCGAGCGCCTGCGAGAATCGGCCGGTGCCGCAGCCGAGGTCGAGAATTCGGTGGATGGATCTGCCGCGCACGCGCGCTTCGATCGCCGACATCCAGAGCTCGAGCGCTTTAGGACCGTGGTCTCGCCCGCGGTCGTAGCCTTCGGGGATGCTCGTTCGGTCGTAGTCGACCACGGCCGTCAGGTCGTCGCCAGCCGCTCCGCCACGACCTCGGCGATGTCGACGACAGGCACGTTGGAATCGGCCGCCTTCACGCCGTCGCTCATCATCGTCATGCAGAATGGACAGGCAACCGCGATGCGGTCGGGCTCCAGCGCGAGGAGCTCCTCGGTGCGCTCGACGTTGATGCGTTTGCCCGTGCGCTCTTCCATGAACATGCGACCGCCGCCCGCGCCGCAGCACAGCCCGCGATCGCGCGTGCGCTTCGGCTCGAGCAGTTCGACGACCGGTAGCGCGCGGCGAAGCGTTTCACGCGGCGCATCGTAGATGTCGTTGTAGCGGCCGAGATAGCAGGAATCGTGATACGCGACGGTGAGCCGTTTGCCGTTCTCGGTCTCCAGCGGTACGCGATGTTCCGACAGGAGCCGCTCGATGTACGTCGAGTGGTGGATGACCTCGTAGTTGCCGCCGAGCTGCGGAAACTCGTTGCCGATCTGGTGGAAGCAGTGCGGGCAGCTCGTCACGATCGTCTGCACGTGATAACGGTCGAGCGTCTCGATCGTGTCCTTGGCCAGCATCTGATAGAGGTACTCGTTGCCCATGCGGCGCGCCGGGTCGCCGTGGCAATGCTCCTCCTGGCCGAGGATCGCGAAGCTGACCTTGCACGCCTCGAGGATCTTCGCGAACGCGACGGTGATCTTCTTCGCGCGGTCGTCGAACGATCCCATGCAGCCGACCCAGAAGAGCACGTCGGGGCGCTCGCCCCGCTCCGCCATGTCGGCCATCGTGCGGACGTTCATTCCGCGCGCCCAGTCGGCGCGGTCGGCCGGGTTGAACGCCCACGGCGAGCCGTTGCGCTCCAGCGACTCGAACGCCGGCTGAATCTCTTCCGGAAAGCGCGACTCCGACAACACGAGGTTGCGCCGCAGCTCGTTGATGATCTCGAGCTGGTCGATCGACACCGGGCACTCCTGCACGCACGCGCGGCAGCTCGTGCACGCCCAGAGCTCCTCTTCCGTTATGTAGCCATCGAGCAGTCGGTGCTCGCTCGATTCTCCGGCCTCGGCCGAGGCCACCGCGGCCGTCTCGTGAGCCAGCGCCGGTCCCTTGAACGCCATCCAGTCGCCCGTCGCGACCGGACCTTTCTCCATCAGCCGTTGGCGCGTGTTGATCACGATCTTGCGCGGGCTGAGCGGCTTCCCCGTGATGGCGGCGGGGCACGCCGCCGTGCACCGTCCACACTCGGTGCAGGAGTATCCGTCGAGGAGATTCTTCCACGTGAGCTGTTCGACGTCCGCCGCGCCGAACTGCGCGTTCTCGGCCTCGAGATCCATCGGCTTCATCGCGCCGCGCGTGCCCGGACCGCTCGTGTTCGAGAGGTACACGTTGAACAGCGACGTCACGACGTGCAGGTGCTTCGAGTACGGCAGATAGTTCAGGAAGACCAGGACCAACAGCACGTGCGACCACCAGAAACCCGTCGCGAAGGCGGGCGCGTTGGTCACCGACGGCGCGATGACGCGGGCGACGGCGCGCGACACGACCTTCTCCGCTCCGATGTCACCCGTGGCGCCGAGATACGCGCACGCGTTGGCGAGCAACAGCGTTACCATCAACCCGCCGATCAAGCTCAGGATGATGATCGCGTCGGTGTGCTCGAGCTTGTCCCCCTCGAGGCGCGCCGGGTGAATCACCAGCCGGCGATACAGCGCGAAGGCCACGGCGGCGATGACGAGCGCCGCGAATGCGTCCTGCGAAAACGAATAGAGGAAGTAGACCGGCCTGGGAAGAAACGAGGCGAACGAGAAGCCGCGGAACACGCCCTGGACCATGATCTCGACGGTGCCCGCGGTGAGCACGACGAAACCCCAGAAGATCGTCGCGTGCATGAGCCCAGCGGGCTCCTCGCGGAAGATCTTGCTTTGCGCGATGCCGATCGACACCAGATTCCTGATCCGCGTGCGCGGATCGTTGGTGCGATCGTCCGGGAGGCCCATCCGCGCATAGCGCGCGAGGCGCTGCACGTTGAGCGCGAACAGCCCCGCGCTCGCCGTGAACACGGCCAGGAAGATTCCGATCGACGCGGCGGGGGACATCAGTGTCCCGCTTTCGCCTCGCGCACCGCCTTCGTGAGCGCGGGAACCACCTCGAGCACGTCGCCGACGATGCCGTAGTCCGCGACCTTGAAGATCGGCGCCTCGCGGTCCTTGTTGATCGCGACGATCGTCTTCGATGTGCGCATGCCGGCGAGATGCTGGATCGCGCCGGAGATGCCCACCGCGACGTACAGCCGGGGACTCACTTGCCGCCCGGTCTGGCCAATCTGGTCGCTGTGCGGACGCCATCCATCATCCGTCACCGCGCGCGTCGCGCCGACAGCCGCGTTGCCGAATGCCGCCGCGAGGTCTTCGACGAGCTTGAAGTTCTCGGCCGACTTGAGACCACGTCCGCCGGAGACGATGATCGGCGCGTCGCCGAGGTCGATCTTGCCCGTCGCGCCTTCGGTGATCTCTTTGACTTTGATCTTCGACGCAGCCGGATCGGCGCCGAGTGCGATCGATTCCGAGCGCGCGGTGCGTGGCGCTTCCGCCGCGGTGATCGCGCTCGGTCGCACCGACACCACGGCGAGCGGACCGGTGACCTCCAGCGTCGCGATCACTTTGTTCGCGTAAACCGGATGCTTCACGACGAGCGCGTCGCCGGCGGCGCTGACGCTCGTCACGTCGCTGGCGATCGGCGCATCCAGCAGCGCCGAGACCCGCGGGCCGATGTCGCGGCCTTGCGCCGAGAATCCGAGCACGATCGCACGGTAGCTCGAAGACTTGGCCCTCGCCGCGAGCGTCGCCGCGACGACCTCGCAGTCCACCTCGGCGAGGCGAGCGTCTTCGGACACCAGCACGACGTCCGCGCCGTAGCGTCCGAGTTGCTCGGCGAGCGCCCCGACGCCCGGCGGCCCGGCGAGCAGCGCGTGGACTTCACCACCGCCCGTCGAGTCCGCGAGAGCGCGGGCGGCGGTCGTCGCCTCGAGTGCAACCTTACGAAGCGCCGTGCCGCGGCTTTCGGCGAATACGAGAATGTTCGCCATGGCTCAGAGCACCTTCGCTTCGGTGTGGAGAAGGCGCACGAGCTCCGGTACGGCAGCGACTCCTTCGCCGATGATGCGGCCCGGCGGACGGTCGGGAGGTAGCTCCATCGACTTCACGCGCACGCGCGCCGGCCCGAGCTGCGCCGGCTTGCTCTCCAGCGGCTTCTTTTTCGCCGCCATGATGTTCTTGAGCGACGGGTAGCGCGGACGAGCGATCCCTTCGTCGATCGTCACCGCCGCCGGCAGCGCGAATTCGACGATCTCGCCTGCACCCTCGAGCTCGCGGCGCGCGGTACCGCGGCCGTTGGCGATGTCGAGCTTCGACGCCGCAGTGACGCACGCGATGCCGAGCAATTGCGCCGTCGCCGTGCCGACGATTCCGCCGGACGTGTCGAACGCGTGCTTTCCGAACAGCACCAGATCGTAGCCGCCACCCTTCAACTCGGCGGCGAGCGCTTTCGCGACGGCAAGCCCATCGTAGGGGACGACGTCCGTCTTGAGTTGCACCGCGCGGTCGGCGCCCATGCTCATCGCCTTGCGCAGCGTTTCCTGCACGGAGTCGGGCCCGATCGCGTAGACGACCGTTTCACCGGGCCCCTGTTTCTCGTTGAGCTGCAGCGCGACCTCGACCGCGTAACTGGCGAAGTCATCGATGTCGAACTTGAGACCGGACTCGTCGATCGACGTTCCCGACGACGCGATCCTGAATCGCGACTCGGAATCCGGAGTCCTCTTGATGCAGACGGCGATTTTCACCGTCGATCCTCACTGTTAAGGGATTGCCGCCGGCCGCGTTCACTTGAACGCATTTAGTCCGGTGACCGCCTGCCCGAGCACCAACGAGTGCACGTCGTGCGTGCCCTCGTACGTGTACACGCTCTCCAGATTCTCCATGTGCCGCATCGCCGAATACTCGGCGAGGATTCCGTTCGCGCCGAGCAGCCGGCGAGCCTCGCGCGCGATGTCGGTCGCTATCGACACGTTGTTCCGTTTGGCGAGCGACACCTGCTGCGGCGTGAACGTGCCCGCGTCCTTCAAGCGGCCGAGGTGGAGCGACACGAGCTGCGCCTTCACGATCTCCGTGAGCATGTCGGCCAGGCGTACCTGCTGAATCTGGAAACCGCCGATGGGCCGGTCGAACATCACGCGCGTCTTCGAATAGGACGACGCTTCCTCGAAGCAGGCCATGGCCGCGCCGATGGCGCCCCACGAAATGCCGTAGCGCGCCTGCGTGAGACACATCAGCGGACTCTTGAGCCCACCGGATTTCGGCAGCAACGCGTCGGCCGACAGGCAGACGTCCTGAAAAACGAGCTCGCTCGTGTCGCTGGCGCGCAGCGAGAGCTTGCCCTTCTGGTCCTTCGCCTTGAAACCCTTGGCGTCCGTCGGGACGACGAAGCCGCGGATCGACGAATCGCTGCTGTCGCCGTTCGTCTTCGCCCAGACCACCGCGATCTGCGCGGTCGATCCGTTCGTGATCCACATCTTGGCGCCGTTCAGGAGCCACGTGCCGTCGCTCTGTTGGCGCGCCATCGTGATCATGCCGGACGGATTCGATCCGTAGTCCGGCTCCGTCAGTCCGAAGCAGCCGATGATCTCGCCCGACGCCATCTTGGGCAGATATTTCTTCCGCTGCTCCTCGCTGCCGAACGCGTAGATCGGATACATCGCCAACGCGCCCTGGACGGAGGCGAACGACCGCACGCCTGAATCGCCGCGCTCGAGCTCCTGCATGATGAGCCCATACGCCACGTTGTTCAGCCCCGCGCATCCGTATTCCTCGGGCAGATTCGCGCCGAACACGCCCAGCTCCGCCATCGTCGGAATGATCTCGCGCGGAAATCGGCCGTCGACATAGCACTTCCCGATCACGGGAAGCACGTGCTCGTCGACGAACGCGCGGACGCTGGCCCGCACTGCGCGCTCCTCCTCGGAGAGGAGCGAATCGATGTTGAAGAAATCGAGCATCGCTGGAATTTACGACGATCGGTGCGCTACGGCCCGCTTTGCCGCCGCGTCGATGCCGACGTCACGCGCTTTCGCCCGGAACCGCGCCCCGTGGTCGATCGGCAGCCCGGTCTCGTCTTGCCACTGGTGCACCATCTCGTGGATGAGCGTGTGGACGACTTCCTCCCACCGGTGCCGCCGAACGTGCCTCCAGCTAATGGCGATTTCGCCGGGCCCTTTTGCCGTCTGACGTCCCGGTCCCCCGGTCCACCGGTCCACCGGTCCGCCGGCTGTGTAGTGCCCCAACCTGCTCTTCATCCGCCGCGACACGCGAATCGGCACCGTCCTCAATGCTCCTCCGAAGTACTCCGCGTTGAGCCGCGCATGCCACTCCTCGAGCTTCCGAGCCAGCGGCTCGTCCTCGGGACGGGTTCGCTCGCGGCGGCCGCCGTCGCGCCATGTCGAACCGGCGAACGCCACGATTTTCTTGGTCGCGGCGCGCCGCTCGGCGCGCTGCCGGCTCTCGACGAAAGCGACGATCGCCTCGTGAATGTCCGCCGGTGCCGAGAGATACCCTTCGTGCACCCGAAGCTCGGCGCCGCGCCAGCTGACCATCACGTTGGCGTTGCGCGTCAGCCGGCACGTCGCGATGCGCTTGAGTCCGAGCGACCGGAGCCGCGCGAGCAGGTCGTCGGCCGTGACCAGCTGGCCCGCGTCGAGCTCGAGCACGAGCTGCGTCGGGTCGCGTCGCCCAAGCAGCGATTTCAGCGCGCGAAGCATTGATCGGGACCCGGGGAGAACGCGCGCGTGTCGCTCGACCAGACGAGCGTCGACACCTCGATCTCGTTGTCGGTGATGCGAATGCTGTTCACCGACGACGGCCGGCCGCCGCGCGACCGGTCGCTGATCGTGCCCGAAATCGAGATCACCGTGCCGCGCTGCGTGTGCTCGACGTAGTGCACCGCCTCCTGATGGTCGTGGCCGCAGAGCACGAGGTTCACGTGCATCTCCGAGAACGCGCCGAGCAGCCGTTGGGTGTTCTTCAACCCGTAGCGTTGCGAGAGCTGGCCCTTCACCGGATTGTGGTGCATCACGACGATGCGCGCATCGTTCGCCGGCGACTGGTCGAACTCGGCGCGCGCGCGCGCGACCTGCGACGCATGCAGATGCCCGATGATCGAGAGGTCGCGCATGTTCCACGTGAGCGTCTCGAGCGTGATGCCGTGCGATGTGTTGAGCCCGACGAAGGTCGCGCCCGGCACACGGAGCACCGGCTCGAGGTTGGCGTCGACGTACATGCGGTATTTGAGATAGAGCTGGCTCGAGTCGCCGATGCCGAGCGGGGCGAACCACCACGCGACGTCGTGGTTGCCAGGCACGACGATCGTCTGGCTCACCCGCTGCGCCTGCCGAATGAATTCGCGCGCGCGCTGAAATTCGCCGGCCCGGGCGCGCTGCGAGACGTCGCCGGAGATGGCGACGACGTCATAACGACGCTCTCCGATGAGCTCTTCGATTGCCTCGTATTGCTCCGGCACCGCCGGATGACCGAAGTGCAAATCGGAGCAGTGGAGGACGGTCAGCGCGCTCACAGCTTGGCGATCACGGCCTCGGTGAACTGGTCGGTGGACGCGCTGCCGCCGAGGTCGCGCGTCACCGTCTTCCCCTCTCGGATCGTCGTTTCCAGCGCCTGTCGAATGCGCGCCGCCCGACTGTCGTCGCCGATGTGCTCGAGCAGCATGCACGCGGCGAGAATCAGCGCCGACGGATTGGCGATTCCCTTGCCGGCGATGTCGGGGGCTGTCCCATGAACGGCTTCGAAGATCGCTCCGTTGGCGCCGATATTCGCACCCGGCGTGAGGCCGAGCCCGCCGACGAGCCCCGAGATCTCATCCGACAGAATGTCGCCGAAGAGGTTCGTCGTGCAGATCACGTCGAACCGTTCGGGATGGAGCACCAGGTTCATCGCCATGGCGTCGACGATGCGCTCGTCGAACTCGATCCGGCCGGCGTAGTCCCGCGCGACCATGCGCCCTGTGTCGAGAAACAGCCCCTGCGAGAACTTGAGGATGTTCGCCTTGTGGACGAGCGTGACTTTCTTTCGTCCGTAACGGACCGCGTAGTCGAAGGCGTAACGGACGATCCGCTCCGATCCGATGCGCGTGATGATCGCCACCGACTCGGCCGCCGCGCGCGGATCGTCGCCGATCTTGATGTAGTGCTCGACCCCGACGTACAGCCCTTCGGTGTTCTCGCGGATCAGCACCAGGTCGAGATTCCCGTAACGTCCGCCCGGCGCGATGCTGTGCGCGGGACGCACGTTCGCGTATAGATCGAATGTTTTTCTCAGCGCGACGTTGATCGAGCGGAAGCCTTCGCCGACAGGCGTCTCGAGGGGGCCTTTGAGCGCGAGCTTCGTTCGCTTGATCGAATCCAGCGTCGAGTCGGGGATCGGGTCGCCGTAGAGCGCGACGCCGGCCATCCCGGCGACCTGCGTATCCCACTCGATGTCGGCGCCGGCCGCCGCGAGGATCTTGACGGTCGCCCCGCTGATCGACGGGCCAATCCCGTCGCCCGGGATGAGCGTGACGTGCTTGGTCACGGCGAGATGATGGCGCTCAGCTTGGAGGCGATTTTCGCCGTGATCGACGGACCGAAGGCCGGTACGGCGTCGCTCGCGATCTCGCCGACCCACAGCACGGACGACGTGCGCGCATCCACGAGGACGAGTTTCAGAACCCCTCGGCCAGTTCCCGGTTCAGCCCCTTTCGCGGGTTCCAAGCGAAGCTCGACCGGCGCGAGTATGAGCCGCGTGTCGTCATGCAACGCGACGATCGTCCGCAACTGTGTCGCGAGCGGCTCGGGGAGCCTTTGGTCGCCACCCAGCGTCGGGGACCTCAGTGGCTCCTCGGCGAGAGCGTGCGGATCGCTCGCGTAGGAGGGGTTGCGGCGAAACGCGCTGTCCAAGCCACTGGGGTAGATCCACCCCCGGATCCCTCGATCCTTGAAGGCCGCGGCGATATCCTCGTCCTGATTTTGCGCGACCTCCGCGGGTCGACGCAGGTTCCAACTAAGGCCGGTGGCCACGCGTACCATGTACGTCGGAAGAATCACGACGTGCTGGGCCGCCAATCCCGACAGCGCATGCTCGGAAGGCTGGGGCGGCGTAGACGACGAGGACTTGCACGCGCCCAAAAAGGGCGCGGCGGAAAAGAGCAAGCCCGCCAGGACAATCCGCTGGGACGACATGCCGGGGAACTTAAACGGCTCGACCCTTGTTGTCCCTTCTTTCGCAGCGCAATTTGGCTCCGGTCGTCCCTCAAAATCAGGAGCATTCCGCACATGCCGAAGGCGCTTCGCTTCGGAATCTGGATTCTCGTTTCGGCTCTTGCCGCGGTGGCCTTTGCCAGGATCGCGCTCGGACGCGGTGAGACGATCAACGCGGCGTGGCTGCTCACGGCCGCTCTGTGCAGCTATGCCGTCGCGTACCGCTTCTACAGCAAGCTGATCGCGGCGAAGGTTTTCGCGCTCGACGCAAATCGGGCGACGCCCGCCGTGCGCCTCGAGGACGGTCGCGACTACGTGCCGACGAATCGATGGATCGTCTTCGGCAGCCACTTCGCTGCCATCTCTGGCCCGGGTCCGTTGGTCGGTCCAACCCTCGCCGCGCAATTCGGCTACCTGCCGGGCGTCATCTGGATCATCGTCGGCGTCGCCCTGGGCGGCGCGGTGCAGGACTTCGTGATCCTCGCGTCGTCGGTTCGACGGAACGGCAAGTCGCTCGGCCAGATGGCGCGTGAAGAGATCGGACCAGTCGCGGGCGGGACGGCGCTGGTCGCCGTCCTCGGCATCATGATCGTGCTCCTCGCCGTGCTGTCGCTGATCGTCGTGAACGCGCTCAAGTCCAGCCCCTGGGGACTGGTGACTATTGGCCTCACGATTCCGGTCGCGATCCTGATGGGCGTCTATCTGCGGTGGCTGCGCCCGGGCCGGGTGCTCGAAGCAAGCGCGATCGGTATCGTGCTCATCGTCGGCGCGCTGTTCGCCGGACAATGGGTGTCGACCCAACCAAGCCTCGCCGCGGTGTTCACGCTCAGCGGCACGGCGATGGCCTTGGCCGTGATGGTCTACGCGTTCACGGCGTCCGTGCTCCCGGTCTGGCTGCTGCTCGCGCCGCGCGACTACCTCTCGGCGTTCGTGAAGATCGGCGTCGTGCTGGCGCTCGCCTTCGGGATCATCGTTTCGCTGCCTCCGCTGCACATGCCGGCGCTCACGCAGTTCACCGACGGCAGCGGACCTGTGTTCGCCGGAAAGGTGTTCCCGTTCGCGTTCATCACCATCGCGTGCGGCGCCATCTCGGGTTTCCACGCGCTCATTTCGTCCGGGACGACGCCCAAGCTGCTCCAGCGCGAGCCCGACGCCCGCATGATCGGCTACGGCGCGATGCTGATGGAATCGCTCGTCGCGGTCATGGCGCTCATCGCCGCGTGCGCGCTGACGCCAGGCGTCTATTTCGCGGTGAATGCCCCGGCGGGTGTGATCGGCACGACCGCGGCGAGCGCCGCCGCCAAGGTCCAGACGTGGGGCTTCACCCTCGACCCCACGCAGATGGAATCGCTCGCCAAGCAGGTGGGCGAGACGACCCTGCTCTCACGCACCGGTGGCGCGCCGAGTCTCGCCCTGGGCATGGCACAGTTGTTCGCCAATGTGCTCGGCGGCAACGAGGCGCTGGCCGTCTGGTATCACTTCGCGATCATGTTCGAGGCGCTGTTCATCCTCACCACGCTCGACGCCGGCACTCGCGTCGGCCGATTCATGGTGCAGGATCTCGGAAAACACATCTGGGAACCGTTCGGCAGAGTCTCGTGGTACCCGGCGGTCGTCCTCTCCAGCGCGCTGATCGTGGCGATGTGGGGCCACTTCCTGTATCAGGGCGTTCTCGATCCGCTCGGCGGGATCAATTCCCTCTGGCCACTCTTCGGAATCTCGAATCAGCTGTTGGCCACAGTCGCGCTGTGCGTGGCCACGACCATCTTCATCAAGATGGGCAAGGCGCGCTTCGCCTGGATCACGCTCATGCCGATGGCGTGGCTGACCATCGTCTGCATGACCGCCGGCTGGGAGAAGTTGTTCGCCGACGACGTCAAGCTCGGGTTCCTCTCGCACGCCAGGCTGCTCCAGAGCCAGGTCGATAGCGGGGCGCTGCCGGCTGCGATCAAGTCCATCGGCGACGCGCGCCGCATGATCTTCAACGACTATCTCGACGCGGTCGTGACCTTGTTCTTCATGGTCTCGGTCGTCGTGATCATTGCCGACAGCGCCCGCGAATGGACGTCGGTCCTGCGCGGTCGCAAGCCGGTCATCTCATCGGAAGCTCCGTTCGAACCATTGCCCGCCGCGGGCGATTGATGCCTCGAATCGGAATGCGCCGGCAACGGAAGGGCCTATGAGCTCACGCGAGTTTCTGCGGGTCACGCGCCTCCGGCTGGGGGAAGCGGGGGCGATCGTGCGCCGGATCATCGGCGCGCCGGACTATGATCGCTACGTGGCGCACTTGCGCGATCACCATCCCGGCGCTCGGCCGATGACGTACGACGAGTTCGCGCGCCAGCGGATGGTGGAACGCTACAGCCGCCCGGGCACCCGCTGCTGCTGAGCGCGGTCGGCCCGGGCCTTGCGCCCCACGCGTAAGCAATACTCCTTGAACACAATGAGACCGCAGGACACCGGGGGGGCCTCCGAAACGGCTGCGACGCACCGCGCGCTCGCCGCGGCGCACGCGCGCCTCGCGGCGCGCGACGATGCGATCGTGCGCTCGCAAATAGCGGTCGCCCAAATCGCCGCGCCGACCGGGGAGGAGCACGAGCGCGCGAGCTGGGTCACGCGCCGGTTCCACGACTGCGCCTTGGCTGACATCCACACGGACGCGGCCGGCAACGTCATCGGCCGTCGCGCCGGAACGAGCCGTCTTTCGCCCGTCGTGATCTGCGCGCACCTGGATACGGTCTTTCCGCGCACCACCGATCTCTCGATTCGCCGCGACGGCGAGCGGCTCGTCGGGCCGGGCATCAACGACAACGGCCGCGGCCTGGCGGTCATGCTCGCGCTGGCCGCCGAGATCGACGGCACGCGCGTGCGAACTCAGCGACCCGTGGAGTTCGTCGCGACGACCGGCGAGGAAGGCATCGGCGATCTGCGAGGTGCCAAGCACTATTTCGCGGGCCGCGGCTCGAATGCGCATGCCGTTGTCGCGCTCGACGGCGCCGGCGACGAACGCGTCATCCACAGAGCGCTCGGATCGCGACGTTTTCGTGTGTCGTTTCACGGACCCGGCGGCCATTCGTGGGCTGCGTTCGGTGCGCCGAACGCCGTTCACGCCGCGGCCGGCGCGGCCTCTCGCTTGGCGTCGATTCACCTTCCGACCGCTCCGCGTACGACCCTGTCGGTCGGGCGCATCGGCGGCGGGCTTTCGGTGAACTCGATTCCCGCGTCGGCATGGATCGAGATCGACGCACGATCGATCTCGGCCGCCCAGCTCGAGGACCTCGAGCGCACGGTCCGTCGCGCCGCGCACGCCGCCACGGACGAAGAGAACGCGCGCCGCACGCTGGGCGCCGCGCCGCTCACCGTCCGCATCGAGTCCATCGGCGAGCGCCCATGCGGCGAGACGCCGGTCGAGGATGATCTCGTGCAGCAGGCGATCGAGGCGACGATGCTCATCGGCCGCCAACCCGACCTCGCCCTCGCTTCGACCGACGCCAACGTGCCGATCAGCCAGGGTATCCCGGCGATCGCGATCGGCGCCGGCGGCCGCGGCGGCGACGCACACACTCACTCCGAGTGGTTCGACAATCTCCGCGGCACACTCGGCGTCGCGCGAGCGCTGACCATCGTTACGTCGGCGGCAAGGCTCGTCGCTTAGAAGAGCCTCGGTTTTTTGGCGCCGCCGTCAAGTCGTTTGTAGCGGCTCCGCCCTCGTCAGCGCGCGTCCGAGCCAAAGAATGGCGGCGTACGTTTCCATCGCGAGCACCACCGCCGCGATGATCATCGGTAGCCAGAGCACGAACAGCGTACGCCGGTGCATGCCGCCGAGGAATTGAAACGTGAGCGCGGCGAGCACCGTCGGCGGGAGCAGGGCGACGAGCAGCGTGAACAGGTTCGCGATCATCGCGAGCACGTTTTGCCCGAGCGTTTCGACGCCCGTGCTCACCGCGGCCCCGAGGCGAATCCACGCCGGAAAAAGAATCGCCATTCCGTTCTGAATCGTGATGAGCGCGCCGTTCACGGCGAGCATGAGGAATGGCGCTCCCGCCACGATGGCGAACCGCGTCGTCGCCGAAAGCGTGACCCGCTCCGTTCCGAAGCTGGCGACGCACGCGATCACGATGACGGCGAGCTGCAGGGCGACGATCGGCAAAGTCGCCGACGCGACCTCGGCGAGCACGATGTCGCTCGATCGCACCGGAACGGCTTTGAGCAACGGCAGATGCAGCATGTCGTGCCGCAGGTCGTTTCGCACGATGCGCCCGCCGAACACGATCAGCAGGCCCGCGAACGTCGCCGCGGTCGCGGCGACCCATAGAGAAAAGTCGCGCGCGCCGCTCGACAGCGCCGCGCCGAATGCGATCGCCATTCCCCCCGGACCGATCAGCAGCCGGAACTGCGCCGTTCGCCGCAAGCAGAGAATGTTCTTCCAGAAGATAGCCATCGCCGGATGGCCCATCGCGTTGAGACGAAGCGTCGTCTTCGCGGCGAGCGAGGACTTCGGCACCACGAGCGAGCGGCGCGACCGGATCGCGTCCATGCGCCGGGCGCGCGCTTCGGAAGCCTCCAGCGCCGCGTCCTCGAACGCCGCGTCATTGCGCAACACCCAGAACACGTGAAGACCCATCACGGCGATCGCCGGAATGATCGCGCGCCACCATTGGGCGATCGAGCGCGCGAACGTCGGGGCGACGACGAGGTGGAACGGCCAGAGCCCGATCGACGCCGGCGGCTGCGCGAGCACGTGGGCGACGGCGATGAAGAACTCGCCGATGCCCATCGTATCGAGCAGTTCGCGACGATTCACGACGAATCCACTGACGAGCGCCGCGCCGACGAAACCGAAGAGCGCGATCGACCACCAGTTTCGCTTCGCCGCGGCACGGCCGTGCTCCTTGAGCGACGACTGCACGAGCGCGGCCCCGAGCCGGTGGAGGTTGAGCGTCGAGAAAAGCACCCACACGCCGACTGCGCGCAGCGGGGATGGCAGGAAATTGCCGCCGCGCCGCAGGACGAAGACCCAGATCGCCGCGTTGACCAACACCGCCGCCTGCGCGCGAAACAGCTTGTGGCCGATGAGTCCGCGACGAGTGATCGGCGCCGGGAACAGCATCGACACCTCTGCCTGCGTGAACGCCAGCGCCAGAGTGTCGGACCCGAACACCCATGGCCCAGCCAGCGTCAGCACGGCGAGCAGCGTGATGAGCATCTCGCTCGGCTGGCTGAGAAGGAAGCTCGTCGCACCCGCGCTGTTCACAGGGCGCCAAAGAAATCCCCACAGGTACAGCGCGCCGACGATGAGAGCGACCGCGTAGCGTGGGCTGCGTACGCGCCTGAACGCCGACAGGAATCGGTTGCGCGCGCTGTTCCAGCTCAGATACAGCAGCGCGTTCATCCGGCCGACAAATCCGTTGCTGTGAGCGAGAGGAACACTTCTTCGAGCGACTTCGACATCAGAGATGGGTGAGCCTCGATGATCTCGCCGATCGTGCCGTACGCCACGGCCCGGCCCTGCCGGAGCACCAGCAGCTTCGTGCACAGCTCTTCGACGAGGTTGAGCAGGTGAGAGCTGAGGATCACCGACGTGCCTTGCGCCGCGCGTTGAGTCACCGTGGCGCGCATCCGGCGCATCCCGGCCGGATCGAGTCCGGTGAGCGGCTCGTCGAGAATGAGAACCGAGGGGTCGTGCAGCAGCCCGCACGCGATGGCGAGCTTCTGACGCATTCCGCGCGACAACTCTCCGGGAAGCGACCCGCGCTTGTCGCCGAGCTCGAGCTCGTCGAGCAGCGGGCCGATCCGCGTTTCGACGTCGCCGACGCCGTAGAGGCGCGCGATGAAGCGCAGGTGCTCATCGACCGACAGATAGTCGAAGAGGTGCGGTTCGTCGGGGATGAAGGCGAGCGCGCGCTTGGCCGGGATGGGGTCCTTCTGGATGTCGTGCCCCGCGATGGCGACGGTGCCGCTCGACGGCGCGATGATGCCCGCCAGACAACGCAGCGTCGTCGTCTTGCCGGCGCCGTTCGGGCCGACCAGCCCGAGGATCTCTCCGGCGCCGACGTCGAAGCTCACGTCGCGCACGGCGGCGAAATCGCCGTAGAGTTTGGCCAGCGAGCGAACCGAGATCATTGGGGTGGGTGGGCTCGCGTTGTCTCGACGGTCGCTCTTACGAGCGCACCTTTACCACGGAATGATCGCTCACGTTCACTTGTCCTTGTGCGCCTTCCACGACCGCCGCGTCGCCGATCAGCGAGCCGGCAAGCGACGAATCGAGAATGGAGGTTCCATCACCGACGATCGTGTCGCGAACTCGCGAGCGCTCGATGCGGCTTCCCGCGCCGATCGACACGTTGGGCCCGATCGTTGACGCGACGAGCACGACCCCGTCCTCGATGTATACGGGATCGATCAGGTCGACGCCCGGAGGAAGCGCGGCCGGCTTTCTCGCCCGGCCCTTCTCGAGCATCGTGCGATTCGTCTCGAGAAGCGTTCCCTGCTCTCCGGCGTCGTACCAACCTTCGACGTCGATCACCTTGATCCGCGCGCCGTGGTCGATCATGTACTGGAAGGCGTCGGTGAGATAGTACTCGCCCTTGTTCTTCGGCTGCTTCAGCGTCCAATCGATGCCTTCATATAATAGCTTCCAATTACGAATGTAGTAGAGGCCGATGTTCGCTCGCTTGGATATCGGCGTCGACGGCTTTTCGACGATCTTCGTCATGTTCCCCGACGCGTCGGTCACCACCACGCCGAACCGCTGGTAGTCATCGACCGTCTTCACCCAGATGATGCCGTCGGCGTCCGTGTGTTTCACGACCGACAGATCCGCGTCGAAGATCGTGTCGACGAAGATGATGAAGACCGGCTCGTCCACGTACTCGCGCGCCAGCGCGACGGCGCCCGCCGTGCCGTCCTGGACCTTCTGCTCGATGAACACCGCGTCGAACGAGTACTTCGCGCGCGCGTACGCCTCGACCTTTTCCTTGAGATGGCCCGTGACATAGATGACCTGGGTCACCTCGCCCAACCGCGCCAAGTCCTCCATCACGTAGTCGATCACCGGCTTGCCGGCGATCTTGAGCATCGGCTTCGGCGTGATGTGCGTGTGCGGTCTGAGCCGCGTGCCCTTCCCCGCCAGCGGGATGATCACCTTCACGGCGCGCTCGTCCCTTCGCGGCCGTATCGGTCTTTCAACCGAACGACGTCGTCCAGGTGCGGCGTCGAGACCTCCAGAATGTCGCAGTCGGTGACCGCTTCCATCTGATGCACCGTCCCCGGCGTGACGCGGAACGCCTCGCCGATCTCGAGTTTGACGTCCACCGGCTTGTCACCCTCCCAGATTCGATACTTGAGCTGCCCGGACATCAGGTAGACCGTTTCGTCCTTGACCGTGTGATACTGGACCGACAGCGCTTCACCGGCTTTGATGTGCAGGATCTTGCCGACGTAAGCGTCCGTCTTGGCCCAGATCGTTTCGTGTCCCCAAGGCTTGGGAACATGCGTGATGGCCGAGCGACCGCTCATCGGGTTCGGGCGGGGGTGGAGGCGCGGGCGGGTCCGGTCATGGGACCGAAATAAAGATGGTAGGAAAAGGGCGCGGTAGGCGCGGATCTACCAGAGGTCGCCCACCGTGATCGTCCACCGGCGCGCGATCGATCCGTGCCCGCCCAAGCCCGTCCCGCCCGCCAGACCACTCTGGTTCACCAACACCGGGGCGTCGAGCCGAACGTACACGTCGCGGTCGTACAGACGCCCCCGCACCACGAGGCCGGCGCCCGCATCGGCGAGCGTCTGGTTGGTCAGCGTTGTGTACGTCGCCGTCGCCCGTCCAGCGTCGCCGAACAGGCTGAGCGCAATCGACCCGCGCCCCCACGAACCGGTCGCCTCGCCGAGGCGCTGCACGAACTCTCCGTTCACCGCGCCGACCGCGTCCAACGCCACGTCGGTCCGGAAACCGCGGAGCGCCGCTCCGCCCAGCGGGAGATAGTTGATCCCTGTCTGCTTGAACAGCGCGCCGCGACCGCGGAAGAGGTCGTTGCGGAAGGTGTCGAACGGATCGTCGCTCGACGCGAAAATCGATCGTTGCCGCGGCGCGTTGTGCGCCACCCCGCCGTAAAAGCGAATGTGGAATTGCGACGCGCTCCCGTTGATCGACCACGTGCCACCCATCGACCCGTCGGCCCGCACGTACCCCCGCGTGTGCTCCTGCCGCGTCGCGAACACGCTCGTGGCGATCCCCGACGCGAGCGAACCCCGCATCGTGACGTAGTCGCTGTCCGCCGTCACCGCCGAGCGGTACGACGCCGTTCCGCCGGCCTCGACAACGGTCGCCGGTGACCACTGCTCGGGAAGCAGAAGCGAGTCGCTCGGCACGGCCACGGTCGCGTAGGCGCGCGCTTTGATCTGCGGTCCCGGCGTGGAAATGAACGGACTCAAATCCCAATCCTTGTACGCATCGGCCTTGAACAGGCCGTCGAGGTAGTTCACGTCGGCGCCGTATCCCATCAACGGCCGGTCGAACCCCGGGAGGTACGGATTCTCGAGGCGTGCCCACACGTTCGCTCGCGCGAGCACGTTCGACGTTTTTCCGGTGAACGGGTCGCGAGGATTGCGCGACGTGAACGCGAAGCCGCCGTCGTGGATGTCGACCGTCGACAGGTAGTTGGTCTTGGCGCGAAGGCCGAGCACGATGCCCTGTGGATTGGAATACCAACCCGTCGGCGCGAGCTCGACCAGCGTCTTTGCCCGATCCGTCTGATCCAGGTACGGCCAGTTGAACGTGAGCCGTGGATCCGGGAGCGTGATCAGCATGTCCTCCGGCGCGTCGTTGCGGCGGTCCCAGTCCCACGTGACGTGGTACGGATCGAGCCGCACCTCTTCCGGCCGCTGGCTCGTCGTCACGGTGACGACCTGGCGTGCGTCGCCCGTCGCCGACACGCGCGCCGTGGTCCAACCGCTCGGCGTGCGCACGCCGACGGACATCGGATGCCGCAGATCGCCGCGTCGCACGACGGCGACGGTCGTGCGCCAACCGCTCGCGTCTTGCGTCACACCGTACGAATCCACCGCGTAGTCCATGAGACCCGTCGCGTGCACCCACTGGTCGAAGAACCAGCCGAGGTCGCGCCCGGAGACGAGCTCCGCCGCGCTCCGCATGGCTCGCTCGTCGACGTGCTTGAGGGCCCAGTCGTCGTAGTAACGCCGCAGGAACGCGCGGAAGGTCGAGTCGCCGAGCACGTCGCGCAGCTGACCGTACATCACCTTCGCGCGGGTGTAGATCATCTCGTTGTAGATCTCGAACTCCGAGAAATCGCCCGCGTTCGTTCCGATCGGCTGCGCGCGACCGAGAAGCTCGAGACGCAACGACGACAACCCGGCGCTGTCCTTCGCGGGAATCGTCGCCGCCTGGATTCGATAACCCTGCGGAATGAGCGGCGGCACCTGCGGCCGGTCGACCTGTTCCTGGGGCGTCTTCCCGAGCGCCCAGTCGGTTTGATAGCTCGTCAGCCCCTCGTCCATCCAGCCCGAGCGCCATTCGTTGTTGCCGAGGATGCCGTATGTATAGATGTGACCGGCCTCGTGCAGGATGAGGCTCTGCGCGGCGTCGCCGTCCATGATCATCATCGGGAATTCGGTGCCGCCTTTGTCCAGCCGATGCACATTGGTGATCTGCGGATAGGCATACGGCCCATAGATCGACTCGAGCCACTGGAGCGCGAACACCGTTCGATCGAGTGCGCGGCTATCGGCCCACGACGTATCGTCGCCGGGCTTGTACAACACGTTCACCGACACGGTGTCCCACGTCGGGAAATGCGCTCGCGCCGGCGTCTGCCGAACGTACGTGCCGCCCTCGTACCGATAGTCCGGCGACGCGCTCCAGGCGAAATGATGGACGTCGTTCGCGACGAACCTCACGACGCGAAATCCTGCCGGCGCCTCGACGGCGAGCGTCCGTTTGGGCAACTCGGCGTAGGCGTGTTCGCCGAGCCGGGCAGGACCTGTCTTCGAAACGCGCGTCCATCCGGGATCACCGTCGACCGGAACGCCGGTCGACGCGAGCACTTGGTCGTCGCGCACGATCATCGTGACATCGTAGGTCCCGTACTCGCCGTACAGCTCGCCCGCGGGCTGAAGCGCGTTCGGCTCCCAGCCGCCGCGGTCATAGACCGCGACTTTGGGATACCACTGCGCGAAGTCGTACGTCCGCCCAAGCCGCCCCTGTCGTCGCGCCACCGTGGACGGGCGCGCCGTCCATGCGAAATGGATGCGAATCGAATCGTGCGGCGCCAGCGGCCGCGGGAGCCGAAAATGGGCGACCGTGCTGTCGGGCGTGCCCGGGTAGTCGACGACCACCGGCGTGCCATCTATCGTCGGCGCTTGCGTGAATCGCTCGTAGCCGAGGTCGGGCTCGGTGAGGTTCTGAAAGCGCACGCGGTTCTCGTACGCGTCGCGAGCGCTCCACTTTGAGTCCGGCCGGAACGCGTTGAGGTACTGGTGCACGAACATCTCGCGGAGCGTGTCCGGCGAGTTGTTGGTGTAGGTCAGCACCGCTTCCGACTCGAGACGCGTCTGGGACTCGTCGAGCTTGGCCACGACCTCGTAGTGAACGTGCTGTTGCCAATATCCGGTCGTGTCGCCGGACGGCGGAGTCGTGGCGCCGCGAAACGGGCGGCCAGGGGCTGGCTGTTGGAGCGGCGAAGCGGGGGCGATCCGGGCTGCCGCGAGCGACGCGGCGACGACACATACGAGCATCTGTGATCGATTCGTGTTAGGCTACTTGCAGGGGTGGGGTTCAACACGTCACGTTCAGCGCTCAATGTACTCGACGTGCATCTTCTGCAACCATTCGCTCGGCGCGAATAGGCGGATCGAGCACTTTCCGGTCGGCAAACGCTTGGCGTTCGACGGCGCCAAGGGCCGGCTGTGGGCGGTGTGCACCGAATGCCACCGCTGGAATCTCTCGCCCCTCGAGGAGCGATGGGAGGCGATCGAGGAATGTGAGCGGCTCTTCCGGGGCACGCTTGTACGCGTCTCCACCGACAACATCGGCATGGCGCGCCTCGCCGACGGCCTCGAGCTGATCCGAATCGGCAAGCCGTTGCGCCCCGAATTCGCCGCGTGGCGATACGGTCGTCACTTTGGGACGAGACGGCGCCGGGCCGCTGTGATCGGCGGCGCGGGTGTGGCTGGAGCGGCCATCGCCGGCGTCGTGCTCGGTCCGACGATCGCGCCGGCCCTCGGACTTGGCGCCATCTCGATCGTCGCCGTGCCGGGCCTCACGACGGTGATGGGCGTGATTCCAATGGTTGGGATTTTGGCCGCGCGCGACTACATCCAGCACGATCGCGTCGTCGCGCGCCTCGCGCAGGGCAAGCGAGTCGTCACGGTCCGCGCGAAGCATGTGGGCAACGTCGAGCTGGACGTCGCCGGCGCGGGCGACGGCCGCGCGTCGCTCGTCGTCCATCACGACACCGGTTGGACCCAGTTCAAGGACGCGGCGGCGATTCACGCGACCGGCGTCATCATCTCCGGCGCGAATCGATTCGGCGCCCACCACACGCGCGTTCAGGATGCCGTGCGCGAGATCGAACACGCCGGCGACGCGGCGAGCTTTCTATCCGCCGCGTCGCGCCGCAATTCGTGGCGCGGCGGGCGCGTCATGTCGCTCGTGAACCAATACCGTCAGCTCGGCGCGATGAAGCTCTCTCCCATCGAGCGTCTGGCGCTCGAGATGTCCGTGCACGAGGAGAACGAGCGTCGCGCCCTCGAGGGCGAGTTGGCCGTGCTCGAATCCGCGTGGCGCGACGCCGAGCACATCGCCGCCATCTGCGACGACGACCTGACGCCGCCCAAGCTTTACGAGTGACGCCGCGGCGTCGCGACCGGCGTTCCGCTCCCCCACGCAGTCCCGTTCAGTTCCACAGCCGCGTCGAGCGGCCGAAACGCGATGACGTTGCCCCTGCCGACCTCGCAGCGAAACATCGTGATCGACGCGTCAGCCGCCCATTCCGCACGCAACTGAACGAGCTCGATCGCGTCGCGCGCTTGTCGCTGAGATAAAACATCCGGCGTCGCCCAGGGAAGCTTGCGCCGATAGTCGGCGCACACGGCTTCGTCCGGCCCATCGCTCGCCGGTCCGTGGAAGAGCAGAACGATCTGTTTCACCTGGTGCAGCTCGACGAGATACTTGCACTCGCCGCGCAGCTGCTGCGCGCGGAACAGGTCGCGATCGCTCGCCGACAGCGCGCCGCCGCCGCCGGGCACGTAGAGCCGGTCGAACTCCTTGAGTCCGAGCTCCGCCTCGAGAAACGAGTCGGTCGCTTCTTGCAGCCGCCCGTCCGAGCACGCCACGACGAGCGTGCGAGGCCGGATCGGCTTCCATTGCCCATAGTTCCGAGAAGTCATCGGCGGCTCGCCCCCCACAAAGCACGACGCCCGCCGGAAAGCCGGCGGGCGTCGAGTATAGCCGTGAACGGCGCGTCAGGGAACGACCGCCGCGGGTTTCTCCATCTTCTTCTGCGGGTTCTTCACGTAGACGTCGAACCACGCGATCCATCGCGCCCACTGGTCGAGATCCGACTCGCGCGTCGCCGGGCCGTGGTCCTCATACGGATACATGAACAGCGCGGCCTGTTTCCCCTGCCCTTGCAGCGCCTGCATCATGCGGATCGACGAGACGGGATCCGTGCCGACGTTCTGGTCCTCGAGCGAGTGGTACATCAGCACAGCGCCGCTCAACCGGTCCGCATAGAAGAACGGCGACATCTCTTCGTAGGTGTCCTTCGCTTCCCAGAACGTGCGCCGTTCGTTCTGGAAGTTGTACGGCGTGAGCGTGCGGTTGTACATGCCGTCGCCGGCGATGCCCGCCTTGAAGTACGGCGTGTGCGTCATCGCGTTCATCGTGCTGAACGCGCCGTAGCTGTGGCCGCCGATGCCGAGGCGGTCGCGGTCGAGATAGCCCGCCTTGTCCACCGCGTCGATCACCAGATCGAGATCCTCGCGCAGCTCGTCGACATAGTGGTCGTTCATGCGTCCCGTCGGTCCGACGATCGGAATGTCGACCGGCTGAATCACGACGTAGCCCTGCGTGACCCAAATCTCGGGGCTGCGCGCCGCGACGTTGGCGAACTGATTGATGTTCGTCGTGCGGCGGCGCTGATCGTACTCCTGCTGCGTCGAGAATTCGGTCGGGTAGAACCAGATGATGCCGGGCAGCCGCGTGCCTTCCTTGTAGTCGCGCGGCAGCGTGACGTCGATGTAGAACTTGTAGTTGTCGCGCGGACGCTCGACGAGCAGCCGCTTGCGAATGGCCTGCGACACTTCCGGCGCGAAGTCGGCGTTCTTCGTGAGCTTCGTGTCCGAGCCCGTCTTCATGTCGCGCAGGTACGAATCAGGAACCATCGTCGGCGACTGCTTGGCCACGATCGACCTTGGAGTAGTCGTCGTCGAGCGGCGCGACGACGTCCTCCGCGATGTCGCCCTTACCCTCGAACAGCCGCGTCTTCTGGTCGGTCTCGATGTCGACTTTGTCGACGAAGTTGTGCGGGGCCTGCTTCGCCCATTCCGGGAAGTACTTCGTCCCCTCGAGGAAGACGCTCTTGCCGTCGCTGGAAACCAGGACGACGTTGCCGCCGTTCGCGCCGCGCTTCACCTGCAGCGCGCCCGGGTTGGCGAAGAACGCGGAATCGCTTTGCGCGCCGCCGCGGCCACCACCACCGCCGCCACCGCCACCCCGACCGCCGCGGCCGCCGGCCGCGATCGATCCACCCTTGGCGATCTCGTAGTGCTTGCTCGGATCGGCGAGGCGCACGGCGTAGAGATCATTGCCTTCGTTCACGAACAGTGTCTTCCCGTCCGCGCTGAACTCGGCCGACGTCATGCGGCTGTTCGCCTCGAAGAGCTGCTTCACGTCGCCCGCGCCGAACGGCGCCGACCACACGAAGACGCGGTCCTTTCGATTCGCGCCGCCGCCACCGCCACCCGCGCCGCGGCCCGCACCGCGACCGGCGCCTCCGCGCGCGGCACCACCGTTCTGACCGGCCGGTCCGGCTTCGCTCTGCAGATACACCAGACCCGTGCCGACGGGATTCCACTGGACGTTGCGCTTCGCCGTATCCGCCCCACCACCGCGGCCGCCGAACCCGGCGCCCCCGGCGAACGGCGTCGTGTCATTCGCGCCACCCGTTCCTTCGCGCAGCACCGTCTTCGAGATCTCGGCGAGCTCTTTGCCGTTCGCGTCCCAGATCTGCTCGACCGTTCCGAAGTTCGCGACCGGAACGAGGTACGAGTACGGCTTGGTCTGCAGCGTCACGCGGAAGTACTGGCCGTCCGGCGACGCGTCGACGTTGGTGAACAACGCCGGCGCGCCGATTTTCTTGACCGTCTTCGTCTTCACGTCGATCATCGCCAGCTGGCCGAGCGTGTAGTAGTCGAGAAGCTCCTTCTCGTACGGATCGCGGAGCAGGCTCGCGTAGTTGCGGTTCTGGAGCACTTTGCCCGCCTCGCTCGTGCGTACGAGCGGTCCCGTTTCCACGGGCGGCCGTTTCGGCTCGGCGGGACGACCGTCGGGCAGCAGCACCGCGACGACGTTCTTCCCGTCCGCCGTCCAGTCGAATGTCGTCACACGAGCGGCGAGCAGCGGCGTCTTCGCGGTGATGAGCGTCGACTTCCCGCTGGTCACGTCGGCGACGTAGATGTCGGTTCGCGCGTCGAACGAGGCGATGTAGCCGATCGACTTGCCATCCGGCGACCAGGTCGCGCCATTCACGACCGCACCCTTCGGCGTCTCGATCGTGCGCATGGCGCCGCTGGTGGGATCGAGGAGCGTGAGTCCGATGCTGCCGCGGGTCGTCAGCGCTCGCGAGCGGTTCGCCTTGTAATCGATCTCGACGCCGCCCAGCCGATAGTGCGGCTTCCCGAACACGTCGATCGAGGGAAGCCCCTCGCTCTCGGTCTTGAGGAAGAACTTGTGGTCCGGGCTCGGGTTCGTGAACGCCACGTTGTTGCGCGGCGCCGTCACGATCCGCTCGACGATCTCCGGCGGTTTGACGTACGTCTCCTTCGCCAGAACTTCTTTCGGATTCCAGCCTTGCTGCGTGACCGTTTGCGCCGATATCGGCGCGGTGAGAGCAAGGCCGGCGAGGCCGATCACAGCGCGCAACGAGGCACGCACAACAGGGGACGGGCGCGTCATCTCTGACTCCAGCGCAAGTGGCTACAGGTGGATCGGGAAGAGCTGGGTGGGCGCATCACGCCCCATTATACGGAAGGCGGGCACCGTCTGCTGGCGCCCGCCCATTTCCCCTCCACCGGTCCAGCCGTCTACCTGCCCAGCCGTCTACCTGCCCAGCATCTTCCCCCTCAGGATCGCCAAACGCTTCCTGACCGAACCGTCCAGGACGGTGTCCCCCACCCTCACGACGATTCCGCCGAGGACGTCCGGATTTACGTGGAAGTGCGGGACGACGGTCTTGCCCAGGGCGCGGGACAACTGGGTGGTCACGAGCTCGCGGTCTCGCTCATCGGCCTCGCGGGCGACGGTCACCGAGGCATGCACCCGGCCCTCGACCTGATCCACCAGGTCGTGGTAGGCGTGGGCGATGACCGGGATGAGCATCTGCCGGCGGTGGTTTACAAGCGCCTGGAGAAAGCGCACGAAGTTTCTGGGGAGCGCGCCTCCGTACGCCTTCTGGATGATCTCGTTCTTCCGCTGGGCGCTCACGCGGGGCGACTCGAGGAAGATCCGCAGCCGCCGGTCGGTCTCCACCGCATTCGCGACGCTGTCCAACATCTCGCCCCAGCCGCGCAGGTCGCCCGCGCGTTGCGCCAGCTCGAGCAGCGTCTCGGCGTAGTTTCGAGCGATCGTGGGTTCGCGCATCAGCTGACCTTTATGGGGCCGATCGACGACAGGTAGGACTCGACGAGCTGCCGATTCTTGGCCGATTCGAGGTTCTGCTCGATCACCTTGCTCGCGCCGGCAAGCGCCAGGTCCACCGCCTCCTTCCGAAGCTGCGCGATCGCGCGATCCTTTTCGCTCCCGATCTCCCGACGAGCCCGCTCCAACATTTCCTGTTGCTCGCGCCTCGTCTGCTCCAGCAGATCCCCGCGCATCTTCTCGGCGACCGAGCGGCCGTCGGCGATCAGCTTCTGCGCCTCACCGCGCGCCGCCTCGATCTGGGCCGAATGCTCGGCCAAGAGCTTCGCGGCCGCGTCGCGATCGGCTTTCGCCGCGTCGATGGCCGCTTCGAGCGCCTTCTCGCGCGCCTCGACGGCGGCAGCGATCGGCCCGAACGCGAACCGGCGCAGGATGAAGAACAGGATCAAGAAGATGGCGAGCGTCCAGGCCATCAGGTTGAACTGGATGTTCATCAACCCGCCGCCGCCTTCGCCTTGTGCGGGCGCGGCTTCTTGAGCGAAGGCGACCGCCGCCGTCGCCGCTTTCGCGACGAACACGGTCACCGACCAGAAACGCATTCGCATGGGATTTGTCTCGACTCGAATTTGATGGCCTGGGCTGCCGTCCCCGGGGACGGCAGCCGGCCGAATGCTAGAAGAACTTCTTGATTTCGATGAGCAGGCACACGACGACGCTGAACAACGCGACGCCTTCGATGAGCGCGGCGAGGATCAGCGCGCCCGTCTGAATCGTGCCGGCGATCTCGGGCTGACGCGCCATGCCTTCGGTCGCGCCTGCGCCGATCCGCCCAATACCGATGCCCGCGCCGATTGCGGCCAGACCGGCACCGATTCCAGCGCCGAGCATTGCCCAGGCGCCTGTGTACTGCGAGTTGAAGCTCGCGGCGGCGGCCTGCAGCAGGGGAAGAATTGCCATGTCAGTTCTCCACTCGAAACAGCGGTTTACATCCGTTGCTTCGCACGAGTTGGCGATCCTCCGCCGTCTGTGCCGCCCGTCAACGAGCCCCGGGGCTCAACGAGCATCGCCAAGCGTTCGCCCGGCTACTTCTGCAGCGGATGAAGCGGTTCCGCCGCAGTACTCCAAACAATGCTTGACACTTGACTGCTCGACAGCTGAACCCGGCCGATTCATCCAGCCCTTTCGGGCTGTCCAGCCGTCTAGCTGTCCAGCTGTCCTGCGCCTTTCTAGTGATGCGCCGTCCGAATCTGCCCGATGAACACCGCGGCGAGCAGCGAGAAGATGAATGCCTGGATGAACGCGACCATGATCTCCAGCGCCATGATGAAGAGCGCCATGACGACGGCGAGCGGCGCCAAGGCGAACACCATCCAACCGACCATCATGAAGATCAGCCCGATGAGCGCCAGGATGATCACGTGTCCCGCGATCATGTTCGCGAAGAGACGAATGGTCAGCGCGAAGGGCTTGGTGAATTTTCCGACGATTTCGACGGGCGTCATGATGATGGTCATCGCCTTCAACATCGGATGACCCTTGGGCCAGTACACGATCGTGCCGAGGTAGGCTGGGCCGAGTGCCTTGATTCCGGCCGCCTCGATCACGATGAACGTGATGATGGCGAGCGTCGCGGTCACGGCGATGTTGCCCGTCGGGGTCGAGCCGTAGGGGATCAGCCCGAACAGGTTGCAGACCAGAATAAAAAAGAAGAGCGTGAGGACGAACGGCACATAGCGTTCGCCGCCGTGCCCGCCCAACACGGGGATGTAGATCTCGTTGCGGAGGTAGAGGATGACCGCCTCGAGCCCGGCCGCGAATCCCTTGGGCCGCCCGACGCGCTCCGTGCTGCGAACGTGCGACCGCGCCGTCCAGATCAGCACGATGCACAGGATGATCGCCGCGAGGATCATGAAGAAGATGTGCTTCGTGAGCCCCATGTCGAACGTGTGGCCGGCGACCGTCACGTTGTGCGTCGCGAACGTGTATTCGCAGGACCACTCCTGCCAGCCTTTGACGCACGGCCACTCGATCGTCTTCGAGTCCGTGATGTGCGGCATGATGATGTCGGCGGGCCCAAGCTGCTTGGCGAGCGGGCCGCCGGGCTCCTGCGCGCGCATGGCAGCCGGAGCGAGCAGCGCCCCCGCCACGATCCATCCGAAAAACCGCGAAGTCAGTCTCATGTTCGAATCAGCAGTGGTTCGAGCAATGACGATGCGAAGAGTAAGGCCGCCAGGCTGATTAGCGCCGCAACCGGCGGCAACCTCAGTGCGAGCGCAACGACCAGCGCGTAGCCGACGAGGCCGAGGAACCGCACGAGCATTCCGGCGCCCATTCTCGCCATGATGCCGGCCCGCCGGCGGCGAGAGAGAAGGAGAAAGAGGTGAGTTGAAGTGGATTCTCGCCATGATGCCGGCCCGTCCCGCGGCCCGCGCCACCGCGAAGGCCGCGAGCTGGAGCAGGACGGTGAACCCCGCGCTGATCCAGACGGCGGGACGATCACCAGGCCCTCGAAATGCGAGGCTCAAAATCGCTCCCCCCAAACCCGCCACGCCCACAACGAGCAAACCGTACCGCGCAAGTGCTTTGGTCACCTACCCCGCCCGGTCCCGCCGCCAGATTGCCCCTGGGCGACGACGTCCTTGGACTTCCGTTGAGCCGCTGTAACGCGCCGATACATCGAGTAAAAGCCGCCAGCCGCGCCGACGAAAACCGAGATGAGAATGAGCCACGGGGACGTGCCTAACCTGCTGTCGAGCCAGACGCCGGCGAACGCGAAGACCAGGATCGTGATGGCGAACTGGATGCCGATTCCAGCGAATTCCATCCCGGACACGGCTCCAGCGGCGCCTCGGCGTGCCCCGAGTCCGCGTCCTTCCGAGCCCCCTGGCGCGTCCCGCTTGTCGTCCATTCCGATGCAGAATTTACGAGCTTGTGAAATTTTTCGCAAGCAAACCTGGCAGTCTGCAATTCCATTTGCCAAACGCCAGACCATTCCTCTTAAGTCGATGTCTGACTGCTGCTTCCCCGTTGCGCCTCATGTTGACTATTCGTCCACGCGTTGATAGGTTGGCGCACGCCCGTTCTGTGAGCGCATCCCGCCGTTCACGGTCCACCGGAGGCCAACCCTCGCCGCCACCGGGATTCATGAACATTCGTTTCGCCATCGCGTTGGCTTCCGTAGGCGCACTCGCGTTCGCCTGTAGCCCGCGCTCGCGCTCCAACTCACAGAATTCTCAGCCGGTCGCGCCGCTCGCGAGCGCGTTGCTCCTCAAATCGAGCGCAACCGGCGAAATCGTCGAAAGACCGGAACGATCGGAGCGCACGCGTCTTCGTTCTTCGGCGAAGTCGACGAACACCGCGGCGACGTCGACGAAGAGCGCACCCAAACTCGATTCGCGCCTCATCGTCACCGTTCAACCCGCTGCGATTCAGTTCGCGCTCGGTGTGAAGAACGTCGGCAAGAAACACGTCGAGCTCACCTTCCGCAGCGGACAGTCGTACGATTTCGTCGTCGTCGACTCGGTCGGACGCGAGGTGTGGCGGTGGTCGGCCGGCCGAATGTTCACGCAGGGCGTCCAGAACAAGCAGCTGAGCAGCGGCGACTCGATGAACGCACGCGAAGCCTGGACGGCTCCGGCGCCCGGCCGCTATACGGCGATCGCCACGCTCAACAGCACGAACTTCCCCACCGAGGAGCGCGCCGACTTCGTCGTGCCATGAGCAGACTTTAAAGACGGTCTACAGCAGGATCACGGATCGGGCCGCCCATTTCGGCGGCCCGTCGTGTTTTCGTTGGACGTTCGTTCTGTCGCCGCAGAATCCGGCGGCCCTGGACCGTCGGGCCGCACCGGTTAGGTTGTCCCGGATACCTCAAATCGCGACAGGAGCGATTCCGAGTGGCCACGCGACAGGTAGTGGTGGACGATTCGCGCGACGTCGAGATGCTCGAGCAGCTCTCGCGAGCGCGCTCGGCGCTGATCGCACAGATCGGGCGCCGCATCATCGGGCAGCAGAAGATCGTCGACGATCTCGTCGCGGCGCTCCTGGCCGGCGGACACGTGCTCCTCGTCGGCGTCCCCGGCCTCGCGAAGACGCTCCTCGTGCAAACGGTCGCGCAGGCGCTCGACCTGACCTTCTCGCGCGTGCAGTTCACGCCTGACCTCATGCCGAGCGACATCACCGGCACCGAGCTCCTCGAGGAGGATCACACGTCAGGCGGCGCGCGGCGGTTCTTCAAGTTCGCGAAAGGGCCGATCTTCGGAAACGTCGTGCTCGCCGACGAGATCAACCGCGCGCCGCCGAAAACGCAGGCCGCGCTCCTTCAGGCGATGCAGGAACACGCCGTTACCGCGGCCGGCCAGACTCACCGGTTACCGGAACCGTTCTTCGTCCTCGCGACGCAGAACCCGATCGAGCAGGAAGGCACGTATCCGCTGCCCGAAGCGCAGCTCGATCGCTTCATGATGCAGCTCACTATCGGGTATCCGAGCCGCGACGAGGAAGAGAGGATCGTCGCGGCGACGACGGGCGACCTCGATGTCGAGATCCGTCCCGTGCTCGACGCCGCGCAGCTGCTCCAGCTCCAGCACCTCGTTCGGCGCCTTCCCGCGCCGCCTTCGGTGGTCAGCTACGCGGTCAAGCTCGCGCGATCGACGCGCCCTGCCGCCGAAGAGGCGACGCCGATGGTGAAGAAGTACGTGAGCTGGGGCGCCGGGCCGCGCGCCTCGCAGTACCTCATCCTCGGCGCCAAAGCGCGCGCGGCGATGGACGGCCGCGCCGTTCCGGATCTCGAGGACGTGAACGCGATGGCGGTTCCAGTTCTCACCCACCGGGTCGTCGTGAACTTCCAGGCGGAGGCTGAGGGGATGTCACCTGAAAAGCTGGTGACGGTCCCCTCGAGGCCCTGACCGCCTGTCGGGGCTTACTTCATCCCCATGTTCTTCTTGAGGAAGCTGACCGTCTGCGGCCAAGCTTCCTTGATCGCGGCAAGATTCGCCTGCTCCTCGGCTTGCACGTCGGCCTCGGTCTCTTGCGGTGGTCGCGGCGGCCGCGGATCATCCTGCGCCCGCACAAAGCCGTGGATCGCGCCCGGGAAGTTCTTCCCGTAGTACGATTTGTTCATCGCCTTCATCGCGGAATCGACGCCCGGCATTCCCGCGCCAGTCCGTGCATCCTTGGCGCCGTTGAACATCATCACGGGCGTTTTGATCTTGGCGAGTGAATCGCCGTTCGGCACGGCGCCGTTCATGTACGGAAGTCCATAGAAGGCGACGCCGCCGGAGAATCCCGCTATGCCGCTGTTGATGGCATGATCCCACACCGTCCCGCCGCCCCAGCAAAACCCGATCACCGAATACTTCGGTGCGGCGGAGGGCTGTGACATCGCGTACCGCGCGGCGGCGTCGATTCCCTCCTTTCGCTCGGCAATCGGCAGCCCCCTGATCAGCTTGGTAGCAGAATCCCTTTCAGCTCTTCGGTGCTTGGGCCACCGCGAACCCGCGAGATCAGATCTGGCGCGATCGCGATGAATCCATCCGCGGCCACCTGGTCAGCGACTCCACGTACCCACGTCTGAAGTCCAAAGATCTCGTGCACGACGACTACCACCGGCGTGTGCGCGTTCGTGGTGCTCGGGTAGACGATCCACGCCATCAGCGAATCCGATGACCCGGGCCGCCAGGCGATCTTGACCCACTCGCCATGCCGAGGACTTGCCGCCAGTCGCGCCGGTGCTGGTTCGCGCTTGGCGGCAAAGCTGGGTTGCCCTGCTTGACTCGAGGCAGCAACGCTGGTAGCCGCCAGATCTCCGGTCGACATGTGCGCCATGTGCTCGTCCATCGGCGGCTGGCGGTGACAGGCCGCCAACGTGAAACCACAGCGCAAGCAGCAACGAAAACGCGCGGGGAAGACATACCGTGGCTCTCCGTTCCGTGTGAGGGCGATGTGTTCTTGTGTGGCCGCAAATCAATACGCGGCCTGACAATAGATTCCCCGTCCCTCGCGCGGAAGGGTGCCACCGCGATCGTCACGGGAAGACTCGACGTCCGTGCCCCGCCTCCCCCCGACGACGACGGACCATTGGCCGTTCGTCATTCCCCATTCGCGCGTGTCGAGTTGGCATGACGCGGTCGTCGCCACACACTTCCGATTTGCCCGAGATCGTTCGACGCCGCACAGCGAGCACGGTCGGCCGTCGCGGGAACATTGCGCCATCGAAACAGCCCATTCGCCTTCGCGCCGGTTCTATTCGGGCGCGCGCGCCGTTCATTCGTGTCCGCCCGGCTCGCATTCGCCTGCGTCCCGCCTCCACTCGACCTCCCGCCGCTTCCATTCCTCGGCGTTCCGCTTCGACTTCTCGATCCGCACGCGGCACATCCGTCCGTTCCCGTGCCTCCAAGCGGCGTCGAGATGACGTGAACGATCCTTCCCCCGGCATTTTTGGCTTGCGACCAAACGCCTCCGAATCTTCCCGTTGCGTTACCAGGACGAGCGATCGCGTGGACGTTTTTCCCCAGCTCACTCATCCATCGAACGGTGAGGTTACGGCTAGTGACGCCGGCGTCACAGGCTGCGATGGCCGCGTCAACCAATTCCGCGGCCAATTTTCCGCCGTCTTACAGGGCACAGTCGACTCTGATCACCGCGCCGTCGATGTGAACCGCGACGTCAATCACTTTGACCGTGGTGCCGAGGACTTTGACCGGAGCCTCAACGATCTCGACGGTCACATCGCGGCCTCCAGAGGCGGCCTCACCTGTTGAAACGGCGACTTGTCGGCGTTGAGGCTGATCCCCTCTGCCTCGGCGACCGGGGAGTTTGGGGGAATCGAGCCCGCCTATTGTCCCTCTACTTGGGTCTTATGACCGGGGTGTGTTTTGGGCTCAGGTGGCAATTCCGTTACAGTTTTCTTAAGTCGCGATTCGTGTGGTTCATGAGTCGTCAGCGTCACGCGGGCGTCATTCATGACGCTCGCGTGACGTTTTCGGGCCCGTTTCGGTCGACCCGATTGATACCATTTCGGGGGTCGGCCATAAGACCCAAGTAGAGAGGAGCGCGATTGCTGTTGGAGGGATGGCGGGTACTGTCTCGTCATATCCGCGCGCTTCAGAGCACCCAGGGAATCAGCGCGCGCGTCGTGCGACGGTAATCGTCGTAGCGAGGGCCAAAGACCTCCGCGAGGTTGCGCTCCTCGAGGCGAATCTTCCGCGCGTATGCCGCGGCCATTACGACCGTGCCGAGAAACGCGTGCACGTCCCCCGACACGAGCGCCGTGCCGAGGAACATGCCGAGGATCGCGGTATAGATCGGGTGCCGCACGAGGCGGTACGGCCCTGAGCGGATGAGCTCGTGGTCGGTCTTCTCTGTGATCGGCGCCACTCCAGTTGCGGCCGAGCGTGCGTCTCGCCGCTATCGCCAGGCCGAAGAAGCCCGCCTGCAGGGCGAGCCCGACGACGACCCAGATCACGCCCGTCGGGAGAACTCGCCGATCCAACCATGGGAGCGGCGCGAACAGGAGCAGGTACGCCAGAAGCATCAGGTACTGGTGAACGGCGCGGGAACGTTTGGTCTCGCTGCGCAGCGTCGGCGCCGAGCTCGTCGCGGCCGCGCTCCAGTACACGTTGAACGCGATCCAGAGCAGCGCCGAGATCGTCAGCGGTGTGGCCAGAATTCGGGCGCGGTAGTGAAACACGAGCGCGACGATCGCGACGGCCACGACGATCGACGCTGCTTGCGCCGATCGTCCGGTCAATCGTAGCGGCCCGAGCACGAATACGGCCGTCCGCGGGACGCGCCCGCTGGCCGCCACGTCGGCGGCCGACGCATCGGTTTCGGTTCGTTCGGCCGCCCGGTCGCGGCGCTCAGCGCTCATCGGAATCCGTCTCCAAGATCCACCCCAAGATCCACCCCTGTCAGCTCCGCTGCGACCCTACCGCCCTCCCCGGGCATCGGACCTTCGTCCAATCTTGGCCCCAAGCCCTTGCGGACTCTTGCCTTCCCCGCCGATTATGTCGCTGTCGCGCGCGCACTTGCACACGCGACGATCCGCCCGAGAGGAACTTCGATGGGTCTCCCGCAACGCGCAGGATCACCCGCTAGCACGTTCCCCGCGCTTCCCCCAGGCGTCGCTGACGCCGCGGGACAGTATCAGCGACTGCGTGAGATCGAAAAGGGGCACCTCGCGCTGATGGCGCGACATAACCTGCTCGCCGACTGGACGCCGGAGATTCGCGAGACGGTCACCGAGGCCCGCAAGCACATTCAGGAGGCCAACGTTGCGCGCGAAAAATTCCGCGCGCTCGTTCGCGGGATCGTCACGACGCTGCGCGCGGAACGCATGTCGCTCTCCGGCGTGCTGCGCCATGCACGCTCGCTGCTGCAAATGCTCGAGCAATCCGGCGCGATTCAAAGCGACGGCGGCTGGCTCGAGGCCGACGTGCTCGAGTGGGCGATCGAAGACTACGAGTCGAGCTCGTGACGAGCCGCGCGACTTCGCCCGAACGTCAGACGCGCGCGCGCCACTCCGCGGTCGCTTCGGGGACGAGCCGCGCTCCCCAATGACTGACCTCGAGGATGTAGTAGTCGCGCCGCTTCGGATCGCGGGGATCGATGACCTCGTAATACGTCGGCTGGGGCTCGACCCGCACGGTGAGCCCGTTGCATTCGCCGCCTTCACAAGTGACCTGAATCATTCGTTCATCCTCCGGCGGTCGTCAGCTCGCCTGTTGAACGGCGGACCTGGAACCGCCGGTGAGAAACCGGGGACCACTCTCGCACGCGCGCTCGACGGTGCGCGCGATGCTTTCGGGCAGACGCACCGCGCCCCGCGCGTGCGCTTCGAGCACCAAGGTGAGCGCGCGCCGCTGGCGGTCGAGGGCCGAGAGGAGCTGCGCCCCGCCGTCGGGAGTGGCGAACACTCCGTGGACGAGCGCCTGCAACGAGCTCTGCTCGGCCGCGTCTGATGCGTCGTTCATGCAGACTTCCAGATTCCAGCTATTACGGTGCTGTTCGCACAAACCGGTCCTACTATCGCGTGGTGCGTCCTGGGCGCACGCCGTACACAGAGCGATCGCGCGCAGCAGGTCCGCACTCGGAACGAATGACATCGGGTCTTCCTCGAGAACTTGTCGGAGCTCCTTCGCCAGGTCGGGATCGCGCGTCGTCGCGTAGACCAGGTGAAGGCGGCGGCGGGCGTTGGGTTCGATACTCATGAGTGGACTCGCCGCGGAATTGATCGCAAGCTGTTACTGTGCTTTGAAATGCCCGTCAGAGGAGTGAGCGAGGACGGGGCGCCGACGCCCGCATCCTCGCGTTTCGCAGATCCGCCGACATGACTACGCCGTCGATCCCGCCCCCTGCTCTCTCGCCGAACGCGCTCGAGACGCTCGACCGTCATTGGGCCGTGAAGATCGTCACGCCCGAGGACCGGGCGTCGTCGATCCAGTTCGCAATGGGTGTGCTCACGCGGCTCGGCGCCGGCGAGACTCCGCCGGCCGAGGCGACGTTGCCCGAGTTCGTCGTGCCACTGGCTGGCGCGTACGTCATCGCGGCCAGTGAATGGCTCGACTTCGAGGGCTCCGCTTCCCCCAGCGCCTTGCTCTCCGCCGAACAGGAGGCTCAGCGCACGGCGCACGTCGAGGTGGGCGCCGATCGCGCGTTCATCCTCACGGCGGCGCTCCCCGTCGAGCCGCACGAGCAAGTCGCCGCCCTCTACCGCACCCTGCTCCTGGCCGGACTCGCCCAGCTCGGCAACAAGCAGACGGAGTTTCGCCACTGGCTCCGCGCCTACGCACCGATGCTCTTCCCGCCCGAGGGGCGCGGCGAGCGATGGGACATCGTGCTGCTGCGGCGCGTTGTCGAGCTCTGGACTCACGTGCTCCGCGGCGCCGGACCGTCGGGGCTCGGGCACGCGATGGAGATCATCGCGTCGATTCGCGAGGACCGGCCCATTCGCGAGGCCGCGCAGCTCGCGACCATCGACACCGCCGACGAGACGCGAACGCGTTTCTACCTCTTCACGCTGTTCCATCTCACCGAGGCGGCCACCGAGCTGCTGCTCTTCCGCCTCCACGGCGAGCCGTCGCGTGTCGACGCGCGGCTCTACAGTCATTTCACTCTCGCCCGCGACGCCGCCGGCGGCGATCCGCGTCTCGATGCCAGCTTCGATTGGCTCTACGAGGCCGCTCGGCGAGTCGTCGAGCTGCGCACCGCGCAGCTCGAGCTCCTTCCCGAAGGAACTCGTTGAGCGTTCTTTGATCATCGCTGGGATCGTCGCGTGCTGCCGACCAGCATGCGGTGGCCGTTCGGCGATCGCGCCACGACGACCGAGACTCTCGATCCCGGGCGGCTCGCAGGTCTGAGGGCGAGCACTCGCGCGCTGGACGGCGTGGCGCTCGGAGGCGCGACATCATCGGCGAGACGGAACCACGCCACGTCGCCCACGTCCTTCGTGCAGCGAACGTAGTACACGTCAGCCGACCAGAAGCCGTCCCAGCGCTCGCCCTCGGTAAGGTCGGCGAGCAGCGCCGTACGCGGCGCTTCCTCGAGTGGTTCGGGTGGCGTGGCACAACTGACGAGTCGCATGGGTCGAGACGCGCTGTCGGTGGGGGAGAGACCGTCGTGACGCCGATGTTGCAAATCGAAGGGAGCGGGAACCTAGAAAACACTGATTCAAAGCGCAATAGTAAAGTTTTCCATAACTCCTTGTCATTGCTGTGGATAGCGGATGTGGAGAGTTGTCGATAAATCGGTAACTCCATTCGCACGCGGGCTTAACACGCGGCCTCGTCCTGTTGAAAAAGACTGTGGACAGATGTGTACGAAATCCGGGCGCGGGGAGCGGGGGCGGGGTGCGGAGACCGACAAACTTCGGCGGGAAAAAGCGCGCGTTTTCTCGAGTTTCGCGGCGCAAAATGGGCGCGCCGATACTCACTGACGCGTAACCAGTTTGTGTGGTCGCGGCGGTCGCGTTCGTGTAGAGAACCCGAAACCTGTCCACACGCAGATGTGGACACGCTGTTGATAGCATCAACGTTGCCGGGCTAGCCTAGCGCATCGCGGCGACGCGACGATATTGCCGGATCTCAAACGTCGGTCGCGCGCACGACGTAACCCAATCGGATGACGAGAACGAATCTCGAGCGACGAAACACCGACGCGCTGATGGCGAAGTTGGTGGTCTACCTGGGCGAGCTCGAAAGCGCGTTTCTGGCGCGCAACTCGCTGCGCGTCACCGCGCTGCTGCGCCGCCGCATGGCCGCGCACCTCCCGCGCGAGGTGCGCGAGGAGTTGATGGTGCTGTCACGCGCGCCGCGCGACAGTCATCGCGCGCCGGTGCAGTTCTATCGCTTTGGGCACCGCATGACGCAACTCGCGGAAGGCGGCGAGCGGCTGCTCGCGGCTCAGATGGAGCTTCGACTCGATCCGCGAGTCGGCGGCGCGGCGCGACGGCGTGCGCGCTCCGCGGCACGCGATCCCGCCGAGTCGGGGCGGGACGACTGACGCCGCGGAGCTACGACTCCGACGATCCCGCGTCGATCGACGCCTTCAGTCCCTCGGTGAGCGCCTGCTCGCCGGTGATGATCGAGCGCCACGAGACCTCGGGACCGTTGCGACGGCCCTTCTCCGTGACTTTGATTCCGTCGGGACCGATCGCGATCGTGTAGATCTTTCCGTCCAGCTCCAACTCGCGCTTGATCGTTTTGTCGAGCTTCGCAGTCATCCTTCCTCCTCTATGGTTCGGGCACCGGGTGCCGTGCGAATCGAGTAACAGAAAGTAGCACCCTTGGCATCAGGGCGTCGGTTGACGCCGTTCCATATATGTAGAGGTCGCCATTCGGGTAGAGAACCCGAATCGTTCGTACAGTGCCTGGGCGTCGCGCGTGAGCAGAGCGATCCGGCGAAGGCCCTGAAGATCCGGATGCGCGAGGATCTCCTCGACCATCCACGAACCGATTCCGCGTCGGCGGGCGTCGCCGGCGACGATGACGTCGGTCAGATAGGCGAACGTGGAGAGGTCCGTGACGGCACGCGCGAACGCGAGTTGCCGTTCGCCCTCATAGACGCCGATGCACAGCGAGTTGTCGATCGATCGCGCGAGAACGTCCGCGCTGACCGCACTGCCCCAGTGGGAATCGTGCAACATCGCGAGCACCGCCGGTTGGTCGATACGTGCTCGATCCGTCGACAGCAGCAGATCGCCGCGCCGGCGCTCGACCAGTCGGTCGTTCATCGAGGTTTACCCTCGCGCAGCTCCAGAACCAACAGGTCGGCAGGAATCGCGAAACCCGTACGCTCGTAAAGTGGCGTGCTGCGTTGCGTCGGCCAGAGAAATACCGTGTCGACGTGATGTGCACGACAGAATGCGACGGCGGCGCTCAAGATCTTCGTGCCCACACCGCTGTTTCGTTCGCCGGGAACGATGAAAAAGTTCGAGATGTACGCGTGCAGCTCGGCTTCCGGTCCGGGGTTCGGAATCTTCTCGACGAACTGCATCCAGAGGTTGCCGACGATTCGCCCCTCACGCTCGGCTAGCCACACGGTCCAGCGCGAATCGCCGCGCAGGCGCGGGCGCATCCAATTGGAGCACCGCGCAGCGAATGCTTCCGGGGATTCCGTGGCGGGCCGCTGTTCGTTACGGAACACGTATCGAAGCTCGGCGAGTGCGTCGGCGTCTCGCGGAAGAGCGCGGCGAACCCGGACCGCTGGCCCGCGCTCCGAGGTTGGGGGGATCGCGATGGGCTCTTTCATGAGGTGACCCAAAGCACGATAACCGGATCTCCGCCGACGGCGACAGCCTCGCCGGCATACGCTCTCACAGCCAGAATGACCGATTCACGCAGAGTCGAGACTGGCGAAACGCGAGGGCGTTGCGGCAAAGCGCATGAACTCGTCCCGACTCTTGGTAAGAGGACGAGGAGATGGAAGTGTCGCACGCGATGCAACTGACGACGAATCCCTGCCCCCACGAACTGCGCCCCGGCACGACCGTGTGTCTACACTGTCGATGGGAGGCGCGAAGCGCCACGCGGAGGCGTCGTCGTCGCCTTCTGATGAAAGGGAGCGCTGGGCTCGCTCTTCTCTCGACGTTGGCCGTGATGGGGCTGGTGGGGCGAGTCGCCATCCTGCAGCGAATGTCCACTCCGCGACTTCGCGTCGCGGCGGCGACCGTGATGAGCGACGCCGGAGGGGACGCCGCAAAGACAATGACGTCGGCGCCGAGCACGGCCCAACAGGGCGCGACGTTGTCAGCAGCGCCGGCTCCAGCGCCCGCTCCAGCCGCGGTAACCCCGCCGGCAACGGCCTCGCCCGTGAGCCCCGTCGTTCCGCAAGGACAGACCAATCTCCCGGACAGTCTGCTGGCAACGCGTGCGGACAGTGTCATCACCGTCTCCTTCGACCGGACGATGATTCGCACGCGCAATCCATGGAAGTTCGAGCGTCTGGTTCGGTCCACGCTGCCGGCGCTCTACGGCCCGCTCGCGGACTCGGCGCTGGCGCGCATACCCGAGGGTGGATTGGTCCGCCAGGGTGACCTGATCAACGAGCTACCGACACGCGGTATGCGCATTCCGGTAGCGCCGGGGTGGACGTTCACGCTCTTTCCGATCACGCGACCCGGCCAGGACGGCCCACTCGTCACCCAGTACCGAGTATCGGTGGTTCGCGGCTGACGGCGGCTAACCGTCGTCCGCTTCAGACCGTCGTCGGCAGGCGCGCCAACCATCGGCGCGCTTGTTTCGTATCAGGCGTATGGTCAATCGACGTACGCGAGCGCACCCCCGACATTCGGGGGACTGATGGCCAAACTCTCCTTGCGCCCGCAACAATCCGGCAGCCAACCGCTCGCGCTTCCTCCGACGCAGCGGTTCCTTCCCGCGTTGCTGTTGCTGTTCGTCGGCAGCGGCTGCGCGGCGCTGATCTACGAGATCGTCTGGTTTCAGCTCATCGAGCTGGTCATCGGCTCGTCGGCGATTTCGCTGGGTGTGCTGCTCGGGACATTCATGGGCGGCATGTGTCTGGGAAGTCTTCTGCTGCCGCGGTTCGTTTCTCCGGAGCAACATCCGCTGCGCGTCTACGCGGCGCTCGAGGCGGCGATCGGCGCTCTTGGGCTGATCGTCTTGGTCGTCGTCCCGTTGATGGGAAGCATCTACACGGCGACGCCGGTCCAGGGCCTCGCCGGCATTCTGTGGCGCGGCGTGCTCTGCGCCGTATGTCTGCTTCCTCCGACGCTTCTGATGGGCGCGACGCTGCCGGCGATCGCGCGATGGGTCGAGGCGACGCCGACGGGCGTGTCCTGGCTCGGATTCTTCTACGGAAGCAACATCGCCGGCGCCGTCTTCGGGTGCGTTCTGGCGGGATTCTACCTGCTCCGCATCTTCGACATGACGGTCACGACGTTCGTCGCCGCCGCCGTGAACTTCGTGGTGGCGGGCGTCGGCCTCGCGCTGTCACGCCGCGCTCCGCACCGGCCGGCGATTCCTCGACCCGCCGTGGAGGCTGAGCGAAGCTCGGCCGGCACCAACGCGATCTACGTCGCGATCGGTTTGTCCGGACTCTCCGCGCTCGGCGCCGAGGTTGTGTGGACGCGCCTGCTCTCGCTGATGTTGGGCGCGTCCGTCTACACCTTCTCGATCATCCTTGCCGTCTTTCTCGTGGCGCTCGGCGCGGGAAGCAGCGCGGGCGCGTACATCGCGCGCTCGTCGAGACCGCGCACCGCGCTCGCCTGGAGCCAACTGCTGTTGACGCTCGGCGTCGCGTGGGCGGCGTTCATGATCGCGCGCGCGCTTCCGTTCTGGCCGATCAATCCTTCGCTGTCGCCGAGTCCGTGGATCACCTTCCAACTCGACGTCGTGCGGGTCGCGGTCGCCGTGTTCCCGGCCGCCGTGCTATGGGGCGCCAGCTTCCCACTGGCGTTGGCCGCGGTGGTCGGCCCCAGCGACGATGCAGGGCGTCTCGTGGGACGCGTCTACGCGGCGAACACGGTGGGAGCCATCCTCGGCTCCGCGCTGTTCAGCGTGGTGGTGGTTCCGCACTGGGGCACGCGTCACGGAGAACAGCTGCTGATCGCGATCAGCTTGGCCTCGGCGATGGTCGTGTTTGCCGCGGTTCGGCGTGCGCGAGCCGTCGAGGCAGCGAACGAACGCGACGCGCAGCGTTCGAGCGGTTGGGTGCCGCGCCCGGCAGGGACGCTGCTCGCCGGCGCCGGAGCAGCCGCGGCGATCGCGTGCGTGATCGCGGTGCCGAACGTTCCCGACGGCCTCGTGGCGTACGGGCGGTTTCTCCCGACCTACACGAACCAACCGAAGTACCTCTACGTCGGCGAAGGGATAACCTCCTCGATCGCCGTCTCGGAGGAGCCGAGCGGCGTGCGCAACTTCCACGTCGCGGGTAAGGTCGAGGCGTCGAGCCTGCCGCAGGACATGCGGCTCCAGCGAATGCTAGGACACCTGTCGGCGATGTTGACGAAGACGCCGCGCACCGTGCTCGTCGTCGGATTCGGCGCGGGCGTGACGGCCGGGTCGTTCGTGACCCAGCCGGGGGTGGAGAAGATCGTGATCTGCGAGATCGAGCCGCTGATTCCGCGAGTCGTCTCGACCTACTTCACGAAACAGAACTACGACGTCACGCAGGACCCGCGCGTGCAGATTGTCTACGACGACGCGCGGCACTACATCCTGACGACCAAGGAAAAGTTCGACGTCATCACGTCCGACCCGATTCACCCGTGGGTCAAGGGCGCCGCGACGCTCTACACCAAGGAGTACTTCGAGCTGGTGAAGGAGCATCTGAATCCTGGCGGCGTAGTGACGCAATGGGTGCCGCTCTACGAGAGCTCGCCCGAGGTGGTGAAAAGCGAGTTGGCGACGTTCTTCGACGCGTTCCCGGACGGAACGATCTGGGGGAACGACATCAACGGCAGCGGCTACGACGTAGTGCTCGCCGGTCATGCGACTCCGCAGCCGATCGACGTCGATTCCGTCAACGCCAGACTTTCGCGGCCCGAGTACGTGCGCGCCGCGCGATCGCTCGCCGACGTCGGGTTCACGTCGGGGCTGTCGTTGCTCTCGACCTATTCGGGTCAGGCGCGCGACCTCGCGCCGTGGCTCGCCGGGGCGCAGTTGAATCGCGACTCGAACCTGCGGTTGCAGTATCTCGCCGGTTTCGGACTCAACATGTATCAGAGCTCCGCGATCTACTCGCAGATGCTTCGTTATCGAAAGTTCCCAGACGACCTCTTCGTCGGCGCCGGCCCCGCGCGAGAGCAGTTGCGAACGCTGATCGAGGCTCCGCGCGAAGAGCCGTGAGCGACGCCAACCTCGTCGCCATGACGCGCGCGCCGTCGCCGCGGATGGAGCTCGGCGAGCGCACGTACGTCGACGACACGCCGATCGACGGACCGCTGGCGCTGCACCAACATCAGCAGTATCAGGACGCCCTGCGTCGCTGCGGCGCCCGCGTCGTCTCGCTCCCGGGATGTCAGGATTTGGCGGACTGCGTGTTCGTCGAGGACACGGCCATCGTCGTCGACGAGCTCGCGGTGATGATGTCGATGGGCGCCGTGTCGCGGCGTGACGAAGTGCCCACCATCGAGGCGGCGCTTCGCGAGTTTCGCACGATCGCACACGTGAAGCTGCCGGCGCGGATAGACGGCGGCGATGTCGTGCGCAGCGGACACGAGGTCTTCGTGGGGCTGTCGCAGCGGACGAACGCGGCCGGTGCCGACGCGCTGCGCGACATCCTCGCGCCCTTCGGCTATTCGGTGACGGCGGTTCCGGTCCTCGGCTGTCTTCACCTCAAGACCGCGTGCAGCGCGCTCCCGGACGGCAGCCTTTTGGTGAATTCGGACCTCATTGGAGTCTCACCGATTCGAGGACGCGAGCTCGTATCCGTTCCGAAGGCCGAACCGCTCGCCGGCGACGTGCTCGTGATCGGCGAGCGGATCATCGCGTCCGACGCGTTCCCCGAGACGATCTCACTTCTCGGGTCGCGCGGCTGGGAGGTGGTACCGGTCTCGGTGAGCGAGTTCGCGAAGGCCGAGGGCGGCGTGACTTGCATGAGCCTCGTCTTCAACGCCGGGCTCGATTGACGGCCTAGCGAGCGCGACTCACTTCTTGCCGGCCTTCGGACCCTTCCCTGTTTTGGGCCGCGTCCACTTCTCGGCGAGCAACGCGAGCATGATGCCGAACGGAACGTTGAGCGCGGCCATCAGAACGGCGACGAGGAGCGACAGGAAATCGTAGGGCCGCTCGGTGCGCCCGAGATTGATGACCACAGCGGCGACCGCGGCGAGCAAGCCGAGGATGAACCCCGTTCGGCCGGCCGCGTCCTGGCGCGCCTTGATCTCCGGATCGTCTTCCGGTTTTTGTCGTGGGACATCCACGGGGAAGAAGATAAGCGCGCGGGCCCGTGGGTCACGACCGCATCGGCCGGCGACGACTGCAACTGCTTTACCGCAGAGGCGCAGAGACGCGGAGAACAGCCGCAGATGGCGAGCTGAGTCGCGCAACTAGCCGGGGTTTTTTCGTGGCTGCCGCTCGGGAAGCCACGCATGCCGTGGATGCCGAGGTGGTCACGATTGAGAAGCGCTGAGAAAAAAGTACGCACCCGCCGACAGTGGATCATCGACGGGTGCGCACGTGCACAGGCCGCTACGTCACACGGTCAGCGCGCTTTGAACCATTTGTCCTCGAGCACCTCGAACGGCTTTGTGTAGGTCTGGCCGTTCACGACGATTTTGGCCGTGTAGGTGCCGGGCTGAATCGCCGCGCCACCGCCTCCACGTCCGCCGCCTCCTCCGCCACCACCGCCGCCACCGCCACCGCCACCACTGCAGCCCGCATCGGCACCGCCGCCAGCACCGCCGCGGCCACCGAACCCGCCTCCGCCACCGCCGCCGAGAGCGGGTGCGATGAGCGCCCACTGGACCTTGTGGAGGCCCGCGGTCTTCGGAGCATCGGTCGTGCACAACGTCCGGCCGGTCGCGTCGACCACCGACACTTTCACGTCGGTCGCGTTGGACTTGAGGTAGTAGCTGATCGCCGTACCGCGCGGCGCGTTCTCACCGAGGAAGTTCTTCTGTCCGCCGATGTGCGGATTGTTGGTGAGATCCGTGATGTAGTCGATCGCCGGCCGCGGGTTGAAGACGTGCACGTCTTCGTTCATCACGGTCGAGGTCATTTCCTCGAGCGGCGTGATGTCGTCGGCGATCCAGATGCTGCGGCCGTGGGTCGCGACGATGAGGTCACCCTCGCGCGGATGGATGAGAATGTCGTCCGTCCGCACGGTCGGGTAATCGTTCATGAACCGCTCCCAGTGCTTGCCGCCATTGAGAGAGGTGAAGAGCCCGAACTCGGTGCCCACGAACAGCAGGTCCTTGTTCTTGGGATCTTCGCGGACGACCTGCACGTTCCCGTACGCCGGCAGGTCGTTCGTGATGTTCGTGAACGTCTTGCCGTAGTCGCGCGTGACGAACACGTACGGATGCAGATCGTCGCTGCGGTGTCCGTCGATCGAGACGTACGCCGTGCCGGCGTCGAAATGCGACGCGTCGATGCGCGAGATCCAGAACGGATCATCGTTCGTGAGCGCGCCCTGCGGCAGGCCCTGGATGTTCTTGCCGACTTCCGTGAACGTGAGTGCACCGTCGCGGCTCACCTGGAGGTTGCCGTCGTCGGTGCCGGCCCAGACGACGCCCGGCATCACCGGCGACTCGCTCACCGCGATGATCGTGCTGTACGCCGACAAGCCGTCGTTCTTGGACAGCTGCGACTTGTCGCCCGCGACGCCCATCACCGTCACCTTGCAGCGATCGACCTGTTTGGTGAGGTCGGGGCTCGCGACCCACGACGTGCCGCGGTCGTACGACTTGAACAGCCGGTTGCCGCCGAGATAGATGATGTCGGGGTTGTGCGGCGAGAGCTCGTACGGCGTGTTCCAGTTGAAGCGATACGCCTCGCCGCCCTCGGCGTTGATCACGTTCTTCCGTGCGGCCGCGCCGCCGCGGCCGCCACCACCACCGCCGCCGCCACGGCCGCCGCCTGGCGCGCGGCCGTCGACGCACGCAGCCGCGGACGACTCACCGCCCGCCGCACCGCCCGCCAGCTGTACGCGCGGACCCGAGTTCGGCTTGATGCTGACCGTCTGTCCCGCGTTCAGGTCGTAGCGCGACGTGTTGCCGTCCTGGGACTCGCAGAAGATGAAGTTCGGATTGTTGACGTTGACGCCGGTGTAGAACCCGTCGCCGCCGCAGATGCCGAACCAATCCATGTTGGTGATGCCGCCGCGGCCGCGCTTCGAGCTCGGACCGCCCCAGCTGTTGTTGTCCTGCAGGCCGGTGTAGACGTTATAAGGATGCTCATTGTCGGCCGTCACGACGTACGCGAGGCCGGTCGCCATCGTCGCGACGAAGTCCCAGGTGCGACCCTGGTCGTAGCTGATGTCCAGGCCGCCGTCGTTGCCGATCATGAGGTGCTTGCCGTTGCGCGGATCGACCCAGATCGCGTGCTGGTCGACGTGCGCCGGCGATTCGTTGCCGCCCGCGTCATCGAGCGTGGCGAACGTCTTGCCGGCGTCGAGCGACTTCGCAACCGGCAGCCCGGCGACGTAGATCGTGTTCGGGTTCTGCGGATCGACGCGCAACTGGCTGAAATACATCGGGCGCGAGTTGCAGTTGCTCACGAACGTGAACGAGCGCCCGCGATTGTCGGAGCGGAAAACGCCGCCGAGCTTCGGATCGAGCGGAGGGAGCGCTGGCGTCGAGTCAGCCCCGGCGCCTCTTCCGCGACCACGTCCGCCGGTCTGCGCGCTCGGCGCGCCGTTGTTGCAGTAGCCGGTGCTCGGATCGACGCCGCGGCCACCACCGCCACCCGCGCCGCCCGCCGGAGTTGCCGCCTCGGTCGCCGGGCCACCGCGGCCACGCAGCTCGCCGCCGCTCTCGCCGGCCTCGACCTGCGCGTACACGATGTTTGGGCTCGACGCGGCGATGCTCAGCGCGATGCGTCCATACGTGCCCGGCGGAAGTCCGTTGGTCAGCTTCGTCCACGTCTTTCCGGCGTCTTCCGTTTTCCAGATCGCGCTGCCCGGACCGCCGCCGTTGAAGCAGCAGCTCGTGCGACGGCGCTGATAGCTCGACGCATAGAGCACGTTGGTGTTCGACGGATCGATGGCGATGTCGTTGAACCCCGTGTTCTCGTCGATGTACTTGATCTTGTTCCACGTCTTGCCGCCGTCCGTCGTCTTGAAGATGCCGCGCTCCGGATTTGGTCCGAAGAGGTGCCCCGGCGACGCGACGTAGACGACTTCGGGGTTGTTCTTGTCGATCACGATGCGGCCGATCGACTGCGTCTCCTTCAGTCCGAGGTTCGTAAACGTCTTTCCGCCGTCGGTCGACTTGTAGATCCCGTCGCCGAACGAAGACGTCTGCCGATTGTTCGGCTCACCCGTGCCGACGTAGACGATGTCGGGATTCGTCGGGTGAATGGCGATGTCGCCGATCGACGCCGAGCCGTACGTCTGGAAGATCGGCTTGAACGACACGCCGTTGTCTTCGGACTTGAAGACACCGCCGACGGCATAGCCGATGTAGATGACGTTCGGATCGCTGAGCGACACCTCGATATCGTCGAGACGTCCGCCCATGCTCGCCGGACCGATCGAGCGAAACGTGAAGCTCGACAGGAGCGGGTTCGTCGATGTGTTGAAGGGTGCCTCACGATCGCGCGCCCCGCGGCCTTGCGCGGAGATCTGCGTCGCGATGAGCGACGCGGCGATCGGGAGGAGAGAACTGTAGCGCGCACGCATGACGGTGCCTCCAAGTGGGGTTTTTGCGCGCTGTGAACATGTCGCGCGAAACACCGTCTGGCGAGCACTCAGCGCGAACTACATTCGCCCAACGTTATAGACGACGCCCGCGTAGAGCGCGTGCGGTTGCGGCCCCGCGAGGGGCACGATCAAACCGGCGTCGATGGCCAACCACTTTCGAAAAAGAAAGGTTGGACCGGCGAGAACGGCGACGATCGGCGCTTGGCCGGCCGGACCGCCCGTGCCCGGATATCCGTAGCACTCGGCGGTCCAGCCGAGCTGCCCGGCCGCAGGGCCGCCAAACGACACGGTCCACAGTGAGGCGTTCTTGGGCACGCCGGATCCGTCGCCGCTTCTGCGCGTGTAGCCGGCGTTGATGTCCATCGACACCGGGCCCAGAGAGTGACTCGAGATCAACAGGAACGACGCGTCGGTCGTGCCTGTGCCGGTGCCTTTGCTCGCGTTACCCGTCGGAAATTTCACCGCGGGCAGAACAGCAAAATCGCCGAACAGCGGGGCGTCGTCGAGCAATCGCCACTTGACGTCGACGCCGACGTCGCCGAGCCCCGTCGTCGCGGGGTCGTGGACCAGGGAGCCGAAGACGCCGAGCTGCGCGTGGCTCGCGAGTCCGAACTTCAGAACCGTCGGCGTGAACGCCGTCGAGACGCTGGGGTCGAAACGGTCGTGCTCGACTCCGGCCTCGATCTCGAGCCAGCCCGGCGCGACGGTGCCCGCGTGCGTCGCGACGGTTGGGCGTTCGGGCTGCACAGCGTGCGGATCGGTCGCGTCCTGCGCGCGGAGCGTCCCCGTGACGGCGATGAGAGCGGCGAACGCGAATCGCGCGCGCGACGCTGTGCCGCGGCTCATGCGATTACGCGCGACCTCAGCGTCCCGCAGGAGCGGAACCCCAGCCGATCCCTCGCGCCTCGAACGCGTCGACGTCGGCGAAATAGTCGCGGACCATCTCGCTCGAGCGCGGGTTCGTGTACACCTCGGCCACCGGATTCTCGATCACACTCGCGAAGACGTCGGCGACGTCTTCGACGGATTGCACGTGTGGCCCGGAGTAGACCGGCGTGCCGGGCGGCGAATAGACCGCGTTCTTTCCGAATTCCGTCGCGACCATGCCCGGCATGACGAGCGTGACGTGAATGTTCGGGTGCGTCTTGCGGAGATCCATTCGGAGATTCGCCGTGAGCGCGTTGAGCGCGGCCTTCGAGGCATTGTAGGCCGAACGATGCGTGGCCAGCGGCACCCGCGCGAGGAACGATGACACGTTGATGATCTGGCCAGTGCCGTCCGCCTCTTTGGACATGAAGTATCCGGCGGATATCTGCATGCCGTGGAGCGCCGACTTGAGGTTGACCGACATCATTTCATCGACGTCGATGTCCGTCAGCTCGAGGACCGTGCGAGTCATGCCCTGGCCGGCGTTGTTGATCCACACGTCGAAGCCGCCGAATCTGTCGATCGCGGTGGTGGCGACCGTCTGCAGGTCGGTGCGGCTGGTGGCGTCGGCCACCACGGCCAGGGCGCGGGAGCCGTTGGCGTTCAACTCGTCGACGACGCGCTCGAGCTCACTTTGGCGCCGAGCGGTCAACACGAGGGTATGACCATCCGCGGCGAGCCGCCGCGCCACGCCGGCGCCAATGCCGGCGCTGGCGCCGGTGATCACGATCGTCTTGTTCGCCATTTGTCTGCGTCTGCTCGGTGCGGCTGGATTCGCGGGAACATAGCGGGAGGCCCATCGACTTTCGACTGCGCCCGCCCGAACTTATTCAAGCCAGCTTCGCACACTTCAGAGGTTATCCGTCATGATCGACAGGTTCACGGCCCGGTGCTTCGCAAGGATCGGGCTCGCGGTCGTCATCTCCGGCGCGGCGGCACACGCCGTGGCCGCGCAAGACCGGCTCAAATCGATGCCGGGGTACGACCAGTACCAGCGCATGGCGCCGCAGATCGCGCAGGTCGCCGCGTCGGTCACGAGTCGCGCGTTCACGCAAAACGGCGCGGCCGTCTCGTGGACGCCCGACAGCAAGTACGTGATGTATCAAATCGGCGGCGAAGCGCGAACGTACGACGTCGCGGCCCGAAAGACCGTCGATCAGGCCGCGCCGCCGGCGGGCCAGACGCCGCCCGCCGGGCGCGGACGCGGACGCGGGTCGGCAGTCGGCGCACCGGAACGCGGCCGACAATTCGCCGCGACGGTTGCGCCGGCGGGCAATCACCGCGCGATCTACAGAGACCGCAACGTGTGGATCGCCGACTCGACGGGCGCGAACGCGGTCGCGATCACGACCGACGGCAGCGACAAGTCGCGCGTCAAGTACGGCACAGCGAGTTGGGTGTACGGCGAGGAGCTGAGCCAGCGCACGGCGATGTGGTGGTCGCCCGACGGGAAGAAGTTGGCGTTCTACCGCTTCGACGAGAGCAAGGTCCCGGATTTCTACCTCACGCCGAACCTCACGAAAATCCAGGACACGCTCGACATCGAGGCGTATCCCAAGCCCGGCGTGGCCAATCCGATCGTGGATCTGATGGTCTACGACGTGGACACGAAGACCACGACCAAGATCAACGTCCGCGACGGAAAGGATTTCGCGAACGACGTGCTCGGGTACTACGTCTTTCGCGTCGAGTGGTCGCCAAAGGGCGACGAGCTGACATTCCTGCGCACGAATCGCCGGCAGAACGCGCTCGAGATGGTCGCCTGCGCGCCGTCGGCGCCGAGCTGCCGCGTCGTGATCCACGAGGAGTGGCCGACGGGTTGGATCGACGACGATCCCGCCCCGAGTGTCCAATGGCTCGACGACGGCAACCGTTTCATCTGGGAATCCGATCGCTCGGGTTTCAAGAACTACTATCTGTACGACTTCAAGGCCGGCAAACTGATCAACCCGATCACGAAGCTCGGCGCCGAGGTGTCGAGCATCGTGCGCGTTGACGAGCCGTCGAAGACGCTCTATTACATGGCCCGCGACGGCGACAATTACATGAAGTTCCAGTTTCACCGCGTGAAGCTCGACGGGACGGATGACGTACGCCTCACCGACGCGAAGTTCAACCACACCGTCCAGCTCGCGCCGGACATGAAGCACTTCGTGGACGTGGCCGAGACGCACGACCAGCCCGCGGTCACGCGCCTCGTCGACATGAAGGGGACGGTCGAAGGCGAGATCGCACGCGTCGACATCGCCAAGTTCGATCAGCTCGGGCTCAAGAAGCTCGAGATGTACTCGTACCCGACGTCAGACGGCCAGGCGACGCTGCACGGCTTGATCAGCTATCCGTCGACGTTCGATCCGAGCAAGAAGTATCCGGTGTTGGTGAGCGTTTATGGCGGCCCGGGAGTCGGCAACAGCACCAACGAGCGCTTCGGCGTGCCGAGCGCGCTCACCGAGTTGGGATTCATCGTGCTTCAGGTCGAGGCGCGCACGAATCCGGGCATGGGGCGGAAGTATCTCGACGCGGTGTACCTCAAGCTCGGGCAAGTCGAGATCGACGACATGGCGGACGGCGTGAAGGCGCTCTTCACTCGCCCGTACATCGACGCGAACCGCGTCGGTATCTTCGGCACGTCGTACGGCGGCTACACGTCGGTGATGGAGCTGCTCCGCCATCCCGAAGTGTTCGCCGCCGCGTCGGCGTCGTCGCCGCCGACCGACTGGCGCAACTACGACACGATCTACACCGAGCGCTACATGTGGATTCCACAGGAGAATCCCGACGGCTACAACAAAGGCTCGGCGATGACGTACGTGAACAACCTTCGCGGGCGTCTGATGCTCTACTTCGGCACGGCCGACAACAACGTGCATCCGTCGAACATGATGCAGCTGGTCTCGGCCCTGCAGCGCGCCGGGAAGAGCTTCGATCTGCAACTCGGGCCCGACCAGGGACACTCGGGGCTCAACTCGCAGCGGATGCTGGAGTTCTTCATCGAGAATCTCGTGATCTCGCCGCCCGGCCCGAAAACGCACTAACGGAATGTTCTCCGGGGAAGAGATCGCGTCGCTGCTCGAACGACTCGGCGTCACTCACGTGGTGACGGTGCCGGACAGCACGATCGGTCCGTGGCAGTCGGAGCTCGAGCGGCGCGGCACGATTCGCGTCGTGCGCGTTTGCCGCGAGGGTGAAACCTGGCAAGTCGCCGCCGGGTTGCACCTCGGCGGCGCGGTGCCGCTCGTGCTGATTCAGTGCACGGGACTATTCGAGTCCGGCGACGCGATCCGCAACGCGCTGCACGACTGGAAGCTTCCGATTCTCAGCATGATCGGATATCGGAGCTATCTGAATCAGGACAACCTGCCGGGAGATACCTGCCTCGTGTTCACCGAGCCAACGCTCGACGCCTGGCGGATTCCGTATCGACTCATCACCCGCCGAGATCAAATGCCCGAGATCGAGGCGCACTACCGGGCGGCGAGCGTTTCCGGCGCGCCGGGATCGGTCGTGATCGCGGAGGGCAGGTCATGAGTGGGCGGATGCCGGCCCGTGACGCTTTGGCCGCGATCCACGGCGCGCGCGGCGAACGCGACATCGTCGTCACCACGATGACGCCGGCGCGAGATTGGATGACCTTCACGCAGCACGCGCTCGACGTCGTGATGGTGCCGTCGGCGATGGGACACGCGACGTCGATCGGTCTCGGGCTGGCGCTGGCGCAGCCGACGCGCCGAGTGATCGTCTGCAACGGCGACGGCTCGATGCTCATGAATCTCGGCTCGCTCGTGTCGATCGCCGATGCCAAGGCGACCAACTTGATCGTGGCGATGTTCGAGAACGGCGTCTACGAGGTGACCGGCGAAGAGCCGATCCCCGGCGCCGGCGCCGTCGACTTCGTCGCGATCGCGAAGGCCGCAGGCTTCTGCTCGACGTTCGAGTTCTCTGATCTAGCGGCCTGGCAATCGAGGGCGCCCGAAGTACTCGCCTCGCCGGGACCGACGTTCGTCACGCTTCACGTCGAGACGCAGCCCGGAACGCCCGCGCCCAAATCGCCCGGACCCGCATCGGAACGCGGTCGCCGACTGATGGACGCGCTACGGGGTTGAGGAAGCGCCTTTTGCGGTTCACAAAAAAGCAGTCTCCGTTTTGTTCCGTTTCAACCGTTTGTTTCCGTGTTCCAATTGTTGATGCCCGTCGTGGCGAGTGAGTCCCGAGCGCCAAGACCAGCCATAACAATTGTCACTCCTCCCGCAACGCCACGTTCGGATCGAGTGACGCCGCGCGGCGGGACGGGATCCAGCACGCGAGGGCGGCGATGGCGGCGAACAGGAGCGCGATGGCCGAGTAGGTGAGCGGGTCGGTCGGCTTGATCGACACCAGCATGTCCGCGCGCTGCATGACGCCCGTCAGCGCAAATGCGGCGACCAGGCCGCCGGCGATGCCGATGCCGCTCAGCAGCATTCCTTGGCCGATCATCAGACGGAAGATGCTCTGTGCCGTCGCACCGAATGCCATGCGCACGCCGATCTCCGCCGTCCGCTGGCGCACGGCCGTCGACAGCACGCCATAGAGTCCGATCGACGCGAGCGCGGCGGCGACGATCGCGAAGACGCCGATCAGCACGAGCGAGAATCGAGTCGGCGCCATCGCCCGGTCGACGTAATCCGACATCGGCTTGAGGTCGCCGATCGGAACGAGCCGATCCAGGTCGGCGACGACGCGGCGAATCTGCGGCTCCAGTCGAGTCGGATCTCCGCTCGTGCGAACGGCCCACCGCCCGGCGGTGCCGAACCCGCCGGTGCCGTCGACCGCGAAGGCGCCTTCGCGCCCCGCTTCGGCGAGCGAGAGGTGGCGCTCGTGGCCCGCAACACCGATCACCTGGTACATCAGCGGCTCGGGGGTCACGATGCGGCAGAGCAACTGCTTACCGATCACCTGCGACAGCGGCATGCCCGGGAATGCCTTCGCCGCGAGCAGGTCGTCGATGATGATGCCGGTCGCGTTGTTGGTGTTGTCGGCGTCGGTGAACGCACGGCCGGCGAGTATGCGCGCGTGCATCGCGGAGAAATAGCCCGGCAGCACGAAGTACACGGTGGCCTGGCGGAAGCGAGACGCGTCCTCCGCGGCGTTTGGAAGGCCCCACCGCATGCTGAAGTCGAATCCGTCGAGCGGCAGCGGTGTCGCCGCCGTCACCGCGGTGACGCCCGGAATCGCCTCGAGACGCTGCTTCAACGTGCTGGTGAACGCTTGCCGCTGCTCAGGTTTGAAAAGGCCATTCGGCGGAGCGGTGAACGTCAAAATGCCGTTCGGATCGTACCCGGGATCGACCCGCGACAGAGCCATGAAGCTGCGCAGCATGAGCCCCGAGCCCACGAGCAACACGAACGAGAGCGCCACTTCGGCGACGACGACTGCCTGTCGCACGTGCTTGCCCGACTGAAGTCCGGACGACCGCCCTGAAGCGCGCAGCGTCTGCGCGAGATTCGGTCGCGAGGCGCGAAGTGCCGGCAGAATGCCGAACGCCATCGCCGCGACGGTGGCGATCGCGGCGGTGAACGCAAGCACCAACGGGTCGATCGAAACGTCGGCGATGCGCGGCAGATTGGCCGGCGCGATGTGGAGCAGCAGGTTTATGCCTAGCGTCGCCAGGCCGAGTCCCACGACGGCGCCGCAGCCGGCGAGCACGAGGCTCTCGGCGAGCATCTGGACGACAAGCGCGCGCCTCGAGCCGCCCAGGGCCGAACGGACCGCCAACTCGCGTTCGCGTGCCGAGGCGCGAACGAGCAGCAAGTTGGCAACGTTGGCGCACGCGATGAGCAGCACGAACATCACCGCGCCCATGAGCGCGAGAATCGCCGGCCGAACGCTCTTCACGATGCCTTCCGACATCGGCTCGGCGTACCATACGGTGTTCGACGTTTTCTTGATCGGGAAGCGAGACTGGAGGTCGGCGGTGAGGTCGGCGAGCTGCGCGTTCGCCGCGCTCAGCGTCGCGCCGGGCTTGAGTCGTCCCACAGCGCGATACACGGGGTTGATCCGCGAGGCGGTGCTGTAGTCGATTCGATTTGCCTGGTAGGCATCGGGTTCGTCGGCGGTTCCACCGAGGCCGGTATTGAACACCATCGTGACGCTCGGATCAGCCACGCCGACGATCGTCGATCGCAGCCCGAAGATCTGCACCGTCTTGCCGATGACGGACGAGTCGGAGCCGAATTTTCGCTGCCAGAACCCGTGACTCAGAATCGTGATCTGCGGCGGAAGCCTGGCGGGATCAAATGGAAGTGGTTTGCCGTCGGGGCCTTTCGGTGGCGGCGGCGGTGGCGCGGCATCCGCTTCCACGAAGTTGCGCCCAAAGGCGATGCGAGCGCCGAGCAGCGTAAAGAAATTGGGAGTCACGCCCGCAACGGCGATCTGTTCCGGCTTGGCGTCGTCGCCGACGAACGGACCGGGAAAGGTGAAGATCCCCGCGATCGCGTCGAATGCGTTCGCCCGGTCGCGGAGGTCGAGCCAGTCACCGGGCATGATCGGGAAGTCGACGACCTTTCGCGTACGCATGTCCGACTTGATGAGCGCCAGCCGATTCGGCTGCACGTACGGAAGCGGCCGCAGCAGCACCGCGTTCACGACGCTGAAGATCGCCGTCGTCGCGCCGGTACCCAGCGCGATCGTGACGACGGCGGTGAGCGTGAACGCCGGGTGGTTGCGGAGGGATCGGACGGCGAAGCCGAGGTCTTTGGTGAACATGAGTGCGGGGTGCGGAGGCGGTGTGCGGGGAACCGAGCGGAGATCGAGCGCGGGGACCGGCGACTCTCCGCCCGCGTTAGCACGGACCGTTCCGGTTCCTTAGTGTGCCAAGCCGTTGAGCCATTGACGCTTAGAGTTCCGCGGGCGATGTTCCGGCGCTCGGCTGTGGGACGCGGTGTTCGGATACGAACATGGGCCCACCGGACTTCGCGCGGTTTCGGGCGCTCGCGCGTAGATCAAGCGAGCCGATGGCTCGGAATGACCTGTAAGGACCCGCCCACTTTCAGTACAAGGAGATCGGATGTCCCGTTCGATTCGATCGATCCGCCGATGGAGCACGATCGTCGCCGCCGGGCTGTCACTGCCCGTCGCCGGCGCCCTCGCGCAATCGGCGCAGAAAATCGATCAGGAGTATACCGCGCAGATCAAGAAAGACTTGTCCGATCCGCGCATCTCGACCGAGTTGGTCGACCACTTGCCGGCATCGAGCACCGTGCCGACGCCGCTCAAATTCCTCGGACACATCGTCGGCGCGCCCGGCGTGCTCGATCACGCCGAAGACATCCATCGCTACCTCGAAGCGGTGACCAAGGCGTCGAATGGCCGCGCGAAGTTCTGGAAGATCGGCAAGACCGAAGAGGGACGCGACATCGTGCTGATGGCGATCGGCGACCCGAAGACGATCGCGAACCTCGACCAGTACAAGGGCTACCTCCACGAGCTCACCGATCCGCGCAAGACGACTCAGGCGCGCGCGCAGCAGCTGATCCACACGGCGAAACCGATCTATTGGATCGTGAGCGGCATGCACTCGCCGGAGTCGGGCGGCCCTGAGATGCTGATGGAGCTCGCGTACCGGCTCGTCGTGGAAGAGACGCCGCTGATGCAGAACGTGCGCAACAACGTCATTACGCTCATCACGCCGGTGATCGAAGTCGACGGCCGCGACGCGTTCGTCGACAACCACAACTTCAACATGAAGTGGGCGAAGGATCACCCCGACACGAGCCGCGGCGGAGCCGGTGGCCGGGGCGGCGGCGGTGCGCTGCCGCTGATGTACTGGGGCAAGTACGTGCAGCACGACAACAATCGCGACGGCATGGGACAGTTCCTCGACCTGACCAAGGTCACGACGAAGACCTTCCTCGACTGGACGCCGACGTTCTTGCACGACCTGCACGAGGCACAGACGTACCTCTACGCATCGACCGGCACCGGCCCGTACAACGACGCGCTCGATCCGATCACGGTCGACGAGTGGTGGTACATGGCCAAGAACGACGTGATGGAGATGACGAAGCGCGGCGTGCCCGGCGTGTGGACCTATGGGTTCTACGACGGCTGGGTCCCGAACTACATGTTCTTCATCGCGCACACGCACAACGCGACCGGCCGCTTCTATGAGGTGCAGAGCTACTGCTCCGGCGCTTGCGAGTGGTACGCCGTAAAACCGGGCGCGACGACGACGAGCAAGGAATGGTTCCGTCCGAACCCGCCGCTCGACTCGATCATGTGGAGCCCGCGCGCCAACACGAACATCCAGGAGTCGGCGATTCTCTTCGCCCTCAACCGAGTCGCGAAGGACAAGGAGATGTTCCTCGAGAACTACTGGATCAAGAACCAGCACGCCGTCGACCGGGGCAAGAAGGGTCCGGTCTACGCGTGGGTGATCCCGGCCAACCAGCACGCGCGTGAGAACGCGGCCGAAGCGGTGAACGAGCTCGCGACGCAGGGACTCGAGTTCCAGCGCGCCACGTCGTCGTTCACGGCGGGTAAGGTGCAGGTCAACGCGGGCGACTACATCATCCGCGGCGACCAGCCGTACCGCACCATCGCCGACATGTATTTCTCGCTCCAGAACTTCGCGCCCGGCAATCCGTCGCCGTACGACGACACGGGCTGGACGTTCCCGCTCATGCGGAACATCACCGTCACCGAGATCACGGACGCGAGCGTTCTCAAGCAGCCGATGACGGCGGTGAAAGGCCTCGTCACGGCGCCCGGCGGCATCACCGGCACAGGCAGCACGGTGATCGTCGAGAACAACAGCGACAACACGCTCGTCTCGTTCCGGTTCAAGAACCCCGGGATCAAGATGTCGGCGGCCGAGGAATCGTTCAGCGCCGACGGCCATAACTTCGCGCCGGGCGCGGTCATCGTCGCCAACGCGAACCGCGAGCAGCTCGACCCGTCTCTCAAGGCGCTCGGCCTCACCGCGTATGCGGTGTCGTCCGCTCCGACGGTCAAAGCGCACGAGCTCGACATTCCGCGCATCGGCTACATCCATAGCTGGACGCGCACGCAGGACGAGGGTTGGGTTCGCGCGGCGTTCGATACGTACGGCGTTCCCTACAAGTATTTTGGCGAGAACGCGGTGGCCAAGATGGGCGACCTGCGTTCACAGTTCGACGTCATCGTCTATCCGCACGGCGGCAGCGGAGTCGGCAACGTGGGCGGTGGACGCGGTGGACGCGGCGGCGGGCAGGATTTGCCTGTGCCGTACAAGAGCACGAAGGAGTTCCCCGCCCTGGGCTATCCGGATTCGACCGACGACGTGCGCGGCGCGCTCGGCGAAGAAGGCATGAAGGCGCTGTACGCGTTCGTCCAGCATGGCGGCACGCTCATCACCGAGGGCGGGACGTCGCAGATCCTGCCGGAGATGGGCCTCACGCCGGGCGTGAAGTACGAAGCGGCGCAGGGCCTCTTCGCGCGCGGAACGATTCTTCGCGCCGAGATCAAGGATGCGAAGAGTCCGTTGGTGTACGGCTACAATCGCTCGGAAGTCCCGGTGTACTTCAGCTCCGGCCCGGTGCTGAACGCGGGCGCCGCGACGGTCGCGTCGACTGCTCCCGCCGCTCCGGCGGATGGCGCGGGCGGCGGCCGGGGCGGCAACCGCGGCACGCTGACGCAAAACACAACGCCGATGGCAACACCGCTCAAGCTCTCGGCGTGGGACCCCGATCACACAGGCGTCGCATACGGCGTCGCGACAAGCATCGGCAATGACTTCAACGTCGCGCAGGCAGGCCAGCCGGCCGGCGGACGCGGCGGTCGTGGTGGCGGCGGCGGCGGCGGGTTCGGCGGCTTCGGCGGCGGTGGTGGACCGCCTTCGGTGCCCGGCCTCACGGCCGACCCGAGCTCGTCGACGCGGGTGGTGATGGAGTTCCCGGCGAAGGCAGAGGACATGCTGCTCTCCGGCACGCTGGAGAACGGCGCGCTGCTCTCGAGCCGCGCGAACCTGGTGGACGAAAAGGTCGGCCAGGGTCACGTCGTGATGTTCGCCTTCCGTCCGTACTGGCGCTGGCAGACGCAAGGCACCTTCGCGATCGGCTTCAACGCGATCATGAACTGGAACGATCTCGACGCAGGAAAGTAATTCGCGCGATGTCCAAAACGACGAACGGCCCGCGATGAGCGGGCCGTTCTTTTTGGTGGCTCCGGTGCACTCGTGAGGATCGAACGGCATAAACGCGGATGCTCACGGAGTGCATCCGCGTTCAAGCTTCTATTTCCCGACGCGGCGTCCAAGAATCATCTTCACGATCTTCTTATCCCCTTCGGCCGTGAGCGTCGTCCCGTAGCCGAAGTTGAACTCCCACTGCGGGCCGAAGTCGAGGTTCGTCGCAAGAAAGATCTGGTGCTCCTGGTCCCTGATCGGGTCCAGCCGGTTGATCGGCCCGGTCGCCCCGTAGTACTCGACGGACAAGTTGACCCTTTTCGTGACGTCGTACCCGACGTCGACGTTCGGCGAAAAGACGAACGGCACGTTGGCCGTCGGGCCGCGCAAAGATTTCTCGAGGGTCGGGTTGATCGACGCGTACCACGGGCCAACCTGCTTGTCGATGATGGGACGAAGCTCGTAGGTCCACGTATCGCCGGTAAACGACGGCTTCGAGTAACCGATCTCCTGCGAGATGCTCACGCCGACCGGCCATCCCCAACTGTCCGGCACTCGCACGCGTGGACGCAGGTGCGTCCCGACCCACTGCAACGACTGGCCCGACGGCACCGACGTGAACCAGTAGAACCCGAGCTCCGACCAGTCGTTGAACCCGTGCGTGATCTCGACCGTCTCGTGAATCGCATGGTTGGTCGGACTCAGGCCGCCGCTCGATCCGACCTTGCTGCCGTCGATCGTGAAGTTCGAGTGGAGCTCGAACATCGTCACACCGCGCGGAACCGTCTCCGATCCGTAGACCTGGATCTCGTAGTTCTCCTGGGCGCGCAACGAGGGAGCGCTCGCGGCGACCGCGACAACCGTCGCGACGGCGAGCCAACGGGATTCGAGAGAAGACATTCGGGATGAGTCGGGGAAGAAGAGAGACCCTCTGGAGTTCTTACGCCGAAAGTCGCCTCGGCGCTGGGCGTTGACGCCGAGTACCGCTGCAAGGTATATCCGCGGGCGCGCCCTTGAATCGGGAGGATCCGTGGGTCGAACGTCGTCCGCGTACATCGTTTCGTCTTGCTTGGCCCTCGCCGCGGCATCCGCGTGCGCCAACCCGCCGTCTCAGGCGGGCATCGATCCGGCGCTCGCCCGGTACATCAACTCGATTCACGCGATCGACGATCACGCCCACCCGATGCGCCCCGTGCTCCAAGGAGCGCCTGCCGACACCGATTTCGACGCGCTGCCGCTCGACGGCATCCCACCCTTCGACTTGCCGTCGCGGCTCAAGCCCGACGATCCGATCTGGCGCCAGGCGCAGAACGCCCTCTATCACATTCCGCTCACGATGAGCGGCGCGACCTATCATTCCACGCTCAAGAACGACGTCGCCGCCGCGCAGCGGACAAACGGTCTGCGGTTCCCGGAGTGGGCACTCGATCAGGCGAACATCGACGTCATGATCGCGAACCGCATCTCCGTCGGCCCGGGTCTTACGCCACCCCGTTTTCGCTGGCTGGCCTTCGCCGATCCGCTGATGCTCCCTCTCGACGTGACCGGCGAAGCGACGCTGACGCCGGACACTCGGCCGCTCTACCCGCGAGAAGCCAAGCTCCTTCAGCGATACATGCGCGAGGTGAACGTCTCGGCACTGCCGGCCACGTTGGCCGACTACGTCCGCACCGTCGTCGCGCCGACCCTCGCGCGCGAGCACGCGAACGGCGCCGTCGGAATCAAGTTCGAGGCCGCGTATCTTCGCCCGCTCAACTTCGACGACCCCGATTCAGCCGCGGCGGCGAAGATCTATGCCAAGTATGTGCGCAGCGGCGTCCCGACGCACGCCGAGTACAAGACGGTCGAGGATTATCTCTTCCGCGCCATCGCGCGCGAGGCGGGCGCGCAGAAGCTGCCGGTCCAGATCCACGTGCTGGAGACGTTCGGCGGCTTCTACGCGACGCACGGCAGCGCGCCGCACTTGCTCGAACCGGCGTTCAACGATTCGACGCTGCGCGGAACGAAGTTCGTCATCGTGCACGGCGGTTGGCCGCTCGTCGGCGAGACGCAGGCGCTGCTCAGCAAGCCGAACGTCTACGCCGACATCTCGATGATGGACAACATTCTGTCGCCTACCGTGCTGGCCGGAGTGCTCCGCCAATGGCTCGGTGAGTGGCCCGACAAAGTTCTGTTCGGCACCGACGCGTTCGACGGGGGCGCGGAGCAGGGCTGGGAGCAGATCGCGTGGGTCGCGTCGACGACGGCGCGCCGTGGGCTCGCCATCTCGCTCAGCGGCATGATGCGCGACGGCGACGTCTCGCGCGACCGCGCCGAGTCACTCGCGCGGATGGTGCTGCACGACAACGCCGCCGCGGTCTATGGATTGAAGTGACGGCACTCACCGCCGTCGTGAGGCGACCGTCATCGACCAGGCGAGACCGCCGAAGAAAACCACGGCGACCACGAACAGCGGTCCCGCGATGTATTTCTGTCCGCGGTCGTAGGCCTGATAGGCGAGCACGCCGGCGGCGGTGCCGATCACCGCGTAGATGAGCTGCCGCGCGCCGGAGTAGATGAGGCGCGCCGCCGCGCTTATCTCGGGCACGCGAATCTCCAGCTCGCCGCGGTTCGCCCGTCCAAGCGTTTGGCGAACGTCCTCGGGGAGAACCGTCGCGCTCTTGGCCATCTCCTTGATCGCGGTGACGATCAGGTCGCTCCAACTGCGATCAGGTCCGGCCACGACGCCCTCCAAGTAGGGACGGATCACCGTCATCGGGTTCCACGAGGGAGCAAGCTCGATGCACAGGCCGATCAGCAGCAGCAGCGTTCGCTCGAGCAGCACCCAGTTCTTCGGCACCTGAAACGTCGCGGCCAGCTTGCGGAACGAGACGTCGAGGCGGCGCAGATCGGCCATCGTGTCCAGCTTGGCGCGCATGTCGAGCTGGAGCTGGCCCAACCCCCACGATTCGGTCGTGAGCTGCTCGAACACCGTGCGCTGAAAGTAGTCGATCACTCGCTGCGCAACGTCGATCGACCCGGCGTCGCGCGCGATGAAACCCATCGTGCGCACGCCGTTCGTGATCTGCACGGCGTCGCGGCGGATCACTCCGTCGAAGAACTCGCGCACGCCGCGGCGCATGTCGTCCGACATTTCGCCGACGGCGCCGAAGTCGACGAAGACGATGGCGCCGTCCGGCGCGACGAACAGGTTGCCGGGGTGCGGATCGGCGTGGTATACGCCATCGACGAAGATCATCCGGCAGTACGCGCTCACCACACGCTCGGCGACCGTCCGCCGGTCGAGCCCCATCGATTCGATCGCCGCGAAGTCGATGACCTTCGCGCCATCCACGAACTCGGTGGTCAACACCGTGCCCGTGGATCGCTCGGGCACGACGCGCGGCATGCGGACGAGCCGATTCCCGGCGAAGCTGCTCGCGATGCGCGCGACGTTCTCCGCCTCGCGCCGGAAGTCGAGCTCCTCGCCGATCATCTGGCTGATCTCCGGATGGTACGACTCCATCCCGCGCACCCGCGTGAAGAACTGGACGATGGCCAGAATTCGCCGGATCGTCTCGAGATCTTCGGCCGCGATGCGTTCGATGTCTGAGTGCTGCACTTTGACCGCGACGCGGCGGCCGTCCGCCATCCGCGCCTCGTGTACCTGGGCGAGCGACGCCGTGGCGAGCGGCTCGCGCTCGAACGACGCGAATACGGCAGCCGGCTCAGCGCCGAACTCGGCGCGGATACGCGCGACGATCTCGTCGAACGGCCGCGGGGGTAGCCTGTCCTGAAGTCCCTCGAGCTCCGCGCGGAAATCCGGCGGGAGCACGTTGGCAAGGACGCTGATCAGCTGCCCCACCTTGATGAACAAGCCGCCGGCGCGCACAATCGCGTCGCGGATTCGGCGCGCGTTGACGCGGTGCTTGGCCTCGAGCAACTCGACGTAGCGCGCCGGATCGACGAACGGACGTCGGGCCCGCAGCAGGAGGTAGCTCGCGAGCACGCGCGTCGTGGTGCCGTAGATTCGGACGAGGCGGAAGCGAGCGCGAGCCATGTCGCGTAAGCTACAGCACCCTGTATGGAGGGTTCCGAGATGATCGTCGGGCGTGGAGCTTGGCGGTTCACACTAGTCGTGCTGGCGGTGCAGTCGATCGGCGCGCAGTCGCGACCGCCGGTCGCGGACACTTCGCACTTTCGAGCGCTCACGCTGCCGACGCCGAACGAATATCGCGCGTCGGACGGCCGGCCGGGCCCGAAATATTGGCAGCAAAAAGTCGACTATCGCATCGAAGCAACTCTCGATCAGTCCCGCAACGAAATCCGGGGAGTCGAGACGATTCACTACGTGAACCGGTCGCCGATGACCCTCCCGTACCTGTGGCTCTTCGTCGAGCAGAATCTCTGCGAGCCGAACAGCATCACGAATCAGCTCAACCAGCCGCCGCTCGTCTTCCTCGGCACGAGCTTCGACTTCTCGTGTCAAGGATTCAACAGCGCGCCCAGACTCGAGTCGATGACGATTCGCGGCCACGAGGTGAAGCGGACGCGATACGGCACGACGCTGCGCGTCGACCTGGACTCGGCGCTCGCTCCCGGGACGTCGGTAGACATCTCGGCGCGGTGGCACTTCAACGTGCCGGCACAGGGCGGCGGCCGCATGGGGCACGACGGGCCGCTCTACGAGATCGCGCAGTGGTATCCGCGGCTCGCCGTCTACGACGACGTGAAGGGATGGAACCACGAGCCGTACATCGGCGCGGGCGAGTTCTATCTCGAGTACGGCGACTTCGACGTCGCGCTGACGGTGCCGAACGAGGACATCGTCGCCGCGACAGGCGAGTTGCAGAACGCGACGCAGGTCCTCACGGCGACGCAGCGACAGCGACTCGAGGCGGCGAGGCATTCCGATACCGCGGTGGCGATCATCGCGGCGTCGGAAGCCGGCGACGTGGCCAAGACGAGGCCGACCGGACCGGGCGGCGCACAGCCGGCGACCCGCACCTGGCACTACACCGCGCACAACGTGCGCGACTTCGCATTCGCGGCCGGCCCTGGCATGCGCTGGGACGCGAGCGGCTACAACGGTATTCTGATCGAAGATCTCTATCGCCCCAAGGCCGACAAGTGGCCGGAGGTGAACCGCATCGGCCGCGAGGCGATCAAGTACTACTCCGAGCAATGGTTTCCATATCCCTATTCGCACGCAACGACCGTAGAAGGGCCGATCGAGGGAATGGAGTACCCGATGCTCACGTTCACGCCCAACAGTCCGACGCGTGAAGACCAGCAATGGGTGATCGCCCACGAGTTCGGCCACGAGTGGTTTCCGATGGTCGTCGGGTCGAACGAGCGGCTGTATCCATGGATGGACGAGGGCTTCAACACGTTCATCGACCTCGGCAACGCGGCGAAGTATTTCGCCGGCACGAAGTACGGCGACACGATCGAGGTGCACCCGCTGCACCTCTACGCCGAGCACGCGGTGCCGGGGAACGAGCAGCCGCTGATCGAGAAGCCCGTCGAGGTGCGGGATCTCTTCTGGGGCGGATATCAGAAACCCGCGCTCATGATGCAGATGCTGCGCTATGAGGTGCTCGGCAAGGATCGATTCGACCCGGCGTTCCGCGCCTACATTCGCGCGTGGGCGTTCAAGCATCCGACGCCCTCCGACTTTTTCAGAATGATGCGCGACGAGTCGGGGATGGAGCTCGACTGGTTCTGGCGCGATTGGATCTTCACGACGGCGCGACTCGACCAGGCCGTGGACTCAGTCAGCCGCGCGTCCGACGGACAGACGAGCGTCTACCTCTCCAATCGCGGCACCATGGTCATGCCGGCCGCGTTGACGATCACGTTCTCCGACGGCACGACGCTGGACGTCAAGCTGCCGATCGAGATGTGGAACCTCGGCGACCGGTTCGCGTATCGCGTGCCAGGCACGTAAGACAATTCAGCGAGTGGTAGTCGACCCGCGAAACGCGCTACCCGATATCGACCGGACGAACAATGTGTGGCTGAAGAGATAGGTAGACCGGTGGACCGGTGGACCGGTGGACCGGAACAGCTAACTGCGGACAGCGGCGACGATGCCGTTGATGCGGGATGAATCGAGCTCGCAGCGCGCGTGGAGCTCGGCGACGCCGGTTTGGTCGACGAGTGAGCGCGCGTTGTCGGCGCGAACTTTTCCGCCGGCCATGATCGTGATGCGACCGAGAGCTTCGTAGACGAGATCGCGCAGCATGTCGGCACCCTCGACCGCGGTACCCGGGCCGCCGCCCGTCAGCACGCGATCGACTCCCGCTTCCACGATCGCCTCGAGCGCGGTCGCCTGACTACGCGCTTCGTCGAAGGCGCGATGGAACGTCACCGGATGGAACGCCGCGCGCTCGACCAGCTCGCGGGTCAGCGCGCGATTCACGTCGCCCATCTCGTTCAGGGCGCCGATCACGAGACCGTCGGCGCCGAGATTGAGCGCGGCGTCGATCGATTTGCGCATCTGATCGATTTCGGCGCCCGTAAACACGAACGAGCCGCCGCGTGGACGAATCATGACGAAGACCGGGATGTGAACCGCTTTCTTCACCGCCGTGATCAGCTCGGCGCTCGGCGTCGTGCCGCCGACGTCGAGTTGCGCGCACAGCTCCAGCCTCCCCGCGCCGCCCTTTTCGGCGGCGACGGCCGAGTCGACGCTGTCGACGCAACCCTCGACGAGCACGGTCACCGTGAGGCTGGTCGCTCGAGCGTCGGATTCTCGTTGTATTCCCGGGATTTGCCCTTCGGAATGGTGATCCATTGCCAATCGCTCGTGAGGATGCGTGCGAGGATGATGATCTGGCCGCAGTGGTTGGAGATGTGCGAGAGCGAGCGCGTGAGTGCGGCGTGAACCGTGGACGGTAAGCCGCGCAGGACGACGGTTCGCTCGAGGTCAGCGTCGGTGAGCGGCGCGAGCGCTTCGTTCAAGGCTGTCCAGCCTCTGTCCCAAAGTGCCTGCGCGTCCGATCGACTGAACGGTCCTTCGGTGAACTCGCCATCGCGATCGCGCCAGGGCTTCTCGAGGTCCGACGTGAGAAAGTCCGTGAAGCGCGACGTGAGGTTCCCGCCGACGTGGCGCATCAGCATCGCGATCGAGTTGCCGTCCTTCGCGAAGATGCGATTGAGATCGTCGTCGTCGCCGACCTGCGCGATCGCTTTTTCGGCGGCGAGGCGCCAGCGGCGGTACTCCTCGTCGAAATCCGTGATGTACATGGTACGTGTATCTTATGCGCTTCCCGTTCCCCGTCCACACCCGCTGCACGTATGGATTTTCACGCGACAGCTGTTTTTCCGCGCGGATTTCGGTGCGCGAGCCGCAACTGCGGTCTCAAGCCGGCGGCGAAGGACCTCGCGCTGTTCGTGAGCGAGGTAGACGCCGCGGCGGCCGCCGTCTTCACGCGAAACCAGTTTCCGGGCGCGCCTGTCGTACTGGGCCGAGAAACGATTCGGGGCGGCACGCTGCGGGCGATCGTCGCGAACAGCAAGTACAGCAACGTCGCGACGGGGCCCGAGGGCGTGGAGTCGGCTCGGCGGATGGCCGCCGCCGCGGCGAAAGAGGTCGGGACGGAGGCGTCGCGCGTTCTGGTGAGCTCGACTGGCGTCATCGGCGTGCGTCTGCCGATCGAGACGATCGAGGCAGGCATTGTCGGCATGTCGCAAGAACTCGTCGCCGACCCGCTCCTCGGGGCCGAAGGCATCATGACGACGGACACGTACGCCAAGGCGCTGTCCGCAACGGTACCGGGGGCGGAGTCTCGCGCAACGATCACGTGGATCGCCAAGGGCTCGGGGATGATCGAGCCGAACATGGCGACGATGCTCGTCTACATCTTCACGGATGCCCAAGTCGACGCGGCGTCGCTCGACCGCGCGTTGCGCGACGCGGTGCACGTGTCGTTCAACATGCTCTCGGTCGACACCGACACGAGCACGTCCGACACGTGCGCGATCCTCGCCAACGGCCTTGCCGGCAGCGTGGACCTGCGCGCCTTCGCCGAGACGCTCACCGCCGGCTGCATACGGATGACGGAAATGCTGGCGCGCGACGGCGAGGGGGCCGAGCATCTCATCCGCGCGACGGTACGCGGCGCGGCGAACGAGGAGGAGGCGCGGCGCGTGGCGAAGTCGCTCGTCAATTCGCCGCTAGTGAAGACGATGGTGCACGGCGCCGACCCAAACGTCGGGCGACTCCTGATGGCGGTCGGCAAGTGCTTCGATGTGCATCTCGATCCGAGCCGCACGGACGCGTCGATCAACGGGCATCAGGTCGTGCGAGGCGGGCGGCGGCTCGACTTCGATGACGACGAGGTCCGCGCGACGCTCGCCGCCGAAGAAGTCGATCTCGAGGTGTCGCTCGGCGTGGGCAACGCGTCGGCGACGGCGTACGGGTGCGACCTGACGAGGGGGTATGTCGAGGAGAACGCGGCGTATTACTCGAGCTAGGTCACCGGTCACCGGTCACCGGTATCCGGTCTCCGGTCTCCGGGGAACGGCGCAGAGGATTGAGTTACTTCTCGCGGGTCCAGAGCCAGAGGGAGCCGCAGCCTTGGTCGGTGGCCGAGTGCATGTCGATGGGCATCGACGCGGCGTCGGCGTAGAACTCCACGCCAGCCAAGTCGGTGACGCCCATTTGGGATAGATCCGGCGGGTCGAACGACGGATCTTGAGGGTGCTTCTCGGTCATCTCGGGATTGTAGATCAGCACGCCGTCGATGTGGATCTCGACGAAGCAGTTCGGCTGCGTACACACATGAAAGGCGGTCCCCAGGCACTGTTTCCGTGTCGACACGAGCCACCGCGCGCCAGTCCTGCCCGTCCTCAGCGTCGCACCCGGTACGCGACTCGCGACAACGTTGGCTAGGACAGAGTTCTCGTTCGCGCGCAGAGCGCTGTCGGAGACGAAATGTCCGCCCTGGCCGGAGAGCCGCCGCTCCTCGAAACCGCGCAGCATCGGCGAGATGTATTTCGGTTCTTTGGCCAGCGAGCGCATCGTGTCGAGCGCCTGAGCGGTCGGCATCAGCGAAAACCGACGCGTGGTCTCGCGCCCACTGTCGACTGTGACGGTGTCGCGTCGGATCTCGAAGCCGATGTGGCGAATCTCGACGACGAATTGGCCCGCGGGCAGGCCGTCGAACCGAAACTCGCCGGCTGAATCCGTGCGAACGTGGCGATCGACCGAAATCGCCCAGGCGTCGGCGGCGGACACGGGCGTCTTGCCATTCTGGCTCGAGACGATGCCGTGAAGACGCGCCGTGGTCGCACGACTCAGCGAATCGTGAGCGAGGCTGTCAGCGCGCTGCGCGATCGCGCGCTTGCCATCTAACGCGACAAGCGCGATCAGGAGCGACGTACCTGCGAACCCCGCAAGCGATTTTGCGTTCGCCCGCCGCTTCATGGCGCCTCCCGCGTCTACGCCACGGCCATACACTCGATCTCGACACGCGCGTTCAGCGCCAGCCCCGACGCCGCCATCGCGCTCCGCGCCGGCTTACGCGCGCGGAAGTAGGTGAGATAGATCTCGTTGAAATCATTGTAGTCGCGAATGTCGGCCAGGAACACCGTGCACTTCACGACACGGTCGAGACCGGAGCCGTGCTTCTCGAGCGTCGCCTTGATGTTGTTGAGCGCTTGCCTCGCTTCGGTCTGGAGCCCGCCCGGGATGAGACGACCGGTCGAGTCCGTGCCGATCTGGCCAGCCAAGTACAGGATGTCGCCGACGCGAACCGCCTCTGAAAAAGGAGCGGTCGGGCGAGGAGAAGGAATCCATTCGACCTCGAGCGCGTTGGGATGGGCGCAGGCGGTGAAGAGCGAGGCGAAGGCCGCGATACCAAGAGCACGGAGCATGGGCGGGAGGGAGGGAGAGAGTTGCGCCCATGATGCACGGCGAAGGGTAGAGGGCGTAAGGGCGAAGGGGCCGGACGGTCCTCTCGGCCTTCGGCCGTTTCGGCTTTCGGCCCTTTCGGGTTTCGCCCTTTCAGGCCAACGTTTATTCTCTCCCTTGTGTCACATGGGGTACAATGGCCGACGCCCAATCCGATCTTCTCCGCAGCAGCCTCGATCTCCTCGTGCTGAAAGCCCTCTCCTGGGGCCCTCTCCATGGGTACGCGATCAGCGAATGGATCGAAGGCGCAAGCGCGTCCGTACTGCTGCTCGAAGAAGGCACCCTCTACCCCGCCCTCCACCGCCTCGAGCGACGAGGATGGATCGCCGCGGAATGGGGAGTCTCCGACAACAATCGCCGCGCGAAGTTCTACAAGCTCACGGCCGCGGGGCGGGCGCGATTTCGGGCCGAGTCGCCCGTGTGGCATCGGCACGCGAACGCCATCGTCGCCGCGCTCGCACGCAAAACGGCGGAGCCGTCATGAGTCTGGGGCCGGGCTGGCGGCGGTTGTTCAGGATCTCGGGCGGCGACGGAGCGGCGCACCGCGACGTCGACGACGAGATCGCGTTCCACCTCGCGATGCGCGAGGAGAAGCTGCGCCGGCTCGGCGCGTCGCCGGGCGAAGCCGAGGCCGAGGCGCGGGCGCGGTTCGGCGATCCGGGACAGGTGCGCGCCGAGTGCGTCACCATCGACCAGCGCTACGCGCGAGAGGTGCGTGTCATGGAGTGGATCGAATCCGTATGGTCCGACGTGCGGTATGCGTTCCGCACGCTGCGCCGTATGCCGGCGTTCACCTTTGTCGCGACGCTCACGCTGGCGCTCGGGATCGGCGCGACGACGGCGATGTTCACCCTCGTCGACGAGATCCTGTTGCGGCCGCTGCCCTATCCGCACGCTGATCGAATCGTCCGGCTCATTCAGTCGTATCCCGAGATCGGTCTCGACACCTGGGGCGTCTCGCAGGAGAACATCGCGATGTACCGCGACCGCGCGACGGATTTCGAGTCGTTCGCTGGTTATCGCTCAGCCGGACTCACGCTCACACGCGACGGCCGCGCCGACCGCCTCGACGCCGCGTGGGTGACCGCCGACTTCTTCCACGTGCTCGGCGTCGATCCGACGCGCGGGCGTCCGTTCACGCGCGCCGAAGACACGAAGGGGAACAACGACGTCGCAGTCCTCAGCGACGCATTTTGGCGATCGAGATTCGCCGGCCGCGCCGACGCGATCGGCTCGACGATCGATCTCGACGGCAAACCCATTCGCATCATCGGCGTGATGCCGTCCGGCTTCGGGTTCCCCCACCCCGAGACGCAAGTCTGGCTGCCGATGGGGCTCGACCCGTCGCGGCGGTTCGGGTGGATCAACAGCGGCATCGCTCGATTGAAACCGGGCGTATCCGTCGAGCATGCTCACAAGCAGACGACGGCGATCATGTGGGACTGGGCACGACGCGGGCCGGATCTGGCCGGAGGAAAGTCGGTCGCACCGGAGCGCACGCACATGGCGACGATAGTCGCGCCGCTTCAGGAGGCGATGACGAAGCGGACCGCTCGCCCGCTCTTCGTCCTGCTCGGCGCGGTTGGACTCATTCTGTTGATCTCGATCGCGAACGTCGCGACGCTGCTGTCCAGCCGCGCGGCGATACGGCAGCGCGAGATCGGCCTGCGCGCGGCACTCGGCGCGACAAGCAGCCGGGTGATGCGGCAGTTGCTCACCGAAAGTGTCGCGCTCGCGCTGCTCGGCGCGGCGGCCGGCGTCGCTCTGGCGTTCGGCGCGGTGCGGGTCTTCACCTCTTCGCGAATCGTCTCGCTCCCCCGGTTGCACGAGGTCCACGTCGACGGTCGCGTCCTGTGGGTGACGCTCGCCCTGTCGGTGATGAGCGGAATCTTGTTCGGACTCTTGCCCGCGCTGCACAGCGTGCGCGCGCGGACGACCGGCGAGCTCACGACGCGTGAGACCGCGCAACGCTCCGTGCGGCGATTGAACAGCGGGCTCGTCGTCGCACAGCTCGCGCTGTCGGTGGTTCTGTTGATCGCGGCCGGGCTGATGCTGGAAAGCTTCCAGCGTCTCACGGCACTGGATCTCGGATTTCGTCCAGAGGGCGTCACGTCGATCGCGCTGCCGCTGCCGCCCAAGTACAACAGTGCGTCGACGGCGAATCCGTTCTTCGCGACGGTGCTCGGGCAAATACGGGCGACGCCTGGAATCAAATCCGCGGCGCTCGCGTGGGGACTGCCGTTCGAGAGCGAGGCAAACTACGACGGTTTCCTCGTCGGCGATCGTCCAACTCCCCCATCCGGGGCCGAGGGCCAAACGTATCAGGTTGGCGTGAGCCCCGGCTATTTCGCGACGATGGGGATTCCGCTTCTGTTCGGACGCGACGTTTCCGCGGCGGACGATACGACGGGCGTTCCGGTCGCCGTGATCGACGAATCGATCGCCAAACGATACTGGAAAGGAACGGACGCGATCGGGAGGCGCATTCGCGTCACCGGCGACACGACGTGGCTGACGATCGTCGGCGTCGTCGGCGCGATTCACGACGACGACGCGACGCGGCTGCCGGCGCCGCATCTTTACGTGAGTCTCGCTCAGTTCGGCGCGCAGCGCCTGTCGTTGGCGATCCACACGGGCGAGGGGACCGATGCCGCATCCGCCGTCCGCGCTGCGCGGTCGGCAGTGTCCAGGGTCGATTCGTCGATTCCGCTCGACGGCGTGCGGACACTGGCGTCGGTCGTCGGGGACTCGCTGGCGACGAAGCGGCTCACCGAAATTCTGCTGGCGTCTTTCGCCGCGGTGGCCGTGCTGTTGGCCGCGGTCGGCATCTACGGCGTGATGTCACTCTCGGTCGCCAACCGCCGGCGGGAATTCGGCGTGCGGCTCGCCGTCGGGGCGGAGCCGAGCGCGCTCGTCCGACTCGTATTGCGCGAGGGCGCGGTGGTGGCGGCGATCGGCGTCGGCGTCGGTGTGGTCGGCGCGCTCGTCGCAACGCGATGGATGGCGTCGTTGCTCTACGACGTCAGTCCAACCGATCCGATCGTGTTCATCTCGCTGTCGGCGCTGCTGGGCGCGATCGCGGTCGCGTCGTGCTTCATTCCGGCGCTGCGAGCGTCGAGAAGCGATCCGCTCATCGCGTTGCGCGCGGACTGACACACACAGACTTCGCGCGCAACGCCTGCCCGAGCTTACAGCTTGTAGAGCGCTTTCGCGTTCTCGCCCATGATCTTCTTGCGTTCGGCATCGGACACGTCGAGCGCGGCGAGACTCGACTTCATTTTCGGAATGCTGCCGATCTGGTGCGGGTAGTCGCTCGCGGCAAGCACCTGGCCCGCGCCGGCGAAGTCCACGCACAGTCGCACGGCGCGCGGGTCGAAGTTCACGCCGTCGTAATAGAAGCTGCGCAGATACTCGCTTGGCTTGATCGAGATGTCGGCACGGCAATCGGGAAACGCCTCCCATCCGCGATCGAGACGCTCCACGAGATACGGAATCGCCCCGCCGAGGTGGCCGAGCACCCACTTGATGTTGGGGTACCGTTCGGGCACGCCGGCGAACACCAGCTTGGCGGCGGCGAGCGTCGTGTCCATGAGAAATCCGACGAGCGGCATGAGCCAGTAGTCGGTCATCGCCTCGACGCCGACCGGATCGGTCGGATGAATGTGCAGGATCGCGCCCAGCCGGTTGGCCTCGGCATAGAGCGGTTCGAAGCGTTTGTCGGCGAGCGCGACACCGTTCACGTTGCTGAACAGCATCGCGCCGGGCATGCCGAGCTGCGTCATGGCGCGCGTGAGCTCGGCGACGGACGCCGCGGGATCGCAGAGCGGGAGCGTTGCGAGAGCGGCGAAGCGCGGTGAGCGCTCGCGCACGACGGTCGCGAACGCGTCGTTGACGAGGCGCGCGAATCGGACGGCACGATCGGGCGGTTCGACGTGGGTGCCGGGCGTCGTGAAGGTGATCACCTGCGTGTCGACGCCTTCCTTGATCAACACATCCTGGCGATACGCGATGTCGCGGTGTCCACGCACGGCGACGTTGTAGTCGCCCGGATAGTGGAGACACGGATTGCCCTCGGCGTCGATCGTGAGCTTAACGGCGCTGTCGCCCGCCTTGAGCGCGTCGAGGTATTCCGGCGGATAGAAGTGGTTGTGGACGTCAATCAGCATCTCGTGGAGTCTGCGAGAGGGAGGGGGAGGACTTGCGGAAGAAGACAAAGTAGACGGGCAACCCGGCGGCAACGAAGAGGAGTCCCGTCCACGCGTTCGCGGCGTCGGTCACCAGCTGGTGCGCGACGATGAAGCCGGACGCCAGAATGAAAATGATCGGCACCGCGGGAAAGCCCCACACGCGGTACGCGGGTTGGTAGCTGCCTCGCGCGCGCAGGCGAAACAACCCGGCCGCCATCAAGGCGAAGAAGATCCACTCGGTGTAGACGACGCGCGTGAACAGCGCGCGATAGGTACCCGTCGACACGAGAATCACGGCCCAGACGCCCTGAAGAAGGATCGCCCGGTGCGGCGTGTGAAAGCGCGGGTGGATGGCCGCCGCCCACGACGCCAGGAGCCCGTCGCGAGCCATTGCGAGGTACGCGCGAGGGCCCGAGAGGATCACGCCGTTCAACGCGCCGAAGGTCGAGACGGCGACGATGCCCGACATCAGCGCCGCACCGCCGCGACCGAGCACCGCATCGGCCGCGTCGGCGGCGACGCGCGACGAGCCGGCGATGCGATCGGGGCTCAGCACGTGGAAATACGCGGCGTTGAGCGCGATGTAGCACGCCGTCACGAGGAGCACACCGGCGACGAGCGCGCGCGGGATCGTGCGCTCGGGAGCGCGAGTCTCCTCGGCGGCGTAGGTCACCATGTGCCAGCCGCCGAAGGCGAACAGGCCGGCGACGATCGCCGGCGGAAAGCTCGAGAACGTGAGCGTTGCGGCCACGGCCGGGCCGGGGGCGACCGGAACGCGCGGGCCGAGCGCGAACGCGACGGCGATGATCAGAACGATGGCCGCGACCTTGAGGAGGGTGAACGTCGTTTGCACCGCGCTTCCCTGCTTCACGCCGACGTAGTTGATGGCGGTGAGAGCCACGACGGCGGCGACGGCGATCGCCCGGGCGCCGAAATCGCCGGCGGGAAAAAAGAAGGTGACGTATCGCGCGAACACGGTCGCGATGACGGCGATGATTCCGGTATGCATCGTCCAGAACATCGCCCAACCCCACAGGAACCCGACCGCCGGCGAGAAACTCTCTTTTAGAAAGACGTACACGCCTCCGGCCTGCGGATACGCCGACGCGAGCTCGGCCGCGATCAGCGCGCCGAAGAGGGTCAGGATGCCGGATGCCAGCCAGACCGCGAAGACGCCGCTCACCGTCGGAACCGCGCCCGTGATGACGGACGGTTGCACGAAGATCGACGCGCCGATGATGATGCCGACGACGAGCGCGGTGGCGTCGAGCTGGCTTATGGAACGCGAAAGCATTGGCGCGGAAACCTGGGCGTGGGCGGCTGAGGTAGCCAGTAGCTCGGCGGCGGACGCGGCTGTCCCGAAGGACGGACGCGAATCTGTCCGAGCGCGCGGACGAAGTGTGCCGTCATCGCTGCGTCGCTGGTCACAATTGCCCGGTTACCATGGGCCCACTTGATCGTTTAACTATTGTCGCCACAACGACTTAAAAGATCCGAGCCCGAGTTCTCGTGCGCGTGGAGCAATGCGGCACAGGCGCTGCTAGTTCAATGGGCTCAGGCCGGCCAAACACCCGGGCCGGTCTCAACAAGGAGCCAGAAATGACAAAATTCACGTGGATTCAGCGCTCGATTCCGTTGGCAGCCGCCGCCCTCGTCGGCGCGGCGCCGGTGGTCATGGCGCAGGGTCAGCAACTCTTCCAGTGGACCGGCCGAGTGGATCGTGAGGTCCAGATCGTCATGCGCGGCAACCAGCTTTCGACGCGCAGAATCGGCGCGACCGAACCCAACTTTGCGCAAGGCCGAGCGATGAGCGACCTGCCTCGGCAGGACGGCGTCGTTCGCGTGCAGGTGCTGCAGGGTCGCGGTAACGTCGCCGTGATTCAGCAGCCCAATGCGCAGAACGGCTTCACGGCGGTGGTCCGCATTCAGGATCCTCAGGGCGGATCCGACCCGTATCGTCTCGTCGGCTACTGGGAAGGCAACTCCAACGGCGAGTACGTCGGCTGGCCGGGTCGCGGCCGCGGCCGCGACCGGAACTATCCGGACAACAATGGCGGCTACGGCAACGGCGGCTACGGCGACCGCGGTAACGGGCGGAACGGCAGCCGCACGATGCTGCACTGGAGCGGAAACGTCGACGATCAAGTCGAAGTCCGCATCCAGAACGGCCGAGTGACGTCGCGAACGCTGAGCGGTAAGAACCTGATGAACGAACGCGTCGACGCCGGCAACATGGACATGCCGCGCGGCAACGCGAACGTGACGGTGGTGCAGAACAGCGGACGAGGCAGCGTGACCGTGGTGCAGCAGCCCTCGTCGTGGAACAACTACACGACCGTGATCCGGATTCGGGACCCGCAGGGCGGTTACGGCTACTACGACTTCGACCTGATGTGGCAGTAACGAAGTTCTCTTGTTCGAGATCGCGCCGCTGTTGCGATTCGCGATCGTAGAACGACGGCGGCGTAGCGGACTCTCCGCTGCGCCGCTGTTTTCTTTGGTCGGGGTACCGCGGGCTGTGCGTCGCACCCATTCTTCAACGATCTTCGGACGACCGGACTCGTCATGGCAGTCACGAACGGCGCTGGCGGAAGTTTCTCGGTGTGGAGACAGGCATCACGCGTCGCGCGAATCGCTGCGACCCTCGGCGTCGTCGCGACCGGACTGGCCGCCCCCGTCGCCGCTCAAGAATTGCAGTCGCGCGTCGCCGAGCAGAACCTGCCGGCGCGTCTCAGCGACAGCGTGTTCTGGAGGCTTGTCACGACCACGTCCGAGCCGGGGGGCTATTTCCGCTCCGACAACTTCGTCTCGAACGAGACGAGCTATCAGTGGGTGATTCCGGAGCTGCTCCGCACCACGAAGACGGGGGGCGTTTACCTCGGCGTCGGGCCGGATCAGAACTTCACCTACCTCGTCGCGCTGCATCCGAAGATCGCGTTCATCTTCGACATCAGGCGTCAGAACATGTTGACGCACCTGATGTACAAGGCGCTGCTCGAGCAGTCCACGGATCGAGCCGACTTTCTCTCGCGGCTGTTTTCACGCCCGCGGCCGCCGCACCTCGACACGCTGTCGGCGCCGGAGTCGCTGTTCGTCGCGTATCAGCTGGTGCCTCCCGACAGCGCCGCGTACCGGCGGAACGTCGCGTCCATTCTCGACGATCTGTCGAAGAAGCACCACTTCGCGCTCTCGGACGACGACACGGCGTCGATCGCACACGTATATCGCTCGTTCGTCGCGTACGGACCCGACATCACGTACAACTCCAACCAGGGCCGGTCCGGGTACGGGCGGATGCCGAGCTACGCGCAACTCCAGATCGAGACCGACAGCGTCGGATTGCACCGCAGTTACATGGCGAACGAGGCGAACTTTCGCGTCCTCAAACAGCTCGAGGTGGACAACCTCATCGTGCCCCTCGTCGGCGACTTCGCCGGTCCGACGGCGATACGAGCCGTCGGCACGTACCTCCGGGAGCACCACGCCGGCGTTTCTGCCTTCTATCTGTCGAACGTCGAGCAATATCTGTTTCAGCAGGGCGACGACTGGCGCCATTTCTTCGACAACGTCAGCGAGCTGCCGCTCGATTCGAACAGCACCTTCATTCGATCGGTGTTCGACGGCGCGGTCTACTATCGAGGTGCGCCGCCGTTCGGCGGATACATGCGCGCGCGCCAGATGCTCGCGTCGATGCTGGCCCAGGTCACGGCATTCAGAGCGGGCAAGCTGATGACATACAGCGACGTCATCGAAACGTCGCGTTAGGCGGGTGGGGCGGCCACTCCGAGTTCGATTGGCGAGTTGGGTACGGCTTTGCGCTCGAAGTCGGGAACTGACAACTGACCTCAGACCTCACACCCGGCGTGACGGGATGGAGTTCTCTTGAGCCAGTGTCTTCACCCGCTCGCTCAAATCGTTGCGTGGCCAGACCGCCAAGCTGGAGGTCTGTGGTCAGTGGTCCGCGGTCAGTTCCGGTCGTCGAGCGAACCACGTCGCCCGCTCGCCACTCGAGCTGAGAGTGGCCGAGACCGATGTCTCACAGCTCCCGCGCCGCTGCCATCCGTGTTTCGGCGAACTTATCGCGGACCTGAGGACACGTGCTCGTTCAGGAATCGCGTCAGCAGGTTGAACAAATGCACGCGCGTACCGGGACCCTCGAAGATGCCGTGCGTTCGGTTCGGGTATTCCATCATCGTGAACGGCTTGTTCGCCGCGACCAGCGCGTTGATCAGCTGCTCGGTGCTCTGATAGTGCACGTTGTCGTCGCCCGAGCCGTGAACGACGAGTAGATCGCCCCGCAGGCCCTCGGCATAGTAGAGCGGTGACGCGTCGTGGTACGCCGCCTCGTCCGTGCTGGGGAGACCGACGTAGCGCTCCTGATAGATCGTGTCGTAGTTGTGGACGTTGGCCACCGGCGCGACAGCCATGCCGGCGCGATAGACGTCGGGCGCGCGGAACATGAGGTGGAGGGTCGACGACCCGCCGCCGCTCCAGCCCCACACCGCGAGGCGGGTCGAATCGACGAAGGGCAGCCGGCCGACGATTTTCGCGGCGGCCGACTGCTCGCGCACACGAAGCGACCCGATCTGGTTGCGCACGACTTTGCGCCACTCGCGTCCGCGCGGACCCGGCGTGCCGCGGTTGTCGACGCTCGCCACTATGTAGCCGCGCTGCGTGAGCATCAGGTGCCACAGGTACGTGCTGCTTCCGTATGCGTCGAGCACGGTTTGCGACGCGGGCTCGCCGTACACGTAGAACAGCACCGGATACTTCTTCGTCGAGTCGAAGTCGGCGGGCTTCATCATCCACGAGTCGAGTTTGACCCCGCCGCCGATGTCGATCTGCGAGAACGTGACGGCTCCGCGCCGCAACGACGCGATGCGCGCCGCAACGTCGGCATTCGATTCCAAGGTTCGCGCGACTTCGTGACTCGGCAGGCGGACGAGATCCGTCACCGGCGGCGTGCCGAACGTCGAATAAGTATCAATCGCCCAATGGGCGCCGGGGGCGATGTCGTACGAGTGCGTGCCACGCGCCGCCGCCGGCGTCAAACGCTCCGGATGGCCCGACCCGTCGAGCTTCGCGCGCCAGAGGAACATCTGCGTCGCAGTCGTCGGCGACGCGTCGTAGTAGAGCCAGCCGCCCTTCGTGTCGACGTACTCGATCTTCATCACGTCGAACTCGCCGGGCGTGATCAGCCGCATCGCGCCGGTCTTGGAGACCAGGTACGCATGCCGCCAGCCGTCGCGTTCCGACAGGAAAACGAATCCCGAATTGTCGGCGAGCCAGTCGACCGACGGGCCGGTCGCGTCGGAGTAGACGTCGATCCACGCGCTGTCGCGGTCGGCGAACAGCGGCTTCGCGGCGCCGGTCGTCGCGTTCGCGACGTAGAACGTGTTCTGCGTCTGCCGGCGGTTGAGCTGCTGCACGAGCACGTCGTTCGTCGCCGGTTCCCAATCCATGCGCGCGAGATAGTTGTTGCGCGGATCGCCCGGAATCTCCAGCCACGTCGTCGGCCCGCCGCCGGCGCTCACGACTCCGATGCGGGCGGCGGAGTTCGTCGTGCCGGCCTTCGGATACTGCACCGGCTTGACGAACGAGTAGAGCGAGTCCGTGTTGTCGATCAACAAGAAATCGCGCACACCTTTGGCGTCGAGCTGCCAGTAGGCGATGCGCTTGCCGTCCGGGCTCCAACGGAATCCGTCGCGGTCGTCGAGCTCTTCCTCGTAGACCCAGTCGAAGGTGCCGTTGATGGTCGTGACCGACCCGTCGTGCGTGAGCGGCGTGATGTGACCATCGGCCAGCGACTCGGCAAACAAGTTGTGCTCGCGCACGTACGCGACGCGCGAGCCGTCGGGAGAGAATTTGGCGAACATGAGCGTCGACGGCTTCGCATCCGGACCGCCGAGCTTTCGTAGACCGCCGCTCGATTTCGACAAGTCGAGCACCCAATAGTCGCCTCGTGTGTTTTGCCGCCACACGCGCGCCGTGTTGGTGTAGACGAGAAGCTTCGAGTGGTCGGGCGACCACGTGTAGTCCTCGATCTCGATCGGATCGCTCGCGCCGGACGGGACGAGCCGAGTCGCCGGAACGATAACGGTCGACTTGGCCGTCGCGGCGTCGACCCGAATGAGGTCGCCGCCGCGCCCTCCCGGAGCGGGTTCGATCGTCGTGTAGGTGCTGTCGTCGAGCCAGCGCGTCGGGCCGAAGCGGCGAACGCTGAACTCGCGGGGATCGTAGATCCGCTCCACCGTGAGGAGCGACGGATCGCCGCCGCGCTGCGCGAGCATAGGCCGAGCGGACGCGTTCGCGGAGAGGGCGACGGTGGCGGCGACGACCACGCATCGGCCGCGCGAAATTCGCGAATTCGTCAGAGACATGGAGTCGGGCCCGGGAGAAATCGGCGACTGGAGGCCATCAAGATATTCCGGGCCGGTTGCGTAGCGCATCCTCGGACCTAGAATCACGGAATGCCCGAGAACGCCTCCGCGCTCGCCGTTCCCCCACGCGCGCCCGCGTACGACCTGTCCGCGCTTCGCCGGCTCATCCCGATCCTCTCGACGACGATCCCGATGAACAACTGCTCGCAAGCGCCGCAGACGATCGCGACGCGGGCGGCGGCGGAACGGTATCTCGAGTCGTGGGCCACGCGCGGCATGGACTGGGACGCGTGGGTCGCCGAGGTGGACGCCGCGAAACGCGAGTTCGCGCGGCTCATCAACGCGTCACCCGACGAGATCGCCGTCTTCAGCTCCGTCTCCGAGGCGACGAGCGCCGTCGCCAGCGCGCTCGATTTCGCGCGCGGGCGCCCCAAGGTCGTCGTGACCGAGGCCGAGTTTCCGACCATCGGGCACGTGTGGCTCGCGCAAGCGTCGCGCGGCGCACGGATCGAATGGATTCCAGTGTGCGACGGCATGATCGACGCGACCGAGTACCGGCGGCTCGTGGACGATCAGACCGCGATCGTGTCGGCGACTCACGGCTATTTCCTCGACGGCTTCAAGCAGGATCTTCCGCGGCTCGTGGCCGCGGCCCACGAGTGCGGGGCGCTTCTCTACGTCGACGCCTATCAGACGCTCGGCACCGTGCCGGTCGACGTGAAGGCGCTCGGACTCGACTTTCTGGCCGCCGGGAACCTCAAGTTCCTCATGGGAATTCCTGGAATCGCCTTCCTGTACGTTCGACGCGACCTCGCTGCGCGGCTCGAGCCTTCGGTGACCGGGTGGTTCGGGCGAGCGAACCCTTTTGCCTTCGACGTGAAGCATCTCGACTGGTCTCCAACCGCGAGCCGCTTCGACACAGGGACACCGCCGATCGTCAACGCGTATGTGGCGCGCGCCGGGATGGAGATGATCAACGAGATCGGCGTCGGCGCGATCCGTTCCTGGCTCGAGGTGCTCGGCCAGCGGTTGATCGACGGTGGCCGCGCTCGAGGACTCGCCCTGCTCGGCACCGACGACATGGCGCACAAGACGGCGACGACAGCCTTTATCGTCGACGAGTCACACGTCGTCGAGGCGAAGATGCGCGAGCGAGGGGTCATCGCGTCGGCGCGCGGGCCGGTCATCCGGCTTTCGCCACACTTCTACAGCACGACCGGGGACATCGACACGGCCCTCGACGCGCTCGTAGCCGTGCTGGGCGATCGGTGACGGCAAGCAAGCTCCGCGGCGGTATATTCTCGCCGCGATGACGAGTCTGACGGACCTCCAGGCGCAACTCGGCGGACGCTACGCGATCGAGCGAGAGCTCGGGCGCGGCGGCATGGGCGCCGTGTATCTCGCGCGCGACGAGAAGCTCGGCCGTCTGGTCGCGCTCAAGGTCTTGCCGGCCGAGTTCGCGACGGCCACCGCGCTCCGCGATCGGTTCCTTCGCGAGACGAGGATGGCGGCGAGCTTCTCGCACCCGAACATCGTGCCCGTCTACGCCGTCGAGGAGAGCGACGACTTCCTCGCGTACGTGATGGGCTACATCGAGGGCGAGAGCGTCGCCGAGCGCGTGCGACGCGCCGGTCCGTTGACCGTTCGTGAGGTCGTGCGCCTGCTGCAAGACGTCGGCTACGCGCTGGCGTATGCACACGGCCGCGACATCGTGCACCGCGACATCAAGCCGGACAACATCATGATCGAGCGCGCGACGAATCGCGCCCTGGTCATGGACTTCGGCGTGTCGCGAACGATCGCCGCTCCCGACGACGGTGCGACCGCTGGACTCACGCGAGTCGGTGAGGTCGTGGGCACGGCGGAGTACATGAGCCCCGAGCAGGCGACCGGCGACCGCGTCGACGGACGCAGCGATCTCTACTCGCTCGGCCTCACGGCGTATTACGCGCTCACAGGCCGGGTGGCGATGGCGGCGGATTCCACCGGCAAGGCATTGGTCAAGCAGATCACGGAGACGCTGCCGCCGATGGCGAGCGTCCGTCCTGATCTGCCCGCGCCGCTGGCCGAGGCGATCGATCGCTGCCTGATGAAAGATCCCGAGGCTCGCTTCGCGCGGGCCGAGGAATTGGTCGAGGCGCTCGACGCGGCGCAGCTGACCGGCCCCGAGATTCCCGTTCCGATTCGTCTGTTCACGCAGGAGGCGGGCACGCTGTCGCTGGTGCTCGTGTTGGGGAGCATCCTCGCCTATTTCATGGCGGCGGCGGTCAGTGCAGAGAACGGCGGTTCGATCGACATGCTGCTGCCGGTGCTGTTGTTGGCCGGCGTCCTGGTCACGCGGATCGCTCAGACGTTCGGCGAGGCGCGCCGGCTGGCGGTGAACGGTTTCACCCCCGACGCGGTGCACCGAGGGTTTGTCGCCGTACTCGGCGAGCGACAGGCACAGCGCGACGCGTTGCGTGCCGATCCCGCCGCGCGACACGCCCGTCGGCGAAGCGTCGCCATCCTCGCGGCTGCGCCGGTCGTCGGTTTTGGCATGGCCTGGTGGGCGCTCCGGATGCGGAAGCAGATCGGGCCGCACACGTACCAGGTGCCAATCGTCGGAATGCTGCTCGTCTTCGGCGGCGTCGCGTTGTTCGGCGTCTCGCTCGGGCTCCTGCTGCGAAGCCCGTTCCGCATGCCGCTCGGCGAGCGCCTGTTCCGACTCGTGTGGCTTGGCCCGATCGGCCGAGCGTTCATCCGGGCCGCTGGTCGCGGCGTCGCGCGCGCGAGCGCAGCGAGCGGCGTTTTGCGCGCCAGTGTGCCGGCGACGATGCAACGCCCGACTGCTCCGGTCGCGAAACCGGCCGCGGCACGCGCGCCGGACCGCATCGAGGCACTTGAAATTCGCATCGCCGAGCTGGAACGCTGGCGGCGAGACAATTGATGGCGGCAGAGGGAGTGACAGCCAAACCGCGCGAGTCGGCCGCGCCGGGATCCAGCACGAAACCTCGCGAGACGTTTGCGTCGCGATTCGGCACGCTCGTCACGGTCATCGGCGTCGCGATCGGGCTTGGCAACGTCTGGCGGTATCCGTATCTCGTCGGAAAGTTCGGCGGCGCGGCGTTCGTTCTCTTCTACGTGTTCGTCGCGGTGGCGATCGGCGTCCCGGCGCTGATGGCCGAGTTCGCGCTCGGCCGATTCGCGCGTCGCGGTCCGGTCGGTGCGTTCAAGGCGGCGGGGCTCCCCGGCGGAACGGCGGTCGGCTGGTTCTTCTTCGTCATCGTGATCGCGGCGACTGGATACTACACGGCGGTCGTGGGGTGGGTGTTGTATCACGCGGTCGCGCAGATCGGCGCCGGAGTGGGGCTGCACATCGACGCGTCGGCGATACTGCCGCCGGAGCACGGGTTCGACCTCGTGTCGTTCACGCTGCAGATGTGCTTCACGGCGATCGTCGCTCTCGCCTGCGCCGTCGTCGTGGCGAAGGGCTTGCGAGCCGGGATCGAGCGCGCCAGCGCGTGGGTGATGCCGGTGCTGCTGGTCGCGCTCGTGTTGCTGATGATCCGGTCGCTCACGCTGCCGGGGGCGATGGCCGGCGTGCGCTGGTACATCCTGAAATTCCGGTGGGCGGATCTCACGCCGACGGTGATGGTCGCGGCGATCGGCCACGCGATCTTTTCGCTCTCGCTCGGCGGGACGTTCATGGTCGTATACGGCTCGTACATGAAGCACGACGAGAGCGTGGCGCGGCCGGCGATCTGGACGGTCATCGGCGACACCGGCTCCTCCCTTCTCGCAGGATTCGCGGTGATCCCAGCAGTCTTCGCGTTCAACCTCGAGCCGACTTCTGGGCCGGGGCTCATCTTCGCGACGCTGCCCAAGGTGTTCGCCGCGATGCCGGCGGGCGCGCTTTTCGGCGCGGTGTTTTTCATCGGGTTGTCATGCGCGGGCTATCTCTCGGACGTCGGCGCGTTCGAGGTGCTTGTCGCAGGCCTCACGGACAATACGAAGATGACGCGCGAGCGGGCGGTGTTGCTGGTGACCGCGGCGATTTTCGTCGCCGCCATTCCGCCGGCGATCAACACGGGCATCTTCGTACCCTGGGACCTCACGTTCGGGTCGGGAATGCAGACCCTCGGGTCGCTCGTCGCGGTGCTCTCCGTCGGCTGGTTCATGAAACGCGGCGACGCGCTGAAGCACCTCGGGGAGCGAGGCGAAGTGCCGGTGCCGGTGTGGCTGTACTACTGGGTGCGGTTTGGCATTCCGACGGCGATCGGTGGCGTCGGGGTCTGGTGGTTGTTGTCGAGCGTGTTCAATACGGTGCATGCCGTCTGAGTGCGGAGTGCGGCGGCGGGGTGCGGAGAGAGTGAGGCGTGCGGGGGGGGGGCGGGGTGCGGCGTGAGTACGGAGTTCGACGGTCCACCGGTCCACCAGGTGTTTGAGGAATGACATGCCTGTTTCCGTTTCGAGCTCGAAGCTGATTTATCAATGCCTCCGCGACATCGGGGTGCGGATCGTGTCCGCGCTGCCGGAGACGTGGCTCGTACATCTCATCCGGATGGCGGAAGACGATCCGGAGATGATGCTCGTACGACTCGCCAAGGAGGAGGAAGGCGTCGGCATTTCAGCGGGCGCGCATCTCGCCGGCGTGAAATCGGCGATGCTCATGCAGAATCACGGATTTCTCGCGTCGGTGAACGGGATCGTGTCGTGTGCACAGCTCTACCGCATTCCGCTGCTGATGTTCATCAGCCATCGGGGCGAGTTCGGCGAGCGTGATCCGTGGCAGACGGAAGGGGGCGGCGTCACGACGCACGTGCTCGACGCGCTTCGCATTCCGCACACGTTGCTCGACTCGCCCGAGCACGTGGCGCGCCGAATCAACAAGGCGCAGACGCTCGCCCATTCCGCGAGCCGTCCCGTCGCGCTGTTGCTCGGGCGCGATCTGATGTGGGAGGAAGCATGAAGCGCCGCGACGCGATCGAAGCCGTCTATGGGGAGCTAGATCGATGTGTGGTCGTGACGATCATGGGCGCGGTGGCGGCCGAGCTACAGTCGATCGGACACAAGCCGAATTTCTTCTACCTGCAGCACGCGATGGGCCTGGCGTCGTCGATGGGATTGGGGATCGCGTTGAGCCGCCCCGAACTGACGGTGGTCGTGTTCGACGGCGATGGATCGGTTCTCATGAACCTCGGCGGACTCACGACGCTCGCCCGTTACCGTCCGAAGAACTTGATCCATGTCGTGTTCGACAACGAGAGCTTGCTGTCGGTCGGCGGCTTTCCGACGGCGACGTCCACGGGCAGCGACATCGCCGCGATGGCCGCGGCAGCCGGCGTCCCGCGAACGATGACCGTCACGGCGGTCGACGAATTCAAGAGAGAGTTTGCCGAAGCGCTCGCTGCGCACGACCTGACGACGCTCGTCGCCAAGGTCGAAGCGGTGGGACCTTCCGCGTACGTGACGGATCTCGCATTGCTCGAGAATCGATACCAGTTTCAGCGCCACCTTCGCAGCCTTCAGACTTCACAACGGTCGAGCTGACTATGAGCACAATGACGATGACGGTTCTCACTCAACTGGTGGACGAGCTCAACGCGGGCAAGCTCAAAGTCGTCGACCTGACGCAGCCGCTCGGCCCGGAGACGCCGGTCATCGGCCTGCCGCCGATGTTCGGTCAATCGCCGGGGCTGACGATGGACGTGATCTCGCATTTCGACGACCAGGGCCCGGCGTGGTACTGGAACGTGTTGCATCTCGGCGAACACACCGGCACGCACTTCGACGCTCCGGTGCACTGGATCACGGGGAAGGATCTGCCGGACAACCGCTGCGACACGATTCCCGCGCGCCGCTTTGTCGGTCCGGCGTGCGTGATGGACGTGTCGAAAGAAGTGGCCAAGGACGAAGACTTCATCCTGATGCCCGACCACGTCACGGCGTGGGAGAAGGAGAACGGGCACATTCCGAAGGACTCCTGGTTCTTGCTTCGCACGGACTGGAGCAAGCGGTCCGATCCGAAGTCGTTTCTCAACGTCAAGGCCGACGGCCCGCACAGCCCGGGATTTCACAAGACCACGTCGGAACTGCTGGCCAAGGACCGCGGCGTGCTTGGCGTCGGAGTCGAAACGGTGGGAACGGACGCCGGGCAGGCCGGTACGTTCGATCCGCCATTCCCGAACCACGCGACGATGCACGGCGCCGGGAAATTCGGACTGGCGAGCCTCCGCAACCTCGATCAGCTTCCAGCGACTGGTGCCATCGTGATCGCCGCGCCGCTCAAGATCGTGAACGGCAGCGGGAGTCCCCTCCGCGTGATCGCGATCGCGCCCGCCTGAGCTCACTATCGTTTACAGCACTCGTCGCCGGGAGAACACTTCATGTTGTCGTTGACGCGCGCCGCCGCGGTGGCGGGAACGTTCGCTGCGATCGCTATCGCCGGAGGCGCGACGGAGGCTCTCGCTCAGCGGGTGCAGATGGCCCCGACCGGGCAGCCGGTTGCGGGAATCTCGTGCGACGCCATGGAAGGACAGCGAATTCACATCCATCAGCATCTCCTGATTCTGGACCACGGCCATTCGGTTCCGGTCCCCTATGACGTCGGCCGGCCGGCGGGCAATCAATGCCTCTACTGGCTGCACACGCACACGCCGGACGGCGTGATTCATATTGAATCGCCGGCGAACCGTACGTTCACACTCGGCGACTTCTTCGCGATTTGGGGGCAGCCGTTGAGCACGACGCGCGCGGCGACCGCGTTCGCGAAGGAAGGCTCGAAGCTCAAGGTATGGGTAGACGGGAAGCCCTATGCCGGCGATCCCGCGAAGATTCCGCTCGTCGCGCACGCCGACATCGTGATCGAAGCCGGACCGCCCTTCCCGACGCCGCCCAAGTTCACCGACTGGCAAAGCCGGTAGCAATCAGGCGAGCGCTCTGTCCGCGGCCAGCACGGATCGCAGCAGGGCGTTCGCGCCGTTGGCGATGTCCGGCGGCCGCGAGAATTCCTTGGCCGCGTGGCTGATGCCGCCGATGCTCGGAATGAAGATCATACCGATCGGCCCGATCACCGCCATCGCCTGAGCGTCGTGCCCGGCACCGCTGGGCGTCGTCGAGTCGAGAGCTTGAGAGACGCGGCCGCGCCGGTGATGATCTTGCGAATGCGCGGGTCGGTCGGCGCGGAGACGTTCAGGAGCAGCTCGGAATGCGCGAACGTCGTTCCGTTCTGCTTGCCGATCGCGTCGGCTTCCTCGCGGATCATCGCGTACATCGAGTCGATCTTGGCGATGGCGTTGAAATCGCGTCGGTTCATAAGGGGCGGAACTTGGCGAGCGCTGGCGTTGGCGGGAAGAAGGCCGTGGCTCCGCTTGGCGGGAAAGTACTCCTGTCGGTGCGAGCATCAACGATTGGGACGCGGAAACAAACGGAGCACAAACTGAAACAAACGGAGAAACACAAATTTGCTGGTTCCGTTTCTTTCCGTTTTCTGCCGTTTGTTTCCGTGTATCAATTGTTATGGCCCGAACGGGAGCAAGGAACTACCACCGCTGAGGGACCCCGCCAAACCACTGAAGGCCGGTTGTCCGAGATTCGTCATGAAACTGGCCGGACCGGCGTGGGTATGCGCATGATGATGAGAATGACCAACCCGAACTCACCTTGCTGAAACAGAGTCGCCAGTCGTTGACGCCCGAACTCACTCCAGAGCATGGCGCGAGATGGGTCGCGCGCGAGCCGTACTACCTCGCATCGGGAGACGAGATCGACGTCTTCGCCAAGTGCCACGCGCGCGGCCTCCCGGTGATGCTCAAGGGCCCGACCGGATGCGGCAAGACCCGCTTCATCGAGCACATGGCGTGGAAGCTCGGACGACCGCTCGTGACGATCGCGTGCCATGACGATCTCTCGGCCAGCGATCTCACCGGTCGCTTCCTGATCAAGGGCGACGAGACGGTGTGGATCGACGGGCCGCTCACCACGGCGGCGCGGCTCGGCGCGATCTGCTATCTCGACGAAGTCGTCGAGGCGCGGCAGGACACCGTCGTCGTGATCCATCCGCTCACCGATGACCGGCGACTCCTGCCGATCGAGAAGACCGGCGACGTCGTCGAAGCCGCGGCGGGGTTTCAGCTCGTCATCTCGTACAACCCCGGGTATCAGCACGCCATCAAAGATCTCAAACCGAGCACGAGGCAGCGTTTCGTCACGCTCGACTTCGACTTCCCGTCGGCCGCGGCGGAGGCGGAGATCGTCGCGCACGAGAGCGGCGTGAAACGGGGCACGGCGCAAGCGCTCGTCGAGCTGGCGCACAAGGTCCGCCGATTGAAGGATCAGGGCCTCGCCGAAGGACCCGGAACCCGATTGTTGGTTTCGGCGGCAAAGCTGATCTCCGACGGCGTGTCGCCGCAGGATGCGTGTCAGGCGGCGTTCGTCGGGCCGCTAACGGACGACCCCGATCTCGTGAGCGCCATCACCGACCTCGTCGCCGCGCTGTTGTAGTGACGCGAAGCATCTCGCGCACGAGACGGATCGCCCGCAAGGCGGAGCACTTGGCGCGACAAGTCCGCGATCGAGCCGGCGCGCGCTTTCGCAAACCGAAGCCGACCGTAACGCTGGAAGCGGTGCAGCGACGGCTCGAGCTGGTCGTCGCCGCGCTGTACGGACGGCCGATCGCGTTGACGGTGACCGAGCGCGCGCCGAACGGTTGGATCGACAAGGTGGCCCGATTCCTCGGCACTCAGGCAGACGCGCGTCGGATGACGCCATCGGTCGACGGCGAAACGATACGCCTGCCCGAGTCGCTCGACGCGCCGAACGGCATGGCGTCGGCCGTCTCGCGCTACCGCATCCTCGCCATCGAGCAGGCCGAGCGAATCGTGCGCGGCACGCCGACTCATCTGCCGACCGCCGACCCGCTCGAGCGCGATCTCTATCTACTGCGCGAAGGAATGGCGATCGACGCCGAATTGATGCGGCGGCACCCGGGGTTCGTGACGGCGCTGAGCGCCGAGCGAGAATCGGCCCTCGAGCGGCGTCCGATGCTCTCGTCGCTCAGCGTGCAGGAGCGCGACGTCGAACTGCTCCTGCGCGACGCACTGCGCGGCGACAATGACGATGCGCCTGGCGAAGCCGCTTTCGGCGAGGCGCGCGCGACTCCCGTTGAATCACTGGCATGGGCACGAGAGGCGGCATCCCGCATTCGCCGCCTCGGCGGACGCTATCGCGGGCTGCCGCCGACGTTGCACTGGGGCACCGTCGCAGGCGCGGAGGTCATTCGCGAATCGGACAATCCGTTCGACCAGGCGCCTCAACATCTGCCGATCGCCGGATCCGACGCGGCACCCAATCGCCGCTCGGCGGCGATCGACCAGGCTGAGGAACGCAAGTCGAACGACGAAGGCGATTCGCAGGGAAAGGCGTTCGACCCGAGCGCGCCGCCCGAAGACAAATTGAGGGACGATTCGTCCACGTTCGACCCATACGCGAGGCCGGATCCGAATCGCCGCGCGCTTCAGGGCACGAATGCGTTCGAGCGCAGGCGGGATCATCTCCCGACGATCGAGGCGGACGAGCTCGCGCTGCTTCCGCCGGTCGTCGCCGCGCATGACGAATGGGACGCCGAGGCCGGCCGCTACGAGAGGCGGGTCGCGCTCGTGCGGCTGCAAGATCCCGTCTACGGAGACCCGGTGTGGGCCGCTGACGTGGTGCAGCGACACCGCGCGCTCGTGCACACGATTCGGCATCACTTCGAGCGTCTTCGCGCGCGACGCATGCTGCTCAACCGCCAACTCGCCGGCGACGAGCTCGACATCGCCGCATGGGTCGACGCCGTCGTGGCTCGCCACACCGGCGACGCCCCCGACGACCGACTTTATCGTGAGGCGCGTCCGGCGCGCCGTGGGCTGGCGATCTCGCTCCTTGTGGACGTGAGCGGGTCGACGGAGACGCGCGTTGGCGACGGACTGAGAATCGTCGATCTGGAGAAGATCGCGCTGCTGCTGGCGAGCGAGGCGCTCGACGCGCTTGGCGACTCGTTCGCGGTGCACACGTTTGCCGGGAAGTCCGCCGCCGACGTTCGCGTTTCGCGCATCAAGGATTTCACGGAGCACAACGGCGATCGCATTCGCCGGAGGATCGCGGGCATCGAGCCCGGCGGCTTCACGCGACTCGGCGCCGCGGTGCGCTTCGCGTCGCGGCACCTCGCGCGTCGCTCGGCCGGACATCGTCTTCTCTTGATTCTCTCCGACGGACGCCCCAACGACGTCGATCGCTATCAGGGTCCGCACGGCGTCGAGGACGCGCGGCAGGCGATCTTCGAAGCGCGGGCGTCGGGAATCTTTCCGTTTTGCCTCACGGTCGACGCGGACGCCTCCGAGTACTTGCCGAGGATCTTTGGGCGGGCGGGTCATCGCATGGTGCAGCGGCCTTCGCAGCTTCCGTCGGCGCTGCTGGCGGTGGTGAGTGCGCTAGTGCGGCGCCGTTAGCAAGCGGTCGCGGGAGGCGGCCGTGGAATCCATTCTGAATTCCGCAAGGACCCAAAGGCCCATCGCGCCCGCGCCCGGCGAGGGGCATTCTGATCGGGTCGGAACGCCGGCCAACGGGTGCGGCCAAGGAAGCCGGACAGGTCAATCGCGAGGAGGCGAGCAGGATGATAGCGCCGACGGAAAAACGGTCTCCGCTCAGGGTCTTCCTCGCGACCCTGCTACCGCTCCTCGTCGTCTTCGTGCTCGAGGAATTTTTTTGGGGCGCATCCGGTAGGTGGTCTCTTCTCTACCCGGCCGTGCTCGCCTGCGCATGGTTCGGCGGCTTCGAAAGCGGTGTCGCCGCCACAATCGTCTCAGCCGCCGTCATGTGGTGGTTCTTCGTTCCGCCGGAGCACCATCTCGTCAAACCGGCCGGCTCCAAGTATTTCATGGCGCTCACGTTCCTGCTCGCGGGCAGCGCCATCAGTGCGGTCCTACGTCTCTTGCGTCGCAATGCCGTCGAGCTGGCACGCAATCAGCGCTTGCTGCAGGCGATTCTGGACCACTCGCCGGAGGCGATCGTCATCAAGGACCTCGAGGGCCGCTACGTCCTGGTCAACAAGGCATTCGAGGCCCTCAGCGGGATCAGGGCAGAAGCGGCGCTGCATCGCACGGCCAAAGATATTTTTCCGCGTCTGATCGCCGAGGACTTGGCGGCCAGGGAAAAGATCGTACGAGAGACGCGCGTGCCGATGCACTACGAGGAGCCGAACGCGGTCGAGGGCCGCGTTTTCCTGTTGAGTAAGTTCCCGCTGCTCGATGAGTCGAACGCCGTGTTCGGAATCGGCACGATCCAGACGGATATCACCGAGCGCAAGCGCGACGAAGAGGCGTTGCGAGAGACGATGGGAGATCTGCGCATCGCACAGCACGTCGCGCACGTCGGCAGCTGGCGCTGGGATTTCCGAACGAACCAAGCCAAGTGGTCCGACGAGCTGTACCAGATCTTTGGAATCAACCCGATGGAGCCGCCATCTCCGCTGGTTTATCTCGGCGCTAGGCTGCTGACCGCCGAGAGTCTTGCTCGGCTCCGCGACGCCATGGAGAGACTACGCCTCGAGGGCGAGCCCTACGACCTCGAGCTCGAGTTCACCCGTCTCGACGGAGCGGTGCGCTGGTGCGCTACGCGTGGTGAGCCGGTGCGAGACGCTCAAGGGCAGATCATCGGAATCAACGGCACGGTCGACGACATCACGCACATCAAGGAACTGGAGCGTTTGCGCGAGGAGTGGACATCCCTCGTCGCTCACGACCTGCGGCAGCCGCTCAGCGTCCTGACGATGGCCTCCGACTTCCTTCCGACCCTCCGCAAGGGTACGAGCCAGGAAGAGCGAACCACGTTGCAATCGATTCAGTCGGCGACACAGACCATCGAGCGAATGGTCGATGATCTCCTCGACATGTCGTTGCTGGAGGCACATCGGTTGAAACTGGACCGAAAGTGGACGGACCTCCACGTGATGGTCCGCGAAACCGCGAAGCAGATGTCATACCTCGCGAACGCTCGCATCGACGTCCACGAGAGCGGCCAGCCGGTGTCTTGCCTCGTCGATCCGATGCGCATCGGGCAAGTACTCGGGAACCTGATCTCGAACGCGGTGAAATACGGCGATCCGAAGACCCCCGTCGACCTATCGGTGGATCGCACCGATGCCGAGGTCAAGATCGCGGTGACCAATCGCGGACCGGGAATCGCATCCGACGAGATGCCCAGGCTCTTCGAGCGCTTCATGCGATCGAACACGGCGCGGGGCTCGGGCGTGACGGGACTGGGATTGGGACTCTACATCGCGCGGGGGATCGTCGAGGCACACGGCGGCCGAATATGGGCCGACAGCGCGCCGGGCAAGGCGACGACGTTCTACATCACGTTGCCGGCCGCCGTGGTGAAAGCCCAAGAAGCGGCATGACCCACGTGCGCCAGTCGGCACGCGTTGGGCTGACTACTCGTTTCCTCGGCGCGGTTCGAGAAAAACGCACCGCCCGGTGTAGGTGAACTTCGGGTTTCCGTCCGGATCCAACCCGGTCCCGACGACGTCGAGGGTGCATTGGACTCGCGGGCCAGCGATGTGGTCGAACAGGTACACGCGCCCGGTTTCGCGCCCCGTCTTCAGGTTGACGTCGAATCGAAAACGATTGTCATGGATCAGCACCGGCGCCGAGCCGGCGATCGTCCCCGAGTAGACTTGGTCGCCGGTGTTGACGAGCGTGCCTTTCAGCGAATCCACGACGGTCGTGACGTGATAGAGCACGCGCCCCACCAAATCGCCCGCGAGATCGACGATTTCCGTGCTCTGCTGGGTCGTCCCGTGCGGTTTCCCGCGCACCGAATGAACGACGGCGGTCGCGAGATGGTCGAGCCCACTGCCGGCAACGCTGACGGCGAGTGTATCGGCCCGGCCGGAAGAGGGGCCGCCGCGACTCTGGGCGAAGGCGCCGGCGGCGTTTACGACCGTCAAGGCGAAAACGGCGATGGGGCCGCGACACGAGATCATGAAGGCCTCCTTGAGAAACCGAACGAGATGTACGTTTCCGGCGAAAGTACGGGCCCGAGCCGGTTCGCAAAGACGACAAAGAAGGCAATGGCGTTGGTGGCCCACTTTGGCCCACTGCTGCTCTCCCCTCCCCTCCCCTCACTGCCGGAAACTCCGCGTGTGACGCTCGAACCAGCACCGGCTGCGGACCGTCTCGATTCGTGGAAGCAGATCGCTGCCTACCTGAAGCGCGGCGTTCGCACGGTACGGCGCTGGGAGCGCGACGAAGGCTTGCCGGTGCATCGACACATCCACCGCGTGCTCGGCAGCGTCTACGCTTTCCGATCGGAGATCGATGATTGGCAGCGGCGTCAGGGCGAACAGGGTCGTGCCGCCCGTCGTCAATCGGCCGACGACGGCAGCTCGACGGGATCATCGTCGATCGCGGTGCTGTCGTTCACGAGCCTGAGCACCGACCCCGACAACGAGTTCTTCGCGGACGGTCTGGCCGATGAAATCACCGCCGATCTCTGTCGGATTCGCTCTCTGCGGGTCATCTCGCGGACGTCGGCCGCGACGTTCAAGGGCTCCGCGAAGGACGCGAAAACGATCTCGCGCGAGCTGGGCGCGCGATACCTCCTCGAGGGCAGCGTTCGGCGAACGGACAACCGGATTCGGATCACCACGCAACTCGTGGACGCGCACACCGACGCGCACGTTTGGGCGGAGAAGTTCGACGGCGGCGTCGAGGATCTCTTTGCGATTCAGGAGCGCATCGCGCGCGTCGTGGTGGGTGCGCTGCGGCTCCAGCTGACCACCGATGAAGACCGGCGGCTACACGAACGGGGAATCGACAACGTCCACGCGTACGAGTGTTATCTGCGCGCCCGGCAGCAGGGTTGGCGATGGCGGAAGGACGCGATCGACCAGGCCGTCCAGCTTTTGCGCAACGGATTGGCCATCGTCGGCGACAACGCCCGCCTGTACGCCGCGCTCGGCGTCGCCTATCTCCAGTACCGCGAGGCCGGCACCGATTTTGGCGAGAGTCCGATCGTCGACGCCGAGGCGTGCGCGCGCAGAGTCTTCGAGCTAGAGCCCGCATCGGCGGAAGGATTGCAGTTGCGAGGATGGATTCACTACTCCCGCGCGCGCATCCAGGAGGCGGTCCGCGATCTCGCATCCGCACTCGACCTGGAACCGAACAACGCCGACACGCTGCTGCTGCTGAGCAACTGCTATCTCATTTCCGGGCGCGTCCCGGCGGCGCGTCCATTGATCGAGCGGCTGGCGGCGATCGATCCGCTGACGCCGTTGGTGCGATGCATGCCGGCATGGGCGGAGATCCTCGAGGGCAATCTGGCGGCGGCGATCGAGCCGTACAGGCAGATGTTCGAGATGGATCCGGGCAACCCGATGGCGCGATTGTTCTACGTCTGGGTGCTTCTCATCAATGGGCGATTGGAGAGCATCGCTGCCATCGTCGAGTCGTTTCCGCTCGAGGTTCGCGAGACTGTCCCGGCGCGCCTCGCATTCTTTCTCGCCGCCTCGCTTCGCGAACACGATGGTGTGCCCCTTCAATCACCGGGAAAGCACGTGGAAGCGGCGGCCGGCGCGAGCGACGTGTTCGCGCGGCTGCTCGCCGGCGGCTACGCGCGAGCCGGCGACACCGACAACGCCATCCGCTGGCTCGAGGTCGCCGTCGACCGCGGCTTCATCAACCATCCGTTCCTCACGCGCGTGGATCCGTCGCTCGACAATCTTCGCGGAGAGCGGCGCTTTCAGCAGTTGATGGAGGTCGTGCGCGAGCGGTGGGAGCGCTTCGAAGTCTGACGGTGTGCAGACGCTAGCCGCGGGCGGATGGTTCGCGCGTCGGTGAGAAGGTCTTGAACAGGAGTCGCAGCGACGGAATCAGGATCAACGCTCCCCCCGCGAGTCCAACGAGCAGCAGTTCCAGAGTTACATCAGGCGCCGCGCTCTGGCGAATGGTGAGCGTCGGGGGAATGACGAACGGATACTGCGCGAGCGCCCAGCCCCACAGGATGAACGTCACCTGCGCGCCGACCGCGACCCGCGCCAACCGATAGCGGCGCCACCAGAGCGCGGCGATCGCCGTGACCGCCGCGATCGCCGTAACCGTATGCAACAAGACCGCCCAGGGTGAAGTGGTGACACCGCGCGCGATGCGCGGCGCCGATGACGTCGACATGAGCAGTGACGCTCCGGCAGCGACCCCGACGACCACCGCCGCGACCAGCGCTCGACGACGAAAGTCCTCGCGCAATGCGTCGTCTCGCGCGGCGAGCGCGAGATACACGGCGGCCAGCAGCGCGAACAGCGCCAACGCGAAGAACCCGACGACGAGCGGGTACACGGCAAGCCACGGTTCGACGTAGACCTCGGTGAACGACCCGCTGCCTGTGACGGCGCGCGCCGCGGCCTGGCCGACCGCCCCGCTCGAGATGGCGCCGATCACGATGCCGAAGCACAGCGGCGTCACCACGCTCGCGATCGAGAACACCAGCCCCCACCGCTCGACAATATTGCGCTCGGCGCGGCCGTAGCTGCGAAACACGAAGGCCGACCCGCGCAGGACGATGCCGATCAGAAGAATGGTGATCGGAACGTGGAGCACCGTGCCGAGCACGCCGAACGCGGCCGGGAAGCCGGTGAACAGCACCACTACCGCGACGATCAGCCAGACGTGGTTGGCTTCCCAGATCGGACCGATCGACTCGGCGATCAGCCGGCGTTGGTCCTCTCCGCGCGGCCCGCGCGCCAGAAGATCCCACACGCCTCCGCCGTAGTCCGCTCCGCCCGTGAGCGCGTAGCCAGTGAGGGCCATCATGATGGCGCCGGCCACGATCTCGGGCAGGCCGATCGTGAGTACGCCGCTCATTGCGTGTCGGCGACCAAGGATCGAATCAACACGACGACGATCGCCGCGAGACCGATGTAGAGAATCGTGAACAGCGCCATCGGCACGGCGACGCCGGGCATCGGCGTGACCGCGTCGGCCGTCCGGAGCAGACCCTGCACCACCCACGGCTGCCGGCCGACTTCCGTGACGGTCCATCCGGCCTCGGTGGCGATGAAACCGAACGGCGTCACGATCGAGAGCGCGAGAAGGAGCTTGCGCTTCGCCAAGATGTCCTGGCGTCGCACCAACACGACGAGCGACCATGCGGCGACGACGGCCATCAGCGTGCCTAGGCCAACCATGATCTGAAAGCCGAAGTGCACGGGAAGGACGGGTGGCCACAGCTCGCGATCGATGTCCGACAGTCCTTTCACCGTTGCCCCAGGATCGTGAAACGCGAGCAGCGACAACCCGCGTGGGATCTCGATCGCGAAGCGAGTTCGGCGCGCGTCGACGTCGGGCCAACCGCCGATCCGCAGCGGCGCGCCGGCTTCGGTGTCGAATTGTCCCTCGAGCGCCGCGAGCTTGGCGGGCTGCGTCTTGGCGACGGTCCGCGCGCTCAAGTCACCGGAGATAGGCTGCAGCACCGCCGCGGGCGCGCCGATCGCCAGCGACGCGACGAGCGCCGCTCGATGAAAGCGTCGCGTGCTGCCGCGCAATAGCACGATCGCGTGCACACCCGCGACGGCGATGCCTGTCGCCGCGTACGCCGCGAGCACCATATGCAGCGCCTGCTGGAACGTCGACGGATTGAGCATCCCGGCGATCGGGTCGACGGCGGCGATCCGGCCGTTCGCCAGCGTGATTCCGCGCGGCGTGTTCATCCACGCGTTCACCGCGACGACGAATACGGCCGACGCCATTCCGCTGAGCGCCACCACGATCCCCGAGAACAGATGCGTCCTCGGCGACACTCGCTCCCAGCCGTACAGATAGACGCCGAGGAAGATCGCTTCCGTGAAAAACGCGAACCCCTCGAGCGAGAAGGGGATGCCGATGATCGGCCCCGCGAATTCCATGAAGCGCGGCCAGAGCAGGCCGAGCTCGAACGACAACACCGTGCCCGACACGGCGCCAATCGCGAACAGGATGGCCGTGCCTTTGGCCCAGCGCTTGGCGAGCTCGAGCCACACGTCGTCGCCCGTCTTCCGCCAGCGCCATTCGGCGAGCACCATCATTGCCGGCATGCCGATGCCGATCTCGGCGAAGATGATGTGGAAGCCGAGTGAGATGGCCATCTGCGCGCGAGCGGCGAGCAGGTTCGACACGGCAATAAGTTTAAGCCACCCCGACGAGGCCCAACACGAATGCCCTCCCCCTCCCCCTCCCCCTCCGAGATCACCGGAATCCACCACATCACCGCCATCGCCGGTGACGCGCAGGAGAATCTGGACTTCTACACGAACGTGTTCGGGATGCGGCTCGTGAAGCGCAGCGTCAACCAGGACGATCCCGGCACCTATCACTTGTTCTACGCCGACGCCGACGGCCATCCGGGGACGGACCTCACCTTCTTTCCGTTCCGCTTCTCTGCCCCCGGACATCTGGGTGTTGGGCTCGGCGTCGAGATCGCTCTCGCGATTCCGAGAGGGAGCCAGGAGTACTGGAAGGAACGCCTCGCCGATCTTGGAGCGAACGTCACGGGCACCGAGGATCGCCGGGGCGATCGCGCGCTCAAGCTGACTGATCCGCACGGCCAGCACTTGGCGCTGGTCGAGGCGTCCGAGCGCCGCGATTTCGCCGCGTGGGATCGTAGCCCGGTGCCGGCCGACAAGCAGATCCTTGGCCTCCACGCGGTGCGCGTCTGGGAGCGGGACAAGGATGCGACCGCCTCGTTTCTCTCACAGATCCTCGGCTTCCAGAACTTCGGCGAGGAGGACGGTTGGCATCGCTTCGGCGTCGGCTCCGGCGGATCGGGCGAGCACATCGAGATTCGCGAGATGCCCAACGAGCGGCGCGGCGCGTGGGGGATCGGCACGATGCATCACGTCGCGTGGCGTGTCGCCGACGAGTCGGTCGAGCTCCAGCTCCGCGAGCGAATCGCCAAGGCGAACCGCCGGCCGACCGAGGTGATCGACCGGTTCTGGTTCAAGTCGGTCTACTTTCTAGAACCCGGCGGCGTGTTGTTCGAGCTGGCGACGGAAGGGCCGGGCTTCACCGCCGACGAGCCGCTCGACCACCTGGGCGAGACGCTCGTGCTGCCGCCCTGGCTCGAGCCGCACCGCGCCCAGATCGAGGCGTCGCTGCCGGTGTTGAGCGGGCCGGCGAGAGTGGGCTGATCTCAATCGCCGGGCCGCTCCGCGCTCGTTACGGCTTCTTCAATTCGACGGACTTCGCGGCGTCGCCTCGCGCCGCCATCATCGAGTCGCGCCGCGCCTTGAACTCGGTGCCCGGCTTCCATTGGGGCATGTCGGACACCTGAGCCACGTCGAACCCGACGCGGAAGAGCGTCGCCATGTCCTGCACGGCGCCGCTCAAATCCCAGTCGGGTTTCACTTCGTCCGACACGGCGTGATAGTCGTGGTTCGTGTATTCGTCGCGCTTCTGCATTCCGTAGCCGGCCGGCTTCCCGATGTAGTCGATGCCTGCGTCGGTATCGAGCGCCGGCACGCCGACTTTCGCGAACTCGAAGTGGTCGGAGCGATAGTAGAACCCTTTCTCCGGTTCGGCGTCCGGACGAACGACCCGATTCTCGCTCTTGAGCGTGTTCTCGAGCACGTCGTCGAGTGACGAATTCCCGAGTCCGATCACCGTGAGGTCCTTCGTTTTCCCCCACTGATTGACGCCGTCGATGTTGATGTTCGCGGCCGTGTTGGTGAGCGGATACAGGGGATGCGTCGCGTAGAACTTGGATCCAACGAGTCCCTTCTCCTCCGCCGTCACCGACAGGAACAGAATCGATCGCCGGGGAGGCGTCGGCAGCTTCTTGAACGCCTTCGCGATCTCGAGCAGCGCCGAGCTGCCGCTGGCGTTGTCCATCGCGCCGTTGAAGATCTGGTCGCCCTTGAGCGTCGTATCCTTGCCGAGGTGATCCCAGTGCGCCGAGTAGACGACGTACTCGTCTTTCTTGTCGGTGCCGGGGAGCTTGGCGACGACGTTGTGCGACTGAATCTTGCGGACGTCGATCTTGACGTCGAACGTCGCCGTGGCGTTCAGCGGCACCGGCTTGAATTGTTTCGTCGCCGCCGACGCCTTGAGTGAGTCGAAATTCTGGCCTGCGTCGCGCAGCAGCTCCTTCGCCTTGTCGAGAGTGATCCACCCTTCTATCTGGACGCGCTTCTCGGCGTCGGGCGAGATGACGTCGAACTGCTCCTGCGAGTTGCTGCTGCTCACGACGTTGTACGGATAGCCCGCGGGACCTGTCTCGTGGATGATGATCGCGGCGGCCGCGCCTTTCTCGGACGCGATCTCGTACTTGTACGTCCACCGGCCGTAGTACGTCATCGCGCGCCCCTTGAACATCGCCGTGTCGAGCGACGTGTCGCCGGCGACGCGCACCGGAGGATCGTTGACGAGCATGAGGATCGTCTTCCCCTTCACGTCGACGCCCTTGTAGTCGTCCCAGCCGTATTCGGGCGCGACGACGCCGTACCCGACGAACACGACGTCGGACTTGTCGATCTTCGTTTCCTTCTTGTCGTGCCGCGAATTGGCGATGAAGTCCGCGGGATACGCGAGCGCGATCGTCTTGCCGCCCGCCGAGAAAGACGCGGTCGGATGGGCCTTGTACCCGATCAGATCGACGTTCTGCAGGTAGGTGCCGTCCGGATTCCCCGGTTGGAGCCCGATCGCCTTGAACTGCGACTGCATGTAGGCGATGGCCTTCGCCTCACCGGGAGTTCCGGGTGCGCGCCCTTCCATGGAATCGGCCGACAGATCCTCGATGTGCTGGAGCAGGCCATTCGGCGTGATCGCCTGCGCGGCCGAATCGACTCCGGCCGTCGAGGCGCCGCCCGCGGTTTTCTCGGACGTACACGCGGCCGCGGCGCAACACAGGAGGGCGGCAAGACGGCGCAGGTGAATCATCGAATGCTCGGACGCTGGAAGCATCGGGTAAGGGATTTGGAGGAAGCGTCTCGTCGCGGGAGCGCGAGATCGGGGCTATCATGCAGAATGTAGTCCACGGTACACCGCATTCGACACACCGTGCCAGCCAAGTCAAACACCCACTCGTACGTCACGCAGGTCGTCTGGACCGGCAATCGTGGCTCCGGGACGAGCGCCTACCGCGCCTACGATCGCGCGCACGAGATTCGCTCGCCAGGAAAGCCGACGTTGATGTGCTCTTCCGAGCCGGCGTTCCTCGGCGATCGCGGGCGCTACAATCCCGAAGAGCTGCTCGTCGCGTCGCTCTCGGCGTGCCACATGCTGTGGTATTTGCACCTCGCGGCGGACAACCGGATCGTCGTCGTCGACTACCGCGACGACGCCACCGGGACGATGGTCGAAACCCCCGACGGCGGCGGGAAGTTCACCGAGGTCACTCTGCACCCGGTCGTCACGGCGCGCGGGCCGGTGGACGAGCGACTCGCCGCGAGTCTTCACCAACGCGCGCACGACCTCTGCTACATCGCGAGCAGCGTCGCGTTTCCAGTCGGCTGCGAACCCAAATTGGTTCTCGCCGCTGAATCACTGACGACTTCGCCGCAAGCGGACGGTGCGTGAGCCGTAGCTCGATCGTGCGGTCGCCCGCCACGCGTGCGATGGTCGGACTCGCGCTCGGGCTGATCACCGGCGGCCTGCTCGCGTGGAGCGGCTCTCGCGGCGGCCAGGCGTTCGCCGACTTCGTGACGCCGATCGGCACGATCTGGGTGAACGCGCTGCGCATGACTGTCGTACCACTCGTCGCGTCGCTGCTCATCGCGACGCTGGCATCCGGACGTGGCGCGCGCTCGTTCGGGATGCTCGGCCGCCGGGCGATCGTGGTCTTTTTCGTCTTCCTCGTCGGAATAGCGATCATCGGCGTCGTCACTGTTCCGCCTTTCTTCTCGCTGCTCACCGTCGATCCGGCGGCGGCCGCGTCGTTGCGCGCCAGCGCGGCCGAGGCGCCGCTGACGCAGACGCCGGGTTTCGCGCAGTGGATCGCCGGCGTGGTCCCTGCCAACGTCGTGAAGGCCGCGGCGGACGGCGCGATGCTGCCGATCATCGTCTTCGCATCACTCTTCGGTCTGGCCCTCGCGCGGGCGACCGAGATGCCGTCACGGCTCGTCGCCGTTCTGCGTGCCGTCTCGGACGCGATGATTCAGATCGTGCGGTGGGTGCTGCTTTTCGCGCCCGTCGGCGCGTTCGCCCTCGCCGTGCCGTTGGCGATGCATCTCGGAAATGCGGCCGCGGGCGCGATCGCGTTCTATCTCGCCGCGATGGTCGGCTTTCACGCGGCGATCATCGCGATCATATACCTCGTCGTCCCGCTCGTCACCGGAACGCCGATCGCCCGGTTCGCGCGAGCCATGCTTCCCGCTCAAGTCGTCGTGGTGAGCACGCGATCGTCGCTCGCCGCGCTGCCGGCGATGCTCGACGGCGCGCAGCGCGAGCTCGAGATCTCACCGGACGTCGCCGGGTTCGCCATTCCGCTTGGCGTCGCGCTGTTGCGCGCCAACATCGCGATGTCGTGGATCATCCAGGTCTTCTTTCTCGCCAAGCTGTACGGCGTGTCGGTGGGCGCGACGACCGCCCTGTGGGTGGCCGTCGGTTCGATCGCGCTCAGTTTCAGCGTTCCGGGAATTCCGAGTGGCGGCTTCCTCATCGCCGCGCCGTATCTGCCGAGCCTCGGCCTGCCGATTCAGGCGATCGGAATTCTCATCGCGCTCGACGCGATCCCCGACATCTTCAAGACGCTGCTCAACGTGACGGCGCACGTCTCCACGGCGCTCGTCGTCGCGCGACTCGACCCGGCCACGCAGCGGGCCGAGGTCGGCGTGGCGGTCAGCGGCTGACGAGCGCGGTCGTCAGCTGGTTGACCCGTTGCTCCATGGTTCCTTTGGTGGAGCAGCGGAATGGCTCCTGAGCAAACGCCAGCGGCTTGGCCGAAGACTCGAAGTCGATCGTCATCGCGGTCGCACCGCCCGCCGTCGCGGCCAGCGTCGTGGTCAGCGTCAGCGTGACGTCGTACGACTCGGCGTTCGGGCCGATCTGGGTCGTGCCGCAATCGATGTAGCGGGCGAGGCCGACCTTTCCGAGCTTCCCGCGCACCTTGAAGCCGCGGTTGCCGATCGTATGCGTCGTCGGATCGAGCAGCGTGACGGGAATCGAGAGCGAGTCGAACACCGCCGCCATCACCTTCCAGACTTTGTCCACCGGGGCCGCGAACTCGCGGCTCGAAATTCCCGAGCTGGCCACGACGTTGAGGGAGCCCGCCGAACCAGGGACGACCACATGCTGCTCCACCGGGGCCGAGCCGGGGGTCGGGGCCGAGCCGGCACACGCCAGCGCGGGGGCCAGGCACGCAATGAGGAGTCGTCGCATGGAATCTCCGAAACAGGTGGGGATCGCAGTGTACAACTATGCGTAATGGATACAAAAGTGTCTAGGAGTCGCGGTCCACCGGTCCACCGGCCTACCTACCCGCTCACGGAACCGTCTTGGTCCCCCGATCCATCTGCTCGATGGTCGCCGTCGACGGCTTCGTGGTCGACCGAAGCTTCGCCGACACGCGTTCGGCCTCGGCGAGCACGCGCAGCACGTTGCCGTTCGACAGCTTCGCCAGGTCCGCGTCGCTCCACCCGCGACGGGCCAGCTCGGCGAACAGCGCCGGGAACTTCGAGACGTCCTCGAGCCCGACGACAGTCTCGGTGATTCCGTCCAGGTCGCTGCCGATGCCGACGTGATCGACGCCGGCGATCTTGCGCACGTGGTCGATCTGGTTCGCGACGTCGGCGATCGTCGCCTTGGGCCGCACGTGGGCAGAGCGCCAGGCCTCGACTTCTTTCTTCACCGCCACGCTGTCGCGCGGATGGCGTTTCGTCGCGGCGGCCGTCTCCGCTTCGAGCGCGTCGTCATCGGCCTTCACCGCGGCCGACACGAACGAATTCACGAACGGGACCATGACGACGCCGCCGTTCTTGGGCATTCGGGCGAGGATCGAGTCGGGAACGTTGCGACGGTGGTCGACCATCGCGCGCGAGCCGGAGTGCGAGAAGATCACCGGCGCCTGCGTCACGTCGAGCGCGGCGCTCATCGTACCCGGGGACACGTGCGACAGATCGACGAGCATGCCGAGCCGGTTCATCTCGCGCACGACTTCCCGTCCGAAGGGCGTGAGACCGTGGTGTTTCGCGCTGTCCAGCGCCGCGTCGGCCCAGTCGAGCGTCACGTTGTGGGTGAGCGTCATGTAGCGCGCGCCCAATTCATAGTAGAGACGCAACACCGGCAGCGAATTCTCGATCGCGTGCCCGCCCTCGAGGCCGAGGAGCGACGCGATCTTCCCCTTGGCCATCGCCGCCTTTGCCTGCGACGCGGTCGGCGTCCACGCCAGCTCCGGATATTTCGCGATGACGCGCTTGGCGATGTCGAATTGTTCGAGCTGGACACGGGCGTAGCCCGGCATGCTCGCCACCGAACCCTTCGATTTGTACACGGCGTCGGTTGGCTCGCCGGGCGTGTAGATCGACCAGAACTGCGCGCCGACGTGACCTGCCGCGAGGCGGGAAAGATCGGTCATGCCAGGCGTTCGCTTGCGCAGATCGTAGGCGTCGACGTCACTTGGGTGGGTCGAGTCTTCGCGAATGCGCCATGGAAGGTCGTTATGGCCGTCCATCACCGGCGCGGCGCGCAGCACGCGAAGCGCTCGCGCCATGTTCGAGTCGGGGGGCGCCTGGCCTACAACCGGGCTCGAGACGATGAGCGCTGCAACACCAGGAGCAACCAACGTGAATAGGAGACGCATTTCGGTGACCTGAGACCAGTGACCTGAGACCAAGGACTTGTCGTTAGCCGCCCAACCTATCCCTCGGCACACGCCATTTCCACCCGCTCCTGGCCCCGTTCGAATGCAACGCTGGGGCATTCCCGGGTGTCACACACGGCATGACCTTCGAGAGCCTCGTTCAGGACCTCAAGTACGCGGCGCGCGGGCTACGGCTCAAGCCGGCCTTCGCCGTCGCCGTGATCAGCACGATCGGGTTGGGGATCGGCGCGAACGCGGCGATGTTCGGGATCGTCGACCGCCTGCTCTTTCGCCCGCCGAACCTCATGCGGGACCCGGCGACGGCGCACCGCGTCTACGGCTACCGGACCTCTCGCGGCAAGGAAAGCGTTGGCTTCGGGGGCCAGTACGCTCGATACAAAGACATGGAGAAGTGGACGACGTCCTTCTCGGCTATGGCCGGGTACTCGTTCCGGCGTCTCGCCGTCGGGGTCGGGGAAAGCGCCCGGGAAATGAACGTGGGCACCGTGAGCGCGAATTTCTTCGGCTTCTTCGACGCTCCGCCGACGCTCGGCCGGTACTTCACGCCCGCCGAGGATTCGATTCCCGACGGCTCGCCCGTCGCCGTGATGAGCGACGCGATGTGGCAGTCGCAGTACGGCGGCCGTCGCGACGTCCTCGGCTCCAAGGTTCAGATCGCATCGGTCGTGTACACGATCATTGGGATATCGCCGCCAGGGTTCGTGGGCCTGTGGGCCGATCAGCCGCCGGCGTTCTTCATACCGATCACGACGTACGGCGCAGCCACGGCCAAGAGCAACTCGTTCCTGAAAGGCGATTGGTGGAGGGCGTACAGCTGGGGTTGGATGTCGGTGATGGTCCGGCGCAAGCCCGGTGTGTCGATCGCGAAGGCGAACGCGGACCTCACGCAGGCGCTGGTCAAGACCTACCAGGTTCAACTCGAGCAGCAGCCTCGTTCGCCGCCGCTTGCGCTCACGCGGCCCCGCGCCGTGGCTGGATCCATCATCGCCGAGCGCGGACCCAATGAGTCACCGGTCGCGAAAGTCGCGACGTGGGTCGGGGGCGTGTCGTTCATCGTTCTGTTGATCGCCTGCGCCAACGTGGCGAACCTGCTGCTCGCCCGCGCGCTTCGGCGGCGTCGAGAGATCGCGTTGCGACTTGCCCTCGGCGTCGGGCGCGCGCGGCTCTTCTCGCAGCTGCTGACGGAGACGCTCGTGCTCGCGCTGCTCGGCGGCGTGATGGGGCTGTTCGTCGCGCATTGGGGCGGCGCCGTGCTGCGCGCCGTCGTGCTCGACCAGAGCGAGGCGCCGGCCGGAATGCGTGATCCGCGCACGGTTCTCTTCGCGTTCGGCGTCGCAATCGTCGTCGGGTTGCTCACCGGGCTCGCGCCGATCCTCCAGGCGGGCCGCGCGGACCTCACGTCGGATCTCAAGGCGGGATCGCGTGAGGGAACTTTCCATCGATCACGTGCCAGAGTCGCCCTGCTCGTGCTCCAGGGGGCACTGTCGGTCGTGCTGCTCGTCGGGGCTGGGCTCTTCGTGCGCAGCCTCAAGAACGTGAACGACGTGAAGCTGGGCTACGACGTCGATCCCGTGCTGCTCGTCGATCTGAACATGCGCGGCGAAACGCTGGACAGTGTCGCGGCTGTCGGCCTGCGCGAGCGTCTGCTCCGCGCCGCGACGACGATCCCCGGCGTCACGCACGTGAGCACGCAGGTCTCCGTGCCGTTCTGGAGCACGTGGAGCGTCGGGCTCTACGTGCAGGGGATCGATACAGTGGGTCGGCTTGGACAGTTCAACCTGAATGCCGTCTCGCCGGACTATTTCGCGACGTTCGGCACGCGAGTTCTCCGTGGCCGCGGCATCGGGGCGCAGGACGTGGAGCACGCGCCGCGCGCCATGGTGGTGAGCGCCGGAATGGCGAAGACCCTTTGGCCCGACAAAGATCCAATCGGCCAGTGCGTCCGAGTCAACGCCGACACCATGCCTTGCACATATGTCGTCGGCGTCGCTGAAGACATCAAGCAGCAGAGTCTCGGTGTCGATTCGGCATTGTACAACTACTACTTGCCGGCGCCGCAGTTCAACCCGAACCAGGGCGGGCTGTTCGTGCGCGTGAATGGGAATGCGGCGCGCGCCGCCGACGGAATTCGGCGTCGTCTGCAGCGCGAGATGCCGGGCGCGTCATACGTGACGACGACCCCCATGGAGCAGATCATCGGCAGCAGGACGCGGTCGTGGCACCTCGGCGCAACGATGTTCGCTGCCTTCGGCGTGCTGGCGCTCGCCCTCGCGGCCATCGGTTTGTACAGCGTCATCGCGTACAACGTGGCGCAGCGGACCCACGAGCTCGGGGTGCGCGTCGCGATCGGAGCGCAGGCGACGGATCTCATCCGACTCGTCGTCACCGACGGCCTGCGACTCGCGATCGCCGGCGTGGCGATCGGAGCCGCCGCGGCGTTCTACGCGGTTCGGTGGGTAAAGCCCCTGCTGTTCGACGTGTCGCCGACGGATCCGCTCGTGTTCGGAGGAGTCGTGTTCGTTCTCCTCGCGACCGCGATCGCCGCAAGCTGGCTCCCTGCACTTCGCGCGTCGAAGGTCGACCCGAACGTCGCGCTCAGGTCGGAATGAGTGGCTCAGGTTTCTTCCGGCCCACCGGCCCACCGGTCCACCGGTCCACCGGCCCACCCGCTTACGCCGACGTCACGCCGAATTGTGCCGCGCCTTCCTTGCTGAACAGCACCCACAGCGTGTACACGCCGAGCGCCGTTCCGATCGGAAACCGAATCAGCGAAATGATGCCGAGCACGATGGTCAGGATCCGCGCCCACGGCATACGCTTGAGTAGTCCCCAGCCCGCGATCAGGTGAAACGCCGCCAACGCCGCGAGGAAGATGGAGGCGAATCCGCCAAGGAGACCGAGCATCGCGGAGTTGGCGAAACTCCCCGCGAACGCGGCCCCGAACACCGTCCCGCCAAGAACGAGCACCGCGATGAACGCGCCGAACAGGCCGTACACGATCTGCAGCCAAGCGAGAATCTTGATGTGCGTCGACATTCGCGGCTCCGGTGGGAGGAGATAGTAGTCTCTGCCTCGTTCGCGCGTCCAAACTACCGCGCGCCCCCACCCTACATCCAGAACCCCCACCGCTGTGTGACGATCACGAACGCGGAAAGCGCGAGGTTGGTCGTCGCATGGCAGACCATCAAGTCGCCGAGCGATCGTGTGCGGCGCATCCACCAGTTGTAGATCACGCCCGTCAGTAGCCCGACCTCCCAAAACGGTCCGTGCTCGGCGGCGAAGAGCACCGCGGTCGCCCAGAACGCGAGGCGCGAATACTGGCCGAGCGGAACCCGATTGAACTGCGGGTCCTGAAGCCACCGCGGGAGCCACCCGCGCCAGAACAATTCTTCGAGCACCGGGACCAGCAGCGCGGCTCGCGCGGTCCGCAGAACGAGCATCAACGACGTCAATTCGCGGGGGTCGATCGAGACGGTGACTCGGCCAAGGATCCCGTTCTGAAAGACGACGCTGGACCGCCATCCGGGGATCAGCACGTCGGGGGCCACCCAGAGCGCGCAGACGCCGACGCCGATGGCGACGCTCGCCTTCCAATGCGGCGCCGTCGTCGGAAGGACCCTCCGCGAGAAGATCAGGATCGACGCGAGTAGCACCGCGTCGCGGACGATCTCCTTCCACGGATTGGCGAGCGGAACGTACTTGTCGAGGAGCAGCCAAACGGCGAAGACCACGAAGGGGCCGATCCATGCGATCGTTCCCTCCGTCCGATCCGTCGTCGATGGATGGGAAACAGCGGCCGCGCCGGCATCCGTGTCCGTCATCGCGGCGGAGTATAGCACCGCTCGCCGCGCCGCTGCACTATCATGCCCTCGATGCAATTCCGCTCTCTCCCGGCCGCCGTCACTATCAGCCTAGGCGTGACCTTCGTCGCGTGTCGGCGCGACGGCACGCCGGCGCGACACGCACTCGATCCGCTCACGGCCGGCGAGATCGACCGCGTACGCGACGTACTCGGCTCGCGCGCGCTGATCGGCGGCTCGAGGCGCGTCAGCGTCGTCGATCTGCTCGAGCCGGCCAAGGCGGACGTCTTGCGCGGCGCAGTCGGGCCGCGCAAAGCGTTCGTCGTGCTCTACGACGCAGCGCGAAATGCGACGAGCGAGGCCGTGGTCAACGTCGACGAACGAACGTTGGAGAGCACGCGCGACGTACCGGGCGTCGAGCCGCGCCTCGACGGCGTCGATGCCGACGCCGCCGAGGCAATCACGCGCGCGAACGACGCATGGCGGCGCGCTGTCGCCCGCCGAGGTCTTTCGCCGAGCGACGTCGCCGTCATGGCGTGGACCGCCGGCAACTCCGGGGGAGGCGACGAAGACCCGTCGCGCGGTCGTCTCGTGCGCGCGCTGACTGTCGTGCGCGCCGCGTCGGCGAACGAGTTCTCGCGGCCCGTCGAGGGGCTCGTCGCCCTTGTCGACGTGGCGGGGCGGCGTGTCATCGACGTGCAGGACACGGGTGATGTCCCACCGCCGAGCGCGGCGAGTGAACGCGACGCGTGGCAGCCGCTCGCTCGGCCGACGACTCCGAGTCCGCGCGCGTCGCCGCGCGACGAGTCTACAACTCGGTCGGCGGGGATCGACGTGAGCGGCCACGCGGTGACATGGGGGCGCTGGCGTCTCCACGCCGCGGTGCGTCCGCGCGAGGGGCTGGTGCTGTACGGCGTGGGGTTCGACGACGGCACCGCGGTGCGCGGCATCTTGTACCGCGCCTCGCTGTCCGAAATGGTCGTGCCCTACGGCGATCCCTCGGCCGCCTGGTATTTCCGAAACACCTTCGACGTCGGGGAGCTCGGCGTCGGCACCGCGGTGTCGATGCTCGCGCCGGGCGTCGATTGCCCCGCAGGGAGCAACTTCATCGATGCGGTGTTCGCCGAGCCATCCGGTTCATCGCGGCACGTGCCGCGGGCCATCGCCGTGTACGAGCGCGACGGCGGGATCGCGTGGAGACACGCCGGTGCGGGCGCACGCGCGCGCGAGCTCGTGGTGTTCTCCGAAAGTCGGCTCGGCAACTACGACTACGGATTCGAATGGGCTTTTCGAGAAGACGGCACGATCACGCATCGCGTGCTGCTGACCGGCGTGATGGCGTCGAAGGCGGCAGCCTCTCCGGATTCAGTGGCAGAGCAAGTGGCGAATGGCGTCGCCGCGGTGAACCATCAGCACTTTTTCAACTATCGCCTCGACCTGGACGTGGACGGCGCGGCGCCCAATCGCGTCGAGAACGTGGAGGCCCGTCGGTTCGGCGCGACCGTGAACGGACACGCCGGCGGAATGGCGTCGCACGAACGGCTCTGGTCGACCGAGCGCGACGCCCTCGGCGAGAGCGCCGTCGCCTCGCCGGCCGGTTGGCGAGTCGTCAATCCCGGACGACGCAACTCTCTGGGCCAGGCGACCGGTTACGAGTTGGTTCCTGGCCAGGTCGTCGGCTCGTTGGCGGACTCGTCCAGCTCGCTCCGCCATCGCGCGGGGTTTCTCGATGCGCCGCTGTGGGTTACGCCGCAGGTGGACTCAGAGCGCTGGTCGGCCGGCGACTACCCGAATCAATCGCGAGGGGACGACGGCCTCACTCGTTGGACGCGCGCCGGACGATCTGTGCTGGATACCGACGTCGTACTCTGGTACACCGTGGGAGTGACCCACATGCCGCGGCCGGAAGACTGGCCGGTGATGCCGGTGCAGAGCGCCGGGTTCAGCTTGGTGCCCGTTGGCTTCTTCAATAGAAATCCGGCGCTGGGTCCGCCCTAGAACGTTTCGTTACACCAGCGCGCCGCCTTGACGCTCTATCCGGACCGGCCCATTCTCAGCGTACAGACGGTTGCGCGGCCGCCGACGGCGGGGCTCGCTGAAAGGTTTCTGGCGTTAGCGTTTTCTCATTGGGGGACGGTATGAAAAACATCGCACAGGCGCTGGCGCTGCTCGTCGTCGCGGCCGCACCGGCATACGCCGGCGTCGTTCAGACGACGACACCGGAGCCGGCCACGATCACGCTGGTCGCTACCGGGGCTGCCGTGGTTGGCGTGGCGGCGTGGATCCGTCGCCGCAAGAAATAGGCGTTAGCGTTTTCTCAACGGAGGAAGGCATGAAGAACATCGCACGGGCGCTGGGGCTGCTCGTGATCGCGGCGGGACCGGCGTACGCCGGAGGTCCCGTCCAGGTGGCGCCGGAACCGGCCACGATCACGCTGGTCGCGACTGGAGCCGCTGTTGTCGGCGTGGCGGCGTGGATCCGTCGCCGCAAGAAGTAGCCTCGCGACTCTCGCACCAGCCGACGGCCCGCCGCGAATCAATCGCGGCGGGCCGTCGCGTTTTCGGCGCGTCGCGCCCTGTCAGAGACCGGGCAACCGAAGCGCCTCCGTCCGCGCTTCCAGGTCGAGCAGCTTCTTTTTTCGCCACAGCCCGCCGCCGTACCCGGTCAACGATCCGTCGGAACCAATCACCCGATGACACGGGATCAGGATCGCGATCGGATTGTCGCCGTTCGCTCGAGCCACCGCGCGGACCGCCGACGCCTGCCCGACCGACATCGCCAGCCGAGCGTAGCTCGTCGTCGTTCCCGTCGGGATCCGGCGGAGCGACGCCCAGACGCGCATCTGAAACGGCGTCCCCCGCGCGTCGATCGGAGTCGTGAACTCCTTGCGCTCGCCGCGGAAATATTCGTCCAACTCGCGGCGCAGCTCGCGCACGATCCGCGACTCGCCACGCTCGAGCGTGAGCCCCGTCATCCGCCTGAGTCGCTCCAACTGCGCATCGAGCATGCGACGACGCGCGAACTCCAGGAGCACGAGGTGCGTGTCCGTCGCGCCGGCGATCATCTCGCCGATGGGAGTCTCCACGTCGGCGAGCCACGCGACCTGTGTCCCCGCAACCCTGCCGCCACTCATACCGGCTCCAGCACAGTGTGCGGCTCGACCGGAAGCTCGACGACGATTTCGTCGCCCGCGCGAACGAGTCCACCCGCGACGACGACGCTCATCACGCCCGCGCGTCGCACGATCTCGCCTGTGTCGCTTCGCCCCACGACCTTCGCCAGCAAACCAGACCTGAACCGGTCGATCTGCACGCACGGCGTCCGCAGACCGGTGAGCTCGATCACGGCATCGTCCCCGATTCTCAATCGAGCGCCCGTGGGCAGCTCGAGCAGCGGAATTCCGCGCGTCGTCAGATTCTCGCCGAGCGCTCCGGGAGCGACGTCGAACCCGGACTCCGCCAACTCATCAAGCAGCTCGGCATGAATGAGGTGCACCTGGCGCAAATTGGGACGCGTCGCGTCGCGCGCCACGCGGGAGCGGTGCTTGACCGTCGCCCCGCCGTGCGCGTCGCCGTCCACGCCGAAGCCCTCGATGAGGCGTATCGCGTCGCGGTTCGCCTTCTCGAACGAATGCGTCTCGCTCCGGCTCACGGCGACGATTGTGCCTCGAAAGCTGTCGCTGCCCGCTGTCATGTACTTCACTGCCCCCGGTTGCTCGGCGACTCACGAAGGTAGGCGAACGTCGCCAGTTCTCTGATCTAGGAAATTTGAGCTGTCGTTCAGATGGATGAGGGTTCGATCGCACTCTGTCCAGCTTTTTTCCGTTTTGCATTCAACGCCGCAAGGCCGGTCGACTTCAGCGCAGTCCACCGCTTCATCACCGCGGCCGCGTCTGCTCTCGCCTTCGTCACCGCCGCGACCTGCGACGCCGTCGGCGCGACCTCCGCGGATTGCATCGCCATCGCCGCGGCCATCTGTGAGGTCGTCACGGTCTCGAGATTCTGAACCTCCGGCGCGCTACCTCGGCCGCGACCGCCGCCGCCGCCACCTCCGCCGCGCCCGCCGCGTCCAGCCGCCGGCGCCGGCGGTGCGAGCGAATCGACCTCGCGCTTGAACGCGGCGGCGTCGTCGCCGCCGGCGCTCTCGAGCTTCGCCGACAGCGCGCGCGCCTGATCGTACGCCTCGCGCGCCGCCGCGGCGCCGTTGTACATCTCGCGAGTCAGCGACGCGAGCTGCGCGAGCGCGGCAGCCGGCGTCTTCACACGCGGGTCGAGATGGACCGTGATCGGCTGCGTGTACTGCTTGCCATCGACCGTGAGACGCACTGTGTACGCGCCAGGCGGCGCCCACGGAGCGGCCACTCCGGCATACGTGTGATGTGGAACGGCGCCGCCTGCCCCGCCTCCGCCGCCTCCTCCTCCACCGCCGCCCCCGATCGGATCCATGCGCAGATCCCACGCGAAGCGATGGAATCCCGCGCGCTGCGACAACACGATCGGTGCGCCCGGCCAGTACAGCGGAAGATTGCAGTCGGGGGCGGTCGGCGTCTTGCGACAGATCTGGTCGTACGCCTCCGGATCGAGCGCCGGATGCGGATTCATCACGGGGTCGGCGCTCGAGTAGTGGCGCACGACCTTCGCGCCGTCGAGGATCTCGAGCGTCACCGGCGCCGAGGCGTTGGCGGCCAGGTTGTAGTCGATGATGCCGCCGGGCATCGGATTTTCCCCGGCCGGCCACTCCGGCGGCCACGGCGTCGGGTCGTTCATCCCGTAGCGCACGCGGATCGCCGTCATGGGCTTGAACAGGTACGCGGTCCCCGCGCTCTGCGCCGCGCGCGCCTCGGCGTCCTGACGCAGCGGCGTCACGTCGTCGAGGATCCAGAATCCGCGTCCGTGCGTGCCGGCGACGAGGTCGGCGCACAGACACGTGCTGTCGTCCTTGAGCTCGAGATCGCGCACCGAGATCGCCGGCATGTTGAAGCGGAGCGTTCGCCAGTGGTCGCCGTCGTCGAACGACACCCACACCTGCACGTCGGTCGCCGCGTACAAGAGCCCTTTCTTTTTCGGATCCTCACGGATCGAGTTCGCCGCGGCGCCGCCGGCGATACCGGTATTGATCTCCGTCCACGTCTTGCCGCCGTCGTGCGTGCGCCAGAAGTGCGGGTTGGCGTCGTCGATGCGCAGCGTGTTCGCGGCCGCGTAGGCGGTCATGCCGTCGAAATGGCCGGCCTCGATGTTGAAGATGCGCGTCCACGGCTTGATCGCGGGCGGGGTGACGTTCTTCCATGTCGCGCCGCCATCCATCGTCACCTGAATCACGCCGTCGTCACTTCCCGTCCAGATCGTCTTGATGTCGCGCGGCGACGGAGAGAGCGCGGTGATGCTGCCCAACGGCGCCGGCGCGACGACGCCCGAGTACTTGCCGGCGCTCGCCGGCGGTTCCCACGTCTGCCGCGTGAGATCGCCGCTGATCCGAGTCCAACTGTGGGTGTGGTCCGTTGACTTCCAGACCGCGTTTGACGCGTAGAACACCGTGGAGTGGTCCACCGGCGACCACTCGATCGGCATCGTGCGCACGTTGCGGTTGAATTCGGCCCGCTGCTCGGCGCTCGGGCCGACGGCGGACGTCTGCCCGGTCTTGCGGTTGTAGAGCGAGACGCCCGCACGCTGGCTGCCATACACCATGTCCGGATCCTTCGGGTCCGGCGCCGCTTCGCCGTACTCCTGGATGTTCACCGGATGCCAATCGTGGAACGTGATCTCGCCGTCGTTTCCTCGGCTCTCGACGCAGGCGGAGCCGGAGTCCTGCTGTCCGCTGCACACGCGGTACGGGAACGAGTTGTCCGTCGATACGTGGTACATCGCTGCCGTCGGCTGCGTGTACCAGTTGCTCCACGACTGCCCGCGGTTCGCGGAGACGACCGCGCCCTGGTCCGAGACGACGAGGAGAATGTTGGGGTTATTGGGATTCACCCAGGCTTTCTGATAATCGTCGCCGCCGGGCGCGCCGCGCACGGCGGACCAGGTGACGCCGCCGTCCTCGGTGCGCCAGAACACGGTGGAAGCGCTATAGACGACGTTCTCGTTCTTCGAGTCGACGACAATCGTCGGCAGATCGCCGCCGCCGATGCGCGCGAGCGGGCGAGGATCCTGCTGCAGACCACCACCTCCGCGCCCGCCGCCCCGCCCTCCGCCGGTCGCGAGCGCCGGATTGAGCACCGGCGCCCAGTGGTCGCCGGCGTCGGTGGACTTGTAGAAGGCGACCGTGCCGGTGATGTTGGCCGGGCCCGCGCGGCCTCCGCCCGCCCCCCTGCCCTCGGCGAAGTCACCGGCGATCGTCGCGTAGATCGTGCGCGAGTTGCTCGGCGCGATGGCGAGATTCGCCTGAATGACTTGCGGCAGTCCTTGGCTGAGCGGCGTCCACGTCGTGCCACCGTCGATCGACTTGTAGATGCCCGTCCCGGCGCCGCCGAAGCCGCCGCCTTCGATGAAGCTCTGCTGCTGCTGCCAGAGCGTCGCGTAGACGATGTTGACGTTCGACGGATCGATCCGGACGTCGTTGCCGCTCGTGTACTCATCCTTATATAGAACTTTCTGGAACGTCTGTCCCCCGTCGGTCGAGCGGAAGATTCCGCGCTCGGCGTTGGGTCCGTACGGATGCCCGAGCGCCGCGACGAAGAGGCGGTTGGGATTCGTCGGGTCGACGTCGATCATCGCGATCATCTGGCTGTCGCGAAGGCCGAGGTGCGTCCACGTCTTGCCGCCGTCGGTGGATTTGTACATCCCGTCGCCGACCGCGAGATCCGGGCGAATGATCCCGGCGCCGGTGCCCACGTAGATGACGTTCGGATCGGAGGCGGCGACGCCGATCGCGCCGATCGACCCGGTCGGCTGGCTGTCGAACAACGGCACCCAGGTCGAGCCGTAGTCGGTGGACCGCCACACTCCGCCGTTGTCGAATCCGGCGTAGAAGACGTTGGGCTGCGACGGCACTCCGGCGAGGGCACGGGCGCGTCCAGCGCGCGTCGGGCCGATCTCCCGCCAATGGAGCGGATTGGAGTCGCCAGTTTGCGCGTGCGCGGTGGCGACGAGGCTCGCGGCGATGATGGTCGCGAGCGGGAGGCGAACGAGTCGAGTATGCACGGGGAGGGATCGACGGGGTCGAATGGTTGAATTCGTCGGTTCCAAAGTGATGGTCATCACGCTCTCGACTCAAGGGGGACCGTGAGACGAGTAAGGATGATGTGGAGGCGTGGCCTTGCCCCGTGTCCGCCGGGTATAGTTATGCCGTTGACCACACACCATTCGAGAGGACAGACCATGCGCCGCGCATTTGTTCCCACCGCCCTCACCGCCGCTCTCGCGCTCGTGCCGTGGATCGGCGCGGCGCAGGGTCAGGCAATGGACGCTTCCAGAACCGTCGCCGGCGGCGGCATCTCCGTGCCGGGTTGGACGGGCAAGGCCGACGGCACCGCCAGCGTGGAAACCGCCAAGCTCACGAAGGAAGGCGACGCCTTCCACGTGACGACGGGTCCGGCGGTCGCCTACTGGAATCCCGCCAACACGGCGAAGGGCGACTACACCGTGAAGGCGACGTTCACCGAACCGCAATACATGAACTTGAACAGCCACGATCACCCGTACGGCATCGTGATCGCGGGCAACGACATGGGCACCGACCAGCAGTCGTACCTCTACTGCGCCGCTTACGGCGACGGCCGATTCATCGTTCGTGGGTTCGGACCGGCGGCGTTCAAGATGAACGGACCCGGCGAGGCCAACGCGGCGATCCACAAGGCCGCGGCGAAGGGCGACAAGGTCACCCAGGACATCGCGGTGTCGGTGAAGGGCGACCAGGTGACGTGCTCGATCAACGGCACCGTCGTCGGCACGTACGCCAAGGCTGATCTCGTGGCCGCCGGAAAGCTCAAGTCGCTCGACGGTGTTTACGGCATCCGGTTCGCGCACAATACGGAAGGCATGGTCACGGGCTTCACGAAGACCACGCCGTAATTTTTTTGCTCAGAGCTCCTGTTTCAAGGAGACAGCGGGCGGCGAGACCTTTCGCCGCCCGTTCTCTTTTGCTTTAGTTCAGTTCCCTTCCGACCCCGCACCCATGGCTCTCCGCCGACTCCTCTCGCGCGTCTCGCTCGCGACCATTGCGCTCGCCGGCATCGCCGCCGCACAACAGGCGCCGCACTTTCCCTCCGACGACGCGACGCTGGAACGCATTTGGCGACTCGGTATGGACAGCTCGCACGTTCAGAAGCTGTCGCAGACGCTTTTTGACTCGGTCGGCCCTCGCCTCACCGGCGGACCCGGCATCAAGTCCGCGAGCGATTGGGTGATCAACACCTACAAATCGTGGGGCATCGAGGCGAAGCGCGAGCCGTACGGAACCTGGCGCGGCTGGCGGCGAGGCGTCTCGCACATCGACCTCGTCACGCCGCGCGTGCGATCGCTCGAGGGGATGATGCTCGCGTGGAGTCCCGGCACGAAGGGACGCCCAGTGACGGCGCCCGTGATCACGCTCCCCAAGTTCGCCGACAGCACCGAATTCGTGAAATGGCTCCCGCAGGCGCGCGGCAAGATCGTGATGCTCTCGCCCGCCTGGCCCACCTGTCGGCCGAGTGAGGACTGGTTTCGCTGGTCCACGCCCGAGTCGATGGCGCGGATGGACACGCTCATCGCCGAGATGCAGCGCGATTGGGCGGCAAGTCCGGACAGCAACAAGCTCTATCGCGGCACGGGCTACTCATTGGCGCTCGGCACCGGCACGCTCGGCATGCGCCTCGAGAAGGCCGGCGTCGCCGGAATGATCACGTCGCGCACGAAATTCTCCGGCTTTCCCAACCCGTTTCCCGCGACGGACAACGGCCGCGGCCGCGGATTCGGTGGACGCGGCACGCCTGGGCCGGCGAGCGCGCGCGGCGGCGGCGGACCCGGAGCCTCGATCACCGCCGGCGGCACCGAGCCGGCCGACGGAGGGGGACGCGGTGGTCGCGGCGGAGGTCGCGGCGGCGCGGGAACGACTGGGAGCGGCGGGTGGGGGACGATCGAGGTCTTCGAGACCTACAACACGATCGCGCCGGCCGTGACGCTGACCTGCGAGGACTACGGGCTGCTCTTCCGCCTCGCCGAGAACAACCAGAAGCCCGTCGTGCGACTCGACCTCGACGCGCAGCTGCTCGGCGAACAGCCGGTGTTCAACACGGTGGGAGTGATCAAAGGCACCGAGAAGCCGAATGAATACGTGATGCTCTCCGCGCACTTCGACTCGTGGGACGGATCGTCCGGCGCGACCGACAACGGCACGGGGACGATGATGGCCATGGAGGCGATGAGAATTCTGAAATTGGCCTATCCGCATCCCAAGCGGACGATCATGGTCGGCCATTGGGCGAGCGAGGAGCAGGGTCTCAACGGCTCGACCGCGTTCACTGAAGACAATCCAGAGGTGATGAAGGGCCTGCAAGCGCTCTTCAACCAGGACAACGGAACCGGCCGCGTGCAGTCGGTGTCGTCGTCGGGACTCAGCGACATCGGCCGGCATCTGAAGGCGTGGTATGAAAAGCTGCCGAGCTTTTACACGGACAGCATGAGCCCCAACGTCGTGTCGTGGAGCTTCAACGACGTGCCGACGGGCAATCCAGGGGGCACGGACGGCGCCGTCTTCGCCTGCAAGGGAACGCCGTCCTTCGGGCTCGGCGCGGTCGGCTGGAACTACGGCACGTACACCTGGCACACCAACCGCGACACGTACGACAAAGTCGTGTTCGACGACCTCAAGCACAACGCGACCTTGGCGGCGATGCTCGCGTACGAGGCGTCGGAGGATCCCGATTTCATCTCCCGCGACCGGTCCCCGGGAACTTGGCCGGCCGACTGGCCGAAGAACTGCGGCAAAGCGCCGCGAAAAACGAAGCCGAGGCTCTAGAACACACAGGACACCGCGATTTTTTTGCTCATAGCTCGTGCTCAAGCGCATGCTCGAGGCAGGGCTCGCTTCCGCATCCGGGATGTCAGAGGCAGCTCGAGATCTCGACTCGGCTACCCGAGCCCTGCCTTGAGCATGAGCCTGGGCGGGAGCCCTGAGCCTCGACAATCTGCCCCGGCTTGCGGCGTGTACGTCAGCTACATTGTTCGACGATCCGGCACACCCGATTGGCCTTCGCCATAGCGGGCCCGGCCGGTTTTGTCGAAGAAAATCCACATTCGTGTGACGCACCTGACGGCGGGCGCGTCCATCGCCCAGTATTCCTCTTCACGCGAATTCGCATCTCTAGAGGAGCCCCGAGCAATGGCGATTTGGAAGGACGCAACTTCACCGAAAAAGGACGCCCCGATGACTCCCGCCCCTGCCGCCCCAGAACCAGCTTTCCGAAGAGAGCCCGACGCCTCCATGGACAACTTTAGCCCGAGCTCGATGCGCCGTCCGGCGCGTGAAGGACGTGAATCCATGATCGCCTCCGACATCACCATTGAAGGCAAGATCGAAGGCGCCGGAAACGTGCGCCTCGCCGGCCGCTTCAAGGGCGACGTCGTCATCCAGGGCGATCTCACCATCGAAGCCGGCGCGAAGCTCACGGGCAGCGTGCGTGCGAACGCCGTCGTCATTGCCGGTGAAGTCGAGGGCAACATCGAGAGCGCTCAGCGCGTCGAGCTCCAGGAGACGGGCGTCCTGAACGGAGACCTTAAGGCTGGAACCCTCACCGTCGCAGCCGGTTCGCGCATGCGCGGCCGCTCCGAGTTCGGCTGGGGTGACGAGGTCGTTTCGAAGCCCGCTCTCAAGCTGGGGACAGGCACGCTCTAGTGAACACCTTTCGGACGCCGGCGGGCGCGACTCGCCTCTGCCCGCACTGCCGCGCGGTCATTCTTCAGAGCGCGAGCAGTTGCCCGGCGTGTCGGAAGCATCTCAAGTTCGAACCCGGCGCGGCGGCAACCCCCGCGCCGAGCTTTTCCGCGCTCAACCTCGAGGGCGCGGTCCGGCATCCAAACGTCGGCCAGCCCTGGGAATATTCGGTCCTCGTCTCGATCAAGAACGACAAGGGCGAAGAGGTCGCACGACAGGTCGTGAACGTCGGCGCGTTGGAGCCTGGCGAGCAGCGCTCCTTCACGTTCTCCGTCGACGTATTCGTTCCGGGAGACGCCAAGGCGACGACGCCCGCTGCGGGTGTCTCGCCGGTGAGCACCAACCCCGCGATCGCCGCCGCCGCGGCGCCGCCGGGCTCAGCGTCCGTGCCGAGTGGGACGCGACCGGGAATGCCGCCCGGGACGAGCGGAACGCGGCCGGCGGTGCCGCCAGTCCCACCTTCCGCTCCGCCGGTGCCAAGTGCACCGCGACCGCCAGGATCCGCTTCGGTTCCGAGCGGAACGCGGCCCGGACCGCCTTCAGTCCCGAGCGGAACTCGCCCGCGCCGTTGAGTTACTGAGCGGGCGCGGTCACGCTGTGCGTTGGTGACGCCAGCATGGCCCGCATTCGCTGAATCTCTCCTCGCTGGTCCGTGTCGACGTCCGACGCGAAGCGGAACATCTCCGACGCCTGGCCCGCGCCCGGCGTGGCGAACAGATCCGCGACCATCTTGATCGCGCCCTCGTGGTGCTGGATCATGTCCGTGAGAAAGAGCCGGTCGAACGTCGTGTCGCGCGCCTGATCGAGCGCCGCGAGCTGGGCGTCCGTGAGCATCCCGGGCATCATCATCGGATGCGGATCGTTCGGGTCGGGGACGACCTGCTTTCGATCCTTGAGCCAGGTCGACATCGTCGCGATCTCGTCCTTCTGCGAGACGTCGATCTTCTTGCAGAGCAGTTGCACCGATGGCCCGGCCCCGTGCGTCGGCGCCATCGCCACCATCTTCAACGCCTGAGCGTGGTGGTGGATCATCCCCTGCATGAAGCGCACGTCGGCGGCGGTGTAGTTGGCGCCGGGCGGGATCTTGATCTCAGCCATCGACATCGCCGGCTTCTCGTTGCCGCGACAAGCGCCGAGAAGGAGAGCGGCGGAAACGCGAAGCGTGAGGATACGGAGCTGGCCAGTCATAGAATCGAGATTGGGCGACGTGTCGAAGTCTATCGGTCCACCGGTCCACCGGTCCACCGGTCCACCGGTCCACTCCGATCCGTAAGCGAAACCCGCGAGTCTTGTAAGCCTTTCGCTCGGAGCGTGGCCCCGCCGAGCTCGCGGCGTAGAATGCGACGGCATCCACCAGCATGGAGATCGTATGCTGCCGTTCGGCCGATTCGCCACGCTTGTCGCTCTGGTCGCCCTCGCGCGCGGTCGCCCCGGGTCAAACGAGTCCACCAAGCGGGCCGCCGCCGGCCCCATGCGCGGGAAATCCGGATCGGCACCGCTTCGACTTCTGGGTCGGCGAGTGGGAAGTCGCGACGCCCGATGGACACGTCGTCGGGTCGAGCAGCGTGCAAACGATGGCCGGCGGGTGCGGCCTGCTCGAGAACTGGACCGCGTCGAACGGTACCACGGGCAAGAGTCTCAACGCGTTCAACCCCGTCACCAAACAATGGCAGCAGTATTGGGTCGGACAGGGCGGCGCGGTTACCGAGTATCGTGAGAGCGAGTGGCACGACGGGTCATTGTCGCTCCTCGCGCGACCGTCGGCGCCGGCGCCGGGCCAGCCGACTCAGCGGCTCACGTTCACGCCGGTGAACGACAGCACCGTGCGCCAACACGGCGAACTGTCGAAGGATGGCGGCTCGACGTGGGCGACGTCGTACGACCTCTACTATCACCGCCGCCGATCGTAGGCGCGGTGCGTCGGCGGAGGTTCAGTCGGCTCGCAGCGCCGACACGGGGTCCGACTTGGCGGCGCGCCAAGCCGGCGCCAGCGACGCGATCGCGGCGATGACCATCAACGCGCTCGCCGCGACGACCATCGCGACCGGGTCGCTCGCCGAAATGCCGTAGAGGAGCGACGCGACCAATCGGCCGCCCGCCAGCGCGAGGACGATCCCGAGGACGACGCCGACCGCCACGATCCGCAAACCGCCTCCGAGCACGTGGGTCAGCACGTTGCGAGTCGTCGCGCCGAGCGCGACGCGCACTCCGAATTCGTGCGTGCGCTGGCTCACGGCGTACGACACGCTGCTGTATACGCCGATCGCGGCGACGATCAGCGCGAGAATCCCGAAGAGAGTGAACAGCGTCGCACCGAGCTTCCACGGCCGGTATTCCGGTTCCATCGACGCCGTCATCGTTGTCGCGTCGGTTCGCACGCCCGGGAAATTCCGCACGGAGAATCGCGCGCACCGCCATCATCGCGGCACTCGCCTCCCGCGGCCGGACACGCAGGACGATCGCAGCGATCGTTATACGAACGAAACGACGCGTTGTCGGCCTGCACGTAGAAACGCGGCTCGGGCTCCTCGGTGACCTGCAGCAGCATCGCCGTTTGCGCAACACCGACGATCATGGAACAGGGGGCGGTCGGCGCCGAGAAATGCACACAGCGACCGATCGGGTCCTGCCCGGGCCAGAGAGCGCGCGCCATGGCCTCGTTCACGATCAGCGGCGGAGGTTCTCCGGGCCGCCGCGGCGCAAAGTCGCGTCCGCGCACGAGTCGAGTCCCGGTCGCGTCGAAGAAACCCGGCGAAACGGCCGTGAAGAATCCGATCGGCTTCTTGTGAGCGAGCGTGTCGGCGTCAGGATAGTAGATCTCGGTTTGGAATCCGCTCTTTGGGCGCATCGAAGTGAAGGCGACGCGCTCGACACCGGGCACGTGCTCGAGCCTGGATTGCAGCGAGGCGAGCCGGGCGCCGCGTGCGACGTCGTCCGCCGAGTCGACGGGGGCGGTCCGCAGCCAGACGAACGCGAGACGATCGATCGCGAAGCCGGTGTCGAGTGATTCCACCTTGTTCAAGCTTCGCACGAACAAACCGGCGCCGACGAGCAGCACGACCGACAGCGCCGCTTGCACGACGATCAGCGACGAACGGATGCGCGATCGGTGGCTCGTGTCGTTGCCGACGCCCGATTTGAGCGAGTTCGCGAGGTCTACCGACAGCGATTGCAGCGCGGGCACCAATCCGGCCACCGCGCCCGCCGCCAGCGCTACAGCGAGTCCGAACGCGACCACGCGCCATTCGACGGGCGCGGTCGCCCAATGCACCTCGGGCATGAGCAGGCGGCGCAGAAGCGCGCCGCCCCACCACGTCGCCGCGACGGCGGCGAGCGCCGCGATCACGGCGAGCAATGCGCTTTCCGTCACCAGCATGCGCACGAGCCGCCGTCTCGAGACGCCGAGCGACAAGCGAATCGCGATCTCCCGGCGGCGACGAACCGCCCGCGCGAGGAGCAGGTTTGTCACGTTCGCGCAGGCGATGATGAGAACGATGATCGCAACGCCCGCCAGCCGCGTCGCGACTCGCATGCTTGCGTCGAGGTCGCCGGGGCCGCGCGCGCGGTTGATCGATCCGAACCTCGCCACGCCATTCGTGTCGGCGGCCAGCCGCGTTCCGACGCGCAGGCGCGCCGTGAGACGTTGCTCGAGCTCTCGCGGGTTCGCGGCGGTCGTCGGGCGAAGAACGACCTGGAAGCCATTGACGTTCGCATCGCGGTACCAGGGCGTCGAACGCGCCGTGAACGAAGACGCAAGTGGGCGCCAGACGTCGACGGCATCCAGATCGACGCCGCTGAACCCCGGCGGCATGACGCCGATCGACGGTGTACGGCTTGGTGCCGAGTTTGATGGTCCGCCCAACGGCGCGCGTGTCGCCGTCCAGCTCGCGCTTCCAGAACGCATCGCTGACGACGGCGACGGGTGCCGGCGACTCGAGCGCGTCTTCTTCAGTCGTATAGAAGCGCCCGAGTGCCGGCCGCAATCCGAGCACGCGAAAGTACGAAGCGCTCGCGCCTTCGACCGACGCCATCGGAGGATCGTCGCCGGGAGCGAGCGCGATTCGATCGGGGCCGCGATAGACGGCCATCTCCGCCCTGCCCGACATCGAGGCCACTGCTGCCTCGTACGAGGTATAGTCGAACCATTCCGCGAACTTCGAACCGTCCCTGAAGCGATAGTAGAACCACAGCCGCTCGATTTCGTTCGGACGTGCAACGCCGGCGGGAGGACGGAAGAAGACGGTGTCGAGCAGCGAGAACATCGCCGCGTTCACGCCGAGCCCGAGAGCCAGCGTCACGATGATGGTGAGCGACACCGCCGGCGTACGGCGCAACGACCGCACGGCGTACACGACGTCCTGACGCAGCGCGTCGAACCACTCGAGGCGATCGCGGCGGCGCGCGAGCCGGTCGTCGATCTCGTGCAGCCCGCGCCGTACCTCGTCGACGTTCCCGAATTCGGCGACCGCCTGCGCGCGGGCGCCTTCCGGCGTGGCTCCCTGGCCGACCAGTTCTTCGATCCGAGCCTCGAAATGAAAACGCAGCTCGTCGTCGATGTCGGCGCGCACGTCGCGGCGCCAGAACCGGAGGTAGCGGTACCAGCGAGAGGCAGTCATGGCTCGGGCGCGACGGGAACGGCAACCATCACGCGCGCGACGGCGGCCGCGTAGTCGTTCCAGGTTTCTGTTTCGGCGCGCAACGCTCGGCGGCCCGCGGCGGTAAGACGATAGAACTTCGCGCGCTTTTTCTTGTCCGACGCCCCCCACTCCGACGTGACCCAGCCGCGTTCTTCCATGCGGTGGAGCGCCGTGTAGAGCGCGCCGTCGAGAACTTTGAAGCTGCCGGTGGATCCGTCACGAATAAATCGCGCGACGCCGTACCCGTGCACCGGCCCCCAGGAGAGCGCGCGCAACACGAGCACGTCGAGCGTGCCCTGCAGCAGGTCGAGTTCGCGGGTCGTCATGCCGCACGATAAAGCACGGCGGCGATTACATCAAGTGTTGAGGTAATGACCGGTGGACCGGTGGACCGGTGGACCGGACCTAGTCGGCCACGATGACGACCGTCCCGGCGACCTTGTCGCCGAGTCGCTGGTGGTCCTCGCCGAAAATGAAGAGCGCGTCGATCGGTCCGAGGATCGAGAACAGGTTGCGGATGAACGAATCGCCCCACGTGCACGGCTCGGCGGTCTTCGCGTCGACGACGCGCATCCCCAGCCATTGTTTCGCGAAGCTCTGGCCGCCGTGAAGCCCGTCGCAGAAGGCCAGATAGAGCAGCATCCACGACATGGCAATGGCCACCCAGACGCCGGTCAGCGACGGAACGTGATTCACGATGGTCGGCCGCATCGCCATCGGAAGACCGGCGAAGACGCTGTCGATCATCTGGCCGAGGAAGCGTTGCCACCTCGATGCCAGCTCGAGCTGGACTCGCGTGTCGGTGCCCATAGCAATGAAAATGGGCACTTGCGTCGAATCACGCGATGCTGATTGTCAGTTGGCGCTTGACGCCCCGCCCTCGCGACGCCGAACTTCCGTTCACCCGCCCTTTCCCTCCCCCAGGGACGCTTGGAGCTTCGCGAACAAATTCAATCCGCGCTGGGTAGCGCGTACGGCGTCGAGCGCGAACTCGGCGGCGGCGGCATGTCGCGCGTCTTCGTCGCCACCGAGACGGCGCTCGGCCGGCGCATCGTCGTGAAGATCGTGCCGCCCGATGCGATGGGGGCGGTGTCGATCGATCGATTCAAGCGCGAGATCCGGCTGGCGGCGGCGCTCCAACACCCGCACATCGTCCCGCTCCTCGCCGCGGGCGACATCGACGGGCTGCCGTACTACACGATGCCGTTCGTGAAGGGCGAGTCGTTGCGCGAACGGCTGGTGAAAGGCGGCGAGCTGTCCGTCGGCGACACGCTGCACGTCCTGCGCGACGTCGCCTCCGCACTCGCGTACGCGCACGGCGAGGGCGTCGTGCACCGCGACATCAAGCCGGACAACATCATTCTGTCAGGCGGCGTGGCGGTCGTCACTGATTTTGGCGTAGCGAAAGCGCTCGACGTCGCCGGTCAAGACGCCGACAAACATACGTTGACGTCGTTGGGCATCGCCCTGGGCACGCCGGCATACATGTCGCCGGAACAGGCGAGCGCCGACCCGCAAGTCGACCATCGCGCCGACCTCTACTCGTTCGGCTGCGTCGCCTACGAGATGCTCGCCGGATCGAGTCCATTCGCCGGACGGCCGGCGCCGCAAACGCTCGCGGCGCAGGTCCAAGAGCAACCGGAGTCGATCGCGAAGCGGCGCCCCGCCGTGTCGCCGGCGCTCGGCGCGCTGATCATGAAGTGTCTCGAGAAGCGGCCGGGCGATCGACCGCAGTCCGCCTCCGAAGTGCTCGCGGCGCTCGACGCGATCGGGACGCCGACAGGCGGTAGCCAGCCGACTGGCGCGCGGATGTCCGCCGTGAACGCGACCGGTCGCGCCGGTCGACGAGGGCTGTTGATCGCCGGCGGAGTGATGCTGGTCGTCGCGGCGGCCGCCGTCGCGACGTTCTTCGTTCGCAACGGCACGACACGCGCCGTGCGACCCGGGCGGGTCACGCCCGTCGCCACGACGTCGGCGTTGGAGATCGATCCGGCGATCTCCCCAGACGGCAAGTTCGTCGCGTACATGTCCGGCACGCCCGGCAGCTTTCATATTCTTGTTCGACAGATCGCCGGCGAGCGCTCGGTGGACGTGAGCGGCTCGATCAGCGGCGAGCATTCGCGACCGAACTGGTCGCCCGACGGATCACAGATCGTATTCGTCGCGAACAGCGCCGCGTATGCGGTTGCCGCGACGGGTGGTTCGCCCAAACTGCTCGTGGAGACGCCGACAGCGCCCATCACCGACGTCGTGTGGTCGCCGGACGGATCGCGCGTCGCGTACGCGAACGCGGAAGGGGTTTTCGTGAAGCCGACCGGCGGCGGCGATGCTCGCCGATTGGTGGCGGGCGAAACGTTGCACTCGCTCGCGTGGTCGCCGAATGGCACAAAGCTGGTTTTCGTCGACGGCATACAACCGAGGCTCGACAATCTGTCGTCGGCACCGCTCAAGGTCGTCGAGGTCGCAAGCGGCATGGTGACCGTCGTCGAGCCGGACAACGTCGTGAACCTGAGCCCGGTGTGGGCGCCCGATGGAAAGTCGATTCTGTTCATCTCCAGCCGCGAGGGTCCGCTCGACGTCTATCAACAGCCGCTGACGGCCGACGGACGGGCGCGCGGTTTGCCGCTCCGCATCACGACTGGCCTCTCGGCGCGACGCGTGACGCTCAGCGCCGACGGAGTCAACGCGGCGTACGACGTCGTGCGCAATCGGTCCAACATCTGGTCCGTCGACTTGTCGCGCGGGAACGGCGTCGCCTCCACCGCGACTGCGCGGCAGATCACCAATGACAACCAGCGCATCGAGTCCCTCTCGCTTTCGCACGACGGCAGGTCGCTTGCGTACGACTCCGATCGCCGTGGCAACGCTGACATTTATCGCGTCGGGGTTGATGGCGGGGAGCCGGTGCAAGTGACGACGAGTCCGGCCAACGATTTCGGCCCGTCGTGGTCGGCGGACGATCGCCGGCTGCTGTTTCATTCGAACCGCGACGGCCATCGCGAGCTCTATTCGATCGGCGTGGATGGCAGCGACGAGCAACAACTCACGCACGAGCGGATCGAGCTGTTCCAGCCCATAGTCTCGAAAGACGGCCAGCATCTGTTCGCGTCCCTCGGGCCGCTGCGTGGATCGAGCCACGCATACGACGTCGTATTCGACAAGGATGCGAGCGGCCGGTGGACGAACATGCATCGGATCACGCCGCCGACGGTGTCGGGCGCCTGGCTTCGGCTCTCCGCCGACGGCAAATGGCTCGGCTACTCGACGGTTCTGGCCAACTCGTCGTCGTATATCGGCGGCACGGCCCGCGTGATGTCGATTGACGGCCGCAACGATCACATGGTGTTCGATCTTCAGCCGCACGAGCTCGCGACCTACGTCGCATTCGGAACAGATCCGAGCGTCATGTACGTGATGGCGCAGAATCCGGAGTCGCGTCAGTACACCGTGTACGAGGTCCCCATCGGCGGCGGGACGCCGCGCCCGCTGCTGCGCGACGACCCGGCCCACCGCATCAGTCGCTGGGATTTCGCGACCGACGGCCGACGTTTATACGTCACGCTGGCGGCCGACGAGAGTGACGTGTACGTCATGTCGCTGAGCCGCTAGCGCGAACTGCGGCACCGCTTGCGGGACGTCGATTGTGAACGGAACGGCGGACATGGGCACCTCCCCCCAGTGTGGCTCGTACGGCGTCGCAGCGCCCGTGCCTTCGGTCGAGGAATCACCGCGTTCCCCGCGCCACCGGGTTCGCCGCGCGTTGGCGCACGGCCGGAGGGCGCCGTACCTTCCGCGCCGCCACCACCCTTCCTCCGATGCCGGATCCCATCGACCGTCGCACCTTCAACCAACTCCTCGGCGCCGCCGCTCTTGGCGGCGTTTTCCCCACGCTTCAACGCGAAGATCCGATGCCGGAGCACTTCCCTGCCACGTCAGTCGCCTCGCCACTGTCGAATCCGAGTGACGAGCTCTGTACGCTCACGGCGATAGAGCTCGCGCGCCGCATCCGCCAGAAGCAGGTCTCGGCGCGCGACGTCATGTCCGCGCATCTCGCGCGTATCGAGCGTGTCAATCCGAAGATCAACGCGATTGTCACGCTCGTCGCCGATCGAGCGATGGCCGACGCCGCGAAGGCCGACGAGGAGCAGGCTCACGGCCGTCCGCTCGGTCCGCTGCACGGGCTGCCGGTCGCGCACAAGGATCTCGTTCCCACCGCCGGCATCCGCACGACGTTCGGCTCACCCTTCTATAAGGACAACGTCCCCACGAAGGACGCGCTCATCGTCACGCGCATCCGCGCGGCCGGCGCGATCACGCTCGGCAAGACGAACACGCCGGAGTTCGGCGCCGGGTCGAACACGTTCAACCCGGTGTTCGGCGCGACGCACAATCCCTACAACCTCGCGAAGACGGTGGGCGGGAGCAGCGGTGGCGCCGCGGCATCGCTCACGATGGGGATGGTACCGATCGCCGACGGCAGCGATACGGGCGGATCGCTGCGCAATCCCGCGGCGTGGAACAACGTCGTCGGCTTCAGGCCGTCGCCGGGGCGCGTGCCGCACGAGGACGGCAACTGGTCGCCGCTCTCGACGAGCGGGCCGATGGCGCGCACGGTCGCGGACGTCGCGCTCTTCCTGAGCGCGATCGCCGGACCGCTCGCCGCCGATCCGCTGACGATCGACGAAGATCCCGCGCGCTTTCGCGCTTCCCTCGCCCGATCGTTCAAGGGCGTCCGCGTCGCGTGGTTCAAGAACCTCGGCGGGCTGCCGTTCGAGCCGGAGATCACGCGCGTCGTCAACGCCAATCGCCATGCTTTCGAGCAACTCGGCTGCGTGGTCGAGGACGCCGAGCCCGATTTTACCGGCGTAGACGAGGCCTTTCCGATCATCCGACATCTGTCATATCACTCGAGCTACGCGGCGCTGGCGCGCCAGCACCCGGACCTCGTAAAGGCCACCGTGAAATGGGAGATCGCCGAAGCCGAGCGGAACACCGCGGCGGACGTCGCTCGCGCGTTGGCGCGTCAGGCGAAGCTCTATCACGATACGACGGAGTTCTTCCAGAAGTACGAGTACTTCGTGCTGCCGGTGACGCAGGTCGAGCCGTTCGACAGCACGACGGAGTATCCGACGTCGATCGCCGGCGTCGCGATGCCGACCTACATCGACTGGATGCGCTCCTGCTGGTACGTCACGTTCATGTCGAATCCGGCGATCTCGGTTCCGGCGGGATTCAGCGCGAGCGGGCTGCCGGTGGGGCTTCAGATCGTCGGGCGGCATCGCGGCGATTGGAGCGTGCTGCAGATCGCGCACGCGTTCGAGCAGGCGACACGGCACGGCGAGCGGCGGCCCGCCGTCTAGTCAACTACAACGGAGTCCCTACACATGAACGATCGTCTCCGTCGAACCACTCTCGCGGCCGCGGCGCTGGTCGGCGCCTTCACTTCGGCGCCGGCGCAGCGGCCGGTCGCGCCCGAACGGTTGGCGATTCGCGCCGCGCACATGATCGACGTCGTCTCCGGCAGGCGAGTCGACAATGCCGTCGTCCTGATCGAGGGCGATCGCGTCACACAGGTCGGCAGCGGGCTGGCGATCCCACCGGGGACGCGCACGATCGACTTGGGCGGCGCGACGCTCCTGCCCGGGCTCATCGACGTTCACACGCACCTGTCGATGCAGAGCGGCGACTACTACACCGATCTCTTTCGCCGCAGCCCGATCGACAACGCGGTGCGCGCGCCGACATACGCCAAGCACACGCTCGAGGCAGGGTTCACGACGGTGCGCGACGTCGGGTCGTCGGAATACATCGACATCGCGCTGCGCGACGCCATCAACGACGGCACCGTCCCCGGTCCGCGCATGCTCGTCGCCACGCTCGCGATCAGCGCCACCGGCGGCCACGGCGATCTGAATGGCTTCTCGCCGTACGTGAAGGTCGAAGGATTCTCCGGCATCGCCGATGGCGTGGACGAGATTCGAAAGCGTGTGCGCGAGAACGTGAAACGCGGCGCCGACGTGATCAAAGTCCTGGCCGGCGCCGGAGTGTTGTCGGAGGAGGAGTCGGCGGGCGCACCGCAGTACTCGCAGGAGGAGTTGAATGCGCTCGTCGCCGAGGCGGCGATGTGGGGGCGAAAGGTCGCCGCACACGCGCACGGAACCGAGGCGATCAAACGCGCCGTGAAGGCCGGGGTGGCGAGCGTCGAGCACGGCGGCCTGGTCGACGAGGAGACCGTCCATCTCATGACGGCTAAGGGCACGTTCCTCGTACCGGACATCTACACCGACGTCTACATCCTCGAGCACGGCGCCGATCTGGGGCTGCCTCCCAAGATCATCGACAAGGAGAAATGGCTGCGCGGCCAACAGGACGTGAATTGGACGCGCGCCTTCAAGGCGGGCGTGAAGCTCGCGTTCGGGACGGACGCGGGCGTGTATCCGCATGGCCAGAACGCCAAGCAGTTTGCGCTCCTGGTGAAACACATCGGCATGTCGCCGGCCGATGCGATCCGAATGGCCACCGTCAACGCAGCCGACCTGCTCGGTTGGTCCGACAAGGTGGGCCGCGTGGCGCCGGGCTACTACGCCGATCTCATCGCGGTGGACGGCGATCCGCTGGCGGACGTATCGGAGTTGGAGCGCGTTCGCTGGGTGATGAAGGGCGGCGTCGAGTACCTCGGTGCACGACGACCGGCGAACGTGAAACCTTAGCGGCCGGGGCAGCCGACCCTCTCACTTCTCGTTCTTCAGCATCTCCTCGGCTCGCCTCTCGTCCTCCGCTGTCGGTCCCCTCGCGGCGCGATCGATCTGTCGTATGGCGCCGAGATGATAGGCGAGATGCGCCACGCTTCCGGCGATCCAGGCGAGCTCCCGAGGTTGAACGTCGCGCGGCACCGCGATCGCCTCGACCCACGCCTCGGATTCGCGTCGCAGATCGTCGCGCAACGCTCGCCACTCGGCTTCAGTGACGACGCCCTTCTTCCAGCTCCTGGTCCAGTCCGCGTCCTTCCACGGCTCGGCCTCGCCGCTCGCCCATCGATTCAAAAGCGCGATGCCGTAGCGTAGATGATCGGCGTGCGCGGCGATCGACGCGCCGCCTGCATTCGGCGCGGACGCCGCCTCGGCGGAGACGTTGTCGAGCGAATCGAGGAGTCCTCGATCGCCACGATTCAGCATGTACGTGGAATGGCGCGGGTCGGGCGACCCGGCGACCAGCTCCCGCATGAGCGTGGATAACGTATCCGAAAACATGTGTGTATTCATATTTGAACACTAATGCTTGTCGTGTTCAGCAATGTCCGGTTCATACCCGACTTCACGGAGTTTAAGGCGCAAGGGAGCGAACGAAAGACCGTTCGCTCACACGACCCGACTCATCCGGAGAAACATCACAATGTTGAATCCCACCCGCATCCGCCGCTCGGTCACGCCCGCCTTATTCGCCGTCGTATCGGGCGCCCTCTCGATCGTCGCGCGTCCGACGCAGGCCCACGCGCAGTATTCCGTCGCGTCCGCGACCGCGCCCATTCAGCCCACCAACCGCTGGCTCGACGGGCTCAAGGCGAAGCACAAGCAATTCTTCGACAATCCGTCGCCGAACGGCGGAATCGCCCTCGTCCACGTGTTCGAGTACTACGAGACGTACAACAAGGCCTTCGGCGTGAAGGACGCCGACGTCAACGCGGTGCTCACGTTCTACGGCGGCACGACCTTCTTCGCGCTCACCGACGCGGCATGGTCGAAGTATCAGCTCGGTGAATTCCTCCAGGAGAACGACCCGGCCACCGGCAAGCCGGCGTTGAAGAACCCCTGGCGCAACTCACCGACGATCCTCGGCATGGCGCTCCCCGGCGCCAGCCTCGAGTCGCTCCAGAAGCGCGGCGCAACGCTCATCGTCTGCAACAACGCGCTCGAGATCTTCTCGGGGCTGCTCGCCGCGAAACGCGGGCTCGATTCCAAGACCGTTTACGAGGACCTCAAGGCGAACATCATCCCGGGAATCAGTCTCGTGCCGGGCATGGTGATCGCGGTCGAGCAGGCGCAGCGCGCGGGGCTCACGTATCATCGCCAGTAGGCCTCGCCGCGCGGCGGGCCATTCGCCGGTCGGGAGCCGCGATGTCTGTTTCATCGCGGCCCTTCCCGCCGTGACGAGCGCTAGACGACGCAAGAAACGGCTAATCGCGCTGCGCGATTTCTGGGCGAATCAGTTCGAGCGCGAGCAAATACGCCACTCCCGACGAGACGAGCACCAGGGTCACAGCGGTCGCGTAGATCGCGCCGGCCTGCGCGAGCGACGGGACCATCGCGCTCATCGCCAACGCCGTCCCGGCCGCGGCCTGAATGGAGATCAGGATCTTCACGAACACGGGCACGGGCATCCCGGTGGCGGCCCGGCGCCGAGCGGGCAGCGTGATGGCGAATGACAGAATGGGAACGGCCGCGATCGCGCTCGAGACGCGCCACACCACGCTCGGCGACAAGCCCCAGAGCACGACGAGCGATGGAACCAGGCCGCTCACCGTGACGATGAACCCCACTTGGATGAACGTCTGGGTGAAGTAGGCATCGAAGGCGGTGAGATGGCTCCCCTTCGCCTGGCGCAGGCCGACAAGCAACGCCGAGAATCCGACGTAGGTCGTCGACACCACGGCGAGAGAGAGAAGGTACGACGAGCCCGGCAAATCCATGCGCGCTCCTTGCGACCGGTCGCGTGAGCGGCCTAGCATGGATGCATTCATGCGCCGTTCCCGATCCAAGGCAGTGGTCGGCACGGCGCTGTTTCGGCGAGCGAGGCCTTCCCAATGTGCAATCAGCATCACTGGAACGAGCACGACACGTTCGGATTTCTCGTCGACGCCCCGGCGATCCGGGGACTGATCGACGAGGTACGTCGGCACGCGGAGCTCGACGACACAGCCGAGCGCATCGAGAGGCTCAAGCCGGCTTTCGCCACGTTGCTGGCGAGTGACGGTTGGCTGCCGGATGAGTACACGCACGGGGACGCCGCGAGCCGGATGGGCGACGGCATCGGCCAGTACGCGCTCTACCGAGCCGAGGATGGCTCGCTCTGCCTTTTCGCGCTCGTCGTTCCGCCGGGCGCGGCGACTCCCGTGCACGACCATCTCGCGTGGGGACTCGTCGGCATCTACAAAGGCGAACAGCACGAGACCGTCTATCGCCGCCTCGACGACGGCTACGACGAGAAGCGCGCGCGGCTCGAGGTCGCCAAGGAGCAGACGTTGAGCCCGGGCGAATTCTATCCGCTCATCCCGCCGGTCGACGACATCCACTTCGTTCGGACGACGTCCGCGCAACCGTCGATCTCGATCCACCTGCTCGCGAACGACACGGCGTGCATATGGCGCCACAAGTTCGATCCGGCGGCTGGAACGGTGACGCCGTTCAGGTCCGGGTACGCGAACGCGAAGTGCGAGTCGGAGACCGCGGGCACTTAGACAGGTCGACGGTTTGGTATCGGGCGCCGATCGAGCATCGCCGAGGCGGAAGCGAGCCCTGCCTCGAGCATGAGCTTGAGCGGGAGCACTGAGCAAACCGCCGCGCGCCGTCTCGCGTCGTTGGTCACCAGGCCGTACCTTCCCCTATCCCTCCCCCCGTGACCCCCGGCCCTCGACGATGAGGCCCCACTGATTTCGGATCTGCGGGCACAGCTCCAAAAAACTCTCGGCGATACCTACAGCCTCGAGCGCGAGCTCGGAGGCGGCGGCATGAGCCGCGTCTTCGAAGCCGAGGAGCTCCGACTCAAGCGCAAGGTCGCGATCAAGGTCCTGTCGCCCGAGCTGGCGCAGGGACTGTCGGTGAGCCGCTTCGAGCGCGAGATCCAGACGGCCGCCGCGCTGCAACAGGCGAACATCGTTCCGGTTCTCTCGGCCGGCGACATCGAGGGGCTGCCGTTCTACACGATGCCCTTCGTCGATGGCGAGTCGCTTCGGGCGCGGCTCGGGCGAGGACCGCTGGGCGCGACCGAGGTCATCGGGGTGTTGCGCGACGTGTCGAAGGCGCTCGCATACGCGCATCGGCAGGGCGTCGTCCATCGCGACATCAAGCCGGACAACGTGCTGCTGTCCGAAGGGACCGCGGTCGTCACCGACTTCGGCATCGCGAAGGCGATCAGCGCGGCGCGCACGTCGGCGCCGGACGCGACGCTCACGCAAATCGGCACGTCGATCGGAACGCCGGCGTACATGGCGCCCGAGCAGGCCGCGGGCGATCCCGACATCGACCATCGCGCCGACATCTACTCGCTCGGCGCGATGGCGTACGAGCTGCTCGCGGGGAAGCCGGTCTTCGCCGACCGTACCGCGCAGCGCATGCTCGCCGCGCACATGGGCGAAGTGCCACGGCAGATCGCCGAGCTTCGACCCGACGTGCCGGCGCCGCTCGCCGAGCTCGTGATGCGGTGTCTGGGGAAGGATCCGAAGGATCGGCCGCAGAGCGCGACTGAAATCGTGCGCCTGCTCGAGCAGATCACCAGCGGCAGTGGGATGCAGGCGATGCCGCCGGTGCTCCTCGGCGGGCCCGGCATGCTTCGCAAGGCGCTCGCGATCTACGCGGCCGCTTTCATCGCCGTCGCGATTCTCGCGAAGGCGGCGATCGTCGGCATCGGCTTGCCCGACTGGGTGTTCCCAGGGTCACTCATCCTGATGGCGCTCGGGCTGCCGGTGATTCTGTGGACCGGCTACGTCCAGCGTGTCACGCGACGCGCCGTCACGGCGACGCCGACGTTCACGCCGGGCGGCACGCCGAGCGCCATGCAAGGCACGATGGCGACGATCGCGCTCAGGGCGGCACCGCACGTCAGCTGGTATCGCACGGCGAGAGGCGGCGCGTACGCGCTCGGCGTGTTCGTGCTGAGCATCGCCGGCTTCATGAGTTTGCGCGCGATGGGCGTTGGGCCGTTCGGGAGCCTCGTCGCGTCGGGTAAGCTCAAATCGAAAGAGCCGCTCCTCATCACCGACTTCCACGTCACCAATGCCGACACGTCGCTCGGCCGCGTAGTGAGTGACGCGGTCCGCGCGGGGCTGTCGCAGTCGTCCGTCCTTTCGCTGATGTCAACCGGGGCGATCGGACAGGCGCTTCAGTTGATGGAGAAGCCGCCGCTCTCGCGCGTTGACCTCGCCCTCGCCCGCGAGGTGGCCCCGCGAGTCGGCGCGAAGGCGATCGTCGACGGCGACATAACTGGCGTGGGCAGCGGCTACATCGTCGTGCTTCGGCTCGTGACCGCGGACTCCGGCACCGAGCTGTGGTCATCGCGCGAAACGGGCGACGGTCCCAAGGGACTGATCGACGCCACCGACCGACTGAGCCGCGACCTGCGCGGAAAGGCCGGCGAATCGCTCAAGAGCGTGCAAGAAGCGGCGCCGTTGGCGGAGGTCACGACGACGTCGCTCGATGCATTGCGCAAGTACAGCGAAGGCGCGCGGTACCACGACGTGCTCGCCGATTGGCCGAACGCCATCGCGAAGTTCCGCGAGGCGGTGGCGATCGACAGCAACTTCGCCATGGCGTGGCGCAAGATGGGGGCGGCCCTCGGAAACGGAGGGCACCCGGTCTCAGAGGTGAACGCCGCGCTCGAGGAGGCGCACCGCCACCGCGACCATCTCTCCGCGAACGAGCGCGATTACGAGGAGGCGTATTACTACAGCCGGATCGGGGGCGCCGACCGGGCCAAGGGCGCCGCGCTATACGAGGGTCTCGTGCGACGCGGGGACCCGACGGCTCCGGTGAACCTCGCCCTCTTGTACTTGTGGCGTCGCCAACAGGCGCTCGCCGAGTCCACGTTCGCCAAGGCGACCGGCGCGGCGCGCGGGCTCGGCATGTATGAAATCTCCTGGGCGCAGATGAATCTCGGACATTGGGCCCAGGCCGAGTCGAGCGTTACCGCGGCCGAGCACGAATTCCCAAACAACTCCACGTTGCCGATCGTCCGCACGTACTTGCTCTATCACGCCGGAGCGCTCGACTCGCTTCAGCGCTACCTCGAGACCATTCGTCGAAGTCCGCGCGCCGACCTTCGCCCGCAGGCATCATTCCAGGCCGGTGATCTCGCGGTGGTGCAGGGCCGACTCAAGCGAGGGCTGTCGCTGCTATTCCGAAGGCACCGCGGAGGCTGCCGCCCTCGGAACTGTCTCCAATCTCGTGGCGGATACCGCGAACGTGATCCGCATCGAGCTCGCGACGCTCGGCGAATCGCCGCGCGGCACCGAGCGGCTCGACGGCGTGCTCGCGCGTTCGCCGATCAAGGGCTTCGCGGTCGATGATCGTCCGTACTTCAGCGTCGCTCGGACATACGCGCGACTCGGCCATCCGGAGCGGGCCCGTGCCGTCCTCGCCGAGTACGATCGCGACGTGCGCGACACGATGTACAAGCGGGTCCACGAGCCGCAGCTTCATGGAGCTCTTGGGGAGATCGCGCTCGCCGAGAACAAGCCGTCCGAGGCGGTGAGCGAGTTTCGCAAGGGTGACATGATGCCGGACGGTCCGTCCACGGCGTGCGCTGTGTGTCTTCCGGCCAACCTCGCTCGCGCGTTCGACGCGGCGCACCAGTCCGACTCGGCGATCGCGAACTACGAGAAGTTCCTGTCGACGCCGTACGGCGAGCGCCTCGATTCGCCGCTCTTCGACATGTTCTCCGATCAGGTGGATCCCGTTTATCTCGCGGGCGTCCGTCGGCGTCTCGGTGAGCTATACGAAGCGAAGGGAGATACCGCGAAGGCGGTGGCGCAGTACCGGGCGTTCGTGGAGCAGTGGAAGAATGCGGAGCCGGAACTGCAGCCGAGAGTCGCTGAAGTGCGGAAGCGGCTAGAGGCGTTGACGCCGGTGGAGCGGTCGCGCAAGCACTAGCATCGCCGCGGCGGGAGCGAGCCCTGCATCGAGCATGAGCTTGAGCATGAGCCCTGAGCGGGACGTCCGCGCCGTTTGCGTTGCTCACAGCTCATGCTCAAGCTCCCGCTCACGGCAGGGCTCGCGCAAAGATCCGCGATGTCAACGCGGCGCAAGCAATGGCGGACGACGGCTCACTTCGTCGGCGGTGCGTACCCCTGAGTCGACAACCGAACGCCCGACGCTTCGTAGCCCTCCGGCGACAAGGGCTCGACCCCATTCATGTCCACGAACGCGTTGTAGAACTGGAACAGGGCGATGACCATGGTCGCCAGGTAGATCTCGTCGGCCGTGAGCACGGAGGTCGCCGCCAACGCGATTTCGTGGCGACGAGTGACATCGCTGTCGCAGGATGATCGCACGAGGCTCCAAAGCGCTTCCTCGCGGCGAGAGAGGTCGCCCCCGTCGAGCACGCGGTCGACGGTCTCACGTCCGAGATACTGCGCGGCGACCGCCGCGTGCGAGCCGATTCAGAAGAGGCAGTGGTTCTCGGTGGACGTCATCGCCGCCAACAACTCGCGTTCGCCGGGCGACAACGGCCCGGGCCCGCGCATCACTTCCTGCGTGAAGCGGAGCAGATGCTCGGAGCGCGCCGGGTCGTAGGCGAACAACCGGCGCAAGTCCGATTGGCCGCCGGCCTGGGGGGTTGCGTCTGTGAAATGGCGAATGAACATGCGGCGCGTTGATGAAGGGCTCGGCTCGCACCAAGCTACGCCGCGCGCTGACGACGTCCAGCCTCAGGGCGCAGGCGTCAAACGGTACGCGTCGAGCGACGGCCGCAACGGGCGCAGGAGCCAGTACGGCCGTCGCATTCCTCCCGGTCCCGGCGCCGGCCGCGCCTTGGCGAGCCATTCCTTGTAGACCGCGTGACTCCTCGCCGTGTCGACTTGGATGTCGCCCTCCTGATCTCCCGGCTCCGCTTTCGTGACGCGCACCTTCTGGTGCCACGCGTGCGCGCCGCTGATCGGGTCGGGGTGAACGGCGAACGTGAGGTTCTGGTGGACGCCCGCGCTCTGCCACCACACTCGGCCCGAATCACGGTCGTCGCTCTCGAACGGCTCGACGCCTTTCATGCGACGCATGCGCCAGCGTCCGTCGCCGCGCTCCTCGAGACGGACGAGCGCCGAGCTCCAGCGATCGGTGCCCTGATCGTCGGCGACGCGCCAGCGGCCCATGTGGTGTGAGCACGCGACCACACCGGGCCGAATGCCTTCGGTCACCCATGCCGGCACGACGAAGTAGCCGATTTCAGTGGTAACGCGCAGCAAATCACCGAGCTCGATGCCGAGCTTCGCGGCGTCGGACGTGTGAATCCAGAGCGGATTCGAGTGGGCGATCTCGTTCAGCCATTTTGCATTTCCAGTTCTCGTATGGACGAGCACCGGAAGCCGGAAGGTCGGCACGAGCACCACCTCGCCCGCGCTCGCGTCGAGCACGGATGGCGCCACATGGCTCTCGATCGCGGTAGGAATCGCCAGCTCGGGCCAGCCCCACGCGGCGAGCGTCGGCGAGTAGAACTCGAGCTTTCCCGACGGTGTCGGAAATCCGCGACGCGCGACGCCGTCGATCATCACGCCGGCGGCGCGCCGGCCCTGTGCGTCGCCCGGAGGCGCGGGCATCGGGACGATGTTCGTCGTCGGCGCGGGTGCGCGGGCTGTAAACACGCGCTGCGTCGCGGCATCGACCGACGACTCGGCGTTCTCTTCAGGCGAGAGCTCCGACTCGTGCCGGCCGTACGCGCCGACGGGAATCTCGAACGACGCGTACTTGCGCATGAACTCGAGCGGCGAGAGTCCCTCTCGTGCGGCCGCGTCAGGCAGCCCCGGCACCGAGTTCTCGAAGATCCAACGGTAGTACTCGTCGATACGCAGCTTTTCGCCCGCGCGGTACGGCGACTCGAAGTGCTTGCGGATTCCCATCGAGCCGTCGGGGTCGATGCGCCACGACAGCTCGATCCAAAACTCGTTCTCCTCCCACACCTCGCCCGGATTCACGTCGCGCGTGTCGGTCACGGCGTGGCCGAGTCGTTCCTCGATCGCTCGCTTGACCGGCTGCCGAAATCCAACCCAGCTCCCGGCGTGCGTCTCGAAGCTCGCGAGGTCGTGCCGCTCGCTGCCGAGTCCGACCGGCAACACGTAGTCGGCGAACCACGCGGTCTCGCTCCACACCGGCGTGAGCGCGGCGTGCCGGCCGATCATCGACTCGTCGCGCAGCACTTCGATCCACGAGAAGCCGTCGGGGTTCGTCCACACCGGGTTGTAGACGCGCGTGAAGTACACGTCGAGCGACCCGCGTCCTTCCTTCAGGAAGTGCGGGAGCAGGAAGCTCATCTCGAAGAAGGCGAGCGGATACTCCTTGGGCCACGTCAGCTCGTTCCACGTCGTCGGGTGCGGCGGTCGCGCGTGCGGCGCGGGGACGAACTTCGTCCACGAGTTCGGCACGACACCGCCCTCGGTGCCGACGCTTCCCGTGAGCACGTTGAGAAAGAACAGACACCGCGCCGTCATCCAGCCGCCGAGATTTCCGGCCGCTGCCGCACGCCAGTTGTGCGCGCTGAACGCGGATCCGGCCTTGCCGATCGCACGCGCGACTTCGACGATCGTCTTAGCCGGCACGCCAGTTTCGCGTTCGGTGCGCTCCGGCGTGTAGTCAGCGTAGAGTCGCTCGAGCTCGCGCTCGAAGCGATCGAATGTCGGCGGCTCGTTTGGTAGAGTCGCGCGCAGGAATTCTTCCCAATTCACCCAGCGACGCACGAACTCGCGATCGTAGAGCTTCTCCCGAACCAGCACGTTGGCGATCGTCAGCAACACGTCGACCTCGCTGCCCGGGTACGTCGGCAGCCAATGGTCGGCGTGCGTCGCGGTATTGGAGAGGCGCGGATCCATCACGACGATCGTCGCGCCGTTCTGCTTCGCCTCGATGATCCGCTGCGCGTGCGGATTGAAATAGTGCCCGCTCTCGAGGTGCGCCGAGATGAGCAGAATGCACTTGGCGTTGGCGTAGTCGGGGCTCGGACGGTCCATGCCCATCCAGAACGCGTAGCCAGCGCGCGCGCCCGACGAGCAAATGTTCGTGTGGCTGTTGTGGCCGTCGACGCCCCACGCGGCGAGCACGCGTTCGGTGTATCCATCTTCGCCCGGCCGGCCGACGTGGTACATGACCTTGTTCGGCTCGCGCGCCTGGATCGCGCGGCGGATGCGGCCGGCGAGATCGTCGAGCGCCTCATCCCACGTGACGCGCTCCCACTTCCCCTCACCGCGCGCACCGGCGCGTCGCAGCGGAAAGAGGATGCGTTCTGGATCCGTGATCTGGTTGAGAGTCGCCGGTCCCTTCGCGCAATTCCGCCCGCGACTTCCCGGATGGTACGGATTCCCCTCGAACTTGCGGATTTCTTTCGTCTCTTGGTCGACGTACGCCACGAGCCCGCACGCGGCCTCGCAGTTGAAGCACGTCGTCGCCACGAGGCTGTAGCGGCGGCCGCGCTCTACCCAGTCGTTCCACCGCTCGACGGGCGGGAAGGCGGAGAACCCTTCCTGCATGCGTCCCTGGTCGGACGGGTGAAGGCTTTCTCGAGTCATGAGGTCGCGTTCACGAGATTGGCGGACCCTGCCCCGCGAGAACGAACGCGTGGCCGTGCAGCCAGAGCCCGCCGAGTGCAAGCACCGCGGCGACGGCGAGCGATGCTCCACCGGCGAGCGCGAGCGGCACTACGAGCGCGACGCCGAGCACGAGCGACAGCCAGAAAAGCCGCGCCTGCGCGCCGCGCGTGAGCGTGTGCGCGGCCGCACGCGCGTTCGTCGTGTGGTGTCGCTTGAACGCGTCGGCGAGCGCGACGAGCCCTGTGGCGAGCGCCGCGCCGGCGAAGGTGTAGTCGAGGCGCGCCGCGGGCCGCAGGCCGGAGATCGCGCCGACGATGATGACGACGGCGAGGCCACCGACGAGTGCGTGCACGAGGAGGTGCGGCAACAGCAGCCTGCTTTGCCAGAGATCGCGCCCTTCGCACTGCGCGAGAAGCGGCGCGGTGTAGCCCGCGGTAAAGGCACCGGCGACGATCAATACCGGCGCCAGGAGGGTCTGCCCGCTGTGCGAGTCGGCCACCGCGAACGCCAGCCAGGCGACGAGCGCCGCGCCGTACACCGTGATGATCACCGCGCCGCGCGCCAGCCAGCTGCGCCATTGCGGGCGCACGAGGATCGTCCAAAAACGCTCGGGACGTTTGAGGTCGCCGATCAGGAGCGCGCCGGTGAGTCCGAGAAACACGAGGGCCAAGATCGGCGAGACGATCCGCAGCAGTCGGTTGCCGGGTCCGAGGTTCGTGTACTGCGCGAAGCCTGTGAGAATTCCAAGGCCGGCCGCGATGCCCTTCGTCCAGATGTACGACGATACGGGCCACCCCCATGCGCGCTGCCTCGGCACGTCGTACGCGACGCGCGCGGGGGCAGCGGGTTTGCCGTTGTAGATCGGCAGCGGCGTGCGGTCGCGAGTGTCGCGCGGGCCGCGATCCGACCACATATAGGTAGCGTCGTGGCGAGCGGCCAATGGCTCGAGCGTCGCGTCGTGCGCGCCGATGTAGAACGCGTGCGGTTTCGTGCCCTGCTCCGGCCGGCGAACGGTGACGTCGTGCTCCTTCAGAGCGCGACTCACCTTGCTCGTTGGATCCTCCATGTCACCGAAGAGAAGCGCCTCCTCGGGGCAGACGACGACGCACGCCGGCAGCAGACCTTCGTCCACGCGGTGCGAGCAGAAGTTGCACTTCGCCGCCGTGTTCGAGTCCGGATCCATGTAGATCGCGTCGTACGGACACGCCTGCATGCACGCCTTGCACCCGATGCACGCGTCGTGGTCGAAGTCGACCAATCCGTCCGGCCGTTGGTACATCGCGGTGACGGGACACACCTCGACGCACGGCGGATCTTCACAGTGGTTGCAGCGGAGGACCGCGAAGTGCCGCTTCACGTCGGGGAACGTGCCGACTTCGACGTTCTTCACCCACGTGCGGAACGAGCCGACCGGAACCTCGTTTTCGGACTTGCACGCGGTGGTGCACGCGTGGCAGCCGATGCAGCGGGTTTGATCGATGACCCAGGCCCAGCGGGTCATCGTGCGACTGGTCTCAGGATGGTCAGCTCCGTTCGCGTGGGGGCGCGACGGATATTAGCCGGGGAGACGGCGCAACCGCTACGTTCTAGGAGCTTTCTTGGCGCTTGGCATCGCGGTCCCGGAAGTGAGCCCTGCTGCGAGCTTGAGCATGAGCGGGAGCCTTGAGCAACAGCGGCGTGGCGAGTCCCCTTCGCTCACGGGCTCGTTTCGCCTCTTCGCGTCGTGCGGCTAGCAGGGCGCTCTATGATTTAACGGCATCATGACCACCGTCGGCCTGGTGGGCGGCCTCGGCCCGGAATCCACGATCGACTACTACCGTCGCATCCTCGACGGTTGGGCGAAACACGACCCGACCTCGTCGCCGTCGATCGTCATCGACAGCCTCGACTCGACGCTGGCCCTTCGCTTCGCCGCACAGGATCGCGCCGCGTTCGCCGACTATCTGCTCGGATCGATCCGGCGGCTCATCGGCGCGGGAGTGGACTTCATCGCGATGACGGCGAATACGCCGCACATGGTGTTCGACGAGCTCGCGGCGGCGGCGTCCGTGCCGCTGCTCAGCATCGTCGACGTCTGCGCCGCCGAAGCCAAGCGGCGTGGGCTGCGTCGTCTCCTCCTCCTCGGGACCCGGTTCACGATGGAGGCCGATTTCTACCCGACCGTGTTCGCGCGATTCGGCATCGACGTCGTCGCGCCCGACGGGGCGGAGCGCGCGTGGGTTCACGCGCGGTACGTAGACGAGCTGCTCAAGGGCGATTTCCGCGACGCGACGCGCGGCGAGTTCGTCGCGTTGATCACGCGCCTGCGCGATCGCGACCGCGTCGACGGAATCATTCTCGGGGGCACGGAATTGCCGCTGCTGCTCCGAACGCCGATGATCGCCGACCTTCCTGTGCTCGACACAACGGAGCTGCACGTGGCGGCAATCGTGAAGCGATTGCTCGATCGCCGCTGAATCGAATTGTCAGGGTACGTAGACGCCGAAAATCCAGCGATGAGTGTAGTCCTCACCGGGCCCGCCGGTCTGACCGTTGGCGTCTATTCGGAAACTGAAAACTCGAATGCTGAAATAGGTCTGCGATCCTGCCCCGGGGGGAAGCACGACGTGCAGCATCGCCGTTCTCCCGTTGTTCATAGCGCAGAAACTTGATCTGGTGAGGAACACGGTGTCCGGACACGAGATCGACGCCGTAGGCGCGGAGAGCGACGTTGTGTGTGGTCCCGAACCCCAGGCGAGTTCCCAGTCCGCCACCGTTCCGACCGACCATCCGGTTATCGGAATGGAGACTTCGCCGGTGGTCGTCGGATACCAGCCATTTGTCGTGACGTTGAAATACGGCGTTGGGATCGCCGGCACGCACGGATCGCCACCGAGCGCCGCGGCTTGATTCGAGAAGATTCGTTGATAGTAGAATCCGCCGTCGAGGATTCTCGTGCCCTCGCACATGTCGGCGTTTTCCTCGACGTTTGCGTCGTCGTCCAATCCCCACGGACTGCCGGTCCACGGATGGAGCGGCGATTCCAACTTCCATGCGTCCACCTCGGGGTCCGTCGCGGACTCGATGATCTCGTGACTCGCATTTAGGGTCATGGCTTCCATCATGGTGCGAAACCCCGATTGGTTTCTGGCGACGACAGCCAACGCGTCGAACGTCCTGAACGACACGTGGAAGGCTGGATACAGGGCGCACGCGCCGGCGCTGATACAACTCACGCCGGCCGGCAGATAGATCAGGTACATGGTGCGCCCGTCGGCGGCGTATCCGGCTGAATCGATCGCCGCCGCCTGCACGTACGCGGTGACATCCGCCAGCGTCATCTGGGTTCCCGCCGCGATCGGCGGGCCCGCGACCGTGAAAGCCGTGGCGGTTGGCGAGATGCCAAAGGGCGTCGCGACCTGGGGCCACCACTGGCTCGCCGGTAATGCTTTCGCAAACGCAAAGAGCGAGTCGCGAAGGCTGTCGTTCGCGGCGACGACAACCACGAGCCGGAGAGGGCTCAGGATGTGTCCGCCCTCGTTGACCAACATCGGGAATCGTGAATTCCCGGTCATCGACGGCGAAGGTTCGGTGCCGCTTCCGCAACCGATGATCACAGCGGCGCACGCGCCGAGAAACGCGGTTCGCGAAAATCCATTCATGAGCCAAGGGGGAGCTGTGGGCCAGCGGTTAGAAAGGCTTCCACGTTCTGGACCGCGCGGCCAAGACCGCGGTCGATCACCTCCGTCGTCATCCCCGCGTCGTGCGGAGTGACCACGACGTTCGGCAGCGCGAGCAACGGATCGGTCGGTGAAATCGGCTCTTCATGGAAGACGTCGAGCGCCGCGCCGGCGATCCGTGATTCCCGCAACACCTCGATCAGCGCCTCCCGATCGACGAGCGCCGCGCGTGCCGTGTTGATCAGGAATGCCGTTGGCTTCATCAAGGCGAGACGCGCACGGTCGATGTAGCCCGCGGTGCGTTCGCTGAGACGAAGGTGGAGGGTCACGACGTCGGACTCCCGCATCAATGCGTCGATCGAAACGTGACGCGCACCGACGGCGGCCGAACGTCCGCGGTCGTCGTCGAGCGTGGACGCGAGCAAGCCCACGCCGAACGCGTTCGCGAGCGTCGCCACGCGCGTCCCGATCGCGCCGAGTCCGACGATGCCGAGCGTCTTCCCTTCGAGCTGCGTGAGCATGCCGCGCGGCCACTGGCCGGCGCGCACAGCGGCATCCATCGCCGGAATGCGCCGCATGATCGCCAACATGAGCGCCATCGTGTGCTCGGCCACGGCGTTTGCATTCACACCGGGTGTGCTCGTAACCGTGACGCCGTGCGCTTTCGCGGCGGCGAGATCGATGTGGTCGGTGCCCGTCCCCCAGACGGAGATGAGTCGCAGCTTCGGCGACGACTCGATCACCGCGGCCGTGAACCGCGCGTGCGCGCGGATGTTCACCACGACCTCGGCGTCGCGAACGCGGCGCGTCAGCTCAGCTTCTCGATCGGCGCCGCGCTCGGTGTGGATCGCCACTTCGCCGAGCTTGCGAAGCGCGAGCTCGGCGGCGGTGCCGGTGAGAGCCGGCGGGAAGTCGTCGGGGACGACGATTCGTGTCGGGGGCACGACCGAAAGGTGCGCGGCCCGGGCGAAGAGCGTGAGGAGTCGGGCGCAAACGCCCGCACGCTCTTTGACGCCGCAGAAACAATCCAGCAATCGTCGCCTCCTAACGTTCGCGCGTCACGGAGCCGAGGCACGGGTGAAGCGGGCCATCTGGATCAGCGCGGTTGTCGGAGGGATCGCGGTCACCGGGCTGGCGGTGGCCCGCACGGGCGCGCCGCGCGGCACCGATCCAGGCGCGAGCACAACGAGTGTCGCGCGCGTCACTCGCCGCGACATCGGCTCTCTGGTCAAGGCGACAGGTGTGATCAAGCCGCGCGTCGGCGCCGAGGTGAAAGTGGGCTCGCGCATCTCCGGCGTCGTCAAGCGACTCTACGTACAGATCGGCGACAGCGTCGCTCAGGGACAACTGCTGGCCGAATTGGACGATCGGGATCTCGCGGCACTCCGCGACCAAGCGGCGGCGACGCTCAAGCAACTCGAGGCGACGCTGCGCTACGCCGAGGCCGATCTCACACGAAAGCGCGCGCTGTTCGGCGCGCGGACTCTCGCGCAATCCGACATCGACGCGGTCGTGCGTGATTCCGCCGTCGTCGCGCAGCAGGTCGCGGCGGCGCGGGCGAGCCTCGACTACGCCGCGGCGCAGGTCGCCTACGCGCGGATAACGGCGCCGATCGCCGGCGTCGTCGCGTCCGTCGCCACGGAGGAAGGTGAAACCGTCGCCGCGAGCTTCTCCGCCCCGACCTTTCTCACCCTGCTCGACCCGTCGCGGCTCGAGGTGTGGGCATACGTCGACGAGACGGACATTGGCCGGATTCGTGCCGGGCAGACCGCGCGCTTCACCGTCGACACCTACGGCGACGACGAGTTCGAGGGACGCGTGAGCGCCGTGCATCCGACGGCCGAGATCCGCGACAACGTCGTCGACTACGTCACCGTCGTGCAGTTCCAGCGGCCGAAGAGTCGCACGCTTCGCCCGGAGATGACGACGACGGTGAGGATCGCGCTCGCCACGCGCGAGAACGTCCTCGCGGTTCCGATTCGCGCCATTCGCTGGCAAGGCACGCGCGCGTTCGTTCTCGTCCGCGGTCAAGCGAGCCGGGCCGGGCAAACGACCGAGCGGCGCTGGGTGACGCCCGGACTCAAGGACGAGACCTACTGCGAAATCGTGAACGGCTTGCGCGAGGGCGACGAGGTCCTCGTCGGCGATGTCAACACTCAACCACAGGGTTCGTCGTGATCCAGCTCGAGCAAATCGGCAAACGGTATGCAGCGCCCGGCGGCGGCGCGATCGACGCGCTCGCCGACGTCTCGCTGACCATCGCCCGCGGAGAGTTCGTGGCCATCACCGGAACATCGGGTTCCGGCAAGTCCACGCTCATGAACGTCCTCGGTCTTCTCGACGAGCCCACGGGCGGGCGCTACGCGTTCGAGGGACAGGAGGTCTCCCGCCTCTCCGCGGCCGAGCGCGCGCGATTCCGAAACAAGAAGATCGGCTTCGTTTTTCAGGCGTTTCATCTGCTCGCTCGCACGACGGCGCTGGAGAACGTCGAGCTTCCGCTCGTGTACTCCGACCGCGAGTCGACTGAAGGTCTGGCGCTGCGCGCGCTCGACGCGGTGGGCTTGTCCGACCGGATCTCGCACACGCCGGGCGAACTGTCCGGCGGCCAACAGCAACGCGTCGCCATCGCCCGCGCGCTCGTCAACGAGCCGGATCTCATCCTCGCCGATGAGCCCACAGGCAACCTCGATCCCCAATCGGCGGGCGACGTGCTCCGCGTGCTTCAGAAGCTCAGCGCGAGTGGGCGAACGATCGTGCTCGTCACTCACGATCCCGGCGTAGCGGCCTGGGCGCAGCGCATCATTCGACTCGACGCGGGGCGCGTCGCCGCGGACCGCCGCAACACGCCGCAACCCGCCGGCGCCGAGCTCCAGGAGGTCCAGTGAAACAGTCGCGTCTAGTGCAACAGAGCCTGAGGTCCATGCGACGCTACCCGCTGCGCACGATCCTCATGATGCTCGGCAGCGTCGTCGGCGTCGCGGCGCTGACGTTCGTGCTGTCCGTCGGACGCGGCGCGCAGGAGATCATGCTGCGCACCGTGCGGCAGATCCTCGGCGACCAGGCCATCCTGATTCAAGCCGGCGGCGGCACGATGATGGGCGGGCCGCGCGGCGGATCGGCGCGCCTGACGCTCGACGACATGGAGGCCGTCACGCGCGAAGTGCCCGAAATCGACGCCTGGGACCCGCAGGTCCAAACGTTCAACGCGGCTGTAAAACGCGGTGGCGCGAGCGCCACGGCCCGGGTGCTCGGCGAATCGGAGCGGTGGTCGCGGGTGTGGCAGCGCGGCGTGTCTCGCGGCCAGGATTTCGACGCGTCGGCGGTCGCCGGAATGGGGCGCGTGGCGCTCATCGGGGAGACCACCGCGCGCGCCCTCTTCGCCGGCGAGGATCCGATCGGAGGCGAGGTCGAAATCAAGAGCGTCCCGTTCCGCGTGATCGGCGTGCTCGATCGCTTCGGCGTCGATCTCCACGGGATGGACCGCGACAACGAGATCGTCGTCCCTGTCTCGACGATGATGCGCCGCGTGAAGAACGTGGACCGCATCTCGGGAGCGAAGCTCATCGTGAAGGACGCGGGACGCGAGGAGGACGCGGCCGAGCAAGTCCGGCGCGTGCTGCGCGCCCGCCACGGGTTGTCGGCCGACCAGCCGGACGACTTCCACATCATGACGTCCACCGAGATCCATCGGATGGAGTCCAAGATCGAGCGAGTGTTGTTGCTCTACGTGCCTCTCGTCGGAGCGGTCGCGCTGATCGTCGGCGGTATCGTCGCGGCGGTGATCATGCTCGCCTCGGTCACGGAGCGCGTCGCCGAGATCGGATTGCGTTGCGCCGTCGGCGCGAGCCCGGATGACATTCGGCGTCAGTTCCTGCTCGAGACCGCGACGACGATCGTCGTCGGCGGCCTCGCCGGCATCGCGCTTGGAATAGTCGCCGTGAAGCTCGCGACGCGTCGCATGCCGATCGAGGCGCCCTTTTCGTGGAGCGCCGTTCTCATCGGCCTCACCGCGGCCGCCATCACGGGATTGATCGCCGGGGTCTTCCCCGCTCGCCGCGCCGCGCAACTCAATCCGGTCGATGCCCTGAGATGACGGTGGACCGGTGGACCGGTGGACCGGTGGACCGGTGGACCGGTAGACCGGTAGACCGGTAGCCGCGAGATGAAGCTGCGCCGCAACGTTGGAACGTCGCTACGCGCGTTGTTCGCGCATCGCGTGCGGACGACGCTCGCAGTGCTCAGCGTTAGCGTCGGAACCGCGGCAGTGGTCGTGACCAACGCGATCGGGACAGGAGCGGACCGCGACATCCAGCGCGGCATCGAGAGCCTGGGCGTGAACCTCGTCGTCGTGCGACCGGCCCAGGTTCGCCGCACGGCGGCGCGACGTGAGCTCGACGGAACCGCGAAGACGCTGACCCTGGCCGACTACGACGCGATCGCCGAGCTCCCCGAGGTCGCCCGCGTCGCGCCGGGGATCGACGGCGCCGTCAGAGTGAAGGTGGGCAAGCGCACCGTACCGACGCAGCTCCTCGGCACGACGCCCGAGTTCTTCGACGTGCGACGCTTTCATCTGCGGAGCGGGCGCCTCTTCGACGAGGACGACGATCGCGCCGCGCGGCGAGTCGTCGTCCTCGGCGCTCGCGTCGCCGACCAACTCGCCGACCCGGACATCGTCGGAAAACAGGTTCGCATTCGCGGCATACCGTTCGACGTCGTCGGCGTCCTCGCGCCGAAAGGCGTGCTCGCCGACGGCGACGAAGACGATCAAGTCATCGTGCCTACGCGCACCGCGCTCAGACGCCTGCTGAACGTCACATGGTTGAGCGCCGTGTACGTGAGCGCGACCGACCCAAGCGCGGTCGACGTCACGGAGTCGGCGATCGGCGGACTCCTCGCGCGGCGTCACCCGCCGCGCCAGACCATGCAAGCGTCGTTCGAGATCCAGGACGCCTCACGCTTCTATACGCTCCAGCGGCGCACGACCGCGGCGCTCGCGAGCCTCACGACCGTGCTCGCCGGGGTCGCCCTCGGCGTGGGCGGGACGGGCATCATGGCGCTCATGCTCCTCTCCGTTCGCGAGCGCACGAGCGAGATCGGGCTCCGGGTGGCGGTCGGCGCGACGCCGCGAGACATTGTCGTCCAGTTCCTCCTGGAGTCTCTGATTCTCGCTCTCAGTGGCTGGACGGTCGGCGCGTCGCTCGGCGGCGCCAGTGCGCTCGCGATCAAGCTCGGCGTGGGTTGGCCCGTCGCCGTTCCGACCTCGGCACTGGTCTCGTCGTTCGGCGTCAGCCTGGTGATCGGATTGGGGTTCGGCGCCGTGCCCGCGCGGCGCGCGTCGCTGGTACAGCCGGCGCGAGCGCTGGTGGCCGCGTGAGCGCAACGTCTTCGCGCGTCTTGATCATCGACGACGACGAGCGCCTGAACGCGTTGCTCACCGAATACCTCGGCAAGTTCGGCTACTCGGTGCGCGCGGCCACGCGGCCGAGCGCGGGACTCCGTTCGCTGAAGTCGGACCCGCCCGATCTCGTCATCCTCGACGTCATGCTCCCGGAGATGGACGGACTCGCCGTCTGCCGAAAGATCCGCGAGTCGAGTCGGGTGCCGGTGATCATGCTGACGGCGCGCGGCGACGTGAGCGACCGGATCGTCGGTCTCGAGCTGGGCGCCGACGACTATCTCCCAAAGCCCTTCGAGCCTCGCGAGCTCGTGGCGCGGATGCAGGCGGTGTTGCGGCGCCGCACCGACGACGAGGCCGAGATCAGTCGCGCCGGCCAGGTCGAAGTGAACTGGACGACGCGGGTGGCGCGTCTGCGGGGTCGCGAGCTCGCGCTCACGACGGCCGAATTCGAGCTGCTCGGTTTCCTCGTGCGCAACCAGGGCAGAGTGCTGTCCCGCGAGCGCATCATCGAAGGGACGCACGACATCAACTGGGCGGCGTACGATCGGTCGATCGATGTGCTGATCAGCCGTCTTCGCCAGAAGCTCGGCGATGATCCCAAGCGCCCGAGCTTCATCCGCACGGTGCGCGGCATCGGGTACAGCTTCGTCGGAGGCGGCGAGTGAACGCTCCCGACACGCGCGGGACGCGAAAACAGTCGTCGGTCTTCGGCAAGCTGGCGGCGATCATGTTGGCGATGGCTCTGGCCCTCATGGTCATCACGACCGGCTTCTTCGTCGCGCTCGTTGAGCCTACGCTGCACAGACAGATCAGCCCTGGTGTGGCCCATGCCTGGCTTCTCGTTCTGTCGCTGCTCGTGATGTCCGGCGTGGTGCTCACGACCCAGATCGTCCTTCAAAAACTGCTGCGACCACTGCGTGTTCTGAACGACGGCGTGACGCGACTGGGCGAGGGCGATCTCGGTGTGACGGTCCCGCGGACGACGACCGACGAATTCGGCAGGCTGACCGACACGTTCAACCTGATGGCGGGGAGAGTTCGCGAGATGATCACCGCCCGCGACCGGTTGCTGATCGACGTGAGCCACGAGCTGCGTTCGCCGCTCACCCGCATGAAGGTGGCGCTCGAGCTGATGCCCGACGATGCGCAGCGGGCGCGACTCTCGAGCGAGGTTGCCGAGATGGAGCGGATGATCAGCGGGTTGCTCGAGCTGGAGCGACTGCGCACGGGTCGCGGGGTGACGCTGGTGCGCCAGGATATCGTGCCGATCCTGCGCGAGGTCGTCGCTGCTTACGAGGATCGCGCCCCCGGCGTGCGGTTCAGCGCGGATGGTGAACGCCAGCCAACCGCGGACGTCGACGCCGAGCAAATCAGGAGCGTGATGCGCAATCTGCTCGAGAACGCGGTGAAGTACTCGCTGGCGGACAGCAAGTCGATAGAAGTGACGGTGGACTCGCGCGACCACGACGTCCTCGTGCGCGTTATCGACGACGGCGTCGGCGTTCCGAAAGAGGACGCCGAACGGATCTTCGAGCCGTTCTTCCGCGTGGACCGGTCGCGGTCGAAGGAAAGCGGCGGGTACGGGTTGGGGCTGAGCATCTGCAAGCGCGTGATGGAGGCGCACGGCGGACGGATCGCTCTCGAACCCGGCACCGGGCGGGGGTCGACGTTCGCGCTCCGCTTTCCTCGCCCGGACTGACTCGCGGGGATCGCGGATGGCCCCGCGACCGGATCGGGACCGGTTTGTCGTTCCCCTAACGGGCCCGTTCGCTCCGCGAGCGGCCAGCGACCTGGGCGGCGACGTCAAAATGACTGACGAAGCGGGCTCGGGCGCCGGCGGCGCGCGCACCTGCGACGATTTGATCCAACTCCGGGACTCGACAGGATGCTCGTTAGAGACCTATGTTAGCGTCCCGTACGAAGGCCTGGCGTGCAATGAGCCACGCGCCGTTTACATCCGCCGACAGCTCGACCTCCGCCCCATCGGACCGGCTTCCACGACAGCTCGGCGTCGTGAGCCTGGCTGCGCTGCTCGTCGGTCTCGCCATCGGCAGCGGCATCTTCCGCGTACCCAGCACTGTAGCCGCGCAGATCGGCTCCGTCGGCGGCGTCGCGATCATCTGGCTCGCCGGCGCCGCGGTCGCCCTCGCCGGCGCGCTGCCGATCGTCGCAGTGACGACGGCGCTGCCGCGTTCCGGGGGAACGTACGTCTTTCTGCGCGAGGCTTACAACCCACTCGTCGGATTCCTCTACGGCTGGGTGAAGATGTTCGTCACGGGGCCCGCGGCCATCGCCGCCCTCGCCCTGATCTTCGCCGAATACACGAAAGCGTTCGCGCCGCTGACGGACGGACAGGTGCACCTCGTCGCCGGCGGTCTCATCGTCGCGCTCACGGCGGCGAACTATCGATCCCTCCGCTGGGGCGTCACGCTGCAAACCGCGTCGACAGTGGCGAAAGTCCTGGCACTCGCTCTCCTCGCCGTGTTGATCTTCACGCTGGGCAATGCCCAGCGGGGTGCGTTCGCGCATCCGGTCGCGTGGACGGGCGTCTCGACGTCGAGCTTTTTCACCGCGCTCATCGCCGTGCTCTTCACCTATACGGGATGGATGGAGTTCACCTACGTCGCCGGCGAGGTGAAGGATCCGGTTCGCACGTATCCGCGGGCCTTGTTCATCGGCATGGCGATCATCGTGCCGATCTATTTGATCATCAACGCGGCGTATCTCTACACGCTTCCGCTGCCGGCGATGGCAAAGTCGTCGCTCGTCGCGGCGACGGCGGCGTCCGGAACGCTCGGACCGCGCGGCGCGGCGTTCGTATCGGCGCTCGTGATGCTGTCGACGTTCGGCGCGCTTAACGGCTCCCTCATGGCGAGTCCGCGCGTGTGGTACGCGATGGCCAACGACGGCGTGTTGCTCCGCCGCATCGGAGCCGTGCACCCGCGCAATCACACGCCGTACGTCGCGCTGACGCTCAACATGATCCTCGGGCTCGTGGCAGTGTTCACGCATACGTTCGAGCAGCTCACGCGCACCTTCGTGCTCGGGCGGTGGCCGTTCATCACGCTCGCCGTAGCCACGGTATTCGTCGTGCCGCGCCGCCGACCCGACCTCGCGGCCCTCTGCAAGACGTGGGGCTATCCATGGGTGCCGGCGGCGTTCGTTCTCTTCTCGCTGGCGATGCTCACCAACGAGCTCCTGCGCCGCCCGGCGGATCTGTTGCCGAGCCTCGGCATCGTGGTGGTCGGCGTCCTGGTGTATTTCGGTTCGCGTGCCGTGAGCTCGTGGCGTACGAGCGTGCGGAGCGCCGCGCCCGGCGCCGCGCGGCCGTGATCCATTTCGTCGTTACCGAAAAGGGCAGCTTCTCGATCCGCGGCTATCTGACCGAAGATGGGCTCGCGCTCGCCGGCCGCATGCGGGTGGTGTCGTACAAAGAGCTCGCGCACATGCGTCGACTGCCGCTCGGCACCTGGGTGTTCACGGAACCCGACCAGTTGGACGCGCCTCGTCGCGAGCTGGCGACTCTGGTCGCCGAGCGCCTGACCGCGCAGGGCGCCGGCGTTCGAATCCTGAACGATCCAAGACAGGTTCGCCTGCGCGCCGAGCTGCTGGGCGCCGCGCACGCCGTCGGCGTCAACGAGCATCGCGCGTGGCCGGCGACCGACGTGCCTCTCGAGTCGCTTCGCTACCCGGTGTTCGTCCGGTTCGCGGATCAGCACATCGGCAACTTGACGCCGCTGCTCCACTCGCCGCCAAGCCTCGCCGAAGCACTCGCGACGCTCGGGGCGGATGGAAAGCCGCGCGACGAGCTGCTCGTCGTTGAATTCGCCGACACGAAGGACGAGCACGGCATCTATCGCAAGTATTCGGCGTACAACGTCGGCGGACGCATCATCGCCAAGGCGCTCGAGCAGAGCCGCGACTGGATGGTAAAGTGGGACAATCGCGTCTTCGATCGCCAGCGAGCCGACGAGGAGCTCGCGTACTGCGAGACGAACCCGCACGAAGAATGGATCCGCGAGATGTTCCTTCTCGCGCGCATCGACTACGGCCGCATCGACTACGGAGTGCTTCGCGGAAAGCCGCAGCTCTGGGAGATCAACACCAACCCGACGATCGGCCGCGGACCGAACAGGAACAAGGTGAGAAGGCCGGAGGTCGTCGAGTACAAGAAGATGATCGCCTCGGCGCGCGCGACGTTTTATGAGACCTTCGTCGACGCGTGGACCGCCATCGACACTCCGGCGGACGACGCGGCGGGCGTCGACGTGACGATCCCGCCCGCGATCGTTCGCTCGATCGACCGCACCGAGCGGCAGCGCCGAACGGCGGAGCGAATAGGCTCGCTGCTCGACGCGGTGGCGCGCCAACGTTGGATGCGGCCGATGACGCGCGTGGTGAAGCACGCGCTGGCGCCGATCATGGCCGCCCGACTCCGCGCGCTACGGTAGCGTGAGCTCGGCGCGCACGGGATAGCCCCCGGACGGCACCCAATCGACGAGCCACAGCCGCGCGCCATCGTACCAGCGTTGGTCGACCCCCGTACTCGGACCCACGAACGCGTCCCGGGTGTCGAGGGTCAACTCGCGAGTGATCACCTCGTCGCCGGGAAGCACGAGCCACGACGACCCGCCGCTGGTACCGCGGATGGTCAGTGGAATCGCCTCGTGGCGAGCGTCGTTCACGAGCGCGTACGTGACGACATGGGATCCGCTCTCCATTAGGCGCGAGGCGTCCACCGACAGCGGAAGCTCGATCGAATTGATGGTGATCTCCGTTTGCTCCCGACTGGGCCCATTCGCGAATCGACACGCGTCGTCCGGGCACCTCGAGCCGGGCGCCGGGGGCGAGGCGCAGGCTTCCCAGCGCGCGCGGAGTCGTAGCGGAGATGCGCCCGTAAATAGTGATCTTCTTGATTCCTTTTGCCACCAGCGGTAGCTGCTGAAGAACCGGGCGCAGGATGACGAATTGGCCGAACGCGGAGTCGCGATCGGGCGTCATCCAAACGCTGCTGGCGAGCGACCGGGGACGAGTCGATCCGAGCTCGAGGGTCGAGAATTCGGAATTGATTCGCATCTTCGTGCCGTCGGCGAGATCGACCTCCGCGCGATCCGGGCGGAACGTCAGCCGCGTTCCCGAGGGTCCCGAGAGCGCACGGACCTGAAGCCGAATCCCATTCGGAGTGATTGCTTGCTCGCCCGTTGGAAGCGATATCGCAATCGCATCTCCCCGAACCACTCTGTCCTCCGCGGATTGTGTCGATGGGATCGACGGCGTGTCCAATACGCCCATCAGGCCGCATGCCGCGACCACCACGCCCACGGCGAGCGAGCGCCATCCTCGGTCTCGCCTGGCGTAGAGCCAGAACGGCAATGCCAGGCAGCCGGCCGCGCCGACCCACACAACCAGTTGATCGAAGGAGACAAATCCGGACTTGCCGCTGCCTGCGAATACGCCGTCGTTGGAGAAGAGCGATGTCCACAGGTCGGAGGTGATGCCCAATGCCACCGGTATGCACACCAACATGACGATGAAGCTCTTCAAGTCCTTCGTCAGCGATGCGAGCGCCAGCGCGATGAGCAACCAGCGCGTGTACTCCGACGTCGCCGTGGACAGCCGTCGAACGAGCGCCACGCCGTGAATGTCGAACGACGAAATGGCGAAGGCCTGCGCCGCGACCGGCAATCCAACCACGATCACCGCCACGAGAAGAATCTTCGCCAGCAGAACGGCGGTTGGCGACAACGGACGAGCCGCCCAGAATGCGTCCGCCCGAATGGGCGAGTCGCTCTGAATCAGGGTCGCGACCAGCACCACGCCGGCGATCACGACGAGGAACATCGCCATTTCCAGCGCGCGCGACGGCGACCACCAGTTCGTGACCCGCGCCGCCGCGACGGCGACGAGTGTCACGTAGACGATGAACGGCCAGCGAGATTCGCGAAGATCCTTCCGCGCGACGTGCAACATCTGCGCGATCGTGTTCATGCCGAGTTCCTCATGGCGCCCGACGTCTCAGCGCGCGTCGCCACCGCAACGAATACTTCGCGGAGCGTCGCCGGGCGTACTTCGACGCGCGCCGCCGGAAATCGCCGCGATAGCTCGCTCGACAAGGCGTTCTCATCGCTGGCGTCAACGACGAAGCCGAGACGATTCCCCGCCCGCTCGACCGACATCCAGTTGGCGTCGATTCCATTCGCCGGCGACGGGCCGCTCGCCGTCACCTCGACCCGCTTGAAGCGCGAGCGCACGTCGTCCATCGACGCGTTGAGGCGCACGCGGCCCTCGGCGAGAATTCCGACGCGGTCGGCGAGCAGCTCCAGCTCACCGATGTCGTGCGACGAGAGCAACACCGTCCACCCCTCGGCGCCGGCCGACTCGAGGAGGCCGCGTACCAGCTCGTCCTTCACGATCGCGTCCATGCCGCTGAACGGCTCGTCCATCAGCAGCAGCTTTGGACGCGGTGCGAGCACGCACAGCAGAGCCGCCTTCATGCGCTCTCCCCGCGAGAATGTTCGAATCGGCCGGTCCGTCGGAAGCTGAAAGCGCTCGCGCAGCCGCGCGGCGAGCGACGCGTCCCACGTGGGATAGAGCGGCGCCACATACGCCTCGAGCTGCTCGACGCGCATCCACGCAGGGAGCTGTTGGCTTTCGTTCACATACGCGATCGACATCCGATCGCGGTAGGTCAGCGCCGAGCATTCGACGCCGAGCACGCTCGCCCGGCCGCGCGTCGCGCGCCGGAGGCCGGCGAGAATCTGCACGAGCGTCGTCTTCCCCGCTCCGTTCGGCCCGAGCAGCGCGAACAGCGCGCCTTGAGGAATCGAGAGGTCGACGCCGTGCAGCGCGTCGGTGCCGACGCGATACCGGTAGGTGAGCCCGAGAACCTCCACTGCCGCGGTCTGCATCATGTCCTCCGTCACGCGCCGCTGCCTCGGCGCCGAGTCGAATCGTGATTGTCGTCGCCGAACAGCTCGTCCCAGCGCGCGGATACCGCGTCGAGCACGTCGCGGCGCGATGCGCCGAGCCGCTTCGCTTCGACGACCAGCTCCTCGACCTCGCTGGAGAGGAGCGCGCGCCGGTCCGCCGCGCTCGCGCGCGGCACCGCGGTGACGACCGTTCCGATGCCAGGGCGAACCTCGAGGAGGCCGGCGCGAACCAGCTCGGCGACGATCTTCTGCGCCGTGTTCGGGTTGATCTTGAGTGCCTGGCTCAGCTCCCGGACCGACGGAAACGTCGCGCCGGTGGCGAGGTCGCCCGAGACGATCGCCCGCGTCGCGGCGTACACGACTTGGCGATATGGCGACTCGCCGGGCTTGAGGGTGACGGGAAACGGAAGCACGGTGTACTATGTGACATAGTACACCTAGTTGTCAATGGTCTTTGGCGTCGCCCGCGACTTGTCGCCCGCGCAGATTCAGCTTCCGCTCAATGAATGGTGCAGAAGAGGGATGCGGCGACGAGGCCGTCGTAGGGAGCTGTCCCTTGGGCAGCGACCCTGTAGGTGCCAGCCGGATTGGGTACTCTCCACATAGCCTCCGCGTACCCGTCTTGGTCCGAGATCGCGGTTACGGTTTGGAGGTTCAGGGTCGCGTTACTCAAGTCCGTATACACCGAACCGTTCCCGGGCTGAACGCTCCATATGACGGGAGCTCCCGCTACGGCCCGTCCATCGGGCCCGAAGACGCGAGCGACGACACCTTGCTGCAAGAAGTCGTTCGGTGGAGCGGAGCAGCCGAAGTCGAAGACTCGGACCGAACCTTTTGATGCCGTCGACGTCACGACGGTTGACGCCCACCACGCTTGCCCTGGGACCGGGGAGACGCCGAACGACTGGTGGCTGGCTGCTTGGTCCAGACCGACAGTGAATTGAGCCACACCGTCGGGGCCCGACGTCGCCACGGGGGTGATCGTCGCGCTCGGCCTAAAGGGATCCGTCCCGCCGTACAGCACCTGACCCGGCGTCGGGTTTCCATAGAAGTCTGTCGCGGTGAAGCTGAGAATCACGTTGGTGCCTGCGGGCGCCGTGACGTTGTCCGCGGCCGCAACGACGTTCGCGAACGCTGCCGGCGTGATCTGAACGGTCATCGTCGCCGACACGTTCGGCCCCGCCTGCACCAGCACCGGCATCGCTCCGACTTTGGTGGCAAGCTTCACATCGAGATGCGCGACGCCGGTGTTGTCCGTATTCCCGCTGCCGCTCAGCGCTCCGGAGCTCCACGTGAGAAGCGCGTCCGGCACGGGATTCCCCGCGGCATCCGTCGCCTTCACGTCGAGCACGAGCTCCGACCCCGCTTGCGCCGCGCCCAGATTCGACGGCGATGGCGTGAGCGTCGCGGGCGGCGGACGATGCGTCGTGAGCGAATACTGCGCGCTCGACGCGCCGGCGGCCGCCGCCGAGAGGCGGTAGCTGCCCAGCGCCGGCGCGGTCCACGTCGAGAGCGTCGCGACGCCGTCGGAGCCGGAGGTCGCGTGCCCGATCACGCCCACGCCGTCGATTGAGAACGTGACGTCGACGTTGGCGACGGGGTTGTCCCACGCATCTATCGGCGTGGCGCCGATCGGCGGGCCGGCCGCTCCAGCGGTGGCGTCGATCGAGACGCTTCCGGATACCTGCGTGCGAACCGGCGCCCCGCCGGCGAGAGTCACCAACACCCGGCCCGACGTCAGGCCATCGGCGTCGAGCACGAGCGTCGCCGCGCCGGACTTGCCCGTGATCGCAAGTCCCGTGATGACCGCGCCCGCCAAATCCGTCGCGATGCCGCTCGCGCCCACGAGAGACTGGCTCGAGGTCGCGTCGAGACGTGGCAGGATTCGGATGCCCGTAGCCGCGGCGAGATTGCCGTAGTGGTCTCGCAGTACGACGGTGATCGGCGGAAGCGTGAGCCCAACTCGCCCGCTGATCGAGGGCGTAGCATCGAGGAGAGTCGGCGAGCCGGCCACCGCGGAAGCAGTGATCGTGAGCGTCGGGACCGGCGCGCTCGACGCGACCGACACCGTCAACTCCTGCGCGTCCCCGGCCTTCGTGCCGACCGTCCACTGCGTCGCCACCCGGCCCGAGGCATCCGACGTCGCGGACGACGCGCTCACCGCCCCGCCCCCTGCCGTGACCGCGAACGCGACGCTGCTGCCGGGGACCGGCGCGCCGCCGGCGTCCGTCACCTCGACGACGATCGACTGCGCCAGCGCCAAGCCCGCGGCTCCGGTCTGCTTGTCGCCGCCGACCGCCCGAAGGGACGCGGCGACCGGCGAATGAAGGCCCGCCGAATCACCGCCGCAGCCGGCGACGATAGCGAGTGCGCTTACCGCAAGGAGAGGCGATCTGCGAAACCGACGTCCGGGCGAGAACGGCGTCATCTAAGGACTAGCAACAGTATGTGGCGATTAGCGCGCGGGATTATCAAACCGGAGCGCCAACTTACTCATCGCCGGCGGTCTCGTCCAGCGGGCCGTGTTACGGCCGCCGCGGCCCTTCCATGTTTCCGCCGCCCTGTTCGAGACGCATCCTCGTGACCGCGCCGTTCTCGCGAATGAATGTGACGCGAAGCGACGGATCGAACGACGCGCCGAAGACCCAATTGCCCGCGTAGATGAGCGGGAACTTCCCCTGCCCCGCCCCTTCGGCCTGCGTCACCACCTGTCCGTTCTCGACCATGATGTGGACGACGAACTTGCCGCCGCCTGGCGGGGCGAGATCGTACGTCCCCGGCAGCTTGTCGCGAATCGAATCAGGGAGCGGCACAGCGACGACCGGTTTCGGCGCGGCGACGACCGGCATGCCGAACACCACGCGCGCCACGTTGACCGCGAGCGCGTCGGGCCCGGCGTCGGCGTTGCTGAACACGACGACGTTCACGCTGTCGTCCGGATAGTAGCCGCTCGCCGTCGTGAATCCATTGATGCCGCCGCTGTGTCCGATCTGCCAATGAGTGCCGAGCTTTCCGACGGCGAGTCCGAACCCATAGTTGAGAGGCCTGCCGTTGTTGAGCGTATCGGGCGTCGTCATGAGCGCGTACGACTTCGCGTTCACCACACGACCGCCCATGAGCGCGCGCTGCCACTTCACGAGGTCGCGCACCGTCGAGCAGATCGCGCCGGCCGCGAATGGCTGCGTCATGCTGAGATACACCGCCGGTTTGGCCGATCCCGATTCCGTCGAGTATCCGTCGGCGAACGTCGGATCGCTCGTCCGCGATGGGCAATAGCTCGTTTGCGTGAGGCCGAGCGGCTTGAAGAGATCGTGCGCCAGGTAATTCGCGTACGTCTCGCCCGTCACCTTCTCGATGATCATGCCGAGGAGCATGTAGCCGGTGTTGCTGTAGCTCCACTTGTCGCCGGGCTTGAAATCGAGCGAATCGTGGTCGACGAACGCGACGATCTGTCGCGGCGTCATGTCCTCGGCCCAATGCTTCTGCCACTCCGGTTCGGCGGTGTAGTTGTGGACGCCCGACGTGTGGTTGAGAAGCCGGCGGATCGTGATGGTCTGTCCGTGCGTCGGCACGTCGGGCAGGTACTTCGACATCGGGTCGTCGACCGACAGCTTTCCGCGCTCGGCCAATCGCATGATTTCGGACGAGGTGAACTGCTTGGTGATCGAGCCGATGCGATAGACCGTGGATGCGGTGGCCGGGCGATGGAGCACGACGCTCGCGTCGCCGTAGCCTTTCATCACGAGCGTGTCGGAGCCGCGCAGGACGGCGATCGAGATGGCTGGGGTGTGAGTTCTGGCGAGGTACTCGGCAGCCAATGAATCGACGCGCGTCGCGACGGCCTCCTTCGACGGCTGCTGCGCGTTGGCTAATCCGGTCGCGAGCGTGAGCGAGATCACTGAATACACGAGGCTTCGAAGCATCGCGCTGTCCTATGCGGGGAGTGTGGAGAAGGTGAGCGATCGTGTCCGGTTTGTCGAGCGCGCCCCGTATCGGTCGCAGTCAACGCTCGCCTCGGCGCTCGACACCTCCGATCGGCCGCCGCGTCCGCGATCCAGGTCCCGGCGTGATCAGTCAGATGAACGAACGGGACTCCCGCCGGCGATCATTGATCCGACGCGTCCGACCGACCAGAATGTTGACCATGCGCATCCACCGACTCACCCGATCACTCGCCGCAGCCTCGCTTCTCGCCTCGCCCGCCGCGGCTCAGACACCCTCCGGCTGGAACGACTTCAAGAAGCTCTTTCAGTCGTACGTCGACAGCGACAAGGTCGTCGGCGCGAGCGTGGTCATTCTCAAAGCCGGTAAGGAGACGGGCCGTTTCGACACCGGTTTTGCGGACCGCGCCGCCAATGCGCGCGTCGACTCGCAGACGATCTACCACTGGGGCTCGATCACCAAGAGCCTCACCGCGATCTCGATCATGCAGCTTCGGGATCGCGGCAAGCTCTCGCTCGACGACAAGATCGTACGCTGGGTCCCCGAGTTGCGCGCGATGCACGATCCGTATGGCATGATGGACAGCATCACCATCCGGATGCTCCTGTCGCACACGGCCGGGTTTCAGAATCCGACCTGGCCCTACGGCGGCGACCAGCCTTGGGAGCCGTTCGAGCCGACGACGTGGAACCAGCTCGTCGCGATGATGCCGTACCAGACGCTGCTCTTCAAACCCGGCTCTCGCTACAGCTATTCGAATCCCGGATTCATCTACTTGGCGCGCGTGATCGAGCAAATCACCGGCGACCCGTGGGACGCCTACGTCCAGAAGAACATCTTCGCGCCGCTCGAGATGCACCGCAGCTACTTCCGAGGCACGCCATACTTCCTCGCCGCGCACCGGTCGCACAACTACTACGTCCGGCGCGACTCGGCGACGCGCGCGGTGAGCACGATCGACAACGGCGCGGACTTCGACCCGGGCATCACCTCGCCAAACGGCGCCTGGAACGCGCCGGTGAGTGAGCTCGTGAAGTACGTGGCGTTCCTCACCAACGCGATGGTCCCGGGCATGACGCGCGAACGCTACGACGTCGTCCTGTCACGGTCGAGTCTCGAGGAGATGTGGAAGCCGGGCATGCCGATGTCGCAGGGCTACGAGTCCAATCCGAACGAGTGGATGGGACTATCGTTCTTCGTGCTCGACCGCAACGGCCAGCGCATCCTCGGTCACACGGGGAGCCAAGCGGGCTTTCGGTCGTTCTACTATTTCGATCCGCGGACGCAAGTTGGAATCGTCGCCGCGTTCAACACCACGAACTTCGCCGCGCCCGCGACGACTATCCAGCGCGAGTTGAACGACGCGGCGCTCGCTCTCCTCAAGCCGTGACCACGGGCGGCTTCGCCAAGACCACGCCGTAGTTTTCTTGCTCAGAGCCCATGCTCAGGCTCACGCTCAGGGCAGGGCTCGTTTCCGCTTCCGAGATCTCGACTCGGCAACCCGAGCCCTGCCTCGAGCATGAGCTAAAGCAGGAGCTGTGAGCTTGTTCAAGGAGACGACGACGCTTTACGCCGCGTCCAGCGTCGGGTTTCAAGGTCAGCCGGACGATCGGGCAAGCGATCCGGTCGAACAGTCATCCCCATCCGCCGCCGCGGCGCCTACTCTTGGGCAATCCCACTTCAACACGAGAGGACCAGGATGGCGCTGTTCATTGACATTCACAACCACGTTCCGGGCCTGACGAAGGACGCGGTCGCCGGTGCGCACAAGTGTGACCTCGACACGCAGGACAAGCACGGCGTGAAGTACCTGCAGTACTGGTACAACGAGAAGACGGGCCAGGTATTCTGCCTCGTCGAGGCGCCGAGCAAGGAGGCCGCGGTCGCGGTGCATCGCGAGGGGCACGGCCTCGTGGCCGACGAGATCTTCGAGGTCATCGAAGGCCACTAGCACGGCCGCCGGCCCGACTAGTAGATGTGCAGCTTGGTCAGCAGCGCGAGCGGATCGTCGACCAACGCGAACAGGTCCTTGTTGTGCTTGATCATCTTGCTGCGCATGTAGACGCGAAGCCACTGCTTGTACGTGTACAGCTCGTACCGGTCGAACATTTCTTCGACCGGCAGGTCGCGCTGGGATAGGAGTGCCGCCAAGAACATCGCGCACTCGAATCCCAGCGAGATCGACTGAAAGTAGGGCGAACCGATGGCGGAGTCGCCCAGCAGAAAGACCGGCGACTCGGCGAACGGGTGATCGCTCGGCGCGCCCGTTCGCCACGCACGGCTCGTGGCGTTTCGACCGCGATAGAGGTTCATGGGAATCCGGACGATCTCCAGGTCGCCCATGACTTCGCCGTGCGTTTCCTGCTTGACCTTGTCGATGAAGCGATCCATCGACCGGGCAACATCCGGAAAATGACCACGCAGCCATTCACCGTCGAACTGCGGCGGCATCGCCGCGTAGTCCTCGGCGGTGATGTTGACGATCCCCGTCACGTGGCTGACGTTGCCGTCGTAGTACGTGCGGTCGACCGCGGGAATGAACTTGTACTCCGGATTCTCGGCGTTCTTGTAGTACTTGCAGAATTCGTTGCACTCGTAGTGTCGTCCGTACAAGAAGGTGACGACGATCGCGTATTCGAGCCGAATGTTGAGCGTGTTGCCGCCTCCCTCGACCGCGGCCGCGCCGGGCACGAGGTGATCGCGAAGCAGGGACTTGCTTCCCGTGCAATCGACGAGGATGTCTCCCGGCGCGAGCAGGGCCATGGCATCCTCGGCCGTCATGACCGCCGAGGTGCGGTGCACGTTGGTGGACGCACGCGCGTCGATCAGGGTGCTCAGCGAACGCTCGATGGTGTTGAGCGGACAAAAGCCCTGCGACCATTGTCGAAGCAGCGCCATCAGGTCGGAGGGAATCGCGTTTCTGAGCGCCAGGCCGTCGTCGAGCTCCGGTGGATCGAAGACCGCCTCGACGTTCTCCGAGTCGATGTAGTCGGCCCGATATCCCTCCAGCGAGTCCGCGACGAGGAACGACGATAGCTTGACCATCCGCGTGCGGGTGTACTCGTGTCGCTTCTCATAGAGCGAGACCGAGAGCCCATCGACCGATTGGAGCAACGCCGTGAGGAGGAGGCCAACGGGGCCGGCGCCGACGACGTGTATTCGGCCGCGAGCCAGCCGCGCCTCTGAGGCTGTCGAACTTAGCCGTGCGGTCATTCGCCTATTCACTCGGATGCGATCGGATCGGAGTGGCCGGCGACCGGGTGTTGCCGCCAAGCGTGCCCCCGCCCCACATAACCAATCCGGCAACAGCGAGAATGCCAAGTCCGACCGAGACGCAGGAGGGCGTCGCTAGTCCGACCTCAACGCGTCGAGCCCCACGAACGCGTCTTCAGGACGAGAATGTCGAGGGTACCTTTGAGCAGAGCCATTCGAGCCGACCGGGTTCAGTGTCTACCCTTAGACACTAAGCCCGCGAGAGTCGTGGGGTCGGTCTGAAGCGGCGTCAATTCGGCGCGCGCGCGTCATCGGGAAATCAATGGCAGCCTGGCAGGTCGATTTCTACATCATCCCGCGGCGAGCGCTGCTGTCGCGTGGCAGGTTCGAGTCCTCGGACTTGGCTGTGACGCCGTGGTGGGCAACCCACCCTCTCTCGCCCGACTATCAGAGGCAGCTCGGCGCGGTCGCGCCGGCCGGGCCGTCGCCGAGTGCCGGGGTTGAGACGTGGGGCTCCGAGGACGGCAATCGCCTCGATGTTTTGTCGGAGGGCAGTCGCGTGACCGCGATCATGGCGCGCGTCGACGTACGGCGACTCGATTCCAAGTTTGGGGCCGCGTTGCTCCAGTTTGTTCGAACGGCCGACGCGGTGCTCGTCCGGAGTGACGGTCGCGTTGTCGAACCGACAATCGCCGCCTACGCCGCCGCGCTTCGGAATTCGGACGCATGGAAGTTTTCCAATGATCCGGCAGCGAACCTCAGGAAATACGCCGACGCGGACGACGACGACTCATAGGAGGAGAACGTGTGGTTCAAGCACCGGGCTTGGATACCTGTAGCGTGGCTCCTCTGTCTCGCGAACGTCGCCGCCGTCTGGTTCGCCACTGCGCCGGCTGAGACTTGGCATGCGACGGGCCATGCGGTACTGGCCGTCCTGTTTGGTCTCGGGGCACAATACCTCGGACTGCGGAAGCGACTCTCCGGTGACGCAGACGTCGTGACGCGACAAGAACTGGAAGCCCGCCTTCCTCGGTTCGAACCGCAACAGGTGGCACAGGCGTTGGAGGCCATGGCCGTCGAGGTGGAGCGCATTGGAGAGGGCCAGCGCTACCTCACGAAGCTCATGACCGAGCGCGATGCGCGTTCGCCGGATGCAGTCCGCTCCCAGACCAAGCCACCCGCTCTCTAATTGTTCGCGTTTACTGTGCGTCAAGCGAGGGGCGAGGGAGCCCACGGTTCCTGCCGCGACTTCCGCCAGGCGGCGGGACTCGATCCCGTGGCGCGCTTGAACGCTCGGCTGAACGCCGCCTCGGACTCGTAGCCCACACGCGCACCGATCGACGCGACCTTTGCCGACCCGCGCGCGAGCTGGTCGGCCGCGAGTTGGAGCCGCCACTGCGTGAGGTACTGCATCGGCGGCACGCCGACCACTGCCGCGAACCGCTCGACGAGCACGGTGCGCGACGTGCCGATCTCACGCGCCAGGTCGGGGAGCGTCCACGGGTGCTCGGGCCTGTCGTGCAGCGCGCGGAGCGCCGGCCCGACGATCGGGTCGCCGAGCCCCGCGAGCCATCCGGTTTCGCGGCTCCCATCCGATGGCGACACGACGTGGCGGCGCAGCACCTCGACGAACATGAGCTCCGCCATGCGCGTCAACATCGATTCGCTTCCCGGCTTCGGCTCGCGCGATTCGGCGAGCGCGTACTTCGGGAACTCGGCGAGCCAGTCGCCGGGGGCGCCGCCGACAATGATTTGTCGCGGCAGCGATGAGAGCAGCGGGTTGAAGGGACGCAGATCGCAGCCGAGGAATCCGCAGACGAACGTCGCCTTCGCGCCCGAGCCCGGGTTGAGGAGAACGTTATTGGGAAAACGCTCCGGCGTCGCCGAGAGCGTGAGCGCGTCGGCGACACGGGTTCGTAGGCTCGACAGGAGATTGGCGTCGCCGTGCGGAAACACGATCGCGTCGCCCGGCCGCATGAGCGTTTGCTCTTCACCCGCGACGCCGCCCCAGCAGCTGCCCGACGTGAGGATGTGATACGAGATCAGATGCTCGGCGGCCGGGTGCACGCGCGGGACGAGCTTCTTGGCCTCGACGGTGAGAACGGACCACGGGTGCGTGGCCTCGACCATATAGAAGTAGGCGCCTGTGAGGCGGACGGCGCGTAGGACGTCGGAGAGTGGGTCCACCGTTGGAAGACGATCAGTCGACGAAATTCGACTTCTTGAGCAGCGCCCTGAACCGCGGCTCGGCACGAAGCGGGTCGAACATGGCATCGTGTCCGATCCACGCCATCATCTGCGAATCCGCCGCGCGCGCCTGCTCGAGGTTATCGAGCGCCCGCGCGTGGTCGCCGAGGCCCAGATATACGAGCGCCAGATTGAACGGGAGCACCCGCCCGCCCTCAGACATCTTCTTGAGAGTATCCAGGGCCGCCATTGCACCGACGCGGTCGCCCGCGGCCGCGAGCGTGTACGCGAGGTATGCTGTCACGAACGGCGGCGCGCCCATCGTCGTGGACTTCCTTATGAGTGGGACGGCATCGCGGAACTTGCCGGCCTCGATCGCGGCCCAACCCTCCGCCATGACCGGAAAGAAGTACGTCGGGTCGAGCTCACCGGCCTTTCTGGCCAACGCTTTGGCGGAGTCGAACTTCTTCTGGAACATCGGCGCCATCGTAGCGTCGACCAGAACCTGCGGCGAGAGCGGGTCCAGCTCCGCCGCCCGCTTGCTCTCCTCTATGGACTCGTCGTACCTGCCAGTGAACGCCAGCGCCATGCCGAATTGGTCGTGCGCGAAGGCGTAGTTCGGGTTGAGGGCGATCGCTCGGCGAAATTCGCGCTCACACCCCGGCCAATCCAATTCATAGAAAAGCTTGAACGTCGCGAGCGACGTGTGCGCCTCCGCGGAGCTGCTGTCCAATTGCACCGCCTTCTCGGCGGCCGCCTTGGCTTTGGGTCGCGCCGCGGAAGCGGTGATGAAGCCCTCGTTGTAGCCGGCCCAGAGATACGCGTCCGAGAGCCCCGAGTACGCCGCGGCGAACGCCGGACTCCGCTTCACCGCCTCTTCGAATTGGACGATCGCCTTGTGCAGGTTCTCGTCGCTCGGGCGGTTGAAGAAGTAGCGTCCCTTCAGGTAGGCGTCGTGGCTCTCGGGATCGACGCTCGGCGCAGTGGCAAGCCGTGACTGCTCGCGCTCGGTGAGGCGTACGTCGATCTCGCGCGCGATGGCGGACGCGAGCTCGGCCTGCAACGCGAGCACGTCCTTCGAGTTTCCGTCGAAGCTCTTGGCCCAGAGATGCCTGTCCGTCCGCGCGTCGATCAGCTGAGCCGTGATGCGCACCTTGTCGCCGGACCTTGCCACCGAGCCTTCGACAACGGCATCCACGTTGAGCGTCTTCGCGATCTCGGGTGTCGACGGCCGGTGTTTGCCTTGGAACTGCATCGCTGAACCGCGCGAGGTGACACGGAGCTGGCTGATCGTCGCGAGCGCGGTCGTCAACTCGTCGGTCATACCTTCGGCGAAGTAGTCTTGCGTCGAGTCGCCCGAGTAATTGTCGAGCGGCAGAACGGCGATCGACCGGATGACCGCCGGCGCGTCGCCGCGCGAGGAAGAGCGTCGCGCGCCGCCGATCGCGCCGGCCATGTACGCGCCGACGACGCCGAGGACGACGACGGCGCCAACGACGGCGAGCGTTATGGTTCGTCCGCGATGCCCCGCGCTCGATACGGCGTCGTGAGTCCCCGAAACCTCCGACGCCGTGAGCGCATCGCCGAATGCGCGCGCGCTCTGGAACCGGTCGGTCGGCGCCTTGGCGAGCGCGCGCATCACGATGTCATCGAGCGCACGCGGCACGACGTCGCGGACGACTCGCAACGACGTCGGGCGTTCCGTCATCAGCTTCGCAACGATCGCCCGCGCGTTGGGGCCGGTCACAGGCGGCTCGCCCGCCAGCATCTCGTACGTCACTGCGCCGAGGGCATAGACGTCGGTGCGTGCGTCGATGTCGCGCTCGCCACTCGCCTGCTCGGGGCTCATGTACTGCACCGTGCCGATCGAGAGTCCGGTTCCGGTCAGACGATCGCCTCCCGCCTCGGCGAGGGCGAGCGCGATCCCGAAGTCCGCGACCAATGCCTCGCCGTCCTGCAGGAGGATGTTCTCAGGTTTGATGTCGCGGTGGACGATGCCTTGCCGGTGCGCGTAGTCGAGAGCACCGGCAACCTGCCGCATGATTCGAATCGTCTCATCCACCGGCAGCAACTTCTCGCGCGCGAGGCGGTCCCGCAGTGACTCGCCACGCACGAGCGGCATGACATAGAACAGCGCACCGTCCGCGTTCCCCGAGTCGTACAACGGCAGGATGTGCGCGTGCTGCAGGTTGGCCGTGACCTGAATTTCCTTGAGGAATCGCTGAGCGCCGAGCGCCGCCGCGAGCTCCGGCTTGAGCACCTTGAGCGCGACCTGTCGGTCGTGTCTCAGGTCGTGAGCGACATACACCGTGGCCATGCCGCCCTCGCCGAGCTCACCGTCCAGGCGATAGCGGTCGGAGAGTGCGGCGTTCAACTGCTCGAGGTGCGGCGGTGGCTCGGTCACTCCGATCCCTGTTGTGGCGCTACGGGTCAAAGCGTACCTCGTCGGAGGGGCCGAGGCCAGTGATCGACGGTGGGGAGGTAGGAGAGCGGACTCTCTGTCCAAAGGCTACATTCGGGGCCGTCCCGCCTCCTCTTCGTCCGCCGCCGCCGGCGCCCGAATGCCCGACTCCCTCGACCATCTGAAAACCGCACTCGCCGAGCGCTATCGCATCGAGCGAGAGCTCGGTGCCGGCGGCATGGCTACGGTGTATCTCGCCGAGGATCTCAAGCACAAACGGAAAGTCGCGCTCAAGGTATTGAAGCCGGAGCTCGCCGCCGTGCTGGGTGCCGAGCGGTTCGTGCAAGAGATCACGACGACGGCGGCGCTGCAGCATCCGCACATCTTGCCGCTGTTCGACTCGGGAACGGCCGACGGGTTCCTGTTCTACGTCATGCCGTTCATCGACGGCGAGACGCTGCGCGCGAAGCTCGACCGGGAGACGCAGCTCGGCGTCGATGAAGCGGTGCGAATCGCGCGGGACGTCGCCGACGCGCTGGACTACGCGCACCGGCACGGCGTGATCCATCGCGACATCAAGCCCGAGAACATCCTGCTTCACGACGGGCGTCCGATCGTCGCCGACTTTGGAATTGCGCTCGCCGTGAGCGCCGCCGCCGGCGGCCGCATGACGGAGACCGGTCTCTCGCTCGGCACGCCGCACTACATGTCGCCGGAGCAGGCGACAGCCGAGAAGGATGTTACCGCGCGGTCGGACATCTACTCGCTCGGGTCGGTTCTCTACGAGATGCTCGCCGGCAACCCGCCGCACGTGGGCGCCGCCGTTCAGCAAATCATCATGAAGATCATCACCGAGCCCGCCGAACCGGTGACGAAGTACAGAAAGTCCGTGCCGCCCAACGTTGCGGCGGCAGTCGACAAGGCGCTCGAGAAGCTGCCGGCCGACCGGTTCGAGAGCGCACGGGCGTTCGCCGACGCGCTGGCGAATCCGAATTTCGCCAATGCAGCGACGTCGAAACAAGCACCGCCGGCCATGAGTTGGCGCCGCTACGCCGAATGGATCATCGCGGCGGTCGCCGTGTTTGCGATCGTATCCGTGGGGCTCGTTCTGCGCGGACGTAATGCCGGCGATGCCGGCCCGGTCGCCCGGTTCAGCCTCGCACTCCCGGCGTCGCAGGGATTGACGGCGCCCGGCGGCACTCGGCTCGCGTGGGCGCCAGATGGAAAGTCGTTTGTGTACGTGGGGCCGGGCAGCACCGGGAGTCAGTTGTGGCTTCGCTCGCTCGATGCGCTCGAGGCAGTCCCGATCAAAGGCACCGACGGCGCCACCGGTCCGTTCTTTTCAGCCGATGGCTCCCGAGTCGGGTACATCAGCCTCAATCCGTTTGAAGTGCGGCTCGTACCGATCGCCGGTGGCACTCCGGTCGTCGTGGCCAAGGAGAAAGCCTCCGGCGGCGGCGCGTCGTGGGGGAGCGATGGTTTCATCTACTACGATGGCATCAATTCGCTGTCGCGGATCCATCCCGACGGAACGGGTCGCGAAGTCGTGTATGCGCTCGATTCGCTACAGGGCGAGGTTGGTGTGGCTTGGCCCGACGCGCTCCCCGGCGCAACGGGCATTCTTTTTCGTCTGAGGCGTGTCGACGATGCCATTGGCGATTTCCGCATCATGGTCGCGGACCCGCGAACGAAGAAGGTGAAGTTTCTGGCAAAGGGAGTCGTTGCGCGCTACGCCCCTACCGGTCACCTCGTGTGGGTGACCGCCGACGGTTCATTGACCGCGGCGCGCTTCGACGCCAAGCGCCTGGAGTTGACGGGACCGCCGGTGGTCCTGTGGAGAGGGCTGGGTCTGGGATCATTCGGCGCGGCGGACGTTGCCATCAGCCCGAGCGGCTCGCTGCTGTACACGACGGATTACAACTCGACAATCGCCGAACCCACCTGGGTGACGCGTGAGGGCGCGGCAACGCCCGTCGATGCGCACTGGCCCGACGGGATTGCGACTTCCGTAGCGCTCTCGCCGGACGGATCCCAGATGGCCGTGGAGTTCATCAACGAAAAGTCGAACACGAGCGCCCCGAACGTCTGGATCAAGAAGTTCAACAGCGGCGGCGCATTCTCCCGACTGACGTTCGAGGGTGCGAACAACGAACGGCCGACGTGGTCGCGCGACGGACGTGACGTCTTCTTCATCTCCGACAGAAAGGGATCGCCGGCGCTCTACCGCCAACGCGCCGACGGCAGCGTTCCCGCGCAACGCGTCGCGTCCGACGCACGAGGGCTCGGCGAAGGATTCGAATCGACCGACGGCAATTGGTTGGTGCTTCGCTCCGCGGACGCGGTGTGTTGCGCGATCCTCGGACTGAGGCCGGGAGTCGATAGCGTGCCGACGCCACTGCTCGCGAACTCGTTCCGCGAGCGGAGCCCGGCGCTCTCGCCTGACAGCAAATGGCTGGCGTACGTGTCGGATGAGACGGGTCGCTTCGAGGTGTTCGTTCGCCCGTTTCCCGACGTGCAGTCGGGCAAGTGGCAGATCTCGACGGCCGGCGGCCTATCGCCGCATTGGAGCAAAGGCACGGACGAGTTGTACTTCATCGACGCGAGCAACGAAATGCAGGCCGTGAAGGTCGTGACCAAGCCGACCTTCGGCATCCTGAACAAGCAGCGCTTGTTCTCGGTGTCGGGCTACTTCGTGACGCCGTGGGCACAGGGGTACGACGTGTCGGCGGACGGCCAGCGGTTCCTGATGATGCGCGTCGGATCGTCCTCGGGTGCGGTCGCGGTGTCGCTGGTCCTGGTGCAAAACTTTCTCGGTGAGCTGCAGCGACGAGTGCCGTGATAGTTCCAGGTCATCACGGCGCATCCGTCCGGCTATTTCGTTCGCCGCTTAGCCGTTCGTTCCCGCCCTCGGACCGCGATGCGAGCGACGGCGCGGAGTGCGTCGTTGACAGACCGCGCGTCGGGGAAGACACGCGCGACGTCCGGGTCGAGGGTCACCACGACCACGCCGTTCGCGAACCGCGACGCGTAAGGGTTCCGACGCGCGCTGGTGAAATCGTATTCGGGGAGTACGTCGTCTTCGGCGACCCGTGACAAACGCGCCGACCCCGTCTTACGGCCACCCTTCTTCGTATTCTTGACGCTCATGACGCGTTGCCCGGCGGGCGCTGATGATTCGGACGCGGTCTGCGCCGCGCTCCGTGAACATTACCGCGAGGATCCGTCCGTGAACAGAGAGGCCGAGGAGCACCGACCGCGATTCGGCGTGTGAGTGGCGCGGATCGTCGGCGATTCTGCCCAGCGGATCGGCGAATACGGTGATCGCCTCGTCGAAGCCGACTCCGTGTTTGGCCCGATTGGCGAGCTCTTTTCGCGCGTTCCATTCGAAGATCGTGGCCATGACTGGGCCACGCTACGGAAGCGCCGACTTGGCAATGTCATCATTCGACCGCCACTCAGATCACGTCGTTTCGTCCGAATGGCAAGGCAGGCCTGCGCCTCACCCAAACGTCGCAAAGCGGCTCCCGCTACTGTATGCCCGAAAGCCGCGCTCGAACACCCGCACCGCGACGACGACGTATGCTGCGACGCCTCCTACGATGGCCATCGCGGTCCACGGCGTCGGCACGCGAATCAACTCGGCCGGCAAGTATCCCACGAAGCCGGCGGGAATCACGGTGTAGAGAATCCAGCGCATCGGTCCCGTGAACAGCGTGTCCGGGTACAACGAAAACATGAGCGTCACCTCGTAGAGCTGCCGGCTCGCCGACTCCGTGCGCCCGAGCCAGAACGCGGCGCTGTGCATCAACACAGCGGTCGACACGAGGACGACAGCGCCCGCAACGGCCGCCGTGAGCACGACGGGAATGCCCAGCACTGTCACGCGACCGGAAAGCGCGATCATGACCAGTCCGCTCACGACATCACCCAACCCCGAAGGCTGTGATCGCAGCCCCACGGCGTAGAGCAACGTCGGCTTTGGCTGGGCGATCAGCGCGTCCAGCTCGCCGTCGTGGATCATGCGCGCCAGGTACTGAGCGCCTCCCGCGACGAAGACGGCAACGCCATTCGCCACGGCGACGATGCCGTACAACAGCGCCACGTCCCCCAGCGTGTAGCCGCGAATCCGCGGCACGCGCGACAGGAGCACGATCCAGAACGTGAAGAAGATCGCGTTGTTCACGGCCATCAGGATGACGCGCATGAAGAAGGCCCCGCGCTCCGCCATCGCCGACCGCACGCTCGTGCCGACGAGCGCTCTCGCAAATCGCACCGTCGGTTTCATCGTCGCCATCGCTCATCCTCCATTCACGTGGAGCCGCCGCACCGCACGGCTGAACGCCGCGCGCGCGATGACCCAGCCCACTAGCGCCCAAAATGCCAGCGTCACTAAAAGCACGCCGACCGGCATCAGCGGTTCGCTGCGTCGCGAACGACGCCGGTCCGGCGAGCAGCGCGGGAAACGGCGTGAGTCGCGCGACGCGAACGAACAGATCGGGATAGAACTGCAGCGGAAGCAGCAGTCCGCCGAGCACGAACAGCAGCTTTTGCCAGATCCAATACGCGGGCGCAACGTCGCCGAGCCAGAACGCGGCGACGCCGATCGCGACGTGAAACAGGGTCACGACCATCGACGCGACCAAAGCCGATCGCGATCGCGACTCCGAGCCCCGCCGGCCGCGCCGGCGGACCGGCGACGCTCCACGCAGCCGCGAACGCGACGACGAGCAAGAGAGGCGCGCGAACGGCCAGCGCGCCGAGCCCGTGCGACAGCCTCGCGCCGAGCCACGACGCCGGACGCGTGATCTGATACGCCACGTCGCCGCGGTGGATGTCTTCCTCCATCTGGAACTGCACCAGCGGGGCACTCATGAGAACCCACTCCGTCACGGCGAGATACCACAGCATTTCGGCAGGCTGTCGCCCCGTGACCGCGCCCGACTCGGCGACGGCGCGCCAGACCGACGAGAACACGCCGAGGATGAGCACGAAGAACAGCGCCCGACCGAGAAGCTCTCCAGGCTCGGCCAATGCTTGACGAAATCCTAATTTCGCGAACGCCAGATACTTGCTCATGCCGCCTCTCCTTCGTCGTCGTCGTCGTCGTCGGCTTCAGCTTCGGCGGTGCTATAGATGGACCGGATGATCTCGTCCATCGGAGGGTCGTCGATGACCAAGTCACGCAGTGTGGTTTGGCGCAGCACGGCGTCGACGAGCGCGCCGACGGCGGCATCGCCTGAGTCGATCTCCACCGTCGTCCGGTGCGGAGCCGCCGACACCAGACGCGCGCCGGCCGCCGCGGGCAGCTCGACGTGTTCCGAGGCGGTGACCAGCGTGATCCGGCGCGAGCGCAGGTAGCGGCGCTTTAGCTCGCCGACGCCGACGTCGAGGAGGATGCGCCCACGGTGGATGATGACCACGCGGTCGCAGACCTGCTCGATGTCGCCGGTGTCGTGAGACGTCAACAACAGGGTCGTGCCGTCTTCGATGGAGCGGCGGTGCAGCAACTCGCGGATCGTCGCCTTCGCGGTCACGTCGAGCCCGATGGTGGGCTCGTCGAGGAACAGCACGCGCGGGCCATGCAGCAGGCTCGCCGCCACCTCGCAGCGCATCCGTTCGCCGAGCGACAGTTGCCGAACCGGCCGGTCGAGGAGCGGAGCCAGCTCGAAGGCATCGACGAGCGCGTCGAGACGCGCGCGCCAAACGGCGCGCGGCAGCTCGTACACGTGGCCGAGCAGCTCGAACGTGTCGCGCGGCGCGAGCTGATACCAGAGCTGCGAGCGCTGGCCGAAGACGGTGCCGATCGCGAAACCGAGCGCGTGGCGATCGCGCCAGGGCACGAGCCCCGCGACCGTCACCGTACCGCCGCTTGGCGTCAGGATGCCGGCGAGAATCTTGAGCGTCGTGGACTTGCCGGCGCCGTTCGGCCCGATGAACGCGACGCGCTCACCCGATTCGACGCGGAACGAGATCCGGTCTATGGCACGCAGCGCGCTGGCGCGCGGTGCGAACACGTCGGCGACGCGCGCGCGAAACCCCGGCCCGCGACGATTGCGGGTCTGGAACGACTTGCTCAGTTCGTGGACGTCGACGGCGGCGGCGGACATGGTCGGCTACGATTGAGGAATCGCGCCGTCGTCCGGGTCTCCCCCCCGTGAAAATCAAACGCCTTTCCGGGGAGACCCGGAAAGGCGCGGAGAAAAGCGTCCCTGACCGGTCCTATGCAGATGACAGCGTGACGGCGACGAAAATCGTGGCGTCGGCCGACATACAGATCTGCGTGGACGGGAGGTACGCGTGGATCATAGTACTAGGCATAGTGTGGGAAAACTCGAGATCTGTCAAGTGAGGCCAATCACCAGCAAGGAACCCATAGGCTCGCTTTCCCTGCGCCAAACCCGTCATTCGCTGCACCGCCGGGCGCCTGACGTGCGATCGTGAATCGATCCAGCGAGACTTCACGTCTTACCTCGCATCTTCTGCCCGAGGACCGCATCGATGATCAGCATGCATTCGCCGTTTACCCGACGGAACGGGGCTGCCCTTCCCCTCCTCCTCGCCCTCGCCGCGATCGCGCCTGCCGGGGCGCAACGAATCGTGGCCACCGGGACCGATCTCGCGACTTCCGGCGCCTGTCCCGCTCGACACGACCGGCCGTTTCCAGGCGGCCGCCGTGCGCGTCGGCGACGATTTCTTCATCGCCGGACAACCCACCGAGCGCGCGTTGCGCGAGATGCACGAGCAGGGCGTGACGACCGTCGTCAACCTCCGCTCGCCGGAAGAAATGCAGAACCAGGTGAAGTTCGACGAGCGCGCCGTCGTCGGCCAACTGGGCATGAAGTACGTGTACCTGCCGATGCGCGGCACGCCCGAGTTCCCGTACTCGCCCGAAGCAGTCACCAAGCTTGCCGCCGCGGTCGCCGGCGCAAACGGCAAGGTGCTGCTTCACTGCACGGTCGCGTGGCGGGCGAGCCACCTGTGGGCCGCGTACTTGATCCGCGAGCGCGGCGTCGACGTCGAGACCGCACTCGCCAACGCGCGCGCGATCAATCTCATGGACGACCACCGCATGGGTCCCGGCGGCCGACAACCCGTCGAGGATTTCCTCGACCGAACGCTCCCGACACTCGGTCACCCGCAGACTCCCCCTCCGCCGATGACGCGCGACAAGTAAGGCCTCTACGCAGCGTCCGGCAAACGGCCGAATCTGGGCCTCGTGCGTATTCCCCTTGGAACGCACGAGGTGCACCATATCACGGAGACACCGGGCGCCTACCTCGACGTCCAAGTAGAGGGGACAGGTGCGGAGGCGGGGTGCGGAGAACTGGGACGAGTGCGGGGGCGGAGTGCGGAGATGGGGACGAGGAGAAGGCGCTGAGATGAACGACGCGGCGGTAGGCCGAGCGGTTCGATGGACAGCCATCCTCACCGGCATCTGGACCGTGCCGGTTGTGATCGGCAGCGCGAGCCATTTCTTCGGCATGATGGTCGAAGGCGGCGACGGGATGCCCGCGTCGCACGTCTTCGGACACAGCTTCGCGATCTGGTACGTCTGGATTCCGTTTACGCCGCTCATCTTCGCCGCCTACCGGCGGCGCCCCGTCTCGCGCAGCACCTGGCTCGGCGCGGCGCTGCTCCATCTCGGTGTGATCGTCCCGCTGTTCCTGGCGCAGACCTTTGCCGCGCTCGTGGTCGGGCACTACACCGGCCACGTCCCGCCGCAAATGACGTACGCGCAGGAGCTCACCAACGGCGTCGTGAACCTGTTCCCGTACGACGTCCTCATATATGTAGGCGTGCTGGCGGTGGCGTTCGGGCTCGACTACTCCCGCCGCTACCGCGACCGCGATCTCCGCGCGTCGCAGCTCGAGACGCAGCTCGAGCGAGCGCGACTCAACGCGCTCCAGTCGCAGTTGCAGCCGCACTTCCTGTTCAATGCGCTCAACTCCGTCGCGATGCTCGTTCGGCGCGACAGGAAGGAAGAGGCGCTCGACACGCTCATCGGGTTCGGTGAGCTGCTGCGATATCTGCTCGACGAAGCGGGAACGGTCGACCTGCCGTTGGACGAAGAGCTGGGGTTCGTCCGCCGCTACGTCGAGATCGAGCAGGTGCGCTACCGCGATCGACTGCGGGTCGAGTGGGACGTCGCCCCCGACGCGCGCTCGGCGCTCGTCCCCAACCTCATCCTGCAACCGCTCGTCGAGAACGCGGTGAAGCACGGTATCGCCCACCTCCCGAACGGTGGCCGACTCCGCATCGCCGCGCAGCTGAGGGAGAACGAGAGCGGCGCGACACTGCGCATCGAGGTCGAGAACGACGGTCCGCCCGTCGATGGGATGATCGCGGTCGCCGAATCGCAAGGGACCGGCCTGAGAAATCTCCGCGACCGTCTCGCAGCGATTGTCGGGCCGTCGACGAAACTCGAAGTCGGTTCCGCGCCGACGTTCACCGGCGCGCTCGCCGTCGTCGAGATGACCTTCCGTGAGACGGCAGTTCCGGCGGCGGCTTTGGCGAAGGCGGTGTGACCGCGCTGCGCGTTCTCATCGTGGACGACGAGAAGCTCGCCCGCGAAGGAGTGCGCGCGCTTCTCGAGACGGAGCCGGATGTGCGCATCGCGGGCGAGTGTGCCGACGGCGCGTCGGCGGTCGACGCGATCCGCGCCGGCGGCGTGGACGTGGTGCTGCTGGATGTGCAGATGCCGGGGATGAGCGGGCTCGATGTGCTGCGCGCGCTCCCGGAAGAGTCAGTGCCGGTGGTCGTCTTTCTCACCGCGCACGACGAGTACGCGCTCCGCGCGTTCGACGCGAGCGCGCTCGATTACATCGTCAAGCCGTTCAGCGACGAGCGTTTCCGCACGGCCATCGCGCGCGCGCGCCGACAGGTGCAGCAGCGCCGGCTCGGCGCCGCGGGGTTCGATCTCGCGGCGCTCGTCGACAAGCTCGCGGCGGTCGGCGAGGCGCCGGCGCCGCAGCCGCGCTGGCGCGACCGCTTCGTCGTCCGCTCCGTCGGCCGAGTGAGTTATGTGCCGGTCTCGGAGATCATCTGGATCGGCGCGGCGGACTACTACGCCGAGCTCCACACGGCGGACGGGAAACGGCACCTCGTGCGCGAAGCGATGCAGCAGATCGAAGCTCGGCTCGACCCGTCGCATTTCGTACGCGTGCATCGCACGGCAATCGTGCGGCTCGACCAGGTGGCCGAGCTGCGGACGGATGGTGCGGACCGGCAGGTGGTCGTGTTGCGGAACGGGGTGCGGGTGCCGTTGGGAAAATCGCGGCGCGAGCTGGTGGAGCAGCGGCTAGCGAGTCGCTGAGACACTCTGGTCAGGGATGTCGGCGACGGACGAGAAGACTTCGGATCGAAGACGCCGCGAACGACGACGACGAGTCCTGTGCCCCGGCTCCGACGATCTGTGCGTTGTCTACCGCCGCTCCGCCGACGAACGGAAGAGGGTTCCCGCTCACAGCGACGACGTTCCACGAGGCGCCCGTTCCGCTCTTGAGCGCCCACGCCGTGTTGTAGCCCGCACCCGACAGATCCGGGATGTCGAGCGTCCATGTGGTGGGCACCGCGCCGGCGTAGGCCGCGGTCATGAGCAACGACACGGAGTTCGAGTTCTGAGAGAAATCGGCGCTCGCGCCGGCGTTGTACGTCGACTGCGTCGGAGCTTGGGCGCGCAGTCGGAGATACGGCGTTGTGCCGAGCGTGGTCACCTTGGCCGCGGCGCCGAGCTGTGGTCCGAGTGAGATCGTCTGCACGCTCACCGAACGTTGGATCGCGTCAATGAATCGGTAGGCGGTTCCGCCGGATGGCGGCGCGACGAAGACCGAAACTTGGTGAAAGTCGCCCGCCTGAAGTTGCGCATCGGGTAATCCCATGAACTCGAAGCCGAGGTTCGGGCGGGGGGCCTCGGAAAACGAGAAGTACGGATCCGAAGGTCCGTTCACGGTGATCAACGACACCTCCGATTCGCCTTGGTCGGTTCCGAGGTTCGGGATCACGATGCCGCCGAACACGGGAGTGAATACGTCGGTCACGTTGCTGTTGCTGAAATCGATGGTCGGAATGTTGGCGTTATTCGCGTAATTCGTATTGCGCCGGAGGACCATCCGATCCGTGCCGGGGGCGGTGAGAGTTGTGCGCGTCGCGATGAGATCGCGCGTCCCCTTCGGCACGTTCGTCATGGTGAAGCTGGCCGTGTTGAGGGGCTTGATGAATTGCGCCCCGCCGACCACGACGTTCAGGGTGCTGGTGGAGTCGACGAAAGCGTTGAACTGTCCGGTGATCCGCTTCGTTCCCGTCGCCGCGCCGCCGCAGGGATTGGCGATCGCGATCTGCGCGATCTCGGCCGCGCTGCCGTAGAGCACCGTCGTTTTCATATCGGTGCCATCCTTGACTACGTAGGCTATCGCGCCGGCCGAGTTGATCGTGAACGTGAACGCGTTGTTCGTCGGCGTCACTTGCGTCCAGGGGCCGGTTCCGTTTTGGACGGCGAGCCAGACGGGGATCTGGTTTGTCTCGCAGGTCGTATAGTTGAACGTCGTCGCCCCACCGCCGGCTGCCGGCGTGACCTGCACGGCAAACGTCGTCGACTGCTGGGTGACGCCCGTGCCGGTGCCGGTGATCGTGATCGGATAGCTCCCGGCGGCCAGCGAAGCCGCGGCACCGATCGTCAAAGTCGAAGTCGTGCCCGTGACGCTCGTCGGGTTCGCTGAGACGGTGAGACCGGTCGGCGCGCCGCTCACGGTGAGGTTGACCGGATCGGCGAAGCCGTTGATTCTCGCGAGGGTGACCGTGGCCGTCGTGCTCGCGCCGCCGGCCTGCACGCTCACCGGCGACGGCGCCACCGACACGCCGATGGCCGGTGCGGTCGACGTGAACGTCGCCGTCACGGCGGTGCCGAAGTCGTTCGGCGTGAGTGTGCAGGTGAGCGCGGTGCCGACGCACGACCCCGACCAGCTAGTGAAAGCGCTCCCGGCCGCCGGGGCCGCCGTGAGGGTGACTTGCGTCAGCGCGTCGAATGGCGAGTTGCAGACGCTCCCACAATTGATGCCCGCGGGAGTAGACGTGACGGTTCCCGATCCGGAACCCGCTTTGGTGACGGTGACGACCGGTCGCGCGTTCCTCACCGTGAGACTGAGCGACGGCCACGGTCCCTCCGTGTTGCAGCGTGTCGCTCCCGACGAGTGCCACGAAGTACGGGGTGCTCGATGCGATGTCGGCATCGCTGGCGGCCGTAAGCGTCACAACGGTCGAAGAAACCCCCGGTGCGAGCGACGGCGGATCGAACGTCGCGGTGACGCCGCGACTCAAGACCGGTACGACGATGGTGACGGTTCCCTGTGATCCACTTCCCTTACGCGAAAGGGTCAGGGTCGCGGTGGCGCTTTTCCCTTGAACGAGAGTGAGGCTCGTCGGTGAGATGGTGAGCGTCGCATCGCTATTCGGTACATGGCCAGGTCCAGATCCGTCGGTCGTATCACCGCCACCGCATCCACCGATGAGGGCAACCAGTAGTACCGCCGCGGCGGAATGAAGACCACCGCGCGTTTTCACCGCGCGCGAATTTCGTGTTCATCACGGGCCGGCTGAGCCGGTGTCTCGGGTGGGTGAGTCGTTCGCGGGCGATACAGGCTTGCCTGCGAACGACTCTAAAAAAAGCACGAATGTCCGCCGCCCGCAATTCCACGCGACTTCGTGGTCGAGCGTTTGTTTCCCAATGATTCGTCAACGCTCGGTGGATCGCGATGCCCTTGCCAGGAAAGTCGAGGGGTGGCATGATGCCGCACCCCCCCCCCAACGACCCTCTTCTGCGCGATCACCTCAACGCCGCTCTCAGCGACCGCTATCTCGTGGAGCGCGAGTTGGGCCGCGGCGGGATGGCGTCGGTGTGGCTCGCCCGCGACCTGCGGCACGATCGCGTGGTCGCCCTCAAGGTGCTCGATCCCGAGCTCGCCGGCGCGATCGGCGTCGAGCGGTTCTTGCGCGAGATTCGCGTCACGGCGCGAATCCAGCACCCGAACATCGTCCCCGTGCTCGATTCCGGCGTCTGCCCCGGACCCGGCGGCGAGTCGCTGCCCTGGTTCACGATGACGTACGTCGCCGGCGAGTCGCTACGCCAGCGCATGAGCCGCGAGCGCCAACTGCCGATTGAGGACGCGATCCGAATCGCCGAATCGGCGGCCGCCGCGCTCGAGACGGCGCACAAGAGCGGCGTGGTGCATCGCGACATCAAGCCGGAGAACTTGCTGCTCGCCGGCGATCACACGTACGTCGCGGATTTTGGAATCGCCAAGGCCGTGCTCGACACAGGCACCGAGCGCATCACGAGTACGGGCGTCGTGATCGGCACGCCGGCGTACATGAGTCCCGAGCAGGCGAGCAACGACGTCCTCGACGAACGGAGCGACCAGTATGCGCTGGCCACCGTCTTGTACGAGATGCTCGCCGGCGACCCGCCTTTCACGGGAGCCACCGTGCAAGCGATCGTCGCGCGCCGACTCGCCGAGCCGGCGCGGCCGATCCGCCCGGTGCGCGCGACGGTGTCGCCGTCGGTCGAAGCGGCCGTTTTGCGCGCGCTCGAGCGCGTCCCCGCCGACCGATTCGCCAGCGTGTCGGACTTCGCCTCGGCACTCCGCAGTCCGACCGCATCGCAGGCGCCGGCAAGAAAACGCGCGCCGCTCGGACGGCGGTCGGCCATCGCCGCGGTGCTCATCATCGCGGCCGCCGCCGCGACCCCGTTCGTCGTGCGACAACTGCGGAGCGCGCAAGCACGCCCGAGCCCACAGGCGCTGGCGCTCTATCAGCGCGGCATGGCGAGCTACGCGAAGCGCACACCCGACGGTGCGTCCGACGCGATCAATGAGTTCAAGGCGGCGATCGGTCTCGACTCCAGCTACAGCGAGGCGTGGGTCGGGCTCGCGAAGACCTACGTGCGAGCCTACGAGCGGCGATTCGTGTTCCTCGGCGCCGCGCGCGACAGCGCGCTACGACTTGCGCTCTCCGCGTTGGACCGCGCGCTCGCGGCCGATCCCCACAACGCGGATGCGTGGCTCGCCCAAGGTCTGGTCCACTGGCAGCTCGACCCCACCGACCGCGCCCCGTCGCTTCGCTCATATCGCCAAGCCGTGGCGATGGATTCGACGCTCGCGCAGGCGTGGCATCAGCTCGGCATCGCCTCGATGGAGATTGGGCGGACCGACCAGGCGATGGCGGCATGGAGACGGACCGTCGCGCGTCGCGCCGACGTATACCGAAGGTTTGTCATTCCTCGCGCTCGGGCACTATTGGGGTCGTCAATACGACAGCGCGTCGCATTGGGCCGACAGCGCGGCGGCGATCGACCCGGCGTACTTGCTGGCGCGCCAGGTGCAGGGACAAATCGCCGTCGAACAGGGCAACTTCGCGCGCGGCGCCGCGGCGTTCAGCGCGGCGGAACGGATCAGCACCGGCATCGAGGTCGTGAACTCGCTCGCCGGTGAGGCGCTCCTTGCCGCGCGGGCGGGCCGGCGGTCCGAGGCGCGCGCGCTCCTGACCCGCGCGGAGTCGCTGGCGACGAAGTTCTCGCCGACGGCACTGCACACGGCGATCTACATGGCGCAGCCCTACGCGGCGCTCGGCGACGCCGATCACGCCATCGCGTGGCTCAGGCAGTATGCGCCGACGGCCGATACGCATTTTCAACTGCACATGCGGTGCGATCCGCCATTCGACGCGATCGCGAACAATCCGCGCTTTCGATCGCTGTTGGCCATACCGAAGCCACCGCCGCCGCACGGCTGCTGACGCCGATCATGAATAACCGCTGGCCGTGGCCGGACCGCAGTGCCACGCGGGATTAGTCAGCCAGCAGCGCCGTCCTGGGGTCGACTCGGGCCGCGCGTAGCGCCGGGATGCCGCTCGCGATCACCGCCACTCCCACGAGCACGAGGCCGACGAGCGCGAAGACCATCGGGTCGCGTGGCGACTGCCTGAAGAGCAACGGGCCAATCCACCGTCCAGCCGCAACCGCCGCGATCGCGCCGATCACGACGCCGGCAAGCGCCACGCGAACGCCCTCCCCCACCACGAGGCGCATGATCCCGGTTCGCGGGGCACCGAGCGCGAGACGGACTCCCAGTTCGTGGTTACGCTGAATGACGTTGTAGGCGATGACGCTATAGAGACCGACCGCGGCGAGAACGAGCGCCAGCGCGCCGAACCCGGCGAACACCGTCGTACCGACGATCCACGAGCGCAGCTGAGCGTCGACGATTTCGCCCAGCGGCTTCGTGGTCACGAAAGACGTACCCGGCATGTCGCGCTGAAGACGTTGACGCACCTGCTCGGCCAGCCCGACTGGATTCCCCCGCGCCCTCACGAATAGTCCGCCTTCCTGGGGCTGCCACTGCGCCGCCGGCAGGTAATAGAAGTAGAGCTTCGACTCCGTGTCGATGGATTCCGAGTGGATGTTCTCGGCAACGCCGACGACGTACCTGCACGGCACTGTATCGGCCAGGCCGACGCGAATGCATTTGCCGATCGGTTCCTCGCCGGGCCAGAGCACGTTCGCCATGGACTCGCCGACCACCGCAACGCGCCGCCCTCCGTCGATGTCCCCCGACTCGAACGCGCGTCCGCGCACGATCCGCGTTCCCATCGTCTTGAAGTATTCCGCCGATACAGTGTTGAAGTTGAACTGGCCGAGCCCACTCGTCGAATCGATGCCGCTGACGAAGACCGGCCAGGAGGTCGTGCCGGCAAAGGGAACCGACTCTTGCAGCGACGCGGCCGTGACGCCAGGCACGTCCTTCGCCGACTCGAGGAGCCGGATGCGGAGGGCGACCGTTGCCGCGCTGTCCAGCTTCACGTCTCGCATGTTGAGCGACACGAGCAGCACGGACTCGGCGTCGAACCCCAATCGCACGTCGCGCACCTTTCGTAAACTCTGAACGAACAACTGGGCGCCGACGAGGAGAAGCACGGAGAGCGCGCACTGCACGAGAACGAGCGCGCTGCGCAGGCCGCGACGCTGGCGCGCGCCTTCGCGCGCGCCCGACTTGAGGTCGTCCGTCAGATCGGTTCGGCCAACCTGCGCCAGCGGCGCCAGACCGGTCAGCACGCCGACGCCGAGCGCGACGACGGCGACGAAGGCCAGCGTGCGCGGGTCGGTCACGAGCGACGCGTGCTCGGCGCCGGGAAGAAACAGCGCGGTCAACACGCCGCTCGCCCACACGGCGACGACGAGACCGGCCGCGCCGCCGAGAAGCGCCAGGAGGATGCCTTCGGTGAGCAATTGGCTGAACAATCGCGCGCGGCTCACGCCAAGCGCGATGCGCACGGCAATCTCCCGGCGTCGGCGAATGGTGCGCGCGAGAACCAGGTTGGCGACGTTCGCGCAGGCGATGAGGAGCACGATGAACGTGACGCCGCTCAGCCATGTCGCGACGCGTGTGACGTTCGACGGTTCCGGGCCGCGCTCCGCCAACACCGACGCGGCGACGGCGCGCGGGCGAAGCTCGTCGAGCCGTGCCCCGCCACCCTGTGCCTGATAGCTCCGCCGCAGCGCGTTCGTGAGATCGGCACTGGCCGCGGCCACGCTCACGCCGGCCTTTCGTCTGGCGATGATCTCCAGCCCGAACGCCGTGCCATATGACCTCGCCCAGTTCGGCCGGCCGCGACTGGCGGCGTAGGTCGCAACGGGCACGAACGCCGCCGGCGGCTCATACGGCCACAGACCGACGAATCCATCGGGCGCGACGCCGATGATCGTGTACGCGACCGCGCCGATCTGGAGCTTGGACCCGAGCACGTCGGTGCGCGAGCCGAACTGCGTCTCCCACGTCCCGCGACTCAGCACCGCGACGGGTGCGGGCGTCGGCGGCGCGTCCTCGCCCGCACTGAAGTACCGCCCGATGACCGGCGGCGCGTCAAAGAACCCAAAGAACTCGGCACTGACGACGGCGACGTTCCGAACCCGTGTTTCATTCCCGACGCCGACGGCGAGCGGCTTGAGCGCGACGCCGGCGGTTTGCGAGAACGACGTCGACCACTTGGCGAGATCGACGTATCGCGCATAGATGCCGCCGGTTTCGCTCTCCTGGCCGTTCGACGTTCGGTACAGATACACGCGGTTGACCGTCGCCGGATCGATCATGCGCGGCGGTGGACGGAGCAGCAGCCGATCGACGAGCGAGAACATCGCGGCGTTCGCACCGATCCCCAGCGCGAGCGTGAGCGTCACGCCGATGGTGAAGATCGGATTGCGGCGCAGGTCGCGAAGCGTGTACGTCGCGTCCTGCCGCAGGGCATCGAGCGACGGCCAGAGCCAGACGTCGCGCGCTTCCTCACGCATGAGCGTGGAGTTGCCCATCGTGCGCCGAGCCTCGGCGCTCGCCACCGCGGGCGACATCCCGCGTTGAATCAGGTCGCGCTCGATCATCTCGCGATGGTGCGCGAGTTCGTCCATCAGGTCAGCCTGGTGCGCCGAGAGTCGGCGCCAGTAGGCGAGGCGGCGGAGGAGGCGCATGGGTCGATCCTCAGGCGAGATCGAGCACGAGGCGCATCGCCGTGACGACACGCTCGAACTCTTCGCGCTCGGCGGCGAGCTGCTTTCGTCCGGCGGCGGTCAAGGTGTAGTACCGCGCGCGGCGGTTGTTGTCCGACGTTCCCCATTCGGGCTTGATGTAGCCGTCGAGGGTCAGGCGCTGGAGCGCGGGGTAGAGCGAGCTCTCGCCGACCTGAAACACGTCGCGCGACAGCTCGCGGACGCGTTGGGCGATGCCGTATCCGTGGTTGGGGCCGCGGACGAGGGTGCGGAGGACGAGAAGGTCGAGTGTGCCGGGGAGGAGTTCGGCTGGGCTCGTTCGTGTCACCGTCGCGCTTCCATCGATAGACGATGGAAGGTTGGGAGCGGCGAGCCGAGTTGTCAAGTCCCATCGATAGGCGATGGGAGTCGCTCTTGAAACGAGATGGCTCCACGACCTGGAGCTCGGTCAACGGAGATGGCGTGAAATAGTCGCTCCCGTCACGCGCTTTCACCAGCAGTCACCCGCCGAGTCAGGGTGACAGGTTGAGAAATAGTTAGGCGGGTAACCTAACTGCGTCTCCATCAAGCTCGACCCGCCAACCTGGGGAGCCGACGCGGCGCCGAGCTCTAACGTGCCCCCAACCACGCACCTCGAAAACGTCGGCGTCGTGGACTTTACGTACCACCGAGTCAAGCTTTCTCTTTGCAAGCAACCTGGCCGGTAGACCGGTTATGTATATCTCGCTAGAGGTTGCGGCTAGCCGCTCCAGGTCTGCCTGAGTCGGAAGGTGGTTCTTGCCGCGTATCCACGGCGTCACGATTGCGATCGAGTCCGACTCTAAAAGCTCCATCCACATTCCGTCGTGATGAGCGCCCGCGGACCCGTGGTGGGGAACTTTAACTGCGGCTCCCTTCGGGCTTGGCCGCGCATACGTTAGGACCGCATCCCATCCTGTTTCGGGATTGGTAGATGTCTCTAGGTCAGCGCCCAATAGCACGCACAGATCTTGGTTACGGATCCAGGCGGCAACCGAAGCGCCGTTTGGGCCCTCCGGCGCGCGATACTGGCGCACGATAGCGGATTCGAGCCCGGTTGCGCTTTCGATCAAATATTGCAAAGCTCGCTCGAAAGCATCGTCCGACGGCGAAAGAGCGATGACGCGCGCAACGTCCCCGGGCGGTCTAGGGTGAAGGGGAAGATTGGCCTTCGCCCATACGGGAGAGCGTCTTCGCGCGTGACAGGTCCGAAGAATTTGACGGAACTCATCGACACCGGACCCGAGCGCTCCCCTCGCAGCCTCCTGTCTCAATACAAACGCCAAAAAATCTTTGTTGTTCACGACTGCAGAGCACGCGACAGTCGCATTCGGACAGGCGTCGACGACGGCTGCTAACCCCTTTACGTGATCGTCGTGCCAATGCGTCGCTAGAACAAGTCGGACGCTCTTCTCAACCGGAATATTCAGAAACTGAAAATAGCTGAGCGCCGCGGCTATATCGGTTGTCGGATTGATACACGAATCAACTACCATCCATTCGCCGTCGCCGAGATGCACACATATCGCTTCGCCGAATCCTCGCCCAAAAACAGAGACCTCGATCTCGTCCGGAGCTGGCGAGGAAGAGTCAATCATTCTTCGTTGAAGGCCTGAAACATTTCCTCGGCCTCAAGCTCCGCCGCGACCTTTTGGGCTGACGACAGCGCCGGCAACCTCCGTAACCGCACCAAGGACGTATTGCTTACCGTTCCCGCGGCATTCCTGGCCCGTCCGACGGTCCAATACAGAACGGCCCCAGGCACCACCAGTCCGCGGTCGCTATCGAAGTCGAGATCATCGAGTGAGAACTCGGTCAATTCGATCTGACTCCGATCGCTAACGCCGAATCGAAGTGGTGCGAGGCGACAGTGGAACTTTGCCCCGGCAACCCGTTCGACTACACCCTCCCAGTCGCCGAGAGCCTGCAAGCCACGGCGTCCATATTTGCGACTTTCGATTACGACCGCAGGCGAGTCCGCTGGCATGATCCGCTGAGTACCGACCGTCTTTATATCATCAGAGTTCGCAGTCGCGATGGATTCGTCAACGCGTTTCGGCTCCCCCTCTAGCGGCAAGAGGGCGCCTCGGGTGGGCCCAAAGGGCCATTCAATCCCGCTGTACTGCCACATGACGGGATTCCCATCTTTGACCTGCATCGGGTGTGTCGAGTGATCAGTCATATCGCTTTTCCGAGAGAAGCCAAGACACTCGTTTCCAATGCTCTGACCTCCTCCCAATGTTCCGCCAGGACTCTGGCGGCATCCGACGCGTTCGCGCGGTGGTCGGGACGGCCCAACTGAAAATGTGCATTTATCCCCACAAAGATTCCGTGTGGAGTCAATCGAACTGACGGGGCGAGCTCCACTTGAACGTGGCCGGGGGTCGACGGATCCGCTCGCTGGACCTGGACAATCATACTTCTCATGCCGACGCGGTTGCCGTTGTCGCGCTGAGTCCAGCCATCCTCGTCGAACAGCGGCTCCCAGAAGTCCTTCGGCAAGAACTTGTCACCAAAGGCGTGCCATCGCGCTTCGTTGTCCGCCCGAAAATGCGAATCGGAATTGATCCCGAGAGCAAGCACGGGTGTTTCTGGTAGAAGCTCAAGGAAACCGCGCGTTAGATCGCGGAGGTCAAGCTCTCGCCCCTGATCCACCGTAGCGAACACTGCCTGAGCCTGCGTCACCTGAACAGTAAGCCAGTCGGCGACGAACGAGGACAATTTAGAGGAAACGATGAGCTTTTCGTCGCCCTCTTGCCGGACTACATAGTCGGCCAACTCATTTCCGATGAGATTCTTTTCAGCAAGCCAGGCGGGATGAACGATCGCCGGATTAAATGAACCGGCTATCACGACAGTAACTCCGCTAAGCTCAGGGGTTATCATCGGACCCTTGGTTGCGAACAAGTCATGACTTCAATATTCGTGAATAGTAACCAGATGGGATCGATGGCACAGCCTTCCAAGAGACTAGCGGACGTCCAGTTTTCGTCCAGCATTCAGATTATCAAAGTTCATTATCGTATTGAACACCAGCGGATACGTCCCCACCGTCTCCCCACGATAGATCGGGTTGATCGAGAAGAGCACTACGTGCCCCTTCTCCAACGGCGAATCGACGACCGCCGGCCGCTGCGCGATGTCCCCGCCGCCGCTCAACAACCCTGACACCAACAGATCGTTCTGCTGCGAGTACCGCATCGCCACGCGCGGACGCTGATCCGGCGGGATGATGTTGAGCGGGTTCCGCAGCTGCTCCTCCGTCGGCACCGCGTACGCCCACGGCTGCACCGTCGGACGCACCGGCGCCTTGAACCGCTCCTCGAGCGCAGGACGACCCTGGACCTCATCGATGTCGTCCGGCGTGCCGCGACCCGTCTCTCGGTTCGCGCCACCACCGCCACGCCCACCGCCGGCCGCTCCACCACCGCCGCCGCCTCCGCCCCCACGACCGCCGGCGATGCGCGAGGCGCTCACGCTGAAGCTCTCGCCGCCATCAGTGTACGCCGAGATGCCGTCGGCCACGCCGTAGACGATCGGGCTCGCGTCGTCCACGATCCGCGTGCGGAGGTACGTGCCCGTCACCGTGCCGCGCGCCGGCGTGTTCATGCCTACGCCGTTCGTCAGGCCCTCATCAATCGCGAACTGGCTCGACGCCACCGCGCCGATGTACACGCCGCCGTTCTTCACGAACTTCTGAAGATTCTCGAGGCCGTCGTAGCCCATGCCCGGCCGGACGTCGTCCGTCTCGGTCATCTTGCCGAGGTTCGGCGTCAGCTCCGTCACCTTCCACGGAACCGGGTTGCGCCACATCGGCATCCCCTCGATCACCGCGCGGCCCGCGCCGCCGCCGGGGCCGAAGATGATCACGTCATATTTGCTGTTCAAATCGGGAATCTTCTTGAGATCCTGAATGCTGATGTAGTCGAACGGCACCTGGTTGAAGTCGAACGCCATCCGCCACCAGCCCTCGGTCTGCGTGTTCTGCCACGTGTGCATGATCGCCACGCGCGCCGCGCGCACCGGGTGCGTCTTCACCGTCGGCGCGCTCGCCACGGCCGTCACCTTGACGCCGACTTCTTTCGCCGCGGCGTCGAGGTCGGACTGCGAAACGCCCTTGATCACCCACGAGCCGCGCTTGTACGACGTGCCGCCCGCGTCGAACGGCTCCTCGGCCGCCTGGATGTCGGCGCCCTTGAGCTTGTAGCGCAGCGTGACGAGACCGTCGTCGCCGTTGGCGTTGATGAGGAACGTGCTGCCCGTCCCCGTCACGCCGCCCGGCGCCTTGATCTCCGCCTTCACCGGCTCCATCGCGCGCGCCGAGCACCTTCGCGTCCGTCACGCGCACGGCCGACACGGCGAAGCCTTCGGGGAAGGTCCAACCGGTGTCGTCGTACGGCGATTCTTCTGCGGATCGTTCGGTGACCAGAACTGATAGTCGAGCAGCGCGTCGGCGATGCGCGAGTACGGCTGGTCCATGCGGACGACGTAGCTGCCCGCCGGGAACTCGCGCGTCTCGGTCGTCGGCGGCGCCCTGCTGCTGCGCGTCCGCGGCCTGCGCGCCGGCGTCAGCGTTCGCGGCGCCCCGCCCTGCTCCTCCCCCCCCGCCTCGTCCGCCGCGACCGCCTCGACCCTGCGCGACGACCTTCACCGGCATCGTCACGCTGAACGGCGCCGTGGCGCGCGAGATCTCCACGCGCTGCTTTTGCAGAACTCTCAACAGCTCCGCCTGCGCGCCCGGACGCGGGTCGTTCGCCGTCAGCACGTACGCCGCCGGCCCTTCCGTCTTCGCCTTGAGAATCGAGCGCTTGGCCTTCTCGTAGAAGTTCTCGAGAATCTGGTGCCGGTTGTTGGCGATGTAGCTGAGCGAAACAAGGAGACCCGTCTGCTCATAGTTGTTGTTGTTGCGCAGCGACCAGTTCACGCGCGGCAGCGGCGGGTTCTGGCGATACCACGTGCGCGACGTCTCGTTCGTGCCGAGGACGCGCTCCTGCGTGTCGGCGTTGCCGCCGTTGCCGAACGTCTCGTAGAGACGCGAGATCCCGTTGTGCGTGGCGGCGATGAACATCAGGTAGCCGGGCGACCACGTATCGAACGTCCCGTGAGCGAACACGCCCGGCATGCCGAAGCGCGTCATCTCCTGCACGTTGTTCCAGCCGATGAGCTGCCACTCGTTCGTCACCAGCGGATCGAGCCACGAGTTGTAAGGGCCGTCGCCGACGGTGTTGTCGTACATGTACGCGACCGACTCGTGCAGATCGTGCAGCACCTGCGCCTTCGAGTCGACGTACTCGTTGAGGACGTTCTGCGTGAGCTTGAGCGTCATGCCCATCGCGTCACGGTTGTTGTCGTGACGGACGTAGTGTCCCCAGTAGATCGCGTCCGGCGCCACCTCTCCCGGGTGGGCCTTCTTCCAGTTGTAGACGTCCACCACGCGGTCGCGTCCGTCGACCTCGACGATCGGCGTGATGAGCGTCACGACGTGGTCGCGGATGTTCCTTATATAGGGCGCATCGTCCACGGCCAGACGATATGCGAGCTCCATCAGCGCCGTCGGCGCGCCGGCTTCTGTCGAATGAATGGTGCCGGTGATGTAGTAGACGGGCGCCGCCGTGCCGGCGATCTCCGCCGCCTGCTTGTCGTTCATCTGGATCGTGCGCGGATCGGCGAGCTTGGCGAGCGCGGCGCGATTCTGTTCGTACTTGGCCATGATCGCGTCCGACGCGATCGCCACGGCGATGTGCTCGCGTCCCTCTTCGGTCGTGCCGATCGACCACACCTTCACGCGATTCGGCATCGCCTTGGCGAGCATGCGCATGTACTCGTAGACCTCCTTCGAGTACGGCAACTTTCCCGGCGCGCCGGCGATGTCGCCGAGCACCGCCTTTGGCGTCGGCACGCCGGCCTTGGCCGGCATGTAGTCGACGAGCGGCGAGAGGAAGAACGGCTCGGTCGTGTACTCCTTGATCTTCTTCGTGTACTCCGAGTCGACCGGCTGATTCATCGCTCGGCCCGGCGGCGCATTGGCCAAGTCCTGCTGGGCGCGCGCGATTGTCGGTGTGAGCGAGATGAGTCCGGCGAGCGCGAAAACGTGGGCGGGGGAACGCCGCATTGGGACAACCTCTTCGGGGGGACTGCTTTGGGGGACGTTCAGCGGGGAAACTGCCGAGCGTCAAAGTTGGCCAGCGCGCGGGGGAGACGCTAGGGACGGCGCTACGGCGTCGCCGTCGGCATTCGCGCGGCTGCTCGGCGGGTTGGCATCAACAAGGTGGACACGGACACAAACGGATTGCACAGACACAAACGGATGAAAAGCTTGGGAACTGCCTCGGTCGGCAAGGTTGCCCGGCGGTCGAACTGAACTGTGTGCTGTCCCAAAAAAGCATTTTCGCCGTTTCCGTTCGTGTCCGTTCCATCCGTTCGTGTCCGTGTACCCCCTGTTGATGCCCGCCCCGCCACGACGCCGCCCGGATGCCAACGGAGCCACTCCAACGCAACCGGACTGAGCGAGCCCTCTTCTCGAAAACCCACCAAATTCCTTAGTGACGGCACGGTTGTTCGCACCTCCACGCCGGTTTCACTTTTGCATCGATGGGCCGTGATGCGTATCGCCTTGATTGCGCCGCCCTTCATCGAGATTCCCCCCATTCGCTATGGCGGGACCGAGTTGTTCATCGGCAACCTCGCGAACGAGCTCCAGGCCATGGGGCACGACGTCACCGTGTACGCGAACGGCGACTCGAAGGTCCGCTGCCGCGTGAAGTGGATCTATCCGCACGCCGAGTGGCCGCTCGACGATCCGATGAGGCCTGGCCTCAAGAACGTCGACCACACGGCCTGGGCGATGGCGGACGCGGCGGAGTGGGCCGACGTCATTCACCTGAACGACATCGTCGGCGTTCCGTTCACCCGCTTCGTCAGCACGCCGACAGTGCTCACGATCCATCATCCCGACGAGCCGGCGCTCTCCGAGCAGTACGCGCGATATCCGGACGTGCACTACGTCGCCATCGCGCAGTGGTTGGCCGATCGCCAGCCGATGCCGTGGGTCCACGTGGTGCACCACGGCATCGATCCGGACCGCTACGTCTACTCGGCGGACAAGGACGACTACGTCGCGTTCCTCGGCCGTATGGCGCCGGCCAAAGGGCCGCATCTCGCGATCCAGGCGGCGAAGAAAGCGGGCGTGAGGCTCAAGTTGGCGGGCGAGGTCCAGCCGGTGTTCCAGGACTATTGGGACGAGCAGGTGGTTCCGCTGATCGATGGGGATCAGATCCAGTTCGTCGGAGAAGTCGATCGACTCAAGAAGAACGCGCTCCTGTCGCGCGCGAAGGCGCTGCTTTTCCCCATTCAATGGGAAGAGCCGTTCGGTCTCGTCATGATCGAGGCGATGGCCTGCGGCACGCCGGTTCTGGCGCTGCCCGGCGGCTCGGTTGATGAAGTGGTGCGCGACGGCGTGAGCGGGTGGGTCTGTCGCAACGTGGACGACATGGCGGCGCGCATCAACAGCCCCGCGATTCCGTCGGGCATCTGTCACGAGTACATGCTCGAGCATTTCTCGCTGGCGCGCATGGCCGAGAAATACGTGTCCGTCTACGAGAGCGTCGTGAACGGGTCCGCCGAGCACCTTGCCTCGGCCCAGGAAGCGTAGATGGCGGATACCGCGGCCAAAGGTGGCGGCGAAGTCATCGAGGTCGGCAATCAGTTCTACATTCTCGCCACGGCGTCGCGTGCGGCCGAGCGGACGGCGGTTCTCGAGCACGACGACACGTTCGCTGTGTTCGACTACGCGGGCGACGTCGGCGCGTTCGGCGCGGGCGAGCAAGGGCTGTATCACGAGGGGACGCGGTTTCTCTCGCGTTTCACTCTGCGGGTCAACGGCAAGCGCCCGCTCATTCTCAGCTCGCGCGTCAAGGAAGACAACGAGCTGTTCGTCGCCGACCTGACGAACCCCGACATCCCGATCGGCCAAACCGGTGCGGTGATCCGCCGGGATCTCGTGCACCTTTTTCGCTCGCGCTTCCTCTGGAAGGACACCTGGTACGAGCGGATCCGGTTGTGGAACTACAGCCAGGGGGCGCTGCTCGCGTCGCTCTCGTTCGAGTTCGACTCCGACTTCGCGGACATCTTCGAGGTGCGCGGCATGCCGCGTCCGAAGCGCGGCGAGCGGCTCGAGACCGTACACTCAGGGAATGAGACCCGGCTCGGCTACCGCGGTCTCGACAACGAGACGCGATGGACGGTGATCGATTGGGGCGAAGAGCCGCACGCGGCGACCGGAACGCAAGCGCAGTTCGCCTACGATCTCGAACCCGAGGCGCCGGTCTCGCTGGCGATCGCCATCCGCTGCGATCGCGAGAATCGCCGCGTGCCGAAGCGAACGTTCGAGGAAGCGCAGTCCGAGTGGAGCGCCGCGCTGGAAGCGGAACGCGCCGAGTACGCGACGATCGAGACGTCGAGCGAGCGGTTCAACCAATGGGTGCGGCGCTCGGCCGCCGACCTGCGCATGCTCGTCGCGGACACGAAGTATGGGCCGTACCCGTACGCCGGAGTGCCCTGGTTCAGCACTCCGTTCGGACGCGACGGCGTCATCACCGGACTTCAGACCCTGTGGATCAACCCCAGCATCGCGCGCGGCGTGCTCCAGTTCTTGGCCGCGACGCAGGCCGACAGCGTGAACGAGGTGCAGGAATCGCAGCCGGGCAAGATCATCCACGAGATGCGCAACAGCGAGATGGCGAACGTGGGTGAGGTACCGTTCGGGCGATACTACGGCAGCGTGGACTCGACTCCGCTCTTCGTGATGCTGGCCGGCGAGTATTGGGACCGCACCGGCGACCGCGAATTCCTCGCTCGCATCTGGCCGAACGTCGAGCGCGCGCTCGCCTGGATCGACAACTACGGCGACTGCGACGGCGACGGCTTCGTCGAGTACGCGCGCCACTCGGCGAACGGACTGGTTCAACAAGGGTGGAAGGATTCGTCGGACTCGATCTTCCACGCCGACGGCACGCTCGCGCCGGCGCCGATCGCGCTGTGCGAGGTGCAGGCGTACGTTTACGACGCGCGCCTCCACGCCGCGCGCATGGCGGACGCGCTCGACAAACCGGACCGCGCGACGCAGCTCCGGAAGCAAGCCGAAGATCTGCGGTGCGCGTTCGAGGAAAAGTTCTGGTGCGAGGACATCGGCACCTACGCGATCGCGCTCGACGGACGGAAGCAGCCGTGCCGCGTGCGGAGCTCGAACCCGGGACACGCGCTCTACGGCGGAATCGCTGACAAGGAGCGCGCGCGGCGCGTGGCCGAGATGCTCGTCGGCGGCGAGATGTTCTCGGGCTGGGGAATTCGCACGATCGCGGTGACCGAAGCGCGGTTCAACCCGATGGCCTACCACAACGGGAGCGTCTGGCCGCACGACACGGGTTTGGCCGCGGCGGGCTTCTCGCGATATGGCTTCGACGACCTGGTGTCGGCGCCCTTTTCGGGGCTGTTCGAAGCGGCGGTCGCCGTCGAGAACCATCGCATGCCCGAGCTCTTTTGCGGATTCCAACGGCGCACGGGCGAGGGGCCGACGCTGTATCCCGTTGCCTGCTCGCCGCAGGCGTGGGCGTCGGGCGTCGTGTTCCACCTGATACAGGCCTGTCTCCGGCTGTCGGTGGACGCGAGGGAGCGCCGTCTCTCCATCGACCGCGCCTCGCTGCCTCCGTTTCTGACCTACATGCGGCTGATGAACCTCTCGCTGCCCTTCGGGTCGATCGACCTGCTCTTCGAGCAGCACCTGCTCGACGTGAGCGTGACGGTGCTGCGAAAGCACGGCGATTTCGAGGTTCGGGTCATCAAGTAAGTCTTTCCTCTCTCTCGACATCGTTGCCGGGTCGGGACAGATTCGATCTGGTCATAGCGCCACCGGTGCTCCGGCGTTGCTCGGGTATCAACATTGGTACACGGAAACAAACGGGTCCGACGGACGCAAACGGAGAACAGCTTTTTGGAACTGCCTTGGGCACGCACCGGCAGCTAGCCGAGGCCGTTCCCAAAGGCAGGTCGCCTTTTTGTCGTTAGATCCGTTTGTGTCGTGCCATCCGTTTGTGTTCCGCGTTCCAATTGTTGATGCCCGGCCATGGCGCAGTGAACTCTGATAGCCAAGCGGACTCTCGCCGCCGTTGCTGCCCGCAGTCGCGCCATCGTGACTTCATCCCGAGGAGAGACTGACGATGCTCAAGGACTTCAAAGCGTTCATTCTGCGCGGCAACGTGCTGGACCTGGCGGTCGCGGTCGTGATCGGCGCCGCGTTCGGGGCGGTCGTGAAATCGTTGACGGACGACGTGATCATGCCGCCGATCGGGCTCGCCTTGGGCCATATCGACTTTTCGAACTTGTTCGTCGTGCTGAAGGAAGGCACGAGCCCGGGCCCGTACCTGACGGTGGCGGACGCGCACAAGGTGGGAGCGGTGACGCTCAACTATGGAGCGTTCGTCAACTCGCTCGTCACTTTTGTCATCATCGCGTTCTGCGTGTTCATGATCGTGCGGATGGCGAGCAAGCTGTACGCGAAGCCAGCGCCGCCGCCGGACAACATGAAGTCCTGCCCGCGGTGCACGCTCTCGATCCCGAAGGCCGCGAGCCGCTGTCCGAACTGCACGTCCGACGTCGCCGCCGCCTGACGCTTCGCGCCCGGCGGCGTTAGGCCAATCGACAACGAGGAATGGTGTCGGTTGAAATGAATCGGTGACGGCCATCGGCCGCCGCCGGCTCATGCTTGCCGACATGAACAAGCCGGCGCTGATCGAGGAAGAGACGACGGGCGCGATCATTGGATCGTTCTACGACGTCCACGCCGCGCTCGGCTTCGGCTATCGCGAACTCATTTACGCTCTCGCGATGGAGCGGGACCTCCGAGCGAAGGGGCACCAGGTCGATCGCGAAGTGGCGGTGCTGATCCATTTTCGCGGTGAACCGCTTGCCCGGCAAACGATCGACATGGTTGTCGATCAGAAGGTGATAGTCGAAACGAAGTCGACGGAATTACTCCACCCGGATGCGCACCGCCAATTGTTCGGCTATCTGTGCGCGTCGACGCTGGAGGTGGGCCTACTCCTCCATTTCGGCCGACAGCCCAAATTCCACCGCGCCATCTACCAGAACAAATACAAGAGCTTCAGCCGCACATCTTGAGTTGTTCTCCGTTTGTTTCGGTTTCGAAGCCGTTTGTTTCCGTGTTCCAATTGTTGATGCCTGCTTGGCGGGATGGTCTCGATCGCCAGGACGAGCCATAACAATTGTGACACGGAAACAAACGGGTCCAACGGAAACAAACGGTACTGCAACTGCGACTTGATGCGTGTACTCCGGCCCAGCCGGGCGTCAGGGGACAACCGGCCTGACAGTCTCCGTAATCGTTGGAATCTTGCCGGCCATGGTCGTGTTGAACGCGGAAAGATCGGTGTCGACGAGTGACTTGTAGGCGGCCTTGGCGGCGGTGAGGTCTTTTTCGATGTCGCCGAGCCAGGCGATCGAGGCGTCGGTGGGGCGGTAGTCGGCGCCGCCGGCGACGTCGCCGGCGCCGTTGCCGATGACGCCGTTCAGCCAGATGAGGTTCATGTAGATCTTGTACGGCTCGACGTAATACTTGTCGTCGCCGTTCATGTCCGAGCGCGAGAGAAGGAGCAACTCGACCTTCATCATCTTCGCGTCGAGATCGGCGAGCGCGCGGTCGACGTCGGGCTTCTCGGCGTTGGCTTTCCGCTGGTCGAGGATCTGTTTTCGCATCACCTCGAGCCGGTTGATCAGGTCGACGCTCGCGTTCATGTCGTCGCGCACGCGGCGCTGGGCGCCGGTGGAGGCGACGAGGTCGGTCAGCTGCGTCTTGATCTCCGGGTCCTCGAGAATCACGAGCGGCTTGCTCGTGAGCGTCGCGCCGTTGACGGTGAGGCGCGCGGTGTACGTGCCGGGGAGCGCGAGCGGACCGGCGGTCTGCGCGCCCTGAATGCCCCAGTGCGTGATGGGCCGCGTCGGGCGGTTGTTGAAGCGCGGCTCCTGGAAGATGTGCGGGTTGTCGGGCGCCGGCGTGCGGAGCGCGACGACGCGCGGCGCGTCGTAGCGGAGGTCCCACTGCACGCGATTGAATCCCGCGCGCGTCGGCGACTGGATCGTGCGCACGACGGCGCCGGCCGAGTCGAGAATCTCCACGCGCGCGGGGCGCTGCGTCGCCTTGCCGAGCTTGAACGTGAGCTCCGCTCGGCCGCTGCGCGCCTGGCGATATCCCGGATGCGGCGCGTAGAGCGAGACGCTGTCGTCGCCCGCGGCGATCGTCTGCGGATCGCTCTCCCACGGCGCGATGTCGCGCAGGATGTAGACGCCGCGCCCGTACGTCGCGACGACGACGTCGTGCCAGGTTTTCGGGACGACGATCCACGAGACGGACGTGTGCGGCAGTCCTTCGTTGAAGTTCGTCCAGTGCGCGCCGTCGTCTTTCGAATAGTAGAAAGCGTGCCCCGTCCCGGCGAAGAGCATGCCGCGCCTGTTCGGGTTCTCCGTGATCGCCATGACGTAATCGAGCGGATGCGTCGCCGGCAGATCGCCGGTGACGTTCGTCCACGTCGCGCCGAAGTCGGTCGTCTTGTAGATGAACGGCTTGCGGTCGTCCATCATATGAAAGTCGACGGCGACGTACGCCGTGGCCGGATCGAAGTGCGACGGCTCGATCTTCCGGATCGTCCCCCACGCGGGCATGCCCGCCTTCGTCAGACCGGCGGTCACGTCCACCCACGAACCTTCAGCCCCTGCCTGCGAGTCCTTCGTGTACCAGACCTTGCCGTCGTTCGTGCCCGCCCACAGAAGACCGCGCTGAATCTCCGACGGCGCGATCGCGAAGACGACCTCGCCGTAGAACTGGCCGAGGTTGTCCTCGACGATGCCGCCGGACGAGACGACGTACTTTGGGTCGCGCGTCGAGAGGTCGGGGCTGATGACGCTCCAGCTCTGGCCCTGATTAGAGGTCTTGAATACGACCTGGCAGCCGTAGTAGACCGTGGCGTGATCGAACGGATCGATCGCCAGCGGCGGAGTCCAGTGACAGCGGTACTTGAGCTTGTCCGGCGGCGAATCGAGCGTGTGGATCCACGGGCTCACCGACCGCGCGCGCTTGTCGCGATGGTCGTAGCGCGTGACCTCGTTGCCGTAGCAGCTCGCCCAGACGATGTTCGCGTCGGTGGGATCGGGCAGCGTGAATCCGGACTCGCAGCCTCCGAGCCCGTGATCCCACGTCGAGAATCCGCCGAAGCCACCGCCGCCGCGACCACCGCCTCCGCCGCCAGTCGAGTCGGCGCCGGTTGAATCGGCGACTGCACCGCGACCTCCGCGTCCTCCGCGTGCCCCCCCCGCTCCCTCCGGAACCGCCGCGCCTCGACCCGCCGCGGCGATGATCTGCGCAGCTCGGCCGCCGCCTCGTCCACGACCGTTCGTCGTATCCGCGTTCGCCCCACCGCGTCCACCTCGTCCGCCGCGTCCGGCACCCGCGGCGATGCCGCGAGTCGCCGTCGCGCCCTCAGGCGCGGTGCTCGGACCGCGCATCGTGCCATTGTCCTGTCGATTGCCGTAGACCCAGTACGGAATCTGGTTGTCGACCGCGACGTGATACATCTGCGCGATCGGCAGCGAAACGCTCTGAAACGTCTTGCCGTGATCCGTCGTGAGCCGCGCGCCGGCGTCGTTGGTCAGCCCGAAGTGGTTGGCGTTCTTCGGGTCGAACCAGATGTCGTGGTTGTCGCCGCCCCACGGCACTTCGACGAATGTCTTGCCGCCGTCCTTCGACTGGAAAAAGCTGCTGTTGGCGAGCAGGATCTCGTCCGGGTTGGACGGCGAAACCATTAAGTGGATGTAGTATCCGGCTCTTCCAATGAGTTGACGCTGATAGTTCACGACCTTCCACTTCACGCCGCCGTCGTCCGACCGCCAGACGGAGCCTTGATCGGCCGTCTGAATCAGCGCGTAGACGCGCTTCGAGTTCGACGGCGCGACGGCGACGTCGATCTTGCCGATCGGCGGCTGTGGAAGTCCGGGGTCGACCACCTGCTTCCACGTGTCGCCGGCGTCGCGGGTCACGTAGACGCCGTCCTTCGGATCGTGCGTCCCACTGTACATCGCCCACGTGTGCATGATCACGTGCCACATGCCGGCGAACAGCACCTTGGGATTCTTCTCGTCGAGCGTGAGACCGGAGCACCCGTAGTTGCCGCCGAGCGTGAGAACGAGCTTCCAGGTCTTGCCGCCGTCGGTGGTGCGATAGACGCCGTGCTCCGTCTGCTCACCCGTCGCGCGGCCGAGCGCGCAGACGTACACGACGTTCGGATTCGTCGGATGCACGATGATGCGGCCGATGCGGCCTGTCTCGTCGAGCCCCATGTGCTGCCAGGTCGTGCCCGAGTCGACGGACTTGTAGACGCCGTCCCCCATCAGGTCCGCATCGCGGATCGCCCACCCTTCGCCAGTGCCGGCCCAAACGATCGACGGCTTGGACGGGGCAACGGCGAGCGCGCCGATCGCCTGCACGGGCATCGAGTCTGAAACGGGTCGGAACGTCGCGCCGCTGTCGACAGACTTCCATACACCGCCGGACGCGGCGCCCAAGTACCACACGCGCGCGTCGCCGGGGACGCCGGTGATCGCCGAGATTCGCCCGCCCTCGGCGGGCCCCATCATCTGAAAACGGAATGGATCCGGAGGCGGCGTCGGGGCTGGCCTTTGAGCGGGAGCTTGGCCTGGCGCCGGGGCGCCGCCGCGTGGTTGCGCAGAGAGGGTTGCGGCCGACGAAAGGACGCAAAATGCCGCGACGACAATGGGATGCCGAGCGGGCGAAAGTCCATGCACGAGCCATTCGCGCGATCTCCAATGGGATTGGGCGAGGCAATGAAAAGCCGACGTTTGGGATGGGACGTCATACGCTACGACCCGGTAGCGGTGCCGGACAAGTGGCGACAAATCTCCGACGACTCGCCCGGCGCGATTCCGATGACCGTCGCGTAGGTTTGGGTCGACGTTCAGTCCCTCCCGGTCCACCGGTCCACCTGCCCCCCCAGGTCCGTGCTCGGTCTCGCGTTCGCCGCGCTTCAACTTGCCGCAGCGTCTCCGCCTGCTCGTCCTCCGGTCTACAACGGCCAGAAGGGCGAGCTGACCGTCGCGTTGCCTCGCATCGACGGAAGCGACGCGGTGGTGAACGTGGACGGCGTGCTCGACGAACCGGTCTGGCAGCGCGCGGCGCTGCTCACCGGGTTCTCGCTCTATAGCCCCGTCGACTCGAGGCCGGCGCCGGATTCGACGGACGTGCGCGTCTGGTATTCGTCCGAGGCGATCTACTTCGGGATTCGCGCGTTCGAGTCGCACGGCCGAGTGAGCGCGACACTCGCCGACCGCGATCGCATTTCGACGGACGACAACGTAGAGATCCACCTCGACACGTTCGACGAGCGCAATCGCGCGTTCGTGTTCATCGTCAACCCACTCGGCGTGCAGGCCGACGGGACGAAGAACGAATCCGGCGGATTCATTCCCGGCTCGAACGTCGCGCCGGGGCAGAACGATCTGAGCCCCGACTTCGTGTGGCAGTCGCGCGGGCGCATCACGGAAGCGGGATACGAAGTCGAGATTCGGATTCCGTTCAGCAGCCTGCGCTACCCGCTGCGCTCACCGCAGCGGTGGGGACTTCAGATCGACCGCCACGTTCAACACAACGGCTACGAGGAGACGTGGACGCCGGCGAAGCGCGCGTCGGCATCGTTCATCGGACAGGCCGGGCGCCTGACCGGCCTCACGGACATGCGACACGGACAGATCGTCGAGATGAATCCGGAGGCGACGAACACGGTGAATGGCACGCCGTGCTGCTCGCCGGCGATGGACACCTGGCGCTACGCCCCCGCGCCGAGGATCGGCGGCAACGTTCGGTGGACGCTGGGCAGCAACTTCGTGTTGAACGGCACGGCGAGACCGGACTTCTCGCAGGTCGAAGCCGACGCGACGCAGATCGCGGCCGACCAACGGTTCGCGCTCTTCTATCCGGAGAAGCGTCCGTTCTTCGTCGAGGGCGCGGACCGGTTCAACGTGCCGAACACGCTCGTCTACACGCGGACGATCGTGCAGCCCGACGCGGCGCTGAAGCTCACCGGCAAGCTCGCCCGCGCCGATTTCGCGGTGTTGTCGGCGATCGATCAATCCGGCGGCGGAACGCCGAGCGAGCATCCGCTCGTCGACGTCGTGCGTCTGCAACAGAATTTCGGCGACCAATCCTTCGCGGGGCTGTTGTACAGCGACCGCGTGTCGTCCGGACTTCAGAACCGCGCGTTCGGCGGCGACACGCACATCGTGTTCGACAAGATCTATTTCGCGCAGTTCCAGGCGGTGGAGAGCGTCACACAATCGAACGGGGGGGGCGCGACGAGTTCCGGTCCGATGTGGGAGGCGGTGCTGGACGCGACGGGCCGAAGCTGGGGATTTCACTACAATGTTCTGGGCATCAGCCCGGAGTTTCGCACCGACAACGGGTTCGTTCCCCGCACGGGCTTTGTGCAGCCGAGTGCGGCGAACCGGATCACGCTGTACGGAAAACCCGGTGCGCTGATCGAGCGGTTCAACGTGTTCATCACGGAGAACGCGCTCTGGGACTACAACGACTTCTTCGGCGGCAAGCGTCTACTCGAGGACCACTTCAACCCGATGATGAGCTGGACGCTGCGCGGAGGCTGGAACATCAATGTCTCGCCGAGGCTGTCGAGCTACGCGTTCGACCGCTCGCCGTACGCCGGTTTGTACGTGCCGGCGGTCGTAGGCGGCGCGCCGACACCGTTCGTGCCGTCGGATCGCATCGAGACGTTGGTGAGCGGCTTCAGCGTCGCCACACCGCAATTCCGTACCTGGGCGGCGTCGGCCGGCACGACGGTCGGCAACGACGTCGATTTTCTCGAGACGTCGCGGATCCGCCGAACCGACGTGAACGGCGAGCTCGATTGGCGGCCGAACGAACGCCTGCGCGCCGCCCTGACGTACACCGGCAGCGCGTTCACGCGGCGGAGCGACGGCGAGCGCACGCTGTACGCGCGGATTCCGCGCGTGAAGATCGAGTACCAGCTCGCGCGCCCGCTCTTCGTACGCGTCGTGTCGCAATACACGTCGATGGATCGCCAACCGCTCGTCGATCCGGTTACCGGACAGGTCCTGCTGGTCAGCGGCACGACCGGCTTCACGCCCTCGGCGGCGTCAGCCTCCAATACGCTGCGCACCGACTGGCTCGTCTCGTACCGGCCGGCGCCGGGCACGGTGTTCTTCGTCGGTTACGGCGGAGATCTCGAGGAAACCGACCCACTCGCGTTCCGCGCGCTCCGTCGGACCGACGACGCGTTTTTCGTGAAGGCCAGCTATGTGTTTCGGCTGCCGGTGTTCTGAGCGCTCCGACTGAGCGTTTGTTGCGGGGTTCTCCATTCGCCAAGACCCACTCAGCGTGCGAACAGAAGCGCGCCTTACGCTCACTGATGACTCACCGGAGCCGCGTCGCGATCTCGTTCGGCCTGCGATCGGGCGAGGCCGCCGAAGGTGAGCACCCAGCGGAAAGCGATCCTGATTCCTCGCGCCGCGGGCGCGAGTGAGTGAATGTTCATCGCGCGCGCGAGCTTGTCCGCGCCGACGACGATGACCAGGATCAGCCCGACGACGCCGAGCGCGACGATCCAGATTGGAAAGACAATGACGAAAACGATGAGGATGAACGGGAGGAGGAGAATCGGGACGATGGGGAGCAGTCCCATGCCGAGTGTCACACGCGACTCCTTATGGATGTGTCGTCCGAGCGCATTGGGCGCCCATACATCTTGTAAGTTAGTCGCCGCGATCGCGTTTGCACTGCTCGCGACGGCGAGCTCGGCGTTTGGCCAGTCGACCGAGGGCGCGACGTATCGCGACCCGTCGAGGCCGGTCACCGAGCGTGTGCACGACCTCCTCGCGCGCATGACGCTCGAGGAGAAGTTCTGGCAGTTGTTCATGATTCCCGGCGACCTCGACGACCCCGCCAACGATTACTCGCACGGCGTCTTCGGGCTTCAGGTCTCGCCGGCGCGCGACACCATCGACGCTGCCCGCGCGCACGCCAAACGAATCAACGACATCCAGCGCTACTTCGTCGAGCGGACTCGCCTCGGCGTTCCGATCGTTCCGTTCGAGGAAGCGGTGCACGGACTCGTGCGTCCTGGCGCGACGTCGTTTCCACAAGCGATCGGGCTCGCGGCAACGTGGGACACGTCGCTCATGTCACGCGTCGCCACCGCGATCGCCGAGGAGACGCGGAGCCGGGGAATCCGGCAGGTGCTGTCGCCGGTGGTGAACATCGCGAACGATCCGCGATGGGGGCGCGTGGAGGAAACGTACGGCGAAGATCCGCTGCTCTCCTCGCGCATGGCGGTGTCGTTCGTGAGCGCATTCGAGAAGGCCGGCGTGGTCGCGACGCCCAAGCACTTCGTCGCCAATTTCGGCGACGGTGGGCGCGACAGCTATCCGATCGACTTCGACGCGCGGCTGCTCGACGAGATGTACTTCCCGCCCTTTCACGCGGCGATCCTCGAGGGACACGCGCGTTCGGTGATGAGCGCGTACAACTCGGTCGACGGGTCGCCGGCGACGCAGAATCGCGAGCTGCTCACGGACAAGCTGCGCCGAGACTGGGGTTTTCAAGGATTCGTCATCTCCGACGCGGCAGCCACCGGCGGCGCGACGGTGCTGCACCACACCGAGGCGAGCACCGCGACCGCGACGACGGACGCGCTCGAGGCAGGGCTCGACGTGATCTTCCAGAGCTCGTGGCCGCAGCATCGGCCGTACCTTGACGCGTTCAAGCGCGGGCTCATCCCCGATTCCGTGATCGACGCGGCCGTCGCGCGCGTGCTGCGCGCGAAGTTCGAGCTCGGACTGTTCGAGCATCCGTACGTGGACGTCGACAGCGCCAGGATGGTGAACGGGAGCGCGGATCACCGCGCGCTCGCCCTCGAGGCGGCGCACGAGTCGATCGTCCTGCTCAAGAACGACGGTGGCGTGCTCCCCCTGGCGAAGACGATTCGAACGATCGCCGTGATCGGCACCGACGCCGTCGAAGCGCGGCTCGGCGGCTACAGCGGACCCGGGAATCACAAAATCTCGATTCTCGACGGCATCACCTCGGCGCTCAGGGAACGAGCGCCGGATGGAGTCGTGCGCTATGCGCCGGGGCCCGGGCGGATCGCGCGCGAGTACACCGTCGTACCGACCGAGGCGCTCTCGTCCAACGACAGCGGCCGAACCGTGCGTGGCCTGCACGGCGAGTACTTCGACAACAATCGCCTTGATGGAAGCCCGAAACTCACGCGAACCGACGCGCGCGTCGATTTCGGCTGGACGCTCAACTCGCCCGGGCGCGGAATTCCGTTCGACTGGTACTCAGTGCGCTGGACAGGTCGAGTCACGATCCCACCCGGCGGTGTGAAGCGCATCGGCGTCGAGGCAAATGATGGGTATCGGTTGTATCTCGACGGCAAACTCCTGATCGATGACTGGCAGAAGCGCTCGTACGGCTCGCGGCTGGCGAACGTGAAGCTCGCGCCCGGAAGCTCGCACGACGTGCGGCTGGAGTATTTCGAGAGCACAGGCAACGCCCGCGTGAAGCTCGTGTGGGACGCCGGCGTTCGCGACGATTGGCGCGGGACGATCGATTCAGCGGTGTCCGTGGCGCGGCGGTCGCAGGTCGCGGTGGTCGTCGCGGGACTCGAGGAGGGCGAGTTTCGCGATCGCGCACTCCTCTCGCTCCCCGGCCATCAGGAAGAGCTCATCGAGCGCGTCGCGGCGACAGGCCGGCCAACGGTCGTCGTGCTCGTCGGCGGGGGCGCAATCACGATGAGCCGCTGGATCGACCACGTACCAGCGGTGGTCGATTCGTGGTACTCGGGCGAGATGGGCGGGCGAGCCGTCGCCGACGTGCTCTTCGGCGACTACGACCCGGCGGGCCGTCTGCCGACGACGTGGCCGATGTCCGAAGGTCAGTTGCCGCTCTACTACAACCATAAGCCCACGGGCCGCGGCGACGATTATCTCGACCTCACAGGTCAGCCGCTCTTCCCATTCGGCTACGGGCTGAGTTACACGACGTTCGAATACTCCAACCTGTCGATCGAATCACCCGAGATCGCGCCGAGTGGTTCGACGACGGTTCGATGCCGGGTCACGAACAACGGCTCGCGCGCCGGCGACGAGGTCGTGCAACTCTACGTCCGCGACCTGCTCGCCTCGGTCGCGCGCCCTGTGATGCAGCTAGCGGGTTTCCAACGACTGCACCTCGCGCCGGGCGAATCGCGAGAAGTCGTGTTCACAGTCGGGCGTGAGCAGCTGAAGATGCTCGACCGCGATCTCCGCTGGGTCGTCGAGCCGGGGACATTCCGCCTGCTCATCGGCGCGTCGTCGCGCGACATTCGGCTCAGGGGCGACCTGGTAGTGCGCTGAGGAACGGCGTCAATCGCCGCGCAACGCGATCACGGGATCGATTCTGGTCGACCTGCGTGCGGGAATGCCGCTCGCGATCAAAGCGACGATGGTCATGGCGGCTGCCGCGAACGCGAACACGGCCGCGTGAACGGTTCCGAGCGAGCCGACTGTCGACGCGAGAATGCGCACGGCGCCGGCTCCAACCCCCAGGCCCGCGATCAACCCGACGACCAATAGCGCCGCGACCTGGACACCCACCATCCGTAGCACGTCCAGCGGTCGCGCGCCCAACGCGATTCGCACTCCGATCTCCTTCGTTCGCTGCGCCACCATGTACGCGATCACACCGTAGAGGCCGATCGCCGCAAGGAGAGAGGCGACCACCGCCAGAATTCCCAACAACTGCGTGGCCGTCTGCTGACCCTTGAGCGGTCCTTCGACATAATCGGCGAGAGGCATCGTCCGGAACGTCGGCACGCTTGGATCCACAGCCTTCACGGCTCGAGCGATGGAGCCGACCGCTTCGTCGACTGAGCCCTCCGTGCGCACGAGGAACGTGTACCCGTTCTCCGGTCGATACACCTGCCGCACGGGAACAAAAAAGAACGGCGTCGGCGGCTCGGTTACGCGATAGGTCTTGGAGTCACGCGCGACGCCGACGACGGTGAACCATCGGCCCCACCCGTGGACTCGGACGCCCAGCGCGGCGTGCCCCCTGATGAATCGCCGGACAAACGCCTCATTGACGATCATCACGGGCGTGTGCGCGGAGTCGTCGTCGGCCGTGAAGTCGCGGCCAGCCACCAACGGATTGCCGAGTGATTTGAAGTAATTCGGACCGATCGCCGCCCGATAAAGCTTCATGTTCTCGCTCGGCTCGGGCGTGTAGCCCTCTACCCGCAAATCTTCCCAGGAGCCCGCGCCGAGACTCAACGGGACGTAATCCGTGTAGCTTGCCGCCGTGACGCCGGGCGAGCGTCCTAGCCGCTCGGCGACGTTGCGGAGAAACGCCTCTCCGTGCGCGGAATCGTAGCCCGCCAAGGTGATGCTGACCGATCCCATAGCGACTTGCTTGGCGGCGAAGCCTGGCGACAGCGCACGCGCCTGACGGAAGCTGTCGTAGAAAACTCCGGCGCCGATGAGCGCGACGACGGCGAGGGCCACCTCCGCGACGACGAACATCGCGCGCATTCGTGCGGTGCGAATCCCGCCGACCGAGCCGCGGCCGCCCTCGGCGAATGCGTCGGCCGTCGTTTCGCGCGATCCCAAGACGGCCGGCGCCGAGCCCGCGAGAATCGTGACGAGCGCCGCGAGAGAGGCGGCGAGAGCGAGAACTTGTCCGTCCACGTGCGGCGTGAGTACCGCCCGGGTGGAGAACGACGGCAGCAGGAATCGAAGCGACCCTGACAGCCAGAACGTGCCGAGCAGGCCAAGCGTGGCCCCACTCACTGCGAGCACCGACGCTTCCGTCAACAATTGGCGAAGTAAACGGCTTCGCGGCGCGCCAAGTGCCATTCTGAGAGTGAGCTCCCGGCGCCGGCCGGTTGCTCGCGCGAGAAGAAGGTTCGCGCCGTTCGCGCAGACGATGAGCATAACCAGGCCGCATCCCGCAAGCAGCACCCCGATCGGGGCTCGAAGGGCGTCTTGCAACCCCCAGTGCGATTGCCACACCTGCATCAGGCGGCCGCCCATGCCCTTGCTGACATCGCCGTTGGCTTTCGCCATGAACGATGCGAACGACTCGACCTCGGCGCGCGCGGCGTTGAACGTCACACCGTCGGCGAGGCGGGCGAACACGCGAAATGTCCTCGTGCCCCGATCGTCGAGCCACCAGGCCCCCGTCGGCACGATCTGCCCTAGCATCCCGGCCGGGACCCAAATGTCGAACTCTTCTCCCGGCATCGAACCGTGAAAAGACGACGGAGCGACGCCGATGATCGAGAACGGAAAGCCGTTGACGCGCACCACGCGGCCGAGAATCGACGAATCGCCTTGAAAGCGCGTTTTCCAAAGGTTGTACCCAATCACGATCGTCGGTTGACTTCCGGCGTAGTCGTCGGGACTTGGCGGGAACGACCGACCGAGAGCGGGTCGGACGCGCAGCACGTCGAAGAAGTTCGCCGACACGAGCTCGGCGGGCCGGCGCTCGGCACGTGCTCCTTCGCCGAGCGCGATGGACATCGGGTACGCGGCGGCCAGTCCGTCGAACGATTTGAGGTAACGTCGAAAGTCGCGGTAGTCGAGCCAGGACGTCGGCGTCCAGCTGCCGGAAGACGTCGTCGTCTCGAGTGCCATGACGCGGCCGCCATCCCCGGCTCCTGGAAGCGGATTGAGGAGCACGGCGCGCGCCCAGCTGAAGACCGTGGTCGTCGCGGCGATTCCTATGGCCAGCGTAAGAACGATCGTCGCCGACAGCGCCGGCACACGGCGAAGTTGCCGCAACGCGTAGCGCACATCCATCGCGAACGACTCGACCGACGGCCACTCCCACACCTCGCGGCCCCGCTCGACGAGGTTGGTCACGTTTCCGAACGCGCGGCGCGCGGCCGCGGTGGCGTCGGCGCGCGACATTCCTTGCGCGATGAGGTCGTCGATCCTCTCGTCCATGTGCGAGCGAATCTCTTCCGTCAGGCTCTCGTAGACCTGTCGTCTTCGGAAGAGACGGTCGAGGAGGCTCATCGATCCTCCAGGGCGAGGATGAGATTGATCCCGCGGAACATTCGCTCGAAGCTCGACATTTCGTTGGCGAGATGCTTGGCGCCGGCGCGCGTGAGCGAATAGATGCGGACGCGCCGATTCGTCGACGACACGCCCCATTCCGCGCTGACGAGACCGTCCTTCAGGAGACGCTGAAGCGCCGGATAGAGCGAGCCCTCTTCGACCTGCAGCATGTTGCGCGACGCTTGCTGGATGCGTTGCACGAGCGCGTATCCGTGCATCGGCTCCTGCTTGAGGAGGCGAAGCACCATCATTTCCAGCGCGCCCGGGAAGAGATCGCGTGCGGCGTTGTCAGCCATTGGAGACATGAGTCTCTCCGGAGGAAGCGACTGCCCTATTTGCTCGAGGCCTAGAGCAAACTAGGGTCGGGGCGATTTTCCTGTCAAGCAGGAATCGTGGCCGTCTGACCGCCGAGAGCGCCGTTTGGCGGCGCGGCCATTGCCTTCCGACGCCGACCCCAACATGGTGGGAGCGTCCATACTGGAAGGCCGACCGATGGGCGCGACTACTCGAGACGCCACGTTCGCGACCTACGCCCCTGGGAGCGAGCGCGCGCCGCGCGAGCGAATCGCATCGCTCGACATCACGCGCGGAATCGTGATGGTGCTGATGGCGATCGATCACGTGCGTGTGTACGCCGGCGTCCCAGCCGGCGGTCCGACGCCGGGAGTCTTCTTCACACGGTGGGTGACGCACTTCTCCGCACCGGGATTCGCCTTTCTCGCCGGCACGGGTGCGTTCCTGTTGGGTCAGAAGCTCGCCGACAAGCGCGCCCTCGCGCGCTACCTCGTGGAACGCGGTGTGATCCTCATCCTGCTCGAGCTGACCGTCTTGCGTCTCGCGTGGACGTTCAACACCGACTTCGCGAACTACAATCTCGCCGGCGTCATCTGGATGCTCGGCTGGTGCATGATTCTCATGGCGGGAATCATCTGGCTGCCGCTGACGGCGATCACGGTCCTCGGTCTCGGGCTCATCGTCGGGCAGGCGGTCTTCACGCCGATCGGCCAGGCGCTCCCGGCGTCGATCGGCAACTTCCTCTATTTGGGCGGAGAGGTTCACCTCGGCCTCCCGTTCGCCGTTCTCTACGTCATCGTGCCGTGGATCGGCGTGATGGCGATCGGCTACGCTTTCGGCACGATCATGACCTACGAGCCCGAGCGTCGTCGACGGATCTGTCTGGCCATCGGCGTTTCGGCGACGGCGTTGTTCGTCATCATCGCCGGCGTCATGGTCGCCCGTCAGCCGTCTCGACCCGGGGCACCGGCGGCGATTCTACGAATGCTCAACCAGCGAAAGTATCCCGCGTCGACGCTGTTCTTGATGATGACGCTGGGCCCGATGCTGGCGTTTCTGCCATTCGCCGAGGGGATGCGGGGACGCCTCGCTTCGATCCTGTCGACGTTCGGGCGCGTGCCGATGTTCTACTATCTGCTGCACATTCCGTTGATTCACGCTTCCGCGCTCGTTGTGTCGCTTATTCGAACGGGCCGGATCGACCCATGGCTATTCGGCAACCATCCGATGGCCCCGCCTCCCGTTCCGGATGGCTATCGCTGGAGCCTGCCGCTGCTTGTACTTGGTGTTCGCGATCGTACTGGCGCTGCTGTATTGGCCATGCCGCTGGTACGCGAATCTCAAGGCTCGCCGTGGATCACGCGTCCTTCGCTACATCTAGCGGGCTGCCCCAATTCAGCACTCCAGCCTCTAGGACAATTCCGGCATCAACAGTGGTACGCGGACACTAACCGAGTGAACCGACACAAACAGAGACAACAGCTGCGAAAACTTTTTAGGGGGTTTGGTCATAGTTCGCATGGTGCGTGGGACTGGCGCGCCGCACGGCACGCCGCAGCCGGACGCGGGTATTCGCAGGGACCCGGCGCAGTCGAGGCGGCCGAGGTTTGTGACGGTTGTGCGTCAATCCCGTGACAATTGGCCGATTTCAGTGCCGAAGCGGCATTCCAGTTGTCATAATATCGTAGGGCTCATCCTGCGACCTGTGACAACCGTCCATGAACTATCGCGCGATCTGGATATCCGACGTCCACCTGGGCACGAAACACGCCCAGGTCGGCAAACTGCTCGAATTTCTCCGCGACACCGAATCCGCCCACCTCTACATCGTGGGCGATTTTGTTGACGGGTGGCAGCTCCGTCGAAGGTGGTTCTGGAACGACGAGCACAACACGCTGATCCAGAAACTGCTGCGCAAGAACCGCAAGCACACCCATGTCACGTTCATTACCGGGAACCACGATGAGTTCCTGGAGAAGTTCTTCGGCATCCCGTTCGGCACCGTGCGGCTGGCCGAACGCGTGGTGCACACCGGGGCGAACGGGAAGCAGTACCTCGTCATCCACGGCCACCAGTTCGACGGACTGGTGCACTTCAACCGGGTGCTCGAGCGCGTCGGGACGGTGCTCTACGACAAGATTCTCGACCTGAACGTCTGGATCAACCGGATTCGCCGCAGCTTCGGCTTCGGCTACTGGTCGTTCGCCTCGTACATCAAGCTGCGCGCGAAGAGCGCCGTGAAGTACGTGACCGACTACGAGGACACGATGCTCCAGTTCGGTCGCAAGAGCGGGATGTCGGGCGTGATCTGCGGCCACATCCACCGGCCGGAGATCCGGGAGGTCGGAGACATGTTATACATGAACTGCGGGGATTGGGTCGAGAACTGCACGGCGCTGGTCGAGGATTTCGACGGCAACTTCAGCCTCATTCGATTCCATGAAAGTGATGTTCACGGTGCAGGGCGAGGGCCGCGGGCACATGACGCAGGCGATCGCGATGCAGGAGATGCTGCAGCGACACGGACATCGCGTCGCCGCCGTCCTCGTCGGGTCGAACCAGAACCGGAGCCTGCCGGCATTCTTTGAGGAGGCGTTCGTCGGGCGCGTCCAATCGATCCCGAGCCCGGGGTTCGCCGTCGCCAACGGCCGCGGGATCTCCCTCCTCCGCACCGCCACGAACGCCTTCGCGGACGCTCCCACCTTTCGCCGCAGCCTCCGCACGATTCACGAAACGGTCACGACGGTCCAACCCGATCTGATCGTCAACTTCCTCGAGCCGCTGCTCGGCGTCTACAGCGCCGTGCGGCGACACCGCGTGCCGGTGCTCGCCGTCGGACACCAGTTCATGCTCGACCACCCGGCGTTTGTGCAGGACCGCAAGCGGTCGCTCGACCGCCTGGGAATGAGCGCGTACGTCGCGCTGACCGGCACGCGCTCGGCAAGGTTGGCGCTGTCCTTCTACCAGGCGCCGGACCTCCCACGACGTCGTCTGTTCGTCTGCCCGCCGATCCTGCGCCGTCAGCTCTTCGAGCAACGCGCCGATTCGTTCGACGGACACCTCCTCGTGTACCTGCTGAACGCCGGCTACGCCGATGACATCGTCCGCTGGCACCGGGACCACCCCGAGGTGCCCGTGCACTGTTTCTACGACAAGCCGGGCGCCGCGGACGAGGAACGCGTCGATTCACATCTGACCTTCCACAAGATCCACGGCGAGAAGTTCCTTCGCTTGATGGCGTCCGCGCGCGGCGTAGCGTGCACGGCCGGCTTCGAATCGGTGAGCGAGGCCGCGTACCTCGGCAAGCAAGTGCTCATGATTCCGGTCGAGAACCACTTCGAGCAATTCCTCAACGCGCGCGACGCCGAGCGGACCGGCATCGGTCTCGCGGATACGGCGTTCCGGCTGTCACGGTTACTGGAGCCCGTCAGCAACGACGTCACCGCCACATTCCGAGCGTGGGTGGACCAGGCTGAAGCGATCGCGATGAACGCCGTCGAGACGGTGGCGGGTCTGCGCGGCGTGCCGGCCGTGCGCGATTCCGAAGTCATGTCCCCTGTTCGCTGAGCAAGCAACAACAAAAGCTGTCGTCGTCTCCGTTTGTTTCAGTTTGTGCTCCGTTTGTTTCCGTGTCCAATTGTTGATGCTAGCGTGGCGCTCTGGTCCTGAGCGCCACTCAGGCCATTAACGATTGGAAAACGGGCACAAACGGAAAACAGACTGAAACAAACGGGACAACGACAACAAATTCCTGTTTCTTGATTCCTTGACCAATCGATCCGCGCGCTAGGCGAAAAGTTTGATTGTGACGGCTTCGGGCGTCGAAACGGCGTCTTCGATCGTGAGGCGGATGCGGCGTAGGCGCATCGACGGGAAGCGGTCGAGCTTCGCGTAGCCGATCGTCGTCCCGCTCGAGATGTTGCGCCACGCGTCGTCCTCGCGCTCGGCGCCCTCGAGCGTGTAGCGCGCGACGCGTTGACCCCGCGAAACGTTCTCGGAAAGGCGCGCGATGCTCACCGACACGGGATCGGCGAGATCCAGCTCGAGGCGTGCGGTGCGGTCTCCGGTGACGCGCCATTCGTGGCGCCGGGGGCGCACGACGTCCTCGGCGAAGCGCGCGTCGCGGCTCTCGCGAAATTCGCGGAGGCGGGCGACGTCGGTCGGATGCAGGAGTCCGTCGCGCGTCGGAGGGACGTTGAGCAGCAGCTTGCCGTTCCGGCCGACGGACGTGAAGTAGAGGTTCATCAGATCGTCGGCCGAGCGAACGCGCGCGTCCTCGCTCGCGTGGTGAAACCAGCCGGGGCGGATCGAGACGTCGACTTCCGCCGGACGCCAGACGGTGCCGAGCGGATCGCCGTGCTGGAGCGCGTCGATGATGCCCGGGCCGTCGGCGCCGGGGAACGCGACGACCGAAGGATTGACGGTCGACCAGTTCGGATCGCCGGCGATGCCGCGCTCGTTGCCACACCATCGAACATCCGGGCCCGCGTCGGAAAACATGACGGCGTTCGGCTGAAGGCGCCGCACGGTCGACCACACGCGCTGCCAGTCGTAGACCTGTTTCCTTCCGTTCGGCCCCTCTCCGTTCGCGCCGTCGAACCAGAATTCGGCGATCTGCCCGTAGTGGGTCAGCAGCTCCGTGAGCTGATCGATGTAGAGGGTGTTATAGCGCGCCGAGTCGCCGTACGCCGGATTGTTGCGGTCCCACGGCGAGAGATAGAGACCCGGCTTGAGGCCCTCGGCGCGGCATGCGTCGACGAACTCGCGAACGACGTCACCGTGGCCGCCGCGAAACGGGCTCGACTCGACCGAGTGTCTCGTCGTCGCCGTGGGCCAGAGGCAGAACCCGTCGTGGTGCTTGGCCGTCAGGATCATCGCGCGAAAACCAGCGTCGCGCGCCGCGCGCGCCCATTGCCTCGCGTCCAGCGCCGAGGGCGCGAACGAGCGCGGATCCTCGTGACCGTCACCCCATTCGCGATCGCTGAACGTGTTCACGCCGAAGTGGAGGAACATCGCCAGCTCGTCGCGCTGCCACTCGAGCTGCGGCGGGGTGGGACGCGGGCGATTGCTGGCCATCGGGCCGGACTCCTCGCGAGTCCGGACGCACGCAGCGACGGCCGCTGTCGCCGCGACCCGCACGAACGCGCGGCGCGACAACCCTCCGCCGCCTTCGCGCGCGTCGGTCATCTCATGTACTTCCAGTTCCTCGGCTTCCCCGCGGCCATCCACTCGATGGCCTGGGCGAGACGCTTGTTGCGCGTCTCTTCCGTCTTCGCATCGGTGAGCCACTCGAGATACTCGCGCTTGTGGCTCGGCGGAAACGAGTCGTAGGCCGCGGCGGCCTTCTTGTTCTTTGTCAGCGCGGCCGTGAGGAACGCCGGCGTGCGGATCGGTTTCTTGGGCGCTGCGGGTTTGCGTTCGATCTTCGTCCCGGCGTCGTTGAGCTGTTTCGCCTTCTTCAGATAGCCAACCAGTTTCTTTTTCGGCGGCAGGTCGGCGAGGGTGGAGATGCGCCCGAGCTGATCGGTCGGCCGCTCGCTCTTGAATTCGTCGCCGAGCACCAGCTGCGACTTCCAGAAGCCGAAGACGCAGTACTCCTTGAACGCCGACATGCCGCAGAACATTCCCTTGTAGTCGAAGTGCGGCGACTGCCATTTGATGCCTTCGGTCACGTCGGGCACGACCTCGTGCACGGTCGCGCGCAGATATTCGAGGATCGGCTTGGCGTAGTCGGGCGCCTTGCCGATGTACGCGTCGACGCGTGCGTCTCGTGTGCCCATCGTGCGCTACCAGAGACGTGGAACGACGTTGGCCGGTCGCACCATCGGATCGCCGGGCTTGCACCCGAACGCCGCGGCGAAGGCCGGGAAGTTCGAGAGTGGCCCGTTGTCGCGCCAACGCTCCGGAGCGTGCGGATCGACGACGGCGCGTGTGCGCATCGTCTCGGGCCGGTTGTGCGTGCGCCAGCTCTGCGCATAGGCAATGAAGAATCGTTGCTCCGGCGTGAAGCCATCGACCAACTGTTTTGGACGGCCGTTTCGCTGAAGCGCGCGCTGCAGCGCGTCGTATCCCGTGAGGATGCCGCCGAGGTCGGCGATGTTCTCGCCAAGCGTGAGTTTGCCGTTCACGTGGATGGTGTCGATCTGGATGTAGCCGTTGAACTGATCGACCACCTTCTGCGCTTCTTTCGTGAACTTGAGCGAGTCGGTCGGCGTCCACCAATCGCGCAGGTTGCCTTGCGCGTCGTAGTGGCGCCCCTCGTCGTCGAAGCCGTGCGTGAGCTCGTGCCCGGCCCAACTACCGCCGAGCGCCCCATAATTGGCGGCGTCGTCGGCGTTCGGGTCGAACGTCTGCGGAACGAGCGCGCCGGCCGGAAAGACCATCTCGTTCTTGGTCGGGTCATAGAACGCATTGACGGTCGGCACGGTGATCCCCCACTCCGTCGTGTCCACGGCAACGCCGGGGCGATTCGCCGTCCGCTTCCATTCGAACGCGTTCGCCCGAACGACGTTGACGACGAACGGACCGTCGGTCGTCTCGAGCGCGGCATAGTCGCGCCATTTGTCGGGATAGCCGACCTTCTCGTGCATCTTGGCGAGCTTGTCGAGCGCCGCCTTCTTCGTCGCGTCCGTCATCCAGTCGAGCTTCTTCACGCGTTCGCCGAATGCCGCGCGGATGTCGTCGATCACGGCCGTCGCGCGTGCACGAGCTTGCGGCGAGAAGGTCTTGGCGATGTAGGCCTGGCCGAGCGCTTCGCCGATGAGCGCGTCGGTCGTGCGGGCGCACCGCTTCCACCGCGGCAGCAGCTCCTTCGCGCCGCTGAAGTGGGAGTTGAACTTGAAGTTTTCGTCGACGAACGGCTTGCTCAGATACGACGCCGAGCTCGAGAGCGCGTGGTAGCGCAGGTACGCCTTCCAGTCGTCGAGCGGCGTGTTCGTGACGAGAGCGTCGAGCCGCTTGAAGAACGCGGGCTCGGCTACGTTCACCTTGGCGACGGAGACGGTGACGTCGACGCCCTTCAAGTACGACGCCCAGTCGACGTTCGGCGAGGTCTGGCGGAACTTCGCCATCGTCATCACGTGATCGGTCGCCGCCGGATCGCGGCGCGCGACGCGGGTGAGCGACGCTTTCGCCAGTTCGGTTTCCAGCGCGAGGATCTTGCGCGCGTCGGCGCGAGCCTTGGCGGCATCCTCGCCGGACAGCGTCAGGAGCTTCGTGATGTGGTCGACGTAGAACGTTCGCGTCGAGTCGGAGGACTTGTCGGTCTTTGTGTAGTAGTCGCGATCGGGCAGGCCCAGGCCGCCGGCGTCGAACCCGGCGATGTAGTGCGCGGCGTCGTGCACGTCGACCTGCGCGAAATAGGAGAACCCGACGTCCGCCCCGCCCATCTGCATGTGCCCGATCGTCGCGATGAGCGCGGGGCGCGTCTTGATCGAGTCGATAGATGTCAGGATTGGTTTTAGGGCTGAGAACCCGTCCCGCTCGGCCGCCGCCGAATCCATGCACGTCGCGTAGAATGTGCCGAGCTTGCGCGTGGTGTTCTGCGCGGGGAGCGAGGCGCGCTTCGACATCGCGTCGTCGAGCACGGATTTTACCGCGAGCTCGTTGCGGTCGCTCATGTCGCGGCCGACGCCGGACGACGAGTAGGCCGGCGGGATCGTGTCGTGCGCGAACCAACCGCCGTTGGCGAAGTCGAAGAAATCGACGCAGGCCTTGGCGTTGCGATTCATGTACGCCGGATCGATGACCTTGAGCGGAGGAAGCGCTTTTTGCCCCGAGGCCGGGGCGGACGCGGCCGCCAGGGCAACCGCCGACAGGATCGCGGAACCGACGTGGCGCCAGCGAGGATTCGGATTCATCGTTCGTTGTGGTGGAATTTGGTGGGCTCTCGTCGAACGTAGTCCGCAGCCCTGAGGCGGTCAAACGCCGGCTGGGGACGACGGGAACGACGGTTCGGCTCTGACCTTCAATATCAACGATTGATGCGGACAATCGCGCGCTCGCTGGTCACACTCGTGTTGCTCTCTTCCGCGATCGCGGGTGACGCGGCGGCACAGCGGCCACCCCGAACGTTCACGCACGCCGACACGCTTCGCGGGAGCAACGGCCCCGGACGCGCGTGGTGGGACGCGACGTTCTACGATCTTCACGTCGCCGTGAGCCCGGGGGACAGCAGCATCCGCGGTTGGAACGCGATCACGTATCGCGCGCTCAAGCCATCGTCTGAGATGCAGATCGACCTGCAAGTACCGCTCGAGGTGGACAGCATGGTGCAGAGCGGCAAACGAGTCACCTACCGGCGAGACGGGAACGCCTTCTTCGCGGCGGTTCCGTCGTTGGCCGCCGGCGCCTCGGCGACGGTCACCGTCTTCTATCACGGCAAACCGCGCGCGGCGATGCGCCCGCCGTGGGACGGGGGGTTCATCTGGCAGCAAGACAGCCTTGGCCGGCGCTGGATCGCGACGGCCAACGAGGGCCTTGGCGCAAGCGTGTGGTGGCCGAACAAGGACTACCTCGCCGACGAACCGGACAGCCAGCGAATCGCCATCACCCTGCCCGATTCGATGGTCGACGTGTCGAACGGACGGCTGCGCTCGACGAAACACAACTCCGACGGCACGACGACGTACGAGTGGTTTGTCGAGGATCCGATCAACAACTACGACGTCGAGGTGAACGCCGGACAGTACGCCCACTGGAGCGAGACGTTCAACGGCGAAAGCGGTCCGCTCACGCTCGACTTCTGGCCGCTGGCCTATCACGCCGACACGGCGAAAGTGCAGTTCCAACAGGCGAAGTCGATGCTCGCCTGTTTCGAGCACTGGTTCGGCCCATACCCGTGGTACAAGGACGGTTACAAGCTGATCGAGGCGCCGCACCTCGGCATGGAGCATCAGAGCGGCGTGGCGTACGGGAACAAGTTCAAGAACGGCTACAGCGGCCGCGATCTCTCCGGCACCGGAGAGGGGCTCACCTGGGACTTCATCATCGTGCACGAGAGCGCGCACGAGTGGTGGGGGAACAGCATCACGGTGAAGGACGCAGCGGACATGTGGATCCACGAAGGCTTTGCGAACTACGCCGAGGGGCTGTACGCCGAGTGCAAGGACGGGAAGGAGGCCGGCGCGCAGTACATCATCGGGAGCCGCCGGAACATCCGGAACGACGCGCCGATCATCGGGACGTATGGCGTGAACTCGGAGGGCTCGGGCGACATGTACTACAAGGGCGGAAGCATGCTGCACATGATCCGCCAGATCGTGAGCGACGACGAGAAGTGGCGATCGATCCTGCGCGGCATCCAATCGCGCTTCCGTCATCAGACGGTGACCGGACAGCAGATCGAGGACTACATGATCCAGGCGTCGGGGTTGAACCTCGCGCCGATCTTCCAGCAGTATCTCACGACGCCGAAGGTTCCGGTTCTCGAATACAAGCAGACGCCGGATGGAACGGCGTATCGATGGGCCGAGGTCGTGCCCGGCTTCGCGATGCCGGTCCGCGCGAACGGCGTTCTGCTCCATCCCACGGAGGCGTGGAAAACGATGCCCCGCGTCGACACGATCGTGGTGGATCCGAATTTCTACGTGCTCACAAGAAAGCTCGACGCGACGGGCGAATAGTCGCGTAGACGGGTAGCGGGCAGAACGGAACCAAATCGCTCGGCGTAAATACAATGTTCGACTTCGGTGTCGCCGATGCTGGTTCCCGAATTGGTGTTCTAGCCAACCCGCTTCGCTCGGAGCTCGACATGCGTTCGACAGTTAGTCTGCGCCATCTCGCGGGAATCGCCACCGCGATCGTTCTCGCCGGAACTCGGCTGGAGGCACAAGCATCGCCCGGCGAATCCCCCCCCCCGCTGCACACGGGGGCTTGGATCGTCGGCGGCAGCGGATCGCTCGACCACGTGGCCAATCAGACGGACTTTTCGGTCACCCCTTCGGCGCTGGGCTTCGTCAATTCACGCTTCGCCGTCGGCGGAGAGGCCGTCGTCACCGCAAACTCGACGACCGGCGGTACTTCGCACGTCTGGGGAATCGGCCCCACTGCGCGCTTGTTTCTTGCCGATCCCTCGGACCACGTCCTCCCCTTCATCTCGGCGAGCGCGCTTCCCGAATGGTCGGATCAGGGACTCCTCAAAGAGCGTGTAATCACGTTGGACGGCTCGTTCGGTGCGACGTACCTGCTCTCGACGCGCGCTGGACTCACGGGGGAGATCTATGCGACGCACTTCAATTTCAATGTGACGAGTGCCCAGGGGGGCTTGACGGCGAACAACGGCTCAGCCACGCACTACGGCGTGAGATTCGGCTTCACCGTGTTCGTGCACTGATGGCGGCCGTCTCGCGGAGGTGCGCCTCGAGGAGTTCGCGCAACTCGGGGTGCATTGCGAAGTACTGTCGCCCCTCGTCGGCGCGCTGCCTGTACGTCGGCGGCAGCGTTCCCTTCTCGATCACCCAACGCACGACCCGGCCGAGTGCCTCCACCTGCGCCAGGTCGACGCGATCACGCAGTTCGCCGATGCTGTCCGCGCCGGCGGCGTCGACCGCCTCGACGAGAATGATGTCGCCCGTGTCGATGCCCGTGTCGATCAAGTGGATCGTGCACCCAACGGGTGTGCCGACGAAGGCGCTCCACTCCGCCGCGTTCATGCCGCGCACCGGCGGCAGGATCCCCATGTGCGCATTCAACGTTCCGAGCCGAGCGAGGCTCAACATCCGGCTTCGCAAGATTCCGTAGCCCGCGTACACGAACAGGTCGGGACGCAGCGTCCGAACGCGTTCGACGTCGGCCGGGTCGTCGCGCGACTCTACGATGACGGTCGGAATGCCCCGCGCCGCACAAAATGCCGACACAGGAACACGCGAGGCGGTACCGACGGTCCCCGGCGTACGCCCCGTGCTCGCCCGCGGCGCAGCCGTCCCGTTGGAGGGCTCGCTAGCCGGTCGGCCGAGCACGCGGCGCGCCAGACTGAGAAGGCCGCGCTCGCGCGCGTAGTCTCGTAACCGGTCGACCCGAGACGCTTCGGGGATTCGGCGCACAACGACTCCGTCGGGACGAAATCCCCAGCTTGCCCACGCGGCGAGGAATTGCTCGACCTTGTGACCGTGCTCGTCGGCGAGCAGGACGACACGCGGACGTTCGGCGGCGCTGGAGGGAGGCGCCGCGGTCGGCAGCGCGCGCGGCACGCCCGGCGGTACGTTGGTCGCCGCGTCGCGAGCTCGCACCGGTAGATCGGTCATTTCCGCGAGCGTCCGGCGTTTCGCGAGCAGCGCGTCGATGAAGAACTTCGCCGCCCAATTCGGAACGGCGAGGTGTATGTACTTGCCCCAGAGCGGGTCGGATCCACCGACGCCGCCGCGAAGCCCAGGCTCGCTCGAGCGCATGAGCTGAGCGCGCTTGACCAAGTCGATCAGGGTGAAGGCGGCGCTTACCAACGCCGGGTCGCCCTCGAGGCGGTGGAGCTCGAGCCAGATGAGCGCCATCTGCGCGTTGCCCGTGAGGCATGCGTATTTCGCGGTTCCCTTCCAGGTCGCGTCGAGGCGGCCCGGCAGCCACTTCGACACACCGACGCGGCGCGCGACGGCACGAGCCGCACGCCGTGCCACCGACAAGCCCTGCTCGTGCCCGAGGATCCGCGACATCAACAACACGCCCCAGATCGTGTAGGCGATCGTGTGCGTCACGGCGTCCCGCGCGGCAGGCGATACCTCGAAACCGCAGTCCTCGATCCAACCCGTTTCGTCATCGACGTGCGTCAGGACCCATTCGAGATGCCGTCGAGCGGCGTCGAGGCAGCGCTCGTCGCCTACATGCGCGCCGAATTCGGCAACCCAGCACCCGGCGTGGGCCATGTACGTGTACGTCTTCCCCGATCCGTACAAATGCTTTCGCCACGCGCCATCCGGGTCCTGGGCGGCAACCAGCCAGTCGGCGGCGCGACGAGCGGCGCGGAGCGTCGTCTCGTCTCCTGTCGCGCGATGCCACGCCGTGAGGCCGTTGAGAATCTGCGCCGAGTTGAAGATCGACGGCTTGTCGCGATTTTCCGCGATCTCGAGGCCCGGAAATGCGCCGCTGGGCAGCTGCACCGAGAGCAGAAATTCAATGCAGCGCCGCGCGCGTTCGCGATAGCCGGAAAGTCCCGCCTCCGACTCGAGCGCCAGAAAGGTGGGAACGATGTATCCGGTCGTCTCCGGATATGAGGACGTCCATCCTCCTCCGACGTCGAAGCGACCCGAGACGCCGCCGTCCGGCTGGGCGTCCTGGGCGCGCCCGAGCCACTCAGCCGCCGCGAGCAGATGTTCCCGCTCTGACGTGCCGACGAGAGCGTTGCGGTTTCGATGGAGGAGTCCGGCGCTCAGTGCGCCGAAAGACGCGGGTCGCCACGCTTGGGCGTCGCGCAGCGTCTTGAGGATCGTGCGCGCGTTAGAGAGGGCACTCATGCATCGCGAATTCTAGTTGCTGCCTTCCGCCCATGGAACGATTCTCCGCTTCGCCTGAGTCATCAGTCGTCATATGACTGATGACTCCGGCGAGACGTTTCACCCCACGGACTACGGCGCGATCCGCTTCGCTTGGGGCGATTCGGCCAGTGGAGCTCTCGAGCAACGTCTGGAACCGTAAACCGTTTTCGCATAGAAGACTCGCTTTGCCGTGTCGCCGATGCTGGCGCCAGCCTCGACCGGTGGACCGGTGGACCGGTGGGCCGGTGGGCCGTATTCTGAGTCGTGCGAAAGCTCATTTGTCTACTCGCTGCGCTTAGCGCGGCCGGGCGCGGACTCCCGGCGCAGCAGCTCGAGGCACTCTGGTATTCGACCGGGGGCGAGCGAAGCACTGAGAGCTTCCTCGCCCACGCTAGCCAAATCGCCATCGTCTCGCCGCAGGTCTTTTCGTTCGACAAAGAGGGGACGATTCACGGGCACCTCGATCGCCGCCTCGTCGACACCGCGCGCGCGCGGGGCGTAAAGCTGGTGCCGTTGGTCGTGAATCCGGGATTCGACCAGCCGTTGATTCACCGGATTCTCAACGTGGCGGCGCGTGCGGCAACGCGCGATCGAGAATCTCGTCACGCTCTGTCGCGACCAACACCTCGACGGCATTCAGTTCGACATCGAGAACGTGAACGTCGTGGACAAGAACGCGTTCACGAGCTTCGTGCGCGACGCATCGGCACGGCTTCATGCCGCCAATTGTTCCGTCTCGGCGGCCGTCGTGCCCCGCGCCGGCGAGGATCCGGGCCCGAGCGCGTACCACAAATGGATCTTCGAGAACTGGCGCGGCGCGTACGATTACAAGGCGCTCGCCGAGTCGCTCGACTTCCTGTCGTACATGACGTACGCGGAGCACACGGGAGGAACGCCGCCCGGACCGGTCGCCGGCTATCCGTGGATGGAAGAGTGCTTGCAGTACGTGCTGTCGCTCGGCGTGCCCCCGTCCAAGATCTCGCTGGGGATTCCGTCGTATTCCGATCACTGGTATGCGTCGTACACGACGGCCGAGGGGGCGCGATCGAAGGCCGGCGATTCAGAGTTCGAAAAGGTCGATTCGCTGGTGAGAACCTTTCATGCGACGCTCGTATGGGACGACCGCGAGAAAGCGTCGTACGCGTTCTGGAGCAATGCCGGGGTGTTCGAGCACGTATGGATTGAGGACGCGCGCGCGTTCGCGGCGAAGCTGGAACTGGTGCGGAAATACAAACTGCGAGGCTACTCCGTGTGGGTACTCGGCACCGAGGATCCTAAGGTATGGGAGCTCCGTTAGGAGCGGTCCTCACGTGCCGACGGCGACATTGACCTTCACATCCGGTGTCGCCGCCGCGACGGTGCCGTAGAGCGGGCATCGCTTCTTGAAACCGTCGACGACCCCGGTCGCCTGCGCGAGCGTGACTCCCCACAACGTCACGTTCAGACGGACAGCGTTGAACAGCGTCAGGTCCGGCCGCGGCGGATTGTCGCGGTCCACGATACCGTGGATCTCGACCGACGCGCGCTCGAGTGGCACCTGTTGATCGCGCGCGATGACGTGCATCAGTTCGACGCCGCACGCGGCAACGCCGGAGAGAAAGGATTCGGCCGGCGTTATCTCCTCGCCGGGACAGTTGTTCTGCACCGGCCCGTCGACGATGAAGTGATGATCGCGGGCCGAGCAGAGCACGCGGCCGAAGATGTCCGTGGAGCGGGCGGCGACGTCGTAGGTGCGAACGTTGGGCGATGTCATTGAGTGAGTGTCGCTTGTGGGGGCCGAGCGCCGAGGCGGGAGCAGGCCAATTCTACAAAAAGCTGTGCGGCTCCGCGACGCGGGCGAGCGGGAGCGCGCGGCCGCCTGGCCCCGCCGATTTGCTCACCCCGTGGTCAGCGTCTCCCCGACCCCGGCCGTAGAATTAGGCGTCTCCCTTCCCCTGTACAAACCGATGCGTCAACTCCAGTCCACGCTCCGCGCGGTGAGCCTCCTGGCGACCCTTGTCTCCGCCGCCGGCGCGCAAGGCCGACCGACGGTCAACCAACCCGGCCGAGGAATTCCGCTGACGGCTGTTCGCAGCGACCCCGCGCTGCCGCCGGATTCCGTGCTCGTTCGGTCGCTCGCGTTTCGTTCTATAGGCCCGGCGGTCATGTCGGGTCGTATTTCCGACATCGCCGTCGTCGTCGATCCGAAAGCGCCCCGGGCGCGGATCGGGACCGTGATGTACATCGCGGCCGCAACGGGTGGCGTGTGGAAGACGACCAACGCCGGCGTGAGTTGGGCGCCGGTCTTCGACTCGGTACGCACAGGATCGGTCGGCGCGGTCGCGGTCGCGCCGACCGATGCGAACGTGGTGTGGGTCGGAACGGGCGAAGCGAACAACATGCGCAGCTCGTCGTGGGGCACCGGCGTCTACAAGTCCAGCGACGCGGGCAAGACCTGGTCGAGCGCGATGCTGCCGACTTCGCAGCACATCGGCAAGATCGTCATCGACCCGCGCGACGCGAACGTCGTCTACGTCGCGGCGGTCGGTCCGCTTTGGGCGCCCGGCGGTGAGCGCGGTCTCTTCAAGACCACCGATGGCGGCAAGACGTGGACGAACCTCAAGGAGATCAGCAAGTACACGGGGTTCACCGAGATCGCGATGGATCCGTCGAACCCCGACATCCTCTACGCCGCGTCGCTCGAGCGCGAGCGTCGCGAGTACGGCTTCCTCCCCGGGGGGCCGGAGACGGGAATCTTCAAGACGACCGACGCCGGCCGCACCTGGACGCAGCTCAAGGAAGGGCTGCCGTCAGGCGACCTCGGCCGCATCGGCTTGAGCGTTTGCAAATCGAAGCCGGCGACCCTCTACGCGACGATCCACGCCAAGCCGCCGGCGGCGGGCCTCTACCGCAGCGAGGACGGCGGCGCGACGTGGAAGCAGATGAACGACCAGGACGGCACGGCGTGGTACTACAGCCAGGTGCGCTGCGATCCGACGAATCCGGATCACGTCATTCAGCTGAACGCGCAGTCGCGCGAGTCGAAGGACGCCGGCAAGACGCTCACGCCGTTCGCGGCGGGCGGCGTACACAGCGACCATCACGCCCTCTGGATCAGCGACGACGACCCGGACCACATGATCCTCGGCGGCGACGGCGGCGTGTACACGACGTACGACGCGGGCCGCACGTGGGACCACAACGAGAGCATCGTCGCCGGACAGTTCTACGCGATTGCCGTGGACGACGCGCAGCCGTTCTACAACGTGTACGGCGGCTTGCAGGACAATCAGACGTGGGGCGGCCCGAGCCGAACGCGCAACAACTTCGGTCCGACCAACGGCGACTGGTTCCGCATGGCCGGCGGCGACGGGTTCTATGCCGTTCCCGACCCGCTCGACAACAATCTCGTCTACGCCGAATCGCAGACGGGCGGCGTCGTGCGCTACGACGCGCGCACCGGTCAGACGAAGAACATCCGCCCCGCGCCCAAGCCCGGCGAGCGATTCCGCTTCAACTGGAGCGCGCCGATCCTGCCGAGCAGGCACGACGTGAAGAGCGTTTTCATGGCGGCGCAGTTCGTCTTTAAGAGCACCGACCGCGGCGACTCGTGGGAGAAGATCAGCCCCGACCTCACGCGCGGCATCGATCGAAACAAGCTCCCCATGCGCGGCGGCGTGCCGGATTCCACGGCGCTCGGCCGCAACGAAGGCACGGCGGAGTTCAGCAACATCTCCACGATCGACCAGTCGCCGCTCAAGAAGGACTTGCTCGCCGTGGGTACGGACGACGGTCTCATTCAGATCACGCGCGACGGCGGCAAGACGTGGGCGAAGACCGAGAGGTTCCCGAACGTGCCCGAGACGACGTTCGTGAGCCGCGTCGTCTGGTCGCAGGCGGCCGAGGGGACGCTCTATGCAACGCTCGACGGACATCGGAGCAACGACTTCAAGCCGTACGTCGTGAAGAGCACGGACTACGGAACGACGTGGACGTCGATCGCCGGCAATCTGCCGGACGGCGGCCCGGTGCAGGTCATCCGCGAACATCCGCGTCAACCGAATCTGCTCTTCGTGGGAACCGAGTTCGGCGCGTACTTCACCATCGACGGCGGCGCGCGCTGGACGCAGCTCAAGGGCGGGATCCCGGGCGTGCCCGTGCACGACTTGCAGATCCAGTCGCGCGCGAACGACCTCGTCGCCGGCACGCACGGTCGCGGGATCTACATCCTCGACGACCTCACGCCACTCGAGAATCTCGCGCAGGCCAAACAGGCGAGCGTCGCGTACCTCTTCCCAGTGCAGGACGCGCTGCTCTTTCAACCCAATGGCAGCCGCAGCTCGGGAATGGGCACGCGCGGCTTCAGCGGACAGAATCCGGAGCCGGGTCCGCACATCGCCTACACGATCGGCGACGTGCCCCCGAGCGCGAAGGTCTCCCTCACGGTGATCGACGCGAGCGGCGCCGCCGTGCGCGCGCTTCCCGTGAACAAACAACCGGGCCTGTACCGCATATCGTGGGACATGCGCGTTGGTCCGCCGCTCACCGGACCAATCGACACGCTCGCGCTGTCGAATGGCGGACGAGGAGCGGGTGGTCGCGGCGGTCGCGGTGGCTTTGGTGGAGGCGGCGGTGGCGGCGGCGCGCCGGCGGGTGGTGCCGCTGATTCGGCTGGCCGCGCTGGCCGCGGTGGCCCAGGCGGCGCGGCCGACTCGACGGGACGTGGCGGTGGCGGCGGCGGCGGCGCGTTTGGCGGCGGTCGCGGCGGAGCGGACGGGACGTTCCCCGCGCTTCCCGGCCGCTACATCGCGCGGCTTTCGGTGACTCCGGCGGAGGGCGCGCCGACGACGCTCGACCAGCCATTCGCGCTGACGAAGGACCCGATGGTGATCCTCAGCGACAATGATCTGAAGCAGCTGTACGCTTTCCGCCTCGGCGTCGTGAAGCTTCAGCGCGACCTGCGCGAGAGACAGGCGCAGCTCGACACGGCGGAGCGAACGCTCGCCGCGGCAAAGCGCGCCGCGGATTCGGCCGGCACGAAGGTGTCGCCTGAGCTCAAGGCGCAGATCGCGTCGGTCGAGAAGGAGCTCACCGACATCACGCATGAGATGGGTTCGGCGGCGGGCGGGCGTGGCGGCGCGGGTCGAGGCGGCGCGGGCGGCGGCGGCGGTGGTGCGCTCGCGGCCGGTGGGGCCGGTGGGGCCGGCGGCGGCGGACGTGGTGGACGCGGCGGTGGTCGCGGTGCAGGCGGTGCTGCGGGTGGCGGAGCCGCGCCTGTCTCGCAGGCCGGTGCCGCGAATACGCCGGCCGCGGGCGCCGCCGCTTCCGGAGGCGCGGCGAGCGATCAGGATCAGAATCCGACCGGACCGGTGGCGCCGGAAAACATTCAGGCGCGGCTCGGCACGACGACGGAACTGCTCAACTCGAACTTCAGTCCCAATCCGGAGCAGAAGCGATTGCTGCTGGCGCTACCTGCCGATCTGCAGAAGCAGGGCGATCGCGTGAAGAAGGTCTCGACGGATCAGCTGCCCGCGCTGCTCAAGGCCCTCAAGGACGCCGGCGTCGACGTGAAGACGCCGTGACCGCGGCTCAGCGACGGACGGCGCCCGCCGGGTGCCGCTCGTCGTCTGGGGCGGGGCGCGCGGGTTGTTGCGGCAGCGTATCGAGCATCGCCTGCAACTCCTCGAGCCGCCGCGCGGACTGCCCGTTGTAGCAGGCCGCGCGTGTGCGTGCGTAGCGGGCCGTCGTCCCGACCAGGTGGCACGTGGCGTCGCGCAACTCGAGCCAACGCCGTTGGCTCAGGCGCACGTGCTCGACCAAGGGAGGGTCGGGCGCATCGTCCGAAACGTTCGCCTGTTTGCGCAGCGCCGCGATCACACGCCTGTACACGCCGTTGACGTCGTTGTCACCCTGCTCGAGCGACGACCGCAGGCACGCGCGCTGATCGGCGGCGTCGGACGAGCTGCATATGTCGTCGGAGCCGCCCGTCTTCGTGACGTCGGTGACGGTCGAGTTGAGCGGGCGCGTCGTCGTTGGAAGACGCGTCACGCGCTCGGTAGACGAATTCGATCCTGATTGGGACGGCGCGGCGCTCACCGGCGCACGTGTCTCCGGCTTCGCCGAATCCGCTGCGCCCGTCGCGCCCGCCGCGCTGTCGGATTTCTTGAGCGCGAGGTCGCCGGACGCAAGTCCGGCGCTGTCGGCCGCGGCGGCGATGATACTCGGATCGGGGCCGCCGCGGCGCAGGATGATGAACGCCGCCGTCACGACCGCGGCGGCGATCGCGACGGTCGCGACGAATCGGCGGCCGAAGAACGACGGCCGTTGAATGACGATGTACTCTTCCGTGCCCGCCGTCTCCTCCGGCTCGTGCGCGGTGGGCGGCGCGATTCGCGTTCGCACGGGCGTCGTCGGCCCGGCGAGCGATCGAAGCACGTAGATGAACCCGTCGATGTCGGGCGTGTCGCCGTCGTGGCTGTAGTGCGAGAGCGTGTCGACCGCGTCGATCACGCGCCGCGGCAGATCCGGACGAACTTCGGCGAGCAGCGTCATCCCGGCCGAGCCGAAGGGGAACCCCGCGAGCATCGTCCAGGCGAGGCGGCCGATGGTGCGCGCATCGTCGGCGAGATTCGTCGGGACGTCGATCGCGTCGAGCTGCGGCTCGAACGTGAAGAGCGCGCGTCCGCTTCCCTGTTGGAAGACGAGTCCCGCCGGCGTGACTTTGCGATGGACGATTCCGTTCGCCCAACCCCAGTCGAGAGCCGCGTTCAACTGCTCGAAGATCGACGCGAGGCGGTCGGGGGAGATCGTGTCGACCATCTCCTGCGAGGAGAGCAGATCCTCGAGCGTCGCGCCGCGCACGCGCGGCCGCACCGTGGCGAAGGTATCGCGCGCGATCTGCCGTCCCTCGAGCACGGGCACGACGTTCGGATGCCGCATGGCCGACTCGCGCCGCGCGTCGGCCTGAAGCTGCATCATCAGGCTCGCCGCCTGCCCCCACGGCGCGCGCACGACGTCGATCGTGACCTCGCGGTTGATCGTGCGATGGCGGGCGAGGTACGAGATCGAATCGCTCGTGCCGCGGATCTCCGAGATGATCTCGTAGCGCGATTCGAGCTCGGAGAGGTCCGGGATGAACGGATCCGGTTCCGGCGGAGGCGCGGGCGGCTCCCGCGACGCGAGAAAGCGCCGCCAATCGAGTCGGGGGCCTTGCGTCTCGTCGCTCAGGTTTCCACCGCCCGTCCGCTTTCTCGCTCGGCGCGGACGTATGTCAGCCAACCGTATGGATCGTCGACTGCCCCGCGAGCGATGTCGAGAAAGCGCTGCTGAATTTGTGTCGTGATCGGCCCGCGTCGGCCGTTGCCGATTTCAATGCGATCGACGCTGCGCACCGGCGTCACTTCAGACGCCGTACCGCACAAGAACACCTCGTCGGCCGTGTAGAGCATCTCGCGCGGCATCTCTTGCTCGCGGACCTCGAAGCCCATGTCACGTGCGAGCGTCAGGATGCTGTATCGCGTCACGCCATGGAGGAGCGTTCCGTTGATCGTCGGCGTGTAAAGGACGCCGCGGTAAACGAGGAACAGGTTCTGCCCCGACCCCTCGCTGATCATGCCGTGGGTCGTGAGCGCGATCCCCTCGGCGAAACCGTTGCGCAGCGCTTCCATCTTCACGAGCTGGCTGCCGAGATAGTTGCCCGCGACTTTCGCCATGGCGGGAACCGTGTTCGGCGCGACGCGGTGCCAGCTCGCCACGCACGCGTCGACTCCGTTCTCCAGCGCGCCGTGTCCGAGGTACGCGCCCCACGGCCAGCACGGCAGATACACCTCGACGGGACTGTCGAACGGCACCATGCCCGCGGCGCCGTATCCGCGCACGACCATCGGCCGCAGATAACACGAGTCGATGTTGTTGCGCTCGACCAACTCGCAGCACGCCGACACGAGCTCGTCAATCGAGTACGGAAGATCCATGCGGTAGATCTTGCACGAATCGGCCATGCGCTGGAGATGGTCCTCGAGCCGGAAGATGGCCGGACCGCGCGGAGTCGCGTAGCAGCGGATCCCTTCGAAGACAGAGGATCCGAATTGAAGCGAATGCGCCAGGACGTGAATCGTGGCGTCCTGCCACCGAATGAACGCGCCGTCGTGCCAGATCCACTCGGTCTCGGTGAGCTTGGCCACGAAACTCCTCGAGGAATTTTTTGAGGCGGGGGGCCCAGCTAGGCCGACACGGCAGTAATATCGCTAAAGGGCAATGGGTTCCGCCACAGTCAATGACGTCAATCTTCGTCGAACCGTTGTCACCTGCCTGCGCGACGCTCGGCTAGCTCGCCGCCATGGCGCTGATCAGGGCGAACGCCACCTCGTCATGACCGAGGTCCGAGTGGCCGCCGATTATCGCGTTGGAATCCAAATTGTAAATCCCGCGCGCCGCGAAACTGTACGGGCTGGCGACTCCCTGCAGCGTGACCACCTCCGCGCCCGGCGTCTTCTGCGCTCCGTTGCGTCCAAGGCCGCCGTACGGGTCGTTGGCGTCGCCCAACGCGGCGGCAATCTGCCTCGCGATGCGCGAGGCGAGGGGATACGCGAGTCCCACCGCTTTGTCTTTCGCGGTATACGTGATGGCCGTCACACCTCGCACGCGCGTCGGATCGGTCTCCACCCGACGATAGAACCCGTCGTGCATTCCGTCGTACGCGACGGCGAAGGCGTAGTGCGAGAACGCCGCCTGTAGAAGCGTGAGCGAGTTCACGGGAAGCGGCGTGGACCCCGGCGCGCCGGCCGCCGCCGCTGTCACGAGGCGACAACCAAAGCTGTGCCCGGCGAGATGAATTCGAAGCGCCAGCGGACCGTCGGCGGGTCGCTGGCCACGAATCCGCTGCAGCGCGTCGTGCACGCCGCCCTGCCCGATGTCCCCCGCCCTGTTTTTCATCTGGTAGTACGTGACCAGATTCGCCAGGCTCCGAGCGCCGTCGACGGCCTTGCCGATCCAATCGCCGAGGCCAGCGGCGCCGCCCGTGTCGGCCGGAGCACCCGGCGCCGGACGGCTCAACCGGCGAAGCAACTCGTCGCCGCCCAACGTGAAGAAGTCGTCGACGACGACCGGCTCCTCGTCGTTCACGCTGTGCGGCATGAAGGCGCGGACGATTCGCACGAACTCGTCGCGCGCTTCGAGCGAGCCGGCGAGCGACGGGATGAGCGACTTCGCGCGCGCGAGCGCCTTCTTCGAGTCGGGCGTGTCGACGAACGACGCGAGCAGGTCGACGGCCGCCGTGGCGTCGGCAACCCCGTTGTCGCTCATCGACGCCGCACCCCCCGGAATCAGCGACTTCTCGTCGAACTTCTTCGACGGCCACAGAATCCCGCAGACGACGACGCGCCGGCCGCGAATCGTCGCACACGCCGGTGCCTGCTTGGGCAGCACCGCGGCGATGTGGTCGCCGATGGTCGTGTACAGCCCCTCGGCCTCGGGAATGTCGTTGTTCCAGCCGTGCGAGAGGACGAGGAGGTCGGTGACGACCTGGTTGCCCGTCGGCTTCGTGAGGGCGTCGACCAGTGCCGCGAACTGGTCGGCCTTGTTGATCGCGCCGTCCTTCGTGAACTCGAGCGGAAAGTACGGAAACGGACCGATCTTGGTGGGAGAGGGCATGTGTGGAACGCCTAAACCGATTGAATGGCGCGCATGAGATCGATCAGCCCGGCGCCCTGGAAGTAGCGCTCGCGATTGAGGTCGGTGGCGGCGCGCATGAAGATGCGCTTCACCTCTTCGGCCTGACCGATGTATTCGCGCCGAATCGAGAGAAACGCGGCGATGGCGCCCGAGACGTGCGGCGCGGCCATGCTCGTGCCGCTGTCCTCCACATAGAGCGCGTCGCTCTGCGTGGCGGTGCGAGCCGTGTCGAGCGCGGCGCCGGCGCCGCACGAGATGATCTTCTCGCCGGGCGCGACGAGATCCGGCTTGGGGCGCCCGTCGCCGGTCGGCCCCTTGGAGGAGAAGTACGACACGCCGTAGACGTGCGGCATGTCGCGGTGCGTCGAGCCGACCGTGATCGCGCGGTCCGCGTTTCCGGGATCGTTGATGCTGAGCGAGAGACCCGCCGCGACGGAGCCGCGGTCGATCGTATCGGCGTATCCGTACCCCGTGTTCCCCGCCGCGACGACGACGACAACGCCCGAGCGCACGAGCCTGTCCACGACGTTGCACAACGGACTTTGTCCGCAGGCGAACCACTCCGGGTCGAAATCGTAGCCGACGCTCAGATTCACGCCGTGGATCTTGACGTCCTTGCCGTAGCCGTTCACGCGGTCGATCGACTCGAGCGCGATGATCACGTTGCTCACCGGTCCGCGCCCGTCGGGGCCGAGCACCTTGAGACTGACGATCGTGGCTTGGGGCGCGATCCCGCGGATCGCGGTCAGCGGCACGACTTCGCGAGTGACGGCGCCGGTCTCATCGCGATGGCGCGCGACCGCCGAGATGGTCTGTCCCTGCGGGACGTCGGACAGTGTGAGCTCGCCGGCGATGATCCCGGCGACATGCGTCCCATGGCCGAATTCGTCGACGAGCGGCGCGCCGGGCGCGCCCGGTGGCGCGGTGAAGTCGGCGTGCGCGAGCGGCGCCTCGAGCAACAACGTCTTGTGTTTTCGAAAGTGCGGATGATCGCCCTGCACTCCCGAGTCGAGCACCGCCCAGACGATTCGGCTTCCGCTCGCCGTGAACGCCGTGAGGGCAGCGTCGGCCTTGACGGTGCTCACCGAATGCGTGAGCAGCGCGCGCACCTCGAAGTCCGGCCAGATGTGGAAGATCACCCGGGCCGAAGAATTCGACGCGCCCCCCGGCCCCGCCGCCTCGGCGTCGAGGCGCGCGAGCGCGCGTATGGCTCGCCCGTCCAGACGCGCGAAGACGTACTGGTCGCTCAAGTCCGTCTTGCGGTGATCGACGCCGATCCCGGTGCTCGCGACTCGCGCGTCGGCGCTCGACGCCAGCGCGACCGCGATCAGATCGGCGACGCGCTCGCGCGCGCGATCTCGTCCGCCCGTGTAGGTGAGGTTGACGTCGACGACGACGTCGAACAGCGCGTTGTCGCCGTGCTCGTCGAGCTGCTCGAGGAGTGGGCGCGCGATCACCGTCCGGTCGAGGACGGTGGGATCGAATCGCTTGTCGGGTTTCTTTGTGGCCATCGGGCGGGCTTGAGGGGCGAGCGATGGCGGCGGCGCCGCAAGTATCCTGAGCCGGTCCAACACGTTGGCGCAAGGGATAAACGACGTCTCGCACGAGGACCGGACCGCGCGGCCGAGCGAACGACGGCGCCGGGCCGCGCGTATTATGGGTGGTCACCTATCGCATTGGAGCTCACGTGGGCGTCGACATAAATCGCTCGTTCTCGCGCCGTGCGTCGCGCGTCGGCCTCGCGCTCGTCGGCGCGGCCGGGCTGTACGGTTCATTGGCCGGCTTCACGTCGTCCCGCCGATTGGCGCCGGGCCTGTCGTTCCGCTTATCGTCGCAGGTGAAAATCTTTCCGGGCGACACTCCGCGCAGCCAGGACGACGAAGTGATGCGCGGGCGTGGGATCGCGCTGAACAACCGTTCGCGCATCGAATTCCTGGCGTATACCCCGATTCCGTCCAACGTCACGACCGACGACTACCTCGTCGCGCTCGACTCGGGCAAGGTGTTCATCAATCACTCTGGCAGTCAGACGTTCGCGCCGGCCAACGATACGTTCGGCGGACCGGCCGTAGTGGCGCTCGGCCGCGTGCTCGGCGGCGGTCGTGGTGGCCGAGGCGGAGCTCCGGGCGGAGGCGCCGCTGGTGACGCCAACGGCGGCGGAGGTGGCGGGGCCGGACGCGCGGGCGGTCGCGGCGGCCGACCTGGCGGAGGGGGTGGTGGCGGTGGAGGAGGTGGCGGCGGCGCGCCCGGACGGGGGCGAGGTCGCGGACGCGGCAGCGTCGGGCAAGGTTTTCTGAGTCAGATCTCGCTGCTCGACGTTTCTTTCAAGGTCGAAAAGCTCGGCGCGGATTCCGCGATCGAGGGACGGCCGACGCAGCACTATCGCATCACGGCCGACTATCGCGTGGTGTGGAGCGACCAGGGATTCCCGGCGCACGCGGTCACCGACGTCTGGACCACGCCGCTGCCGACGCTGATTCCCAATCCCTTCGAGCCGCTCATCGTCGCCGATCAGTCGACCGACGGGCCGCTCATCGAATACGCGCTCAAGCTGCGCGCCGCACGGTCGCAGATCGAAGGAACGCCGATCAAGGTCGTGACCACGACGACACTCGGCAACATTCGCGACATCATCGGCTTTCAGAGCTTCGTCGCCGACGATCCAACAGTCGACAAGCTGACGATCGTGCAGCAGACGCAGATCACGAACATTCAGAACGCCGACGTCGACCCAAAGCAGCTCGAGGTCCCGGACGCGACGAACGGCGACTCGCCCGGCGGCGCGTCGTCCAGCGCGCCGGCGGCGGCATCGACGACGAGCCCGCGCTCGAGGCGTTAAATTCGCGGCATGACGCATCGTTTGATTTGGGTCGCCGCGGCATTGGTCGGCGCGGCGGCGCTGACGGCGTTCGCGCGCCGCGATTCAGTCGCCGAGCCGACGCACACGGTGTGGGACAGCGTCTACACCGCGGCACAGGCGTCGCACGGCGATTCGCTCTATAAGGCGACGTGTGTGAAATGCCACGGCGCCACGCTCGGCGGCGGCGACGAAGGGTCCCCGCTGGTCGGCTCGGCGTTCCTCGGCAACTGGCGCGATCTGACGCTGGACCAGTTGTTCGACAAGATCCGAACGTCGATGCCGCCCGACAACCCGAAGTCGATCGCGACGCGCGACGTCGCCGATCTCGTGGCGTACCTGCTCGCGCAGAACCAGTTCCCCGCCGGCGCGAAGGTGCTGACCGATAGCCTCGATCAGCTCAAGGACATCAAGATCACGACGTCTCGTCCGTAGCTTCGGCGGCGCCCCTGACGCGTCCGGAGCGATACAGCCTGGGCTGGCATCTACGAATTGATACTGCAACGATTTCGGAACTGCAACGATTTCGCGGAGGCCGCGGATTTCGCTGAACAAGAGCCTTTGTTTTATGAAAAGAAAACTTTTTTTGATTTAAAGCCTTTGCTCTTCATTCAGGCTTTGCTTTTTCCGCGTGAATCCGGCCCTTCCGCGAAATCCTGTTGCAGTTCCTAGAGGCGTACCGGCCAGACCAGCCGAACCAGATGCAGCCGACTAACGGAGCGCCGGCGGTTTTGGCGGAGCGGACTTGGCGGCGGAGTCGCCAGGAGTCTTCTTGGTGCTGTCGGCCGGAGTCGGCGGCGGCTCGTAATCCTTTTCAGGAATCGTGAACAATTTGTCCTGGGGATCCTGGTGCCCCATGACGCGCTTGGACATGTAGTCGCCGACCTTGGGGCCCATCTTGAACCCCTCGGCGTTGCCGCCGCCGGCGATCCAGACGTTGGACCAGCCGGGGTGATTGTCGAAAATGAAGTTGCCGCTCGACGTGGACTCGTAGTGGCACGAATGCGTCTGCGCGATCGGAGCGTCTTTAAGCAGCGGAAAACGGTGCGCGACGAATCGCCGCGGGCCGGCGATCTGCGACGCATCCGCCCACCGATCGCTCAAGTCGGGATCCTGCTGCTGCGGCGGCACATCCTGCTGAGCCCCGAAGCCCCCCCTCCCGCACCCGCCGCGCCGCCACGACCGCGTCCGGCGTTCGCGCCGCGACCGCCTCCGCCTCGACCGCCACGACCGTCTCCCGTCGCGCCCGCGCCGCCGCGCCCGTCCGTGTTGGCAGCGGCTCCGCCAGGTTGGCCACCCTGCGGCGTCGCCCCCGCGACGTTCGCGTTGTTGATGCCGGCGCCGTTATTGGCTCCATTCGCCGGCGCGCCGCGACCGCCGCCGCGGCCATCAGCCGCGGCGACGACTTGATCAGGCGCGCGCTCGCCCCCGCGCACGCGGAAACCGCGGTTGTCGACGGGTAGCGCCGCCCATCCCGTCACGCCGGGAAAGTTGTAGCTCGGGATGTTCGGATAGGTGAAGCGATAGTCGCCGATCGGCGTCGCGAAGTAGCAGACGTATCCCATTGGGACGCGCGTCTTCTTCGCGAACAGCTCCGGGAACGTCTTTCCAAGCCACGGGCCGACCGCGTAGACGAACGTGTCCGCTCGCAGCGTGGCGCCGGTGTCGAGCTTGAGTTCGGTGAGCCGCCCGTTGACACTCTTCCCCGGCGATGCGCGCCCAATCACGATCTTGCCGCCGAGATGCTCGAACACGGCGGCGACCGACTGACACGCGCGGCGCGCGCGAACAACGCCGGCGTCCGGCTCGTACAGCACGGCCGTGATGTCGTCCATCGAGATCACGGGGAACGATTTGCGGACATCATCCGGATTGAGGACCTGGTACGGGATCTTGTTCTTGTCCCACCAGACCTTGCAGCGGAGTTGGAAGTTGTCCCACTCCGTGCGCATGATCAGATCGCCCGTCACGTGGAAGAGGTTGAGCCGCAGCTCGCGACCCCACTCGTCGTCGAACGCGATCCACTTCTTCATCGCTTCGCGCGCCCAGAGCATCCAGACCTCACCCAGCTCGCCCGGGCGATCGCCGTACGAAGACCGCACGCCGCGCGTCTCGTCGCCCGACGTCGACCGCGCGTTGCCCGCGCCGTACGCGTCGACGATCGTGACCTTCGCGCCCATCTTGCGCAGGTTGAGCGCCGTCCAGCCGCCCCACGCACCCGCACCGACGACGACGATGTCCGGCGACTCTCCCGAGCGAACGAAGGGCACGCGCGGCGCCGGCGTGACCTTCGGCTTTCCGCCCGCGAGATTCGCCCCGCCGACCAGGAACGCACCGGCGCTCGCGCCGGCGACCTTCAGAAAGTCACGCCGAGCGACGGAATTGTAGTTGAAGTCCGGGTCCTCGCCCGCCACCGGCGCGAGGGGGAGCTCGGCTTCACTCGGATTCGTTGTCGGCGCGGCGGAGTTCGTGCCCGAAATGGGGGAGACAGACGGAGTCGTCGGGTCGGTCGGCATTTCCGCGGTAGGGATGGGGGATGACCGTGCAGAAGATGTCGTGAGGACCACCTCAAATCAAACGGCCGACCGGTCGCAAAACGCTGCGCGCGCGGTATTATTGGCGTGTTCGCGACGCGTTGCCCGGCCGGCATGTCGCCGCCCGAAACGCGCCCGGAGGATGCATGCGGAATCGCCGTCTGAAATTCCTTGCTTGGACCACGCTCATCGTCGGCTGCGTGTCGGCCGCGCCGAACGTTCGGCCGCCGCTTGGCGCCAACCTCGTCGGTGGCGCGATGACCGGCGCTCCCGTTCCGCTCCGGTTCGACCCCAACGCCCGCGTCATTCGATCCACCGCCGCCAACCTTCCGCCGGCTTCGTACTCCAACGTGCAGGCCTCGCGGGGCGAGGCGGTGTACGGCAACACATGCGGCGTATGCCATCAGCCGGGCTCGCTCGTCGGACAGGCGTTCGTCGAGGGCTGGGGCGACCGCCGCGTCTACGACTTCTACGCCCTCGTTCGCGCGACGATGCCGCTCGACAATCCGGGCGGTTTGAAGGACCAGGAGTATCTCGACGTCATCGCGTATCTGCTCAAGGCGAATCATGCTCCGGCGGGAACGGATTCACTCGCCGCCGACACCACCGCGCTTCGCTCGCACAAGATCGACGTTCACTATCCGTAGTTTCCCTCGTTTCTTCTCGAGGACCACGCCGATGGTGATTCACTCGCGCTCTTTCGCGCGCCGCATTTCCTTGCTCGCCCTGTCCGCGGCCGCGCCCGCGATCGCTCTCGCGCAGGCGTCGTCGCCGACGATGCCGGCCCTCAATGACCTGCCGAACCCGTACCACACGGACACGACGTGGGCCAAGCTGCCCGCGGGTCGCATGTGGGGGGCGACGAGCGCGGTGGCGATCGACCGCGACGGCAAGAGCATCTGGATGGCCGACCGGTGCGCGGCGAATAGCTGCGGCGGCTCGACGCTCGACCCCGTGATGAAGTTCGACGCGAGCGGCAACGTCGTCGCGCACTGGGGCGGCGGCATGTTCGTCGCGCCGCACGGCATCCTCGTCGACAAGGACGGCAACATCTGGGTGGTCGACTGCGCGTGCACCGGCGGCGGTGGTCGTCGCGGTGGCGCCGGCGGCGCACCAGCCGGAGCGCCTCCAGCCGCTCCATCGGGCGGCGGCCGCGGCGCCGATTCGACCGCTCCGCCCAAGGGACATCAGATCTTCCAGTTCAGCCCCGACGGCAAGCTGTTGCGCACGCTCGGCAAACCGGGCGGCGCGCGCGACCCGGACTACTTCTTCCAGCCGAACGCGATCCTCATCGCGCCCAACGGCGACATCTTCGTCGCCGAGGGCCATTCGTCGACACCGGGGAGCGCGGCGCGGCTATACAAGTTCTCGAAGGATGGAACGCTGATCAAAGCGTGGGGCCAGCTCGGCAACGGCCCCGACGACTTCGACCAGCCGCACGCCCTGGCGATGGATTCCAAGGGCCGCCTATTCGTGGGCGACCGCGGCAACAACCGGATCAAGATCTTCGACCAGGACGGCAAGCTGCTCGACACCTGGTACCAGTTCAGCCGCCCGAGCGGAATCTTCATCGACGCGCAGGACAACATCTACGTCGCGGATTCGGAGTCGCAGTCGGTGGGGAGCGGACGCACTCGCGAATGGAAGCGCGGGATTCGGATCGGGAGCGCCAAGGACGGCTCGGTGAAGTACTTCATCCCCGACCCTGTGACCAACGCGACGAACACGAGCTCCGCCGAGGGCGTCGCCGTCGATTTGGCTGGGCACATCTACGGCGCCGAGGTCGGGCCGTCGGTGTACGGCGAGGCGGCGCACCTGAAGAGGTACACAAAGGAGTAGCGCTGGACGGCTGAACGGCCAGACAGCTTGACGGCAGCTGTCGAGCCGTCAAGCTGTCGAGCCGTCAAGCTGTCGAGCCGTCAAGCTGCCCGTTGCTAGTGCTTGCTGTTGTCGATCGGCTTCCTCGGCAGTGCCAGCGCGGTGAGTCCGATGTGGTCGCCGACTCCCGTCGCGAACACGATGTACTGCCGCCCCTGGTGCATGAACGTCATCGGCACCGCGGTGTTCACGGCCGGCACCGCCACCGCGCCGACCTGTTTCCCGGTCGCCTTGTCGAACGCGTAGATCTGCGGCGTGATCGGGGGCGGCGCGCCGGCAGCGGGGGCCCCGCCACCGCCACGACCACCACGTCCGCCGGCGCGTCCGCCGCCCGGACCGCCGCTGCGCCCCGTGCCGTGGATGACGAGCGTCTTCGTCGTGATCACCTCGGCCTGGCCGCCGAGCGCGGGGACCTTCGGAAGAGTGACGCCGGCGAAGAGCGGATCGGTCGACGACTGCTCGCGCCACGCGTTGCCGTTCGGCACCCACCACTTCTTGTCGCCGGTGTTGAGATCGTAGGCGGTGATGCCTCCCATCTCCTTCGGCTTGACGATCGAGATCGCGCCGCGGCCGGCGCCGATGGTCGTCGCCGCGCGCGGCAGGAACGCGCCCGGTCCCGTGTCGGCGGCGACGTACGACTTCGGACGCGGGAGCGCGCCGAGCATCCCGCACGAGTTGTGCGGCTGGCTATAGCGGTGCTCGGAACACGGGTCGTGCTCGACTTCGATCGTCCCGAGTCCACTCTGGCCGCCGACGTAGATCATTCCTGTTTCGGGATCCGCGGCCGTGCCGCCGTCGATGTTCACACCGCCTGCCGCGCCGGGAGCGTACCAGGAGCAGCGGTATTGCGACGGTCCCTTCGCTCCCTTGCCGTCAGCCGGCGACGCAGGGATGAAGTACGGACCCATGCGGCACTTCTGAGCAAGCTTCAATGCCGAATCCTTGATCGCCGGCGTGTAGTCGATCAGATCGGCGGCGACCAGTCCCTGCTGCGCGTACGGCGCCGGTCGCGACGGAATCGGCTGCGTCGGCGAGGTCTGCTCGCCCGGCACTTCGCTGGGCAGCACGGGCGTCTCGGGCATCGGCCAGATCGGCTGGCCGGTGACGCGGTCGAAGACGTAGACCCAACCCTGCTTCGTCGTCGCCGCGATGATCTTGCGTGGCTGGCCATTGACCGTGACGTCGAGAATGTTCGGCGCCATCGGCGTGTCGTAGTCCCAGATGTCGTGGTGCACCATCTGGTAGTGCCACTTCCGCTTTCCGGTCTTCACGTCGATCGCGACGATGCTGTTCGCGAACAGGTTGTTTCCCGGACGATAGCCGCCGTATTCGTCGCTCAGTCCCTCGCCGACCGGGATGTAGACGAGTCCGAGCTCCGGATCCGCGGTGTACGGCGCCCACGCGTCGTTCTTTCCGACGCCCACCGTTCCGATCTTCGAGCCGTTCTTCCACGTCTCGGCGCCGAACTCGCCCGGCTGCGGAATGAGGTTGAACTTCCAGAGCTGCTTGCCGGTGTGCGCGTCGAATCCGCGAATGAAACCCGGGATGTTGCGCAGTCGAAGCGGATAGTAGCCGTGCATCGACGAGTTGCCGACGATGATCACGTCGTTGACGACGATCGGCGGCGAGCTCGCGGCGATCTGCCCTTCCGCCGGGTCGATGCCCATCGTGCCGTCGGCGCCGGTCTTGGTCGTGGCGTTCCACTTCTCGCCGGGCTTCGCCTTTCTCGCCGGCGCGGCCTCGCTGATGATGAGCGGACCCGAGTCGTCCACCGCGAGCGGCACGAGCGGATAGCCAAGTCCTTCCATGAGGTCGACGACTCCATCCTTTCCGAACTTCGGGTCGGCCTTTCCGGTGGCGACGTCGATCGATGCCAGGTGGTAGCCCGGCAGGACGACGATCGCGCGCTCATTCGTGCCATCCGTCCAATAGGCGAGGCCGCGACCGGCGAACTGGCGCGGCGCTTTCTGCCAGCGAATGCCTTCGTCGATTCCCCACTGCCAGATCGTCTGGCCGTTCGCGGGATCGATCGCGAAGACCTTGCGGCGCGTCGTGGCGACGGTGATCAGGTGTCCGTTCGCGTAGAGCGGCGTGGTGCGATAGTACTCGTCCTCGCCGTACTGCCCCGCGTTCCACTGCCAGGCGACCTGCAGCGAGTCGAAGTTGTTGGCGTTGATCTGATCGAGCGCGGAATAGCGCGTGCTCCACGCGTCGGCGCCCCAGTAGCGCCATTCGCCTGGCTTGTTGCCGCGCACGAGCGGCAGACCTTGGCGCGCGTCGAGCAGCTTCGCGCCGGCGAAGGCGCCGCCAAGAATCAGCACGGTCACCGGAACCGCGGTCCCGATGAAGCGTCGCGAGAACCAGCGTCGCGTCATGGCTTTTTCCTCTTTGGTGTTGAAGGGGTCGTGGCCTTGGACTTGGCTTCGATGCGGTACTTCTTGAGCGAATCGACGTCGGCCGGCAGCTCGTTCGGTCCGACCGGCATCGCGTTCATCTTGAGGAGGTAGGCCATGACGTCGGCCACGTCTTCCGGCGCCAGGCTTCCGGGGTCGTTCTTGGGCATTCGCGTGCTGACGAACGCAAATAGATCAGACAGATGCTTCCCGCGCCACCACTGATTGAAGGTCGCGCCGGTGTGAGAGGCGGGCGTGTGACACGACCGGCAACTGTTGAGGTAGACGTCCTTTCCCCGCGAAGCCTGCTCGTCCGTATACAGGCCGTCGAGCGTGGACAGGCCCTTTACCGTATCGGCGGACGCGGCGTGGGCCGACTTCGACGCCGAGTGCGTGGTCGAGGGTTGTTTGGCCTGTCCGGAGGCGGCGCCCGCCAATGCGGCGACCAACGCGCTCCCCACGGCCAGGTATCTCCCCGTCATTTCGCCTCGGCGTTCGCCGCCAGTTCCCCGCGCGATCCGCGCGTGAGACGGCCGTAGAGCTCGAAGACGCCCCACGCCGCCGCGCCGATCACGAGGAGGAACATCAGGCCGCGAAGGGCGCTCGCCGCCAGCGCCGGCGTGAATTCCGGCATCGCGACGTGATAGCTGGCGAGCACAGCACCGCGGTCGAGCATCCAGTGCCACGCCGTGTGCGCCACGAACGCCGACAGGATGATCGTCCCCATCCGCTCCTGAACCGCGTGCGAGAAGAACCAGTTGAGCGCCGGTACCGCGACCGCCAGCACGGCGAGCTGTCCCAGCTCCACGCCGACGTTGAACGAAACGAGCGACGTCGCCAGATGAGCGCCCGCGAACTGCAGCGACTCGCGCAGCGCGAACGAGAATCCGAACCCGTGCACCAGCCCGAACCCGAACGCAACGATCCAACGGCGCTCCAACTTCGCACCTACAATGTTCTCGAGCGCCATGTACACGATCGACGCCGCGATCAGCACCTCGATGAGCGGCGGGAACCAGAGCGCGTCGGGCGCGAAGCCGGCCGCCGACGCGAGGAGCGTGATCGAGTGCGCCACGGTGAACGCCGTCACGATCGCGACGAGCGGCCGAATGCGGCGGAACGGAATCACGAGGCACAGCAGGAAGAGCAGATGATCGATCCCCGTGAGGATGTGCCCGAACCCGAGCTTCACGAAGCTCAGCGCCGCCTGGCTCCAGCGCGGGTCGAGATGCACGAGTCCGGGATCACCGAGGTATTCAAGGTCGCGCTCGCCGCCGGTGACTGGCAGAAAGCGAAGCACCGTCGTCGTGCGGACGGCGAGACGCGCCAGCCCCGGGTCGATCGAGAAGCGCGAGCTGTCCGACGCGATGCGGTAGTCGATGACGACGTCGAGCATCGCCTGCTTCCACATCAACTGCGTCGCGGTGTCGAGCGGCGCGGACGACGCGTGGGCGACCGCGCTGTCGAAGCTGACGAACGAGCGATCGGACGGCAGCGAAACGCGCGTCGCGACGATCTTGCCGTCGCCGAGCGGAGAATCGTTCTCGTAGAGATGAAGGTCGCCGGCCAGCCAGACGCGCGCCGCGTCGCTCAAGAGCGGCGTCGCGCGCGCGATGTCGAGGTATCCGGGACCGTTGAGCGGAAAGTTGACGTCGCGCATCGCCTCGAGCGGCGCCCGAATGACGACGCGGAGGTTATGGCCGACCGGCTTGATGAAGACGAAGATGCGCACGCTGGCCGGAATGTCGTGCGCGAAATTCACGCCCGGCAGCGCGAGCACGAGCCCCGACGCAACGGCTGCCGCGACGACGACGTTTACACCCTGACGGACTAGACTTCGACCACGTAGAATCACGCCATTCGCTCCCTGGACGCACGAGTATAGTACGCGTGCACGGGGGTCGGAACGGCGGTGCTGAAGGGCGGGGCGACGGGAAAGCGGGCCGACTCGAGTCGAGGAGATCGCATGAACCGAGGTATTACGCTGTTTGGCGCCTCGCTGTTGGTGTACGGCGGAGCGCTCGCGGCGCAAACGCCGGCCAAGAAAGGCACGCCGAAAGCGGCGGCCGGCCAGGCGCCCAAGTTCGAGGTCGATCCGATGTGGCCCAAGCCGATGGGGAATCGGTGGATTCTCGGATCCACGACCGGCGTGGCCATCGATTCGCGCGACCACATTTTCGTCGTCCATTTGACCGACAGTTTCACGCCGCGCACCGAGATCGGCTTGACCGTTGGCGGTGCCGCGTACGGCGAGTGCTGCGCCTCGGCGCCGAATGTGCTCGAGTTCGACCCGAGCGGCACGCTCGTCGCCCATTGGGGCGGCCCGGGCGAAGGGTACAATTGGCCGGAACAGAACGCCGGTCTCGCGATCGACGACGCGGGCAACGTCTGGATCGGCGGCGCGGGCGGCGCCGATTCGAGAATTCTCAAGTTCTCGAAGGACGGCAAGTTCATCGCGCAGTACGGCACCGCTCCGGCGGCGCCTCCGCCGGCCGCCGGGAGCGGGGCGGGTCGTAGCGCGGGTGACACGGCGTACGCCGGCGTCTCGCCGGCTCGTGGCGCAGGTGGTCGCGGTGGCGGCCGTGGAGGACGGGGCGGTCGCGGCGGCGGCGCGCCGGCACTTCCCGCCAACAGCAACAGTATGGAAAGCTTCGGCGGCGCGATGGGCTTCGCGATCGACAGCAAGGCGAACGAGATCTTTGTCGCCGACGGCTCGCGCAATCACCGGGTCGCGGTGGTCGACATGAACACCGGCGCGATCAAGCGGTATTGGGGCGCGTACGGCGCGAAGCCGGACGACGCCGATACGGCCAAGTACGAGCCGGGCGGCGCGGCGCCGAAGCAGTTCGGTCAGGTGCGCTGCGTACGAATCGCCAATGACGGACTGGTCTACGTCTGCGATGCGACGAACGACCGCATCCAGATCTTCAAGAAGGATGGCTCGTTCGTGAAGGAAGCGACCGTTGCCGCATCGACGCGCGGCAGCGGGTCGGTGTGGGACATCGCCTTCTCGCGCGACCCCGGCCAGAAGTACCTCTATGTCGCGGACGGCGCCAATGACAAGGTCCACATCCTTGATCGCGAGAGGCTGCTGGAGCTCACCGCGTTCGGCGACGGCGGCCGACAGCCCGGTCTGTTCTACGCCGTCGACGGCGTCGCCACCGACTCGAAAGGCAACCTCTACACGATCGAGACGTTCGAGGGAAAGCGTCTCCAGAAATTCAACTACAAAGGCGTAAGCGCCGTGACCAAAGCCAATCAGGGCGCGCTCTGGCCTTCCGCGGGAGCGAAAAAGTGACCCGACGCCGCAAAGTCATTCTCGCCGCCGTGCTCGCCGGCGCCATCGTTTCTCTTGGCATCGGTCAGCACGCGCTCGACGCGTCAGCGCGCGCGACGCTCGTGCAGGCGCCGCGGTTCGAGGTCGATCCGCTCTGGCCCAAGCCGCTGCCCAACCACTGGGTGCTCGGGAACGTCATTGGCGTCGGCGTGGACGCGAACGACCACGTGTTCATCGTCCACCGCAACGACACGTTCGATGCGCGAAACGAGATCGGCGCGGCGCAAAATCCGCCGCTCAGCGAATGCTGCGTCCCGGCGCCGCCGGTGCTCGAGTTCGATCCCGCCGGCAACCTCGTGAAGGCGTGGGGCGGGCCGCCGGAAGACAAGCAGTACGTCTGGCCGTCGTCCAATCACGGCATCTCGATCGACAACAAGAACAACATCTGGATCGGTGGCAACGGCGGCCGCGGGGACGCCGGCAGCGACTCCCACATCCTCAAGTTCACGCACGACGGCAAATTCCTGATGCAGATCGGGGAGCCGGGTCAGGCGACGAACAGCAACAGCACCACTCATTTCGGCCGCGTCGCGAAGATCTCGTTCGATTACAAGGCGAACGAGGCGTTCATCGCCGACGGCTACGGCAACAGACGCGTCGCGGTGTTGGACATGGACAACGGCAAGATCAAGCGCTTCTGGGGCGCCTACGGAAAGACGCCATCCGACTCCGCCCTCCCGCCGTACGAGCCGGGCCAGCCGCAGCCGCAGTTCCGAAATCCCGTGCACTGCGCCGAGCCGTCGGTCGACGGTCTCCTCTACGTGTGCGACCGCGTGAACGACCGCATCCAGGTCTTCAAGGAGAGCGGCGAGTTCGTGAAGGAGAAGATCATCAAGCCCGCGACGAAGGGCGACGGCTCAGTGTGGGACATCGCCTTCTCGAAGGATCCGCAGCAGAAATACATCTTCCTCGCCGACGGCAAGAACGAGCGCGTGTACGTGATGGACCGGCAGTCGCTCGACATCATCACCGAGTTCGGCGACGGCGGCCGGCAGCCCGGCCAGTGGTTCGCCGTGCACAGCATCGCCACCGACTCCAAGGGCAACATCTTCACGACCGAGACGTACGAAGGAAAGCGAATTCAGAAGTTCGTATACAAGGGCATGGCATCGGTCGAGCCGAGCCAGGGCGTCGTGTGGCCCAAACGGTAAACGCGAGCCCCTTTTTCTCCCCGCTCCTCCACCCCATCCGGGATCAATTCGTGAGACTCTCAGCGTTAGTCGTTCTTTGCGCGCCGCTCGGCGCCGCGCTCGCCCAGGGATCGCCGACACCCGCCGGCTCGCCGGCGATGACGGCCGTCTCGATGACCGAGGCGCAACAGATCGCCGCGGCCGTGCTTCCGTTGCCGGCTGAGGCGCGCGCTTCAGCCAAGATCATGGGCTACCGCAACGGCAGCCCGAATCTCGTGACGCTTCGCGAGGGGAAGACGTTCACCTGCTTCCTTCCCGAGCCGACGGGCAAGGACTTCCACGCGGCCTGCTACCATCAGTCGCTGGAGCCGTTCATGTCCCGCGGCCGCGCGCTCCGCGCGAGCGGCGTGAAGGGCGACAAGGTCGACACGGTGCGCTTCGCCGAGGTGAAGGCCGGCAAGCTCGAGATGCCGAAGCAACCGGCCACCATGTACCAGCTCTTCGGCGGTAACTACGACGCAGCGGCGAACACGATCACCGGATCGCACCCGCTCATCGTGGTCTACATCTCGGGCGCCACGGGCGCGTCCAGCGGCCTCCCGGAAAAGCCATCGGAGAACGGGATGTGGATCATGTACCCGGGCACGCCGAAGGCGCACATCATGCTTTCGCCGAAGATGTGACGCGGATGACGCGTCCGACGGTCGGTCAGCGCGCAAGCCGTTCGCTGACGCTCTCCGGCAAGCATGTCGAGATCTTCGCCGAGCTCACCGGCGACTACAATCCGCTCCACTTCGACACAGCGTTCGCCGAGCGTACCCGGTTCGGCGCGCTCGTCGTGCAGGGTGGGTTGACGACCGGCGTGCTGCACGCGCTCGTCGCGATGGATCTTCCCGGTCCGGGCTCTGTTTTTCTCAGCCAGAACTGGAAGTTCACGGCCCCGGTCTACATCGGCGACACGATCACCGCGGAGGCCGAGGTGGTGAGCGTCCACGCGACGAAGCCGGTGACCCAGCTCCGCTGCGTCGTCACGCGCCAGACCGGGGAGACCGTGCTCGAGGGCGAGGCGTGGTGCTACACGATGACGGCGCGGAACGGCGACGGCGAGGTCGCGGCCGAGAGGTAGGAGACGGCAGTCTCGAGGTTTCCGGTCCACCGGTCCACCGGTCAACTCGTCCACCGCTCTTGCGGTCCCCCGCCGCGCATATGATGATCATCTGATGCGCCACCTCCCTGCTTTCCTCGCATTGGCGCTCGTCGCTGGTTCGGCCGCCGCGCAGACGGCGGTCGTCAGCGGAACGCGACCGGCTCGACTCATCATTCGCAACGCCACCATCGTCGACGGGAACGGGACTCCTGCCAAAGGACCGTTCGACATCGTCGTTCAGGGCGGCACGATCACGCAGCTCGTCGCGCTCGACCTGGTGTCTTTGGGGCGCAACGCCGCCGATCGTCGTCCGCGCGCGGATGCGAACACGGCCGAGATCGACGCGACCGGGAAGTATGTTCTCCCGGGACTGATCAACGCCCACGCTCACCTGCAGGACGAGCGCGGGGGATCCGCGCAGCCGATCGAGTACGAGTTCAAGATCTGGCTCGCGTGCGGGATCACCGCGGTTCGCGATGTGGGCAGTGACACGCGAAAGGCTCTCGCGTGGCGCGACGCCAGCAACAAGGGCACGCTCCAGGCGCCGCGCATCTTCGTCTATCCGCAGTTCGGCCGGCCCACCAACGCCGACTCCGCCCGGGCCCGCGTGAGAGCGCTCAAGGCGATGGGCGCCGACGGCATCAAACTGCTCGGCATCGACCGCGACATCATGCAGGTGATGGAGGACGAAGCGCACAAGGAAGGACTGCGCATCGCCCACCACGTCGGTGTCGAGGAGACGAACGCCTGGGACGACATCCACTTCGGCACGACGAGCATCGAGCATTGGTACGGCATCCCCGACGCGGCGATTCTCGACGGCGTGCAGGCTTTTCCGTCGTACTACAACTACAACAACGAGACGGACCGCTTCCGGTGGGCCGGCCATTTGTGGCGCGAAGCGGACCCGGCGCGGCTCCAGATGGTGCTCGACTCGATGGTCGCGCGCCACGTTGCTTGGGTGCCGACTTTCGACATTTATGAGGCGTCCAGAGACCTTCAGCGCGCGAAGACGCAGCCCTGGTTCGCCGACTACCTGCACCCGACCCTCGAGGACTACTTCAAGCCCGACCCGGCGAACCACGGATCGTATTTCTTCGGCTGGACGTCCACGGACGAGACGTACTGGAAGGAGAACTATCGAATTTGGATGAACGCCGTGCGCGACTTCGAGCGGAAGGGCGGACTGGTGGGCGCGGGAGACGACGCGGGGTTCATCTATCAGATGTACGGCTTCGGACTTTTACGCGAGCTCGAGCTCCACCAGGAAGCAGGCTTCAGCCCGATCAAGGTCATCCAGCACGCGACGTTCAACAACGCGCGCATCCTCGGCAAAGAAACCGAAATGGGCCGCGTTCGTCAGGGATTCAAGGCGGATCTGATCGTGGTGAACGGCAATCCGTTGGAAAACCTGAAAGTGCTCTACCCAACCGGCGTGGACGACATCAAGAATGGAAAACCGGTTCATACCGGCGGCGTCGAGTGGACGATCAAGGACGGTATCCCATACCACGGTCCGACGCTCATGGCGGAGGTGAAGCAGCTCGTCGCCAAGGCTCGCGCGGAACGCGGAACGAAGGCAGATCGAACGGACAAGCGTGAACGAAACCGTTGACGACGTGACGCCCGCCTCCCGATGGCAAAGTCGTTGGGAGATTCAAGAGCCGACTGAAGCCCCGCAGCTCACTGGCCCGGGCGCCACGGGCTGGACAGGGCTCACGCTCGGGATCATCGCGCTCTTCGGAGCGGCGTGGATTTTCCTTCCGCCCCCGACCTACTTCTTCCTGCGGTTCGCCGTCGCCGCGCCCGAGCTGTGCGCCTGGATCGGCATTCTCGCGCTCGTGGGCATCGTCTTCGCTCTGGGCAGCGCGTCGCGTTCGCGCGTCTCGCAGTTGGCCGTCCTCATCGGTCTGATCTCGCTTGGAACCGCAGAGAGCGTGTTCTTCCGCCTTGGCGCGACGATCCACGACCTGGACGCGCAGGCCGGCGTGATGATTCGCGAACCCGCCGCGCCGCTCCGCGCGGCGCCGGTGAGCGCGCTGGACCTGTTCCGCGGCGTTCCGACGAACGAGGCGCGCATCGACCGCGGGCTGACCTTTGTGTCGAGGAACGGCCGGCCGCTCACGCTGGACGTGTACCGTCCGCAGAAGCCGGGACGTTTCCCCGTGATCGTCCAGATTCACGGCGGTTCGTGGCGAAACGGCGCCCCCGAAGACCATTCCGATTTTGCCGAGTGGCTGACGAACGCCGGTTACGTCGTGTTCTCGATCGACTACCGTCGCGCCCCCGAGACGCGTTGGCCCGCGCAACTCGCCGACGTCGACACGGCGCTCGCTTGGATCAGCGCGCACTCGAGCGAGTACGAGGCCGACACGACGCGAATCGTGCTGCTCGGCCGGTCGGCCGGCGGACAGCTCGCGCTGCTCTCCGCGTACTCGAAGCAGCGCCCCGGAGTTCGCGGCGTCATCAGCCTCTATGGCCCCGTCGACCTGGTGGCGTCATACCGCGACCCGCCGCATCCGGACCCGCTGGGGATTCGGTCGATCGAGGAGGATTACATCGGCGGCCCGCCCGACAAATTCGCCAGAGCCTACGCCGACGCGTCGCCAATGTCGTACGCGACCGCCGACCGCGGCCACTCGCTGCCGCCGACGCTGCTGATCTACGGCGCCCGCGACAACATCGTCGAGGCGAAGTACGCGCGCCCGTTCGCCGAGAAGCTGAACGAGTCCGGCACGTCGGCGGCGTACCTCGAGATCCCGTGGGCGGAGCACGGGTTCGACGAGGTGTTCAGCGGGGTGAGCTCGCAGTTGAGTTTGTACTACACCGAGCGGTTTTTGGCGTGGGCGATGCGGTGACGGCGCAACCGCGGGTTTAGGGTTTTGGGTGGTCGCGCGACTGCCGTTGTTGGTTTTGGGTTGCCGGTTGACGGTGCTCGGTGACTGATGGTCGGGACAGGTTCTCGGCGGATTCGGGGCGCGCTGGGGGCGCGAGGGTGTCGGGCGTGGCGAGCACTTTCTTCCGCAGCGCGAAAAGCATCTTGCGGATGCGGGTGACCTCTTCGTTAAGGCGGGCGTGCTCCTCCGGAGGGAGCGCGCCGCGGTGGAAGGCCGTGAGCAGATGATGCTCCGCCTCTGACGCAGATTTGATGGCGATCGCGAGGAAGCGTGCGAACTCTCGCTGACTCGTCGCTCCGCACCCCTCGACGATGTTCGTCGCGATCGAGTCCGCGGCGCGCGTCAACTGCGAGATCAACTCGGCGAAGCCCCTGCGCGGGAATTTCTCAACCGCCTGGTGAACTCTGAGCCCGAACGCATGCGCGCGTCGCCAGACGAGAAGTTTCTTGAATTCTTGCATGCCCCACGTATAGGTCAGGAGCGTGCGCCGCGCACCACCAGATCCTTCCCGGGCACACCGTTCCAGCCCAGCGCGCCTCACCCCCAGTATGACCTGTCACGTCATCAGTCACCCCGGACCCAAAACTGACAACCCACAACCAACAACGGCTGTCGCGCGACTCGCCTTTAGCCCCGCGCCATGAACGTTTCGCCCCTCCTGCCTTTACCTGCGCCTTAGTCCGCCGCACGGTGATGCCATGCCTATTCTCGGTGTCGCCCTTCTCGTCGCCATCCTCGATGGCACTTTCGCCGTCGTCTACTACGTCAACCTCCTCGGCCTGGCCGCGTTTCGGCGCGTGTTTCAGAGTGTCGCGTCGGGATGGATCGGCAAGTCGTCGTTCGACGGGGGCGCGGCGACGATCTCGCTCGGGCTCGCGACGCACCTTCTGGTGGCGCTCATCTGGACCTTGGTCTACACGTTCGTCGTGCAGCGCGTCTCGATCGTCGAACGAGCCATCAGGACTCCGCGAGGGCGGATCGTCGTCGGTGTGCTGTTCGGAGCGTTCATCTGGTGCTTCATGACCTTCGCCGTCATCCCGCTTTCGCAAGCGAAGCCGGGGTCGCCCACGACGTGGCGATGGTGGGGGATGTTGGCCTGGCACATGATCGGCGTCGGGCCGCCGCTCGTCTGGTTCACGCGGCCGGTTCGCGCAACCGCGGCGCTCGCACCCGTGCCCTAGCGCACTCGACTCGGCGGCGGGTGCGCGCTAACGTCGTCGCCATGCGCGCACCCATGCTTTCGATCGCCGCCCTCGCCGCGGCGTCCTCCGCCCTCGTCGCACAGCGACCGACACTCGCCCCCGCCGTGCGACAGTTCGTTCAGGTCGACACGAGCGTCGTCGCGCTCACGCACGTTCGCGTGATCGACGGAACGGGGGCGCCGGCGCGTCCGGATCAAACCGTCGTGATTCGCGACGGACGCATCGCCGCGATCGGACCGTCGTCGTCCACCAGCGCTCCGCCGGGCGCGTTGGTGATGGATCTCTCGGGGAAGTCCGTGATCCCGGGGCTCGTCATGGTCCACGAGCACCTCTTCTACCCGACCGGACCGGGCGTGTACGCGTACCTGGCCGAGAGCTTCACGCGCCTGTATTTGGCGGGCGGCGTGACGTCGATGCGCAGCGGCGGCAACATGAACGGCTTCGGCGAGATCAACGTCAAGCGTTCGATCGACCGTGGCGAGCGCGCCGGACCGTGGATCGACGCGACCGCGCCCTACCTCGAGGGTCCGGGGCTCAACCTGCCGCAGGTGCACGAGCTGACCGACGCCGCCGACGCGCGACGGCTGGTCGACTACTGGACGGACATGGGCGCCTCGTCGCTCAAGGCGTACATGCACATCACGCGCGACGAGCTCAAGGCGGCGATCGACGAAGGACACAAGCGCGGCATCAAGACGACGGGTCATCTGTGCTCGGTCACCTACCGCGAAGCCGCGGAGCTGGGGATCGACAATCTCGAGCACGGCTTCTTCGCGTCCACCGATTTCGTCGCCGACAAGAAGCCGGACGTCTGCCCTGGACAGAACGTCGGCCAGGCGTCGATCGCCGCGCTCGACACGGCGGGCGCGCCGTTCAAGTCGCTCGTGGCCGAGCTGGTGAAGCGGCACGTGGCGCTGACGTCGACCCTCACGGTGTTCGAGACCTTCACGCCGGGGCGGCCGGAGCCGCCGGGGCTGGACGTGCTCGTGCCAGAGTTGCGCGAGCAGTTCGAGACGCGGTACAAGGCTGCGCAGACGAACTCGCGGTCGAACTACGCCGCGCTCTTTCCGAAGGAGCGCGCGATGGAAATCGGGTTTCTCCGCGCCGGCGGGCTGCTCGTCGCCGGGACCGATCCGACGGGCGGCGGCGGCGTGATTCCGGGATACTCCGACCAACGGCAGATCGAGCTTCTCGTCGAGGGCGGACTCACGCCGCTCGAGGCGATCAAGGTCGGAACGATGAACGGCGCGACCTATCTTGGCCGCGCCGACAAGATCGGCTCGATCGCCACCGGCAAACAGGCCGACCTCGTCGTGATCGACGGCGACCCGTCGGCGAACATCGGAGACATTCGAAAAGTCTCACTCGTGTTCAAGCAAGGCGTCGGCTACGACCCCGCCAAGCTGATCGCGTCGGTGAAAGGGAAAGTCGGGCTGTTCTGAGGCGCAAAAAAACGGGCTCGGCGAGTCGCCGAGCCCGTTCGTGGAACTTGGAGCGAGTGAGTTAGAACGCGCCCGTGCCCCGCGGCGAGCCGTTGCCCGTGGGACCGTCGTATGCCGGGCCAGCGGTGCAGAGGTAGGAACCACCGCACGAGCCGTTGCTCCCCAGGAGCACGTCGAACAGCGACCCGGTGTGGCTATACGAGAACGAGCCGTAGTTGACGGTGCTCGAATTGCCGGCGAGCGCGTAGACCGAGGCGATGATCGGCGCGGCCACGCTCGTGCCGCCGAAGACGAGCCAACCACCGCCGCGCCGGCCGAAGCCGTACGTATCGTAGACGGCGACGCCGGTGTTGGGGTCCGCCACCGCGGACACGTCGGCCACGGTGCGGTGCGAGCACGCGTCGGTCTGCCAACCGGGCTTGGTGATATACGCGCTGCACCCACTGCCCGCGCCACTCCACACCGTTTCGCTGTAGACGGAACCGCTGTGTGTGAGGTGCGTGCCGCCTACGGCCGTGACATACTGAGAGGCCGCCGGAAACTCGACGCCGAATCCGGCGTCGCCCGAGCTCACCGTGATGGCGAGGTTTGGGTGGTTGTAGTGCGACTGATCGGAGACTTCACCCGAGTACTCGTTGCCGCCGTAGGAGTTGGAGATCGCGACCACGCCGGTCGTGCTCGCCGCGCGATCGACCGCAGCCACGAGGTTCGCGAACGAGTTGGAGCTCGCTTCCACGAGCAGGATCTTGCAGCCCGGACAGATGGCGCTGACCATGTCGAGGTCGAGTGAGATCTCCTCAGCCCAACCCCCGTCCGCGCGCGGCGGCGTCGATCCGCCGTTCTGATTGATCTTCTTGAAGCAGCCATTCGCCGTGCTGCAAACCGATAGGCCGAACTGGTGGCGGTAGACCGCCAGATCGGCTTCCGCGTTGGGATCATCGAACGCATCGACGATCGCGACAGTGCCGGTGCCAAGCACGGTGAGACTGTATGCCTGCCTCAAATCCGTCGGTCCGTAGCCCGACGGGTTGACGTTGACGACTGGTTGGCCGCCCTTGTCCACCGTGATCCAAGAGTGGCACCCGGCCTCACCAGCCGGTGGCACCGCGCAGACCTTCACGTGGCCGTAAGCGAAGGCATTGCCGTTGTTGCCGTTGCTCCCGTCGCCGCCGTTGGGAGTGCCGCCGGCATCGCGCGAGGCACCCGACGGTGCTGCCGTCGGAATCAAGGAATCAGACGAGCAGGCAGCGAGACCGAACGTGACCGCGCAGGACGCGAGCGTGGCGACGCGCAGCGCGAAACTCGATTGGGCCATCCAAACTCTCCGGTCGGGGACGAGGCGGGGGATCGACCATTCTATAGAATACGGTTGTCACGGACAAGCGAAACTCTGTTTCGCATTTTGCCGCATGCTCAAGTTCTCGCGGAACCTCGCGCCCAGCGGGTTGGGTCCCGCGACTCAGTGCCAGGCGGAAAGAATGACCGCCGCGATGATGAACGAAACGAGATTGTATCCTGACTCGATCGCCCACTGCGCGCGTTGCTTTCCGCCCGCCGCCGCGGTCGCATAGCTCGTCGCGCCGGCGAACCCGAGCCAGATAAGCACGGCGAAACCGAACGCACGACCCGTTTCCATCGGTCCCGCGTGGCTGAGAACCATAGCCATCCCCCACGACGTGAGCAGCGCGCACACGAACAGTTGCGCGAAAAGCGCGGCTCCGGGAGACTGCATCGGACCGGTCACTCCCTGCATTCGGCGCCAGGGGTTCGCGAAGAGCAGCGAGAACCAAAGACCGCCGAGCACGAACAGCACGACGGCCGACAGCAGCACGGCGAGATAGTTGATCGACATGCGACGCTCCGGTGAGGCGGGTGAACCGACGGTGGACCGACCGGTGGACCGGTGGACCGGTGGACCGGTGGACCGGTGGACCGGTGGACCGGAAAAACAGACGGCGAAGATCCTGACGGGCTCGGCCGACAGCATGGCGACGTCATGCGTTCCTTGGCAAGTTTCTTTTGGCGGTTTCCCCGTCCCCACTTCCCTTCCTCGTTGGAGAATTCGGCATGATTCGACGGCTTACTCGAGCCGGCGCGTCGGCGTTGCTGGCGTTCGGCGGCGTTGCCGCTGCGGTTGGATTGACCCGCGGCGCGGAGCAGCCGGCCTACACGCTTCGATCCGCGGCGACCGACTCGGTGATCCTGAAAGGCCTGCGGTGGCGAAGCCTCGGCCCCGAGCGCGGTGGACGCTCCATCGCGATCTCCGGCGTGAAGGGCCAACCAAAGGTCGGCTACTTCGGCGCGACAGGCGGCGGCCTTTGGAAGACGACCGACGGCGGCGAGCACTGGGCGAACGTCACCGACGGCCAGATCAAGAGCTCGTCGGTCGGCGCGGTCGCCGTTTCCGAGACCGATCCGAACATCGTGTTCATCGGGATGGGCGAGTCGTGCATCCGCGGCGACATCCAGCCCGGCGACGGCGTCTACAAATCGACCGACGCCGGCAAGACGTGGACGCACGTCGGCTTCTCCAACTCCGACGCGATCTCACGCATCCGGATCAATCCGACGAATCCGAACATCGTGTTCGTCGCCGACTTCGGGAAATACGGAGTGCCGAGCGATGAGCGCGGCGTCTACAAGAGCACGGACGGCGGCGCGACGTGGAAGCGCGTTCTCTTCACGAACGCGAACATCGGTGCGGCTGATGTCGAGATCGACCGCACGAATCCGAACGTCATGTACGCCTCGCTCTGGGAGGCGTACCGCAAAGAGTGGATGATGTCGAGCGGTGGCCCTGGAAGCGCGCTCTACAAATCCACCGACGGCGGCGAGACGTGGACCGACATCACGCACGCCGGAGGCCTCCCGGTGGGTATAGACGGGAAGATTGGCATCTCGATCTCCCCTGTCGATCCGAACCGCGTCTTCGCGCTCATCGAGAACGAGAACGGCGGCTTGTTCCGCACGGACGACGCGGGGACGACGTGGACGCTCGTCAACAACGAGCGACGCTTCCGCCAGCGCGCGTTTTACTACACGCACGTTTTTGCCGACACGAAGAACAAGGACCTCGTCTACGTCGAGAACGTCGGCACGTTCCGCTCGCGCGACGGCGGCAAGACGTTCGCCCAGCAGCAATTCGCGCGCGGCGACTCGCACGACATGTGGGTCGATCCGGACGACAACAACCACGTCCTCCATGCCGCCGATCCCGGCGGTGACATCACGTTCAACGCGCAGGCCGACAATCCGACCTGGTCGGCCGTGAACTATCCCACGGGGCAGTTCTACCACATCGTCGCGACGTCGCAGGTGCCGTATTACGTCTGCGGCTCGCAGCAGGACGAGAGCGAGATGTGCGTGCCGACGGCGCCCACGTTCGGCGGTCGCGGCGGCGGCGGTGGTGGTCGGGGAGGCGGACCGGCCGAGTTCAGCCCGGGCGGATCCGAGGACGGCTACATCGCGCCCGATCCGCGCGATCCGGATGTGTTTTACTCGGGCACAAACGCCAACGGCGGCGGCTTCCTCACCAAGCTCAATCGCCGAACCGGCGAAGTCCGAGAGGTGAGTCCGTATCCGCGCATGTTCTCCGGCGAAGAGTCGGCGGTGATCAAGGAACGCTGGCAGTGGACCTATCCGATCATCTTCTCGCCGGTCGACAAGAAAACGCTCTACACCGGCTCGCAGCACCTCTGGAAGACGACGAACGGCGGCGACAGCTGGGAGCGCATCAGCCCCGACCTCACGCGCCACGACCCGAAGACGATGGGTCCGTCCGGCGGTCCGATCACGCGCGACATGAACGGCCCCGAGGTCTACGCGGTGATCTTCTCGATCGCGCCCTCCAAGCGCACGACGAACGTCGTCTGGACCGGCTCGGACGACGGTGTCATCAGCGTCACGAAGGACGCCGGCAAGACGTGGAGCAACGTCACGCCGAAGGACATGCCCGACTTCGGCCGAGTGAGCCTGATCGACGCATCGGCCTTTGATTCGGCGACGGCGTACGTCGCGGTCAAGCGTTTCCTGCTCGACGACAAAGCGCCGTACATCTACCGCACGCACGACATGGGCAAGACGTGGACGAAGATCGTCGCCGGCATCCGCGGCGACGACTTCGTGCACGCGGTGCGCGAGGATCCGACGCGCAAGGGACTCCTCTACGCCGCGACGCAGCACGGCGTCTACGCCTCGTTCGACGACGGCGACCACTGGGAGTCGCTCAACCTGAACCTCGCCGACGTCCCGATGTGGGACCTCATCGTCACCGAGCGCGACATCGCGGTGTCGACACACGGTCGCGGGTTCTGGATCCTCGACAACATCGAGCCGCTCCGGCAGTACAACCAGACCACGATGGCGAGCGCGGATCCACTGCTGTTCAAACCGGCGACAGCGTATCGCTCCGGAAGCCAGGCGACGATTCAGTACGTGCTCAAACAGCCGGCGCAGAACGTCCGCATCGAGATCCTCGACGCGAAGGGTCAGGTCATCCGCTCGTACCCTGATACGGCCAACGCCGGCGGTCGGGGTGGTCGGGGCGGCGGGCGCGCGGCGCTCAACGCCGCGAACGCCGGCGTTCCCGGCGGGGGCGCCGACTCGGCGGCGGGCGGGGAAGCGGCCGGCCGTGGCGGACGTGGAGGAGGTGGGCGCGGCGGCTTCGGCGGCGCGGCAAATCCGGGGCGCGTGGCAGGCCTCAACACTTTCAACTGGGACCTTCAGTACGCCGGCGCGACGACCTTCCCGGGAATGATCCTCTGGGGCGGATCGACGAACGGACCGTCGGCGCCGCCGGGCAAATACACAGTTCGCCTCATCGCCGACGGCAAGACGGCGACGCAGCCGCTTGGTCGTGAAACGCAATCCCACGCACGAAGCGACCGACGCCGACCTGGAGGCGCAGTTCGCGCTGGCGATCCAACTGCGCGACAAGGTCAGCGAGGCGAACGTCTCCGTCGTCCAGTCGCGCGACATCAAGACCCAGGTCGACGACCGGCTCAAGAAGTCGCAGGACGACAAGCTCAAGGCGGCCGGGGACAAGCTGTCGAAAGACCTCAACGGCGTCGAAGAGGAGATCTACCAGGTGCGGAATCAGAGCGGCCAGGACCCGCTCAACTTCCCGATCAAGGTCAACAACCGGCTCGCCGCGCTGCTCGGCGTCGTGTCGCGAGGGGACGCCAAGCCGATCGCCAGCGCCTATCCGATCTTCGGCGACCTCAAGGGTGAGCTCAAGACGCAAACCGACCGGCTCCAGATCATCCTCAAGACCGACCTGCCGGCGTTCAACGCCGAGGCCAAGCGCCTGGGCCTCGAGCCGATCGTGATCAACAAGCAAACCGTGGTTTTCTAGCCATGTTCTAAACGGTTTCGGGGCTCTGGGTTGTCGAAGTACTCAGTCCCCTTCCCCTCCAGAGCCCCGAGACCGTAGATGCGGAACCTGAAGCTCGCTTTTCGCACACTGTTCAAAACGCCGTTCGTCGCCGTCGTCGCGATCCTGTCGCTGGCGCTGGGCATCGGCGCGAACGCCGCCATCTTTTCGCTCTTCGACGAGCTGTTGCTCCAACCGCTGCCGGTGACCGACCCGGCACGGCTGGCCAACTTCAAGGCGCCCGGACCGCAGTACGGCAGCAATTCCTGCAACGACGCCGGTGACTGCGACGAGGTGTTCAGCTACCCGATGCTTCGGGATCTCCAAAAGGCGAACACCGCGTTCAGCGGGATCGCGGGACACTTCCTGCTCGGCGTCAGCGTCGCGATGTCGGGGCAGACGCCGGTCAGCGGGCGCGGGCTCTACGTGACGGGCAACTACTTCTCCGTCCTCGGCCTCCGTCCCGCGCTCGGCCGTCTCTTCACCCCGCGCGACGACGAAACGATCGGCGGCAACTATGTGGCCGTTCTGAGCTACCCATTCTGGCAAACTCAGCTCGGATCGGACCCGAACGTGGTCGGCAAACAGATCACGATCAACGGCCAGCAGATGACGATCACCGGTGTCGCGCCGAAGGGGTTCACCGGTACGACGCTCGGCGCCCGACCGTACGTCTTCGTGCCGATCACCATGCGCGGCATCCTGACGCAGGGCTGGAAGGGATATGAGCGCCGAGACAGTTACTGGGTGTACCTGTTCGGGCGACTCAAGCCGGGCGCGAACCTCGACCAGGCCGCGAGCTCGGTGAACACCGTATACCACTCGATCGTCAACGACGTCGAAGCGCCCCAGCGGAAGGGGATGAGCGAGCGGACGATGCAGGAGTTCCGCGCCAAGAAGGTCCTCATTTCCGACGGGCGACGCGGGCAGAGCTCGACGATCAAGCAATCGCGCAGGCCGGTCATCCTGCTGTTCGCGATCACCGGGATCGTGCTGCTGATCGCATGCGCGAACATCGCCAACCTCCTTCTCGCCCGCGCGGCGAATCGCGCGATGGAGATGGCCGTACGTCTGTCGCTCGGCGCGAGCCGGCGTCAACTGATCGCGCAGGTGCTGACCGAATCGCTGCTGCTCGCCGTTCTCGGCGGCGTGGCGGGGCTGGCCGTCGCGCACTGGACGCTCGCGGGAATCACGGCGATGCTGCCTTCCCGCGTGGCCGCGACGCTCGACTTTTCGCTCGACGGACAGGTGCTGGCGTTCACGATGCTCGTCGCGATGGCGACGGGCTTGCTGTTCGGGATCGTGCCGGCGTTGCACAGCACTCGGCCCGATCTCGTGACCGAGCTGCGAAACAATTCCGGGAAGCTCTCCGGCAGTCGCGGCGCGGCCCGGTTTCGCTCGGGGCTGGTGACCGCGCAGATCGCGCTTTCGATGGCGTTGCTGGCGTCGGCCGGCATGTTCGTGAAGAGCCTACGCAACATCAGCCGCGTCGATCTGGGCGTGAACATCGACAACATGGTGACGTTCGGCGTATCGCCGGCGCGGAGCGGCTACGACTCGACGAGGGCGTTGGCGCTGTATCCGCGAATCGAGCAGGCGCTCGCCTCGATTCCGGGCGTGACCGGCGTGACCGCATCAGGAATCCCGCTGCTCGCGGGAAACAACTGGGGCGAGGGAGTGTCGGTGGAAGGATTCAAGAAGACCCCCGACACGGACGCGGGCTCCCGATACAACATCCTCAGCGCGAATTACTTCCACGTCCTCGGCGTCCCGCTTCTCTCCGGCCGCGATTTCACCGCGTTCGACGAAGCCGGCTCGATGAAAGTGGCGATCGTCAACGAGGCGTTCGCGAAAAAATTCGGGCTCGGGCGCAATGCCGTCGGCAAGAAAATGTCGATGGACAACGACTCGCTCGACATCACGATCGTCGGGTTGGTGAGGGACGCGAAGTATTCGGAGGTGAAGGACACGATTCCACCGGTCTTCGTGCGGCCGTACAAGCAGAGCGGGCGAGTGAACGGACTCAATTTCTACGTTCGGTCGTCGCTGCCGCCCGTACAGATCCTGCGCGCGATCCCGTCGGCGATGAAGCAGGTCGACGCGAACATGCCGCTCGAGGAGCTCAAGCTCATGCCGCAGCAGGTCGAGGAGAACGTCTTCTTCGATCGCATGATCACGACTTTGTCGGCGTCGTTCGCGGTGCTCGCCACGCTGCTCGCCGCCGTCGGCTTGTATGGCGTGCTCGCCTATTCGGTCGCTCAACGGACTCGCGAGATCGGTGTGCGCATGGCGCTTGGCGCGAATGGCCTTCGGGTGCGCACCATGGTGCTCGTGCAGGTGGGCCGCATGGCGCTCGTAGGAGGCGCGATAGGAATTCTCGGCGCGATCGGCATCGGGAAGTCGGCCCAATCGCTGCTGTACGAGCTGCAAGGGCACGACCCACTCGTGATCGCACTGGCCGCTGCGACGATCGCGGCCGTCGCCTTCGGGGCCGGATTCATTCCAGCGATGCGGGCGAGTCGAATCGACCCGATGCAGGCGTTGAGGTACGAGTAGGGGACCGGTCTCCGGTCACCGGTCTCCGGGAAACTGCCGGTGACCGGTGACCTGTGCCCTACTTCCCTAGCCCGAGCCTATATCCCAACACCCGCTCCGTACCGGGTGGCTGAAAATCGTTCTCGGGCGCCCGCTCGAATCCCATGCCTTCGTACATCTGCATCGCCGCCTTCATGCTGCGCGACGTGTGCAGGCCGATCTCCGCCGCGCCGGAAGCGCGGGCGCGACGAAGGCACTCGTTCATCAGCGCTCGCGCGATGCCGCGCCCTCGCGCCGACGGTTCGACCGCGACGAGCCTTACCTCGGGGGCGGTGATGCGAACGCCGAACCCCTTGTACGCGTCCTCGGTCGGCGCCAGGAGCAACGCGCTGCCGACGATGGTGTCGCCGTCGAGCGCCACGAGGCGCTGCATCTCCTGATCGCTCGACAGACCCGCGTCGATCGCCCCACTCAACGCCTCCCACGAAGTCGAGTCCATCGTCGTCGCGTACTCGGCGTACGCTCGACGAGTGAGCTCATAGACGGCCTGGAGCTCATCCGGTCGTGCGTCGCGAATCGCGAGCGGCTGGGGGGCGCGTGGCGGGGGGGCGGCCAATGCTGTCTGGGCGGATGCTGTCGGGCGGCGGGCGAGTAGAGTCCGGGGGGCGCCGCGGAATTGTATCACGCCGGACGCTGTCGCGCCTGATGCTGTCGCGCTTCGCGGTCTCGCGCCTAATGCTGTCCTGGAGCAGCGCCTGGTTGCGTAGGCTGTCGATCTTCGCGCTGTCGCTCCGCATCAACTGCCGTTGAATGCTGTCTCGACGCACACTGTCCCGCCGCGCTTCGGAGCGGAAAGCGTTGCGCACGCTGTCGCGTTTGTATGCGTCTTCGTCGAGACTGTCGCGCCGAGCATTGTCGCGGTCCAGGCTGTCCCGCTCGACGCTGTCGCGCGTGCGCCGCGAGCGTCCGATGCGGTCTCGCGTCACGCTGTCGCGCATGACGCTGTCCCGGAGGATGCTGTCGCGGAAAGTGTTCTCGCGGAGAATGCTGTCCTGCGCGCGCAGCGTCGAATCGGCGACGGAGCCCGCCGCTGAATGCGTGAGGATGCTGTCGTTGCGCATCGGAGCAACGCCCGAGTCGACTTGACCGGCCGCCGGTACCGTCGGCATCTGCTGCGCCACGATCGGCGCCGCGCTATTGCGGTGCTGGCGGCCGGCGAGCCCCACACCGAGCGCGATCAACAGCACGAGCGCCGCGATCGTGCCCAGAGCGAAGATCGACTCACGCGCGCCCCCCCCGGGCGACCTGCCGGTGAGCAGGCGCTCCGGAGCCTCCGACGACGGCTCGCCAGTTCGATCGCCGGTGAAGTGAGACGCGAACTCTTCGTCCAGCGCGGCGAACTCCACCTCCGCCTGTTTCAGCACGTCTCCAACGGCGACGATTCCGATGAACGCGGCTACGTCGGGCGCACGATCGCCGGCGCGCGCGCGCAGAATGCGCTCGGTCGCATCGACGACGCGCGCCGCGAGATTCGGGCACAGCTCACCGAGTGGCGGCCGCGCGTCGTCGTCCACGAACCGGCGGCCGGTGAACAGCGACCAGGCGATCGCGCCGAGCGTCCGCGCGTCCGCGACATCGCCGGGCAGCCCGGCGAGCGGAATCGGCGTGGGAGTGAGCGTCACCAACAACCGATTGGTGTCCTGCTCGATGATGATGGAATCGGGGGACACGCCGCGGTGGACAATGCTTCCCGCTCGCGCCCAATCCAGCACGGCCTTCACGTCATTCAGAATCGTCGCGACTTCTGCCGTGCCCGGGCGATCGCCGCGATCGAGGCGCTCCTGGAGCGTGTCTCCCTTGATGCGTTCCGAAACGCAGGCGTAGCCGTTCGCGTCGAGCCATCGACCCTCGAGAATCGGCGGGACCTTGGGATGGCTCATCGTGGACCGCAGCTGCACGTCCGACGCGAAATGGGCCAGGTCGTTGCCCACCGCCTCGCTCACCTTGATCACGTCGATCAGCACTTCGCCGTGGTCGTCGTTCCGAACGGCGACGAAGCGACGCACACCCGTCGGTCCGCGCAGCTCGCCGATCACGCGAAATTGTTCGGCGAGCGATCCGATCAGCTGTGAATCGCCGCCGGGCTCGCCGCGCGCTTTGACGCGTGGCTGGGGGGGGGGCGACTCATCGCGACGTTGGCCGTCGGAATCCGAGCTCGGTTCCGCCGTTGACTCGGCGCGAGCCTCGTTGCCGGACTCCGAACTGGGGTCCTCCCGAGGGGACTCGGCGGGAGACTCGGCCTTGGAATCATCGGGCGACTCGTCGCTCGATTTCTTTCCAGAATCCGAGCGCGAATCGCGTGGTGGATCAGAGCTTGGACTCACTGTGGCGGCCTCGACGGTTGCTCGGGGAAAAGAGGGCTCGCGCCTCTCGCGAAACGCAGGCGACCCCGAGCTGAACTTTGCTCGTTTCATGCCGCGGGGATCGCGTGATGCGCGGCACCGGCGTCGAGCTCCGCGCTGCCGTCGTACAGGCCTGTACGATTTGAACAGAAACGGGATTTCGCGAAGGAGCCGGATTCACGCGGAGTAGGTCAACAACCACAACAACAACCACAACAACAACCCACACAACCACAACCACAGGAACCAACACCAAAGGTCTTGAACAACCCAAGAGAATTTTGGGTTTTTCCGCGAGAATCCGCGGACTCCGCGTAATCGTGCAGTATCAGAGTCGTACAGGCTCGCGCGCCAAAGAGGACCAGCGCCGAGCCGAGGACTTCACCTTGTCACGCTGAGGAGATGAGCTCGATCGCGGGCTCGTGAGCCGTCTGCGGGTGCGTCAGAGCCGTTACCGCAGCAGCGAATAGACCGCAGACGAACACGCCCGACCACGTCGCCGTGCTGCCGAAACGATCGAGAGCTGCGGTCCCGGCCCACGGGCCGATGATGACGGACAGGCTGAACGTGCTCGAGTACGCGCCCATGTACTCGCCCATGCGCCCGCGCGGCGCGAGGTCGGCGAGATACGCGGTGCCGACCGGGAACGTGATCATCTCACCGAAAGTCCAGATCACTACGGTTGCCACGAGCGGACCGACCGCCTTCGCGATGCCCATCGCGCCGAATCCTATGCCCGTGAGCACCATGCCCAGGATCAGCGCGCGACGATGCGGCCAGTGCGACATCGCGAGGTTGAGCGGAACTTCCAGCGCGACGATCATCAGCGTGTTGACGACGAAGAGCGCGCCGAAGAACGACTCGCGGTAGTGCAGATCGCGCACGAGGTACACCGACATCGCGCCCTGGTGTTGCGTGAACACCAGCCCCACGAGAACCATGGCGAGAAGGAACGTCAGCGCCGTGCGGTCGCGCCAAACCCCCCGGTGGACCGGTGGACCGGCCGACCGGTGGACCGGCAAACCGCTCGAGTTCTCGTCTTCGGGATGCGACGCGTGCGCGACGAGGCGCACGTCTTCCGGGCGCAGCAACAGCGAAAGAACGCCGGCGGCGGCGAGCGACGTCAGACCGTCCACAACGAACAGCAGCGGGAATGACACCAGCGCGAGGAATCCGCCGACGGCGGGGCCGATGCTCATTCCGAGATTCACACCCAGCCGATTGAGCGCGATCGCCGCCTTGCGCTGCTCGGGAGCGGCGGCGCTGTTGAGTGCGGACATCGTCGCCGGCCGCGTCGCGTCGGCAATGAGCGCCCACACGAACACCAGCAGCACGACCACGCCGAACGAGTGGGCAAGCGGAATCACCATGAGGATCACGCCGGTCAGCGCGAGCGACGCGCGCATCACCGTGAACGGACCGAGCCGGTCGCAGAGCCTTCCGGCGATGGGTCCGGTGACGATTCCGCCGAGTCCGTACGCGCTCACGGCGAGCCCGGCGAGCGCGGCGGACGTGCCGATGTGTCTCGTCAGGTAGAGCACGAGAAACGGCAGCGCCATCATCCCCGCCCGATTGACGAGCGAGGTGGCGGCGACGATCCACACCGTGCGCGGCAGACCGCGAAGGCCCGCCCACGGGTTCTTGACGGGGACCCGCATCGAGATGGGCAAGTGGCAATGTACCCAGCGCCGACTCGCCCGAGCAATTCCGGAACGGGTGGCGGGGCGACATTTTACGACGCGCCGACGATCTCGTCCCGCGACTCCCTCAACCCGAACACAATCGATGACCGCCTACGGTCCGAAACAGCTGGCGAACTCCTTTAGAACGGTCCGCCAGAACACCATCCAGATCGCGAACGACATTCCCGAATCGAGCTACGACTTCGTGCCGGCGCCCGGCGCGCGATCGGTGAGTGAGCTCCTCCGCCACATCATCTTCGCGTCGAACTTCTACGAAGACATTCACGCGGTGCGGCGCATCACGACGCTGCAGGGCTACGACTTCGGCGCGATCGGGCGAGCAAACGCGGCCAAGGAACGGCCGCCGCTCGACAAAGCGCAGATCATCGCGGCCCTCGAGTCGGAAGGCGAACGCGTGGCGACGTGGCTCGAATCAATGTCGCCGGAATTCCTTCACGAGACGTACACCGATCCGATGGGCCAGAATCCGAAGACCCGTCTCGAGAATCTGATGTCGATCAAAGAGCACGAGATGCATCATCGCGGGCAGCTCATGCTCGTCGAGCGACTGATCGGCGTCGTGCCCCATCTGACGCGGCAGCGCGAAGAGCGGCAGCGCGCCCACGCGCGGGCGGCCGCCACGGCCACGGCCTGACCGGCTCCCGAACGGGGTGGGCCTGCTGCGAGAAACCCCGCCGCGCCCGCCCCGTAGGAGGAGAGTCACCCCTCCGCGAGCCGTGTCATGAAACCGTGGTCGCCGATCGCGTACGCCGTCCGCTCGCTTCGCCGCGCCCCCGGCTTCAGCGCCGCCGTCGTCGCAACACTGACGATCGGCATCGGATCCGCCGCCGCGATCTTCGCGGTCGTTGACGCCGTCCTGCTGCGGCCGCTGCCGTACGGACATCCCGAGCAGCTCGTCGGCGCCTGGCACGACCTCCCGCCGATCGGTCTGATGAAGGCAACACAGACGACGGGCACCTACTACACCTACAAGCGCCTCGCCCACACCATCACCGGCATCGCCACCTACAACAGCAGTTCGGCGAACGTGTCCGATCCGGACGGCCGCGCGCAACCGGATCGTCTGCCCGTCGCGTGGGTGACGGCGAATCTCTTTCCGCTCCTCGAGGTCACGCCGCGTCTGGGACGCGCTTTCACCGAAGCCGAGGACGTGAAAGACGGCCCACAGGTCGCGATGATCAGCGACGCGCTCTGGCGGACGCGCTTCGGCGCCGACCCGAACATCGTGGGCAAGAAGATCGCGATCTTCGACCGGCCGACCGAGATCGTCGGCGTGATGCCGGCGAGCTTCACGTTTCCGAACGCCGACACCAAGATCTGGGTGCCGCAGCGGCTCGACCCCAAAGATCCGTATCCGGGTGGCTTCAACCGCTCGGCGATAGCGCGGCTGAAGCCGGGCGTGTCGGTAGCTGAAGCCGAGCGAGACTTCGCCTCCGTGCTCCCGCGCGTCGTCGACATGTTCCCGACCGTGGCGCCGGGCGTGACGACTCAACTCCTCATGGATCAGGCGAAGCCGCGTCCGCGCCTCTACCCGATGCGCGACGACATCGTCGGCGATGCGTCGAAGACGCTGTGGATGGTCGCCGCCGCCGCGTTGCTCGTCCTGCTCGTGACCTGCGCGAACGTCGCGAACCTTCTCCTCGTTCGCGCCGACGGCCGCCACCGCGAGCTCTCGGTTCGCGCCGCGCTCGGCGCGGGGCGCGCTCGCGTCGTTGCGCATTTTCTGACGGAGGCCGGTGTCCTCGCCGCCATCTCGGCCGCCCTCGGCCTCGTCGTCGCGACCTTCTCGCTGCGTGCGCTCGTCGCGGCAGGCCCAGGTCAGCTTCCCCGGTTGTCGGAAGTGGGAATGGACTGGTCGGTCGCGGCGTTCACGCTCGTCGTTACCACGGTTGTCGCCGTGGCGTGCAGCACGATTCCGGCGATTCGTTTTTTGCGCGGCGACGCGCTCTCCGGTCTGCGCGACGGCGGTCGCGGGGGGACGGCGGGAGCGTCGCGTCAGCGCGCGCGCGGCATTCTGGTCGCCGCGCAGATGGCCCTCGCGCTCGTCGCCCTCGTCGCTTCCGGTCTCTTATTGAGAAGCTTCGAACGTTTGCACGCGGTGCGGCCCGGCTTCAGCCCGAGTGGGGTGGCGACGGTGTGGGTCTCGCTTCCTGAGCTTCGATACAAGAACGACACCGCGGTCGTTCGTTTCTACGCCAACCTGGCCGAGCGCGCGAAGCATTTGCCGGGCGTGACGGCGTTCGGCGTTTCGTCACGGCTTCCACTGCAAAACGGCGACATGGATCTGGACCCGCTGCTCGTCGAGGGACAGTGGGATCCGTCCAAGAAGCTCGGCTCGCTCCAGCTCTACAGCATCGCCGACGCCGGCTACTTCGCGGCGATGGGCATGCAACTCGTCGCGGGACGGATGTTCGAACGGATGGAGCAGCAGCGCGGCGACGAGTCGATCATCAGCACGGCGTCCGCGAAGTTGATGTTCGGCGACTCGACCGGAGCGTCGGCCCTCGGCAAGCGGTACCAGGTCCTTCCCAAAGGCGTGTATCACACGGTCATCGGCGTGGTGCGTTCGGCGCGCGACACGTCGCTCTTCGCTGCGCCGACGCCCGCCGTCTACATGCCCGAATCGGTCTCGCCCGACACGCTATACGGCCCCGGACGAAAGATGGCGCTCGTCGCGCGAACAACAGGCGACGTCGCAGCGACGACGCGATCTCTGCAGCAGCTCACCCACGAGCTCGACCCGGCCCTCCCGACCTTCGCCGCGAGGTCGATGGAGACGACCGTCAGCGAATCGCTCGCGCGACTCTCGTTCACGATGATGATGCTCGGCGTCGCCGCCGCCGTGACGCTGGCCCTCGGTGTCGTCGGACTGTACGGCGTGATCGCGTACATCGTGACGCTGCGCACGCGCGAGCTCGGCGTACGCATCGCGCTGGGCGCGCAGCCCGGGTCGGTGGCGATGATGGTCGCGCGCCAGGGGCTCGCGCTCAGCGCGTTTGGGATCGTCGCCGGTGTCGCGCTGCTCACGGTGGTCGGGCGATTCGTGCGGTCGTTCCTCTTCGAGGTGGCGCCGATGGATCCACTTACCATCGGCGCCTCGACCTTGCTTCTCGCGTTGTTCGCGCTGCTCGCCAGCTGGATTCCGGCGCGCCGCGCGTCGATGGTCGATCCGACGGAAGCGTTGCGCTCGGACTAAGAGCGGCGCCGGGGTTGGAGTCGCCTGCGCCCGCCCCGATATTCCAGAAGCCAAGCTTCTGGTCTTTCCCATCCATGCGGTTCAGGCAGAACACTTTCCTCCTCGTCGTCGTCGCCGCGCTCGCCGCGGTGATGATCGGGATTTTCCGGACCAATCAAGGGCCAGCGGTGGAGGCCCGCGCCACTCGGCGCTCGCTCGGCGTCGATCAGAGCTCGCTCATCACGGCGGAGCAGCTCGTGCGCCTTCCGACGACGCCGGAGGAGCGTACGTTCGCCAACGACGCGCTGCGCCTCGCGGACCAGGAAATGGATCTGGCGTTTGCCCAGGCCGTGCGGCGAGCGTCGACTCTGCCGCCGGCAAAGTCCGCGGAGGTCTCGCAGCTCGGTGACCAGCTCCGGCAAGCGCTCGCCGCGGCCGCCGCGGATCAGGCGCAGGTCACCGAGTTCACGGCGGCTGTCGCCAAGGCTGCGCCGTCTGCCGTGCAGGGACTGACGGATCGGCTCGAGCTGGCGAAAGCTCAGTTGGCGCTCGACCAGGACGAAGTCGATGACGCGCGCCAGGACTTGCAGCGCGCGGGCGGCGACCCTCAAGGGCGCATTCAGTCGATCGTCGCCGAACATGAAGCCGCCTCACGCGCATCGGATAGCACGCGCATCGTCATTACGCGCGCCCCGCCGGTGCACGGCATGCTCGGCGCCGCCGACGCGGTGTTCACTCTGCGCGACAAGGTCGGGCAGCTCGACGCGGCGAAGCACGCTGCCGATTCCCTCGCCACGGTGTTCAAGCAGCGGCACGACAGCATCGAGGCGCGCGCCGCTCGCATGGTGGACAGCTCCAATGCACACCTGACGCACGATTCGTCGGCGGCGCTGCTCGCGCTCACGCGCAACCGCGCGGCAAGCGAAAAGAGGCGCGCGACGCTCGATCAGCGCATGGACAATCAGAACCGCCTTTCCGACACGTACGCGGGCTGGAGCACGGTCGTGTCGTCGCAGGCGCGCATGATGTTCAACCAGGTGCTGCGGGGCGCGGCGGCCATCCTCGCGATCATTCTGGTGGGGATGCTGCTTTCGCGTTGGTTCGAGCAGCTGGCGAGCGCGCGCGTCGCCGACCGTCGCCGGGCGCAGACGCTGTACATGATCGTCCGCGCGTCGCTTCAGGTCATCGGCGTGCTGCTGATTCTTCTCATCGTCTTCGGCCCCCCAAACGACGTCGGCACGGTCGTCGGCCTCGCCGCCGCCGGACTCTCCGTCGCCCTCAAGGACTTCATCGTCGGCTTCCTCGGATGGTTCGTGCTCATGGGGAAGAACGGCATCCGCGTCGGCGATCAAGTCGAGATCAACGGCGTGACCGGCGAGGTCGTCGAGATCGGCATGTTCTATACGGCGCTGCTCGAGACCGGCGCTTGGTCCGAGTCGCACCCGACCGGCCGGCGGGTCTCATTCACGAACAGCTTCGCCATCGAAGGACACTACTTCAACTTCTCGACGTCCGGCCGCTGGATGTGGGACGAAGTCCACATCCAGGTCGCGCAGGGCCGCGACCCGCACGCCATCGCCGCGGCCCTCGAGGCGCAGATCCAGGCCGCGACGGCCGAGAGCGCGCGCCTGGCCGAGGCGGAATGGAGCGCCGCGCGCCGGTCCCCGCATGCCTCGGCGATCGCGGCCGCACCGTCGATCAGCATTCGGCCGGCGTCGAGCGGTTTCGAGCTCGTCGCGCGTTACATCACGCAAGCCTCCGAGCGCGACGCGCTTCGCGCCCGTCTCTACCAGACCGCGATCGAGCTCCTCGGGGCGAAAGACCCGGGACCGAAATACGGCGCCGGCGTGCCGCAGACGGCCGCGCCGACGCGCTGATCCACGGCAACCAGCGCCGCGATCGGCTAGGCCCCGCCGGCGTCAATCGCGCCTGTTCAGCACCGGTGTCATATGACGAGCGGGTCGACGGCACTCATCTCCAGCATGACAGCGATCGAGCCTCGGCCCGTGGCGGCGGAACGCTCCGCGTTGGAAAGCGACTTGGAGAGTCTGCACGCCGAGAGCTGGGGATGGGCCCTCTCGTGCTGCGCGCGCGATCGCGACTTGGCGGAGGATGTTCTCCAGACGGCCTACCTTCGCATCCTTTCGGGACGCGCGCGCTTTGGCGGCAAATCGAGCTTCAAGACCTGGGTGTTCGGCGTGATTCGTATGATCGCACGATCGGAAAAACGAAAAGCATCGCTGTGGAGCAGCCGCCATCGACGAAGCGACGCAGCGCTCGACGTGCCGGACTCGGCGAGCCGCGCTGACGCGGACGTCGAAGACGCCGAGCGCGCCGAAGGTTTGGCCCGCGCGTTAGGTCGCTTGTCGGATCGCCAGCGCGAAGTCTTGCAGCTCGCGTTCTATCACGATCTCACGATAGAGGACGCCGCGCGCGTCATGGAAGTGTCGGTAGGCTCGGCGCGAACGCACTACGACCGCGGCAAGAAGGCCCTCGCCCGGATACTCACATCGGAGGAGACTCGTTGATGCACGCCGACGATGAGCTTCGCGCCCGGTTCCGCGATCTTCGACGCATGGACGCCGCCGGCGCGCCCGAGTTTCCGACGGTCGTCGATCAAGCCGAGGCCGGACGCGCGAAGGCAACGCCGTACCGATGGCCTTTGGTGTGGCTCACCGCCGCGGCCGCCGTAGTCGTCGGTCTTTTCGCGACGCAGCGATTCCGCGCGACCAGCGACGCGGCCGCGCAATCGATCACGACGTGGCAGTCACCGACCAACAGTCTTGTTCCCGCGAACGGGCGAGCCGTGCTGTCACCGTCCCCGCTTCTCTCTTCCGTTCTCGACGGCGCGACATCGTCAACGATTTGGCGCAAAGGAGATTGAGCATGCGCACGACTTTCATCGCATTCGCGTTCGTACTCGCGTCTGGTGCGGCGCTGGCGCAGCAGCCGGTTCCAGCTCGACCCGGGACGGGGCAGCCTACGGTCGGGGTCTGTCCGATCATCGTGGTCGACGGCGTGATCGTGTCGACGTCGCCTAGCGATTGCGTGCCCGTACCGTCACCCGCCGCGCGCGGGACGCCGCCGGATTGGACGTCACCTCCTCCTCCCGCCGCCGACCCGCTCGCGCGCTTTCTCTATCCGCCCGAGTTGGTGATGGGACATCAGGAAGCGATCGGGCTGACCGACAAGCAGCGGTCGGCGATTCAGGCCGCTGTGAAGGACGCACAAGCAAAGGTCATCGACGTTCAGTTCAAGATGAGCGCGGAGGTGGAGAAGCTGCAGCATCTCCTTCAGATCTTCACCCCCGACGAGCCAACGATACTTGACGAGGTCGGTCGCGTGCTGACGCTAGAGCGCGACATGAAGCTCGCTCAAATGACGCTCATGATCCGCATCAAGAGCGAGCTGACCGAGCGCCAACAGGGGTTGCTCGATCGGCTGCGCGGCGGCCAGCCTCTCAAACCCGCGAAGGAGTGAGCTTCGCGGGGCGCAAGTGGGCGAGGCGCTAGTGCGGCGTGATGACCGACGACGGCAGCGCGGACGGCAACGAGGACGGCCGCGGAGCGTCGTGACGGTCGGCGAGGATGCGCGCGGTGAACCGCTGCGCCTCGGAGATTCGCTCGACCTCGATGGCGAGTGAATCCAGCGCGTCCATCACGCGTGAATTCGGGTCCTTCATTTCGCCGCGCAGCTGCTGGGTGAGCATCATGCGATCGAGCATCGTCTCGGCTCGCTGAGCGCGCTTGAGCGCCATGATCCACAGCGTTCCCAGCAGGACGGAAATTGGCCCGCACGCCAGGCCGAGCATGAGGACAACGTGGCGCATCGCCGATCTCTCCGTTGGAGTCGTGGCCCAGCCGAGTCGCTGACGCCTCTACGAAAGCCCCGGACCGGCGGTTTCGCCAGCGCTTTGGGGGGCCGGCTTCCAGGCGCCTTCCGTCCTTCGGGGTCGCCGCTCATACTAGCCCCCATGGACTATAGAACGATTCAGGTCACGCCCTGCTCGCCGGTCATCGGCGCCGAGATTCGCGGCGTGGACCTCAGACAGCCGCTGTCCGACGACCAGTGGAGCGAGGTGCGCGACGCCTTTCACCGCTACTCGGTCATCTTCTTCCGCGACCAGCAAGCGATGACGCCCGAGCAGCACGTCGTCTTCGGCAAACGCTTCGGCCCGTTGCACATCCACCCCGCCGCGCCGCATCTCGATGGGCATCCCGCGGTGTTCGTCATCCATGCGCACAAAGACTCGAAGATCGCCAACGGCGAGTTCTGGCATTCGGACGTCTCGTGCGACACGGAGCCTCCGCTGGGCTCGATTCTCCAGATCCATCTGCTCCCGCCGTCCGGCGGCGACACGCTCTTCGCGAGCATGTACGCGGCGTACGATGACCTCTCGCCACGAATGAAGCAGTATCTCGAGGGTCTCAACGCGGTGCACGAGTCCGAACACATCTACCGCGGCCGCTATTCCGACCGCGGCGTCAGCGACGCCGGTAAGGTCTACCCGACCGCGATCCACCCGATCATCCGCACCCACGTCGACACGGGAAAGAAATCGCTGTTCGTGAACCGGACCTTCACGACGCGCATCGAGGGGCTGCCGGAAGACGAGAGCAAGGCCGTTCTACAATTCTTGTTCAACCACGCCGAGAGTCCGTGGTACCAGACGCGCTTCAGTTGGCGCGCGAACGACGTCGCGATGTGGGACAATCGGTGCACGCAGCATATGGCGATTTGGGATTATTGGCCGAACGAGCGAAAAGGAAATCGGGTGACGGTAAAAGGAGAACGACCGGCCTGAACGGCTGCAGGGGCGAAGGTGACGAAAAGCCGAATGCGGCTCGGGCTGGCTGCCACGCTCACGATGTCGAGTCTCGCCTCCCTTGGCGCCCAGGTGCGTTCTCCCGGTGTGTGGGTCGACAGCGTCAACACGCCGGCCTTCGAGCTCGGCGCGTCCGGAAGCGCTGCCGGCGTCGTCCGTATCATGCTTCGCGCCGGCTCACGAATCGCGGAGATTCAGGCATCCGGCGAAGACGTCAAGCATTTTGGCGACTCGGTCGCCGTGATTTTGACGAGGGCGTCTCGGCCGTCCAACAACGTTTCGTATGTGGTCGCGGGCGCGAAGATGCGGCTGACATACGGTGGGGTTGATCGGCAGGACGTCGTGCACTTTCGCGTCGGCGGTGGCGGCGGCATCGACGTGCAACCGTCGGTCAATGAAGCCCTGCGCATCGTCGGCATACTGCGCGGTGCCGCGTTCTGGGCAGTCGAACAGCATCGCGTGGCCGTCCACCCCCGAAACCCCTACCCTCCAACGCCGGGCGCCGGAGACCGCACGTACTTCGACTTCCAGGTGGAGCGGCCGGCCGTGCCGCGCCCCGGCAACCCGTCGCCCAAGTACCCAGCCATGCTGCACTCGGCGAACGTCGAAGGGGCGGTGCTGGTTCAATTCGTGGTCGATACACTCGGTCGAGTTGACTCGACGACGTTCCACGTTCTCAAATCAACGCACGATCTGTTCACGCTCGCAGTGAAAGACGTCGTATTCCGATACAAGTTCAAACCTGCGGAGCTCGGCGGTCACAGAGTGAAGCAGCTGGTTCAAATGCCATTCGACTTCCAGATGTCACCATGACGCGCGCTGCGCGTTGCGGCCTTGCTCTGGTTGCGATCTCGACGACTCTTCCCGCCGAGGTCGCGGCGAAGCCTCGACAGGACGACCGCATCAAGGGGCGTCCGCTAGCGCAGGAATCGGCGAGCCAGCGTCTCGAGTCGGTCGTCGCCGCTCGCCTCGGCGCGGGCGAGAATTCGCCGCACGTGTTCGTGCAGCTTCCGCTCTCCCCAGTAGTATCCCGTAGCCTGTTCGGCGCTCGCGGTTTCTCCTTCCCGCGCCGCCTCGAGCAACACCTCCGCCGCGACCGCGTCGAACGACGGATCGTCGCGCGCGGGAAGGACGTACTGCTTCCCGGGCCCGCCTCCGGCGTCTTCGTTGACGAACGCGCGCGACATCGTTCCGATCTCCGTCTCTCTTGGCGCGAAACTAGCGCGCCGGACTCTCGCCCGGAATGATCGGAAAGATTCGGCGCGCTCCCTCGCGCACGACGGTGATCGGCACCGTTTTCCCGATTCGCTCCTGAGCGAGAAGCCGTTGCAGGTCGTCGACGTCGTCGACGCGCGCTCCCGCGAGCTCGACAACGATGTCGCGTGGACGCAGACCCGCCGACTCGGCCGGACTGTTCGCCATCACTGCCGTGATGAGGACTCCGCCCGCGCTCTCGAGATGGCTGATCTGCACGCGCCGGCGCGACAGCGTGATCGTCTGCCCGCTCACGCCGATCCAACCGCGCTGCACGCGTCCGTGACGAATCAACTGCGGGATTACGAAGCGCGCGGTGTTCACCGGAACCGCGAAGCAAATTCCCTGCGCGCCGGCGATGATCGCCGTGTTGATGCCCACGACCTGTCCGCGCGAATCGACGAGCGGACCACCGGAATTCCCGGGATTGAGCGCGGCGTCGGTCTGAATCACACCGTCGATCAATCGACCCGACTGCGAGCGCATCGTGCGTCCCAACGCGCTGACGACGCCGGACGTCACGGTGGACGAGAAGCCGAGGGGGTTTCCGATGGCGATCACGACCTGCCCCGCGCGCAAACGCGACGAGTCTCCGAGCGACGCGGCGACCAGCGAAGGAATGTCCACGCGCAGCACAGCGAGGTCGGTATCCGGATCGACGCCGACCAACTCCGCCGCGTGACTCTCGCCATCCGCGAACGTCGCCCGAATGCTCGACGCGCCCTCGACGACGTGGCTGTTCGTGAGCAGAAACCCGTCAGGCGTGAACAAGAAGCCCGAGCCGGCGCCGGTCCGTTCCGCATCCGCGGACCGGCGGCCGCGGCCACGCCGAGCGGGCGAGCCGAGGCCGATCTCGAGGTGCGCGACCGAAGGAGCGACCAGATCGACCGCGCTTACGACGGCACGAGAATACGCGTCCAGCAACTCGGGACTGTCGTCTTGCGGACCGACGGGCGAGATGGATGGGTTCGGTACGGCGTTGTCTTTCAGCAGTTGCAGCATGCTGAAAAATACGGATGGTGAGAAGAACGAAGCGCCCTAGGCGCGGAGCGCCTCCACGGGGTCGACCCTCGTCGCCTTTCTCGCGGGCACGTAGCTCGCGGCTCCCGCCACGACCGCCAATGCGGCGGCGACGACGCCGTACGTCATCGGGTCATGCGCCGAGATGCCGAACAAGAAGGCGGACAGAAAGCGCGCAAGCCCGATCGCGGCCGCCGTCCCGATCGCGACTCCCGCGATGGCGAACGCCAGTCCCTCCCGAACGACCATCCACTGCAGCGCACCGCCTGGCGCGCCGAGTGCGAGTCGAACGCCGAACTCGTGCGTGCGCTGAGCGACGACATAGGCAATGACGCCGTAGACGCCGACGACGGCCAAGGCGAGGCCCGCGCCCCCAAGGAGGACGAGCAGCCACATCGTGAACCGCGGGCGCGCCTGAAGGTCGGCGAATGCGGCATCCATCGTCGTCGTCCGCGACAGCGCCAATTCGGGATCCACCGACGCTACAGCTCGGCGAACCGAGGGCAGCAGCGTCGACACCGGAACGGCTCCGCGAATCAGAAACGCCATCGAGTAGTTCTGCGGCCACTGCGCGCTCGGCATGTACATCTCCCGCGGCGGGTCGACGGCGCGCCCCCTCGCGCGCGTGTCGCCGACCACGCCGACGATCGTGCGCCACACGGGGCCGGAATTCGTGTTCGATGCGCAGCTGGTGATCAGTTGACCCACCGGATCCGCGTCGCCGTACAGATCGTGCGCGAGTCGTCGCGTGATGATGGCGACGGGTGGACCGTCGGCGACATCAGCATTGTTGAACGCCCGTCCTCGAACGATCGGCTCGCCGATCGAGCCGAAGTACGATGCGTTCGCCCCCCGCATGTTCGCCCCGACGGCACCGTCGTCATGGCCATTGCTGCCGGGACGCATCGCGTCGCAGTTCCACTGGCCGCCGTTCTGCACTGGAGCCAGCGAGGTGCGCCCAACGGCCTTGACGCCGGGAATGGCAGCGAGCGCAGCGTCGAGCTTCAGGAACCCCGCTTCGAGAGCGCCCGGTCCGCCATAGCGCCTCGGCGGAAGCAGGACGTTGGTGATCAGGAGATTGTCCGTCGCGAACCCCGGCTGCACCGCCTGAAGCAGCAGGGCGCTGCGGATGAGAAGCGCGGCGCCCACGAGCAACACCTGCACGAGACACAGTTCGCCCACCACGAGCAGTCCCCGCACTCGATCGCGCGCGGACACGGACGCCTCGCGACCTCCGTCTCGCAACGTTTGTTGCAGGTTTGTTCCAGCCGCCCTCATCGCCGGCAGCAAGCCGAAAAAGAGCGAGCAGGCCACGGCCACGGCAAGCGTGAACGCGACGACGGGCGCATTGAGCGCCGAATCGCGCAAGCGCGCGATCGCCAACGGACTCGTGACCAGAAATCGCACGCCCGCCCACGCGACGAGCAGTCCCAGTAGGCCGCCCGCGACGGCCAACATCAAGCTCTCCACGAGCAGCTGTACCACGATGCGTCCGCGCGACGCACCGAGGGCGCGGCGAATCGCGATCTCGGCGCGCCGTGTCTTGGCGCGGGCGATCAAGAGGTTCGCGACGTTCGCACAGGCGATCAGCAACACGAGCGTTACAGCGCCGAGAAGCGTGAGCAGTAGCGTGCGGTTTAGCGGACCCACCATGTCGTCGGCGTAGGGACGCACTTCGACGTCCTCGAACCCGGAGTTGGGATATTCTTTGGCCAGTTGGCGCTCGATCGCCGATAACTCCGCGCGCGCCCGCTCGATCGTCACGCCGGGTTTGATGAGCGCGTGAACTTCCAGTTCGTGGTCGCTGTGGTCGTTCCACCGGGACGCCGGGACCTTCATCGGCACCCAGATCAACTCCGCCGGCATCCCGATCGCATGGTCCTGCGGTGCGACGCCGACGACGGTGAAATCCGTTCCGCTGAGCGTGATCGGCTTTCCGACGATCGACGAGTCGCCGTTGAAGCGCGTGCGCCACAAGGTTTCCGAGAGAACGGCGACCTGTGTTGCACTCTCCCGCTCCTCGTCGACCGTGAAGTAGCGGCCGACGACCGGCGGCATGAACTCGACGTTCCAGAAACTGCCGGTGGTGGGCAGAGTGGGGATCGGCGTCGGGTCGCCGCGGCCGGTCAACGTTCGCGGCTGGCCCCCGAAGAATGCTCCGATGACGGCCAGCGAATGCGCGCTCTCGCGCCACGTCGCGTAGTTGCCGAATGTGACGGCATTGACGCTCTTACCGCTGCGCTCGCCGATCGTAATGATGCGATCGCTGTTGGCGAACGGCAGGGGCTTGAGCATCACGCTGTAGACGACGCTGAAGATCGCGCTGTTGGCGCCGATGCCGAGCGCCAGCGTCGCCAGCGCGGCCGCGGTGAAACCCGGAGCCTTGCGAAACTGGCGAAGTCCGAAGACGACATCCTGCTTGATCGTCTGCCACCACTCGGTTCGTTGCATCGTTCTCTCCCGCTGCCGGCTCAGCGTGTACAGGGTCTGTCCGATGGAGTCGACGTCGCCGAATCTTCGGCGTGCCGCGTCGTGCGCGGCCTCGCGCGACATCCCGGCTGCCACCAGCTCGTCGATCGTTGATTGGAGATGGAAATCGAGCTCCTCGTCCACGTCGTGCGTCGGCTCGGTGCGCAGAAACGCCGTGTAGCGACGCCACGCAGGCACCCGGTCGTCGTCGTGGATCACAGCGCTTCCTCCCGCCGCGCCGACATGATCTTCCCGATGGCACCTGTGAGATCGTCCCACGTTTTCGTTTCGGCCGCGAGCTGGCGCCGGCCGCCGGCGGTAAGCCGGTAGTACTTCGCCCGGCGTCCGTTCTCGGTGAGTGCCCACTGCGCCTTGATCCAACCCCGGTTTTCCATTCGATAGAGCGCGGGGTAGAGCGAGCCCTCCTCGACCTGGAGCAGATCCTCGGTCGTGCGTTGAATCCAGCGCGCGAGTCCGAAGCCGTGCATCGGACCCCACGACAGCGACTTGAGGACGATGAGGTCGAGGGTGCCTTGGAGGAGGTCGAGGGAGCGAGTCATGCTCACCTAGACACTCTAATGGAAGGAAAGGTTGGACAAGCCCCTGACGATCCGACCCCGCTGGGGTGTCCTGGTCGTTCCGCGGGTTTCTTTCTTGGCGTCCTCGCCGCTTCCCGCTCTTCCACGCTCGACGGGACGGCGGCGGCAGATGCCGATACTATTCTCGGGGGAAGTGCAACGCGTCAGGGCGGCGGGCTGGGGGGCCGCGTCGCCCGCGAATTGCCCTCCGGCAGTGTCCGCCTCGAACTGCCTTTTGCCGTTCTCGTCTCGTCCCTTCGCCCGTCGGTGGTTCGCTCCCGCCGCTGCCGCTGAGCGCATAAAGGAAAGTTTATTTTGGCTTTCAGCGGAGTTCGCCAACCACTAAGATTCTCTGACGTGACCTCGCCGAGACCGCCGGTCCTGGTTCTGGGATCAGGCTTGACTGTCCTCGGCGCAATCCGCCTGCTTGGTCGAGCGGGATTTGCGCCGCTCGTGGTGAGTGACCGGCCGGGCATCGCGAAGAAGTCGCGCTGGTACCGGGCCGCTCCTCCCTCGCGCGCGACTGCCAGCCCCAGGACCGATCTCCCCGCCTGGTTGGAAGGACTTCCCCTCGAGCGCGCCGTCCTCCTTCCCTGCGAGGACGACTGGGCGTTGCGCGTCGCCAAGTGCGCCTCGGAGGTCGCCGGCCGCTTCCCGACGAGTATCTCCGGGCACGATTGCCTGCAGACGCTCATCGACAAGGGGCGTCTCGCCTGCGTCCTCGATGAGCTCGCCCTTCCGCATCCTCGGACCATCCCCATCGACCTCGAGGAGGACGACCCGGCTCGGCCGCACCCGACGCTCGAGCATGTCTTTCTCAAGCCGCGCGACTCGGCGGCGTTTCACCGGCAATTCGGCGTCAAGGCGTTTCAGGTGACGACGGAAACCGACCTCGCCGCGCGGCTCGCGGACGTGAGACGCCTCAAGCTCGCGGTGCAGTTGCAGGAGTACGTGCCCGGCCCCCCGTCAAACCACTATTACGTCGAGGGATTCATCGATCGCGAGGGGCGACGGCGAGCGCTGTTCGTCCGCCGGCGCCTGCGGATGTACCCGTCCGATTTCGGCAACAGCACCTTCTTCGAGAGCGTCGATCCGTCGGCGGTCTCCGACGCCGTCGCGACGCTGACGACGCTGCTCTCGCACGTGGGCTATCGCGGCATGTTCAGCGCGGAGTTCAAGCGCGATGCGCGCGACGGAATCTGCCGGTTGATCGAGGTGAACGCCCGCCCGTGGTGGTATGTGGAATTCGCCGGGCAGTGCGGCGTCAACGTCTGCGCGATGTCGGTGCTCGATGCGCTGGGAGAGGAGGTGCCGGAGACCATCGGTTACCGCATCGGAAAGTCGTGCGTGTACCCGTACTACGACTACTTCGCGTGTCGCGAGCTGCACGCGCGAGGCGAGCTGACCGCCGGCGAGTGGCTGTGGTCGTGGCTGTGCTCGACCCAGCCGGTGCTGCGGTGGAGCGATCCGTTTCCGGCGCTCAGCGAGACCGCTTCGCTCCTGAAGCGTCGCGCGTCGTCGTACGTCCGTCGCGCCGGCTGATGGCGTGGGACGTCGAGGTCCGTCCCCTCGAGCAGGATACCTGGCCGGCGTGGGAGAAGTTCGTGGCGGGGGCGCCTGGAGGCAGCGTCTACAGTCTGCCGGGCTACCTCGATGCGCTGTGCACCGCGGCCGGCGGGCGCTTCCGGATCCTCGGCGCGATGCGCGGCGAGGAGATCGTCGGCGGCGTCGCTCTGTATGAGCGGACGTCGCGCGGGGGCGTCTTCGTGTCGCCGCGCCTTCTATTGTATTACAACGGCGTCGTCGTCCGCCGATACGAGACGCAGTATCCGTCTGAAGCGACCGCGCGCCATGTGAAGATCCTCACGGCGCTGGAGGGCGCGCTTTCTGGCATGGGGCTCGGCAGCATCAACCTTCGGTCGCGCGCGTTGCACGATGTTCGTCCGTTCCTGGCAAAAGGATGGACGGTTGCCGCGAGCTACAGCTACGTCGTGCCGCTCGATCTCGAGGCCGCGTGGGGCAAAGTCGAGCAGAACCTCCGGCGTCTCATCGATCGGGCGCGCAACGCCGGGATGACGCTCTGCGACGGCGACGATGCGTTCGACGATTTCTTTCGGCTGCACGAGGCGACGCTCGATCGTCACGGCGCCGGCGTCTATCTTCCGCGCGACGCGTTCCGCGAGTTCTGCGCGGCGCTGCGCCGAAACGGACTGGGTAAGCTCTACCAGGTTCGCACCAGGGACGGCGCGCCCGTTGCCGCGCAGCTCGTCTTGCTCGGGCCACATTTCGTGAGTCATACCGCCTGCGCCGGCGCCGATCCCGAGTCGAACAAACAAGGGGCATCCGCGTTTCTGCGTTGGAGTGCCTTCGAGGCGCTCGCCGCGCTCGGCTACAAGGGCAACGACCTCACCGACGCGAGCCTCAACCCCGTCACGCATTTCAAGAGTCAACTCGGCGGAGCGCTCGAGCTCTCGCTGGTGCTTCAGAGTCCGCGCTCTCGCCGCCACGTCTGGAACGAACGCGCCGACACCGCGGTCGCGCGCGCGCGCGGCAGCGCCCGCGCGCTGGTGAAGCGCCTCGTACGTCGCGGCGGGGACGGAGAAAGCGCTTGAATCTTCGCACCGGGGCCGAGGCCTTGTGCGACGCGCTCGAGCGCGAGGGTGTCGAGTGCGTATTCGGTCTGCCCGGCACGCAGACGGTCGAGATCTACGACGCGCTGCGCTCGAGCCGGATTCGTTCGATCGTGCCGACGCACGAGTTGGCCGCCGCGTTCATGGCGAACGGCTACGCCCGCGCGTCGGGAAAGCCGGGAGTATTGATCACGATCTCCGGCCCCGGGGTCGCGTTCGCGCCGGCCGGCCTTGCCGAGGCGAAGCTCGACGGCGTTCCGCTCGTCCATTTCACCGTTCCGCCGGCGACTGGGCCGACGGGCGAGCCGTCGTTCCAGGCATTCGATCAGGCGGCTTTCACGCGCCCGATCGTCAAGGGCGTGCTGCGCGCGAACGAACGGGCGCAGGTCGCGAGCGTCGTTCACGAAGCGCTGGCGCTCGCGGCCGCGCCCGACCCTGGCCCCGTCTTCGTCGAAATCACTGCCCGCGCGCTGAGGGAACGGGCCGCTGATTCGCCGACCGATCGAATGGTTACCACGAGCGCGCCGCGCGACGGTACGATGGATGATCGGTCGCTGGACGAGCTCGTCGAGGCAGTCGCCGCGGCAAGACGCCCTCTTTTCTTCGTCGCCTGCGATTGCGGCGACGCGGCCGAAGCGCTCGCCAACGTGGCGACGGCGGGACGCGTGCCGGTGCTCGTGCCCGCGCCCGCGCGCGGCGTGGTGCCGGAAGACCACGCGTGGACGTTGTGCTGCGACGAGCAGCGCACCGCGTTCGCGAAGATCCAGGAGCTCATCTCGGTAGCCGACCTCGTCGTCGTCATCGGCACACGACTCACGCATGTCGCGACGGCCGGCTTCCGACTCGCCCTCGCGACCGCACGCGTCGTTTGCGTGTCGGATACGGGAGGCACGCTGCCGCACGGCTACTCCGCGCGCGCGTACGCCCACGCGTCGCCGGTGCGAGCACTCGAGCGTCTCGCCGGCGCGGCACCGCGTTTCGCCTCCACCTGGTCGGCGAGCGAGGTGTCAGAGTGGCGACAACGCTTCGGCGACGACAAGCCCACCGATCCGCCGGAGCCGATCGTCGAAGGGGAAACACCCGCCGCGTTTTTCGCTGCTCTACGCGTGGCGATCCCACGCGACGCATTTCTCGTCACGGACTCCGGGCTGCACCAGGTCTTGACCCGGCGGCACTATGACGTGCTCTCGCCGCGAGGGCTCCTCTACCCGAGCGATTTCCAGTCGATGGGTTTTGGTCTCCCCGCCGCGATCGGCGCCAAGCTCGCCGCGCCGACACGCGCCGTCGTCGTCGTCATGGGTGACGGCGGACTCACCATGACGGGACTCGAGCTGCTCACGGCCGTCCGCGAGAAGCTTTCCGTCGTGGTCGTCGTATTCAACGATGGGCAGCTCAATCTGATTCGCCTTCAGCAGCTCAAGGAGTTCGGGCGCGCCAGCGGAGTCGAGCTGCTCGTCCCGGACCTCGAGCAGTTCGCGCAGTCCGTCGGCGCGCGCTACCGTGCCGCAGCAGGCGATTTCGCGACGACGATCGCCGAGGCGCTCAATGAGAAAGGGCCGACGCTGATCGAGGTTGCCGTCGGCGACTCCGGAACGATCGCGGGCGTACGCGCGAAAAGTCTCGCGCGAGAAACCGTGCGAAAGATTGTCGGGCCGGGAGTGGTGAGCTGGCTAAAGAAGCTGCGATAGCGAACGGCTGCCGCCGCTAAGAACGCGCCGCCGCCCTTGCCCCGGACGATTGGAGAGATTTTCTATGAGTATCCGACATCGATCCCTGGGGAATGCCCATGCGCCATCGATTCGTTGTTCTCGTCGCTCTCGCCCTCGGACCTTTTGCTCGGGTCGCTCACGGACAGACGACGCCCGCCATCATCTGCGGTGCGCACGAGACCGAGATCAAGGTTGATTCGCTGACCGACTCGGTCAGATCCTGCATGCGCCACTTCGAGGCCGAAGTCATGCGGGCGCAGTTCGAGCATTCCTACATTACGAGCACCTCGGTCACCGGCAGCCAACCTCGCCTCATCTTCGAGGGGAACATCGCCCCGGCGTTTTCGCTCGTCACACCGGGCAAGAACGTCGCGCTCGTGATGACCCCCAAGGTCGTGATGCGCATGTTCGCTGAGAACTCGGTCCCCGTGAAGACGCCGAGCTACATGCCGCGCATCACGGCCTATCTGTTCGCCGAGCCCACGGTCAAGAACGTGAGGGACTCCATGGCGAGCTTCATGTACCTCACCCTCAGCCACCACTCGAACGGGCAGAGCGGGCCATTTCTCAACCCGGACGGTTCGGTCAACCACGAGACGGGAAATTTTTCGACCAATTTTCTCGAGTACGGCGGGGTGACGGGCGTCGCCATGGGGTGGAACGCGACGCTGACCGTCCGATCCTCGGTCGAGTGGCATCCAAAGGGCTGGTACGACGAAGAGTCGAACGTGCACTACAGCCACCTGCGCCCGCACGCCGGCTTCAACTTCAGCCACCGCGGCGCGCACAACCGCAACGGCGAATGGGACGCGCTCTCGCTGGACGTGGCGGTGACCTACCTCGCCGGCGACGTCGCCGTACCGTTTCACGGTCGCGGCAGGTTGCCTCTCACGACGAACATCATCTACCGACCGAGCTGGGCGCGCGAGATCGCGTGGCTGTTGAGCGGATACTGGGGTCAGGACTATTACAACACGTATTTCGACCAGAGCCGCTCGATGGTGCGCATCGGAGTGTCCGCAGGGGCGATCAACGGCAGCTTCGGCAGGTGAGGCTCGATCTGCGATTTGGTGAAACTCAAATGAGCACCGGTCAATCGCCGCGTTGCCTCGCCCCGTTCGCTGCCGTCCTTTTCCTGGTCGCTCACGGAACGGCCATCGGCGCGCAGACCTCACTGGAGACACCGGGCCGCTTCCTCACGAGCGAGGCCGTGCCGATCGCGTCGGCACGGCGGGGATGTCTCGAGCTCGGCGACCGCACGTACGCGTCCGACGTTCATCAAATCGGCGCGTGCGTCTCGCTTGGCTTCACGCCTCTCGGCGGCGCCGGCGGCGCGCGCTGGTATTCCTCGCTAGCCAGCCGGCGTTGGCTCCTCAACGAGCCGCCTAAGGGCCTGGCGGATACCGTCGTCGAGTCTGAGTTGGTTCTCTTCCGTGCGATCGACGACACACTCTTGTCACCGGTGTGGCACTATCGTTTCGAGCCGGAGGAACTCCGCTCCGTCACGCCTCGAGTCGTCGCCGCGAACGGTGGGATACTCGTATCCATCGATGAATGCGTGAACGGCACCGGCGGCTGTGGACAGAGCTTCTTCACTTATCGCGGCGGCCGCTGGCGGGTCGTGCGTCTGTCCTTCCTCGATTCGTTGAATCGCCGGTTTCCGGGCGCGATCAACCACGGGTCCCATGTCGACCCGCTGACACTGCACGCGAGTGCCGCGGTCTATTCGCGCGAAGACGCCAACTGCTGCCCATCCCGCGTCGCTGAGATGCGGTTGCGGCTGCGCGCCGACGCCCTGGAGATCATCGAGCTGCGCATCCGCTCGAACAACTAAGAGCGGTCGACTCAAGCGAAGAGATCGGCGACGCGAATCTCGAGGGGAGACGAGGACCCCGGCGGGCTCCAGGTGAGGATATCCGTCACCGTTCTTTCGGTCCCCTCCGGCCGCACGACGATCACCGCGTGCCGCTCCGGATCGATCATCCAATACTCGTCGATCCCCGCGTCAATGTAGAGATCCTTCTTCTGGTTCTGATCGCGCCGACGGGTCGATGCCGACAACACTTCTACGATCAAGATCGGAATCGGCGCGTTGTCCCAGCTCCGGTCGGGGCCGGTCCACAGCCCGCGCACCATGAGGTCCGGTTCGACCTCGGAACCCTCGAAGCGCATCACGGACCGCGGGTGAAAGACGAATCCCAACTCCTGGCCTTCGACGTACGGATCGAGGATTCTCGACAAACGCACGAGGATCGTCTCATGCGTGCCGCCGGGCGGGGGTGTCACGAACAGCTCCCCGCGGACCAACTCGTACTTGTTGCCGTCGTCCGGCAAGCTGTGGACCTCTTCCAGCGTCCAGACTTTCGTCTTCGTCGCCACGGGCATGATCCATCCTTCCTCGGCGGAGGGGGCGTCGCGAGCATGCGCCGAAGGTGACACCTCGCGACCGGCCGACCGTCGCCACGCGATTGCGAACCACATCATCGCAACGCGAAGGCCCTCGCCGAGCATACGCTCGGCGGAATCGCCGAGTCAAGTCGAGGAAGGCCGACGCCTATTCCGCGCGCAGAGCGTCCAGTGGATCGATTCGCCCAGCGCTCGTTGCCGGTATGATGCTGGCTGCGAGCGCGACGATCGACAGCAACGCCGCCACTGCGACGAAGATCGCCGGGTCGTATGCGCTCTCGTCGAACAGGAGCGGCTGAACGAAGCGCGCCGCAGCGAACGCGATCCCGACGCCGACTGCCACGCCGACGAGCGCCATGCCCATCGCGCCGCGCGCGACGAGAGCGATCACGCGACCGCTGCCCGCCCCCAGCGCGATGCGGATCCCCATTTCGTGCTTGCGCTCCGTCACGAAGTAGGAAGTCACACTATAGATGCCGATCGCCGCGACGAGCAGCGCGAGGGCACCGGTGAGCGCGAAGACGATGGCGCCGAGACGCCAGGGGCGGACCTGCGGGTCGATGAGATCCTGGACCGGCGCTAGCGTCGCGAACGTTATTGTCGGATCCATCCCGAACAGCGCCTTTCGCACGTCGCCGATCAACGTTGCCGGCGATCCGACGCCGCGAACGAGGAGGGCAGAACCGCCGATCCCGACCTCCTGGCCCAGCGGCACGTAGAAGTGCATCGGCGGGTTTTCGCGCAATCGAGCGCGATGCGTGTCTTCCGCGACGCCGACGACGCGCGTGCACGGCAGCGAATCGGTGAAGACCTGAAGACACTGTCCGACCGCTCGCTTGCCGGGCCAAGCCGTTCGCGCCATCAGGCTGCTCACGATGGCGACGCGTTCCGACCCCGCGCGATCCGCCGGCGTGAACGAGCGCCCCTCGACGATCCGTGTCCCGACCGTCGCGAAATAGTCGTAGCTCACCGCGCTCACACTCGGGCCGCCGCTGGCTACGCGCGGCATCGAGTCCATCCCCGTCGGGCGGACGGAGACACCGAAACGATAGGAAAACGGCAGCCCGACGCTCACCGCCGTATGCTGCACTCCCGGCAGGCCGCGGATCCGCTCGGCCGCATCCCCATAGAAGGACCGTCGACGCGTCCGTTCGGCATCTCGCGCGGGCCCGTCCGGAATCTTGCCGATTGCCGGACGGTTCACCTCGACCCGCAGAATTCGATCGGCGTCGATCCCCAGGTGCAGCGTTCGCACGTTCCAGAGACTGCGGACGAACAAACCCGCGCCAACGAGCAGCGCCACCGAGAGCGCGGACTGCGCGACGGTGAGGCCAACGCGGAGCGTGCCGTGTCGCACTCCACCATCGCGAGCGGTCGTCTTGAGGGAGGCCGCGACACTGAATTTGCTCGCCTTGGCCGCCGGGATCAGTCCCACGACGAATCCCGTCGCGACGATGACGATCCCGGCAGCCAGCAGCACGCGAAGGTCGATCGGACTCGCCGGCCAGTCGACGCCGGCGAACAGAAGGCGTCGCGCCGAGCCGCCGATCGCGTACGCCAACCCGATGCCCAAGAGACCTCCGGCAACGGCGAGCAGCATCGACTCGAGCAGCATGAGTCGTACGAGGCGCGCGCGGGACGCGCCGAGCGCGGCGCGTATGACCAACTCGCGCCCGCGGTGCGCGCCGCGCGCGAGCAGCAGATTCACGACGTTCGCGCACGCGATGAGGAGAACGACCAGCGCCACCGCGGCGAGCCACCGCACGATAGTCACGTCCGTCGCCTCGACGCCGTCGTCGTTGGCCGAGAGCGGAGCCACGCGCAGCCTGCCGGCCGCCACGCCCTTCTCGTCGCCGGAATACGCGGCGCGATGCGCGGCCGTCGTAGCCGCCGCCACCTGTTCGAACGTCACGCCGGGGCGCAGCCGCATCACGATCTTGAACCATTGACCGTTCCATCCCGTGCGCCAGGAATCGATGACGCGCGGCCCGATGAGGTCGAGCGGCGCCCACGCATCGACCGGTCCGAGCTCCGCGCCGGTGAAGCCCGCGGGCGCGACGCCGATGACGGTGTACTCCTCGTCGTTGATGGTCAGCCGCCGCCCAATGACGTCCTCCGTGCCGCCAAGCTGGCCGCGCCAAAGCGCCATGCCGATCACGACGACGTGCTGGGCGACGTCGGGGGAATCTTCGGTTTCATTGTAGAAGCGCCCGATCGCCGCCGATGCGCCGAGCATCGGAAAGAGGTTGGCAGACGCGAAGCTGACGTGGATCGCGCGAGCTCTCGGTCCGCTGCCGAGCGTTTGAACGCTGTTCGTGTAGCCGGCGATCCCTTCCCGGTCGGCGACACGCGTCCGCTCGCGCATCAGATCGAGCGTGACGTTGCCGAAGGTGTCGGCCGTGTACTCGCGTCCTCCGCTCCCGCGCGCATCCATGTAGAGACGGACCACGCGACCCGGATCGAGCACGTGGTCGGGGCCGCGGACGAGCAGACGATCGGCGATACCGAACATCGCCGCGTTTGCGCCGATGCCCAGCGCGAGCGTCGCGACGGCAAAGGCCGTGAAGGTCCGGTCGCGCCTCAAACTGCGAAGTGCGAAAGCGAGGTCTTGAAGGATGAATTCCATGGTCCGTCTCCGTGTCTCACTCGGCGCTGTTCGTCCGTCGGCGCGCGCGTCGGCGTGAAGCCGGCTCGCCGTCGCGACGGCATCGACGAGCGCGCGCCACTGCGCGCGGACGCCGACCGCGTTCTTTGACTGTTCGGCGGCCGTGGCCACGATCTCGTCGCCGAAGCGCTCTCGGAAGTCGCGCGGGAAGAGGCGCAGCAACGCCCGGTAGATGCGCTCGATCATGCGAGGCGCGGGCGCCGTCCGCCCGCGGTGGCTTTCGCGGCCCTTACGAGGAGCGCCATCCGCTCGACTTCGGCCGAAAGAAGCGTCTCGCCGCTGGCCGTCACCTTGTAGTACCGGCGGGGCGGGCCCGAGGCGGCAACGTCTGTTGGCGCCGGGCACTCTGTGATCAACCCGCCGCGGAGCAGGCGGTGAAGGTATCGATACAGCGCGCCGGTCTGGAGTTGAACGGAGTTGTCCGTCCGCGCACCGACGTCTTGGATGATGGCGTAGCCGTGCATCGGCCGGCTGGCGAGCGCGAGGAGAATGAGTAGAACGTCCGAGGGAAGCGGCGGCTCGAACTCGGCGCGGGTCCGGCGTGGCATGACCGACGATACGGAGCTATGTACGCTCTGTCCATAGCCGACACAGAAACTTGACAGGTCACAGCGCCGGCCTATCGTCCGGGCGTAGCCTCTCTCCCGAATTCCGCCGCCAACCCAGAGGCATTATGTCCGTCATGCGCCGAAGCATGATCGCGCTCGCCGCTCTGCTCTGCATTGCCGCGTGCGCCAAGCGCGATCGGGGCACGCCGGACACCACCAGGCAAGGCCCCGCCGCTTCTCTGCCGCCCGCAATGACAACGCTCGCCGAATTCGCCGGCAAATGGCAAATGGCCGCGAGGCCGCTGGAGGGCAAGGACACGACGACCGTGAAGTACACCCTTATCGCGACCGCCGATACCAGCGGTTGGATGATCGAGTTCCCGTCAGGTGTGAAAGCGCCGCTGCAAGTGATGTTGGCCGGCGACAGCGTGATGGTGAAGACCGGCGAGTTCGCGAGTCAGCGGCGAAAGAACGCGAAGGTGTGGAACGACGGGTGGGTTCGGCTCGAACGCGGCAGGCTCGTCGGCGTCGGCACCGCGCATTACTTGGGCGCCGGCGCGGATTCGTTACTCAAGCAGAGAATCGAAGGAACGAGGATGCAGTAGCGCTACACTCGCAGCTGCGTATCGAACAGCCTCGCGTACACGCCCCGTTCGGCGATGAGCTCTTCGTGCGTCCCTCGCTCGGCGATGACACCGCCGTCCAGCACGAAGATCATGTCCGCGCGCTCCACCGTCGCCCGCGAGTGGGCGATCGTGATCGACGTCCTTCCCTTCATCAGGCGCGACATCCCGTCGAACACGGCCGCCTCCGACTCCGCGTCCAACGCCGCCGACGGCTCGTCGAGGAGCAGGATCGGCGCATCGCGAATGATCGCCCGCGCGATCGCCACGCGTTGCCGCTGGCCGGTCGAGAGCGTCTGACCCCGCTCGCCGAGGACGGAGTCGTATCCCTCGGGCATGCGGCGGACGAACTCGTCGGCGTTGGCCATCGTCGCGGCTCGGATGATCTCGCCCTGGGTCGCCCCCGGCTTGCCGTAGGCGATGTTCTGCGCGATCGACGCATGGAACAGCAACGCGTCCTGGAGAACAAAGCTGATCTGGTTGCGGAGCGACTCGAGCGTGAAAAGACGAATGTCCTGGCCGTCGACCGTGATCTCTCCGCGTAACGCATCGTAGAGCCGCGGGATGAGGCCGATCAGCGTCGACTTGCCGGCGCCGGTGTGGCCGACGAGGGCCGCGCGCTGCCCCGCTTCAACGACGAGATCGATGTCCTCCAGCACCAGACCATCGGGCCGGTAGCCGAACGCGACGTGGGAGAATTCGATGCGGCCCTTGAAACGAGGTGCGCGCTTGGCGTCGGGCCGTTCGCGCACCTCGCTGTCGACCGACAGCAGTTCGCCGACGCGCTCGAAGCTCACCGAGGCCATCGAGAGTGTGTCGCTCATCTTCGAGAGGTCCTTCATCGGCTTGTACATCTTGTCGAGATAGAGCACGAAGACGAGAAGCGCGCCCGCGGTCAGCCCATCGTCGAGCACGAGTCGGACGCCGAACCAGAGCACGACGCACGTACCGATGGCGACGAGGACGTCGACCTGCGGCCCGAGTCTCGCCTTGAGGCTTCGCGCGCGCAGACTCAAGTCGACGATCGCCTGCGATTCCTTGTCGAGCCGCTTCTCTTCTAGCTTCTCGCCGGCGAACGCCTTGACGACCCGCGCCGAGGAGATCGACTCCTGCGCCACCGACGCCAGCTCGCTCTGTTTCTTCTTGACGTCGCGCGACGCGCGCTTGATCCGCCGGGTGAAGCCGTAGATCATCGCGAAGAGGAACGGCGCGACCGAGAGGCCGATCAGCGCGAAGCGCGCGTTCAGGTAGAACATCACGACGATCATCCCGACGATCGTGAGGACGTCGAACAGGATGCCGAGCATCGCCGACGCGACGAAGCTCTCGACCGAGTCGATGTCGCTCGTCAGCCGCACGATCATATCGCCGGTCTGGCGCTTGTCGTAGAACGAGAGCGACAGCCGCTGCACGTGATGATAGAGCAGATGCCGTAAGTCGAAGCCGACGCGCTTGGCCACGGTCGTCGCGAGGAAGTCGTCGAAGTACGACGCGACCGCGCCGATGAGGGCGATGACGATGACGGCGAGCGCGGCGACGTCGAGGGCGCCGATCTTGTTGGCGTCGCCGACGTGCGCGGCGAGCCAGTCTGGCATTCGCTTCGTGCCGAGCACGTAGTCGAAGATGACCTTGAGCGGCCACGGCTCTGCCAGGCCCATCGCTGCTTCGACGAGCATCGCGGTGAACGCGACGGCGAGCAGCGGCCAGTAGGGTCGAAGAAGTCGTGCCCGATTCAGGCGGCGAGTCGCCATGCCGGCCAGTGTTGCAACGGCCGAGCCCAACCTGTCAGAGCGGGCAGGACGCGAGCGGTAAAGAAGTTTTTGCCCCGTGTCCCACCGTCCTCTCGCCTTTCAGATCTCGCGTTTCTAACCAGTCCCGGCCGCCGTACGTTTGTGCCATGGTCCGCCCCCCGCGCGTCAGCGTTTGCATCCCGACGTACAACGGCGCTGCGTTTCTCGCTGAGACTCTGAACAGCGCCGTCGCGCAGACGTTCGACGACTTCGAGGTCGTGGTCGTCGACGACTGTTCGACGGACGAATCGTTCGACATCGCGGAGCGATTTGCTCGATCCGATGAACGGGTCCGGGCGATCCGGAACTCCGAGCGGGCGGGGTCAGGCGCCGCCAACGCGAAGGTCTACCTCGCGCACGCGCGCGGAGAATGGATCAAGACTCTCAATCAGGACGACGTCATGGCGCCGACGTGCCTCGCGCGCATGTTCGACGCCTCGGCGCGAGGACCGTTGGTCATCTGCTGGCACGACCTCTTGTTCGAGAGCGGCATCGATCCGGACGTGCGCGCGTGGTACGAGCAAAATCCGACCCTTGCCAGCGAGCTGCCCGGCGACTTCGCCGACGCGGACGCCGTCTGCGCCGCGATACTTCGGCGGCCGATGGCCAACTTCATCGGGCCGACGAGCTCGGGTTTCATCCATCGCGACTGTTTCGCGAAGTACGGCTCGTTCGATCCGGCGTTTTCGTCCTTCCCCGACCTCGACTTCTGGACTCGCGTCGGCAGCCGTGAAGGCATCTCTTTCGCCGCCGAGCCCCTGCTCACCTTCCGCGTGCACGACGCGTCGATCAGCGCCGCGATACGGCGTGATCCACGACGTGCCTTTCGCGCCGGCCTCCAACAGCTGCGGCGCAGGCTCCAATTCGCGCGCGCGCCGGGGTTCGAGAACATTCGCCGAGTCGCTGCCGCGCTCTCACCCGCGGTGGACCTCGAGGGACAACTGCGCACGTCCGCGTCGGAAATGCGATGGGGCGCGATCGAGACCCGCTATCGAGCCCGCGACCCGTGGCCGCTCGCCCAGTGGGACGCGTTCGTCGCCGGCGAGCCCGAGATGAAAAAGCTGCAGCGCGAAATCGACGCCGCGCTCCCCTTATCGGCTCGCCTGCGTCAGTTCATCAAGCGCAAACTGTGAGCGCTACTCGCTCCGCGAGCCAGGGCGCTATCGAGTACTTCCCCGTGTCGATGGAGATGTAGCCGCGATCGGCCGTGAGCACGAACTGGTCGCGCCGGTGCAGTGCACTGGCCCGATCGGACAGCGATCCTCGGCCGATCGCGTAGACCCAACCGGCGTGGACCTCGATCGACTCCGCCGACGCGCCCAGGCGAGCGACCTCCGGGAAGAAATTCGCCAGCGCCGCGAGCGTGCCGGTTCGCACGTCGTCCAGCGCGCCGGCCGACGATTTACCCTCTGAACAAGGAGGCGCGAGCTCGCTCCCTTCGGCCAACAATCCGGCGTCGTACCACGAGAGGTACATTCGCCCGTCCGCATACTGCTTCACGTCACCGAAGGGCCCGGTGCACACGGTGGCGTTGCGCACGGCGGACGCTCCGGCCTTCGCATAGATCGCCGCTCGAAAGCGGTGCGACCACGGAGCCGGGGGCGTGATCCCCAGCGTCGCGTCCACCGCCGGCCGTCCCTCCCAAAGCGCGTTGACGACGGCGTCGTATCGAGCGAACTCGCCGTCAGCGGCGTCGACGATTACGTCCAACCGGCCGTCGTCACGGCGCCGTACGGCTCGCACCGTGACGCCGGTTCGAAGCTCGATGAGCCGCTCGGCGCGAACCGCCGCGGCGATCATGTCGGCGACGGGCACGGTGGACACGGACCGCTCCGGCACGCGAAACCCCGCGACGATGTCGTCTGATGCCGTCACGTCGGCGAGTTCGGACGCCGCGAGCTGCTGAACGCGTGCGCTCCGCAAATCGGCGAGATAGCCCGCGCCCTCGGCTCCTCGCGCCGCGTCGCGAGCCATGCCGGCGATCGTACCCGCGTACGCGCCGAACGTGCGCGCGTCGACTACGGAGTCTCGATGGACGAGATAGATATCATCATCACTGGCTAGCGCGTCGAGGCGACAGCCGGTCAACCGTTCGACGATGCCGGTGAACGCGAGCGCTCCGGGGATCAGCCGGGCGGCGGTGTTGAACGAAGGGTCGGCGGGATACAGGAAGCCGAGGTGGATTTTCCCTTCGTTCCATCGGCTGGCGCCCTGCATGACGTCGTGCGCGCGGTCGACGAGCGTCACAGCCTGGCCACGTCGCGCCAGCTCGAGCGCGGTACAGGCGCCGAGCATCCCGGCCCCCAGCACGGCGACTCGCTTTCCGGTCACAGCGCGATGCGTTCGGTGCGGCTCAGCGCGAGGAATTCGTTCCAGTCGCGGACGTAGTCCGCGTCGTCGTGCGCGGCATCCGTCAGCACGAGGCAAACGGCCGAGGGCGTGAAGTCGTGTAAGCGCAGCCAATGCATCGGCGGAATGTAGAGCGCTCTGCCCGGTTGGCAGAGCTCGTACGCCACCGAGTCCCTTCCATCGGACGCGTGGACGCGGAACGATCCGGCCACCGGTACGATGAGCTGGCGCGTATTGCGGTGCGCGTGTCCGCCGCGCTCACTCACGACGGAGTGTAGAAAAAACACGTTGCGGACGTCGAACGGCACGACCTCCAACGAGGTCAGGATCCCGCGCTCGTCCGCGAAGCGTGGAAGATCAATCCATCTGAGCTGATTGAGGCTCATGCCGGCTGCGTGAGTATGTGGGGCGCACCCTTCGAATATGACTCGGTCCGCGCCCGCGAGGGGCCCAGAGATACGTTACGCCGCAGGACAGCTGGAGCGGACACGCTCCACATGATCTCGTAGACGTCGTGAACGGTGCAAGGCTCAGTTTGTAGCGTGCCGGCGCTTGCAGGGGGGCGGGAACCGCAATCCGCCCTGAATGCGGACGGCCTGAGCCGAAAGAAATGCGTCGCCGCTCCGTCGTCGCCCCTTCCTTGCCATGTGAGGTGGTAAGCGGCGCATGCCGGAGTCGTTGCGGCCTGGGGTGGCCACGGCGAAGACCGTCTTCGCGTGAGGTCAGACTCAGCCCCAGCGACTGCCCGACAACGCGCCTGAACTCTAGCAGCACGTGATGGAGGTACCAATGACAAGACTCTCAACCCTGCGATTGATCGCCGGCCTCGTCGTCGGCGGCGCGCTCGGCGCATGCTATTCGAGCCCGCAACCCGTAGTAGGGGTCGCGTATGGCACTTATGAACCGCCCCTGACCCCGGTCGAAACGATTCCAGCCTCGCCCGGGTTCAACTACGTGTGGATCGGTGGACACTGGGGCTGGCATTCCGACAGATACCTTTGGGTCCCCGGCTCCTGGACGGTTCCGGCGCGCGGGTACTCCGTGTGGGTCCCGGGCCGCTGGGATCACGACGGCCACGGCTGGTTCTATCGGGACGGCCACTGGCGGTAGGTAGCCCGAGGTGAAGGCCGGCGGTCTCGTTGGAAAGGGGCCGCCGGCCAGCCGACCCACGCTCTCCTTGCCGGCCTAGGAGAGTGGAATTACTCTCTCCTGGTCTTCCTAGGAGAGAAGTATCCCGTGGCGTCCGTCGACCTGCTTCCTGGCACGCTCGATCTTCTGATTCTCAAGGCCCTGTCTCTCGGCCCGCAGCACGGGTACGGGGTCCTCCTCCGCATCGAGCAAATCTCGCGGGGGCATTTGCCGGTCCAGCAAGGCACGCTCTACCCCGCCCTCTACCGTCTCGAGGGGCGCGCGCTGCTCGACACCGAGTGGGGCACGTCGGAGAACAACCGGCGCGCGAAGTTCTACTCGCTCACGCCCGCCGGGCGCAAACAGCTGCGCGACGAGCGCTCGAGCTGGGAGCAGATCGTCGCCGGCATGACGGCCGCGTTGCGCGCCACGACGGAGTCGCTGTGATCGCCGCGGTCGTCGCTGTGATCGTTCGCGCGCGAATTGCGCTGCGCCACCTCGCCGGCCGGCGCACGCTCGAGCGCGACATGGACGACGAATTCCGGAGCCACATCGCACATCGCGCGGACGACCTCGAGCGGCGCGGACTCTCGCGAGAGCTCGCCGAACGCGCGGCTCGGGTCGAGTTCGGCGGGATCGAGGCGAAAAAGGACGCGGCCCGCGATGCTCGCGGACTTCGCGCCTGGGACGAGCTCCGCGCCAACGTCGCCTTCGCGGCGCGCGGCCTCGCGCATCACCCGATCCAATCGCTGATCGTCGTGACGACACTTACGCTCGGCTTGGGCATCAGCGCGGTGGTGTTCTCGGTATTGAACGCGCTCGCCTTCCGGGCACGGGTGGACCACGACGCGGCCTCGTTCACGCGCGTCTTTGCCTCGTACCGCTCTGACACGAGCGGACCGTCGTTTCCCGCTTCCGTGACTCTCGGCGACTACCTCGCCTTCGCGCGCCAGATGCGGTCGCTGTCGCCGATCACCGGGTGGCAGCACGTGCAGCTCGCGCTGTCGTCCGGGGCGAAGCCGACCCCCGGCGCGCTCGTTACGTGCGGCTTCTTCGACGTATACGGACCGGTTCGACCGATCGCGGGCCGAGTGCTCCAGCGTGAAGACTGCGATTCTCGCGCACCGGTCGCGGTCATCGGCAACGACCTGTGGCATTCCGCGTTCGGCGCGGATCCGGGCGCCGTCGGCCGGGTGCTGCGGATCAATGGGCAGACGATCCGCATCATCGGCGTCGCGCCGACATTCGGCAGCGCGTCGTCCGACGACCAGCTCTGGCTTCCCTTTACGCTGCGCGGCCGCCTTCAGCTCGGCCCCGACGACCCGGCGTCGCCCAACGCGATGTCGCTCTTTCTCGACGGCCGTCTGTCACCGGGAGCGACGCGTGGTGACGTGCTCGTCGAGGCGCGAGTGATCGCCGCGCAGCAGGACAACGCGACCCCAGGCCGGCACACCGCGGTGTTCGTCACGAACGGCTCGCTCGTCGCCAAACCGGGAAATGGAATCATCGTCAGCGGAATCGTCGCGGTCGTCTTCGTGGGTCTCGCATGTCTCGCCCTCGTCGCCTGCGCGAGCGTTGTGTCGATCCTGCTCGCGATCGCGGACGGCCGGCGCACGGAGATGGCGCTCCGCATGGCACTCGGCGCCGGCGCGCCGCGTCTGGCGGCGATGCTGGGCACGGAGTCGCTGATCCTCGCCGGCGTGGCCGGCGCGGCCGCGTGCGGGCTGACGTTTCGGCTACCGGGCATGCTGATGGCGTGGATCGTCCAGCGCCCGATCAACTTCTCGCTCGCCCCGGATTGGCACGTATTCGTGTTCCTGCTCGTCACGACGGTGCTGGCGGCGCTCGTCGCGGCGAACGCGCCGATCCGCGCGGTCCTCTCGCTCGATCTCAATTCGACATTGCGTCGAATGCCCGATGGAACCGGCGGCCGGGCGAGACGGGCCAACGCGCTCATGAGCGCCGAGATCGGAGGAGCGACCGCGCTGCTCGTCGCGACGATCGCGCTCACTCGGCTCCCGGAGCGGATCGCCAATTCGCCGCCGCGATTCGACGCGCGCCACGTGTTGGCGACGACGCTGCGGGTGCCACAGCCCGCGACGGGCGGATGGCGGAGCTTCCACGACGACCTCGGGCGAGCGCTGGAGACGGTGAGCGGCGTGCGCGGCGTCGCGTTCGCCACGGCGGGGCCGGTGAGCGATGAAGGGACCGGGAGCATCGAGCTGACGACCACGGAGAAGGGTCGCCGAGTGATGCCGTCGATCGAGGTGTCGCCGGCGTACTTCGACGTGTTCGGCATCCGCGTGGAGCGAGGGCGCGCGTTCACGACGGCCGACGCCGACTGCGCGGCGGCGGTCTGTCCGGTGATTCTCTCGCGCGAAGCAGCCCGAGAATGGTGGGGAAGCGCGGATCCGCTCGGCAAGCGTCTCGCGATAGACGCGACGCACACTCTCGACGTGGTCGGCATCGCGGCCGATGCGACGAGCGAGATCGCCGAACCGGTGCAGGCTCTGATGGTTTATACGCCGTGGCGGCCGGACTCGCGGCTCTATCAACCGTTCCTCCGTGTCGAGGGCGGCCGCGTCGGCGTGGAGCGGCGCGTCGCGTCGCTGGTAGGCGAACGGTTCGCCGGCGCCGTCGCCGCACCGACGACCGTGGACCAGCAGCTCTCGCAGCTGACCGACGCGTTTCAGCGCGTTGGCGAAGTAGTCGGAATCATGGCGGCGATCACGGCGGTCCTGGCGATTGTCGGCGTGTACGGCGTCGTCGCGCTCGCGGCCCGGCGGCGGCTCAAGGAGATGGGGATTCGGCTCGCGCTCGGGGCGCGTCGGATGGACATCTACCGGGCGATGGTCGCGCCGAACGCGCGGCCAGTCGTGATCGGCCTGATTGTCGGCGCCTTGTTCGCGACGGGGCTGGCGGTCGAGTCGGATCGATTGCTCGCGCAGGAGTTTCCGGTTCGGATCACAGACCCGATCGCCTTCGTCGTGGCCGGGCTTGCATTGGCCGGCGCCGTAAGCGTGGCGATGTTGGTGCCGGCGAGACGGGCGACGTCAGTGGATCCAGCGCTTGTCGTGCGTCAGGAGTGAGCCGCGCGTCACTTCGGCATCGCACCGTCGCTGATCGTCTTGGGGCCGAGGCTCTTCGCTTGCCGGCGAATGGCGAATCGCGCCAATAGCCGCGAAGCCACGGGCATGAGCAGCGGTGTCACTGGGCGCAGCAGCCTTCTCGCGATCTGGCTGGCGCGACCCTCGCCGACGTGGTCTCGCGTTGCCGCCTCCGCGAGCGCGGGGTCGAACGCGACCTCGACGGACGGAGTCGCTGCCGGCGCGGAATCGAGATCAAGCCACGCTTGTCGGAATTTGTCGAAGAAGAACTCGCGCGTTTCGCTCCGCATGGGCGCGAATTCGCGCGGCGCCATTTCCATGCCCGGTTTGACGCCGCGGCCAATCGTTGGATTGACGTTTATTTCCCACGTTTGAATGCGCCCGTCCTTCACGGAATAGTCGATCTGGCCATAGTCGATGTCGGCGAACGCGAAGATCTCGGCCAGCTGTTCGATGTGAGGATTGTCCATCACATACCGCTGATCCTCCATCACCAAATCGCGCGTGAAATCGGCGGTCTCCAGCTTGAGCATCCATTGCCGGCCGGCGTTCAGACTTCGACCATGGATCCGCCCGCCAAGGTTGTACGCCGCGTACTTTCGAAAAACGCCCTGGGCGTCGGCGGTCGAGTGAAATTCGACCACCATGAGGTCGTTCAGCGATCGTCCGTGCAGTAGCGCGGCCACCAACGCGTCGCGAACCTCCGCCGGCGTGTCGAGCAACCGGGACAGATTGCCGTTGTGCTGGCGCTCGCTTCGCACGTACACCGGATAGCGCAAACTTTCCAAGTCGTCGCCCGGTCTCGCCACGCGAAAATCGTTGCGCCCCGCCGCGTGCAGTTGCTCGAGCAAATCGAAACGGCCCAGCGTGCGTGTTGGCCAGTTGAGAATTCGAGACCCGCCGGCCGCCTCGAGTTGGTCGCACAGGCTCGCGATGAGCTCTCGCATCGCAGGCGTGGCCTGGTCGATCCCCGCGATGACGTAAGTGCCGCGCTCGAAGCGGCGCATCGCGGGAAGCTGCTCGAAATCGACTACTCGAAATCGGTCGACGAGCGCCGGCTCCTCGAACGAAAAGAACTCGTCCATCGTGAATCGGCTGGCTCGCGGCAGCACGTAGTAGATCACGAAGGGCTCTCGGCCGATGCAACCTGCGGCTCGGCAAGCGCGCCGAGTCGAGCGGGGCCCCGCGTGAGGATTGTTGCGGCGCTCATTTGACCGGTGACATTGGCCACCGTTTCGAAGATGTCCGGAATGGTTTCGACCGCCTCCAGCATGACGACGCCCTCCACCGGAATCCCCGCCGCCACGAACACGGGAATCATGCGCAAACCGCCGCCGGCGCCGCCGCCGTTTGGAATCCCTGCCGCGCTCAGAGTGAATACCACTTCCGTCACAATGAACACGACGACGATCTCCGGTCGAAGCGCAATGCCGTAAACGCTCGCCAGGAAAAACAACTTGATCGGGTTCGCCATGACGGTGCCGATGCGAAACAACGACACGCCCAACGGCAGGATGAAATCCGTGGCGGTGACAGTGAAGCCCATGTGAGCGCTCCCGCCGGCGACGAGTGCCGGCAACGCCGCCAGCGACGAGCGTGTACTGACCGCCACCATTTGAGCCGGAAACACGGCTCGGGCGAATGCGCGAACGCTCGTGCGCCCCAACAGCACGCTGATCGGATACAGGAGCCCGGTGCAAAGCATCGTGATGCCGACGCGCAGCAGCAGATAGACGCCCAGCGCGCCTGCCCACGACGTGCCCGCGTGCAGTGCAATCACGAAACTGAGCGTGAACACGCCGATGGGCGTCACGAGCAGGAGCCATCGTACGACCGTCAGCATGGCCTGCGACGTGGCCGTGAAGACGCCGGTCATGGGCAGCCGCTGCTCAGCGGGGAGCTTGGCGACGGCGATGCCGAACACGATGGCGGCGAGCAGCAGCGGAAAGATGTCGCCCCGTGCAGCCGCGGCGAAAACGTTTCTCGGAACCAGGCCCAACCACCACGCCTGGGCGGGCGGTTGCGCGTTCGCAGCGGCAGCGCCGAGAGGCACAGCCGGCAACGATGCGACGGCGCCGGACGGCAGATTCACGGCGGCCAACCCTGCCCGCGTGACGAACGCCGAAAAAAACGCCGCGATGGTCAGCGCGAGCACGAACAGCAGAACCGCGCGCGCTCCCAGAGAGCCGGCCGACTCCGCCGTCGCATTCGCCATGGCCGCGAGCGTCAGCGCCAGCGCCAGCGGCAGCGCGACCATTTGAAGCGCCGAGATCCACAGCTCTCCAACGACGTTGGCGATCGTTCCGAGCAGCGCAAACGGAGCTGCCGGCGACGCGTGTCCTACGATGCCGAGCGCCAACCCGCCGCCGAATGCGAGCAGCGACCACGTCGTGAACGAGAGGAAAGGAAGGCGCGACCGCTGTTGCGTGGCTGATGTCACGATGTCCCGTCGCTCGTTGATCGCGGTCCCGGCCGCCCCACCGGCGCAAAGCTCACCTACGGGTCATGGCAGTCAAGGGGTGATAAAGGACGATGCAGTGCGTCCATGTTGCGGCGATCGGTCAGATCGTAAGTTCCGAAACACCTGGAGCACGGACTGCGCGTTCAGCTACCGCGGGGTTACCATGAGATGCGTTGCCGTTTCATTTCTCGCCGTGTTGTTGCTTTCCCCGATCATCGATGTTTCGGCGCAGCCGGTTCCGAGCGCTACGGCGTCGGCGACCGTCGCGGCTCGGCCCGCGGACGTCGCGTCCGCCGACGCGATCATCGCTGCGCTCTACGACGCGAACACCGTCATGGTCGATCGGAAGCAGGACGCCGACCGGTTCCGCTCGCTTTTCGTACCTGGCGCCCGTCTGATGCCGACGGCTGGGCCGCCTCGGCCGGGCGGGAGTGCGTTGATCCGCGTTCAGACGGTCGACGACTACGTGCGGGCGGCGTCGTCCGGCCAGCCGCGACACGGGTTCAGTGAGCGCGAGATCGCCCGCACGAGCGAAGCCTTCGGCAACATCATGCAGGTCTTCAGTACGTATGAATCGCATCGCGATTCGACCGACGCCCACCCCGGCCGAGGCATCAACAGCATTCAGTTGTTCAACGACGGCGCTAGGTGGTGGGTCGTGGGTGTGCTCTGGGACAATGAGCGTCCTGACAAGCCGATTCCACCTGCGTTCCTCAAATCGCACCCATAGGCTGTTCGTCGCGACCTATTCAGCCCTGAGCGCGATGATCGGATCTACCTTTGCGGCGCGCCGCGCCGGAACGACGCACGCAGCCGCGGCGACGACGAGCAGTCCGGCCGCCGCGCCGCCGAACGCGAGCGGATCGTAGGGGTTCATGCCGAGCAGGAAGGACCGCATGAGTTGCGCCCCGCCGAGCGCAAGCACGAGTCCGATGACGACGCCGATCGCGGCGACGCGCACGCCCTCGCCGGCCATGAAGCGCGCCACGCCGTTGGGCGTCGCTCCGACGGCCACGCGAATGCCGATCTCGCGAGTACGCTGACTCACGGCGTACGCCACGATCCCGTACACGCCGATCGCCGCGAGTAGAAGGCCGGCGAGGCCGAGCGTCGCCGAAACGACGCCGGCCAAGCGCTGCGGTAAGAGCGCCACCGACGTGTACTGCTCGAACGTGCTGTTGTTCATCAGCGGGAGGTCGGCGTCGAGCACGCGAAGTGTAGTTCGCGCCGCGCTCGCGGCGGTCGTGACGTCGCCGCGGATCATCGCCGAGATCTCTTGAACGCGGCTCTGCCCGATCGGCAGATACGCCATGAAACGCGGCGACTCGGCGAGCGATCGAACCTTCGTGTCGGCGGCGACACCGACGATGGAATAGCCGTCTGTCGAGCTCCGGCCGACCACTAGCGTGCGGCCGACGGCCTTCGCCGGCGACCCATAAACGCGCCGCGCCAGCTCGGCGCTCACGATCGCGACCTGTTCTCCGCCCTCGCGGTCACTCGTCGAGAACGCGCGCCCCGCCACGAGCGGAATTCCCATGACGCTGAAATACTCGTTCGACACGCCGGCGAAATCGGCCGTCATCCGGTCACGCGCTTCGCGTGTCGCCCGAAATGCCATGGTCGAGTTACCGACGCCGAGCGGTGGCCGCGACGTGAACGCCACGGCCCGCACGCCCGGCTGGGCGAGCAGCGCCGCACGCCACTGGTCGAGCAAGTGCCGTCCGGCATCCGATCCATAGTTGCGCATCTGAAGATCGGTCGTAGCGACGCGCATGTCCCGAATCGCGAATCCCGGATTGGCGTCGAGCGCCGCGCCGAGCGCCCGCGCGACCAGCGCCGCGTCGACGAGCAGCAGCAGCGTGAACGCAAGCTGAGCTATCACCACGACGTTCCTTGCGCGCGACCGACGCGACGCCGTGCCGCCTTCGGACTTGAGCATCGTCATCACGCCGAGGCGGGTACTGCGAAGCGCCGGCAGGAGCGCGAAGAGCACGCCGACGACCAGTGCCACCGCGAGCGTGAAGACGATAACGCGTGCGTCCACGCGGATGTTCAAGTCGAACGGCACCTCGACCGGCGGTTTGAACGCGGCGACAGCATGCGTCGCGACACTTGCGATACCGACCGCCACGGCGCATCCGCCGAGGAACAACACGACCGTCTCGGTGACGAGCTGGCGCACGACTGTGGCGCGGCCGGCACCAAGCGCGACCCGCACCGCCAGCTCTCGCTGCCGCTGCACTCCGCGCGCCATGATCACGCCCGCGAGATTGCCGCACGCCACGAGCAGGATCAACAGGGAGAAGCTCATGAGGAGCGCGAGAAAAAGCGTCACGCCCTTGCGCGCCTCCGGCGGCATGCCGGAATACGGGAACAGGTCTACGCCGTGGCCTTTGGTGACCTCGGGATGATCAGCCTCGATCTGCTTCGCTATTGCTTCGAGCTCGCGCTCGGCTGACTGTCGGGTGACGCCGTCGGCGAGGCGGCCGACGACTTGGAACGTGCTATAGTCGCGTGAATCGAGCCGCAGATCTGGCTTCGTGACGGTCGCCATCGCGATTGGCGTCCACAAATCGGCTTTGATGAACGACAGCACGGACGACATCTCGGGTCGCGCGACACCAATGACCGTGAATGCGCGCCCGTTCACGCGGATCGATCGCCCTACCGCGCCGGTGTCGCCGGCGAGCCGGCGTTCCCAGAAATCGTGGCTGACGACAGCGACCGGATGCGATCCGACGTCCGGATACGCGTCCTCCTCGGGCAGAAAAAAGCGCCCGATCGCGGGCGTGGCGCCGAACGTCTTGAAGAAGTTGCCGCTGACGTTGAAGCCGACGCCCATCTGCGCGTCGCCGGTGGTAGCGACGCTCAGCGGCGTGATGTCGAACGCCGCGAGGTCGGTGAGCGTGCGCGACCGGTCGCGGAGATCCTTGTACTGCAGGAAGGAGAACGAATGGAAGCCCGACCCGTCGGGGCTCGTCTCATAACCATAGATGAGCCGGTCCGCGCGCGTCGCGGGAACCGGTTTCAGGAGGAGCGCCTCGACGAGAGAAAAGATCGTCGTCGTCGCACCGATACCGATGCCAATCGAGATGATCGCCAGCGCGGCGTAGCTCGGCGAGAGTCGGAGTTGGCGGAGCGCGTAGCGAAGGTCGCGAACGAGGGCGTCCATCGGAGGGGCTGGCTCGAGCGTGGGGGCATGGATTCTACGGCCTCCGCCGGGTCGGAGTTTCCGCCGGTGGTGGCGAGCGTCCGAGCGTGCCATGTTGAACGGTCTAGAAGACCGTTTTCACCCACTCCCGGTTCCCGAGGTTTCCATGCAAACGATGCGACGCTGCACGATCCTCTGTTTCGCCGTTGTCTTCGCCGCCGCGTGCAGCAAGAGTGAAAAAGCGGCAGATACGGCGAGCGCCGCCGCGGCCACTCCGGCTCCCGCTCCAGCGCCGGCCGTCACTCTCGCTGATTTCGCGGGAAAGTGGGCCGTGGTCGCGACGCCTGAGTCGGGAAAGGACACGTCGGTCACAAAGTATACGATGACCGCCACGGCCGACACGAGCGGATGGATCATCGAGTTCCCCTCGGGCGTGAAGGCGCCGATGACCGTCTCGCTGTCGGGCGACAGCGTCCTCTTCAAGACAGGCCAATTCTCGAGCCAGCGCCGCAAGAGCGTGAAGGTATGGACCGAGGGATCGGCGAGGATGCAGGGCGGAAAATTCGTCGGCGAGACAACGGCGCACTACACCAACGCCGGCGCCGACTCGGTGCTCAAGCTGAAAATCGACGGCACGAAGATGTAGTGGCGCGTCGGCAAGGGTAGGAGGCGAATCTTGCCTCCTACCTTGCTCGCCGGCTCACTCCTCGCGCAACGCGCCGATCGGATCGATTCCCATCGCCCGGCGCGCCGGCAAGAACACCGCGGCGACCGCGCTCGCGAACAACACGGCCACGGCCGCGGCCAGCGACACGGGATCGCTCGAGATGTCGTTTAGATGATGCTCGAGGATTCGCACAGCGCCCATCGCCAGCGGCACCCCGATGACCGCTCCGACGGCGACGGGCCTTAGCCCATCCCGCATCACCATTCGCGCGATGTCGATTCGGCGCGCACCCAGCGCGATGCGAATGCCGATTTCACTCGTGCGGCGCGCGATGCTGTAGCTCGTCACGCCGAAGAGTCCGATCGCGGCCAGCAGCAGCGCGAGCGCGCCGAGTCCCGTCGCCAAGCGCGCGACGAGATGCTCGTCCCGAATCGAAAGTCGGATCAGCTGCGTCACGGGCTCCAGATCGTCGATCGCGACTGAACGATCCGTCTCGACGATCGCGCGCCGCACGGGTTGGACGAGGGCCGACGGATCTCCCGTCGTCCGCACCAGAAGCCGCAGCTGCTTGGGCTGGCTGAACTTCGTCGTGCCGCTCTGATGGAGATATGGAACGTAGATGCGGCGGCCGGCGTTGGCGCCCGTAGTGTCGAGCGACTGACCGCGAACGTCCGCGATGACGCCGACGATTTGCACCACGCTCGAGTCGTCGAAGCGGGCGAGCCCGCCCACGGCGTCGGCGCCGGGGAAATAGAATCGGGCGAACGATGCGTTGACGAGCGCGGTGCGCGGCGCGACCCCCTCGTCGCGCGCATCGAGGTCGCGTCCCGCGACGAGACGCGCGCCGAGCGCCGCCGCGTACCCCGCGCCCACCAGGTCCGCCGCGGCGACCGTGTCCTTTGGCGTCCGCGGCACCTGCCCGGCCACATGAACGTCGGTGTGCCATTCCGTGCCGATGAAGATTCCGTTCGCCGAGTACGACACGGCGGCGACGCCGGGAGTCGCCGCGACGCGGTCCCGGAGCGCATGAACCGCATTCGCGAGTCGTGCGTCGGCGTATCCTGGCGTCGCGACGTCGAGATCGGCGACGATCAGGTGGTCGCGATCGAAGCCGAGCGGGGTCGATTCCGTCCGCCGCAAGCTCCGCGTGAGAATCGACGCGCCGACGAGCAATACGAGCGACAGTGCGACCTGCGCGCTGATTAGCAGCGACCCAAAACGCGCGCCGTGCGTCACGGAGCGTGAGGAGGAACGCAGCGTCGCGGCAAGGTCGACGCGCGACGCGCGAACCGCCGGCGTCAGGCCGAAGACCAACACCGATGCTATGGCCAGGCCGAACGTGAACGCGAGCACGCGCGGCGTCGGACCCAGCGAGACCGAAATTGGATTCCCTTGCGAAGCCATCGCGACAAGGACGTGGCTCCCCCACCACGCGACGAGCAGCGCCGCCGCGCCGCTGAACACCGCCAGGAGGAGACTCTCGGTCAGCAGTTGGCGCACGATACGCGCGCGGCTGGCGCCGATCGCGAGACGCAGCGACATCTCGCGTCGGCGCGCGACGCCGCGCGCGAGCAGGAGGTTGGCCACGTTCACGCAGACGATCGCGAGGAGCAGCGCGACGCCAAGCATGAGCGCGACGAGCGGGTTCCCGAAGGTGTCGCGCACACCCGAGAGCCCGCGCGCACCGGGGGCGAACGCGAGCGTAAAGCCGCGATCCTTGATCTCGCTTAGCTCGTCGGGCTTCGCCGCCGCGCGAATCGCCGATTCGACTACGGGTGACGTCGCCGCGCGCACCTGCGCCAGCGACAGTCCGTTCTTTGCGCGCCCAATGAGCAGGAGCCACATCATGCGGCGATCGGCGAGCCACGTGTTGTTCGGATGCAGACGATCGCGAAGGCCGACGGGCAGCCAGATGTCGATTCTTTCCCCAACGATGTCGCCGCTGAACCCGGGCTGCGCGACGCCGGTGATCGTCAGACGAATGCCGTCGATGCGCACGGCGCGCCCGACGACGGACGGATCCCGATGGAAGCGCCGCGTCCAGTATTCGTGGCTGATCGTCGCCTCCGCCGGGGCGCTTGGCTCGTCGGCCGAGGCGTCGAGCGTGCGCCCCGCGGCGGCGCGCACGCCCAGAACGGCGAAATAGTTGCCCGAGACGAGGCGGCCGTGCGGATGCTCGGGCTCAGTCGCCGACTCGCCGATGTATGCGTCGACGCGGTCCGCCGCGCCGACGGCGGCGAGCCCATCGAAAGCGTTCGCGTTCTCGCGGACGTCGAGATACAACGGATACGAGTACAGGAGACCGTCGGGTGTGCCGTGGCCGCGTGAATCGACATAGTGCGGGTCACCGACGATGATCAGCCCTTCCGGATGGCTGACGGGCAACGTGCGAACGAGGACGGCATCCACAAGCGAATAGATCGCCGCGTTGGCGCCGATGCCGAGGGCGAGTCCGCCGATCACGAGTCCGGCGAGGGCGGCGTTGCGGCGGAGCGTCCGGATGCCGTACGCGACGTCCTGGCGAATTTCACCGATGAACCGCCGACGGCGAGCGGCCGTCTCGCGTTCCCGATCGAGCACGAGCATGTCGCCGCGCACACCGCGCACGTCGCCGAACTGCCTCAGTGCCGACGCCCGCGCGTCCGTCGGCGACATTCCTCCCGCGACGAGCGCGTCGATACGCGACTGGAGATGAAACAGGATCTCGTCGTCGACTTCGCGAACGAGGCGAAACCGGCTGAACGGAATGCGGAACACTCGGCGCACGCGGCTCCCTTCCCCTCTGTGTCAGATGGGAGTGTAGGAGTCGCCCCAGATGCCCGCAAGGGGTTCGGGATCAGACGGCCGCGCGCGGTGCCGCGGTCGCGCCGACCGTCACACGGCCGTGCGCTATTTCTATTGCCAATGGCCGTTGATGTAGTACCAGGAATACTGATCGAAGCCCCAGCGGCCGGGAACCCACGCCTCATTCTTGTGCGGCGGCTTTTCCCAGTTGCCCTTGGCCCACTGGAAGTCGTCGTTCTCCCAGCGCCAGTGACCGGGGACCCACACGTAGCCCTCGCCCGGGGAATCCGGGATCACTTCGATCGGTGTCGGCGGCGGCTCTCGTCCGGCATACGAGACTCGCCAGTGCCGCAGCTCGCTCCAGTTGGGCAACGCGTCCCACGAGGGCGTGGTATCCGAGTAGGGCCAACGGTTGGGCCAACCATAGTAAGCGCATCCGCCAAGCGCACTCGTCGCAGCGATGCTGACAACCAGTCGCAGCGTCAGGACCCGGTTCATCTCTTGACCCCCTCAGGCTCACAGCGCCAAGTGGCAAGGAAGGGGCACGGACGCGCCAGAGCGGCGGTGTTTCCGTGTTCGCGCCGTTTGCCGCGCTGAACCGCGCGAGATCAGAAGTGCGAGCTCGTCACTCGTGGCCAGCGCGGTCGCTCAATAGCGGGTCGTTTCTAAGACCGCCGTCCTATTGCGGAAACGTTTGCGCCGCCAATCCAATGTTGTTGCACGAATTGCCGGAGGCCGCGAGGATGTTGATCGTCGGATCCGGGTCGAACCGCGTCGCGTACGTCGCTTCGTCGATCAACAGAAGGGAGACCGGCTGCGAGGAGGTCCTGACGTTCAGGTTGTAGGGATCGTCGCCGTGGTCCAGATACAACCCCTCCGTCGGGAAATACGCCAGCTCGTGGCCGCACACCCAGACGGGCAGCACAGGGATGTTCAGCACTCGCAACATCGCGTTGAGAAACCCGACGCTGCCGTGACAGCCCATCGTATAATGCTGTTTGCCCTGCGACGGGTTGTTGGCATCGGTCGTACCGTTGATGATCCGCGACAAAGGCGGATAGCCGCGGTACTGCCAGACCGCGTCGCAGTTGCCGAACGTCTGGGCGCCGTAGAAGTGCACCATGTTCTGGCGCATCCATTCCAACAGGTTCGAGATGGTGTCTTTCCGCGTCTGGCCGACGAGTTGGTTGTCTCGCAACCAACTGTAGACCCATCGCGGTGGCGCGAACGGTGACGACGGCAGGTTGTTCGCGCGGAGCGCCGGCACGAAAGCGTCATAGGTCCCCGTGGTGTAGTACTGGCCGAGGACGTTCCACGCCATCGTCGCGCTGCTCAGCAGCCACCGAAGCTCTTCGGCCGTGAGGCCCGCGAGGGAGAAGCCGCCGCTCTGCACGCCGCTCGCCATGTGCACGAGGCTGAACGCGACGTGATTGACGTAGAGCTTCCACATGTAGGCCTGGCTCACCGACTCGAACGCCGTCACGGCGTCCAAGGCGATGTTCGGGTCCACGTTCGTCGGCGCATCCGATAGGCCGTCGCTCGTTGGTGGCACCGAAGGCGCACCCTGCAACATCCATTGCAGCGCCACCTGAAATGCGCTGAGCAGATCGGCCTTCTGCGAGGCCGACCAGTTCGCGTACGCCACCATGTTCGCCGCCGCAGGCGGCGCGTAGGCGTTGAGCGGATCTCCCGCAGTCGCCTGCCACTGGATCGCGGCGGCAATCTGCGGGTTGGCCTGGAGGATTTGATTGAGCTGGACCGCCGGGTCCTTCATCAGCTTCACTTCTGTCAGCGCTGAGAAATCCCCGTCGAACCCCGTCGGCACGTCGATGGTGAAGACAGGTTTTTTCGAGTGAACGCGCACGCCCATGAACACGTGGGCCGGCGTCGCATTCAGCGAACCGCCGATGTCGGACAGCGGAATCTTGACTTCGATCATCCGGTGATGGCTCGCCGACTTCAGGCTTGCGCCGAAGCCCATCCGGCACTCGCTCGCGCCGGCGCTGGGCAGGATCGTCGTCCATTCAAACGGCCGGAGATACAACTGCTTCGCGATGTGGTTCGGCTGGCCGGGAAACTGGCCGTAGTTCACGTCGACGTTCGGCGTGATCTTCTTGTCCTTGTCGAAGTCGAAGGTCAGCCAGAAGTAGTCGTCGGTTCCAGGATCGTTGCCGGAGTCCTTGACGACGTCGAGCCCCACGTAGAGGAAGTGGGCGTCGTTCTGGACGAATATCGTGCCGGGCGACATGTGCAGAGAACCAGCGCCACTCCAGCGCGCGGCGTCGAGAACGCCGGTGAGTTGCAAGCCCGGCGTCCATCCGCTTTGAATCGTGGCCATACGCGGCCCAATGAGGAATGTGTTACCGCTGGAACGCCGGGGAACATAGCAGGGCTCTTCGGGCTTGTCACGCGACCGCCTGACGCGCGCCGACGCGAAACTCCTGCCTCCCTAACCTTGTTCGCCGTTGAGCATTCACTAATCGGCTTTGCGATCGCGATCGGCCCACGTCACCGAATCTTTGTGCGTCCCGACTCTCGACATAAAACGGTGAAGGCAGCGTCACCAGGCACGTTCCTTCCATAAGAAGGCTGACAGCGAACCGAAGATTGGAGGTGACATGAATCACGACGCCAGACAAATGGCCGGCCAACTTCGGGTGAAGCTCGGTGACGTGACGTTCCCCGTCAGCCAGGCGGCCGCCGAGGAACTGCGAACACACGTCCGCGAGTACGCGGCCGCCCTCAGGTTTGACGGAGTAACTCCCGAAGCGGCCGTGATCGACGTGAAACGCGTCTTGTTCGACGCGGGGCTCGAACCGACCACGCACACGAAGAGCACCGAGGCCGCGTTGACTCCGCGCGATCATCTCTGCGGCAGCGTCGTAGCCTGGTGCATCGAAGGGTATTACTCGGACGGCCGGAGCGACGGATCGGTGGGGGGGCCGAATGGCCGCGGAGCATGAACACCGTCGAACGCACGGTCCGTATCGTGTCGGCCGGTCTGACATTTGCCGCAGACGTTCCCTTCGGATTCTCCGAGCCGAAGCCCGACCCATGCCAACGCCGGCACTATCAGCCACCGGGGCGCTCTTTGCCGCACTCACTGACGTAGCGACCGAAATTCCCGTCTTGAATTCGGCCGAGCGCGCTTCCGTATTGAGGCCCGCCGTACACGCAGCGGTCGACGAGCTCAGGGGTATGGGCTTGTCGTCGGCGCGTGTCGAGTGCGTGCTATTGGAGCTCGTGGCCCATGCGTGGCCGATCTCGGCCGGCTCGGTCGCCGTCGGCGACATCAGAGGGTGGTGCATCCAGAGGTACTACGCGCCGCTACGATAGGCGCGGAGAAAGAGCGGTGCACCGCCGCGACTACGTAACACCACGTATTTCAGCATTCCGCGCGCGAGCACAGGCTGCACGCTGTCATCAGCGGAGAGCCTATGCGCCCGATCGGTCGTTCTCGCGTTTGCGCCATTCAAGATCTCGCACGCCGATGGCGGCGGTCGCCAAACCTGGTCGCGACGGTCACGCTCATGTCCGCATGCTTGGCCCCTCCGCGACCATGGGCTCCCGGCGACGGTCAACTCCTCGCGCCGCTGGACTCGGCTGCGCTCGCACGCGAGACCGGCCGACGAGACGCTCTGCTGCAGCGCCAGCGTACCGCGGCGGGCGCCACTTCTCTCATCAGTACGATCGGGGTGACGGCAGGCCTGCTCGTTCGGCGTCCGGGCGCCAATGACTTTTGGGTCGCCCCGGCCACCATAGCGACCGTTTCTGCCGGCGGCGCCCTCTGGGCCTATGGAGAAACACGGCGGCCAGTTCCCGCGCCGCCCGACTCCATGCGATCGCGCTACGGGTTGACGGACGATCGACTGTGGCGCAGCTACCGCGACGGATTCCGGGACGAGATCGAAGAGCGACGTCGAGTCGAGTTGGCACACGCCTCCCGGGCGGCGCTCCTGAATGCGATCGTGTTTGCCGGGACGTACACGGCGTTCTCGCCGCTCAGGCGCTGAGAGGATGAGAACGGAGCTGGCATCCTCACTCAACCACAATCTTTTCTTAGTTGGATGGGTCGGACCCACCCTTCCTCGCCGATCAGAGTGTACTCGGGGCAAACTCACGCAGGCACTGAGCGTGCTGGCCCGAAGCCACTCCCTAGTTACTTCCCCGCGCGACCGCGTACAGCAGATCAAGAGCGCCTACGACGCGAACGACTTCGTTCTGTGCGCGTCGCTCTGCAGGCCGATGCTCTCGCGACCCCCGCGCCCGATCGACACCGGCGTCGCGATCTGTTTCGGCAAATGCCTGCTTCAACTCGATCGCCGGTGTGACGAGGCGCTTCCCTTCCTTCGCCGCGCCGCTCGCCAGTGCCCGCGCGAGCCGGAACCGATTTGGGCGGACGCGCAGACGTTCCTCGCCGTCGCGCTCGCGTCGTCGGGCGAGTTCGAGGAGGCCGCTGAAGTGCTGCGTGCATTTGCCGGCGCTCGGTTGCGGTCGCCGGCAAGCGTGGGCGCCTTGCAGGCCCACGCGATCCTGGCGGCGACCGACGACTGGCGGCGCGGGTGGTCCGTCCACGAGTCACGTCGATACAGCCCGGCGGTCGCCGTCAGCGGCGTCGCATTCGTTCCTCGCTGGAATGGTACCGACCCGGCGACCATCGCCATCATCGACGAGCAGGGACTCGGCGACGTCGTCCTCATGGCGCGATGGATTCCTCGTCTCATCGCGACGACAGGCCGAACGCCTCGCTTCTATGGAAGGCCCTCGCTGCGCCGTTGGGTCGAGGCGACGGGCTGCGAGTTCGTCGAACGACCGATCGGCGCCATCGCCGAGTCGAGCGTCGCGCTTGCGATGAGTCTACCCAACCTGGCTCGGTGTGCGGCGCCGGCGGACGTTCCGGCCCCCTTCGCGCCGAGCGCCCTTCTTCGCGCGCGGGCCCGACGTGTCGGCGGTGACAAGACGGACGGCGATCGCCATCGCGTCGGTGTGTGCTGGACGTCGACCGCCGCGAATCTCAATAAGCAAATGCGGTTCTCGCCGGAGCAATTCGCCGAGGTTTGGGCGCCGCTCGATGGCGTCGAGTTCGTAAATCTCACGCACGAAGCGCGCGTCGGGGCGAGCGCGCCTTTTGGCGTCCGGCGATTCGCCGACGTCTACGAAACCGGCGAGCTGCTCGCGTCGTTGGACCTCGTCGTCACGGCCGACACGTCGGTCGCGCATCTCGCCGGCAGCCTTGGCGTTCCGACGATCGTCATCGCCCCGACCTACTACGACTGGCGCTATCGCTGGCCCGGTGAGGACGGATCACCGTTCTATCCAAGCATCTCGGTGATCCGTCAACAGTACGGCGACGATGTTTCCGTGCTGGCCCGGGCGCGAGCTCGCCTCGCATTGCTGGCGCGTCCTGACCGCGTCACTTCTTGCCGGTGACCTTCTTGGTCGGATCGTCTGCCGGATTCACGTACGTGAGCGCGAAGGGCCCCATCAGGTTCACCTGAACGATCGTCCGCCCCTTGGTGATCGCGTAGTGGTGCTGCCCCGCTCCCGCCACGACGAACCCGCCGACGGGCACGGCCGTCATCTTCGTTTTGTCGACCTTGTCGCCCATGCCGACTTGGAACGTTCCCTCGATGACCGTGACGGCTTCGTCGGTTGGATGAAAGTGCGGCGGGAGCACGTAGCCGTTCGGGAAGTCGAGGCGCACCGTGACCGCTTCGGCCTTGCTCGGATCGCCCTGTAACACAGCCAACTTCGCTCCGGACGGAAAGATTGCGGGCGCCGGTCCCCATTTGAGATCCGGCATTTGCGCGCTGGCGCGCATCGGCTGCAGAACGACCGCCGCCGCGAGAACCGTCGTGATCACACTGCGCATCGTGATGCTCCCTTGAGAGAATGGTGGGTGGATCTTGCTGGACTACGAACGACTTCACTGCGTGCTTCTCACTTCCGCGCGAGCAGGTATCGGAACGTGTTCTCGAGCCGATACTCGCCGCGCGCCGTGCCGAAGGGCCTGATCGAATCGGTCACTACGTTGCGGACGCGGCGCTCGCCGACGATCTGAATCGCGCGTACCGCGGGCCCGGACGACAGCAACGCGTCGAGTGCGTCGTCCAGATCGGCGAAGCACCATTCGACGGCGACGTCGGCGACCTCGACCGGCGTGAGCTCCGCCTGAATCGCCAGCGCCTCCAACGCACCCTGCTGCGACAGCGCGAACGGCCCCGGTGTGCTCGGCGTCAACGGCAACATCGACGCGATCGCGTAGAGATACCCGGCGGACTCACACTCATCGACGCTGCCCAATGCGGCAATGACGATCTGTGCATCGGTCTTGGCGACGCGCTTCACCTCTCGCAGCGCGGCGACCGGGCTCGACACGTACTGGAACGAGTTGATGCCCGTCACGACGTCGAACGTCGCGTCGGCGTACGGCAAGTTGCCGACGTCGCCGACGTCGAACGTGCCAAGCGGAACGCGTTCGCGCGCGATGTCGAGCAGCGCCGGCGCTGCGTCAATCCCGAAAACAGTCGCGCTCCGAGTAGCGGCCAGGCGGCAGAACAGACCTGCTCCACAACCTGCGTCGAGCAGCGCCGCGCCCGCGTTCGGAGCGATGCGATCGAGGATCGCGATGTATAGCTGTCGCATCGCCGGCTCCATGAGCGCGGCCCAATCGTGGGCCCGAGTGCTCCACAGCTCCCCGGCTAACGGCGTCGCGCCCGTCGGCCGTACGGAAACGCTCGTCATTTCTCTCGTTCTCTCCGCATCTGATTCGAGTCGTGCATCGCTGACCGTAGGGTAGCCAGCGATCGAATCGAGCGCGTCGCCCGGGAGAGCCATGCGCGCGGAAGAGAGAGGCATGGCCCGTTCGGGCCATGCCGCCCTTAGAAAAGGCTGTCTAGATCAGCCCTTTGCGGGTCGCGTACGCCGCCGCGGCGGCGCGCGACGGGAGGTCGAGCCTCAGCAGCAGGTTCGCGACGTGGCGCTTGACCGTGTGCTCGCTGAGCGTGAGCCGCACCGCGATGTCCGCGTTGCTCATGCCGCGTGCGACGAAGCTCAGGATCTCGATCTGTCGCTGCGTGAGCGAAGGCGCACCGCCCTTCCCTTTTCCTCCGCCGAGAGAGCGAAGCAACCGCCGGCCGCGATTCGCCTCGTGCTCGGCGCCGAGTGCGTCGAGCGACTCCATCGCCAGACGCCCCTCTCGTTCAGCGGATGCCGTGCGGCCGAGCGCGGCGAGCACTTCGGCGAGGTCGAGACGTGTTCGTGCAGTCTCGAACGGCGCGCCATTCTGCTGAAAGAGATCGATCGCGTGCTCGAGGCGATTCACTGCCCCGGCAAGGTCGCCGCGTTGTCGCTGCAGAGTTGCGCGCACCGCGGCCACCGACGCTGCGAACGACGCCGTGGCGGCCGCAGTCGCGATCCTTTCGAGTTCCTCGAGCGCGACGTCGGCCGCGTCGAGATCCCCCTCCTTCGCACGCGCGCGAACGAGCAGCTCGAGCGCCGACGCGCGGGCCGTGGGCTCGGCGTCGCCGGCCTGGGCGAGAAACTGCTCGAGCAGTGCCGAGGCCTCCGCCGCGTTGCCGCGCTCGAGCATCAACTCGGCGATACCGACGCGCGATTGCGGTTGTGTCGGCGACTGCTCGAACAACCGCTCGGCCTCGTCGAACCGGCCTTGACGAAGCCGCAATAGGCCGAGCCGTGCGACCGGTGGACTCGTGAGCCCCGGGCGGGCCTGCTGCAACTCGCGCGTCGCCGCCGCGAGCTCCGCTTCTGCCGCGGCCCAGTCGCCGTGCCAGATGAGCACGCCGGCGTACTGCGTTCGGCAGATCGCCGAGAGCGGTCGGAGACCCCACCGTCGCGTGAATTCCTGCACCCGCGCAACCCACTGCGCCGCACGATCGTAGTCGCGCACGCGCTCGCAGGCGAAGATCTGCCAGCACGACACGAGGCCGACGGCGTGCAACTCCTTCACCTCGCCGGCGGTCGTCGCGACGCTCGCTTCGTCGAGCCGTCGCATTCCGAGCTCGACGTCACCCGCGCTGACGCGGGCGAGTCCTTCGAGTCCGAGCGCGGTAAACTCGATCCCCCGATCAGCGAGCTCGCGGCCGAGCTTCGCCGCACGCGCGGCGCTCGTGATCGCGGCGGACGGATCGTGCCGCCGAAAGAGCGCGACCTCGGCCTCGCGAATCATGAGCCAGCCGTACTCTGGCGCATCGTGCCGGCCGACGAGGAGACGCCGCGCGCGCTCGAGCCACCCCGACGCGACGGCGAAGTCGCCGCGAAAAGCGAGATAGTCCCACACCAACCAGATCGCGACACGCGCCGCGCCGCGCGCGTCGTGCCGTTCGCGATACAATGCGTACGCGCGCTCGCGAGAGTCGAAGGTGAGCGCCGGTTCGTCGAGCCACCACGCGGCGAGGCCGAGATCCTCGAGGGCGTCGGGGGTTTCTCGTTCGGCGACGCTCGCGGTGAGGTGTTTGCGAGCTTCGTCCCACGCGCCGCGATCGAGCGCGTCTCTGCCCGCCGCGAGAGAGTCGCGATTGGGCGGTTGAAGAGCGCTCGTGGCTGGCGTGGCGCGCGGGGTGGTGAGCATCCTATGGAACGATACGGCCACGTGGGGTGCTCGGCGAGCGCCGCTCCGCACACGCGGACTCACACGCGCCGAGCCGCCCGAGGTCTTCCGCGCGAGCAATTACTCCGTGCGCAACACGTCCGCCGGATCGACGCGCGCCGCCCGGCGCGCCGGCAGTACGCTCGCCATCGCCGCGATCGCGATCAGCAGCGTCGCGACGCCCACGGTCACAAGCGGCTCGCGCGGTGACGTGTCGTAGAGCAGCGACTGCATGACACGCGACGCGACGACCGAGATCAAGAGCCCGACTGCTACCCCCGCCAAGGCGAGCCGCAATCCCTGGCCGACGACGAGCCGCAGCACGTCCGCGGCGCGCGCGCCGAGCGCCATGCGTACGCCAATCTCGTGGGTGCGCTGCGCGACGGCGTATGAGAGTACGCTATACGTCCCGAGCGCGGCGATGATGAGCGCGAGCACGCCGAAGCCGCCGAACAGCAGCAGGCCGACGCGCCATGGCCGGAGCTGGGCCGCCGTGCGGTCGGCGACCGATTGCACGTAGGGGATGGCGAGCGTCGGAAAAGCGCGCGCGATCTCACGTCGCATCGTCGCTTCCACAACCGCCGTTTGACCCGGCTTCGTGCGCACGATCACCGTATTCGCGCCGCGCGGACGCCCGGTCGAGTCGTACCCGAAGGGCGTGATGAGCTGGAGCACCGGCTGTTCGACGACGTCCTCGACGTGTGAATCTCGCACGACGCCGATGACCGTCGAACAGGGCGCCTTCGTCGAGAATAGCCGCAGGCACTGACCGAGCGGGTCGCGCTGCGGCCAGTAGGTGCGCGCGGCGGTTTCGTTCACGACGAGAACCGGCGGACCGTCGCGATCGGTCTCGGCGAAGAATCGGCCGCGCGTCAGGCGGCTGCCCGTCGCCGCGAAGAAGCTCGGCGTCGCCGCATTCCACGTGGCATCGCGCTTGTCGAGCCGTGGGACCTCGCTCCCGTCCTGCATGTAGAGGCCGATCATCGAGAAGCCTCCCATCGGACCGCCCGTGCTCAGCGCGACGCTTTCGATGCCGGGTGCGGCGCGCAGGCGCTCCGCCACAACCATTAGCCCGCGCCCGATTTGCGGCGAGCGCGATTGGTCCCAGTCGATGAATCCTCCGCTCGGATCGAGCAGAAACGCGGCGCCGTACACGACGCGGTTCGCATCGAAGCCGAGATCGATCGCGCGCAGTCGCATCAGGCTGTGAACGAACAGGCCGGCGCCGTAGAGCAGCAGCACGCTCATCGCGACCTGCGCCACGAGCAGGAGTTGGCGCAGGCGCGACCGCTGCGCGCCGGCGCCGCCGTCACGCGCGCCGCTCTTCAACGCCTCCGTCAGCTCGGGTCTGCTTGCCTGTACCGCGGGCACCAGTCCGGCGAGTACGCCGGTCGCGATCGCGATCAACCCGATGAACGCGACGACCCGCATGTCCACCGCCGAATCGGCCCAATAGGTCCCGGGCATGATCAGCGCGCGCAGCGCGTTACCCGCCCACGAGCTCACCAGCAGAGCCGCGGCCGCGGCGGCGATGGCGAGCACTAGCCCCTCACACAGCAGCTGTGCGATGAGGCGTGGCCGCGACACGCCGAGCGCGATACGAACCGCGATTTCGCGACGACGGCTCAGTGCGCGGGCGAGCAGCAGGCTCGCGACGTTCGCGCACGCGATCAACAGCACGATCAGCGTGACCCCGACGAGACGCGTCGAGATCGCGACCTCCGGTGCCGGCTTGATGGAAGGCGCGAGCGATTCGAGGATGGGACCCGCCAACATGACCGCGCCGCTATCGCGCACTGCGTTCACGGGCTGTCCGCGCTGGACATCGACGCGAGTCCGACGCACGATCGTCGTCGCGGCGTTGCTCAGCCACGCGTCGCTCGTCCCCGGCGCGATGCGTCCGACGACTCGGAGATATGTTCCCGAGAAGAAGCTGGAATACCAGGCGCCGTCCTTCGGACCCGGGTGCGCGGCGAGCGGCAACCACACGTCGGTCGCGCTGAGATCGGGTCCATCGAAACCGGCCGGCGCGATGCCAACGATCGTCGTGCGTTGTCGATTGATCTCCACCGTTCTGCCGACGACTCCTGGATCGGCGCCGAACGCTCGCCGCCAGAGGCGGTCGCTGATCGCCGCGACGTACACGGGCGATCCCATGATTCCTTCGTCCGGAGCGAAGAACCGGCCCCTCGCCGGCCGCACGCCAAGCACCGACATGTAGTGGTCGGAGACGTAGGCGCCGTGGACCGTGAGCGATGCATCGCTCAGGGTCATCGGCATCGTATCGGGTTTCGTATAGCCGGCGAGTTGCGCCCGAGGCGCGAGCGTGCTGTCGAGCAGCGAGAAAGTGCGATAGCTGAATCCCGACCTGATCTCGGCGACCTCGCCGATCGTCCACGTCGTGCGCACATACAGGCGACGCAGTGCGCCGGGATCGGCGACGCCGGCCGGCGGCCGCGCGAACAATCGGTCGGCGAGCGAGAACATCGCGCCGTTTGCCCCGACGCCGAGCGCGATCGTCAGGACGCAGGCAACAGTAAGACCGGGCGACCGCCGCAGCCCGCGAACGGCGAACACGACGTCTTGGCGGAACTGGTCAAACACGTCGCGCCGGTCGCGGCGCCGATGCGCGCGACTGCCGATGCCGCGGAGCTCCTCGCGTACGAGCGCAACGTCGCCGAACCGCGCGCGAGCCCGTGCCTCCGCCTCGTCGCGCGTCGCGCCGGCCGCGATGAATTCCGCTACGCGTTGCTCGAAGTGAAAGCCCAGCTCGTCGTCGACGTCGGCACCGACGTTGCGGCGAACGAAGCGGAGATAGCGGCGCCAGCGCGGTTCGTCGTGCATCTTGGGCCTCCGTGGATCACGCCGGCTGTGTGCGCGTGCTCATGACGCGCGCGACGGCGGCGACGTAGTCGGTCCATCCTTTCGCATCTTCTTTGAGGCGCGCGCGGCCAAGCGGGGTGAGCCGATAGAATTTGGCGCGCCGGCCGGTGGGTGAGACACCCCACTCCGATGCGATGAGCTCGCGCTCTTCCATGCGATGGAGAGCGGTATACAGCGCGCCGTCGAGCACGGCGAGCGCGTCGCCCGAACTCTGTTCGATCCACCGCGCGACGGCGTAGCCGTGTCGCGGACCAAAGCTCAGGCCTCGCAGGATCAGCGTGTCGAGCGTGCCGGGCATTACTTCCATGGGCGAACCATTGGGGTTTGATGCCTCAGTATTAGATGTATCGCACGATACGATCGATGCCCAGCGCTGTCAATCGGCTGGCGCTGCGGGAACTGGGAGGGTGCGGGGGCGGCGAGTGGGCGAGCGGGTGGGGCTGCCCGGAGCGGAGCACAGTCCCACCCCGAGCCCGTCCCTATTCTGTTGCGGCCTTCTGAGCCCGGACTAATATCAACATTCCAGCACGCGCTGACACCGGAACCCTCCCACTCTCAGTCAGCAGTCAGGAGTCCAGGAATGGAAACCCTTCTCCAGGACGTCCGCGTTACGCTCCGCGGCTTCCGCCGTTCGCCGGGCTTCCCGCTCACGGCCATCGCCACACTCGCACTCGGCATCGGCGCGACGACGGCGATCTTCACGACGCTGAGCGCGGTTCTGCTCAAGCCGCTTCCGTACCCCAACGCGCAGGACCTCTACAACCTGCGGACTGCCCTCACGGACGGCCGGGTCACCACAGGGCTGCTATCGGGCGGAGAGGTCTTTCGGCTGAACGATCCCAAGCTCTCGATCGAGCGCGCGGCGGCATTCCAGCCGGGCGACCTCACGCTCATCGCCGCGGACGGAACGCCGTCGCACGTGACGGCGTACGGGGTGACCGAGGGATTCTTCGAGTTGTTCGGCCTCCCGATGACGATGGGTGGCTTCAAGCACGACGACTTCACGCCGCTCCCGCCGCCGGCGCCCAATGCTCCGCCGCAACAAGGGCCCCTGCCCACAGTCGTGATCTCGCCCCGCTTGTGGAAGCAGTTGTACAACGGCGATCCCGCGGTAATCGGCAAGCCGATCCACTTCGCCGAACTGAACACGACCATCTCCGGCGTCGCGCCGCGCGATCTCGACATCCCGCACAACGCCGACATCTTCTTCGCGCAGCGCACGCCCTCCACCGACGTCAACCACGGGCAGGAGGCGTTCTTGCGCTTGCGCCACGGCGCGACGATCGAGCGCGCGAAGAGCGAGATGGCGACGATCATGGGCGGCCTCGCCACCGACTTTCCCGCATCGGACAAGAACCGCGTCTACGTCTCGCAGCCGCTGGTCGCCTCGATCGTCGGCGACCTGGGACCGATCCTCATCATCGTCATGTCGGCCACCGGTTTGCTGCTCCTCCTCGCGTGCGTGAATGTCGCCAACCTGCTGCTCGCGCGCGGCGCGGCGAGGGCGCGCGAGATGGCCGTACGCGCGGCGCTCGGTGCGGGATGGAGCCGGCTGGTTCGCCAACTGCTCACGGAGTCGCTCGTGCTGGCAGCGTTGGGCACGGTCGTCGGACTGGGAGTCGGGGCCTTGGGTCTCCGCGCGCTGTTGGCGATCGGCGCCTCAAAGCTGCCCCGACTCGACGCGGTGGCGTTCGACGGTCGTGTGCTGCTCTTCTCCCTGGCCGTGCTCGTCGTCACGGGTGTCATCATAGGACTCGCTCCCGCGGTTCGTCTCATGCGCAGCGACATGAAAACGCTCATGAACGACAGCTCGCGTTCGGCGAGCGCGGGCCGAGGCACGGCCCGCTGGCTCATGGCGATGACGGTCGCCGAGGTCGCGCTGGCGATCATGCTGGTGGCTGGAGCGGGCTGGCTCGTGCGAGGATTCTCGAATCTCCGCAACACCGACGCCGGCTTCGTGACGGACAAGCGGCTGCTGTTCGACGTGTCCTTCTTCGGCGCACGATTCCAGACGCCCGACGCCGTGCGTCAGGCTCAGCTCGACCTCGTGTCGGCCGTGAAGAACGTTCGCGGCGTAGCCAACGTCGGGCTCGTCTCGGCGTACCCGACCCGCAGCCGCCTCGAGAACTCGCTCCTCGCGCAGTTTCATGGCGAGCCATACGACGCCGCCAATCCGCCGGGCACGCGCCAGCGTTTCGTGAGCCCTGGGCTGTTCGCCGCGATGGGCACCCACATCATCAAGGGCCGCGATTTTGGAACGGGAGATCTCCCGAACACGGTCCCGGTTGCGATCGTCAACAAGGTATTCGTCGATCGCTACCTCAAGGGACGTGATCCGATCGGCGTGCAGTTTTCCGCGGGATATCCGGCGCCCAATCCGAGGAACGAGGTGACGATCGTCGGCGTGATCGACGACGTGAGGCAGAAGTCCCTCGCCGATCCGGCCGAGCCGGCGTTCTATTCGCCGCTGACGCAGATTCCATTTCCGCGCGCGACGGCTGTCGTGGCGATGGCGCAATCGGACCCCGGCGCCGTCGAGCGAGCCATCCGCGCCGAGGTACGGAAGCTCAACCCGACGATGGCGCTCGATTTCGAGCTCGCATCGGACGTCGTCGCCGGCACGCTCCGGCGCCAGGAGCTCGGGATGGCGCTCATGCTCATCTTCGGCGGCATGGCAATCGTGCTCGCGGCCGTCGGTATCTATGGAGTGGTGTCGTACGCCGGCTCCCTGCGTCGTGACGAAATGGCCACGCGTCTCGCACTCGGCGCGTCACCGCGTTCCGTGTTCCTGCTCGTGATGAAACAGGGCGCGACGCTTGGTCTCATCGGAGCCGCGATCGGTGTGGGGCTCTCCTATTTCTCCGGCCAGGTGATTTCCAATCGCGTGTACGCCATCCGGGCGTCGGATCCCGTGATTTTGGCGATCGCCACAATGCTGATCACCGCGATCACGGTCTTGGCAACGACGATTCCCGCGGCTCGCGCGGCGCGTCTGAGTCCGGCCAACGCGTTACAGTCGGAATAATCGAAGCGCGTAGTGATGCCGACGCCGTAGTCGGTGTGCGGGGTGCGGAGGCGGTGTGCTGTGACCTGGAACGAGGAACGGGAAGGAGTGCGGAGTCAATCCGCGCTCCGCCCCCGCACCCCCACCTCCGCGCTCTTCCCCTCGCGAGCAATCCCAACGCGGTACACATTCACCGCTATGCGCGAGATCGGCCGCTATCGTCAGCTCGACCAAACTCAAATCACCGAGACGCTTCGCCGATTGCGCGACCGGATCTCGGAGCGGTTTCCGGGATCTGGACTCGGCAACGTCGCCGGTGAGCTCGTCTCGCTGTCGGAAGAAGCGTTCGACCGTATCGACTACGTCCAACGCCCCAATTGGCCGATCCGCGTCGCCGTGGGCGCGATCATCGCCGGAATGGTGACGGTCGTGGCACTGGGCGCGCTGAGCATTCGCGTCTCGGGCAAGGTCAACAGCCTCTCCGAGCTGGTCCAGATGCTCGACGCGTCGATCAACGACATCGTATTCCTCGGCGTGGCGATCTTCTTCCTCGTCACGCTCGAGGCTCGGCTCAAGCGACGGAAGGCGCTCACGTCGCTGCATCAACTGCGCAGCGTAGTGCACATCGTCGACATGCACCAGCTCACGAAGGACCCCGAGCGCCTCATGTCGCCGCAGCCGGACACGACGTCGTCGCCCGAGCGCTCGATGACCGCGCCGGAGCTAGGGCGCTACCTCGACTACTGCAGCGAACTGCTGTCGCTGACGAGCAAGATCGCGGCGTCGTTCGTCCAGTCGTTCAACGATCCGGTCGTCTTGAGCACGGTCAACGAGATCGAGACGCTCGCCACCGGGCTGTCCGGAAAAATCTGGCAGAAGATCACGTTGTTGGAGCGGGCGACAAGAACCGAGGCGGCCCTTCGATCGTAGAGATGGGGGCCTGACCGATTCCCTCCGTCGTCGCACTTGTGGTCTGTCGGACTTGTCGGCCAAGTTCAGAGTCGCCGCGAATGCCCCAGAGCCGCCCGGACCAGCCAGTCCTCAACAGGAGTTTCCAATGAGCACCACGCGCAAGACGATCGCTCTCGCCGCCGGCTTCATGACCCTCGCGTCCGTGCTGTCTGCGCAAGCGATCTCGATCGGACTGCGCGGGACTGGAAGCTTTCCGACCGGTTCGTTCTCGCAGACCCAGACGACGACGCCGTCAAGCGACGTGGCCATCGCGGGAGCAAAGTCGGGCTTCGGGTACGGGCTGGACGCGGGACTGTCGGTCGGCCCCATCGGTGTCTACGCCAGCTTCGACCACATCAAGTTCGATTGTGAGACGGCCACCTGCCAAACCGATGGCAAGTACACGCTGTCGGGCGTGACAGGCGGCGTGAAGCTCTACCTCCCGCGCGTCTCGATCGCTCGCCCGTACGTGAAGGGCGGCGTCACGTTCAACGATCTGCAAGGTGGGTACGGCGGCCAGTCATCGAACGCGCTCACGACCGACCATGCCCCCGGTTACGAAGTCGGCGGCGGCTTCGACGTGTCGTTCTTGGGAATTCTCAGCTTCTGCCCGCAGGTGCGATACGTGGGACAGAACCTCAAGGCGAAGATTCCCGGGGTGATCGTTAACGCGGCGGCCACGGGCACCGCCGTGAATTACTTCACCTTTGATGCCGGTATGTCCGTGCACACACCGTTCGGCAGATAACGGCGAGCGGACAAATCGCGCGCAATGGCAGCGCTCGGCTAAGTCGAGGGCGGCAGCGGAACGTTTGGGTGAAGCGAGCGGGTGGGGCTGTCCGGAGCGGAGCCGAGGCACTATTGCCGGGCAGTGTCGGCAATAGTGCACTGGTCCGCGGAGGACAGTCCCACCCCGAGCGCCGGCCCGGTCAAGGCACCCAGCTAGCTCTTGCCGACCGTGACCATCACCGGTCCGTTGTCTCGCTTCACCGCCGGCACGGTCTTTAGATAACGATAAATCGACCTCAGGTCGTCCTCGTTCAGTTTCGAAAACGCCTGCCACGGCATCGGCGACCCCGGGATCACGCGCCCTTGTCTGAACCGCGCGACGAATTGGTCTTCGGTCAGGATCCCGAGCCGACCTGTCTCCTTGTCGCTCGTGATGTTCGGCGGCGACCACGTGTGACTCGGATCGTCGGCTTCCTTGAACCCCTTCGTCCCGCCGAAGCGCGGCCCGGTGAGGGCGCCCGTCATCAGATTGCGCTCCGTGTGGCACGCCCAGCAGAGCGCGACTGACTCGACGAGATAGTGCCCCGTCTCCACCGATGCGCCGCGCGGCGCGACGGCCGGCGGCGGCGATGACGGACCGACAGGATGCGACATCGCCGTGGCCTTTACGACCTTGCCCAGCACGTTGAAATAGTGTTGCGGGACGACGTTGTGCATCGGTTGCTGCGTGCGCAGATACGACACGACCGCGACGAGGTCGTCGTCGGACAGGCCCTGCATCTCCATGAACGGCAAAAGCGCGCGGCCGTCGTGTCCCACTCCGTATCGCAACGCACGCGCGATCGCGCTGTCCGACACGTTCCCCAACCCCGTCTCGCCGTCGGGCGTGAGATTGCGCGGATAGAACTTGCCCGGCGGGATGTCGAACGTGAACCCGCCGATCAGCGGCGTCTCGGCCCCGCTCATGTACGCCTTCCGCTGCGCCGGGTCGCCGTGGCACGACGCGCAACCCGCCGCGAGGCGCACGATGTAGTGCCCGCGCTCGACGACCGCCGAGTCCTTGGACGCGACGACGTGAGGGTAGGGCGCGTCGAAAGTGAGATGCTGCCGCGAGCCAACGTACACCGCGCCGCCGACGACGCAGACGAGCAGCACGCTTCCGAGCACGAGGAGGATCTTCCGAATCATGGGGGCGCTCCGGGTGGGGACGGGCGACTCCAATTTGCTGAGGCCGCTGCGAAATGGAAGGTGCTCGCGGGGAGTTCCTTCCGCTAGCCGAGGACCGCGCTTGGCGGCGCTATCTAACGCGTCGCGTCGATGTCCACGCGAGATACGAAACGGTCAAGGCGATCACCCGGCCGCGCGGCCTCGATCGGACTCCGAACTCGCGCTCGACGCGAAGCGAAATGTGTGTCTTCCATTGCGGAATCGTCGCGTCGGCCTCGGGGCCGAGGCCAAAGGCGCGCGATCGCTGGCCGCGAAGAGCCTGTGGGATGTCCGTCCCGCGGTCAGGCGTCGTCTGCCAGAGCGCGTAGCCGGCTAGACCGATCGTGAAGATCTTGCGAACGGCCGCGCCTGCGCCGCCCTGCATTTGCAACATGTCTCCACGCCGGATGTCGATCCCTCGATTTCGCGCGTTCACCTCGTAGCTCGCCAGCGCCGACGCGCGGAGCGTCTGTGCCGAGTCGCGCACGGCGCCCCCCGCCGAGAGTTGGTGCGTCCAGTGGCCCTGTCCGAGGTTTGCGCCGCCGCGCGGCTCGAAATGGCCCGTCGGCACATAGGCCGCGTATCCCGTCACGACGTCGAATCGTTGCTGCCGCCACCCGACTTTGATCGGCTGCACGACGAGATCCGCGAACCCGAATCCATTGAGTGACGCGACGGGATTGTCGGTGCTCACGTGAATGCTCGCGACCGGCACGCCGAGGGCGAACGTGAGGTACGGCGCGGTTCGCGTCTTGGTCGTGTACGAGGCGCCGAGCGCCGAGCCCCAGGCGGCGATGTGCAAACCGTCGATCGGAACGACGTTCCCCTGTCGGTCGAGAACCTGAGTCGAGCCGAAGTGGATCGATTGATCGACAAGTGCGAGTCCGGGCGGCGGCTGAGCGCCGGCGTCGATCCCCAGGCTACCGAGCAATTTGTAGCCGAGCTGTTGTGCCTCGGCCCGACGCGACGCGAGCGCGCCGAGCAATACGATTGATCGAAGCGCACGCAGTCGTGTTGAGGTCGGAAACGAGCCCAAGACACCGCCGTTGTCTGGAGTCGGTCATATCCGGCAACTCGCGCACCAAGCGTGAGCCAGACTCGGGCGGGTTCATTCCCGATGCCTTGACATTCGACAATACGCCGGCTTATTGTCGAAAGACATAGTATCTCACGACGTCTCCGCCGAGCGCCATGCCATCCGACCCGCAGGTCGAACTGCTCCAGGGCACGCTGGACCTCCTCATCCTCAAAGCCCTGTCTTTAGGCCCGCTGCACGGCTGGGCGATCTCCAAACGCATCCAGCAGATGTCGCGCGACGTCCTAACGGTGAACCAAGGATCGCTGTATCCGGCACTCTATCGTCTCGAAAAGCGCGGCCTGATCGTCGGCCAGCCGGGCGTGTCGGCCGAGGGGCGGCGCATCACGCTCTATCGGCAGACGGCGGGTGGGCGAAAGGCTCTCACCACCAAGACCGAAGCGTGGGATACCTTCGCCCTGGCGATGCGCAACGTCATCCGCCATGCGTGATCGAGAGGCGGAGATGGACGACGAGATGCGCTACCACGTCGAGCGCGAGATCGCCGAGCGCGTTGGCGCGGGCATGACACCCGAGGAGGCTCGTCGTACGACGTTGCGTGATTTCGGCGGGATCGAACGACACAAGGAAGAGGGCCGCGACGTCCGTCGCGTGCGGTTGATCGACGACACCCAACGCGATGTCGCCTACGCGCTTCGCGTCTTCCGTCGCAGTCCGGGGTTCGCGGCCGCCGTGGTGCTCACATTCGCACTTGGCATCGGTTGCACGTCGTCGATCTTTAGCCTCGTCTACGGCATCCTGCTTCGCCCACTGCCCTACGCCCACCCCGCGCAACTCGTCGCGCTCTGGGAACGGGACGATTCACGCACCGACGGTCCCAACGTCTCCTCCGTCTCGACGTTCGAGGCGTGGCGCGAGCGTGTCCGCTCGTTCGCCGGCGTCGCCGCGCTCGTGCCGCAGCCCATCACGCTCGACGGCGCGCCGCCTGAGCGCACGAAGGCCATGCAAGTGTCGCCTGGCTACTTCGGCATGCTCGGTGTGCGTCCGGCAATTGGCCGCACGTTCGAGGCGGCCGACGAGCTGCACGGGGGCGCCACGGTCGCTATCCTGAGCGACGCGTTGTGGCGGAGCCGATACGGCGCGAACCCAAGCATCGTCGGGCGCGCGATTTCGATCGATGGGTCGCCGGTGACCGTCGTCGGGGTGATGCCGGCGGACTTCGAGCCGCCGCGCTTCGGCTGGATCGCCGATCAACCGCTCTGGCTGCCGTTCGCGCCGACGCCAGGCAATCGCGCGTGGGGCCGGTTCCTCCACGTCGTCGCGCGGATTCGACCGGACGTCGACGTCGATCAGGCGCGCGCCGAGCTCTCGTCGCTGAGCACACGCCTGTCGCAAGAACTGCCGGGCAACAAGAACTGGTCGGCCATGGCGGTGCCGCTCGCCGAACAGATCACCGGCGACGTGCGCAAACCGATCATTGTGCTCTTCGTCGCCGTCGCGTTGTTGATGCTCATGTCGGCCGTCAACGTGGCCAGCTTGGTTCTGACCTTCGCGCGCGGCCGGCGGCACGAGCTCGCGATTCGCCGAGCGATCGGCGCGAGTCCGTCCCGCTTGATCCGCCAGCAGCTCGTGCAGAGCTGCCTGCTCGGACTCCTCGGCACGATGGCCGGGCTTGCGCTCGCTTACGCCGGCACGCGCGGACTTGTCGCGTTGCTACCGCCGTCTGTGCCCCGCGTCGCGAGCATACGCGTCGATTCGTTCGTCATGATCTTCACGGCACTGGTTGCTTCGGCGACCTCTATCGCGTTCGGCATCGTCGGCGCCCGGCCGGCTGCCGCCGATTCCGCCGACCGCTTTTCCATGAGCCTTAGTACTGCGCGTTCGTCCGCCCGTGTGGGAGGCTCTCGGATCATAGGGGCGGAAGTCGCAATCGGCCTCGTGCTCAGCGTGCTCGCTGTATTGATGGCCCGCAGCATGGGGAACCTGCGACGCGTGGACCTCGGCTTCGACGCGTCCGTCGTCACCGGGCGCGTCTTCCTTCCGTCGTCACGATACGCCAACGACGCCCGTCGTGACGCGTTCTTCAACGACCTGCTCTCGGCACTGCGCTCGACGCCCGGGGTAACGGCCGCGAGTCTCGTCACGACGCGCCCGCTCGCGTGCTGCGCCCCGACGACGCCGGTGAGCGATCCGTCGCAAGCGGCGACGCTCACGTCGGCACCCGTGACCGACGTTCGATTCGCCGACGCCGCCTATTTCGCGACGATGCGCATTCAGATCGACGCGGGCACGTCGTTCGATCGCTCGGAGTCTCGCGACGGACCGCCGCGGGCCATCGTGTCGCGCTCGCTCGCGCGCGCCCTCTGGGGCCAGAGCAATCCGCTAGGCAAGACCGTCGCGATGGACATCTACGGCGGAACGACCGCGCGCGTCGTCGGCGTGGTCGGTGACGTCCACCTCGCCGATCCGCGGACCGTGGTGCGCCCGACGGTATACCTGTCCACGCGGCGCTTCCCGAGCAGCGAGCGCGACATCGTCGTTCGCGGCGGGCGCGACGCGGCCACCACGCTGGCAACCCTTCGTTCGGCGGTCGCATCGCTCGACCCCACGCTGCCTCTTTCCATGGCCACGAGCCTCGACGCCTCAGTCGGCGAAACTCTCGCCCAGGATCGAGCGACGACCGTGTTACTCGGCGGCTTCGCCGCGTTGGCGTTGGCACTCGCGGCGATCGGCGTCTACGGCGTGTTGGCCGGCGACGTCGGCCGCCGGCGCAAGGAGATCGGGATACGCCTCGCCCTGGGCGCGCATCCGGCGCGCGTCACCGCGCTGATATTGCGCCGCGCGTTGCGACCGGCCGCGATGGGCGCGGCGATCGGTTTGCTCGTCGCCCTGGGTGTCACGAACATGATGTCAGCGCTCGTATTCCGCGTCGGAACGCGCGACCCGTGGACGTTTGCTGTGGTGACGTTGGTGTTGCTCGGCGTGGCCGTGTGCGCGACGCTGTTTCCCGCCCTCGGCGCGGCAAGAGTCTCCCCGGTCGAGGTGATTCGAATCGACTGAACCGCGTGGCCGCCAAGAGACGCCCGGCCATCCAACCATCTGGGCGTGAGCCTTGTCCAATTTTGCGACGCCGTCGGGGGGCGGGCGTCCCAGGCGAACCACCAACGACGAACGGGGCCGACCAATGCCGCTGATCCGAACGACGGACCTTCGCAACGCCGCTCGCGGTCTCGCGCGCACGCCGACAGTCACGGTCTCCGCGATCCTCTGCCTCGCGCTCGGGATGGGCGCCACCGCCGCCATCTCGAGCGCGATCAATCGCGCGCTCTTGCAGTCGCTTCCCTTTCGCGACGCCGATCGCCTCGTGGCCGTGTTTCGCACGACGCCCCAGTCCGGACCGCAGGGAACCTGGCCGCACTCGTCGGCCAACTACGCAGATCTTGCCCGCGGCACGCGGCGACTGAGCGCGCTCGCCGCTCTGTCGCAAGGCACGGCGCTCGTGACCTTGGGCGACAACGCGATTCAGGCAAGTCAGCTTCGCGTGACCGGCAACTTGTTCGACCTGCTCGGCGTCCGCGCGCAGTTGGGACGATTGGTGTCGCCGGCCGACGACCATCTCGAGCAAACGCCCGTCGTCGTCCTGAGCGACGAGTTCTGGCGTAGCTCCTTCGGTGGCGATCGTACGATCCTCGGGCGGCACGTGACGATCGACGGGCAGCCCGTCACGGTGATCGGCGTCGCGCCGCGCGATTTCCGCGTGCCGATCGGGCCGCGGATGATGCGCGCCGATTTGTGGATGCCGATCCGCTTTACGCCCGCGCAGCTCGACAGTCGCGGCAATAACTATCTACTGCTCGTCGGACGGCTCGCCGACGGCGCGACGCCCGAGGGCGCGCAAGTCGAACTGCGCGGTCTGTTCGACGGACTCGTGGCGCAGCATCCCGACTTGCGCGGCGAGAGCATTCGCGCCGCGGCGCTCCAACCCGAGAGCGTGGCGTCGATCCGCACGCCGCTGCTGCTGCTTTTCGGCGCTGTGTGCGCGGTTCTGTTGATCGCGGCCGCGAACGTCGCCGCGTTGTTGCTCGCGCGCGGTGTACAGCGCCGGCGAGAAATGGCCGTGCGCACAGCACTCGGCGCCACGCGCTGGGACGCCATGCGCCCTGCGCTCGCCGAGAGCCTGCTGATCACCGCGCTCGGCAGTGCGCTCGGACTGGTACTTGCCGCCGGCGGCGTGCGAACGATCGGCGCGCTGGCGGCCGCGCGCATGCCGCAACTGGACGGACTCGGTCTCGACTGGCGTGTGGTGGTGTTCTCGCTCGCTCTCGCGATCGTCGTCGCCGTCGTATGCGTCGCCGTGCCCGCATGGCGCGCCGCAACCGTCGACCCGCAGGACGCGCTCCGCGGCGGGCGCTCGTCCGGCGGCGGAAGAGAGCATCACCGCGCACTGCGCTCGCTCGTCGTGCTCGAGATCGGTCTCTCATTGATGCTGCTCATCGGCGCGGGTCTCGTGCTCAAGGGATTCGCGCGCCTTCTCGACAACGACCCCGGCTTCGATCCCGCGCCGATCCTCACGCTGCGCGTCACCGTGTCGCAGGCGCGCTACGCCAACGCGAACGTCGTGCGCAGCTTCGTCGAGCCGGTGCTGGACGGCATCGACGCGATCCCCGGCGTCGAGGCGGCGGGCTCGATCAACCTCGTGCCGTACGAAAACTGGGGCTGGAACAGCAACATGCGATACGAGGGTCACCCGAACGACGATCCGACGCGTCTCCCGCTCGTCGAATATCGCCGCGCGACGCCGAGCTTCTTCGCCGTAACCAAGCAGCGACTGCTCGCCGGCCGGCTGTTACAGCCGTCCGACGACGAGAACGCACCGCCGGTCGTCGTGGTGAATCAGGCGCTCGTGGATCGGGATCTCAAAGGTCAGAACCCGATCGGCGCGCGGTTTTTCGTCGACGACACCGCGCGCGCCACCATCGTCGGCGTCGTGAGCAACGTCCGCAACGCGGGCCCGGTCTCGCCGCCCACGGCGGAGATGTATTGGCCGATGCGTCGCGAAGGACGTGGAGCGACGGACTTTCCAATCATGGTGCGCGTGAAGCGCGGCGATCCGGCGGCCATCGTGAGCGCGGTGCGCGCCGTCGTCCGTCAGGTAGACGCGACCGCGGCCGTCGCGTCGGTCAAGCCGATGACGGAGGTCATCTCGACCAGCCTCGGCCAACCGCGCTTCTATTTCAGTCTGCTCGGCGTCTTCGCCGCCGTGGCGATCTTCCTCGCGCTCGCCGGTCTGTACGGCGTGTTGAGCTACGTGGTGGCGCAGCGGACGCGCGAGTTGGGCATTCGCGCCGCTCTGGGTTCGCCCTCGGCGTCGCTGATGCGCCTGATCACGCGCGACGGTCTCGGGCTCGTCGCCGGCGGCATCGTGCTCGGACTCGCGGGGGGCGCCGCGGTGACGCGGTTGATGGTGTTCATGCTCTATGGAGTGAGTCCGCTCGACCGTGCCACGTGGGCGCTGGCGGCGCTGCTCATGGTCGCCGCGGGTCTCGCGGCGACGCTCGTCCCCGCGGCGCGGGCCACGCGTGCCGACCCGATGGTGGCCATTCGCGTGGACTGAAGTCTGGCACAGCGGCGTCAAACTCCATGGAGAAGCGGGACGAGTGCGGAGGCGGCGTTCGGAGAACTGGGACGGGTGCGGGGACGGGGGACGGTGAGCACCGGTCAGTCCGAATCGATGAAGATGTCGGCGAGGCGAATCTCGAGGGACTCGTCGACGTCCGGCGGACTCCAAATCAATGTGTCGCGGACAGTGCGATCCATCTCGTTTCGAGCGATCACGGTGACCGTCCTTTGCTCGGGGTCGACGATCCAATATTCCGGGACCCGAGCGTCGCCGTAGAACGTCCGCTTCTGCTTCCGGTCACGATTGCGCGTCGAGGGCGATAATACCTCGATGATCAGCGATGGAAGCGGAGCCGTTTCCCAGTCAGTGTTGGCATGCCCCCACGGCTGTCGAACCATGAGATCGGGCTCGACCTCCGAGTCCTCGAACCTGAGCACCGCGCGCGGATGGTAGACGAGGCCGAGTCCGTTCGCGACAACGTACGGCGTGAGTCGCGCCGACAACGCAGCCAGGATGGATTCATGTTGGCCGGTCGGCGCAGGCGTCACGAACAGTTCGCCTCGGACGAGCTCGTACTTGTTGCCGTCGTCCGGGAGGCTGTGCAACTCGTCGAGCGTCCACCGTTTGGTCTCGATCGCCATGTGCATGGTCCATCCTTCCTCGGCGAAGATTTGGCCGCGAGCATGCGCCGAAGATGCCAACTCGCGGCCGAAGCAACGTCATCGCGCCGACGCGGGCAGGATCATGATCGCGCGAGGGCGTCAGCCGAGCATAGGCTCGGCGGTAACGCCGAGTCAAGCGGCGAACGCCGGGGCTAGGCGGCTGGAGCCCGACCAGTTCGCCAGCTTGACCGCCACCCTCTCGCGCGCTCGTGCGGCAGAGTAATCTGCGAGGTAGGCTGAAAGCACATCCGGCATCAACTCTGTGCAGCGAGGCGCGCCGGCGGGATGTAGGAGAGAATAGGAATGATGAACCTCAGTCGTTGTATTCGGATGATGGCCGCGCTACTCGCCCTCGGATTGCCGCTCGGAGCGCAGCGTGCCACGAGCGGCCCGCGTGATTCATCCGCGGGCCGAGCGGTAGCCGCCGTCCTGCAAGGGGTCGTCATCAGTCGGTCGGACAGCACGCCGCTCCGAGGTGTCGACGTGTGGTTGGTGTCCATTGACCGGCACCAGGCGACGGACTCCCTCGGGCGATTCCGGTTCGTCGACCTCGCGCCCGGTCCGCTCGTTTTCGAAGTTCGGCGAATTGGGTTTGTCGTGCGCCGGGACACCGTCACACTGGAGTCGGGGGCGGAGGTCACGCGGCTGTACGCGCTCCTGCCTACCGCGCAAGTCCTCGACACAGTGCGAACCTTCGCTGGGCAGCAGCGGTATCTCTCGCCGGCGTTGCGCGGATTCGAGGAGCGCCGATTGTCGGGCGAAGGCGGGTACTTCGTATCGGATAGCGTGCTGCGTCGCAACGAGGGCAGCACTCTGACCAATATCATTTCCAGCCATATGCCTGGACTCATGCAGATCCACGGCGTGCTCGTTTCGTCACGAAAGCAATGTCGCGGCCCGGCGCTGCAGGGGTGCAGCTCACCAAACTGCTACGTGAGCATCTTCGTCGACAACGTCTTGCTGTACCAGGCGCGGATGGCCGCCGACCATGTTCCACCGCCGGACTTGGCGAAGGAATTCGATGTGACGGAGTTTGCGGGGGCGGAATTCTATCCAGGGGGCGCCAGCGCCCCGGTCAGCATGCACGCCAACGACGACGGCTGTGGAACGCTGTGGCTTTGGACTCGCGAGCGATAAGTCTATACTATGCCACCGCGCACGGAATCCGGCGCACCCGAGCCGCGGAGCCGTGCAAGCCGACCGAAGAACATTTTCCGCACGCCGCCCCCGCACCCCGCCCCCGCACCCGCTACATCTTCCACCCCAACAAATTCCACTGCATCAACGACCACGCGAACAACACCGCGACAAACGTCGCCGCGCTGAACCGGAGCCTCGCCGCGCGCGTTCCCGCACCTACGCGCCACTGCCCGATCGCGAAGTACACCGCGGCGAGCACGCAGATCGTTCCAATCACCGGCAGCGCCAGAACAACCTTCAACGAAGTGAGCGGTCCATTGAGAAGGCCGCCGCCCGACGCGCTGGCGATCGCCACCACAGCGATCACGAAAACGACCTGCAACGCCGCCGCCGTGACGAGAGTCCAACGACCCGGCAAGGCGTCCTCGCGCCGCGGCTCGCCGAACCGGCGGCGGAACAAGCGTCCGATCGCGGCCAGCACCATTCCAACGAAAACGAGAATGCCAACTCCGAGGATGAACCAGTGGAGCGTCACCGACTGGCTGAACGGGACGCGCTCCATCGTCATCATCGGCGCCGGACCAAAGAACCCCCGCGTGACGTGCCCGCCGCTGTCCGCCTGGAACGAGACCAGTGCGTCGCCGAGCTCCTCGCGATAGAGGAGCGGTCCAACGGGCAGGAGCCGGGTATCGCCGAGCGCTGAATGCATCAGCAGGCGGCCGCTGTCGGCGGCGCTGATGCGAATGTCGCCGGCGAGACCGATCGCCTTCTGAAAGGTTGTGTAGGACCGGCGATTGAATTCGTACTCGCCCTGCACGCGCTGCGCCTGCTTCGCCGCGTCGGGCGGCATCGCGACTACCGACGGAGTGAACGGATAGTAGTGATCGAGGAACTGCGTCTGGAACTGGGCGAAGCTGAGCTCACCGCCCGTGCTCGTGTTGTACGAGACGAACACGCCGAGCTTTTCGTCCGGGATGAGCTCGAGGTCGGTGTGGAACCACTGCGTGTCGCCGCCATGCCCGATGATTCGCACACCGTGGCTCGTCTTCTCGTAGAATCCGAGCGCGAATCCAGGCAGCCGCGGATCGTGGCCGAACGCCCGCGCGTGCATGCGCTTCGCGGTCGAGTCGGCGAGAATGCGCTGGCCATTGAGCTCGCCGTCGTTCAAGTGCGCGATCATGAACTTCGCCATGTCGGTCGCGCTCGCGGCGATCGAGCCCGCCGGCATCGGCTCGACGATCTCGAACTTCTGTGACTTGTACGATCCCCCTGCCCACGCGTAACCGTCTGACATGTCGGCGCGCAGGCGCGACGGCAGCGGCTGGCGCGTCGTCGTCTGCGTCATGCCGAGCGGCGTGAGAACGTGCTGCTCGATGTAGTCGTCCCACGGCATGCCGGAGACGCGCTGCACGACATAGCCGGCGAGCGCCGTGGCGTAGTTGGAGTACGACGCGTACGTCCCCGGCGGCCGCACGCGTCCCGGAATGTGCTTGGCCAGCCAGGTGCCGAGCGGGATGAGTGTTGTCGAATCGTCGCTGATGAGGTCTCGTGAATCCTCTTCGAACCCCGGCGTGTGGGTCATGATGTGCCGCAGCGTGATCGGCTGCGGGAAGGTCGCCGGAATCTTGAAGTCGAGATACTTGTTGACGTCGGTGTCGAGATCGAGCTTCCCCTGCTCCACGAGCTGCATGACGGCCGTCCACGTGAACAGCTTGCTCGTGGACCCGATGCGAAAGAGCGAGCGCTCGGCGTCGACCGGCTGGCGTTTGGCGACGTCGGCGTAGCCGTAGCCCTTCGCGAAAAAGAGCGCGCCGTCCTTCACGACCGCGACGGTCGCGCCGGCGACGTGTTTGTCGCGCAGGTTCGCGTCCATGATCCCGTCGACGAACGCTTCGAGCTCGGCGCGGTCGCGCACGCCTCGCATCGCGGCCGGCGCTGCCGGGGCGGGAGCGCGCGGCGGCGTTTCGCTGCGCGGCTTGGGCGTCAGGGGGCGAATCGACGTCGGCTGCGCGACGAGCGACGTGGAGAGCAGGCAGAACGCGGCGAGCGGAAGGAAGATCCGGTGCGTGATCATTGGCTCCTCGGAGGGAACGCGAGGACGCACCAGGTTGGGGGACAGGGGGCGCGCCTCGGCCGCCAATATGCGCGCGGTGCACGACGGCGGCTATACGCGGGCTATGTGAACAGCTCGTCTACCCGATCTCGAACGGCCGAGTCTACCCTGCGAAGGTGGCGCTGTCGGCCTCAGAGCAGCCACTCGATCGGCAACACCGAGAGCGCGGCCACCACGAGCCGCAACCCGACGCCGGTACCCGGCTCTCGGTCGTACACGACGTCGCGGCCGTCGCGCGATTCCGTCCACTCCAACCGCGCCCCCGCGTCGAGTCGGACTCTGTACGCGCGCTCAGGAATTCCATCCGCGAACGACTCGGCCAGTTGACGCGCCAACGCGGGACTGTCGATCACGAATCCGAGCTCCGTGTTCAGCCGAACCGATCGCGGATCGAAGTTGAACGAGCCGACGAAAATGCGAGACCGGTCGATCGCGAATGTCTTGGCGTGCAGGCTCGCTCGGCTCGACCCGGAGCCTCCCATCAGCGCGCGGCGGGATCGCGGCGACGACGACGCCCGTTTCATCTCGAACAGCGTCACGCCCGATTCGAGCATCGGTTTTCGGTATTTGGCGTAGCCGGCGTGTACCGCGGCGACGTCGGTCGCCTCGAGCGAGTTCGTGAGGACGCTGACGTTCACTCCGCGCTTCGCCAGCGCGGCGAGCTCGCCACTGCCGACAGTACCCGGGACCAGATACGACGAGACGAGCTGCAACTCGCTCGACGGCGTAGCCATGAGCGCCCTCAGGCGCGGCCAGAGCAGCGAGTCTTCGGGGACCGGGCCAAGGCCCTTCGCTGGATCGTCGCTCAGCATCAGTGTCTGTGCCCAATCGAACGGCAGGCGACCCTCCGTCAGATCGTGCACGAACGGCGCTCGCTCCACCGCATTCACAAACGCCGCCGCATCCGGGCTGCTCACCTTCCGCGCTGAGGCCTCCGCGACGCGCGCGACCGACTCGCCGCTTGCCGGCGAGAGCACGCGACGCACGGGCCACGCCGATTCGCTGTGCCAGTATCGGTCGAAGTCGCGCGACACGTCGCCCACTGCCGGGCCAATCGCGAGCACGTCGAGATCGACGAACAGCACGTCGTGGCCGGCGCCGAAGTACTCGTCGCCCACGTTGCGCCCGCCGACGATCGTGACCTGGTCGTCGGCGGTGAACGATTTGTTGTGCATCCGACGGTTGAGTCGCGCAAAATCTGTGAGATAGTCGAGCCAGCGCGCCCGTCGATGCCTGAATGCATTGAACAGCCGCACCTCGATGCCCTTGTGCGCATCGAGGGCGGCGAGAATCTCGTCCAGCCCCGCGGTGTTGTTGTCGTCGAGGAGCACCCTGACGCGGACGCCGCGGTCCGCCGCGCGTCGCAATGCGTCGAGCAGCAATGTACCCGAGATGTCGTCGTGCCAGATGTAATACTGCACGTCCAGCGTTTGCTCGGCGTGATCGGCGAGGAGCACACGCGCCGCGAACGCGTCGTAGCCTTCACGGAGCGGGACGACGCCCGACAGCCCCGGATGTTCGCGCGTGAGCGGGAGACACGCCGAGGCGAGCGTCGACTGCGCGACGTCCGACGACGCGGTCACGCCGGTGACGCGCCCGCGGCCGTCGCGACGACCGGCTCGTTGCCCCCGCCGTACTCCTCGCGGTAGAAGCGCAACAGCTCGAAGAGGTAGGCGATGCCGAGCGGGCCGAGGATGAGTCCCAAGAGTCCGAAGTAGCGCACTCCGGCGAACGCGCCGACGAGCGTGATCATCGGGTGAATATTGGAGATTCGCTTGTACACGAGGGGGCGAATGAGGCTGTCCACGTTGCCCGCGATGCCGGCGCTGATCCCCACCAGAAGTGCCGCGGCGCCGTAACGGCTCTGGGCGAGCAGAATCAACGCGGCAGGAAGCCAGACCAGCGTGCTCCCGATGACGGGAAGCACCGAGGTGAAAGCGGCGACGACGCCCCAGAACAGCGGATTGGGAAAGTCGACCAGCCAGAACGCGAACCCGATCAAGCTCCCCTGCGCCACAGCGACGAGCACCGTGCCGAGGAGCGTGGCTGCCGTCACAGCGAAGAACCGATCGCGCAGCGCGTCAGCGGTGCGCGTTGAAAACGGGATGTACACGCGCGCCTGCAGCCACATCTGCGGTCCCGAGAGCAGAATGTAGTACAGGCCGAAGAATGCGATGACGATGTTCAACGCGGCAGACGTGGCCCCCCCGGCGAATGCGACGATGTGCGACGACAACCAAGCGATTAGCGTGCCGCTCGACTTCGCGATCTCGGCGCCGATGTCGAATTGGCCGGTGCGCAACTGGCTCACGCGCGCCAGCACGTCGCTGCTCTGGATCCGGTGGAGCGCGTCCGGCGCTTGCGCGATGACCAATCCGATCAGCCAGGTAAGCGGAAGGGCGACGAGGGCGAGTGCCACCACGAGGATGATGGCGGCGGCTACTCCCGGTTTGACGAGCCGCGCGAGCCACCTATATGGATGCACGAAGATGACGTACAGCACACCCGCGCCGAGCAATCCACTGACGAACGGCGTGAGCGCGACGGCGATCGCGACCGCGAGGAGCAGAATGAGGGCGACGGCGCGATCGCGGGGAGTCTGAAGGAGGGGCATTGGCGGCTAGGATAGCGCGCCAGGGTCACTTGCGGCTAGTTCGCGACCCGGATCTCATCCGTCGCGCGCGGGCGCAGACGCCACAGTACCGACGCCGCCAGAGCGGCCAGTGCGAGATTGCGCAGATTGAGCAGCAGAACGATCGGCGTCTCGAGCCGCACGAGGCCGTCGTAGTTGAACGGGAAGATCACGATCGTCAACGCGGTGGCGGCAAGGCCCAATCCATACTGCGACACCGGCAACAAGGCGACGAACGGAAGAAGCCAGATCACGAACTGCGGCGACAACACCTTGTTCGTCAGCATGAAGACGAGCAACGATATGAACGCATACCCGACGAGTGTCTGGTCGCGCGGCCGTGACATCGCGATGCGCTCGGATCGAAATCGTGCGAAGGCCAGAACGGCGACAGCCGACAGCCCCACAATGAACGCGGGAAGAAGGAAACGCATGACCGCGGCAGACGCCGGAGACACCAAGTGAAGTGCGCCAAAGTTCTCGACGATGCCGACCTCGCCGAAGCCGAACGCGTGCCCGAGCATCAGCAGCCCCGCCGGCACGCTCTCGATTTGCAGACCGCGCAGCTGATGATACCTGACGAAAGACAGGAAGTCGGCCGGTGCCGCGAGCGCGAAGGGCGCACAGATCAACAACGTGGCCGCGCACGCGACCCCTGCGAACCGAACCGCTCTGCCCCGCTCACCGCGCGCGACGTACCAGGCGATGATGACCGGCACGAAAACGATCGGATAGACCTTGGTCGCGATTCCCGCCGCGAGGCAGGCACCCGCGGTTGCCGCGAGTCCTTCCATGGTCAGCACGAGCGCGAACGCGGACAGCAGCGCTGGAAAGAGATCAAAACGCCACGGAAAGAGCGGAACACCGACGAAGGCGAGCAGCACGTACATGCCAACCGCCGCCAACGCGCGTTTCGCGGCGAGCCAGCGCCGGGCCGCGAGCCATATACACAACCCCAGCGCTACCGCCCAGACGGCGTTCGAGATGAGAAAGGCGAGCGCAAATCGCGGCGGCGACGCTCCCCTGCCGACCACCAACCCGGGCAACGTTAGCGGTAGAAGCGCGCCCGGCGGATACTCGAGGCTGAAGTCACGATAGGGTATTTGGCCATCGAGCACGTGCTGCGCCGTGCCGCGGTACAAGGACAGATCCTGAGCGTGCCATCCGCCTACACGGGGAAACAAGGCGATTGCCAGGCCAACCCATGCCAGCGCCGTTCCGGCGATTGCCGCGGTCACGAACGACCGCCGCCAGCGGCGACGGTTCTCGGCGCTCGGTGTCACCCGCGTTGATACACGGGTAATCCGGACGTCGAACCCGGCGGGCTGTGTGGGCGGCCTCGCGGGTTAACAGGGCTCCTTTGGCGGAGCAAGAGCGACCGGCCGGGACGAGGCTCAGCTTTCGCGCGCGCCCGCGTCGGCGCACCCAGGTTTTCTTATTGCGGGCACCACAGTATTGGGTGCGCCGGGGAAACGCAAGACACCTCGAAGACTCTTATCCCTGCTTTCTAATACTGCAATTGCTCGGAATAATGCTCTTGCTAGGAAACGCTCACTGCTTGGCAGCAGCGTGGCCTCGCGGCCTTTGATCGGCGACCAAACTTCGACGATCAGTTCGCAGACGGAAGCCGAATCGCCACGGTCGTCCCGAACCCGCTCGCGCTCTCGATCGAGAGGGTGCCTCCATGCGCCGCCGCTATCCGTCGCGCGATCGCGAGCCCGAGGCCAGTTCCCTCGGCCTTCGTCGAGAATAGCGGCTCTCCGGCCCGCGCCAGGACCTCCGCGGTCATTCCAGCCCCGTCGTCGCGGATCGTGACCGTGAGCTCCCTGCCGCCGTTTGCGTCGACGGACACGCCTATTCGACCGCCGGCGCGACACGCCTGCGCCGCGTTCACGAGGACGTTCCCGAAAAGTTGCTCGAGCGACGCCGCATCGCCGCGGATCGTAATCGGTGTTCTGGGAAACGAGGCGACGTCGACGGTCACCGAGTGTTCGGCGTGCTCGCGGCGAATGCCGGCGACCGCGCGGTCGAGCGGCTCGCGAACGTCGAGCTCGGTGAATTCGCTCTTCCCGCCACGAGCGACCTTGAGCGACGCACTCACCGCCCGCTCCATCCGATCCAGCTGGCCAAGAGCGCGAGACAGCAACGCGCGCTCGGGGGAGTCGGGCGAAAGCTTGTCGTACGCGCGCTGCACGTCGATGCGCATCGCTGTCGCCGGGCTTCTGACCTGATGTGCCATCGTCGCGGCAAGCTCGCCCATCGCGGCGACGGCTTCGCGCTGCGAGAGCTCGCGCATCATCCGCGCGATGCTCTCGAGCATCGTGTTGAATGCGCGGCCGACGCGGCCGACTTCGTCCTCCGACGTGTCGTGAACCCGGGTCCCAAGCGCGCCGGCCGAAACCCGGTCTGCCGCCAGCGCCAGGTCGCCCAATGACCGCGTGAGCCGACTCGTGACGACGATCGTCAGCGCTATGGCGAAGGCTGCCGACAGCACAAGTGCCACGGCGCCGACCCGCGCCGTGCGCGCGAAAGGCGCCAAGAACGGATCCAGCTGTGCAGCCGCGACGACGTCGATGGGCGGATCGTTCAGCTGGCGGCGTACCTCGAGCCAGCGATGTTGGCTCCACTCAAAGCGCTCGTCGCTGAACGCGCTCGCGGGCAGCCCCGCAGGCGCGATCTGCGCGCCGGTGTTTCGATCGCGATACGCGATGAACTGGGAAGGCGCCGCCTCGACCGTCGGTAGCGTCGGCATCAGGGCATCGAAACGAACGTACGCCTCGATCTCGCCGACTGGATGGCCGACGTCGTCGGCGACCGGCGCTCGCAGCACCGCCCGCGACGGTTCGTTCAAGCCGAGCTCCGCGCGCCGGGGATCGCTCGCTGGATCGACGCGCGGCTGAGGGAGCGACCAGACGACTCGGCCCGCCGGGTCTCGCAACGCGACGCTCGCGATTCCGCTCATCGTCGCGAACGCTCGGCGCGCATACGCCGGTGCGGTGTCAGCCCCGGGTTTGCCCAGCGACGCGCGGACCGGCGCGCTCGTCGCCAGCATGAGGACGTCGGACTTGCGAATTCCCCAGCGCTGTTGGACGATCGCGGCGGACCGCGACGCCGCGCTGTCGAGCTGCGTTCGCAGCAGAAGTTCGCCCGACCGCACCGCGCTCGACGAGAGCCACGAGCCGACGGCGGCAAGCGGGACGAGCGCGCAGACGACGACCGCCGCGAGCAGCTTCGCCTGGAGCGAACGCGTGAGCCGTGCCCAGTTCATTCGACGCGATGCTTTACCAACAGGCGATCGAGTCGCGGCCGCGAGACCCCGAGGATCTTCGCCGCCGCCGACTTTTGGCCGGCGGTGTAGGCGAGTACGCGCACGATCTGGTCCCGTTCGACTTCGTCGAGCGACGCGAGCTTGGCCGAGACGCGCTCCGCTTCGGTCGCAAGGTTGAGGTGGTCCGAGCGGATCACGTTACCCGCCGCCAGCACCGTCGCCCGCGTCAAACAGTTCTCCAGCTCGCGGACATTGCCGCGCCATTCGTGCGCGACGAGCGACGCCATCGCGTCGTCGCCGATCACGGGCTCCACATAGCCGGACGACGCGGCCGCCCGGCGGACGAGAAAGCGGGCGAGCTCCGGAATGTCGCCGGCACGTTCGCGCAGCGGCGGCACGACGATCTCGACGATCCGCAACCTATAGTAGACGTCTTCGCGGAATCGCCCTTCGGCGACGAGCCGCTCGAGGTCTCGGTGCGTCGCCGCGATCACGCGTGCCTCCGTCTTCTCGGGATGCTCGGCGCCGACAGGATAGAACTCGCGCTCCTGGAGCACGCGCAGCAGCTTGCTCTGGAACTCGAGTGACGTGTCGCCGATCTCGTCGAGGAACACGGTGCCTCGGCCGCCGAGCGCGAATCGCCCACGGCGCGCGCCGACCGCCCCCGTGAACGCGCCGCGCGTATGGCCGAACAACTCGCTCTCGAGGAGCGTCGTCGGCAGCGCCGCGCAATTCACCGCGATGAACGGATCTGTGGCGTTGCGCGAGTTGAAGTGGATCGCCCGCGCGATGAGCTCCTTGCCGGTGCCGCTCTCGCCGCGCACGAGCACGTTCGCCCGTCCCGCCGCGGCCTGTCCGACCATCTTGAAGGCCTGGATCATCCGCGGATCACGTCCGACGAGCGTGTCGAGCGAGTACGCCGCCGGATCCTCTTTTCCGCGCGAGGCGCGGCGGCGCGTGCAGCGATCCTCGAAGACGCGGTCGACGAGACGGTGCAGCGCATCGAGCGCGATCGGTTTGACGATGAAATCGACCGCGCCCTCGCGCATCGCCGTGACGATCGTCGTCATGTCTTCATACGCGGTCATGAGCACGACGTCCGTGTCCGGCGCACGCTCGCGCAGTAGCTCGAGGAGAGCCACGCCGCTGTCGCCCGGCATGCGAATGTCGGACAGCACGAGGTCCGGCACACGCTCCGCGACGCGGGCCAGCGCTTCTGTCGCGTCGGCCGCGACCCGCACCTCCGCGTCCCATTCAGAGACGGCGTCGGCGAGCGACGCCCGGATTGCGGCGTCGTCGTCGACGATCAGTATCTGACGCAATTCACGGCTCGCCATGCGCCAACCTGCAGCCGGGGATCAATTCTGACCAGGCTTTCGGGGCTTACCCGCCTGCTCCGCTCTGTCGCCCATTGCCTTCGCAACGTCGACGGCAACGATGCTCGTCGAGTTGGCTTCGATGGCCGCGACGAGGATGCTGCGTCCGTCAGGCATGAGGGCGACGCCGACGTTTCCGGGTGTCGGAAGATGGCGCGCCGGTCCGCCGTCGATCGGGACGACGTAGAGCTCGGGCTCATAGTGGTCGCACGACTGAACTCCGTAGGCGATCAGGGACCGGCTGCCGGGAAGCCACTGGTACGGCCAAGCGTCGCAGGGCATCGTTTCACCAAGAAGGCGGGTCGTCTTGCCGTCGATCGAGACGACTGCCCACTGCGGGCGCGGCTGATTGTCCTTCATCCCGGTCGAGCCGATTGCAATCCAATTTCCGTCGGGCGAGAGAACGTTGAAGCTCGTGCCCATCTGCCAGTAGGCCGCCTTGGTGATCAAGACAGGGCTGGCCCCCGTGCGCAGGTTGAGAAGTTCGAGGTATGACGTATCTCCGGAATTTTTCGGAAAATCCCGGCCAATGGCGATCAGCGAATCGTTGAGCAGGCGATAGCCGCCGTCTGTGCTGGGACCGTGGGGCACTGTCGGCAGGGAGCGAATCATCGAGCGAGTGCCATCGAGCGTGACCCGTTCGAGCGACCTCGGTCCACCGTGCGGCGCCACGCCGGCGACGAAATCGATCGACCGTCCATCGGCACGCCAGCGAAATAGCGCGACGTTGCTCCGCGCCGCCTGCTCGAATTCGGCGACACGCGTCGAGCGCGACGTCGCCACATCCACGACGTAGAGTTCGTGCCGCGTGAGCGACGAATCGAGAGCAAGAAACGCGATGCGCGATCCGTCGGGCGACCAGTCGATCAATCCGTTGTCAGGCTCCGCCGCCGTGCGAAGGACTCGGCGCTGCTTCCCGGCCGCGTCGAAGACGACGAGCTGGGCGCGATCGTCGACGACCGACACGGTCGCCAGTTGCCGACCGTCCGGCGAAAAACGCGGGTGGCTCGCGAATCGATCCGCCACCGGGTAGGGTGAGAGCTTTCCGTCGTCGAGCGACATGACCTTGAAGCTCGTCGCCGTCTCGTCGCGCCTCCCGAACAAGGCCGTGGGATCGCGGCGGGACCACGCCATGAAGAAGTCGGTGGACGCGACGACAATCGATCCGATCTCGCGGCCCTGGAGGTCGGCGATTCGCAGTGGATATCGTTCGCCGCCGGTCTGGGGATAGTAGGCAACGCGACGGCCGTCAGTCGAGACGCCAATTACGGCCATGGCTGGAGCTAGCGAGTCCGGCTTGCCGCCCGCCGCGGCGACGCGCATGAGCGCGGGTCCTTTCCCACGGCCGCGAATGTAGTAGATCGCCTTCCCGTCGGGTGTCCAGTGAGGTGTCTGAATTCGTCCGGCGCTGTCGAGCATCCGCTCGTCGCCGCCATCGCTCGGTATTACCAACAGCTTTCGTATCCGCGGCGTGCCTGGCGGCGGCGCCTCCGATGTCACCAGGGCGATCCACCGTCCGTCGTCGGAGATGCTCAGCGCTTCGGCCGGCATGATGCTCACGCGGTGCGCGGGGGCGACGGGGTTGCCACTCACCGTATCGAGGTCGACGGACCACACGTAGTGGCTGCCCTTTGTTTCTCCCGCGGCGAGAAAAACGAGCCGGTGACCCGTCGCCGAGATGGAGACCGAATTCCCGAAGTACGACTGCTGCAATACGGCCGTCGTGGGATCGATCGTGGTCGTGAGTTTTCCCGTTCGCCGATTCAGAACGCGAATTCCCTCCGCGCTCGCGTAGACGACGAAACGGCCGCTGGACGGCTCGGCAAATCCAAAGGTCTCGGCGCTGTCCACCGCGGTCACCGTGCGGACGGTCGACGCCGAGGTTTGCGCGACGAGGAGTGAACCGGCGAGAAACAAGGGCAGCGCGAGAGCGACGGCGGAACGGTCGATGAGTCGCATGAGAAGGATCGGTGGAGGGGGTTCACGGCATCCTGTCGGCGCTCAGCATTTACATACGCCGTGCCCGTCCGAGCCGATCGCGCAACTTGTTGGCTGCGCTCTACTTTCGCGCGTGGACCGGAATTCCGGAAGCTGCGAACGTAACGCGGCGTTTCAAGTCCACTTGATCGCGCGTTACAGGTGAGGCCCAAGGCGTGACGCCTCCCCGTGCGCTCGCGCAGCCTCGAGATGCGCCCGGAGAAACTTCGACGATCCGGGATCGGCCGTGATGCGCGTTCCTTACAAACATTGAACCGGCGCGCGAAACCGAACGCCGTATTGTGCAAAGGCGGCAGCCCGCACGCCGCCGCGCTGCGAGCACACGCGAGGAACGAACATGATCCGCTACACACTGACCCTCGGCGCCGGCATCGGCGTCCTCGCCTGGCCGACGATCGCCGTCGCGCAGGCGAAGCATTACGACCTCGAATCCACCGCGGCGCTACACGTGCTCAACGTGGTTGCGCAACCGGCAGTGCACGACGGGAAACGCGGCGTTCGCCTGGTCGAGGACTCCGTTGCGATCGCTCGTCTCTCGATTCAGGCCGGTCAGCCGGCGTCCGACCTCCTGGCATGGGTCGACGGACCCCAATTTGGGGACGGCACCATCGAGGCGGAGCTGGCAGCCGCTCCGGCGCCCGGGGCGGACACCTCGGCGCGCGGTTTCGTCGGCATCGCGTTTCGGTTGCAGGACGATCGGAAGACGTACGATGCGTTCTATCTGCGGCCGACGAATGGGCGCGCCGCCGATCAGGTGCGGCGCAATCACGCGGCGCAGTACATCTCACACCCGGACTGGCCGTGGTTCCGCCTGCGTCGCGAGACGCCGTCCAAGTACGAGTCGTACGTGGATCTCGTGCCCAACGCGTGGACCAAGATTCGCATCGAGGTGCACGGCACGCAGGCCCGGCTCTTCGTGCACGACCAGGCGCAGCCGACACTGGTCATCGACGACTTGAAGACCGGCGCGGCGGCGAAGGGAGCGATCGCGCTGTGGATCGGTCCGGGAACGATTGCGTATTTCCGGAACTTGACGGTGACGCCGGCGCGATAGCTCCGAACGACTTGACGGCGGCACCGGGCCGGTGAATAGTTCACCACATGGTGAACTATTCGCAACAGCAACACAACCTCGACCGCGTCTTCGCCACCCTCGCGGACCCGACGCGTCGCGCGATCATCGCGCGCCTCGCCCGAGTGGGGAGCTTGTCGGTCAGCGCGCTCGCTGAGCCATTCGCCATCAAGCTGCCCGCCGTCATGAAGCACCTCGACGTACTCGGCGACGCCGGTTTGATCACGCGCACGAAGCGCGGACGCATCGTCGACGTGCGTCTGTCGGCCCGCCGGCTTCGTGGACCCAGCGAGTGGCTGCGCGCGTACGAGCAATTTTGGGCGCCGGCCCTCGACCGCCTCGCCGTGTATGCCGAACGCAAGGAGGCCGAGGCACGCACCGTCGAAGCTCGGCGAAGGTCCCGATGAGCAGCGTCACCCTCTGGCGGCGCATCGTGGCACGTCCGTCGATCGTCTTCGAGGCGTTGACCACGGCCGAGGGCATCGCCGCGTGGTGGGGACCGGACGAGGTACCGGTGGTGCGTGCCGACGTCGACGCGCGAGTTGGCGGCACCTATCGCGTTCGCTTTCGGACGCTCGACGGCCGCGAACACGAGGTCTGCGGCACCTTCCTCGAGATCACCGCCCCGCGCCGAATCGTCATGACCTATCTCTACACATTCGGCGGCGAGCCCGACGAGTTCGGTCGAACCTCGCGCGTGGAGATCGATCTTGTGCCGTTTGCCGGCGGCACGGACCTCACGCTCACCCACGTGGACCTGGCGAGCGAGACCTCAAAGACCAGCCACGCCGGCGGGTGGGGCGGCGCTTTGGACAAGCTCGTTCGAATCATGGAACAACCCGGCGTATCGGCCGACCTCAATTCGGAGGACTAACATGATGATGCACTCGAGACGGTACTGGTTGCTCCGGCGTTTTGCGCGCCCGTTCGAACTGTACGACTTGGTACTGCAACGATTTCGCGGAGACGGCGGATTTCGCGGCGAAGGGCAACTTCTTGAAAATGTTTGTGGTTTTCTTCAAGCGTTTGTTTTTTCCGCGCTAATCCGGCCCCTCCGCGAAATAGTAGTTCCCGAGTCGTACAGCCTGACGCGGCGCGCGACGGGCGGGCCGACGAGGGCGATCGCCGCCGTGGCAATTGCCGTTTTACCTGCACTCGGGCAAACCAATAGCGCAGGCGCGCAGACCGAGCATCCTCGCTATCCGGTTGCGGCGCCGCTCGAGCAGTATCGGTCGAAAGACGCGGCGGAAGAGATCGCGTTGGCGCGAAGCGCGGCCCCGCCATCCATCTCATCGAACGCCGAGGTGCTCGTGCTCGGCGATCACGGTTACCAAACCGCAGTCAAGGGAACGAACGGGTTCGTCTGCTTCGTGCAACGTTCATGGACGGCCGGCTTCGACGATCCCCAATTCTGGAATCCGAAAACGCGCGGGCCGAACTGCTTCAACGCGGCCGCGGCGCGAACCGAGCTCCCCCAAGAGATGAAGCGCACCGAATGGGTGCTGTCGGGAGCCACGAGGCAAGACCTGATCGAGCGAACGCGGGCCGCGTTCGCCAACCATACGTTCAAGATTCCCGAGCCGGGCGCGTTGACGTACATGCTCTCCAAGCGCGGCTATTTGGGTGACGATGCCGCCGGGCCATGGCTCCCACATCTGATGTTCTTCGTTCCGCACGGGCAAGCGGCCGCTTGGGGCGCGGGGGCGGAGGGTTCGCCGATCATTGGCCGGGACGGCAGCGACATCGAGTCCACGACGCTTCTGGTGCCGGTGCGACGCTGGTCGGACGGTTCGCCGGCGCCGCCGCCAGCCGCACTGGACGGCCACGCGAAGAAGTGAGCGTACGACGAACGCGCTTACGCGCGCTCGGTTGGTAGCGATTCCCGAGCGCGCACGTTCTATTTGAGGGGCGCGGCGCGTCAATTTTCACCGCGCACTCCTCGTTTGGTCATCCGACGCAGGATGCACTGCTGAGCGACGTTCGGGCTCGACTCCAATCCGCTCTCGGATCCGCCTACTCCATCGAGCGTGAGCTCGGCGGCGGCGGCATGTCGCGCGTGTTCGTGGCGACGGAGACGTCGCTCGACCGCAGCGTCGTCGTCAAGGTCATCGCGCCGGAGCTGCTCGAGGGGATGAGCGCCGAACGCTTCGCGCGCGAGGTGCACCTCGCGGCCCGGCTGCAGCAGGCGAACATCGTTCCGGTGTTGGCGGCCGGCGATGCGGACGGGCTTCCCTACTATACCATGCCGTTCGTGCGCGGCGAGTCGCTTCGCGCGCGGATGGCGAGCGGTGCGCCGATCGCGGTCGCCGACGCGATTCACATTCTTCGCGACGTTGCCCGCGCATTGGCGTACGCGCACGGTGAAGGGATCATCCACCGCGACATCAAGCCGGAGAACGTATTGCTGTCCGGCGGGGCGGCAGTGGTCACCGACTTCGGCATCGCCAAGGCGATCGACATTTCGCGCACGCAGGACGGCGACCCTTCGGGCGGCGGACACCTCACGCTGACGAGAGCGGGCAGCTCCCTCGGCACGCCGGCGTACATGTCGCCGGAGCAGGCCGCGGGAGATCCAAACGTCGACCATCGCGCGGACATCTACGCGTGGGGGTTGATCGCGTGGGAACTGCTCGTCGGGCGTCATCCGTTCGCGGGAAAACCTTCGCTTCAGGCGCTCGTCGCGGCACAAATGGGCGAGACGCCGGCGCGCGTTGTCGTCGGTTCGCCACGATGTGTCCCCAGTGCTGAGCGATCTCGTCCAACGCTCTCTCGAGAAGGATCCCACTCGGCGGCCGGCGTCGGCGATGGAGTTGCTCGCGCAGCTCGACCAGGCGACGAGCGCCGGGTCGCGAACGGCGCAACAGACGCCGGCCCCGGCGCCCGCGCCGGTCAATCGCCGTCGTGGCGTGCTCATTGGTGGGGCGGTTCTGGCGGTGGCCGTCGCGGCGGCCGTACTCATGAAGTGGCGAACCGGCGTTGCCGGGAACACGAGCGCCGACAAGTCGCTCGCCATCATTCCGTTCAGTGCGTCGTCCAGCGACACGGGCAGCGCCTACGTCGGCGAGGGAATCGCCGACGAGGTGACTAACACGTTGTCGCAGATCCCGGGTCTACGCCTCGCCGGCCGCAGCTCCGCCGCGCGCTTCACTGGCAAGAGCGCGCAGGAAATAGGAAAGGGACTCGGCGTGGCCACGGTGCTCAATGGAACCGTGCGCCGCGCCGGCGATCGGATTCGTGTGACCGCGGAACTGTCGAACGTGGGCGACGGTCTCGTCGCGTGGCGCGAGAGCTACGATCGCGCGGCTGCGGACATTTTCGCCGTTCAGGACGAGATCGCACGCGCAATCGCGGGCCGCCTGCAGATCACGCTCAGCGACGCCGCGCGATCCGGCAAGAGAGGGACCGCCGACGCCGCGGCGTACGATCTGTATCTCAGGGGCATGTACCTGTACCGGCGACGTGGAGTCGGCATCACCGGCGCGATCGAAGCGCTCGAACAGGCGACGGGGCGAGACTCGACCTTCGCGCGAGCATGGGCGGCGCTCTCACTGGCGTTGACGGTCTCGCCGTCGTACGTCGAGATGCGCGTCGGAGACGTGATCCCCAGGGCGCGTGCCGCGGCCGAGCGGGCCGTCAGCCTCGATCCGAACTTGTCCGACGCGCACATCGCGTTGGGCTACGTGCACGCCGAGGCATTCGAGTGGCCCGAGGCCGAGGCGGAGTTGAATCGCGCCATCGCGCTCGACCCGAACGCCGCGGAGCCTCGCTACCGCCTCGGCTACACACTCATGAATGAACGTCGCCCGGCCGACGCGATTCCAGTTCTTCAGGCGGCGGTTGCGCGCGACCGCCTCTACAACATCGCGGCTGGTTATCTCGGTATGGCGGAGGTCGAAGTTGGGCGCGTCCCTGAGGGGCTCGAGGAGGAGAGACGGGCGCTCGCCTTGGAGCCGAACTCGATCATGGCGCTTTCCGCACTCACGAATGGGTCCGCCACCGCGGGCCTCGCGGATTCCGCTCGGTACTATGCGCACCGGCTGCTCGCGGTGCCGGGGGTAGCTGCGCGCCTGGGGATCGCCGCGCACGCGCTGGCGCGAGTTGGATCGACGGACGAGGCGAAGGCGATCACGGCCCGCCTCGAGGCGCTGCCGCCGAACACGTCGACGCGATGGACGGCCCTGGCGCTCTGCTACGAGGGACTCGGTGATTCAGAAAAGGTGATCGACGCCATGCAACACGCGGCGGCCGGAGATGGAGATCAGCTACCGCTGTTTCTCACGCGGCTGACGGGGGACCTGCCGAATGATGCGCGAGTGGTAGCAGTTCTGCGCCGGTTCAGGCTCGATCCGGCGCGGTTCGGGGCAGCTGATGCTGGGAAGGTCGCCAAATAAGGCGCGGGCAATGCCATCACGTGAACAGTTCGTCGAGGCTGATCGAGAACGGCGCGCTTGCCCCGGGCGGATTCCACGTCAGCAGGTCCGACACCACGTGATCCGTGCGCCCCGGCCGAGCGACGGTGACGATTCGCTGCTCGGGATCGATCATCCAGTACTGAGCGACGCCGGCCTCGGCGTAGAATTGTTTCTTCTGAACCCGATCGCGCCGTCGCGTCGTGTCCGAGTGAACCTCCACGACGAGAATCGGCCGCGGAACTTTCTCCCACGACGTCATTTTTTTCAGGGATGGCGGCCGAACCATGAGGTCCGGCTCCGCCTCGGACCCGCGAAAGCGCAGCACCGATCGCGGATGATAGACGAGGCCGATTCCATGCGCTCGCACGTAGGCCGAGAGGGCATCCGACAGTCTCGCGAGAATCGTCTCGTGATCGTCCGTCGGAGGGGGCGTCACGAACAGATCTCCCCCGACGAGCTCGTACTTGTTTCCGTCGTCGGGTAGACCGTGGACCTCTTCGAGCGTCCACCGCTTGACTTTGGTCGCCATATGCACGGGTCGTCCTTCTTCGGCGAGAGTGCCGTCGCGGGCATGGCCGAAGCTGCGATGTCCGCGACGCCGAACCATCACCACGCGAATGCGGAAGGAATCATCAGCACTCGCGAGCCGCTCCGCCGAGCATAGGCTCGGCGATGCGGCCGAGTCAAGCGTAGGTTTTGAGCCCGCTATTCCGAGCGCAGAGACTAGCGGAGAGGGGCGACGACGATTGGCGCCGTCCACCGAAACGGTCCCCACTCTATAGAGAGTGTTCCGCGTCTCGTGTCGAGCCCGACGATCGCGATAGTGAACTCCTCGACCGGCGCCTCCGTCGTCTCCGTCCGCAGATGCACCGTCCCGAGGTCGCGCGCGCCGTCGTATTCCGTGCCCCACTGCCCACTCTGCTTGTTGACGATCAGGTCGGCGGTCCCGTTCGCATGCGGCACCGTCCAAAGCGTGTACGTTCCGGCCGGAACGGCGAGTCCAGCGAGCGTGATCGGCGCCGACGTCGTGAATTGCGTCGCCGCGTTCGCGCCCGTGCGCCACACGTAGTCGAACGGCACGACGTCGCCGAGCAGTTTGCGCCCGCGGGCGAGCGGCCGGCCGTAGTCGACGGCGAACGTCGCCGAGCCGACGGTCGCGCGCGCCGTGTCGCGTACACTGAGCTGCTTCGCGCCGCCGTTCTTGGACTCGAGGGCGGCGAACCGTGTGGCGATCTCCTGAACATTTGCCTGTTCGCTCGAGCGCGTCACGTCGACCTTGTACGTCGTTCGAGCGCCGGAGTACGCGAGCAGCCGATGGCTCGAGTCGAGCGTCGCCTGACCGACGCCGGAGAGCCAGTCGTGCCACACTTCGGCTTTGTTGCCCGGCAAGCGGCGCACGGTGGCGTGCGCCAAGGGAAACCGGTCGAACTCGCGGTCGACGTAGAACTGCCGCAGCCGCACTGTGTCGGCCGCCGGCGTGGGCGACGTCGACGGCTGCGCCAGCGCCGCCGCGAAGTAGCGCTCGTACATGCTGTACATCTGTGGCACGTGTGCGACGACGGGTTCGGGTCCGTGCGCGAAGGCCCAGCGCGTGTAGGCCGTCGAATCCCGCTTTGTCATGAGCACCGAATCGCGCGTCACGTCGACGACGACATGGCGCTCGCGCTGCTTCGGCGGCTCGCTCGGCGTCGTGATGTCCATGACGAGTCGGCGAATGCCGCCGTCGGGGGCGAGCGTGACGTCGGCGTGCCGCTCGCGTACGCGCGGGAACCTGTCGACGGCGTCGATGGTCAGGTTGTTCCCGCGGCGCAGGACGCTCTCGACGGAAATCGTGTCGTCGCCGAGTCGGGTGATGAATCCGTAGCGTTCAGCGGGCTGGCTCGAGCAGGCGGCGAGCGCGCAGCACGCGAGGAGAGCTCGTCTCATGGATCCACGTTCCAGCGACAGGCCGCGACTGCGCAAGGCGCTCAGCGCTCGACGCGTGTAATGAATGCGTCAGGTATTTGGTCGCCGGCGGTAGATTCATCGGGCACGCGATGAGATGATGACGCCATTCGGGAGGGAGATCCTACGATGGACGACATGGGAACGTTCAGAACCGATGTCGAAATCGAGAATCCGGCCAAACCCGGAGCACGCCGAACCATTGCGAACGCGCTCGTCGACACGGGTGCAGAGCTGTCGTGGTTTCCTCGCACGGTTCTCGAGGAACTCGGTGTCGAGCGACTCAAGCTCTGGCACTTCAGGCAGGCCGACGGAACTGTGCTGGCTCGATGGACGGGTGCTGTCCGTCTCGGCGTCGCAGACGTTTGGACTGTCGACGAAGTCGTATTCGGTGAGGCGCGGGATCTCGTACTGCTCGGAGCGAGGTCGCTCGAGGGTTTGAACCTGCGTGTAGAGCCAGCGACGAAGCGTCTAGTGGACGCCGGACCCGCGCCGGCGGCGGCCGCAGCGTAGATCTATCCAGAACTCTCGTACACAGGAAGACTTAAGACCCGGAAGCGAGTGTTCTCCGCCCGGTCGGACTTCAGCGATACGCAAAGTCGCCATGCGCTGCGATGCAGCCAGAGTCCTGAGCGCGGTCCGGAAATCTATGACAGAGAATGTCGTTGCTTCGCCGCGCAGCTCATGAAGTGGCGAACCGGCGGCGTCGGCATGACGAGGACTGGCAGCGATCCTCATCGGGCGGTAACGTCGGGTGGCACCGAGCAACCGCGCAGCACGTCCTGACCGAACGCATACCTACTCAACGAAATGGCGGAGGCCGATCAATGCATCGCATTCTGCTCCTCGTTCTCGGCGGCGCGGCCTACACTGCGGCGTCACCGCGAGTTCCGACGCATGCCGACGACGCCTGCGCGCTGCTCACGCCAGCGCTGATCGCGAAGACGACGATTCTCACCGTCGGTGATCCGGCGCCAGGCAAACCAATCCCCGGAGTCTTGGCCCGGTGTACCTGGGAGGGGTCCAACTCCACGCGAGTCATCGTCACTCTTGCCGACGCGAAGCACATGGACATTACCGTGCGCGCAACGGAGAAGAGCGGCGGCGAGGACATCACTGGGATCGGGACCAAGGCGGTCGGCACCAAAGGCGCGGGGGCCTTCGGTGGCGGCTACATCGTGAGCGTCCTCGATGCGAAGGGCGGGTTCGGGGTCAGCATACTTGGCCCGGGTGGAACGCGCGACCGCGCCATCGACCTGGCCAAATTGGTCGAGAGTCGCCGATAGGGTCGCTTCGCGGACAGGATGGAGAACGCCGGCCGAGGTATTTGGTCTCATGCAGCCAGTCCTACGAACTGCCGTCACGCTGCTGTTGACGACGACAACAACACTGCTTCCGGCCCAAGCCTCGGGATATTCCACCGGCGGGACCGAACTCTCTCCGCGGGTCTCGACCTCCTACCTCGCCGCGTCGCTCACGGAAGCGTCACGCGAGACTCGTGGAGGCCGTCCTCGGGCGAGATTCCACCGTCGCCGCCTTCTGGCGCGTCGGGGCGCTTGGCGCCCCGACGGACGTCCTTGTCCCGATTTCTCCGCGAACCGTGGCGTTGGCGTCGCCTGCCGAGTTTCAACCGGATCTCGCAGCCGTGGACGGTCCGTTCGAGTGTAGCGGGCCCGAGGCCATCGGTCAGAGTGCGATGGGACGCCCGTTGGTCGGCGCAGACGCGATCGCCTACACCGCGGCGTTTCCGAGCAAATCGGACACGAAAGCAACGGTGGTGGTCATGGTCGACCCGGCTGGGGGAATCATTCGATACTCGGAGCGACGCGGTCCCCGTTCTCGCGCAGTGCGCAGGAGGACTTAAGAGCCGACCTTGAAAGGAATCGTCGCCACGGTGGTGCCCCACGCCACGTGGAGCTCAGGCTTCTTGGCGTCGATTGTGAGCGTCACCTGTTCCACCGGCGCGCTCGCCTTGGAGACCGTCATCGGCGCTCGGCCGATCTCGAGCTTCGGCTGGTACGGTACGCCCCACTGGTCTGGCGCATCGAGTTTGCCGATGATCAACTGCCAGGCCTTCGCCCCCGGCTCCGTGTTGATCGTGTAGCTGCCGGGCTGGAGATGCAGCGCTCCAAAGGTGAGCGGCTTGTCGGTGGTGATGACGGTCGCCTCGTCGGCACCGGTGCGCCACGGTTCGCCGACCGGCATCATTTGAGATTCCGGGCGCTTCTTCAAGAACGGACGACCGTACGCGATCGAGATGGTCGCGCCGTTCACCGTCCACGTGGTTTTCTCGTGCGGACTTCCGCCCTGTCCGACGCCCATCGAGACAGTCGTTTGCGCCGCGGCAATGGACGACACAGTGGCGGACGCGAGGACGGCGAGCATCGAGCGCGAGACTTTCATGAGGAGCTCCGAAGAAGGTCAAATGTCAATCGATGAAGATATCGGACAGCTTGATCTCGAGTGCCTCCGTCGCCTCCGCCGGATACCACACTAGCGTGTCGCGGACAGTGCGATCCAACTCGTTCCGCTCGATGACGGTAACGGTCTTCTGCTCGGGATCCACGATCCAGTACTCTTGAATGCGCGCGTCGCCGTAGAGCGTCCGCTTCTCCTTCCGATCGCGGCTGCGCGTCGACGGCGACAGGACCTCGACGATCAGCGACGGGAGCGGGGCCGTGGCCCAATCGGTGTTGGCCTCGCGCGACGGGCGCCGAACCATGAGGTCCGGCTCGACTTCCGAGTCCTCGAACCGCACCACGGCACGCGGATGGTAGACGAGCCCGAGCCCGTTCGCGACGACGTATGGCGAGAGCACAGCCGACAACGCGGCGAGGATCGACTCGTGTTGCCAGGTCGGGGCTGGCGTCACGAAGAGCCCTCCCCGAACGACCTCGTACTTGTTGCCGTCGTCCGGCAGGCTGTGCAATTCGTCGAGCGTCCAGCGCTTGGTATCAATCGCCACGAGCATGATCCATCCTTCCTCGGCGAGGAGTCGGCCGCGAGCATGCGCCGAAGGTGTGAGCTCGCGCCGCGGGGAGTGTCATCACGCGAACGCAAGTACGATCATGGTACCGCGCGGGCTCCCGCCGAGCATACGCTCGGCGTAAGCGCCGAGTCAAGGCGCCCACCCATCGTGCGGGCGGCTCGGTGCAGCAAGCCGCCCGCACGGAATCGTTGGTCTACTTCGCGATGTGTTCTACGCCGCCGGTGCAGCGGGTGCGGCCGGCGCCGTCGTCACGGGTGCCGGCGCGCTGGACGACGGCGGTGGAATAGGAGCTGGGGCCGGGCTGAGCGCTCGCGCCGCCTGTTCCACCCCGACGACCGGCCCGCCCCTCGAGTCGACCCGCCGCGCCTTCCTCCACTCGGCCAGCGAGCCGCTATGCGCGGCGTCCGCCGAGAGAATCGGTACGACGAAGTCGTTGAGCGCCTTGAACGCCAGGCGGGCGCGGTTCTCGAGGTCCTTGAGCGTGCCGGTGGCGCTGGAACGCTGACCCCGCGCCGCCGCCCGCGTGTCGATCGACGTTTTCACCGCGTCGGCCGCGGCCGTGAGGTTCGCGATGAAGTCCTGCGACAGCCCCGCGTCGATGAACACCTGTGCGTACGGCTGCGCCGCCTCGGCCATGCCGTGCGCGTGGGCGAGCAGACTGACGATGCGGGTGTTCGGACTCGGCATCGTCATCGCTTGGAAGTTGGGGACGGTCCTCAACTTCGCCCGCGCGACCGACGCGATCGGCTGCATGTGATTCAACCGCAGCGCCAGACGCAGCGCGCGCTGCTTGGCGGTCTCTCCGATCGCGTTGACGCGCCCCGCGGCCTGTTGGCCGCCGCTGTTGCCGAGCGCATCGACGATCGCGTCGAGGTCGGCGCGCATTCCCGACTTGTTGATGGTGCCCAACAGTGCGTCGTTGGTGATCAAGAACGCCTGGATGCGACGTCCCGTGTTGTAGATCCGTTCTTGTAAACTGTTCAAGTGTCCTCCGACACATGAGTGATTGGATGAACTGCCGTCGAGCTGTCTTGCAGTCCTCTTGAACTGCGCTTCCGAACAATTGATGCCGTCGATCTGCCTCCTTGAATGCCGTTTCGGTGAGTTGACGCTCGTTTCAGACGTGTCGACGTCGTCGTCACGAGCTCCAACGTGAGCGGTTCATGCGGCGATTGTGTGGCACCTCCTTGTGATGGGCGTTGAGATCGGCCGGATGCAGACCGTTCCGCGCCGAGTGAACGGCGAACTGCGTCGAGTGAGCGACGAAGGCCGTCGAGTGAAGGGTGAACACCGTCGAGTGAAGGGTGAACACGGGGGAGTGAACGACGAACGCGGTTGAGTGAATGCGTTCGGTGGTCGAACGATCGCGTCGACCTCGAGAACGCCGCGTTAGCGCTCGCGAATGGTCGCGGAGCGGTCGATGGCGACTTTCGATTGTCGAGTGGATGTGAACGGCGAGGAACGGCCGTTCGCGCTTCTGCGCCGGGAGGCGGGCGAGAACTTCGCGATACGCGCCTCTCTACTTATATCTTGTCGCCGGACGGCGTTTTGGCGTCAGGGCAATTTTTGCCGGCTGTAAAAGCCTCATTGAAGAACTTTAGCTGGCCGCGATCGGACACGATGACCCGTTTTTGCTGGCGGCCGAGCCCACAAGACCGCGAAATTCCGCGATTCGCGGGCGCTCTCTCCTAGACGATCTAGGCGAAGTCGTGTGCTGCGGGTCTTTGCCTAGTCGATCTAGGAGAGCTCGTTTTCTCGCCGGACGTTATCCGTCGCCAGACGGACTTAACTCCCGGCATCGCCGAGCCGCCGCCGTCGGCCGAGGCGTCATTGCAGCGGGTCCCTGATCTTCTAAAAGTTCAATTGAACGACTTTATACGCCGGCGTGACGCTCGCGTGACGTTTATAACCTCTGACGACGGTTAGGGGGTGCCACCAAAACGCGGTCGGCGGATAAGTAATAAGTAGAGAGGCTCGAGTCGCCGAATTCGGAGCGTGTGGAGGAAGGCGACCCACCACGGCCGATCCCTCGCCTTTCTCTCTTCCCGATCTAGAACCGTCGGAGTAGTCTCTCCACTCGCCCACCCAGGAGACCCCCTGTGCAGGTCGCCGAACTGCTCCCCGGCACCCTCGACTTGCTGGTGCTCAAAGCCGTGTCGCTCGGGCCGCTGCACGGGTACGGCATTCTTCTTCGGATCGAGACGATCTCGAAGGGTTGCTTCGCGCTCGAACAGGGAACGGTCTACCCTGCCCTTTACCGACTCGAGGATCGTAAGCTGCTCAAATCCGAGTGGGGGGAGTCGGAGAACAACCGCCGCGCGAAGTTCTACTCACTCACGGCGGCGGGGCGGAAGGAATTGACCGAAGGGAAGAATCGGTGGCATGACGTCATTGCCGGGATGACGGCGGCGTTGCGGGCCACCGGAGACTCGCTGTAAGAGCGGGAATGAGACGCGGATTGCTCCCAATTCCCGCGTGGGCAATGTGCGATCGTGGCTAGGTGATCGCGCTATCCGTGGGTCTGCAAACGTAGGCCGAGGTGCCAGGTCATCACGGTCAGCCGATCCCCTCGGTAGTTGGGCAAAACGCCGGCGCGCCAACCGGCGACAACGGCCAGCCAGGACGTCGGAGCCATCGCAACATCGATCGCGGTCATTGGCGCGCCGAGGCGCGTATTGCTGACGCTGTAGGCAGCCACACCCGCGTTCACACGCAGCTGAACGACGTCAGCTGCACCCAACGCGACGCCGACGAGTCCAACCGGCCCACTGATGGAGGGGAAGTCGGGCGTACAAGCGCCGCCGGGAGAGTTCACGCGACAAAGGTCGGCATGCGCAGCGATGTTCCCCGACCAATCGTAGCTCACCTCAGCATCAAGGCCGATTCCGCGTCGCAGAGGTTTGCCAACGCTGGCGGCAATTTCCGCGACCGGATTCGAGCGGTTGACGAAATCGCCGCCCCCTCCGTGGCTGAGCCCGATAAACGCGTCTGTCGCCCAAACGACGCCGGTTTGGGCCTTCGCCGTGTGAACCATCACCAACGCCGCGATCGTGGCGACGAGTCGAACGTGGCCGTTGCCGCGCGAACAAAAGAGATTCATGTTGGCGCCTCCGGCTTGAACGGTGATCGGCGGACGAAGGTGAAGCAAGCCACGCCGGCGTCGGCCCCAGGCGATTACATGACCGGTCCACAACAACAGGCAGCGACAGCCGGGCGATGAGGCGTAGATCATGACCAAGACTTCTGTCAGAACTCGTACATTGGTCGTTGCTCACATGCTCATCGGCACGTGCCTCGCGGCACAGACCAGCGTCAGCGTGGGGCCGTACGTCGGGTATTACCGTCCTTTTGGGCATTTCGACCCCGCATCGGTGGTACATCACCGGTATGCCCACGACGCCGCAGGATCTCAGCGGCGCGGCGTTCGGCGGCGAAGCGGATGCGTGGTTCGGGCGGCGCCTGGGGGCTTCGATCGAGGCCGGCGTGTCGCAGGGCACCGTTCCGGCCCAGCAAACGCCCGAAGGAGTTCACGCGCCCACATCCGCGCACGTCGAGACTGTCGTCGCACAGGCGCTCGTCGCGCTGCCACGAGGCGTTGGAACGCGTTCGTGGATCAGCGCGGGCCTCGGGATGGTGCGGCACGCCGGCAACGCGTATGTGAGCGTTGGCCCGGCGTCGGAAGGTGCCGGAGTCCTTGGCGCCGGGAGCAGCTGGGATATGAATGACCACATGGCGATTGCAGCTGGAATAACGACGTTGTGGTACATGCTCGATATTCCCATGCCGGCGCAGTTCCGACAGAATCCCGGCAGCCTGGAGCGTGGCCTGCAGATAGACGCCACGTTCCGCGTCGGTGCCCGCTGGACGATGAGGTGGCGCTAGGCGTCTGGGTCGATGATATGAGAGTCTCGCCATTTCGCATCGTTCTCGTTACTCTCGCCGCGAGCCTCATCGGCGCGCTCTGCGGGGCCGTGCTCGGCGGCCTCGCCACCGCGACGCATCCACCGCCGGGCCTTGTGTTGCCGCGAGCGTTCGTCTTTCGTTTTCTGCTTTTCGCGTTCAGTTTCGGTGCCTTCGGCGGAAGTATCCTCGGCGCGGTCCTCGCGCCCGCGCTGAGCTGGATCTTGCTGCGCCGCGTGCCACTGCATCGGGCGATTCGCGGAACGGCACTCGGGGTAGCACTGGGCCTCACTGCAGGGCTCTTCGTGCCCATGGATTGGGCCCTGTTGCTCGGCCTGATCGGCTTTGTGATCACTGGCGGCGCGCCTTGGTGGGTGAGCCGCTCCAAACTCGACTCTCCCGAACCCGCCGTATAACGAACGCTGAAGCTGAACGCGTTGGGTGGACTACAAATGCGTGTTGCCGTTCTGTTCCTACTCCTAATTCCGCCATACGCCAGGGCCCAGACCCCCGTGCTCGACTCGGTCGCGCGCAAGGAGATCGGCCGCACCGTACGAGTCACCGACTCCGGTGGCGGGATCACTTTTGGCGAACTGCGTTCGATCGACCGCGACACGTTGACGATTGCAGAGGCGCTAAGCTTGCGCCAAATCGATGAACGCGCAGCAAGATGTTCGAGTCCGTGTGCCGGACAGCTCTAACGCACGTGGTTCGGTGGCGTTGCGGGGCTCGTGATTGGTGCGGGGATTGGCTACCTGGTCGCGGTGCCGAGAGTGCGTGCCACGGAGCGCAATGGCGATGGCCCATTCCAGCAAATCGAGTACGTCTTTGATCCAGCGATCGGAGGAGTCCTTGGTGCGATCGTCGGCGGGATCGTAGGTGCTCGTGGGCACGAGCACTGGCAAGTCCAGTATCGCGCGCCAGGCACGTAAAGAACGCTGAAGCTCGGAGAGTCAGCATCGTCGCATGGTCCGGTCGGCCTCACTGATCGCACTCGGGTTTGTCATCGGCGGCTGTCGCCGGATGCCGTCAGTCGACGGACAGCCAGGAATGGGACGCGCTTCGGGCGGACTCAGCGCACTTCACCTTGCGGCTAAACGGCCTGCTGTACGAGGGCGAGATCGGCTTTCAATTCACGAATATCAGTGGCGTGACTTTGTCGATGAACTACTGCAACGCGCCAACACCTCCGACCCTGGAGAAGCAGCGCGCCGACGACAGCTGGGCGCGTGCGTACGGCCCCGTGGTCTCGCTATGCCTGACGTTACCGCCGTTTCGCATTCCCAGTGGCGGCACGTACCACGGCAGCCTTCGCATCGCGGCGGGTCGCCCAGGCACGAACTTCTGGCCTGTTTGGCCCGATTCGATTCCGGGCATCTATCGACTCCACTGGGAACTCCGAGCGGGGGACGATCCGGACAACCGCAACGCACCGCTGGTCAGCGCCGTCTCGCCGCCGTTCCGATTGGCCGCTCGTTAAGGCACGTACGCGACCGGATTCCAACGTCCTAGTTTCGTACGACGCAGGCTCTCTCTGGCCACCGAGGCCAAACGCATCATGCGCCGACGCGATCTGTTTCTGAATGCCGCTCTCGCTGCTATTGCCTGGACTCCGTCCCTCTCGCAGTCGAACCCAGGGTGGACGCCGCGTTTCGGCATCACCGGCGGCGCCAATCTGGCGACGCTCACCGGCAGCGGTTTCGAGAGGCCGTCAAACCGCACTGGCTTCTCCGCCGGCCTCATGGCGTGCTTCCTGTGGCACCGAGCTTCGCAATCCAACCGGAGCTCATGTTCACGATGAAAGGCAACTCGGACTCGGGCGGCACGACCAAAATCAACTATGTCGAGCTTCCCGTGCTCGCGCGCTTCGAGGCCCCCGCTTTCGGCCGCGTGAAGCCGTTCGTCTACGGCGGTCCGGGGTTCGCGTACAGGATGAGCTGCGCGCTCGGGGAGTCGCAGTTCAGTATGACTTGCGACTCGGCTCAGACGATTTGGCGCCGCGCGTCGCCAGGCGTCTACTACAGCCGCACGGATGTCGATGGAATCATCGGCGGCGGCCTCGCCTTCGACGTAGGCGGCAGAACGATGACCGTCAGCGTGCGCTACGATGCGGGGTTTGTGAAGTTCCTGTCAGACGGCGATATGAAGAATCGCGTATTGTCGTTCATGGGCACACTCGAGTGGCCGTTTCACAAATGAACGCCACGCGCCGGTGACCTTCACACTATGGAGTCGTGGATCGGTGCTCGGCGAGCCGTTCGGCTTCAATGACGATGCCCGGCTGACATGCGTCGATTGAGTTCTCTTGTAGCCGCCGGCGCTGGCAACGTCTACCTCGGTGCTCGGATTACCACCTGCGGTGAGAAAAGCTTGATATCAGGGGCACTGGCCGCCGGCGAGGTCGCCACAACGTATACGAAACGATAGACCTCAGCTTCGCTCGAGAACGCAAATGACGGCCAATTACCCGTGAATGAGACGATCTCAGATGAGAAGGTTGTGGAATCAGAGGGCAGCAACGGCCTTGGCCAATCCCCGGTGCAGGTAGCCGAAAAAACCTCTCGCCACTCTTTGTGGCCTGTGGAATCCACCTCCAAGCGTTCGACCCAGTAGAGCGGCGACGTTCGACAGCTCGTGTTTCGGTACACTGTCTCGTTCGACACGTTGCGGACGACGAATTGAACGGTCACCGTGAACGTGCCACCGTCGCGTTGGGCGACGAGAGAGTCTGTCACCAAACGAAACTCGACCAACTGGCCTGGAGACCCCGGACTCGACGCGGACGGCGAACGGCCGCCGAATTCCTCGAGCTCGCCGAGCCTTCGCACGGCCGTCCCCCGAACGGGGCCGGAAGAATCGCGTGCCGCCTCGATGATCGCGCCACGGATTCGCTCCCTTTCCTGAGTGGGAAGATCACTCCAGGCACGCACAGGCGCGCTGAGCGCCGACACGGCGGCGGCGCGAACGAACCAGCTCGACGGGTCACTCGCCGCCGCCACCAACGCGCTGTCGATGCGAAGACGCTGGTTCGGAATCGTCCAAACGCGCTTGTATGTATTGCCGAGTAGTTCGATCGCGCTTTGCCGCGTCGGTCCCGAGCGCACGTCCCTCACGATCATCGTGAGGAGCTTGTCTCGATCACAAAACCGGAGACATTGGTCGAGCGCTCGAGCCGCGTACTCGCTGTACTCCTCGCCGAATCGATCCGATACGCCTACCGCGCCGTTGGACGACAGAAGCGTCTCCTTCTGAAGCGCATCTTCGCGTTCGACGAGGTTGAGCAGCCTGCGGGCGGCAGGAGGCTGTTCCCAAGCGCGCGGATCGCGATCGATGGCGGTGAAGGCAATGGCGCGGCGACGCCAATCCGTCGACTCGAGCTGGCGCATCAAGGCCGCGCTCGGGTTTTGTGCGTCGCTTCGGATAGGCGCCACCGAAACGCCGGCGGCCGCGAGCATCAAAGCCAAACGCCATCGCATGCCAATACGGCTACGACCTCTCCACGGAATTGACAAGATCACAAATAGACGAGGCCGTTTAGTGCAGAGCGCGGACCTAAGTTTCCTGGATCTACGGACACCAGAACGGACAGCGCCGGCGACATGGTGCATGTGACTTCGATCCAAGAACAGTGGATACCCGGAACGCCTGAGCGCGCAGTAGCGGATGGCTTCTCTGCGTTTCGACGTCGTGATGTTGCGCGCCTGGCCGCGGTGGCGACGAGCGCCTCAATTCGCGCTCTCGCGGCACGAGTGGGGCCTGAGCTCGACGCGAGAGATACCGGAACCTCGGCACGTTCGACAGGCGAGCTGACCGACAGCCAGGCAACGTCCATCCTCGGCCGCGTCGTAAATCGCCTTCCGGAGATTTTCACGGATTCGGTACGGTGCCTGATCGTCGGCCATGTGCTCGAATCACCGGATGTCGCGCTTGTGGTTTTTCGTGTAGCGCACGAGTTCCCAGGCAAGGGCAGCGTCCCGTTCCCGCCGGAGCCGCAGCTCGCGACCACTCAACTCGTCAGCGGCGAATGGAAGCTCATTCTTGACGAGTGGTCGGACGTTGGCTTGCCAGGGTTTCGAAACGTTGGTTTTTGGATCGACCCGGTCTCGACAACCGGCGGAGCCGCCGAAGACTGAATCAGCGGTGCGTTTTTGGACGGCGGGTTACGACTTAGAAGATCAGCCCAAACGAGATCGGGACGAACACGGCGTTCTTCTTCGTGCCTGCTGTCGTGGGGTCGCTTCCGCCGGGGATCAGGTGGTAACGTGCCTCGAGGAAGGCAGAGAAACCGCTTAGCGAAAAGCGAAACCCGGCGCCAGCGTTGTAGCCGCCGTTGGTGCCGCTCGTCGTGCATCTGCGTGCACTCGGCCTCGCTGTAGTAGATCCCGGCCCCACCGATGACGTACGGGCCCATGCCGCCCGAAGCGGAGATCACGAGGTTCGCCGTCCCATAAATCAGTCGAGTGGACGCATCCGGTACGTGGAGATCACTCGGGTAGGCGTACTGGCTGAACGTCCCTTCAAGGCGAAGCGCAAACGGCGAGTCGTGCTTCGCGATGTGCGCCAACGCGGTGATGTGATAGCCGGGGTCAGCGACGATGCCGAAGTCCGAGCTCGGGAATGAACCGCCGGCGGCGATTCCGAGTCCAGATTGGGCTCGCGGCGGGTGCGAGGGCGGCAAGAGCGGCAAGGGCAGCCATCGCAAAGGGTCGTCGAGACATGCTTGTTCCTCTGACGCGGGTGAGCGGCTCCGGCGTGATCACACAACGTACTCGCGGGGATTTCTGGAGTCGGTGTGCCGGCTCACGAACCATTGCCGCGTCAAGAACCGGTCGCGGCTGATGTGCCGGATTCCCGGAGGGTCGCCGCTAAGGGCATTCTGTAGTAGTGTTTAGCGATACTTTCGCCAGGTTCGTGATGCGACATCTCGCACGCCGTTTCACACACGCCGCCAGCACCCTGGCGCTCGCGTCGCTCCCGAACGTGTCGTCCGCGCAAGCCGCCGCTGCGGCGCCCCCGCGATTTTTCGGCTCGCCTGGTCAGTACGCCGATTTCGAGATCACTCGCGATACGACGCTCGCACACACCGGCCGCGCGAGCATCCGCATTCGTGGCAACGAGGAACCGGCAGGCTTCGCCAACGTCTCAGCGGTTCTCCCGGCGCCGCCTTACGTGGGACATCGTATCCGGTTCTCGGCCTTCCTGCGCTCCTCGTCGCTCGGCGGCCCGGGCGGCCAGCTCTGGGCGCGAGCCGACGACGCCAATTACAAGAACCTCGAGTTCGTCAACTCACAAGCGACGGTGTTCCGCGGCACGACGGACTGGACGCAACTCGCCATCTCGCTCGACGTTCCGCCGACGGCAACGCAGATCTATTTCGGCGTGATTTCGCTGGGTCCGGGCTCGCTCTGGATCGATGACGCCCGCCTCGAAGCCGATGGCGGCGCAACGCCATTCGAGTTTGACTTCGAAGACCCCGCCCAGTTCGTCGCGCCGCCGCCAAGGGCGCCTTGGCAATGGTCCGCGAAGCCCCGCGTGCGCTTTCGCCGCGGGGCTTGGCGAACATCTCGGCGTTCACGAGCGCACTGGGCTACGTGCGCTTCTTTCATCCCAGTCCCGAAGCGGTCCGCGTCAACTGGGATGCGTTCGCCGTCCACGGCATGCGCGCGATAGAGAAGCCGACTACTCCCGATAGCCTCGCGTCGGCACTCGGCGCGCTGTTCGCTAAGATCGCGCCGACCGTGCGCTTCGCGCGCACCGGCACGCCAATCCCGACGACGATCGCCAAACCCGTGGACGCGACGCACGTCGTCTTCTGGCAACACGTGGGAATCGGCTCGCCCAGCGGCGGCATGCCGGCGAATGCGAACCCGTCTATCAAAGCCAGCGCGTCATAGTTCCACTCGCCGAGGTCGGGCTGCCGCTCCCGACGCCTCTGCCACAGGCCCTGGCGGTCGTGTCTCGACCGCATGTGCCGGATCCATCGCGCCCCGTTTCCGTCACGCTCGACGGCGGTGTGACGATGAGCGTTCCCGTGGCGTTGTACACCGCGGACACCTCGGTGCTCGATTCGCTCCGAACCTCGCGTCCCGCGGCAGTCGCCGAGCGCTTCACCGCGAACGATCGCGCCACTCGGCTCGCGGACGTCGCGCTCGCCTGGTCCTTGTTCGAGCATTTCTATCGGTACTACGACGTCGTTCACACGGATTGGCCGGCCGCGCGTGCGGTCGCGCTTCGCGCTGCGGCGACCGATTCCAGCGCGGATCAGTTTGACGCCACGCTCGAGCGACTCGTCGCCGCACTGCACGACGGACACGGCCGCGTGAGTCGCGCGACGCGGTCCTGGCGCCCCCTGACGTTCAGCTCACCTCGGCCGAGGGCCGGGTGATCGTCATCGGGGTTGGCGACTCCTCGACAGCGCAGAGGCGTGCGGCTCGGCGACGAGCTCGTCGCGATCGACGGCCGCGACGTCGCGAACGCCCTGGCCGACAAGAGTTCTCGTAGTTCCGGCGCGACGCCGCAATGGGTGCGCACTCGCGCCGTCAACGAACTACTTGTCGGGGACATTGGGAGCGTCGTCCAAGCGCGGTTCCGCGGCGCCGACGGCACGACGCGAGATGCCCGCCTGGTGCGAAACGCAACCAGTTCCTCGGCCGCGAAGCGAGTCGAGAAGATCGCCGAGGTCTCGCCGGGCGTGACGTATGTGGACCTCGGTCGAATTACCGACGCGGACTTCGCCGCCGCCCTCCCCCAACTCGAGCGCGCACGGGCCATCATCTTCGACATGCGCGGGTACCCACGTCAGGTGAACACGCCCGAGATCTTTCGACACCTCACCGATTCGACCATCCACTCGGCGCATTTCGAGGCTCCGGTCATCACGATGCCGGATTTTCGCGACGTCGGTTACCTCGATGGGGCGTGGAACGTTGCTCCCGCCGCCCCGCGCCTATCGGCGCGCGTCGTCTTCCTCTCCGGCGGCGGCGCGATCAGCTACGCCGAGAGCACGCTCGGGATCGTGGAAGCGTATCGGCTGGGTGACATCGTCGGCGAGGCGAGCGCCGGGACGAACGGGAACGTCAATCCCTTCATGCTTCCTGGCGGCTACACTATCGCGTGGACGGGCATGCTTGTCCAAAAACGCGACGGCACACCGCACCATGGGGTTGGCATTCGCCCGACGGTGCCTGCGTCGCCGACGGTCGCCGGATTGCGTGCCGGACGCGACGAAGTTCTCGAGCGGGCAATCGCTCTTGTGACGCGACCGTTGACACCGTAAGGGAATGGGCTTCTAGCCCGAAGCCATCGCGGACGCCTTCTCGAACGTTCCGTCGACGATGGCGACGAAGTTGCGTTCTTCGCGCAGAATCAGCCGCTTCGCTTGCGCCATCGCCAGGTTGGCGCGCGCGTCGGGATCCGATTTGATCCGCGCGCGGTATCGTTCGTACGACGCCAGGCTATCGAACGCGATGAGGCCCCACGCGACGTCGTTCGTCCCCTCGTGCGGCGTGAAGTAGCCGATCAGATGGCCCCCGCAGCGCGGGATGATCGTCCCCCACGCGTGGGCGTACTGCCGGAACGCGTCGAGCTGAAACGGATCAATCTGATAGCGGATGAAACACGCGAGGCCAAGCGCTTGGGCTTCGGGCATCGACACTCTCGATGTGGGAACCGTTGCAAGAGCCGCAACGATGGCGGCGATGGATTGGATCGACTCTCGTCGATCCATCGGCACGTCCGACCCGTCCATGTGCGGCATGTCTTCATGATGCCTCTTGCCCGACCGGCACGCTTCGTCTACCATCGAAGTATGGCTTCGGATCGATCCGAGGAACGTGCGTCCCGCATCGCGTCGGCGATCGGCGAGCCGGCGCGCGCGCGAATGCTCTACTGCCTCATGGACGGTCGCGCGCGAACGGCGACCGAGCTCGCGCTCGTCGGCGACATCACGCCGGCGACCGCGAGTGCGCACCTCGCGCGGCTGAAGAGCGAGCGGCTCGTCGGCGTTCTCGCCCAAGGGAAGCATCGCTACTACAGCCTCCGCAGCTCGGAAGTCGCCGAGGTGATGGAAGCGCTGAGCGTCCTCGCCGGATTTTCGACCCAACGCGCTGGACACCCGCACGCCAAGCCACCTGCGAGCGGCCCGCTCGTGCTACGATCACATGGCAGGCGCCCTCGGCGTCGAGTTGCACGACCGCCTCATGACGCTCGGCTGGCTGTCGCCCTCGGGGCAGCGCGAAGACTATGATGTGACGGCGAAGGGAGAGCGCGCGCTCGAGACGCTGGGCGTCCACGCCGATACGCTTCGTCAAAGCCGGCGGCGGTTCGCGTTCGCGTGCGTGGACTGGAGCGAGCGTCGGCCCCACCTCGGCGGCGCGCTCGGCGCGGCACTGTTGCAGCTGGCTCTCGATCGGCGGTGGGTCTCTCGCGATCGCGACAGCCGAGCACTCGCCGTCACCGCCGCCGGACGACGAGGGTTGATGAGCAGCTTTGGAATCGGCGGCTCGTGTTCATAGCCGTCGCGATAGTCGCCGCATTGTTGTTGTGCGATTGCGGCAATCTCGCGGCGCAAACAACGCCGGTCGACACGTCGTCTCACTCCTCGCCGGGACATTCGACGCGCGGCGAATGGGTCGACGCATCGTTGGGCGCCGCGACCTATCGAATCCGGCACGGTGACGGCGCGGTAGTCCTCACGGGCGACGAGAATGTCCAACGGGGTCCGTGGCTCGCAACGCTTCGCGGGCAGTTCCTCGCCGACTTTGGTGAAACCGGTGCGGTATCCCTTCTCCTCGGCCGCGCGACGACCTCGAACTCCTTCGGCTTTGCTTCTGTGTCCGGCGGGGTCACGGCGCTCCTGCGCCGACCCTGCGTCGTCGGGTGCGAACTCTTCGGTGACGTTGGAACGGAGCTCGGGCCCTCGCGGGGCGGCGTCGGCGTCATGGTCGCGGGAGACGCTGCGTTGCGTGTTGGCGCGAGCATCGGACTAATGGCGTTTTGGGATCTCAATACGTTGAAGTCGTACGCCGGGATCGGGCTGGAGATCGGCGTCGGCGAATGGCGTTGAGGACGCCCCGCCCCGGTTTGTGCCTCTCCAACCCGCGCGTTCATTTCCGATGTTCCGACGATAGGTTCGGCCGAGTGAGAACACTTGCTGGCAACCTCGCCAGCGCGGTCGCGCTGATTTGTGTCCTCGCGCCCGGCGGACACGCGCAGACGGTGGGTGATGATCCCCATCGAATGGCCGTCGCGCTTTCGGCCGACGTCGGACCCTATCCGGACGCGTTCACGGTGCGATGCGGAACCGCCCCGAACTCAGACGGTGACGGAGCGCAGATCGGTCTCGGCGCCGGTGTGTCGGCGATCGACCGGCCGCGATCGATGGTGTTTATTCGAGGCTGACGTGCGAGCGAGTGTCTACAGAGGCAGCGCATGCGGCGGAAATGTTGGGGACGGTCCCGAGGTGAGGACCTTCTTCCTCCCGGTCGCGGGAACGCCGGGCATGCCGCTCGTCAGGACGGTGCTCCATACAGGGATCGAGACGCCCGCGAATTACCCGTTGATGCTGCGTGCGACCGTCGGCGCCGGAATGATTTGGAGCGCGCACACCGCGCCGCTCGGGTCCGTGACGATTGGAGCCGGCAGCAACAACCCCGGCCCCCGGTTTTTCACAGAGTTGGAGTGGGACGTCAGCCGAGCGCGGATGACCGTGGAGAAAGACGTCTCCCTACCGACGGGAAACGCCGACTCGTTCTCCACCGAGGTCGCACACCCGGCGTGGATGGCATTGCGCATCGGCGTGGAGTGGCCTCTTCGCTGATCGACGGCGGGGACCGTCCGACGCCATCCGCGCGCGCGACGGTCGGCGGCATCCGTTGACGAGATGCGGTCCGTTGGCGAGCGTGCGGGCATGTCGTTCCAACCTCGCAGCATTGCAACATTCGCCACCTTCTGCATGCTCGCGCCGTTCCCGCTCGCCGCCCAGCGCGCGACGGATAATTCAACCGCTAGTGACTCAGGGACGGCGCGAAGTCACGCATCCACGAACCCTTGGCCGCAGCGAGGCTGGATCAGCCTGGGACTGGGCGCGGGCTCCTGGCCGTATGGCTCGGTGGCCGCGATCGCGGCAGGCTGGTATTCCGTTGGGCCCATCGTCGCGGGCGTGCGTGTTGGCGGTGCAACGCAACTGCGTTTCGACGAGGCTGGTGAGGAGCGAAACGACCAGGCTTTTCTGATTGGAGTCCGAACGCGGGCGAGTCGGAGCTTCCTCCTCGCCGCCATCGGGCCCGCGAAGGTCTCATCGACGTGATTCGTGCAACGGAGGCTGTGCGCAGTCATCTCCCTTCAACACGACGGAGGCCGCGTACGCGCTCGAGGCACATGCGGACTTCGAGCTCCTGGGAGTTGGGGCGACCGTGTTTGGTGCGCTCGGGCCACCTTCGAGCCGCTACAACTCGTTCGCGCTGACGCTCGACGTCGGGTGGTTTGGGCGCTGATCCCGACCGCCGTCTCTCCGTCCTCACGGACGAACGCGAATGACAGTCTTCCCCGCGCGCCGCTCGGTCGAGTTGAAGGCGGCGACGGCACCGTCGAGGGGCACGACGGTCCCGATGTTCGTCCGCAGTCGTCCGTCCCGCACTCGCTGGACGATCTCAGTCAGTTGGGCACGATCGGACTCGACGACGAAGTCGATCGCAAGGCCGTCAACGGGCCGCGCCTCGGACCGCCCGACGATGGACACGAGCGTTCCTCCGGGTCGAATCAGGCGCGCGGACCGCTTCCCGATGTCGCCGCCGATGACATCGAACACCAGATCGACGCTCCCGACGTCTTCCAGCGTGCCGCTGTCGAGGTCGACAAACTCGTGCGCGCCGAAGTCGAGCGCCTTCTGACGGTCGGCGGCGCGTCCAGTGCCGATCAAGCGGGCGTCGGCCAATCGTGCGAGTTGCGTCACCATCGAACTCGAGGTAGGCGCGGGAATCGACGTTCCAATTCGCGGCCCGGTCTCCGTTCGCGCTCGCGCCTCGTTACTCGCGTCGGATTGGGACGACAATCAATGGGACGGCTGGCGGCAGCACCCTGGATTATCTGGCGGCGTTGTGGTGAAGCTCTAGCAGTTGGCTACGCGACGTCGAGAACGAAGCAACCCCAGCATCTTTGGGTTTTTTTGAACCTTGCCCGCTTCGAACTGATAGGAGAAGCCCGCTCGAATTATGAGGTCGCCCGATCGCAACGAGCCGCTGCGTTCGTGGCTAGAGCGATGGCCCGGGCCGCTGTGATCGTGACGGCGCGCAAAACGCCGGAGTCCTAATCGCAGAGCCTGTCCCCCGCCCAATCGCGGCGCTCGGCGCAGTGCTTGCGGCAACTTTGATCTCTGAACCTTCGATGGAGACTGGCATGCGGAAGGTCAGTTTGGCTTGGGGCGTTGATGATTGCGACGACGACGCATGTCGTGCACGCGCAGAACATACCCGCGACCGTTCGGGAGGCCGAAGCCCAAGGGGCCGATTTCGCGCACGACACTCCGCAGTTGGCCCAGCAACCCTATTTCAGCGATTTCCCGTTCGGCGGAACCGCTGAAAGGCGCTGCGTGGTCGCGGCGGCGTACCACCCGTACACCTCCGCCCCGAACGGCTCCTTGCGCTCAGGCGACTTTATCGTTCGCGGTAGGTCTTACCGCCGCAGTCTGGGGCGGGTTTCAGGCAGTAAAGAAGTACAAGGTCGTCTGGCTCCCGTTACACGGCTCTTCGCTGCGGAAACCTCCGCTCGTCATTCGTGCGGCTCGTGTCGGGAATCCGGTTGATTCGGTCAGATTCGGCGTTGAAGGCTTGGCCAAGGGTGGTGCGACCGTCCACCATCGTTGTACGGCTATAGCAGTGAGGTGTCCTTTCCGAGCGCGGGCCAATGGGTCATCGTCGCCACAGCGGGAAACGACTGGGGGTGCTTTGTACTCGACGTAGCCCCACGAGCAGATGGTAACTAGCAGATCCGAAGCCCGACGAAGGGGAGGGCGATGAAGGGCCCGCGCGGGGAATGCGGGGCGGCTACATGTTTTCGGCCGGAGCGTCGCATGATGCCGTGCGGGACGTGAGTAGCCCATGTACGCGGCTTCCGTCTGTGTCAGTTGCTCGATTCAGTACGTCCACACCACCGTTTGGTTTGGCTTGAGTTTGATCGTCCGCGGCGACGCGCACGGCAAGAGGCACACTTCATAGAGCGAGTCCCGAGTCAACGCCACTTTGTGACTTCCGACGGGTGTCTTCCACGCGGTACGATCGAGTCCAGGGCGTAACTGCGAAACCGGAATAACGCTGAAATCCACGGCTCTAGCGGGCCGGGGCGTCGGAATAACAAGCCTGGCTGTCTGCCCTGTCGGCTCGAGTGGTGACGACGCAGGTGCAAGCGGCGCGCGGTAGACCTGCACACGGAGCATGTAAGGGACGCTATCCCCACGTTCCTCATTCATCGTGGTCCAAATCGTAATACTGCCATTCCTGCGTACGCGGCCGTGGTACGTCGGCACGTTGTTATGTAGCGCGTCTTTGTCATCCCCGATCGACGTTTGAACGGCGCTCGCATCCGCCGAAAGCACGAGGGAGTCACCCGAGGCACCAAACCAGAGAATGGTCGCCCAAGCCTCCATACTGAAATGCGAATGGCGGCGATAGGTCGTATCCTGAAAACAGAAGACTCCAAACGATGCTCGGCATTCTGGGCCAGACTGGCGGGAATGCGGAGCGGGTGTCTCGGTGGCCTCATCGAAGACGCCGAGTACGCGCGCGCGGTACGGCGCAAGCGCAGCGCGCTGGCTGAGTAGGTCGGTCGTGCACACGGCGAGCGTGAGTACGGCTGTCCCGATGCCTATTCTCATTCTCATTATCGTATACGATTCTGCCGTTCGGCGCCTTTGTAAAGCCAATTTCTCCGGTGTCGCCGATTGCCGGGCTCGGCCCTCACGCGACACCTGTCGTGAGGTCACCGCGCAGGTGGTTTCTTCGCGGCCGACGCGGCGTCCGTCGGGTGATAGCGTTCATTCGCGAAACGGCCACTCGAGTGTGCCCATGAAGGACAAGACGCGATTCTTCGAATCGCCGTCACGCTGTGCGACGCATAGACTCGACCTCCGGTGCGATCTACGGCAGTTTGTGGAGGTTCGCACGGAGCGTTTGCGTCACCGGATGGCAGCCTGCATCTTGTGCGGCTATAACGATATTGGACTCGAACCACGCAGCGTAACCGGGGCTCTTAACGGACAGGTCATAGGTTCCCGGTAGCTCGCCGAGCATAAGGGGATCGCTCGCTACGTTCACGACGGTATCTGCATAGCCCCTGCTCGGGATGGTCGCGATGGCCGTCGCTTGCGAATCAATGACGGCACCCGTCAGGCTATCCCGCACTGTCAGAAGGAAAGCGGGGATGTCGATCGCGGTGCACACAACCTGGGTGGAGTCCGAACCGCAGGCGCCTAACAACCCACACGTCGCCCCAAGCAAGCCGCCAGTCATGATCGCGCGTTTTCTCAACATTAGAGCCTCTTAACGTCAGTATTGGCCAGGCTTCCATCCCCAGACAGCCTACCGGACTCTCGGTGCCCAACACTACATTCAGAACTTTCGTTCCATCGATTCACCGTTGCGGCTGGAGGCGCCACATGAATCTGTATTGTTCGCGCGGCAGCGTCCACGTTCGAATTGTCGCCACGATCGCGGCGCTGGTGGTCGTACACACGGCGAACGCCCAAACCGGCGTCATTTGGGCGACAGACGCGTCGTTCGGGTTCAGCAACGGAAGGGGCGGCGAGTTCGTCAATCGGTCGTATCCGTTCGCGGCAATGGCCGTGAGCGTCCGCAGAACTCTGCGACACGGCATCGGCCTGGACGCTGAGGTCAACTACGATTGGTCGGGGAATATCAACGCCGCCGATCTCCTTTGTGTGGTCGACTCTCGCGGCAACTGTACACCTGACTTCCCCTACATCACTGGGCCAACGGGACTCGTGGGCGTAACCTTCGGCGCCGCTGACGTCGTTCAGTTACGTGTGAACGCCGGTCTGGCCGCCTACAACGCCGACAACACGCGCCTTGGCGCCCCGGTGATCGCGATCGATGTTGCCGTGGCTCCGATATCCTGGCTTGCCCTTGTGGCTGGTGGGCGCGCGTTCGAATTGCCCAACTATCGTGGCGATCGCCTGACGGTGACGACGTGGCACTTCGGCCTCCGGTTGCAGACCCACCGATAGTACGGTGACATAGCGCACGTACAGCCCGGGGTAGCGCGACGGTCACAATTGACGGTACGCGTTCAGCGCGGATGGGGCGTCGCGTCGAGAAGCCGAATCCCCGACATCACTTCGCGATGACGCGCCAACCGTTGCGGTCGTGCACGGCGATGCCCCGCGACTCCCGATTATCGGGCAGCGGCGCGCCGGCATCTCGGACAGTTTGCTCATTTCGCACGAACTCCAGCGTGTCGCGACCACGCCAATGCGGCTTCGTCGGCCCCCAGCCCATCTGGCGACGACAATCCCAAGGATCGAGTCGCCATTCCAAGACGGGAAGCGTGTCGGTGAAACGCCAAACATCGAGACTCGGGTGATCGCGCTCGGCGCAGTTGTTCCAGTCGGGCTGCGCAGCCGTTGCAAACCGTGTGCTGTCTGGCGATACCACCGGCTGGTCGCTCACGACTACAAAGCGACCCGTCAGCTCGCTCACGAAAAGCCACGACGGCGGGCTCTCGTGCCCGTATTCCTGGAGGACGTGCAGCGGCGGCTGAGGAATTCGCCCAACGTAGTGGTAGCCGCCTGCGGCCTCGCCAGCCCGGTCATCGATGAATGGCATCACCCGACTATTCGCGAGGCGAACGTAAAGCGTCTCGCCAACTCGGCGCGCCGTCTGCTGGGAGCAGGCGAGCGCGCGGACTTCGACGCTATCCCAACACCAACCACGTGAGGCGGCGGCTGCGCCACGCCTTGCTCGTGGAGCGCCGTCCTGCGCCGCGTTTACGCAAGCTGTGATGGCGACGATCACCATGATGGCGACTCTCTCGGGGCTCAACATCAATGGCACTGGGATGAGTTTCCTCACGCTTGCTTAATTGTCGTCCCGAAAACGAGTCGATGCGTTTGCGCTCGGCGTCGCTCTGCGCGGGACCGCCATCTCGCTCGCCGCCGCTGTCGGCGAGATCGTCGTCGCAACGAACGCTGACGCAAACGCGTTGGTTGGCGTCCCGATCAGAATGCTTGCATACTCAACGACGAGCTAGATACAAGCTGGATCGAGGCTCCCCGCCGGAGGCAACCGTGACGTTCACATTATGGAGTCGTGGATCCATTCTCGGCGAACTGGAATTGCCGGATGACTCCGGCGGAACGCGACGGCTCGTCGGCCCATTTCGCCCCACCGACGCCGGGCGCGCCGCGTTGCCAGCGTTTCTGGACGCGCAGGCCGCTTTGATGGCTATCGGCCCCATGCTCGAACGCCGTGGCATCACGCGCGATCGCCTCGGAGGCGAACTCGGACAAGCCGTCCACGAAGCGCTGCATGACTCGCCAGAAGGTCAACGCGTTGCTCGAACCAGGGCGACGCTTGACGCGCTCGCTCTTGAGCTTCGCGATGCGACCGGCACGCCGGTCCCGATAAAGCAGGTTACGATTGGAGATGTGTGGGGTGCCGGGTCGGTTGGCGAGCCGCCGACCGAGACGCGCACGCGCATCGAGGCGGCGGGGCTCCCGCTGTACATGGCCGCCGTGACGCTGATGTAATTGCCGTTACGCGGTCGATCCACCCCCGAAGACATGAAGCTACCGGTTCTGATCATCTCGATCTTGGCCGTCGCGGCGCTGGTGGCTGGATGTCAACGAGAGCATCTGGTGCAGCCAGGGACGGGACCGACGGCTCAGGCAGCACCACCGCTCGCTAACGAGGACATCTCCGCGATTTACGCGGCAAGGCACGTTTCGCCTATCGCTCCCGCTACCGAAAGTGACATTCGGGAATCGCGCGCGCACCCGCTCCCGCTCCGCAAATCGGTTGATGTGGCGACCGCCGTGGTCCTGATGCCCAGGCTGCCCTTCCCCGACGCGGCAGCCGTCGTGCTTCGGCGTCCGAGTCTGTGGCCCGCCAGCGTGATCATGCTCCAAGAGGACAGCCTCTCAGTCGGCGCGTTCGAGTCCGCCCTGTTTGCGCTCTCGAACGAAGTCACACGGGAGCGGCGGAGTCGAAGCGCCCTCGACCACGCAAGTGTTGCAGATTCGCGGCCAGGAACTCCCGACGGGAAGCAACAAGGCCGGGCGCAACATGGACCAATGGATTCTCGACACGTTGAAACAGGCTCCGAGACGCACCGTCGCAGGCGTCGGCGCGTATCGGGCGGTTCTGCTTCACATCGGAGCGTTCACCGCCGCCAAACCGGACAGCCGATAGCGCGAGCACGGCGGTTCCCAACCGAACCCCCCGATGACTCGCGATGCGATCTCCTGAGCCTTACGCGGGTACGCTTAGCGGACGGTCGCTGCGATGAACCGCGCCGTAGCCCGATGAAGGGCCCGCGCGGAGAATGCGGGGCGGCTTATGTTTTTGGCCGGAGCGTCGCATGGATGCCGTGCGGGACGTGAGTAGCCGCGTCTGGAGGTCCAAATTCTCGACCCTCTCAGGTCTGTGCGCGGCGGTGGTTCTCGGCATGGGATGCCGAGATGGCCTTCCGTTCGGAGGGGCGGCGTGTGATCGGTTCGCCTCGAGGGATCTGACGGCGGCGCAGCGCGATTCGCTGGGGCCGAATTCAGATGTTTCGGGACCGCATGTCCAGTGGGGGGCTCGCCTCGCTCGCACCGAGCCCGGAGGCTTCGCGGGCGCGTATTACGAGCCCGTGCCGCATGACAGGCTAGGAAAGCCGGAACGTGCGCCGCGAGTTGTAATCCGGCTCGCACGCCCGAACGAACGGAGTGCCGCACTTCGTGCCCTCCTCCCGAATTTGCCATCGGCGTTCGGGGGACTCGCGATTGACAGCGCGGACGTGCTCGTCGTGCCAGCGAAGTGGGACTTTGGACAACTCGACGATTGGCGACGTTACTTGGATCGGAGAGTCGGTGCGTACGGGGTCACGTCGGGCACTACCGACGAAGCATCGAACCAGATTCGCTATGGCGTCGTAGATGCCGCCTCAAAAAAGGCGCTGATGCGCCGCCTTCGAGAGCTTCGGGTGCCGTGCGGACTAGTTGCGATAGACGTCATGCACGGCATGCCGCGCCCGGCCAGCGCGACGGGCGACGCTAGATCCGGACGCTGGCGGATGGGACCCAGTGTTAGCACCGGCTGAAAATTGAACACTCCACCGGTTGAAAACGGAACACGTTCCTAGCGTCGCTGTTGTACAGACGGCGCTCCGTTTCCGACCTTTGGGCTCGACTTCACGGCGAGCCCGCTATGCACGGAGTGTTCACGCGTATGATGCTGCATCAGCTACTTGAGGAGGCCGGCGGCGATCGGGCCGAGGCCGCGCGTCGCGCCGGTGTGGGGCGGACGACGCTCTACCGATGGATCAAGGCCGGGTTGTTGGCACAGCCGCTCGAGACGATTCGCGCTCGCTATGGGCCGCGAGCGCCGGCGGCGACGAAGCTCGCCGCGTATCAGGCGATCATCGAAGCGCGGCTCGCCGAGTTCCCGCGCTTGAGTGGGACGCGGCTGCTCGCGGAGTGTCGGGCGGCGGGGTACGCCGGCGGGATCACGCAGCTGCGGGATTTTGTGCGCCGGCTCAGGCCCGCGCCCGAGCCGGTGGTGCGCTTCGAGACGGAGCCCGGGCACCAAGCCCAGGTCGACTTTGCCCATTGTCGATTGCCGTGGGGCGTGCGCTACGCGTTAGTCGTGGTGCTCGGATATTCCCGGTTGCTCTGGGTGCAGTTCTATCCACGGCAGGATCTCGCGACGCTGCTGCTCGGTCTCGAGGCGTGCTTCACCGCGTGGGGCGGCGTGGCCCGCGAGCTCCTCTTCGATCAGATGCGGTCGGTGCTCACCCGCGATGATCGCCTCGTCGGCGGACGGCTCGTGCACAATCTCGAGCTCTCGCGGTTCGCGCGGCACTGTGCCTTTCGGATTCGCGTGTGTCAGCCGTATCGCGCCCAGACGAAGGGCAAGGTGGAGCGACCCATCCGCTACCTGCGGGATAGTTTTCTCTATGGCCGCACGTTCCTGAGCGACGCGGATCTCAACGCGCAGGTGCTGGACTGGCTCGGGACCGTGGCGAATGTGCGGCAGCATGCGACGACGAAGTGGATTCCGGCCGAGCGCTTCGCCCAAGTCGAGCAGCCGCTCCTCCGCCCGCTGCCGTCGCGGCCGTATCGGTCCCTCGTGCTGCCCGTCGAGCGGGCCCGCGTGCCGGAGCGCGCCACCCTCCCGCACGTCGCCGTGGAGCGGCGCGAGCTGGCGATGTACGCCGCGCTCGCGGCCGGAGGCGAGCCATGAGTCGCCCGACGCGGCCCGCGACGAGTGCGTCGCTGCGCGAGCGCCTCCGCACGCAGCTCGCCGATCTCAAGATGCCGGGCGCGCTCGAGGCGCTCGACGACATTCTCCGGCGCTGTGACTCGGGCCAGGTCAGCCCGGGCGACGCCATCGAGCAACTCCTCGGGGCGCACATCCAGCTGCGCAATGCGCGCCGCCTCCAGACCGCGATGCGATCGGCGCGGCTGCCGGCGGTGAAAACACTCGCCGACTTCGATTTCAGCTTTCAGCCAAGCGTGAAGCGCGAGCAGCTTGAGAGTTTACACACACTGGGCTTCATCGAGCGCAAGGAGAATGTCGTCTTGCTCGGGCCGCCCGGCGTCGGCAAACGCATCTCGCCCTCAGCTTGGCCGTCGCCGCGGCCGAGCACGGCCGCCGCGTCTACTTCACGACGCTCGCCGATCTGCTCCACTCGCTCGAGGAAGCGCAGACCGGGGGACGGCTCACGCCACGGCTCCGCCGTGGCCGGGGATCGACGGTGTTCGATCACGGCCGCGGCGATCGGTCCAGGTCGAAGGCCACGCCAACTCAGTCCGGACGAATCCCGACGCATGAATCTGAACGACGACGTCGTTTATCGCTGCCGACGGCTCGGGCCGCTCCGCCAACTTCATCCCGGCAGTTCCCGCAGCCTGGTCCGTCACCACGATCGCCTTCATCCGGAATTGTCTCCTCAGTCATTTTGGCGCCGAGATACGCTCGTACGCGCGCGCAAGCGCGCTATCGGCGCGTCTGCAGGCGCAGACCGAGGTGCCAGGTCGTCACCGTCAGCCGATCGCCGCGATAGTTGGGCAACGCGAACGCGCGCCAACCCGCCACAATGGCGAGCCTGGACATCGGAGCCCCCGCAATATCGATCGCGGCGCCTAGGGTACGTAGACGCCAAAAAACCACGTATGAAGATCGTCCTCTCCCGGCCCGCCGCCCAGCTGACCGTTTGCGACTGAGTGGCTGTACAGGTGGAAAGTGAAAAAGGTCTGCGAGACCGATCCGGGCGGAAGTACGACGTACAGCGTCGCCGTTCTCCCGTTGTTCAAACCGCAGTAATTCGCTCGATTGATCCGCACGGTGTCCGGACACGTGATCGTGACAGTCGGCAGGACCGACGCGTTCTCTCGTCCCGGACTCTCTAAGATCACCCAGTCCGGCACCGTTCCGGCCGACCATCCGGTGATGGGAATAGAGATGTCGCCGGTGTTCGTCGGATACCATCCGTTTGCCGTGACGACGTTGAAATACGGCGTCGGGATCGCCGGCACGCACGGATCGCCGCCGAGTGACGCGGCTTGATTTGAAAACACTCGCTGGTAATAGAATCCGCCGTCGAGGTACCGCGTCCCTTCACACAGGTCCGCGTTTTCTTCGATCTTAATGTTGTCATCCAATCCCCACGGGCTGGCGGTCCAGGGCGGGGTTCCGGATTTCAAGTTCCACCCGTCCTGCTCGGGGTCGGTCGCGGACTCGATGATCTCATGACTCGCGTCGAGGGTCAGACTTTGCATCGTCTCGCCCTGGAATCGGCCAATGACAGCGTACGCGTCGGACGGTCCGAACGCCGCATGGAACGCCGCGTAGGTCGTGCCGACGAAGCCCACGCCCGCCGGCAGAAAGACCAGATACACGGTACGTCCGTCCGCGACATATCCGGCTGAATCGATCGCCGCCGCCGTCACGTATGAGACAACATCCGGACCCCTCAATTGCGTTCCAGGTGTCATCGGTGGGCCGATGACCGTGAAGGCCGTGGCGGTTGGCGACACGCCATAGGGAGTCGCGACCGCCGGCCACCACCGGCTCGTCGGCACCGCTTTCGCAAACGCAAACAGCGAGTCGCGAAGGCTGTCGTTCGCGGCGGCGACGACGACGAGCCGGAGCGGACTAAGGAGATGTCCGCCGTAATTGGTCAGCATCGGGAATCGCGAGTTCCCGTTCGTCTTCGCCGAAGGTTCGGTGTCGCTTCCGCAACCGATGATCACCACGGTGCACGCGGCGAGAAACGCCGTTCGTGAGGGTCCACTCATGAGTCGGGGTTGAAATGGGAAGGCCGCGCCACAATCTGTGCGACGGTTCTTGGACGCGCAAAGATTAGAGCACTTCTAATATGGTTCCCGCGCACCCCGGCGCGCATGGTGTCGCCGAGCCATCGACTCGACAACCGCGAATGCTGACCGTTGATTGCCGAATCGCGCGGGCGGTGATCTTCAGGTGGCTACGCGACGTCGAGAACGAAGCAACCCCAGTCATCTTCGGCAGTGGCGAGCACCAACCACTGCCCGGCATTCGGAAAGAGCACCTCACTCGGGTAGCCGTACGTTGGGCCGGTGCTTCTTCTCCGTAGCCGGGCCGGCGTGGGCGAACCCCGTACCTTCCGCCTCGGCCTCGGCGATTGTCGCAGGTATGGTCTGGGCGCTGACGACGTTCGCCAAAGACGCCAGGATCGCCACACGTAGAACCGCTGACCGAATACGAACCTCCGGCGGATGTCGCACGAGTAGCCGCATCAGTCTGGCTGCATGACTGATGCCGTCGCCGCTCCCTAGCTGAGGTGGCGAGCGGATTGACGGATCGGCAAGAGCCCGACAGCACACAAGGCGTTGTCGGGTTCTTCAGACAGCGTCAATCACGCCGGATCTAATCGCGCGCGCGATTCGCTTATTTGGGAGCGCGCGGCTCGCCGTAGATGAAGTCGTCCATCACGACAATGTCCTTGTTCCCTCCGGTGCTCACGTTGTCATTCACGGTAGCATCGATCGGGGTATTGCCCGAGGTGATGCGCACTCGTGCGACAATCGCAGACTCGAACACGGCGCCGACAAACGAGAATCCCGCCGCATCGCTCCGCCGAGGCGCCTTTACGGTCGCCAGCAGGTTTCCGGCGGCATCGAAGTACTGGATGGTCGTCGAACTATCGAGCCCGACGTCCGCGAACACAGAACCGAATCCGGTCACCAACGCCGGCGTGTTCGATCCGGCCACGACGAACTGAACATCGACGACGGTGCTTCCCCTCGCCGTGAAGAGCTTTGGTTTGCTGAAGGCGTTGAACTCGCCGGCATAGTTCGCGTTCACGTCGACGTATCCGCTGTCGCTCATCCGGAACGCCGACCCGGGCGTCGTGAACAGCACGCCGCGCGGTGAATTGACGTTGAAGAAGGTGCCGGGGAAGAGATCGTTGTCCGTGAATGTCGCGGGCACGCCGTCCCAGTTTATCTCGCGGCGCCCGCCCGCCTGCTCTCCCGCGACGTTCGGGTTGAGCGCACCAAGCAGAGTTCGATAGGCGTTGACGGAAGCGGTGATGTCGCCGGTTGCGCTGGTGATCTGCACGTTGTGCGCTGTCGCCGCGATCGTGACGGAGGCGGCATTGACGATCGCCGCGTGCAGAGAATCCGCGCCCGCCGTCGGTCCCATCGTCCACGTGATCGACGCGTTTCCGTTGGCATCCGTCTGGCTGGTCGCCGCGCTGACTGATCCACCACCGAACGTGACCGTCCAGGTGACAACGGCGTTCGTGAGCGAGGCGCCATATTGATCCAAAACGTGCACGACAATCGGCTGAGCGAGCGGCTGGCTGGTGAGGCCGACCTGTCCGTTGCCCGAGCTCGTCGTGACGCTCGTCGCGGTGAGAGCCACCGCGTTGGTGACGTTGTCGTCGTGGCAGGCCGCGCTGCTCAACAGGAGCGCGCCGCTCGCCACCGGTACGAGCCACCGCGCGTAACTACGTTCCTGCATGTTCACTACCCCCTCTACTTGCAATGAGTCAGTTGTTGTCCTCTGCAGTTGAAGACGTGCGCACGGGCGTGATCCGGACAGCGGCGCGGGCGGCGACAAAACGCTCTTCTATTGAATCCATGGCCGCCCGCTACGATACGTGGAGATGCGTGCTTGCACGCGAGCCGCGCCGTCCCGATCGCCGGCAGTTTGGGCCATCGCCAACTCGCGTTCGGCCACTGTAACCGCTTCGGCAAACCGGCCGTTCGCGGCGAGGGCCGCTGCCCAGACGTCGAGTCCCGTCTCGTCGGGAGGAGGCGAGCGTTTCGCGACGAGCGCTTCTGCGCGCCGAAGCGCAAGCGGGGCGTTTCGTACGCGATCGTCTCTGCTGGTCGCCAGGATCCACACGATGCTCGCTTCGACGCTCGGCAAACGGGAAATCGTTTCCGCGGTGTCAAGAAGACGAAGCGCGAGCGCATGATCGTCCCACTGATACGACGTTCGAGCAGCAGTCTCCAAGAGACCGCCTCGCTGAGCGGGCGCTCTCAGTGAAACAGCTTGGCGAAACTCGGCGTCGGCTATTCCCGGGTTCCTGGCCGCCAATTCGGCGACGGCAGTGTACCAAGCCGCGTCAAACGGCGTCTGGTTGGGAACGACCTCGAACAGGAGCGGCCGCGCGTCGAGGGGCAAGTCGGCGCGAGGCCGATATGCGATCGGCTTGAGCCAACGGGGATACTCACGCGCGTGCATCAGTCGGTATCCGAAGGTTCCTTGTAGCTCGTCGGTGGCCGATCCGGACCGAGCCAATTCCAAATACGTCGGCAAATAGTCGCTCGTCACCAGCGCTATGTCCGTAACGCCGTGCGCTTGTATGAGCCTCAGCGCTTCGTCATCACTCGGCGCTGAGAAGATCCGCGCGGCTGCTTCGACGCCATCGATGTTCTCCCAGTAGAGTGACGCCAGCGTACGAAAACGACCGAAGTAGCCGATGGTCGTCGACGCGTTCGGGCTCGCCAGCAGTGTGACGGGTCCGTCCGGGTGAGCGCCGCGAATGGCGACGGCCGCGTCGCGGTACGTTGTCTCCAGCGCATCCCCAATGGAAATGGCGCGGTTGGCCACGCTCACCCTCGTCAGTTGCACGCGAGCCGAAGCCTGCTCTATGAAGGCGGCGCCGAGCAACACCACCGCAGCCCAACGGACGCGCTGCGTCCATCGCCCCCCCCCCAGCTCCAGCGTGGATGCAACCAACAACAGGCACAGTTCCGGCCCGCTGGCCGTCAACCACCATCGAACTTGCCAGCACGCCAGCCCCACGCTCGCGATCACAACCAACGACGCGAACGTGATCAGTATTCGTTCGTTGCCGCGCCGGCGAAAGACGAGCAGTACAGGAATGGCCAACACGAACCCAATCGCGAAACGCCAGGCTATTTCCGGCGATGTCGCGCGAATGAGCGCCGGCAGGGACAGAAACTCCTCGATGCCCGCATGCATTTGCCTCACGCGAGGATCCAGGGGCGCGAAGACCCGCGGCCCCAACACCAACACGACCGTCGCCGGAGCGAGTACGAAGGCTGACGCCAGTCCCACGCGCCAACCGAGAGAAAAACGGCCGTCGATACGCCCGTCGTTCCGCCCGTCGTTACGCCGCTGAACGACGGAGGCCACCAGTTCTCCTCCGCCGAGCCACGCCAACGCGAACAGTGGGTTATTCACCTCGAGGCGAAGCCCAAGGTGACTCGGCGCGTACTCGAGCAAATAGAGGAGGAGCGAGGCGGCGAATCCGACGCGTCCCCAGAGCCGCCAGGCATCGCCGTCGAAGACGAGTCCTCCCCGAATCGTCTGCCGTTTTCCGAGCCACACGCCGACGACAGCGCCGCTCAGCCCCACGAATGCGATGATGGGAACTACCGATGCGGCGCTGATCCAAAGGCCGACGGCTCCGCAAAGCGCCGACACAATGGCCGCGGTCCGTTGCTCGCCCCTCGACTTCGGGAGAAGCGGCACGGGTTCATCGCCGGACGCGCGCCACCCGGCCCCCATGAATAGCGCGCCAAGCACGACGCCGAAGGTCGCGGCGGTCAACAGTCCGTGATGATCGACGTAGTTCGGCGAAAACCCCTCATAGAACGACCGGTGACCGATCATTCCGAGCGCGATCAAGATCGCCGCCGCGACCCCAACGCGGCGTGCTATCCATGCGGAAAAGCCGCAGACGACGAACATGAAGAGCGGGAGATTGATCCAGGCCAGCGATTGTTCAGTCGCCGTCTCGAGCGGCTCTCTCGTAAAGGATTGCCGGATTCGTCCCGCGCCGGCGATGAGGTGCGCGAACGCCGAGTTCCAGTGGACGTCGCGACCGGTTGGCGCGTTGTCGATATCGGTGTGCCTCAGTCGCCATCCCGCTCCCGAGTCTTCTTGCAAGGCGAGCGCGTACCGGGTCCACGTATACGTGTCCTCGTAGGGGGAGCTTCGGTGCAACGGGAGGACGTCGGTCGGCAGAGTGCCGGAGGCGCCGAGCATATCGACGTAATCGCGTTCGGCAAGCGTGTCGAGCGCGGCGAAGACGCCTATCAATACCCAGGCGAGACCGAGGCACCCCCAGCGAACGGCCCGTGACACCGAAGCGCTCTGCAAACGAAATCGGCGCGGGCGACTCGGGCCGACGCGCTGATAAGCGTTGAGTGTTCGGTCTGCGACGAGTTGAGGCCGTGACATGCTTCGACGGTCGGCTAGAATCGCACGGCCGTTGGGCCCCAGGTACGATGTGTTCGAGCTGGCGATTCTAACACTACCGTCGGCCTACACCGACCGACTGTATTGGCGCCGCACGTTTAGAAAATTTTATACGCACATTGAGAAAGCTTTGTGCGTACCTCGGCGAGATGCCTGGGGGGGGGCCGAGCTCCACCGCGTCACGTCTAACCCGTGGTCTGTTGTCAGATGTCGGTTCCCGACTTCTAGCCCACAGCCGTACCCGCCCTACCAAGACAGACCTCAGAGTGGCCGTGGCCTCTTCAGAGTGGCCGTGGCCTCCTCTATAGAAGCGCCCGGGTCATTGACAGACTTGTCGGACCCGTGAACGACGGCCGGCGCGTGGGTGCACTTCGTCGGGACGTTCGACGGGCATGGCATTCGCGCCTATACCAACGGCCAACTGGTCGACTGGCTGACCTGGCCCGGTGCGCTCGGCGACGCCGATCGCCCGCTGGTGTTCGGCCAGTTTCTGACGCAGCACTGGCAAGGCGCGCTCGACGACGTCCGCATCTACGATCGGGCCCTCACACCGGACGAGGTCAAGCAGCTCTATCACGAGGGCGGCTGGTCGCCTGCGTCGCCGCTCGCGTTGCCGCCGGCGCCATCGGTCGCGCGAGACCTCTCGGTCACCTACGTGATCACCGGCAGCGCGACGACCGACGACGGCGCCCCCGTAGCGGGCGCGCGGGTCGTCGCCAATTTCAGCCCCGCCCAAGGACCGAGTCTCGATTCGCTCGGCCAGCGCGTGTGCAACTGTCAGCTCTCCGCCACCACCGGATCCAACGGGCAGTACACGATGACGGTCGCGGTGGCCCAGGCGTCGTCACTCGGCATGCAGCTGTTCGCCGGCGACGCATATGAAGAGGAGAATCAGCTGATGGTGCCGGTCGGCTCGGGATCGCCCTCCGCGCAGACGCTGAATTTTCACGTGCACCAGATGCGCCAGATTGCCGCGGGGGACTCGATGGCGGTCACGGTCAGCCCGACCAATTCGGCGTGCTTCAACGATCTCCAAAAAGTGGGCGGGTGGCCCCTCGACGAGCCCCGCTGCCGCACCATACTCGTGATGCCGGCTGCCGACGGCGTCCTGCATGTGGATGCGGTCTCGACGCAGGGCGGCGCGCCGAGCGGGCTGGAGATCGAAGACGCGGCGCTCCAGAATGAGCATCTTGGCAACCCCGGGACGGTTCGAGTCACCGCGGGCAAGTACGTGCGAGTGAACGTCGAGATCCCCAACAACCCGGCGAGCCAGACGTTCATGGTGCATACGTCGCTCACGCCGTAGAAGACACGCCGGCTGCCGCCGGTTTCTTCCTCTATCCTTTTGATCGCCTACCGAGCACCCACTTCTGCGAAGGGCTTAGTGCCTTGTCCTTCCGATGAACGCAGCCATACCAACAGCAAGGGCGGCGCATCCCTTCCTTGAGCTCCGAGACGACCCTATCAACATGCTCCTTCCTCGTCTCTGGTGTCTTGACGGATATAGTCCAGCAAATCCATTCATTGCGGGAAAGCGGGGTGAGGTCTTCCCAGGTCGCGAGCGCTTTGGGATCAGCCGTGAGCGCCTTTCGCAAATCTGCTGGTAGCTCATGCGCTACGCCGCCGGAAATCTTTTTGCTCATTGCGCGCAGTATACAGGATTCTTTTCGGCCACTCCATGCCCAGGTAGTCGTCTGGTGACAGCCATGGACTGCCCCTAGCTGCTTGCCGGTCGGTCGCCGCCTCCGCAGGTTTGCTCACGCACCATGGCGGACCTCCGCGACCAGCTGGCCGCATCGCTCTCCGGCGCCTACTCGCTCGAGCATGAGCTCGGCGGTGGCGGCATGTCGCGCGTCTTCCTCGCTGAGGAAACCGCGCTCGGGCGGAAAGTGGTCATCAAGCTGCTTTCGCCGGAGCTCGCCGAGGGGCTGAGTGCGGAGCGGTTCGTGCGCGAGATCAGGGTCGCCGCCCGGCTGCAACAGGCCAACATCGTCCCCGTGCTCCAGGCGGGGGAAGTCGACGGGCTGCCCTATTACACCATGCCCTTCGTCGCCGGAGAGTCTCTGCGCGCACGCGTGTCGCGCGGAAGGGGGGCCATCGCGACTAACGATGCGCTGGCGATTCTCCGCGACGTCGCGAAGGCGCTCGCGTTCGCGCACCACGAAGGCATCGTGCACCGCGACATCAAGCCGGAAAACGTTCTCGTCTCCGGCGGCACAGCGGTCGTCACCGACTTCGGGATCGCGAAGGCGATTTCAGCATCTCGCAATGGCGAACGTGGCGTGACGGCGCTCACGGTCGCCGGCACGTCTATCGGAACGCCCGCCTACATGGCGCCTGAGCAGGCCGCCGGGGACCCCGCGGCGGACGCGCGAGCCGACTTGTATTCGTGGGGCGTACTTGCCTACGAGCTCCTCGCGGGCCGCCATCCTTTTGGCGATCGCGCGACGGCGTCGGATCTGGTGCGCGCGCACATGACCGACGTGCCTGAGCCGCTCGCCGCATCGACGGCGCCCGAGGCGGTACGCGCAATCGTCATGCGGTGTCTCGCCAAGTCGCCGGATGAACGTCCATCGAGCGCCGCGGACGTCATCTCGGCCTTCGATGCGGTCCCGTTGCCCGCGCGACGCCCGATGGGCGTTTGGAGCGCGATGGCGATTTACGCCGGCATTTTCATCGCGGTCGTCGCGTTGGCGAAAGTCGCTATCACTTCCGTCGGCCTTCCGACGTGGGTGTTCGGCGGATCGGCGGGCGTCATGTTGATGGGCCTTCCGGTGATCCTCTTGACCGCGCTCGTCGAGCGTCAACGCCGCGGCGCGTCGGCGGATGCCGCGTCGAGCGCCATCGCCCAGTTTGCGAAGCGGCATCCCGCACAGCTCACGTGGCGCACGACACGGCGAGGCGGCGCCGCGACACTCGCGATCTTCGCCCTCGCCGTCGGCGCCTACATGGCCATGCGACAGGGTGGAATTGGGCCGTTTGGGTCGCTCATCGGCTCGAAGACGATCGCCGCGAATGATCGAGTGCTAATCGCGGACTTTCGTGGGCCCGCGTCCGACACATCGCTCGGAGCGGTGTTCGCCGAAGGGATGCGCGCCGCGCTCGACGAATCGAAGGTCGTGCGACTGATTCCGCCGGATCGCGCCGGCGAAATCCTTCAGCAAATGCGAAACCCGGGCGCGGCAATCGTGGGTCCGGTAGCCCGCGAGGTCGCGGAGCGCAGCGGAGCGAAGGTGCTCGTCGACGGAGACGTCAAGACCATCGGGCAGGCGTACGCGCTCACCGTGCGGCTGCTCGCGCCGAGCGGGGGAGAGCCGTTGATCACGCTGCAGGAGACCGCGCGCGACGACGCGGACTTCACGAGCGCCATCGGTCGGCTTGCCAAGCGGCTTCGTGAACGCATCGGCGAATCGCTGCGCAGCGTGAACTCGGCGCCCGAATTGGCCAGCGTCACCACCGCGTCACTTCCGGCGCTCCGCAAGTACAGCGCTGGTCAGCGAGCAATCGGACGCGGCGACTATGCGGGCGGACTCCAACTCTTTCGCGACGCGGTGGCGATCGATACCGGTTTCGCGATGGCATACAGCAACATCGGTTCCGTCCTGTCGATTCTCGCCGTCGGCCAGCGTCAGCTTGCCGTGGACAATCTTCAGAAGGCGTACGACACGCGCGACCGCGCTGCGCCGGCCGACCGGGCGAGGATCGAGTTCGATTATTGGTCGGAGGGACCGACCGTGGACCCGCAGCAGGAGGCCGCCGCCCTGTCGCGACTCGCCGAGATCGATTCGATCAGATACGCGCCGATGCTGACTCAAGCGGCTTTGGACGTTGGGCAGCCTGCGCGATCGCTCTGGTTTTCCCGGACGCGCCTCAAGAACGACTCCGCAGACGTTGGAGCCTATCGGCCGATGATCGCCGCGTTCGGTGCGTTGGGGGAAATGGATAGCGTCCGTTTCTATGTGAATCGTGCTCGACAGCGGAACCCGCGCAATCCCCTCATCCTCTCGTTTGTCGCCGACTTGGCGTCGCATGACGGAGACGACTCAACGGCGCTTGCGACCGCGCGCGAGATCGAGCGCAGAAACGCGTCGGTCCTCATCGAAATTGGCGCGGCCCATCAGGCCATGGTCCTGCTCCGCGATGGGCGTGTTCGGGAGTCGATGCAGGCGTTCGAGCGAAGCCTCGAGAGTCAACGGCGGCGTGGCGCCACGGGCACGCAGCGCGTCGCGCTGGCGGGACGGGCGTGGATTCAGGCCGGCATATTCGGCGACAGCGCGCGCGCCGCGGCGCTCCTCGATTCGGCGCTGAAAGTCGACCCGTGGGAGAATTCGGCGCCGCGCGATCGCAACTATTTCCTCTACGCGCTCGCCGCGTCCGAGTCGCATCGGCTGGATCTGGTCAAACAGGCCCTGGCGCGGCTGCGTCGCGATGATCCGGGGCAGCCGCTGTACCTCGGTGGTCCGGCGATGCCACTGCTCGAGGGCCTCGAGTTGCGAGGCGAGGGGAAGTTTGCGGACGCGATCGCGGCATTCCGGCGCGGAGACGTGCCGCGGCTCTCCATGTACCCGACCGCGCTCGTCGCGTCGACGTTCGACATGGCCGGACAGAAGGATTCGGCGATGGCGTACTACGAACAGCTTCTCAACTCGACACAGCTCACCGAGTGGATGATCACGGACAGCCGGTATGGGCAGACCGCTCGGCGGCGGCTGGGCGAACTGTACGAGGAGCGCGGTGAGTTCGACAAGGCGTACGACAGGTATGCCGAATTTGTTCGACTGTGGAAGAATGCTGATCCCGAGTTGCAGCCTGCGGTCGCGACGGTCCGCGCGCGGATGGCGCGCCTGGAGACTCGCCGGGCGCGTTGAATGTTTTCCAACGGCCCCATGCGTGCTTCGCCTCACTCACTCCGCGCGCAGCGCCTCCAGGGGATCGATGCCCGACGCGCGCCAGGCAGGGATGGCGCTCGCAACGCCCGCGACGGCGAGCAGCGTGCACGCGACGACAGTCATCGTGAGCGGATCCGCTACGCTGACGCCGAACAAAAAGCCGGCGAGGAATCGCGCGACGCCGGCGAACGTCGCAAGTCCCGCGACGACGCCGATCAGTGCGAGCAACATCCCTTCGCGCATCACCATTCCGAGCACGCCGAGTGGGGCGGCGCCGAGTGCCAACCGGAGCCCCAACTCCCGCGTGCGCAGCGAGACGACGTAGGCGATCACGCCGTACAACCCAATCGCACCCAGCACGAGTGTGATCGCCGCGGCTGTCGCGAGCGTCATGAGCACGAACCGCGTGCGCGCCGTCGCGCGTCCGAGCGCCTCCGTGAGCGACTCGAGATCGTAGACCGGAACGCTCGCGTCCATCGCGCGAATCTCGCGCCGCACTGACGCCGACAACGCGCCCGGATCGCCGCGCGTGCGCAGCACGAAGCTCGCCACGGGCGGTGTGAACGGTGCGATCGAGTCCGGCACCGACGGGTCGGCGATGCTGAGCGGCATGTACGCCTCACCGACTGCGGCTGCCTCGAGCGACGTATCGCGCACGCTCTCGACGACGCCGATGATGGGCGACCAGCGGTTGGCGAGCACCCGCACCCGCTGCCCGATCGCCGCTCGGCCGGTGGGATCGTGCCAGTATTTCTCGGCGAACGCGCGGCTCACGATCACGCTGTTGGCGTCGGTCGGATCAGACGCGCCGGTGAAGAGCCGGCCGGCGAGCAGCGTGATGCGCATCGCGCGGAAATAGCCCGCGCTCGCCATGGAGAACGGGTACACCGGCGGCAGCGTGTTCACCGGCGGCGGCAACTGCTCCACGAACACCGGCACCAACGCCTCCGGGCCCGAGAGCGGCAAATGGGACACGACGCCGGCGTCCACCACGCCGGGGATCGCCGAGAGTCGCTGGAGCGCATCACTATAGAAGCGGCTCACGTTCCCCGCGTGCGCGTATTGGGCGCGCGGCAGCGAGACCGTGAACGCCAGCGTTCCCTCGGGATCGAACCCGGGGCGCACTTCGCTCAGCCGCCGCACCGTCCGCGCGAGAAGTCCCGACCCGGCGAGCAGCACCACCGCGAGCCCGACTTGCACCACGATCAACACACGCTGCGCGCGGTGTCGCGCGCGACCGCCCGTCGCCGAGCGACCCCCTTCGCGAAGGAAGGCGCTGAGCTGGACCGACTCGAGGCGAATCGCCGGCAGCGCGCCGCACGCGAACGTCACGATCACGGATACGAGCACCGTGAAAGCGACCGTCGCGGCATCGACGTGCACCGACGAGAGCCGCGGGAAATTCGACGGCCCGTAGCGCACAAGCATCGACGTCGCGCCGATCGCGAACGCGATGCCGAGCACCGCGCCGGCCGCCGCGAGCACGCCGGCCTCGCCGAAGAATCGTCCGATCAACCGGCCGCGATTCGCGCCGAGCGCCGAGCGCACCGCTAGCTCGTGCGCTTTGCCCTGCGCGCGGACGAGAAGCAGATTCGCGACGTTGGCGCAGGTCACGACGAGCAGCAACCCGACGGTGACCGCGACGACCCACAACGCGCGCGCGAAATCGCCGACCACCGCGTCGCGCATCGGCCGCACGACCGCGGCGGCCTTGGAATTTGCGAGCAGCTGTGAGGTCGGGAGCGTCGGAAAGAGATCCGGAAACGATTCCGGCAATCTTGGCAGCAGCTTGTTGAGCTCCGCCTGCGCGGCATCGGGTGTCGCGCCCGGCGCGAGCAGGGCGATGCCGCCGAGGTTGAAGCTGCCGGCGTGCGGCGTCAGCGAGTCGAGCTGCAGCGGCCGCCAGAGCTGCGTCGTGGAGACGGGCGAGTGGAATCCGGGCGGCATCACGCCGATGATGCGGTAGGTCTCGCCGTTGATCCGCGCGTCGCGGTCGAGAATGTTCTTGTCCGCGCCATATCGGCGGCGCCACAGATCGTCGCTGATCAGAGCAACGCGGGTGCTCGGCCGTTCATCCGCCGCGACGAATCCGCGCCCGAGCGCCGGCGACACGCCGAGCGTCGTCATCATGTTGGCCGAGACGTCGGCGGCGCTGACGCGCTCGGCCTCGGCGCTTCCGTTGGCGTCGGCGAGATTGAGCGAGAGCGGCAAGTACGCCGCGATCGAGGCGAGCTGGCGGCTCGTGTGCCGGTAATGATAGAAGGTGCCGAGCGACAGGCCGGCATCCGGAATGCCGATGCCGATCAAAGAGTGCCGGACCACGACGAGGCGATCGGCATTGCCGTAGGGCAGCGGCCGAAGCAGGACGGCGTTGACGACGCTGAACGCGGCGGCGGTAGCGCCGATCCCTAAGCCGAGCGTGAGGACGGCGGCGGCGGTGAAGAGCGGCGCGCGGGAGAGCGAGCGGATGACTTGCCGGAACGCGGTCATCACGAAGTGGTCCGGGAGCGGTGATGTGGTTGAAAATGCCGGCGCGGGATGGCGAAGGCGAGGGCATTTACACGAGCCGAACAGCCGCTGCGAGATGCGAGCGGGGCGAGTGCCGGCCACTCTTGGACGAGGACCACCTCTCTCTATTTGGGAAGCGGCGCACCCTGTCGGGCCCAACTCAAGATATCTCTCGTCCCGATATACCGCGCCAGCTCGCGCTCGGGACTGACATGAAGACTCGTGGCGGGTGTCACGATTTGCTTCCCGCGATAGCGCATTACGCCTTGGCACCAGCGTCGGTCACGGCGTGACTCTGTAGCGCACGGCCATCCCGGCCGCGTTGTGGAAGGACACGTGACAATGAAAGAGCCACGTTCCGACGTTGTCCGGCACCATGTCGGCCGTCGCCATTCCCATGAAATTCAGCGAGGCCACGTCGGTGCGCATTCCGGCGATGAGCGCGGTATTGCCGTGCCAGTGCGGCGCGTGCACGTCGAAGTCGTTGGTCGACGACATCAAATACCACCGCACATGCTGGCCGCGCTTCACGGTGAGCTCCGACAGCGGCAGCGAACCGTGAACGAAGCCGTTGATGGTGAATTTCACGTACCACGGATAGCCGGCTTGCACCTCCGATGCATTCGGGATGGGCTGCCATTTTCGCAACGAGTCCGGCGGCGGCAGGTTCTTTTTTTTCAGCCAGCTCGAGTTCTCCTCCACCTGCATGAACGACGCGACGATCTCCCGATCGACGTCGTTCGGCGATCCGTCGGCGCGCGCTTTGGCCCGGGCCGTGATGATCATCGGGCCAAACAGCCCGGTGTCGATGTCGCGCACTTCGTCCACATGCGAGTGATACATCCACATGATGGAGCTGCCATCCATCGGTCCCGGGCCGGCCCGCTCCGGCACCGGCCACACATATATATGTGTGTGACCGGGCGCCACGCCGTCGTCGGCCTTGTCGGCGCCGCTCGTCCCGTCGTTGTACGGCACGCCCTCGGAGCTTTTGGCGTATAGGACGCCGTGGGGATGCACGCTGTACGGCCGGTCGCCGTTGTTGCGGAACACGACGCGAATCGTGTCGCCCACCACGCCGCGAATCACCGGGCCGAGGAACCCCAAATGCTCCCACTCGGGCGCGCGCAGCTTGAGCGTGTGGAAGCTGCTGTCCGTGTACTCGCGATAGAGCACCTTGTGATACACGGTACTCACCGGTCGCGGCTTCGCGCTGGCGAAGAACGCCGAGTCAACGTACGGCCGACCCTCGATCTCGTCGCGGGCGCCGGGAATGTAGTCCCAGTCGACCGGATCGGCGGCGATGTAGTAGACCCGCGTCCGCGGTGCAGGGGGAACGTGTCCCGAGTCTCGATGCGACGGAGCGGCGGCGCCGAGCAGGAGGAGGGCCAGCAGGACGGCCGACAGGGGGGCGCGCAATACGCTTGTCATGATGGTTTTGAGTGAGGATTGATCAAACGGATGAACCCACCCCGTTCTTCAGGGAGGACAACTTGAGCGATCAGCGTCTCACGGCTGTTGGCTCGCCGTTTGTTGCCGCGCGACGATCATGGGCATACATTCGACCGCCATGATCGAGCTCCGCCTGCTCGGGCTTCACGGCCTTCGCGGGTCGGACGGACGCGAACTCGGCGCGTTGCCGGCCCAACCGAAGCGGTTCGCTCTCCTGGCGTACCTCGCGATTGGCAGCGGCGACGGATATCACCGGCGCGACACCGTTGCCGCGATGTTCTGGCCCGACCTGGATCAGTTCGCCGCCCGTCGCGCCCTCAGGAACACCCTCTTTCACCTGCGCGGCGCACTCGGCGATGGAGTGATCATCGCGCGCGGCGACGACGCGATATCCACCGACCCGGCCGTCCTCACGTCCGACGTAGCGCGGCTCAGGGAAGCGGTCGATGCCGGTCGATACGAGGACGCCGTCAATTGCTATCGTGGCGTGCTGCTCGAGGGCATGCACTTAGTCAAGGCCGGCGAGGCGTTCGAGGAATGGCTGTCACGCGAACGACGGAGCATCGACGCCTCGTTGACGCGCGCGCTCGGTGGATTGGTCGACCGAGAGGAGCGATCCGGAAACGTCGCGGCGGCCGCGCGCTGGGCGGAACGCGCCTGTGGCTTGGCGCCGGACGACGAGCGATGGTTGAGGCGCGCGCTGTCGCTGCTCGAACGTGCCGGAGATACCGGGCGCGCGCTCCGTCTCTATGAGACTTATGCCGACCGTCTCGCGGCCGAGTTCGCCGCGACGCCGTGCATCGAGACGAAGGCACTGGAGAAACGCATTCGAGATGGAAGTGGGCCGCAGCCTCGATCGGAGGCCGCGGAGCCGACGCAGCTCCCGCCTGCGTCCCCCGAGCGCACTCCGATCGCCACTCAAGAGGACAATCCGCGCGTCGCGGAGACACCGCGGCCCGAGGCTCGCGCGTCCGCGCCTGCGCCGCGCGACCGCAGCGTCGCGATCTGGATCGCGATGGCCGTTGCTACTTCCGTGATCGGCACATTCGCGGTTCGGTCGCTGCGAGCCGCGCGTCCGCGGCGCGATGCACAGCCGAGAGTCCTCGTCGCGGTGTTCGACAACCGCACCGGGGATGCCGAACTGTCGTCGCTCGGCCGCATGACGCAGGATTGGATCACGCAGGGCGTGGTGCGAACACATCTCGCGGAGGTCGTGGACCCGCGCGCCGTTTTCGTTCAGGGCCGCTCCGGCGGCGCCGGCGCCGACCCGATCGCGATGGCGCGGCGCACCGGCGCCGGCACAGTCGTCTCCGGCGACTACTACCGCTCCGGCGACACCCTGCTGTTTCAAGCGAGCGTCGTCGATGTCCACGCGGGTCGCATCATTCGCGCCGTCGGGCCCATTGTGTCCAGCGTGCGCACGCCGGTCGCCGCGCTCGATGAATTGCGCTCGCGCGTGTTGAGCGCGATCGCGTCCGCGGTCGACATGCGCGCGACGCAGGATCTGGAGCACGGCGAGCTTCCGCCGTTCGATGCGTACCGCGACTACGTCGACGGATGGGACGCTTTCTGGCACGGCGACAATCCGCGTGCTCAGGCGCTTTTTCTGCGCGCCGCGAATCGCGACGCGGCATTCACTGCCGCGCCGATCGCGGCCGCAATGGTCGCCGCCAACTCGAACGATTGTCCGCTCGTCGACTCGCTGTCGCACGCACTCGATTCGCGGTCACAGACGTTGGCCCATCGCGATCGTTTGGCCCTTCAAATCGATGATGCCCGGTGCCGCGGCCGCAACGACGAGATGCTCCGCCTCACGCTCGAGCGTGCTGATCTCGAACCGGGTAATGCCGCCGCTCAAATGTCGGCCGCCGCCGCGGCGTCATGGGCGAACCGCCCGCAGCGGGCGCTCGAGTTGTTCGGCCGCGTCAACCCGGCCACCGATCTGCAATGGAGCACGGACACGACGCACCGGGCCTACTGGGGCGGGGTCGCGGGGGCGCTCCACATGTTGGGGCGACACAGTGAGGAGCTAGCGGCCTCCGATCGCTTGGCACCCGGCGCGCCACTCGATCGTGTCTGGATGCGCGGGAGTGCGCTCGCCGCGCTCTCGCGTCCGACGGCGGTTCTCGCGCTGATCGACAGCTCGCTGTCACTCCCCGTGGAAACGGAAACCGACATCGGGCTCGCCCCGTACACAGACGGTCGGCCGGAATACACCGTCACCGCCGGTTGGGTCGCGAACTGGCTTTCACGCGAGTTGGCGTTTCACGGCGATACCGTCGCGGCTCGTCAAGCGGCGATGCGCGCGGTGGCTTGGTATCGAAGCCGCCCGGCGAGCGAGCGGTCCACGCCCGAGGAACGACTCGTCGCCAGCTGGTCGCTCGAAATGGTCGGCGCGTATCCGGAGGCGGAACGGATCGCGCGACAGCTCGTCACCGAAGATTCGAACAACGTGGACTTTCGCGGTGAGCTGGCCGGACTCGCGGTCGAGCGCGGCGAGGCGGCGCTCGCGGACTCGCTCGATCGTTGGCTCGCCGCGCAGCCGGTCGCGCGGGTGAGTTGGAGCGCCAGTGTCTACCGCGCGCGCGTCGCCGCGCTGCGGGGTCGACCTGATGACGCCGTCGCGCGCGTGCGCGACGCGCTGGACGAGGGAGCGTGGCCGGCGTGGTTCCATGAAGAGCCAGCCCTCGCCCCGCTACAAACTCGACCTGATTTCGCGGCACTCCTGACACCGAAAAACTGACCGGGCGAAGCCGGCCACTCCTCCCGCAGCGTCGCAAAAGAGACCTAGCGGGGGCACCGCAATCGTGGCGGACACATGACAGCGTCTACACGCTTGCGAGTCTCGTCGGAAGCGTGTCCGTTCTGCGAGGTAATCTCCGTTCCGTCGGACCACTGACCCACGGGAACGTTGAACTCGATCACCGGCGCCGGATCCCAGGATACAAAAAAGTTGGGGTTGTCCTGAAATACGCCGTTGCGTGGAAGCTCGAACATCACGTGGGCCAGGTTGTGGTCCCCTCGATCGGTCAGGTACGCTTCCTTGGACATCATGAAGGCCATGGAACCCAACTCCGGAGGACCCAGCTCTTTCTTGGCGACTGCGGTCCTGATCGCGTCGGTGATTTGGGCTTTGGAAGCCCCAGCCAGTGCCAACCCCGCCTCTTTCATGGCATAAGGCAAGAGAGACCGCGCCGCGGGAGGATTGAAGCAAATGGGGCTCCGATTTTTCGGATTCCAAAACTCCGGGTTGGTCAACGGCCCCGCAAATGCTCTGCCCACCAGGCAGACGAAACCGTTCTTGCCGTGGACCGCGGTTTCGAAATTCTTTTGGCCCAGCACCAATACCTCGGCATCGCGTGATATCGACGCCGGGGCCGCAGTGTGGGCCAGAGCGATTTCCGCGTCGCGGTCCATCCGGTATTGCGCGACCGGAGCCATGCGGGGATACCGGGATTGGGTATCCTCGGCCTTTGTGTCCTGTGCCTGGATCGGCCACGCAGCGCCAACCACGGCGACCAACACTGCGTTTCCCAATAGAATTGTTTTTTCCATGTTTCGGAGCATTCGTCGTCTCCTGTGTGATGAACACTTCGCTGGTGGCGCCCCCCCCGCCTTTCCCGCTTCGCGGTGACAAACGCCGCTTGAAAATGGGTGCGGCCAAACGCGGAAAAGGTTGGAATTAAGACGTGTATCCGAACTGGGCGACCGGACACGACGCCGCGGTCGCGCACAACCATGGCGGTCACCGAAGTCCGGTTCCAACCTTTTGAGGGTTGAGCGCAACTCATTGGCAGCGGCAACCTTCTCTCGGGGAATGATGACCGACGCGATGGCGGTGGACACCATCACGCATCAGTGACGGACGACCTCGCGCTCGTCGAGCGGTTTCTTCGCGGGCGAGGCGAAGACGCATTTCGTGCGCTGTATCGCGCGCATACCCCGGCGCTGTACGCGTTAGCGCTGCGCCTCACGGGCGGTGATCGAGGCGAAGCGGAGGACCTCGTACAGGAGAGCTGGGTCCGCGCGCTCACGGCGCTGCGCACGTTTCGCGCGCAGTCCGCGCTGCGCTCGTGGTTGTGCGGGGTGTTGGTGAATGTCAGGCGCGGGCGCATCCGCGCCGACTGGCGCATCGTCGACGCGCCGGAGGTCGAGCCGCTCGAGGACACGAACCGCCGCGATGATGCGATCGATCTCGAGCGCGCGATTGCCGCGCTCCCGGACGGCGCCCGCGATGTGTATGTCCTTCACGATGTCCACGGGTACACGCATCGGGAGATCGCCGAGCTGATGGGCATCGTCGAAGGCA
>CAVWQI010000010.1:0-438557 GCA_963757185.1 uncultured Gemmatimonadaceae bacterium
GTAACCATCGGCGACAAGGCGGTCGGCAAGGTCGACGTGACCGTGCCCCCGCGACGCTGGATTGCAACAACGGCACGATGAACGGCCACATGCAGGAAGCGCTGAAGGCGAGCGATCCCGCCATGTCGATTCAAGCTCGTCTCGTACGAGCTCGCCAACGCGAGCGACAGCGTCGAGAGGCACGCTCAATGGCGTGCTGAACATCAGCGGCACGACGAAGCCGGTTACGCTGGTCGCCGGCGCGTGGCGGTGCACTTCGCGTCACCGGCAAGTACGAGCTGAACATGAAGGATTACGGCGTGAAACCGCCGTCGCTGATGCTCGGCACCATGAAGGTCGCGGAGAAAGTCACCGTCCACTTCGATCTGCTCCTCAAGAGCTAAGAGCAAGGAATATGGAGAACTGAACCATGCGTACGCAACGGGATCGCCCTTGCCCTCGCTGGGCGTCTGCGGCGTCGTCCGGTTTGCCCAGATCCAGAACGTCGGCCCGCCGACAAGCGCGGCATCAACGTCTTCGAAAATCCGAAAGGGCGACAGCACCGTTCGAAGGAAACCGTCGCACTTCGGCGCTGCGTTCGAGCAGGATTTCAAGACTATCACCGCAAGACGGCCACGCCGGTGCTCGTGGCCGGCGTAAACAAGAACGCGCTGATGCCATCGGCCCGGGCTTCACGACGGCGATGGCCAATCTCGACATGAACATTCAGCTCGCGCAGGGCATCCGCGTGAACCTCGTCACCTATCTGTCGACCCGTCACCACAACGATACCTGGGTCAAGGGCGGCTACCTCCCGGTCGATGCATCGCCATCGACATCCCGATTCTCAACGACGTGATGAAGTACCACGACGTGAAGTCGGCCAGTTCGAGGTTGAGTACGGCGATGCGCACTATCGTCGCACGGACGCAGGCAACGGGATGGACAACCCGTTCATCGGCAACCTGATCATGGACGCGTTCAGCACCGAGATCGGCGCCACGGCACCTCCGCCGCGACGGATTGATCGCGCCGGCGGACTGACCAGGGCACATCGGACGGACAGGTCACCTCTCCGGGACAGCACAGCCCGCGTACCTCGGGAAGGTCGGATTCGACCAACAGCTGGCCACGCCTGCGCGTCCGCCTCACCGGGATCATGTACACCGATAGCGGGCGACGAGCAACGTGCTCTACAGCGGCGATCGCGGCGGCTCGCACTACTTCGACGTGATGGAGAACACGGCGTCGACCGAGAGCGGCAACGCGTGGTCGGGAAACATCCAGCCGGGCTTCACCAACCACGTCGCGGCGTACGTCGTGAATCCGTTCGTCAAGATTTATGGTCTCGAGCTGTTCGGCAACATCGAGACGGCAACGGGCGGTGCAGCGACAGATACGTCGAACCGCACATGGCGGCAGCAATCCGGCGACGTCGTCTATCGCTTCATGAAAGACGAGTCGGCGTACATCGGGGCGCGGTACAACACCGCGGAGGGCCAGCTCGTTGGCGCACCCGCCGATGTGAAGGTCCGGCGCACCCAATTCGGCGCTGGATATTTCGTCACCCGCAACATCCTCGCGAAGACCGAGTGGGTCAATCAGGACTACGACGGTTTTCCCACCGTCAACATTCTGCACGGTGGACGATTCCGCGGGCTGATGTTCGAGGGGGCGGTGGCGTTCTAGCGGAAGGGTGCGCGTCGTACGAAATCGTCGGGATGGATCTCATCCTGGCCGCTCCGCCAAAAGGCGTAGACCGCGGCTCACTCCTTCGTGCGATGGCTCGGGCGCGGCGATGACGCCTACACTGCATCTCAATGACCCGAACCAAGACAATCGCCATCGCGGCCATCGCGCTCGCTGCCATCGCCGTCACGGTCTGGATCGTACGCCGCTCTCGCGACGCGGGTGACACGGGGTATCGATTCGCTACGGTGGAACTCGGAACCGTCCTGCAAACGGTGTCGGCGACAGGCGCCTTGAGCGCGGTGAAGACGGTGCAGGTCGGGACGCAGGCGTCGGGACAAGTCGCCGAAATCCACGCAGACTTCAACGATGTCGTCAAGAAAGGCCAACTCCTCGCCCGCATCGATCCCGTTTTGCAGCAACAAGCGGTGAGCGATGCTCAAGCGCAGCTCGAAAAGGCAAACGCGCAACAACTCCAAGCCCAGCAAGAATACGATCGCAACGAACCCCTGTTCACGCAGCAGTTCATCAGCGCCACGGAGTTCGGGACGATGCAGGTGAACCGCTCCGTCGCGATCGCGGCGACAAAATCGGCCCAGGTCACGCTCGACAAGGCCAAGCAAAACCTGTCGTACACGAACATCTACGCGCCGATCGACGGCGTGATCGTCGAACGCGATGTCGACGTGGGACAAACCGTCGCCGCCAGCCTTTCCGCGCCGCAGCTCTTTCTCATCGCCCAAAACCTGGCGCAGATGCAGATTCTCGCCGCGGTCGACGAGAGCGACATCAGCAGTATCAAGGACGGACAGTCCGCGCGATTCACCGTGGAATCGTTTCCAGGTCGTACGTTCGACGGCGTGGTCGAGCAGGTGCGCTTGCAGTCGAAGCTCAGCGACAACGTGGTCAGCTACACCGTCGTCGTGACTCTCGACAACGCCGGTTCCCAGCTGCTTCCCGGGATGACCGCCACGGTCCAGTTCATCACGGGTTCGGCCACGAACGTGCTCACAGTACCCAACGCGGCGCTGCGGTTCACGCCTACGTCCGACGAGCGCGCGGCTTCGGGCCTTCCACTCACGACGCCGGGCGCCGATTCGTCGGCTGGTGGTCGGGGCGGGGGCGCCGGTGGAAGAGGTACAGGCGCCGTCGCATCCGCCGCGGGCGCAACCGCCGACACGCCGATAGCCGGAATCACGGCGGCCGTGCGTCCGCGCCGCGGCGGCGGATCGGCGGCTGGCGGCCCCGGTAGCACCAGTGGCTCCGGTGGCCCCGGCGGTCTTTGGACGCTCGACGCGAACCAGAAGCTCGCGCGGCTTCCGGTGCGCGTCGCCCTTAGCGATGGCCAGCGCACACAGGTAAGCGGCGTGGGAATCGCGGCGGGCACGCAAGTGATCATCGGCAGCGCCTTGGTCACCACCTCGTCACAAGCCGCACCGTCAGCCAACCCGCTCGCGCCGGCGCCCGGCGGCGGACGTCGGGGTGGCGGCTGATGAACGTCCCCGTCGTCGCGAACCGGCCCGTCATCGACGTCGCCGGAGTGACCAAGATCTACCGGATGGGCGAGAACGAGGTGTTCGCGCTTCGTGGCATCGACCTCCAGGTGTTTCCGAACGAGCTGGTGGCGGTGATGGGCTCGTCGGGGTCCGGCAAGTCAACCATGATGAACATTCTCGGCTGTCTCGACGTGCCGACGGCCGGGCGGTACACGCTCGACGGCGTGCGCGTCGACGGCTTGTCGAAGAACGAGTTGGCTGATTTGAGAAATCAGAAGCTCGGCTTCGTCTTCCAGGGATTCAATCTTCTCGCGCGGACCTCGGCGGTCGAGAACGTCGAGCTGCCGCTCCTCTACGACCGTACGGGCCGCTGGAAGGACACCCGGGCGTCGGCCGCCGAAGCGCTGACGCGCGTCGGCCTCGGAGAGCGGCTGGACCACCAGCCCAGCGAATTGAGCGGTGGGCAACAGCAGCGCGTGGCGATCGCGCGTGCACTGGTGACCCACCCCACCTTGTTGCTGGCCGACGAGCCAACGGGGAATCTCGACAGCCGAACGACCATCAGCGTGATGGCGCTGCTGCAGGCGCTGAACGAACAGGGGGTCACGGTCGTGATCGTCACGCACGAACCCGACGTCGCGCAATATGCCAAGCGCATCGTCGAGCTGCGCGACGGACGCATTCTTCGCGATCACGCGGTGGACAATCGGCGGAGCGCGGCGGCGGATCTGGAGGCGCTCGGCGACGACGTCATCGGATTGCCGGTCGTCGTGAACGCCGCATGAAGCAACGCACGCTGCTGCGCCTCGCTTGGCAGAGCATCGTCAAGAACAAGATGCGGACGCTGCTCACGATGCTCGGCATCGTAATAGGCGTGGGCGCGGTGATCGTGATGGTCGCCGTCGGGCATGGCGCGCAGTCGCAGATCGAGGCCCAGATCAGCAGCTTGGGGACGAATCTCATCATCGTCCTCCCCGGTTCAACGGCGCAGGGCGGCGTGAGCCAGGGCGCCGCGACGTTCAACCGCCTGTCGATCGACGACGCGGAGAAGCTCAAGCGCGAGGGGACGACCTTCGCCGCCGTGTCGCCCGTTGTTTCGACGCGACTGGTGGTGATCGGCCCGCAGGGCAACTGGCGGACGACGATCAACGGCGTGTCGCTGGATTACTTCACCATCCGCACTTGGTCGGCGACGTCGGGCGACGTCTTTACCGACGTCGACGTCGCCTCGGGACGCAAGATCGCGGTCCTCGGCGCGACCGTGGCCAGGCAACTCTTCCCGGGGCAGGAGGCGACCGGCGCTCAAATCCAGATCGGACACGCGCCATTTACGGTCAGCGGCGTGCTCGCGGCGAAGGGCCAGAACGCGTCCGGTCAGGATCAGGATGACGTGATTCTCATGCCCTACACGACGGCGCAGACGCGTCTCAGCGGCAACGTGCGCATCGGACAGATTCTCATCAGCACGTTCTCGCCCGGTGACATTCCGGCCGCCCAGAGCGAGATCACGGCGATCCTGCGCGAGTCGCACAAGTTGGGCGACGGGGCCGACGACGACTTCACCGTGCGCAATCAGACCGAGATCGCCACGGCGGCGACGAGCACGACGTCGGTAATGTCCGGACTGCTGGCGGCGATCGCCTCGGTGTCGCTGGTCGTCGGAGGGATCGGCATCATGAACATCATGCTCGTCTCGGTCACCGAACGGACGCGCGAAATCGGCATCCGCATGGCCATCGGGGCTCGCGGATCGGACGTGCTCACGCAATTTCTCGTGGAGAGCATCGTCATGAGCGTTCTCGGTGGCCTCGTCGGACTCATCGCCGGCTACGGCGGTTCGATGCTGCTCGCGCGCGTGACGGGATGGCAGACGGTGGTGCCTCCGTCGGCTGTGCTGATGGCCGTCGGATTCTCGGCGGCGGTCGGCGTGTTCTTCGGCTACTATCCGGCGCGCAAGGCGGCGGCGCTCAACCCCATCGAGGCGCTGCGCTACGAATGAAAATCGCCCGCGCTCGGCTCGCCGTCTCGATCGTCGCGCTCGCGGCGAGCGCGCAGGCGCTTGTTGCGCAAGACACCGCGACGACGCGCCACCCAGAGGGTGGGCCTATCACGCTCTCCGAGGCGATCCGCATCGCCCTGGCGCAAAACAGCTCCGTGCGGTTGGCGCGGAACGCGACGACGCTCGACTCTCTCAGCGTGCGGCAACTTCGCAACGCGTTCCTCCCCAACTTGTCGGTGAGCACGCAGACGTCGCAGGGATACGGCAACGGCTCGGGCTCGCCAAACTCGTTTTCGAGCAGCGGCGGCGTCTCGAGCGGCATCACGCTGTACAACGGGCGGCAGAACATCAACTCGCTGCACGAGTCCGAGCTCATCCTGAGCGCCGGCACTCAGGACCTCGGGCGGACGAGGCAGACCGTCGTGTTCACGGTCGCGTCGGACTTTCTGAATCTCGTCACGCAACAGGAGCAGGTGCGGGTGCAGCAGGAGAACCTCGTCGCGCAGGTGCAGGAGCTCACTCAGCTCGAGGCGTTCACGAAGGCGGGGACGCGCGCAATCGGCGACCTGTACCAACAGCAAGCGGCCGTCGCCGCGACGCGGTTGGCTGTCGCCAACGCGCTGCACGCGACGGAGCTCGCCAACGTCGACCTCATCCAGGACCTCCTGTTGGATCCACGAGGCGTCTACACGTTCGTACCACCGGCACCGCGAGACACCACGAAACCTTCGCCCGATTTCTGTCTGGACAGCCTGATCACGGTCGCGCTCGCGCAGCGCGCCGACGTTCAGGCGCAACGCCTCCGCGTGGAAGCGGCCAAGCGCGAGATCCTCGTGGCGGAAGGTGGACGCTTTCCACTCATCTCGGCGAGCGCCGGATACAGCAGTGCGGTCAACAGCACCGCCGACGGCAGCTTCGGTAGCCAGCTCGATCAACGGCGCGGCGGGTCTTTCGGCATCGGCGTCTCGGTGCCGATCTTCGACCGAAGCACCGTGTCCATCGCGCGCCAGCGCGCGCAGATCCTGCTCGAGAACGAGACGCTGGCGCTGCGCGATGTCGACCAAACCGTCGCACTGGAAGTGCGCCGCGCCCTTCTCGACTATCAAGTCGCGCAGGAGCAGCTCGTCGAAACGAATGCTCAGCAGCGGGCCGCCGCGCTCGCGCTCGAGGCGGCACAGGCGCGCTACCGCGACGGCGTGTCGACGTTCGTGGAAGTCGCGCTCGCGCGCGCAACGCTGATCCAGGCTCAGAGCTCGGCCGTGAATGCGCGGTCGAGCCTGGCGTTCCAGCAGGCTCTGATGTCGTACTACACCGGCGTGCTCGGGGCGGCCAATGCGCGACTGGACCGGTGATCCATCAGTCGCTAGAACCGCCTGGCCGCTCATCACTCGGCGCGAAGCGCCCCTGCCGGGTTTAGGCGTGCGGGCCGTCTCGGGGAAAACGACGAGGCACGCGACGTGGTACCACATGGCGTCTACTCGGCGCGCACGGCAAGCGCCGGGTCGATCGCGGTTGCACGCATCGTCGGCACAACGCATGCGACCCCGGCGACAACGAGCAGCAGCAAGGCGCCGCCCGTAAAGGCGACGGGGTCGAAGCGCGAGACACCATAGAGCACACTCTGAACGAGCCGTGTTGCGATAAGCGCGCCGACGAGACCGACGAGGATGCCGATCGACGCGAGGCGAATCCCGTCGCCTACGACAAGCTGCGCGATCGACACGCGTGTGGCGCCGAGTGCCATGCGCACGCCGATCTCGCGCGTGCGCTGGCCGACGCTGTACGAGATCACGCCAAAGAGGCCGATCGCGGCGAGGAGGACGGCGAGTACGGCGAATGCGGCGAGGACGCGCATGGTGAACCGCGGCTCGGCGAGCGATGCGTCGATGGCATCCCGAACCTTGAGTACCGTCGGCGGTAGATCTCCAGGACGGACGCTCGTGGCGATCTGGGCAAGGCGCACCGCGGCATCGGGAGCTGCATTTCGGACCAGAATGTTGATACGCGCGGCCATCGGGTTCCCGGTATCGGCAAGCGACAACGGCTTGTAAAGCCCAGCGTCCGGCGTGCCTTGTGTCAGATTCGTCATGACGTCGGGAACGACGCCGATGATCGTTTGCCAGGGCTCGTCGGGAGACGGCATCGCCGGTTTGCCCGGCGTCGTGCTATTCGAGCCCCAGGTGCGCGCGCGGGCGTTTCGGAGACGCAGGCCGATTGGATTCCGCCCGGGCGCGAGCTGGTTCGCGAGCGATTGGCTTACGATGACGTCGCGTCGCGCGAACGAGCCGTCGTCGAAGGTGCGGCCGGCGAGAAGCGGCATGTGCATCATCGCGAAATACTCCGCCGGTACGGCGTTGACTGCCGTCGCGTCGGTCCCATCCCGAGGGTCGCGCGCACGATCGGGGGTTTCCCACACCGCGAGCTGCATGCGGCCCGGGACCCCCGGAAACTGATCGGAGAGAACGGCGTTCTCGCTTCCGCGCGCACGCGTGATCCGGTCACGCACCTCCGTCGCAAACGCGCCACGGTCGGGAGCTTTCATGCCGCGCGGGGCGGTGAGCGTGATTCCGTAGAGCCCGCGGGTGTCAAAGCCGACGTCCGCATGCTCGAGCGCGAACAGTGTGTGCACGAGGAGCAGCGCGCCGACGAGCAGCGTCGCCGACACGGCGACCTCGCCCACGACGAGCAGGGACCGCAGACGGCGAGCGCTATACCCTGTGCTGGCCGCGCCGACGCGCAAATCGACGGCGACATCACGATGCGCGCTCCGCAACGCCGCCAGCACGCCGACCACGAGCCCACAGCCGATCGCCAACACGGCGGCGATGGCGATCATGCCACCGTCGGGAGAGACGTACGTGAGTGCGTTGAAGTTGCGGCTGGCAGGCCGCAGCGCCATCAGCACATGCAGGCCTCCCCAACCGGCGACCACGGCCAGCGCTCCACCCAGGAGCGCGAGCATGACGCTCTCAGTGGTGAGCTGCCGCACGAGACGTGATCGATCGGCGCCGAGTGCATGACGAATGGCCAGCTCTCGCTGACGTGAGGCGCCGCGCGCGAGCAACAGATGGGCGACGTTCGTGCACGCCACAAGGAGGAGCAGCGCCACGGCGACGGTGAGCATCACGAGCGGCTGGCGAATGGCCAGCCAATCCTGCGGGCGTGTGAGCGTGAGCGTCATCGGCCACGGTCCCGGGCGCACGTCGGGCAAGTCCGCGTTCTTCATGATCGCGTTCAGCTCAGTCGTGGCTGCCTCGCGTGTGACTCCCGGCTTGAGGCGCACGAGGATCGAACCGCTCGCTGGTTCCGTCGCGTTGACGAGCTGCAAGAGGTCGGCACGCTGAGCGCGAAAGCTTGGAATGGTGAGCGACGCCGGTATCACGCCGACGACCGTCCAGGCTTCGCCGCCAAGCTTCATCGTGCGGCCAACGACGTCGGGCGACGCGCCGAACGCCGCGCGCCAGAGCTGCTCCGTGAGGAACATCAGATGCGCGTCCGGCGTGACTTCATCCGGCGTCGGCACTCGACCTCGCAGGAGGCGTGCTCCCGCGAAGGCAATGAATCCGGGCTCGGCGTGCGCGGTCGTCACCTGCAGCGAGTCGCTTCCTGAGAGGAGCGTGGCGGAGTTTCCTCCGCTGGCGAGGACGGCGTCCTCGATCGTGCGCGCCCGCTCACGCCACACCTTCCCCATGCCGAACGGCAGCGGGGACGGCACGACCTGGCCGCCGACGGTCCACTGTCGCTGCGCCAGATACACACGCGACGCGTTCGGGTAGGGAAGCGTTCGGACGAGCAGTGTGTCCGCCACACTGAACACCGTCGTCGTGGCGCCTACGCCGAGCGCAATCGTCAGCAGCGTCACGGCCGTCCACGCCGGAGCACGTCGCAGCGACCGAGCCGCATAGCGCACGTCCGACCGGAGCCCATCGACGAAGCCCGCACGGCGCGCATGCGTCGCGCGAATCTCGCCCCATTGCACGCATTCGTCGTGCGCCACGCCGATGTCCCCCAACCGCTCGGCCACGGCGCGACGGGCGTCGGCTTCGGTCATGCCGCGCGCGACGTACTCCTCGACGCGCATTTCCGTGTGAAACGCGAGCTCTTCGGCTACGTCGCGCTCGACATTGGCGCGCCAGAACAGGAGATAGCGTCGCCATGCGGGTGTGCGATTCATGCGGACCTCGGGGCAGGCGGTGCAGCGAGGGCGGCGAACACGGCCCCGGCGTAGCGGGTCCAGACGGCCTTCTCGTGTCGCAACTGCGCGCGACCCTTCGGCGTCAGCGCGTAGAACTTGGCGCGGCGATTCTTCCCGGAGGTTCCCCACTCGGCGCTGATCCACGCCTTGGTCTCGAGACGGTGGAGCGCTGGGTAGAGCGTCCCCTCCTCGATGCGCAGCAGGTCGTTGGTCACTTGCTCGATCCATCGCGCGACGGCGTAACCGTGGGCCGGGCCGCCACTCACGGCTTTGAGGATGAGCAAATCGAGCGTGCCGCGCAGCACTTCGAGGTTGGCGTCGGGCATCGTCCCATTTGGTTTCTAGGTATCGGGCAATCTTCCGTCCGATAAGTAGAAACGCAAGGGGAGTAGCTCACGACGCCACGCCGGCGGGTGCGCTACTCCGAAGGTCTTAGTTGACAATCGGCCGGAAAGCGATATCATCTCCGAAGCTCTTCGGAGACGACACAAATGGCGGCGTTTACCGCTCGCGAACTGGACATCATGGTCGTGCTGTGGGAGCACGGTCCCTCGACCGTCGCCGAGGTTCGCGCGAAGCTCGAGGACCGCCTCAGCCACAACACCGTGGCGACCCTGCTCACGATCCTCGAGAACAAAGGGCGCGTCGACCACGCCGAGGAGGGGCGTGCCTTCCGGTATCGGGCGTGCGTCGCGCGCGAGGAAGCAGCGCGTAGCGCGTTGTCGCGAGTCGCCGACACGCTGTTCGGCGGCTCCGCCGAGTCACTGGTCACGCACTTCGTGCGCGACCGGCGATTGTCACCGAGTGAGCTGGCGCGGATTCGCGCGGTGCTCGACGAACGTATCGAGGAAAACAAACCGCGCCGCGCGGCCAAGCGAGGAAAGCGCACATGATCGCCGCGTGGATGCTCTATACGATGGCCGTGGGCTTCCTGCTGTACGCCGCGGCAATGGGAACGGAGTACGTCACCCGAGCGCTCCGGCTGCGGACGCGTTTCGCGTGGCTACTCGCGATGACGGCGGCGGTAGCGCTCTCGGGCAGGGCACTGTTGCGCCGCAGTGACGCGCCGCATCCGGCGCCGACCACGTCTAGCACCCCATCTTCGATTCGTCTCGACGCCCCTGCGCCGAGCATCGGCCGCGGAATGACGTTGCCGCCCGCAGCCATCCAAACCTCGGTTGCTCGATTGAAGACGATCGAGCGTTCCCTTGGCGGTTCGGTCTCGCGAATCGGGGTGAGTGCATTCGACCAATGGAACCGTCTGCTGATCGCTGCATGGGCTGCGTCGTCCGCGCTGTCGATGGCGTGGTTGCTGATTTCATTCCTACGATTGCGCCGCCTTGCGCGTCGGCTCACTCCGGGAACGGTCGCGAATCGCGCAGTGCTCGTCTCGGAAGATGTGGGACCGGCGCTCCTTGGCATTCTGCGAACTCGCATCGTCGTACCGCAGTGGGTGCTCGAGCTCCCGCCGGTGGAGCAAGAGATGATCGTCGCGCACGAGCGGCAGCACGCCGCGTCGTTCGACCCTGGGCTGGTGTGCGCGAGCATGTGCATCGTCGCGATTCAGCCGTGGAACGCGGCCTTGTGGATGCTCCTCGCGCGACTGCGTCTCGCCGTCGAAGCCGACTGCGACGCGCGGGTACTGGGGGAAGGAGGCGACGTCCGCGCATACGGCCAGTTGCTCGTCGAGATGTACGAGCGGACGAGCGGATTGTCGCCATATGTGGCGTTCGCGGAACGTTCCTCGAACCTCGAGCGCCGCATTCGCCGTATCGCGTCGCGACCTCGGATTCTCTCGGCCGCGGTCGGCGCGTCGGTGCTCGCCGCCACGGTGTTTGCGACCGCCGCGTGGAAGACGCCTGCGCCGGCTCGCACGACTCCGCTGGTGTCGCCCGCGGTCGACCCATCCGCAATAGTGGCGAGTGTGCTCGCGGCCGTCCCGCGAATGACACCGGAGCCGCTACCTTCGACCGCGCCGTCGCGCGCTGAAACCCTGACGAAGGCGTTCGCTGCGGAGTCTGGCCACGAGGAACATCAGGTGACAGTTCCTTTTGAATCACGGCCGGCTGAGCCGACGGTGACCTTCAGACAGATCGTCATCGCCGCGAACGACGAGAATGATGTCACGCGCGCAGCACGTCTCGCCGATAGCGTCGCCGATCTTCTGCGACACGGCGGGCCGTTCGACTCGTTGGCGAAGCAGTTCCACGACACCTCGGTGCACGAGTTGACGAATGTTCTCACTCCGTGGCCGGTCGATAATCTGCCGCTGTACTACCAGAAGGGCTTCGCCGGCGCGCACGCCGGCGACGTTGTGGTTTTCCAGGTCCCGGGTTTGCGGCGTCCACGGTTTGTCGTGGCACAGCTGCTCACCGTCCAACCGGACACGTTGCATCAAGTTCCCGCAGCGCGATCGAGTCTCGCGGAGGGCGTGCCGATGTCGGCGCTATTTGCTCGCCAGGCGGAGGAACTCAATCGTTTAGAGGCATGGGCTCGGCGGATCTGGCAGGCGTTACCCATCCGCGTAACGATCGAATCCCCCAATGACGCGGAGTACAGGCTAGTCGTTCCAGAGGATTCGACGATGCGACCCATCCTTGCTCGCGGTCGCGCGGAAATCAACTGGGGAGCACCTACCGGCCCATCGGATGCGTCTTCCTACACGATGGAAATCACGTCGCTCGATAGCACGAGCCCGGTACGCGTGGAGGCAGCGCGGAACGGTCGCGTGATTGCGAGCGGCGAAGGCCCGTATTTGGTTCTTCGCCGCGATTCGGTTGGCCTCGCCATCGAGGCGTGGAGCCACGTGCCGGCATCGAGTTCGCAAGGGCTGAGCAAACCCTCGAGGACCGACGTGCCGAACGAACAACGCGGGGGTGTGTCGACCGGGCCCTGTGCGTCGCCCGACAGCGTCGCGATCAGAGGGTTGTCGCGCCTTTCAGACGCGGGTGTCCGATCGGCCCTCAACATCACGCCGAAATCGACGATCAATAGCCTAGTTGTAACCCAGGCGCTCACGAACCTCTACGCGACCAACTTCTTCGAGTCGAACGCCACTGCGGCGTGCGAAGTGATCGGCGGCAAGAGCGTCTTGGTGTTCAACGTCACGGAGCGCCGGATCTCCGTTGCCGACAGCGACCTCGTTCGCGTCGGTTACGTGCAGCGGAAGCAGACGGGCACCGGATTCTTCGTGGACAGCAGCGACATCGACCGAAGGTCGCCGCTGTTCAGCGATGCCGTCCGTGCCTTGCCTGGGCTTCGCGTAACACCGACCGCGAAGCACATCGACCCGGTGACCGGCCGCCCACTGGACCGCGCGAACGTGATCACGAGAGCGGGCGGCGGCTGCGTCACGACATTCGTGGACGGAGCAGCGTTCAAGCCGATCACTCCGGGCGACATCGACGACTACGTGAGTGCTGCGCAGTTGATCGCGATCGAGCTGTACCAACCGCCGAACACGCCACCACAATTCGTTCGGCGCGACGAGCCGAGCTGTTCGACCCTGTTGCTCTGGACGCAAGCGCTTCGGCGTCGACGCCGTTGAATCACGTTAACTGCTCTTCGCGGCCTTGATCGCTGCCGTGAGCTTGTCGTAACCGTCCTGGGAGAGCGCGTTGAAGCGCGTATCCTCGTACGCGATCTTGCCGTTCTTGCCGATGACGAACACGGTGCGCTTGAAGTATGGACGGGCCGCGCCCTGCGAGCCGTACTTCGTCGCCACGTCGCTCTTGGTGTCGGCGATCATCGCGAACGGGAAGTGCGCATCCTTGGCCCAGCTCGAGTGCGACTGAAGGCTGTCGACCGACGTCGGGAACACCACGACGCCGTCACCGAACAGCGACGTGTACTCGTCGCGGAACTTGCTCAACTCCGCGGTGCAACCGGATGAGCGGTCCGCCGGGTAGAACGCGAGCACGACGACCTTGCCGCGAAGCGCTTTCAGCGAAACAGGGATCGACTTGCCGGTCGAGTCGGTCGCCGTGGCGGTGAAGTCGGGAGCCATGTCACCCGCGGCCGGAAACGCCACAGCGGCGGGTTGGCCTGCCAGAGCCGGGGCGCCCTGCGCCTGAGCCGCGGTGGCGGCGCCGATGGTGACAACGCAGGCAAGAGACACGCGAAACATTCTGTTCATAACATCCTCAGGTAGTCGGTCGGCGTAGAGTTGCGTTCCTTCCCCGGAACGCACGAAGGAACCTTACCGTAATGTCACGACCCGTACAAAGAGGGCGCCGTCTCTCTTTGTTCCCCGAGGTTATCCTCGACTGTTGATCGGCTGATCGGGCAGGTCCGGGACGAGCCCTCTGACAATGCGCCGCAGTTCCTCGAGCACTGCCGCGCGTTGCTCGGCCGGCCAGTCGGCGAGAAGCTCGTCGAGATGCGCGCGGCGTGCGTCGATGAGCCGCGTGAGTGCGGCGCGGCCCGCGCCTGTCAATTTCCGTGGGCCAGAGCCGCCACCACCTGCCACGGTGATGAGACCCGAGCTCTTCAATTCAGCTTCAGTCGCCGCCACCCGGTCCGACGGAACGCGATACCGACTTGCGACGCGCGCCAGGTCGAGCGACGGTTCGCGTTCGATCTGCACCAGCAGCCACGCGGCGCCGGGGCTGAGCGACAGACCCGCACGCTCCACGATCCGCCCGATGTGCGCGCGCTGTACGTCGCGGTCGGCGAACACGGCGAGCGATCGACGGAGCTCCGTTTCCGATTCGGCCGACTCTGGACGGCCGAATGTGTTGGCGACTTCGTCGCCGGTGTCGGCTGCCGCTGCCGCGACAGTGCGACGGAGCGGCTGTTCCGGGAGCAGGAGCGTCAGCACGAATCCGACGGCCGCCGTCGCCGCGGCGATCAGGAACACGGTCCCCAGTGAAGCCGCGAACGCATGGGTGTACGCGGCGCGCGCGGCAGGAGCGAGGCGTGCCAGATCTCGCGCGCTCATTCCGCTCCCACTCGGCGCAATTCCGCCGGCGGCGCCGGCCGCGTATTGCGCGAGGTTCGACGTCAATCGCGCCGCGAACACGGCGCCCAACAGCGCTGTGCCCAGCGAGCCGCCGACAAGGCGAAAGAGTGTCGCGCCCGACGTCGCCACACCGAGGTCGCGGTACTCGACCGAGTTCTGCACGGCGATCACCAGCACCTGCATCACCATGCCGATGCCCAGGCCGAGCACGAGCATCGCGATCGAGGTCGTGAGCGTGGTCGTCGTCGCCGAGACGCGCGAGAGCAGCGCCAGCCCGACCGTCGCCACCGCGGTGCCGATCACAGGAAAGATCTTGTAGCGCCCCGTGCGGCTGATGAGATGCCCCGATGCGATCGACGCCGTGAGCATGCCGGCCATCATCGGAAGCATCTGCAGTCCGGACGACGTGGGGCTCACGCCCTTCACCACCTGCAGGAAGACCGGCAGATAGGTGACCGACCCGAAGAGCGCGAAGCCGACGATGAGCCCGATGACCGACGTGAGCCCGAAGGTCCGGTTCCCGAACAGCCGCAACGGAATCACCGGTTCCACCGCTGACCGTTCCACGACCAAGAAACCGACAAGCGATGCGGCGACGACGGCGACGATCGTGAGCATGATCGGCGACGACCACGGGTACGTCATTCCGCCGAAGTCGGACATCAGCGTTACGGCGGTGAGGAATGCCGCGAGCAGCAGCGCACCCAGGTAGTCGATCGCGTGTGACACGCGCTCGGTCTGCGCCGGCAGCGTGGCGCCCAGCACGAAGAGGGCGAGAATGCCGAAGGGCAGGTTGATGTAGAAGATCCAGCGCCAGCTCAGATGCGTCGTGAAGTATCCGCCGAGAAGCGGCCCGGCGATGCTCGCCAGACCGTAGACCGCGCCGAAGATCCCCTGATACCTCCCCCGATCGATCGGGGCGACGATGTCGCCGACCGTCGCCTGCGTCGTGACAGTCAGACCGCCGCCGCCCAATCCCTGAATCGCCCGGAACAGGATGAGCTGCGTCATGTTCTGACTGAGGCCGCACAGCACCGACCCGGCGAGAAAGAGGACCGTCGCCGACTGCAGCACGATCTTGCGGCCATAGAGGTCGCCGAGCTTCCCGTAAACAGGCGTGACGACCGTTTGGGCCAGCAAGTACCCGGTGACGACCCACGCCAGGTGATCCAGCCCTCCAAGGTCGCCGACGATCGTCGGCAGCGCGGTGGAGACGATGGTCGAGTCCAGCGCGGCCAGGAGCATCACCAGTATCAGACCGCTGAATGCGACCAGCACCTGCCGATGTGCGAGCGAGCTTGGGCCGGCTGGCCGGGTATCGGCGGGGAGGGCGTTGGCGGCAGTCATATGGTGAGCGATGCGAGAGGCAAAAAGTGTAGTCCGGCGCTCGCTTGGAACGGATTTCGCGCAGCAGAGTGCGGCTGGTATCTGATCGAGCTGCTCCCGTTTCCGCCACCGCCAGACCCTTTCTTGATCTTCCCGATGCCACCGCTCGGCCCTTGAACAAGGAGACCAGCGGGGGTTCGGCCGCGCGCTGTTCCATCGCTGTATCTCAAGAACTGACTATGCCTTGCGGCTTACAGCGCGCCGTGTCCCGCACGTAGGTTTACCATCCCTCGTCGACTGACTAATAGGAGTATGGAATGAAGCGCGTGTTGGTGGTCGACGATTCCGCTACCATGCGCAGAATGGTAGTCGCGGCGCTGGGCTCGCTCGGCGACGTCTCGTTCGAGCAGGCCGTGAGTGGTCTGGACGCGATCGAGCGCGTCACCCTCAGCCCCATCGACCTCGTGCTGCTCGACCTCAACATGCCGGACATGCACGGCCTCGAGGTGCTGCGCTTCATCCGCGGCCAGGCCGGGTTGCGCTCCATTCCGGTCGTGATTCTGACGACGCGCGGCGACGCCGACAGCCGGGCCGCAGCGCTGCGGGAGGGCGCGACGTTGTACCTCACGAAGCCGTTCGCGCCCGCGGCCATCGCTTCCGAGCTCCGTCCACTGCTCCAGCAAGGCTGACCGTGGCCGTCGGCGAGTTTTTCGACCAGTTCATCGAGGACTACTACTCGGAGTGCGACGAGCACCTCGCGACCGTGCGCCGAATCCTTCTGACGATCGATTCCGCCTCGACGCCGGATGGCTCCGCCCTTCACGACCTCGCGCGCGCGCTGCACACGCTCAAAGGACTGTCGGGGATGGTCGGATTCGCCGACGCAGAGCAGATCGCGCATGGCATGGAAGAGGCGCTCCGCGCGTTGGCCGGCGCGGGCGACGCCCGCGAGAATGTTCTCGAGCTCCTCTTCACCGGCACCCGCCTTCTCGACTCGACGATCGCCAACCATCGCGCCCACGTTCCGACGCACTCGTCGGCGGCGTTCATGACCGACGTGCAACGTGTCATCGGCGATCGTGCGGCAGTGCCGGGACCCAATAGCGTCGCGCGAGGAAGCGGCGCGAGCTTGGTCACCGTTGATCGATCGCGGGCGACGTGCCGGTTCGAGTTCGTGCCTTCCGGCGAGCTGGCCGGACGCGGTGTCGGCGTCGAGGTGATTCGGCAGCGCCTGAAGTCGATTGGCGACATCACGATGACCGCTCCGCGCGTTCGGCCGTCCGGGGGCGTCGCGTTCGAGTTCACGGTTTCCGTCCGAGACGGGCTCGCCCCGCGCGACGAGTGGAAAGAGGACGGCCTCTCCTGGACGTGGGAGTCCGAGAATGGGACGGCTTCGATTGCCGCCACCCGAATCGATTCCGATCGGCCTGACACGATCGCGGCGGCGTCGCCTTCGAACGTGGTGCGCGTCGACCTCGCCCGGCTCGATGACCTGATGCGACTGGTCGGCGAGCTGGTCGTGACCCGGTCGCGCCTGGGCGACTCGCTTGCACGCGTCGGAGGAACAGCGGCCGGCGTCGCGTGGGACGACGTGCAGGAGGCGAACGAACGCATCGAGCGGCAGCTGCGCACGATTCGCGAAGGGGTGATGCGAATCCGGCTCGTCGCGGTTGGCGAAGTCTTCGACCGGATGCGGTTCGCGACGCGCGACATCGCGCGCGAAGCCGGCAAGGAGATTCGTCTCGAGATCAGCGGACAGGAGACGGAGATCGACAAGCTCGTCGTCGACCGGATGCTCGAGCCGCTGCTGCATCTCGTCCGCAATTCGGTGAGCCACGGGATCGAGAGTCCGGCGGAGCGGCAAGCTCGGGGAAAACCTGCCGCGGGAACGATCTCCCTGCGGGCGCGCACGGCCGGCGACCGCATCGTCCTCGAAGTCGAGGACGACGGCGCCGGCATCGACGTGGAGCGTGTCGCGCGCCGCGCCGCTGCGGGAGGACTCATCCCGCCGAACGCCGAGTTGTTTCCCGACGAGTTGCTCGACGTAATCTGCACACCAGGGTTTTCGACTCGCGACTCCGCCGACATGGCAAGCGGCCGCGGTGTGGGAATGGCTGTGGCGCGCACGACGGTCCGCGCTCTCGGTGGCGAGTTGTTCGTGCAATCGGTCTCCGGCGGAGGAACGCGATTCACGATCGAGCTGCCGCTGACGCTCATGATCACCGACGCGCTGATCGTCGAGATAGGGGATCAACCGATGGCGATCCCCCAGATCGCCCTGCGCGAGATCGTCCCGTTGGAATTACCCGCGGTGACGAGGTTCGAAAGCAACGACGTGCTCTCATATCGCGGGCGCGTCGTTCCACTGGTGTATCTCGGTGAGCTGTTCTCGCTACCGCCGCGGCCCAACGCGCCGCGGCACGTGCTCATCGTTGGCAGCGAAGCGCACTCGGTGGGACTCGTGGTCGATCGTCTGCTCGGACTGCGGGAAATCGTGGTCCATCCCGTGTCGGATCCATTGATCGCCGTCCCGGGGGTCGCGGGTGCGACCGAGCTCGTGGATGGACGCGTCAGTCTCATTCTCGATGCCGCGGCGCTCGTCCGAACGTCGCGCGAGCCCAAGTCATCCAACCATCGATTGCGCGGTGCGCTGCACAACGGAGCGTCGGCGCGCCTGTCAGAGGAACACACATGGTCCTGAACGCGAGCGGCGACGACTCGTACGTTCTCTGTGAATTGGCCGGAACGACGTACGCGTTGCGCAGCGACGACATCGAGCAGCTCGAGATGGTCGGCCAACTCACGCCCGTGCCGAACGCGCCGACGTTCGTCGACGGCGTGGCTTCGGTTCGCGGCCGAGTGATCCCCGCGGTGAGCCTGCGGGCGCGCTTCGGATTCGAGCGGCGCGCCCACGATTTGCAGAGCCGCCTCATCGTCGTGCGGTCGGAGAGCCGGTCCGTCGGTCTCATCGTCGACAGCGCACGGGAATTCGCGGCAATTCCCGCCGATGCGATTCAACCCGTTCCGGAAGGAATCGTCGAGCTCAGCTCGCGGTACCTCCGCGGTCTGGCACAGATGGGCGAACGGCTCGTGCTCATTCTCGACGTGCCCGAGCTCCTTCGCGTGACCGACGCACCCGCTCCGTTGCAACTCTCCGCTCAAACCCTCCCGGCCCTCGCCTAGCACGAGGATTTCATCATGCGCAATCCCTTCGGAAAACCCAACGGCACGGCGAACGGCAACTCGTACTTGTACGCCGAAGCGGGTCAGATCGCAACCGCCGCCAATACCCTCGCGGCGAACTACACCACGATCAACAGCGGCGCCGAAGCGCAAGCGCTCGCGCTCGAGAACGCGGTCACGTCGACCACCGAGCTCACGGCGTCTCTGTCGCGAACGGCATCGCAGGCCGAGTCGGTGTCGGCGTCGGGCGAGGAGCTCATGTCGTCGGTCAACGAGCTCGCGGCGTCCATCGAGCAGATCACGGTCGGGAGCACGAGCCTCGCGACGGCGATCACCGAGACGGCGGCGTCGATCGAGGAGACCGGCAAGTCGATCGCATCGGTCTCCAACATGACGCGCGACCTCACGAATACGTCGACCGAGGTCGCGAACGGCATGACGGAGATGGCCGCCTCGGTTCAAGGCGTGGCGAAGGAGGGCGACTCCCTCGCGGCATCCGTGGTCGAAGTCGCGGCCGCTTCGGAAGAGATGGCCCGTTCGATCGATGCGGTGCGCGGCAACGCGGACGATTTGGCGGCGGCCGCCGAGCAGACCTCGAAGTCGATCAACACGATGGCCACGTCGATCGAGCAGGTCGGCGCGAGTGCCGAAAACATCGCCGGTTTGATCGAGGAGGTTTCGACGTCGATCGAGGAGACGGCGCGCTCCGTCAGCTCCGTGGCGCAAAATGCGGCCACCATCACGCAGGCCGTGGACAGCGCCGCGACCAGCGCGGTGCAGCTCGACCGCTCGATCCGCGGCGTATCCGTCATCATCGGCGAAGCGAGCGACATCGCTCAGCGGGTGACCCGCGAAGCGGAGGAAGGCGGCCAGGCGGTCGACCGTTCGATTGACGGCCTGGCGCGCGTGCGCGAATCGATGACACAGTCGGCGCTGGCCGTCCGTGAGGTCGGCAAGAAGACGGAGGACATCACCTCCATCGTTGCCACGATCAACCTGATCGCGGAACGGACCAACCTGCTCTCGCTCAACGCATCGATCGAAGCGGCGCGCGCCGGCGAAGCGGGTCGAGGATTCGCGGTGGTCGCCGAGGAGATCCGCAACCTGGCGGACCGCTCGGCAAAAGCCACGGCGGACATCGCGGCGATCATCAAGGGGCTCGAGCGCGTCGTGCAGGAAGCGCTCGAAACCACGAATCAGGCGCAGCGGGTCGCCGAAGAGAGCGGACGCCTCGCCTCGGACGGCGCCGCGGGGCTTCGCCGCATTCTCAGCGGCGTGGCTCAAAGCTCGGCGAAGGTTCAGCAAATCGCCGCGGCGAGCAACGAGCAGCTCAACGCGGGCGAAAACGTCGCGCAAGTGATCGGCTCCGCGGCCCAACAGGCGAGACACGTCGCCGCGGCGACGGTCGAGCAGTCCGCCACGCTTCAGGGCATCGTCCGCTCGACGGTCAAAATGCGGAGCGTGGCGCAAGAGGTGAATCAGGCGATGCGCCAGCAGACGCAGTCGTCACGAGAAATCATCAAGGCGGGAGAGCAGGGCGCCGCGCTCGCGGCGCAGGTGCGCCGCGCCATGAACGAACAGGCCACGTCGAGCGCTCAGATCACCACCGCGATCGATTCGGTGCGCCGGGGCGCAGTGGGTACGGCGCGCGCGCTCAGCGAGCAGGCGACCGCCGTCGCCCAAGCATCGACCGATATCGAGAGACTGAACAAGGTGATCGCCAGCGTGAACGGCGCCATGGTCGAGCAAACCGCCGCGATGGCACAGGTGACTTCGGCGACCGAAACGATTCGGCGGCAGACCGACCAAACGAGCAAGGGGATGGCCGAACAGTCGCGCGCCGCGGCCGACATCACCACGGCGACGCGAAACGTCGTGCAGCTGATGGCGTTGATCACACGCGCGAACAAGGATCAGGCGGAGGCCGTCGCTTCGGTGGCCAAGGTACTTGGCGAAGGGCAACGCGTCGGTGCGACGACGGTTCAAGGAGTGCGCGATTCAATGGCGCTCACACGCCAACTCGCCGAGCGCGCGCGTCAGTTCGGTCAGACGACGCCCGCGTGAGATCTCTGTGAATCGCCGTGGCCGGGTAGGAGTTTTCACGACGGACGTAGGTCTCGTCGTGCAGTCGTGGGATGCGTGGATGGCGGACGCCACGGGGCTGTCCGAGTCCGTGGCGTGCGGCGAACCGCTCGACCGCCTCGTGCCGGACATCGCCCGCCGCGGCCTGATCTCCAGGCTGCGCCGCGTCGCCGATGGTCTCGGCGTCGAAGTGCTCGCGCCGGCGTTTCATAAGTACTTGATTCCGTGCCCGCCGCGCGACCCGACGTCTCGTTTCGAGCGCATGCGGCAGCACGTCACCATCGCGCCGCTGCGCGATCGGAACGGCATTGCCGGTTTGGTCGTGACGATCGAAGACGTCACGGCGCGATTCGATCGCGACCTCCGTCTCGCCGCGGATCTGGACAGCCACGACGAGGCGATCCGCCTCCGCGCCGCCGAGACGCTCGCCGCGGGCGGAGAGTCGCCGTCATTGCTCGCCGACGCCCTCGCCGACGAAAGTTGGCGCGTGCGACGTGTCGCCGCGAATGGCATGGCAGCGAGCGGCGGGCGAGAGGTCGTCGAAAAGCTCGTCGAGGCGCTCCGCGAGCACCACCGCGATCCAGCCTTGCTCAGCGCCGTCCTGACCGCGCTCTCGAAGACGCGCGAGGACGTCGTGATGACCGTCGCGGGGCTTCTCGAAGACCCGGACACCGAGGTGCGAACGTACTCCGCGTTGGCGCTCGGCATCATGGACGACCCGCGTTCCGTCCCCGCGCTGATCGCGCGGCTGGATGACACGGATGTGAACGTCCGCTTCCATGCCATCGAAGCGCTGGGCCGAATCCGTGACCCGGACGCTGTCGACGCTCTCATGGAGATCGCCGCGTCGCGGGACTTCTTCCTCTCGTTCGCGGCGCTCGATGCACTCGCCGCGATCGGCGATTCGTCCGTCGTTCCACATTTGCTCGAACTGCTCGACGACGAGATGCTCCTCGTGGCGATCGTCGGTTGTCTGGGAGCGCTGGCCACCGAAGAAGCCGTGGGACCATTGGTGCGTTTGCTGCTCAGGCCGCGTGCACCGCTGGCCGCGATCTCAAGCGCACTCGCCGCGATCGCCGACCGCGTGCAAACGCAGATCGGCGAAGGCTCGGTTGTCGCCGATCTCACGCGGCGTGTCGTGACGAGCGCTGCTCTGAACTCGCTCGTCGATGCGGCGCGAAGAGCGAGCGACGACGAGCTCCCGGGCCTGCTCGTCGTGCTATCCTGGCTTCCCTTCGACGAGATCGATGAAACGTTGGCTGGCTTTCTCGTGCACCCGGCGGTGCGCCAGACGGCGGCCGAGCTCCTGTCGACGCGCGGAGCCGCCGCGGCGCGGCACATCGAACGGGTTGCGGACGGCCAGGCTGAAGACACACGCCGGCTCGCGGCGCGCGCCCTCGGGGCAATCGGCAACCGCGAATCGGTCGCGACCCTCGTGCGATGGCTGGACGGAGAGCGCGACGTGGTCATCGCCGCCGCCGCCGCCCTCGGAGCAATCGGAGACCGTCGGGCTTTCGAGCCGCTCTTCGCGTTGTTCGACCACCCCGAGGCATCGATCCGTCAGTCAGCTGTTGCGGCGCTCGACTCGATCGGCCATCCGCGCATGGAAGAAGCGATCGCTGGAGGCTTGAAGAGCGATTCACCGCGCGTCCGCGAATCCGCCGCCCGCGTGGCCGGGTACTTCGGCTACGGGTCGTGCCTCCGGCGGCTCGTCGACTTGTGCGACGACGAGGTCGCGCTCGTGCGCCGCGCTGCCGTCGAGCACCTGGCGAGCTTCGAGGAAGCTCAGGCCTGGTCGAAGATTCGCGAGGTACTCTCCTCGGACTCGGACGCGACCGTTCGGGCGGCTGCCGCGAGAGCGACCGGCCTATGGACCTCGCCCAGTGCCGTCGTGGCTCTCGTCGAGGCGACACGCGACGACAACCTGTGGGTGCGGTATTTCGCCGTGCGCGCGATGGCCAATATCGGGACCACGCACGCCGACGCGCTGGCGCGATTCGCCGAGTGCGCGATGCGTGATACGGCCCCACCGGTGCGGATCGCGGCGATCGAAGCGCTCGTCGCGGCTCGGTCGGAGAGCATGCTTGGGGTATTGCTGCCACTCGTTCGTGACCCCGAGGTCGACGTCGCGTGTGCCGCCGCCGTAGCGCTGGGCTCGTTCGCGGGCTCCGACAGCGATGCGGCGCTGCGGTCCGTGCTCGAAAGCTCCGACGCGCGACTGCAGCACGCGGCGCTCGACGCCATCGGACGGCGCAGCGTCGACGCCGCCAGACAAGTCGTGGACCTGGCGAGAGCGACGCGTGATGACGCGGTTCGCGAGCATGCCGTTCGGACACTTGGCCTGATCGGCGGTACGCCCGGCGCGTCGGGACTGCTCGAGCTGTCGGCCGACCGAGGCATGCGCGAGCTGGTCGCTGCGGCGCTCGCGAGTTTCGATGCGGCGGACACCGCGGCACTTGCCGGGCCGTTGGAGCTGGCTGAGGAGAGCCGCCGTCGCTTCGTCGTCGAGGCGCTTTCCCGGATGCGAAATCCACGGGTAAGTGTCTTGCTCCGCACGGCCCTCGACGATTCATCGCCCAGCGTCCGCGCGGCGGCCGCGCGTGCGCTCGCTCGTCTGGATCTCCGCGATGCGCGCGGCCGATTCACGGGAGACCGGATAGACCATACGTCCCATGTGCGGGCCGACGTTCCGGCGATAAGCTGATGGCCGGCAGCCACGCGGGGAACGGACTTCCGTTCGGGTCCGAAAACGTATTCGTACTCTCCGACAGCGCGTTCATCCTCCTGCGCGATCTCATCGTGGAGCGCACCGGAGTGTTGTTCGACGATTCGAAGCGCGGCACGCTGGCCGACAAGGTGTCGGATCTCGTCGCGGCGAACGGTCTCACGTCGTTTCTCGACTACTACTATCTGCTTCGGTACGACGCGGCGGCGGACACGCACTGGCTGGCGCTGATGGATCGGCTGGCCGTTCCGGAGACGTATTTCTGGCGCCAGTCGGAGCAGATCGATGCGCTCGCGAACATCGTCGCACCCGCGCACTACGCCGCCTACCCCGGTCGTCCGCTTCGAATCTGGAGCGCCGCGTGCTGCACCGGTGAGGAACCGATCAGCCTCGCCATCGCGCTCGCCGAGAACGGCATCCTCGGGACGCGACCTGTGCAGATCGCCGCGACGGATGGGAGTCCCGCGATGATCGAGCGCGCGCGACGCGCCGTTTACGGTGAACGCGCGTTGCGTCAGCTACCGGCACATCTCAAGTCCAGGTATTTCGTGGAACAAGGGGATGGGTACTGGCGCCCGATCAACGCGGTGCGCGACGTCATTCGATGGGGCGTGGCGAATCTCGCTCGCGACGCGGACGTGCGTGAGTTCGCGTCGTGCGACGTCATCTTCTGCCGCAACGTCTTCATCTACTTCTCCGACGCCGCAATTCGATCGACCGTGCGCATGTTCTCCGAGTGCATGTCGCCCGACGGCTATGTGTTTCTTGGCGCGTCGGAGTCGCTGACCCGGTTGAACGTCGATCTGGAGCTCGCCGAAATCGGGAAGGGGTTCGCGTACGTGCGTCTGGGTCGAAGAGAGGTCGTCGAACGAAACGGCGTGAGACAGTCGGCCCTGCGTCGCGGCGAGGTCCTGGCCGAACAAAATGGAGCGGGATGACCGATCTCATTCGGGTGCTCGTCGTCGATGACTCCGCGTTCATCCGGAAGGTGATGACGCGGGTGCTCACGCGCAGTCCGTTCGTCGAGGTCGTGGGCGGCGCGCGCGACGGAGAGGAGGCCCTGGAGATGGTCGGGCGCCTTCGGCCGGACGTCGTGACGCTCGATCTCGTGATGCCGGGCATCGATGGGCTGGAGTTTCTACGGAGGCAGATGGCGATTCGGCCCGTCCCCGTCATCGTCTGCAGCATCAGCCATCATTCCGGTGCCGCGGCGCTCGAAGCGCTCGACCTGGGCGCGGTGGATTTCGTCCAAAAACCAACCGCGCTGGCGACCGACCGGGTATTCGAGATCGCTGACGAGATCGTGGCGAAGGTAAAGGCCGCGGCAGCCGGAGGATTGAAAATTCACGTGCCCGAGCCCGTCGGCCCGGCCTCGGCTTCGGCCATCATCCCGCGCGCCGGCGCTATGGTGTCGGGGGACCGAGCCGACATCGTGGTCATCGGCATCTCGACCGGCGGCCCGCAGGCACTTCGGCAGGTGATTCCGCGCCTACCGGCCGACTTTCCCATCCCGGTGGCTGTCGTGCTCCACATGCCGATCGGCTATACGGCGATGTACGCCCAGCGCCTCGACGACATCTCCGCGATCGACGTGGTCGAGGCCAAGGAGGGCGACGTGGTTCGGCCGGGGGCCATGTTTCTGGCGCCCGCGGGGCACCATCTTTCCCTGCGGCGGGACGAGGGCGGCGCGGTGCGTGCTCATCTCGATACGCATCCGACCGAGACGCTTCACCGGCCGTCGGCAGACGTGCTGTTTCGATCGGCCGCCGAGGTTTACGGGTCGCGAGTCCTCGGCATCGTCATGACGGGCATGGGAAACGACGGTCTTGTGGGGGCGACACACATCAAGGCGAGAGGCGGTCGAATCGTGACTGAAGCGGAGTCGTCGTGCGTCGTGTACGGAATGCCGCGGGCGGTCGTCGAAGCGAGCATCAGCGACCGCGTCGTCCCGCTCGACGAGATGGCATCCACCATCCTGGAACTCATCTGACATGGCGACAATCATGATCGTCGATGATTCGGCGTACGCCCGGCGAGTGCACCGCGCGATTCTAGAGGCCGCGGGGCACGCGGTGATCGAGGCGAGCTCGGGCACGGAGGCCATCGAGAAATTCTCATTGGACCGGCCGGACCTCGTCTTGCTCGACCTGTCGATGGAGGACCTCGACGGCCTCGAAGTTCTGCGCACGTTGCGCGCGCTCGATAGCCAGGCGCGCGTGATCGTGGTGAGCGCCAACGTTCAGCGGTCGACCGAGCAGGCGGTGGCGGAGGGCGGGGCGAACCGGTTTCTGCACAAGCCGGCGAACGCTCAGGAGCTGGTGGCCGCGGTCGACGCACTCGTCGGACAGCAGACATGACGCTACCCGCATTCGAAGCCGACGCCCTCGCCGAGCTCTTCAACGTCGGTCTGCACCGCGCGGCCGCCTCGCTGTCCGAGATTACTGGCCAGCGAATCCTCGTCGACATGCCACGGTTGGTGATCTGCGAGGTCGCCGAGGTCGAGCCGCGTCTCGTGGACCTCGTCAGCGCGGAGATCGCGACGGTCCATCAGGTGTTCGGCGGCGCGGTTGCCGGTGACGCCGTGTTGCTCATCGAGCACGAAAAGGCCGCGGCTCTGGCCAAGCTCATGACGTCCGGCGAGGCGGGGGCGGGGGGGCGGTTGGATCAATCCGCGAAGGAAGTCCTCGTCGAAATCGGCAACATCGTGCTCGGCGCCTGTCTGAGCGGGTTCGGCGACATGCTGCAGACGCCCGTGTCGTTCTCTGTGCCGCGGATTCACGTGGAATCGCTCGGCACCATTCTCGGTTCACTGCGCGTGGACACCGGCGACCCTCAGTTCGCCGTGATCGTCGCGACGCGGTTTCGCCTGAGCGAGCTGGCGGTGGACGGATACCTCATCGTCGTGCTGGGCGCAAAGTCACTGGCGCGCATCTCTCAAGGGCTCAGGGAGCGGATTCCGCAGCGATGAGCGACGTCCTGGCTCCGCTTTCCGTCGCACAGGTCGATGTCATCGCTCAGATCGGCAGTCTGTTGAACGTCGGTGTGCTGACGGTGGATGAGCATTTGGTGATCACCGGCTGGAACGATTGGCTGGCACAAGCCACCGGCCTGCCGGCCGCGTCGGTCGTCGGACGCCCGCTCGACGAGGTCGAACCGAGTCTGCGCCCGGCCGCGCGCGCGGCCGTTCAACGCGCCGTGAGCGGGTCGGTCGCGGTCATGTCGCAGGGGTTGCACGGATGCCTGATCACCGCGCCGGCCCCGCAGGGCTACGAGACCGTCGGCCGCATGCAGCAGAGCGTGCGCATTCTGCCGCTGGTCGACGCGTCGGGAAACAGCGCAGGCGCGGCGGCCCTCATCGAAGACGTCACCGAGCGCGTGGCGCGCGAGGAGGAGTTGCGCGCGGCGATGGAGGAAGCGCAGCTGGCGAATCAGGCCAAGTCCGCTTTCCTGGCGTCGATGAGCCACGAGCTTCGCACGCCGATCGGCGCCGTGTCGGGCTATGCGGATCTCATCGCCGAAGGCATCGCCGGCCCGGTCTCCGAACCGCAGCGCGGGTACTTGGGGCGGATCAAGAGTGTGGCGGCACATCTCCTCAACGTCGTCGACGAGATCCTGACCTTCGCTCGGTTGAACGCACGCCGCGAAGAGGTCCGCGTCAGCGCCACGGATGCGTGTGTGCTCGCCCGCGAGGCTCTCGCCGGCGTCGAGCCACTCGCGACCAAGAAAGGGTTGTGCATCCGATTCACGGGATCGCCGGAATCAATCCCGATGGAGAGCGACTCGGTCAAGATACGGCAGATCCTGATCAACCTTCTCGGGAACGCGATCAAATTCACCGAGAGGGGCTCGGTCGAGCTCGCGGTGGTCGCCACGGAGACAACCGTATCCTTCGACGTCGTCGACACGGGACCGGGCATCGCGGCGGACGACGTCGAGCGCATCTTCGATCCGTTCACGCAGATCGAGGCCGGCAACCTGAAGCGACACGGCACGGGGCTGGGTCTCTCGGTGAGCCTCGAGTTGGCCCGGTTGCTCGGCGGCGACATCACCGTGGCGAGCGAAGTCGGCGTCGGGTCCAGATTCACGACGACTATTCCGCGCTAACGCGGCCTTGACGCGGCGGGGAAGAGTAGACAGTCTACGTAGGGTAAGTAGAGCGTCTACCTAACTTCGCCCTGTCATGGCATCGAAAGATCCGCCGACGTCGCGCATCGAGCTGCTCCAAGGCACGCTCGATTTCATCATTCTTCAGGCGCTTCGCTGGGGCCCGAGTCACGGCTACGGCATCGTCCAGCTGGTGCGGTCGCAGTCGCGCGACGTGCTCCAGGTCGAAACCGGCTCGCTGTATCCGGCGCTGCAGCGTCTCGTGCGTCAGAAGGCGATCGCGACGGAGTGGGGCGTTTCGAGCACCAATCGCCGCGTCCGCATGTACCGTCTGACGCCGAAGGGGCGAAAGCGTCTCGTCACGGAACGGACGCGGTGGGACCAGCTCTCGGCCGCGATCGCGTCGCTCAGCCTGCCGACCGCCGAGGAGCGATGAGCATTCGCGACTGGTGGCCCTGGGCGCGCGAGCGGCGAACGAACGAATTGGCCGACGAGCTGCGCGCGCACCTCGACATGGCGCAGGCGGATCGCGTCGCGCGCGGCGAAACGCCCCGGGATGCAGAGTCCAACGCGCGCCGCGAATTCGGCAACCCGGGTCTCGCGCTGGACGTCGCGCGCGACGAATGGGGAAGGGGAGCGATGGCGGCGGAGCAGTTCGGCCGGGACGTGCGATTCGCGTTGCGCCTCCTGCGCCGTGCCCCGGGAATCGCCGGCGTCGCCATCGTGACGATGGCACTGGGGATCGCCGCCACCACGGCGATCTACAGTCTCGTCGCCGCCACGCTGCTCCATCCGTTGCCGTATCCGCACGCCGAGCAACTGGTGCGCGTCGAAGACGACCTCGCCGGCATCGGCGCGCACGACGTCGGGATGTCGACGCCCGAGTGGCGGGATCTGCAGCGAGCCGGCGTCTTTCAGTACGTCTCGCCGAGCTGGTTCGACAACAACAATCTCACCGGCCTCGCTCGCGCCCAGCGCGTCGTGCTGATGATCGTCGCGCCAAACTATTTCACACTGCTCGGCGTGAAACCGCAGCTTGGCACGGCCTTCGATCCTTCCGATCAGACGCCGGGATTCAACGCGCAAGCTCTGATCAGTGATGCGCTCTGGAAAGGTTCGTTCGGCGCCAACCCGAACGTGGTTGGCCGTATCGTCCAGCTCGACTCCGACTCCTACCGTATCGTCGGCGTCATGCCGCCCGGCTTTCAATCCCCGGAGCGAACGGGCGAACAGCGAAGAACGGAGGTGTGGATCGCGTTCGGGTTCGCCGGAGCACCGCTGAGCGACGCGCTGGTCCAATCGCGAGCCAGCCTTTTCCCGACCGCGATCGCCCGACTCGACAATGGGGTAACGATCGACGAGGCACAGCGTCGGGTCGACGCGCTCGTCCGGTCGCTGCGCCAGCAGTTGCCCGGCGACTACCCGCCGCGGAGCGATTGGAAAGTGCGGCTCGTACCGCTCAAGGACAGCGTCGTGGGCGACCTTCGACAGCCGCTGCTCTTCCTTCTCGGCGCCGTGTCACTCGTGCTGCTGATCGGCTGCGCCAACATCGCCAATCTGCTTCTTGCCCGCGCCGCGACGCGCGGACGCGAGATGGCGGTGCGGCAGGCGCTCGGGGGCGCGCCATCGCGACTCATGCGCCAGTTGCTCACGGAGGGCGTGGTGCTCGCGGTGTTGGGCGGCATCCTCGGCGTCGCCGTGGTCTTCGCCTCGAAGAGCTTCCTCGTCCGGCTCGTACCGGACGGCGTGCCGATGTTCAACGAGGTCTCAATCAACTGGAGCGTGTTGTTCTTCGCCTTGGGGGCGTCGCTGGTCGCGGGGGCAGCGTTCGGACTTGCACCCGCCCTCCATCTCCGCGACCTCGACGTGACGGGCGTGCTCAAACTCGAGGGGCGCGGCGCGACGGCCACACGCCGCCAGAAGCGCACCCGCCGAATGCTCGTCGTCGCGGAGTTCGCGCTCTCGCTGGTGCTGCTGAGCGCGGCGGGTCTCCTCGTCAGGAGTTTCTGGCAGCTGCTCGGCGTGCCGCTCGGTTTCGATCCAGAGAACGTGACGGTTCTGCGCACGCGATTGCCCTATCCGAACGACCGGGCGGAGGATCTGTACCCGACCGCCGCCGCCGAGATGCCGTTCGTGCGCGAGGTGATTCGTCGTTGCCGCGCGATCGCGCGGGTGGACGAGGTCGCGCTCGGAAGCGGCGCGGCCGTTCCGCTCGATCACCCGTACCAGGATCAGCCGGTGTTGCGGGTGCGGTTCGAGGGTGACGCCTCACACGGCGAACAAGCTTTGTTCGTCACGGGCTCGGAGGTCACGCCCGAGTACTTCCACCTACTCGGGCTGAAACTCGTGCGGGGTCGACTACTCGACGCGTTCGACGCGGACAGCGCGCCTCCCGTCGCCGTGATCAACGAGAGCATGGCCCGGACCCATTGGCCGGGCGAGGACGCGGTGGGCAAGCGGATGAAGCTGTCAGCCCGTGCAACGGCGTGGACTACTGTCGTCGGCATCGTTGCCGACGCGCGAACCGAGTCGCTTGCGAGGGCGGCAGAGCCACATATCTACGCGAGCCTATATCAACAACAAGGAAAACATCTCGCCATTTTCCTTCGCGGTCGTGTCGAGACCGGTTCTATCGCGCGCGCCGTGCGGGATGCAGTGCAAAAGATCAACCCGGCGCTGCCCGTGTTCGGCGCCGTGACGTTGGATGAAACCGTATCGGAATCTCTCGCCGTGCGCCGACTGTCGATGAAGCTGATCGCGATGTCCGCCGTCATCGCGCTGTTCCTGGCCGCCCTCGGGATCTACGGCGTGATGTCGTACACGGTGAGCGAGCGCGCGGGTGAGATCGGTCTTCGGCGCGCACTTGGCGCGGGTTCAGCGGACATCGTCGGGATGATGATGCGGCAGGGCGCCGATCTGGTGGTGACCGGCGTGGTCGTCGGACTCGTGGGGTCCGTTATCGTGTCCCGCGCAATGGCCGGCCTCCTCGTCGGAGTGAGCCCCGCCGACCCGCTCACGCTCATCGTTGCGACGGTTCTGCTCACCGCTGTCGCTCTCGCGGGTTGTTTCCTTCCAACACGGCGGGCCGTCCGCGTCGATCCAATGACGGCGCTCCGGGCGTAAGGCAAGCCGGGCAGAGCAGCGCGTCGACCGCCCCCGAGTCTGCTGCGTGAGCGCCATGCATTGCTGAGGCGTCGACGCGCCAGGTAACCCCCATTAACGAAGTCTAATTTACAAAACCGTCGCGCCGGCGCGCGCGGTAAGTGGTCACGCATCCACATGTTGATGGCCTCACCGAACTCGGCCAACGCAGCGCGCTGAACTGGACCTCAGCTCGACTGTGACCTCCGTCACGCTTCTTGCCCGCGCCGATCCTGCTTCGCGACGACGCGAGGCGGCTCAGCAGCGTGCGTCATCTCTAAATGCGTAGGCGGAGGTTCTTATGTGGCAACGGTCGCGTCTGATGGCAATGTCGGTCGGCGGCGGGATGATGCTGCTGGCCTCGTGTAGCGACTCTTCGACGAGTCCCTCGCCGGTGAGCACCCCAGCCCGTTCGCCGGCGGCGAACGTGGTCGGATCGTTCGGCGTTCCGGCGGGCGCCCTCCAGAAGACGATCAGCAGCGGCGACGCCGCGGTTCACTACTGTGACTACGCAATCACGCGGCAGCCCGGCCTTCTCACGTTCACCGGAGTGGACTGCGCGACCACGGCGAACGACCTGACGTCGGCGCTGCTCAGCTATACGCCCGGCTTCCCCATCGCCGATTGGACCGCTCCTTTCGCCGGCTCGTCATGGATCGGCCCGACCGGCGACGACGCTCCGTCGAACGAGTATCGGGCGCGGACTGGAAGCTACGAGTACGTGACCTCGTTCAACGTGCCACCGGGCGCGACGAATCTCGCGCTGCAGATGCAGATCAAGTCCGACAACGCCATGGTGGCGTATCTCAACGGCAGCGAGATCGGCCAGAACGCGATCCTCGAGGACTGCACGGTCGAGCAGGGGCCGAACTGCAATTGGGTTGTCCCGCTGAACATCGACAATCAGGGCGCCTCGTTCAACGTGGGCGGCGCGAATACGATCCGCATCGACGTCGTGAACACGAGAGACGGGGAGGTTAGCTCGGATCCCGGCAACACGGCGCGATCGTCGTGCAACGACGGGCCGGACGAGTTCGGCAGGGCAGGCTTCGGCGGCGCGCTGGTGCTCACCGCCTCGGGACACGAGATCTCCGGCTGGAGTCCAATTGGCTGCCAGAATCCGACCGGTCTCGACTTCCAGGCCAAGATCTTCTTCACGCCGGCGACACCATTGTTCGTGATCGGCGACGACGAGGCTCACGCAGTGAATGACGTAGTGAATTTCTGGGGCGCGCAGTGGTGGATGAACAACCAGATGAGCGGGCCGGTCGCTAACGGCGTCGCTTCGTTCAAAGGTTTCGCGTCGAGCGCGGACAACTTCTGCGGCGGCGCGTGGACCACGCAGCCGGGCAACAGCTCGAATCCGCCGGCGACGATTCCGAGCGACTTCGTGATCATCGTGACGAGCAAGGTGTTGAAGAACGGCAGCACGATCAGCGGCAACATCAAGGAGATCGTCGCCGTCCATCAGGACGGCAACTATAAGAACGATCCGGGCCATCCGGGCAGCGGGACGGTCACCTCGATATTCTGCTCGCCCTGACCCGTCGATCCGACCGGCGAACGGCGGCGCCCCGAATCGGGGGGGCGCCGCTGTCGTTAACGGACCACCGCGTCGCTCGCGGAGAGGAACCGCATCAGCGACCGCACGCTCGTGTCCTCGGCACTTTCCATCAGGCGGTCGGCGGTGATCAGCGCCTCGGAGATGTTGCCCCGCGGGAGCACGCCGGCGGCGCGCCGAATGACGCGCTCCACCTCCTCGCGCACGATCTTCCATTCGCGTCGCACGATGTCCACCGTGCAGCCGAGCCTCGCCCTGTCGCGCCCATGCTTCTCGGCGATGAAATCGTGCAGCTCCGCCGTCTCGGCCACGAACTGCGACGGCTGGCCGCGCGCTTCCTCCAGCGCGTTGAGCATCGTGGCAACGTCGGCGACGTAGCACACGAGATGATCGGCGAGCTGCGCGGCGCGCAGTGAGTCGGTGTTGGGAATGATCGCCTCGGCGCGCAGCCGATCTACCAGCGCGTTGCACAACGACGGAAGCTCGCGCAGCAGATTGGCCGCGACGTCGGAGAAACCCGCCAGGCGCGCGGCGACGTCGGGCGACTCGGCGCGCCACGCCGCTACCTCGCGCTGCGCCGACGTCGCCTGGTTCAACCAGAGAGAGAACGTCGAGCCCGAACCGGTCTCGCTCACGACAGTGAGATCGCCGCTCATGAGGCGCGCCAGGCGGCGACTGATGGTGAGACCGAGACCGGAGCCGTCGGCGTTCCGCGTCGGGCCCGCCTCGACCTGGACGAAGGGATCGAAGATCGACGAGATGCGTCCCCGCGGAATTCCGATGCCGGTGTCCGTCACGCGCAACACGAGCCACGGCCCCGATCCAGGGAGGCGAGCGTCGTCGTCCGGTTCGTCGACCGTCTCGCAGCGCACGGCGACCGTGCCGCCGGGGGGCGTGAATTTCACGGCGTTGCTCAGGAGGTTGACCAGGATCTGTCGAACGCGATCGGGGTCGCCGTCGAAAAAGAGCTCACTCGCGAACGCCGAACCGTCCAGACGCACACCGCGGCTGTTCGCCGAACCCTGCACCAGCGCGAGCGCCCCGTGCACCACGTCGTCCATGCGCGCCGCTTCGGCGTGCACCGAGAGACGTCCTGCCTCGACCTTTGACAGGTCGAGCACCTCGTTCACCAGGGCGAGGAGATGCCGTCCGCTGGTCGCAATCCGGCCAATCTGCTCGCGCTGCTGGTTTGTCAGCTCGCCGCCGATGCCGAGATCCAGCAGCTCGGAGTACCCGATGATGGCGTTCAGCGGCGTGCGGAGCTCGTGGCTCATGGTCGCCAGAAACTCGGACTTCGCCTTGCTCGCGGCCTCGGCCTCCGCTCGGGCGCGTCGTTCGCGCTCGAGCTGTTTCGCGCGATCTTCGGCACGCTTCCTATCAGTGACGTCGCGCAGGGAAACGATTCGGGCTCGCTCCCCGTTCCAGTCTACTTCGACGAAGCGCACCTCGGCGGTCACCGCGAAACCGCCCGGACGTATGACGTCCATCTCGGTCTTGTTGCTCGCGACGGCCGGCAGCCCCAGTTCCAACCCGATCAGTTGGCCGAGCGGGCGCGCGAACAACGCCTCCGCCGCCGGATTGGCGAATCGAATGCGCTCGTTCTCGCCGACGATGATCACAGCGTCGGGAATCGACGCGACGATCTTCTGCAGCCCGGCCTCGCCGACCGAGGGTCGTATCTCCGGCAACGTGACTGAGGGCACAAAGGGCTCTGGCACGCTCACGCAATAGTCAACCTGCGTGCCAGAGCGGGGGCGGTCTTGGACCAAAATGTGCAAACGGTGACAGGCCAGGCGGGTCGACGACTTCGAGCATGAAGCGAGGGGACAGCGACTGTCGACATTCGTATTGAAGCTCTACGTCACCGGAGCCAGCCCGCGTACCGAGCGCGCGATATCCAACCTCCGACACATCTGTGATTCGGAGCTCGCCGGGCGGTACACGCTGGCGATCGTCGACGTGCTCGAAGACCCCGAGGCCGCCGAGCGCGATCGGGTTCTCGCGACGCCTACGCTGATCAAGGAGTTGCCGCTCCCGCTTCGGCGAGTCATCGGCGATCTCTCCGACCGCGCCAAGGTTCTCCTCGCCCTCGAGGTTCGTCCGGTTGGGCTTCACGTGTCTCCGGAACTGACCGTCCCGCTCTCATTCCCCTCAGGCTCCCACCAGGCGCCTTCGAGCTGACCATGGAAACTGCGGACACCGCGGAAACCGCCCAGGCCATCGCGCTTCGCCCTCCCCTCACGCTCGTCGAGAAAGTGCCGACGGGAATCCCGAGCTTCGACGTCATCGCCAAGGGAGGGCTCCCGAAACACCGGACCACGCTCGTCTCGGGAACCGCCGGCAGCGGCAAGACCGTTCTGGCGATGCAGTTCCTCGCCGCCGGGATCCAGTCGTTCGGCGAATCGGGCGTTTTCGTCACGTTCGAGGAATCGGCGCCGGACATCCGCGCCAACATGCGGGGCTTCGGCTGGGACCTCGACGCCTGGGAGCGCGAAGGCCGGTTGGCATTCGTCGACGCGTCGCCGGACCCGGACGTCGAGACCGTCGAAAGCGGTTCCTTCGACCTTAGCGCACTCCTCGCGCGCATCGACCACGCCGTCAAGAAGGTCGGCGCGACGCGCGTCGCCGTGGATTCGCTCGGCGCTGTGTTCTCTCAGTTCTCAGACGAATCGATCGTCCGCCGCGAGCTCTTTCGCATCGGGTCGGCGCTGAAGTCGCTCCGCGTGACCGCCGTGCTCACCGCCGAGCGCTTGGAGGAGTACGGAGCGATCGCGCGATTCGGCGTCGAAGAGTTCATCGCCGACAACGTCGCCGTGCTGCGCAACGTCCTCGACGGCGAGGTGCGCCGGCGTACGATCGAGATTCTCAAGTTTCGCGGCACCGACCACGCGAAGGGCGAGTATCCGTTCATCCTCATGGCCGGCGTCGGCGCGGTGATGATCCCACTGTCGGCGATCGAGCTGCGCCAGCATTCGTCGACGGTACGCATCTCTTCCGGCGACGCGGAGCTCGACGCGATGTGCGGCGGCGGATTTTTCAGGGACTCGATCATCCTCGTGTCGGGCGCGACGGGAACGGGGAAGACCCTGACCGTCACTCAGTTTTTGGCCGGCGGCGCCAAGGTCGGCGAGCGCGGTCTGCTACTGGCGTTCGAGGAAAGCCGCGAACAACTGTTTCGTAATGCGAACGGCTGGGGCGTCGACTTCGAGGCGATGGAGCGAGACGGGCTGCTCAAGGTGGTCTGCGACTATCCCGAGGTTGCCGGGCTCGAAGAATGGCTGCTCGTGGTCCAGCGCATCATCGCCGAGTTCAAGCCGCAACGCGTGGCGTTGGACAGCCTGTCCGCGCTCGAGCGCGTCGGCTCGATCAAGGCGTTCCGTGAGTTCGTGATCGGCGTGACGTCGTTCATCAAGCAGCAGGAGATCACGGGTCTGTTCACGGCGACCACGGCGACTCTGATGGGCGGCACCTCCATCACCGAAGCTCACATCTCGACGCTCACGGATTCGATCATCCTGCTGCGGTACGTTGAGATGTTCGGCGAGATGAAGCGCGGCTTGACCGTCCTCAAGATGCGGGGCTCGATCCACGACAAAGGAATTCGCGAGTTCACCATCGACGCGAACGGGATGCACCTGGGCCGGCGGTTCCGGAACGTGACGGGAATCCTTTCCGGCGCGCCGGTCCACATGTCGAATCCCGACGTTGACCGGGCGTGGTCCCAAGCGGACGAAGAGGGCCTGAAGCGTCGCGCGGCAGCAGCCGAAGGAGCGGTGATTCAGCGCCGCCAGTCGGATCGGAGAGAAGAGCTGGCGTAGCGGTGCCTCGACGGTCCGACTAGCGCAAAGTCGTGCGGCGTCCCGGGCTCGACGCTATGTTCTCGCGAAACGTGGGGACGGGTCGATCGTTCACCTTGCTTGCGAGGATCGCGTCATGCGCCGCACCGCCTTTGTGGCCTCGGGCCTTCTCTTGGCCACATCCGTCGCCGCCCAACAACCCGACCAGCTCAAAGGACTCCGCTGGCGTTCCGTGGGCCCGGCCAATAACGCGGGCCGAGTCTCCGTGGTCGCCGGCGTCCCGGGCAACCGTGACGTCTACTACGTCGCCGGCGCGAACGGCGGCATCATCAAGACCACCAACGGCGGCATCACGTTCAAGCCGATCTTCGACAAAGAGCCGGTGGCGTCGATCGGCGCGATCGCCGTTGCGCCGAGCGATCCGAACATCATCTACGTCGGCACCGGGGAAGAGAACCCGCGCAACAACGCGTCGATCGGCGACGGCGTGTACAAGTCCGTCGACGCCGGCGAGCACTGGACGCATATCGGCCTGGCGCAGAGCGACAAGATCGCGCGGATCGTCGTCGACGCGAAGAACCCGGACCTCGTCTACGCGTGCGGCCTCGGGCGCGAGTGGGGGCCGAACGAGGAACGCGGCGTCTTCAAGACGCTCGACGGCGGCAAGACGTGGCGAAAGGTGCTCTACGTCGACTCGCAGACCGCGTGCTCCGACATCGCGGCAGATCCAGGCAACTCGAACATCCTCTACGCCGGGATGTACACGTACCGCCGGTGGGCGTGGCACCTCGAGTCGGGCGGCGGCAACACGGCGGTGTATCGCTCGAACAATGGCGGCGAGACTTGGGAGCGCCTCTCCGGCAAAGACCGCGAGCGCGGTCTACCCAAGACGGACATGGATCGCATCGGCATCGCCGTGGCGCCGAGCGACCCGTCGATCGTGTACGTGATCAGCGAGACGAAGAACGAAGGCGAGCTGTGGCGATCGGACGACGGCGGCGACCACTGGCGCACGGTGAATCGCGATCCGAACATCAACTTCCGTCCGTTCTACTACGCCGACATTCGGGTCGACCCGCAGAATCCCAATCGAGTGTTCTCGCTCTCCGGTTCGTTGTACATGTCGGAGGACGGTGGCCAGAACTTCCGCACGATCGCGCGCGACGTGCACGGCGACCATCAGGCGATGTGGATCGATCCGACGAACCCCAAGTACATCCTGAGCGGGTCGGACGGCGGATGGCAGGTGAGCTACGACGGCGGAAAGAACTTCGAGGTCGTGAACAACTTTCCGTTCACGCAGTTCTACCACATCAACTACGATATGCAGCGGCCGTACATGGTGTGCGGCGGACTCCAGGACAACGGCAACTGGTGCGGCGCGAGCCAGGCGCTGTCGGGGCAGGGAATTCGAAAGAACGACTGGTTCACCGTGTCGGGCGGCGACGGGTTCTTCACCGTGCCGGTGATGGACAAGCCGTGGCTCGTCTACTCCGACGCGCAAGGCGGGATGATCAACATCACCGACACGCGTACCGGGACGCAGAAGACGATCTACCCGTACCCGAACCGCGTCGGGTCAGTGGGCGACGCGATGATCAGCCACAAGTATCGATTCAACTGGAACTCGCCCATCGCGCTGTCGCCGATCAATCCGAAGGTCGTGTACTTCGGCGGCAACGTGCTGTTCAAGTCCACCGACTACGGCATGTCGTGGCAGGTCATCTCGCCAGATCTGTCCACGAACGATCCCAAGAAGCAGGAGAGCTCCGGCGGCCCGATCGTCGTCGACAACACCGCGGCAGAATTCCACTGCACGATCATCACGATCGCGCCGTCGCCGCTCGACTCGAACGTCATCTGGGTCGGCACGGACGACGGGAACGTCCAGGTGACGCGTGACGGCGGCAAGACGTGGAGCAACGTCTTCAACAACGTGGCCGGGCTCAAGCCGAACGCGTGGATCCCTACGGTCGATGCCTCGCACTCCGACGCCGGCACGGCGTACGTCGCGGCTGATCACCATCAGGACGACGACTACGCGCCGTACGCGTTCATGACGACGGACTACGGCAAGACGTGGCATAAGATCACCGGCGACCTGCCGGTGTCGGCGGCTTGGACGCACGTCGTGCGTGAAGATCCGCGCAACCGCAACCTGCTCTACATCGGCACGGAGATGGGCGTGTGGGCGTCGTGGGACAAGGGCGTTCACTGGATGTCGATTCGCGGCGACCTCCCGCCGACTCCGGTGCGCGACATCCAGGTGCACCCGCGCGACAACGATCTTCTGCTCGCCACGCACGGCCGCGGCCTCTACATCATGGACGACATCTCGGCGCTCCAGAACCTGGGTGCCGTCCAGACGGCCGACGCGACGCTGTTCGACGTCCGCCCCGCGACGCGTTGGGTGCTGTGGAGCCGCGACGGCAATCTCGGTCAGAAGAAATGGACCGGCGAGAATCCGCCGGCGGGCGCGCTCATCACGTATTTCCTCAAGACGCAGCCGCCGGGTGAGGTGAACATCACGATCACGGACAAGGACGGCCGGACGGTGCGCCGAATGCGCCGCGCGTCGGACGACGCGGGACTGAACCGTGTGGCGTGGGATCTTCGTACGGACGCTCCCGCCGGTGGCGGCGGCGGGCGCGGCGGGCGTGGGGGAGCCGGCGGGGCGCAGCCCGGCCCGGCGGACGCCGATACGTCGCTCGCCGCATTCCGCGCGCGCCGAGCCGCGGCGCAGAGCGACGCCGAGCAAGGCGGTGGCGACGATGGTGGCGGTGGCGGAGGTCGCGGCGGTGGTGGTGGTCTCGACGTGCTGCCCGGCGTCTACACCGTCGCCGTGTCGGTGAACGGCAAGCAACTCACCAAACCGGTGCAGGTGCAGCTCGATCCGCGCTCGGACATGACCGCGGCGCAGCTCGTGACGCAGAATCAGACGGCCGCACAGCTCAACGACATTCTGGCGCGCGTGAACCGCGTCGTCACCGGAGCGGACGATCTGCTCGCGCAGTTGACGTCATTGCAAACACAGTTGCGCCGCGAGCAGGGTGGAGGCGTGGTCCAGCAGGGGCAGGTGCTCGGCGACGTCGACGGCGCGATAAAGGACCTGCGCCAGTTCCGCGACTCAGTTCTGGCGCGTCCGTTGCCGGGACTCGGTTATCGTCAGTACCCACGGCTGCGCGAGGAAGCACAGACGGTCGCAGGGATGGTGAGCCGTCCGATGATGCCACCGACAGCCGGCGAGCTGCTGCGAATGAACGAGTTGCGGACCGAAGCCGATCAGGCGCAGGCACGGTTGGACGCGATCGTCAATGGCCGCGTGGCGAAGATCAATCAGGCGCTTGCGAGCACGCAGCACATCATTACGCCTGCGCGTCCGGTCATACCGTAGCAAGAGTGCGGGGACGGAGAGCGGAGTGCGGAGACGGACCGTTCCTTCTTAGTCTCCTCGGGGCAACCGCAGCGTGAACGTCGAGCCCTCACCGAGCACACTCTCGACGGTGAGGTCGCCGCCCATGGTGCGGGCCAGATCGCGGCTGATGGCGAGACCCAGACCGGTGCCCTCGGTCGCGCGGGAGTAGCCGGTGTCCACGCGCACGAACGGCGCGAAGATCTGGTCGCACTTTTCGCTCGGAATGCCGCGGCCCGTGTCGCTCACATGAAAGAGCACCGCGTCGTCGGCGCTTGCCACGCTCACTCGAATCGTGCCCGGGCTCGGCGTGTACTTGATCGCGTTGCTGAGCAGGTTGAGGAGGATCTGTTGCAGTTTCTCCCGATCCGCGCGCACCGCGAGCGCCGGGTCGACCGGCTCGTAGACGTAATACAGTGAGCGCGCGACGAGCTGCGGCATCACGAACGCTTCGAGCGAATCGAGCACTTCGTGAACCGGCACGTCGGCGATGTCGAACTCGAGATGCCCGGCCTCGATCTTTGCGAAATTCAACACGTCATTGACCAACGCGACCAGCACGCGCTGCGCGTGATGGACGCGGCGCAGATCCTCGCGCTGGGCGTCGGTCACCTCGCCGCGGAGTCCCATCTCCAGCAGGTCGACGTAGCCACCGATCGCGTTGAGCGGAGTGCGCAGCTCGTGACTCATGTTGGCGATGAACTCGCTCTTGGCGAGATTGGCCGCCTCCGCCTCCCGGCGCTGCTTTTCCGCCTCGGCCCTCGCCGCTTCGGCGTCGCGGCGTGCCAAGCGCTCGGCGTCGTACAGCCGCGCGTTTTCGACCAGCAGCGCGGCGCGTTCGAGCTTGGCGGCGAGTTGGGCATTCTCCAACGGCGCGGCAACCTGGTCGGCGAATGCCGACAGCAGCCACTCGTCGTCGCTCGAGATCTCGCCGCGCGCCTTCCGCACCACGGCCAGCAGACCTATGACGCGGCCCTGTGACACGAGCGGAACGCCGAGAAACCCAGTGGACGTACCGAAGAGTCCTTGCAGCCGGTGCACGAGCGTCTCGTCGAACGACGCTCGGAAACGACTGACGACGTCACCCGAAACTCCGAACGACGCGTGGACGCGGAGCGCGCCATCGTCGTCGGAGAGCATCAGAATGGCCTTTTCGGCCTCGAGCAGGTCTGCCGCCTGTTCCGCCGCGTAGTTCAAAATCTCGGACATCGACCCGGCATAGGTCAGCGTCCGACCGAGCTTGGTGAGCTGTTTGAGGCGGCCCTCGAGCGACCGTGGGGCGCGCGTCTGGCCCGGCGAAGCGTCCGCGGTGTGTCGTTCCCTCGACTCGCTCACGTCACCCGCGCTCCGCGCGGGCCGATGTCGAACTCCCGCGTCGCGTGCTCATGATCGCTGCCACGCATCTTCACGACGCGAATCGCGCGCCGCCCTCCCTGGGCATCGCCCCAGGCGAGATGGACGAGGTTGTCCGACATGTAGCTGAAGCGTTCGTCCGTCCACGATGAGACGCCGAGCCCGCCCGCGCCCGACTCGAGGGTGAGCATCGTCGTGACGCCACGTACCGCGAAGTGCTGCATGAGAGAATACAGATAGTCGTGGAGTCGCTGTTGGTCGTTCGCGGCGATCGCCAGGTCGCCCACGGCGTCGATGACCAAGCGCCGGACGCTGCCGGCCTGAATCGTCTCGAAGATTCGAGCGACGATGCTGTCGATCTGCAGCTCGACCGGCGAGGCATACATCAACGAAAACCCCTGCGCCTCGGCCAGGGCGGGGTCGTATCCGAGCTTCGTGAGGGCGCGCCGGAGTTGCGCCGGGTTCTCCTGAAAGTTGACGTACATCACCTCTTCGCCGCGTTTAACACCCTCGATCGCGAACTGCAGGGCGATCGTCGTCTTTCCCGAACCAGTCGCGCCCACGACGAGCGTGGTCGACCCGGCAAACGGCCCGCCACCCATGAGCTCGTCGAGTCCTTCGACGCCGGTCGGTAGGCGCTCGGCGAGCGACTCGTAGTGCTCGGGAACGCGCGGCGAGACGAGGCGCGGATATAGCGCCAGACCATCCGCCGTAATGCGAAAAGCGTGCTGGCCCTCGCGATACGCGCTGCCTCGCAGCTTAAGAACCCGAAAAAATCGCTCGTCGCGGGCTGTCAACGACTGCCGCGCCAACTCCACGATCGAGTCGGCGACCGCGAACTCGGGCAGGCGGCCGACGTCGGCGCGGGTGTATTCGCCGAGCAGGAACGCGGTCACGTCGTACGCCGACAGCAGACCCGCGAACCGCGACATGAACGCCCGCATGTCATCCGACGACATCGCCAAGTCGTGGATCGCACGAAACGAGTCGATGACGATGATCCGCGGGGAGCGCGTCTTGATCGCATCCGAGAGCCACGTCAACAGCGCCTCCGGCCCGTGCTCCGACAGCGCGCGCCCAAGGTCTTCGTACTGGATGTCCTGGCCGATCCGGTTGACGTCGAAGAACGAGAACCGCTGCACGTACGTCACGACCTTGCTCAGAGGCTCCGACAGGGTCGTGATGTACAGGAGCGGCCGATCTCCGTCGGCGTTGTGAAACAGCAGTTGCTCGGCGAAAATGGTCTTTCCCGTTCCCGGATCCCCCATCACGATGTTGATGGAGTTCGCCGGAAACCCGCCGCCCAGGATGCTGTCTGCCTGCGGATTACCAGTCTGAACGCGAGTCGCGCCGACTTCGTCGGTGACCACCGGGTCGGCCGTCATGCTATTTCGCCGCCTCGAGCGGACGACGACCTGAGCAGCAGTAGTTGGCGGACCGTGTCCACGAGACGCCTGTCGGCCAGGGGCTTCATGAGGAAGGCGTCGGCTCCGGCTTCGCTGGCGCGCAAATGAACGGCGAGAATGCTGAATACCAGGACCACGGTCGAATGGAGCAGCGGATCCGTCTTGATCGCGCGACACAGAGCGAGCCCATCCAGCTTGGGAACGAGCACCTCCGTGATGACGATGTCCGGACGCAGCACGCGCGCCTGCTCCAGCGCCTCGGCGCCGTCCCCGGCAAAATCGACGTCGAAACCCGCTTCGTTCAGGAAATACGATTCGAGCTCGCGGACGTCGGGGTCACGCTCGACGACGAGTATCAGGGCACGACCGCGCCGCCCGAGATGGACCTCGCCCTCGGGTTCCACCGGTTGGGGCGACGCGGGCCGTCCAGGTGGCACGGCTTGGCTCGCTTTGATCATGTGTGAGTGCCCAGCGGCAAATGCCGTACCCGACAATAAGTCCGGTTTTCGCGAAATGAGGTGAGCCGCCACGCGAAAAGACGGCGCGAGAACGTAGGGCGGGGCACCGCGCAGGGCTAGCCCGCGGTCAGCCGGCGATCAGACAACGATCGCAACCTGATGCAGCGCCACCGAGTGGGCGTACCGGTGACGCTGCTCGAGAGTTTGTTCGATCGGGGGCGCTGAGGTCAGCTCGCGAGAGTCGCCATTGCCGGGCTGGCCTGCGTCGCGGCATGTTTGGCGCTGATGACGCCCCTCTACATGAGCCGCCGGCTGTGCCTCCGACCGGCTTCAATTCCTCACACGACGTCGAGCGCCGAGTCCCAACACGCCGGCGGTAGGAAGTGAGCCCCGAAAAGACGGCGTCGGCCAAGACCGACGCCCTCGCCGCGCTTCGGGACTCGCGACCCGGGTCGCTCGACAGTCTCGTGGCGCTGACGTACGACGAACTGCGGCGGATTGCGCGCCGGCATCTCGCGCGCGGTCGGCGCGTCGGCGTGCGAAGCGGCACGCTTGGCACGACAGCGCTGGTCAACGAGGCATACCTCAAGCTCGTGGACCAGTCGAATGCGGGACCGCGCGACCGGGCGCACTTTCTCGCGATCGCCGCCGTCGCCATGCGGCACATCCTCATCGATCGAGCGCGCGCGCGGTCGGCGCGGAAGCGCGGCGGGGGCAACGCCGCGGTGACGCTCGATGCCGACGCGGTCGCGGGCGCCGATGATCCGCAAAGCCTGCTCGACATCAACGATGCGCTGGATCGCGTGGCACTCGTCGACGCGCGATTGGCACGCGTCGTCGAATGCCGTTTCTTCGGCGGGCTCTCGGAGGAAGAGATCGCCGAGGTACTCGGCGTGACAGTGCGAACGGTGCAGCGAGACTGGGCACGCGCCCGCATGCTGCTGCGCCGCGAGCTCTCCGCCTGAGCGATCGCGTGAGTGATCACGCGACCGACCGGCCGGGTGGATCGGGGCCTGTGTCGCCGGACGAATGGCGCGTCCTTGGCCCGCTCGTCGACGCCGCGCTCGATACGCCGTCCGGACGTCGTGCGCAGTTCATCGTGGACGCCTGTCGCGGCGATGCCGCCATGACCGCGCGGTTGGGACAGCTGGTCGAGGAGTGCGAGCAGCACGACCCGGAACTCGACGCGGGGGCGATCGAGCGCTTCTCGTTTCTCCTCGACGACGACGAGACGGTCCCGAAATTTCCCACGACGCTCGCCGGGCGCTATCGCGTGGATCGGGAGATCGGCCGCGGCGGCTGGGCGATCGTCTTCCTGGCGCACGACACATCGCACGACCGGCCGGTCGCGGTCAAGGTGCTGCGCCCGTCGGCGCGTGCGCGCGTCGGCGCCGCTCGATTCCTGGCCGAGATCCGGACGACGGCGGCGCTGCGACACCCACACATCGTCCCGCTCTATGACTCCGGCGAGGCCGAGGAATCACTGTATTACGTGATGCCGTACTACGACGGCGGCACGCTCGCCTCCCGACTCGACGAGAGGGCGCAGCTACCGGTGGACGAAGCCCTTCGCATCGCGTCGGACGTCGCGGCGGCGCTCGAGCACGCACACGGCGCCGGCTTCATTCACCGCGACATCAAGCCCTCGAACATTCTTTTTTCCAGCGGGCAGGCGCTGCTCGGCGACTTCGGGGTGGCGCGAACCGTGGAACGGACGCAACGCGGTCTCACCTCGACCGGCGTCGTCGTCGGGACGCCCGAGTACATGAGCCCGGAGCAAGCCGCGGGAGTCCGAACGCTCGATGCGAGAAGCGACATCTACAGCTTGGGATGCGTGCTCTTCGAGATGATCGCCGGTGAAGCGCCGGCCGCGGCGGTGAGCACGGAAACGTTGTCGCAGCGCGCGGCGCGCACGCTGCGACGGCTTCGTGCGGCGAAGCGTGACCTCCCGCCGTGCGTCGAGCGATGCGTGTCTCGCGCGCTCTCGCCGGATCCGTCGGCCCGGTACGCCGGCGCGACGGAGATGTCTCACGCCCTCGCCGAATGCGCGCGAGCGGTTGCGGTTCCCGAGTCGGCCGCGCGACGCGGTCTGGACTTCATCCGGAAGTCGATGACGGGAATCATGCTGGCCGCCGCGGCGCGCGGCCGCGGAAGCGGGCAAGGGCCGGACTAGCGGCGACTACGCCGTGAACGCCGGCGGCCTCCCCTCACCCGTTCGATGCGGGCGAGGGGAGGCCGCGAGGGTCCGGAGACCGTGGCGAACCGTGGATGGAGATTTCGTCAGTGCGTGACGAAGGGAATGTTCGCCGTTCCCACGATGTTCCCGGACGCCTGATCGATGATGTCGACGTGAAGGGTCAAGATCTGCTCGCCCCGCCGAATCTTCTTGAAGTACACGAAGCCGCCGACAGCGGCACCGGGTTCGATCGGCCCTTCGTTGAGCGCCCGCTGCAACATCTCGGGCGTCGGGAGCGCTACGTCGGTGTACACTGTGAGATACGGCTGATAGTACTGCGGGTCGTACGCGAAGCCCCCAGCGTACCCGCCACCGGACCGCAGGTACGTCGGCGAAAAACGATACGCGTACGGTGCGTAGGTATACGCGCCGGTGAAATAATACGGCTGCTGGACCGTCACGGGCACGCTCACCGTGCCTTGGACGTTGTACGGGGGAATGACGTCGATCCGGTGTCCCGCGGCATCCGTCAACGCGATGTGGTCGTACCGCACGACGATCGAACGGTCGCTGTTGTTGGTGAGCTCGAGCTGGATGGGCGTCGCCTTCGTCTCGAGGTCGGGCGGATCGAAGTGCCACGCCTGGGTTCGAGCGATCACTTGGACGTTGGCCACATTGGCGACCGCCCCTTCACCTGGCCCCGACACGGGTGTCGTGCCAACCGCCGGCGAGAGCTCGGCATATGATCGGGCGCACGCCGAAGCGGCGACCGCACCCGCGACAAGAATCAATCTGGAATTCACAACTGCCTCCTTCAAACGGCTATCAACGTTTCCGTCTTACGTCATCGGCATTCGACTTCCTCGATCGGTTCGGAGAGGGAGAAGGGGGGGAAGGGGCGCGGGTTTTGTCCAGAGGTCGAGGGCCGGACGAGGCGTCGCGGTATTCCGCCCGGCTCGGAGCGCGCACGTGGACGCGTCGCCCTTTCGAAGCGCCCGCGGACCGATGGTCGACGTCGGGCTTATGACTACCGTTGCGCATCTGGACGAATCCTTCGCGCCGAGCGAAATCACGACCCGCCCGAGCGCACCTCTGTCATGGACAAAGGCAGACTTCGGGCCCGCGCGGCGGAACGGTCTACGAGAGCGGCTTCAGCTTCAACCGCGCCTGAACCTTCGACGCGATGCAGTCGCCGAGCTTGCGTCCTTCGAGGTTTCCGGAAGGAAAGTGGATGCCGCCGTAGATGCGTGACATGCCCGCTTCCACCGCCGCGTCGCGGAACGAATTGAACTTCCGGACGGGGTGCCCGAGCAGGACGCTCGTGCTGTCCTCGAACGGCTCGGCGCCGAGCACGTCGGTCATCAAGTCGGCGGCCGCGGCAGAGATCGTCGAATGGGCCGATAGGTACTCGGGGAACGGCGGCGTCGGAATCGCCGGTTCCCACGTCGAGTCGATCGCCTCGCGGATGAACGTGCGCGGACGAATCAGGTTGCGCCGGAACTTGTAACCCCAAGCCGAAATGAATCCGTCGTTGAGCCCGACGCTCGTGGCGAGCATGACCCACGCGGCCTGCTCCGCACTCAGATGGCGCTCGGTGACCATCTGACTCGCGATCGACAGCCAATGGCCCGCCGGCGTTCCGGTCTCACCGCCGTTGTCCGCCCAATAGAGTGCCGTCTCACGCTGCGCGGGCGTGAGTGACTTTCCAGTCTCGTAAACCACGCGCGCTTGATCGTAGAGCGGCGTCCCCGGCTGCAACGAAAACGCCGGCGGGGTCGGCGCGGGGCAGTCGTTCCACGCATGCAACGCGAACGGACGATTGTAGCCCCAGTACGGCTCGGTCACGCCGGCCATGTTCGTGGCCAGAAGCGTCTTCCGGCCGGCGCGTTTGGGCCGATCGAGGATGAGCGACCGATCGTCGACGGTGCCCGCTTTGAGCGTGTTCGCCGGATTGGTCGGCGTGACGGCCATGCTGGCACCCGAGAGGCTTTGGGTCGCGAACAGGGTCGCCGGATCGTCGTTCACCCACAGTCCCGCCCCGACCGGGGCCACGTACGACTTCCCTCGCGTGCTGTCGAATCCATCGCCGTGCGACCAGGAGACGATCGCAAGGCCGATGCGCCGACCCAGGTCCGCCGACTGTGCGGCGACGTCGCCGCCGACCCCGCGTTCCATACGCGACCGAGTGAGCGAATCCGCCAGCCGGCTCAGCGCCGATCGAGTCGTCGGCAGGCCTTCGGCGAAGAGCGAGTCGAGCACGGTGTGCTCAGCCGCGATGGCAGCGAGGGTGGGGTCGTACGTCTTTCCCGCATCGGCACGCGGAAGCGAATCCAAGCCATTGAGCATTCCGGCCAACGACTCGGAGCCTGCCTTCGTCGCTGTAAGTCCGGAATAGAGGCCTGCCGAAGCGTAGGCGAACACGCGCGCGGCGACTGGCGGCGAGAGACGTTCTGCTCGGACGACGCCGTAGAGCGCGCGCTCCCATTCCGAGATCATGTGGGGATCGGCGTCCGACGACGGGCGACAGGCGACCGGCGCGATGGAGAGGACGGCGACAGCGGCGACGACAAGTCCGGCGTTTCGATGGCTCATGCTGGAGGCGCAGGCATGCGTGGCAACAAAGCGAGTGCGGCATGGTGTGCCGAACGCGCTCGCGGCGGGCCCGCGCATTGTGATATACTTGCGGAACCGCCTCTGAATCGACCTTCGATAGCAAATGTACGCGTCGCGCACACCGCTCGCACCGGATCGCGTAACAGGAGTCGCGTCACGGATTTCGTGGCCCGGTGCCCTCGAATGGACGCTGCGAATCGGGGCCTTCCTGTGCTTCGTGGGTCACGGCGCTTTTGGCATCATGACGAAGCAGGCCTGGCTGCCCTACTTCGCCGTCGCCCATATCGGCCCCGAGACCGCATACAGGCTGATGCCGCTCATCGGCGCGGTCGACGTCACGATTGGATGTCTGGTGCTGCTCTCACCGCGGCCGGCTGTGGTTTACTGGATGACACTCTGGGCGGTGTGGACCGCGTTGTTGCGCCCGCTCGCCGGTGAATCGGGATGGGAAGCGATCGAGCGGGCAGGAAACTACGGCGTTCCGTTGGCGATGATCGTGCTGCTCGCCCCGTGGCGCGGGATCGGAGGCTTCTTCGGGCTCGTCTCGCTTCGCCGGTTGACGGATCCTCTGCTTCGCCGGCTGAAGATCGTGCTCGTGGCGGTGGTCGCGCTGCTGCTCATCGGACACGGCGCACTCGGTCTCGAGGGCAAGGCGAGCCTCGTCACCAACTACGCCGCACTGTTTCCGCAGGACGTCGCGGCGCAAATGACTCCTTTCGTCGGCGGCGTGGAGATCGCGCTCGCGCTGGTGTTGGCGCGTTGGCCGTCGGTCCCGCTCGCGCTCTTCGTCGCCGTGTGGAAACTCGCCGTCGAATCGCTGTTCCTCGCTGCCGGAGCGCCGTTCTGGGAAATCGTGGAGCGTGGGGGCAGCTACGCGGCGCCGGTCGCGCTGGCGATCGTGCTAGTCATCGCGGCCCGCGGCCAAGGCGTGCCGGCGGGCGAGCGCGACGCGCTCCCCTGACATGGGCTCGCGGCTCGCGAAGCTCGTCGGCCGACTCCGCGCCAAGTACGGCACTCTTTCGCCGCCGCCGGCGAAGACAGCGTTCGAGTTGGTCGCGTGGGAGAAGGTCGCATACCTCGCTTCGGACGAAAAACGGGCGAATGCGTTCGCGCTCCTTCGCCGGAACATCGGTCTTACGCCGCGAAAGATTCTCGCCGCGCGCCGGGCGGAACTGATCGACGTGTTGGCGACTGGAGGAATCGCCGCGCCCGAACGCGCCAACAATCTGATCAAGGCGGCGGAACTGGTGGTCGGCGATTTCGACGGCTCGCTCGACGACGTGTGCCGCCGTCCGCTTCCCGAGGCGAAGAAACAGCTGATGCGTATTTATGGAATCGGCGAGCCCGGGGCGGAGAAGATTCTTCTGCTGACGCGTTCACACCCGGTCATGGGGCTCGACTCGAACGCGCTGCGCGTGCTCACTCGGCTGGGCTACGGCACGACGGCGAAGTCCTACACGACGACCTATCGCTCGGCAACCGCCGCGGCGCTTCCGGAGCTCGGTTCCAACCTCGAGACGTTGGTGGAAGCGAACGTGCTTCTCCGCGCGCACGGCCAGACGGTTTGCAAGACCACGACGCCGCGTTGCGGCGCGTGCGTCATCCGCGCGGACTGCCCGAGCGCGCGGTGACCGCGGCGGGCTCGACGAGCTCCTCCGCACGCGAGTGCAGCTCGAGTCCCGAATCCGCCGCGCGCGTCTTGCGCTTCTTGAAGATGAATTCCGGCGCGAGCGCGACCCCGATGAGCGTCACGGGAATGATCTGCTGGGTCTGGATGAGAAGCGCGACCGCCAGCGCGGAGTTGGCGTCCATGCCGAACGCGCTGGCGGTGAGTGCGTAGAGCGCTTGAAAAACGCCGACGTTGCCGGGCGTCGCGCGAATGGCGAAACCGGTGTTCACGGCGAGCAGGGCCGAAACCGTGCCGACGAGCGAGAGGTTGAAATCCGCCGCGCGCGCCGTGAGCGCGTAGGTCCAGACCTGCATCGCCCAGATGGCGACCGAGAGGACGAGCGCCATGATGAAACGGGGCCCGGTCGAGATGCCGCCGATCGTCTTGCCGAAGTGGCGGAAGAACTCCGCCAGCCGCCCGCGCCAACCAGTCGCCGTCGTTTCCTGGAACGTGACCTCATCCAGGTGCGGTCGCCGCACGAGGTAAATCATGAGGCCGACCACCAAGGCCAGCGCGATCCAGGCGACCGGCCGCGCGCGCGACAGCCATGGCGGCAGCTCGAGGAACGAAACGGCCAGCACGAACATCACGATGTAGCCGATCAACTCGAACATCCGCTCGAGCGCCAGCGAGGCGAGGATCTTCGCGCTCTGTACGTGCGCCGAACGCGCGACGAATACCACCCGCGCCGCCTCGCCGCCGTTGGCGACGAGAATGTTGTTGAGTCCAGCTCCCGCGAACGTCGCGCGAAGCGCCAGCCACAGCGACGGGACGCCGGCGGGGCGGAGGAAGATCCACCACCGAACGCCCTTGAGCACGAGCGACGCCAGATTGACGATCGCCGCGGCCAGCAGAATGGTGCGATTCGCGTCGGCGATGTGCTTCCACGTCGTGGACCAATTCACCTTGCGCGCGAAGACGACGAGTCCCGCGATGATCGCGACCGTTAGTGCGAAGCGAAGCGATCGCGAGACGGCCTTGTTCATGCGGCGTCGAGGAGGCTGAATCGGTAACCCCGATCGAGGAGGCGGTCCACCAAGAGGGGCACGGCGTGTGCCGTCTGCAGGCGGTCTCCATCGGGATCATAGCCGTCACCATCGTGCAACAGCAGAATCGCGCCCGGCGACGCGCCCTCGACCGTGCGTCGTGCGATCTCATCGACACCGGGACGGTCGGAATCCCACACGCCGAGCGACCACCCGACGGTGCGCTGCCCCAGCGAGCGTGCGATGTACGTCACCCACGGGCTGCGGAAGCCGTGCGGCGCGCGAAAGAAGCGCGGCTTGGGAGCGCCCGCCTTCATCATCGCATCCGTGCCAAGCTCGAGGTCACGCCGTACGTACGCGGGCGACCTTAGGTGAAGTTTCCGATGGTAGTAGCCGTGGTTAGCGAGCGCGTGCCCCTCGGCAGCGGCCCGGGCGACCAGATCCGGCCATCGCTCGGCGTGGCGGCCAAGGATGAAGAACGTCGCTTTGACGCCGCGCTCGGCGAGGGCATCGAGCACGACCGGCGTCGCGACAGGGTTGGGTCCGTCGTCGAAGGTGAGGGCGACGGCGCGGTCGTGCGTCGCCAGACGGCGGATCGCGGGACCGAAGACGAGGCTGTTGCGGTGAAATGCGCCATGCGCGGCCCCGCCGATCACGACGGCAGCCGCACCAAGGCCAAGCATCATACCGCGACGGCGACTCTTCCGAGAACCGTTTGATACACGTCGAGTACTCGAGCCGTGACACGGGCCCACGAGTATTCGAGCGAATTCTCCCGACCGGTGGTGCCGAGTTGGATGGCAAGGCCTTCGTCATCGAGCACTCGAACCAACGCGTCCGCCAGCGCGTCGCGGTCGCCGCACGGAACCATCAGCGCCTCCCGGCCGTCCACCACGACGTCCCGGAAGCCGAGAATGTCGGAGCAGACAACGGGCGTCTGGCAGGCCATCGATTCGAGCAGCGTGATGCCGAACGACGCCTTGGTGGTGGGGCAGGCGTACACCGAACTGTGCGCATAGTAGCTCGGCCGGCCCTCGAGCACGGCGCCGACGAAGCGGATGTCGCGGTCCCCGTTGGCCTGTTTGTAGTAGTGCTCGCGAAGCGGTCCGTCGCCGACGACGACGAGCCGCGCCTGGCGCCCGCGGCTGCCCTTCGCCTTCACGCGGCGGAACGAGTCGATCAGCGTCGTCAGTCCGTTGCGCGGGTCAAAGCGGCCGAGGAAGAGAATCGTCGGAACGTCGTTCGTGATTCCCGGGGGCGGAGGGGCACTCGGATGAAAAACGTCGGTATCGATGCCGTTCGGAATGATCCGCCAGTCCGCCTCGAAGTAGCGGTCGAGCGCGACGGTCGTGCTGTGCGAGACGGCGATGGCGGCGCTCAACATGTCGAGCCGCTTCTGGAAGAAGCGGCGTCCGACCGTGTAGCCGAACGACCGGTCGAAGTACGTGTGGAACGTGCCGACGACCGGGCAATCCGCCTCCTCGATCGCGAGGACGGGCAGGACCGGGGTGAGCGGCGAGTGCACGTGCACGATGTCGTACTGTCCCTGTCGAAGCACGCGGCGCATGTCGCGGCGGAGATTCCAGCCGAGTGTGATCCGCGCCTGTGATCCGTTGGCGTAGACGGGCTGGCTCCGGCCGAGCCGGATTACGTGGGGCTGTGGCTCCGCGCCGGGGATGTTCGACGTGATGACGTCGACGTGGTGGCCTCGCCGGCGGGCCTCGCGGGCGAAGAAGTGGACGTGCTCACAAACGCCGCCCAGGTGCGGGTAGTAGTACTCCGTTACCAGGGCAATGCGAAGCGGCCGCTCATCCTGCGTGGATTCGAGGAGCGGCAGGTTCGGCAACGCCGGGTGATTACGACGGAAGCGCCTGGAGCGAAGAGCCGGATTCAAGAGCGGCATGGGCAGCGGCAAGGCGTGCGATTGGGACTCGGAAGGGAGAACACGAGACGTAGTCCAGCCCGATAGAGTGGCAAAAAGCCACGGAGCGAGGCTCGCCTCCGTGCTCGCCGCAGATGCCAACTTTGAGCTGCGGACGCACTGTTCGACCGGCTTTTACGGCAAATCCAATCAGTTTGCCAACCCCGTTCCGGTCAAGGACCTGGAACGGGTCGTCGGGAAGTATACCACGATCTACGTAAAGGGGTAGGAACCGCCCGGCATCGTCTCGGCTCAGACCGAAAGTGGTCTGAGTCAAATCATTGGTGCCAAAAGAAAAGAAGTCAGCCTTTGCCGCGATCTCATCTGCTGTGAGCGCTGCGCGGGGCAACTCTATCATCGTACCGATGGTGTAGGGAATCTCTTCTCCCATCGCACCAAGAATTCTTTGCGCGGCCTCCTCGAGGATCGCGCGCTGATTCTCGAATTCAGCAACCGTCGCGACGAGCGGCACCATGATCTCGGGACGCACGTCGAGGCCTCGCCGCTTCGCGCGGACGGCCGCTTCGAAGATGGCGCGGCCCTGCATGTCGGTGATCTCGGGAAACGTGATCCCGAGGCGGCAACCGCGATGCCCGAGCATGGGGTTCGTCTCGCGCAACGAATCCACGATGTGTGACAGCTCTTCGCGTGGGATTCCCAGCGTGCGCGCGAGCAGCTTGCTCTCCTCGCCGCCGTGCGGGAGGAACTCGTGCAACGGCGGATCGAGCAGACGGATCGTCACCGGCAGTCCGCTCATCGCCTCGAAGATTCCCTCGAAGTCCGAGCGCTGCATCGGGAGGAGCTTGGCCAGCGCCCGCCGTCGTCCGGCTTCGTCGCGCGCCACGATCATCTCGCGCATCGCGCCGATGCGTTCGCCCTCGAAGAACATGTGTTCCGTGCGACAGAGCCCGATGCCCTCGGCGCCAAACCCGCGGGCGATGCGCGCGTCCTGCGGCGTGTCGGCGTTCGCACGGACCCGCAGACGGCGCACGTCGTCGGCCCAGCCGAGCAGACGCGCAAACGACTGATACGTCGGCGCGGACCGGCGGTCGCGCGTGCCGCGAATCACCTGCACGACTTCACTCGGCGTCGTGGGCAGGTCGCCGGCATAGATCCGTCCGGATGCGCCGTCCACCGTGACCCAATCGCCCTCGGCGATGATCGCATCGCCCGCGGTGAAACGGCGGTGGATGACGTCGACGTGGATGTCGCGGCAGCCGACGACCGCGCATTTGCCCATCCCGCGGGCCACGACGGCGGCGTGGCTCGTCATTCCACCGCGCGCGGTGATCACGGCGCGCGCGGCAACGATTCCGTGAAAATCCTCCGGAGTCGTCTCTTCGCGCACGAGGATCACGCGCTTGCCGGCCGCGGCTTGTTGCACGGCGACGTCGGGATCGAATACCGCGACGCCGCTCTCGGCCCCCGGACTCGCCGGCAATCCCGTGCAAATAGGCTGCGCGCGAACGTCGGCGGCGATCACGGGATGGAGCAGCTGGTCGAGCTGTTCCGGAATCACACGCAGAACGGCCGTCGACGGATCGATCGAGCCTTCGTCCACCATGTCGATGGCGATGCGCACCGCGGCGGTCGCCGTGCGCTTGCCGGTGCGCGTCTGCAGCAGATACAGCCGCCCGCGCTCGACGGTGAACTCGAGGTCCTGCATGTCGCGGAAATGACCCTCGAGTCGCTGCTGCGTCTCGAGCAGGTCGTCGTAGGCTTCCGGCAACCGCTTGCTCATCTGGTCGATCGCGAGCGGAGTGCGAATGCCCGCGACGACGTCCTCGCCCTGCGCGTTCACCAAGAATTCACCGTAGAACTTCTTCTCCCCTGTCGATGGATTTCGCGTGAACGCCACTCCGGTCCCGGAGTCGTCGCCCAAATTGCCGAACACCATCGCCACTACGCTCACCGCGGTGCCAAGATCGTCGGCGATGCGGTGCACCTTTCTATAGTCCACAGCCTTCTTAAGGGTCCACGATTTCCACACTGCCTCTATGGCACCCCACAACTGCTCAGCCGGGTCAGTAGGGAACTCCTGGCCGATGCGGTTTCTCACGAGAGCGCGGTAGTCGTCGACGAGCGCCTTGAGCGCTTCGGCCGAGAGATCCGAATCGTTCTCGGCGCCGGTCGTCATGCGCTTCGTCGTTAGCAAATGCTCGAACTGCGTCGACGGGACACCGAGGACGACGTCGGCGTACATCTGGATGAAGCGTCGATACGAATCGTACGCGAAGCGATCGTTTCCGCTCGCGCCCGCGAGTCCGCCGACGGTTTCGTCGTTGAGACCGAGATTGAGGATCGTCTCCATCATCCCCGGCATCGAAACCGGAGCGCCGGAGCGCACCGAAACGAGCAGCGGATTTCTCGCGTCGCCAAATTTCTTGCCGGTTCCGCGCTCGAGCCGCTCCAGGGCGCCGTTCACCTCTTCGCGCAATCCGTCGGGCACGCGCTTCGTGCGGAGATACTCGACACACGTCGCGCACGCGATCGTGAACCCCGGCGGGACGGGGACGCCGAGGTTCGTCATCTCGGCGAGTCCGGCGCCCTTGCCGCCGAGGACACTCTTCATGTCCTTCGTGCCCTCGGCGCGCCCGTCGCCGAAGAAGTAGACGGATTGTTCCGTCGCGGCTGTGGTCACTAGCAGCCGCAGCCGAACCGAAGCTTGTCCGGGTCCGCCGGCGGCGCAGTCGGATAGTCGCCGGAGAAACACGCATGACAGAATCCGTCGGGCCCCGACGGCACGGATTCCAACATCCCGTCGAGCGAGAGATACCCGAGGCTGTCGACGCCGAGGTGTCCAGCGATCTCATCGACTGTGTTGTTCGCCGCGATCAGCTCCTCACGCGACGGCGTGTCGATGCCGTAGTAGCAGGGACCGGTAACCGGTGGGGAGCTGACGCGCATGTGCACCTCTCGCGCGCCGGCGGCGCGCACCAGCGCGACCAAGCCGCGCGTCGTCGTTCCGCGCACGATGGAGTCGTCGACTATCACGACACTCTTGCCCTCGATGATCTCGCGCACCGGATTGTACTTGACCTTGACCTTCGCGTCGCGGCCTGCCTGCGTGGGCTGGATGAACGTGCGCCCGACGTAGTGGTTGCGGATGAGCGCGAGCTCGTAGGGCAGTCCGCTCTCTTCGGCGAATCCCAACGCCGCGGAGTTGGAGGAGTCGGGCACGCTGAACACCAGGTCAGCGCCGGGCGCGGGATGCTCGCGGGCGAGCCGCTTGCCGAGCGCGCGCCGCGCGCGGTCGACGGAGCCGCCGTAGACGCGGCTGTCGGGACGCGCGAAGTAGACGTACTCGAACACGCAGCGCCGCGATTCCAGCTTCGGCAGCGGATGCGACGACTGCACGCCGTTGCCGTTGACCGACACGATCTCGCCCGGCTCGACGTCGCGTTCGTAGGTGGCGCCGACGATGTCGAGCGCGCAGGTCTCGGACGCGAACACGACGGCGTCGCCGAGCCGGCCCATCGCCAGCGGGCGCCAGCCGCGCGGGTCACGCGCGGCGAGCAGCGTGTCGCCCATCGCGACGATCAAGCTGTATGCGCCGTCGACTCGTTTGAGCGCGTCGGCCAAGCGTAACGCCGGCGTCGGGGCCGTCGAGCGCGCGAGCTCATGGACGATGACCTCGGAGTCATTCGTCGACGCGAAGATCGACCCCTTGTCCTCGAGCTCGTGACGCACCTCGGCAGCGTTGATCAGGTTGCCGTTGTGGGCGAGCGTGATGAACCCGCCCTTGGAGCGCGCGACGACGGGTTGCGCGTTGTCGATGGTCGACGAGCCGGCGGTGCTGTAGCGCGTGTGGCCGACAGCCGACGTGCCCGGGATCTTCGCAAGCTCTTGGGAGAGCGTATCGGAGAGCGTGCCCATCCGGCGCACGGCGCGCGCTTGTCCCGCGTCATCGATCGACACCACGCCGACCGATTCTTGACCGCGATGCTGGAGGGAGTACAAGCCGAGCTGCGCGATATGCGTCGCGTCGGGATGGCCGTGGACTCCGAAAATGCCGCACATGAATTCAGGTCCGGGCTACGATCACAACGGTCGCTCTCGCCGCCGTTGTCACTGCGCGGCGAGCGCCGACTGGGCCATGATCCGGGGAATCGTTTCGTGATAGGCGGCGTCGAGCCGCTCGAGCGGCGCGACGATGCGCGTCGACTTCGTTGAAATGTGCACCGAAGAGCCGCTCGAGCCTACTGTGCCGACGACAGTGGCCGGAATTCCCCGGTCCGCGGCGATGGCGAGCACGACGTCCGGCGACGCCGTGCTGACCACGGCCCGCGCCTGGGCCTCACCATAGAGCACCGCGCGATCCGGGACGGCGGGCCAGTGTCCCAGATCGACCGTCGCTCCGCGTTGGTCCGCGCGGTCCATGATGCAGCACTCCACGATGGCGACCGCGAGGCCGCCGTCGCTGCAGTCGTGCGCGGAGCGGATCACGCCGCGCTCGATCGCCTCGAGGAGCAAGCCGATCAGCTCACGCTCGTCGTCCACGTTGCACGGCGGGGGCGAGCCGGCGACCACTCCATGGATTCGCGACAGGTACTCGCTGGCACCGATGTGATCCGTGGGTGAACCCAGCAGTATGATCACATCGCCCTCCTCGCGGAACGGAGCGCGGGTCACGTGCGCGAGCGATTCGACGAGGCCGACCATTCCGATGACCGGCGTCGGAAACACCGCGCCGCTGGGATTCTCGTTGTAGAGCGATACGTTGCCGCCGGTGACCGGCGTTCCCAGCGCGTCGCAAGCCTCCGCCATCCCGCGGACGGCCTCACGGAGCTGGTAGTAGACCTCGGGGCGGCGCGGATTTCCGAAGTTCAAGTTGTTCGTAATGGCCTTCGGACGTGCGCCGGCGCAGGCCACGTTTCTCGCCGCCTCGCACACGGCGATTCGGGCTCCGACGCGTGGATCGAGATAGACGTAGCGCCCGTTGCAGTCCGTCTTGAGCGCGAGAGCGCGGTCGGTGCCGCGCACGCGGACGACCGCCGCATCGCCGCCGGGACCGACGACGGTATTCGTACGGACGGTCGTGTCGTACTGCCGGAAGACCCACGTCTTGGACGCGATGTTCGGCGACGAGAGCATCCGCTCCAGCGTCCAGAGCGGGTCGCGTTCCTCCGGCAACTCGGCGATCGCGCTGACGTCGCGCTCTCGCGCCTCGCGAACCACTTCGCTCTCCTGCGCGTCGGGCGTGTAGGTGGGGCAGTCGGTGACGAGCCGCGTCCCCGGGAACTCGGCGACGACGCGCTCGCCTTCGGTCACGCGATACACCGGCTCGGCGATGACCTCGCCGATCACGGCCGTGGTGAGATCCCACTTCGATAGAATCGCCGCGACTTCGTCTTCGCGGCCCCGCTTGGCGACGACCAGCATGCGCTCCTGCGATTCGCTGAGCAGGATCTCGTACGGTGTCATCCCGGTCTCGCGAACCGGAACTTTGGTGGTGTCGATCGTAACGCCGACGTCCCCGCGCGCCGCCATCTCGGCGGACGACGACGTGAGCCCCGCGGCGCCCATGTCCTGAATGGCGACGATGGCGCCGCTGCGGATCAACTCGAGGCTCGCCTCGAGCAACAGCTTTTCGGTGAATGGATCGCCGACCTGCACGCGCGGGCGTTTGGCGTCGCTCTGCGCGGACAGATCCTCAGAAGCAAAGGAAGCGCCGTGAATGCCGTCGCGGCCGGTGCGGGCGCCGACGGCGATGATCGGATTTCCGACGCCCTGCGCCACGGCGCGAATCAACTCGTCCTCGTGCATCAGGCCCACACACATCGCGTTGACGAGCGGATTGCCTTCGTACGACGGATCGAACGAGACCTCGCCGGCGACGGTCGGTATGCCGACGCAGTTGCCGTAGTCGCCGATGCCTTTCACCACGCCGCTGAACAGATATCTGACGCGCGCCGAGTCGAGGGAGCCGAACCGGAGCGAATTGAGCATCGCGATCGGCCGCGCGCCCATGGTGAACACGTCGCGCAGAATGCCGCCGACGCCGGTCGCCGCCCCTTGATAGGGCTCGACGGCCGAGGGATGGTTGTGCGACTCGATCTTGAACGCGACGGCGAGGCCGTCGCCGATGCTGATCACGCCGGCGTTCTCACCAGGCCCCTGCAACACGAACGGCGCCGTTGTGGGAAGCGTCTTGAGTAACGGACGCGAATGCTTGTACGAGCAGTGCTCGCTCCACAGCGCGCTCACGATGCCCAGCTCAGTGAAGGTCGGCTCGCGCCCCAGCATGTCGACGAGTCGGCGGTACTCGTCCGGCGTGAGTCCGTGTTCGGCGATGAGCGCCGGGGTGATGGCGGGATCGCCGGGACGCGGCTCGACCTTCGCGCTGGCTTGCATCGTCTAGTCAGCTCTTTGGTTTCTTGTTCGGATCCGGTTTGATGGCCGCGTCCGACTTCTTCGCCGTGTCCTTCTTGGGCGTCGGCGCGGGTCTGAACACCTCGGGCAACTTCGGCGGGACGGTGGGGGCTGGAGCGGCAGCGGCAGCCGGAGCGGGGGCAACAACCTTTTCGGGAACTGGTTTGTTGGGCGCCGTCTCGCCGTTTTCCACCTTCACCTTCTCGGCTTTGTCGACCTTCTCGACTCTCACGACCGTCGCCGTCTTCGCGGCTTTCACCGGCTTCACGACGTTGGCAGGCTGTACGGCCTTATCGACGCCCTCGACCTTCGGGGGCTCGACTTTCACGAGCTTGGCGGGTTTCGCGGCCTGGGCCGGCTTTTCCGCCTTGTCAGACATGACGATGTCCACCGGTTCGGGACCGTTGTGCAGGTCGGCGGCCAGGATCATACGCGGCGAACTGCTCGTGCCGGAATAGCGGCGAGCGTTCGACCGAAAGATGGCATCGACCACTTTGCCGCTGTCGAGGACGACGAGGTCGCTCATACCGCACGAGCGCTCGCAGCCGTTCTTGTAGATCAGATACGTGTGGCCGTCGTAGGTGCGCGTGGACATCGGCTCACCCAACTTGGCGACCACCTGCGCCTGGGTCATGCCCGGATCGATCGTCGGGGGACCCTGACCAAGGGCGGGTGACGCGGCGACTGCGACGGCAAGGACGAACGCGATCATTGCAGTTTCCTCATGCAGTGACGCGGGCGAGCACCGATTCGAAAATGCCGAGTCCGTCGGAGGACCCCAGCAACGCATCGACGGCACGCTCGGGGTGCGGCATCATGCCGAGCACGTTTCCCGCGTCGTTGACGATTCCGGCGATGGCGCGCGTGGAGCCGTTCGGACTCCACCACTCGTCGGCGTCGCCCGGACCGCCCACGTAGCGAAATACCACGCGCCCTTCGCCTTCCAGTCTATCGACCGTTTGCTGGTCCGCCGTGTAACGACCGTCACCGTGAGCGATGGGAATTCTGAGCACTTGCCCGGCCTCGTACCGGTTGCTGAACAGCGTATCCGTGGACTCGACACGAACCGATACAGTTTCCGACACGAACTTCAGACTTTCGTTGCGCAGCAATGCCCCCGGCAGGAGTCCGGCCTCGCACGCAATCTGAAATCCGTTGCAGATGGCGAGGACCGGACCGCCGCGCTGCGCGAACGCGATCACCTCTTGCATGATCGGGCTGAAGCGCGCGATGGCGCCCGGGCGGAGATAGTCGCCGTACGAGAATCCACCCGGCAGGATCACGACGTCGCTGTGTTGGAGGTCGTGATCCTTGTGCCAGAGGAAAGTCGCCTCCTCGCCGATGCCGTCCACCACGGCGCGGTACGCGTCGTAGTCGCAGTTGGATGCGGGAAAGGTGACGACGCCGAACTTCATGTGGCCTCCACAGCGGCGATCTCGAAATCTTCCGTGACGGGATTGGCGAGCAGGCGGTCGCACATCTCGCGCGTCGAGCGCTCCGCTTCTTGCGCGTCGCCCGCGTCGAGTTCCACGACGATATGGCGGCCGACGTGGACGTCGCGCACGCCGGCGAAGCCGAGCGTGTGCAACGCGTCGGCGACGGTTCGCCCTTGCGGATCGAGAATGCCTCGGCGCGGGATGATGTGAACGGCGATGCGATATCGGCTCATTCGGGCTTTCCGCTCTGAGAGTCGGGAGGTGAGGTCGGCGGCGACGGATTTTGAGGCGGCGACCCAGGCGGTCGGTTTCCGCGCTGTCCCCCTCCTCGGCGACGGCGACGGCGCCGCGCTTGGGCGTCGCCGCGTGCTCCGTCGCGCGACTCGCGTCGGTCGTCGTCGCGGCCGTGTGAGCGCGTTTCGAACGTCTCGGCAGACACGCCGGCGGCGGCAATCCGGGGAGGCGTTCGAGCCGGCTGCTCCCGTGGCGCCTCCTCGTCGCCCGCCTCGCCCTCTTCGTCGCCGTACGCCTCTTCGGGCGATCCGGCACGGCTCAGCATCCCGAGGACCGCCGCCCGCAAGAACCCGTACAGCACGTACGCCAGGAGAGCAGGGAAGATGAACTCCTCTTTACGCACGACCAGCAGAACGACAGACCCGAGCACGACGACCGAGCCGAGCAGCTTGCGCGGCGTCCGCCAGCCGATGGCGGGGACGTTCGGATAGGGCACTTCGCTGATCATGAGCGCCGCGAGCACGGCCATGAGTCCGCGAAGGATCACGTGCCAGGGCAGGTCGGAGAGCGTGCTGTCCGTGAAGAGAATGACGGATTTGCTGTAGAGCGGCGTCTGGCTGAACCAGTAGTACGTCGCGAGCGTGATGCCGGCGGCCGGCGTAGGAAGGCCGTGGAAGTACGTCTTCTTGCGACCTGCCTGCTCGATGTTGAAGCGGGCCAGGCGCATCACGGCGCACGCGGTGAAGATGAAGACGAACAACCATTCCCACGTGCCGCGGCTCGGCAGCTCGAGGTACATCATGATCGCCGGCGCGAGGCCGAACGAAATCGCGTCGACGAGCGAGTCGAGCTCTTCGCCGAACCGGCTGCCGGTCCCCGTCGCGCGCGCGACGCGCCCGTCGAGCACGTCGGCGATCCCGCCCACGAGGATGAACGCCGGAGCGACCGAGAACTCGCCGCGGATGGCGAGGATGATCGCGTAGACGCCGCAGAAGAGGTTGAAGAGCGTGAGCCCATTCGGCATCAGCACGACGGCGCGTCGCACGACTTTGCGAGGCCGTCGCTCGCCACCGGGGCCGCGGCGCATGGCGATCATTGGCCGCTCAACTCACCGAGCACCGTGGTACCCGCGAACGTGGCGTCGCCGACCTTGACTCGAAGCGCGGCGCCGGCGGGAAGGAAGACATCGACGCGCGAGCCGAAACGGATCAACCCCATGCGCGCGCCTTGCTGTACGTGCTCGCCGACTTTGGAATCGGTGACGATACGGCGCGCGATCAGTCCCGCGATCTGCCGCACCAGCACGTGGTTCGATCCGGCTTCGATGCCGATCGACGTCTGTTCGTTCTCCAGGCTCGACTCCTCCGACGCGGCGTTCGCGAAGCGACCGGGCGTATGATCGACGAGGCGGACGATGCCACTCACCGGATATCGGTTCACGTGCACGTTGAACACGTTCATGAAGATCGAGAGGCGGATCGACCGCTCTTTCATGAAGGTCGGCTCGTTCACCTCGGTGATCATCACGACTTTGCCGTCGGCCGGAGCGATGACGAGACGTTCGCCCCGTTCGCCGCTCCGCACCGGGTCGCGGAAAAAGTAAGCGACCCAGAGCGCGATCAGCGCCAGCGCGAACGCGAACAGCCAGAGCGGCCAGGAGCGCCGGACCAGGGCGAGACCGAACACGCCGGCCGCGACGAGCGCCGCGATGACGATGTAGCTCAGGCCCTCACGGGCGAAGTTCACGAGGTCGACTCCACGTTCAAGGCGTCGTTCAGCGTCGAACCCGTGATCCGGCGAAACGCGTCGAGGTAGCGGGCGCTCGTCGCATCGACGACCGCCTGTGGCAGCGCAGGAGGCGGCGCGTCCCCGTTCCACCGGCCGGCACGCCGTTCGCCGTCGAGATAGTCGCGCAGCGGCTGCTTGTCGAAGCTCGGTTGCGCCGTGCCCGGAGTGTATCGGTCCGCGGGCCAGAACCGCGAGCTGTCCGGCGTGAGCACTTCGTCGATCAGGGTGATCGTTCCGTCGTGGTCGCGGCCGAACTCGAATTTCGTGTCGGCGATGATGATGCCTCTCTCGGCGGCGATCTCTCGGCCGCGCTCGTAGACGAGCCGGCTCAGTTGTTCCAGCTGCTTCGCGATCGCGCCGCCCACCGTGGTCGCCATTTGGCTCCGCGTGATGTTCTCGTCGTGTCCGGATTCTGCCTTGGTCGCCGGGCTGAATATGGCAGGTTCGAATCGCTCGCTCTCGCGGAGGCCCTGCGACAACGGTTCGCCGGCCAATGTGCCATGCTCTCGGTACTCTTTCCACGCCGAGCCGGAGAGATACCCGCGCACGACGCACTCGACGGGAAAGACCTCGGTCCGCCGGCACAACATCGCGCGACCGGCCAGCGCCACTCGATACTCGGTGAGCGATGGCACCATCGCGATGATTTCGTCGATGTCCGCCGACAGCATGTGATGGTGCACGAGGCTCTCGAACTGGCGCAGCCACCACGCGGTGATCTGCGTCAGGACGGCGCCTTTGTGTGGGATGGGTTCGGCCATCACGACGTCGAACGCGCTGACGCGATCGGTCGCCACGAGAAGCAGCCGGTCGTCGTCGACGACGTAGACCTCTCGGACTTTGCCGCGGCGAAGGTGGCGCAGCGGGATGCCGGTGAGCTCTGCCACGGTCATACGCGCACGTCCTCGGCTTCGGTTTGAGAATTTTCGGAGACGAGCAGCGGATCGACGACCTCGCGCAGGAACTCGTCGACCTGCTCTGGCGCGCGGCCCACGAATCGTCGCGGTTCGAGCGCCGTCTCCAGGTCGCGGACCGAGACGCCGAACTCGTGGTCGGCGGCCAAGCGTTCGAGCAGGTCGTTTCGCTCGGCGCCGTCCTTGAGCGCGCGCGCCGCCTCGATGCTGTGGCGCCGGATGCACTCGTGGGCGACCTGGCGGTCGATGCCGGCCTGCACGGCGCGGACGATGAGCTCTTCGGTCGCCATGAACGGCAGCTCGTCGGCCAGTCGGCGCCGGATGCGCGCCGGATGCACCTCGAGGCCGCGGGCGACGTTTTCCATCAATACGAGAATCGCGTCCGTCGCGAGGAAGCTTTCGGGAATCACGAGCCGCCGGTTCGCGCTGTCGTCGAGCGTCCGCTCGAAGAACTGAGTGCCGTGCGTGAGATTCGCGTTCGGCTCGAGCGAAATCACGAATCGCGCGAGCGACGCGATCCGCTCGCAACGCATCGGATTGCGCTTGTACGCCATCGCCGACGATCCGACCTGCTCCTTCTCGAACGGCTCCTCGATCTCGCCGACCGACTGGAGCACTCGCATGTCGCCGCTGAACTTCATGGCGCTCGCGGCGACGCCGGCGACGGTCCCGAGAATCTGCGCGTCGAGCTTGCGGGTGTACGTCTGCCCCGAAACGGGAATGGAATGCGCGAATCCAATGGCTGCCGTGACGCGCCGGTCGAGCTCGCGCACTCTCCCGTGGTCACCGCCGAAGATCTCGAGGAAACTGGCTTGCGTCCCCGTCGTGCCTTTGACGCCGCGGCAGGGAAGCGTGGCGATTCGATGATCGAGGTCGGCGACGTCGAGCACGAGGTCCTGGAGCCACGTCGCGGCGCGCTTCCCGACGGTGGTCGGCTGCGCGGCCTGGAGGTGCGTCGAGCCGAGCGTCGGCTCGTGCCGCCATTCGCGGGCGAACGCGGCGAGCGCGCGGATGACGCGGATCGCCTTCGTGCGCAGCAGTTGGAGGCCGCGCCGCATCAAAATCAGATCGGCGTTGTCGGTGACGTACGCGCTCGTGGCGCCGTAATGAATGAAGCCGCGCGCCGCAGGCGCGACGTCACCGAAGGCGTGGATGTGCGCCATCACGTCGTGGCGAAACCGCTTCTCGTACGACGCGACCGCCGCGAAGTCGATGTCGTCGAGATGAGCGCGCATCTCGACGATCGCCGCGTCGGGGATCGAGACGCCGAGCGCCTGCTCCGCCTCGGCGAGCGCCAGCCATAGACGACGCCACTGGCCGTATCGCTCGGCCGGGGACCAGAGCGACAGCATCGCCTTCGATGCGTAACGATCGGCCAGCGGCGACGAATAGCGATCGTGCTCGCTCATTTGAGCGCGAACTCCGTCATTCCCAGTTGGCCCTGGCGCACCAACGTGACCCGCAAGTAGGTGCGGTTGCCGTAGTAGTCGATCGCCTTTTGAACGTCTTCCGCCGTGCGAATGGGAACGCTGTTGATCTGCACGATGACGTCGCCCGTCTGCAGTCCGGTCTGGTCGGAAACCGTCTGGCTGACGTTGTACACGAGCGCGCCGCGCGCGCTGCGCAGGCCGTGCTCCGAAGCGATCGACGGCGTGACGGTGACGAGGCTCAGCTCGCGCAGCACCTGAACCTTCGGGGCCGACACCTCCGGAAGGTCGGAAACCTCGACATCGACGTCGAATTCGCGGGTGGCGCGCTTCACGTGCAACCGCGCCGGCTGCCCGACGCGCAGGTCGAGTAGGGCCGCCTGCCAGTCGAAAGGATTGTGGATGACGCGGCTCCCTTCGCGAAGGATGTCGTCCCCCGGCTGGAGGCCGGCTTTGGCGGCGGGAGATCCCGGCTCCACGCTCGCGATGAACGCGCCCTGCGTGATGACGTCGCGTGGATTCGTGGAGTTCGACTGCCGAAGATGCACGCCGATCCACGGGCTGCGGATCGAGCCGTGGTTGATCAGATCGTCCACAACGCGCGCGACGCGGTTGATCGGAATCGCGAACCCCAGCCCTATCGACCCGCCGCTCGGCGAGAAGATGCTGCTGTTCACGCCGATGACTTCGCCGTCGGCGTCGACGAGCGGTCCGCCGGAGTTGCCCGGATTGATCGCCGCGTCGGTCTGAATCATGTCGAAGTAGGAGGCCTGTCCTTCGCCCGGCGCGATGAGGTTGCGCTGGGTAGCGCTGATCACGCCGACACTCACGCTCGGTTCGCTGTTGCCGAGGTAGAAGCCGAACGGGTTGCCGATGGCGATCGCCCACTCGCCGATGACGAGCGCGTTCGAGTTGCCGAGCTTCGCGTCGGAAAGATTCTTCGCGTCGATGCGAAGCACGGCGATGTCGTTCGCGTCGTCGGATCCGAGGACCTTCGCGGGATAGACGCTCCCGTCGCGCAGCATGACGGAAACTTTCGTCGCGCCGGCGACGACGTGAGCGTTGGTGACGATCACGCCGTCCGGCCTCACGACGAAGCCGGTACCGAGCCCCGCCGACGTGCGCGGCTGCTGCCGGCCGAAGAAGAAGTCGAACGGATCCTGCGGAGTCTGGTTGACCTGTTCCGTCTGCACCGTCACGACCGACGGCGAGATCTTGGCGACCGCGTTCGTGATGGCGTTCTGTCTCGACGCCGAGACCTGAGCGGACGACTGCGCCGCGGGGATGGCGCTCGCGAGCCTTCCGGCCGACGACTCGGCGGAGGACTGCGCCTTCGATGCGTCCCGCGGAGGCGAGCAACCGACGACGGCGGCGAGCAGCACCAGACGAAGCGCGTGCGACTTCATACGGCGGTCCTTGCCGGCTCGAGATAGAGCTCCGGCGGGTACACCACGTCATCGAGGAATAGCGCGTGCGCCGCAGACGGCGGCGATGCGTCCTCGTTCGTGTCAGCGTTCAGCAGGCGTGCCACGTCGGCGGCGGGTCGTCGGCCCGTGGCGACGTCGAGCATCGTCCCGACGAGAAATCTCACCATGTGATGAAGGAATCGGTTGGCTTCGATCTCGAACACCAGCCCCCCCCGCCGGCGCGATCACGCCAGCGGGCTCGAGTCACGCGACAGCGGTGATCGTCGTGCGGGGGCGCGGTACCGCGAACGGCAAAGCCCCGAAAACAGTGCTCACCCTCGATGCGGGCGGCAGCGACATCCAGAGCGCTCCGATTCAGGGGCTGCCCGAACGCCAGCTCGTACCGACCACGAAACGGGGAATGAGCTTCGTCATCCGTGCCGACGTAGTAACTGTACCGCCGGCTCACCGCACTGTAGCGCGCATGAAACTCGCTTCGCATCTCGGTCGCCGCCGCGACCCAGACGTCCGGCGGTAGCACGGCGTTCAGGGCACGCCGCAGTTCCTGAACGCTCCATCGCTCCGCCACTCGAACGCCAACCGCCTGTCCTCGTGCGTGGACCCCTGCATCGGTCCGGCCGGAGCCGAGGGCGGCGATTCCGGCGCCCATGAGGCGCTCCAACGCCGCTTCCAAAACGCCCTGGACGGTGCGCGTCTCCGGTTGGCGCTGCCATCCACTAAATCCGGCCCCGTCATAGTGCAACACGAGTCGCACGGTGCGTTCGGCCATCGCAGGAAAGCTAGGGAAACCCGAGAGTGTGTCAAGCAACGCGCTCGCGCGTCATAGTGTGGAGGCGCCTCACGTTACACACGCTTGACTTGACGTACAGACACCTCCCACCACTGGCCCGTTTCGTTTCTCGATGCCCCCACGAACGCTCTCATCGCTCGCGCACGCACTGACCGTCTCGGCCGACGCGGACGCCGCGCTCGCCGCGCTCGGTGAGGCACTCTCGGAAGTCGACCGCGTAGCCCGCCTCGCGCTCGTGCACTTCGACGAGCGGCGCGAGATGCTCGGCGAACGAGTGCTGCTGACGGCGTCGGGCGCCGAGCGCGTTTCGCTCGACACGACGTTCGATCACCTGCCGACGCGCGAGCGGACCGCTATCGGCGCGGGCGGGCAGTTCGTGGATTTCGCCGACTCGAGCGATGAGTTCGCGCGCCTCTTCCAGATTCCGTCTTTCGGCGAAACCGGATGGCTGAACGTCCGGGGCCTCCGTTTCGACGGACATCTGACGGCGCTTCTCGTTCTATACGAAACGCGAAAGCTCTTCGGCGCCAGAACGGCCGAGCGGTTTCTTCCCGCGATCGCGTTGTTCGAGCTCGCCTACCTTCGGTTTCTCGAGCGCGGCGCTCGCGAGGAAGCGGTGCGCACCCTCGAGGACGTCACGCAGCGAGTGCACGGCGAGTACGAAGCGAGGCTCGGCGAGTTGGAGAGCCGTCTCACAGCCGCGAGCAGCGCGCCCGCTGATGCGGAGGCGGATTCAGCGCGGGTCGTGTCGCTCGAACGCGAGCTGGCGCGCGCGACCGAGGACGCGCGTCGCGCGCTCAAGCGCGCCGAGGTGGTCGACGCCACCGTGGCATCCGCGGTCGAGCAACTGGAGAAGGCGCACGTCGAGCTCCATAGGCGAAGTGAAGCAGTGCGTCAGAAGACACGCACTATCTATTTGATCGACAAGGTTTTGACCCTCGACGCCTCAACCGACGATCCACGCCAGCTTGCCGACGGACTGCTCTCTCTTGTCGGTGACGAGATGCACGCGAACCGATGCTCGTTGATGCTCCGGACGCCCGAAGGAGACTGCCTCTACATCGCGGCCGCGAAAGGCGTCGCTCCGGGCGTGATGGAGGGACTGCGCGTCGCCATGGGGCAGGGCGTGGCCGGCCGCGTCGCGCAGGCCCGCGAACCCGTGCTCGTCCGCGATGCCACCGAGGCCCACACACACCCGCTCCTCCAGGACGGACACTTCACGACGGGCTCGTTCATTAGCTTCCCCTTGGTCTATCACGACGAGCTGGTCGGCGTCGTGAACGTGGCAAACCGCGCCATGCAGGGGATCTTCAGCGAAGAGGATGTGGACCGCGTGCGCCTGCTCGGTCTCGTGATTTCCATCGTCGCCTCACACGCTCGACTGCCGGAACGCCTCGTCGAGGCGCTCAGTGTCCGGTAGTTCGTCGCCAAACGCGCTTCTTTCCACCGTTCGTCGTCTCACCGCGGGAGAAGCCGCCGACCCGCGGGAGCTGACGGCCGCCTTCGACGTCGTTCTGAGCGGCGACGCGACGCCGGCGCAGATCGCGGCGCTCCTCATCGGACTACGCGTCCGCGGTGAAACCCCGGCGGAGCTCGCGGCGGTCGTGAGATCCTTTCGACGCGCCATGGTGCATTTGCCCGCCGAACGCCCGGACGAGCTGGTCGATACGTGCGGGACAGGCGGCGGTTCGATCAACACGTTCAACATCTCCACCGCCGCCGCGCTCGTAGCCGCCGGCAGCGGAATTCGCGTGGCAAAGCACGGCAACCGGTCGTTCACGACGCAGTGCGGGAGCGCCGACATACTCGAAGCACTCGGCGTCTCGATCGAGGCTCCCGTGACGACGATGGCCGCCGCACTGGCCGACGCCGGCGTGGTCTTCATGTTCGCGCCGCTGATGCACCCGGCGATGCGGCACGTAGGCCCCGTGCGGCGAGAGCTCGGTGTTCACACCGTCATGAATCTCATCGGGCCGTTGGCCAACCCGGCTGGCGCGGGACGGCAGGTAGTCGGAGTGTCGGACGCGAGACGTCTCCCGCTGATCGCGGGGGCGCTCGCCGAGCTCGGCGCGGTTCACGCCCTCGTCGTGCACGGGGAAGGGATGGACGAGATCTCTCCGTTCGCCGACAGCGCAGTGATCGAGATTCGGGATGGCGCGATGACGGAGTGGAAGATCACGCCGAAGAAATACGGATTCGGCTCCGGGTCAGTCGACCAGATCGCGGGAGGTCCGCCGGCGCAAAACGCGGCCACGGTGCTCGACGTTCTCAGAGGCGCGGGCAACGCGCCGTCGACCGCGGCCGTCGTTCTCAATGCCGCCGCCGCTTTCTATGTAGGAGGTGTCGCGCCGACGTTCGACGACGGTGTCGCCTCGGCGAGCGCGGCGATCAAGTCTGGCGCGGGGCTCGTCGCGCTGGAGCGACTGCGGGCTGCGTTTTCGCGGAGCTGAGTCCAGCTGAGGGGCGGGAGTGCGGCGACGGGGTGCGGGGAACTGGGACGAGGGCGGTGGGACGAGTCGGGGGCTGATCAGTACCGCCGCAGGACGCCAACCACTATCCCCTGAATCGTGATGTCGTTCTCGTGGACGTACATCGGCTGCATCGTGTCGTTGGCCGGTTGGAGGCGGATGCGGCCGTCCCGCTCGCGGAAGAACTTCTTCACCGTCGCCGAGGAGCCGTGCAGCATGGCGATGACCATCTCGCCGTTGTCAGCCCGCTGACGCTCGTTCACGACCACGAAGTCGCCGTCGCGAATCTGCTCGTCGATCATCGAGTTGCCGCGGACTCGCAAGACGTAGTGGCTGCCGGACCTCCCGATCAGCGCCTCGGGCACGGTCAGAGTCTCTCCGTGTTCGAGCGCCTCGATCGGAACGCCCGCCGCGACGGCGCCCAACAGCGGAAGCTCGATCGCCCGCGGCGTCGCCTCGCTGGGCAGGATCTCGATCGCGCGGCTCTCGTTGTAGCTTCGCTTGATGTAGCCCTTGCGCTCGAGGTTCGTCAGGTGCTCGTGGACCGTCGCGAGCGAGTTGTAATCAAAGTTCTCGGCGATCTCCTCGAAGCTCGGCGCGAAGCCGTTTTGCTCGGTGTACGCCGTGAGGTAGTTTAGTATTTCGCGCTGGCGCTTCGTGAGCGGCATGGACAGTGACCTGTTCAGTCGGGTTGAAGGTCTCCTGAACCCGATTCACCGAAGAAGACCCGAATCCTAGGATATCCGAATAGGTACCGAAGTGCAAGCATCGACTGCTTGGACCGCCCCCGGGGGCACCCTCGGACGCCTCGTCGAGGAAGCGCGTCGTCGCGCCGACGCGCTCGCGGCGCGTCGAAGCGAGCTCGAGCAAGCAGCCGCCGACATCCCGGCACCCCTTCGGTTCGCTGAGTCCCTTCGGCGACGCGACGTAGCGGTGATCGCCGAGGTGAAGCGCCGCTCGCCGTCCAAGGGCTGGATCAATCCGGGGATTTCGGCTGCGGACCAGGCCGCCGCCTACGCGGATGGCGGCGCCGCCGCCATCTCCGTGCTCACGGAGCCGGACCATTTCGGCGGTTCGGTCCAGGACCTGGTCGCCGTTCGCGATGGGGTGCGTCTTCCCGTCCTAAAGAAGGACTTTCACGTCGATCCGATTCAGCTTCTCGAGGCGAAGGCGATCGGCGCGTCGGCCGCGCTTCTCATCGTTCGCGCACTGCCGCAGGATCAACTGACGGAACTCGTTCGCGTCGCCGACGATCTGCGCCTCGAGGTGCTCCTCGAGGTACGCGACGCCGAAGAGCTTCACCGCGCCGTCGACGCGGCCGCGGCGAGCAGCGCGGTGACGAGCATCGGGGTAAACAACCGCAACCTGGAGACGCTGATCATCGACGCCGGCCGCGCCGAGGAGCTGATCGCGAGCATTCCGACGCGGTTCGTCGCGATCGCCGAGAGCGGGGTCAGCGCGAGAAGCGACGTCGAGCGGGCGGCCAACGCGCGAGCCGACGCGGTGCTCGTCGGTTCGGCGGTGTCGGCGGCGGCAGATCCCAGCGCCGCCGTCCGTGGCCTCACGAACGTCGCGAGGCATCCCCGTGGCCTCTGAGTCTCCCGTGGGGCCAGCCGTCAAGTTCTGCGGTCTCACGCGCGCCGAGGACGCGGTCGCGGCCGCCGAGTTGGGAGCTGCATACGTCGGAGTGATCTTCGCCGGCGGTCCGCGACTGCTGACGGAAAACAGGGCGGCCGAGGTGTTGGCCGACGTCCCGCGCGACGTCGGCCGTGTGGGCGTGTTCGGCGATCAGGCGCCGTCGGAAATCGCGCGAATCGCTCGGCGACTCTCGCTGCGCGCGGTGCAGCTGCACGGCGCGCTCGATCCCGACCGCGTCGGCGAAATTCGTCGGTCCGTCGAAGCGGAGGTGTGGCCGGTGATTCGCATCGCCGGCGGCGAGCTACCCGCCGGAGCGATGTGGGTCGTCTCCGATTCCAACATCCTTTTTCTCGATTCGTACGTCGCGAACGCTCCGGGCGGATCGGGCGTCTCGTTCGACTGGAACGCGTTGGCCACGACCGTGCGATGGCTGCGCGAGGGAAAGCGCGTAATACTGGCGGGGGGCCTGCGCGCGACCAATCTGTCGCGGGCGATCGCCGCGCTCGCTCCGGACGTCGTCGACGTGTCGTCGGGGGTCGAGTCCGCGCCCGGGATCAAGGATCACAATCAAATGCGTCTGTTCCGCGACGCCGCAGGGGCTGGATCGACCAAATGACCGCGACCACGATTGAGACGCGCGCCAGCGACCGATTCGGCGTGTTCGGCGGACGATACGTTCCCGAAACGCTGATTCCCGCCATCGACGAGCTCGAGCGCGCGTACGACGAAGCGCGCAGCGATCCGAGCTTCGTGGCGGAGCTCGAGGAGATGCTCGCGAACTACGTCGGCCGCCCATCCGCGCTGACGGAGGCTCCGCGTTTCTCGGAACACGTGGGCGCTCCGGTGTGGCTCAAGCGCGAGGACCTGAACCACACGGGCGCGCACAAGATCAACAACACGGTCGGGCAGGCGCTGCTCGCCCGCCGAATGGGAAAGCGGCGCATCATCGCGGAGACCGGAGCGGGTCAGCACGGGGTCGCCACGGCGACTGTCTGCGCGCGGTTCGGGCTCGAATGCGTCGTGTACATGGGCGAGGAGGACATGCGGCGCCAGGAGCTGAACGTCTTCCGCATGCGGCTCATGGGCGCCACGGTCGTCGGCGTGTCGAGCGGCACGCGCACGCTCAAGGACGCCACCACGGAGGCGATTCGCGACTGGGTCACGAACGTCAACGACACGTACTACATCATCGGATCCGTGGTGGGGCCGGCGCCGTACCCGCGCATGGTGCGCGACTTCCAATCGGTGATCGGGCGAGAGGCTCGAGCGCAGATGCTCGAGCGCGCGGGCCGGCTTCCGAAGACCGTCGTCGCGTGCGTCGGCGGCGGCTCGAACGCGATGGGCGCGTTCCACGCGTTCGTCGAGGATCGCGACGTCGAGCTGGTCGGCGTCGAGGCCGCCGGCGAGGGACTCGACACGGAGCGACACTCTGCATCGCTTGCGCGCGGGCGTCCGGGCGTGCTGCACGGCTCGCTCAGCTATTTGCTGCAGGACGAATACGGACAGGTTCACCCGGCGCATTCAATCTCCGCGGGCCTCGACTATCCTGGCGTGGGCCCCGAGCACTCGTACCTGAAGGACACGGGGCGCGCCCGGTACGTCGCCGTCTCGGACACCGAGGCGCTCGAGGGCTTCGGACTCCTGAGCCGCCTCGAGGGAATCATTCCGGCGCTCGAGACGGCACACGCCGTGAGTTGGATCGCGTCGCAACGCGGCCGTTGGAAGCGCGATGAGCCGGTGCTGCTCTGCGTCAGTGGTCGCGGCGACAAAGACGTCGCGCAGGTCAGCGCGATGGGCATTCTGGAAAAGTGACGTCGCCCTCGTCGCCACCCGCCTCCGCGCTGAAGACCACGCCGAACCCTCCCGACGCGGCCGAACCGCCGTTCGCGCCGGCTCCGATCGAGGAGTGGCTTCGGCTGATCGCGAAAGCGGGACGGGCGCACCAGCTCTACCTGCCCAACAACCCGATCTACCGCGGGGCGATCGACGCGCTGCGCGCCGGGTTTCGTCCGATCTGGCAGCATACAGGTGAGTTCTCCCTCGCGATCGGGGAGACGGACCTGCGATGGCACGACGTCGTCGTCTCGGGCGATTCGAACACCGAAAAAAACGCCGACAATCTGGCGTGGCTGCTCTACAAGGACGGTCTGCGCGAGATCACGATCGCACGCGGGTTCGAGGACACGGAGTTCGTCAAGCTCCTCGAGATCGTCCAACGCGCACGCCACGCGCAGCCGGATGACGACGACCTCGTCGCCATGATGTGGGAAGCGGATTTCACGTACCTGAAGTACCGCTACATCGATCTGCTCCACGACATCGGAGGCGGCGAGCCAGCCGACGGCACCGAGGTGACACCGGCGAGCCCGGAGGAAATCGCCAACGCGGCACACCAACCGCCGCCGGAAACGAGCGTCGCGTCGGTCGTAAACATGGCCGACTTCGACTCTACGCTCTACTTCCTCGACGAACCGGAGATCGAGTACCTGCAGGGCGAGATCTCTCGCGAATACCAGCAGGACCTGCGCGCGAACGTGATCGCCGCGCTGTTCGACATCGTCGACGGGCAGACCGAGCCAGCGGTGCGGTCCGAGGCGATCGAGAACGTCCACACGCTGATGGCCTACCTCCTCGTCGGCGGGCATTTCCTCGGCGCGGCTTTCGTGCTCCGAGAAGCGCAGGCGTCGCTGGCACGTACGCGCGACCTGACACCCGAGCACAAGCAGCGGCTCGCCGAGTTGCCGGTTCGCCTCAGCGCGCCGGATACGCTCGCCCAACTCCTGCAGTCGCTCGACGACGCGCCCGAGCTTCCGCCCTCAGAGGATCTCGAAGCGTTGTTCGCCGAATTGCAGCCCGCGGCGCTCGCGACGGTATTTCAATGGCTCAATCGGACGCGCAACGAGCGTCTGCGTCCGGTGCTCGAATCGGCCGCCGAGCGATTGGCTTCGGCGAACACCGCGCAGTTGGTGAAGCTCATCGACTCGCCGGATCCCGAGGTGTCGCTCGAGGCGATTCGGCGCTCCGGCGGGCTCAAGGCGCAGGGTGCCGTACAGCAGCTCGCGAAAGTGCTCGCGAGCGGCGACGTCGAGCGACGCCAGGTCGCCGTGACGGCGCTGTCGTCGATCGGATCGCCCGGCGCGCTCCAAGCGCTCGAGCGCGCGCTCGACGACGACGACCGTGAAGTGCGAGTCGGGGCCGCGCGTGCATACGCGGCGCAGCCGCATCGTCCGGCGGCGGCCCGCCTCGAGGCGGCCGTAAAGGGCAAGGTCCGCAATGCCGACCTCACCGAACGCATGGCGTTCTTCGAGGCGTACGGCGCGGTCGCCGGCGACGCGGCCATCGCGCTCTGCGACGGAATTCTCAACGGGCGTGGATTCCTCGGCCGTCGCGAGGACGACGAGCTGCGTGCCTGCGCGGCCATGGCGCTCGGCCGCATCGGATCCCCACAGGCGCTCGAAGCCCTGCGGAAAGCAGCCGGCGAAAAGGACGTGGTCGTGCGAAACGCGGTGACCCGCGCGCTCCGCGGCCAGACCGGAGCCGCGCGGTGACAGCGCCGACGCGCGCGACGGCGACCCAGGCGACGCAGGCGAACGACTCCGTCAGCGACGCGCAGGTTCGCCGCGCCGGGCGGCAGCTGATCTTCGCGCTATACGGCGCGCTTCGCGCGGTAAAGCTCTATCCGGTGGAGAACGCCGCCGTGCAGAAGGCGCTCGCCGACGTCACCGCCCAGGGCCACAGCTTGATCGAGTTGGCCGGCGAGCTCGAGCTGCGCATGTCGGGCGAATTCATCTTCGTGAACGAGACGCGCCTTCGACTCGACCTCGACAATTTCGCGAGCTTCAGCCACCTCCTCGGGCTCTTTCGCGGCGCCGGGATCGGCAGCATCACGCTGGGGCCGAACGCCCAGGCGAAGGATTGGCTCATCTTTCTGTCGCTGCTCCAAGCGCCGAGCATCGACGACCCGTCCGCGCGCTACGACCAGCTCATCGAAAAGCTGTCGGGGGCCGGCGTCACGGTCTTCACGCTGACGCCGCCGACCGATCAGCACGACGACGACCTCGAGAAGAACAAGGAGCGCGCGAAGCGCACGTACGCGCAGTCGGTCGCCGCGACTCGCGACCTCATGACGTCCGTGCGCATGGGCGCCAGCGCGAACATCAAGAAGGTCAAGCGCGTGGTGCAGGGCATCGTCGATCAGATCCTCAACGAAGAGACGTCGCTCATCGGGCTGACGACGTTGCGGGACTACGACGAGTACACGTTCACGCACAGCGTGAACGTCTGCATCTTCGCCGTGGCCCTTGGAAAACGGTTGGGGCTCACCAAGCTCCAGCTCTACGATCTCGGAATGGCCGCGCTGTTCCACGACATCGGCAAGTCGCGCGTGCCGCAGGCGCTGCTGACAAAGGCCGACGGCCTGTCCGAGGCGGAGTGGGTGCAAATGGCGGCGCACCCCTGGCTCGGCGTGTTCGCGCTGTTCCAGATACGCGGCGCGCAGGAGCTGCCCTACCGCTCGATGGTCGTGGCGTACGAGCACCACATGAAGCTCGACCTGAGCGGGTATCCCCGTACGACGCACCCGCGCAAGATGGGCGTGTTCAGCAAGATCGTCGCGATCGCCGACAGCTTCGATGCGGCCACCTCGCGGCGCGTCTATCAGACGGTTCCGTGGAGTCCGGCCGAGGTGATGCGCGAGATGCGCGACAACCCGCGGCGCGGCATGGATCCCGTCATTCTCAAGGCGTTCATCAATCTGACCGGCGTGTACCCGGTCGGTACGCTGGTCGTCCTCGACACGTTCGAGCTGGCGATCGTTCACGCGGTCAACCCGATCGCCGACATGCTCTCGCGCCCCATCGTTCGCATCATCGCCGACCCGCTCGGCAACCTGTCGCATTCCGGGGCGCTCGCCGACCTCGCCGACAGAAACGCGGACGGCGTGTATCTTCGCACGATCATCAAGACCGAAGACCCGCAACGATATGGCATCCGGATCGGCGACTATTTCGTCTGACGTGATCGCGCGGCGGTTCGCCGAGCTGCGCGCGCGCAAGCGGCGCGCGCTGGTTCCGTACATCACGGCCGGGTATCCGGACGCGGAGCGGACCGTCGAGCTGATTCGCGGCCTCGAGGAGGCCGGCGCGGACGTCATCGAGCTGGGGCTGCCGTTCTCCGACCCGATGGCCGACGGTCCCGTGATTCAAGCCAGCTCACAGCGCGCGCTCGAGCTGGGAATGAACTTCGACAAGCTGCTCGAGCTGGCGTCCCGCGCCAACGTCGGCGTGCCGCTGGTGCTGTTCAGCTATCTCAATCCCATCCTCGCCGCCGGCGACGACGCGCTCGTTCGCGCGGCCCAAGCCGGCATGAGCGGACTTCTACTCACCGATCTCCCGGTCGGCGCCGATCCGGAACGCGAAGCGCGCATCGGCGCGGGACCGCTCGAGTTCATCCGACTGGTCGCGCCCACGACGCCAGTCGAGCGCATGCGGGAGATCGGCGAGCACGGACGCGGATTCGTCTACCTCATCAGCCGGCTCGGCGTGACTGGAGCGCGCGACGATCTCCCGGCGGAACTTCCGGCCACGGCGCGCCGGCTTCGAGAGGCGACGTCGCTCCCGGTGTGCGTGGGCTTCGGCGTCTCGCGTCCCGAGCAGGCGGCGCGGGTCGCGGCGATCGCCGACGGCGTGGTCGTGGGCAGCGCGATCGTCCGCGCCGCCGGGGAGAGCGTTTCGCAGGCTGTCGCCCTCACGTCGTCGCTGCGCGCGGCGATCGACGCCGCGTGATTCGCCGCGCCGGCAAGTCCGCGCCGTCCACCGGCACGTCCGAGGGGGCGGGGGACGTCGAGATCACACTGCACGCGATGCGCTTCCATGGGCTCGTCGGCATCCTGCCGCACGAGCGGGACATCCCGCAGCCGATCGAGATCGACCTCACGGTGACGGTGGCGCCGGGAGAAGGCGTGATCGACTACCGCGAGCTCTACTCGCTGTGCGCCAGTTCCGTCGCCGGACAGACGAGTTTTCTCGAAGGACTCGCCACGCGCGTCGCCAAGTCGGTACTCGACCATTCGCCGCGCGTCCGGTTGGCGCGCGTCGCGGTGCGCAAGCCGCACGTCGCGCTTCCGGGGCCGCTGGCGTACGCCGAGGTGGTCGTCGAACGCCGAGCCGATGCGTGACGTGGCATACATCGCGCTCGGATCGAATCTGGGCGACCGCCACGAACACCTGTCGCGCGCGCGGGACGCCATCGCGCAGCTTCCGTCGAGCCGCGTCGTGGGCGAGTCATCGATCGAGGAGACGGCTCCGCTCGGCCAACTGGATCAGCCGATGTACCTGAATCAGATGGTGGCGCTCGAGACGTCGCTCACGCCGCGGCAGCTATTGAGTCGGCTCCAGGCGATCGAGCAGCGCGAGGGTCGCGCGCGGCGCGAGCGCTGGGAGTCGCGGACACTCGACCTGGACATCGTCTGCTTCGACGCGCAAACGGCAAGCGAGACAGATCTCGAGATTCCGCATCCGGGGTTGGCCGATCGACCGTTCTGGCAGCGCGAGCTCGCCGAGCTTCGGGAGAACCGATGACGCAACAGGTCGGCGAGTCGCGCCTCGTGATGCCCGATTGGGCGTGCGTGACCGAGAAGCGAAAGGGGCACATCAGCCGCGTCGTGGCGTTGCTCATGCGATGGGCCGACGAGCTCGAGATCGGCGAGGATGAGCGGCGGACGTGGCGAGACGCCGGGCTTCTTCACGACGCGCTTCGCGACGCGCCGGAATCAGAGCTCCGCCGACTGTCGGGCGACGAGAAGCGAGAGGAAGAACTGCTCCACGGCCCGGCCGTGGCGAGCTTGCTCGAGTCGCAGGGCAACACGAGCGCGTCACTGCTCGAGGCGGTGCGCTACCACACGGTCGGCTCGCCGCGTTGGGATCGCGCGGGACGCGCGCTGTACATGGCGGACTTCCTCGAGCCGGGGCGCGGCTTTTTGAAGAGCTATCGCTCGTTTCTCGCCGTGCAAGTGTCGCACGATTTCGACGGCGTCTTCCGGCAGGTGCTGCGCACACGGCTTGAGCACGCGCTGCGCGAGGGATTCACACTCTTCCCGGAGACGGTCGGGTTGTGGAACGAGGTCCGATGAGCCGTCGCTGGATCGTCGTGAGCGTCGTCCTCTTGATGGCGGTGGGAGCGGGCGCTGTCGCGCTGTCGCGCTCGCGACGACCCGCGCCGGCCGCTCCGACGCGGTCGGGAGACGTCGCACCCGAGGGCGTTCGCGTCCGCGTCCAGGTGCTCAACGGAACGCGCGTCCGCGGACTGGCGCGCCGCGCGACGATCCTGCTGAGAGACCGCGGGTTCGACGTCGTCGAGACGGGCACCACCAGCGGTCAGGCGGACACGACGCTCGTACTCGATCTCTCCGGGCACCCGGAGTGGGCGAAGCGAGTGGCGTCCTTGTTTCCGCCGGCGCGCATTCAGGCGCGCAGCGACAGCTCACGCTACCTGGATATCGCCGTCGTGATCGGGTCGTCCTGGCGGCCGCCTGCCGAGGCGCTCCACCCGTAGCTGTCCGCACGCCGCGGCGATGTCCACTCCGCGGCTCTTTCTCACCGCCACTTCGACGCCCGCGTCGCGCAGCTCGCGCGCGAAGACACGAATGCCGTCGGCGCTCGTCGGGGTGAAGCCGCGCGCGCCGCCGGGGTGCAGAGGAATCAGATTGACGAAAGCGCGGCACTCACGGGCGAGCGCCGCGAGTTGGATCGCGTGCTCCGGCCCGTCGTTCACGCCGCCGAGCATCACGTACTCGAAAGTGACGCGCCGGTCGAAGACCTTCGCCGCGCGGATCACTTCAGCGAGCGGGTACTTCGTGTTGATCGGCATCAATTCGCGCCGCAGCGAGTCGCTCGGCGCGTGGATCGAGATGGCCAGGCGGAACTGCTCCGGACGCTCGCCGAGCGCGACGATCCCGGGGAGTATGCCCACCGTGGAAATCGTGATGTGACGCGCGCCGATCCCGAGGCCCGCGGGATCGTTGAGGACCGTGAGCGCGCCGTCGACGGCCTTCCAATTCATGAGCGGCTCGCCCATGCCCATGAAGACGACGTTCGTGATGTCGATCGGCGGATTGAGGAGGCGCATCTCGCGCACCTGACCCGCGATCTCGAACGTCGAGAGGTTCCGGCTGAAACCCATCGCGCCGGTCGCGCAGAACGCGCACTGCAGTGCGCATCCAGCCTGGGACGAGATGCAGAGAGTGACGCGATCGCCTTCCGGAATCGCGACGCTTTCGATCGCCTCGCCGTCGGCCAGACGGAAAAGGAACTTCTCCGTTCCGTCGGACGACTTCTGCCGCGCCGCGATCTCGAGCCGGGGCAGGTCGAACGCCGTACCCAGCGACTCGCGGAGTGCCTTCGGCAGCTCGGTCATCTGCTCGAAGCTCGGCGCCGGATTCAGCCAGAGCCTCCGGGCGATCTGCGCGGCGCGGTATTTCGGCTCGCCGGCGCGCGCGAGAAATGCCGCCAGCTGCGCCTGAGCCGCGGCCGGCGAGAAGTTCAGCAAATTCACGCGCGATCCCGCTGGAGGACTCACCGGGGCGGTCGTCATGGAATCGTCCGCGTCACGAGGAACTGGTAGTTCGCCCCGAGGCCTGCCGCACCGTCTTCACGGCCGACCGCCACGACGTAGGACGCATACCGAAGACCGATGCCGAGCCGCATTCGGCGGTCCTGGTCGCCGAAGGCCGTCGACCAATCGAACCCGCCGGTGGCGTTGAACCAGCGATAGTCGACGCTCGTGAACACATAGTCGTCGCGACCGCGGGACTGAGTGACCGATGCGGAGTAGCCGACGCGCACGACGGTCGAGTCCCGGCGCAACAACGGCGCATCGATTGCCGCCATGAAAGTCGCCGCTTCGTCGGATCGCACGGGACTGAACAAGAATGTCGACGCGGCGCCGCGCAACGGCGTCCCGAGGATCTTGTCGACGATGACGCCCCCGTCGAGCGAGAACGCGCCTCCGTTATCCTGATCGACCGTCGCCCACCGATAGCGCCCGGCGAGTCCGGCGGACCAAATGCCGAAACTCGAATGCTGTCGCGTCAACGCGACGCCGGCCGACAGGAGGCTCGTGCCGTATGGAATCTCGCCGCCAATGGACTGCGGATCGGTTTCGGTGTGAATGATGTCGCTCACCGACGCTTGCGCGAACGACAACGCGGCGGAAAGACCGGGGCGAATTCGGTATTCGCCGCCAATCATGCCGAGTTGAGCGCCTTGGTTCTGCGGCGTGGTGAGCCCGGCCAGACCGATCTCGCCTCGAGCACTCGAGTCAGCGGAGCGGCTCGCGGGATTCCAGAGACTCGCCGGCATGCGAGTGCTCAACGCCGGGGCATCGGCGAGCAATCCGAGCGGGAACTCGAGGAGGTCGCGCGCCGGGACACGTTGGGCCACCGCGGGCGCCGAGACGAGCACTGAAGCGAGCGCGGCGAAGGTCAAGCGCGACATATACTTGAGGTTAGTGGACGGCGCACTGACGGTCAAGCAAAATCACTACCGTCGCGGGCCCGCTCCGGGTACATTCCGTGGACTGGAATGAACCACTCGACGAAGCAGAATCTGCTTCTCGCCCGGCACGATCCGGACGACGGGGCCTGGGCCGCGACACCGCCGACGCGCGTCGACGCCGCGTCGTGACGATAGCCCAGCCTCCGGCGCGCTCGACCTCGCGGCGCGACGTCGATGCAGCGGCTGCCCCGACGACTCACTCTTCGATGACCGACAACCATCTCGCAACGACCCTGCGCACGCACCTGTGCGGAGCGCTCCGCGCCTCCGACGTAGGCCAGCGTGTGCGCCTCGGCGGCTGGGTGCACCGCAATCGCGACCTCGGCGGCCTCACGTTCGTCGACCTCCGGGATCGCGCGGGGATCGTGCAGGTGTCGTTCGATCCTAAGCACTGTCCGGCCGATGTATGCGCCGCGGCGGCGGCGCTCGGACCCGAGACAGTCGTCCTCGTCGAGGGCGAAGTCGTCGCGCGGCCTGAAGCGATGAAGAATCCCGAGCTCTCGACGGGAGACGTCGAGCTTCGCGCGACGGCGCTGACCGTCGCCGGGCCGGCGACGCCGCCGGCGATTCCCGTCGCGCGGGCGCGCAACGAGAACCTCGCCGCCGAGGAACTGCGGCTGCGCCATCGGTTCCTCGACCTGCGCCGTCCGGAGCTCCAGGAGAACATCGTCCTGCGCCACCGCCTCATGCAGGCGACGCGACGGTATTTGAGCGACAACGGTTTTTTCGAGATCGAGACGCCGATTCTCACCAAGCCCACGCCCGAGGGCGCGCGAGACTACCTCGTGCCCAGCCGGGTGCACGCCGGAGAGTTTTACGCGCTCCCACAGTCGCCGCAGCTCTACAAGCAGCTGCTCATGGTCTCGGGGTTCGACCGTTACTTCCAGATCGCGCGCTGCTTTCGCGACGAAGATCTGCGGCAGGACCGTCAACCCGAGTTCACACAGATCGACATCGAGGCTTCCTTCGTTCAGGCGGAAGACATTCTGCGCCTGAGCGAGGGGCTCATTGGCGCGCTCTGGCGAGAGGCGGGCATGGAGATTCCCGCGACGTTTCCGCGCATGACACACGCCGAAGCGATGGAGCGCTACGGGTCGGACAAGCCGGACACGCGATACGCGCTCGAGATCTTCGACGCGAGCGACGTATTTCGCGGCGTCGGCTTCGCCATCACGACGGCCGCTCTCGACGCGGGCGGCCGCGTCCGCGGCATCCGCGTGCCCGGCGGCGCGGCGTTGTCGCGCAAGCAGGTCGACGAGATCGAGTCCGAGGCGAAGAAGGCCGGCGCGGCGGGACTGCTGCGCCTCAAGTTCGTGAACGGCGCCTTTGATGGGCCGGTGGCGAAGTTTCTCCCGGACGGCGCGAACCAGCAGCTCGGACTCGCCGAGGGCGAGCTCGCGCTGTTCGTCGCCGGACCGGATCGTGTGTCCAGCCCCGCGTTGGATCGCGTCCGACAGGACGTCGCCCGTCGCATGAACCTGATTCCGGAATCCGCATTGAACTTTTTGTGGGTGATGGATTTTCCGATGTTCGACCGCGACCCGGCAACCGGCGCGCTCGGCGCCGTCCACCATCCATTCACCTCGCCGATGCCCGCAGATCTGCCGTTGCTGGACAGCGCGCCGGAGCGCGCACGGGCGCAGGCGTACGACTGCGTGTTCAACGGCAACGAGTTGGGCGGCGGGAGCATTCGCGTGAGCGATCCGCGCCTCCAAGCCAAGGTCTTTTCGCTGCTCGGCATCGACGACGCCACGGCGGCCGCGCGGTTCGGCTTCCTCCTCGAGGGACTGCGGGCCGGGGCGCCGCCGCACGGCGGCATCGCGTTCGGGTTCGACCGGATCGCCATGCAGCTCGCGCGCGCCGGGTCGCTGCGCGACGTGATCGCGTTTCCCAAGACGACCGCGGCGCGCGCGTTGTTCGAGGGCGCACCCGCACCGGTGCCGCCCGAGGATCTGCAGGACCTTCACATCGCCGTCACCGGCGCCAAGGCGTGACCGACGGCGCGGTGACTGAACGCCTCTCCACCGAAGGCGCCGACCCGCTCACCCTGGCGGGCGTCAATGACGGCAACCTCGTGGAGCTCTCGCGCGTCACGGGGGCGCGCGTCACGCTGCGCGGCGACACGCTGACGATCTCCGGCACGTCGGAGCTCGTGGCGCGCGCCGCCGGCATCGCGCACCGGATGATCGAAGCGGCCCGCCAGCAACGGGAGCTGACGCCAGACGACGTGCTGCGCATGGGTGACCTCGTGGACCGCCACGACGACGACGAGGAAACACCGGGCGCGCCGGCCGGCGGCAACGGGATGCGCATCGCGCTCCCCGGCGTTCGCCGCATCATTCAGCCCAAGACTCCGGGACAGACCGAGTACCTGCGGATGATCCAGGAGCACGACATCGTCGTCGGCATCGGTCCCGCCGGAACGGGGAAGACCTACCTCGCCGTCGCCGCCGCGGTCGATGCCCTCGCGCGAAAACGGGTGCGGCGGATCGTGCTCGCGCGTCCAGCGGTCGAAGCGGGGGAGAACCTCGGATTCCTCCCGGGCGACATGCAGGCGAAGATCGACCCATATCTGCGACCGCTCTACGACGCGCTCGATGACATGATGCCGTTCGAGCGCGTCCAGCGCGCGCTCGAGCAGCGAGTGATCGAGGTGGCTCCGCTCGCGTTCATGCGCGGGCGCACGCTCGGCGACGCGTTCGTCATCGTCGACGAGGCGCAGAACGCCACCACGATGCAGATGAAGATGCTGTTGACGCGGCTCGGCGTGAATTCTCGCATGGTGATCACCGGCGACAAGACCCAGGTCGACCTGCCGAAGCGTGAGGACTCGGGACTCATACAAGTCGAGCGAATCCTGCCGGGCATCGACGGGATCGGATTCCACTACTTCACGGAGCAGGACGTGGTTCGCCACCGCCTCGTCCGCGACATCGTTCGCGCGTACGCGGCCGATAGTCAGGTCTGACCGCGCGTGTGTCACCCCTACTCGCCACGGCCCCGGGCGTGAGCCTCGACGTGGATGTGTCCGCGTCCGGCGTTCGCTCGCCCATCGCGGCCGCCCGACTCGCCGACGCCGCGCGCGCCGTGCTCCGGGCCGAGAGGGTGCGCAACGCGCTCATATCGGTCACGCTCGTCGACCGGCGCGCCGTCGCTCGGATCAATCGACAGCACCTCGGGCATCGCGGCGCGACGGACGTGATTTCGTTTTCGTTTTCTCGGGCTTCCACACGCGACGCGGTGATCGGCGACGTGTACATCGCGCCTGAAATCGCCCGCGAGAACGCGACGGCGCGCGGAGTATCCGTGCGCGAGGAGCTGCTCCGACTCGTCGTCCACGGCACGCTCCACGTGCTCGGGTACGATCACCCCGAGGGGCCGACGCGGGAGAAGTCGTCGATGTGGAAGCGTCAGGAGCAGATCGTGCGGCGTCTGACCGCGCGGGAGCGCCCGCGGTGATCCTCGAGATCTCCGCCTGGATCGTCGGCGTCACCGCGACGCTCGTCGCCTGCGCGTGTGCCGCCGCGGACTCCGCGCTCCTCGTGTCGCACGTGTCGGAGACGGCGAGTGTGTGGGACGCCGAGTTCGCCGACCGCGAGCGCGACCACCGCGCGCTGTCGATGGCGCGTGTGTTGGCTTACGTCGTCGCGGGCGCCTCGTTCGCCCAGGCGTTGCGCCTTCCGCTGGCTTCGCCACCCATCCGCGTGCTGGCCATCGTGATCGCGGCAACGCTTGTGTGCGTCATCGCTGAAGGCATGGGCCCCGCCATCGGCGAGGGGGACGCGCAAGCCGCGATACGATTCGAGCCGCTCACGCGACTCGTCAGCTTCGTCCTCAGCCCGGCGGTGATGCTCGGCCAGCTCATCGATCGCGTACTCCACCTGGTGATTCCCCCGACGCCGCCGGACGACGAAGATCGTGAGACGTCGGCCGAGCAGTTCCGCGAGGTCGTCGCGGCGGAGGCCGAGGTCTCGTCGGCGGAAGAAGAATTGATCCACGGCGTGTTCTCGCTCGGGGAAACGGAGGTGCAGGAGATCATGGTCCCCCGCGTGGACATGGTCGGCATCGAAGCCGAGACGTCATGGTCCGAGACGCTCGACCGCATTCGGAGCTCGGAGCACGCGCGGTTGCCCGTGTTTCGCGAGACGATCGACGACGTCGTCGGCATCCTGTACGCGAAAGACGTGTTGCCGGTGATCGTCGCGGACGAGGAACCGCCGAACGGATGGGGATCGCTCGTGCGTCGCGCGACGTTCATTCCCATCTCGAAGCGCATCGACGCGCAGCTGCGGGAGTTTCAGTCGAGCCGCACGCACATCGCCATCGTCAGCGACGAGTACGGCGGAACCGCGGGGCTCATCACGATCGAGGACATCCTCGAGGAGATCGTCGGCGAGATCCGGGACGAGTACGACGTCGAGGAGCCGCCGATCGAGCAGCAGGGCGCTGACCGATTCTGGGTGAGCGGAACCGTGCCGATCGACGAGCTGGCCGAGCGTCTCGAGACGGACTTCGGCGTCGAAGACGTGACGACGGTGGGCGGGCTGGTCTACGCGCTCTTTCGCCGCGTGCCCCGGTCGGGCGAGTGGCTGGCGCATTCGGGATTCCGCGTCGTCGTCGAGCGGGTGCGGCGGCGCCGCATCGAGCGCGTCTACTTCGAGCGCCTCGAGGCGCGCCGCACGGCGGAGATCGAATGACGCTCACCCTGCCGCTCCTCATCGCGCTCGGCGTGATGGCGTTGCTCACGGCCGGCGGCACGGCCGTGCGCCTCGTGAGTCGCATCTGGCTGCGTCACTGGGCCGAGCGACGTCTTCGCGGATCCGTCGCCGCGGTGACCTACCTCGAGCGGCCGCATCGGCTGCTCACGGCGGCCGGAGCGGGCGTCGCGTTGACGCTCGTCGTCGCCGGCATGTCGCTCGGCATGAGCGGGCAGGGAGCGGGCGTTCTTCTCGCCGCGACCGTGTTCGCCGGAGTCGTGGTGCTCGCCGGCCAGCTCGTGCCGCGAGCCGTCGCGCGACGCTGGCCGTCGGCGGTCGCGGCGACGACACTGCCGGTGTTGCGCACCGCCGAGATGCTGATGATGCCCTTCGTCGCCGTCGGACGCTGGGCGGCGAGGCTGGTCGTGCGTCCGGCGCCGGCCGTCCCCGCCCTCGAGGAGCGCGACCCGATTCAAGAGCTCCTGCGCGAGGGAGAGCTCGAGGGCATCGGCGAGCGCGACGAGATCGCCATCATCAGCGGCGTCGTCGAATTCAGCGGCAAGATCGTGAAGGACGTGATGACGCCGCGCTCCGATATTTTCGCGCTGCCGGACGGCGTCGATCCGAAGACCCTCGCCGCGCAGATCGCGCAGTCGCGTTACAGCAGAGTGCCGATCTACCACGGGACGCTCGACCAGATCATCGGCATGGTGCACGCGTTCGACGTCATCAAGGCGCACGGCGACGTTCCAGCGCGCCTTCGGCCCGTCGCTTTCTCGGCTCCCGGCGCTCCATGCAACGAGCTACTGTTTCGCATGCTTCGTGAGCGGCTGCACCTCGCCATCGTTCGCGACGAAACGGGCCACGCGCTGGGTCTCGTGACGCTCGAGGATCTGCTCGAGGAACTGGTCGGCGACATTCGCGACGAGCACGACGAGCCCGAGCCGCCTCGCGGCGCCAAGCCGGCCGGATCGTGACCACCATCCCGGCGCTGGACCGGAACGCGCGGCTGCTCGCCGACTTCGACGCGGGGCGGAAGGCCGCGCTCGCGCGCGTCGTGAGCGTCGTCGAAAATCACCGGCCGGGCTTCGATCGGATCCTCGCCTCGCTGCACGCTCGCGTGGGCCACGCGCGTCGCATCGGAATCACGGGGCCTCCCGGCGCCGGCAAGAGCACGCTCACGGTGCATCTCGCGCGCGCCTATCGCGACGCCGGCCTCTCGGTCGGAATCGTCGCCGTCGATCCGACGTCGCCATTCACCGGCGGCGCGCTCCTCGGGGATCGGATTCGGATGGAGGCCGTGGCGCTCGACCCCGGGGTGTTCATCCGGTCGATGGCCACGCGCGGCTCGCTGGGGGGACTCGCCGCCGCGACGCGCGAAGTCGCCGATGTGCTCGACGCCTTCGGGCTCGATCGCGATTCTCATCGAAACGGTGGGCGTCGGCCAGAGTGAGCTCGACATCGCGCGCACGGCGGACACGAGCGTCGTGGTTCTCGTGCCGGAGTCCGGCGATTCGATCCAGACGCTCAAGGCCGGGTTGATGGAGATCGCCGACGTGTTCGTGGTGAACAAGGCGGATCGCCCCGGCGCCGATCGCGTGCGCAACGACCTCGAGCTCATGCTCGGACTTCGCCAGGGCGCGACGATGCACAACGTACCGGCCCACCATGGCGTGGACCTTTCTATGAATCCGCGGCGCGCTGCGCGCGCCGCGGCGCGCGAGGACAACCCCGACGTCTGGACGCCTCCGGTGATTCGAACCATTGCATCGAAGGGGGAGGGGATCGCCGAGGTTCTCGAGGCGACCGACCGGCACCGGGGCTATCTTGAGAAGAGCGGAGCCCTGGGCGCGCGCCGCCGGGCCCGGTTGCGCGACCGCGTCGAGGACGTCGTTGAGATGCGGGTGCGAAGCCGCCTGTGGAAGAACGCGGGCACGAACGAGTGGCTGGATGGCCAGCTGGCCGCGCTGGAGTCCGGCGCGACGAACCCGTTCACTGTCGCGGACGAACTGCTGGCGCGCAGCGTGAACCTTCTAACGCGGAACGAGTCATGACGTCGACGCGAGATTTCACCGACCGCGCATCGGGCGATCGAGAGGAGCTCGATCGCTTGCGCGCCGAGGTCGCCGAATGGCGGCGGCGCTACGAGGCCGGAGAAGTACGCGACATCGCGTTCGTGAATTCCGCGCGCGAGGTCGAGGCGGTCTACACGGCGCTCGACGCCGATCCGCAGACGGCCGAGAACCTCGGGGTTCCCGGCGCGTATCCGTTCACACGCGGCATCCACCCCACCGGCTACCGCGGCAAGCTGTGGACGATGCGTCAGTTCGCCGGATTCGGCAGCGCGCGCGACACGAACGCACGGTTCAAGTTCCTGCTCGAGCATGGCCAGACGGGACTCTCCACCGCGTTCGACTTCCCGACGCTGATGGGCTACGACTCCGACCATCCGCGTTCGCTCGGCGAAGTCGGCAAGACGGGCGTCGCGATCTCGAGTTTGTCGGATATGGAAGTGCTGTTCGACGGCATTCCGCTCGACCGCGTGTCGACGTCGATGACGATCAACGGACCGGCGATCATCATCTGGGCGTTCTACGTCGCGGCCGCCGAGAAGCAGGGTGTGCCGGCCGAGAAGCTGCGCGGCACCATTCAGAACGACATCCTCAAAGAGTACATGGCGCAGCACGCGTGGTGCTTCCCGATCGAGCCCGCGCTGCGTCTCATCGTCGACTGTTTCGAGTGGGGCGCCAAGCACGCGCCGCTCTGGAATACGATCTCGATCTCCGGCTACCACATTCGCGAGGCCGGCTCGACGGCGGCGCAGGAGCTGGCGTTCACGCTGGCCGACGGCTTCACGTACGTCGAACGCGGCATCGCGCGCGGATTGGACATCGACGAGTTCGCGCCGCGGCTGTCGTTCTTCTGGGACATCCACAACGATTTCTTCGAGGAAATCGCCAAGCTCCGCGCGGCGCGCCGCATCTGGGCGCGTCACATGAAGGAACGCTACCGCGCGCGCAGCCCGCGTTCATGGATCATGCGATTTCACTCGCAGACGGCCGGCGTCACGCTGACGGCTCAACAGCCGATGAACAACGTCGTGCGCGTCGCGTATCAGGCGCTGGCGGCCGTGCTGGGCGGAACCCAGTCGCTGCACACGAACTCGATGGACGAGACGCTCGCGCTGCCGACCGAAGAGGCCGTGCAGGTCGCGCTTCGCACCCAGCAGGTTCTCGCCTACGAGACCGGCGTTCCAAACGTCGCCGACCCGCTCGGAGGTTCGTACTACATCGAGTCGCTCACCGATCAGCTCGAGCGTGAAGCGGAATCACTCTTCGAGGAGATCGAGGCGGTCGGCGGCGTGGTCCGCGGGCTCGAGACCGGCTGGTTCCAGCGCAAGATCGCCGAGTCGGCGGCGCGCCAGCAGTGGGAGATCGAGCAGCACAGGCGCGTGATCGTCGGTGTGAACGAATTCGTCACGGACGAACCCGAGCTCAGCATTCCGATCCTCAAGGTCGGCGCTGACGCCGAGGCGTCGCAGCGGACGTCGATGGCCAAGATGCGCGCCGAGCGTGACAACGCCGCGTGCAACCAGGCGCTCGACCGTCTTCGCACCGCGGCGCAGGGAAGCGAGAACGTGTTCCCGCACATCTTGGAGTGCGCGCGGCGTTACTGCACGCTGTATGAGATTCGCGCGACGCTCGAGGAAGTATTCGGGGCGTACAGGGAACCAGTCTTTTTCTGAGGAACGAGTCCGGCGACGGCGTGCGGTGACCCGCTCGTCGCGGATGGTCAGGCGAGCTGATCGAAATGGACGGAATACTCGGGGGTCTTCGGCGCCGACCGCGAAGCCGCGTTCTCCCGACGGTTGCGTCGGGTCCTTCCGGCCCGGGGCGTTGATGGACATACGACCAAAGTCGTATCGTCACGCCCGAGACCGGCCCGCTACGCTCAGGTTTCTTCGCGTGCGGTTGGGCACCGACATCGATGAGCGAGAAGCCAATGGCCGCGCATCCGTCTGGCTCCGCGCCGCTCGGCCTCGGGCGCGGGCTCTTGTTGTTCGCGCCAATTGTCCTGCTCGGCAATTTCGTCGGAGCGTCGCTACGCTATCCGGAAATCGGGAGCGCGGTGGTCTTTCCGCCGTACGCGATACTGACGGCCGCGCTACTCCTAACGCCGCGACGCGACTGGATCTGGTACATCGCGGTCGGCGCCCTCGCGCACTTCGCGTCGAGTTGGCCTCATTGGAGCCTATCGTGGGTCCTCTTGTCGGACATCGCGAACGTCGCGCGTTCGCTCACCGCGACCCTCGTGCTGCAACGAACGTTCAAGGGCCAGCTGCGTCTCGACGATGTAGACACGCTCGCGCGGTTTGCGGTCGTCGCCGTGATCGTCGCGCCGGCAGTCGGCGCGACCCTGGGCGCGGCGAACGTCCTGCTGCACGGCGGATCGGCCACGTTCTGGCCGCCGTGGAGCGCGTGGTTCATGTCGAACGCGCTCACCGGTCTCACGATCCTTCCCACGTTGGTCCTTGGCGGTCAGCTCGCAAAGTGGCACCGGCCACGCGTAAGTCGCAGGCGCGCCGTGGAGTCGGTTGCGATCGCGGCGACGTTGATTCTGAGCGGGGTCCTGGCGTTTCTCGTTCCCGTCTCCAGCCGGTGGCAGTTGGCGCTGCTGCTGTACGCTCCGCTACCGGTGCTGATCTGGGCTGCGTTGCGGTTCGGCATGGGAGCGGTGTGCCTCGGGCTCACCACCGTCACGTTCGTCGCCATCTGGAGCGCGGATCGAAGGACGGGTCTGTTCGCCGTATCGACAGCCGACGAGAACATTCTCGTGCTCCAGCTCTTCGTGCTGCTCACGGCCATTCCGGTACTCTGCATCGCGGCGGTGGGCGGGGCGCGGCGCGCCGTCGTGCAGCTGCACCGCGCGCTTCTGAGTTCGCTCCAGGACCACGTGGCGATTCTCGACGCCCAAGCCGTGGTGGTGGAGGTCAACGCGTCGTGGCGGCGCTTCGCCGACACCCCCGCCGCCGGCGCCTTCGACAGGGTCGGCATAGGGGGCAGCTACCTGAACGCGTGCCGCGCCGGCGCCGAGCGCGGCGACCCGATTGCCGCGCGGGCGCTCTCGGGACTGACGCGCGTCCTCGCGCGCCAGGTCACCCGCGTCGAGATGGAGTACGACGATCACATGAACCATCGCCGCTATGCGCTCAGCATCGAAGCGCTCGAGCGGGGAGACGGCGGCGCCGTGGTCACGCGCGCCGACGTGACCACGCGTCACGACGCGCAATTGCAGATGGACGAGCAACGCCGCGAGCTATCCCACCTGGCGCGCGTCAACGCGCTTGGCCAGCTGTCCGGCGCCCTCGCGCACGAGCTCAATCAGCCCTTGACGTCGATCTCGAACAATGCCGAGGCGGCCAGGCATCTCCTCAGACGCCGCCCGGTCGACCTTCCGGAGATCGACGCCGCGCTGGGCGACATTCTGACGGAGGACAGGCGCGCGGCGCAGGTGATTCGCCGACTGCGCGCCCTGCTGCGCCGAGGAGAGACCCGCGTGATTCCGGTCGACGCCGCCGCACTCGTCGCGGACGTGCTCGAGCTGTCGCACGCCGAGTTGATCTCGCGTGGCGTATCGGCGAACGCGATCGTCGGACACGAGCTCCCGCCTGTCCTGGCGGATCGTGTACAGGTGCAGCAGGTGTTGCTCAATCTCATTCTCAACGCCTGCGAAGCGATGGAGCTCGTGAAACCGCACGGCCGACGACTGTCGCTTCTCGTGGCGACCGATGGAAGCAACGTTCGTTTTTCCGTCCGCGATTCAGGAACCGGAATCCCCACGCCCCTCATCGACCACCTCTTCGAGCCCTTCGTGACGACGAAGCGCGAAGGGTTGGGGTTGGGTCTGTCGATCTCGAGAACGATCGTCGCCGCGCACGGCGGCCGCATTTGGGCCGAGAACAACGCGGACGGCGGCGCCTCGGTACACTGCTTGTTCCCCGCGGCAGCGCGAGCCTACGGCGGCAGCGCCGAGGCCTGCGCGGACGAGACCGAGTCCGCCGGCGCCGGCGTCGCGGCTTCGGCCTAGCCAAATGACGAAACTGCGAATCTCAGTCGCGATCGTCGACGACGAAGAATCTGTCCGCACGAGTCTGCGGCGTCTTTGCCTGGCGCTCGGCCTCGACGCGACGGCGTTCGCGTCCGGAACGGAGCTCATCGACTTTCTCGACTCGGGATCGCCGCCGCCCGATTGCCTCCTGCTCGACGCGCACATGCCGGACATGACCGGCCTCGAGGTCCAGCAGTCGCTCGTGGCTCGCGGACAACTGTTTCCGGTTCTCGTGTACACCGCGGACGACGCGCCCGAAGCGCAGGCGCGCTATCTGGCGGCGGGTGCTGCCGATTATTTGCGAAAACCGCTGGGCAGCGACGAGCTGTTCGCCGCGGTGGCGCGCGCCGTGAGCGGCGCGGAACGAATCGCACCTGGCCTCGCCCCGATCGTTCCCATCGTCGTCGAGACGCGCCATTGAGGCGCTAGCTTGCGCCGCATGTCGAGCGCAAACTGGTGGACCGAATACTTCGACGCGCAATACCTTCTCGAGTACGAGCCGCTCTTCTCGCCGGAACGCGACCGCGCGGAAGTGGCGAGGCTCATCGACGTACTTGGGCTGCCGTCCGGGGCGCGCATTCTCGACGTACCGTGCGGTCAGGGACGACACGCGCACCTGCTGGCCGAAGCGGGTTTCGACGTCGACGGCTTCGACTACTCGGCCCAGCTTCTCGAACGGGCACGCGATCGCGGGACCTCGTCGCGGCTCCGGTATCGCCGCGGCGACATGCGGTCGCTCCCGGCGGCGTGGACCGGCCGGTTCGACGCGGCGCTGAATCTCTTCACGTCGTTCGGCTTCTTCGCCGAGCCGTCGGATGACCGTCGCGTGCTCGCGGAATTCGCGAGAGTGCTGGCGCCCGGCGGTTTGCTCGTCTGGCACGGCGCGAGTCGGGACGGCGTCATGGCGCGCTTTCTCTCCCGCGACTGGTGGCAGACGAAGGACGGCACGCTCATCGCGCAGGAGCGCTCGTACGACTCGCTCTCCGGGATTCTGAACGTGAGCTCGGTGTGGGCGGGGGGCGAGCGAAGCGGCGAGCGCTCGCACCGTATTCGGCTCTACACGCCGACGCGACTCGCCGAGCTGTGCGCGGACGTTGGGCTCATCGTTGAGCGGGCCTTCGAGAGCTTTCGGGATCGTCCGCTCGCGCGGCGCTCGAGCGAAATGATGCTCGTCGCGAGAAAGGACGACGTCTCCGGCGGGGGAAAGACGAAGTTTCGTCCGTTGCCGCGCCCTCGGCGCCATCGCTAGCTTGAGGACGCCATGCGTCCCATACGAGTCTTAGTAGCGAAGCCCGGCCTCGACGGCCACGATCGCGGCGCGAAAGTCGTCGCGGCCGCCCTGCGCGACGCGGGAATGGAAGTCATCTACACGGGTCTGCATCAAACGCCCGAGATGATCGCCACGGCCGCCGTACAGGAAGACGTCGATGTCGTGGGTCTGTCGATACTTAGCGGCGCCCACATGACGCTGTTTCCGCGCGTCCGGGAGCTCCTCAGCGAGCAGGGACGCGACGACATCCTCGTCACCGGCGGTGGCATCATCCCGCGCGAGGACATGGAATCGCTCAAGCAGAAGGGAATCGGCCAACTGTTCGGGCCGGGCACGAAGACGACCGACCTGATCGACTACATCAAGAAGTGGTTCGCCGAGCGAGAGGAGCGGCTCGGGCAGGAAGCGTGACGACACGCCTCCGGCAGCTGAGCGCGGAAGTCCGAGAGCTCGAGGGACGGCTCAGAGAGGGCGGCGGAGCCGAAAAGGTCGCCCGCCAGCACGCGCAAGGAAAGCTCACCGCCCGCGAGCGCATCGAGCGTCTACGCGATCCGGACTCGCGCTTTCTCGAGATCGGTCTTCTCGTCGCCTACGACGAATACGACGGCCAGGCGCCGGGCGCAGGCGTCGTGACCGGAATCGCGAGCGTCTGCGGGCGCGAGGTCGTCGTCGTCGCGAACGACGCGACGGTGAAGGCCGGATCATGGTGGCCTGAGACGATCAAGAAGATGCTGCGCGCGCAGGAGATCGCGATGCGCTGCCGCATCCCGATCATCTATCTCGTGGACTCGTCGGGCGTGAACCTGCCGTACCAGGGGGGCGTCTTCCCGGGCCAGTACGGCGCGAGCCGGCTCTTTTATTACAATTCCATCATGCGGCGGTATCTGCGGATCCCGCAGATCGCCGCGGTGATGGGTCCGTGCATCGCCGGAGGCGCGTACCTGCCGGCGCTCTCCGATTTGATCGTCATGGTGAAGGGCACGTCGTTCATGGGGCTCGGCGGACCCAACCTCGTGAAGGGCGCCACCGGCCAGGTGATCGACGCGGAGACGCTCGGCGGGGCGGTGGCGCACACGGAAGTGAGCGGCGTCGCGCACTACGCGGCCGACGACGATGCGTCGTGCATCCTCAAGCTCCGCGATCTCGTGGCGCGATTGCCGGAGCAGAAGCACGTCGGAACCCGTTCGTCCAACGACGCAGCGACCGGCGAGGCGCTGTACGATCTGCTGCCGGCCGACCACCGTATGTCGTATGACATGCGTTCCTTGCTCCGCGCGCTCGTCGACGACGGCAAGCTCGACGAGTTCCAGGGCGCGCTCGCGCGCGAGATGATCTGCGGCGATGCGCGCATCGAGGGCGTGGCGGTCGGCGTGATCGCGAACGAGCGCGGCCTCGTCAAAGGGCGCCAGGGCGAGAAGCCGCGGTTCGGCGGCATCGTCTACGCGGAGAGCGCGGAGAAGGTCGCGTATTTCATCGACCGCTGCGACCGCGAGCGGATCCCGCTGCTGTTCGTTCAGGACGTGTCCGGCTTCATGGTCGGACCGGAAGCCGAACACGAGGGAATCATCCGCGCCGGCGCGCGATTCGTCGAGGCCATGGCCACGGCGCGCGTGCCGAAGATCGTGCTCACGGTCAACCACGCATCGGGAGCGGGCTATTACGCCATGGCCGGCCAGGGCTTCGACCCTGATTTCATCTTCAGCTGGCCGACGGGCCGCATGGCGGTGATGGAAGGCGAAGCCGCGGTGCAAGCGGTGCACGGACCCACGATCGAGAAAGCCAAGGCAAGAAAGGCCAACGTCTCGTCGGAAGCGGCCGAATCGATCGCCGAGATGCGCGCCGACTACGAACACCAGCTCGACGCGCGCTTCGCCGGGGCCCGGGGCTTCATCGACGCCATCGTGTATCCGGAGGAAACGCGCGACGTGATCGCGATGGCGTTGCGCGCATCGTTGCAGAACCCCGGTCCGCACCTCGGACCATTCGTGCTCCCCGCTCACTACGACGACGCATGACGGCGCCGACACAAGTGTTCACCCGCGTGGCCCGACCAGACCGGATCGTTCGCGTCGCGGCGGGGCAGGGCTTCTGGGGCGACTGGCTCGAGGCGCCTCGCCGTCAAGTCGAGGGTGGTCCGATCGACTACCTGATGCTCGACTACCTCGCCGAAGTCACGATGAGCATTCTGCAAAAGCAGAAGGAGCGCGACCCGAACATGGGGTACGCGCGCGACTTCATCGGTGCGGTCGAAAGTGTCTTGTCGGGGGTCGCCGAGCGCGGCGTGCGCGTCGTGGCGAACGCGGGGGGTGTGAACCCTCCGGCGTGTGCCGCCGCGGTGCGGCAGGTCGCGGTGAAGCACGGCGTATCGGACAAGGTGCGCATCGGCGTCGTGACCGGCGACGATCTCTTGCCGCGCATCGACGAACTGCTGTCGCAGGGACACGCGCTCGCCAACATGGACAGCGGCGAGCCGCTTTCCACCGTGCGCGACCGCGTGCTCTCGGCCAACGCGTACATCGGGTCCGTGCCGATCGTCGAGGCGCTGTCGCGCGGGGCGAACATCGTCGTCACAGGCCGCTCGACCGATACGGCACTGACGATGGCGCCGCTCCGCTTCGAGTTCGGCTGGCGCGCCGACGATTGGGACCGGCTCGCGGCGGGGATCATCGCCGGGCACATCATCGAGTGCGGCGCGCAGTGCTCCGGCGGGAACTGCCTGTACGATTGGCAGAACATCCCCGATCTCGCGAACGTCGGCTATCCGATCGTCGAGGGCTCGTCCGACGGGACATTCGTTATCGCGAAGCATCCGAATACCGGCGGGCGGATCTCGGTGCAGTCGGTGACGGAGCAGCTCGTCTACGAGATGGGCGACCCGCATTCGTACATCACGCCCGACGTCGTCGCCGATTTCACGTCGATTCGGCTCGAGCCAATGGGCCCGAATCGAGTGCGCGTGTACGGCATCAAAGGCCGTCCGCCGACCGACAAGCTCAAGGTGTCGATCGCGTATCGCGCCGGGTTCAAAGCCGTCGGCACGCTGGTGTACGCCTGGCCGGACGCGCTCGCGAAGGCGCAGCTCGCCGACCGCGTGTTGCGCGAGCGGCTGGACCGCCTCGGACTCCGATTCGATTCCGTACTGACGGAGTTCGTCGGCGCGTCGGCGACGCACGGCCGTCTCGCCGGCGAGGCGCACGACCCACCCGAGGTCCAGTTCCGCATCGGCGTACGGGGAGAAGACAAGGCCGCCGTCGAGCGATTCACGCGCGAGATCGTGCCGCTCGTGCTCAACGGCCCGCCGAGCGTGACGGGATTCGCCGGCGGACGACCGAAGGTCGAAGAGATCGTCGCCTACTGGCCCGCGCTCATCGACAAGCAGGTCGTCCGCACGAAGGTCGAGGTGCTCTCGTGAAAGTACGACTTCTCGACATCGCGCACGCCAGGTCGGGGGACAAGGGCGACACCGCCAACGTCGGTGTGATCGCGCTCGAGCCGCGGTGGTACGCGGTGCTCGAGCGATATCTCACGCGCGAGCGAGTCGCGCAGCACTTCGACGGGCTCATCACCGGCGGCGTCGAGCGTTTCGAGCTTCCCAATCTGAGCGCGCTCAACTTCCTCCTCCACGGCGCACTCGACGGTGGCGGAACGCTGTCGCTCAAGACGGACGCACAGGGCAAGGTGTTTTCGACCGCTTTGCTTCGCCTCGTTCTCGATGTGCCCGACGGCGAGGCGCGAGACGCCGGGCTTGTGGCCAGGTAGCCGGAGCCGACGCCCGTGTCACGGCACTATTTGTCCAGTGCGGCTCCCATTCGCATCACGACACGAAGGGTGCTGTCGGCGAAAACCCCTGTTGCTCGAGTCTGATCGGGATCTCGCACGTAGAAGATCGATCCCACGCGCAACACGGCGAGCTTGGTGGTCAGAGAAAGCGCGTGATCGAGCTGCGAGGCCAGGCGCCTGCACACCGAGCCGTCACGGACGGGGGACACCGTGACCTGTGCCGGGGAGTCGGGAATGCCCTGCTCATGCCGGAGCTCGACAATAAGCCGGCTGTCGCTGAACAGGATTTCCTGAACGTCCGCGCGAGCGCTGTCGAGAAGTGCCTCACTGATGGCACAGGGTTCCTGCTCGCGCGCTCGCTGCGCGGCGAAGCCGCCAGGATTGCCCTGCGCCGCGGCCATGCTCGTGCCGACGCCGACGGCGGAGATTCCCAACGATACGGCGAACGCGACAGTCGTCTTCATGGTAGTCCCAGTCCCTGACAAGGTTAGACCGGTGACTAGCAAGCCGAAGGCCGAATTGGTGTGGCATGGGTCACGGACGAGCGATCGACTAACGTTCGGGGCGTGATCGAGATCAAGCGTCGGACCGAGATTCAGCTCGCGCTTGCCGCGATGGGGCTCGTGGTGTGGGGCTACGGCGTGCGCGTGGACGATCGGCGTCTCCAGTGGATCGGCATCGCGTTCTTCGCGGCGGGGACGGCGCTCAGGTTCTTCAAGAGGCCGCCGGAAGGGTAGAACGAGTGCGGTGGCGGGGTGCGGGGAACTGGCACGGGTACGGTGGCGGGGTGCGGAGGCGAACTCTCTGACGCGCCGTCGGTTTTCTCCGCACCCCGCCGCCGCACTCGTCCCCCCACAGGCTTATTCTTCCAGGCCTATGGCGTCGCGACACGTTCCTGAGCTACTCGCGCCCGCTGGCTCACTCGACGCCGTTCGCGCCGCGGTAGCCAACGGAGCCGATGCCGTCTACCTCGGCGCGGCACGGTTCAACGCGCGCGATGAAGGGGCGCAGCTGTCGCTCGACGAGTTGGCCGAGGCGTGTCGCATCGCCCATGAGCGGCAGCGTCGCATCTACCTCACGCTCAACGTCCTGATCAAGCCGGCCGAGTTGGTCGACGCGCTCGCGTTCCTCGGCGAGGCTGTCGACCGCGGCATCGATGCCGTCATCGTGCAGGACCTCGGGCTGATTCGGCTGATTCAGGCGATCTATCCCGAGCTCGAGATTCACGGATCCACGCAGACGACCGTCCACGACGAGTCGGGCGCTCAGATGATGCTGGAGCTTGGCGTCGACCGGGTCGTGTTGGCCCGCGAAAATACGCTCGACGACATTCGCGCCATCCGCGCCGCGGTTCCGTCGCTCGGACTCGAGTCGTTCGTGCACGGAGCGCTCTGCATCGCGTACTCCGGACAGTGCTTCATGTCCGGGATGATCTCGGAGCGGAGCGCGAATCGCGGATCGTGCGCCCAGTCGTGCAGAAAGGACTACGTGCTCACCGACACGGCCAATGGCTCCGAACTGGACCGCGGCTACCTCATCTCCGCGAAGGATCTCGCGGCGCACGAACATCTGCCCGCGATCGCGGACGCGGGCATCGTCTGCCTCAAGGTCGAGGGACGAAAGAAAAAGCCCGAATACGTCGCGACGGTCACGAAGACCTACCGCGATTTCCTCGACCGAGTCGAACGCGGCGACGACACGCCCGCCTCGCCCGAGGAAGTAGAACCGCTGGTGCAGATCTTCAGCCGCGGATTCACCGGGGGCATGTACGGCGGCCGCGCGGGGCGCGACTACGTGACGCGCACGCAGCCGGACAATCGCGGCATCGAGCTCGGCGTGGTCGTCGGGCAGGAGCGCGGCGAGTTGCTCGTCGAGGTTTCGTCGCCCATTCGCGAGGGCGATGGACTCGGCTTCGAAGCGCCCGACTCCCTCGGCGGACCGACGATGGGATTCACGGTGGCGGCGGTACGGACGCTCGCCACGCGGAACGTCGTGAAGCAGGCGATCGAAGCGCGCGTCCGCGTCCCCAACGGCTGGCGGGTGATTCGCACGTCGGAGGCCGCGCTCCTCGGACAGGCGCGCGCGAGCTTCTCGTCGATGACGCGTGAAGTCCGCACCAAGCGGTCCCGCCTGGACGTTCGTCTCTTCGGCTCGCACGGTACACCGCTGAAAGCGGTGTTCACATCGAACGGCGAGTCGGTGACCGTACGCAGCGAAGCGACGCTCGCGCCGGCGACGAAGCGTCCGCTCGACGCGGAACTGCTCCGCGACCAACTCGGACGTTTGGGTGAGACGCCGTTCTCACTCGGAGCTGTCGACACGCAAGGACTCGAGACGGGCCTCTTCCTTCCCGTCAGCGACTTGAACCGCCTGCGGCAAGGCGCCGTCGACGAGCTCGCGCAGCGGCGAGGCTGGACGCACGACGCGGGCATCGCCGAGCGCACGACGCGCATCGAGGCCGCGGTCGCCACGATCGGCCTGTCGCAGCCACGTCGGGAAAACGAATCCTTGCCCGACACGCCGCGGCTGACGGCGCAGGTTTACCAGCTCGACGACGCCGATCGCGCGGCGGCAGCAGGCGCGACGGAAGTTTGCTTCGATCCGTTTCTCCGACACCCCGCGCCGCCACTCGCGCGTGTCCGCGCGCTTGGCGAACGCCTCGCCGGCGCGGGCGTCGCCCTTCGCCTCCGCACGCCGACGATCATTCGGCCGGAAGATCGAAGATCGATCAAGAAATGGCTCGACTCCGGGCTGCCGCTGCTCAGCGGACACCTCGGTCTCGTATCTGAGTGGGGAAAGGCGGGACGCGACGTTGTCGCCGACTACGCGACCAACGTGTTCAACGCACATTCCGCCGTCGAGGTGTTTCGACTTGGCGCGCGCAGAATCGTCGCGTCCGTCGAGCTCACCGTCGAGGAGCTCGCGCAACTCGTCGCGCCGTGGAAGGGGCAGGGGTTCGACGTCTTCTTGTACGGCCGCCCCGAGGGGATGACCATCGAGCACTGCGTGTTGTCGGCGGCGTTCGACCGCGAGCCGACGACGTGTCGAGACCTCTGCGTCGTGAAGCACGCGAACGTCGAGCTGACCGACCCGACCGGCTACACATTCCCCCTCGCCACCGACTCGGCATGCCGAAATCGGCTGTTGCATTCGCGTCCGGTCGATGGCTCGGAGTTTCTCCCCGATCTCTGGCGCGCGGGCATTCGCGGGTACCAACTCGTGTTCAACGTCCCCGGCGAGGACGTCGGCGAGATCGTCGCGCGTTATCGCGCGATGATCGATGCGCTGAGCGCGGGGGCGGAACCGGACACCGCGCAGATACGCCGTCTGCTGGGCACGTCGTTTACGCGCGGACATTTCGCGCGCGCGGTCTAGCGATACCGCCCGCGACGTTTTGATGACAGTGTTTCGCGGCGATCGTGGCACGCTGAGCTCGTGACGGCCACTGCCATCCCTCCCACGCTCGAGCAGGCGCGCGCCGCACTGCGCGAGCGATTCGGCTATCCGGCGTTTCGGCCGGGGCAGGAGGCCGCGGTCGAGTCGGTGCTGGCCGGCCGGGACACGCTCGTCGTCTTGCCGACGGGCGGCGGCAAGTCGCTGTGCTATCAGGTGCCCGCGCTCATCCTGCCCAAGCTGACGGTCGTCCTCTCTCCACTCATCTCGTTGATGAAGGACCAGGTCGACGCGCTGGCGGCGCGCGGGCTGCCGGCGACGTTCGTCAACAGCACGCTGACCGGATCACAGATCTCCGATCGGCTGTCTCGCGCGATGCGCGGCGACGTGAAGCTCCTCTATGTCGCACCGGAGCGGTTCGATTTCGGCACGACGGCCGAACGGCTGCGCGACGCCGGCGTCTCGCTACTCGCCGTGGACGAGGCGCACTGCGTCAGCGAATGGGGGCACGATTTCCGGCCGAGCTACCTCAAGATCGGCGGAGTTCGCGAGCGACTCGGCTGGCCGCCGACCGTGGCGCTGACCGCGACGGCGACGCAGCACGTGCGCGCGGACATCGTGACGCACCTGCGCCTCGAGAAGCCGACGACGATCATCACGGGGTTCGACAGGAAGAATCTGTCGTATCACGTGGTGCCGACGAAGACCGATCGCGACAAGGATGACGCGCTCGTTCAGCTGCTTCGGTTGACCGAAGGGCTCGCCGTGGTGTACGCGGCGACGCGCAAGGCGGTGGAGCGGATCGCCCTTTTGCTGGAGCGCGCGCGCATCGCCGCCGCCGCATACCACGCGGGGCTCGACGACGACCGCCGCCACGCGGTGCAAGACGCGTTCATGACCGAAAAAGTGCGCGCCATCGTCGCCACGAACGCGTTCGGCATGGGGATCGACAAGCCGAACGTGCGGTTAGTCGTGCACTACGCGATGCCCGGCACGCTCGAGGCGTACTACCAGGAGGCTGGTCGCGCCGGTCGGGACGGACTCCCGGCGACCTGCTATTTGTTGCACGCGTTCCCCGATCGCTTCACGCACGAATTCTTCATCAAGGGCGCGTACCCAGAGCGCGCGCTCGTCGAAGAGGTGTACGAGCTTCTTCGCCGCAACGCCGACAAAGCCGGCAGTGTCGACGCCGCGCCCGCCGAACTGGCGACACGTCTCAGAACGAAGGCGAGCGAGCGAGACGTCGAGTCGGCGCTCCGGATCCTGACTCAGGGGGGCGCGTATCGCGTCGAAGCCGAGTCCGGTGCGCGCGTGCTCGTACGCCTTCTCGCGACCCCGGAGCGGATCAAGCGCGAGCTCGATCCGGACGCGGCTTCGATGGAGCTGGGTCTCTTGCGCGCGATGTGGCGAGTGGCCGGTTCCGCGCTCAACGAGGGAGCGCCCATCAACCTCGACGGTTTGCCGCCGGGGTTTGGCGGCGGCTCCGGCGCGATGCCGATTCTCGATGCGCTTCAGTCGCGCCAATTCCTGATGTGGAAGCGAGTCGGGTCCGGCGCATCGCTCGTCGCGCCGAAGAAACCGCTCACCGCTTTTCGCATCGACTGGGAGACGATCGACAGGCGGCGCAAAGCCGACCTCCAGAAGCTGGACATGATGCAGCAGTACGCGTACACAAAGGGGTGTCGGCGCGGGTTGGTGCTGCGCTACTTCGGCGATCCTGCCGCCCGAGTGAAGTGCACCGGCTGCGACAACTGCATGGGCACGAAAGTCATCGTCGAAGCCGGGGCCGCGCCGGCCCTGCGGGGACAGGCCGATCGCGGAGCGAAACGACGCTCCGCCGACCGGTCGCGCGACGCGTCGGTCTCCGACGAGATGCCGACGCTCTCCGGGGCCGATGAAGCGCTTCTGGCCCGACTGCGCGACCTGCGCCGCACGATCTCACGCGAGGAACAGGTGCCCGCCTATGTAGTTTTCCCGGATAGGACCCTCGCCGAGATCGCCGTTCGGCGTCCGGCGGACGCGGGCGCAATGGGAAAGATTCGCGGCGTGGGTCCGGTCAAGCTCGAGCGATACGGGGAACGATTCCTCGATGTCGTTCGTTCGTCGGACGATACCGAAGCCGCTTAACGAAGGCCGCCCCATGGATGACTCGCTCTACTTCTCCGAGCAGCACCTCGCGACTCGCGAGATGGTGCGCCAGTTCGCCCGCGACGAAGTCGCTCCGATCGCCGCCAAGTACGATGCTTCGGCCAAGTTCCCCTGGGAAAGCATCCGCAAGATGGGCGAGCTCGGGCTGCTCGGCGTACCGTGGCCCGAAGAGCTGGGCGGCGCCGGGCTCGACGTCCTGAGCTTCATGATCGTGATCCACGAGCTGGGAAAAGTGGACGCGTCCCACGCGCTCACCATCTCCGCCCACACGACCCTCGGCACTTCGCCGATCGTGCGATTCGGCACGCCGGAGCAGAAGCGCCGTTACGTGCCGTTTCTCGCGTCGGGCAAGGTGATGGGCGGTTTTGGGCTTACGGAGCCCGAGGCGGGAAGCGACGCCGGCGGCACGCGCACGACCGCCGTCCGCCGCGGAAACTGCTACCTGCTGAACGGCGTGAAGCGGTTCATCACGCACGGCAGCGTCGGCGAGATCTTCGTCGTCACCGCGGTGACGGATCCTTCGGCGGGAACGCGCGGGATCAGCTCCTTCATCCTCACCAAGGAGACGTCGGATCTCGAGGAGACGGCGGCGGTCGGAGTCGGCCACGAGCCATCGCTCGTTCCGATGCCCGGCTTCCGCGCCGGCAAGAAGGAGGACAAGCTCGGCTGGCGCGCGTCGGATACGGCCGAATTGATCATGGAGGACGTCGAGGTGCCGGTCGAAAACCGACTCGGCGAAGAGAGTCAGGGCTTCATCAACTTCATGAAGACGCTCGACAATGGACGGATCGGCATCGCCGCGCTCTCGCTCGGCATCGCCGAGGGCGCGCTGGAGCAGGCGATTTCATATACTTCCGTTCGGAAGCAATTCGGCCAGCCGATCGTGAACTTTCAGGGGGTGCATTTCCAGCTCTCCGACATGGCGACGGAGATCGAGGCGGGGAAGCACCTGATGTACCACGCGGCGTGGCTCGCGCAACACGACAAGCCATTCGGCAAGGAAGCAGCGATGGCGAAGCTCTTCTGCTCCGAGCTCGCGATGCGCGCCACGATCACCGCGGTGCAGCTGCACGGCGGTTACGGCTACACCAAGGACTATCCGATCGAGCGATTCATGCGCGACGCGAAGATCTGCGAGATCGGCGAGGGCACGTCGGAGATTCAGCGGATCGTCATCGCCCGGCAGCTCTTGCGCGACGCGTTGGGCGAGACCGCGGCGGGGTTCTAGCTGCGTGGGAACGCCCCGCCCGACGGGACAGCAAGCATTCTCGGCTCTCTAACTTGTTGCGAAAACGACAGTTCGCCGCTTAGATTCTAGTACGGTGATATCTGTCGCGCTTTCTCCTGCGCTCGTCCCGTTCCGCGACTCAAAACGGACGGAGCGCATCCCACGCCAGCCGGCGGCCGACGCATTCTTGGCCCGTCTGCTGGCGTTCGTCCTGTTTCCGGTGCACGGCCTGATTCGTTGGGCCGATCGCACATCCCTCCGCACCACGCTGAACGACCCGGCCGCGCCGCCGGCCACGTTTCAGCCGGAGTCGATGTGGACGATCACCCGGAAAGCTCGGACTCCCCCTCCACGAGACGTCGCGTACGCCATGCTGGCGGCGCGGCACTCACCCCACAATTCGAAACGCCATCGCGCCGGTTCCGCCGAGTCGCCGGAGCCAGGACAAGCGATGGGCACTGATGAAACGAGAAATTTTGATCAACGCCAACCCGCGCGAGACGCGGGTTGCCATCCTCGAGGACGACCAGCTCGTTGAACTTCTGGTCGATCGCCCCGAAGCGCGCCGCATGGTCGGCGACATCTACCTCGGGCGAGTCGAAGCAGTCCTGCCGGGAATTCAAGCCGCCTTCGTCGACATAGGGACGGAGAAGAGCGCGTTCCTCCACGCGTCGGATCTCGTGTATCCCGACGCCGATGGTGAGGACGACGAGGACGATGACGACGAGTCGGACGGCGAAGCCGAGACCCCGCGCGGCCGACGACGACGCGCGGCGGCTCCCGCCATTCAGGACGTGCTCAAGCGAGGCCAGAACCTGATCGTTCAGGTCTCGAAGGAGCCGATCTCCACCAAAGGACCGCGCGTCACGGCGCAGGTATCGCTCGCCGGACGCTTCCTCGTGTTCATGCCGTCGGCGGACCGGGTCGGCGTGAGCCGGAAGATCGGCGATCGCGAGACCCGCAAACGTCTCCGCTCGCAGGTCGAGGAAGTGCTCCCCAAGGACTCCGGCGGCGTGATCGTGCGAACGGTCGGCGAGGACGTCACGAAGGAGACGCTCGAGCGCGAGCTGACCACGCTCATCGGCAACTGGAAGAAGATCAAGCGCAAGACGACGTTCGTCCGCGCCCCCGCGCTCGTGCACCGCGAGACGAGCCTCACACGGGGACTGATCCGCGACGTCTTCAGCACGAAGGTCGAGCAGGTCACCGTGGACTCGAAGCAGGTCCACAACGAGATCCTCGAGTATCTCAAGGGCATCGCCCCCGAGCTCGTTGACCGCGTGAAGCTGTACGAGGATCAGACGCCGCTCTTCGATAAGGCGAACATCGAGCAGGAACTGCGCGACCTGTTCAAGCGTCGCTGCGATCTGCCATCCGGCGGCTACTTGATCATCGAGCCGACAGAAGCCTTGGTTTCGGTCGACGTGAACTCCGGCCGCTACACGGGCAAGAAGGACCCTGAAAAGACGATCCTCAAGACCAACCTCGAGGCGGGACGCGAGGTCGCGCGGCAAATGCGGTTACGCGACCTGGGCGGCATCATCGTCTGCGACTTCATCGACATGGAGACGAAGGCGAGCCGCGACAAAGTGCTTCAGGAGTTGCGCACGCACCTCGGCCGCGACCGCGCGCGCACCAAGGCGTTCGCCGTGAGCGACCTGGGCCTGATCGAGATGACGCGGCAGCGGGTACGGCAGAGCCACCTCCAGAACATGACGGACCCGTGTCCCACGTGTCATGGCACTGGCCGCGTGTTCACCGCCGAAACGATCGCCCGCCGCGTCGAACGCTCCGTCCGCCGCATCGGTCTCGAAGGGCGAAAGGACCACCTCGTCGTGCGACTCCACCCCGACGTCGCGATGTACGTGCTGGAGAACGAGAAGGACCTTTTGAAACGCCTTGAGAAAGCGGTGGGGTTTGGGCTCGAGTTTAGAGACGATCCGCTGCTGAGGCCGGACGAGTTCAAGCTGGTGGTGAAGTCGGCGGGAAGGGATGTGACGGGGCAGTACGCGGTCGCCTGAGAGCTGCGCACTAATGGTGATCGCTGCGGGAAAATGGTTGTGTAGGCGTCAGCGTCAGGCGTTAGCGTCAGGCCATGGAACGACGCCGGGGCGTGGAGCGAGGTTATCGCTCGCTGATTGCGTGGCAGAAGTCGATGGACCTCGCCGTGCGAGTCTTGGATCTGTGCGATTCGATCCCTATGCGAGCCGGCGCCGGTGTCGTGTCGCAACTACGGCGCTCGGTCGTGTCGATTCCATCGAACATCGCCGAGGGGTACGACCGGCCAGCCGCCGAGCAGCTCGTGTACCTGCGCCATGCGCGCGGCTCGCTTTGGGAAGCGGCGACGCAACTCGAGATCCTCGCGCGTCGCGGACGCCTCAAAGCCGAGACCCTGCTCGCACTACTTAAGGACGCCGACGAGATCGGTCGAATTCTTCACGGCTACATGACCCGCGTCGCCGCGGCCTGACCCGCAAGGCGTCGTTCGCCGCCCCTGACCCGCAAGGCGTCGTCGCCGCCCCCTGACGCTGACGCTGCCGCCTGCCGCCTAGAGTCCAGCCGCCGCAGCGATCGCCTCTAGTGCGCACCCGTCGTTTCGCGCCCTCAGAGTTGACACAACCGCCTGCGTTTCCTAGCTTTGTGGGCTCACCAAGTTTACAGCCTATGCCTTACGCAATCATTCGCACCGGCGGCAAGCAGTTTCGTGTCGAGCCGGGCCGCACGTACAAGATCCCCTCCCTCGAAGGCGAGGAGGGCGGCGCGATCGAGTTCAATGACGTCCTCGTCGGCAACGACGGCAAGGCCGTCAAGACCGGCGTGCCGACACTCAAGGGCGCCAGCGTCACCGGCGAGATCGTTCGCCACGGACGCGGCGAGAAGATCATCGTCTTCAAGCAGAAGCGCCGAAAGAACTACGCGCGCAAGCGCGGTCATCGGCAGGGCTTCACCGAAGTTCGTATCAACGCCATCTCGCTCGGCTGAGGGAGCTCGCAATGGCACACAAGAAGGGCGTCGGCTCCTCACGAAACGGCCGAGACTCGAATCCGAAGTACCGCGGCATCAAGAAGTACGGCGGCGAACGCGTCGCGGCGGGGAACATCATCCTGCGCCAGTGCGGCACGAAATGGCATCCCGGGAACAACGTCGGCCTCGGCACCGACTTCACGATCTACGCCCTCATCGACGGCGTGGTGAAGTTCGAGCACAAGAGCCGGGCGCGGTACAAGGTTAGCGTATACCCCGCCACGGGCGACGTTTCGGTCGCGTAGGTCGGATGGACGGGTAGACCGGTCGACACGTCGACCGGTCAGCAGGGGAGCGGCGAATGGCATTGCTCGACAGGCTGCGCCAAGAGCTGGATCGCGCCGGACGATCGGCGCAGCGCGCACTCGACGAAGGACGTCTGCGCCTCGAGTTGTACCGCGCGCGCCAATCCGTCGATCGCTTCGCGCAACGATTCGGCTATGCCGTCTACCACGCGCGCAAAGCCGGCGGTGAGGTGCCCGCCGACGACTACACGGCGCACATGAACAACATCACGGCCGCGGAGTCCGAAGTGATGCGGCTGGAGACGCTCGTCGCCGAGGCGGCGCGAGGCCGGAGAGAGCTGCTCAACCCCACCGAGCCGACCTCTCCACCCCCGTCAGGTCCCTGACGCACACTAAACCGGATCGGCGGCGGCTCGGACACCTCAGTCGTCAGCCTAGAGTATCTCCTTGTTAAGAGATCTCTCTTAGGCCAACGTCCTTAGCTCGATCCCGTCTAGCAGCCTGACGTCGTCCGTGCAGATGCCGTCGACTCCGAGTCCGGCAAGCCGGCGCGCCTCGGCGGCGTCGTTCACCGTCCAGACGATCGTTCGCGCGCCGAGCGCGCGCGCTCGGGCAACCAGGTCAGCATCAACGAGCGAGAAGTGGGGCCAGATCTCGCGTGCACCGATTCGTTGGACTTCGACGTCGAGCTGGGCCGCGCTTCCCTCGAACAGGAGGCCGCGTGGGACGTCGGGGGCGATGCGCTTGAAGCGCTCGATTGTGGCGTGGTCGAACGAGTGCACGGCGCAGTGGGCGGATGACCGGCCGATCACGTCGGCTACGAGCAACTCGATGCCTGTGCCCTTGATCTCGACGTAGACGGTCGCGCTCGGCGGTACGATGGCGAGAACTTCGGTGAGCGTCGGCACCGAAATACCTGTCACGGTGGCCGTTGCATCCACGTCCTGCCACGTCAGATCGGCGATCGCACAGCGGGCCGGGCTGACGGGAAGCCCCAGCTGGGGGTCATGGTGAACGACGACGACCCCATCACTCGTGGCATGGACATCCAACTCGATGGCGTTTGCCCCCCGTTCGAACGCCCTCGCAAAGGCGGCGAGGGTGTTCTCAGGGAGCTCGATTCGGGCGCCTCGGTGGGCGATTCGTTCGATGGACATTGCTCGTCTAGAAGACACCAGATCGCCAGGGTTGTTCAGCGGGGGCCGGCGGGGCGCGTCCCCTCCTGGAGACACGCAGGCCGGAACCCCGCCGATCTGGACCTTAACGACGCAAGTCCTGTGACGTCTACCGTTTGAACCGAATGAGCGACGCGGCGCGCGACGGCAGCTCGGACACCAGGAGAGACGCCGATGATGGGCTGGATTCCGAGCTCATCGCACGTTGGAAATCCGGAGACGAACGCGCGGCCAGCGCGTTGGTCGCTCGGCACGCGTCGGCGCTCGCCCGATTCGCGGTGGCGCAGGGAGAACGAAACGAGGTCGACGAGTTGGTGCAGGACACGTTCGTGCGGGCGTTCAATTCGCTCCACAGTTTTCGGGGCGAGAGCTCGTTTCGCACCTGGTTGTTCACGATCGAGCGGCGTTTGCTGGTCGACCGGCGCCGGGCGGAGAAACGTCGCCGCGACCGCGTCGAGATTCAGGAAGACGACGCCTCAACGGAGTATGATGCGCTCGACGGCGTGGTCGCGAATGAGACGGAGCGGCGAATGCGGCAGGCCATGAGCCGGCTGTCGCCGACGCAGAAGGAGGTCTTTACGCTTCGAGTAACCGAAGGGTTGTCGTACAAGGAGATTGCCGCGGCGGTGGGAACGACTGAAGGCGCCGCGCGGGTGCATTACCACAACGCGATGCGCGCTGTGAAGGAGTTTCTCGATGAGTGACTGTCCGAACGCCGAAGTCCGGGATCTGTTGCCGGACCTACTGCACGACCGCCTCGACGCGCGTACGCGCGCGCGGGTCGTCGCGCACGTCGACGGCTGCGCCGACTGTCGCTCGGAGCTCGAGCTGTTGCGGTCGTTGCGAGGCTCGTTGGATCGCGGCATACCGCGCGTCGACGTGGATCGGATCGTCGCCGCGCTGCCGGCACCTGCGTCCGTTCGGCCGCGTCAGCATCGCGGGTGGCGCGTGCTGAACGACTGGCGCATCGCCGCGGCCGTGACGTTCATCGTCGCCGGCGGAACGTCGGTGTTGGTGATTCGCAATTCGCGCGATGGTGCGAGTGACTCCGCGACCGCGCCCGCCATTCGTCATGTGACGGGTGCGGCTAGCGAGACGACGGCCAGCGTGGCCGCTTCGGCAACGGCGGGGAGCACCGTTCGCGCCGCGGCGCCGAGCGCCACGACAGCGGCGGTGCCGCGTCGGCCGCGGGCCGACTCGACGTCACCCGCCCCCGTGGGCCAGGGCAGCGCCGAGGCCATGGCATCGACCGGAGAGCCGAAGGACGAACAGAGCCCGGGCTTGGCGAACAGCCGCATCGGGGATTTGAACGCCAAGCAGCTCAAGTCGCTGCTGAACGCGATCGAGCACATGGACGCGACGCCGATCACCGACCCCGAACCAGTGGTTCTGCGAGTCGGTTCGCGGACGTCGTCGCCGAACGGCATGTGAGAGTGAGAACGTGAGAACGATAGAAAGGCTGTTGCTCATAGGAGCGGTATTGGTGGCGTCGCCGACGCTCGCCGACGCGCAGGGCGGGCGAGTCGTCCCGCCACCTGTACGCCGTCCGGCGCGCGCGGCGCTCAAGGCGGAGCGACAGGCCCAGAGAGATTCGAACCAGCCGCCGCTCGGCGAACGCGCGCTCCTTCAGCGGCAGGTTCGTCAAGCCTGGGTCGGCAGGGTGCGACGCCAACTGAATCTCAACAACGAGCAGATGCGGACGCTCAACCAGGTGAACGGCAAGTATGATCGTCAGCGCGGCGAGATCGTCCGCGATGAAGCTCAGGCGCGCAAGGGACTCAAGGCGGCTATGGAAGACACGACCTCCGCCGATCAAAACACGCGCATCGAACAGCAGATGAACGTCCTGGTCCAAGCGCAGCAGCGACGCGCCGCTCTTTTCGAGGCGGAACAGAAGGAGCTCGCGGGATTTCTGACGCCTTTGCAGCGCGCGCGGTTCACGGTCCTGCAGGAGAATCTGTCTCGGCAGCTCCAGCAGGTGCAGCAGACGACTGCGCCGCCCGGCCCGCCGCCGCCGGAGAATCCGCCCGAACGTTGAGCGGGCTTGGGGGCGCGACTACATTCGAGTCCCGGCCCGGGTGGCGGAATTGGTAGACGCAGGGGACTCAAAATCCCCCGAGCTTCGGCTCTTGCGGGTTCGAGTCCCGCCTTGGGCATCGCCGGATAGCACAACCATTTGCGCGCGTTTCACGCTGCACCGCCGGAGTCATCGCGGGCTCTGGACGCGCGGCCGAATTGGATGCCACTGCCCCCGTCTTTGCGTCCGCGCCGCGCACTTTAATCGACGCGACAGGTATTAAGGCCTACCTTCAGTGTTGGTGCCAGCCAGCGACGGTGCCGCAACGAGCGACGCCGTGGGAGAAACGAATGGACGGTTGCGAAGCCGAGGCCGCTCGGACCAGTCTGTGGTGGAGAAAAGTCGTCGCTCCGTATGAACAGCCCAACGATGCACGGGCCGTATTCCAGCTGGTGACGACTTGGGCTTCGCTCGCAGCCGTGTTCTGGCTGGCCCGTTGGGGGCTGACGGTTTCAGCGTGGATTGCGCTGGCTCTCGCGGTTCCGGCGGCGGGACTTTTCGTTCGAACGTTCATCGTGATGCATGACTGTGGTCACGGCTCGTTCTTCGGATCACGGAAGCTCAACGGCCTCGTTGGCTGGGTCGCGGGAGTAGTCACGCTCACGCCGTTCGGGCAATGGCGCCGAGATCACGCGCGGCACCATGCGTCGTCGGGAGATCTCAATCGTCGGGGCCATGGCGATGTGAAGACGCTGACCGCGCGAGAGTTCGCGGCGCTCTCGAGGACGGCGCAGTGGGGCTACCGATTGCTGCGGCATCCGGTCGTTCTGTTCGGGTTCGGCCCCTTCCACCTCATTTTCACGCAACGCATCTGCCCACGAGGAACGCCGCTCCTTTCTCCCGAAAGGCGGAGCGTGTGGTCGACGAATTTCGGCATTGCGTGCCTGCTCGTCGGGTTCGCATGGTTGGCTGGTTGGCGACTGATACTGCTCGTGTACCTACCGGCGATCTACCTCGCGGCGGCCGTCGGAATCTGGCTGTTCTACGTGCAGCACCAGTTCGAGGCGACGTACTGGCAACCCCACGCCGAGTGGGACTATGTCACCGCATCGATCCGTGGCAGTTCGTATCTCAAGTTGCCGTCCGTCCTGCGGTGGTTCACCGGCGACATTGGTGTGCATCACGTCCATCACCTGAGTCCGCGAATTCCGAACTATCGGCTGCGGCGATGCCACGACGAGAACCGTGTGTTCCACGACGTGACGACGCTGACGGCGATGGATACCGTTCGCACGCTTCGCCTCGCGTTGTGGGACGAAGACCGCCAGCGGCTCGTGTCGTTTGCGGACGCCGCCAGTCGGATTGCCGAGGGACATCCGTAACGCGCTTCAGCGCGATACGAATGCGATGGCGATCGGCGTGGCGGCCCGCCGCGCGGACACGAATACCAGCACGCTCAATCCCGCGGCAAAGAAGCACCACACCGACGTCAGCGCCTCGGCGCGGATGAGCAGCGCGGCTCCCATCGAGAGCACGAGCGCGGCGCCGAACACATTCGACAGCTCGATCGTCGACACGAAGAACGACACGAGTGCGGGCGCGGCGTACGCGACGACGAGAAGCACGTGACTTACCGCGCCCGTGGGAAAGCCGAAGTTGTAATGCACGCTGCTGCCCTCGATGTACGCGCTCGGCTCCCACCGCGTGAGCAGAACCGCCGCGCCGAGCGATACGAAGACGCCGGCCCATGTGAGACGCGTCAGCCATTTCCGTCGAGCGGAATCACGCTCGGCGACGCGCAGCGCCCACGGCACCCAGGTCGGCCAGATGACGAGCCCAAACGCGAGGAAGCCGAACACGGCGGCGCGATGCAGCGTCGCGTGGGCCGGAACATTGATCGTGAGCCACACGATCCCTTCGGCCGCCTGTTGCGCGGCGAAGCCGAGCGGAATAGCCGCGAAGAGGCGCCGCGGCTTGTCGGCGCTGGCGCCAATCGAGACTCCGCCGATGACAGTCAGTACTCCGGCCATCGTCAAACTCGCGCCAGCGGAGAAGCACATCCAGGAAGCTACTCGTGGAGGCTCACTCCCGTGGGCCTCGGATGACAACCGGGCGCCAGAACCGGAGATCTCGGCCACCGACCATCGTCACCGAGCCGTCGATGATGGCCTCGAGCGCACTTTGGCGTAATGGGGGTTAGCACCGTCTCTCTCATCGAGGAGGTATCCCATGGGTTTGATGCCAGCAGGGGCCAGCAATCCGTTCAGCCCTGTCAACGAGCAGACCGTATTCGGCACGCTGAAGGAAACCGGGTCACGCGATCCCGACATTCTCTATGCGCACAAGGAAACGATGCTCGCGCCGTACAAGAATCTCAAACGGCTGGCGATGATCGGCGCAGCCATTGGGGGCCTGTTCACGATCATGATCTTCATGGCGTGGTTCGGAATTCCCGTGCTCATCGCGTCCTGGCTCCTGTGGCGGTTCCAAGCCAAACAGGTGGCGAACGTCGAAGCCGGGTACGCGCGGTACCAGGCGTCGCTGAGCACTTAGCGTGCGCGGTTAGTACGCAAACGAGAATCCGGCCTTGACGTCGCCGTGCGATCCGGCCTCGACCATCGAGCCGAGGAAGAACCGGTCGATCTTGTTCGACGGGTGGCCGTGGTTGTAGCGCACGACTTTGATGCCGGCGAACGTTCCGATCGCCGCGCCGGAGATGATGTCGCTCGCCCAGTGCCGGTCGTCGTACATGCGCGAGAAGCCGGAGAGCGTGGCCGCGCCGTACATCAACGGACCGACGATCCACGTCGCGTGCGGCCACCATCGCGCCGACTCGCTCGTGACCGTCGAGGCAAACGCGAACGCCGACGTCGCGTGGCCGGACGGGAATGACTGACGGTCGTGATTGCCGAATCCGTGGCCAAAATGGAAGTCGGTCGAGTTGGTGTCACCGACGACGAAGGGCCGCGCACGAGCGATGAGGCCGTCCAATACGACCGTCGTGAGGCCAGCGACCGACAGCGCCTCCACGGTATGGAGGCCCAAGTCGGCGACGTTCTTCCATCCGGCCACACGCCCCACGCCGTACGCCGAGAAACCGACGATAAGGCCGCCCGGATCGGCTACGAGTCGCAGGTCGGTCGCCCCGTTCGTGAAGAACCGGTTCGCCTGAACGGTCGGGTTCTGCAGCCGGCGCGCGACCGACTTGTCGAGCGGAAACATCGCGACCGTGAGCCCGGTGAAACCGGCGGCTAGCACGGCGTCTCGGTACGTGAACAACGACGGGGCGTGTACGCTGTCGCTGGGCGTCGGCGTTTGCGCTCGTGCGGTGTCGGCGCCACCCAGAAACGCGGCGGCGATCAATACGATTTGTGTTGGTCTCATTCGCCTCTCATGGCGGGCTCACGAGGCAAGTTCCAGACCCGACAACACACCCACAGTGCGCATCCCCGCCTGTCATCCCGTCGCACCCAGGCGGGAAGGCTCGAAACTCGCCCGCGCGATGTTACGCCCAGCCGCCGGTCTTCAGCGAGGTTTGATTGCGACTCAGGGCGTCGAGCACGGCGACGCATGCGTCGGAGACGCTGCGCCGTACGACGAGTGAATCATCCGCACCGCTTTGTCATTCTCGTCGAGCACGAGAGTATAGAGATTCGAGTACTCGTACGCGCAGACTTCGGGAATGGCCGGACCGCCGAGCGCCTGAATGATCGGGCCGACGGTCTCTCCGTGTCCCACGACGAGCACGGTCTTGCCCCGCAGTTTGCGCACGGCCGCGGCGACTGCCTGCGCATGCTGGGCGATGTCCGACCCGTGCGGCACCGTGGTCGTGGTCAGCCGCTGCGCTTCGGCCAGCGGCCGAGCCGTCTCGCGCGATCGAAGCAGCTCCGTGGTGATGATCGCCTGTACGCCGGCGTCGGCGAGTGCGGCAGCCAATGCGTTCGCGCGCGCCGTACCGGCCGCCGTCAGATGCGGGTCGGCCTTCGGGATCGTGTCCTTGTCGGCGTGACGCACTACGATGACCACGGTGGAAGCCTGCGCCGAGACGACGCGAACGCAGACGAGACTGAGGACGAAGCCGAGGGCGAAGCGGCGGGAAAAGCGCATGGGAGAGGTCATGGCGGCGAGAGAGGGGAATGGCTCAAGAATACTCGGTGGAGTCGCACAAACGCTTGAACGGCTTTTACCTGCGGCATAGCTTTCTCCGGCTCCGATCCATTTAGCCTTTCCCAACGTCATGGCGACTTACAAGCTCGCGACCGTTCCGTCGGCCGGCGAACGCATTGCATACGAAGGCAGCGTTCTCAGAGTCCCGGACAATCCGATCATCCCATACGTCGAGGGCGACGGGACGGGACCCGACATCTGGCGCGCGTCAGTCCGTGTCTTCGACGCGGCCGTCGAAAAGGCCTACGGCGGCCAGCGGCGCGTCTCCTGGATGGAGGTGTTCGCCGGCGAAAAGGCGTTCACGAACTACAAGGACTGGCTCCCGCAGGAGACCGTGGACGCGATGCAGGACTTCCGCGTCTCGATCAAGGGGCCGCTCACGACGCCTGTCGGCGGCGGAATCCGATCGCTGAACGTCACGCTCCGGCAGGTGCTCGACCTCTACGCCTGCATTCGTCCGGTGCGCTGGTTCGAAGGGGTCGGCAGTCCAATGAAAGACCCCGGGAAGCTCGACATCGTCGTTTTCCGCGAGAATACGGAAGACGTCTACGCCGGCATCGAATGGAAGGCCGGATCGCCCGAGGCCGAGAAGCTCCGAACGTTCATCGAGCGAGAGTTCAAGAAGACGATTCGCCCGGAGTCGGCGATCGGCATCAAGCCGATGTCGGCGTTTGGATCCAAGCGCCTCGTCGAGATGGCGATCCGCCACGCGCTTCAGCGGAACAAGCCGTCGGTGACGCTGATGCACAAAGGCAACATCATGAAGTTCACCGAGGGCGCGTTCCGCGATTGGGGCTACGAGGTCGCGCGCGACACGTTCGCGGGGAGGGTGGTGGCGGAGGCCGATCTCGCGAAGGGCGGGGCGAACGCACGCGCCGACGCGGTCATCATCAAGGACCGCATCGCCGACTCGATGTTCCAGCAGCTGCTGCTGCGCCCCGATGAGTATTCCGTGATCGCGACACCGAACCTCAACGGCGACTACATCTCCGACGCCGCGGCGGCGCAGGTCGGCGGACTCGGCATCGCCCCCGGCGGAAACGTCGGCGACGGGGTTGCCGTGTTCGAGGCCACGCACGGAACCGCGCCGAAATACGCGAACCAGGACAAGATCAACCCGGGGAGCGTCGTGCTCTCCGGCGTCATGATGTTCGAGTACCTCGGCTGGAACGAGGCGGCGGTGCTCATCACCCGCGGACTCGAGAACGCCATCAAATCGAAGCGCGTCACCTACGACCTCGCGCGCCAGATGCCGGGATCGACCGAGGTGTCGACGACGGCGTTCGGCGATCAGATCATCAAGGGTATGACCGCGTGATGCCACGCCGGCGCCGCGGGCGAATCAACTCCGTATGAATCGCGAATGAAACCAACGATCTCGGGCGCCGCACCTGATTTCGGAACGCTCGACGTTCCGCTCCTCGTCATCGCGCTGCCTACGTCACCTTCGCTCGCGCCGGAGCTCGCCGCCGTCGACGCGGCGACGAACGGTGCGCTCGGGCGCGCCATCTCGCGCCGCGACTTTCGCGGCGGCCGAGACGAGACGCTCCATCTCGCCGGGGGTGAGCGGGGCATTCAGCGGATTCTGCTCGTCGGCATGGGGCCGGCGCCGGATCGCCCCACCGCTCTGCGACGGGCCGGCGCCATCGCCGCGCGACAAGCGTCGCGCCTCGGCGTCGGCCGGCTCGCGTTTTACGCCGGAACGGTGACCGCGAGCGAGGCGGAAGCGGCTGGCGTCGGACTCGGAATCGGCGCGTGGGATTTCAAGGAAATGAAGACGGCGCCGCCGGCGGACGAGCAGCGCGCGCCGCTCGACGAAGCCGTGATTCTCGTCGCCGACGCCGACGCTCGTACGACCGGAACGCGCGCGGCCGCGGCGCTCGGCGAAGGAATGGCGCTCGCGCGACGGCTCGGAATGCTGCCGGGCAACGTGTGCACGCCGGACTATCTCGCCGACACGGCGCGGGACATCGCCAAGCGACTTGGCATGCAGACGACGGTGATGGGCCGCGCCGCGATGCAGGAAGCGAAGATGGGCTCGTTCCTCGCCGTCGCGCAGGGCACGACGCAGGAGCCGCGACTCATCATCCTCGAGTATCGCAAGGGCGCGAAGGACGCGAAGCCCGTCGTCCTTGTCGGCAAAGGCCTCTGCTTCGACTCGGGCGGCATCTCGATCAAGCCGGCGCAGGGCATGGAGTGGATGAAGTTCGACATGTGCGGCGCGGCCGGCGTGCTCGGAGCTATGGAAGCGATCGGCCGGTTGGAACTTCCCATCAACGTCGTGGGTCTCATTGGCTCGACGACCAACATGCCGTCGGGCGAGGCGATGAAGCCGGGCGACGTGGTGCAGGCGTCGAACGGGAAGTTCATCGAGATCATCAACACCGACGCGGAAGGCCGGCTCGTGCTCGCCGACGTACTGGCGTTCGCGAAGCGGATGTCGCCCGCGGCGGTGATCGACGCGGCGACGCTGACCGGTGCGTGCGTCATCGCGCTCGGACACACCGCGACGGGCGTCATGGGCAACAACGAGCCGCTCGTGCAGGAAGTGCTGGACGCGGCAAAGCGCGCCGGTGAACCCGGCTGGCCGCTGCCGCTGTGGGACGAGTACAAAGACCTGATCAAGTCCGACGTGGCCGACATCAAGAATTCGGGTGGCCGTCCCGCGGGCACGATCACCGCCGCATTGTTCCTGAAGGAATTCGCCGACGACTATCCATGGGTGCATCTCGACATCGCCGGAACCGCCTACACCGAGTCGGATCTCGGCACGGTGCCGCGCGGCCCGACGGGAGTGCCGGTGGGAACGTTCGTGGAATTCGTGCGAGGGCGCGCGCGCTGAGCCGTTCGATGCACCGCATATTGCTGGTCATCGGCCTCGGCCTGTTGGCCGGGGCCGTTTTGCAGGCGCCAGCCCCGCTCGGCGCGCAGGTGATCGACACGATCAAGCCGAAGGTGCCGGCGCCGCCGGACACCACCAAACCGCGCTTGCGCACGCGCGCCGATACGCTGCGCGACAGTTTGTTCAGGGTGGACTCGATCAGGCGCGAGCGCATCCGCGCCGACAGCATCAAGTCTCCGCTCGCTCACGCCGAGGATCCGCAGGAGCTCCAGGTCGGGCGCCGTCTGTACTGGCCGCGCGACTCGCTGTTCGCCACGGGCGCGCTCACGGTTGCCGATCTCCTCGAGCGCGTCGCCGGCGTTTCGACATACCGGGGCGGGTGGCTCCCCCCGCCTCAGGTGGGATCGTACCTCGGCGACGTACGCCGCGTTCGCGTCTTCTACGACGGGTTCGAGGAGGTCTCCATCGACCCGAGGACCGGCGGCGTCCTCGACCTGACGCAGATCAACCTGTGGTCGGCGGAAGACGCGACGATCGAGCAGACGGCCGACGAGATCCGCGTATATCTGCGAAGCTGGCGCGTACGGAACACCCACACGGAAACACGCACCGACGTTTCGACCGGCGACCAATCGACGAACCTGTATCGCGGCTTCTTCGGCGCGCGGCTGAACAACGGCGGCGCGTTTCAGTTTGGCGCGCAGCAGTACGGCACGACGCCTCCCGCGCAATTCGGAGGCAGCAGCGACCAGGTCGGCATCGTGGTGCGCGCCGGGTGGGCGAAACAGAAGTGGAGCGTCGACGGGTTCGGGACGCGAGTCGGCCGACACCGCGGCGAGATCATCGGCGAGTCGTCGCTCGACGTGCAGGGTGACTCCATCCCCGAAACGTCGTCGACTCGCACGGACGCGTACTTCCGCGTTGCGTACGGGGACCCCGACGCCGACAAGGCGTGGGCGCAGGTCATGACGGTCGCATCGCGTTACGTCTACACCGGGTTTCGATCGCAATTCGCCGGAATCCCCACGACGCCCGCCGAGTCGCTGCTCGCCATCGCCCCGCTCGACACGAGTCGGTACATGGCGCAGTACGTCGCGACGGGGGGCACGGTGCAAGGTCCTTTTCGCGCGAGCGGTACGGCGCGAGCGTTCGTCTCGGGCGGCCAGACGATCCTCGCTCCCGCGGCCCGGGTGAGCTTCACGACCGAGCGGGTGAGCGTTTCGGGCTATGCGGAGGCCAAGAGCGCGGATTCGATCGCCCGCGCGGACGTGACGTTCCAGCTGCAGCCGTTGTCGTTTATTTCCCTGCTGGGAAGCGTCGCTCGGTCGACCAACTATCGCGCGAACGACGTCGGTCTGACGACGACGTATCTCCGCGGCGAGGCCGGCCTGCGGCTTCACGAGCTCTGGCTCATCGGCGGCGTGGTGCGCCGGGACAGCGCTCTTCTCGCGCCGGCGCGCGAGTACGACACGAGCTACATCGCGCAGCACGCTCCGGGCGCGACCGGATTCGAGGCGGCGATTCGCGGCAAGCTGTGGGGCCCGCTGGGCGCCGACGTCTATGGAATTCGGTGGAACGACTCGACCGGCGCGTATCGGCCGCAGTATCAGACGCGCTCCGAGCTGTACGTGCGGACGAACCTCGCGAATCGATTTCCAACGCACGATTTCGGGCTGATGGCGTCGGTCATTCACGAGTACAGGTCCGACGTCCATTTCCCGTCGCTCATCTCGAGCCAGCCGTCGCTCGGCACCGGGTTCCGCACGCTCTCGCTGTTGCTCGAGATCCGCGTGTTGAGCGCCACGGTCTCCTGGCAATTCCGAAACATGCTGGGCGAACGCTACTCGGAGATCGGCGGGTTCATCATGCCGCGGCAGATGAACTTCTACGGAGTACGCTGGTCCTTCGTCGATTGACAAATCTTCTTGTCAGTCCGTAGCTTCGGCCCTGCGATATGATAAAAAGCATGACGGGCTTCGGAGCCGCGGACGGCGAGGTGGGCGGAGCGCGCGTCTCCGTCGAGATTCGCTCGGTCAATCACCGTTTCTTCAATCCCGCGATCAAGCTCCCGGCCGAACTGAGCCGCTGGGAACCGGAAGTGCGCGAAGCACTGCGCCGCGGCGTCTCGCGCGGCCACATCTCCGTCACCGCGCGTCTCGCCCGACACGAGTCGGAAGGCACGATCGACGAGACACGCTTCGGGCAATACGTCGATCAGATTCGGCGATTGCAGGAACGCTTCGCGCTCGACGGCGCCATCGACGCCGCCACGGTGCTGCGTTTGCCGCACGTGGTCGCCGCTCCGTCGGACGAGACCGCGGGCAACGCCGACGAGCTGGTGAAGATCGTCGATCGCGCAATGCAATCCCTCGATGCGATGCGATCGGTCGAGGGGGCGCGCCTCACCGGGTACGTCGGCGCCCGGCTCTCCGTGATCGAGCAGGCGGTCGAGCGCATCGCCGCGCGCGCGCCGCAACGCTTGGTCGAGCAGCGCGACCGCCTCCGCCACGCAGTGCAGGAGCTCGCGTCGGGCATCACGGTCGACGAGCAGCGACTCACGCAGGAGATCGCGATTCTCGCCGACAAGCTCGACGTCTCCGAGGAGATCAGCCGCTTCCACACCCACGTGGCGGCGTTTCGCACGACGCTCGCCGCGCCGCCGGGTGACGGGGTGGGCAAACGGCTCGGCTTTCTGCTGCAGGAGCTGCTGCGCGAGGCGAACACGACCGGCAGCAAGGCCAACGACGCCGCGATCGTGCAGGACGTCGTGCTGATCAAAGAGGAGTTGGAGAAGATTCGCGAGCAGGCGGAGAATCTCGAGTGATCGGCGCGCGAGAGAACGAAGACGACGGGGCCTGGGGGCAGGTGATCTTTCCGATCATCCTCTCTTCGCCCTCCGGCGGCGGAAAGACGACGATCGCGCATCGCCTGCTGGCGCAGCGGCCGGACGTCGGATACTCGGTGTCGTGCACCACGCGCGAGCCGCGCAGGGGCGAACAGGACGGAGTCGACTACCACTTCCTGACGCGCGACGAGTTCGTCGAGCGGCGGCGCCTCGGCGAGTTCATCGAGTCCGCCGAGGTCCACGGCAACCTCTACGGCACGCTTCGGCGCGAAGTCTCGCGCGTGCTCGCCGGGGGACGGCACGTCATCATGGACATCGACGTGCAGGGCGCGCGGCTGATCCGGGAGAGCTTTCCGGCGGCCGTAAGTGTATTTCTCCTACCGCCTTCCGCCGACGTCCTCTTGGAACGTCTCAAGCGCCGCCATACCGAGTCCCCCGCGCAGCTCCTCGATAGATTACATTCTGCTCTCCACGAGCTCCGGGCCGTAAACGAGTACGACTACGTCGTCGTCAACGACGACCTCGACCTGGCGGTAGCGCGCGTCAGCTCTATCGTGGACGCCGAGATGGTGAGCCGGGAACGGATCTTTGGATTGCAGTTGAACGTCGAGCAGCTCATCGGGCGGCTCGAGTCGGAAATAGAGCGCCACTCAACAATAGATCGGAGTTGATCGATGAGGGTTTTCACCCCGGACGAAATCGCGGGCCATGCCGCGAACAAGTACCTCGGAGTTCTCGTCGCCGCGAAGTATGCCCGCGTGCTGAACGAGTTCCCGCGCGACCGTTCGTCGTCGCGCGAAAAGAAGCTCACCACGCGCTCGCTCGAAGAGCTGGCGAAGGGTGACATCGAGTACCACGTCGTCCCGCGGCGACGCGCCGAGTAGCTCCATCCGCCCGTACGCGGGGAGTCGAATCCTCCTCGGGGTCACGGGAGGGATCGCCAGTTACAAATCGGCCTGGCTGGCGCGCCTGCTCACGAAAGCGGGCGCCGAAGTCGACGTGGTGATGACGCGCGCGGCGACAGAGTTCGTCGGCGCGATCACGTTCGAAGCTCTCACCGGCCGGCCGGTACACGCGGGAATGTTCGAACAAGGGCGGGCGCTCGATCACATCGCACTCGCGCGCAGCGCGACGGCCTTGGTCGTCGCGCCGGCCACGGCGGATTTTCTCGCGCGCGCGGCGACCGGACAAGCCGACGACCTGCTCACCTCGATTCTTCTCGCCACCACCGCGCCCGCGCTGCTCGTACCCGCGATGAACGACCACATGTGGGCGCACGCGCAGACGAAGCACAACGTGACCCACCTGACCACACTCGGCTACCGGATTTTGAATCCGGACGAAGGCGATCTCGCGGCGGGCGAGGGAACCGGTCCAGGACGAATGCCGGAGCCGGAGACGATCTTCGCGCACGTGGGGAGATTGCTCGAGCCACGCGGTTCGCTCTCCGGCAAGCGGGTGGTGGTGACCGCCGGGCCGACGCGCGAAGCGATCGATCCCGTGCGGTTCATCTCGAACCACAGCAGCGGCAAGATGGGCGTCGCGCTCGCGTCAGCGGCGTGGCGTCGCGGCGCCGACGTCACGCTCGTTTCCGGTCCGATGAGCGTCGCCGCGCCGCCGGCAATCGCCGTGACGACGGTGGAGTCCACCGACGAGATGAAGGGCGCGATCGACGGCGCGCTGCCGTCCACCGACGTGTTGATCATGGCGGCGGCGCCGGCGGACTTTCGTCCGTCGGACCCGTCCGAAGCGAAGATCAAGAAGAGCGACTCGCCGGCGCCGATCGCGCTCGCGCCAACGCCTGACATCCTCCAATCGACGCGCGGCAAGCGGCGGCAAGACTCGGTCGTCGTCGGATTCGCGCTCGAGACGAACGACGTGCTCGCCAACGGCCGCCGAAAGCTCGCGTCGAAGGACCTCGACCTGATCGTGGTGAACGACGCCACCGAGCCGGGAGCGGGATTTGGCACGGACACCAATCGCGTCACCTTGATCGCGCGCGACGGAGCCGAGTCGCGGCTGCCGCTCATGTCGAAGGCCGAAGTGGCCGACGCGATTCTCGACCGCGTGGAGGCGCTGCTCGATGGACGCTAGAGAACAGCTCCGCCGTTATCTCGAGCAGCGCCGCGAGATGGGCGAGACGGAGCTCGTGCTCGATCGCATGACGGTCGACGAAGCGATGCGCCTGGTCGGCGGCGGCGCGCCGGGAAAGGCCGCCCCGCCGGTTTCCGCGGCGTCGAAGAGCGGCGCTCCCGCCGACCCGAACGACTGGCGCGCGATTCTCCGCGCGGCTGATGCGTCGATCGAGACGTCGAAGACCGCTGGACAGCTGGACGGCGGGACGGCTGGAGAGGGACCGGCGCGAACCGCAAATCCGGCCGAAGACACGTCCTTCGTCGCGACGAAGAGCGCGGAGCCTCCGCCGGCGCCGATCGTCTCGGTGGCTCCGGGAATCTCGGTCGGCACGCCGTCGTCCGAGCTGTTCGGCGGCCCGATGGCGTCGCTGGATTCACTCGAGACGCTCGCGTCGCACATCGCGACGTGTACCCGATGTCCGCTCCATTCGACGGCGACGAATCCGGTGCCGGGAGAGGGCAATCCCAACGCGGACTTCATGTGCGTCGGCGAAGCGCCTGGCGCGACGGAGGATCAAACCGGGCGCCCATTCGTCGGCGCGGCCGGGCAACTGCTCACGAAGATCCTCGCCGCGATCGACTTCAAACGCGAGGACGTGTTCATCTGCAACGTCCTCAAACACCGTCCGCCGGGAAACCGTAACCCTCTACCCGACGAAGTAAAGGCGTGTAGTCCGTATCTCATTCGCCAGATCGAGCTGATTCGACCAAAAGTGATTCTCGCGCTCGGAACGTTCGCCGCGCAGACGCTCTTGAACACGACGCTCTCGATCGGCAAGTTGCGCGGCCAGGTTCACCGCTATTACGGTGTACCGCTCGTGGTCACGTATCACCCTGCCGCGCTTCTCCGGAATCCGGGTTGGAAGCGTCCCACTTGGGAAGATGTCCAGCTCGCCCGTCGAATTCTCGATAGCTCCAACACACGCGCCGACGCGTGACCCGTACCGCGATCGGCGTCCTCCATATTCGGAGGACGCCGAGCAGGCGGTGCTTTCGGCGATGTTGATCGACCAGGACGCGGTTCTCCGCGCGGTCGAATTCGTCGACGACACGATGTTCTACGCCGAGCGCCACCGGCGGATCTTCCGCGCGATGGTGGGGATCGCCGAGCGCGGAGGCGTCGTCGATCCGCTGACGCTCTCCGACGAGCTGCAGCGCCGCGGCGATCTCGAAGGATCCGGCGGCAAGGACTACATCGGCTTTCTCGTCGACGCGGTACCGACCGCCGCGAACATCGAGTATCACGCGCAGATCGTCCGCGAAAAGTCGATCCTGCGACGACTGATCGAGGTCTCGACGTCGATCGTGACCGAGGCGTTCGACGGACACGTGACGGCCCGCGAACTGCTCGACGAGGCCGAGTCGAAGATCTTCCTGGTGGCGCAGCAGCAGACGCGCGATGGATTCACGCGCCTCAAGGAGCTGCTCTGGCCGACGATGGAGCGGATCGAGAAGCTCCACGCCGGCGGCACGACCGTCACCGGCGTCGCGAGCGGCTTCGGCGATCTCGATGAGCTCACGTCCGGGTTCCAACCGTCGGATCTCATCATCGTCGCGGCCAGGCCGTCGATGGGGAAGACGGCGTTCACGCTGAACGTCGCGCAATACGCGGCCATCGAGCACAAGGTTCCGGTTGCGCTCTTTTCACTGGAAATGAGTAAAGAGTCTCTCGTGCAGCGAATGCTCACGTCGGAGGCTCGCATCGATGCGCAACGACTTCGCAAAGGATTGCTCCGCGACGACGACTTTCCGCGCCTGGCGCGAGCCGCCGGCATTCTCGGAACGGCGCCGGTATGGATAGACGACACGCCCGGCATCACGCTGCTGGAGATGCGGTCGAAGGCTCGCCGATTGAAGACCGAATCGGGCATCGGCCTGGTGATCGTCGACTACTTGCAGCTCATGCAGGGACCGACCAACGCCGAGAGCCGCCAACAGGAAGTCAGCCAGATCTCACGCGGACTGAAAGCGCTCGCCAAGGAGCTGAACGTCCCCGTCATCGCGCTGTCGCAGCTTTCGCGCGCGCCCGAACAGCGCACCGGCGACAACAAGCGTCCGCAGCTCTCCGACCTTCGCGAATCGGGCGCCATCGAGCAGGACGCCGATCTGATCATGTTCCTCTACCGTCAGGAGTTCTACGACGGTCCGACCGACAAGGACGGCAATTCGCTCGAGGGCAAGGCCGAGGTGATCGTCGGCAAACAGCGCAACGGACCGACCGGCCTGGTGAACCTGTTCTTCCACAAGCAGTACACGCGCTTCGAGAGCTATTCGCAAAAAAAGGGTTAGGCCCGCGTTTGAGTACGTCGCGCGCTCGCCCTTCCATGCGCCCGTTGGAGCGGTACGAGTCGGTACTGCAACGATTTCGCGGAGGAGCCGGATTTCGCGGAAAACGTCTTTCAGAAAATGCTTTAAAGAAATCGTTTGTTTCCCGAGCTTTGTCGTCCGATGTTTGTTGTTCCTCAAGGACTTTGTCGTTTCCGCGCTGCTCCGCGGACTCCGCGAAATCGTTGCCGTTCCTCAAGTCGTACAGGCCCGCTCGCAACATCCAGCGCCAGCCCGCAAGAGATCTCCATCAGCCGTAGCCGGCTAAGCTTCGAGATATGGCGAAAGTGAAGACGGCCTATCGCTGCACCGAATGCGGCGCCGAGCACTCGAAGTGGCAGGGCCGCTGCGACACGTGCGGCGAGTGGAACACGCTCGTCGAAGAGATCGTCGCCCCGCGGGTCGCGGCGGGTGCCATGAGCGCGCGCCGTGCTGCGCGGGGCTCGGGGACTCGCCGAGGGCGGAAGCGTCGCGGTCGCGCCGCGCCTGCGCGACGTCGAGGGGTCGCAGGCGCACCGCTGGCAGACGGGCCTCGACGAATTCGACTTCGTGCTCGGCGGCGGGATCGTCCCGGGCTCGATGATTCTGGTCGGGGGCGAACCGGGCATCGGCAAGTCGACGCTGCTGCTGCAGGTGGCGGCGCGCCTCGAGCAGACCGGACGACCGGTGCTCTATGCGTCCGGCGAAGAATCGGCGCTCCAGGTTCGGCTCCGCTCCGACCGGCTCGGCGGAAACGCCGGCGACGTCGCGCTCTTGAGCGAGACGAATCTCGAGACGATCCTCGCGACGGCGTCGGCGGCACCTCCCGCGGCGCTCATCGTCGATTCGATTCAGACCGTGTTCACCACGGACCTCGAGGGCGCGCCGGGCAACGTCGGACAGGTGCGCGAATGCGCCGCACGGCTGATGCGCTTCGCGAAGGAGAGCGGCACGACAGTGTTCGTGGTCGGCCACGTGACGAAGGGTGGAGGCATCGCCGGGCCCAAGACGCTCGAGCACATCGTCGACACGGTGCTGTACTTCGAGGGAGAGAACACGCTCGACCATCGCGTGTTGCGCGCGAACAAGAACCGCTTCGGCAGCGTCGACGAGATCGGGGTCTTCCGCATGACGGAGCAGGGGCTCGACCCCGTCGCGAATCCGTCGGAGCTGTTCGTCGGCGACCGAACGCAGACCGCGTCGGGCTCGGCGCTGACGGCGCTGCTCGAGGGGACGCGGCCCGTGCTCGTCGAGATTCAGGCGTTGGTCGCCAAGGCGGGTTTCGGCACCCCGCAGCGCGTCGCCACCGGATTCGACGGCCGTCGCCTCGCGCTGTTGCTCGCGGTGCTCGACAAGAGAGCCGGGCTGTCGTTCGCGCAGCTCGACGTCTTCGTCAACGTCGTCGGCGGAATCCGCCTTCAGGAACCGGCCGGGGATCTGGCCGTCGCGGTGGCGCTCGCGTCGAGCGTGTACGACCGCGCGCTCCCCCGCGACAGCGTGTTCGCCGGCGAGGTCGGACTCGGCGGCGAAGTGCGCGCGGTGTCGCAAGCCGAGCGACGGATCGCCGAAGCCGCCAACCTCGGCATGCGGCGGATCTATCTCGCGGAGCGCGGCGTTCCGAAACGCGTGACACGGGAGATCGAAGTAGTCGGAGTCAAAACGATCGGCGACCTGTTTCAGCGTGTGTTTGGATGACGGATCTCCGGTCACCGGCCTCCGATCACAGGGGAGACGGCGAGACAAGCCGCGATGTGGGAGTGGTGATCGTCGCCGGCGGCAGCAGCAGCCGAACCTCCGGAAAGGAGCTCAAGCAGTTTCGTTGGGTCGCGGGAAAGCCCGCGCTGCTCCACAGCCTGCAGACGTTCATGGCGCGGCCGGATGTCGTCGCCGTGGTGGTGGTGCTGCCGCGCGAATACGTCGCCGATCCGCCGCCCTGGGTGTTTCAGTGCGACGTCGACCGCCTGATGGTGTCCATCGGCGGAGCGACACGCACCGATTCCGTGCGCCATGGGCTCGAAGATCTGCCGGACGAAGCGGCGATTGTCCTCGTGCACGACGCGGCGCGTCCCTTGGTGGGCGACGCGACGATCGATCGCGTGGTCGCATCGGCGCGCGACGGTGTCAGCGCGATCGCCGCGCTGCCTGTCGTCGATACCCTGAAGCAGGTGGACGAACGGGGCGCGATCGTGCGCACCGTGGACCGCGAACGGCTCTGGCGCGCGCAAACGCCTCAGGGCTTTCCGCGTGAGGTCATCGAGCGCGCCCACCGTCACGCGAAGTCCGCCGGACTCACTGCGACCGACGACGCCGCGCTCTGCGAGGCGATCGGAGCGCCGGTACGGGTCGTGCGCGGGAGTGAGCGCGCCCTGAAAATCACCGAGGATGCGGACTTCGATCGCGCGGAGGCATTCTTTCCGCTGGCCGAATGAGAATCGAGTCGCTTTCGATCCCATTTTGGTCCGCCGAAGAAGTCGGTGCGGCCATCAAGCCCGCGCTCGAGCAGATCGCCGCACGCAAGGTGCTCGCGTATCCGACGGAGACCGTCTACGGATTCGGCGGCGGAATAGATCGCGAATCGGTGGACGCGCTGGTCCGCCTCAAGAGCCGGCCGCCGGCGAAGCCGTTTCTCCTGCTCATCTCGGGGCCGGACATGATCGAGCGGCTCGACCTGCGGTTGCCGGCTTACGCCGCGAACCTCGTGACGCGGCACTGGCCCGGGCCGTTGACGCTCGTGCTTGCCGGCGGCGAGCGGCGAGTCCCCGATCGGCTGCGCGGTCCCGAGGGTGGAATCGCCGTTCGCTGGACGAGCCACGCCGCCATGACGCGTTTGATCCACGCGCACGGCGACGCGATCACGTCGACGAGCGCCAACCGTCCGGGGGTTCCCCCGGCGATGCGCGCCGCTGAGATTCTGTCGCAATGGGGCGACGCGGTGACACGTGGAGAATTGCGAGTGCTCGACGGCGGTGCCTTGAAGCCATCCAAGCCGTCGACGGTGATCGATTGCATGGGGCGATTTCCGCGTGTCATTCGGCCCGGGGCGATCTCCGCCGCGACGCTGCGTGAGAGCGTGCCCAATCTGATCGGAGACGCCTGAGCGCATGAAGATTCTCTTCGTCTGCACCGGCAACACGTGCCGCAGTCCGCTCGCCGAGGCGATCGCGCGGAAGATCGCGATCGAGCGCGGCCTCCTCGACGTCGAGGCGATCAGCGCCGGAACGAGCGCGCACATGGGCTCACCGGCGAGCGACGGCGCGCTGCTCGTTGGAATGGAGCGGAACATGGACCTCACGACGCACCGCGCGCAGACGCTCACGCGCGAGCTGGTACAGGGGTCCGATCTCGTGCTGGCGATGGGACCGCACCACCTGGAGCGCGTCGAAGCGCTCGGCGGCAGCGGACGCGCGTATTTGCTCGCCGACTACGCGTCGCACGGCGCGTCGGTCCGCCCGATCAGCGATCCCGTCGGCGCGGAGCTCGACGTCTATCGCGCGACGGCGAACGAGCTCGAGGAAGAGATTCGCCGCGTTCTGGACCGCATCACGGCGGAGCGGGGAACCGGAGCGGCGTGATGCGACGGCCGCCGCCCGAGCGTCTCGTGCTGCTCGGGCATCCGGTCGCCCACTCTCGGTCACCGCAGATGCACAACGCGGCGCTCGCCGCCGCCGCCATTCACGCGCGCTACGAGGCGCTCGATGTCGCGCCGGAGCAATTCGACTCGACGGTCCGGGATCTCGTGCGTCAAGGCGCGGCGGGAAATGTCACGATCCCGCACAAAGAGCGCATGTACGCCGCCTGCGCGACGCTGTCGCCAATCGCGCGCCGCGTCGGGGCGGTGAACACGTGGTGGGTGGACGACGACGGCGCGCTCTCTGGCGACAACACAGACGTGGGCGGAGTGCATGAGGCGGTGCGAAGACTCTTCGACGTCGCGACGATTCCGCCGAACTTGAAGGTCGGGTTGCTCGGCGCGGGAGGCGCAGCCGCCGCCGTCGTCGCCGCGGTCGAGTCCTGGCCCTCGGCGACCGTGCGCGTTTACAACCGCACCGGTGAACGCGCCCGCGCCCTCTGCGCGCGATTTGGCCCGTTTGCGCAATCGACCGATGACGCTCGCTCTCTCGCCGACGCCGATCTTCTCGTCAATGCGACATCCATCGGCATGCGCGACGACGCGACTCCCTCCCGCTTCGACGTCGCGACGCTCCACGACGGCACCCGCGTCCTCGACCTCGTGTATCGGCGCGGCGGAACGCCGCTCGTCCGCGCGGCGCGCGAGCGAGGGCTGGCGGCCGCCGACGGTCTCGCGATGCTCGTGGAGCAAGCCGCGCTTGCATTCGAGCGATGGTTCGGTATAGCGCCGGATCGGCCCACGATGTGGCGCGCGGCGGAGGACGCCTAGCCCCGCACCTCGGTCGTTTCACGACGGCGGCAAGACCCTTCGCAGCGGCGCTCGCCGATTTCTTGCTCCCGCGCGCGTGTACCGTTTGCGAGCGAGGATTGGACCGTGGCGAGCACGGCCTCGTGTGCGGGCGATGCTGGGCGTTGCTGCCGGGGCTGCCGTGGCCGCGCTGCGACCGTTGCGGGCACCCGACCTACGGCGAGAGGTGCCGATGGTGCGAGCTGCTCCCGCCGTTCGTGCGCGCGGCGCGGAGCGTCGCGTGGGCGTCGGGGCACGTCGGGCTCGGCGTGGTTCACGCGCTCAAGTACGGAGGTTGGCATCGCGTCGCCGGCGAGATCGCCGCGCGCATGGCGCGATGCGACTGGCCGCGCGACGTCGTGGAGGAACGCGCCGCGATCGTTCCCGTGCCGCTGTCGGCAAAGCGCGAGCGCGAACGCGGGTACAACCAGAGCGAACGCCTCGCGCGCGGGCTCGCGGCGGCGTGGCGAATTCCCGTATGGACCCACGTCCTCGCGCGCACTCGGCACACCGAGACGCAGACGCGGTTGGCGCCGGACGAGCGATTCCGCAACGTCACTGGCGCATTCAGCGCGCCGTCGGCGGCGCGCGAGTCGCTGCGGGGCGCGCACGTCGTGGTCGTCGACGACGTCGTGACGACCGCCGCCACTCTCAACGCGTGCGCCGCGGCGCTCTGCGCCGGGGGAGCCAGAATCGTTAGCTTTGTCACCTTCGGACGGGCGCCGGCCTTGGGCGACCGCTTGTAACCACCACCGAGGGTACGGAATGGCGATTCGCGTCGGGATCAACGGCTTCGGGCGCATCGGACGGCAGGTCCTGCGCGCCTCTCGCCTGCAGGAAGTCGCGGACATCGAGTTTGTGGCGGTCAACGACCTGACGGACACCAAGACGCTGGCGCACCTCTTCAAGTACGACTCCGTCCACCGCACGTATCCCGGCGAGGTCTGCGCCGAAGACGGTTCGATCTCCGTCGACGGCCACGAGATTCGCGTCTTCGCCGAGAAGGATCCGGCCGCGCTCCCGTGGAAGGACCTGGGGGTCGATCTGGTGCTCGAATCGACGGGGCGTTTCACCAACGCCGACGCCGCCAAGAAGCACATCGACGGCGGGGCGAAGAAGGTCATCATCTCCGCGCCGGCCAAGGGCGAGGACATCACGATCGTGATGGGTGTGAACGAGACGAAATACGACGGGGCGAAGCACACGATCATCTCCAACGCGTCGTGCACCACGAACTGCCTCGTTCCGATGGTGAAGGTCGTCAAGGATGCGTTCGGTTTCGTGCGCGGGTCGATGACGACGATCCACAGCTACACGAACGACCAGCAGATCCTCGACCTGCCGCACAAAGATCTACGGCGCGCGCGCGCCGCGGCGATGTCGATCATTCCGACGACGACCGGCGCGGCGAAAGCGACATCGCTCGTCATGCCCGAGCTCAAGGGCAAGATCGACGGCATCTCGATCCGCGTGCCGACGCCCGACGTGTCGCTGACCGATCTCGCTGTCGTCGTCGAGAAGTCCGTGACGGTCGCCGACGTCAACGCGGCATTCAAAGCCGCGGCCGACGGGCCGATGAGCGGCATTCTCGCGTACACCGACGAAGAGCTCGTGTCGTCGGACTACATCGGCGACCCGCATTCGTGCATCTTCGACTCGAAGTGCACGAACGTCGTTGATGGAACGCTGATCAAGGTCTCCGGCTGGTACGACAACGAGTGGGGCTACGCGTCACGCTGCGTCGACCTGCTCCGGTACGTCGGCGCCCGCCTGTGACGATGAACAAGAAGACGATCCGCGATCTCTCCGACCAGGAAGTCAAAGGCCGGCGCGCGCTCGTCCGCGTGGACTTCAACGTGCCGCTCGACAAAGGGCGCGTGACCGACGACACGCGCATCCGCGCCGCGCTTCCCACGATCCAGGCGCTGCTCGATCGCGGCGCGCGCGTCGTGCTTCTCTCGCACCTCGGCCGTCCGAACGGCAAGCCCGAGGCGAAGTACTCGCTCGAGCCCGTCGCCCGCCGGCTCGGCGAGCTGTTGCCGAAACAGCACGTCGTGTTCGTCGAGTCCACCGACACCGACGAAGCCGTGAAGGCGACGCACGACACGGGTGCGCTGGTGGTCGTGCTCGAGAACACGCGCTTTCTCGACGGCGAAGAAAAGAACGACGAGGGCGTTTGCCGCGAGCTGGCCGAGCTCGGCGACTTCTTCGTGAACGATGCATTCGGGTCGGCGCACCGCGCGCACGCGTCGACCGAAGGCATCGCGCACTGTCTGCACCCGGCCGTCGCGGGGCTCCTGATGCAGCGCGAGCTCGACTACCTCGGCTCGGCGCTGGGCAACCCGAGCCGTCCGTTCGTCGCCGTCCTGGGCGGCGCGAAGATCTCCGGCAAGATCGACGTCATCGAGCAGCTGCTGCCGCGCGTCGACAGGCTCGTGATCGGTGGCGCCATGGCGTGCACCTTCTTCAAAGCGATGGGCCTCGAGGTGGGGAAATCGCTCGTCGAGGCGGACCGCGTGGAGATGGCGAAGGATCTGCTCGCTCGCGCCGGCGCGAAACTGCTGATTCCATCGGACGCCGTCGTCGCGAAGTCGCTCGACGCTCCGCAATCCGCACGCGCCGTCCCGTGCGACGGGATTTCCCCCGATGAGGCGATGTTCGACATCGGGCCGACGTCGGCGGGCCAGTTCGCCGGCATCATGGAAGGCGCGAAGACGATTCTCTGGAATGGCCCGATGGGCGTGTTCGAGACGGCGCCATTCGACGCGGGTACGCGCGCCGTCGCCGAAGCGATGGCGACCGCCACGCAGCTCGGCGCGACGACGATCGTCGGCGGCGGCGACTCGGCCGCGGCGGTCGCGAACATGGGTCTCGAGGCGGCGATGAGCCACGTGTCGACAGGCGGCGGCGCCTCGCTCGAGTTCTTGGAGGGGAAGGTGTTGCCCGGAGTTGCCGCGCTCGACGACAGGATCTGAATGCAACGCCCGGTCTTCGCGGCCAACTGGAAGATGAACCACGGGCCGAGCGCGGCGCGTGCCTTCGTCACGGAGTTTACCGCGAAATGGCCTCCGCGCCGTGACCGCACGGTGATCCTCTTTCCGTCCGCGCTGTCGATCGGCGCGGTGGAAGCGGCGCTCGGCTCGCGCCCCGACATCGGAATCGGAGTCCAGAACATCTGGACCGAGGACAAAGGCGCGTTCACCGGCGAGAACTCGGCGCCGATGGCGCGTGACGCAGGCGCTCGATTCGCGCTCGTCGGGCACTCGGAGCGGCGACACGTGTTCGGCGAAACCGATGAACAGACCGCGCTCAAGTGCGCCGCGGCGTCGCGCAACGAGTTGACGCCGATCCTGTGCGTCGGCGAACTGCTTGCGCAGCGCGAGGCCGGCGAGACTGAAGCCGTCGTGCTCCGCCAACTTGGCGCCGGACTGGCCAAGCTTTCGTCGGCCGCCGTCGCGTCGATGGCGATCGCCTACGAGCCGGTCTGGGCAATCGGGACCGGAAAGACCGCAACGCCGGACGACGCGTCCACGGTGCACGCCGAGATTCGAAAAGCGCTTCAGGCCCGCGTCGGGGAAGTAGCGGTGTCGATTCCCATCTTGTACGGTGGCAGCGTCAACGCGGGAAACGCCAAGGCGTTGCTCGCGGCACGAAATGTCGACGGTCTGCTCGTCGGCGGAGCGAGCCTGGCGGCCGACGAATGGGCGCGAATCTGCGCCACTTGACGACAAGCGCTAAGTGTCGTGATATTTTAGGCTTACACTCAGTCATTTCGAGCGGCCGAACATGGTGTACACGTTCCTTCTGATCCTCCTGATAATCGACAGCCTGGTGCTCGTCGCGGCGATTCTTTTGCAGTCGGGTCAGGGCGGCGGTATGGCCGCGTCCTTCGGCGGAGTGAGCAGCTCGACGAGCTCGTTCATGGGCACGCGTCAGGCGGGGAACCTGCTCACCAAGGCAAGCTGGTGGTGCGGTGGCCTGTTCCTGGGGCTGTCGTTCATGCTCGCGATCGCGTCGACGCGGAGCCGCGCTCCGAAGTCGGTGCTCGACCAGACCTTCCAGCCGGCGCCGGTTTCCGCGCCATCTCCGGTGAACGCGCCCCCGCCCGGCGGCGCGAACCCGGTTCAGGGTCTGACGCCGGCGAATCCGGCGCCGACTGGCGCGGCCCCCGCAGCGCCGGGCGGTGCGAAGCCGACGACGACGAATCCGAGCACGACAACGAAGCCGGCACCGACGCCGCCGAAGCCGGCACCAAAGAAACCCTGATCACGTCGTGAATCGCTCTTCGAGCAACACTCCAGGGTTCCTTCTTCTCGAAGACGGAACCCTTTTTTCTGGCGAGCTGGCCGCGCCGGGAGGCGAAGCACCGACGGTCGCCGAAGTCGTGTTCACCACGAACATGAGCGGCTACCAAGAGGTGTTCACCGATCCGTCCTACCGCGGACAGATCGTGGTCATGACGGCGCCCATGATCGGCAACTACGGCGTCAACTCCGACGATCCCGAGTCCGCGCAGCCGCAAATCGCCGGGGTGATCGTGCGCGAGCTGTCGCGCAATTACTCCAACTGGCGCGCGGACGGCGATCTTCTCTCGTGGCTCGAGCGCGCGGGCGTGCCCGCCCTCGAGGGCGTCGATACACGCCGACTCACGCGACACCTGCGAAGCGCTGGAGTGATGCGCGGCGTCGTGGCGCGCGGAACGCAGCCGACACGCGAGGCGCTGCTCGCACTCGACGCCTGCCCGCCGATGGAAGGTCTCGACCTCGCATCGGTTGTCTCGACGCCCGATCGATACGACTGGGGCCCCGCCGATGCGCCGTACCACATCGTCGCGTACGACTTCGGCATCAAGCGCAACATTCTACGCCTCTTCGCCGAACACGGGTGCCGAGTGACTGTCGTGCCGGCGAAGACCTCCGCCGAAGAAGCGCTGCAACTCGTACCCAATGGAGTCTTCCTCTCGAACGGGCCCGGCGACCCGGCGGCGGTGGACTACGCCCCCGAAACGGTGCGGAAGATCGCCGACTCGGGAGTGCCGATTTTTGGGATTTGCCTCGGGCACCAGATCCTCGGGCTGACCTTTGGCGCCCACACGGTGAAGATGCCCTACGGCCACCGCGGCGGAAATCACCCTGTGAAGGAGCTCGCGACGGGGCGCGTCCTGATCACTTCCCAAAACCACGGGTTCGCCGTGGAAGGGGCGGGCGGAGGGTCGGAAGCCGGGATTGCGGGTGCCCCGGAGCTCGAATTGACCCATGTGAACCTGAACGACGGAACCGTCGAGGGTCTTCGGCACCGAAACAGGCCCATCTTTGCCGTCCAGTACCATCCGGAGGCGGCTCCCGGCCCCCACGACGCGAGGCCGCTCTTCGACGAGTTCCTTGAAACGGTCCGTTCCCACGCGGAGCCGGCTGCGGGCTCAGGTGGTCCAAACTCTTGACACACAACAGTTAACGGCGATAAGTTCGGTTTGTCTCCGCCACCCACGGGCGTCAGCAAACCGAGGCTTTTCAATGACCAAAGCCGACCTGGTCGAACGAGTCACCGCCCAGATCTCGCGCACCGCTGGGCCGATGATCTCTAAGAAAGATTGCGCTCGAGTCGTCGACGCTTTTCTCGACTCGATCAAAGAAGCGTTGCAAGCGCAGAAGAACATTGAAGTTCGCGGCTTCGGCACGTTCAAGATTCGCCACCGCAAAACGCGAATGGCGCGGAATCCGCGGACGGGCTCGCCTGTCGAGGTGTCTGCCCGGCCGGTTCCCGTGTTCAAGCCGTCGAAGGAATTGCGTGCGATGGTCGCCGGTCTTTCGATCGACGACATGGAAGCTGACGAAGAGGAAATGACGGAGGCGTAAGCACTTCGCCGCAGGGACTTCACGGCTCGACGCAACGCGTGCGTCGAGCCGTTGTCGTCTCGAGTCGTCAAGGTCGCTAAGCTACGATACTGGGCTCTCGCCTCGGAGATGACTGCTCCCCTATGACCGTGACTGTGTTGCTCTTCGCGTCGTACGCCGACGCGCTCGGCGAGCGGACGATTCCGCTCGAGCTCCCGGACGGCTCGACCGTCGCGGAGGCACTGCGCCGCGTCCGCGCGATGGCCGGGGCAGGGACGGGAGCGGGTTCCGCTCGATTGCCGGCGGAGCCAATGGTGGCCGTGAACGAGGAGTACGCTCGATCGGACCGAGCGCTGGTCGCGGGCGACGAGGTCGCGATCATTCCGCCGGTGGCCGGGGGCTGATGCGCAGCTCGATCGTCGACCGCGTCATCGACCCGGCGGCCCTCACCGCCGAGGTCGCACGCGACGGCAACGGCGCTGCCGTGCTGTTTCTCGGAACCGTTCGCGAAACGAACGACGGACGCTTAGTCACGGGGATCGAATACTCGGCTTATCGCTCGATGGCCGAGCGCGAGCTCGCGGCGATCGTCGCTGAAGCGAGTACCGAGTTCGGCACGTCGGACGTCGTGGTCGAGCACAGAGTGGGGACGCTCGAAGTCGGCGAGGTGAGCGTCGCGATCGCCGTCGCGCATCCACACCGGGGCGCCGCGTACGACGCCAGCCGCTACGTGATCGAGCAGATCAAGCGCCGCGTGCCGATCTGGAAGCGCGAGCACTACGCCGACGGCACCCGTGAATGGGTCGATCCCACCATAGGGCGCGCGACGGCCGAGGCGGCGCGCTGATGCAGACGCAACGATCGCTCGACCAGTTCGGACGGAGCATCGAGTATCTGCGAATCTCCGTCACGGACCGGTGCAACTTCCGCTGCCTGTATTGCATGCCGGAAGCGGGGCTCGCCTGGCTTCCGAAATCCGACATCCTCTCCTACGAGGAGATCACCGACGTCGTCCGCCAGCTCGCGCCGCTCGGCCTTCGCCGGCTTCGCATCACCGGCGGCGAGCCGACGATCCGTCCGCAGATCCACGAGCTGATTCGGATGCTGCGCGCCATTCCGGAGATCGAGGACATCGCGCTCTCTACGAACGGCGCGCGGCTCCCGGAAATCGGGAGGACGCTTCGCGAGTGCGGGCTCGACCGAGTAAACATGAGCGTCGACAGCCTGCGCCCGGACAGAATCGCGAAGATCGCGCGGCGCAACCTCGGATTCGATCCGATTCGCGCGGCGCTCGCCGCGCAGGCGGCCGGCCTCGATCCGATCAAACTGAACGTGGTCGTGATGCGCGGGATCAACGACGACGAGATCATAGACCTCGCTCGTCTGACTCGCGAGTATCCCTGGCACGTGCGGTTCATCGAGCTGATGCCGGTCGGGGACATGCGCGAGCTGACGTGGGAGCACATCGTGCCGAGCGACGAGATCCTGTCGCGGCTGAGCGCGGTCGCGCCGCTGACGCCCGCGTCGGGACCTGCACGCGGCAATGGACCGGCGGCCTATTACACGTGGCCCGGCGCGGCCGGGACCATCGGCGTCATCACGCCGATGACGCACACATACTGCGCGTCGTGCAACAAGGTTCGCCTCACGGCCGACGGCCGTCTTCGCACCTGTCTGTTCGGCGATCACGAAGTCGACCTTCGCGCGCCTCTGCGCGCCGGACTCCCGCTCGAGCCGTTCTTCCGCGACGCGCTCGCCAACAAGCCGAAGGAGCACGAGCTGCTCCAGATGCGCGTCGGCGGCTTGCGCGCTCTCTCACAAGTCGGCGGCTGATCGTTCGGAGACGCCGGCGGTACAACCGCCGAGCCGGGCGTCTTAACTTTCGCGTGGGTACTCAACTCACAGCGAAACACTCACGGACATGGTCAACAAGATTACGGTCGTCGGCGCCGGGAACGTGGGCGCGACGACCGCGCAGCGTGTGGCGGAAAAGGAGCTGGCGCGCACGGTCGTGATGGTCGACGTCGTCGAGGGAATTCCACAGGGAAAAGGGCTGGACCAGTGGCAGTCGGCGCCGATCGAGGGCTTCGATTCGCGGATCATCGGCACGAACGGCTACGAGGAGACGGCCAATTCCGACCTCGTGATCATCACGGCGGGCATCGCGCGCAAGCCCGGCATGTCGCGCGACGATCTGCTCAACACGAACGCCGGCATCGTCAAGCAGGTCGCCGAGCAGATCAAGGCGACGTCGCCGAACGCGATCGTCATCGTCGTGTCGAATCCGCTCGACGTGATGTGCTACGTCGCGAAAGAAGTCACCGGTTTCCCGCGCGAGCGGGTCATCGGCATGGCGGGCGTGCTCGACACCGCGCGCTACCGCGGCTTCCTCGCCGAAGCGCTCGACGTCTCCGTGCGCGACATCCAGGCGATGGTGCTCGGCGGCCACGGCGACACGATGGTTCCGCTGATCTCGTATACGTCCGTGAGCGGCATCCCGATCACTCAGCTCATCGACAAGGCGAAGCTCGACGCGATCGTCGATCGCACGCGCAACGGCGGCGCCGAGATCGTCAAGCACCTCAAGACCGGCTCGGCGTACTACGCGCCCTCCGCCGGCGCGGTGCAGATGGCCGAGGCCATCGTCAACGACCAGCGGCGCATTCTCCCCTGCGCGGCGTGGCTCGAAGGCGAGTACGGCATGAAGGGACTTTTCCTTGGCGTGCCGTGCAAGCTCGGACGGGGAGGTCTGCAGAAGGTGATCGAAGTCGAGCTCACCGCCGACGAGCGCGCCGCGTTGGCCAAGAGCGCTGAAGCGGTCCGCGAGCCGATGGGCGCCGTGAAGTTGTAGTGTGTCGCTAGCCGGAAAGAGATGTCCGTCAGCGCGTTCTATCGGTCGACGATCGGAAAGAAGATCATCATGGGGGTCACGGGGCTGATCGGCATCGGCTTCGTGATTCTCCATGTCGCCGGGAATCTCCAGGCGTTCGAGGGACAATCGAAGCTGAACGGCTACAGCGCCATGCTGCACGGGCCGCTCAACGAGTTGTTGTGGGTGTTGCGCGTCGTCCTGGTGGTCGCCGTCGTGTTGCACGTGACGATGGCCTATCAGCTGACCCGACGATCGGCTGGAGCGCGGCCGATCGGCTACAAGCGCCGCGAGCCGCAGGTCTCGACGCTCGCCGCGCGCACGATGAAATGGGGCGGCGTGCTGCTGCTCGTCTTCATCGTCTTTCACATTCTGCATTTCACGACCGGGACGTTCGACCCCGGGCGCGCGGCGGGGATGGTCGACCCGCACGGCGACCACGATGTCTACGGCAACATCGTCGCGAGCTTCCATGTATGGTGGGTCGCGGCGTTCTACCTCGTGGCGATGATGGCGCTCGGACTGCACCTCTATCACGGTGCCTGGAGCTCGCTTCGCACGCTCGGCTACGCCAAGCCGTCGCAGCATCCGCTGCAGCACCGACTCGCGCTCGTCGTCGCCGTGGCCATATGGCTCGGGTTCAGCCTTCTCCCCGTCGGCGTCATCGCCGGCGTGATCCGATGACCGGTGGACCGGTGGACCGGTGGACGGGTGGACCGGTACAGAGACGAGCGAGGTTTGAATAGCCGACTATGGCCGACTTCGACGCGAAGGTCCCGTCCGGGCCGCTCGAACGAAAGTGGGAGCGGCATCTTGCCGAGATGAAGCTGGTGAATCCCGCCAACAAGCGGAAACACACGGTCATCGTCGTCGGATCGGGGTTGGCCGGTGCGGCGGCCGCCGCGTCGTTGAGCGAGCTCGGATACAACGTCCGCTGCTTCTGTTTTCAGGACTCTCCGCGCCGCGCCCACAGCATCGCCGCGCAGGGTGGCATCAACGCGGCCAAGAACTATCAGAACGACGGCGACAGCGTTTTTCGGTTGTTTTACGACACGATCAAGGGCGGCGACTTTCGGTCGCGTGAAGCGAATGTTTACCGTCTCGCCCAGGTGAGCGTGAACATCATCGACCAGTGCGTCGCGCAGGGTGTGCCGTTCGCGCGCGAGTACGGCGGGCTGTTGGCCAATCGTTCGTTTGGCGGCGCGCAGGTGTCGCGGACGTTTTACGCCCGTGGGCAAACGGGACAGCAGTTGCTGCTGGGCGCGTATCAGGCGCTCGAAAAGGAAATCGCCAAGGGCGGCGTGAAGATGTTCCCGCGCACCGAAATGCTCGATCTCGTCGTCGTGAACGGGCGGGCGCGCGGCATCGTGACGCGCGACATGGTAACCGGCGCGATCGAGACGCACCTCGCCGACGCGGTCATTCTCGGGACCGGCGGATACGGCAACGTCTACTTTCTCTCGACGAACGCCAAGGGATCGAACGTCACGGCGATCTGGCGCGCGTACAAACGCGGCGCGGCGTTCGCCAATCCGTGTTACACGCAGATCCACCCGACCTGCATCCCGGTGAGCGGGGAGCACCAGTCGAAGCTCACGCTGATGAGCGAGTCGCTGCGCAACGACGGCCGGGTGTGGGTGCCGAAGCGGAAGGACGATTGCGCCAAGCCGCCGACGGAAATCCCGGAGTCGGATCGGGACTACTATCTGGAGCGCAAATACCCGGCGTTCGGCAATCTCTCGCCGCGCGACATCGCGTCGCGCGCGGCGAAAGAGGTGTGCGACGAAGGGCGGGGCGTCGGCCCGGGCGGACGCGGCGTGTATCTCGACTTCGCCGACGCCATCAAGCGGCTCGGCCGCCAGACGATCGAAGAGCGCTACGGGAATCTCTTCGAGATGTACCAGCGCATCACGGATGAGAATCCCTATGAGGTTCCCATGCGGATCTACCCGGCCGTGCACTACACGATGGGCGGCCTCTGGGTGGACTACAACCTGATGAGCAACGTCCCGGGCCTGCACGTGATCGGCGAGGCCAACTTCTCCGACCACGGCGCGAATCGGCTCGGGGCGAGCGCGCTGATGCAGGGTCTGGCCGACGGTTATTTCATCGTGCCGCTGACGATCGGCGACTATCTGGGCTCGACGAAGCTGGAGCGCGTCGCCGACGACAACATCGACGTGCAAGCCACCGAGGACGCGGTTCGCGAGCGCACGGCGCGTCTCCTCGCCATCAACGGCAGCCGCACCGTCATGTCGATCCACCGCGAGCTCGGGAAGTTGATGTGGGAATACTGCGGCATGTCGCGCGACGCGGCCGGTCTCAAGACCGCGCTCGCCGAGATTCCGAAGTTGCGGGACGAGTTCTGGCACGACGTCCGCGTTCCGGGGACGGGCGCGGAGCTCAATCAGTCGCTCGAGTACGCGGGCCGCGTCGCCGATTTTCTGGAGCTCGCGGAGCTGATGTGCCTCGACGCGCTGGACCGCGAAGAGTCGTGCGGCGCTCACTTCCGCGTCGAGCACCAGACGCCTGACGGGGAGGCGCTGCGCGACGACGACGAGTTCGCGTACGTCGCCGCGTGGGACTACGCCGGTGAAGGGAAGCCGCCCGCGCTCCGCAAGGAGCCGCTCGTGTTCGAGAACGTGCATCTCTCGCAACGCTCGTACAAATAGGAGGCGCGCGTCATCGCCATGCACCTGACTCTTTTCGTTTGGCGGCAGGCCGGACCCGATGCGCCGGGCGCGATGCGGCGCTACGACACGGACGACGTGAGCCCGGACATGTCGTTCCTCGAGATGCTCGACGTCGTCAACGAATCGTTGGTCGGCAAGGGCGAACAGCCGATCGCCTTCGACCACGACTGCCGCGAGGGGATCTGCGGCTCGTGCGGCATGATGATCAACGGCGTGGCGCACGGGCCGATGAAGGGCACGGCGACTTGTCAGCTCCACATGCGCAGCTTCGCCGACGGCGCGACGATCTACGTCGAGCCGTGGCGCTCGCGCGCGTTTCCGGTCATCAAGGACCTGGTCGTGAACCGCGGCGCGTTCGACCGAATCATCGCCGCCGGCGGCTTCGTCACCGCGGCGACCGGAGGCGCGCAGGACGCGAACGACATCTCTCGTCCCGAAGCACGACGCCGACGCGGCGATGGACGCCGCGGCGTGCATCGGATGCGGAGCCTGCGTCGCGGCGTGCCCAAACGGGTCGGCCTCCCTGTTCACGGCGGCGAAAATATCGCATCTTGGCCTTCTCCCGCAGGGCCAACCGGAGCGACAGCGGCGCGCGCTCCGCATGGTGGCGCAGATGGACGCCGAAGGCTTCGGGCATTGCACGCTCTATGGCGAATGTCAGGAAGCGTGCCCGAAGGAGATCAGCATCGACACGATCGCGCGGATGAACCGCGATTACATGACCGCCACGATTTCGCACCGCCCCCCAGAAGAGCGCGTGCAGGCAGGCACAGGATGACCGTGACGACGTCGCCGATCCCGTCGGTGCGAGAGTGGCCCCAGAGCGCCCGCGAAGAACGACGCTCGTAATCGGCGCCGGACCCGCCGGTCTCACGACGGCATATCTGCTCGGCAAGGCCGGGCACGACGTGGTCGTACTGGAGGCCGATCCCGACTACGTCGGCGGACTCTCACGCACCGTCGAGTACAAGGGCTTTCGCTTCGACATCGGCGGGCACCGCTTCTTCTCCAAGTCGGCGGAGGTCGAGGCGCTGTGGACCGAGCTCCTCGGCGACGAGCTGCTCGAGCGCCCGCGGCTGTCGCGCATCTACTACAACGGAAAGTTCTTCGACTATCCCGTGCGCGCCGGAAACGCGCTTCGCAACCTCGGGCCCGTCGAAGCGGCGCTCTGCGCGTTGTCGTACCTCAAGGCGCGCCTCTTTCCCGTCAAGGAGCCGCGCTCCTTCGAGGACTGGGTCTCGAATCAATTCGGATGGCGCCTCTATCGCACTTTCTTCAAGACCTACACGGAAAAGGTGTGGGGGATGAAGTGCAGCGAGATTTCGGCCGACTGGGCCGCGCAGCGCATCAAAGGCCTTTCGCTCGCGACGACGATTCGCCACGCGATCTTTCCGCGCAGCGGCGCGTGACAGCGTCTGTTCGCACGCTGATCGAATCGTTTCGCTATCCGCGGCTCGGACCGGGGATGATGTGGGAGGCCTGCCGGGATGCCATCGTCGCGCAGGGGAACACAGTGCTCATGGGGCGCCGCGTCGTGCGATGCCGCTTCGACGCCGATGAATTGGGAGGACGGGGCGCGTGGGAGGTGACCGCGCGGATGAGCGACGGGAGTGAAGAGGTATATCGCGCCGGCGACGTCGTCTCTTCGGCGCCGATGCGCGAGATCATCGCGTCGATCGAGCCCGCGGTGCCGCCCGCCACGCAGGACGCCGCGGGCGGATTGCGCTACCGCGACTTCATGGCCGTCGCCCTGATCATGAAGGAGCGGGCCAATCTGCCCGACAACTGGATCTACGTCCACGATCCGTCGGTCCGCGTCGGGCGCATTCAAATCTTCAAATCGTGGTCTCCTGATCTCGTTCCCGATCCGGCGCTCTGCTGCTACGGCATGGAGTACTTCTGCTTCGAGGGCGATGACCTCTGGTCGAAATCGGACGCCGAGGTCATCGCCGCCGCCGCCGGCGAATTGGCGCACATCGGCCTCGGGCGGCGTGAGGACGTGGTGGACGGTTGCGTCGTGCGGGAGCGCAAAGCGTATCCAGTATACGACGCCGGCTACGCCGCCCGCGTGGCCCGGATTCGCCGCGAGATTGCTCATTCGTATCCCGGGATGCACTTTGTCGGAAGGAACGGGATGCACAAGTACAACAATCAGGATCACGCGATGATGACCGGGATGTTGACGGCGCGGAACATCATCGCGGGCACGACGCTGTACGACGTGTGGGCGGTGAACGAGGAAGCCGAGTACCTGGAAGGAGCGACTCTCGGAGGCGCGACAGGTGAGAGACTCGTCCCGCAAGAGATCCGCGCAGGGCCGCTCGGAAGAGAGAGCGGCGCCGGGAAGGAAAGCCGCACGTAAGCGCCGGGGCGCCGACGGCAAGGCCGCGTCGGCCGACGTCGGCGGATCCGCGCTGGCGCGCACAAGCGCCGCGCTGCTCGCGGTCGCGTGCGCAGCCCCGTTCGCACTGACGGGAAACCGGTATCCCGACGAGGTTCTTTTCTATTGGCTGTTCGGCGGCCTCGCCGTCGCCGCCGTGTTCGTGGGTGCCGCGATGACCGGCGGTGACCGCGAGATCGATCTCCCCGCGTGGTGTGGTCGGATGCTCACGCGCGGGCCACCCGTCCTCTTCGCGGCGATCGTCGCGGGCGCGGCGATAGGCTTGAGCGTCTTCTTCGCGCGCTTCGCGTTCGACAGGGCGGCGAGCACGCCCGACGAGATCGCGCAGCTCTGGCAGGCGAAAATTCTGATGCACGGACACTTGTCGCTGCCCGTCGATCCGAATCGAGAGTTTTTCGGTTTGGAGACGATCGTCGACGTGGGCCGGTGGTACTCGCAGTTTCCGATCGGCGGACCGATGGCGATGGTGCCGGGCGCGATCGTCGGCGCGCCCTGGCTCGTGAATCCCGTGCTCCTCGGCGTGGCCGCGATTCTGTTGTATTCGTTCGCGCGCCGCGCGTACGGAGAGATGCAGGGCCGCGCGATCGCGGCGCTCTTCGTCGCCGCGCCGATGGTTCTCATCCTCGCCGGAACGTGGATGAACCACGTTCCCGTGCTCTGTCTCACCACAGGCGCGCTCGCGCTGCTCGTCGCGTGGGACGGCGCGAGGTCGGCCACGCGCTCAGTGTGGCTCGCCGTCGCGATCGGGGTAGTGCTGGGACTCATCGCGACCATTCGGCCACTCGACGCCGTGGCGGTCGCGCTGGCCATCGGCCTCTTTCAAGTCTCCGTCGCGTGGACGAGACCCGAGAAGTGGCGAGACGTGCCGGGGCAAATCGGGGGTGGGATCCTTGGAGCGTTGCCGCTGTTGGTGGCCAACCACAAGACTACCGGGAGCGCGTGGCGATTCGGGTACGACGTGCTGTGGGGAGCGGGACATCGCGTCGGCTTTCACGCCGACCCGTACGGCAACACGCACACGCTCGCCCACGGACTCGATCTCGCCACGACGTATCTGAGCGAACTGAACATGTTCCTGCTCGCGTGGCCGGTCCCGGCGCTGCTCGTGCTGATCGTCGCGCTCGTCGCGATGCGCCGCTTGTCCCGGTGGGACGGTTTGATGCTCGCCCTGTTCGGCACGCAGCTCGCCGCGTACACGGCGTATTGGGGCGAAGGCGAATTCCTGGGTCCTCGCTTCCTCTACACGGCGATGCCCGCGCTGGTCGTCCTCGCCGGGCGCGCGCCATTCATCATCGCCGAACGACTCGATCGAAGAATATTGCGTGGGACGGTGGCGGCGACGCTGGCCTGTTTGGCGATCGCGTGGCTGATTCCGCGCCTCCCGTTCAGCGTGCTCGGCTTGGCGGCGCAGGCGCGCGACGCGCGGCAGACGCTCAAGGTGGACATCGCCGGCGCCGTGAGGGACGCCAACGCGCATCACGCGCTCGTCTTTCTTCGCGAGCCGTTCACGATGCGTCTGGCGCGGCGCCTGTGGGGAATCGGGATGACGCGCAGCGACGCCGCTCAGCTCATCGCGCGCAGCGACGCGTGCTCCATCCTGGGCGCGCTGCGCGGCGTCGAGGACGACTCCGTCGCGCTCGACTCTCGCGCGTCGCGAGTACGTGGGGCAGTCATTCCGTTGGCGAACGCCGCGCCAGCAGCGCAGCAGGGATCCAGCGTCGGACCTCAGGTCCGACTCGCCTCGAAGAGCTCTCTCACGCCCGAATGCCAGGCTGAGCTCGATGGAGACAAGAAGTTCGGCGGTGCGCCATTCGGGCCGGCGCTTCCACTCGAGGAAATCGGGGCCGACGGGCGGATCGGCGGCGATGTAGTCTATGCCGCCGATCTCGGCGCGAGGAACGAGGCCCTCCGTGCAAGGTTCGGCGACCGTCGCTGGTACCGGCTGTCGCTGCACTCCGCGGGGCGCGGGCGCCTTCGGGCGACCGTCTCGCCATATTAGGCACTCGGCCTCGCGCGGCCGGCGGCGCCAAGGGCGCGAGCCGTGAACCTTTCGCGCGCCGGGCCGTAAGACTACCAGACCTCCCTGGAACACGGAGCCTTTCTGTGACTCGATGGATTCGACTCGCCGCCATTCGCGCGACGATCGGTTTGGCGCCCCTCGCCTCAGCCGGCTCGGCGCCGCTCTTTGCTCAGATGCCTGGGCACGACATGGCCGGAATGGATCACTCCACGACGGTTTCGGCGAAGGCGCAGAAAGAGATCGCCAGCGTCGCCAAAGCGACCAGTTCGCTCGGCACCTCGAGCGCGGCGACCAGCGCCGGGTACCAGCCCGTCTTCGGCTGGATTCCCACGATGGGCGTGCACTGGGTGGACCGGAGCCGCATGGCGAAGGACAAACAGAGCGACGTCACGGCACCGGACAACTTGATGTTCTCGAAGATCGGTGGAAAGGATTCACTCGTCGGCGCGGCGTGGGCGTACGTGGCGCCGGTGAGCGACACGACGAGGCCCAGCTTGTTCGACGGCGCGCCGCCGTGGCACGAGCATCAGAATCTGGCGCCGCCGGGACAGACGCTCGTCATGCTGCACGTGTGGTTCGTCCCGTCGCCCGACGGCCCGTTCGCGGGGACGAATCCGAACCTTCCGTTCTGGGCCGCCGGTCTCGACGCACCGGACGCGTCGCGCATGCACGACGCCGCGTTCAGCTCACGCGTCCGCCGCGCCTCGCTCGCGTTGTCGGAGGTCATCGATACCACGGCGATCTTCGCCAATCTCGAATCCCGCCCGGCCGTGCGCGCGGTGTTGATCGCGCGACGCGACTCGGTCCGCGCATTGATCCCGCAACTGCTCGCGGCACAGAAGGCCAAGAACGCCGCGCAGTGGGATCGCGTCGCCGACCGTCTGGCCGCGCAGTGGGACGCGATGCAGTCGGCGTACTACGACAGCGCGCTGACGCCGGCCGGGAAGGAACGGATGGAGCATTTCGTCGAGATGCTGATGGGGCAGCACGGAGAGCGGTAGCGCCTCGACGCTCGATGGGCGCGGCGGGTTGAGCCGTCCAGCTGTCCAGCCGTCACGCTGTCCGGCTATAGCTTCGGCAGCGTCACGCCGACCTGGCTCTGGTACTTGCCGCCCTTGTCCTTGTAGGAGACTTCCGGCTCCTCTTCGCCGCGGAAGAAGAGAACCTGGGCGATTCCTTCGTTCGCGTAGATCTTGGCGGGAAGCGGTGTCGTATTCGAGATCTCGAGCGTTACGAATCCTTCCCATTCCGGCTCGAAGGGCGTGACGTTGGTGATGATCCCGCACCGCGCGTAGGTCGACTTGCCGACGGTGACCGTGAGAATGTTGCGCGGAATCCGGAAGTACTCGACCGAGCGCGCCAGCGCGAACGAGTTCGGCGGCACGATGCAAACGTCGCCCTCGAATTCGACGAACGACCTCGGGTCGAACGCCTTGGGATCGACGATCGAGCTCATGACGTTGGTGAAGATCCGAAACTCGCGCGCCACCCGCATGTCGTAGCCGTATGAGCTGACGCCGTACGAGACGACCCCTTGGCGCACCTGGCGGCCCTCGAAGGGCTCGATCATCCGGTGCTCGTGGGCCATCCGGGTGATCCAACGGTCCGACATGATGGTCATGGTGGGCGTGTCGAGGGGTTGGTGCTGCGTCGAAGGTACGAGTGCGGCGGCGGGGTGCGGAGACCGGGCACGAGTGCGGCGGCGGGTGCGGGGACGAAGCGCGGAAGTTTATTCGAGAGGGATCGGCGCGCCAAGCTTGGGGCACGTCGAGCGACGCCGGCGAACGAATCACGCCGAGCGGCCCGCGCGATCGCCCGCGCGACGCGCATTCCGCGCCGTTGACCCACTCTCAAGCCACGGATAACTTTCCGCGGCTGGACTTAGTGAAAGTTTTCACGAAGTGGGAGATTCATGCTTCGTACGTACTTCCCAGTCCTGCTCTTACTCGGCTTCGTCATCGCTAACGCGGTGCTGATGCTGGGTCTCTCCCACCTCACTCTTCGCCCGCGTCCCACCCCGGTCAAACAGACCCCATACGAGTCGGGAATGCCGCCCCTCGGCGATGCGCACGAGCGCTTCTCCGTGAAGTTCTACATGGTCGCGGTGCTGTTCATCATCTTCGACATCGAAACGGTGTTCATGATCCCGTGGGGCGCGTACTTCCGCCAACTGTCGTGCACGGTTCCACTCGCCGAGAACGCGTGCCCGGCCGGGCACATGTCGTTGTTCGGCCTGTCCGAGATGATCGTGTTCATGATCATCCTTCTCGTGGGATTCGTGTACGTGTGGAAGAAAGGAGCGCTGCAATGGGATTGAGTCCGCGTCCCGACCCCGCCGTCGCCCCCAAAATCGTCCAGACCACCAGCGATGAGCCGTGGATCACCACGCGTCTGGACGCGTTCATCAACTGGGGCCGCAAGAACTCCCTCTGGCCGATGCCGTTCGGCACGGCCTGCTGCGCCATCGAATTCATGGCGACCGCGGCGAGCAAGTACGACCTCGCCCGATTCGGCATGGAGCGCCAGGCCTTTTCGCCGCGCCAGGCCGACCTGCTGATCTGCGCCGGCCGGGTGCCGTTCAAGCTCGCGCCCGTGTTGCGGCGAATCTGGCAGCAAATGCCGCAGCCCAAGTGGTGCATCTCGATGGGTGCGTGCGCGTCGAGCGGCGGCATGTTCGACAACTACGCCGTGGTGCAGGGCATCGACACGATCATTCCGGTCGACGTGTACGTGCCGGGCTGCCCGCCGAGGCCGGAAGGGCTCCTCTACGGCATCATGATGCTCCAGAAGAAGGTAGAGAAGGAGCGCATGGCAGATCGATCGCTGCGCGACGAGATGGAGCCGGATCCGAAGAGCCAGCTGTTCATCGCCCCGTCGGAGATCGACGAGGTGTCCGAGCCGTTCGGCAACTCGGTTCATCAGACGCGATCCGGCCTGTGAGCGTCGACCCATCGTTCAAGCCGGTCGTGGCTGGAAGCGCGCTCGTCGCCGGCGCGCCCTCGCCTTCGACGCCGCGCAACGTCCCTCGCACGGGCACGCATCCGAACCCGTCGGCCGACGCCGCTCGCGCGCAGTTCGGCGAGGTCGTTCAGCGCGTCGACGTGTTGTGGGGCGAGACGACGATCGTCGTCGACGGGGCCAGCGCGCACGACGTCATTCGCTGGCTGCACGACGACGAAGGCCAGCGCTACGACTATCTGTCGGACGTCACCGCCGTCGAGTACCGCGACATCGAGCGGGCGATCGAAGTCGTCTGGCACCTGCGTTCGCTTCCGTTCCGGCGCTTTCTGCGCGTCAAGGTGATGATCCCGCGCGGCGCGACGCTGGCGGTGCCGAGCGTGTGGGACGTGTACAAGAGTGCGGATTGGCTCGAGCGCGAATGCTACGACATGTTCGGCATCGCGTTCACCGGCCATCCCGATCTGCGCCGCATCCTGATGTGGGAGCAGTACAAGGAAGGGTATCCGCTGCGAAAAGACTTTCCGCTTCGCGGCCGGTTCAGCCGCTCCGAGCAGCTTCGACAGGCGCTCGCGGCGAATCCGGAAGCGCGTTACTCGCAGGACGAGCTGACCATCGCGCAGGCGCTCGAGGATCTGCCGTCGGACATGCGGCGGCGTCTCACGTCCGGCGAACGGACGGGCGAATAGCATGGCAACGACCAAACGCACGATCGACGTCGAGCTGTCGACGTCCGGACTGGACTCGCAGGGCCGTCCGCGACGCGTTCCGCTCGCGGTGGACGAAGCCGGCAACACCGTGGCCGTGGCCGAGCCGCCGGAGATGGAGCCCGGGCTCGACGGCGAGCACATGCTCATCAACATCGGGCCGCAACACCCCGCGACGCACGGCGTGCTTCGTTTGGTGCTCGAGCTCGACGGCGAGACGGTGGTGCGCTGCATTCCGCACGTCGGCTATCTGCACTGCGGCTTCGAGAAGATCGGCGAATACCGACAGTACAATCAGATCATCCCGTGGACGGATCGCGAGGATTATCTGAACTCGCCCGGCAACAACGTCGCGTTCGCGCTCGGTGCCGAGCGGCTGTTCGGCATCGAGATCACCGACCGCTGCAAGGTGCTGCGCGTCATGGCGTGCGAGCTGTCGCGCATCATGTCGCACCTCGTGTGGCTCGGCACGACCTGCATCGACATCGGCGCCTACACGCCGTTCCTGTGGGCCTTCCAGCAGCGCGAGAAGATCTACGAGATGCTCGAGGCGTGGATCGGCGCCCGGCTCACGACGAGCCTCACGCGCGTGGGCGGCATGGGCGCGGATATTCCGGACAATTGGATCGAGCAGCTCACCGCCTTCACCAAGGAGTTCCCGCGCGTCGTCGACGAGATCGATCGCGTCATCACGCGCAACGGGATCTGGGTCGGGCGCACCGTGGGACTCGGCGCGATGTCGGCCGACGAGGCGGTCAACTACGGGCTTTCCGGCCCGATGGTTCGCGCGTCGGGCGTCGCGTTCGACGTGCGAAGGGACTTTCCGTACCTCGACTACGAGACGTACGACTTCGACGTGCCCGTCGGCACGAACGGCGACGTGTACGACCGATTTCTCGTGCGCATGGAAGAGCTGCGTCAGTCGACGCGGATTCTGACGCAGGCCATCCAGCGGCTTCCCGACGGACCGGTGAACGCCGACGACCATCGCGTCGTTCTGCCGGCGAAAAGCAAAGCCACGAGCGACATGGAATCCATGATCCATCACTTCAAGCAGGTGATGGAGGGCCCACGTCCGCCGATCGGCGAATGCTACGTCGCCGTCGAGAGCCCGAAGGGAGAGAAGGGCTACTATATGGTTTCTGACGGGTCGCCCAAGCCCGTGCGCTGGCGCATCCGTCCGCCGTCGTTCGTGAACCTCTCGGCGATTCCGCGCATGGTCGAGGGGCACCTCCTCTCCGACGTCATCGCGATCAACGCGTCGATCGACATCGTGATGGGAGAGATAGATCGGTGAGCGGAGAACGGAGAGCGGGGACCAACGGTTCCATGCGCGGGGGCGAACAATGAGCCACGCCCACACCGACTCGTACGCGCCCGTCTTCACGTCGGGAAGCGCGCGACGGAAAGAGCTCGACGAACTGCTCACGCGCTACCCGACGAAAATGGCGGCGCTGCTGCCGGCGCTCTGGATGGTGCAGCACGACCGCGGCTGGGTGAGCGACGACGCGATGGCGGAGGTCGCGTCCGTCCTCGACCTCACCCCGGCGTACGTGAAGGGCGTGGTGACGTTCTACACGATGTACCACCAGCATCCCGTCGGACGGCACTTCATCCAGGTGTGCACCACGTCGCCGTGCAACGTGTGCGGCGCCGAGGCGGTCGTCGACGCGTTCCTCAAGCACACCGGCTGCTTCGAGCTCGGCCAGACTTCGCCCGACGGCAAGTACACGGTGATCGAAGTCGAGTGCCTCGGCGCGTGCGGGTTCGCGACGCCGATCATGATCAACGAGGACTTCATCGAGTCGGTGACTCCGGAGAAGGTGCCGGAGATTCTCTCCGGGCTCGCCTGACGCATGGGATATCCGCACGCACCACATCGCCGCGAAGCGCTCGTTCTCTCCAAGCATTTTGGAGAGAAGGACGCGACCACCCTCGCCGGCTGGAAGAAGCGCGGCGGCTACGCGGCGCTCGAGAAAGCGCTCGGCATGACGCCCGCCGACATCGTGAACGTCGTGAAGGACTCCGGACTGCGCGGCCGCGGCGGCGCCGGCTTTCCGACGGGTCTCAAGTGGTCGTTCATGAAACCCGGCGACGGCAAGCCGCACTATCTGCTCTGCAACGCCGACGAGTCCGAGCCGGGAACGTTCAAGGACCGCGAGATCATGCGGTGGACGCCGCACGCGCTCATCGAAGGGTGCGCGATCGGCTCTTACGCGATCGGCGCGGAGACGTGCTACATCTACATTCGCGGCGAGTTCACCGAGCCGATCGCGCGCGTCGAGGCGGCACTCGACGAGTGCTACAAGGCCGGCATCCTCGGCAAGAACGCGATGGGCACCGGCAAGACGGTCAACGTCTGGGTGCATCGCGGCGCGGGCGCGTACATCTGCGGCGAAGAGACCGCGCTCATGAACTCGCTCGAGGGAAAGCGCGGCAACCCGCGCATCAAGCCGCCGTTCCCGGCGGTGTCGGGCGTGTTCGGCCAGCCGACGACGATCAACAACGTCGAGACGCTCGCCGCGGCGCCGCCGATCCTCCAGAACGGCGCCGCGTGGTACAAGCAGTGGATGCGGGCCGACAACCCGAAGAGCACGGGCACCAAGCTCTATTCGGTGTGCGGCAACATCCAGAAGCCCGGCAACTACGAAGTGCCGATGGGCTTTCCGTTCAAGGAATTCTTGTACGATCTCTGTGGCGGGCCGCCGCAGGGGCGCAAGTTCAAGGCGATCATCCCCGGCGGGATCTCCGTCCCGATTCAGACGGTCGAAGAAGCCGAGGCGAGTTTCATGGACTACGAGGGTTTCGTCGCGCAGGGGACGATGCTCGGCTCCGGCGGCGTGATCGTCATCGACGACTCGCAGAATCTCGTGAAGCAGATCGCGCGCGCGGCGCGCTTCTTCGCCCACGAAAGCTGCGCGCAGTGCACGCAGTGCCGCGAGGGCACGGCGTGGACGACGAAGATCCTCGAGCGCATCGTCGCGGGTGACGGGTCGCCCGAAGATCTCGACACGCTGCTTTCCATCGCCGACAACATGACCGGCAAGACGATCTGCGTACTCAGTGATTCCTGCGCGACGCCGGTCGTATCCGGCCTCAAGAAATTCCGCGCCGATTTCGAGGCGCTCATCAAGACGAAACGGACGATCCTCGTCCCGGCGGTGGCCTAGTGGCAGACGCACCTATGGGCGTAACGCTCACGATCGAGGGACGGCAGGTCACCGTCCCCGCCGGCACCTCCATCCTCGAGGCGGCGAAGCACGCGGGCGTCCTCGTGCCGCACTACTGCTACCATCCGGGCCTGCCGATCGCCGGCGTTTGCCGCATGTGCCTCGTCGAGGTCGAGAAGGCGCCCAAGCTCGCCCCCTCGTGCGCGACGGCCGTGGCCGAGGGGAACGTCGTCCACGTGCACTCGGAGAAGTCGATCGAGGCGCGCAAAGGCGTCCTCGAGATGCTGCTCATCAACCACCCGCTCGACTGTCCGATCTGCGATCAGGCCGGTGAGTGTGAGCTGCAGGACTACACGTACATGGAAGGGCGCGGCGAGGGACGCTATCGCGACCCGAAGCGCTTCAATCCGGTCGAGGACTTCGGCGGCGACGTGATGTACACGCCGAACCGCTGCATCCTCTGTACGCGGTGCGTGCGATTCATGGAAGACGTCGCCCACGATCCTGTCCTGAACGTGAGCGAACGCGGCGACCGCGCCGTGATCGGCAAGTTCGAAGGGCAGGACCTCACGCACCCGTGGGCCGGGAACGTCATCGATTTGTGCCCAGTAGGTGCCCTGCTTTCCAAAGACTCGTTGAACAAAGCGCGCGCCTGGGAGCTCGACCGGACAGCGTCGGTCTGCCCGAACTGCTCGCAGGGTTGCAACATGATCGTCGAGACGCGCGACAACGTCGTCGTGCGGCTTCGCCCGCGGCCCAACGAGGACGTGAACTCGTACTTCATGTGTGACCACGGACGCCTGAACTACCGGTGGATGAACCGACAGGACCGCGTCGATGTGCCGATGGTTCGTCGCGGCGATGGACTCGTCGGAATCGACTGGCCGATCGCCGTCGCCGAAGCAGCGCGCGTGCTCAAGGGAAAGAAGGCGTTCGTCCTCGCGTCTGCCAATCTCTCGAACGAAGCGCTCTTCGTCCTTTCCAAGCTCGTGAAGGAGACGGGCGGCCGCGGCGCGTTCCGCGTGCAGCAGGGCGACGAAGCGCCGCTCCCCGGCGTCGAGGATCTGTCGCTGCGCAAGGATCGCGCGGCCAATGGACGCGGCGCGGAGCTGCTCGGCTTCAAGCAGAGCGCCACGCCGCTCGCCGACCTCGCGGCGGGCGACGTGCTGGTCGTCGCCGACGAAGAGCTGGTTGGCGCCGACGCGGCTGACGTCGCGAAGGCGAGCGCCATCGTCGTCATCTCGACGACGCTGCCGCCGTGGGCCCGGCATCTCGCCGCGGCCGTGCTGCCGATCGCGAACTTCACGGAAGAGGAAGGGACGTTCACCAACCTGCGCGGTCGCGTCCAGCGATTCATGCAGGCAAAGGCCGCCCCGGGCTTCGCTCGGCCGAGCTGGTTCGTGATCGCCGACCTGCTCGCCGCGCTGGGGACGCCGGAGGACTACTCGCTGGCGAGCGACGTGTTCAAGGCACTCGCCGGCGCGCAGTCCGAGTTCGCAGGAATGTCGTACGACACGCTCGGCCTGCGAGGCCGAGCGATCGGCGGCGAAAAGACGGCCGGAGCCCGGGCGTGACCGCGCTCACGCTGCTCCAGGCGGTCACGCAGACGACCACCGCCGCCAACGGCCTGAATGTCTTGCCGCCGCCCGAAGGCGGTGGTGCTTGGTTCTTGGCCACGGTCGTGAAGATCCTCCTGATTTTCACGATCTATATGGTCGGCGTGATGATGGTGATCTGGGCCGAACGCCGCATCTGCGCGTTCATCCAGGATCGCCGTGGGCCGAATCGCGTCGGGCCGTTCGGGCTGCTCCAGTCTGTCGCCGACGGCGTGAAGAACATCATGAAGGAGGAGACGTACCCGGGTCAGGCGTACCTGCCTCTCTTCATCCTGGCTCCGGTGATGTCGTTCGTCCCCGCGCTGCTCACGTGGGCGGTGATCCCGTACGGCGCGCCGTGGGACTCGCCGTGGGGAACGATCGATACGGCCATCGCACCGATGCCGGTCGGTTTCCTGTTCATTCTCGCGATCTCGTCGCTCGGCGTGTACGGCATCGTGCTCGCCGGGTGGTCGTCGAACAACAAGTATTCGCTGCTCGGCGGTCTGCGCTCGAGCGCGCAGATGATCTCGTACGAGATCTCGATGGGCATGTCGACGATCCCGGTGATCATCCTCGCCGGCAACGTGTCGCTGAGCCAGGTCGTGCAGCAGCAGGCGGGCGCCGGGCTTCACTGGAACGTGATCAACACGACGGTGGCGTTCTTCGTTTTCATCGTCGCCGCGTTCGCCGAGACGAACCGCGTGCCGTTCGACTTGCCGGAAGCGGAGTCGGAGCTCGTCGCGGGTTATCACTCCGAGTACAGCGCGATGAAGTTCTCGATGTTCTTCATCGCCGAGTACGCGAACGTGATGACGGCGAGCGCGCTGATGTCGACGTTGTTCTTCGGCGGCTGGGACATTCCGTTCACGATGTGGGACAACGTCGCGCCGCACACGCTGGCCAAGACGCTCGTGACGTTCCTGTTCTTCTGGGCGAAGATCCTCTTCTTCGTCTTCGTCTTCATCTGGGTCCGCTGGACGCTGCCGCGGTTCCGCTACGACCAGCTCATGGCGCTCGGCTGGAAGTTCATGCTGCCGACGGCGCTGTCGTACGTGGTCGTCGTCGCGGCGGCGACGCTCGGCCTCGATGCCCTGGGCTTTCATCCGTCGTCGTGGCAGTTCGCCGTCGCGATGCTCGTGCTCAACATCGTGCTGCTCGGATTGCTCTTCGGCGTGATCGACCGCGGGCGGCTCGTGAGCCCGGCGTACTCGCGACTCGACAAACGAAATCTGGACAAGCTGCGCCGCGCAACGTTCGAGCGTGAGCGCTATTCGGACGCGCGCGCCGCCGTCGGCGCCGGTACCGCAAATGGAGGAGCCGACTGATGGCGATCGGCGTGAAGGTTCTCGAGCGGCCCATCGCGCAGACGAGCTACGTGCGCGCGTCGCTGCAAGGCATGGCGCTGACGCTCCGCCACCTGCTGCGGCCGATGTCGGAGAAGGTGACGATCCAGTATCCGGAGGAGAAGTATTCGGTCTCCCCGCGCTGGCGCGGCACGCATCGGATGCTCACGACCGAGGACGGCAAGGCGAAGTGCGTCGCGTGCGGCCTCTGTCCTACGGTGTGTCCGGCCAACTGCATCAAGCTCGTGCCCGGCGAAGACGAGAACGGCAACCGCTATCCGCTCGTGTTCGAGATCGACGAATTCCGCTGCATCTTCTGCGGCTACTGTCAGGAAGTCTGTCCGGAGGAGGCGATCCACCTCGGGCGGCACTACGAGAACTCCGAGTACAGCCGCGATGGTTTCGTCTATGACCTCGAGCGGCTGATGTCGCAGACGCATCCGGTGTCGGAGCTGTGGGACCCCGCCGACCCGAAAGGCGAGTGATGATCGCGCCCTCTCAGGGGATCCCGATGGCGCACGGAACGTTGCCGCTCCTCTACACGTTCCACTTCTATCTGTTCGGCCTCATCGCGGTCGGGTCGGCACTCTTGTTCGTCACGCGCAAGAGTCCCGTCGCGGCGGCGCTCTGGCTCGTGAACACGATGTTCTGCCTTGCCGCGCTGTTCGTTCTCCTCGACGCGCAGTTCATCGGCGCTCTGCAGGTGATCGTCTACGCCGGCGCGATCATGGTGGTCTTCCTGTTCGTGATCATGCTGCTCAACCTCGGCCAGTCTCCGCCGGCGGACATCCGCGGCCTTGGCTGGAAGATCGCGGCCGGAGCGGTCGGCATCGGCATTCTCGCCGACGTCCTGGCCGTGACCCGCGCGAAGACGCCGCCGATGCTCACGCTGCCCCTCGGGTTCACGGCGAACCAGGTCGCGACGACCGGCGCCGTGGCGCCGATCGCCGGCCCGCTGTTCAACGAGTACTTGTTGGCGTTCGAGATCACCAGCATCCTCCTCTTGGCGGCCATCGTCGGCGCCGTCGTCTTGGGACGCCAGCGCGGAGAAGACCTTGCTCGCTGAGGCCCTCTTTTTCTCGGCCGTGTTGTTCGCGATCGGCGTGTTCGGCGTGCTGATTCGCCGGAACGCGATCATCGTATTCATGTGCGTCGAGCTGATGCTCAACGCCGTCAATCTTTCGTTCGTCGCGTTCGCCCAGGCCTACGGCGCCGCCGGGCAGGTGTTCGTGTTCTTCGTCATGACCGTCGCCGCCGCCGAGGCGGCCGTCGGGCTGGCGATCATCATCGCGCTCTTCCGGCATCGCCCGACTGTGGACCTCAAGAACATCAACCTGCTCAAAGGCTGATGCACTCGCTCCTTCAAGCGGCCGTCGCGACGACGCAGGCACCACCCCCGCATCCGCTCGACGGTACGGCGGCGCGCTGGCTCTGGCTCGTCCCGCTCCTGCCGCTGCTCGGCTTCGCGGTCAACGGCCTGCTGTCGATCGTCGCGGCGTACAGTCCCGGACCGACGGATCCGTCGGCCGCGCACGGCGCGGAGGAATCGCACGCGGGTCACGGTGAAGGGCACGACGACGCGGGCAAGCACGCACATCATCCGATTCCGACCCACCGGTTCGCCGGAATCACGAGCCTCGTCGGTCCGGGCGTGCTCGTGCTCGCGTTCATCGTCGCCGTCGCGATCTTCATGGCGATGCGCGCGGCCGGCGGCGGCGCGATGGAACACCCGTTCATCCAACGCTACTTCTCGTGGATGCCGGTCGGTGACCTGCAGATCGACGCCGCGTTCCAGCTCGACCAACTGTCGATGCTGATGGTGCTGATCGTCACCGGCGTCGGCGCGCTGATCCACGTGTTCAGCGTCGGCTACATGCGCGAAGACCCGGGGTATCCGCGCTACTTCGCGTATCTGAACCTGTTCGTCTTCTTCATGCTGTTGCTGGTGCTCGGCGCGAGCTACCCGCTGATGTTCATCGGCTGGGAGGGCGTCGGTCTCTGCTCGTACCTGCTGATCGGCTTCTGGTTCAGCGAGAAGGCGAACGCCGACGCGGGTAAGAAGGCGTTCATCGTCAACCGCATCGGCGATTTCGGATTCCTGATCGCGATGTTCCTGCTGTTCGCGAACATCGGCACGCTGGACTTCCGGGGCGTCACTGAAGCAGCGCACGGCCTGGCGGCCGGCGGGCCGGTGGTGACGGCGATCTGCCTTTTCCTGTTTCTCGGCTGCGCCGGCAAGAGCGCGCAGATCCCGCTCTACATCTGGCTTCCCGACGCAATGGCCGGCCCGACGCCGGTCTCGGCGCTCATCCACGCGGCGACGATGGTGACCGCCGGGGTGTATCTCATCGCGCGCAGCTCGATGCTCTTCTCGCTCGCGCCGGTGGCCGAGTTGGTGGTCGTTCTGATCGGCGCGCTGACGGCCGTCTTCGCCGCGTCGATCGGTCTCAAGCAGTGGGACATCAAGAAGGTTCTCGCGTATTCGACCGTCTCGCAGCTCGGCTACATGTTCGTCGGCGTCGGATCGGGCGCGTACGTGGCGGGCATGTTCCATCTGGCGACACACGCGTTCTTCAAGGCGCTCTTGTTCCTCGGGTCGGGCTCGGTGATCTACGCCATGCACGCGGCGTATCACCACACGGGGAACCACGACGACGCGCAGGACATGCGCAACATGGGCGGACTCCGGCAGTACATGCCGATCACGTTCGTCCTGATGTGGATCGCGACGCTGGCGATCGCGGGGATTCCGCCGCTCGCCGGCTTCTTCTCGAAGGACGAGATCCTCGGTGCGCTGTTCGCGCGCGCGCAGGGCTCGACGATCGCGCAGGCGCACCTGTTCGGAATTCCGGGCACGGCGTGGCTCTACTTCGCGTGGGTGCTCGGGCTCAGTGCCGCGCTCATGACGGCCGTCTACATGACGCGCATGATGCTGTACACCTTCCACGGGCCGAACCGCACCGGCGACGCCGAGCGGCAGCACCTCGCGGAAGCGCCGTGGATCATGACGGGTCCGCTGGTGGTGCTGGCGGCGCTCACGCTCGTCGGGGGTTGGTTGAACCTGCCCGAGTTCGCGCCGCTCGGACCTGTGGGCGGCTTGGACAAGTGGCTCGAGCCTGTGGTGGGCGAGGCGACGAAGCGAGTCATCGGCGGAGCGGCGCCTGTCGCGCCGGGACTGGAGCTGGGCCTGGTCGCGCTCGCGGTGCTCATCGCGGCCATCGGCATCGGGATCGCGGTGACGCGGCTCAAGCCCCAGACGCTGCTCCCGAAGAGCCAGTCGCCGCAGGAAGAAGGCTTCGAGAAGGTGCTCGTCAACAAGTACTACGTCGACGAGATCTACGACGACGCCATCGTGAAGCCGATCGTCGGCACGTCGCGCGGTCTCCTTTGGCGCGGCATCGACACCGGTTTGATCGATGGACTCGGCGTGAACGGAGCAGGGTATCTCGCGCGCTTCGTCGGATGGGTCGGGTCGCAGTTCCAGTCGGGACAGCTCGGCACGTACGCGTGGGTGCTGGTCATCGGAGTCCTCGCGGTGCTCGGCGCCGTGACCGTGCGGTGATTCGCTTCCAACACCGGAATTCATGCTCGGCTTTCTGACCGCGATCGGTTATCAGCAGTGGGTGCTTCCCGCCCTCCTCGCCATTCCGTTGATGGGCGCGGTGGGCATCTGGGTGCACAGCATAGGACGATCGACGCACGGCGAGGACGAGGTCGCGACCGGCACGGCCAACGTGCCGCGCATGATGGCGCTGGTGATGTTCGCGATCGAGTTCGTCGTGTCACTCGGGCTCTGGTGGAGCTTCGATCCATCGGTGGCCGCCTGGCAGTCGGTCGTCGACTGGTCGTGGATTCCCTCGTGGGGGATCCGCTTCACGCTCGGCGTCGATGGCATCGCCGTGATGATGATCCTCCTCACGACGTTCATCATGGTGTTGGCCGTCGGCGGAAGCTGGACGAGCATTCGCGCGCGATCGCACAGCTACTACGCGCTCATGCTCATCCTGACGACGGGCATGCTCGGCGTGTTCATGGCGCTCGACCTCTTCCTGTTCTACGTGATGTGGGAAGTGATGCTCGTGCCGATGTACTTCATCGTCGGCGTGTGGGGCGGCGACCGCCGCATCTACGCCAGCATCAAGTTCTTCCTGTACACGATGGTCGGCTCGATGCTCATGCTGGCCGCGATCGTGTACCTCGGACTCTCGGCGCGCGACCCGGCGACGGGGATCGCGAGCTTCAACTACGACTGGGTGCTCCAGCACGCGGCCATCACGTCCACCGCGGCCAAGTGGCTCTTCGGGGGATTCTTCCTGGCGTTCGCCGTGAAGGTCCCGATGTTCCCGTTCCACACGTGGCTGCCCGACGCGCACGTCGAAGCGCCGACGGCAGGCTCGGTCGTGCTGGCGAGCATCATGCTGAAGCTCGGCACGTTCGGATTCCTGCGACTCGCCGTGCCGTTGTTCCCGACGGCGGCGATGAATCCGACGATCCGCACGATCATCCTGTCGCTCGCCGTGATCGGCATCGTCTACGGGGCGCTCGTGTCGCTCGTCCAACCGGACTTCAAGAAGCTCGTCGCCTACTCCTCGGTGAGCCACCTGGGCTTCGTGATGCTCGGGATCTTCGCCCTCACGGTGCAGAGCGTTCAGGGCGCGCTGATGGTGATGATCAACCACGGCATCTCGACCGGCGCGCTGTTCCTTCTCGTCGGCATGATCTACGAACGGCGGCACACACGGCTGATCGAGGCGTACGGCGGCATCGCGCGCGTCGTCCCGATGTTCGCCGCGATGCTGACCATCGTCACGTTCAGCAGCATCGGCGTCCCCGGCACGAACGGGTTCGTCGGCGAGTTCCTCGTTCTGATCGGCGCGTTCCGAACGCAGCCCATCTTCGCGGTCATTGCGACGACGGCGGTGATCATCTCGGCCGCCTATCTCCTGTGGGCGATTCAGCGCATTCTCTTCAATCCGCTCGACAAGCCGGAGAACGAGCACATTCCGGATCTCAACCGGCGTGAGCTCGCGATCATGATCCCGGTCATCGCGGCGATCATCTGGCTCGGCGTGTATCCGGCGCCGGTGCTCAATCGGATGCAGAGCGCGGCGGCCCGGTTCGTCACCCAGGTCGACCGGGGACGCGCCGCGCAGCTCCCCGAAGTGGCCGTCGGGGGCACGCGATGACGCCGCGCGTGCTCGACGTCTCGATCCCGACGCAGCTGACGCTCGCGCTCGTGCCCGAGCTCGTGCTCATGGGCGGCGCGATGGCGCTCCTCATCTGGTCGGCGTGGCGGCGCGACAGCGATGAGCATCAACGCACGATCGGCATGGCCAGCATCGCGCTCGTCGGCCTCACGATGGTCGTCACACTCCGATGGGCGGCACAATTCATCGCGGCACCCGGCAGCGGCGTGATCGCGCTCGACAACTTCCGCTGGTTCGCCGACATCGTGATCCTGCTCGGCACCGTGTTCACGATCGGTCTGAGCATGGACGACAACATGCGCTCCGGCATCAAGGCCGCCGAGACACACGTGCTCGTTCTGTTGGCGTCGTCGGGAATGATGCTGCTCGTCGCCGCGCGCGACCTGATGATCGTGTTCCTCGGCATCGAGCTGATGTCCATTTCGGTGTACGCGCTCTCCGGCATCAACCGCCGCAGCGAGCGCTCCGCCGAAGGGGCGCTCAAGTACTTCTTGCTCGGCGCGTTCTCGACGGCGTTTCTGCTCTATGGAATCGCGCTCGTCTACGGCGCGACCGGCACGACGAGTCTCGTCCTGATCGCCGAGCGGACGGTGCAGTACGACCTCATCCGCAGTCCGCTGCTCGTGGCCGGCATCGCGCTGATGTTGATCGGCTTTGGATTCAAGGTCGCGACCGTGCCGTTCCACATGTGGGCGCCGGACGTCTACGACGGGGCGCCGTCGCCGATCACCGCCTACATGGCGGCGACGGTGAAGGCGGCGGCCTTCGTCGCGTTCGTGCGCGTGTGGCTCGAAGCGTTCCCGACGAGCTTCCATACCTGGCTGCCGGCAGTGAGCGGGCTGGCGATCGCCACGATGGTGATCGGCAACGCGATCGGAATCGTGCAGAAGAACCTCAAGCGCATGCTCGCGTATTCGAGCATCGGGCATGCGGGGTACCTCCTCGTCGCGCTCGCCGCGGGCACTCTTCAGGGTTCCTCGGCGCTGCTGTTCTATCTGTTCATCTATACTCTGGCGACCTTCGGCGCCTTCGCGGTCGTCGTGACGCTCACGCGCGACGGGCAAGGCACCGTGATGCTCGACGACCTGTCGGGCCTCTACAGCGTGCGACCCGGACTCTCGGTGTGCATGGCGGTATTGATGCTCGCGCTCATGGGTTTCCCGATCTTCGGCGGCGCGGGCTTCTTCGCGAAGTGGTACGTGCTTCAGGCAGCCCTCCAGGCTCCCGTGAAGCAGACGACGCTCGCCGTCGTACTCGTGCTCACGACCGTCGTGTCGGCGGGCTACTACATGTACGTCGTGATGCTGATGTTCATGCGCCCGCGCCCGGAAAACGCGCCAGCGCCAGAAGCGTCCGGCGGAATCACGCGGATGGTGCTAGGCCTTAGTGTCGGGTTGATCCTCTATTTCGGATTCTTCCCCGAACAGGCGATCGCCATCGCGCGGCTCGCCGGCCCGAGAATCGAGATGGTGCCGCAGACGTCGGCGACCGCGCCGCCCGCCCAGAATGTGGCGGCGGGCCGCTGAGGCAACCCGGCCACGAGAGCAAACGAGCAAATTTCAACGCAGATACAGCAGATGAACTACAGGATCCCGCAGATGAACTTCAACAAAGTCTGCGGGATCGCCTGTCAGACTCTGCGGGATCTGTGTTGAAAATTTCTCCCTGGCCCATCGCGACCCGTCGGCAAATCCTGGCTCACTCGGGGGGCGGTCTATTTTTGTAGAACCATGGTCATCGCCCCCGGAATCTTTCGCCAGTACGACATTCGCGGCGTCGTCGACCGCGATCTGACGACCGACGCGGCCCACGCGCTCGGCGGCGCGTACGCGGCGTACCTCGCCGAGCATCAGGTACGCGGGGCGATCGCCGTCGGGTGCGACAATCGGCCAAGCGGCGGACGTCTGCGCGACGCGTTGGTCGACGGCCTCACCACCGCCGGAGTCGACGTCGTGGACATCGGCGTCGTGCCTACACCGCTCAACTACTGGGCGCTGAACCAACTTCCCGTCGTCGGAGGGATCCAGATCACCGGGTCGCACAATCCGCCCGAGTACAACGGCTTCAAGCTGTCCGTCGGCACCGGCTCGCTGCACGGCGACGAGATTCAGCATCTCTATCAGCTCACGCAACGGCCCACGCCCGCGGCACCGCGGCGCGGCACCGTGCGGGAAGAGCAGGTCATCGATCGCTATGTCGACGACGTCGCGCAGCGAATCGGCAAGCTCTCGCGCCCGATCCGCGCCGTCTACGATTGCGGTAACGGGGCCGGTTCGCTCGTCGCGTCGCAGCTGTTCGCCCGGCTCGGCCTGGCGAAGGGAAGCCGCGGCATCTTCTGCGAGAGCGACGGGACCTTTCCGAATCACCATCCCGATCCGACGGTCCCGGAGAACCTCGAGGATCTGATTCACGCCGTGAAAGAGGATGGCGCCGAAATCGGGATCGCGTTCGACGGCGACGCCGACCGGATCGGCGTCGTGGACGGCAAGGGCGGAATCGTCTGGGGCGACCGGATCCTCATCCTCTACGCGCGCGACGTGCTGAAGCGGACGGGTCCGGGACAGCCGATCATCTTCGACGTGAAGTGCTCTCAGTCGCTTGCGGACGCCGTCGAGCGCGCGGGCGGCAAACCGCTCATGTGGAAGACGGGCCACTCGCTCATCAAGGACAAGATGCGCGAGACCCATGCACCGATCGCCGGCGAGATGTCCGGCCACATGTTCTTCAGCGAAGGGTTCTACGGCCACGACGACGCCCTCTACGGCGCGGCGCGGCTGCTGCGCATTCTCGCGGACTCGGGACAGACGGTCGCGCAGGCACTGGCCGACGTCCCGGAGCTGGTCGCGACGCCCGAGATTCGGATCGAGGTGCCGGAGGAGCTCAAGTTCGGCCTGGTCGATCGGGCGGTCGCCCACTTTCGCGCCAAGCACGACGTGATCGACGTGGACGGAGTCCGCGTCCTCTTCGGCGACGGATGGGGCTTGATCCGCGCCTCGAACACGCAGCCGGTCATCGTCGCCCGCTACGAGGCGGCCAACGAGCAGCGCTTGGCGGCGATCCGCGGCGAGATGGAGGGATGGCTGTCCGCCCAAGGCGTACGCGTCTGAGATGACGATGCGGCGCTGGTTCGTGGTGGCGTTGGGCGGTATCGCGATCCTCTTGCTCGCGGGCCGCGCGTTGTCGGCGATATACGCCGACTATCAGTGGTATGAGGCGTTGGGGGCCGGCGCGCTCTGGCGGCTGCGCGCGGGGACGATCGCGGCGATCGACGCCGGAGCCTTCGCCGTCACGACGATTTTCGCATATGCGAACTTCTACGCCGTCCGGCACTCTGTCGTGTCGCTGGTGTTCCCGCGCCGAGTCGGCAATCTGGAGATCGGCGAGGAGGTGCCGGGGAAGTACATGATCGCCGCCGCCGCGATCCTGGCGATCCTCATCGGCATGCTGCTCCTGCCGTCCGGTGGGGACGGCTGGACGACGGCGATCCTGGCGCGCTCGGGGCAGCTGTTCGGCGAGCCGGAGCCCAACTTTCGCACGGACCTCGGGTTCTTCGTCTACTGGCTGCCGTTCGAGAACACGCTCTGGGATTGGTCGTTCATCGGTGTGGCCGTCATCGGCCTCGCCGTGATTCTGCTGTACGCGCTGACGCCAAGCCTTCGATTTCAACGCGGAACGCTCCACATCTCCGGCTACGTGCGCCGGCATCTCACGGTCCTCGCGGGCATCCTGTTGCTGCTCGCGGCGTGGAGCTTTCGTCTCGACATGTACGCTCTCGTCACGTCGGGAACGGGCCCCGATGGGCTGTTCGGGTTCGTCGACGACAAGGTCGGCGTGACCGGCGACCTCGTGCTGGCGCTCGCGACGCTGGGCGCCGCGGCGGTGGTCATCTGGGCAGGCTTCGCCGGACAGTTTCGCCTGGCCGGCGTGGCCGTGCTCACAGTCGTCGTGCTCGGCTTGCTCGTACACGAGGTCGCGCCGTTCGCCGTCGACCACGTCGGTCCCGACGCTTACCGGCGTTCGCGCGACAACGATTACATGTCCACTCGCGCCGCGTTCACCAAGCGTGCCTTCGCCATCGACTCGACGGTGCTCGACTCGGGGCGCGTCTACCCGACGCTCGCCGCGGCGCTGCCGTGGATTCCGGTGTGGGATGGCCCGTCGCTCAACCGTGCGATCGATCTCAATCGCCCCGACGACGCGAGCTCGGCGATCGGGTGGCGAACGTCTCCCCAGGGAATCGTCGCCAACGTCGTCAGCGCACCGCCGACAGGCGCGTCGCCGCGCGCGCCGTGGACGGCGGCGCGCGTTCTCGCCGCCGACGCGGACGAGCGGGGTGCGCCGCTGCGCGCCGCCGGGTCGGCCGCGTCGGCGACCGACGACAGCCCGCTCGACCTGCCGATCGTATTCCCGGGCGCGTCGCCGATAGCGGTCGTCTCCGATTCGCTGACGCACACCACCGGCGTCGCCCTCGACACGTTCCTGGCGCGTCTCACCGCCGCGTGGTCGCTGCAGAACCTGCGAATCTTGTCTCGGGACGTCGCGCAGCCGCACCCGACGCTCATCACGCACCGGGACATTCGCGACCGGCTGCATCGGTACGCGCCGTTTTTCTTCCAAGGGCGCCGCGTCGCGCCGCTGCTGTCGGGCGACACCCTGTACTGGGCCGTCGATCTCTACTCGGCGTCGTCGGACTATCCGCTCAGCCGGCGCGTGCAGATCGGCACGGATGAATTCAGCTATTTGCGCCACGCGGCAACGGCGGTGGTGCAGTCGTCGACGGGCGAAGTCATCCTCGTGCGCGATTCGTTGCTCGATCCGGTCGCATCGACTTGGGTGCATCTGCTGCCGTCGATGTTCACGACGTGGCAGTCGCTTTCCCCCGGACTGCGCGCGCTCGTCGGTCCTCCACTCGACGGCCTCTACGCGCGGGCGACGTCGTTCGGCTGGTACGGACCGGGCCCGGGCATCGGACGGCGCGTTCCCGTCCTGAACGGCGCCGACAGCGCGCTCGCCGGAGACGAGGTGCCGATCGCGCTACGCGGCGGCGGCTCGACCGCCGTCGCGCTTCCGCTGGTGGACGACAGCGATCGTTTGCGCGGACTGATCGTCGGACTCGGCGGCGCCTCCGACTCGATGCTGTGGTATCCGCTGGCCGCGCCGGGTCCGCGTTGGGGCGCCGTGCTCGACAGACTTCGTTCAATCGACAGCGCGGGCGGCGCGTCGCATGACGCGGCGGGGCCGCTCGCAACCGGCCGCGTTCGCGTGGTCCCGACTCGGTCGGGCATCGCGTTCCTCCAGCCGTCGTACCGCTGGCGTTCTCAAAACGCGCCGTCGATCGGACGAGTCGCGCTTCTCTCCGACGACACCGCCCGGTCAGTCGCGCCGCCGTTCGGGCTGGTGCCGCCCGTGCCCGCATTGCCCGCCACGGCGTCGCCCGAGGTGAAGAACAGCGCGAGCGCGCTCTACGACGCGATGCGCGACGCGCTGCGCCGCGGCGACTGGGTCGCTTTCGGCCATGCGTTCGACGCGCTCGGGCGATTGCTCGCGCCGGAGAAGCGGAAATGAGCGACGCGGCCACAAAGGGAGGCGGGGGGAAGAATCGCATCGCGGTCGTGGCGCTCGGCGGCAATGCGCTCGCGCCCGCGGGCGAGCCTGCGACCATCTACAACCAGTTTCGACACACCCGTGAGAGCCTTGCGCCGATCGTCGAGTTGATCCACGACGGATGGAACGTGTGCGTCGTTCACGGCAACGGCCCCCAGGTCGGCGACGAGCTGGTCCGCAACGAGGCGGCGCGCGAGGAAGCGAGCCCGCTGCCGCTCGGAGTTCTCGTCGCGGCGACCGCTGGCTGGATCGGCTACATGATCCAGCAGTCGCTGGAGAACGCGCTGATGCGCGAACCGGGCGGGCCGCGCATCGCGCGGAGCGTGGCGACCGTGATCACGCAGGTGCAAGTCGACCCCAACGACCCCGCGCTCAGACAGCCCACGAAATTCATCGGTCACGCGCTCTCCAACGAGCGGGCGGCGGAGCTCGAACACGAGGGATTCGTGACAAAAGCGGACGGTCACGGCAACCAACGCCGCGTCGTCGGCAGCCCGATTCCGCTCGGCATTCGCGAATTGGACGTGATCCGCACGTTGATGGACTCGGGAACGCCGGTGATCGCGTGCGGCGGCGGCGGCGCGCCGGTGTATCGGCATCCGACGCTCGGCTGGGAAGGGATTGACGCCGTCGTCGACAAAGACCTCGTGGCCGCCGTCCTGGCGCGAGACTTGGGCGCCGGGCTGCTCTTGATTCTCACCGACGTCGAAGCGGTCTACGCGGAGTGGGGGACGCCCCGGCAGCGTCCTTTGACCAAGCTCACCGCCGATGAGGCGATGGAAATGGACCGGGAGAAAGCTTTCGGCGAGGGAAGTATGGCGCCGAAGATACGGGCGGCGATTGATTTCGTCCGCCGCACGGACGCCGCGCGCTTTGGCGCCGAACCGCCGCGCGCGATCATCACGTCGCTCGCGCGCGGGCGGGACGCCGTGCACGGCGAAGCGGGAACCACGATCACTGCATGAACGACACGACGCATACGGAGAACGCGTGAACATTCACGAGTATCAGGCGAAGGAGCTGCTGCGAAAGGAAGGCGTTCCGATCCCGCCCGGCGAGGTCGCGAAGAGCGCCGCCGAGGCCGAGTCGATAGCGCGCAAATTCGGCGGCACGGTGGTGGTGAAGGCGCAGGTGCACGCCGGCGGCCGCGGCAAAGCGGGAGGCGTGAAGCTCGCCAAATCGCCGGAGGAAACGCGCGAGATCGCGGGCAAGATCCTCGGCATGCAGATCAAGGGACTCACCGTCGAGCAGGTGCTCGTCACCCCGGCCGCGGACATCGCGACTGAAGCGTACGCCGGCGTCATCCTCGACCGCGCGACGAAGAAGCCCGTGTTCATGGTGAGCCCGGCGGGCGGCATCGACATCGAGGAAGTGGCGGCTACGGCGCCCGACAAGATCCTCAAGCTGCCGGTCGATACGCGCTACGGCTTGCAGCCGTATCAGGCCAGCCGCCTCGGCTTCTTCCTCTACAAAGACGGCAAGCAGGTGCGCGCCGCGGGGAAGATCCTCATGCAGCTCTACGCGGCGTTCATGAAGAACGGATGCTCGCTGGCCGAGATCAATCCGCTCGTCACGACGCCGAATGGCGACGTCGTCGCGCTCGACGCGAAGATGGTGATCGACGACAACGAGCTCGATCGGCACCCGGAGATCGCCGCGCTACGCGACGAGAGCGCCGAGGCCCCGAGCGAGGTGCAAGCGCGCAACGCGAATCTCACGTTCATCAAGCTCGACGGAGACGTCGGCTGCGTGGTGAACGGCGCCGGACTCGCGATGGCGACGATGGATCTCGTGAAGTACTACGGCGGCGACCCGGCGAACTTCCTCGACATCGGCGGCTCGTCGAATCCGGAGAAGGTCGTCAACGCGCTCAAGATCATCACGGAAGACGCGAACGTGAAGGCGATCCTGTTCAACATTTTCGGCGGCATCACTCGGACGGACGACGTGGCCAACGGCATCGTGACGGCGACGAAGCAGAATCCGCTCAAGGTGCCGATCGTCATCCGACTCACCGGCACGAACGAAGAGATCGCGATGAAGATCCTGCAGGAGAACGGCTTCTCCGCGTCGTCGGACATGGACGAGGCGGTGAAGAAGGCCGTCGCGCTGGCCAAGGGAGGGAAGGCCGCGTGAGCATCTTCATCGACAAGAACACGACCGTCGTCGTGCAGGGCATCACGGGCCGCGACGGCTCGTTCCACGCCAAGCAGATGCTCGAGTACGGCACGCGCATCGTCGCCGGCGTCACGCCCGGCAAGGGCGGGCAGAAGTTCGAGGATAAGACGCCGATTTTCAACACCGTGGCCGACGCCGTCGCCGCGACGGGCGCCAACACGACCGTCATCTACGTGCCGCCGATGTTCGCCGCCGACGCGATTCTCGAGGCGGCCGACGCGGGCGTCAAGTTGATCGTCGCGATCACCGAAGGCGTTCCGGTGCTCGACATGACGCGCGTCTATCCGTTCGTCAAGGAGAAGGGCGCGCGGCTCATCGGCCCGAACTGCCCGGGTCTCATCACGCCTGGACAATCGAAAGTCGGGATCATCCCAGGGCGCATCTGCACGCCGGGCGGCGTCGGCGTCGTGAGCCGCTCGGGGACGCTCACGTACGAAGTCGTCTACCAGCTGACTCGCGCCGGCCTCGGCCAATCGACGTGCGTCGGCATCGGCGGCGACCCGATCAACGGAACGAACTTCATCGACTGCCTCGCGGCGTTCGAGGCTGATCCCGCGACGAAGGCCGTGGCGATGATGGGAGAGATCGGCGGCACCGACGAGCAGGACGCGGCGACGTTCGTAAAGCAGAACATGAAGAAGCCGGTCGTCGGCTTCATCGCCGGCCAGACGGCGCCGCCCGGACGGCGGATGGGTCACGCCGGGGCGATCATCTCCGGCTCGGCGGGAACGGCGGCGGAGAAGATCGCCGCGTTCGAGGCGGCGGGAATGGGCGTCGCCAAACGGCCGATCGACTTCGTGACACTGTTGAAGGAGAGACTCTGAGCCGCGGCGTCGACGTCGACGATCTACCGCCGAAGCAAGCGTTCGACGCTGAGACCCACGAATAGCGCGCGGGGCGCCGCGAGGGAGGAGCAATCTGGGAACCTGCCCATGCACTCTTTGATGTAGCGGTGCCCGAATACAGCGTGGCAAACGGCCGCGCGCGTATCACGCTCCCATCGGACAGTTGGTACGCGAGCGTCGTCGCGAATCCGTCGTCGCGACGGATTGCCCCGGGGCCGAAGACGCGGTTCGTATCTGCTCGTTGGTGGATGTATCCAACGATCACGTACGGTCCTCGGTCCCCGCGGATTCTTCCCAGCTCCGCGTAGGGCATCGGGAGCGTCGCGGCAAGCGACGGGATGAGAGCGCCTACGCCCACACCGCCGTCTAGGCCGAGGAGAAGACGACTCGGCAGTTGAACGTAGGCGTCGAGCTCGAGTTCGAACGGGCTGTCTAGTCCGGCGCCGAATCGAAGCCCGGCGTCCAACGAAGTGTCGCGTAACCCGAATGCGAGCCCTGCTGACAGCGGCGGCAACGCAAACGGCGGCCAGCCCGGCATCGTGTCGCCGATGCCGCCGAATCCGACCGACATGTCTGCCGACGGACCCGGCTCGACACGAGGACAATGCGTCACCGGCGGCACGCACCCCGCCGCGCAGGCGAGCACTACGGCGAGGGCCGCTACATTTGTGCGGCGCGTTCGCCTGACATCCCAGGTCGAGCGACACCCCTCTCGAATTCACAGGCACACCACATGGCCGGCACCTATACCCTCACCATCATCAAACCCGACGCCCTCGGCTCCGCCAAAGCGGGGAAGATCATCGCGCACCTCGAGCAGCAGGGCTTCAAGATCCGCGCGAGTCGGGTCATGCACATGAATGAATCCCTGGCCGGCGAATTTTACGCCGTGCACCGCGAACGTCCGTTCTTCAAGCCGCTCGTCTCGTTCATGACCTCAGGCCCGTGCATGCCTATGGTCCTCGAGAAGGAGAACGCCGTCGCCGCGCTGCGCACCGCCATCGGCGCGACCGATCCCGCGCAGGCAGAGGCGGGCACGGTTCGGAAGCTCTACGCGGAGTCCAAGGAGCGCAACGCCATTCACGCCTCCGACTCCGACGAAAACGCCCAGCGCGAGTCGCGCTTTTTCTTCGCCGAATCCGACGTCCTCGGCGCCGTCTAGCGTCGATCTAAGCTCTGTCGCTCCAGCAACTTGTAGCAAGCAAAGTGACGGGCTACTTTTAAGGGATGCTGTCATTCGACATTCGATCCCTCGAAGCACACGCCGCGGTCGTCGACGACGTGCTGTCGGCCGACGATCCGGTGTGGGAAGAAAGCGATCGAAAGCCCGTCGACGGCGTGCGGGTCACTGGTCGAATCTCGTCGGCCGGCCAAGGCCGTTTCTACTGGCATGTTCACCTTCACGGCGACGTCGTCCTCGAGTGCAGCCGCTGCTTGGCTGACGCCGAGGCGCACGTGGACGAGGAGGCGCACATCATCTTCGCCGAAGAGGGAGGCGAAGACGCCGACGAACCCGACGTGTACGTGTACGAACGCGCGGCGTCGGACCTCGACCTTCGCCCCGCACTTCGCGAGCACTGGCTGCTCGCGGCACCGGCCTTCGCGCTCTGTCGCCCCGATTGCAAAGGGCTCTGCCCGCGCTGCGGCGCCGATCTCAACGCCGGGGCGCACGAATGCGCGACGGAAACGGCCGACCCTCGGTGGGACGTGCTGAAGAAGCTCAACGTCTCGTCGCGATAGTTCTCCTCCGCACACCGCGCCCGCCGGACCTCAAACCACCAGCAACTCTCTCCGACCATGGCCGTCCCCAAGAGACGTACCTCGAAGCGAAAGAAGCGCGCCCGTAACACGCACAAAAAGGCGCCCGCCGTCATTCTGCAGGCTTGTCCGAAGTGCGGTTCGCCCAAGCGGCCGCATCGCGTCTGCGGCGAGTGCGGCTACTACGCCGGTAAACAGCGGGTCGAAGCCAGGGAAGCGTAGCCTTGGCGCGGATCGCGTTGGACGCGATGGGGGGCGACTTCGCTCCCCAAGCGACCGTCGCCGGTGCGCTGCTCGCCCTCGGCGAGATCGATCCACGCCACACCTTGCAGCTCGTCGGTCGCTCGAGCGTCGTCGGCGAGCAGCTCGACGCGCTCTTGGCGGAGCCGCAATACGAGTCGCTGCAAGCGCAGCGTAGTCGCGCGGAGATCGTCGACGCGCCCGACGTCATCGAGATGACTGACAAGCCGGCCGCGGTGATTCGCGGCAAGCCGAACAGCTCGATGCTCGTGGGGCTCAAGCTGCAGGCCGAAGGAAAATCCGACGCCTTCGTGTCGGCGGGCAACACCGGCGCGCAGATGGCGGCGTCGATGGTAGTGCTGCGTCTCCACGCGGGAGTGAAGCGGCCGGCGATCGCGACGCTCTTTCCGACCGGCCGGAAGCCGGTCGTCGTCCTCGACTCCGGCGCCAACGTCGACTGCTCCGCCGACGAACTGGTTCAGTTCGCGCGGCTCGGCGTGGTCTACGCCGAGGATCTGCTTGGGCGGGAGAATCCGGCCGTCGGTCTCCTCAGCATCGGCGAGGAACCGGAGAAGGGGAACGCCGTCTCGAAGGAAGCGCATCAGCTGCTGCTGGCGGCAGGCCTCAACTTCCTCGGCAACGTCGAGGGACGCGACTTACCCGCGGGAGCTTGCGACCGCGGCCCGATCGACGTCGTCGTCTGCGACGGGTTCGTCGGAAACGTCGTGCTCAAGTTCTACGAGGCGGTCGCGCCGCTCATCACGCGCATGCTCGTGAAGGCCGGCGTCGACGAGAAGACGATGATCGGCGCGCTCAAACAGCTCGACTACTCGGAGCACGGCGGCGCGCCGCTCCTCGGCGTCAACGGCGTGAGCATCATCTCGCACGGCAAGTCGTCGCCCCGCGCCATCAAGAACGCCATCAAGGTCGCCGTGCAGGCGGTCGAGACGCGAATGAACGAACACATCGGCCGGCACCTCGCATGAAGCGACCAATCGCGTATTTCGCCGGCACGGGCCGCGGCATCCCCGCGACCGTGATGACGAACTTCGATTTCGCGAAGATCGGCATCGAGACGACCGACGAGTGGATCGTCGAGCGCACCGGCATCAAAGAGCGCCACATCGCGAAGACCGAGAGCGCGACCGACCTCGCCGCGATGGCATCGCGCTCGGCGATGGAGAAGGCCGGCGTGCAGCCCGGCGAGATCGACATCATCGTGCTCGGCACGGCGTCGCCGGATCGGCTGCTGCCGTCGGCCGCGGTCGATCTCCAAGCCGCGCTCGGCGCGAGCCGCGCGGCGGCCTTCGATGTGGGAGCCGCGTGCTCTGGATTCATCTACAGCGGGACGGTCGCCGAAAGCATGATCGCGGCCGGCAACGCCGACACGGCGCTCGTCGTCGGCGTCGAAAAGCTGAGCGCGATCACCGACTGGACCGACCGCTCGACGTGCGTGCTCTTCGGCGACGGCGCAGGCGCCGCGGTGCTCAAGCGCTCGAAGCACGGCAAGGGAATCCTTTCGACGTTCATCCGCAGCGACGGCACGCTTGGCGACTTGCTCTGCCGGCGCGGTGGAGGGGCCGCTCGCCCGTTCTCGGCCGATGTCCTCGCCGAGCACTCGCAGTTCATCACGATGAACGGTCGAGAAGTCTTCAAGAACGCCGTGCGCTCGATGTCTGAAGCGTCGACGCGCGCGCTCGATGCCGCCAAGCTCACAGGCGCCGACATCGACCTGATGATCCCGCACCAGGCCAACATCCGGATCATCGAGGCGACCGCCAAGCACGCGAACATCCCGATGGAAAAGGTCTACGTGAACGTGGACCGATTCGGGAACACGTCGGCCGCTTCGGTGCCGATCGCGCTCGACGAGGCGATAGAGAAGGGAATACTCGGCGAGGGCTCGACGGTGTTACTCGTGGCCTTCGGGGCAGGCTTCACCTGGGGTTCGATGGTCGTGCGGCTCTGACCATGGACGTCGTCCTCCTGTTCCCGGGCCAGGGCTCGCAGAAGCCCGGCATGGCCAAGGACCTCGTCGACTCGTTCGGCGAAGCGCGTGACGTGTTCCAGCGCGCCGACGCGGCGCTCGGCGCGCCGCTCAGCAGACTGTGTTTCGAGGGTCCCGCCGAGGAGCTGACGCTCACGCACAACGCGCAGCCCGCGCTGCTGGCGCACGGGGCGGCTGTCTGGGCGATCGTGAAGGACGCCATCGGGTCGCGCGTGGTCGCCGCGGCCGGTCACTCACTCGGCGAGTTGACGGCGTACCACGCGGCAGGATCGCTCGACGTCGAAGACGCGGTTCGTGTCGTGCGCCGCCGCGGCGAGTTGATGTACGAGAGCGGCGTGAAGCATCCGGGGACTATGGCGGCGATCCTGGGCGACATCGGCCGCCCGGTCGAGGAGATCTGCGCGCAAGCGTCGAGCGAGGCGGGCCTCGTGGTTCCAGCGAACTACAATTGCCCGGGACAGCTCGTCGTGAGCGGAGAAATCGCCGGCGTCGAGCGCGCGATGGCGCTGTTCAAGGAGGCGGGCGCGAAGCGGGCAATCCGGTTGAACGTCAGCGGCGCGTTCCACTCGCCGCTCATGGAAAGCGCTTCCGATGGACTTGCCGAAGCGCTTGACGCCGCGTCGTTTGACGACCCTGACTTCCCGGTTTACTCGAATGTGACGGCGGAGCCGGTGACGACGGTCGCCAACGCCAAGGCGTTGTTGCTCCGCCAGCTCGCCAGCCCAGTGCGGTGGAGCGACGAAATCCAGGCGATCGCTCGTCAGCATCCGAACGCGCTGTACGTCGAGATGGGCCCAGGGTCGGTGCTCGTGGGCCTCGTGAAGAAGATCGACGGCTCGCTCAAGACCGCGACGTGCGGCACCGCCGCCGAAGTCGCGCAGCTCACCGAGCTGGCCGTCTCGTGAAGATCGATCTCGGTGGACGAGTGGCGCTCGTCACGGGGAGCACGCGAGGCATCGGCCGCGCGATCGCGGAATCGCTCGCGGGCGCCGGGGCGCGCGTCGCCGTCGTCGGGCGTGACGCGGACCGCGCTCGACAAACGGCGGAGTCGATCTCCAGCGAAGCGCGAGGCTACGGCTGCGACGTGGGCGACGTCGCCGCGATGACGTCGCTCATCGAGAGCGTCGAGAAGGATTTTGGCGCGCTCGACATCCTCGTGAACAACGCCGGACTCAACCGCGACAATCTGCTGATGCGTCTCAAGGACGACGATTGGGACGCGGTGTTGAACGCGAATCTGCGCGGCGCGTTCGTCGCCATGCGCGCCGCCACGCGCGGGATGATGAAGCGGCGATGGGGACGGATCATCAACATCGCCAGCGTCGTCGGGGTCGTCGGCAACAAGGGCCAGTCGAATTACGCGGCGAGCAAGGCGGGGCTCATCGGACTCACGAAGTCGGTTGCGAAGGAGCTGGCGTCGCGAAACATCCTCGCCAACGTCGTCGCGCCGGGCTTCATCGAGACGGACATGACGGCGGCGATGACCGACGAAGCGAAGAAGACGCTCTTCACGCAGATCCCGCTCGAGCGGTTGGGAACGCCGGCCGACGTGGCGAGCCTTGTCACGTTTCTCGCGTCCGATCTCGCATCCTACATCACCGGCCAAGTGTTCATCGTCGACGGCGGAATGGTCATGTGACGGTCCCTGAAATGAGCCGATGAAGTCACACAGAAAGCCGGGGTCGCATCTTCCAGCGCCGATTCATGTTAGCTGACGGCGCCCGCCCTGGCCGAGTAGATTATTCGCACACCCCCGCTCCCACTTTCTCCTATCCGAAACGAGGACCGATTCAAATGCCCGACAACGCTCAGAAGGTTCGTGACATAATCGAGAAAGAACTGGGCGTTGAGCGTGAAAAGCTCACCGACCAGGCGAGCTTCATCGAGGACCTCGGCGCCGACAGCCTCGACATCGTCGAGCTGGTCATGGAGTTCGAGAAGGAATTCAACATCGACATCCCCGACGAAGACGCCGAAAAGCTCCGCACCGTGGGTGACGCGATCGGCTATCTGAACCAGAAGGTCGGGACCACCGCGTGAGCAAACGCCGGGTCGTCGTCACCGGGATGGGGGCGATCACGCCAGTCGGCAACGACGTGGCGGCGACTTGGCGCGCAATCACCGAGGGGGTTTCCGGCGGCGGTCCGATCACGAAGTTCGACGCATCCACTTTTCCGGTCCGCTTCGCGTGCGAGGTGAAGGGCTTCGACCCGCTCATCTACCTCGAGCGGAAGGAAGCCAAGCGCGCCGACCTGTTCGCCCAGTACGCCCTCGCCGCGTCGGTCCAGGCGATGGCCGACGCTGGGCTCGAGAACGGCTCGGCCTACGATCCGGACCGCGTCGGCGTCATCATCGGGAGCGGCATCGGCGGGCTGAAGACGTTCGAGGAGCAGCACGACGTCTACCGCGAGCGCGGTCCGAGCAAGATCAGCGCGTTCTTCATCCCGATGTTCATCTCCGACATCGCGGCCGGTCTCGTCTCGATGCGGTTCAACGCCAAGGGTCCGAACTACGCGACGATCTCCGCCTGCGCCACGAGCGCGCACGCGATCGGCGACGCGTTCCGGACGATCCAGTACGGCGACGCCGACGTCGTCATCACCGGCGGGTCGGAAATGACCGTCACGCCGATGGCTATCGGCGGCTTCGCGAACATGAAGGCGCTGTCGGAGCGCAACGACTCGCCGGAGACCGCTTCGCGGCCGTTCGATGCGACGCGCGACGGCTTCGTCATGGGCGAGGGCGGCGGCATCGTGATCCTCGAGAGCCTCGAGGGCGCGCTCAACCGCGGCGTGCCGATCTACGCCGAGATCGTGGGCTACGGCGCCACGGGCGATGCCTATCACCTCACCGCGCCGGCGCCGGACGGCGAAGGCGCGCAGCGCGCGATGCGCCGCGCGATGAACGACGCGAAGCTCGGGCCGGGCGACATCGAGTACATCAACGCCCACGGAACGTCCACGCCCGCCAACGATCTCAACGAGACGAAGGCGATCAAGGCCGTCTTCGGCGACGCCGCGTCCAAGGTGAACGTCAGCTCGACCAAGTCGATGACCGGCCACATGCTCGGCGCCGCCGGCGCGGTGGAGTTCATCATCGGCGCGCTGGCCGTGCGCGATTGCGTGATCCCGCCGACGATCAACTATCAGACGCCGGATCCCGAGTTGGACCTGAACTACACACCGAACGTCGCCGCCAACCGGCCCGTGCGCGCCGTGTTGAGCAACAGCTTCGGCTTCGGGGGGCACAACGTGACCCTCGCCATCAAGCGCTTCGAGGAGTAGCGTCGTGGCGTCGCCGGCGGTCTCACTCGACGCGGGGCTGGTCAGCGATCCGGCGCTTCGTCCTGTCGCGGCGAAGGTCGAACGCGGCGAGCGTCTCACCACGGCGGACGGCGTCGCGCTCTTCGAGAGCAGCGACCTGCTCGGAATCGGACACATGGCCGACGCGGTGAACCGGGCCAAGCATGGCAACCGCGTGACCTTCGCGGCGAACCAGCACATCAACCCGACGAACATCTGCATCCTGCGGAAGACCTGCGTCTTCTGCTCGTACGCGCGCCTGCCGAAAGAGGATGGCGCGTATCGCTACACGCTCGAACAGGTCTTCGCGGAAGCGGCGAGCGCCAATAGCACGTTGACGCGAGAGTTCCACATCGTCGGCGGTTTGGACATGCAGGCGGGCCTCGACTACTACGTCGAGATGTTCCGTGGCCTCAAGGCGCGCTTTCCGCACGTGCACATCAAGGCGCTGACGGCAGTCGAGATCGCGCACATCGCGCGCATCAGCAAACTCTCGACTCGCGACACGCTCGTCGCGCTGCGCGACGCGGGGCTCGACACGATGCCTGGCGGAGGCGCCGAGGTGTTCAGCCCGGGCGTACGGGCGACGATCGCCGACAAGAAGCTGTCCGGCGAGGAGTACATCGCCGTGCATCGCGAGGCTCACGCGCTCGGCATCCGCAGCAACTGCACGATGCTCTATGGCCACGTCGAGACGTTTTCCGACCGCATGGCGCACCTCGACATGCTGCGCGACTTGCAGGACGAAACCGGCGGCTTTCTCGCCTACATCCCGCTCGCCTATCACCCCGACAACAACGAGCTGGGTGAGACGCTGCACCGGACGGGCCTCGCGACGAGCGGCTTCGACGACCTCAAGAACCTCGCTGTCGCGCGGCTCTTCCTCGACAACATCGACCACATCAAGTCGCACTGGATCATGGTGACGCCGTTCGTGTCGCAGACGTCGCTGCACTTCGGCGTCAACGACCTCGAGGGCACCGTCGTCCGCGAGAAGATCTACCACGAGGCCGGCGCGCACACCGCGCAGGCGATGACGCTCGACCAGCTGCTGCGCCTCATTCGCGGCGCCCAAAAGGTGCCCGCGGAGCGCGATTCGTTCTACAACATCATCCGCACGTTCGACGACGGGCCCTCCGCCGCGCCGGCGGCCGCATGACGTCCATGCGCGTCGGGCGAATCCCGTACATCAACTGCTACCCGGTCTACGGCGCCATCGATCGGGGCGTGGTGTCGCTGAACGGCGACCTGGTCGACGGCGTTCCGACCGAGCTGAATCGGCAGATGGCCGCCGGCACGCTCGACGTGAGCGTGATCTCGGCCGTCGAATACGCGCGCGACGCGAAACGCTACCTCCTGCTCCCCGACCTCTCGATCTGCAGCGACGGTCCGGTGCGAAGCGTCGTGCTCTTTTCGAAACGGCCGGCCTCCGAGCTTCACGGCCGCCGCGTGTTGGTGAGCCGCAGCTCGATGACCAGTGTCGCGCTTCTCGAGTTGCTGTTCACCAACGTCTGGGACGCGAAACCCGCATTCGTGCCGAGCGACGCGGAACTCGTGGACGTCGCCCGTTTCGGCGACGAGGAGCACGACGCCCGCCTCGTCATCGGGGACGCGGCGCTACACCTCTGGTCTCGTCTTCGTGCGCCCGAATCGGTCACCGGTGACCACGCGCTCAGCCAATATCGCTTTGCGTACGACCTCGGGGCCGAATGGAAGGCGTGGACCGGATTGCCGTTCGTGTTCGCCCTGTGGGTCGCGCAACGCAGCGCGCCCGTCGATCGCGCGCTGGCGATCCATGCCGGCTTGATAGCGTCACGCAACTGGGGGCTTCAACACCTCGACACACTCGCCGCCCAAGCGGCGTTGGCGACCGGCATCCTCAAGCCGGTGTGCGCGGAGTTTTTGTCGGGGCTCGACTACGGCCTCTCGTACCAGCACCTGGCTGGACTCACTGAATTTTTTCGGCGGCTCGTCGCGGCGGGGAAGGTGCCCGACGGGTCGCTCGCGTTTCTTCCGGCGGCGTGAGTACACACGACATGCGCGACATGAAAGACGTTCTCGACTTCTACACGAACGCGTCGCTCATCGAGCTGGGCGCCGAAGCCGACCGCGTCCGCCGAGAGAAGCACCCGCACGACGTCGTCACGTACATCGTCGACAGGAACATCAACTACACGAACGTCTGCGTCGCCGATTGCGGTTTCTGCGCGTTCTATCGGCGGCCGAAACACGCCGAAGGCTGGACGCTGTCGTACGAGCAGATCGGCGCCAAGATCGACGAAGCGAAACAGATGGGCGCGATCCAGATTCTCATGCAGGGCGGGCACAACCCGTACATCCCGTTCGAGTGGTATCTGGACCTGCTCAAGTACATTAAGAGCTACCATCCGATCCACATCCACGGGTTTTCTCCGAGCGAAGTCGACTTCTTCGCGAAGACCTTCCGCATGGATGCGCGCGACGTCATCCGCGAGCTGATGAAGGCCGGTCTCGACTCGATCCCGGGCGGCGGCGGCGAGATCCTCGTGCAGCGCGTGCGCGACCTCGTCGCCAAGAAAAAGGCCGGCGCCGACCGCTGGCTCGAGATCATGGAGCTCGCCCACAACGAAGGAATGAAAACGTCGGTCACGATGATGTACGGCATCGGCGAGACGCTGGCCGAGCGCATCGAGCACCTCGAGCGCGTGCGCGACGTCCAGTCGCGGACCCACGGCTTCACGGCGTTCATCTGCTGGCCGCTCCAGCCCGAGAACACCCCGACGATGTCGCACATGCAGAAGACCGATGCGATCGAATACCTGCGCACCGTCGCCATCGCCCGCATCGTGCTCGACAACGTCCCGAACCTCCAGGCGAGCTGGGTCACGATGGGCCTGAAGATCGGCCAGACCGCGCTGCGCTTCGGCTGCAACGACTTCGGCTCGCTCATGATCGAGGAGAACGTCGTTTCGGCGGCGAACACGACCCACCGCACGACGACAGAAGAGATCGAGCGCCTCGTCCGCGACGCCGGGTTCACGGTCGCGCGCCGCCGGCAGGACTACACGATCCTGCCGATCGAGGCCACCGGCGCGGCCGCGTGAGCGTCGACGCGCGCCAATCTGCGCCGCGCGTCGGCGTCGGCTACGATTCGCACAAGTTCGCGCCGCCGGGACCTCTCATCCTCGGCGGCGTTCCCATTCCCAGCGACGTGCACCTCGAGGGTCACTCCGACGGCGACGCGGCCGCGCACGCGATCACCGACGCGATCCTCGGCGCCGCGGCGGCGGGTGACATCGGCGAGATGTTCTCGGATCGCGATCCGGCGAACAAAGGACGCGATTCGATGGACATGCTTCGCGCCGCCGTGGAGCGGCTTCGCTCGCTCGGCTGGTCGGTGCACCAGGTGGACGTCGCGATCGTCGCCGAAAAACCGAAGATCGCGTCGCACCGCGAGCTGATGCGCGACCGTCTGGCGTCGGCGCTCGGCGTCGGCGCATCGCAGGTGAGCGTGAAGGGAAAGACCAACGAAGGCATGGGCTGGATCGGCCGCGGCGAGGGAATCGCCTGCATCGCGGTTGCGACACTCGTGCCTGTGGCGTCGTGACCGAGGGGGGCATGCTGGACGAGGGCGCGGTGCTTCGCTTTCAACTCGACCGCTTCGGCGACTACCTGACCCTCGAGCAGGGGACGTCGCCGCGCACGCTCGAGGCGTATCGCCGCGACACCGAGCGCCTCGCGGCGTACGTGCGCACGAAGGGCGGAACGTCGCCGGTGGACATCACGAGCCGCATTCTTCGCGAGTTCGTGTACCACTTGAAGGACGTCGGTCTCTCGCCGTCGTCGATCCGGCGAAATATCTCGGCGATCCGCACCTACTTCCGATTTCTCTTGGCCGACGGCGCCGTCGCGCGCGATCCGAGCGAACGTCTCGAGACGCCGAAGCGGTGGCGCACGCTCCCCGAGGTCCTCACCGTGGCCGAGGTCGAGCGGTTGCTCGCGTCGCCGACGCTCGACGATACGCTCGTCTTCCGCGATCGCGCGATGCTCGAGCTGGCGTACGGCGCCGGCCTGCGCGTCTCGGAATGGATCACGCTCGGCACGAGGGACGTTCTGATGGAGGACAAGCTCGTGCGGGTGTTCGGCAAGGGAAGCAAGGAACGCCTCGTTCCGATTGGACGCTCGGCGATCGGCGCCGTCGCGACGTACATTCGCGAGCTGCGTCCGCGGCTGGAAGCGAGCGGCAAGGGCGGGAAGGGGATTCTCTTCCTCAACTCGCGCGGCGAACCGCTGAGCCGCATGGGCGCCTGGAAGATCCTGCGGCGACACGTCGACCGCGCGGGGATCGAAAAGGCCGTCTCGCCGCACACGCTGCGCCACTCCTTCGCCACACACTTGCTCGAGGGTGGGGCCGACCTGCGCGCCGTGCAGGAAATGCTCGGGCACGCCGATATCTCGACGACGCAGATCTACACGCACGTGGACCGGGAGTACCTAAGACAGGTCCACAAGCAGTATCATCCACGAGCCTGATCGCCTCTCTCCGCACCCCGCACCCACACTCTGTTCCGCTCGTCTCCGCACCCCGCCCCCGCACTCGCCTCATGCTTCTCGTCATCGACAACTACGACTCCTTCACCTACAACCTCGTCCAGTATCTGGGCGAGTTGGGGGCGGACGTCGTCGTGCGCCGCAACGACGCGGTGAGCGTGGAGGAAATCGGAACGCTCGCGCCTTCGGCTATCGTGCTGTCGCCGGGGCCCCGCACGCCAAAGGAGGCGGGCGTCTCGGTCGACGCGATTCGGCGCTGGGGCGCGTCGATCCCAATACTCGGCGTGTGTCTGGGGCATCAAGCGATCGGTGAGGCATATGGCGGAGAGGTGGTGCTCGCCGACCGCGTGATGCACGGCAAGACGTCGCAGATCTGCCACGACGGGAGCGGCGTGTTCGCCGGGCTGCCGTCGCCGATGGAGGTCATGCGGTACCACTCGCTGATCGTCGAGCGGACGACAATGCCCGAGTCGCTAGAAATCATTGCCGTGGCGCAGGACGATCCGTCGGAAGTTCACGCGGTGAAGCACCGCGAGCATCCGGTCTATGGCGTTCAGTTTCATCCCGAGTCGGTGATGACGCCGCAGGGGAAAGCGCTGCTCAGGAATTTTCTGGAGCTCGCGCGGTGATCCGCCGCGCCGCCCTGGTCGCCTTTCTCGTATGGGGCGGGGCGGCGCGGGCAAGATCGCAAACGCCGGACTCGCTGCGGCCGACGGTCGGCTTGACCGGGCTGCAAGGCATCGCGATGCCGACGTACGAACGTGTCAGCGGTCTCGGATTCTCGGTCGGGTTCGACGTCGCCATTCCGACGCTTCGATTCAAGGCGACGCCGCTCGTCACTTACCGATCGCAGCTCGGCGCGGTGGATCCGAGCGTCGACGGGAGCATCGAGTTCCCGCGCGGCATCACGCTCGACTATTCGGCGGCGCGCGGCGTCTTCACCAACGACGCCTGGATTCGAAACGACCTGATCAACGGATTCGAGTTCCTCGCGTTCGGACAGGACACGCGCAACTACGCTCGTGGCACGCGCGGTGAGTTGCGTTTGAGTCATGAATGGAACGGCCCGGGGTGGCGCGTGAAGCCGGAGCTCGGCGGGCGCTTCGAGCATCTCGAGAGCGTCCGCGCCGAGCCGGTCGTGAACAGCGCCCCGTTCACCTTCCTCGACTACAGCGACTCGCTCGGCCGCTTCCGACCAAACCCGGCGGTGCAGGGCGGCGGCATCCAATCGGCGCTGGCTGGGGTTCGTCTCGATTGGGACAGCGCCGCGATCGAGACGCGTCTCCGAATCGGTGTAGAAGTCGCGCACCAGTCCTCGACCGCGGTCGGAATCCCCGTCACCGATCCGTTCTTCGGGCAGCTCACATTCGACGGCGACGTCAACTTCCCGACGTTCGGCCGGCAGTCGCTGCACGTGTACGCACACGTCGTCGCCACGACCGGCGGCGACACTCCGCTCCAACGTTGGGCGTACCTCGGCGGGCCCGGCACGCTGCCGACGATCGACTTGCTCTCCCTCGGCGGCGACCAGCTCGTGTACATCGACGCGCATTACGCGATCCCGATCCGGCGCTGGACCATCCGCGGCCTCGGCGCCCCGCTGTTCGAACTTCGCGAAGCCCTCGGCGGCGCGGCGTTCCAAGAGTTCCCGAAGCTCGAGCAGCTGAGCGGAGTGCGGCTGGCCCTGGGCTATCTCTACACCGAGTGGCTCGTCGACCCGGCCCGCCGCACGTCGAAATTCTCCGCGGGGATCTCGCTGTTCTAGTCAGGGGGCTCGGGCGCGACGGTACCGGCTCCGTCGCGGCATCGAAGAAAGGGGAACACCGATGCCGCAGATTCAGAAAAGCAATGACGCAGATAAGAATGAAGGGACTGCCCCCAAAGGGTGTCATCTGCGGAAATCGCCGTTCAGGTCTGCGGCATCTGCGTCGAGTTTTGGCGGCGAAACGAGTGACTCGCCGGGCGAGAGGCTGAGGCGTGACCCGGTTGGCGCCCCCATTGAATCGACTTACATTTAGGGACGTGATCGTTGCGGCCGTGGGCGTGCTTCCAGCCGTCCCCATTCCCCCCGAGCGCCGCACATGAGGGCGCTCGCCGTGATCCCAGCCAGGCTGGGTGCGACGCGCCTCCCCCAAAAACCCCTTCGCCTTCTCGCGGGACTCCCACTGGTCGTCCGAGTCTGGCAGCGTGTGACGGAGATCGGTGTCGCGGACCGCGTCGTCGTCGCGACGGACAGCGAGGAGGTCGCTCAGGCGGCGCGCGAGCACGGGGCCGACGTCGTCATGACCCGCCCGTCCCATCCCTCAGGCACCGACCGCGTCGCCGAGGTCGCGGCGCGGCCGGAGTTCCGGGATTTCGGCGTGATCATCAACGTGCAGGGCGACGAGCCGTTCGTTTCGGCGCAGGCCGTCTCCGGCGCGGCCCGGCTCGTGAGCGGCTCGCGCTTCGCGCTGGCTACGGCCGCGGTCCTCGCGCCGCGAGAAGTGCTGAACGATCCGCACGTCGTCAAAGTCGTCGCCGACGACCTGGGCCGCGCGATGTACTTTTCTCGGGCGCCAATTCCGTTTCTGCAGAACGATCGCGACGCGGAGACGCAGCGGGCCCACGTGTGGCAGCACATCGGGGTTTACGCGTACACGGCAGATGCACTGCGCCGCTGGGTCGCGTTGCCGGTGAATCCCTTGGAGCAGATCGAGCGGCTGGAGCAGCTTCGGCCGTTGGCCGCCGGAATGGCGATGGGCGTCGCGTTGGTCGACGAGCCGGTCCGGCCGGGAATAGATACGGAGCAGGATCTCGAGCGCGCGAACGAACAGTGGACCGCCTTCACCACCGGATGACATCATCATGCAGCTAGCCCCGCCCCCGCACCGCGCCGGCCAAGGACCGGTGACAACCAAGTACATCTTCGTCACGGGCGGCGTGGTGTCGTCGCTCGGAAAGGGCATCGCCGCCGCGTCGTTGGGCCGGCTGCTCGTCGAACGCGGGCTGCGCGTATCGATGCTGAAGTTCGATCCGTATCTGAACGTCGATCCGGGAACGATGTCGCCGTTTCAGCACGGCGAGGTGTTCGTCACCGACGACGGCGCCGAGACGGATCTCGATCTGGGGCACTACGAACGATTCATCGACCGCGCGCTCTCACAGGCGAACAACATCACGACGGGGCGCATCTACCTCAACGTCATCACCAAGGAACGACGCGGCGAATTCCTCGGCGCGACGGTACAGGTGATTCCGCACATCACGGACGAGATCAAATCGGCGATGCGCCGGCTCGCGCCCGAGACCGACGTGGTGATCGTCGAAGTCGGCGGTACGGTCGGCGACATCGAATCCCTACCGTTCCTCGAGGCGATCCGTCAGTTCCGCCACGACGTGGGACGTGAGAACGCGCTGTTCATTCACCTCACGCTCGTGCCGTTCATCGCGGCGGCGGGCGAGCTCAAGACGAAGCCGACGCAACACTCCGTTCGCGAGCTGATGCAGATCGGAATTCAGCCGGACGTGCTGATCGTGCGCACCGACCGGCCCATCTCCGACGACATCAAGCGAAAGATCGCGCTCTTCTGCAACGTGGAATTCGGTGCCGTCGTGGAATCCCCCGACGTCCGTACGATCTATGAAATTCCGCTTCGCTTCCACGAGCAGGGCCTCGACGACAAGGTGGTGCAGAAGCTCGGCCTCGAGCTTCCCGAACCGCCGCTCGCCGGCTGGCGCGAGCTGGTGCACCGGGTGCTGTCGCCGCACGAGCGAGTCCGCATCGCGGTCGTCGGCAAATACACCGATTACGCCGACAGCTACAAGAGCGTCCAGGAAGCGCTGATCCACGGCGGCATCGCCAACGACGTGGGCGTCGACGTCCAGTGGATGTCGAGCGAGGCGGCCGCGTCGCCGGAGCGCGCGGCGCAGATCCTCAAGAACGTGGACGGACTCCTCGTGCCGGGCGGGTTCGGCGTGCGCGGCGTCGAGGGAATGGTCGAGGCGATTCGCCACGCGCGCGAGACCGGGCTGCCGTTCTTCGGCATTTGCCTCGGCATGCAGACGGCGATCATCGAGTTCGCGCGCAACGTGTGCGGGCTCGACGACAGTCATTCGTCCGAGTTCGCGCCGGAGTGCGACAATCCCGTCATTTCGCTCATGGAGTCGCAGCAGCACGTCACCGACATGGGCGGCACGATGCGCCTGGGCGCGTATCCGTGCAGACTGGCGCGCGGGTCGCGCGTCGCGGAGATCTACGGGCAGCCCGAAGTGAGCGAGCGCCATCGCCATCGATATGAAGTCTCGAACAAGTATCGCGACCTCTTCGTGCAGAATGGGATGAAGCTCAGCGGCCTCTCACCCGACGGTCAGCTCGTCGAGATCGTCGAGTTGACGGCGCACCCGTGGTACGTCGGCTGCCAGTTCCACCCCGAGCTGCAGTCGCGTCCGACCCGCCCGCACCCGTTGTTCGCCGGCTTCATCGCCGCGGCGGTGAAGGCCAAGCACACGCGTCGGCAGGGTCGCGAGAGTTCGTCGTTCGTCGAAGCCGCCGACTGACGTGGCGACGCACTTCCGGCGGGATGCGCTCTTCCTGATTGCCGGACCGTGCGTCCTCGAATCCGATGCGCTGAACCTGCGCGTCGGTGAGCACCTGGCCCGCTTGGCCGAACGCGTGCCGGGCGGCGTCGTGTACAAGGCGAGCTTCGACAAGGCGAATCGATCGAACGTCGGCGCGCATCGCGGGCCCGGGCTGCACGAGGGACTCGCCGCGCTCGACCGCGTCCGTACGGCGACCGGTCTGCCGATTCTCACCGACGTCCACCTGCCCGAGCAGTGCGCGCCGGCGGCGGAGGTCGCGGACATCCTCCAGATTCCGGCGTTCCTCTGCCGGCAGACGGATCTCCTGGTGGCCGCCGGCGAAACCGGCCGAGCCGTGAATGTGAAAAAAGGCCAGTGGATGCACCCGGAAGGCATGCGCGGAGCCGTCGACAAGGTCCGTGGCAGGACCGAGCGCAAATCGGACGTCGCCGTCACCGAGCGCGGGACCTTCTTCGGCTACGGCGATCTCGTCGTCGACATGCGCGGCTTCGTGCGCATGCGCGCCGCGTGTGACTGCCCCGTGATCTTCGACGCGACGCACAGCGTGCAGCAACCGGGGCGGGGTGAGGGCGGCGCGAGCGGGGGCGCGCGCGAATTCATTCCGCCGCTGGCGCTCGCCGCGGCGGCCGCCGGCGCCGACGGGCTGTTCATGGAGACGCATCCCGACCCCGACAACGCGCCGAGCGACGGCCCGAACATGATTCCGCTCGATGCGCTCGACGCGCTCGTGGATCGCGCCGTGGACATCTGGGACCGGGCGCGACGATGATCGACCCCGTCTTCGCTCGTTCCATCAAGCTCGTCGGCTTCGACGTCGACGGAGTGATGACCGACGGTGGGATCTACCTCGGCGACGTCGACGGGCGTCGCCTCGAGTTCAAGCGCTACGACATCCAGGACGGCCTCGGCGTCGCCTTGCTGCGGCGCGCCGGGATTCGTGTTGCGATCGTCACCGGCCGGATCTCCGAGAGCGTCACGCTCCGCGCGCAGGAATTGGCGGTGGACGACGTGGTGCAGGGGCCTGACGGCCACAAGTTCGGCGGATTTCTGAGCATCCTCGAGCGCCACGCGATCCCGCCCGAGGAGTGCGCGTTCGTCGGCGACGACTTTCCGGATCTGCCGCTGCTGCGCGCGGTAGGACTTCCGGCGTGCGTCGCCAACGCCGTACCGGAGGTGCGTCGCGAAAGCCGCGTTCACCTCACCAGCCATGGCGGGCGCGGCGCCGTCCGAGAGTTTTCCGAGCTGCTCCTCAAGGCCCGCGGCGCGTGGGACAGCGCCTGGCAGGGCTACGTGGCCGAACGCTCATCCAGCGCGATGCCCTCCGCGGCGGCCAGATGAGCGCGAACGAGATCGTCGAGCGGGGGAAGCGGGTTGTGCGAATGGAGCGCGATGCGCTCTCGGCGCTCGAGGGTCGCCTCGGCGACGAGTTCGCGCGCGCCGTACGGCTCATCGCCGATTCTCCCGGTCGGGTCGTTGTAGCCGGCGTCGGAAAGTCCGGGCTGATCGGCCACAAGATCGCCGCGACGCTCACGTCCACCGGCACGCCGGCCAGTTTCCTTCACCCTGTGGACAGCGTCCATGGTGACCTCGGGATCGTCGGCCGGAACGACGTGGCGATCCTGATCTCGAAGAGTGGCGAGTCGGACGAGCTCCTCGGCCTGTTGAGCCATTTGAAGGCCTTCGGGGTACGAACGATCGCCATTACCGGGGACCGGGCATCGGCGCTCGCCAGGAACTCGGATGTGTCGCTCGATGCGGCGGTCGGCGAGGAGGCGTGTCCGCACGATCTCGCCCCGACGACGAGCACCACGGCGGCGCTCGCCTTGGGCGACGCGCTCGCCGTCGCCTTATTGCAGGAGAAGGGATTCAAGCGCGAGGACTTCGCCCGGCTTCACCCGGGCGGCGCCCTCGGCCGACAGCTCGTGGTTCGTGTCGAGGAGATCATGCTCCGTGAGGATCTGCCCGTGTTGCGTTCGTCGGACACCATGAAGCAGGCAATCGTGATGATCGCCGAACGGCGGGGGATCGCCATCGCCTGCGACGCACACCGCGGCGTCGAGGGGCTGCTCACGGCCGGTGATCTGAGCCGGCTCGTCGAGCGCGGCGGCGACCTCTACTCCACCCCCGTTCACGAAGTCATGACTCGACAGCCCAAAGTCGCCCACGTCGGCGAGCTCGCCAGCGCGGTCGCGTACCGCATGGAGCAGTTCGGCATCATGGCGACGCCCGTGCTCGACGATGGGGAACGACTCGTCGGCGTCGTGCACCTTCACGACCTCATGCGGGCACGGGTCGCGTGAGAAATCTCCCCATCCTCGCGACGTTCGCGCTCACGGCGTTCGTGGCGGCCGCGTGTAACAGCGCCAAGCAGCCGCCGGTCACCGGCGGCGCTTCCGTCGCCGACAGCGCCGACCAGGTCCTGTTCGACGCGAACTTCCTCCTCACGACGAACGGCGTGCAGCGCGGCGACCTCACCGCGGACACGGCCTTCGTGCTCGAGGAGACGACGCGCTTCGACCTCCGCCATGCGCACGTGAAGTTCACGAGCGAAACGGGCGCGCCCGAAGGGACGATGGAAGCGAAGCGCGGCGTGTACACAACGCGCACGCAGATTCTCGAAGGGTGGGGCGACGTGCTGATCAAGCTCGTCGACGGACGCACGCTGCGCTCGCCGCACGTGACTTACAATCAGGTCTCGCACGTCATCTCGAGTGACACGAGTTACACGCTCACGCGCGGCGAAGACACGCAGTCAGGGATCGGGTTCACGTCTACGTCACCGCCGGGCGCAAAGCTCACGACGCAGAGCGGCTTCACCTCGTTCCGCTGCCTGCGGAGTTGTACCGGTAAGTCGTCGGTGATGGTCCCCGAGCGATGACGCGGCGTGTTCGGTTCGCCGGCTCGTGCTGGTCGCGGCCCTCGCGCGCCTCGGAGCGGCGCAGCAGCCGGCGACTGCCCGCCCGCCAAGATCGACGCCGTGCAACTTTAGCAGCGACCGGCTGGCCAGCGACAGCGTGCCGGGGATCGGGCAAGTGACGTTCTGGGGGGGCAACGTCGAGATCCATTGCCCGCAGCGGAACATCGATCTGCACGGCGACAGCGCCGAGTCCTATCCGGACCACTCTCAGCTCGTGGGACACGCGGCAGCGGACGAGCCGCGCTTTCACGTCACGTCGGACTTCCTCAACTATTTCCCGAACGACGAGCGGGTCGTCGCGGCGGGGAACGTTCACGCGAAGACGGCGAGCGGGTCGACGCTCGTCGGGCCGCAGGCCGAGTACAAGCGGATCATTCCGAAGATCCGCCCGCGCGAGCAGATGAGCGCCGTCGCGCGCCCGACGATCACGGTCGTGCAGCGCGATTCGACCGGCAAGCTTGCGCCACCGCTGACGGTCATCTCGGATCACGTCTTCATGGACGGCGACAGCCTGATCTACGGCGGCGGCCGCGTCGAGATTACGCGTCCCGCCGACAACCTCAAGGACACCGTACTCACCGCGACAGGCGATTCGGCGTTCATCGATCAGGGGAAGGAGACGATGCGGCTGATGCGGAACCCGAAGGTGGTCGGCAAGCGCGACCACCCGTTCACGCTCACCGGCACGCTCATCGACCTGTATTCGACCAACAAGAAGCTGACGCGCGTTCTCTCGCGCGCCAACGCCAAGGCGGTCTCGGACTCGATGACGCTCACGTCCGACACGATCGACCTTCGCGTCAAGAACGATCTGCTCGACCACGCGTTCGCCTGGAGCGCCGTGAACCGGGCGAAGGTCGTGTCGCCGAGTCAGAATATGATCGCCGACTCGCTCGACGTGACCATGCCGGCGCAGCAGATACGCCTCGTCCGCGCGTTCCGCCGTGCGTTCGCCCAGGGCAGGCCGGACACGACGAAGTACAAGATCTCGCCGCCCGACACGACCGACTGGCTCCGCGGCGACACGGTCGTCGCGCACTTCGATACGTCGGCGCGCTCGCCGCGCGACACGTCCAAGTCGCCGCGCATCCAGCAGCTCGTCGCCCGCGGCAACGCCAGCTCGCTCTATCACGTGGCGCCGAGCGACACCAACGAACACCGCGCGTCGCTCAGCTACGTCACGGCGCGCGACATCACCATCGCCTTCAACGACTCGAACAAAGTGGCCACCGTGACGACCGTCGATTCCGTCACGGGCATGTTCATCGAGGCGAAGGCCGACACGACAAAGCGGGCGAAGGGAGCGTCGGCGACCCCGGTGAAAGCCGGCTCGACGCAGCAGAAAACGCCGCCCACGACGCCTCCCAAGGCCCCAACGAAGCCGCCGTCCTCTTCACCGCTCGATGAGCGGGCGATCGACCGGCCAACTCGAGATCATCCGTGACCGTTCCGCCTCCAATTCCCCCCGCCCCGGATTCCGACCCACCGTCGGCCGTCCGCGCCCTCGCCGAGCAGCTCGCGAAGGGCGACCGTTCGATCGCGCTGGCCTTGCACGCGCTCATCAGCGTCGCCGACTCAACGGGCCTCGCCAACGTCGACGCGGTCATCAAGGTCTACCGCGACGACTACCTCGCGGCGCTGCGCGCGACCGGCCGCGACGCGGAGAAGGAGGCTGGGCGCCTCAGCCTCGACGAGGTGCGGCAGCATCTCGCGATGTCGGTGTTCCCCCGTCTCGCCGGCGACGGCATTGTCGTCCCCCCGCTGGGCGGGTTCCAGCGCGCCCCGCAGGTGTGGTTCTCGGAGCGCACCTGGCGGGACATCGTCGGCGCGCGCGAGGCGCTTGCCGCGACCCTGAGAGAGACCGGGGAGCACGCCGGGGTACCGGACGCCCGAGTCGCGACGCCGGTTCGCCCGGCGGCAGCCCTCAGCGGTAGTGTCCTTGAGGCACATGGGCTCGTCAAGTCATATAGACGGAGGCGGGTCGTAAACGACGTGGCCCTGCGATTGCAACAGGGGGAGATTGTTGGCCTGCTGGGCCCGAATGGCGCGGGGAAGACGACGACCTTCTACATGATCGTCGGCCTCATCGAGCCGCTTGCCGGGCGAATCGTGCTGGACGGCGCCGACATCACGTCGATGCCGATGTACAAGCGGGCGCGGCAAGGAATCGGGTATCTGTCGCAAGAGCCGTCGATTTTTCGCAAGCTGTCGGTCGAGGACAACATCCTGGCGATTCTCGAGACGCTCGACCTGCCGGCGAACGAACGACGCAGTCGGCTCGAGACGCTGCTCGACGAGCTCAGTATCAAGCACCTCCGCACCAACAAGGCGTTCTCGTTGTCCGGCGGCGAGCGGCGGCGGCTGGAGATCACGCGCGCGCTCGTCACGCAGCCGAAGTTCATGATGTTGGACGAGCCGTTCGCCGGCGTCGACCCCATAGCCGTGCACGACATCCAGCAGATCGTGGGCAACCTGCGGCACCGAGGCATCGGCGTACTGATCAGCGATCACAATGTCGAACAAACCTTGGACATCGTCGATCGGGCATACATCATGTTTGATGGGCAAGTGAAGGTATCGGGAACCGTTCGCGAGCTCGTGTTCGACGACACGGTCGCCGACATTTATCTTGGTCCAACGCTCACGGCGCGTCTTCGCGCGCGGTTCGCCGCCGCGAACGACTCGGCGCCCGCGGCCTAACTTCGATTCATGAAAGCCGGACTTTCTCAGAGCACGCAGCTCAGGCAGGAACTCAAGATCAACCCTCGCCTGTATCAGGCGATGGATCTGCTGTACATGCCGTTGCTGGACCTGCAGCAACACCTCAAGCAGGAGCTGCTGAACAACCCCTTCCTCGACATGGTCGAGCTCGAGGACGAAGAGGGTGAGGAAGAGGAGACGGTAGAACCCGAGGCGCCGACCGAGCAGAAGGACAGCAGTGACGAGATCGACTGGGAGGAGATCCTCCTCGACGGATTCGACACTGGCGGCCGCCGCGAAGAGCACGAGGAGCGCGAGTACTACGAGCCGGTCACCGTCGACACGCGCGACCTCTCGGACCACCTCGCCGACCAGATCACTCTCCTCGACCTCACGCCGCGCCAGCAGCTGCTCGCCGACGAATTCATCGGCAACATCAACGAGGACGGCTATCTCGCGTGCCCGCTCGACACGCTCCTCGTTACCGTCAACGACACGATCGTCAAAGCGGCCGAAGCGATCGAGCGCGACACCGAGGACCTGCCGCTGTACACGCTGCAGGAGGTCGACGACATGCTGCGCACGGTGCAGATGCTCGACCCGCCGGGCGTCGGCGCGAGAGACCTGCGCGAGTGCCTCATGCTCCAGCTCCGCGAGGCGGGCCTCGAGCAGTCCGTCCCATTTCGCCTCGTTCGCGACTGCTTCGAAGAGTTGATCAACCACCGCTGGAGCGAGATCTCCAAGCGGTTCGGCATCAGCCCGGGCGACGTCCAGCGCGCCGCCGACGAGATCAAGAAGCTCGACCCCAAGCCCGGCCTCGTCTACTCGAGCGCCAGCGACAACTACATCATCCCGGATCTCATCGTCGAGAAGATCGACGGGCGCTACCACGTCTTCCTCAACGATGCGAACCTGCCGCGACTCAAGCTGAGCCGCGCCTACCAGGAGATCGCGCGCGACAAGAAGAAGTTCGAGGGCGAGAACAAGGAGTTCATCTCCAACAAGCTCAATTCCGCCAACTGGATGATCCAGGCGATCGAGCAGCGGCGTCAAACGATGCTCAAGGTGATGAACTACATCGTCGACCGGCAGCGCGACTTCTTCGAGAAGGGCGTGCAGTTCCTCAAGCCGCTCACGCTGCGCGAGGTCGCCGAAGTCATCAGCATGCACGAGTCGACGGTGAGCCGCGTGACGAACGAAAAGTTCGTGCAGACGCCGCGCGGCGTGCTCCCGCTCAAATTCTTCTTCTCCTCCGGCCTCTCGACGACCGCCGGCGAAGACGTATCGGCCCGCGGCATCAAGGCGCAGATCGAGAAGCTGGTCGGCGAGGAAGACCCGAAGCATCCGCTCACCGATCAAGCCATCGTCAACATCCTCAAAGAGGGCGGGGTACAGATCGCCCGTCGCACGGTGGCGAAGTACCGCGACCAACTCGGAGTCCTGTCCGCTCGAATGCGCAAGCGGGTATGACCTCAACGCTCGGGGCGCCGATGAACCCGTACGCGGGCAGCAGCCTCGATGCGCAACGAAGACGCCGAGATTCGGTCGACGTCTCCGTCCTCGTCCCCGCGAAGGACGAAGCCGAGAACCTGCCGCTCTTCATGGAGCAGGCCGCCGAGGCGTTCGCCTCGTCGCCGCACAGCTACGAGGTCATCGTCATCGACGACGGCAGCGTCGATCGGACGTGGGCGGTGCTCCAGGAGCTGGCCCAGCAGTACCCGTTCGTGCGCTGCCAGCGCCACAGGTCTCGGCGCGGGATAGCCGACGCGCTGCGCACCGGCTATCTCGCCGCGCGCGGCGACGTTCTCGTGTTCTATCCGGCCGACCTGCAATTCAAGCCCGAGGATATCCCCCGGCTCGTCGCGCCGATTCTCGCCGGCGAGTCCGACATGGTCACCGGCTTCAAAGAAGGGCACTACGACAAGGCCTTCGTCTCCAACATCTACAACCGCCTGAGCCGCACGCTGTTCAACGTCCCGGTCAAGGACCTGAACTCGGTCAAGGCGTATCGGCGCGAGGTGATGGACAGCCTGCCGACCCGCCCCGATTGGCACCGCTACATGGTCGTGATGGCGGCGGCGCAGGGATTCACGGTTTCCGAAATCCCCGTCCCGCTCTATCCCCGTCACGCGGGCAAGTCGAAGTTCGCCACCTGGCACCGCATTCCCGTCGGCGTGCTCGACATGCTCGCCGTGTGGTTCGAGCTCCGCTTCAGCCAGAAGCCGTTGCTCCTGTTCGGCATGCTCGGCGCGTCGCTGTTCGCCGCGAGCTCGGTATTCGGCATCATCGCGTTGGTCTTCGTCCGCTCTCTCGCAATTCGGCCTCTGTGGACCGTGATCCAAACATGCCTCATACTCGGCAGCGTCTTCTTCGCGACCGGGTTGATCGGCGAGCAAATCGCGGGGCAGCGCGCGCAACTGCGCGAGATCCAGCGCCAGGTCGACGCCATGGGCGCCGACGGGGAACGGCGCTGAACCCATGAGAGTTCTCTTTCTCACGCACTCCTTCCCGCGCCAACTCGGCGACCCGCCGGGGTCGTTCGTGCTGCTGCTCGCGTCGGCGCTGCGCGGCGAAGGATTCGACACGCGCGTCGTCGCGCCGGCCGCCCCCGGCTACCCGGACCACGCGACACTCGACGACGTGCCGGTCGACCGTTTCCACTACGCGCCGCGTCGCTTCGAGACGCTCGCCTACACCGGCACGATGGCGTCGCAGGTTCAGGCGTCGTGGAGCGCGCGCATCACCATGCTCGGATTCCTCGGCGCCGAGTTCCGGTCGGCGGTACACGCGCGCCGTGAGTTCAAGCCGGACGTCGTGCACGCGCACTGGTGGTTCCCGAATGGGCTCGTCGGCACGTGGCTCGGACGCCTCGCCAACAAGCCGCTCGTGACGACGCTGCACGGCAGCGACGTGCGTCTCGCGCGCTCCGTCGCGTTGTCTCGCCCTGCATTTCGCCACGTGTTGCACCGGTCGGCTGCCGTGACGGCGGTTTCGAAATGGCTCGCCGCCGAGGTGCAGCAGGTGGTCTCCGCGCCGGCGCCGGTCGTCGCGCCGATGCCCGTGGCGACCGACCTGTTTTCGCCCGACGGCGTCGCGGGGCGCGGCGACCGGCTGCTGTTCGTCGGACGGCTCAACAAGCAGAAGGGCATAGAGATCCTGCTGCACGCCATGTCGAAGTTGACCGACACGTCGTTGGGTCTCGACGTCGTCGGCGACGGCGAGGACCGCGAGCGGCTCCTCCAACTCGCCGCCGGTCTCGGAGTCGCCGACCGCGTGACGTGGCACGGAGCGGTGCCGCAGGACCAACTTCCCGCATTCTATCGGCGTGCCCTCGCCCTCGTCGTTCCTTCGGTCGACGAGGGGCTCGGTCTTGTCGCGGTGGAAGCGCAGCTGTGCGCGACGCCGGTCGTCGCGTTCGCGTCAGGCGGTCTCACCGACGTCGTGCAGGACGATCGCACCGGAGTCCTCGTCCCCAACGTCGACGCGGGTGAGCTCGCGGCGGCGATCACGTCGCTTCTCGCGCGCGACGACCACGGCGCGTCGCTCGGCGCCGCCGGACGCCTGCATGCTCTCGCCACCTTTGCCCCAGAGTCGGTTGCCCGACGCTACGCCGACGTCTACAAGTCCGCCATCGCCGCCTCGCCGAAATAGGCGCTGGTTGGCGCTGCAGGTGGTGGCGACGATCGTCGTCGCCTGGTTCGTCGGCAAGACGCTCGTCACGCAGTGGCGCGCCGTGCGTGGGCAGCCCTTGGAGCTGCATCCGAACTGGGCGATCATCGTCGCGTCGGCGCTCGTCGTCCTGGCGGCCTACGCCGTTCTGATCGAAGCGTGGCGCCGCATTCTCGTCGCCTGGAACACGTCGCTCGGGTTTTGGCCCGCCGTGCGCATCATGAGCGTTTCCAGATTGGGACTCTATGTGCCGGGACGGGTTTGGCAGATGACCGCCATGGCCGGAATGGCGCGCGGCGAGAAAGTACCGCCGGTGGCCGCGGTCGGCTCGTCGGTGCTCAACACGATCGTCAACCTCGCCATGGGCTTCCTCGTGTTGCTGGTCGCCGGATGGCGCTCGTTCGGGAGGATATCGCAAGGAAGAACCGGGCTTGGCGTGACGCTGCTCGTCATCGTGCTCACCGGCATCCTGCTTCTGCCGAGCGCGTTGCCGCTCATCCTGGGCTGGGCGCGACGCGCGACGGGGAAGGAATTGATCGACGTGACCATTCCGCACCGAGCGGTGTATCTCGCCATCGTCGCGAACATCGTCGCGTGGTTGCTGTACGGCGCCGCGTTCGAGCTGTTCGTTTTCGGTATGACGGGCAGGGCGCCGGGTTCGTACGCGGACTACGTCTCTTCTTGGGCCTGGTCGTACCTGGCCGGTTATCTTGCCGTCATCGTTCCGGGCGGACTCGGCGTTCGCGAAGGGGCTTTGGCCCTGGCGCTCGGTACGTTGAATTTGGCGACGCCGCCGACCGCTGCAGTCATCGCCGTCAGCTCCCGCTTGTGGCTGTCGGTGCTGGAGGTCATTCCCGGTGTTCTGTTCCTGAAGCGCGTCGGCGGACCACGTCCTCGAGCCCCAACGACCTGAATGGCCACGGCCTCCACGCAATCCACGCGCACCCGCGGTTCGGCGCCACCACCACCGCCGGCACGCTCGGCGCCTCCGACATCCGCGGCGCTACCAGCTCCACGCTTCGCGACCGCCTGGGCCGCGCTCGTCTATTTCGTGGCGTCGATGACGCTCGCGTATCCGGCGATCGCCGGGCGGATCCTCCTCAATCCGGTCAGCGATCAATTCAAGGCCGGTTACGCGTGGCGCGAGTTCGCCGCGCAGTCGCTGCGCAGCGGCCACGGATTCCCGCTCTGGAATCCCTATATCGAGGGCGGGCTGCCGTACGTCGCCGCGATGCACGGCGACATTTTCTACCCCACGTTCCTCCTGCGGTGGATGCTCCCCACGGACATCGCGATGACGTGGGAGTTTCCGATTCATGTTTTTCTCTGCGGACTCTTCACCTATCTGTTTCTCCGCGCATGGGGCTTCAGCTTCTGGGGCGCGCTGACCGGCGGCCTGGCCTACATGCTCGGCGGATCGATCGCCGGATACGCGTACGCTGGGCACGACGGCAAATTGTTCGTGAGCACGATGCTGCCGGCCGCGCTACTCCTGTTGACGCGCGGCATTCGTGACGGCGCGCGATGGAGCTGGGGCGCCATCGCGATCGTCGTCGGGTTGGCCGTGCTCTCGCCGCATCCGCAGTTGTTGCAGTACATGCTGCTCACGGGCGGCGCGTTCGCGCTGTACGTCGCGTTCGCCGACCACGGATCCGGGGGGGACGGCTGCCGCGCGATGTCGCCGTGAAACGCTTGGCGCTCGCCGCCTGCGCCGTGGGCGTCGGGCTGTTGATCGGCGCCATTCAGTTCATGCCCCTGTTCGAGTACAAGCCGTGGTCGCCGCGCGCCGCCGGCCACGATTGGGCCACTGCGACGAGCTACTCGTTCCCGATCGAGGAAACTGTAAACTGGTATTGGCCGCAGTTCTCGGGAATTCTGCAGCAGTACTGGGGTCGAAACGGCATCCATTTTCATAGCGACTATTTCGGCGTGGTCGTGCTGGTGCTCGCCGGCGCGGCATTCGGGGCGACGCGACGGAAATCGTTCCGGTGGTTCTGGGTCGGCACGGGCATCGTCTCATTGCTGTGGGCGTACGGCGGATTCACGCCGTTCTTCCATTTGGTGATGGCCCTGGTTCCCGGGACGAAATACTTCCGCGCGCCGAGCACGATCATCTATGTGACGGCGTTTTCCGTGGCGGCCCTCGCCGCGATGGGAGTCGAGAGGCTCCTCGCCGGGCAGGTTTCGAAGCGATACGCGATCGGGTGGCTCGTCGGCGCCGCGGTCCTTGCCGTGGTGATGTCGGTCGGCGGATACAGTGCGCTCGCGGGCGCGGTTGGGTCGTCGGCCGCCGACAGCTTCATTCAGTCGCAGGGATATCCGGCCTCGATCCGCGACCGAATCGTCGCCGACGTCGTGCAGCGCGCGCAGGGGAACACGGCGGCCGCGATCGCCGGAATCTGGCGATCGTTCTTCGTCGCGGCGCTCGCGGCCGGAATTCTGTTCGCGTTCATCACCGATCGATTGAAGGCGAAGGCCGCGATGATCAGCCTGGCCGTGCTGATGGTCGTCGATCTCTGGAGCATCGAGCGGCAGTACTGGGTGTTCTCGCCGCGAGCGTCGCAGTTGTTCGCAACCGACCCGGCCATCGAGGCCATTCGCGCCGACATCGCGAAGAATGGACCTGGACGAGTGTTCAACGGCGCGCTGAGCAACAACGTGGACCCGCTCGATCGCTTCCTCTGCGTCGGGCTGTGCGACGACGTGAATCGGGGCGGGGATCTGCTGATGATCCATGATCTGCGAATTCCCGCCGGCTATCACGGCAACGAGCTCGGGATCTACCAGCGACTCATCCAGTCCGACTCCGGCCGCGCGCAATTGCAGCCGCGTTTCTGGCAGCACGAGAACGTTCGCTACTGGTACACCGCGGCCGACTCCACCCTGATGGCTTCGGTCAGTTCGCAGCTCGGAGTGCCTCCGTTCGTGAAGCTCGCGGGCCCCGTGAAGGACGCCGCCGGCAGTACCATATTCGCCTACAAGGTGCCGACGGACGATCCCCCCGCATGGGTCGCGTCGGCAATCGTGAAGGCGCCGCCGGAACCCGCGCTCGCGACGATTCTCGATTCGCGATTCGATCCGCGAGCGGTAGCCATCGCCGACACTTCGATGAAGGGAGTCGCGGGAGCGGAGCTCAAGGCGGCTCCGGCGCCGGCGACCAACGCGGCGCGGGTGACCGCGTACCAGCCCGGCCGCATCGATATCGCTTTGACCGAACCCGCCGCGCCAGGGCAAGCGTTGGTAATGTCCGAGAACTATTTCCCCGGCTGGCAGGCGACCGCCGACGGCAAGCCCGCGTTGGTCGGATTGATGAATTACAATCTCATAGGTGTCGCGCTCCCGGCAGGGGCAAGAGCGATCCAGCTGCGGTTCACCGACGCGGCCTACGAGACCGGGAAGGTCGTCACGATTGTGGCACTTCTGGCGGCTTTGATCGTCTGGATTGGAGGCGGGGTTCTCGACCGAAAGGCGAAGGCCCCCACTCAGGCCTGACACACAACTAGTTTGTGCCTGGAACTCGACCCGAACCCGCGGACGAAGCCGTCGGCGGGGAGCCGGGTCGAGACCATCCAACGGGACCCTCCAATGGCGTCACACGCCGACCGATCACTCACTGTGCCGAATCGTATTTTCCTGCCCACGATCGCCGCGCTCGCATTCGCCGGCGCATGCGGATCCACCGAGCCGAGGGTCGACGTCACGCCGGCAACCATCACCGGAACGCCGACCGACACGATCCACGCGACCGCGGGGGCCACGGTTGTGACGCCGCTCACGGTCATCGTCAAGAACAAGGCGGGCAGCCCGATCGACAGCGCGGTCGTCACGTTCGCCGTGACCGGCGGCGGTGGAACCGTGAGTGCCGCCAGCGTGCGGACGGACGTGAACGGGCAGGCGACCACGTCGTGGACATTGGGTCCGACCGCCGGTGTCCAGACGGCCAGCGCCACCGCGACCGGCCTCACGTCGGTGAGCTTCGTCGCGATCGCCGCGGCGGGCGCGCCGGCCGCAGTCACCAAGGCCGGGGGCGACGCGCAGTCCGCCGTCGCCGGCGCGACCGTGGCCGTCGCGCCCTCGGTGAAGGTCGCTGACGCCTTGGGCAATCCGCTTCCGAACGTGCTCGTGACCTTCGCCGTCGCCAGCGGCGGCGGCACGGTGACCGGAGCATTGGCGAACACGAACGCCTCCGGGATCGCGACGGTTGGCTCGTGGAAATTGGGCGGAACGATCGGCGCGAACACGCTGACCGCCACGGCGGGTTCGCTCACCGCGGTGACGTTCACGGCGACGGCCACCGTCGGCTCCGCGTCGCAGGTGAACATCACGAACACAGCGCCGACGCTCTCGACGGGGCAGACGTTCAAGCTCGCGGCGCAGGTGCTCGACGCGAACAACAACGTCGTTCCGGGCGCCACGATCACCTGGTCCAGCAGCAATAGCGCGATCGCCACCGTCGATACCAGCGGCACGGTCACCGGCGTCGGTTCCGGGAACGCCACGATCACCGCCGCATCCGGTACCGGCAGCGCGACGCAGGTCGTGAGCGTCATCGGCCACCCGGCAGGAACCATCGTCGGCGCGGCGCAGATCACGGGCTTCATGACCGGCATCGCAGTCGGGAAGACGACGGCGTATGGCGGAATCTTCAACGGCAACATCGCCAGCGTCGACCTCGCCACGGCGACCGCCGCCGCCACGACCATCCCGGTCGGAGGCACCATTACCGACATCGCCGTCGGCGGAACCACCATCGCCGCGGCGACCAGTAGCCCCACGCCGCAAGGCGTCGCCGTCAACGCCGCCACCGGGGCAGTTTTGCAGGCCGTGAACATCGGCGTGACGCCATTCAAGACCGCGATCACGTCGGACGGAAAGACGATGTTCGTCGACCGCACCGACTTCAGCATGGTCACGATCGACGTCGCGTCAGGCGCGGTCGGTACGCCAGTCATCGTCGCCGGGACGGCGAACACGATGAAGATGGCCGCCGGCGACTCGCTCCTCTACGTCGGCACGGCGCTCGGCTCGGTCTACGAGATCGACGCGCACACCAGTCAGATCAAGCGTCAGCTCCATCCGTCGTCGACGGTGACGGATCTGGCGATCTCACGCGACGGCAAGACGCTCTACACGACCGATGGCAGCACGGACGTCACGATGACGCCGCTCGCCGCGGGCGGACGAAGCGGGACGGTCACCTTCACGCTCCCGCTTTTCGGAGTCGCGATCTCGCCTGACAACCAGAACCTCTGGGTCTCGATGAGCGGCTCGCTGTTCAACGCGCCGTTCCAGGACGGCATCTTCCAGGTGAACTTCGTCGCCAGCGTCATTCCTATTCCCGCCGGCGGGTCGCCGACGCGAATCGAGTTCAGCCCGCTCGGCGACTTCGTCGTCGCGCTCGACGCCGCCACAAACAAGATTTATGTGCTAAAATAGGGGCGTGGAAAGATCACCCCCCGATCGCTCCGGCGATGACGAGGGCGCGCTCAGAGTCGAGCGCGCCCTCGTCATCGTCCCCACCTACAACGAGTGCGAGAACATCGCGCGGCTCATCGACCGCGTGCTTTCTCAGGACTCTCGCCTCGAGATACTCGTCGTCGACGACGGGTCGCCCGACGGAACCGCGGCGATCGTGCAGGGCATCATGGAGCGCGAGCCGCGCGTCCACGTCCTCTGTCGCCCGAGAAAGATGGGGCTCGGCACCGCGTACATCGCGGGATTTCGCTGGGCGCTGGAACAGGGCTACGATTTCGTCTTCGAGATGGACGCGGACTTCTCGCACGACCCGAACCACTTGCCCGAGTTTCTGACCGCCATCAATGACGCCGACCTCGTCCTCGGTTCGCGATACCGCGACGGACGGGTTTCCGTGGTGAACTGGCCGATCAGCCGGCTGCTGCTGAGCTACTTCGCCAACGTCTATGCGAGGTTCGCCACCGGCCTGAACGTGTGGGATGCGACAGGCGGCTTCAAGTGTTTTCGCCGATCTGTCCTGGAAGCGATTGACTTGAATGCTGTTAGATCCAACGGGTACGCCTTTCAGATCGAGATGAGCTTCCGGGCGTCGAAGCGCGGATTTCGCATCGTGGAGATTCCGATCGTCTTCGTGGACCGTACCGAGGGCACGAGCAAGATGTCGAAAGCGATCGTCCGTGAGGCCGTCTGGATGGTTTGGCGGCTCAGGTGGTGGGCCATTCGCGGCAAGCTGTGATCGACGCGGACGACGGGTACCGCGTGGACCGCGTGCTGGGCGACGGCGAGCCGTTCTACAAGATGAGCGGCTCCGGGAACGACTTCGTCGTCATCGACGCCAGGGGGGCCGGACCTGGAGCTCTCGAGGACCCGCGGGCCATTCGCCGGATCTGCGCCCGGGGCACCGGCGTGGGAGCGGATGGCATCGTGTTCCTGGAGCCTTCGAGGCGCGCATCCATCCGGCTCACGTACCTCAACGCCGACGGCTCGCGCGCCGCGTTCTGCGGGAACGCCACGCTCTGCGGCACACGTCTCGGGTTCGAGTTGGGGATGGCCAGGAACGGTGCGCTGTCGATTGAGACCGACGAGGGGGTCGTCCAGGCGCGGATGCTTGGCGCGAACCCGGAGATCGACCTCGAGTCGGTGTCGGACGTCCGCGGGAACGTGGATGGAGTACCGCTGACAGTCGGCGAGACCCGACTCGGCTTCGCCCAGGTCGGCGTACCGCATGTGGTCATCCGTTGCGCCGATTCGCGGGTCGTCGACGTCGTGGGCCGCGGCCGTCCGCTGCGCTCGCACGGCGCCTTTCCGGATGGCGCCAACGTCAACTTCGTCTCGGAGGCGGCCGGCTCGGCCGGGTGGTCGATGCGGACCTACGAGCGGGGCGTCGAGGCCGAGACCCTGGCGTGCGGCAGCGGGGCGGTGGCCGTCGCCATTCTCCTGGCGACCTGGGAGGAGGCCGATCCCAGCGAGCCGATCAGAATCCAGTCCCGGTCCGGGTTGCCGCTGTCAATCCGCCTTCAGCGTTCCGGGGCCGGCTGGCTGCCGAGTCTTTCTGGCGAGGGCCGAATCGTCTTCCGCGGAGCGCTCGGGGAGCTGTGAGGGCGTGGAGAACAGGGACTTCTCCACACTTTTCTTCACTTTGTGGTTGACATAATACATCTTATACGTACATCCGATGGGACCGGTGGGACCGGTGGGACCGGCAGTCAGCTCAAGGCTCACGCTCGTGCTCCTGCTCACGGCCGGGCTCGTTTCCAAGGCGGAGACCTCGCCAGCGCAACCGCGGACTCAGAACGTCCCTGCGGCGACAGGCCCTCGAATCGGGCTTATCGTTTCGCCGTTTGCGCCGTCAGTTCGCCGAGCCGTACCCGCGCCTCGGCCGCCACCGTGATCGACGCCGGATCGGTCGCCAGCGCGCCCCAGAGCTTGTGGGCTGTCGCCGTGTCGCCGGCCTGCTGGTATGCCCGCGCCGCCTTCGCGCGAAGCGCCGCCTTTTCCGTCTCGAACGAGGTCGCCGCGGCCGCGGCTTCGTACTTCTTGCCCGCGTCGCCGAGCTTCTTCATTTGGGCGTAGCCGTCGCCCTCGAGGCTCAGGATCGTGGACTGGACGTTGGACGCGGCACGGCTGCCGGACGCCTTGTCGAGGAGATTGATCCCGTCCTGGACCTTGCCGGCGTCGTAGTCGAGCCCGGCAAGCAGGAGCGCCGCCTCCACCCCCGCCGGCGTCGACCCGTATCGGTCGTAGACCTTCGTCAGGTCGCTCTGCGCGAGTGGCAGGTTCCCCGAATTGAGCGACTGCTTGGCGCTGTTGAGCGCCCGCTCCGCGTTGGTGTTCGTGATCAGCCTGAGGCGGCCGACGAACAGGTAGATGAGAACGGCGACGACGATCACGCCGGTCGCGACCATCCAGATCGTCGAGTTGTTTCGGGCCCGTTCGACCAGGTCCTGAATCTTGTCCGCCGTCGATACCGGCGACTCTGCTTGAATGCCTGTCATGAACGATGAGAGATGTAAACTGTACCGCGCCTGACGCGCCCCGAGCCAATACCCCAGAGTGCCCCTGGCGTGACTCGAACACGCGGCCAACGGTTTAGGAAACCGCTGCTCTATCCATCTGAGCTACAGGGGCATTTACCACGAATCCCAAGCCGGCCCCCAGCCCGACGCCCCGGCCAGGAACCTATAAAGTTACCCCAACCACGCTGGTGATGGCAGTAGCCATGGACTCGGCTCAGTACGTGAGAATCGACCTCACCTGTCGGCCGCCTAGCCGCTCTGCCCCGGAGAGAAACGACAGCGCCAACAGGAACGAGAGACCGAGGACCGTCGCGCCCAGGGACTCGACCAGGCGGCAAGTCGCGGCGGCTGTGCCGCCGGTCGCGAGCACGTCGTCGACGATCAGGACGCGCGCGGTAGAACCCACCGCGTCGTCGTGCACCTCGAGCGCGTCGGTGCCGTACTCGAGCGCGTATTCCTCTCGCCGCTTCGTGTGCGGCAGCTTCCCCGGTTTTCGTACCGGGACGAACCCCGCGCCGAGCTGCTGCGCGACGGGCGCGCCGAGAATGAATCCGCGGCTCTCGATGGCCACGACGTGCGTCACCCCAGCGTCGGCGAACGGCTGCGCCATGAGACGAGTGGTCACCGCAAACGCGTCGGCGTCGGCGAGCAGCGGCGTGATGTCCTTGAACAGGATGCCCGGCTTCGGATAGTCCGGGATGTCGCGGATCAGTGACCCGAGACGCGCGACCTCGGGCGTGATCCTTTCCACCGAAACGACGGCGCTCGATTCATTGCTTCGCTGGACGGATGGCGTCATCGCGCGATCTCGAATGGGCGTGGCAGCGGTTTTGGCTCCGACGGCACGTCGTCGACCGAGACGACCATCGCATGCGGCGGACCCTTTCGCAACATCTCTCGAAAGCGCGACACGTTGGCGTCGTCGCCGTCGGCCGCGACCTCCACGTTCCCGTCGGGCCGGTTGCGAACCCACCCGGCCAACCCGAGCTCGATCGCGGTCTCGCGCACGAACCAGCGAAACCCGACGCCTTGCACTCGGCCGGACACGACGACGTGCATTCGCATCAAAACGAGAGACTTTACGCGGGGTCCGACCGCGCCCATCCGTGATGCCCGACGAGAGGCACGAAACGCACGGGCGCCTCCTCTTTCATTTCCGTTCGTCCGCCCTTTCGCTCGGCGACGATCAACCGCTGTTCCTCGCGATCGCCGACCGGAATCAGCAGCCGTCCGCCCTCGGCGAGTTGGTCGAGCAGCGGTTGCGGGACCGACGGCGCGCCGGCCGTCACCAGAATCGCGTCGTAGGGAGCGTACTCACGCCACCCGATACTGCCGTCGCCGAGAAGAAGCGAGACGTTGTTCACGCCGGTGCGCTGAATGTTCTCGCGAGCTTGCTGGAGGAGCGCTGGAATCCGTTCGATCGAGAACACCTGGGCGACGAGATGCGCGAGCAGCACCGTCTGGTAGCCCGAGCCCGTGCCGATCTCGAGCACTCGCTCCTTTCCGGTGAGGTGCAGCAGTTCCAGGTAGCGCGCGTGGACCCACGGCTGAGATATCGTCTGTCCGTTGCCGATCGGCAGCGGCGCGTCCTCGTAGGCGCGATGGCGCAGCCCAGTCGGCACGAAGGCGTGACGCGGCGTCATCTCGATCGCGCGCAATACCGAGAGATCGCGAATCCCCTTGTCGCGCAGAGCCTCGACGAGACGATGCCGGGCGCCGAGCAGCTCGCGGTCGTTCGTCGCGCCATTTCCCGGCGTCATGGTTCGCGCCACCAGCGTTCGGCGCCTTGCAGCGCACTGTGGTGCGTCAAATCGAGATGCAGTGGCGTCACCGAGACGTACCCTTCCTCGACCGCGCGGAAGTCTGAATCGGGTTCACCCGTCCAACTCGCCTGCCCGCCGCCGATCCAATAGATCTGGCGCCCGCGCGGATCCTTCATCGGCGCGACGGACTGCGAGTAGACGCGGCGGCCCAGACGCGTGAGCTTCACGCCCTTCATCTGGTCGCCGACGAGCGGCGGCAGGTTGATGTTGAGGAGCGTCTCGGTCGGAAGCGCCGGAAGCGACGTGAGATGCCGCAGCAGCGTCGTGATCACCGGCACCTGTGCGCGCAGCCGCGCCGGATCGGCGCGCAGGTGGCTGCCGGCCGCCGAGATGGCGATCGACGGCACGCCCAGCGCGAGCCCTTCCATGGCGGCGGCGACGGTGCCGGAGTACAACACGTCCTCGCCCATGTTCTGGCCGTGGTTCACCCCGCTGAGCACGAAGTCGGGGCGTTCCGGCATCAGCGCCTCGAGCGCGAGCATGACGCAATCGGTCGGTGTTCCGTCGACCTGCCAGCGACGTTCGCCCCGGCGCACCGGATGGAGCGGATGGTGGAGCGTGAGCGAGTGGCTCGTCGCGCTCTGCTCGCGATCGGGCGCGACCACGGTCACCTCACCGAGCGGCTCGGCGGCCGCGATCAGACACTCGATCCCTTGGGCGAGGAATCCGTCGTCGTTCGTGACGAGAAGGCGCATCGAGCGGCGTCAGTCCGCGAGCGCGAGCGAGTCCAGCAGGGTCACCAGGTCGCGCAGATCCATCTCGAGCGACTCCAACGCTTCGACCGTGAGCGCGCCGCGCGCGATGACTTTCAGATCGCCGCTCTTGCGGTGCTCGTCGACCTTCTGACGCGCGCCCTCGATCGTGTACTTCTCGTCGTACAGCAGATGCTTCACGAGCATCACGAGCTCGACTTCCCGCCGCTGGTAGACGCGATTTCCGGACCTGTTCTTCGCCGGGTTGAGAAACCGGAACTGGCTCTCCCAGTAGCGAAGAACGTGCGGCTTGAGTCCGGTGAGGTCGCAGACTTCCCCGATCGAGAAAAACTCCTGAACGGGCTCCGAGTGGGCGGCGCGCGGCGCCGACTGCGAACGAGAGGGGGTCACAGATCTTGCTCCGATCGAAGTTCACGGGCCATGAGCTCGGGAACGGCTTGTCGCGCCGTGTGTCCGTCGAACAAAATGCGATGCACCATTTGAACGATCGGCATGTCGACGCCGCATCGTTCGGCGAGCGCCAATCCGCTGGCGGTCGAGGCGACGCCTTCGGCGACGGTTTCCTTGCCCGCCAGCGCCTCTTCCAAAGTCGCGCCGCGGCCGATCTCGAGACCGAGCGCGTGATTGCGGCTGAGCGTACCGGTGCACGTCAGCACGAGGTCGCCGATTCCGGCGAGGCCGGCGAACGTAATGGCTCGCGCGCCGAGCGCGACGCCGAGACGGGTCATCTCGTGGAGCCCGCGCGTGATGAGCGCGGCGCGCGAGTTGTTCCCGAGCCCCACCCCTTCGACGATTCCGGTCGCCACGGCCATGACGTTCTTGAGCGCGCCGCCGAGCTCGACGCCGATGACGTCGTCGTTCGTGTAGACGCGAAACGTCCGGCTGCTGAGCGCGTCCTGCGCGACGCGCGCGGCGTCGGGACGAATGCTCGCGGCGACGATCGCCGTCGGCTGGCGCGCGGCGACCTCGGACGCGAAGCTCGGCCCCGACACGCCGACGACCGGCCGCCCCGGAACCTCGTCGGCGACGACGGACGTCATCAGCGCGAGCGTTCCGCGCTCGATTCCCTTGGTGGCGACCGACAGCACCGCGTCGCGCTCGACGAAGGCGGCGCCCTCGGCGGCGATGCGGCGTAGGTGGTGCGACGGCGTCGCGTAGACGAGGAATTCCGCTCCGTCGAGCGCGGTGCGCAGTTCGTTCGTCGCCCGCAGCGAGGGTGCGAGCGTGAATCCCTGCAGGAATCGCTGGTTCTCGTGACGCGCGTTGATCGCCGTCGCGACGTCCGTCTCGAGCGCCCAGATCGTCGTGTCGTGCCCGTTCGACGCCAGCAGATCCGCGAGCGCCGTTCCCCACGCGCCTGCGCCGACTACGGCCGCGCGCATCAGCCGAACCTCGCCGCGATGACGATCGCGGCGGCAACGACCAGCGCGATCGGCACGATCGCGTTGGGGCGCTTCGATCCGTTCTTGTCTCCGAACCGATGCTCCTGCCCGGCGCGGAGGCGCTGGATGTTGGCGCGATGCGTCCAGAAGACGAAGATGGCGAGGACCAGACTGATCACGAACAGCGGCGACCGCGCACCGACCGTGAGCAACAGCAGCACCGGCAGCAGCGTCGCGCTGGTCAGCGATCCGAGCGAGACGTAGCCGCTGGACCAGAGGACGACGCTGAACACGAGCAGCACGAGAAGTGTCTGCACGGGCGCGAGCGCGAGGAAGACGCCGGCAGCGGTGGCGACCCCCTTCCCTCCCTTCCCCAAGCCGAGAAATACGGGGCGCGTGTGGCCCGCGATCGCACAGATGCCGCACAGGATCTGGAAAATCAGCGGGTCGTGCATCGGCATCACGTCGGGCGAGACCCAGCGCGGAAAAAAGACGACCGGCGCCGCACCCTTCAGCATGTCGAACGCGAACACGAGCAGCCCGATCCGGGGCCCGAGCACGCGAATCACGTTCGTCGCGCCGAGGTTGCCCGATCCATGCTTTCGAAGGTCGATCCCGCGGGCGCGACCGGCGATGTACGCGGCCGGAATCGATCCGAGTATGTACGAACCGATCAGCGCGGCCGCGAGGCGGAGCATCAGCCGGTTTTCCGCTTCATCACGATGCGCAGCGGATTGCCCGTGAATCCCCAGAACGATCGAAAGCCGTTGTGGAGATAGCGGACGTAGTGCTCTTCGACGAGATCCGGCGCGTTGCCGAAGATGGCGATCGTCGGTGGCGCGGTCTCGATCTGCGTCGCGTAGTTGAGCTTTATTTCGTGACCCGCCGCCTGCGGCGGCTGGCGGCGCGCCAACAGCTCACCCAGCTTCGCGTTGACCTCGGCCGTCCCGATTCGCTTGGCGCGCTCCTGCTCGACCTCGAGCAGCACCTCGAGCACGCGTGTCACGCGCTGGCCGGTGAGCGCCGATGTGAACAGAAACGGAACGAACTTCAAGAAAGGCGCTTTCTCGCCGGCGGCCGTTTGGTATTTGGCCGACGCCTTATCGTCCTTGGCGGCGAGATCCCACTTGTTGACGACGACGATCAGCCCTCGCCCGCTCTCCCAGGCGAGCGCGGCGATCTTGAGATCCTGGTTCTGTATCTCACCCTCCGTCGCGTCGACCATGAGGATGCAGATGTCCGCCCGCTCGATCGCGCGCCGCGTACGGAGCGACGAATAAAACTCCACGCCGTCGTCGATCTTCGACTGGCGCCGCAAGCCCGCCGTGTCGACGAAGATGAATTGGCGGCCGTGGTACCGCATCGGCGTGTCGATCGCGTCGCGGGTCGTGCCGGCGGTCTCGGACACCACCAGCCGTTCCTCGCCGAGCAGCCGATTCACGAACGAGGACTTGCCGACGTTCGGCCGGCCGATCACCGCGACGCGGAGCGAGTCCTCCGGCTCAGCGGCGACCTGTGGCAGACGCGCGATGACTGCGTCGAGCAGATCGCCGGAGTTCTTGCCGTTGATTGCCGAGACCGGGAAAACCTCCTCGACGCCGAGCTGGTAGAACTCGTAGAAGTCCGTGTCGCGCGGATCGTCCACCTTGTTCGCCACGAGCACCCACGGCTTCTGCGAATTCCGGAGCACCTCGGCGACGTTGAAATCGGCGGGGTGCAATCCGGTGCGCGCGTCGACGACGAACAGCAGCAAGTCCGCCTCGCCGATCGCCTCGTCAACCTGACGCCGGATCTCGACGTCCATCGGCGCCTGCGGGTCGTCGGTGATGCCGCCGGTGTCGACGAGCCAGAACGGCCTCCCCGCCCAATCGGTCTCCGCGAAGTGCCGGTCGCGCGTCGTGCCGGCTTCGTCGTCGACGATGGCCTTGTCGTCGTCGATGATCCGGTTGAACAGCGCCGACTTGCCGACGTTCGGCCGTCCGATGAGCGCGACGACCGGAACGTTCACGCCGCGACTCCGGTCAGGCGTGGGTCGCGTTCGCGAGCCAACACGTCGACGAAGTCGTACGACGGATACACGGGCATCGGCAGCTGCTCACGCAGCGCGATGAACGACTCGTCGTCCAGGAAGACACCGGAATCGTTGATCGACTCCGCGGGAATGAGCGCGAGATCGAGGTCGTCGCGCTCGGCGAGCGCCCGACGTATGTCGGCGCCCACCAGCAAGCCGGCCGTCGTGGTCGTGGGACCGAAGAGCGAGTTGGTCGCGGTGAGCATCTCGAACGTGCCGCCGGTTGCGGACGAGATCTGCTCGAGCAACTCGGGCATGATCCCCGCCATCGAGACACCGGTCACGACGCCGATCCGTTTTCCGTCCAGCCGAGGCAGTTCGCCCAAACCCTCGCGCAGGCGCTGTCGCAGCGAGGCCACTGAGCCGACGCCGTTCTCGATCTGCGGGAAATCGCCGTAGTAATCGGCGCCCGGCAGGTCGCGTTCGGCGAGGAGGTACAGCTCGTCGGAGCCGTACACCCAGGCGTGCCCGAGGTCCGGCCGTTCGAGGCGAGACCGGTCGGCCCAGGCTCCGACCGCCGCGAGCAGCGTGCGCGCGTTGTCGCGGTCCATCGGCTTGCCGGTGTATAGATGCGAAAACTGGGTGAGGCCGACCGGAACGACGGCGACCGAGAGGACGGCGTGGCCGAGGGCCCACAGGTCGCGAAGGGACTCCTCGAGCACGTCACCGTCGTTGAGGCCGGGCACGATCACCATCTGGCAGTGAAACTGGATTCCGCCGTCGGCGAGCCGAGTGAGCTGCTCCACGATGTTCGGGACGCGCGGGTTGTTGAGAAGAACCTTGCGTGCTTCCCAGGGCGTCGCGTGAACCGAGATGTAGAGCGGCGACAGGCGGTACTCGACGATGCGCGCGAAGTCCCGGTCCTTGAGGTTCGAGAGCGTCGCGAAGTTGCCGTAGGCGAACGACAGCCGGTAGTCGTCGTCGCGGACGTAGAGGGGCTTTCGCAGCCCCTTCGGCAACCCTTCGATGAAGCAGAACTCGCAGCGGTTGGCGCAGCGCCGGATGGTCGGCGGCTCGAGCTCGACGCCGAGCGATTCGCCGTCGGGACGGTCGACCTCGTACACGACGGCGTCGCCGGCCGGCTCGCGGGCTTCGATCACCAACTCGTCGTCGGCGGTGAGGAATTCCCAGTCGAGGAAATCGGCCAGCTCGCGGCCGTTCACCGTCAACAGTTCCGTACCGGGCGCGATCCCGAGCTCGCTGGCGATGCTTCCCGCCTGAACAGCTTTTACGCGAACCATGCGAGCTGCCTTGAGCGACGAAGCGGGAGGGTGAGAACGGCGAGTGGGCGGCGGTGTGAACAGCTCATGCAATGTAGGAGATCAACGGACCGAAAACAAGCAAAACAATTGACTTGCACGCGGCACCTCCAGCCCGTTATGCGACGGCTGTCGGTCCCAAAACGACAGCGCGCCCGCGACAATGGCGGGCGCGCTGAACGACAAAAAACCGAAGAGAGATTACGTCAACGGCGCGTAGCGGAAGGCGACGATTCCCGCGCCGGCGCCCGTCGCCTTGAAGCTCGCGTGCTCGTGCGGCGCCACCGGCCCGACCGAGACGTCCTGCGTCGTCACGGCGTTTCCGGCCTTGTCGATGAACTCCAGCTTGATGGTGTACGTCTTCGCCGCATCCGAGTTGTTCGTCACCGATCCGCCCAGCGTCGTCTTGCCGTCGGCAGCGGTCGTGAACTCGGTGAACGACACACGCACCGGAAGCGCCATCGCCGTCTGGTACTTCAACGCCGAGTCGATCGCGCTCTTCGACGAATCGTTGTACACCTTGATCAGCGGATTCACCTTCGCCGCCGAATCGATATTGGCCTTCACGACGGTCGCGACCTTCGACTTGTTGGCGCGGTCTCCGTAGACCTTGGCCTTGGCCTCGTATTCCTTCTGCTTCGTGTCGTACCCCTTCTTGATGCTGCCGTACCCGACGGCCAGAAGCTGGTAGTTGTCCGGGTTGTCCGGATCCACCTTCACGAGCGTCGTGGCCGTCTCGATGCCCTTGGTGAAGTTGCTGTCGAGGAGATACAGGCGGCTCAGGTTGTACAGCACGTCACGATGATAGGGATTCACCGCGCGGGCCGCTTCGAACAGCTTGATAGCGTCCTTGCTCTGCTGCGCCTTGGCGGCCGTAACGGCGGCCATCATGAGCGAGTTGTATGAGAAGGCGCCCGGGTTTGCCAGCTGGTCCGAGTACGAGCCCTTGATCGCGGCCGAGTCCCCGGCGAGCATCGCGAGCCGAGCCTGTCCGGTGCGCGCGTTGTCAGCGTATTTGGTGCCCGGATCCTTCGCGAGCTGATCATACGCCGACTTCGCCTCGGCGATGTACGCAGCTTTGTCGGCGCCCTGGGCGCTTTCAGCCTGGTCCGAGGCATAGTTGCCGAGATACGCCAGCAACTGGCGCTTCGTCTCGGCCATCGACGAATCCTTGGCGGCCGCGATCGCCAGCTTGAACTGGGCGATTGCTTCCTTCGGCTGATTGTTCTTCATCGCGGCCTGCGCGAGGACGTTGTAGCCGTAGGGCGCGTTCTTCGAGAGCTGAAGCGACCGTTTGGCCAGCACGACCGCGGAATCCATCTGTCCGGCGTTCGCCAGATCGTTCGATTGGTTCACGAGATCGACCCACGGCTTCTGCTGTCTGTAAGACGCCGTCTGCGAAATGCAGTCGGGACTCGCCGTCTCGACGATAGTGAACGCCGAGTCGATGCCGGCAACGAGGTCGAACGAGGCAGCCGTATCCGTCACGAAGCCGATGTAGCCGCGGCTCGCCCTCCCGCTCGCCATGTTGGGCTGCGCCATCCAGAGCACGTACGTCTTCCCGAGCACCATGGCGCGCCCCGAAGGATTCTTCTTCAAGTCGCCTTCCTGCAGCAGCTTCACGGCATCACGCAGCCGTGCCGGCTGCTCTTCAGGCTTCGCCGTTGAGGCCGTCTGGATGTCGAGATAAGCGCGTGCAACCTGGTTGGGCGAGCCCTCGTCGATTTCGCACGCCTTCTGCTGGGCCGAGGCGGCTACCGAAGCGCTAGCGAGCATGAGCGCGGGCAAGAGCGTTTTTCCCAGACCGTACATCGTTGTCTCTCCTGAGTGTTCTTGTAGTTCAGGTGGGTAGAACACCACCCGGTCCCTACCCTAAGCGTCCGCGAGCCGTTCCGCCTCAGCGGCGGCCAGCCTGAAAATATCTTGTAGCGGTCTGCCCGTCGCCAGTGCGACGTGCTGAACGTCGGCGAACTCCGGTTTCGTCCGCCGCCGACCATCAGGCAGCGTGACACGCTTTGCCGACAGCTCATGGCCGAGCACGGTGATGTGGATCACGTCTCGCGCGAGCGCTCGTCTGACCACGTCGCGGCGACGCACTCCGATCGTCGTCGTCTCGACGAGCAAAAGCTCCTCGAGGCGCGAAGCCACCCCAGGACGGCACAGGAGCTCCACGCGCACCGCCGGGCGGCCGTGCTTCGCCGTCTCGGCCAGGAGCACAACGTCCAGCGCGCCGGCGTCGCGTGCGCGTTCGACGATCGGCGCCAGGTACTCGGGGCTCATGTCGTCGACATCGCACACGAGCTCGACGAGCGACTCGCGCGAGTCCCCTGAACCGTTGGTCCCCGCCGACGCGAGTTCGTGCGTATCGGCGAGGATGATGCGCAGCGCGTTCGCCCGATCGCGAAACTCCTTCGTTCCTGCCCCGTAGCCGCTCGCCCGCGGCACGTACGCGGCGGGCGGCGCGCCCTGCGACAGGATGCGCACGAGCGCCGCGCCAGTCGGTGTCACCAGCTCGCCCGAACCCTCCGGGCCCGGAGAGACCGCCAGCCCCTCGAGGAGTTTCAGCGTCGCCGGCGCAGGCACCGGCAAGACACCGTGAGCGGCGCGTACCGTGCCGTCGCCAAGCGCGATGGTCCCGCAATACACGGCTTCCACGCCGAGGCGATCGAGCCCCCAGATCGTGCCGACGACGTCGAGAATCGCGTCGACCGAGCCGACCTCGTGCAAGTGCACCTTCTCGATCGGTACGCCGTGGATCTCCCCCTCGACCGTCGCGATGGCGGTGAACACACGATCGGCGAGCTGCTTGACCTTCGCCGGCGCGCCCGTCTTCTCGACGAGCGATCGGATGTGGTGGATGTGCCGTCCGTGCGGCTGCGGCGGGATCTCGAAGTCCACCTTCGCGCAGGAAATCTCGCCGCGACTCACGTCGCGAATCGTCACTCGCACGCCCTCGAGCCCCAGCACGTCGGGCAGCGACGTCAGCCACTCGCGCTCCAGTCCCAGTTGGAGGAGAGCGCCGAGCGCCATGTCGCCGGCGATGCCGCTGAACGGATCGAAGATCGCGACGCGCATCGATCTCAGAAGCGGTACGAGGCGCCGCTGCCCGTGTTGAACACGAGCACCTCGGCGTCGTGCGGAATTCGATTGGCGGCGACGAGCTCGCGCGTCACCGCCAGCGCACATCCTCCCTCGGGCGCGGTGTCCACGCCGCTGGCGCGCGACAGCTCGAGCGTCGCCGCGCGAATGGCGTCCTCGCTCACCGCGTGCGCGTCGCCCTTGCTCTCGTACAGCGCTCGAAGAATCAGCCTGTCGCCGAGCGGCCCGGGCACGCGCAGCCCGCTGGCGTGCGTCGTCGGATTCTCCCACGGCGTGGCGTGGTCGGCGCCGGCGAGGAAGGCGCGGACCATCGGGGCGCAGCCGTCGGCTTGGGCGACGACCATGTGCGGCAGCGCTACGTCTTTCGCCAGCCAACCGCCGCGCTGCATCTCACCGAAGACCTTCCACATTCCGATCAAGCCGGTGCCGCCGCCCGTCGGATAGATGATGTGCGTCGGCAGGCGCCAGTCGAGTTGCTCGGCGAGCTCGATGCCCATCGTCTTTTTTCCCTCGATGCGGTACGGCTCGCGCAGCGTCGAGACGTCGAAGAAGCCGCTCTCCGCCGCGAAGGCACGCGCCTGCTTTCCCGCGTCGCCGATGTGTCCTTTCACCAGCTGAAGGTCGGCGCCGAGCGCGCGGATCGTGTCGAGAATCGGTTTGGGCGTCGTGTCCGGCGCGTAGACGCGCACGGGCAATCCGGCCGCGGCGGCATACGCGCTGAGCGCCGCGCCGGCGTTCCCCGCCGTGGGCACGACGAACCCCGGAACGCCCGAGCCGCGCGCGCGGGTCACCGCGGCGCTCATCCCGCGCGCCTTGAACGACGCCGTCGGATTGAGCCCCTCGTCCTTCACCCAGAGACGTGCAACGCCGATTTCGCGCGCGAGCTTGGGCAGCTCGCGCATCGGTGTGAGTCCTTCGCCGAGCGAGACCGGCTCCTCGCCCGCTTCGAGTGGCATCACGGGCGCGTAGCGCCACATGTCCCAGCGCGCCGTCATCGCGCTGCGGGGCGGCATGGGCGAATCGTAAATGACGAGGAAGGGCTGCCCGCATTTGGGGCAGACGGTCGCGCGCGCGCTTCCCTGCTCGTGCGTCGCGCACGACGAACATTCGAGATGCCAGGTGCTCACGTGATGTCTGACGAGTTGTCGGCGGTGTGGGAGACTGCCTGAGATTCGGAATGATCCTGCTCTGGTTCGGCCGTCGGCGCAGAGACTGGAGCGGCGGTCGGCGAGCTGCGCTGCAACGCTTCGACGATACGGTCGGCCGTCTTGCGGCCGAAGCCCGGGAGCGCGGCGATCGCCTCCGGAGATGCGTCGCGAACTCCCTGCAGACTGCCGAACGCCTCGAGGAGTTGGCGTCGCTTTGCTTCGCCGATGCCCGGCACCCGCAACAGCTCCGACGTCATCGTACGCAGCGAACGACGCTTCCGCTGGAACGTGATCGCGAAACGATGCGCCTCGTCGCGGGCTTGCTGAAGCACGCGAAGCGCCGGCGACCGCCGCGGCAGCCGAAGCGGATCGGGCCGGCCCAGGAGAAAGAGATCCTCCTCGCGCTTGGCGAGGCTGACGATCGGCATGGCGCCGAGCGAGAGCGACTCCAGCGCCGCCGCGGCGGCGTTGAGCTGACCCTTGCCCCCGTCGATCAACACGAGGTCGGGGAGCGGACGATCCTCTTCGAGGCGGCGCGTGAAATAGCGCTTCACGATTTCGTGCATCGACGCGAAGTCGTCGATTCCCTCGACCGTCTTCACCTTGAACTTGCGATACTCCGCGCGATACGGCCGACCGTTCTGAAACCAGATGCACGACGCGACCGTGTCGGTTCCCTGCGCGTGCGAGATGTCGAAGCAGACGATCGCCCGTGGCACTTTCTGCAAGCCGAGGGCGCGCTGTAACTCGTAAATCGGATCGCCGGCACGCTCTTCTGCTTCCTCGCCGGTGAGGCGAAGCTCCTCGAGCAGGTGGCGCGCGTTCTGGACCGCGAGATCGACCAGCTCGCGCCGCGGCCCGCGCTGGGGCGCGATGATCTTCGTGTGCTCGAGCGACGCCTCGACGAGCTCGCGTTCGTCGGGTTCGAACGGCACGAGGAGCTCTGTCGCCCGATCGTCGAGTTTCAGGTAACCGCCGGCGAGATAGGCTTGCAACACGGCGCCGTCGGTTTCGCCTTCGACGTTCTCGAGAAACTGTTGCTCGCGCGCCAGCAGCTTGCCGCCGCGGATTCGCATCAGCGCGATCGCCGCGTCGTCACCATCGCGCGCATAGCCCAACACGTCGCGGTCCCCACCGTCGATCGACAGCACGACCGTCGGCTCGGCCATCGACTCGAGATGGTGGAGTGCGTCGCGCAGCTCGGCGGCCCCCTCGAAGTCGAGCGACGCCGCCGCTTCGTCCATCCGCCGCCGGACGCGGCGGGCCACTTCGTCCGTGCGTCCCTCGAGGAAGACCAGCACCTCGTCGATCATCGCCGCATACTCGACTTGCGTCTGCGCCAGGATGCACGGCGCCTTGCAGCGATGGATGAAGTAGTCGAGGCAGGGCCGCTCCGGCATCTGTTTCGGCATGTCGTAGTTGCACGACCGCACCGTGAACAGGCGCTTCACCACGTTGAGCGCGCGTCGCATCGCGCCGACGTCCGTGTACGGGCCGAAGTACTGGCTCCCGTCGTCGATCAGCCGGCGCGTGACCAGCACGCGCGGGAACGGCTCGGCGACCGTGACCTTGATGTACGGGTACGACTTGTCGTCGCGAAGCGCGATGTTGTACTTCGGCTTGTGCTCCTTGATGAGATTGGCCTCGAGGATCAACGCGTGCGCCTCGCTCGGCACGACGATCGTGTCGAGGTCCGCCGCGGCGATCATCAGCGCCTGCGTCTTGACGCTCTCGGCGTGGTCGGCGGCGACGTAGTTGCGTACGCGCGACCGCAGCCGCTTGGCCTTCCCGACGTACAGGACCGTCCCGTCCGCGTCGCGCCAGAGATACACCCCGGGCGATTCGGGCAGGTGCGCGATCTTGTCGAGGACGGACGACTTCAGGGCCATGCCGAAAATTACCCTCGGCGCGAGCCCCTCCGCAGACGTCGAAGCGCGCTGCGAGCCTCCGGAACGCCCAGGGCGAGGGTAGCGCCCAAGTAGACGACGCCAAACACCATCAGCACGAGCGCGCGCGTAACGAACGTCGAGGCTCCCAGTCCATACACGCGCATCGCCCAGCCGGCGGCGGCGGCCGCGAGCGCCGCCCCCCACAAGGTCCCCACGAATCCGGCTGTCAATCCCGTCACACCGATCCGTTGATTGAGCCGGCTTCTGAGCAGCGTGAACTCCACCCAGCCCGCGATGCCGGCCGACGAGGTCAACCCCGCGGCGCCCCAGTGTTGGTCGATTCCGAGCAGTCGCGGACCTTCGAACGCGAATAGCGCGCCGAGGATCGTGGTCAGGGCAACTCGTACGAGCGCGAACCGCAGCGGGGTGCGTGTGTCGTGCAGCGCGTAGTACGTCGCCGAGTAGAGGCGCCCGAGCGTCGACGCGAGCAGCCCGACGGCCGAGCCGGCGAGAATTCCCCACGCGTACATCGACTCCGTCGCCGTAAAGCGGCCGCCGTTCTGGAACAGCAGCGCGGCGATCACGTCTCCGAGCGCGAGAAACGCCATCGCCGACGGAATCACGAAGTACGCGATCTGCCGAAGGCCGGTGCCGATCCGCGCGCGCAGCTGCGCCGCGATCTGTTCCTCGCTTCCGACCGCGCGCGACATCTCCGGCAATTCGGCCGCGGAGACCGCCATGCCGAAGAGGCTGACCGGCAGCAGGTAAATCGTCTGCGCGTAGCTCAGCGTCGCGACGACGCCGCCGGGGAGGAAGCTTGCCAGCCATTGATCGATGTAGCCGCTGATCTGAACGACGCCGCGGCTCGTCAACACCGGTATGAAGTTTTTCGAAACGCGCTGGACGTCCGCCGATTTCCTCTCGAGCGACACGCGCAACGGACGGGTGAGCGCGACCGCCGTCGGCAGCTGGACGAGAAACTGCAGGAACGCGCCGGCTACGGAGGCCCAAGCGAGAATCACCGCCAGATCCGGCGGACCGCGCCTCGGTCCGAATCCCACGAGAGCCGCGATCATCGCGACGTTCCACAGAATCGGCGCCGCGTAGGAGATCAAAAACTTCCGATGGCTGTTGAGTACCCCGAGGCACCACGACGCGACGACGAAGATCCCGGCGCCCGGAAACAGTATCCGCACCAGGGTGATCGTGAGCGCGCGACGCGCAGGATCGAACCCTGGGGCGATGAGGGGAATCAGCCATGGTGTGATGAGAACGCCGACCAGCACCGCCACCGCGACGACGAGGGACAAGAGTCCCAGAATCGCGCCCGCCAGCTTGCCGGCGTCTTCCTCCCTGCCGTCCTCGAGGAGGCGCGAATACACCGGAATGAACGACGCCGAGAGCGCGCCTTCGCCGAACAGGTTGTTGAGAATGTTAGGAATCTTGAACGCGGCGGTGAACGCGTCCGCGGCGAGGCTCGCGCCAAGGAAATGCGCCATGAGCATCTGCCGCGCGAGACCGAACACGCGCGACAACAGGATTCCCGTCGCGACGATGGTTGCTGCACCGCCGGTGCGGCGGGGAGGTGGCGGTGGAGGCACGCTCGCGTCGCTCGTCGAACCGCGAGCCGTCGCCGTCATACGCGCGCGGCGGTCGCGACCGACGGAGCGGCGAGCGTCGGGGAGTCGCCGATCAACCCGCGCGCGTGAGCGCGGGCCGCGGCGAGCATGTCGTCGAGCAGCGCGGGGCCGTATTTGGCGAGCAACGGCACGAACGCCAACCGGCGCTCCTGTCGAATGCCGCCCGGGAAGAGCGATCCGCGCACGACGGCGATGTCGCGCATCAGCGCCGACTCGCGGCGCTTCACCCCGGCGAGCACTCGCCGCTCGAGACGTTCGATGCGATGCTCAATGCCGCGCCGCGCCCCGTCGAGAGCGCGCGCGGAAAGCAAGTCACCGTCGGCCGCGCGCAACGCCTCGATCGCACGAGCCAGGTCGGCGCGCAACAGCTGAATGGCTCCGTCGACACCCGGAGCGACGTGCTGGTGCGCTATCCGGGTCTCGGCGGCGTGCGGGTCGACGAGGTCCTCGGCCGAGAGGCGCAGCTCGTCGAGGCATTTCCGAATGCGCGGCTCGATGATGGTGGTCGACCACCGCGGCGCGACACGCGGCACGGCGGCGCGCAGCGACTCGGCGACAGCGCTCACCTGCGCGAAGTACGCGATCTCGCCCGGTCCACCGATGTACGTGGCGGTCGGCAAGATCGCGCGCTCGACCACCGGTCGCAGCAGGACCGTCGGGGAAAGATGCGCGCTCGTCAAACCGATCGAAACGCGCGCCTCGGACGTGGCCGACGATGCCGCCTCGTGAATGGGCAGCCGTCGCTTCGTGCCGTTCTCCGTGATCGAGACGAGCGACAGCCCAGCCACCTCTTCCACCTGGGGGTGGTAGCCGGCGGCACGAATCGCCTCCGACCGCGCGTGGACGGCGAGCGCGAGCGAGTCCGCCGATTGCGCTGCTCGCACGAGGATGCCGCGGGCTCGCGCGATCACCGCGTCGTGCGACGCGTCCAACACCGCGATCTCCAGCGGCTCGAGCAACTCGCGCAGCACGTCGACGTATGCCCCGCCGATCGTGTTTCCCTCACGAGAGTAGGCGCGGACCGCCGCCTCGAGGTACGACGAGTGCGGCGCGGAGCCCGACGCCGTGCGAAGGTGCTGGGCGAGCGGTCGAATGGCGTCGTCGAGCGGCGCCAGCGCCATCGGCGTGCCGACGGCGGGCTTGTGCGTGAGGCGGAGCTCGTCGGCGCCGCTGTCGGTGGCGACCCAGACGCCGGCGGTTTCCGCGAAGTCGGCGTCGTCGGTGGCGGCCCAGAACACCGGAGCAACCGGAATCCCGGTCACGTCACGGAGAACGTCGGCGATCGCGCGCGCGGTGATCGCCTTGGCGAGCGTCATGATCGGACCGCCGAACAAGCCCGGCTGCTGCCCCGTCGTGACGACGATCCCCTTCCCGTTCGCGCTCTGCGCCAAGCGCTGGGCCGCGGCGCCGCTCGCGGCGAACGCCGGCGAGAGCGCGTCGAGCCAGTCCGAGCCGACATCGCCGGCGACATCGCGCGCGTGCGACCGCCACGCGCGCGCGTCGCGTGGCAGCGCCGGGTACCAGTCCGGCACGCGTCCGGCGCGCGCCGCGACCGAGAGCGGGGAGCCGCCGAGCGGCTCGGTTCGAACCTCGGCGCGATTCATACGTGCGTGCCCGCTCGAGCTACTTGTGATAGGGCTCGCGACGGACGATCGTCCCCGCCCGGTACAACTGTTCCGCGAGAACGAGGCGAGCCAGTTCGTGCGGCAAAGTCCACGGCGCGAGCGAGAGCGTGAGCGACACCCGGCTCTTGAGGGACTCCCCGAGCCCGAACGCGCCGCCGATCACGAAGGCCACGTCCACCGCGCGCTCGCGGGCCTCCTGCAGCCACTCGGCGAAGCGCTCCGACGTGAACGATCGGCCGCTCACCTCGCATGCGACCACCTGCGCGGCCGGCGGAATCGCGACGAGCAGCCGCTTGGCCTCGGCGTCGCGCGCGCGGCTCCCCGACAGATCGGCGGCCGATTCCTGGCGCACCTCGCGAACGTCGAGCGGCCAGTAGCGCGCGGCGCGGGTCTCATAGTCCCGAATCGCTCCCGCGAGGTTGGCGTCGCGCGGTTTGCCGACCACGGCAACGACGACACGCATCGACTGGAGCGTCGCACATCAGCGGAGCGCCCCCGGACGACGACAACACCGGCACGGCGCCGACTCCTTACGCATAAATGCCGCGCAGCCGGTGCACCGTGGCCACGCGGCTGATCGAGAGCATGTACGCCGCCGTGCGCATGTTGACCTTGTGCTGCTTGGACAGGTGCAGCACGTCGGCGAAGCTTCGACACATGATGTCGTGCAACCGCTCGTTGACGGTGTCTTCCGTCCAGAAATAGCCGCCGCGGTCCTGCACCCACTCGAAGTACGAGACGGTGACGCCGCCGGCGTTGGCGAGGATGTCGGGAATCACGAAGATCCCTTTCTCGTCGAGGATCGAGTCGGCGCTCGCCGTCGTCGGACCGTTCGCGCCCTCGCAGATGATCTTGGCGCGAACCTTCGCCGCGTTCTTGCTCGTGATCACGTTCTCCAGCGCGGCCGGCAGGAGCACGTCGACGTCGGAGAGCAGTAGCTCGTCGTTCGAGATCTGGTCGCCGCCGTCGAAGCCGTCGAGCGAGCGCACGCGCTTCACGTGTTTGATCGCCGCCTCGACGTCGATCCCGTTCTGGTTGAAGTAGCCGCCGGTGCGGTCGCTTATCGCGACGATCTTGCACCCCTCGCGCGACAGCAGCTCGGCGGCGACGGAACCCACGTTGCCGAATCCCTGCACCGCGACCGTCGTACCCTGGACCGGCATGCCGAGATGCTTGAGCGCTTCTCGCGTGACGATCATGCAGCCGCGCCCCGTCGCTTCGCGGCGGCCGAGTGAGCCGCCCATCTCGATCGGCTTGCCCGTGACGACCGCCGTCACCGTGTGGCGCATGTGCATCGAGTACGTGTCCATGACCCACGCCATCACGCGCTCGTTCGTGTTCACGTCGGGCGCCGGCACGTCGGAGTCGGGACCGAGCGTGTTGATGATGCCCGCGGTGTAGCGTCGCGTGAGGCGCTCGAGCTCGCCTGCACTCATCTTCAACGGGTCGCAGACGACGCCGCCCTTCGAGCCGCCGAACGGAAGGTTCACGACCGCGCACTTCCATGTCATCCACGCGGCAAGCGCTTTGACTTCCTCGAGCGTCACATTGAGGTCGAACCGGATGCCGCCCTTGGCCGGGCCGCGCGACGTGTTGTACAGGACGCGGTGGCCGATGAACACCTCGACCTCCCCGTTGTCCATCATCACGGGGACGGAGATGGTGATCTGCTTTTCCGGGTGGCGAAGGACTTTGTAGAGGCCCGGCTCGAGATCGAGCAGGTCGGCGGCGCGGTCGAACCGCGACATCATGGCCTCGAACGGATTTTCTTCGTTGAGAAACCGGTCTTTGTCCGGTCGAACGATTCTGTCGGTGGGGAGTCGGAGGTCGGTGACCATGTGGAAGCAAACAGGCCGGCGTCAGCCGGCGATCTGAGAGGGCGTTCGGGGGGTTCGCGTGCGTACGACACCATCGAGCACGGAGTCCAGACCACCGACGCCGCGCTCGACCTGCACATCTTGAGAAACATACCACAACGGCGGTCCAAGGCGAGGCCAGCGCGCGCCGAGCTTGACCGCGTCTTTGAGCGTGCACAACACCATGTCGACGTGCTTGAGATCGCGCGCCACCTCGGCGACCTCACGATCGGTGAACGCGTGATGGTCGGGAAAAAGACGGGCGTCCACCTTCGCGTTGAAACGCGGCCCCAGTGCGCTCACTTGCGACACGAACGCCGCGGGATCGCCGATCGAAACAACGACGCCGACGCGAACGCCGGCGAGCGACGACAGCGAACGCGTCTCGCTGCGATCGATCGTATTCACCAGGTCGAGCGGAACGATTCGCACCGAAACGCGCGGCACCATCGACGCCACTGTCGCCAGACGATCGTGGACGCGGTCGACGGCGTCGTCGCACGACGCCTTGCACGTCACGACGACGAGCGTGGCGCGCCGAATCGCGTGCAGCGGCTCGCGCCAGGGACCGGCCGGCAGGAGTCGCGCGTCACCGCCCGCCCACTGGTCGGCGCTCACGAGCACGATGTCGACGTCGCGGGCGATGCCGCGATGCTGGAATCCATCATCGAGCACCGCGACGTCGGCGCCGTCGGCGGCGGCACGTTCCACCGCGGCAAGCCGGTCGGCACCGACGATCACCGGGATCGAGCGGTTGAGCGACCGGTGCACCAGCGGCTCGTCGTCGCCGTAGCCGCGCAATACGATCGCCGGGCGCGCGCCTCGCGCCGCCAGCCCGCGCGCGATCCACGCCGCGACGGGCGTCTTGCCCGTGCCACCGACTGTCAGGTTGCCGACGCTCACGACGGAGATCGGCGCGCGGTGGGCGCGAAGCCAGCCGATGTCGTAGAGCGCGTCGCGCGTGCCGACCACGCCGCCGTAGAGGAGCGACGCCGGCGTCAGCAGCGTGCGGGCGAACGCCGACGCGTAGTCCTTGCCGTACCAGAGCTGCTCGATCGCGCGCGGATCAGCCATCGGCCGCGCGCTCCGCCGCCGCCATCGTTTCGGCGACGCGCTCGACGGACCCCGCCGCCTCGCGCGATTCGGCCGCGGTCACGTACAGCGGATCGCTATACGCGATCGTGACGCGGCTGAACGGCTTCGGAATCTCGAAACGATCCCATGTCGACAAGCGCCACGGCGAGTGGGCGTGCATGAGCGCCGCGATCACCGGCGCACCGGTGCGGTGCGCGACGATGACGACCCCGGGCGCGACTGTGCGCGCGGGGCCGCGCGGTCCGTCGGGCGTGAGCGCCAGGTCGCCGCGCTGTTCGATGACGCGCGACGCCTCGAGCAGCGCCCGCGCCGCGTTGCGCGACGTCGAGCCGCGCACCGTGCGAAACCCCAGGCGCTCGGCGATGCGGGCGATGATCTCGCCGTCGCCGTGCTCACTGATCAGCACCGTGACTCCCTCACCACGATGATGATACAGGAGCGGGAGGAGATGGCCATGCCAGAGCGAGAATACGATCGGCTGCTTGGCCGACCGACACTCGCGCACGGGCCCGTCGTTCCGAACCCGGATCCGCCACGTCGCTCCGAGAACGCGCACGAGCCAGGTTCCGAGGCGCGCCAGCCGCGCAATCCGTCGCTCGGCGCGCGCGTCGGCCGCGACGCGAGGCGCGTCAGTGGCCATCGCGGCCTCCCCCCCGGTCGGCGAGCGCGAGCGCCATGTCGGCCACGCGGCCCGCGGCACCGGGCTGCCCCAACGAGGCGCGAACCCGCGCGAGTCCCTCGATCATCACGCGCCGTTCCGCGCTGCCGCGGTCGAGGAGCGGCATGAGCGCGTCGGCGACCGCCGACGGCTGAAACGCGTCCTGCACGAACTCAGGCGCGACGCGCGTGCCGGCCACGACGTTCACGAGACCGATATTCGAGATCTTCACCAACCGCCTGGCCGCGGCATATGTGAGGCGGCTGGTGCGATACGCCACGGCGAGCGGGCAGCCCGCGACCGCGGCCTCGAGCGTTGTCGTGCCGCTCTTGCAGAGGGCCGCGTCAGCCGCGCGGAGAATCGTGAACGAGGCCGATCGGACCGTCGGAAACGGACATCGCCGCGAATCCAGCTCCACATGAGGCGCCGCGCTGACGATGACCCGCACCGACGGGTCGCGGCGCTGAAGCTCGCGCGCCGTCTCGACGAACCCGTCCAGGTGGCGGCGGATCTCCTGCGCGCGGCTCCCGGGAAAGAGCGCGAGCACCCGGGCATCGTCCGAGAGGCCGAGGCTTCGCCGAGCGTCGCATCGATCGGGGAGTTGGTCGAGGCGGTCGAGCAACGGGTGTCCCACGAACGTCGCGTCGATGTGGTGCGCGCGCAGCAGCGGTTCCTCGAACGGCAGAATCGCCGCCGCCTTCGTCACGGTCTTGGCGAGACGCGCCAGCCGGTCGGCGCCCCACGCCCAGACCTGCGGCGTGACGTAGTAGAGGACGGGCACTCCGGCCGCGGCCGCCGCGTCCGCGACCTTCATGTTGAACGTCGGATAGTCGATCAGAACGACGAGCGCCACGTCGCCGCTCTTGATTCGGCGCGCGAGGCTTCGCAGCAGCGCCCAATGCTTCGGCACGTGCTGAAGCACCTCGATGAACCCCATCACGGCGAGCTGCTCGACGTGCTCGACGAGCTCCACGCCCGCGGCGCGCATCTCGTCGCCGCCGATGCCGACGGCGTGGAAGCGTCCGGTCGCCCCGCGCGCCGCGAGCTCACGCATCACGCGCGCCGCGTGCAAATCGCCGGAAACCTCTCCGGCGACGAACAGAATTTCACGCACGAACGCCTGCCGCGCCGGCCAGCGCGTCGCTCGCCATCACCCCAGGCGGCAGGCCGCCAAGACGGGCGCCCGCTCGCTCGATGTCGTGGACGATCGAAAGCGCGACGGCAAGCGCCTCGCGGCCGTCGTCGCCCGTGACCGGCGGCGGCCCGTCGCCGCTCACCGCTCGGACGAAAGCCTCCAGCTCGAGCCGCAGCGGTTCCCCTTCCGTCGCGTCGATCGCGATGCGCTCGACGTACGACTCGATCGCTTGCGCGCCGCGCGCGTCGCGGACGAGCGCCGCGAGGTCCACGTCGCGCCGAAGACGGTAGATCTCGCCGGTGCCGGCCGCGAGGTCGAGCGACAGATATCCGCTCTGTTGGAAGATCCGCAGCTTGCGCATGCGCTCGCGCGACACGCGGCTCGCCGTGATGTTCGCGACGGCGCCCGAATCGAACGTGAGCCGGGCGTTGGCGATGTCCACGAACGGCGTCAGCACGGGCACTCCCACCGCCGCCACCGACGCCACACCCCCACCGACAAAAGTTCGCACCAGATCAATGTCGTGGATCATCAAGTCGAGCACGACGGCGACGTCCGACCCGCGCGGGTTGAACGGCGCGAGACGGTCGCTCTCGATGAACCGTGGCGACTCGACGTACGGCAACGCGCCCCGCACCGCGCGGTTGAATCGTTCGATGTGCCCGGTCTGAACCACCGCCCCGGTGCGCTTGGCGATCGCGAGCAGCGCGTCCGCTTCGTCGAGGGTCGCCGCGATCGGCTTCTCGACCAGCACGTGAAGTCCCCGCTCGAGCGCCGGCGCGGCCACCGCGAAATGCGCGGGCGTCGGCACCGCGATCGTGACCGCCTGGACGTCGTCCAGCAGCGCGTCCAACGACGCGAACGCCTTCACGCCCAACTCCGACGCGACCGTCGCCGCCCGCGCCGAATCCGAGTCGTTAAATCCGACGAGCGTCGCCCCCGGTACGTCGCGCAGAATTCGCGTGTGGTGAAAGCCGAGCGCTCCCGCGCCGACGACCCCGACCCGGATCGTCATCCCACCACCGATCCGCGGTCGCTGCGGTCGAAGAACGCGAGGAACTCGCTGATCTGCGGATATGGGTGAAGCTCGGCAGCCGCCCGCTCGCGCGCCTGCGTGAGATTCAACCCCGACTTGAAGAACAGCCGGTAGGCGCGCTTGAGCTCTCGGCGCACCTCTTCGGGAATCCCGTTTCGCTCGAGACCCTTGGTGTTGAGGCCATACAGCTTGATCGGGTTGCCCACCGCTTTCACGTACGGCGGAACGTCCTTCGCCACGCGCGAGCATCCGCCGATGAAGCAGTAGCCGCCGATCGTCGCGAACTGGTGTACGGCGACGAGGCCGCTCAAGATCGCCTTCGAGTCGATCGTGACGTGCCCGGCCAACTGCGTGCCGTTCGAGATGATCACGCCGTCGCCGATGTGACAATCGTGCGCCAGGTGCACGTACGACATCAGGAAGCAGTGCTTCCCCACGGTCGTCTTGAACGACTGCGTCGTGCCGCGGTTGATCGTTGTGTACTCGCGGATCACCGTGCCGTCGCCGATCTCCACCGTCGTCGGCTCGCCCTTGTACTTGAGATCCTGCGGATCGCCGCCGAGCACCGTGCCCACGCCGACCTTCACGTCGCGGCCGAGGCAGACGTTGCGCTCGAGGACGGCGCGCGTCGCGATCACGGAGCCGGGACCGATCGTGCAGTTCTCTCCCACGATCGCGAACGGCCCGATCTCGACGTCGTCGGCGACGACGGCGCTCGGATGCACGATCGCGCTCGGGTGAATCAATGCGCTCATTTGTCTCGCACCACCGCGCCCATCTCCGCCTCGCAGACGACCTGACCATCCACCTTCGCGACACCGGACATCTTGCACATCATTCCGCGCACCTGCAGCACCTCGAGCTCGAACCGAATCTGGTCGCCAGGCCTCACCGGCCGCCGGAACTTCACGTTGTTGAGCGACGTGAAATACACGACCTTCGACGACGGATCGGGCACGGAGCCCATGAGCAGCATCCCGCCGACCTGCGCCATCGCTTCGATGATCAGTACGCCGGGCATGATCGGATGACCCGGGAAGTGCCCCTGAAAGAACGGCTCGTTGATCGTGACGTTCTTGAGTCCGACGACGCGCTTTTCGTCCATCTCGAGGATCCGATCCACGAGCAGAAAGGGATATCGGTGCGCCAATGCCTTCATGATGTCTTCGATCTCGATCACGGTCTTCTCCTTCGCGGCGTCTTGCATCGCCCGAACCAGTTGAACCGTCCCGCGGTGACTCGGCTTGATCGCCCTGACCCGCGCCCGTACTCGCATCCCGGCGAGGGCGAGATCCCCCAGGCAATCCAGGGTCTTGTGTCGCACGAACTCGTCGGGCCAACGCAGCGGCGAGCCCCCGCCCACCACCGCCGTGTCGTCGAGGACGACCGCGTTCTCGAGCGACGCGCCCTGAATGAGCCCCATCGACCGGAGCGCGTCGACCTCGCGTACGAAACCGAACGTCCGCGCCGGACCGATCTCCGTGGCGAACGCGTCGCGGGCGGGGCGGTACGAGCAACGCTGCACGCCGATCATCGGATGCGGAAAGTCGATCGTCACGTCCAACTCGAGCTCGCGCGAGGGAGTCACGTCATAGCGCGACTCGCCGTCGGCGAACGTCATCGGCTTGCGTAGCACGAGGTACTGCACTTCGCCCGGTTGCTCCAGCACGCCGGCGGTCACGAGAGCGTCGACGAACGGCGCCGCGCTGCCGTCCATGATCGGCGGCTCTGGCCCATCCAACCGAATCTCGACGTCGTCGAATCCACAGCCCGCGACGGCCGCGAGCACGTGCTCCACCGTATGCACCGACACCGGATCGTTCCCGAGCTGCGTGTGCCGTTCCGTGAGCAGCGCGTGCTCGGCGAGCGCCGGAATCGTCGGCGCCCCTTCGAGATCAATCCGCCTGAAGCTGATGCCGGCGCCGCTCGGCGCCGGATGGAATTGCAGGCAGCACGGTTCCCCCAGGTGCAGCCCGACCCCGTCGAGCGACACCGGGTGAGCAATCGTGCGACGATTCATTTTGTATCGGGTGTGGAATCGAGCAGGCGCTCGATGCGGCGAATGAGGCTGGGAAGCTTGAACAACGCGGCTTGGGCCCGCAGCGCCTCCTTGTGGGGGCGCGCCGGATAACCGGACCACGTTTCACCGGCAGGAATATCGCCAAAGACACCGGCTTGCGCAGCAAGGCGAGCCCCGGCGCCGATCGTATGGTGCCCGGACACGCCCACCTGCCCCAGGAGCATCGCGCCGTCCTCCACGCGCGCCGACCCGGCGATCCCCACTTGCGCCATGATGAGGCACAGTTTTCCGATGCGGACGTTGTGGGCGATCTGCACGAGGTTGTCGATCTTCGTCCCCGCCCCGACGACCGTGTCGTCGATGCTCCCGCGGTCGATCGTCGAGTTGGCGCCGATTTCGACGTCGTCCTCGATCAGGCATCGCCCGACGTGCGGGATCTTGAGGTGCGCGCCGCCCCCCCTTTCTGCACGTAGCCGAATCCGTCGGAGCCGATTCTGGCCCCCGCGTGGACGATCACGCGCCGACCGATCTGCGATCCGGCGTAGATCGTTACCGCGGGATAGACGCGCGAGTCGTCGCCGATTTCCACTCCTTCGCCGACAACCGAGTGCGCGCCGACGATGACGCGATCGCCGAGTGCGGCGCGATCGCCGATGACCGCGTAGGGCCCGATCGAGACGTCCCGGCCCAACCGCGCTCCGCGCCCGATGATCGCCGTTTGATGCACACCAACTTCCGCCTCGGCCGGGCGATGAAACCGCGGCAGCAACGAGAGCAGCGCCTCCTGCGGCTGGTCGACCACCACGCGGCTCGCCTGCCCCGGCGTCTCCGCCAACTCGGGCGACACGAGCACCACGCCGGCCCGCGACGCGCTGAACGCCGCCGCGTACTTGGCGGCGCCGAGGAAGCTCAGATCCGTGGGACAGGCGCGGTCCAATGGCGCCACGCCGCGGATGGTCGCCGCCGGATCGCCGATCAACCGGCCGCCGACTGCCTCCGCAATAGCCGCGGCGGTGAGGACGACACCGCCCTCACCGCCGCTGATCGTCCTCGACTTGGTCGTCGGGTCGTCCGTCACCGCGTCGGCGGTCTCGGCTTCGTCACGCCGGCAGGCGCGGCTGGGGCTCCGCCCTTGGCGGCGGCTGGAATCACCGGCGCCTTGGTGGCCCGCAAGCGCGAAATCGCCTTGTCCGTGATGTCCAGATTCTTGTCCGCCGACACGATCGGGGTCTGTCCCGGATCGTTCATGAGGATCATCGAGTAGTTGCCTTCTTCGCGCAGATCGTCGAGCACCTTCTTCACCATGTCGGTGATCGGCGCCAGCACTTCCTGCTTGCGCTGGTCGTACTGCTGCTGGAACTGCGTGTTCTTGGTTTGAAGATCCTGCTCGAGCGCCTGGAGCGCCTTCGTCTCCTTGTCCTTCTGGGCGGGCGTCATCGTCGGCTCGTCCTTCTGGAACTTCGTCAACCGCGCGTTGACGGAATCCCGAAGCTTCGCCAGCTGCGCCTCGAACGCGTTGCCTTCACGCTGGAGAATGGCCGTCGCGGAATCGCGCCCCGGAGCCGCCTCCATGAGAGCAGATGTGTTGACATAGGCGATCTTCATCGGCCCCTGCGCGCGGCCGACCGCGACTAGGCCGACAGTGGGAACGAGCGCAACCAAGGTCGCGCGCACGATCGAGTACATTAGTAAACTCGCTTTTTAGAAGATGTTGCCGAACTTGAAGTGCACCTGCCAACCCGGTGCCGGCTGACCCAGCGAATTGGTCTTGTCGAACCCGTATCCCAAATCGACCCCGAGAGGACCCAGCGGCGTCACCAGCGACGCGCCGAAACCGGCGCCGCGGAACAACTGCGTCGGGTCGAAGTCGCGGGGACGCTGCCACAGGTTGCCCGCATCGTAGAAGGTGTCGAAGTAGAGCTGCTGGTTCATGCGAATTCCCAGCTCCGCCGTCGCCCGGAAAAAGGCGTTGCCGAATGACGACCGCTGCGCTTGGAGCTGATCCGCGTTGGGGACGTACCCGAACGGCGTGATCGAGAACTCGGGGTAGCCGCGCAGAGGCTCGCCGTACTGCACGCCGCCCATCGTGAACGACTGGGAGACGAAGAACGGTCCCGGATCTCCGAACACCGCGCCCGCCTTGGCCGTCAGCCCGAGGACCACCTGCGCCGGCTCCGCACCGATCGACTTTCCGAGCGTGGCGATCGGCGTGTACCCGTGCATCTCCGTCGTGAGACGCTGGAAGCTCGCCGTTCCGCCGAGCGGACCGCCGTTGAGCTGGAGCGACACGTTCTCATGGACGCCGGCCACCGGGAACGGCATTCCCAGCCGCGTGTCGTGGTCGAGCTGCATGCCGAGCGTCGACCGGAAACAGCCGTTGCATTGGATCGTCGCCACCAGTCCGTCGCCGCCGTATTTCACCTTCTCGCCGCCGTAGCTCGTGTAGAACCGGGTCGACCGGGAGTTGAACACGGGGAAGCCGAACTGCAGCTGGCCGCCCGTCGTGACGGACTGGCCGATGTCGCGGATGATGAAGCGCGACTGTTGGTGATAAGCCGAAATCGTCCCCGACACGTTCGACTGTTTGATGCGGGGATCGCTGTAGCTCATCGAGAAGTCTTTGATGTACTGACCGAACTGCCACTGCAGCGAGCCGCGTTTGCACTCGCCGAAGAGGTTCGGCTGATCGAAGCCGACGAATCCACCGAGGCCCGTGCCCTGACCCACCGACGCGCCGAAGTTCACGTTTCCGGTGCGCTTCTCCTTGACGTGGAAAATCAGGTCGATGTCGCCCTTGTCGTTGATCGGCCGCGTCTCGGGGACGGGCATGTCCTGCTCGAAGAACCCGAGGTTGGCGATGTTTCGATAGCTGTCGATGAAACGCTGCTTGTTGAACACGTCGCCCGGCACGACGAACAGCTGATCGCGAATGCACGTTTCAGTCGTGACGTCGTTGCCGAGGATGTCCACGCGGTTGATGATCGCCGGTGTGCGCTCGTCGATCTCCCAGCGCAGATCGACAGTCGGGACGGAATCGGCGCCCACTTTGTGGCGCTCGACGACCGGGGCGATGCTCGCGTAGATGTAGCCCTGGTCCTCGTAGGCGTCGCGGACCCTGTCTGTCGCCGCGTCCCACGCCGACTGGTCGAAGACCCCTTTAGGAGCCGCGCCTCGGCCCAGGATTCCCTTCGCTACCTGTCCCATCGTCTTGCTTCGTTCTCCGAAGGGATAGAACAGCGCGATCTGGTCGCTCGAGAATACCTTCGAGCCGTTGACCTCGAAGCTCCCGATCCGGTATTGGGGCCCTTCCTGGACGGTCAGGCGAACCAGCGCCTTTCCCTCCTTCCGATCGACGATGAGGGTGTCCTTCACCACCTGCATGTCGATGTAGCCGTGCGAGGCGTACAGCTCCGGAATCGACTTGGAAATATCCTCGTTGAACTTGTCCTGGTCGAACTCACCCTTGTTCCACCAGAAGAAGCCCTCAGGGCTGGTGCTCATCGCGCCGACGATCTGCTTCGTCGTCAGGGCCTTGTTCCCCTCGACCTGAACGCCCGAAATCGCCAGTCGGCGCCCCTCGTCGACCCGGAAAACGAGAGTGGTCGCGGCGCCGTTCTTGACGGTGTCCACGACCACTTTGGCCAGGAAATAACCCTCTGCTTGGTAGAGCGAATCGATTCGGGCGACGTCCTTCGCGACCTGCGCCGGGTTGATCGGCTTTCCGATCAAGATGTCCACCCGGTCCTTCACGGACGACGCGGACACCTTTTCAGCTCCGACGACCGAAACCTCGCTGAGAATCCGCCGCTCGGTGAGGTTGAAGATCAGGACGCTCTTGCCGTCGATGATCTCGCAGACGGCCGTCCCGTTCGCCTCGAAGTTGTTCGTGGCGTAGAGGTTCTTGAGGGCCTGGGTGACGATCCGCCCGCTGATCGTCGACTTTGGTGCGATTCCAATGTCCGACCTGACATCCCCTTCCGGGATCCGGGACAGGCCGCGAAACGCGACGCTGTCGGGAGTCGCACAGGGTCCTGTCGCGGCACTCGCAGCGGCTGGCGATGGCTGTTGAGCATGGACGGCCGGGAGGGCCGCGACCACGCCGATGAAGCTGGCTAGTAGGCGCGCAGGTCGCATAATCCCGCAATATACACAAAAAACACCCGGTCAGGTCCCGCAAATCGCGGGCTCCTGCCGGGTGCAAGACTTCGAATTCTTTACGCTTGTGTCGAGCCGGTCAGTACGCGGAAATCGAGGTGCTCGCCATCCGCGGCTGCGTCGACCTCCAACTCGTCCCCGCGCGAGAACTCGCCCATCAGAATCTTTTCCGACAGCGGGTCCTCGATGAATTTCTGGATCGCCCGCTTCAACGGCCGCGCGCCATACTGCTCGTCGTAGCCATGCTTGACGAGGAAGTCCGTCGCCGAATCGGTGAGCCGGAGGCTGAGATCCTCCTCCGACAGCCGGCGGCGAATGTCCTTGAGCAGCACACCCACGATCGACGCGATGTGCTCGCGGCTGAGCGGATGGAAGACGATGACATCGTCGAGGCGGTTCAGGAACTCCGGGTTGAATACGATCTTCAACTCGTCCCGGACCTTCTCCGCGCGACGCTCCCAGTTCGCCTTGTCGTCGCCCGACGTGAAGCCGAGCGCCTTGGACTTGCTGAGGTCGCGCGCGCCGACGTTCGAGGTCATGATCACGACGGTGTTCTTGAAGTCGATCACGCGGCCGTAGTTGTCGGTCAGGTGACCTTCGTCCAGCACCTGCAGCAGGATGTTGAACACGTCCGGGTGCGCCTTCTCGATCTCGTCGAGCAGGATCACGCTGTACGGTTTGCGACGCACGGCCTTCGTGAGCGTACCAGAATCCTCGTAGCCCACGTAGCCCGGAGGCGCGCCGATGAGCCGCGACACGGAGAACTTCTCCATGTATTCGCTCATGTCGACGCGAATCAGCGCGCTCTCGTCGGCAAACAGGAACTTCGCGAGCGAGCGAGCCAGCTCCGTCTTGCCCACACCGGTCGGCCCCGAGAACACGAAGCTCCCGATGGGACGCCGCGGATCCTTGAGTCCCGCGCGGCTGCGACGAATCGCCTTCGAGATCGCCTTGATCGCCTCGTCCTGGCCGATCACGGTCTCGTGCAGTTCGTCCTCCATGCGGAGCAAGCGTGACGTCTCGGCTTCCTGAAGGCGCGTCACCGGAATGCCGGTCCACCGGCTCACGATGAACGCGATCTCCTCTTCACCCAGCACAGGGCGGTGCGACTGACGCCGCGCTTCCCATTCCGACTGCTTCTGCTTGATGCCGCCCTGGATCTCGCGCTCCTTGTCGCGCAGCGACGCGGCGCGCTCGAAGTTCTGGTCGCGAACGGCGGCTTCCTTTTCCGTGTTCACCTTCTCGAGATCGGCCTTGAGCGCGGCGACTTCCGGCGGCGGCGCCTGCGCCGCGAGCCGGGCCCGCGCGCCCGCCTCGTCGATCACATCGATCGCCTTGTCGGGCAGGAACCGGTCGGTGATGTAGCGCTCCGACAGCTTGGAGGCCGAGACGAGCGTGACGTCGGGAATCGTGACCTTGTGGTGGTCTTCGTACTTCTTGCGAAGGCCACGCAGGATCTCCACGGTCTCGTCGACCGAAGGTGGATCCACGATCACGGTCTGGAAACGGCGCTCGAGCGCGCCGTCCTTCTCGATGTACTTGCGATACTCGTTGAGCGTCGACGCGCCGACGCACTGCAGCTCTCCGCGCGCCAACGCGGGCTTCAACATGTTGCTCGCGTCGATCGCGCCTTCGGCCGCGCCCGCGCCGACGAGCGTGTGCAGCTCGTCGATGAACAGGATGATCTGCTTGTTCTGCGCGATCTCGTTCATCACGGCCTTGAGGCGTTCCTCGAACTGGCCGCGATACTTCGTGCCCGCGATGACCGCCGCCATGTCGAGCGACAGCACGCGGTGGTCGCGGAGCGACTCCGGGCACTCGCCGTTGGCGATGAGCTGCGCGAGTCCCTCGACGATCGCCGTCTTGCCGACGCCGGGTTCCCCGATGAGGACCGGGTTGTTCTTCTTGCGGCGCGTGAGCACTTCCATCACGCGCTGAATTTCCTTGGCGCGCCCGATCGTCGGATCGAGCTGCCCTTCGGCCGCAAGCTGCGTGAGGTCGCGGCAGAAATGGTCGAGCGCCGGTGTCTTGGACTTCTTCTCGCCCTTCGGCGGAGTCGCCGCGGGCGCGGCGCCGGCCGGCTGCTGTCCGCCCCCCTGAGGCATCTCCGTGCCGAGGATGCGCAGTGTCTCGGCGCGGGCGGCGTCTAAATTGACGCCCGCGTCGGTCAACACCTGCGCCGCAATCCCCTTTTCCTCACGGAGAAGCCCAAGCAGGAGGTGCTCGGTGCCGACGTAGCTGTGATTGAGATCGCGCGCTTCGGCCATCGCCAATTCGAGGACCTTCTTGGCGCGCGACGTATAGGGAAGGTCGGGACCAGTCGTCTGCCCGGCTTTGCCCTTCTTGACCGTCTCTTCGATCTTCTGCTGGATGTCGTCCAGCTCGACGCTGAGGTTCTGGAGCACCTGTGCGGCGACTCCTTCACCTTCGCGAATCAGTCCGAGCAGAATGTGCTCGGTGCCCACGTATTCGTGGTGCAGTCGCGCAGCTTCCTCGCGGGCCATCGCGAGGACCTTGCGTACGCGCTCGGTGAAGTTGTAGCCGTTCATTCTCCCCTCACATCCTGGTGACCGTCATGGTCACCCAACAGAGCCCGTTTCCTCTTCGAGCGCGCGACGCACGTAGCGCGCTCGCGCCAAATTGGTCTCGCTTTCCGTCAGCGCCCGGCCACCGCCGCCTTCTGCGTACGCCAGGTGCGCGGCCTGCGAAAAGATCAGGAGCTTGTTGAGGGTATATACACTTAGCGAGGAGATCAGTTTCAGCCCGACGGCCAGCCGAACGCCGCTGAGGTAATTCATCGCCTCGTCGAACGTGAGGCTGCGAGCGTATCGAAGCGTGCCGTATGCGCGCCAAAGCTTGTCCTCGATAATATAACCGGCGTCTCGGAGCAGAACACGGCGAGCCTCCGCCTCTCGTTCGACGACGTGCCCGACGACGCGCAACAGTTGGTCGAGGAGTTCCTCCTCCGAACGCCCCAACGTGGTCTGGTTGGAGATCTGGAAGAAGTTGCCTACGACCTCGCTTCCCTCCCCATACAGTCCGCGGTAGGTCAGCCCCATCTGCTGCAGGCTGTTGAGCACCTTCGCGATCTCCTTCGTGAGAACGAGACCGGGCAGGTGAATGAGGACAGAGCCCCGGAGGCCGGTACCCACGTTCGTCGGACATGCGGTCAGGAACCCGAATTCCCCATGATACGAGTACGGCACGCGTGAGCCCAGTTCGCGATCCAGCTTGTCGATCGCGGCGTACGCCTCCTGCAATGCAAATCCCGAGCGCAGAGCTTGCAGCCGGAGATGGTCCTCCTCGTTCACCATCACGCCGAGGCCGTCGGCCAAAAAGACCGCCGCCCCCGTCCGCAGCGGATGCGGCGGCTCCAACCCCGCCAACTCTTTGCTCACGAGGTGGCGTTCGTGCAGCAGCGACCGGGCGGTCGACCCCAGCTCGTCCAGCCGGTACATGACCGAGTCGGCCATCGCCGGGATCGACGTCACGGCCTCGCGCACCTGCGACAGCACGCGCAACCGCTCCCCGTCGCGCGCGCGTCCTGTGAACGCGTAGCCCTCGACGTTTCGCGCGAGGCGAATGCGGGTCGAGAGTACGATGTCCGAGTGCTGCCCCGACGCGTCCAGCCAACCGACGCCGCCGTCCGGCAGCAGAGAGAGATCCACGGTCATTCGATTACCCGAATCTTGTCGCGCAAATCCGCGGCGAGCTCGAACTGCTCGCTCTCGATCGCGCGGCGAAGCCGCTCACGAAGCTCACCAATCGCGGCGACGCGCTCGAGCGCCTCGCCCATCGGCGGGCGATAGGCGCGTCCCACGTGCCGGTGATTCCCCTGCACGCGGCGCAGAAGTTCGCGAATTGCCGCTTCGAAATTGGTGTAACAGCGCGCGCACCCCCAGCGGCCAGTCGTCCGAAAATCAGCCATGGTGGTGTTGCAAAACGGACACCGCGCCGATTCGCCCCCCCCGACGTCAGTCCGGTCAGCGCGACCTGCTGCTGGACGTCGTGCAGGAACTCGCCCAGCGGATGGTTGGGCGCCGCCGCCGGCGTCTCGACCCCCCGCTCGGCCGCGCACTTTTCACAGAGATGCAACTGGTGCACGGCGTTGTCCTCGATCGTCGTCAGGTGCACCGCCGCATCGCGCTCCTTGCAAACGTCGCAGACCATCAGGGAACAACCTCCCGGACGTCGGTCGGCGTGAGATGGCCGTCCTCCAACAGCAGAGTGCGGTCTGCGCGCGCCGCCAGCGATCGGTTGTGCGTCGCGATCACCATCGCGATCTCCAGATCGCGCGACAACTCGACGAACAAATCGTGCAACCGCTCGCTCGTCGTATGGTCGAGGTTGCCCGACGGCTCGTCCGCCAGGACAACGGCCGGATCGATCGCCAGTGCGCGCGCGACAGCGCTGCGCTGCTGCTCGCCTCCCGACAGCTCAGACGGCCGGTGCTCCATTCGCGCGCCGAGTCCGACGCGCTCGAGCAGCTCGGCGGCGCGCCGATGCGCGCGCTCCTCGTCCCATCCGGCGATGCGAAGCGGCATCGCGACATTCTCCAACGCTGTAAACTCCCGCAACAGGTGATGAAACTGAAACACGAACCCGATTGACCGGTTCCGAAGCGCCGACACCTCGAGGTCCCGCTTGCCCGCGAGCCGCCGGCGGGCGCGCCGCTCGCGAAACCGGCGAACGCCCCCCCCGGAAGTGGAACTGTCGCGGTCGGATGAAACGTCACTCCCGGCGCGCGCGCGCGAGCCTGGGAGTCGAATGCCGTTGATGAACACCTCGCCGCGCGTCGGCTCGTCGAGCGCGCCGAGCAGGTGCAGCAGCGTGCTCTTCCCGGCGCCGCTCGCGCCCACGACCGCCAGCATCTCGCCGCGAGCGACTTCGAGGTTCACGCCGTCGAGCACGGTGATCGTCCCGCCGTCGCCGCCGCGGTATTCCTTCCCCAGTTCTACGGCCTGGAGCACCATCATTCGTGTCGGATCGCCTCGACGGGATACAAGCGTGCCGCCTGCAACGCGGGATAGACCGTCGCCAACGCGGCCACCGCGAGGCTCGCGACGACGATGAACGTCACATCGAGCGGCTGGGTCGCGACAGGCAGATGATCGATGAAATATATGGTCGGGTCGAGGGCGATGAGCTTGTTGCGGCCGATGATGATCGCGGCCGCCAACCCGACCACGAGCCCGGCGCCGGTCCCGACCACGCCGATCACGAGACCCTGAGCGAAGAACAACCTGCGGATCGACCTGCCCGGCATCCCCATCGCCCGCAGGATGCCGATCTCCCGCGTCTTGTCGGTCACTACCATCACGAGCGTACTGATGATGTTGAACGCGGCCACCAGCACGATGAGCAGCAGGATCACCGTCATCCCGAGCTTCTCGAGCTTGAGCGCGCTGAACAACTGATTGTTTTGCTGGTGCCAATCGAGCACGCGCAACGGGCCGAGGCTGTCGGCCAGCTGCTGTCCGATCTCCGGAGCGACCCACCGCGTCGGCGTCTTGACCTCGATTCCGGTCACCGCGGTCCCGAGCTGCGCCAGCTGCTGCGCCGTCTCGAGCGACACGACGACATACGAATTGTCATATTCGTACATCCCCGTGTCGAAGATGCCCGTCACCTCGAGCTGCAGCGACTTGGCCATCGGGTAACCGGTGACGGCATCGATGTGCTTCTGGTCGATGCTGAGCAGCGTGATCGAATCGATCCCCGGCGTGACGTTGAGCTTCTCCGCCAGCTTCGACCCGAGCACCGCTCCTCGGTGCTGCCCGTCGAGCGTCTCGAACTTGAAGTTGCCGGACGTGGCCCGCTGACGGATGGTCGTCACCTGCGCGACCCCTGGCCCGTCGGGCGGCAATCCCTCGACGAACACGCCCTCCATGTACTTGTGGTGGCCCGCCAGCACGAGCGCCTGCGTGTGCACGAACGGACCGGCAGCCACGACGCCCTTCTGCCGCTGCACCTTCGCCAGCACGCCTTTCCAGTCGTTCATCACCAGGTCTTCGCCGTACGTCATCACGCGAATGTCCGGACTGCCGATCAGGATCTTCTCCCGGAGGTCGGTCTGCAGCCCGTCCATGACGCCGATGATGACGATGAGCGCGCTCACCGCGACCGCCACGCCGAGGATCGCGATCGTGCTGATGAGCGACAGCAAGCGGGATCCACGCCGGCTGCGCATGTAGCGCCAGGCGATCGAGATCTCGAGACGGGTCATCATGACGGGAGTACCGGCATCACTCGGGCCGCAGCGTAGGAAAGAGGATCACGTCGCGGATGTTGGGCGTGTTCGTGAGATACATGAACAACCGGTCCACGCCGATCCCGACTCCGCCCATCGGCGGCATCCCGTACTCCATCGCCCGCAGGTAGTCCTCGTCGACGCCGACGGCTTCCTCGTCGCCGGCGGCGCGCAGTGCCGCCTGCGCCTCCAGGCGGCGTCGCTGGTCGATCGGATCGTTCAACTCGCTGAACGCGTTCGCCATCTCGCGCCCGCGCGCGAACAACTCGAACCGCTCCGTGAGCACGGGGTTGCCGCGCTTCGGCTTGGCGAGCGGTGAGAGCTCGACCGGATAGTCCACCACGAACGTCGGGGACACGAGCTTCGATTCCACCAGGGTTTGGAACATCTCGTCGAGCACTTTGGGCCGGCTCATGGACTCCACCTTCTGTACGCCGGCACGCCGTGCCGCGTTCCGAAGTTCCTCGTCGCCGAGCGTCGCGGCGTCGGCGCCGAGCGCGCGGTTGAGCGACGGGAACCATTCGACGCGTGGAAACGGCGGATTCAGCTCCGGCACCGGCTCGGTGCCGTGCTCCACCGCGCCCTCCGTCGTCGGCGGCGACCAGACCGACTTGACGGCGGCAGCCGCCCGCGTCACCAGCGTCTCCACGCGCGACATCATTCCCGTGTAGTCGGCGTACGCCTCGTAGAACTCGAGCATCGTGAACTCCGGATTGTGAGTCCGGTCGATCCCCTCGTTCCGGAAGTCGTGCCCGATCTCGTAGACCCGGTCGAACCCGCCCACGACAAGCCGCTTGAGGTACAACTCGTCGGCGATCCGCAGGTAGAGCGGCATCTCGAGCGTGTTGTGGTGCGTCGTGAACGGCCGCGCCAGCGCCCCGCCGTACAACGGCTGCAACACCGGCGTCTCGACCTCGAGGTAGTTCCACTCGTCGAGGACGCGACGAAACTCGGCGACCATTTTCGAGCGCGCGCGAAAAAGCGCCCGCACTTCGGGATGGACAGCCAGATCGGCGTACCGCTGCCGATACCGCTGCTCCGCGTCGGCGAAACCCGAATGCCGCACTTTCACGCCATCGACCTCTTCCTCTTTTCCGAAAGGCAACGGGCGCAGCGATTTCGCGAGCAGACAGACTTCGGTCACGCGCACCGTCACCTCGCCCGTACGCGTTCGAAAGAGCGGCCCCGTCACGCCGACGACGTCGCCGATGTCGAACAGCTCGAGCGTCGAGTAGATCTCCTCGCCCAACGCGTCCTTCTTGAAGTACAGCTGAATGCGCCCGCTCTCGTCGGCGAGGTGGGCGAACGTCGTCTTCCCGTGCGCGCGCCACGCGACGATGCGCCCCGCCACGCGGACGACGTCGCCCTCGCTCTCCTGATCCGCCGGATGTAGCCGCACCGCGTCGGCCGCGGCGTGCGTGCGGTCGAACCCGTACGCGAACGGCTGCACGCCGCGCGCGACGAGCGCGTCGAGCTTCTCGCGCCGCGCGCGACGGACGAAGTTCGCCTCGTCGCTCACTAGACGCCCCCCGCCCCGTTTCCGCCGCGCGACGTGAGGTACGCTTCGATAAAGGGGTCGATGTCCCCATCCATGATGCGCTGCACGTCCGGGATTTTCAGTTCGGTGCGGTGATCGTTCACCATCGTGTACGGCTGGAAGACGTAGCTGCGAATCTGGTTGCCGAAGCTCACGTCCGATTTCGTCGCGTCGAGCTCCGCCTTTTTCTTCGCCTGCCGCTCGGCCTCGAGTTGGTAGAGTCGGTTCTTGAGCATCTTCATCGCCGTGCCTTTGTTCTTGTGCTGCGAGCGTTCCTGCTGCGACGACACGACGATTCCCGACGGGATGTGCGTAAGGCGGACCGCGGAGCTCGTCTTGTTGACGTGCTGACCGCCCGCGCCCGACGCGCGGAAGACGTCCATCCGGATGTCCTCGTCGCGGATCTCGATGTTGATCTCGTCGTTGACGACGGGATACACGAATACCGACGCGAAGCTCGTGTGCCGCCGAGCCTGCGCATCGAACGGCGAGATGCGCACGAGCCGGTGCACGCCGATCTCGGCCTTCAGAAACCCGAAGGCGTATGGACCTTTGATCTCGAGCACGGCGCCCTTGATGCCGGCCTCTTCGCCGTCGCTCATGTCGAGGATGTCGATTGCGTAGCCCTTTCGCTCCGCCCACCGGGTGTACATCCGCATGAGCATCGACGCCCAGTCCTGCGCCTCGGTCCCGCCGGCGCCTGCGCTTATCTCGAGCTGCGCGTCGCGGTGGTCGTCGGGGCCGGCGAGAAGCGAGCGAAGTCGGAATGCCTCGATCTCGGGCCCCAACACCGACGCTTCTCGATCGAGCTCGGATGCCATCTCGGCGTCCGGCTCCGCCTGCAGCATCTCGTCGAGCTCACGCGCGCTCTCGATCCGGCCACCGATCGAGTCGAACGGCTCGACCCAGCCTTTGACTGATTTTATCTGTTGCACCGCGGCCTGTGCCGCCTGCTGGTCATTCCAGAAACCCGGCGCCGCCATCCGCTCCTCGAGCGATCGAAGCACCTCGCGCTTAGCGTCGAGGTCAAAGGTACCTCCGCAGCTCCGCCAGTCGCTCGGCGTATTGCCTGAGCTGGCGTGCTCGCTCGCTTTCCGCCATCGGTCGATCTCCCGGGTATGAGACGAGCCGTCCCGCGGTCGCGACGGACGGCTCGCACGTGATGCTCACACTCTGTCAACCTAGCGCCACCTCCCAATCGGCGCAGGTCCGACACCTCAGAAGATCCGCTGTCCTCCGGCGAGAATGTCGTTCAGTGCGTCTTGGAAATGCGTCGTCGATTCGGCGAAGTCGCGGCCGACCTGTTCGACGTACTCTTCCTGAGACTTCTTGATCTCGTCGCGAAAAAGCTCGCGCAGAGTTCCATCGCGAAGGCCCTCGTCGCGCCGCTGCGGGAAGTACGTCACCAGATCGGACACGAGCGCGCGCGCCAGTCGCCGCGCCTTCGCGTTCGGATCGTTGGCGAGAAACGGATTGATCGGCGCGCGCGTCGGCGTAGACGGCGACCCACCGGCCGCCGCGCCGGTTGTGGGCGCTGACGGCGCTGAGGGCGCTGTGGGCGGCACCGGTCGCGGAGCGATCGGCGTCGCGGGTCGCGCCGGCGTGCTCTGCGCGGGTCTGACCGCGGGACGCAGCGCGCCGCCGTGTGCAACCGCTGGAGGCACGGGCATCGAACCGGACGGCCTAGGCGCCAGAGGCGGACGCTGAGCACCGGCGGGTCCTGCGAACGGCGGTTGAGCCGGACGCGGCGCCGATGATGCCGGTGGGGTCGATGGTCCCCGGGCCGCGAAAACAACCGGCCGCGACGACGGGGCCGACTGAATCGGCGTGGACGCGGCTGGTGCCGCGGGCGGCGCTGACGGCGGCTGGCTTGCCGCAGGCCGATGCGTGGTCGGAGTAGGCGTCGCGGGCCGGGAAGCCGGCGTCGGAAACGGTATCGCCGCGGGCGGTGACGCCGCCGCCGGAGTCGCGATAGAGGGGCGATGTGGCGGCGTTGGCGTGGAAACGAGCCGTGGCGCCGGGGTCGGAGGAGTGGCTGCCGGTGCCGGCGTCGGCACGGAACTCGGCGAGAAGCTAGGCGGCGGAGCGCCAAGCGACATGGGTGTCGCGGCCGGCGCGGGCCCGAACTCTTCCTCGATCGGAGCGCCCGCCCCGACGATGATGACGCCGCCGCACACCGAGCACCGCGCACGGACGCCGCCCGACGGTACTTTCGCCGGATCGACGCGGAACACCGAGTTGCACTCCGGACACGAAACGTTCACTTGACCTTTTTCCCTCCGCTTTCGGATCGAGCACTTCCTTCCGCATTTCCGCTGCCCGTGACGCCGCCGTGCGACAGCGCGCGCTCCGGCTCTCCAGGGCGCTCGGTCACGGCGTCGGTCCGGCGGTCGATCGAATACACCGAACCGGGCAGCGTCTTCGCGTAGCTCTTCATCTCGGTCGCCAGCGCGCTCACCTGCGCCGCGTGACCGAACCGGCGCCGCTCGTTCGTCACCACGCCGATCGAGACCGTCATCAATGGTACGCGGTGAAGCTGGCCTCGGCGATCCTTGCCGAAGAAATAGCCTGCCCGCCGGTCCTGCTCCGAATACTGGTACGGAATGAGAGTATCGAAGATCGAAACGATCTCCTCGCACACCACGTTCACGTCCGGCAGCGGCACGATGAAGATGAAATCGTCGCCGCCGATGTGCCCCACGAACCCGTGCTCGTGACACTGACCCTTCACCACGTCGTGGAGGATCTGCGCGAGAATCCTGATGACGCGATCCCCCTCGTGGTAAGAGTATCGGTCGTTGAACTCCTTGAAGTGATCGAGGTCGGCGTAGCAGGCGGCGAACAGCGCGCCTGACTCGAGGCGGCGGCCGATGTCCCCCTCGATCTCCACCGCGCCGGGCAGGCGTGTGGACGGATGCACATACAGGTCCCGATCCGACCGGTGCAGAACGGCCGCCAGGCGTACCGCGATTTCGTTCGGCGAAGTGGCGTTGCGAATGACCTCGTCGGCGCCGGCCTCGAAGGCGGCCTGAAACATCGAGCTGTCGTCTCCGACGAGAGCAACGGCCGGCACGATGCCGGTATACGAGTCCGACTTGAGCCGACGCAGCGCGTCGAGAATCCGCGGCGTGGCGTTCCGTGCGTCGAACACGACCACGCGCGGACGGCTGCGGAGCGCGATCGACATCAGCGCGTCGACGTCCGTGAGCGCGACGACGGGGACGTTGAGCGCCGCGAGCCATCGGTCGATTGGCTCGAGCGGCGCGGCGCCTTCGCCGGAAAACAGGATCGCGCTAACGGTAGCCACTCTATTGCGTCGTCGGCGGGGTGGAGCGGCGTGAAGAAGCGCGCCCGTTGCAGGCGCGAACTCGAATCAAATCAAACGAAGACGCGCGGACAGTTCCAGCGCCCGCCCGCGGTTCGCGGCCGTCACCCGGATGAAACCGGTCACCAGCGCGCGCTCGCACTGAGCGACGCGCCCGGCCGTCCGCCCCCCCCGGCTTCAGGACGAATCTGCAACCGGAACGTCGCGAACGCGTCGACCATGCTCAGCACGTGGTTCGCGGCGATGAAGAGCAGATCCTGAACCGCGGCGTGGGCCGCGTCGTTGCGCTTGTCGGTCGTCCGGATGTACTGGTCGTACTGCAGCTGCGCGTTCCGCCAGGACCACTGGAAATTCGGCTTGACCGCCTGCGCCTCGTACGCGGCCAACGCCGCGCTCGTCGTGGCGTTCGTCGCCAGCAGCTGCTGCCAAAGATGGCCGTTGTACGTCAGCGAGTCGGTCTCGGGAACGACCGTCCCGTTGTTGTTCATCGAATAGACGCCGCTCTCGAGAAAGTCTCGCATGCTCTCGTAGTACGACCAGGCGCCGTCGGGCGGCGCGCTCGAGAAGTGAGATCGCGCGACCGTGCGCGCGATCGCTTTGAACGCCGCCTCCTGCTGCGACTGCTCGTGCCAGCTCTTGCTGAGCCGCCACCACCCGACCAACTCCGCGGCGGTGTAGACGATGAAGCGTTGGTTGCCGAGGGCGAGCTGCCCGATCCCCGGAACGATGGCCGACCCGATCGGGGCGAGACGCCGGAGGCCCATGTCAGAGATGCCGGGCGTGGTGCGCCGGACCGAATCGACTCGAAACGTGAGCGATGAGTCGGGCGCCGCGCGCTCGGCCCGCGTCACGCCCGCGGGCTCCACGCCGGCGAGGCCCTGCGCGCGAGCGGGACCGCTAAAGAGCGCGGTGATTCCCGCCGCCAGTGAAAAGATCGCGGCTATTCGTCCGGCGGTTCGCAGCGGCATCAATAGAGATATCTCAATGCGACGTACGTGGGCGTCACGCCGGACTGCTGGCTGACGTCGTTCAGCATCCGCGCGAGGTCGATGTGCAGCCTCCCCGTCGAGATGCCCGCACCGAACGTGAGCCCCGATCCCGTCGGCCCATTCACCACGTAGCCTCCACGCAGCTGATACCGTTCCATGAACGATAGCTCACCGCCAAGGTTGAGCCCCGGCGTGCCGGCGTCCGAGAGCCGCCACACAAGATCGGCGGCCGCGCGCACCCGCACGTCTTTCGGCAGCTGGGCGAACTTTGGCGCCGCGGCGAAGCCCAGGTACAACCGGCCGGGCAGCGCGTCCGCCTGCGGCGTGTCGTTTACCTGCAGCTTGAACCCGACGTTCCGAACCGCTGCGCCGACCGTCACGACCGAGTCGTCCGTCACCAGATACTGCGCCCCGAGATCCAGCGCGCCGGTTTGTGGTGATGCCGTATTGCCGATCGTGAATGAGCAATCGCCCGTGCATGGGAAGCCGATTCGGAGGAGCTTCGCGGTGAGGCCGAACGCGAACCGGTCGCCGAACGGCGCCGCGAAAGTGGCGGCGAGGATCGTCCCCGTCTGCGCGAACTTGCCGGTCAGCTGCTGGTTCGAGTCGGCCGCGTCCTGCTCGCCGTAGTTGAGGTAGCGCAGGCTGAGTCCCACCGCTCCCACGCGCGGCACGCCGTAGATGACCGAGACTCCGAGGTCGGCACCGGTCTGCGTCGCGAGCGTCTGCGTGATCTGCATCGACGCCTCGCGCGGACCGCGGGCGATCAAAGCGGGATTCCACCAGAGCGCGTCGGAGCCAACGGCGAGCGCGGTGCCCGCCTGACCCATCCCGACCGTGCGCGCGCCTATCGGGAGCAGAAAATCCAAACCGCCCTGCGCTCCATTCCCGCTCTGCGCGCGCGCGGAGCGGGGAAAGCGATGGCGGCGACCAGCAACGGCACCCACAGGAGGCGGCCGCGGCGGAACGACAGCCGGCGACGCGCTGAGACCAACTTCGTCAGAACGGCGTCGCCTCGTCGATGAGCATGACTGGAATCCCGTCGCGCACGGCGTAGCGCAGCCGGCACTTGTGGCAAACGAGCACCGATTCGGTCTCGATGAATTCGAGATCGCCCTTGCACTTCGGGCAGACCAGAATGGCGAGCAGTTGCTCGGGCGGACGCGTCGTCATGGGGATCTGTCCTCGGGAATCGTGTAACCAAGCCGCGCGAGCGCGCTCGGATTGCGTCGCCAGTTTGGTAGGACCTTGACCCACAGGTCGAGGTAAACGGGCGACCCCACGAGCGTCTCGATCTTCCGGCGGGCGTCGCGCCCAATGTCGCGAATCCGCCGGCCCCCCGAGCCGATGAGGATGCGCTTCTGACTGTCGCGCTCGACATGGAGGACCGCTCGAATGTACACCGGCGTTTGCGATTCTCGGAACTCCTCGATGACGCACGCCACCCCATATGGCAACTCTTCATCGAGCTGCTCGAAGGCCGTCTCACGGACCAGCTCGGCCGCAAAGAATCTCACCGTCTGGGTGCTGAGCTCGTCTTCCGGGTAGAGAAAAGGGCTCTCGGGAAGAAGCGAAGCCAGGCGAGCGACGAGCGCGTCGATGCCCTCTCCGGTGGCCGCGCTGACAAGGGCCGCATCGGGAATGCGGGCCGCCATCGCGGTACGGTCAGCCGAGCTGAGAAGATCGAGCTTGTTCATCGCCAGCACGACGGCCGCGCGCGGCGGGCGGTCGAGGCCGGCCACGGCGACCAGTGACTCCGGCTCGCCGGAGGTGGCGTCGACGAGATAGAGAATGACGTCGGCGTCGCGCAGCGCGGCGAGGGCCGTAGCGCGCATGGCGCGCTGGAGCGCGTAGCGCGGATCGAGGAGCCCCGGCGTGTCCAGGAGGACGATCTGCGCGTCGGCGGTGGAGTGGATGCCGACGATGCGATCGCGCGTGGACTGCGGCTTGGGGCTGACGATCGCGAGCTTTTCGCCGACGATGCGATTGAGCAGCGTCGACTTGCCCGCGTTGGGTTTTCCGGCGACGGTGACGATACCCGCTCGAGGCACAGACTGGTAGGAAGAAGGCGCTGGACGGCGGGACAGCGGGACGGCTCGATAGCGGCCGGGTCAAAACGGCTGTGATGCCGTCAAGCTGTCGAGCGTTAGTCCGGATGTACAAATGCCTCAGCCAAAAGGCTGAGGCATTTGAAGGTCAGCGACCGGGTGGTCGGAGACCAGGGGGTGCCGGCGACGGCCTACTCTCCCGCGCTCTCGCGAGCGGAGTACCATCGGCGCTGTAGGGCTTAACGATCGTGTTCGGAATGGGAACGAGTGTGGCCCCTACGCTCTAGTCGCCAGCGAAATCGGTTGTCAAAGAACGACAAACAACGACAAAAAAAAGAAAGAGGAATGACGACGGAGGATTTGGTAGATGGTATTTATGGATCTTCAATCAAGATCGTACGTTCTGCTTGCAGTGTGCTTGGTCCCCAACAGCGGAAGCCATTGGGAGTAGTCAAGCCACACGGGCGATTAGGACCGCTGCGCTTGGAACCCTTTGCGGGGCGTCCACGTGCGGCCTATCGACGGGGTAGTCTTCCCCGGCCCTTTAGGAGGCTCAAGGCCTCGGGAGAGTTCATCTTGGGGCGTGCTTCCCACTTAGATGCTTTCAGCGGTTATCACAGCCAACCATCGCTACCCGGCGTTGCCCTTGGCAGGACAGCCGGGACACGAGCGGGTCGTCCGACTCGGTCCTCTCGTACTAGAGTCCGCTCCCCTCAACTCTCCAACGCCCACGACGGATACAGACCGAACTGTCTCACGACGTTCTGAACCCAGCTCATGTACCACTTTAACCGGCGAACAGCCGGACCCTTGGGACCTTCTCCAGCCCCAGGATGTGATAAGCCGACATCGAGGTGCCAAACCGCATCGTCGATGTGAACTCTCGGATGCGATAAGCCTGTTATCCCCAGCGTACCTTTTATCCGTTGCGCGATAGCCGCTCCACACCGGGCTACCGGATCACTACGGCCCACTTTCGTGGCGGCTCGATCCGTCGATCTCACCGTCAGGCTGGCTTTTGCCGTTACACTCTATAGGCGCGAGTACCGTCCGCGCTGAGCCAACCTTGCGCGCGCCTCCGTTACTGTTTCGGAGGCGACCGCCCCAGTCAAACTGCCTACCTGCCACGGTCCTGGAAGGGGTTTTCCCTTCTCAGTGAGGGCGTCGCACGACGCAGGGTGGTATTTCACTGTTCCCTCCCCTCGAGCTAGCGCCCAAGGTTCAACGGGTCCCACCTATGCTACACAGCGATGTGCAACGTCCAATGACAAGCTGCAGTAAAGGTGCATGGGGTCTTTTTGTCCTGTCGCGGGGACTCGGAATCCTCACCGAGACTGCAATTTCGCCGAGCACGTGGTCGAGACAGTGCCCAAGTCGTTACGCCATTCGTGCAGGTCGGAACTTACCCGACAAGGAATTTCGCTACCTTAGGACCGTTATAGTTACGGCCGCCGTTTACCGGGGCTTCGGCTCAAGGCTTCGCCTTGCGGCTAACCTCTCCCCTTAACCTTCCGGCACCGGGCAGGCGTCAGTGTGTATACGGCGCCTTGTGCGGCTTGGCACACACCTGTGTTTTTGCTAAACAGTCGCTTGGGCCGATTATCTGCGACTCGAGAAAGCTTCACTGTTCATGTCACCTTCTCGAGCATCCCTTCTTCCGAAGTTACGGGATCATTATGCCGAGTTCCTTGACCACGTTTCACTCGTTCACCTGAGGCTGCTCGCCTCACCCACCTGTGTCGGTTTCCGGTACGGACGTCGCACCGCTCCCCACAGAGCTTTTCTCGCCTGTCGACTCCACGAGAATTGCGCTTGCCTTGCGGCGAAGCACTTTCGGTACGGTCTCGGCCATTTTTAAGGTGGCCTACACCATTCGACGGTCAATCCACAAGACCGATCTCGCTTTGTTCCAGTGTCCCTCTGTGGTTCATCACGGTACGGCGGGACGGGAATTTCAACCCGTTGTCCATCGGCTACGCCTCTGGGGCCTCACCTTAGGATCCGCCTCACCCTGCGCTGATTGCCATGGCGCAGGAACCCTTGGGTTTCCGGTGTCTGGGGTTTTCACCCAGATTTGCGCGTACTCATTCCGGCATCCTCACTTCTGGTCGCTCCAGGACAACGTTTGCCACGGTCCCTTCACAGCTTCCAGAACGCTCCCCTACCCCTGTTGCTTACGCAACAAGGCCAAGCTTCGGCGGGCCGCTTAATCCCGACCATTCTCGGCGCATCCACGCTGGACGAGTGAGCTATTACGCACTCTTTAAAGGAATGGCTGCTTCTAAGCCAACCTCCTCGTTGTCACGGCACGGACACATCCTTCGCTATACTGAGCGGCCACTTCGGGGCCTTAGCTGTGGCTCTGGGTTCTTTCCCTCTCGCCGTTGGACATTATCGCTCAACGACTGCCTCCCGAGGTCCATTAGACAGGTATTCGGAGTTTGGTTGGGGTTGGTAGGCCGCTCTGGCCCCCGCGCCCATCCAGTCGCTCTACCCCCTGCTAACAATTCTCGAGGCTCTACCTCAATAGATTTCGGGGAGAACCAGCTATCTCCAGGCTTGATTGGCCTTTCACCCCTACCCACAAGTCATCCGAGCGGTTTTCAACCCACACCGGTTCGGGCCTCCACTGGGTGTTACCCCAGCTTCACCCTGCTCATGGGTAGATCGCCCTGGCTTCGGGTCTGCACCGCGGTACTTCAAGCGCCGTCTTTGCACGACTCGCTTTCGCTGTGGCTCCGCCGGAAACCGGCTTAGCCTCGCACCGCAGTAGCAACTCGCCGGATCATAATGCAAAAGGCACGCAGTCAGGAGACATCACGGCCGAAGCCGCGAGCTCCCTCCTACCGCTTGTAGGCATGTGGTTTCAGGATCTCTTTCACTCCCCGCACAGGGGTGCTTTTCACCTGTCCCTCACGGTACTCGTCCACTATCGGTCACACGGGAGTCTTTAGCCTTGGAGGGTGGTCCCCCCAGATTCACGCCCGGACTCTCGTACCGGGCGTTACTCAGGAACTCCACCGCTTGCGACACATAGCCTTTACCTACCGGGCTTTCACCGTCTCTGGCGCCCTATTCCACGGGACTTCGGCTGGCGTCGTCGCAAGGTTCTGTGGGTCCTACAACCCCGTCCCCACGAGGAGGACGGTTTAGGCTTGGCCCCTTTCGCTCGCCGCTACTAAGGGCATCTCAATTGATTTCTCTTCCTCGAGGTACTGAGATGTTTCAGTTCCCTCGGTTCGCTCTCGCTTTCGCGAGTGATCGGGCTCGCGCCCGACCGGGTTTCCCCATTCGGCCATCCAGGGATCAATGCGTGTGTGCCGCTCCCCCTGGCTTATCGCAGCTTACCACGGCCTTCATCGCCTCCGTGTGCCCAGGCATTCCCCACATGCCTTCATTCGCTTGACTACAAAGCTGATATTGTAGCAAGCAGATTACGCGCGATCTTTTCAGATCAATTTACGAGTGACAATCATTTCTAAAAAACGAAATAGAGAGTCTCTCTTCAGATTCACAAATCCGCGATCTACCAAATCCATCCGTTGTCAAACAGCGTCGACGCTCGCGGTCCGAAGACCGGGCGTCTCAGCGAAAATCAAACGTGGGAAGAGAGATGTACGAGACGAGCGACTTACGGAGTCTTTCCGTCACCAACTACGCCGAAGCGCAGCGGGACTTACTCGACGATTCCGTTAAGGAGGTGATCCAGCCGCAGGTTCCCCTACGGCTACCTTGTTACGACTTCGCCCCAGTCACTGCGCTCGCCTTCGGCCGCTTAGTCCTTTGCAGGTTCTGACACGGACTTCGGGCGCTCACAGCTTCCATGGCGTGACGGGCGGTGTGTACAAGGCCCGGGAACGTATTCACCGTGGCGTAGCTGATCCACGATTACTAGCGATTCCAGCTTCATGGAGGCGAGTTGCAGCCTCCAATCCGCACTGAGGACGGCTTTAAGGGATTGGCTTGCCATCGCTGGCTCGCAACCCACTGTACCGGCCATTGTAGCACGTGTGTAGCCCTAGACGTAAGGACCATGATGACTTGACGTCGTCCCCACCTTCCTCCGGTTTGGCACCGGCAGTCTTCCCAGAGTCCTCAGCTTAACCTGTTAGCAACTGGGAACGGGGGTTGCGCTCGTTGCGGGACTTAACCCAACATCTCACGACACGAGCTGACGACAGCCATGCAGCACCTGTGCACGAGTCCCGAAGGAGGGCTCTGGTCTCTCAGAGCTTTCCCGTGCATGTCAAGCCTAGGTAAGGTTCTTCGCGTTGCGTCGAATTAAACCACATGCTCCACCGCTTGTGCGGGCCCCCGTCAATTCCTTTGAGTTTCAGCCTTGCGGCCGTACTCCCCAGGCGGGGCACTTAATGCGTTAGCGCCGGCACTCAGGGGGTCGCTCCCCCAAGCACCTAGTGCCCATCGTTTACGGCGTGGACTACCAGGGTATCTAATCCTGTTTGCTCCCCACGCTGTCGCGCATCAGTGTCAGTTGTGGCCCAGCCAACCGCCTTCGCCACCGGTGTTCTTCCGGATCTCTACGCATTCCACCGCTACACCCGGAATTCCATTGGCCTCTACCACACTCAAGCACGGGAGTATCGCCGGCCGACTCAGGGTTGAGCCCTGAGCTTTCACCGACGACTACCCGCGCCACCTACGCGCCCTTTACGCCCAGTGATTCCGGACAACGCTCGCACCCTCCGTATTACCGCGGCTGCTGGCACGGAGTTAGCCGGTGCTTCCTCACCCGGTACCGTCAGTCCTCTCGAAAGAGGATGTTCGTCCCGGGCAACAGTGGTTTACACCCCGAAGGGCGTCCTCCCACACGCGGCGTCGCTGCGTCAGCCTTTCGGCCATTGCGCAAGATTCCCCACTGCTGCCTCCCGTAGGAGTCTGGGCCGTTTCTCAGTCCCAATGTGGCTGGCCATCCTCTCAGACCAGCTACCCGTCATCGCCTTGGTGGGCCGTTACCCCGCCAACTAGCTGATAGGCCGCGAGCTCCTCGATTTCCCCCGGAGGTTTCCTCGTCGAGAGAATCCTCTCAACGAGCGTATGCGGTATTACCCGGCCGTTGGGCCGGCTATCCCCCAGAAATCGGCAGATTGCTCACGTGTTACGCACCCGTTCGCCGGTTGCCCTTGCGGGCCCCCGTGACTTGCATGTGTTAAGCACGCCGCCAGCGTTCGTCCTGAGCCAGGATCAAACTCTCCACAAGAGTATTTGACTAGCTCGTTCAGACCCCGCTGTCTCACGCTGTCGCTTTCGCTTAAGCGAAGACAGCGCGTCCGAATCACGAAATGTTCAGGTTTGAACTCTCCCCTTGGGCCCCGAACGAGCACCAAGGATTAACGAGTTCGCCTCGCACATCCGTTCTTCCCACGTTCGATTATCAATCAGCGATTGCAATAAACCTGTCGCAAACCGCGACAGCCTTCAATTATATCCGCGCGTAACGCTTGCGTCAAGCGCGAAAGCCAAATTTTCGAGGGTGGTCTGCCCGCCTTTTCACGCTCCCGGCGCCACTCGCACTCCATCCTCACGGACTCGTGCGACGCGTTCTCCCAGGTTCTCGGCGGGCCTTGATTCTACCTACGGATCACCGCCGAAACAACCCCTATTTTCAGAGGCCTTTCGCGCGTGTCCATGTCCTTCGCGAGCATCCTCTCTGCGGCGAGTTCCGAGCCTCGAACCACATCCGAACTCGACCGCGAACGACGCTCGCCAGAAAACCCCGCACTGTCGCCGAGGTTCCTTCTCTTGTGCTGCTCACAACAACGGCCGGCCATTCATCGGCCGACCGCAATGGGCCGTGTAGGAATCGAACCTACAACCTAGCGATTAAGAGTCGCTTGCTCTGCCAATTGAGCTAACGGCCCTTTCCAGGGCTCTCTCGCGTACGCAATCGTTCAGCCGGTCGTGTGGCGCGCCAGGAGGGAGTCGAACCCCCGACCCACAGCTTAGAAGGCTGTTGCTCTATCCACCTGAGCTACTGGCGCTTCTCACCAATGGTGCCACGCGATCGTACCGCCCTTCCCCCTTCCCCAAACCCCGCAGGTCGGGGCGCCCGGATTTGAACCGGGGACCTCCTGCTCCCAAAGCAGGCGCGATACCAGGCTACGCTACGCCCCGCGAGCCTCACAATGTACCGATCGCGGAAGGCGGAATCAACTGTGACGCACCGACTTCCGCGCTAGCTCGGGTCGCTCCGCGATTGCGCGCAGCAACGAATTGAACGCGCGCGCCCGGTGGCTGACCGTCTCCTTCTCCTCCCGACTCGCCTCCCCGAACGTGCGGCCGCCGAGCTCGTCGGCGGCGAAGTAGGGGTCGTAGCCAAAGCCCTCGTCGCCACGCGGCTCGTCGACGATTCGGCCGTGCACCTCGCCGCGGCACACCACCTCTCCCGCTGAATCGATGTACGCCGCAGCGCACACGTAGTACGCCCGGCGATCCTCGATGCCGCCGCCACCCCCGGACCCGCGCAACCGCTCGAGCAACAGCCGATTGTTCTCGTCGTCGAGAGCTCGCCCGGCCAGGTCGGGACGGCCGCTCCAGCGCTTGCTCTTTACGCCCGGCAGGCCGCCTAGCGCCGGCACGACCAGGCCGGAGTCGTCCGCCGCGGTCGGCAGCCCAGTCTGGGCGTGAAAGTGCCGCGCCTTGGCGAGCGCGTTCCCCTCGAAGGTGTCGAGCATTTCGAGCTCGTCCTCGACGCGCGACTCCACCACGCCAGCGGCGTCGAGCCCGAGCGCGTTAATGCCGCGCGCGGCGCACATCGGAAGCAGCTCGCGGAGTTTCCCCGCGCTGCGCGTGGCGAGGAGCAGCTCGGCGTCCATGCCTAGGCCATCCCCGCCCCGGCACCAGTTCCGAGGGGGTCGAGCTCGAGCGCGCGACGCTGCGCGGCGTCCAGCTCTCGCAGCCCTTTCACGGCCAACTCGAGCAGGCGGTCCAACTCGGCGCGGTCGAACGTGCCGTGCTCGCCCGTCCCCTGCACCTCGACGAAACGCCCCTCGCTGCTCATCACGACATTCATGTCGACCGCGGCGCGAACATCCTCCTCGTAATCGAGGTCGAGCCGCGGCGTCGTGCCGATGACGCCGACGCTGACGGCCGCCACGCGCCGCTTGATCGGCGTATGGCGAAGACGTCCGGTACCGACCAGCCACGAGAAGGCGTCGCTCACCGCGACGCAGGCGCCGGTGATCGACGCCGTGCGGGTCCCACCGTCGGCCAGCAGCACGTCGCAATCGAGCTTGATCGTGAACTCGCCGAACTGAAAGTCGTCGAGCATCGCGCGCACGCTCCGGCCGATCAGCCGTTGGATTTCCTGCGTGCGTCCGCCGACCTGCGATCGCTCGCGCGAGTTGCGCGTTCGCGTGGCGCGCGGCAGCATCGCGTATTCGGCCGTCATCCACCCTTCACCGCTGCCGCGCTTCCATCCCGGAACGCCGTCTTCGACCGACGCGGTACAGAGCACGCGCGTGGAGCCGAACGACACGAGACAGGAGCCTTCGGCATACGGAGCCACGCCGCGCTCGAGGGTCACCGGACGCATCTCGTCGTCGCGGCGGGTCGTGCGAGTTGTCTGAACGTCAGGTGCCACGCAGTCGCTCGATCGTGGAGGTCGTCGAATGGCCCGGGGTGAGCGGAATCACGAGCACCTGGCCGCCCCATTCGCGCAGTTCGTCGGCGCCGACGATCGTCGCTTCCGTGTAGTCGCCGCCCTTCACGAGCACGTCCGGACGGAGCGCACGGATCAGCTCGAGCGGCGTGTCCTGATCGAAGACCACGACGACATCGACCATCGCCAGCGCGGCCAGAACATAACAGCGCGCGGCCTCGTCGCGCACGGGGCGCGAAATTCCCTTGAGGCGCCGGACGGAGGAGTCGCTGTTGACGCCGACGACGAGGAACTCGCCGGCGCGGCGCGCGGCGAGAAGCACGTCGAGGTGGCCGGTGTGCAGAAGATCGAAGACGCCGTTGGTGAAGACCACGCGTCCCCCGCCCTTGCCCGTCCACCCAGCCCGCCATTCTCGCGCGCGATCCCAGGTGAGGATCTTCTCACGCGGGTCGGCGGCTTCGCTCAAAGCGGGCCTTCGGCGCGGGGATGGAAATGGAGCTCGCGGACGTGGCCCGGCAGCTCGACCGGCTCGTCGTAGTACGACTCGATCGAGATGACGCCGCGCACGCGGCGAATGATGACGTGACCCGCGGCCTCCGGCAGACCGAGCGAGTCGGCCGCGGCGCGCAGCCGCGTGAGAATCGCGTCGTTCGTGCTGTGCCCGGCGAAACGCACTTCCTGCTGTACGTCGTCGCGGAACTGATAGAAGCGCCAGTAGGCCTCACCGGCGCTCACGCCGAAATACACCACGGCGGCGATGAGGAGAAGGCCGAACAGGCAGCCCATCGAGCTGGCGCCGCGACGAGTCGTCACCAATTGCTTTGCACCCCGTCCACGATCTGCTGGACCAGTTTTTCGATCGCCTGGCGCCGTCCTTCCGGTTCGGCGCGCTCATTGTAGTCCGCTTCACCGCGGAGCGACGTTTTCGTGAAGAGCATGTGGCCGTTCGACTGATCGATGATGTCGATGTTGATCGTGATCGCGAGGTGTCGCCGCGCGGTGAGCGCCTGTTGCGGGTTGGCGCTGAAGCCCACGGGCACGTCCGCGTCGTACGTCTGTATGACGCCTTTGACTAGCGCATCGGCGCGCTCGGCCGGCGCGTCGCGCACGCCGAGCTTGTGCTGCAGCTCGTCGTGCATGCGGTCGAACAGCTCCTTGGTCACGTCGGGCGAGGCGGTCTGATTGTCGAACGTCGAGATCGCCATCGTATGGATGTTGGGCGGCAGCCCGCCGCCGGCGAGGCTGTAGAAACAGCCCGACAGGAGGAGGAGTAAGAGACTACCGATCGAACCGCCAAATCGCCGCATCGAAGTCGCCGCCATCTTCCGATTTTGTAACCGTGAGCTGCACTGTCCGCCGCGCGCCTTCATTCCGATACTTGATATGAGAGGGGTCACTGCGATCGACCCATTCTGCTACACGGTCGCCCTGAACGCGTTCGACGCGAAACAGCGAGTCGCCGTGAAAGCTGAGCCGCCACGCGACCGGTCGCCCGATGTCGGCCCGCAGGGTGACGCCCTCAACACGGATGACGGTGTCCGGGAGATTTGGCAACGCGACCCGCCCCAAAGTCGCCCAAAGCAGGGTTGACGACGGAATGAGGCCGGCCGGCGCGTCGCCGTTGGGGGGAGTTCTTAACGAGTCCCCCACGAGGACGACGCCCCCGGCGTAGATCCCGCCGTTCAGAAAGAAATCCAGGCGGGCGCTGTCAGGGGCGGCGATACGGGCCGAGCCCTCCCCGCGGGTCGCCATCGTGTATTGGCTGACCTCCCAGTTGAACACGATATGGTGATGCCCGCGTGCGATCGCGGCGCGCGGCAGTCGTGTCGGCGCCACCAGGTCGCCGGTCAAAGGCGAAAGTCGCGGCGGGCGGCACGCGACCATACCGAGGAGAGCGGCGCCCGCGAAAACCCCGGCGCGTCGCGCACAGGTGGCGCGTCGAGGCATTAGCGATTCTCCGACGGCGGCTGCGTATGGTGGTGGGGAGCGTGGGAAGGGTGCGGATGGAACAAGGCACGCACGGCGGATGGGATAGCGACGAGGCGTCCGTTCTTATCGATCGACACGAGGGTGGTGCTCGCGCTCACGAGTCGCTCGTTGGTCTCCGCGTTGGTGATCACGTAGTCGAAGGTGATGCTTCGGGACCGAACGTCGGCCAGAGTCGTGCGTACCCGAATCAGGTCGTCGTAGCGCGCCGCGCCGTGGAATCGCGCCTCGAGGTCAGACACAGCAAGACCGACGCCTGATCGCTCGATCTCGGCGTAGCTCATTCCGCGCGCACGGATGAAGTCCGTTCGCCCGACCTCGCACCAGATCAGGTAGTTCGCGTGATAGACGACACCCATCTGGTCGGTTTCGGCGTAGCGGACGCGAAACTGGATGTCGTGCGGCGGCAGCGCCGGAGGGGTCACGACGCGGGAGGCCGCGGCATCGTTCGTCACGGGGCGAAGATCGTCGGGCATGGTTTGTTTGTAAAGCGAGCGCGGCACAAGTAGAATTCGCGCGTGCTGAAGGCGCCTTGCTACGTCCTCTCCGACGCCCACCTGGGTTTCGCCGGCGCCGACGTCGAGCGCGCGGTCATCGCCTTTCTGCGCCACGTGGCCCAGCACGCCGGTTCGCTCATCGTCAACGGCGATCTCTTCGAGTTCTGGTTCGAGTGGCGCACGGTGATTCCTCGCGGCGCGTTTCGCACCGTGGCCGCGCTCGGCGACGTGGTCGACGCGGGCGTACAGGTGCTCATGGTGGCCGGCAACCATGACTGCTGGGGCGGCGACGTGCTCCGCAACGACGTGGGCGTCGACTACCGTTTCGGTCCGCTGGTCGAGGACGTGGCCGGCTGGCGTGCGCACATCGAGCACGGCGACGGCCTCCGTCCTCGCGAGGACCGGCGGTACCGAGCCCTGCGTCGCGTCCTCCGAAACTCGTGGGCGATCCGGTCGTTCCGCTGGTTGCATCCGGACCTGGCGACGCGCCTCGCGTCAGGCAGCTCGAACGCGAGCCGCAACTACGCGGCGCGCGATCACGGACGCGGGCTGCGCGTCGCCGCCGAGCGAGTCGCGGTTGCGAACCCTTCGATCGACTTGGTGCTTTTCGGCCACTCGCACGTGCCGACTCTCGAGCGCCTCACCGGCGGCGCGGCGTACGCCAACGCCGGCTCCTGGCTCGACGCGCCGACGTTTCTCCGGATCGCATCCGACGAGATCGTGCTGCGCCGCTGGGAATCCGGCGCGCACGGATCAGCCGAGAGTGCGGATCTCGACGTTCTCCACCGCGCCGCCAAGAAAACGCTGCCCGACGCGTAGGAATTGGTCGGGATCGTCGGACGCGATGAAGCGATATACCGCCGGCGACGCGTCCGGAGCGGAGAGGCCCTTCCCCGCCAACGTGCGCGCCGCTTCGGCGGCGGTTTCCTCGGCGCTGTCGATGAGCCGCACGTCGGGACCGATCACGGTCCGCAACAGAGGCTTGAGCAGCGGATAGTGCGTACAGCCGAGCACCAGCGTGTCGACGCCCGCGGCGACGAGAGGCTCGAGATACTCCCGCGCGACGAGAAGCGTCGCCTCGTGGTCGACCCAACCCTCCTCGACGAGCGGAACGAACAACGGACAGGCGCGCGCCGTGACCTGCGCGGCGGGCAGAAGCGCGCAGATCGCGCGTTCGTAGGCGCCCGATTTGATCGTGCCCGAGGTGCCGATGACGCCGATCCGGCCGGTTCGGGTGGCGGCGACCGCTGCGCGCGCGCCGGGCTCGACGACGCCGACCACCGGCAGCGACAGCTCGGCGCGCAGCGTGCCGAGCGCGTGCGCCGTCGCAGTGTTGCAGGCGATCACGATGGCTTTGACGTCCTGATCGGTCAGAAACGACGCGATCTCGCGGCTGTAGCGGCGAACGGTATCGGGGCTCTTCGGTCCGTACGGCACGCGGGCCGTGTCGCCGAAGTACACGATGCTTTCGTGCGGCAGCTGTCGAATCAACTCGTGCACGACGGTGAGTCCGCCGATGCCCGAGTCGAAGACGCCGATCGGACGGGGGCTCGCCATCAGCGCTGAATCGCCACGGCGAGTGCGAGACCACGGCCGCCGGGCATCACGCGCATGCCGACGTGGACCGGCACGTCCCACAGGTGCGACGCGACGAAGGCGTCGGCGCCGGCAAAGAGATGGTTGCCGACGAGCAGCGCCGCCCAGTCTTCGACGTGCGCCTCGCGGGTGTGAATCTCGGCGTCTCCGAACCGAGGCGGCGCCGTCGTCACGGCGGGCTGGCCGTTCGCGTCGACGTACGAGACGATGAGGGTGTCGTTGGCCGCCCGCCGCGCCTCGTGAACGTCGGCGCCGGACTCGCGGATCATGGCGATACAGATCGCCTCGACGAGCATGAACGCCGCGGCGGCCTTGTGGCGGCCGAGTATCGACTGCGCCGAGCCCGGGACGAGGAACGAATAGAAGAACGCGCGACGGGCGCTGATCGGGGCGTTGAGCGAATCCGGCGGAACTGTGGCCAGCGACCGGATGGGTTCGCGCGGAATCGAGTCGGGGCGCTGCCCAAACCCGCGGGAAGGCAGCGCGACCGCCCCGATGGCGGCGGCGATGATCGTGCCGCGGCGGAGATTAGAGATCGACAATGATCGCATCATGATGACCGGCGACGGCATCGAAACGGCGCGTTGGCGGGAGTGCATGGGAATCGAACCCACCCAACCCGACAAAGGTCAGGTCGCAAACGGTTTTGAAGACCGCGAGAGCCACCAGGCCCCCTCCACTCCCCCACTCGTTCCCTTCCAACGTCACGCGAGCACGAGGCCGTGCGTTCGACGCTCGACGACAGCGCCGATCTCGATCGCCTCGGGAACCAGCGAAAGGTATTGGTCGACGACGCCGGCGGGGACAGCCACGAGCAGCCCGCCCGACGTTTGCGGATCCATCGCCAGCGCACGGAAGAACGGCGAGGAGGTCCGCCAGTCTACACGCGTCTCGAGATAACGTTCGTTCCGCTCGGAGCCGCTCGTCGTGATGCCGCGATCCCACGCTTCGCGGGCGCCCGCGAGCACGGGGAGCAGCTCCGATTCGATGACGATGGAGACATGGCTCGCCTCGGCGATGTGACTGGCGTGGCCGAGGAGCCCGAATCCGGTGATGTCGGTCGCGCAGCGCGCGCCGACGGCGACCGCCCCGCGGCTGGCTGACGCGTTGAGCTTCGTCATGGAGTCGATCAGCCCCTTCGTCTCATTCGCTCCGAGGTCGCCACGTTTGGCCGCCGTCGCGAGAATGGCCGTGCCGAGCGGCTTGGTGAGCACGAGGCGGTCGCCGACCCTGGCGTTCGCGTTGCTCAAGATTTTCTTCGGATCCACGCGCCCGGTCACCGACAGCCCGAACTTCAACTCGTCGTCGATGATCGTGTGGCCGCCGACGACGAGCGCGCCGGCTTCGTGCACCTTGTCCTGGCCGCCGCGAAGGACGTCGGTGAGCACGTCGAGCGAGAGGCGATTCGCGGGAAAACCGACGATGTTGAGGGCAGTGAGCGGCTCACCGCCCATCGCGTAGACGTCCGAGAGCGCGTTGGCCGCGGCGACCTGGCCGAACGAGTACGGATCGTCGACGATGGGCGCGAAGAAGTCGACCGTCTGCACGAGGGCAAGATCCTCCGACACCTGAAACACCCCGGCGTCGTCGAAGGTCTCGCGCCCCACGAGCAACCGCGGATCCGATTTCACCGGCACGCCGGCGAGCGCCTGCGAGAGATCGAGACGGCCGAGCTTCGCGGCGCAACCCGCGCACCGCGCGAACGTCGTGAGTCGAACAACGTCCTGCGCGATCATGGAACGGCGACCACCGCGTCGATCTCGACGAGCACGCCGCGCGGCAGAGCGGACACTTGCACCGTGGAGCGCGCCGGACGCGCTTCGCCGAGAGCCTTCCCGTATACCTCGTTCACGACGGGAAAGTCGCCCATGTCGTGCAGGAACACGGTGGTCTTCACGACGTCGTTCCAGGTCGCGTTCACGGTGGCGAGCACGGCCGCGAGGTTGGCCATGACGCGCTCGGTCTGCTTCGCCACGTCGCCGGTCACGATCTGCCCCGTCGCGGGGTCGATGGCGATCTGGCCGGCGGTGAACAGAAATCCGTTGGCGACGATCCCCTGCGAGTACGGTCCGATCGCCGCGGGCGCGGCGTTCGTGTGCACGGTCTTCACGCTCACGAATGGTTCTCCCGAGAGATGGATAGTCCGAACAATCGCGCGGCGTTTCCGGACGTCTCGGCGCCGAGCGTCGATGGATCGACACCGCGAACGGCCGCGACGCGCGCGACGGTCAAGCTAACCCAGGCCGGTTCGTTTCGCCGACCACGGTTCGGGACGGGCGCGAGGTACGGCGAATCCGATTCGACGAGGAGCCGGTCCGCGGGCACGAGCCGAATGACGCCGTCGCCGTCCCACTTCTTGAACGTCACGATACCGCTGAACGAAACGTACCAGCCGGCCGAGAGCGCCGCCTCGGCCAAGCCGGCGGTGCCGGTGAAGCAATGGAGGACGCCGCGCACGCCGGCGGCTCCGGCCTCGACGACCATGGCACGGGTGTCGTCCTCGGCCTCGCGGGTATGCACGACGACCGGCCGGTCGAGCTCTCGCGCGATCGCCAGTTGTGCCGCAAACGCGCGCCGCTGCATTCCGCGGGGCGAATGGTCGTAGTGGTAGTCGAGGCCGCACTCTCCGATCGCGACCGAGCCGCGCATTGCCAGATCTCTGATGGCCGCGGTGTCGCGGGGCTCGTCGAACTCGGCGGCGTCGTGGGGGTGAACGCCGGCGGTGAACCAGACGAACCCGCGGTGGCGCCCGGCCAACACGGCCGCGCGCTCACCCGCGGCGATCGATTCGCCGATGCAGACGATTCCGATGGCACCGGCGGAGCGCGCGCGCTCGATCACTCCGTCGCGATCGGCGTCGAAGGCCGGGTCCGCCAGATGCGCGTGGCTGTCGAGGAACGGCGTCATGCAAAAACGAACCGCCGCGCGAGGCGGCGGTTCGTGTGCATCGTCAGGGCGTTCCGACGGGGGCCGGCCGCTCGCGGCGGCGTCCCTCGGCGAGAGCGCGAGCGGTTCCCTTCTCGTTCGCCGAGGGCGTGCGCGGCCACCGGTGCTCGATGTACAGCAGGATCGCGCCGGCGACGTAGATCGAGCTGAACGTTCCCGTGAACACGCCGAATGCCATGATCCATGAGAACGGACGGATCACTTCGCCGGCGAAGACGAGCAGCGAGAGCGTCGCCGCGAACACGGTGGCGTGCGTCAACACGGAGCGCGGGAGCGTCTCGTTGATCGAGCGATTGAGCACTTCGCGCAAGGTTTCCTTGCGCTGTTTCTTCAGATTCTCGCGGACGCGATCGAAGATGATGATCGTGTCGTTGAGCGAGTAGCCGATCACGGTCAGGATCGCCGCGACGACCGTGAGCGAGATCTCGAGGCGCATCATGGCGAGGAAGGCCATGGTCGTGAGGATGTCGTGCGCCGTGGCGATCGTCGCGGCAACGCCGAAGCGCCATTCGAAACGGATCGCGAGGTAAATCAGTGTGACGAGGAAGGAGAGCAGGATCGCCGTGATCGCCTTCGTCTTGAGCTCGGAGCCGACGCGAGGCCCCACCGACTGGGCCTGTTCGACGCGTGCCGGGTTGGACGGAACTCGCTGCTTTGAGGACGCTCACGATGTGTGCGCCGACGCTGTCCGCGTTCGACGCGGCCGCGACGCCCTCGACCGGCGGCACCTTGATGAGGTAGTCGCGCGCGTCGCCGAACGTAGTGACCTCCGATCCTCTGAACCCCGCCGCGTCGACGGCGGAGCGAACGGCGTCGGTCCCTTCATCCTGCTGGAACTGGATCTGGACCACCGTGCCGCCGGTGAACTCGATGCTCTGGTTCAGCGCGTTGCCGTTGTGGCGGGCCGCGTGAACGACGAGCAGCACGAGACCGAGGGCGATGAACGCGACCGTTCCGATCGCGGCGGTCTTCCAGTGCTTGATGAAGTCGTAGTTGGTGTCGTGGAGAATGCGAAACATGGAGGACCCTTAGATGCTCAGTGCCTGGGCGCCGCGGGAGCGGTTCAGCCAGATCATGTAGAAGGTGCGAACGACGAAGATCGAGGTGAACAGCGACGCGGCGATGCCCGCGATCAGCGTGACGGCGAAGCCCTTTACCGGGCCGGTGCCGTACTGGTAGAGCACGGCCGCCGTGAGGATCGTGGAGACGTTCGAGTCGACGATCGCCGGCATGGCATGGCGGAATCCCTCGTCGATGGCGGTCCGCACCGTCTTGCCTCGGGCGAGCTCCTCGCGAATGCGCTCGAAGATCAGCACGTTCGCGTCCACCGCGATACCGATCGACAGCACGAATCCGGCGATCCCGGGCAGCGTCAGCACGGCGTCGAAGCCGGCGAGCGCCGCCAACGTGTAGAGCACGTACAGCCCGAGCGCGAGCACAGCGAGCAGACCGGAGAAGCGGTAGTACACGAGCATGATGATGACGACGAGCGCCACCGCGATGAGCGAGGCGCGCAATCCCTTGTTGATCGAGTCCTGCCCGAGGCTCGGCCCGATGCTGCGGACCTCGGCGACACGGAGCGGCACCGGCAATGCGCCGGCGCGCAAGACGAGCGCCAGGTCCTGCGCGTCGGCGAGGGACTTGCCGCCCATCGTGATCTGGCCGCGCGTGGAGATCGCGCTCTGAATCACGGGCGGCCGACCCTGCACGCGATCGTCGAGAATGATCGCCATGTAGTCGCCGATGTGCTTGCCCGTCTCGTTGCGGAAGCGACGGCCGCCTTCGTTGCTCAGCGTGAACTCGACGACCGTACCTTCGAGCGCCTGCTGGTTGGGCCGTGCGTCCTTGAGGTAGTCGCCGGTGATGATCGGCTTGGCGTCGACGAGGTAGTACGCCTTGTACAACTTGCCGCCGAGCATGGCCGAATCAGTCCCGGGAAGAAATTCCTTTCCGGGAGGCAGCGCCGACTTGACGGCGGAATCGGCGAGGTAGCCGTCGAGCGTCGGGACGTTGTCGTTGGCGACGTAGAATCCGCCGGGCGTGTCGCCCTGCTGGAGCAGACTCGAGAACGCGCCGCCCGCTTGCAGCTTGAGCGAATCGGCGTTCAGCGTGTCCTTTTTCGCGGTGTCTTTTTTCGCGGCGCCCTTGGCCGCGACCTTCTTGGCAGAATCCGTCTTACCAAGCGGTAGCTCGACCTTCTTGCTCGTGTCGGCCTGGGTTAGCAGACCCTGCAGCCCCTTCGCGGCACTCGACGCCACAGCGGAAGCGGTGTCGGACTTTCGCCCGAGCCCGCGCGATTTGACGATCTGGTCCAGCTTGGGCAGGTCGCGCTCGAGCGCCTGCGACTTGTCCGTGATCTTGAACTGGAGGAAGGCCTGATTCTGCATCAGCCTCTCCGCCCGCTCGCGGTCCTGAATGCCCGGGAGCTGAACGACGATGCGGTCGTCGCCCTGCTTCTGCACGACCGGCTCCGAGACGCCGAAGCCCTCGATGCGCGAGCGCACGGTCTTGAGCGCGCGGTCGATCGCTTCCTTCTTGTCCGAGGCGGCGATCGCTTGCTTCGAGTCGTCCACTTCGAGCGCCAGGTACATGCCGCCCTGGAGGTCGAGGCCCCGGCGCAGTGGGACGTGTCGACTTGTGTCGACGCGGAGAATGCCGTCGGCGCCGCGATAGCGCGTCGCCACGTCGCGCGGGAACAACAGGTAGATCGACGCGAGGCAGAGCCCGACGATGATGAGAACGCGATACTTCAGGGGCATACGAACCGCGGGTGGAAGGTTTGTGTGCGGAACCTTTAACGTTAACTGGCTCTTACGCTTGCGTCAACGCACGGCGAGCCAAGTCCGCGTCGCGGCCGAGTTGGGCCACGAGAGCGTCGACGGACTCGAACTTTGTTGTGTCGCGAAGCCGCTCGACGAGCTCGACGCTCACCGATTCGCCGTACCAATCGCCAGTCGCGCCGAACAGGTGGACCTCGAGCATTCGATCGAACTCGCCGAACGTGGGGCGTGAACCGAGGTTCATCATCCCACCGAAGGAACCGCGCGCGCTCTGCGCGCGGACGGCGTATACCCCGGCCGGCGGGAGAAGTTTTCGCGCCGACCCCAGCTCGAGATTGAGGGTCGGGTAGCCCAGATCCCGGCCGCGCTGGTGCCCCGGAACGACAGTGCCGCGAAACCCATAGTGGCGTCCCAATGCCGCGCGCGCCTGCGCGAGGTCGCCGTGTGCCACCGCGCTGCGAACCGCGCTCGACGAGACGGGCGCGCCGCGCGAATCGAGGGTCGGAGCCACGACGTCGACGTCGAACCCAACTTCGCGCCCCATCTGTGCGAGGAAGCGAGCGTCGCCGCTCCGCCCCCTGCCGAGCCCGTGGTCGTAGCCGATCACGAGGCACCGCACGCGATACCGGCGCACGAGCAGGTCTCGCACGAACGACTCGGCCGAGAAGGCGGCGAGCGACCGCGTGAACGGCAGCGCCGCAACGAGGAGCGGTCCGCTGTCGACCAACGCGTCGAATTGTTCTATCCCCGGAGTCAACAACATCGGCGCCGCCGATGGGTTGACGACCTCCAGCGGGTGCGGCCGAAAGGTGACGAGCAGCGCCGGACACGACGACTCGGAGGCGTGCTCGTGGAGCCGTCGAAGGATGTCGCGGTGACCCAAATGCACGCCGTCGAACGTGCCGACGGTGACGACGGCTCCGTCGAGAAGCTGCGGAAGACCTGCGGTCTCCTCGACGGCGCGCACGACGTGCGCGCCCTCACCGGGCATCGGCAATCACCGTCTTGGGGCGAAGCTCGTCACCGTGGCGTTCCGCGACAGCGACCAGCGCCCCGGAATCGTCGAGCAAGGTGACCAACGGACCGTCGGTCCGAGCGGGCACCGGATTGCCGTGCGAGACGCGTCCCAGTTCTGATTCGGTCAAGCGCTGGACCGGCAGGTGTGATACCGCGTCGAGCGGCGGCCGAACCGCGGCCTCGCCGTCGCCGAAATCGTCGAGCGTCGACGCGTCGTCGACCGAGAATGACCCGCTCCGCAACCGGCGCAGTGCCGTAAGGTGCGCGGCGCTTCCGGTCGCGCGACCCAGATCGCGCGCGAGAGCCCGAACGTAGGTGCCGCCGCCGCACGTGATGCGCGCGTGAAGATCGTTGTCGATGCGAGGGCCGAGCTTCCACTCGTGAACCACGACGCTGACCGGAGAGAGATCGAGCGGAGCGCCGCGCCGAGCCGCCGCGTACGCGCGCACCCCGTCCACGCTCTTGGCCGAATACGCCGGCGGCAGTTGCTCGATGACGCCGGTGAGCTGCTCGACGCCGCGCGAGACGGCGGATTCGTCGGGGGCGTCGGCGCGTCGAACGACCACTCCTGTCGAGTCGTCGGTGTCCGTCTCCTCGCCGAGGCGGATCGTCGCGTCGTAGACCTTCGGTTCTCCCTGCATGTGCGGGATGAGCCGCGTGGCGCGTCCGAGCAGAACGACGAGCAGCCCGGTCGCGAACGGGTCCAGCGTGCCGCCGTGCCCCGCCCGTTTCGCGCCCGTCGCACGACGCACGACCGCGACGACGTCGTGCGAGGTCATCCCCGCGGGCTTGTCGACGAGCGCGAGCCCCGTGACCTCAGTCGTCCGCGTCTCCATCAGGTGGCGTCTTTCCATCTTTGATCTGCGAGAGCAGCGACTCGATTCGCGCCGCGCGCTCGACGCTTTCGTCAGCGACAAACACGATCTCGGGCGCGAGGCGCAGACGCAGCGCGCGACCGACGCGGGCGCGCAGGTGCGTGGCGACGCTGTCCAACCCCTCGAAGGTCGCTTTGCGGTCCACGTCGGAACCCATCACGCTCACGAACACCTTCGCGTGACGCAGATCGCGAGTGACCTGCGCGCCGGTGACGGTCACGAGTCCCGTGACGCGCGGATCCTTAACCTCTTCGGCGAGGAAGGTCGCGACTTCCTCGCGAATTGCTTCGGCCACGCGATCGGCGCGGCGATGGTCGGTGGCCACGGCACTCCCGGAAAATCAGGCCGACGCCGAGCCCTCGAGCGTCCGCGCGACCTGTTCCTTGCGGTAGCACTCGATGACGTCGCCGACCTTGATGTCGTTGAAGTTCTCGACGCCGATGCCGCACTCGAATCCTTCGCGGACTTCGCGGACGTCGTCCTTGAAGCGCTTGAGCGACGAGAGCGTGCCGTCGAACACCTCGACGCCGTCGCGCACGACGCGCACGCGCCCCTGCCGGTTGATCACGCCGCTGCGGACGGCGCAGCCGGCGATCGTTCCGATGCGGGAGATCTTGAACACCTCGCGCACCGTGGCTTCGCCGAGAATGACCTCGCGCTCTTCGGGCCGGAGCATGCCTTCCATGGCGGAGCGTACGTCGGCTACCGCTTCGTAGATGATTCGGTACAGCTTGATCTCGACGCCTTCGCGCTCGGCCGCCGTGCGCGCGTTGTTGTCCGGGCGCACGTGGAAGCCGATGATGATCGCGGCCGCCGTCTTGGCGAGAAGGATGTCGCTCTCCGTGATCGCGCCGACGCCGCGATGGACAACGTCGACCTTGACCTCGGGCGTCGAGAGACCGATGAGCGAGTCGGCGAGCGCTTCCGCCGGTCCGCCCTGGTCGGCCTTGATCAGGATGTTGAGCGTACGCGCGCCACCCAGCGCCGACTGCGCCATGAAGTCTTCGAGCGTGACGCCGGCGCGGTTGCCGCGGCGGCTCTTCGCCTCACGATCGAGACGCTCGCGGCGTTGCGCGACCTCGCGCGCCGATGCCGCGTCCTCGACGACGAGCAGTTGATCGCCCGCCATCGGCACGCCCTGGAAGCCGAGGATCTGCACGGGAATCGCGGGCCCGGCCTGCTTGACGGGCTTGCCGCGCTCGTCGAACAGGTTGCGGACGCGGCCCGAGTACATGCCGCAGATGAAGTCGTCGCCGACCTTGAGCGTGCCGTTCTGCACGAGCACCGTGGCGACCGGCCCCTTGCCCGGATCGAGCGACGCCTCGATGACCGTTCCCGACGCGCGACGATTTGGATTCGCCTTGAGGTCGAGGATTTCCGCCTGGAGCAGGATTTGGTCGAGCAGAGCGCTGATGTTCGTGCCCTTCTTGGCCGAAATCTCGGTCGAGAGCACGTTGCCGCCGAACTCCTCGAGCACGACGCCGTGCTGGAGCAGCTCCTGCTTCACTTTGCCCGGATTCGCCTGCGGCAGGTCGATCTTGTTGATGGCGACAATGAGCGGCACGCCGGCGTTCTTGGCGTGGGAGATCGCCTCGATCGTTTGCGGCATGACCGAATCGTCCGCCGCGACGACGAGGACGACGATGTCCGTCACCTGAGCGCCGCGCGCGCGCATCGCGGTGAAGGCCTCGTGACCCGGCGTGTCGAGGAACGTGATGTTCTTGCCGTTCGGCAGCGAGACGTGGTACGCGCCGATATGCTGCGTGATGCCCCCCGCTTCGCCCGCGACGACGTTCGCTTTGCGGACGTAGTCGAGCAGCGACGTCTTGCCGTGGTCGACGTGGCCCATGATGGTCACGACCGGCGGACGCCACACACGCTCCTCGGGCAGATCCGCTTCGGCGGCGATTCCCCCTTCCTCCGCCTGGTACTCGCTCTCGCGGACGGCCTGGAACCCGAACTCGCCGGCGATCAACTCGATCTGATCGAAGTCGAGCCGCTGGTTGATCGTCACCATCAGGCCCATCTCTTTGAACGCGAACGCGACGATTTGCGTCGCGGGCACCTTCAGGATTTGGGCGAGCTCGCTCACCGTGATGAATTCGTTGACGCGGACCGTCTTGCGCTCGCGCTCCGCCTGCGCGGCGCGCGCCGCCTCGAGGTCCTCGCGAGTTCCACGACGCAGATCGCTGGCATTGCGCCGTGAGGGCGCGCCGCGCATCGACGCCATCGTTTTCGCTATGTTCGCATCCACCGCTTCCTGGTCGACGGCGCCGCGCTTCCCCTTCTTGCGCCGTCCCCGGTCCATGACGCCGCTGCTTGGACCGCCGCCCATCCCACCGCCGCCCCCACCGCCACCACCCCCACCGCTGCCCATACCGGGGCGCTTATCGTCGCGCCGCGGGGGCGCGGTTCCTCCGCCCGGAGCCGCCGATGCAATGGGACGCGGCGGGAATCCACCGCTGCTGGCGACCGGACGTGGACGCGGCGCGCCCGGCGTGATCGGACGCGGGCGCGGACGATCGGACGCGGGCGCACTGGGCGCGGTGGCCGCGCTCACGCGAGCGCCGTCGCTCGCCACGGGTCGAGCCATCTCGGCCTCGCGCTCTTCGCGCTCCTCGCGCTCGGCAGCGGCGGCCTCCTCGCGCATGCGACGATCTTCTTCGGCGCGCGCCAGCTCGGCGCGTTCAGCCTCGAGCCTCGCCGCTTCGGCAGCGGCTTGTTCGCGGGCGTCGGCTGCTGCTTGCGCGGCGGCCGCGGCGGCGGCTTGCTCTTCGGCCGCGGCTTGAACGTCGGCGGCCTTTCGGCGACGCCTGATCGGCGTGTCGGCGGCGGGCGTCGGCGCGGGAACCGGTTCTGGCGGAGCGGCGGCCGTGCGGCGTCGTCGCGCCGCCGGGGCCGGTGCGGCCTTCTGCTCGGCGCGCACTCGCTTCTCGCGCTCCCATCGAGCCCGGACGCGTGCAACCTGGTCGTCCGTGAGCAGGCTCACGTGGCTGCGAAATGGAATGTCCATCTGACGAAGTAGCGAGGCTACTTCGTCAGACGGCATTCCGAACTCATTCGCCAACTCGCCAACCGAAAGCTTGCTCAAACATCCTCCTGAATGGTTCGGGTTCCGCGGGCAGAGGCCAGCGTCCGAACCCCGGCAGCCAACTGCGGATCAACAATGCCAACGACGGCCGTTTGGTCCCGGCCGACGGCGGCGCCAAGCGCCGCGGCGGAAGGTACTTCCATAAATTTAACTCGCCGAGCCTGCATCAGCGGTACGATCTTGTCTCGGCTGTTGGCCGAGGCGTCGCTAGCTACCACCGCGAAAATCAACGTGTTTCGCCTCGCGGCTTCACGTACTTGTTTGACTCCCACCACCACACCGCGACTGCGCACGCCGAGGCCCAGCAGGCGGAAGACCCGCGAGGTGCTCTCGGCGTCCGTCGTCACGCCGCCGTGTTCCCTTCTCCTCCTGCTCCGCCCGCTTCGCCGCCCCGCGATTCCTGGTCACCGCCGGCGTCTTCGGTCGTGAGCTCGTCGATCAACGCCATGATGCGATCGGCTTCTTCGGGCGCGATGCCTGGGAGCTTGAGGAAGTCCTCGCGCTCGAGATCGATGATGTCGTTGAGCGTTCGATATCCGGCCTCGGCGAGCACGGCGACCGTGGCCGGCGGCATCCCGGCGATCTCGGTCAAGCGAACGTCGGCCATCTCTTCGGTTTCGCCGGGGAGCGGAGCGAAGATCTGTCCTTCGCCGCCGCGCTCCAGCCATTCGCGGCTCGAGTACAGGTCGATCTTCCATCCGGTCAGTTCGGACGCCAGGCGAACGTTCTGACCGTTCCGACCAATGGCGAGCGAGAGCTGATCCTCGTCGACGACGGCCTGAATCGTCTTGGTGCTCGGATCGCTGAAGACGCGCGCGACCTTGGCCGGCGCGAGCGCGAGCTTTGCGAAGCGCTCCGGATCGGGCGACCACGGGACGATGTCGATTCGTTCGCCGTTCAACTCGTTGACGACGGCCTGCACGCGCGAGCCTTTGAGACCGACGCACGCGCCGACGGGGTCGATCGAGTCGTCGCGCGAGAAGACCGCGATCTTCGTGCGGCTGCCGACTTCGCGGGCGGCCGCGCGGATCTCGACGATGTTCTGCTGGATCTCCGGCACCTCGAGCTTGAAGAGCGCCTTGACGAAGAGCGGATCTCCGCGGCTCAGCACGAGCCGCGGCCCCTTGGGGGTTTCCTCGACGCGTTTCAGCACAGCGCGAATCGGCTCGCCCTGGTGGAAGTGCTCGCGATGATTCTGCTCGCGGTACGGAATGATCGCTTCCGCTTCGCGGAACTTGTTGAGCATGACGACGAGCTTTCCGCGCTCGATCTGCTGGATCTCGCCGGAGAGGAGGTCGCCGACGCGCGTCGCGAACTCGTCGCGGATGCGCGTGCGCTCGCCTTCGCGGACCCGCTGGATGATGCGCTGTTTGGCCGCCTGGACCGCGGCGCGTCCGAAGACGGCGAAGTCGATCGGCTCTTCCATCACGTCGCCGGGCTCGAAGCTCTCGTCGAAGGCCTTGGCGTCCTCGACGGAGATCTGGTTGCTCGAGTCTTCGACCGTTGCCACGACGGTCTTGAGGAGCACGATCTTGATGTCGCCCTTGCCGTCGTCGATCTCGACTTCGGCCTGGACGTTCGGGCCGTACTTCTTGGCGAGGGCGGCGAGGATTCCGTCCTGGAGCAACGCGTACAGCTCCGCGCGATCGAGCTGCTTTGTGTTCGATACCTCGCGAAACGCGGACAGGATTTCCGTCGAGCTGACCATCCAGGACTCCTCGTGAATGTCTCCGTCCCGCGGCGGCGAACGCCGACGGGTACCGTTCACATCGATTACAGGTGAAACGCCAGCCGCGCCTCCTTGATTGCCGCCAACGGAATGCGCCGCACTGCTCCGTTCTCGAGCTCGAGCACCGCGGCCTCGCCCGCTGACCCCGCGTCTCCTTCCACCGTCATGATTTTTCCTTCGACACGACCACCGTGCTCCGGGCTCAGCACGTTGGCCCACTCGCCGACGAAACGCCGCCAGTCCGCGCTGGTCCGCAACTGGCGCTCGCCCGGCGACGAGACCTGCAATACGTACTGCGGCGCGACGATTCCGCTTCCGTCGAGCCGGGCTTCCAGCGCCCGCGACGCAACCGCACAATCATCGATCGTGACCGCGGCTCCGTCGCGCCGATCGATGCGAACCTCGATCAGCGGCCGGCTCCGCGTCCCGCCACGCCGGAGCTCGACGAGGTCGTAGCCGACCGAATCAAGCTCCTGCGCCACAACGTCTTCCAGCGCGTCCTTCACATCGAGTCGAGGAAGTCGTCAAGAACAAAAAAATGTGGGGAGCCTCCCCCACATTTCACTCGCGGCCCAGAAGGCCGCGCAGCATGAACAATGTAATGGCGGAACTAGAACGCGGGAAGGGGCGGCTCAGGGGCCGCACCTTCCCGCGTTTTCTCAGCCGAAAGTGCGCCGAGCCGAAATACCCCGGTCAGTCCCCAGGGTTCACTTGCGGCGTCGAGAGCGTAAAGCTCTGCGTGGCACCGGAGGCCGCCGTCGCCGTCACCGTCATCACCGCGCCCGCGACTGCCGGGGCGGTCAGAGTAACAGATGTCAGGCCATTGGCGTCGGTCGTCGTCGCCGTGGCGCTGAGCGTTCCACCGCCGACGACGCTCCAGGCAACGCCCGCAGCGCCGATACCCGTCCCACCCGCGTTGGCCACCTTCACGACCATCGGCAGAGAGACCGCGCCTTCGTTCACCACCTGGTTGTCGCCGCTGACTTTCGCGAGCGTCGCTCCCGCCGCGGAGGCGGTCGCCGTGATCGTCACCGACGCGCCGGTCGCGATCGAAGCGGTCAGCGAATCGAGAGCGACCGCCGTGCCGAGCGTCCAGAGGGTCGTCGCGTCGCCGTTTGAATTCGTCAGCGAGCTGGCCACGCTCACCGAGCCCCCGGCGCCGACCACGGCCCAGGCCACCGACACGCCGGCGAGCGCGTTGCTGTTCTGATCCGTCACGTGCACGCTGATCGGATTGGCGAGCAGCTGGCCCGCCGTTCCCGTTTGGCCGTTGCTCCCGGCGTTGACCGTAACGAAAGTCGCGATGAGCGGCACCACGTTGCCGTTGTCGTTGTCGCTACAGGCGACTCCGAGCATGGTACTGAGCGCCGTGACCACCGCGAGCGAAACACGCGTCACTTTCACCGTCTCCTTCACCATGACCCTACCTCCCATCCCGCTGCGTTGACTGTTTGCTTTCTCGCGCCCCCGGCCATCGCCGGCATCGCCGATCCGGTGGCTCGCGCTACTGTGGCCCGCCACGTTACCGCCCGGCGCGAGCCCGGAGCCGTTGCTCGCGCCGAAACCGAGGGACGAGGCCGTTGCCCATTCGCGGTCCCGTCCGTTCCTTTCGAGTTGAGAGACCGAACCGAGTTGGTCCTTCCCTCGTTCTCGCCCCGAAAAAAAATCCACGACGATGTGGTCAAGAACTGCGCCGACGACGGCGAGTTTCGTCTTATTCGCGATGTCGAATGCCATCGCGCAACACGACACGCTCTCATCCTCGGAGCGGGCGCCGCGCGATCGCGTGTCGATCGTTGCCGGGTTCGCCGACGGACAGCGACGCGACGTCGTGGTTTCGCCGCTCACCTATCTCGGCAACGGCTACGCCGCGTCCGCCGCGTACGATCACTTCGGTGCGCGCTCCGCCGTCGCGGTCGTCGCCACGTGGGATGCGCAGCGGCTGCGGCCACAAGGCAACGTGAACGAGGCGACCGAACTGGTCGTGCAAGGCGGCCTGCGCGCTGCCGCGCTGCGCAGCTTGGCGACCGGCGGCGGTTGGACGCTCTCGGCGGGTGCGTCCACCGGTCTCTGGGGCATCGGCACCGAACACCACTATCCCGCGCCATACGAAAGCCGCGCCGGCTTCTTCGCCGCCTTCGCCACGGTCGGCCCGGCGGCCGAGCTACGCCGGCCGCTGCTCGGCGGCGCGGCGCGACTGGAGCTCGACGCCCCGGTATTCGGATTCTCTGATCGCAGCTACTCCGAGACCAAGATCGGTCAACCCCTGTGGACCATCGACCGCGTCGGACCGCGGGAGATGCGCGCGCTGAACGGCGCGCTCACCTACGCGCCCGCGCCCCTGGGACGCGTCGGCCTGCTGTTCTCCTACCGATTCTCCATTCTCGACTACCGCGACGCGCAGCCGCTGCGCGCCGCGACGCAGAGCTTCTCGATCGGACTGACGCGATACCTGGGAAGCCTCCCGCTCAGGCGATGAAGATGCGACGTCTCGCTTGTGTCGCGGCCGCGCTCATGGCGATGGGTTGCGGGGACGTCGTCGGACCGCCGGCGGCGACCGACCACGGCTCACTGTTCGACGACCTGTGGCACCAGTTCGATCTTCACTACTCGTACTTCACCGTCGCGCGGGTGAACTGGGACTCGCTCGGCGCGTACTATCGCCCGATCGCCGTGTCCGCAGCGAACGACGTTCAGTTCGCGCGCGTGCTCGGAGCGATGCTCGCCGAGTTGAAGGACATGCACGTCTCGCTCTCGGCCGGGCCCGCGGGCACGATGCGCTACATCTCGCGCTTCGACACCGCCGCCACGTACTTCAGCGAGGTGGTGGCGCTGGGGCGCTACGTCCGCATCCCCACGTCGACGCCGAGCGGCCACATACAATACGGGCTGGCGAGCGACTCGATCGGCTATGCGCGCATCCCAACCTTCGACGGCGGCAACTGGTCGGGCGAGATGGACGACGCGATCCGAGGCATGCCCGGCATGCACACGCTGATCATCGACGTGCGTGACAATCCCGGTGGCGACTACGTGCTGGCCGCCGCGCTGGCCGGCCGGTTCACGACCCAGCGCCGCGTGTACGGGTATACGCGGCGCCGTAACGGGCCGCGACACGATGATTTCACCGATTTCTCGGAGGAGACCATCGCGCCCGCCGGCACGCACTTCGGCGGCCGCGTTCTCGTGCTGGCGAACCGTCATTCGTTCAGCAGCGCCGAAGACTTCGTGCTCGCCATGCGGTCGATTCCCGGCGTCGTTGTCGTCGGCGACACGACGGCCGGCGCCACGGGCGGACCGATCGTTCGCGAGCTGGCCAACGGCTGGACGTACCAGCTGTCGGAGTGGATCGAGTACACGCCGGATCGGGTTCCTTTCGAGTCCATCGGTCTCGCGCCAACGATTTTCGCGCGAACCACGGCCGACCAGTCGTCGCGCGGAGTCGATGCAGTGATCGAGCGGGCGATGGAGGTCGCGCGACAGCCCTGATCGGCGGCCGATCGGCGATCAGCGCGCGCTCGCGACCATCACGCCGAGTTGCCGGCCGGCGTCGCCTGCGCGATGCGAAAAGAACATCGCGTTGTCGTGACGCGTGCACCACGTGCTGATCGACACGTCTCGGACGCCCGCCTGCCGCGCGTGGTCGGCGATCAGCGCGCGGAGATCCACCCGCGTCGGTCGCCCCGGATTCGTGCCGGTGAGCTCGGCGTAGACGTCGCCGCTCACCTCGTAACAGTCGCCGCAGATCGCCGGGCCGAGATGCACGCGCAGCTCCTCGGCGGCGACGCCGCGCTTCACCAGCGTGTCGATGCCGCGCTCCACGATGCGCGCCGCCGTCCCCCGCCAACCCGAGTGCAGCAGAGCGATCGCTCCCGACTCGTGCGCGATGAAGACCGGCACACAGTCGGCGACGGTCACCGCCAGCGCGGTGCCGCGGTCCATCGCGACGTGCCCGTCCGCGTCGTCGGCGCGGAGCCATCCCTCCCAGCACGTCGCGTGCACGAGAACAGTCGAGCCGTGCACCTGGCTCGCCGTCGCCAGACGCGGGCCGGCGCCGCGAAGCTCGCGCCGCAATGCCGACCATCGCTCCGTCACCGCCTTGGCCGACTCGTCGCTCGCCAAGCCGAACGTGCCGACGGCGCGGGTGGTCGTGAACGCGAGCACGCCGAGGTCGGCGAATCCGGGCGCGATCTCCGACTGACCAACGACGTTCATTTCGACCGCCGATCCTCCACGCGCTCGATTCGCGCGCCGATGGCGCGCAGGCGCTCGTCGATGCGCTCGTACCCGCGCTCGATCTGGCCGACGTTGTTGATCGTGCTCTCGCCCTCGGCGCACAGCGCGGCGATCAGCATCGCCATGCCCGCGCGAATGTCGGGCGATTCGACCGTGCTCCCTCGGAGCCGCGACGGTCCGGAGACGAGCGCGCGGTGGGGATCGCAGAGCACGATGCGCGCGCCCATGCCGACCAGCTTGTCGACGAAGAAAAGGCGCGACTCGAACATCTTCTCGTGAATGAGAATGAGCCCCGTGCACTGTGTCGCCGTCACGAGCGCGATGGACATCGTGTCCGCCGGGAACGCGGGCCACGGTTGATCCTCGAGCTTGGGCACATGCCCCCCGAGGTCGCTCTGGATCTCGCGCTCCTGCTCCGCCGGGATCACGAGATCCGGGCCCTCGATCGTGCACGAGATGCCGAGTCGCGCGAACCCCATCAGCGTCGATCGAAGGTGCTCCACGCCGGCGTCGGCGATGCGGACGGTGGACCGCGTGACCGCGGCGAGCCCGATGAACGATCCCACCTCGATGTGATCCGGGCCGATTCTGTGCGTTCCGCCTTTGAGCGGCCTGGCGCCGTGAATCGTGAGGAGGTTCGTCCCGATCCCCTCGATATGGGCGCCGAGCGTGATGAGAAAGTTGCAGAGATCCTGGACGTGCGGCTCGCAAGCCGCGTTGCGAAGGATCGTCGTGCCCGTCGCGGCAACGGCGGCCGTTATCGCGTTCTCGGTGCCGGTGACGCTCGGCTCGTCGAGAAACACGTCCGCGCCGCGGAGGCCGGGGGTGCTCAGTCGAAAGTTGTCCGTCAGATCGAACGACGCGCCGAGTCGCTCGAGCGCGAGAAAATGCGTATCCACCCTCCGTCGGCCGATGACGTCTCCCCCCGGGGGGGGCAGCTCGATCTGACCGCAACGCGCGAGCAGCGGCCCTGCGAGAAGGATCGAGGCGCGTATCTTTCGGCAGAGGACGGGGTCGAGGCTCGCCGCGCGCACGGTTTTGGCATGGATGCGGAGGGTGTTGCGCGATTCCCACGAGATGTCGGCCCCGGTCGACGCGACGAGCTCCACGAGCGTTTCGACGTCGCGGATCCGCGGGACGTTTTCGAGCGTGACCGGCTGGTCGGTGAGAAGAGCGGCGCAGATGATCGGCAGCGCGGCGTTCTTGTTGCCGGATGGACGGACGGTGCCGGAGAGGGGGGCGCCGCCCTGAACGATGAACTGCGAAGCCGTCATGTTCGGAAGTCGCTCGCGCGAAGGTGTGGTCGGAGCGAAGAATGACCGGGGGCCCAAGCCAAGGTCAATGCCGCTGTTCGCTTGCACTCGTCGAAAGTCGTCCGTAGGATGCGCCGCGTTGGAGCCGTCGTCTCGAGCCTTGAACCACGATGACTGACATCTTCCAGCAGATCACCGCGATCAGCACCGCCATCATCGGCGTGTCGCTCGTCGTGCTGATCGTGCTGATCGTCGTCGCCGCGGCACGGGCGCGCTCCGCAGGCAAGAGATTCGAGCAGTTGCTCCAGCGGACGCTCGACGACTTGAAGCCCCTCATCGAGCGAAGCAAGGTGATCTCCGAGGACGTGTCGGCCATGACGCATTCGATCCGCGGCGACGTCGCCGCCGTGAGCGAGACCGTCACTGCGGCCAACGAGCGGGTGCGCGCCGCCCTCACCGCGACCGAGGAGCGGCTGGCCGAGTTCGACGCGCTCTTATCGGTCGTCCAGAGCGAGGCCGAGGACATTTTCATCTCGACCGCGGCCGCCGTGCGAGGGGTTGGCCGTGGCGCGGCTTCGCTCGGCCGGCGCCGTGGGACAAACCTTGCGTCGGTTGAAGCCGAGGACGCCGCCGCCGGCGGAGATGCCCACGACGAAGAGGAGGGTGACGGCGATGCGATCGATGAAGGACGAGTTGAAGAGGTCTCGGAACCTGCTCCGCGAATTCGACCCCGCGCGCCTCGTCCGCGGGCCTCGTAGGCGCAACGCAGAGGTCGTCACCGCGGCGATCCTTGGCGCGGCGGTGGGTGCCGGCCTCGTCTACCTGCTGGCGCAGCGGTCGAGGCCGGGGCGCGGCGGACGGTCGTTGGGGCCGATGATGCGCGGCCTCCGGCACAACGTCGCCGAGTACGCCGGCAGCGCGCGGGAGGCCATCGACGAGGCCGTCGAGTCGGAGCTCAAGGACCTGCGCCGCTCGATTCGGCGACAGCGCAAACGCTTTGGGGTTTGACGTGAGTCGGCCCGCACGCCGGGGGCGGGCGGCACGGGTGCCGACCTGCCTCTGGTTGGCGGTCGTGCTCGTCGTGATCGCTCCCGGCGTGGCGCATGCCTGGACGCCGGGCACGCACGTTTTTCTCGGCGACGCCGTCATCCGTTCGCTTCAGCTGCTACCGCCGACGGTAGCGGCCCTGCTGAGCGAATTCCCATACGACTTTTTGTACGGATCCATCGCCGCCGACACGAGCATCGCCAAGAAGTACGCGCCGGCGGGCCGGCATTGCCATTCGTGGACCGTCGGCATGGAGATCTACGACAGCGCAGCCGAGCCGCAGCTCCGCGCGTTCGGTCTGGGTTACCTCGCCCACCTCGCCGCCGACGCCGTCGCCCACAACTATTTCGTACCGCGCCAGCTGGCGGTCACGTCGAGCACGTCCTCGCTCGGCCACTCCTACTGGGAAAGCCGGTTCGAGACGCACCTCGGCACCGAGGTCGCCCGGCGCGCGCGCGAGTTGATCCTGATCGACCACTCGCGCTCCGATGGGCTGCTCGACCGGGTGTTGAGCCCGACGATCTTCAGCACGCCGACCAACAGGCGGATCTTCCGCGGCATGGTGATCGTGGCGGACAACGAATCCTGGCAGCGGATCTTTCAGCTGCTGCGCGAGAACAGCCGCTGGGATCTCGCCGAGGACGACGTCGGCCGCTATCTCGCGCGCGCATACGACTTCATAATCGATCTGCTGATGCGGATGGACCGGGCGGAGGCATATCTGCTCGATCCCTCGGGCGACGCGGCATTGCGAATGGCGAAGCGCATTCGGCGGCGCGTGCTCCGCGTCGAAGGCGAGGACCGCCTTCACGACGAGGCCGAGCGGCAGTTCGGATTGCCGGCCACGGCGCTTGCGTATGCGGCGAGGCTCCCCGCTCCGCTCTACGAGCCGGCGCGCGTCGCAAGCAACTGATTCACGCGTTTCGGGTCGGCACCGCCGCCCGACTTCTTCATCACGAGCCCGACGAGCACGCCTTGCAGCCGCCGCTCGCCACGCAGGAAGCGGCCGGCCTCACCGGGGTGCTCGGCGAAGACGTCGTCGATCCAGCGCGCGAGCGCGTCGTCGTCGGTGACCTTGAGCAGTCCCTCCCGCTCGGCGATCGCTCGCGGTTCGCCGCCACGCTCGGCCATCGCGGCGAAGATCTGTTTCGCCGCGGTGTGGCTGACGACGCCGTCGCGAACGAGGGCGAGTAACTCGCCCAATCCAGCCGGGCGGACGCGCAGCTCGTCGATCGACTGGCCTGACGCTTTGAGCGACGCGAGGACCTCTCCGAGCACCCAGTTCGCCGCGGCTTTGGGGTCGCCGCTTCGCGTCGCCAACTCGTCGAAATAGTCGCCGAGGGCGCGGCTCGACGTGAGCACGCCGACGTCGTACGCGGTGAGCGACGGATACGACGTCGTGAACCGGGCGGCCCGCACAGCCGGCAGCTCGGGAAGCTCGCGCCGGATCCGCTCGATCCGTTCGCCCGTCACGACCAAGGGAGGAAGGTCGGGATCGGGGAAGTACCGGTAGTCATGACTTCCCTCCTTCGACCGCGCCGGCCGCACCTCCTCCATCGTGGCGTCCCAGAGCATCGTCTGCTGTTCCACACGCCCGCCGGAATCGAGCAGTGCCGCCTGACGCCGCGTCTCGGCGTCGATGGCGCGCACGACGGCCGAGAACGAATTCATGTTCTTGATCTCGGTCTTGGTGCCCAAGGCGGCCGCGCCGGGGATCCGAAGGCTGACATTCGCGTCGACGCGGAGACTTCCCTCCTCCATGCTCACGTCGCTCACCCGGGCGTATTCGAGGATCTGCTTGAGCGTCTTGAGATAAGCCTCGGCCTCGGCAGCGCTCCGGATGTCCGGCTCGCTCACGATCTCGGCGAGCGGCACGCCGGCCCGGTTGAGATCGACGGCGGTGGCGGCCGTGAACCGGTCGTGGATCGACTTCCCGGCGTCTTCCTCCATATGGAGGCGCGTGATGCCGATCGTCCGCGGCGGATTGTCGCTGCGGCCGGGAAGCGTCACGCGGCCGTTCGTCGCCAGCGGCCGGTCGAATTGAGAGATCTGATATCCCTTGGGCAGGTCCGGATAGAAATAGTTCTTGCGCGCGAACACCGAAACGGGGTGAACCGTGCAGTCGAGCGCGAGCGCGGCGCGGATCGCAAGTTCGACCGCGTGGTTGTTCAAGACAGGCAGGGCCCCCGGCAATCCCAGGCAGACGGGACAGGTGTGCTGGTTCGGCGGCGCCCCGAAATCGGTGGAGCAGCCGCAGAAAATCTTCGTCTTGGTCTGGAGGTGGACGTGCACTTCCAACCCGACGACCGTCTCGTACCCCGTCGTGCCGCCGATCGCGGTCATCGATGCGCCTCGGCGCCCAGGGACCGCTCGAGCGCGTAAGCCGCCGTGAACATGCGAGCCTCGTCGAAGTGGTTCGCGATCAGTTGCCCGCCGATCGGAAGCCCGGCGACGCGGCCGATCGGAAGCGACATCGCGGGCACACCGGCGAGGTTCGCCGTGCAGGTGAAGATGTCGCTCAGATACATCTCGTACGGATCAGTCTTCGCGCCGAGCGCGAACGCGGGAGTCGGCGTGGTCGGCGTGAACAACACGTCGACGCCCGCGTCGAACACACGCGCGAAATCGCGCGCGATGAGCGAGCGGACCTGCTGCGCCTTCCGGTAGTACGCGTCGTAGTAGCCCGCCGAGAGGACGTATGTGCCGAGCAGAATGCGGCGCGTCACCTCGGGGCCGAAGCCGCCGGAACGCGTGGCCTCGTACATGCCTCGCAAGCCGTCGCCGGCGAGCCGCAGCCCATACCGCACACCGTCGAAACGCGCGAGGTTCGACGACGCCTCCGCCGGCGCGACGATGTAGTAAACCGGAATCGCCAGCTCGGTGTGCGGCAGCGAAACGTCGCGGACCTCGGCGCCAAGCGAGCGGAGATGCTCCAACGCCGCGTCGCACCGCTCGCGCACACCGCGCTCCAAATCAGCCGGGAAATACTCGCGCGGCCTCCCGACGACGAGACCCTGCAGCGACGCATCGCCGCCTGCGCGGTAGTCGCCGGTCGGCCGGCTCGCGCTGGTCGAGTCGTTCGCATCGTGCCCGGCGATCGTCTCCAGCGCCATCGCCGCGTCGTCTACGCCGCGGCCGAACACCCCAACCTGGTCGAGCGACGACGCGAATGCGACGAGCCCGAAACGGCTCACGCGTCCATACGTCGGCTTGACGCCGACCACACCGCAGAACGCGGCGGGTTGGCGCACGGACCCGCCCGTCTCCGATCCGAGCGCGATCGGGACGACGCCCGCCGCTACCGCCGCCGCCGAGCCGCCCGACGATCCTCCCGGGACGCGGTCGGGCGCGAGCGGATTGCGCGTCGGGCCGAACGCGCTGTTCTCGGTGGACGAACCCATGGCGAATTCGTCCATGTTCGACTTTGCGACGACGACCGCGCCCGCGGCGCGCAGACGCGTCACCACCGTCGCCTCGAACGGGCTCACGTACCCTTCCAGGATCCGCGACCCGCACGACGTCGGGAGCGCGAGCGTGGCGATGTTGTCCTTTACGACGACGGGAACGCCGGCCAGCGCGCCGACGGAACCGCCCTCGGAACGCGCCTCGTCGCAGCGAACCTCGACCAGCGCGGCATCGGCGAGCGCCGACTCGCGATCGACATGCAGCAGAGCGTTCAGCCCGTCGCGCCCCAGCTTCGAGCTGCTTGCGCGCGCCAGTGCACGCAGGACCGGATCGACCGCGGAGAGTCCGGCCTCCACCGATTCGCGCAGCGTCGCCGCCGAATCATGATCGAGCGGCGCCGGACTCACGTGTCGTCGTCTTCGTGCGTCGACAGCCGCGGCACGAGGAAGAAGCCGTCGCGTTCGCTGGGCGCGAACGCGGCGATCGGGCGCTGGAGCGCGACGGCGGGTCCCGAGTCACCGCGCAGCGGCGCGGCGTCGACGCCCATCGCCGTCAACGGATCGACCGCCGTCGTGTCCACGCGCGACAAGACCGTCATGTGCTCCAGGATCGTGTTCAACTCGGCCACGAGCGGGCGAGCGCGATCGTCCGAGATGCCCAATCGGGCGAGGGACGCGATGTGGCGAACGTCGTCGATCGTCACCGCCATGTCACTCGTCTCCGCGCTCGAGGTTCGCCTGCGCGATGACGAGCGTCTTGCGGCCGATCGCTTCGTCGTCGAAGTCGATCTTCACCTTGGCGTCTCGCCCGCTGCCGGCGAGCTCGGCGATCGTTCCAGTACCGAACTTGCGATGTCGTACGCGCGCGCCGACGGCGAACACGGCGGCGTCCTGCGACTCATCCTCGACGTTTCGCGCCCGCGCCGCAGCGCCGCCAAACGTGACGGGCACGCCCGGACGTCGCGACGCCGCGGACTCGCGCGGTGGCAAGTCGTCATCCCACGAGGAGGTCCCGCCGCGGGGAGACACTCCGCCGGAGCGTCCATACCCGCGCCCGTATGCCAGGTGATCCGCGCCGGCGCGCATGAACGCGCGCCCCGAGCTGCGCACCTTGATCGTGCTGCGCGATTCGAGCATCGCCGTCGGGATGCCGTCGAGGAATCCCGAGGGCCGCGCGCCAAGCAACTCTCCGTTGCGGCGTCGTTCCTCGGCGTGCGTGAGATACAGCTTTCGCTCGGCGCGCGTTATGCCGACGTAGAACAGCCGTCGCTCCTCCTCGAGCAGCGGCGGGTCGTCATACGCTTTCGCCAACGGGAACAGCCCGTCTTCGAGTCCGGTGATGAACACGACGGGAAACTCGAGGCCTTTGGCGTTGTGCAGAGTCATGAGGGTCACGGCCTCGGCGTCGGCTGCCAGCGCGTCCGAGTCGGCGACGAGGCTGGCCCGCTGTAGAAAATGATCGAGCGGCCGCAGGCCCACTTCGCCCAACTCATCCGCCACCAACTCCGCCGCGCCGGTGATGAGCTCCCTCACGTTGTCCAAACGCTCGGCGGACTCGGGACCTTCGGCGCGCAGGTAGTCGCCATAGCGGATCGCGTCGACCAACTCGCGCAGCAACTCGTCGACCGCCGCCTCCTCCGCGCGCTCGCGCAAGCCGGCGATCAGGCGAACGAACTCGGCCAGCGCGATGCGCGCGGCTGGTCGTAGCGCGGCAACGATCTCGGCGCGCTGCGCCCCCTCGAACATCGGCACGCCGGAAACGCGCGACGCTTCAGCGAGTTGGTCGATCGTCGTTTCGCCGAGGCCGCGTTTCGGCACGCCCACCGCCCGTCGGAAGGCCTCGTCGTCGGCGGGGTTGGCGATGAGCTTTAGATACGCCATCAGATCGCGAATCTCGCGGCGGTCGTAGAAGCGGACCGCGCCGACGAGCCGGTACGGCATCGCCTGACGACGCAGCGCCTCCTCGAGCGCGCGGCTCTGCGCATTGGTGCGATAGAGCACGGCGACATCGCCGTAGCCGGCGGGCGACTGGCCGGACCGCCGCACGCCGATTTCACTCACGACAAAGTCGGCCTCGTCACGCTCGTCGAGCGACCGCACGAGCGTGATCGGCTCCCCGCCGCCGCGGGTCGCGCGCAGCGTCTTGCCCATGCGCGCGGTGTTCGCGCTGATGACGACGTTCGCCAGATCGAGGATCTGCGGCGTCGACCGGTAGTTCTCCTCGAGCCGCACGACCGCGGCGTCCACGAAGTCCTTGTTGAAGTCGAGGATGTTCCGGATGTCGGCGCCGCGCCACCCGTAAATCGATTGGTCGTCGTCACCCACGACGCACACGTTACCGTGCTGTCCGCCGAGCAACTTGATCAGCTCGTACTGTGCGCGGTTGGTATCCTGGTACTCGTCGACGAGGACGTACTTGAACTGGTCGCGATACCGCGCGAGCCGTTCGGGTTGGCGCTGGAGCATTCGCACCGGTAGCACGAGCAAGTCGTCGAAGTCGACGGCGTTGGCGAGGCGAAGCGCCTGCTCGAGGCTCTTGAAAACGGGCGCCACCGCTTTGGAGAACGGATCGAATGCCATGCCCTCGTACTCCGCCGGCTCGACGAGCGCGTTCTTCGCGTCGGAGATCGCCGAGTGAACGGCGCGCGGCGCGAACTGCTTGGGCGAGATGCCGTGCCGCTCCATCAGACGCTTCACCACGCCGAGTGAATCGTCCTGGTCGTAGATCGTGTACGTCGGTGTGCGGTCCACGAGGTGCGCCGATGCGCGAAGCATGCGGGCACCGATCGCGTGGAACGTGCCGGCCCACATACCGGCGGGCGCGGCGCCGAGGAGCCTGCCGATGCGGTCGCGCATCTCGCCGGCGGCTTTGTTCGTGAACGTGACCGCGAGGATGTTTCGCGCGCTCACGCCCTCGACGTCGATCAGGCGCGCGATGCGCGTCGTGAGAACCCGCGTCTTGCCCGACCCCGCGCCCGCCAGCACGAGCAGCGGACCGTTCACATGGAGCACAGCCTCGCGCTGCGCCGGGTTGAGGCCCGCCGTCAATCGCTCGTCCAGCATCGTCTGCATCAGTGAAGAATAATCTCGAAGGTGGCGCCGCCCGCGGTCCCACCCCCGGCAACGCCGGCGCCCGGCTCCGCCGGAGCGAGCTGCAGCAAACCGTTGTGGTTTTCCTCGACGATTCGCCTCGCGAGCGAGAGGCCGATCCCCCATCCGCTCTGCTTGGTGGAGAAGCCGGGCTCGAATACGCGCGACCGCAATTCGCGGGGTACGCCCGGACCGTCGTCGGCGACGCGAATCGCCACGCCCTCCGTGCCCGAATGCGAGGCCGTCAACCGCACGCGCCCGCCGCGACCCGCGAGGGCATCGATCGCGTTCTTCGCCAGCACCTCGATGGCCCACTCGAGCAGCACGGCGTCGCCCTTCACCTTCGGCAGACCGGGCTCCTCGTCGTGCTCCACCACGATCGTGTTGGCTAGCGTCGGCACCCGCGCCTGGAAGTAGCGAGCGACGCGAGCGACGAGGGCGCCGGCGTCGACGTCGTCGAACTTCGCCTCGCGCCCGATGCGCTCGAACCGGTGGGCGACGCGGTCCAGCCGATCGAGGTCGGCGCGCATGTGGAGCGCCGCCGCGGCCGACGACTCGTCCTGCGCCCGCTCCTCCATCAGCTCGATCCATCCCGCGAGACTGGAAAGCGGCGTCCCCAGCTGATGCGCCGACTCGCGCGCCATCCCGGCCCACAGACGCTCGCGGGCCGCGTCGCCGCGGGTCCGCACGATGTAGACCCACGCGAGCAACAGGATGGCGGCCATGCTCGCCTGCAGCGCCGGAATGATGCGCAGCCAACGCACCACGGACGGATCGCCGTAGTAGACTTTTCCAATGAGCGAGTCGGCAATCGGCGCATGCTCGCCCTGGAGCACAGCCACGTACTCTTTGATGCGCGAATCCGTGTCGGCGAGGGCGTGCTCGGGATCGAACGGGAGGTTGGCGTGTCCGGCGACGACGCCGCTCGGGTCGGTCAGGACGAGCGGGACGCCTTGGGCCTGGATGCTCTTCGACAGGTCGACGAGCGCCGCGTCCATCGCCCCGGGAGAGCTGTCGGCGAAGGCGTGGAAGACGCGCGCGTACATCTCCGTCGAGCGCCGAGCGTCCGCCCGCAGATCGACGATCACCCGCTGCGTGTACCAGACGTACGACCCCAACAATACCAGAAACAGCGTGGCGACCAGCATCTCTGACTTGCCGCGCCGCATGGGCCGGGGCTCAGCCGAGTGTGTCGACGCCGAGATACGCGCGAAGCGCGGCAGGAACGGTGATCGTTCCGTCGGCGTTCTGATGATGCTCCAGCAAACAGGCGATCGTGCGCGGAAAAGCCAAACCCGATCCGTTCAGCGTGTGAACGAATCGCGGCTTCTCACCCTTGGCGGGACGATATCGGATGTTCGCCCGCCGCGCCTGGAAATCGGTGAACGTGCTGCACGACGAGACCTCGAGCCACGCGCCGACACCCGGGGCCCAACACTCCAAATCGTACGTCATTGCCGAACTGAAACCGGTGTCGCCGGCGGCGAGCAACTTACGTCGATAGGGCAGCTCCAGGCGCTCGAGCATCGTCTCGGCGTGGTGCGTCAGCAACTCGAGCTGCTCGGCCGACGTCTCGGGCGACGCGTAACGCACGAGCTCCACCTTGTCGAATTCGTGCGTGCGGAGAATGCCGCGGGTGTCTTTCCCCGCCGATCCCGCCTCGCGGCGGAAACACTTGCTGTAGGCGACGAAGGCCATTGGCATCGCATCGGCCTCGATGATCTCGTCGCGGTAGAGATTCGTGACCGGCACTTCCGCCGTGGGAATCAGGAACAGGTCGTCGCCGCGCGTGCCGTACGCGTCGTCCTCGAATTTCGGAAGCTGTCCGGTGCCGGTCATCGTCGCGCGATTGACGAGCAGCGGCGGCCAAACCTCTTCGTAGCCGTGCTTCTCGCGGTGCGTGTCCATGAACATCGCGATGAGCGAGCGGATGAGCCTCGCGCCGACGCCGCGATAAAAGACGAATCCCGACCCGGAGACCTTCCCCGCCCGTTCGAGATCGATCATCCCGAGCGATGCGCCGATTTCCCAGTGTGGCTTCACGCCGTCGCGCGCGCGCGGCGAGCCCCACTCGCGCACGATGACGTTGTGCGTCTCGTCGCCCTCGGGGACGGCCGGGAGCGTGACGTTGGGAATCTCGAGCAGCGTTTGGTCGAGATCGCGTTGCGCCGCTGCCAGCTCATGCTCGAGCTTCGTGATCTCGTCGCCGAGCGCGCGTCCCTGGGCGATCAGCTCGTCGGCGTCTTCCTTGGCCCGTTTTCGCCGGGCGACTTCTTGCGAGTTGGCGTTCCGCGCCGCCTTTCGCTCTTCGACGGCCTGGATCAGCGTCCGGCGGTCACGCTCGAGCTGGACGCCGCGGTCTATGACTGGCGCGAGTCCATCGAGCGCGCCGCGGCGGCGGAGCCCATCGCGCAGCAGATCGACCTGCTCGCGGAGCATCCGGGCGTCGTGCATGCGCTAGTTCTTGGGCACGCCGTCGGCAAACGACACGAAACCGCAATTCGGATCCACGGTGAACACGACTTTCATCGAGCGCGCCACCGGATCCACCGCGGTTACGATGACCTTCGCGTACAGGTTCTGGCCCGAAATCGCCAATCCGCAGGTGGTGAGGTCGTTCGACTGCGCGATGACCGTCACGTTGGAAGCGCCGATGAGCGTCGTATCGGCGCGATAGCCGTTCTTCGGAGCGGAGAGCAGATTGTCGAACGACCCTTGCGACACCTGCAGGCCGACGGCGTGCGTGGGCGCGAGCGCCGAGGCGATCGTGCGCAGCGGCATGAACAACACGTGCCCCGTGCTGTCGATGTCGAAAGCGATGTCGAACGCGAAGGTGGACGACGCCGACACGAGCTGCCCGGTGGAAATTTGCAGTGCCGTCGGCGCCCCGAGCGGCGCGCCGTTGATGGCGTAGACCACGCCACTGTCGGTGAGCGTGGGAAGCGACGCCGGCAGGTCAGTGAGACCGGTGCAGGAGATGGCGGCGATGGCGGCGGCGAACGTCGCCAGCGTGAAGATCGGGGCCGGAAGCGGCAAGAAACGACGAGTGGTCATTGGGGGAGTCGAGCGAAGGATACGGACGCGTTGAGGATTCTTCAAGCGATTGGGGCCGCTTGACTTCGACCACTTCGATCTCTAGCTTCGCCTCCACTTCGGGGGGAAGCGCGAACGACTGAATGCCGAGCATTCGTGATCTGGTCGCTGCCATCCGGCAGCGCGAAGGAGTCGACGCCGCCGTCGTCCTTGGACGCGACGGGTTGTTGATCGACGGCCAGCTCACCGAGGGGCTCGACGCCGACGACATCGTCGCCCGAATTCCCGCCATCCTGAGTTCCGCCGACGAGCTCGGCGTTGCCGCCAACCGCGGCGAACTGATGACGGCGGTCCTCGAGCACCGCCGCGGTCTGGCGATCGTATCCGTGCTGACCACAGATGCCGTGCTTCTCGTGCTCATGTCGCCCGGCGCGGCCGTCGGGCAACTGCTGCTCGAGATTCGCCGCAACCGCGAACGCATCGCCGCTCTCGTCTAAGCGCATCGATTCGCCGTGTCCAACTCGCCCACGTGCCACGTGCTCGTCGCCGACGACGAACCGCACATCGGCCGCATCATCAAGATGAAGCTCGAGCAGGGGCCGTTTCGCGTCACTCTGGCGTACGACGGGCGCGAAGCCCTCGAGACGCTCGGCCGCGAGACCGACATCTGCCTCGTGATGCTCGATCTCATGATGCCGCACCTGAGCGGCCTCGATGTGCTGGCCGCGATGCGCCGCGATCCGCGATGGCAGAAGATCCCGTGCATCATCCTGACGGCGGCCGGCCAGGAACAGCAGCACACCAGCGCCATGGCGTTGGGGGCGAACGACTTCCTGACCAAGCCGTTCAGCCCGAAAAAGCTGTACGCGCGCGCCGCGGAGCTCGTCGGCTTCGCGGCTGACGATTCGAACGTAGACGCGCCCCCGGGATGAGCCGCTGGGCTGTGGTGCTTGCCGGCGGGGTCGGGTCGCGATTCTGGCCGCTGTCCACGCCGTCGCGCCCCAAACAGTTGTTGCCACTCGTCACCTCGCAGCCGCTACTCGCGGACACGGTGGCGCGGCTTCGTCCTCTCGTGTCGTCGGATCGCACCTTGATACTCACCAGCGAGGCGTTGGTGCCAAGTGTGGCCGCGCTTCTCGCCGACGTGCCTCCATCCAACATCCTGGCCGAGCCAAGGCCGGCGGGGACCGCGGCGGCGCTGACCTGGGCGGCGCAAGAAATCGCGCGCCGCGACGGCCCGGCCGCCGTCATGATGTCCGTCCACGCCGACTGGGCGGTCGCCGACCCTGCGGGATTCCAGCAGTCGCTGACCCTCGCGGCGAAGACGGCCGAGCGGCATCACGCGCTCGTGACCGTCGGCGTAGTGCCGACGCGCCCCGATCCGGGCTTCGGATACATCCAGCCGGGCGAGGCCCTCGACGCCGAGACGGGAGCCCGCCGGGTCGCGCGGTTCGTCGAGAAACCCGACCGGGCGCGGGCCGAGCAGATGCGCCGCGACGGCTACCTCTGGAACTCGGGCATCTTCGTGTGGCGCGTCGGCGATTTCCTGGATGACGTCCGGCGCCTCACGCCGGAAGTGTCGCGCGCGCTTCACGCCAACTCCGACGACATGCTCGGGTTCTTCGGGGCGGTCACGCCGATTTCCGTCGACGTGGGCGTGCTCGAACGCAGCGACCGCGTCGTCGTGCTCGCCGGCGACTTCGGATGGGACGACGTCGGCACCTGGGCCGCCCTGCGCCGCGTTCGGCGAACCGACGCCGCGGGGAACACCGCGAGCGGGCGCCTCTACGCGATCGACGCCCGCGACAATGTCGTCCACGCACCGGCCTCCACCGTGATCATGTACGGGGTCTCCAACCTCGTGGTGGTCATGGAGAACGACATGGTGCTCGTGACCACGACCGACCGGTCCGCCGATTTGAAGACGCTCATGGACGCGCTGCCGCGCGGCGTCCGGGAACGCCCGTGAGCGCCGTCTATCTGTACGACGACGCGATCGCGCGCCGCTTCGAGCCGTTCGCCAGCACGCGTCCGGTCTCCGAGCTCGTCGCCGGAGTGGCGCTCATTCGCGAGCGATGGCGTCAGCACATGCAGCCGAGCGCCGGGCCGTTCTTCCTGGCCGGCGAGCGTCACGCGGACTTCGACGAACCGGGCGCCGTGGCGGCGAACGGCGTGATCCCCGCCGGATCGATCGTGGTGAACAGCCGGTGCGTGCCCCAGCTGCCGGCCGACCCTCAGGCTGTCGCGAGGCGCGTGGCGCCCTGCACGATGTGGCGCTGCGGCAACCAGATGGCGGCGCTCCGCCTCCGCGAGCCGATGGACACGTTGGAATTCGCCGACGGATCCCTCACGCTCGACGAGATCGCCGCCGGCACGGGCGCGATCGCCGAGGTGCACGGCTGGTGGCTCGAGGACGTCTGGGACTTGATTCGGCTGCTGCAGGAGCAGCTGACGGCCGACATCCCGATCGCCACGCGCGGAATGTCGGGGTCGTTGCCGCAACACGCGACCATACTCGGCGATCAGCCGGTGTTCATCGCACAGGACGCCGTCGTCGAGCCCTACGTCGTGCTCGACGCGACAGCCGGGCCGATCATGGTGGGCGAGGGATCGCACGTCCGCGCGTTCAGCAGGATCTCGGGCCCTTGTTACATCGGACGGCACGTGTCGGTGCTCGGCGGCGACGTGACCGGCAGCTCGATCGGCGACTGGTCGAAGGTTCGCGGCGAATTGAGCACGAGCGTCGTGGTCGGCCACTCGAACAAGGGACACGACGGCTTCGTGGGGCACTCGTACCTGGGCCGATGGGTGAACATCGGCGCGGGGACGATCACGAGCAATTTGAAGAACACGTATGGTCCGGTCTCGATGTGGACGCCCGACGGCGTCCGCGGCACGGGCATGCAGTTCCTCGGCACGATGTTCGGCGACCACGTGAAGACCGGCATCGGGCTACGGCTGACGACGGGCACGGTCCTCGGCGCCGGGTCGAACGTGTACGGCGCGATGCCGCCCAAGGTCGTCGCGCCCTTCTCGTGGGGCGAGGGGTGGCCGTACAAGCTGCACCACGCCGACAAGTTCATCGAGGGCGCGACGCGCATGATGGCGCGCCGTTCGGTTACCTTGAGCGAACGCGGGAGGCGGCATCTCGCCGCGACGCACGCCAGCCGGTGGGTCCTCGAGGAGCGCGACGCGTGAAGCTGTGGATGCTGGGGAGCGGCAGTCGGGGCAACGCGATCCTCGTCGAATGCGACGGGTCGCGGATCCTGATCGATTGCGGCTACGGCACGCGCACGCTGGCGGGGCGCCTCAAGACGATCGGAGTGAAGCCGGATTCGATCGACGCGTGTCTCGTGACGCACGAGCACGGGGACCACGTGCACGGCGCCAAATCGGCGATGAAGCGCTGGGGATGGGAGCTCTACGCGACGCCGGCGACCGCGCGCGCCGCGAAGCTCGCCGGTCCGCGCGTGAATCGGTTTGCCGCCGGTACGACGATCCACTTTCCCACGATGACGGTGAGCACGACAGCGACGCCGCACGACGCGCGCGAGTCGGTGGGATTCGTCGTGACGAGCAAGTCGACCGGGGCGCGGGCAGGCATGTTCTACGACATCGGCCACGTGAGCCGCGCGATCGCGCGCGCGTGCCAGTCGCTCGACATCCTCGTGCTCGAGTCGAACCACGACGACGAGATGCTGCGGAACGGTCCCTATGGTCCGTGGCTGCAGGCGCGGATCGCGTCGCGGGTCGGTCACCTGAGCAATCACGATGCGGGCGTGTTCGCGCGCGAGGCGGTGACGCGCGAGACGAATCATCTGGTGCTCGCCCATCTGAGTGAAAAGTGCAACACGCCGCGCGTCGCGCTGACCAACATGCGCGCGGCGCTGGCCAAGTCGCGCTTCAAGGGAACGCTCACGGCGGCGAAGCAAGACGCCGTTGTGGGTCCGTTCGTCCCGGGTGCGAAGCGCGCCGAGAAGCCGCTGCAGTACGCGCTCTTCTAGCAGGTCTCCGCGCCCCGCCCCCGCACTCCTCCCGCACGCAGAAGCAAAACGGGCCGCCCAAAGGGCGGCCCGTTTCGCTTCGGTGTGCCTTGCCTAGTACATGCCGCCCATGCCGCCCGGACCAGCCGGGGCCGAGGGCTTGTCTTCCTTTCTCTCGACGATGAGCGCTTCGGTCGTGAGGAGCAGACCGGCGATCGACGCCGCGTTCTGCAGCGCCGTGCGCGTCACCTTCGTCGGATCGATCACGCCCGCCTGCACGAGGTTCTCGTACGTGTCGGTGAGCGCGTTGTAGCCGAACGCGTCGTCCTTCGAGTTGCGCACTTTCTCGACGACGATCGAGCCTTCACCACCCGCGTTCTGCACGATCATGCGGATCGGCTCTTCGATGGCGCGACGGATGATGTCGACGCCGATCTGCTCGTCCGCTTCGCCGAGCTTGAGCGTCTTGAGCGCGCGCTGCGCGCGGATGAACGCCACGCCGCCGCCCGGGACGATGCCCTCTTCCGCCGCGGCGCGCGTCGCGTGCAACGCGTCCTCGACACGGGCCTTCTTCTCCTTCATCTCGGCTTCCGTTGCCGCGCCGACGTTGATCACCGCCACGCCGCCGGCGAGCTTCGCCAGACGCTCCTGGAGCTTTTCCTTGTCGTAGTCGCTCGTGCTGGCGTCGATCGCGACGCGGATCTCCTTGATGCGGCCCTGGATCTTGTCGTCCGACCCGGCGCCGTCGATGATCGTCGTGTTGTCCTTGTCGACGACGATGCGCTTGGCGCGGCCCAGATCCGTGACGACCGCGTTCTCGAGCTTGAATCCGACTTCCTCGCTGATCACCTGGCCGTTGGTGAGGACGGCGATGTCCTGCAGCATCGCCTTCCGGCGATCGCCGAAGCCGGGGGCCTTCACGGCCGCGACCTTGAGCGTGCCGCGCAGCTTGTTGACGACCAGCGTCGCCAGGGCTTCGCCTTCGATGTCCTCGGCGATGATGAGCAGCGGACGTCCCTGCTGCGCGACCTTCTCCAGCACCGGGAGCAGGTCCTTCATCGACGAGACCTTCTTGTCGTGGATCAGGATGAGCGCGTCCTCGAGGGCGGCCTCCATCTTCTCCGGATCGGTGACGAAATACGGCGACACGTAGCCGCGGTCGAACTGCATGCCCTCGACCGTCTCGAGCGTCGTCTCGAGGCCCTTGGCCTCTTCGACGGTGATGACGCCGTCCTTGCCGACCTTGTCGAACGCGTCGGCGATGAGATCGCCGATCTCCTGGTCGTTGTTGGCGGAGATGGCGCCGACCTGGGCGATCTCTTTCTTGCCGGTCGTCGGGACGCTCATCTTCTTGAGCTCAGCGACGACCGCGTTCACCGCCTGGTCGATGCCGCGCTTGATGGCCATCGGGTTCGCGCCGGCCGTGACGTTCTTGAGGCCTTCGCGGAAAATGGCCTGCGCGAGGACGGTCGCGGTGGTCGTGCCGTCGCCGGCGTTGTCGCTCGTCTTGGTCGCGACTTCCTTGACCATCTGCGCGCCCATGTTCTCGAGCGGATCGTTGAGTTCGATCTCCTTGGCGACGGTGACGCCGTCCTTGGTGACCGTGGGGGCGCCGAATTTCTTGTCGATGACGACGTTCCGGCCCTTCGGACCGAGCGTGACTTTCACGGCCTCGGCCAGCTGATCGACACCGCGCTTCAGTGCAGCGCGCGCGTCGACGTTGAAATGGAGTTCTTTGGCTGCCATGGGCGAAATCTCTATAGTGAGTTGTCTAATTCAAAACGCGGGCGAAAATCGATGACGGACCGGATGCTCAGGACAGCACCGCGAGAACGTCGGACTCGCGGAGAATCAGATACTGCTCGTTGTCGATCGTGACCTCGGTGCCGCTGTACTTTCCGTACAGGACCTTGTCGCCGACCTTGACGTCCATCGGGACGCGCTTGTCCTTCTCGAACCGGCCCGGGCCCACGGCGATGATCTCGCCCTGCTGCGGCTTTTCCTTGGCGGTGTCGGGGATGTACAGACCGCCCCGCATCTGCTCCGTTTCTTCGAGCGCGCGGATGACGACGCGATCGGCCAACGGGTTGACCTTGATGCTGGTCTTGGTGGCCATATTGGGTGCTCCTCCTTGCTCTGGCTGCGATGACGTGATGGCGAAAATGCCTTAGCACTCAAAGGCAGCGAGTGCTAACAGCCGTCAAGTCTAGGGAGGTCCAGCAAGCGAGTCAAGCGCCATACACACCACAGGGAACAACGTAACTCGTTCGTGACAAACGGGTTATAGTCCCTTTTCGCTCGGCGTGAGGATGCTGTACGCCAGCGCCAGTCCCTGGAGCGTCAGGTGCGGCTCCACCCGATCGAACGACTCGCACAACTCGGCCATCGTCGACGCGAAGCCGCCAGTGGCGATCACCGTCGGCACGCTCGGACGCGGCCACTCCCGCTTGATCCGCCCGACGATTCCGTCGATCGCGTCCGCGGCGCCGAACATCACCCCCGCGCGAATGCACTCCTCCGTGCGCCGCCCGATCACGCGCTTGGGGATCGACAGCTCCGTCGCCGGAAGCTTTGACGTCCGCCGCGTCAGCGTCTCCGACGACGTCAGTATGCCGGGCGCGATCACTCCTCCCAGAAAAACGCCGTCCGCCGTGATGCAGTCGAACGTCGTCGCCGTGCCGAGGTCCACGACGATCGCGTCGCGCCCATAGAGACGGCTCGCCGCGAGCGTGTTGATCAAGCGATCCGCCCCGACGGTGAGCGGCTCGTCCACGTCGAGCGTGATCGGCAAGCGCGACGACGCGTCGACGATGAGCGGCGCGCCCACGGTGAAGTAATCCTGACAACCCTGCGCGAGCGGACCGGTGACGCGTGGAACCACCGATCCGATCGCCACGCCGTCCACGGCGTCCGGCATGAAGTCGCTTGCCAGGAGCAGCGAACGAAGGAGGACACCGAATTCGTCGGGCGTGCGCGGGACGTCCGTCATCACACGCCAGTGACCGCGCAGCTCGATTTCCTGAAACAGCCCGATGGTCAGCTCGGTGTTGCCGACGTCGAAGACGAGAATCACGTCGCCTCCTCTTGAAGCACGAGAGATCCGGCGCGCACCGCAGCGATGCGCGACCCGGTGTTGATGAGCAGCGCGCCGGTGCGGTCGATCCCGGCGACTCGCCCCACGATCGGCTGGACGCACCCCTGCCCCGCCGCGATGTCTCGCGCCGCGAACTCGGCCAGCTCCGTCTCCGACAGGTGTCCACGCGCCGCGGCCGCGGCGCGCAGCAGCGGCACCGCGGCGCGCAGCACGTCGAGTCGCGTCGTTCCCGCGACGAGTCCGATGGCGCGGGGCTCGTCACTCGGAGCAACCACGTTGATGCCGACGCCGACGGCGACCCACTCGATCGCGCCGTCGCGCCAGCGCGCTTCGGCGAGCACACCGGCGAGCTTGCGGCCGGCCGAGTAGACGTCGTTCGGCCACTTGAGGTGGACGCCCTCGAGCGCGAATTGCTCGAGCGCGCGCGCCAGCGCCAGGCCGACGCGCAGCGACAACACGTCGGCGGACGCGGGATCGGTGGGCCGCTCGATCATCGTGAGCCACACTCCGGCGCCAGGGTTCGAGATCCATCGCCGGCCGTGTCGGCCTCGACCGCTCGTTTGCTCGTTCGCGAGAACGAGAGTTCCCGCCGGTGCGTCCGCGGCCGCGAGTTCGTGAGCCACGTCCTGCGTCGACGACACCGTCTCGAGCAGCTCGACGCGCGGCAGCGCGAGCCGCGACGCCAGCTCGGCGGCCGAAGCGCCGTCGTACCGGACGATTCCGCCCGCGTCGGCGTTCGTCATTGTCGTTCTGTATTCCGTCAGCGAGAGAATGCGATACCCAGGACGATCAGTCCGATGATGATGCGGTACGCCGCGAAGACGCCATAGCTTCGGCGCACAACGAACCGCAGGAGTACGGCGATGGCCAACCATCCGCTGATCGCCGAGGCTATGACGCCGGCGGCGAGCGGGGCGGTCACGCCTTCCGTCCTCAGCACGTGGGGCAGCTTGAGCAGCGCGGCCGCCGCGATGATCGGCATGCTCATGAGAAAGCTGAACACGGCGGCGTCTTCGCGCGTGAAGCGGAGCGCGCGCCCGGCCGTGATGGTCGACCCCGAGCGGGAAACGCCCGGCACGATGGCGAACATCTGCGCCAGACCGACGAGGAGCGCGTCGCGCGCGGTCATCGTGGGCAACGCCCGGTCGGACGCCGCCGACTTGTCGACCCACCAGAGCAGGACGCCCATCACGATCAGCACGACGGCGATCAGCCGCGGGTCGCGAAACGTGCTGTCGGCGTATTTCTCCAGCGCCAGCCCCGCGATCGCGCCCGGGATCGTGGCGATGATGAGAAAGACGACGCGCCGCCGATCCTCCGGAGTGCCCTGGCCGAGGGCCGCGCGCGCGAGAGCGATCCACTGCGCGCGGAAGTACCAGAGCACGGCGATCAGCGTGCCGACGTGCAACGCGACGTCGAATGCGAGGCCGGGATCGTCCCAGTGCAACAGCCACGGCACGAGCGTGAGATGCGCCGAGCTGCTCACCGGAAGAAACTCCGACAGTCCCTGGACGATGCCGAGGATGATGGCGTGGGCGAGACTCACGCGACCCCGCCCGCATCAGCCGCCGCGCGCGCGCTTCGCTCGGCACCGGACGGCGAAGAGAGCGTGTACTCATAGAACGCTTCGTAGTCGCCGACGATCGCGTCTCGCGAAAAGCGCTCGCGCGCATCCTGTGCCGCGAGGCTACTCATGGCGTGCCACCGGTCGCGGTCGCGGAGGAGCCCCAACGCGGCGGCCGCCATGGCGTCGATGTCGCCGACCTCGCAAAGGAATCCGGTCTCGCCATCGCGAACGACCTCCGGCAATCCGCCGGCGTTCGATCCGATGACCGGTACGCCCGACGCCAGCGCCTCGAGCGCGCTCAGGCCGAACGACTCGGTGCTCGACGGCAGTAGGAAGAGGTCGGCCCCGGCGAGCAAGGGCGCCACCGCGTCGATCTTGCCGAGGAAAAACACCTTGTCCTGCAAGTCGAGCGCGCGCGCTTCGGCCTCGGCGTCGACGCGGTCCGGACCGTCGCCGATCATCATCAATACGGATGGCACCTGCCGCTCGACCTCCGCGAAGATCTTCACCACGTCGGTCACGCGCTTCACCGCGCGAAAATTCGAGACGTGCATCAGCACGCGCTTCCCGGCATCGACCTGTTCGGTGAAAACCGAGGGATAGCGCGAACGATCGTAGACTTCGGGGTCGACGAAGTTCGGGATGACCTCGATGCGGCATGCGGTACAGCCGAAGGTCGTGAGCGTCTCCGTCTGGAGATAGCGGCTGACCGCCGTGAGCCCGTCCGACTTCTCGATCGAGAACTTCGTGATCGGGCGGAACGAAGGGTCCTGACCGACGATCGTGATGTCGGTCCCATGGAGCGTCGTCACGACGCGGATGTCGCGCTTCGACTGCTTGAGCATCTCCTGCGCGATCCAGGCGCTGGTCGCGTGCGGAATCGCGTAGTGGCAATGCAGCAGGTCGAGCGAGTGCGCGAGGGTCACCTCGTGCATTCGCACGGCGAGGGCGAGGTCGTATGGCGGATACTCGAAGAGCGGGTAGCGCCCGACGTCGACTTCATGGAAGTAGATCCCGGGCGTGAACGCCGGGAGCCGAAACGGCTGCTGATACGTGATGAAGTGGACTTCATGGCCGCGATGGGCCAGGGCGATCCCGAGTTCCGTGGCCAGCGCCCCCGAGCCGCCGTACGTCGGGTAGCAAGTGATACCGACCTTCACCGGCTCCCTCTCGCCGACCCGCCTGCCTTGTCTCCGTGGACGATCCCGGTCGTCCACCGCGCGACGACCTCTTCCCAATCGCGTGCCAGCGGATTCACGGTGAGAACGCGGTCCGGCGGAAGCTGATGACGAAACCAGGTCCGTTGGCGCTTGGCGTATTGTCGCGTCTCGATCAGGATCGCCTCGCGCGCGTCGGCGCGCGTCGACTCACCGCGCGCCATGCGCCGCACGGCCTCGTATCCCGTCGCCTTCCACGCCGGGGCGTCCGGCGAAACCGAATGCATGAGTCGCTCGACCTCGTTCGGCCATCCAACGTTGAGCATCGTATCGAGCCGCGCGCCGATGCGTTCCGCCAGCGCGGGACCCGGGTCCACCAGAAGATAGTGCGGGCGCCAACGCGGCCCTGCCGCGCTTCCCCCGCGCTGCGCCGCGTGAAGATCGCTCACGCGCCGGCCCGTGAGCAGCGCGATCTCGGCGGCGCGCAATAGTTGCGCGCGTCCGAGGTGCGCGCGCGCCGGATCGAGCCGCTCGACCCACCGCTTCAGCTCGGAGGTCGGCAACGCGGCAAGCTCGGGCTCGAGACGCCGCCGCTGCTCGGCGTCGATCGGCGGCTCGGCGAAGAGACCCTCGAACAGCGCGCGCAAATAGAGTCCGGTGCCGCCCACGACGATCGGCGTGCGGCCGAGGGCGAACGCGTCGGCGATCCAGTCGTTCGCGGCATCCGCCCACGCCGCCGACGAGTAGCGAACCGTTGGCTCGACGACGTCGATTCCCGCGTGAGGCACGCGCGCCCGTTCGTCGGCGGTTGGCTTCGCGGTTCCGACGTCGAACCCGCGATACACCTGACGCGAGTCGGCACTGACGATCGTGATCGGCTCCCGCTCGGCGAGCCACATGGCGATCGCGCTTTTCCCGCCGGCCGTCGGCCCGCAGATCACTCCGACGTCCGTGGCGGTGAACTCAATGGCGGCCGAATCGCCGGTCGATTTCATCCCACGTGAGTTGGACGATCGTCGCTCTGCCGTGTACGTCGTGCGCGGGGAGCGTGGTGTCTCGCAGAGCGACGTAGAGGGCGCGCTGTTCGGCGGGCGACAGCGCCTCGCCGGCTTTGATGGCCGCCTTGCAGGCGACCGTCGCGGCGAGCCGCTCGTGGCGCGAATGCTCGCTGGCGCCGCGATCGCCGGTGATCGCCGCCAGCGTCTCGCGCAGGCAACGCTCGGGATCGAAGCGCGGATGCGGCATCGGTACGGCGCGAACGATCAGCGTGTGGCCGCCGAATCCCTCGATCTCAAAACCAAGTTGTTCGAACGCGGGGCGATGCCGCTCGAACGCGTCGCTCTCGGCGGGACCCAGGTGCAAAGTCATCGGAAAGAGCAACCGCTGCGCCGGCTGTTCGCCGCGCTCCAGGGCGCGCATGAACTGCTCGAACAACACTCGCTCGTGCGCCGAATGCTGGTCGATCAGAACGACGCCGTGCTCGTGCTCGAACGCGATGTACGTGCGATGGAGCTGGAAGAGCGGCGGAACATCCGGTGGACCGGTCGACCGGTCGACCGGTGGACTGGGTGCCTCGCCAGGCGCGGGGCCCGTGGACGGCTGGACGGGTGAACTCGAAGGCTCCGCGAACAATCCCTCGTCGCTGCTCGGCGCGACTGGAATCGAATCGAGCTGGGTCGACTCCGGCGACGGTTCAGCGGGCGGCACATGGGTCGGCCACACGCGGCGGCCGAAGGTGGCGCCGGCGTCGAACGTACCGAGCGCGCGTCGCACGGCGGTCTCGATCGCGCGCTCGACCGCCCACCGGTCGCGAAAGCGGACTTCGGCTTTGGCCGGATGCACGTTGACGTCCACCGAATCCGCGGCGACCACGACATCAAGAAACAGCGTCGGCCGCACGCCGGCGGGAATGGTCGATCGGTAGGCTGTCTCGGCGGCGCGCGCGAGGCCCGGGTCGCGCACGGCTCTGCCATTCACGGAAAGGAAAACGCGGCGCGTGGCGGTCCCTGCGTCGGACGGACGCTCGACCAACCCGGCGACGTGCGTCGTGCCGCTCACGTCGTCTACGTCGAGCAGACGTTCGGCGAAGGGCCCGCCGTAGATCGCGGCCAACCGCTCGCGCGACGTCGCGCTCGCCGGCAGCGAAAGGATCGATCGCCCGTCGTGCGACAGCGAGAGGCGCACGTCGCGGCGCGTGAGCGCCATCGTGGCGACGACGTCGAGAATGGCGCGCCACTCGGAGCGCGCGCCGCGAAGAAACTTGAGCCGCGCCGGCGCGTTGAAGAACAGGCGCGACGCGCGAACGGTCGTGCCGCGGCGGCGGCTGGTCTCGTCGACATCGATCACCCGTCCGCCGGCGGCGCGCACGAGGGTTCCGGCGCCGTCGTCGGGCGCGGTCTCGAGCTCGAGCTCCGACACCGAGCAGATGGCGGCCAGCGCCTCGCCGCGAAACCCGAAGCTGCGCACGCCGACGAGGTCCCCTGCCGACCGAATCTTGGAGGTGGCGTGCCGCTCGAGCGCGAGCACGGCGTCGTCGCGCGTCATGCCCGTGCCGTCGTCGCTGACGCGAATCGTCTGGCGGCCGCCTTCCTCGATCGCGACGTCGATTGCGCGGGCGCCGGCGTCCAGCGCGTTCTCGATCAGCTCCTTCACGACCGACGCCGGGCGCTCGACGACCTCGCCCGCCGCGATTTGATCGGCGACGTCGCTCGGCAGGACGGCGATGCGCGGGGGAGAAGCGACGGTCACGGCGCCAAAGCTACGGGCGCGTCGCGCGGCCGGTCAATTGCCGATCTGTGACGCGTCCCGCGAATCGAGGGAAATGAGCGACGCCGTCTCGATCCAGCCGTCGCGCCCGTCGTCGAGCCGAACGCGCGTCCATGCGCCTTGACGGCCGATCTCGCGCACGACCTCGCCGATGATCGCCGTAGGCCCTCGCTCGCCGCCGATCTCGGGATCGGAGCTGAGCGATGCCGTGGTGCGCAACACGTTGAGGTGGCGGCCGGCGGCGCGCTCGACGAGCGCGAATCCGCACAGCAGGACGATTCCGGTCGTCACGGCGAGCGACGCGACTCTCGTGCGCCGAACGACGTCGCCGCGTCGCGCCCGCGCGGCGGCCCAACCCCACGTCGCGAGCCACAGGACGGCGGCGGCGATGAACACCCATTCGACGGGAATCGGCAGCACGAATCCGCTCGCGGTCCATGGCAGCGAGTGAACCAGCTCCACGCGCTCCCGCACGTCAGGGGCGAGCGGCTCGAGGCGGAGCGCGTGTTGCCACGCGGCGACGCTTCGCGCCGTGTCGGCGACTGCCCACGCCGCCGTGCCGAGGTTCGCCCACGCGTCGGGTGCGCGGGGATCCGCCTGCACCGACTCGAGGAACGACTCGCGGGCGGCGACGAACTCGTGCCGCCCGTACGCCTCTACGCCCGCGTCGAACGCACGTCGCGGATCGCCGGCCTGAGTGAGCGCGTGCGCCGCGGCGGCGCCCAGCGCGGCGACGACCACGATGCTCATTACCCGCGTGAAAATCTGCGTGCGCGGCAGCGCCTCGTCGTCCACGGCGCGATACAGCCGCTCCGCGCGCTCCGCCGCGTCGGCGGGAAGCGCACCGCCGGCGGCGAACGCGGCCTCGTCGAGCTCTCGCAGAAATCGCTCGGCTTGAGTCGCGATGCCGGTCGACACGCCGCGGCGCCGAAGCACTCTGGCCAGTCCGCCGGCTCGCGTGAAGCTCTCGGGCTCGAGCGTGAGCCGTTCGCTGAGCGCAGACGTGTAGACGCGACGTACGGTCGAGGCGTCGCGGGACTTCGTCGCGGCCTTCACCGCCGCGCCAAGTCGGCGTGACGGCTCGTGAGATCGATCGGTGGCCGGGCGTTTTCCCTTCCGGCGGCGGAGCGTGAGCGCCGGCAGCGGCGCGAGGGCGAGGAGCGCCCAGAACGCCGCGTACTCGTGAACCGGAGTGCGCGCCGTACCGCGGTATCGCGGGCGAAGAGGCAGAAGCGTCTCGGTGCGCGCCGTATCGGCGGAGGCAAGCGACCCGGGACCCACGTGGACGCGCGTACTACCCGTCGACGCGACCTCGTAGCGACGCGTCTCGGGGTTGAAATACCCGTAACGAATCGGCGGCACATCGAGCTCGCCGGCAACCTTGGGCGTGAGCAGCCAATCGAATTCCTTCGACCCGGCGATTCGACGCGCCGTCGTGTCGACTCGCACGCGCTCGTCGCCTTTCACCAGCGTCGCCCACGAAACGCCGACCGCGGGACGCGGAAAGAGCTTCACGTTTCCGGTGCCCATGACGCGTACGGTCAGCACGATGGGATCGCCGACCCGCGATGCCAACGTGTCGAGGCGGGTGGCCAGGCGCACGTTCCCGACGGCTCCGCCGAAATCGGCCGGGCGACCCACCATGGGCGGCTCGACCGCGACGATGATCGTGCTGTCTGTCTCGAGGTCGTGCGTCTCTTCGCGGCTGAAGAAGCTCGCCGAGAGCGGCAGCGAATAGACGAGTTGCGCCGGCGGAATCGCGAAGCGCCCCGGCATCAATGGGAAGAGCGCGCGCTGGTAGACGAGCGCGTCGAAGCAATGCGAGCCGCCTTCCCGTCGCGGCGGGTTCGCGCGCGCCGGCAGGTCATAGGCGAGCATCGACTGCATGTCGGGCGGAAAGAACGTCGGGTTTCGGCGCAGCCGGTCGCGCACGGCGGCGTTGAGAAAGACCGCGACCTCGTAGTTCGCCTGCTGTCCGACGTACACCGTTTCGGGCACCGACAGCGCGCGGAAGTCGACCGAGAGGCTCGTGTCCACGCGGGCGCGCGCGACGACCGCCGGGATCTGCGCCCGCCCGGCCGAGTGTACGGCGATCTCCACCGACCTGGATCGAATGACGTCCTTGCCGAGTCGCGCTTCGAACGGAGACAGCGAGTAGGTGCCGGTCCGGTCCGTCGTGAGGACGTATCGATATTCGGCCGTCACGGATCCGTTGCCGCGATCGTACGACACATGCGGCACGGGGGACGAGCGCAGAATGTCGAACGGATAGAACGACGGCGTGACAAGGCGCGGGACGGTCGAGCCCTTGGCGCTGACGGCGACACTGACCTCGAACGCCTCGCACGTCGACGCCGAATCCGGCCCATGCGCGACGATGGCGAGTTGGGCGATCAGGACAAGCGCGCCGATCACCAGTCCTTTCCTCCAGGCGGCGGCTCGACCCGATTCGCCTTCTGTCGCTTGGACTGCACGTCACGCTCTTCGCGCGCCGCGCTGCCGAGCAGCTGTTCCGCCTGTTGCTGTCCGAGACCGCCCTGCGGTTGCGGCGAATGCTGTTGCGGCGGCGCGCTCGAACCGCCGCCCCCTCCGCCGCCGCCGCCACCGCCGCCCTTCTGCTTCTGTCGGAGCGCCAGTTCGTAATTCCATTTGGCGTCCAGGTCGTTCGGACGCATGAGCAGCGCCTTCTTGTAGATGGCGAGCGTCGAATCCAACGCCCCGCTCTGATCGCCGCCGCCGCCGCCCGGCGGAGCCGCCAGCGCGGGCTTCAGGTGTGCGAGACCGAGATTGAACAGCGTACGGAATCGAAGCTCGTCCTTCTTGATGTCGGTGAGCGAGCGGAGCGCGTCCACCGCCGACGCGTTCGAGTCGGCGGCGACGAGCGCCGTGCCGAAGTTGTAGAGCGCCTCGGCCGACTTGTCGCCCGCGGCGATCGCGTCGCGGTACAACGACGCCGCCTGCACGTACTGGCCGCGATGATACGCCGCGGCGGCTTGCTGCGACCGCGTGAGGCGCGCGCATCCGTTGAGCGAAACCATCAGCAGCAGTCCGGCGGCGGCGGCGGTCTGCGCGGCGGAACGCGGCGCGCGGTGACCGCGGCGCTCGATGAGCAGCGTGTCGAGCAGCAGAAGCAGCAACGCGGGAAAGAGGAACCATTGATAGCGCGGAGTCTTCGTCTCGCCACCGAGGCTGGCTCGCGCCTTCGTTCGGAGCGTGGCGAGCGCCGATTTGATGCGAGCGGCCTTGTCCGTCGCGCCCGCGGGAATGAACGTCCCGCCGGCGGCGTCGGCTGCGCCTTTCAAGAATTCCGGGTGGTAGTTCGTGATCACCGTGCTGCCGTTTTCGTCCTTCTTGGTGGTGGTCGACCCGTCGGGATTCTTGATCGGGATCGTCGTGCCTTCCGTCGTGCCGAATCCCACCGTCACGAGGCTGATTCCCTGCTGCGCCGCGCGCCTGGCCTCGGTTTGAACGTCCTCGAGCGGCTCGAACGCCTCCCCGTCGCTCATGACGACCAGTGCGCGATCCGAGCCACTGTTCGTGGCCGTAAGAAGGTCGACGCCCTGATGAATGGTTCGGGCCAGCGACGTGCCCGCCTGCCCCACTACGGTCGGGTCGAGATTATCGAGGAAGAGGTCGAGAGCGCCTTCGTCGATCGTGAGCGGCGACAAAACATAGCTGCGCCCCGCAAACGCCTGCACTCCGATTCGATCGCCGGGCGACAGAGCGCGCAGACGCCGGACTTCCTCCTTCATGCGCTCGAGGCGGCTCGGTCGCTCGTCCTGAGCCAGCATCGAAAGCGACGCGTCGAGCGCGAGCACCATGTCGATGCCGCGCGTGCGGACGATGGTCCGCTCGTCTCCCCACCGAGGCCCGGCGACCGCCACGCCGACAAGCGACCCCGCGACGCCCAGCCGCACCATGCGCCAGCCCGGCCGCACCAGCGTGCGCGGCGGGATGATCCGCGAAATCACGTCCATGGTGCCGAGGCGATTGAGCCGCGCTTTGCGCTGCACGAACGCTCGCCTGAGGACGTAGATCGTCAACAGCGGAAGGATCGCCGCGAGGGCGAGCAGGTACGGATAGTCGAGCGTCACGTCGGGGATCACGGCAACGGCCCCCGGCGAGCGGCGAGGATCAGCTCGGCGAATAGCATCAGCGCCGCGAAGTAGAGCGGCCAACGAAACAGCTCGGTGTACCGCACGTAGGCGCGTGTCCGCACCGGCTCACGCTCGAGCTGGTCGATTTCCTGATAGATGCGCTGAAGCGCGGCGGCGTCGCGCGCGCGGTAGTAGCGGCCGCCGGTGGTTTTCGCGATGTCGGAAAGCAGCGGCTCGTCGATTCGCACGAGACGGTTCTCGTACCGAAGCCCGAACAACCCGCGGCCCACGGGCACCGGCGCCATGCCTTCGGTGCCGACGCCGATCGTGTAGATCTTGATCCCGAACACCGCCGCCGCCTTCGCCGCCGTACGCGGATCGATCGCGCCGCGATTGTTCTCGCCGTCGGTGAGAAGGATCATCACGCGCGATCGCCCCGGCGCGTCGCGCAGCCGGTTGGCCGCCGTCGCGATAGCGGTTCCGATGGCCGTGCCGTCCTCGAGCTGCCCCGCGGCGAGGTTGTCGACCGCCATGTTCACCACGGGATAGTCGGTCGTGAGCGGAACCTGCGTCAGCGCCTCGGACGCGAACGCCACGACGCCGATGCGATCACTCGATCGCGCGGCGATGAATCGCTTCACGACGTCTTTCGCCACCTCGAGCCGGTTGTTCGGCGTGAAGTCCTGCGCCAGCATCGAACTGGAGAGGTCGATCGCCAAGACGATGTTGATGCCCTCGCTCGTCGTGTTCTCCGAATGCGATCCCGATCGCGGCCTCGAGAGCGCGACGATCGTCGACGCGAGCAGCAGGTTCCGGAAGAGGAAGAGCATGAACGGCGTCCGCCGCCCGGCGCGCGGACCGGCGGCCAGAACCGCGACGCGCGAGAAGACAATCGCGCTCGGGCGACGGCGGCGGCGAATGATCCACCAGATCGGGAGCAAGAGAAGAAACGCGAGCACCCACGGCGTCGCGAACTGAATTCTGCCGAGCGCGATCACGCGGCCTCCGAGGACGAGGCGGCCGCGGTCGGAGAGGACGTCGTCTGAGATTCCGGCGGCGTCGCGGCGTACTCGACGGCGACGATCGCGCGGGCCTCGCGCCCCAGATCCCGCGCGCGGTCGGTGCTCACGGCGCGCCGCGCGAACTTGATCAGGTCGGCGTCGGTCAACACTCGCGTGAGGCGCCCTTCGGGAACGGTCGGCAACTCTCGCGCGGCCCGCTCGAGTTCCGTGCTCGTGAGCGACAGCGCCGCACGCGTGTGACGCGCCGCGAGATAGTCGCGCAGCACCTCGATCACGAGCGTCACGTAGCGTCCGCGCTCGCCCGCTTCCAGCAAGGCCAGCCTCTCGATGCGCTCGAAATCGGCCTCGGCCTGCTTGAACGGATCGATGGCGGGAATCGGCGTGGCCTTCCGGCGGCGCCGTCTCCACCACCAGTACAGCAGGATGAGTCCGACCACCACCGCGGCGAGGAGCGCCCACAACCACCACGGGAACGGATTCACCTCGAACAGATCGCGCGGCGGCTTGGGGATCCGCTTCGCGCTGTCCGCCGGCAGCACGCTCTTCACGAAGATCGTCGCGCCCGTGACGGGAATCCGGCGCGTCGCCGATCCGAGCTTGACGATGATGTCGTCGAGATGGATTGCCTGCCGGCCGACGTCCCAGGCCGCCACTCGATAATCGGCGTACTGTTCGACGGCTGACGTGTCCGCGCTCGCGCGAACGTTCACCGGATCCAGCGACTGCACCGCGCCGCTCGAATCGAGTTGGCGCGGAAAATCGATCGTCGCGCCCGGCGGCGCGCGTACGCCGATCGTCACGCGGAACGGATCGCCGACGCGCACGCTGTCGGCGGCGACCTTGACGGCCGTCTTCACCTGGAGCGCGCTCGCCGCGTTCTGCGCCGCCGCCGCGCCGGCCGAGAACGCCAGAAGACACGACACCATCGCCGCGCAACACGCCGCCGCGAGTCGTGACGTTCGCAACGGGCGCGTCACCGCTGCACCCTCGTCTCGCGCGTGCGGAAGAACCGCAACAACGGTTCCATGATTCCGCGGTCGGTTCGCACCGCGATCTCGTCGATCGCCAAGCGACGCAGCAGATGCTTGCGCCGATCTGCCTCCTCGGCGACGGCCGCGTTGTATGCCTGACGTACGGCGGGATTGCTCGTGTCCACGTCGAGCATCACGCCCGTCTCGGGATCGACGAATCGCGCGAGGCCCACGTCGGGCAACGTCTTTTCGCTCGGATCCTCGACCGTCACCGCCACGAGGTCGTGTCGCTGCGCGAGGAGCTTGAGCGGCCGCTCGATCTGCTCGCCGAGGAAATCGGAGACGAGGAAGATGATCGCCTTGTGGGCGAGCATCTTGTTCAAGTATTCGGTGGCGCCGGCGATGTCCGTGCCGCGCCCCTGCGGCGTGAACGCAAGAATGTCGCGAATGAGGCGCAACGCATGGCGTCGCCCCTTTCGCGGCGGAACGACGTGTTCGATGCGGTCGGTGAACATCAATCCGCCGACGCGGTCGTTGTTGCGAATGGCCGACATCGTCAGCACCGCCGCCAGCTCCGACGCGACCTCGCTCTTGAAGCGGCGACGCGTGCCGAACCGCTCCGATCCCGACACGTCCACCGCGAGCATCACCGTGAGCTCACGCTCTTCGATGTAGCGCTTGACGTACGGACGCTGCATGCGCGCCGTGACGTTCCAATCGATGCTGCGCACTTCATCGCCGGCTTGGTACTCGCGGACCTCGGAGAACTCCATCCCCTGCCCCTTGAACACCGACCGGTATTCGCCGGTGAACAAGGAATTCACGAGACCGCGCGTACGCAGCTCGAGCAGCTTGACCTGCCGCAATACTTCGGGCGGCACGGCCGGCGCGGCGCCGGTCGACGTGGAGACGGCAAACGATCCGGATCGCCGCGGCGGCGGAACCGGCGCGGGGGCGGAACGGCGAAAGAAAGAGAACGCCACGTCAGGCCTCGGAGAACGGCCTCTCGATTCGGCGCATCGTCGACGGCATCACGGGCTCTCGATCTTCGCGAAAACGCGCTGCACGATCTGATCGCTCGTCACGTCCTCGGCCTCGGCCTCGTACGTCGTGAGGACGCGGTGGCGGAGCACGTCGGGACCGATGGCTTTCACGTCGTCGGGCGTCACGAACGCGCGGCCGCGCAGGAAGGCGTGCGCCCTCGAGGCCTGCGCCAGCGCGATCGTCGCGCGCGGACTCGCGCCGAACTCGATCAGCGGCACGAGGTCAGGGAGCCCCGCCGCCGCCGGCTCGCGCGTGGCGAGCACGATGTCGACGATGTAGTCCATGATGCGGTCGTCCATGTACAACTCGGTGATGCGGCGCCGAGCGTCGAGGATCTGGTCCGGCTGCGCGACGGCGTCGACCTCGATCGGCTCGCCGCTCGACATGCGCCGCATGATCTCCTTTTCCTCGTCGCGCGTCGGATAGCCGACGCGCAGCTTGAGCATGAACCGGTCGACCTGCGCTTCGGGCAGCTGGTACGTGCCCTCCTGCTCGATCGGGTTCTGCGTGGCGAGCACGAGAAACGGCTCTTCCAGCTTGAAGGTCGTGCCGCCGATCGTCACCTGCTTTTCCTGCATGGCCTCGAGGAGCGCCGCCTGCACCTTCGCCGGCGCGCGGTTGATCTCGTCGGCCAGGATGATGTTCGCGAAGATCGGCCCGCGCTTCACCGAGAACTGACCGGTGGATTGGTCATAGACCTGCGTCCCCAGCACGTCGGCGGGAAGCAAGTCCGGCGTGAACTGAATGCGATGGAAGGTCGTGTCGATCGTTTCGGCGAGCGTCCGGACGGTGAGCGTCTTCGCCAACCCGGGCACTCCTTCCAGCAGCACGTGGCCGCCGGTGAGAATGCTGATCAGCAGGCGGTCGACCATGTAGTCCTGCCCCACGACCCGCTTGGCGACCTGGCGGGCGACTTCCTGGACGAGTTTCGCGTCCGCCGCGTTGGATACCTGAGTAGCCACGTTCAATGGAGTTCGAGTTTGCGGAGTGACCGGCGCGGTCACTTGTGCATCATTTGGACAACCGACGACGAGGTCGGCCCTGCCGTCCTACACCAGGTTTTGACGACGGTGCCGGTGTCGCGCCACTCCGAGGGGGCGGCGGCGGTCCCAGCGATCCCAGCGCCTCGCGCTCCGCGGCGGTGAGCTCGCGCACCGCACCGGACGGCAACGCCCCGAGGGCGATCGGGCCGAACCGGGTCCGTACGAGGCGCTCGACGCTCAACCCGACGGCCGTACAAAGGCGGCGGACCTCTCGTTTCCGTCCTTCGGTGATCGTGACCTCGAGGTCCCAACGGTCGCGCCCGACGTGGGTGGCCACCACGCGCTTCGGTTGCACCAGGCCGTCGTCGAGCATGACCCCGCCCCGCGCGACATGCGCGGCCTCGTCGCCCTTGCCGGTGACCGTCGCGACGTAGGTCCGTTCGATCTCACCGCGCGGATGTGAAAGACGGTGCGCCGCTTCGCCGTCGGTCGTGAGCAGCAGCAGACCTTCCGTGAGGTAGTCCAGCCGACCGACGTACGTCAGCCCGCGAACGTCGGGCACGAGGTCGAACACCGTGCGCCGGCCGCCGGGATCGGAACGCGTCGTCATCACACCAGCGGGCTTGTTGAGCGCGTACCATACGACGCCGCGCGGCGCCTCGACGGCGCGTCCGTCGACGACGATCTCGTCGCGCGCTGGGTCCACGATTTGCCCGGTTTGCGCGACCTCTCCGTTCACGCGCACTCGTCCCGCGGCGATCAGCTCCTCGGCCTTTCTTCGCGACGCGACTCCGGCGCGCGCCAGCGCACGCTGGATGCGCATCGTCTCCGTCACATTACACGCCCGCTTCCGCGAGACCCGGGGCGTCGGCGTTCGCCTCCGCCGATTCGGGGCGCGACTCTTCCATCGGGGTGTCGCCGCGCACCGACGGAACCTCGACAGCGCGGTCCGCTCGGTCGGTGCGATCCACGGCCGGTGCGTCGGGACGATCAGGCGCGCGCAGGGCGATCGCCAACTCGTCGCCTCGCGGCAGCTCCTCGAGATGACGCAGCCCGAAGTACTCGAGGAAGACCGGCGTCGTTCCGTAGAGGAGCGGGCGTCCGAGTCCCTCGCCGCGGCCCGTCACGTCGATGAGCCCGCGCTCGTGCAGCGACTTGAGCACGCTCCCGACCATCACACCGCGAATCTCCTCGATCTCGAGTCGAGAGATCGGCTGCCGATAGGCGATGATGGCGAGCGTCTCGAGCGCCGCGCCGGAGAGACGTGCCGGACGAGCCGCCAACTGCGCGCGCTCGATGGCCTCGGTATACTCGGCGCGCGTGAGGATCTGCCACCCGCCGCCGAGCTCTTGCAGCTCGACGCCGTGGCCGTCGACGTCGTAGTGCTCGCGCAACTCCTCGAGTGCGGCCTGCAACTCGGCGGGCGACGCATCGGGTTCGAGGACGGCGAGCTCCTCGGTTGCGATCGGTCGTGCGCTGGCGAACAGCGCGGCTTCAAGCAGCTTCGCTAGCGGCGTCACGTGAGATCTCCACGTCGGCGAAAGGTCTGGGCTGGTCCACGCGCAGCTCGCCGAGCTTGGCGAGCTCGAGAAGGCCGAGCAGGGTCGAGAGGATTTGCCAGGGTTCGGCGCCCTGTTGAACGAGCTGCGTCCAACGGATGCGCGCTTTGAGAGCGAGCACCGAGCGAATGACCAGGATGGCTCCCGGAATGTCGAGCGCGCGCGGAATCACCTCGTGCATATCGGGTCGAGCGACTGTGCGCAGGACGCGGTCCACCGCGGCGAGCAGCTCGGCGAGCGAGAGCGCGAGGGGCGCCTGGGCCGCCACGGGGGCCTGGGGCAGATACGCGCGCGCGAATTGATTGCGGCGCTCTTCCCCGCGTCGCTCGAGGAGGTCGACCACCTCGCGCATCTGCTGATACTCGAGCAACCGTCGCACGAGCTCGGCGCGCGGATCTTCCCACTGCTCCTCGTCGCCGTGCGGCAGGAGCATCTGCGCTTTGATGCGCAGCAGCCGGGCGGCCATCTCGAGATACTCGGCGGCTTCGTTGAGTCCGAGCGTCCGAATGCGCACGACGAATTGCTCGCAGATGCGCGCGATGGGAATGTCGTAGATGTCGAGCTGCTCTTCGCGGATGAGCGAGAGGAGCAGATCCAGCGGACCGGAGAACGCCGACACCTCGACGATGAAGCTCCCGTCGGGAGGCGGCACGGTCAGGGCTTCGCGAGGCGGAGCGTAGGCCTGGGTCACAACGCGCTCATGGAGGTGAGGTTCCCAGCAGGGAAAAACTTTCGTGCATGAGCCGGGTCGCCAGCGAGTCTATGGGTCGCACGAGCAGCCCCAGAAAATTGCCGCCGAAGTAGAGGAGCAGGATCAAAACCACGATGCCGTACCGCCCAATCTGTTGGTAGCGCACGGCGAGCGGGAGCGGCAGTAAGTACTTGATGACGTGCGACCCGTCCAGCGGCGGAATCGGCAGCAGATTGAAAATCATCAGGACCAGGTTGAGCCGGATCGCGATGATCATCATCAGTTGGAGTATCGCGAAGGTCTCGCCCGTCGCCGTCAGGACATGCGCAATCAGTCCAAAGAGCACGAAGAGCGCAATCGCGCTCAGCGCGATCAACAAGTTCACCGTGACGCCGGCGAGCGAAACGATGATGTCTCCGCGCTTGAAGTTTCGATAATTTCGCGGATTGACCGGCACCGGCTTGGCCCCACCCAGAACGACCTGACCGTGCGTCGACCAGTAAAGGACGGCAGGGAGGATCACCGTCATGAACGGATCGATGTGCTTGATCGGATTCCAGGTGAGACGACCTAGGCTCAGGGCGGTGGTGTCTCCCTGCTTGAGTGCCGCGTAGCCATGCGCATATTCGTGCGCGATGACGGAGAACAGCAGCACCGGCACGAACAGCAAGACTTCTTCGATGTTCAACGTCGGCGGTCGGGAGCGGGTTGGCGGTCGTCGGCCCGGTCGCGTGCGCCCCGCACCGGGCCTTCGGTCCCGCGCGTAAGGTAGTGGTGCGCGAGGAACGTGTCAAAGCGTTATGCTGCCTTGACTTTCGTGTTATTGAACTCTAGCTTCAACCCCTCGCCGGAGCACCGTCGTTCCACTGATTTTGGAGAGTCGTTTTCGTGCCGAATATCGCGTCCGCCAAGAAAAACATGCGCAAGACACGCGCGGCCACCGTGCGCAACCGCGCGCAACGAGCCGCCCTGCGGACGGCGGTCAAGAAGGCCGGGGCACCCGGAGCCAGCAAGGCTGCAAAGCTGGCCGCCGTGAAGCTCCTCGATCGCGCGGCGCGAAAGGGATTGATCCATCGGAATACCGCGGCTCGAAGAAAGAGCGCGATTGCGAAGATCGCCTGAAGCGAGACGGCCGAACTCCGAAACGACCATACGCCGAAACTGACCCGCTCCGAAGCCGACTAAGGCGATTCACGGCAAGACGGCGGCGATAGCATCAACATCGGACGTAGAAATGAGAAGAGCCCGGAATCTCCGGGCTCTTTCGTTTTTGCGTCTCTCGCTCCCGATTTCCTGCCCTCACCCCGGATCACGCCTCGTCACTCCCCAGCCCGCGGTTTTTCGGCGTTCGACAGTCTCAGCGTTCGGCAGTCTCGCCGTTCTTACAACGCTGCCAGCTCCGCCCCACACCGTTCACAGTACCACTCGGTCGGGTAGTTCATCGCTCCGCACTCGCTGCACTTGAGCGTCTTCGACTGCTCCGTCTGTCCCGACGTCCGCAAGACGATCGGCGTGTTCGAAGGCACGTTGGCGGCGAGCGGACGCTCGACCCGCGTCGGATCGATTCTCACGCTTTCGACGAGCTGCTCCTGCGACGCGCGACCGCGCAGCGGGACGTTGTTGCTCCCGACGTCTCGCGCTCGAGCGACGGCCGGCGCGGTGGCCGACGCCGTAGGCGCGCTGCCGTCCGGCCCGACGACATTGCGTACGAACGCCATCTCGTCGAAGCGCCCGTCAGGCGTGCGCGGCGTACCGCGCTCGGCCGGCAACGGCTCGGTAGACGGAATGATCGGCTCGGCGCGCTCGGTCTTCGCAGCCGCCACGGCGACAGGTGCCGGCGGCGCGGCGGCTGGTGCGTGCACGGTGCTCGGGCGAGGTGGCGCAGGCGGCGGAGGCGGACTGATCGGCGCGGCCGCACGCGGCGGCGCGGGCGCGGGCGCGGAGACAGGCATCTTCGGAAGACCCAGCGGCGGCGATTCCATTGGCGTGCCCGGGGGAGTCGCGAAGGGTTTCAGCTCCAACAGCGCATCCAGCTCCGCGATGCGGCTCGACAGCCCGGTCTTCTCGCCGACGAGTTGTCTCAGCGCGTCGTCCACCGTTTTGAACGCCGTGTCCGCTTCGCCGCCCTCGAGCTCGCCGACGTGCTGGCGCAGCTCGAGCTCGGCTCGCTCGTCGCGACGCAACTGCTCCTCGGCCTCGAGCAGCGAACGGCGCGAATGCAGGCTCGATCGCTCCTCCTGCACCGCCTGACGATGGACGGCCAACTCCTCGTCCACGCGCTCCAGACGGCCGGTATAGTCGGCTCTCACTCGCTCGAAGACGTGCTGCGGAGTCGTCTCCCGGCGAGCGTCGAGCGCGATCAACCACTTCTCGTATTTGCGGCGTTCGGTCAGGAGCGCCGGCAGTTCCTGTAGCGAGCGATTCGTATCGGTCATCGATGATCCTCGTGCCGCGAGCGAAGGGCGTCCACGTCGGCGACATTCAACTCTCGCACTCTGCCGACCGCGCGCGCGGCGAGCACGATGCGCGCGGCGTGTTCCAGACTTTCCATTCTGTGGTGCGCCTCGGTCAGGGTAGCCCCGAGTGTCGTCGCTCCGTGATTGGCCAGCAAAAACGCGTCGTGCTGATCGAGATACGGGTCCAAAGCATCCGCCAGCGCGTCCGTTCCGGGTGTGGCGTAGGGTACCAGCGGTACCGCGCCCATCTGCAAGATAACTTCCGGCAGCACGGGCGCCATAAAGGATTCACCAGCGACCGCGAAGCCGGTCGCCGTGGGCGGATGCGCGTGGACGACCGCCCTGGCGTCGGGGCGACGCGCGTATATGCGAAGATGCATCCGCAGTTCGCTCGAGGGAGACGACGCGCCCTCGAGCACCACCCCCTTCGTATCGACGACGACCAGGTGCTCGGGGGTCACAACCCCCTTCGACAACCCGCTGGGAGTGACCAGAATCGAGCCGTCGGCGAGACGCGCCGACACGTTTCCATCGGGACCGGCGATGAGACCGCGCTCGTAGAGCCGGCGGCAAACGCCGACGATCGCCAGCGCCACCGCATCGCGATCGCGCGCGGTCACTATCGCGCCGCCCGCGCTGCCCCGGCGGAGGTCAGCCCCGCTCCGCCGTGCACGACTCGGCCGTCGACGAGCGTCCACCGAACGCGTCCTCGCAACGTTTGGCCCGTGTACGGCGTGTTTCGCCCCTTCGATTTGAACGCCGCCGGATCCACCGTCCACTCGACGTCGGGATCGAACACGGTGACGTCCGCCGCGCCGCCGCGCCGCAGCGTTCCGCCCGGCAACTTGAAGACGCGGGCCGGCGCGCACGACATCTTTTCGATGAGCGTCGGCAAATCGATTCGTTTTTGGGCGACGAGCCACGTGAGGTTCACCGCGAGCGCGGTCTCGAGCCCGACGATCCCGTTCGGCGCGTCGGCGAATTCGCGCTCCTTCTCGTCGTAGTGGTGCGGCGCATGGTCCGTCGCGATGAGATCGATCGTCCCGTCCCGCACCGCTTCCTGTAGCGCCGCGACGTCGTCCGCGGTGCGCAGCGGCGGGTTCATCTTGGCGTTCGTGTCGTATGCGCCGACCGCCTCTTCCGTCAGCGACAGGTGATGCGGGCAGACCTCCGCCGTCACGTTGATGCCCCGCTCCTTCCCCCATCGAATCAGCTCGACGGATCCGCGCGTGCTCATATGGCAGAGATGAATGTGGCCGCCGGTGCGCCGCGCGAGGAGGATGTCGCGGATCGCCATGATCTCTTCCGCCTCCGACGGCACGCCCTTGAGGCCGAGTCGCGCGCTGACGATGCCCTCGTTCATCGCGCCGCCCTTGGCGAGCGTCGGCTCCTCGCAGTGGTCGGCGACGGGAATCCCAAACGTGCGCGCATACTCGAGCGCCGTCCGCATGAGATGCGCGCTCACCACGGGCCGTCCGTCGTCGCTCACCGCGACCGCGCCGGCGGCGACCATTTCTCCAAATTCGGCGAGCGATTCCCCCCTCTGTCCGACGGAGATCGCGCCGATCGGGTAGACGTGCGACGCGTTGGCGCGCTGCGCCTGGCGGATGATGAATCCGACCGCCGCCTGGTTGTCGGTGACCGGATCGGTATTCGGCATCGCGCACACGGCGGTGAACCCGCCGGCGGCGGCGGCGCGCGCACCCGTCGCGATCGTCTCCACCTCTTCGCGCCCCGGCTCGCGCAGATGGCAGTGCACGTCGACGAAACCCGGCGACACGACCAGCCCGGAACAGTCGAGCGTCTCGAGTCCGTCTCGTTCCTCGGCGTCGTTGCCCGCGCGCGGGCCGATCGCCGCGATCTCGCCGTCGACGACGAGCACGTCGCCGGTGGTATCGAGTGATTGCGACGGATCGATGATGCGTCCGCCGCGAAGCAGGAGTGAGCCGCTCATCGCTCTCCTCCTCTCTTCGCCGCTTCGGCGAGCTCCGGCCGTCCGCCGGACAGGAGATAGAGCACCGCCATGCGCACCGCGACGCCGTTCGTCACTTGATCGAGGATCACGCTGAAGGGACCGTCGGCCACGTCGGAATCGATCTCGACGCCGCGGTTCATCGGCCCGGGGTGGAGGATGAGCACGTCGCGCTTCGCCGCGTCGAGTCGCTCGCGTGAAATACCGAACACTCGGTTGTACTCGCGGAGCGACGGGATGTAACCCGCCGTCATGCGCTCGAGCTGAAGTCTGAGGATATTGAGCGCGTCCGCCCACTCGATGGCCGCCTCGACGCGATCGAACACCGTCACGCCGAAGTCGTCGATCGCGCTGGGCAGCAGCGAACGTGGTCCGCAGACGCCGACCTGCGCGCCCATCTTGGTCAGCCCCCAGATGTTCGACCGCGCGACGCGCGAGTGCAGCACGTCGCCGACGATGCACACCTTGATGCCGTCGAGCCGCTTGAAGTGATCGCGCAGCGTGAGCATGTCGAGCAGCCCCTGCGTCGGGTGCTCGTGCGTGCCGTCGCCGGCGTTGATGACGTTCGACTCGATGCGGTCGGCGAGGAAACGCGCCGCTCCCGACGCGCCGTGGCGGATGACGACCATGTCGATCCGCATCGCTTCGAGATTTCGCGCCGTGTCGACGAGCGTCTCGCCCTTCGTCACGCTCGACCCCGACGCCGCCACGTTGACCGTATCGGCCGAGAGGCGCTTTTCAGCGAACTCGAACGACACGCGCGTCCGCGTCGACGCTTCGAAGAACAGATTCACGATCGTGGCGCCGCGCAGCGTCGGCACCTTCTTGATCGCTCGCTCGCTGATTTCCTTGAACGGCTCGGCGGTGTCGAGAATCAACCGGATTTGCTCGCCGCTGAGCGGCTCGAGCCCCAGAAGATCCTTGCCGAGCGGTTGCGTCACGCCGTGTCCTCGCGTTGGGCGATGACGACACCGTTCTTGCCGTCGATTTCCTGCACCAGCACGTCCACGCGTTGCGACATGAGCACGGAGATCTTCTTGCCGACGATGTCCGGCTGGATGGGCAGTTCACGACCGCCGCGGTCAATCAAAACGGCCAAAGCGATTCGCTTCGGCCGGCCGAAGTCGGCCAGCTCGTCGAGGGCCGCGCGAATCGTTCGACCGGTGTAGAGAACGTCGTCCACGATCACGACGCAGCGGCCGTCGATGTCCACCGGGATCTCGGTCTGCCCCACGACCGGCCGAGGGCCGACCGTTTGGAGGTCGTCGCGGTAGAGGGTGATGTCGAGAGCGCCCCGCGCGACGTCGGCTTTCTCGCGTTCGCCGATCGTCGAGACGATTTGCGCCGCGAGCTGGACTCCGCGGCGCTGAATGCCGACGATGACGAGATCGTCGGTCCCGTCGTTCAATTCAACGATCTCGTCGGCCATCCGCCGAACGGTTCGGTCGAAGGCCCTCGCGTCGAGGACGGTAGTCTGTTTTGGCGGCGCGGCCATCGGGAGCACAATATAGAAGGGTCGCGTCCTGGCTGTCGACTGTTAGCCGAACGACAGGTTGGTTCGGCCCGGCGAACGTACATTGGGCTCGACCCCAACCGCCATCTTCCGCAAACGGAGCCCCGACATGCCTCGCCTCTCCGTCGCACTCATCCTCTGCGCCGCCGCCACGCTCTCCGCGCAGAACCCAGCCGCGTATCGCATCACGCACTCCTATCCTCTCGGCGGCGACGGCAGTTGGGACTATGTCGTCCCCGATCCGGCGCACCACCGCGTTTTCATCGGCCGCCAGAGCCGCCTGATGGTCGTCGACGCCAACGACGGCAAACTCCTCGGCGAGGTGACCGGCATCAACGGCGCACACGGGACCGCCGTCGCCGAGAAGACGGGGCACGGCTTCGCGACCTCCGGCAACGACAGCTCGGTCGTGATGTTCGACCTGGCGACGTACAAGGTTCTCGGCCGCGCGCATGCCGCGGAGGACGCCGACGCCATCATTTACGATCCCGCGTCGAACCGCGTGTTCACCTTCAACGGCGACGCGCACTCGTCGACGGTGATCGACCCGGTGAGCGGTAAGACGATCACGAACATCGATCTCGGCGGCAAGCCGGAGTACGGCGTGTCCGCCGGCGATGGAAAGGTGTACGCGAACCTCACGGACAACGGCGAAATCGTCGAGATCGACGCGAAGAACCTCAAGGTCACGCGCCGCTGGTCCACGGCGCCGTGCAAGAACCCGGTGTCGATGGCGATCGACGTCGAGCACCACCGATTGTTCAGCGGATGCCGGAGCGGCGTGATGGCGGTGTCCGACTACGCGGCCGGGAAGATCGTGACGACTCTGCCGATCGGCACCGGGGTCGACGGCGCCGGATACGATCCGTCGACCGGAAACGCGTTCGCGTCGAACGCCGATGGTACGCTCACCGTGATCCACGAGGACGCGCCCGACACGTACCACGTCGTCGAGACGGTGCAGACGATGACGGGTTCGCGAAACATGGGTCTGGACCCGACGACGCACAAAATCTTTCTCGCCGGAGCGAAATTCGGCGCGCCGCCGACGTCGGGGCGCGGGCGCCCCCCGATGGTGCCGGGGTCGTTCGTGGTGTTGGTCGTCGAGCGAAACCCCTGAGGGCGCGAACGGCAGGAAGTGGGTTAGCGGTGGGCGCTACTTCGAGGTTGTGCGTTCCCGCTCATACGACTTGGTATGTGCAGGAACTCGTCTCATCCGAATCCGACGAGCCACACGAATAACGGCCGCTTTCCGCGCGAGTGGCCATTGGAAGTGTCCGGTCTTGGGACTTCCCGCCAAGAAACGTGGCGGACGCGCGGTGGTCGATGCCTGAGCGGTGCCGCGCGGCGTGGCGGGTCGTCCCTAGGTGGTAGCTGCCGGATTCCCCTCCCACACCACCGCCCGCAGTGCGCCTCTCCGGTACCGACCTCCGCATAGCCATCCGCTCGTTCACGCGCCACCGGGGCTTCAGCATCGTCGCCGTGGTTTCGCTCGGTTTGGCAATCGCGCTCAACACGACGATGTACAGCGTGCTCGACGCGATGATCAACCCGCGCGTCGACGTGGCGCATCCCGAAGAGCTCTTCTCGCTCAGCGTCTGGGGCGACCGCTTCGGGAAGATCACGCTGCAGCAGCGCGCCGACATTCTCGCGTCGGCGTCGAGCACTCTCACCGCGACGGCGACGTTCGGCGGTTTGCGCGAGCCGGCGATGCTCGAGCACGGACGGCGGCTGAGGCGCGGCGGGGTCGCCCAGGTCTCGCCGAACATCTTTCGCTTTCTCGGCATTCACCCGACCGAGGGCCGAGCATTCACGGACGCCGACTACACGGATTCGTCGTCACCTGTCGTTGTCAGCAGCGCGGTAGCGAGTGGGCTCTTCCCGTTCGAGTCCGCGGTCGGCTCGACGATCAGCATCGATGGCGCGTCCCATCCGATCATCGGCGTCATCGATCGCGCGGCGCAAGTGCCCGGCTCGGAGTACGCGGTTTGGATGCTACCACCTCCAACCGTGCCGCTGAGCGCTTTGCCTGCCAACATCGCGCGCCTGCGACCGGGCATCACGCTCAAGCAAGCGCAGCCCACGATCGACGAGCTGTCGCACCGATTCGGCCTTCTCGCGGCGGCAGCGGGCGAGTCGCTCAAGGGCGCCGGCTTCCTTCTCAAGCCGATCGGGTATCAGCAATTCCATTTCGCGGGCTTCCATTTCGCGCTGATCGGCGCGGTGCTGGCCGTACTGCTCATCGCATGCGCGAACCTGGCGAACCTTCAGCTTGCGCGCGGCTTGGGGCGCAGCCGCGAGCTGGCTTTGCGCACGGCCCTCGGCGCGACGCGGAAAGACATCATCGCGCAGCTTCTTCTCGAGAGTGGATTGCTTGCGGCCGCCGGACTCGCGTTCGGTCTCCTGGCCACACTCTGGGGCAACAAGCTGCTCGAAGCTCGCATTCCGCCGAGCGTGGCCGAGTGGGTGATAGCACCGCAGACGAGTTGGCGGATGTTCGCGTTCGGGATCGTGGCGTGCGTTGTGTGCGTCGTCATCATCGGCCTCGTGCCCGCCCTCCACGTCTCGCGCGCGGACCCGAACGAGCTGCTCAAATCCGGCGCCGGTACCGGCGCGAACACGCGCAACCGCCGCAAGTACTCGCTCATGATCATGGTCGAGATGGGTCTCTCGCTCGCCGTGCTGAGTGGGACCGCCCTCGTGGTGCGCAGCGCCTTCGTCTTCGATTCGTTCGAGACCGGCTTCGACCTCAAACCGCTCTCCGAGGCGTGGGTCTTCAACCGCGCGCCCCATGTTTCCAAGCGGTACGTGGACGGACAGAATGAGGTGCTGAGCCTGCTGGCCAGCGTTCCCGATGTCGCGAGTGCCGCCGTCACCTCGTACGGCTACCTCGAAGACAACGGGATCGCCGCCGTGGATGCCCACGGTGACAAGCGCTCCTACGTGGCGCTGCGGCAAGGGTACACCGTCGTCTCCCCAGGGTACCTGCGCACGATGCAGATCCCGCTCGTCCAGGGGCACGACTTCACCGACGGCACCGCGACCGCCGGCGAGATGATCATCGATGAGCAGACGGCGACGTATCTCTGGCCGGACGGCCATTGGGTCGGCAACCAGATCAAGCTCGGGAGCGACTCGTCGCACGCGCCGTGGATCCGTATCGTCGGGGTGGCGCGTCAGACGCGTACCAACGTCAATCAACACGACGTGGACAATCCACACGCGCCGCCGCCCCATACGCTCGGCAAGATGTACTACCGGCCGGCCGCGACGGATTCCTTCGTCGCCAACAGGTACGGATACATGTCGAACGCCGTCATTCGGGCACGGCGAGACCCGCAGCATTTGCCCCTCAACGTCCGCCGCGCGTTCACGAAGCTCCCGGCGTCCTGGACGACGAGCGTCGGGACAATGGAAGAGGCTATGGGGCTGCTGCGGCTTCGCGAGAGCCACGACTTCGTGGCCGACATCTTCCAACTGTTCACGCTTCTCGCGCTCGGACTCGCGGCGCTCGGCATCTACGGCGTGGTCGCGCACTCCGTCGCCGAACGAAGGCGCGAGTTCGGCGTCCGCATCGCGCTCGGCGCCGACACGCGGCAGATCCTGCGCGCCGTGCTCCGGGAAGGAAACGCCGTCGCACTCGGCGGCGTCGCGGTCGGCCTGCTCTGCACCAAGTACACGGTGAGTTGGCTCTACGCCTTCTCGTTCGACGGCGACCAGTACGACGCCCCGCTGTTCGCGGCCATGGCCGCGGTCCTGTTCATCGTCGCGATCGTCGCGGCGCTCGGACCGGCGCTCAGGGCGACGAGAATCGACCCCGTGGAAGCGATGAGGTCGGAATAGGGTGCACCGGTGGACCGTGGACCGGTGTTACTGCTAAGCGGCTATCGGACGACCAGGGCGTCGTAGACGACGGCCGGCAACTTGGCGGCGAGATCCGCCGTGTTCGGGATCTGATTGATCATGAACACGACGGTGAGCTTCTCCTTCGGATCCACGAACGCAATCGTGCCGTAACCTCCGCGCCAGCCGAACGTCCCCACCGACTTCGGTCCGTCGGCGCCGGTGCTGTCGATCGTGTAGAACCCGAAGCCGAATCCCTGCCCCGGAACGCCGTACCGCGCGCCGATCTGGTTGTGCGTCATGAGGTCGACCGACCTCGATGAGAGAATTCGCACGCCGTCGAGCGTGCCCCCCGCTCTGATCATCTCCAGAAAACGCGAGTAGTCGCGCGCGGTCGAGAGTAGTCCGGCGCCTCCCGCGAAATTCTTGCGCGGTCCGTCCACGTAGTTGCCCTGGCCGCGCGGCCCGTCGGGTCCACGCATCGCATGCTGTGTCGAGTCGCTGGCGTACACGGCGACGAGCCGCGCGCGCTGCTCGGTCGGTAGAAAGAAATACGTGTCCTTCATTCCGAGCGGCCCCGTAATGCGGTCGTGGACGTATCGATCGAGCGGCATCCCCGACGCGCGCTCCACGACGCAGCCAAGGATGTCGAGGTTGTAGCCGAACACCCACCGCTCGCCGGGCTGCGCCACGAACGGCAGAGTGCCCAATCGCTCCATCGTCGCGCACGCCGGCTCGTCCTTGTCCGCCGTGTACCAGCCAAGGCCCGCGCCGGCGCCGGGCCCGAGCGCTTTTGTCGTGTATCGAGCCGCGACCTGCGGCTCGAGACCGTACGAGATCCCCGCCGTGTGCGTGATGAGGTCTCGAATCGTGATCGGCCTACGCGCGGGGACGAGCGTGCGGCCGCTGTCGCCCGGCGCATCGCTGGCGACGAAGGTGTGGGCAAACGTCGGCAGCCACCGCGACGCCGGGTCGTCGATCGACAACTTCCCCGCCTCGGCGAGTTGGAGTATCGCCACCGACGTGATTGGTTTTGATTCGGACGCGATCCGGAAGATCGCGTCGGGCGTCATCGGGCGCTTCGCCTCTCTGTCCGACCAACCTACGCCGCGTTCGTAGACGACCTTTCCGTCGCGCGAGATCAGCACGACCGCGCCGCCGATGCGACCCGAGTCGATGTAGCTCTGAAGGAACCGATCGATGCGCGCCGGCTCCTGCGCGCCCGCGTCTGGCAAACCAAGCGTCGCCCCAACGACGACGAGCGCGGCGGCAACGACGGGCGATGGCGGCGTGAAGCGTGTGACCCGCGGCGGGATGGCACTCATCAAGCGCCTCCTCGGCTCAGAGCGGTGGTGGACGGCTCTCTTCTCTCCTCAAACGGTCCCGCCGAACGGGACCGGACAGAAGTCGTCCTGATTATACACGATCTCGGCCGACGCGAGGCGCGCCCGGCCGAGTCGGAACCAGAGACCCGAATCGCTTGGAGAGCAGGTTCCACTCGAGCATGGCGGCGAGTCCGCTCAACACCATGCTGCCGCTCAGGTAGTAGACGCCCTCGAGCACGATGCGTGTGGCGTCGTACTCGCCGAACGTTCCGCCGACGAGAGCGTTCCATGCAGCCAGGACCGCGCCCAGCGCCGCGCCAACGTGCGAGACACGCTGTTCTATGAAGACGCGCCGTCCCGTGCGACGCGCAGCCTGCCAGGCCTCGCGATCCAACTCGTCATTCGACACGACGTCGAGGAAAGGCAGCAACCGTGCCCTCCGCGTTGCGTGCCGAAGGCTGGCCGGCTCCGGCGTCTCCTCAGTGAATCAGCCCGTACATCAAATAATTGACGCCCAGCTCGTACGCCTCGTTCGACTCGGTCGCCGGCCGAAATCCGGTCGCCGAATACTCCCAGTAGTTCGAGACGTCCGTGTTGAAGTTGATCATCACCATCAGCCGCTTCGACCGATCGTTGCCGGCGAAGACGCCCTTGAATACCGGAGGCCCGTAATCGTAGAACTGCTTGACGATGTCGAATGAGGGAATGTCGAAGAACGAGTGAAAGATCGGATGGGCGAGCTCCATGTCCATCGGATGCAGTCCCGGCAACACGAGGTTGAGCATCGCCTCGAGATTGGCCCACCCCGATTGCCCACGCCGGCTGTCCTCACGCGAGTCGTCGATGATGAGGAAGCCGCCCTTGAGCAGGTACTTCCGCAGCGCGGCGACCTCCTTTTCGTTGAGCGTCAGATAGCCGCCCTCGACGAGGAACGCGACCGGATAGTGAAACAACTCCGGATCGCCGATCGCGATGACGTTCGTCGCGTCGAGATGCGGACGGAGCGTACTGATGTCCGCCGTGATTCTGAGCAGATTCGACTCGGCCGTTCCATGGTCGGTGTAGCCGTAGCCGTGGGCCCACGAGGGCTCGCCGCGATAGTAGCACTGTCCCGGGCCGCCCGTGTACATCAACCGGGCGAACGTGAACCGGCCGTCGTACGGAATGTTGTTGATCGGCGGATTCGCGCAGAGGTAGCCGCCGAACCCGTTCCGCTGGGCCGGCGCGGCCGCCAAGGCGGCGAGCGACAGCAGCGTCGCGACCGTTGAAGCGAGCCGTCTATTCACAGATCGCTGTTTTCCGGAGATACGTCATGAGCGCCGCGTTGGTGACTTGAGTAATTCTAGCCGACACCTCGGGGTGATGCGCGTCGGCAAGAACACGGTCGGTGATGGGCCCGAGGAATCGCGCGTACCGCGCGAGCGTCGTCTGATCGTCGGCGTCGATCGCCGCGCGCACCGATTGTACGGTCGCCGACGAGAACAATTCCATGCGGCCGACGAAGACCCGCGTCACACGCGAAGGCGCGGGGGTTATCTCGAGCGGGAGAATGTCGTCCACCGTTCGCCGCGGCACGATGTAGAACACGCGCAACCCGTCCTCGAACCACGAGTCGCGCCACGTCTCGACCATCGCCGACGCTTCCCTGGTGGTGAGTCCCTGCGCGACGAGCGTCTGCTCGAGCATCTTCCGCAAGCCGTCCAGCGTGCCGTCGAGCGAGGGCGGCGTGACCAGCAGCTCTCCGCCGAGCAGGCCGAGAGCGCGGAACCCGAGCTTCGCGCCGTGTCGCTCGAAGAGAATCGCCGCCGGGATGTCGGCCGGCGACAGATTCTTCACGAGAATCCGGCCGTCGCTTTCGAACGCGGCGCTGATCGAGGCGTCGAAGTCGGCTACACCGCGATAGAAGAGGAAACGCTCGCGCGCCCCGCCCACCGCCAACGGCGCGGCGTCCGTGGTCCTGGCCGCGTAGTATCTCGATTCACCGCGATCGGTCGGAAACGCGGGCGCTGCCGCCGGCGTGACGTGAACGCTCGGCCACTCGATCACGCTGCTCGCATTCGGGTCGCGAAGCGTCGCCGTACCGACGGCTCCCTGCGAGACGGCGGCCGGGGGAAACCATTCCGTCATCAACCCGTGATGGAAGCTGACACGGACTCGAACCGTCGTATCGCGATCGGAATAGAAGTAGAGGACGGGCGTCTCCATGCGCACGCGCGCCGCCATCTGTTGGCGGGCGGCGTCGTAGGTGGTGCTCCCCACTCTCGCGGCCGCCGTGGCGCTCGTCCCCGCGGGACGAACGGCCAGCGTCTTGACATACGGATCGTTGTCGAAGTGTTGGACGAAACACGGCAGGTCGCTCGGCCCGCCGAGCGGCAGCCAGTCGATCGCTCGTCCGTCCGGTCCCGCGACGGTGGTGAAGGTCCCCCACTCGTGCACCGCGAGCTCGCCCGACTTGGACGCAGGTCGCTGAAACTCGGCAACGCGTGCGCCGACGGACACGCCGGCTGACATCGCGAAAACGACCGCCACAACGGCGCGACGCATGCTCCTCTCCCCGAACGTTCGGTGAAATGGACGACCCCACCCCGACAAAGGGAGTCACACCTTCGAACGTTCGATCGTTTGTCTGGTATGAACCTGGCAGGCCGGACTGATCACGCGCCATGCCCTTTGTTTCTCTTTGCACCGTGGAGACTCGCTCATGCGCCTTTTCTTCCTCGCCGCGATCATCGCCCTGCCCTCGATGGCCTCGGCCCAGCTTCGCATCTCCGTTGGAGCCGGCGCGGGTCTGTCGGGTTCGACTGACCAATCGCTCTCGTATGGAACCGGCGCGCCAGTCGTGATGGGTGAGATCGTTCGCCCCCTCGTCCCCGGCATCGGACTCGGCGCCGAAGTCGACTACTGGAAAGGGAGCGTCTCGCATGTGGCTTTCGCCACCGCGCTCGTGCAGGCGCACATTCCGGTCATTCCACTTTACTTCAAGGCCGGACTCGGCTACGGCAATGGCGACCCTGACGGCAATGGAAACGTGGCCGGACTCGCGGGTCAGCTCGGCGCGATGTACGACATCACTTTTCCCGGCGCTCCGGTCGCGCTCACCGTCTTCGCCAACGCTTTGTATGCGCACGCGGCACTGCGGAGCGTGCAGACGGTCGACGCGGGCTTGGCCATTACGTGGCGTTGAGATTTTCGAGCGCGCGCGTGGCCGTGGCGTCATTTATGCGACCTGATCGGCGCCACGCACGAACTCCCACACGCGAGACGAGGAACAATGCCGAGAATGGACAGCACAGGTGACTTTGCGCGATCGGCCGATCTGCGCCGCGCCTCCGAGGAAGTGATCGCCCGATTGGAAGGGCTTGGCATCACACTCAACGGCGACGAAAGCCCCGAGTCGCTGATCCTGGTTCTCGAGGAGGTCGAGCGGTTCGAAGACGCGGTCGAAGCGTGCGGCGGAGATCTCATGCTCGACGAAAACCCGCCCGGCACCGTGGCGCAGCCCGATGATCCGCGATTTGCGCTTCCGCTTCGACGCGCCGACGAGACGATTCGTTCGTATCGCGAGCGGCTGGCGAATGCGACGGATGAATTGGTGAGGCAGACGCCGTAGAGAGAAACGGCGAGACTGCCGCATTCCGAGACTGAGTATCGGCGATACTGAAGACCGGCGAGATCGCGGACGGAACGAGAACGGCGTCTAGAGCGTGCACCGATCGCTCTCGGCGCCGTTCTTTTTCGCATTGCCCTCGGTTGTTGGCCGTTTCGGCTCTTGGCCGTTTCGGCGTTCGGTCGTCTCGACCTTCGGCCGTTTCGCCCCATGGTCCTTTCGCCTTCTCGCTCTTCCATTTATCTACCTATGTAGACCTCTACCTACCCAGCCGGCAATGGCCTCCTCCTTCCGCCTGACCTATCCCACCGCCATCGTGCTCCTCGCGGTGACACGCGGCTTCCGTCACGGCTTCGACATCATCGACGCGTCGGGGCTCAAGAGCGGAACCGTGTACCCGATCCTTCGCCGTCTCGAGGAGGCCGGCATGCTCCGCGCGCGATGGGAATCCGTCGCCGACGCGCGCGACGCGCAGCGGCCTCCTCGCCGCTACTACCAGATGACCGGCGCCGGCGCCCAGATATTTCGCGATGCCAGCGAGCGATATCCTGGGCTCGTGCGCACGCTGGCGGCGGGCGCCGCACCGGCGGGCACGTGAGCGGCCAGAGTATGACGGGGCATCTTCCCGGTGAGAGGCTCGTGCGGCTGGCCGGCCTCGCGCTTCCCGCCTCGCATCGCGACGAATGGATCGCCGAATGGCTGGCCGAGCTCGAATGGGCGTGGCAAGGCGATCCCAACGCGCGACGCTCGCCGCGCGCGGCGTTCCGTCTCCGCTTGCGATGCCTCGGCGCGATAGCCGACGCCGTGACCCTGCGCCGTCGGATCGCAAGCGGCGACGACGTCCGATCGCACACCATTCTCAGCGACGCGCGGTTCGCCGTGCGATCGCTGCGGCGGACGCCGATGTTCACAACCGTCGTCGTCGCGACGCTGGCGCTCTGCATCGGCGCGACGACCTCGGTGTTCAGCATCGTCGAGTCGGCGTTGCTGAACGGCCTCGGCTACCGGCAGATCGATCGACTCGTCGCCCTGTGGTCGGACAATCCGCAGGAGAACAACGACCACTATCAGGTCTCCGTCGGCGACTACTTCGATTGGCGAGCACGCGCTCACTCGTTCGCGCAGGTCGCCGGCTTTTTCCCGTCGTGGAACACGCTCTACGCCGGACCCGACGGCATGGAGCGAATCGACGTGGGCGCGGTGTCGGCGAATTTTCTGCGTACGCTCGGCGCATCCCCAATCATCGGTCGTGATTTCGCCGACGGCGAAGACCGGCGCGGTGCCCCCGGCACCGTGATCCTGTCGCACGACTTTTGGTCGCGCGCGCTTCAGGCCGATCCGCGGATCGTCGGACGGGCGCTCACCTTCGACGGAAAACCGTACGTCGTGATCGGAGTGATGGGCCCGCGCTTCATTTTCCCGGAGGCCAGGATCGACGTGCTGCTCCCGCTCTCCGTACTCGGCACGTACATCGACCGCCGAGAAGTGCACATGCTCTCGGTCGTCGGCCGGCTCCGCGACGGCGTTTCGCTCGATGCGGCTCGGCGCGAAGCCGGACCGATCGCGGCGCAGCTCAGACAGGAGCACGCCAAAGAAGACGGCGGACTGGGAATCACCGTCCGCCCGCTGCGGGACGATCTCGTCGGCAGCGTGCGACGACCGATTCTCATTCTCTTCGGCGCCGTGTGCGCCGTGCTTCTCATCGGCTGCGCCAACGTCACGAATCTCATGTTCGGACGCGCGTGGAGTCGCCGCCAGGAATTGGCCGTTCGAACGGCGATGGGCGCGCAACCCGGCGCGATCGCGCAGCAGTTGCTCGTCGAGAGCGCGGTCATCGCGCTCGCGTCTGCCCTCGCGGGAGTGGGGCTCGCCGTCGTCGCGACGCGCGCGCTGTCCACTCTGCTGCCATCGTCGATTGCCCTTCTCGGCCACGTCGGAGTCGACGGGCCGGTGCTCGCCTTCACGTTGATCGTGAGTGTGGTCGTGACACTCGTTTGCGGCACGGCGCCGGCGTTCGATGCGGCCCGCAGCACGATGCGTCGGACGCTGAGCGATTCGGCTCGCCTGTCGCAGGGGCGCGCCGCTCGCCGGATGTATCGCGGCCTCGTCGTCGGAGAGCTCGTACTCGCGCTCGTCTTGACGGTGGGCGCCGGTCTCCTCATCAACAGTTTCGCGCGACTCTCCGGCGTCGACCCGGGTTTCCGGCGAGATCGGCTGGTCCGGATGAAAGTCGCGTTGCCGCAGAACACGTATGCGACCCCCGGTTCGCGCTTCCGCTACTATCAAAACCTCCTCGATCAAGTGCGCGCGATTCCCGGCGTTCGCGCGGCCGGCACGATCAACCGATTCCCGCTGCACGACGGCACGTTGACCACGGCCGTCGTCGTCGAGGGCGATCCGCCGCCGCCTCCGGGACTAGCGCCCACGGCAGACTATCGGATCGCGGGCGGCGGGTATTTCCAGGCGATGGGGATCTCGGTGCTCGCGGGGCGCGACTTCGCGGCGACCGACAACACCGATTCGACCGCGCAGCCAGTGGCGATCGTCAACGAGACCGCCGCGAGGACACTCCTCCACTCGGCGAATCCCGTCGGCAAGCGCGTCGGCCTCGGCGGAAGCGTCCGTCCCTTGTTCACCATCATCGGCGTCGTGCGCGACGTGCACGACGCGTCTCTCCGCGACGCGCCGCGCGCCCAGATCTTCCTCAGCGCCCAACAGGCCCCGCAGAGCGGCGGCAATCTTGTGGTCTACCATGACGGCACAGCCGCGCCGATCGTGGCCGCCGTTCGCCACATCGTGCGATCGATCGACAACACCGTGCCGCTGTTCGACGTCCAGACGATCGGCGAGGTGCTGGACAAGAACAGCGTCGGCGACCGGTTCACGATGGTGGTGCTCGCGGGCTTCTCGTTTCTCGCGCTGCTCCTGGCGGCGCTTGGCACCTACAGCGTGATGGCGTACGGCGTCTCCGAGCGAACGCGCGAAATCGGCGTCCGCATGGCGCTCGGCGCGCGCGCCCAGGACGTGCTGGCGATGGTGCTGCGTGAGGGCGCGCTGCTATTCGCCATCGCTCTCCCGTTCGCGCTGGGTGGCGTATGGGCGACGACGCGGGCGATGCGCAGTCTCTTGTTCGACGTCGCGCCGAACGATTTGCGCACCGTATCCCTTGCCGTCGTCGCGCTCGCCGCCGCGACAGCCATCGCGTGCTACCTGCCCGCGCGGCGAGCGGCGAGGGTCGACCCGATGAGCGCGATTCGAGAATAGCCTCACGTGTTCGTGCATCGATTTCTCTCAATGCCGCCTTGAAAGGCTCAGTTCGCTCGACGATGCGTGATGGGCGGTATACGTTGCGGCCTCTTCAGCGGAGCTTATCCAATGTTGCCGCGGCGCAACGCAGCCACTCTTCTCACCGCTTTCGGGCTGTTCTCGAGCTCATTCCAAACGTCCTTCGCCGCCAACCGCCCGGTGGCGGCGCGTGCGCCGGCGGATCCGGACGCGTGCGCGCTACTCACCGAGGAGCAGGTGAACGCCGCGATCGAGACCAAGACCCTGCCGGGCAAACACCTCGTGCCGACGAGCACGAAGGAGTGCATCTGGTCCGAAGACGCCAAGCCGAACACCGATCACCGGCGCGTCACGCTCACGATCAATACGCTCACCTCGTTCAACCTGGGCAAGTCGACCAAGGGGCCGAAGACCGAGCCAGTCTCCGGAGTCGGCGACGAGGCGTATTACATCATCTTCAGCGGCGACGCACCAATGTTGGTCGTGCGCAAGGGAGACTCCGCGTTCACTGTGCGCATCCTCAACGGGTCCAAGGCCAAAGCGCTGAGCTTGGACGAAGAGAAGGCGAGAGATCTGTCACTCGGAAAGGCGGCAGCCGCGAAGCTCTAGGATCCGGCGTACCTCCTCTCGCTGAAACCCGTCGCGGTTTCACTCTCGAGAAAGTCGGCGATGTCCCTCGCCGGTTCCGCCGGCGCGACGAGCCGCCCATCGGCGGCAAGGCCGACGAACATATCGACGGATGGCAGCGTCTCGCGCGCCGACGAGCGCGCGCTGACCTGCATCGGCGTGTCGACCGCGCCAGGTTCGTACGAGAGCATCGCGACGTCTCGCTGCTCACCGCGCGATCGAGCCTCCTCGATTTCGGCGGCGACGACCATGCCGGCCAATCGCAGTCCAGCCTTGCCCGAGCCGTAGGCGCCGAGTCCCGCGAATCCGCGCACCGCGGCGGCCGTCGAAACGTTGACGATGCGGAGCGGCGTCCCCGCGGGCGTCCGCCGAACCACTTGCCCCATGAACCAGATCGGCGCGACGAGATTCGTCGCGAGAACGGCGGGCAGCTGCGCGACGTCCATGTTCGCGATCGGCCCGAGCAGTCCGACGTCCGCGGCGTTGTTCACGAGGCCGACGCGACGCAGTCCGACCTCGCCGAGCAATTCGCTCAGTCGCGGTTCGACGTCGCGTTCGAGTCGCGTCAGGTCGCTCAGATCGACAGCGATGTGCCCGTACCGCTCGTGGCGCAACGTCGCGTCTCGCCGCGCGATGCCGACGACGCGCCAACCGCGCTCGAGCAGTTGCCGCGCGACCGCTTCGCCCACGCCCGAAGTGGTCCCGGTGACGACCGCGAGGCGATCACTCATGCGAATGGCCGAAGCTCGTTGGACTCGACGTTCAGTTCATCAGCTTCCTGGCGAAGTAGACGTACTCCATCGCCGACGTGTGCGCTTTCTCGCGCAGATTCGCACCGGCGTCGTGCCCGCCTTCGGTCACTTCGAAGAAAAGGTACGGCAACCCCATCGCGTTCATCTTCGCCGCGAACTTGCGCGCATGCTGCGGGCCGACGCGGTCGTCCTTCGTCGTCGTCCAGATGAGCGTTTCCGGATATTTTACTCCCGCTTTCAAGTTCTGGTACGGCGAGATCGAGGCGAGGAAGGCGCGCTCGGCGGGCACCGACACGCTCCCGTATTCACCCACCCACGAAGCACCGGCGTCGATCTGCTCGTAGCGAAGCATGTCGAGCAGCGGCACTTGGATGTCGACGGCGTTCCAGAGGTCGGGATGCTGCGTCAATTCGACGCCCATCAGGAGGCCGCCGTTCGAGCCGCCCACGATCCCTAGCCGGCGCGGACTCGTGATCTTGTTCGCGATCAAGTCCTGCGCGACGGCCGCGAAGTCGTCATAGATCACCTGCCGGTGCGTCTTGAGCCCCGCTTCGTGCCATGCGGGACCGAACTCCCCGCCCCCGCGAATGTTCGCGAGCACGAACACGCCGCCGTGCTCGAGCCAGAGCTTGCCGATGGTTCCGGAGTAGAATGGCGTGCTCGTGACCTCGAATCCGCCGTATGCGGTCATTACCGTCGGGTTGGAGCCGTCGAGCTTCATCGCTTTCGGGTGCACGACGAAATACGGGACCTTGGTTCCGTCCTTCGACGTCGCCTGACGCTGCTCGACCGTGTCGCGCGACGCGTCGAATTGCGCGCGCAGAGTCTTGGCCACGGCGATCGATGCCGAGTGCGTGTCGGCGAGCCACACACTGCTCGGCGTGAGAAAGCCCGCGACGTTCAACAGAGCCTCGGTTCCTTGCAAATTCACGTCGGCGATCGAGACAGCCAGATTGTCGGGAAGCGGCAATGGAGCGCGCGTCCACGTTCCGTTGGCGGTGCGCGTGAAGACGAACGCCCGGCCGCGGACGTTCTCGTACACCGTGGCGACGAGCCGATCGCGCGTCGCCGAAGCCCCGTCCACAGACTCCCGTGGTCCGGGCTCGAACACGGCCACCGGCGACAAATGCGTTGGATTGGCCGCGGCCTTCGCGGCGTCGAACGACGCGAGCGACCCCGTACGAATGTGTGTTGAGCCTTCGTTCCAGGCCTCGGACAGCTTCACGATCACCTGCCCGTCCACCATCGCGACCGGCTGCGACTTGAGGGGAAATCCGAGTTTGGTGACTCCGGACGTGCCGACCCCATAGTACTCTGTTTCGAAAAAGCTGACGCCCCGGTACAGGAGTACGGCGCGATGGCCGGCGCCGTCGAACACGCTGGCCGGCCCCACTGATACGTCCTTGGGAATGCCGCGATAGACCTCGACGGCCGCAGTGAGCGGCTGGCCGCGCACGAGGCGCTTCACGATATATGGATAGCCCGACGCGGTGAGCTCGCCCTTGTTCCACTCGCGCGAGGCGAGCAGCGTATCCTCACCGACCCACGCGACGTTCTGTTTGCCGTGCGGAAGGACGAATCCAGCCTTCGGAAACGAGTGCGTGGCGAGGTCGAATTCGCGCAACGTCACGGCGTCTTCGCCGCCGTCGGACAGGCTGAGCAGGCATCGTCGCTCGGCCGGCAGCGCGCAGTCGGCGCCTTCCCAAACCCAATTCGCCTTTTCCGCCCGCGCCAGCGAGTCGAGATCCAGAACCGTCGTCCACTGGGGCGACGCGGTGCGATAACTCGCCAGCGTCGTCCGGCGCCAGATGCCGCGCACGTGCGCACTGTCCTGCCAGAAGTTGTAGAGCTGGCCGCCGATGAAGCGCACGTTCGGAATCCGATCGCTCGCCTGCGCGATCGCCAGCGCGTCGCGGAACAGCGGGGCAAAGCGAGCATCCTTCTCGAGCACTCCCGACGTTTTCGCGTTCTCGGTCGCCACCCACGCCATCGCCCGAGCGCCCCGCTGATCTTCGAGCCAGAGATAGGGATCAGACGGAGAGCTCGAAGCACCCGCCTGCGTTTGCGCGGAAGCGCGAGTGAGGGCGGCTAGGGCGAGGACGAGAGAGAGAGAACGGCGGGACATTGCGGCTCCGTAGGAGGGCACGGAGGGGAATTGAGGAGAGAGGAAGGACAGGCGCAAGCGGCGAACAGCGAGACTGCCGAACGCCGAAAACGCCGGAGGGCGAGACGGCCGAAGAACGAAACGGCCGAACGCCGAGACGGCCAAACTGCGAGACCGCGGCGCGCCGAGACTGCCTTACGCCGAAACGCCCGCTTCGGGTCTCGCCTTCGGCAGTTTCGGCCGTTGGCAGTTTTCGATACTCGGCAGTTTCGCCTCTCGGCAGTTTCGACCTTTGGCAGTTTCGCCCTTCGGCCTATCGCATGTTTCCCGTATGCCCCAACGAGTATCTACCCGGCTGCGGCCACACACATAAACCATGTGGCTCCCTCCCCACCGGAATACGATGCATCAGCCGTCCGCTGGCCGTATCGAAGACGTAGACCTCGCCGTCGTATCGGCCACTCACCCAAAGCTCTTTCCCGTCGGCAGTGACGTTGCCCATGTCGGGACTTCCTCCTCCGGGAATCGTCCACGTCGCGACAACTTTTCGCGCGGCGGGATCCACCACGCTCACCGACCCCTCGCCGTGCGGGCGGGCGACGAGCGTGTTCCATCCGCGGTTCGTCACGTACAACAGGCGGCCGTCGCGGCTCGGGTAGATTCCGTGCGTTCCCTTCCCCGTGTGAATGAATCCGATCTGCGTGAAGCTCGCCGGATCGATCAGGCGAACGCCGTCGGCTTTCATGTCGGCGACGAAAAAGACGCTCCCGTCGGGGGACGAGCGAATGTCCTGCGGCATCGCGCCGTGGCTGCCCGACGTGTCGTCGAGCGCGAGGTAGGCGACGGGCTTCTGTTCAGTGAGGTCGACCTTCAACAGCCGGCCGTCGAACTCGCACGTCGCGATGGCGTAGCGGCCGTCGTCGGTGAACTCCATGTGGTCGATGCCGCGACAGTCGGTTCGCACCGAGCTCACCGTCGCCATCGTCACCGGATCGTGGAAGTCGAGTTGCTGGTGGCCTTCCGCCACGACGATCGCGAGGCGGCCGTCCGGGCTGTAGTACATGTTGTACGGATCGATCACTCGCACGGGCGTGCCTTCTTTGCCCGTGAACGGGTCGATCGGCGTGAGCGTGCTCGAGCCGTTGTTGAGCACCCACAGCGTCGTGAGGTCATACGACGGCACGACGTGCTGCGGCACATTCCCCGTCTTGAACGTGCGAACGACGTTGTACGTCGACGGGTCGATGACGCTCACCGTGCCCGACCGCGAGTTCGGTACGTAAACGAGCGGCTTCGCGCGGGCCGCGACGGCCGAGAGCGCGTTCGCGCCCGTCGCGGCGTAGATGTTGACGACGCCTTTCGTATCCTCGACCTCGCCGGCAGCCGTGTACGTCGTATAGTGCCGCTTGCCGTCGGCGGCGACGAGTCGGTCGCGTTCGTCGCGTGAACCGCGGCAGGCGAGCACAAAGAACACAGCCGGGCTCAGGAACCGCCGCAACATCCGAATCGCTCGCATACCTGCACCACCAAAAGGCAAGAAGCGATTCCCTGCACCGTAGGCCCGGAGTGTGCGGCCTTCGGACAATGGCGGCGCCCCGCTACGTCCACTCTGCCGCCGAGGAGGAAGCGTGCCGGACCGGCAGCAGAAGCCACGGCAGCAGAAGCCACGGCAGCAAGAGTCACCGCGGCGACAAGCCCCAACGAACGTCTCGAGAGAGTTCTCATGAGACCGTTGGCGATCCGCGCGAGAGCGGCCAGCCGGGCGGCGGCGCGGGACGACGCGACGAGGTCGGTCCGACCGGCGTCCATCCGATGTCCGCCGGAATTCCCAAAGGCAAGCACCTCGAGATCCGCACGCCCGCGGCGTGGGGTCAGGGCGAGCGCGGCGCGGCGGGGTACGAGGACTCGGGCGGATCCGAGCTGATCTACCGCGACGGACAGCTGTTGGGCGGCACGACCGCCGGCCCCGGCGGCGAGCCGACGATCGACATCCACGGCGGGGCATCCCAGCCCCATCCGGAAGACACAACCGAACTCAGGAGGCCCCCGACGAAACGTCGCAAGCGCAAGAAATAAGGTCCTTTGTCCGTTAGAAGGAGGTACATATGAATTCCAGAATCTTTCTCGCCGCCGGCGCGGTCGTCGGCGCGGTGTGGACTTTGGGATGCGCGAGAACGGTCGCCGAGTTGACCCCGGCGCCCGGCGCGACGCGCGTCTCGGGAACCGGTGAGGGGGCCGCGGCCACCGTCGCCGGAGTTCAGGTCGTCGCGCGGAGCAAGGCGTGGCACTGGGATCCGACCGATCTCGATACCAAGGTCACGCCGATCCTCGTCGAATTCCAGAACAACGGCGACCGGCCCGTGATCGTCCGCTACAATCACATTTCCCTCATGGACGACGCGGGGAACCGTTTCAACGTGATGCCGCCGTATGACATCGACGGCACACTCTCCGAGGCGTTCACGGTGAGCAACCCGTACTATGGGTTCAACCGCTTCGCCGTGGCGCCGTACCTGTCGCGTTGGTATCCGCGCTTCTCGCGATATGACGGCGCATTCGCGTACGACCCGGCGTACTATCGCCCGTACTACACACGATATCTGAACGTTGCCCTTCCGACGCCCGAGATGGTGCATCGCGCGCTTCCGGAAGGCGTGATCTCGTCGGGCGGCCGAGCCGAAGGCTTCGTGTACTTCGAGGCGTTCCGTCGAGGCGCGAAGACGCTGACGCTCGACGTCGACATCGTAGACGCCGTGTCGGGCACCGTGCTCGGCACCGCGCAGATCCCGTTCATGGCAAGTTGACGCGATCGGCGCCAGCCCGTTCGGCCGAATCGGCCAACGGCGAAAAGCGAAACCCCACCGGCAGGATCGCTTCTGCCGGTGGGGTTTCGCTTTCGGAGATACCTTCCGTGGCGCTCGCGTTCCCATCGTCTGTCGATGGGGGCTTGACGAGGGCCGTGCGATCCGCCAGGATTCCCATCGTCTATCGATGGGACAGCCGCCGTGCCCCGGTCCGACAGGAACTCCGAGCTCCTTCCAGGCACCCTCGACCTTCTGATCCTTCGCGCGTTGCGCGGCGGGAGCCTTCATGGATACGGGATCGTCGAACGGCTGCGGGCCGTCTCCGACGACGTGCTCCAAGTCGGCGAGAGCTCGCTCTACCCCGCCCTGCAACGACTGCTGCTCGACGGATACGTTCGCGCCGAGTGGGGGACGTCCGAGAACAACCGCCGGGCACGGTTCTATACATTGACAGCCGCCGGCCGAAAGCAGCTCGTCTCGGAACAGAACGACTTCGAGCGTATGATCGGCGCGATCCACGCGGTCCTCCGCCTCGCGTAAGGGAGTTCTCATGCGGCTCCTTCGACGGCTCGCTTACTGGCTTCGCTTTCGAGCTCGGCAGAACGACTTGCGCGAGGAGGTCGCCTACCATCGAAATTTGGTCGCCGCCGAGCTCGCGCGCCGCGGCCTGTCGTCGGACGAGGCGCGCCACGCCGCCCGCCGAGCCATGGGGAACGAGACTTCGATGCGCGAACAGGCTCGGGGCGTGTGGCTCGCACCTCGGCTCGACGCAGCGCTCCAGGACTGGCGATACTCCTGGCGCGGTTTGCGTCATTCGCCGGCGTTCACCCTGGTCGCCGTGACGTCGCTAGCGGTCGGCATCGGTGCCAACGCCGCCGTATTCGGACTGCTTGACGGCCTTCTACTTGCCCGGCTCCCGGTTCCATCGGCGAGCCGACTCGTACACCTCGCGCGTGACCTTGGGCCCCAGGGCACCGACGACCGGTTCTCCCGCGCGGAGTTCAACGCTCTGGCGGCCGGCCCCTCCCCCGTGCCCGTCGCCATGTTCGCCTCGACGTTCGCGTCCGTCGAGATCGACGGCGTCGTCGCTACCGCGTCGACGGACGCGGTCGACGGACACTATTTCGATGTGCTCGAGCTGCGCGCCGAGCGTGGTCGGTTGATCTCCTCGGCCGAGGACGATGGTGCATCGCCCATCGTCGTAGTCACCGACGGTTTTTGGCGCGGCCGCATGAACGGCGACCCGAATGTGATCGGGCGAACCATCAAGATCGCGGGGCAGCCGTTCACTGTGGTCGGTGTAACTCCACCCGGATTCGCCGGCTTGCGATTTCCAGCGTTCGCCGCGCTCTTCATCCCTTATCGCACCGCGGCCGCACTCGCCGTCCTCGGCGGCGCAAACGACCGGCGCCAGATGCTGACTGTGCTCGGACGACGCACCGCGTCGCAATCGATCGAGACGGCGCAGAGCGGGCTTCGCACGCTCTGGGATCATTGTTGCGCGACCGGCGAGCTCATGACGCCGGCCAAGGGACAGACCGTGGCGGCGGCGCGGCTGACCGTCGACGATGCGAGCCGCGGCATCCCGTTCGTGAAGATGAATCTCCGCGGCCAGTATGGACGCGTGCTCTGGGCGCTGATGGCCGGCGTCGGCCTCCTCCTTCTCGCGGCGTGCGCCAACGTCGCCAATCTGCTGCTCGCTCGCGGAAGCGCACGCACTGGAGAGTTCGCGATGCGACTCGCGCTCGGCGCATCACGCTCGAGACTCGTCGCGCAGCTGTTGATCGAAAGTCTGCAACTCTCGATGCTCGGAGCGAGTGCCGGGCTTCTGCTCGCGTGGTGGGGCGCAACCTTTTTGACGCGAGAGCACATCGGGGACCTGTCGCTGGTCGTGCAGCCGACGCTCGGGGCCTCCGTGCTGATTTTCACGACGGTCGTGAGCCTCGTGTCCGCGGTCGTTTTCGGCATCGTACCCGCGCTGCGCCTGATGAGCACCGATCTGTCGACACCGCTGAGTCAGGTCGGACGGCGGGCCGCGGCCGGACGCCGCGGCCTGTTCGATCGCGCCCTGGTCGCGTTGCAGGTCTCGCTGGCTGTCCTCCTCGTGAGCGGCGCGGCATTGCTCGTCCAGACGCTGCGCAACCTTCGGGAAACGAACCTGGGATTCGATCCGACCGGGCGGTTGCTCATCACGGTCGAAACAAGAAGTACGTCGTACGCTCGCCAAGGCATGACGACACAGCTGGCGAGTGAGATGTTGCGACGAGTTCGTAGGATTCCCGGCGTGAAATCGGCATCGTTCTCGTCGCTCGTTCCGGTGTACGGCGGGCGCACCATGACGGACAATGTCACGGTCCCCGGGGGGCGCACGCCGACCGACGGTGATGCCTCGACGGTTTTCGTCGGCGTGACACCAGACTATTTCGCGTCCCTCGGCATACCCGTGCTCGCCGGCCGCGACATCGGTCCGCCTGCGGCAATCCTGGCTCACGGCGCGGCTCGGGACGTCGTCGTCAACGATCTATTCGTGAAGAAATTCCTCGCGGATCGCGATCCGATCGGACGGCTGTTCCACGATGCGGATGAAGGCGACACGACGTTCACCGAGAATCGAGTGATCGGCGTGGTGAGTGCCGCCAAATTCGCCGACGTCCGTTCTCCCGCGCGTCCGATGTACTTCGTGCCCATCAGCGATGGAGACTGGCCCTTTCTCGTGTTGGCAATCCGCACGTCGGGAGACGGTACGGCGATCGCCGCGTCGGTCGGTCGCGTCGTTTCGGCCGTCGCGCCAGGAATCGGCCGAGGAGATGCGACTTCTCTATCGGCGTCGATCGATGCCGCGCTGACGCGCGAGCGGATCGCGGCGACGCTCGCGACCTTGTTCGGCGCGATCGGTCTGAGCCTCGTTGCTGTGGGACTCTACGGGGTCATGCTCTATCAGGTCACCGAGCGGACGAGGGAGATCGGCATTCGCGTCGCCCTGGGCGCACGTCCCGGCGCGGTAGTTGGGCTTGTGCTGCGCCAGTCGCTGGCAATCATGTCGGTCGGGCTGGTCACAGGGGTGCCGCTCGCACTGCTCGCGGGCCGTGCCGTGAGCTCGCAGCTCTACGGCATCGCGCCGTACAGCTTGTGGGCGCTGACTGTAGCAACGTTCGGGCTTCTCGCGGTGGGAGTCGTGGCCTGTCTCGTTCCCACACAGCGGGCGATGCGCATCGACCCTCTTACGGCCCTCCGCGCCATGTAGCCCGCGTTCATGGCGAGCTGACAATGCGTCGCGTCGCGAGCCTAGCCGATAGTTACCGTACCTGCCGCGGCGTCGTACTGCGTCGGATAGGAGGTCAGACTGCTCGTGCGTTGCCCTCCCATCCAGTGGCCGGAGAAGTCGAACTCGGCGCCGTGCCCTGGGCACAGAAAGCCAAAGCTCGCCGTGTTCACCGTGCTCCCCGCGTGAGGGCAGATCCTCGACAACGCGACGAACGTGGCTGTCCCAGTCCTGACGACGGCGAGTGGATTGCCGTTGGTGTCGCTGACGAACGCCACTCCGTCGACGTTGGCCAGCGACGGGTGATCTGACAACGTGACCGTCACCGGTTGAGACAAGCTCCCCGGCGCGGTCGGGCTGTTCGAGAGACCGCAAGCCGCGAGCGCCGCTGCGAGCGCGGTCATTCCACTCTGAGCAAGAAACGCCCGCCGATCGATGCCGCCGGTTTCGCGCACCACGCAGGCGCAGTCAACGCCACACTGCTTTTGCATCACTGCTCCCAAGTTTCTACGTAAGAGTTCAATCCTTCCAGAACCACATCATCACCGTCCCAGCCGTGCTCACGCCGATCGACGTGAGCGCGATCGCTCGATGCGTGTCGGCGTTCGAGCGCGACCGGCGCGCATTCCCTCCGGCCGCCCCCGCCCAGACGAAGCCAGCGTCCGAAGCCAGCATCGCGAAGGCATGCAGGTAGCGCCGAGTCCTTCCCGCCGGGTCATGCCGGGAATCCCACAGATTCCACACACCGGTGATCGTGTTCACCGTGAACAACACACCGATGGCGCCCGCGACACCTTGGTGCGTACCCCGCATCCAACTCGGCGGGTCCTGGTCCTGAAGAAGGTTCTGGCCCAGCGACCACTCTGCGGCGAAGAGCGGGAGCATCGTGTAGCTGCCGATTCGATGAACCGTTAGGCGTCGGTTATACCAGTCGCTGTATTGAATCGGCTTTGGTCGGCGCGTGATCGGCGTATCCACCGGAACGCCGGCTGGCGCCGAATCGATCACGAGCGGCGCACGAAGGTCGGCGTCGACGCGGATCGCGCGGGCGTGGCACGGCCACCCGGCGACGGTCGCACAGAGGAATACGGCATGAGTCGGAAGCATCAGGCCCCGGGTGAGACGGACACTGGTGCACTGGCAAACCCCGATCCGCTGTTACGGAACGGGGGCAACCTTTGCGCTGGCTGGCGGCCGCGACTGCGGGGCCCGCTTGGGCGAGGGCAGGCTGACCAAGATCGAGGTGACGATGAGAACGACTGCGGCGACCGACAGTTCCAGAGTGGCGGAGCGTCGGATCGAGATCGCCGCCGACTCCCTCCCCAGCGTGGGACGTTGTCGACGCCAATTGAAGGCGCCGAGCGCAAACACGGTCCCCACGAACAACAGTTTGATGATCAACGTTCTGCCATAGGGCGTCTCCCATAAGCTCGCCACCGTCGGCAGATGCAGCCACGCGGTGATCACGCCAAACGCCACGACGACGCCGCCCATCGACAGCGCCATCGGCGAAAAGCGATTCACCATGTCGGCTGCCACCCCACCGCGCCGTTCGCCGAGCTCGGCGTTGCGAAGCAGAGGCGTGAGCCCGCACGCGACCATGATGAACAGACTCCCCAGCCAGAGTCCGGCCGCGAGACGGTGGACCGGATTCACGACAGCGCTCCAACGCCCGGAGACGAGCGGCGTGAGAGCGACGCCGACGAGTCCCACGGCGGCGGCGTACCAGCCGGCGCGCACGTTCGCCATCGCGAGTGCCGTCCCCGCGAGGACGACCGCGGGCCAGACTATGGAGAGCGCCGCCGAGGCGTTGGACGTTAGCAATTCTCCAACAGGAACGTGCGCGCGCGCGGCGAGCGCGGGCAGTCCGAGCAGCGCGAAAGCCAATCCGATCGCCGCGCCAACGACCCCGATAGCGGCGGCACGTCGCAACGCCGACTCGAAGAACATCCTGACCGGCCCTTCGGCATAGGTCGCTCGTGCCGCCGTGAATCGAAATCCGACCGCGCCGGCAGCGAGAAACGTTCCGATGAACGAGGCGAGTTGCTGTACCGGCTCGGACCAGGTGATGAGCGGCTGTGGCGCCATGCTGGACGGAGTAGGCAAGGATGGGACCGCTGCGAACAACCACCGGTTTAGCCGCCTCGAGGTGTATGCGCTACCGGGTAGCCTCGAGTTTGCGCTTCCTTAACGACGTGAAGCTCATGACCCGCCCTCCTCGTGTCGCGGTGAACTATGCCGTCGCCATCCTGGCCCCGGCATTGGCCCTGGTCATGTCGTTTCTGTTGCGGCCCTTCGGGACGACGACCTCCGCCATGGTCTTCGTCGGCACAATCGTGATCGTGGCCCGGTTGGGCGGGGCCGGGCCAGCGCTGCTCTCCGGCGCCATCTCCGTCCCGCTGCTCGACTACTACTTCATCCCGCCGCTTTACGAGTTCGACCTTCTACAGGCTGAACAGGGCGTCAACGCGCTGGTGTTCGCCCTGGTCGCCCTCATCGTCGGTTCGATGACGGCGCGCTTGCGCGCCGCGGAGCACGCCATGCGCGAGCGTGCCGACGACGAGCACGAGATGCGGAAGGCCGCCGAGGAGTTGACGCGCGCCCGCGAGCAAGTGCTCGCCGTGGTCGCTCACGACCTGAGAAATCCGCTGAGCACGATTTTGGGCGCCGCCTCGCTGCTCGAAGACCCCAGGCAAGATCCTCGCGAGGCCAAAGAGGTGCTAGGCTTGGTTCGCCGTGCGGTCGAGCGAATGAATCGGCTCATCGGTGACCTGCTCGATATCACCCGCCTCGAAGCCGGCCGACTGGTCCTCGAGCAGGAGCCGGTCGCCGTGACGGACCTGTTGTCGCAAACGCGGGAATCGTGGGAGGCCACGGCGGCGAGTCGCGATCTCTCGCTCGACGTTGGCCCCGCGCCGGAGGGTCTCGCGGTGTTCGCCGACCGGAGCCGCGTGCTACAGGTCCTGGACAACCTCGTCGGAAACGCCGTGAAATTCTCGGAAGCCGGCGGGCGAATCACGGTGCGCGCGACCCGGAGCGAAGCTTCGTCCACAGAGGTCAGATTCGCCGTGTCCGACACGGGGCCCGGGATTCCGCCGGACGTGCTGAAGGAACTGTTCCAGCGTTTCTGGCAGGCGAACGCCGCCGATCGCCGAGGTATCGGACTCGGACTGGCCATCTGCAAGGGCATCGTCGAGGCCCACGGCGGCCGCATCTGGTGCGAGAGTCAGGTAGGCCATGGCGCGCGATTCACCTTCACGCTGCCCATCTCGCATCAGACGGCCGCCGCCCTGCTGCCTCCGATGTCACGCGCCTCCTGAGCGCGACCGAGGAAGACTTGGTCGGCTCAGGAAAACGTGGTCTCAGCGGTGTTCAACCGGGGTACGAAACATCGTGCCTTTCACGTATTTGTCGAACCACGCGCGCTCATTGAGCATTCTATGAACGTTGTTCCACGAGCCGGCGATGCCGTGCGGCTGGCCGGCGTACTGGATCATCTTGGCCGGGACCCCCTGCTTCTTGATCGCCACGTAAAGCTGCTCGTTCTCCGAGAACGGCACGCGGTGGTCGATCTCGCCGTTGATGAACAGCGTCGGTGTCTTCACCCGGTTGGCGTACGTGATCGGCGACTGTTTGATCATGATCTCGCGCGCCTTGGGATCCGACGGCGGGCCGTAGAACTCGGTCTCCTTCGTCCGCGGAATGTCTGAGTTGGCGTAGTCGCTCGTCCAGTTCGCGATCCCCGCGCCAGACGCCGCTGCCGCGAAGCGATCGGGGTACTGGGTGATCAACCAGTTCGTCATGAAGCCGCCGTACGAATGCCCGATCGACGCCACCTTCTTCGGGTCGATCGCGTAGTGCGCGATCGCGTAGTCGACGCCGGCCATCACGTCCTGACCATCCTTCGTGCCCCACGCCCCCCACGTGCCCCACAAGAACTTCTCGCCGTAACCCGTCGAGCTGCGGAAGTTCACCTCGAGCACGAAGTAGCCGTTGGCGGCGAAATACTGATTCTTGAAATCAAAGCCATACTCGTTGGCCGAGTGCGGGCCGCCGTGGTTGCTGACGATGAGCGGGTACAAGCCCGCGTTGGCGCGGTAGCCGTACGGGTACAGCAGGAACCCTTCGATCGGGGTGCCGTCGGGGCTCGTGAAGCTGACGCGATCAGCCTTGCTCAGAGCGACTTCGTGCCTGAAGTCGTCCTGTATGTGCGTGAGCTGAACCTCCCCGCTCCCGTCGAATCGCGAGGCAAAAATCTCCGACGGCGCCTCGAACGTGCCGACCTCGTAGGCCATTCTCGTCTGCGCGCGGTCGTAGCTGAACCCGCTCAACCGGCGTTGGCCCGTCGTCACCTGCTCCACCTTCCCGCCGCTCGCCGGCACGCGGAACAGATGCGTCGTGCCACCGACGCCGCCCGTGAAGTACACGTACTTCCCGTCCCGGCTCCAGAACGGCGCCGACGGTAGATAGTCCCACGTCTCCGTGAGATTCACCTCGCGGCCCCCACCCGCCGCAATGAGCACCACGTCGACCGGTCCGCCGTTGTCCATCTTCTTCGCGATCACCCAGTCGGTCGGCGTCGAGCGCGTCGTGAGAATCCACGCGCCATCGGGCGAATACTGAGCGCCCGCGTACGAGTAGGCCGGGTTCGACGTCAACTTCTTGAGCGCGCCGTCCGCCGCCACCGTCCACACGTCGCTGCGGCCGTATACCATCTCGTTGCGGTACGTCGAGTCGGCGGCAAACGCGAGCGACGTCCCGGCGGGATTCCAGTTCACGCCGGCGGGACGAAGCCCGAGATGCGTGAGCTGTCGCTCGGCGCCGCCGCTCGGCGTGATGAAGATCTCTTGCGGAGGGTTCACCTGCGGATCGGCGCGATTCGCCAGCGGGAACGGCGCCGCGTCGCGCTGGAAATCCATCCAGTCGAACTCGACGCCCTTGAAGCGCTCCTCGTGCCGTTTCGCGAAATCTGATTCGTAGACCGCCTCGCGCTTCGGCGGCGGCGTGTCGCGCACGATCGCGCTCATGGTTCCGGCGGAGTTCGGCATCGCGCGCCCGCCTCCTCCACCACCTCGTCCGCCACGCCCCCCACCCCTTCCCCCACCGGCAGCACCAGCGAGGCCGACCGTGGCGACTTCGGTGACTTCCGTGGGCGTCGCGGGTTGGAGGGCGAACGCGCGCCCACCCGCCGAGAAGCGCAGGCGGCCGTCGTCGAGCCACGCGGGCGCCACGGCATTCGCGCCGTCGGCGCTGACGCGGCGCGCCGGCGCCGACCCGTCCGACGCCACGAGCCACGCCTCGCTCGTGTTGTCGTTCGTCGTCTCGACGCGCGTGCTGACCGTGAACGCGACCCACTTGCCGTCCGGCGAGAGGTCCGGATTGCCGACCGTCTTCACACGATAGTAATCCTCGATCGCCAGCGGCCGACCCGTCGGCGACTGTGCGGACACGCCGACCGCCGCGACGAACGAGAGAGTGAAGGACACGACTCCACGGCGAACGACGCTGGACGCTGACATCGACCCTCCCCCCGAGTGGGATTCGCTGACCACCGCACGCAGATACTCTGTCGCGCCCGCGGCGCGTCCACCAGAGGTCGCGCCCCAGGTGGCGACAATACGCGCTGGATCGCTGGAACGGTGAGCGAAAGCCCAAACCCTTGGTGACACGCATCTCGGCTCCGCTCGACGCAAAGAAAAGCAGACGCGTTCTATGCGCTTAAGCCCGCTAACGCGGTCTCGGCTTTGCGCGTCGCACACCCGTGCCACGCGAAGCGCCCGACCACCCTCGACGGAGCGTCGTGTGAGAGGCATTCGAGAACTCTCAAATCGCGGAGGAGGCAGGACGATGCATCGAGGAATCAGTGTGCCGGGTGCGTGGTTGGGCGGCGATAGCCGGTGGTCCTTGGCGCTGGCGGCGCTGGCGGTCATCGGGGCCAGCGCGTGCAGCGACAACGACAACACGACGACGGGTCTGACGGCGACGACCATCACGACGAGCGCGGCGACAAATGCACAGACCGGCGTCGTCGGTACCGCGCTCGCGCAGCCGGTCGCCGTGGTGGTGGCCGATCAGAACGGCGCGCCGCTCGCCAATGCGACGGTGAATTGGGCGGTCACCGCGGGCGGCGGGACCGTCGCCTCGGCGACGAGCGTCACCGACGCCAACGGCAACGCGACCGTCGTCTGGACGCTCGGCACTACCGTCGGAACGGACTCGCTCATGGCGTCGATCGCCGGCGGCGCGGACACCTTCATCACCGCGATAGCGACGGCCGCCGCGGCGTCAGCCGTGCACGTCACAAGCGCCGATACACTGACCGTCACGGCCGGCACGACGACTGCCCCGCTCGTCGTGAAGGTGGTCGACCAGTTCGGGAACCCGGTCGTCAGTGCGACGGTGACGTGGGCGGTTACCGGCGGCGGAACACTGAGCGCCACGACGTCGACGACGGACGCGACCGGCTCCACGCAAGTAACTCTGGCGACGGCCGCGGCTCCGGGGAGCTACACGGTGACCGCGACGTCCGGTGCCCTCACTCCCGTCACCTTCACGATCACGGCGAACTAGCGGACAAGTTCCCGAAAGGAGCACAGGGTGCGGGGTGCGGCGAAGTGCCGCGCCTCGCGCCCCGCTGTTCATTCCCGCTCCTTGTACCACTCGAAGCGGTAGGCAACGGCCGCCCCCTTGTCGCCTTCGTACGCCAGCCGCGCGGTGAGGAACGTGAACGGCTCCGTGAACCGTGACATCCGCAGCGGGCCCGCATCGAGCGGATCGAAGCCGACATCGCGAATGAGTTGGGCGACGACGTTCTTCGCCGCGGCGTTGTCGCCGCAATAGAACAGGCTCGGCCGAGTGCCGCTCTTCGCCGTTTCGAAAACGCTGAAGAACACCTCGCTCGGTACCGTGCCGAACGCGGACACGACGTGAGCGTCCGGCACCTTCTTCGCCAACTCTTCAGCGCCTGACGAAGTGTGTGCGACGACGAGCTCGGTGTCGTCTGGGTTCATCGGCATCGAGCAGGTAATGATCACCTTTCCCGACACATCGCCCGCTTGGCTCAACACGTCGTCGACGCGCGACCAGTGCACCGCGAGCAGCACCGCGTCCGCGCCGCGCGCCGCTTCCGCGGGCGTGCCGGCACGAGCCACGCCACCCGAGTCGCGCGCCAATCGGTCGAGCTTCTCCTGCTCTCGCGCATAGCTGAACACCACGTCGTGCCCCGCGCGGACCCAGATCGTGCCGAGCTTCCCGCCCATCAATCCCGAGCCGAGGACGCCTATGCGCATGCGAGTGGGCTCGAGGTTAACGCCGAGAACGCCGCACCAGGTCGTCCACCGCGCTGTCGAGCGATCTGCTGCCGGCAAGGTACGGCTTCCAAGCGCCGTTCAGGATCTCGTCGAGCCTCTTGGTTTCGCTGTTCCGCGACCAGATGCCGAACCGTTCGGCATAGGGAATGTGCGCGGGAATCAGTCCCGACAGGATCTCGCCCGTCGTGTAGAAGAGGAGCACGTGGCTCAGCTCGGATTGAAGCGCAATCCCGCGCTTGGCCGCGTCGGCCGCCATCAACGAGTCGACGGGTTGGAGTAGCTCTCCGGCGTGCGCGCTCTCGTGCAGGATCGTCTCGAGCGCATACATCTCCTGATTCCCGATCGCGTTGGTGGAGATGGTGACCCGCGGCCCCGCGACCGTCGTCGTGTACGCGCCGAACCACGAGGCGTAGGTGGTCGCATAGATGCTGATCGGCACGGACGGCCACGGCCGTGCGAGGTCGCGTTGGAGTTGGGGGAAGACGCATCCGCCGTAACGATCGACGAGCCCACGCGACGCCACGATCCAATCCTTGTTGTGCGCGTCGTGGATCGGCCACCAAACGGCCCGGTAGATCGGAGCGACCTCCCTGAGCACCGCGTCCAGCGCCGGGTCCAGGTCGGCCGCTTCGAGCGATTCCTCCGGCGAGGCGGCGAGACGGTCGTTGACGCGCGCCACGACGCTGTCGGCGCCCTCCATCCGATCCGTGAGAACGTGCGCCACGTAGTAGCTCAGCGCGTTGTTCCACGCCCGTCGCTCGGCTGGATTCAGCGCGCGGAGGCCCATCGTGTCCGCCCGGATATTGCCGCGCGCGCCCTGCCCGTCGTCGTCGATCCGTTCGCGCCGCTTGGCTTCCTTGTTCAGGAAGTTGTGGAGGTTGAGCCAGAAGGCGCTCTGGAATTGCAGCCGAGGTTCGACCATCGGCGGGCATTGCGCCACGGGGACCGCGCGCATCGGATCGAGCCCCAATGGGCGCGGCGCCCCGCAGCCGGCGACAAGCGCGGCCGCGAGGAGTCTTCCGCAACTCGCGGGCGTGGTGGGTACGCGTCGACGCATGCTCCACGCAAACACTGCACTGAATTGCGCGCAACCAGAGCGCCGGCGGCTGAGTCGAAAACACGAGATCCTTACGTCTGCCGGGTCCACCGGTCCACCGGCCCCCCCTCGAACCCTTTCTTCCTTTTGGTTATCTAAAGGGCATGCCCAACGACCGCCTCGGCCCCCGCGCCGAAGTTCTCAGGGGAACGCTCGAGATGCTCGCTCTCAAGCTCCTGAGCCAACAACCCATGCACGGATGGGGGCTGTCGCTCAGGTTGCGCGAGATCTCGGACGACGTGTTCGACGTCAACCAGGGCTCGCTCTATCCCGCGCTGCAGGCGATGCTGCGCCGCGGATGGATCCGCGCCGAATGGCGCGCCAGCGAGAATAATCGCCGCGCACGCTATTACCACATAACCACAGCAGGGCGCAGACAGCTCGGGACAGAGCTCGCGGAATGGAACCGCGCGTCGGCGGCCGTCAACCGCGTGCTCCAACACGCTCTTGCAGGAGCCTGACATGGCTTGGTACCACGAAATCGCCTCGTCGCTCGCGTCGCTGGTCCGCCGACGGCACCGGGACTCGGAGATGGACGAAGAGATGCGCTTCCATCTCGAGATGGAGGCGGGGCGTCGCACCGGCGAGGGCCTGTCAGAGCGCGAGGCGAACCTGCGCGCGCGCCGAGATTTCGGCGGCGTCGAGCGACACAAGGACGACGCGCGCGACGAACGCGGCACGAGCGGCTTCTTCGACGCATGGAGCGACGTGCGTTTCGCTCTCCGCTCGCTGCGTCATCGGCCAGGCCTCACCTCGGCCGCGACGCTGACTCTCGCACTGGGCATTGGCGCGACGAGCGCCGTGTTCGGCGTCGTGAAGCACGTGCTGCTCGCGCCGCTCCCGTACGCTCAGCCCGACCGGGTCGTCGCCGTCTGGAGCGCATGGAAAGGCTTCGACCACACGTGGCTTTCATATGATGAGTGGGAGGGCTGGAAGGCGAGGGTCGGCGCGTTTTCCGACATCGGCATCTATACCGACGGCGCCGCGACCGTCGATGGGGACACACCAGAACGCGTGCGATCGGCGAGCGTTCAGGCCAACGTCCTCCCCATCCTCGGCGTCGGCCCTGAGCGCGGCCGAGGCTTCTCGGCCGACGAAGATCGTCCGGGAGGCGCGCGCGTCGCGGTACTGAGCCACGAACTGTGGGACAGGCGCTTCGGCGCAGATCCGTCGGTCGTCGGCCGGCAGATTCAAATCTCCGGCAGCGCGACGACGATCGTCGGCGTGATGCCGGCTGGATTCCGCATGCCGCTCGACTACGCGGCCGGCGAGCGCACCGACGTCTGGTTTCCGCTCGCGACCGACGCCGCGAATGAGGGCGCGGTTCCCGGCCCGGCGTTTCCGAAGGGTGGCGCGAGTCACGGCTTCTACGGCGTCGCGCGACTCGCCCCCGGCGCGACGGCCGCGACGGCGAACACACAGCTGCGCGGGATCGTGGCCGAGCTCGAGCAGTTCGGCTATATGGCGAAGGTCGATTTTCACGCATTCGTCGTTCCGATGGATGAACAGATCACCGGGCGCGTGAAGCCCGTGCTCCTCGTCGTGTTCGGCGCGGTTGTGCTCGTGTTGCTCATCGCCTGTGCGAACGTCGCCGGTTTGCTGCTCGTGCGCGGCGAGGCGCGCCGGCGCGAGCTGGCGGTGCGGGTCGCGCTGGGAGCTGGAGACAAGCGTCTCGCGCGATTGCTCATCACCGAGAGCGCGGTGCTCGCGACTTTCGGCGCCGCGGCGGGCATCGCCCTAGCCATGCTCACCGTCCGTCTGCTCCGCGCCAACGCGCCGCCGGGATTGCCCCGTCTCGCGGAGACCTCTATCGACTGGAGCGTGCTCGCGTTCGCGCTCGCGGTCGCGTGCGTCACCGCGCTGCTCACGGGAATTCTTCCGCTCGCTCACGCCCGCCGCCTCGCTCCCGCCGGTGAGCTTCGCGAAGGCGGACGCGGCGCGACAACCGGACGCGCTCGGCTGCGCTGGCGTCAGACGCTCGTCGCGGCCGAGATCGCGCTGGCGGTCGTCCTCGTCGCCGGCGCCGGGCTCATGATCCGCACGGTCAGCAACCTATTGTCGATCGATCCCGGATTCCGCGCCGACGGCGTGCTCACGATGCGCGTTTCGACACCGTCGATCTGGTATCCGGACTCGCTGCGCGTCGTCGCGTTCTGGGACGACGTGCAGCGCCGAGTGTCGGCCCTTCCCGGCGTGAGGCGAGTCGCCGCGGTGCGGTTGCTGCCGCTCGCGACGGAGATGGGCGACTGGGGGATGACGATCGACGGCTATACGCCGCCGCCGAATCAGGGCGCGCCAGGCGACTGGCAGGTCGTGACGCCAGGCTATTTCGAGACGATGGGGCTCACGCTGCGCGAGGGACGCGCGTTCACCACGGGCGACGACATGGGTGCGCCGCTCGCGATGATCGTCAACCGCGCGTTCGAGCAACAGTATTTCGCCGGACGCCACGCCCTCGGCGGGCGCGTGCGGATCAACTCGCGCGATACCACACGCTGGTACACGGTCGTCGGCGTGACGAACGACGTGCACCACAACACGCTCGTGGGAACGGTCAAGCCGCAGTTCTACGCCACGCTGGCGCAGTTCGCGTCCGCGCCGGGCAGCACGCGCCGGTCGATGAGCCTCGTGGTTCGGACCGACGGCGATCCAAGAGCTCTCATCGCCTCCGTCCGCGCCGCCGTTCGCGCGGCCGATCCCCGACTGGCGGTGTCCGAGGTGCGGACGATGCGCGACATCGTCGACGCGGCAATCGGCGGCCAGCGGTTCGCGATGCAGACGCTCGGCGTTTTCGGCCTCGTCGCTCTGCTCCTCTCCGCGATCGGGATCTTCGGCATCGTGTCCCAAGTGGTGGCCTCGCGCTTTCACGAATTCGGAATTCGCGCCGCGCTGGGCGCCACGCCGAACGATCTGATGGCGATCGGCCTTCGCTCCGGCCTGCGACAGGCGATGACGGGCCTCGCGATCGGCGTCGTATCCGCGCTGCTCCTGACGCGCGTGCTACGCACGCTCCTTCAGGGCGTGTCGCCGAGCGATCCGCTGACTTTCGTTGCCGTGGTGGCGGTCACCGGGGTCGTCGCGGTGTTGGCCAGTCTCGCGCCGGCGATAAGGGCGGCGAGGATCGATCCGAATACGGCGCTTCGAGCGGACTAGGGAGGGATGCGGGACAGCTAGACAGCTAGACAGCTAGACAGCTAGACAGCTGTCCGGCTGTAGAGCTGTCTGGCTGTCGAGCCGTCCAGCAAGCCTCTCGCTCGACCTAGTTCACGCCCGCGTCGAGCCACTGGTCTCCCGCGATCCACTTCGAATCCGGGGCGAACAGGAACACCATTCCACCATCCGCGAGCTTCGGCAGCAGTCGCTGCGCGCGCGCCGGCTCCATCGCCGGGCAACCCTTGCTGGTCCCTGCCCTGCTCGCCGTCACGTACGGCGCGCCGTGCGCCACCACTCCGCGCGCGAGCGCCTTGTCGTTGAATCCGTCGGACACTCCGTCCAGCTTGAGCCCGATCGACTGATACGGCTGGCCGCCCGAATGGCCGTGGAACGCGTACGTCGCCTTGGTGATGTACAGCCCCAACGAGGTCGCCGCGCTTCCAAACGCATTCGAGAATCGCGTCGGAATCGAAGCACCCGACGGCGCCGAGCCGCGGCCGTGCGCCACCGTGAACGGACCGTCGATCACCTTCAGCGCCGCCATGTCGAACACGTAGCCGCGTGGCTGGGTGTTCGGCAGACCATAGTCGACGAAGTAGAGGTACGGCTTCTTCACGTCGTTCGGGTGAGCCGCCTTGAACGCGAAATAGCTGTTGAACGCGTCCTTGAGGGCGCGCGGATCGCTCAGCTTGCGCACGGCCGACGAAAAGACGGCGAGCGCAGCTTTGGCGCGCGTCCCCACCGCAGTGGTGGCGGGAGCGGCCGAACCGGACGCGCCGGTGGCGATCGATTGCGTGACGGTTTGCGTCTGAACGGCGGCGGGAGCTGAATTTCCGGTGGCGGTGAAGCCAGCGGTGCCGAGCAGAAACGCGGTCGAACCGATCAAGAGTTTCGAAAAGCCGTGTTGGAGCAGCATCGCTCGCAACCTCCTCTACAAAAGAAACGCCCGCCGTGAGAACGTCGCGTCGGGCTCGGACTTGATATTGATACCCTGCGAAGCACCCGAGGGGTCCACGATTTCGCTACGGCTCAGCGTGCTTCGTAGCGGGCGCGACGGGCGCGACGGTTGCGTCCGCCCCGCCTATCCGCCATCCTTCTGACGAAGCGAGAACGCGCCGTGAGCGCGGACAAGTTCCGAATGATTCAGGGGCCTGCCGAATTGCGAGCAGGCTTTTTTTCGTCGGGCATCCCATAACCACCCCGAAATGCCAAAGAAACCGAACTACAATTTTGAGAAGCGTCGGAAGGAGATGGCGCGCAAGGAGAAGCAGGAAGAGAAGCGCTCCCGAAAGCGCGAAGCCGAGGCCGAGGAGCTTCGGCAGCCGGACCCCGGCGCAGCGCCCGACGAAACAGCGAATCCGCCGAAAGAGTAGGTCGAGCTCGCTTGTGAACTCGAGAGAAACGAAGCGGCCCGCACCGAGGATCGGTACGGGCCGTGTTGTGTCTCTCTAGAGTTCGGGGAGCGGAGACGGGGCGCGGCGATGTTCAGCCTTCGACCCGAGCCCCCCCTGCTAAGCCTTTTCGGGCGTCTGGCCCGGAGCTCCCGGCTCGGCGGGCTTCGCCGCGGCGCGGCGCTGGGCCCAGTGGGTGCGGACCTCGCGCGGACGCTCACGGTCGGCAACCATCTGCTGATAGTACGCGAGAATTCGCGGGCGCAGGTTCGTCGGCGCGTCGCCTTCCTGCGTTCGAAACGCCGCGTATCGCTGTGACTCGCCGGTGATGCTGACCCACCACCAAACCGTCTCCGGAGTCGCCGGAGAGGACGCGGCGTTGCATGTGAACGTGCGATCGCCTTCCCGAAATTCTAGCGCGTTCATTGGCGGCTCCTTTGGCGGTTTCTTGGCACCCATCAGTTCACCTTCGTCGGTTGCGGAATGGACACGTGCCGGCCCCCGGGACTGGAAACGCACGAGTCGAAGACCGAGCCGTGCATCAGCCGACAAATGGCGAAGGGTCCGGACCGCGCCGGACCCTTGGAGATTCCGTTCTGCGTGGGAGGGAATCGTTATCGACCTGCTCCGTTAAATGTAGTCGGTGCACCGACGAGGTCGTAGTGGTTGCGCCGGGACCCCTTTTCTAGCCGCCCGAGGGCGCAAACGTACGGTTTCGACCCCCCACTAAGGCCGGCCACGCGTAGTAGGACGAGCGTCTGCCGGCACCCCGTGCCACCCGTGGCGCCGCAGAAAGAGGGCGGGCAGGAGTGCGGTGAACAGCACCGCGATCCCCGCCCCGATCATGATAATTCTCAAATGGCGCCGCATCGCGAAGATTGCCTACCCCAGGGTCGTTCCCAGAATCTCTTTCGCCGTTTCCCTCTGCGTCCCTGCGTCCTCTGCACCTCTGCGTCGAGGTAGTTGCAGTTCGCCGAAGCAGTTGTACCGATGACGGCCGAGAACTTGCGGCGTCGGCGCGCGGTACTCGGCGCCCCTGCCTCCGGGAGATTCTATCATGAAGATCGGTATCATCGGTTCGGGTCACATCGGCGGCACGCTCGCCCGCCGCCTGAGCGCGCTTGGGCACGACGTGTCCATCGCCAATTCGAGAGGTCCGGCGACGCTCGTCGCCCTGGCTGCCGAAACGGGAATCAAGCCGGTCACGGTGCGCGAAGCGGCGCGCGGCAAGGACCTGGTCATCATCGCCATCCCCGAGAAAAGCATCCGCGATCTCCCCAAGGACTTGTTCGCGTCGGGGGGCCGGACGGTCGTCGTGGACACCGGCAATTACTATCCCAAGCGAGACGGCCGCATCGGCGCGATCGAAGACGGCACGCCAGAGAGCCAGTGGGTGTCGCAACAGCTCGGGCGGCCGGTGGTCAAGGCGTTCAACACCATGTACGCGCAACATCTCCTCGAACGCGGCCGAGCCGCCGATCAACCCGGGCGCATTGCCTTCCCCGTCGCCGGCGACGACTCGTCGGCCAAAGCCGTCGTGCTCCAGTTGATCGACGAGTTGGGTTTCGATGGCGTCGACGCGGGCACTCTGGCGGAATCCTGGCGGCAGCAGCCCGGCACGCCCGTCTACGGCGCCGATCTGAAGGCCGACGATGCGCAGAGAGCGCTCGATTCCGCGCGCCACGAACGCCCGCAGGAGTTCAGGGCATCGGCGTCAAGTTAAGAAAACGAATAACAGAACATCACTGCGAACACGACTGCGCGGTCGAGGGCTGCCACTGGTTGCTTAGAGTGAAGAAATAAGTAGACTTAGACCACTCCAACCAGACGGGCTCATGCGCGATGCGGCGCGGGGACTCTTTGCCACCGCTTTCTTGATTCTGCCGCTTCAGACGTCGAGCGCGCAGCAGGCCGCGGTGTCCGGCACGGTTCGATCGAACGGGCAGCCGCTTTCCGGCGTGGCCGTCGAAGCCCGAGCGGGTGAACAGCCACAACGCAGAGCCGTCACCGACGCGTCGGGACGCTATCGATTTCTGCTGCCGCCGGGCCGGTATACGCTTGCCTTTCGAATGATCGGATTCGCCGAGCGCAGCGTTCCCGACGTGACGGTGACGTCCGCTCCGGCCACCGTCGACGCGGAGCTCACGGTTGTCGCGGTTCAGCTCGAGCACACGGTCGTGACGGCAACTCACCACGCCGAGAAGGCGCTCGACGCCCCCGCTGCCATTGAAGTCGTGGACGAGCAGGCGGTGCGCGAGCGCACCGCCGTCACCGCGCTCGACTATGTCATGAACGTTCCCGGAGTGGACGTCGCCGAACAGGGCATTCAGGGAAGGCAGGTCGTCGCGCGCGGATTCAATCAGACTTTCGGGACGTCGCTCTTGATGATGTCGGACTACCGGACGGCGTCGATTCCATCGTTGCGCGGCAATCTTTCGCATTTCGTCACGGCGACCGGCGACGACATCGACCACGTCGAGGTGCTCCGCGGTCCCGCCTCCGCACTCTACGGCCCGAACGCGGCCGACGGCGTCGTGCATTTCATCACGAAGTCCCCGTTCGACTCGCCGGGAACCAGCGTCAGCTTGACGGGCGGCGACCGCTCAATGGAGCAGGCGGCCGTTCGCTACGCGGCAGTGCCGAGCGATCGATTCGCGTTCAAGGTGTCCGGCAAGTTCTTGCGTGCGCGCGAATGGGACGCGCCTACGGACTCCGCCGAGGTCGCGCCGCGCGACCCGCTCGTCGAGCGCGTGGGCGGTGAAGCGCGCGCCGACATCAAGGTCACGTCCAGCGGAACCGCGGTCGTCGACGTCGGCTCCACGCTGGCGATGCGCCACGTCGAGTACACCAGCATCGGCGCGAGCCAGATCAAGGATTGGCGATACGACTTCGCGCAGGTGCGATACAACGACGGCCGCTTTTTCGCCCAGACCTTCGTGAACGTCAACGACGCCGGACAGACGTTCAACCTGCGCACGGACCAACCGGTCTACGATCGCTCGAATCTGATCGTCGGTCAGGTGCAGAACGGGTTCGATGTCGCGGGGCGCAGCACGCTCACCTATGGCCTGGACGTGCAGCGCACCGATCCGCGCACGAACGGCACCATCGATGGGCGCAACGAAGACAACGACGTCATGGTGGAGACCGGCGCGTACGCTCAGGCGGAAACGAAGCTCTCGCAAACGATTCGGCTGCTCACCGCGGCGCGCGTCGACAAGAACGATCGCATCAACGGCGCGGTGTTCTCGCCGAGAGTCTCGGTCTCATACGAGCCGCGACAGGGTCAGCGGTGGTGGCTGAGCTACAACCGCGCATTCGCTACGCCGACGTCCACGGACATGTTCGTCGACATCGTCGCGGGACGCCTCTCGCCCCTGCCCTACGCGATCCGCGCGATCGGCGTTCCGCAGGACGGATTCCACTTCGCCCGCGACTGCGCCGGCGGACTCTGTATGATGTCCCCATTCGCGTCCGGCCCGCTCCCGATCGACGCCACGCTCCTCTGGCCGGCCGTCGTCCAGATCATGAAGGCGAACGGCGTGGACATCTCCGGCATCCCCGCGCCGACGTCACGCGACGTCAAGACCGTTCTCCGCATGCTCGATCCGTCCGCCGGCGTATTCCGTCCGTCCGCGGCGCCGACCGACGACATCGGCGCGCTCAAGCCGATGATCACCAACACCCTCGAGGGCGGATACAAAGGACTCATCAGCCAACGCCTCTTGTTCGAAGCCAGCGTGTACGCCACGCGCCGGGAGAACTTCCGCGGCCCGCTGGCCGTCGAGACGCCGAACGCGTTCCTGTCGACGCCGGATCTCGCGGCGTACCTCGGCAAGTTCATGCCCGCCGCGCAGGCGGGGCAGTTGGCCGCGGGCATCGGCGGGATCGACGCGAGCGCGCAGGCTCCGGGGATTCCACTCGGCACCATCGCGCCGACGGGGCCACTGGGCGGATCCGACATCGTGCTGACCTACCGGAATTTTGGTCGCGTCGAGCTGTGGGGAACGGACGTGTCGCTCCAGTGGGCGGCGACCAACCATCTTTCGCTCGCGTCGTCCTATTCGTACACGAGCGACAATTTCTTCCCGAGCAAGGACCCGGGAGAACCCGATCTGGCGATGAACGCGCCGCGGCACAAGGGACTCTTCTCGGCGAGATTCCGCGAGCCGTCGCACGACGCGTCGGCGGAGCTTCGTACGCGATTCGTCGGATCGTTCCGCATGATCGATGGAGTCTGGAACGGCAACGTTCCGGGATTCGCTGTCGCCGACGCCGAGGTGGGCGCGGCGATTCCCGGCTCTCGCGGCGCGCGCCTCACGTTGAGCGTCGAGAATCTCACCGACGACCGCCACGCCGAGTTCGTCGGCGCGCCGGTGCTCGGCAGACTACTGATGACGCGGCTCGAATACAGGTTCTGAGCCGCCCGCGCTCACTCGAGCGCGAGCGGGAGGTTGCTGACGGATCTCAAATAAGGATCCGTCTGCCACTGCGGCGTGCCGTGGAGCCTGATGACGGGCAGCTCCTCGAGCAGCATCTTGAACGCCACCGGCGCGGAGTGTTGCATCACCAGCGGAGCGCCGATGCAACGGTGAATGCCCCAACCGAAGCCGAGATGCGGCCATTTCGGATCGAACGTTCGCGTGATGTCGAACGTGTCGGGGTTCGGAAACGCCGCGGGGTCGTGGTTCGCCGATCCGAGGACGACGGTGACCGGGTCGCCGGCGATGAGCGTTCGCCCTCCGAGCGTAACGGTTTGCTTCGCGACGAAGCGGTCCACGAGCTGAGCAGGCGCGTCGAAGCGGAGCATCTCGTCGATGGCGTTCATGAGCAGCGTCGGCTGGCTGCGCAGCAGCGCGAGCTGATTCGTGCGGAGCAGATTGTACATCCCCGTCGCGATCAGGAACGTGGTCGACAGGTAGCCGGCGATCATCAGGTTGGCCGCCGTCGTTTGAACTTGCGCCGCCTCCATCTTGCCCGGGCCGACTCCGCCGGTCGTCATGAGATCGAGCATGCCGCCCTTCGACGCGTGGAACGGACAGCCACGCATGAGCCCTTGCAGATAGCCGATGAGGGCGACGTAGCACGTCGCTCCCATGCCTTGCACCGACGCCGGCTGGGTGATGTCGTGACCCGCGAGATTGGCGCCGATCCATCCGCCGATTCCGGTCCAATCCTGTTGCGGGACACCCATAATCGACAGGAGCACCGCCGCGGGCATCGGCAACGCGTAGTCCATGTAGAGCTCGATCAACCCGCTCTGCTTGGCGGCGACCAGCTTCTGTCGCGCGGCGATCGCTGCGACCGTCGTCGCATTCTCGATCGCTTGCGCGAACATCGGCTCGAGCAGCCCGCGGACGCGGCCGTGCTCCGGCGGATCGAGGAAGAACAATCCTTCGGGGAAATTCGCCAGTATGTCGAACGGTCCGGGCGGAATCGCCGGCGGCGGCTCCGTGCGGTTCTTCATGAAGTCGTTCACGCCCGGAGGGGCCGGCGGCCCGGGCGCCGGACCGAAATTGTCGGAGTCGTTGAAGACGCGCATAGCGTCCTCGTACCGAAAGACCCAGTAGCTCTCGTAGGGCTCGACCCAGAAGACGGGCGCGTGCTCGCGGAATTGCGCGTACGTCGGGTAAGGATTCGCGCTATATGCAGGATCGTGCGGGTTGAACGCGCTCGGATCGAACGATCGCTTCCGCGTCGCGGCCGTTGGCGCGCTCGGCTCGACCATCGCCGGTGGTGCGCCGATCTTGGCCACGAGCCAGTCGCTCACCTGCGGCGTGATCGTCAGGTGCGGCGTGTTCGTGGCCGAACAGATGTAATCGCTGAACGGCGACGCGCCGGCGGACGGCGGCGGCACCGACTCGAACGGGCTGTATTTCGTTGGATCGATGTCGAGCGCGCTGACCGTCGGCACCGACGTCGTCAGTGGAACAGGATCCGTGATCGGACCGAAGCCGATGCTCTCGACGATGTCCTGCGCCAGCGCGTTGTACACGTTCTGACCACCCGGCGCGCCTTCCCACGAGAACTGGCTCGCCACCGACAGCACCTGCGGTGTCGACGGATCCGACAGGAACGAATAGCCGTGCGCGACGACCGACTGTGCGCCTCCCTCGGGGAGCGTCAGCAGCTGCAGCGCGGCGAACGGCCCGCCGGCCCACGTGAGGAGTGGCGTGTTCGGTGCGATCGAACGAACGCCGTCACCTCGCCCGCAGCTCACGGCGATGCGTTCGGGCAACTGCGGGTACCCGCCGATACCGTCGAATTCTCGCATGAGCTCCGTACGCAGCGGACTCTCCGCCGCCGTGCCGGCGTTCACCCACGTCATCATGAATTGCTGATTCGACGTCGAATCCAGTAGCGCGGCGACATCCGCACCCTCGCCGGTCGCGGGGGCCAGATAATGCGCCAGCCATTGATCGGCGAGGTTCGTGTACGCGCCGCCATGAGGCGTGTCGATCGTGAAAAAGAGACGCGTATCGTGAGGAAAGCCGTGCGTCTCGAGCTCGGCGAGCGCAAAACGCGTGATGAGACCGCCCATGCTCACGCCGCCGACAACGAGCGGCGATTTGGCGTGCTTCATCGCTTGTCGAATGCACGCGATGGCGACTTGTGCGTTGTTCTGAATCGCGTCGAGGCCGTTCGTGAAGCTGAGCAGGATGACGTCATATCCGGCGGCGCGCAGCTTCTCCAGCGTACCCTGCTGGTTGACGAGATCGTAGAGGTAGTCGTACGGATATCCACCCGGAAATCCCTCGGCGACGATGAGGGGATTCACGGCCTTCGCGTGACCGGGCGCGCGATAGACGTACGCGGTGCCCGTGTTCAGCGACGGCAGGCCCGTGATCGACCAGGAATCATCGGGCAACGGCGCCGCGTCCTGCTCGAGAATCGGAATCGAGAGACGACCCTCGAGCACCGTCGCGCCGAAAGTGCATCGCACGATCGCCGTCGCGTCGCCGCTGGGACAGATCGCGGTGACGCGCGACCCGAACGCCACCGCGCGGAAGCCGCGGCCGTCGTTCAAATCGATTTCGATCTTGTCGGGCAGCGGCGCGCCGGGGTTGGTGCAGTAGAAGCGCTCGTCGAGCACGTAGGTGACCACGCGACTGCGGAACCGCGGCGTCGTTTGGCCCCACTGGTCGTGCATGAGGCCCGCGACCATGAAAACATTGGCGGGTTGAATCACCGAGGCCAACGGACCCGGCGGCGGGTCGAGCGCGACACCCCGCTGCGCGGCATCGACGACACGCTGCTGAAACGCCGGCTGTATGGCGGAGAGCTGAAACGCGGCGATCGCGATCGGAATCGGCCCGTCGGGGCGGCAATCCGCCGTTTGCGCCACCAACGCCGCTCCCGGCGTCAGCAGCTCCGGCGACAGCGCAGACTGTTGGAGCCGCGAGTAATATCGCAGCCAATCCTGCTGTGTGAGCGTCGGGACCGCGGCCGTACCGTCGGGGAAGCTGGTGTCGCCCCACCACGCGAAAAACCCGCTGGGAATCGTCGTCGCGCTCCGCTCGGCCAACAGCGCGTTCAGTTGTGCGGCAAGCGCGGAATTGATCGGGCCGCTCACCACAGGCTGGGTCGCCGTGATGGGCGTGAACGTACCGGTCGACGTCGCGGTCAGCGGGTTGGTCATTGGAGTTCTCCGATCAAATGCCCGCGAGGAACCGCAGCCCGCCGAGGCCGGGAATGAAGCAGTAAACGCTGCCGCGCGTACGCACGAAGCGCGGGAGAGTGTCGAACACGATCGGATCCCGCGCGTCGTTGGTCCGCATCACGAACTGCCCGCCGAAGTCCGGCTGTGCGCCGAGAATGGGTTCGCGCGTCCCGCGGATCCCAGGCGCCGAGATGTCCTCGTTCGCCCAGGTCGTGAGGAGGAACTCGAACTGCATGGCGAGATCGCCGCAGATGAAAAAGCCGACCAGGCCTCTCTCCGGTGGATCGTTCTCGACGACGGAGGGATCGTACGCCGGCCCGTAGGCCATCCCTCGCCGAATGATCCGCCGGGTATGCGCCGCCCCCATGGCGAGCGCGCCGCGGGGATTCATCCGGCGAATGTGCGCGCCGGCCGGACATCGCAAGCCGGTGCTGTCGTCGTAGTACGTCGGATGATCCTCGTTCGGACCGTAGTCGAAGTCGTTGATCCGTTCGGCGCTCGGGCGATCCGCGGGTTTCGCCGGCCCCGGGTACAGCGTGAGCGGAGTGCCGTCGCGCCACCGGCCCATGAGCTTCGCGGCGACGAGCTCCGCCGGCATCGCGTAGCGTTGCGCCGCCTTTTGTACGAACTCCTCGAAACCGACGACATCCTGCTCGAGCACGCGAAACGCGCCGTATGTGCCGTTGTCGGCCAACTCCGACGGCAGCTTGCCGATGAAGTTGCCCTCGTACTGATTCTCATAACCGCGTCCGAGCAGAAACTCTCCCGGCTTGGCGTGCGGTTGCATGTCCGGTCCCTGCTTGCCGGGCGCGCCCTCGATTCGCGGCTGCGCGATGCCGTCCTTGTAACCGAAGTGCACCTTGCCGTCGGGCAGCGCATCGGCGTCGATTCGCCAAACGACGTCGATGCGGTCCCTCGCAAACCGCTCGAGCAACACGGCCGTCCACTGGTCGCGGCACGGCTCGCGATGCTCGTTCGTGAAGAGCGACAGCACAATGTGCGTTTGCTCGTTCGCTGGGCCGCCCATCACCCAGTTCTCCGGCGCGCTCGTGCCGGTGTCGCCCAGCTTCGCGGCCCCGTAGACGGGTCCGTTGCGGAAGTCGGCCGGAAAGAGCGAGAGAAGCGACGCGGGAATTCCAACCGCGCCAAGCCCCATGGCCGTGAACCCGATGTTGAGGCAGTAGCTCGGCTTTTCGCCGGGCCACGGGGCCGCGGTCGTGATGTGCGGTCCGTCGTCGAAGCCGGCGCCGGGAATCAGCCCGGCGATGAATCGCCGGGCACTTCCGCCGTTGTTCACACGCAGAGCGAAATGCCGCGCGTTCGGCATTCGGTAGCCGCGCACGACGTTTCCCTGAATGTCGAGCAGGTCTTCGTGCGTGATGTGCCCGGGTTCGTTCGGCGACGATGCCGCCGCGGCGTCGTCCGCCGTCGGTGCGATTGTTGTCATGGCATTGTTCCGGGTTCAGCGAACGGTGCTCGGCGCGGTCTCCACGTCGAGAACTGTCATGAAGGGATACGCCGACCAGACCGGGGCCGGGATGTTGTTCGCCTTCACGAACGCGATGAACTCCTGCGGATACTGCTGCACCGGCAGCGGCGGGGCGCCGTCGATGAATTCGAGAATCGCGTTGAACTGAGGCCCCAACACGAGGACGAAATCCATGAGGTACGAGTCGAGGGCGCCGTCGTATGTCGTCACCACTTGCAGCGCCGAGAAATCCGGCGTCGGCAAAAAGCGCGCGAAGTGCACGTAGTGCAGCCCCGAGAGCGCGTCGTCGATGGCCTGCTTGGCCGCCGTGATGACCTCGAGCAACGCCGGCATCTGCGCGCGATTCTTGAGCGGCAGGCCCAGGTTGAGCGCGTTCTGCACCTGGCTCTCGATCGACAATCCGCCGCCGTCGAATCGCGGCTGGTGATGTTGGACGCGAATCGGACGCAGATGCATGACCCAACCTCGCAGGAGCTGCGGGTGGTGGACGACGTCATGAGCTGTCGTCCGTGCGGCGGGAGGACCTGGCTTGCGAGACAATAGCACGCGCGGTTTCTTGTCGCAAACGCATGCCCGCCTTCCCCTCCCGTTCCCGGCACTCCCTTGCCAGCTACTTGCCGCGAACGCTCGTCGACCGATTGGTCGACGGCCGACCCCTCTCGGCGCCGGAAGTCCGCTCGGGCGCCGGCGCCGTCTTCCTCAGCGACATTCAGGGATTCACGTCCCTGGTCGAATCGTTCGCCGCCCGGGGGCGCTCGGGCCTCGAAGAGATTACGTGGCTTCTAAATGAATATGTCGCCGACGTCGTGGATGCCGTCGAAACTCACGGCGGCGACGTCGTATCGATCGCCGGTGATGCATTTCTTTGCTATTGGCCCGCGTCGACGGCCGGCGACGCTGTCGTCGTAACGACCTGCGCGGCCCAAGCGGCCTTGGCGATCCAAAGCGCCATCGGGCGGCGCTCGGCCGACCGGTTTCCGACTCGCATCGGCATCGGCTACGGAGAGCTTCAGCTCGGTCTCGTCGGAGGCCTGGACGGACGTTGGGAACTCATCGCGAGCGGCGCCGCGATTGGCGACGTCACGGCTGCGGAGAGAAGGGCGTCGGCCGGGACGGTCCTCGTTTCCGAAGCGGCCTGGCGCCATTTGGCGGGTCGCGCCGACGGGCGAGCGGATGGCAGCGGCACCGTCCTCACCCGGGTCGTCGATCCGGTGATCCCTCGGCCCCGTACTGCCCGCGCGTCGATCGACCAAGATGAGGCGCTTCTACGTCCGTTCGTTCCGCCGGCCGTGCTCGATCGACTTGTTTCACCAAACGCGGACTGGCTCGCCGAGTCGCGCGTCGTGACGGTGGTCCTCGCCGACATTCCCGGGCTCACGAGCGCGGATCAGTCGGAGCTCGCGCGGGCGCAGGAGCGGGTGCGGGGCTTTCAGGAGATCGGCCGTCGCTTCGAGGGCACCGTCCGCGTAGACGTCGACGACAAGGGTCTCTTGCTGCTCGCCGTCTTCGGCCTGCCCCCGCGCGCCCACGAGGATGACGCGGTTCGCGCGGTGCTCGCCGCGGACGAGCTTCGACGCACCCTCGCCGACACGGGTCTCGAGAGCGGCGTCGGAATCGCGACGGGGCGGGCACTCTGCGGAAGCTTCGGGAGCGACAGCCGGCGCGACTATATGGTAAGAGGCGACGTAATCAATCTTGCCGCGCGGCTCGCGCACGTCGAAACCAGATCGACGATCTCTGATGCGGCGACCGCTCACGCGGCACGTGGGCGCGTCGCCTTCGAGCACGTCGCGGCGATTCCTGTGCGCGGCAAAGCGGCGCCAGTCGACGCTTTTCGACCGCTGGGTCGCGTGACTCCCGCGGCGCGCGGCGACGTGAAAGTCATTGGGCGGCGGCGCGAGCTCGAGGTGATCGGCGGCCGACTCGACCTGGCGCGATCGGGCGAGCACGCGGGCGTGACCATCATCCAGGGCGACGCCGGCCTCGGAAAGTCTCGGCTGGTCGCCGAAGCGTCGCGCCTGGCGAGCGTGCACCGAGTGAACGTGCTGACCGCCGTCGCCGACGCGATCGAGCAGACGACGGCCTACTACGCGTGGCGCCCGGTGTTCGCCGCGATCTTCGGCGTCGGCGCGAACGACACTGCCGCAACCGCGCGCGAGCGCGTCGCGCGAGTGGTGGAGCTTCCCGAGCTCGAGCGACTCGTTCCGCTCGCGAGCGTCGTCTTGCCGGTTCACATACCCGATACCCCGCTCACGGCGGAGATGACCGGCGACGTGCGAGGCGAGAACACGAAGCGACTCTTGTCGAGAGTGCTCCAGCGCGCCGCTGCGGAGCGTCCGACGTTGCTCGCCATCGAGGACGCCCACTGGCTCGACTCCGCGTCGTGGAGCCTGCTGCTCGACGTCCTGCAATCGGTCCGTCCGCTCATGGCGATCGTGGCGACGCGGCCGTTCGGCGATCCGCCTCCGACCGAGTTCGCACGGCTGGCGCAACTGGCCGGCGAACGCCATCTCGAGCTCGAGGGCCTCTCGCCCGAGGAAACGCGCGCGCTCATCGCCGCGCGGCTCGGCGTGCCAGACGTTCCGCCGTCGCTCGCGAACTTCGTGGATCACCGGGTGGCCGGTCATCCGTTTTTCTGCGAAGAGCTGGTCCAAGCTCTGGCCGACGCCGGCGCGATCCGCGTTATCGACGGCGCCTGTACGGTCGGCGAGCTCACGACGATTGACGTGCCGACAACGGTCGAGGGCGTGATCATCAGTCGTCTCGACAAGCTCGCGCCCGGACAGCAACTCTGCCTCAAGGTCGCATCGGTCATCGGGCGGCTGTTCAGGGAGCGCATGGTCCGCGATACGCATCCCGTCGAAAACGAGCGCCCCGAGATTCACGCGCACCTCGAGGCGCTCGCCTCCGCCAATCTCACCGCGCTCGAGACGCCCGAACCCGACCTCGCGTATCTCTTCAAGCACGTCATCACACGCGACGTCACATACGAGTCGATGCCGACCGCGCAGCGGCAACCGCTGCATCGCGCCGTGGCGACTTGGTACGAGCGCAACTACGGCGGCGATCTCTCGCCGTACTACGCTCTGCTCGCCTATCACTGGGCGCGCGCGGCAGATCCAGCCCGCACGGCGGACTATCTCGAGAAGGCGGGCGAGCAGGCGCTGTTCGCGGGCGCGTTTCCCGACGCCGTGACCTTTCTGACGCAGGCGTCCGAGCTGGTCGACCGGGGCGAGGTCTCGGTCACGCCGTCGAGGCGCGCGCTGTGGGACAAGGGACTCGGAATCGCCCACTACTATTGCGGCGCACTTCACGTGAGCCGCGTTCATTGCGAGCGCGCACTGGTCTCGTTGCACCGCCCCGTTCCGGTCAGCGCCGGCGGCTGGGCGCTGCGCACGCTCGGCGAGATCGGCCGGCAGGTCAATCACCGGCTCTTCCCGAAGCGGTATCTGGGACGGCGGGCGCACGAGAAGGCGCTCCTCGACGAAGCGGTGGAGTGCTACAAGTCTCTGGGGCAGGCGTACTACCTCGAGGCGGAATCGCCGCTCAAGCTGCTGTACGTCACCGTGAGCGGCTTGAACGTCGGTGAGGAGGCGGGATCGTCGGCGTCGCTGGCGCGAGTGACGATCAACGCGTCGATGCTCTTCTACCTCGTGGGTCTCTCGAATCAAGCCGAGTGGTACGCCGAGCGCGCCATCGAGCTGGGCGAACGCGAGGGGCTCTCCGCGCTTGCGTACGTGTGGCACATTCGCGGACTGGCACTCGCTCAACGCGCCGCGTGGGCCGAGGCAAAGGCGGCGAACGCCAAATCGTACGCGCTCACGCAGGAGCTCGGCGACTTCGGCGTCGAGTCCGACGGCTGGCAGTTCCGCACGACGATGGCCATCTGCGAGGGCGACTATGCCTTCGCGCCCACAGGGTGGAAGCGCCAGCGCGAGCTGGCGGAGCTCCAGGCCAGCGGGCAGCTCATGTGCTATTCACTGCTCGATGAGACCGACACCTGGTTGGGAAAGGGCGACACGGATCAAGCCGCGCGCGCGCTGGAGGCGGCATTGGCGATCGAGACGCCGGCCACCGACCTCGGCACGCCGCTCGACAAGGCACGTTCGACGGCGATGACGCGGCTCCGACAAGGACGCGACGAGGAGGCCATGCGCGCCGCCGACGCGGTGTTCGATCCGCTGAAGCGCCAGCCGCCCACCGGCTACCAATGGGCCGACGATTTCTGCGAGGCGGTGAACGTCTACATCACCCTTCTCGAGCGGCGCGGCGCTGTGGCCACGGCGCACCGGCGGACGCTCGAGCAACGCGTCAGAACGGGCGTGAAGCTCGCGATGCGATTCTCGCGCACCTATCGGAACGTGCACCCCCGCGCGTGGCTTCTGCGGGGCCAATGGTTGCGCTATCTCGGCAAAGGCGGAGACGCGCGGGCCGCGTTCTTGAAGGCGCTGGCGGCGGCCGAGTCGTTGGGCATGCCGTTCGAGCAGGCCCGCGCGCGCCTCGAGTTGGCGCGTGACGCGACAGGGAGCGAACGCCGGCGGCTGATCGATGCCGCGGACCCGGTGTTCACGACGTTGGGCGCGCTGCACTACCGCGGTGAGTTGCGCGCGCTGTAGCCGCGCCTGCTGGTCGCGTCGGCTGGCTTTCGATATACTCTATTTCATCCTCCGATGTCCACAGTTTTTCCTCCCGGCCCCGGCGCCGCCGCCTTGACCGACGAGACCCAACTCCCGCTCGAGACCATCCAGGAGGCACTGGCACCGACGTACCGCGTCGATCGGCTGCTCGGCAGCGGAGGCGCGGCTACCGTCTACCTGGCCCTGGATACGAAGCACAACCGGCCGGTAGCGATCAAGCTGCTGCGCGGCGAGCTGACGGGAACCGACGGCGCGACACGGTTCGTTCGAGAGATTCACGTCGCCGCGCGCCTCACGCATCCGAACATCATTCCCCTGCTCGACTCGGGAAGCGTCGCTTCGACGCCCTTCTACGTGATGCCGTTCATCGAAGGCGAATCGCTCCGCGCGCGACTCGATCGTGAATCCCGCATTCCATTGCCGGACGTCCTCACGCTCACCGCGGAAATCGCGAGCGCGCTCGACTATGCCCACGCCGCGGGCATCATCCATCGCGACATCAAGCCGGGAAACATCCTGCTGTTGAGCGGGCACGCCGTTGTCGCCGACTTCGGTATCGCGCGCGCTCTCACGCGCGCCATCACCGACACCGACGTCACGTCGCAAGGCTTCGTCCTCGGTACGCCGGCCTACATGAGTCCCGAACAGGCCCTCGGTACCGACGACGTCGGTCGCCAGAGCGACGTCTACTCACTCGGGATCGTCGTTTTCGAAATGCTGTGCGGCAGCATGCCGTTCACCGGCGGCAACGCGCGGACGCTCATTGCTCGGCGACTTGTCGAGACGGCGCCGCGCCTTTCGAGCCTCTGGCCCGAGGTTCCGCCGAGCGTCGACGATGGCATCGCGGCGGCGCTGGCGTTGGAGGCGAACGAGCGCCCCGCCACGGCTGGTGCATTCGCGCGGCTCCTGTCAGGTGCCGCGATCCCGGGGCTCACCCGGGCGTCGACGGTGGTGCGCGCCGCGGAGACGATCCGCCGCGCCGCGATCAGCGACGACGGCATGCCCTCGGTCGCTGTGCTGCCGTTCACCAACCTGAGCGCCGACGCGGCGAACGACTATTTCTCCGACGGCATCACCGAGGAGATCATGACGACGCTCAGCCGCCTCCGCACAATTCGGGTCGCCGCGCGCACGTCGTCGTTCGCCTTCAAGGGCCGTCACGAAGACGTTCGCGCGATCGCCGAGCAGCTGGGCGTGACATCGATACTCGACGGCAGCGTGCGGCTCTCGGGGTCCCGCGTGCGGGTCGCGGCGCAGCTCGTCGACGCCCACACGGGATTCCAGATCTGGTCCGACCGCATCGACCGCTCGTTCGACGACGCCTTCGCGATTCAAGACGACATCGCCCGGTCGATCGCCGAGGCTCTCTCGGATACGCTGCTGCGGTCGTCGACCCGTGAACAGATCGCCGGACCGGTATACGAGCTCTACCTCCGTGGAAGGTTCGCCCTCAACAAGCGCACCGAAGCTGAGCTCGGCGTCGCGGCGCGATTCTTCGAGGACGCCACGATTCGGTATCCCGACTTCGCGCTCGCCTTCGCCGGACTCGCGGACTCGCTTCTCATGCTCGGCGTTTACGGGGCGCAACCCGCCTCCGCGGTCATGCCGCGCGCCCGTGCCGCCGCCGAGCAGGCGCTCACGATTCATCCGGCGCTCGGCGAAGCATACGCGACGCTCGGCTCCGTGCGCGCTCTGTACGATTGGGATTGGTCCGGTGCCGAGGACGCGTTCCAGCGCGCGCGAGCGCTCAGCCCCCGGTATTCCACGGCGTGGCAGTGGTGGGCGCTCAACGCGCTCATCCCGCGTGGGCGCCTCGATGAAGCGCGTGCGGCGATCGATCGCGCACGCGCCCTGGATCCCCTGTCGATGGTGATCGCTGCCAGCGTCGGGGCGGTTTACCATTTGTCTGGCGACACGGCTGGCGCCGCCCGCGCGCTGCGCCGGTCGATGGAAATCGACGAGAACTTCGTGATGTCGTATTACTTCCTCGGCGGCGCGCTTCGCGACGCGGGCGACACCGCCGGCGCCGAGGCCGCGTTGCGTACGGCCATCGCAAAGTCAGGCGGGACGCCGGAGATGTTTGCGGGGCTCGCTCAAACCCTCGCCCGCGCCGGACGCGCCGACGAAGCCCGCGGGATTCTGCGCGAGCTCACGGCGACCGCGGCTACGAGACATGTCTCGAGCTGTCTCGTGGCGCAGGTTCACTCAGCCCTCGGCGAGGTCGAGGCGGCGATCGAAGCGCTGGAGCGCGCCGCCGAGGCGCACGATCCTGACATCGTGTACATCGGAACGCGGCCGGCCTACGCGACGCTCGCGCGGGAGCCCAGATTCGCCGCGCTTCGCAAGCGGGTAGGAGTCTAGAGAGCGAGGAACGCTCCCTCAGTTGATGCCGACGAGTCGAGAGCTGATCGCCGTTGAGCCCGGCTATAGCTTTTCAGCATGCCAGAAGAGATCGAGATCGACACCGACAAGCTGCGCGAGACGATCGACGACGAAATCGAAAAGTCGGGCGGCCGCATGCTTCGCGTCACCGCGCTCATCACGGCCATTCTCGCCGCCGTGACCGCCGTCGTCTCGTTGCGAGCAGGATCGACGGTCAACGAAGCGCTCGTCATGGAGAGCGAAGCGACGCAATTGCAGGCGCGCGCTTCCGACCAGTGGGCCTACTACCAGGCCAAGGGCATCAAGGGCGCCGTCGCCGCGACCGCGGCGAGCGCTTACGCGGCCAACAGCCGCGCCGTTCCCGATTCCTTGCTCGCGCTGACCTCGCGGTACACCAAAGAACAAGCCGACATCCAGGGCGAGGCGCGGAAGCTGGAGCAGGAGCGTGACACCAAGGTGGTCGAGGCGGCCCGGCTACTCGCTCAGCATCATCATTATGCCTACGCCGTGGCGCTGCTACAGGTGGCGATCGCGCTCGGCGCGGTGGCCGCCCTCACCCGCCAAGCCAAGGTGCTCGCGCTCGCCGGGCTCGCCGGCGCGAGCGGAATCGTTGTCGCACTGATCGCCGGCGCGGGCCGTTAGGGGAGAGAGGAAGTCAGCGTCGGCTGACTCGCCGCGCGGCGGACTCACCGCTCTTCTTGATCGGCAATCTCGAGTGCGCTTAAGAAGCGTGCGCGCGCGCCCGATACAGGAGGGATGGTCGGTGTCTCACAAACTTCCAATCCGGCAGCCGACGAACGCGCCGCGCGTGTCGTGCGGGCCGCGATTCGCGCCTATCTCGACGGCGTGACCGTCGCGGACTGGCTCGTCCTGCCTTGCCCGGCCCTCGACGGACGCTCACCGCTCTCGGTGGCCAAAGAGAGCGAGGACGGCTGCGAGCGTGTTTGCACGGCGCTCGAGTCCGCTCGATCAGCGGCCAGCCCGGACTAGCTCCAACTCACCCGATCGGTGGCCTCGCGCTCCGCGCGCGGCGGTAAGGGCCGCCGAACTCGCGAGCCGAGCGCTGTGATGGCAGACTGGTTTGCGACGGCCAGGTCGGCCGCCAATGGGCCGTCGCATTTTTCCACCGCGACGGCTCCGGCCCGCTCGATCGCGCGAACAACGCGGACGGCCATCGTAAACCCGCACGTGAGATGCGTCTCGCTGGCGCTTGCACCCCGGTCGTCCACGCCGATCCGCACCGGATCGACTCCATCACGCCGCGCTTCCGCGATGATCGCCATCGGATTGATCGCGGCAAGCGCGCGCCGAGGCAGCACGAATTGCACTGGTTCGTTCGGCACGAAATCGTCGGACGCGGACTCTTTGTCCGTTTCGGAGTATACGAGCGGTGCTTGCTCGACTGACAACGGTGCGGGGTTCGACATGTGAACTCGTCAGTGGCAATTAGCGCGCCGACTGTGCGGTGCGTCACCAGCGCGATCCGACGTAGCCGGGAACCACTCACCCGAGCGGTTCAGAGACCGATTTGAATTGACCTCCCTTCATCAGGGTGATCTCCGCAACCGGGTGACCGCCTTCGAGGACCGGAGTGATTTCCACGGCGGTGTACCCCGCGTTCTCCGCGAGGGCCTTCGCGAGCGCCTCCGCCAGCGTCGATTTCGCCTTGGCCATGGCGCGGTTCTGAGCCTTCGCGTCCTTCATGTCGTCGCCCGACGTGATCTTCTCGGTCTTCGCGACCTTTCCCGTCATGTGATCGACGAAGACCTCCGTGAACGCGCCGCCCTTCTCGGTGAAGACCGACAGCTGCAGCTTGCCGTCTTCCACTTCGTACTGCGAGGAAATCGGCCTTCCCGTCGGCGTGGCCGCCTCGACTCCCGCCGCGAGCGCGACATGATTCCCGCCGCGAAGCGCCGCAGCCAGCGTTTGCTGCGCCTTCGTTGCTTGCGCTTGCGCGACTCCGGCCATCAACAACGCCCCGGCACTGACGTTTCGAACCACCCACACGATCCTCTGCATCGTTCGCCTCCGCGAAAACGGTTTTTGGGTTCGTCGCGGAAAGCATGCCTCGCCAACGAAGCTTGGTCCAGTCGCGAAAGGCTCGATTGTTCGGCCCTCGGCAGTTTCGCCTCTCGGCAGTTTCGCCCTTGGGCGGCTTACATCTCAGTAACTGACGCGCGCCAAACGCCTCCTCTGCCGACTCTTAAGGTCGTCATTAAGACTCGCGACGCCGCGATGCTCTATGACACGAGTGCGACAGCTCGAGAGAGACACGACGTGTCAAATTCCATCATGGCGCCCCCCCCGCATCGGCAGGGCCGCATCAGATTCGATACCAGCTTCAGTGGCGACGTTCGCAGCCACCACCTGACGCACAACGACGTCGAGCGCGTCCTGCGATGGCCGCGCTGTACCGACGATCTCACCGGTCGGGGCGATGAGCAGCAGCCGGCCGAACGCGTCGCCGTGTGGCTCGCGAATCCGCCGATGGACACTCCCGATCCGTCGTCCATCCTTGTCGTCACCCGCGAGCGGCGCAACGCGCGGCACGTTCAGGACGCGTGGCGGATCTACCGCGGCGACCTCGACCTCTCGCGCATCCGATCGGCGCGTGAGGCTTTCCTGACATTCCTCGGCCGCTACGGAATCGATCTTCAGATCGGCAATGCGTCGCGCCGGCTCTTCACGTCCTGCCAGGTCCCCATGGGGCCGTCGGGAAACGCCGCCGCTCAGCTTCCTGACGAGTCGGCCGACGTCGACGCGCGCACGTTTCAGCTGCTCAAGCTGATTCCCGAGACGGCGGTGATCGACGTGAGCATCGCCTACGCCGTCAACGAGACGGCGGTTCGCTCGGATCTCGTGCGGCACGAGCCACTCGGCGGCAAGCCGTCGATGCGTGAGCGGCGAATGACCCTCGAGCGATGAGCGACAGCGCTCAGCAAGCTCTGGAGTAGCCCGAGTCCGCCGCACGTTCGTTCAACGTGGCGTCGCCGAGTGAAACTGCTTTCAGAGATGTAAGCGGGTGACCGCTCGTCGCCGACGCTATCCGTCGTCTCATTACGCGACGGGTTTCGATCGACATCCACACAGACGGTCTTCGAGGAGCGATGAGCGAGTCCCACGACGCTACCCGGCTGGCGATCGAGCTTCGAATGAGGCTCGGCGAGTTGACACACCCCGTCGACGAGTCGACAGCAAATGAGCTTCGCGACACTGTCGGTCGCTACGCGGCCGCTCTGCGAACACTCGGCATGAAGCCCGAAGCAGCGGTGGCGGCGGTCAAAAGGGTGCTGCATGAGGCTGGCTTCGAAGCGCGACCGGACGCGCAGCCTACCGACGCCATCACACCCGAAGATCAGCTTCTCACCGACGTTGTTCGTTGGTGCGTCGAGGGCTTCAACGACCTCGAGGCCGAACCGGCATCGGGGCCGCCCGACGGATCCAACAAGAGATCTTGATGGATGGAAGGAAGGTCAGTAGCTTACCGATCATGACGACCACCGCCCACGCCGAGACCGCCCGCGCCGCAAGCCTGTTCCACGCGCTGGCCGACGAGATCCGGCTCAATGTCATCGACCTGCTGGTCGATGGCGAGCGATGCGTCTGCGAGCTGATGTCCGAGCTGGGTTTGGCGCAGTCGCGCCTGTCGTGGCACCTCAAGACGCTGACCGACGCAGGCATCATTCGTGGCCGCCGCGAAGGCCGGTGGAATTACTACTCGTTGAATCCCGACGTGCTGATCCAGGCGCGCGCCTACCTCGAAGCACCGAGCGCGCGCCCTCGCCGTACGAGTCGCCGCGCGTCGCCGTGCTGTGACTGATTTTTTTTGCTTCAAATCATCAAGAAAACTCGATGGAGATGAATCGAATGAGCGATGACATCAGGGGTGCGGTGCGGGAGAAGTACGGAAGGGTCGCCGCCTCCGTCGCGACGGGGGAAAAGGACGCCTCGTGCTGCGGGTCGAGTGCGTGCTGCGGTTCATCCACCGAGGCGTGGGATCCGATCACGTCCAACCTCTACGACGAAGGCGAGAAAGCCGGCGTACCCGCCGAGGCGTTGCTCGCGTCACTCGGCTGCGGCAACCCGACCGCCCTCGCGCAGCTCGACCTCGGCGAAACGGTGCTCGACCTCGGCTCCGGCGGCGGCATCGACGTCCTGCTCTCGGCCAAGCGCGTTGGGCCGACCGGGAAGGTCTACGGCCTCGACATGACCGACGAGATGCTGGCGCTCGCGAACGAGAACAAGCGCAAGGCGGGCGTCTCGAACGTCGAGTTCCTCAAGGGCGAGATCGAGAACATTCCGCTGCCGGACAACTCGGTCGATGTAATCATCTCGAACTGCGTGATCAATTTGTCGGGCGACAAGGCGCGCGTGTTGAACGAAGCGTTCCGCGTGCTCAGGCCTGGCGGTCGCTTCGCCGTGTCCGACGTCGTCGTGCGCGGCGATCCGCCGCCGGACGTGCGACGCAACATGGAGCTGTGGATCGGCTGCGTCGCCGGGGCGTTGGAGGAGATGGAGTACCGAGACCTGCTGGCCGACGCCGGATTCCGCCGCGTCGACATCGAGCCAACGCGCGTCTACAAGGCCGAGGATGCGGCGGCGTTTCTCGCGGGTACGGGCCTCGATCCCGCCACGGTCGCGCCGCAGATCGAGGGAAAGTTCATGAGCGCGTTCGTGCGCGCGACAAAGCCGAATCGGGCCCCTATGGCCGGGGCAGACGCGTGTTGTGGTCCTGACTGCTGCAATTGACCGAAGAGTGGCTCATGACGACTGACAAAAGCGCCCCCAAAACGACCCTGAACGTGCTGTTCCTATGCACGCACAATTCCGCGCGCAGCCAAATGGCCGAGGCGATCCTCGCGCGAAAGGCAGAGCGACTCGCGCCGGGCCGGTACCGCGTCGCGAGCGCCGGATCGACTCCGGGCACAGTCGTACATCCCGCCGCGGTACGAACGCTGGAGGGATACGGGATCAACTGGCTGGGGCGAAAACCCAAGTCGCTAGACGAAGTCAATCACGAGTTGTGGGATCTGATCATCACGGTGTGCGACCGTGCGAAGGAGACATGTCCTACCATGCCAGGACAACCCGCGTTCGCGCACTGGGGCATGGATGATCCCTCCGATTTTGTGGGTCCGGAGCAACACCGAGCGTTCAGCGACACGTTCAACTATCTCTCGCGTCGGATCGACCTGCTGCTGTCGATTCCATTCGAGACGCTCGAGAAGCGAGCGCTGGAGGCGCGCGTTCAGGGAATCGCTGATCAAGTGCCCGTGCCGCGCCGCGTGACCACGTCGTAGCGATGCGATTCGCGCTCATCTCCGACATTCACGCCAACCTGCCGGCTCTCGACGCCGTCTTGTCGCGTATCCAACAGGACGCGTTCGACGCCACGTATCACCTCGGCGATCTGGTCGGCTACGCCCCGTGGCCGAACGAGGTCGTCGAGCGCATCCGCGCCGACGGCATCCTCGGCGTCGCGGGCAATTACGACTCGACAGTCGCTACCGACTACAAGCACTGCGGCTGCCGGTACGAGGACCCACACCAGGAAGAGTTGTCGCATCTGTCCTACGACTGGACGCGACGGCACGTGTCGCCGTCGACGAAGGCGTGGCTCGGCGCGCTCCCGTTTCGCATCGACGTGCGCCCGCTTGGAGGGCACATGTCCGGCCCGACGCTTACGCTCGTGCACGGGAACCAGACGCTGAACACCGTCTACGTCACCGAGGATCGGTCGGACGAGTTCTTGTCGAAGATGGGAGCGGGCGTGGGCGCGCGCGCTGGCGACATCGTTGCGTTCGGCCACACGCATAAGCCGTGGCATCGGATCGTCGGCGAAATCCACTTCGTGAACACCGGGAGCGTCGGGCGGCCCAAGGACGGCGACCCGCGAGCGAGCTTCGTCGCCCTCGAAGTCGGACGAGCGGGGGTCGGGGTTGAGATCGTGCGCGTCGAGTACCACCTCGAGCGCGCTGCGCGGGGGATTCTCGAAAGCACTCTGCCCCACGAGTTCGCGGATCATCTGCGCGCGGGCGGCGTGCCGGTCGCGGCGTCCGATGTGCGCGGAACCGGACGGTAGTCTGACTGCGACCCAATCAAGCCCGCTTCGACGGTACGTCGCCGAGATGATCGGCACGTTCGCGCTCGTCGCCATTGGGCCGGGTGCGGTGATGGTCGCCACGTCGACCCATGCTTTCGGCCAGGTCGGCATCGCGCTCGCGTTCGGCCTCGTGATCACGCTGTGCGTCGCCGCGACGGGGCACGTGTCAGGCGCCCACATCAATCCGGCGGTCACGATCGGGTTCTGGTCGATCGGACGCTTTCCGATCCGGGATGTAGTCCCGTACGTCGCGGCACAGTGCGCGGGCGCGATAGCGGCGTCGGGATTTCTGCGATGGGTGCTCGGCCCGATCGCGAACCTCGGCGCGACCATCCCCACACTGGCGCTGCCGCAGGCGTTCGCCGTGGAAATGGGATACTCCGCGTTGCTGGCGTTCGTGATCATGGGCGTCGCGACCGACGACAGGTCGCCGCCGGCGGTCGCGCCATTCGCGATCGGCGCGACCGTCGCCGCCGGCGCGCTTGTGACCGGCCCGCTGACCGGCGGCAGCTTCAATCCAGCGCGATCGCTCGGACCGGCGGTCGTCTCGGGCGTGTGGTCGGCGCAGTGGTTGTACTGGATCGCGCCAATTGTCGGAATGCTGCTGGCCATGCGGTTGTACGCGTGGCTTCAGCCCTCGGGTGTCGCGCCGGGTTCGACGCTAGGCTCGGAGGGCGCCATCTAGCGCCTGCGCGCAACCGGTTCGCGAGATCGCCCATCACTGGTCAGGGTGCTTCGTGGCTCCCATTCCCCCTGCGTGATGCTCGTTTCGCTGATAGGCCATGAAGTCATGTATGGCTCGCAGGGCGTCGGGGTCCGTCGTTCGAATCAGCAATTCTGCGCCTCGGGGCACGTCGCGGGGCTCGTAGGCAATGACCGCGCGCTTCTCCCGCATCACGCGCGTTCCCGGAACGTCGCTCATGTGCACGAACTCCGGCGTAGAGAAGTCGCCGGTGCTGAACGCTTTGGCGATGTCTCTGATGTGGGCGCGGATTAGCGCCATTCCGGCGGCGTCGTCCGTGTCGCGAACGAGCTCGATTCGCCCGCCGGTCGGAAGAGCATCGAACTTGTGCGTCGACGTGTACTGGTCCACGCCCATCGCCTTCTTCCCGCGCTCCTGCATGGCAGCGAAGGCCGAGTCGGTCGTGCGTGATTTGCCCCCGGTCGACTGAGCGTTGAGGGAACAGGGGATCATCGCGAGTGCGATGATCGACGGCAGTCGGTTCATGGGTTCTCCGGTACGATGCGCGTGTAGACTCGTTGTGAGTGGGCGGTCGACAGCCCACGCGTTGATATTGAGGGATCCTCGACCGCCGGTCTGGGACCGAGGTTCCATCTCTGGCGGCAACGTGCGCTCACCGTACGGCGAATGATCTCTCCTCGCGACCTGGGACCGAATTTCGAGGGACTTCCCGCTGCCGTCCTCGAGCGGATCGCCTCGCTCGCGGTGGCATCTCGGCATCGACCGCGGCAGGTGCTGTTTCGCGCCGGTGACGCGGCCGACGGGCTCTACATCGTCATCTCCGGACGGGTTCGGGTTTCCCGCGAGACCGGCAACCACGTCGAGCTCCTTCACACCGAGGCCGCCGGCGGCGTGCTCGGAGAGATTCCTGTCTTCGGCGGCGTGCCGTTCCCCGCTACCGCCGTTGCGACCGAGGCGACCCGCTGCGCGAAGCTGCCCCGCGACGCCGTCGAGCGCCTGCTCCGCGAGCACTCCGAGTTCGCGCGCTTCGCCATCCGACGGCTGGCGTCGCGCGCCCAAACGCTCATTCGCCGAATCGACGAATTGACCACGCGGACGATCGTGACTCGACTCGCGGACCACCTGTCGCAACGAATCGCCGCTGACGGCGCGGTTTCGCTCGGAATGTCTCAGGCGGCGCTGGCGGAGGAGCTCGGCACCGCGCGTGAGGTCGTGGTGCGTGCGCTTGCCGGCCTAGTAGCTGCAAATGCACTTCGTCGCGTTGGTCGGTCGCGATTTGTCGTAGTCGATCGTTCGGTGCTCCGTTCGATCGCGGGTGGATGATCTTCTCTTTCTATTCTCTGTAGTTTGGTAGAGCTTAGCGGTTCTCGGGCCTCGCCGAGACACATTCCGATCTAGGGGATCAGTGAGCGTCTCTCCCTCTCGCACTGCTCTCGTGACGTTGGGGTTGGTGGGCATTGGCGCCGCGTGCGGTGCCCTGCTCGGCGGACTCACGCTCGTCGTGGCAGTCTCCCCCTCCCTTCCCGGTCAATGGGCGGTATTGCCACTCGTCAGACGGCTGCGCCTCGAAGCTGGCGCCCTCTTTTCTTTTTCCGTTTCGGCGCGGCCATCGGAGCGTGCCTCGGGTCAGTGCTCGCCCCGACCGTCGGATGGCTTTTCCTGCGCCGTGTTCCGCTCTATCGAGCCGTCGGGCAAACGGCGCTCGGGGCACTGCTCGGCATCGCGATCGCGGCGGCGGTGCAACCACGATGGTCCCAGCTGTACGCTGTTGCCGGATTCTTGGCCGCGGCGGTTCAACTGTGGGTGTCTGCACGGCAGCGTGCTCGCGTGGCCGCATGATCACGGTCTGGACTCGGTAGTCCGCTAGTGCGGCAACAGAAAAGGCTCGGCGCCTCTGTGGCGGCCGAGCCTTCTCTCACTGTCAGCTATCGATCAGTTCATGGCAGCGGGAACTGCCCCTGCACGCCCGAGATAAGCGTCGCGCCGGTGATGTTGGTATTCGCGAACCGCTCGACGTCCGGCAGCGGCAGGCAAACCGTGTGGGCGTAGGTACCGCCGGAGCGGTAGGTGGTGCCGGCAACGGGGTTGAGCGGCAGGTTGAACCGTTCGATGTCGAACGCGCGGAAACCTTCGACGAACAACACGCGCTGCCGCTCACCGACGATCAGGTTCGTGATCGAGGCGGCGTCGGTCGGGCCTGTGTAGGCCTTGAGGTTCACCGCGGCGCGCAGGGCGTTGATGATGCTCACCGCTTGGGCACCTCCTTGCGCCTCGGCCAGAATCAACTGGGCCTCTTCGTACCGCGCGATCGGCTGAGGAATGGCTTCGGCCGCCGCCGCTGTCGCGGCGTTGAACTTGTTGGGGATGACGATCTGCGATTTGCCGTCGGCGGGTTTGACGGCGGCAAGAAGCGTCGTCGCCGAGCGCGGATCGACGTCGCCGTTCTCGGTCGTCAGGTTGCGCGTCATCACCTCGACGGTCGTGCCGCCGCCCAGTGAGATGATGTTGTAGACGTGGTTGAAGCGACGCGACGTCGTCGCGTCGTTCGCCGCGTTGAAGACGAATCCCTTGGGAACGAGCTGGGCGTCGGCGATCGCGCCTGGCAGGTTGTGCTGAAAGAGACGCACGCGCGCGCGGCCGGCGTACGCCGCGTTGAGCATCGTCGTCTGGTTGGATGCCGTCGCCGCCGCGATCGCGTCGGTGAATCGCTTCTCGGCGAGCGCGAACATTCCCTTCTGATCGACGGCAGGTCCGAGGTCGAACGCGGCCTGGCACATCGCCATTCCCATCGTCGCGTACGAGAAACCGGCATAGACGTCGGCCTCGGCGAGGAGCGTTTGGCGTCCGCCCGCGACCTGCGCGTCGGTCCAGCCGTTCAGCTTGTCGATCGCCTGATCCGCCTCGTAGCGGGCGGTGGACATCGGCGTGTAGAGCCCTTCGGACGCGGTGCAGCCGCCCGTTCCGTAGGAACCGGACGTGAAGCCGTCGTCGCGGCGATCGAGCTGAAAGTTGGCGGCCGTAATCGTCGCGTCTTGCAGCTCGTCCGTCGCGATGCCTTCGGTCGTGACGAAGCCGCCGAAGGCGCACTCGAAGTCGCCGATCGCGCTGTTGACCATCAGCGTGGCGTTCGCTGGATCGTTGAACACGGTCGCGGGCACGCTGTTGGGTGCTTGTACCGTCAGCAGCCGCGTGGTGTCACAGCCAGCGACCGCCCCCAGCGCGAGAGCGCCGACCACGATCGCAACGCCGATCCGCCCCGAGCTCTTCTTGGTGGATTGAATGAGATGTCTCATGGGAATCATCTATTAGTAGGCGAGGCGGAAGGTCACGAGGAACTGGGCGAGCTGCGGGAACTCGGACTGGTCGAGGGCGTTGCCGCTGTTCGACCCGGTGCCGTTCGACGCCGCCAGGCTGCTCTCGGGATCGAGTCCCGTGTAACGGGTCCACGTGTGCAGATTGCGCGCGCTTACCGTGACGGCCATCGAGTTCGCGCCGATGAAGCCTGCGACGCGCTCGGAGGCGTCGTACGATGCGGACAGCTCGCGGAGCTTGGTGAAGCTGGCCGGCTTGATGAAGGCGCTGCGGAGCGTACCGTTGCCCTGCATTTGCGCCACGATCGCCGGATCGTAGTTCTGCGGAAAGATGGTGTAGAGGCAGTCGGTGTTCAGCTGGCAGTTGATGCGCAGGTTGTTGTCGAACTTGTTGCCGCCGCGTTCGAAGTCGACAAGCCCATAGAATCGGAAGTGACCCAGGCGGAACGTGTTCGCCCACGATCCCTCGCCCGTCGGCAGCGAATGGCCGAAGTAGACCTTTGGTGCGACGACAACCCCGGCGGCGTTGAAGCATGGCGCGACGTTCCCGTGGTCGTCCTGGCACATCACGTTGATCGCCTTCTTGGTCGTCGGATCATACGTCGCGCTGACCACGTTGTACGTGTAGTAGTCGAACGGCGAGCCGCCCACGCGATGCCCCTGCGGGGGCGCCGTGCCGAGGTCGATGATCGTGTCCCCCGGCGCGCCACTGAACTTGATGATCTTCGCGTGGTTCGTTGCGACGTTGAACTGCATGTCCCAGCCGTACGCCCGGCGATTCAGGACCTGCGCTTTGATTCCGAGCTCGATGCCGTGCTTGTTGATCTGGCCGGCGTTGAAGAACTGGCTGCCGCCGCCGAAGCCGGCCGACGGCGCCGTCGTCTTGGACAGGATCGCGTCGTGCGAGACATCGTTGTAGTACGTGAAGTCGACGCCGATGCGCTCGTTGAAGAGACCGGCCTCGAAGCCCGCCTCGGTACCGAGCACGCGCTCCGGCTTCAGGTCGGGGTTACCGACGCTGCCTGTCGTGAGCACCGTCGCGCCGTTCGGGCCTGCGACCGGCGACAACGTTTGCAACGCCGAGTTGACAGCCGGCTGTTGGCCAGAACCGCCGTAAGCCAGGCGTAGGCGGAGGTTGTCGATGAGCGACGGCAGGTGGTCGCGCACGTGCGGATCTTCGCTCGCCACCCACGACGCGCTTGCCTTCGGATAGGTGACCCAGCTTGCATCGCTACCGAACGCGCTGTTGTTGTCCACGCGCACCGCGGCGGTCAGGAACAGGCGATCGTTCCACGACGCCTCCTGCTGCCCGTAGAACCCAAGCGTGTTGTTGCCCAGGAAGCTCGAGCTTGGCGTTCCCTTCGTGCCCGTCGCGGAGATCGTTGAGAGCCCGGGCGTCGGAAAGTGCGAGCCCGACGCGGCCAGCGTCGTCTGCGTGTTCGTGTAGTACTGCGCGCCGAAGGTGCTCTTCGAGACCATCGCCGGCGTCACGTTGAAGTGGACCGAGCCCGCGTAGTCGTACGTGTTGAGCCGCGTCTGCTGCGTCGTCTCGGAACGCGATCCGTCGAAACTCGTGCCCTCGAAGAACACGATCACGGAATCCGTCTGGTACGGGAGGTAGGACTGGATGTCTTCCAGCGCGTAGTCCGTGCCGACGAGGAGGCGATGCGACATCCAGGGGAACGGATCCCATTTGGCCGATACGCTGCCGGTGATCCGCTGCAAGTCCTGCCACGAGTTCGTCGCCATGTAGACTTCCGGCGGATTGCTGAATGCGCCGCGGGCCAAGCCGCAGCCGCGCGGGGCGTTCGTCGTCGGGCAGAATGCCGCTGTCCGCTGCGGCTCGGCGTATTCGCCGGTGAAAAACACGCCGCCGCCGCTGCCCTCGGGCGTCACGACGGTATGGCTCGTGATGTAGCCGACATTCGTCTCGAGGTCGAACTTGTTGTTCGGCACGACCGAGAGATTGGTGCGCGCGCTCTTCTGCTGGCGCGCGTTTTGGGTCACGATGCCGGTTTCGTTGTCCCATTGTCCCGCGGCGTAGTACCGATACAAGTTCGATCCGCCGCTCACGCTCCCATCGAAGCCCTGGTTTAGGCCGGTACGGAAGAGCGGGTGCCCGGCGGCGGCTTCGCTTTTTACAAAATTGATAGAGTCGAGTTGGCCGGTGTTCGGATTGATCGCGTAGTTGGTTGGCATCCGGCCGGCCGCGTTCATGAACCACTGGTCGCCGTCCCGCGCCGTGAACGTGTACTTGTTGGAGCCGGCGGCCCCTTTCTTCGTGATGATGTTGATTACGCCTCGCGCCGCTTCCGTTCCATAGAGCGTCGCCGCGGCGGGACCCTTGAGCACCTCGATGCTCTCGATTTGTTCCGGGTCGAAGTCGTCGAATCGCTGAACGAGACCTGTCTGGCCGTTGTCCGAGCGAATGCCGTCGACGTAGATGAGCGGCTGGTTGCTGAGCGAGAACGTGCCGACGCCGCGCACGCGAATAATCGCGCCCGCGCCGACCTGCCCCGACCCCGGAAGCACGACGACGCCCGGCGCGCGGCCGTTGAGCAGCGCGTCGACCGACGGCACCGATGTTTGTGCCGTGACTTCGGATGCGCTGATCGAGGCCACGGACGTGCCCAGCTCGCGCTTTTCCGCGCCGCCCGCCGTTCCCGTCACGACGACCTGATTCAACTCGAGAGCGCGCTCGGACATCGAAATGCGAATGTTCGTCGCGCCGACGGCCACCGTGTCGGTGACCGGGCGATAACCGATCGCGCGCGCATCGAGCACGACGCGCTCACCGGTGACGCCGGTGATTCGGAATTTCCCCGACGCGTCGGACACGGCGCCCTTCCCGGCTTGCCCGGCAACGGAGAGCTGGACGCCGGCCAGAGGCCGTTGCGTTCCTTCGGTCACGGCCGTTCCTTCGATGACACCTGCCTGCGCTCTCAGTTCTGGTGGCGCAGCGAGCGCCACGGAAACGACTGCGAGCGAGATAATCGTTCGCGCCCCTATCATGTGGGTTCCTCGGAGGAGAAACGTTCGACGGCGTCGGCGAAAACGCGGGAGAGTTGGAGCGGGAGCCGACGGTCATGCAACGTTACACACGCGTTACCCGTTGCTTGACGAAAACGTTGAACGACATTCGCAGCCCGAACGCGCGGTCGCAATACCGATTCGCCCAAATTTTTGTTGGAGGTTTTCGTGCGGCCAATGAATTCGGTGTTCCGCGGCGTCGCGCCGCTCGCCTGCGCGGTCATCGCCGCCATCGGAGCAACCGGCTGCGGCGGCAGCGCGCCGGTGGCGACCCGGCCGTCGCCAGGGGCGATGCGCCTCGCCAGTCGGGCTCAGTTGCGGTCGGGCATCGACTCATTGCTCGCCGACCCGATGTGGCGGAACGCGAACTGGGGGATTCTCGTCGTCGACCCCGTCGGCGGCGACACACTCTACTCACACAACGCAGGCAAACTATTCATGCCTGCATCGAACGAGAAGTTGCTTACCGGCTCTTCCGCGCTCGCGCTGTTGGGCGCCGACTACCGCTTCTCGACGTGGTTCATCTCGTCCGCGCCGATCATGAACGGCGTGTTGACAGGCGATCTCGTCGTCGTCGGTCACGGTGATCCCTCGATGAGCGACGCGATGATGGGCGACGCGATGAAGCCCCTGCGTCTCGCCGCCGACTCGCTCTACGCGCTCGGCATTCGGGAAATCAAAGGCGCGCTGGCGAAGGGCGGCAACGCGTTTCCCGACACGACCATCGGCGCGTGGGACTGGGAGAATCTCGAGACGACGTCCGGCGCCGCCACCGACGAGTTGTTCTTCAACCAGGGCGCCGCGCGCGTGACGGTCTATGGCGGCGCGCACGTAGGCGACTCGGTTCGTGTCGTGACGGGACCGTCGCGCACCGCGCCGGTCGTCGTCGCGGATTTCGTGACGAGCGGACCTCCCCCTGTTCTCGACGGAGGCCGAGGCGGCAGCGCCGCCGTCGGCGGCGGCCGAGGCGGACGGGGTGGAGCGCGCAGCGGCGCCGTCCGCGCGACGACCGACCTTCGCGGCGCGGTGCCGGTCGTCCATCTCTCCGGTTGGGTGCTGCCGAACGACAGTACGACAGCACAGATCGCGATCAGAGATCCGGCGAGCGCCTGGCTCCGGGCGTTCGCCGAGGCGTTGGCCGATCGCGGCATTACGCTCGACGGCGGCATCGTTCGCACGCCCGACGCCGCGGTCACCGATCAAAAGCGGCTGGTCACGCTCTCCTCGCCGACGCTCGGCGAGATCTTTCCGCACTTTTTCAAGCCGTCGCAGAATCAGATCGGCGAATTGTTGCTCCACACGCTCGGCCTGGAGAAGGGCGCCGCGGGAACGGCCGACGCCGGGCGCCGCGTCGTCGAGCAGCAGCTCGTCGCGTTCGGCGCGGACACCGCGGGGTTCGTCGTGCGCGACGGCAGCGGATTGTCGCGCCACGACTACGTGACGCCGGAAACGATCGTCCGCGTTCTCGACGCGATGCGAAAGCGGAGCGACTTCAAGGTGTTCTACGACGCGATGCCGATCGGCGGCGTGGACGGCACGATCGCCAATCGCATGAAGAGCACGCCAGCGCAGGGGAACGTTCACGCCAAGACGGGCACGGTCGACCGCTCGCACGCGCTCTCGGGCTACGTGACGACGGCCGACGGCAAGATGCTGTTGTTCTCCTTCCAGGCGAACAACTACACGGTACCAAACGCGCAGGTCGAGCGCGTGCAGGACTGGATCGCGGCGATGCTGGCGGGTTCCCCGCTTCTCAAATGAGCCGGACCGCCCCGCTCCTGTTGACCATCTGAAGCACGGCCTGTATGGTTCTCCAGTCCATCTGAAGGAGAGCCGGTGAACGACGACGATCGCGGCGGAGAGCTCGTCCAGGGCACGCTCGAGATGCTGGTGCTCAAGACGCTCGCCCTCGAGCCGATGCACGGCTGGGGCATCGCGCATCGCATCGAAGCGATGTCGGGACAGGTGTTCCTCGTCACGCAGGGTTCGCTCTACCCCGCGCTCGTCCGCATGAAACGCCGCGGCTGGATCTCGTCGTCGTGGCAGACGACGGCCAACAATCGGCGCGCGCGATACTACGCCCTCACACCGGCCGGAGAACGTCAGCTCGCTGCCGAACGCGCCTCGTGGCAGCGCGCGGCCTCGGCGGTCAACGCGGTGCTCGGCGCCCGCGTCGTTCCGGCGGGCGTATGAGCCTCCCCCTCCTTTCCGACGCCATCGAACGGATTCGTTCGCTCCTCACGCGACGGCGCGAGGAGCGCGAGCTCGATGAGGAGCTTCGCTTCCACATCGAAATGGAAGCGGAGCATCTGCGGCGCACCGGCGCCGACCCACGCGACCTTCGACGGCGAAGCGTTCTCGCGCTCGGCGGTCTCGATCGCACCAAGGAGGAGGTCCGCGACGCGAGCGGTGTCCGCTGGCTGCGCGACGCGTGGGACGACGCCGTGTTCGCGCTCCGCGTCCTGCGTCAACGACCCACCTTCACGATCGTGGCGGTGCTCACGCTCGCCGTCGGGATCGGCGGAACGACGGCGGTGTTCAGCGCGGTCGACGCTGTTCTCATCAAGGCCCTGCCCTACGACCATCCGGGACAGCTGGTCCGCCTCTACTACATCGACACGCGCCGCAAGATCGACCGGGGCTTCGTCACGCCCGTTCACTTTCTCGCGTATCACGACCGAGCGAAATCGTTCTCGCACCTCGCGGCGCTCAACACGTACGGCGAAGGCGGCGGCGACATCACGGCTGACGGAGTCGCGCGCCGGATTCACGTGCTCACGGTGAGCCACGACTACTTCGACGTTCTTCACACGCCGATCGAGGCGGGCCGGCCGTTGGAGGAACACGACGAGACGGGCGGACGCGCCATCATACTGAGCCATTCCCTCTGGATGGAGCGGTTCCACGGCGAGACGGCTGCCGTCGGGCGCGCGCTGACGATGAACGGCGAGCCGTACACGATCGCGGGCGTGATGCCGGCCGGCTTCGCCGATCCGATCGTCGGCGCCGTGGACGCGTGGATTCCTATGGACATGGCACCGGCGCGAGACGCGAGCAACGCGGACAATCACTACGTCACGGTCATCGGCCGTCTGCGTCCCGGCGTGACGATCGCCGGCGCGCAATCCGAGCTCGACGCACTCGGCGCGCAACTGTCGAACGAGTATCCCGGCACGAAGTACATCGGCGCGAGTCTCTCTCCGCTCAAGGAAGACGTCGTCGGCGAGTCGAGCCGAGCGTTGGAGTTGATGTTCGGGGCGGCGGTGGCGGTGCTCCTGCTCGTGTGCGTGAACGTGGCCAACCTGCTGCTCGTGCGCGGGTCGGAGCGCGAGCGCGAGTTTGCGCTGCGCGGCGCGCTGGGCGCGGGCGAGTCGCGGCTGGTCCGTCAACTGCTCATGGAGAGTCTGGTGCTCGCGATGGCCGGGGACCTCGCCGGTCTCGCCGTGGCGCGGGTGGCGATGCGCGGCATCGTCGCGCTGAGCGGCGGAGCGATTCCGCGGCTCGCCGGACTGTCGCTCGACCCGCGCATTCTCGCGTTCTCGATCGCGATCTCGTCGGTCTGCGCAGTCCTGTGCGGACTCGCGCCGGCGCTGCGCGCCCGCCACTCGGATCCGAACGACACGCTGCGCGGCGAGAGTCGCTCGTCGACGGGCGGCCGGTCGCACGCCCGCCTGCGGTCGCTGCTCGTCGTGTCGCAGGTCGCGCTCGCGTTCGTCCTCGTGAGCGCGGCCGGACTTCTTCTGGCGAGCGTTCGCCGGTTGCGCGAGCTCGACCTGGGCGTGCGCGCCGACAATGTGCTCACGTTCGAGCTGCACCTTCCGGACGCGCGGTACGACTCGCTCGCGCGTGCTCGAGTCTACGAGGATGTGGCGCGTCGACTGGAAACGATTCCCGGTGTCGTGGCGGCGGGCGGCGTCTCCAAGCTTCCCGCCATAGGCGCGTTCAATGAGTGGGGCGTAGAGGTGCTCAGCGGACCGCTCGCCGGCACGTCGCGGTCGAACGTCTCGGCGCAGCAGCGAGTGATCTCCGGGGATTACCTCAAGGCCGTCGGCATTCGCGTCCTCGAGGGGCGCGCGTTCGACGCGCGCGATCTGCCACCCGCGCCGCGTCGCGTGCTCGTGAGCAAATCGCTGGCGACCAAGATCTTTCCAGGTGTCGACGCGATCGGCCAGACGATCGCCGTCGACCGCGGGCGTCCATGTGAGATCATCGGCGTCGTGACCGACGTGTCGCTCGACGCGGAAGGGCGCATCGACGACTACGTGTATCATGCGCACGTGCAGTTCGCGGGCGATCGGAATTGGGCGTTGGCGCAGGTGGTCGCGACGACGAAGGCTCCGGAGTCGATGGAGGCCGACGTGCGCCGCGCGCTGGCGTCGATCGATCCGCAGCTCGTGATGCACCGTGCGACTCCGCTCGACGAGGCGATCGGCCGAGGTGAAGCACAGCGCGTATTCACGCTGCGCCTGCTGGCGAGCTTCGCCGTCTTGTCGCTCGGTCTGGCCGCGCTCGGACTGTTCGGCGTGTTGTCGTACGGCGTGAAGCTGCGCACTCGCGAGATCGGCATTCGCGTCGCGCTGGGCGCCCAGAGCGGCGCGATCAGGCGAATGGTGCTGCGTCAGGGGATGTCGATGACGGCGCTGGGAATGGCGATCGGACTGGCCGGAGCGCTCGCCACGTCGCGCGTGATGGCGTCGATGCTCTTCCACGTTCCTCCCGCCGACCCGACGATTCTCGCCGGCTCAGCGGCGTGTCTGGCGCTGGTGGCTGCGCTCGCGGCGTACTTGCCCGCGCGCCGGGCGACCGGCATCGATCCGCGGACGGCACTGCAATAGGGTTGACGGCTCTAGTCGTTGAGCTGCCGAGCCGGCCGCTGCTCCGCCGGCTCGTCAGGACGGCTCCATTGAGCGGAGTTCAAGAAAAGAAGCAGGTCGGCAGACGTCACACTCGGCCCCTTCTCAGCGATCAGCCCGTGCGAGATTGGATCGTACTCGCCGTACGTGAGCCAGATCGGGTCGACACCGTATTCGCGCACGAGAGCTGTCATCACCGAGAGGCTCGGAGACGGCCTTACGGGATCGACGGACCGCTCGAGGGCTTCGGAGTCCACGCGGAGTCGCCGTGCCATCGCCTTCAAATCGCTCGCGCCGCTGCCTGCGAGCAGTCCGCGGATACGACCAGCGATCGCAGCCAAGTCGAGTTTGGGCGACATGGGCGGGGTCGCTGCAGGACGTGTGCCTCGGGCTTGAGCGACGAGTTTCGCGTCATGCGTGCTGCCCACGTATTGGCTCGACGCGCTGACCAACGACTTGTACGACGAGGCAAATCGTGACGAAGGTCACATGATTCTGCCTCTGACGCGTGTGTCTGCAGTCCACGCTGGCCTTCGGTCTTCCAACGCCGAAGGAGCTAAGCCGAATGCTGATCAGATGCCTCAGGACCAGACACATAGCCGAGTCGGTCGACACGAGAACAGATTCGTGGCGCCGGTATCTGTGAGTACGTGGACGCGGCGAAAGCGCTCGGATGGCCGCCGGAGCGCGTCATCATCGACGTGAAACGCATCGCGAGGGAGGCGGGGCTGCGCATGACGCGGAATGCGCTTCGCGGTGGTTACCGACCGACCGGCGTCGACCTGCTCCTGGGGGACCTGGTCGGATGGTGTATCAAGCGCTACTACGCAGGTGCGGAGACGAGTCGGCGCTACTAAGGCGCGCTCCCAGCCATCCTCGCTCTCATCGGCCACCGCATCGTCGACCGAATCACGGTCAGATTCACCAACGTTTCGCCAATCCCGCCCCGAAAAACCGCTCGCTGCCCGTCTCGCTCCCCAAGCCTCGACCGATCCTCACGTCGAGCTGAAAGCGGTCGTTGACGAGAAACGTGAATCCTCCATCCACGTCGTTTCCCGCCGTGCCGCTGCCGCTGCCGCGCACTCGGCCGATCGCCAATCCCTCGGCGAATAAGGACACGCGCGGATTGATCGCCCACCACGACGCCGCGCTCACCCATCCCTTCCCCGCGCGGCCGGTTTCGTTGACGATGTCGCCGTACCCCACGTTGGTGTACAGCGAGAATGGGCTCGCCGTGGTCCAGTTCATGGCGACCTTGACCTCTGGCTGCGATGAGCCGGCACCGAATCCGCTGGCGCCGGTCGGGAGCGTAGTCGCCGCCAACAGCGCGACATTCGGTGCCCACGAGTGAACGCTGTCCGGTGCGGACCGGAGATTCAGCTTCGCTCCGACCTTGAAGTCCTCCACACCGCTGTTCGTCGGCCCGCCGGACACCGTGCGAAGACCATATGAGTTTCCGAATAGGCGCGCCTCGGTCCGCCCGCCAAGGCCCAAGCGCAGCAGCGTCTCGCCGGCCGAGACGTATTCCGTGCGCAAGTCGGACGGGCCAACGCGATCATCCGTCGCACCGGCCTCGAGCTGCACCGCGCCCGCCGGAAGCGCGACCGGAGTGTCTGTGTATCCAGGTCGATCGGCGACGACGGGACCGGGGGCGCCAAGGTGGGCGCACGCGCCGAGCGCCGCCGTCATCGCGAAACGGATGCCGGCGCGCGTTCTGACGCGCGTGCTATAGATACGCATGCTCGCCATGCAGCGACTCGTCGAGCCCGACCTCCTCGTCGGCCGCGCTGACCGTGACGGGAGTGATGCGGTGAATCACCGCCAGCATGCCGTACGTGAAGACGAACGCGTACGCCGCCGCCGCGATGACGGCCAGCGACTCCTTGACGAAGAACACCACGTTGCCGTGCACCAGCCCGTCCGCTCCGGACGGGTTCATTGCCTTGTAGGCGAAGATCGCCAGAGCGAAGACGCCGACCATTCCCCCGACGCCGTGAACGCCCCACACGTCGAGCGCGTCGTCCCACTGCATCTTGTTCTTGAGCGAGATCGCATAGTAGCACACCACGCTCGCGACGATGCCGATCAGAATCGCCGTCGACGTGCTCACGTAACCCGCCGCCGGCGTGACGGCGGCCAATCCGGCGATCGACCCGGTGAGGAGTCCGAGGAACTTCGGCTTGCGCTCGTAGATCCACGCCAGCACCAGCCACGTGACCGCGGCGAACGAGGCGGCGACGTCGGTGTTCAGAAAGGCCAGCGCCGTCACGGAATCGACTTTGAGCTCGCTGCCCGCGTTGAACCCGTACCAGCCGAACCACAGCAGGCCCGTGCCGAGTGCCACGAGCGGAATGCTGTGCAATCCCGCGTCGGGCACGCGCCGCTTGCCGACGTAGAACACAGCCGCGAGCGCCGCAAAGCCCGCCGTGGCGTGGACGACGATTCCGCCCGCGAAATCGAGGACGCCGTGCGCCTGGAGGAATCCACCGCCCCACACCATGTGGGCCACGGGGAAGTACACAAGCATCAACCAGGCGACGAGGAACAGGAGATACGCCTTGAACGTCACGCGGTTGGCGAACGCTCCCGTGATGAGCGCGGGCGTGATCTGCGCGAACATCATTTGATAGGCGACGAACACTATCAAGGGAATCGTCGGCGATCCGGGGAACGGCGTGAACGGGTCGATGCCGCGAAAGAACGCCAGGTCGAAGTTGCCGATGATCCCGGCGATGTCCGGGTTCGTCGCGCTCTGGTAGCTGCCGCTGAACGACATCGAGTAGCCGCACACCACCCACAGCGCGGTCGTCACGCCCATCGACACGAAGCTCTGCAGCATGATCGTGAGAACGTTCTTGCGTCCGACGAGGCCGCCGTAGAAAAAGGCGAGGCCAGGCGTCATGAGCATGACGAGGCTCGTCGAAACCAGCATGAACGCTATGTTGCCGGTATCCCAGTGCATCGGTGTCCTCCGAGGAGTGACGCGAATATGGGACGGCCGGGGGAGTCTGTCACGTAGAAGACCCGGCGATTATCGATCGCGACGCCGGACCAAAGCCGTTGCTCGAGGCTCCGCCGAAAACCTGAGGCGACCCGTTTGATGACGTTTCAACCTGAGATAAGCGAGGCGCTGCGTGCCCGGCTCACCGCGCTGTGCGCCGAGGGGTGGGCCCTCTGGGATCGCTTTGACGAAGAGGTGCGCCGACACCATTTCCATCCGTTCGTGGCGGCGGAATACGAGGTCGTCGCCGATGCACTGATGCGGTACCGCGGCCCGAATCTTCGGTTTCTCGAGTGGGGCTCGGCGACGGGCGTCATCACCATCATCGCGGATCTATTGGGCTTCGACGCCTATGGCATCGAGTTGGATCGTGACCTTGTTGCGACGGCACGGGAGCTCGCGAAGAGGTTCGACTCGCGCGCTCGTTTCGCCGCGGGAAGTTTCTTGCCGACGGGATATCGGTGGCGCCCCCGGGACGGAGACGGACGCACCGGCACGTTGGGAACGGGAGTGTCGGGTTACCGCGAACTCGGTCACAGCCTGGACGAATTCGATGTGGTTTTCGGATATCCGTGGGACGGCGAAGCTGAGCTCATGCTCGACCTGATGCGCCAATACGGCCGCGCCGATGCGACGCTCCTCCTGAACCACGCTAACGGCGGCATCGTGGCATACCGTGGGGGCCGGCGGCTCGACGGGAAGTAACGCGAACAGTCGGACGAGTCGTCGGCCAACCTGTGTGCCCGAGGGAGTTTTCCCTCTGTAACGACGCGCCGGGTGGAAACTGGACTCACGGCGAGGGGAACTGCAACAGGATGTCGAGAAGCGGCCTGCCATGTTTACGTCGCGTGGGCCGACGCGTAATTTAGCTCGACCTTTCGCCCGGCCCTCCCGTTGGCAGACCTGCGCGACGAGCTCCAGTCCTCCCTCGGCTCGGCCTACGTGCTCGAACGCGAGCTCGGCGGCGGCGGCATGTCGCGCGTCTTTCTCGCCGAGGAGAAGGCGCTGGGGCGGAAGGTGGTCGTGAAGGTCCTGCCGCGCGAGCTCGCGGGCGACGTCAGCGTGGACCGTTTCCGGCGAGAGATTCAAGTCGCGGCGCGCTTGCAGCAAGCGCAGATCGTTCCCGTGCTGTCCGCGGGCGAGCTGAACGGCGTCCCCTACTATACGATGCCGTTCGTCGAAGGCGAATCGCTGCGCGCCCGATTGAAGGGTGGCCCGCTGCCGATTCACGACGTGGTCAACATTTTGCGCGACATCACGCGCGCGCTGGCGTACGCGCACGAGCGCGGAATCGTCCATCGCGATATCAAACCGGACAACGTGCTGCTGAGCGGCGGCACCGCGGTCGTCACCGACTTCGGGATCGCAAAAGCGCTCAGCGCGGCGAAGGACGCGCCATCGAGCACGGCCGATTCGTCGCTCACGCAGCTCGGCACGTCGGTCGGCACGCCGACGTACATCTCTCCCGAACAGGCGGCCGGCGATCCCGACGTGGATCAGCGAGCCGACATCTATTCGTTCGGCTGTCTCGCCTATGAGCTGCTCACGGGCCAACCGCCCTTCCCGGGGTTGTCGCCGCAGAAGACGCTCGTCGCGCACCTGACGGAGAAACCAGCGCCCGTCGCCACGAAGCGTTCCGACGCGCCGCCGGCGCTCGCCGATCTCGTGATGCGGTGCCTCGAGAAGGATCCGTCGCACCGGCCGAACGCGAGCGAGATCGCGACCGCGCTCGACGCGGTCGAGAGCGGAACCTCCGGCTCCCTCACCGCGGCGGAGTTCTTCGCCGGACCGCGGGCGGCCAAGCGCGGCATCGCGGTGTACGCGGCGCTATTCGTCGCCGTCGCCGTGCTGGCCAAGGCCGCCGTGATCGCGCTGGGCGTGCCGGACTGGGTATTCGTCGGCGCGCTCGTCGCCCTGGCGCTCGGCGGAATCGCCGCGGTGCTCACGGCGCTCAACGCGAGCCCGCGCCTCAGCTGGGCGCGCACGTTCCGCTTCACGGGAAGCGCGCTCGCGGCATTCGTTGCCCTCGTCGCCGTCGTGATGATCCTCCGCTCCTTCGGCATCGGGCCGGACGGCTCGTTGCTGGCGGCGGGCAAGATCCACGGGCGCGAGCGGCTGCTCGTTCTCGACTTCAACGCGGGCAAGGATTCGTCGCTGTCGCACGTCGTGACCGAGGCGGTCCGCACGAACCTCGGCCAATCGAAGGTCGTCTCGATCATGCCACCGACGGCGATCGCCGCGGCGCTGCAACGCATGCAGAAGCCGGCGTCCGCGACACTCGACCTCGGGCTCGCGCGCGAAGTGGCGCAACGCGAAGGCGTCAAGGCGGTCGTCGATGGAAGCGTCACTTCGCTCGGCAGCGGCTACGTGTTGTCGCTGCGACTCGTCTCGGCGGACTCCGGTGGAGAACTCGCCGGATATCAGAAGACGGTCGACGGCCCGAGCCAGCTGCTCGACGCGGTCGACAATCTCACGCGCAAGCTGCGCGGGCGGATCGGCGAGTCGCTCAAGGCCGTCCGCGACGCGCCGGCGCTCGATCAGGTCACGACGTCGTCGCTCGAGGCGCTCAAGAAATACGCGGAAGGGAATCGCGCGGCGGATCTGAATGCGGATTACACGGCCGCGGCGCGCCTCCTGCGCGAGGCGGTTGCGCGCGACACCACGTTCGCCATGGCCTACCGCAAGCTCGGCGTCGCGTTGAGCAACAGCGGCATGCCGCGCGCCCAGATCGACAGCGCGCTCCGGAACGCGCTCCGTTTCAGCGCGAAGCTTCCCGATCGCGAGCGCTATCTCACCCTCGGGACCTATTACACCTTGGGCCCCGAGCGCAGTCGCGCGAAGGCGGCCGACGCGCTCGAACACGCGGTCGCCATCGATCCCAACGATCAAGTGGCGGGGATCAACCTTGCGAACATTCTCAAGGCACGCCGGCAGCTGCCGCAGGCGGAATCGCTGTACAAGAAAGCTGCGTCGACGAACAGCGCTCCATTCGTGGTGCTGCAGAACTTGGCCGCCACGTTGTTCGACGAGGGAAAGCTCAGCGAGGCCGCCCCACTGTTCGACCAGATCAAGGCCCGGGCGCCCAACTCCGGGGCAGCCCGACAGTTCCCCGCCTTGCTGTTTTTTGCCCATGGGCAGCTCGATTCGGCCGACGCGTGGTTCCGAGCGGAGGTGAACGATCCCAGCCCGCTCATTCGTGCCGGCGCGTACAGCAATCTCGCGGGCATCGCCACTATGCGCGGCCAGCTGAAGCAAGCGCACGACCTGTCGAATCAAGTCAAAGCGGCGATCGCCGCGCGCGGCGTACCGATCCCGCCTAGTCCCCTGTCGGATTCACTTGGCGTCGCGGCCACCGCGCTCTGGTACTTCGCCGACACGGCGCACGCGTTGCGCGCCGTGGACGCGGGGCTCGCGGGCACTCCACTCGCCACGATGCCCGCCGACCAACGCCCGTATTTCAGCCTTGCCAAAGTGTATGCGCTCGGCGGCCGAGTGGATGCGGCGCGCTCGATACTCGCCAAATTCGACGCCGAGATGAAGGACTCTACGCTCCGCGTCGTCGCGACCCCGTCCTATCATTCCGTGCTCGCGGAAATCGCGTTGGCCGATCGCAAGCCGCTGGTTGCCGTTTCGGAGTTCTGGAAATCCGACTCGTTGCCGGACGGACCCGCCCGCGAGTGCGGCCCCTGTTTGTACGTCGACATCGGGCGCGCGTACGACCTCGCGAACATGCCCGACTCGGCGATCACGTACTGGGAACGCTACCTCGCGACGATGTCGGCGGGGCGCATCAACTCGGACATCTCGAACCTGCCGCCGCTGCTGTTGCGTCTCGGCGAGTTGTACGAGGCCAAGGGCAATTTCGACAAGGCCGCGTCGAACTTCTCCGCGTTCATCACGCTCTGGCAGCACGCCGATCCTGAGTTGCAGCCGAAGGTGCAGAGCGCCAAGAAGCGACTTGCGGCCATTCAGTCCAGGAAAGCGGGATAGCCTCGTGTGGCGACGCAAGAGAAGCGCCCTCGTTGCCGCCGTCCTGGTCGTTGTCGGGTGCGGCGGCGGCGGGCCCGGACACGTCCAGAAACCACCCGAGCGCGGCAAAGAGGCGCAGTCGGCCTCGCAGGCCCGAGCGAAGGCGGGTTTCCTGACGCTCGATAGCATTCCTCGGGGTGCGCGCGACGCACTTGCGGCGCAAGCACCGGACTTCGCTCCGTGGTCCGCGGACAGCTACCAGACTGCCGACCGCGACTCCATGCGCTTGTCGCGGGATGAAGGGCTAAGCCTCGTGCGCGCGAAGTTCCGCTCGCCGAGTGCCGTAGACTACGTCCTCGCCGGCTACGACCGCGGACTGCATCGCTTGCGAATCGTCGCGATTTTGGCCGAGTCGGCCGCCGCGTACAAAGTGATCAACGTCTCCGAGGGGCCGGGACTCCCCGACTCGCTTGCCGCGAAGCCAAACAGATATCTCGCCGTCGACACCACGGCCGTCGCTGGGAAAGCCGACCTGCTCGTTCTCCCCCTCGTTCCCGGACCGCCGGTGAACACTCTGCGCTACACGTGGGTTCCGGCACGAAGCGAATTCCTGATTGTGACGCCGGGCTGAGGGTCCTGCCCTAACTGATTTTCGTCGCCGCCTGACGGAGGCCAGAATTCCCGGCGAGCGCCGTCGTTCGGCGTGCTCGAGGCCAATCTCGTGGTTGTCGCGTCGGCCCTCACCACGTCGGCACACCGTGCCGACCGCGCGGTCGGTCACTTCGTCGGCGACGGCCGCGCGTGCGGCCTACACTGTATCTGTATGGCCAAGATGATTCACGCACAGGCGCGCGCGCTGCTCGCGGTCGCGGGTATGGCAATCGCGACCGGGTTCGCGTCACCCCGTGCCACGGATGGAGTTCCCTACCCCGCCGGGTACCGCCAATGGACTCACGTCAAATCGATGGTGGTATTGCCGTCGAACCCCGCCTTTGCGACGGGCGGCGGAATGCATCACGTCTACGCGAATGCCGCCGCCATGGCCGGCTTCTCGACAGGGCATTTCGCTGATGGGTCCATTCTTGTATTCGATCTTCTCAAGGCGTCCGAGAACTCCGGCGTGATCGCGGCCGGTGAACGCGAGAGGCTCGACGTGATGGTCAAAGATGCCAGACGCTACGCCGCATCCGGTGGGTGGGGATTCGAGCGATTCATGGGCACCGACACCACGCCGTCGCTCACGGAGGAACACCGTAAGCTTTGTGTCGAGTGCCACGAGCAGCGGGCGGATCACGATCGCGTCTTCAGCACGTATACGCGATAGCGAAGCACAGGGCGTAAGAATGTTGTAAGTGCCGCGCCGCCGGGATCCGAAGCCACGACATTCAAAGCGTCCTGGATCTCCTGGAGCGAGCAGCCGCGAAACTCGCTGGCGCCAAACGACGTCCGGCAGTCGCGCATTTCGCGCCGTTTGTCAGTCGCGCCCCAATTTAGCCGCGCCCTTCGTCAGTCGCGCCGTTCGTCAGTCGCGCCGTCCAAGGAGTTCATCGCATCCCTGCCTTCTCCAACGCGGTCGTCCCCCCGACGATCGGTACCGAGAACGACGAATGCGCGAGATCGACGGTCAACTCCGTTCCCGCTTTTGGCCACAACGTGAACTCCCGATCGCTCGACATGATCATCACCGCCAGACGCTTGCCCGCCGGCACGAACTCGTCGTCGGGCTGCAGATCGAATGTGAGATCGTAGAAGTTGCCGGGGACGAGCTTCTCACCCGGCCGCTTCGAGTCGTAGTTGCCGCCCTTCGTCAACGACCTGTAGTTCTGCGGGTCCGCCCATCCGCGCGTGACGAGTCCGGCGTGACTCTGCGATCCCACTCGCGCCGAATCGTACGGCAGCATCACCAGCCACACGCTCAAATTCGCCGCCGGCGCGCTCGACGCGATCCGGAGCGTCACCCTCGGCGTCCCGGAGATGTGCACGGTGTCGGTGAACGTTGGCGTCGCGTAGATCAGGCGGTTCTGCGACTGGCCCATCATCGCGTACATGCTGCCGCTTCCTCCGACGTCGTCGACCAGCTTGTCCGTGCCGCTGTTCACGCTCGTGAGTGAGAGATTTGCAATGTTCGTCCCGCCGGCGGCCGGGTGAAACACGATCGTCACGGAACCCGGGACCGGGAACGACGCGAACGGTGTCGGTGGCATGACGACGGCACCCCGTCCCCGTCCCCGTCCTCGGCCGGCGCCGTTCGCCGTAGAATCCGGGCCTCGGCCCGCTGCCGCCTCCGTGACCGATTGAGCAGCCGCCGCTTGGGCAGCCGCCGCGGCCGCGACCACCGCGCGCGGCTCCTGCGCCGCGGCGTCCTGAACGATCCACACCGGCGGATCCTTCTCGACGCCGTTGTCGATACCGTAGAGGTAGTGGCTGAACCAGCGGTTGAGCATGTCCGCCGGCGGATTCCCGCCGTGACCGCCCTGGTGGAGATAGATCGACACCGGCAGCCCGCGTGCCTTCATTTCGTTGTAGATCCGCACGCTGTGCTCGGGGACAACATTGTAATCGTTGAGCCCATGCGCGAGCAGCACCGCGGCCTTGATGTCCTTCACGTGCGGCAGCAGGTCGCGCTTCGCCCAGAAATCGTTGTAGTCGCCCGTCGCGCGGTCCTGACCCTTCGGCCCGGCGAAAATTCCATTCTTGTAGAGCGCATCACAGTTCGCTCGGCCCGTGCTGTCGCCGCTCGCGATGAAGTCGTACAACACGTCGACGTCCTCGCCGAGGTAGCCGCCGGGTGATCGAACCAACCCGTTGGAGCGGTAGTAGTGGTAGTACGAGGTGTTCGGCGATACGGGCACGACGACCTCGAGACCCTTCACGCCGGTCGTTGCCGCCGCGAGGGGAAGCGTCCCTTCATACGAAGTGCCGATCATGCCCACCTTCCCCGTTGACCAGCTCGTCGCCTTCACTTCGTCGTTGCCGGTTTCGGTCGTATAGCCCTTCGCTCGGCCATTGAGCCAGTCGACGACGAACTTCATCGGCAGCCGCTCCGGATCGTCGCCCACCGTGGGGCAGCCCTGCGACCGCCCTGTCCCCGGCGCCTCCGAGTGCACGACAGCGAAGCCACGCGGCACCCACTCGTTGACAAGCGCGTTCGAGATTCGTGAACGAGCCGCCTGGTACGGCGGCTCACCCATATGGCCACGCGGCAGCGGCTGATCGTTCAGTTCTTGCTGCACGTTCCAGTTCACCTGCCCGCGCGAAGTGCCCGCGTAGTACGGGCTCGATCCGTAGAGAATCGGGACCTTGAGCCCCTCCGTTTCGGTCTGCCGCGGCCGCGTGACGTCGACGTGCACGCGGTCCGGTTTGCCGTCGCGGTCGCTGTCGAAACTGGTCTCGACCCAGAGCTCCTGCCGAATCCACTGCGTCGAGTCCTGAAACGCGGGGACGACCTGGGCCATTCCGTTCACGAAGACCGGAGCCGCCTTGGCAACCACTTGCCCCGACGCGTCGGTGCTCGTGAGCACGAAGACCGGAATCGTGGCGATGAGGCGAAGGGCAATCGGCGAGGGGCGAAGATGCAACACTGGGAGGGATCCGTAGTCGAGAGGTCGGAAAAGAAGATACCCCTGAACGTGCGGAGGGTGTCGACCAACGTGGGACTTGCATTTCCGCACGGGACGCGGAGAATCACCGACATGAACACACCCCGTTTCCTCAGATCCGTCGCCCTCCTCGGCGTCGCCGGGATAGCGCCTCCGCTCACCGCGATCGCGCAAGGCCGCTGCATTCGTGCGTACGGCACGCCGGCGTGCAACACCGATTCAATTCCGCCGGTGTTCGCCAAGACGGGCTGGCACACCGCGGGACTGGACCACATCGCGTTCCGCGTGGCGGACGCGAAGAAGGAAGCCGCGTTCTACGTCGCTCTCATGGGTTGGAGGGTTCGTAGCGACGACGGCGCTCGCGTCGTGATCGACATGGGCGACTGGGGCACCGCGGTCTTCCGGCAAGTGTCCGCCGATTCATTCCCGGCGCGAGCGGGCGCGCGCGCGAACGCGGTGCCAGTGCGCGCTGTCGTCGAAGGTTTTGGCTTCGACATCGAGCCGTGGAACGCAAAGACCGTGGAAGCGGAGCTCAGAAAGCGCGGCCTCAATCCGGTCGCCGAAAACGGCCCGAACGGGTTCGAGAGCTTCCATGTGAAGGACCCCGACGGCTTCGACGTGCAGATCGGCAACGGCAAACACTTCACTCACGCGCGCGCTGAATCGACGGCGAGCGCGGCGTTCGCGACCCCCGCACCGTTCGAGTCGACGGGGTGGCAGACCGTGTGGCTCGATCACCTGTCGTACGGCGCCGCGAACTACAAGGCGAGCGTCTCCTTCTACGTCAACCTCTTGGGCTGGGGCCCGACGTACGACGAGGGGAGCCAGAACGAGCTCCTGATCGGCGACGTCGGCGACATCATCATCCGCGGCGCCAACCCGCTCGATCCCAACTTCGGCCAGGGCAACGCCCGCGCCGGCGGGCGCATAGATCACATTTCGTTCGGCATCTCCCCCTGGGACACGGACAAGGTGAAGGACGAGCTGGTGAAGCGCGGGCTGCCCTGGTCGATCGACACCTCGGATGGCGCGGAGATTCACGTCGCGCAATTCAAGAGTTATCACACTACGACACCGAACGGGTACAACCTGCAGATCAGCTACGACACGCACGACACGCGGCTCAATCTCGCGATCGCCGTCAATCCGCGTCGGGGGGTGAAGTAGTCCCGCCGGGCTCACCTGAGCGCGTCGACACGCTTATCGTCGGCGCAGGCCCGGCGGGCCTTGCCGTCGGCGCCGTGTTGCGGCGCGCGAACGCCGCGTTCACGGTGCTCGAGCGCTCCACCCACGTCGCCGATTCGTGGCACCGCCACTACGATCGGCTTCGTCTTCACACGCCGAAGCGCTTTTCGGCGCTACCGTACCGGCCATTTCCGCGCGCGTACCCCAGGTTTCCGTCTCGCCAACAGCTGGTCGACTACTTCGCCGACTACGCCCGCGCATTCGACATCGAACCAGAGTTGGGGCGGGACGTGCGACGATGCGTGCGCGCTGAAGACGGCACGTGGAACGTCGCGACGAATCGCGAAGCGTTTCGCGCTCGGCGCCTCGTCATCGCTACAGGGTTCAATCGCGTGCCCATCGTGCCCCGGTGGCCGGGACTCGACACCTTCACCGGAACCGTCATCCACAGCAGCGAGTACACGAACGGCGAACGCTTTCGCGGCTCGCGTGTTCTCGTTGTCGGATTCGGCAACTCGGGCGCGGAAATCGCCCTCGACCTCGCCGAGCACGGCGCGCAGTGTACGATCTCGGTGCGCGGCAAGGTCAACGTCGTCCCGCGCCAAGTACTCGGCATTCCAATCACCATGTTCGCGCTCGCGTCGCGCCCGCTCCCGCCGCGCGTGGCCGATCGGTTGAACCGGCTCACGGTTCGCCTGACCATCGGCAGCCTGTCGTCGACCGGCCTCGCGAAGAGCGACGTCGGTCCACTCCAGACGATCGCCGAGCGACGGCGGATCCCGGTCATCGACGTCGGCACCATGGCGCGCATTCGCGCCGGAGATATCGGGGTTCGTCGAGGTATCGAATCTTTCGACGGGCACGAAGTTCAATTTGTGGACGGAACCCGCGAACGGTTCGACGCAATAGTGTGCGCGACCGGTTTTGCCACAGGCCTTCGCGACATGCTTCCGGACCACCCGGCCGTTCTCGACGACAAAGGAGTACCGCAGGTCAGCGGTCGCGAGTCGGCCGCTCGGGGTCTCTACTTTTGCGGCTTCGACGTGACATCGACTGGAATGCTGCGGCAGATCGGGATCGAGGCCAAGGCGATCGGCCGTGCGGTCTCCCTGCTCCGCAGATCGCCCGGCTATGGCGACGCCGACGAGCGGAGATAGCGCAACACTCGAAGGTCGAGATAGTTGGCGATCTGAGGGGGGAGCTGGCGGCGTTGCGTTCCCGTCAAAACCCCGGTCGCCGCGGGCACGAGCGTCATCAGATAGTCGATCGTTCGCTCGCGCGCCGACACGTATCGCGAGTATGCGTCGCCGTGGCTGTACACTTCCGGCAGCGCGATGAAATACTCGGCGACCGGCGTCCACACCGAATCGGCGAACACCGAGAACTTGTAGCTCAGCGTCGCGAGACTGTCGGCCTGCGCTCGGGTCAACTTCAGCTCCACCTGCTGCGTAAGCGCCATCGCCATCGGATTGGGAATCACACTTGTCGCGAAGTTCTTCATCGACTCGGGCGTGGAGCGCGTTCCTTCGCGCGTGCGTCCGACGTCGAGACGCTGGGTGAGCAGCTGCCGCTCGCGCGGAACGCCGACGTCGATGCTCACTTGAAGACTCACAAAGGGCAGCGTGTGCGTCGTCGATTCCTGCGGGCGGGTCGATCCGAATCGTTGGTTGACGTCGTACTTGAACGCCCGGGTCGCCGGATCGTAGCCGCGCACATACAGCAGATTCTCATCGGGGGGAATCTGTTGCCCCCACCCGCGCGTGCCGGCGGCTCCATGCAGCGCCAGGTCGACAATGCCGAGCGGATTGGCCACCGTCAGCGCGAGCGTCGCGCGCTTCGGCAGACCGATCTTCGCCGGATTGAACTTGAGCTGCACGGCGTTCGCGACCGTCCATGGTGCCTGGCAGCTGGCGCGCGACGCCAGCTGCCCGATTTGCTTCGAGAGACACGCACGCGCCGCCGGCGATCCCATCGCGAGGAGCGTTCGCATCGCGGACGCGAGTGAGTCGGCCGACTTGGCCGGGTCGAAGACATACGCGCGATCGTTGATCATCCCGTCGCCGTTCACGTCCGACGCGACGAGGGGCGTGAAACGCGGACCCGACGTCGCATGGATGACGGTCGTTAGATACACGACGTTAAAGATCGGAAGATCCGTCCAGCGCAGATCTATGGTATGGCGGGGCGTCTGCGGCTGCGTTCCCCAGGTCACCGCGAATGGATCACCCGCCGTGCTCGAGAATCCGCGGTATTGCTCCCGCACGCCAAGGAACGTGTACGTCAGGTCCCACTTGAAGCGGAGGTTCGCCGTGATTGGCTTGAGATCCACCTTCAGCTCTCGAGAGTGAATCGCCAGATCCGACTCCTGCATCCAGACGCGCGCAAAGTCTGGAGACACGCGCCCTGCGCCGGCCGCGATGGCGCCGGTAGACGGCACGATCGCGCTTGCGTCGGCGAACACCGGCCGATTCCCCTCGCCCGGCAGCGAGAACTCCGGCGAACGGCGGAGATTCAGATCCAACCCGCTCGCCTGATCCAGACCGTTCGACGCGATCGCCTGCGCGCCGAGGACGAACCGATTGTCGAGCACCGGACCTGACCAATCGACGGCGCCTCGCAGCGCTCGCGGCTCTCGAAACGAAGGGGCGAACAGCGAGACGTTGGGCGCGGCCGTGGCGTAGACCGTTCCGGCAGATCCGTCGGCGCAGCGCGTGGGGACCGACGAGGGATCGGTGAGAAACGAGTCCCACGCAGGGAACGGCACGGCCGACCCCACGCACGTGATCGATTGCGACGACGATCGGAGCCCGGTCGCATTCATGGCCGTCGCGACGAACGGTGACGGGGCGATGTTCTGAAAGACGCCGACTCCGGCATGAATCACGGCTTGCGGCGGACGAGCCGCTCCGGGCGCGTATGCCACCTGCGACGACGTCCCGTACGCCCACTGCACGCCGATCCGCGGGCTGACGTACGCGTGAGTCGGCAAACGGTCGTTCGGAACGCCGAACGTCGCCTGCACTTCTGGATTGGTCGACGGCAAGCTCGGAGAATCGAGTTCCGTCCACACGCATGCCGTACTGGACTTGCACTCCGGGTTTTGGCCGCCAGTAATCACCGAGCGCCAGCGCGCCGACGACCTGTCCGCCCGACTGCGTGGTGCTCGTCAGCGTGCGGGTGAAGCTCGCAGGTTCCCCGCCGGCCACGTCGCTCAACGAGTTGAAGCGGAAAGTCCCGAGCAAGTCACGTCCGACGTCGCTCTTGAACGTGTCGTGGCCTAGACTCGACGTGAGTCGAAGCGTGTGCGTGTTGTCGAGGCTGAACCAGCTCAGCTGGTTCGTGATTTGAAGCGTGCGATTCGCCGTCGACGTGCTCAGCGCATTGCCGCCGAATGAAAGCGACCGAACGGACGATCCCCCGGCCCCGTCTGGCAGCGCCGACGCGACCGACACGATGCCTTCGGGCAGCCGCTGATACGGATCGGAATTCGTCCCCTGACCGGCGAACCCGATCGTCGTCTTCGTGAGAACACCGAACCAGAAGTAGTTCGTGTGAACGATCGACGCGTTCGCGCCCCAGAACGTCGTCGCATCGGCGTGGCCCGGCGTCGCGAGCAGCGGACTGACGACGTCTACGGGACTCGTTCGTCGAAAGTCGCCGGCCAGTCCAAACGTGAACGAATGCCCCGCCCCCGACGCACTCGGCATGAGGTCCATATTGATCAAGCCCTGCGCGACATCCTGCGCCTGCTGCTGCGGAAGTCCGCGCGGATTCACCGAAATTCCCTCCGTGCCAAGCACGTTCAGAAACCGGGCGACCGAATCCGGCGCCACTCCCGCGGCCGTGAGACCGGTGGCGTTCGCGTCCACCAACGACGATGCATCCTTGAATCGACGCCCGACGTTGTACGCGCTGTTGTAAAAGATCTCGTCGGCCTTGAACGGCCCGGCGGCGTTTCCTCCCGCGCGGAGGCTCGTGTATCGGTCTCCCTGCGCGGCCGCGGGCTTGTCGGCCCACTCGAGCTGCGGCGCCAGGCTGGAGTTCGTGACCACGCGGCGCGAGAAGTTCGATCCCGGAATCGTCTGGATCGAGATCTGCGCTCCGCTGAATCCGCCCCTCGAGACGTCGAACGGATAGGGGTTTATCGACGTCGTCGCCAACACGTCGGGTGGCAGCGCGCTGATGCCGGAGCCGAGGCCGTTGAACGTCACGTTGTTCTGATCGCCCGAGAGACCGAGAACCGAGTACATGTCGGGCGCGCCGTTGAGACCGGGGACCAACTGAAAGCCCGCCGCGGCGGCCATGGCGGCGAGATTGCCTTCCTGCTCGGGCGACACCGGGTTGTTCGTGAGCGGCCGCGCCCCGCCGCCGACGTCGGGCTCCTTCGAGCTGCGGTCGGGCAGCGCGCGCGTTCGCTGCGCGCGAACGTCCACCGCGTCAAGCGAGACGATGGCGGAGGACAGCCGCGCGTCGGCGATCATGACTTCCTCGTCACCGACCTTTTTCACCTCGAAGCGCTTCGGCTGCAGCCCGAGCTTCCGGACGTCGATCCAGTAGTCGCCCTCGCCATTGATGAAGATGATCGTGAAGCGGCCGCTCTTGTCCGTGGTGGCGGTCTTCGAGACCTGCCCGAAGTACGACGTCGCCTTGACTTCGGCGCCCTGCACCGGCGCCTGACTGGCATCGGTGATGCGGCCGCGAACTATGTCTGTCGACACCTGGGCGCGCGCCGCGATTGGCGTCATCAGCATCTGGCCGGCGATCAAGAGCGCGCCTACGGCCGCGCCCATGCTTGAATACGGCATGGCCGATCCTCGTGAGCGACGAAGGTGTCTACTTGGCGGGCTTCGCGGGTTCGACCTTCACGCGCTCGAGCGTGAACCCGCCCGCGCGGTCGCCCGATTGGAGATACACGACGCCGCCCCTGCCGAACCCCGCGATCGAGCGGCCGATCGGCATGCGGACGCGTTCAAACAGCCCGCGCGCCGGATTGAGCACGTCGTACACCAACTCGCCGTGGAGCGATTGCGCGGTCGTCGTCGTGAGCACCCACAGGTTGCCGTCGAGATCCGGCCCGGCGGCGTTGCGGTGGATCGGCGGGAAGTAGTCGGGGATCTCCGAGAGCGGAACGGAGATCATTCGCTGGATGCTCCCGGCCTGTCCGGTGGGGTCGACGCCGCCGTTCGAGCGGCCGCGACCGGGGCTCGTCCCGTCGCCCGAGCCCCCCCCTTCACCACGCGCCGGCGTGTTCACCCGGTGGTTGCGGATCGCCATGAGAGAATCCCAAACCACCTTCGCCGAATCGGCGAGCTTCTGCTTCTCGTCGTCGGCGAGGCGCCGCCAGTCGAAGGGCAGCTTGTCCGTCGATCTCGTGCTGCCGTCGGGCAGCACCCAATCGACGTGATAGTCTCGGCCGCGGACGAACGCGAGCGTTCCATCCGACAGCACGGCCCATGAGTCCTCCGTCGGTACCGGCTGAACGATGGTTGTTACGACGCGCATACCGTTTTCCGGAGGATCGCCCCGGTTCTTTCCGACCGCGATGTGCAGCACACCGGCGACGTCCACTCTGCGCGCGTCGAGGTCAGCACGGAGAATGAGGACCGAATCGGCCGTGACGCCGACGCCGTTCTCGCCGCGCACCATCGTTCCGCCGCGCTCGTACAGCCGACCCTTGGGATCCGAGGCCTGTGGGGCCGCGAACGGCATCGGAAATGGTGTGACGCCGTCGCTGTAGTCCGGTAGTGCGATCGCGCGTGCCACTCGCCCCGTGCCGTCCAACATCAATTTCGGCTCCCCGAAACCCAGATTGACGATCGTCGAGTCGCCGCGATAGGGGATGATCTGGTCGGCCCTCGTCCCATAGCTGTTCGACGCTCCGGCCACCGAGTCGAACACGATCGTCGCGCTGGCCAACGATGGATCGAGGATCTTGAGTTGACGTCTGCCCGCGTCGTTGACAAGCACTCGTCCGTCGGAGAGCTCGCTCACGCCGAGAATCGCGCCGAACGTGGACGTCGTTCGGGCGACCGGCGCAGTCACGCCGACGATTGGAATTCCCTGGTGCCGCGGCGCCGGCATCTGCGCCGAGGCAACCGCCCCGCACACCAGCGCGACGAGCGCGTTCCTGACCGGCGCCTCCTTCAATAGGGAACGACACGTTGGCGGCTTCGGCGCGACGGCGCTCTTGGCGTCCACTTCGACCTGCGCGGCGTTCGCTTCCATGGTGTCCACCTCCGATTTCGCTTTGTCGAGATCTGCCTTGGTGGCCCGCCCCATCGCGTAGGCGCGGCGGACCGAGTCGTAGACCGCGCGCGCCAGTGTCAGTCCCGACGAGGCGAACTGGCGCGTCGTCGCCAGCGACGTCGCCGCCACGTCTCGCTGATTTGTGGCCAGCGCTTCCGCCGCCGCGGGGCCGGTGTTCATTCCGAGAACGAGGCCCGTCGTGAGCGCGAACACGGCGCCGGCGGCGATGCCGACAACCGTGACGATTTTTCCCACGGGCGCGGGCCGCGACGGCCCGAACTGGCGCCCGGCGCGATGCGCTCGCTTGAGCTCTCGCTTGAGCGACTCCCGAAACTCGGGCGTCGGCGTGTGCGGATCGTGAGGCTGATTCATGCCATTCCCCCGTCTTTCAACGCGATCTCCAGTTCGCGGCGCAGTCGTTCGCGCGCGCGACGCAACCTTCCCTCGACGGCCCGCTCCGAGATTCCGTAGAGCTCGGCGAGCTGGGCTGTCTTCATCCGATCGTAGTGGAACGTCTCGAGCAGTTTCGCTTCCGCCTCGGGAATGCGCCCGAGCGCCTGAGTCACGAGCGACGCCACCTCAGCGGACTCACTGACCGCGTTCGCGTCGACCACGGCGAGAATGTCAGCCGGCGAGACCTCATCCAGCGCGGCGGGTTGGTGCCGGCGGAAGTAGCTCACCAGAAGATTCTTCGCGACGGTCGTCAGCCAACCGAGTGGGCTTTTCGGGACTCCGTGCTCGCGCCAATGCCTCAGCGCGCGGAACCACGCCTCCTGCGTGATGTCCTCGGCCAGCTCGCGCCGGCCGCCGCAACGGCGGGACACGAAGCCGTACAGCTCCACGATGGTGTCGTCGTAGACCCGCTCGAGCTCGGATTCGCTTATACGATCGGGCATCCGTGAGGAAACGTGATGCTCATACGACGCACAAGGGTGCGAAAACCCACGCGACCTGCGAGAATCCCCCCAGGCGGGGGCTTCGGCGAGGGGCCCCGGGGCAGGTTCCGCCGACCATCAGCACGATGGACGAGCGTCTCTCGGAGACGATCGCGCCGCGCCGATTCACCGCCATGTTGCTCGAAATGTTCGCGGGGCTCGCTGGCGTGCTGGCGATCGTCGGACTCTATGGCGTGCTGTCGCAGTCCTTCTAGCGTGCGGCGTCACTCGCCCTCACGGAGTGCGCGCCAAGAAGCGACTAGCGGCCATTCAGTCCAGGAAAGCGGGATAGCTTCCGGCGAGCGCGGCGTGAGCGGCCCCGTTCACGGCGTCGCGCGTTGCAGCGTGAGGACCTCGCGCGCGGGCCACGGCGGGTTTATGCCGTCGATGTAAATCAGCGATGAATCGCGCCTGGTGAGCGTGAGCACGTTCCCACTCACGCGAAAGTCTTGATAGTCCTGCAGCGGGCAAATCCACCCTGCCCCACAAGGCGACGTGTCCTGGATCCACGGCGATTGGGTGGTGCGGCCGAGCCACCAGTTGGTACCGATTGTCGCGGTTCCTCTGATGTCGGCCGATCCAGTGTCCACCCCTCCGAGCTGCCAGGTCATCGTCAATCGCCATAGCACGGCCCCCGGTCCGGCCGTTCCCCCTGCTGCGCCGACAGCGAGGTGAAGCCGGTAGTAGGCACCCGGCCCCCAACCAACAACTGGGTCGTCCCAGATGCCCGGCGCATTGACGTCGGTAAATCGCCAGCTCGTCGCGTCCCATTCGCCGATCACCTGGCTCGCCGCAGTCGTATCGCCGATCGGAACGGTCTCAAAGAAGACCGTGGCGGCGACTGTCGGCGTCGCCCCCGTCACACCGGCGAGCGTCGGGCTGATGTCGACGTCATAGGGCTCGCCCGAGGCAAGCATAGCCAGAGGCCGGAGTGTCACTCGCGTCCCGCTCGAGTCGACCGCCAGCGACGCAGAAACGTCCTGGCCGGCGTGGCTGAGACGTATCCCTCCGGACAATGCCGCCGGATTCAGCGGCTCGCTGAACACGGCGACGACCGACGCGTCGAGGGCAACCGCGTTCGACGCGTTCACCGGGTCGGTCCGAACAAGCCTTAGCGCGGTTCGCGCGGCCACCACGCCGAGAGTGTGTGTGACCTGGGCGGTGGGATACTCCCAGACTGCGACGTCGACGGTGTCGTTCAACGCGGCGTCGATCGCCACCGGATCGAAACCGCCGGCAATCACGACCGGCCAAACAATCAAGCCCGTTCTGCGATTGGTGAGGAAGACGGAGTCCGTTGCATTGACGTGGCCCGGCGGAAGCGAGGCGTATGCGACGCTTTTCGCGGTCGTACCGCTTCCGCGAACGATCGGGCTCGAGACGGTCAGCCACTCGGCGAGAGGCCCGGGTTGGGCAGCCGGGGTGGTGGGCGTCGTTGGCGCCACGGGGGTCCGCTTTGATGGAGCGGACACTTCGTCGCTGCACGCGACGATGAGCAGTGAGAGCAGACTAAAATATTTCATCGTCGGCGAAGGGATTTCACGCGAACCGCAGGTGAAGGCCTCGCCCTGGAATACGACCTTTTCGATCGCCGGCCGACAAAGATGCGGCCCCCAGCCCCGGGGCACCGCGGAGCGTCGGCGGTCCGGAGCGACAGTCCTCTAGCGCCGTGCCGGCAGACCGGAGTCTGCGCATCAGATCCCCGAATCGCGGGTCCGCCCCCGCGTCGGCGTCCGCTCCGGATGGGACGGATATTCGGTGACCGACAGACGTAAATGTCGGGCCGACGCGACGGTCCTCGTTTACAGTAATGGTGGTCTGACGCGGCAAACCATTACAGAACGCACGGAGGGGGAGGCTATGCGGTCCGGGGCGAAAGCCTTGATGGTACGAGGCGTCGTTAGCGCGGCCCTCGCGATGCTCGGTGCCGGATGCACCAGCGATGCCCCATCTACCACTGGGACGGCCACCGTAAGTGACCCGTCCACGCCTCTGGCGCCGGTACCAACTCGACCCCCTTCTCCCACACCTGGCTCGTACGCGATTGCGGGCCTCGTCCAAGAAGCTGGGCGCCCGATCCCCGGCGTAAACGTGAACGCATGGGTGGCCGAAGACGGTGGGTTCGGTTACTCCTGGTGGTGGGCACACGGCCAACTGCACGCCGACACTGCGGGACGGTATTCGATCTCCGGCCTGCCGAGCGGCGTGCATGTGTGGCTGCAGGCGTTCCAGGACGGCTATGACCAGCAGTGTGCCGTATCCGTACCAACAATCCGCGGCGACACGACGGTCGACATCCCGCTCGTATCGAGCGCTGTAGTCGCACCCACGGCTTTGTCTCCGTCGGGCTTGCGGTCGGTATCCGGTTCGGTCGTGATAGGGACCTCGGGTGGCCAGCAATCGGCAGCCGGAGCGTTCGTCGATTTCGAGCCGATCCCTGACTTCCCGGCGGCCACTACGCACGCTGACGGGGCTGGGCGATTCGCGTTGTGCGGGCTGCCCGTCAATGACACGATCTGGCTCGGCGCATCCTCCGGCTCGCACGTCGGGTACGTGCCGGTGCCGCCTGGTCAGTCGGACGGCGTGAAGATCGTTTTGCCGTGAGCTCGGACCGCCCGGGTGGGATCGGAACTTCGAGGAAGGTACCGTAACGCCCGAAGGTTCTCAAAAAAATCCCGGCGACGGCTCGAGACGAATGAGCGATCGTAGATTCTGACCATCAGGTCGCGGAAGCCGCGTTCCAGTTCCTCCACCGTCATTCGTTCGGGGACGAAGTTCACGTCGAACAGCGTGCATCGCTCCCACGCGCCCGGTTCGATGATCCGCCCCTCCGCGAGAAGACGACGGTAGAGCGGCGTACCGGGGAACGGCGTCATGACCGTGATCTGCACCTCGTACAGCCCCGTCTCTTTAACGAACTCGTACACGGCATCGAACGATCCGGCATCGGTGCCGTCGAGTCCCAGGACGAAGCACCCGTTCAGCGTGATTCCGGCTCCCTGAATCGCGTCGACCGCCCTCCGATATTCATCCAGCCGTTTGCGCTTCCAGTTCGAGCTGTGCTCAAGTCCGTCGAGCGCGGAAGCCTGCGGGCTCTCGAAGCCGACGAGAATCTGCGCGCACCCGCTCGCCTTCATGGCACGGAGCAGTTCGGGGTCGCGAGCGACGGAGACATCGGACTCCGTGAACCATTTGAGGCCGAGCGGGCGGAGTGCCTGCACGAGCGCACGACCGTGGCGCTTGTCCGCGAACGTATTGTCGTCGGCGAACTCGAGGAACGGCTCGGACCAGATGCTGCGAATCGCCTCGATCTCGGCGAGAATCTTCGGCACGGGCTTCGCGCGGTAGCCCGGGCGCAGTCGGATGGATGCCGCGCAGAACTCGCAGTTGAACGGGCAGCCTCGCTGCGTCTGCACCGTGAGCCGGTTGTAGCGAGACGGGTCCAGAAGGTCGAAGCGCGGCATTGGCGCCGAGGACAGATCGAACGCGCCGGGGAGCGCCTGGTAGCGCGGCTTCACCTTACCAGCGCGCAGATCCCGAATGACCTCCGGCCAGACCGGCTCCGCCTCACCGACGACGATGCTGTCGGCGTGGTGAGCCGCTTCGTCGGGCACGAGCGTCACATGGAGACCGCCGAGGATGACAGTCACACCCGCCGCGCGATAGCGGTCGGCGAGCGCGTAGGCATCCTTGATCATCGCGGTGAAGCTGGAGATTGCCACCGCGTCGAAGTCACCGCGTAGCGGCGCGGCCAGGTCCAGGTCGGCCACCTCGATGTATTCGACTTCGATGTCCGGCGGCGTCATACCCGCGAGCGTGAGAAGCCCGAGACTGGGCAATGACGCGATCACTTTGCTGCGCTCGACGAATCCGGGCAGGTTGAGTCCCAACTTCAGCAACTCCTCGCTGTGGACCCGGACGCCGCTCATGGCGATAAATCCAATCTTCATCGCGCGTTCCTCGCCTGGTCAGTTGGCGACGACGCCCACGAGCGTCGCCACGATACCGGTGAACACGCCGACCACGGGGACAGCAAAGAGGTGCCGGAACGAGGGTCGCCAGGCGGCGAGGAAGCAGCAGGTGGGCATGGCCACAGCCGCCACGATTAGCGCACCTGCGGCGACCGACGCCGCCCGGTCCGGTAGCCCGATCAGCTGATTGGTGAAGGCGAGGAGGAGGTTGAGGAAGCCGAGTCCGAAGAACGAGATGTGGCCGAGCCGCGCGAGGCGCCGGCGGAAGCTGGCGTAGCCACCCATCCAGTCCTCTCTATGGAAGAACAGCCCAAGGGCCGCCCCCGAGACTACGCCGCCGAGCATGCCGCTCCACCCCGTGACGAGCATGGTGCGCGTGATCGCATTCATGTGTCCTCCGACTCCGGGTCGCGTCGCGGACCTTCCTGGTGAACCGTGGTCCGCAGATTCGCCCGAAAGGTTGTAGCCGGAGGAGGCCCCGCCTATGCGTCAGTTGACGTAGACGGAGGGGGCGACGGCGTAGTTGGATGGGCTGACGTCACGGCTTGTATGTCCGCTCGTGTCCGTCCTTGTTGGTCAGCTTGATGGACGTCGTCGTTCCGCGAGCCAGCATTGAGATACCAGTCGGATCCGACTCTCCACCGAGGCCCAGCGCGGACCCATCCTCCGTGCTGGCGATCTTGACGCTGGGACGCCCCTTGGAGTCGATGAGGCGTAAGAGCACCGTTTCAGGGTAGCCCGTCCTGGGGTCCGCAGGGATCACGGTCAGAGTGGACCGAACGCGGCCCTGGTCATCGACAATCTCGAGAGCCCGCCCCCGGAGGACCGGCGCTTGGGCATTCGCCGCCGCAGCCACGCGGGTCTGAGCCAGTGAGCACACCAGCAAAGCCATGTTCGCGAGCGTGAGGAGTAGGAGAACCTTCGCTTTCATCACGACCTCCTAGGTGTTTGGCCGGGGGAATGGAGTTCGCGCTACGTCACTCGCCCTCACGGAGTGCCCGAGCCGGATCGATCTTGGTCGCGCGGTGTGCCGGGAGGTACGCCGCGATGGCGCCGATCCCCAGCAGCACGGCGCACGCGACGCCGAGCGACAGTGGATCCGTCGAGCTGACGTCGTAGAGGAGTGCGCCGAGCAGATGCGACGTGGCCAGCGCGACGACAAGTCCGATCGCCGCGCCGCTCGTCGTGACGATCGCGGCGCGCGCCAGAACGGCGCGCCGCACCACCGATGCCGTCGCGCCGAGCGCGATGCGGATGCCGATCTCGCGCGTCTGCTCGCGCACCAGCGATGACATCACGCCATAGAGCCCGATCGAGGCGAGCAGCAGCGCGACGAGCCCAAACGCCGACATCAAGAGCGCGCTGACGCGCGGCTCGGCGAGCGGGCGATCGAGCAGCTCGCCCATGGTCCGCGCGCTCCACAAGGTGAGCCCGGGATCGGCATCGCGCACGGCGGCACGCAGCGCCGGAAGCAACGACGCGAGCGGCACGGGGCTACGAAGGGCGAACGACCCTTGCCAGGTGCCTTGACCGATCGGGAAGTAGACGATCGGCGTCGTCTCGCGCACGTTGCGCAAGCGCGAATCGTGCGCCACCCCGACGACAGTGCGCCAGCCATTGGCGCCGACAATATCCGCCTCCTGCGCCGCCGGCATGCGCACGCGTTTCCCGATCGCGTCCTCGCCGGGCCACATCCGTCGCGCGAACGATTCGCTCACGATGAGGACGAGCGGCGCGCTCGCGTCATCCTGATCCGTGAATTCGCGGCCCTTCGCGATCTGTACGCCGAACGTCTTGAAAAAGCCGGCGCCGACGATGTCGGCCGGCAGCGTGGGGTTCGACCGCCACTCCGCTCCGTGCTGCTCCGCCTTCTCGAGTCGGATCTGCCACACACCCGTGCCCATCAACGGTTGCAACACGAGCGGCGTGGCCGCCGTCACGCCGGGAACCTGTTCGAGACGCAGCTCGAGACGGTGGGCAAGCTTGGCGCTCGCCGGCCCGATCGCGTCGCGCGAGATGTCCCACGTCACGTCCAGTATGGCCAGATGATCGCTCACGTAGCCGGGATCGTCGCGTTCGAGGCGTTCCAGACTTCTCGCGAGCAATGTCGAACCGCCGAGCATCACCATCGCCAGCGCGACCTGTGAGGCGACGAGGGTTTGGCGAGCCATGCGTCGCCGCCGTGTCTCGCGGCCCGAGCGTGCGTCGAGCCGGAGCGTTGAGCCGAAGCTGCTCCGCGCCGCGACGAGCGCCGGCGTCAAGCCGAATATCAGCACCGCGAGCGCCGACACGGCGATTGCGCCGACGATTGGAGCACCCGCGAGCCGAATCTCGTCGAGCCGCGGCACATTGGGCGGCGCGATAAGCGGAACGGCACGCACCAGCGCCGCGGCAACGAGCAGCCCGGCGACGCCGCCGCCCACGGCAAGCAGCACGGCTTCGACCAACAGCTGCTGGACGACATTGCCATAGGTGGCGCCGAGCGCTCGCCGAACGGCGAGCTCGCGCGTGCGGCCGGAGGCGCGAAGCAGCAAGAGGTTGCCGACGTTGATGCAAGCGATGAGGAGCAACAGCGTCGCCGCCGCCGTGAGCAGCGCGACGATCGGCTTGACGTTCCCGACCACGGCGTTGGTGAACGTTTCGGCGTGCGCGCCGGTTGCGCGCAACAGCGGAGCCGTGCGGTTCGAGATCGCGAGATACTCATCGCGCGCCGCCGCCAGTGAACTGGTTCGCGCAAGGCGGCCGACGACGAACACCGACGTGTACGATCGCCAGCCGCCGACGATCGGGATCCAGACATCGGTGTTCAACGGATAGTCGAGGCCCGGCGGCGCGACGCCGACGATGGTATAGGTCCAGCCGGTCAGCCCGTCGGCCAGATGTCGTCCAACCACCGCGGAGTCGCCGCCAAAATTGCCTTTCCACGTGTGGTAGCTCAACACGACACTTCTCGAGACGCTCGGGCCATAGCGGACCGAGTCGGTGACGTCGTCGTCGCTCGACCCAAGCAATCGGCCGACGACGGCCCGCGCGCCCAGCACGTCGAAGAAGTTGCCGGTCACGTACGCGTTGTTGAGGTTCAACGGGCGATCGCCATCGCGAATGGCGCCCGGCGCGGCTCCCCAGTGCGCGACGCCGGCGATGTCCGTCATCGTCCGCGACGACCGGCGGAGATCACCGAGCTCACGCGGGTCGAGCGCGAAATCGGTGGACGGCTCCCGATACGTCCACATCACCGCGACGCGGTCCTGGTCCGTCACCGGCAGCTTTCGAATCAAGACGGTGCGGAAGACGGTGAAGATCGCCACCGACATGCCGATGCCCAGCGCGAGAACGCCGATCGCTGTGAACAAAAACGCCGGTGACGCGCGAAAGCCGCGAAGCGCGAGGCGAATGTCCAGCCGCAGCCGATCCATGCGTCGTCCGAGCTAGGATTCGGTTATTGCGCGAGGCTCCGAACCGTCGCCGCGAGCGTCCGCACCTTCGCGGCATCGCGCGAGGCGCCGGCGTCGCCGTCCAGCTGACTGGCGAGCTGTGACAGCGCACTGCTGCGCGCCGACCCCGATGCGCTCTCCGCGCTGGACAACGCCTGACGAACCGCCGAGATGCGTGGCTCACTGAGACCCTTCGATCGATCGAGCTGGTCCACGTACGCGCGGGCGAGGGCAAAGCTCGGCGCCCACGTGTACCTCGGCTGCCCCTGGACGTTCAGATAATCCAGGTGGGCGGTCTTGGCCGCGTCGAGCTCGTTCTGGGTCAGCAACGGGTTCGGGAGCAGCTCGAAGACGTCCAACCCTCGCGCAATCTCGGAGCTGACGATCACGCCGTTGTACCAGTACGACGACCACGCGCCGCCTTCGACCATCCGGCTGGGGTCGATCGGACCGCGATCGAAGAACGCGATTTCGGCCGCGTGCGCCGGATCGGTGAAATCGAACACCGACGTGCCGCCCTGGTACCACGCCTGAACCATGATGTCTCGGCCCGGCACCGGAACGATGGAGCCGTTGTGCGCCACACAGTTTTCCTGCGACGTCTGTGGCGCGGACAGCTTGTAGTAGCCCTGAAAGACAAGCTTGTTGTTCACGATATTGAAGATCGCGTCGGCGCCCCAATCGCGCGGATCGTTGGCGCGGCACTTCGGCGCGCTGCCTCCGCCCCACTCGTCGCTGAACAGCAGCTTGGTGCCGTCGTTGTTGAACGTCGCCGAATGCCAGTAGGAGAAATTCGAGTCGGATGCGGCGTCCAAGCGGACCGGATGTGCAGGGTCGTGGATGTCGAGCAGCATTCCGTAACCCTCGCACGCGCCACCCGCGTATCCGATCGCCGGATACACAGTGATGTCGTGGCACTGCGTCGGACCGCGATCGGCCCCGGCGCTCATACCGAACTGCTTCAACAACATGTTCGGCAGCGCGGCGCGCAGCGCGGCGGAGTCGGCGCCCGTCGCCGCGCCGCCGCCGTGGTTGGCCTTGGCCGTGCTATCGAGGAGCGGCTGCACCATCGCCCCTGGCAGCTCCATGTTGATGCCGATCACGCTGACCGGGAATTTGCCCTGCGCGATCGACGCCTTTTGCTCCTCGACGTCTCCTTGCGCCAGCCCGTGATGCGCGGGCGCGGTGAGATCGTTGAAGATTCTCGGGCTGCTCACGACCGACGCCTGCTCCGGGTGCGCCAACGGCACCTTGATCACCTCGATGCGGAACAGCGCGGAATTCGGATCGCTCTCGGGAAGCTTGTTGCTGCACCCCGCGAGCTCCGCCGCCGGGCGAATGCCCGACGACCCGGATACATAGATGTAGACGTTGCTGGGGTCCTTGGGGTCCACGACAAGGGTGTGCGTGTGCGATCCGCGGCACGTCTGGACACTCGTGATGTACTTGGGGTTGTCCAGGTCGCTGATGTCGAAGATGCGCAGACCGCGAATTCGCTCGCTGCTCACCGGCTCCTGGATGCCGCCCGCCTTGCAGTCGAGGCGGCCCGACTCCGACTCGGCCGACATGAACAGAAGGTTCTTGTAGACCGAGACGTCATTCTGCGACGCCGGGCAGAAGTACCCTTTGCGCACCGTCGGGTGGCTCGGGTTCGCAAGATCCCAGACCAGCCAGCCGTTGAAGGTTCCTTGCAGCGCGTAGCCGCCGAAGAAACCGAGGTCCGAGTTGACGCCTTTGAACTGGTCGGGCGTCGGCGTGTTCGACAGCAGCCGCATGTTCCAGGTTGCCTGACCGGCGTCGGTCATCCCCGCTTTGAGGCCGACGCGAGGATCGGGATTCGGCGCCGCCGCTTTGGCCATGGGCTCGATGTTGAACGACCCCGCTTGCTGAGCGGGCGCGCCGGCGAGCGTGACAGCGGTACCGTGCGAGCAAGCGCCGAGCAGGGCCGAGGCGGGAATCAGGAAGGCGAGACGAAGTGATGGCATGCGAGACTCGGTAGTTACCGCGGAGGGTTGTGAGATTCGATGGACTCGACCAACAACATCTGCTGCATACGATGAATCTCCGTGCTTTGATCCACGTTCACGTTGTTGGCGAACTTGAAGACGGCGTCGTCCTGCCCGGCTCCCGGCGAGGCAAAGAGCTGCTGGACCATGGTGATCGCGCCTTGATGATGCTGGATCATCCCGCGCAAAAAGAGCGTATCGAAGGTGGTGCCGCGCGCGGCGTCGAGCGCCTTCATCTGGTCGTCACTCAGCATGCCGGGCATGAGCATCTCCATCTCCTGGCCGTTCATCATCATCTTCATGGGCAGCGGCTTGGCCTCGGGCACGGGCCGGTTGCGATCGCGCAGCCAGTTCTGCATCAACGCGATTTCGTCGTTCTGCGCGTTGATGATGCGACCGCAGAGCGTCTGCACGGCGCGGCCGGCGCCGTGCGTCGGCGCCATCTTCGCCATGATGACGGCTTGGGCATGATGCGAGATCATTCCCGTCATGAATTGCACGTCCGCCGCAGTGTAAGGAAGGCGCGCGCTATCCGCGCGAGCGCGGTCTCGGGCCGCCGAATCCGAAGCCCCCCCCGTGACGCGCCCGGCGGCCTGCGCCATTCCAAGAGCTGCACAGGTACTCAGCAGCACCATCGCGTATCGAAGGGACGCTAGGCGCATCGCGTTGCGCGTGCTATGTGAAGGACGCCGTGAGCGGGCGTGGATCGGTTCGCCATCTGGCTCCCGTGGCGTTGAACCGGTAGGTACGTGGCGGGGGAGCCGTCTGTCAAGAGTCGGAGCGTCGACTTAGCTGCTCGGCTGAAAACTTGGCGCCGAGATGCCCTGATTCGATTGGAGGTCGTGCAGCCGAGCGTACGTGCCGCTCGCCGCGAGGAGCGTCGCATGCGTGCCGCGCTCGCAGAGGCGGCCGTGATCGATCACGAAGATCTGATCCGCCTGCTGCACCGTCGCGAGGCTGTGCGCGATCATGATCGTCGTCTTCCCGCGCATGAGCCGGCGAAGCGCATCGAGGACCAGCGCCTCCGACCCCGCATCCAGTCCCGTCGTGGGCTCGTCGAGAATCAGAATCGGGGCGTTGCGAACGAGGGCCCGCGCGATGGCGATTCGCTGCTGCTGGCCGCCTGACAAAGTGACGCCGCGCTCGCCGACCATCGTGTTGTAGCCGTCCGGAAGCTCACGAATGAACGGATCGGCGTGCGCCAACTCGGCGGCTTTCACGATCTCGCCGCGCGACGCCTCGGGCCTTCCGTACGCGATGTTCTGCCATACCGGACCGCGAAAGAGCAGCGTGTCCTGCAACACGAAGCTCATGCGTTCGCGCAGCGATTCCTGATAGAAGGAACGCACGTCCTCGCCGTCGATCAGCACGCGGCCCGACAGCGGGTCGTAGAACCGCGCCATGAGATTGATGAGCGTGGTCTTCCCTGCGCCTGTCGGTCCGACCACCGCCGCGATCGAGCCGGCCGGGATCGTGAGGCTCACGTCGACGAGCGTGGGCCGGTCTGGCGCGTACCCGAACGTCACGTGATCGAGCTCGATCGCGCCGCGAAAGCGAGGCGCGCGGCGCGCTCCGGGCCGATCGCGAACCTCGAGCTCGACGGCGAGGAAGTTGTTGATCCGTTCGAACGCCACCAGCGCGCGCGAGTACGTGTCGGTCATCTTCGACAGCTCGCGAATCGGTTTGTACATCTTGCTCAAGTACAGCAGGAAGACGACGAGCGCGCCGGCGGTCAACCGGCCATCGAGGACGTGGCGCGCGCCAAACCAGAGGACCGACGCGGCGCCCACGGCGACGATGATCTCGACGGCCGGCGCCAGCTTCGCTTTGGCGTCTCGCGCGCGGAGCGTGGACTCGACGATCCGTTCGCTTTGATACTCGAACCGGCCGCGCTCGTGATCTTCTCGGCCGAACGCTTTCACGAGCCGCATCGACGACAGCACCTCGTGCATCGTCGACATGAGGTCCGCCTCCCGGCCGCGCACCTCGAGTGAGGTGCGCCTGATCCGGCGCGTGAGCGTGTAGACGACGACGCCGAGCGCGGGCAGGACGGCCAGCGCGATGAGCGTGAAGCGCCAGTCGAGATAGAGCATGAGGCCGCTCATGCCGATCAACAGCAGCGCGTAGTACAGCGTGTCGAGGACGCCCGAGGTGACCGCGCTCTGTATCGCATCGACATCCGCCGTCGCCGTGCTGATGACGTCGCCCGTCCGCTTCTTGTCGTGGAACGACATCGAGAGGCGTTGGGCATGGGTGTAAATCCGAGATCGAAGCTCGTGCGTCACGCGTTGGCCCAGAGTCGTGACGGATTGCTTTTCGGCGTAGCTGCCCACACCGCCGACGATCGCGATGAGCAGCACCATGGCCACGGCGAATTCGAGAACGCCTAAGGCATTCGCCCCGAGCATCGACGCGATCGGGCGCTCGAGCCACTGCGGCAGCGGCTTGGCGCGCAGCACCGTGTCGAGCACGATTTTGATCGGCCACGGCTCGAGCAGCGCCGCGCCCGTCTCGGCGCCGACGGCGACGAGGCCAAGCAGCAAAATGCCCCAGTGGCCGGACAGCAGGCCAAGGACTGTGGCTCGATATGGTTTCCGATCTAGCGGCGACGGGCTGTCGGCCACTCTGTGTGCCTCGAGGGGGTTCTCACTACCTATACGAATTTATTCGTCGCGAAGATGCGCCGAGTTCGGCCTTACGCGGCAGAGCAGAAACGCCACAGGCGTAAATCGCTGCGGTGTCGCTCGTTAGAAATCGGGACAGCGGGGATTTGACCCCGTCCCGATCGGCCAAGGCGCCTGACGCGTCGCGCTCGCGCTCCCCGCCCCGCGACGCAGATGGCCCCTACTAAGGGCGGCCCGCTCCCAAAAGCTCGACGTACCTCTGCTTCTCAGTTTTTCCGGTCGCCGAGAGATCCGTATCAAGTGCGAAAATGAAGGCCGCCGGTCAGCCAGAAAGCGCTGAGGGCTTGATGGCCCCCAGCGCTTTCTTTTCGAACAGCCGCCTACACGCGACCAGGCTTCTTGTCAGGCGGGCGAGACGGCTTCGCGGAGCGATCCGCCGGCGGTGCCGGATGCGCGGGCACCTCGGCATCGCGCTGCGGACCCGCCGGGCGACCGGCGCGAATCGCTTGCCGCTGCTGCGGCTCGAGCGGACGGCCCGGATGCGCTTCCATCGCGCGTCCCCGCACATCCGGCGACGGCGGCGGTTGCGGCGGCGGATTGCGCGTGATGATCGGGCGCTGGTTTGCGGGGCGCCCCGGCGCCGCCGCGTCCTCGCGCGGGAGTGTCGGCAGCTGGCGATTCGACGGCGCCGGCCCCGCGGGAACAGGCGGCGGGGCGTGCTTCGTAATGAGTGGCGCGCCGCCGGCCACCATCATCGGCCGCGTGACCGTCGGGGGACGCTGGTCGGGAACGCCACCCGCGAACAGGCGGCGCGAGGGATTCACGGCCGGATGCGGTTCTACGTGCGCCGCCGCGATGTCGTCGGGACGCAAGCGCACCACGTCGCGCGACACCGGATCACCGTTCCGCAACGTCTCTTCGTGCACCGCAGTGATCGCCGCCTCACGGTTTCTCCATCTCACCTGATCGACGTCGACGCCGCGCGTCGACCGATCGATCTCGGCGACCGTCCGGAAGCCGGTCACGTTCACGTCGTGCAAGTACCGATCGCTGTGATGGTACCATGGGAAGAACGGCTCTCGCGGACCAAGCGGAAACCACGCCTGCATCGGCGGCTCATTGCGGACGCGGAACCCAGCACCGCCGACGAACACGACCAGCGCCGGCGCATAGACCGGACGTTCGACGACCACGCCAGGGACCCAGCCCCAGCCGCGATCGAACCGCGCCCAACGCCCATAGTGGAACGGCGCGAACCCCCACGGGGCATCGTCAACCCAACTCCACCCCCACGGCTCGACCCACGCCCAATGGCCCTCGCGGTACGGCACCCAATCGACCGCGATCGCCGACGGATACCACACGGGACCGACCGTCGGGTCTGCATACCAACTTCCATATTGGTTGAGATCTTCCCAGCCCGGCATGTCCTGGTTCACGTACTGCGCTGCCGGCGCCGCACTAGTGTACCGCTGGTCACGAGCCATCGACCATCGCTCGAAGTCGTCGGTGGCGCCTGATGAGAGCTCCGTCAACTGTATCGGATTCGCGCCGCTGAGCTGAACCGTCTGACCGCGACGGAGCGTTTGCGTGAGTCCAGGGCCGGACACCTCGAGCGAGCCGTTCTCGACGGTCACAGTCGTGATATCAGAATTGGCATCGACCGACACTCGGTACGAGCCCGCGGTCAAGGGCAATAGCGCGCCGTTCGGTGTGTCGAGCTCGATGGAGTCGGACGGAATCCACCGATAGATGCTCGCGCGAACCATTCCGTGCGCCAGCCCAAACTGCGCGAAGTGATCGGTGAGGTTCGTCACTGTGACGTCGGATTGGTCGCCCACGCGAACCGCCGACGCGCCCATGTCCAACTCGGCGCGCGAGCCTTGGGGCGCGTAGAGGCGATCGCCGGTCGTCACCGTGTAGTTGACCGCCGGCTTGCTCCAGCTATCGGATCCCGCCGACTGAAACGACACCGCGCCGACCAGCGCACTGAGACGCGCCACGCGCCCCGGTGGGTCGTCGCTGCCGGCCGGTCCTTGCGCGCGTGCCGCAAGTGGGACAAAGAGAACGACGGCCGACGCGAGACCGGCTACTACGCGACGATGACAGGCTGTTCGTACAGATCTTTGCACGAGAGTATCCTCCCCGTTCCCGACGACCGCAGTCGCGTGTTTCGCGACCGGCGCCGCGGATGATTGCTGAGGTTGATTGGGCAAGCCGTGCGCCATCGGGGACTCGTCGACGAAGGCGTTTTCGGCCCGCGGAGCCCGCGTACGCGCTCGCGCGACAACGTTCCACTCGACTGGAACGATTTGGTGTCCTCCGATGGGAGCAGCGCTGTCCACGTTCGATGGCAGGGATTGTCTCCGGGTATTCGTGCGGACCGACACAATTGCCGCAGCGCGGTCGAACGTCCGCTGTCCGTCCATTGCAATTGACTTCTCACGACGCCGAACGTTGCTCGCGCGTCTTTGTGCCCGACGCGAAAGACGGGCAGGCACATCGCGAGCGGTGCGCAAAAAGAAATCCCTCTCTGAACGCGGGAGCTAAGGCGAGGGTTTGGAGTTGTGAGTGGCCTGGTGAGAGTTCAACTACCGACCTCACGCTTCCAGCCCAAGGTGCCCCAGACCCAGGGGGTACTCGATCTCCGACGCTCGCCTCGGCTTCCCGCGCGGCTGTTGGTGATTAACGCCACGGCCGTGAGCGCCTGGACGGTCGCCGTGCTCGCATCTCTGTACGCCGGCTACCTAGTCCCTGAATATCGGGTAACCGCGAGCAGCCTGGCGGCCGTAGTGAGCGGCGTAGCCACGGTGCGCCGGGTGGCACGTTCGACGTGTCCACCCACATGCAGTCGTTCTCCCCGACGCGAACGGGACCGTTGGTGATGCGGAGCGTGGGTATGTGCACGCGTGGAATGCCGTTCACGTGTCGCGTGCCATAGCACTGTGGGAGTTCGGGCACGACTCTCGGCGTGCCCACCATCTGCTCGAGTTTTTCGGGCAGCGTCATCACGCGAATGAGGTGCGCCGCGCGCCGTGAGGGCGGGAGCGACACGTTCATGGCGTCGAGTCCCGCGCGCTCTGACTGCGAACGGCGCGGGGCGCGAGGGCGCTGAGGAGCATGACGCCGGCGAGCCAGCCGCGCGGCAATGCGGCTCCCTGCCCAGCACTGATCGCTATTGGGCAGCATCCGAAGAAGTTACTGCGCATGATCGACGCGCTTTGCCGTAAAGCCATAGGCCGGGTCGAGCAGCGATAGCGCCGCGACTTTATCGCCCTTGAACGTGAACTCCCACATCCCATCGAAAGGTCGGGCGGTTCCGACGAACCGGCTGGGGGACAGAGGGGTGAGCGGCGTCCCGACCGTGAGGTCCCGACCGGGCGGTTCCCCCGGCCGGCCGGAGTTCATCATCATGAGCACGCCGTCGCGATCCTCGACGTCGAACCCGAACTCGTAGTGCCCGACAAAACGCGCCAGCACGGTGTCCGACAGCTTCAACCCCGCAACGCGCTGGAATGAACGCGCAGCCGCGCCGGTGCCCACCGCGACCCGGGATCCGTCGAAGCGAAGGTGCTCGACCGGAACCGCTTCTCTCACGAGACCGTTCTGCGCACGTTCCCGGCACGAACGAGCCGTCGGCCAACGGAATCAGGCAGTGCGCCGGCGACTCGACGCCGGCAACCGTTCGACTCATGGCGAGCCCCGCCGAATCCGACCACACACTCACCACGTCGGGTGACGGCGCGGTCGTCGATGAAACGTACGCACCGACCAGCTTGGCCAGCGCTGTGCTCAACGGGTCGCCAATCGCGAGCGACGTGCCGTTTGCCGCCACGCGCAACTCGGCCTCGGTGACGGGCCCCACCCCGAACGCAATTCGCTGCAGAGCCGACATCGTGCCTCGCGCCGGATAGTAGTCCGTCGCCACTTCGAGCACATACACGCCAGGTCCCGGCGGTGTCCACTCGAAATCGTACGTCTCGCCGACGTCCATCCGCTGCTTCGCTTCCGTCTCGACGCGATTCGCCGCCGGCAGAGTGGCACCGTCCCTCGCGAACGGGCGCCACATCACCGGCTTGTCGTTCAGCAGCAGGCGAATGTCTTCACGTCGTCCAGGCTGATTTGCGTGAACCTCAGCCGGTACGTCTTTCCAACACTGAAATGCTGGGTCGGCTGAATGACCCCGACCGTTGATCGCAGCGTCGGCGTCCAACGTCGCTCCGCGCGAGGCAAGCACGAACAGCCGGTCGGTGTCGGTGTTCAGCTCATGGCCGCGATCGAGCACGATCAACGTCCCGTACAGCCCCTGCGCCAACTTCGCCCCAAGTTCGCCGTGCGTGTGGTACATGAACGTACCCGATCGTGGCGGCGTGATGTACACGCTAATCGTGTCCGCCGGCGGAATCATTCCGCGCGTGTGGCCCGGTTCACCGCTCCAATGCCCGACGCCGTCGTAGTAGCTCTCGAGCTCGAGCCCGTGCCAATGCACGGCGAGTGGAAACGGCAGCCGGTTGTGCACCACGATGCGCGTCGGCTCACCCCGCTCGAGAATGAGTGGACTTCCCGGCACTTCTATAGAATCAGGCGCCGGAGGCCGATTGCCGCGCTGAAGGACAAACCCGTAGCCTGCCGAGTCATCGAAGACGTGCGGTCGCAGTCCGGTCCAGAGATCCAGCCGGCGAGCGTTCGCGGGAGGCATGATCGCGACGGCCGTGCGCGGGTGGACGGTGATGCCGAGGATCAGTCCACCCATCCCGTGATCGCCCGGCATGTCGCTGGTCGACGCGACGGCGAGTGATTCGGCCGAGTACTTTTGGACGTCGCTCGAGTGTCGAATGAGGTGGCAGTGGAACAGCCAGTTGCCGGGGCGATCCGCGATCCATGAGAGCTGCATCGTCGAGATGTCGCGCATGCCCTCGGTCACTTCGAGCGGCCTGGGGCTGTTGACGATCGTATCCGCCTGCCCGTCGCCACGCGAGTTCACGGTGAAGTAGAACCCGTGCAGATGCAGCGGGTGATATACACGGCTGACGTTGATCACGCGCCAGTGAACGGTGTCGCCTTGGTCGTAGGTGAGCCGCTCGGTGTGCGGCCAAGAGAGTCCGTTGAGACTCAGGTGAAACGTCACGTTCGCCGGCTCCAACGGTGAGGCGTAGCTCGTGATGACGAAGATTCGTTCATTCGCAGGTGGAGGCGTGTCGGCAGGATCGACGATGAATGCGCCAACCAAAGGTCCTTCGATGCTCCCCGAGGCGGGAACTGTGAACTGCTTTTCCGGCAGCGTGTCCGTGCCGTTTGGCAGCCGGCGAGCAAAGTAGAACGACGTCACGGCTCGAGTCGGGGTGAAGCGCACCTCGCGCTCCTCGCCGGGCGCGAGTCGCAGCGCGGGCTGTCGCACAAAGCCTGGCAGGCCGTTCACAGCCGTATCGCCGGGCACGCGATCGCTCAGCCCCCGAACCCGTACCGGCTCGTGTGAGTGTGTTGCGAACGGAAACGCGCACCGGAGTACCCGCGCGCATCCGCAGCAGCGGCCCGGGCACCTGCGGCGCGTGTCCGCGCTCGGCGAATCCGACCGCGGGAACGAGCGGACCTTGCGGCCCACGGGGCGACCAGGTGAGGTCGACTACGTCGAGCTCGACGCGAAGCTCTCCGTCTACACTCCGGCCCGCGGGTGTACGCTGATCGTTCGCCGCGGCATGAAGGTCAGCCCTGTGCGGAAGTGTCGCGCGGGGGACCGCAATGGCGGTGAGAACGGTCGCTGCCATGAGAACACCAAGCCGAGTCTGCATGTCGATCAGCTCTTCTTGTATGACACGGTGTGGGTCACCGGCTTGTCGCCGCGTGCCGGCAGCGTGGCGACGAGCACGAGGTGTCCCGAGGCGTCGAGCGAATAGGCAAGTGTAGCGGCGGGGGCGGTCGAATCGCGTGTCATCGTCGTGACGAGCGTCGAGCCTTCCCACTTGGCGCGCGTCACGAGTGCGAACTCGTTGCCGTTGCCATCCGTCATCATCTTCTTGCTGTCGGTGCCGTCGAGATTGAAGACCAACTTCGAATCATTACCGCCCATCGACTGCGTGGTTATCGTCACCGCCTTCGCGCCTTGCATGATCGTCATCGCATCCGGCGCGCCGCCAAGCGCCATCGGCGGGACGTTGGGGTCGACGATCCGGGTCCAGGTGCCGGCGAGGTTTGGCGTCTGGGCGGTGAGGTTCGCGGCGCCAACGAGCAACGCAGCCGCGGTCAGAAAGAATGATGTACGTCGCATGAGAAACGCTCGGTATGAGGCCGGCGGCTGACCGCCGGCGTTTGGCAGGGTCTCGTGAGCAAGCCGCGATTGCGGAACGCTCCCGGTCCTGGGTGTTTCGGGTCGACAAGAATGCGTCACGTTCGACATGCTCAGAAACGGTCGAGGTCTTTGCCGAAGAGAATGCGCCCCTGATACCCTTCGCTGCGAATCGTCGAGACGATTGACTCGCCCCCGTCGGCCGGCACCCCATGGTGGTAGAGCACGAGCATTTTCGGTTTGGCAGCCGCCGCTAAGCGCCCGAGCTCCACGTCGCTCGTGTGGAACGCGCGTCGGTATGCCGCAAACGCAGTCCCTTGCTGAGCGGTATTCGCGGCTTCCGGATACACTTCGTGAATGAGAACGTCAACATCGCGCGCGGCCTGCTCGAGCTCGGACGAAGGGCGCGTGTCGCCCGACAGGACGATCGAGCGGTCGGGCGTGTCGATGCGATAGCCATACGCCTCCTTCCAACTGCCATGTAACACCGGAATGGCCGTGATTTTGACCCCCGCACTGTCGTACACGACGCCCGGCGAGACCTCGTGCACGCGGACGGCGTAGCCGTTCGGCGTGCGGTGCTCGAGACCATTGGTCCGAACGTCGATGTCCTCCGCCCACGCGGCGATGATGTGGTCGGTCATCGACTGGAGGCCGTGTGGGCCGAACACATCGAGCGGCGTCTTTCGACCCATCATCCAGGTCGTGAGGATCACATCGGGATAGCCGAGCGTGTGGTCGCTGTGGAGGTGGGTGATGAAGAGCGCGGTGGGACCGCTGATGGGCAGGTTCGCTGCGCGCACGCGCCGCATGACGCCTGCGCCGGCGTCGAACAGAAACACGCGCGAGCCGACCACGATGGCCGTCGCGGGACCGGCTTGAGTGGGATCGGGGTTCGGGTTGCCAGTGCCGAGCAGTATGACGACAGTCGAGTCGGCGCGCGGAACAATCGCGGCGGTGGATCGCGCGACGCCGGCCGAGAGCGCGGTACAGATCAACACTGGCGCAAGCCAACGGGACCAAAATCGCTTCATCCGTCTTGTTTGCATGCCCCTCTCCTTTGTCTTACGCTCGTTACCGCATAACGTCGATCGTGCCATGCCACGCGATCTCGTCGGTTGACGTTCCGACGATGACGTCGTACGTACCGCTCGCGATCTCCCAGTGCTGCGCCGCGCTTCCCAGCGGCCGAGTGGGTGATTGGCCGCGGCCGGGTCGATCACGATTCGCACGCGGCGCGTCTCGCCGGGGTCGAGCCATACCTTCGCGAAGCCGACCAGTCGCTTGGGCGGCTCGCCGAGTCCGGTCGGCATGCCAAGGTAGACCTGCGGCACGTCGGCCCCGCGGCGGCGGCCGGTGTTGGTCACCGTGAGTTGCACGACGATCGGTTGCGTGGCCGCCGAGCGCTTCGGCGTGACCGAGATATCTCGGATGGCGAAGGTCGTATATGAGAGCCCGAAGCCGAAGGGAAATCGCGGCGCGATGTGCTGGGCATCGAACCAGCGGTAGCCGATCGCGAGGCCCTCGGAGTACTGCACGCGCGTCGGCGCATTATTCGCTCGCGCGATCGGCACCGCGGCGCCTGTGCTGTCGACCCCCGGCCACTGTTGCGCCGCGTGGGCCGGCAGGTCGCTTTCACGGACCGGGAACGTTATCGGCAACCGGCCTGACGGCGTCGCCGCGCCGAGCAGCAGTCGTGCGACGATGTCGCCGGTCTCCTGGCCCGGGAACCAGGCCTCGAGCACCGCCGGTACGCGATCGATCCATGGCACGAGCGTCGACGCGTTGTCCTCGAGCACGACAATGGTGCGCGGGTTCGCCGACGCCACCGCTTCGATCAGCGAGTCCTGTTGCGGGCCCAGCGAGATCGTCGTGCGATCACGTCCCTCGTCGGCGATCGTGCCGGCGAACACGACCGCGACCTCCGACGATCGCGCTGCCGTCACCGCGTCTGCGAGATTGGCGTTGTCGTCCGCGACCACGGTGAGCGACGCCGTGGCGTGCGAGCCGAATGACGCGAGCGTGCGTCGCATCCCGTCGAGCGGCGTCACGGTGTAGAGCGGGGCCACGTCCGAGCTGCCGCCGCAGCAGCCCGCCACCGCCTGTGACGCGTATGCGCTGCGGCCGATGATCGCCAGCGAGCGCAGCGTCTTGGGGTCGAGCGGCAGCATGCCGTCGGCGTTCTTCAACAACACCGCCGACTGCTCGCCGATCGAAGCGGCCATAGCGCCATCGCGCACCGTGTCGATCGGCGCCTCGACGACCGGCCGGTCGAAGATTCCGAGGCGGAACATCTCGCGGTAGCGACGCGCCAGCGCGCTGTCGATGTTCGCCTCGGCGATTTGGTGCGTGGCGAGCGCGTTGAGGAGCCTGGGCGCCGCGTAGTAGGGACCGGACCGGACTCCGTTGTTGACGAACGTTCCCGGCATGTCGTGATCCGCGCCGGCGAGGAGCGATCCAGCGGTGCTGCGGAGGGCCGTGAAGTCGGACTGTACGTACCCGGTGAAACCCCACGCCGTGCGCAGGACATCGGTGAGATGATGTTTGTCCTCACAGGCGTACACGCCGTTCACCATGTTGTACGAGCACATGATCGCCGCGACGCGGCCGTCTTTGACCGACATCTCGAACGGCAGCAGGTAGAGCTCGTGCAGCGCCCGATCGTCGACCGTCTCGTCGACGGTGAAGCGATTCGTTTCCTGCTCGTTGGCGACGAAGTGCTTGGCCATCGCGATGACGCCATGCGACTGAATCGCGCGAATCTCGGCGACGGCCATCGTGCCGGTGAGATAGGGGTCTTCGCCGAAGTACTCGAAGTTGCGCCCCGCTTGCGGCACCCGCGCCAGGTTCACGCCGGGCCCTTCGAGCACGTCGAGTGCGAGATCGCGCGACTCGGCGCCGATGACATCGCCGAAGCGGCGCGCAACGGCGGTGTCGAATGACGCGGCGACCGCCATCCCCGACGGGAGCGCGGTGGCGTGGGGGAGGAGCCGAGACATTTGGGCGCGGCCCAGCACGTTCGCCGTTGGCACCAACACGCAGTCGCTCTCCCCAACGCCAACGGGGCCGTTGGTGATGCGGAGCGTGGGGATGTGCAGACGGGGAACGCCGTTCACGTGTCGCGTCCCATAGCACTGCGGCAGCTCGGGCACGAGTCCCGGCGTGCCGACCATCTGCTCGAGCTTCTCAGGCAGCGTCATCGCGCGAACGAGGCTCGCCGCGCGCGTGTCGGGCGTGAGCGACACGTTCATCCATGGCGTGGTGTCCGGCGCGGTCTGACTGCGAGCGGCGCGGGGTGCGAGCGCGCCGAGCAGCATGATGCCGGCGAGCCAGCCGCACGACAGTGCGAGCCGGACGGCGCTCGAGATCGTGCCGGCGGCGTTCATTGCCATCAACGCCGAACGGGTTGAAAATCTGGTTCGCCCAACTGCCAAAGCAGAAAACTCCATGAGTCGGCCAGCGATTCCACCACCTCCTGTAGGTTCGCGCCGACACCACCGTGCCCGCCCGCATAGGCCACGCGCAACAGCACCGGCTTTCCGCTCGACGTTGCGGCTTGCAAACGTGCCGTCGTCTTCGCCGATTCCCACGGATCCACACGCGGATCGTTGATGCCGACCGTGAGCAGAACCGCCGGGCACGGCGTCCGATCCTGTATGTGGTGATATGCGCTCATGGCATAGAGCGCCTTGAAACCGTCTTCGGTCTTGGTGCTGCCGAACTCCTGGATATTGCTCACGCCGTTGGCGGTCGTCTCCGACCGCAACGCATCCAGCACGCCCGACGTGATGAGCGCGGCGCCGAACAGGTCTGGCCGCTCGGTGATGGCCCGGCCGATCAGGATACCGCCCGCGCTTCCCCCTTCGCCAGCCAAGTGCGCCGGCGACGTGTATTTCTTGTCGATCAGGTATTCAGCGCAGGCGATGAAGTCACGCCAGGTATTCGGCTTGGTGGGCCCTTTGCCGGCCAAGTGCCAGTCTTCGCCGTATTCGCCGCCACCTCGCACTCCGCATCGCGCGAGGATTCCGCCCCTTTCTGTCCAGGCAATCATGGGCCCCGCGAAAAACGGACGATTGAACACTGTGCCGTATGCGCCATAGCCAATGAGACGCGTCGCGTGTGATCCATCGAGCTTGATCCCCTTTGGATATGTGATGGAAAGAGGCACCAACGTCCCGTCGTAACTCTTGGCTTTGACGTTCACCACCTCGCTGTTGTCATCACGCGAAAACCGGCTAGGCTGTGCGAGTTGGGTGTCAGTCAGCCGTCTCGTCCGCGGATCATAGGAGTAGAGGCTGCCCTGATCCGTCCACGACGCCAGCCGGAGAAGGATGCCGGGCACGCGCGGATCCGAACCGGCTGGAATCGCGGCCCCCTCGAAGGGTAGGACCACCTTCTCCACTTTCGGGCGAGGGCCGTAGGGCACCCGCAGGATTCGATCGATCCCGCCGTCGAGCACTTGCACATAGAGTGCGTCCTGGGCGGCTTTCAAATCCTCGACGACGGCGTCCGTCGGAGGAACCACGACTTCCGCCGACGAGAGATCGGGATGTCGTGCGTCGGTGCGCAGGATCTTGTAGCGCGACGCGTTCTTGAACGCCAGCAGGTACAGGTCGTCCCCATGCACGACGACCCAGCTGACTTCGTCCGACAAGTCAGCAAGCTTGCGCCAAGCGGAGTTGGACGTCCCGAGGGCGTCCACCGGCTCGACATAAAACCTTGAATTCGGCGACACTCCAGAATTGATGCTACCGATTGCATACTTGGAGCCGGGCGATACCCAGACGCTGGCCGAGTGGTTGAGATCAACGTCGATTGCCGGCACGACGCCGTAGCCGAAAACGGCAGGGTCCTTCTGGGGGTCCGTTCCTAGCACATGCAGGTAGGTGCGGCGCTTTTGCTGCAGTTCCCTCTTCGGCGCGTCTGGAGAAAGCTCTTGTAAGCGTTCGTACGCAAACGCTCGATTATCGGCGAGCCATTGAGGATCGCCGCCGCGAGCACGGAACACGACGTCGCCGGTTTCATGGCCGGTCGCCACGTCGACGACGTGGATCTCGGTATCGTTCTCGGACCCGCCCGGCGTGATCCCCACCGCCACATACTTGCCGTCCGGAGAGAGGTCGACGTAGGCAATGGCATTCCGCCCTTTGCTCCGGTTCGAAGGCGCGACGTCGGCTTTCCCGGGATCCACCAGCAGTCTTTCCTCACCGCCCAATCCCGTGCGCATGTACAGCTTCGGTCCGCTTTCGCCGGGAAGCAACTTCCGATAGAAGTAGCGGCCGTCGGGAAGCCGTTGGACGTCGATGACGCTTGTCGAGAGGGATTTGATGAGTTCACTAATGCGTGCGAGCAATTTGTCGCGGCCCGGAATGTCGGCCAGCATCGCTCGCGTATAGGCATCTTGATTCTTGAACCAGGACTGCACTTCCGGGTCGTTCAGGTTCTCCATGTAGCGGTAATTGTCGACGACCTTGGTACCGAAGTAGTCGTCCGTCACCGGCCGCACCGGCGCGGCGGGCGGTTGCGGCGGCGCGCCCTGTTGTGACTCGACGTTCGGCGCGAATACGCCGAGCGACATCGATAAGAACAGGACAGCTGCGATTCTTCGGTCCACGTGAGCCTCCCATGATTGTGTCACAGCAGCAAACGGACGTTACGGCTTGAGGTACCTCTTTTCGAGCGAGTCGACGCCGAACTCGCCTAGGCGCTCAACGCCGCAGCGTGAATGCGACGTACGTATCGCTCGACGGCGTCGCGAGCTTCCCTCCGCCGGCAGCGACGACAATGTACTGTCGCCCGCCTACCATGTACGTTGCGGGAGTCGCATAGCCGGCCGCGGGAAGTACAGTCTCCCACAGCAACGCACCGGTGTCCTTATCGAACGCACGGAACTTCGCGTCCTGCGTTGCGGCGATGAATACCACTCCGCCGGCAGTGACGATCGGCCCTCCATACTGCTCGGTTCCCGTGGGCGTCGCGCCGGGGTGCTCGAGCTGGGCAAAGTCGCCGAGTGGAATTCGCCAGCGGTAGTCGCCGGTGTTGAGATCGATCGCGTTGAGCGTGCCCCACGGCGGCTTTACGGCGGGATAGCCATTCGGGTCTTTCCACTTCTCATAACTGCGGAGCCGGTAGGGCGAGCGCGACAATGCCGGACGAGAACTGTCCCCGCGTACCGGCGCTTTGGAGCGCGCGTCATCTGCAGTCGTCTCGAGTCCGAGCAGGTACGCGGTCACTGCATCGCGTTCCGATACAGACAGTGTCGCGAACGAGGGCATGAACCCTTTGCCGCGACCGAGCACATCGTGGATTTGGGGGGCAGTGAGGCGCGACCGCGCATCGGCCAACGACGGGGTGCGCTCGCCGTCGCCGCGACGATCCGCGCCATGACAGAAAGCGCAAGCCGACGCATAGACCGCTGCACCCGAGACGCCGCCGCCGGCGACTGCATGGCTCGCGGTCGGCACGAGGGTCGCGATCCACGGCACATCGCTGGCATTGACATAGAGCACACCCGTCTCCCGATCGATCGCGGCGCCACCCCATTCCCCACCGCCGTCGAATCCGGGAAACACGATCGTTCCCCGAAGACTGCCTGGCGTGAATGGACCTTCGCTCCTCAGCGTGCGAAATCGCGCCAGCGCCGCGGCGTTCGCCTGCGGCGACACGTCGGTGACGTCTGCCTCGGTGAACCGTTGGCGTGCGAAGGGCGCAGGTTTCGTCGGCTCGGGCTGCGTCGGCCACGCGGTCTCACCTGGAATGTCCGATGTCGGCGCGGCGCGCTCTTCGATTGGAAAGAGCGGCACACCGGTGGCACGGTCGAACAGGAAGACGAATCCCGTCTTCGCAATCTGCGCCACCGCATCGACGCGGTGACCATCGCGAACGACCGTCAGCAGATTCGGAGCTGCCGGAAGATCGCGATCGAGGAGGTCGTGGTGCACCGTCTGGAAATGCCAGACGCGCCGACCCGTCGTGGCGTCGAGGGCGATTAGAGAATTGGCAAACAGATTCGCTCCGAGTCGGACGCCGCCGAAGAAATCGGGGGACGCCGAGCCGGTCGACACATAGACGATTCCCCGCGCGACATCGACCGCCATCCCCGCCCATGAATTGGCGCCCCCCGCCGTGAGCCAGGCATTCGCTGGCCAGGTCTCATACCCGAACTCGCCGGGCTGCGGGATCGTGTGGAAGATCCATCGCATCGCGCCGGTGCGGACGTCGAACGCGCGCACGTGACCAGGCGCTGCGCCGTCGAACTCACCGACGCGCGTGCCTTGAATGATGAGATCGCGATAGATCACACCCGGGCTCGTCGCAACAACCGACTGATTGGCGCTGTCGCGACCTAGTCCCATCGCCAGGTCGATCCATCCGCCATTGCCAAACTCGCTCTTTGGAGCTCCGGTCGCCGCGTCGAGGGCGTAGAGGCGCGAGCCTGCGGTGAACAGGATCCGGCGATCCGCGCCGCCCTGGACGTGCCCCTCCCAATAGACGACGCCACGATTGACACTGGCCTCGAGGTGCTCGCCGGCGAAGGGATCGAACTTCCAAATCTCCTCGCCAGTGGCCGCGCGAAGCGCGAAGACTTTGCCCGCTGGCGTGGTGGAGAATAGAACGCCATTGACGACGATCGGTGTCGCTTGAATCTGTCCGCCGGGCACTCCGTCGCCCGTGTGATAGGTCCAGGCCACTTCGAGGCGACTGACGTTCTCACGACCGATTTGCCGAAGGGTGGAGTACCGCGTGTTGCCCGGATCACCGCCTGTCACGGTCCAATTCAATTCGCTAGTCGGTCGTGCGCGCAGTGCGGGGACGCACGCCGTGAAGAGCGCAGCCACGAGCAGCGCGGCGAGCCGATTCGACGGCTTCTGATTCCGCCTAGCGGACATGATCAAGAATGCTCGTGAGACCGGTGGTCACTGCGGCCGTTGGGCAGGTCAGGCGTTGCACTCCCTACTCCGGAAGAATTTTCGAACCCTTCACTCGAAACGCTCCGCTGACCGTCGGCGCAGTCGTTCCGGGCTGACCGCCGCCGATCGACGCCGTGTACTGCCCTTCAGCGACGACGATGTCGCCAGCCTCGGTCACCATGCTCAGATCACGTGGCGCCAGGTGAAACTGCACTTTCTGGCTACCGCCTGGTTCGAGATGGATGCGTTCAAACCCGCGCAGTGCTCGGATCGGCGCGCCCGGAACTTCGGGATACGTCAGATAGAGCTGCACCACCTCATCGCCGGCGATCTTGCCGGTATTCGTCACGGTCACCGATGCATTCAGCGCATCGCCAGCACTGATCAGCGTGTCCGGCAGCGCGAGGTCGCCGTAGCTGAACGTCGAGTAGCTCAGGCCGAAGCCAAAAGGCCAGAGAGGTTCGCCCTTGAAATACCGGTAGGTGCGACCGCTCATCGAGTAGTTCTCGAAATGAGGTAGTTGGGCCACATCCTTATAGAAGGTCACGGGAAGCCGTCCGGCGGGGTTGTTCTTTCCGCTCAGCGTTTCCGCAATCGCGGTCCCGCCTTCTTCGCCGGGATACCACGCTTCCAGAACGGCATTGGCATGAGCCTTTTCCCAGTTCACGCCCATCGCACTGCCGTTCATGAGCACCACGACTAGAGGCTTTCCGGTTGCCGCCACAGCCTGGACCAGGTCCTCTTCCGGTTTGGGCAAATCGATGGTGGTGCGATCTCCCCCCAGAAAGCCGGGCTGCTCCACCGGCATTTCCTCGCCTTCCAGTCGGCTGGTGATTCCCACGACGGCGACCACGACGTCAGCATTCTTCGCCGCAGCGATGGCGGCCGGGTCAGGCGCGCTCAGAGGAGCCCAGACGAGCTGCACCTTGGTGGGGCCGTCCCCCACGCGGCGATAGGAAACTTCCAACTTGCGCGGATGCCCTTTCTCCAAGTGGACTTGGCCCAGGTTGGACGCTTCGCCGAAGTTCTGCGCCAATCGCTTGTCGTCGACTAACACGCGCGCCATGCCATCTGCCTCGACGCCGAGCACGTAATCGCCTGTCTCATCGGGATTCAGGAACCCGGTCCAATCCACATAGAGGGGGCGCACTCCCTTCACCTGCTCCGGGAGGTCGCTTTGAGTCAGGTTGACACTCGACTCGACGCGCGATGCGAGCGAGGCCGGTTTGGCTTGACCGCTCGGGGGAGAAGCACTGTACTCGGCTTTGAGGCCACGCTTGCCGTCAGGCGTGGTCAGCACCGACGACGGGACGGGATTCCCGTGACCGGATAGGAACGGCGTGCCGGGAACGTAGGTGATCTCTACACCGGGGAACTCGGCTTTCATTCCTTCCAACAAGCTCACCGTGTGCGTGGGAATCCCGTTGTAGTTGCCGAGCAGAACGTCGGTTTGATCGGCGAGGGAGCCGACGACGACCATGTGCTTCACGGATTTCAGTGGCAGCGTGCCGTCATTCTTCAGCAGCACCATGGACTCGTCGGCGAGGCGGCGAGCCAAGTCGCGATGCCCAGGGCTGTCGAGCTCACGTTCGTCGATCGTGCTGTACGGCACCATCGACGGCGGATCGAACATGCCGAGACGAATGCGCGCGGTGAACAGGCGGATGAGCGCCGTGTCGATCGCGGTCTCGGGAAGATGGCCCTGCTTCACGGCGTCGACATACGGCCTGTAGTCGTGGTCGTCCCGGACCTTGACCCTGAAGTCGATGCATTCGTTGTCCATGCCGCGTGCGAGCGAGATCGCCGATGCCTGCGGCTGGCTCGGACGGTATTGGTGGCCGCTGAGGATGTCGCGGACCGCGCCGCAATCGGAGACGACATAGCCCTGGAACTGCCATGCGCCGCGAAGCGTGTGCTCGAGCAGGAACTCGTTGGCACATGCGGGCTCGCCGTTGATGGCGTTGTAGGCACACATGACCGACCCGGCATGGCCCTCGACGATGGCGGCGCGAAACGCCGGCAGATACGTGTCTTCCTCGTCGTGCTTGCTGACATCGACGTCGGAGAAATGCCGTGCGGGCTCCGGCCCGCTGTGGACGGCAAAGTGCTTCGGCGTGGCGATGGCACGGTAGTAATGGGGGTCATCGCCTTGCATGCCGGTGACGAAAGCGACCGCCAAGCGGGCGCTCAGGAAGGGATCTTCGCCGTACGTTTCCTGCCCGCGCCCCCAGCGCGGATCGCGGAAGATGTTGACATTCGGAGCCCAGAAGTCCAAGCCCTCATCGATGTTCGAGTGCCCTGCACGTTCCGCCTGGGCGTGCTTGATCCGCCCCTCGATGGCGATCGCAGTCGCCATCTCGTGAATGCCGGGAGCGTCGAAGGTCGCAGCAAGGCCGATCGGTTCCGGGAATTCCGTGGTGCCGTTACCGCGACGCCGTGCAGGGCTTCGCTCCACCAATCGTATGCCGGAACGCCAAGCCGCGGAATCGCCCGGGCCTGATTGACGAGTTGCGATGCCTTTTCCTCGAGGGTCATCCGATGGACGAGGTCCGCGGCGCGCTCTTGGGGCGAACGCTGGGGATCCATGTAAAGAGCACTGGACGTGTCTTGCGCACCCAGCCGACGACCCGCGAGCGCCATGCAGGCGGCGAGGACCGTCAGCATGAGTCTTTTGGAATAGGTCAGGCACCCGTCGCTTCGAGCTCGTTTCGTCAATTGGCCCTCGCGAGATCGCTAATCGAGGTCGCCAACCATTGCACGCGCTGCGGATCGGTCGAGCTGCCGGCGTAACCCCGAACCTGTCCAGCCGATGCGTTGAGCGCATCGCGGCGTACGGCTCCGCCCGCGGCTTCCGCACCCGACAGCGCCGTGCGAACCGCAGCGACTCTGTCCGCGCTGAGCCCGTGCCAGCGCTCGAGCTGGTCCGTGTAGGCGCGAGCGAGCGCGAACGTCGGCGGCCAAACGAACTTCGGTTGATCCTGCACGTTCAGGAAGTCCATGTGAACCGACTTGGCGGCGTCGATTTCGTTCTGTGAGATCGCCGCGCTCGGTACCAGATCGAACACGTCGATGCCGCGCTTGATCTCGGAGCCGTAGATGTGTCCGTTGTACCAGTAGGCGGACCAGAAACCGCCGTGCACCAGACGCGTGGCGTCGAGCGGGCCACGATCGAAGAACGCCAGCTCGTGCGGATGCTTGGGGTCGGTCCACTCGACGATCGACAGGCCGCCCTGGTACCAGGCCTGCACCATGATGGTGCGGCCGGGGATGGGAATGAGCGATCCGTTGTGCGCCACGCAGTTTTCGAACTCCGTTTGCGGCGCGGGCATCTTGTAATAACTCTGGAACACCATCTTCCCGTTCTCGATCCTGAAGATCGCATCGGCGCCCCAGTTCTTCGGATCGCCAGCGCGGCAGTAGGCCGCGCCACCGCCGCCCCACTCGTCCGAGAACAGGACCATCGAGCCATCGTTGCTGAACGTGGCCGAGTGCCAGAAGGAGAAATTCGAGTCCGCCACCGCGGCGATGCGTTTCGGATGCGGCGTGTCGTGGATGTCGAGCAGCAATCCCATGCCAGCGCACGCGCCGGCGGCGAGTCCGACCGCCGGATAGACGGTGATGCCGTGACACACCGTGATCGTGCGCGGCGCGAACGGCGACCTGACGCCGTACTGTTTGGCGAGCGCGTCGACGCGCGTGCGATACGATGTGGAATCGGACTTGCTCGATTGCGGCGTCAACGCGGCGAGGGCTCGCACCGCGTTGATGAAGTTCACCCGTGCCGAGTCTTCATGCGTCACGGGCGGCCCCAGCGCATACAGGGCGCGTAGCAGGGGTCCGGCGGACGCAGGACCGCACGGGCCGCCTCCGCGACCGCCTCGCCCGAGGAGCGAGCGAGCTATCTCGCCCGGGGTCGTGCCGTGCGCCTTCGCCAGGGAGTCGATGGACGCCGCGCACCGTCCGGTGTCTACGGCGGTTGATGTCGCCGTCAGGGGCGTGATGCCCTGTCGCGCCGCGGCGAACGCACGGAATTGGGCGCGCATTGCCGCCGTGTCGACCGGCGATGCGCCGTGACCGCGCTCATCCACCAGCCCGTCCGCATTGCCGGTCGTCGGATCGGCGAAAATCGCCGGTGAGCTCACGACTGCAGCGTTCTCGGGATGCGCGAGCGGAATTTTGATGACTTCGATACGAAAGTCGGAGGTGTTCGGGTCCCAGGGGTTGCCGTTGCACCGCGCCAGCTCCTCCGAGGGGCGCTTTGCCGCTATGGCGGAGATGTAGACGTAGACGTTCTGATCATCCTTCGGATCGTTGACGACCGTGTGCGTGTGCGATCCGCGGCAGGTCTGCACGTTCGCCAGATACTTCGGATGATCGATGTCGGTGATGTCGAAGATGCGCAGCCCGCGGATTCGATCGCGGCTCACGACCTCACGCGGCGCCTGCGTCCCGCAGTCCAACCGGGCGGTCGGTGCTTCGGCAGAGACGAAGAGGAGATTCTTGTACACGGAGACGTCGCTCTGCGCCGCCGGACAGATGGTCGCGTCGCGCAGCCGCGGATGCACCGGATCGGAGACGTCCCAGATCTGGAAGCCATTGTAGTTGCCCTGCATCACGTCCTGACCGTGGAACGCCAGATCGGTCTCCCCGAAGTAGCCGCCGACGGCGGCGAACCCTTGCGGCGACGGCGCGTGCGACACGAGGCGCAGATTCCAAATCGCCTCACCGGCATCCTGGAAGCCCGCCTTGAGACCGACGCGCGGGTCCGGCGAAGGCGCGGCGATCAGCGGGGCCGACATGTCGGGCATGCCCTGCATGGGGGCAGCCGTCGTCGACCCGAACGGCGACGAGCCAGCGCATCCGGCGGCGATCGACGCGAGGATGGACCAGAAGGCGCCGCACGAGAACGTGCCGACGATCCGTGTCATGTTCTTCCTCTTTTCACATCCGCACCGTGCGCAACGTGCGGCAGAAAAGCCGCACTGTCGGGCGCTGGCCGTGTCGACTCGTGCTGGATCAGTATCCGCCAAGCGCCACCGCGCCGTACCCAGACGTCCGTGGTTGCGGCAATCATGGCTGGCCGCACGCGTCCTCCCGTGTCGATCGCGGCGAACGCATTCACCCAGCTGACCACCACCGCATCTCGGCTGAGGACGTCGAATCGAATCGGTCGAAACGCACCGATCTTTTGGCCGAGAACGCCCGTGCGGCGAGCACTGGCCGCGCGATGCTCGCTTTGGCTGGTGAGCCGACCGTTTGCGGCAACGAGTGCGGAGTCGAGGTAGAACCGCATCATGCCGTCCACGTCCCAGTGCCGCCATGCGTCGGTCAACGAGTCGAGCGCAGCCTGAACCTGGGTTTCGACGCTGTCGCGCTGGGCGGGCGATAGCTGCGCACCACACGGCGCGTTGACCGTCAACAGCGCTCCAAAGACCAAGATGACGTAAGTCAGACCGAACCGGCCTTCAATCACTCCTCGCATTGACTCCCCCTCGTAGGGCTGCTCAGAAGCGATCGAGATCTTTGCCGAACAGAATGCGCCCCTGATATCCCTGGCCGCGAATCCTCGCAATGATCTTCTCGCCTCCGTCCGCCTGTACGGCGTGGTGGTAGAGCACGAGCATCTTCGGCTTGGCGGCCGCGGCCAAGCGGCCGAGCTCCACGTCGCTCGTGTGGAACGCGCGCCGATAGGCGATTGGGCCGTCCGCTGGGGTGGGCGCCCCGACGAGATCGTCGGCTTCCCGATACACTTCGTGAATGAGGACATCCACATCGCGTGCAGCCTGCTCGAGGGCGCGCGACGGCCGCGTGTCGCCCGACAGGACGATCGAGCGGTCCGGCGTATCGACACGATAGCCGTACGCTTCCTTCCAGCTGCCGTGCAGCACCGGAATGGCCGTGATCTTGACGCCCGCGCTGTCGTACACGACCCCCGGCGAGATCTCGTGCACGTGGACGGCGTAGCCGTTGGGCGTCAGCTGCGCGAGTCCATTGGTACGCACGTCGATGTCCTCCTTCCACGCGGCGATGATGTGGTCGGTCATCGCTTGGAGGCCGTGCGGGCCGTACACCTCGAGCGGGGTCTTGCGGCGCCCAGGCCCCCAGGTCGTGAAGATCACATCGGGATAGCCGAGCGTGTGGTCGGTATGGAGGTGCGTGATGAAGAGGGCCGTCGGACCACCGAGGGGTAGCTGGGCGGCACGCATGCGCCGCATGACGCCCTCGCCGGCGTCGAACAGAAATACACGCGAGCCGACCACGATGGCCGTCGCCGGACCGGCCTGAGTGGGATCGGGGAACGGGTTGCCGGTGCCGAGCAAGATGACGACCGTCGAATCGGCGCGCGGAATCGCCGCGGCGGTGGATCGAGCGGCGCTGGCCGAGAGCACGGCGCAAATCGCCCCGAGCGCCAGCCAGCGCGACGATGGTCGGTTCATGCGATCGTCCGTCGGACGCGGCATGTCGGTCTCCTATTGCTCAGGTAAGGCACACGGCGCGTTGACCCTCTCGCATTCGCCGCTAAGCCTGTAGGACGCGTCACATGGCTTGAGAGGCTGAAACGCCGGGTGGCCGGTCTGCCAAAGCACGAAGCTCCACGTGTCGACCGACTGCTCCAGAGCCTGTTCATGATTCGACGCGACCCCGTGGCCGGCGGTGTAATCCACTCGCCGGAATACCGGCTTTCCACTCGCCGTCGCCGCCTGCAGGCGCGCCGCGAACTTGGCTTCCTCCCACGGCTCGACGCGGGGATCGTTGATCCCGGTGGTGACCAGCACGGCGGGATACATCGCGCCATCCTTGACGTTGGCGTAGGGACTCATCGCATAGCGTGCGCGGAAGCCCGCCTCGGTCTTCGTGCTGCCGAATTCGGTGATGCAATGGTGGTCGCGGTTGCGCGAAATCACTTCACGGCCGCGAAGATCTTGTTGCACAGCGCGCCGATTTTCTGCTGCTCGAGGGCGACAGACCCGACGAGATCCTTGGCGATTCCCTCGGCCAAGATGTCGCACAGCAGGTTGTTCTTTTCGGAGACCACTTCGTTGAGATCGGTCACCCACACCGCCTCGTCGCCGACACCGGCCAGCGATGTCGACGCGGTTGGCATCCGCCCGCTCTTCCAGACCGCGAGGCTTGCCTTGCCCACGCCGGGACGGAGCGTCACGGAGATCGACGGGAAGCTCGCCGTGGTGAACTTGCAGGTGCTCGCGTTGTCACCGGCGATCTCCTCGGTGCCGGTGATCGGCTCGCGCAGGATGCCGGCGACGTCAGCGACCGACAGCAGCTTTCGGGTGCAGGCGCTGCCGCCCGCCGTCGCCGAAGTCGCCGAAGCGCTTGACTGCGCCGCGGCGCCCGGCCGGGAACAAGCGGCCAAGACCGAGACGACACACGTGGATGCCAAAACTACCGATGAGACTCGGAACATCGTTGTCTCGAGGTCTGGGGTGGCTAGGTCGTCGAGTGGAGTGTCATTGGACGTCTCCGATCAAGGTTGTTGAATGGTTGGCGATGTCACAGCCGCGAGCAGATCGCGGCCAGCAGCGCCTTGGCCTTTTCGTAGTCCGCCGACTGGAGTCCCATGCCGACGAACACGTCGTGCCGCACCGCGATGAGCTGCGTGCCGTGGAGGAGCGAGGCGTTGTCCCACGGCCCGGCGAGTGTGGTGTCGGTCCGGAAGCCGACCGTGGATGCGGCGCCCGACGCCTTCCCCTTGGCCGCGGAGCCGCCGACCATCTTCATCAAACCGCCGATCATCGCCTGCATCTGCGGCGGCGGCTTCATGGTGTCCAACGGAGAGCTCGACGGCGTGCCCATCGCTTCGGACACCGTTGCCATCTGGTGCTTGAGCATCGTGTAGTTCTTCTGGCCCCCCTGCCAAACGAACTGCACGGCGTAGTCGCGTTCGCCTTGCGCCGTCGCCACCCGATAGGTGCACGAGGTTTCTGGCGCGTTGGATGTGGGGGCGCCGGCAAGCGGCCCGATCGCCGCTTCGATGTCCGCGCGCGGAATGAGGTCGCACGCCTTGGCGGGATGTGGGCGCGGCTTCGGAACGAGAGCCACGGCCTTGGCGCCATCATATGAAAGCGGATGGTCGAAGCGTGGCATGATGATTTTCGCCAGCGCGATCGCATCGTCCTCCTTTCCGCTCGCGCCGCTCACGTCGACCTGCGCCGACCGCGCGCCCTTCGAGGCGAGCAGTGAACCACCGGGAATCCACGTGGCCTTGTCCCACGGACCGGCAGTTTCCGCCTTCACCACGCGGTGAGCCATCGTGTCCCCGCCGGTACCGCCGCTGGCCTTGTTCAGTGCGCCGCCTACAATGCCGGCCGCGCCCTGCACGGATGAGCCCGCGGTGGTTCCACCGCCGCTCCAGTCTGGCACGACCGTGATCTGCCGCCCGTCTTTGCCACGGTACATACACTGATCGCCGCGGACGTCGGCCGCGCCGTCGCTGGCGCGGTACGGGGGCGTGGCCAACGGTCCGACGTACGGCACGGCCTCGTTCGCCGACAGCAAGGCGCATGGATCTTGGGCCTGGGCACTCGAACAGGCAGCCAGCCCGCCAAAGCTCCCGACGGCGAGCACAGACCCGAACATCCTTCTGGCGCGAGCGAGCGACATGATCCTCTCCGGTTGAGGGCGCGGTCAATGACTCCGGCCAACGTACCGGGCGCGTGTCGCGCCGCCGTCGCTTGAACGTTTGTTGGTGGGCGACGATGCGAAACCGTACATTCGCACGTGCATGATCGAGCTTAGCCTGCTTGGCCCTCACGTCCTCCGCGGCTCGGACGGACGGGAGATCACATCGCTGCCGGCGCAACCGAAGCGGTTCGCGCTGCTCGCGTATCTGGCGCTCGGTAGCGTCGGCTACCGCCGTCGCGACACGCTCGCCGCCATGTTCTGGCCCGACCTGGACCAGTTCGCCGCCCGTCGCGCGCTGAGGAATACGCTCTATCACCTGCGTGAAGCGCTCGGTGACGACGTGATCATCACTCGCGGCGACGACGCAGTGTCGATCAACGGCGCCGTGTTCACCACCGACGTCACCCGGCTCGGCGAGGCCGTCGACGCCGGCCGCCACGAGGATGCAGTCGCAGCATACCGGGGCGAATTGCTAGCCGGGATCCATTTCGCGAACGCCGGCGAGACCTTTGAGGAATGGCTTGCCGGCGAGCGACGGCGCGTTACCGAACTGGCGGTGCGCGCGATCGAGGCGCTGGTCCAGCGAGACGAACAGGCGGGCAACTTCGCTGGAGCGGCGTATTGGGCGCAGCGGGCGTGCAGTCTGAAGCCCGGTGACGAACACTGGCTGCGTCGCGCGATAACCCTGCTCGACCGGGGCAGCGACACCGGCGGCGCCCTTCATCTATATGAGGCTTACGCGCGGCGACTCGCCGCGGACTTCGAGGCGACGCCCAGCGCGGAGACCCAAGCTCTCGCGGCACGCGTTCGCGACGGCACGCATAAGCCGATCCCAAGCCAGCCCGAGGTTCTGTCGGCGACTCCGGCAGTAAGCGAAGACGCGGCGGAACGCGCACCACCGGCGGCGGCGATGATCGCGCCAGCACCCAGCGCCTCGGCGGGGCGCCCGCGATACCGGCGGCGCATCGCGATCTGGGGCGGGGGCGGGGGCGGCATGCTCATCGCGATCATCGCGATCGGCATCGCTGTGGCGCGACGGATCGACGCACGAGCGGAGGGTGTGGTCTCCACGCGGAAGCGGGTGCTCGTCGCAGTGTTCGATAACCGAACCGGCGACACCACGCTGCAGTCCCTGGGGCGGATGACCCAGGACTGGATCGCGCAGGGAATCCTGCGCATGAACCTCGTAGACGTCGTCGATCCGCGCGCGGTGTACGTGCAGGGTCGCACGGTCACGGGCGCCGCGGTCGATCCCGTCACCTTGGCGCGCCGCACCGGCGCCACCATGGTGATCTCCGGCAGCTACTACCGCGCCGGCGACACGCTGCTCCTGCAGGCGTCGGTGCTGGATGTGCACGCCGGGCGGATCGTTCGCGTCGTGGGCCCGATCCTGTCCAGCGTCGAGACTCCGATTGCCGGGCTCGATGAGCTGCGATCACGTGTCATGTCGGCCCTCAGCGCCGTCATCGACGTGCGGGCCACCCAGAACCTCACTGAAGCCGGCGAGGTTCCCACCTTCGATGCGTATCAGGCGTACGTCGAGGGATGGGACGCCTATTGGCACGGCGACGCCCGCTTAGCGGAAACGCTCTTCCTCCGCGCAGCGCACCACGACACGGCTTTTGCCGCGGCGGCAATCGCCGCTTCCGTGGCGGCAGCCAACTCCAATGACTGCCCGCTGGTGGATTCGATCGTCACCGCGCTCAATGGCCGCCCGCAGCTGATCGGTCGTGTCGATCGCCTCTCGCTGCAGATCGCGACGGCGCATTGCCGCGGTCGGAACGACGAGACGCTTCGCCTGGCGCTCGAGCGTGCCGACCTCGAATCGAACACCTCAGCCGACAAGATGTCGGTCGCCGCCGCCGCGCTCTGGGCAAACCGCCCGCTGTTGACCGTGGCATTGCTGCAGCGCCTCGACCCCGTGGTCGACCTCGCGTGGAGTACCGATTCGACGCACTTCGACTACTGGAGCGACCTGACCGAGGCGCTCCACCTCCTCGGCCGCCATCGCGAGGAACTCGCCGTCGCCGATCGCGCGCCGCGCAGCGGAGCGCTCAACCGCACCTGGATGCGAACGCGCGCCCTCGCCGCGCTCTCCCGCCCCACCGCGGTGCTCGCACTGTTGGACAGCGCAATGCTGCTTCCAGTGGAGACAGCCAACTTCATTGGCCTGGCGCCATTCACCGATGGCCGGCCGCAGTACTCCGCGACACCGGCCTGGTTCGCCGACTGGGCCGCGCACGAACTCGCCGTGCACGGCGATACGGTCGCGGCGCGCCAGGCCGCGATGCGCGCGGTCGCCTGGTACCGCGGGCGCTCGCCTGAGGAGCGCGGCACGATGGAGGAACGCCTCGTCGCGACGTGGTCACTCGAGCTCCTGGGCAACTATGGCGAGGCCGAACAATTGGCCGCGCAACTGATCGCCGAGGATTCGGCCAACGTCGATTTTCGCGGTGAGCTTGCTGGACTCGCGGCTGAACGCGGCGACACCGCGCTCGCCGATTCGCTGGACCGATGGCTGGCCGCGCAGTCGCGCAGCCGCGTCGGCTGGAGCGCGGCTGTCTACAGGGCCAGGGTGGCGGCACTCTTGGGGCGGCGCGATGCCGCGACCGCGCGGACGCGCGAGGCGATCGACGACGGCGCGTGGCCACTATGGATCCACGTTGATTCCGCATTGGCGATGCTGCGTCGCCGGCCGTGAGGAGGCCGGGCCCCGACGTTGAACAGCAACGCGACCGCGGGTCTCAACGATTCCCAACGGGAGGACATCGACCTGGAGAGGCGGACGGTTCGCTGCCGAGCAGATGTCGACAGGATCGCGTACACGTACCGGAACCCGTTGCACTCAGACCTCATGCCTGCATTGTCGAGAGCGCACGCGGTTGCGGAATTGACGGGTGATGTTTGGCTGTTCCCGTCGCCCATCGACGCAAAGAAGTCTGTCAGCCGCGAGTATGCGTGCAAGTCATGGCGGAGCATCGCCGATGCGGCCGGCATCAAAGCGGGGACT
>CAVWQI010000011.1:0-165299 GCA_963757185.1 uncultured Gemmatimonadaceae bacterium
CGAGAGCGGCGGCCAACCCGCCGCTCTCTTTGTCCCGCGCTGCCGAAAGCGCGCCGGAGAACTTCGAATGTGCGGCGCAGCGATCGCGCCTGAGCAGGCGGCTGGGGAACTCGCGGCCCGCCCGACGGCCACCAACGACGAATCTCCTTCGCCGAGCCAGGCCGCGACGCGCGCGCGGGAGCTCGCCGTCCATGACGCGCTCGCGGAACTGCGGGACAGCGAGGACAGCGACTACGGCACGGGCCGCGGCAATGGTAAGCGGGAACGGCACCGGTCACGGCGGGTACTCGGCCGGCCGACTAGATGACAGTCACCGAATTCCGCAAACGCTGGGAACACAGCCGCGACGTGTTCGCAAAGTTCGGGGCGCGACCGTGGCCGGCGCAAAACTCGCTGCGGAAGTGCTCGCGGACCTCGAGTCACTCGAGCGCACGATCGCGGATCGGTCACGCTCACCGAGGCGCATTCGATCGGCGGCTACAGCGTCGACCATCTGCAGCGGCTGGTCTCAAGCGGGCAGCTCGAGAACGTCGGTCGGCGAGGAAAGCCACGCATCCGTCGCGCGGACGTACCGACGAAACCCGGTCACGGTTTGCGATCGGACAGCGACCCTGCCCAAATTGACTCCGCGTCGGCGGATCGTCGCCTCTGTACTCAATGGAGAAACACCGTGAGCACACAGAGGAAACCGACAACCGCCAACGGCGGGGCGTGGAGCTATTCGGCTGGCGAATGGGGCCGGAACCGCGTGCGAGTCTATGAACGCGGCTCGAACCTTTGGATCGATTACACCACGACAGCTGGCGAGCGCGTCCGGCACACGCTCGGCTACACCGACCAAGCACGCGCCAAGCTCGAGGCGGACGACATTGCAGCCCGTTTCGGTCGTACGGAATCGCGACCGCCGGCGGCTCTCACGCTGTCGCGGCTGTTTGACAACTACCTCCGAGAAATCACCCCATCGAAATCGGCGGGCGTGCAAGCGAAGGACAAGCGCACAGTGGCGCTCTTGCTCCGCGGGCTCGGCGCCTCGAGAAAGCCTGAGACGCTCAATGTACGAGATTGGACGAGCTACATCGCTCGACGTCGGACGGGAGAACTCGCACACCCCGGCCGCGAGGGAAAGGCGGTTCGCGCGCAGATGTGGAGCAAGATTGCAAGTTGTTGCTCGCCGTGCTGAATTGGGCCGAGCGAGCGCGGGACGACTGGCGGGTATCTGCTGGACAAGAATCCGCTCCGCGGTCTCGCCATGCCGATCGAGGAGTCGCCGCAACGGCCGGTGCTGTCGGCCGAGCAGTTCGCGACGGTCCGTGCCAAGGCGGCAGATCGCTCGCGGCCGAGCTGCTGGTCTGTTGCTCTGGTTTACGGGGCACCGCGCGGCGTCTGTGCGTCAGCTGCGCTGGGATGACATCGACCTCGAGAAGCGCATCGTTCGCTGGCGCGCCGAAGTCGACAAGATCGCGTACGGGCATTCCAACCCGTTGCACTCGGAGCTCGTCCGCGCTGTCTCGAGCTCGGGCGGTCGCCGAGCTGACGGGCGATGTCTGGGTGTTCCCGTCGCCGGTCGAGTCCTCTCGAGCGGATTCACCTTCCAAACCGGTGAGCCGAGCGTACGCGTGCAAGTCATGGCGGAGCATCGCCGATGCGGCCGGCATCAAAGCGGGGACTCGGATCGGCACGCACAGTTGCCGTCGTGCGTTCGCGGTTCGACCTCCGCGACATTCCGCTCAGAGTTGAAGGACCTCGGCGGGTGGAAGACCGAGACCACCGTCGTCGGCACTTACCTACAGCCGCACCAAGACGCTCAACGAGTAGCGCTCGAGCGCCTCGGTCCTGCCAGTCGGTGATCCAACTATCTGGAACACTTAACAGGAACACTGGCCGAAAACACGACGCTGCACGAGCGGCGTAAGTCCAAGCAGCGCAACGGATGGGGTGGGATTCGAACCCACGGTACGGTTTTGCCGTACACACACTTTCCAGGCGTGCGCCTTAAACCACTCGGCCACCCATCCAAGAACGTCCTAACTTAGTTGGCCGCAGCGACTTCTTGAAGCGTGCCGACTTTCACGGCGGGCGGCTGGTTGTTGTTCGTGGTTGCAATTGCTTCCAACTGATGCATCCGCCGCTCTGCGCGCTGTTCCATCGCTACGCGTAGCTAGTCGAGGTCCGGCGCCGCGCCATTTCTTGATTGAATTTCCGCGTCTGGAGTGGGTGTGCGTCCCTCGCCCGGCGGCGGCTTCGCGTGTTCACCGCCACCGGTCCGCGTCCAGATCATGATCAAGCCGCACGGACCACCAACCGCGACACCCGTGACGTATTCCGGAGGCAGGGTGGCCGCGCCGTCATAGATCTCGATGCCGTAAATCGTCGACGGCTCGATGTCGTCGATTGGAAAGTCCACGCCGTACACGGCACCGTCCACGCCGATTCGCGGATGACACGGTACCGAACCTTGCAGCTCCGTGCCGAGCATACCCATAGCGCCGGGGCTGGTCTTGCCCCGGGTCGACTCGAGGAGCGGGTATCCGATCGACGGCCGCACGACGCGAAACCCGGGCATGGATCGCAGGAGATCGAGCGTCTCCTTCGGCCGTTGTGAATCGATCTGTTCCCGCGTGATGAAGTGGCCGCCCGAGTTGTGCAGTCGGCGCGCTTCAAATGCGCTGAATTGCGACGCCATGCTGCTCGCGGTGACACTCACGGTGTCCAGCGCGGCGGGTGCGGCGCTCATGATGACGTGCACTTTCAGCGTGTCGTGAACCGGCACGTCGAGCGTGGTGGTAATCGGCCGGTAGCCGAGCCTCCGAATGCTGAATACGTTCGGACCGGCATGGGCGACCGCGACGACGATCACGCCTGCGTCGTCAGCGCGGACCGACTTGCCGTCGTTGAGCAAACTGATGACAGCATTCCGAATTGGACCTTCGTCGACGTCATCCGTGACGCGGATTCGGACATGCTGCCCAGCGGCACTGCCGGCTGCGAACACGAGGAGCGGCAGCGCACCGCGCACGCCCCCATGCAGCATCGAATCGAAATCGCGCCGCTTCATTCGACAACGCGCTACTTGTGGTAGAAGCGTTCCCGCACGACCCGCCCGTTCTTCCATAGAAGAAACGCGTCGGGCGTCTTTCGCTGGATGATCAGCGCGTTCAATTGTCGATCGAGCTCCAAAGTGTCCGTCGGCATCAGGCCTCCCGAATACAGTCGCAAACGCAACGGAGAGGAAGTCTGATCGGGGCAGAAACGGCCGCGCTAGCGGAATGGACGACGCCGCCGCGGGGCCCTTGCGGGGTGACGTTCAGCTCGCGTTCCTAGTGGGAGAACATCTTCCGAGTGGGAGAGCGAGCGCATGCCAGCGACCGTCCGGACAGCCAAGCCCCCCACCGACGGGGAAGCCCGCCTCAGGGAATTCATCGCCAAGTTCGACGCCAAGAACGCGGCGACCATCCGTGCCGTGCGGCGCGCCTTGCGCAAGCGCTTTCCCACGGCGACGGAGATCGTATACGACAACTATAATTTCTTCGTGATCGGATACTCGCCCACCGAGCGTCCGTCCGATTCAATAATCTCGATGGCGGCGGGAGCGAACGGCGTCGGCCTGTGCTTCATCCACGGCGCTCGCCTGCCCGACCCGGGCCGCGTGCTCCTCGGCTCCGGCAAACAAACGCGCTTCGTGCGCTTGGAATCGGCCGGCGTTCTCGAGCGTCCCGAAATTCGCACGCTTCTCGCCGCGGCCGTCGAGCGCGCCAAGACGCCATTCTCGGCGAGCGGGCGGCACCAACTCATCATCCGGTCGGTGTCGGCCAAACAACGGCCTCGCCGTCGTTCTTGATCGGGGGGAAGGCGCGCCGGGGGAAAGGAACGGACAGGGAGAGATTCGAACTCTCGATACCGGGTTCACCGGTATGCCGGTTTTCGAGACCGGTGCCTTCAGCCACTCGGCCACCTGTCCGGAGCAGCCGAGAAAATTAGGCCGTAGATGAAGGTGAGTCAACGACTTGGCGCCGCTGCTCGAAGAACTCCGTGAGGATCGCGCCGCACTCGTCCGCGCGCACGCCGGCGAGCACTTCCGGACGGTGATTGAGCTTCGGATGGCGCAGCAGATCGCCGACCGAGCCAGCCATTCCCGCTTTTGGATCCCACGCCCCGAACACAACCCGGTCGACGCGCGCCAGGACGATCGCGCCCGCGCACATCGCGCACGGCTCGAGCGTCACGTACAGCGTGCACCCGCCGAGCCGCCAATCGTCGAGCGACTCGGCCGCGTCACGAATGACGAGCAGCTCGGCGTGCGCGGTCGGGTCGCGATCGCGCGCTGTGCGGTTGCCGGCCGACGCGACGACCTTGTTGTCGCGCACGAGGACGGCGCCGACCGGGACGTCGCCCGACTCGCCGGCGCGCCGCGCCTGGTCGAGCGCGAGATCCATGAATGCGTTGTCGTCGCGGGTGGGGATCACGGCTGTCGGGTTGATGGGTGGATCGGTGGACCGGTTGACTTACGGTTGACCGGTTAAACGGGCATCTTCGTTGTCCTGCGGCTAGCGAATCAATCCTTATGATGCGACCCGGCGCGGGCACCTCAGCCCGGTTGGGGTCGCTTGCTCGGCGTCGGCCGAGTCCTCTAGCATTTTGAGATTACCCCAATCGGAGAATTCGCGCATGCGCCTTGTGCTCCCGGCCGTAACGCTCGTCGCGGTCGCCCTCTGTCCGGTGACCACCCATGCACAGAAGGCCGACATTGATGCGTGTTCTCTGCTCACCGCGTCCGAGGCGAGTACGGCAATCGGGGTCACCGTGACTCAAGGGCATCACGTCATCGAGCCCCACAAAGATCAGTGCTGGTGGTCAGATGACGCGACGGCAAATGCCGACCATCGCCGGGTCACGCTGTTGATCGAGGATCCGTCCATGTTCAGCAGAATGAAGTCGATCCCCAACGTGAAGGCCGAACCGGTATCGGGCGTCGGCGACGAGGCGTACTACGTCGATACGAAGGGAGCCGGGATCGTCCTCGCTGTGAAAAAGGGCGGCGTAGCTTTCCAGCTCAAGGTCCTCAACGGCTCGAAGGTCAAGCCGCCCATCGCGCCTGATGACGTCAAAGCCCGAGAGCTCGTGCTCGCGAAGGCGGCCGTCGGAAGGATCTGAGATTCGAGCGTCGAAAGGGGCCGCGGCTACGCATCGAGCCGCGTGAGGTCGCGGCTCACACGCGCAGTCACAGAAAGCTGACCGACGTGCCGCATCGCGTGCTCGGCGCCATGGACCAGACACCCGATCACGGTCGACGGCAGCTTCGCTCGGCCGACGCCACGGAAATCGCCGAGCGTCGACGGGTCGATCGTCGTGAGCTCGGATAGGGCGGCGTCCACGCGCGCATCGAGCGCCGCGAGCGCGGGCGCGATCTCGGAATCGGAGAGAGGCTCGCCCTCGCGGCGCAACGCGGCGAACTGCGCGTCGCTGAGCGAGCCTCCACGTGCGTACGTGAACAGCCGATCGATCACGCCGGGAATGTGCCGCACGTGAAACGCGACGGATGCCACGCCCGCGGGCCGAGCGTTGAACTGTTCGACGGTCAGCCCGTCGGTCAACTCGTGCACGCTCTCGCGCGCCTGTAGCAGAACGTGCGCGACCGGCTGAAGCATCGCCGGTATGCCGTCCACTGGTCCGCGCTGCCACCACTCTGTCTCCGCCATCGCTCCTCCCGAGATCACTCGTCCGAATTTTACTCGGCCAGAGCTGCGCCATTGGCAAACGGCTGCCCCGTACTGTAGTTTCCCGGAGAATCTCCGGGGGCCATGAGGGGAATCGTGCCGAAAGAAGCCGAAGACCTGTTGCGAGGAACGCTCGACGCGCTGATCCTCAAGGCGCTCACGTGGGGACCGCGTCACGGGTATGGCGTCGCGGCCTGGATCAAGCAGACCTCGCGCGAAGCGCTCCGTGTCGAAGACCGCGCCCTGTACCTCGCGCTGCATCGGCTCGAGGACCGCGACTGGGTCGAGAGTGATTGGGGATTCTCGGACAACAACCGGCGCGCCAAATACTACCAGCTCACGGCGAAGGGGCGCGCACAGCTGCGAGCCGAGTCGACGCGCCTCGCGCGCTACGCCGAAGGACTGTTCCGCGTGCTGAACGCGACCGAATGGGGGATGGGCTGATGCCGCGCGAGCCGCGCATCCGGGGACTTCGCCGCTGGCTGCGTCTGCCGCACGCCGTCGAGCGCGACGTCGGCGACGAGATCGCCTTCCACCTCGAGAGCCGGATTCGCGAGCTGACCGACGAAGGCAGTGCGCCCGATGCCGCGCGAGAGATCGCCGAGCGCGAATTCGGCGACATCTCGGCGTCTCGGCGAGAGCTCGCAGCGGTCGATCGTCGGCGCCTGCGACGCCGGCGGCTGCTCGGATGGATCGAAGCTCTTGGCCAGGATCTTCGCTTCGCCGCGCGATCTCTTCGGCGATCGCCGTCGTTCACCGTCACCGCCGGGTTGACGCTGGCCATCGGTCTCGGCGCGTGCGCCGCGATCTTCGCTGTCGTGAACGGCGTCCTTCTCCGTCCGCTCCCGTACGGAAGACCCGACCGGCTTGTGAGCGCGCAGTACGACATGCCCGGCGTGAATCTGAGCCATGAGCCGCAATCGGCGTCCACGTACTTCACGAACCGGCGACTCGCGCACACGATCGAGGACATCGGCGTCTACGACGAGAACGCGGTCAACCTGTCGGAGCCGGGTGGAACGGCGCCGCCGCAGCGCGTAGCCGCCGCGTTCGCGACAGCCAGTGTGATTCGCCTGCTCGAGGTGCCGCCGATCCTCGGCCGCGCGTTCACGGAAGAGGAGGATCGCCCCGATGGCCCGGCGGTCATCGTGATCGGCGAGACGATGTGGCGCGATCGATTCGGCGCCGACACGGGCATCGTCGGGCGCACGCTCGACGTAAACGGATCGACACGGCGGATCGTCGGCGTCATGCCGCGCCAGTTCCGTTTTCCAGCGCAGAACACGCAAGTGTGGCTGCCGCTGGCGATCGATCCGGTCACACTGGACCAGGTTGCATTCAGCCATGAGTCAGTGGCGAGACTCAAGCCGGGCGTGACGCCGGCCGACGCGCAGCGGGACTTTGCCTCCGTTCTCCCGAGAGTCCCGGAGCTCTATCCCAATTTCGTGCGAGGCATCACGACGGCGGCGATCATGCAGCAGACGAAACCGATTCCGGTCATCGTGCCTCTGCAGGACGACATGACCGTCGGGATCGCGTCGACGCTCTGGATGTTGGCCGCGTCCACTGCGCTGCTGCTGTTCGTCGCCTGCGCGAACGTCGCGAACCTCGCGCTCATTCGCGCCGACGCTCGCCAACGAGAGCTCGCGGTGCGCGAGGTGCTCGGCGCTGGGCGCGCGCGTCTCGTCTCTCAGTTTTTTGCCGAATCGGCGATGCTCGCCGGCGCGGCCGGCGTGATCGGGCTCGGCGCGGCGCTCGTCGTCGTGCGTTGGCTGACGGCTTCGGGGCCCACGGCCATTCCGCGCTTGACCGAAGTGCGAATCGATTCGAGCGCGGTCGCGTTCACGCTCGTCGTAGCGACGCTCGTCGCGGCGGTGTGCGGCCTCGTACCGGCTCTGCGGACTGCGGGTGCGGTACGAGCGTTAGCCGAGGGAAGTCGCGGCGGTACGATCGGCCGTCGTCAGCAGCGATTCCGTGGCGCGCTCGTCGCGGGTCAGATTGCTGTTTCGCTCGTCGTGGTCGCCGCGTCCGGGCTGTTGCTGCGCTCGTACCAGCGGCTGCACACGGTGCGGCCGGGATTCGATCCGGAACATGTCGCGACATTCTGGATGTCGCTCCCGCGGCCGGCCTACAACGACGACCGCATCGCGCGCTTCTTCGCCGACCTCACCGAGCGCGCTGGCCGTATTCCCGGCGTGCGGTCGGCCGGACTCACGTCGCGGCTGCCGCTACAGGCGAACGGACTGAATCAGAATCCTCTGTATCCGGAAGACGACGCGACCTATGCGACCAAACTCCCACCGCTGCAACTGTTCACGGCGGTGAACGGAGAGTATTTCCATACGATGCGCATCCCGTTGGTTGCGGGGCGGACATTCGACCGGCTGGACGCCCAGCGCGCGAACGAAGCGGTCATCTCTATGACGACGGCTAAGCAGTTCTGGAAGGACTCCACCGGTGAGGCGGCGCTGGGCAAGCGATTCCGGCCGCTTCCGGGGGCGCCGTTCTACACGGTGATCGGCGTGGCAGGCGACGTCCGCGACACGGCGTTGTCGGCTCCGCCTGCGGCCGCGGTGTACTTCCCCGAAATCGCCGGCACGGACGCTGTCTCCAAGCAAATCCGCCGCACGATGGCGCTGGTGCTGCGCACCAACGGCGAACCGGCCGGATTGGACGTGTCAGTCCGACAGATCGCGCACGACATCGACCCGACGATTCCGGTGTTCGACGTCAAACCGATGGCGACGATCGTCTCGTCGTCGTTGGCGCGACTGACGTTCGTCCTCCTCGTTCTCGGATCGGCGGCGGTCGTGACGCTGCTGCTCGGCGTAGTCGGTCTCTACGGCGTGCTGGCGTATCTCGTCACGTTGCGGACCCGCGAGCTGGGGATTCGCATGGCGCTGGGCGCGACGCCTCGGCGTGTGGCTTCGGCGATGACGCGCTACGGACTCACCCTGGCCGCCATCGGGCTCGTCACCGGTCTGGGCGCCTTCGCGCTCGTGTCTCGTTTCATCGATGCGCAGCTCTTCGGAGTGAAAGCCAACGATCCGCCGACACTCCTCTCGGCGACGATGCTCCTCGTCGTCGTGGCGGGCGCGGCGTCGTGGCTCCCGGCGCGGCGCGCAGCGAGGATCGATCCGGCGGACGCGTTGCGCGCGGACTGAGGGCGGACCGGTGGACCGGTGGGCGCTACGCGCCCACCGTCTCCTTCGCCGGTTCGCTCGAGAACTCCAACGCTCCCTTCCCGTCCGGCCGCACGACGATCGCGTCGCCGTCGACGAACTTGCCCTCGAGCACCGCCATCGCCAACGGATTCTGAATCAGCCGCTGGATCGACCGCTTGAGCGGACGCGCGCCGAACGCGGGGTCGTAGCCCTCTTCAGCCAGCACGCGCTTCGCCTCGGGCGTCACCTCGATCGAGATCTTGCGCTCGGCGAGGAGCTTCTCGAGCCGGGCGAGCTGGAGGTCGACGATCTTCTCGATCTGCTCGGTGCCGAGCGGGTGGAAGATGATGATGTCGTCGACGCGGTTGAGGAATTCGGGCTTGAACGCCTGACGCAACGAGCTCATGACCTGCGTCTCGACGAGCGCCCAGTCGCCGCGCGCGTGCTCGAGGATGAACATCGAGCCGACGTTCGACGTCATGATGATGACCGTGTTGCGGAAGTCGACCGTGCGCCCCTGCGAGTCGGTCAGGCGGCCGTCGTCGAGGATCTGGAGGAGAATGTTGAAGACGTCGGGATGGGCCTTCTCGATCTCGTCAAAGAGGATGACGGAATAGGGACGCCGTCTTACCGCCTCGGTGAGCTGTCCGCCCTCCTCGTAGCCGACATAACCAGGCGGCGCGCCGATCAAGCGTGCGACGGCGTGCTTCTCCATGTACTCGGACATGTCGATGCGCACCATCGCGTGCTCGTCGTCGAACAGGAAATCGGCGAGGGCGCGCGCGGTTTCCGTTTTGCCAACTCCGGTCGGCCCGAGGAATATGAACGAGCCGATCGGGCGGTTCGGGTCCTGCAACCCGGCGCGCGAGCGACGCACGGCGTTGGCGACGGCGTGCACCGCCTCTTCCTGCCCGATGACGCGCCTCGACAGCTCCTCGTCGAGCTTCGTGAGACGCTCACGCTCGCTCTCGAGCATGCGCGAGACGGGAATGCCCGTCCAGCGGGCGACGACGTCGGCGATGTCGTCGGCGCCGACCTCTTCTTTCAAGAACTGTGGACGGCCGTCGGTGGACGCGAGCTTGCGCTCGGTGTCGTGCATCCGTCCCTCGAGCTGCGGGATGCGGCCGTAGGTGATCTCGGCGGCCTTGGCGAGGTCGCCGCGACGCGTGGCTTGCTCCGCCTCGATGCGCGCCTGATCGATCTCCTGTTTGATCTTGCCGACGCCGCCGAGCATCTCCTTTTCCTGCTGCCACTGCGCCTTCATCGCCGACGACTTCTCGCGCAGGCCGGCCAGCTCGCGCTCCAGCTCCTCGCGCCGCTCGATGGCGGCGCGGTCCTTCTCCTTTTGCAGCGCCGTGCGCTCGATCTCGAGCTGCATGATGCGCCGCTCGACCTCGTCGATCTCCCGCGGCATCGAGTCGATCTCGATACGCAGTCGCGATGCCGCCTCGTCGACGAGATCTATGGCTTTGTCGGGGAGAAAGCGGTCGCCGATGTAGCGATGCGAGAGAGTCGCCGCCGCTATGATCGCGTCGTCGGTGATGCGCACGCCGTGGTGCGCCTCGTAGCGCTCCTTGAGTCCGCGCAGAATCGCGATCGTGTTCTCGACGCTCGGCTCGCCGACGAAAACGGGTTGGAAGCGGCGCTCGAGCGCGGGGTCCTTCTCGACATGCTTGCGATACTCGTCGAGCGTCGTCGCGCCGACGACGCGCAGCTCGCCGCGCGCGAGCGCCGGCTTGAGCATGTTGCCGGCGTCCATCGAGCCTTCGGCCTTCCCCGCGCCGACGATCGTGTGCAGCTCGTCGATGAAGACGATGAACAGCCCCTGCGCGTCGGTGATCTCCTTGAGCACCGCCTTGAGCCGCTCCTCGAACTCGCCGCGGAACTTGGCGCCGGCGATGAGCGCACCCATGTCGAGCGAGACGAGCTGCTTGTTCTTCAAGCTCTCCGGCACGTCGCCGTTGACGATGCGCTGCGCGAGCCCTTCGACGATCGCCGTCTTGCCGACGCCGGGCTCGCCGATGAGCACCGGGTTGTTCTTGGTGCGGCGCGACAGCACCTGCACGACGCGCCGAATCTCCTCGTCGCGGCCGATGACGGGGTCGAGCTTGCCCTTGCGCGCCGCCTCGGTGAGGTCGCGCGTGTAGCGCTGGAGCGCCTGATACTGGTTCTCGGGCGTCTGGTCGGTGACGCGGTGCGTGCCGCGCACGGCTTCGAGCGACTCGAGCAGCGCGTCGTACGTCGCGCCGGCCGTGTTGAGCAGCCCCTTGCTCTCGGCACCCTTCGTGTCCGACAGCGCGAGTAACAGATGCTCGGTCGACACGTACTCGTCGCCGAGCTTCTTGGCTTCCACTTCGGCCCGATCGAAGACCTTGTTCAGCTCGCGCGAGGCGGTGGGTTGCGCGTCGCTCTGCTTGGGATAGCGGTCGATCTCGCGCCCGACCTGCTCGCGCAGCTGCGCGACGCTGGCGCCGAGCTTTTGGAGGACGGGAACGACGATCCCCTCGTTCTGCTCGAGGAGAGCGGCGAGCAGGTGCAGGTCGAAGACGACCGGATTGCCGTTCTTGCGAGCGATGCCGACGGCGTCGTTGAGCGCTTCGCCGGCTTTGACGGTGAGTCGATCGGGGTTGATCATGCGCGCCTGGAGGGCAACGGGAGTGCCTTGCCGGTCCGCCAAAGCGGCGGCGACTGGTCCGCTTTGAACCTATGCGGCACGGTCAAAGGCCGCCGAGTGGGTGCCGAATTGCGCCGAATTGTCGGCTCCGGCAGGCGCACGTGGGCCGGCTACGATTGGCGGGGCAGAAGGGGGAACAACGATGACGCAGATTTGAACGGCAATGGACGCAGATCAAACAGGGAGGGGTTTGTCATGCCGCCCTGCTTCTCATCCGCGGGATCGCTGTTCAAATCTGCGTTCATCTGCGTTCAATTTTCTTGGACGACAGGGTTGGCCGGCCCAGGCGCACCACCCAAAACAGAAGCGCGCCGAGGAGCGAGTGCTCCTCGGCGCGCTTCGTTGTCTTGCGGACTACTTGCGGTAATAAATCCGGGTCGAGCTTACCAGCTTACCGTCGACGATGAGCTGAACGATGTAGGTCCCGGAGGCAGCCTCGCGGCTGTGATCCTGAACCTTACCGTCCCAGAACGATGTGTAGTCCCCGCACTCCAGCCGGAGGTTGGAGATCGGTGACCCGTTCATCGAGCTGGAGGCACTCGACGTCGAATTCGCGGACGGACCGTAGATAACCGGAATCACCACTGGCTGCGCCAGGATGTTCAGGATCCGCTCGGTGACCGCGTGTGTCTCTCCCGGTGCACACGTTCCACTACCAACAGTGAAATTCGTGTACACGTAAGGGTTGAAGGGATTCGGATAACTCCTGCCGAATCTCCCTGCACTGGGCTTTTGGGGCGACTGACCTTGCTGCCCCCCCGCTTGTTTTGGCATCATCGCCGAAACAACAAGCGCCAGCACCAGTGCTGGCCAGCGGTGGAACATGATTTCTCCGCGCTAACGAAACAGGACCGTTACACGAGCTCCTGAAGGGGTTGAACAACGAGGACTGCTGGTGGTACTCGGATATTTATGGCCCGAATAGCTACCTGTCAAGCAACTTATAAGACGTCCAACGTCTATGTGGCACAGAGCTTTACACGTCTCGCCACACACGGCCACTAGGCCCCCGAACCGTGAGCCCAGCGCGGTCGCAGTACTCCAGAATCGGAATCAGAAACTTGCGGGAGAGCCCAACCCGGTCACGAAGTGTGGCCGGCGTCACATCATTTTGGTGCTCCATGACCGCCCGAATCCGATCCAGAACTGACGAGAGGTGATTCCTCCTATAGTACCGTAATTGCTCGACTTGCACGATGTCGCCGCGCCGCTCGAGAAAATGGAGCACCGGAGCGAGCGGCTGCCCGATCTCCGACTCCAATTCGGTCGTGCTCGGTGGCTCAGCGCCCGCCCGATCGAGATGCTCGAGGATGCGTTCAGCGATTGTCGCATCGGTCGCGCCAAGCGTGACGGACCAACCGGGGCGAGCGGCGATGCCGCCATCCAATCGCAGACGGCCAGCGGCCACGAGCGCGTCGATCGCGGCGGACGCGAGCGTGGGCGGGACCTTGAGCCGGCTCCGGAGCAACTGAACCGACATCCCCGGCTCGAGCGGTCTATCGGCGTGAAACGTGTCGACGACGGCGAGAATCGTACTCTCGTGCGCACGCCGCGCCTCGCGCGACGTCACCAGATCGCCGACGACGAACGCGTCATCACCGAGCTCGGCTATTAGCGTTTTCGTATCGGCCGGCGAGCAGCCGAGCCGGATCGGGAGCGACGCGAGGCTAACGCCCTGCCCGACCGATTCGTCCAGCAGACGCCGGAACCGCTCGGCGCGATCGATGCCCGCGGGCCATGGCTTTCCGCGCCGCGGCGCGCTCGGGTCGGTGATGACGCCGCCGCCGATCGTGTTGAGCGGCGCACTCTCTCGGAGCACGAAACGATCGCCGCCGCGGAGAACGACCGGCGCGTCGAACGCGAGGCGCGCCGAGAACGTCGTGCCGGGCTTGGCATCGCGGGAGACGACGCGCGCCCCGACTTCAGTCGTACCGACGTGGAAGCGCACCCAACTTCGCGACCGCGGAGCCGGCGCGTCGCTCGGCAGAAGCGTGACGTCTGCGCGCGCGAACATTGTCGGGCGCCACTCGAGATCCGTGACGAGCGTGGAACCCCGCGGAACCTGCGACGTCTCGACGCCTGTGAGCGCGATCGCCGTTCGGCCGCCCGGTTCCGCCGCCGCGCGCTGCGCTCCGTGTCCCTGGACGCCCCGCACGCGGGTGGAGATCGCCGAGGGCAGAATGCGAACGACGTCGTCGCGGTGCACGGTTCCCGACCAGACCGTCCCGGTCACCACCGTGCCCGTTCCCTTGATGGTGAACGCGCGGTCGATAGGGAGTCGGAACAAGTCTTCGCGGTTGGGCGCGCGAACGTGCGACGCGAGCGACGCAAGCGCTGATCGGACCTCGTCGATGCCGCGCCCCGTGCGCACGGACGTCGGAATGAGGCGCGCGGCGGGGAGCGCGCGCGCCGCGGCCTGGCGCACGTCGTCTTCGACGAGAGCGAGCCAATCGTCGTCCACCAGATCGGCCTTCGTGAGCGCTATCACGCCGATGTCGACGCCGAGGAGCTCGAGGACCGCCAGATGCTCGAGCGTTTGCGGCATCACGCCCTCGTCGGCGGCGACGACGAGCAGCGCGAGGTCGATCCCCGTCGCGCCGGCGACCATCGTGCGCACGAACGCCTCGTGTCCCGGAACGTCGATGACGCCGGCGACACCGACGCCGTCGAGCGTAAGGGGCGCGAACCCGAGCTCGATCGTGATGCCGCGCTTCTTCTCCTCGGGCAATCGATCGGTGTCGACGCCCGTGAGCGCGCGTACGAGAGCGGTCTTGCCGTGGTCGATGTGCCCCGCCGTGCCGATGATCACCTACACCAACTCCCACGCGTCGAGGGCGCGCAGCGGCTTGTCGTCGGCGAGATGCTCGCGCAGAAATTCCCGGAGCAGGCGCTGGTGCGCGCGCGCTTCGAGCGCGTCGGCGATGCCGTATGAGCCGCCGGCGAGCCAAACGCGAAGCGCGTCGCGCGCCGACGCGGGCAGCGTACGCCCCGTGCGGGCGAGCGTGCGGCAGCGCGCGCACACGACGCCGCCGGCCGGATGGCTGAACAGCGCCGGTTCATCGAGCCCAACCGCCGCATGGCATTCCGCACATTCATCGACTGTCGGAGCGACGCCAAGCGCGGCAAGGATTCGCCATGCAGCGGCGAGCGTCGTGTCGCGAGCCGCGATTCCCGGCGCCGCGGTGATTTCATCGAGCGCGAGGGCGACCGCGTCGAACAGGTCCGCGTCGGCGCCTTCGTGGGCGCACCGCAGCGCCATCTCGGCGATGGCCGCGGCGCCGTTGAAGCGGTCGAGGTGCGCGGCGAGCTGCGGGCGCGCGCGGCTCAAGTCGAATCCGCCCAGCGTGTCGAGGTCGCGCCCGGGCTTGGTGTGCAGCTCGGCGGCGCCCTGCGCGTAGAGATCGAGGGCTGCACCGAACCGACGCTGCGACCGGCGCGCGCCGCGCGCGAGCACCGAGCGCACGCCGGCCTCGCGCGTCAACAGTCGAAGGATGCGCGACGACTCGAGGTAGTCGAACGAGTGAAGGACGATCGCGTCCGTCACCAGCAGGGTCATGCTGAAAGCTAGCCCCGGTCGCGGGGCGAACTTGCGCGCAGCGGGACGAGGGCCGGGGCGCCGACGAGCGGATCGTGAGTGACGGCGAGCGGCCACTCGTACACTCGCTCGAGCACGTCCGGACGCATCACGTCGACGGGCGAGCCCTCGGCGACGACCGAGCCGCGCTGCAGAAGGACCATTCGGTCGGCGAATCGCGCGACGAGGTTCAGTTGGTGGCTCACGAGCAGCACCGCCTGCCCTGCTCCGGCGAGGCGATGGAGCAGCTCGAAGACGGCCATCTCGTGCGCCACGTCGAGGAACGCAGTGGGCTCGTCGAGGACGAGCGCGGTGCCGCCCTGGGCGAGAGCGCGCGCGAGACGGACTCGCTGCCACTCGCCGCCCGAGAGCGCGTCGATGCGACGTGCCGTGAGCGACTCGACCCCCGCCTCGCGCAGTGAGTCGGCGATCGCGCGATGGTCCTCCGACCTCGCGGCGTGCCAGATGCCGAGGTGCGGGAAGCGACCGAGCGTCACGTAGTCGGCGACGGTGACGGGAAACGCGAGGTCTTCGCGCTGGCTCACGACCGCGATGCGTCGCGCGATGACGGGGCGCGAGAGCGACGCGAGCGGATCACCGTCCACGCTGATGGCACCGCGTGTGACGGCGACGCGACCGACGAGCGCGCGCACGAGCGTGCTCTTGCCGCTGCCATTGGGACCGACGACGGCGGTAATCGCGCCGCTGGGTGCCTCTAGGGTGACTCCCGCGAGCGCGTCGATCTCCGAGCGCGGGTAGCGGACGGCGACGTCGTCGAAGCGAATCACGTGAGTCGCCGGAGCTTGAGCAGAAAGAACGGAACACCGACCAGCGCCGTCACCGCGCCGAGGGGAAGCTCGGCCGGCGGGCGGAGGATGCGTCCCAGAAGATCCGCGACAACGACGAGCGTCGCGCCGTTCAGCGCGCTGCCGATGAGAAGAGAGCGGTGGCGCCTGAGCCCCGCGGCGCGCGCGATGTGCGGCACCACGAGCCCGACGAAGCCGACGAGTCCCGCGGCCGCCACGGTCGCCGCGGTGACGAGCGACGCCAGAAAAAGCACGCGACGTATCGACGCGTCGACGTCGAGTCCGAGTCCGGCGGCCGCTTCCTCTCCGAGACTGAGGACGTCGATCTCGCGGCCGAGGAGCACGAGGGCGCCTCCGCCCACGCCGACATAGATCAAGAGCACGACGATCTGCGCCCACGTCGCTTCGGCGGCTGAGCCCATCATCCACCAGAGCGCGTTGCGCACAATGTTCGGCTCGGCGTTCGCCAGCACGACCATGATCGCGGCGTTCGCGAAGGCGCCGACGACTACGCCGGCCATCAGCAGGATGCGCGGATCGCCGCGCGCACCCGCCGCCCGGGCGACCATGAACGCGCCGATGACCGCGGCAATCGCGCCAGCGAAGGCGGCCAGCGGTACGAACGCCGAAGCGAGGCCGATGCTCACCGCGAGCACGGCGCCGACCGCGGCGCCTCCCGACACGCCGAGCAGATAAGGTTCGGCGAGCGGATTGCGCATCACGCCTTGGAGCGCGGCGCCCGACATGCCGAGCCCCGCGCCGACGAGCGCCGCGAGCACGACGCGCGGGAGTCGCAGTCCGCGAACGATGAATGCACTGTCGCCGATCCCTCGCAGGCCGTCCCACACCTGGGATGGCGAGAGGCGAATGGTCCCGACGGCGAGACCCAGAATTCCGGCGACGATCAGCGCTGCGACGAGGAGCGTCCAGCGAGATGCGCGCATCTCTTAGCGGACCGCGCCGGGATGCAACAGGTCGGCGATAGAGCGCGCGGCGGCGCCGAGCGTAACGGACGGGCGTCCGACGAGAAGGGTGTCGTAGACGAGCACGTGCTTCTGTCTGACGGCCGACAGCGCGCGCCATTTTGGGTCCGTGCCAATGGTCGGCGCGGCCGCGGGGCTCGTCATCACGTAGTCGGGGTTTCTTTTCGCCACGTCTTCGATGGTCACGACGGCGGATGGGGTCGCCATGTCTTCATATATGTTCCGCGCGCCGGCGATGTCGAGCAACTGGCTGAGGAAGCTTCCCCCGCCGATCGCGATGAGCGGGCGGTCCCACGTCGGGATGAAAACCGTCGGCCGCGGGAGGCTCTTCGTCGCGGCACGGACGCGGTCGAGCGTCGCGGCGACGGAATCGACGAGCGTGTAGGCGACCGCCGAATCGCCCGTCAGCCTGCCGAGGAGGCGCGTGTCACGCTCGAATTGGGCGATGCTGTCGATCTTGAGGGCGAGCGTGCGAACGCCCGCCTGCTGGAATCGCTGCGTGGCCGAACGATTGTCGGCGCTCGCGTAGAGGATCACGAGATCCGGATGAACGGCGAGCACGGCTTCGATGTTGGGGCGAAGCGGCATGCCGACGTCGGTGACGCTCTTGGCTTCGCCGGGAAAAACGTCGTACGTCGAGCGCCCGACCACGCGATTTCCCGCGCCGATGGCGAAGAGGATCTCGGTGGTGGTCGGGTTGAGCGAGACGATGCGCGACGGACGATGCGACGCGTCGACGACGACGCTGTCGCCGAAGTCGTCGCGCTCGGTGCTCGAGGTACTCGTTGCTTGTTTGGATCCGGCGCAGGCGAAGACAGCGATGGAGAGCGCGCCGGTGAGCGCGTACAGCCGGCGGTGCGGGTGGTGCAGGTGGTGCATCATGGGCCTAGCTAGTAGGTCGTTCGTCGGCCAGCGCGTCGGCGAGTTGCTGCTTGAGCTCCGCGCGCCGCGACTGGTAGGCCGCGCGCTCGGCATCGTTCGGCGGCGCGAATCGCTCGAATTTCTCATCCAGCTCGGCGATCTGCCGCGCGACCGTGCTCGACCGCGAAACGTCCTCCGCGGCTGGCGCGGCGACAGGCGAGAAGCGAAGCGGCCCGCGTGAACGACGCATCGCGAAGAGTAGCGCGACGAGCATCGCCGCGGCGATCGCGGCGCCGACGCCGAACTCCACGCGTTCGGGCTTGGGCCCGCCGGCGCTCGGCACGTCGATTCGCACAACGGTGTTCGCGTCGAGATCCTGCGCGAGAAACCGGCGGAACGTGCGTCCGTCGGCGTTCACCGGAGCGACCTCACGGAGCCGCGGCGCCGCCACGCGGGCGCGTGTGTCTTCGACCATGATCTCCAGCAGACCGGTCGGACGCTCGAGCGGAATGGAGAGCGGAAAAGATTTCGTCGGGAGGTCGTACGAGAACGCGACCTGGCGAAAGCCCGGGCTCAACGGAGCGTAGAGTCCCGCGATGCCCCCGCGAAAGGTCATCGCCCCCGCGGCGATCGTTCCGCCGGCGTTCGTGCGCGCGCCGCGCGCGTCCGCGGGAATGTGCGTGCTCCACAATGGCGTGGTGGAGTCGCGCGCCACGAGCGTCACGGTGCTGTCGTTCTCGAGGTCGTATACCTCGCCGACGGGGCGCGTCCCACCGGGTGTCGCCGCGGCGACGATGATGTGCCGGCCGCCGATCGCGATCGGCACCGGGCCGGACGTCGTGTCGAAGACCGTGAGGCGCGCGTCGTCACCCGACGCATTGAGCGATCGCAGCGGCGGCGTGAAATACGCGACGCCTCCGTACGACGTGGACGCGAAGTAGAGAGCCGACGTATCGCCGGTGGCGCGATAGCGGATCGCATAGGAGCCGCTCGCCGTCGTGCGTACGGAGTCGAGCGGCCCCGCGTGATCGGGGCCGACGCGGTGGAGCACGACCCATTGCCCCGGGATGGGGATCTGATTCGCGCGCGTTCCGCGAACGACGACGCCGTCCACGCGGCGCACGGGTTCGCCGGGGCCGTTCCCTCCGCCTTGCATCGTCGTTCGGCCGTTCACGGATTGAACTTGCCGAAATCCTCGGGGCGGAGCTGCTCGAGATACTCCTTGAGCTGTTCGGCGCTCAACTCGGTCGAGTCGCGAGCGCCCGTGTCCGGCGGAACGCTGAACTCGCTGGACTCTTCCTCTTCCTCAGCCGACACGAGCAGCGCGTCGGACGCGTAGATCGGGGCGTCGAGGCGCAGCGCGATGGCGATGGCGTCGGACGGCCGCGAATCGACGCGGAGCGACTTGCCGTCGCGGTCGAGATGAAGCTCGCCGAAGTACGTGTTGCTCTCGACCCTGGTGATCTGCACGCGGCGCAGCTCGGAGCCTGTGGCGAGGATGATCGACTTGCAGAGGTCGTGGGTGAGCGGACGGCTCCGCTTCATGTTGTGCATCTGCATGACGATCGACTCGGCCTCGACCTGCCCGATCCAAATGGGCAGCATGCGTCCCCCGCCCTTCTCCTGGAGGACGACCACATACGACTGGTTGCTCGGGTCGACCCCGAGCTTCGAGACCACGACTTCGATCATCATGCTCGCAAGATACTAAGCGGTCAGCGGACGGCGCGCGCCAGCGCGGCCGCGCGGTCGGTACGCTCCCACGTAAAGAGTGTGCGGGCCGACCGGCCCCGTCCCACGCGCTCCGGCGTTCGGCCGAAATGCCCGTAGGCCGACGTGGCGCTGTAAATCGGCTTGCGGAGGACGAGGGCGGCAATGATGCCGTGCGGTGTGAGGTCGAACACATCGTGCACTGCGCGCATGATGACGCTTTCGGGCACGGTCGCCGTCCCGAACGTATCGACGGCAACTGATACGGGCTTCGCGACGCCGATCGCGTAGGCGAGCTGAACCTCACAACGCCTCGCCAGTTTCGCCGCGACGATGTTCTTGGCGACCCATCGCGCCGCGTAGCAGGCCGAGCGATCGACCTTCGATGGATCCTTGCCGCTGAACGCTCCACCGCCGTGGCGACCCATCCCGCCGTAGGAATCGACGATGATCTTGCGCCCGGTGAGGCCGGCGTCTCCCTGTGGGCCGCCGATCACGAAGCGGCCCGTGGGGTTGATGTGGTAAGTGATCTTGCGGTCGCGCAGCTCGGCGGGAATCGCCGGCTCGATCACCTCTTCTATGATGGTGTCGCGGATCTCTTTCGTGGAGACGTCGGGCGCGTGCTGCGTGGAGACGACGACGGTCTCCACCGCGACCGGCAGATTGTCCTCGTACGCGACTGTGACCTGCGACTTACCGTCGGGGCGGAGCCATGCTATGTGACCGGATTTCCGGTGTTGGGCGAGAGCGCGCGTGAGCCGGTGTGCGAGAACGATCGGCATCGGCATCAGCTCTTCGGTCTCGTCGCTCGCGTAACCGAACATCATCCCCTGGTCGCCGGCGCCGCCGGTGTCCACGCCGCGCGCGATGTCGGGCGACTGGCGGTCGATCGTGCTGATCACGGCACAGGTGTGCGAGTCGAAGCCGTACGATGCGTCGGTGTAGCCGATGCGCTCGATCGTCGCGCGCACGATGTCGGGCACGGACACGTAGGTCGACGTCGTGATCTCGCCGGCGACGCAGGCGAGCCCGGTCGTGACGAGCGTTTCACACGCGACGCGCGCGTCGGGATCGTCGGTCAGAATCGCGTCGAGAATCGCGTCCGAGATCGCGTCGGCGATTTTGTCGGGATGTCCTTCGGTGACCGACTCGGACGTGAACAGCCGTCGATCGGGCATTGGCGAGTCTCAGTCGGCAGCGGCGTCGTGGCCGATCACCTCGGCCAGACGCTCGCGCAGTATGGCTTCCGATTCAGCGGCCGTCGCGGAGTCGGCGGCGGCGTTCGCCGCTTCCTGCGCGGCGGCCACGGAGATCCCGCGTACGATTCGCTTGACCAGCGGCACCGATCGCGGCGCGACGCTGAGCTGCCGCACGCCGAGTCCGATGAGCGCGAACGCCATGAGCGGCTGCGACGCCATCTCGCCGCAGACGGCGCTGTCGAGCAGGTGCTGGTCAGCGGTGAAGATCGTGCGCCGGATCAGACGCAGCACCGCGGGGTGGAGCGGCGTGAACCGCATCGCGAGGTTCGCGTTGCCGCGATCGACCGCGAGCGTGTACTGCACGAGGTCATTCGTTCCGATGCTGAAGAACGCGACGTCGTCGACGAACGTGTTGCAGGCGACCGCCGCCGCCGGCGTCTCGATCATCACGCCGAGCGGAACGTCGCTGCGGAATTCAGCGCCGCGGGCCGCGAGGTCTGCCGCCGCCTGGTCGAGCAGCTTGCGCGCCTGGCGCACTTCGTCGACCGTGACGACGAGCGGCAGCATGATGCGCACGTCGCCGTGAACCGCGGCGCGAAGCAGGGCGCGCAATTGGACGCTGAACAGCTCGGGCTGGTCGAGGCACATGCGGATCGCGCGCCACCCGAGAAACGGATTCGGCTCGCTCGGAAATCCGCCGACCGGCAGCTTGTCGCCGCCGATGTCGAACGTACGAATCACGACCGGCTTGCCGCCGAACGCATCGACGACGCGCTTGTACGCGCGATACTGCTCGTCCTCGTCGGGCATCGTCGCACGGCCGACGACGAGAAACTCGGTGCGCATGAGTCCCACGCCCTCGGCCCCGCTCGTCGCGCCGATATCCGCCTCTTCGGGGAGGTCGACGTTCGCGCGCAGCGTGATGCGCACGCCGTCGGTCGTGACAGCGTCGAGCGTGGCGAGGTGGCGCAGTTCCGCTTCCTCGAGCGCCTCCTGTCGCGCGCGCTCCCTGTAGGCATCGATCTCGAAATGCGTCGGGTTGATCGCCAGGAGACCGGTGGACCCGTCGAGGATCGCCGTCTCGTGCCCGCTCAACTGCTGCGTCGCCGTGCGGAGACCGACGATCGCGGGGAGCCCGAGCGATCGAGCGAGAATCGCGACGTGCGACGTGCGCGTGCCGGCGTCGGTCGCGATCGCGATGATCGCGTCGCGGTCGAGCTGCACCGTGAGACTCGGCGTGAGGTCGTGCGTGACGAGGATCGCGTTGGCGCCCTTGGGGAGATCCACCGGGTCGTGGTCCGGCAGGTCGAGCAACAGCGTCAGCACGCGGATCTCGACGTCCTTCAAGTCGCCGATGCGCTCGCGGAGCATGGGATGGCCGGCGCGCGCGAAGCGCTCCCTCCACTCGAGCATCACGATCTCGAACGCCTTCTCGGCGGATAGATTCTGCTTGATCAGCGCCTCGGAACCGGCGATCAGCTCGCGGTCGTCGAGGATCTCGCGCTGCACGTCGAAGATCGCCGCTTCTTGCGGCCCGGCGGTGCGCTCGACACGGTCGCGAATCGCCGCGAGCCGATCCTTCGCCAGCGAGCGCGCCTCGTGGAATCGGGCGATCTCACGCGGGATCGCGTCGTCGGGAATGATGTGCTGAGGAACATCGGGCACCTCCCACCTGAGGAGGTGCACCGTGCCGACAGCGATGCCCGGCGACGCGGGAATTCCGGTGAGCTTCTTGTCCACTCAGCTCTCCCCGAACTTGTTGCCGACGAGCGTCGCCAGCGCGTCGAGCGCCTGCGCCGCGTCGGGACCTTCGGCGCGCAACGTGATACTGGACCCGTGTTCGGCCGCCAACATCATCACGCCCATGATGCTCTTGCCGTTCACGTCGAGATCGTCCTTCACGATCGTGATCTCGGCCTGGAATTTCGAGGCGAGCTTCACGATCTCGGCGGCCGGCCGCGCGTGCAGGCCGTTGCGGTTGACGATCTGAACGGTGCGTTCGGGCATTAGGCGATCACCGAAACGAGGACGAAAGCAGCGAGCACGCCGAGCGAGAGCCTCCAGCCTTCGATGCGACCCTTCAGACGCACGACGACGAACGCGCCGACCGCGACAGCGATGAGGACGCCGCCAAGGAGATTTCGCCCGGGGCCGATGATCCGGCCGAGCGACAACGGAATCGCCACACCCGTGGCGAGCGCGGCAAGCCGTCCGATCTGCTCCGGTCCACGACGCAAAACGGGGTTGCCGAGCGCCGATGCCACGCGCAGCCCGTGCTTCCAGCCCGTACGCAGCCCCCACGCGCGCAGGCCGAGGTGTCCCGCGTTGTAGACGAGCAGAAAGAATCCGACGACCACAGGCGCGCTCGCGCCCAGTCCAAAGATGGCGAGCGACGCAAGCGAGCAGAACGGAAGCCAACCAGCCCACACCAGCCGGTCGCCGACGCTCCCGAGCGGGCCACACAAGGCTGTGCGGAATCGCTCGATTCGTTGGGGCGGCTCGCCGTCGAGCTCAGCACGTGCGAGCGCGCCGACGGCGACCGCCGCCAGGTATGGATGCGCGTTGAAGTAGTGACTCTCGCGCGCCAGCGCCGCCTTGAAGCGCTCCGAGTGGATGCCTTCCGGAAAGAGCCGCAGCGCCGGTTCCACGCAAAACCCGATGCCGTTGCCGAGCAGGCTCTCGTAATTCCACGATCCTTGAATCGCGAGCAGGCGCACGAAGATCGCGAGTCGCGTCCGAAACGGGAGCTCGGCGAGCGGCGTCGGAGCCTGCGGCTGGGCGGGCTGAGCGGTGGTCGTCATTTGGCGAAGAGGATCACGAGTCCGACGGCGAGTCCGCCGACGAAGAACCAGCGCGCGCCGGCCGTCCCATGAAACAGTTTCCACGCCGCGCCTGCCGCGACACTCGCCACCGTCGCGACGACGAGACTGCGCGAGATGCGCGCATCCGTCGTCCAGAGTCCGATCGTCGCGTTGGCGAGCGGCGAGAGAATCAGGAAAGCGATCAGCGTGAGTAGGCCGCCGCGCAGAAGATCCGCGGTGAGCCCCATCAGTTGGAGCGAGATCACCGTACCTCGCGCGCCGGCCTCGAGTCCGTCGCGCCGACCGCGAGCCCAGTACGCGTTCAGCTGTCGCAGCTTGACCATCGTCCAACCGCCGACCCACGTCGTGGCCAGCGCGCCGAGCGCGGCGATGGTCATCGCTCCGGGCGGATGCGACGGATGCTCCGAGAAGATCGCGCCGCCGACGACCGCGGCCGACCCCCACTCCGGGTATCGCGACGCGCCGAACGGCAACGTCTCCAACGCGACGAGCTCCAGCGCCACGCCGATGAGCAGTCCGCTCGACGGCTGTCCGAGGAGCGCGCCGGCGAGCGTCGCTGCCGCCAGCGGGCGGGAGAACATCGCCTGCGGAAAGCTCACGACGTCCAGCCCGAGCAGGCCGCCCAACAAGGCGATCGGAAGGACCTCGACGAAGCTCACAGGTCGTTTCCATTCAGCAGGTCCTCGAGCGGAACGCAGCGCGCGCCCGGCAGGTCTTGCGCGGTCACCTTCACGCCCCGCTTCTGCAGCGCGCGGAGCTCCGTGGCTTCATCGCCGGAGAGGAAGACGTAGCGAAGCCGTTGCACGCGACCAGGCCGCGAGTGAATGCCGCCGACGTTCACCGCGTCGAGCGGCGGCGTCACGTTCTCGGCGAGCCGCTGCATCGTCGCGATGTCGCCCGTGAGGAGCAAGCCGGCGCGCGGGTCGGCGCGATATACGGGGATGCGCGTCGCGGCGGTGCCGACGTCGTGAAAGTAGACGTCCATCTCGGGCGGCACGCCCATGCGGTAGAGCTCCTGCTCCCAGTCGCTCGACGCCACAGAGTCGTCCACCAACACGATGAACTTGAGCCCGAGCGGCTGGCCCCAGCCCACGACGACCTGTCCGTGAATGAGCCGGTCGTCGATGCGAAAGAGCTCGAGCGTCACTTCGGCACTCCACCGATGGCGACGATCGACGCTTTGCCCCGCTCCGCCGCGTGACGGGCGGCGACAACCGGCGCCATCGCATCGGCGAACACGAAATCGATGAGCGTCGGCAGATTCACGCCGGCCACGAGCACCGCGTCCTCCATTCCGTGGAGAATCCTGCGCGACGCCATCGTGCAGCTGCCGGCTTGCAGGTCGGTGAAGATCACGCGCACGCCCGTCGCGACCATCTCCTTGCGCAACAATGCCTCGATGTCCTCGACGCCGAGCTGTTTGATGGCGAGCGGGAGCAGCATGCGCCCGCGGCCGGAGATCTGCTCGACGGCCGAGATCAGTCCCGCCGCGAAATCCCCGTGCCCCGCGACGATCGCGCGCGGGCCCTCGACAGGAGTGCCGCTTTCGCTACTCATCGTCCTCCTGCAGGTAGCGCTGGACGTCGGACCGGTCGCGCAGCTGTTTCACGAGCCGGTCGTTGAATCGCTGCGCGGGATCGATGCCGCTGTACTTGAGCAAATGATTCATCGCGATGACTTCGGCGATGACCGTGATGTTCTTTCCCGGATTGAGCGGGACGCGCATCTTCGGCAACTCGACGTCGAGGATCGTCGTCGTCTCGGTGTCGAGGCCGGTGCGGTCCGGCGGATCGCCGTGGTCCCAGTGCTCGAGCTGCACCACGACCTCGATGCGCTTCTGATGGCGCACCGCGCGCACACCGAAGAGCGACGGAATGTCGATCAGCCCGACGCCGCGAATCTCCATGTGGTGTTTCTGGAGCTCGTGCCCGCGCCCGACGAGGACACTGCGCCCGCGCCGGCGCGCGATGACCAGATCGTCGGCCACGAAGCGGTGGCCTCTCTCGACGAGGTCGAGCACGCACTCCGACTTGCCGATGCCGCTCTTGCCGACGAATAGGAGCCCCACGCCGAACACGTCGGCGAGCGACGCGTGGAGGTTGGTCGTCGGCGAGAACTCTTCCTCGAGCCAGGGCTTGAGTCGGTTGTAGAACTCGTCGGTCTTGAGATGCGATCGAATGAGGGCGATGCCCGCGGCGGCCGCCAGCTCCAGCAAGTCGGGTCCGGGCTCCTGTCCCTTCGTGATGAACACGCAGGGAATCGGAAACGAGAAGAACTTCTTCAGGTTTTCTCGGCGAAGCGCCGGGTCCATCGACTTCAGGTACGTGATCTCGGTCTCGCCAAACACCTGCAAACGCTGCGCGGGAAATCGGGCCGTGTACCCCGCCAGCACGAGGCCCGGGCTCGACGCGTTCGGGTTCTCGATCGTTCGCTCGAGGCCGTCCGTTCCCTCGACGTGCTCGAGCTCGAGCGTGTCTCGGAGACGCTCGAGCAGGCGGCCGATGGTCAGCGGCTTGGTCACGCGCGGTCCCCGGCCGCGATCACTCGCTGAAGGTGCGACTCCGTCTCGTCGGCCGCGCGCTCCCACGTGAAGCTCTCGGCGAACCCGCGCGCCTCGGCGCCCAAACGTTCCACGAGCTCGCGCGACCCGGCGATGCGGCGCATCCCCGCCGCCATCGCGGGAACGTCACCGTGCGGTACGAGGAAGCCGGTGTGTCCGTCGCGCACCGACTCGCGGATTCCCGGCGAGTTCGACGCGACGACGGGCGTGGCGCAAGCCGCGGCCTCGAGGTTCGTGATTCCCCACCCCTCCTTTGGAGACGCAAACACAAGCGCCCACGAGCGTCGCAGCAACGAAAGCTTCTCCGGCTCGCTGATTCGCCCAAGAAACTTGACCCGATCGCCGAGATCAAGCGAGTGAGCCAATTCCTCGAGGTCGGGCCGATAATCGCCCGCACCCGCGATCTCGAGCACGGCGTCGGGGACGTTCAGCTCCGCGAACGCGCGAATCACGAGATGCACGCCCTTGTATCGCTTGAGCCGGCCCAAGTACGAGAAGACGGGTGTCGCGGCGCGCACCGACTCGTCGGGCGTATAGCCGATCGTGTCGACGCCCGGGTAGATCACTTCGATCGACGCGCGCGCGATACCGCGCCCCGCGAGGTCGTCGGCGGTACTCTCGCTGATCGCCTCGAACGGCACGCGGCGGTACACGCGCCCGAGCGGCCGCTCCGCCGTCCACACCGCGGCGGCGAGCGGCGCGGGCAACTCCTGGAACGCCGTGGAACCGAACAAATGCGGCACGAGCGCGAGCGTTCGCGGCGCGCCCCATCCGGGTGTGTACAGCGGGACCTTGTTGATGTCTTCGACCAGGATGTCGGCCCACCCCGCGAGATGCGCCCGATAGTGTCGACGCGCGCGGAATGGAAAGCTGTGGCGCGTGCCCACACGATAGACGTCGATCCCGTCGAGCGTCGCGCGCGGCGGGCAGCCGGGCCACCCGCCGCAGAGCAGGCGCACCTCGTGCCCCTTCGTCGCGAGGCGCCCAAAGATCTCGTGAAGATGAATCTCGGCGCCGCCCGCCTGCGGATTCTCGCGGTCCTGCCAGTTGACGACGAGGATGCGCACTACATGCGCCCCATTCGCCGAGCCAACGCGTCGACGACGCCGTTGACGAACTTCGCGCTCCGCGCCGAACCATATCGTTCGGCGAGATGCACCGCCTCCTGGATCACGACGCGCGGGGGCGTCTCGCCGCGGTCGAGCTCCGCGGCGGCGAGTCGAAGCACGCTGCGCTCGATCACGCCGAGTCGCTCGAGACGCCAGTTGGTCGTGACGTCGGCGAGCTCCGCGTCGAGCGCTGAACCGCGCCGCGTGAGGTCGTCGACCAGCGGTTTCGCGAACTGACGCTCGTCGGCGGGCACCGCGAGGTCGTCCCAGATGCGATGGGCTACACGCTCGAGCGACTCGTTCCCGCGCAGGTCCCACGCATACAGCGCTTGCAGGACGCGGGCGCGCGCCCGCGTTTCAACCCTCGTCCGCGGCATCGAGGCGATCGAACAGGTCGGCCATCTCCAGGGCGGCGAGCGCCGCGTCCCAGCCCTTGTTGCCGTGCGCGCCGCCCGCGCGCGCCCGCGCCTGCTCGTCGTTGTCGCAGGTCAGGACGCCGAACCCGATCGGCGTGTCGAACTCCGTGCTGGCGCGAGCGAGGCCGCGCGACGCTTCGCCGGCCACGTAGTCGAAGTGCGGCGTGTCGCCGCGAATCACCGCGCCGACGGCGACGAGCGCGTCGTACCGCTCGCTGGTCAACAAGCGGCGCGCGGCGATCGGCAGCTCCCACGCACCGGGCACCCACACCACGTCGACGTCGTCGGCCGACACGCCGTGCCGCACCAGCGCGTCGAGCGCGCCGTCGACGAGCTTTTCGACGATCGACTGGTTGAACCGGCTGGCGACGACCGCGAATCGCCGATGCGCACCGGACGGTGTACCGGCGAATTCGGCCATTTTATATACGCCGGTTCTTAGTTAGTCGGCTGCGTCGGACGTGAACAGATGTCCGAGCTTGTCGCGCTTGGTGCGGAGATAGCCGGCGTTCTCGTCTTGCGACGGCTGGACGATCGGCACCCGCTCGCCGAGGTGAATGCCGTATCCCTCGAGGCCGACCATCTTGCGCGGATTGTTCGTGATCGGACGGATCGACGAGATCCCGAGGTCGAGCAGGATCTGCGCGCCGATGCCGTAGTTGCGGAGGTCGGGTTTGAACCCGAGTTGTTCATTCGCTTCGACCGTGTCGGCGCCGCGATCCTGCAGCTCGTACGCCTTGAGCTTGTTGAGCAACCCGATGCCCCGCCCTTCCTGGTCGAGGTAGACGACGACGCCGCGTCCTTCCTTGGCGATCATTTCCATCGCCTTGTCGAGCTGCCAGCCGCAATCACAGCGGAGGGAATGGAACACGTCGCCAGTGAGGCACTTCGAGTGGATGCGAACCAGAACGTCGTCCACCCCCGCGACGTCCCCATACACCAACGCCACGTGCTCGTGAACGTCGACGTCGTTCTTGTAGCCGACGATGTGCCACTCGCCGTGACCGGTGGGCAGCCGCGCTTCGGCGACGCGGTGCACCAGCCGCTCGCTCTTGAGCCGGTGCGCCACGAGCTGCGCGACGGTGACGAAGACGATGTTGTGCTCGGCCGCGAACTGCTCGAGCTGCGGCCGGCGCGCCGCCGAACCGTCCTCATTCAAGATCTCGCACACGACGCCGGCCGGCGAAAGGCCGGCGAGACGGGCCAGGTCGACGGCCGCTTCCGTATGTCCCGTACGCTGCAGGACGCCGCCTTCGCGGGCGCGGAGCGGGAACACGTGGCCGCCGTGGCGCAGATGCCCCGGCTCGGCGTCGGATTCCACGGCGACGCGAATCGTCTTGGCGCGGTCGTGCGCGCTGATTCCCGTCGTCACGCCGAAGCGCGACGACGCGTCGATGCTCACCGTGTAATTGGTGCGGTAGTCGTCGAGGTTCGTCTCGCTCATCGGATCGAGCCGGAGGGCGTCGACGCGATCGCCGGTCAGCGCGAGGCAGATCAATCCGCCCGCCTTCTTGATCATGAAGTTGACCATCTCGGGCGTGATCAGCTGCGCCGCGCAGATGAGATCGCCCTCGTTCTCGCGATCCTCGTCGTCGGCGACGATGACGAACTTGCCGTCCCGAATCGCCTCGACTGCCTGCTCTATCGTTCCGAAAGCCATGTGGATTCCTTGAGCAAACGCTGCACGTATTTCCCGAGCATGTCGGCCTCGACGTGCACGCGATCGCCGACAACCAGCGCGCCGAGCGTCGTGTGCCGCAGCGTATAGTCGATCAGCGAAAGTTGCAGGGTCCCAGGGGCAGGAAGGTCGTTCACCGTGAGGCTCACGCCGTCCACCGCCACCGACCCATGCGGTACCATAAGCTCGGCTAGCCCGGAAGGGAGAGCAAGGTCGATGAGGCGGGCGTCGCCCCGCTGCTCCACCGTCTCGACCGTGGCAACCCCGTCCACGTGGCCTTGGACGAAATGTCCGCCCAACCGGTCGCCGACGCGCAGCGCCCGCTCCAGGTTCACGCGGGCGCCGTCGCTCCACGCGCCCATCGTCGTACGATCGAGCGTTGTCGTCACGGCGGCCGCGGTGAACCATTGCGGGCCTTGCTCGCGAACCGTAAGGCATGCGCCGTTCACGGCGATGCTCTCGCCAGGCGCGAGATCCGCGTAGCGGCACTCGACGCGGAACTCCCGGCCGGCGTCCGTGGACGTGACGCTCGCGATTCGCCCGACGTCGTCGATCAGGCCGGTGAACACGCGACCTCGTGCAGAGCGTATATGGTCATGGTGTCGTCGCCAAACGGCCGCTCGTCGACCACGCGCGTTCGCGCGAGCGACGCCGCAAACCCGGCCGGCGCGAAGTCGAACGCGCCCAGCCCGTGGCCTACGATTCTCCGTGAGCGAAAGATAATGAGCCTGTCGACGAGCGAGCGCTCGAGGAACGATCCCGCGAGGCGCGCCCCGCCCTCGAGGAAGAGCGACCGAACACCGCGCACGCGCAGAGCGGCGAGCGCCGCGTTGAGATCCGGTTCGGGAACCACCTCCACGCCCTGCTCCGACAGCGCCGCCAGGGCGGATCGGTCCACTCCCGGCCGCGCGATGACAAGAGTCGGTGTCTCGCGCGCCGTACGGACGAGCGTCGCCTCCAACGGAATTCGCGCCTGTGAGTCGAACACGACGCGTCGCGGTTGCACGCGCGGAGCCGGAGCGTCGCGCACGGTGAGCGCGGGGTCGTCGGCCAGCACGGTCCCGATGCCGGCGGCGATGGCGTCGCTGTTCGCGCGCAATCGGTGCACCTCCGCGCGGGCAGCCGCACCGGTGATCCACCGATTGTCCGGCGACGGATCGGCGACGCGATCGTCGGCCGAGAGCGCGAGCTTGAGCGTCACCCACGGGCGCCCGCTCGTCTGCGCGTGGAAGAACGGCGCGTTGAGCTCAATGGCGGCGTCTCGTTCCTCTTGCGGCGACAAATCGGCGACGACTCCGGCCGCGCGAAGCTTGTCGAAGCCTCCGCCGGCTTCGCGGCTTGGATCGCGCACGGCCGAAACGACGCGCGACACTCCCGCCCGAATGATCGCGTCCGCGCACGGCGGAGTTTTGCCGTGATGCGCGCAAGGCTCGAGGTTCACGTAGAGCGTCGCTCCGTTCGCGGCGGCTCCGGCCTCGCCGAGCGCGACGACCTCGGCGTGCGCGTCGCCGAAGCGCGCGTGAAACCCCTCGCCGACGACCCGACCTTCCGAGACGACGACCGCGCCAACCATCGGGTTCGGCGCGGTCTGACCCCATCCACGCTCGGCCAGCGCGAGCGCGCGACGCATGAATTCCTGGTCCGCGCGCCGCGCGTCGTCCGTCATGGCGCGCCGGGCGACCTCACCGGCTCAGGCGAAGGCCGAACGATCCGTAGACCTGCGACCGGTCGGCTCGTCCGCCGGCGAACGAGTTGTACGTCGCGACCGACCCGCCCAGCGCGTCGCCGGCCTCGAAGACGATCTTGAGCACCGGCAGGTTGATGGAGAAGTCGCCGAAGAAATTCGTGCGGCCCAATGACTGTTGCGCCGCGAGCGATTGGCTCGCCGACGCGCCGAACTGGTTGACCGTGCCGGTGAGCGTCGCCGACTGAGTGTAGCTGTCGCGCCCGACGCCCGCGGCGACTGAGAAAGCGATCAGGCTCTTGCTCGCCACGATGCGCCACGCTCGCGTTTTCACGTCCAAGTTGCTGATGTCGATGCTGGTTCCGTTGACCCCAACGTCGGCCGACGCGTTGACGCCGACGTTGATCGTCGGCAAATCGCGCTCGATCCAGGTGAACGAAACGCCGGGGAATGCGATCGACTCGGAAAGCAGCCCGATGCGCGCGCCGTACCCGAACCGGAAGTTCGACGAAGGGTCGAGCGAAAAGTCGTCCTGGTGGATCGTGGGGACGTACTCGGCACTGATCAGCGCATCGACCCCAAGCACGTTGGTCAATGCGAGCGGAAACCCTTTGAACAAGCCGATGGCAGCGTCCGCCGTCGGCGCGCCGAACCACTGACCTTTCGTCGCCAGCGTGCGTCGCTGCGCCCCGTTGGTGCTGACCGGGTATCCGCCGTTGCTCGTGTTCGGAAACAATCCGTCGAACGCATTCACGCGCACGCCGACGGAAAAGTGGCCGAGCCCACCGAGCACGCTTCCCGTCCCCGCCGTGGCGTTACCGCCGGCGAGCGCGAGACCGAGTTGCGGGGCGATCAGCTGGTAGACGTCGTACGCCTGTTGGCAGGCGTCCTGCGCGATGAGCGTCGCGGAACCCGGCGGGCCGGCGACGCACCTGGGCGCCGGGAGATCCTGCGCTTGAACACGCAACGGCAACGCCGCGACGATTCCCATCACCGCGGCGATCCACGACACCCGACCTCGCATACGCTAATCCCCCTCGTTGAGGACTACGCGACCCGACCCGGCGCTGACTCGACCGATGGTCCATCCGCGCACACCGGCGGCGGTCACGGAGGCGATCACAGCGTCGACGGAATTCGGCGGCGAGATCACCACCATTCCGACGCCCATGTTGAACGTTCGGAACATTTCGGGCTCCTCGACCCGGCCGGCGCGTGCCAGCTGCTGGAAAACGTTGGGCACGGTCCAGCTCCGGACATCGACCTGCGCGTCGAGCGTCGGCGGCAACGCGCGATTGAGATTGCCGGGAATCCCGCCGCCGGTGATGTGCGCCATCGCGTGGATGGAGCCGTCGGCGAGTACCGGCCGTAACGCGGCGAGATACGAGCGATGGATCGCCAGCAGTACGTCCGCGGCCGAGCGATCGTCTCCCGGAAAGCGATCCGAAACGCCGAGGTGCATCCGCTCGGCGACGATCCGTCGAGCGAGCGAGAGACCATTCGTGTGGAGCCCGGTGCTCTCCAACCCGATCAGCACGTCGCCTTCCTGCACGCGCCCGGCGCCGAGTATCGCGTCTTCGTCGACGTAGCCGACGATGAAACCGGCCAGGTCGTAGTCCGGCGGTGTGTAGACGCCCGGCATTTCAGCGGTTTCGCCGCCGATAAGCGCGCATCCGTTCTCACGACATCCCGCGGCGACTCCAGCGACGATGCCTTCGACCACCGGCGGCTCGAGCGCGCCCATCGCCACGTAATCGAGAAAGAACAGCGGCAGCGCGCCTTGCACGAGAATGTCGTTGACGCAGTGGTTCACGAGGTCGTGGCCCACGGTGTCGTGCCGGCCGGCGTCGATCGCGACTTTGAGCTTCGTCCCCACGCCGTCGGCGCTGGCGACGAGCACGGGTTTCGGCACGTCGGTCGGGACGCGGAACATGCCGCCGAATCCGCCGAACTCGCCGCGCGCTCCGGCGGTGAGCGTCGACAGCACGTGCGCCTTGATGCGATGCTTCGCGTCGTCGGCCGCGTCGATGTCGACGCCGGCGGTGCGGTAGTCGAGCGGTCCGGTCACGCGTCGTGCTCGAATGAAACGAGCCGATGGAAGTCGCCGACGCGCGCGCGCAGGTCATCCGGCGTGATCTCGAGCAGCCGGTCGACGGAGAATTTCTCGACCGCGAACGAGCCCATCGCGGATCCGTACACCACGGCGCGACGCAGATTCGCCTCCGAGAGATCCCCGGTGCTAGCGAGATAGCCCATGAATCCGCCGGCGAACGAATCGCCCGCGCCGGTCGGATCGAACACCGACTCCAGCGGATACGCCGGCGCGAAGAACACGTTCGAGTTGGTGAACATGAACGCGCCGTGCTCGCCCTTCTTGATCACCACGTGCTTCGGGCCGCGCTCCATGATCCAGCGCGCCGCCTTGACGAGGTTGAACTCCTCCGTGAGTTGGCGCGCCTCGGCGTCGTTCAGCGTGATCAGATCCACGTGGGACAGCAGCTTGAGGATGTCGGGACGCCGGCTTTCGATCCAGAAGTTCATCGTGTCGCAGGCGACCAACTTCGGCTTGGCAACCTGCGTCAGCACGTCGAGCTGGAGTCGCGGGTCGATGTTGCCGAGGAACACGAACGGCGCCGACCGGAACTGCTCGGGAATCTTCGGTCGAAAGTTCGAGAACACGCCGAGGTGCGTCTCCAGCGTCTCGGCGACGTTGAGGTCGTGTCGATAACGGCCGCGCCAGCGAAAGGAGGTCCCGTCGGCTTGTTCGAGTCCCGCGAGGTCGATGGGCCGCGACGCGAAGGCGCGCTTCAACTTGTCGAGCGGAAAGTCGGCGCCGATCACGCCGACGAGCTGCACCGGCGCGAGGTGGCTCGCCGCCGCCGAGAAGAACGTGCCGGACCCGCCAAGGACGTTGTCCGCGCGCCCGAACGGCGTCTCGACGGAATCGAGCGCCACGGAGCCGACGACGAGAACTGTCATGTGGGTTGGTAGAGGGTCGGACTGCTGCCGATCACATTCGCTCCGGCGCCGAAATGCCAAGCAGCGAGAGCCCGTTGCGAATGACGAGCTGCGCCGCGCGCGCAAGGACGAGCCGCGCCCGCATCAACGGCTCGGGCTCGTTCAGCACGTGCGCCTTGTGGTACCAGAGGTGCGATTTGCCGGCCGTGTCGTGCAGATAGTTGGCGATGCGATGCGGCTCCAGCGCCGCCGCCGCGCCGGCGACGATCGCCGGATAGTCGAGCAGCGCCTTCATCAGCTCCTGCTCTTCAGGCAGCGACAGGAGCGAAAGGTCCGCGTCGACGCCCGTGACCGACGCCGGCTCGATCTCTCCTACTCGGAAGATGCCCGACATGCGCGCGTGCGCCATCTGGATGTAGTACACGGGATTCTCGTCCGACTGCGAGCGCGCGACGTCGACGTCGAACACGAGCTGCGAGTCGCCCTTCCGCATGAGAAAGAAGTAACGAACCGCGTCACGCCCGACCTCGTCGACGAGATCGCGCACGGTGACGTAGCTGCCGGCGCGCTTGGAGATCTTCACCTCTTCCCCGGCGCGCATGACGGTCACCATCTGGTGAAGCACGTAGTCCGGGTAGCCCTTGGGAATTCCGGCGTCGAGCGCCTGGAGTCCAATACGCACACGCGTCACCGTGCTGTGGTGATCCGCGCCCTGCACGTTGATGGCGCGCTTGAACCCGCGCTCCCATTTCGTGACGTGGTACGCGACGTCGGGCACGAAGTACGTGAAGGTCGCGTCGCTCTTGCGCATGACGCGGTCCTTGTCGTCGCCGAAGTCGGTCGTGCGCAGCCAGAGCGCGCCGTCCTTGTCGTACGTGTGCCCCGCCGCGACGAGCCGCCGCACGGTGTCGTCGACGCGGCCGTCCTCGTAGAGCGACGACTCGAGGAAGTAGACGTCGAAGTTGACGCCAAACGCCTGAAGATCGCGGTCCTGCTCCTTGCGCAGCTCGCGCACGGCGAAACGGCGCACCGCATCGAGGTCGGCGGCGTTTGCGTCGCTCGGGTTCTCCTCGACGTATCGGCCGGCCAGCTCGCGGATGTATTCGCCGTGATATCCGCCTTCGGGGAGCGAGACGGTCTGTCCGGCGTTCTCGCGCACGCGCGCTTGCACGCTGAGCGCGAGGTTCGCGATCTGCGCGCCCGCGTCGTTGTAATAGAACTCTCGCGACACGCGCCAACCGGTGGCGGAAAGGAGCGACGAGATCGCGTCGCCCAACGCGGCTTGCCGACCATGCCCGACGTGCAGCGGCCCTGTCGGATTCGCCGACACGAACTCGATGTTCACCGGACACTGCTCGCCGGCATTTGATTGGCCGTAGGCATGCCCTGCGGCGATGAGGGCGCGCAGCCCTTCGGCGAAGACGTCGGTGGCGAGGCGAAAGTTGATGAACCCCGGCCCCGCGATCTCGGCCGACCGGATTCCCGCGCGCAGGTGGTCGAGCTGTTCGATGATCGCCGTCGCGAGGTCGCGCGGCTTTTTCCCGAGCGGCTTGGCGAGCACCATCGCCAGATTGGTCGCCCAGTCGCCGAACGCGGGATCGCGCGGCCGTTCGATGACCGGCTCGACGCCCTCCGGTGCGCCAAGCGCCCGCGCGGCGCGAACGAGCTCGGCGCGAAGCGCCTCAGTCGTGTCCATCAGCCGTTCGAACCGCCGCTCGAGCCGGGGTTTTTGGGCGAACTCGACGACTCGGGCTTGCTCGTCGAGCTCGTACCGCCGGACGTGTCGCTCTTGGATTCGGTCCGCTTTGATTCGTTCCGCTTCGATTCAGAGTTACCTGATGAGCCGGCGTCCCCTTTCGATTCAGCGGGTTTGGACTCGCCCTTGGACTCGCCCTTGGACTCGCCCTTGGACTCGCCCTTCCCCTCGCCCGACGACTCGCTCGACGCCTTCTCGGAAGGCTTTCCTCCGCCCTCGTTTCGGTGCGCATTTCGACCGTAGTCGGTGAGGTAGAAGCCGGAGCCTTTGAACACGAGCCCGGCGCCGCCCGAAAGCTGGCGCACCGCAAGCTTGCCGCACTCCGGACACTCGAGCTCCGTCGGGCCGTCGGCGATCTTGCGGTAGAAGCGCTCGAAGCTGTGGCCGCTTGGACAGCGGAACTCGTAAGTTGGCATTTTCCTGAGACTTAGGCGGCGCGGGCGAGATCGAAAGTTAACGACGCTCGGGAGGGGAGTTCAAGGACGGTACTCCCCCCACGCATCTCTCAGCGAATCCGCGATCTCTCCCACGCTCGCGCGCGCGCGCGCGGCGTCGATGATGAGCGGCATGAGCGGCGTGTTCGCGGTCGGCGATGCTTCAGCGCGCGCCGCGTCGCGCAGCGCACCGAGTGCCCCGGTCGCGCGAGTGCTATCGCGCGCGCCGCGCGATGCCTTGAGCCGCTCCACCTGCTCGCGCTCGAGCGCCGAATAGTCCGGAACCGGAATGATCGGCGGCGGTGCGCCATCGGCGAACTTGTTCACGCCAACGATCACCGTCTCCCCGCTCTCTACCCGCATCTGCTGCTCGTAGGCGCTGCGCGCGATCTCCTCCTGGAAGAACGACGCCTCGATCGCGTGCGCGGCGCCGCCCAGCGCGTCGACGGCGCCGAGCAGCTCGAGCGCGCGGCGTTCCAGCTCGTTCGTCAGATGCTCGACGTAGTAGCTCCCGGCGAGCGGATCGGCCGTTGCCACGGCGCCGGACTCGAACGCGATGACCTGTTGCGTGCGGAGCGCGAGCGTCGCCGCCTCCGCCGTCGGCAGGGCGAGCGCCTCGTCGTAGCCGTTCGTATGGAGCGATTGCGTGCCGCCGAGGACGGCCGACAACGCCTGCACGGCGACGCGCACCACGTTGTTCAGCGGTTGCTGCGCCTGAAGCGTCACACCGCCCGTCTGCGTGTGAAATCGAAGCCGGCAGCTCTGGTCGTTCGCCTTGAAACGCTCCCGCATGAGCCGCGCGTAGATCCGGCGCGCCGCCCGGAACTTGGCGACCTCCTCGAACAGGTCGTTGTGCGCGGCGAAGAAGAACGAGAGGCGCGGGGCGAACGAGTCCACGTCGAGACCGCGCGCGACCGCGCGCCGCACGTACTCGACGGCATTCGCGAACGTGAATGCCAACTCCTGAATCGCCGTGGCGCCTGCCTCGCGGATGTGGTAGCCCGAGATCGAGATCGGGTTCCAGTTCGGCACCTCCTTCGCGCAAAACCGGAACACCTCGGCGACGAGCGCGAGACTCGGCTCCGGCGGGTAGATGTACGTGCCGCGCGCGATGTACTCCTTCAGGATGTCGTTCTGAATCGTCCCGCTCAGCTTGGCGCGGTCGATCCCCCGCTCTTCGCCCACGACGATGTACATCGCGAGCAACGTCGACGCCGTCGCGTTGATCGTCATCGACGTCGAGACCTTGTCGAGCGGGATGCCGTCGAGCAGGCGATGCATGTCGTCGACGGTGTCGATCGCCACGCCCACGCGCCCGACTTCGCCCAACGCGCGCGGTGAATCGGAGTCGATGCCCATCTGCGTCGGCAGGTCGAACGCGACGCTGAGCCCAGTCTGCCCCGCGTCGAGGAGCAGACGGAACCGCCGATTCGTCTCGGCGGCCGTTCCAAACCCCGCGTACTGGCGCATCGTCCACAATCGACCGCGGTACATGGTCGCCTGCACGCCGCGCGTGAACGGAAACGCGCCGGGGTCAGCGAGGTCGCGCGCGTAGTCGACCGACTCATCGTCGGGCCGATACACGACGTCGATCGGAATGCCCGACGGCGTCTCGCGTTTTTCGTCGCTTCCGCGTGGCTGGCTCATGCGCCCGGAAGATAATCCCGCTCGGGCACGACACGGGTTCCGTGCGGCACAGACGCCTGGTACCGCCGCACCAGCCGGTACGACTCGGGAACTACAATTTCGCGGAGGGGCCGGATTAACGCGGATAAAGCAAACGCTCGAAGAAAATCAAAAACCTTTTCAAGAAGTAGCCGTGCTCCGCGAAATCCGGCTCTTCCGCGAAATCGTTGCCGTATCGAAATCGTTGCAGTATCAATTCGTACAGCTCCGCCGACGAGTAGAGCGCTCGGATCGGCCCGGAGCTTCAACCGACCCTAAGCGACGACGAGATCCGGTCGCGGAGAAAGGATCTGTTGCGCGAGAGCGACCTCGTTCTTGCTGCCGATGTAGAGCGGCGTGCGCTGGTGCAGCTCATTCGGAGCGACGTCGAGGATGCGCTGGCCGCCGTCGATCGCCGCGCCGCCCGCCTGCTCGACGATGAATGCGAGCGGATTCGCCTCGTAGAGAAGACGCAGCTTCCCGCGCGGCGTCTTGATGTTCGCTGGATACGCGAAGATTCCGCCGCCGAGGAGGTTGCGGTGGAAGTCGGCGACGAGCGAGCCGACGTAGCGCGTGCTGAGCGGCCGGTGGTCGTTCTCGAGGCCGCGATAGTGACGCATGACCGAGCGCACGCGCTCGTCCCACATCCCTTCGTACGAATCGTTCACCGAGAGATACCGGCCGTCTTCGGGAATGCGGATGTTGGGGTGCGACAGCAGGAACTCGCCGATCGACGGGTCGAGCGTGAAGCCGTGCGCGCCCTGCCCCGTCGTGTACACCATCATCGTGCTCGACCCGTAGATGACGTAGCCGGCGGCAACCTGCCGGCGTCCGGGCTGGAGGAGATCTTCCATCTCGCCGTGCCGGCCGCGCGTGATCTTGCGGACGACGGAGAAAATAGTCCCGACGGGGACGTTGACGTCGATGTTCGACGAGCCGTCGAGCGGGTCGAAGAGCAGCACGTACTTGCCGCACTTGAAGTGCTCGGGGATCTGGATGATCCCCGGCTCCTCTTCCGACGCCATGGCGCAGAGCCGGCCGCCATGGTCCATCGCTTTGACGATGATCTCGTTCGCCATCACGTCCAGCTTTTGCTGCACTTCGCCTTGAACGTTCTCCGTGTCCGCGGACCCGAGAATGTCGGCCAGACCGGCGCTGCGCACCTTGTTGGCGATCATCTTCGCGGCGAGCGCGAGGTCGTACAGGATGCCGGAGAGCTCGCCGGTCGCTTCAGGATGGAGGCGCTCCTCTTCGATGATGAAGCGCTCGATCGTGACGACCGATGTTGCCGTGTGTTTGACCACGCTGCCTCACCTGTCCGAGGTTAGTCGCGCGGCGGCGTACTCGCGCGCGTCGACTTCATACTTGTTTCCGTGATATCCGCGTCGCACCGACTCCCATAGATACCGAACCGCGAACGTCCGGTCGGACTCAAACTGGGCAACGTGCCGGATTTCATGCAAGAGCAATTCTGCCGACGCGCGGCTCGGATGCGCCAGCCAAATGGTGCGCCAAAGGGTGATCGCCGACACTGACGCCCGGCCCAGACACCATCCGCCGACGCGCGGTGGCAGCCCGCCGCTGCGCCAGCGCGCCCTTCGCAGCTCGGGATAGCGCTCGAGTAAGGCGGGCGACAGCTCGATCGGGTGTCCGGTTACGGCTCGCGCGGCCCGGCGGAGCGCGGCGGCAATACCCATGTATCTCCCGCGGCGTCGATTGTCAGCCGGTGTCCGTCCGTGCGCGCGACGATGGTTCCGAGCCGGTCGGTGCGCAAGACCTGCGCCCCGTGCGACGCGAGACGCTCCATGATCGCCGGCGTCGGGAGGTGATACGAATTCCCCGCGCCCACGGACACGAGCGCCAGCCGCGGCGCGACCGCGTCGAGGAAGCGCTCGCTGCTGCTCGTCTTGCTGCCGTGGTGTCCCACCTTCAGCACGTCGGCGTGCAGCTCGTCGCGCTCATTCGCCAGGAGCCACTCTTCCTCCGGCTGTTCGGCGTCCCCCATGAGCAGCATGCGAATCTCACCGTAGCGAACGAGCACGATCACGCTCGCCAGATTGGGATCCACGAGCGACGCCGTCCATGCCGAGTCGGGGGCGAGAAACTCGAGCGCGACGCCGTCGACAGCCGTCTCGTCGCCGGGGTGCGCGCGCACCCACCGCACGTGGTCTCTCTTCGCGGCGTCGAGCGACGCACGATACGACTCGGCCGCCCCGGGAAAGCCGGCGTCGACGTAGGTGGGCGGGTGAAGCGCGTCGAGAACCGTTGCAGCGCCGCCGACGTGATCGGTATGGGGATGCGACAGTACGAACAAGTCGAGCGGACCGCCCCGGCGGCCGATATACGGCACGACGGTCTGACGGCCCGCGTCGCCTCCACGCCAACCGCGTCCCGCGTCGACGAGAATCCAGTGGCCGTGCGGAGTGCGCAGGGCGATCGCGTCGCCTTGCCCGACATCGATCATGTGCAGCTCGAGCTCGCCGTCCGTGCTGGCCGCGACGCGCGACGACGCGACGGGCAGCCAGAGGAGCATCACGGCGGCGACGGCCGAAATGGTCGCCGGCGCGCGCCAGTCGCGTGACGCGCAGGCGACGATGAATGCCGCCGACAACACGGCGGCGATCGCGGCGCAAGCCGGAGTCGGCGCGACGAGAACCGACGCACCCGGCGTCGCGGCGGCGACCGTCGCGACGCGATCGAGACTCCCGAGCAGCGGATGCGCCGCGTCGGCGAGCAGTGTCGCGAGCGGATGGATCGGCGCGAGCAGCATTCCGACGAACAGCATGGGCTGCGCGAGCTCCAGGAGCGGCGTCGCGACGAGATTGGTCACCGGCGCGGCGAGGCTGATCCGGCCGAAGACCCATGCGACGATCGGCGCCGAGCCGATCGTCGCGACGGTCGTGCCAACGAGAATCAACGCCGGCGCGCGGGCCAGCGACGGAAGCCTGTGCACGCCGATTCGACGCGCCACACGAGCCGCGGCGATCATCGACGTGACGCCGACGACGCTGAGCTGATAGCCGGCGTCGAGCACGACCCGGGGGTCGACCAGCGGCTGCGCGGCCCCCAGCGCGACGATCGCCCAGCGCGACGTCGGCCGCTGCGCGAGACGGCTGGCGAGAAACGCGTTGAGCATGATCGCCGCGCGCACTGCCGGGATCGGCGCGCCGATGACAGCCACGTAGACCACGACGGCGACGATCGTGAGAACGTTGGCGCGCGAACGTGGCACGCCGGCGAGTTGCAACGCGATTTCTATGGCAAGCGCGATGATGCCGACGTGCAGCCCGGCGATGGCGAGGATATGCGCCAGTCCCGCGGCGGCGAAGCGATCGCGCACTTCGGGGGCGAGCTCACTCCGGTCGGCGATGAGCAGCGCCCGCACGAGTGGCGCGTCGCCGCTGAAGGTTCGATCGATCGCGCGGCCCGCCGCCTGTCGCCACCGCACGAGCAGCGGCGGCCCGCCCGAGACCGTGATGCTCGCGTGATCGATCAGCACGCCGCGTTGCGTGCGAGCGACGTCGCCGGCCGCGATGACGCGAGCGCCGGCGGGCGCTCGCCCCGTTTCGACCGAGAGCCACACGCGCCCGCACACGCCCGCGTCGCCGGCCACGTACCCGCCCGGCCCCACGCTGTCCTCGACGACCACCGTGAGCGTCGCGCGCCGTGGCGTCGACGCCGCGCACGACACCGACGCCGCCGTCGTCGCGCGAGCGATGCCGAATCCGGCCACGACGAGCAGCGCGAACGTCGTCGCGATGACAGGGCCGCGCCGCCATCCGACCGCCCCGACCGTAGCCGCGACGCCGAGCGCCGCGATCAGCGAGCCAGAAGGCCCCGCGAATCCGGTGAGCAGGCCAGCGAGGTAGCAGCCGAGCGAGAGCACGACGAGCGGCACGCGCCCAATGTCGCGCAGCCGCAGCCGACTTCTCTCATCAAATCAGCGCGACCCGGCACAAACAAGCGCCGGGGCGGTCAACCCGCCAAGGGCAGCGGCTTCCGCTCGGCGACGATCTGCCCCGTGAAGGTCGACCCCGTCGTCCCGGTGAGCTCAACCGTCACGTACGAGCCCAGCATGCTCGCGTCCCCGGGCACCATCACCGTCTTGAAATCGCGCGTGCGCGCCATGAACACGCCGTCGCCGCGACGCGCCTCGCGCTCGATGAGCACTTCGTAGCGACGACCGAGCTGCGTCATGTTCGACGCGCGCGCGCCGCCGCGGATCGTCTCGACGAGGCGCGCCAGCCGCTCGCTCGCCACCTCGTCGCTCACCGTGAGCTCGGCGGGCATTCGCGTCGCGGGCGTTCCGTCGCGCGGCGAGAACTTGAAGGTGAATCCGTCGGCGAATCCGACCTCGCGCACGACCTCGAGCGTCTCCTCGAAGTCTTCGTTCGTCTCGCCGGGGAAGCCCACGATCACGTCGGTCGTGAGCGAGAGACCCGGCACGGCGGCGCGCAGCTTCGCCACGCAGTCGATATAGCCCTCGCGTGTGTAGCGTCGCAGCATGCGCTTGAGCACTCGCGTCGAACCGGACTGCATCGGCAGATGAACGTGCTCGCACACCGCGGGCACCTCGGAGAGCGCCGCGATGACGCGATCCGAGAAGTCGTTCGGGTGGGGACTGGTGAACCGAATCCGCCGCACGCCGTCGACGGCGCCGACCCCGCGAAGCAGATCGGCAAAATCAGACTCGCCGTCGTGGTACGAATTCACCGTCTGGCCCAGCAGGACGACTTCCGTCATGCCCTCGGCGACGACCGCCTCCACTTCGCGGACGACGTCCCCCAGACGACGACTCCGCTCCGGGCCGCGCGTCGTCGGCACGATGCAGTACGTGCACCGATAGTCGCAGCCGCGCTGCACGGGGATCCATGCCTTCACTTTGTCGAAGCGGCGCGGCTGAAAATCCTCGTAGTGCTCCTCGAGGTCGAACGTCGTCGCGATCGTGCGCTCGCCCGCGCGGGCGCGGTCGATCAAATCGGGAAGGGCTCGATAGCCGTCGGGCCCGATCACGATGCTGACATGCTTGGCCTTGGTCAGCAGCTGGGGACCCAGCCGCTGCGCCATGCAGCCCGTCACGCCGACCACCGACCCGGGCTTCATGTTCCGCTTCAACTCGCCAAGCCGCCCGATCACCCGCTGCTCGGCGTGGTCGCGGATCGCGCAGGTGTTGACGAGAATGACGTCAGCGCCGTCGGGCTGATCCACCGCCTCGTAGCCATGCGCCGCGAGCTTTCCGAGCATCAGCTCGGAATCGCTCACGTTCATCTGGCAGCCGTAGGTCTCGACGTAAACGGTGGGGCGCTGCTGCGTCATAACCGTAGGAATTTACTCACTGCGTGCTCCCCTCGCCTCTGGCGCCGGAACCGCGAACAGCGAATCTCCGGTTGCGAGGAGACGCGCGGCAAAGCGATCGCCGCGAGCGAGTGAGGGATCGGCAATTCGCACGTTGAGATAGTCGCCGGTCACACCTTCGCGCTCCGCCCCGCCGCCGACCACCACGACATCCGCGAGGCCGCCGGTTCGTGCCGCGGCATGCGTCGCCGCTTTCCGGCGGCCGAGGTCGCGCAACTGCGCCGCCCGTTCGGTGATTTCCGTCGGGTGCACGCGGTCGCGAAGCCGGTCGGCCGCCGTGTCCGGCCGCGCCGAGTAGGGAAACACGTGCAGGTATGTGAACGGCAGCTCGTCGATCGAACGCATCGTGGCGTCGTGATCTTCAGCGGTCTCGCCCGGAAACCCGGCGATGACGTCCGCGCCGAGTCCAAGGATCGGCATTCGGCTCGCGAGGCTCTCGATTGCCGCGGCGTACGACACGCGGGTGTACCAATTCCGGCCCATTCGCTTGAGCACCCGATCCGACCCTGACTGCAGCGGCGCGTGCACGTGCGGCGTCAGCCGCTCCGGTGCGCCGACCAGCAGGGCGACCAACCGATCGTCCAGCTCCGTGGCTTCGATCGACGAAAGCCGGAAGCGCACCACCGGCACGTCAGCCACGAGCCGCTCCATCAACTCGCCGAGCGACGACGCGCAGTCGGCGCCGTAGGTCCCGATGTGGATCCCGGTGATGACGATCTCCGGATGCCGGTCGGCGAGGATCGTTGCCTCGCGTACCAGCTCTTCGATCGGCCGGCTCCGATTCGCGCCGCGCGCGAGCGTCGTCGCGCAGAAGGTGCAGTGCTCGTCGCAGCCGTCCTGGACTCGCAGCAGAGCGCGCGTCCCGGCCTGCGCGGTGGTTCGCGCGGCAGACGGGCGCCGCGCGAGCCCCAACGCGCCGGCGATCACGTCGAGGTCGGCTCCGCCGACGACGCTTTCCACCGTCGGCAGGGACGCGATGCGCAATGCGGTCGGACGTGCATCGTCGAGCGCCGCGGCGCATCCCATCACGACGCTTCGCAGTCCGGCGCGTTCACGCGCGCTCCGGCGCACGACCTTTCGAAGCTCGGCCTCCGCTTCGGACGTCACCGCGCAGCTGTTGAACACCGCAACGTCCGCGTCCGCGGCCCGCGACACGATCGCGTGACCGTTCGCCTCGACCATCGACCGAACCGCTTCGCTGTCGTAGTGGTTCGCGCGGCACCCGAAGGTGCGCAGATAGACCTTCACACCGGCACCGCTCCGGCCATCGTCACGCGCACTTCACGGTGCGCGGGTTTGGCCGGCAACGTGAAATGAAACGCGCTCCCCTGCCCTTCGCCGGCGCTCTGCACCCAGATCTTTCCGCCGTGCGCGTCGACCACGAGCTTGCAGAACGCCAGGCCGAGTCCCGAGCTGCGCGTATTCGACACGTTCTGATTCTTCACGCGCTCGAACTTGCGGAAGATCACTTCGTGATACTCCGGCGGGATGCCGGGGCCATTGTCGGCGACGGTGAAGAGAATCCCCTCGCCGTCGCGGCGCGCGGACAGGTGCAGCTTGATGGCGCTGGCCGAGTGGGTGAGCGCATTCTGCACGAGGTTGCCGAGCACGCGCTTGAGAAGCGCCTTGTCGGCCTCGAACACGGGCGCGTCGTCGCTCGAGTCGATCGCGGCGGTCGCCCCTTCCTGCTGGAAACGGATGTTCCACTCGTGCACGATTTCATTGAGCAGCGCGGCCGGCGCGATGGGCTGCAAGTCGAGCGACATCGTCGCCTCCTCGATGCGCGAGACCTCGAGCAAATCGCCGATCAAGGCGAGCAGATCTTCGGCCTTCCCTTCGGCGTCAGTGAGCATCTGGCGTTGACGGTCTTGCAGCTCGCCAAAGTCGCCGTCGATCATCATCTCGAGCGTGGCGAGGACCGACGTGAGCGGCGTCTTGAGGTCGTGGACGATCATCTTCATCAGATCGTCGCGCATCTTCTCGACCTCGCGCAGCTTGCGCAGCGCGTCCTCGAGCGAGTCCGTCATCGCCTTGAGCTTGAGCAGGCTGCGGACGCGCGCGCCGAGCACCAGGCGGTTGTGCGGCTTGGTGAGGAAGTCGTCGCCTCCCGCCTCGATCGCCTTCACGCGATCGGTCGTGTCGTTGAGCGCGGTGACGAAGATGACCGGCATGCTCTTCGTGCGCGGATCGCGCTTGATTCGCCGGCAGACCTCGAACCCGGTGGAGCGGTCGTCCACGCCGAGGTCGCCGGCCGGCATCGACACGTCGAGGATGCACAGATCCGGCCGACGCTCGAAACACATCGCCAGCGCCGACGGGCCGTCGGCCGCCGCGATGGCGCGAAATCCCAGCACGTGGAGTTGGTCGAACAACAACTCCACGTTCGCCGCCACGTCGTCGGCGACGAGAATCAGCGGGGCGTTCGCGGGCGGGCTGTTGTTCTCCACGTTCGGATCATGGGCGGATGCTGAGACCGATGCTGACCGTCCATGCGTTCTCCGAGGCGTTCACATCCGCGCTCCGGGTGGCATGGATCAACGCAAGATCGCTCAACACCCGCCCGTTCGCGAACAATGTGCCGAGGCCGACGCTTCCGCTCTTTTCTGTCACCGTGCTGGCATTGGCGGTGAACGGAAGCGTGCGGTCGCGGAATCCGGCGCGCAAGAAGAGCGGCCGCGACCCCAGCTTGGGTCCGGCGATGTCTGCCCCCACACTCGTGTCCCAACCGTCGACCCCCTGCAGCCCCGGATTTCCGAGGCTTCCGAGCACCGACCAATTGTCGTGCGACGTCCGCACGGAGATGAAGGAATTGGCGATTCCCGTGTAGGTGACCGACGCGCCGAAGCGATTCGGAACCCGGGAGTGCGTCAGCGTCGTATCGCCGGCCGACATGGTCAGCGAGCCGCCCTGCCTCGCCGACGCGGCAAACGTCACGTCCTTGGCCAGGAACTGCACCCCGACCGACGCCGCCGTTCCGCTGAAGCTGAGGATGCGCTGCTGCTGCGCCAGCGCGAACGCCACCGTGTCGTCGAACGACTGCGTCAGCGTCACGAGATTGTGCCCGGTGATCGCGTGTAGGCCGAGCCCGAAGCGGAACCAAGTCGCCGGCGACCACCCCGCGGCGAACTGTACGTCGTTCATCGCGCCCTGGATGGCGAGCTTCGTCGTCATCAGCACCGTGTCGGTGCCCGAGAGCACCTGTGGCGAGGCGAACGTCGTGGTGCCCGTTCGATCGAGCAGGCTCGATGAACCGAGGCTGAGGACCAGGCTGCCTGCCACCGGAATGGCTCCGAAGACGTTCGGATAGCGCGGCGTCGTCGTGTTATCCGTACCGTTCGCCGAATGGACGGTCCGAAACTCCGGGTCCGCCTGGAAATAGATCATTCGCGTGAGCAGCAACGCGACGCTCGCCGGGTTCACCGGCGTCAGCGGGTCGATCTCCGCCAGCGATCCGCCCGCGCCGAGTGTGCGCGTGCTCATCTGGCCGGCCGGAAAGCCGAAGCCTTGCAGGCTAAGGCTCGCCTGAGCTGAGACCCGCGGCGCGAGACCGGCAGTGCCGATCAGCGCGCCGATGGCCCCGCGCCAGAGAGTGGTCGAGCGAGGACGGAGTCGAGTCATTTTACGGCAGCCCGTAGTTGAACGCCGGTACGAACGTGATGCGGAGTCGCGGCCGCAACGCGGCCGGCGCGCGGCTCGAGAAGAAATCGATTTGCGCGGGACGCTGCCCTTCGGTGCCGGCCAACAGGGCCAGCGCGCGCTGTGCAACGGTCGCTGACTGGCTCTTCCAGAGGCGCATGAGTCCGACGATCTCGAACGACTTCACCCCGCTGTCGCCCGGCGCGATGGAGAGCGAATCGAGATTGAACTCGCCGGCGTTCCCCACGAATTGCAGCAGCGACGTCACGTCGGTGACGGCCGGCGTGGACAACACAGCGACGGGAAAGACCTTGATCGAGTCCTTGGCGTCGACGAAACGATTCGGCGATTGCGTGAGAAGCAAGGACGCGCGTACGATGGTCGTCGAGTCGACGATCCGCGACGGGATGTTGAACCGGAGGAAGGCCCGGCGAGGCGGCGGCCCCCCGACGCTGAGCAGCATCGAATTGCCCGGTGTCGCACCCTTCACGAGGATGCTGAAGTCCGACAGCGGCCCTGACAGGAACAGCTGGTCAGTCGGCGTCGTCGAGATCGGCGTCACGACCACGGGAGTGGCCGCGGTGTCCTTGGACGCCTTGACGCGCAGCGCGACCGAGAGCCCGCCGGCCGACGAACCGACGCGAATGTCGTAGCCCTGTCGCGCGACCAAACGGAGCCCGACTCGCAGCTTCTTTCCGCTCACGATGCGGTCGAGGACCGTGTCGGTGGAGATCGGAATGTGCAGCGTGTCGGTGACCGATTCCGGCGCGAACGTCTTGCTGCCGAGAAACCGGTCCGGCCGGAAGAGCGTCGAGAGGATCGACGCCACGGTGTCGGTCGCCGCCGTATCCACGTCGTACGCCTCGATCGTCACCGGGCCCGCCGGGCGCCGCGCACTGTCCTGCGGCGCGATCGGCATCACCAGCTCAGCGCTGTCGACCGCGGTGATGGTGCTGTCGATCGCGCTGGCGCCCGTGAAGGTTTGCGGGAGTGTGTCGTAGCGGATGATCGCTCGGCTGTCGAGTGTATCGCCGTGCGACGAGAGCATGAGAAAGACTTCGTTGCCGATCGACGGGATGCCGAGGACTGTCGTGTCGGCGAAAACTGCGTCGATAATCGTGTCCTGCAGGGTGATCGCCTGCTCTGGGCAGAGCAGGGGGCATGACTTGCCGGCGTTGAGATTGTCGCTGCAAGCGGCAATCGCCAACGTCGACGCGACCATGCCAAGGAGGACGGCGCGCTTCTGTTTGATAAAAAACTCTCCGGTCATCGCCGGTGAAGTGAATTCGTGGTGAATGCTCTTGGGAGAAGCTCGTCGAGCGTCCAGCGGGCCTCGCGACCCTCACGGGTCGTGGACACGACGAGCAGGTGTGGAGAAAACTCCTCCAACACTTGGCGGCAGATGCCGCACGGCGGCGTCGGATCTTCGGCTTCGGTCGCGATCATGACCGTCTCGAACCGCTGGTTGCCGCGCGCCACCGCCGCGGCGACCGCGCTCCGTTCAGCGCAGATACCCGCCGGGTACGATGCGTTTTCGACGTTGCATCCTTCCGCGACGCTTCCGTCCGAGGACAACAGCGCCGCCCCGACTCGAAAACCCGAATAGGGCGCGTACGCGCGTTCCATGGCCGCGAAGGCACGCTCGCGCAGCATGGTCAGGGTACGTTCGTCGCCGGTGGGCTCGACCCCCGGCCGTTGCTCGACCGCCATGTCAGCGGACGACTGCCGTGAGAAACGACGTCCCGCGGCCTCGGAACTCGATCCCGAACCACTCGGCCACCGTCGCGCCAAGGTCCGAGAACGTGGAGCGCGTGCCGACGCTACCCGGCCGAATTCGAGGTCCGAGGACCAACAGCGGCACGCACTCGCGTGCGTGGTCGGTCGACGGGGTCGTCGGATCGTTTCCGTGGTCGGCGGTGATGAAAAGCAGATCGTCCCCTTGAAGCGAGGCTAGCAAGTCTGGAAGCGCCGCATCGAACTCGCGCAACGCCCCATAAAACCCCGCAGCGTCGTTCCGGTGCCCGAAAGCTTGATCGAAATCTACCAAGTTCGCTAAAAGTAACCCCTGCTCACCGTCAGAAAGCCACTTGAAAATCGCCGTGATCCCATCGGCGTTCGACGCTGTGTGTCGGGATTCAATGGCCCGCCCGGCAAACAGGTCATCCACCTTCCCGACGCCGGATCGCGGTACCCCAGCGGCTGCCAGCGCGTCGAGCAGCGTCTCCGAGGGCGGAGCGATCGAGAAATCACGACGGTTCTTGGTCCGGTTGTAAGCGCCCGGCGTGCCGACGAACGGCCGAGCGATGACTCGCGACACGTCGTTCGGCGCGACGAGCATCTCTCGCGCCACTAAACAGACGCGGTACAGCTCGTCCAGCGGCACGATCTCCTCGTGCGCCGCAAGCTGAAAAACCGAATCGGCCGACGTATACAGTATCAGATCGCCGGTCTTTTGATGCTCGGGTCCGTATCGATCGATCACCGCCGTTCCGCTCGCCGCGATGTTGCCGATCGTACGCCGACCGACCGTCGCCTCGAACACCGAGACGACCTCCCTGGGGAATCCGCTTGGATACGTGGGAAACGGGCGCTCGAGATGAACGCCGGCGATCTCCCAGTGACCCGTCGTGCTGTCTTTGCCCGCCGATCGCGGGATCATTTTCCCCCAGGCTCCGATCGAGTCGCCGTCTGCCCGGAGTCCGGCGAGCGGCGTAATCCTTCCGAGCCCGGCCTTCTCGAGATGGGGCAGCGAAAACCCGCCGACAGCGCGCGCGAGGTTGCCGAGCGTGTCGCTCCCGCGATCGCCGTAGGCGTCGGCGTCCGGCGCTTCGCCGATCCCGACTCCATCGAGGACGACGATCGCGGCGCGGCGAGTCATGCGGCCTCGTTCACGTAGCGGCGCTGCAATCGACCGCGGAGGCCGGTGAGCGTCTCGTACGGACTCAGCCCGCCGAACGCCGCGAGCTCGGACACGGTGATCTCGTCGGCACCGTCTCGTCCGATCAGAGTCGCGACGTCGCCGACGCCACACGGAACGTCGGTCACGTCGAGCATGGTCATGTCCATGGTCACGACGCCGGCCACCGGCGCGCGCCGCCCGCCGATCAGTGCGACGGCGCGGTTCCCGAGCACGCGCCGATATCCGTCGGCATAGCCGATTCCCAGTGTCGCTATCCGGCGCCGGCCGAGCGCGCGATACGTGGCGCCGTAGCTGACCGTCTCGCCGTCCTCGATGATGCGCAGGTCCACCACCCGCGCCCGAACGGACGCCACCGCGTGCGGAGTTAGGCCGCCCGCGGGTCCGATGCTCACACCGTAGAGAAAGATCCCCGGTCGCGCGATCGTCCACGGCGATTTCCCTCGCCGCTCGACCGCCGAGCTGTTTTCCGCGTGCAGCATCGCCGGTCGCACGGGCAGACTCGCGATGGCGTGCTCGAACCGATCCTCTTGCGTCGCGCGAGATTCGTCCGCGAGATCAGCGGAGTGGAAATGGGTGAAGGCGCCCTCCGGCGGAAAAGCGGCGACGAGGTCGAGGATCGAATCCAGCTCATTCCATTGAATTCCGGCGCGACTCATCCCGGTGTCGATGGCGAGCTGCCAGGGAAGACCAGTCGCGCGCCAAGCCAGGATCGTCTCGTGTGTACCGAGCGACGGGGTCAATCGCGTCCGCTCCGCCGCGGCAAGATCGTCGGCGAGCAGCGGCGTGAACACGACGATCGGGCGGGTCACGCCGGCGGCTCGCAGCTCTTCGCCTTCACCGACCGTTGCGACGCCAAAGCCCCAGGGATCGAGACGCTCCAACGCGCGTGCGACCGGTACCGCGCCGAGCCCGTACGCGTCCGCTTTCACCATGGGCAGGAGCGGCACGCCGGCGCGCGCCGCGTAAGCGGTTCCGTTTTGCAACAACGCGCCGAGGTCGACATCGACCCAGGCGCGCGCATTCAAAGCGTGCATTGACCGGTCGTTCAGAGGGCGGGTAGTATACCGGACCCGTGGAGGCTATGCAAGTGAAACCGTCGCTTGAAGATACGCTGTCTCTGATGCGCGACCTTCGCGCCCGTTGCGACTGGGACGCGGCGCAGACGCACGAGTCGCTTCGCCCCTATCTGATCGAGGAAGCCTACGAAGTCGACGACGCCATCCGAGGCGGCGACGACGCCAAGCTTCGCGAGGAGCTCGGCGACCTTCTGCTGCAAGTCCTGTTTCATTCCGTTCTCGCGGAAGAACGCGGTGCCTTCGACATGCACGACGTCGCCGACACCTTCATCACGAAGATGAAAGCCCGACACCCTCATCTGTACGGCGACGGCGTGAAGCAACCGTGGGAGCAGATGAAGGCGTCGCGACGCGCGAGCATCGTCGACGGTCTCCCGGCCGACCTTCCTGCCCTGCACCGCGCCTTTCGACTGCAGGATCGCGCCGCCGGCGTCGGGTTCGATTGGCCGAGCGTCGAGGGCCCGCTGGAGAAAGTCGACGAGGAAATCGGCGAGGTTCGCGCCGAGCTCGCGTCCCAGCGTGACGACGCGCCGAGTCGTACACGCCTCGAGGCCGAGCTTGGCGACCTTCTGTTCGCGGTCGTCAACCTGTGCCGTAAAGCCGACGTGCATCCGGCGCTAGCGCTCGACGCCGCAAACCTGAAGTTCGCGCGGCGCTTCGAGGCCGTTCAACGACTTGCCGGCGAACGCGGCCTCGTCGTCGGCAAAGCATCGCTCGGCGAGCTGGACGCGATCTGGGATGAGGTGAAGCTTGACGAGTCGTAGCATGGGCGGACGCAGCTCGACTCGCGGGCGCAGATCCAGGCGGGATCCAGGAGAGGATGGATCAACTTGTGTAGCCGCGTCGGCTTGACCTTTGTCGGCTCGGAGCGGAGTGTTTCAGGAGATGCGCCTCTCACTCCCACCCACGTGGCGAGGCGCGACCGTCGCTGCGGCGTTGTGGATCGCGGCCGGCGTGTCCGCGCCCGCGGCAAGCGCGCAGGAACTGCGCGGCACCGTCCGTGACAGCGCATCGCGGCAGCCGATTTCGACGGTCGTCCTGATTCTTTCCGATTCGGCGGGCAAGCCGATCGTCCGCAATCTGACGAACGAGCGTGGGGAATTCCGCGTGCAACTGCCCGCGGAGGCTCGCCGCCTGCAACTGCTGCGCATCGGTTTTCGTCCTCGCACGGTCGTGGTGCCCGCGCCGACCGGCGGCATCGTGACGCTCGACCTCACGATGCGGATGATCCCGACGCTGCTCGATCCCGTGCAGGTCACCGATTCGCCGAACTGCCCTCGGCGCGACGATCGCGCCGCCGCGTTCGCGTTGTGGGATCAGGCGCGGTCGGCGTTGCTCGCCGCCGTAGTCGCGCGCGAAACGGATCACGCGATGATCAAGCGGCTGCACTTCGATCGTCAAATGCAGCAGGACGGGTTTACGGCGGCGAGCCAGACGGTGCACGTCGACTCGAGCTCCGGAACGCGCCCATTCGTCGCCACGCATCCCGCCGCCGAGTTCATCGAGCGTGGATTCGTGGACGACAGCGCCAACGTGGCGGTGTTCAACGGACCCGACGCCGACGTCATGCTCGACGACGCGTTCCCGCGCGGCTATTGCTTCCAGCTCGCGAAACCGGATCGCGATCGTCCGCATCAAGTGGGACTCGCCTTCGAGGCGGCGAAGCACAAGCGCGGGCGCGTCGACGTCGAGGGCGCGTTGTGGATCGACTCGACGACGCGCTCGCTCGTTGAGATCGTGTTTCGCTACGTCGGCATCGACCGGCGCTTCGAGAAATACGAGCCTGGCGGCCGCGTCTCGTTTCACACGATGGCCGACGGCACACCGATCATCGATCGTTGGTCCATTCGTCCGATCGGCGTGCCGGAGTCCAGTCGGATGGGCCTGGTCGTCGTGTCGCCGAACGACATGCACGAGAGCGGAGGAGAGATCGCGCGAGCGCGATGGGCCGACGGACGAACGTGGACCGCGCCGCTCGGCACGCTGACCGGCATCGTGACGCGAAATCGCATCCCCACCGGCGGCCAACTCGTGACGCTCGCCGGGACCGAGTACTTCGCGGTGAGCGATTCGGCGGGACGTTTCACGATCCCCGATCTCGTGCCCGGACCCTACGCCGTGGCCATCGCCGATACGATCCTCGCGCCGTTGGAGATCGTGCTCCGGACGCAGGTGGCGTTCACTGCCGTGCGCGATTCGACGGCGAGGGTGGTCTTCGAGGCGCCGACGGCCGAGGAGTTCGCGGCCCAAGTGTGTTCCCGGCATCCTTCGGCGGTGGGCCAGGGCGTCATTGTCGGACGAGCGTTGCTCCCGGATCGCTCGCCGGCGATCGGGGCGCAAACCGAAGTGTCGCTGGTGACCACCGCCGGCCTCGAAACGCTTTCAAAGGACAAGACCGACGGACGCGGTCTCTTTCACGTCTGCAACGTTCCGATCGGCTCGAAGGTCGAGGTACACGTCGAGCGAGAGTCACGTACGGAGGTGTTGACGGCCACCGACGTTTACGACTTCGCCCACACCGTCGAGGCACTGCGCGTGACGCTCCGCGCGACGCCGCGATCGCGGTGAGCTCCTTCGCGGTGAGCTCCTTCGCGGTGAGTTCCTCGCGGGCGCGCTAGGGCTTGAGGCGATTCATCATCCGCGGGAAGGCGATCACCTCGCGGATGTGTTGCAGCCCGCAGACCCAGGCCACGGTTCGCTCGAGCCCGAGCCCGAATCCTGAGTGAACGAAGGTTCCGTAGCGGCGCAGGTCGAGGTACCAGTCGTAGGCGTCGACCGGCAGCCCCTCCTCGTGAATTCGATGGAGGAGCTTCTCGAGGTCGTCCTCGCGTTGCGATCCGCCGATGATCTCGCCGTAGCCTTCCGGCGCGAGACAGTCATTGCACAGCACGGTGCGCGGATCGGCGGGATTCTCTTTCATGTAGAACGCCTTGGCGCCCTTGGGGTAGTTCATCACGAACACGGGCCTGTCGTAATCGGCCACGAGTAGCGCTTCGTCCTCCGCCCCCAGGTCGTCGCCCCAGACGATCGAGCTTCCCTTCCCCTGCAGGATCTTCACCGCGTCGCCGTAGTCCACGCGATGGAACGGCGGCTTGACCCGCTCGAGCGGCGACGTGTCTCGCTCGAGCTCCTTCAGCTCGGCCGCTCGCCGTTCCAGACACCGTTGCACGACGAAGGAGACGAAATCCTCTTGCAAACGCATGTTGTCGGCCGAGTCGTTCCACGCGACCTCGGGCTCGATCATCCAGAATTCGGTCAGGTGGCGGCGCGTCTTCGATTTCTCGGCCCTGAACGTCGGGCCGAACGTGTAGATGCGACCGAACGCCGCCGCCGCGGCTTCGCCATACAACTGGCCCGTTTGCGCGAGGTACGCCGTGCCCTCGTCGAAGTACTTCGTCTCGAACAATCCGCTTCGCTCGCCGATCGCCGCCGTGAGAATCGGCGTATCGATTCGCAGGAATCCGCGCTCGTAGAAGAAGTCGTGGATCGCCTGCTCGATCTCGTTGCGGATCGAAAAGATCGCGCGCACGCGATTGCTGCGCAGCCAAAAGTGCCGGTTGTCGAGGAGGAAATCGATCCCGTGCTCTTTGGGTTGCACGGGATAGTCGATCGGGCTCGGACCGACGATTGTGAGACCGGTCACGCCGAGTTCGTACCCGCCGGGCGCGCGCGGCTCGGCGCGCACTTCGCCCGACACATGGACGGACGTTTCGAGTGTAAGTTCCTTGAAACGCTCCCAAACGTCCGGTGGCAATTGCGTCTTGACGAACACCGATTGAACGATGCCGGTCCCGTCGCGCAGCACGGCGAACGCCACTTTCCCCGACGATCGGACGTGCGTGACCCAACCGCGAATGGTCACGGTTTGGCCAACGAATTGATTGAGCTCAGCGATGCGCGGGGTCGGCGCGGATTCGGCCATTGTCTGTCTGAAGTCGGGCGGGGGGAACGCCCGAGGCGAGCCGAGTCGTCCCGAGCGAGAGGCTTAAGGCTATACGTGCCTTTCGTTCGCGGGTACCCCTGGCGCCCCAACCGCGGTCGGCGCGTTGTTCCACTCGTGCGCGCTCTGACCACAGCCACTACGCCTCGCGAATGACCCTCCGCTCGAGACTCGGAGTGGGTCTGGTCCTCATCGCGCTCATCCTCGTCGGTCCACTCGTATGGGCCATCTGGGGCATCGAGAATCTCCGGGCCGACGCCAAGACTCTACGCGATCGCGACTTCGCGGCCTCGCAACTCATCGGGCGCCTGCGCGACGGCCTCAACGACCTTCGGCACGAGGAGTTGGCGCTGCTCTTCAATCGCACAGTCGCCAATCGCGAAGCCATGGACCGCGAGTTGAAGCGCGTCGGCGCGCTGACCGATTCATTGGCCAAGTACCAGTTGCCGGACTTCGCGCGCGGCATCGAGCCGTCCGTGGACAGCCTGACGCGCGTGGCGCCCGCCGAGTTCGATGCGGCGGTCCGGGGCGATACGACCGTCGCGGACTCGCTCTCGACCAAGGCGTTCGCTCCCTCGATCAGCCGCGTCGACTCCCTCGTCAAGATGGCGGAGCGCGCGCTGTTGAGCCGCACGTCGGAGGACGTCAATAACGAAGGTGCGCGGATCACCCTCATCGCGTCCGGGTCGGTAGTCGCGCTGTTGCTGGCGCTCGTCGTCGCGGGCGTAGTCGCTTTCTGGCTCACGCGCTCGATCAGCGGTCCGATTCTCGACCTCCGCGCCGGCATGCGCGCCGTCGCGGACGGCGATCTCGCATACCGCCTCGAGGCGGTGCCCGACAAATCCGATGAGTTCGGCCAACTCGCGGCGAGCTTCACGGAGATGACCCGGCAGCTCTCGGAGCTCGACAAGCTCAAAGCGGAATTCGTGTCCGTCGCGTCGCACGAGCTCAAGACGCCGATCAACGTCATGGTCGGCTACCTGCAGCTGCTCGACGAGGGCATCTACGGGCCGGTAGACCCGCGCCACATCGAGGTCCTTCGCACGCTCGAGACTCAGGCGAACACGCTGGCGCGGCTGGTGAATCAGTTGCTCGACGTCAGTCGTTTCGAGGCGGGCGGCGGCCGTCTCGAGCCGCGCACGGTGAACCTGGACGACATGCTGACGGAGCTCGAGCGCTCTTTCCACGTGCTCGCCGTTCAGCGCGAGATCGAGTTCCGCGTCGAGCGCGAGGACGGGCTGCCTTACGAGGTGTACTGGGACGCCGATCGCATCAACGAAGTCGTCGGCAACCTGCTCTCCAACGCCTTCAAGTTCACTCCCCACGGCGGCACGGTCTCGCTCACGTTGGAACCGGACGAGGGGTCGGTGATCATGCGCGTGAGGGACACGGGCGCCGGGATTCCTCCGGAGCAGCTGCCGCGCATCTTCGAGAAATTCTATCAGGCCGACAACCAGCGCGCGGCCCGCGCCGCCGGGACCGGCTTGGGACTTGCGATCGCCAAGGGGATCGTCGAAGCGCACGGAGGATGGATCTCGTGCGAAAGCACGGTTGGAGTCGGCACGACGTTCACGATCAGGCTGCCAGTCCGCGCGACGCGGCGATCCGTGGCGCAGCGCGCGACGCCGGTCATGCCGGCCACCGCGGACTTGTGACGCAACTCACGCGGCGGCTAGGAACGTTCGCCGCGGCATTTGGGCTCGTGCTCGCCTGTGCTCCCATGGCGCGGGTGGTCGGCCCGGCGCCCGTTCGCGTGTGGCCCGGCGTACTTTCGCGCGCCCAACACTCGGCCGCTCGCGGCGAATTCGACGCCGCGGACAGCATGCTCGCAGGCTTCGCGACGCGGTATCCCACCAGCGATGAAGCGCTCGAGGCGTCGTACTGGCGGGCGCTGTTCGAGCTCGACCCCTCGAATCGCGCCGAATCGATCTCCGGCGCGATGGGCTTGCTGGATTCCTACCTCGCCGACACTCGGCCGCGCGAGCACGTGCTCGAGGCGACAGCCTTGCGCCGCGTCGCCGGCCAACTCGATGCGCTGAACCGCCTCGCGGCGAGCGCGATCGCGCAGGCGAAGGACGCGAACGCCGCCGCGGCGATCGCTCGCCAGTTGTCCGACGCGCGCATCGAAACGCCGCGTGCCGCGGCCGAGAGCACGTCGACGTCGTCCGACGCCGAGATCAAGCGTCTGAAGGACGAGCTGGCGAAGGCCAACGCGGAGCTCGAGCGCATCCGCCGCCGGCTCGCGCAACCGCCGCCGGCGCGGCGCTGATCCCCCCGGCTAGCCGACCCGAAACAGCTCCAGCGAACGCGCGTACCGGTCGCCCAACACCCGGCGCAGCCCCGCGTGCTCAGGACTCTCGAGCGCCGCGTCGCGTTCCAGAATCGCCGCCGCGGCTTCGCGCGCGTGCTCGCTGAGCGCTTCGTCGCGAAACGGATCGGCGATGCGAAAGGTAGGCACGCCGCTCTGCCGCTCGCCAAACAGATCGCCCATGCCGCGAAGCCGAAGGTCTTCGCGGGCGATCTCGAATCCGTCTTCGGTCTGAACGAACACCTGTAATCGCCCGGCCACGTCGGGACTCACGTCGCCGAGCAGGATGCAGTATGACTCCTCGCCCCCGCGCCCGACGCGTCCGCGGAGCTGGTGGAGCTGCGAGAGGCCGAATCGCTCCGGATGCTCGACGAGCATCACCGTGGCATTCGGGACGTCGATCCCCACTTCGATCACCGTCGTCGCGACGAGCAGGTCGATCGCGCCGTCGCGGAAGCGGCGCATGACGTCGTCGCGCTCTTCGCTGGCGATGCGGCCGTGCAGCAGCGCCACTCGCCGGTTCGCGAACGGCCCGGCGGCGAGCGTCTCGTAACTCGTCGTCGCGGCCTTGAGGTCGGTCTTCTCCGATTCCTCGATGACCGGATAGACGACGTATGCCTGACGTCCCAGCTCCAGCTGCCGATCGACGAACTGCATCACGCGCGCGCGCGCCGACTCTTTTCGCAACGCCGTCGTGATGGGACGGCGGCCGGGCGGCCGTTCGTCGAGCATGCTCAGGTCGAGGTCACCGTACATCGTGAGCGCGAGCGAACGCGGGATCGGCGTCGCGGACATGAGCAGCACGTCGGGCGCTTCGCCCTTCGCGGCGAGCGCCTTCCGCTGCTCGACGCCGAATCGGTGCTGCTCGTCGATCGCCGCGAACCCGAGACTCGAGAACGCCGTGGCCTCCTGCACGAGCGCGTGCGTGCCGACGACCAGCACGGGTTCATCAGTCGCCAACCGCGCGGCGACCGCCTTGCGCCGCTTCGCAGGCAAGCTCCCCGTCAACAGCACCGGCTCGATGCCAAGCGGCGCGAGCAACCGGCCCATCGAGACGGCGTGCTGTTCGGCGAGCAGCTCCGTCGGCACCATGATGGCGGCCTGTCGCCCGTTCTCGATGGCGAGCATCGCGGCGAAAAGCGCGACGATCGTCTTGCCGCTGCCGACGTCGCCCTGGAGCAGCCGCTGCATTCGGCGGTCGCTGCACATGTCGGCGACGATCTCCCGGATCGCCCGCGTCTGCGCGCCCGTGAGCTGGAACGGGAGCGCTTCGCGCAGCGCCGTCGTCAGTTTGCGTTTGTTGACGAATCGAATGCCCGCGCGCCGTTCTCGCGCCAAAGCCTTCGCGCGCTGATGCAGCAGATGCACGAAGAACAGCTCCTCGAACGCGAGGCGCGACCGACCGCGCATCGCCTCGGCCAGCGACGACGGCCGGTGCATCATGCGCAACGCGTCGCCGATGCCCGGAACGCCCGCCGCGTTCAACACGCCGGACGGCAGATACTCGGTGACCAGCGGCAACAGCGCGTCCAGGTGGGCGTCGATGATCGAACGGATCACCTTGAACGACAGCCCTTCCGTGGCCGGATAGACCGACAGCACCCGCCCCTGTGCGGTGGCGTGCTCGTCGGCGCCGAGGTTCACGTACTCGCGAGGCTGCAGCTGCCGGCCGTGGAAGAAGCGAACGTTGCCGCTCACCAGCAGAACGTCTCCCTTGGCGATGGTCCGATCGAGGAACGGCTGACCGGGCCACGAGACTTCTATCATGCCCGTCTCGTCGCGAACCACCGCCTGGAAGATTCGAAGTCCTTTGCGCGTCGGAAGCACGCCCTTGGAGATCACGGTGCCCACGACCGTGCCGTGCATACCGGGCTCGAGGCTCTTGATCGGCGTGATCGTGCTCGCGTCTTCGTAGCGGTGCGGGACGTGGTACAAGAGGTCGCCCGCGACGGTGATGCCGAGGCGGCGCAGCGCTTCGGCGCGCGCGGGACCGACGCCTTTGAGATAGGTGACGGGCGTGTCGAGATAGAGACGGCGTCCGCCGTCGGACTTGGCCGAACGCCGCTCACTCTCGGTGGACGCGCTCACCCGCCGCCCAGCAGCTCCCGGGAAAACGCCGCCGCGTCGAACGCCTCGAGATCCTCGGCCGCCTCGCCGACGCCGAGAAACTTCACGGGAACGTCGATCGCTTCGTGCACCGCGATCACCACCCCTCCCCGCGCCGTCCCGTCGAGCTTCGTGACGACCAGCCCCGACACCGGCACGGCCTCGGCGAAAATCTTCGCCTGCTGCACCGCGTTCTGCCCGATCGTCGCGTCGAGAACGAGCAGCGTCTCGTGCGGCGCCCCGGGGAGCCGCTTCGTGACGACGCGCGCGACTTTGCGCAGCTCTTCCATGAGGCTCTCGCTCGTATGCAGGCGGCCGGCCGTGTCGACGATCAGCACGTCGGCGCCGCGCGCGACCGCCGAGTCGATCGCGTCGAAGGCGACGGCGGCCGGATCGGCGCCCGCCTTGGCGCCGACGAACATCGAACCGGTGCGGTCCGCCCACACGCGCAGCTGGTCGATCGCGCCCGCGCGGAACGTGTCGCCGGCGGCGAGCATCACCTTTTTCCCCGCGCGACGGAGCCGCTCGGCGAGCTTGCCGATGAACGTCGTCTTGCCCGCGCCGTTCACGCCAACCACCAGAATGACGGTCGGCGCGGCGAGCGCCAGGCGGAGGGCGGGGTCGCTGTTCCCCGCGCGTAACGAGCTCTCGATGCCGCGCGCCAGTACGCCGAGGAATTGGTCCGTGGTGTTGACGCCTCCCCGCTTCGCGTGCTGCTCGACTTCGTCGACGAGCCGCAGCGTCACGGGGACGCCGAAATCGGACTCGAGCAGCAGCTGCTCGAGACTCTCGAGCGACGTCGTGGATACGCCGCCGCGCACGAACACGCCGGCGTCCATCAGCGCGACGTCCTTGATGCGCTGCCACAGCGAGCGCTTCGGTACGTCTCCGGACTTACGTAAGAGTCTCATGATCCAAGTATGATCAACGCATGCCGCGTCGGCGGCGGAGGATCCATTCGGCGCACACCAGCAATATCGCCAGCGCGTACGGCCAACCGGCGCCCCGGATTCGCGGCGCAGCATCGGCCGACAAGGTACCGCGGCCGCGGTCGGCGGCGGCGACGGTCGGCGAGCGCGGCAGCCATTCGCGGGACGGGTTCACCGGCAAGAGCGCCAACCCACCCCGCGTCGTGACGTCGTACACGCCGGCTGCCAGCGGCGGTGTGTCCACCACGGTGACGCCGGGCGGGAACCGAAGCATCAGCGTGTCGCCGCGAGGCGCACCATGGCGTTGCACGACGACCGTCACGAGCGAATCGGCGGCCGATCCTCGCCGCCAGCGCACTGGATCGCCGGCCCGCACGACTCGCTCGTCCGGGACGGCGGCGCGACGATCGGCGCGCTCCGCGGCGAGCCAGTCGAACACACTTCCCCAAACAGCGGTAAACGCGTCACCGGCGACGCCGCCGCGAAACTTCCAGCGCCAGAGCCCCGACGCGGCGATCACGGCGACGCGGCGGGGCTCCTCCATTCCAACCACCACAGGCTTTCGCTCGTCGCCGCGGCCGCGGCGCGCTTCGACGCCGACCCAGCTCCCCTTGGGAACCGTCGGCGACAGACCGACGGGAGGCAGGCTGTCCCAGACGACGCCGGAGAGAGAGGGCGCCAGCGGCGACAGCGGGGCCGACGACGGATACCACTCCCCCTCCGTTCCCGTCGTGACCACCAGCGCCAGTGGACCACCCGTCGCCGCGCGGGGCGGACCGAAGATCGCCGTGTCGCCGTGCAGGATCGCCACCGGCGCGTCGCGCAGCGCTTGGCGCACATCCGCCTCCGACGCGGCGGCGAGCGAGCCGTCGGCCCGCCACTCTCCAGGCGCGACTCGGAAGAACCCGCGCGTCGGAATGCCGAGCGACCCTCGCAATACCGCGAGCGCATACCGGGCATCAAAGTCGGGCGACGTGGACACGAACACAGCGCTCGCGGCGCGCGACAGGTCGACCGCCACGCTCAGCGTGTCGTCGTGCCAGTTCGAGTCGCCCGGCGACGACACCGACGCGCGCAGCAGCGCCGATCCGCTCGTGCCCTGAAGCCGCGCCTTGATCGAGATCGTCCGCTCGGCGAACGGCGCGATGGAATCCACCGGCGTCGTCGCGATTGGACGGTCGTTCAGCGCGAGAGACAAGGCGCCCGCCGATGAGCCGCTGCCGCCGGCCGCCAGTGTGACGCGCACCTCGGCCGTGTCTCCACTCACGAGCGCGCGCGGTGCGTCGATCGAGACGACGCCTAGATCGCGCCGCGGCGGATGCTTGACGACGATGAGCCGGGAGCCCGCGGGAAGCGACGCGAGCGCGTCGGGGTCGTCCACCTCGCCGTCGGTGATGACGAGCAGTGGATGCCCCGCTCCGAGCGCCCGTTCGACGACCGGACGCAGTCGCGTCGTCGGGTCCGACGGCGCGGCGATGGTGTCGCCTCTTCGAATGGAGTCGCCGAAGACGAAGACGCTGTCCGCGGCGCCTGTCCGCCTCGCGCGCCGGAGACTATCGCGGGCAGCCCGCCAAGTGGTCGAATCGTCCCGGACCATGCTGGATGAGACGTCGAGCGCCGCCCACGCCGAAGTCGGCTCCGCGAAGCCAAGCGGCGCGTCGAGGATCAGCGCGACGACGAGCGCGATCACCACAGCGCGCAGCAGCGCCGCGGCAACGGTGAACGCCCCCCCTGCTCGGAGATCGCGAACGCCGTATTGGGTGAGCGCCACCACGAGGCCGGCGGCTACGGCGATCAGCCAGGCTGACATTCCGCGAAAGCTAACCGTCGGGTCGCGGGAGGCTCGCGCTCAGCGCAGCGCCAGCTTCGCGACGCCCGGCGCCGGCGAATCGAGATACGCGAGAATGTGATCTCGTGCCTGCTCGAACGCGGGGCGCTCAGCGACAGATACCGGCGCGCCCCCGACCGACTTGAGTGCGGCGCGCGGGTCGCGTTGTCGTCCGCCGACGAGCACCTCGAAGTGCAAATGCGGCCCGGTGGCGAGGCCGGTGCTCCCCACGAAGGCCACGGTCTGGCCGATCGTCACGCGCGAACCAACATGGACGCCGGACATGAAACGGCTCAGGTGTCCGTAGCGCGTGACGAATCCGTTGGGGTGGCGGATCTCGATCATGTTGCCGTAGCCGTTCCCCCATCCTTCGCGGATGACGACCCCGTCGCCGATGGCGCGCACGGGCGTTCCCGTCGCGGCCGCGTAGTCGGTTCCCTTGTGCTCGCGCCACCCGCCGAGAATCGGATGCTCGCGTCCGCCGAACACGCTCGAGATCCGGCGAAACTCGAGCGGTGCGCGAAGGAAGGCTGCCTTCATCGACTTTCCACTCTGGTCGAAGAATTCACCGTTGGACGAATCGCTGGAGAAGCGAACGGCTTTGATCACCGACCCTGACAGCGTGAAGGTCGCCGCCACAACGCGCCCGATTCGAACGGCGCCGGCCGTCGAGACTTCCCGTTCGGCGACGACGCCGAAGGTGTCGCCCGCCTGCAGATCGCGGCTCATGTCAACGCGATACTCATAGACATCGGCGAGCGACCAGGCGAGCTGCTGGCGCGCGGACGCCGGCAGATCGTTCCGCGCGCTCGCGTCCATCGCGTCGTACAGATTCGAGGCGATCGTTCCGCCGACGATGATCGTGTCGGTCGTCCATGGAACGCGCTCTTCGGATCCGGTCCACGACCCACCCGACCGCCGGAGATGGAGCACGCGATCCAACGACAATTGGAGGGACACCTCGGACGGGATCGAATCGGCGGCTCGGGTTCGGATCGTGACCGGCATCCCGACGGGAAGGCGGCGCTCGTTCAATGACGCCGACGCGGCCGCCTGCATGGCGCGCCCTACTTCGGCATCATTCAGCCCGCCGCGCTCGAGGAGCGACTGCAGCGACTCGCCGCGGCCAAGCGTGTCGAAGCGGAGCTTCCACGAGGGGGTCGCGGCCTGGGTCGCAAGCACCTCAGCCGGGCGCTGCGCTTTTTCGGGAACCCTGGGTGTAAAGCGAATCGCGCCGGCCAAGGCCAGCGCGAGGAGAGCGTACAGGGCGATCCGGACGAACGCCGGCTTCAATCCATCTGCCGGCGGATGAACGTCGGGATCTCCATGTCCGTGACGTCCTGCGGCGCCCGCTCACCGAGGGAAGGCCGGGCCGAGCGGGTGGTGTCGGTTGAACGGTTGCCCGTGCCTTGCGCCCCCGTGCCGGCCACGCGCGTGGGACGCGTCTGCGGGAACTGGATGACCGGTGAACCGGTGCTCTTCGTCACTGTCGCCGGCATGGCGTCGACCGAGCGAGCCGTCCCCATGTTCAGCGCGCGGTCGAACCCGGTCGCGATGACTGTGACGCGAATCTCGCCCTGCATGGCGGGCTCGTGGACCGCCCCAAAGATGATCTCGGCGTCGTCACCGACGGCGTCGTGGATGATCTCGTTGATCTGGTGGACCTCGCCCAAGGTGAGGTCCGCGCCGCCGGTGATGTTCACCAGGACGCCGGTCGCGCCGGAGACACTCACATTGTCGAGCAGCGGCGAGCTGATCGCCTGCTGGGCCGCTTCCATCGCGCGATTCTCGCCGCGGCCGATCCCGGTGCCCATCAGGGCGGAGCCGCCCGCCTGCATAACCGTTCGGACGTCGGCGAAGTCGACGTTCACGAGGCCGGTAACGCTGATCAGCGACGAGATACCCTGGGTGGCGTGGAGGAGCACCTCGTCGGCTTTCTTGAGGGCGTCCTGGAACGGAATCCCTTTCCCGACGACCGCGAGTAACCGTTCATTCGGCACGACGATCATCGTGTCGACGTTCTTCCGCATGTCGTTGATTCCCTGCTCGGCCTGGCGCATCCGCTTGCGCCCCTCGAACAGGAAGGGCTTGGTCACGATGCCGACCGTCAGGGCTCCCGCCTCGCGGGCAAGCTCGGCGATCACGGGCGCGGCTCCGGTCCCAGTGCCGCCCCCCATGCCGCACGTGATGAAAACCAGGTCCGCGCCGTTCAGCGACCGCCCGACTTCATCGCGATTTTCCTCGATGGCCTGGCGGCCGATTTCCGGCCGCGCCCCGGCTCCGAGACCTCGCGTAAGCTTTTTGCCGATTTGGACTTTGACGTCGGACTTCGAGGAGAGTAGCGCCTGAGCGTCCGTGTTCACCGAGATGAACTCGACCCCCTCCAGACGCTCGTCGATCATCCGGTTGACGGCGTTGCCGCCGCCGCCGCCCACGCCGACGACCTTCATGCGGGCGTTCTGTGTCGCGCTCTCTTCGAACTCGAAGATCATTGCGAACGGTCCGTACGTCGAATGTGGAGTCGACTCGAGGAAGGAACAACTGCGTCGAGCACCAGGCGCGGCTCATCGGGCTCGGAAGCGCTCGGGCAATATAATGCTTTCCGGGATTCCGACTACCCCTTTTGACGACGCCCCTACGAAATCTTCACCAAGAATACCCAGTCGACTTTTCCACAACCGTGACGCGCGTGACACAAATTTGATGCGCCGCCTCTCAGGGCGACGGTCCACCTCGCCAAGTTCTCGAACTCTGATTCCAGTCCTTAAAAGAAATCCTGGAGCCAGAACTTCAGCTTGGACGTGATCCCTTCCATTCCTTTCCCGATCGGCGTGCGCCGCGCGCTTGTCGTGACCGCGCCCAACGCGACCCGGTTGGCCCCGTACTGCGCGAGCCCCACCACCGTCGCGAAGCGCGGCGCCTCCACCGTATCCACCAAACCCCCGACGTTCTGGGTGGGTACCCCGACGCGGACACCGGTACCGAACACCTCGTTCGCCAGCTCGGCGCTTCCCGGCATAGCCGCCGCGCCGCCGGTGAGCACCACCCCCGCGCTCAACTTCCCGGCAAAACCAGCCGCCGTGATCTCGCGCTGAACGAGGTCGAACACCTCGTCCATTCTCTGGTGGATGATGTGGGCCAGCAGCTCACGCGGAATGTGGCGTTCGCCTTGGGCCGCCGTGCTCGGCAGTTGAATGACCTCGCCGGGATCGACCATGGGCTCGTAGGCTGAGCCGAAACGCTCTTTGAGACGCTCCGCGTCGGCCTGCGTGACGCCCAATCCGTGTACGATGTCCCGCGTCACGTTCTTGCCGCCGAACCGGATCGTCCCGATGTGGCGGATCTTCCCCTCGGAAAAGATCGACAGGTCCGTGGTGCTCGCACCCATCTCCACGTGCGCGACGCCGAGCTCCTTTTCGTCCTCCGTGAGCACGGCGAGCGCGGCGGCGAGGGGCTCGAGCACGAGCTCTCGCAGCTTGTAGCCCGCCCGCTCGATCGAACGGCGCAGATGGATCGGCGGCGAGTTGCCTATGGTCACCAGGTACATCTCGGTCTCGAGCCGCGTACCCGTCATTCCGACGGGATCGCGAATCCCCGCGTTCCGGTCGACCGTGTACTCCTGTGGAATCGCGTGCAGAAGCTGGCGGTCCGGCGGAATCGCCTGCGCGCGCGCCACCTCGTTCACGCGTTCGACGTCCGACGCACTGATCTCGTCGTGGCTGATCGCCACGATCCCTTTGCTCGTCATCGTTTCCGCGTGTTCACCGGCGATCCCGCAGAAGAGATCCTCGACGTCCGTCCCCGCCATTCGCTCGGCGTCCTCGACCGCCTTCTTGATCGAGTTCGTGGTCTCCTCGATGTCGGAGACAACCCCTTGGTGCACGCCGGTCGTGCGCGACTGCCCGACCCCCAGCACTTTGATGGTCGGGTGCTTCGGCAGATCGCCTTCTACTTCGGCGATGATGGCGGTGGTCTTCGCCGACCCGATGTCGAGTCCCGCGACGATGCGTTCGGAGTTCATGGCAGTCTGGCGATCACTTGGTCACGATAGCGGAGATCGATCTCCGTGGCGCGCATCTGTTTTTTCGCGAGGTCTTGTTCCACCGGCTCGACGTCGGCAAGGCGTTGAAGCGTGAGGTCGTCGTTGGCGCGAACCGTTTCGGTCTGTGACGCGATGTTTCCCGCCGGCTTGAGGTCCAGCGCGATCTCGCCGTGACCCGGGCGCCGAGCGGCACTCACACGCGCGTACATCGCCGGCATGCCCGACCGGATGGAACCCAGCAGCTTGAGCAAAGGAATGTCGCGCTCCATGAGCACCGGCGCGTCGACGGTCACGCGCGTCGGGTCGATCGGTAGTGCGGTCCCGCGATCGTCGTAGGCGCGCAATCCCCCCGGCGCCGACACGAGCGCCACCGGCACCCGTTCGACGATTTCGACGACAAGCGTTCCCGGCAGTTTTCTGCGGACATTGGCGCGCGCCACCCCCGGGTACTTCTCGACTCTGGATGCCAGCGGATCGGTCGGGTCCCAGACAGAAGCCAGCGTATCGACGTTCAGTCGCGCAATAATGTCACTCGGCGTCAAATAGCGGGCGCCGACGATCTCCACGCGACGCACGTGGAAGAACGACATCCGTCGCAGAACGAGCGGTCCCACGAAGGGCGCCGACGCGAGCACCAGCAGACCTGCCGCGACGGCCGCGATCTTTGTCCGCGTCATCGGCCTGCCTCGGCCCGCGGACGCCCCCCTCCGAGCTCCTCGAGCAGCGCCGGGCCCACCTTGGTCACGTCGCCGGCGCCGACCGTGAGCACGACGTCGCCGGGAAGCACCTGGGCCGCCAGCGCGGCGGGTAGCTCTTCCCGAGTCCCACGCCATGTCAGATGTCCGCCAGCCGCGATGAGCGCGTCAGCGACGAGTGCCGAGGTCACTCCCTCGATGGGCCGCTCGCGAGCGGGATAGATCTCGGTGAGATAGACCGCGTCCGCCGCGGCCAGCGCCGTCCCGAACTCTCGCGCGAAATCGCGCGTCCGGGTGAAGAGGTGCGGCTGAAACGCGATGACGATTCGTCGTTCCGGAAACGCTCCGCGCGCCGCCGCCAGCGTCGCGGCGATTTCGGTCGGATGGTGTGCGTAGTCGTCGACGACCAACACGCCGCCGCGCTCACCCAGTCGCTGAAAACGCCGCTCCGCGCCGGTGAACGACCCGAGCCCCTGAGCGAGTTCGGCGAACTCCGCGCCGAGCGCGAGACCGGTTCCCACCGCGGCGAGCGCGTTCAAGACATTGTGCTGCCCCGGAACGCCCAGCTGGACGCGACCGAGAAGCTCGTCGTCGTAGACGACGTCGAAGCTGGACGCGCCCGCGTGCGATTCGATCCGTCGCGCGACGAGGCGCGCATCGCGCGACGTGATTCCGTATCGAATGACTTCCGTCGTGCTCGGGGTCGCGAGATGATTCGCGCGAGCGTCCTCCGCGCACAGCACGATCGACCGCGCGCCGCGCACGAACTGGGCGAACGCCCGCTCGATGTCGGCGATGTCGGCGTAGATGTCGAGATGATCCGCCTCGATGTTCGTGACCACGGCGACCGTCGGCGACAGAGCGAGGAACGAACGGTCGTATTCGTCCGCCTCGACGACGTATAGTCGATCGCCCCCCGCGAGGAGGTTCCCTCCCCACGACGCAACCCGACCGCCGACGAGCGCCGTTGGTTCGCGCCCGGCGGCCGTGAGCGCGACCGCAGTCATGACCGTCGTCGTCGTCTTGCCGTGCGTTCCCGCGATGCCGACCAATTCCCGGCCGGCGGTCACCTCGCCCAGCGCCTCGGCCCGGCGAATCACGGGGATTCCCAACTCACGCGCGCGCGCAAGCTCCGGATGCGTCTTGGGCATCGCCGATGTCACTACGAGCGCTCGCGTCGCTCCGCCTTCGACGTGCGCCGGATCGTGCGGCCCGACTTGCACCCCGAGGCGAACGAGGTCGGCGGCGCCCTCGGGATTCGCGTCGCATCCCGTGACGCTCACACCCCGCCGGATGAACAGCTCGGCGAGCGCGCTCATACCGGCTCCGGCTATCCCGACAAAGTGAATCGGACGCGCGTCGTGGGGATCGAGGAGAGGCATGTCGTGGTTGGGCAATATAGAAACCGGCTCAGCCGACTCAAAACGAGTCGAGCAACGCGATGATGCGGCGCGCGATCTCCGCGGCGGCATCAGGACGCGCGCGGGCGCGCGCACCGGCCGCCAGCCGCTCGAGCTCCGCCGGCCGCTCGAGGATCGAACGAACGGTGGCGTCCAGCCGTTCCGCGGTGAGCTGCGCCTGCGGCAGATGAACCGCCGCGCCGGCCCGCTCGAGCGTCATGGCGTTGACCGTTTGGTGGTCCGCGGCGGCGGTCGGCAACGGAATGAGTACGGCGGGAATCCCCCACGCGAACAGCTCGGCGGTCGTCATCGCGCCGGCGCGCGCGATCGCGAGATCGACGGCGGCGTAAGCGTCGGCGATCGGGGCGAGGTAGTCGCGCACTCGGACGCGTGGCGACTCCCGGTCCTTGAAGTGCGCAAACGATCCTCGGCCGGTGCCCCAGATGAGCGAGACCGACTCGGGAAGTCCGCGATCGATCCATTGCGCCACGGCGCGATTGATAGCCAGCGATCCCTGACTGCCCCCATAGACGAGCAGAATTCTTCCGTCCGTCGGGAGGCCCCACGCCTGTCGAGCCGCGCGTCGATCGGGCCGCGGCGAAGGCGGGGGTTCGATCGGCGCGCCGGTATCCACCAGCGAGCCCAGATGGTGTGCGCGCAAAGCGCGCGACGCTTCGGGGAAGCTCAGGTACATCTCACGCGACCACCGGCTGAACGCGCGGGCCGTGAGGCCGGGATGGCTGTCTCCCGCCTGCTGCACGATAGGGATGCGGTGCGCGACAGCGTATGCCATCGCGAACGCCGCGGCGTAGCCTCCGGTGCCGACCACCAGTTCCGGATTCTCCGAGCGCGCCAGACGGCCTAGCTCCCGCCACACACCGATGCCGCCGACCAGCGTCTTGGCGTTGTTCCACACCGCACGGCGGTAGAGTGGATGCGCGTCGACCAGGGCGTACGGAAATTCCAGCTTCGGCAAGACATCGCGCTCGATGCCGCGCTTGGCGCCGATGAAGTACGGCTCGATCGAAGGGCGCGCGCGCACCAGCGCGCGCGCGATGGCGATGCCGGGGTATAGATGTCCACCCGTACCTCCGCCCGCGACGAAGATCCGCGCCATGGCCGAGGACCGTGGCGAATGTCTAAGCGGCTACGGCGAGCGGGTCCGTCGCCGCGCTGCCCACCACGCGCTCGCGAGTACTGCCGATGTTCACGAGGATCCCTGTGAACAGAAGCGTCAGCACGAGGTTCGATCGCCCATACGAAACGAAGGGGAGCGTGAGGCCGGTGGTCGGGAGCAGGCCGATCACGACGCCGATGTGAAGGAACGCCGTGAGCACCGTCGTGAACGTGAGCCCCACGGCCACGAGCTGCAGGAACGGCGTTCGCGCCTGGCGGGCGATGCGGAATCCGAGCAGCGCGTACAGCGCGAAGGCGATCGTGACGCCCGCGATCCCGACGAAACCCCATTCCTCACCGACGTTGCTTGCCACGAAGTCGCTGTAGGGGAATGGGACGAAGAACGCTTGCTGCATCCCCTCACCGAACCCGCGCCCGAACCACCCTCCCGAGCCCACGGCGATGAGCGACTGGTTGAGCTGGAAACTCACCGTCTCGGGCGCGTTGCCCGGATGCAGGAACGCCGTGATACGCGAGAGCGCGTAGCGCCACTTCTCGACCTTGGCGATGAACACCGGCAGGCACATCGCGCCGAGCGCGATGAAGTGACCCAGGCGCGCGCCGCCGACGTAGAGCAGAAGCGCCATCAGCAGCGTGAGGAGCATGGCGACCGAGAGGTCCGGCTCCAGCGCGGCGAACACGTCGAGCACGCCGATCACCGCGACGAACGGAATCAGTCCCTTGGTGAAGCGCCGCAGGTTCTCTCCCTTCTTCACGATCAACATCGACACCCAGACGACCACGGCGAGCTTGGCGAATTCGGACGGTTGGAACGACGCGCCGAAGAGAAATCGCTTCGACCCGTGGATCGTCGGCGCGATGCGTCCGGGCAAGACGAGCACGGCGGCCATCGCCACGATCGTGAACCACATGACCGGCCACGCCCACCGGCGGAGCTTCTCCGCGTCGAGCTTGGCGGCGACGAGGAACATCAGAATTCCCGCCGCGAGCCCTTCGACCTGGCGAATGAAGAAGAACATGCTCGAGCCGTGATCGGCGACGGCGACGAACGCGCTCGAGCTGTACAACACGGCGAGTCCGAAAGCGCAGAGTATCGCGCTCACGAGCACCATGAGCCGCGCCTCGGGGCCCATTCGCCATCTGTATCGAACGTCAGTGCGCGCGTCTGCCGCCCCCCGACCGTCGCGCTGGGCGTCGGGGCGAGAATCCGGCTTGGCCGCGGCTGGCCGCGGCTTGAACAGCAACTCGTTCATCGCTTGTGGTTGTTTTCTACGGAGCGGTCGCGAGCTGCTTGAAGACAGCGCCGCGGTGCTCGTAGTTGTCGAACATGTCGTAGCTCGAACAGGCGGGAGACAGCAGCACGGCGTCGCCGGGCTGCGCCAGATGGCGCGCGGTGGCGACGACGTCATCAAACGACGATCCGAGTCGGGTCAACGGCACCACGTCCTTGAGATCGGCCTCGATGAGCGGCGCAGCCTCGCCGTACGCGATCACGGCGCGACCCATTCGCCGCAACTCAGGGGCCAGCGCCGTGTACGGCTCACCCTTGTGCTTGCCGCCGAGCAACAACACCGTCGGCCGCGTCATTCCGCGAATGGCGACGAGCGTCGATGTCACATTTGTGGATTTGGAATCGTTTATCCACAGAACCCCATCGCGCTCCAACACGGTCTCGATCCGATGCTCGAGCGCGTGGAAGCCGCGCATCCCGTCGCGGATGCGTTCGAGCGCATGCGGCGTGCGGTGCTCCCGATCGGCCAGCATGACCGCCAGCGACGCCGCCAATGCGTTCGCGACGTTATGGTCGCCCAGCAACGGCAGCTCGCTCCTCGGCATCAGCGGGTGCCCAAGAACCACGAGCATCTCGTTCGAGCGGTCCAGGTAGGCCTCCGCGCTCCCCTCCACTGAGAATCGACAGTGGAGTCCGCCGAGGTCCGCGGTGAGCCTCTCCGAGTCCGCATCGTCCGCGTTGGTGATCCAGCTCGACGTCGGCTTGGCGTTCCTGAACATCAGCATCTTGTCGCCGTAGTACTCGTCGACACCGGCGTACCGGTCGAGATGGTTCGCCGAGAGATTCGTGAGCACGCCGACCGTTGGATCGATCGACGGCGTATCGTGCAGCTGGAACGACGACATCTCTAGCGCAACCCACGCCGGCGGCGTCCTCGAGGCCGCCAGCTCACAGAGCGGCGTGCCGATGTTCCCCGCCGTCGATGCGCGCCGGCCGAGCGCGGTCAACAGTTGTCCGGTGAGCGCCGTCGTCGTGGTCTTGCCGTTCGATCCGGTGATGGCGACGTACGAGAGACGAGGCAGAAACCGGAGCCCGATCTCGACCTCGCTCACTATGTCCACACCTGCCTCGCGCGCCGCGACGAACGGCGGCGCGTCCGGCGGTACACCCGGGCTCGCGACGACGAGCGACGCGCGCGCTACTCGGTCCAGGTCGTGGCGGCCGACGTCGGTGCCGACTCCCTCGTCGCGCAGGGCGCGGGCGGTCGCGTCGACCGCCGGCGTGGCCGACACGTCCGACGCGTACACGTCGGCACCGGCCCGCGCGAGCAGTTGCGCGGCGCTCCGGCCGCTTCGTGCCAGCCCGACGACCGCGATCTCTCCGCGAAGCCATCGAGCCGGAAGCGCCGCGTCGAGGACGCGCTCCATGGTCACCGCAGCTTGATGGTGCTCAGGGCGAAGAAAGCGCACAGGATCCCGATGATCCAGAACCGGACGACGACCTGACTCTCCGACCAACCCAGCTCCTCGAAATGATGGTGCAGCGGCGCTCGGCGAAAGACGCGGTTCTTCTGCGCGTACGCAAGGCCGTGTCTTCGCTTCCGGTACTTGAACGTGTAGCGCTGGACGATCACGGACATCATCTCGGCGACGAATACCGCGCCGACGAACGCCAGCACGAACTCCGACTTGAGGAGAATCGCGACGGCGCCGAGGCCGCCGCCGAGCGCCAGCGACCCCGTGTCGCCCATGAAGACCTTCGCCGGGTACGTGTTGTACCAGAGGAATCCGATGAGCGCGCCGACCATCGAGATGCAGAACACCGTCAACTCGCCGGAATCCTGGAGATACGGCATGAACAGAAAACGGGTGTAGTCCACCCGCCCCATGATGTACGCGAAAATCGCGAACGTGCCAAACGCGATCGCCGACAGCCCGGCCGCCAATCCGTCGAGACCGTCGGTGATGTTCACGGCGTTGCTCGTGCCCGTGAGTATGAACGTCGTGAACGCGACGTACGCCCACGCGAACCCCGGCAGAAAGATCACGATGTAGTACTTGAAGAACGGCAGGCTCGTCGACGCCGCGGGGAGGTTCGGCTGGAGCGGGTAGTGAAGCAGATACCACCCGAGCGCGAGTCCCGCCGTCACCTGGCCGACGAGCTTGTACTTCTCGACGAGGCCGTCCTTGCGTTCGCCGCGCCGTTTCTGTCGCAGCTTGAGCACGTCGTCGACGAATCCGATCAGCCCCATCCAGAGCGTCGTCGCGACCGCGACGTACAAATACGGGTGCGAGAGGCTGAAGCGCCCCCACAGCGCGACCGAGATCAACGCGCTGTTGAGAATGATGAGACCACCCATCGTCGGCGTCGCACCCTTCATCGCATGCGAATCCGGCGTGCCGTCGCGCACTCCCTGGCTCACCGATTCGCGTTTCAGCGCGGCGAGAATGATCGGACCCACCACGAACGACAACAGCAACGCCGTCACCGCCCCGCCGACCGCACGGAACGAGATGTACGCGAGGACGTTCAGGACCTTCAGCTGTTTGGCGAACGGTAGGAGAAAGGCGTAGAGCAAGTCAGCGGCCGGCTGAGGGTGGCGCCGTCGCGGCATGCTGCGCGGCCCAGTCGGTAATCGGTTTTAGAAGTCTCTCGAGGCGCATCCCGCGCGAACCTTTCAGGAGGATAACCGCGTCGGGTGTGACGCGCGACGACAATCCGGCCCACAAACCATCCGTATCCGCGGCCGTGACGACACGAGTCTCTCGCGGCGCCAACCTCTCGAACGCCGCGCCGAATTCACCCAGCGCGCCGATGAGCTCGACGCCGGAATCCAAGACCTCGCGCGCGATCTCGTCGTGGAGCCTTGGCGTGTGCGGACCGAGCTCGAGCATCGACCCGAGGATCGCGACGCGCTGCTTCCCCCGCCCGGCGTGGCTCAACAACTCGAGCGCGGCGCGCGTCGAACCCGGGTTCGCATTGTACGCGTCGTTGATCAGGGTCAGGGCGCCGAGCCGCTCGAGATTCGACCGCATCGGCGGCGCGGGCATCGCCGCTATTCCACGCGCCGCGTCGGCGACGGAGACCCCCGATGCGCGCGCCGCGGCGATGGCGAGCATCGCGTTTCGCAGGTTGTGCGATCCGCGCAGCGGAACGACGACTTCGACGCCTTCCACCATCGCGTGTCCTCGCCCCTCGGCGTCGACCGACGCGTCGGTCCCGGCGACGTCACCCTGGTCGATCCCGGCGGTGGTCACGTGGTGCGCGCGTCCGCGGGCGGCCGCGAAGACGTTCTCCTGCGAAGCAGGAACGATCGCGAGCGGCACACCGTCGGTCGCGGCCATCTCTTCGCGCATCACACCATCCAAGTCTCCGAGGCCTTCCAGGTGCTCTTCGCCGATCGACGTGACCACGGTAACGTCCGGCTCGACGATCGCGCGCAGTCGCGGCACCTCGCCGGGTTGGTTCGTCCCCATCTCGACGACGGCGATATCCGCGGCGTCGGGAATCGCCAACAGCGTGAGCGGAACGCCGACCAGGTTGTTCAGGTTGGCGCTCGTCGCGTGCACCTCGAGCATGCTCCCCAACGCCGCGCGCAGCAGTTCCTTCGTGCTCGTCTTCCCGTTCGTTCCCACCACGCCGATCACCGGCTTGTTCCACGCGCGCCGGCGATACGTGCCAAGCGCTCCGAGCGCGACGAGCGTGTCGGAGACGACGAACGCGGGAATCCCGAGGCCCCGCGCCGCTGTCGCCTTCGAGACGACGACGCCGGCCGCTCCCTTCCCGGCGGCGTCCTTCAGAAAATCGTGTGCGTCGAATTTCTCGCCGACGAGGGCGACGAACAGATCGCCCGGCTCGATCGTGCGCGTGTCGGTCCAGACTCGCCGAAACGCCGTCGTCGTGACCGGCGCGTTCGTCGTCGTCACCGACGAAAGCGCGTCGACGACGCGCTCGGCCGTCCAGAACACGTACGCGTCGTTGGCCGGCGTCCCGCTCACGATCGGTCTCCGCCGCCGCCCGCCGCCACGCCGCGCTCCGAGAGTTCAGCGACGATCTCGCGCTCGTCGAAGTGCAGTTTCGTCGTCCCGCGAATCTGGTAGGTCTCGTGGCCCTTCCCGGCGAGCAGCACGACATCGTCGGGCGTCGCGATCTCCAGGGCACGTGCGATTGCCGCGCGACGGTCTTCGATCCGCTCGTGATTGGTCTTGCTCATCCCCCGCTCGACGTCGTCGAGAATCGCTTCGGGATCCTCGCGGCGCGGATTGTCGCTCGTGAGGATCACCCAGTCCGCGTCGCGCTCGGCGATGGCGCCCATTTCGGGCCGCTTGCCCTTGTCGCGATCGCCCCCGCACCCGAACACCACGATGAGCCGCCCTTGCTGCGGAGTGAACGGGCGCACCGCGGCAATCGCGCGCTCGAGGGCGTAGGGCTTGTGCGAATAGTCACGCAGCACGGTCGGGTGCTTGCGGAGAATCTCGAGGCGTCCCGGCACCTGCGGCACCGTGTCGAGCCGGGACGCGATTCGCGGAACGGGAACCGACAACGCGTGCGCCGCCGCGGCCGCGCCGAGGGCGTTGATCACGTTGAAGTCACCGATGAGCGGCAGCCGTACCGGCGCGCGGTCCTCCCCGACGACGAGCGTCCAGTCGCTCCCCTTTCCCGAGAACCGGATGTCTTCGGCATGAACCTCGGCCGATTCGAGGCGCTCGCTGAAGCCGATCGTCGACCGATCCGTGGGCAGCGCGCTCCACGCCGCGTCGTCGCGATTCACCACGATCGTCGACGTCGCGGTCAGGTGGTCGAGCAGTCGCGCCTTCGCGCGGAAGTAGGCTTCCATCGTGTGATGATAGTCGAGGTGCTCACGGGTGAAGTTCGTGAACACGGCGACGTTGAAGCGAAGCCCCTCGACGCGCTGCTGCTCGAGCGAGTGCGACGATACCTCCATCGCGACGCGCCGCACGCCGCGGTCGCGGAGTGCCCGCAGCACGCGTTGCAGATCGATCGGTCCGGGCGTGGTGAGTCCGCCGCCGTCATGCGCGCCGAGTACTTCGCCGGCTTTGCCGATCAGGACGCCGAGCGTTCCGATCGACGCCGCGGTGTTCCCGTCGTCGAGCAGGTGGCGCAGCATGTTGACGGTGGTCGTCTTGCCGTTCGTTCCCGTGACGCCGACGAGCTGCAGCTCGCGGGCCGGCCAGCCAAAGAAGGCGGTGGCGGCGACGGCCGCCGCGCGTCGGCCGTCGTTGACGACGAGCGCGGGGAGATCCGTGCGCGAAGCGTCCTGCACCATCGCCATCGACGCGCCGGCGGACGCCGCGCCGGCGAGATAATCGTGGCCATCGCGCTCCGTCCCGCGCACCGCGGCGAACAGCGCGCCGGCCGCGACCGCGCGGCTGTCGTCGGTGATGTCGGTGACCGTGTCGGGAAGCACGCCGCGCTGCTCGACGAGAAGCCCCGCGTCGTCGAGCGCCCGCGCGATCACTTCCGTTCGGACGGTCATCTAGTGTTCGATGAGCAGGCGGACGAGTGTCCCGGTTGGCGCGAGCTCGCCGGCCGCGGGGGCCGTGCTCGTCGGCGAGCTGCCGCTGCCCGAGGCTCGCGCGATTCGGACGCGGAAACCGGCGCCGTGCAGCGAACGCACCGCATCCCGCAGCGGCAGACCGCGCACGTCGGGCACCGGACGCACGACGCGCGGCGCCGGACGCGGCGCCGACATCGGCAGCGCGACTACGAACGTCTCGCCTGCGTCGGCGTGCGGCGAAGCCTGCGTATCGTCGGCGGGCGCAGGAGCGGCATTCGCGACCTGCGCGGCCATGGCCGGCGCGAGCGTGCCGGCCTGCTGCACCGTTTCCTTTGCCGAGTCGCGCTTCGACGGAACGACGCTCGACGCGAGCTTGCCCCGGTCGAGCGCGGCGTCGCGTGCAGCGAGAGCCGCCTGCAAGATGGCCTTCGTCACGGGCGCCGCCGTCTCCGCCGCGAAGATGGAGCTCTGCGGCGCCGTCAGCTTCACGACGATCACGTATTGCGGATTGTCGCCGGGAAAGAGTCCCACGAAGTTCGGATTGTAGCGTCCAGCGATGTAATGGCCCTTCACCGAACCGCGCGGCGTCCCCGTCTTCCCCGCCAACAAATAGTTGTCGAGCGCGGCCTGAAGCGCGGTGCCCTCGTCGACCACGTCGAGCAACAGATGCCGGACTTTGTCCGCGGTCGCGGGAGACACGACCTGTCTCACGACGCGCGGCGTGTGCCGGTAGCGCACCGTCCCGTCGGGGCCGACGATCTCGTCCACGAGAGCCGGCTCCACGAGCTTGCCGCCGTTGGCGAACACCGCGTACGCCGAGGCAAGCTGCAACGGCGTGACTGACACCTCATATCCCATTGCCAGCGATGCCGCCGACTGCTTCGACCACGACTTCGGCGCGCGAAGCATGCCGCCGCTCTCTGTTGGATATGGCACGCCCGTCGTCGTGCCGAACCCGAAATCGCGCAGCGTCTCGAATTCCTCGCGCTCACTGAGTCTCGACGAGAATTTCACGATCCCGATGTTGCTCGACCAGCGAATCACGTCGGCGAGCGGCGCGCGGCCGATGTGGTGCTCGTCGTGGATCTCGCGTCCGTTGATCTCATAGACGCCGTCGCCGGTGTCCACAGAATCTTGATCCGCGACGCGCCCGCGGTCGATCAGCCCCGCCGCCATGAACGGCTTGGCCGTCGAGCCGGGCTCGAACGGGTCGGTGATGACGGTCGCCGCCGTTTGTTTGGGATCGAGACGCCGGCTGGCCATCGCGCGAACCGCGCCGGTGTGCGGGTCGAGCACGACGATATCGCCGCCCTCGGCGCCCATTCGCGCCACGGCATCGGCGAGCGCGCGCTCGGCGATCTCCTGCAAATCGGCGTTGATCGTGAGCACGACGGTGTTGCCCTTCACCGGCGCCGTTCCCGGTTCGATCGGCGACTCTCGGCCCTGGCCGTGCGAGTCGCGCACCATCGTCGCCGTTCCGGGTTGCCCCCGAAGGATGGAATCGAGCGAGAACTCGAGGCCGTCCACCGCCTTGTTGTCCGCGTCGACGTGGCCGACGAGCCCCTCCGTTCCCGCGGACACCGCGTCTTCGCGCGCGATTGTCGCGAACGAGTGGACGCCGCGGATCGCGATCGCCGGAGCGGCGTCGACAGCGAGGAATTGCTTGGGCACCGTCAGATACTTCGACGACGTGTCCATCGCGCGCGCGATCAGGGCCGGATCGACTCGCAGCTTCGAGAGCGCCGCTTTCAGCTTGCGCGGCTCCCTCACCTCGCGCGGCGCGATCTCCAGGCGAACGGTCTCGCGGCTCTGCGCGAGGATGCGATGGGTCGCATCCATGATGTCGCCGCGCGGCGCCGGGACGACGCGCTCCGCGGTCTGCTGGCGCGCGGCGCGCGCGCGCCACCTCGTGCCTTGCACGAGTTGGACGTCGGCGGCCTTGAATAAGATCGCGACGGCGAACGCGGCCAACACGGCGTGCGCCAACCCGATCCGTTTTGAGCGAATCACGGGAGGGGCGTGCGTTGTGGCGAGACTGGAGTCGTAGGACGCGCCAGCAAGACCTGCTGGTCCGGGGAGGGGATGTGCATGTTCAGCCGCTGCTCGGCGATCGGCTGCAGGCGCGCCCGGCTCGACGCTTCGCGGATCACGCCCTCGAGCCGGATGCGCTCCGCCTCGAGCCCGTCTCTCCGCTGACGCAGGCGGCGGATCGTGGATTCCGCCGCCACACCGAGCACCCTGCGTGCTATGACGCCCGTCGCCATCAAGACGAAACCAACGAGCACCAGGGCGATGAGCGACCTGGTCCCCGGCCGAGCGCCGCGCCTCGATCGCGGCTTGCCTACGCCTTTCGCCATGCGCGCAGCCGCGCGCTTCGAGCGCGCGGGTTGGAAGTCGTCTCGGACTCGGACGGCACGAGAGGACGACGCGTCAGCGTCGTCCCCAACGGATGTCCGCGGCACGTGCAGACCGGCTGCCCTGGCGGGCAGACGCACGCGGCGCTCCAATCCCGAAAGGCGTTCTTCACGATCCGGTCCTCACCAGAGTGATACGCGATGACGACGAACACGCCGCCGGGCAACAGCCGGTCTCGAAGCGCCGGCAGTGCGCGCTCGAGCGACGAGAGCTCGTCGTTCACGGCAATCCGGATCGCTTGAAAAAGGCGAGCGAAATCCGGAGCGCCGCTGCGCGGACCAAGCACCGCACGGATCGCGCCGACGAAGTCGTCGCTCGTCGTCATCGGACGCGTTTCTCGTCGGCGAACCACTTCGCTCGCCAGCCGCCGCGCGTGTCGCTCGTCGCCATACGATCGAAACGCATCCGACAGCGTATCGCGGTCGGACGCGTTGAGGAAATCGGCGGCGGTGATGGGTTCCGAGCCTTCGTCATCCGCACCCATGCGCATGTCGAGCGGAGCGCCGGGACGAAAGCTGAATCCTCGACTCTCGTCGTCGACCTGGTGTGAGGAGATTCCCAGGTCGAGGAGCACGCCGTCGATGGCAACGCCGTCGAGCGCGTGGATCCGCGGCGCATCGACGAAGTTCGACTTGTACGCTGAGAATCGGCCGGACGCCGCGAATTCGCTCAGGCGAGCGCCGGCCTCGGCGATAGCCTCCGGATCACGATCGAGGCCGATGACCTCCGAAACGCCCGCGTCGAGAAGCGCGAGGCTGTGCCCTCCTCCGCCGAGCGTCCCGTCCAGCACGCACTTGGCGTCGCGCAAGAACGACGTCACCTCGGCAACGAGGACCGGTGCATGGAATGCGCTACTCAACGACCAATCTCTCCGGTCCAGCTGTCTCGCTGTCGAGCCGCCCAGCGGTCGAGCTAAAGAAAACAACCCGCCCGCCGCTCGAATCGCGGCGGGCGGGCTGTTGTTGATGCCGGGCTATTTGCAGGCGAGCGCTTTCTTGAACTGCGGGACGTAGCCGCTGTAGGTCTGAATTCCCTGCATGATCTGTCCGGCCGCTCCCTTGTCGACCGAGGCGCCGGCGGGCATCGCGATCTGTGCGGTCGTGAAGTTGTCTTCCGCGATCTTCACCTCGTCGCACGCCTGCGCTTTCTGTTCCTTCGTCGCCTTCTTGTCGCTGGCGATCTTGTTCACGTTGGTAAGCGCGTCGGCCGCGATGCTGAATGCGGACATGCCGATGAAGAACTTGCTCTGCGGCGACGGTGCGACGCCGTCGACGGTTTGCGCGGCCTTCAGCGACGCCTCCCAATCCGCGCGCTCCTTCGAGGCCTGAGCCTTCTGGAACGCCGGGATCGCGTTGCTGAGAAGCATCTGGCCCAGCGAATCCTTGCTCGCGCCGCCCGCGATCGCCTTCTGCGCGATCGCCATGCCGGTGTCGGGCTGGTTCATGTTGTTTGCCGCCGTCATCGCCAACAGCGCCGCCGTCGTGTTCTTTGGATCGACTTCCATCGCCTTCCGCGCTGCGACCATGGCCTGCTGCGACTGTCCCGCTTTCAGATAGAGCTGAGCGAGGAGCAGCTCGAAGCTGATCTCCTTCGGGAACTTTTGCACGGCCTTCGCGGCGATCTCCTGCGCCTTCGCCGCATCGTTGTCGCTTTGTGCCGCGCCGATCTGCCGCTGGAAGTAGTCGAGGGTCGCCGCAGCCGTGTCGGCTTTCACCAACTCTTCGCCCGCGGCGATCGCCGGCTTCCAAAGCTTGGGGTTACCGGCGCGCGCGGCCTTGAGCAGAATCTTCCACTTCGTGCTGAGCATTTCCGGATCGCCGGGGCTCACGACCAACATCGTGTCGATGATCGGCACGGCGACTTCGGGCGACCCCGACGCCGCGAGCGCGGCGATGATCGACTTGGCGATCGCCTGATTCGTCGGATCGACCTTCCACATCCGCATCGTGTACTCGACACCCTTGACCGTGTCGCCCTTCGCCATGTACGCGTCGGCGGCGTTTCCGAGCGCGAGGAGGCTGTTGGGGTCGTACTTGAGAATCGCCTCGGACACAGCGATGACCGTATCCGGCGCGGGCTTCTGCTGGCTGTAGATCATCAGCAGGCAGGTTCGAGCGAGCGTCGAGCTCGGGTACGCCACGAGCGCCGTCTGTGCGTCCTTGATCGCCGCGTCGTACTTCTGCGCCATGTAGTCGTTTCGGCACAGCTTGTAGCCCGGCACGCCCTTGAGCGCTTCGCTCACCACTTTCTCGATCTGCTTCGCCGCGTCGCCGACGTCCTTGCCGTCGATCGCCGGCAGCGGCTGCGTGACGGTCTGCTGTCCCGATCGCGTGAGAATCCGCGTCTCGAGGCGCACGGCGCTGCCCGTGCCGGCCTTGTTGACCTTGCCCTCGAGCACGTAGTCGCCGCGGAGCTGCTTGGCCAGCTCCATCAGGTCCGCGGCGTTGAGCGCGGAGTCGGGCTTGTAGCCCGACGCCTCGAGGGTGTTGTTGATGTTGTTCTTCGGAATGACGTAGAGCTCTTGGGCCGAGTGCTCGCCCTGGAACCGCGAACGAATCTCGTCCGACGCCGTCACCCCGAGCAGACGGTCGTTGCTCTGGAGGGTCGGAATGAGGATGTACGGCGTGTCCTGCTTCGGCACGCCCCCTCGCTGTGCGGGTTGCTGCCCTGGGCGCGGCTGCGCCAACACCGGCGCGGCAACGAGAATCGCCAACAGGCTCGCGGCCGATGCCGCATGGCGTCGCAATGACATCAGTCCCTTTCCTCCCAAACGTTGATCCAACATACCCCGCGTCGCTTGCGCCGGTTCGTCATCGCACGCATCGTGCTCATTTATATGGGCGAAGAGGGACTCGAACCCCCGACCCCCTGCGTGTAAGGCAGGTGCTCTAACCAACTGAGCTATTCGCCCGCCCTCTACGCCGATCTACTTCAAAATCGCGATCGGAACGAGGACGCAGTAGCCGACGGCCAGAAGGATCGGGGCGATGGTTTCACCACCGCGCGCGAGATCGGCAAAACCCGCGACGATGACCAATCCCGCGAGCCCCCACCACATCCAGCGTCGTGTACGTGTTTCCGTTCCGGTCTCCACCATAGGGCGAATAGTGTAGACCACCACGTCAGGGGTGTCAAGCAAAGTCCTGACGCGAAGTTACGCGACGATGACCGCAACATTACGGCGAGGTTAAGAAGGCGGCGGCGGCGGCGGCTCGCTCCCCAATTCCGGCGGTTCGTCCCCGCGCAACAGTGCCTCGATTGCGCTCTCCCGGGCCGCGGCTTCGGCCACGCGGTCGGCCTCCACGAGGGCGGCCATCCTGCGCCGATCCCGCTGCGCCCGCAGCACGTAGAGCGGAACGATGATCACCAGCAGCAACAGTCCCGCCAACGTCACGTCGCCGATCAGCGCCAGACCGCCGTAACGTCGCCGGGTCTGTCGCTGCCACCGCTGCTCGAATTCCGCCATCGTCATGCCGTAGTTCAGACGAACCGCGCGCTCCATGGTGCCTTCCTTCTTCCACGTCGCGAAGAAGCGCGACAAACCGTGCGCCGTGTCGAGCGACGCCAGTTGATCGACGGCGCCGTACGCAAGCGCGTACGCCGTCTGGGCCGTCGTCGCTCCTTCGTAGAATTCGCTGTCGAGCTCGTCGAGAGTCGGCGTGCCTTTGATCACCAGAGCGAGGTTCGCCGCCAACGCGTCCGTGCGACCTGTCTCTCGGGCCGCGTAGCTCGCGTAGCCCTCGTCGAACCACCGCGGGGCGAGATCGCCCAGGTATTCGTGCAGGGCCAGGTGGGCCAGCTCGTGACGAAATACTTCGCGCGGGTCGCCCGCCTCGGCGCCGGCCGACCGCCCCTGCATCACGATGCGGCGCGAGTCGGGAAACGCGACCGCGGCTCCCCACTCCGGCGCGTGCGGGCCGACCCAATCGCGAAACCGGCGCTTGTCGGGCGCGATCGCGATGAGCACGTGCTGCGTCGGCCGCGGCAGGCCGGGAAACGTGTCGTTCGCGATGGCGAGATTGATCAACGACCGCGCGAGGGTTTGCTCACTCGGATAGAACAGCGCCGTGAATCGCGACCGGTCGAGGCGGAGCGGCGCATCTTGCGCCGCCGCGGCGCGCGGCCGGAAAGTCCACCCCGCGCAGATCGCGATGAGCGCGATCGCGCGACGAAGAATCAGGGCACGCCGCCGGCGGTCACCGTCTCGATTGCCTCGACGCAGCGTTTTCCCCAGGGATTGAACTTGTTCGCCGCGAATCCGGCCTGCCACGTCGACGTCGCCTTGTCACGCTGCGAGTTGAACCAGTACGCGCGGCCGAGCTCGAAGTACGCCTCGATCAGGTTCGGTCCCAGAATCAGCGTTTTCTGGAAGAACGTCTGCGCGTCCTCGAACATTTCCCGCTCGAGATAGACCAGGCCCAGATAGAAGTGCGCGTAGAGCGTCGCCTTCTTGTCGTTGTCGAGCCTGATCGCCCTCGACAAATGTTCGATCGCCTCTCCAAAGATATGCTTCTTGAGGCAGATGTAGCCGAGGTTCACCCGCGCCAGGGCGTTCATCGGCTCTTTCACGAGCACGCGCTGGAAGCTGACGAGCGCGTCGTCGTACCGGTCCTGCAGCATGAGCGACCAGCCGAGAAGCGACTCCGCCTGCGGGTCGCCGGGCGCCAGCTCGAGCGCCTTCGTGAGCATCGCGTCGGCCTCGGTGTACTCGCCCGACGAGATCTTGTGCCACCCCTTCTCGATGAACGTCGACGCACCGAGATGATCGCTGTGCACTGCCGGCTTGGCGCCGTCGAGATGCGGCGCGACCGCCGCGCTCGAGGACCGGACGCATTTCCATTTCTCGACGAGGGCGAGGACTTCCTCGCGCAGCGCGCCCAGCTCGCGGTACTCCTGGTCGATGGTCTTGAACAACGCGCCGATGTCCGCCTTGAGCGCGTCGAGCTTCGCGCCGGCATCCGGCGCGTCGAGTCGCGCGTCCAGCAACGCGCGTCTCGCGCGCAGCCCGTCCATCACCGCCTCAGTCAACAGCCGGCCCTCCGCCCCCCACCCCCCAGTCCTGCGCTCCATGCTCGACGACGATGCGGTCGGCGTTCCACATCACGCGGTCCACGTCGAGCACCACCACGAGCTGGTCGCGGATCTTGGTGACCGCCTTCACGACGTCGGTCGCCACACCTTTGAACAGGGCCGGCGGCGGCGACATCGACTCGATCGGAACGACGGCGACTTCGAGCACCGCGTCCACGATCGCGCCAACGCGGCCCGTGCTCGTGTTGAACACCAGCGTCCGCGTCTCGGGCGTGATCGTCGTTTCGGCCAGCTCGATGCGGCGTCGCAGGTCGATCACCGGAATCACCTCTCCGCGGTGCTCGGTCACACCCTCGACCCAGCGTGGGACGTCGGGCACGCTGTTGGGCGGCGAATAACGCAGCACGCGATCGACCGCCAAGACGTCGGCGGCGAACAGGTCTACGCCGAGCTGGAAGACGACGAGCTTGACGCCGACTCCGGTGCCGTTGTTTGCCTTCATTCATTCCCTCCGGGCGACGTCGCCAGTACACCATCGAGCAATGCGGGGACATCGAGCACGCCGATCAGCTCCGAGCCTCGTAACACGAGACCGACGAGCGCACCGTCGGATCCGTCGCTCCCCGGCACGCCGCGCAACTCCGACTCCGCGATCGTGATCGTGTCGTACACGTCATCGACGGCGAGACCGACTCGGTGGCCGCCGGCGCGGCTGAAGACGAGCGTCGCTCCGCCTCCCGCCGGTTCGCCGGCGTCGACGGACGGCGCGCCGCCACCCGACGCGCCGAGAAGCGCGAGCGGGTCGTAGACCGAGAGCAATTCTCCACGCAGCGTCGCGACGCCGCGAACGTGTTCCGGCGCGTCGGGCATTCGTTGGAGCTCCGGCGACTCGATGACTTCGGCGACAGCCGGCAGCGAAACCGCGAACCGTTCGCCGCCAACCCGGAAGACGAGAACTCGCGCTACGCCGTCACGGAACATGATCAACCTCCTCGGCCGCCATTCGGCCGATGAGTCGCCCAATCTCGGGCAGCGGCGCAACGCAATCCGCGCCCGCCAACTGGAGCGCGGCGCTCGGCATGCCGAAGATCGTCGCCGTCTCACGATCCTGGATCACCGCGCGCCCGCCCGCGTTCCGAATCGCGCGAGTGCCGTCGGCCGAGTCGCGCCCCATCCCGGTGAGCACCACGGCCAGCACCGACGCCCCGAAAACCTTGACGGCCGAGTGGAAGAGCAGATCGGCCGCCGGCCGCACTCCCCACACCGGGGGCCGCTCGTCGAGCGCGATCACCGGCCCCGCGCCGTCGTCGCGGACGGTGAGGTGCTGGCCGCCGGGGGCGACGTACGCGCGCCCGTGCACGACGGGCTCTCCCTCTTCGGCCTCGGCGATGTGAATCACGCTCATGGAGTCGAGTCGCTGCGCGAAGCTCTTCGTGAAGCCGCGCGGCATGTGCTGCACGATGAGCACCGCGGCGGGAATCGCGCGCGGCAAGTGCGGGACGATGGCGGCGAGCGCGCGCGGGCCCCCGGTGGACGCGGCGATCACCACCGCGTTCGATGCGGGCGGGCCAGCCGGCGCGACGCGCTCCACCATGATGGGCGTGCGGCGCTGGAGCTGGCGCAGTCCGGCGGGGTTGGCGGCGGCGGCGGCGCGGAGTGCATCGAGGAGTCGAGGCGCGATTGTCGCGAGATCGAGGCTGATCGACCCCGACGGTTTGAGCACGAAGTCCACGGCCCCGAGCTCGAGCGCGCGAAGCGTCGCCGCCTGTCCGCCCTTCGTCGTCCCCGCGCTCAACATGACGACGGGGCGCGGCGCCTCGCTCATGATGTGTCCGAGCGCGCCGAGCCCATCGAGCTCCGGCATGTCCACGTCGAGCGTGATGATGTCGGGATTCAGCGCGTGGACGAGGCCGAGCGCCTCGTTCCCGTCGCGCGCGACGCCGGCGACCTCGAACTCCCCCGACTCTTCGAGGATCTGCGAGATCAGCCGCCGCATGAAGGCGCTGTCGTCGACGACGAGCACGCGGCGCTTAGAGGACACGCGACCCCTTTCGCACCGACCGGACTTCGACGCGGCCGTCCGTCAGATAGAAGTACACGCTGCGACCGTGGTCGCTGCCCGTGTCCTCGCCGACGATCTCGATCCGCCGCGCGGCGAGGGCTTCGCGCACCGCGGCGACGTTCCGCTCGCCGATGTTGATGCCGTTCGCCGATGAGAAGTTGCTGAACATGCTCGCGCCGCCGGCGATCTTCGCGCGGACGCGGCCCGGCAGCGCGCCGAGCTTCTGCATCTGCTCGAGCACGAGCGGCACGGCGGTCGCCGGGAACTTCGCGGGGTTCGTGCGGTCGCGCGACATCGACTCTTCGGGCAGGAGCACGTGGGCGAGTCCGCCGACGCGAGCCACCGAGTCGTACAGGATGATGGCGACGCACGACCCCAGTCCGATGGTCGTGATCAGACCGTCGGCGGCCACCGCGTAGTCGGCGACCTTGACGCGAACTTCGCAGGGATCGGCGATCATTTGCGGCGGAAGATCCGTTCGCGCGCGTCCACGGCGGCGAACTTGGGACGCGCCGGTCCGAGCACGGTTTCGACTTTGCCGAGCAGCAAAAAGCCGCCCGGGGCGAGCGCGTCGTGGAACACCTCGAAGAGTCGCGATTGGGTGTCGCGATCGAAGTAGATCAGCACGTTGCGGCAGGCGATCAGATGGAGTGGTCCGGCGGGCGCCGGCTCGGCGAGGAGATCGCGTTTCTCGAAACGCACCATGCTCCGCACCGACGGCGAGACGGCGAACGGTGAGGTCGGCGAGAAGTAGCGCTCGCGCAGGTCGGCCGGCGTTTCGGAAAAATCGGGCTCCGAGAACTGGCCGTGCCGTGCCGCGTCGAGCGACCGCCGGTCGATGTCCGTTCCCAACACGTCGACGCGCGACAACCGCGAGAGCTCGCTCATTTGATCGGCGTGACGGTGGAAGAGCACCGCGAGCGAGAAGGGCTCGTGTCCCGACGAGCAGCCGGCGCTCCACACGCGAATCGTCGACAGCGGCGCCGACCAGAGCTCGGGAACCACGTGCGTCGCCACCGCGCGATACGCATCCCAGTTCCTGAACAGCTTGGTGACGTTGATCGTCAGCGCGTCGAGCAGGCGCTCGTACTCCGACGCGTCGGAATCGAGTACGCGGGAGTACTCGCCGTACGTATGCACCCCCCGGGCACGCATGCGAACGGCGATCCGCCGCTGGAGACACTTCTCCTTGTAGCTCGCGCAGCCGAATCCGCGTTCGACGGAGATCTTGCGCGTCAGGGCGAGAAAGTCGCCGGTAACTCGCTCGACCATCAGTAGGCCTGACGAACCGACTCGAGGTTCGAGCGCACGATGGCGTTGTCGGGGTCGAGCTCGAGCGCCCGCTCCCAACACCGCAGCGCTTCCTCCCGCTCCATCCTGCGCAGGCGGATGTTTCCGAGCTTGAGGTAGGTATCCGGCCCGATCTCCGGATTGGCGCGGGTCGCGCGCGAGTACGCCTCGAGCGCTTCGTCGTACCGCGCGGCGCGATAGCGCAAGTCGCCGACGTTCTTGTGCAGGTGCGCGATGCCGGCGTCCTCGTGCAGCCCGCGCTCCGCGGCCGCGTACGCGGCGTCGTAGTCGCCAAGCCGCTCGTTCACGGCCGCGAGGTTGTTGTGCAGCGTGGCGGCGTGCGGGTACGCGGCGACGCCGTCGACGAGGATCGACGCGGCGCGCCGGGCGTCGCCGCGGAGCGCGGCGGCGAGCGCCGCGAAGTGAAACCATGCCGCCGTCGGCGCCTTGGCGCCGAACAGCGATCGCGCGCCCGTCAACGCTTCGTCGGCGGCGGAGAGATCGCCGGTGAGCAAACACACGACGCCGAGCGACGTCCGCACGCGCGGGTCTTTCGCGGCGCCGCGCTCGATCGCGGTCTGCAGCGCGGCGCGAGCCTCGTCGTAGCGATGCTGCTGCTCCAGAACGAACGCCAGATTGTGAAACACCACCGGCTTCGCGCCGGCGCGCGACGCGCATTCCCTGAGCGCGGCCGCCGCCTCTTCCCACTTCGCCTGACGCGCGAAGACGAGCCCGATGTAGTAGCGCGCCGACGTGTCGTCGTCGCGCAGCTCGATCACGCGCCGAAACTCGCGCAACGACTCCTCGAACATGCCGGTCTTGAAGAACGCGACCCCGAGGTTGCGGTGCTCTTCCGCGCGACCGTTCGCGGCCACGGCGGGAGCGGGCGCCGTTTTTCCGATGCGATGGATGAACGCGGCGTTCAGAAGTCCGAGGAGTGCCTTGCCGACCTCGAACTCCACGAGGCCCGTGGCGTCGATGATTCCCTGCACGTCGCGCATGCCGTCGATCTGCTCGAGCACGCACGTCTGCTCGTCGGTGAGCTCGGCGTCGCTCTTCAAGATCCGGTTGTGGTCGGCCGCGAAGATCAGGTCGAACGTCGGGATCTTCTTTTCGACGAGGCTCCACTCGTCGACCCGGCGCGCGCCCTCGAGCAACAACGACTCGGGGTTGATCGAGACGAGTTGATCCTGCCCTTCCGGCGCGACGTCCGACTCGAAGTTGAACGTGCCGTGATGCCAGGTGAACAGGAAATACACGGCCTCGCGAATCTGCACGTCCACGGCCTGGTGCAGCTGCTCGTCCGTGACGGCTCCTTGTTCGACGAGCAGGCGCCCGAGCGGCGTGTCGTGCCGCTTGGCCTGAGCGTCGAGCGCCGCATCGAGTTGCGCCTGCGTCAGAACGCCGCCCTTCACGAGCATGTCGCCCAGCCGATCGCGCCGATTCACGACCGACGCGTAGCAGATGCGCCCCTTGTCGAAATAGATGTAGCCGAAGCTCGCGCGATGCGTGATGCTCAGGCAGCCGGTCTTCTTCCCCATCGCCAGGAGCTGGAGCACGTCCGGGAGGCTGGCCTCCTTGAGGTTTCCGCGGATCGCCATCAGACGCTCCGCGAACGAAGGCGGCGCGTCATGGCGCCTCCTCGATCAGACGCGCCGCTGGATCCGGCCACTGCCAGATCACCTTCTCGCGGTCGAGGAAGAACGGATCGCTCGCCGCCTTGAGCGCGGCCGCGCGCGCCGGCTCCGTCTCGTCCGGCTCGAGCGCCGCCCGAATGAAGCCGATCGTCACCGGAACCGCCGCGACCTCCGCCGACGCCACGATCCGGTTCGCGATACCGATGATCTCGCGCACGCTGGCGACGGCGCGCTCGGCGAGATAGACGATCATCTCCGGGTTCGGCTCGACGCCGAGGTCGCGCAGGTAGCGTGCGTAGAGACGCTCGCGCAGCGAGCGGTCGGGCGCCTGCATCGGCACGACCAAGCCGCCCTCGAAGCGCGAACGCAGACGATCCTCGAGGCCGGACAATTCGCGCGGCGGCCTGTCGCTCGCCAGCACGAGCTGTTTGCCGTCCGCGTAGAGCGAGTTGAAGACGTGAAAGAGCTCTTCCTGCGTGCGCTCCTTTCCGGCGACGAACTGCACGTCGTCGAGCAGCAACGCCGAGGCGGAGCGGTAGCGGGCACGCCACCGGTCGACCGTCCCTTCCTGCAGCGCCGCGATCAGCTCGTCGATGAAGAGCTGCGCGGGGACGCACGCCACCGACCCGCGGCCGGCCGTCGCCGGCGCCAGTCCATGCCCGATCGCGTTCAGCAGGTGCGTCTTGCCGACGCCGCTGGGCCCGTGGATGAACAGCGGGTTGTAGCGGGCGCCCGGCGCGCCGACGATCGCGTCGGCGGCGCGCACGGCCATCTGATTGCTGCCGCCCACCTCGAAGCCCGAGCGCGAGAACGCCGACGACGGCCCCGGCGGCGGAGCCGCGACGCGCAGCGCGCGTTCGAGCACCTGCTCCGCCTCCTCGATGCGGTCGGGATCGCGAAACGACGGATGGATCGCCATCGACGCGTCGGCGCGCGCGGTTTGCCGCTCGAGATCGCGCAACCGCGTGACCCGACCTTCGAACTCGCGGAGAAACGACTCGACCCCGTTCGCCGGGGCGCTTTCCTGGAGCGCACGCTCGAGATTCGCCGTGCGGTAGCCCTCTCCGCCCCAGTAGCCGATCGCCTCGGAGATGCGCTGGCGCCACTGTTCGACGTGCTGCGCGACGGCCGACGCGATGTCCGTGAGAAAGTTCGCGAACTCTCCGCTCGGCCGCGGCGGTGTCGCGCGCCGTCGCTTTTCGGCGAGGTCGCCAAGCACGGTCATCACGTTCTCGACGGAAACGTGCTCGCCGCCGAGCGCCTGGAAGGCGATCAGGCGATTGAGCGCGCCCTGCAGCTCGCGGATGTTGTCGAATTCGAGACGGCCGACCTCGTCGATCACGCCGGCGCGGAACCGCACGCCGCGCTCCTCGCACTTGGCCTTGAGGATCGCCATGCGCGTCTCGTAATCCGGCGCGCCGATGTCGACGATCAAACCGCCGGTGAGGCGCGTGATGAGCCGTTCGTCGACGTCGGCGATTTCGGCCGGCGGCCGATCGCTCGTCATGACGATCTGCCGTCCGTCGCCTGACAGCGCGTTGAAGATGCGCAGCAGCTCGCTCTGCGTCTCTTTGCGCGCGGTGAGAAACTGGATGTCGTCGATGAGCAGGAGGCCGACGCCGAGATAGCGCGCCTTGAACGCGTCGACCGCCCCCCCGCTGACCGCCGCGTGCAGCTCGCCGACGAACTCGTCGAGCGTGACCGCGGCGACGGAGAGCGACGGCCGGCGCTGCGCGACGTGATTGCCGATCGCGCTCATGAGGTGCGTCTTGCCGAGCCCCGACCCGCTGTAGACGAAGAGCGGGTTGTAGGCGGTCCCCGGCGCCTCGGCCACGGCGTGCGCGGCGGCGACGGCCAGCCGGTTCGACGAGCCGACGATGAAGTTGTCGAAGCGAAGCTTCGGATCGAGCTGCATGATCGGTTTCGCTACCCGGCGCGCGCGGTGACGCGCGGAGCGATCGACGGCGCGCCGGCACTCAGCCGCTTGAGCACGAGCTCGGAGATGGCGCGCAACGTCTCGAAGACGCCGGGTCCGTGGAGCGCGTCGGCGGAGAACTCGGGGACGCCGCGGAAGTTGAGCGCGTCGGAGAGCGTGCCGCCGTCGAGGATCAACTCGCTCGGCAGATCCTGCTTGTTGTACTGGAGCACGAGGGGCACGGCGCGGACGTCGACGCCCTGGTCACCGAGATTGGCGTGGAGGTCCTGGAAACTCTCGATGTTCTCGTCGAGCTGGCGGGCCTGGCTGTCGGCGACGAAGACGACGCCGTCGGCGCCCTGGAGGACGAGCTTGCGCGTGGTCTGGTAGTAGACCTGGCCGGGCACGGTGTACAGCTGGAACCGCGTGGTGAAGCCGGAGATGGTGCCGAGGTCGAGCGGGAGGAAGTCGAAGAACAGCGTGCGGTCGGTCTGCGTCGCCAACGACACCATCTTGCCGCGCCGGTCGGCGGGCACCTGTTCGTAGATGTAGTGCAAGTTGGTCGTCTTTCCGGACCGCCCGGGTCCGTAGTAGACGATCTTGCACGTGATCTCTCTGGTGGCGTAGTTGACGAGGGACACAGGACAATTATTGAGTTAGCGTATGAATATTCTTGCTATTGCAGTAAATAAGTTACCTTAGAAGTTATATACTCTAGAATCAGCGACAGCGACAGGCGGCAGGCGGTCATCGGCCCTCCCATCGGTCGCGGGGACGGAAAAGGGCGGACAGGTTGCGGTTGAGCTCGGCCTCGAAGCCGCCCGCCAGTACCGACACCGAAACCGGCGGCGCCTCGAGCGCGGCGGCGGCCAAATCCCGGCCCAGCTCCTCGAAGTAGATCCGGATCAAGCCGAGCGACGTCTCGTCGTCGAAGACCGTGAAACAGATGTACGAGCCGCGCGACGTTTGCAGCGGCGCCAGATACATCTGCTTCTCCGGCCCCGCGTAATGCAGCCCGCCGAAGGCGCGGCCCTCGACCTGCCGGCCCAACTCGCCCGCCGTCGCGTGGATCGCCGACGCCAGCGCGCACGCGGTCATCACGTCCACCTCGCGCGTGAATCCCGCCTGCGCCAACACCTGCCCCGACGGATGGAGCAGCAGCGCCATACGAGCGCGCGCGTCGTCGACGTAGCGCTTCAGCGGCGCTTCGACCCACGGCTCGACGGCGGCGATTTTCATGCGATCAGCTCCAGCGCCTTGAACAGTTCCATCCGGATCAGCCCCACGTTTGCCGCCGGGTCGGCCACGGTCACGATCACGAGGTCGTTTCCGGCGCCGGCCACGCAGATCCGGCCCCGTTCCGCGTCGAGCTGCAGGAACGTCACCGCCCCGAGCCGGGCCGCCTTCGCCGACAATCGCGCCTTGCGATAAACGGACGCGGCGAGCGCCGCTACGCGCTCGCCGTCCTGGCCGAACCGGAGACTGGAGTCGATCACGAGACCATCACGTTCGGAGACGATCAAGCTCGCCCGCACGCCACGTTGGCGGGTGAGAGTTTCCAGCACCGGGCGAAGGGACGCGCTCATGCGGTCTCCTCCCCATCGGATGCGCCGCTCCGAAGCCACGCCGATGCCCGCGCCGCGCACCGGTCCAGAAGGCGCCGCAGGAGTCCCAGCGGCGTGACCTTCGACGCCGCCACGACCAACAGACCGCCGTCCGCGCTCGGCGCCATCGCGACGACCGTTCCGCGAGTCTCGAACGTGATCGAACGCCACTCCCCGACGTCGAGGTACTTCGTCGATCGGCGCACTTCGTCCGAGATCCCGCTGAGCCGTGCTCCCATTTCCTGCGACACGTCCGCGCCCTGCCCGTCGATGTACACGCCGCCCAGCACGAGACCGTTCGCGTCCAGCAGCAGCGCCGTCTGCCCCTCATCGACCAACAGCGTTTCGAACAACCGGCGCGGATCGTTCGACGGCTCGGCAGGGACGTACACCGGATCGGCCGGCTGAGCGGCGATCGTCGCGTAGTTTCCTGACGCATGGCGCACCGCGCGGAGCGCGCTCGCCACCGACGGCTCGTCGGTCTCGGCGGCGCCCGCGAGGTAGCGCTCGGCGTCGTCCACGCGACCTTGCTGGAAGCTCAGATAGCCGAGGCCCTTCAGCGCGCCCGCGTGGCCGGGGACGAGACGGAGCACGGCGTTCCACTCGTCCCGCGCCCGCGCGAAGTCGCCGCGGTCCACCGCGATTCGCGCCAGGAGATCGTGCGCGTCGGCGTTGTGCGGATGCCGCTCGAGCCCACGCAGCGCCACCTTGTGCGCGAGGTCGAGCTGCTGCTGCCGGCGCAGGGCGTCGGCCAGCTGGAGGAACACGAGGCTCCCCGGCTCGCGCGCGAGCTCTTCGCTCCAACGGCGGACGTCGTCAGCCATTGGCGTTCACCGCGAGCACGCGTTCGAGACGAGCGAGCGCTTCGACCGCATCGCGCGCTTCCGGCGCGACAGCGCCGGTCGGGGCGCGGCGGAGCAACGTTTCCACAGCGGCACGCGCCGCGCTGACCTGCTCGGCCAGTCCGCTCGGCGCGAACTCCGACGCCGGCGCCAGCGATCGCGACGGCGACGGCTCGGGAGCCTGCCGAATGGCGACGACGCCTGTCGTCGCCAGCCCGTAGGCGATCTTCGCCGTCTCGAACTCGTCGCGTCCGAGCAGGGCGGCGATCGCGCGCAGATCGCGATCGCCGTCGATCATCGTGAGGACCTGCCACTCGTGTGGGAGAAGATCGAGCGTGGGCCCCCCCTCTCCGCCGCGGTCGTCTCCGACCGGCGCGAGCTCCGGAACGACGTCCAGGTTCGGCACGACGTCCGCGATGCGCGACCATTCGTCGATGCGCCGCGCCCCTTCCATCAACAGCGACTCGGTCGACACGGCGATCCGCGTGTCGCGCGGCAACTCGTCGCGCGAGCGTTCCTCGAACGAGAAAAAACCCTCGCGCCACGACATCAGCTCGAACACCACGCTCTCGATCTGCAAGCGGAGCTGCCGCTCCAGCTCGCGCTGCGTGAGCGCGCCGACCCGAACGAGAGAATCGACGATCGTGCGCCCACGCCGCTCGCCGCCGTCCGCGGCGTCGCCGGCCGCGTGCGCGTGGTCGAGGTCCGCCTGCGTGATGCGGCCGGCCTCGAGCAGCACCAGCTCGATCGGAACGCTCTTGCTGCGGATCGACGCGTGCACGACGCTCCCGTCGTCGAAATACACCACGCCCTCGTCCTCGCGCAGCTTCGACGACACGCACAGCATCCCCGTCTTTCGGCTCAAGTCGAGGAGTTGAAAGACGTCGTGGATGCCGAGCTCGCGAAGCGGGCCTTCGATCGCCATGGTCAGCCCGCCCGCAAGGTGAGAATCCGCTGCAGATCGGACGCGCTGCGCAGGTCGCGGCGCGCCCGGCGGGCGTACGTCGACGCGGGATCGAGCGCGATGACGCGGCGCCAGCGCTCGGAGGCTTCACGAAACCGATGCTGCTCGGCGAGCAGGGAGCCCTCGAAGTAGAGCGCGCCGACGTTTTCGGGATCGAAGCGCAAGACGCGCGCAAACGCGTGGCTCGCGTCGCGGCGCCGCGCCTGGTCGATCAGCGCTTCGCCGAGCGCGATGAGCGCATCGAGGTTGTACGGGTCGCGCTGCAGCAGCTCGATGAGGAGCGGCATCGCGTCGGCTGAACGGCCGAAACGGCGGCGCAGCTCCGCGAGCGCGAGCGTGGCCTCGGCGTACGTCGGCACGGCGTCGAGCGCGGCGACCAGTTCGCGCTCGGCCTCGCGGTCGCGGCCCTGCGATTGAAGCAGCTCGGCCAGCCGGAAGCGCACCACCGCGTAATCCGCGTCGAGCTCGAGCGCCGCCCGATACATGTCGATGGCGCCGTCGACGTCCCCGATCGACTTGGCGATATCGCCCGTGCGGAGCAGGACGTCGGCGCGGCGCGGCGCCACCCGGCGCGCGCGTCCGAGCAGCTCGATGGCGGACGCCGGGTCCCCCGCATCCGCGCAGGCGGCCGACGCGAGCATCAGCGCATCGACGTCGCTCGGGTCGCGTTCCACCAACCGTTGCGCGATCGGACGCGCCTCGGTCGCGCGACCGAGACGCAGCAGCGCCGAGGCTTCGCCGGCGAGCGCCGCCGGGCGGTCGGGCTCGAGTGCGAGCGCGGCGCGATATCGCTCCAGCGCCTCGCCGAACAATCCCTGCTTCGAGAAGACTTCGCCGAGGAGGGTCATCCCTTCGGCGCGGTCGTGTCCGCGGGCCAGCGCGCGGTTGATCTCCGCCGATGCGCGGTCGTAGTACCCCTTCGACAGATAGTCGGCGGCCATCGAGAAGGGCGCCGCGTCGCTCGAGACCCGAGCGGCGGGAGCTTCCGTCGCGGCCACGGCTCCGGGAACGAGCTCGGTGAACAGCGTGTCGAGCAATTCCGGATCGAAGTCGAAATCGGCGACGACGGCTTCGGTGTGGTGGGCGCCGCCCAGATCCGGCGGAACGGTGAGGTCCGGATCCTCGTACTCCACGTCCATCGCGAGCTCGAACTTTTGTGGGACGTAGTATGCGTCCAGCTCGAGCGCGCGCTTGGTCTCACGGAGCGCGCCCTCGAAATCGCCGAGGTTCGACAGCGTGAAGCTCATGTTGTAGTGCGCCTCGGCGAAGTCGGGGCGCGCCTGGATCGCGCGGGCGAACGCGTTGCGCGCGTCGTCGTGTTTGTGGAGCTCGGCGAGCACGAGCCCAACCCCGTTCCACGCCACCGGATTTTCAGGCGAGGAGCCCAACACCTTGCGGTACGCGTCGAGCGCTTGTTGGAATCGCTTCGCGCGGCTGGCGAGTAGCGCGAGATTCAAGCGCGCTTTCACGAACTCCGGACGATGCGCGAGCGCGGACCCGAAGACGCCGAGCGCCTGCTCGGCGGAGCCTCCATGGTACAGCGCGACGCCGAGGTTGTTCTGCGCGATCGCGTACGAGGGTTCCTCGTCGAGCGCGCGGCGGTAGCTCGACTCCGCGTCGGCGAAACGGCCTTCCTGGTGCAGCGCGACACCGCGCTCGTTCCAGAGCTTGGGGCTGTGCGGCTGACGGTGGAGAAGATCGTCGTACAGCGCGATCGCTTCGCCCGGCTGGCGAAGGAGGAGGTGCACCTCCGCCATCGCCTGCAGCACGAGATCGCGATCCTCGCTGCGATCGAGCGCGACGCCGTACTCGCGCATCGCTTCGGCGTAGTATCCCTTGCTGCGGAACGCGAGACCGAGGTTGTAGTGCGCGAGCTGCCCCTCGACCGAGACCTGGAGCTCACGCTTGGCCGGCGCCCCCTCGCGACTGGCCCGCTGCTGCTCGAGCGAGAGATTCGCGTGGGCGCGCGACAGCGACGGGTTCAGCTTGATGGCGCGGCGGGTTGCCGCCTGGGCGTCCTCGTGGCGTCCGATGTCGCCGAGCACGAAGCCCATCAGGTACAGCGCGTCGTGATTCTCCGGGTTCAGCTCGATCGCCCGCTCGAGGGCGCGAAGCGCATCGTCATTCAGCCCCCGGTGATACAGAATTTCGCCGAGCGTGAACTGGAGCAAGGAGCTGTCGGGATCGCGGGCGAGCGCGCGCTCGATGCACTCCTGTGCACGTTCCATGTCGCCGGAGTTTTTTTCCGCGAGGGCGAGCTGCAACAGCGCCGCGACGTCGTTCGGGGCGTACTTCAGGAGGGCGCGAAATTCCTCGGCCGCTTCGTCCTGCTTGCCGAGCAGCGAGAACGTCCTTCCGAGCTCCCAGCGCGCGCCGCGGTCGTCGGGGCACTGCCGCAGACGCTCGCGCAGCTCCGGGACGCGCGTGTCGTAGTATCCGGTATTGAAGTAGGCGATCTCGAGGTTGCGCTGCGCGACCTGCATGCTGTGATCGAGCTCGAGCGCCATCATGAAGGCGGCGACCGCCTCCTGATACAGGCCCTTGTTGTAGTAGAGAACCCCGAGGTTGTTGTGCGCCCCCGCGTCCGACGGATTGATCCGCCGGGCGAAGGAGCGAAGGACCTCGCGGTCGCGCTCCGATGTCAGGGGCGCCGACGGGAACATGATCACGCGACGCGTATCGCCTTGAGAATCGCGCCGAGCGACGCGGTGTCGGGAAGCAGGAGGAAGAATCCGCGCAGCTTCTCGGCCGATTCGCTCAGCACGAAATCGCTTTCGACGCAGAACACGAAGTCTTTGTCGCCGCCGAACTGCAGGTAGGTCGTCGTGAGCACGGCGTCGGACATGTCGATCGCCAGCGACGGCGGCGACGGGATGAGCATCATCCCCATGAAGTCGCTCAGCGCGTTCATGTACGCCGAGCTGAGGATGTTGCCGGCTTCCTTGATCGCCGACTGTTGCATGTCCGAGAAGTCGTCGTTGGTCTCGCGGCGGCGAAGGAGTAGCTCGGCAAGACGCAACGCCGTGCGGCGCGGGAACACGAGCAGCGTCCGCCCCGTGAGATCGCCGAGCATGTGCATCAGCACGGCGGCGACCGGCTCGTCCGGCGACGTGATGTGCGGCGGCACGTCCTCGAGCCGCGAGACGTTGATCGTCGGAACGCTGATCATGATCGTCTGGCCAATCATCTGCGAGAGCGCGGTCGCGGCGTGCCCCGCCCCGATGTTGGCCACTTCGCGGAGCGCGTCGAGCTGCAGCTCTTTCAACGCCAGAAGGTCTTCCATACGAGTCCTTTAAAGGAGGCTGCTCACGTCGACGATGAGTGACGGCCGGCCGTCGCCAAGGAGCGTCGCGCCCCCGAAGAACGGCGGACCGTCGCGGACCGCGTCGTACTGTTTGACCACGATTTCTTCCTGCCCGGTGAGCTCGTCGATGACGAGACCGGCCCGGCGGTCGCCGAGGTCGATCACGACGACGTGCTCGAGGTCGATCTCCGTCGCCGGCGAATACGCCGGCAGCCCGACCAGCGTCCGCAAGCGGAGGAGCGGCAGCACCTCGTCGCGCGCCAGTAGGACTTCCTTCCCCTTCACCGTGCGCAACACGTCGGGCACCAGTTCCACCGTCTCGCTCACGTGCGCGAGCGGGATGGCGTAGGTCTCGGCGCCCACGCGCGCGAGCAGCGCGCGCATGATGGCGAGCGTCAGCGGGAGCCGGATGAGGACCGTGGTGCCCTGTCCCGGCACCGACCGAATGTCCATCGCGCCGCCAAGGGCGCGCACCTTCGTGTAGACCGCGTCGACGCCGACGCCGCGACCGGAAAGTCCCGTCACCTTTTCGGCCGTCGAGAAACCCGGGCGTGCGAGGAGGCGAAGCAACTCGTCTTCCGTGAGGTCCGTCTTCGACTCGTCGACCAGCCCGTCGCGCTTGGCGCGCGCCAGAACCCGCTCGCGGTCGATGCCCTTCCCGTCGTCGCTCACCTTGATGACGACGGCCGAGCGATCGCGGACCGCGCTCAGCACGAGGCGGCCGACCGCCGGCTTGCCGGCGGCGGCGCGGACCTCGGCCGTCTCGATGCCATGGTCCACCGCGTTGCGCAGGAGATGCACCAGCGAGTCGGCGATCTCTTCGAGCATCGACCGATCCAGCTCGATGTCCTTGCCGTCGACGACGAAGTCCACCGGCTTGCCCACCGCGCGCGCCGCGTCGCGCACGACGCGCGGGAAGCGGTCGAATACCTGCGACACCGGCACCATGCGGCTCGCCGTGATCTCGTCGCGCAGCTCCGTGATGAGGCGCGACGACTGCATCACGGTCTCTTCGAGCGAGAGGTCGCCGAGCTCCGTCGCGAGCTGCGTCAGTCGCCCGCGCGCGATCACCAGTTCGCCGATGAGGTTCATCAACGCGTCGAGCCGCCGCACGTCGATGCGCACCGAGCGAACGCGCCCGCTCTCCGATCTCGTTTCGGTAGACGGCGTCGTCATGACGCCGTGCGCCGGCGTGAGCGTCATGGCGGACAGCGCCGCCATGTCGTGGGCGGGGGTCATCGAGATCGCCGGCAGCCCCCACGCAGGGGTGGGCGCGGCCCACGCGCCAGACGCGCGCGGCTCGCCGACCTGAACCTCGAACACGTCGCCAACGGCTCGAGCGACGCGCTCGATTTCGCCCGCGGGTTGCGACGTTGCCAGGCGCACGGAGAACTCGTTGTCGAAGTCCTCGGTCTGGAGAGCGGCGATCGGCGGCGTGGTGGAGACGACCTCGCCGATCGTGGCCAGCGCCTGCACGATGAGGAACGCACGAACGCCGCGGAGCGGCGTCTCGGGGTGCAACCAGATGCGCACCAGCTCCGCACCCGGCGGCGTCGCCTGAGCAGCGGTCGCCGACGCGGGTTCCGACGGAGCCGTCGCCGGCGGCGCGGGTACGCCGTGTGGCGCGATCGGTGCCGCCGTCAGCGCACGGAGCGCGGCGATGAGGTCGGCGGCGACGATATCGCCTTCGCGTCCCGCGACCGCGGCCTCGACCGCCTGCTCGAGCACGTCGGCGGAGCGGAACAGCGTGTCCATGATCGTCGCTTCGATCGACATCTCGCCGCGGCGAACGCTGTCGAGCACCGTCTCGAGTTCGTGGGCGAGGTCGGCGACGAGCGTATAGCCCATCGTCGCCGCCATTCCCTTGATCGTATGGACGGCGCGGAAGATCTCACCGACCGCCGACGCGCCGCCGGGGCCGGTCGAATCGCGCTCGAGCTGCAGCAGCGATTGGTTGACGGCGGCGACGTGCTCTCGGCTCTCGGTGAGAAAGAGCTGGGCGTACTCGCGGTTATCCACGGCGCTTGGCTCGCACGCGGCCCGTGCTCAGCCGAGCACGCGCTGAACCGCTTCGAGAACGCGACTGGGTTGGAACGGCTTGACGACGAAATCCTTCGCGCCCGCTTGGATCGCTTCGACGACGAGCGCCTGTTGCCCCATCGCGCTGCACATGAGGATTCTCGCACCCGGGTCGAACTTGCAGATCTCGCGCACGGCATCGATGCCGCCCATGTCTGGCATCACGATGTCCATCGTCACCAGATCCGGGCGTAGCTCGCGGTACTTCTCTACCGCCTGAAGTCCCGTCTCCGCCTCGCCGACGATCTCGAACCCGGCCTGGGTGAGAATGTCCCCGACCATGGTGCGCATGAAGATGGCGTCGTCACAGACCAATACTCGTTGACTCAAGAAAACCTCCCCTCCCGAAGACCTAGGACAGCAGCACTTGGCGGATTAGAGCGGCCAGGTCGAGCACCACCACAGGTGCGCCGTCGAGCGTTGCCACGCCACGCACGAGATCACCAGCCGCCTTCGACGCGCCCGAGGGGTCGACCTCGAGCTGCAGAACGTCGGCGACCTCGTCCACCACTACCCCGACCAAGCGGTCTCGATGGCGAACGAGGAGAATGGATCCCTCGGTGGCGGGCTCGGACGACGGGTCGAGCCGGACCCCCAGGTCTAGTATCGTCACGATGGTGCCGCGGACGTTGAGCAGACCGCGCACGAAGACGGGCGCTCCCGGAAGTCGGGTGATCTCGCCCATCGGGATCAGCTCTCTGACATCAGCGCCATCGGCCCCAAACACGGTGCCCCCCGCGCGGAACGTCAGCGCGGAGGTCAGCGTGGTGTCAGGGGTCGACGCGATAGAAGTCAAAGCGATCGAGCGGGTCTGGGTCTGCGGCTGTTGGGTCGGAACCGGCGGCGGCTCCGAGTGCCCGGCGAAGCTCTTCCGGCAGCGGCGAGCGCAGGTCCACCAGATCCCCGGAAACCGGGTGCCGGAAGATCAGCCAGGCCGCGTGCAGGAAGTGACGTCGTGGCGGCAGGTCCAACAGCTTGCGACCTCCTCCACCGCCATAAGTGTCGTCACCAACGACCGGATGGCCGATCGACGCGACGTGCACCCGGATCTGGTGCGTGCGCCCTGAGTGCAGGTGCGCCCGCAACAGGTCGACGGAGTCGAAGCGCGCGAGCCGAGTGAGATCTGTTCTCGCCGGCCGTCCTGTAGAGACGACCGCCATGCGCTTTCGGTCTCGCGGATCGCGGGCGATCGGCCTGTCGATCGTGACCCGGTCCTCGGCCAGGTGACCCCAGGTCAGCGCGGCGTACCGGCGGACGATCTGACGGGCCTGGAGAGCGGCCCCGAGCACTTTGTGAGCGCGGTCACTCTTGGCGACCAGCAGCAGCCCGGACGTCTCCTTGTCCAGGCGGTGGACGATCCCTTCGCGACTCGCGTCGGCCCCCGCGGAAAGGGGCGTGCCCCGCCCCTTCAGTGCGTTGACGAGGGTCCCGGACCAGTTTCCCGGCGCCGGATGGACGACCATCCCTGCCGGCTTGTCGATGACGAGCACGTCGTCGTCCTCGAGGACCACCGTCAACGGGATGGACTCTCCGACGACCGGGCGGCCGGTCGGCGTGGGAACGTCGACCTCGATTCTCTCTCCCATCGCGGCTCGGTAGCTCGCGCGCTCGCGGCGCCCGGCGACGAGAACGTGCCCGTTGGCGATGAGCGTGGCCGCTTGATTTCTGGATATGCCGAGGTGTTGAGCGACCAGCACGTCGAGGCGCGGCGCCTCGTCAGGCGACTCGAAGCTCCGTCGGCCGCTATCCGTCACCGCTCTCCGCTGGAGGGCTGGTCTCGCATGGCCGCCTCGCCCGCGGCGATCGCCAACTTCTCACGGTCTTCGCGCCACAGGATGAACGCGAGGGTGATCGCGCCGACGGTTACGGCAGAGTCGGCGACGTTGAACGTCCAGAAGCGGACGTGGCCCACACCGATGTCGATGAAGTCGACGACGCCGCTCGCGCTACGGAACCGATCGATGAGGTTGCCCGCCGCGCCACCCCACGCGAGTCCAAGCGCGAGCACTCGAATCCAGTCACCGCTCTTGCTCGAGCGGTAGAGCCACCACAACACGACGAGGGCGGCGAGTGCGAGCCCGCCGAAGAAGTAGCGCGACTTGTCGCCGACCGACATGCTGAACGCCGCGCCCGGATTGTAGGCGAGGGTGAAGCGGACGACGTCGCCGATGACCCGATGCGGGACCTGCTGCATCAGATGGTTGACGGCGAGCCATTTGGTGACGACGTCGAGCACGACCACCGAAACGGCCGCGGTCCAGAACACGAGGCCGTTTCTCGATCGCGAATCGTTCATGTCGTGCCGGAAGTCGTACCGTGAGTGCTACGAAAGCTCGCGCGTATCGGCGGAGACAGTGACCGGTGCGCGGACGCCCGCGGCTTCGGTCTCCGTGTCCTCACCCCACAAGACCCAGGCGAGCAGAAAGGCGCCGATGCTCACCGCCATGTCGGCGATGTTGAACGTCGGCCATCGCGAATCGCCGAACCCGATGTCGATGAAGTCCACCACGCCGAATCGCGACGTGATGCGGTCGATCAGGTTGCCGACGGCGCCGCCGCAGACCATCGCGAGGGCGATCGAGCGCACCGCGTCTCCGCGACGCGTGGACGTGTAGAGAAAGCCGAGGATCACGAGGGCGACGATCGTCAGCGCCATGAAGATCCAGCGCGACTGCGAGCCCAGGTGCAGCCCGAAGGCCGCGCCCGGATTGCGAACGAGCGTGAACCGGATCCAGTCGCCGAACACTTCGTGCGGGAGTCCCTGCGGCAGGAGCCGCTTGGCCGCGAGATACTTCGTGCCGAAGTCCACCGATGCGATCAGGCACAGCACCGGCCAAAAGAGCCCCGCGTTCCCGTGTTCGGTACTTCCATTACTTCTTTGCATCTTCCTCGCGCTGCTTGCAGTTGATGCAGTAGCGTGCATGTGGTAGTGCGTCGAGTCGATCGTACGCAATCTCGTTGCCGCACTGGTGACACTTGCCGAAGTTGTCCGGATCGCGGTAGAGGCGGCGAAGCGCCTCGTCGATGTGCCAGAGGAACCGGCCTTCCTGGCTGGCGAACAGAAACGCTTTCTCGCGCTCCATCGCGTCGGTGCCCTGGTCGGCCATATGGAAGGAGTAGCTGCTCAGGTCGCCGTCGGCCGATTGCGGCGTGGCGCCGAACGCTTCGTCGGCGCGGCCCAGCTCCTTGAGCACTCGCCTTCGCTCGTCGAGCAGACGCTTCTCGAAATGCTGAAGCATCTTCTTGCTCAGCCCCTTCACCTTCTTCGCGCTGTTCGCGGTTGCCATTGCTACGGTATCCTGGTAATGGCCACGAAGGCCGTCATTCCGTCGAGATCGAGCGCCGTCATGCCGTCATGGGTTCCGCCGGATTCCGGCTGATCCACGAGCACCACGTCGGTCGCCAGCGTTTCGTCCGCTATCCACGCGCGATGAGCGCGAACGACAGCGTGCACATCGCTCCCTCCTCCAATGGTCAGCGTGATTCGGTCGCTGACCGCGAACGAAGCCTCCTTTCGCATGCGCTGTACCCGGCTAACGAGTTCTCGGGCATATCCCTCGAGCTCCAGATCCGGCGTCACCGCCGGATCGATCGCCGCGAAGAACCCGGCGTCCTCCTGAACCACGAGGTCGCCGGAGGCCCGCCGAATGATCGTCAGATCGTCAAGCGTCAGCTCGTGCGACTGCCCCTCAACGCTAATGACCAGCGGCGCTCCATGCTCGAAGGCGCGGAGCTGTTCGCCGGTCAGCGCGCTGGTCGCCTGGGCCGCCAACGGCGTCTTCTTGCCGAACCGTTTTCCGAGAACACGGAACTCAGGCTTCGCTTGCAGCGTGACGAGCTCGTCGGCGGAGGTCGCGAAATCTACTCGCTTGACGTTGAGCTCCGAGGCGAGCAGAGGGACGAGCGGGATCAAGGCCGATTCCGCCACGCCGGGCGCGACGCAGACCATGCGCGCCAACGGACGGCGGACCTTGATGCCGACCTCTTCCCTGGCCGCACGGCCGAGCCGGGCGAGGGTGCGGATCGCCGCCATCGGTGCGTCGAGGTCGGGCGCAACCGGACCGCGGGGTGCGACAAACGGCGCGAGGTGAACCGACTCTCCCGTCAGCTCCCGATGAATCCAATCGCTCACGAACGGCGCGATCGGCGCCAGGAGCCGGCACACCGATGACAGCACCTCGTGCAGCGTAGCGAACGCCGCGCGGTTGTCGTCGCCCTCGACGTCGTAGAAGCGCCCGCGGCTCAACCGCACGTACCAGTTCGCGACGTCGTCGTCGACGAACTCGATGATGGCGCGGGACGCCGCGGTCGCGTCGTACGCGCCGAGCGCGGCGTCGACGGTCTGCTCGAGGCGGGCGAGACGGCTGATCATCCACCGATCGAGCGCGGGGCGCGCCTCGAGCGGAGGATCCGCGTCGGACGGATTCCAACCGAAATTCGCGTACTGCGCGAAAATCCCGCTGTAGACGTTCTTGAGCGTGCGCAAAAATCGCCCCGCCTGCTCGGCGAGCAGCTTCTCGTCGAAGCTGCGCGGCACCCACACGGCGCTCGACGCGACAAAAAAGAGCCGAGCGGCGTCCGCGCCGTGGCGCGACATGACTTGCCACGGATCGACGACGTTGCCCACGCTCTTCGACATCTTCTTGCCTTCGGCGTCGAGCACCTGGTCGTTCACGACGACGGCGCGATACGGCGACGCGACGTCGGCGAACGTGTTCGCGCCGCCCGACGGCCCCGCGTTGTTCGGCAGTGCGTCACCGAGCCCGGTCGCGATGGCGAGCAGCGAGTAGAACCACCCGCGAGTCTGATCGACCCCTTCGGCGATGAAGTCCGCGGGGAACTGGTCGGCGATCTTGTCACGATTCTCGAATGGATAGTGCCACTGGGCGAACGACATCGAGCCCGAGTCGAACCAGGTGTCGATGACTTCCGGCGCGCGGCGCATCGTTCCGCCGCATCCGGCCGAGGAACAGCGCCACGTGTAGCGATCGACGTTCGGCTTGTGCGGATCGAATTCGGGGGTCAGACGCTCGCCCGATCGATCGCTCAGATCCGCGAACGAGCCGAGGCACTCGACGTGCGACGCTTCGCCGTCGCAGATCCAGATCGGCAACGGCGTACCCCAGTACCGATCGCGAGAGATCGTCCAGTCGATGTTGTTCGACAGCCACTCGCCGAAGCGACCCTCGCCGACCGACTGCGGATGCCAATCGACGCGCGCGTTGCGCGCCAGCATCGCGTCGCGATACGCCGTCGTGCGGACGAACCACGACGTGCGCGCGTAGTAGATGAGCGGCGTACCGCAGCGCCAGCAATGCGGATACTGGTGGGAAATGCGGCCCGCCTTCCAAAGCACGCCGCGACGTTTGAGCTCTTCGATGATGAGATCGTCCGCGTCCTTCACGAACAATCCGCCGACGAGCGGCATCGACGACGGGAATTCGCCGCGCAGCCCGACCGGCTGGATGAACGCCAGGTTGTTTCGCTTTCCCGCCGCGTAGTCGTCCGCGCCGAACGCCGGCGACATGTGCACGACGCCCGTCCCGTCGTCGGCCGACACGAACTCCTCGCCGACGATGATCTCGTGTTCGCCCTCGGGCGGGAAATCGACCCAGTCGAGCGGCCGCTTGTAGCGGCGTCCGACAAGGTCCGCGCCCGTGATGTGGCGGACCAGCTCCCAGCGATTCTCGTAGTCCTCACCGAGCACCGCGCGCACGCGCGACCCGGCGATGATAAGCGTTCTCTTGTCCTTCCCTTCCTCGCGGCGGACCAGCTCGACGTAGTCGAGATCCGGATGCACCGCGAGCGCCGTGTTCGACACGAGCGTCCACGGTGTCGTGGTCCACACGAGGATCCGCCGGCCGACGGTCGGGTGCAGCGTCGCGTCGCGCGCGCCCGGCGCCTCGACGAGGTCGAGCGCGACGTAAATGCTCGGGTCTTCGTCCTGCCTGTAGCCGAGCGAGAGCTCGTGACTCGACAACGCGGTGCCGCAGCGCGAGCAGTAAGGCAGGATCTTGTGCCCGCGGTACAGCAGATTCTTGTCGAACAGCGTCTTGAGCGCCCACCAGACGCTCTCGACGTAGTCGTTGTGGAACGTGACGTACGGGTGCTCGTAGTCGAGCCAATACCCCATGCGCGCGCTCAACTTCTCCCAGTCCGAGCGATACTTGAACACGCTCTCCCGGCAGAGGCGGTTGAACTCGGCCACACCGAGCGCCTCGATCTGCTGCTTGCCGCTGATGCCGAGTTGCTTCTCGACCTCGATCTCCACGGGCAATCCGTGGGTGTCCCAGCCCGCCTTTCGAGCGACGCGATAGCCCTTCATCGCGCGATATCGGCAGAAGAGATCCTTGATCGTACGCGAAAAGACGTGATGGATGCCCGGCCGTCCGTTCGCCGTGGGCGGGCCCTCGAAGAACACGAAGTTCGGCGCGCCGCTCCGCGCCTCGAGCGCGCGAGCGAAGAGATCTTCCTCTTCCCAACGCGCGAGCAGCTCGCGCTCGACGTCATCCGCGGGACGATCCGGCGGCAGCGGTTGATATCGCGTCATGCTCGGCGCCGTCACATGCGCTCCAGCACGCGTCGCACGAGCGTCGTCAACGCAGGTTCGGCGCGGTTCGCCACGGCGATGATCTTTTCCACGGTCGCTGGCTCGAGCGCGTCGGGGTCGCACATGTCGGTGATGATCGACAATCCGAGCACGCGCATTCCCGAGTGCACCGCCGCGATCGTTTCCGGCACCGTCGACATGCCGACGACGTCGGCGCCGATGCCGCGCAGGAAACGATACTCCGCGCGCGTCTCGAGATTCGGGCCGGCGACGGCGACGTAGACGCCTTCGCGCAGCCCGATCCCTTCATCCGCCGCGACGTGACGCGCGAGTACGCCGAGCGCCGAATCGTACGGCGCCGACATGTCCGGGAAGCGCGGACCGAGACGATCGTCGTTGGGACCGATGAGTGGACTGTCGCCGAGCAAGTTCAGATGATCCGTGATGAGCATCAGGTCGCCGGCGCTCCAGAGCGGATTCAATCCGCCGCACGCGTTCGACACGAACAGGGTGTCGGCACCGAGCGCGCGCAGCACCCGAACTGGAAAGGTGACCTGTTGCAGAGAATACCCTTCATACCGATGAAAGCGCCCCTGCATGGCGATCACGGTCCTGGCACCTAACGTGCCGCACAGCAGGCGCCCGGCGTGCGACTCAACCGTGGACGCCGGAAACCCTGGGATGTCTTCGTACGGGATGGCGACCGGGTTCTCGATCTCCATCGCGAGCCGGCCGAGCCCCGTCCCGAGGATGATCGCCGCGTCGGGGCGCGCCGAAAAGCGCGCACGGATGACGCGCGCCGCGTCCTCCGCCGCTTCCAACAGGTGAACCCCCGGCGCCGCGTTCAGCGCCGCGGGCAGTGCCGGAGCCGCGAGCGTCATCCCTTGATCGTCGAGGCGGCGCGGACAGGCGAAACGGGCATGCCGTCCCGGCGCAGGCCGTCGACGTTCGTTTGCTCGGCGGCGGTAATCTCGGCCAGGTGGCGCTCCACCATGGAGCGCAGCTGCGCGAGATAGGCGCGCCTCGAGTGCTCGAGGCCCGCCACGCCCTCCTGCATCCGGCGAATCTCGCCGCGAGCGTCCTCGATGATGCTATCCGCCTCGGCGCGGGCTTCGCGGATGATGAGCTGCGCTTCCTTGTCGGCCTGCTCGCGAATGTCGCCGCGGAGCTGTTGCGCGGATACCAGCGCCTCGTTGATCGCCTTGTCCCGCTCCCGGAACGCTCGCAGCTGCTCGTGGAAGCCGCGGGCCTTGGCCTCGAGCTCCTGGTTCAAGCGCGACAAGCGCTCCAGCTCCTCGGCCACTTGGTCGCGGAACTGGTTCACGCGCTCGGGATCGTAGCCGCGGATCGCCTTTCCGAACTCGTAGCGGCGAACGTCGAGCGGCGTGAGGTGGAAGGTTTCGTCCATCATGCGGGTCTCGCTCCGAAGAGAATCGTTCCCAGGCGGACGTGCGTCGCGCCCTCTTCGACAGCTACTTCGAAGTCGCTCGACATCCCCATCGATAGCGCCGTCGCCTCGTGCCCGGCGGCGCGAAGCTGGTCTCGCGCCGCGCGTGCACCTGCAAAGACGCGTCTGAGGGTCGACTCGTCAGCATCCAACGGCGCCATCGTCATAACGCCGCGGACGCGGATCCCTGCGAGCTTCGACAAATGCTCGGCTTCAGCCGCGACGTCTGCGAGCCCGATTCCACCCTTGGACTCCTCGCCGACGACGTTCACCTGCAACAGGGCTGACACGGGGCGCCCAGACTCAACCCCAAGCTCGTTCACGGCGTCGGCGAGCCGAGCGCTGTCGAGCGCGTGCAGGAGGTCGAAGCGCGGCAGGGATTTCACCTTGTTGCGCTGAAGGTGTCCAATCAGATGCCACCGAACCGGGGCTGAAACGAGATCCATCTTCGGGAGGGCTTCCTGCACACGGTTCTCGCCTACGTCAGCGAGACCCACATCCCAAGCCGACTGAACGGCATCGGGGCCATGCGTCTTGGTAACAGCGACGATTGTAACCTGCTGACCGTGACCACCACGTCGCACTGCCGCTTCGATTCGGTCTCGGACTTCGCGGAGCCGGTCCGGGAGGTCAGGAAACGGCATAACGTACCAAGTTACCGTAGGTTACAGAGCGAATCAAGAGAAGCGCTCGGCGGAGCAGCTGCCCCCTCGAGCAATCGAGAGGGACACGAGAGCAGGCGAAGGAAGTACTCGTGAATCGAGTCGGGCTCGTCTCGAGCGCGCCGGCGTCGACGCCAATCGTCGATCGAGCGCGCCACTCGCCGCAGCGCCGCAGTGTCCAGCGAAATGTCGACCGGCGCGTCCGAGATCTCCGACGGCTCCGGCTCGGCGACCGCCACGAGACCGACGACCCTCCAGCGTCTCGCGATTGCCGCACGCTCGCTCGGCTCGAGCGTGTTCGCCGCGGCGATCGGGCGATTCTGCCCGAGAGCGTCCGCCGCAATGCGTGTCGCCGACATCGGGTCAGACGCGCTCGTGCCGGTGCCGAGTTCGTAGCGGCGGCGAAGCTCGTCGAGGTACCACTGTGCGCCTAGCAGCGGCAGCGTTACGACGGTGACGTCGCGGCGTTCACCCTCTACCTGTTGGGCATACCAGAGCGGATAGGTGTCGTTGTCGCCTTCGACGAAGAGCACGGCGCGGGGCGGAAGCGGCTCGAGCAACTGGCGCGCCGTCTCACGTGGAAGGGTTGCATCCGGCTCCTGTCGGCGATCCACGACGCTCCAGTTGAGAAGGATCGGAAGCGCCGCGACAGCTACGCCGACCCACGCCCGCGCGAAGCGCTGTGCCAGCGCAACGGCGCCCATGCCGGCCCAGATCCCCCACGCCCAGAACCCGAGCGTGAAGAAGTAGTCCCGGTCTCGCGCCTCGTGCGCCGCGTCGTCTGGAACGAACGACCACGCGAACGTGCGCCCCGCGCGGAGATTCAGGTACGCGATCACGCCGAGCGAGCCGCATGCGAACAGAAGGAGGACGGCGCTCCACGTCCGGGCGTCGCGTCGGCGATGCCATGCCGCGCCGGCGACTCCGAGGCCGGCGAAGATGCTCGTCGCGAGTACGCGCCAAACGTTTGGGATCACGCCGGGCGCGAGCCGCAACGCCCACTGCCAGTCCGCGTACTCGAACCAGTTCGCCAACTGCAGCCAGACCGGCGCTCGGCGAGGCCAGAGCCCGGCGACGTCGTATTGACGTCGCGCGATGGTGTAAGCGAGTTGGCTCCACGTGCGCGGATTGTCCTGATTGATCGCCGGGTCGAATCGCGACCGAATGATGAGGAATCCGACCGCCGATAGCGCGACGCAGCCAACGATGACCGCGGCGAGCGCGACGCCGACGCGTGCGCGGCGCGAATCGCCCGTCTCGACTGCGTCACGTCGAGGCACGGCGGCGAGAAGAATCAACACCAACCCCGCGCTCATCACCGGCACGGACATGCGCCCGACCCCGGCCGTCGCGACGCTCACGCCGGAGAGAACCAGCGCGGTACGGCCGTCGAAGCCACTGGCGGGTCGATTCGCCGCCAACAGTACGGCTACGGGCGCGGCGATGAGCGCGCTCAAGTGGAGCGGCACGGCCAGCGCGAGGAGATACGCAGTGAGCAGAGTGAAGCGCGCGTCGCCGGTGCGGCCGGCGCGATCCGCGGCGACGATCGTCGCGACCGAGAGCAGGAGTGACGCAGCGTAGACCTCCGTCTCCGTCGCGTTCAGCCAGACGGTGGACATCGCGCCCGCGGCGATTCCGGCGGCGAGTCCGGCGAGCGGCTCCCTCGTCGCCCGCGCGATCCACAGCGTCGTGAGACCCACGGCGGCCGCGGTGCACGCGCTGGAAAAAAGATTCGTTGCCGTTGCGAACGGCAGAAAGGCGAGGATTTTCGCCCACGCGCCGAGGAGCACGACGAACAGCGGAGTGCCCGGCGGATGCGGAATTCCGAGGCTGTGCGCGGCGGCGATGAATTCGCCGGCATCCCAGAACGTGACTCCCGGCGCGAGAGTGGCGACGTAGACCGCCGCGAGCGAAGCGGCGGCGAGGAGCGCCGCGCGGGGCGCCGTCACGACGGGACGGCGACTCCTGCCTCGAGAGCGACGTCGCGCAGGGGACGCCCCGCCACGAGGTCGCGCACCTGCGCCGGCGCGAAGTCGCGCCACAACCGTCCGCCCGATGCAACGGCGATCGCCGCCGTCTGCTCCGACACGACGAACACGAGAGCGTCTGTTTCCTCGGTGAGGCCCAACGCCGCGCGGTGCCGCGTCCCGAGCGAACGATCGATCATCGACGCCTGCGACAGCGGAAGGATGCACGCCGCGCCGACGATCGTATCGCCGCGGATGATGACCGCGCCATCATGCAGCGGCGAGTTGGGAGTGAAGATCGTAGTGAGGAGGTCGGCCGAGACCTTCGCCTGCATCACCGACCCGGAGTGCACGTATTCGTCGAGGGAAACCTCTCGCTCCACGGCGATGATCGCGCCGACGCCTTTGCGGCTGAGACGCTCGACCGCCTCGGAGACGCGGTCGCCGACCTCCGCTTCCTTCATTCTCGCGAACACGCGCGAGAATCGCGAGCGGCCGAGTTGCGCGAGAGCGGCGCGAATCTCCGGTGCGAACACGACGAGCAGCGCGATCACGCCGTAGCTCGAGACGAGAGTCAGTAGATAGACGATCACGCCGAGCTGCAGCACGTAAGCGACGCCGTAGCTCACCGCCAGCAGCAACAACCCGACGAGCACCTGAAGCGCGCGCGTGCGGTGCACCAGCAGCAGCACGCGATAGATCACGAAGCTCACGATCGCGATCTGCAGCACGTCGCGCCAACCGGCGTGCAGAAGACGAAACTGCTCGAAGAGACTCACCATGCGGCGCCGGGTCTCGTCCCGATCCCCGAGTCCCCGGGGCGCGCCGCACGCATGATCGCCCACGCGACGTCCAGCGCTTCGCGCGACGGCTTCACGTCGTGCACGCGAAAGAGCCGCGCGCCACGCTCGAGCGCCGCGACGTTCGCGCCGATGGTCCCGCCGACGCGTTCGCTCGGCTCCGCGACGCCGGTGATCCCGCCGATGAATCGCTTGCGCGACGCGCCGACGAGGACCGGATACCCGAGCGCGACGAGGCGAGAGAGCTCGGACAACACAGCGATCGACGTCTCGCTTCGCTTGGCGAAGCCGATACCCGGATCCAGGACGATCCGGTTTCCCGCGACGCCGGCGCTCTGCGCGCCTTCGGCCGCGGCGCGCAGTTCCGCGATGACTTCACCCACGGGATCGTCGCCGTACGTGGCGTGGGCGTACGTCGCCATGGTGGCAACGTCGCCACGCGAGTGCATCAGGACAACCCCCGCGCCCGCGGCGCGGCACACGCCCGCCATCGCGTCGTCGAGCCGAAAGGCGGAAACGTCGTTCACGATCGACGCGCCGGCCTCGAGCGACGCGTATGCGACCGCGGCCTTGGTCGTATCGACCGAAATCGGGACGGCCGGGTGATCTCGACGCACTGCCTGAACCAGTGGCACGACGCGCCGCCGCTCCTCCTCCGCATCCACGGTTCGGGCGCCCTGCGGACGAGTGGACTCACCGCCGATGTCGATCACGTCCGCGCCTTCGGCCATCAGCCGTTCGACGTGTCGCCGCGCGTCGTCGAGCGTGCGGAGACGGCCGCCGTCGCTGAAGCTGTCCGGTGTCACGTTCACGATTCCCAGGATGCGCGGGCGGTCGAGCGTCAGAGCGCCGGTGGCGTGGCGCCACACCGGCGCGTTCTCGCGTGGCGCGTCGGTAGCGGCTTCGCCCATCGTCGTCCGTGTTTCCCGGGTGCTGGTCATCTGGGCCAGAAGAAAACGGGAGCCTCTCGCGAGACTCCCGTCGGTCGTTTCCGATCAGATCATTCTTACGCCGGACTCGGCTCCGGCCCACCCAGAAGCGGTGGCGCGCTGCGCTTGGGCTCGAGCGACGGCGGCGCCACGTGTGCCGGCGGCATCGGCGGCGCACCGGACGAGCGGGGCGGCAGCGTCTCGCCGCGCGCCAGCATCTCGATGTCGACGCCCGTGAGCGTTTCACGCTCCAACAGCGCCGCGGCGACCTGGTGCAGCAGTCCGAGGTTCGCCTCGAGCGTCTGCTTCGCGCGATCGTACGCGTTGTCGATCACGCGCTTGACCTCCGCGTCCACCAGCTGCGACGTCTGTTCCGACACTTCGCGCCGGTGCTGAATCTCGCGGCCGAGGAAGAGCTCCTGCTCGTTGTCGCCGACGAGGATCGGACCGATGGCGTCGGACAGACCCCACTGCGTCACATACCGGCGAGCGATCGCTGTCGCCTTCTGGATGTCGCTCGCCGCGCCCGTCGTCACCCGATCGTGCCCGAAGATCAGCTCTTCAGAGACGCGGCCGCCGTACGACATCACGAGCACCGCCTCGAGCTGCTGGCGCGTGACCGACACGCGATCGTCTTCCGGCAGCGTGAACGCCAACCCAAGCGCACGTCCGCGTGGCACGATGGTCACCTTGTGCAGCGGGTCGTTGCCCGGTACGCGCATCGCGCAGATGGCGTGACCGGCTTCATGATACGCCGTGAGCCGGCGTTCCTCGTCCTTCATCACCATCGACTTCCGCTCGGCGCCAAGCATGACTTTGTCCTTGGCGTCCTCGAGGTCGGCCATGAAGATCTTCTCGTGGCTGTTGCGCACGGCGAGCAGCGCGGCCTCGTTGACGAGGTTCGCGAGATCGGCGCCCGCCATGCCCGGCGTGCCGCGCGCCAGCGTCGTGATGTCCACGTCGTCGGCGATGGGCTTGTTGCGCAGGTGGACCTTTAGAATTCCCTCACGGCCTCTCAGATCCGGCGCGTCGACGACGATCTGCCGGTCGAATCGGCCCGGGCGCAGCAGCGCGGGGTCGAGGACGTCCGGCCGGTTCGTGGCCGCGATGAGAATCACGCCGTCGTTCGATTCGAAGCCGTCCATCTCGACGAGCAACTGGTTGAGCGTCTGCTCGCGCTCGTCGTGACCGCCTCCAAGGCCGGCACCCCGGTGCCGGCCTACAGCATCGATCTCGTCGATGAAGATGATGCATGGAGCGTGTGCTTTCCCCTGCTCGAACAGGTCGCGAACCCGGCTCGCGCCGACGCCGACGAACATCTCGACGAAATCGGAACCCGACATCGAAAAGAATGGACGGGCGGCCTCGCCGGCCACCGCCTTCGCCAGCAGCGTCTTGCCGGTGCCCGGAGGACCGACAAGCAGCGCACCCTTCGGCAGACGTCCGCCGAGTTTGGTGAACTTCTGCGGATCGCGCAGAAACTCGATGATCTCCTGCAACTCCTGCTTCGCTTCGTCGGCGCCGGCCACGTCAGCGAAGGTGATCTTGGGCGTATCGCCCGTGAGCAGCTTCGCCTTGGACTTGCCGAACGAGAACGCCTTCGCGCCGCCCGCTTGCATCTGCTTGAAGACGAACAGGTAGAAGCCGATGACGATGAGCCACGGCACGAAGTTCACGACCCACGCCGTGACCGAAACACCGGCGTCCTTCGCGTCGATCGCGACTCCCTTGGCGTTCAGCGCGGCGACCTCGGCTTCCGAATTCTCCACCGGGAGACGGACGCTGAAGTTCTTGTACTGCTGATCGCTGCCCGGAACCGTGATGCGGTTCTTGACGGTCCCGTTCACGGTTTTGCCGGCCGTGATCGTCACCTTGGAAATGTTTCCGTGGTCGAGCTCGTCGCGATACTGCGTGTACGAGATCTGTTTCGACGCCTCGGACTTCGTCCCCGAGAGCTGGATGAGGACGACGGGAATCAGGATGAGGAGAATCCAAAAGGCGACGGTCTTCGAGAACCGTCCCCAACTGAACTCCTTCTTGGTGTTCTTCGGCTGCATCGGAAGTGGCATTACCGCAAGCTCGCTATGTACGGAAGGTGCCTGAAGTTCTCTGCGTGATCCAATCCATACCCCACGAGGAACTCGTTGGGTGCATCAAAGCCGATGAATCGCGTCGGATATCGGAGCTCCTCCGCGACATGCTTGTGGAGCAGTGCGCATATCTCCAACGAACGCGGCTTCCGTGCCCACAGCAAATCCATCAGGCGATTCAATGTACGACCTGTATCGACTATATCCTCGACCAGCAGAATGTGCTTACCCTCGAGCTCGGTCTCGGGGTCGTACACCAAACGCACGTTCCCGCTGGAGACAGTCGAGTCGCCGTAGCTCGCGGCTACAAGAAAGTCGACTTGCAGGGGCCGCCGAATCTGGCGCACCAAGTCACTCAGAAATATAAAGCTCCCCTTCAAGAGACCGAGCACCAAAAGTTCGCCATCCGGATACGCCGTCGTGATTTCGGCGCCAATCTCCTGCACGCGCGTCCCGATTTCGGGCTCCGAATAGACGATTCGTCGTACGTCGCGACCCTGGAGCCGCGGATCAGCCGCCGTTGCGTGCACAGGAAAAGGCCAAGATTGGTCTGCCCGCTTCCGACCGCGCGGTTGCCGCGTCGCTGCGGCGTACTCCGGGAATCCATACGATTCGATCTTCCGACAGTACTACGGGCCAGCCGCTCCGTTCGTGACCGGTGACACCGGCGTCGTTCAAGAGGCGCTTGACCTTTCGTCCCCCCCGGGTTGCCCCCGAGCCGCTGATGAGCCGGTCGCCGGGTCGCCACTCGCGCACGCGCAGAGGCCGGTCCACCGGCAGCCGTGCATCCCAATCGGACGGCTCAGCCGCGGGCGAGGATACCGAGCTTGGCCGATCGCCCGCCCAAAACGTCCAGCCCCCCCAGTTCGTCGCCCTCGATAGGTCCAGAACGGCTTCGGTCGTCGTGCTGCCGCGTCCGGCTGAGGCTTGGAGGCGAAGCACATCTCGCGAACGAACGACCTCCCACCCGCCGGACAGCTGGATCCGCGCCCCCACGCGCGCATCGCGCGAGAACGAGCTGACGCGTCGGATGCCGCGATGGTCGAGCGCGACACCGATTCGCGCAGCCACGGCAGGCCATACCACGGCGAGCTGCTCGGCGTCGAGATGCCGAATCGCGGCAACGCCCACGTCCACGGCTCTGGTCGCCCGGTCGACCCTGGACACGACGCCAGCCACGGCATCGGTCTCGCGCCGCCACTCTGCCGCCCGCTCCGCGAGCCCCTGCAGCTCCTCGTCTATGCGAGGATTCACGCGTCGAAGCGCCGGCAGGAGGTCGTGGCGAAGCCGATTTCGTAGGAACCGGCGCGACGTGTTCGTCGGATCTTCCACCCACTCGACCTCTCGTGCGCTCGCGAATTCGGCGAGCACGGCACGGCGAAGGCCGAGGAGCGGACGGAGCACGTCACTCGGCGCGAACAACCCGGCCAAGCCGCGTGGACCAGCGCCGCGCAACTCGCGCATCAGGACGGTCTCGATCTGATCGTCCGCCGTGTGGGCCGTCACGACTCGCGCGCCCCGCGCACGCCCGACCTCGCGGAGGAAGGTCCATCGCGCAGCACGCCACGCGGCCTCGGACCTCCGGATTGAACCCGGCGCGGCACGACCGACGACACACTCGATGCCGCGATCGTGCGCGGCGCGGCGGACCAACGCGCATGCCGCCTCGGCCGCGCTTCCGGTTCCGTGGTCGTACGTCGCGACGACGAGACGTGCCCGCTCGCACGCCGCGGCGGCCGCGTCGAGCAAGACCATGGAATCGAGACCGCCCGAGATGGCGAGCACGACCCGGCAGTGCGGTGCCAGCGACGCGCCGACCGAGTGAAGAATCGAGTCCACCAGTGTCGACGACACATGTGCAAGATAGCTCGCGCCGCACCATCGCCGCGCCTCGCACGCTGGAAGCATTCGCATTGGATTGCTATACTTCCTCCGCCTGTTCACGCGTCAGGAGCGCTCATTTGGAAACGCACGGTCCCTTCGGCACTCTCTGGGTCGGCCTTGGCCTCGGCTGCTTCTACATAGCGCTGATCTGGCTCAACACGTTACTCGGCTTCTTCCTCACGCCGCTGTTCGTGATTCCGGTCACCTGGTTGCAGGACCGCTTCGCGCCGGCACGAAAACGGGACTAGCCCGCGTCGCGGCGGCGCGGTCCGCCGCGCTGCTGCTCCTCTTCGCAGCAGCCCCCGCCCCAGCCCGCGCGCAGTTCGTCGTTCGCACCTGGCTGCCCTGGCGCACGATCGAAACGCGGCACTTCGCCTTTCACTATCCGCTCCCGCTCGAAGCGTGGACGCGGCACGTCGCGGAACGCGCGGACGCGATCGACTCGGCGGTCGCGCAACTCGTCGGGTACGCGCCGACGGCTAAGACTCAGGTGGTCGTCGACAATCCGTATTCGACGGCCAACGGGTCGGCGTGGCCGTTCCTGAAGCGCCCGAGCATCTATTTGTGGGCCGCGCCTCCGGACCCGCGCGACGACATCGGCGAGTTTCGAGACTGGGGCGAGATGCTCGTCTCGCACGAGTTCGGCCACATCGCGCATTTGACGCGCCCGTCTCGGAGCCGCGATGTGCTCGACAACCTGCGGCGCGCGCTTCCTATAGACGTGGGACCCATCGCGATACGCGCTCCTCGATGGGTGATCGAAGGCTACGCGACTTTCATCGAAGGCCGCGTCACGGGCTCCGGACGTCCCCACGGCGTTTGGCGCCCGGCCTTGCTCCGTGAGCTCGCGCTCGAAGGGCAGCTGCCTCGATATGAGAACTTGAATGCTTCCGGTGCGTTCGAGGGCGGATCGTTCGCGTATCTGGCAGGGTCGGCGTTTCTGGAATGGCTCGCCGAGCAGCGCGGCGACTCGAGTCTCGTCTTGGTGTGGAGACGGTCGACCGCGCGGCAGAATCGCTCGTTCGACGACGCATTTCGCGGAGTGTTCGGCGAATCGCCGGCCGTGTTGTACGGACGATTCACGGCCGATCTCACGGGCAAGTCGCTCGCGGCGCGTGGGACGATCAAAGTCGGCGCGGATACCGGTGACATCCTCCAGCGCCTCGCGTGGTACACCGGCGACCCGGCGATCTCGGCGGACGGCAGACGCGTCGCGATCCTCTTGCGGTCACCGATTGCGCCGTCACGCATCGTCGTCTGGAACACGGCGGCGGAGCCGGACACGGGGCGCGCGCGGCGTGATTCGATTCTCCTCGCTCGGGACCCGGCAGACGTCCCCGCGCGAGCGATCTACCCGCCGCCCAAACGCGTGCTGGCGAGTCTTCAGGCGCGTGCCGGCTCACCGTACGAGTCACCGCGCTTCATGCGCGACGGGCGCGTCCTCGTGTCGAGAGTCGCGCCCCGAGGCGATGGATCGTTCGCGCCGGACCTGTACATCTGGGACGTTCAGCGCGGCTCGGTCCATCGAGTGACTCACGGTGCGAGCCTCTCGAACGGCGATCCTTTTCCCAATGGGCGAAGCGCGATTGCCACGCGCTGCCGCGTCGGTTGGTGCGAGCTCGTTGCCGTCGATCTCGAGAGCGGCGCGGTTCGCGTCATTGCGGAAGGCAGCCCCGAGGAGTCGTATTTTCGCCCGCGTGTTTCGCGCGATGGGTCGCGCGCCGTCGTGTCCGTTCACACGCGCGAGGGTTGGCGTCTGCGGATCGTCGACCTCGCGACCGGCTCCCTCACGCCGGTGGCCGGCCTCGAGAACGTGGACGCATACGACGCGGCGTGGCACGACTCGACGTCTATCGTCACGACGACGGATGCCACCGGCGTGCCGCAAATCGAGCGGGTGAACCTCGCGACCCACGAGCGACGTCAGATCACGGACGTCACCGGCGCGGCCGTCGCGGGCGAGCCGAATCCATCCGACGGCAGCGTGTGGTTCCTGTCGCTTTACTTTCGAGGCTACGATCTGCGCCGCCTGACGTGGAGCGCCTCGGTCCCGGTGGCGCCGCAAATCGCGGCGAGCCTGACGCCTGCCGCCGCTGTCGCTCCGGTCCCCGTGCGCGCTTTCGCGACGGACATTCCGTCAGCGCCTCGCCCGTTCGGTCTCGCACCGCGGCTTTTCATCTGGCTTCCCATCCCGCGCGCCGATGCGGACGGCGTGGGCGGCGGGCTCGCGCTCAGCAGCCGCGACCTGATCGGGCGAAGCGCGTTGATGATGCAGGGTGCGGTCGGCGAGCCCGCGGGATGGCGGGGCGCGTCGGCGACCGGAGAGTGGTTGGGCACGCGGCCGGGAATCAGGCTCGACGCGTTCGGCGTCGCGCAACGGACGTCGGCGCTCGCGAACGACGTCGACGCAATTCGCTTCGATTCGCGTCTGGTCGGCGGTGATGCGATGCTCGACGGGAATCTCTTGTACGACTCGTGGGCGTTGCGGTATCGCGTTGGCGGGAGCGCGGCCGGCTTGAGCCTCGCCGATCCGAACGCTCCGATCGTCCCTCGCGCGACGACGACGCAAGCCATCGGCTTCGCGACCGCAGGCGTGGCGGCCTTGCAACGCGGCGACGCCGCGACGTTGACCGAATCGCTGAACGCCCGCGGCACGCTCGGTCAGGCGTTCGACGCGCCGGTGCGCCGCATCGTCGCCACCGGGGCGCTCTCGCTCTCGGGACGCGGGACGATCCCACTCTCGGCCTCTGCGACCTACGGGCGTACCAACGTGGACGCGCCCGTCTTCGAGCAACTCGCGATCGGCGGCGGACCCGTCGCGCTGGTGCCCGCCGAGGTCATGTCGCAGCGCCTTCCGATGCCCGTTCTGCCGTCGGCCATCATGGTCGGCTCATCAGCATTTACTTATCGCGCGTCGCTTCAGACGCAGCCGTTCTCGCTGTACTGGTGGGGAGGCAGCACCGCGCGGGCCGGCCAGTCGTTCACCGAGTGGCAGCGAGTTGCGGGAATCGAATGGGCACAATCGGTTTCTGCGATTCCCATGGCGGGAACGCCGCCCGCGCGGGCTCTGATCGGCATCGGCGAGTCGATCGATGCGCCGGTTCGTCACCGTGTGCGCATATATGCGGCGCTGGTTCTTGACCCGTGAACCATTCGTCTGCGCCCGAAAACGCTAAAGAGTCTTGACGCGTCGGCGCGGCGTGTCAGCGGTTCGACTACGACAAATGACGTACTTGTAATTCCCTGTCCGTTCCTTAAGATCGGGAACGCTCATCGACGTGCCGCTCTCGTCTGTAAGCGCCGGTCGGTGCCCCACCCACCTGACCCGTTATGGGTTCCCCTCTCCCCCCTCGGAGGCCTGCATGTCCTTGCAGACCGTACGATCAATCGTGCGCCGTCAGTCGGTTCCCAATTCACCGAGTGGTGTCCCGTGGCGACGCGCTTTGGTCGCGCTGCTCGGGGTAGCGATGGCTGCCGCACCGGCGGCGGGCCAGACCGGCACGATCACCGGTCGCGTGGCCGAAGCGCTCTCCAATCAACCCGTGGGGAGCGCCACCATCAACGCGCTTCGCGCCGGCGGGAGTGGAAACGTGACGGTCCGGTCGAGCGCGGACGGCAAGTATACGGTGTCCAATCTCCCGGCCGGCTCGTACACGGTGACGGTCACCGCGCGGATCGGCCTGGCGAAGAAGCACGTTGACGGTTTCGTCGTCCAGGCCGGTCAAACCGCGACGCTCGATTTCGCGATGGCGCCGATCGCCGCGCAGCTCGAGCAGGTCGTAACGACCGCGACGTCGGGCGCGGAGCCGGAGCGGATTCAGGATTCTCCAAACCCCATCTCCGTCGTCACGGCGGCGCAGATCGAAGAGCGGCCCTCCCTCACCGTCACCGACCATTTGAAGGCGGTGCCGGGCCTCTCGATCTCGGCCGGCGGCCTCGCGCAGGCGAACATCGTCTCGCGCGGCTTCAACAACGCGTTCTCGACGCAGATGCTCATGCTGCAGGACTATAGATATGCGGGCGTCCCATCTCTGCGTGTGAACGTGCCGCTCTTGTTCACGGGCACGAACGAGGACATCGATAGAATCGAGGTTCTACAAGGACCGGCCGCGGCGCTCTACGGGCCGAACTCCGGAAACGGCGTGCTGCACATCATCACCAAGTCGCCGTTCCAGTCGGCGGGGACCTCTTTCACGCTCGACGGCGGCGAGCGATCGCTCATCCGCGGCAGTCTGCGCCACGCCGGCATCATCGCCGAGGACAAGCTGGCGTACAAGATTTCGGCCGAGGCGTTCACGGCGAAGGACTTCGAGTACACCGATCCAAACCAGCCGACGGTCTACTCGAGCACCGATCCGCGCATTCCGCCGTCACGCCGCGGTCAGGCCGTAGTGAATGACAACGACCTGAAGCGCTACGCCGGCGAGGCGCGCCTGGACTACAAGGTCGACGAGAACACGACGCTCATCTCGAGCGCCGGCTATTCCATGATCGGCAGCGCCCGCGAGATCACGACGACCTTCGGTGCGGCGCAGGCGAAGGACTGGAGCTACCTGAATCTCCAGGAGCGTCTCCACCACAAAAACTTCTTCGCGCAAGTTTTCTACGACAAATCGAACTCGGGGAACTCAGACAGCCTCGACGCGAACGGCACGTACTACCTGCGGACCGGGATCCCGGTCGTCGACAAATCGAGCATCCTCGCGACCCAGGTGCAGCAGGGCCTTCAGTGGAGTCGCACCAAGTTCGTGGTGGGCGCCGAATACCTCGCCACCCGCCCGCAGACCGATGGCACGATCGACGGCCGCAACGAGAACGACGACAACATCAACGAGTACGGCGGGTACGTTCAGACCACGACGACGATCACGCCGAAGTTCGACTTCCTCGCCGCGGCGCGCGTCGACGCCAACTCGCGCATCGACGGCTATCAGTTCTCGCCGCGCGCCGCGCTGATCTTCAGACCGGATTCGAACAACAATTTCCGGGTCACGTTCAACCGCGCGTACGGGTCGCCGACGTCGTTCTCCTTCTTCCTCGATCAGTATTCGGGGCAGACGCCGGCGCCGGGCATGCCGGTGCAGATCCTCGGCAATCCGCCGAAGACCGGGTGGCAGTTCGCCAACAGTTGCACCGGTGCGTTCGGATCGCTGTGCATGCGATCTCCGTACGCCCCGGGCCTAATCGGCGCCTCGGCGGCGTCGGCGTACGCCGGATTTCTCGCGCCCAGCGCCGCATTCGGTGGCGTGAGCCCACTGCAGGCGATCATCCAGTCACAGCCGTCGAGCAAGTTCGGAGGCGACGCAGCCAAGGCCGCATTGCTGGCGGCGCTGCCGCTCATTCAAAACCTTCGCCCGACCGACGCCAGCGTCGGCAGCGTTCTTGTCGACCTGAACGCGGGCAAGCCGATCGCGACGGTGCCGTCCGATTACGCCCCGCTCGGCGCGAACTTCGCCAACACGTGGGAGGTCGGCTACAAGGGGTTCCTGTCGCAGCGCGTGAGCTTGGAGGCGGACGCGTGGTTCCAGCGTCGGCCTTCGGATCCGACGACGCAGATCCTCAACCCGGGCATTCTGTTCAACGGAACCCAGCTGGGACAATTCCTCGGCGCGAACATCGGCGCCGCGTTGGTCGCGGCGGGCGTTCCGCCGGCACAGGCGGCGGCTCAAGCGGCCGCGCTCGCGACTGGTCTCGCGACCGTCATGGCGCAGGTACCCGTAGGAGCAGCCGCGTTCAAGAGCCCACTCTACACGCAGCCGTATCTCGTCTTCTCGTACCAGAACTCACCCGGCTACATCAACGTGGCCGGCTTCGACGTGGCCGCCGATTTCCTGCTCCCGCAAGGATGGTCGGTCGCGACCACCTATTCGAACCTCAACAAGAACGTCTACGCGGACGCGCCCGGGGCGACGCCAACGAACCCTCTTGCGGCCAATACGCCGAAGCACCGCGCCACGGCTACGTTGCGGTACGACAACCAAGAGCACGGGTATGGCGTGGAGGTTCGCGGCCGGTACGCTGACGCGTTCCCGGTCAACTCCGGGGTTTTCAACTCGTACGGGCTGCCAGCCGGATCGCAGGCGTACCCGCCGGTACCGGTCAACGCATTCCTCGACGCCGGCTTCTCGTGGGTTCTCCCGGTCAACGGAGCTCCGCGGTGGTCGCTGAACGCCACGAACCTGCTCGACAATCAGGTGGCCAGCTTCGTCGGTGTTCCGAAGATCGGCCGCATGATCATGACGCGCATCGCGTACACGTACTGACGCGTTCGCGCGGCACAGCGGGCGCCGGGGTCGGAGGCGAGTCTTGAACGTCCTCGCCGATTTCGATCCCGGCGCCCGTCTTGTCATCGGGCACCGCGGCGCCGCGGCGCGCTTTCCCGAGAATACCCTGGTGGGATTCGACTACGCGGTCGGACTAGGCGTCGACGCGATCGAATTCGACATCCGAATCACGCGCGACGGCGTCGTGGTCATCATCCACGACCCGACCCTCGATCGCACGACCGACGCCCCGGGCCAGGTGGCCGAGCAGTCCGCGCACGACCTCGCTACGGTCGACGCGGGAGCGCGATTCAGCCCTGACGGGGGGCGCACCTTTCCCTTCGCGGGAAAAGGGATCGGAATTCCGACCCTCGAGGCGCTGATCGAGCGCTACCCGTCGACGCCGTTGCTCATCGAGATCAAGGTCGCCGAGGCCGCCCCGGAAGCCCTAAGGCTCTTCCGGCGCTTCGGGTGCGAGGAACGCGTGGTGGTCGACTCGATGGACGCCGCCGCCCTCGTGCCGTTCCAAGGGACGCGAGTGGCGGTGGGCGCCGCCAGGCGGGACGTCATCGCCCTAATGTGGCGGAGCAGCTTCGGTCTCGTGCCGAGGTCGCTGCGCTTCTCTGCGCTGTGCATCCCCGAGCGATACGGCATCAGGGTACCGGTCGGCCGGCTCACACGAGCCGCCGCGTCGCGCCGTGTTCCGACGCATGTTTGGACCGTGAATGACCCGGAGGACGCGCGTCGTCTCTGGTCGAATGGCGTCATCGGCATAATCAGCGACGACCCCGAGGCGATGCTCCTGCTGCGGAAGCAATTGGCCAAATCGGCCAAATAGGCAGCGGAGGTTTTGGGAGCAGACAGAGTCGCGTTGCGGATCGCATAGCCGCAATTGACGCTCGAGTCCGGTCGACTCTCGCGTCGACGCTCGATGCGACCGCGACGTGCGTGGCCCTCACACAACCCTGCGCGCCGCGATGCGCTCGTAGCCGGCGCGGTGAGCCGCTCGTCTCAGGCGTGCGCTAACGCGGGATGGGTCAGGCGAACTCTGGCGTCTCGTCTCGCGGCAAAAAGGCCTGAAAACCAGCGCGTACACGCGGCAGTCAGATTTGTGATGTTCGCGCAACCGATTAATTTCACAATCCAATCATCTCAGAACGTGAAGTACTTCAGCACATCATTGTCCACATGGCCCGAGCCCGCCCAAAACGGGTATTCTGACCGCTGAGATCGATGCCGGCTACCGACAGAACGCGACTCACCGACGACGCGCGGATCGATCTCCCGATCATCTGCGGGGCGATGTACCCGTGCACCAACCCGGAGCTCGTCGCGGCCGCGTCCGCGGCCGGGGCCATCGGGATCGTGCAGCCGGTGTCGATGACGTTCGTTTACGGCCACGACTTCCGTGAGGGACTTCGGCTTATCAAGCGAACGACTGACCGCCCTTTTGGCATGAACGCCCTCATCGAGAAATCGTCGCGGTCGTATCATGATCGCCTCGTGCGATGGGTCGATATCGCGCTCGAGGAGGGCGTCCGGTTCTTCATTACCTCTCTCGGGAATCCGAAGTGGGTTGTCGACCGGGCCGCACAGGTGGGCGGGATCGTGTATCACGACGTCACCAACCGGACCTGGGCGGAAAAAGCGGCCCAGAATGGCGTCAGAGGCCTGATCGCCGTCAACAGCGAGGCCGGGGGTCACCCCGGGAAGCTTGGCCCCAGAGCGCTCCTGGACGAGGTTGCGCCACTTGGCCTGCCCATCGTTTGCGCCGGCGGCGTCGGGGACGCGACGGGCTTTCGGGCGATGATGGACCTGGGCTACGACGGCGTCCAGCTAGGAACGCGCTTCATCGCCTCGGCCGAATGCCGGGCGCACCCGGACTACAAGCGGGCCATCGTATCGGCCGAGCCGAAGGACATCGTGCTCACCGAGCGGCTGACGGGCCTCCCCGTCGCCGTCCTGAACAATGAGTACATCCAGCAGCTTGGTCTCAGGGCGGGGCCGATCGCGCGGTACATGCTTCGGCATCGGAAGATGAAGTACTGGATGCGGGCCATTTACGCCGCCACGTCGCACCGGCGCCTGAAGGAATCGTCGCTCACTTCGTCCGGGGCGAGGGAGTATTGGCAGGCCGGGAAGAGTGTCGGCGGAATCAGGGACATCCGGACGGTGGCGGAGATAGTGGAGGAGTTTGCTTCAGCAATGCGATAGCGAACATCGAAGGGGCGCCGGCCATACCGCCCCTCGGCTGGGGAGACTTCCGCGGTTCAAACCCAACCTTCCCCTCCCCAACCGTGTCTATTGCCTGACTTTGAGACATTCGTGAGCTCATCCCTGCCTCAAGCTGTCGCCTCTGATCCGCGTGCGGTGGATCGCCACCTCGTTGCCCGGTGCATCGATGGCGATGGCACCGCGGAGCGGGCGCTGTACGACGCCCACGTCGAGCGGATCTACCGACTGATGCATCGCATGGCGGGGGACGGCGACCTCGCGTCGGATTTTACGCAGGAGACCTTCATTCGCGCGTTCCAGCGGCTCGAGCAGTTTCGCGGCGACTCATCGCTCGCCACTTGGCTGCACACGATCGCCGTCTCGGTCGCGCTGAACGGGATGCGCAAGGTGAAACGATTGCGGCTTCGCACCGACACGATGGACTCGATCGCGGAACTGCCCGCCAAGGGCAACGCCGCGCGCGCGGGACTGACCTCCGATCTTCGTACGCGGCTTCACACGGCCATCGACGCGCTGTCGGAAAAGCTCCGTCCCGTGTTCGTCATGCACGACGTCGAGGGTTACACGCACGACGAGATTGCCGGCACGCTGGGCATCCCGGTCGGGACGTCGAAGGCACGCCTGTTCGACGCCCGCGCGCGCCTGCGGTTGGCGCTCGCGGTATTCGCTGGAGATCACATCGTATGACGCAAGACCACTCTGACCGCGCGGACGAGCTGATCGCGCAGGCGGCGCGGGACTACAACGTGCCGGGCGCCGTCCCTCGCGACGAGATCTGGAACCGGATCGCCGACGCTCGGCGTTCGACGCTTTCCGCTCCGCCGATCGTGTCTCCCTCGCGGCGGACTCGCTACTGGATCTGGCCGGCCGCCGGTGTGGCCGCGGCGGGCTTGGTGGCGATCGGCGTAGCCATTGGACGGAACGTCGAGCGAACGCGCGTGCGCGCTCCGTTGGCTATGGCGCCGCGCGATTCCGCTCGGACGGCGCCCGACTTGCCGGCGACAGCCTTACCCACGGATGCGGCGCGCGACCTTGCGGTCAACACGCCCGCGTCCGACAGCACCTCGGCATCTGCGCGACCGGCTCCGCGCGGATCGCTGGCCATCGGCGACGGGATCAACGCCAACAACGTCGCCTATCGGCTGGCCGTGGTGAACCACGTCGTCGGCAGCGAGGCGATGATCACCGCGTTCCGCGCCTCAGCACGGCGCGGCGAGGTGGATGCGCAGCTCGCCAAGTGGTCGCACGACCTGCTCGGCGAAACCCGTTTGCTCGAGAGCTCGGCCCCGTCCGACGACGTGGCGATGAAGCGTTTGCTCGAGGATCTCGAGCTCGTCCTCGCACAGATCGTTCAGTACACGAACCACGGCACCCATTCGGCCGACGACCTCGATCTGATCGAGCGGTCGATTCGCCGGCGATCCGTGATGTCCAACATTCGCAACTACTCCGCCGGCCAACTGCCGAGCGGTACCTGATTCGATGAGGAATCGACATGCGTAAGACTCTGATGGTGGCTTGCAGCTTCGTCACCCTCGCCACGGCGGGCGGCGCGCAGCCGGCGCGGCCGTCGGGGGGCGCGCGCGACACCGCCGCCAGCGATTCTCTCTTTCGCTCGGCTCGCGCGTTGCTCGACGACCGGCAGTACCGCAGGGCCGCCAAGGCCTTCGCGTCGCTGGCCGAGCTCTACCCAACGACGGCGCGGGCCGGCGATGCCCTGTATTGGCAGGCGTGGGGCCTCTACCAGCTCGGCAAGGACAACAGCAGCAAGACGGACCTCGGCCAGGCGCTGGACGTGCTGAGTCAGTACAACTCGAACTACGGCAAGAACACGCAGATGGCCAACGACGCCACGGAGCTCTACGCCCAGATCCGCGCGTTGCAGGCCAGGCTCGGGGACGCGAACGCCGCGACCGACATCGCGAAGCAAATACCAACGCTGCGCCAAACGGCTGGGTGCACCGGATCGCGCGCCGACGACGAGATGCGGATGGCGGCGCTCGACGGGCTGATGAGCATGAACTCCCAGGATGCCATTCCGATCCTCGAGGCGGTGCTCAAGCAGCGCGACCCGTGCAAGGTCGAACTGCGCAAGCGAGCGGTGTTCACGATCGCGCAGAAGCGCGGGCCGTCCATCGTGCCCACGCTGCTCGACGTCGCGCGGAGCGACCCGAGCACCGACGTGCGCGGCGACGCGATCTTCTGGCTGGGATCCTCGCAAGCGGAAGCCGCGATTCCGGCGCTCGACTCGATCATTTTTCAATCGAAGGACGACGAGGTTCGAAAGAAGGCGATCTTCGCGCTGTCGCAGCAGCGGCGCGACCTCGCGCGGCAGACGCTCCAGCGCGCTGCGCAGGACGAGAAGATCCCCGAGGATGTACGCGGCGACGCGATCTTCTGGCTCGGACAGAACGGGATCGCCGACCTCGATTTTTTCAAGACGCTCTTCAAGTCCACGAAAAGCACCGAGCTTCGGAGCAAGATTCTGAACGGCGTTGCCACGGGGCGATCGCCCGGCGCGTCGGCATGGTTGCTCGACATCGCGCGCGACAAGACGTTCGACATCGAGACGCGCAAGAACGCGATCTTCTGGGCGTCCCAGCGCCGCGAGATGGATCTCACCGTCTTGAACACGCTGTACGACCAGTCGCGCGGCGAGGACGAGATGCAGGAGCACATCCTGTTCATCTACTCGCAGCGGCGCGAACCCGCGGCGGTGGACAAGCTGATGGCCATTGCGCGAACCGATCCGAACACGGAGATGAGAAAGAAGGCGTTGTTCTGGCTCGGCCAGAAGAACGATCCGCGCGTCAAAGCGTTCATTCTGGAGCTCATCAACAAATGAGGTGGGGCGCCGCGGTACTCGCTCTCGTCACGGTGGCGCCATCGCTCGCCGCGCAGTCCGTCGCGCAGCGAGTGGACGCGGTGCACGACGGGACCGTGCGCCTGGCGTACGCGGCGCGACCAGGAGTGTGCGGCAACGGCGACGGCGGTGTCTCGATCACGGGGCGCCACGGCGACGGCGGCCAATACTGGGGCGCCCGTGTGTGCGAGACGGGTCCGGTGCGCGTATCGATCGGGCGCAGCGAGGGACGGACGATCAGCGTTCGCAAATACGTCGGCGGACGGTGGTCGACGTCATCGGACATCACGGACCTCGGCGTCGTCGACGCGACGGAAGCGGCCCGCTACCTCCTGTCGGTCGCGCCGTCGCTCGGCGGGCACAACGCAAACGAGGCGATTTCCGCCGCGGCGATCGCCGACGCGACGACGATCGCGCCCGAGCTCACTCGCCTGGTGCAGAACGGAGACGCGCCGATCGACACCCGCAAGGACGCGCTCTTCTGGTTGGGCGAGAGCGACATCGGCGTCGCCGAGTTCGCCCGTCTGTATGATCGTTCGCAGCCGTTCGCGCTCCGCGAGCAGTGGACGTTCGTGCTCTCCCAACGGCACGAGGACCCGGCGCTCGACAAGCTGATCGAGATCGCGCGCGAAGATTCCGACGTCGAGATCCGCAAGCGCGCGATGTTCTGGCTCGGGCAGAGCCGCGACCCCAAGGCGATCCAGTTTCTCCATGACCTCATTCTTCGCTGATCATCGCGCGCACGTCGCGATTCTGTTCGCCGCTGCGTCGGCAGGGCCAGTCGGCGCGCAGACGATCGCGCAGCGGCTGGCGAACGCCGATCGACCCGTGCAGGTGATCTACCCGAGCCGGCAGACCGCCTGCGGCGACGGCCGGAGCTACATCGGGCACGTGTTCGAGGACGGCTACTACTTCGGCACGGACGACAACACGATGTCGCGCGGCCAGGGCTGGTCGCGCGACGCGTGCGTCCACGGACCGGCGCGCGTCGTCGCAACGGTGTTCGGCGGCGAAGTGACCCGTCTCCGTGTTTTCGTTGGTCCCGTCCCGCCGCCGTCGGCCGACGTCGAGACGGTGAACGCCAGCGCGTCCGACGCAGCGGGGTGGCTCACTTCGCTGGTTACGGGCGACAACGCGCGAGTGGCGGCGAGCGCGATTCTGCCTCTGATTCTCGCCGACGCGCCGGACCCATGGCCCGTCCTGCTGCGCGTCGCGCGTGACAACAGCCGGGGCATGAGCGTGCGCCGGGATGCCTTGACGTGGCTGGGCAACGGCGCCATCGCGCACCTCGGCATCGAGCAGAGACGCGACGACACGCCGGACGACGAGATGCGGACGCAGGCGGTTTTCGCTCTGTCGCAGCGGCCCAAGTCGGAGAGCGTACCGGCGCTGATGGACCTCGCCAAGACGGCGAAATATCCGTCGGCGAAGCGCCAGGCGATCTTCTGGCTGGGGCAGACCGGCGACCCGCGAGCCGCCGACGTCTTCGCCGAGCTCCTCGGGCTACGCTAAGAGCAGGAACGCGTCGTACAACGCGTGCGTCCACGCGGTGATGCCGAACCCGCGCAGCAGATACAGTCCGCTGAACGCCAACCCGCTCAACGCTCGAAAGACGAACGATTGCAGCTCGAGCTTGTCCCCGTACGGGCCGATGTAATGGAATGCCGAGAAGATCAACGCGCCGGCGACGGCCGCGATGACGCCGGACGCTTTCGGGCCCAAGCCAAGTACGATGCGCGCGCCCGCGGCGATGCCCGTGACGAGGAGCACGCGGAAAAACAGCTCCTCGTACAGCCCCGCGCCCAGTGAGAGCATGAGCCGCGTCGACCAGGTCGTCTGATCGATGGGGCCGAGGCTCAGCGAATGCAGCGATCCGAGCAGCTTCGCCGTCGTGACGCCGACGACGATGCCGAACACGCTCGCGAGAAGGATCGATTCGCCGAGCATGCCGGCGAAGATGCCGGGGCGAAGCCGATCTCTGCTCTGACGAAGGTCGCGGATCACCAGGGCGATGCCGATCGCGACGATCACGGCGATGAAGATCAGCGATCCGCGCCGGCCGGCGACGGCCGTGAACACGGCGCGTAACATCGCGTCCGCGCCATTTCGCAGCTCGGGCTTGCCCGGTCGCGCCAGCGCGGCGGCGAGCGCCTCGTATCCGAGCAGGAGCGGCAGCGCGAAGAGAATGCTGTAGCGATGCGCCCGGCTGACCCTGAAATATGTCCAGCGGCGGGCCGGGGAACGGCTGCCGGCCTTCGACCGCGCGAGAGTCGCCGTGTTCATGTGTTCATTCTACGCGGCGACGGGTCGGGAAGTTGCGGAACCGTGTTCCATTAACTAGGGTAGGATAACCGTCGCGCTGGTGCGACGCACGCGATACGTCACCCGAAATCCGAGGAGGTGATCCATTGTCTAGCGGAACTCGTAACGGCAGGATCGCCGGAAGTCGCTGAGCAGTTGATTGCAGCTCGGCCGCCGGAAGCCTGCTAGTTCCGGTGAAAATTGAGAATAGCGAGGCCGGCGTGGAGATCACGTCGGCCTCGCGCTTTTTTTGGGGAGCGGCGATGGTCTAACGGCGATTGGTGGGCCGGCCACTCTGAGTTCGATTGGCGCGCGGGTACGGCTGTGCGCTCGAAGTCGGGAACGGATGACAGACTACAGATCTCACACCCGCCGTGACGCGGCGTAGGCCGGGGCGACACCGAAGCCTCTCCGTACAACGCCTACACTGTGGTCTGTTGTCGGAGGTCAGTCCCTGATTTCGAGCCCGCAGCCGTATCCCCCACACGACGACAGACCTCAGAGTGGCCGGGATCCCCGCGCCGTCACGCGCAGTCAGACACCGGTGCTCCCGAACCCTCCGACTCGATCCGTCGTCACCTCGACTCTCCCACTCTCGATCGCCAGCACTTCGAATTTCGCCAGCACCATCTGCGCGATTCGCTCCCCGTGATCGATCCGAACCGACGCCGCCGTGGGATTTTTTACCAAGACCATCCACTCGTCGGGAAAATCGGAGTCGATCGTGCCGGGTGCGTTCGGAATCGCGAGTCCCTTCTTGAACGTCGTGCCGCTACGCGGCCGGATCTGCGCCTCGACGCCGAGCGGCAATCGGGCCTTGAAGCCGAGGGGTACGAGAGCCGTGACGCCGGGCGCGAGGTCAAAGACGTCGCCGGTGTCCGCCGGCTCCTGCGTCCACGTGCGCTGTCCGTCCGAGCACTTGATCGATCTCGCTCGGACGTAGGCGCACAGGTCGTAGCCGGCGGATCCCTCGGTCGCCCGTCGCGGCGCGCGCGCGTCGTCGTGCAGCAGTTCCACGGTGATCGTCATGCGCGGAATTTAGCTCGCGCGTCGCCAGAGCGCGGACCGCGTGTACGATCGCCTTCCGCGGCTAGTTCTTCGTCTTGATCGCGACCACGCCGTGCCCCGCCGGCACGTTGTACATCGCCTCGGCCGTGGGACCCTTCACGACGTCGATGGACTCGATGTTTTCACGTTTGAGCACCTTCACGCCGTCCTCGTACGTGGTCCGCGCGCCGTTCACGAACCAGACGATCGCGGTATCCCTCTTCGGCAACACCGACACGAGATCGCCATTTGCCGGCGGCCCCTTTCGGGGCATGCGCCGCGCCGTATCGACGATCGCGTTCGCGGAGGACGTGATCAGCACCTCCGGCTTGCTGCCGGAATTCCGGCGCACGTCGATTCGCGCGATGTGGTCGCCGTCCAGCGTCCGGGCGACCTGGGGCGAGACCAGCGCGCCGTCAACACGATAGATGACGTCGCTATCCGGACTTGTCAGCATGCCAAGGCGGTGTGCCGCCTCCGCCGCCTTTGCGCCATCGAGGCGGTCGAGGTCTGCGGCCGTGGGAGCCTTCGCCTCGCATGCAACCAACAAAGCGACCGCGCCCAGCAATCCCATCGCCGCAGCACGGGCACGAGTCGAGCGTGTGACACGATGATCCATCGCAACGATCCTCGAGTGGAGATGTGACGCATCGTCGGCCAGCGCGAGCGCGCTCGGGCGAATCGGGGATGCGTATTCGGCAACCATCAGGAGAAGTGAGCCGTAGTCCGCGGCGCCGGCGCCGGCGCGGAGCACGCGCGCGTCGCAGTCGATCTCTATCGCGAGACGCAGACGCGACAGCATGTACCAAACGGCGACGTTCCAGGGAAACACGATTGCGGCGAGGCACGCGATCGCCAGCAACTGAGGATCGCGAGCGCGGAGATGCTGCGCCTCGTGCTCGATCGCCATCCGCTGCTCCGAGGGAGGTCGCGACACCAACCATTGCGGGATGACGATTTCGGGGTCGGCAAGCCCAATCGCCGCCGGACCGATACGCGGCGCCAGGCGCACGCGCACGCCCATCACGTCCTCGTGCGGCCACCGCCGACGGGCAGAGCGGAGCCGAGCATGAACTGATGCGAACAGAATCGCCAACACGATGCTCGACGCGCCCCACACCACCAGGACGGCGGCGCGCGGCACGTGCGACAGGTCGGTCTCCTCGAGGCCTCGCGCGTAGGTCGAGGCGTCGAACCACTGCGCTGCCGCCGTCCACGTCGCTCGTGCTCGCGACAGCCACCCAACTGGCGCTCGAGACGGGCGCACCGCGACGCCGCGGAGGAGTGACGAGTCCACCGGTGTCGACACAGTCGGTCGTCCAACGAACCCTGCGGTCGACAATCCGATCGACAGGGCCAACGCGGCGGCCCAAATCCACCGAGTCGGCAAACGCAGAGCTCTCGCGAGCCTGTCAGCGCCGAGAGCGGCCATCGCCGTCAGGGCCGACACCAGCATGGCGAACGCCACGGACAAGAGAATCATCAGCGATCCTCCGTTTCTCGACTCAGCCGTTCAGCCAGCATTTTTCGCATGCGCTGCAGCTCGGTCTTGCTCAGCCGCTTGTCCGACACCATCTGCGCGAACATCCGCTCGGCCGAACCTTGGAAGATCGCATCGCGGATGCGAGCTAGCGCGCTGCCTCCTGCTCGCTCTGCCTCCACCGTCGCGAAATACCGATACGCGCGTCCCTCGGATTCGTGCCGAACATACCCTTTCTCTTCCAACGTCTGCAGCGCGGAGAGCACCGACGTGTAGGCGAGCTCCTCGCCCAGCGCGTCCTTGACGTCGGTCACGGTCGCCGAGCCGAGCCGCCACAACACACTCATGACGGCGAGCTCGCGGGGAGGAAAATAGATGTCGGCCATGGACGGTGCCCTGATGGTTTTACGGAAGTTTCCGTAGTATGGGACGGGGGCGCCCGGCTGTCAACTGGTTTTTCCGTACGTCCCGGCCGATCGCGAACCGTGGCCGGTGCGCCCCCCGGTGCGATAGCATTCCGCATGCTGACACGCCGACATCTACTCGCCCCGCTCGCGGCGGGCACCGCGCTGACGTTTGCCAGAGCGACTCCCCCGGATTCGATGATGGGGCCAGGCGTCTCGCGCGATCTCGCCACTGAACGCGCCGCGAACGTCTCCAGCGTGCGCTACCACATCGATCTGTCGGTGGTCTCACGCGACACGGCCCGCGGAACGATCGCCATTTCGTTCACGGCGAAGCGCATGAGAGACGTCATCGTCGATTTTCGCGGACCGCGGCTCGCCGAGGTCCGCGTCAACGGCGCCGCAGCACCGACGGAGTTCAATGGCGCGCACCTTCGGATTCCAGCTCGTTCGATACATGTCGGCCAGAACGAAGTGACGGCGTCTTTTGCGTCGCTGATCGCGCCGGCCGGGGCGAGCATCATCCGCTTTCACGACGACCGCGACAACGCCGACTACCTCTACACGTTGTTCGTGCCGTCGGACGCGAACGCACTCTTTCCCTGCTTCGATCAGCCCGATCTCAAGGCGCGTCTCACGCTCTCGTTGACCGTGCCGGCGCGGTGGCACGCATTGGCCAACGGAATCACCGAGCGAGTCGACACGGCGGCCGCCGGCTTCACGTACCATTTCCATGAAACCGATCCGCTGCCCACGTACCTGTTCGCGTTCGCGGCCGGGCCATGGCACGAGTTCACGGGCGGCCCGCGGAATACGCATCTCTGGGTCCGCGCCTCGCGCGCGCGCGAGGTCGAGGTGGATTCACTTCAGACGCAAGTCGCGTCGGCCATCACGTCGCTGCAGAAGTATTTCGGCGTGCCGTACCCCTTCCAGCAATTCCAGTACATGCTGTCGCCGGCGTTCCCTTTCGGCGGAATGGAACACCCCGGCGTCACGATGTTCAACGAGGAGTCGTTCATCTACCGCGAGCCGCCGACGCTCAACCAGCGACTTGGCCGAAGGGCGACGATCTATCACGAGGTCGCGCACCATTGGTTCGGCGACGACGTGACGATGCGGTGGTTCGACGACCTCTGGCTCAAAGAGGGCTTTGCCACCTACATGGCAGCGAAGATGCAGGACCTCGAGGGACTGCCGAACCCTTGGATGTCGTTCTATCTGCGGAACAAGCCGGCTGCCTATGACGTGGACCAGACTTTGGGAACCACGCCCGTCTGGCAGCAGCTCGCCAATCTCGACCAGGCGAAGAGCAACTACGGCGCGATCGTCTACAACAAGGCGCCGGGGATTCTCAAGCAGCTCAATTATCTCGTCGGCGACTCCGCCTTTCGCGCCGGGCTTCACGATTTCCTCATCACGCACGCGTACGGCAACGCGACATGGCAAGATCTGCTCGCGTCGATCGGCAAGGCGGCGCATCACTCCCTCACCGAGTGGGGACGACAGTACATCCTTCGGCCGGGACTTCCCGTCACCGAACAGATACTGGAAACCGAGAACGGCACGATCAAGCGCCTCGCGCTGATCCAGCATCCCGCGCAAGCACTCTCGGGCCGCGGCGTCTGGCCGATGCGTACCGAGGTTGTCCTCTGGTCCGCCGGCGCGGCGCCGACGTCGATTCCCGTGGAGGTCACGGCCGAGACGACCGTGGTAGCCGCGGCGAAAGGCCGCCGAGCTCCGGACTTCGTGTTCGCGAACGCGAACGATCAAGCCTACGGCCTCGTGATGCTCGATCCCCAAAGCTCGCGCTGGCTGCTCGCGCACGTCGGCGAGGTGCGCGATCCGTTCCTCCGCGCGATGCTGTGGGGCGCGCAGTGGGACCTCGTTCGCGACGCGCGTCTCGCACCGGCGGAGTTCATCGCGTCAGCGACCCGCGAGCTCCCGAACGAACCCGACGAGCAAATCGCGGCGGGGGTACTCGGCCGCCTTAGCCGCGCGACGTCGACCTACTTGTCGGACGCGCAGCGCGCGCGGATGGCGCCGAGCGTCGAGGACATGCTCCTCGCGGTGGCGGCGGACGCGAAGCGCACCTACGGGATTCGCAAAAATTTTCTGGACACGTACATCTCGGTGGCGACGTCGGCGCCCGCGCTGGCGCGCCTTCGCTCATGGCTGGACAGCACGTCGATCGCGGGCACACCACTGCGGCAGCCGACGCGATGGTCGATCGTCACGCATCTCGTCGAGCGAGGCGCGAGCGACGGCGACGCGCTGATCACGTCCGAAGCAGGGCGCGATACGACAGTGAACGGGCGCCGCAGCGCGTTCGTCGCCGGCGCGGCGCGGCCACAGCTCGCGGTCAAGGCCGAGTACTTCAATCGATTCTTTCACGACTCGACGCTCAACGAAGATTGGGTGACGGCGAGCCTTCGTGCGTTCAACTCGCCGGATCAATCGGCGGCGACCCTTCCCTTCCTCGTTCCCGCGCTCGACTCGCTCGCCTGGGTCCAGAAGAACCGCCGAATCTTCTTCCTCGGCTCGTGGCTCGGCGGCTTCATCGGCGGCCAGCAGACCCCGGACGCGCTCCATCGAGTCGACGACTTCCTGGCGCAGCACCGGTCGCTGCCGACAGACCTCAGGCAGAAGGTCCTGCAGACGAGGGACGACCTCGAACGGACAGTGAAAATCAGAACGAGGTACGCGGGGGCGGTCTAAGAAAGAAAGGCGCGGTGGCTTAGATGCGATCGCTGTGGGGGTGGAGTCTCTAGGCCGTGATCGTCCCCACGTCGGTGTCATCTAAGCCAAGCCGCCTGGCTTTAAGAACCGCTCGACGCCGGCGAGTACGCCGTCGACCGCCAGCGCGAGGAGCGCGGCGGGAATCGCGCCGGACAGGATCATGCGCGTATCGGAGAGCGCGAGGCCGGCGACGATCGGCTCGCCGAGTCCGCCGGCGCCGATGAACGCGGCGAGGGTCGCGGTGCCGACGTCGACCACGGCGGCGGTGCGGATGCCGGCCATGATGATTGGCGCGGCGAGCGGGAGGCGCACGTCGCGAAGGATCTGCAAGTCGGTCATGCCGAGAGCGCGCGCGGACGCGACCGCAGCCGGATCTGCGTCGCGCACACCGGTGAACGTGTTCCGCATGATCGGGTAGAGCGAATAGAGCACGAGAGCCGCGAGCGCCGGCACGACGCCGATTCCGAGCAGCGGGATCATGAACGCGAGTAGCGCGATGCCGGGGAGCGTCTGAAGGACGCCGACGCCGCGGATGACCGATTCCGCTTTTCCCGCGGCGCGTTCCAAGACCAGGCCGAGCGGGACGGCAAGGAGTATCGCAACGACCAGCGAAGCGGTGACGAGCTCGATGTGGCGGAGCGCGAGGCGCGCGATCGTCGATCGCTGGTCGACGAGATACTCCATCAGAGACGTGCGACTCTCACCCGGCGACAGCTTCGTCGCAGGCGCGACCGAGCCGACGAGTCCGAGTTGCGCGAGCGCGTCGCGCGCCACGGCGGACACGGGTTCTCCTTTGACCTCGACGCGCTCGTTCAGCGCGCGCATCCGCGAGACGTCGATCTGCCCGCCGAGCTCCTCGAGCGCGGCGATTGCGCGCGGCTCGGTCGTGGCCAAGCGAGCCCCGACGAGAGGCGCGGCCTCGTAGGGCGGGAAGAAGTGCCGATCGTCGCTGAGCACCTTCAGGTCGTACCGCGCGATCAATCCGTCGGTCGAATAGCCGTCGATGACGTCGACTTGCCCGGCGGCGAGCGCTTGATACTTGATCGCCGGACCGAGCGGGCGCACCTCACGAAAATGCAGATCGTAGGCATGCTGAAGTCCGACGAGACCGTCGGGTCGTCCGATGAAATCGGCGGTCAGGCCGGCCCGCAGCTGGCCCGCGTGGCGCGCGAGATCGCTGAGCGACTCGAGATGCAGCGAGTCGGCCGTCGCGCGGCGAACGGAGATCGCGTAGCCGTTCTCGAAACCCAACGGCGCGAGCCAGCGGATGCCCCACTGTCGCCGGAACTCGGCCGACACTCGGCGATACGCGTCGCCGGCGCCGCCACTCGGAGTCTCGTGGAGAATCGCGAGCAGTCCGGTGCCCGTGTACTCCGGATAGACGTCGATGGCACCCGACTGAAGCGCGCTGAACGCGAGGTCCGTCGCGCCCAACCCCGGCCGGCGGTCGACGCGCAACCCGCGCGCCTCGAGCAGTTGAGCGAACATCTCGGCGAGGAGATACGATTCGCCGAACGGTTTCGACGCGACGACGACGGGACGGTTCGGCGAGCCGCTTTGCCCGCCGAACGATGCGAGCGCGATGGCCGCGGCCGCGATGACCGCGATCATGCGCGCGCCACCGCCGGCTGTTCGCTCACGCGCGACCGTTGCAACAGCAGTCGCACGTAGTCGCTCCCCGGCCGCGCGACCAACTCCGACGGAGGCGCGACCTGCTCGATACGTCCGCCGCGAACGACGGCTACGGTCGTGCCGAGCAGGATCGCCTCGTGCAGATCGTGCGTGACGAACACGGTCGTCACGCCAATGCGTTCGCGGAGCGCGGCGAACGCGTCCTGCAGCTCGGCGCGCGTAATCGCGTCCAGCGCTCCGAACGGTTCATCGAGCAGCAGCACCGATGGCTCGGCGGCCAACGCGCGCGCGATCGCGACGCGCTGGCGTTGACCGCCGGACAGCTCGCGGGGCCATCGATCGGCGAAACGCGCCGGGTCGAGCCCCACCAGCGCGAGCGCATCGCGGGCGCGCGTCGCGACGCTCGGTTCACCACGGAGCCGCAGCACCAGCTCGACGTTGCGCTGGACGCGCCAGTGCGGAAGGAGTCCGCCGTCCTGCGGGACGTACCCGATCTGCCGCCGAAGCACGATGGGGTCGATGCTCGCGGCATCGACCCCATTTATGTGAATGCTTCCCTTGTCAGGCTCGACCAGACGATTGAAGCAGCGGAGGAGCGTCGTCTTTCCGGAACCGCTCTCGCCGACCAGCGCGACCGCCGCACGCTGCGGCACGTCGAGCGAGACGTCGACGAGAGCTACGACGTTGCCGAAAGATTTGCCGAGGTGCTCCGCGACGAGCGCGGAGGTCACCGCGTTTGCGCCGCCACCGACTCGTCGGCGTCCTTGCGCGACGCCCACATGGGCTCGGCGACGCACTCCTTGAAGGTCTGTCCGCCGCAGATCGTCTTGGCCGACTGCACGACGTGCTGTCGCACGACGTCGGGGTACCTGTGGCAGTTCGGCGTGTTGCTGCCGCTGACACAGCCGTTGTAGCGCAGCAGCGCGTGACGCCAGGCGTCGTCCGCGTCGACGACGATTCTGCTCGTCTGCTCGGCGAGCCAGCCGAGGATCCAGATGCCGTACTTCAGGTTCGTCGAATCAGCGCGCAGGTTCGTGCCGAACTTTCGTCCAAGGGTGGACGTCCAGATCTTCGGCATGATCTGCATGAGGCCGACCGCGCCGACATTCGACCGGGCCGTCGACTTGAACGCGTCGTTCTCGGTCATCATCACGCCCAGTACGAGGGCGGGCGGGATTTTCCGGGTATACGCTTCACGCACGGCGACGTCGGCGAGCGACCGCGCGCGATCCGGATCAACCCGGCCGGTGCGGACCAGGTCCATCGCGAACGAATCGCGGTCGTGAAAGAACTGCGGCGACTGCAGCGCGACGTCGGCCGGAGACGAGGCCCAGGGCGTGCGGGTATCGGCCTTGGTGGAATCGATGGACTCGATCGCATCGGAGGCCTGCGCGGTCGCCAACAGCGCGCGCGCGACCACCGACTCGTCGCTGGAGTCGATGTACCGATGCGCCGCGATCTGGGCAGCCACCGGCTCGCTCGTCGCTCTGAGCGGACGGCTGAGCTCGATGCCGATCGCGATCGACGCGACCAGTCCGGCGGCAAGCGCAATCTGCAGCCATACGTGCTTCATCGGGCGGATAGTGGCCTCCGTGAAGGAGAGGTCGAGGTGGGATACGCGCCGTGGGGGCGAACGCCCGCGCCACGTGACACGCACTTAGTAGTACACCCAGACCAACCGAGGGTCCCGATTCGTACTACTGCCGCGACCGCTTTTTACAGCGTGTTCAGCACAGTGAGGATAGCGCGCGGGCCGGGCGAAGGCAACTAGCTTGCGGTACGCAAGAACTCCGGTTTCGCGAGTGCGACACACACCCCACGTTCATCAGCGGCGACGAGGATCGGGCGCTCACCGACGCCCGTCGCGTGGAGCCCGCTACACGACGCGCGCGCTCATTCTGCTGACGGCGATCGCTATCGTCGCGCTGGTGCTCCGCGCCGATCGAACGAATCCGCGCGACGCCAACGCCATCGCCGAGCGGGAGCTGCGCATCAACACGCTGCAGCCCGGCGAGCAGGTGCACCGTGTCGTCCCGGTGTTCAAGCGGCCGGCGATCTCCTACTTTCGCGCGACTCGCGGCCTGCTCGCGCTCACCGATCGACGCCTCGTGTACCTCGGCGTCGAGCCCCGCGACGTCCTTGCCGCGCCGGACCTCCCGCCGACCTTCGAGCAGCGGGAATTCGCACTCGACTCGAGCGTCCACGTCTCGTCGGGGCGGACGATGTTCGGTCTCGCCAAGGCGATCGTGATCAGCACGCCGAAAGACCAAATCCGCCTGGGCGTTCCCTCGTCGTCGGGCGCGTCAGCCAACTTGCTCGTCGCCGCGATGGCGTCGCGGCGCGATCGGGCGGTCGCTCTCGCCGCGCTGCGCGGCGGGGAGATGAGAGAAATCGAAAAGGCTCGCCAGGCCGCGGAGGCGCGACGGCGCAAGGCGAAGTACTACACGGTGCGCCGCGGGGACGCGCTCGGCGGGATCGCCACGATGTGGAACACGACGACCGACCAGCTGCTGGCCTGGAATCACTTGACCGCCAGCCGAATCCGCGTCGGCCAGTCGCTGCTCGTGCGGCCGGCGTTCTGATCGTCGTTCATCCGGGTCGATCGACGACAGCGTTAGGCGAGTGAGGCGCGGGCCGGCAGGACGCGGCCGCGGCATTCACCGAAACCGATTCGTCGCGCGCCCCGGCGCTCGCAGTAGCCGCGAAGGATGACGTCGTCTCCATCCTGGAGAAACGATCGTATCTCGCCGCTTGGCAGCGCGACCGGTTCGGTCCCACGCCATGCGCGCTCGAGCAGGCATCCTCGCGTCTCCTTGGCGGCTCCCGACACGGTGCCACTACCAAGGAGGTCGCCCGGCCGGAGGTTGCAGCCATTGCTCGAGTGGTGAGCCACGAGCTGGGCGACGGTCCAGTACATGTCGGCGAAGGTCCCACGACTCAGCAGCACGGGATCGATGCCGGCATCGCGCATCGCTGACGTCGACAGGTGAACCTCGAGCGTGATGTTGAACCCGCCGGCATCGCTGTCCGCGCGATCGCTCAGGTATGCAAGTGGCTCGGGGTCGTTCGACGCACGCGCGCGCGCGGGGACGCGAAATGGCGCGAGTGCCTCGAGCGTGACGACCCACGGCGAGATCGACGTCGCGAAGCTCTTCGCCAGGAACGGGCCGAGTGGTTGATACTCCCACGTTTGGATGTCGCGCGCCGACCAATCGTTCAGAAGGCACAGACCGAACACGTGCGCGCTCGCGTCGCCGATCGAGATCCGCTCACCCATCGGCGAACCCGGTCCGATGAACGCGCCGATTTCGAGCTCGTAGTCCAATCGGCCGCTCGGGCCTACGCTTGGCGCGGGTGCGTCGCCGTCTCGAGTCTGCCCGACGGGGCGCACTACGTCCGTTCCGCTCACCACGATCGACGACGCGCGCCCATGATACCCGATCGGCACCCACTTGTAGTTCGGCAGCAGCGGATTGTCCGGGCGGAACATCGAACCGACGTTGGTCGCGTGTTCGATCGAGGCGTAGAAATCGGAGTAGTCGCCGATGGCAACGGGCAGCAGCATCTCGGCCTCGCGTGCGGCGACGAGGCAGCGTTCGACGTCGGCGCGGCGCGCCCGCTCGTTCCCGTCGCTTCGCAACAGGTCGCTGATCGTGAGGCGCAGCGCGCTCGAGGCGTCGCGCCCGCGCTCCATCACGCGATTCAGCCTCGAGTCGCCGAGGCGAGCGACCAGATCGTCGTCGAGCGACAGCAACAGACCGTCGCTCGCGCAAGCGGTGAGGTCGAGGATCTCGTCGCCGATCGCGACTCCGATGCGCGCGACATGAGACGTTCCGTTTCCGCGACGGCGAAAAACGCCAAGCGGAAGATTCTGGATGGGAAAATCGGTCTGTGGATCGTTGGCCGAGGCGACCCACGACGCGGCCGCCGGATCGTGGGTTCGGTCGAGATCGCTCACGAGAGCAGGGCCATCGACCGCAAGTCGTCGACCGGCTCACGGAACGAGCAGGAGCCAAACGACCCAAATACGCGCGCGTGGGTCGTGGCCAGCTGGTCGGCGTCGACGCGGCGCCCGCGCCACTCGACGCCCTGTTCTTCGAACACGAACGCCGATGCGTCTCGATCGTCGAGCAACCGGGCGGCGTCTTCGTCGGACATTCCTGAGGTCAGAAACGCCGCGGCAAGGAAGACGTTGAGGAATCCGAACATCGTGCCGCGCGGCGAATCGGGCGCGTACGTCAACGCGTAGGTTCCGGTGACCGCATGGTGCAGCCCCGCGGTCGCTTTGAAGGGCACGCTGCCGTCCAGACACACGCGCATGAAGCGCACGATAGACCGCGCGCTCGGGAACGCTTCAGTGGTGACGCCGCCCGTCCTGACTTTTGCTCGAGCGCCAACGGCGCGCACAGCGTCGACGAGCAGCTCGAGCTCACCGTCGAGAGGAAGCTCCACGAACACCTCGAGCTTCGCGGACCCGCCAGCGGCGACCTCGTAGATCGCCCCCGGTCGGTCCGCCTTGGCTTCGATGGAATCGACCGTGGCTCGCGAGCCGCGTGCATTGAACGCGATCACCGACTGGAGGTCGACGCCGAGGTTGGCGCCAAGCACGGCGCTGACCTTGATCGTCCCTCCGGTCAAATCGAGCGACTCGAGCTCGTCAGCGAGCTCGCCCAATCGGGTTGCCGGCGCCACGAATCGGCCGAGCAGCGAAGCGTCGTCGCCGGCGCGATACGACGCGTAGTTGCGAATCGCCGTTCGCATGTCGAGCGCGGCGGGCGGAAACAACCCGGCGTAATCGATCGCGCCCGCGAGAAAATCGCGCACGATGCGGGACGCCGCCCCCGCCGCTGACGGTGCGTCACGGCTCATGCGACGAAAATAACGGGGCACCGTTGTCGCCGGGCAAAAGACTCGCCGCGGCTATCCACGACTGGCGATCGAGAAGAACTCAACGCAGATGGCGCAGAACGAAAACAGCGATGCCGCAGATGAACCTTTGTTTGTTCATCTGCGGCATCGTCGTTCACATCTGCGGCATCTGCGCTACGGTTTCTCGCCGGCTCGGGCGCCCGCCGATCAGAAGTCGAACTTCAAACCGCCGGTCAGCGCGAAGTTGTTCGCGGTCTGTCCGGTGAAGCCGCCGAACCCAACCGCATCCTGGAAGTTGAACTGGCCGATGTAGTCCTTGGCCATGAGGCGCAGGGCGACGCCCCGTCCCACGACGAAGTCGGCGCCGACGCCAACGTTGCCGGCAAGGTTCGTCGCCTGGGTGGAAAGGAGGTCTCCGTCGATGTTGTAGTGCATCGCGCCCACTCCGCCGGTGACGAACGGCGTGAATGGAACCGAGCCGCTCTTCGTCGAGCGGAAGTCGTACTCGAGACCGGCGTCATACATGTACACCGAGCTCCGCAATCCCGTGCCGACGCCGCCGAAGAAAGGCACGCCGATTTGGATGTCCGACGACGAATAGCCGAGGTTTCCGACGAGCGAAACGTTCGGCGAGAGCGGGAGGTTGAACTGAGTTCCGTACATGAGGGCGGGCGCGTTCGTCAGGGTCGTTCCGACGGGGCCCTTCAGATAGTCGCCGAAAAACATGTACCCGGCGTATGGCGTCACCTTCAACGTGTTGGTGCCCGACTCCGAGGTCTGGGCGCCAAGCGTTCCCGCGGCCAACACCGATGCCGCGACGACAAGGCTGCGAATGCTGCGCATAAGACTCGAGGTTTGATGTGAGAGATCGCTGCGCACCCTTGGAAGGCATGGGCGAGACCAGCGGAATCGACTCCGCACACAGACGCCGAAGTCTTTCGCGGCAAACGAGTTAGAGCGACGCATGTGATCCGCGTCGCACCGGGCGCCGTCCGCGAACGGGGACGAAAGCCCGTCCCCGCAATGCGTCGCCGTCGGTCGACGGCGGCGGTTGTCAGGCCGGCGAGTGTCAGGCCGGCTTCGCGATGCGCCAGCCGAATCGCGCGAGCGAGACACGGCCGCCGGCGTTCACGATCACCCCTTCACGCGCGAGCAGAATTCGCTGCGTCGTTCCGGAGCTTTTCCCATCGCGCTCGAGGCTGAGCTTGCCTTGCGCGTTGATGACGCGATGCCAAGGCACGCTCGTTCCTGTCGGTAGCGCGGCAAGAGCGTACCCGACCTGCCGCGCATGCCCGGCGAGTCCGGCGATGCGCGCGACATTTCCGTACGTCGTTACTCTGCCTTTCGGAACTCGACGGACGACGGCGTAGATGCGTGCGTAGTTTCCGCGCCCGCTCACGCGACGCCGCTGGAGGCGAGGGCCCCGCCCTGCTGGCGGCGCGGCGCATCGAGCTTCGGCCGGCAAGCCAGTCGCTCCTGAATGAGCGCCGTCACCTCGGCCAACTCAGCCCCGACGAGCTCGAGGCGCGGCGGACGCACCGAAGCGTTCCCCTGCCCTACCTCGCTCTGAACGAGCTTGATGAGCTGAACGAATTTCGGAACGGTGTCGAGGCGCAGGAGCGGCAGGAACCACTCGTAGAGCGCGCGGGCCTCGTCGAAGCGGCCATCTCGGGCGAGCTCGAACACGCGCACCGACTCGACGGGGAGCGCGTTGACGAGGCCAGCGACCCAGCCGCTGGCGCCCATCGGAATCGACTCGAGAATCGCGTCGTCCATCCCGGCGAAGATGACGAGCCGGTCACCAAGCGTTTCGTGGATCGCCGTGACACGTCGCACGTCGCCGCTCGATTCCTTGACGGCATGGAGATTCGCGTGCGCCGACAGCTCGATCATCTGTGCCGGCGAGACGTCCGTGCCGTACGCAATCGGGTTGTTGTAGAGCATGCACGAAAGCTTCGTCGCATCGATGATCGCGTCGTAGTGCGCCTTCGTCTCGCGCCAGTCGCCGCGATACACGTACGGAGGCAGCACCATCAGTCCGTCGCAACCCACCGCCGCGGCGCGCTCGGCCAGAGCGACGCATTCCGCGGTCGCCAGCCCGGCGATTCCCGCCACCAGCGGCACGTCGCTGCCGAGCGCTTTGCGGCATGTTTCGAGAATGCTCACCTTTTCGTCGAAGCGCAGCGTTGCCGCTTCACCGAGCGATCCGAGCGCGACGATCCCGCGGCATCCCGAGTCGGCCAGCCAGCGCACGTGCTTTCCGAGGCGGGGATGATCGACGGCCAATCCGGCGCCGAACGGTGTCGTGATCGCGGGAAATACGCCTTGCCAATCGCGCTGCTCCATGGTCGCGAGCTCCGTCAGAGTTCGGTGTTCAATGTTAGATCGTCCGCGGCACCGAGAAGGGCCGCGACACGAGCGGGTTGAATCGGCAGCCGCGGCGCCTCGCGCGCCCAGCCCTCGCCCCAGAGACATTCTAGCGCGGCGGCGCAGATTCGGCCCTGGCAGGGGCCCATGCCGATTCGCGTGTAGAGCTTCGCCTGCCGGAAGGTCCACGAACGATCGAGCTCGCCGAACCGCACGTCCTCGCAGCGGCATGCGATCGTATCGTCGTTCGTGAGGGCGCGCAGTTCCGGACGGAGCGCAAACGTGTCCGCGAGGAGCTTGGCCTCGCGCCGTAAGCGAGCGCGCTTCGCGACGACGCGCCGGCTCGGCGATCCGCCGGCCGCAGCGGCCCCGCCGATCTCACCTTCGACCAGCGACAGGTCGACGCCGCCGATCCCGGTGGGCTCCCCGACGCAAGAGATGCCGGCGACGCTCGTCGCCTGTCCGTCGTCCACCTGAACGCCGTCGATCCCAACCGCACATCCGGCGAACCGTGCGAGCTCCACGTTGGGAAGAAGCCCGAAAGCGGAACAGAGGATATCGCATTCGATCGTTCGACTGGCTCGTCCGTCCGTGAGCGTCACCGACTCGACGCGCGACGCGCCATCGGCACGCGCGATCCACGTCCCGGTCAAGTACCGAGCGGCACCCAGTCTCGCTCTCAGCGCCAGCGCCTGACCCGCGCGACCCGGCGCCCGCCAAAGGGAAGCGGCGAATCGCGCGACGCGAGACAGCGGTGCCTGCTCGGCCACGACGCGCACGCGCGCCCCATGCGACGCGAACGAAGCCGCCACCGCGAGCACCAACGGCCCTGTCCCAGCGACGACGACGCGCTTCCCGCGCACGGGCATTCCGGCCTTCATGAGAGCCTGGCCACCGCCGACGCCGAATACGTTCGGCAGGGTCCAGCCGGGAAATGGCAGAAAGAGCTCGCGTGCGCCGGTCGCGAGAACGACCGCGCCGGCGTCGATCGAGACGACGTCGCCCTGCGCATCGGCAACGACGCGAAAGCGATCATTCACCGAGTCGATGTCGACGACGCTCGTCGAGCTCCTGATTGCCGCGCCGCTCCGCGCCAATCGCTCGACCCATCGACGCGCCGCGCCTCCTTGCTGCCCGCCACGGCTGGCGCGCCAAATCTGTCCGCCCGGCGCGAGCCCTTCGTCGACCAGCAGCGTTCGGGCGCCGAGCTCCGCCGCCCGCGACGCGGCAGCGATCCCCGCCGGTCCGCCGCCGATGACGAGCACGTCGCAGGCCGCGCGGATCATTCGCGCTGCGCCCCGGCGATCACTCGCATGCCGGGACGCACTCTCACGAGACACGCGCGCTGCTGTTCGACGCCGTCGATCGTGACCCGGCACTCGTAGCACGTTCCCATTCCGCAGAGAGGCGCGCGGGGCTCGCCGGTTTCCGAAATGCGAAACGTCGACTCGTCCAGCGACAGGAGCGCCGCCGCGACGGTCAATCCCCGGTCGGTCCGGAACACGCGACCGTTGACGTTGATCTCGACCGTACCGCTCACGCGACGACCTTGGCTTCGTCGATCGAGCCGCGCGATCGCACGCGTCGGCGCGAACGGCGCCGCGTCGATCGCCGGGGCTCGACCGGCGACTAAATCGGCGAGGAGGCCGGCGGTGGCGAGCGACGTGGTGATTCCCAGTCCTTCGTGCCCCGCGGCGACCCACAGACCGGGAGTCGGGTCCCATGCGCCGATCAACGGAAGCTTGTCGGGAGTCGCCGGGCGAAATCCCGTCCAGCAGCGGATCACGGACTGGCGAGCGAGGCTCGGCACGAACTCCACCGCGCGGGCGAGCATGCGCCGCAACACGGCGCGGTTGATCGACGTGTCCCAACCCACCAGCTCGCGCGACGACCCGATCAACATCTGTCCGGTCTTGCGCGGCTGGAGATTGAAGGCGACCGACTCCGTCGTCATCGAGTGCGCGCTGGTGAGGTAGCCAAGCTCGACGAGCTGATGTCGGCACACCTGCGACGTGCGATCCGTGATGGCGAGGTGGCCTTTGCGCGGCACGATCGGCAATTCCGGCGTGAGCTGGGCCGCGCGTGCACCGGCGGCGTTCACGACGACGTCCGCGCGCATGGTATCGCCGGCCTGGGTTCGGACGAACCCGGAATCGAGCGCAGCGACGCGCACGCCCTCGCGGAGAACCGCTCCGCGAGATCTCGCGCGACGAAGCAACTCGAGCGTGGCGCCGGGCGGATAGACGACGGAATCCGCCGGGACACGAAGCGCTCCGGCGAGGCCGCGCCTCAGAGTTGGCTCGGCGATCTCGACGCCGCGTGCATCGAGGACCTCGGCCGCGACGCCGGCCGAGGCATACGCATCTCGCTTGGCCTCGAGTCCGGCCAACTGGGTCGAATCTTCGGCGATCCAGAGCGTGCCGCATCGCTCGATTTCGGATCGACGATCCGAGTCGAGGCCGAGCTCGCGCCAGAGTCGGTCGGAGTAAGCGGTCAGCGCGAGTTGTTCGGGCGAGTCGTCCATCACGACGATGTGCCCCATGCCGGCGGCGGTCGTGCCGGATGCGGCGAACGTTTCCTCGAGAATCGTCACTCGCCAACCGTCGCGCGCGAGCGCCTCGGCGCAGGCGGCGCCGACGATTCCCGCGCCGACGACGATCGCGTCAGAGGTGGCTCCCGCCCCCACCCGCACGATCAGCCGCCTATGCCGAATCGAAACGGATCGGCCGGGTCGAATCGGAGGGTCGAATCGCCGGTGATGAACGCGCGGCCGCGGATGTGCGGAATCAACTCGCCGTCGTCGCCGCGCGTGAGCCATCCGGTGAAGCGTCCGCCCGTGATGCTCTCCTGCCGCCACGGCTGCTCGAACGCAAGCGATCCCCGCCGGTGCAGCGCGGCCATCACGGCCGACGTGCCGGTGCCGCACGGCGAACGATCGTACTCGCCGCCGGAACAGAGCACGAAGTTGCGCGCATCCGACTCGGGGTCGTGCGGCGCGCCGGACAGCTCGATGTGGTCGATCGGAGCGCCGCCGGCCGGATGCTGCGCATCGATCGCCCTCTGGATCGCGCGAGTCAGGCGGAGCAGCTCGTCGACGTTCGACGTGTCGAGCTTCGCTTGAACGTGCGTGATGAAGAACCAGTTGCCGCCATACGCGACGTCGCCGACGACACGGCCGCAACCCGGGACATCGATGGCGACGTCGAGCGCGTGCGCCTTCGCCGCGACGTTCTCGATCGTCACCGATCCGTCGTCGTTCAACTCGGCCGAGACGGTACCCACAGGTGTGTCGAAACGCGCGACGCCGGGCGAGAGGCGCCCGAGATGCTGAAGCGTGCGGACGACGCCGATCAGCCCGTGGCCGCACATGCCGAGGTAAGTCTCGTTGTTGAAGAAGACGATACCGGCTTGCGCACCCGGCGTGACGGGAGGCGTGAGCAACGCGCCGACGATCGCCGCGTGGCCGCGCGGCTCGCAGACGACCCCCCGTCTGAGTTGGTCGGCGTTGCGCCGGAGGTCGTCGCGCCGTTCGGCCATCGTGGAACCGGCCGGCTGCGGCCACCCGTCGACGATCACGCGAGTGGGTTCGCCTTCCGTGTGCGAATCCACGACGCGCAAGTCGAGTGCGTCGCCGCCCGCTCGGTCAGGCATTGAGCTGAACGGTCTTGATTTCGGTGTAGAACTCGCGCGCCGCCGGACCTTGTTCGCGACTCCCGGAGCTCGAGCCTTTCATCCCGCCGAACGGCGCGTGCGGATCGACGCCGGTCGTGTCGCCGTTCACGCGCACCATCCCGACGGCGATTTGATCGACGTAGCGGAGCGCGCTGCGCAGGTCGCGCGTGAAGAGGGCTGCGCTGAGTCCGTACACGGTGTCGTTGGCGAGCGCGATCGCGTGCTCGAGATCGTCGGCCGAGAAACTCGCCAGGACCGGGCCGAAGAGCTCTCGTCTCGCGAGATCGGAGTCGGCGGGCGCGTTGCGCACGACGGTCGGCGCGACGAAGTAGCCGTTGGCGAAATCGCCCGACGACGGAACGTCGCCGACGTACACGCGCTCGGCGTTCGATCCATCGAGCACTCGCCGAATGGAATCGCGCGACGCCGCGCTGATCACCGGGCCAATCGCCGACGCGGGATCCGTCACCGGACCGAGCGGAAGCGCGGCGATACGGGTGCGCAGGCGGTCGAGGAAGTCAGCTTCTACTTCGCGCGCGACGACGACGCGGCTGGTCGCGGTGCACTTCTGCCCGGCGTAGCGCATCGCGCCGGCGGCGGTGAGCGAAGCGGCGAGATCGAGATCGGCGTCGCGCATCACGATCGCGACGTTCTTCCCGCCCATTTCCGTCTGATATCGAATGTTTCTTCGCGCGGCGGCGGCAGCGACCGTCGCTCCGATCTTTCCGGAGCCGGTGAAGCTCACCGCTTGCACGTCGTCGGCGTCGATCAACCGCGGGCCCACGACGTCGCCCGCGCCGAGCAGGACATTGAACGCGCCCTTCGGAATTCCCGCGGCCGCGGCACACTCGGCGAGGAACACCGCCGACTGCGACGACGACTCGGCGGGTTTCAGCACGACGGTGTTGCCGAACGCGAGCGCGGGCGCCGCCTTCCACAGCGGAATCGCGACCGGGAAGTTCCACGGCGTGATGAGGGCGACGACGCCGAGCGGGCGTCGCAGCGTGAACTGCAACGAGCCGGCGGTTTGCGCCGGGATGACCTCGCCGACGGCGCGCACGGCGTCGCCCGCGTAGTAGCGGAGCAGGGTCACGCACCGACCGACCTCGCCTCGGGATTCGCCGATCGGCTTTCCCACTTCGCGCGTGACGAGTTGCGCCAGTTCGTCGGCACGCGAGCCGATCGCGTCGGCCCATTTGTAGAGGAGCTCGGCGCGAGCCGGGCCGGTCAGCGCCCGCCACGTCGTCAGCGACGACGCGGCCGAGCTTACGGCAAGGTCGACGTCGTCGCTGGTACCGGCCGGAACTTGCGCGACGATGTCCTCGGCGTTCGAGGGATTGACGTCGGCGATCCAGCGGTCAGAGTCGCTCGCGCGCCACTCCCCGCCGATGAAGTGGCGGAGCTTGGCCGGGGCGGTCACCGGTCGGCGTTGAGGACGACTGGCACCGGCGGCAGCATGGCCGAGCCGTTGCGCTGCGCGTGGAGCAATTGGAGAAGCGACTGGCCGGCGCCGAGGATGTGCGATCGCATGAGCTGTGTCGCCGTCTTGACGTCGCCTTTGCGCACCGCAGCGGCGATGGCGCGGTGCTCCTGGCTGGCCGTGTGTCCGCCGCCGGCGAGCAGCACCTGCATGCGGAAATACCGATCGCTGTGCTGATGCAGCTTCTGCAGCACGTTCATCGTGAAGTTGCGCTTCGCCGGCGCGTAGAGCGCGGCGTGGAAGTGCCAGTTGAGCGGACCCCACCGCGACGCTTCGCCCTTGGCGAGTGCGTCCTCGAAGGCGTCCAGCACTTCGACCGCGCGGTCGAACTGTTCGTCGGTCATGCGCGGAATGGCGCGGCGGAGCAGATCACCTTCGATGTCGGCGCGCAGCTCGAACAGTTCGTCGATCTCGTCGAGCGAGAGGGTGGAAACGACGGCGCCGCGGTGCGGGCTGAAGCTCACGAGGCCCTCGGCCTCGAGTTGGCGCAGGGCTTCGCGGACGGGGATGCGGCTCACTCCGAGTTCGTCGGCGAGGGCGTCCTGTCGGAGAGGCTCGCCGTCTGGGAAGTCGCCGCGAAGAATGCGCTCGCGGAGGGCTTCGACGGTCATGCTGGCGACGGTTTGTCGCCGAATGGGGGTCGACACGCGCGCGGCAGATGGCGCATAGCGGTGCGCGGGATTAACGTCAGGTACAGTCCGAAGGGTCATGCAAACTCCACAGCTAAGGAGCGTCGGGGGAACGGATACACTATCCCGGCGCACAGGCCGTCGCAAGCGGATGAACGAGGGCCTTGGCGATGCACAACCTCCCCTTGACCGCGAATCCCATGGTGCAAACCGCCTCTGCCCCAGCCCCCGTCCCCGCCGCCGGATCGATGATGGCGCGTGACGCGCTGTTCGTGGCCCTAGCGATCGTCACCCTCGGCTATCTGGTGATGCTCGTTCGCTCATTGCGCCAGCGGGCCGCGGCGGGAGACGCGATTCGGCCGACGCTCGGCATGTCGGTCATCAGCTTCATTGCGAACTTCTTCGACACCCTCGGCATCGGCTCCTACGCCACGACGACATCGATGGTGCGCCAGTGGAAGCTGATTCCCGATGAGCGCATCCCCGGCACGTTGAACGTCGGGTACGTGATCCCGACCGTTATCCAGGCGTACATCTACACCAAGCTCGTTCCCGTCGACAGCACGACGCTCATCCTCATGATCGTCGCGGCGGTCCTTGGCGCGTGGCTGGGCGCGGGTGTGGTGAGCCAGTGGAATCGGCGGAAGGTGCAGATCGGGATGGGCCTCGCACTGCTTGGCTTCGCGATCATCATGATCATCCGGCAGACCGGCGAGGCGCCAACAGGCGGAGCGGTTTTGAGCCTGACGGGCGGAAAGCTGGCCATTGGTGTAGCGGGCAACTTCGTCCTTGGCGCGCTCATGACGCTCGGCATCGGGCTTTACGCGCCGTGCCTGATCCTCGTGGGGATCCTCGGCATGACGGAGACGACTGCTTTTCCGATCATGATGGGCTCGTGCGCGTTCCTGATGCCGTTCGCGAACGTCCGCTTCATGCGATCGAACGCCTATCACGCGCCTTCCATCATGTCGATGCTGTTGGCGGGCATTCCGGCCGTTCTGATCGCCGCGTTCCTCGTAACGAACCTGCCGCTCACAGTCCTCAAGTGGCTGGTCGTCGTCGTCGTCATCTACACGGGGACGAACATGCTGCGCACGGCGCGGCGCGAGCGAGATCTAGCGAGGGACGCGACGGCGGCCGAGGCACAGCCGGCGTTGTAGCTTCGCGCGGGGACCCTACCGGTCGCGATAGCCGGCGCCGCGATGGCGCCGGCTATTTCTTTTGTGCGGGGGCCTCGCGCCCCGGGCGAACCGCCGCGCAAAATGACTTGAGCTCCTCCGCGACGTAAGGACGGAGCTTCGCTACGTAATCGAGGTACTGCTTCGCCGCGTCGGGCGCGGCGGAGCCGCCGCTGACGAGGTTGATCTCGGCTTCGGTGAGCGACGAATCGGCGAGCTTCGTCAGGTCACAGCTCTTGGCCGGCGCCGCTTCGGTCGCGGCGGATTGGCCGATCGACAGCGCCGACGCTCCAACCAAGAACTTGGCCTCGGGCGACGGGCGGATGCGGACGGCGAGTGCGAGGAACTTCATCGCGCGCTGAAAGTCCTCGCGTTTCTGGGTCGTGCCCGCCGACTTGAACAGCGTGTTGCCACGCGCGAGCGCGAACTGGGCGACCGTGGTCGAGTCCTCTCCATTTCTCAGCGCCATGTCGATCGCCGCGAATGCGCTGTCGGTTTCACCAGCGTCGACCTCGAGTTGTGCGAGCTGCAAGTAGCCGTGCGGAAGCCTTGGGTTCACGGCAAGCGCACGCTTCGTCTCGGTCAGCGCCGCGGCTCCGTTCCCGGTGCCCTTGAATGCCTGCGCCGCGAAGACGTGGACTTCGGCGTTGTCCGGGAACGCGGCCAAGCCTCGTTGGAGCGCCGAATCGGCCTCGGATTTGAGCAGCTGTAGATAGAGAACGTAGAGCGACGCGGACTCCGGGAACTTCGCGACGGCGTTCGCGGCGACAGCCAGCGCGCGCTCCGACTTTCCGTCGGAACGGAGCGCCATCGCGAGGCGTGTGTAGAAGTCGGGATCGCTTTGCGCGGCTTGGTCACGCGCGAGCATCTGATCGCCGGCCTGGATCGCGCCCTTCCAATCGTTTTCAGCGAGATGAACCAGCCAGCGCACCTTCAGCAGCGGCAGATTTTCGGGGTGGGAGTCAGTGCCGTGGTCGATGATCGGGGCGGCGAGGTTGGGAAAGCCCTCCCGGGCGAGCGCGTTGACGACCTTTTCGATCATCGTCTCGCTTGCCGAGTCGGTCGCGAGAAGCTTCGTCCAAACGGGAGCCGCCTCGCGCGCTTGCCCCTTCGAGTCGAGCGCCTGCGCCAGATCTTCAAGCGCCACGGCGTTGGCCGGCGCGACGACGAGCGTGGCGCGCGACACGGCGATCACGCTGTCGGCGCTGACCTGGAGGTGGGAGAGCGCATTCAGCAAACAGACGCGCGCCGGCACGGCGCGAGAGTAGAGCAAGATCGCCGTCGTCGCGGCCGCCGCCGCATCGCGGGCGTTTCCCGCGCGGTCGGAGTTCTCGCACTGGCGAAGCGGCGACAGCTGTTTACGCGCGGCGATCGCTTCCGTCGCCACGGCCTCCGCCGCCTGCGGGAGCGACGGTGCGTTCGCGACGATCGGCTGCGAGAGCCGCAGGTCTCGAACGAGTGCCAACGCCGCCTCGATGCGAATGGATCCGTCCGGCTGGCGCGTCAGGGTACCCGTGATGCGTTCGTCGGCGCGGAACTTCCTCGCCATCTCCTTGAGCTCGCCGTCGCTCAGCGCCGGATTCTCATCGAATCCCGAACGCCGGAACCAATCGTCCATGTCGCCGCCGGAGACGACGCGGAGCTCGTTCTTAGTAAACGCGCCGGCGACGCGCGACCGCACGATGTCCGCACCGCGGCTCGCCGCTCCCCGGTCGGAACCCAAGAACGCCGGGACGATCAGTACCTGTGTCGTGAATTTCGGTTGGTTCGGCGCGTCCTGGGCGCCCTGAGCGAACCCGGCGGCCGCGGGCCCCGTCAAGAGAACTGCAACTGCGAGTGTGACGCGACGGAACATTCGGGGGCGGGACCGAAGAGGCGTTTTCGAGTCAGGTGGTGGCCTAACGTGGCGGCGTCGTCACGGGGACCACCCAGCGCCGGTCCGCAAAGCCTTCTTAACCTAAGGTAAACGCAGGATCAGCCTAGACGTTGACACGCGCAAGCTCCATTCGGAGGCGGTTTCACCGAAAAAAGGAATGCTCGCCCGAACGGGCGAGCATTCATGCAAAACGTAGACGCGCGTGACCCGGCCGTTTGCCGGGACGAAAAGCCTCTACTGAACGACGACCTGTCCCGACATGTAGGCGCCGTGGATCGTGCAGTGATATTTGAACGTGCCCGTCGAGGCGAACGACCGGTTGAACGTGCCCGAATTCTGCTGGGGCGAGGTCGTGCCGGTGCCGTCGTCGAACATGATCTGGTGCGTGATGCAGGTGTTCGTCCCGTAGCCACCGTAGCCGCCAGTCGTGTCCGTGCACGAGGCCCACTGCCAGGTTACGGTTTGGCCCGCCTTTACGGTGATGTTCGCCGGGTTGAAGCTCGAGTCCACGAGCGTGACCGTGTTCGGATTGGTGTTGTTGTTGCCGTTGCCCGGCGGAGTGTTGCCGGGGCCGGTCGTCGTCGTTTCACCGCCGCCGCCACCGCCGCACGCAGCCGCGATCACGATGCCGATTGCCGCCAGCGAGAGTCCCCACATTCGCATGCTGTTATCTCCTCCGATGGCTGGCCGTCTCGTGGCCGGAGCTCTGGGCACGGACGGCGGGCCGTATAGTCGTCGCGGCGCCTGCTAGTCAGGCGCCGCGCGATGAATCCAGGGACCCGAAGGAAGGTTCCGGGCTAGGGCATGGCGATCGTCGGGCGCGGCACGCCGCGCGACGCCACCGCGACCGCCCTCATGTCGCTCGCTTTGGCGCTTGCAATCAGCTCCGTGATTTCGGTGAGGTGGACGGCCGTGTGGTAGATGGTCCAGTTGGGGCCTGCGAGCGCCGACGGCCAGATGTCGAGGACGTCGGTCGCCGGGTCGTAGCGCAAAGTGCCTCGATACCAGGTCGAGATCGAGCGCTTCTTCGCGATCCCCATTCCGCGCCACATCACCGGCAGAACGAGCGTGTGCCAAGCCAACCCGTCGTCGCTCGTCGCGAGCCACAGGTCGCTTTGCGAGCAACTCTGTCCGCGCGGGAATGCCGCGATCAGCGCCACGTAGCCCCCGAATGGAAGCTCGGCGACGTCGATGTGCCACGGCACATACCCTGAAATCGCGAGATCGGTGGTAACCGGCGCGCTCCAGTGAACCGACTCGAAGTCGTCGGTAGGTCCGGGATGCGCGGTTCGAAGCTCCAGCGTCGTCGTCTCCGCATTGCAGCCGGCGACGCCCGATTTGAGATACCAGACTTTCGCCGAGCGATCCCGCTCGATGATCAGGGACGGCGAGACCGCGTCGTGGCTGTGCACCGAGAACGCGACCACGGGCGTGGTCCACTGCCGCGCGTTGGCGGTCGACATGAGCATGATCCGGTTCGTCGTGTCGACGACGACGCGGAACACTTGAATGAGACGCTGGGTCGCCGGATCGAACGCGTGGTCCGGGTCGGAATTGTAGGCGCCGATGCCCGGATAGGCGACGATCGGGTTCCGAATCGCCGACGGCGTCATCCACGTCGTGTCGTTGGCCGCGAGCAGGAACCCCGGATTCTCCCACGAGGGATCTGAGTTCTTGTATGGCGTGTACATCAGCCAGCAGGCGGCGCCGTTCCATCCGCCCGTCTGGCAGGCGATGTCGGGGTGAACCGCGTCGGCCGACTGGGAGAACGCGTCCGGAGGCAGCGTGACGCGGCCGAACTGCCGGCCGACGATCTCCTCCACGCGGTCCTTTACGGAACGTGGATCAAACTTTTCTGGTAATGGGCCCGGCTCCGAGATTCCGGCGGTGGGCGCGAGACGTAAACGAGCGGGAGCTGTCGGACTCGCGTCCGAGCAGGCGACGAGTGCGGCGGCGCACACCGTCAGGTACATCAGTCGCATTGAACTGTTGGCCGAGAGAGGTCGGGTGCGAAATCATGGTGCACGACCGCATGAAACGGTCCGATCGAAAACGTGGACCTCGACGCGTGTCCGATCCAACGGCGCGAATGTACCGCGCGCGCGCGCACTCGGCATGTTTTGTATACTTGATCGGTGGGACTCCATCGACGTTGGCGCCCGAGCGGAGCGCCACGTGCCGAATCACACCGCGGCGGATACTATCCGTCCGTCTCGATAGGGAGCGAAGATGGTCGGTCTGATAGCCACAGGCATCGTCGTCGTTTTCGTGGCCTCGCTGATCGCGCGATGCGTCAAGGTGATCGGCCAAGCCGAGGTGATGGTCATCGAACGCTGGGGTCGTTTTGACCGCGTCGGTCGTTCGGGGCTCAACATTCTCATCCCGGGAATGGAGCGTCCTCGCACCATCGACGTCCGCTTCGTGGAGACGGACCCGAGTGGAACGAAACGCATCACGTCGGGGTCGACCGCGCGCATCGACCTGAGGGAACAAGTCCTCAGTTTTCCGAGCCAGCCGGTGATCACGAAGGACAACGTCACGATCGACATCGACGCCGTCCTCTACTATCGCATCGCCGACCCGCAGAAAGCCGCGTACGCGATCCAGAACCTGCCATTCGCGCTCGAGACGCTCACGCGCACCACGCTCCGCAACATCGTCGGCGACATCGAGCTGGACCAGACCCTTGCCAGCCGCGACGTGATCAATCGCAAGATGCGCGAGGTGATCGAGGAAGCGTCGATCGGTTGGGGCGTGGACGTCACGCGCGTCGAGCTGCAGGCGATCGAGCCGCCGCGCGACATCCAACAGTCGATGGAGCTCCAGATGCGCGCCGAGCGCGAGCGTCGCGCCGCGGTCACGAACGCCGAGGCGTCGAAGCGCGCCGCGATTCTCGAGGCTGAAGGCGTGCAGCAGTCGCAGGTGAGCCGGGCGCAGGGTGAAATGGAAGCCGCCGTGCTCCGGGCCAAGGGGCTCGCCACGGCACGGCTCGCGATGGCCGACGCCGAGGCGCAGGCCATTCAGAAAATTTCCACGTCGTTGCCCTCGGGCGAAGCGGCGATGTACATGCTCGGCCTGAAGTATCTGGAGGCGCTGCCGCTGGTCACGCAGGGCAAAGGCACGACGATTTTCCTGCCCGCCGAAGCGGCGGGCGTGATGGGCGCCCTCGGCGGAATTCGCGAGCTCATCATGCGCCAGGCGAACGCGACGGAACCGGCGGCGCCGCCGCGATCGTCGGGCGCTCTCGGAAGCCCGCCGGCGATCCCTCCCAAGACCGACGGGCGCTGATCGTTGCCCGGGATCACGCAGGAGCGCGCCGAGCGCATCGCGAAGGGCCACGCGTGTGAGAACTGTGGTGAGTACAGTTACAAGAAGCTCAAGGTGAAGCCCGCGCCGCCGCAGACCGGCGAGCTCGCCTCGGTTCGGTGGATCGCCAACAAGGTGTGCGGGGTCTGTGGCATGGAAGTCGAGATGGGGATCGACGAAGAGGGAGAGATCGTCTACGTGTCGTGAGGCCCGGTGGACCGGTGGACCGGTGGACCGGTGGACCGGTGCTGCATACGGCGGGCGAGCGGCTACGTTTTGATATGCGGTTTGCGTTTGATCCAGAGCCCGAGGATTCCGACCTCGATCGTGAGTTCCCGCTCGGCGACGGCACGGCCGACGTGGAAGGCGAGGTGACGTGTCCCTACTGCGGCGAGGCGATCGTCATCGCCCTCGATCCCGGCGGCGGAGATCGGCAGGACTACGTCGAGGACTGCCAAGTCTGCTGCCAGCCGTGGCGCGTTCACGTCGAATACGGGGCGGACGGTCATGCTACCGTAACGACGATGCCGACGGACGACTGATCGTCCGCCGGCATCCGTCCATCCGGTGGACCGGTCCACCGGTCCACCGGTCCACCGTCAGAATCCGATCGTACCGGTGACCATGAAGCCCTTGAACTGACCGCCGTAGCGGATGTCGTTCGTCGGGAAGTCCAGATACTTCTGAGTCACCCACTCCAACTTCGCGAGCGTGTTCGGCGTGACGAACCATCCGCCGCCGAGCTGCGTGCGGTTCACCGTCTGATCCGTGTAGGTCTTCGAGATCAGCTCGCCGTTGACATGGATGTACCGCCCGCCGAGGTACATTCTGTCCCCGGCGAAACGATACAGCGCCTCGTACACGTCCTGGTGCAGCGTGCGCAGCTTCGGCTCGGTGAAGGCGCCGCCGGTGGCCGTCTCGAAGTTTCCGTAGAACTCCGCGCCGCCGACCTTGATGAAGGGGTTCACCACCTCGGCATTCACTTTATTCGAGAAGCCCGGGTGGACCTCGCCTGACCACGCGTTGGCGGTTTCCGTCGACGCGGTGTTCTCGAGCACGTCGTAGTAAGGTGAGCCGCCGCGATCGCCGGTGTACAGCGTGTTGCTCGCGGCCTTGTTGTTCGCGTAGAACGACCCGGTGAGCCGCACGCGGAGCTGATCGCCGAACCGTTGGTCGAAGCCCAGCTTGCCGATCGTGCTCAGGGAGCGCGCCGTCGGAGCGGTCACCTGGCCGTGGACTTCCCCGCCGGTCGCGGCCAGCATCGCGATCAATCCGTCGGAGCGCGCGTAGACCTCGGCGCCGATCTCCGTCGTGAACGCGTCGAGCACGTAGTTGCCGACGAACGGGTTGAACATCGCGTTGCCGTTGTCGCTGCGGCGGAAATGCGAGTCGCCGTAGTTGATCTCGAAGTGGCCGACCTTCACGGTCGCGTACTTCATGATGTCCTTCAGCAGCGCGTTGTCGATCGGCGACGCATCCATCAGGACGTAGCCGTCTTTGACCCACGACTCCTGATGGTGCCGGGCCGAGAGGTAGGACGTCATCGCGACGCGGATGCCTGGGGCGAGCTGGACGTTCACGTTCAGGTTGGCGACGGCGTTGTTGAAGCCGTGCCCGATGGTCATGAGCTGGTTGCTATTCACCCCGCTGACCACGACCGGGGCCGCACTGTTTTCGTGGGACAGGCCCTGGAATTCCTGCGTGAAGGCGCCGCCGAAGGAGAGGACGAAGCCGGTGTACGGCACCTCATCTTCTTTGGGCGATTCGAACACGTTGACGCCGCGCATGTCGGCCGGGCGGATGTGGTTGATCTCCGCGGGGCGGAAGAGACTGATCGGCGTTGGGATGGTCTTCTTGCCGGAATCGGGGGCCGCCTTGGCGGTCGCCGCCGCCGTGTCTTTCCCGCTGCCATTGGTGGGTTGCTGGGCGGCACCGCTTCCTGTGAGGACCGCCAGCAGCAGGGCCGTGAGGCCGAGCGTCGTGTTGGTTTTCATAGAATCATCCTCCGGTCGGGTTGAGCTTCCTGCGGTCTTTTTGCAGAGCGCGAATGGCTCTGTTGGAACACAGGCCGAAGCTACGGTTCGCCCTGATCGCCATCCGTCCGGGAACAAGGCAGCTCGCGTGGTGGGTTGCTTGTTTTTTTGTGGGGGTTTCCCCGACTGGGCCCGGGCGGCTCGCTCTTCCACCGGTCCACCGGTAAACGGGAGCATGCGACGGCCGCGCCGACCGTCGCGAACCGCCGCATGTCCCGCCTTTCAGAGCCTCTTATGAGGCGAAGGTCAACAGCGTCTGCCCGGCGCCATGGGCGACCCGAAGCGCGAGGTCACGCCCGCGCACGTCCTGCAGGATGTCCACCGCCGACACGCCGGCGATGCCGCGGGTGAGATGTGGCGCGCCCCACGCCAACTCGCCGAACATCAGAGTCACTCGCTGATCGTGCGAGTCATAGGTCGCTCCGCGCAGCGGATAGTCGAACTCCTGCGCCTGCGCACCGATCTCCGGATCGTCCACTTCGAGCGTGCCGCGGCGGCCGACGTTGCGGCGAGAGAAGGCGTCGAGCTGCCCCCCCAATCGCCGCGCGGCACCGCCCGCACGACGGGTGGCTCGATGGGAATGCCCACCTGTGTCACCACCGCCGTGTGCGGGACGGTGAGCACGCTGCACGTCGAGCATCGGACGAGTCGAGTCGTCACACTGCCAACGAGCATTCGCGCGACGAACCCATGGCCGTGGCTTCCCGTCGCGATCAGGTCGGCGTTGACGCTCGTCGCGAACGCCAGCAGCTCCGTCGCGGCGTCGCCCTGGAGCAGCACGTTCTGCACGGTCATGCCGTCGGGGATGCGGAGCTGCTCGCGCGTCCGCTGCAGGGCATCGCCGACACTCACCTTGTACATCGTGCCCCACCCTTTCAAGTCGGCCCACGAGCCATCGCGAGGCGCGACGTGCGCGAGGTAGATGGTCGCACCGCTCGCGGCGACGGCGAGCGAGAGCCGTGCGGCTCGGAAACTCGTCTCGCTGAAGTCCATGGCGACCACGATGCGACGCGGCGCACGCGCGGTTCCGGTCGCGGTGGCGTAAACCGGCACGTCAGCGGAGCGAATGAGGCGAAGCGCCGTCTCGTCGCCGAAGACGCGATCGGTCACGCGGTGTCGTCCGAGTCCCGCCACGATCATCGACGCGGCGGCGTTGTGTGCCAATCGGGCGACGGTGGTCGCCGGGTCTCCCTCGTGAAGCTCGACCTCGCCGACTTCCTGCCAGACGCGGTTCGCTTGTGCGGCCACCTCGTATCGTGCCTCGGTCCGCCGAGCGTTCTCCACGTCCATGGGAATTTGGATCGGGACGTCGGGGACCATCGGCAACGTTCTCAGCACCCGCACCAACCGAACCGCATCGCTGGACTCGGCGAACAGCCGACCCATCGCGAGCGCCGCGTCCGACTGCTCCTGTCCGTCCGTGGCAATGATGATCGGCGCGGCAAGGCTGGCATGCACTCCGATCTCAGGCGCCGGCGACGCCATCTTCAGCGAATCCATAAGTCCTCCTCGGTCACGCCGCGACGTCGATTCGTCGTCGGTCGTTGGAGGAATGGTGCCGAAGCGGGGGCCGCCGAACCGTCAGCGCTTGCCCGGAAGGTTGTCGGGGGTTCTACGGAATCGGTGGAACGGTGGACCGGTCGACCGGGACACCCGCTAGGCCCCGCCCGGCTTCGCTCCCTTCCCCACGACATCGTCGACGTGAATGCGAAACAGCACCTCTCGCTGTGGAGTCGCGTCGGCGGACGTCAGCGCATCAGCGTCAATCGACCGAAGAACCTTGACTGCGGTCTCGTAATCCCGGCGATCCGCCTCGCGATCGGGCTCGAGAAAATAGATCGTTCCGTGAAGGACGACGCTCCGCCAATCGGTGCGGCTGCGGATTTCGTCGACCTCAAATGCCACCCACGGGTGGTGTTGAACGACCGTCAGCTTACTCCCGGGCGACGTGCGCGCATACAGCCAATCGTTCGAGAGCACGTACGAGATCGGCTCGATGTCGACGCGATCATGGAAGCTGAAGGCGAGGCGCCCGACGTTATTTCGCGCGAGTAGGTCGATCGCTTCGTCGCGGCCCAGCTCGAAAAACGTCGGCGGCTTGCGCGTGATACTCATCGATTCTCCCGCCGCACGTCCCGCGGCTCGGCTTGCGGTATAGTAAAGGCGAACTCGCTTCCCTCTCCGGGGACGCTGCGGACCCAGATACGGCCCCCGTGCGCCTCGACGATGCCTTTCGCGATCGAGAGTCCCAGTCCGGCACCGCGTTGGCGCGCCCCGGCGGACGACTGCCAGTAGCGGTCGAAGACACGGGCCTGTTTCTCGACGCTGATTCCGGGACCGGTGTCGGTGACTGAGAAGACGACGCCCCGATCACGCGGTTCGGCGCAGATCTCGATCCGTCCATCGCGCGGCGTGAACTTGATCGCGTTGCGCAACAGGTTGCTCAACACCTGCACGACCCGCGTCCGATCGGCGACGACGAGCGGCATGTTGGTCGGGAGCCGCGCCTCGAGCGCGATCCCGTCCGACTCCGCCTCGACCTCGAACATGTGCAGCGCTTGCAGCGCGATCTGCGATGGCTCTTCGGGCCGTAGCTCGAGCGACAGTCGGCCTCCCTCGATGTTCGAGACGTCCAGCAGATCCTCGATGAGGTGGTTCATCCACTCGGTCGATTCCCGAATCGTCGCGAGCAGCTCGCGTCGATCCGCGTCGTTGGCCGGGGGACTCTCCTCGAGCACCCTCGCGCACATGGAGATGGCGCTGAGCGGATTCCGCAGATCGTGGGACACGACGCCGAGCACCTCGTCCCGCGCCCGGTTCGCGTGACGCGCCGCATCGTAGAGCTGGGCGTTCTGGAGGGCAGTCGCCGATACGTGGGCAAACTTCTCTCCGAGCGCGCGCTGCTGCTGGTCGAACGGACCCGCGGACCCGGCGCGTATGAGCGTGAGCGCGCCCCGCGTGTCGCCGGCAACCACCGGTAGCACGAGAATCGAGGTCGCTCCGATCGCTCGCCAATGCGGAGCGGATTCGGGATCCGCACTGCTCTCGAGCCAGTCTTCGTCGATCGTCTCGACCAACTCCGCTCGCCCGCGGCGAATGACGTCGACGATTGGGGACGGAGAGTCTGGCGTGAGGCGATGCGTCGCCAGCGCGTCGAGCGCCGGGGTCAGCGCGGCCCGTTGCCGCGTACTTGCGACACGCTTGAAACCTCCGCCCGGTACCGCTTGCGGTTCGACGAGGTCGAGCAGCGCCGCATCGGCGAGTCGGGGAATCGGCAGATCGACGATCGCGCGCTCAGTCGCTTCGACGGCGAGCGTGTTCGACAGTTCGCCCGACGCGCCGCTGAGAAACCGCTCGTCCTCTTCGGCGCGCTTCGGGGTCGTAATGTCGCGCAGCACGACGGTGAACAAGAGTCCGTCCGGAGTGACGAGCTTCGAGATCGATGCTTCCGCGGGAAACTCCGTGCCGTCGGCTCGGAGGCCGAAGATCTCGCGGCGTTCTCCCATCCGCCGCGCCGTCACCGCCGACCGCGCGAACGATTCGATGTGCGCGTCGTGGGCCGTCCGGAAGCGCGGCGGAAGCAGGATCGAGAGGTGGCGTCCGACGGCGTCGTTAGCCTTGTACGCGAACATCTCTTCGGCGCCGTTGTTGAAATGAACGATCCGCTGGCTGTGGTCGATCGTGATGATGGCATCGGCGGCGATAGCCAGGATGCCCGAGAACTTGGCCTCTGACGCGCGGAGCTCGGCCTCGGTTCTCTCCTGCGCTCGGAGCCGCGATCTGACGAACACCTGCTGCGCCACAAGTAGTGACGCGGCGAGCCCGGCAACGAGCCATGGAATCAGCAGGGCTCAGGTCTCCGAAAGAAGCCCCAACCGTAGTGCCATCTGAACGTAGTCCGACCGGTGACCGAGACCGAGCTTTTCCTGGATGCGCTGCTTGTATGTATCCACGGTCTTGGGGCTGATGAACAGCCGCTCGCCGATCTCGGGCGCGGAGTAACCTTGAGCGATGTACTTCAAGACGTCTTGCTCGCGCTGGGTGAGCTTCTCGAAGCGCGCTCGCTCCTCGGCGGCCGGATCCTTCTTGGTCAGGTTCTTCGCAAGGACCCGTGCCGCGGCCGCGCGGACGTAGACGTCACCGTGCGCCACGGCGCGAACCGCGTCGACCAATTCACGGTCGGCGGCGCTCTTCACGAGATAGCCAGCCGCGCCCGCCTCCATCAGCGGGATGAGATAGTCCTCCTCGGCGTGCATCGTCAACACGAGCACACGCGCCGCCAACCCCTTGGCGACGATTTCCTTCGTCGCCGTCACGCCGTCGGTGTCGGGCATGTCGAGGTCCATCACGACGACGTCGGGGTGAAACCGCTCGGCCATTGTGACGGCCTCGCGGCCGTTCCGCGCTTCGCCGATGATCTCGATGTCCTTTGCCGCGCCCAGCACGGCCCGCAAGCCGGCGCGGACGACCACGTGGTCGTCGGCGAGAAGCACTCGAATTAGATCGCCCGTCATCGTCTCTTAGAATGGAGTGAGCTTGGAGGCGGCGTCCAGTGGGACGGTCGCCGAGACGGTCGTCCCGCTTCCCTTCGCGGTGTTGATTTCGAGGCGCCCATCGAGCAGGTCCACGCGCTCCTGCATCGACGTGAGGCCCATCCCCAACCGCGCCTCGGCCTCCGCGAGATCGAATCCTACGCCGTCGTCGTGCACGCTGAGCGTGGCTTCGTCTTCGGCCTGATGGACCGACAGTCGGATTCGACGCGCGGAGGCATGGGTCGTTGCGTTGCGCACAGCCTCCTGCGCAATGCGGTACAGCACGCCCTCCACGTCGCGCGGCAACCGCTCCGCGCGCGCGGTGAAGCTGCACGTCGACGTCCACGCCGTTCCCGTTGGACGAGTCGCGCGCAAGCTTGCGAAGCGCGGCCTCGAGGCCGAGGTCGTCGAGCACGCCCGGATGCAGCGCGTGCGACAGCGCCCGAGCCTCCTGAAGCGCATACTCGGTCGAGTCGCGCGCATGGCGCAGGCGCTCGGCGACGAGCGGATCCGTCGAGTCCCGGGCCGCGGCCGAGAGTTGTAGCATGACCGCGGCGAGATGCTGAGCCACCGAATCGTGCAACTCACGCGCGAGGGCCGAGCGTTCGCGATCTCCAGCGGCGATGACCTCGGCGGCAAGCAAACGCATCTTCGCGCGATCCGCGGCGAGTCCGTCGAGCAAGATGTTGAACATCGATCCAACGCGGAGCACCTCCTGGTCGGCGACCGCGGACCGCTCCACGCGGACCCCGTAGTTGCCGTTCCAGACGTGCGTGGCGACGCTCTCCAGATCGCGAATGGGCCGCAGCGCGATCAGCGCGAGACCCAGGTGAACGCCGACGACCGCGCAGATCACGAGAATGACGACGCCGTTGAACGGTCCGCCGGCGATGAGCCACACGGCCGTCAGGAGGCCGACGACGAGGAGGTTCGCGCCGACGAGCTTGGCGACCAGCGGCACTCGCAGCGCGGCAAGTCGAACGCCTCGCCGGGCCTCGAGCGAGCTCACGCCTGAACTACCAGCGCGGTGACCATTCCGAACATTCCATGTTCGGATTCGGCGTGCGGCAGGATGTGGCAGTGAAAGGCCCATGTTCCTGGATTGTTGCAGTTGACGATGACGTCCCATCGTTCGCCAGGCGCGACGTTCAGCGTGTCGCACCGCCAAGGCGCGGGGAGCGGCCAGCCATCCTTCGCGATGACTGTCATGTGAATGCCGTGCAGGTGCATCGGGTGGATCATCATCCCTTCGTTCATGAAGCGAATGCGCACCTTCTGCCCGAGCTTGGCCACGATCGGCTGGGTCGCGGGAAAGCTTTTTCCATTGAACGTGTAGCCGTGGGCGCCGTCGTTGAGGATGAATACCTGGTCGACGTCGGGGGTGTCGTCTTTCGTCTTCTGTTTCGGTTCGACGATGAATGCGCCGAGCAAGCCGAGTCCGACTTGCTTCGCCGAGTCGTGATGTGAGTGGTACATGTGCGACCCGGAGTTCGGCACGACGAACTCGTACGTGAACGACTCTCCCGGTTTCACCGGCGGTTGCGTGATGAACGGGACGCCGTCCATCGCGTTGGGCAGCTCGAGTCCGTGAAAGTGAATCGACGTCGATTCGGGCAGTTGGTTGTGCAGAATCACCTTCACGCGGTCCCCGGAGGTGACGCGAATCTGCGGACCGGGCACCTGATCGTTGTACGCCCACGCCTCGACCATGTGACCGGGCTCCGTCTCCCACTGGATCTTCTTCGCGGTGACCTCGTAGACCTTCACGCCGTTCTCGATGCGCGGCTGCATCAGCTGATTCCCTACGCCGGCGGTTTTCGCAGGAAAGGCCTTGATGCCTTTTTCGTGCATCGCGTCCATCGATTGCGCGGCGGCGAGCGCCGCGGCGCCAGAGGACGTGTCGTTGGGGCCCATCGTGCCGCCGGTCTGGCCGGAGGTGGTCGGGGAAGCCTGCGCGCCGGCCGAGGCCTTTGAAGGTTCCTGTTTGCACGCGGTCGCCGCGCCGGCGAACACCGCGGCCAGCCCGCCCTCCCGGAGAAAGCGCCGTCGAGACGTCGTGCGGTCGAGCAGGTCGAGTAAGCGACTATTGGACATGGTTCGATTGAGGACAAGTGTGAGGTGTACGGGAATCTCGGGCTCACGGCGTTCGCGCTCTGTCGGGCAAGAGGAGGACTTTTGAAGGAGAATCCCCTACACGCTCGGAGAGGGACACATCTGTGTGAGCTGCGTCCCTCTCTCTGTGGCGAGCGATGCGGCCGCTGAACGGCTGCCAGTACGGCTATTTGTCGTTCACGACCTTGTCGTTGAGCGCGGCCGCGATGGCTTTGGCGCCAACCGTCAGGGCGAAGTTGACCTTCACTTCGTCCCCCGTCCGTAGCGTGCCGAACATCGCCGTCGGCGGCTTGATCCCGTAGTCCGTCATCTTGATCGCCACCATCCCCGTCGCCTTGACCGTGCCGTCCGCCAGCCGCGTCGCGACGACGTCCATCGTCAGCTTGTTCTCCTTGCCCGCGATTGCCAGCGTGCCGTTGGTCTTCAGCGTGAACGCGTCGGCCTCGCCAGGCGCGGCGTCGAACGTCGCGAGGATGTAGCTGATCTCGGGCGTCTCGTCGGCTTTTAGAGCCTTGTAGAGATTGTCGTCCATCCCGCCGTGGCCGCATTTGAGCGCCTTCACGGGGACCTTCACCTCGACGCGCTTGAGCACTTTCGGCGTCGCGGTCGCCAGCTCGGCGACGGCGGCGGCGTCCACCTCGATGGCCGCATCGAACTTCTCTGCCTTGCAGCTCCAGCCGTGCAGATTCGACGTGCCTTCGATCCAGAGCCTGCTCTCGGGCGACGCTGGCACACGCGTCGTCGTTTGCGCTGCGGCGGCCGCGGCGAACAGACCAAGCAGGGCGGCGGCGATGTAGGTTCGGGTCATGGCTTCCTCTCCTCGTCGGCTTCGACTGGGTGCTGCGCCGGTCGGCGCGTAGGCCCGTCGTTGATCTGGGCTTGAAGATCGGGTCGCCGAAGCAGTCCTTCCGTCGGGCGAAGGAG